>CBDDPZ010000009.1:0-1921983 GCA_965232575.1 Caldilineaceae bacterium | reverse complement strand
CCGAAGTCATTCGCGTCACTCTCGACGACGGTACCATCGGCTACGGTGAAACCATCCAGAACTACACCTGGGGACGCGTCGAAGACACCGACCGCGTCATCGGCCGCTCACCCTTCGAATGCATGTGGGATGATTCACTCGGCGCCGGCCTGCAAATGGCCCTCTTTGATGCCGCCGGCAAACTCGCCGGCGTACCCGTATACCGCCTCCTGGGAAACAAAGTACGCAACTGGTGCCCCGTCTCCTTCTGGGACCATGACATGGGGCCCGGCGCCTACGAGCAGGAGGCCAGGGTCGCCGTCGAACTGGGATTCACCTCCATCAAGATCAAAACCCGCCCCTGGCACGATGTCTATGAAACCGTCAAACGCATCAGCGGTGTCACGCCCGACTGGTTCCACATCGACTGCGACTGGAACGACTTCCTGCTCGACGTGTCCACCGCCGTGCCCGTGCTGCGTGAACTCGAAGCCGACTTTCCCAAGATCGCAATCTGGGAAGGGCCGATCATGGCCAACGATGTCGCCGGAAACCGTCTCCTGCGCGAAAAGGTGCGCACACCCATCGCCCACCACTACGGCGGCGTACCCGGCGCCGTCGCCATCCAACAAGGCTACTGCGACGGATTCGTCGTCGCCGGCGGCGTGAACAACGTACTGCAGGCCGGCATCTCCGCCGCCACCGCAAACATGCCCTTCTTCCTCCAAATGGTCGGCACCGGCATCACCACCACCATGGCCCTCCATCTCGGCGCCGTGCTCAGCCACGCCCAGTGGCCCGCCATCAACTGCCACGAACTCTACCAGCACAACCTGCTCGACCAGCGTATCCCCGTCCACGGCGGCTACGCCCAGGTCCCCGAAGCCCCCGGGCTCGGCATCACTCTCGACGAAAGCGCCCTCGAAACCTATCGCGTCGAGGCCGCCGATTTCAGCCTGCCCCGCCGCCTGGTCCGCTACAGCCGCGCCAACGGCGTGCGCGTCTACTTCGCTGACTCCAGCTGGAGCCAGCGCTCCGACATGTGGGACTACTGGCGCACCGCCAACCAGCCCATCTACGAGCGCGGCGTCGCGACCTCGTACCTCGACGACGACGGCACCGCTGACTTCGACGACCTCTACCGGCGCACCCTGGAGGAGCCCGTGCTCTCGCAGGCAACCTAACGCTTACGAACAACACATTTCCCATCTGTCCGAATCCCAACCGCGCAGCATTCGGCCGCGCGGAGAACAATCAACAGGAGCAAAACGTGTCTTATCTGGCAAAACTGAAAGAAATGGGCTACGAACTTGAGAAGATCGACCTTGACGGCGGCAGGCTGATGGCCGCAGTGCGCTCCGGAGACCACGTCTACGTCTCCGGTCAGGTCTCCCGCTTCGGCGATGAGGAGATCATGGGCAAGGTCGGTCAGGACCTGACCACCGAACAAGGCTACCGCGCCGCGCAGCTTTGCGCGCTCAGCATCCTCCAGGCCGTCCACACCATCGCCGGGCTGGACAACGTGCGCCAGGTCGTCAAGGTCTTCGGCATGGTCAACGTAGGCCCGGGCTTCAACGACACACCCTCGGTCATCCACGGCTGCAGCGACATGTTCATCGAGCTCTTCGGCGACGCCGGGCGCCATGCCCGCAGCGCCATCGGCCTGACCGTGCCGGCCAACTGGGCCGTCGAGATCGAAGCCATCATCGCCGTCGACTGAGGCCGCGATGCGTTTCCCGTTAGTCTATAGCCAAAAAGAAAATCCCGCTGAATTCAGCGGGATTTCTCGTTCCAGTACCCCGTAGGGGAGTCGAACCCCTGTCTCCACCTTGAGAGGGTGGTGTCCTGGGCCTCTAGACGAACGGGGCAGGTCTTCTGCCAAAACCTGACAGCAGTCAGTATACGAGAGTAGCCTACGAAAGTCAAAACCACTTCGCCAACGGATTTGATCCTCACGCCGGCAGCTTCTATAATGACGGCATCTCCGGCAGCCCACCCGGACCAGCTGGAATCCTGATCGCCAAGCCCTTGCGCCACCCGGCGCCGCTTGGCAATGAGCGGGTTCGAATCCCGCCCGGCCGCAATCGTGACTGCTTTACCTGGTGGTTTCGCGGTCGGCAGATGAGAAGGAAAAGGAAATGTTTACCACCCCCAGACAGATTTCGCGCGCCCTCGACCGCGTCCTGCACAAAGTGACGCAACCAGCCCGCTACACCGGCGGCGAACTCAACAGCGTCCCCAAGGACTGGGACGATTCCGCCATCCGCAGCAAGATTGCCCTCGCCTTCCCCGATATCTACGAGCTCGGCGGGTCCAACCTCGGCCTGATGGTCCTCTACGATCTCATCAACAAGCGGGACGACCTGCTCGCCGAGCGCGTCTACTGCCCGTGGAGCGACTTCGAAACGGTGATGCGCCGCGACGGCATCCCCCTCTTCGGCCTGGAAACCCGCCACCCGGTCAGCCATTTTGACATCCTGGCCTTCTCGCTCCCCTACGAGCAGCTCTATACCAACGTTCTCACCATGCTCGACCTGGCGGGGATACCCCTGCGGGCCGCCGACCGCGACGCCTCCCATCCGCTCGTGATCGCCGGCGGCTCAGGCTGTTACAACCCGGAGCCAATGAGCGCATTTTTCGACGCCATGGTCATCGGCGAAGGGGAAGAGGTCATCTTCGAAGTCATCGAAGCGCATGAGCAGTGGAAAAAGCGGATGGGCGACATTTCGGAGCAACCGGCCCAGGCCCGCAGCCAGCTCTGGGCCATGCTCGCAAGCATTTCCGGCGTATACGTACCCGCGCTCTACCAGGCCAGCTACGCCGCCGACGGAACCATCGCCGAGATTCGCCCTACCCATCCCGACGCCCCCGCAATCGTAATGAAGCGGGTCGTAACCGTCATGCCGCCGCCGGTGACCAAGTTCATCGTCCCCTTCATCAACGTCGTCCACAACCGCGCCGCCATCGAGATAATGCGCGGCTGCACGCGCGGCTGCCGCTTCTGCCAGGCCGGCATGATCTTCCGCCCCGTGCGCGAGCGGCCCCTTGAGGAGGTCCTGCAGGCGGTCGACGACATGATCGCCAACTGTGGCTTCGAGGAAGTCAGCTTTCTCAGCCTCAGCAGCAGCGACTACACATACGTCGAGGATCTGGTGCGCAGCACGATGGAGCGGCACGGCGACCGCAAGCTTTCCGTCGGCCTGCCCAGCCTGCGCATCGAAAGCTTCAGCGTCGACCTGATGGACCTGCTCGAAAAGGGGCGGCGTCGCTCAGGCTTCACCTTCGCGCCCGAAGCCGCCACCGACCGCCTGCGCGATATCATCAATAAACCCATCCCCGACGACGATCTGCTGTGCACAGCCGAAGAGGTCTACAGCCGCGGCTGGAAGACGATCAAGATGTACTTCATGATCGGCCATCCAACCCAGACGCTCAAAGATGTCCAGGCTATCGCCGACCTTTCCAAGAAGGTGCTGGCCGTTGGCCGCCGCGTCCTCGGCAACAAGGCGAACGTTCGCATCGGCGTCAGCACGCTCGTGCCAAAGCCGCATACGCCCTTCCAATGGGTGCCGATGGAAGAAGAATCGACCATCCGCCGCCAGATCCGACTGTTGCAGCAGGAGTTGAAAGATCCCGCTATCCACTTCACCTGGAACGATCCGCCTGAAACTCTGGTCGAAGCCTTTCTCACGCGCGGCGACCGCAAATTGTGCGATGTTATTCAACGCGCCTGGGAGCTCGGCGCCAAACTGGACGCCTGGGGCGAGTATTTCCGCTTCGATCTCTGGCAGCAGGCCTTTGCCGACTGCAACCTGGAGATGGACTGGTTCGCCCGTCGCCAGCGTCCTCTGGACGAGGTCCTGCCCTGGGAGCACATCTCAGCCGGGCTGAATAAGGAATTCCTGGCACAGGAATACCTGCACACCTACGCCGGCGGCGTCGTCGACGACTGCCGCGAACACTGTTTCTCTTGCGGCATCCTCGGCTACTTCAAGGAGCAGCGCCGCGAGGCCCCCGATGAAGCGTGGTGCTGTCCGCCTTTGGGCAAAGAAAAGACCCGCCAACCGGTCGACGTCGTTCCGGTTCCACTTTACTTCAACGATGAAATGAAGGAAGAAGGGATTTCTCTCCCTGCCGGCACAGGCGCGGAGCCAGCCCAGCTTCTTCAACTGGAAAATGCAGCCGGTCAGTTCGAAGAGCGCGTGCCCCAGCGCCGTCATGGCACCGTCAGTCAGCGCATCGCAGAATCGGAGGCTGTCTGATGGGGTCGACCATCCAACCGTCCCGGCAAGCTGAATTGACCGAAGAGCCTGTCCGCCAGCGCGTCCGCTTTACCTACGAAAAGGGCGAGACCATCAAGTTCATCAGCCATCAGGACGAGTCTCGCCTCTGGGAACGGACCCTGCGCCGCGCCAACCTGCCCCTCCTTTACAAGCGCGGCTTCAACCCCCAGCCCCACATCCAATTCGCCGCGCCCCTCGGCCTGGGCATGACCGGAGTACGCGAACTGCTCGACGTGGCATTCAGCCCGCCTGTGCCGCTCGATGAATTGTCAACACGGATTCGCGAAAAGCTGCCTCCCGGTGTACGTCTTCTCGACGCAACCGAGGTGCCTTTCAAAACGGTGTCGCCGCAGTCCCTGACGATCGGTGCCGACTACACGATTCTGATCTACGCCGACGCCGGTGAGGTGTCCGAGCAAGAACTGCAGGCGAAGATTGTGGCGTTTCTGGAGCAAGAGGAAGTCTGGCGCGAACGGGAACGGCACGGCCAGCGCTATCGCTACAACCTGCGTCCACTGGTACTGGAATTGCGTTACACTGGCTTCGACGCCGCCGCGGCCGAACACCGCATTGGGATGCGTGTTCAGATGCGCCCGGGCGCTACCGGCCGCCCCGATGAGCTTGTCGATGCTCTCGGCTTCGATGACTACGCCCGCACCCTCCGCCGGGAACGCATCTATTTCGCTGACAGCGAGGCGGACCTGGCCCTCTTCGCCCCCTATCCGGTCATCTCCCAGGATGAAATTTCACCCGAGAGACCCAAGCCTCGGCGCAAAGGCCGTAAGCGCCGCCGCCGGCCCGGCGCGCAGCCTAAAGTTGACAAGCAGACCAACCAGCCTTTCGCCGAGAAAGCCGCCGACGAATTCGACTGAACGCGCCCACATCGGAATTTCACGGTAGCGTCAAAGAGCGGCAAGCAACTTCAGAACAGCGGCACATCCAACCACTTCCCGCCCTGCATCGCCGATTCATGCGCGATGATGCCGGGTATCGTGAAGTCCAGCGCTCGTACCACGTCGATCGGCGGCTTGGTGTTCTGCTCAATCGCGTCAATGAAGTCCCGCACCATATAGTACTCTGACGTGCCGTGCCCACCCCGCCGCGCCTCCTCCGGCGCATTGGGGTCCACCGTCGGGCACTCGATCTGCCGGGCGCCCTCCCCGGTTGTCGCATCCTCCTCGCTGTAGAAGAGGCCCGTCGTGCCGCCCCATCCGCCCTGACGGCCGTTCTCCACAAAGCCTTTTTCGCCGTAAAGCGTGTAGAAAATCATGTCCGGATGTCGCGGCGCCACCTGGCTGCGCAGGATCTTTACCGTTGCCCCCTT
Organism: Caldilineaceae bacterium; assembly: GCA_965232575.1. Classification (GTDB taxonomy): domain Bacteria; phylum Chloroflexota; class Anaerolineae; order Caldilineales; family Caldilineaceae; genus Bin5. The sequence goes on along the minus strand of CBDDPZ010000009.1, from coordinate 1,916,397 downwards.
CTCCGTCTGGAACAAGCCTACCTCCATATCCAGATAGCCAAGTCCTTCGTCCGGGTAGATATTCTTCCCGGAATGAACACCGGTCGCCTTGACGATGCGGTCCTCCATCAGCGTAAGAATCGGACCCAGACAGTGTGCGCAATACCAGATCGGCGCGCGCGTGTACCGCCATCTGCGCTCGCCCGTTTCAGGGTTTCGGAGCAGTGGCACGATCTCGTGAATGTACTCCCCTTCCGCGTGAAAGATCTTGCCCAGTTTCCCCTGCTTGATCCACGTCTGCCACTCGCGAATGTAATGAAAGTAGCAGTAGTTCTCACCCATCATGTAAACGCGACCCGTCTTCCGCACCGTCTCCACCAGGCGCGCGCAGTCGTCTACCGTGTATGCTGCCGTCTGTTCGCACAACACGTGCTTACCGCTCTCCATCGCCGCGATCGAATGCTCAGCGTGATACTCGATAGGCGTCGCCACGACGACGATATCCAGCGGCGCGTTCACGAAATCCTCGAACCGTGTGAACATCCTGTCGTCGGCCAGAGAGAAGGCGGCCCCCGTGTCGGCCAAGGTATCCTCGTCAATATCACAAAGGGCGGCAACCTCCACGCGCGGGTGGCCTGCCAGGCTGCGCATCAGTCCGCCCCCGCGGTGCAATCCCACAAAACCGGTCTGTAGCTTACTCATCCTGTCCGTTGCTCCTTCTTCCTGTCGTTGATCTGCCCTGGCAATCGAAATGTGCCGCTGCTATGGGACCGGCTATTCATTCCAAAGCTCCTTCACCAGTTCCACCGCAGTGTCCACGATCCTTTCAATGCCTTCCATCGCCACCCGGTTCGGACCGACCAGCGTTTCATATCCTTGCTGCGCAAACGCTTGTCGGGTTGGCTGGTACATGATCAGGTCGTTGGTCAATTCTGATACGACCGTGTGCGGGAACGGGGAGCGGCGCTTGATCGTGAGCCCGTGCTCGACGAACAGTTCACCCGGGTTGGTTGCGATCGCGAATGGACCGATGCGGGCAGCGCCGACTACGACTGTCAACTGCTCCGGCATGGCGGCCACCAACTCCGCCTGCCGGTCGAAGACATCGGCGCGGCCGCCTGCTCCCCCCCAATTGAGTCGGCCAATTGCTTCGGGCGGTTGATCAGCCGGGTCCCGCCGCGGAACCGTGATCTCGCGGCGGACAGCCCCAACCGGGATGGCGCCCTCCACCACAATGGCGCGTCGGGCAGCATCCACGGCCTGTTCCGCGAAGTAAGCTGCGCCCTCGCGCCAGCGTGCGCCCCCAAGCGTCACATTGATGTCGGCGCACGCGCCCGGCGTGTAGACCGAGATCACATCGGGGCCGTATTCCTCCCTCATGTGTTCCGCCACTACACACGGATAGTCAGCCGACCAGGTATATCCGCCTTTGGAGTTGGTATGCAGCGAAAAGTTATAGAAAGTACCGAGTGTTGAACCGTCTTGCCGGTCAAAGCGGACGACCCAAAGTTCCGGGTCGACCGGTCCAGCCGTCCCCAACACTTGAGGGATGAGGTCCAGATCGTTTAGCGCCTGGGGCATCCACGTATTCAACACCTTACCGTCCGGGCAGATTACCCGGCGATTATGGATGCCGTGGTGGACCAGGGATCTCCCTATGTACATCGTAGCCGGTTCCACCCGTCCAGCTGCCTGCTCGACGCTTGCTCCGATACGATCAGGCAGCGTCGACAGATACTCGGCGTCAGTCACCTGTTCCGAGTAAAGTCCTTCAGCCGTATAGGGACCGCTGTGCGTGTGGCTGGAGGCGACCAGAATATCGTCGGACGCGATGCCGGTACGGCTCGCGGCATCGGCAATAATCTCGTCAGACAACGCCTTGGGCAGTCCGATCAGGTCGACACCCACAATGGCAATCCGCCTGCCGCCGCTTTCCGCGACGAGCGCATGGGACTGCAATGGATCGGTAGTGCCCTCATTCTTGCGCGGGTCGAGGCTTCCGCACATATAGAGACCGTGCGGCGGCGTAATGTCCGATTCGCCAAAACCGACCCGCAATTGGGTATCGTCCACGAAAATACCTCCTCATAGACCGAATGCATGCCCTAGGAATAACCAGCTAGTGTGGGTGACGGATAGAATTCCCGCTTTCTATGAATATGCTACATCCAGCCGGGCGATACCGTTCCAGCGTGATTGTCGCCAGGAATACGAAACACGTCCAATCGAAGGAACTGTGATGCGCCAAACGGACGCAATTTCTCTGGAGCCAATCATATACGAACCAGTATAGAAGGCAATCCCCGACACGACAACGGACAGTTTCTCAGAGGCGCTTCCTCAGCTGAAGACAGAAGTCGGTCTCGGTCACAGGATTCAGTGGAGGCATCCGATGCTGTCGGTGGAAAACTGACCCAAAAGACACGCGTGTCACTACCCGTTTGCAGAAGAATCTGCGCTAAAGCGTATAACAACCGTCACGCAATGGACCGACACGAATCCAATGGAACTGTATCGCAGATGTTAGACTGAATCCGTAAAACAACGCGTCTCCCAGACCGAACCATGATCCGGACAGATACGTTTCGCTCTTCAACACTTATCGCCTTGCCCTTCATATTGCTGTCCGCTGCATTCTGGCTCGCAGACAACGCGCCCGGCCCAATCCCCGCCGGTGGGTGGCAGCAAGATGTGATCTGGTCTCTGCGCATAATCTACTTCGGGGGGCCTTCGTCGGCTGGCAGTCAGGGCGTCCACGCTGGTTCTATCCCTGGCAGGGCTTCGTCGTGTACGCAGCGGTCGCCAGCTTGCTGCAATTCGCCCTTCGCGTCATCGCTTGGGGGTCCAGTTACTCTTTGGCGTTCCTGGGATACATCCTGGTTCTCCTAGCATTCACGCCTTACTTCGCGGCCTCGCTCTGGCTTGGCTGGCGCCGGCCCCAGCGCCTACATGCCGCGTATACAGTCTTTCCCCACGCCGCGCTGATCATCCCGCTCGTCCTCCTCGTGGACGGAGGCATGTCGGGCAGTGATTGGCGGGGCGCGCTTCTCTCTGCAATCGGCGGCGCCGCCGTGGCTACCCTGTACTGGCGTCTTCCGTCAATGTTCGGGCGCCGAGAAAAGATCTGGCCACAGGCCGCGCTGCTTTATGGCGGCGTCATTCTCACCCATGCTGTTTTTGGCCGCCTTCAGCTACATGGAGGGCCTGAGAGGCGTTCTAAACGCATTGGTACTGTCGGTCCCGCTAGTTGGCATGGGTTGAGTAATCCTCAGCGGACCCGATTTTGCTTCCGTCGCTGGCTCAATGGCTTATCCGTGCATTTAAAGCCGAAAAGATCATTGATTCGTTCCTAAAACAGGTCGGACGTATTCCGGCTGGAATGTCTCAGTCAACCACGAGACCAGACGACGAATTTGAAAGGCTTCCAACCGAGAAGGCAAGGAATGATTCCCCCAAAAGAGAGGAAAACATGAGCGAAGAATCAGTAGTGACAGCCGCGACCGAGACGCGCCTACCGATCGCAACGAACCTGGACCGCCTTTACAAACTGTCGATCATAATCCTGGCAGCGTTGGCCGTTATCATGGTCGTACTCTACGTCGGCCGTGCCGCCGTCTACAAGATCCACGAATTCGAACGCGGCCTGCACCTGCGCGGCGGCCGCTTCCTGGGCGTACAAATGCCCGGCTGGCACGTCCAGGTCCCCCTGGTCGATACGGTCATTATCGTCAAAGTCAACGAGCGGCTGGGCTATGTCGAGCGCATCGCCGCCATGACCTCCGACAATGTGACGATGGACGTTTCCCTCCAGTACACCTACCGCGTGACCAATCCCGAGCGCTTTGCCCTCGCCGTGGACGACCCGGAGCGCATCGTCTTCGAGTTCGTGCAGGGAAGGCTGCGCGACGTGATCAATACCAAGGCGATGACCGGCGTCATGAACCAACGCACAGAAATGAACCTTGAGATCATGCAGGAGTTGGAGAAGAAGGAAGATCAGTACGGTGTCGAATTCATAACCGTGCAGATCCAAAGCGCGTCGCCGCCCGCCGAGGTCTTGTCCGCCATCAAGGACCGCATGGTGGCCGTGCAGCGCCAAGAACAGGCCGAGGCCGAAGCCGCTCAGCAGCGCACGGTCGCCGATGCACAGTTCTACGCCGCGCAAAAGGAAGCAGAGGCCCAGGCCTACCGCATCACGACCACCGCCGCGGCCGAAGCCGAACAGATCCAGCTCACAACCGAGGCGCAGCAACTCGCCGTCCGCGCCATCCTCAGCGAGCTGGAAGGCAAAGGCGCGCTCGCGGAAAAGTACATCGACTATCTCATCGCCGTCGAACTGAAGGAGAACAGCAAGTGGATCCTGGGAACCGGCGCCGAGCCGATCCTTGAACTGCGGCCCTCTGTAGAGGAGTAGAGCATGCGAAAAATACTGCTCCTGGCAGGAGCTGTCGCTGTCCTGGTGACACTGGCACAAACGGCGCAGCGGACCCTATCCGTCTCCCGCGCCCATAGCGATCTCATCGCCAAACAGATCTATGCCTATCGCGACTGGCAAAGCACTGGTGTGCGTATCGATCAGGGAGACCGGGTCGAGATTGAAGCCCAGGGCGAATGGCTCTACACGCCCGGCGAGTTTCATGGGCCCGCGGGGCACCCGATCTTCCCCGCGCCCCACTTCTACCCCATCTCGAGCGGGTCCGGCGGCGCGCTCATCGGTCGCATCGGCGAGAACGGACCCCGCTTTGTCGTCGGCGAACGCGTAACCATGCAGGCACGCGAACATGGCATCCTCTACCTGCGCATCAATGACGACATCCTCAGCGACAATGACGGCTGGGTCGCCGTCCACATCGACGTGACAGAAACCGAAGACTCCCTACCCTGAAATCAGGTACTCTCAGGGTGGAAAAGAAACAGGAGTGAGAGCTTGTCTCACTCCTTACGCCTAACTCAATTCTACTCGACTAACGCCTCTTACTTCTCGTCATCCCCGTAGCTGTGCCCGGCCATGATCGCCCGCACCTCCGCCGCGCTCGAAGCCTTCTGCATCTGGCCGATGCGTTCCTCTTCATGCGCCAGCAATTGCTTGACGTTGCGCAAAACCTCCTCCATCCGGTCAGCCGGGAACTTGCACGCGCCGTTCTCATCCATATGCACGATCTCACCCGGCGCTACGTCCATGCCCCTTATATGCACAGGTACATTGACAGACTGAACCGCCATGGCTCCATGCCCCGGGGTGACACCGCTGAGCAGATACTGGAAGCCCATCGGCCGGATCTCGTCAATATCTCTCGAAGGCCCGTTCGAAATGCAGCCCACACAGCCGACAGCCTGCATCGCTGCCGTCATATTGCCGCCGGCCAGCCCTACCTTTCCCGCAATCTCGGGCGGAAACTTCTGCTCCAGGACCAGAATCGTCGGCTTCGGCGACGCGTCCAGCGCCTCCAGCACATCCATGAACGAGACCCGCGAAAAATTCGGGTCCGGCAGTCCATAGACGCATGTCACCGCGTAACCGGCCAGCGCGCCCAGATCCGGATACATGCAGCGAATCGTTTCATCCGTATACCAGTTTTCCGTCCATGGGTTGTAAAGGCCCAGGCAGAGCGGATTTTCAGGGTAGGTGGCGACAACGTTGGTGATCGAAGGCGTATCGACCGTCTTCAGTTCTTCCAGGATCGCTTGGGAATTCATTCAATATTCCTTGTGTGGTAGGTCTGGACATTATTCTGATATGCTGCCGTCACGAGCCATAAGTATGTATAAATTCGCAGATCCGTTCCATTGCCGGCTTCAGGACATCCATGCCCGGCGCGTAGCAAATCCGGATCGACCCTTCCCCGCCGTTGCCGAACGCGCTCCCCGGCGCGACGGCTACGCGCTTCTTGCGCAGCAGATCGAGAGCGAATTCGAAAGAGTCGTTGACGCCTTCCAGTTGCGGAAAGAGATAGAAGGCCCCCTCCGGCTCGGGCAGGTTGACGCCGGGAACCGTTCGCAGCATCTCGGCACAGTAGTCCCGCCGTTCCTGAAACTCCTCCACCATCGCCGCGATGTCGTCCTCACCGTGGGCAATTGCCGCTTCACCGCCCCGCTGGATCATCGTAGGCGCGTGCGAAACGATGAACTCGTTCAACTGCGCCGCCTTCTGCACGAAGTCCGCCCGGCTCACTATCCAACCGAGCCGCCAGCCCGTCATACAGTAGGTCTTGGAGAAGGAATTGACGACTATGACAGGGTCTTCGCGCGAACACAGCTTCAATATCGAGGGCGCAATCTGCCCGGCGCCTGTCTGGCCCCGCTCCCCCCGGGACGCGCCCCGGCCGCCGTAGTAGATGCGCTCGTAGACCTCGTCTGTCAGAAGCCACAGCCCGTGTTTCCGCGCAAAGTCCAGCAACATCCTCTGTTCAGCGACCGTCGCCGTCCAGCCGAGCGGATTGGAGGGCGAAGCGTATAACAACATGCGCGTTTGCGGCGACAGTGCGCTCTCCAGCGCCTCCAGGTCCGGCGTAAAACGCTGCCCGGTCCGCGCCATCGGCACCTCTACCGCGCGGCCGCCGAACATCTCTATCATCGCCGAGCCGTTGGGCCAGTTCGGGCTTAGCACAATCGCCTCATCACCCGGATCGATCACGCACTTGATCGCCAGGTTGAGCGCCTGCACGCCCCCGGAATTGACCTGTATCTCCGAGGGATCGATCTCTACTGCGTGCAGCCTTGCTATCAGGTTGGCAATTGCAACGCGCAGCGACGGCAGCCCCTGGTTTGGGGAGTAATAGGTCCAACCCTCCTGCGCTGCCCGGTTCACCGCGTCAATCACGTAGGGCGGTGTCGGCAAGGTCGACTCACCGAACTGCAGAAAAAGCACGTCCTCCATGCCGAATGCTACGTCCGCCAGCGCCCGAATACGGGATTCCGGGACGCGTTCGGCAGAGGGCGCGAAAGAAGGGGATGGCATGAGAGGCGGGAATGTCCTTTCCGCAACCAACTTGCGTTACCCGAACGGTCAGCTACAGCTTTGTCAGAATCGATCAGTCTTGCAGCAAAGCCCGGGCGATCTCCTCCCACTCCTGGGGCAAAGGTGCCCTGCTGACCGGTTTCTGGGCGCGGCGGTACCAGTGATCGGCATTCGGGAGATCGCCTTCAACCCGGTGCAGATAGGCGTGCACCCAGGCCGAACCGTTGCCATCCGGTTGCCCTTGCAGTGCGTCGTGTGCCCCGTCCCAGTCGTCCCCCGCCTCCATCCACAGGGCCAGCAGCGGCGCGCCCACGCCGGCCGGAGGGGCGTCGTCAGCGAGGCTGGCTTTGAATTCGTCAAAAGTCATATTTCACTCCTCTCGCATTGTGTTGCCTGCCAAGACCGCCGCCACTATTCCGGAACGACAGCGATGCAATCGACTTCGAGCAGAATATTCGGCAGCTGGCAGCCTACCGTGGTACGCGCCGGATAGGGCTTGGTGACATACTGCTCGTAGACCTCATTCATCTCCGCGAAGTCGTTCAGGTCAGCCAGAAAAACACCGACTTTCGTCACGTGTTCCCATGAAGTGCCGGCCGCCTCCAGCAGGATCGTCAGATTATCGAATACCCGCGTCGCCTGTTCGCGAAATCCACCCTCGACGCGTTGACCGGTGGCAGGGTCCAGCGGCCCCTGACCCGCGATGTACGCGACCGGCCCGTCAGCCACGATGCCCTGCGAGTAGATGCCCGCGGGTGGCGCTCCCTTCTCGGTATATACTTCCTTGCGCATTTGTGATGTCTCCCGTTACCTCTTACCAAATGGAAAGGTGAATGAATGTCTTATGATTGTTACTCATTACTTTTCTTAGAGACCTCTGCCGAATCAACTTGTCATATTCGGCGTGGGCGCCAATCCAGAACCAAACCAGCCCTTCCTCGCTTTCGACCGCTGCTTCGCGATACTTGAGGCCCACTCTAGCCGAAAAGAATCCGCCGACTTTGACTATTTTATTTGGGGCTGCGCCGCCTGAATTCTCGGCGGCCATTGGCTCTTTATAAAGGACAGAATCGCCCAGATCTCAGAATCGTCAAGCTGATCTTCGAAACCGATCATATTGCTCCTGTATCCTCTACCTACGAATGCCTCCGTCCCTATCTTTGTTATCTCAAATAGCTGTTCGTCGGGGTGATGCCACGTGTGACCAGTCTCATCGTGGGGCGGGGCGGGCAGGTATCCGTTTTCGTCCCGTAGGCGCCAGTTCGGTTGCCCCTCCAGCTCCGCGCCATGGCAGGAGGCGCAATGCTGCTGGTAGAGAACCTCCCCCAGTGCCACCAATTGCGCATTGGAAGCATCCGCCCCCTCCACAGGCCCCTCAATCTGAGGAAGACTGACCTCGGTCGGAGTTGCTGTAACTTCCACGGTCGGGGCCTGGCTCGGCAACGCTTGGTCGCTTCCTTCACCGCCGGGCGTCCCGCACGCCAAAAGTACCAGCGCTATCGCCAGGGTCAAGAGCGTCAAAGTACCGCGCTTCATCTTATTAGTCTCCAAGCGCCTCTCGCAAGAGCCGCAGCCAGTTCCCATGGCAGATCGCCGCGATATCGTCCTCCGCGTATCCGTTGCCGCGCAGCAACTCCGGAATCCGCTGCAGATCCGCGATCGTATCCAGGTCCGCGGGCGACTGCTCGCGGCCAAAGCCGCCGTCAAGATCGGTCCCAATGGCGATGTTGTTGGCATTGCCCGCCAACTCGCATATGTGATCGATGTGGGGCATGATATCTTCCAGCATAATATCGTAGTTCCACGCCTGGCCGCCCCGCCACTTCGTCGACATCATCCAAACGTCCATCGCCATGCCGACGACCCCGCCGCGTTCGATGATGGCACGCAGCTGCTCGTCGCTGAACTGTCGCTGGTGCGGGACGATCGCCCGGCAATTGTTGTGGCTGGCCAGCACAGGCCCATTGTAGATTTCCAGCGCCTGCCAGAATGATTCATCTGACAAGTGCGTCAGGTCCAGCATGATTCCCAGACGCTCCATCTCCTGCAGCAGCGCTGGTCCCATCTCACCCAGTCCGAGTTCGGTCCCTGTGCCGCCTGCATAGCGGTTGGGGCCGTAGTGAGACGGACCGATCGCCCGCAGACCCGCCTCATACCAGAACTCAACATGCTCCGGAGTCAGGATCGGATCCGCCCCTTCCATCGACAGCACAAAACCAAGCGGTGGCTCCTCACTTCCCGCATCATCCCATGCTGTCCACGCACTCCAGTGCTCTTCCAGCTCGGCGCCAGTCGTGATGACGCGCACGATCCCCAGATCCTCCAGCCCCCGGTAGTACGCCAGATGGCCCTGCGCCATCGCGCAAGCCTGCGTGGGGTGATCGTAGTCGATATTAGGGGTGGGACGTCCCGTTGAACGCGCGATCGCAGTGGCGAAACTGAGGGCGACGCGGCCTTGGCGCATCTCCGGAAAGGCGACCGTGCCATAACCCTGTCCCTTTCCACTGTTCTTCTGCTCTGTCGTGCGAATCGTATAGACCGAACGCGTCAGGTCCCGGTTGCCCTGCAGCGCGTTCATGGCCAGGTCGAGGTGGGCGTCAATGAGAAGCATGGGCGTTCTCCGGAGAGTGCGAGTGACTGAACGAATGCGGTTGACTCAGAAATGGAGTGCCGATCTTTCGCACGACTACGCGTCTTGGTGCAAACGCATCCAGATTTCGCGCGCCAGCGCAATTGCTCGGCAGAGGCGCGAAAGAGAACTCCAGGGCGTGAAAATCCCGCCGCCATGCACACCAGACCCGTTCCGGGTGGGCTGGCATTTCAGGTCGGCGGGACTTACAAACTACGCCAACATTCTGTTACATTGGCGGAATCTGCAACTGCTTTTCGACCTGCAAACTGGCGCTGTTCAGCACGGTGACACCGTTTTCGCCGCCTATATAGACGCTGCCGTCCACCTCCAGCATGCAAAGAGCGGGTGTGCTCCCTTCAACCGGTGACCAGGCCGCTCCGTCCTGCGAGCTCCACAGCTGCGTGTCATCGCTCAGCAACCAGCCGGTCGAACCGCCGCTCTTGCTCGCGGAGGCACTCTCCGAGCTGTTTGCCAGGGCGACCAGCGCGTTCACCTGTTCCGGCGCTTCTTCCACGGCCGCGAACGAGCGGCCCCCGTCTGTCGAACGCCAAAGTCCGCCCGCCTCAGTACCGGCAAGCACCAACCCGCTGCAATGAACGTCGGGCGAAACCGCGACAGTCTGGTAGGCAGCGTCAGCGGATTCGCTGCGCTTCCACCCCAGCCCCGCATTGGGCGAACGGTAGATGCCCTCCTCCGTCCCCGCAAACACGACCTGCCAGCGGGGCCACGCGTCCTCGTTCATTAGCGGTGCCCAGGCCAGCGTCAGAACGGTCAGGTTTCGCAAACCGAAATTGCTGGGCATCCAGCGCAGGCCCCGATCGCGGCTGCGAAGCACGCCGTCACCCTCGCTGCCAGCCAGGATAACCCCCGAATCGTCGTAGTCCGGCGCCGAAGCAAAAGCGAGCACAGCTGAGTCCGCGCCCTCCTGCCATGCCGCCTGCCACTGCTCCGCACTGTCCAGAAGATAGGCCACGCCAAAGGGCGCGCCGCCGGTAAAAATGCGGTCCCCGAGACTACAGGCTGCGGTCAACCTTTCCTGCGGCTGCGGTGTGGGTGTCAACGCCTGCTCGCCAACGGCAAACAGGCCATAGGGGCCGGCTGCCCAAATGCTTCCTTCATGTTCAGAAAGAGAGAGAATGATCGACATCGTTTACGGTTCCATACTTTCTGTTGGATCGCGGTGGAATACGATCGTGTTGGTGCCCAATGCCATTAAAGCGCCGCTGACGGCCGTTTCCAGCACCGCAGTCTGCACGCCCGTGACATCCACCAAGCCCGTTTCCTGGGCATTGACAAGCTGTTTTTTGACTACATCATAGGCGTAGGCGGGCCCCGCCTCTTCCAGCCGAATGGCAGCTACAGAGGGGGATTCGATGCCCGCGTTCTGAACTATCTGCAAGAATGGCGCGTCCAGGGAATCATTGAGTACCTTGACCCCGACGTTCTCATCGCCATCCATTTCCAGCTTGTCCAACGCCTTGCGCGCGTGGACAAAGGCCGCGCCGCCTCCCGGCACGACGCCGGTCCTGTGAGCCTGCGAGGTGGCAGTGAGCGCCCGCTCCGACAGAGCCGATACAATATCGCGCTCATGCTTGAGATTGGTGCCCACCTTCAGCACACCCATGCCGCCGGTGAGCGCAGCCAAACGGTTGATGATGTCATCGCGTTCATCATCATCCACCCGCAGGCCTTCCAGCCGGGTCCGAAGCTGATCGACTGTCTCCTGCATCTCAGAAATGCGGCTCTGATAGGGTTGCAGCTGCATCATCTTGCGATCAACCTGCACCCGCATCGCTTCGCCCAGATCAGCTTCTTTGGCGTTGGCCGCATAGGCATAATAGTTGCGGCCGAGGATATTGGCGCCTGTGAGCGTCGTCAGGTCCTGGAAGGCCATTCGTCGCGGGTCGCCTATCTCCTTCAACTGGATGCCGAGTATTGAAATCTTCTTCTTCTCTTCGTTCTGGTTGCGCACCATTACATGGAGCGCCTCCTCCTTTATATGGGAGGCAATAATGACAAGAGACTTCTTCCCCATCTTCATCGCCGCCTCGATCAGCGCAACCGTCTCGGCCGCCTCCGAAAGCGTGTCATCAACCAGGGCGATCGTGGAATCGCCGTAAATGGCCCACTTGCGAATCGGGTCGGTGTAAAGATGGAAACTGGCGATCTCGGCCTTGTAGTTGGCGCCGGCATGGTACTCACGCGCCAGAAAGGGAGCCACAAACTTCTCGACCGAGACGCGCGCGTCCGGGCCCAGCAGATAGCTCAGTTCGCCAATCGTTGCCGCTAGATCCGGGTCTTTGACAACCGTCAGAGCCACCACCGCGAGGTCGTCTTCGGTCTCGACTGGCGAGGCCATCTCAGCCATCTCTTCGCGTACGGCTGCAGTGGCCGCTTGCAGACCGATCTCCAACTCCCGGTATCCGATACCGGCTGTCATCATCTTCAGAGCCTGGCGGTAAATCTCCCGCGTCAGCAGGGCCGTGGCCGTACCGCCATCCCCCACTTTCCCCGCGATCCGCCAAACGATGTGACGCATCAGCATCGCGCCGACGTCCACGCGCGGGTCCCCCAGGCTGAGTATACGCCGGACTGCAGTGGCCGCGTCGTCCAGTAGCTCCGGCCCCCGCGTGCCGTCCCGCTCATGCACCACGTGTCCGCCGATCGGGCCGAGGGTCGGCGCCAGCAGATCGGCGATGCTGTTGATGCCGTCGCTCAGATTCTCGTGCGTCTCTTCCGGGCCGGCGACCGCGGCCCTGTAATTTTTGATACGTTCCAACTTTACACCTCGATTATCTTCCGTGTGCTTTGGCTTCTCTTCCGGATCGTCTCTTTTTCAAGTCCATCGCAATCAGGATTATGACCACAAATGGGCGTATTTCAGCCCGCTTCCGGTATTGAACAGGACCACTGTTTCGTCTCCCTGAAGCCAACCTGATTCCAACAGACGCTTCTGACCGGCCAGCGTCGCCGCCCCCTCCGGAGCCGGAAAAACGCCGGTATGCCGCCCCATCTGCTTGGCGCTGCACAGCATCTCTTCGTCGGTGACCGCAAGGGCAACGCCGCCGCTTTCCCGCACCGCCTCGAGAATCAGGAAGTCTCCCACCGCTGCAGGAACGCGCAGGCCGTCCGCAACCGTTTTCGCGCCCTCCCATGCCTCGGCAAACTCTTCGCCCTGCTCAAATGCGCGCACCATCGGCGCGCAGCCGCTGCTCTGGACACTGACCATGCGCGGCCGTTCGCTTCCAACCAGGCCCATCTGCTCCATCTCGTCAAACGCCTTCCACATGCCCACCAACCCCGTACCGCCGCCGGTCGGGTATATGATCACATCGGGCATACGCCAGCCAAGCTGCTCCACCACCTCATAGCCCAACGTCTTTTTCCCCTCAATCCGGTAGGGTTCCTTCAGCGTGCTGACGTCAAACCAGCCGCACTCTTCGACCTTCTCCCGCACTCGTGCCCCGCAGTCGGTGATCAGGCCGTCAACCAGCGTTACCTCCGCCCCCAAATTGCTGCACTCGACGCGAAACGCCGCCGGCACATCCTCGGGCATATAGACATGGGCGGGCAACCCCGCCTTGGCGGCATACGCGCTCATCGCGCCGGCAGCGTTGCCCGCGCTCGGAATCGCCAGCTCCACCGCGCCCAGCTCGAAGGCGCGGCCCACCGCCATCACCAGCCCTCTCGCCTTAAAGCTGCCGGTCGGATTGAGCGACTCATCTTTGATTAACGTTTCGGGGCAACCGATCTCGCCGCCCAGCGTACGCGCACGCACCAGGGGCGTCCACCCCTCCCCCAGCTTGAGTTGCGCCGCCCGCGTCCGAACCGGAAGCACCTCCTCATACCGCCATAGCGAAGGTTCACGCCCCCGCAATGTGTCGCGCGTCAGCGTCTTCGCTGCCCCGGCAAGATCGTACCGTGCCAGCAAGGGCTTCGCGCAGGCCGGGCACAGGTTCATCAACTGCTCTGCGTCGTACTCCTCACCACACCGACTGCACGAAAGATGTGAAAGAGTAGAACAGGTGGCTGTCATTCTTTAATGTCCGGTAGGTGGATGCCGTCCGACACAAGCAAGGAGAACATCGTGCGTTGTCATTTATCGACATATGGAAAGGGGCAGCGGCACAGGGGCACCGACTGCCTGCACAATTGTACTTCTCTTCCCACGAGTAAGCAAAAATTGCCGCGCAGATTTCGCCATGATGGAAATCCCACCGACCACTACACAACAGACGTCCAAACTTGGCATCAAGTTCACAGTCAATGGTATTCTTCCTTGGCGTCTCGCGACTCTGACCGCGCTCCCTTACCGAAACTTTCTCCGCCCGCCGCCGTATGTACAGTTGAGACGATGCCATGCAAACGATGGTAGAGACCCGCAACCTGCGAAAAACATATAGACGCCCCGACGGTTCCAGCATAGAAGCCGTTAAGGGCGTGGACCTTGAGATCCGCCAGGGCGAAATCTTCAGCCTGCTCGGCCCCAACGGCGCCGGCAAGACCACCACCATCTCCATGATCAGCGGGCTGGTGGCACCAACCGAGGGGGACGCAACAATCGGCGGCTTTTCAATCACAAAGCAGTCGATGGAGGCCAAGCGCCTGATGGGCTTCGTCCCACAGGAGATCGCCCTCTATCCCGAACTCAGCGCACGGCAAAACCTCGCCTTTTTCGGCAGAATGTACGGTCTGGGTGGAAAGGCGCTCAGTCGGCGCGTCGATGAACTGCTCGAATTCGTGGATCTCGCCGACCGCCAGAACGATCGCATCGATACATTCTCCGGCGGCATGAAGCGCCGCATCAACATCGCTGCCGGTCTCCTCAACAGCCCCCCGCTCGTCTATATGGACGAACCCACCGTCGGCATCGACCCCCAGAGCCGGCGCCGCATCCTCGACACCGTCAAACTGCTGCGCGACGAACAAGACATGACCGTCCTCTATACCACTCACCTCATGGAAGAGGCCCAGGAGCTGAGCGACCGCGTCGGCATCATGGACCATGGCGAAATCATCGCCATGGGAACGCAAGACGAACTGACGCAGCAAGTGGGCGAAGAGGATCGGCTGGAATTCATACTAGGGGCTCAGGAAATTGCTGAAGCGCTGTTCGAACGCATTCAAGAGGAGACCGCAGGCGTTACCCGTATACTCTACAACCCGCCGGAGCAGCTCAGCGACGACAGCAGTGATGCCATGCCCGCTCGTCTGACGGTCTTCGCCAAACGGGGCCGCACCGCGCTCCCGCAGATATTACAAGACCTCGACTCAGCAGGCGTCGAAATCCAATCCATAGCTGTGCGCGAGCCAGACCTTGAAGCGGTTTTCCTGGCTCTGACTGGCCGCGCCCTGCGAGACTAACTCCCGTACATGCCCTCCAAAGGCTGCCCGCCGGCGTGACGCCCGCGGAGCGGCCGTCCAAGATAATCGCCCCTATTATCAACCGCAGACCGCCCTGAAAGATGCGAAAGATTCTCGCCGTTGCCTCCAAAGAACTATACGTATTCTTTCGCGATCGCAACCTGATCCTTCTCATGTTCATTACGCCGCTCGTGCTGTCCACCATCATCGGCCTGGCTTTCGGCGGCAGCGGCGACTCCGAGCTCCCTGACTTCGCCGACATCGCAGTAGCCGTAGTCAATCTGGATGAAGGTGTCGACCTGCAGGAGACGATCAATCTACCGGATCAGATTGCCAACCTGGATGCGCTTCCCATAGATCCTGCCGCTCTCTTCCCCCCCTTGCCGGATGGCGCCGCGCTCAACTTCGGCGCTCAACTTGCCGCCATTCTGCTTTCGCAACCGGTCGAAGGCGCCGGCACAACCGCGACCCAAGGATTCGATCTGACTGAGATAGGATGCAGCCTGCTTGACGAATCCGAGAATGCCGGCGCCGCCGTAGCCGCCCCGCTAGGTTCCTTGGACGATCTGCTGGATGCAACTGCAATGGACAATGCGGACCAGGCGCGCGCCGCCGTCGACAGCGGAGAATTCGCCGCCGCGGTCATCATCCCGCCAGGCTTCAGCAGCCAAGTGATGCCCCAATTTGCCTTCGACGAAGATTTCATACCCCGGGCCCAGGCTCCTGGTGAAGACGGAATCGTCGAGGTGTACGCCAGCAATGGCCGGCCGATCTCGGCCCGTATCGTCCACAGCATCGTTACGGGGATCGTCAATCAGTTTGTGCGCGTCGGCGTCGCGCTTGGGGCGACTCTGGAAACATCTGTAGAAACCCTGGTGGACGGTATCGGCCACGGAGAAATCGATCTTAGCGCAATTGACCTGTCCGCAGTCTCAACCGACCTGCAAAACCTGGATGCGGCCGCAATCGAACCCCTCGGATGTCTGATCACGCCCGGCGCCAACAACATCAACGCCGCCCAACAGCCGCTGGAGGCCATTCAGGAAGCCCCTCCCTTTGCCCGCATCATCGTCCCCACAGGCGCTGCGCAGGCGGTCTTTTTCGCCCTCTTCACCGGCGTCTTCGGCATCCAGTCCATCTATCAGGAGCGCAGGAACTGGACCCTCCAACGTATGATCGTCTCGCCCACCCCCCGCGTTTTCCTGCTGATAGGCAAGTTGCTGGGAAACCTTGTCATCGTCTTCCTGCAGATTTTGATTCTCCTGGCCGCGCTGACCCTGGTCGCCTCCCTCGTCATCGGCCAGCCAACTCTTATCTGGGGAGCCAACATTGCAGCGATCCTCGTTGTGACCATGGCGCTGTCACTCTGCGTGACGGGCCTCGGCGTCTTTGTCGTGGGTCTGGCAAAGACGCCTGAGCAGGTTAACCTCTTCGGGCCAATGATAAATATTTCCCTGGCTGTATTGGGAGGCGCCTTCGGCTTCGCCCTGCCCGACCAGGCCGCCAGATTCTCGCTCATCTACTGGGGCGTGGACGCATTCACGAAATTGGCCAATGCCCAGACCGACTTCGCAGTCAACCTGCTTGTTCTCTTTGGTCAGGGCATCCTGCTCTTCCTGCTGGGAGCGTGGCTCTTCAAGCGCCGCTTAGACCTGTGACCTCCTGCACGACTCACGGCTGATGCGAACGACGCAAAACAACGCTTCAGACAGTTATTGGCAATGCGATCAATCCTGACCATTATCCTCAACGATCTGACGATCTTCTTCTCGCAACGGGGCAACCTCCCCGGCCTGCTCGTCATCCCTGTGCTCCTCACGCTTGTAGTCGGTTGGAGTATCGGCCAAATCGGCGGCGGCGGTCCGACCCGGCTGCGTGTCGACCTGATTGATCTTGACCAGAGCGGCATGTCTGCCCAAATGATCGAGGATCTCCGCGCTGCCAACGACGCCCTCGTACTGTGCCCGCTCGACAATGACGCTGACGACTTTTGCAGGCTGGGCGAGGAACCTTTGCAGTTGGAGCGCGCCATCGAACGCGCACGTACGGGCCGGACCAGTGCGCTTATCGTCATTCCCGCCGGTTATGCCGCCGCTCTTGAGGAATTCCAGACAATAACCATCGACTTCTATTCCCGGTCCGATCCGATGCAGCCCGGCCCCGTGCTGCAAAGCCTGAACGCTGTCCTCCAGCGCACAAGCAGCGCCTCCATGACAAAAGGGGTGGCCGCCGCGTTGATCGACAATCTGACCACCGCACTCCCGCTGCCCGCCCTGGATAAGGAGACAAGCGACAGCTTCCTGGACACGCTCTACCACCGCGCCCTGCAGCTGTCGACAGACCGACCGCCAGCCGTCCTCTTCCGGACCGCCGATGCAGACGACGGTGAAGGCGGAATCGACAACGGATTCAACCAGTCCGCGCCTGGAATGGGATCCCTGTACGTCATGTTCACTGTGCTCGGGGGCATGGCAGTTCTGCTGCGCGAGCGCCGCCAGTGGACGCTTCAGCGACTGATAGCCCTCCCTCTCTCCCGAGCACAGATTCTCGGCGCCAAGATCGGCGTCTACTTCACCCTCGGCATGATTCAGTACGCCATCGTTTTTGCTGTCGGCGCCGCTGTCGGCATGGACTTCGGCAGCAGTCCACTAGCGTTTCTCGCTGTCATGGCCGCCTTCGTCCTCTGCATCACCGCCCTCACCTTTGCCCTGGCCCCCTGGATCAAGAGTGAAGGCCAGGCCAATGGTCTTGTCCTCCTGCTGTCGCTATCGCTCGCCCCCTTGGGCGGGGCCTGGTGGCCGCTCGAAATCGTGCCCGAATTCATGCAGACCATTGGGCATCTCTCTCCCGTCGCCTGGGCTATGGACGCCTTCCACGACCTCATCTTGTACAACGGCGGCTTCGGCGACGTCCTGCCAGAAATAGGCGTCCTCCTGGCCGCCGCCGCCGTGCTGTTCGCCATCGGCATTCGCAGCTTCAAGTACGAGTGATCTAACCTTTTCCCGCGATTCTGACAGATTGACAGATCAGCCCTGGGTCCGTCCCAAGGTCTCGAAGGAAGGTTTGGGGACCGGAACTGCCCTTATTCTGGTTGCATTTAGCCATGGCGAAGGCAACAAGATGGCCGAAAATGCTCGTGTACGGCGAATATCTGGTTCTCTGCTATTATTGTGTTAATTGATATGTGCATGATTCTTGTCAATTGGGTCTCCCCCACAAGTCTCGCCCGCAAAAACACAAATTCAAAGTCTGCACGATTTTCACAAATGGAAGAAGTCGTCCACCATGACATTGCCTGAGCAAGAGGCAGACACACAACCGGAAACGAGCAACCCTAGGAGCCAGCCCTCCAGCACGTACGCTGCTGCCGGCGTCGACATTGACGCCGGCAACCGGGCCGTCTACCTAATGACGAAGCACCTGCGCTCAACCTTTACTGGGAACGTGCTTTCCGACGTCGGCAGCTTCGGCGGCCAATTCGTCTTGAACAATCTGCCGTCGCAGCCTCTTCTAGTCGCCTCCACTGACGGTATCGGCACCAAGGTCAAGCTTGCCGCGCAGCACAACCACTGGAGGAGCATTGGCCACGACGTCGTCAATCACTGCCTGAACGACATCCTCGTGCAGGGCGCGCGCCCGCTCTTCTTTCTCGACTACATCGCCGCCGACAAGCTCATGCCCGAGAATGTAGCCTCTATTGTTTCCGGTATGGCCGAGGCCTGCCTCGACGCAGACTGCGCGCTCCTTGGTGGCGAAACAGCCGAAATGCCGGGTGTCTACACTTCCGGCTCCTACGACGTGGCCGGAACAATCGTAGGCCTAGTCGGCCGGCAGAACCTCTTGCCCCGCCCGCACGACATGCAACCGGGTGATCTGTTGTTCGGTCTTCCTAGTAGCGGCCCACACACAAACGGCTACTCTCTCATTCATCGCATTGTTGAAGACCTTGATCTGCAGCAGCCGCTGGAGGACAGTGCGTCCCTGCTGGATGCATTGCTGGCCCCTCACCGTTCCTACTTGCCGGAAGTACGAAGTCTGGAGGATGCCCGCATATTTCCCAAAGGGCTGGCTCACATTACCGGGGGAGGCCTTGTGGACAACGTGCCCCGCATCCTGCCGTCCGATCTGCGCGCACAGATCGATCGCCGTTGCTGGGATGTCCCGCTTCTCTTCCGTCGCTTATTGGCCTGGAGCGAGATGGAGCCTGACGAAGCCTACCGTGTATTCAACATGGGGATCGGTATGGTGGTCATCGTCGCCATCGAGCAGGCGAGTCTTATCCGAAATGCACTGCCCGATGCTATCCAAATCGGGGCGCTGGCTGCCAGTGACCAAGCTGACTCGGAAGTTGTCTTCGAAGGGTGATCTGCTTTTCTGCCGGTCGAAGCCCGGTCGCCCCCCATTCCCTGACACCAGCCGTACCGTTCTTCTATTCTTTGTAGCCCGTGCAAACACTTCCTACCCAGTGCCCGCCAAGGCGCTCTTCGGGTCTCGACCCATTTGCAATGCGACGCCGAAAGGTAACTTCATGACCACCGAACTCGTTCAACTCTCTCATAAAGGCCCCATCGCGACCATCGTCCTCAACCGCGCCGACAAGCTCAACGCCCTCAACGCAGAGATGCTGGCCGTGCTGGAAGCCTACGCCGATGAACTGGATCGCAACCAGGACGTACGCATCGTGCTCCTCGCCGGCACGGGCAGGGCTTTCTGCGTCGGCGCCGACATTTACGAGTGGAGCGACCTTTCGCCCCTCGAGATGGGCCGGCGCTGGATCCGCGACGGGCACCGTATCTTCGCCCGCTACGCCCGGCTGCCCCAACCCGTCATCGCCGTGCTCAACGGCTACACCTTCGGCGGCGGCCTGGAGCTGGCCCTCGCCGCCGACCTGCGACTGGCCGCGGAGGAGGCGCAACTCTCCTTCCCTGAAGTTAAGCTGGGGATCATTCCCGGCTGGGGCGGCACGCAACGCCTGACACAGCTCGTCGGGCCAAGCCGGGCCAAGCAGATGATCTTCATCGGAGAACGCGTGTCGGCTGAACAAGCTGAAAAGTGGGGACTTGTGAACGAGGTAGTTCCGGCAGACCAGCTGGCCGAACGAGCACTTGAACTGGCCGAATCCATTGCCGCCAACGGCCCAGTCGCCGTCCAAATGACCAAACAGCTCATCGACACCGCCATCCCTGCCAGCGGCGATAATGGCGTCGTTCTGGAAACCCTTGCCGGCAGCCTCGCCTCCTATACCGCCGATGCCCAGGAAGGTGTCTCAGCTTTTCGCCAACGCCGTCAGCCCCAGTTCAAGGGACGTTAGTTGGGAAGGTAAGCTTGGCACCCGGGGAAACAGAAGTAGCGCCCCAACCATGTCAATCCTGGTGAATCTCCTCACCACAATGGGGGCACCTAACTGGCGCCCGCGACGCCTTTTCCAACTCCTCCATAAACCCCGACCCCAGTATGCCCGCCGGCAACGCAAACAACCCGATGCCTACGATCGCAATGACCCCCGCCAGCAGACGCCCCGCGGCCGTAACCGGGAACACATCGCCGTAGCCGACCGTTGTAAGCGTGATAATGCTCCACCACATCGCCCTCGGAATACTGGCGAACTCCTCCGGTTGGGCCCGGTGTTCGGCGAAAAACATCAGCGACGACGTCATCACCAGCAGTAGAAACAGCACCGACACAACCGCCGTCAGTTCACCCCGCTTAGTATGCACCACATTGCCCAGTGTGCGCAGGCTGGTAAAGTACCGGCTTAGTCGGACGATGCGGGCCAGCAACCGAACGACCCGTAGGAAGCGAAGGTCAAGCCCGCGCAGATTGACGAAAAAGACCAGGTACACGGGCAGAACTGCCAGGAGGTCAATCAGCGCCAGGGGAGAGACCAAGTACAGAAGCCGGCCCTTAACCGGATGAGCGTAACTCGGGTTTTCCGTGCAGGTCCAGACCCGTAAGAGATATTCCACCGTGAAGATGCCGACCGAAGTGATTTCGAAGAGGTGAAAGGCGTCGGGAGATATCCGGTGAATCTCCTCCACTGTCCCCGCAATCAGGGCTACGACATTCAGAGCTATCAGAGTGATGAGGAAAACGTCAAAGATTTCGCTTGCCCGGTTCCCTGGCGCAGCCTCTTCGATTATTTCGTAAACCGTTTTCTTTAGCGATGTCATCTGAGGACAAAAGAAGAAAGGACTAGGAATTCTTCGCGGCTTTTCGGCTTCCGGGAGCGAGGTGGCAACAGATGCTACGGGGAAAGGACAGGGCCCTGAACGAATTACAAAGGCGAGGTGTCTGCTTCACCGTCTGGAGAAACTAGCGACTTGAATGCACAGTGGGAGCAGAATCATCTGCTACAGTGGTGGGCGAGGAGGGACTCGAACCCCCGACCTCACGGATGTGAACCGTGCGCTCTAACCAGCTGAGCTACTCGCCCATAAATGGGGTCTGCTTTCGTCAGGAAATGGTCTCTTCCGGAGCAAAGCAGAGTATAGCATCGACCCCGAATTTGGCAAATTCAAGCCAGCATAGCAAAATCAACATCGCAAAATATCGTCACCGTTTTCGAAACTTTTGCCGCGTCCCTGTTCGCGCGCCAATTGAGCTTCTGACGCAACCTACATGCCCTGCTTCAATCGCCGCAACCGGCTGCTCAATCGTATCTTCTTCGCGTTGGTCATCGCCGCCGGCCTGTTCGGCTGGTTCTACGCCTCCGGCAATTGGCAGCCCGACCCGTCTGCGTTTGAAGTTGGTTCACTGACAGGCGACGCAGACTTGATCGATTTCATCGCCGGTCTGCTCGAGGACGCCATCCAGATTTTCCAGGATATCACCGGATAGCGGCCGGAACCTTACTCCTGCTGAGCCTTACCCTCCGGAGTGTGAATGCAGAGCTGCCCTTCCCTCGCATTCAAATACCGGCACAGTTCGATGTAAGCGGGCCTGAAGGTGGGCGCGCCGCAACACGGACTCGGCTCCATTATTCCCCACCAAAACTGCTCTTCATCCTCAGGATCGCCGTCGCTCAGCCACGCCAGATTGGGCATCGTGATCAAGCTCATCAGGCCTATCCACGGGTGCCAGTTGGCTTCAGCCCATTCGTACGCACGCCTGAGATACTCAGCCTGCACATCGAAATCGATACCTGCGTCCCTGCCATGCCACTTATAGTTCGGATTCACATTATCTGAGGTCCAACCGAACTCCAATAGGACGATCTGCTTGTCGGTGTCCCCGTATCGCTCCATAATCGCCCGAATATCCTCTACATGGCGGAAACTGAAGAACCGGTGCCCGCCGTATCGCTCCTCCGTTGCGGCAACCTCGGGGTCCAGCTCCGGAGGAGCCGCAAACCCTACGCCGTGGACGCCAAGCGCATCGAAGAAACCCTCACTGCTCCCCCCCATCGCCTCGTACATCTGCTCGTAGTACACGTGGTCCGGCATCGCGTATTCGTTGTCATCTCCCGTGGGCGCCATGCCGGCGCTGACAACGATTGCATTCGGGTTCGCCTGCTTGATCGCCGCATATGCCCGGCCTAGAAAATAAACATATTCGGCAGGGTTCGGGCGCTTGTGCCCCCACTCACGGCTCAGATTCGGTTCATTCCAAATCTGATAGGCCTGAACACAGCCGACTGCCCCCGGCTTACAGCTGTAGCGGCTGGCTAATGTAAAAACATAGTCAGCGAAGTGATCAGCGCTCTCAGGGGGAAGACCCGCCCAGAAATCTCTCTTCTGCGGATCGATCGAGATCCGCGCCAGCAGCTTCAGATTGGCGCCGTTTACCTGCTGTACAACTCTGTCCGAAAAAGACCAGTCGAGGTGCCCTTTTCCGGCCCCCTCAATGTTCTCCCAGGCAAAGGTCTGCTTGACCCAATGAAAGCCGCCCTCGCGTATCAGGTTTAGGTCCCGTTCCGCCACCTCCGGCCGCCACCAGAGAAATGCCTGCGTACCGAAATCCGGGCTTTCCATTGTCGCCGGCAGGAACTCATCTTCTCCAGTCTCTTCCGCTTGCGGCGACTGTGTGTCTGCCGGCTCTTCCGTTGTTGTCGGAGTAGCCGTTTGCTCCGGCTCCGGCGTTGACGTTGGCGGCTTGCTGGTCGCAGTAGCTGTAGGAGGGACCGGCGTATCCGTCGGCGCCTGACTCGTCTCACCAGCCGGCGTTGACGTCTTTGTCGGCGTTGTAGTGGGCCCATCGTCAGACCGACTGCAAGCGGCAACAGAAATCAAAGAGAGCAAGAGAATTCCGATAAGCAAGCGAGGTTGCAGGGTCATTGTCAAGCCCTTAGAAAAGGTTGGACTGATTCATTTTCACGGCCCGCCGTTTCCACAGCTATTGGGGCCTTTTCCTCAGGGAATGGCCTCGGTGTGAGGAGGAATGCGCCTCCAACAACGCGAGAACCGCAAGTCGAACAGTACCAGACCCATGAGTAGGCTGCGGTCACTACGTTCCGTGCCAGGGGAAGCTTTCCTATTGTAAGTGAGAATGAAAATTATGAAAAAAAGTTTGGTAAAGAGCGTATTCTTCATGCTGAACCAGCAAATGCGGTCATCCTCCATACTGACGAAGCAATTCATCTCTGCGAATGTGCCTTGCCGGCCGCGCCGACCTGCAAACGCACACCGCGTACCCCTGCTCTTCAAATCGGTCTGAAAAGGCTTGATCAACGATCGACATGGGTAACTCCTTCCTGCAGGTTACAGGCTGGGTCGGCGCTCAACTGGCTTGCGATAACGAATAGAACTGCATGGCTGTCGTCCGAAACAGGCGCATCTCATCGTCAGCGCCAATTGGCCCCAGCGCATCCCGCACTGCCTGAAGGCCTCCAGCGTAGTCGGTTTCCAAAAGTACAAGCGGCCAGTCGCTACCCCACGCCAACCGCTCCGGCCCAAACTGCTCCACAAGATACTGAATAGGTGGCTGGATCCATTCCAGGTCCCAGCCTTCTCCCTGGTGGGCGAAGATTTCCTCCAAGGCGGCGACGCGGGGACCGACTGACAGTTTGCAGAACGCGTCCGTATGTTCGGCCAGCGCCCGCATATGTTGACGCCACGCTGTACGGTCCATGCCGCGTCGCAGGTCGGGCTTACCCATGTGCTCGATCATCCCCTTGAGGTCCGGCACCCGCTCGTAGACTCCCAGGATGTCGTTCAAATGGCTGGTATCGACCAGAAACTCGACAATGAGACTTCGCTCTGCAACTTTCCGGATTCCGTCGATCACGCTCTGGCGGGCCAGAATATCGGGGTCGGGATGTCCTTCAAACCGCATTCGGACGCCCCTGAACTTCGGAATCTTTGTGAAGTTATCCAGTTCCTGCTCCAACGTCGGGCTTTCCAGGTCGGCATACGCGATCATGGCCTCGACCAACTCGGACCCCGCCGCGAAATCGGCCAGCGCCCGGTTATCCTCCTCCGTCATCCCGGCTTCGACCAGCACGCAGCGGTTGACGCCGACAGCCGCTGCGTCGTCGATCAGGTCTTCCGGCGCAAACGTCCGAAAAATGACCGGCGGCGGTTGCCAGGCGCGGCGCAGCAATTCGAACTGCCAGAAATGAACATGGGTGTCCACCATGCCCAGTTCGCTCACACTCTTCTGACTCACAATCTCCTCCTTGCCGCCCGGCCAGGGGATTCTGCAAACGTAGTTGGTCGTATACGCCCCGAACTGCTCCGGCTCAACCGTATCTCGCTTGAAACCGAGACCTTCCGCCCGCGTTACGCGATGCGAAATACGTGATTCGTTAGAACCGCACCGGCAATGACTTCAGCCCGCGCAGACCGATATGCTGATGCCATTCAAGCTCTTCAGTCTCCAATTGCAGGCGGGGCGCAAGGTCGTGTTGATGGCAATCCTGGTCTCCGGGCGGGCCAGCGGCGCGCCGACGCAGAAATGGATGCCATGACCAAAGGTGACATGCCGATTGTTGCTGCGCGTGATGTCGAAGCGGTCTGGATCGGGGAACTGACACGGGTCCCGATTGGCGGCGCCGACCATTGCAAAGACGAGCTGATGTTTTCCGATCTGATGGTCGCCCATCTCCACATCGAGTACATCTGCGTAGCGGGTCAAAACCCAGGCGTTCTAAAGCTCACTCCAGTAGATGGGCGCCTCGTCCCGCAGCATATGATAGACGGGGTACGGATCGTTGTAGAATTCGGTCGAAGCCAGATAATCGTCAAATTTGGCGTGTACCACTGGACTTGACATTCTGCTCTCCCTTTTCGATTGGGGCAGTTTCCCCTAGAATTTCTTGCTCTGCCAGCCTCTCAATTCCAGCGAAATCGAGTCAACTCATCAGCCCGGCCGACAGGGTTCAGCCCTTAACCGATCCGGAGGTTAAGCCCTGAATGAAATATTGCATGCCGAAAGCAAAAAGGATCAGCTGAGGCACCACGGCAAACGCGAAACCGGCCGCCTGCAGGCCCAGTTCCGGCCGGCTGAAAAACTGGCTCAGCCGCGGATCGTACCGTTCCAGCGCCAGCATCAGCGTCCACTGGTCGCTGCGCAACATCATCCCCGGCCATATGAAGTCCTGATAGATGCCGATGAAATTCGCCACCGTCACCAGGATAGGCCGGGCCAGCGGCAGCGCAATGTGAAGCAGCGACTGCAACTCCGATGCGCCGTCGACGCGCGCCGACTCAAACATCTCGCTCGGCTGCGAACGGAAGAACGTGGTGATCAAAAAGATCGCGAATGGCTGTCCGCCTGCTATGTAAAAGATGATCAAACCATGAAAAGTGCGCACCAGGTTCAGTTGCCTGGCCAGAACGAAATGGGGCACCAGCAGCACGATGCCGGGAATCATCATCACTGCCAGTACCAGCAGAAACAGCTTCTCCCGCCCAGACGCCGGAATGCGCGCAAAGGCATACGAGGCCAGCGCAGCAAACACCAGAATGCCCGCGATAGAACCAAGTTCGACAGCAAGTGTGCGCACCATCGATGGGAAGAGATCGAATAGAGCGACCCTGAAGTTCTGAAATGTCGGCGGAATCGGCATCCCCCAGTAATCGGCGTATATCAACACCGTCGGCCGCAATGCCATCGACAACATCATGAGTATCGGCACAAAGGCGAAGAACAGAATGATCGAAAGGCAGCCGATTTGAAATCCAGAACTCAAGGTAGCATGGAACCGCTGCAGCCGCACCCAATAAAAAGGCGTTTTGCTCGCAGTAATTCCTGGAACTCTCTGAAGTCCGGCCATCTTGAACTCTGCCTCGCACTCGTCAGCTATGCGACTCTCTCGATCGTTTCATCTCTGCGGAAGCGCAGTATCACCACTGTGGCGACGAAACTCGTAATGAACAGGATTACGCCAATCGCCGAACTGTAGCCGTACTCGGTGTCGATCAGTTGGCGGTACATCGCCAACGCCGGCGTGTAGGTGGCGTAACCGGGGCCGCCGCGTGTAAAGATCCAGATGTTCGCGAACCCTGCGATCGAGCCTGCAAAAGTGAAAAACAGCAGAAGGCGAAACTGCGCCTCGAGCAGCGGAACATCAACGCGCCAAAACCGCGACCACCAGTTCGCGCCGTCAATGTGGGCCGCATCGTATAACTCCGGGTTGATGTCCATCAGCCCGCCCAGATAGATGATCAGGGCGAAGATTTCGACATAGGGGAACCCGGCTCCTATGATCGCCCAGAGCGCCGTGTTCTCATTTCCCAACCACGCCGTATTCAGGTGCGACAAGCCGACTCCCGTCAAGATCCGGTTCAGCAGACCGATGTTGGGATCATAGATCATCCGCCACAAGAGGATAGTGACCAGACCGGGAACGACCGCGGGAAAGACATAAAGCGTCCGAAACAGATATCTCAACTTGCTGCTGCGCAACCAGTAGATAAGCTCGGCGACGAAGAGTGGAACCGTAACCGTCTTGATTACGTCAGTGACGGCAATAATGAGCAGATTGATGAATCCGACCCGGAAATAGAAGTCCTCCATGAAAATGGTGACGTAGTTGGCAACACCGATGAATTCAGTGACCCGGCGCAGGCTCATATTGGTGAACGAAGTATAGAACGCCAGCGCCGCCGGGTAGTAGCTGAAAACCAGGACCAACATAAGCGAGGGGAAAATAAAAATATAGAAGAGGTAGGCGCGGCGCATCCTTTCCGCCAGACCGCACAATGCCGTCCACCAACTCTCGATCGTGCGGGTCAAAATCATCAGAAGCAGCAGCAATCCGAGATCGACGATAATCCAGCGAAAGCGAAACTGCTCCGCCAGGCCAACGCCGCGCATCCCCCCGCATTCAAGTTGTGCCACGGCCCATCCTGCGGCACGACCGTAAACCGTCCGCCGCCGGCAGGAACCAGGGCCGTGATTTTCCCTTCACCTGCTTCCGTCGTTGACAGGATATTGCCCGCCGCATCCAAAGCCACCAGTGTGCCCTGAACATCCCCGGCCAGATAAGTGCCGGTCGCGGGATCAAAGGCCCAGGCTCTGCAGGCGGAAACCGGTCGGGTTCACCTGCCAGTACGTCTGGCCTTGCGTACCGAGAAGGGTCAGATCCCCGTTTTCATCGCTCACCAACAACTGCCCAACCTCGGGCAACGCCTTCAACCGGATGACCGGGAAAGGCACCATGGTCCGCCAGCGCGTCTCGCCGTCGACCCCCACTGCCACGACCCGCGCGTTGCCGGTCCCGTAGTAGGCGGCATCATCGGCGACATCCAGGCCATAAATTGTGAATTCTGCCTTGTTAGTGAAGGCCGGCTCGGCGCCCGGCGTGGGGAAATAGGAGATGTAAAACCTGTTCGTCCGGATGGCGACGCCGTGCGCAACGAAGAGTTCCCCCTGGCTGTTCGCCCTCACGCCAACGACTCTGCCCGCAACTTTGGCCTCGTTCACAACCTGAAATTGCCGGTTCAGCGCCTTGACGCTGCCGTCGCCCAACCCTACGTAAACTGTATCCCCGTCGGGCGCAATGTCGATGCTGCCGATCACGGCGTCGAGTTGTACTTCGCGAACCGTAGTGCCTTCCTCTAGCAGCACGAGCCGGTCGTCCACCGTCCCCGCTACCATCGTGCTCTCATCGAGTGGAACGACAATCGCCAGCTGCCTGCCCGATACCGCAAGCGGCGTAAGCGCCTCTTCGTCTGCCATTCGAACCAGAACGAAAAAACCGGCGTTGACCAGCACGGTCAATACCAGCACACCAATCAGGACTTGCAGGCCACGACTGTGAAATCGGGAAGAGGCCCCCGCCGAAACTGGTACCATGATTTTTTTGGAATGACCTTTGAGAGTTTAATCTTGAATGCCGGCTGCCATGTACAGCCCGGCTGCCAAAAAGTGGACGGCGCTGAAATCGGTCAACTCAGCCTGAAAACCACCACCCTGGCCGCCGCCAACGCGAGGATTCTGGACGGTTGACGGCGGCCGGGCAGTCCTGCCGCTACGTTCCCGGTTCCCGCGCAGGATTGTCGAGATCCGCGTGCGTAACGTCCTTCAGCGCCAGGATGTCGTCAAAATTGTCCATCCAGTACTGCTGATAGAACTGGGCACACTCGGCGCCGGTTATCTTGCGCTCCAGCGCCTCCTTGTACGCGTTCTTGACGTTGACCACGTGCGTATTGTCCCAGGACTCGTACCCGCTGAAATACTCCCAGTTGTTTTGGTTCAGCTCGGCGTTCCCCATCGGCCTGACCATATCATTCAGCATCTGGCGCTCCGGCGGATAGGTTACCCCGTACACGTCCGACGAGCCCATGCCTGGCCATCCTTCCTCCAGCCGCGCGTCATAGTAGGTCTGCATGCCGGGCTCCGAATACCAGAACATGAGAAAATCGAGACAGCGATCGATCTGCTCCTGGTTTTTCTTGACGATGCTGACGTAGGCATCCCCCTGTCCCGCCACGTCCTTTGCGCGGCACTGTACCAGCGGCCCTTCTATCGTCGGGAAGGGGAAAACGGCCCACTCCAAGGTCTCAACCTGAGTACTCTCATCCAACCCCAACGCTTCCAGGCGCTCAGGCGTTATCTCTTTCAGATCACGGTCAACCGTGGGTAGCGCCCAGGTGCCGGAGGGCATGAACGCCGCCTGCTGCTGCAGCCACGTCGCATACCCATCGTTGCTGCGAACGAAAAAGTCCTCCGTCGCATACTGTGGCCACGCCATCGAAAGGTTGTCGATCATTTCGGCAAACGCGTCGGTGTCGAAGCGCAATTCGCCCTCCCGGATCGCCCGGAAGTAGCGCTGACCATTATAGGTATACTTGGAATGAATATCCTTGTCGTCCGGGTCGAACACAAAGTTGCCGTCGAACTCAGGATCGTAGTTCCAGTCACCTTCGTGGGCGCGCACCGTCTCCACCCAATCCAGGTGGTACTGGTCAAAGTAGACGCCCGATACCCACTGATGCCCCTGCCGCGTGAAATTGATCACGATCGGGCTGTCCACAACCGCCGTCAGCTTCTCACAGGCGTCGATAAACTCGCTCCACGTGTCCGGCACCTTCGCCCCGACCTCGTCAAGCATCGTCATGTTCGCATACCAGAAGACTTCCGCCCCGGCAGCGGCCAGGCCATACCGTTCTCCCTTCGCGTTGGCCCACTTGAAGCGTTCAAAATTGAAGGCTTCATTCCACGGCTTGTCGGCGTAAGGATTGTAGGCGCTCACGTACCTGTCCAGGTTGAGATAGTCCCGGAACGTCCCGACATCGACGCCCGAAACGATATCCAGGCGAATATCCTCCGCCGCAAGCTGCGTCGTAAGCCAGGCGTGGTACCCACCCTGGATCCCGCCGGGAGGCGCCTCAAAGACAACATCTACGTCCGGTTGATGCGCCTTGTAGGCCGCGATAAGCGCGTCTTGACCCGCTTTCTGGTGCCCGTCGTCCCCCGTGTCGCGTAGCGAGACGATAATTGGCCTCGAATGCATCGCCATCGCCGGCTCGGCCGGAGCCTGGGCCTCAGCCGGTGCCGCAACCTCTGCGGGCGCCGGCGCGGGAGCGCATGCAGCCAAAACACCAGTGCCCACAGCGGCGCCGGTCAGGCCGAGAAAGCCCCGCCGGCTCATGCCCCCTCTTCTGCTCGTTCTTTCTCTCCATCGTTCTCCTCCCTTATGGTGTAATATGGCCTCAATGGACGAAATGTGTACTTCAACTGAATTACACGCGACGGATAAAGAGGATCGCCAGCAAATTGGATCGTCCCGCCATGTTGGCCGTTAGATCCACCGAAGATAGATTGTATGCGAGGACGTCAACCAACCTACGCGCAGCTGCATCACAACGGAGGCGGGCGAGGATGCCGAATCCGGTACTCGGAATGGAGGCCCCGCAGACAAGTTAAGTCGGTACAGTTTCAGATTTCAAGGCAGATGGTATCCCCGCTTGCTCCACGCCCGGCTGAGTCTCAGGCACGATCGGCCAGCCTTGCCCGCCAACAAAGTCAAATTCGCCTAAACCGCAGAGCCAGCAGAACATTTCCGCCACATACGGCCTGCCCCGGAAACCCTCAAAAAGAGGCGTTCCCGTGGCGAAGTTGGCCTTGGAAAAATCGAACTGCGGATCCGTTTTCCAGTCGCGCTGCGGCGGCGAAGTGCGCCAATAGTTATACTTGAGCATGTTGCGCAGGCCGTCCACCGTCGAACGGCTGCGGCGGTGCCAGATCGAATAGACGGTGACGATAATCGATCCGGCGGGCAACGCGGTGACCAGGCCGGGCTTGATCCTGTCGTAATGCGCCATATAGTTGGCCTTGATACGGGCAAAGTGTGAAGCCGGCAACACCTCCAGCGGGCCGAGTTCCCGCGGTGTATCCTGGGGATAGTAGAAGACCTGCAGATAGTCCAGTCGAGGCGTGTAGATCGAACCGCCGTCAGTATGCCAGCCCTGCGCCGCCTCTGGAGTCTTGACGCGGTGGTTGCTCATGCCCAACGGCAGTCTGAAGTTCTTTCCCAACAGCGAGCGAATCGCGCCGGCCGCCTGCGGATTCTTGATGACCGCGTCCATGAACCAATCTTCGAACAGGATTTCGTCTACGCGATTGTCGGGGCAGACGTCGCGAAACTCCATCGCCCGCCGGTTGATCTCGTCGGGTACGGCCCGCTCCAGGATCAACAATCCTTGGCGGCAAAAATCGACGACCTGCTCGTCGCTGAGTGTCGGTTCACAATCATGGATTTGCCCTAACATGGCGCCTTTCTCACTTCTCCAATATGAATTCGCAACCGAGTCCATAGGTATGCGTTTCGTGCAGCATGAGCGCCATCTCCGGGAACTTGATCACGCGCCAACCATCCCGAATGGCGTCCAGCACCGTCTCGTAAGGCCACCGCTCCCCATCGTCCAGTCCTCCTCCGCCCTCCTCCTGGACTAACGACATGCCTATTACAGGCGAGTGAACCGACGAACCTGAAGCGCTGAGGTAGAGCAGTTGCTGGCGCCGGGCAGTCCCATCTTGCAGCATGTCGAGAATATCTTGGAGATCTGCCTCCTGAAGACTACCCTCGCTGTACTTTGTCAGACAGACACGTAGCCGGTGGGCTATGTCCTCGGCTTGCATCGATGCACCTCGCTACTTCCTGATGCCCCGCACAGATCTTTCCAGGTATGCAATCGCAAGGCTTCGCTGATGGAAACCCTGTCGAAACTAAGGCACTTCGCACGATCACCGACCAGGTTTCCAATCTGAAGCCGCAAAACTTCAGAGAGGTCCTGCCCTTCTTGTTACATACAACATATATCCGAATCGATCGCAATGGGCATTTCGCGGGCGCGACGCGACCCAAGAGGGAAACGCGGACAGTTCGCACCTCTCGTCCCCTCAATCGGAGCTGCGTCAGTGGATTCCGGGTTCTATCGTTACTGTGGGTCCAGCGCCAACGCAATTCAGCCGCGCAGCGCCTTCTTCAGAAAAGCGAGGCCGTCCCGTCCCAGAACTTCCGGTGACTCGGTTGACGGGTGCCGGAAATGCGCCAGCGGTCCCAGCCAACTCAGGTGGTTGAATGACTCGATGATCACAAAGCCGTCATATCCGACCTCCCCCAGCCCTCCTGCCACCTGCTCCCAGGGCACCACGCCGGAGCTAGGTGTGCCCCGGTGGCTCTCACTGCCGTGAAAGTGGATCAGTCTGTCACCGGCCAGGCGAATGGCATCGCCCAGGTCGTTCTCTTCGAGGTTCATGTGAAAGGAATCAAGGTGAATGCCCACGGCGGGATGGGCGGTGAGGTCGATCAGTTGGCATCCTTGCGCGCGCATTTGACCGGTATGCGTTGCGGCCAGCAGTAAGAAAAGCGTATTCCGGTACTCGGTGGATTAGATAGCGCAGTTTTCAATGCCGTTGCGTGCTGACAGACAACGTCAAATCACTGAGTTTGCGCCAGCGGCGCCCGTGTTCCGGGAGATTGTAAGCAGGGGTATTGTTCCCGCCCTATCGCTGATGTCTACGGCACCCAAAGGATACCTGCCCGGTTACCACCCGCAATGCCCGCTCGCGCATCTGCTCAACGCGTGATCTCCCACGCCAAATGCTGAATCTCCGGCAAAATCAGCTTCTCCATCGCCAGCCTGACCGCATTGGTCGATCCCGGCAAACTGATGATCGCGCAGCCCCGGTATGTGCCCGCAGTGGCCCGGCTGAGCATCGCCGCCGCCCCCACCTCGTCGTAGCTAAGCATCCGAAATATCTCCCCGAATCCCGGCAGCTCCTTTTCCAACGCCCGCGACAGTACGTCGTAGGTGCGGTCCCGCTTGCTGACGCCTGTGCCTCCGTTGAAGATGATCACCTGCGCGCCGCTCCCGCTGAAATCGTCCAGTGCCGCCGCAACCTCTTCCGGCTCGTCCGGCACGATGCGGGAGGCGATCACCTGATGACCCTCAGCCTCGGCCATCTGGCGGATAGTCTGGCCGCTGCGGTCCGTTTCCGGCGTGCGTGTATCGGAGACGGTCACGATCGCAAAGGCGATGCTGCCCTTTTCTTCTTCCGCCTGCCGCCGATGCTCTTCGGAGCTTATTCCATTCTTCATGTTTCACCCTCTCATCACGTATATGTTTATGAAAACGCGCGAAGATTACAAGGCGTGCAGGGGGTCTTAGCGCCTTTGCGCTCTCATCTCTCCTGAGCATTATACTTCAGATTCGAGAAAGCGGCTCCCCTTGGCCTCCTATCCCAACGGGCGCATCCTGTAGCGGCGGGTGTATCCCAATTTATTGTCCGTCAAGTGGGGCCAGTCAATCGGCCAGTCTGAAGCCCCTTCTGGTCAACCATATTTCTCCAACAATCTGGGCGGGATGCATCCGTACCGACCAACTGATTTTGGCATGGATTGGTCGGCCTGTTATAATCTGATTCTGTCCTGAAAACGTTTCCAGCAGTCTGGTTGATACCCCTGTTTCGTTCTGCCAGTAATACCATTTATCAACTGATGTTACGCAGTCGTTGCCTTGTGTCAGTTGGACCCAGTGCGTATTGACGCCGCATCTGCGTAACATGAGTTATTAATTCGCCGCTTATCCCTGTCGTTCAGCATATCATGGCAGCAGTATTTTCCTAGACCAACTCTTCCGTGTTCATTTGTCCAACGAAGTGAACGCGGATCATCCTTTTACGTTCAATCCATCACATTCCCAGGAGGAAAACAGTGCAGCGAACAGAAATGAGTCGAAGAAGCTTCTTACAGTTGGCCGCGGGCAGCACGGCAGTCGCTGCGTTAGCCGCATGCGCGCCGCCGGCGCCGGCCAGCAGCGGTACAGGCGCATCCGCAGAGCCAATTACCCTGAACTTCTTTAACCGAGGCGGTCAGTTCATCGAGAACGTCATGGACCAGCAGATGTCTCTATATAGGGAGGCCAACCCCAATATCGAGTTCGAGATTAACGCGGTGGCCGGCGCTTCCCATCAGGAAGCCCTGCTGATCATGATTTCCGCCGGCACTGGACCGGACATGTGGTTTGACGCCAACCGCACCACCGGCCCCCTCACACGCAAGGGTGTGACGACCAATCTTGAGCCGTACTTTGAGGCGGATCCTGGTTTTAGTGAAGACGACTATGTCGAAAACGTCTGGATCGCCCAAACCTACGACGGCGCTCGCTGGGGCATCCCCTGGGACAGTGGCGCGATGCTCATGGCGTTTAATATCGACCTGTTCGATGAGGTTGGCGTTCCGCATCCAGAGCCGGATGCATGGATGACATGGGACGAAATTGTCGAACTCGCCAAGGTTCTCACCTTCGACTTGGACGACAATTCAGCCAACGATTCTGATTTCGATCCGGCCCGGGTGCGTCAGTACGGACTTAGGGCTGGCTTTGGTCACGGTCGGCCGACCTATATTTGGGGCAACGACGCGGAGGTTATCGCTGACGACGGCACGATGCCTATGGATTCGGATGAATTCATTGAGACGATGAACTGGTTGGCGGACTTGGGTTTGAAACACTTTGTGAATCCATCGCCGGCATACGAAGCCGCTGGCGAGACCAGCCTGCAAGCCGGAAACGTAGCCATGCAGCACATCGGCGTCTGGTCATTGGGTCGCATCAACCAGGCTGGTGTCAACTGGGGCACATTCCCGGTACCGTATAACAAGACGAAGACATCCTACGGCCACTACTCGCCCTTGTGCGTTTTCTCCAAGACAGATTATCCCCAGGAATCCTACGATTTCATCTCTTGGGCCTGCCTCAGCAATGAAGGGCAGCAGATTCTTGTCGATTTGGGTATGCAGCAGCCGACCCGTAAAGATCTGCGGGAACAGTTCCTGAACAATGAGTCACCGCCGGAAAAGAAGTACCGCCAGGCCTTCTATGACGCGTTCGAGGATCAGGCAACGTTCCGCTGGCCCGGAGACACCATCGGCTCTTACTACGGTGGCTGGTATCAGACGATGCTGGATTACTGGGGACCGTATTTGGACCAACTCTGGATCGGTGATATTCGCTGGGAAGATGTCGCCACAGAGGTGCGCCAAGGCTCTGAACAGATCCTGCAGACTGGTGAAATCTCCTAAATGCAATCTTCACCTGCTCAATCTACACCCGCCGCGCAGACCGAACGAGGTCTGCGCTTTTTCCATCGCCTCAGCTTCGAGGAGACATTTTTTGGCTGGCTGTTCATCGTTCCAGCTGTGTTGGGGCTGCTGCTATTCCGCCTCGGCCCGGTGTTCGCCAGCTTCTATCTGAGCTTCACGAAATACGAAATCATCACCGCGCCCCAGTGGATCGGATTCGCCAACTACACCAAACTGCTCAAGGATGCCCTATGGCTGCGATCCATTGAGGTGACCTTGTGGTATGTGTCTCTTTTTGTGCCTCTGTCCCTCACATTTGCCTACGCCGTTGCTCTGCTGATGAGCCGCAATGTGCGGGGGATCACATCCTATCGCACTCTCTGGTATCTGCCATCAGTGGTGCCGGTGGTCGCCAGCGCGACCATCTGGCGTTGGGGCCTGAATCCAGAGTTTGGGCCGATCAACTATCCACTCAAGGTGCTGGGCCTGCCCGCCCCCCGTTGGCTGACCGATCCGGATTGGATCGTGCCATCTATTGTCTTTATCGGTCTGTGGGGGCTGGGCAACTCTGTGCTTATCTTTCTGGCTTCGATTACCAGTGTGCCCCGCACGTTCTACGAAGCCGCGGAAGTGGATGGGGCCAACGGCTGGGCCAGGTTCCGCCATGTGACCTTGCCCCTCACCTCTTCGATTATCTTCTACCAGTTGATTGTGACGGTCATCAATAGCTTCCAGGTCTTCGGTGTGGCCTATGTCCTGTTTGTATCGAATCCCTCTGCCTCCTCTGCCGGACCGGACAACGCCGCGCTCTTTTATGTGCTGTACATGTTTCGCAACGCCTTCGGATACTTTCGCAACGGCTACGCATCAGCAATGGCCTGGATTCTCTTCCTCGTGGTAATGCTGCTGACGATTTTCCTTTTCTACAGTCAGCGGCGTTGGGTCTATTACGAAACAGAAGGGGGCGGCTCGTGACCGCTTACCGTATCAGGCACACTGCCAGTCGTTTTCTTATTCATCTGACGCTGGCCGGTGGTAGCGCATTTATGCTGATTCCCTTCTTTTGGCTGCTTTCTTCTTCATTGAAAGCGCCCCATGAGATCTATGTCTTTCCGCCTAAGTGGATACCCGATCCGGTCCGCTGGTCAAACTATCGGGAAGTGTTCGAGGTTGTGGCGGTCGCCCGCTATACAGCCAATACAATGATTGTCACGGTCTTTTCTACGGTGGGCGTTATACTCAGCTCTTCCATGGCTGCCTATAGCTTTGCTCGGCTGCGTTTCAAAGGGCGAGACATAATGTTTGGCTTGATCCTCTCGACTGTGATGCTGCCGTACGTCGTGACGATGATACCCGTCTACATTCTGTTCACACGCCTGGGCTGGATCGGGACGTATCTACCCCTGATTGTGCCGGACTGGTTCGGTGGGCCGATTACGATCTTTCTGTTGCGCCAGTTCTTCCGCACGATTCCCCTGGAGTTGGAAGACGCGGCCCGCATTG
Organism: Caldilineaceae bacterium; assembly: GCA_965232575.1. Lineage (GTDB taxonomy): Bacteria > Chloroflexota > Anaerolineae > Caldilineales > Caldilineaceae > Bin5. The sequence goes on along the minus strand of CBDDPZ010000009.1, from coordinate 1,879,989 downwards.
ACGGGGCCAGTCGTCCTCGTATATTTGCCCAGATCATTCTTCCTTTGGCCCGGCCTGCGCTGACGGTCGTTCTCGTGTTGTCCCTCCTCTACAATTGGAACGACTTTCTGGCGCCGCTCATTTATCTGCATAAACGAGATATGTTTACCCTGGCCTTAGGACTAAACGCACTCCAACACTTCGAGAGCGGCCTCGATTGGACCCACTACGTGATGGTGCTGGCCACTCTGATGGTGCTGCCGGTCATTATTGTCTATTTTCTCGCGCAACGGGCCTTCGTCGAAGGGATCGTCCTTACCGGGCTGAAAGGATAAGGACGATTTATGAACAGCCGCCAGCTCGGTGTTCATCTGATGGTGTGGAGTGGTAGGGTCAACGCGGACGAGATGGCCCTTTTCCCGCTCATCAGCGAAATGGGCTACAATGGCGTTGAAGTTCCCATCTTCGATCCAGCAGCCCTTGACATGACCGCTATCCGCCAGGCTTGCGTGAACAGTGGTTTGGCCTGCACCGCGTCCACAGCCATGGCCCCGGGACTCAGTCTTATCGATGAAGAGCGCCGGACACAAGGGGTGGCTTGGTTGCAGAACGTTGTGCGGGCCGCGTCAGCCCTGGGCGCGGATCTCCTGTGCGGACCGATGGCCGCGCCTGTCGGGGAATTGCGGGGACGGGGATTTACCAGTCAGGAATTTGACACCTGTGTCCGATCTCTACAGGAGGTCGGCGCTGTTGCCGCTGTTGAGGGCGTGACTCTTGCGCTGGAGCCGCTAAACCGCTTCGAGACGTTCATGCTCAATACAGTTCAGGATGGCGTCCGCCTGATGAATGCGGTGGATCAGCCGTCCGTGGGCTTACTGCTGGATACCTTCCACATGCACATTGAGGAAAAATCTACGCCGGACGCCATCCGTCGGGCCGGTATGCATATTAAACATTTTCATTGCAGCGAAAACGATCGCGGTGCTGTCGGTAGCGGACAGGTGGATTGGACCGGGACATTTCAGGCGTTGGCAGATGTCCAATACAGTGGTTGGCTGGTGGTGGAGTCCTTCAACGCGATCATTCCGGAACTGGCGGGCGCGACATGTATTTGGCGCCCCTTGGCCGAAAGCCCTTACGCGCTGGCGAAAGAGAGCCTGTCTTTCCTCAACAGCAAATATAATGCCTGAAACGTAAAGTGCAACAAGCGCATCTCACGTTTCACGGTCAACAGTTTTATTGCTGAGATCTGATAGAATGTTCTCCCTCGATGTCCATTGCCACTTCTTTCCCAAAGCCTTTTTGGACGCGGCCCGTGGTCCGAACACCCTCCAATCCAAAATCGAACAGCGAGCTGATGGCCAGGAGCATCTGGTTTGCCCGGGCAACTTCGATCACCCGCTGACGCCGAATTTCTACGCGGCCGAGCAGATGTTGGCTGATATGGACAGCGCGCAAATCTCAATGGCGGCCATCTCCTCCGCGCCCCCCACGCTTTCTTACTGGGCAGAGGCCGACGCGGCCAGGGAACTGGCATCGCGCTTGAATGAGAGCATCGCTGAACGGGTGGCCAAATATCCCGAGCGGTTCCTGGGGCTGGCGACGGTTCCGCTGCAGGACATTGCTGCATCCGTTGCTGAAGCAAAACGAGCGGTCAATGAACTCGGGTTGCATGGCTTTCAGATCGGCTCCAATGTAGATGGAAAAAATCTGAATCACCCTGACTATTCCCCCCTTTTCGAGACGATTGCCGAATTAAACGCGCCCGTATTCATCCACCCGTATATCCCTGCGGGGGAGGAGCGAATGCAGGACTACTACTTGCACAATTTGCTGGGCATGGTGGCCGAGACTGGCCTGGCTATTGCATCGGTAATTTACGGCGGCATCCTGGAACGATGGCCGAATCTAAAAATTATCTTTGCCCATGCTGGCGGCGTCTTTCCATATGTTGTAGGGCGTATGGATCACGGCTACAAGGTGCGCTCCCAAGAGTGTGCCGGCGCCATTCCGCATCCACCTAGTCACTATTTGAGACAGGTCTACTTCGACTGCATGTCTTTTCATCCTTTGGCCTTGCGCTATTTGGTGGATATGGTCGGTGCCGATCATGTGATGATCGGCAGCGATTATCCCTTCGATATGGGGCCTATCGGCGGCCCTGTGGCGGAGGCGCTGGCCAATCCCCATTTGTCAGATGAGGAGAAAGAGCAGATCTGCGGCAAGACCGCGGCAACGCTCTTTGGGTTGACGAACCATCCATTGAAGATCCCCGATTGAGAGAGTGAAATGTCCGCTATGAAACGGTACGAATTCGGAGTCGTTACCGATGAGATCGATCAGGACTTTGCGCGTGCCTGTTCGATCGCCCGCGAGGAGGGTATGTCCTACGTGGAGTTGCACAACCTATGGGGAAAGCCGGTCCACGAGCTGACCGACACAGAGTTGGGTCGGGCACAGCGGCTCACCGCGGAGAACGGCCTGCGCACCCATCTGGTCTGTGGGATGCTTTTCCGGCCATTCTCTCTGGCCGATCTCTCTCTGGACGAGATGGAGAGCCATCCTCGCTTTCAAGAGCATATGGATCGGCTGGAGCGCTTCATCACCATTGCTCATAAATTCAAGGCGCCCAACATTCGCACGTTCGGCTTTACCCGGGATGTAGGCGGCGGCAACCCTTCGCCCCGCTCCCCAGACGGTGGCGGTATGGATGAGGAAACTCTGGCTAAGATCGCCAAAGGCATCCGGAGCGCCTGCCAGCGGTTACAGGACGAAGGGCTGGTGTTGGCCTTGGAAAATGCCCGCTCTCTTTACGCCAATACCGGTGGCAACATGCGGCTTGTGCTGGATGCCGTGCAGATGCCGAATCTCAAAATTATCTGGGATCCGGCCAACGCCTTCGTCGCCGGCGAAGACCCGGCAGTCGGCTATCAGCAGGTGAAAGGCCACATTGTCGATATTCACTGCAAGGATGCAGTTGTGCTCGACGAGGGCACTGGCCTGACCGCTTGGGCGCGCATCGGCGCCGGCGGAACCGACTGGCATGCCCATCTCACTCTGCTGCAAAACGAGCCGGTCGATACCTATACAGTTGAAACGCACTGGCAGGCCAACGGGCAGAACAAGGCCGCCAACACGCGCCAAACATTTGCCAGTCTGAAAGACCTTATCGCCGACCTGCCATAGAGTTAAAGACAAAAGAGCGTACAGAATCGGTACGACGCGAGCCGACTTCATCGGTGTCGTCGCGCCTTCTATTGTCCCCATAATCTGCTCTGCGCGCTACTGTCCAGCCTCCTCCGCCGACCCAATCGGGAAATCAGCGGGCAGCGTCTCTGTCAACCGCTCTTCGTCAAAGCCGCAACGTGGGTGCCCAAATCCGCTGAGACTCTTTCCATTCGCTTGCAGGTCGAAAATTATGTTGTCGTCGGCGCTGGAGCTCACTCCTGCCGGGATGAAATCCAATTGAAGAACATCGCGTACCTTCCATGCGACGATATGATCGGCGCATGGTGTGTCTCCGCTGATACCGATTGCCCCCACTAAGCTGCCATTAGCGTTGTAAAGCGCAAGCCCGCCCCCAGAGCGGCTCCACCCGCCCGGCCTCTCACCCACCAGTGGGTCCCCCCCTGCTTGGCCGTAATCGTTCGCAGGCCCTGCGTAGGCTGTCGCTGTGTCCAGGGGGCTGCTCCCGTGCAACCCGTACAAATTTCCTCCCGGCTGCGTTGCCGAATAGAGATTGCTCGTAGAAAAGGCAAGCCTCGTCAGGCTGAAAGCATTGGCCGCATTTGCCTTTTGAACGGAAAGTACCCGCCCGCCCGGCCACTGCGAACCCCTGTTGGCGCCGGAAAAAGTAACAACGCAGACCACCCCGTCCCGGTCAACCACGGTCGCCCACATATGGTTTCCCAGCCCGCCATTGTTGCCGCCTGCTACAATTCTCTGCAGCGCGCCATTCACCAAATCATGGCTGGGCAGGCTGTCACAACCGGTGACGAACGCCGGCTCCTGCTGGCTTACGGTCGCGCTCTCTACAAAGCGGATCGAAGGCGCCCCCGGCACAGCCACCCCTTCAAAGCGGACCACTTTGCCGCGTCCCGGTTCGCCGACACTAGCGCCGTTGATCACCACATACGCATTCCCATTGATATCAAAGTCGACCGACGTGGGGAAAGGCAGGCCGGTGATGACATCCTGCGACGTTTCCCCCTCGCCCACTCGGACCACCGCCCCGCTGTTGGGGATCGGGCCTTCGTCCGTGAAGATGCCAAATCGCACAGCATACAACTCGCCGTCCGGGCCGGTGCGCAAATCAGTCAACATTGTCAGATCGGTGGCGTAATCCTCTACGTCGCCCGTGACCGGATCGACCACAACGACCTTCGCTGAACCGGGCAGGAAGGGAAATCCGGGGAGTAGCGAAACGTAGATCCGGCCGTCCCCCCCAAAAGTGACGCCGGTCGGCACCGGGTCCGACTCCAGCGCTCCCCCCCGGTAGGGGTTCGGCAGCGGGCCCGGAATACCCTCAAATACGGCAATTACTTTGGCGGTCTGGCTGACAACGTCTACCTGCACAAGTGTATTGGCCCCCGCCTCCGCCACGTATAAGAGACCGTCGGGGCCAGCGGTCAGCCCGTACGGATGAGACTCCAGAACGTGGCCGTCCGGGTTCAGTTCCTTCTCCAGCTTCCACAGAGGCACGACCTCCAGTACGGAGCCCTGCAACACCCGCAATACTGCGGCCGTGTCCGGCAACGCCTCTTCGCTGGCTACACCTTGCCAGACGCCGGCCGTGGCGTACATCTCATTGTTCAGGAGCGCCAGTCGAGCCCCCCCAACTATGTCGCTGCCCAGAAAGATCGAAGGCAATGTCGCTACCAGTTGAGGCTGGCCTCCAGGTGTTACGCGCATCACCCGCGCCGTATTCCCATAGGTCGCTCTGATGATTTCGTTCGTATTTGGATCGAGGCCCCCCACCTCAACTTCCTGATCGCCGCCCAGTCCAACGTCAATGACCCAGACGCTGCCGTCATCGATAGCCAGTACACCCTGGGGTCCGTTCAGGCCGTCCACGATTACCGTACCGCCGCTCTCCCGTTCTTGCGCTATCGCGCTGTCGGACACGATCCAAAGCGCTGACACAATTGTCAGCGCCAGGATGCTGTTGATGAGAGTACGTATAGCTTTCAATTGATTTCTCCTCCCCCGCGCCGCGCCTTGTTTGCGCTGAGCCGACGCCATCCTCGGCCACTTGGCGAAGCGCAAAATGGTGCAGACAACTGCGGGGCGCGCGAACGCATTTCGAACAGGAAATTCGCCGAACAGCGCAAGCTCGATTGGGATGCTGCTAAGCGATTACTGACCCGCCAGGAAGACGATCAACGCTTCCAGGTCTTCCTCAGGTATGTGGCGATATGACGGCATCTTGTGTGGGCTCAGCGCATACCCCTCAACATAGTATTTGCCCGGTTCAATGATACTTTCGTACAGGTAGGTGTAAACATCGGTCGCTTCGCCGCTGTAGGCAGGATCCTCGATGCGGGCAGCGGCCATTTCGACCATTTCGCCGTGCGAAGGCCCAAAAATGCCTCTCGTACCCGCGCTTTCAAGCTGGTGACAGACGCCACAATACTGCTCCTTATATACGGCCAGTCCCCGCGCGGACAGAGCGGCCCGCTCCTCCTCTGAAAGACCGCTCAGATCGGTTGCGCTTCGGACGCCGTTGCCTTCAACTTGGCGAATCATTATAGCGACCTGCAAAATCCACGAGATGCGCAGTATATCTCCTGGTTCCAGCGCCCGCTCGCTGTAGGCGCCGTTTACCTCTTTCAGCGCTTCTACGTTGATACCCGTTTCCGCCCCAACGCTTTTCCATGTATCTCCCGGCTGCACAGTATAAGTTCCCGCCAGGTTGGAGGAAGTCTGCGTTCCGGTCCTCTCTCCTCTCGCCGCGATGTATGAAGAAGCAAGCACAGGCGGTCCGTCGGCCCATCCACGGGAAGCCCCAACGTTGCGCGCTTCGCCCGGCAAATGCCGGATCGTTATCTCATCGCCAGCCCGAATATCAACACCCCGCAGCGTCCATAAATTGAAATTGTCCAAGAGCAGATCCAGATACGTGACTGCATACCTTCCGGCAATCTTCTCCCAGGAATCTCCTAACTGCACTTCATACACGATTGGCTGCAAAGCGGCATCCGCGCCGAGACCGGGAATGGGAATAGCTAACTGGTCGCCCGGCCGAATCGCCTCCCCCCGCAGTTGCCACAATTCCGAATTGGCCTCTTTCAATAGATCCTCGGCCAAGTCAAATCTATCGGCTATCAGGGACCAGTATTCTCCCATTCTCGCAGTGTATACATAGGCCAGAGCATCCTCGACAATGTACGGCCGCGCAAATCCCGCGTCCGCAACCGGCGCCGCGGAGTCGCTCCGCCCCTGTACCCTCGTCTGGGTTGTCCCCTTCACAGCCTGGCTGGCGCTGGCTGGCGTTGCCTTGGGTGTTGCAGTAGCAGCATTCTCTTTCCCCTCTTGCTGCGCTAGCGCCACTGCCTGGTCTGCCGTCGAACTAACTCGGGACAAGTGGTAAACAGTGAAGCCTGCTACAATCAACGCGCCTAGCAGCACCCCGCGTGACAACAAACTGAGGCGCTTGCTTGCTCCGCGAATGCGGCCGTACCATCCAGGTTTTCTGTCCGAGTTTCTCATCTTTTCCGCTTATGCGTACGTTTTGAAGAGATAAAAATAAGAGAGGAATTAGAGACTTGTTCTCTCTATCAGAATCCTCTCTCTTTAATCCTGCCACTCTTTAATCTATTCTATCCACATCATCCCGAAAACGAAAGAAGCAATCTTCCACCGTATCGGCAAGTAGGTTTGAACAGCAGGCTCCGGTACCATGGCGGAGAGACTACATTTCATTCAGAGGCGCCTTCTGTCCTGCCTTCCTCTGCCGCCCTCGACAAGATTTCGTTTTCACTGACAACAGGCAGGCTTTCCGGTTCTCCATCTACGGTAATGGTCCACGCGGCAATCCAGCCCGTTAAGTCGCCGGTAGTAGCAACATACCAGCTACTATCTTCCAGCCTGCCGATCACCCGATATGTCTGATCGTTACCAAGTAGCTCTAGTACAGGTCCGGCAGCTTCTGGCCGCTCACGCAGATTTACCGATGGATGCAGGAGAGTGCCTTTAAGTCCGGAATGCGTTCCCGTGGTGACTGTGTCAAAGTTGCTCTCGAGAGGTTCATACGAACTGATCAGTGCCAGAGCGGTTGCGGTCGCCTCCGCAGAGACGGGCACGACGCGGTTGGCCGGAAACAGGACCGCGCCAACTATTGCAAGTATGAGCCCTCCGATAATGAGAAACGGCCAGCCCTTCCACGCCTGAGGGATATGCTGCGTGGTCGGCATGTACGCCGGACCCTGGTAGGTTGGCCCGATCAGCCGCGGCGGTCTCTGCACATCCGCCCGCTCGAAATTCGTAAAAATCGCCGCAAGCTCGGCTTCGTACCTAGGGTCTACGCGCCATTCATTCAGCCTGGCATTGTAAGCGCGCCCCGATTCGGGAATAGCCGAATTGACCGCATCGTATACCGCGGTGAAATCCTCAGCCCAGCCAACGCGCACATATATCGAACCGTTCTCCAGGCGCTGGTAAGATAACCACGCGTCGGGACGCTCGATTCGTCTGCGGGCAAGTTCCAACTCCTCGTCAGTCAAGGGAACAAGCCGCGCTTTCTTCAACTCCTCGTCGTGCGTCCAGCGTTTCAGAGGATTTGAAAGTAGCCGGTACGCCTCATCTACCTTTGCCAGAAGTGGGTCCGACGGTTCCGGCCCCGCGATCAGCGCGGCATCGTCCAGAAATTCGCCCGTATGCAGACGAACCTGGCGCCGGTAGGCTGCGTCAAGCACCTCCTGCGATGCGTTGGATTGAACACCCAATATCTGATAGTAGCTTTCCAGGGAATTGTCGTCCACCATCCGTGGCTCGTACCTGAAATGAGGAAGCTCCGCCAACCACCGATTCCATCTGCCGAGAGCCGGATGCGGCCCAGGGAGAAGAGATCGAAATGAGGGTTACACTCGTATTGCCGACGCTTCTCCGGCTCTTCGCGCTTGGGATCTTCAGCGGCTGACTTCATCCGAATAGCCGCCGCTTTCCACCAGAGCGGCCACCTCCTCCCTTTCAAACAACCCCATGTCGCCGGGAATCGTATACTTCATCGCCGCCGCCGCGGCGCCCCACCTCAAAGCGTCGGCCAGCCATTCCTTCCTTTCATGGTGCAAGTAACGGTAGAGAACGCCCGCAGTGAAGGCATCCCCTGCGCCGATGCGCCCGATCGTTCCGCCGCCGGGAAAGATCGGCTGACGGATCGGCGCCTGTCCCGGTTCCGCCGCAATCGAACCGTCAGCGCCCAACGTGAGGATGACCGTCGCCTCCGGAAACTCCTGCCGCAGCGTGGCTAGGGCATCTTCCGGCGTGATCTCTTCAGGCAGACCATAGTGGGTCTGGGCATCGCGAATTGGCGCAAATACGATGTCCGCCGCCGCGGCAAAGGGGTGACAACCCCTGCGTGACTCCTCAGGCGTCCACAGCTTGGAACGGTAGTTGAAGTCGAAACTCACGCTCCAGCCAGCTGCCCGCGCCAGCTGCAATGCGCGTGCTGCGGTCGCCGCAGAACTGTCGCTGATCGCAAGGGTGATGCCCGTCAGGTGCAGATGCCGCCCACCCGTCTCGCTGAAAAGATCCTCCGGCAGTTCATCCGGTGTCATGCGGCTCGCCGCCGAACCGGCCCGGTCGTAGATGATCGATGTAGCCCGGGCGCCGTCGCCGAATTCCACGAAGAATGTCCCCAACCGCTCACCCTCAGCCCAGACGACGTGCGACGTGTCCACGCCGTGGCCCATCACCGTGCGCGCGATCCGCCGTCCCAGGGCATTCTCAGGCATGCGCGATATCCACGTTGTCCGTACACCCAGGCGGGCCAGAGCCACCGCCGTGTTCGATTCCGTTCCGCCCGCTTCCAGCTCAAAGTAGGTGGCCTGCTCAATGCGCAATTGGCCTGGCGGCGTCATGCGCAACAGCGTCTCGCCCAGTGTGACTACGTCAAACCCGCTCATTTCGCCGCGCGCGCCTCCTCTACAGCTGTCACAAATCTGCGAGCCTGCTCAGCTAAGGCCTGCCAGTCGCCGTCCGCCACCCAGTCCTTGCGTATGAGCGCACTGCCTACCCCCACAGCCACCGCGCCCGCGCGGACAAAGTCACCGGCATTCTCCAGGTCAACCCCGCCTGTAGGCATCAGCTTCAGATGGGGCAGAGGTGCCAGTACGTCCTGAAAGTAGCTCGGCCCGAGCTTTGTTGCTGGAAAAACCTTCACAACAGCCGCCCCGGCTAGCCATGCGGTCTGAACCTCCGTCGGCGTAAACGCCCCCGGCATGACCGGAACATCTAGTGCAGTGCAACAGCTAACCGTGGGCAAGTCCAGCGTCGGCGCGACCACAAACTGCGCGCCACTGCCGATGGCCGCTGCCGCCATCTTCCGGTTCAGCACCGAGCCCATGCCCAGAGCCGCCGCGCCCTGAGAAAAGGCAGGTACTCGTTCCCGAAGCAGCGAGAGCGTCTCCAGCGCGCCTGGGCTGGTCATCGTCAACTCGACGGCCGTCACCCCGCCGTCCAGCAGCGCCTGGGCCAGACCAACGGCCCCCGCCAGATCCGGCAGACGCACGACCGGTACCACCCCGCCCTTCTCGATTATCTGAACCGTCCGCTGGGCACTATTCACGCGAGCAATCCTGTACACGACAGAAAGTCAAGTAGCGTCTTTAACTCTATCGTACCCCGCCAGCCATTGGCAAACGGTATGTAGAAGCGCCATATAGAACCGGTCGCGCTTTTTTCCCCAGGATTTTGCGCCAGGAATCGTTCAGACATCTGTACTTGCCGGCCTGCTAATGCAGGACACTGCAGTTGACTCCAATCCGCCAATACGAGGGCGGCCTTACATCAGCGACTACCCGATTCTGTATTTCTTGAGCAGCTCGTAATTTGGCGTGATGCCCAACCCCGGACGGTCCGGCGCGTCCACATTGCCGTCCGCGTCCAGCTTCATCGTCTCTTCGAAAATCTGCATTCGCAAGGGATCCACCGTCTCACGGTAAAACTCCAGAATCAGGCCGTTCGCGATCGCGCACACGAGGTGGATATGTACTTCCTGCGCCCCGTGAGGAGCGATCACCAGATCCTCGGCCGCTGTCAGCGCGGCTACCTGCATGAACTCCGTTATGCCCCCCAGAATCTGGGCATCCGCATTGATAATCGCCGCCCCCTCACGCTCGATCAGGTCCCGGAAACCGTAGCGAGTGTACTCGTTCTCACCGCTGGCGATCGGAATCGACGTCGCCCGCGCAACTCGCGCGTGCCCGCGATAGTCGTCCGGCGCGACCGGCTCCTCGAACCAGAACGGCTCGTACTTCTCGATCTTCCGGGCCAGCTCGATCGCCTCGTGTGCCGTGTATGCGTTGTTTGCGTCGACCAGCAGCTTGATCTCCGGCCCGATCGTCTCCCGCACCACCCGCACCCGTTCCACGTCCTCGTTAATCGGCACACCCCCAACCTTCATTTTGATCGCCTTCGCGCCCAGTGTCAGGTTCTCTTCCATCTCCTGCGCCAGTTCCCGCAGACCCTTGCCCTCCTCATAGTATCCGCCCGCAATGTAAGCGGGGATGCTGTCCCGGTAGCCGCCCAGCAACTGATAAACCGGCCTCTGGACTACCTTGCCAATCAGATCCCACAGCGCAATATCGATAGCGCTGATCACCCGCGTCGACAGCCCGCGGCGCCCCACCAGCTTGGGCAGCCACATCTCCTCCCATATGCGCCGGTAGTTGAACGGGTTCTCGCCGACGACAACAGGCTTGAAATAGTCGACAAGTGTCGTCGTCAGATCGCTCCCTTGACCGGACGCCGTGCCGCCTCCCCAACCCACGCCCGTGACCCCTTCATCCGTGTAGATGTGGACCAGGTTCAGGCTGACATCCACGTACGTGTATTTCCCGTTGCTGATCGGCTTCGGCCGCGGCCAGGCGTACCTTTCAACCGTCATATCCGTGATCTTCATGGCTTGTTCTCTTTCATGGCGTGGCCCTCCGGGCTGGACGAAAATCGATAATACAGCATCCGTTATACGCCTATTTCGATCCCACCACAAACTACGGCAGCAAAGAACGCCCAAACCGACCACCGGGCGCGTCTCCCATTACCGCTTGCTCTCCCACTCCATCCCCACACCCACCCTGGGCCCACACTAGACCCTCTCCCCCAGGCCCTGGCCCCCGCGGTTCCCCTGCCGTTCCCCCTCCTTTCTAGACACGCCTCGACCTCTCTGATACACTGAAAGCCATTTCCGCGCCTCTGGACGTTGCTCACAGAAAGGTCTGGCAGTGAAAATCCTGGTAACCGGCGGCACAGGTCGGGTCGGCGCCAATCTGGTCACCCGTCTGCTGGCCGCCGGTCATGAAATTCGCGCTTTCCTCTACCCCGGCGACGCCAGCCGCGCCCACAAGCTGGACGCCTTCACCGGCGTGGAAACGGTGACCGGCGATCTGCGCAACCTGGACGATGTAAGCCGGGCCGTCCAGGGCGTTGATTCCGTCTACCATCTGGCCGCTGCCTTTATGGCCCCTTTCGACAATCGTCAGTATCTGGAAATCAACGCCATGGGAACGCTCAACTTGCTGGAGAGCGTACGCACCCACTGCCCCGATCTCCACCGCTTCGTATATGCCAGCACCGTCGCCGTCTACCTGCGGCTGGAGGAGAATGGTCGCTACTTTGAGGAGCCGATTCGAGAGGACATGGCCGCCCGCTATCACCAGATGCCCTACTTTCTCACCAAATGGGTCGGCGAGGAGCTGACCATGGCGTACCATTACCAGTACGGCCTGCCGGCGGCCTCCTTTCGCTTTTCCACAATCCTCGAGCCAAGTGAGTTCCTTAACGACGCCGGCCTGCCCAACATCCTGGCCTTCAGCTCCGCTTACGAGCAACACAAGTCTATGAAAAGCAGTGATCCCAACACACAGGCGATGCTCGACAACCTCATCTCCCGGTGGACCGGCCAGGATCAATTCCTTCTCAGTCGCAGCCCCAACGGCGTCCCTTACAAAGAGCACTTCAGCGATGTGCGCGACATCGGTCCGCGGCCTTCAGTTAGCCATCGAAAGGGAGGAAGCCGTCGGCGAGGAGTTTAACCTGGCGGGCAACGTGATCATCGACTGGGGAGAGGCTGTCCCGCGTCTGGCCGAATGCTTCGGTGTCATCTACGCCGATGCCCGCCTGCCGACGCCAGTCCATTACACGCTTGATCTGACCAAAATCCGGACCCGACTCGGCTTCGAACCACAGCACGATCTGAACAGCGTCATCGAGACCGCAGAAGCCATCCGCCGCGGCGAAAAAACGGATGTAGTCCCCACCGGCATTCGCTACGGAGAAAACTGAAACCGTGTCTTGAGGGCGACCGCCTCTGAGCGTTAATCCGGCCCTCTCGGAGGCGCCCGGAACAGCAATGTTCAGTACAAGCTTGCAGGCCAATAGACGATCTTTCCGCGCTACGAGAGAAGTCGATCTGGGCTCTGGCTTTGGCCGGGCAAACTGCACTGGCGAGCAGACAACGAACCAATCTGCCAAGCCGTCCGCTCCGTTTGGCAGGAAGAATCAGGTGCCGGATAATTAGCAACTGGCCGCATGTAAACTTTGTCAGGAAACCTTATTCGAGAATTCGCCGAGAATCTTTCCTTTCATACATGCTGCAAGAATTGAGATCCTGAACTAAAGAAACTGAAAGGTCCCGCAATGAAGATTCTGGTAACCGGCGGCACAGGCCGGGTCGGCGCCAATCTGGTCACACGCCTGCTGGACAAAGGACACGATATTCGTACACTCGTTTATCCAGGCGATGCCAGTCGCGCAAATAAGCTGGACGCCTTCGCCAACGTAGAAACGGTGACCGGCGATCTCCGCAACCTGGAGGATGTCCGCAGCGCTGTCAAAGGGGTTGATGCAATCGTCCATCTGGCCGCAGCCTTCGGCGGTCCCTTCGACAACCGGCAATACCTGGACATCAACGCCATGGGAACCCTCAATCTTCTGGAAAGCGTTCGCTCTGAGTGTCCCAATCTGCACCGCTTCGTATACGCCTGTACCGAGGCCATCTACTGGCGCCTGGAGGAGTACGGCCGCTACTTCGAAGAGCCGATCACCGAAGATATGGTCGCCCGCTACCACCAGATGCCCTACTTTCTCACCAAATGGATCGGTGAGGAGCTGGCCATGGCTTACTACTACCAATATGATGTGCCCTCGACCTCCTTCCGTTTTTCTACGATCATCGAACCGAGTGAATTCTTCAATGAGGCCGGTGTGCCGATGCGTCTAGCATTCAGCACCGAATACGAGCGCCTTAAGTCCATGAGCAGTTGTGACCCGGACACGCAGTCGATGCTCGACGATTTCAGATCCCAGTGGACCGGCGAAGACCGACTCCTTCTAAGCCGCAATCCCAACGGTGTCCCCTACAAACAGCATTTCTGCGATGTACGCGATATCGCTCGCGGACTCATATTGGGCATTGAAAAGGAGGAGGCGGTGGGCGAGGAGTTTACGCTGGGCGGCGCCGCCATCATCGACTGGGGAGAGGCTGTCCCCTGGCTGGCCGAACGCTACGGTTTCACCTTCGCCGACGCACGTTTGCCCCAGGAGAACTACTTTACGCTCGATCTGACCAAAATTCAGACGCGCCTTGGTTTCAAATCCAAGCATGATCTCGTCAATATCGTCGAGACCGCCGAAGCCATTCGTCGCGGTGAGGAGACCGATGTAGTCCCCACCGGCGTACGCTACGGGGAAAGCTGAGGCGCCGCCTGTGCCACGCCCCCTGAAGGGGGCGCCCTCTACCGAGCCAAGGAGGAAGACTTTCGATGAACAGTGCTACGATCTCCGCCATCGAGTGGGGCACTCTTGTGGGCCAGCGACCCCGACAAGCGGGCTGCAATTCCCGCCTGGCCGTTCACGGGAACGACGTCCAAGTGCCTTTGGCCCGGATTACCGCGACAGATGGATCGTCGGGATTCGGCGCCTGCCGTCCCTTTACACAAAAGGAAGCCCACTCCTTTCTGGGCGAACAGGTCGATGACCTCATCGATGTCAGTAATGGTGTCGCGCCGCGCGCTGCCTCCCTCGAATTCCCACTCTGGGATCTGCTGGGCCGGCGCACCGGCCGCCCGGTCTACAGCCTCCTGGCGGAATCGGCCGACAAGACCGTTTCTCAGCCGCCGCGCGTTCGCTGCTACGACACCTCCCTCTACATTGACGACCTGCACCTCGCGACCGACGAAGAGGGCGCCGCCCTTATCGCCTCCGAAGCCCGTTTCGGCTATGAGCACGGCCACCGCTCTTTCAAAATCAAGGTCGGCCGCGGCGCGCGGCACATGCCCCTCCTGGAGGGCAATCGCCGCGACGTTGCCGTTATCCGGGCGGTGCGCGCAGAAGTCGGTCCCGATGCCGCCATCCTCATCGATGCCAACAATGGCTACAATCTCAACATCGCCAAACATATTCTGGCCGAAACCGCCGACTGTAACCTCTTCTGGCTCGAAGAAGCCTTTCACGAGGACAGTGCACTCTACGAGGATCTGCATGACTGGATAGAGAGCGAGGGGCTGGCGACCAATATCGCCGACGGCGAGGGCCTGGCCTCCCCCATGCTCCTGGACTACGCCCGCGACGGCTTCGTCGACATCATCCAGTACGATATCTTCAGCCACGGCATGACCAACTGGCTGGAGACGGGCGCCCGCCTCGACGGTTGGAATGTAGGCGCCGCGCCGCATCACTACGGGCGCCACATCGGCAACTACGTCTCCGGTCATCTCGCCGCGGCCGTCGACGGCTTTCTCTTCATCGAATGGGACGAAGTCTCCACTCCCGGTCTCGACGGCTCGGCTTACCAAGTGGACGACGGACATGTTCGCATGCCGGACGCACCTGGCTTCGGCCTGTCCCTGGATGAAGAACTCTTTCAGCAGGCTGTCGCCGCCAATGGCTTTGCCGTTCGAAAATAACGGAACCGACCTGGACGACAGGGGAAGTCGCCGCCGGCTTCACAACGATTCCCGTACATCATCAGCACAGTCGGAGCATAATATTGGCGCTGGCGCGTAATCTTATCTACAATTCCGGATAGCTTGTCGAAAAGCTCAGGAGCTTCGCAAATGCGCGCTGCGCGTATTGCTTCAATCGAGTGTGGAACACTTGTGGGCCGTCGGCCCCGCCTGGCCGGTTACAACGCCCGCAAGAGAGACGACCACGGTTGGGAGGCGCCCGTTTCCTTGGCGCGCATTACAACCGCTGATGGAGCTGCCGGCTTCGGCGTCAGCGTTCTCACCCGCCACCAGGCCGAGTCATTTCTCGGACTGCCCCTGGACGAACTGATCACCGCCGAAAACGGCGTCACGCAAAGTGCCTTCGCACTCGAGAATCCGCTGTGGGACCTTCTCGGTCAGCGCACAGACCGTCCCGTCTACCAGATCCTGGCAGACCGCGTCGGCAAGAATGTGGGGGAACCCTTGCGCGTACCCTGCTACGATACAACCCTGTTGATCGATGACCTGCACCTTACCACTGACGAAGAGGGCGCCGCCCTGATCGCCGCGGAGGCCCGCTTCGGCTATGAGCGGGGGCACCGCGCCTTCAAGATCAAAGTAGGCCGCGGCGCCCGTCACATGCCGCTTGAGGAAGGCAATCGCCGCGACGTAGCTGTGGTCCGCGCTGTGCGCGCCGCGGTCGGCCCCGATGCCGCTATCCTTATTGATGCCAACAACGGCTATACTCTCAACATCGCCAAACATATCTTGAGCGAAACCGCTGACTGCAACGTCTTCTGGCTGGAGGAGGCCTTCCACGAGGATGATGAGCTCTATGAGGATTTGCACGCCTGGATCGAGCAGGAGGGGCTGTCCGTCCTCATCGCCGATGGCGAAGGGCCGGCCTCGCCTCACCTCCTTGACTATGCCCGTAGAGGGATCATTGACGTGATTCAGTACGACATCTTCGGCTACGGCATGACAAAATGGCTGCAAACGGCGCCCAAACTAGACGCGTGGAATGTGCGCACCGCCCCCCACCACTACGGACGTCATCTGGGCAACTTTGTCTCCGGCCATCTCGCCCCCGCGGCCGAAAATTTTGCATTCGTCGAATGGGATGAGCTCTCCACGCCGGGCCTCGACACTTCCGCCTACTCCGTGGATGACGGATTTGTCAGTCTGCCGGACGCGCCCGGCTTCGGCCTGAAATTGGATGAAAGCCTCTTCCTAAATGCTGTGAAAGAGAACGGCTTTGTCGTGAAGAGTGTTTGACATGAACCGTTACTCAGTAACCGGGGGCCACCTCTTACGAGATGCAATAATCGAGTTGAACTATGCCTGATATCCCCTCAATGCAGGAAACAATCCGCCGTCTTCACGAATATTGGGCCGCGCACGGCTGTCAGATCTGGCAGCCCCACAGCGAAAAACTGGGTGCCGGAACCATGAATCCCGCCACCGTGTTGCGTGTGCTCGGCCCCGAACCCTGGAACGTCGCCTACGTCGAGCCCTCCTTCCGCGCCGATGACGGCCGCTACGCCGAAAATCCCAACCGCATGCAGATGCACACCCAGTACCAGGTGATCCTCAAACCGGATCCGGGAAACCCCCAGGAGTTGTATCTGAGCAGCCTGGAAGCTATCGGCTTACAGCGCGACCGTCATGACATTCGCTTCGTTGAGGACAACTGGGAGTCCCCCGCCCTCGGTGCATGGGGCCTCGGCTGGGAAGTCTGGCTCGATGGCCAGGAGATCACGCAATTCACCTACTTCCAACAAGCGGGCGGCGTCAGCCTGGACCCCGTCAGCGTGGAAATAACCTATGGGCTGGAGCGGATCGTCATGTACCTCCAGCAGCGGACCGAAGTCTGGTCGATCGACTTCGACGGCGTCCACACTTACGGCGAAATTTACCGCCAGCAGGAGATCGAACACTGTATCTATAACTTCGAGCTGGCCGACGTTGAGCGCCAGCGCACCATGTGCGATCTCTATAACGCCGAGGCCGAAGCCTGCATCGAGCGCGGCCTCGTCGCCCCCGCTCACGACTACGTATTGCGCCAGAGCCAGGCATTCAACATTCTTGACACCCGCGGCGCCATCGGCGTCACCGAACGCGCAAAATTCTTCGCCGCGATGCGCAACCAAGCCCGCCGCATCTCCGAACTGTACGTGGAGCAACGCCAGCGAGAGGAATACCCCTGGTTGGAGAACGGAGAAGGGGACCAGGCAGGTGAAGGGAAGATCAACAGAACCGCGGACGCCGCGTCCGTACAAGTATCCGAGCCCCAGTCGCTGCTCATCGAACTGGGTAGCGAAGAGCTGCCCGCCGGTGATGTGCCTATGGGGATCCATCAAATGGAGCTGCGCCTGCGCGAGTTCCTGGAACAGGCCCGGCTTACTTACGCCGGTATTTCCGTTTCCGGCACGACCCGCCGGCTCGTGGCGCACGTACAGGATCTGAGCCCCCGCCAGCAGGACGAGATCGTCGAACGCAGAGGGCCGCCCGCGGACCGCGCCTTCGACGCAGACGGCCAACCGACAAAAGCCGCCGCAGGCTTCGCCCGCGGCCAGGGCATACAGCCCTCAGACCTCGTAGTGCGCGACAACTATGTCTACGCCGTGACCAGACTGGAAGGCGAACCGGCCGGCGCCGTCCTTCCTCAACTCATCGAAGACCTGCTTGACGGCATGCAGTGGGGCAGAACGATGCGCTGGAACCACAGCAACAAGAGCTATCCCCGCCCCCTTCGCTGGATCGTCGCCCTCTACGGATCGGAAATCGTTCCCATGTCCTGGGCCCGTGTCAGCAGTGGGCGCGAAAGTCGTGGGCCCCGCTTTCGCGACGCCCAGGCCCGTCTGCCGGCCGGCGAGTTTACTACTTTCAGCATTGCCGATGCCGATAGCTACTTCGCCGCCGCCGCCGCCCAGGGCATCCAGCTTGACCGCCAGGACCGCCGCCGCCGCATCGTCGCCGCCGTGCAGAAAGCAGCCGCCCGCGCCGGCGAGTTCGAGACGCCAGGCGCCTACGAGTGTGAGCCGGACGAGGAGCTTCTGGATGAAGTCACCGACCTGGTAGAAGCGCCGCAGGCTGTTTTGGGATCTTTCGAAAGCCGCTATCTGGACCTGCCGCAGCCGATCCTGACCGCCGTGATGAAAAAGCACCAGCGCTACTTCCCCGTTCTTGCCAATTCCTCCAACCCCGACAGCCCTTCATCTTTGGCGCCGCGCTTTGTCACAATAGCCAACGCCGACGCCTTGGAACATCCCGATGTAGTGCGTCAGGGCAATGAAGGCGTCATCCGTGCCCGCTACGCCGATGCCGAATTTTTCTATAAGCAGGATACCGCCAAGCCCTCGACACCTTCACCCAGCGATTGGAAACCCTCACCTTCCACGCCAAACTTGGGTCAATGCTCGAGAAGGCAGGTCGTCTGCAGTCGCTGGCCCCCCTGATCGCACAGATGCTCGGCGTCGGCGGGGACGATGTTGAAACCTCCCGCCAGGCCGCAGCCCTCTGTAAGTCGGACCTGGTTACTTCCATGGTGGTCGAAATGACCAGCTTGCAGGGGATAATGGGCGAAATCTACGCCCTCAAGAGCGGCGAACCACCCGCCGTCGCGCAGGCGATTCGTGAGCACTACCTGCCTCGCTTCGATGGCGACGCCATACCCGGGAGCAAAGCTGGCCTTGCCCTCAGCCTCGCCGATAAACTGGACAGCTTGGTCGGTCTCTTCGGCGTTGGCGTCACGCCCAGCGGCAGCGCCGATCCCTTCGGCCTGCGCCGCGCTGCCCTGGGAATTGTTAACGCGCTGACACTCGGAAAACTCTCGTTCGACCTGACTGCCGCTCTCGAACAGGCGGCCTCACAATACGGAACTCTCTTGTCGGACGAAGCCGTTTCAAACGCCCGCGATTTCGTCATTCGCCGTCTGGAGAGGAAGCTGCGAGACATCGGCCATCCGCCTGATGTCGTCGATGCCGTGCTGGCCGTCCGCGGCGATGACCCCTTTGCGGCCGTCGGCGCCGTCCACCATCTGGCCGCGGCCGTCGCCTTTACCGACTGGGAAGAGACCCTGACCGCCTACGCCCGCTGTGCCCGCATCGTACGCGGAATCGATCACGAAATGCCACTGCAACCCGCTGTCTACCAGGAGCAAGTGGAACACGATTTGCACAACGCCTGCGAGCGCGCAGCCGCGAAACTGGACAAGGCCGAAGACGTCGCCGCGTCGCTGGGTTATGTCCTCGTCGGGTTGGCCGCGCCCATCAACTGTTACTTTGACGCCGTGCTGGTGAACGCCGAGGAGGAGGAGTTGCGCCGCGCCCGCCAGGCCCTGATCCAGCGAATCGCTCGGCTCCCCGCACCGGTCGCCGACCTGAGTCGGCTGCAAGGTTTCTGATCGTCTGAACTGTACATCCCGGTCGAGCAGATCAGGACGTCACTGCCCGACGCGAACCGCTTTCACTGGCCGCCCAAGGCTATCATCAGGAAACTGAGAATCAAGAGGAGGAGAGAGCAATGGGTACTGACTATCTCGCAGGAAAGAAAGCGAGCGACGACCAAATTGAGGCCTGGGTGGACCAGTTTCATCGCGAAGGCTGCCTCTTCCTTCGCAATATGCTGCCGCCGGATTGGACCGACCAACTGCGCGCCGACCTGGAAGTGGCTCTGCGCGACAATCCCAATGGACTCAACAACAAGAGCCATCGCGCCCACCTCGCCCATCGTATGTTCGAGACTAGTGCCGCGAACCTGCGCCTGTTCGACATGGAGCCTATGGTATCACTCGCCGAAGCGATTATCGGGCCGGACTGCCACGTCATTCACAACAACTCATTCATCTCCCCTCCTGGCGGAGGACTCGACGGCTGGCATCAGGATGATCGGCCCCACTATATCGTCACAGATGGCAGCGCACCGGCAAACGTCCATCTGCCCGTCCTCTTCTTTACCGCCAACTACTATCTGACTGACGTCATCGAAATCGAGCACGGCGGCACCGAAACCATTCCCGGCTCTCATCTTTTCGGCGGCAGCCCGCCCCGCCAGCTCGACGGCACAGAGTGGGAAGACCGCATCCAGTACAATCTGGGATCGGCTGGCAGCGTGGTCCTCTTCAACAATCAGGTCTGGCACCGCGGCGGCCCCAACCGCAGCCAGCGCACACGCTACATCACCCAGGTTACCTACGCCCGGCGCATCGTCGGACACAAGTACTACCCGTTTATGAACTACACCATGCCCGAGCACGTCTATGATGGCGCCGATGACCGTCTGCGGCGGCTTCTTGGATTCCTGCCCCATGGCTCTTACGGGTAGCAGCCGGCGACCGGCGCAGCCCTGACCCATTCCCGGCCATGGCATCTGAATTCGTGAGGAACTGAAGATGAAGGGAATCGCCGGTAAGCGAGTCTTTATATCCGCCGCCGCCGGAGGAATCGGACGGGCCATAGCCGATCGCTTCTTGCAGGCGGGCGCACATGTGCGCCTCTGCGATATAGACGAAGCCGCTCTGACTCAGCTGGAGGGCGCCCAGGACCGGCTCTCCGGCGTCCGCGCCGACGTGGCCGACCCGGAGCAGATGGAAGCCGCTTTCCAAATTGTCGCCCGGGATCTCGGCGGGCTGGATGTGCTGGTGAACAACGCCGGCATCTCCGGCCCGACTGCAAATACAGAGAGCATTTCGCCGGCAGACTGGCAACATACGATTAACGTGAACCTGAATGGAGCATTCTACTGTTCACGTCTCGCCATCCCCCTGATCAAAGCAAGTGGCGGCGGCTCGATCATCAATATCGCCTCCACCGCCGGCTTGCACGGCTATCCCCTGCGCGCCCCCTACGCCGCCTCCAAATGGGCCCTGATCGGCTTTACCAAGACCCTCGCCATGGAACTGGGCCCCTTCGGAATCCGCGTCAACGCCGTCTGCCCCGGCTCCGTCGAAGGACCGCGCATCGAAGGCGTCTACGCCGCCAAGGCCGCAGCGCGCGGTGTTAGTGTCGAGGAAATCCGTGAGGCATTTCGCCAGAAGAGCTCGCTGCGCACGCTGATTGCCGCGGACGATATCGCCGAAACCATCCTCTTCCTCTGTTCCGATAGCGGCGCCCGCATCGCCGGCCAGGCCCTCGCCGTCGACGGCCACACCGAAACCATGCGCATGTGAGCGAGCCGCCGCCCCGCCCCTTGTAAACTCGCCTGCAACCCTGTCCCCCGGCTCTCAAAACTTCAGCTCAACCAACTTCCCGTTTTGCTCTCCTCGGACTCTCGTACAAGTGCTCCACTGAAAACCAGAATCTGAAAACTCAAAACCGCCGTTCAATTGCTCTCCAGTCAGGACTGTGCTATCGTTAGTGAATTATTTCGCAGTCCAAAGTGGGCCCGGCGGCCTATTCGGCCTAACTGCCACCCGAATGTCTGTACCCGTCGGCCCCGACAGAATCCTGCAAGGACTGCCGATTCGACCCCCTGAATTCGAGAAAGCGACAGCAAAACGGTGAAGGACGAAAGAGCGCAAGGGACGACCCCCATCCCTGACATCGTGATCGGTCGACTGCCGGTCTATCTGCGCACCCTGCGCCTCTTGGCGGATGACGGGCGCGAGGTAACCTCCAGTCAGGAGCTTGGCGAGCATCTGGGCATTAGCTCCGCGCAGATTCGTAAGGACCTGAGCCACTTCGGTGAATTCGGCAAGCAGGGCACGGGATATAACATCGAATTCCTGTGCCGGCAGCTTCAGAAGATCCTCAACGTCGACAGGATCTGGCCGGTGATTCTGGTCGGCGCCGGCTCCCTCGGCACCGCTATTGCCAACTATCAGGAGTTTGAATCGAGCGGCTTTCGTATCGTATCCGTCTTGGATGAGGACCCGCAGAAGATCGGGCAATCGATCGGAAATGGGCTGCGCATCGAGGATTTCGCCGACCTCAGCCGGCGGGTTAAAGAGTCAAGTGTGCAGATCGCCGTCATGGCCGTTCCTGCCCACGCCGCCCAGCGAGTCGTCACACAACTCATCGAGGCGGGGCTGAACAGCATCCTTTGTTACGCTCCTATCACGCTGGCCGTCCCCGCGCATGTCCGGGTCGAATACATCGACCCGGTCGTCCACTTCCAGCACATGACCTACTATCTGCGTTGAGGATAAGCCAGCCCTGCCGGGTCTGGCATGTGCCCGACGGCCCGAACCCGTTGCCGGGTAACGGCTCACCGTCAAAGAGGCTCTTTGCGAGGCAAACCTTGCTGTCTGGGGTAAAGTCTTGGGGTCTTTCTCAGCTTTTTGATCAGGAGAACACGCCGCTCTTCATCGAGCGACGGCACACCGACAGGCGCAAACCGCACCGTTTCGCCGCCCAGCAGTTCGATCGCATTTCGCGCCTCCATGAACTCCTCGGCCGCGTTCGGTCCCTTATAGATGACCGCCAATCCGTTTTGGCGCACAAACGGCAGCACATACTCGGTCAGCGTATTCAGCCGGGCCACTGCCCTGGCCGTAGCCAAATCGAACTGACCGCGAAAACGACGATTTCGGCCCAACTCTTCAGCCCTGCCCTGAATGAGAGTTACGTTCTCGAGCGCCAGCGCATTCACGACCTCGTCGAGAAATCGTATCTTCTTGGCTGTTCCGTCCACCAGCGTCAGCTTCAGGTTGGGCCATGCGATCTTGAGTGGTACACCTGGGAATCCCGCGCCCGTGCCGATGTCAACGCAGGCCAGGGCCCGCTTCGGCGGCAAAGAAGCTCCGATCTCCTCTGCGACCAATGGCAAGCCGACCAGACAATCCAGAAAATGCTTTTTCTGCACGTCAACGCTGTCCGTAATCGCGGTCAGATTCATCTTCTGATTCCACTCCGCCAGAAGCGTTGCAAATGCGCGAAACTGTTCGATCTGTTCGCCAGAGAGCGGAATTCCTAGTGCGGTTGCCCCCGAAATCAGAGTCTGCATGCCTGTATTCTAGCACAAGGGTTGAACTGTGAAGACGATTCGATACAAGTCCGCCGGCGGCATCGTCGCGCAGAGAGACATCCTCGACCACCTCCCCGCGGCTGAGACTTTTCTACTCCTGCTCGATCGCCCCAGTCGCGCCGAAGTACGCCTGCCCAAAGGACATATCGACCCCGGCGAGAGCGCCGAGGAGGCGGCCCTGCGCGAAACCAGCGAAGAAACGGGCTTTGGCGATCTGCATATCCTCGCAGACCTGGGCCGTCGTACCGTTGAATTCGACTACAAGGGCGCGCACTACGTCCGGGAGGAACGCTACTTCCTGATGAAACTGCTGTCGCCGCGTCAGATAACCCGGCCCCCCAAAGACGCTAAACAGTTTCACGTCCTGTGGGAACCGCTTGCGCGCGCCGGCGAAAGGCTGACCTTTGAAGCCGAACGCCTATTCGCGGCCGACGCCGTTAACGCACTCCGACAGCTGTCCCGCTTCTGACAATCTCCATACAAAAACCGGGAAGGCACTCCTTTCCCGGCTCGTTGCAACTTCCACTGTTTCGAATCTTTTTCGACTGTGACAACGTCCCTGCATCCAGATGCGCCCAGCCATGCGCCAATGTTGCGCACACAGGCGGTCTTCACAGATGCAGTTATCTTGCTACTTACGCCGATATGTAATGCGTCCGCGTGTCAAGTCATATGGACTCATATCGACCCTCACCTTGTCACCGAGAAACACCCGAATGTAGTTCCTGCGCATCTTGCCCGACAGATACGCCAGAACAACATGCCCATTCTCCAATTCCACCCGAAACTGGGCATTCGGCAGGGCTTCGATGACTTTGCCTTCCAGTGTGAGTATTTCCTCAGCCATAACTCTCCATCAGTTTACGCGTGGCCGGCAGCTTTGCAGCCTGGTCTTTGAAGAATGCTCTAACGGAAAGACCGGGCCGCATTCCGCCGTGCTTTCCGGATTGCCTTCTGTTTGTTGATGCGTCGCACTTCACTCTTGGACGTAAACCAGCGCTTCTGGCGCACTATCGGCAGGATTCGCGCCTCCGCGACCGACTTCCGGAACCGCCGCATCAGACTTTCCTGGGACTCTCCTGGCCTCAACTCAACGCTAATCGAACTCACCCCCTTCAAAACGTCAGTGCAAATCGGACAAAACAAGCCTGCCAGCCCATTTTGCTTCGGTAGACTGGCAGGCAGCGGAATTATAAACGACCGTAGGGAAAGACTGCAAATGCCACTTTAGGTTCTCTCCTCCGATCCATCCGGCTCGTCATCCTCGGATATCTCCTCTCCCGAAGACCCTTCCTCGTCCTCTGAAACCGAATCAGCAACCGTCTCTTCTTCAGCCGCGGCCTCGGTCATCTCTTCAGCCGCTGCTTCCGCCTCCGGCTCGTCGACAACCGCTTCAGAATCAACCGCTTCTGACTCTTCAACCGCAGGCACCGCCTCAGCTACCGCTGCCTCCGGTTCCTCGGCAGCATCGCTCTCAAAGCTCTCCGCCTCCGACTCCAGCAGCGCCTGTCCCACAATTTCGTCTGCCTGCCGTCGGCTCAAGCCTATGCGCTGTCGGTCCGGGTGAATGCGCAAAATCTTGACCGGAATGCGATCACCGCTGCTGACCATTTTGAGTGGCTCAGCAACCGTGATATCGGCCAGTTCGCTGATATGGATCAACCCTTCGATTCCAGGTTCAAGCTGAGCGAATGCGCCAAAATCGATTACTCTGGTAACCGTGACCAGGATCGTGTCATTTACCTTATAGCGCTCTTCAATGCTCTCCCAGGGATTCGACAGCAACCGTTTACGGCTCAGCGCAATGCGGCTGCGCTCCGGGTCCAGGCGCAGTACTTCAACCTGAATGCGCTCGCCCACCTTCAACACATCGCGCGGGTGGCTGACAGGTGTCCACCCGATCTCACTAACGTGCAGCAAACCGTCCGCGCCGCCGATATCAACGAACGCGCCAAACGGGCGCAGGCTGCGTACTTCACCTTCTACGACCGTGCCGACCTCCAACTCCTCAAACAGCTGTGCTTTACGTCCGGCTCGATATTCGCGTTCCGCCAAGCGATAAGAGAGGACAAGGCGCCGCCGTTGCCGCTCCACCTCAATGACTTTGACGGGTAGCTCCTGGCCCACAATCTGTTGCAACCGCTCATTGCGCTGCTCTTCGTTCATATTTCGGGGCAGCCCCACGACATGAGAAGCCGGTATAAACCCCCGCAAATGATCGAAATCGGCAAGTAGACCACCCTTGTTGAAGCCAACTACCTTCCGCACCGTGATCTCACCGCTCTCAAGCATCTTTTCCGCAACGAGCCAGTCTTTTTTCTGTAAGGCGTCTGCAATGCTCAAAACCAACATGCCTTCAGTGGTTGTGAGTTTGCTCACCACGACCGGTACCGTCTCACCTTCCCGCAGCGTGTCCGCATATTCGTCATCGAGCCGGTTCAGATCCGACTGGGGCACTATCCCATCCCGCTTGGCGCCAATGTTGACCAGCAACTCATTCGACCGTACCTCTACGACGATACCTTCGCGAAGATCGCCTCGTTCCGGCAAACTGAGGTCCTCCTCTTCCGCGAGGTACTGTTCAAATAACATTTTATCGGCCTGCTGCTCTTCACTGGCATTTCCAACTTCGGAGTTCTCGGCCTCGTCGTCCAACTTCTCAGACTCTGACATCATCGAATTGTCCACCTGTGAATTGCGTTGTTATCCGCAAGACGGCCCGTCTGCCGACATTGCAGCCGAAAACCGCAGGGCACGGTTGCCGCCCTGTCCTGTCTGCTATAGCCCTTCATTATAACAACCTGTTTTGGTGCAGTCAAACACCAAAAAATAATGGGTGCATCCCAAAATAATTGGGCGTGACTCAGTTATTGATTCGTTAAAGGGAAAATCCGTGGGTGAGGTAGTGCTTTGTCCCAATACTTTGACGGATTGGAGCAGAGTTAACATGCCCATTCCTGATACCCGTTTAGCGAGTTGACAATTCCGATTGAAAGGGGCCTGCACGAAAAGCTTCTGACCGCCGTTTCCATAAGTTCTACGTGAATGATCGACCCAATCCGCCAGCCCTGGAGAATAAGACTTGATCACGCCTTAAGTTCCGAATCACCCGGGCCTTCCTCGCCAGAATCCGGCTTCTCTTTATTCAAGCCCGCAATCGCGCCGCGTATCTGTGTCCACGCCCGTTTCAATAGTGGAACCGCATCTGCCTCCGTGCTCTGATGGGCAAATTCGACTCTCACAAAGCTGGCCGTTAGCCGTGCGGCAGCCTCCTCATCCTCGCTTTCGACCCGAGTCCCCAAACGCGCCTGGAAGCTGTACGGCGTTTCCCCCGGCCGTCGCCGCATGCCGTGCTCCGCGGCGCTCTCTAGCGTCGAAAGATAGAAGTAACGCACCTGCTCGTCCGCCGGCAACCGGCCCAGCATCAACTCATCCAGCCAGCGGCGCACCCGTGAGCGGCCCGACTTTCCCTTCTCTTCCTCCTCCGGCGCCAACCTCCTTGAGCGCCATTCGTTGAATGCATCCCCAATCTGCTTCCAACCGCTCAGGAACTGCCTCAACCAGGCCAGTATCAACTGGAAATTTACGCCCCGCCCCTGGAGATAGATATAGGTCGCATAACCGAGCAGCAGCACGACGATAATCCAGAACACCGTACCCCCCAGCCACGGCGGCGCCTCGGCCTGTTGGACCTGCTCGATCTGCGGCGAAGCGATTTCAGGTCGCTCGCGTGCCGGCTCCTCTATAATCTCCTCGTCGCTTCCGAACAATAGGGCGATCAGCCCCATTATCAGCCCCAGGAGCAGGTAGACCGCTCCCGATATAGTTCGGATAGCCAGCCCCATTAGCTGGGCCAGCCGGAACGTCCCGCCCAGCGGCATCAAAAAGGCCGCCGCTGCCACCACCACCAGCAGCCCGAACGCATAAAATGGCCAGTTGCGAACGATAGTGGATTCACTGGGCAGCTTTGCCAGCTGCCACCTCGCCCGTAATGCCGCCAGATGCCCGAACGTCAGCAGCAGCAGACCGAGCACAAAATAAACTATCGCGGCGCCGATGACGCCCCCCGCAATATCCTGTCGCACCAACGCAAAAAAACCGTTCGAGCCCATCCCCACCTGGCTTGCCGCGGTCAGCACGATTAGCAGCATCCCCCCAATTGCCCAGCGTTCGCTGAAACGGCGCACTAGCGCCCCTCGATCACTCTGTATGCGATGATCGTCGCCGCTGACCGGTCTCGAGGCCGCCTCCAGATCGGCAAGTTCGTCGGCCTGTAAGCCCATAGCCAGAAAATCGTTCGTCACTAATACGGCCATGCCCCATGCGATCAGGATGAACAGCCCGTTGACGATGAACTTGAGGGTGAGAAAAACAGCGAACGGCTGCAGCACCATCGCCGCCGGCGCAGGCCATCCCTCGACAGTCGCCCACAGCATGATCCGGGCCACAAACAGGATCAACCCCAGTTCCGAAAGTCGAAAGCTCACTGAACGCCGCTGTCGTTGCTCAGGGCGCACCAGCATCGTCGTCGTATATCCGCCCACCAGCGCGGCCCCGATCGACGTGATCCGCAGTATATTTATGTAGGCTGCGGGAAGCCCCGGTCCAATGTGCCTTACGAACGAAGTCAACGCCACCAGCAGGCAGCCGACTAAAGCCGCGATGACCGCCGGACGCAATAAAGAGTCCTGCCACGCATGGTCGAAACCGGAATGTTGTTGGGCGCTGTCTGACTCTGCCATCTGTCCTGAAACCGGTCTCAATTCACATTATTACTGGGAAGCAATAACACAGGCTCCGCCCGGAATGACCCCTGGCCCCGCCCTGTGCTCCTCCATTCCCACTGACAACCGCCCACTATCCCTGCAACTTCAGCAAATCCGATTCCCAGATCGTCTGGTGCGACGTAATGCCCAATGCCTCCGCCTGCTCCTGCATGCGCTTGAACTGCGGCTGCAACGTGCACACTAAAGCATATACATTGAGTCCCCGCCGGTACATGCCGTGCAATACCCAAACCAGGCTCTCCGTCAGGCGCGGCGTCACCACCACCAGCGTAGACCCCCAACTCAGATGCGCCACCCGTCCTGGCAGCCACGTCGGCAGCGCAATCGGCGAGTTCCACTTCCCCTCCTCGGAACTTCCAGCCGACGCCCCCGCGGGTGCACTGCCCTTCCGGTTCGACGACTCTCCTTCGGCATTGCGCATATCCCGCAACTGAATGCGTGCCAGGATCTCAAGAATCCCCATTAAATGGCCGCGTCCGTTCCGGGAGGGGACGGCCAATACCTCCGCACCGGAGCGAGGATCCTCGCCGTTGCTGAGAAATCCAACTTCCTGCCTCTGCTCCGCTACGTGGCTGGCCACAGACGCCGCCAGCACCACCGCCCATTCACTGCCGCTGTACTCTTCCCGATAGGGGAAGGCGCTGCGGTCCAGGTCGAGTACGACCGTCGTACTCAGTGCCATCGAAGGCTGAAATTTCTTCACCAGGAGCGTATCTTCATGCGCGCTGGCTCGCCAGTGAATGTTTCGCATGCTGTCGCCGCTCTCGTAGGGACGGACGCCGGCCATACGTGTCGGGTCCTGATATAAGCGATGGGGGCTGCGCATATCGCCGAATGGCAATAGGCTGGGCAGACCCAGGTCCGCCAGAGAGTAGACTTTGGGGTAGACCGTAAGCAGATGGGCGGTTGTTTCTTGCCAGGAGGATTCGGCAAACCCAAACAGATCGCCCGTCTGGAGATTGAGGGGACCGATCTCATAGTAGCCGCGACGGTGACAGTGCAATGCGAACTGGCGCCTGGTTAGCGAACGGCCGCCCACGCTGATCACCGTGCTGTACTGTTCGACCGCTCTCAAATCAATCGGGACGTTCTCTTGTAGACGCAGCCACGGGATCGGCAGGCGGCTTCGATTCTGAAAGTTGATATCGCTATGAATTCTCTCGCCGGCAAACGCTTTGGCCGGCACCCGCCGAGATACGTTCAAGTTGCGCAGACTGCGCCGCGTCCACCAATGACTGATCAGCCAAACGCCTCCCACCACGTAGAAGACGTAGTATATCCAGTCCATTCGCAGAAAGACCGCGAATGCGAACAGAAAAAGAAGAAGAAAGAAGAGGTCGAACAAGCGTCTAGTCCTGTCCCCCGGTAGCGGGGGCCTCGGCCCAATCCTCAGTCTCGTCGCCTAAATTGAGTACAGTCTCTTCCAGAAGTTCGGTGATGATCTGGTCAGCCGTACGTCCTCGCAGCGCCGCGTCCGAGCGTACGATGCAGCGATGCGGCAAGGCCAGCGGCGCCAGCGCTTGCACGTCGTCCGGCAGCGTGTAATCGCGGCCCCGTAATGCAGCTCGTGCCTGCGCGCCGCGGTAAAGGGCCAGCGAACCGCGCGGGCTCGCGCCCAACGCCAAGTCCGAGTGGCTGCGCGTCGCCTGTACCAGCCCCACAATATAGTCGCGAATGCTGTCCGCCACCGTCACATTCCATATCTGTTCCGCCAGTTCCGGCAGCTTGTGACCGTCGACCACTGCTTCCAGTGTCTCGATCGGATGCCTGTGTCCCAGACTGATCAGCATCTCCCCCTCTTCCTCACCCGACAGGTAACCCAGGTTCAGTTTGAAGAGAAATCGATCCAGCTGGGCCTCCGGCAAAGGGAAGGTGCCTTCATATTCCACCGGGTTCTGCGTGGCAATCACCATGAATGGCCGCGGCAACGGACGAGTTAAGCCATCCGCTGTGATCTGCTGTTCACCCATACACTCCAACAGCGCGGCCTGCGTACGCGGCGTCGCCCGGTTTATCTCGTCCGCCAGCAGGATATGGGTAAACGCGGGGCCCGCGATAAACTGAAACTGGCGTGTCTCCTGGTTGAAAATGCTCGTGCCCGTAATGTCGCTGGGGAGCAGGTCTGGCGTGCACTGCAGCCGGCGGAAATCAACGCCCAGGCTGACGGAAAGCGCCCGCGCCATCATTGTCTTGCCGACACCGGGTACATCCTCAAGCAGAACGTGACCTTCACACAGCAACGCAATCAGCAGGTGTTCGATCACCTCTCCTTTGCCTACGATTACATCGCTGACATTGTTCGTTACTCCACGCGAAAAATCCTGTGCAGTCTCCATGCAACGCCTCTATCTGGGGTACGGAGCGGACCTCACCATCGCTTCAGTCAGCCGCGTCTTGCACTGCCTCACAACCGGAGAACACGCGCAAAGGCGCGGACAACCGGCGCGCCGATTGACAATTGATGGGCATACAATATCCGCCGATTGTACATCACTCCCCCGAAATCGACGAACTTGCTGCCCCTCAACCAGACCCGCTCAAGACTGCCGCTTTCGCCGGGCCGCGTTAAGGAAATAGAGAGAGGGCCAGCCGCTGAATCGGCTGATTTCTTTGACCTGACAGGAGCTTTGTGCTATCGTCTTTTGGCGTGTGCAGCGTTTCCTGCCCCCGTAGCTCAGAGGATAGAGCAGAGGTTTCCTAAACCTTTGGCCGTAGGTTCGACTCCTACCGGGGGCGCTCTCCTTCACGTTTCTCCGAGGAAGTTGGCTGACAGAATGAGAAGGGAGACGCGGCCGCGTCTCCCGCCCCGACCCTTCTGCCATCAGGGGAGAACCGCTACGCCCGTGTCGTGAGCGGATAGAGGTCGCGGCCGAGACGCCGAAAGGGCAGATCGCGCAGGCTGTGGACGCTCGGCTCGGCCACCACATGGATCGCGCCCGCCCAGGATTCAAACCCGGCGCGAAAATGCGTGCTCGATTTCACGCAAATGTACCGCATCTGCCGCGGGTCCAAACCCAGCGTCCGCGCGAAGGCCGTATCGAAGGGCTGTTCCCGCCCGCTCACCAGCAACACGTGGATCCCGCCCTGAACTACGTGCGCCGACAGGCCCATGTTCCCGCTCAGCCCCGCATACATCGGCCCGTCATACCGGAAGACCCCGTCCGACAGCGCCGCAACCTCCACCTCCATCGACACCGGATCTCCCTGCAACCGAGACGATTTGCCGCCCACCTCCAGGGCCAGCCGCGCGCCAACGCCCGCCTCGTGGCAGAGAGCCGCCGCCTCAGGGTCGACAATATAGAGCACGCACGCATCCTCCAAACGCATGTCGACAAAGGTCTGCAACACGCCCGTACTGTCCCCCGGCGAACCGCCGCCCGGGTTGTCCTGCAAATCGGCCAGAATGATGGGGTACCGCCCGGCCGTCTGCGCCCTTTCCAATGCCGTCCGCGCCGGAAGCAGCTCCATCTGCCAGTCCTCTCGCCGCGCATAAATCCACTCACCCAACTGGTCGGCCAGCTCCTGTGCCTGAGCCTGGTCATCGTCGGTCACGACGTATACCGAGGCGCCCATATCCGGCACGTCAGCCAGGAAAAAGCAAGTGGCGATCGAGCCGCACACGACGCCGGGCAGCGACTCAACCCGGTGCAGCTCAGCGATCGCATCCCGCATCGGCGGGTGCGCGGTCACCTGGTTGAGCCCCCACACCATCGGAATCTGGTGCAAAGCCATCGTCGGCCGCAGACCCTCGCGCATAATCCGCACCAGCACATCCGCGCACTCGCGGCCGCGCGCCGACATGTCGACCTCCGGATAGCTCTCCCGCCCGATCAGGACATCCGCCATCTCTACCATCTGCTGCGATATGTTCGAATGAATGTCGAGTTGCGCCAGAACCGGCACTCCAGGACCGACCGTCTCCCGCACCGCCGCCAGCAGATGACCCTCCGCATCTCCCAGCCCATCGGGCGCGTCCAGATCCCCGACCGACATCGACCCGTGCAGCTCCAACAGCACGCCG
Organism: Caldilineaceae bacterium; assembly: GCA_965232575.1. Classification (GTDB taxonomy): domain Bacteria; phylum Chloroflexota; class Anaerolineae; order Caldilineales; family Caldilineaceae; genus Bin5. Next base: position 1,848,094 of record CBDDPZ010000009.1, on the reverse strand, counting down.
TCCAACGGCATCGCCTTCGCGATCCCGTCCAAAATGCGTCCCAACAGTTCGTCATACAGCGGCCGCGGCGTCGGCGCGCTCGGGTGAGGTTCGCCAAACAACGTCGGAATCAGCTCAAAGCCATGCGCTTCTGCGCCGTCGATAAATCCGCCGATCGGCGTATTCGTCTCCGCAAACGTACTCAGGATCCCGTCGCCCTCGAGCAGGAACCTCTCCCGATAGCTCTCTATCGTCGTCGGCACCGGCGTGAATGTACTGCTCTCGTGACTCAGCCCACCCGTCGCAACCCTCATCCGACACTCCCCTCTTGAAGTCAGCTTCTCACACCGAACCCCTTACTGACCACTTACCACTAACCACTGCAGTTCTGACCACTGCCGTCATCCGCTTCCGGCAGCACAAGACCGTGTACAAACCCCCCGTCAACCCGCAATATCGAACCGGTCGCGTAGTCCGCATCATCGCTGGCCAGATAGGCCGCCGCCTTGCCAATATCCTCCGGCACGCCTATCCGCCCCCAGGGGATGCGCTTTCCGCCTTCCGCTATCTCCTCCTCGCTGTAAAAACTGCGTTCCCCCGGCGTGTCGATCCAGCCGGGATTGATCACGTTGACATTGATCCGGTCCCCCGCCAGCTCGGCCGCCATCGTCCGCCCCAGATGATTGATCGCCGCCTTCGACATGTTGTATGCCCCGCTGCTGGGGAACGCAATCTCCTCGTGCACCGAGCTGATGATCACGATCTTGCCCCGGCTGCGCCCCGTGAGCGGCTGCTTCAGCATCTGCTGCGCCGCCAGCTGGCACGTGTGAAAAACCCCGAACTGCGTGACCTCGAACGTGCGCATCACATTCTCCCACTTCGCCTCCACCACCGGCTCCCGGATCGAGACCGCCGCATTCGCCACCGCCACATCAAGGCGGCCAAAGCGCTCAACCGACCCCTCGATCATCGCCGCAATCGCGCTGCGGTCCGAAACGTCCGCCTGCCACACCAGCGCCTCACTACCCATCCCCCGGATCTCCTCAGCCGCGCTGTGGGCTTCCGCCTCCGAAGTACGGTAGTTCACGACCACATTCGCGCCCTCCTCCGCCAGGCAAAGCGCGATCCCGCGCCCAATCCCCAGCGACGCGCCGGTAACCAGAGCCGTCTTTCCCTCAAATCGTCTCATCACAAAACTCCATTTCTAATGCACTATCTTTCAACCAAAGAACCCGCATGATCCCTGAAAAGTGTTCTTCGCGCCCCTTCGCGGATAGATAAGAGATGTTCTTTGTGGCCCTTCGCGGATAATCCTCAACTGAACCAGTAGGAATACAACTCCGACTGCCACAGATGGAAGCGCAAGCGCACCGTCTGCCCCACCAATTCACTCAGCTCGCGCCCGCCGCGCCACTGAACGCACTCGTCAATACTGTCCATCATAACCGGGACACAATCGTCCTTCGTGTAGCCGTCCACAGCCTTACCACTCCCTGCGTCAACTACTTCGGCAATTACCCGGCCCCGCCACGAATCCGCGTTCACGTGCAACGTGTCGCCGCTGACCTCGATCGGTTTCGTCAGCACCGACCCCCACTCAATGCCTCCCTTGAGCGAAACGAACCCGTCCATCCGCAGCCGCGCCATGCACATGGCGCTGCCATCCAGGTAACGCCTGTTCAGGACGTCCTCAATCGAAAGATTACGATACCGGAAGCCCATATAGTAGAACCACAGCTCGTTGTTCCGCTCCACAGGCCTGTTCAGAATCACGATCTGGCCCGTATCATACGTCTCGCCGTCGCTGACCGGCGACAGCTCCAAAAACGGCGCCCGACCCGCCACCCGCTCCCAATCCAGCAGATTACGACTCGATGCCAGTTCCACCGACTTACGGCTGTCAACGTTCTCATACATCGGCGGATGTTTCCCCGCCCAATGGTGCATCACCGGCGTCGCCAGGTAAAGCCCCTCATACGGAAATATGGGGAAGTTGTAGACGTCCGTACGCCACTCCTCCGGCCGGTTATAGATCGGGCTACGGTAGGCCGGGTCGTCGAAGAACCTCTGCAGCCGTTCAAAACCGTTCTCCTGATCGGTCTGATCGGCATGAAAGATCAGCCCGTGCTCCTCCCAGTCCGCGAAATTCTTGCTCGTGTACAGCTGCCAGGAACGACCGTAAGGCCCGTTCCGTTTGGCCGCGGCAATGAACTGCCTGCGCGCCTCATCGTACGTCAGGTGCGACTCATCATGGCTGTGAAGAGAGGGAACATCCAGCTCTTCCCAGTGCAAAAAGTTTGCCGACACCATCGATCGCAATTCACTCTCCCCGTATCGTAGCCCCTTGAAACGCCGGCTCGGGTCCGGATCATGCGGGTCGTAGACCGGCCCCTGCAGCATGCCTTGCGCGCTGGGCAGGATGTTGTTCTCTAAGCCAACCGGTGTGCCCCGCCAGGTCGGCGCAGGATAGTCGTACAGGCCCAGGAAGGGCTTCTCCCAGTTCACGCCGTCCTCCGAAGTGGCGTAACAGGCGTACCTCTCAACGACGGCCGCCGCGCCCGTAGCATCAAACTTGACTTCGGGATCCAGCTCCTCCGCGCCGGTAAGGTAGATCATCTTGAAGATCCCCTCGTCCGGCAGCCACACCGGCGAAGTCCGTACCTGGATCGAGTTGTTCTCCCAGCGGTACTCCGGCCGGATCACGACATTGTCACGCGCCTTCTGCGGTTGGTGCAGCTTGCGCGCCAGATTGTCGATCGCTTCGACCTCGTGATCGTCGATGAAGAGATGTTTCATTTCGGACCCTCTTTCCTGGCAATGCCAGTCTTAGAAATGCCCTTCGTCCCTTAACATGTACAACTGCGAAGAGCGGTCGGCCAGCGGCAGTTCTACCGGACTGTTCCCCTGGCGTTGCGACTCGTAAACCGCCATCACCATCTCCAGCGAGGCCACCCCGTCCTCTCCGTTCGAGCTCGGTTCGCCTCCATCCTCGATGCAGCGCACCAGCTCCTCGACCGCCAGTTGGATCGAGCTGGCCTCTTCGATCTCCGGAAAAGGCTGTGGCTCCAGCGTATACCACTCAATGCGGGAGTCCGGCTCGTTCAGGCGGTCTGTCGTATCGACACCTAACAGCCACTGGTTGCCCGCATATTCCAGGCTGATTACGCCATCTGTACCTTGCAGCTCAAGTCCGAACCTCGCATACCGTGTCAATTCGTTGGCCATGCACACCGCGCTGACCCCCGAATGGAAACTGAAGATCGCATCGCTGATGTCCTCCACCCGAAACTCATGGCGGTGGCGCCGGTGCGCCGTGCCGACGACCAATTTGACATCGCCCGCATAGATTCGGAAGAGGTCCATCGTATGCACAGCGTCGTGGATCAGCGGCCCCTCTTCGTCCGCCGTCCACGCCGGAAACGGCTTGACGCCCTGGCAAATGCCCAGCATCGAGATCAACTCGCCGATCGCGCCGTCATCGAGCATCTCCTTCGCCTTGATGAAAGCCGGGTTCCAGCGCCGCGAGTGATTCACCGACAACACACATCCTGTACTCCGGCAAGCCGCCACAATCGCGTCCCCATCCTCCAAACTCAGCGCCAGCGGTTTCTCACACAGAATGCCCTTAGCGCCGTTTTCGACCGCGGCCTCGACGATGTCCCGGTGCAGCCCCGGATGCGTCGCCACACACACAATGTCCAGCTTTTCCTGCTCCAGCATCTGCCGGTAGTCCAGGTAAAGAGCGTCCACATCCCACATGCGCCCGAACTGCTGCAGATGCTCGTTGCCCCGACTTGCCCCGGCTACAAGCTCCGTCTGCGCACATACCGCCAGCCCACCCGCATGCGTTAGCGGCGTAGGCGGGTCCGTTTCCCAAAGAGTGCCAATCCGGCCGCATCCAACCAGCCCGGCTCGATAGGTATTCATATGGTTCCTTTCTATGGATCACCTGAGAGGGTTATGTTTCTTGAGCTATTCTGTGTGGCGGTGGGGGCTTTCGAATAGCGCCTCACGGCTATTGAGGGCCGTAAACGTCTTTCGCTTGAATCGGTATTCCTGGTCATCCCTCACTGTTGAACGGGTTCCGAGTATTGAGTTCCGAAAACAGAGCGTAGTCCCGATCACGAATAAGCAGCACTTCTGTACCGTAGGCAAGGCAGATCGCAGCAATCCTTGCGTCATGGACAATGGCGCCTCGCACCCGCGGACGCTGTACAAGTCTGCCCAATATCTCAAGAAAGCCGTCGGTCTCTCCAATAAGATGATTGACGGGTGACGCAATCCACGCTTCGAGTTGCTGCCATGCAAGTTCTGGCGACGTGGCAGCCTCTTTCCAGATTCGGCGATTTGTCACAATGCTCAGGAACTCAAAACAACAAGGCTAGGGGATCGCCCAGTCCCTGTTGCCTTCAGCCAAACTGCGCAAAATTGCGTACGCAGCCTCATGTTAGCAGTTCATCATGGATTTCAATAGGTAGTTTTCATGGCAGCAATCCTACCAACACTTAGCGGAAATGAGCAAGCGCCATATCACGGTCAACAACAGTAAAATGAAGGGAGACAGACTCTTCTCGGCTCTCCCCAATTTTGGTCGCAGCCCCTCAAATACTCAACCCCTCCAACGGGAAACTGTTGCAACGTTCGAACCGATAGAAAGCGCTCCTTACAACTAACCCCCCATCTACACCCGCGAAATCCGCCGCCGGAACGGCCACCGGTACCGCAACCTCTGCCGTTCGCTGTAACCCTCGTCCCCCGGTGTCGGCGCCTCAACCCGCCCAAACATGACCCACCCCATCACCAGGAACACCACACTCAACAAAAACACCACGCTGTGCGGCGCACCCAGACGCAATAGACCCACCGTCACCAGCGGCGCCACCAGTCCCCGCAGCCCCACCACAGTCGACTGAATCGCTGCATACTCAGTCACCCTCTCCGGGTCCGCCAGCTGGATGCCCGCGCTGATCCGCCCCAGCTCGAAACCAGCCATCCCCAGCCCCCGCGCAATAGCCGACGGCATCAACATCCACAGGCTTTGTGCCGACATGTAAGTGAGCGGCGTCACGATCGAGAGCGCCGCGATAGCCCGTACGACGAATAGACCGCCCCGCTTGTCGATCGTCCGTCCCCACAACAGATAGCTGAAAAACCAGGTAACCGACTCCACCAGGCCCAGTAATCCGATTTCCGAATAGGAGAGTTGCAAACGGTCCACCTGTACAACCGGGTAAAGCGGCCAGCTTAGCAGCCCACCAAGCCCGAACAGCGAGTAACTGACCAGGTAGACGGCGAAATTTCTGTCGCTGCGCACGATCTGCCACAGATCGGAAAACGCCTTTGTTTGGCGCGGCGGCAATTCCCCCTCGTCGAGGTCAATGCGCGTGAAGAGATATGTGGCTAGAATGCCAAAAAGCGCGCCAATAGGGAAGAGTACCTGATAACCTACCTTGTCCAATGCCCACCCGGCCAGTGGCGTGACCAGAAGGATCACCGATACGCGCCCCATCCGCACAGTGGACATCACCTTCCCCCGCCCGCTTTCAGGATAGATCTTCTGAATTACGCGCGTGTACGCCGGGATGACAAATGCTTCCAGCAGCCCGAACACGATGCCGATCGCCATCAGCTGCACCGCGCCCGTCACGAACGCGGTAAGCAAAAAGAGCGAACGCCCCAGCAGCCAGCAGAAAACGATAATGTTGATCGTACGCCGGCGGCGCATCAACACGATGCTGAACGAGGTGAAAACCGAGCCGACAAAAAGAAGCGCCGTATAAAGCGCCAGCATATCAACCGAGGCGCCCAAACGACGCAGCACAACCTGCGTGAAGGGGATGATCGTGGCATAAAAAACGCCGTAGGCCAGCGACATCGAAAGCTCGATATGCATGACCCGGCGTACTGAGGGCGATAATGAGCCGGCCAGCGCCGTCTCGATCCACATAACGGCTCGGCTCAATAATTCTTTTGTTATCATCTTTGCTCCAGCCTCAGGCATCGCCAATGCCTGACATCTTACGGGCGACCTGTTCTGACTAGTCTACTTTCGGGCCGGAGCGTCCAACAAGCGGTGACGGGCGAACTCGTCCCAAAATTCAACAACCCGGGCCGCCTCCGGGACAGCGCCGGACATAACCAATACGGTAACACAGACCCAGACAGACGCCAACCGAATCGGGCCGCCTGCAGTTCCCCCTATCGAGTTGACAATGAAACCGTTTGCGATTAGCCTAATTGCGGCCAACTGCTTCCACTCGCCCGGCACGCGCCACTATTTAATCGTAACGTAACTCTATCCAGAAATCAGAGATGTCTGCCTCACCTGCAATGAGCCCCTTCACTCGCTCCCGCGCGACGTACACCGTCCTGCTGCTCCTGCCTTTGCTTGCGTCCGCGATCGCCGGCTGCCTTACGCCCGTGCGCGCTGTCCCAACGCCCACACCCTGGCCCACGCCGGTGCCCTCAGAGCAGAAAAGGTATACCGTAACCCGCGGCTCCATCGAAGACCGCTTCCAAGTCATCGCCGAAGTCGCCCCTTTACGTTGGGAGCCGCTCGCCTTCGCCGTCGACGGGAAACTGGGCGCTATCCTTGTAAACGAAGGGGAACAGGCCGAAGAAGGCCAGATTCTCGCCGAACTCATAATGCCCGATCTGCTCGAACAGCTGGAGCAGGCCCGCCTCGACCTTTCCCGCGCCGAAAGCGTCCTCTGGGTCTATGAAAACGAACTGACCTTCGATCTGGAAAGAGCGCAGTTGGAGGCCCGCCGCGCCGAGCTGCTCCTGCAGCAAGCCCGCGAGGCCGGTGGCACAAACGAGATCGCCCTCCAGGAAGTGGCGTTCGACCTGGCGCAAGTGAACCTGCGAGAAATTGAGAGCCGTGTGGACCCATCCCTGGAACAGGCGGTCGCCCGCGCCAAATTGGCCGTCGCCGCCCTCGAACGCCAGGTCGAGGAACGCCGTATCCGCGCACCCTTTACCGGCCAGGTCGTCGCCGTCGGCATCGGCCTCAACAGCATGCGCGGCCCCCTGGAACCTCCGCAGCGCCGCGCCGACGTGCCCGCTTTCTCCCCCTTCATCGTCATCGTTGAACCCGAACCCGTCGAACTGATCGTCTCCAGCCAGAGCGCCCGCGCCTCCGACCTCGTCATCGGCCAGGAGGTCACCGCAATTCATCGCTGGGCGCAGGACGAGCCGTTTCCCGTGCACATCGCCAAGTTGCCCACCATCTCCTCCGGCGATCGCTTCACCCCCGGCTTTCCTGGTTCCATTCACCTCGCCGTGGAGGGAGAAACGCCCCCGCTCGTCGCCGGCGAATTTATCAACATCGAAGTCGTCGCCGCCGTGCGCGACGACACGCTCCTGCTGCCCGACGCCGCCGTGCGCCGTTTCGGTGGCCGCACCTTTGTCGTTGTCCAGGATGGCGACCGCCAGCGCCGCATCGACATCCGTACCGGTCTGGAAAGCCAGGGTATGGTCGAAGTGCTGGAAGGTCTCGAAGAGGGCGACGTCATTTTAGGTCGATAAATGCCCAACCGTCTCCCCATTCTCGGGCTCGCGCTCCGCCGTCTCTACAGCCGGCCCAGCCTGACCCTGCTGTCCCTGCTCAGCATCGTCCTGGCAATCGGCATGGTTGCCAGTATCCCGGTCTTCTCGCAAGGGGTCAGCTATCTCCTGCTCCAGGACGAACTCGCCTCCATCGGCGCCACCTTCCACCGTCCGCCCCTCACCATGCGCTTCTACCACATTGTGCCCAAGCGCACTGCCCTCGCGCTGGATAACGCTCTGCGCCTCGAAAACGACTTTCGCCGCATCGTCGAAAGAGAGACCGGTCTCACCGTCGCCGATACCCTTACCTATGTCGCCAGCCCCGGAATGACCATCCAGCCCGCGGACGATGACACCTCCTACACCGAACTCAAAGAAAACGTCATTGTCGAAAATGTCCAGTTCGCCGTCGTCACCAATATCCGCGAGCGCATCGACGTCATTGATGGCCTCCCCTACGGGACCGAGACCACCGACGGCACGGTAAATGTCTGGCTGTTTGAAGAAAAGGCCACCGAACTGGGCTTCCAGGTCGGTGAGACCTACCATATGATCGAAGGAGTCACCGGAAACGCCATCCCCATCACCGTCGCCGGTATCTGGAGGCCGGCTGACCTCTCGGACTTCTACTGGTCCGCCACCACCATCTCCTGGCGCAAACTCCTGCTCGTCACTGATAACGTCTATCGCCGTTCAGTCGAGCCTGCCGTCAGCCGCCGCACCGGCATCGCTGTCTGGTATCTCAGCCCCGACGAGGAGACATTAAAACTCCATCAGGCCGATACAGTCGCCCGCGGCCTCCGAACTGTGCCGAGCCGCGCAGACCTGCGCTTCGCCGGTACTAAAATGGATGTCTCGCCTGAGTTGCCTCTGAATCGCTATCTGCAGCGAAGAGCCAGCCTGTCTGCGCTCCTCGTGGGCTTCAGCCTGCCCGCCCTCGGTCTGCTCCTCTTCTTCCTTTGGATTCTTTCACATGTCACCGCCCAGTTTCAACAGGAAGAGGTCGCCATCCTCGCTTCGCGCGGCGCCGGCCGACGATTTGTCGCCTTCCTGATCCTGATCGAGACCCTGATCCTGCTTGTCGTCGGTATCCCCCTCGGTCTCGGCGCCGGTTATATCATGGCCCGCGCCATGGGGTTGGCCTCCGGCTTTCTCGCCTTTACCCCTCGTGCTGGCATCCCGGCCACTCTTTTTGAAGTCGACTGGCGTCTAATCGGCATCGCCCTGTTGCTTCTTGTCCTGGCGCGAGCTATCCCTGCCCTGCGCGCCGCCCGCGGCGGCATCGTCCAGCACCTGCGCGCCCGCTCCCGTCCGCACGCCGCCATTACGACCCTTCTGCTTGTCGGAGACGGCGCTCTCATCGTGCTTTCATGGTATGCCTACCGCCAGTTGAGCCAGAGGGGCACCCTCGGCATCATCGGCTGGGAGCCGAGCGGCGATCCTTTCCGCGACCCGCTTCTGCTCCTGACCCCATCCCTGTTTGTCTTTACCTCAGCTCTCGTGCTGACCCATCTCTTCCCCCTGCTCATGGGGCCCGTCGATCGCCTCGGAGACCGTCTGCGCTCCTTCGTCGCCTACATGGGCCTTACCCAACTGCACCGCCAGGGCCGGCACTACTCGGGCAGCCTCTTCCTGACAATGGTCTGTCTCAGCCTTGGCGCTTTTTACGCCTCTATGGCCCTTAGCCTAGATCAGTGGCTGGCCGACCGCATCCACTATCAGGTCGGCGCCGACTACCGCTTCCAGCAGGGCATTCCCCCTCCTGAGATGGGCGGACCCAGCATGCCGGATGAGGAACCGGATCCGGAAGTGGTTAGCGCATGGCTGCTCCCAATCGGTGACTACCTCGAAATCCCCGGCGTCGAAGACGCAACCCGCGTCGCCGTCTTCAATACCAAGACAAGCGTTTCACGGCAGATCGAAGCCGTCTTTCTCGGGATCGACCGTTTCGACTTCCCCCGCGTCGCCTTTCATCGCTCCGACTTCAACTACGCCTCTCTCGGCGAACTGATGAATCGACTCGGTATGTATCCCAACGGGGTCCTCGTCTCGCGCAATTTCCTGCGCCGCAGTCGCCTCCTTGAAGGACAGACGACCAAGCTGACCATCTCCATAAACTACGGCTCCTTCGAGCACGAATTCTTGATCGTCGGTTCTTACGACTACTTTCCTACCGCCTATCCTGAGGACACAGAGGTCTTTGTCGGCAATCTGGACTACGTCTTCGAACAGGTCGGCGACGAAAGTCTGCACCAGATCTGGATGAAGACCCGCGCCGACACCGTCCCCGAAACAATTGTCGAAAACCTGAAGGGGCTTGGGATCTATCCAATTCGCATTCGCGACGCCCGCGCCCTCCTCACGCTCGACGAGGAAAGAGTTGAACGCATCGGCCTCTACGGCATCCTATCGGTCGGCTTTCTCGCCTCCACCCTCCTTGCCAGCCTTGGTCTTCTCGTCTATACCTACGCCTCTCTCCAGGGGCGCCTGCAACAGATCAGTGTCATGCGCGCCGTCGGCCTCAAAACGAAACTCGTCCTTGCTATGGTCGGCGTCGAATACCTCGGCGTAATCCTTTTTGGCGTCCTTTGGGGCGTAGTAATCGGCATCGCCACCGCTTGGCTCTTTGTGCCCTTCTTCCGCGTCAGCGGCGATCCGATCTTCGCCTTGCCGCCCTTTGTGCGTCACATCGCCTGGGGCCAGATCGGCATCCTCGCGCTCGTATTCGGAACCGCACTCTTAGGTTCCCAGTCGGTAATCCTCTATTGGAGTACGCGTCGCGATCTTTTCCAGGTACTGCGCATGGGGCAGAGGGAGTAGCAGCATGGCTCAAGCCGCCGCCGCAGACGCCGCGCCCCTGGTCGTCTGCGACAATCTGGTAAAAATCTATCAGATAGACGAGATCGAAGTCGTGGCTCTCCAGGGTCTCGATCTCGAGATCCGCCGCGGCGAGATGATGGCGATCATCGGCGCCAGCGGCAGCGGAAAGTCCTCTCTTCTCAACATCATCGGCGGCCTCGACCGTCCCTCTGCCGGCCAGATTACCGTCAATGGGCGCAACCTGCTCAAAGCCCCCGACAAGGAGTTGGAAGACTATCGGCTAAACGACGTCGGCTTTGTCTGGCAGCAGTCATCCCGCAACCTCATCCCCTATCTGACCGCACAGGAAAACGTCGAGCTCCCCATGATTGCAGCCCGTGAACAAGCTGCGCCGCCGGCAGAGCGCGCCTGCGAGCTGCTCGACGCCGTCGGACTGCTCACCCACAGTCACCACCGTCTGGGACAGCTCTCCGGTGGCCAGCAACAGCGTGTCGCCATTGCCGTCGCCCTGGCCAATCAGCCCCAGATTCTCCTGGCCGATGAGCCGACCGGCGAGGTGGATTCAGTCACCGCCAACCAGATCTGGCAGCTCCTTCGCGAGTTGAACCGCCGCTTCAACCTCACCAGCATCATCGTCAGCCACGATCGCGATATCGCTCGCGTTGTTGACCGCGTCATCGGTATCCGGGACGGCAAAATCAGCACCGAAATGGTGCGCCAGACATCCAGTAGGCTATCTGAGGAACGACTGACAGAGGTAGAAGACGATTCTGAGAGGAGTGAGGCCCTCACGCCTGACGAGTTCTCTGCAACCGGCGACACGGCTAGCCTGCAACTCGAGGAGCGGGTCGTCCTCGATTCCGTTGGCCGCTTACAAATGCCTCATGAATACTTGGAACAGCGCGGTATCGGACGAAGAGCGATTGTACAGTTGGTCGAGGATGGTATCCTTGTTCGGCATGCGCAGGAGCAGTTCCCTTCGACCGCGGAATCCGGGAGGGAGGCAGGTGACGCTGCGATTACGCCCGGCATGGACCTTGGCGCGGACGGCGATGCCTCCTGGGACCAGGACCCCACGCCTCGCCGCAGCATCCCGTGGTGGCGCCGGCTCTGGAGGCCCGCCCCCAGGGAAGTTGACAGAATTCCAGTCCCGGAGCAGTCAGCCAATCCCTGGGCCAGAGGCTTTGACTCCCCTACCGTCAGCGACGCCGACATGTTCGGCCCGGGCGAAACGCTTCAGTGGGAGCAGGGCCCCGCGTCCTCTCGCCCCACTGTCAGCGCCTCACAGCCTGAGCCGGATACCAGTTTCGCCGCCACCGATTCCAGCCCCTTTACAATTTCGGAATTCTACCGGGGGCCGCTCGTCGAGGTCAGTGATCTCCAGCGCATCTACACCGTGGGCGATCAAGCCGTTCATGCCCTGCGCGGCATCGATCTGACTGTTCCCCGCCGTTGTTTCGCACTCTTTCGCGGCCGCTCAGGATCCGGCAAGACGACTCTGCTCAACCTCATCGGCAGCCTGGACACGCCAACCGCCGGCCGAGTCTCTCTCTTCGGACAGGAAATCGACAAACTGACAGCCGATGAATGTGCCCAGATCCGGCAACTTCATATCGGTTTTGTATTTCAGGCATTTTCCTTGATCCCGACTCTTTCGGCCCAGGAAAATGTCGAGATGACCTTGCGCATCCTCGGAATCTCCGCCGCGGAACGCCGTCGCAGGGCCGCCTACTGTCTTTCACTGGTAGGGCTTGGCCGCTGGGCGGATCACCGACCATTTGAAATGTCAGGCGGCCAGCAGCAGCGTCTCTCAATCGCCCGTGCCCTCGCGCACGGCCCGGCAATGCTGATCGCTGACGAGCCGACCAGCGATCTGGACAGCGAAACCGGCCGCCAGATACTACAGCTGTTCGCCCGCTTGGTGGACGAGGAAGGCATCACCGTGCTGATGGCCAGCCATGATCCCGCCAGCGACGACTTTGCCACAGTTGTCTACGAGCTGCAGGATGGCCAGATAGCCAATCACATGACCAACGGCCGCTCGAACTGAACGAGAACAACAGTCCCTTACAAACAACGCAGTTGTTCGCACAGGAGAAAAACCATGGGCCAGACTTGGCGCGTTGCCGTTGCCGGCTGCCATCGCATGCTCGACAGAAAGCCGGCCAATCACAACTTTGCCACCGCATTCGATGCCGTGCCAGAGACCGAAATCGTTGCCGTCTTCGACCTCGGCGCCGACACACGTCAGGCATTTCAGGACTGCTGGGGGGACCACGTCGCGGCCTACGACCACTTTGGCCGCATGCTGCAGCAGGAACAACCTGATATCCTCTGCCTCGCCACCAGCCAGAAGATGCACGCCGATCAGATTCAGCAGGCCGTATCCGCCGGTGTGCGCGGAATTCTCTGCGACAAACCCCTCGCCACCAGCCTGACCGAAGCCGACAGCCTCCTGGACGCCTGCCGCACTTTCGCCGTCCCCCTGGCCCTGGGGCTGGACCGCCGCTGGCTCGTTTCCTATCGCCGCCTCGCCGAACTACTGCGCGACGGCATCGTCGGCCAGCTGCAGTCTCTTATCATCTATGGCATCCCCAACCTGATCAACCACGGCTGTCACTGGTACGACGTCGCACTCCACCTGGCAGGCGACCTCGAACCCCAATGGGTAAGCGGATTCGTCGACGATCTATCCGGCGAACCGCCCGATTCCCGTCGCCACCTCGATCCGCCAGGTCGCTGTATCGTGGGGTTGCAGGCAGACGTCCACCTCTACTTCACGCCTGGAGGCAGCCAGCGGCCGTCTTTCGACGTCATCGGCGACCAGGGCCGCCTAACGATAATGGACGATGGCTGTAACGCCTGGCAATGGCAGGATAGCGACACGCCGCCGCAACCCTTGGCCATCCCCCAACCGTTTGGCGACTTCCCCTCCGGCGCCGCCATCGTAAGCGACCTTGTTGAAGCCGTCGCCAGCGGCGGCAGGACCGCCTGCGATGTCGAAGAGGCCCGCCGCGCGACCGAAATCGGCTTCGCTGTTCACCTGTCGCATGCGCGCCAAGGCGCCCGCATCGACTTGCCCGCCGCCAACCGCGAGTTGAGTATTCCTTCGTTCCCGTGGGGAAATGAATAGGGGCGCCCCGTCTCCAGCTTCGTTAGCCGGCCCGATAGGCCGCCGCCACCTTCTGAAAAATGGCGACTACGTCGTCTATCTCCCGCGTACTCCAGTTCTCATGCAGCGACATCGTAAAGTGGCTCTTAAGCATCGCCTGCGCGTTGGGACAGGGAAATTCGCGATTCGGATCTCCCTCATATAGGGGGCTGGCCCACGGGTACCCGCTACTGCCAAAGACCCGTCGCTCCGTATACCACGTCTGTCGGTGCGGCATCCCGTACCGGTAATCGTCCGTAACCGGCAGGCCCTCAGCGCGCAAATTCTCGCAAAACGTCTCCTTGTCACACGCCGCCCGCTCCGGGTAAAACGTCACCGGCAAAAACCAGTAGCTGGATTCGACCTCCCGCGCCGTCCGCCGCATGGAAATCATCCCCAGGTCTGCCGTGCCTTCGATCAGCTGGCCGACGATTGTCCGCCTGCGCTCGACCATCTCCGGCAGTTTGCGCAACTGAATCAGGCCGACCACTGCGGCCACGTCCGTCTGGTTGAAATTCAGCGTCGCCTGCATGTTCGTGGCCCCCTCTGACAGAAAGTGGGGCTTGCCGCGGTCGGCCATCCGCCGCACTGACTGGTAAAGTGCCTCATCCCGTGTGAATACCATGCCTCCCTGCGCGCCCGAGCTATGATGCTTCCCCGACATCGTCGAAAAGGCCGACAGGTCGCCGAAACTCCCGGCCAACTGCCCCCTAAACCGCGCACCGTGCGCCTGCGCACAGTCTTCGATTACCGGAATGCCGTGCCGCCCCGCCACCTCCATGATACCCTCAATATCGGCCGGCTCGCCCGCGATATGCGGTACGATAATCGCGCTCGTGCGCGGCGAAATCAACGCCTCGACCTGCTCCGGTCCCGTATTGTAGCTGTCCGGCGCCGAGTCCGCGATCATGGGGATCATGTTCTGTAAGGGAATCGGCATCATCCCCCCCGGGTCCGTAAAAGGGCCGATGATGACCTCGCTGAACGCCTCCAACTCCAAGGCGAGCAGCGCCACGTAGATCGCGGCGGACCCAGAACTCACTGCGTCAGCGTATCCGCCCCCTAGATACTCTGCAAACGCGGCGCAATACGCCTCCTCCTCCGCACCCTGGTATGCGCCGAGCGTCCCTGTAGCGATCACCTTGTCCATGTAGGCGCTGACCGCCTCTTTCTCCTCGCTCCCGATATGCCCGCGCGCCGGCAACGGCGCCTCCCGCACCGGGCTGCCGCCATGGATGGCCAGCTTGTTCATGCTGTCACTCATGCCTCAAGCCTCCGGAGTGTATTCGAAGCGTTTGCCGGCCGGCAGTTCGGCCAGCCAGCGGGGCGTCTCTACGCCTTTGTTAAGCCGGATGATCCAGCAGTCCCGCAATTCAGGCCCTTCCACAGTACACGCTGCCCAGCCCTCCCCAGTCAGGTCGCAGCCATGCCACGTAACCGAGGCGATTCGCGGCGCACCCAGGTGGGGATGAAATACGCTCACAAAGGCCGTGCTTTTCGCGTTTCGCTGGCGGATGATCAGCCCTTGGCGGTCCTCCGCCGGATTCCCTGGCACCCGCCCCGTAAACAGAGTCGTCCC
The DNA here is from genome assembly GCA_965232575.1 of Caldilineaceae bacterium. Classification (GTDB taxonomy): domain Bacteria; phylum Chloroflexota; class Anaerolineae; order Caldilineales; family Caldilineaceae; genus Bin5. Next base: position 1,833,017 of record CBDDPZ010000009.1, on the reverse strand, counting down.
GTCCTGTTCCGCCATGAAGAGCCGTACTCCCGTCTCCCCAGACTTCCAGGCCAAAGCGATACTGTCATCCAGTTCGCAGCATTGAACGTCTCTGATGTACCCGAAACCGTCACCCTTAAGCGTGTCAGGCTCCACGGGGCCTGCTTCTGAAATTGGCGCCAACACGCCGGCATTGCGATAGATCCAGTCAATTCTCCGTTCGGTTCCCGCATCCACTGCAAAAATATCCACGAAATAGTCGCCGCGCCCCAGGACCGTCCTGCGCATTCTGACTCCATCGTAGACTTTAGGAGCCTCTTCATCAACGCCGTATGTGGGGACATCAATCCCGGACACGGCATCTTTACCCCAATCTATCGCCGCGTCAGCGACCTGAAACGGCCCGTCAGCCCGAAAGGCAACGCTCCTGCCCGCGCCCGCAGGCTGTGACTTGCCATCCAGTACCACCGTGTTGTGACTTATCGTCTGGCGGTACCAGCCTTCGAAGAGGTCGATCCCATAACCTGGCGTCCCTAAGTCCGGAGCCTGACGTTCGCCTCCTGCGTATAAGGTTAACGCCAGCTTGTCCGGGTGCCCGTGGCCGCCCCCGTGAACCCCGTACTTGAGCAGCAAGTACTGCTCAGTCGCGGCCGACGGCTCGGCCTCCTCGTCAGGCTTCGAACGCAGAATTGCATAGCCGGAAGCAGGCATCTCGACGCTGGGGAGCGCAAGACCCTCTTCCCTTCCGGATTCCAGTTCTGTTGCCCCGTACAAAAGCGCGTCAAGGTTTTCCCGAGGCCCGTGCCGATAGGCACGCGCCAGGACCTGACCGAAGAGTGGTTCGTCGAACCAGGCATGACCGATCTCGTAGAAGGCCGGCGCCTTGGGTACGCCGTGGCAGCAATCGTCGTTCAGACCCGTGAAGTACCAACAGTCATTCGTCGCCGGTAAGCTCCCATCAGGGTAGGCGCACAACACCGGCGCCCGCAAGACCGCCGCCAGCGACGGATGCTGTCGCAAATCCCACTCCGGCAAGTTGGCCGTCGCCTTCGCCAGCAGAAGAAGCGCGGCGACCGTGTAGAAATGATAGCTGAACGAACCCTCAAACCAGAGTCCGTCAGCCAGAATGCCCTCCCTCGCCTGTGTATGGAAGCCAAAGCGCCCATCAATAGCGAAAGCGAGCAACTCATTGCTTCCTGTCACTGCGCCGATCGTCCCGATAGCGGCATTGTGCCAGCAGGCGAAATTGTGGATCCCCCCGAAGTGTCGCTCCGTCAGAAACTCGGCTGCCGGTCGCAGCAGCTTCTCAACGATTTCCGTCTTCCGACTCTCGGAGAGTGTAGACCGGATCAGGTCAAAAGACCAAGCCAGAGGAATCGACCATACCGCCTCGTCCAACGTACTGAACTGAGCAACGCCGTGGTTCGCTGGCCGCAATCCCGCATATGCCTTATATCCACTGTACGCTTCAGCGTACCCCAACAAAATCTCTTGCACGCGCCGCCGGTTTCCCTCCTCGCCCTCCAGCTTCCACAGAACCGCAAGCCGCAGCGCGGCCTGGGCCAGCCTGTCATTGACCGACCAGCGCCAAGCCGAGTCAAATGGCTCGCCGCTAAACGTTGCGCCATCCACAGGGCAGCGATGGAGGTGAGGCGAGTCCGGTTCGAAGACCAGTTGCACGGCATGCTGCGGGCAAAAATAGTCGTGATAATAGCCGCCCGGCAACGCCGGCGCCTCTACGGGCCGGTCAAAGAAATCAGCTACCTCATTACGTAATAGCTCAATCGCCAGAGCGAACTGCGGTAACCTTGCTTTGTTCCGAATCTGCGACCACTGTTCTTCAGAGATGAGTGTAGTTGAGTTCATGATACGGCCTGTGTTGAGCGGCTACGCGGCAAAGGAAGATGCATGCGCGCGCCGCGGAATGATCCCGATCGAGAGAGATGTTAATGCCTTAGAGAAAATGGGACTGATCAGACGAAGTTACGAGGGCGTCGAAATAAAGAGAGAACTCATGTCTGCACTTCTTTCTCCCGTCATTTCCAGCGGACAATCCAAGGATGCGTTGTAGGTCTCCCAGCCCACTCACTCCGAGATATGAAGCAGAGAAGAGATGAGCCTCTCTCTCCGCTTTTCCCCACAGCATCAGCGCAAGTTCTTTTCTCAAGAACTGCAGATCCTGACTTCTATCACGAGGACACAGCCTTCTCTACCTGCGCTTTGAACGCCTGCCCGCCGGACGCAACCCAGGCTGCCCAACCGGTCAACAGAAAGCGAACGCCCAGGTTGACGTAATGCGCAGCGTTTGCATCACTGACAAGCCCGCCCGCATTCCTGCCAGCCGCGATAATCTGCGCAAACGCACCTTCTATCGTCGCCACAACCTCGGGGTGGTCCGTGTTGCCCAGATGCCCCATCGTCTGCGCCAGGTCGCTCGGCGCCACGAAGAAAACGTCAATATGATCGACAGTGAGGATCTCAGCCAGGTTATTGATCGCAACGATATCCTCGATCAGGACAATGACCAGCGTCTCGTCGTTGGCCCGGTGTACATAGTCCGGTACGCCGTATCCCTGGCGGCTCGTGTACATGCCCCGCCTGCCGGCAGGATGGAATTTGGCCGCGTCGACCACGGCCTTGGCCTCTTCGACCGTATTGACATGGGGGACGACCAGCCCTTGCGCTCCCAAGTCGAACGTGCGGTAGATAATCCCTTCATTGTTCTGGTTGACCCGCACCACCGATGTCATGCCCCACAGGTCGCAGGCCCGCGTCAGGTCGGGGATGTCGCCGAAATCCACCGGTCCGTGCTCCCCCTCAAGCCAGATCGCGTCGAACCCAAGTGGGCCAAGTTGGTCGATCATGTCGGTGGAGTTGTTCCCGGAGAGGCAGACGACCGTCTCGCCCCGTTCCAGCTTGTGCTTGGCTCTGTTCTCTCGCATTTCTAACGATTTCTCCTTCTGCCTGAACTCGAATTTCTCTGATTGGGAAACATAGCGCAGCCGTTCCGGCCACAGTGGCCTAAGTTCAACGTTCAAAAGATGAGCGGCCCCAAAAGAAGGGACCGCCAAAAACTTCTGAACACCCGACTGTACAATGAGGCGTTGCTCTGGTTACTCAGTAGGCCAGCCGTCGGGAATCTCATTAGCGGCAAGCGCCTCCTGAATGGCCGCCGCAGCATCATCGGTCACCCACGCGCTCCAGATCTCTGACTTGTCGTTCAGCCACCACAGCGCCGCGTCATTCGCGCTCGAAACACCGGTATCCTTCATCCAGGCGGCGACCTCCGCATAGACCTCGATGTTGAACCCCCACGCGCGCAACATTTCGACTATGTCGGGCGCGCCTTCTATGAGGTCGGGATGGACCGCTACCAGGATTGAGGCATCTTGGTAGGCGCAAGCCTTGTTCGAATCCCAGCACTCATCGCTGTAGGCAGGCTCATCTAGCCGGACAAGGTCCAAAACCAGAGCAGGCTCATTGGTGCCCCACTGATAGCCGAGCCAGGGTTCGCCCTTCTCGTAGGCGCCGTACAGATCGGCATTCAGCGCCGCGCCATCGCCAGGATTGACAACATGCACATGGTCGGTGAGATCGTAGCCTGTGATCTGCGCGGCGTTAACTTCCTCGCACGACCACCCGATGACGCAGGAGACGAGGCGCGCCTTGCCGCCTGTTTCTGTTGTCGCAAACAATTGCTTGAACTGTTCATCCTTCAGGTCTTCAATACTGTCCAGTTCAGGATACTGTTCTTGGAGATAGGCGGGAATGACAAAAGCGGACTGCCAGTCCTTGCCCAGGCTTTCTCCGATCGCAACCACCTCGCCGGCTTCCAACGCTTCATTCCAGGCATCAATCTGGTTCGGCAGCCAGATTTCTAAAGTCACATGCGTGTCGCCTCTGCGCAGACCCTGGAACAGGGGCAGCGTTCCTCCGAAGACGACATCGGTCGCGTAGCCATAGCCCTTTTCAACGATATACTGGGCGACCCGGTTCTGAACCTGCGCGCTGGTCCAGTTCAGGTCGCTGAAAACGATGGTCTCGATGGCAGGCCGGGGGCAGTTGTCTCGCCTGAGGTGGTCTGCTCGGCCGGCACACACGCGACGGTAACGATGATGACGAGCAGAAGTATGAGAATTCTGTATTTCAAATGCATGATTCTATCCTCCTCCTTGAAGAATTGTGGAAATGAGGACGGCAAAAGCCTGCCATCCGGCCCAAACGTCAGCGAAGGATCATGTGACAGCATAACACAATCTGTGAAATCAGGCATTCACTTCAATTAACAGGCGGCAGTGGTCGCTTGCTCCCCAACATTCGACTTCATTGAGCGCACGCACATTGATGTCTCTATAGAAGCTCTCGTGAAGCGAATGCATAGTCTAACTGGTTCTCCGCAGTCGCCGGCGATTTCCTTAGCCATGCCGTTTCCGACTTCCTGAAGCAAAGCCACGTCGGCATCCATCTGCAAGAGTTGATCCCACGCAGCGTGAGATTTGGCGATATTTCAGCTTACTACCGTTATCATACGCCCTGCCTCCAACGTTGCGTCCGGGAAACTGCCGCCCACCCGGCAACCGACACGCGTGGTGGGGACATATACCATTCGGCGCCGCGTCGGAACTGACACAGAGATCTCAGCTCTTTGAAGCCCTAACCAGCGCTGCGTCTTTCGTGACCTTGGTTGGCCACCGACTGCGTCAGGCGATCAATTATGATGGCCAGGAACACAATCGCCAGCCCGGCAATCGCCCCGTTGCCCGGCTGGTTCTTCTGCAGCGCCCGCAGCACGTTGTCGCCCAGCCCGCCGGCAGCCACCATGCTGGCGATCGTAACCATTCCCAATGCCATCATCGTGGTCTGGTTGATGCCGGCCATAATCGTCGGCAGCGCCATCGGGATCTGGACCTTGGTAAGCAGCTGGAATGGCGTCGTTCCGAACGCATGCGCCGCCTCGACCGCTTCCGTTGAGACTTGGCGGATCCCCAGGTTGGTCAGGCGAATCACCGGCGGAACCGCATAGATGATGGTGGCGAAGATGCCGGCAGGCTTTCCCAGGCCGAAAAAGAGGAGGCCCGGCAGCAGATAGACGAAGCTGGGCATCGTTTGCATTCCGTCCAGGATAGGGCGCATCAGATTATCCGCCACGCGGCTGCGCGCCGCCAGTACACCCAGGGGCAGACCGACAGCGACTGAGATCCCTACCGCAACGACCATGAGCGCGATCGTGTCAATCGTGTTCTCCCACAGGTCCATGAAGCCAACGAACAGCAGCGCGAACAGTGTGAACGCCATGAGTCTCCAGCGTCCCACCGCAAAGGAGAGGACCGCAAGCGCCACGACGATTGTCGGCCAGGGAATCCATTTCAATATGTCTTCGATCGTAACCAGCGCATAGGCAACCGGGTTGCTCAAGCTGTCGAACAGCCAACTGGCTTCTCGTGTCATCCAGTCGACCGCGTCGTCGATGGCGCCGCCGATCACCTCTCGCAACGTTTCTTCCAGGACAAGAGTGCCGCCGCTGTCAGTCTCGACCTCGGTCCGGGAGACAGTGGTGGGGAACGGCGTTTCCGGGCCCCAAATTCCGAAGGAGGCTATCAGCACAACGACTACTAACCCCCACGCGGCCAGCCAGAAGAATGAGGGAAGCGCAGCCGCCTTGCCGCGCGGCGCATGGGACTCTTCGGGCGGCATATCTCTCCTGCCCGCCCCCCGTGTCGGGAGAGAAAAGTCCACACCCTCGATCCTGAGTATGGCTTCCATCCCGACAGGCTTGGCTGGCGGCTCAGTGCCCGCCTGAGGGCTTTCAATCTGGCTCATCTCAAAGCGTCCTCTCTAATCTGGCGACTCTCCGACGGGAAGCTAATCGACCATGCCGGCCAAGAGTGCACGCCGGTGAATCTCGCCCAGGAGTCGCCCCTCGTCGTCCACCACCGCGATGAAGTGTTCCGTTTCCGCTGCCAGAGGGATGATATTCTCAATGAAAGTTGCTGGGCTGGTGGTCGCCAGACCTTCGGTCTGCGCCGTCTCCAGGACCTCAATTCGCTGGTTCGCCAGCTTGGCCACTTGGTCCTGGGTAAGAACGCCCTTGAGAACTCGACCTTCCCCCACTACATAAGCCGCGTCCGCGCTGTTGTCCTGCATGGCGGCCAGCGCCTCGCCGGCATTCTGCCCTTCGCGAATAACGACGTCAGGCTCCCGCATGATCGATCCCGCCCGGATCACCTTGGCACGCGACACATCCTGGACGAACTCCGACACATAGTCGTTGGCCGGTCGCGTGACGATATCCTCCGGCGTCCCTTCCTGCACGATGACGCCGTCACGCATAATGGCGATGCGGTCGCCCAGCTTCAGCGCCTCATCCAGGTCATGTGTAATGAAAATAATCGTCTTCTGTAGCTCTGCCTGTAGCGTGACCAGTTCGTCCTGCATCTCCCTGCGAATAAGAGGGTCCAATCCGCTGAACGGCTCGTCCATGATCAACACTTCCGGGTCGACCGCCAGTGCCCTGGCAATCCCCACCCGCTGCTGCATGCCCCCGCTCATCTCGCTGGGATAGTAGTATTCCCAACCCTTCAGCCCTACTGTTTCAATCGCTTCCGCCGCCACCTTGTAGCGGCTGTCCCTGTCCAGCCCCTGTACTTCCAGGCCGTACGCCACATTGTCCAGCACTCGGCGGTGAGGAAGGAGTGCGTAGTTCTGAAAAACCATCGCAATCTTGTCGCGCCGGAACTGTCTCAAATCCTCCTGCGAGTACCTGAGAATGTCTTCGCCATCGAACTGGATCTGCCCCTGCGTGGCATCGATCAATCGGATCAGACAGCGCGCCAGCGTTGACTTTCCGCTGCCGGAAAGCCCCATCACCACGAAAGTCTGCCCCCGGGGAACGCTGAAGGCGAGATCCCGCAGCCCCACAACAAGACCCAATTCATTCTGAATCTCGTCGCGGCTTTTGGATGCGTGCTCCGGCTGCAGCGCCCGCTCCGGCCTGTTTCCGAACACCTTCCAGAGACCGCTCACTTCTATGTGATAAGTCGTCTGATTCATTTTCTCGCCCGATACGTTGTCAATTCGAGGTTCACTCGTCCCTGGTATTCCGGTGACTGCCTTGCCATAATCGCAATGCGCTCATCTGCACAACCGTCAACATTGTCATGCTGCCCGAAGGCATTCCAATTCATTCCGGTCTCGCCTGGACTTTCTCAAAGACTCTTGAGTAATGCCCGGTCCACCTCGATGCCAAATCCGGGCGCGTCACTGGGAACGAGATAACCATCCTCGATGACAGCCGTTCCCGGTAGAGCAACCACCTCGGCAAGCGGCACGCCGGGTGGAGAAACGCCTCCGGACCGCTCACCCCATGTAATGGCCGGCATCGCATACGCGAGATGCTGCCCATAGGGAAAGTTCATGCCCCCGTGCGGGATCACCTCAAGCCCTGCCCCCTCGGCAATATGACAGATGCGCAAGCACGCCGAAATGCCGCCCACCCACAGCGGGTCCGGCTGCCATATATCCACCGGACGCTCGTTGGCCGCCTGCGCAAAACGCTGCGGCAGATACCAATGCTCGCCCGTCGCCAGCGTCTGCCACGGGAGGCGCCGCCGCACCTGCGCAAACCCCTCCGCGTCATCCGGCAGTAAATAGTCCTCAATCCACCTGAGGCGGTAGGGTCGCAGCCTTTCCGCCAGCCGCACCGTGTAATCCACATCCAGAGCCATCCAGCAGTCCAGCATCAACGCCACATCGGGCCCAATCAGCTCACGGACACCTGCCACCAACTCCTCTGCCTTCCGTAGACCCTCTTCGCCGTCAGCCGGCCCGTAAGGAAACGGCAGCTTCATCGCCTGAAACCCCAGCTCCATGTACCACGCCGCCTCAAAACCGGTGGCGTAACAGAAAATCCTCTCTTTCTGGGGGCCGCCCAACAATTCATAGACCGGAAGGTTCAAAACCTTCCCTTTAAGGTCCCACAGGGCCAGATCGACGGCGCTGATGGCGTAGCTGGCCAGCCCTTGACTGCCGTAAGGCGTCGCCATTCGCGACATCAGGTCGAAAAGCTTTTCCGTGGCCATACAGTTTTCGCCCACAAGATGCGGGCTGAAGTGATCGTTGATGATCCTGCTGACAGGCCCGCCAAAGGAGGAAACGCCCAGGCCAAAGCTCCCATCTGCGGCCGTAACGACGCACACCGTGCTCTTCCACTTCGCAGACCACGATGATCTCCGCCCCTTGTATACCGGGTAGCGCCCCAGCGGGCTTGACGGCTCCAATCCATCCCATTGGTAAGACGGCCTGGGAGCGCTGCCCTCCTCCTCGCGTTTCCGTTTGGGTTTCAAAGCGTCGAGGTCTATTTCACGAGCCTTCACCTCTGTGATCTTCACGGAAATCCTTTTCTTCCTGTTGAACGCTGCACTGTCCCCTTGGCAACTTAGAGTTCAATATGCTGGCCCTTGTCCATAGGTCCAGCTCTGTCTGCATCATCGCTATCGGATCATAGTTGCCTGCAGCGACCTCTCTGTGTTTCCAGCTACGTCGAATCAGCCAATCTGGAGCAAGGTGTCGCCACTGATTCTTGATTCCAGACGATTAATGAGTTGCGCTAGCTTGATATTAGGGTCTGCTTGTAAACCCAGGCAGGCAACGATGCCATCGGCATTTGTACTCAGTCGTGCCTGCATGTTCAGTTGGAAGGAGTTATCCTTCCGTTTCTCAAGAGAATAGATGTGAAAGTGAGCTGAGTCGCCGAGGCGTGCATTCTCAATATGATCAAACCGAAATTCGCGTCTCATATAATCGAGCAAATGGTCCTGAATCACTAAGACCATATGTTTGCTGAGACTTTCCAGTGTAAGAATTTTGTGATTCATCTGAACCAAAATCGTCTTGGCCGTCATTTTCCAATTCATACCATAGGTACGACTATCTTCCGCATCAAATTTGACGACCAAGCCTTTTTCAGACAGGAGACTCTGTCGTGCAGGCCACACAGTCCCGGTTGTATCGAGAGTCTGCAACTCGATTGCTACAAAATCAACGACTTTGTCATTGCGTGTCGATATCAGAAAGAAATCTATCGAGCCTCCGGGAATTGTGACCTCCCGCACAACGTGTAGCTCATTCCCTGGTTCATGCAATGTGAGAAGATGTAGGCAATCCAGAAATATCTGTTTGCGTTCCAAGAGCCTGTTTGGACAAATCATGACGCCGATGCTGGCACGGCCATAGGACACGCTGCAAGTTCCAATCGTCACATCCGGTTGGCTTTTTCGGATTTTCGTACAGCGGCTGCCTATAAAGGGGCAGTTCTGTAAACCAGCGATACACTCCCAGTTCGCATCCTCATTGAGAGTTGAAACGCCGTATAGTTCCAAGACCTGCTTCACAACAACCTCATACAGCGAACCTCAGCCATCTCAACGTACTCTTCAGAGATGTCAATGCCTATTGACTTTCTTCCCAATGTGCGGGCAACCAAGGAAGTTGTACCTGTCCCACAAAATGGATCAAGAACTATGCCGCCAGGAGGACACGTAGCAAGAATTGGGATTCTGCACAAGTCTTCCGGAAAAGCTGCGAAGTGCTTTGTTCGCTTTTGTGTATCCTCCGGCAAAATATCCCAGACATCGCCTGGTTTGCTGCCTTTGGGATGGTATTTAAGAAAGTAGAAACCTTTTGTAGCCAACTCCCGCGCTCGACCCGACACCCTACCAGCGTCTGAGTGAGTCGTTCTCTGCTGACCACGAATGATCATCCTGAAATCGGAGAGCTCGCCAAGCTGGATGGCGTTTATCATCTCATCAAGCTCTTTTCTTGCTGCCCTCTTCTCATCCGCCGTCAATTCTGTAGAAAGTTCAATCTGACGTTTGTATCGTACACCGGTTACGCCGGTGGCAGACACGACTGCCCCGTTTGCAACCCGGGCCCTTTGAGGTGTAGAGCGAATTGCATCTACATCATAAAAATATCCTTTTCGCTGCTTAACAAAGTGAAATATATTTTCGTGAACATTTCTCAGCCGATCGTTCGTATTGTCCAACCCGCCCTTTACCTTGTGCCAGATTACGCTGTTTCGCAATGTCCACCCCTGTTCTTCGATGAGGATGAGGGCCACACGCCACGGAAGGCCAACCAGTCCCTTGTTTTCATAACTGTCCCCGATGTTAAGCCAAAACGATCCTGTCGGCTTGAGGACCCGCTGAACCTCCTGACAGATCTTTGACAGATTTTCGATGTACTCAAAAGGCGAATCTTCAAGTCCTATTCCCCCGGCGTGATACTGACGCTGGCCCCAATAGGGCGGGCTTGTCATACAGAAATCGATAGACATGGCAGGGAATGCGCGCAATGTCTCCCATGAATCGGCGCAAAGGAACATCGGCTCACACGTTTCAGATTTCATATATCGCAAGAATTCGGGACCAAAATCACCTTCAACAATCATCTGATAACTCCTGCAAAAATCATCCGGCTCTCAACCTTCAACAACTGTACGCCCATCATTCTATTCATCTTCATAGATCGAGCGCGTCCGCTCGGCAATCTGTCCCCAGTCCAAGGCCAACGCCCGCTCCAGAGCCGCCGCCCGCATGGAACCCATATCCCGCTCTTGAATCGCCAGCATCGACCGGCGCAACCCCTCCTCATCTTCAGGATCGTAGACGATGCCGACTTGCGGCGAAACGAGCTCGGTCAGACATCCGACCGACGGCACGATCGCCGGCATGCCAAAGGAAAATGCTGTGATAACAGATCCGGATGTCAGGACCTCCAAGAAGGGAAAGACGCCGACATCACCAACATTGAAGAGATACTGAAACTCCTCATTGGGAAAGTGGCGCGACGGCCGCAATATCACCCGCGGGTCGTCTTGGGGTACGGACGCCACCAGTTCCTTGCCATACTCAGTATAGATCTTGGCGCAGAGGAGAAGCCGCAAATGCTCCCCTGGCAGCGATTGAAAGACCTCAAGCAATCGCTCGATCCCCTTGTAGCGGCGCACATTGCCAAAGTAAAAGAAAACGAAATGCTCATCGCTCAGCCCCATTTGCCTCCGGGCCTCTTCGCGACCGATCTCGTTGGGGTACGGATACATGAAATTGCCGTGAGGGATGACAATCACGCCATCCGTGCGATGGAAATGCTTTCGCACAAGCTGGCGGGCGTGGTGGCAATGAACGATCACGGTGTGGGCCAAATGGGTGATGGCGACCTGCGCCAGATGGTCAAGCTCGCGGCTTTTGCTCTCGTGCGGATAGAGATTATGAACTGTCCATACAATCCGGTACCCGAGGCGTCGCGCCAAGGCAAGATTGTCAATCATCTCCGCGCAACGCGCCACCAGGCCCGCAATGTCTGGCGCTTCATACATATAGTTCGGCCAGTTGAGATGCAAGACGTCGATCTTGCCCTGATTCTCGTGCAGCCACTCCTTGGTCAAAGTCTCAGGATGGCCCGCCTCCAGCTCGACGCCGAACTCTCGCATCGCCCGCGCCAGCAACGCCCCGTAAGGATTGGCCCGGTCCAGCGATAATCCCGCCGCTTCCCAGAAAAAAACACCGCGCATGGTACTGTCCTACCCTAGTCTGAATGCCGCAAATGATAAATTCGACTACCTGCATGATTTACGACGAAAACGCATTCAATTCACAATTCTGAAAGAGGTAGGCAACGGCCTCTCTCCTCTCCCCTCGTATTCTGGGCGGTCGGCCGCGAGCGACCTCCCTATGTGCGGGGCCCCCGCAACGCCCCCCTCTGGCAAACCCACCGTGTTTCTTCTTTCCCACCAACGTGTCTACCCAACAGTGTTTGCTCCCACCCTTGCTGTCTCAAGCCACCGACCCCTACATCTCCACACGCTGCCCACCGCAGGCAGATTTCTCTGGCCGCCTCCACAACCTCCAGGCCGGACAGCCCCTCCTCTCCGGGAATGGGATTCGGTCCTTCTCCAGCAACGGCCTCGCCAAACGCCTCCAGCAGCGCAACGTGCGGCCTCGGCCCGCCCGGTCTAACCGAATAGTCCCACGTCCCCTCTGCCGTGATTACCCGCAAACTTCCGGACGAATCCTTAGCCGAAATTGGTGCGGCTTCGATCGACCCCTTCGTCCCCCAAATCTCCAGCCCGTTCGTGCGCTCCGGCTCTTGATTGGCTGTCGTCCAGTGGCTGGTGACCACAGCCTGCGCGCCGCTCGCCATCCGCATTAGTAGCGTCGCCGTGTCCTCAACAGGAGAATCGTCGACCAACGCATCCGCAAGAGCCGCGACCGCAGCTACCGGGCCGCATAGGTAGCGCAGCAGATCGATACAGTGAATGCCCAAGTCCATCACAGGCCCGCCTCCGCTGATTGACGGATCGTGATGCCAGAACCCCGGCTGCGGTGGAAATCGGTCAGAAAAGTTGATCCTTGCGGCAGTCACCTGCCCGATCGCGCCCTCCTCCAGAAGGCGCCTGATGCGCTGATGTCGGACGTTGAATCGCTGGTAATGGCAAATCGTCAGCACGACCCCACCGGCGCGGCACGCCTCGATCATCTCGCTCGCCTCTACGGTCGTTATCGCCATCGGCTTCTCGCACAGCACATGCTTGCCCGCCCGCGCCGCCTGAACTGTCTGCCGTGCGTGAAGGTGGGGCGGCGTGGCAACATATACGGCGTTGACCTGGTCATCGTTCAATAATTCTTCTACGCTATCGTAAGCGCGCCGCGCGCCGTGCCTCTTCGCAAACTGCTCCGCCGCGTCCAATTCCCGCCGCGACACAGCCGCCAGTTCGTGACCGGGCGCCGCCGCGATCGCCGGCGCCATCTGGCTTTCCGCGATCCTGCCGGCTCCCACGATGCCCCAGTAGACAGTCATGCCTCGCCTTTCATAGTCCTCAGCGTTGTCCGCACGCGCTTCGGAAACCGACGATCACCTCTCCACCGCCTCCTCGCGGCCGCTCTCCAGCGCACGCTCAAGCGCCGACGCCACCTGAATCGCCGCCAAGCCGTCCCTGCCGGTGACGATCGGCTCCCACTTCCCCTGCACTACGCCCACGAAGTGGCTGAACAGCGAACGGAACATCCCCTCCTGCCGCCCATGCAGCACCGGCGTATAACCGATATCGGGATAGTCGGGCTCACCGCCTACGTGATAGATAGCAACCGCATTCTCATGGCCCAACACCTCAGCCGCGCCCTCTTTGCCGTGTATGCTGAAATGCTCGGCTTGCGAACGTCCGCTGAACGCCGGCGTACTCCAAGACGTCTCCAGCACGCCCACGACGCCATTATCGAACGTGAACACAGCGATGATAAAGTCCTGCCGGCCCTTCGCCTTTTCCCGGGAGTAAGCCTTCACACTCGTAATCGGCCGACCAACCGTCCACAACATCATGTCAATGTCGTGCGGCGTCAGCCAGTACGCCAGCGAAAACTTGCCCAGCACCCGCTCCGCCGCGAACTGAATCGTATTCCGCCGCGAGTACAGGTGCATCACCTCCCCGATCTCGCCCGCCGCCACCGCTTGGCGCATCGCCGCGTAGGGATGGTCGAAACGCAAGCTGTGGCACACCATCAGCTGCACACCGACCCGGTCGGCCGTCTCGACAAACTTCTGCGCGTCCGCCGCTGAGACCGCCATCGGCTTCTCCACCAGCACATGCTTGCCGGCCTCCAGCGCAGCCAGCACCGGCGGCGTGTGCATCCACTCGGACGCGGCCACCACCACCGCTTCGATCTCCGGGTGCTTTGCCAGCATCTCCTCGTGCCCAACATTCGGATATCCCGGAACCCCGTACTGCCCGGCAATTTCGTTCGTAGAGCCTTCACTGCGGCCGGATACCGCGACCAGGTTGGTCTCGCTCAGTTCGCTCGCCAGCCGCGCGTACACGCTCCCCATCCGGCCCGGGCCGACGACTCCTATCTGTAAAGGTGAGTTTGTCATGAAAAAATTGCTTTCTTTGTTTGTTCAGTCCTTTGGCCTTCGATTGCAGCTTACAGATCGAATTCACTGATCGGTATCGTACGTCCGCCCTCCTCAGCCGAGCGAACCAGCGCCGCCATCACTGCCATCACCTCGACCGACCAGGCAATCGGAAAGGGCGGGTCGCCGCTCTCTGCCATCAGGATCACACGCGCCAGCGTCTCAGTATAGAACCTGTCTCCGTCTACAATATCCGCCTCACCCCAACCCTCCGCGCCAAATACCGCGCCATGGTAGAGGCTGGGCGTCTCATGGAGCAGATTGACCACCCCCTGCCGCCCATCCGCATAATGGACAAGCCCGATATCGCAGCGCTCTGTACGCCGCGTCGAAACCGCTTCCGCGCCGCCCCCCAAGAGCGTATGCAGCAACTCCACCGCGTGGATACCGTAAAAGAAGGGGTGCCTTGCCCGTGGATCGGGAAAATCGCCGGCAGCCGCGCCGCTTACAACTGCACAGTTCAGCGCGCCAAATCCCGCCATCCTCTCCTGCAACTCCATTACCTCCCCCGCATATCGCAGCGCCGAGCATGACATCAGCGGCACACTCCGTTCCGCGGCCAGCCCGACCAAACTGTGAACGTCGCCCATCTCGTTCGCAAATGGCTTGTCAACGAAAGTAGGAAGGCCTGCCTCAATCGCCAGTCGTGCATGCGGCGGATGGTCGTCGCCGTAGCGGTTGACAACCATGGCAAGATCCACATCGCTAAGAGCCTCTTCAGGCGAACCGGCAACCTCTGGAATCTGCCACGCTTTCGCCTTCGCCCGCGCCTGCTCCGCGTCCTCGCCCCACAGTTTGACCACCTGCGCCCGCCCGTGCAACGGGCTGCCCGGCGGGTTCACCAACTGGGTCCACGCCTCCGTATGCGTACTGTCCGCTCCGATCATGCCAATTCGTATCATCTTCTGTTCCCTCGGTCAGTTTTTCCTGTTTCGGGCCGCTTCGCGGCGTGTCGGCCGTGAAATCGTTCCCCCTTGATTGACAGCGATTTAGCCGGTTAGGTATACTTGCTCTGTTGACCAAAGAGGCGACTTTCGCCCGGTCATAACCCTGAATCTCGAAAAGGAGTTCTCCCCATGGCCCTGACAGATGAACAAAAAGAATTCTTCTGGGAAAACGGCTATCTGCCCTACCATCGTATCCTCTCAGACGAAGATCTCACTGCCCTGCGCAAACGCAGCGAAGCCATCATCAGCGGCGAAGTCAGCCACGTGCCGCAACGCTACATTCAGTTTGAGGCCAAATTCCGCGACGGCCTCCCCGAAGATGTCGAGCCGCTCGACGCCGTACGTAAAATGACCCAGCTCTGCTACTTCGACGACGAATTCGAACGCATCGCCCGCAAACCGGAGATCGTCGACGTGATCGAAGACCTCCTGGGCCCCAATATCAAGCTCTACACCGATCAGCTGATGATGAAACCGCGTTTCCACGGCACCGTGACCGACTGGCATCAGGATTCCATGTCCTGGCTCATGTTCGCGCCCCAGGAGCACGTAAGTTGCTGGGTCGCCCTCGACGACGCCACCGTCGACAACGGCTGCATGACCGTAATTCCTGGCAGCCACAAATGGGGCCCAATCGATAGTGAGTACAAGGACCGCTTCCTGGCCAGCCCGCTCGTAAACAAGCCCGTTCCTGTCGAACTACCCGCCGGCAGCTGCATGTTCCATCACGGCCTCAACTTTCATCGCACCGGCGCCAATTCCACGCCGCACCGTCGCCGCGGGCTCGCGCTCCACTACATCCGTTCGGAGACAATGTACTTCGGCCTCGAAGACGAAGAGGCCCGTCTCCTGACCGAATGTGAAAAACCGCGCGGCGAGTTTCGCTTCATGCTGATTCGTGGCAAGGAGTATCCTGGTAGAGTATAGAAGTGGCTCCTGGGCCGGATTACGCCGGGATGTCACCACCGGCAACTGCGGCCAATTGCTACTGAATTTCGACGCGTCGGCCTGTCCGCGATGATTCATAGGCGGCATCAAATATCTGCAGGATGTGGTGAGCGTCTTCGATGCTCACCACTGCCTTGCCGCCTTCCCGCACCGCCTTCACAAAGTCGGCTACGTATTCATAGCCAAACTGATCTGCGTAAACGGGCCGCGGCGCCGGCGGCATGTTGAACCTGCGCTCCGGCGCCCCCTGCCACTCCGGCGCTGCACTGTAGACCGTCAGCAGGCCGTCGCCAACTGGACCCCACGTAGCCGCCCCCAACTGGCCGCGCACCGCCATAAATGTATCGTTTCGGGGGCCTGCCCCACTCAGCAAGTAACCCATGTGCAGGCAGGCATGCACGCCGTTCGCATACGCCAACGCTACAGTAGCCGAGTCCTCCACCCCTTCTTGAATCTCATCAGTGCGGCGGCTGCACAGGGCCGTTACCGAGCGAACCCGCGCCTGTGCAAACATCTGGAAGAGCGTCAGCCAGTGCCCGCCCTCCATGTGTAAAATGCCGCCTCCCTCGGTCTCGCGCCGGTACATCCAGTGGTCTGGCTCGCGCAGCCCCGGCCCAACCTGAATTGTCACCAGCCTCGCCTCCATCGCCAGCAGCTTCCCCAGCACGCCTTCATCCAGGCAGCGCCGGATCTCCTGCGCCACCGGATGGCGCGGCCAGGGATACCCGATCTGGACTACCAGTTCGCGCTCCTTCGCCAGCTGGCAAACCGGCAATAGTTCGGGCGCCGTGCGCGCTGCCTGCTTCTCGATGAACATATGCTTGCCCGCCTCCGCCAGACGTATCGCGGCGCGCGTCGCTTCGTCCGGCGGCAGCATCACCACCGCCGCATCGAACGCATCCCACTCAAACAGTTCGCAAAGATTGGTAAAGATGCGAGCCTTCGGATCATGCCGCGCCAAGCTCGCTAGCGCTGCTTCCTCATCCTCATCCCACTCACAGTAAGCAACCACCCGCGCGTCTTTCTGCCCATGAAAAGACTTGATAAGGCCGTGATTCCGGTCCGGCTCCAGCCCGCCTGCGTGTATCCGCAAGCCCACCACCGCGACCCGCAACGGATCAGAACTGTTCATAATAAGACCGTCTTCCCCTCCGCCGCCGACGCATGAGCAGCCTCAATGATCTGCAGCGACTTGATGATCTCCTCCACCTTGTAACCGCTGCTCCCTTCGCCCCGAATCGCCGCCGCAAATGCCTGGATCGACGCTCTCCCCTCTGGCCCGTAGCCGGGCACAGGCGCCGAAGGCATGTCGAACGCGCGCGTCGGCGCGCCCGACCACTCTGGATGCTCGCTCTTGATCGTGCATCGCCCTGCGTCGACATCCCACTTGATCCAGCCCAGCGACCCGCGCAGCCCAATCGAGATCTCGCCATCCCCCGAAGTGAAATAGCCAGCATGCAGGCTACCGATCATCCCGTTGTCAAAGCCCATCGAGACCGCAGCCGCGTCCTCCACGTCGATGTCATGTCCCCCAACATTGCCCTCGATCGCCGCAACCCGCGCCACCTCTGCACCCGTCAGATACCGCATCAGGTCAAACCAGTGGCAGCCCAGCCAGTTGAGGATTCCCCCTCCCGCATTTTCCCGGCTGAAATACCAGGTCTGCGGATCGCGCCTTGCCACGCTCGAAGTCAGGAAACGAAACTCGATCGAATAGGGCTTCCCCAGCAGTCCCGCCGCCCACGTCCTGTTGATCAGCTGCGCAATCGGGTGGAAGCGCCACGTGTAGCCGCAAGAGAAATGGAGATTGTTGCGCCTCACAGCCTCGGCCACAGGAACCAGATCGCTCGAGTGCACTGCGTACGGCTTTTCGCCCCATACGTGCACCCCACCCTCGGCCACTTGCACCATCCACGCAGGCATATCCTTCAAATAGGTGGATACCATCACCGCATCGGGCTTGCCCTGTGCAAGAAGGTCCTCCAGGCTGTCGTAAAATGGCACGTCTTGAACATCCGCTTTCAAGTTGGGCTTCACCCCTTCCGGATCGGGGTCGTAGAAGCCAACCAGTTCAATCTCATCGGACAACAACATCAGCGTATCCCGGTACATGTTCGCGTGCATCAGCGACACACCGGCCTGCGCAAATCTCAGCTTTTTCATAGTGGACTTTCTCTCAAACTGCTGGTGGTAACTGGCTTCTCTTTCGAACAAACGCCCTTTGCGGGCCGCTCACATCTCACGGCTGCGCCCAAATCTCGTCCGCCAACAGACACGAACTGAGCGGCCGCCCCACCAGCGGAATCCAGTCCTGGCGGGCATACAGTGTTCCGGGAACCGCCTCCCCATCCACGACAAGGCTGGCCCGGTTAGCAACAACAAACAGGCAGTACGTGTAAAGACCGGAACCCCCGGCAATGCCGTGGTGAACAAACGGAGACTCCAGACCGGCCCATACCGCATCAATTTGGCGCTCCGCGGTGTCCATCGTATAGCTCAACCGCCTCCGCATATCGCCGCTGCGGCCGAAACGCGATGTAATTATCCTGTTCCCACACTCCGCCAGTGGATTGTCGCTGTCGCGATACATCCTGTTGTACATCCATACCGCCATATCCGGGTTATCGGTGTAGACGCCGTTCGCCGGCGCAGACGGAAAACTCCCAGGATCGATATATAGGAAGCCCGCATGCCCGCCCCCTGCCGGGCTGTACTCCGTCTGAAACAGGCTGAAGCGGACGCAATCCTCATCCGCACCCGCACCCGCCTCGCGCAGATAGAGCAAATAGTGGATTCCGCACCAGATCGGCGTCTGGTCGCTCGTCTCACGCGTCATCGCCCTCCTCCATCACATCTGTTTTGGGCGGTCGGGCCTTCGGCCCTCCCTTGTGCGGGGGATTCCCCCCGCAACGCCCCCTCTGGCTAACCCACCTTGCTTATTCTTCCCCACCAGCGCCTCTACCCAACAGAGTCTGCTCCCCCCCTTGCTGTCTCAAGCCACCGACCACTGCAGTTACTGACCCACTATCCACTACCCACTGCAGTTATCCGCTTGCGGAAATGCCCGAACACCTTGCGAATCCCAGCCGCAATATCGGCTACGTCCTCTTCGTCAAGGCTAGGCTGCATCGCGAAGCTGAATCCGCGCCGCATCAGTCTCTCTCCGTTCGGGCACTCTACCAACCTGTAGTCGACCGGCTTGTCCCGCTTGTAGTCGAAAGGAAAGCGGCTGCGCCCGTAGCAGTTTGGCCCCGACAGGAACTCGTTGCGGTAGAGTGGCCCCTCCTTGCCCGACCCGATGTACGGGCCTCCGGCAGGGATTCCCTCGTGGTTTAGCGCGTCGGCGAATTCCCACGCGTCACACTCCATCTTGTCCGTGTCCAACGTCATGCCCAACACCCAGTACGAGTTCCTATCCCCCTCCCGAACCCGCTGCGGCGTAATCTCCTCGATATCCGACACCTGGTCGATTATCCCTTCCGCCGCCTGGATCTTCTTCTCGATATAGCCGTCCACCTTTTTCAACTGTGATATCAGGACCGCCGCCATCAGGTCATTCAACTTGTAGTTGGGCGCAAGGAAATAGTTGGCGTAGGGCCGCCCTTCGAACGGTCCGCCATTGCGCGGCAGCGCGCAGTCGGAGAAGATCAGCGCCCGTTCCCACAGCGTCTCGTTGTCCGACATTATGGCGCCGCCGCCCCCGGCTGAGAGATGCTTTCCCCCGAAGCTGAAGCCGTTTATGTCGCCCATCGAGCCGACCACCTTGCCCTGGTATGCGGCAAAATGTGCCTGGCAGCAATCCTCCAACAAGAAGATTTGATGCCGGTCCGCGATCTCTCGCAGCGCCGTCATATCGCAAGGGTTGCCGAAAAGATGCACCGCGATAATGGCGCGCGTCCTCGGCGTAATCTTCGCCTCGACGTCCGCCGGGTCAAGCGTAAACGTGTCGTCAACGTCAGCGAATACTGGTACGCAGTTGTGCAGCAGCGTACCGATGATGCTGCCCCCCGAAGTCCATGGCGTAACGATGATCTCATCCCCCGGATCGGGATTGATCGCGCCCACGCACGTGTGCATCGCAGCCGTGCCCGAAGTCACCGTGACAACGTGGGCGACCCCGTGCCGCGCCGCAAACGCCTCCTCAAACTGTCTTACCTTCGGTCCCTTCCCCAGGGCCCCGGACCGGATTACTTCCGAGAGCGCTTCTATATCCTCATCGCCAAAGTAATGACTCGGTCCAAAGGGCAGCGTACGTACCGGCGCGCCCCCATTCATCGCTAACTGTTCGCCCATGACAACCTCGCTCCTTCACGTTTGACATCGTCCTGTTGAGATTCGCATTCACCCAGCAGCCCCGCGAAAACTCCGACCAACCTCTCCAGATCGCGCGGCAATATGTACGTCTCGCTGTCCTTCGTAACTCTTTTCTGTCCCCGCTCCAATTCCTCGTTCTTCACCCCGGCCACAACAAGGTCATATCTGCCCCGCAGCAGATAGGCCACCGTCCCGGTCAGCCACCCGCCCGAGATCGCATACTCAATGTTCATCTTGAATCTGAAATGGTCGAGCGCAGCAAACAACAGCGGCGTCACGTAGAACGCCCGGTACGCAGCTTCGTTGGTCAGCGGCACGTAAAGTAACCGCTCCCGCATCTGCTTCAAGCTGTGGAGCAAGACGCGGGTCCTCTGCGATTTCTAATTCAAGGGGAGCGCTTCGAAAGCGGTAGCCTAAATCGACAAGGATCTCTTCAGTCTCTGAATTCAGTTTGAGGATCTGGGAAAAGGTATAGGTAGTTCCTTCTTGGAGTACCATAAATCTCCAGCGCTGGCACGCCATTTCCGGCTCGGCAGCCTGCACCGCCGTGTAAACGTCACCGCCTACCCACGCCGCACAGAGCCGTTGCTTCGCTTCCCAGACAGAGTAACGTTTTGCCCCGCCCGCGGCGCAACGTGTCTCCATCCTAACAAAGCGTCTACCGAATGTCAATCTGGTTCCCGGTGGCAGGGCGTGCAACCCTGGTCCACGGACAACCCTTGGGTGAGCAGACGTCTCCCGCCCAAGCCTCTTCTGCCGGCTAGGGAACGTCCCAATCCAAATTTCAGATTGCCTTCCCTCCTGAAATTTGGAATCATGTCAAGCCTGTTCTATTATTTCACTGAATCAGAAATAACCGAGTTCTATTCTCTCCACCAAACCGAAAAGTTCCGTTAGCCCGCCAGATGATAGCCGTTGAGATACTTACGATTACACGGGCGCCTGCCGTGGCCGCAATGCGTCCATCAGCATAAGGAAATACTGCATTTCGTGCAAAGCATTTGCAGCGCGCGTCGGCGCTGTTGAATCAGCCATGAAAAGCCATACCGATCGGTAGAATAGGGGCAGGCACTGCTGTCCCATACTGTAAACGATAGCACACTAAAGGAGACCGAGTATGTCCAAAATTCAGACTCTTTCCCATCAAAACATGAGCCGTCGCGACATGTTGCGCCTCGCCGGCGTTGGCGCAGCTGGCGCCGCGCTCGCTGCCTGTGCAGCCCCCGTAGCTGCCCCTGACGCCGGCGGCGACTCCGCCCCCGCCATGGAGCCGGTCACTGTCATCGCCACCACCGGTATGCCCGTCAACACCTTCGACAATGCCTTGGAACGGTCCCTTGAAAGGATCCCCAACATCGCCATGGAGGTAAACGCAAACAGCTGGGGCGAAGGCGGATGGGACGGCTACTCCGATACAATGCTGACTCGCATCGCCGGCGGCGAACAGATCGATGTCATCATGATCGCCATCGAAGGGCTCAGGCTCCTCACTGCCAAGAACGTCCTCGTGGTGCTGGACGACTTCCTCGCCGCAGATCAGCCCGCCAATGACATCCTCCAGAACGACATCCACGTCACCCTCCGCGAAATGCTCCAGGTCGATAGCAAGCAATACTTGTTCCCCTTCTCCTGGAACAACATGGTCATGTACTACAACACCGCCATCTTCGAGGAAGAGGGACTGGATCCGCCCCCGACCGACTGGACGTGGGACGATTTCCTCCAAACCTGTCTCCAGGTCGCCAACGTCACCGGCGGCGCCGATGACCGCTTCGCCTACTCCTTCTGGGGCGCAAGCATGTTCGGCATGGCCGCCTGGTACTTCAACAATGACGTCTCACCAATTTCGGATGACTGGTTGGACTCCAACCTGCTCGACCCCAAGGTCGCCGAGACACTTCAGTTCTTGGCCGATCTTATCCTGGAGCACAAAGTCGCCCCCAACCCCGAAGGCTGGGATGATTGGGCACAGTTCCACGCCGGCAACCTTGTCATGCGCACCTGCGGCCGCTGGTGCATCGCCGGTACCCTTGAAGCAGAGTTTGAAACCTACGACATCCAGTATCAGCCGCACCAGGCCGGTCCGCTCAAGACCGTGGCCGGCACCGAAGGCTGG
This sequence comes from Caldilineaceae bacterium, assembly GCA_965232575.1. Lineage (GTDB taxonomy): Bacteria > Chloroflexota > Anaerolineae > Caldilineales > Caldilineaceae > Bin5. Next base: position 1,810,751 of record CBDDPZ010000009.1, on the reverse strand, counting down.
GGCGTCTCCACCTCCAGTGAGAACCCGCAAGAGGCCTGGGAGGTCGTCAAGCACCTTTCCCACTCCGACACCTCCATCGACTTGGTCAAGGTCGGAGGTAGCATCCCCGCCCTGCGCTCAGTCGCCGCAATGCCCGTCTTCGCCGAGTATGGCCCGCCCAACACCGCGCTATTCTACGAATCGCTCGACTTCGCAGCCACCGTGCCGTCGCCCACCAACTTCAATATCGTCGAACCAATCCTCAACCGGAACTACGCCACCATCTGGAATGGCGAACGCACCGTCGAAGAAGCGCTGCAGGCTGCCCACGACGAGTTGCAGCCCGAAATGGACAAGCTTAAGCAGGCATAACTGCCCCCACCTAGGTATGTCAGGTTGCCGGCGGCAAGGGATTCATGGACCCCTTCCGCTCGGCAACCCGCTATCCTGACCTATCCGGATAGGACTCCCCATGACGTCAACAGCGCTGCCTGACGACAAAATCGACAGGCAGGCCAACCCCCAAAAGGGGACCACACTGGCGCGGCGCGAAGCATGGGCCGGCTATCTCTTTGCCACCCCCGCCCTGCTCGGCCTCCTGGCTTTCACCGCCCTGCCGATCATCGCCTCTCTTGTCCTCATCTTTTTGCACTACGACCTCTTGACGCCGCCAAAGTGGGCCGGCCTCGAAAACGTCACCCGCCTCACGACCGATTCCAGGATGTTCAAAATCTACTGGAACTCCCTTCGGCTCACGGTCGGCGCCACCTTCCTCAACAACGTCCTCGGCCTCCTCTTGGCCGTGGGCCTCAATCGCGCCATGCCCTGGGGCCTTCGCTATCTCCTCCGCACCTCTATCTTCTTCCCGGTTATGACCACGACCGCTTCCCTGGCCGTTGTCTGGCGCTTCCTCCTCACCCAGGACCGGGGCGTCGTCAACTTCCTTATCGGCCAGATCGGTCTGGACCCAGTACCCTGGCTCAGCAGCTCAACCTGGGCTCTCTTCTCCGCCATGATCTACGATGTCTGGAAGGCCTGCGGCTATCTGATGGTCATCTACTTGGCCGGCCTCCAGGGCATTCCCGCCGTCTACTACGAAGCCGCCCGCATCGACGGCGCCGGATTCTGGCAACAGTTCCGTAATGTAACGCTCCCTCTCATCTCGCCCACGGCCTTCTTTGCCATTGTCATCTCTCTCATCGGCGCATTTCAGATCTTCGACAACGTCTATGTACTCACCGAAGGCGGCCCGGGGGACGCCTCCCGCGTTATCGCCATGTATATCTACGAAAAGGCATTCCGCGGCTTCGAGATGGGCTACGCCTCTGCCGTCTCCTTTACCCTGTTTGTCATCCTGATCACGCTCACACTGCTGCAATTCCTCGGCGCACGGCGCTGGGTTCACTATGAATAACGGGCTTCCCTGCTCGACGCGGCCCCACCAAACGACTACAGAAAAAAGACCAGTCTGATGGCAACGACAACAGGTCCCGCCACCGAGCCGGTTACAATTCGCAGAACTTATAGAAAATCCGTCTGGCTCCGGCTCGGCGAGGCTCTCCTGTGGCTGCTCCTGATCGGCATTGCCGTCATCGAAATCGCTCCCATCAGCTGGATGTTCTCAACCTCGCTGCGCGATCCCAAGGACTCCTACAATCTCCCCCCCGACTTCTGGCCCACAGCGCTGCACTGGCAGAACTATCTCGCCGTCATCAACTCCCCTGACATCGAGTTCATGTTGTTCTTCTGGAACAGCCTCAAGATCGCACTCATCGTCACCGCCGCCCAGCTTCTCACCTGCTCGATGGCGGGCTACGCCTTCGGCCGCCTGCGATTCTTCGGTCGCGACATCCTCTTCGGCCTGTTCCTCGCCTCCCTGATGGTCCCCGCGACCGTGACCCTGATCCCTTCATTCATCATCATCCGCTCACTCGATCTCATGAACACGCACTGGGCCCTCATTCTCCCCAGTGTAACCAGCGCCTTCGGCGTCTTCCTGCTCCGCCAGCACTTCAAATCCTTGCCCGAGGAACTCCTCGACGCCGCCAAAATCGACGGCGCCGGCTACTTCCGCATCTATTGGCAGATCTTGCTCCCGCTGACAGGACCGGCGCTCTCCGCACTCGGCATCTTCACCTTTCTCGCCTCCTGGAATAACTTCGTAGGGCCGCTGCTCTTCTTGCGCGATTGGGACAAATTTACCTTCCCCATAGCCATCGCCACCATTCGCGGCTATATGGGCTCAGGCAACCAGTCTGAAGTCCTGGCCGGCATTATGATCTCCATCTTTCCACTACTTGTCTTCTTTCTGTTGGCGCAACGATGGATCGTCCAGGGCGCGGCGATTACCGGTATGAAAGGATGACAAGTCAGCAGGGCATTACCGGCAGCACATATGTAGTTCAAGTTCTGCAGACACTGTGGGAAAACCTGCCCCAACTGCTCTGGGAAGCGCTTCTATTCAATCTCATTTGCCTGCCCGCCGCTCTCCTCTTTATCACCGGGCTTTTCATTCCATCTCTAATCGTGGCCTGTGTCACTATCGGTCCTGCATGGACCGCCTTACTGGCCTTTGACATGCGCCTTCTTCACGGGAAAGTGCCTGCGCAATACTCAATCTTCAATGACTTCCGCCGTTTCTGGCGGCGGAGCGCCCTGTTAAGCCTGCTGGCGGTCTTTCCACTACTGGCTCTAATGACAACGCTCCCGGCACTCCGAACGGAACCGGTAGCCCCAATTGTATGGCTCGGCCTGGGGGCCGATCTCCTGGGATGCGCAGTGATGGCAACATTGTCACTCTATACCTTTCCTTATCTGGTCCAGCAACGTGAAAAAAGCGTGCGCGCCTGTATACGCGATGCCCTGATCCTTGCCAGTCGTCATCCCACGAACAGCTTGGGCCTGCTGGCTATCGGCATTCTCTTCGGTTTCTGCGTCGCCTACATTAGTCTGGGACTGCTCCTGCTCTTGCCAGTAATCTACGGTCATTTCATCGCAGCCAACTATCAACTCGTTCTGGAAATAGAGACGCCGGCATAAGTCAATCTTCTCGTCGCTTCCTGCTTCAGACGAATTTCACCTTCCTTGATCCAAATGTCAGCAGAAAAAAAGCAAGTGGCCAACGGCCAGCTATCTTGAAGTCACAATTCACTGACCACTGCTTTTCACTTCCGGAGAACCAAATGGAACACTTCGTCTACCGCAACGAAAAAACCAACCAGATCAGCTTTCCCCTCGGCGGCATCGGCGCCGGCTGCATCGGGCTTGCCGGCAACGGCCGCCTCATCGACTGGGAGATCTTCAACCGCCCCAACAAAGGCAGCGTCAATGGCTTCTCCCACTTCGCCATCCGCGCCGAGAACAACGACGAAGTGGCCGACGCCCGCATCCTCCACGGCAACCTGCACGCTCCCTTCCAGGGCGACCTCCTCGCGCCCCAGTTCAGCACCTTCGGCTGGGGCCCGCGCCGTGAATATCTGACCGGCCTGCCCCACTTCGATAGCGTCGACTTCCGTGGCGAATTCCCGATCGCTGAACTGTCATATCGTGATGACACCTTCCCCGGCCAGGTACAGCTGACCGCCTTCAATCCCTTCATTCCCACCAACGAGGATGACTCCGGAATCCCGGCCGCCTTCTTCGAATTCAGCGTGACCAATACCACCGCTACCGCGCAGACCTACAGCATCGTCGGCGTACTCACCAACCCCCTGCCCGCCAACAACCTGAACACAATTGAGGCAAGCGCCTGGGGCCACGCCCTGCATCTCTCTTCCGACAGCCTCCAACCCGAAGATACCGCCTACGGCAATCTGACCCTCGCCACCGACGCTGGCCTGGCCGACGACGTCGACATAAGTTGGCAGCAGAATTGGTTCCGAGGCGCCTGGTTCGACAACCTCGAAGTCTATTGGAAAGATCTGAACTCACCCGGTCCCTTCGAAAACCGGGTCTATGACGCCGATGAACAGAGAGGCGCCGGCGCTCGCTTTACCGAACAGGACACCGGCTTCCTCGCCGTCCACCTGCCCGTCGCCGCCGGCGAAACCGGCCGCATCCGCTTCGTCATCAGCTGGAGCTTCCCGAACTGCGAGAACTACTGGAAGAAAGAGCAGAATGATTCCTCAACATGGAAGAACTACTACGCCACTTGCTGGCAGGATTCGATGGCAAGCGCACAGTACGCCATCGAGCACTGGCCCCGCCTCTACGATGAGACCAAACGCTTCAAAGATGCCCTCTTCGCCTCGACCATACCGACCTCTGCCCTCGACGCCGTCTCGGCCAACATCTCCATCCTCAAATCCCCCACGGTCCTACGCCTGGAAGATGGGACCTTCTACGGCTGGGAGGGTCTCCACCCCGACGAAGGCTGCTGCGAAGGAAGCTGCACCCACGTCTGGAACTACCAGCAGGCGCTCCCCTTCCTCTTCCCTGCCCTGGAGCGCTCCATGCGCACTGCCGACTACCGCTACAACCTGCTCGATAGCGGCGCCATGCCATTCCGTATCCAACTCCCGCTTGGCTCCGAACCCTGGCCATTCCGCCCCTGCTGCGACGGCCAGTTCGGCGGCGTTTTGAAGACCTACCGCGATTGGAAGATCTGCGGCGATCACGGTTGGTTGCGCTCCATCTGGCCCGGAGTAAAGAAGTCTCTGGAATATGCCTGGAGTCCCGATAACATCGACCGCTGGGACCCGGACAAGTCCGGCGTGCTCACCGGCCGCCAGCATCATACCCTCGATATGGAGCTCTTCGGCCCCAACTCCTGGCTGACAGGCTTCTACCTCGGCGCGCTCAAGGCCGCCTCCGAAATGGCCGAATCCATAGGGGATGTTGCAAGCGCCTCCGCCTACCATGCCATCTTCGAACGCGGCAAGGCCTGGGTCGACGCCAATCTCTTCAATGGCGAATACTACATTCAGAGAGTCGACCTCGCCGACCGCGCCCTTGTCGAATCATACGGCCCCCAGGAAGATGCCCTCAAGGGTGGCTCCGCTCTCGACGCCTATTGGAATCCCGAACACAACGAGATCAAATATCAGATCGGCGAGGGCAGCAGCATCGACCAGGTGCTGGCCCAGTGGCACGCCTCCCTCTACGGACTCGGCGACCTCTACGACTCCCAACAGGTCAAACAGGCCTGCGCCGCCATCTACAAGTACAACTTCGTCCCCGACATGGGCCAGGCCTACAACCCCTGCCGCATCTACTCCCTCAACGACGAAGGCGGCCTCGTCATCTGTGCCTGGCCCGAAGAAGTGCACAAGCCGCTCATCCCAGCCCCCTACTCCCAGGAAACCATGAACGGCTTCGAATACGCCGCCGCCTGCCACATGATCATGGTCGGGCTCGTCGACGAAGGCATGCGCTGTGTCGAGGCCATCCGTCACCGCTACGATGGCGAACGCCGTAACCCCTGGAACGAATTCGAATGCGGCAACAACTACGCCCGCAGCATGGCATCCTACGCCCTCCTCAACGCCTTCTCCGGCTTCCAGTTCGACATGGTCAACGGCGCCCTCGGCTTCCAGCCAGTCCAGCCCGGCAACGGAGAATTCCGCTGCTTCTGGTCCCTCGACTCCGGCTGGGGTCAGTTCAGCATGACCACTGACCAGTGTTCCCTTGTAGTCCTCTACGGCGCTCTCCACCTCCGGTGCCTTCACCTGCCCTTCCTCGTCGACACCCCGGAAGCCGCCCTCACCCTCGATGGCGAACCCGTCGCCTTCATCAAACAGGACGGCGCCATAATCCTGCAGACAAAAACCCAAATCCAGGCCGGACAGACACTCCAGGTGCTCTACTCGTGAGCCGTCCAGCCTTTTCCTGACGCGACTGAATACCGGCGCCGAGCCCAGCAGATCGGCGCCGGCCCCGATACATAGGAAAAGGCGTTCCTCACGCCCCTTCGTGGAAAGATCAGCTCTCCAGCCCCGCAAATCTCAACGTTGGCAAGCGCCAACAAGCCCTAGTGGTTTGTTTCCCCCCACTTCACGTATATAATTCCCTCAACGCAACGGTAGCAGATATCTCTCAGCAGATCCCTGCGCCGCGGAAGCCAGTCATGCCGGAGGCAAAGAACATGCAGCCAGATCAAAAGAAAGTCCCAGGAATGCTGAGTGTTGATCAACTGCGTACGGCCGTCGAAGACGGCTCCCTAAACACTGTCATCCTCGCGCTCCCCGACCCGTACGGAAAGCTGATGGGCAAGCGCCTCGACGCCTCCTTCTTCCTCACCGACGTGGCGCGCGGCACCCACGCCTGCGACTACCTCTTTACCGTAGATATGGAGATGGAACCAGTCCTCGGGTACCAGTTCTCGAACTGGGAATCAGGATACGGCGACGTCCATCTGGCGCCCGACCTCTCAACACTCCGCCGCCTGTCCTGGCTCGACCGGACCGCTCTCGTGCTTTGCGACGCCCAATTGGAACCGGGGCACGAACCTGTAACAGTAGCGCCGCGCTCGATCCTGCGCCGCCAGCTTGAACGGCTCCGCTCCCGGGGATTTGAAGCGATGGCCGGGTCAGAGCTGGAATACTTTCTGTTTCGGACCTCATATCTGGACGCGGCCCGCAACGACTATCGTGATCTTGCCAAAGTCGGATGGTACCGGGAAGACTACCACCTCCTGCAAACGTCCAGGACCGAAGACCTCAACGGCGCATACCGCCGCCACCTCGCCGCATCCGGCGTCCCCGTCGAGTCGACCAAGGGCGAGTTCGGAAAGAGCCAGCACGAGCTAAATATCCGCTACGCGCCAATCCTGGAAATGGCCGACCGCCATCTCCTGCTCAAGCAGGCAGTGAAGGAGATCTCTGACCAGCTCGGTTGCAGCGCCACCTTCATGGCCAAGCCGGACGCGGCCGAGGCCGGATCCAGTTCCCACCTCCACGTCAGCCTCTGGACAACCTTCAGCGGAGAGTTGGCCAACGCCTTCCCCGGTACCGGAGACCTCTCCGGCATCGCCTGCTCTGATCTCTTCCGCTGGTTCCTCGGCGGCTGGATGCACTTCGTGCCCGAGCTCATGGTCTGCTACGCCCCAACCGTCAACTCCTACAAGCGCTTCGAGGCCGGCAGCTGGGCCCCAACCGCATTGGCGTGGTCGCCCGACAACCGCACCGCCGGCTTCCGCATCGTCGGCGCAGGGCCCAGCCTGCGCATCGAATGCCGCATCACCGGCGCCGATATTAATCCCTATCTCGCCTATGCAGCCGTCATCGCCTCCGGCTTGGCCGGCATCGAGCAACAGATCGAGCCCCCGCCCGCACACATCGGCGACGTCTACGCAGCTGCCGACATGCAGATGCTACCCGGCGCCCTCGAAGAAGCCGTCAGCAACTTCGCAAGCAGCGACCTCGCCCGTTCCGCATTCGGCGCCGAGGTAGTCGAACATTACACCCACTTCTTCACCACCGAAGCCGAAGCCTACCGCAAAGCTGTAACCGACTGGGAACGCACCCGCTACTTCGAGCGCATCTAGCCTATATTGTCAAATCACATTCCCCCGCACCACCCCCCCAGCCAATCTCCCTCCGTGGACAAAAAGGTGTCCTTCGCGGCCCTTCGCGGATCAAAAAGAAAGTGTACTCCGCAGCCCTCCGTGGATCAGAAAGGCGCTATTCCGCGTACGCGGCCATTCACTAAAAACTAACCACGAAAACCTGCCCTTTGCCCTCTCTCCCCAACCCTGCTAACCTGTCCCCATCCAACAACCCATCAGAGGAAGAAAAATGACCCACCTCATCAACCTCACCGAACACCTCGCCCAGGACGGCTTCGAATATGTCTACGGCATCTCCGCTTTCGACCTCACTGGCAACGGCGTACCCGACCTCATCACCCCCGACACCGACGTCGGCCTCTACTGGCTCGAAAACGACGGCCAGGGCAACTTCACCCGCCACGTCATCCACAAGCGCACCCCCGAATGGCTCGAACGCCACCAAGTCGCCGACATCAACGGCGACGGCCGCCCCGAACTCGTCTTCATCGACAACATCAACGGCTGCCTGCTCTACTTTGAATATGAGGGAGACCCGCGCCTACCCAGCTCATGGCGCACCCGCTACGTCGACGAAGGCACCCTGACCGGCGCCTACGCCGTCGCCGTGGCCGACTTCACCGGGGACGGCAATCTCGATATCGCCGCATCGACCTGGCGTAAAGGCAACCAGTTCGTCTGGTACGAAAACCGCGACGGCCACTGGATCAAACACATCATCGAAGACAACATCGCCGAGCCCCGTGCCATCCACGCCGCCGACATCGACGGCGACGGCAAAATCGACCTCCTCGGCACCGCACGCGTCGCCAATCAGGTCATCTGGTACGAAAATCCCGGCGACCTCGCCAACCAGCCCTGGATCAAGCACATCATCGACGACGCCCCCCAACCCATCCACGGCCACCCCGTCGACATGGACGGCGACGGCGACCTCGACGTCGTCATGGCCCTCGGCATGCTCCCCCCCGACGATCCCACCGGCGCCCCCTTCGAGCATCACCAGATCGCCTGGTACGAAAACGACGGCAACCCTGCCGACTGCCCCTGGCGCAAGCACATTATCTGCCAAAAATTCCCCAACGCCTTCGAAGCCATCGCCGCCGACTTCGACAACGACGGCCAAATCGAGGTCGTCGCCACCGCTTGGCATGAGACCGGCCGCGTCGCCTACTTCAAACACCGCGGCGACCCCCGCGGCCCCTGGGACATGCAGCTCCTCAAAGACGGGTGGATCAACGCCAACATGGTCATCGCCGCCGACATCAACGGCAACGGCCGCCTCGACATTGTCGCCGCCGCTGAACGCGGCAGCAACGAAGTCCTCTGGTGGCGCAACGAAGGCCCATGACCAATTCGCCCATCCCTGGCCCGCCGCCTGGAGATGCAAAACCGCCCCCGCCTTTCGACCAATATCCGTTTCCATGAATTGGCATATTTGGTCCTGATGGCGGCCGACGGATTCAAGCAAAAGAGAGGAAGATGTGAGTAGGAAAAACGTACGTTGGTGCGACGAAGAAACCCTGGTGAAAGACGTCAGTGGCAAAGTGTATATCGTAACCGGAGCCAACTCCGGAATCGGACTTGAGACCGCTCGTCAACTGATCAAACAGGGCGGTCACGTAGTCATGGCTTGTCGCCGGGTAGAAGCGGGTGAAGCAGAGGCCAGGTCGTTTGCTGGACTCAAAGGAACCTGCGAAGTCATGAAGATGGACCTGACCGATCTGCAATCGGTCCGCGACTTCGTTGACGCGTTTCTCACCCGGCACGATCGTCTCGACGGACTGATGTGCAACGCCGGCTTGGTGGTGATGGGAAACCAGGCCCGCTATACTAAAGATGGGCTTGAGGAGACGATCGCCGTGAGCTTCTTCGGACATCTTCTTCTCACGGAGTTGCTCCTGGATCTGATTAAGAAAAGCGCCCCCTCTCGAATCGGGTTGGTCTCTTCCGTTGTTCATGCCGGAAGTCCCGCAAACCGTCCCCAGGTTCACCTCGATGACCTCAACTACAAGAGCAGAAAATACAATGCTTTTGCAGCCTATGCAGAAGCGAAAGTTGCCTTACTCCTTTACGCACTGGAACTCGGCGAGCGCCTGCAAGGGACGGAGGTAACCACTGCTTCAATTCACCCCGGCTGGGCGCGTTCAAACTTCGGCGGCAGTGGTCTCCTGATAAAGGTAATGCGCGTGATCATGTTCCCCCTGAGTCCATTCCTGACTGACAGCAACGAAGAATCGGCCCAGACATCGCTGCACGTCCTCCTTTCTGACGACGCCCCCAACCACTCCGGCGCCTACTTCAGCCAAAGCAGCGTACTCTACCGCGACAAAGATTGCCGCGACGGAGGTTGGCCGTTGGAGTCCCCGAACCCCCACGCAAAGGACATGGAGACAGCCAGAAAACTGGTGGCCTTGAGCCGCGAAATCGTTGGACTGGACTAGCCCCTATTCAAATGAAGCTTAGGCCTTCAGAGCAAACCAGTCTTCTGAAGGGTGTTTCCGTGGCTTCGTTCATATTCCCTACTCTATCGCAGCCAACATAAGATTCGCATTGGCTTTTTTCGCCTTACGTTTGCTTCAGTTCCTTTTATCCTTAGCCGGAGTAGTTACCTCGAAACCAAAAACTGCAGTCCAGCCATGTTTTTTCCCTCCTTGACAGACCCCCCGCATTTCCCTAAAATGCCCACAGATTCCTCACTTTGAACCCCTTGCAACGGCGCAACCCGGAATAGACCTGTGTATTCCATTATCCAAAGGAGAAAGAGACATGCGTATCAAACGTAACTGGTTGAACTGTACACTGCTGTCCCTCCTGCTGGTCTTCGCCCTGCTCATCGGTGCCTGTGCCGCGCCCGCAACGACCGGTGACGGCGCCGACACCGCCATGGAGGAAGCCTCTGACGAGGCCGCCGAACTGCCCGGCATCCAATACGCCGTCAACCCGGACACCGTCGACTCCGACCGCCTGCTCGTTCTGCCAGGACGCACCCGATTCGGCGTCGGCATGTGGGGCGGAATCACCGCCGGCAACTGGAACTTCGGCAGCGAGTCCTTCTACATGGTCCAAATGCCGCTCATCTTCATGGGTCCCCTGGGCAATACCACCCCTACGCCCTGGATGGCGCGCCGCATCGAGCGCGTTGACGACAACATGGCCATGGAGATCGAGCTCTACCCGGATGCCGTCTGGAGCGACGGCGAGCGCATCACCACCGCCGACGTCGCCTTCACCTTCGAACTCCTCTATCACGCCGATGCCGACTACTGGCTCGGCGATGCCAAAGTCCTCTTCCCCAACATTACCGGCGGACAGGACTACTTCGAAGGCAAAGCCGACTCCATCTCTGGAATCAAGATCATCGATGACTTCAATATGCGCATCGAAGCCGACGAACCCATCGGACTCGTCTGGCGCCCACTGGCTTTCCTCTCCGTTCTGCCAGAACACCACCTGGGCCAGTACACCGCCGCCCAACTGTGGGCCGGCGACTTCCCCGATGCCTGGGTACCCGAAGTCACCAGCGGCCCCTACCGCGTCGTCAGCTGGGACGAAGAAGCCAAAGTCCTCGAGCTTCAGCGCAATGAGGACTGGTGGGGCAACGCCATCTACGGCAAGCCCGGCATCAAACGCTACGCCGAACACTCCGGCCTGACCCTCGACAACTTCCTCGCCGGCGAATCCGACATGGTCAAAGTCGGCGCCAGCGACTACGAGACCGTCAGTGACCTCCCGGATACCGCCATCCATCCCCGCACCTTCATGATGACAGGCTACGGTCTCAATCGCGGTGATGACCGCAAACTGCCGCGCAAGGTCATGGATGCCATCGCCCTTGCGGTAAACCGCGAGCTCTGGGCTGAAGTCCTTTACTTCGGCTTCGGCCAACCGGAAGACTCCGTCTTCGGGCTGCGCGGCCACCAGACCGCGAACGAGTCCTTCTGCGCCGACTGCGACGAAAGCCTCGTTGTGCCGCGCTCGTTCGACCCCGAAAAGGCCAAACAGCTCCTCGCCGAAGCTGAATCTGAAGGCGACTGGGATCCCAGTCGCGTCCTCATCCTGCTCGGCGGCGCCGGCGGTGACGCCCCCGTCCTGCTTCAGCAACAGCTGGCCGATGTCGGAATCCAGACCGAGATTCTCGCCGGCAGGGAACTCCAACAGAAGCGCAGCGCCAGCGGCGACTATGATATCAGCATGGTCGGCGGCTGGGTCTCCAACACCCTGCGCAACTGCGAGTACTGGGTCGGCAGCTGCGAAGAGGACCACTGGCCCGCTAGCTTCCACTGGTGCAACGAAGAATTCAGAAACATGTGTAGCGTCGCCATGGGCACCACCGACCCCGACGAGAAAACGCGCGCCACCCAGGCCTTGATGGAAATCTACTTCGAAGACGGCCCAATCTGGGGTGTCACCCAGATCGCCGAATTCTACGTGATGACCGACGACCTCGGCGGCTTCATCCCCGAGGAAGCCTTCAACTGGCTCGGCACCTCAGGCGAGAAAGGCGTGGTCAGCTGGTACTGGATCGAGTAGGAATTAGTCTGAGAACAGACAGCGAAGAGGAGGGAGAACTGAGGACTGTTTCTCCCCCCTCTTCTTACTCTACTCTCGTTGAGAAGAAGCCAAATCTGTTCAGCGAAAAGCTGTGACGGCCTTCTTCTTGCTGAACACAATGCAAAGTGGTGGGCAGGCGTCGTCTCACACTATTGTCTTCCTCTGAGGGGGTAGCATCGATGGAGGAGCATTGCATTCAACTCTTTACTGATCCCGAAACTGAGCGGCGACTAGAGGTTGTTGCTTCCAAGCGTGATGTAGCCGTTGCCGAGTACTGCCTGGCAGCAATTAAGCGGCAGTTGGTCGAAGATGAACAGCTGGAAGACTGTCGGCCAAGTGGTGCCGACAGGTCCAAAGTAGATGAGGCGTTCTTCGATAGTCTGCAAGCGCTGCGGGAGAAGATCAGGAAACGCCGGAACGGTAAACCAATCGAGGTTGACCGCATAATCTCTCAAATTCGCCAAGAACGAGAAATTGACTTCGACGGCTGATTTAGGTTCCTTTGCTATCTGGGGAAATTCGATTTATTTCTGTAAGACCAGAACACCTGCGGACGGACACCGACATGTTTCCCATGATTTCAGCTACCGACAACCATGGTCTGCGCAGCCCCAGTATCTGTAGTTGTCAGTCCTTCGTGGATCAACCATAGATGTTCTCCGCGGCCCTCCGTGGACAGAAAAGGTGTTCTTCGCGGCCCTTAGTGGCCCTTCGTGGATAAGAAAAGGAACCAATCTTGACCCAATATATTATCCGGCGCATATTAGTCGCCTTCCCCATGCTGATCGTCATTACCTACATTAACTTCGCCCTGATGCGCCTCGCACCCGGCGACCCCACACTCTTCATGTTTGTGACCGCCGAAACGCAGGGAATGACACCACAGCAAGTGCGGGATCAATTGGGCGTCCAGGAGGCCTACAAAGGACGCGGGGAAGATGAAGGCACCAGCAATCGGGATTACCTCCACGAAAGACTCGGACTGAATGACCCCATCCACGTCCAATACTTCCGCTGGCTGGGCAGGGTAGTGCAAGGAGACTTCGGCCGCGCCATGCGCACCGCCGAACTGATCGGCCCCGAACTGGCAGTCCGCGTCCGCGTCACCATCCGCCTGACAGTGCTGGCGACGCTGCTCAGCGTCGGCATCGGCATTGTTGCCGGCTCGCTCTCTGCTCTCTACCAATACTCTGCCTTCGACAATATCACCTCCTTCATAACCTACATCCTCATCAGTGTGCCCGGATTTCTCTTCGCCACCTGGGTCATCATCATCTTCGCCATCAGGTTGGGCTGGTTCCCCGCCGGCGGCATGTATAACGCTCGCACCGGAGGAGACTTCTGGGACCGCGTCTACTATCTGATCCTGCCGGTGATGGCAATGGGGATCAGCGGCTCGGCCGGTCTCATCCGCTGGACCCGCACCAGCGTTCTCGAAACAATGCGCGCCGACTACGTCACCGTGGCCCGCGCAAAAGGCCTCAAGGAGCGCATCGTCCGCAGTCGCCACATCTTCCGCAATGCCCTCTTGCCTATCCTGACCATCGTTGGCCGCAGCATCCCTTTCATCATCGGCGGCTCCGCCTTCTTTGAGATCGTCTTCAACTACCCAGGCGTCGGCATGTGGACGGCAAAGGCAGCCGAAGTCAAAGACTTTTCCATCATGATCGCCACCATCACCGTCACCGCCGTACTTGTCATCCTCAGCAACTTGATCGTGGATATCTGCTACTGCTGGGTCGATCCGCGCGTTACCTATTCATAGAGTCAATCTTTCGGAGTGAATCGCGAGCATGAGCGCGCACAACGAAAACGCCTCGGATACGGCTCAGGCCGTCACCTTCGATAGGCCGTCGCTGGCCGCCCAGAACTTCCGGCTCTTTTTGCAGAATCCCGGCGCCGTCGGTGGCGTTATTTTTATGTTGGTGATAACGGTGTCAGCGATTCTGGCCCCCTGGCTGACACCTTTCGAACCCCACGAAATCGATGTCCAGGCCATCCGCAAACCACCCAGCGCCGTCCACTGGCTGGGAACCGACCTCACCGGCCGCGACATGCTATCGCGCATTCTCCACGGCGGTCGCGTTTCGCTCCTGATCGGTCTCGCCGCCGTCATCATCCGCACCGCCATCGGCCTCGTTCTGGGCTCGGTCTCTGGCTACTTCGGCGGCATCGTCGATTTTGTCGTCCAGCGCATCGTCGACATCATGATCGTTTTCCCCGATATCTTCTTCCTCCTGATCGTGATTGCCATCATCGGTCCCACCCCTTGGACGCTCCTGATCGCTCTCGGCTTCTTGAGTTGGCCCTTCGACGCCCGTATCTTTCGCTCGCAAGTGCTGTCGATTCGCGAGCTCGACTACATCCTGGCCGCCCGCTCCATCGGCACGACGACCGGGAGAATCGTTCGCCAGCATGTCATGCCCAATCTGGTGCCCCTCGTACTTGTCAATATGACACTCAATATCGGTGTGGCCATCATCGCCGAAGCTGGCATCAGCTTTCTCGGCCTCGGCGTCCAGCCCCCTACGCCCAGCTGGGGCAACATGATCACGTCTGCCAACAACCTCTCACTCATTCAGCGCTTCTGGTGGCTGTGGGTCCCGCCGGGAGGCGTGCTGGTAGGTACCGTTATCTCCCTCAACCTCATCGGTGACGCCCTGCGGGATATTCTCGACCCCCGCTGGCGCGCCTCATAACTGCGACGAACAGGTCGGCACACGCCGCAAGTCACCCACAAACCTAGTTAGGAGATCCATCATGCAGCACGGCATCCTCTACAAACGCCCCGGCCGCTACTCCCTGGGACCGGTGCCCCAACTCCTTCCCGATGGCCGTCTCACCGTCGGCGTCGTCTCCTCCCCCTTCGCCGATCACTACGGCCTCGCCGACTGGATCGTGCTCGTCTCCGAAGACCAGGGCGAGACCTTCACGGAGACCAATGACCAGACCATCCCCCTTGCCTGGCCCGGCGCCCTGCCGCGCGAATGCTACGACCGCTACGCCGAGGTTCAGCCCGACGGCAGCTACTTGGCAGCGGGAACGGTCGGCTTCGAAGTCTGGCCCAAAGAACGCGCCGCCGAAGCCGAAGAACTGGGACTGACCGCACGCCCTCATCCCGACCAGAGCGAGGATCTTCTCGTTGGCATGCCCAAGCTCTTCGTCATGCGCTCCCACGACCAGGGCCAGACCTGGGACCGCCGCGACTGGCTCATGCCCGGCTTCAGTTGGATGACCGCCTTCCCCCGCTGGACCCGACTGCAAGAAGGCAACATCCTCCTGCCCGTCTATGCCAGAGATCAGGAGGGCGACCGAGGCCAGGTCTTCGTCTGGCGCTCCGACCCCAACGGTGACAACTGGCGCCTGATCCCCCTCTGCTCCAGCGTCTCCAGCGTCACCGGCGACGAGACCTGCTTCATCGAATCCGAGCCCGGCAAAGTCCTCGCCCACATCCGCCACTCAACGCCCGGCCACCTCACCAGCGGCTATCTGCTCGAAAGCTGGTCCGAAGACGGCGGCCTCACCTGGTCCCAGCCGATGCGCACCGAAGTCAAAGGCTATCCCCCCCACCTCCTCCGCCTGCAGGACGGCCGCATCCTCTGCGGCGTCACCTACCGCTGGGAGCCAATGGGCATCCGCCTCGTCCTCAGCGAAGACAACGGCAAAACCTGGGATACTGACAACACCATCGTCATGCGCGACGATGCCGGCACCGCCTCGCCCATGTGGCCCGACTATCCCAACCACAGCGGCGGCTCCGACGTCGGCTACCCCATCACTGTACAATTCGACGACGGCAGTCTCTTCACCTGCTACTGGATTACCCTCGAAGACGGTATCTGCCACGCCGCCTACACAAAATGGAGCCTCGACGACATTTGAACGCCGCAGTTTCTGAACGTCGTTCTGGAACATCAGTAGAAAAGGAATAACCCCATGACCAACGCAAAACTGGCGATTGACGGCGGCGCGCCGCTACGCAGCCAGCCTTTCGGCCCCAAGTGGATATTCGGTGACGAAGAACGCCGCCACCTCATGGAGGTCATGGATAACGCCACCGACGGCTGGCGCTCCGGCTTCAAAGTGAGGGCCTTCGGCGACGCCTTCGCCACCCTCCACGGCGCCCAGTACGCCGTCGCCACCACTACCGGCACTGGCGCCATCCATGCCGCCGTCGCTGCCGTCAACCCCGAACCCGGCGATGAGGTAATCACCACGCCCACTACCGACATCGGCTCCGTTCTGGGCATCATCCTCCACAACGCCATCCCCGTCTTCGCCGACTGGGACCCGGAAACCTTCAACACCGATCCCGCCGACATCGAACGTCGCATCACCCCGCGCACCCGCGCCATCCTGGCCGTCCACCTCTACGGCAATCCCTGCGACATGGGCCCCATCCTTGAAATCGGCCGCGCCCATAATATTCCCGTCATAGAGGACTGCTCGCAGGCCCACCTAGCCGAATACCGCGGCCAGCTCGTCGGCACCATCGGCGACATCGGCTGCTTCTCGCTCGGCGGCAAGACCCTCACCACCGACCAGGGCGGCATGATCATCACCAACGACGAGCCCCTCGCCCGCCGTGCCATGGGCTTCTCCCGCAAAGGCTCGGAAATGGACAGCGCCCTCCGCAGCTCCCTCGCGCCCACCTCCTTCCGCCGCGGCGGCAACAAGGGCTACGCCTTCCTCGGCGACTTCCACCCCATGACCGATCTCCACGCCGCCGTCGGCCTCGCCCAATTCGACCGCTGGCAGGAGGCCACCCGCGTCCGCCGTCGTACAGCCGCCATTCTTGACGAAGTCGTGCCCCAGTTGCCCGGCTTCAAGATCCAGAAGGTCCACCCCGAAGATCGCAGTGCCTACTATACATACGCCTACACGGTCGACGAATCCGAGGCCGGCATCTCCTCCGATGACTTCTCCGAAGCCGTCCGCGCCGAGGGCATCCCGGACTGCTACGGCCCTTACATCCAGGGCCGCCCCCTCTACCGCTATCCGATCTTTGCCGAAGAGGATACCTACGGCCAGTCCCGCTACCCCTTCGTAGACGAGCAGGGTAATCGCCGCATCGACTACAGCAAAGTCCACCTGCCCCACATCGAACGCGAGCTGCCCAAGACCGGCTTTATCCTATTCCGCAACTCCTACACCGAACAGGACGCCAAAGACATCGCCGCCGCTATGCGCAAAGTGGCCCTGCACTACGCCGAGCAGGCGGCGCAATAGAACCGAAGGATGAAAAGCCGTGGAGAAAATCGAAAACCAGGACGGCTCGACGCTCATTCCCATCCCGGGCGGCGCATTCCAGATGGGGACCGACCCGACTGACGCCCAGCAAATGGCCGACCAATACGGATGGCGGCTTACCCGGTTCCGGGACGAAAGCCCTCAGCACACCGTCCGCTTGGATCCCTACTACATCTGCCGTTATCCGGTCACCGTCTCCCAGTACGACCGCTACCTGAAGGAGACCGGCGCCGTGCCCCCCCAGTGCTGGGACGATCCCCGTTTCACCGGACCCAACCAACCGGTCATCGGCGTAGCCCACTGGGATGCTCAGGCCTATGCGGACTGGGCCGGACTCCGCCTGCCAACCGAAGCCGAATGGGAGTTCGCGGCCCGGGGCCCCGACGGACGGCGTTGGCCTTGGGGAAACGAGTGGGACCCCGACCGCGCCAACACCCGCGAAACCGGCGTCGGCCATCCCACCCCCGTGGACCGCTATACAGAAGTCGGCAACGTCAGCCCTTACGGCGTCTGCGATATGGTCGGCAACGTCTGGGAATGGTGCCAGGATCGCTATTCCGACGACTTCTACAGCTTCAGCCCGCAGGCCAACCCCATCTGCACCAAGCCAACCGTCCACTATGACGCCCACAATGTGCTGCGCGGCGGCTCCTGGTACAGCATCGCCGAGCGCGCCCGCTGCGCCGCCCGCTACGATCGCTTTCCCCAAATGCAGCGCCGCCACGTCGGCTTTCGCTGCGCACGCGACGCCTGAATTCTGGCCAGATGATTATCGCTTTAGCGAACTGCCATACGCTGGTGTAAGGAGTAAGTCCAAATGATCGGAGTGATCCTCAATCCGGAACAGCCTCGCAAGGGAACAGGTGAGCTTCCCCCATATGCCGCCCCCTATATCAGCGAGATATTGCACCATGCTGGTATCCCCTTTTCGCTGCTGCCGCAGGAAGCCCTGGCTGGCGATTCTCCCTTGCCGCGGCTCCTGATTCTGGCGCAGGACCTCGAACTGACTTCCGAACAGAAGGCAGGCGCAGCCGAATTCGTTCACGTCGGCGGCCTTCTCATCGGCAACGCCGGTACCTCAGGTATGGACGACCTCTTCGGCGTGCAGACCATCCGTCTCCTTGAAGAAGGCTACCTGCAGCCTCCAACCGCGGACCACCCAGTGACCGGCGGCCTGCGCAGGGAAACGCACATCTTCGGTGGCTCCTTGGTCAAGGCCGTGGCCGGCATCGCGCTTGCCCAGGTCGAGTCCATCCTACCTCCGCCGCAGGTGGGCGGACCCGCAGCCGATGCCGTGGTAGCATACGCCAGCGGTCGCGGCCACACGCTCCTCTTCGCGCCCGACCTGATAACATCCGTGCTCCACATCCATCAGGGCAAGCCGGTCGTGCCCATCCCCCCGCGTGAGTCCTCAGGTACGCCCGCCGGATCGATCCTCGACCCGGACCGGGACGGCGATCTCATCGAAATCGACGACATCGACGATCTCTACTACTCCGGCGGCATCCCCCTCCAGGACGGTCGAACATATTACAACCAGCGCATCATCCTGACGCCCATGGCCGACGTTATGCGGGAACTCCTGCTGCGCGCCATCTTTCACCTTCTCAGCACCGCCGGTGAATCCCTGCCGCTCCTCTGGTACTGGCCGCGCGGGCAGACCTCGATGGCCCACATGTCGCACGATTCCGATGGCAACCGTCCTCTTGTAGGTTGGTGCCTCTTCGACCTCCTGCAGGAGCTCAACGTGCCCTCCACCTGGTGCACTATGCCTGTCACCGGCTACGACCGCTCCTTCTACAATGCGCTCATCGAATCCACCTCCGAACTCGCCCTCCATTACGCCACCGGCAACGCGCCTGTGCGCGAAGCCCCACGATGGAGCCAGATGGACTTCGACTGGCAGTACGATACGCTTTCATACGAGACCGGCCTCACCAATATCGTCTCTAACAAGAACCACGGCATCGCCTGGCAAGGCCGCCTCGAGTTCTACTACTGGTGCCAGAACAAGGGCATCCAGCTCGAGCACTCCCGCGGCGACAGAGGCTTCACCTTCGGCACCTCCCACCCCTGGTTTCCCATGGAGGATGACCGTCCTAACGGCGACTTCCTCGATGTGCTCGCCCTCCCCTTCCTCACCCAGGACTTTACCGTCGTCTGCCCGCACGGCTTTATGCGTCCCCTCGTCGACCAGTGCCATGCCGGTTACGGCGTCGCCCATGTCCTTTACCACCCCTCCCACGTCGAAGACCCGGAATGCGAGCGCTCCATCCGCGAAACAGTCGCCTACGCTCGCAGCCTCGGCATGGAATGGTGGACCAGCGAGGATATCAACAACTGGGAGCGCTCCCGGCGCCGCGTTTCCATTTCCCCCCAGGGTAACGGGGATTCCGCCACCGAAAGCCCCTACCTCATTCAGTCGCCCGACAAGCTCAAAGAAGCGACGGTGCTCTACCTGCTTCCCGCCGGCGTCACCGCGCCTTCTTCCTCCACCTTAGACGGCGAAACTATCGGCGCCCGCACTGTCGAACGGTACGGCCATCGATTCGCCCAAGTTACCGCCGACCTCAGCGGCGAGCACGAACTCAGAGTGCCTCTCGCCAGTGGGTAAGACTGGGTACGTTCCGTATGACAGACAAAGGAGAGAGTAGTGATGGCTGAAAGGGCAACAACCTGGACCGATAGCGAAACTGTCGACTTGGATGGCATGCGCGTCACGCTCTCCGAACCGATTCTCGTGGGGCGGCGCAGAGGCTACTTCTGGTTTCCGAACCTCTGGACAATGCCCAACGGCGACCTCCTCTCTACGATCTCGCCCGTACCGGATATCCATCTCTCCGGCGTCCCCTATCTGGTGCTCTGGTCACAAGACGGTGGATTGACCTGGACCGAGCCGCAAGTCTCCTGTGACGGAAGCCAAACGCTTCTCCACCTCCACTCCGGCGACAGCATTTTGCTCCCGTACGATCTCCGTCCCCGTCCGCAAGGCATCGGCGCCCCCCATAACATCATCCCCGCCGGCCAGCGCGTCTTCGACTATGTGCCGACCGGCGTCGTCATTACAGGCATGACCGCGCCCGTCCCCTTGATCGTGCCTGGCCTCGATGTCGCGGCCTTTTCCTTCAACGGCCAGACCCTGTGGCTGGAGGATGGCACCTACCTCGCGACGGCCTACGGCCACTTCGAAGGCGACGACCGCGACTCCATCGTGGCCGTGGAGTCCACCGACGGCGTCAACTGGTCAGTGCGTTCCGTCATCGCCGACGCCTCCTGCCCGGTGCCCGGAAAAGGAGGACCTAGCGAGTCCGCCATCTGTCGCCTGCAGGATGGGCGCATCATGTGCGTCTTCCGCGTCGAGAGCCGCCTGCCCTTCGGTCAGACCTGGAGCAGTGACGAGGGCCGATCCTGGACGCCCGCCGTCGCCATGTCGGGCGTCTTCTCCGTGCAGCCCAGCCTCGCCGTGATGGCCGACGGCGCAATCGCGCTCTCAGGGGGTCGCCCCGGCCTTTACCTCTGGCTCAACGCCGATGGCAGTGGACAGGACTGGCAGCAGATAGACATCCTCGCCCACCACAACGCCTGCCACCCCCAGGAGCAGATCACCTATACCGAAGACCTCTCTCGCCAGCGGACCACATCCTACACAGAGGTAGTGGCGGTCGATGAGAACAACCTGCTCTACATGTACGACCGCGCGCCCAACGGCTGGCGTCGCATTCCCGAAGAAATGGACGACACCAATAGCGTCTGGCTGGTAAGGGCAACAGTGGAGCGATAGGGAAACGCGGTAACCCCGAAGAAGTGTGAGCACCCAAAGAATCCCGTCGAACCTGAGGAGATGATGCTGTGACCGTTTTGGCTCCCGCCCGCATCCTCGACATACGATCACTCCCCGGCACTCGCGAGACTATCGCCTATCAGGACGGCGGCCTCTTTCCCGTTCTGGCCCTTTCCAGTGACGGCGTCGCAGTGGCCGCTCTGCGGGGCGGCGCCGGCCACATCGGCCGCGAGGGGCGTATGGAGATTGTGCGTTCACTTGATGGCGGCCAGACTTGGACGCCTCCTGATCTTCTCGCTGATAGCGAGGACGACGACCGCAACCCGGCCTTCGGTCTTTCATCCCAGGGAACGCTCATCCTCCTCTACCACCGCCAACACAACTACGATGCCGACGGCAATTATCTGGGCGGCGTCCGTATCTCCGACCGCAAGCCGGTTGCCTTGATGGCTACCCGCTCCTTTGACAGCGGTCTTACCTGGGAGGAGCCATATCCACTGTCGATTGATTCCCTGCCCACCGGGTCGCCCTACGGCAAAATCGTCTCGCTCGACGATGGCACGCTGCTCGCACCTATCTACAACAGTCAAGCCTGGGCAGATGAGCAGAGCGACCAACGATTTGACACTTCCTACCTCGTTCGTTCTCAGGATGATGGCCGGACATGGGGAGGTGTCTCGCAGATCGCGCCCCATATGAACGAGACCGCGCTAATCGTACTTCCTGAAGGCGGCCTCCTCGCAGTGTTGCGCGACGACAACGCTCAAGGGCTGCATAGCGCCCGCTCACTGGACGGCGGCCTCACTTGGTCCCCGCCAACCCAGATCACGCAAGCCCGTCAGCATCCCGCCGACCTTCTGCGCCTCTCAAATGGAGACATCTTGCTCACCTACGGCAATCGCAACCCGCCCTACCGCATCGAAGGGCGGATTAGCCGCGACGGCGGACGCTCCTGGCTCGACTGTCTTTTGATATTTTCTGGTCATCTCTACGGCTACACAGTCGAAGAGTCCCGCCGCACCGATCTGGGCTATCCTTCCAGCGTCATCCAAGGCGGCAACCGCAGTGGCCAGGGCATCACGATGTACTATTACAATCCCTCTATGCGACTCGCCGTTGATGCCCGACAGCGCACTGGCAACCCCTTCTATCGGCACTTAGACTATTGCGCCATCGCCGTGACGTGGCAAGAAGAAGAATTGATCGCGGCGGTCGAAAACGCGATAAGCGGGCAATAGGTCAGGTTGCACTGCCTACCGCCCGCTGACGATAATCCGAATCTGGAGTCCCGAAGGCCACGGGAGATTCTCCGCGCCCTCTGCCCTACTTACAGTTCATCAGTGGCTGTTGCCGCCAGATTCCCGTGGTCGGTGCGCGGTGCCTCATATTTCGCCGCGATCAAGTGACGCTGGAACTGATTGGACTCAGACCGTGGTGGGATATTGACCTGTAGGATTGTAAAACCGTTTGCCGTATGCCAGCTTTCGTAACCATCGTACGGCGACGGGGCAGTCGGGCGGCCGTCGAGCCACACTCTCTGAACAGTCGACCGGTTCGGCAAACGTAAACGCAACGCCAGACCTTGGCTTGCCACGCGCAATAGGGGCCTTGCCTGCGCGTTCGCAACCGGCTTTATCTGATCGCAACGTAAACTCTGGAAACGGGGATACCGCCCGCAGAGGGCCCCAATCTCGGACAAATCGACTCGCATCTCATCTCCATATTGATGGAGAAAAGAGTCGATTGCCAGTGAGCGCCATCGGTCGAAGTCCTCGGGGTCCAGTGAGAATGCAGTGAGGGCCATTCCCACCGGCTCGTTGACACCTCGAGCAACAACAAACTGGTTCGTATGCGCCCATAGCTGCACGCGGCTGGCTCGGCGTTCAGCCGCTGTCTGTCCATACGCCGCAACAAAGGTCTCATCCTGCTGGAACATCGTGCGCACAGGATAGCCAGCAACTGATTCAGTCCTCCACGGCTGATTGCCTAGTTCGAGCATCTTCATACAGCGAATCAACCCGCTCAGGGGATGGTGTACCTCCATAGTATTGGCAAGCGTATGATAGCGGTGATAAGCATGCACGCAGGACGTTATACGCTGGCCTGAGTAATAAGAATGGTGGACGTTTCCCGGCAACCAGGGCAGAATTCGCTCGGCCTCTTCTTCCCCGCGGTCCTGCGGAAATCCTGCCGACTCCGCCGCCCGGTTGATCTCCTCGATAAAGAGACGCGAGTGAGCGCGATCGAACTGGCTGGTCGTCCACGAAAATCCGTTGCTCTCACCCATACGGTATTTCCAGCCAAACTCGGCCCCGTGAAGCGAGCAGAACAGTTCCGGCTGCATTCGCGCCAGAACGTCTGCGACAGCCCGGGACTCCGGTTGCGTCGGCTCGCCATCAAGAAAGTAATCTGCATAGAGGTTCACGTCGTTCACATTGTTGAACCGCAGGTCCTCCCACGAATCTGGGTTGACGACCGGCATCAGCCCGACGCTTTGCTTGCGTCGAATTTCGGCCGCCTCAGGCGTAACAAGCCAGCGCGCCAGTTCCAGCAAAGCCAGGCTGGCGCTGCGCTCTTGCCCATGTTCCTGTCCAACCATCAGGACGCGCTGTTTGTCTTCGTCGCTGATGTCCTGGTCCGTGACAGTCAACAGCCAGATCGGTCGCCCCTGCACCGAGTGGTCGGCTTTCTCCAGGGCAACGGTGCCCGGAAATCCGGTCTGCAATTCCCCGCAAAACGAGTCCAGTTCCGGCAGCGAAGGGTAGGAAAGCAGATCACCACTGTCGGCGGATCCTTGTGACCACACTCGAGGACTCCAATTGGCGTTCACAATGCGCCCTCGTCAATTGCTTGACTGCCGAGGATTCAGTGCGTCGTTGAGGCCGTCACCCAGGAAGTTAATCGCCAGCGTCACAATCCCCAACACGATGGCCGGGATGGCGATCAGATGAGGCCAGGTCCGCCAGGATGGCATCGATCTGTTGATCATGGACCCCAAACTGGCCCCGGGCGGCTGTATGCCGATACCGAGATAGCTGAGTGAAGCCTCCAGAATCATGGCGCTCGACATGCTGAACGTGAAACTTACAATGACAGGACCCAGCGAATTGGGAACCAGGTGCCTGAGCATGATCTGCCTGTTGGTAGCCCCAACCGAACGCGCTGCAAGTACATAGTCCTGCTCCCGCAGCGAAAGAATCTGGCCCCGTATCAGCCGGGCCTCGCCAGGCCATGAGATGAGCGAAAGAGCGCTGAAGACGATCAGATAATCCACGTAGACGGTGTTGGTCAGGAATCTCCACCCCGTCTGATCCTGCAGAGCTGCCATTACAGCTTCCAAAGGTTCCGCAATCGAAGCATTGATCAAAGCAGCAAAAAGTATCGTTGGGATCGTCATCACAACATCTGCCAGGCGCATTATCGTGTTGTCAACTGCCCTACCCGAATACGCGCTGACAGTGCCAAGGGTCACACCTATGACAAGAGTCAGGAGAGGCACAAGTATCGATATCAGTACCGCCGTGCGCATGGCATGTAGGAGGCGGCTGAAATAGTCTCGGCCGACATCGTCAGTGCCCAGCCAGTGCTCTGCATTGGGGGGCATGCCAATCTGTTCAAGATTCTGGTCCAGGTAGTCGTAGGGCGCCAGGTACGGCCCGGCAAGCGCTGTGGCATACGTAAAGAGAACGATGATCAGGCCGATCAGGGACAAACGGTTGCGGAGCAATCGCCTGAACGCGTCGCTCCACAGTCCTCTCTGGCCGGATTCCGGTCTGTCGAGTTCACTTGCAAGGTATTCGCGTCTGGCCCCTGGCGACGCCTGTTCGGCCTCCTGTTTCGAGGGTAGGTTCGTCACAGCGTCACCCTGGGATCCAGGAACGGGTATACAAAGTCCACGATGAGGTTGCTCATCATAATGAGGAAGGCCCCAAAGAGTGTGCAGCCCATCATCAGAGGATAATCACGTTGAATGAGCGAGGTGACAAATAGATTTCCATAGCCAGGGATGCCGAAAATCTGCTCGACAAATACTGAACCCGTGATCAGGCCTGTGACGATCAACCCCAACGAAGTAACCACAGGCGTAATGGCGTTGCGCATGACATGCCCCAATATTACCTGGCGCTCCCTTAGCCCCTTTGCCCGTGCAGTGCGAACGTAATCGTTCTCAGCGACTTCCAGGATGCCAACTCTCATTTGGCGAATCACGACTGCCAGAGGAAATAAAATCAACATCAGAGTCGGCATAATGACATTCGGATGCGTGATACCTTTCCAACCGTAGGGAACATTCATAACGTCGAGTCTGAGCACCAGGATGATGAACAGCAGAGGGGCAAGCACATACACAGGAACAGTGCGCAGAAAAAGACTCCCTCCCACAATGAAATAGTCCACCGCGGTGTTCTGCTTGACCGCCGCCAGGACGCCCAACGGTATGCCAGTAACAACCAAAACGACGAATGCCAGTAGCCCCACCTGCGCAGAAATTGGGAAAACTTTCAAGATCATCCCCAATACGGGGCGGCTGCGTACGATTGAGTCACCGAGGTCGCCTCGAAGGACGTTGCCCACATAGCGGATGAACTGCACGTGAAGCGGCTGGTCGAGACCAAGTCGCGCTCGCTCCCGTGCTACCATCTCTTCCGTGGCGACCACCGTTTCCATACTTTCATACATCATCTCGATGGGGTCGCCAGGAGCCATGTGGCCCAGAGTGAAGATGATTACAAGAACCACCAGCAGCAGAGGGATGATGCCGAGAACTCGCATGATCAAATACTTGAGCAATCTGTACTCTCCTCGTCACTCTCTCAGAACGAAACGAACTGAAACCATCATCCTGTGAGTTCCCCGAAGCCTCTCCTCACACCGCCTGACGAACTACGAAAGTCGCACCAAAGAAAAATCTCGCGGCGGCCAGCGCGAGATTCCTGAGCAAAACCTATGTCTTGGTTCATATGAGGCCTCTGGCAGGAACCGGAACTTGCCAAAAACGGATGTCGGGCAACCGGGAGGCCGGCCCTTGTCCCGAGCCAGCCTCCCTTCGCGCCAAACCAGTCAAACCATTTGCTAGCGTTCCGTCACAGTTACCTCTTCAATGTTGTACCAGTTGTTGTACCAGGTACCCTGTAGACCTTGGACCCAAGGCTTCGCATGCCAGGAATAGGAAACCACGAAGAAGGGCTTCCAAACGTAGTCTTCCAGGTAAATCAGTTCTGCCTCGTGTACCAACTCAAGGAAGCGAGGATCATCGCGACTCAGAGACATGGCCTCGTCAAGCAGCGCGTCCACTTCGGGATTGCTGTATCTGATTCTGCTCATGGCGTTTCCGGTGTAAGCGGCCCGCCACACGGCATGTCCCGGGTCCGGCAAAGTGCCCCAGCCAAAACCACCCATGTGCACGACGTCGGCCCTGGCATCGCCTCGTGCCCAATCGTTCCACCATGGCTTTGTTTCGACATTCGTTATGCCCAGGGTGTCTCGCCACATTTCCAGGATCATCTCCATGCCGCGCACCCATTCAGCATCCGGCGTGCCCAGCGCAAGATTGAGTTTGGGCAGGTTCTCGGCCGAACCGTAAGTGGACTGGGCCAGCTCCTCCTTCGCCAATTCGGGATCATACTGAAGCGCGCCGGCCTCTTCGAAAATCTCCGGGCGATGGCCGGACAGGCCTGGGTAGATGGGACCGGCCGCTGGGTCCTTAGTGTCACCGTAGATGACCTGCACGATGCGCTCGTGATCGATGGCGTGGATCAGTGCCCTCCGCACCATCGGATCGTCCATCGGGGGCAGATTGGGGTTGAATCCCCAGATGTTGCTGTACCTGTAATTCATTGGCACGACATCCTCAGGATACTTCAGCGACAGCGCATCTCCAGCCGCGCCCGTGAATATGACGATGTCGAACTGGTCGTTCTCATACATCAGGCTGAGCGTCTCTTCAGCTAGCACCGATGTTACTTCGACCCGTATCGATGCCGTGTTCTCTCCCCAATAGTTTGGGTTGGGTACGTAGACGTAGCTCATCACGTCATCATCCCATGACTCGATCGTATAGGGCCCAGTGACCAGCGGATTATTGGTCCACCACTCCCCATTCAGGTCCGCCCACGCCTGTTCGGCTTTGGCCGTGGCCGAGTTGTAGTTGGCAAGCACCTTGAATACGAAGAGGGGATCGGCCTCTTTCAGATTGATCTCCAGGGTGAATTCGTCAACGACGACCAGACCTTCCATCTCGGTGGCACTGCCATCCCGAACTGCATCATAGCCTACGATGCCGGCATAGTTCGGCGGCACCCAACCGGACGGATTCTCGGGATTCACCACATACTCGAACCAGGCTTTGATATCGTTGGCGGTGAACTGACTTCCATCCGACCATTTGATTTCAGGATTCACGTGCAGCGTGTAGGTAGTCCCGTCGTCACTGACATCGAACGACGTGCATGTTCCCGGCGTCAGATTCGCGCTCGGGTCGGCAACGAACGGCGGCAACCACACATGCTGCATGATAAAGCGGCCAAAGCCTCCTTCCCGGGCGGGGTCAAACGTCTTCATACTCTGAATCATGCCGTAGCGAATAACCTGCTCAACGGCAGGCGCCGCCGCTTCCTCAGCGTCCGCTGCTCCCGTACCCCCAGCGGCCGGCACCGGCGTCACACAGGCTGAAATCAACAACCCCAAAAGGACAATCAGTATAGGCAAAGGATAGCGTTTCATCTTGGATATCTCCCCCATAACTTTGTATGTCTATCGAAGAATCTCCCGATGTCTTCACACGCTTGCTGCCGATACACTGAATCGCAGAGACCGAAGGCTGCCCAGACCCAATTCACGATTCATGACGTACCCATTTTGCCGGCGAGACACCTCCTTGTACCCTGTCTAAAGGGGGAGCGGCCGCCTTGACGAGGGCGCTTTCAGCGAATCATTCATCCAACTCCCAGTCCTTAGGATGGAATCCCGAAGTCCGCTCCGCATCTGAATCGAATACCGCGGTCACCACGTGAAAGTCCTCCACCTTGCCGGGTGGAATGTTGACCTGTACGATGGTGCCGGGATTGTGATACACAAAGTAGCCGTCGACGTCCGACGGTTCCATAATGTGCCCATCTAATCTGAGATGTTTGAAAGTTACGTCAGGGTGGGGAAGACGCAGACGGATGGCAAGGCCGTTCCGGATCGGTTCTGCCTGACCTTCATACTCCACTTGGGGCCACGTTACCTGACGTGAAACCGACAGTCGGAGAAACTCGTCCAAGGCATCGCCACCGAAGCGAGAGTTCTGTTTTAGCTTGGCAAACATCGGCTCCAGGTTCGGTTCGTTCAAATTCGGCGCAGTCGATTCCTCTCCCGGCGCATAGTGGTTTCGGCTTTCCGGGGTCGTGGAGATAAATGCAACGATGCCGTCTCGGGCCTCGGGCCAGCCGCAAGTGTGCGAGATCTGGGGCAACTTTCGCCACAACTCAACCCGGCTTGCCCGCCGTTGTGCAGCTGTCTTGCCCCAGGCTGCGATAGCAACCGACGACCGGCAGCTGACCTGGTTGGCGGGGTAACCTGGGTAGGGCTCCTCTCGCCACACCTCGTTGCCGACTTGAAGCAGCCGGCGCAACCGCAGTACGGCGCTCTCCTCCCAGCCGACCTCCATCGTCTGTATGATGCTATGATATTGGATGTAGGAGTAAAGGCCGCAGACGACCTTCGGCGTTGAAGTACTTCCGTAGAACCAGCGCTCAACGCCCTCGACCGGAACAGTGGACAGCATCTGCCCGGCGCTCTCCTCGCCGCGGGTTGTCAGATAGCCGGCATCTTCCGCTGCCTGGTTCATCAAGTCGGGGATAGCCCGCCAGTACCCGCGGTACAGATTCGAAGCCCATGAAATGCCGGTGCTTTCGGTCATCGTGGACTGCTCAAACCAAATGCCATGCACGTCCTGATGGACCTCCGGCTGATATCGGTCCACGACATCCTTGACGGCCATAGCCTCAGGCTGATTCTCAGGATCCAGGGGGCCGTCCCACCCCCATCCTTCATAGACCCAGCGGCTGCGTCCGGCGAAAAATTCGGCAACGTCAATCAACTTGCGGTCATAACTCTCCGGTTCGCAAGCCGGCATGATCAGAACGATTTGACGTCTTCGAATCTCTTCAGCCGTAGAGTCATCGCCGATGAGCCACTTGATCAACTGGAGCAAGCCAGCGGTAGTAACCCTTTCCACGCCGCTATGCGTCGAAGTAAACAAGGCCACCTGCTTGTCTTCGTCCGACACCGAACTCTCGCTGATGCGACAAAGAAGAACTGGCAACCCCTTCGGTGTGCGGCCAACAGTCTCGACCTGCATGATCCCAGGCCGGGCAGCCGCCCATCGTCTCAGCCCCTCCTCCATCTCCGCTATACTCGGGCCAGGTGTTGGGCCCAATTCTGGACGCTGATGCACGTGACTCATAGGCTTATCCTATTTGGGCTATCAGTTTAGGCAGTCGCTACTCTCTCTTCGTTCCTCCTGTACGCTTAGTCCCGTTTCGCATCCACACTGTGCCAAATGACTGCACTTCACCCAAAGGAGACAGCTCAACCTTCATGCAGCCGCAATTCCGTCCTGAGTATCGATCTGGAAAGCCTCGATTGCATTGCGCCAGAAGATGCCTTCAATGTCGTCTCCGGACAGTCCAGCGATCTCAGCGGCCTGTTTCATGGCCATTATCTGTTCGTAGATACACAAGACCGGACGGGCGTCCGTGTGGGCAAAGCTGAAGTGTGCTTCATCGGGTTCTACCTGGTACCAGTATCGCCCGAATGGAACGTATTTTCCGTGAAAGAAGGCAGAGTCGACACCATCCGAACCGTAGAAGATCCGTTTCAGATCTTCCTCTCGGAACAACGTCAAAAAGGGAGGCATGGTCGTAACGGCCGACAGATCATACCATATATTTGGCATGTCGCGCAATCGGTCGATAGCCTCTCGAATTGGCCAATATGTAAAGCTGCGAGCGCAATGGGCAAGGATCCATTTGATGCGGGGATAGCGGCGCGTCGTGTATTCTTCTAGGTCTGCTAAGTTATCCTCGTCGGCGCAACCCCCCGGCCGCGACAGATGCATCGTGACCCAGAGGCCGCGGTCGTTCGCAAGCTCCATCTGTTCGTGCGTCAGAAACTCGTGAATCCTGCAGTGGTCCGTATCTCCGGTCGAGGAGAAGACCCGATAAGGCTTTAGCCCGATAAAGCCGACGCGCTTGATATCTTCTTCAATACGAGAGATGTTACAGGATGGCGTGACCAGGCGATTGGCCCGTGAAGAGGGGTCCAGGGCGACTTGCTCGGCAAGCATTTCAGTATGTCTATCCACGTCTATGCCGACCTTGGGCATCCCCAAAAGGAGGAAGTTCATGCGCCGGCCAGGGAACATGAGACGGCCCCATGCCCGCAGTGTTTCCAGATCGGCATACGATCGTGTCGTCGCCGGCGCGTCAGGCCGCATATGCGCCGCATCGAACAGATGGCAGTGGGCATCAAACACCCTTTGTGGGACGAAGTCCACCAGTTCCTCTTCCCAGAATTCGCGATCAGATTCACTGTAGTCCATGAACTGACCTCCCATGGGCTGCATCATGGAAACACAAGCAACTCGCTTGCCCCTGCTCGATCTGTTTTCGGTACTTCAGTTAAGTTAAACGCTCCACCTCAACCCGCTTCAGATTTTCAAGAGCCGCGCCGCGTTGCCGCCGCAGACCAGCCGCTTAGCTTCATCAGAGATGTCGGCCGTTATGATCTTGCCCAACTGCGGGCGAGAGTCCATCAGGGCGATATCCGATCCAAACAGGACCCGGTCAGCCCCGGCCTCGTTCACCAGTTGCTCGATAACGCCCGGCGTGCGAAAGGTCGAGCACGTCTCAAGATAGATATTGGGATAGTCCTGCGCCGCCTTGATGGCAGCCGCCCGCGGCTCTGCGACATTGCCCGCGTGGCCGGACACGAAGTTGACGTTAGGAAACTTGGCCGCACAGTCGGCCAGCAAGCCCGGGTGGGAATGCGGGTCGGTACCCGTGTGGAAAATGATCGCCAGTCCGCGCTCATTGGCGAACTCATAGATCGGATGCCAGATCGGTTCGTTCAGGTCCCACTGGGTATACGGCGGATACAGTTTGATGGCAACCAGACCAAGCTCGTCAATTGCGCGCGTCAACTCGGCAACCATGCCTTCCGCCATCATCGGCGACACGTACGCGAACCCGACGAAGCGGTCCGGATGCTTGGCCACAAACTGGGCCGTAATGTCGTTGCCGGTCGTGCCGTCAGGGTGAAAAATATTGAAAACGCAGGAGACGTCGATCCCCACCTTGTCCATGGCATGAAGTATCAACTCCGGATCGTCGACTCCATTGTAGCTGTCCAGGCGGCCTGTATGGCCGTGAAAGTCGATCACTCTCTGTTCTTCAATCATGCCGGCCCTCTCCCTGCAATATGCGTAGCAGATTCCCCGCGCAGATCAATTCCAACTCCGCCTCGCTGAGGTCGGTGTGGTGAAGGTAAAAGAGCATCGTTCCCATCGCTAAGCGGTCATACCAGGATCCATAGACAAAACGCTCCGCACTATATTCAGTGCAGAGCGCTTCCACTTCGCCCAGCGGCTCGATACGACTCAACTCCAGGTAGGCATTGGGGAGCGTTGTCATCAGTGGTCGCACCCACAGAGCGTGGCTGTAATGGGCGCCAACCAGGACCGTAACCAGCTCGGGAAAGGCGCTCAAGGTCATGGCCAGCTCGTCAGCATCGGCATCGGGCAGAGGAATCCAGAGCGGGATCCGATTCTCGCTCAGCCAGGCAAGCATCGGCCCGCACGCCCAAGGCCGGAAAGGCAGTCCGACGGATCTCGCATTGTGCAGTCGAACACTGCGCACCCGCCCCTGCTCGTGCAGTTCCCGCACCTGCGCCAAAGAGTCGGGCGTAGGCATGATCGACCACTGGGGAAAGAGCCTGCTATCATCTAACCACTCCTCCAGAAAACCATTGCCATCAATCGGGCTGACTTCCTCGGTCTGGGCGTGGTAGATGAGCGCTCTTTCAATCCCGTGGCGGTCCATTTCGGCCAGCAACTGCGTACGATTGCGGCAGGGCGAGGGCTGATAATGCAGGTCACCCACACGGACGTTTGCGTCGAAAACGGGGACACGCGGGCGGAATGTGAACTGAGTAAACATTTGTCTTGGCCCTAGCTTGACAGTTTCGAACGGTAGTAGTCGCTGACCTTCTTGATCGCCGTGCTGAAATCGGCAACGTCCTGGTCCGTATAGGAGGGATTCATCGGCATCACAACTGCCGTCTCCAAGAAACTCTCCCCGCCCGGCAGCGACATCGAGCCGTAGTCCATGGCTGCAGCCTCTTCGCCGGCATAGGAGAAATCAGCCGTTCCATAGGCGCGCTGCTGGGCCATAACCGGGTACTTGTAGACAGGATAGACCATGTAGGGCGAGTTGGCCGGCACGCCCTCCGCCTGCAAAGCCGCCGCGAACTGCTCTGCCGTCGCGCCCATCACCGCAGCATCCACATGAAATCCGTAGACCCAGTACGAATGGGTGGCCTCCGGCAGGACCGGCTGCATTGAAAGACCCGGCTCGCCGTCGACAACCTCGTTCAAGTGGTTGGCGACCCACTGCTTGCGCCGCACCGCGTCGGTCACCTTCTTTAGCTGTGCGATCCCGACCGCCCCTTGAAGGTCGGTCATGCGATAGTTCGGCGCCAGATAGTAATGCTCGTATACCGGATGTCGGGGATTGCCCTTGTCCGCAAACCATTTCAACCGTTCGGCCAGGTCGTCTCGGTTGCTGATCACCATGCCGCCGTCGCCCGTAGTCATATGCTTGCCGCCAAAACTGTAGCAGCCAAAGTCGCCCCAGGTCCCGACCGGCCGTCCGCCATACTCGGCTAGCTGAGCCTGCGCGCAGTCCTCGATCAAAAAGAGGTTATACTTACGCGCCAGTGCAACATAGGCCTCCATCGGAGCAGGATTGCCAAAGAGATGCACGACAATGATCGCCTTGGTGCGTTCCGTAATCTTGGCTTCGACATCCGCAATGTCGAGGTTGCCCGTCCGGGGGTCGATGTCCGCGAAGACGGGCACCGCGTTCTGGTAGAGGATGCCGATGATCGTGCCCATATCGGTGATACTCGTTGTAATGATCTCGTCGCCCGGGTTGGGGTCAATTGTGCCGACGGCCGTATGCACCGCGGCCGTGCCCGACGTAACCGCCTGAGCATACTTGACTCCGTTCATCTCGGCGAAGTCCCTCTCAAACTGGTCGACCTTGTTGCCGCTCAGTCGGTTCAGCTTCCCGGAGCGGATCACCTCGATCAGTTCGTTTATTTCCTCTTCGCCCATGTCCCACTGGGGGCCAAACGATCCACTCCGCACAGGCGGCGAGTTGCGTTCGATTGCGATGGCCATTTCAGGAATCTCCTTGTAATGATTCGGCCGCGTTATCCATTCAGTCTGTGAGCGATGCAAGCCATTTCGAAGAGAACGTCCACGGCACTAGCATCATGCACACCTAAGCGTCAGTCCAGTCTGAAAATCCGTCTCGCGTTCTCACGGAATATGAGATCGGCCTCTCGCTGCGTCTGAATCGCGTCAATATAGGCGCCGTACTCAAACCACGGCGCAAAGAGAGGCTGGTCCGTGCCGAACAGAATCCGTTCCGGCCCCAGAATATCCATCGAGCGGCGGATGGTGCCGGCGTTGATGCCGCTGCTGCAGAACTCAAAGTAAACGTTTGGCAAATCCACGACCTGGCGCGCGCCCTCGACATCGTCCCCGTGCGCCTTGATAATCACCAGGTCCGGATTGCGCTCCGCCGCCGAACGCACGCCCGGATAGGGTGAGCCGCCTTCATCCATGTGGATCTTGACCGGCCGGCCAAACCGCGCGATTTCGTCCAGCAGGTTCTGCATTCGCTTGGTGGCCATGTTGCCGCCAAACGGGCAATAGAGCTTCACCCCCACGAATCGGGAATCCTGGAAGTAACGTTCCATCTGCTCGACCGAACCGGCCAGGTCGCGCGGATCAATGGCGATATAGCCGCGCAGATTCGGATAGCGGTCAAGGAAGGCCTGCGTGTCGGCGTTCCCCTCGCACATGTCATAGTTTATGGCGTTGTAGGAGGACACAAATGTGTACTGAATATTGCACCGCTCCGTCATCTCAGGAACGTTCGTCTCAAAACGCGTGTTGAACGGCTCCGCGCAGTGGAAGCCCGACACATGGGCGTGGATGTCGATGATCGGCTCATCCGGCAGATCCGCCTCGGCCTTGATCATGAGGGGATCCGCGGGCAGCTCTTCGATGTCCATGTCGAGCAGGCGCAAAGCGTTTCCCCCGAGGATAGCCTGCCTCTGTTCATCTGAAATCTTCGCCATGAAGATCTGGTTGCGCAGCGCACGAATCGAATACTTGGGAGAATTGCTGCCATAGAGCAGCCTGTCGCCGATGCCCGCGTCAACCATCACCTCCAGCCCGTCCGCCAGGCAGAGCCAGCGAATCGCGGCGTAGACATTGGGGTACACCTGCATGACCGTGATCAACTCGCCCATGTGCGCGTAGCTGACCTCGTTCACGACAACGTTTACGTCATGCCGGTGGCAGACCTCCGCCACTTTGCGGATCCAGCTCAGGGCTTCAGAGGATCCTTTGAAGTCAACGATGATCGGCAGTCCGGCCGCCCCGACCGCCTCCACCATATGCTCGAAGACAAGTGTTTCCGGGCTCCAACCCTGGGGACCGGGGGCGAAACGGATCGCCACGCAACCGCCGTCCACGCAGGCCTGCAAATCGTCCCGCCAGTTGAGGAAGTAACGGGGATCGAGTGTGCCCACAGCCAGGAGTCGGGGATGTTCAGCAGTGACGGCTAGCGTCTCTTCCACGGCTTCCGGGTTGACCTGATTGACCAGGCCGCGCCGCGATGTTGTCAGCGTCAGCGTTGTGTCGTGCTCCTCCGTCTGACGAAGCAGCGCTTCCAACGTTGTATCCGGCTCAGGGATCGGATTGACGCTGAATTCAGAGATAAAGTCGATAGCGTACATGGTTGGTCCTTTCAACCGCTTGGGAATGTGGCTTGCGACCAGAGATCTGGGCCCTAGTGGGCCGCCAGCCTCTGTAGAGACCGGGTTCTAAGTTGCTACTGCCTGCTCTGTTCAATCGCCTTTTCGAAGGCTAACAAGAGTCCGTCGATATGCTCATCTTCCATCGGCAGGGAGAGCGCATTCATCGAAAGCCCCTGGCTCAGGAAATAACCTTGATTGAGGAGAGAAAGGAAAACGCGATGGGCCAATTCACCGTCGTTGCCGGCCAGGCTTCGGTAATTCACCAGCGGCTCGTCGGTGAAATAGACGCTGAAGAGAGAGCCGAGTACGACTGACTGCAGAGGGACATCAATGCGCGCGCTGAGGTCCTCCAGGCCCATGCGCAAGCGTTCGCCCAAGCCGTTTATGTGGTTGAAGGCGCTCGGCGTCAACTGCTTCAGTGTCGCAAGCCCCGCCGCCATCACCACCGCGTGGGCGCTGAACGTGCCGCTCTGGAAGAAGCCGGTAGGTTCGCCGCTGCTGTCAAACAGGTTCATTATGTCGGCGCGGCCGCCAAAGGCGCCGACCGGGAACCCGCCTCCCACCAACTTGCCGAACGTCGTCAGATCCGGGCTGATGCCGTAGTGCTCCTGGGCGCCGCCGCGAGCGACGCGAAAGGCAACCACCTCATCGAGGATCAGCAGGACATCGTTCTCCTCGGTCACTCGGCGCACAGCCTGTACGTACTCCTTGCGGACGGGCAGGATTCCTGTCTTGGGGTCGAGGATAACACAGGCAAGTTCGTCGCGGTGGCGGCGTACGAGCCGCTCCAACGCCTCTTCATTATTGAAAGGTAGGACGATCACTTCAGAGGGGGCGTTCGGAGACATGCCGCCCGCGGTGGGCACGGAAAAGGGTTCGTCCGCTGGGCCTGCTTTGTCAACGGGCGGCGCAACACTTACTTCAACCAAGTCATGGCTGCCGTGGTACCCTCCCTCAAGCTTGGCAATCTTTGGCCGGCCGCTGAAGCCTCGAGCCAGCCGGATCGCGTGCAGGGATGCCTCCGTGCCGGAGTTGCAGAAGCGTACTTTTTCCAGGGAGGCCACGCGGCTGCACATCTCTTCGGCCAGCGCCCCTTCTGCTCCAGTCGGGGCACCGAGCGCGATGCCTCTGGTGAGTTGGGCCTCGACCGCGGCATGTACGGCGGCGTTGTTGTGGCCCAGGATCTGGCCGGTGTGGTGGTTGGCGAAATCGACGCGCCGTCTTTCGTCGATGTCATAGAGATAACAGCCCTCCCCTCTTTGCATGGTAATGGGATAGGGCGCGTAATAGTAGGCTCCCTTTGCTCCGCCCGGCATCGACTCGCAGTCTTTTTCGAACTGCTCTCGCGAGCCTGGAGTTTCCGAGGCATAGGTTTGTTCTATCACCGTTGCAGTCTGAACCATTTTCCGTTCCTCGCTCCCACTAGGCTCCTACTTCAAGGGTTCGACTAAGCTGAGTTCAAGAACAGGTTCTCATTTCCAGCTTATCATCTTGACAGGGATTATTCGAACCAATAGCTGTACAGCTCTGCGTTGGTCAGGCTAAAGCGGAGCCGGATCGGCCCGCTGGCAGGGTTAGGCATCCGGCTGTGTTCGCGCCAGACCACCTGTTGCCGGACACTATCCTCACTCAAAACGGCGGCGTCTTGCGCACTGTAGCCGGGGAAAGGCTGGCTGTCGACATCCAGCAGTTCAACCCTGACCTCGCCGTCGTCGGCGACCGCGTTGACATAGAGTTGCTCCCCCTCCCAGTGGAAAGGTGCGGTCACCATCGATCCGCCCTCCTTAACGTCATCAAGCGAAACGAACCCGTCACGCCGCAGCGTGGCCAGACATATGGCGGCGTGATCCGGGTCCCATTTCGGTGGGAGACGCCGGAATTTCACGCCCGTGTAGTAAAACCAAAGCTCGTCATCGCGGACGACCGGTGAGGAAGGGCCGAGCATCTGCAGCGTGTCGTATGCGCCGCCTCCAAGCGGCGACGAGTCGAGAAATGGCCGCCGGCTACCCTGCCGCAACCACGTGTACATATCCTGGCTGCTGGCCAACTGAACATGGTGGAAGCCGTCGTGATTGCGGCCGTCGACGGAGCGTCCCACGTGGTGGAACATGGAGGCGAATCCGATGTAACGGCTCTCGTAACGGGATATGCTGAAATTATAGACGTCTACACCGTGCTCTTCAGGGTGATTAACGACCGTCTGCTGCAGCGCGGGATTGGCGAGCCGCCGGGCGATGACCTCCCGCGCCAAATCCTGATCTTCGTCATCCGCCTGGAAGACCAGCTGCGGTTCGCTCCACTCGTGGAAATCCTCGCTGGTGGTCACGGCGTGGGAGCGTCCGTAAGTTCCCCGCACCTTGACCGTAGCGATGAAGCGGTGGTTGGCGGCGTCAAAGCTGAAATTCGGTTCATCGCCGGACAGGATAGCGGGCGCGTCATTCCGCTTCCACACAATTCCGTCCGGAGATACGGCGAAGATAATCGAAAGATCGGGCTCCATAATGAAGCTGATCGCCTTGAATCGGTGGGCCGGATCGGGGTCGCTGGCATCGTAGACCGCGCCCAGTACTTCTGAGGTGCGCGTGTCGTCGAGGGGAATGGCGACATGATTGTTGTCGGTTGATCCCTGGTACTCCCAATGGCCAACGGTTGGCTGATACCAGTGAAGCCCGTCGCGGCTTTCGTGATAGGAGGAACGCCCGTTATCCCAGTCCAACTTTGCCCCGATCGTCCAGAACTTCCAGAGCCTGGCCTCGGCGTCCCATACCGGAGCTGTCCGCGTCTGCGGCCGGTAGGCGGGTCCGCCGTCCGGACCGGCATGCAGCGCCATGTGCGGGTCCGAACGAATGACGGCGCCCTTCTTGTTCGGCTGATGCATGCGCTTTGTCAGGCCGCTGATGCTGGCGATATCGGCGTTGTCGAGAAAGAGCTGCCTCTCCATGCGTGCGAAATTGCGACTTGTGTCAAAGGCCATTCCATATCTCCCCTTCCCATGTAATTGGCGAACATTAAGCGTGCGGAATGCCTAAATTATAAACAAGCTACTCTAAAGTCCCGGCAAGAGCAGGAAACAAGTAAAGGTTGGCTTTTCGTTGGTTGCACGATATATTGCACGTTATAGATAATTTGTTCTGACGGTTTGACCACTCTGCAAGCTGAAAATAGTGAAGTCTGTGAGAAGTGGCGTAAGTGCGCAAGGAGAAAAAATGACTGCAGATCTTTGCAGTTGGGTAAACCAGATAGTTCACGGTGATGCTGCAGAAGTAATGCATCAACTGCCTGATCAGTCTATCCATTGTATCGTGACTAGCCCGCCATACTATCTTCAACGAGACTATAGATCTCCCTCACAAATAGGGAACGAGGCTTCTCCCGAAGAATATGTCGAAGCGCTCAAGCAAGTTTTCAGAGAAGCGAAAAGGGTTCTCCGTGATGATGGTACTCTTTGGCTAAATCTAGGTGACAAGTATAAGAATGGGCAACTCCTTGGAATGCCTTGGCGGGTTGCGCTTGCACTGAAAGATGATGGCTGGATACTTCGCTCCGACATCATTTGGCACAAACCGAACGCGATGCCATCGTCTGTCAAGAACCGGCCAACTACTGACCACGAATACATTTTCTTGTTCTGCAAATCAAACAGCTATTTTTACGATACAGATGCCGTGCGAGAGCCCCATGTTACTTTTTCGGATAAGAGCCGCATGAAGGGCGGTAGAAATCACTTTGGTATAGTCAATGGGACTCCCGAACAGGGGAAAAACGCCGGAAACTCAAATCTGCATGACGGGCGCTGGGACCAAACTTTTCATCCGAAAGGAAGAAATCGTCGTACAGTGTGGGAGATTCCTCTGTCCAAATTTCGGGATACGCACTTCGCTGTCTTCCCCGAGAAGCTAGTTGAAATATGTGTGCTTGCAGGTAGCCCCAGTTCTGGAATTGTATTGGATCCGTTTTGTGGCAGTGGTACGACGTCTATAATTGCTCAGAAATTGGGCCGAAAACATATTGGGATTGACAGTAATTCAAAGTACTGCGATCTGGCCCGAACACGATTACAACAACGAGCTCTCCTTTAGACTTTTCTTCCCAGTCCTTCCAGAAGGGGAGCAAGTCTTTCCAATTCTCTTTCCAATATGGGTTGCAATTCTTCAATCTGATTCGGGTTTGCTTGAATGTATATGTAGTGTTTGGAGTTAAGGGCTTCCAAATCACCTGACCATGATTCTGCTATGACGACAGGGACACATTTGTATCCTTGGTCAGTTGCTACCATAATTGATTTAAAGATATCACGAGTAAACAGAAGGGCGTGCCCACCTCCCATAGTCTCTCGCGTCTTGACTGGAATTAGAATCGTTCCTAGTTCTCCTTTGACCTGGACATCGTATGTCTCTTCTTCAATCTTGAACTGCTTTTCACTTACTTCAAGAGGAAAGTCCTGAGCTTCGATTACTCTGCGAAGGCTTCTTCTCACAATTCCTTCGAATAGATTCCCCTTTAGCGCACGGCGGCTGCCTTCTAGTCGTGCGAGCATTACTTCTGATATGGCAGTCCATTCTCAGCTTTGAGAGTCAGGAAAGAGGGGGCAACAAACTTGCGTATCTCATTCAAGAGATTACGTTTTCTTTCTAGATCCGTTGTTCCCTCTACAGACTTAAGCAAAGGTTGAAGTCGCTGTGTCGCCGCATCTCGCATGAGCCAAGCTAGGAAAAACCACTTCGCTTTAGAATTTGCATATGGCCTAAGTAATCCATCGTACAATACCGCTGGTGACTCTCTCCGAAGGTACGTCTCGATCGTTGACGCAGCAAGTGAATCCGACTTTTCAGTAATGAACTCAAGTACGGACGCATAGCCCTGTTCGTTTAGAAAGCCCACGAAATCTTCATAGAAGGCTTGATTCTCATTCACTACAACCATTAGTTCCCGCAGTCGTAGATTCTCAATCACATAGTTCATAGTACGATGTGGCTTTACTCATGCCAGTAGCTATAGAGACGTGCGTCTCGTAACCAGACTCGCAGCTGCACTGGGCTTTCAGTCTCAACTGGCATGCATTCCCCTTCGCGCCATCTGACGGGCAGGCACACGCTGTCCGTGTTCAGTGGAATCGAGCTGTCCCGCCCGTATCCTGGCAACGGCTGACCCGTCGCGTCCAGAAGCTCGCACCGAATCTCGCCGTCCGCGGCCTCGGCGTTCAGATAGAGCCGCTCCCCTTCCCAGCGAAAGGGCTTGGTCACGACAGCGCCGCCGTCTGCATCGGCGTCCAGTGAGACAAAGCCATCCCGCCGCAAGGTGGCCAGACAGATGGCCGCCCGCTCGGGGCTGGCCTTTGACGGCTTCCAGCGATGCCGGATGCCGGAATAGTAGAACCAGAGCTGGTTTCCGCGGACGACCGGAAAGGAGGGACCTAAGATCTGCATCGTATCATAGGCGCCGGCTCCGAGGGGCGACGGACCGATGAAGGGAGCCCGTTCACCGAGCCGCCGCCAGCTGCGCATGTCCCTACTACTCGCCAACTGAACGTGATGAAAGCCGTCATGGTTGCGGTCATTCCAGGCGCGCCCTGTATGGTAAAACATAGAGGCAAAGCCGATGTAGCGGCTCTCGTAGCGGGAGATGGCGAAGTTGTAGACGTCAACCGCGTGCTCCTCCGGGTGGTTGAAGACAGGCTGTTGCAGCGTCGGGTCGGCCAGCCGGTCGGCGATAATCTGCCGCGCCTGCTCCTGGTCCTCTGCGTCCGCATGAAAGACCAGTTCCGGTTCGCTCCAATTCTCGAAATCTTCGCTGACGGTCAGTGCATGGGATCGACCGAACGGACCTGGGACCTTCACAGTGGCGATGAAGAGACGTCTGCCTTCATCGAAGCTGAAATTCGGCTCGTCTCCCGAGGCAATCGGCGGGATGTCCACCCGCGTCCAATGGATGCCATCCGGCGAGGTGGCGAAAAGGATCGCCAGTTCCGGCGCCATCGTGAAGCTCAGGGCCTTATAGCGCCGGCTCGGGTTCGGGTCGCTCTGGTCGTAGATGGCCCCCAGTATCTCGGCCGTGCATCCGTCACCCATCGGAATGTAGACGAGATTGTTCTCACGCGTCCCTAGGTATTCCGCCTGACTCAAAATGGGCTGATACCAGTGGAGGCCGTCGCGGCTTTCGTGGTAACCCGATAGGGCGGCGATGCCGTGCAACTCCTCCGGCGTGATGCAGATGGTCCACAGCTTCCACAGCTGTGCCTGCGGATCCCACGCCGGCGCGCACCGTATCTCCGGGTTTCCTCCCAGCGCAGGCTCGCGCCGGATGACCGCGCCCCGCTTCTCTGGCTGATGGAACACACGGCGCACTCCCTCCATGTGCGCTACGTCGTCGTCATCCAAAAAGAGCTGCCGTTCTCCCGCTGGAAACTGCCTGTCTTTATCACCGGTCATCGCTCAATTCCATGCGAGATTATGACATTTTCAAAGAGGGAGAAATGGTCTGATGTGCGAGTCCATCCATTAAGCAGACCAAGTCCGGGGTGAGTTAGTCCAGATGCTGGCGCGGGTCGAAAGCGTCGCGTAGGGCGTCGCCGAAAAAGTTCATCGACAAGACCGCGAAAGCAATCGCAGTCGCCGAAGGAAGCCAGCGCCAGGGCATGTTCTCCAGAATTGGGAGTTGCAGGGCGGTTGTCAAGGTCTGCCCCCAACTTGGCGTCGGCTGCTGTACGCCCAGGCCGAGAAAACTCAGACTCGACTCTGTCAGGATAGCGCCTGCCAGCCCCAGTGTGGCGGCCACGACCACCGGCCCGACGACGTTGGGCAGAATGTGACGAAAGATGATCCGCCGGGTCGGGACACCGACCGCAACGGCAGCGATAACGAAGTCCTGGCCGCGCAGGCTGAGAAACTGGCCGCGTATCAGGCGCGTCATGCCAGGCCAGCCAAAGATGCCGATGATCACCATGATATTGAAGATGTTTGGGGGCAGCACCGCGGCCACTGTGATAATCAGCAGAAAGGTGGGGAAACACATAATGATATCGGTGAAACGCATGATGACGTTGTCGACTTGGCCGCCGGCATAGCCGGAGACGCTGCCAAGAATGAGCGCGATCGAGGTATAGATGCCCACAGCGACAAGCCCGACCGAGAGCGAGACGCGTGCGCCGAAGACAAGGCGGGCCCAAACGTCCCTTCCAATGGCGTCCGTGCCGAGGATGTGATCGGCGCTGGGCGGCTTGTTCTTCATCTTCAGATCCATGGTCGCCGGGTCGATGCCGGCCAGCAGGGGCGCAAAGATCGCGGCGATCACCAGGAGCACCAGCATGACAAGGCCGACCATGCCCAGCTTGTGCCGGAACAGTCGGCGCCAAAATCGCTGCTGCACCGAGTCCCTGCGGGGCGCGTCCAGCGTATCAGAAAGTTCAGAAACGGACATCGCCCAATCTCTCCAATTCTGATCGCGCCTGCCCGAGACAATGACGATAGAGTACAGGGGATACCATTGGATTCTCAGCAATTCCGCGCATCGCGGCTGGACCTCTTCTTACTCGTAGCGAATTCGCGGATCGGCGAACGCATAGGTGATGTCGGCAAGCAGGTTGCTCAGCAGGACGACGAGCGCAACCATGAAATTCACGCCCATGATGACCGGATAGTCGCGTGAATAAATTGCCGTCAGGCTGTATGTTCCCATTCCCGGCCAGGCAAATATCTGCTCTATGATGACAGTGCCGCCAATTAAGAAAGGGATGTCCAGGCTTACTATCGTTATCAGGGGAATGAGCGCGTTCCGCAGGGCGTGTCCCAGCAGGACAGCCTTTTCGGCCAGCCCCTTGGCGCGTGCGACCGTGATGTAATCCTGGCGGATCACATCAAGCAAGCTGCTGCGCGAATAGCGCATGAAGCCGGCCATACTTCCCAATCCCAGGACCAGTGCCGGCAGGAACATGTGGTGAATGCGCGTCAGAAGCGACGCCTCTTCGCCATAGTCTGTGATGCCGGAGGTAGGGAAGAGACTTATCTTCAATGAGAACAGAAAAATCGCCCCGATCGCAAAAACGAAGCCCGGTGTGGATATCCAGATGAAGCCAAGCAGCGTAAGCAGTTGGTCAATCCAGGTGTACTGCTTAACCGCGGAAAGAATCCCAAGAGCCGCGCCAAACAGGATGCCAAACAAAAGCGAAGTTGCGGTGAGTTGAAGCGTTGCCGGCATCCTCTGAAGGATTTCGTCGCGCACCGGCGCCCCCGATATGAGCGACCTCCCCATATTGCCCTTCCCCAACTCGCGCAACCAGATCAGGTAACGGACCGGGG
Source organism: Caldilineaceae bacterium (assembly GCA_965232575.1). GTDB lineage: Bacteria > Chloroflexota > Anaerolineae > Caldilineales > Caldilineaceae > Bin5. The sequence goes on along the minus strand of CBDDPZ010000009.1, from coordinate 1,767,292 downwards.
CCGGTTTATTGAGGCCGTAGTTCTCGCGCATCGACTCCAACTGTTCCGGCGTGTAGTTGACGACCGCCAGCGGCGGAATCAATGCGTCGACAAAATCGCCCGGCATCAGTTCGGTGAATATGAAAGTCACCAGTGTCAGTCCCAGGAGAATGGGTGCTGAGATCGCCAGGCGGCGCAAAATGTAGGTTCGCAAAGCTATGCTCTCACAGACGGAGGAAAGAAAGCGAGAAGTAGAGAGGAGGGAAATGCCTCTCTACTTTCCTCTTTCTCTCCACAAACGCGTTAACCCGTAACAGCCCAGTTGACCGCGTTGGCGTAGCCATTGCTCCACGGATAGTAGCGGTTCCAGAGGGCGTCCTCGTTAAAGCCTTGTACCCGCTTGTTGACCGCCACCGGGCCGATAAACTGCAGGAAGGGCATCATCGGCAGTTCATCATTCAAACGCCGCTGGATCTGCTCGTGAATCGCCATCCGCTCCTCCAGATCGACCGTGGTCGCCGTCTGATTGAAGAGGGCTTGGGCGTCGGGATCGCCCCAAGGCGTGCGGCAGCGCTCCGCATCGGTGAAGAAGGAGTTGTACTGCTCGGGGAAGGAGAAGCCCCAACCCTGATAGTACATCTCAAATTCACATGCACTCTGTGTCTCTACGGCCGAAGTGCCTTCCAGGTACTGGAGTTGTGTCTCCACTCCGACAGCCTTCAGGTTCTGCTGAATCGCGGCCATGATGTCCTGGTGCAAGGCATCGCTGTAATACCAGTTGACCCGCAGCACGTTGCTCGGATCCCAGGTGCCGTCGGCTTCGGCCGCAGCCAGCAACTCTTTTGCCTTCTCAGGATTGTACGCGTACTCGTTGAGGCCGTCAGCCAGCCACGGCCGCATCTCCATGTAAGAATTGTAAGGTACGCAGAGGCCGGAATACAGACCTTCGCAAATCCCCTCACGGTCAATGGCGTAAGCCAGGGCCTGCCGCACGCGCTTGTCCGCGAGAACCGGCGATTCATAGTTCAGCAGGAAAACGCGAATATAGTTGCGGTTTACCAGGTGGACGTCCACATTGTCCAGTTCCAGTGACTGTTCGTAGAAGTCCTGCGGGACGTTCCATACATCCAGTTCGCCCTTCTGCAAAGCGATGAACTGGGTGTCGGCCGCACCGAAGTTCTTGAAGATGATGCGCTCAAGTTTGGGCGTGCCGCCGTAGTAATCCTCATTTCGTACCAGCTCAACAAACTGGTCCCGCTCTGCACGTACGAATTTGAACGGACCGGAGCCGATGTTCAGTTCCGGTGTGTACCAGGCCGGCGCGTGGTGCTCAACGATGTCTTCAGGCGCTACGCCGTCGAAGATATGCGCTGGCAGAATCTGAAGGTCCGTCGTCGCTGAAAGGTGCCACCCGACGTTTGTTTCCTCCAGTTCGAAGACGACCGTGAAGTCATCCGGCGCGTAAGCGCCCGGCAACTCATCAGTTACGCCATCATAGAAGTCCTGCCCACCCTTGAGAGCGCTGATCCAACGCCGGGGATTGATATTGGTGGCCTGCGTCAAAATGAACCGGACCGTGCTCACCACATCGTTCGCCGTGACCGGCTCGCCGTCATGCCACCTGGCATCCTCGCGCAGTTTGAACGTGTACACGGTGGCGTCGTCGGAAACCTCCCACTCCGTTGCCAGGTTCGGGTGCGTGTCGTTGTTGCGGTCGAGGTCAAACAGGCGGCTGTGGGTCAGCATGGCAGGCGTGTTGCTGCTGTAGCCGTATTGGTAGGTTGGTCGGAAGGGGCTGAAAGTCCCCCAGGGGGAACCTGTGGAAAACGTCATCGTTCCGCCGTCCATAGCGGCAGTTTCTTCGGCCGGCGCCTCAGCTTCAGCCATCGCCTCGGGCTCGTCGCTCGGCACGGCGGCCGGCACGCAGGCGGTCAGCATGACGCCGGCAGCAGTCGTCGCTGAAACGCTCAGGAAATCACGGCGCGAAAGTCTCGACTTTTTCATGGTTTTGACTCCATCTGGTTCATGAGGCTTGAATGAGAAGTGTTTCTGGCAATTAGTATTAGCCACAGAAGCAAGCGCTGGGGTGTGTCAGCCCCCAATTTCGTGACCTGCGTGTACCTCCATTTCTTCCTGGTTTTGAGATATGCTCGGATTCTCGGTGTTAACTTCGCAATAAGAAAAGGTCAGGTTCACTGTCCCTGAGACAAGCCCTGTCGCAATACCAGTTTTCGTTCTCATCTGTGTGAGAGTGCGGCGGGGCGTCAAGTGGAATCAGGCTTGGTGCGCCGTTCCCGTTCAGTTCTTGAAACAATATACCGATCCGTAGTCTGTCAGACATCCCGAGTACGTCACTGAACCACGGTTGAGGCTCGTCTGAGGGCGCGCTCCGAACCGCTAACAGTGGCCGCAGTTTAGCACTTACATGAAGTCATGTCAATGATCCACCGTTTCCTCTCCGGTGCCGGATCATTTGGGAAACCGGCTCAGCCGCGGCTAGGGATCGCTGAAGTCGATCTGCACCTCCCCCAATCTGATCTCACCCGAGGGAAGGTAACTTCTGTCCACCCCGTAGTCCACTTCCGCGCGTCGAGCGTGTGGACCGCCCTGCTGCGGACTCAGCGGCACGATTTTCAGCGGATGCAACAGGAGGATGATGTCGATATTGACATCTCGCAGCACGCTGTCAATATCGCCCCAGCCGTACACGTCGGTCAGGTCATGGCGGGTGCCCAGACAGAGCCACTGCTCCGGGTCTGGCGCCAATGTAATCGTCTGCTCCGACCAGTCCGGCGTCACCCTGAAGGACTCCGCAGTCATTACAAAGTTGATCGCCTTGTCTCCTACCCGCGACTGGCAGTGCAGCCTCAACTCAGCTCCTTGCAGGTCGACATCACCCTTCAGCCGCAATGTAAGGCGGGCATTGCGGAAATCGCGAGGGTAGCCGCCGTCGATAAAGCGGTTCCCGCCCAGAAGTGGCGCATAGCTCTCGCCGGGATTGTCCTGGTGGGCCGTGTGCAGAATGAAAAGGAGATGAAGGTAGCCGCCTCCGGGCGGAGCGTGGTTGGAATCGATACCCCAAGGGCTGCGCGAGACCAGCGCCCCGTCTTCGATGACCGTCGGCGCCGGCTGGCCGGGTCCCAACCAGGCTATCCAGCCGCCCGCCCCATCTTCGAAAGTCTCACGGTAGGTTAAGCTACTCAACGTGCCTGGTCCCTCCACGGTCACTCTGCGATACTAACGGCGCAGCCCGTAGCCGAAGACTCCTTGGCCGCCTCAATGATCTCCAGCATATGCACCGAATCCTCAATTGGCGCCGGCGCCGACGCGCCGCTCTGCGCAGCGTCAAAGAAATCACGGAAAAGCTCTTCCGCCATGACGCCGCCGTAGACCGGCGAATGGGGAATCGTAAAACGTTCCTTGCGCACGCCGCCCGTATTCCAGCCGCGCGCTTCACTGAAAAGTGAGTAGGTTGCAGTATGCTCGACTTCGCTGCCTCCCGACGTTTCCTCCTGGGGCTCAAGATACGGCAGGATTGCGAATCCTTCTGTCCCGCGCATGCCAATGTAGAAATCGTAGGTGGCCTTCCCCCCCCGCAGGTGGTAGCCAGCCTGAAAGGTACCCATGCGGCCGCTCTCAAACTTCAGGATCAGGAACCCTGTATCCTCGACAGCGACTTTCTCCGGGTTGAGGTTGCCTACCATGGCCATTACCTCGACCACTCTCTCCTCCATCAAATAGAGGACAAGATCGAGACAATGGCAACCGAGCCAGGAAAGAATGCCATGTCCGGCCTTCTCCGGATCGAATGTATAGGTAGAGGTGTCCCGGTACTGCAGCAAGCCGTTCAGCATCTTGCTTTCTATGGTCAATACATCACCGAGTGCGCCTTTAGCCAAAGCGCGCTTGAGGCTCTGCGTCATCGGGTGATAGCGCCACTGGAGCATGGCCCCGGCGGTGAGGCCTTTTCGTCGAGCGAGTTCGGCGACCCTTCTCAAGTCGTCAGACCGGGTAGAGGCGGGCTTATCGTAGAGGACCGGCAGGCCGGCACTGACGACCTTTTCCATGATCGGAGGCGCGTGATCGGGTCGTGCGCACATGATAACAGCGTCAAGGTCGGTTCGTTCCAACAGCGCATCCACGCTGGTATACTTGCCAACCACCCGCGCCGACTCGCCTGCAAGATCTTCCACGTTGACCAGGTCGGAGGCGGCGCAGACGTGAATCGACCCAACCTCGTCCAACTGGTCCAGCACGCTGACGTGACCGAGTTCGTGTCCGTGGGACGAAATGGCGCCTACGACCAGTTGTCTATCCTTTGACATCGTCCTCTACCTCATTCGCGGGGCAGCGGCAGCTCGACTTTGGCGCTGCCCTTGGTCTGAGAAATAAGTGCTGCCAGCATGATTTCCAGGGACTCCCTGCCCCGGTAGGGGGAGGAGCTGCTGGGCGCGTCATGCAATACCATATTGGCCATCTCCTGGACTGCCGGGATCAGGTTGGCGCCAAAAGGATCGATATAGCTCCTCCCAGGTGGCGGCGGCACCTGAATTGGCGTGCCCTCTTTCTCCTCCGTTTTCCAGGCCGTACAGTGCTTGTCGGTAAGCCAGAAGCGTCCGTTCGGCCCCTGCAGATCATACTCAAACAGCTGAGGCGTCAACTTGGCGCTGTTGACGATGCCGCGCACGCCATTGGCGAATTCAATGATGATGGTCGAGCCGGGATCATACTGCGGGTCCTTGCCGCCCTTGCCATCGTATACGGGGCCGTAGTCCTCAAAGCCCTGTTCGTGTGCGGCGATCACCCAGACCGGCGAAGCGTTGGCGAAGAAGCAGACACCGTCGATCAGGTGCGTGCCGTTGCGAAAAAGCATCGAGCGGCGGCCACCCATGTGGGCCACGATCCGTGTCAGCCCGCCGATCTCACCGTCCCATACCGCTTTCTTGACGCCCTGATATGAAGGTATCCAGCTGCGCGTGTGGTCCACCGACATCTTCGTGCCATTGGCTTCGATCGTTTCAATTATGCGGTCGGCATCCTTGATCGTTGTGGTCAGGGGCTTTTCGCAGATGACGCCGCGGATGCCCGCGTTCGAGGCGTCACAGACCGGGTCTGTGTGTAGGTGGTCCGGAGTGGCCACGCTGACTACGTCCAGCCGTTCCTTCTCGAACATCTCATGGTAGTCGGTGTACTGTTTGATGCTTCCGGGAGGAAGTTCGGCTCGCTCAAAGAAGCGCGGAAACACATCGGGATTGAGGTCGCAGATGGCCACCAGATCGTACTCTGGCGCACGCGCATAAGCGTAACCGTGGGAACCGCCCAGTCCGCCTCCAATGACGGCCGCGCGCAGCTTTTCTTTTGACATGGTAACTCCTTGTCGTACTGTGTCTTTAGCTTGTCTTTGGGGTTCTCTTGGCCTTGAAGTTTGGGAGATTTGCAACTATCGGAGTCTAGGCAGGTTTCCCATCACGACCCCACCTCCTGCGCGCAGTCTTGATCAGATTAGCACCGGTCAGATCGAGCGCTTCGATCTTGGATTGAGGGCGTCGTTGAGGCCGTCGCCCAGAAAATTGATGCCCAGCGTTACGAATGCCAGCGTCAATGCCGGCACTGCCACCAGCCAGGGGCGGTAGGACCAGCTGCCGATGTTGGAGGCGATCATATTGCCCCAACTGGCCTGGGGGGGTTGAACCCCGATGCCCAGGTAGCTGAGCGAAGACTCGAGGACCATGGCGCTGGAGAAGCTGAAGGTCAGGGTGACGATGACCGGCCCGATGGCATTGGGCAAGAGATGTCGCAGCGCGATCTTCAGTTCTGAGACGCCAACCGACTTGGCCGCTTCAATGTATTGTTCCTCGCGCAGAGAAAAGATCTGGCCCCGGATCAGGCGCGCGTAGCCGGGCCAGGAAACAAAGGCCAAGCCCCCAAAAACGACCAGCAGATCGAGCCAGGTCGTATCTGCGAATAGGGGGAAGCCGGTCGTATCGTAGATGTTCTCGGCCCACGATACGACCGGCTCTTTGATTGAAACGGCGATCAGCGCCGCCAGGAGCAAGCCCGGCACGGACATTACGATGTCGATGATTCGCCCGGTAATGTTGTCGGCCAGCGCGCCGCCGTAACCGGCTATGGCGCCAATGATGACGCCGATGATAACGCTGATGAAGGTGGTGAAAATGGCGACGAGCGTAGCGGTGCGGGCGCCCCACAGCACGCGGCTGAAGAGGTCTCTGCCGATTTCATCGGTGCCGAGCCAGTGGTCGGGACTGGGCATCTTGGCTACATTCAACAGGTCCTGCTCGGTATAGGAGTAGGGGGCAATGTAAGGGCCAAAGAGGGCGGCGATCAGCAACAAAATGGTGATGACAAGCCCGATCACGGAAAGGCGATTGCGCAGTAGCCGGCCCACCGCATCCTTCCACAGCGACCGCGTATTGAGAGCGCTTTCCCCGGCCAGCTCCTCTCCCAAGCTCTCGTTCGATACTTTCTCGCTGCTTTCGCTCATCTAATGAAGTTCCTGAAGTGCCGCGTCAAACGGCGATGGCAATGTATGGACCCGGCCGCTTATGATGCAAGGCCTGCAGTCCTGACTACTCGATCTTTATGCGGGGGTCGAGGAAGGGATACACGAGGTCGACGACAAGGTTTGTAAGAATAATCATAACGGCGCTGACCATGGTAACGCCCATAATGACCGGGTAGTCAAATCCGCGGAAACCGGCTTCTGCCACGCCCCCGAACCCTGGAATGGCGAAAATGCTGTCGAGGAAGATGCTGCCGACGATCAACCCTTCGGCGATGAAGCCCAGCGTGGTGACAACCGGAATCAGAGCGTTGCGAAGGATGTGGCGAAGTATAATGCGCCACATATGCAGCCCCTTCATCTTGGCTGTGCGAACATAGTCCATTGAAAAGACTTCCAGCACGGCGGCACGCGTCTGCCGAACGACGACCGGCAGGGGTCCCAATGCAAGAATAAAGACCGGGAGTATCACTTTCGATTGGAAGAGGCCGTCCCAGCCGCGGGGCACCCTCATGATATCCAGCACCAGAACAAAGAGGACCAGAAGCAGCGGCGCAAGCACAAAGACCGGCACGGTTCGAAAGCCGAGTGTGCCGCCTACGATCGTATAGTCCAGCCAGGTATTCTGCCTGAGCGCGGCAAGGCAGCCCAGGGGAATCCCCAAAATGGTGGTTACCACAGCCCCGGCCAGCCCCAATTGGAACGAGATGGGAAAGGTCTTCACGATCATGCGCAACACATTGCGCTGGCCGTTGATGGAGATACCCAGATCCCCCTGCATCAACCGCCCTATCCAGCGGGTGAACTGGACCCAGTAAGAATCGTTCAACCCGTACTGATCCCGGATTCTCTCGATGACCTCTTCCTTGGCGAGCGTGTCGAGCGTCCCTTCAAATTGGGTCATCATCATCGCCACAGGATCGAAAGGGCTGATCACAGTGAGCGTGAAGGTGATTAAGAGCACCGCGATAAACGTCGGGACGGCGACTGCCAGGCGCTTCAGGGTATAGATGAACATGCTGCATCTCCTCAGGGATGCAGAACACCATGAGCAATCGCTGCCTGGGCTGCCGTGCTCGACAGCGATTGCTCAAGTCTGATCCTGTCAATGGCTAACGCTTCGCAACATACATGTCAAGCAGCGAAGTCCAGTTGTTGTCCACGTTCGTGTCAAAGCCGATTATCCAGGGCTTTGTGTTGTATTCGTACAGATCCCAGATCATGGGCAGCAAGTAGTAGTGCCCCAGAATACGCGACTCGACCTCTTGCACGAAGTCACAGTATTCAGGGTCAGCGGATGAGTAAAGCGCCATCTCGTCCACTAACGCACCCAACTCTTCATCCACGATATTGATCTGTCTGGCCGGATCGCCCAGGCGCTGATAGAAGCCGTTCATCCATTCGGAGGAGTCTGGAATGACAGCGCCGGAGCTGCGTCGCAACACCTGTACCTGCTCACCCTCCTGGCCCCATGCGTCGATGCGTCCTGGGCGCATCTCGACATTCGTGATGCCCAGGTTGTTCTTCCACATCTCCATCATGATTTCGGCAGTCCGGATATAGTTGGGCGACTGACCGTTCGTCGTGATGCGGATCTTCGGCAGATCGTCCGGACCACCGTACTTGGAGGCTGCCAGCTCCTCTTTGGCCAGTTCCGGATTGTAGCCGAAATCCGGCCAGTTGTCCGCCTTGTAGCACTGGATCTCCGGCGTGAGATGGGTCTTCATGACGCGGTCGCTGCGCGCCCCTTCCCATGCCGCATCGATCGCCAGGTCCCAGTCCACCGCATGCACCAGTGCCCGCCGCACGTTGATGTCATCGAACGGAGGCAGCGAGGTGTTCAAGGTGTAAAAGAAGTTGGTGGCATACGGGATCAGAGTGAAGCTCTCAGGATTGTCGGCCCGCAGCGGCTCGCGGATGTTGGTGAGCCAGTGGGCGATGTCTACCTCGTCGTTCTGCCACATGATGAAGGAGACATTCTCGTCTGCCGAAGCCTGCCCAATGATCCGCTCAATGTAGGGCTTTCTGTCGCCCCACCACATCGGATTCTGCTCTACCTCATACTCCTGCGTGTCGGGGTCCCATACCTTGACCTTGAAGGGGCCGTTCACACGCGCCGTGCCGTCGGCGGCCCACATCTCGCCCCCTTCCAATATGTCCTCCAACTTGACGATCGCGGTGTTGTAGTTCGCCAGCGTGTCGATCAGAATCGGCTTTGGCGCGACCAGCGTGATCTCCAGCGTCTTGTCGTCGACTGCCACCAGCCCAGGAATCTCGTCCGCTTCGCCGTCAACGACCGGCTGGATGCCCTCGATCAATTTGATGGCGCTGTAGTTAAACATGCGGCAGCCAATACATTCAGGACTCACCGCATACTCCCAGTAAACCTTCACATCCTGGGCCGTCACCGCTGAACCGTCTGACCAGACGGCGTCGGGGTGAATGTGGATCGTGTAGGTCAGCCCATCGTCGCTGACGTCATAGCCGGTGGCCAGCCAGGGTTGCGGATGGTGCTCATAGTCTCGCAGGAACAGGGTCATCCAGATGTGCGAGACGAAGGGCCTGCCAAAGCCGCCTTCCGAGGCCGGATTCATGCGACTGAAGTTGCGTGTAACGTACCGGATGACCTGCTCCTCGGCGGCATCGTCCGGCAGAGGCCGCGCGGCCATCTCTCCCCCGTCTTCGGCCATGGCGCCGCCAGAGTCTGATGCGGCCGGCCCAGCCGGCGCCGCGCAGGCCGTAACAATCAGCGCCAGCACGAGAAGTAGCGAAGCACACAGGTACGGCTGTAATCTGCCTTTCATGGGTATCATCCTCCAATTCTCTGCAAGTCGAAGCACAATACTCTAGGGCAATGAAGAGGGGTGGAAGAAACGATTATCTCCACCCCTCCCCCTGTCAAGTCTGACTTAGTGCTCCGCAACGTAGATATCGAGCAGCGTGGACCAGTTATTGTCGACATTGGCGTCGAAGTTCTTCACGTAAGGCTGCACGACATACTCGTATAGGTCCCAGATCATGGGCAGGAAGTAGTAGTGGCCGAGCAGCCGCTTTTCCGCTGCCGAGACCTTTTCGCAGTACTCAGCGGTGGCCGGATCAAGGGTGAGAAGCTCGGCCATCATTGCGTCCAACTCCTCATCCACCAGACCCACATCGTGCGGAGCCCTGTAGTACTTCCACAGGCCGGTGATCATGGCGGCGGGGTCGGGAATCGTGGCGCCCCAGCTGTTGCGCTGGACGTTGATGAGATCCGCTTCCTGGCCCCAGGCATCGCTCCAGCCCGGCCGGATCTCGACGTCGGTGATGCCCAACACGTTCTTCCACTGCTCCGCCATGATCTCAGCGGTGCGCAGATAGTTGGGCGACTGGCCGCCGCTGGAGATACGGATCTTGGGCAGGTCTTCCGGGCCGCCATACTTGGAAGCGGCCAGTTCCTGCTTGGCCAACTCCGGATCATACTTGAAGTCCGGCCAGTTGTCAGCTACGAAGCAGGGCAACTCAGGCGTGAGGTGCGTCTTCATCACGCGTTCGTCGCGGGAGCCTTCGTAGGCGGCCTTGATGGCCAGATCCCAGTCGACCGAATGAATCAGCGCACGGCGCACGTTGATGTCATCCATCGGCGGCTTGCTGCCATGGATAGCGAAATAGAAGTTGGTGGCGTATGGGATGAGTACGAAGAGGTCGGGGTTCTCGGCGCGCAGCGGTTCGCGGATGTTGGTGAACCAGTGGGCGATGTCGGCCTCCCCATCCTGCCACATAATATAGGTGATGTTCTCGTCGTTAGACCATTGGGCAACGATACGTTCGATATAGGGCTTCTTGTCCCCCCACCAGTTGGGGTTCTGCACGATCTCATACTCGCGCTCATCCAGGTCCCAGACCTTGATCTGGAATGGGCCGTTGACGCGCGTATTGGCATCGGCCGCAAACTCGTCGGCGTTCACGTCCTCCATCTTGACGAAGCCGGTGTTGTAGTGGGCCATGCTGGCAATGAAGGTCGGGCTTGGGTCTGCGAGGGTGATCTGAAGCGTCTTGTCATCGATGGCGGTCAAGCCCGAAATCGTGTCGGCCTCTCCGTCGATGACGGCCTGTGCACCCTCAACCACGCCGAGCCGCAGGTAGGTCCAGCAGCTGATACAACTGGGGCTAAGCGCCCAAGACCAGAAGTCGATCGCCTCCTGCGCCACAACCGGGGAACCGTCCGACCAGGTGGCATCCGGATTAATGTGGATTGTGTAGACCGTATTGTCCTCGTTCACGTCCCAGTCAGTTGCCAGCCAGGGATGCAGATCGTGGTTGCGGTCTCGCAGGAAGAACGGCATCCACATATGGGAGATCCAGGGACGGCCGAAACCGGACTCAGAGGCCGGGTTGAGCCGGCTGAGATCGCGGGTAACATAGCGGATAACCTGTTCTTCCGCGGCGTCGTCCGGCAGCGGTCTGCCTTCCATCGCTTCACCCTCATCCGCCATGGCCGCGCCGTCGGAGTCGGCCGGGGCAGCCGGGGCCGCACAGGCCGACAGGGCCAGAGCAGCGACCAGGAAAAGCGATACTACGTAGAAAAGATGGACTCTGTCTTTCATCGGGTTCAACCTCCGTTTGCGTAAGTCGGTTAAAGAACAACCAGAACAAAACAAAAAGGGGTGAGAGCCGCATCGGGCTCTCACCCCCAGCTAACTACTTTTCAGCAACGTAGATGTCCAACAAGGTGGCCCAGTTGTTGTCCACGTTGGTGCCGAAATTCTTGATGTGCGGCTTGACGCTGTAGCCATAGGGATCCCAGATCATGGGGATGATGGGATAGTGGCTGAGCATGCGCGCCTCGGTCTCCTGCACCAGGTCACAGAATCCGGGATCGTCGCGCGACATGCCCTTGAGCGCGTCGATCATTTCGGCCAGTTCAGCGTCGTCGGCCACACTGCCGGCCTTCTCGGCGTTACCGTAGTTGTTCCAGTGACCGGCAAGGAAATTGGGCGGATCGGGGAGGATGGCGCCCAGGCTCTGGCGGCGAATGTTGACCAGGTCGGCGTCCTGGCCCCAGACATCCAACCAACCTGGCCGGATTTCCACGTTGGTAATGCCCAGGTTGTTCTTCCACTGCTCAACCATGATTTCCGCGGTGCGGATGTAGTTGGGCGACTGCCCGCCGGTGCTGATGCGGATCATGGGCAGGTTCTCCGGGCCGCCGTACTTGGAGGCAGCCAGTTCCTGCTTGGCCAGTTCGGGGTCGAAGCCGAAGTCCGGCCAGTTGCCTTCTTTGTAGCACTGGAGCTCAGGCGTCAGCAGCGTCGACATGAAACGGTCGTCGCGCGTGCCTTCCCAGGCAGCCGAGATGGCAGGACGCCAGTCCACCGCGTGAACCAGAGCGCGGCGTACGTTGACATCATCGATCGGCTCGACACCGGCCCAGAAGGTGTAGAACAGGTTGGTGGCGTAGGGAATGACGGTAAAGGTGCCTTCCTCCAACTGCTCGCGCACGTTGGTCAGGAAAAAGGCGATGTCTACTTCATCATTCTGCCACATGATGAATGAAATGTTCTCATCAGCTGAAGGCGTGGCAATGATTCGCTCGATGAACGGCTTCTTGTCTCCCCACCACATGGGGTTCTGCACGATTTCGAACTTCTGCTCGTCTACGTCCCAGTCCTGAAGCATGAAGGGGCCATTGACGCGCGTTTCAGCCGTGGCTGAGAAGCCCTCGCCGGTGATGTCCTCGACCTTAACGAACCCGGTGTCGAAAAGGGCGACACGCTGTGGGAACAAGGGGTCGGAGGTGCTCAGCGTGACCTGAAGCGTTTTGTCGTCGACGGCGACCACACCGGAGATCTCATCGGCCTCCCCGTCGATGACGGCTTGCGCGCCATCTATCAGGTCAAAACCAGTGAATAGGGCAAGGTAGCAGCCCGCGCACTTTTCGGGATGCAGGCCGTATTCCCAGTACTCTTTGGCCTCTCGGGCAAGGACCGGCGAACCATCATTCCAGACGGCGTCTGGGTGGATGTGAATGGTGTAGACGGTCTGGGCGTCGTTGGCGTCAATGCCCGTAGCCAACCAAGGTGAAAGGTTGTGGTCCGCATCGCGGAGGAAGAAGGGCATAAACATGTGTGAAATAATGAATCGACCGAACCCGCCCTCTGCCGCAGGATTCAGCCGGCCAAATCCTCGGGCCACATAGCGGATCACCTGCTCTTCGGCCGCGTCATCCGGCAATGGGCGTCCGGCCATTTCGCCGTCGTCGGCCGTGGCCGCGCCTGAATCGGCGGGCGCCGGGGCCGCCGGCGCCGCGCATGCGCCCAGAACAACCGTAAGCAAAAGAAGCGCAGAAATTGCGAAGCGGAGATGCAATTGTCTCATGTGTGTTTCCCCTTATGAAGTTGATGGATCTTTGGTTGATTTTGCCCCCATTGGGGGCGACGGTGGACTGGACAGAATTGACTTGTGCAAGCCGACTGTCACTCTGATGTTCGCTTTCCCAAGAGTTTGGGTGATTAGGCGATAATCAGATCCGGCAACGGGTGATCGCCGTTGATGATTCGCACGGCTGTGCGCGTGCCAGTGTGGGCGGCCCGGGCGAACACCGTAACTATGCCAAATTATCGCCGTTTTGTCAAGGCTGGGCAGCCACCGCGCGCTGCCCAATCAGTGGCGGCGCCGGAACGCTTCGGCTTGAACCACAGTCGTCGCCAGGTAGGCCTCCGTATCCTCTTCGGTGAATCGACCCGGCGAAAAGGAGGCGACATCAACGCTCGGCGATTCACCGGCCGCAAGCTCTGCCAGCAGCAGACCCGCCACCGGACTGTAGGCGAAGCCACCTGAATGGAAGGCGGTCCCCACCACCAGTCCGGACAACTGGGGCAGTGTTCCCAGAACCGGCTCGCCGTCAAACGAGAAGGAGATCAACCCGACCTGTTCGGTCTCCCAGCGGGTCTCGGCCAGCTTGGGGACGAGGGGCGTCAGATTTTCCGAAAGTCGACTCCGCAGACGCCTCGGAGCCGATAGCCCCGCCATGTGGAAGGCAAGATCGTCGACGCGCTCCTCTTCCCTGTCTTCGGTCTCCCCTCCCGCCAGAATGCGGAAGTCGGTCGTACCCAGGCGCGCCGGGCGGATATAGCCTCCGTAGGGGTTGGCGTTGATGGCCGGAATCGACGCCCGCTCTTGCAGCTTCGAAGAAACGTATCGCTGGTGGACAAAGGATTTGATCGGCAGCCGCACGCCGCAACCCTCCATGAACGCCACGGTCCAGGCGTGGACGGTACAGATCACGACATCGGCCTCCAGCACGCCCATTGCCGTCTGCACGCCGGCAACGCGGCCATTCTCAATCTGCAGACCGCTCACGCGCGCGTTCTCGCGTATCTCCACGCCCAGATCGCGGCAGCGCCTGGCCAGCGCGGGGACAAATTCATGCGGCTCGCTGTAGCCACCCAGGGCGTCGTGGAGTCCGATGAGGTCGGCTTCAGGCGTCAAATCGGGCCAGCGGCGTCGCATCTGCGCAGCGTCGAGGATTTCGTAGGCAAAGCCGAGGCGATCATACAAGGGGAGCAGCTCTTCCCGCTCCGGCCACGATGCAGGGCCGAACAGATTCAAGCAGCCGACGTTCTGGAAACGGTACCCGTAGCGCTCCAGGTCCGCGCTCAACTCCTGGTAGAGGCGAAGACTGATCATACGCGCCAGGACGCCCGTCTCCGACCACAGCAGACCGGTGATGATACCGCCGGCACGGCTGCTGGATCCGTCTCCGACCTGACCCTTTTCCAACAGCGTGACCTTGCCGGCCTGCATGCGCGACAGCTGGTAAGCGGTATTCAGGCCGATCGCGCCTCCGCCGATAACGATGAATCTGGGCATGATTTCGGCTCTGCCTTCCTTTTGCGGTTTGGTTTCGTGGGTGGTACTGCGCCATGACCTGCGGGGACAGAGTATCATGCCTTGACCCTCCGGCCAACTCAGCAATCTCCGTCCAGTCGGGCCGCGCCCCCATCAATGCCGCGCAAATGTGGATCTTCGCGAATTGTCAGGACCAGTCGGAATCCGTAAAATGAGATGTACCAATTTCGCTGGGAACAGATCGAAAGCCTGTAACCTTCTTCCGAAAAACATGAGAGGCAGGAAATTGAGCGAGTTCGTTGTCAGCTCCTCCGGAGTCAGGGTTTGGAGACGGCCTGAATATCATCCTTTACTGAGACAGACCGATATCGCGCACCCGGCGTTTCAGGGTAAATTGACAGAGAGGTTCCCGCCGTCAATGGCGGAAGGATTGCCCAAGGTCCTCAGCGAGAACTCCGAGGATGCCCGCACCTGGCACTATTTCAGTCCCTTGCTCAGCGACGAGCCTCAGAGAACCCGTGTCTTGACCCAACTCATACGGCAGTCCTTCTTTGGCGCTGTACCGCCCCAGGTCTTTAAGGACATTCCAACTGCAAAGCTGGAGTTTTGGCCCAAGCTCCCTCCACCGCCGAGCCGCCAGAAGGCAGAGGGCGATTCGGAACCGGACCTGTTGATTTCGCTGGGACAGAGCGCGGTAATACTCGTAGAGGCCAAGTGTCAATCGGGCGTAAGCGAGTTCACGAATTTCGACCGCAACCGCGACCAGGTGATTCGCCTGATCGACGTCGGTTCCTGGTACGCCCGCCAGCATGGATATGATTGCATCTGCCTACTCGTCCTGCAGTACGGGGACGCCCAGATCAATGCCGAAAAGATCGTCAATCGCTATGCCGGCCAACCGGAGGCGATTCAGAAGGCGCTCCCCTACCGGGACGACCTGACAAAGGCGGACTTCAGCCGGCTCGCGAGCGCACTTGCCTTCGTTCGCTGGCCCGACCCGTTGTTCTAAAGAAGAGAATCGAAACGCTTCGATGGGCAGAGTCGGCTTTGGGCATTGTATAGAATATAGTAATGATGTAGGCATTCAAGTGTCCTGGGAGACAACCCCATGGGACGAAATCCAAAAAACTGTGCCAAGAAAGGGAGCACGAAATGGCTTCAACGGGCGGTCAACGACCACCCAGATCTGCTAGGATCACGAGTTGCCTCCTTCTTGCTACCGAATCCTTCGAACATTGAGTGGTTTTCGCCAATTGAATGTGATGAATACGCTGAATATAGTGATCAGAGATTCATTGATCTTCTCGATCTGGAACTCAGGAGTTGCCCTCTTGCTAGATTTTGGCCAACGAGAGGAGGCCCCAACTGGGACGGGCTGGCCAAGACTGACTTATCGCAAGTGCTGCTGGTCGAAGCAAAGGCGCATGTCGAAGAAATAAAAGAGAAAGGGAGCGGCGCGTCAAGCCAAAAGTCGATTGATAAGATTAACTGTAGCCTAAAGGAGACGCAGAAATTTCTTGGTGCTGACCTGTTAGCTGATTGGTCTAAGTACCCCCACTATCAGTACGCCAACCGCCTCGCGCACTTGTACTTTCTGTCCGAAAAGAACTGCATTGATGCCTACCTTCTGATGATTTACTTCCTCAATGATGAAGATATGGGGGGGCCGGATTCAATAGGCCAATGGGAAGCCGCTATCCGTACACATCATGAAGGCATGGGCCTGCGCAAAGACCACCGCATGTCAGATCGGGTCATAAACCTCTTCTTGGATGTACGCGAACTGGGAGGTTGAGTTGCATTCAACAAAGGGATTCCGTGAAGTGTTATGTGTATTTACCGCTTCTCTCTTGCTTCATATGGTTAGAGCAGTGTAAGGATCTAAGGTAGTTTCGCCAGCTTGAATAATAAAATGCTGAAAGACAATAGGATATGGGTCTGGGTAGCCGTAATTGCCGTAGCACTTGCCGCGGTCGCCGCTTGCTTCGGCCCGCAAACTTCAAACGATTACTACGACAGGGGCGTTGCCAGATTCAAGGACGACAAATACAAGGGTGCCATTGCCGATTTTAATAAGGCCATCAGTATACGGTCCAAATACACTGCCGCCTACATTGGTCGGGGTGATGCCAAGATTGGACTTGGTCTATTCGAGGAGGCGATAGCCGACTTTGATCAGGCTCTCCAACTGCAGCCCGATGACCTCGACGCCTACAAAAGTCGGGGCATTGCTAAGTTCATGCTGGGTCGATACCGGGGGGCGATAGCCGACTTTGATCAGGCCATCCGTCTGCAGCCCCACAACGCCTATACCTATTACAGTCGGGGCCAAGCCAAGTCTAGCATTGGCCTATATGAGGAGGCGATTGCTGACTGGCAAGCCTCTTTGGAACTGGCGAAAGAGACGAAGAACAGGGACCTCATAGCCAGCATTGAACAGAGAATTCAGGAATTCAAGCGAAAGTAAAGGTGGTCGAGTATCTGCGGCCAATTGTGCCACACCAATTCTAACTCCACCTTATGAGACCAAAAGATCATGAAGGCTCACAGAATGAACGCAAGAATCCCAGCAACACTTCTAGCAACCACACTAGCAACGATGCTCATTGGATGCACAGTGACTCCCGATGCCTTCAGACTCATCCCCAATCCTACCCCTAGTCCACTCTTTGACGCGCGTACCTCTACTACTAGAGTGCGACGAACGAGAATACTACAGCCTACGCCCAGGTCAAAATGCAGACGACCTATCATCAAACTATATACCAGAGTATATTGATATTGTCAGAGTCGAGTCCATCCTAGAGGACGAAACCCTGACCGCAATCTTCTATCTCCGCAACATCCCTCATGAAATGACGTTCAACAGAGATGGCGTCGAAAGTATGAACATGGAATATATGTGGACTGTTGAAATCAACCTCGAAGGCAAAACAGTGCGTGCGTGGGATTTATTCGACTATACGCTTGCTGGATATTATGCAGCAAACAGAGTACAAAAGACACCTAATCTGACCAGCTCGCTTCAGAGCGTCATCTATCCAGAAACATGGAAAATGGCTTACGATTCAGAAAAGAAAGATCAACATTGGGAATTCACTTATATGCATCCACATGTGGATGTCTCCCTTGAGCAAAATACGATTGTACTTGTCAGCAAAATTCCAGGCATAACTGACGAGTCCACTCTTTTGTTCTCTACTTTTGACATTTTGGAAGGGCAAGATGGCGTCTCATATCCACCCTACAACTGAAAGGAACGGGAAAGATGAAACATGCGATTTTGCTTGTTGCACTGACCGCACTCTTGGCCGGCTGTGTCATGACCCCCGAAAGCATAGCTCTTGTGCCTACTCTCGAACCCACAACTCTAAATATTTATGAACTACACGATGAGGAGGTACTACTCGTCGACCATCTCGGCAATCCAGTTTCGTTTATCAGTATAAACGAAATGAAAGCTGACGATTGGCTCATTGCATGGGCACTCGAATCATTGGTCAAAGATTCATCTTCGTACCCAGTCTTTGATCCAGAAATCGACTATGATTTGCCTGTTTTGTTCAAATGGATGTACGCTAACTTCTTTGTCGCATCAGAGCAACGATGCGTCGAAAACCGACCTGAATTGGCAAAGATTATTGAAACGGCAAGCAAGAAATTGCGGGCTAGAGGACCTGTCAATGCGGCTTTTAGCATGGACAGATTAGAAATAGTTTACACGATCAGACACCTTCTACCTCAAGGCAACGCCTCTTGCACCGAATATCTGTCAACATTGCCTATCGATCAATATGTCTCCGTTGTAGAGGGCGACATGATTAAGATAGGGTTTGGTTTCTCTGACGAATTGACCCGATCCTTTGAATAGGAATGAGCTGGACACAATGGCGTGTGTCTGGACTTGAACTATCACCCGCCCAAATCCATCCAGCATCACATAGCACCAAAATAGGAAGTCACGACAAGAGGAAAAGATGAAAACACTGATTTTTATCTGTCTTTCCGCACTCGTGGCAGGGTGCTCTCCTATCTCGCCGCTCTCCTCCTGCCCAACAGATGATGCCTATGAGTATCTGTTATGCGAAAAACCCACCTAATTATTGGCAAAAGGGGCAGACCGAGGAAGAGACAAACAAATTGCGGGTGGTGCAATTCTCGTGAAAGAAACATCCGAATTACGGGGGGCGTACGAGCACTTGGCTACGAAAGAGGATGTGGCTAAATCCACTTTGACACAAGTCAAGTGGTTGATTGGCGTAGTGGCCGTGCCGACTGTGATCACTTTGATCAATATGATAATCCAGCTTACAGGCTAAGCTCTCAGGGCGCGCGATAGAACGTTGTCAACGTCCGCGATGCGTTCGCCAGACTGACTCCGGCTTGGCCCGATTCGTAAAGATGGGGAGAGAAACCGCGATGAACCTACGCGTCGGACTGATCGGCTACGGCAACTGGACCCGCATGGCCTACGTACCCGCGCTGCGGCGGGACGGGCGCGCCCAGATCGTCTCGGCTGCCGCACCCAGCAACACCACGCAGCAGCGCATCGCCTCCGAACTGGGTCCCGAAATCTCCGTGTTCTCAAATGCCGCAGATCTGTTGGATGGACCGCCTGTCGACGCCGTCTTCATCGCCGTTTCCGACGCCGCGCACGAGGAAGCCCTCACTGCGGCGCTCGACGCCGGCGTGCCGATGTTCTATGAACCGCCCCTCGCCAACCGGCGCCAGCGTCATTCGCCCAATGGTCACCAAATGTTGGATGCGCCCCAGGTGACCCACGCCGATCTCGAAATCGGATTCATTCCGGTCTTCGTTGAGGCGGCCAGGCGGGTGCGCGACGGGGTCATCGGCCAGGTCCATACCGCATCGGTTCGCCTGCAATCGAGCTGGGGCGCGGACCCGGAAGCGGACCTGAGTACGCTCAACCATATCGCCCCCTGGTACGTGGATACCCTCAATCGCATCCTTGACGCAACGCCTTCGCGGGTCTTGATCCTTGAAGGGGAGGGCCTGCCGGGACGCGCCCAACGGCAGTGCCAGGGACTCTACGACTACGGCGGCTCATGGGGTACCGTGCAGGTCAATCTGGGCTGCGTTGTCGATTTGGAGACGACCGTCGAAGTTAACGGGGAAGACGGCGACCTGGTTGTTGATCTCTTTTCCGGCGAACTGCGCCAGCGCACGCGCAGCCAGAGCGACTGGTCCGTCGAAAAGGTGGCGGAGTCCGAGCCGCGCGCCGGCTGGCCCGGCATGAATGAATGTGTCTCCGCATTTCTCGACGCCGTCGCCGGAGAGCCGTTGGCTGAAACAACCTCTCCCGCTAGCCGTATCGATACACTCAGAGAAACGCTTGGGACCGGGCCGCTTCCCGCGGACGCAAAGTCCGTCGCCCAACTTCACTTGATAGGACTGGCAGCCGAGACGTCAAAGGACAGCGGTGGCTGGGCAGAAGTCGAGGTGATTGACTCCCTGTAAGCTGTAGACGCTCCGCAGTTCCCTAACACTCACGTGGTCTGATGGACCGGGAACACATCGGACGCGATCCTCTCCATCTGATCCTGAATCGCATCGGCCGTCGGCGCGGTGTTGAAGTCGAACAGCATGTGCTCGACGCCCGCTTCGGCGTAGCGCCCGATGCGGTCGTTGACTTCCGACATCGACCCTCTGAGTATTGACACTTCCGGGTCCGCCTGATCACCCAGTTCAGTGCGGGCATGGAACACGACCGTGCGCGGCTCGCCGTTCGCCCAGGCGCGCATCTTGGCCACGCCGGCGGCGACCTCCTCCGGCTCGATGTGGATAGGATGCCAGCCGCTCGCCTTCGTCGCCGCACGTCTGATGGCCGCGTCGCTCAGCCCGCCTATCGTGAACGGCGGGCCGCCTTTCTGCGCCGGTTTCGGCTCGAACGCGCTTTCCTCGAAGTTGATCCACTCACCCTGGAATGAAGGCTCATCCTCGCTCCACAGGACGCGCATCACGTCCATCCACTCATCCATCATGCGGCCGCGCTTACTGAAGTCGGTGCGCAAGTAGCGGTACTCGTCATCCATCCATCCCACACCGATACCCAGGATCAAGCGCCCGTCTGAGTACTGGTCGACCGCGGCCGCCTGCTTTGCGGCCAGGATCGGATCGCGCTGCGGCAGCACCAGTACGGTCGTCCCCAGCGTGATCTTCTCGGTGACGGCCGCCACGTATCCCAGCGTGACAAAGGTCTCGATCATGCAGAAATCGCTGAACCTCTGATGTACCAGCACATGATCGGCGGCCCACAGCGAATCGTAGCCGGCCTGCTCTGCCGCCTGCGCCACCTGATGGACCGATTGCGGCGATTTCGCCGGTCCGTGGCTGGGAAGAAAGACACCAAATTTCATCGTGGACCTCCTTCTTGTTTCCGGTTCTCTTCAATCTTTTTGTCAGTGTGGCTCGATTTCAGTAACGGCGTGAATGTCGCCGCAGTGCTGGCTGATCAGGAGTTTCCGGGAACAGGGAGCCTTGAATAGCCAACTCATGCTCCGGCTTCAGCAGAAAGACGTGGGCGTCGCCGGTACGCTTCGCCTCGGCCAGGAGATAATCGAAACAGGCAGCGCGTACCTCATCACAGGCCGGATCGTAGAAGCGGTTATGCAACTCGTGGGGGTCGTTCTCCAGGTCGTACAATTCGCACAGATCGGTCAGGTTCCAGACCAGCTTCCAGCGCCCGTCGGTCACCATGCGCGCGGAGTAGTGACCCCACGGGTCGCCGTGATACTGCGCGTAATGCATGGTGCGCGGCCAGTCCACCTCCCCTGCGGCCAGCGGCAGCAGAGACTGCCCGTGAAGGCTCCGCCCCGACAAACTGTCCTGTTCCGTACCCGTCATCAGATGCAGACAGGTGGCCGTCACGTCCATCAGGTGAACAAAGGCACTGTTTCGTGATGCGCCGCCCGCCCCAGGCGTCTTGAGAAGCATCGGGATGCGGTAGGTTTCGTCATACATATACGCGCCTTTATTCATCAGCCCGTGGGACCCGGCCATGTCGCCATGGTCCGCAGTGAAGATGATGGCGGTACTGTCGTAAAGGCCGAGCTGCTTGAGAGTTGACACGACCTCGCCCACCATCTCGTCGATCAGATCAATGTAAGAGAAGCAGCATGCCAGCAACGCCTTGAGCTCCTGGTCCTGTTCCTCAGGGGAAAGACCCCCGGCACGAGACTCGTTCAACAGGCGTATCTTTCTCTGGTTTATCGGTTTTCCCTCAAAGGTGTCATAGCGATTGGGCCACATTTCGATGTCGGCCGGAGCGTAGCGTATGCCCCATTCCTCCGGCACCATCCAGGGAAAGTGGGGACCGGGGAAGGAACAGGTAGCGAAAAAGGGCCTTGTCGTGTCCCTTGTACGCAGAAACGCCTGGGTGTAGCGGGCCGCGACCACATCGGGAAATCCCTCCATCCCCACGTCCAACGTGCCGGCTGTGCCCCGCCCGACACTTTGAACCAGGGGGGCGATTCTCGTGTTCGGGTGCCAGTGCGAGCTGTCCAGAAAGACGGGCCCGCCCTCGTAAGGCTCACTGTGCGTATAGTGGAAACGGGAGTCGAACAGATCCTGCGCCGGACCTATGTGCCATTTGCCAAACCAGGCCGACTCATAGTCACTCTCATCGTCGACCCAGTCCTGCAGCATCGTCATGTCTGGCCGCAGGTGTTCACAGTAGGAATAGTGGGGGGTCGAGTTATTGAACATGTGGTGGCCGTGGGGGTAAAGGCCGGTGAGCAGGCTGGCGCGAGCGGGAGAGCATATAGCGCAAGGCGTATAGGCCCGTTCAAAAAGGCAGGAATCGTTCGCCAGGGCGGTGATGTTCGGCGTCCTGACCAGCGTCTCCTGATAGCAGGACAACAGATCGATCCGCAACTGGTCACAGAGGAAGATCAGGACGTTGGGTCTGGTGTCTGTATCCATCGGGATCTCCAGTTCCTGTGTCTGAGGCGCCGGCAAGGCTACCGCGAAGCCGGTAAGGGGCGGTTGGCCGGGTCCGTTTGGCCTGCTGATCTGTATGTTCAGCGATCCCACGGGAAGGCGCAAGTGGGTCGGTTGGCATACCGCGCCATTTTGATCTGGAGCCGGCTGCCGCAGCCCGGCCCGAGGTGCACGGTGAAGTTGTCGCAATCGAGCGGGATCGTCTCGCCGTTTTGGGTTACGCTCTGGAACTGATGCTCCGCGTAGGCGCCCCCCTGCACAATGACGGTGCGCGCACCTACCTGGTCGGTGTTGACCAGGACCAGGGTCATCTCGTCTGCGCTCATGCTCTCGACCAGCGCGCCGACATCTTCGGGCATACCGGCCCGCTGACGCTCCAGATCGAAATAGCGCACGCGGCAATGGAGCGGAAAGCCCAGCCGTTCCGTGGGCAGGCCCCCCAGCATGAGCTCGGTAAGCCGGCTCACCATGGCCGGGTTGAATCCATTCATATCGTCTGACATGCGTGTATCCGCCGAGGTGCTGTCGGCGCGTACCTTTCCGGTCCGTTCGCGCACTTCCGCCAGATCTTCTTGCAGCGCGGTGACCGGATAGTCCGGGTTGTCCCCTTCCAGGAACTGTACCCACTCGTTCTCCTGTATCCGCGCCAAGTCAGCCCGGTCCATCGACCAGTAGTACACCTCTAACGCCCCCGTGCTGAACGGTTCCGGCGTGTAGTCATACCAGCCTTCATCGCCGTGCATGTGGGGGTAGAGCGTCTGCCCTCCGTCCGTCTTGCTGTTGGCGTTTACGTTGTCGATGACGCCGCGCCACGTGTCCACATAGCCCTGGTCGCCGGTCATCAGCAGCCCGTTGCCGAAGCCGTAGTGCACACGGTTCAAGAACAACGGCCGGTGCGCCAGCTCCCCCGTCTGCGGCACCGTTACCGTAAATCCCCAGCCGTAGACGCCGCCATACCATTTGCCGTCACAGGCGCCGCCGATGCTGCCGTCCAGCCCGATATTGGTAGGGACAATGCCGCCATTGGCCGCGGTCCTTTCGCGCCAGGCGTCAATGTAACCGACCAGCCATTCACTGTAATTGGCGTCCCCGGTCATCATGTAGGCGTTGAAGGCCAGTGTCGTCGTCGACATATTGAGCGGGTGGTCGCCGACCACATCGTTGTAGTCCTCGAAGTGGGCCACCATTTCGGCGTAGTTGCGCTCGCCGTGTCCTGGCTTGAAACGCCCTTCGACCTCTATCGGATCGCCTGCCCAGTCGAGGCCGGTCGACTTGCGCATCAGCGGGCCGCGGCTGCCGTTGAACATGCTGCGAATGACGCGATGCGCCGGGTCGTAGTTGTCGGCCTGGGGATCGGCGCCCATGTAGAAGCCGGCAAAGCGTTCCATGCGATGGCGCATCGGAATGTCATACGGATCTGACAGCGCTTGCAGGAAGAAGACCGAAAAGCCCTCCCCGTTGTGCATCCAGTCGAACATGACGGGAAACTCTTTGTAGTACATGCCGTCACGGGCGAACGGCACGTCTACCGTCTTGGCTTCGGTGTACTGGCGCAGATGACCTTCCCAGCCCTTTTTGTAGAGATCCAGAACGGAATCGGGCCCGCCCAGCGCATGCAGAACGGTCCATCCCGCCAGGTTTTCAGCGGCGTCGTCCGGCCCGTCGTCTCCGCCCCAGCGAGGTACGCAGATCAGATAGCCGCGCTCGTCGAAATAGCGCGCGTAGAACGCCTTGATGGCAGCGGTCTGGTTGCGGATCAGTTCCCACTCCAGTAGAGCCCAATAGGGCGGGGGCGTCGGCGTGTCGATCGAGATAATCGGTGCGTGGTTTCGTGATACAGGCATGATCGGTTCAATCGTCCTCTCGTGGGTTTAGACTTGTGGCGCCAGGCGGGCCACTGCCGTCAGAAACTGCTCAATCTCATCCGCCGTATTGAAGGCGGCGATGCCAATACGCACGCCGCAGATCTCCGGGCGGAATTTCACGACAATGCGAAAGTCGTCCAGAAGGCGCTCGACAAGCTGCTGGCAGCGCGCCGGTGTCCCTTCGTGTAGTTGAATGTCGTAACGCTCGATGAATGTTCCCAGGCATCTGGGCTTGCTACGCTGACTCCCGGCACACGGCGCAGACCGGTGCGCAAACGCTCTGTCAGCTTACGACAATGCGCCTCAAAGGTTTCCAATGTTCAAGATAGATGTATTCCGCTCGCCAGGGGGATGTCAGCCCGCAGTTGGCTAAGAGGACAGTTCTGCGGCTCGTCTGGTTCGGTGTCCATTGAGTCACCTGTTGAATCAGGAAGCGTGTTGGCTCAACTGCCAGAGGGCAATCCTTGCAGCCACCTGGCTATCCTTCCTGCTACCGCCTACTTGGTCGGGTCCAGGGCATCCTGAAGCCCATCTCCCATCAGCGTGAAGGCGTACATCGCCAGCGCGATCATCAAGCCTGGGAAGAAGGCCAGATACCAGTGCGACTGGATCGCGCTGAGATAGTCATTGAGCATACGCCCCCAGCTGATCCGGTCAAAAACCTGAGGCCATCGCGCAGAGCTCTTCTGTCAGGCCTACACCGACCACATGAAACGCCCGCAACGCCCGCTGTTCAGGAGGCGCAAATCGCTTCTTGGAATGGACGACCAAGTTACATCATGGCACGCAGACCATTGACCAGCCGCTCCAGATCGTCTTCGTTGTTGAAGACATGGGTGGAAACGCGGATCATGGTTCCGTCCAGCTCCAGCGGCGCGACCAGGACCTTTCTCTCCCTCAAGCGCTCCTGTATCTCCGCCGAACTGTACTCACCGAGACTGAAAGTGACGATGCCCGACGACTTCCCGTAAGGCAGCGGGGTATGCAACCTCAGACCCGGAACCTCCCGGAGGGCCGCCTTGAGGCGGTCCGTGTACTCGGCGATATAAGAGAACACGTTCTCCCAACCGATCTCTCCCCAACAATCGAGCGCCTTGCCAAATCCAATTTGGTCCGCCAGGTTGCGGGTCCCGAACTCGAAACGCTTTGCCTCGTCCAGCAGCGTGAGACCGCCCACCAGGTCGAAGTCCTTCTGCGAATGGGAGCCGATCCAGCTCGGCTGGATCCAGGGAATCATGTCCCGCCGCACGTAGAAGCCGCCGGTGCCCTGCGGCGCCATAATATACTTGTGCCCGCTGAAAGCGTAGAAGTCGCAGTCCAGCGCGCGCATATCGACCGGGATGGCGCCGTAAGCCTGGGCGCCGTCCAGGAGGACCGGGATGCCTCTCGCGTGGGCGAGGTCGACCAGCGCCCGCGCCGGCAGCCTCTGTCCGGTGCGGCGGCAGACATGGCTTATCGAGACAACCCGCGTGCGTTCGTCGAGCAGCTGCTCAAATTGCTCAAGCATCTGCTCCTCGTCGTGGACGACCTGGAGGAAGCGCAGATCGATGCCGTAGCGATGGACGTGGCTGTACCAGGTGATGCGGTTGCCCGGATGCTCCTTGTCGCTCAGGATTACGTTGTCACCCGTCTGCCAGTTGATACCGTTGGCTACGATGTTGATGCCGATAGTGGTGTTTTCGCCCAACACGATCTCGTCGCTGTCGGCGTTCATTGACTTGGCGACCTTATCGCGCGTCGCCTCGAACCCCTCCAACATCTCTTCGTGAATCCCGGGCGCGGCCCCGCCGGCGTTCTGAAACTGCGCCCAGCGGTTCGTTTCCTCGATCACCGGCTCCATTTTCGGGGAGAAGCCGCTGCTCTGGAAGTAGGCGTACTCTTGTGTGATGGGGGTGAGGCGGCGGATGTCGGACAGTTGCATTGTCATTCGTCTAGAGTTTCCTCAATGTTATTGTCTGTTCGGCGAATTGGTTTTCGGGGCCTTGCAGGTAGAGCAGCAGGCGGCCGTCCTCAGACTCCAGCGGCTGCCGCTCCACGCCGTCCACTGCGACATGGACGCGATCGCCCGGATTGTATCCTTGCACGACCAGTCCCTGGTAGCGAATAACGTAGGCGCTGATGGTGAGCTCGCTCGTCTCGGGGGCGTACCATACGTCGACGAAACGCATGCTCTTGCTGTTGGCCTGGGCGACGAAGGGATGGGGGGCGCCGTCTTCCAGGCGGATTGTACAGGATGCGCCCGGTTCGAGCCGGGGCAGGGTAAAGAAGCGATTTCCTACGATGTGCGCCAGGTAGTTGCTCCCGCGAATCGGTCCCTGGTGCAATTCGAGGCGCAGCGATGCGTAGTCCGGCTCCGGTGTTGACTCGCTCTCGTCAGAAACTGCCCCCGCGCCCAGTGCGTCCGGCCCCGCTTGTTCCGGGGCCCCGACCGGGTTCGCCGTTTCCACCATCAATTCCTCGATCGTCCTACCCATGGGGTTGTGCGCCTGGATGGTCTTCCCGCCGTCGGTCACGCGGAACAGGATATCTTCGTAGTCCTGCATGCGCTGGTAGATCTCCCGCTGGGTCGCTTGCCAGAAGTTGAGACGCTCGGCGCGGCGAATGCCGTAACACATCCAGTCGAAGGTGCCGCGGCCGTTGTTGTAGCTGGGATCGACGGTGAACAAGGGGTGATACTGCAGTTGGTAAACGCCGTCTTGTAGGGCGGTATTGGGATCCTTGTCTTTGCTGTTGGGCCGCTCGTAGACCGCATCTATCACATCGGGCGGCGGATCGTACTCGTGGGTGATGTCCCAACCGCGCAATTGACGGCACTCTTCAGTTGTGCTGACTACACCATGGAATGGAAACCAAAAGCCGGGACTGGCGATCGTCGGTGAGGTAAGCGTCTGGTAGGTGACCACCATGTCGTCCAACTGCGGGTTGGGCCTCCGATCGCCATATTCGGCCATCAGATGAAAGTGGAAGGTACCCAGACCGAGGAAGTGGGGCACGGTCTGGTAGAGATAGTCCATGGCGTCGATCATTTCGGGGTAAACGCTGTAGCCGCCGTGGCGTCCGCCGGTGTAGAGACGGACGCCCAGGTTTTTCTCGGATTCGATGACGTGGCGGGCGAGGTTGGCGCCCATCATCCACTTGGGGGGTGACTCCTGGATGGCGTCGTTGTGCAGGCCGATCTCGATGAACTCGTGCCTGGAGATCTCCCGGACCCACTCCTGATCCATTTCGGTTGTGGTTGCCTCGGGAGAGATGTTGGCGTCGAGCAGCGTGTGTGTAGCCGGTATCAGGTGCTCGCCCTGATAGCGGAGCATCGTCATGTCGACCGACTTATCCGGGTCGTGGCGGATGTTCATGACGCCGTCGTAGCTGCCGAAGGTACGCAGGCGCGTATTCCAATGGCATTCCTGGCCGCAAGACCAGAGGATGGCGCGCAACTGGTAGAGAAGTGTTTCGGCCCAGTTGAACGGGTTGAACCAGCGCCGCACTTCCTCGGCGTTCAAATGGGCCTGCCAGATGCCCCCTATGTGCTCGAAAAGCGCGTTGGCGATGAAGAGGCTCTTCTCCGTCTGCACGATACCGGCGCCTACTCGCTGCAGGGAGGCGGAGTCCGGCCCTGAAAGGTCGCCATCGACCTCCAGCAGATCGGCCAGAACGGAAGCGCCGGTCTTCGCTTCAGCAAAGCAGGTGAAGAAACCTTTGTAGCCGGAGATGTACCACTCTTCCCACTTGGCGCGGTCGCCAAAGGGGCTGACGCTGTTCCACTGCCAAGCAGTGTATCCGTCAGTGCGGGCCAGTTCCAGGCTTTCGAGACCAAGCAGTTCAGGCGGCAGGTTGGTTGGTCCGCTTACGAAAAGGAAGGCATCATCCCGTTGCAACCAACGTCCGATGGCGTCTATGGCCTCCTGGGTCAGGCTGTGGGCGCTGGGCAGGAAGAGGAGCGAGATGTCGTCAGACAGGCTGTCGGCCAGTCGGTCGTCGCCGATGAAATCGTGTTTGAGGTTGAAGCGGTTGAGGGAGGCTGAAACGGTGCTCGGCGCGAGATAGGCGTACTGTCCCTTGAGCCAGTTCTTGTTCTGTCCCCAAGCGTCCTCGAAGGTGTAGATGGCCCCGGTGCGCTGCGCCTCTGCGGCGTTGGCGCGCCGCGTGTTTTCGCTCCAGAGAATACCGATATTGGCAGAGAGTTCGGTTCGTTCGGATGGCACTGATGGGAGCTCCTCTAATGGTTTCGACGCTTGCGGACGTCCGGTCTGCTATTTCAGAGGGGGAGTCCTGCTGTGTGAACGGGATTCAGTTTTGCAGCGTCATCTTGGGGTCGAGGGCGTCGCGCAGCCCGTCGCCAAGAAAGTTGATGCACAATAGGGTCACGAATAGAAACATTCCAGGAATCAGAGCCAGCCACGGCGCGGTCTCCATGAACTGCTGAGCGCCGATCAGCATCTGCCCCCAGGTCGGAGTCGGCGGCTGAACGCCCAATCCAAGATAGCTGAGACTCGATTCAGCGATGATGGCGAAGCCCAGGGTCAGCGTGGCGTTGACGATGACGGGAGCCAGCGTACTGGGCAGGATATGGCGAAACACGATGCGGCCGTTGCGCGCGCCGGTCATCCGCGCGGCCTCCACAAAATCGCGCTGCTTGATCGAGAGAATCGTGCCGCGAACGATGCGAGCCAGTCCCATCCAACTGAAGGCCGAGAGGATCAGGATAATGCTCAACACCGATCCGCCCCCGTAGCGGGATAGAATGAGCAAAAGGGGCAGACTGGGGATCGAGAGCATGATGTCGGTAAAGCGCATAAGCACGCTGTCGAGATGCCCGCCGAAATAGCCCGATGTCGAGCCAATCAGCACACCGATAAGAAGGCTGACCAGCGAAACGCTGAAGCCGACGAAAAGCGAAACCCGCCCGCCTACCATAATGCGCAGGGCGATATCTCTGCCCAGTTCATCGGTACCGAAGTAGTGTTCGGAGGAGGGCGCGATCAGGCGCGACCGTAGATCCGTCTTGGAAATTGAGTAAGTGGAGAATAAGGGCCCGGCCGCCGAGTAAAGGATGATCAGCCCGAAGACGATAAGGGCGACGAGCGCGACGCGGTGACGGCGCAGACGCTGCCAGACATCCTGCCAGTATGTACGGGTCTGGTGTTCCTGGATCAACTCGCTTGCCATGTCAGTCCCCAGTTGCCAAGAACCTCAGGAAGTCCGCTTTTTTGGGCGCTTGGACAGTGTCGCTAAAGCCGAGCCGTATGCACTCATGTGTAGACCACTCTGGGATCGATGAAAGCGTAGAGAATATCGGCGGCGAGGTTGAAGAGGGCCACGAGAAAGGCGAAGATCAGAAAGACCGCCATGGCGATGTTGAAATCATTGTTTATGAGTGAGTCGTAAATCAACCGCCCCATACCCGGCCAGGAAAAGATCGTCTCGGTGAGCACCGCGCCGCTGATGAGGCCGGGAATGCTCAACGCGATCAGGGTGACCATGGGGATGAGAGCATTTTTTAGCGCGTGACGGACGACGACTCTGCCCTCCGCCAAGCCTTTGGCGCGGGCGGTGCGCACATAGTCCTCGTGGATCACTTCCAACATGCCGGAACGCATGTAGCGCATCCAGCTGGCCATGCTGAACAGGCTGAGTACGATTACTGGCATGATGGAATAGCGCAGGACCGTAAGGAGGCCCGCGTCCTGTTCCAAAGAGTAGTGGCCCCCCGGTGGCAGCAACTTCAACTGCACGGACAAGAACAGGATCAGGATCAAGCCAAACCAGAAAACAGGCATAGCTATCCCGAAAAATGACAAGAAAGAGAAGAAATAATCAAGGATCGAGTATTGCCGCAGCGCGGTGTATACACCGATAGGGATTGCAACCAGAAGGCTCAGGATGAGGCTGGAACCGGTAAGAACCAGTGTGTTCAGCAGCCGGTCCGGAATAATGGAGAGAACCGGTCGATGGTAGATGCGTGAGTAACCCAGATTGCCCTGCACGACTTGCCACAGCCAGCGTCCGTACTGCTCATAGATCGGCCGGTCGTAGCCGTAAAGTTTCTTTATGTGTTCGACGTGTTCGGGTGAAATGTCCGGGTTGCCGGCCAGAAGCAGATCGAGAGGGTCGCCCGGAGCCAGTTTGAGCATCCAGAAGACGGCCACCGTGATGATCAACACTGTGGGGATCATCTGCAGAAAGCGGCGCAGAATGTACTGGCTCATGGGTGGAGAACCGTGGCGGCGTCGTTACCCGGCTGCCGCACGAGTTCACGGCCGCCGGTCAAAGTGCCAGGGGCAGGGCAGGCGGCGCTATGCCACCCACCCTGCTCGCAAGATACGGATTCTACTTCAGTTCCCAGGTCTCTACATTCCAGCCGAGCATGGCCTGGTCAGCAGGCTGGTATCCTTCCAGTGCGGTGTTGACCGTGGCCACGCGTACGTGCCAGTAAATCGGCAGCACGGGCAGCTCTTCGGCCCAGATGGCCTGCTGTTCGCGCAAGAGCGCGTAGCGCTTATCCTGGTCGAGCTCGGCGTCGATCATATCGATCAACTCTTTGTTACGCTCATTCTCAGCCCAGGAGTTCCCCTCGGCGAAGAGTTG
Organism: Caldilineaceae bacterium; assembly: GCA_965232575.1. Classification (GTDB taxonomy): domain Bacteria; phylum Chloroflexota; class Anaerolineae; order Caldilineales; family Caldilineaceae; genus Bin5. The sequence continues at coordinate 1,736,554 of CBDDPZ010000009.1, read as the reverse complement.
GTCCAACTGTGCGGCCGATTCACCGGGATACCAGAAGCCGCGCGGTTCGACCCTAGCGTTGAATACCCAGCGCCAGATAGCGATGCCCTCGAAGTTGGGCGGATCAAAGAGCGTCTCAGAGAAGAGCAGGCGCGCGGACACGGGGTTGACCTCGGTCGTAATGCCGATTTCCTGCCACTGTGCCTGGACCAGCGCTGCAACCTGTTCGCGTGTGCGGTCACCGGAGATCGTGGTTATCGGGATCTCCAATAGGTTGCCGTCGCTATCGGCCAACTGGCCGTCGGCGTTCGGCGTGTAGCCGGCCTCGGCCAACAGTCGAAGCGCCTCGTCAGGATCGTAGTTGTACTGGCGCACGTCGGGGTTGTAGGCCGGATGAGAAGAGTTGATCCAGGAATGAGCCGGCGGCTGCTGCCCCTTGAAGAGGGCGTCGTTGATCGCGTCGCGATCGACCGCAGTCAGAACGGCCTGACGCACCAGCTTGTCGCTCAAAGGCGGGCGATTGACCTGGATCGTGGCATGCTCCAGCCACAGGGCCGGGACAAAGAGGGGGTCGACCTCAGGCGCCGAGTCCATGGCGTTCGCCTGCTCCAGCGAGAGCCAGCCGTCGGTAAGATGTACCTGGCCGCTGGCGACGCTGACGGCGAGACTGTTCAGGTCGGGGATGATGCGGTAAAGGACCTCATCGATCGAGGGCTCTTCACCGATGTTGAAGTGGGGGTTGCGGACCAGGCGGATATGGCTGCCCGGCACCCACTCTTCCATCATGTAAGGGCCATTAACGACCGGCTTGATGGAAACCTGCTCGATGTTGCCGAAGTTTTCCCAGACGTTGCCGCCCTTGGCCTTGGCCTCTTCCCACAGCGGCCGGTAGATATGCTCCGGAATCACGTGCGTGCGCACTTCCTGGTCCGGGAACAGGTTGATGCCGCGATAGTGGAGAATCGCGGTGTAGTCGTCAACGATCTCGATGCTTTCGACGGGGAAACTCTCGGAATAGTAAATGTAGTTGGGATCCGAGGTGATTTCGAAGGCCATGGCAAGATCGTGGACGGTGATTTCCTCGCCGTCGGACCACTTCAACCCTTGCCGGAAGTTGTAGGTCACCTGCATGGTGCCCGCCTCTTCGTCAACGACCCAGGTTCCGTCGGCCTGGCTGGGAAGCGACTCCAGAATTTCGGCGAAGGGCTGGTTGTCGCCGCCGAAGGCGATTGGTTTGCGCCACATGAAGGACATGACGTCCGAGCCGGTGCGCGTCGAGCCCCACATGATAAAGACGTTTTCGGGCTCCTGCGAGGTGCCGACGACCAGTACTTTGGGGCCCTCATCTTCCATCATTTCGCCGGCAGGCGCTGCCGCGACACAGCCGACGATGAGCAGACTGAAGATGAGGATGGCCATCCAAACTGAGTAGCGCTTCATGGCATGTTCTCCTGTTGAGATTGAGGTGAAGGTTGGTGAGCTGCTGGATTTGAACCGACGCGCTCCATAGCGAGGATCGGATGGGGCGTTCGGTATGAAAACTGGGTGCCGCAAGTGACGGCTAGCGGAATAGTGCGGATTGTACCCTAGGCCCAGTATTTAGGAGAAATCTGGGCGCCCTTAGATCGGAAACGATTTGGAGAAGGCTGCGGGTGGAGAAACTAAAGCGGGAACCGTTCAGGGGAGGAGAAGTTCAGCGGTAGGGTTGGCACTGAATTCGCTCACAACCCTGGCGCAACCTGCAACACCGTCACGCCCATCCCGATTAGCCTGTCCCGCTCCTCCGCAGTGGCAGCCCCCAAACTTACCTGCACCGTACTGTCCTTCATCTGCTCCAGCACATGCCGTATGCACTCGTCCACCGTCTTGAACGGACTGTGCGGCAGACTCTCCATGCTGAAGCGCAGATCGTTCGGCCCGAACGACAGCAGGTCGACGCCCGGCTTGGCCAGCTTGCCCGCGTTGATAACAGCCTCGACCGACTCCAGTTGAATCGCCAGGAAGCCGTTGCTGTTCCACCAGTCGGCATACGCCAGCCGGTCGATAGAGCCTGGATTGGCCGGTTCGCCAAACGCCGCCAGGTTGCGACGCGCCATGCCGCCCGAGCTCCGCCGCCCTACTTGTGCATAGTAGAAATACTTGATCGCTTCATCTACCTCCGCCGTATTCTCCACCTCCGGCACCATGATGCCGGTCGGTCCCAGGTCGAGATAGCGACCGACCAAGTAGGTGTGGCGCGTGTGGGGGATGCGCAACTGCACGGGAATCCCCAACTGTTCGGCGTGACCGCAAAAGTTTTCCAGGTCAATTTCGCAGAACGCCGTGTGCTGGCTGTCCACGTAAACGAAGCTGTAGTCGCCCTGGGCCATCAGATCTTCCAGTTGGGTGCGGTTGAAATAGACCTGCGCTCCCACGCCAAAGATCACATCGCCCCTGTGTATGCGCTTTTTCAGATTGGAAACGTCCGCCATGCCTGCACCTCCCTCAGAACTCTCTGTCCAACATCCCCACCGGAACTTCAATCAGAGTCGGTTTGCCGTTCTCTGCGCCAACCGTTTCCTCCAGCGCCTCCTGCAGCGCGTCCGCGTCCTCTACCAGCACGCCGTGCGCGCCAAAACTTTGCGCCAGCGCGACGAAATCGGGGTTGTGCAGCCTGGTGCCGAGGACATGGCCGTCGAACTCCTCCATCTGTGCGCGCAGGACGTTGCCGTAGGCATTATCGTTGAATACGACCGCAACCGCATTGATACCGTACTGAACAGCGGTCGACAGCTCCTGCACATTGTATAGAAAGCCGCCGTCACCGGAAAGCGAAACGACGGTTCGTTCCGGGCAGGCGACTTTCGCGCCCAGCGCGATCGGATAGGCGCAGCCCAGCGTCCCGTGCGAAGAACTGGTCAGATACGAATGCGGCCCCTTTGCTCTGAAATAGTTGCGGCTGTAGTAGCCCATCTGGTTCATGCCTTGGATCACGATCGCATCATCCGGCAGCGCCGCATGGATCGCCTCCATGAAACCCCACTGCGGCTGCAACTGCCGGGACGGTTCGAAACGTGCCCCGCTGATCTCCGCGACCTCGGCTTGAACCGCGTCTGCCTTGTCCGCACGCGACTGGCCCGGCAGCAGCTACCGCCCTGTTGAGCGCCATCACTGCCGGATAGGCATCGCCCTGGATCGCCAGGTGCATAATCGCCACCGCCGATCTCGGATCCTCGTCGACGTCAATCCGAATGACCTGCTGACTGTCCCCGCTTGAGTAATGGCTCGTGCCCACAGCTAATATCAGTTCCCGCTTTGAGAGCCAGTTTCGCAGAGGCTGAAAGCGCATCTCGGCCATACCCAGGGAGAGTGGATGGAGTTCCGAAATAGTTCCCTTGCCCTGTCGCGTCGTTACGACCGGGATCTGCAGATACTCGGCGAGTTCGGCCACCAGCGTGGCGGCCTTTGCGCGCATCACGCCTCCGCCGGCCCAAATGACCGGTCGCCGGGCCGATGTAAGCAGCTCCGCCGCCCGCCGGACTGCCCGTGGGTCGGGTTCAACAGAGGCCGCCGAACCGCCCGCCGGCTCAACAAGGCTGACCTCCTCATTCGCTGCAAACACGGCCGGCGGCACCTCAATTCCAACAGGACGGGGCCGCCCCGAGCGCAACTGCACAAACGCTTCCTGTACCAGGGAGGGTATCTCCGCAGGGCTCTGGGCGCGGCCAACCCACTTTGTCAATGGGCCCAGCCAGGCCTCTTCACTGAGCTCCAGACCCTTCTTGCGGTGGTGGTGTCCTCCGCTGACGACCAGTATGGGTGAAGACGTGGCATAGGCGGTGGCAACCCCCGACATGGCGTTGAAAAGACCCGGTCCCTCTACCACCAGGGCCGCGGCAACCTCGCCGCTGGCGCGCGCATATCCGTCCGCCATGTAGCTGGCAGCCTGCTCGTGCCTCACTGAAATGTAGCGAATGCTCGGCGTCGAATACAGGGCGTCGATCGCCTCGTATTGGCCCGCCCCAGGCACGCCGAAGACGGCCCGCAGCCCTTCCGCCGCCAGTGATCGGACCAGCGCCTCTCCTCCATTCATTTTTGCCACGCGACTTAGTTCCTCCTCCAAAGAGATGGCAAGCCCCAAAATTACTACTGGTATTGGAATACCAGTGAGTATACTTCCGCCCACAATCGTGCGTCTACCAGCGCCTCCCCTCCAGCTCTCCCCCATTCTCGCCATAAATCAGTTTTCCTGACTGTGTCTCTTTGAATCAAATACGGTTCCGATGCCGGGAGTTTACCCGATTGCAAATGAAGAAAGTGGCGTCCAGTCGTCCACATTGGACCAATCACCAGCGCGAAGTAACCAGCGCCAGTCCCAAAAGAGCTTTCGAAACTCGCATCCCAATTCTCCCTGTTTGGTGAATTGCCTATGCTACTCTTCAAGAGGCGCTTATTGGCCTTCTTCCAAATGTGCTTCTGAGCGCGGGCACAACCTCGTTAGCAAGTGTTTCCATGCAGGCCAGCCATCTATCTTTGTCGTCCCAGTCATGGGCGATCATCAGCAGCGTGCCGAAGCCGCCCGTCTCTTCCCACAGTTCATGCAGCCGGCGCAGACATTCTTCCTTGTCGCCGATGATGCACAGGTCTTTCAGCATGTACTCCACCGTCACGTCTTCGTCGGGCATCTCCGGGTCGCCCTTCAGAACGCTGAGCATGTTGGCTGAATCGATCAGCCAGCGCAAGTAGGCCATTGAACCTGCCAGCGCGCCGTTGCTCGCCCGTTCCCAGGCAGCTTCGGTCGTCTCGTCGATGAAGATGCTGCGCGCCACGCGCCAGATTTCCCGGTCCGGTTCAGCCCGCCCTGCATCAGCGGCGCCTTTGCAGTAGGTCTGCCAGTGCTCGGCGAGCGTGGAGCCGGCCACCACGTTCGTGCTGATCGGCATGTAGCCCCGTTCGCCAGCCATGTAGGCCGCCCGCGACTGGCCGCGAATGATGCTCATACCAACGGGAGGGTGCGGCTTCTGGTAGGGCTGCAACAGCTCCCCGATTCCAAGCTCAGGGTTTCCCCCCTCAAGCTTGATATGGTAGAAGTCCCCCTCAAAGTCGAAGGGCGGATCGGTCTGCCATAGCTTGAGGATCATGTCGATGCTCTCGACTGTCATCAGCCCTTGCGTCGCCGGATCGGGCAGATCGAAAAGCCCCCAGTCGGTTGGCACACCACCCTGGCCGAAACCACAGTTGATGCGGCCGCGAGACAAATGGTCCAGATATGCCAGGCGCACTGCAACATTGACAGGATGATGCTGAGGCAATATCGAGACACCGCTGCCGAGCCGGATATTCTTGGTGCGCGGCAGTACATTGGCGATAAAGACATCGTTCGACGGGATCGGTTCCCACGCCAGCGTGTGATGCTGGCCGATCCAGGCTTCTGTGAATCCCAACTCGTCCGCCCGCACCACAAACTCGATATCCTCTTCGAATCCGAGCGTGCGGTCCTTTTCCGGCGGATGCAGCGGCATCATGAATGTGCCCAGTTTCATTTTCCTGCCCCCTTTTACCCTTTATGATCTGTCAGCTCTTGGGCGAACCCCTGCTGTAGGACGGCTTCAGATCGAGAGCCAGTTCTCTGAAATTCTCGATGCGGTGCAACGTGACAAGATTTGTGTCATGCTGGTTGAACCCTCCCTGAGACGTGCGCGATATTACCAGCAGATCGTTGCCCCGGATCAGTTGCGAAGCATAGCTGAATGCCTCGAAAATGCTGCGGCTCATCGCCACGCAGCCGGCCTGGAACCAGTTCAAGGCGTCCAGGCTGTACATCAACATCAGGATGCGCCTCTCGTTGCCGGGCGGGCTGGCGAAACCGACCCTGCGCAACGGCTCTCGCTCCTGCCAGGTGTCGGTCGGCAGACACACCGTCGTCCAGAAGAGGTCGCTCACTTCGTCAAATACAATGTGAAACTTACACTGCGCGCCCGGCATCGGATAGAACTGCACAAACCTGTAGTCCAGCCTCTCCCCGTCGTCCTCCAGGCTGCAGACCGAGGCCATGCCCCCCGTGGTATGACCGTCAATGATCGTGCGCAGCAGTACCCGCATCTCCCCCCGCACGTCAATGATGTTGCCCTCAATGAAACAGTCCTCCACCACCTTGTCCGCCGCGCTGGCCTGGTAGCGGCGCTGGCTGAGCGCGTCCGGCACGCCGGGAAAATGGACCTTGTTGGACATTCGCCACGCGGACGGGTCGAGCAGGTCACGCGACAGGTCGCCCGCCACCACCAGCGACTCCCACTGGCTCCTGCCGACCGCGTCATCGCCGACCGGGCAGGTCTCGAATGCACGATAGACGTACCCCCGGCGGAAGAGTATGCTGGTAGGGGCGTTGTGATGACGGCCGCCAAACAGTTGGGAAGGTTCGCTCCAGCTCTCTCCCCCGTCCTCCGACCGCGCGATGATGATCTCCCGGCTCAGGCGGCGGTTGCCGATGCAGTACAACGTGTCTTCCACGGCAAACAATGAAGGCCAGATGATGTCCAGCGTCGCGGTCTTGCGCCACCGGCTGCCATCGTCGTCGCTCACCAGGATTTCGAGCTGATCGGGGATTTTCTCAACGAGCGGCTGCGGGCGGAACCATTCATAACTGGCTATCAGGCGGCCCGAAGGCAGCTGCGCCAGACATGGCGAGCCGGTATATACGGTCTTTCTGTCGGGAGACTCCGCCAATACCAAGAAGTCGCCCGCAAGAATTTTATTCATCAGCTGCCTTGTGACGTCTGGTGGAGGGAGTGCGGAAGGGATGAAATGTTGTCTTCAACTGTTTTGCGCGCCGGCGCGGCCTGCGTGTCACACCGCGTGACATGCGACCCAGTGACCGGGTTCTGCCTCCCGCCACTCGGGCACCACATGATCGCAAGGTTCAAAGGCAAGAGGGCATCTGGGATGGAAGCGGCAACCGCTGGGTGGATTGATAGCGCTCGGCACATTGCCGCTTATGACAGTATGTTCGCGTTGCCGCTCTTGGCGGGGATTGGGCACAGGCACGGACAGCAGAAGCGCATTGGTATAGGGATGCAGAGGGTTGTCAAAGAGACGCTCCTTGGGAGCCATTTCCACCACGCGGCCCAGGTACATCACCGCCACCCTGTCGCTGATATGGCGCACCACGGCCAGATCGTGCGCGATAAAGAGATAGGTAAGATGGTATTCCTCCTGCAAGTCCTGCAGAAGGTTGATGATCTGGGCCTGAATCGACACGTCCAGCGCCGAGATCGGTTCGTCGCAGACGATAAACTCCGGTTCACATGCCAGGGCCCGGGCGATGCACACCCGCTGGCGCTGTCCGCCGGAAAATTCGTGCGGGTAGCGAAACGCAAAGGCCGGGTTCAGCCCTACGTCGTCGAGCAGCTTGGCGATCCGCTCCTGCGCTTCCTGCCCGCTTGCCAATTCGTGCAGCCAAAGCGGTTCGCCGATAGCGTTGCCGATCGTCATGCGCGGGCTGAGCGTAGAATAGGGGTCCTGGAAGATGATCTGCATCCGCCTGCGCAGCGGGCGCAACTCATTGTCCGAAAGCCCGGTAACCTCGCTCTCGTCGAAGAAGACCTTTCCCGAAGTCGGGCGATGCAATTGGAGCAGCGTCAGCCCGGCGGTCGACTTGCCGCAGCCCGACTCGCCCACCAGCCCCAGCGTTTCACCCCGCTGTACGTCAAAGGATACATCGTCCAACGCATGGACCGTGGCCTTGGTCTCACCGTAAGCGCCTATGCGCACGGAGAAATGTTTGGTCAGATTTTCCACCCGCACAAGGGGGGCGCCGTTGCTACGCTCTGTTTGGCTCATATCCGGGAATCTGGAACAGGTAATGCGTACACTGTGAGTTTTTCCCCGTTAGCCGCCGGCAGCTGCAGTGTCAGTCTGGACTTTCACGTCGCGAATATCGACCCAACAGGCCGCACGATGCCCTTTGTCACTGGCTTCGGCGACCGGCTCCAGCATCGGGTTTTCCTTGAGGCAGCGGTCGATGGCATAGGGGCAGCGGGGATGAAAGGGACAATAATCAGGAAGGTCTTCCAGGTCGGGCGGCGATCCGCCGATCGTCGTCAGGCGAGTGCCCGTCTCTCCCTCCAAACTGGGCAGCGCACCCATCAGTCCGACCGTGTAAGGATGGCGCGGGTCTTCAAACAGCGCATCGACCGGCGCCTCCTCGACGATGTAGCCTGCATACATGACGATGACCCGATCGGCGATGCCCGCCACCACGCTCAGATCGTGCGTGATCCAGATCACTGCCACGCCCGACCGGTCGCGCAGCTCCTTGACCAGCTCGACGATCTGCGCCTGGATCGTGACGTCAAGCGCGGTCGTCGGCTCATCCGCGATGAGAACTGCCGGTTCGCAGGACATCGACATGGCGATCATCACCCGCTGGCGCATACCACCTGAAAACTGATGCGGGTATTCCCGTAACCGCGCCTTACCGTCAGGAATGCCGACCATTTCCAGGAGTTCGGCGCTGCGGTCGAGCGCCTCCTTCTTGCTCATCCCCCGGTGATAGATCAGCGGTTCGGCCATCTGCGTGCCGATGTTGATGAACGGGTTGAGCGAGGTCATCGGGTCCTGAAAGATCATGCCGACCTGGCCCCCGCGCACGTCGCGCAGTTGGCGCAGGTCAAGCTGCAACAAATCTTCGCCCCGCAGCAGCACCTGCCCGTTCTCGATGCTGGCCGCAGGCGGCAACAGCCGTACCAGGCTCAGCATCGTAACGCTTTTGCCGCAGCCGCTTTCGCCCACCACCGCCAGCGTCTCGCCCTCCTCCAGGGTGAAGGAGACGCCGTTGACAGCGTACACGTAACCCTTGCGCACTTTGAAGCGGGTCTGCAATTCTTGCACGTTGAGAAGAACGGACATGGTCGCCGTTGTCGCTTTCATCTACTGCAGCCGGAGGACGTCAATCAACGGGCAGGCGCCCCGCCAGCTTCCAACCAATAGACTTATCCGCCCCACTGGCGGGGATTGAGCGCGTCGTTCAGGCCGTCGCCCAGCCAGGCAAACGAGACCGTGATCACCGCCATCATCACTGCAGGGCCGACCAGAAGATGGGGATGCGTCTGCCACATGCGCAGTCCGTCACTGATCATCTTCCCCCAGCTGGGGATGGGCAACTGCACACCGACGCCCAGAAAACTGAACGCCGATTCGAGCACCATCGCGCCCCCCATCCCGGCGCTGACCGCAACGATCAGCGGTCCCATCGCGTTGGGAATAACGTAACGAGTGAGGATTCGCCCGGTTGGCATGCCCAGGGCGCGCGCCGCCAGAACGTAGTTGCGGCTGCGGATCGAAAGGATCTGGCCCCGGATCAGGCGCGCGTAGCCGGGCCACTGGATCAGCGCCAGCGCGCCGAAGACCAGTACCAGGTCCACCCACATCGTCTGGCGGAAGAAAGTGTTCTTGGTCGCAAGATACATCTGTTCCATCCAGGCTTCGAGCGGAACTTTCAGCGTCAGGTTGATCACAATCGCCAGCAGCAGCGCCGGCATCGAGCGCGTCACGTCGGTCAGCCATACGACCAGCATGTCGACCCGTCCCCCCAGGTAACCTGCCAGCGAACCCATCACCAGCCCGACGATCAGGCTGATTGCGGTCGAAACAAGGCCCACGGAAACGGCCGTGCGCGCGCCGTAGAGGATGCGGCTGAAAACATCGCGTCCCAACTCGTCGGTACCAAGCCAGTGGGCACTGGATGGTGAAGCCAACCGTGCCGTAAAATCCTGTGCCAGAAAATCATAAGGGGTCAGGTATGGGCCGAAAGCTGCGATGAAAAACAGGAGTACAATCGGCAAAATAGCCACAACGGCCAGACGGTTCGCCGCCAATCGCGCCACCGCGTCCCGCCACAGATTCGTGCGGCTGGCCTCCGCTATTTCGATCTCGCTCGTTGCCGTCATTTCCTGGGTCGTCATCCCTCACCACTTGCCCGTTCTCTATTCGCGCCCTGCCCTATAGGCATACCTGCACACGCGTGAAAATGTAGAAGCCTGATTTCTACCTATTGCCCTGAGAACACCAGGGCTTGTTGACGTTTGTCAGAAAAGTGATTTGCGGGAGCAAAGAGCGACTGATCCTCGCAGAACCGCACAGCTGCGCAAAGAAAATCCGCTACGCCTTCGGTGTTCTTAGTGCCCCTTCGTGTCCCTTCGTGGATAAAAAAGGTGTTCTCCGCGGCCCTCCGTGGATCGCGGCGGCACAAATCACAGTTAATCCAACACCAGTGGTTAGTGGATAATGGTCTGCTGCGGCCGTTACTATCCACTATTCACTCGCCACTATCCACTGCCGTGCCACAGTTCAGACAACCCGCCGGCCTCCCCAAAATGTCAACGACTCTCAGTCCTCTACGCCGGTCATGGCCTGGGCCGCCCGCGGGTCCAATATCGGATAGGTGATGTCCACCAACAGGTTCAACGCCATCACCAGAAAGGCGCCGATCAAAGTGATCGCCACGATGACAGGATAATCAACGCCGTAGGTGAAGTCGATCGTCAGACGGCCCAGCCCGGGGATGCCGAATATCTTTTCGACGATGATGGCGCCGTTTACAATCCCGATCAACATCTGCCCTAAGACTGTAACAACCGGCGTCAGCACTGGTCTCAACATATGACGGACGATCACCATGAACTCCGGCACGCCCTTGGCCCGCGCCGTCCGCACATAGTCCTCCGACAATACCTCCAGCACGCCTGACCGTGTCTGGCGGATGACGATCGCGATCGAGCCAAAAACCATGACAAACATGGGCAGGATCGCCTTCTTGCTGAACAGGCCTTCCCACCCATAGGGCGTCGTCTTCATGATGCCCAATCCCAATACCAGAAAGACCATCAGCATCGGCCCGACGACGTAGCTTGGGACGCCGCTGATGAAGAGCGCGGAGCCAAGAATTGAATTGTCTATCCAATTATTGTGGTTGAGGCCGGCTAATATGCCTAATGGTATACCGAGGATCGCGACCAGGATCACGGTAGCGATCCCAATCTGGAACGAGACGGGCGCGGTCGCGCCGACCATGTCATTGACGGAGCGCCCCGAAATTACCGACATGCCCAGGTCGCCCTGCACAAGATGCCAGGTGTACTCTCCGAACTGCACCAGGAAGGGACGGTCCAAGCCCTTCTCTCGGCGGATTGCGTCCAACCGCTGGGCGTCATAGGTCACATCACCCTCTTCGCGCAGGAACATCAACTTGATCGGATCGCCGGCGCCGAAAAAGGCCATCGCATACACCGACATCGCCAGCAGAAGCAGTGCCGGGATCCAATATAAGATGCGGCGCAGGATGTATTGACCCATTGCTATTCCTTCGGTGTCACAGTTGGGACGCTATGACCGGCCTGCAGGCGCCGGGACCGGGCAAAGGCACCCACAAAGCAGACAGTTTCTGCTCGTAAGAAAACGCGGGCAAAGGCGCCAGAGAGATCTTGACGCCTTTGCCACAGCATCACAACGATTTCAGATATCGCTGCCTGCTATTCCATATGCTCGATGTAAATCTTCCACGGCTCGACGAACTGGGCATCGGCGTTGCGCCGCGTGCCATGCACCCAGGGCATCGCCCCGCCCTTGACCGAGCCGCCGCAGCCGGTGCCGATCGGAATGACCATCCACTGGTCGTGGAAGAGCTGCTGCGCCTGCTGTGCCAGCGCAATGCGGTTCGGATCGTCGGCTCCCAGGGTGACAGCCTCTTCGATCAGCGCATCAACCTCAGGATCAGCATAGCCGCCCATGATGTTGCGCGCCAGGTTGGACGAGGAGTGCAATGAACCGAGCAGCATCAACGCCGCATCGGGAACGCGCACGCCCGCGCCGTCGCGGAACAGCGCCGGCGCGCCGGGGCCTTCCCAGCTGTCAAACTGCGGGCTCATCTCGATCGCCTCGATGCCGAACAGTTGGCGCCACTGCTCCGCCATGTACTGCGCCAGCACCTCGGTCCCGGGGCTGCTCACGCCGGCCAGGATCATCTTGGGTACGTCGGCCGCGTTGGCATAGGCCGAAGCTGCCAACGCTTCCTTGGCGGCATCAGGATCGTAAGGATGCGGCACAAAGTTGGGATCCGCTCCCGGCAATGCTCGCAGCGGTTCACCCGTCGGTACCCAGCCGCTGCCGTCAGGGCTGGACAGGTTGAAGATCTGCTCCCTGTCTACCGCCAGGATCAGCGCCTTGCGGAAGTTGATGTCGTTGGTCGGCTCTATCGTGGGATTCATGAAGAAGCCGCCGATGCCGGGCGCCTGGCCGCATTCAAAGTAGTCCGCGCCCAGCAGCGCCTGCGATGTGGCGTCGTTCGGCGGCCAGCCCTGATCCAGTTCGTTATTGGCCAGCATCGTCGTAACGATCGTCGTGTCCTCAATTGACGTGACGGTGAATCTGTCCAACATCGGTTCCGCCACCCAGAAGTTCGGATTCTTCACAAAGGTGACCACACCTTTGTTCAGATCCATCTCATCGGGCATGAACGGGCCGCTGGTAACAGGATTGTTCTTCGGATGCCACCACTCGGCAACCTCGAAGCCGTCCTCACCGATCGCAACCGAAGCCTTGACCGGGCCAATCAGGTTCGTGGCCAGCTTCTTGTGGAACAGCGGGTCCGGCCCTTCCAGCGTCACCTGCACCGTGCTGTCGTCCAGAGCGACCACACCCGGCATCTCCATCGCCTCGCCGTTGAACACGTCCTCAAAGCCAACAACGCCGGTGAGGAACAGCGTCACGCGCTGGTGCGTGGTCGCGGGATGGGCGATCAGATTCCAGGTTGCCACCACGTCCTGCGCGGTGATGGCGCTTCCATCCGAATAGACCGCGTCCGGGTCGATCTTGAAGGTCCACTGCGACATGTCTTCGTTTGGCGTCCACTCGTTGAAGACATAAGGATGCAGTTCGCCATGCTCATCAATGTACATCGGCCCGGCGTTCCAGAATCCCAGGTAGTGCATGTTCCAGCCCCCGCCTCGCAGCGGCGACCAGTCCTGCGCGAAGAACGGAATCGTCGCGCGGAAGTGTTGCTCCTCCATCATCTCGTCGTCGCTATCAGCGGCCATCTCTCCCGAATCGGCCGCCGGCGCCGCCGGCGCTGCGCAGGCCGAGACGGCAAGGACCATCGCCATCAGCGCCATCAGAATGATCCACATCTTGGGGATCTTGCGTGTCGACAACATCTACGTCTCCTCCTTGAAAGTACTGGTTTTATGAGAAAAAGGAAGGATTGTTTCTGATATGGTCGAACTGTACCGGTGGGGTACAGGTCAACGACGACCCAATGCGCAACAGGGGCTATATAGTTGTGTTCAGAAATGGCAAATCGGTCAGGGACAAGCTTCTCAGCGATGTGATTGGGCGGCACTATAGCATCACATACGGCCCATGTCAAAACATCGAAATTCGTGAAGAAGGTGGCAGGCCCGAGCCCAAACTATCTCTCCTCCGACAACAGCAACGCCCCGGCCCTGGTCAATTCGCGGCCCTGAATGAGGCGAGCCAAGGCGCCCGTGCCCCTCTCTCCCGAAGAGAGATTGCTATACTGTTTCCATCAGTACGAGCAACGCTGCAATTCGCCTGGCGGTGTCCGTGAAGTGTTGCACCTCTTCCGGAGTCATAGGCCGGCCCAGGACGCCGTGCTCCCGGTAGGATAGCCACTTCTTGAGGACCTGGTAGCCTCCGAGATGATAGCTCCAGACGGCGGCGGGGACGTTTCGCCAGTAGGCGCGGTCGTTCAGGTAGATGTCGAAGGCGCTCTCGCCAAGAGTCTGAATGGAATCGCCCAGGGCGGTGCGCTCGTCCGCGGTGTAGGAACGCTCGACGATGCGGCCCTGACCTGGCATGACGGCCTCGCCCTGCCCGAAATAGCCCCAGCCCGCCGTCAGGTCAAAGTCGTGGCGGTCCATGTTTCCGCCATCTATTGTGGAGGGCACGGCGACCGCGGCTGTCTCTGGGCGCAGCAAACCCGTGGTGACGCCTGGGACCTGCGTGTCTGAATCCAGTAGAGCGGCCAGTTCTCGGCCGCGCGCGGCCGACGCGGCGATTTCCGCCGCCGCATCGGGGGAGCCGCCGTCGGGCCAACCCGGCAGGGGAATGCGAGGCCACCCCATTCGGAGCGCCCCGGCGTTGGCCTTACCGTATGCTGGATCGTGCATTACCGCGAGGACATGGTGGAAAAGGTCCTCCACACCCAATTCCAGGCATTCCAGATAGCGATGAGCTTTCTCTGACAGGTTGGGACTGTGCTGCGACCCGCTACTGCCGAGACCGAGACCTTTGTAATGCAAATATGCTGGAAAACAGGTAGCGCCTCGATCCATTAGGTCTAGGCAACCCAAGTCTGAGATGATCTGTGGAGGAGACCACTCTCGACGTGGTTTCTGTTGGGCAACTATCCACAGATTTCCGCTAAACACATGGGGTTTGTAGTCGGGCCGCGGACGGTCTAGCAATCCGCCACTGGCTTCCCAATACAGCCACCGCGTATCGAACGGCCTATATGCGTAGCGAATGAATCCTTTCTCATCGGGTCCGGGCAGCGTGTAAGTTGGGGAATCAAAGTAGTCCTTCACACGCGCCTTCAGCTTGTCGAGATCTATGTCAACTAAGAGCCTGTCTCGACTTGTCTTTACGCCTGCGAATGATGTCGGGAACAGATCCGGCAACGCAGGCCATTCTGGCCATCTGGCGTTCATCGCCGTTGGCGCGAAAGGCAGACCCAGCGGCAGACTCGGCTCAACACTGTCGTACAAATCACCCGGTCGTGTTTCGGCCGTCGCCGTCAAATCCTCTAGCTTGGCCGTTCCCCACAGGTTGCGGAAATCGATCTTCTCTGTCAGCTTGTGGTCGGACTTGCGTACAAGTGTCGTGATTGCCGTCCCTACCTGGATACCAATGGGGTCGCCCGGTGTCGAGAAGACGCTAGGATCCGGCTCACCTTCCGGCGTCGTCTTGCCCGTCTTATACTTGTCGCCGTTGAGGCAGTCGATCCGTATTGCATCGAAAGCTTGCAAGTAGTGTTCCCGCATACCAGTGAAGGAGAGCCCGTCCAGCCACGAATAGTTGGAGATGAAGCAGATGACGCCCTGGCCCGTCTTCTCAGTGATGCGCCGCTCCGCCATGCGGAAGAACCGGACGTACAAGTCGTTGAGGCCCTGCCCCTTAGGTCGCTTCACCCGCTTGGTCTTCCTGTAGGCGGTGGAGAGTGCGCGTTCCTCGTCCACGGCCATTCCGGCGAATCCGTTGTAGGGCGGATTGCCCAGGATGACCAGGACCGGCGTCTCCCGCTTTACCCTCTCGGCGCGGTCGCGTTCCTCCTCCAACTCAGGGAAAGGCAGCGGATTCTGCGCGCTGGGTTCCCAGCCGGTGAGGGCGTTGGTGAGATAGACCCCGGCGCGCTCTGTCTCGTCCTCGGATAAGGGCGCGTCCAGTGCCTGCATGGTCAAGCCGACTTGCAGATGGGAGATGACAAAGGGCGCGGGCATGATCTCGAACCCAAACACCCTACAGGTAGCCGCCTGCTTCACCTGCGCCCCGGTGAGCGCCCCCAGACCTTTGCCCTGGAGGTTGGCGGCTATGCGGCGTAGCGCCTCGGCAAGGTATGTCCCGGTGCCGCAGCATGGGTCAAGGATGTAGACATTCTCGGCCGCCAGCCCGTCGGCGATACCCAAGTCCTCCTTCAGCGCCATGTCAACCCGGGCGACCATGTAGCGCACCACCTCGGCGGGCGTGTACCAAACGCCCAGTTGCTTGCGCAACTCAGGGTCGAAGGCTTCCAGGAACGGCTCGTAGAAGTACAACACGGCCTCTCCTGCGTCGAAGCGGTCAAAGAAGGACACGCGGTCGATCCGGTCGAGAGCCGCCGCGGTCCAATCCAACAGCTCTACCAGGCCCATGGGCTGCAACTGTGCGGGTGAGGACAGCTGCTGGAAAAGGGCGCGCAGGATGGGCGCTCTCAAGTGCCAGACGGAAGTTCGCCAGTCGAATGGGCCGGTGGGCGCGGGCGTCTGGCGCGACCAGAGCACCCATGCGGAGAAGACGCCGTAGAAGAGGGTCTGCACCAAGGTGGAACGGAAGAAGGCCATACCCTTCTCACTCTCGAAGCGGACGCCCAGGGCCTCCTCCAGGGCCGCGCGCACGATCTGGAGAGATGCTGCGTCGCCTGCGGCTTCCACTCTCGCCAGCCCGTCCCTCGCGTAGGAGGCCATCAGCCAAGCGAGATATTTTGGCTCCGTAATCGACGCGCTATGGGACAACGCCCGGCACAGGTACTCTCCAAGGCCGGCCCCGAGTTCACGCGCAAGGGCACGGGGCTTTTCGAGTCGAAGCTCGAACTCCTCCGCGGTTTCGGCGAGCCTGAATGTCTCCAAACTCGTGGGCAGGCCTGCCGCGTCCTCGCCGAGCAACACGAAGTCCCGCGTGTTGGTGACGAGCGCGAGCCGATACATATCCCAATACTTGCTGACCTGTTCACCGGACGCCGTGAGCCAAGCGTCATCGGCGACGGGCTTTACTTCGACCACGCCGCGCTCGGGGGCCTGGCCTTTGCTCGGCTTACCGCCCTGGACCTGGTGAGAAGCGTAGAGACCGAAGTCAGGATGGCCCGCGCCCTGCTCTGCAAGCTCGCCGACGCAGAATACCCTGGGCTTGAGCATGCCTCCAATAGCGTTCAGCAGGTTGGACAGAGGAGGGTAGTAGGAGCGCTCGCTTGTGGCGCCGCCAGACGCCCTGATCCGGCGCAGGTCGGTAAGGTACTCCTCAATCGCTGATGTCAGCTTCGTTGTGTTCATCCACTTTCCCAGGGATTGATCACTTCAACCCCGACCTTTTTAAAATCGTCTTACCAAGTCACGTCATTTTAGCATGTTTGCACTGCTATCATATCACCGAGTTGTACGTTGGGTGTGCGCCAGATTTGGGGACGCCTCACTGGGTTTGCGCTGCCAGCGACACCGCGAGACCAGCTGGATGAGAAGACCCTGCTGGACAGCGCAAAGATCGCGGGTGTCCCCTTCGTGTCTCTTGATGTCCTTCGTGGATCGCTGGCGCCTCACTGGGATCGCGGGCGTCTCGCCCGCAGCCTGTGCGGTTGGACAGAGGCAGCC
Source organism: Caldilineaceae bacterium (assembly GCA_965232575.1). Taxonomy (GTDB): domain Bacteria; phylum Chloroflexota; class Anaerolineae; order Caldilineales; family Caldilineaceae; genus Bin5. The sequence continues at coordinate 1,719,464 of CBDDPZ010000009.1, read as the reverse complement.
GGAAACTCGCCCCCATTTTGAATCGCGCCCTGAGGCATTCGGCGTTGTGCATTGCGCGCCAAACTGGTGTAGGATACCCATAATTCCTTCCAACATAACCATGGTCGGCGTTGAAACGCGGCTGACTCATCCGCAAACAAACTCAGAGTGAACAACGCAATGCAGATCACCGACAGCGGTATACTCAGCCGCGGCCAGCCCGGTACATCCCGCGCTATCCTCACTTTTCCGACAGTCATTTCCCTCGACAGCGGCACGCTGCTGGCGACCTACCGCACCGGCTCCACCAAGGACTCGGAGGATGAAACGGTCGAATTTGCCCGCTCTCTGGACGGCGGCCGCGCCTGGAGCGAACCCTGGAAGCCGTTCGAGAATCCGACGCTGGATGGCCTGTACGGGTCGCTGCGCGTCTGTTATCTGACGGAACTGTCTCCGGGCCATCTGCTTGCCGCGGCCATGTGGATCGACCGGACGACCTGGCCGGGCGGCGGTCTCTTCAATGAGGAGACCGAAGGCTGTCTGCCCATGGCGGTCCTCCTGGCAGACTCGGAAGACAACGGCGAGACCTGGTCCCCATGGCGGCTCGTACCGATGCCGGCGGAGATCGGCCCCCCCAGCCTCACGGCGCCCGTCTTGCAGCTGGCCGACGGTTCCCTGGCGTTGAGCATCGAGACCAACAAACAGTACGACGACGCATCGCCCTGGATGCAAAAAGTCGTCTTCATGCACTGCCATGATCATCAAAGGTCGCCCGCGAACCCTGGCTCCGCAGGAAAGCTGGCCGTAGACCCGAACTGGGCAGAACCGGTCGTAGTCGGAGAGGACCCCAGCGGCCGCATCTTCAACTGGGATCTCCGCTGCGGCGTCGCCCCGGACGGCCGGGTCGCAACCTTCTCCTGGACCTACGATACCGACGCGGCCCGCTACCTGAATATTCACCGCCGCATCAGCACTGACAGCGGCCAGAGTTGGACGGACGCCGAAGATTTGGGTTTCGCCGACCAGGCCGCTCGCCCTGCCATGCTGGCCGACGGGCGCGTACTGCTGGCCTACGTGGACCGTTTCGGCAGTCGCTCAATCCGCGCCCGGATTGCAGCAAGCGTTGACGCGCCCTTCGACCCGGCGACCGAGGTCGTCATTTTCAGCCAGGAGCCAGGTGACGGCGACCAGACCGACAGCACGAGCGAACTGCTCAGCGAGATGAGCCTGTGGACCTTCGGACTGCCCTATGCCGAGACTTTGTCCGATGGGACAGTTCTGGTCGTCTATTACGCCGGGACCGACGAACAGATGGACATTCACTGGGCCAGAATCGATCCCGACTTTACCTGAGCCGGGCATCAAATCAACCTGTGTCGCGAACAGCGACGCACTGAATCTCGTCACGCAAAGGAAATACCATGCGCAAGAGTAAGATGTTACAGAAGTTCCGCAGCGGCGGGTTTGCCCGTGTCTGCGGGCTGGGCCACTATCTTCCCTTTTACATTCGGTACGCTGCCCACTACAAGTTTGACGGCATCTGGTTTGACCTCGAACACCGCCCCATGGACGCCCGCGAGGTACAGGCGATCATCATGATGTGCTATCATAACGACATCGACTGCATGGTCCGCCCGCCCACCCTGGAGCGAACGAAGCTGTACCGGTACCTGGAGGACGGCGCCAGCGGTTTCCTGATGCCCCTGATTTCCGATCCGCAGACGGCCTCCGATGTTGTACAATCTGTCAGGTTTCCCCCGCTGGGCAACCGGGGCATGGACGGGGCCGGCCTGGATGGAGACTTCGGTATCGGGGTCTGGCATCCTCAAAGCAACTACAACGCCGATTCCAACCAGGAGACCTTTCTCATCACACAGGTCGAGACCCTGCAAGCAGTGGCAAACGCCGAGGAGATCGCTTCCATCGAGGGCATCGACGGCCTGTTTATCGGGCCCGCTGATCTTTCGTTGCGTATCGCGACGCAGGGGGACGGCTTGATGACAATGGAGAAGGCGATCGAAACGGTTGCCGCCGCGACCGAGAAGCACGGAAAGTTATGGGGCATCACCGCCGGTTCGGTGGACGAAATCAAGCGCTACCGCGAGATGGGCGCGCAGATGGTTCCCTGGGGCGGAGACTTCAGCTTGATGAACGTGCTGCAGAGTTGCAGTGAAGACCTGGATGGTGTGCCGGGCGCCTAGTACATCGACCTGCGGTGGACCTTACAACAGAGAAAGGCGAAAGGGTATGAAAATAGCAATCCTGCACGGCCCACGCGATCTGCGTATCGAGGAGCAGGAATTGGATTCGAGCCGGCTCGCGGACGACGAAATCTGGGTGAAGACCCGCATTTCCGCGCTCAAGATTGGCACCGACCGCGGCAATTACGAGGGCGCCGACCAAGTGCCCGGCGCCCCCGGCTACCCGCGCTGGGTCGGTGACAGCAACCTGGGCATCGTGCAGGCCGCCGGCAGCAAGGTCACCCGCGTGAAAGTCGGTGACCGCGTCGTGACCCGCGCCCCCCACCAGTCCGAATACATCATGGCCGAGTCGGAGAGTCTTGTGCGTATCCCTGAAGGCGTGGCAGACGAGGATGCCGTCTACGCGCATCTGTACGCGCTGAGCGCACACTGTTATCACAAGGCCCAGTTCCGGCCTGGCGAAAATGTGGCTGTTGTCGGGGTGGGCGTCCTGGGATTGGGCGCTATCGCTTTGGGCCCGCTCTTCGGCGGCCGCGTTGTCGGCATCGCCAACAGTCCGGTTCGCATGGAAATGTCTGACAGAATGGGGGCCCACGCTAACTTTCTCTACAACGATCCCGATCTCGAGGCCAAACTCGACGATTTCACGCGAGGTCAGGGCATCGATCTCGTTATTCTCACCGCCAATCCCTGGCCTGCCTTTCGTACCGCTATGGAGGTCGTCCGCCCTGGCGGCCGCGTTTCCGTCGTGAGCCTTCTGGGCCGCGGAGAGCCGCCGCTGGACTTCAATCCGCTCGCCATGGAACTTTTCTACAACAAAGGCACATCGGTTATCGCCGTCTCCGAGCGGGCAGGCTATCTCTATCCTGGTGCCGGTTCTGATCCCTACAATACTGCCGACCGTTATGCTTGGGACAACATTGCCGACCATGTCGTTTCCTTAATGGCCGATGGGCTGCTGGAGCCAAGCCGCCTGATCACCCACCGCTTCCACTATAGCGAGATGGTCGAAGCGTACGAAATGGCCTACCATCGCGAGAAGAATATGCTGGGCGTGATCTTCAACTGGCAAGAGTAGAAAGTGTCCACCGCCGGCGCGGTTGCCGGCTGCCAACAATTGGACTCTTAAGGAGAACACAATGACCTCGTTCCCAAAGTCGTCGCAGCACGATGTTTCCCGGTCGCTTGATCTCTACGAGCAGGCAGGCGAGTTGATTCCCGGCTGGACGCAGCTGATCAGCCGGAGGGCGGACCAGTTCGCGCACGGGGTCAGCCCCATTTATGCCCAGAGTGCCAAGGGGTCCCGTTTTATCGACGTCGACGAAAACGAATATATCGACTGGATGAATGCGGTTGGCGCCATTATTCTTGGGCACGCGGACGACGTCGTGGACGCGGCGGTCAAGGAGCAGATCGACCGCAGCAGCCTCTTCTCCGCCAACAGCCCGCTCGAACTGGAACTGGCCGAGGAACTGAACGACACGATCCCCAGCTCGCAGATGGTGCGTTACGCCAAGGGGGGAGGCGATGCCTGCGCGGTGGCGGTGCGCATCGCACGCGGCACGACCGGCAAGGACAAGATCCTTTTCTGCGGCTACCACGGCTGGCACGACTGGTATCAGGCCGCCAACTACGGCGTCGATCCCGAGAGCGGGGAGTATCCCTTCGCCGGCATCGAGCCGATCGGTGTACCCAAAGCCCTGGAAGGCACCGTCATTCCCTTCATCTACGGCGACCTGGAGATGCTGGCCGCGTTGCTCGAAGAACATGCCGGCGAAGTTGCGGCCATCATGATGGAGCCGGCCCGCTCCGAACTGCCGCCTCCGGGCTATCTGGAAGCGGTGAAGCAGCTGGCTGCCGATCATGGCGTGGTACTGATTTTTGACGAGGTCTCCTGCGGCTGGCGGATCGCGGTCGGCGGTGTGCAGGAGGCGGTCGGCGTCACGCCGGATATGACGGTGGTCGCCAAGTCGATGTCCAACGGTTACCCCATGGGCGCGGTGGTCGGCTCGCGGGAGGTGATGGAACCGGCCAAGCATATGTTCATCTCCAGTTCATATTGGAGCGACAACATCGGGCTGGCGGCCTCGCTCACGACGATTCGTGAGCTCAAGCGCCGCGAATCGCCCCGCCGCTTCAAGGAGATCGGCGAGAAGCTGCGCAGTGCCCTCAACCAGGCGATCGATGACTCCGGTTTAGACGGCGCCTGTACTGGCCTGCATACCGGTCCAACCGTCACGCTCAACACGCCGGACGACATCGATCCCCGTAAAGTCTCTACGCTATTCATCCAGGAGATGGCCCGCCGCGGCGTCCACACCTACATGAGCTTCAAGGCGACATTGGCCCATACGGATGAGGATATCCGGCTGACCGGTGAAGCGGCTGCGGAAGCATTGCAGGTTGTGCGCGCAGGGCTGGAGCAGGGCAGTATTGATGACCTGCTTACGGTCAATCTCAAGAAGGAGCCTTTCCGCCGCCAGGTCAGATAGGGCTGCGTTTTGCGATTGATGCCCTGCCAGGGCGGCAAACCACTGGGAAAATGCCATGTTTGAGACCGAGTTTACTGAGGCAGATCAGTCATTTCTCGAAAGGGAAGTTCTCCCATTTCTGCCGGACCGCATTATCGACGCGCATGCGCATCTCTTCTGTCACGAGCACTATCCGGGAGATTCGCTCCCGGCCGGGCTGGCAACGACGCCGCCCCGCCTGGGTCTGGCCGAGTTTGAACGATACTCAGAATGGCTGCATCCGGGAGGACGCGTCGTGGGAGGCCTCTTTTTTGGACTCGCCTTTCTCGGCGACCGCCAGGCCAACAATGAATTCATCGGCGCAGAAATACAAGGCGCCTCGCCCCTGGCGGCCAACGCCCGCGGGCAGCTGATCATCTCGCCCGACATGGACGCTGAGACCATCCTCGACGAAGTGCGCCGCCTGGGCATGACCGGCCTGAAGTGCTACCACACGATGGCGCCGCTGAATCCGCGCTTGGGCACGCCCGAATCCGGCGCCGGCTTCTACACGGCCGCGGACCCGACATGGACGGCTCCTATCGAGGCCTATCTGCCCGAGGAGCACGTCGCCGCAGCCAACACGCTCGGGCTGACGATCACGCTGCACATGGTGCGGGATCGCGCGCTCGCCGACCCGGTCAACCAGGCTGCGATCCAGCGCTACTGCGAGTCTTATCCCAATATGCGGCTGATCCTGGCCCACGCCGCCCGCGGCTTCAACCCGTGGCATACCATCGAGGGCATCGAAAGCCTGCGCGGTCTGGATAACGTCTGGTTCGACACCTCCGCCGTCACCGAGGCCGGCGCGTTCGAAGCCATAGTAGAGACGATGGGCCACGAAAAACTGATGTACGGGACCGACTTCCATGTCAGCCACACGCGCGGCCGCTGCGTTGCCATCGGCGACTCTTTCCACTGGCTCTACGCAGATGAAATGGACCTGGACGAGAAGCACATTTCCTTGCAGCCTGTCCTGATCGGCCTTGAGTCACTGCGCAGCATCCGCCTCGCCTGCGACCGGCTGAAGCTGAGCGAGCGCCAGGTCGAGGACATCTTCTACGGCAACGCCGCCGCGCTTCTGGATATTGAGTAAGGAGGAGGATGATGCAGGTACTGTCCCCGCCTGAGCAGATCGACTTCGCTCACAACAAGCAACTGCTCAACCGCTACCGCTTTATCGAGTACGAGACGCTGCGAGTTCTGGCCGCCTGGCTGCCCGGCGCCGCCAACATGGACTGGAAACTGGCCATGGGGCGTCTGCTCTGGGAAGATGCCCAGCATGTGCAGCATCTCTACCAGCGCCTGCGTGAGATCCAGACGCCCGCCTTCCGCCCGCCGGGTGACGATGCGCTCGAACATCTGATGGCCGAAGCCCTCCATGCGCCCACCGAAGCTGACCTTCTGGCCGGCCTCTTTCGCGTGATCAAACCGGCCCTGGTCGCCACCTACCGCTGGCATTGCGAGCAGACCTTCGCCAATCCCGACGCGCCAACTCTCTACGCGTTCAAACACATTCTGATCGATGAAGAGGCGCAAGTCACTTGGGCAGAAGAGGCGCTGGCAGACCATGCGTCCGGCGAATGGGAATCCTACATCGCCGGCCTGCTTGCGGCGGCCGGAGGCGTCTCCGGCCGCGAAGACCGGCGAGAGAAACCGGCGCCGGCCTCTTGCCGCAAGACATTCGAATGCCCCCGCGACGCCGCCCGAGACAGTCGCTTCAGTCTTGTCAATCGCGACGCGGGTAAACGTATCACGGATGTCGATCACGCGACGCAGCGTCTGCGAGATTTCGAAAGCTACAGCCAGGAGATGCTGGCCGCCGAAACCGTCGCGCTCATTATCCACCTTTCTCCCGACATGCCCTGGGCATTCACCTACGACAGCGCCCGCCACTGCTACGACGAGACCCGGCACTGCAAGCTGGGCATCGAGTGGCTGGCCCAGCACGGGCGTGACTATACCAAGGTACCCCAGAATACGCGCATCTTCACCTGGCGCAGCCAGTATGACGCCGCCACCCAATACTGCCTCCTGACGATGGGCAACGAGACGCACGCCTTCCCCCACCGGCACGAGCAGATGGCCGCCTACGCCGAAACCGGCGACCGTCTCTCGGCCCAGTTTGTCAGCTACGACATGGCCGACGAACGGCAACACGTCGCCTTCGGTCACAAATGGTTGTCGCAGTTGATGACCCAACATGGGATCGACAGACCGGTCGACGAGTTCGTCAAGGAGACGGTTGCCCTGTGGGAGAAAGAGTACATGTCGGGTTCGTTGCCCATCCACGAACAGCCAGCAACCTGAGTTCAGTAAGCGGCAGTCGTACCAGCCGCCTCCTCAAACCGCTAGAATCAGACCATGGACCGCAGTCACTATCGCACCCTTGGCAGAACCGGATTGTCGGTTTCCCCTATCGCTTTGGGGACGGTTGAACTGGGCATGGATTATGGAATCCCCGTGCCCGGCCAGTACGGCCGCCCCGCCTCGTCCGCCGCCGAACGCCTGGTCGGCGCGGCGCTGGACGCCGGCATCAATTTTATTGACACGGCCCAGGCATACGGAAACAGCGAAGCAGTCCTGGGCCGTGCTCTTCGCGGCCGCCGCAAACGGGTCGTGCTGGCTACCAAGGCGACAGTGCAAGCAGGTGGAAAGACGTTGCGAGGCAGAGCCCTGCGCCGAGCCATGCTTTCCGGCCTCGAGAACAGTCTCCGCTCGCTGCAGACCGACTACGTGGACATCTGGCAAATCCACAACGTCGACGCTGACTTGCTGGACCAGGCCGACCTCGTAGCCGAGATCTTCTCTGAAGCGCGTGCCAGCGGTATGATTCTCTGGCGCGGCGGCTCATTTTACGGCCCCGATCTACCCCTCGCCGCGCTCGAACTGGAGCTGTTTGACGCGATTCAGGTCACCTATTCGCTCTTCGACCAGCGCCTGGCGAACAGGGTCTTTCCCACGGCAACAAGGAGAGGCGTTGGCGTGATGGTGCGATCGGTCCTGCTGCAAGGCGTCTTGACCGAACGCGCCGACTACCTGCCCGACAGGCTGGAACCCTTGAAAGCACGCTCAAGGCGATTCCGCCAGTTGGTTGCCGAGGCCGGCAGGTATCCCCGGCGCACAGCCGTCCGCGGCCTCACGCCGGCGCAGGCGGCCATCGCCTTTGCACTGGCCGAACCGCGCATCGGCTCGGTGCTCGTTGGCATGCGCACCGAAGCAGAGCTCGAAGAGAATCTGGAGGCGGCAAGCGCGACGCTCTCCCCCGACCTGCTCTACGAACTGGGCCAGCTACGAATCGACGATCCCGAGCTGCTCAACCCGAGTTACTGGCAAGCCGACCTTTTGGCCGCAGCCAAAAGGATGCGACAGAATTGACCTTGAGAAGCTGAGATTTCGAAGGGAACCAGTTCGGGCGACGGGCGTTCCAGGTCGGAGACCGGCAGCAAGAGGGTCCGAGACAGATCGTAATCACTCAGGAATGTCAGGAGGTATAAAATATGGAATTTCGCCAGTTGGGCAACTCTGAACTGAGCGTCAGTTCAATCGGCTTGGGCAGTGTGACCTTCGGCCGCGAAATCGATGCCGAAGCGTCCTTTTCGATCCTCGACTACGCCATGGACCGGGACATCAACCTGATCGACACCGCCGAAGTCTATTCCGCGGGCGGTTCAGAAACGGTGCTGGGACAGTGGCTTTCCCGCAACGGCAACCGGCGGAAAGTGGTGTTGGCGACCAAAATCGCGCCGCCATTGGGCCGCGATCGGGTCCTGCAGTTCGCCGAGGATAGCCTGCGCCGACTGCAGACCGACGTCATCGATCTATACCAGCTCCACGCTTACGATGAAGGCGTCCCCTTTGAAGAGACGCTCGAAGCTCTCAATACTCTCGTCGAGCAGGGAAAGGTACGCTACATAGCCTGCAGCAACTTCGCCGCGTGGCAGCTCTGCAAAGCGCTCTGGATCGCCGACGTGAACGGCTGGGTGCCCATGGTATCTGTACAGCCCAACTACAATGTCGCCATCCGTGACATAGAGGCCGAACTGCTTCCCTTCTGCGCCGACCAGAACATCGGCGTGATCTCCTACAGTCCCCTAGGCGCCGGCTTCCTGACCGGCAAGTATACCAAGACCTGGACCGCGCCCAAGGGGACCCGCTTCGATGTCATGCCCGACCACTGGGATATCTACGAAAACGACACCTCGATGCGCCGCATGGAGGGCCTGCGCGCAGTGGCCGCGGACACGGGTATCTCGATGGTACAGCTTGCGCTGGCCTGGGCAATCGGTCAGCCCGGAATCACCTCAGTCTTGATCGGTTGCCGCAGCAAGTCCCACGTCGACCAGGCCTTCCAGGCCGAAGAAATGGGGCTGACGCAGGCGCTGCGCGACAGGATCAATGCGCTGGGCTAACCGCATCACTTTTCTGCACCGCGTAGCAAGACCCTACCTAAGTGGCATCCCACAGGGGGAAGAAAACAATGAAAACTTATCGCGCCGCTGTAATCGGTTGCAGCCGCATGGGCGGCTTCATCGATAACGAAGTGATCGGCTATTCCAGAATCGGGCTGCCTTACTCACACGCCGCCGCATACACGACCTGCGACCGCACAGACCTTGTCGCCTGCGCCGACCTGCGTACCGACGTCATGGCTGAGTTCGGAAAACTGCACGGTGTGCCCGCGGCAGGCCAGTACACCGACTACCGCGAGATGCTCGCCAAAGAGGACCTGGACATCGTCAGCGTGGCCACGCAGCCGGAGCCGCGCGCGGCGATCGTCGTCGTCTGCGCCAATCAAGGCGTTAAGGCAATCTATGCTGAAAAAGCACTGGCCGCCTCAATGGCCGATGCCGATGCCATGGTCGAGGCGGTCGAGCGGAACGGCGCCATTCTCAATCTCGGGACCAACCGGCGCTATGATACCAAGTACGACCGCATGAAAGAGATAATCAGCAGCGGTGAACTGGGCGACCTGCAGCACATAATCATCTATAACGTCGGCACGTTGTTCAATACAGGCAGCCATTTTCTCGACCTGGTCCTGTGGCTCAATAGCGACGCGCCGGCCGAATGGGTGCAGGGTCATCTTCCCGACGGCGACAGCATGATCGACGGCGACGTTCTTACCGGCGACCCACAGGGCGAAGGGACCATCCAGTTTGCAAATGGGGTAAAGGCCCACGTCTTGCTCACTGCCCGCGCGTCGGAAACCGAAGCGATCTGTTCCAACGGGACCATTACCGCGTTCGGCGACGGCAGTGAATGGCAGGTGCGGAAAGCCGCGCCGGTCGGTCTGCGCGGGCGCAACGAGCTTCAGATCGCGGAGGCGCCGCACACACCCCCAACCAGTTCTACATTGCGGGCTGTCCAGGACCTTGTCCGTGCGCTCGACACCGGGCAACCTCCAAGGGGCGGCGTGCGCGCGGCCCGCGCCGGCAACGAGCTCATCTTCGGCATCATTGAGTCCCATCTGCAAGGTGGGGCGCGGGTCGAACTCCCGCTGCAAAAGCGCACGACCCGCATGGTCCGTGACCATACCCCGCGACAGCCGAAGTATACGCCCGATTGAGGAAGGGATTGCGTTCGCCCGCTGACCCGTCCGGTCTACAAGACTGTATTGTCACCTGTCAGCGCAAATAAGGCTTGGGATTACGTTCTACCTCGGCTAGGAGCGTGTCGACGTAGCTTCGGATCCCAAACAGCCGGCAGGCCGCGTCGCCGACGCGTCCGTGCTGCGGTCCCCCTAAACACTCCCAGAACGCGCCCAGTTTAACACGATCCAGGGCTGGGAACGCAGGCTCACGCTCTGTGTCCCGGCTCCGGGCGCGCAACGTGTGCCAGTACATCGCCTCGACCAGATGAATGTAGGTCGAAGTATAGTAGTCCACGCCCAGCATGAGCAGCTTTCCACCGGCCTGATAGGCCCTGTACATGGGGGAATGCAGGCCGTACGTCTTGCCCCACGGCTCGCGGTCCCAATGCGAACCGTACCCCTCCTGGCGAAGATGGCCCGCGACAAATTCTTCAGCCCCTCTGCCGCGTGCCGCCACCGAGTGTGAGTAGTGGTCTGAACGGTAGACGCCCGGCAGCCGTCGGAACAGCTCCGTTATCCAGCCGACCGTTGAAGGCGTGCTGTGGGGATCCCACGTTTCAGGCCGCAACTCCCATTTGACCAAGTTGAAGGAGGGCATCAGCAAGAGCCCTTCCGGCCCGATCGCGTTTTCCAAGGCCTGGATTACGCTCTCAGCCCCGCCCTCCACCGGCCCAAGTGACTTGAATGAGGAGTGAACAAAGAGGATATCGCCCGCTTCGACGCCAAGTCGTCGCAGGTCAACTGTCAGATCGCGGCTGCTATAAGGGCTCATGTCAAGACAGTGTCCGCTTCGGCACAGTCCCTAATTGCGCGACGGCCATTGCGCGTCAGTCCACTGATGGGACGCGGCAGCACTCGCTTCTTACCCGTATGAATGTCGAGGACCACGGCCACATGCCTGTCGCCCTGCCGGTCACGATAGGTAATGAGGCGGTCAGGCGCGGTGGGAAACCAGGGTAGCATACAACCTCGCTACAGATTCTGGGCAGTGGAGATACTGCCCAGGGGCAGATGCCATAGTAGCCGAAAAAGTGGTGCTTGGGATCTTGTGTAATCGCTATGGCTTCGAATCCCGTTGGGGACATGGCTGCGGCTTCTCCAGCACCGAGCGAGGGATGGCCGTCGTTCTCGCATTCAATTCCGAACGGTAAACGCGAAGCGGGGTCGATTAAGTAGCTTCAGTCAGATAAGTGAGGCTTTTCTTGCGCCTGATTTCGTCTTCTGACATGGCGGCGATCAACGGACCCCAGTGTCTGGGCGGCGTCCTCGGTTCGCCCGTGAACTCGAACCCTTCCTCCATCAGCCGCACACTGCTCCCTTCCAGGCCGCCGTAGCCCAACTCCACGCGTGCATCGATCATCTTCTGGGCTGCCGCCAAAGCCCGCGCGTCAAAAAGACCGCGTTCCTTCTCCAGCTGCTGGACGTAGCCAAGATGGCCGTAGCACTCCTTTTGTACCTCGGCATTCATGTAATGCACGTAGAAAGTGCGCCGCAGGTCACCCGTGCGGTTGCCGGCCGAGCCGTGTGGAGCGGACAGGCAGTGAAAGCTGACGTCGCCCGGCCCCAACTCGATCGGCACCGCGCCCAGTTCGCTGAACAGCATCTCCTCCGAATAGTTCTCCACCTCAACGTGACCCACCAGGTGATGCCCAGGAATCGCCCAGACGCAGCCATTCTCGATCGTTGAATGGTCCAGGTAAATGTCGGCGTCGATGTTGGGGATGGGATGAGTATCGGGCCACTCCGGGTCGCCAAACGGCGGGTCCTGGTGCCAGTGGACCGGCACGTCGCCTTCCGGAATCTTGCAGACGAAGGAGTCGACGATCGGCATGAAGGGGTGTCCGACCAGCTGACCGTAATGGGCCAGCAGCGACGGATTGGTCGTCACCGCCTGAAAGACCGGGTCCCGGTCCCACATGAACTCGCTGCGGAAATAGGTGCGCGAGCCGTCCGGGTTCGGCCGGTAGCGGTGCCCCTCCTCATTGACGCCCGCCATCCCCTCCTCCATCACCCGGTCCGCTGCCTTCCGCAGCGCAGCTAGCTCCTCGCCCTGAATCACCCCCTTCGCCACGATGAATCCGTCGCGGTGAAACTGGTCGATCTCAGCTTGCGTGAACATGAGTCTGCACTCCTTGAGAAAGTTTCTTTACGCATTCTAGAATGTACCGGCATGGAATCGGCAACGGCTGCGACCGCTTTTCCCTCAGTGCCAGTTCCGAAATCAACCCTTCAGCCCGGTCATTACGACTCCCTTGACAAAATAGCGCTGCAAGGCAAAGAAGACCAGGATAACCGGGACTACCATAGCCGTCGAAGCGGCCATCAGCCAGTCCCAGCGAGAACGCCCTCCTGCGGATCCCATCCCTCCAACGGCCGCCCGGAAAAGCGCCAGCCCCAGGGCAACCGTGTAGTTTTCCGGCGAGTTGAGGTAAAGCAACGGCCCCATGAAATCGTTCCAGCCATCGATAAAAGTAAAGATCGCCACCGCGATCAGGCCCGGTTTGGCCAGGGGCATCAGAATGCGCGCATAGATGGCATACTCGTTGCAACCGTCGATTCGAGCCGCATCCGCCAGCTCTTCAGGAATGGTACGGAAGAACTGGCGCAGCAGAAAAATGTTAAACGCGCCCCCTCCGAAGAACCAAGGTACCGTGAGTGGAAGAAAGGTGTCGATCCATTGGAGACGGGTAAATAGTACATAGGTCGGCACCATCAGAACGATATAGGGAACCATCATCGTCGCAAGAACAATGCCAAACCAGATGTCGCGTCCCACGAAGCGCAGCCGCGCAAAGCCATAGGCGCAAAAGGAAGCGGAGAGTAAGACCGCCGCCTCACGCACGATGACAATAATCACCGTGTTCTTGACATAAATGTGAAACGGCATCGCATTTGGGTTCGCCAGCGCTTCAGGGTAGTTCAGCCAGCGTATCGGGTTGGGGATTATCTGGGGCGGAAACTGAAATATGTGAAGCTCGTGCTTCAACGAACTGCTTACCATCCATAGGAATGGCAGAGCCATCAGGATCGCTCCAACCAGAAGAATTAGTTGAATAAGAGTCCGCTGTCCGAATTTTCTTACCACTTCGTCTTACAGCCCTTTGCTTTTCGGCTAGTGCCCCGAAAGGAGGCCCGCCTGATACCTGCTTCTCTCTGGAACTTCCTGTCAACGGGTGTCTTCGTAGTAAATCATGCTGCCCACGTACTTAAAGATCAGCACCGTCAGCCCCATAATGATGATGAAGAGCACCCACGCCAGGGCAGCTGCGTACCCCATCTTGAGGTGCAAAAACCCCGCCCGATACAAGTACAGGACGTAGAAGAGCGTTGCGTTCTGCGGGCCGCCGCTGGTGATCAGGTATCCCGCGGTGAAAATCTGGAAACTGGCAATAATGCCAATGACCAGGTTGAAGAAAATGACGGGGGACAGGAGAGGAATGGTTACATGGATCAGCTTGTTCCCGGCGCCGGCCCCGTCGATATCAGCCGCTTCATAATACACATCGGGGATGCCCTGCAGTCCCGCCAGGTAGATCACCATGGTGGCTCCCAGTCCCCACAGACTCATCAGAATCAGAGCGGGCAAGGCCCATTCCGGTTCCTGTAGCCAGAGGATTTTGGGCAGGCCGACTGCGCGCAGCCCGGCGTTGAGCAGCCCGAACTCCGAATTCAGAATGAAGGCCCAAAGGACCGCGCTCGCCACCGCCGGAACAATGCTGGGGAGATAATAGACTGTGCGATAGATACTGATGCCGCGTATCTTCGTATTGAGCAGCAAAGCGATGAAGAAACTGAGCACCAAGCCAAGTGGGACCGCCACCAGAGTGTACATAGTGGTGACTTTCAGTGACTGCAGAAAGAGCTCGTCTTCAAACAGGTTTTCAATGTTGTCCAAGCCGACAAATCGCGGCGCCGTGATTAGATTCCACTTTTGAAATGTCAGCCAGCCGGCGGTGGCGGCCGGAACAAGAAACCAGATAAGGACGCCAAGAATGAACGGGGATATAAAGATGTAACCGGTAATGTTTCGCCTGGCCGCGGGGGAATTCAGACCCCAACTGCTGAGCCTCTGGTTAATCGCAGACATTCTCTAATCCGGGTACAGCGCTAGGCGGGGAAGGGCCGGCAAAGCGCGGCGGGTGAACTATGATCCAGACCGGGCCTTTTTCACCCGCCGCAGAAAGTCGGATTACGCATTCTCAAGGACTTCGTTCGCCTTTGGCGTGGCCTCCAGCAGAGCCTCCTCGGCAGTCTTATCGCCGATCCAGACCGCGTCCAACGCCGGCCAGATGAAACCGCTCGCCTCGCCCTCACCGGGAGGTCCGTACATCGGGTGCCCGTAATCCGGCACCCATTTGGTCACGATATCTCTGTATCCTTCCCGGTGCACTTCAAGAGACATCCAGCGGTCCATCGCCTCTTCTGTCATCAACGCTGTCTGGCTGGGCAACCAGAGGCCGGAAACCAGGAACAGCTCCTGGTAATAGGGGCTGCTGAGGAAACGAACTAGCTTCCAGGATTCGTCTACGTGCTTCGTACCCTGCATAATCGTGTGCAGATGCGCCGAAAGCCAGGTGGCAGGCACCTTCATCTTCGGCAGTACCGCCGTACCCAATGGCTCCTGCATATCATGTGTATAGGCCATCGACCACGAGCCTTCAATCACCATTGCCATCGTGCGCGTCTCCAGCAGCTGCACGAAGCCCATGCCGATCGCCTCAAAGGTAGCAGAGTTGGGCATTACCTGGTCCACCAGCACCAAGTCAGCTACCTTCTGCACTGCCTCAATCGCTTCTGGCTGGTCGTAGCCGTAAAGCCTCGTTTCCGGATGCCAGACATAGCCGCCGTTTGAAAGAACGAATGACCAGTGCATCCAGTAGGGAATGTTCATGCCCCAGCGTTCTACGTTCTCGATATCAAATCCACTGTCTCCGGGGTGGTTGCCGTTCGCGTCCACCGTCATCTGGCGTGCAACGTCCACGAAATGGTCCCACGTCCAGATTTCGTCAGGATCGTTGCTCGGCGGTTCGATGCCTTCCTCTTCGAAGATGGCGCGATTGTAATAAATCTGGTGGCAAACCCAACATGAGCCAATGCCGTACCAGCGTCCTTCCCAGGTGCAGCGCTCCTCCTCCTGCGGCTGGATGAAGTAGTCTTCAGCGCCCAGCAACGGATCGGCCATCAGCATGTCCGTGATATCAATCAGGAGTCCATCGCGGGCGAACGTGTAGTAGTCAGTGCTGAACGCGGTATCGGGCGGCGTGCCGGCCGCGATCATGGAAAGAATCTTTGCTCGGTAATCTCCCGGCGTCTCTACCCAAGTGGCCTTAATCCCGGGATTCTCTTCTTCGAAAGTCTCCAGCCCTTCGATTAGCTCAGGCCCCTGACCTGGCCATCCTGCCAACTGGAGCTCAACGTCTTCCATTGCCGGTGCGGCGGCCTGTCCCTCGTCTGTTGCTGCAGGCGCGGGCGCACAGGCAGCCAAGATTGCTGCGCCGCCTGCCACCGACAAGAATTCCCGTCTGCTAACTCGCATTCGTCGCATGGTCTTTGTCCCCTTTCGGTTCAATGATTGATCGGTCCATCCAGTGCAATTACAGAAGCCTTCCTCTGTACTTGACCCATTAATATGACACAATAGCCTTAACGAATCGGAGAGAGGGAATCTTCAACTGTTCATTTGCAGTTGTTCGAGATGCCTACATCTTGATGCCGGACTCAACCAACCCCTCGACGTAGAACTTCCCGAGCACGATGAAAAGAATCACAAGAGGTATCGATGCCAGCACATAACCGGCGAAGAGAGGACCGCCCGATCCGAAATCGACCAAATCATTCGTCGTCCGCGACAGCCGGAACAGGCCGACTGAGATCACCTGCTTGCTCATGTCGCTGATTGTCACCAGTGGCCACAGGAACGAGTTCCACTCGGCCACGAAATTAAGCACGGAGAGCGTGGCTAGCCCTGGCAGGCTTAGAGGAAAAGTAATGCGCCAGATGAGCGACCATGCGCCGGCGCCGTCGCAGCGGGCCGACTCATAGAGCTCCTCCGGTATGCCGGTGATGAATGCCCGCATCAGAAAGATGCCGAAGATCGGGCCGCCGGCGACGTTGGGGATGATCAGGGCCCAGCGCGTATTGAGCAGGCCCAGATTGTTGTAGAGCATGTAGGCGGGAATAAACGAGAGCACCCACGGCACCATCAGCAGTGCGATAATAGCGTAGTAGAGCGGCTCTCGCAGGGGAAAGCGCATGCGCGCGAAGACGTAGCCGCCGATCAGCGAGAGAATCAGCACGCCGGCAAGACCGACCACGGCCACAAGCACTGTATTGATCATGTAGGCGTCGATTACATCCCAGGCCGACAAATAATTCGAGCCCCGCAACGGCAGACTCAGAGTCCAGCGCTCCCAGCGGTACTGCAGCCCGTTCTTGAACGACAGGTTGATCATGATCACCGTCGGTACCAGCGAGAGGAGCAGCAGGAAGGCGATCAGAAGATGGAGGCCCAATTGGGAAATCTGCAGCGGGTGCCGGTTCGGGCTCCTCTGTAGTTCGGTCGTCATGTCTGTTTCCCGCAAAAAGTGCTGCCGGTCGTCGCTGAGCCGCCTCGCCCGGCATTCAGCGTCAAACTGAAACGCTCTACTGCCTTAGCTCTTCGTTCGCAGGCCGGATGCCCCGGTTAATGATAAGTGTTCCCGACATGGCAATGATGAACAACAGCAGGCCAATTGCCGAGGAGTAGCCGAACTTCTGCGCGCGGAAAGCCGAATGAAACATCGTCAGCCCTGGCACCATCGTCGAGAACCCCGGACCCCCGTCCGTGAGAACAAGAATGTTCTGGAAGGCGGTGATAGCGTTGATAATCGCCAGGATCGCCAGCAGGCGTACCTGCCCCAGCACCAGTGGAATATCGATTCGCAATACCCGCCCCACACCGGTGCAGCCGTCCAACGCCGCGGCTTCATACACCGAGTCGGAAATCTGGCCCAGCCCGCCTAGGTAAATCAGCGTGCCCACCCCCCACACCCACGGGAACCCGACAAACATGATCGCATAGATGGCGATCCTGTGCTCGCCCAGCCAGTTCAGCGCCAGATGCTCAAGGCCCATCGCCCGCAGCATGTCGTTGATCGGCCCGAGGTACGGATCGTAGAGCTTCTGCCACAGAAGTACGGTTACGATGCCGGGAACGAGCATGGGGATGATGACCAGAAGACGGTATAGCTCCTTCAGGGCCGCTGAGCGCACAAAAAAGATCAACTCGGCCATGATGAACGGCATCACAATGCCGGCAAAGAGGCCGAATATCAACAGCTTTACGATGTTGATCAGTTCATGCGGGGTCTCAGCGTACGTGAAATATGTGACGAAGTTGTCGAGGCCGACAAACGTAGCGGGTACGCCGGGGCGCCAGCGGAAAAACGCGCGAACGAGGCCCAGGATAGGAGGATAATAGACGAATATGACCAGCAGAATGAATATCGGGCTGAGAAGCGCGTAGGCCTGCCAGGAGCGGCGAAACGCTCTCCAACTGAGAGACGTATCTTCAGTCCTTCTTCTCCAGAGTCGGCGACCGCCCGCCGCCGAATCTGGCTGCGTTGACTGCGCACTGCTCATGCAGCTGTTCCTTATCCTTAGTCCGTTGTCAACGGCGCTTCAATTGGAATCTGAATGCGGTAATGCTTATCAACCTCGAACAGTCGCCCGACGTTGATATCGATCACATGCGCGATCGTATCCTCCTGCAGATCGTAGGGGCCCGCCGCGTTCGGCGTGTACGTATACTCTGCGTAACCGTTTTCGTCGGTATAGTTCCACTCCGGGATGAGAAGACCGCCCCCGGATTCAAGCCAGGCCTGTAGCAGCGCGTTTCCGCGCGGCTCACCGTTCTCGGTCACGCGCACGGTCAGAATGATCGAACTCTTGCCGTCGGCGATGACCTTGGGCTGGTCGAACTCGCCGGAAATGGCGA
Organism: Caldilineaceae bacterium; assembly: GCA_965232575.1. GTDB lineage: Bacteria > Chloroflexota > Anaerolineae > Caldilineales > Caldilineaceae > Bin5. The sequence continues at coordinate 1,701,206 of CBDDPZ010000009.1, read as the reverse complement.
TGTTGCGCAGCCTTACCTGCGCCTGCGCGTAGTCTACCGCGATAGCCGCCAGCAGCAGTCCGATAGCGGCGAATGCGAGCAGCCGTCCTCTTCCCATTATCGGCAAAAACCAGTGATTAGCGACCTGTTGTCCGAGGACGGTGGCCAGTGCCATACCAGAGCACTGACCACCGGTTCGTACTGATTCCTAGCTGTCGTCGGTCTGCTCCTGCAGTATCTCTTCGTAGCGCTGCGCGCCGGCGGCAAACTCCTCTTCCTGCCGCTCGTAGAAGGTTGCTTCATCGATCTGGCCCGTAATCCACTCGATGAAAACCGGCCGCCATCGCATGAAGTTGTCATTGTCCCAATACCAACCCTGGCCCCACCAGGCAATCGCATACTCATAGAGGGGCAACTTGAAGGTGGCAATCTCCTGCCAAATCGATCCGAGCGGCGCGTCCACGGCCGAAGAAATGCGCGCCTGGTTCTCATTGACGAGAAATGCGTTGTTCTGCGGTTCGGTAAGGAACATCCAGAAATCGATCGTCTGTTCCAGATTGCCGTCCTTCTCAGTCGAGGACGCCATGGTGACAAACTCTGATCCCTGAATGGCTGTCAGCAGATCGCCGGGCACCGTTCCGTCACCGGCGGTCGTGCGCGGCGGGTCGGTCGCGCCGGGCGTGGTGTCGGTCGCAGGAATTTCACTGCTGTTGGGGAGCGGCGGAGGCAGAAAGCCTCTCTCGAAAGTTACATTGGGGTCATTGGCCATGCGCGAAAATTCCCACGACCCCGAATAACGCAGCCCCACTTTGCCCTCTCGCCAAAGCAGGTCGATGTCGACCGTGTTAAAGGCGTCAATCCAGTAGGTTGCCAACTCGTACATCTCTTCAAAAGCGCGCTTGTAAATCGGCGTGTTGGGCCCGATGATGCCGGCGCGGTAGGCGGGGAGCGCCTCGTCAACGCCAACGAATTTGTCCCCATTGAGGTCCATATCCGGGCAGATCGGTTGCATCATCGAGGGCAGGATCTGCAGCGCCAGAGGCCACAGGTTGCCGGTCGCCTGCTCAGCCTGCCATGGCGCCAAGCCGTCACCAGCCTCTTTCAGCGCCCTGGACACCTCCATCTGTGCGCTCCACGTCGATGGCGGTTCCAGCCCCATGCTGTCGAACGTTTCCTTGTTGTAGGCCAGCCCGACCTCGATGTTAGGCCAGATGTTGTCGATAGGCGCACAGTAAATCTTGCCGTCCGGCTGAACCAGCGAGTTCATAAAGGTCGGATAGAAGATGTCTATCCACTTATCATAATCCGGCGCGTAGCGGTTCGGCTGGGCAAGGTAGTCGTCTATCGGAACCGCCCAACCATTCTGCACTGCAAAATTGTGCGTGCTGCGCACCATGTTAGGCGCCGTGCCCGCCGTCGCCCCGGCCGTCAGCCAGGCAAAGTAGTCCTCGCCGCCAGGGCCTTCTTCGTACACAATTTCTGTGCCGGGGTTCTCTTCGTGGTAGCGCTCAGCGAGGATGCGCGGCGCGTTGACGACGATGGGGTGCTCGGCCGAACGGCTGGTCCATTCGGTAGGCGTGTAACTGCCTCCAATCCAAACGCGCACCGGCACGCGGTCAACATCGGGCATGGCCTCGCCCGAGTCGTCGGCTGCGGCTGACTGGTCGACTTCAACCTCCGCGGGAGCACAGGCCGCGAGCAACGCGGCGCCGCCTGTTGCACCTGCCAGGGTCAGAAAACCGCGCCTGCTTAACTGTCGATTCTTCATGGTCGTGACTCTCCTTGGGTAAAGGCCTTAACTGCAAGTGTGTACGATTGCGGAATACGAGAAAAAAGTTGGCGAATACGGGAGCGGTCGAGAAATTCAATGGATTTGGCGAGAACTGTCAGGAAACCTCCCCCTCTCAGCCGTGCCCGAGGCATGATAAGTCAAGGTTCACTCGCATGTCAAACGATATCTTGCCTCACGTCTGCCTTGGTATAATTCCACTCCGGGATGAGAAAACCGCTGCTGGATTCAAGCCATGCCTGCAGACGTGCGTTGCCGCGCGGCCTCCCGTTCTCAGTCACGCGCACATTCAAAACGGCCGAGCTTTTCCGTCAAAGATGACTTTGGGTGGTCCAACTCTCATGAGATGGACATGTTACGAAGGCGTACCTGCGCCTGCTGGTAGTCTACCGCGATAGCCGCTAGCAGGCGTCCTCTTCCCATCATCGGAAAGAACAAGAGTTTAGCGACCAGGTGTCCGAGGACGGTGGCCAGTGCCAGACCAGAGCATTGGCCACCGGTTCATACTGACCTCTAGCTATCGTCGCTCTGCTCCTTCAGAATCTCCTCATAACGCTGCGCGCCGGCGGCAAACTCTTCTTCCTGCCGCCGGAAGAAGGTCTCTTCATCGATCTGGCCGCTAATCCATTCGACAAAGACCGGCCGCCAGCGCATGAAGTTGTCCCTGTCCCAGTACCAGCCCTGGCCCCACCAGACGATGGTGTAATCGTACAGCGGCAACTTGAAGGTGGCGATCTCCGACCAGATCGATCCGAGCGGGGCGTCCCTGGCCGAAGAGATGCGTGACTGGTTCTCGTTGACCATGAAGGCATTGTTCTGCGGTTCCGTAATGAACATCCAGACATCGATCGACTGGTCCAGGTTGCCGTCCTTTTCAGTCGAGGACGCCATGGCAACGAACTCCGATCCCTGTTCGGCCTTCAGCACTTCACCCGGCACAGTTCCATCACCGGCCGTCGTGCTCGGCGGGTCGGCGGCTCCTGGCGCTGTGTCCGTCGCCGGAATGTCCATACTATTGGGCAGCGGCGGCGGAAGGAAGCCGCGCTCAAAGGTGAGATTGGGATCGTTGGCCAGTTGCGAGAACTCCCACGTGCCGGTATAGCGCAACCCGGCTCCCCCTTGTCGCCAAAGCAGATCGATGTCAACGGTATTGAAGCCGTCAACCCAGTAGCTGGCCAGTTCGTACATTTCGGCAAAGGCGCGTCTATAGACTGGCGTATTGGGCCCGATGATACCGGCGCGGTAAGCCGGCAACGCTACCCTATGTCTACACTTCGACGCCAAACTTCGCATGAAACTTCGCCCACACGCTCTCGTCCACCGGCGTCGCCGCGGCCCGGATATTCGCCTCCAGCTGCTCCACGTTCAAGCTGCCGATCGGGTTGCCGTGAATGCGATCTTCTCGCAGACAGAACTGGATCGCCAGCTGTAACAGGTCAATCTGTTCTTCACGGCACCACTGCCAAATGCCCCGCGCCGCGTCGACGTCCTCGTCGTTCCTGTAACGCCCCTGCTCTCTGGCCTTGTCGATATCGGCGCCGGTCAGCAGCCCCCGCAGGATCGACCAGCCGTTCATCACGCCGACGTCGGCCGCGGCCGCCGCGCGCAGTACCGTCCCGGCGGCAGTCTGCCGGATGAGGTTGTAGTCATTGAAGCACAGGATGAGATCGACGTCGCCGGTCGCGATCGCCTCCTGGTGAAAATGGTGCTCACGCATCCCGTAGCCCGCGTTGCGCACCAACCCCTGCGCCTTCAACTGCAGCAGGCCGGCCAGCGTGCCGTCTTTGGCCAGGGTGGGTTCGATGCGCGTCGGGTCGTGGATCAGCATGCCGTCAAAGTAATCTGTTCCCAGAATTTCCAGCTGGTCCTCTACGTCCCGAATCACCCGTTCGGCCGAATAGTCGGGCTCGCCGTCACCCCGGTAGCCGCCCCACGGCGCATTCGAGTGGCAGCAGAGACGCCCCGTGACAATGATATCTTCGCGCGGGATCTCGCGCAGGGCCAGACCCAACTTGCGCAGAGAATCCCCGTAGCAGCGGGCGCAGTCAAAATGATTGACACCCAGCGAAACCGCATGTTTGATCAGGGCAACCGCGTCCTCGTCGCTGACAAAGCCGAAGTGGTTGCCAAACCCCTGCGTCCCGAAGGGAATAACGGGTATTGAAAGTTCTGTCCGGCCGAGCCGGCGGCGCGGCACCGGCGGTGGTGCTTGGGTCATTGCTCGCCTCCTGAGTTGGCTTCACCTGTAAACTTTGTCAAACCGTCCTGTAACACGACTTGCCCCGGGGAATGACTGAATTGCGCCGCACTCCTCACGATCACACCTCTACGCCAAACTCTTCCTGAAATCTGATCCAAACGCAATCGACCAGAGGCGTCGAAGCGGCGCGAAGGTTGGCCTCCAGCTGTTCTACATTCAGGCTCCCTATCGGGTTACCATGGATGCGCTTCTCTCGCAGGCAGAACTGGATTGCCAGCTGCAATAGATCGATCTGTTCCTCCCGGCACCAGTTCCAGTAAACGCGGGCAGCCCCCTCGTCGTCGTCGTCCCGGTAGCGTCGTTGCGTCCTTACCTCGTCAATGTCGACCCCGGTCAGCAGGCCGCGCAGGATTGACCATCCGTTAAGGACGCCTACATCAGCGGCGGCAGCGGCAGGCAGTATCGTGTCCGCGGCCGTCTGGCGGACGAGATTATAGTCGTTGAAGCAGAGGATCAGGTCGACGTCCCCCGTTGCAATTGCCTGTAAGTGGAAGTCGTGCGGTTCCATCCCGTATCCAACGTTCCGCACCAGGCCCCGTGCCTTGAGTTGAAGCAGACCGGCCAGGGATCCGTCTCTGGCCAGCGTGGGTTCAATCCGATTGGGGTCGTGGATCATTACGCCGTCGAAGTAGTCGATACCGAGAAGTTCCAGCTGGTCCTCCACGTCTCGGACTGCCCGTTCGGCTGAGTAGTCCGCTTCTCCTGCACCGTGATAGCCGCCCCAGGGCGCATCCGAGTGACAACACAGACGCCCCGTGATGATCACATCCTCACGCGGGATCTCGAGCAGGGCCAGGCCCAGCTTGCGCATCGAGTCCCCGTAGCATCGGGAACAGTCAAAGTGATTAGCTCCCAAAGATATCGCATGTCTTATGAGACCGACGGCATCCTCATCGCTGACGAAACCGAAATTGTTGCTGAAGCCCAGCGTGCCAAACGGAACTACGGGAATATCAAGTTCAGTGCGGCCCAGCCGCCTGCGGGGCAACATCGGGGTGGCCATAGTCACTGCTCCTCTCCGCTTTCGCCATCCGGAGTGCACCACGACAAACAGTTGTGCAATATGGCCTGGAAGGAGGGATGGCGCCAAACTTCAAGATTGTGGCCGGGCGTCACGACGCAGACCCGGCCCTTGCCTTGAGTGCGGGTCCAGCCGGCCGGTTGTTTGCCATGTTCAGACTCGGAATGGAGGAAGAGATCCACATCAGGATCGTTCATCTCCATCATGTAATGTTCGTCCATCAGCGTAAAGGTTGCGCTGCCTGCGGTCAGCGGATGGTCGGCGCGCGGCGCGACGGTCACTGGGCACTGCGCCGGATGGCCTGTGAAGATTCCGCCCATCAGGCGGCAAAGAGAGGGGGAGTTGTCGTACAGGGCCGTACCCGAGTGCAGAAAGAGAATGGCGTTGCCTGCGGCAACGTAGTCGAAAAATGCCTGCCCGGTCTCCTCAGTGGCCCATGGGTCATGATCAACCTGCGTGCGGTTGTTGGCTTTGGAGAAAATGACGAGCGGATACTGGACCAGACTTTCAGCGCGCCAGCCGGTGGGATCCTCCACCCAGTCAAACTCGAGGCGGCTGTCCTCCAAGGCAGCTAGCCCGTCCCGCGTCAATGAGGCCGGATGGGCGCTGTCGTCGCAAAAAACCAGGATTCGCATTCTTACATTCCTTTCGGCCGCGATATCGAATTTCGTACTGCTGACTCCTAAACCACCAATCGGCGGACTGTGACGAACTGGGAGTTCCTTCTTCAGGAACTTGCAGCCGCTAGATCTTCATTCCACAGAACCAGCAGCCGGACAAGCTCAGCGCGATTGGCCGCGCTCTCTTCGGCCTCGGCAAGCGCCAGCACCCTCGCGCTGGGCGGACTGCTCATCGGCACGTGCTCGCCCGCCTCCAGCAGGTTGGCGATAGTTTCAAGCAAAGTCACACCTTGCGCGTAGTCAGCATTGGACGTTCCGAGCCACTCTTTAGCCTGGCCAAGTACCCGTGTGGCGGCTCCTTCCTTGTCCACGGCAGGCGGGATCATGTCCGGGCCCCGGCGGCGGAAGAAACCTTTGATCGCGGCGACGATGCTGGGGTCCCGCACGGTCCCGTCCGGATAAACGACTCCGTGAATGTCCCGCCAACGGCTCACGCCTATCATCAACTCCCACAGATACCAGCCGATACCGGCCTCTTGACAGATTTCCAGCGTAACGTCGTACGGGTTGGCTCGCGCCAGACAGGCCAGTTCCGAGATGAAGATCGGCTTCTGGTTGGCTTTCGCCACGCGGATGCCGTCGTCGATCTGAGCTCGGATCGCGGCGCGGGTAGGTAGATAATCGTGATAAGAGAGCACATCCACATGCGTCTCCACATGCGCCAGCGTCGCGACATTGGCCACGCCAACCGTGATCGGATGCGCGCTGTCGAGTTCCTTCATCACACCGCAGAAATGGTGCACAAAGTTCCAAATCGTGCCCTTGCGCTCCTCTCTCTCTGGCGTTTCTTCCATCACCCAACTGGTAATCAGCGGCTCATTCATGATGTCCCACATGGCCAGACCTGGCTCGGGACCCAGGGTCTGCACCAGGTCGGTGCAGTAGGCTTCCCCTTCAGGCCAGAACTCCGGACCGAGCCGCTGTACGCCCGGATTGGGAATCCACTTGTTCTCTGTCGAACCGATCGTAGGACGCGTGTCGTCAAAGCAGGAGTCCCAAACCACCGGCATGACACTGATTCCGCGGTCGTGGGCCGCGCGCACGAAATGTCTGAGCCGGGCCAGGAAGCCTTTGGGATCGTGTTCGTAGACGACGTAGGCGAGGAAAGGGCGGGCGCTGTTCAGACCCAGCCGCTGAGCGAAAGTTAACTCCTTTTCGACCAGCGCTTCATCGTAATCGCGCCAGAAGGCAATATCGTTGACGGCCGTGCTTGGCACGTAGTTGAAGCCGCGCAAATGGCTGTAGGGACTGAGAAATTCCACTTGTTTCTTCCTCCCGGGCTTAGCGGATGGGGCAACTGTCCAGTTGCGAAATGGGCTGTCCCTGTTCGTCGCATAGGAGAATCTGCGCGACCTGCGCGCCGGGCGGCGGCCTGCGCACGCAGTCTACTCGCAGAACGTTAAGCGGATTGACGAGGGCCAGTGTTTCGGCTTCCACCGCGCTTTCATCTTCATCCAGCCAAACCAACTGCACGTTGCCCAGGTGGAAGAGACCGAAGACGCCCGTAAGGCGGATTCCCGCATCAATAGACTCGGCTCTCAATCGCTGATTGGCGCAGCCGGCATCCCTAACGTTGACGATAGGGCCGGGGCAGCGGGCGACGTACCAATCAATGTCCAGACTCTGAGTTTCACCGGGAGCCATCCTGCGCAAGGGTCCCAGAATCTCGGCCTCCATATGGAAAAGATTGAGTTCGCCGAAATCGAGACCGCCGACAGGCTCCCCGTGCCCTGTCGTCCAGCATTCAACCGACGCGCCGTCATCGGGATATTCTTCGCCGGGGTAATAGGTAAAACACTGGCAGAAGGCGAAATCGGTGGCCTGGTTGACGAAAGCGATCCACCCGGCCGTTGAATCAATGCCAATCTTGCCGAGTTGGTACAGATACTGCGCGCCCAGGAGGTTGGGGCGCACTTCGGGTTGCCATTCAGGGTTGTCTTCCTCCCCGAACATGACGTTGAATCCGCGTGGGAAGCGGCTGTCAGGGCTGGTAGGAATGTAGAGCCATGCCTGTTCGTTGTGGGTCTCCTGGCCGTCCTCATCGAAGCTGGTAGCATCCACCTGGACGATGTCCCATATGCCCCAGGACCGCACCTGGTCGGAAACATTCGTCATTTCCAAATGGAGGCTGACGCGGCCGCCGCCGGCATGGAGCGTTACCTCGCGGGATATCTGGACACCGGTACGGGGGTCCGGCAGGCTTGTCATGCGGATCGCGGCCGCGGCGGCCGGCGAGTCCAGGATCTCCAACGCGTAGCGCCCCGTGTCGAGAACCGGATCCGGCGGACCGTGCCACTGGTCAGGGCTGTCCCAACCCTGGGGCGCCGGCCAGGTTTTGTCGCCGCCGTAGTTTTTCCAGGCAACAATGCTGCCGTCGCCCATGTTTTCCTCGGCGGTAAAGAGCTTGCCCGCGAGGTTGCGGTCGAACCACAGATACGGGTAGTCCCCCAGGTTGTAGGCCATGATACGGCCGCCGACGTCAGGTACCGCAACCAGGCTCACCAGGCCGTTACTCAGCCTGACAGCCTCCCATCCGTGAAAACTGATATGCTCTATGCGGCAATCTGACGTCGCGGCGCCCTGATCAGCCATGCAGATATTGCCTCCGATTCTTAGGAGCGAAGGAAATGGAGAACTGAAAAGGAGAAACCTTCGACATTCTTTGTTGCCCTATTCCTCGTCGAATGTCGCTTTCCGGATATAAAGCCTGGTCTCCTCCGCAGGACTCTTTTCGTACCCCTTCCAGGCGTAGGGGTCGACGCCCGCCACCGGAACAACACGACGCACATCGACGCGTGCCACCGGCTGCTCATCGGACGTCTTGACCCACGGCAGCAGCGATTCGCTGCTCAAATAGTGGTTGACCAGCACACGGCGGTAACTGTCTTCCGTCCGGTTGCGCAGCGACTGATGGAGCAGATAGCCGTTAAAGAATACTACGCTGCCGGCCCTGACCTCAACCGGAATCTGAGGCGACTCATCAAACCCGGTCGCCATCTCGTCGTGCGTGTCGAACTCGTCCGGGTTGCCGTGTCTGCGCGTGGGATAGAGATAGCCCGGCCGCTGCGAACCCGGAATCACCCACATGCAGCCGTTCTCGACGTAGGCGTCGTCGATCGCGATCCAGGCGCCGATCAGCGATCGGTCGCGGGTCGGGATGTAGTTTTCGTCCTGGTGCCAGGACTGTCCCTGGTAGCCGGGCGGCTTGATGAACAGCATCGACTGCATGCACTTCACGTTCCCCGACCAGTGGGCCAGATGCGCGCCGGTGATCTGGCTGAGCACGCCGCTGATTCGCGGATGGCGCGTATACTTCTCCATAATGGGACTGACATAATGCGGCTGGTGGATGGCCAGAATCTTGGAAAGAATCTCTTCATCGCTTAGTTCTGGCGGTGCCGGTTCGATGGTCAAATTGGGGTATCCCCCGCGGGCGATTTTGACAATGTCCCGCTTCAACTCATCCAATTCAGCCGCGTCCAACAAGCTGGGCACGGCAAGATAGCCGTTGTCCACATAGAATTCGACCTGCTCCTGATTCACCACAACGGGAACTTCGATTCGTTCGCTCATCTGCTCACTTGTCATCAATCAAATTGCTCTATTCCGTGTATGCAGGTACTCTCAACGCAAACTGAGCATGCGCTTCCTCTGAGCCGCTCCACCTCCTGAATCCTCACTCCAGATCCGCAATCGACTCCTGTACCGCCGTGATCGTGTCCTCAATATCCTGCTCGCTGTGGGAGAGGGTGAGAAACATCGGGTGCATGGGATGAAGGTAGAATCCGCGAGCCAGGCACCCCTGGAGCATGGCGATGCAACGGTCCTTGTCTTCCTCTTCCATGACCGGTGTGGGCATCGGCCCTGTGCCGGTCAGCCGGTAGCCGAGTCCGCCCTCCTCGCAGGCCGCGTTCACGCCTTCAATCAGGCGGTTGCCGATCTTCCACTGGTAAGCGATGCCGTCGCGCCGTTTGACCTCTTTAATAACCGTCTCAATGGCGACCAGGCTGGGCAGGTCGCAGTGAAACGTCGCGGCCATCCAGCTGGACTGGCACTGCGGCGAGCCGAGAATCTCCTTGCGGCCGCCGACAAAACTTCCGGGGTAGCCGTTGGCGCAGGCCTTTGCGAAGGCCGTCAGATCGGGGGTAACGCCGTAGTATTCTCCTGCCCCCCCGAAGGCCACCCGAAAGCCGACTTTGACCTCGTCAAAGATACAGAGCGCGCCGTACTGATGGGCCATGTCCACGCAGCCTTGCAGGAATCCTTCCGGCGGCCCGCTTTCGCGGATCGTCTCCATGATGACGCAGGCGACCTCGTTGTCGTTCTGCTTGAAGATGTCCTCCAATGCGTCGAGATCACCGTAGGGCGCTTCGATCGTGAGCGGAGCGATAACGGACGGCGCGCCTTCGTCCTCGGTGCGTGACCAGTCGTGCCACCCGTGGTAACCGCTGCGGATGACCTTGTCGCGGCCCGTGTAGGCTCTGGCAAGCCGCACCGCCGTCGACGTGGCCGCGCTGCCCCCGATCAGGAAACCCAGCATCTCCACCGCGGGAATCAGATCAATCAGCGTCTCCGCGACCTCCAACTCCTTGGGGTGCGCTGTGCTGTAGATGGTGCCCTCATCCATCTGCGCCTGCACGGCCGCGTTGATAACAGGATCGTTGTAGCCGAGCAGGATGGGCCCGAAGCCCATCAGATAGTCCAGATACTCGTTTCCGTCCACGTCCCAGAAGCGGGCGCCGGCCGCACGCTGGGTGAAGACGGGATAGCCGAGCTCCAGCATATCGTGGCTGCGCTTGTGCCCTTGGCAGCCGCGCACGATCAACTGGTCGGAGCGGTCGAGAAGGGCTCTGGACTGTTCGATGTTGTATGGTTTGACGGGCATGGGTATTGCTCCGGTAGCGTAATGTGTATCGCGCTTTGCTTGTTTTCAGGATATGGGCAGGGTGAGCCCTGGAATTTGGTTTAGGAGTGAGGATGATGAACCGACGAAATCTCTGCTCTGTATCGGTTAGCTAAACGCGGCGGGGTCGCCGAAGATGATCGGACAGTAGGTTGGATCGTCGATGAAAGCTGTCAGCCCTTGTCGCAGGTTATCTTTCGGGCGGGACTTTTCGGTCCGCATGTGGACGGCGAAGCTGCGCCGCGGCTGCCCGGAATGGTTGGGTCCGCTGCCATGGAAGGTCAGCTTGTGGTGAAAGCTGGCACTGCCCGGCGGCAGGATAGCAGGAACTTCGCGCCATGCCTGGCCGTGCGCGTTCTGGATTGTCTCCCGCAGGACCTCATATTCCTGGGACTGAAAGTCGCTTTCGGTCGAAAGTCCCCAGCGGTGAGAGCCTACGACGAAGTTCATTGGCCCCGTTTCGGGCGTCACATCGCTGAGTGCCACCCAGGCGGTGAACAGCTCGCTGTCCTCTTCCCAGGCGCCCCAGTAGTTGTAGTCCTGGTGCCAGCCAATGTTGGTGCGGGCCTGCTGACCTGGGAGTGAAGGCGGTTTGTAGAGCAATTGCACCCACCATACCTGCACCGCGTTTGCTCCGCTTATTTCTGCAGCCTTTTCGCCTAACGCCGGATGCGAAACAAGCTCCATTATGGCGCGGCTGGCGATTTGCGGCTTTTCGATTTTGCAGAGGGCATTGGGATCGTCGCCCGGATTCCAGCGCGAGGGGCGCGGCGGAGTGCCGGTGTCGTATTCGCCGGCGCGCACCGCGTCCATGCCGGTGATGGCCCGCTCCACGACATCCTGCGGGATCAACGGCTCCGAGCAGACAACAAAGCCATCCTCCTGGTAGAGTCTTCGTTCCATTTCAGTTTCCTCTGCCCGCATATTCCCACTCTCCTATTGGGCGTTCGGCGGCGGCCTGTCGGCCTCGCTTCTTCATCGAGTTCTTATTTTCCTGCCAGCCGCAACGCCTCCAACGTCTCGTAGCAAGCCCCTAGCGGGTGGTAGTCGGTCTTGGAAGGCGGGCTTTTTAGGTCGTCGTATTTCTTGTTGTTGGCGTCAAGGATCCGGTACCATCCGCCGTACTCGTGGTCGACGAAGTGCTTGTCCGAATACGCCCAGGCCTTGTCGTACCAGTCCCAGTAGCTGTCGTCGCCGGAGCGCAGCGCCAGCGCGACCGCGGCCGCGAAAGTTTCCGACAGTACCCAGTAATAGCGGTCGCGGTCGAGAATCTCTCCCTCGGGCGAGAAGGTGTAGTGCATGCCGCCGTTCTCGTCATCCCAGCTCTTTTCGAGCGCGACGTCGAAGAGATGGCGGGCGCACGGCAGCATCCACTCTTCGGGGCGGTAGCGTTCCAGGATCAGGAGGAGCTTGGACCACTCGGTGAAGTGGCCGGGGAGGTAGCCGTAGGGCTTAAAGAGGTTCTGCGGATCGTCCTTGTTGTAATCCCAGTCGTGCGTCCAGTCAGTGCGGTAGTGTTCCCAGACCAGCCCGTCGGCTTTGTCAGCCAGGTCGACGCAGATGCGCTTCGCCAGAAGATGGGCGCGATCGAGGTAGCGCGACTCGTCGGTGGCCTCGAAGGCGGAGAGCATCGCTTCACACATGTGCATGTTGGCATTCTGGCCGCGGTAGGGGTCGATGGCATCCCAGTCGCCGGCCGCGATCAGGTCGGCGTAGAGCTGCGCGTCCGGCTCCCAAAAGCGCGTCTCCAGAAGGTCGTATGTTTCGGAGGCAAGTTCAACCCCGCCGTCAACGCCGGCCTTTGCCGCGCAGGCCGCGGCCAGCAGAACGAAGGCGTGCCCGTAGCAGTGACGGTCGCCGTCTTCGACATCCCGGCCATGCAGCACCCAGGCGAATCCGCCGTCCGGCTGCCGGTGCATATCCTGGAGACAGCGCAGCCCGTGTGCGGCCGCCTCGCGGAAAGCGGGCTCCTCCAGCGTCAGCGAAGCGACCGAGTAGCAGTAGACAAAGCGGCAGGTCCCGACCAGGTGCTTGGTCATGCGGTCGAAGACCGAGCCGTCATCGCGCATCTGGTTGATGTATCCGCCGTACTCATCGTCGATGCAGGTCGGGTGGTAAAAGGAGATGATGCTGCGAATGTGGTCGCGCAGGAAATCAGGGTCGCGATATGACATTGTCGGTTCTCCCCTTGTCTGGTATGTGGCCATGTGGAGCCGTAAAGGGCGGCGCCGTCAGATCCAGGCCCCCCAGGGATCACATTTCTTCAACCTGTCGCCAAGTGCAGAGTAGACGTCGGGCAGGTCGAACATTTCGAGACAGTTCTCAATGAAACACGAAAACGGCCAATTGTGCAAGGGATTGTCGATGAGAAGCTGGTAGCTGGGGAGGTAGTGGACCAGTTCGCAGGTGGGTTGCGAAGCGTGCACAAGCGCGGCCAGCGCCGCCGGCACCGAGCCGACGCCGCGGCCGATCAGATGAACGCTCGCGCCCCCGTCTTCGAGGCAGTCAATCGTGCGCAAGAGATCAAAGACCCGTCGCCCCAGGTAGCTCTCGCCCATCATACTGCCGAAGCTGGCGTAAAGATAGTCGGCGCCGTATGGTTCGAGCAGGTCGCTGGAACCGCAGGTGGTGGGGAAACTCTGGCCGGTGCCGCGCAGGTCGGCCGCGAGGATGCGCTCCCCTTCGGTCACGCTTCGCTGCAGCCAGGGAAGCGCGGCGCAGTCCTCTTCGCTGGAGAGATGGCCAACATATAATGAGACCGGCCCCTTTGGAAGGCGGCACTGATTTTCCAGGTCGCCGAACATGGTCAAGATGACCTGGATGCCCGGTTCGCTTTCGACCGCGAACTGGTAGCCCTTGCCGGTCTTGGGGTCTTGCCCCCCGCTGCGACGCAAATAGCGGTAGTGGGGCGGCGCGTCGGGCATGTCGATATTCAGGAGGTTTCTGACCGTTTCCTTCAGGGGCGTTTCATCAAGTTGGGAGCGCTTCGCCAGCAACTCACCAGCCCGCGCCTGCGTGAAGCCGAAGATCTTCTTGCTGCCGAAGGGGACCACCTCGCCCCCGGCGGCATTAAGCTGCGTCTCCGGGATCTCCTCCATATCCGGCTCCCGGCACTCGACATCCAACCCGGCATGCTTGATGAAGAAGCGGTACATCGCCTCGCGCGCATGTTTATGGAAGCCGTGATCCAAATGGCCCACGCTGATTTCGGTGGAGTCAGGGGAGCCGAGCAATGTATGAATTTTCTTCATTTCGGCATGGGCCTGCCTTGCGCCGCGCAGATCAAAGTAGCAGTTCTCCTCGGCCAGGATCATGGTTGGACGCGGCGCATAGGCCAGCAGCAGGTCGGCCTCGTCCAGGCCGAACGCCAACGCGCGCGGCGGGTTCTGTTCGGCATCCGCGGGCAGCTCGTTCTCCAGATTGCAGAGCCAGCTTGTGATGTAACAGTCGGGCGCGGCCATCGTGATGCGCGGGTCGAGTGCTGTCACCTGTGTCGTCTGTGTCCCACCCCCGGAGCAGCCGGTAACGCCGACGCGGCTCGTGTCCGTTTCCGGCCTCGCCAGCAGATAGTCGAGGCCGCGGATCGCGTCCCAGGCAAACCAGCTGCCGACGAAGTCCCCGGTGAGCAGCATACGGTTGCCGATCATGTTGTGGGCGACCGTCGACCTGGGCCCGGCTTCTCCTTCAGGCACGCCCTCCTCGGCGTAGAACTGGCGCCGCTCGCCCTGCGAAACCGGGTCCACAATCAGGACGGCAAAGCCCTTGGCCGCCAGCCCGCGGGCAAAGAACTGGTAAGGCCCATAGGCTTTGCCCGCGTCGGAGTGCCCGCACAGTCCGAGGACGCAAGGCAGCTCGGCGCCGAACTGCGCTGGCAGGTAGAGATTGGCGCTGACCAGGAAACCCGGACGGCTTTCGTAGACGACCTTTTCCAAGCGGATGTCTCCAAGATCCAACCTTCCTGTAATCCGCGCGCTCAGGTCGGTTCTTGCTGGAAGCGCAGGGAAACAGAGCGCGGCCTTGGCGCGCACGTCCTCCACGTATGCCTCGGCTTGCGCCCGCGACTGAATAGCTTCCAGCCTTTCAGCCCGTTCCTGCAGGATGCGGCGCACGCGGCCGACCGTGTATTCGTGGACCATATGTCCGTAGCGATTCGTGTGCATGATGGGAATTCCCTGATTGGTTAGGTGGGGGACAGTCTACCCTTTGATCCCGCTCATGACAACCCCTTGCACGAACGTCCTTCTGGAAGAAGAAAAAGATGATCAGGCCGGGCAGGGGCACGGTAACGGAGGCGGCCATCAACCAGTGGTATTTGACGCCATTGACCAAGTCCGACTTGCGCGGTATAAATGTGGCAATCCCTGTATGAGTGACAAGGATATCGGTATGCCCAGCCCATTCCCTGGCATGGACCCATATCTTGAACATGGCGCACGCTGGCCGGACCTGCGCCAGCGCAACAGTAGCTCCGTACCCACTTTCTAACACGAAGGGTATCCAGCCTGCGAAAGGATATGCTCACTCGAATGGGATAAGGAGGCTGAAGTGCTTTCTGACCCGATCTTTCCACTGATTCAACTCCCTGCCGCGTACACAACCCATCGCGCCACCAGGCGAGTCGATCTGGACCCTGAACAGTCCTGCGACCTGATAGACGCCCAGGGACCCGGCTGCATCCGGCATTTCTGGATAACCGCCAAATCGCCGGAAAACCTCCTTATCGAGATCAACTGCGATGGCGGTGAGCCTCAGGTCAGGATGAAGCTGCACCAGTTTTTCGGCGTTCTGCTGGGAAATGGCCCCCGTATCGCATCGAGTCGGCTCCGATCAAGCTGATGCCCCTGAACGGCTACAACGCCTACCTTCCTGTCCCCTTCCAGCATTCGTGCCGAATCAGCCTGCACAACACTGGAACTGCATCGACCTCAGTCTGGTCGATGGTCAACTGGCAGAAGTATGACAGCGGCGTCACTGCTCACCCCTTACCGGTTCCACGCGCGATTCAGCGAAGAAAAGCCCGCAGAGCCTCTGGGTTCGACTCTTCTCGGCGCGGTCCGTGGCAAAGGCTTCGTTGCCGGCCTGTTTCACGCAGTCAAGCGCCGTGACGACCGGGACATGATCTGGCATACCGGCGGGGATACCTGGCTGATCGACGGCGAAACCGATCCCCATGTCCTGCGGGGAATCGGCAGCGAGGACGTCTTCGGCCACTCCTTCGGCATGTACCCTGAAATGAGCGACTGGACGGGGGCGCCGCACGTAGTTGGCCTGAACGCCGACTGTTCAGAGGTCGTCGCCTATCGTTTCTTTGGCGCGGACGGCATAACGTTCAACTCGTCGCTGTCGCTGCGCTTCGGCACGCGCGCCAACGACATGGAAAGCGTCCTGTACTATTACAAAGAAGCGGGGAGCGACGCCCCGGCCGTCGAGACCCCGGGCCGTTGGACGCTCTCCGGACCCTTTGACTGCCAGACATTCGACGATTTCGAGCGGGCGGAATTCCCGGAGAAGCCCGAAGATGAGTGGCCGTCTGAATGGGAATGGGGCGGGCGGTCCTTGACAGCGGTGAAAACAGAGCCGGAGTTGACCTGGATCGACTTCACGCGCTGGTTTCGCCGCGACGCCGCCGGCAACACGGGCACGCAGCCCGCCGGCGTCTCCGCCTACGCCGAGACCGTCCTCACGGCGAAAACAGACAGCCGCGTAGTCCTGCGCTTCGGCTTTGACGACTGGATGAAGGTATGGTTGGACGACGAACAGGTTGCGACCCTGAGGCACGACAGTGGCTTTGCGATCAGTGAAGTCCCGCTCAACCTCAGCCGCGGCGAAAACAGGTTGCGGCTGAAGCTGAGCAACTTCGACAACGTGGAGTGGCGCTGTTGGGCATTCAGCTGTGTAGTTCTGAAGACAGACTGACTCGAAGTGGGTGCATCCCAGATTTGGGGGCGCCTCACTGGGATCGCGGGCGTCTCGCCCGCAGCCTGTGCAGTTGGACAGAGGCAGCCGGAAACTCGCCCCCATTTTGAATCGTACCCCTCGAAGTCTAACGCTTGACGCCCCTCAGAGTGACATCTCCCAGGCCCGAACGTTGCTGACCGTCGCGCTGCCGGCTTCGACCGCGAAGCCCAGCCGGCCGCCCGGCATGTGGTCCATCGTGTAGCACTGGATGTGCTCGTCGTTGATGTACAACTCAACATGGGCATCGCGCAGCAGGAGCCGCCAGCGCGCCGGTTCGTCGGGCGTGAAACTGTACGGTTTTCCATCCTGCATCTTGAACGCATAGCCGTCGTAGCGACCGACCGCCACGCGCCCGTCGCTCTGCGCGAACAGCAGAGTCCCTTCGTTGACAGACTCACCTTCTACAAAAAGCCCCGCCCCGGAAACCGCGGCCTTGGAACCGTGCACCGTCACCTCCGCCTCCAGTATGACACCGCGCGCAGTGTCGTACTTCGCCGGCAGGATGGCCAGGCCCCCTGTTACCGCGCTAACCTGCGCCTGTCCGGCCTCCAGGGAACATGCGTCCTCCTGCAGAGCGTACAGTTGGCTTCCTTCCAGGACGACAGGCATTTCTCTTCCCTTCAGCGCCTCGTTGCCCGTCCACCAGTGCAGGCTCAGTAAGCCGGCGTCGTCTCGCTGCACCGATTTCAAAGGCGAGAAGTAGATGTCCTCGGGGCCGGCGTGCCCACTGCGCGGAACCGTGTGGTGATTAAGCAACAGTTCGTCCCCGCAGGGGTAAAAGCGGGCAAAATATGTGTAGAGTATGGGGCTGCTGCCAAGAAACGGGGCCTGCCCAGGGTCGAGTACGTATGGTCCCGCCTGGCTTTCCGAATTCAGCACGAACATACCGCCCTCGCCAGCCGGCAGCCGTGAACGTTGACGTGCGCCCAGCGGCGCGGCGCCCACGCCCAGGAGCATGTAGTAACGGTCGCCGAACTTCTCGACCGCGCCGACTTCCACGCGGTCCCCCCACACACCGGTCTCGATCACCGGCGGCGCGGCGCGAAAGTGCCGGCCATCGTCGGAGACGACGCAGCCGGCCGTCCCGCACAACCCGGCGGGACCGTGCCGCGCCACGGCCGTCAGAAAGCCGATGTAGCCGTCGCCCTCCTCACGCGGCAACGCCCAAATGCAGTCCCAGCGCGGGCGGGTAAAGGTTGGGTCGTCGTGGTACCAACGTGAATCGGCCCGGCAAATGTACTCCTCGTCCGGTAGGCGCGTCCAGTGCAGCAGGTCGTCTGATTCGGCAAAGAAGATCTCCTGTATGCCGGCGCGCTCCTCGGAAAAGTTGAGCATGAACTTATCCCCCGCGCGCCAGACCATGCCGGTGCCCAGCCAGACCGCGTCATCCGCCTTGTGGATGATGGGGCCGTGGTCGTCAAAATGAACGCCGTCCTCGGAAACGGCCACGCTCATGCCGTCCCAGCGTACGTCTGCGCGCGAATTGTGCAGGTAGAAGAGGTAATGTTTGCCTCCGTGGTAATACAGCCAGGTATCCCACATACGCGCGACAATGCTGGGCTTGAAGATCATTTTCGGTTCCTTTCCTGGCGGAGTTGTAAGAGTCGAAGGATTGCAGGGCTATCCCTTTACGCCCGTTATCACGATGCCCTGGATGTAGTGCTTCTGTGCAATGAAGAAAAGGAGTACCGGCGGCAGCATCGCGATGAAGGAAACGACCATCAGTTCCGACCACAACACGCCGTGCGTGGCTCGCAGGAACGATAGCGCAATGGCCAGTGGGAAGGTTTCCATTCTGCTCAGATAGATCAGCGGCCCCAGAAACTCGTTCCACGCCCAGGTAAAGGCAAAGATGGCGGTGATGCCCAGGGCAGGCTTGCTCAGCGGCAGCAGAATACGCAAGAACAGTCCAATAACGCTGCAGCCGTCGATCCGCGCCGCGTCATCCAGTTCACGCGGGATCGTTGTATAGAACTGGCGCAGCAGAAAGACAAAGTAAGCATTGGCAAAAAAGTGCGGAACGATCAAAGGATTGTACGTATTGATCCAGCCGAACTTGGAAAAGAGAATGAAGAGCGGGATCATCGTTACCTGCTGGGGCAGCATCATCGTACTCAGCACGATGATGAACAGGACACGGCTACCGCGAAAACTCAATCGGGCGAAGGCAAAGGCGACAACGGCGTTGGAAAGAACTGTCCCCAGCGTGATCATCAGGCTCATGTACATCGAGTTGCGGACAAACACCAGGAACGACACGGGGAAGATCGTCACCGCCCGAATGTAGTTCGACCACACAAACGGGTCCGGGATCCAAATCGGCGGGAACTTTGTAATCTGGTGTGGCGGCTTGAGCGATGTTGAGAGCATCCAGGCCAGGGGAATCATGACAATGATCCCTCCGGCAACAAGGACGACGTGGATCAGGAACGTCTGAGTTCTCCGGCTTCGCTTTACGCTCGTCCGCGAAGTCCCGATACCGATTGCCGCGCCGCTCATGACCGCTGACCTCCGATCTCAGTCTCATAGTAGACCCACGCCTGGACGATCGGAAAAGAATGAGCGTGAAGACAAGTAGGATCAGGAAGAAGATCCAGGCGTAAGCGCTGGCGTACCCCATACGATACTGCCGAAAAGCGACCTGATACAGGTACAGGACCATCATCAATGTGGCATTGACCGGGCCTCCTTTGCCTTCGGTCATCACGTAGACGTTGGTAAATACCTGCGAAGACCAGATGATCTGCGTCACCACGACGAAGAACAGTGTCGGGCTGATCATCGGGATCGTGATGCTGCGAAAACGGCGCCAGATGCCGGCCCCGTCGATGGTAGCTGCCTCGTAAAGCTCGGTCGGGATGCCTTGCAGCCCCGCCAGGAAGATCAGCATATTTGAACCCGAGCCCCAGACACTCATGATCACCAAGGCCATCTTGGCCGTGCTTCTGTCGAACAGCCAGCGCGGCCCCTCGACTCCGACCAGCGACAACGCCCAGTTGATCAGCCCGAATTCCGGCTGAAACAGCCACAGCCACAGCAGAGAAGTGGCGATGCCAGGAATAACGGCGGGCAGATAGTATACGACCCGGTAGGTAGGCTGCCCGGAGATGTTCTGGTTGAGCAGAATGGCGATGAAGAACCCAACGCTGATCGTCAGAGGGATACTGAGGAAGACGTAATAGGCCGTGTTGTAGAGCGTCGTCCAGAACAGCGTTCGCGTCGTGTCAAAGGAGAGGAGCTTGGTGTAGTTCTCGAACCCCACAAACTCGAGCGTGAACAGGTCGGTTTCAGTAAAGCTCAGGCCCAGGGAGGTCAGCATGGGGCCGAGAATAAACGCCAGGAATCCAATCACCCACGGTGAGACCAGGAGATAGGCGATCAACTCTTCCTTCTGGCGTAACGTACGTCGCGACCACACGCTTGATGTAAGCCGGCCAATCAAGGGTGTTCGGTTGCCCTGCGCTTGGGCGCTCATGTTAAAGATATCTTCCAGTTCTGAATTCCGCCGTGCCCCCGAACTCTAGGTGTCGGCGAAACTCTAGATTGCTGTCCATCAGGTTCATGCCAGGCCGGCGCATCGCTTAGCGCATTCCAATCGCGAGGAAGCGCGTGGAATGACGCGCCGACCTGGCTCCGATCAGTTCGGGATCCAAGCGTACTCGAGCCGCTGGCGCCCTGTATGGTCTCGCTTGACCTACATTTCAACGATCAGGCGAAAATCTCGCCGATACGCTCCACGATCAGAGCGACGCCTTCTTCGAGGCCGATTTCACCGGTGACCCAGATCTGGTCCCAGATCGGGCCGAAAGCCTCTGAGTTGACCTTGTCGTTTTCCTGGAAAGCCGGATTCAGCCGCGCATGGTCCATGATGCGGGAGAAGGAGGCCACATCATAGCCTTCGACCGCGCCCATCGACTCATTGTCCCAGGCAGTGCCGGCCACGCTGCGCCGCGACGGCTGCAAGCCCACGATGCTCAACGCCATCACCCTTTGAGCCTCAGGTGAAGTGAGGAACGTCGCCAGCTGCACAGACGCGTCTACTTCCTTCGTCTTCTTGGCAATAACATAGCCGTTGGCAAAGGTGAGGCCCGCCCTGGCGCCGTCTCGCGCAGTGGGCAGATCGGTGAAGTCCCACTCGAAGTCGTTCTCACGAATATAATTGGTGACAGTCCAACTGTGAGACTCCATGAACGCCACCTTTCCCGTCGAAAAGACATTCCACCAGCCGACTTCAGGAATCGAGCCGGCAACCGGCGCCACCGGACTGTCCCCGTAAATCTGGTCGTGGTTGAACTTGAGCCCCGCCAGGGCCTTTTCGCCGTCCAGAAGGCACTTCGTGCCGAAGACTTCGGTGTTCATCCATTCGCCGCCGTTCATCCAGACGTAGTGTTGCAGAAACTCCTGGGCTACGTAGTTTCCCCACTGGCCTATATTGTCATCGTCGTCGCGCCTGGTCGTTGCCTCAAACGCCGCCAGGTAGTCGTCCCAGTTCCAGCTGCCATCGGGATGATCGACTCCGGCCTCATCCAGGATGTTCTTGTTATAGGCCATCACCACCGTCGACACATACTTGGGCAAACCGAACAACTGCCCGTCCATGAGATGGGCATTGACGATGGCAGGATAGAAGTCCTCAAGGTAATCGCTGCCGAAGTAATCATCCAGCTGCAGCAGCTGGCCCTTCTGCATCAGGTTATAGTTGATGTTGCCCCAGACGAACATGACATCGGGAGAATCGCCGGCCACCGCCTGCGTATAGAGTTTGTCGGCATAGTCCGGAGATTCGGCATTCTCGAACGTCACGTTGATGCTGGGATGTCCCTCTTCAAAGCTGGGAATGATCTCGTCCGTCCAGAATGCGATACCCTCCGGCCCAACCCAACTTCCCTCCGCCAGTCTGATTTCGATTGGCTCTTCAGCCATCGATGCCCCCGATGAGTCAGGCGCGGCAGCCGGGGCCACACAGGCGGCAAGCAGACCCGTGCCGGCCGTTGTTGCGGAAAGGCGTAGGAAACTGCGTCGGTTCAATCGGTTAGCCATGTTTGTCTCCCTATCCTTATCTTTGGATTGTCTCGCAATCGCTGAGGTTCCGCTTACCTACAGACACCACCACGACTCGCTGGCGCAAAAATTCGACTTGCGTCCTTCCTCCAGTTCTGCCAGCATTTGAAAAACAACTGAGCGTTGCCAGTCAACCTGACTGGCCCCCAGAGTGACACCATGGCCCCGTTCAGGCCAGGCCGGCGTCTCATTCCTCAGCGTTTCCCCGTGATTAGAATGCGCTAAGCGATGCGCCGGCCTGACTTCGATCAGTTCGGGATCCATGCGTGCTCGAGCCGCTGGCGCCCTTCATGGTCTCGCTTGACCTACAAATTCAGCGATCAGGCGAAAATCTCGTCAATACGCTCCACGATCAGATTGACGCCTTCTTCCAGGCCGATTTCGCCGGTGACCCAGATCTGGTCCCAGATCGGACCGAAAACCTCTGAGTTGACCTTCTCATTCTCCTGGAAGGCCGGATCCAGCCGCGCGTCGTCCATGATTCGGGAGAACGCGGCCACATCATACCCGGCTTGCGCGCCCATCGAGTCCACGTCCCACACTTCGCCTGCCACACTGCGCCGCGTCGGCTGAAGCCCGACAATACTGAGTGCCATGGCCTTCTGCGCATCCGGACCGGTCAGGAACTTCACCATAGTCACTGCCGCATCCGGCTCCTTCGTCAACTTGGCGACACCGTAGCCGTCCGCGAACGTCAGGCCGGCCTTTCCGCCATCCGGGGAAACCGGAAGATCGGTGAAGTCCCAATTGAAGTCGTTCTCGCGAACATAGTTGGTAACAGTCCAACTGTGTGACTCTGCAAAGGCGACCTTTCCGGTCGAGAAGACGTTGTACCAGCCAACCTCGGGAATCGAACCGGCAATCGGCGCGACCTGGTTACTGCCGTAGATGAGGTCGTGGTTATACTTCAGGGCCGCGATCGCTTCCTCGCCGTCAAGCAGGCACTTTGTGCCGAATAGGGGCGCGTTCATCCATTCGCCGCCGTTCATCCAGACGTAATGCTCCATGTACTGCTGGGCTACGTATCTGCCCCACTGGACAATTTCGCCGTCGTCATCGCGTATGGTCGTAGCGTCGTAGGCAACCAGGTAGTCGTCCCACGTCCATGTGCCGTCAGGATACTCGACGCCGGCCTCGTCCAGGATATCCTTGTTGTAGGCCATCGCAATTGTCGAAACATACTTGGGCATACCGTACAACTTCCCATCCAGCAGATGGGCGTCGAGCTTGGCGGGGTAGAAATCCTCCAGGTCGTCGCTGTCGAAGTAGTCGTCCAGTTGCAGGAACTGCCCCTTTTGCATCAGGTTATAGTTCACGCCGCCCCAGACGAACATAACATCGGGCGCGTCACCGGCGACCGACTGCGTGTAGAGCTTGTCGGCGTAGTCGGGCGACTCGGCGTTCTCGAAAGTCACGCTGATGCCGGGATGCCCTTCCTCGAATGCTGGGATGATCTCGTCAGTCCAGAACGCGATCCCTTCGGGTCCGACCCAACTTCCCTCCGCCAGTCTGATCTCGATAAGTTCCTCGGCCATCGATGCCCCCGAATCGTCCCCAGCGGGGGCAGGGGCGACACAGGCGGCAAGCAGCCCGCCTCCGGCCGCCGTTGCCGACAACTGCAGAAAACTGCGTCGAGTCATTCGCCTTGACATTTCTTTCTCCTTTTTTTGTTGCCTCTTACGTCCACAGCAATGAAGAACATAGATGTACGATTTACAACAGTTGGCTGGGATACCTGACAATCGGGCTGACGGCGTCAGCATCTTCAGACCCACCTGTCGTACCAGATAGATTGCGAAATACTGTTGCCGCGGCGCCGACAAGACCAGAATCTACGCCCATCGCGGCAGCCATAATCGGTAGCCTACGGCTGTTTTCAGCCCAGATGTGATCCCGCGTCCCGGCGACAAAGCTGTCCCAAAAAAGTCCTCCTGCAGTTCCAAGCCCGCCACCCACCACAATTGCTTCTGGATCCATCACGTTGACCAGAAAAGCTACACTGTTTCCGAGCGCTTCACCGGCGCTCGTAACAACCTTGATGGCCGCATCGTCGCCTTCCTCAGCGGCCGCTGTAACGTCCTCACCCTGTTCCGCAGACCTCGATGCGTGCCGGTTGTATCTCGCAACCAGGGCCGGACCGCTGGCGAACTCCTCCAGGACAGGATTCAGAACCGTGCCGCAAGTGCTACATTCCGTCGTGAATGGACTACTGGCCATGATCAGGGCGTTGCCGCGTGCGCCTGCAAAGGGTAGCCCATCCTGGACCAGCGTACTCGAAATGCCGGTCCCCACCGTCACGTAGACGAAGAGCCTGTACCCCAGTCCGGCGCCAAACATCGCCTCAGCCAGGGCCCCCGCCCGCACGTCCGACTCGACAATGGCAGGCGCAAGTCGGGAAAACTCCCTCTGCACCGATAACGCCCGCCAGGCAAGTGAGTGGGAACTGGTGACATTCCCTGCCGGATCAACCAGTTCCGGCACGCCGACACCGATGCCCAGCACCTCCAGGTTTCTTCTTCCCGCTTCCTCCAACAAGCCCTCGGCAATAGCCAGCGTATCGCTCAGGACCGCCTCTCCTCCCCGTTGCGGCATCGTGGGAAGGGTACGCCTGGCCGTGACTGCGCCGGACGGGTGAGCGACAAGCCCGGCCGCGATCTTGGTGCCGCCCACATCCAGGCCGATGGCACAGGCCGAGAGATCAGGGTTCTCTGCCATTGGAGAACACTTCCGGAATCTCGGGCGAATACCTTGGGGCTACGCCACAGAGAAACGACGCAGGCGCGCCCGACATGTTGTAGTACTGGTGCGGCGTCCCCTCCGGGACGAAGAAGCCGTCGCCCGGCTTGAGCTCAAACCAGCGCGGCCCATCGTTTTCGGGCGCCCGCACGTTCAGCGCGCCCTCAAGAAGGTAGAGGCTCTCATCGCCGGCGTGCACCTCGATATCGCTGCGCTGCCCCGCCAGCAGTTGCATCTTCCCAACAGTGAGGTACTCCGTCGCCGCCAGAATTCCCACCAGCAACTGCTGCTCCGCCCCCTCCAGCCGCCACAGCAGATCCCCATCGCGGACCGGCCGGATCGTAAAATTCTCCGCGGCTTGCGCCTGTGCTCTCGGCCAGCGGCCAATCCACTGGTCCTGAGAATACTTTGGCGACGTCAGATTCGGTTTCGTCTGGGCGTATGACCCCGACGTGCCCTGAGAAGGCGGCGGCGCGAAGAACTCGATGACGCGCAGCGGTTCAGGGCTGAAATTGAAGGCGTGATGCCACGTGTCGCGGCGGAAGAAGGCCGCTTCTCCCGGCCGCACGCGATGCACTTCACCTGTCTCCGGATTGCTCAGCGCCATTACCCCGCTGAGCACGTACAACACCTCGTCGGCCGCGAAGATAGTACGATATGCGTCCGAGTGTCGAAATGCCCCGCCGGGGGGAAGGCCAAAGACCAACTGATGGATCTTGCTGCTGGATACGTATATCCAGTCAGCCACCTCGCCCGACTCCTCGTCGCCCCAGAGATGACGCGTCACCGTTTCATAGGGAATATGCGCGGGGCCGTCGAAGGTGGGTCGCGGCGAGGCCGAATAACTCATCAGCGCTGCGTCCTGTCGTGGACAAGGTGCTCCGCTATTTCCTCCTGGTCGTCTTCGAATGTTGGCGGCGTGAATGAACTTTCGAGCATTTTCGATTGCCCGTCGCGACCCGATTCCTGGGCCTTGAGCATGATTTCAAGGACATGAAATGCGTGTTCCGGCTGGACGATCGGGGTCTTATTGTTGCGGATACAGTCAATGAGGTGGCGCAGACCATCAGTCCAAGGCCAGCCCCGGTCCGTGCCTTCATATATCTGCCAGGCGCCAACATCGTTGCGCCACAGTTCGTAGCCGGAGGGGTCCCAGTCATCGCCCATCATCTGTATCGTGCCCTGACTGCCGTAGACCTCAAGCGCCGGGCCGCGATACTTCTGCATCGTGAATCCCGTCGACACAACCCCGAATACATTCTCGCCCCAATCGATCAGCACGTGCGCGTTGTCCTCGGCCTCCACCCGCATCATCTCGCCGCCGACAACGCGATCGGGAATCGCCACGCCCGACATCGCCATGACCCGCTTGGCAGGTCCCAGCCAGCCCGTCAGGCAGGTGATGTTGTACACGCCAAGGTCGAACAGCGCGCCGCCGCCTTCGAGGTAGAACCACGGCCTCCAATCAGGCCCGGAGTGGCCGTAGCGGGCGCGCGTCATCAACACCTTCCCGATATCGCCGCGGTGAATGTGGCGCCACATCGTCTGATAGGTGTTACTCAGGACGACATGGGGGGCGCAGACAAGAAGGCCCGGCGCAGCCCGGGCCATCTCAACGATCTCTGCCGCTTCCTCAAGAGTCACAGCCATCGGCTTCTCGACCAGGACATGCTTGCCCGCCGCGAGCGCCGCACGCGTGATCGGTCCGTGCTCCAGCATAGAGGTCAACACCATCACCACGTCGACCTCTTCCGAATCGATGACCTCCTCATAGTCGGTCGTGAACTGACCGATGCCGAGCTGGTCCTGGACGATCGGCCGCACATCTTCATTGATGTCGCAAGCAATCGTAACGTCGACCGTCCCCCCGGCCCGCATCGGCTGGATTAGCCTCATGTAAGGGCGCTGCATAACGCTGCCGCAGCCGACGATCCCGATCCGCGTGGGTTGGGTCATCTGAATTCTCCGTCAGTGAAAAAACTCGGTAGCAGTCGACGCAGTTGCCGCCTCGATTACACTGCCGAGGTCCGGATCTTGTGCTGGGCAAACCGCTTCGCCCGCATCTCCTCGTGCGCCTCTGCCGAGCCGTCGTGGCTGGTGCCGAACCAGTAGTCAAAAGGCATGTCCGGTTCACCGTAGTTGCATTCGAAGTAGCGATGGTGCAACTGGTGGAAGTAGGATGCCCCGGCCAGGTTGTACTTGCCGTTGACAATAACCGCCTCAAAACCGGCATGACCCTGCGCCGGTGTGAGCCCCGCGTGCTGCAGGTTCAACACCACGTGAATCGGGTGCGACGGAATGATCCAGTGAATCGCCGCGCAGCTGAAATAGAAGATGTGCTCGATGGGGTGCATCGAGAGCCCGGACCACGGGCCCACGTTGATGTTGCGGTGATGCAGATAGTGCCCCGCCTTGTAAAGCGGCGGCCAGTGCAGGAAACGATGTACCCAGTAGAAGTGGAAGAGCCTCCACATAGGTATAGCCAACAATATAAGGACGAACCAGACCGGATGCGTTCGCGGATCCAGATAAGGAATGTACTCGTTGGCATATAGCCAGAGCGTCACCACTTCGTAGGCCGTCCAGATCGTGCCGCCGCTGACGCAGCTCCAGAAGATGTTGTCGAACAGCTGATTGCCGCCCAGGAACTGCTTCTTCCCTTTCGCCATCCAGTCCGGCGTGTACTTGAACTGGAATCCTTGCGATTTGCGCGCCCACAGCCACAGATGCCACGCGCTGACGATCACAATCAGCATGATCTGGTTGCGCACGAAGATATACAGAATCCAATCTGCGCTGAAACTGGTCATGCGGGACATTTCAGGCTGCAGGTAGATGACGGTCAACGCGGCGATGGCCGCATAAATGAGATTCCAGGGAAACAGGTAGTCGTATAACCATTTCGCCACTTTCATTGGATTGGGCGGCCAGGCGAAGATGGGATTGGGCAACTTCTGTCCTTCCGGTTGCCAGTACCCGCGCTCGTCGCGCGGCATACCATCGATCAAGCCTTCCCGTTCAGCGCTAATGTCTGCCATGATCTCCCTCCTTGAGTCTAGGCTCTGCAGTCCTGGTCGGCTGTGAATATCCTTCCCTGTCCAAAGGCGTTCTGCTCATTGTACAGATATACCTTATTTTCGCAATGATAACTTTCCGTCCGGCAGCGTGTTCAGCCGTGATGTTCCTCCACGGGAACGCCGGCCAACAGGCCGCTGGTGTGCATGTCGATCCACTCGTCCAGAAACACCTTGTTCCAGTGGTCGGTGAGCGGATGGTCGAGCATATCGCGGTAGACCGTCCACATCGTGACCAGCTCGTCGGCCCCGTCGCGAAAGGCGGCGTGGGCCGTCTCCACCGAGCGCACAAGCGCGGCCATGATGTAGGGCCGGTCGTCCCAGCCGCTGAACATGCCTGCGCACTCGCGAATCAGTTTGGTCGGGTCGCCGCCCATCTCGCGCACCGGGTCGCAGAAGGGCAGGATGTGGTCGACGCCGGCCTGGGCAACAGCCGCCGCCTGGGTCAGCGAGAAAACCGTCGTGCAGAATGTTTCGACCCCCTCCTGCCTGAGAATACTGAAAGCCTTGAGCCCATTGAGCGTGCAGGGGATCTTGAGGATGATCTGCGGCGACATGTCAGTGAAGACCTTGCCCACCGCCAGCAACTCTTCAACCGAATGGCCGTCGATCTCCATGACGACCGGCTTATCGGTCATCTCCAGATAGGCTTCGGTCAGCGCGATGACGCTACCGTAAGGTTTCGCGTACAGATTCAGCACCACCGTGTTGGTGACGATGCCCGCGATACCCAAGGGCATGAACTCCTCAAGATCTGCCGGCGGCCCGGCCAGCCAGATGGTAGGCCCGCGCCCGGTGGAACGTGTCTTGTTTACGAGACCCTTCTCTTGCATAGTTTCTTCCTCGTTGGTATTGGATCTTTTCTGAATGCGGTTTGAGAGTCGGAATGACGTGTTCAATAAGAGCTGCAAAAGTCAGTGCGCGAAGTACTCTTCTTCAGATGGCAACTCCCCTTCCTTTATACAGTGTGCAAAATTGGATAGATCGCCCTGTCACCGGTCACGCCTGCATGAATGCCTCCAGGAACTCTTCTCTGGAAATTCCAGTCTGCGTACAAATTCGGCGTAAAGTGGAACCTTTGATGCGACGGTGATTCGGCAACGTCAATGTATCCCGGCTCCCATCGCGACGCTCGCGTAGCATAGCAATGTGGTTCCCAGTGCGAACCGTACGAAAACCGAGGGCCTCCAGAGTTCTGATCACTCTTTGTTTTGGCGCATCGGCTGGAAACCGCCCCATCAAACAGCAACGCCCGCTTCAGCAATGAAAACATCCAGAACGGGTTCATCTGTCTCGAGTTCTTCACTGCCGAAGGTCTCAATGTGAAATTTAATCGCAGATGTGATGTCGGCCACTGCCTCTGCGAAGGAATCCCCCTCTCCCACAACAGTGCCCTTTAGTCCGATTGGATAGGCGACATAGCCGTCTTCATGCTTTTCGACTATGACTTTAACTACATGCATCTGACATTTGTCTCCTCTGAATTACGAGCTGCATTGGTCTGCAAGAATCGTAGATTCCAAAGCCTTCCCTTCCAGGAATGTCCCGGTCTACGTATTCTGAGCACGGTAACTCTATCCCTTCTGTTCGTCAACGCCCGGCGATAATCGGATGAATCGCGTGTTCCCAAGGGCCGCCTACCTCCATTTCTTCCGCTGCGCCGGCCGCGTCCTTGCCTCCAGTAAAGCGAGTATAGTCCGGGATGTAGATGATGGCGAAGGCCCGCCGCGGCTTGTCCGTGCGGTTGGGGCCGGCGTAGTGAAAAGTGCAGCCGTGGTGAAAGGTAACGCCGCCCGCGCGCATCGGCATCGCCACCGGCTCCGGTACGCTATAGCCCTGTTCTTCAAACCGATCGACCACGCTATCGTCCTCGGCGGTGAGGCTGATCGGGTCCAGCCGGCCGTGCCTGTGCGTGCCGGGAACGAAGTGCAGGCAGCCGTTTTCGACACTGACATCGTCTAAGGCAATCCAGGCTGACAAGGCGCCAACCGGGTCCATCGGCCAGTAGGGAGCGTCCTGGTGCCAGTTGGTCTGCTTGCTTTCCTGGCCCGGCGGCTTGATCATCGCGTGGTCATGGTAGATGCGCACGTGATTGCAGCGGCTTAACTGACGCGCGTATTCGGCCAGACGCAGGTCAAAAGCGATCTCTTTCGCTTGCGGATAGTCGGTCCACAAGTTGACCATCTGATTGAAGACGCGCTCGTAGTCCTCTGATTCGCGCCCGCCCTTCTCGGCGCCCAGAATTCGCTCGCGACGCCTGGCAACCGCATCGTCCAGCGCCTGGCGCAGCGATGCAACCTCCTCTCGCGCAAGGAAGTCGTGATATTGGATATAGCCGTTGTTCTGAAAGAATTCTACCTCTGCAGGGTCTATCACTATCTCGGTCATCTTCTCCTGTCCTGTTGAACTGAATCGTTTTCCTCAGGGCGTTGCGCTCCAGGGGGCTTTTTCTTGCCCCGGCCCCTTAGCGGGCGTAGGGGTCGGCGGCATCGCGCAGGCCGTCGCCGACAAAATTGAAGGCCAGCACCGAGATGACTACAAGCAGCCCCGGCGCGAGCAGCCAGGGCGCCAAAGCAACCGCCTGCAGGTTTTGCGCTTCCCGCAGCAGAACGCCCCAACTGAGCGCCGGCGGACGCATTCCCAGGCCCAAAAAGCTGAGACTCGTCTCGCTGAGGATCATTGACGGCACGGCCAGAGTCAGCGAGGCGATAATATGGCTGAGGAACGAAGGCGTCATATGGCGAATGATGATGCGCCCCTCCGACGCGCCCGCGAAGCGCGCAGCCTGCACAAAGTCCTCTTCCCGCAACGACAGAAAGCGCCCGCGCACGACCCGCGCCAGCCCGGTCCAGCCAATCAAGGAGAGAATGATCGTAATCGCGAAATAGACCCTCGTCACCGGCCAGTCCTTTGGAATCGCCGCGCTCAGGGCCAGCCAAAGCGGGATGCTGGGCATCGCGCGAATGAACTCGATGATGCGCTGGATCAAGATGTCGGCCGTGCCGCCGTAGTAACCGGAGATGCCCCCGATCAAAATACCCAGGACGAAGCTGAGGATCACGCCCACCAATCCGATCGAGACGGAGATTCGCGTCGCCGCCAGCAAACGGGACAACACGTCCCGTCCCAACCGGTCCGCGCCCAGCAGGAAGACTGTGCCCTCGTTGCTTTCGAGACCGAATAGATGCAGATCGGTCTCCATCAACCCCCAGAATTTATAGGGGTCTCCATGCACCATCAACTTGATCGGATGCTTGACCGACTTGTCCACCTCAAAAATTTTGCGAAACGTTTCAGGATCGCGTCCGCCTTTCAGGCCGTACACAAAGGGCGGAAAGTGAAACCCTTCCTCGTCGAAGAACTGCAGCCTTTGCGGCGGCGCGTAGGCCGATTGCACGTCATGGCGCAGCGGATCGTAGGGTGCCAGAAACTCCCAGGTGAGAGCCGCCAGATAGAGCAGAATCAAGACAACACTGCTCAAGAGCGCCATTTTGTGCCGGCGAAAGCGCCACCACATGAGCTGTCGCGGCGTGGCGACAAAGATCCTTTCTCTTTCGCTCGGGACCTCGTCAAACCCCGGATCGTCCGGAAGAGAGGTGTCGGTCCCTTCTGCGAGTTCCTGCGTCATGGATTCTCCCTGCGCGGCGCGGCGTCCCGGCGATCACACCCTGTTTCCCGCCGCCGGCTCACTGCGTTTCCATCCGGATACGCGGGTCGAGAACGGCCAGCAGTAAGTCCGAGATCAACGTGCCCACTACAGTCAATACACTTAACATCAACAGAAAACTGGCCGCCAGATACATGTCCTGGGTCATTAACGCCCCTAGCAGCATCGGCCCGGTGGTGGGCAGACTCAACACGACAGAGACTATCGTGGCGCCCGAAATGAGATTGGGGAGTGTCCAGCCAACCGTGCTTACGAATGGATTCAGCGCAACTCGCACCGGATATTTTCGGATGAGCGCCTGTTCTTTAAGACCCTTGGCGCGCGCGGTTTCAACATAGGGCTTGTTCAACTCGTCCAGCAAATTGGCGCGCATTGTCCTGATCATTTCGGCCGTGCCGGCCGTGCCCAGGATAATCAACGGGAGCCACAAGTGGGTAATCATGTCCCAGAATTTGGCCAGACTCCACGGCGCGCCCCGATACTCCTGAGAGAATAGACCGCTCAATCGCAGGCCGAACTGGTCAAACGCGTACCACATGATCACCAGCGCAATCAGGAAATTGGGCAGCCCCAGGCCGATAAAGCCCAGCGTAGTGAAGATGTAGTCGCCTATCGAATACTGGTTGACAGCCGAATAGACGCCTATCAAAAAGCCCACAACCCATGTGAATAGGATAGTGGAAAGGCTGATGAAGAAGGTCAGCGCCAGCCTTTCCCAGATAAGCGCCTCAACCGGAACGTTCCATTCAAAAGAAAATCCGAAGTTGCCCCGTAGTATATTGGTCAGCCACTGCAGGTAGCGCAAGGGGGCGGGCTTATCGAGGCCGAACTGTTTGCGTAAAGCCTCCAGCCGCTCCTGGTCGACGGGGTCCCCGCCGGCCGCCAGGTTGGCTGCGTACGCGTCGAGGTAGTCGCCCGGCGGCAGCTCGATCACCAGAAATGTGACGATGGTGATAAAGAAAAGTGTCGGTATCAGGAGCAGGATTCTGCGAACGATGAACGCGATCATTTCGCTGCTGACTCTGTGTGTCGTTTCGACGAGCTTGCAGTGCGCGGGGCGGTTGCATTATATACTTTAGGGAATGGGAAAAGCAAACGTGTTCCGGGAGAGGGCCAAGGCAGTCCCGCTCCTCTTATTGCCCGTACACATGACCATCAAATTCGGCGGTTTGAGCCTGATTCAACCGCCGCCCAACTGGATTCTGCACGGCCCGGGCGCATGATATAATCACCAACACCGCGCTCGGTTCAGAGAGGAACTGCAATGAATCGCCATGACCGCTATACCTAACCCTTCGCGTCCCTCCTGAGACCCACCGTGCCCTGGCAATGGACGCCGCTGAAGCTGGCGTCAGCATGAACCGCTTGGCCGCCGAACGATTGTTGCTGCGGCGTTAGCGCATTATCTCTTGTCGTGCTGGTCCTGGCGCTGACTGCCGTCGTGTCAGCCGGACCGGCGCTACCACAATTCACGCGACGCCAGTCAAAATGCCTACCCTTAACCTCAAGCCCACGCACAAGTCCGTCAAGACCTACTACGCCGCGCTCGACCGGTTTGCAAACCTCGGCGTCACCCACGAAACCGCGGTGCGCGCCGCGTTCCAGACCCTCCTCGAACACTGCGCGCGTCAGTGCGGCTGGACCCTCGTGCCCGAACGCGCCATCAGCACGCGGCGCAACAAACGCATCGTCATTGACGGCGCGCTGGTGGACGATTTCCGGCTGACGCACGGGTACTGGGAAGCCAAGGACATCCACGACGACCTGCCGGCGGAGGTGGAGCGCAAGTTCGCGGCCGGCTACCCGCGCGACAACATCCTGTTTCAGACGCCGCGGCGCGCGATGCTGTGGCAGAACGGGCGGCTGGTACTGGACGCCGACCTGACCGACGCCGCGCAGCTGATCGAGACGTTGCAGATGTTCTTCGGCTACCGGCCGCAGGAGTATGTGGCGTGGGAGGAGGCGGTCGCGCAGTTCAAGGACAGGGTGGCGGACATCGGCCAGGGCTTGGCCAAGCTGATCCAGCGGGAGCGGGGCGGCAATCCGGCGTTCACCGCGGCCTTTGTCGGATTTCTGGAGAAATGCCGCCAGTCGATCAACCCGAACCTGGCCGAAGCCGCGGTCGAAGAGATGCTGATCCAGCACCTGTTGACAGAACGGCTGTTCCGCACCGTCTTCAACCGGCCGGCCTTCACCCGCCGCAACGTCATCGCTTTCGAGATCGAGAACGTGATCGATGCGCTCACCTCCCACGCCTTCAGCCGCGATGAATTTCTCGGCAGTCTGGACCGCTTCTACGGCGCTATCGAGCGCACCGCCGCGACGATCAGTGATTTTTCACAGAAGCAGCACTTTCTGAACACCGTCTACGAGCAGTTTTTCCAGGGTTTTTCGGTCAAGGTGGCGGATACGCACGGGATTGTGTATACGCCGCAGCCGATCGTTGACTTCATGGTGAAGAGCGTGGCTGAGATTCTGGAGCGGGAGTTTGGGCGTTCGCTGGCGGACGCGGGTGTGCACATCATCGACCCGTTCGTGGGGACGGGCAACTTCATCGTGAGGATGATGCGGGAGATTCCGCGCACGGCGCTTGAGCGCAAGTACGCGGGGGAATTGCACTGCAACGAGGTGATGCTGCTGCCGTACTACATCGCCAGCATGAACATCGAGCACGAGTACTACGACGCCACGGGGATGTACGAGTCGTTCGAGGGCATCTGTCTGGTGGACACGTTTGACCTGGCCGAGGACAGGCAGTTGCCTTTGTTTGCGCCGGAAAATACCCAGCGCGTTGACAACCAGAAACGCACCCCCATGTTCGTAGTGATCGGGAATCCGCCGTACAACGTGGGGCAGGTCAACGAGAACGACAACAACAAGAACCGCAAGTATCCGACGATGGACAAACGGGTGCAGAAGACCTATTCCAAGGATTCTGTAGCGACCAACAAGAACGCACTTGCCGATCCATATGTAAAGGCGATTCGTTGGGCATCTGACCGCATAGCGGATGAAGGCATTGTCGCCTTTGTAAGCAACAATAGTTTTCTCGATGGAGTGGCCTTTGATGGGATGCGGAAACATTTAGCAGAAGATTTCGACGCCATCTACATCCTCGATCTGGGTGGAAATGTGCGCAAGAATCCCAAGCTTTCCGGCACGACGCATAATGTCTTTGGCATTCAGGTTGGTGTCAGTATCAACCTTCTTGTTAAGAAGAACAGCTTGACAGATTCTCAAGTTGACATGTTCTACGCTTGTGTCGATGAGTTCTGGCGCAAGGAGGAGAAGAACCGCTATCTTGAGACCAAGGAACAGTACGGCAATGTTGAGTGGACCCCGATTAGGCCTGACCGACGGCATACGTGGCTTACAAAAGGACTTCATTCGGAATTTGAAACTTTCGTTCCATTGGGGAGTAAAGAAGCCAAGGCGAGCAAGAAAGAAGAGGTTGATGTAATCTTTCGAATGTTTAGTAACGGTGTAAAAACCAATCGAGACGCTTGGGTTTATAACTTTAGCCCCGACGCTCTCACGAAGAATATGAAGCGTATGATCACGAATTACAACGGGCAAGTGTTCAAGTGGACCCAGCGGGAAATTCAGAATACCAGTGTTGACGATTTTGTTGACTATGACAACGAGAGCATTAGTTGGAGTCGGGACTTAAAAGCCAAGTTGAAAAGGGGCAGACTCACTGAATTTTCTGCACTCAGATTGAGAACATCTCTTTATCGCCCGTTCTCGAAGTCAAACCTTTACTTTGACCGAGTGATGAACGATGTCGTATCAGTGTTTCCGTCCATCTTTCCAACACCGGAAACCGAATTTGAGAATCATGCTATCTGCCTGACTGACAGAGGTTCCGAGAAGCCTTTCATGGCCCTTATGGTTCGCCAAATAACTGACCTGCACTTCGTGGGGGCAGGCTGTGGCTCCCAATGCTTTCCCTTCTACACCTACGACGAGGACGGCGGCAACCGCCGCGAGAACATCACTGACTGGGCGCTGGCGCAGTTCCGCGTCCACTACGACGACGACACCATCAGCAAGTGGGACATCTTCCACTACGTCTACGGCCTGCTGCACCACCCCGGCTACCGCGAGCGCTACCAGGCCAACCTCAAGCGCGAACTGCCGCGCACCCCCTTCGCGCCCGATTTCCGCGCCTTCGCCGCGGCCGGCGCCCGCCTCGCCCGGCTCCATGTCGGCTACGAAGAGCAGCCCGAATATCCCCTCACCCAAGTCGAAACGCCGGATATGCCTCTCGACTGGCGCGTCGAAAAGATGCGGCTCTCCAAAGACAAGACGCAGCTGCGTTACAACAGCTTCCTGACCCTGGACGGCATTCCCAGCGAAGCGTTCGCCTACCGTCTCGGCAACCGCTCGGCGCTCGAATGGGTGATCGACCAGTACCGCGTCAAGACGGACAAACGCAGCGGCATCGTCAACGACCCCAACCGCGGCGACGATCCGCAGTACATCGTGCGTCTCATCGGCAAGGTGATCACCGTGAGTTTAGAGACGGTAGAGATTGTAGAAAGTCTGCCGGAGTTGGGGATTGGTGAGGGTGTTGCGGAAGGTCAAAGCGCGCCATGATAAAAAAGGTGTTCTTAGTGTCTCTTCGTGTCCCTTAGTGGATAAAAAGATGTTCTCCGCGTCCCTCCGCGTCCTCCGCGGATCAAAAAAAGCAGTTCTTCGCGTCCCTTCGTGGCCCTTCGTGGATCAACAAAAAGATGTTCTCCGTGTCCCTCCGCGGATCGCCGCAGCGCAAATCACAGTCAAAATCACAGTTCAGACAACCCGCCGGCCGGCCCGCAATGTCAACACAACCTGGAAACCAGCATTTTCCACAATTGACATCAAACCGATCTCCCCTATAATGCAGACATTGGCAGCCCGTTCTGTCCACTGGCGGCCCGCCGGGTTGAACTTGCGCAATCCCACAAGAAACAGATGATGCCCGCCATCTGCGTGACTTCGGTCCGTCAACTCTTTAATGACGGAAATCACAACGCTTTCACCGACATGTGCCGGTTCGGTGATCGCCTGTATCTGACTTTCCGCAGCTGTCCCGATGGCCACATGCTCTTCACTTCGTCTCGCATCGTTGTAATGTCCAGTTCCGATGGAAGAGACTGGAATCAGGTCCACGCCTTCAGCGTCGCCAACCGGGATGTCCGGGACCCGCACTTTCTGGTCTTCAAAGACAAGCTGTTCGTCTACACCGGCGCCTGGTGGGTGACGCCCGGTAACGCCGAGGAAAGGGACGTCAACGATCATCTCGGCTTTTGCGCCTGGAGCGAAGACGGAGCAACCTGGCGCGGCCCGCGCATGTTGGACGGCGCCCACGGCCATTACATCTGGCGTGCGGCCGCCAATGACGGTACGGCCTATCTCAACGGCCGCCGCATTCGCAATTTCGATGTGCTTGCCCGGCGAGACGAGCCCCCGGAGTGGATGGAGTCCTGGCTGCTGCACAGCGCGGACGGCTTCGCTTGGACACCGCTCAGCCTGATTCAACCGGCCCACGGCGATGAGACGGCGCTGCTGTTTGGGGAAGACGATAACCTTCTGGCGGTTGCACGCGCCGGTGGTCGGCCGGCTCAGATTTGCCGTTCAGGACCACCATATACCGACTGGACGCGCATTGATCTGGACAGACACATCGGCGGTCCGCTCCTGGCGCGGTGGGGCGAACAGATCCTGGTCGGCGGCCGTAAGCATACCGATGACGGGCCTGTCACCGCCCTGTACGAGTTGGTCGGCACAGAGCTGGAAGAAATCGCTGTCCTGCCCAGCGGCGGCGACAATTCCTATCCCGGCTTCGTCGAACTGGGACCGGACCGAGCGCTGTTGTCTTACTATTCAAGCCACGAGGGCAGCGGAACCGGCTTGGCGCCCTCGGCGATCTATCTGGCTACACTGGAAAAAAGCTGACACCTGGTCATTCCCGAAAATGTGGTCCTTCATTCTTCGCCGCATCCTGCTGATGGTGCCTACCCTGCTTGTCGTCTCTGTCATCTCTTTTGTCATCATTGAGGCGCCGCCGGGCGATTTCATGGACTCCTATGTGAATGCGCTCCTGCAGGAGCAGGAGGCTGTCGACCCGGCGGAAATCGAATCGCTGCGCAAGCGGTACGGGCTGGATGCGCCCACCTATGTCCGTTATTTCCGCTGGCTCGGCAACATCATGCAGGGCAACCTGGGCCGCTCGCTCGAATGGAACCAGCCCGTCAGCAAACTGATCGCCGACCGCCTGCCCTGGAGTCTCGCCATCTCGGTCGCCTCCTTCTTTCTGGCCTATGCGATTGCGATCCCGATCGGCCTTTATTCCGCCACCCGCCAGTATTCGCTCGGAGATTATTTCTTCACCCTGATCGGGTTCGTTGGACTGGCAACGCCCAACTTTCTGCTCGCCCTCCTGATCTTGTGGTACTACTTTGTCGCTACCGGAAACGTGGCGGTCGGCCTTTTTTCCGATGAATACCTGATCGCGCCCTGGAGTTTCGCCAAGTTCATCGACCTGTTGAAGCATCTGTGGCTGCCGGCGCTGGTGGTCGGCACCGCCGGCACGGCCGGCCTGATCCGGGTCATGCGCGCCAACCTTTTGGACGAACTTGAGCGGCCCTACGTGATGGTCGCCCGTTCTAAAGGGCTGTCCGAGGGCAAACTGCTTGTCAAGTATCCTTTTCGCATCGCTATGAACCCGGTAGCCAGCACCATCGGCTGGACGCTGCCGACGCTGGTGAACGGCGAACTTCTGGCTTCGCTGGTTCTGGGCCTGCCAACCATCGCGCCGCTCTTCGTGGGGGCGCTCCTGAGCCAGGACATGTTCCTGGCGGGCAGTGTGGTAATGATTCTGAGCACGCTCACTCTGGTGGGAACACTGCTTTCCGATATCGTGCTGGCGTGGCTCGATCCACGTATTCGCGGCGCCATTTGAGACAGGCAGCCGGTTGAAGAACGCCGCCGCGTTGGCCTGTCTGCGCCGCTATCGATAAATGGTAGAAATGCTATGGCCGTACTTGAAGAACGATTCCAACCGGGCAACCCCGCGGTGGAGGCCGATGAAGAGGATTTGTCGGTCGCTACCCAATGGCAGTTGATCCGCTGGAAATTCATGCGTCACAAGGTAGCAGTCCTGTCGCTGGTCTTGATTGCGATTTTCTACCTGTTCGCGATCTTTGCCGAGTTCCTCTCGCCCTACGACCCGGCGCATCATGATACGGACTATATGTTCATGCCCCCGCAGCGGCTGCGCTTCTTTGACGAAGGTAAATTTCAGTTGCGCCCCTTCGTATATGGCATGACCTCCAAGATGGACGAGAACACCTTCAGGACCACTTGGGAGTTGGATACAACCCAGAAATACCCCGTCAAGCTTTTTGTGCGCGGCGATACCTACGAGCTATGGGGCCTGTTCGAAAGCAATATCCATCTGATCGGCGTCGAGGAGGGCACGTTTTTTCTGATTGGCACCGACAAGATGGGCCGCGACCTGCTCTCTCGCATCATCTTCGGCGGCCGCATTTCGCTGTCCGTCGGGCTATTGGGCATCGCCATCAGCTTTGTGATCGGCGTGATTATGGGGGGCGTTTCCGGCTATTTCGGCGGCGTCACCGATCTGATCATCCAGCGCATCATCGAATTTCTGCGTTCGATTCCCACTCTGCCGCTATGGATGGCGCTGAGCGTGGCCCTGCCTCCCACCTGGACGGTCGTGCAGATCTACTTCGGCATCGTCGTCATCCTGTCGCTGGTCGGCTGGACGGGGCTGGCGCGCGTCGTGCGCGGCAAGTTCATGTCCTTGCGCGAGGAGGAATATGTGATGGCGGCCCAACTTAACGGATCCAATGAGGCGCGCGTCATCTTTAAGCATATGCTGCCCTCCTTCACCAGCCATATCATCGCTTCGCTGACCCTGAGCGTCCCCGGCATGATCCTGGGGGAGACTGCGCTGAGCTTCATCGGGCTGGGCCTGCAGAATCCGGCCATCAGTTGGGGCGTGCTGCTCAAGGACGCGCAGCGGATCATCGTGCTGGCCGATTCGCCCTGGCTGCTGTCGCCAGGGCTGTTCGTCATCATCGCCATTCTCTGTTTCAACTTTGTCGGCGACGGCCTGCGCGACGCCGCCGACCCCTATTCGTCGATTTAGACAGACTGCGGACTCGGTCCCATGACCCAGGCGCACAACTCCTGCTCAG
This sequence comes from Caldilineaceae bacterium, assembly GCA_965232575.1. Lineage (GTDB taxonomy): Bacteria > Chloroflexota > Anaerolineae > Caldilineales > Caldilineaceae > Bin5. The sequence goes on along the minus strand of CBDDPZ010000009.1, from coordinate 1,661,871 downwards.
TGTAGACAATCTGGCCACCCACTTCTTCTCCCAGGAAGGGATACTGGAAGCCGTCGACGGCGTGTCCTTTGACATTCACGCCGGCGAGGCGCTGGGCATCGCCGGAGAAAGCGGCTGCGGCAAGAGCGTCACCGCCCAATCGATCCTGCGCATCGTGCCCAAAAACGGAAAGATCGTAACCGGCGCCATCAATCTCTTCCAGAGCGGTGAGTCGGTCGATCTGGCGCAGCTGGACGACCGCGGGCAGGAGATCCGCCAGATCCGCGGCGGCGAGATCGCCATGGTCTTCCAGGAGCCCATGGCGGCCTTCAGCATGGTCTACACCATCGGCAACCAGATTACTGAGGTGATTCGGCTGCACCAGGATTGTAGTCAAAACGAAGCGAGAGACCGGGCGATCGAAATGCTGCAGAGGGTGGGAATGCCCAAGCCGGAGCAGACGATTGACGCCTACCCTTTTGCCCTCAGCGGCGGCATGCGCCAGCGGGCGATGATCGCCATGGCGCTCTCCTGCCATCCCGCCCTGCTGATCGCGGACGAGCCCACCACCGCGGTGGATGTCACGATCCAGGCCCAGGTTCTGGAACTGATGAAGGATCTTCAGCGGGACATGGGGATGGCGCTGATCGTCATCACCCACGACCTGGCTGTGATTTCCGAATTGTGCGATCGCGTGATGATCATGTACCTCGGCAAAGACGTTGAGAGCGCGCCGGCGGACGTCATCTTCCGTGAACCGAAACATCCCTATACAGTTGGTCTGCTGCGCTCCGTGCCGGAGCTGGGCGAAGGCCACAACCAGGAGCTCGACCCGATCTCCGGTTCGGTCCCCAGCCCCTACCGACGGCCGGCGGGCTGTCCCTTCCATACCCGCTGTCCCGAGTTCATACCCGACGTCTGCGATGTCGAACTGCCGCCCCAGATCGAGTTGGGCGGAGGACATCGCGTGCGCTGCCATCTGTATGTCCAGGACTGAGAACATGGCGCAAACAGATGCTGCCTCAAATGAATTGAACGCTGAAACCGGTTCCTCTCCCGGCCGGCAGGCCGAGACGGCTGACAAGGTTCTGGAAGTAACCGATCTACGCAAATACTTCCCGATTCTGCGCGGCTTTTTCCGCCGCCAGGTCGGCGAGGTGAAGGCGGTGGACGACGTCAGCTTTCACGTTGTCCGCGGCGAGACGCTGGCGCTGGTGGGGGAAAGCGGCTGTGGCAAGACGACGACCGGCCGCTGTGTGATGAGGGCGATCGAGCCTTCCGGAGGTTCGATCCTCTTCCGCAATCGCGATGGCGAAGAGATCGAGATCACTACGCTGACAAGGCCGGAACTGCGCGATGTTCAGCAAAATATGGGGATGATCTTTCAAGATCCATTTTCCTCTCTTAACCCTCGTCTGACCGTTCTCGAGATCATAGGTGAACCGTTCGTCACAAGAAAATTGATAAAGGGCCGTCGCCAGCTGGAGGAAAAGGTGGCCGAGCTGCTGCGCAGCGTTCGCCTGGACCCCACTTACATGCGGCGCTATCCACATGCATTCAGCGGCGGCCAGCGCCAGCGCATCGCCATTGCCCGCGCCCTGGCCCTGGACCCGGACTTCGTCGTCGCAGACGAGCCGGTGTCGGCGCTGGATGTCTCGGTTCAGGCCCAGATCCTCAGCCTGCTCAAGGAACTGCAAACTGAACTCCATCTTACTTATCTCTTCATCACCCATAACCTGTCGGTGGTCGAATACCTGAGTGACCGGGTCTCGGTGATGTACGTGGGGCAGATTGTCGAGCTGGGGCAAACGGAGTCGATCTTCCGCCAACCCCGGCATCCCTATACCGAAGCCCTGCTCTCGGCAGTGCCGGTGGTGGAGACAGGCAAGTCCGGACGGCGCCGGGAGCGCATCATCCTGGAGGGCGACGTGGCCGACCCGGCCAATGTGCCGCCGGGCTGCACCTTTCATCCGCGCTGTCCTTATGTGCAGGACGTCTGCCGGGTGGAAGAGCCCCAACTCGTCGATCTGGCGGGAGCGAACGGCAGCCAGCCCCACTTCGTGCGCTGTCACTTCGCGGATGAATTGGACCTGCAAGGCGTTCGCAACGCGCCGCAGTGACCGATTGCTTGTTCTGCTCACGGAGGAAGCGCAGCCTGACGACTTAACCTTGCTTCCCTTCACCACCGGCAGGACATCAATGAACGAATCAGGAGGCGCATATTTCACAAAATGACTGAGTTTCGCAACCGTAATCCTTCACGCACAAGGAGCAAAACTGTGTCTCATCGCAAACTTCCCTCTCAAAGAGGTGGCGCCACTGTCAGCGCAAGGCTGGCGAAGGGTGTCTCCAGACTCATTCCTTTCCTGATCATCCTGTCCTTGCTGTTGGCCGCATGCGGCGCCGCCGACGAGCCGGCAGCGAGCGAAGAGGCCGCGCCTGCCGCGGAAGAATCCGCGCCCGCCGCCGAAGAGGCCCCCGCGGCCGAGCCGGACGCGATTACGGGCCCCGTATTGACCGACCCGCCCGCCGGCGCCGGTGAACGCGAGGTGCAGAGCGAAGTCTACAACACACCGGCCGACGCCGGGGGCATCGATTCCTACCAGCAAGCGCCGGCGCTTGCCGAGATGGTTGCCAGCGGCGCACTGCCGCCGGTCGAGGAACGACTGCCGATAAACCCCATCGTCATCAAGCCTGAAGAGGCTGTCGGCAAATATGGCGGCGTCCTGCGTAAGACGGTCGGCGGGCAACGCGCGATGGGCGAAATGGGCTGGTGGGTCATTGAGCCGCTGACTCTCCATTCACCCAAAGGCGTCATCGTCCCCAATGTGGCCGAAGGCTGGGCCTGGAACGACGATCATACGCAATTGACCATCAGCCTGCGCAAGGGAATCAAGTGGAGCGACGGTGAGCCTTTCACTGCCAATGACATGATGTTCTGGTGGGAGGATATCATCCTCAATGAGGATCTGACGCCATCGCCTCCCACTCTTTTGAGCCGCGGCGGCGAAATGGCGGAATTGACGATGATCGACGACTTCACCGTCCAATTCTCGTTCGCCAAATCCTACGCTCTCTTCCCCACTTACCTTGGTAGTTGGGGCGGACCCCGCACCGGGCCGACGACCAGCCCGAAGCACTACCTGTCCAAATTCCATCCTGGCTATACCGAAATGTCCGAGATCGAAGGCATGATGTCCGATGGCGGCTTCGACAACTGGATGGACCTGTTCGGACAGAAGAACGGAAGCATCAACGTCGACAAGCCGAGCCTGGCCGCCTGGCTCCCGACTACTGTGCCGCCCAACCCTGTCGAAGTGTATGTCCGCAATCCCTACTTCTGGAAAGTGGACACAGCTGGGAACCAGTTGCCTTACATCGACGAAATACATGAAATTCGCGTCGCTGACGCTGAAGCCGCGCTGCTCAAGACCATTGCCGGTGAGCTGGACTTTGTCCGTGCCCTGGGCACCGCCAACATCCCCGTGCTGTCAGAAAACAGGGAGAGCGGTGACTTCCGTTTCGCTTATGCCAACTGGATGCCCAACTCGTACGGCAACATCATGTTCAACTACACCATCGACGACGAGGCCAAGCGTCAGTTGTACAACGACAAGAACTTCCGCCACGCCCTCTCCGTGGCCATCAACCGCGATGAGATCATCAAGCTGATCTATAAGGGCGGCGTCTTCGCTTCCCAGATCGCGCCGCTGCGTGGACCGCCCTACCACGGCGAAGATGAGCTGTTCCAGTCCTGGACGCAGCACGATCCGGACCTGGCCAACCAGATTCTGGACGATATGGGCCTGACCGAGCGCGACGACGAAGGCTTCCGGCTGGGACCGACCGGCGAAGAACTTCTGATAATTATCTCCGCCACCACCGCCTGGCCTTCAGAATCGCCTGAATTGATGGAGCTGGTCAAGGGCTACTGGGCAGAGGTAGGCATCAACGCGACCGTGACGCCAGAAGCCGGTCAGCTCTGGTACACTCGCCATAACAGTGGCGAGCACGACGTGTCGGCTCGCGGCGGCCACTTCGGCGGCGGCCCGGTCCATCCGACGTTGAACGCCAATACATTCGCCATGCGCGGCTGGCAGTGGGCCCGCGACTGGGCCGCTTGGCTGGACACCGACGGCGCGGAAGGTGTAGAGCCGCCGGAGGATGTAAAGCAGCTGCGCGTGCTGCGCGACCAGATCCTGGGTGAGCCGGACGAGGACGCACGAAACGCGCTGATGCGGGAAGTCTTCGAGATTCACATGGACAATATCTGGTCCATCGGTCTCGTCGTGGACGATCCCAAGTTCGGCCAGCTGACCAACGTGCACAACCGGCTGCGCAATGTGGTAACCTGGTCGATCTCAGGTGAGTGGACGCCCACCATACCGGCTCAGTGGTTCATTAATGAATAGGTAAGCCCTATCTCCGGCGCGGGCACGCATTTCAGGTCTTGTTAGCGGGTAGTATAGGCCTGTATCCGTTCCGCCTGAGAGGGAACCGTTAAGTAAAAGGACAGCGGGGCCAGCAACTGGCTCCGCTGTCTTAAATCTGGGGCTTATCAGAAAGGAGAGCAGCAGGAATGGAACACGATGCCAGCAAACATCTTGTCTACCTCAGCGGCGAGATGCTGCCGCCGGATCAGGCCAAGATCTCGGTCTTCGACACGGCCGTCACCCTGGGCGATACGGTGACCGAATCAACGCGCACGTTCGGCCACAGACCCTTCAAGCTGGACAGGCACATCGAACGGCTCTTCAAGTCACTCAAGGTGAGCCGCATCAACGCCGGATTGTCGCCGGACGAAATGACCGCCATCACGCTGGAGGTGCTGGAGACCAATCTTCCGCACGTGCCGCCGCAGGAGGATGTCTGGATCGTGCACAACATCTCGCGCGGAATGGGCGCGGCCGCGGCAGACCCCACGCTGCAGCGCTCCCCCGCCACAATTATCATCAACACGGCGCCGATGATACTGCGTGACTGGGCCGGCTTCTACACGACAGGATGCCACGCGGTGACGCCTTTCAGCCGGGCCATCCCCACGCAGTCATTGGACGCCCGCATCAAGAATCGCAGCCGACTGGCCTATACCCTGGCCGAAGCCGAGGTCAAGCTGGTCGACCCCCAAGCGCAGAGCGTCATTCTGGATACGGACGGCAATGTAACCGAGAACAAGGGCGGGAATTTCTTCATCTGGGCCGACGGCATCCTCAAGACGCCCCATGCCCGCGGCGCGCTCGCCGGCATCTCTCGCGAGACCGTCCTCGAACTGGCCGACGTCCTGGGCATCCCCACGCAGATCACCGACTTCCAGCCTTACGACATCTACACCGCCGACGAGGCCTTCTTCACCAGCACGCCCTACTGCATCATGCCGGCGACCAAGTTCAACGGCCTGCCGGTAGGAGACGGCGCGGTCGGGTCCGTGACCAAGCGGTTGCTGCAAGCATGGAGCGACCTCGTGGGGCTCGATATCATTGCCCAGGCCCAGGGTCATCTGTGAGGTGTAAGCGGGGAGGAATAACCTGACTGAATTCGGTCAGATTCTTTCAAACACCGTAATTTGCCAGAATCCTTCGGTTTCCGCATGGACCGGCTCCAACCCATCCCGCACGGCGATCGCATGTACCTCTTTGTGGGGATGCACGAATGTCCGGAAATCTTTGCGCTTTATCTTGAGGTACAAATTGAACAGGCCGAACGCCAGGCGGACCCACCATCTTTCGCGTGGATAGCTCAGCGCAAGATAGCGCTCGGCCTTGCTCGCGGAGGCGCCCAGCAGCTGTCCCAGATGGGGATAGCAGCAGATCACACGGTCCAGGATCACGGCATCGGCTGAATCGATCACGGCGGCCGCAGCGGTGAAGTCGCCGTGGACATAGTGCACCTTGTTCTCTTGTCCCAGCCGTTCGCCGATCTCGCGGGCCGCGGCGATGTATGCGGATGAAGCCTCTACCGCGACCACGCTGTCGGCAAGGCCGCGGCGCAGAAGCTCATGATGTACACCGCCGGCCCCGCTCCCAACGTCCAAGACGCGGAGCGGCCCGGCGCAGTTATCCAACAGATAGGCAATCAGGCGTTCGGCACGCGCCTCCAAACCGTTTTGAACATAAGCGTCTGCCTCTCTGGACGCCCACTCTGTATCGAACATCCCTTCATAGTCGCCGAATGCCGGCGATTCGCAGCAAGTGCAGGGCATCGCTTCCCTCCCTGAATCGACAGGCTTGGCGCAAACCCTTCCGAGAAACAAATCAGTCCGGCTGTCCGGCGTCAGAGCGCTTCGACCGTATTTTCCAGGACGCCCAGGCCCTCGATCTCGCCCTTGATGCGGTCGCCCGCTTCCAGGCGCACTTTCTTGGCGTGACCGACGCCGGCGGGCGTTCCCGTGCTCAGCAGGTCTCCCGGCTCCAAAGTAATGAACTGCGAGACAAAGGAGAGCGCCTCAGCCGGCGAAAAAATCATCTGGCCGGAGTTGGCGTCCTGCTGAAGCGTTTCGTTGTGCCACAGGCGCATGCGCAGACGGTCGGGATGGGGGATCTCGTCGCGTGTCGTAATCCACGGCCCCATCGGGCCAAACGTGTCCAACCACTTGCCCACCAGCCAGTCAAAGAACCAGTCTCCTTCCTGCTCGGGCAATTCGTTGCGGAATGTCAGCTCGCGCGCCGAAATGTCGTTGAAGATGGTGTAACCCATAATGCGCTCTTCGGCCTGTTCCGGCGTCAGATCACGGCCGCCCTTTCCGATAACGACGGCCAGCTCAAGCTCCCAGTCCGCGAATCCGGTCGACGGCGGGATGCGAATCGGTTGCTTCGTTGCCGTAACTGATGAGCAGGGCTTGATAAAGAAGCGCGGGATCATCTTCTCTTTTCCAACGTAGGTTGAGCCGCCCTCTTCTATGTGGCTGGCGTAGTTACCGGCCAGGCACATCAGCTTGCCGGGGCAGGGCAGCGGCGCGCGCAGTGTGACATCGTGGAGCGGAATCTTCAACTCCGGTCCATTCTTATTCTTGGCCCATTCGAACGCGGCGCGGACGCCCTCCATCGCGGCCTCCCCGGCCGCCAAAAGAGTGATCATGTCCGCGACCGTAGCCGGATCGCCCAGCCGGCACGCCTCCATGGCGCCCTGCATATCGTAGATGTGATCCCCGTCCACGACGCCGACCCGTTCGCCGGCATGTCCCACATACGTCGCCAGTTTCATCGTCTTCTTCCTCTATGCGTTAGTGACAATATGAGTACCGTTACTTTCGATCGTCGTCCTCTTGAGCGCTTGATCCATCACATGCCTCCGGACTGCTGCAATAACTTTGCCACCAGGCCCGTCCAACCCGTCTGGTGGCTGGCCCCCAAACCGGTACCATTGTCACCGTGGAAGTATTCGTGGAACAGAATGTGGTCCCGCCAGTGGGGGTCCTCCTGAAAAATCGGTCTATCCCCATTAAATGGGCGCCCGCCTGCCTCGTTGCGCAGGAAGAGGCGAATCAGCCGCCTGGACAGCTCCACGGCGACCTCGTCCAGCGTCATGAATACACCGGAACCCGTCGGGCACTCTACCCGCAGCGAGTCCCCATAGCAGTGATGAAAGCGCTGCAGGCTCTCAATGATCAGGAAGTTGATGGGGAACCAAACCGGGCCCCGCCAGTTTGAGTTGCCGCCGTACATTCCGGAACGGGACTCCGCCGGTTCATACTGAATTTCAAAGGTCCGGTCGCCGACGTGAACGTGATAGGGACGCTTCTCATGGACCTTTGACAGCGATCGAATGCCGTAAGGAGACAAAAACTCTTCCTCGTCCAAAAGGTAGCGCAAAATGCTCTTGAGTTTGTCTTCTGACAGGAGAGAAGTCAGGAGTCGCTGTCCAACGCCCGGGGCGTCGATAATGCTGATGGTTGACGCCAGGCGCGGTCTGTTCTCAATAAACCAGTCGGTGCGACGCTTGAATTCCCGCAGCGAGGACATCAGGCGCGGCTCCAGCGTTTCAACCGCAAACAGTGGTATCAGCCCTACCATGGACCGAACTTTCAGCGGAATCAGCGTGCCGTCGTGCGTATGCAGCAGGTCGTAGTAAAAGCGGTCCCTCTCATCCCAGAGTGAGGCGCCCCCGCCTCGCTCTTCGTTCATGGCCGTGGCAATGCGCAGAAAGTGCTCGAAAAACTTCGTCGCCATGTCCTGGTAGGCTGAAAAATTCGATGATTTACTCTGATAGGCAAAGTCCTGCTCGGCCAGTTCCAGGGCGATCTTCATCATCATCAGGCAATAGAAGCCCATCCACGCGGTCCCGTCCGACTGATCGATGTGTCCGCCTTCGGGCAAGCCGGCGCTGCGGTCGAAGACGCTGATATTGTCCAGCCCCAGGAACCCGCCCTGGAAGACATTGTTGCCATCCAGGTCCTTGCGATTCACCCACCAGGTAAAGTTCAGCAACAGTTTGTGAAAAAGGCTCTCCAGAAATGGCCGGTCCGGTATCCCGCTCTGGCGGGCATCGATCTTGTACACCCGCCAGACCGCCCAGGCGTGCACCGGCGGGTTGACGTCGCCGAAATGCCACTCGTAGGCCGGCAATGCGCCGTTGGGATGCATGTACCACTCCCGCGTGGAAAGCGTCAACTGGCGCTTGGCGTAGTCCGCGTCCACCAGAGCGAGCGGAATGCAGTGAAAGGCCGTATCCCAGGTGGCGTACCACGGGTATTCCCACTTGTCCGGCATGGAAATCACGTCGAAGTTGTGGAGATGGTCCCAGTCTCCGTTCCGGCCGTTCTTGCGCCACTCGGGCGCCGACAAAATCGGGTCGCCTCGCAACCATTGCGGTATGTCGTAGTAGTAGAGCTGCTTCGTCCACAGCATTCCCGCCAGCGCCTGGCGCTGGACTCGTAGTTCATCCTTGCTCAAGCTTTTCTTCTGCACAGCCTCGTAGAACTCGTCCGCTTCGGCGATGCGTTGGCGAAAGGCTCTTTCGAACCCTCTGCCAAACGGTTGACGGTGGCTGAGATTGGACAGGCGCCAGCGGTAGACCCGCGATCCGCCTGCCGGAATGATATCGAAATAGTGGGCCGCCGCCTTCGTGCCCTGTTCCGCGGGATTGACCGCCTCGTATTCACCGTTGATGACAAAGCGGTGAAAAGCGTCCTTTACGTAGGGCGTCCGATTGGGCGATCCGAACAGCAGCGCCGAATTGGTATCGTTTTCAGTGAAGAGGATTTCGCGAGCGTCATCAGCCCAAAAGTGATAGGGTCCCAGCTTGGGATGTTCGGCTTTCAGGGTCAGGGTCCCGTTGGGGCCAGGCTGCCGGGACAGAAGCGGCTGCTCGTCCACGTCGCCCAGAGGGCCGTTTTCGTACCCCCAGCTCCAGGTGTTCCGATACCACAGCGTAGGCAGCAAATGAAAGCGCGCGCCTTCCGGCCCTCGGTTTGTCACGGTAATGCGTGCAAGAATGTCGTTCTCATCCGCTTTGGCATATTCGACCATGACATCGAAGTAGCGGTTCTCGTCAAAAATGCCCGTATCCAGAAGCTCAAACTCGCCGTCATCGTACCCGCGCCAGCGGTTCTCCTCCACCAGCTGACCGTAAGGAAAGGCAGCCTGAGGATACTTGTACAGCATTTTCATGTAGCTGTGCGTCGGCGTGCTGTCCAGGTAGTAGTAGTATTCCTTTACATCTTCGCCGTGATTGCCCTCAGGACCCGTCAATCCGAACAGTCGCTCTTTCAAAATCGGGTCATTGCCGTTCCACATGGCCACGGCCAGGCAAAGGTACTGATTACGATCGCAGATTCCCGCCAGCCCGTCTTCATTCCACCGGTAGGCTCGGCTGCGGGCCTGATCGTGCGAAAAGTAGCCCCAGCAATCACCGTTCGCGCTGTAGTCCTCGCGCACCGTCGCCCAGGCCCGTTCACTCAGATACGGACCCCAATGCTTCCAGTTATTTGTGCGCTTGCGGTACCATTCCAGGCGCTTGTGTTCCGCGGTCTGCGGAATGTTCAGCCCCGATAAAGTCCCGATTCTGCTCGTCACAGACCCACTCCGTTCTCAGATGTCGATTCGCCGCCCGCTGCGGCTCGATTCGTAAGCCGCGTCCACTACCTTTGCGACCCGTACAGCGTCTTCCCCGGTTGCCAGGGGTTCCCCGTTGCCCAGGCAGGCATCGATAAATGCACGCAGAAAGGCCTCGCCCGACGCGCCGCCGTAGGCGGGTGAATCGCCGAAGGTGTAGTCAAAGGTGCGCCGGGGCGCGGAGGCCCAGCTGGGATGCGCGCTTTCGACATTGATGCTACTCGGCGTGCCATTGGAGCTGTAGGTGATGCGTCCTAGGCGGCCGTTGACGCTGACGTAAGTGTCATAGCCGACGGCGTTGTGATAGCCGCCCCCGCTCATCGACAGCATGTAGCCGGCGTGAAACGTGCCGACCGCGCCCGAGGCGAATCCCAACGACAGCGCGGCCACATCCTCCACGTCAATGTCCTCGCCGCTGCGCGTTGCAATCTGCGCGGCCACCGACACGATCTCATCCTGCGTGATGTTCAGTATCTGGTCGATGTAATGGCAGCCCAACCAGGAAAGGATGCCGCCGCCGGCCTTATCCTGGTTGAAGAGCCAGTGGCGGGGATCGCGTACCTGCACTTGCGTCGTCACCATGCGCATTTCAACGGACACAAGCTCGCCGATCAGCCCTTGCTCGACAATACGCCGGGCATCCTGGATTGGTGGCAGTGATCGGTTCTGGTAAAAGACGCCGAGCTTGCGTTGCTCGCGCCGGGCCACCGCCGCCACCGCCGCGCTTTCAGCCGCAGTCTTGCCGATTGGCTTGTCGGTGATTACGTGCTTTCCCGCTTCAAGGGCGCGGGTGAAGATCGGCGGACCCAGGTCGTTGCGCAACGCGGCGACGACAAACAGGATATGCTGCTGGGCCAATACCGACGCCAGATCGGTGGCTGTCCCGCTGATCTTTTCGCCCTGGCTCTCAACGGTCGTCTGCAGCAGGTCTTCGTCCGGGTCCCAAAGGGTGATGCTGGCAACCTCCGACACCGACTGGAGCGTGCGCAAGTGGGCCAGCGAGTGGGGATGGGATAGCCCTAATAGGGCTGCGTGTACTTCCTGCATCTGTACCGGCCTCCACTGAATTGTGCTTGACGGGATTGTTTAGAGCGCTACCGCTTCGACGTCTGTCTGCAATCCGGGCGCATAAGCGATCCACCCGGCCAAGGATGAAGGTGAATCCAGTCCTGTATCGATACGGACGGCGGCATCATACACGGTAGCGTAAATTGGAAGAATACGTTAGCATATCGTAAAGGTGATTCTACCGCGTGTCAACCTGCCACGAATCCCAGAGACTGCATCCAGATTTTGAGAATTGAAGCGCCCCGGGAGGGATTTCATGTACAGAGCAGCGGTAATCGGTCTGGGACGAATGGGCAGCACATTCGATGACGAAATACTGAAGGGCGGCTCGATCTTTCTGCCCTACTGCCATGCGCCCAGCTACGTGGCGTCGCCGCATACCGAGTTGGTCGCCGGCGCCGACCTTCATGCCGAGCAGGGCGCCATCTTCGCTGAGCGCTGGGGCCTGTCCGGAGAGCGCATCTACAGCGACTACCGGGAGATGCTGGCGGCAGAACGGCCGGATATCGTCAGCGTCTGTACGACCGCACGCTACCGGGCCGCCATTATGCAGGACGCCATCGAGGCCGGGGTCAAGGCAATTTGGGCCGAAAAACCGATCACGTTGAGCCTGGCCGACGCCGACGCCGTAATCGACCTCGGCGCCCGCAAGGGCGTTGTCATCGCCGTTAACTGCTCCCGCCGTCACAATCCATTTTTGTCGGAGGCGCGCCGCATGGCCCAGAACGGAGAACTGGGCGAGCTCTTGCAGATTACCGCATATGCTGAGTGCCATATCTCCCACAACGGCAGCCATGCTATCGACACGATGCGCTATCTTGTCGACGGCGATGTGGAATGGGTGTTCGGCGAAATGGAGTCTGACGAAGAGGCGGCCGGTGAGGAAGACCTGAGAGGCAATGGCTACCTGGCTTTCGACAACGGCGTTCGGGGTTACATACGATCCATGCCGACCGGCGCCGCCCCGTGGGAGTTCGATCTCATAGGCACGGAGGGACGCGTCAGATCTTTGGCAAACGGCGCAGATACGCAGTATTATCGCTGGGTTTCCGGCGGCCTGCGTGACGAGGGCTTGCCGGCGCGGGCGCCCTTTCCCTTACCTTTAAGCATTCAGGGCACCGGACTTTCGGTTATAGCCGACCTCGTAAACGCGATAGAGACAGGTTCGGACCCACGCTGCTCGGCTGAAGATGGACGCAAAGCCCTTGAGGTCGCGGTCGCGCTGCGCGAGTCGCACCGCCAGGGCGGTCGCCGCGTGGACCTGCCAATCGCCGACCGTTCTCTGCGCATTATGTCGGTCGAAATTGGCGGGGACGCCGTGCCCGCCCGTGTACGGCGGCTGCAACAAGAACCCGTGGGCGCTTAGCTGGGAACCATTCGCCCACCGCATCATTCTGGAGAAACAGGCATGCCTGATAAGGTTTTTCGAGCCGCCGTAATCGGCCTTGGGCGTATGGGCAGCACTTTCGACGACGAAATTAAGCAAGGGGGACAGTTTTTCATGCCCTACTGCCATGCCCCCACCTACGTGGCCTCCCCCCATACCGACCTGGTCGCCGGCGCCGACCCGCACGCGGAGCAGGGCGAGATCTTCGCCGAACGCTGGGGCCTGAAAAGCGGGCAGATCTATGCCGACTACCGAGAGATGCTGGAGGCGGAGCGGCCCGACTTTGTGAGCCTCTGTACGACCGCGCGTCACCGCGCCGCAATCATGATCGATGCGATCAATGCCGGTGTCAAAGCGATCTGGGCAGAGAAACCGTTCACGCTCAGCCTGGCCGAAGCCGATGAAGTGATCGATCTATGCGCCCGTAAGGGCGTAGCCGTCGCCGTCAACTGCTCCAGACGCTACAATGTCTATTTTACCGAGGCGCGCCGCATGGTAGAGGAGGGGGAACTGGGCGAAATCTTGCAGATTACCGCCTACACGCAGTGCAACCTTTCCCATAACGGCAGCCATGCCATCGATGCGATGCGCTACCTGGTAGGCGGAGATGTAGAGTGGGTCTTCGGTGAGATGGAGTCGGACGAGAAAGCGGCGGGCGAAGCCGACCTCATGGGCAACGGCTACCTTGCGTTTGACAACGGAGCGCGGGGTTTCCTTCGCGGCACGCCGACAGGCGCCGCCCCGTGGGAGTTCGATCTCATAGGCACGGAGGGACGGGTCCGTTCACTGGCCCAGGGAATGGAAACGCAGTATTACCGCTGGGTACCCGGCGGTTTGCGCGACCAGGGTCTGCCGGCCAGGGCGCCTTTTCCATTGCCAACACATTTTCCGAGCACGGGACTTTCCGTGATCGAAGACCTCATAGACTGCATCGAAACCGGCAGGCAACCGCGCTGCTCGGGCGAAGATGGCCGCAAAGCGCTGGAGATTGCAATCGCGTTGCGCGAGTCGCACCGCCAGGGCGGCCGGCGCGTTGACCTGCCCCTGGCCGAGCGCTCCCTGCGCATTCTCTCGGGCGAAATTGGCGGCGATGCCGTGCCCGCCCGTGTCCGCAGAATGCAACGCAATTAAGTTGCCGCAGCTCATATCAGTAGCTCATATTATGTCACGGCGACGTATAGCGACTCGCCGGCCGCCTCATTCAGGAGAAACTGCAATGTCCGAAAGCACCTATCGCGCCGCCGTCATCGGTCTGGGGCGTATGGGCAGCACTTTCGACGATGAAATCCGGCAGGGGGGACAGTTTTTCATGCCCTACTGTCATGCCCCCACCTATGTGGCCTCCCCGCATACCGAACTGGTCGCCGGCGCCGACCCGCACGCGGAACAGGGCGCGATCTTCGCCGAACGCTGGGGCCTGGAAGACGGGCAGATCTATGCCGACTACCGTGAGATGCTGGAGGCGGAACGGCCCGATTTCGTGAGCATGTGCACGACCGCGCGTCACCGCGCCGCAATCATGATCGATGCGATCAACGCCGGGGTCAAGGCGATCTGGGCAGAGAAGCCGTTCACGCTCAGCCTGGCCGAGGCCGATGAAGTGATCGAGCTCGGCGCTCGCAAGGGCGTAGCCGTCGCCGTTAACTGCTCCCGCCGCTACAACGTCTACTTTACCGAGGCGCGCCGCATGGTAGAGGAGGGGGAACTGGGCGAGATCTTGCAGATTACCGCCTACACGCAGTGCAACCTTTCCTCCAACGGCAGCCATGCCATTGACACCATGCGCTACCTGGTGGGCGGAGATGTAGAGTGGGTCTTCGGCGAGATGGAGTCGGACGAGAAGGCGGCCGGCGACGAAGATCTGATGGGCAACGGCTACATGGTGTTCGATAACGGTGTGCGCGGCTTTCTGCGCGGCACGCCGACCGGCGCCGCCCCGTGGGAGTTCGACCTGATCGGCACAGAGGGGCGGGTCCGTTCCCTGGCGCAAGGCATGGAAACACAATACTACTGCTGGGTCCCCGGCGGGCCGCGCGACCGGGGCCTGCCGGCGCGTGCGCCTTTCCCTTTGCCGACGAACGTCCCCAGCATGGGCCTTGCCATAATCGAGGACCTTGTCCACTGCATAGACAGCAGGGAGCCGCCCCGCTGCTCTGATGAGGACGGACGTAAAGCGTTGGAGATCGCGATCGCGCTGCGCGAGTCGCACCGCCGGGGCGGCCGTCGCGTAGACCTGCCGCTCCCCGATCGCTCCTTGCGAATACTGTCGTCCGAGATCGCCGAAGATTCCTTGCCCGCCCGCGTTCGCAGACTCAGGAGCCGGTGACAGGCAATGCGCAACTTGATGCCGTTCACACCCCTAACCATTGTCTTCTGGAGAAACTGACATGACCGACAAAACCTATCGCGCCGCTATTATCGGACTGGGTCGGATGGGCAGCACAATCGACGATGAGTTCCCCGACAGGAGTCCGCCCTACTCGGTTGCGGCGTCCTGCAAGGCGAGCGAGCGCCTGCAGGTTGTCGCCGGCGCGGACATCGATGCCTCCAAACGGGCGGCATTCTCAGAGCGGTGGGACGTCGACGCGCTGTACGAGGACTATGTTGAAATGATCCGCCAGGAGGACCCCGACATGGTTGCCGTCTGCACGCGCGGTCATCTGCATGCCGAAATGGCGACGCGGGCTGCCGAGGAAGGGGTCAGGCTGATCTTTTGCGAAAAGGCGATTGCCTGTTCGATGCTGGAGGCGGACGCGATCCGCAAAGCGGTCCAGGAAAACGGCTCCCTGTTCAATTCCGGCGTGCTGCGCCGCTTCAATTTGCGTTACCATCAAGCGCGGGACATCATTCGGCAAGGGGATATCGGCGAACCCAAGGCCGCAATTCACTACGCCAGCACGAATCTTCTCCACGGTCACATCCACTCGATTGATACGCTCAGCTTCCTGCTGGACGACCCGGCGGTGGAGAGCATTTGGGGAGAACTCAACACGATAGACCATCGTATCCCCGACAACCGGCTGGATGAAGACCCTTACGGCATTTTCCAACTGACTTTCGCGAACGGCGTCTCCGCAACCAGCGTTCCTGCCGGCAATTGGGAATTTGAGGTAATGGGCGACGGCGGCAGCGTGCGCGTATTTGACAATGGGATGGGCCTGCAACTTCGAAAAAACGAGGTCGGAAAGGCACGCATTGCCGCCGAGGTGCCTGTCGAGCAGGTTGCTGAACACAGCGCGACGCAATACTGTCTGGAGGACCTGGTCCTGGCGCACGAAGAAGGCCGGCAGACTCTGGGACATGTAGAGATCGCACACCATTTGACCGAGGTCTGCCTGGCGCTGGCCGAGAGCCACCGGCAGGAAAGACGCGTAAGCTTGCCGCTGGAGAACCGTTCGCTCTACATCTTCCACCGCTGAACATTGTAAACCGTTGAACGCTGTAAACCGCTGAAAACTGTAAAGAGAAGAGGCTGGATTCATTCGGCCCGCGTTAGCGCATTCTACTCATGTAGGGAGAAGGACAATGACAAAGGTGAAAATCGACGATCGTGACTGGTCAAGACTGAGCTTCGGTCAACACGTCTATCAGCTTGAAGTCGAGGGTTATACCGTCGTTCCCGACTTGCTCTCCGCGGAACATCTGGATCGTCTGCGGGCGCAGACAGCCCAACTGGATACGTTCGGGCTGGACTACAGCGAAAAGCAACAGGTGCGCCCGAGAGTCCAGTTCGCGGGCGGCGCAGTCACGGACCTGATAGCGCATCCGCCTACGATCCAGTTCCTGGAACGGCTGTTTGGTGACGAGATCGTGTTCATGTCCTACGCCTACGCCCGTTCTGAACCGGGTCATCCCGGCATCAGCCTCCACACCGACGGCCAGCCGTATGGGTCGAAAATCTTCGGCTATGAGGGCAGCTGCCCTTGCATGGTTCGTGTGCTCTATTACCTTCAGGAATTGACGGAAGAGGTCTCCCCATTTCGCGTGATCCCTCGCTCCCATCTCGTCATGCACGCGCATGGCAATCCCTACGTTCGCTATGCGTCCCACCCGGAAGAGGTCATGGTGACCGCCGCGGCCGGATCTGCCGTGCTGATAAACCACCGGGTCTTTCATGGAAACTTCCCTAATGTGGGGGACTACGCCCGTGAGCTGCTGGCGATCGCATACCGTCCTGCTTGGGCTGGACCGGTCGAAGAGGAGGTGGAGCAGTGGCCGGCTGACGAAGTGGCGAAACTGCCGCCTGAAGTCAAACCATATTTCATCGACCGCAATGTCCGGAAATGGGATTACGGCGGTGGCAACAAGCCGCCCGACATGGCAAGCGAGGCCCCCGGCATCAACCCCAGCCGTTGGGAACTGGCTTAGCGAAAAACCGGTGAAACGAGACGGTCCGTTCACAAGAAGGCAATCCGTTTTTCACCGGCTTGGGAAAGGAGGGCCGGATGCAGATTCCGGGCGAAACCATAGAAGTGCCTGAGATCCCGTGGCAGCCAAGCGTTGAACTTTCCGCGTTGAGCAGCGCGGTAATTGTCGTCGATATGCAGAACGATTTTGTGAAGGAAGGCGGCGCGCTGGTCGTCCCTGACGCAGCGGCTACCCTTGACAGTCTGCAACGGCTCCTGGAGCGCGCCCGCTGCGCCGGGGTCCGCATTGCCTACACCCAGGACAGCCACTTTCCCGGCGATCCCGAATGGGAGATCTGGCCGCGCCACTGTGAAGCGAACAGTTGGGGATGGGAGATCGTAGAGGAGCTGGCTCCGCAATCGGAAGATCTGGTCTGCCAGAAGAGCCGATATGACGGATTCTACGGTACGTGGCTGGAGCATTTCCTGGCCAATGTCTGGAAAGTGCGAAACCTCGTGATTGTCGGAACCGTCTCCAGTATCTGCGTGCTCCACACGGCTGCTTCAGCCGGCCTGCGTTGGTTCTCCGTCGTCGTGCCGGCCGACTGCATTTCGGCGTTGACCGAGTTCGACCAGGCTCTTACGCTGCGGCAGGTCTCCTGGCTCTATACCGGCAGCGTGACTAAGACCGCCGAGTCCATTTCATTCAGCAGTGGCGCAGATGATCAGTAACCGGAGGCCCGCGACTGTGTACAAAACCTGCCGCCGGCCTGCAGCCGTCTGAACATGGCTCCCCGTACATTTGTCGTCTTCGATCTTGAAACAACCGGTCTGAACCCAAAACGGGACGCTATTATTGAGTTTGGAGCCGTGCGCTTTCAGAATGGCGGCCCGCGCGATTACTACTCCACCTGCATCAACCCCGGCCGCCCCCTCCCCGTTCGCATTCAACAGCTTACCGGCATCCGGCCCGCCGACGTTGCGGACGCGCCCTCCATAGACGAGGTTATTCCTGAGATCCTGGGCTTCTTCGGGAATGGCGCGCAGGCCGTCGCCGCCCACAGCGCCGGATTCGACATCTCGTTCCTGCAGTCAGCCGGCGTAAAGCTGAATGCGCCCGTTCTCGATACCCACGAGCTTGCGACAATACTGCTGCCCGGCCAGGATAGCTACAGTCTGGAAGAACTGTGCCGGTCCCTTGCGATCCCGCTGAAGACCGCCCATAGGGCCGGCCACGACGCCGAAGCGACTGCCGATCTTCTTCTTCACCTTCTGGAGCGAATTAAGGCGCTCCCGGAATCCGTTCTGCAGACACTGAGCGAAGCCGGTCGTGGGAGCGAATGGGGTCCGGTCCTCCTGTTTGACGACGAGTTGCGGCGCCGAAAACATGCGGAACCGGAAGAGAATCGTGGTGGAACAACCGGCCCAGTCCGGAGTAAGGATCCGCCGCTGCAAGCTCTCACGCCCAATCCTTCACCGCGAGAGCTTGCGGGGGACTTTCTGGCCGCGGCCTTTGCTGATGACGGGCCGCTCTCGGTGGAGTTCGAAGCCGAGTCCGGCGCCGGGTTCGAAAGGCGCGACGGCCAGCTGCAGATGTCACTTCAGACGCTGGACGCGCTCAACAGGGGCGACCACAGAATCATTGAAGCGGGGACCGGTACGGGAAAGAGCCTGGCCTATCTCCTGCCGGCCGCAGCCTGGGCTGTACGCAACGAGAGCCGCGTCGTCATCGCCACCCATACCCTCCCCCTGCAGGACCAGCTCCTTGAAAAGGAGTTGCCCCGCGTGGCCCAGGTCCTGGCGAATACGTACTTGGACCTGAAGGGCGGCCGCCGGCCGGACGTCCGGGCGATGGCCCTGAAAGGTCGGTCTCGCTACCTCTGTACGCGCAGGCTGACCAACTGGTTGGAGGCATCCCGCGGGGGGCTCTTTGCCGAGCGCCTGTCTCCCCTGGAGTTGCGGTTCCTGGCCAAGCTGCTGGTCTGGCTGCCCGATACACAGAGCGGCGACCTGAGTGAGCTCCCCATTCATGACCGGCAAGAGCAGGCCCTGGTGCCGCACGTCGCTTCCCATGCAGACGAATGTAGCCCGGAACGGTGCACTTTCGGGCGTCCAACCGGTCGACATGACTTTCTCGGTGGCCGCTACCGTGACTTCTACCTGGAAGCGCACCGGCAGGCCTGTTCGGCCCATCTGCTCGTAGTCAATCACGCGCTCTTGTTGGCCGATGTTGGCGCGGACGGCCAGGTCCTGCCTGAATACGACAATTTAATTGTGGACGAAGCCCATCACCTGGAAGGCGCGGCAACCGAGCAGTATACCCAGCAGGTCGATCTGCGCGGGCTGACCTACCTTCTGGACGGCCTGGACAGAGCAGTCGATCAACTGGCCGCCCGCCTGAATCAAGACTATTGGCAGAAGCTGGCCGGGCAAGTGGCGGTCGACAACCAGGACCTGCGAACCAGCCTCCCTCCCTTTGCCGAAGCGCTCTACGAGTTCGTCCTGCGCCACTCCGAGACCAGGGCCGCCGCACGCGGCGCCGCCAGCTATCCCCAGCAGGTAGCCTTGGACAGCCGCATGCGGGCGCAGCCGGCCTGGAGCGAAATCGAAATCGAGTGGGATGGGATCAGCCAGACAATAGGCCGAGTGCTGGACAGGCTGACAGAACTGGCGGAACGGCTGGACGCGTCCCAGTGGTGGCAATTTGAAGAACGGTTAGGGAACACGCCCGCCGCTGGCGGTGGAACGGTCCGCGCTTTGCAGACCCTGCATTACGGCCAGACCGACCTCGCCGACCTCCTGCGGGTTGCAGACGATGTTATCCTGCGTCCCCTCAGCCACCAGGAAGAGTCGGTTGCCTGGCTGGAGCTGTCCGGAAGCCGGAGATCCCCGGCCGGCAGCGGTTCGCGTACGCGCCGCGGCGCCGACTCGGTCATGCTGCGGAGCGCGCCGGTCCAGGTCAGCGAGAAACTGGCTTCTGAACTGTTCCGCAAGAAACGTGCTGTCGTGCTGACGGGGGCAACGCTTCGGGCCGGCGATCATTTCGACTATCTGCGCGATCGGTTGGGTTGCTGGGACGCGAACGGAGCCGTGATCGACAGCCCCTTTGACTACAAACGCAACGCGCTCCTGTACCTCCCCACCGACATGCCGCCGCCGAACCATCACAACTATCAGCAGGCGCTGGAACAGGCAATTCAACAGGCCGCGCTCGCCGCGGAAGGCAGAACGCTCGTCCTCTTTACCAGCCACAGCCATTTGCGCGCCAGCGCCGACGCCATACGTGCGCCGCTTGCTGCCGCCGGGCTGACAGTGATTCAGCAAGGCGAGGGCAGCCGCAGTCGCAACCTGCGCGACTTCAGGGCCAATCCGAGTTCGGTATTGATGGGAACCAGCAGTTATTGGGAAGGAATCGATCTGCCCGGCGATCAATTGGTCTGCCTGCTCATCGTCCGCCTGCCCTTCGCCGTGCCGACCGACCCACTCTATGCAGCGCGTAGTCGGCTGTATGAAGACGCTTTCCACGAATATGCCGTGCCGGAGGCGGTAATCCGCCTGCGCCAGGGATTTGGGCGCCTGATCCGCAGCGCCACCGATCGCGGCGTCGTCGTGCTGCTGGACAGCCGCCTGTGGCAGCGCAGCTATGGCGAAGTTTTTCTCGACGCCCTGCCTGAATGCGCCAGCCGCCAAAGCCCGCTTTCTCACCTGGCCGAAGCGGTGCACGGCTGGCTGAACGGTCCGTCGCAATGGCGCCAGGCCCCGTTCGAACCTGACGCCTGGGGAACCGGTGATGAGTGAGGCGACCGGGGCGGCGCGGAACACGCCCGCCCAAGCCCTGTTATTCGACGCTCGCCAAGGGCCGGCAGACGTCGGCTTATGTCGGACCAAGCGTTTCCGGCAGAGGGCAAGACGTCTGAAGGTCTTCCTCGACGCCGGCCCTGCAGTTCACCAAAGCGCCGGTCTGGCTCGCTATACCGAGAGCCTCGCGTCCGCGCTGTGGCAACACTGTCGCGATACAATCGACCTGACCCTGTTTTACAACCGTCACAGCGGCCATCGGCCCCCCGCCTCGCTTTCGCCTATTCCCGCGCGCGCGCTGCCGCTCGCTCAATATCCCTGGCGGCTGGGTGCGCTGGCGTGTCAGCTTTTGAGGTTGCCGATCGTAGACCGCAGGCTCGGCGCCGGGGGCATCTACCACGCCACCGAGCATCTGCTGCCATGGACGGCGCGGCCGTCGGTCCTGACGGTCCACGATCTGATCTTCGAGCGCTATCCCGAGCACCACACAGCGGCGAATCGGACCTTCCTGCGCGTAGCGATGCCCTTGTTTGTGCGCCGTGCGGACGCTATCATTGCCGTGAGCAGGCACACAAAACGGGATATACTGGAACTTTATCGTACCCCACAGCATAAGGTACATGTCGTTGAAGAAGGAATTGAAGGGCGGTTCAGACCGGTCGAAGAAGAAGAGATCCGGCCGGTGATGGAGAAACATTCGATCCGAAGACCGTACTTGCTGATGGTAGGCACGCTGGAGCCGCGCAAAAATCACGCGCTCGCCTTTGAGGCGCTTGCCCGGTTGAAAGCCGCGGGATGGCGCCACCGTCTTGTGGTCGCCGGCAGCCGCGGCTGGCTGTTTGATAGCGTCCAGAGCAATGTGGAGCGGCTGCAGCTGTCAGACGACGTTATCTTCACCGGACGCGTTCCCGACGCAGATTTGCCGGCAATGTACAGCGGCGCGGACTGCCTTCTGATGCCCAGCCTGTATGAAGGATTCGGTATTCCCGTGCTGGAAGCGATGGCGTGCGGAACGCCGGTTGTCTGCAGCACGGCCAGCAGTCTGCCCGAAGTGGCGGGGCCGGCAGCCCGCTACATCGAATCGATGACTGGTGAAGGCTTGGCGGAAACGGTCCGCCAACTGTTGTCGAATCCACAAGCGGCTGAGCAAATGCGTACCGAGGGACTGCGTCGAGCGGCCCGATTCTGCTGGCGGGAGGCGGCAATGCAAACGGTAGATGTCTACAATGCAGCCGCAGGGGGAGTCGTTGAAGCCACTGCGTATATGCCTGGTGAGTAAGGAATATCCGCCGGAAGGCAAAGGTGGAATCGCCAATTATGTCCGTCTCCTGGCCCAGGGCCTCTCCGAAGAAGGACACGACGTCACAGTTATTGCCGGACCGGCCGAAAATGGGAGCGGGACGCGCTCGTCTTCCTCCTCTTCACAGGCGCCCCAGTTGTACCGAGTGGAAAACCGCCGGCTCGCCCTGCCGCCCCCAATCCGGCGCAAAGCGCGTGGGATCTGGAATCAGCTGGAACGGAGCTGGGCAGTCGATCGCGAAATCGCTCGTCTGGAAAGGGCGCAAGGGCCATTTGATGTGGTCGAAATGCCGAACTGGGGCGCTGAAGGTCTCTGTTACTGTTTTCGTCCACGCGCTCCACTTGTAATTCGCCTTTCAACGCCGCTTGCCCAGGTGAGTTCCCTCAAAGGAGAACGATCAAACAGGTTGGGTCTCCGGCTGGCCTGCTTTCTGGAATCGCTTCCCGCCCGGCGCGGAGCCTGTATCATTGCCAACAGTGAATTCATCGCCAATTACTGCACGGAACTTTATCGGATTCCGAAGGCCAAACCATGCGTAATTCCGCATGGCATCCCGGCGCCGGCGTCGCCGCCGGTGAAGATAGCGTCGAACGGTGAAGAGGTTACAATTCTGTATGTAGGGCGTTTGGAGAGACGCAAGGGGATCGACCGACTGCTGCAGGCGGTCCCGGCAGTATCTTCCCGGGCGCAGAATTGTAAGTTTGTGATTGCCGGGGCAGACATTGGCGAGGCGCCGCGAAGGAAAACCTATCAAGGCTACTTCGAGAGTTTTGCTACAATGGCGGCGCGCAAGGCGACGACATTTCTCGGCCATGTTGACGAGAACACCCTCTCCCGACTTTACGCGGACTGCGATATCTTCGTAGCGCCTTCTCTGTCCGAGTCATTTGGCCTGATCTACCTCGAGGCCATGGCCCACGCCAAACCGGTCGTCGCCTTCCGCGCGGGAGGCGTACCCGAGGTTGTTGTCCACAACGAGACCGGCATCCTTGTTGAATTGGACAATGTACACGAACTGGCGAATGCCCTGCTCAGTCTGATCGAGGGCGTGGAGATGCGGCAGGAAATGGGCAATCGCGGCTACAATCGCGTGCGCACGAGATTCACCGTCAGACGCATGGTAGAAGAAACAGTCGCCTGCTATCGACAGGTTATTGCAGAGTCCGGGAAAACCCAACTGTAGTTTTCAGTTTTTGACTGTAGATTTCTGGGATTAGGGGGATTAAAGGCAACTGCCGTTGCCGTTACTAAAAACTGGCTACTACAGTAAGAACACCATGACTGTCTACCAGACCATCGCCAGAAATACTTTTTGGAGCGCGCTCGGCACTGTCGGCGGGCTCCTTCTGGGTGTGGTCACGAACATCGTACTGGCCCGAGTACTGGGCGCTTCCCTGCTGGGCCAATACAACTACTGGCTGTGGCTGATAGGTCTGCTCGCACTGATCGCATCCCCTGGCCTGCCGCAAGCGATGACGAAATTCGGGGCAGAGTATCTTGGTCAAGGGGAGCGGCAAATCGCCTCGGCCATTTTTGCCCGGCTCTTGCGGGTAGAACTGGTGCTTGGCGCCATCGTTGGTGGACTGGCGCTTGTCTATGCCTGGGCTGTCCCGTCGGCCGATGCCGCCGCTCTTGCACTTGTTGCCTTTTCAGTTCTGCTCGTCACAGTGGAGGTCTTTTTCCAGGCCGCGGCAAAGGGCGCTTTGGACTTTCGTATCTTCAGTCAGGCCAGCCTGATTGGGGGGCTTGTCTTTGCCGCCGCCGCCATTACACTCGTGTCGCTTGGATTTGGAATCTATACGCTGCTACTCGTCTACATCGCACGGCGAATTATTACAATTGCTCTTATCGGTTGGAAACTGCCGGTCCACTACGCTGTGCGAAGCGCCCTGCAAATCAGTATCCCGCCTGAGCTACTCCGCCGCATTCTTCGTTATTGTCGAGATATCGTACTCATTTTCGCCACCAGCGCCATGCCTTACGAGCGATTCGGAATCTTCTTTTTGAGCCGTTTCGCCACGGATGTTGATATCGCCTTCTACAGTCAGTCCTTTGACTTGGCGGTGAAGTCAATGGCCATTCCCGCGATTTTCACCGCGACACTTCTCCCTACATTCTCCTCGTTGCAAGGGCAGAAGGATCGCGAACGGATCAATCGAATCTATCTTTCATCCAATCGACTCGCAGCGGCAATTGCCATGCCAATCGGGCTGGGAGGAGCGGCGGTCGCTTCGTCAGTTGCGCTCCTGTACGGTCCTGAATTCCTGTCCATGGCTCCGATACTTGCAGTTTTCTTCGTCGGCAACATCGCCGGTTCCATTGCTTCAGTAAGCGTATCCATGTTATACAGTGTGGAGGAGCAGCGCTTCATTGTACGTCTGAATGCGGTAATGGCGCTCTTCAACATCATTCTTTCCCTGCTTCTTGTCCCGGTTTACGGCGCAGCGGGGGCGGCGCTGGCCACCAGTGGCAGCCATACGATTTCCAGTGTGGTGTGCATGGCTCATGCCGCTCGGCGCCTGCAAGTCGCCTTGCCCTTCCGCATACTCGGCCGCGTTTTCCTGGCGGCTCTGACGGCCGCGGCCGCGGCCTGGCTCATCAGCACGTGGCTGGGCGGCCTTGTGGTTGCGGTCGCCGCGGCGCTCCTCATCTACCCGGTAATGCTGAGAGTGTTCGCGGCTTTGGAAGCCTCAGATCACGAACTGTTAAGCCGACTTAGCCAACATCTGCCGCAGAGCTTGGCGCCGGCCTACCAGGGCCTTGTTCAATTCCTCGTACGCAGTTGAGCAATGTCTGAGAGTCCCTTTTGGTCGATTATTGTTCCCACCTATCAACGTGAAAGGGTCCTGTGCGAAACCATCCAGTATCTTCTCGAACTCTCATATCCGCATTACGAGCTGTTGGTTATAGACCAGACTCGGGATCACGAAACTGTAACCGAGCAATTCATACGCGCCAGCCGGGAACGGCATCCCGACCGTTTTCGCTGGCATTTCGTCGCCAAAGCCAATCTGCCCCATGCGCGCAACGTTGGCGCGAAGATAGCCAGGGGCAGCTATCTCCTCTACTGCGACGATGACATCATTCCGCCCGAAAACCTGATCGAACTGCACTTGGAAAATCTTAAGGGGCCTGGAATCGGCGCGGCCACAGGGGGCGTATATGTGGAAGAGAAACGGCAGCCCCCGCAGCCCAGACCCCTTGTCATCTTGCCCACCGGCAGGATGCGCGACTACTGGCAATTCGAAGTGCCGAAGGGAACTACCGACAGCCTGCGCGGCGGCAATATGTCGGTGCGTCGTCAACTGGCAATCGACGTGGGCCTTTTTGATGAAGGATACATTGGCCGCGCCAACGGTGAAGAGACCGACTTTTCCCTTCGCATTCTGCGCCGCGGCTACCAGATCGCATACGACCCCGCCGCCGCTGTCGTGCATTTGGGCCATCCGACCGGCGGCTCGCGCGCCAGTCGGGACAACGACGAGGGACAGTACTTCTTCGAATCCCACCACAACAACGCCTACTTTTTCGCCAAGAATTTCCAGCAGCGCTACCTGCCCTGGTTCCTGAAAAGAGAGCTGGGCTGGATATTGGTTAAGCAGGCCGTTATCCAGAGACATCCGGAACGGACCATCCCCTCGCTTCGCGGTTTGTGGCGCGGTTACTGGGCCGGTCTGCGCAGAAGAAGATGATCAATCTACTGTCCTGAAGGAGCCGACAGTGAATCCACAAGAGTTTATCGCCAAGTGGCGGGCATCGGAGCTGAACGAGCGTTCCGCTGCGCAGGAGCACTTCATCGACCTGTGCCGGCTGCTGGGAGAACCCACGCCCGCCGAAGACGACCCCAGCGGACAGCGCTACTGCTTCGAGCGCGGCGCGCGCAAAGACACCGGCGGCCGCGGCTGGGCCGACGTCTGGAAACGCCACTGCTTCGCCTGGGAATACAAGGGCCAGCGCAAAGACCTCGACGCCGCCTTCAACCAGCTGCGCCAGTACGCGCTCGCGCTGGAAAACCCGCCCCTGCTGATCGTCTCCGACATGGCCCGCTTCCGCATCCACACAAACTGGACCAACAGCGTCAGCGTGGTTCATGAGTTTACACTGGACGATCTGGCCGACGCCGCCATACGCGACAAGCTCAAATGGGCCATGTCCGACCCGGAGCGGCTGCGTCCCGGAGAGAGCCGCCAAGCCCTGACCGAGCGCGCCGCCACCGCCTTCGCCGCCCTGGCCCAAGCCCTCCGCACGCGCGGCCACGACCCCCAGGAGGTCGCCCACTTCGTCAACCGCCTCGTCTTCTGCATGTTCGCCGAGGATGTCGGCCTGCTGCCCAACGACATGTTCACCCGCATGTTGGAACAGGCCCGCCGCCAGCCACATGAGTTTGAACCGATGGCCCGCGACCTGTTCGGGACCATGGCAACCGGCGGCCGCGTCGGCTTCGAGGCCGTCGCCTGGTTCAACGGTGGCCTCTTCGACAGCGACGACGCTCTGCCCCTCAATCGCGACGAGATCGAGACCACCTTGGAAGCGGCCGCGCTCGACTGGAGCGAGATCGACCCCTCCATCCTTGGCGCCCTCTTCGAACGCGGCCTGGACCCGGAAAAGCGCTCGCAGTTAGGCGCGCACTACACCGACCGCGACAAGATCATGCAGATCATCGAACCGGTCGTCATCCGCCCCTGGCTCAAGGAATGGGAAAAAGCTCGCGCCGAAATCGCGCTGCGCTTTGAGCGCGTCAGATGTGGCCAAAACCGGCGCGGCCCGCACCCGCCAGCGCGGCCTTGCTGAAAGCGCGCTGCGCGACTTCCTCGCAAAGCTGCGCGCCTTCACTGTACTCGACCCTGCCTGCGGCTCGGGCAACTTCCTCTATCTCGCCCTGCACTCTCTCAAGGACCTCGAGCACCGCGTCCAGCTCGAAGCCGAGTCGATGGGCCTGCAGCGCGGCTTTCCGGCTACCGGTCCCGCCAATGTGAAAGGCATCGAGATCAACCCCTACGCGGCCGAACTCGCCCGCGTCTCCGTCTGGATCGGAGAAATCCAGTGGATGCGTCGCAACGGCTTCAGCGGCGCGCGCGACCCCATCCTCGACCCGCTGGACACCATCGAATGCCGCGACGCCATCCTCAACCCCGACGGCGCCGAACCCGACTGGCCCAAAGCCGATGTCGTTATCGGCAACCCGCCTTTCCTGGGAGGGAAGCTGCTGCGCAGCGCATTGGGCGGCGCCTATGTGGAATCATTGCAGCGGCTTTACGGCGCGCGCATTCACGGCGAGGCCGATTTGGTCTGCCACTGGTTCGACAAAGCGCAGCGACTTGTGGCTGATGGCAGTATCGACCGCGCCGGTCTCGTCGCCACCAACTCAATCCGGGGCGGGCGCAACCGGGCGGTGTTGGATCGGATCGTCGAGCACGGCGCGATCTATGATGCCTGGTCGGATGAGCCGTGGGTAGTGGATGGTGCGGCAGTTCGGGTTTCGCTTGTGTGTTTCGCTGGAAAGGACGATGGATATCAGAACTCATCCTTGACGGAAGGAATGTTTCCGGCATCAGTGCTGACCTGACCGCTGGGACAGCGGACATTACAAAAGCGGTTCAAAGTTGCCCCGCAACCAAGAATATCGCATTCATGGGTGACATTAAGAATGGTCGCGTTTGACATTCCGGGCGACTTGGCGCGGGAATGGCTCAGTTTGCCCGCAAATCCAAATGGACGGCCCAACTCCGAAGTTCTAAAGCCGTGGGTCAACGGAATGGATTTGACTCGGCGCTCCGGCGGGCAAGTGGATTATCGATTTCGGTTATTCCGTCAATGGACGAGATTGACGCGGCTCTCTACGAAGCGCCATTCGCCTACGTCGCGGAGAAAGTTAAACCGAAGCGCGACAGCAAGGTCGCAACAAGAACGTGCGAGAATTTGGTGGCGCCATGAGGCGCCAGGGCCGGACACTTGTGGAAGGCTCTTGAATGGCCTTGCGCGCTACATAGCCACACCGAGGGTCGCCAAGTACAGGCTATTTGTCTGGTGTGACGCTCGTGTCTGCCCTGATAGTGCCAACTGGTCGTCATCGCCCGCGATGACGACACAACTTTCGGCATCCTCCACAGCCGCTTCCACGAATCCTGGTCGCTTCGACTGGGCACTAGTTTGGAGGATCGCCCCCGCTACACGCCAACCACGACCTTCCAGACCTTTCCTTTCCCGGAAGGCCTGTCTCCAAACATCCCCGCCACCGACTATGCGGAGGACTCGCGCGCAATTGCCATCGCCGACGCGGCCCGCCATCTCGTGCAACTGCGCGACCGCTGGCTGAACCCACCCGAATGGGTAGAATGGGTGGATGAGCCGGTCCCGGGCTATCCCAAGCGCCCGGTCCCCCGCGACGCAGCGGCAGAGAAAGAACTGAAAAAGCGCACCCTCACCAACCTGTACAACGCCCGTCCGCAGTGGCTCGCAAACGCCCACGCCGCGCTGGATGCCGCGGTCGCGGCCGCCTACGGCTGGGACGCAGACATCTCCGAAGAGGACGCCCTGGGGAAACTGCTGGATCTGAATCTGGCGAAGGACGGGTCGTAGCGGAACACAACGCATCCGTCTGGATGCGCCTTATTTTTGGGGATTATATCGAATCGTGCCACGAAAAACCCATGATCAGCATGATCGTGGGTCGTTGACAGATTGCAAGTTTTGGTTTAGGATTACTGAGCAAAGCGGGACGAATACACCGCTGCGCTTCCTGAATTAACTCTTCGAATCATGGCCTCAAGTCCTGGACCACGCCCCCGTGTAGACCGCCCGCGCCTGCGACTTTGAATCACAGGCTTTCATATTCCAACGACACAAAGACTCAACGACAAAGCGAGAGAGAGATGGAAACAACGATGTGGAAACTCGAATGCTCGATTTGGCGTGAGGATGACTGGTATGTATCCGAATGCAAGGACCTGGAGATAGCAAGTCAGGGAAGGACATTGAAGGAGGCGCAGGATAATCTTCAAGAAGCGATACGATTGTTTCTTGAGGCTGCTTCCTTCACAGAGGTAATGAGCTATCTCAGCCGTCTCGAATCAGATACACCTGCTGAAAGTCAGCGAAACCTGGAGGTTCTGTTCACGCCCATTGATCAGAGAGCCTACATAACATTAGGTGAGGTTACTCTGGCTTATGCCCAGATTAGGTCCGATGTCATCACGCAAGATTCTCAAAATCCTCAGAGAACACGGTTTTGAGAAAGACAGGCAGTCAGGCAGCCACATTGTAATGCAAAAACGCATTAGAGATGAATTCGGTCGAATGACTACCATAACGGTGGTCGTGCCTGATGAGACAGAAGTACCCGTAGGAACGCTGAGAACCATTATTAGACATTCCGGTCTAGACCGCAGCTATTTTGAGTAGCTGAGACACGAAAAAAACAAGACCGCCAGTTGGGTTGCTGGCGGTCTTGTTTTTTTGCCCTCGGCCCTTGGCGAGGCGCAAACAGGCCCTTGGCGAACGTCGAATAATCAAGCGGGCCATCTTGCTGAAGCAAGCAGCGCGGGTTATCATTTTGCCCAGAAGCCTGTGGCAGGGGTACCGGGCCGGTCTGCGCAGAAGAACGTAGTTGACACACAGTGAAGATCGCCGTACTGTCCTCCCATCTGCCCTCGCCAAGCCGTATGAAGACCGGCGGCGTCGCCTACGCGGCGCACAGGCTGGCCAATGCTCTTGTCCAACGCGGCCACGAGTTGACCGTCTTCACTACCGATGAACGACCGCTGGATGCTTGCTATCAGGTGCAAAGAGTGTTCTCTGCCCGCCCTGCGAACCCTCTGCACGCGTGGCTCTGGCTTTGGAAGCTTGCCAGGCGCTACGGTGCACAAGACTTCAGCGATTTCGATATCATCCACGCCCATGGCAATAACGCAATGATCCGGCGCCCCGGCCCTCCGCTAGTGAGGACGCTACACGGGTCAGCCCTGGCTGAAGCGATATTTGCAACTTCCTGGAAGAGGCGTTTGTGGTACCTGACCATCACCCCCGGCGAACTCTTGGGGGTGGCAAGGGCTACCCAGGTCGTAGCCGTAAGCGCCAATACCCGGAGATACGCATGGGGCATCGATCTCGTGATTCCAAATTCTGTGGATCTACAGGTTTTCCACCCTGAGCCCAATCTGAACAACAACCTCCGCCCCCGACATCCTGTCATCCTATTTGTAGGCACTCTGTCTGGACGCAAGCGGGGCCGTATGCTATTGGAGCTCTTTCAGTCGCAGATACGACCGGCCCTGCCTGAGGCTGAACTTTGGATGGTGGCCGAGCGGCACGTGCAAGCTCCAGGCGTTGTATTTTTTCCGACCCCTGACGAGCGGACCCTGGCTGATCTATACCGTCGTGCCTGGGTTTTCTGCCTGCCCAGTACATACGAAGGCTTTGGCGTCCCTTACATCGAAGCGCTGGCGTGTGGCACGCCCGTTGTAGCAACACCTAACGCGGGGGCCCGTGAGGTGCTTGAGGAAGGCAGATGGGGCATTCTCGCCCCTCCAACCGAGTTAGGAGCGGCTCTGCTGTCCCTCTTGCAGGACACCCCCCGACGGCAGCGGTTGGCGCAGCAAGGACTGGAGCGCATCGCCGTTTTCAAACAGACACGGGTTGTAGCTTCCTATGAATCGTTTTTTGAAGAAACAGTCCGATACGCCTCAAGCTGACCCTGTCGGCACGTTCGACGAATCCCTATTGCGTCAGAGAAAGCGCGCCAGAGTCGCCCTGCTCACAATGGACTTTCCACCGAGTACCGGAGGTGTGCAGAGGTATCTCTTGGAACTGAGCCGGCGCGTTGGCCGCCACTACCCTTTAACCGTAGCGGTTCCACATGGTGACGCCTCTCTGTTTCAAGAAGAGCCTTTTTCCCTTGTCTCCTTGCCTTCATCGATGCCGTGGCACTATGCCAGGGTACTGGCAACGTTGCGCCCTCATATAACCGTTGTGGGCCATGCACATCCCAGGATGCTTTTGCCCGCGGCAATTCTTTCCAGGAGGCGCTTCATCGGCATCGCTCACGGTAGTGACTATGAAGTCGCCCAGCACCGCTGGCATGCTCCAATTTTCAACCGTCTACTGGCCTGTGCCCAACCGCTGGTTGTCGGATCCAAGAACATCTCACTGAGACTGAATGCACTAGGCCTTGCGAACCTTGAGGTCGTCCATCCTGCGACAAATCCCCATGTATTCTCCCCTTCTGAAATACCTCGCACTGGGCCGCCGGTCATTTTGTCGGTGAGTCGACTCGTGCCCCGTAAAGGACTCGACATCGTTTTGAACGCGCTCCCAGCCCTACTGAAAAATTTCCCCCGGTTACAATACTGGATCGCTGGAGATGGCCCACAGCGCGCTACATTGGGCCGACTGGCCCGGACCTTGAAAGTTGATCACGCGGTCAGTTTCTTAGGAGAACCGTCTCACACTAAGTCTTCTGGGGATATTCCCCATTTGCCAGAACTCTATCGACAGGCGTCAATATTTGTTTTGCCAACCAGGGTTGATAGCGAAACTGGGCCCGAGGGATTCGGCATCGTATACCTGGAAGCCAGTGCCAGCGGCCTGCCCGTTGTCGCGGCAAGAAGCGGCGGCGCCTCCGAAGCGGTAATCGAGAACGAAACCGGCCTCCTCGTTCCTCCTGATGACCCGCCTGCCCTGACGCAGGCACTTACCCGCCTACTTGATGATCTGGCGTTGAGGCAACGACTGGGCAGCGCCGGCCGGCGCTGGGTCGAGCGCGAGATGAACTGGGACCGTGCTGGAAGGCAGTTCCTATCCATCATAGAGAGCGCGCTATGACACCACGCCCCGTACTCTTCGTGGACCACGCGGACGCCCTGGGTGGAGCCGAACACAGCCTGCTCCTGCTCATGGCCTTCCTGGACCGCGCTCGATGGCAGCCCCATCTGATTGCGCCGCCAGGGACGCTGGCGGAAGAAGCGTCCGGGGCAGGGATTCCAGTACATGTCCAAGCCCTGCCGCGGCTGCGCGGCTCCTCACGCAGCCTGCTCGATCTGTGGAAACAGGCCCTCCGAATTTCGAGAACGGCCCGCGAAGTTGGCGCCGCGCTTATCCACAGCAATACAGTGCGTGCTACGGCCTATGCGGCGCTGGCCGCCCGTCTCGCGTCAGTTCCCCTGGTCTGGCACATGCGCGACTTCTGGCTTTCGGAGGACGAGCCGGCCGTCAAATGGCCCGACCGGCTGGGCAAGTACATTTTCTGCGGCACGGCCAGCCGCGTCGTCACCAATTCACGCGCCGTCGCCGAGCGCCTGCCCCGCTCCAACCGGGCAACAGTTCTTCACAATGGCATCGACCTTTCTCACTTTGATTTGGCTCTCGACACCCGCAAAATCTCTATCTGCAGGTCGGCCGGATTTCCTCCCGATTCTCCCATCGTTGGCATGATTGGAAGAACGAGACCGTGGAAGGGGCAGGAAACATTTCTGCAGATGGCGCTCCAACTTTGCGAGCGCCAGCCGGCGTGCCGCTTCCTGATTGTTGGCGGCGACCCCTTTGGCGTACAGGACGATTACGAGGCGCGCCTGCTGGCCCTCGGCTCACAACCCGAACTGGCCGACCGCGTGCACTGGACCGGTCAGCTTGCGGATGTGCGTCCAGCGCTGGCGGCGATGGACATATTCATCCATCCCGGCGCTCCCGAGCCGTTCGGCCTGGTCAACATCGAAGCGATGGCCATGGGCAAACCGGTCGTTGCATTCGGACACGGGGCCCTGCCGGAAATCGTGTTGCACGAAGAGACCGGTCTTCTCGTCGCCCCCGGCGACGTGGCTGCTCTGACCGAATCCGTCTCGCGACTGCTGAGAGAACCCGAACTGTCCCGGAGCATGGGCCGGGCAGGTCGACTTCGCGTAGAAGCCCACTTCCGAATCGAACGCACGGTGAGCGAACTCGAAGGGCTCTATCAGGAACTGGTCGGGAATGTCTAAAAACTGCCTTTGAAAGTCTTGCTGCTGTACAAGGACTATTACCCGGTCGTCGGTGGGATCGAGAATCACATTCGCCTGCTGGCGCGAGGACTGCGCGCACAGGGCGTTGACGCGCGCGTGCTGGCCACAAACACCGGGACGGCTACCCTGCGCCAGACCATCGACGGAGTGCCTGTGACGAAGACGGGACGGCAAGCCCACATCTTGTCCACGCCCATCAGCCTTTCCTATTTCGCCGAGTTGCGGAGGCAGACGGCGATGGCCGACCTCGTTCACCTCCACGCGCCCTATCCGCCTGCCGAACTTGCTCAACTCATCCTCGGACGCGCCAAACCGACCGTAATCAGCTATCACAGCGACATCGTTCGCCAGAAGAAGACGGGAAAGCTCTACGCGCCGCTCCTGAGAAAGGTCCTGCAGCGCGCCGCGCTCGTCGCCGCTTCCAGCCCTGTGTACATGGCGTCTTCCCCCTTCCTGCGGGACGTACAGGAGAAATGCCGCGTAATCCACTATGGCATCGAAACTGAACGCTTTGCGGAGACCGGGCAAGTTCGGGACGATGCCCAGCGCCTGCGCAATCAACACGGAGACCTGCCTCTCTTGCTCTTCATTGGCCGTCTGCGTCACTATAAGGGAGTCGACGTGCTCATCCGGGCCATGCGCCGCATCGAAGCCCACCTCCTGATAATCGGGACAGGTCCAATGCAGGAGGCGTGGCAGGATCTGGCGCGAGAGGAAAATCTGGCTGACAAAGTCTTCTTTTTAGGCGACGGCTCGGAAAAGGAAAGTCTCGCCGCGCGCTATGCCGCCGAACTGTTCGTGCTGCCGTCCACCAATCGCGCCGAGGCCCTGGGAATTGTGCAACTTGAGGCGATGGCTTGTGGCTTGCCTGTAGTCTGCACGGAGCTGGGAACCGGCACATCCTACGTCAACCGCGACGGGGAGACGGGTCTGGTTGTGCCCCCCAACGACCCGCGGGCCTTGGCCGCGGCCATTAACAAACTGCTCGGGGATTCGGCAATGCGAGCGCGGATGGGAGCCGCAGGCCGCAAGAGAGCGCGCAAGGAGTTCGCATTCCAAACCATGATAAACACGACCATCTCCTTCTATCAGGAAGTTCTGAACGAGAAATGACTGGGATCGCGGGCGTCTCGCCCGCATGCCTCACCGCTGCTCGCTCCCGCCCCGCCGTCCAATGAGCCACTACATGCTTGATGCCCGCACCGCAGTGCCCCATTTCCCCGGCATCGGCCGCTACGTTCGCAACCTCGCGCCGGCGCTGATGCCCCTGCTTACCGCCGGAGAAAGCCTGACCATTCTCAACAGTCCGGCAGCCGCCGAGTCTGGGGGAGCAACAGCGCCTACCCTGGAGTTGGAAGGAGCTTTTCACCTACCAGCCAAAACCGTCACCGCGCCCGTCACGCCTTTGGACATGCGCCAGCAGTGGCTCATCCCGCGCCTGCTGAAGCAACTTCGGGCTGACCGCGCCGCCCTCTATCACAGCCCCTACTACGTCATGCCGTATCGCACAGGTCTGCCCACTCTCCTGACCTTCTATGACGTCATTCCGCTCAAGTTCCCGAAGTCCGTTCCCGTCGGCGCGAGACTATTCTTTCGACTGGCCGCGACCCTCGCCCTGCGCGCCGCCAACCACGTCGTCGCCATTTCCGGCGCCGCTCGCAGCGATCTGGTCAGCTGTTTTCGTATCCCCGCCTCCAAGGTCACTGTCACACCACTGGCCGCCGCCGCCCACTATCGTCCTCAGACAGCCGCTGAGGTCGGCCGCGTGCGCGACAAGTACCGGCTGCCCGATCAATTTCTGCTCTATCTCGGCATCAACAAGCCCCATAAGAATCTGCCTGCACTCGTCGACGCTTACGCTCAGACAGCCTCACGGCTTGCGCCCCCCCTCGTCATTGCCGGCGCTTGGGATAACCGCTACCCCCAGTCCAAACAGCGTGCCCGGAGTCACCGGCTCGGTGACGCCGTCCGCTTCCTCGGTCCCATTGACGAGCGCGACCTGCCCGCGCTCTACAGCGCCGCGACATTGTTCGTCTTCCCCAGCCTTTATGAAGGGTTTGGCCTGCCTGTTCTCGAAGCGATGGCCTGCGGAACGCCGGTAGCTTGTTCAAACACGGCGAGCCTTTCGGAGGTTACGGGCGAGGCCGCCCTCCTTTTCGATCCGCATTCCGTCGCTGCAATCAGAGATGCAATGGTCGAACTCATCGAGGACGGTCGTCAACGCGCAAGACGATCCGAACAGGGGCTGGCGCGGGCCGGCCGCTTTAGCTGGCAGGCGACCGCCGAGGCTACACTGCGCTGTTATCGTCAACTGTTGGGATAGCCGAGTGAGAGTTGGGAAGGGTGAAGCCCTGCTAGACCTCAGTCTCTTCCGGCATTAAGCCGATAAACGGTGCGGATTCCGGCCAGCGTCAGCCAGGGATCGTAGTGGTCGATCGAGCTTGTTAGCGGGGTAATTATGTGGCCTAGTCCACCTGTCGAGATGACCGTCAGGGGCGAGTCCAATTCGTTACGAATGCGGCCAAGGAGTCCTTCAACCAACGCCGAATAGCCTAAAATTATCCCCGATCGCAGTGCCTCGTCGGTATCGCGGCCGATGGCTGAGGACGGCGGAATCAATTCGACTCCCGTCGAAGCCGAAGAGCCCTCACCAAACGTTTTGGCCAGAGCAGGCAAGCCGGGAGCGCTGTTCATCAGCGAATCCGCCCCCGTGGCAAGTCCCGGCGCTATGGCCCCGCCGCAAAACCGCCCCTCTTCGTCAACAACATTGAACGTCGTCGCCGTGCCGAAATCGACGGCAACCGCCGCGCCCGCTACACGTTCCCATAAGGCCGCGGCGCCGACAAGCCGGTCCATCCCCACCTGATCCGGGTTCCTTACGTCCAGCGTCAGTCCCAGTTCCATGCGTTGGTGAAGGACCAGCGGCTCGCGATCAAGCATTTCCCCTAATATGCCCTGCCACAGCTCGGTTAAAGGCGCGACCACGCTGCACAAGGCAGCGCCTTCAAAGTCCTGCGCGCCGAATCCGCTCTGGCGACAAAGCTGGTAGAGAGACTGCCTGACCGTTTCCGGCCGGCTTTGCCTGTCAGTCGGCAGCCGCCAACTGGCAACGGGGGCAACGGCGTCACCAAAGACGCCCAATACGATGCTGCTGTTTCCGATGTCGATGGTCAGAAGCATTGAATGTGGGACGAAACGGGAAAAACGGGGATTTCAAAGAGAGAATGGCCTGGTTTGCGCTTTGCCAAGGGCCGGCAGATGGCGTCGGCTCAGCGCAAAGTTTCTTGGAGCGTCGGTTCCGTCAGGCGTCGCCGTCGGTGTTTCCCTCCGTTGTCGGGGGCGCGGTCGGCTCCTCAACATCGGTTACGCCGGGAATGACCGTTCCCGGTCCGTACAGGTACATGGCGTTCCAGGGCCGGTAGACCGATCTGATCGGATCCTCCCGAGTCCGGCCATTCTCGGTAACCTTGCGGATGACTGTCGCGGTCAGGCCCTCTTTGGCCCACTCAACCTGCTTGATCTGCCCGGGTTCCAGACTGGCGTCTTCCTGATAGATCGGTTCACCGGGCTGTTTGATATCCTCGTATACCGCCTCGCCGATTACCACCTCTCTGTCCGGCTTGGTGCCGTAAAAGCGGAAAGAGAGAACGCCTTCCACGCTGTCCACGACTGGCTGGATCAGCAGATGCGCGTCCGTGTCATTGAGGAATCTGAGATCCACATACGGTGTGTATATCGTCGCGTCAAAGCCGGGGTCGCCGTACCAACTGACGACGTAGCCGTGATTGTGACGCTCAAGAAAGGGAAAGCCGCCTTCCAGCGCCGCCCGAAAAACGGTTGTACTCACCTGGCAGACGCCTCCCCCAACGCCAACTGCCGTGCGGTCCCCCCAGATTATGGCCGAGTCTTCGAAGCCGTTGGCCCCGCTCACTGCCTCAATCGCCGAATTGAAGCTGAAGACCTCCCCAGGTGGAATGACCACACCCACAAGTTTTTCTGCCGCGACTTCGATGTTGTACACGCGCGTGGCGCTGCTTCCCCCAAAGTAGGTGGCGCCGCTGGCGACAAGCTCTCTGATTCCCAGTTCGTTCAGCCGGCTGGAATCAACCGCGGGGGGAATGGAAATGATCGGCAGCGTACCTGTCCTCTGGTCGGTGGTCAGCGCCTTTCGAACAGCCTCGATCGTCAGGTCGACGTTAAGTCGCTGGCCTGCTCTGCTCTGCTGCAGCGCCGTTAGCGCCGATGTCGCGTCGTCAAAGCGCAAACGGGCATCCTGGGCAGGATAGGAAACCTGGTTCGCCCAGCCCTCGACGACAAAGCGCAGGGCCTCTTCATTGAGAAAGCTGGGGTCTCCGCCGGGCATAATTTTCTGCAATAGCGCCGCGTCCAGCGCAAAAGCGGTCCCGGATGGTTCGTGCCGCAAGACGACCGGCTGCGGGGACGTGAGACCACCCGAAAAGCTTTCGGAAGTGGGATTACTGGCGACTGCGCTGTTCTGTGACGAGTCTGCTTCTGCGCTCTGGGGCGGCGCAGTGCTGTACGTCTGCAGCGGCACCGTTCCCGAACGTCCGCGCCCCAACTGCGTCAGTATCAGGTGCGCAGTTGCCGCGACATCAACGTCCAGGCCCGGCTGGGGCGGCAGAGAGAGGTCGCCAATTTGGATGGCGGGGCGGCCAGGCCGCCGCACCTCAGCGGCCGCGTTGCCGACGGCCTGGCGAACGACCCCTTCGCTGACAGAGACCTCCGGCCACACCGTCTGCTGGCCGTTGAAGGCCCGCCACTGACTGAGGATACGCTCAAACAGACCACCCTGCCTTCCGACATGATAGGCAAGGTTGACGGCGCCCTCCAGATCCGCCTCGGGTTCCAGCAGGTCGGACCCCAGTGCCCAGCGTCTGTCCGCAGCCCGTGCGGCTCCGACTCCAGCCGTGGTCTCGGTGCTGAGTTCGAGGAAGACGGGCGCCAGCGGATAGGGGGTCAACTCCCTGTGCAAGCGCAGCAGCGCCGATGCGCGGGTCTCGCCCCCAACGGGGACACCGGCTACCTGCACTCCGCTAAAGATGCGGTCTGTGTGCCAGAACTGCCAGCCGGCAAACGCGCCGGCAATCGCCACGATTGCCACGCAAAGCCAGATCAGAATGTATTCGACACCGCTGGGGGGCCTGCCGCGAGCTGTAGCCGGGCCTGAGAGTTCCCGCATGGGTACAATCTGTCGTGCTGGAGGCAAAGGGGCGAGTGAACTCATTTTTCTCAATGCATCGTGGTTAGGGGTTGGAGGTTAGGGATCAGTAACTGCCGTCCCTCGTCCCTATCCCCTCGCCCCTGCTTTCATGCACAAAGCTATGAACTTAGCTGAGGGACAATATACAGGAACGGAATGGCTATGTCCAGAGCAACTGCTGCCAGGAACAGGCAGACATACAAGATCGGACGCAAATCACCGTCAATGCGTAGCCTGTTTGCGTTTCGCCAAGGGCCGGCGGATGGCGTCGGCTCAACGCAAACTGACGCGTCCTGGAGAGCACGGTCCTGATCCCCAACTCCGACGGCGGCAATAATCTGGGAAACGCGGACAGAGAGTAACCCGTAAAGCAGCATGCCGACGCCCGCCATTCCGAACAGCAGCACGGTCCACCTGTCTGCCGCGCCGCCTGCCAGCGTCGCAACTGCAAAATGCGCGCCGGCGCCCGCCAGAAAGATACCCCCCGTAATGAGGCTGGTCCTCCTCTCAAGCGCCGTCCACCAGCCTATGGCGAAGAGCAGACTCCACGCCGGTAGGGCCGGAAAAAGATAGCGGCCCTGGTGCTGGATAAACCCTACGTTGTACCAAGCGTAGGCGGCAAATGTCGCCAGCCACAGCAACAGCAATGTCAAATAAGGCGTCGAGATGAGGCGCGGCCACTGCCATTCACTTCGGATCGCCCACGCCCGGAACCGGAACAGAATGCCCAACGCCGCCAGGGCCGATAGAATGAAGAGAATGGTGTAGATGCGGGCATCCATAAAGACGCCCAACCAGCCAAATACGCCCCAGAAGCTCTTGCCGGTAAATGACCAGGCCCGTTCCCAATAGGCGCCCCACCCGTTCTCTGCGATCCAGGCTGCTGCCGTCGGCTGCCCGGTAACTACCGCATCGTGCCAGGTAAGGCCGAGGATATCCAGATTCCCGTATAGCAAGCTGTTTCGGATCCACCAAGGTAGACCGAGGAGCAATGCAGGCCCAATCAGCAGCGCGAGCCGCAGAGTCAGTTTTCCAGCCGGACTCTTACCAGACGAACCCGGCCAAACTGAATGAATGAAGACGACGACAAGTGCGACAGGGAGGAGAATATAAGCGGTCGCCTTAGTCAGAAAGCCAAGCCCAATGAGAATCCCTGCTGCCAGTAAGTGGCCCCTCCCTCTGTCTACTTCGCTTTCAGCCTTCAACCGTTGCCAGCGCAAGAGCGCCAGCACTGTACCAGCGATCAAGAGTTCGGCGAGGGCGTCGTTGTTGACTGACGCCATCAGCGCCACGTGCATGGGAAGAAAGGCTGCAAATGCGGCCGCCCCCAAAGCAATGTGAGGCGATCCGGGTACTGCTGCGCGCGCGCAAAGAAAAATCAGCAGCACGACGCCCCCGCCCAGCATGACGCTGAAAAGCCTCAGCGCCAGCAGCCGGCCCTGGCTCAACCAGTGGATTGGAGCGGCGAGCAGATAGTAGAGAGGGGGTTGATGCGATTCATATCGAACCGGCTCTATCGAGAGGGCCGGCGGAAACTTTTCCGCCTTCAGTCGCTCGAGATAGGGTCCATCATAATCGCCCATCCGCAGCGCCGGTAACCGCCTTTCGGTCGCAATATGGGCAATGTAATTGTAATGGGCCGGTTCGTCCGGGTTCTGCCAAGGTGGAGTCTTAAAGGCGAAGAGTGTGCCCAGGGCCGCATAGACGATCAGAATGGAAAGTAAGACATAAGCGGTTGCATCGATGCCTCTGCGCATGGGCCCTGTCACATGTTACCCGTTCGCCTCGAAGGGCAGCGGCGAGGAGCGAGCTAACCTCTGGCCCCTAACCCCTATTCTTCACCCAACACGACCGCAGGATCCAGCTTGGCGAAAAGGGGCGCCGGTTTCCGTAGGCGTTGTCCGGCTGACAATGTATTCGCCTGCCAGATTCCGCTGGCACGCCCATGATCGTAGCGCAACACCAAATGTGATCCGCGGTCGTCCTTAACGGCCGTCGTGTCGAGTTGGCCAAAT
The DNA here is from genome assembly GCA_965232575.1 of Caldilineaceae bacterium. Lineage (GTDB taxonomy): Bacteria > Chloroflexota > Anaerolineae > Caldilineales > Caldilineaceae > Bin5. The sequence continues at coordinate 1,621,717 of CBDDPZ010000009.1, read as the reverse complement.
AGCGGCTCGGAATATCCCAGATATTGGTGCAACCGTTCGCTGCTATGGGGCAGGATCGGCGCCCACAGCAATTTCAGCCAGTCGATGGCTTGCAACGTCACGTAGACGGTCGTCGCCGCCGTCTGTGGATCCGTTTGAACGGTCCTCCAGGGCTCCTTCTCGTTCAGGTATTGGTTTACGCGCTGGCTCAACCGCCGCGCTTCCTGCAAGGCGGCCTTCAACCTCACCGCTTCGTATAGCGCTCCCACGCTGTCGAATCCCCCGCGTATCTCTTCCAACAAAGCCTCATCCGTCGCGTCCAATTCTCCGGGGTGAGGAACTGCCCCATCGAAACGTCTGAAAGCGAACCCTGCCGTCCGATTGACCAGATTGCCCCAGTTGGCCACCAGCTCGTTGTTGACAAGCTCGACAAAGTCCGGCCAGGTGAACTCAGTATCCGCAGTCTCCGGCGCCATGGCCGTCAAGGTATATCGCCAGGCATCCGGCTGAAATTCCTCCAGAACCGTATTGAAGCCGATGACATTGCCGCGGCTGGTGCTGAACTGGGCGCCCCCAAAATTGAGGTACTCGTTAGCCGGTACGTCATATGGCAGGTGCAGCCGCGCCTTCTTCAGCGGCTCCGCCGTTTCGGACAGACCCGAGATGTCTGCCTCTGTTTCATCGTTATAGGCCATAATCATGCCCGGCCAGATCTGCGTGTGGAAGGGGATGTTGTCCTTGCCAATGAAGTAGTAGTGGCGGGCATCCGGTGAAAGATCTCGGTCCCACCAGTCCTGCCACTTGCCGCCGCTCAATGCAGCCCATTCGATAGCCGCGCTCAGGTAACCTTGCACCGCGTCGTACCAGACATAAATGCGCTTACTCTCGTAGCCCTCGATAGGAATGGCGATGCCCCAATCAATGTCGCGTGTGATGGCCCGCCCCCGCAACTCCTTCAGGTTCAACTGACCCTGGGTAAAGTTCAGGACGTTGTTGCGCCAATGCTCTTTGCCGCTGCCGATCCAGTCCAACAGTGGTTCATTGAGGGCGCCCAGATCAAGAAAGAAATGTTCGGTTTCCCGCACCTCCAGTTCAGCGCTGCCGCTCAATTTGGACCGGGTGTCGGTCAACTCCAATGCATCATAGAGGCGCCCGCAGTTGTCGCACTGGTCGCCGCGCGCTTCAGCAAAGCCGCAGAAAGGGCAACGCCCCTCCACGTAGCGGTCTGCCAAAAAACGCCCCGCTTCCGGATCGTACCACTGTTTCTGCACTTCCTTATAGATAAATTCGTTCGCCAGGTGACGTCGAAACACCTGCTGGGTTACGTCCCAGTGGTTCTGCGTGTCAGTGTGGGTGTACAGGTCGAAGGTCAGGCCCATCGCCATGCAGCCCTCAACGAAAAGCTCGTGATACTTGTCCACCACTTCCGCTGCATGCAGACCTTCCCTCTCCGCCTGCAAGGTGATGGGCGTACCATGCGTGTCGGAGCCGCTGACCATCAGTACATCATTGCCTGCCATGCGCTGGTAACGGGCAAAGATATCGGGCGGCAGATACGCGCCTGCAATCTGTCCGATGTGCTTTTCGCCGTTGGCATAGGGCCAGGCAACGCATACAAGGATTTTCCTGCCGTGATTGGTCATCGGTCATCCTCCGAGTGGTTTGGGGCGGACTCACCCCCTCGGGCAAACTACGCCTTGGGTGGATTGCTGCGCAACTCGATCGACATCCCTTCGTCTGTTTGAGAGGATTCGCGCCCGCGGCGCCAGGTATTTCGGCCGGGGATTCTTGCCTCGGGCAAGTGTCTCCAAACCGTCCACTTCTGCCCCGCAACTCATTATATCTGTCTCAAATCCTAAGTGGCAAAAGTTTGCGCCGTCTCGCTCGAATCCATACGATCCTTGCGCGGCTGCCTCCGGGAGGCTAAGGTTGCATTCCTGCCGACGGATCGGCGAAGATGCCGCCAGTGTTCAATTCCGAGAAACACGGTGGCTGCTGCTATAATAGAAGGGACGTTTCACACAGGTCATTTCCAGTTACAGGAACGAAGTTTCCTTTATGAAAGCATTCACAGTCATGTGGCGCACGATAAAGGCGCTCTATGAGGACCTGCTCCTTTGGGTCTGGCTCAGCGTTCTCTGGTGGGTCGGGGTCTTCCTGGTGCTGCCTGCGGGCCCGGTGACATCAGGAATCCATAGTGCAGCCAACCGGGTCGCGAATTACCGGCGAGTGGAAAGCGCATTCTTCTGGGACGGGGCGAAATCGACCATCGGTAAGAGTTGGCTGCTGCTCGGCATAAATCTTCTGATGATCGGCGGTGTCGTCGTCAACATCCGCTTCTACGGGGCCAGTACCGCCAATTGGGCCCAGATCGTCAGTATCGTATGGGTCTGGATCCTGATCATCGTTCTCATGGCAGGTCAGTACTTTTTCCCCTTGCTTTGGCAGCAGGACGAAATGAGTATAAAGATGGTGCTCCGAAACGCTTTCATACTCGCCCTGCGCCATCCTCTTTATACCTTTCTCATGTTCCTCTTCCAGGTCCTGTTGCTCGTCGTCAGTTTTGTGACCGTACTGCCAATCTTTCTGCTCACCCCGGCAGCGGTTGTGTTGGCGATGAACTTTAGTCTGGTCGGCTTGCTGCAGGAACTGGACCTCGCGCCGGACCCGCCGCCAGGCGCTTGATCTCGCAGCAGATTTCCCCAGTCCACAGATCACGGACCAACCATGGCAATTCTCGCGGAGTATCACAGACCAACAACGCTCGCGGTCGCGCTCGAATTGCTGGCTGATCGTACGTCGCGGCGTGTACCTCTGGCCGGGGGCACCCATCTGGTGGGAGCGCTGGAAACGCGGCAGCGGCGAAACGTGGACGGAGTTATCGATCTGGCTGGCCTGAATCTGTCCTTTATCCAGCATTTCGATTCCAGCCTGCGCGTCGGCGCGATGACTACCCTGACGGAATTGGTCGAACATCCTCTGTGCGCAGGTCTGGCCGGCGGCATCCTGCCTGATACGGCGCGCTTTGAAGGGCCGCAGAACCTGCGCAACGCCGCCACAATTGGCGGGCTGGTTGCGCTTGCCGAGCCGGACAGCGAGTTGTTCGCCTCGTTACTGGCGCTGAACGCCTCAGTTGTAGCGGTCGACAAAGACGGAGTCGAGTCGCACCGGCTGCTGGATGATTTCGCCGGTTCCCCGTCCCGGCTCCCGCGGGGCCCCCTACTCATAACCCAGGTTCGATTACCCCTCTTCCAGGCCGCCGGCGGCCACGCGCGCATAGCCCGCACACCAATGGACCGGTGCATCGTTGCCGCAGTTGTAGTCGCCGGGGTGAATGGCGAATTCCCCCAGGGCGGGCCTGCCGCGGGCGGTGGCGGCGACACCGCACGGACTGCCCTCTGCGGTGTCGGTACGCGGCCCCAGCTTGCTGGCGGCCCGCTCGTTCCCAAGGGTGATTTCAAAGGAAGCGCCGAGTACAGGTTGGCTATGGCTGAAGTCGTGGGCCGACGGGCGCTGGCTGCCGCAACGGGCGTTCACCTGTAGCCGGGGAATCGCGCAGACATCATAACCCAAGACCATAACAACCCAACCATGCCTGCATCCATTTCACTCACAGTCAACGGAACTCATCACCTGATCGACGTCTACCCCGGTGACTTGCTGCGCACGGTGTTGCGGCGTCTGCGCATTTTCAGCCTCAAACACGGCGATGAGACAGGCGAAAGCGGCGCAGATGCGATTCTCTTCACTCGAACACCGGATGACCCGTCAAGCTATCGCCTTGTCAACAGCGGAATTCTGCTGGCTTCCCAAGCTGACGGCGCATCGGTCATCACCCTTGAAGGGCTGGAAGAAGAAAACGAGGAAGGCGGTGAAAGGAGCCGTTTGGAACTTCTGTCTCCTCGCCTTTCCGTGTTGCAGCAGCAGTTTATTGAATGCGGCGCAATTCAATGCGGTTATTGCACACCCGCGCAGATCCTGGCCGCCCAGCATCTGCTGGAAAAGGAGCCACAGCCCAGCGAAGCCGCAGTGCGGGAGGCTATCGCCGGAATTCTCTGCCGCTGCACCGGGTACGTAAAACCTGTACAGGCGATCCTGCGGGCGGCGGCCCAACTGCAGGGAGAGACGCCCCCGCCCCCGGAAATCGATGTTCGCGACGCGCCCGCTACCGGCGAATGGCCGACCACTGACCAGCCGCCTTCGAACGGCTGGCGCGACGGCGGGCCGGATACGCAAACGCAGACCCGCAGTGTGCCGGTGACTGTCGCGCCACCCCGGACCCACGTTGTCAACAAACCGGAACCGAAGGTAGACGCGGTCAAACTGGCCAAGGGGCGGCCCGTCTTTGCCGACGATGTGGAGCTGCCGGGCATGCTCTATGGCGGTCTGCTCACCAGCCCGGTCGCCCACGCCCGCATCCTCTCTATAGATACCGCGGACGCGCTGGCGTTGCCGGGCGTACATGCCGTGCAGACCTACGCTGACCTGCCCCGCGTCATCTACGCCAGCGGCGGTCAGAGTTATCCCCAGCCGCCCCCTTACGACCAGGTTTGCCTCGATTCGAAAGTGCGCTATGTCGGCGATAGAGTGGCAACTGTGGCCGCGGAGACCCCCGAACTGGTGCAGGAAGCGCTGGAACGGATCAAGGTCAAGTACGAGGAGCTCCCCGCGATATTCTCTGCCGAAGAAGCGATGCAGGCCGGCGCGCCCGTGATCCACGATGAAACGGACGCACAGATGATTCACGACGCCAAACGAAATGTCGCCGTGAAACTGCGCGTGGACCATAACGACGTGGATGCCGCGCTGGCTTCTGCCGACTTTGTTTTCGAGAGCGAATACCGGGTACATCAGGTGCAGCAGGCGAGTATCGAGCCGCACATTGTCATCACCTATTGGGATGAAGATGACCGCCTGGTCATCCGCACGAGTACACAGGTCCCGTTTCATGTGCGCCGAATGGTTGCGCCCCTGCTCGGCCTGCCGGTACGCCGAATCCGCGTGGTGAAGCCGCGCATAGGCGGCGGCTTCGGCGGCAAACAGGAAATGCTGATCGAAGACCTGTGCGCCCATCTGACAATTGCGACCGGCCGGCCGGTCAAGTTCGAATATACGCGTCAGCTGGAATTCAGTTCCGCCCGCACGCGCCACCCGCAACGGTTGCGCTTCCGCAGCGGCGTGGACGCAGACGGCAAGCTGGTCGGGATGGATGTGCGGGTGGTGGCCGATACAGGCGCCTATGGAACGCACGGTCTCACGGTTCAGATGGTCACCGGCTTTCGCGCGCTCAGCACGTACTGGCTGCCCGCGGCACGCTTCGATTGTGATGTTGTATATACCAACAAACCTGTGCCCGGCGCATTCCGCGGCTACGGCGCGCCCCAGGCCCTCTTCGGGCTGGAGCAGCACATGGAGGAAATGGCGCTCGCCTTCGGGATGGATCCGGTGGAATTCAAGCGCATCAACTGGGTGAAAGAGGGGCAATCGCTGCCGATGGCGATAGCGATGGGAGAGGGTCGCGAGGGTTTCCCGCAGACGGTTGAGAGCAGCGGTCTGGCAGAGTGTGTCGAGGCTGGGGCCGCGTCCATCGGCTGGGACCGGCGCGATGACGCCGATTGGAAGGCGCCGCCCGCCCGGCCACATATCCGCCGCGGGATTGGCCTGGCGATTTGTATGCACGGAACCGGCATCGCTGGGCTCGACATGGGCGCAGCAAGTATCAAGCTCAACGACGATGGCTCCTTCAACCTTCTGGTCGGCGCGACCGACCTGGGAACAGGCTCCGATACGGTGTTGGCCCAGATCGCGGCCGAAACGCTGGGGGTTCCCCTGGATCAGATCGTCATCTACAGTAGCGATACCGACTTTACGCCCTTCGACACAGGCGCCTACGCCAGCAGCACGACCTACATCTCCGGCGGCGCCGTGCTCAAAGCGGCTGAAGATGTCAGCAGCCAGATCCGGCGCCACACGGCCGCCCATCTATTTGAGGGTGTCGACGCCGATCAGCTTTGGCTGGAGAATCAGAAAGTCCTGGCTCCGGGCGGACAAACCGTTCCTCTGGAAAAGGTTGCGCTTCACAGCATTCACCAGGAGGAGCAGCATCAGATTATGGCCACGGCCAGCCACATGAGCTATGTCAGTCCCCCTCCCTTTGCCGCACAGTACGCCGCGTTGGAGGTGGATATGGAGACAGGCCAGGTGACGGTCGAAAAGGCGGTGATGGCAGTAGACTGCGGAATCGCCATTAACCCAGTCACCGCCAGCGGGCAAGTCGAAGGCGGCATGACCCAGGCCCTCGGTTACGCCCTGTGCGAGGAGATGCCCTACGACGAGAAAGGCAGGTTGGAAATCAGCAGATTCGGCGACTACCGAATACTGACCGCGAATGAAATGCCGGAGCTGGGGACTGTGCTCGTACAGACCTACGAGCCGACAGGCCCATTCGGCGCAAAGGCGATAGCCGAAATCCCGATGGACGGCATGGCCCCCGCCATCGCCAGCGCTATCTTCGACGCCACCGGGCTGCGCATTCGCGAGATTCCCTTCACGCCGGAACGAGTGTGGCGGGCGTTGAGAGGGGAGGAATAATCGCTCGAAAGATGGTTTACTGGGCCGTGTACCCCCCATCAACCGGCCAGACGCTCGCCGTTACGAATGAAGCGTCGTCTGAGGCCAGAAAAGCAACCACCGCCGCAATCTCCTCCGGCTGCCCCATTCTCCCCATCGGATGCAGCCGGCGCATTTCTGCATGGACTTCCGGGTCGCCGACTACGTTGGACGTGAGCGGCGAGTAAACGAATCCCGGCGCCACCGCATTAATGCGTACGCCCTCGACCGCGAATCGCACACCCATTTCTTTGGTCATCTGCGCCACAGCCCCCTTGCTGTGCGGGTAGGCGGTAAAGCCATCGGAAAACGGAAGTGAAGTCGGGTATCCAACCATGCTCATTACGGAGACGAGGTTGACAATCGCGCCTCGGCCTGCTGGTCGCATTACCTCCAACGCTGCGTAGGACATGAGGAAGACGCCCTTGGCATTGACCTCCATCACCGCGTCCCACCGCTCTTCATAATCGGCTTCAGGCGGCAGCGTGCGCGGGGTAATTCCTGCAGAGTTGACGAGACAGTCGAGGCTGCCGCCGAGCGAGAGCGCCTTCTCAACGCTTGACTCTGCGTCGCCCCTTTTCGTTACATCACAGAGAACAGTATGAAGACGGCTCTGGTCGCTTTCATCGGCCAGATCGTCCAGCCCGCCGCCGTCAATATCGCAGGCCAGCACAGTCGCCCCGTCATCCAGAAAACGCTGTGTGCAGGCCCGCCCGATGCCGGACGCCGCTCCAGTGATGATCGCAACTTTGTCGGTTAATCGCATTGGAAAGTCGATTGTGATTTCTGGGATTAACTGCAGTTTCTAGTTTTTAGTTTGTCGTTCACTAAAAACTGGCTACTGACTACTAAAAACTGCCGTTTCACAGTTCAAAAGCCGAAGTTGGTCAGCCCAGAGCGGCCTCAACGCGCTGAATCACCGTTTCCAGAACTTTGATGCGGGCAAATCGCTTGGATTCGGCGGCCACGATCGTCCACGGCGTCAAGACCGTGTCGGTCTTTTCCACCATCTCCTGAATCGCCTCTTCGTATTCCTTGCGCTTTTTTCGGTTGCGCCAGTCCTCATCAGTGAGCTTCCACTGGCGTAGCGGGTCCTCGGCTCGGCTTTCGAAGCGCCGTTTCTGTTCTTTCGAGGAGATGTGAAGGAAAAACTTAATCAGAATCATTCCATCGGAAACCAGGAGCGATTCCCAATGCCGAATCTCTTCGTAGGCCCGCCGCCAATCCGGGACGCTGGCAAAACCCTCCACGCGTTCCACCAGTACGCGCCCATACCAGGTACGGTCGAATATGCACATGCCCCCCTTACCGGGAACGGCCGGCCAAAACCGCCAGAGAAAATGGTGTCGTTTCTCTCGATCGTTTGGCGCCTGGTACTGAAATACTGAGAAGTGGCGAGGATCCAAAGGAGCGGTCAACCGCCGGATACAGCCGCCTTTCCCCGCCGCGTCCCAACCCTCGAAAAGAATCAGAAGAGGAGGGCCGAATTCTCCCCCGATCTGCCCTCCCAGTCTTAGACGTAATGAAAGGAACTTCTGCTGGCGTTCGACGAGAATCCGCTCGTACTCTTTTCGCTTCAGGCGCTGGCTCAAATCGACATGACTCAGGACTGAATGTTCCATGTCTCCATTTCCTGAACTGCTTTCCAGGGCCGCTATAGCGTGGAGAGTTTTGCCATCAACACCGTCGTGGAGGGTTCGGTCAACACATCGCCATCGGGAAAGACGATTGTCGGCACGGACATGTTGCCCTTATTGAGTTTCTGCACCACTTCTCTGGCCTCTTCATCGCTCTCGATGTCGATCTCTTCGAATTCGACGCCGTTTCCCCGCATCACCGACTTTGCCCGCCAGCAATCCGGGCACCAGCTAGTGGTGTACATTTTGATCTGGGCGCCATTTCCGTTTACGCTATTGGACATTCAATTCTCCTGTTGTGCGGACCGGGATGCGGCTTCGCATTGCAATCGTGCTCAACTGACAGGGGTTAGGGCTTAGGGGTTGGCAACTGCTGTTGCTCGTCTCTCGCCCCTGTCCCCTGCCGTTCTCACAGTTCAAAAGCAGTGATACGCGAGTATACCGCAAATATGGATTCTGTTAAAGTGGACTGTGATTTCGGGAGATTATTGGGATTAACTGCAGTTTCTAGTTTTTCGTTTGCCGTTTACTAAAAACTGACTACTGACTACCAAAAACTGCCGTTTCACAGTTCATCCCCTGAATCCCTCAAAATCACAGTTCAGACAGGATAACGCCATCATGACGCAGCACATCTCGATACAAAACCCAGGGGCCAGGGGTCAGGATTCAGGGGTTAATTCGCCCCTCGCCCCTATCCCCTCGCCCCTGTCGTTCGAGACGCAGGAGCTAGTCCATGAGTTGGAGCAAATTGTCGAAGGCGAGGTGCGCTTTGATAGTTACAGCCGTATGCTCTACAGCACCGATGCCAGCCAGTATCAGATTCAACCGCTGGGCGTTGTAATTCCCCGCACCGCTGATGATGTGCAGGCTGCTGTGGAGCTTGCCGCACGCCACGGCGTCCCGCTTCTGCCGCGGGGAGGCGGCAGTTCACTGGCCGGGCAATGCGTAGGTCCCGGGCTGGTCATCGACACGACAAAATATATGGACCGCATCCTGGCAGTGGATGAGGAGGCCGAAACCGCCACCGTTCAGGCAGGCATCTCAATTGGCGCCCTCAACCGAACATTGGCCCCGCTGGGCTTGATGCTAGGACCGGACCCCGCCAGCGCCGACCGGGCTTCGGTTGGCGGCTCGATCGGCAACAATGCTACCGGCAGCCACAGCATCCTCTACGGCATGTTGGCCGATAATCTGTTAGAAACCAGCGTCGTCCTCAGCGACGGCTCCGCAACGCGCTTCGGGCCGGTCTCCTCCACCGAGCTGGAAAGTCGAAGCCGGGGCGACTCGCTTGAAGCGCAGATATATCGCGAAGTTCCCGGTATCGTACGCGCGCAATATGAGCAGATACTGGAGCGCTGGCCCCGTCACTGGCGCCGTGTTTCGGGCTACGGCCTCGACCGCCTGCTGCACGGACTGCTCCAGGATGAAGCCGCTACCGATGGAGAAAGCCGCGGCAGTGAGCGCGCCAGTCTCCTGCGCGCCCGGCTCGGATTTGATAGACTCTACCGCTCCGAATTCTGCGATGCCTCCCGGATCGATCATTTCAACCTCAGCCAACTTCTCGCCGGCAGCGAGGGCACGCTCGCGACTGTGACCAGCGCGAAGCTGAAATTGGTTCGAAAGCCACAAATGACCGCACTGGCTGTCGTCCACTTTGACCGGCTTGTCGACGCCTGCGCCGCCATTCCCGATATCCTGGAAACGAGTCCCAGCGCATCCGAATTGCTGGACAAGCACCTGATCGACCTGGCCCGCGCCCAGCCGGAGTGGGCCAAGCGGCTCCACTTTGTCGACGGAGACCCCGAGGCTGTATTGCTGACCGAATTCTACGGCGCCGACGAGCGCGAGCTGGCCGCGAAAATGGACGGGCTGGAGCGCCTCTTGCACACGCGAGGATGGCAAAGTACGGTCGTTAAGCTGTTGAATCCGGCCCGCCAGAAAGACGTGTGGGATGTGCGCAAGGCCGGTCTGAACATATTGATGGGGCGCCGCGGAGACTACAAGCCTGTTCCCGGTATCGAAGACGTTGCCGTGCCGCAAGAGAAGCTGGCCGACTATCTGCAAAAGGTCCTGGACTTCTGCGGAGAACAGGAAGATGTGCCCGGGATCGCAGTCTACGCCCACGCTTCTGCCGGCTGCTTGCATGTGCGGCCGCTGCTCAATCTCAAGAACCAGACAGGCATCGATACACTGCGCATCGTCGGTGAACATGCCTGTGATCTGGCAGTGAGCTACGGTGGCGCGATGAGCGGTGAACACGGCGACGGTCTGGCGCGCAGTTATCTCCATCCTCGCCTGTTCGGGCCAGAACTCTACGGCGCCATGCGGCAGGTGAAGGCGGTCTTCGATCCCGACAACCGCATGAATCCGGGCAAGATCATCGACGCGCCGCCTTCGACAGAGAACCTGCGCTTCGGCAAGGAGTACGAAACGATTCAACTGCGGACCGTTTTCGACTGGAGCAGCGATTTCGGCTACGCCGGAGCGGTCGAAATGTGCAACGGCGCGGGCGTTTGCCGAAAACTCGGCGCGGGCACAATGTGTCCCAGCTACATCGCCACCAGAGACGAGAAGGACACGACGCGCGGCCGCGCCAATGCCCTGCGCAACGCGATGGCTGGGCGCATTCCTCGCGAGGAGTTGTTTTCACCGCAGATGTACGAGGTGATGGACCTCTGCATCGGCTGCAAAGCCTGCAAGAGCGAGTGCCCCTCAGCAGTTGATATGGCGCGTATCAAGGCCGAATACCTGGTCCACTATTACGACCGCAATGGTCTCCCCTTCTTTAACCGGCTGATGGGACTCCTGCCAACACTGAACCGCCTGCTATTTCGATTTGGCCGTCCTCTGATTCCACTTGTCAACTGGGGAATGAAGTTGGCGCCGGTAAAGGGCGCTTTCGCCCGCATCGGCATCGACCCGCGCCGGAACCTGCCTGCCTACGCCCGGCAGTCGCTGTCGGACTGGTTTGCTCATAGAATAGGGGTTAGGGATCAGGGATTAGGGGTTAGCTCGCCCCTCGCCCCTGGTCCCTCGTCCCTGCCCTCCTCGGTCATTCTCTTCCACGATACCTGGGCCGAGTACAACCATCCGGAGATCGGGCAGGCCGCAGTGCAGGTGCTGGAGGCTGCCGGTTACGAGGTGCGCCTGGCGGCGGGACGCGCCTGCTGCGGGCGGCCGCTCATCACCGGCGGTCAGGCCGATAAGGTACGCGGATGGGTAGACAAAAATGTGGCTCTGCTCGCTCCCTTCGCGCGCCAAGGTCTGCCTATTGTCGGGCTGGAGCCCAGCTGTATTCTCACTTTGCGAGACGAGTATCTGGAGCTGGCATCCGATCGCGAAAGCGCGCAGATCGTGGCCGAAAATGCGCTGACCTTCGATGAATTCATTGCCCGCGAGATAACCGTTCCCGAGGAAAGTGTGAACGGCGGTGAAGAGGGGAAGAGCAGGCTTGAGTCGGGCTTCTCTTCAATCTGGCGAAACGAGCCGGGTACCGCCTATCTCCACGGTCACTGTCACCAGAAAGCGTTAATCGGTAACGACGCCAGCGTGGCCGCGCTGCAAGCGGCCGGTTTCGCAGTGCAGGTGATCGACAGCGGTTGCTGCGGGATGGCAGGAGATTTCGGCTACGGTAAGGGCCACTACGAGGTAAGCCGTGATATTGGCGAGGAGAGACTCTTCCCGGCAGTACGCGAGATGCCCGCCGACGCCTTGCTCGTGGCCAGCGGCACCAGCTGCCGCGACCAGATTGAACAGTTCGCCGGCCGCGCGCCTCTCCACATGGCGCAGGTTCTGGCGCAGGCATTGAAATAATTTCTGGTTTTCAGCTTGCCGTTCACGAAAAACTGACTACCGGCTACTGAAAACTGCCTTTTTACCAGTACTTCATCGCATCCCGGAACAGCGCCTCCAGATCGTGCGCCTCCGCCGGTCGTGGTGAGAGCTTCGTCACCCGGTGCTGCGGCAGTGTTCCCTGTACAAGCGCCGGAATGTCCTCCTCGGTAAAGCCGATGGCGCTCAGGCCGTTGGGAACGCCGGTTTTCTGCATCAGGCCGATTATCGCCCCGGCAAGGAGTTCGCCCGCATCCTCGGCGGCCGCTCCGGTCGTGTCCACGCCCATTAGCCGCGCCGCGAACAGGTGCTTCTCGGGATTCGTCGGCGCAGTGAAGCGAAAAACGGCAGGTGCGTTGAGAATAACCGCCATCCCGTGCGGAATGATGGGATGATCGGGCGGGTACCCCGGCGGTCTGTAGTCTCGTACCATCCCGCTGACCGGGTAGCTCATGCCGTGAGGCAGATGGACGCCTGCGTTGCCGAATCCGATGCCTGCGTAGGCCGCGGCAAGCAACATGGCGCTGCGGGCATCGTCATCCTCCGTGTCCTGGATCGCGCGCACAATGTTCGCCGACACCATTTCAATCGCTTTGGTCGACCAGATGTCGCTGATTGGGTTGGCGCCCTGGTATGCTGGTCTTAACTCCGGTGACTCGGGTGCGACGCGGCTGTCGTATGGCAGGGCGGTCAAGGATTCCAGCGCGTGGCTCAACACGTCCAGCCCCGTACTGGCGGCAGCCATCTGGGGCAGCGTCCGCGTGTTGTGGGGATCCAGAATGCCGATCTGAGGCCGCAATGCTCTGTGGGCAATTCCCGTCTTTACATGCATGTCTGTCAGATCGCAGATGGCGACGCCTGTTGTCTCGCTGCCGGTGCCGGCGGTCGTAGGCACGGCAATGTGCGGCCGCAGCGCACCGGGAACGGGGACGCCTTTGCCAATTGGAGGGTTGACGTAGTCCAGGAATTCGGCGGGGTAAGTGGCATAGAGATTTGCCGCTTTTGCCGTATCCATAGTCGACCCGCCCCCTACCGAGAGGTAGCCGTCAAAGTTGCCTTCGCAAGCAAAATCGATGGCATGCAGGAAGGAGACGTCGGTCGGCTCGACACGAACCTGGTCGAAAAGGGCCGCGTCAATGCCCTCCGCCCGCAGGGCCTCCAGCGCGATCGCCACGGGCTCGCTGTCTGTCAGTCGGGGATCGGTGACTACCATCACACGTTTGGCGCCCAGCTTTTTCATATCAAAGCCGACTTCACGGGTAACACCCGGCCCGTATTTGATGCTGGACGTGTCCATCGTAAACGCGTTTTCTTTCACCCCGCCGCTCTGGGCATAAAGTTCCGCCATTTCCGAACTCTCCTTATTTACGATAAGTTGGTCGTCGGCTCAAAAGGGGACGCAGACGTCAGATTACCCCAAAGAATAACATCGCCGGCCCACCGAACGAAAAAGGTTGAAAGGCCGGGCCTTGCGTCTATAGCAGTCCCCGACTTCTGTACCGTTGCGGCGAACACGCGCCACTGAAAGAGGTAGCAAACCAAGCTGACGCTGTTTGAATGTTTTTTGTGCGCGGGGTATACTTTTTGATACGAGACCGACGAGTTCCACCGGCTTCTCCAGGAGAATATTCTTTGTTACGCGGGCGCCACGAGCCGCCGCGACGCACAACTTTCCCATTTGTCATTGCAAAATCAGCCAATTGAGGAACCTGCGCCAATGCCAACGATTTCCCACGACAGTCTGAGAGAGTACGGCGCGGCCATCTTTGCCGCAGCTGGCTTTCCCGCCGACCAGGGACGGGATGTTACCGACCACCTGGTCGACTCCAATCTCGTAGGACATGATTCCCACGGAGTGATCCGCCTGCCCGGCTACATAACTGCTGTGCGCGAGGGGACCATGAAGCCGGTTGGCACGCTCAAAATAGTGCGGGAGACTCCGGTATCGGTCGTCATTGACGCCCAGCGGATGCAGGGCATCGTCCTGGCCAAAAAGGCGATGGAGATGGCGGTGGAACGCGCCAAGGAGCACACCTTCGGCGCTGTCGCTGTCCATCAGTCGACCCACATCGGCCGATTGGGAGCGTTTCCCCCGATTGCTGCGGAACAGGACTGTATCGGCTTACTTCTGCTGAACGGCGGCGGACCGTTCACCGCGCCCTTCGGCGGTACGGGCCGACGGTTGCCCCCCAATCCAATTGCGTTCAGCGCGCCCCGTGCCGGTGGGGGCCCTCTGATGTTGGATATGACGACAAGCATGGTGGCCGGTGGCAAGGTGGACGTGCAAAGGGCACGGGGCCTGCCTGTGCCGGACGACTGGCTCATTGACGAAGAGGGCAATGCGGTCTTGGACCCGAATGTCTTTATGGATCGGAAAGCCGCGATGCTGCCAGTGGGCGGCTCGGTGGGCCATAAAGGTTACGGGCTGGGCATGATGGTCGATGCCATCGCCGGTGGGTTGTCATGGGCCGGTTGCAGCGCAGACCCTCCAACCCGCGGCGCATCCGGCTGGCTCGCGCTCGCGATAAAGATCGAGAGTTTCATCGATCCCGACGAATACAAGCAGGAAGTGGAAAAGCTGGTTGAATGGGTCTGGTCCTCGCCCAAGATGCCTGGCGTAAAGAGGATTTACTACCCAGGTGAAATCGAGGAGGAACGGCGTCAGAAAAGGCTGGAGCACGGAATCCCGATCGAAGAGAGCACGTGGTCGCGCATTGTCGAAAGTGGTGAGGCTGTGGGTGTGTCAGCGCCGACAGGACTACAGTAAATTGCAAATGCGCGTCCCGCACGGCGCGCCGGAGTCAAATTTTAATTCCCAGGGGTGAGCCATGACAACCTACAAAAAACTTTTCCGTGCGCCCTACTCGGTGCCCAATGGCCTGCAGGCTACTGATGATGGCCTGTGGATCGTCGATCAGATCACCGACCGCGTGATGCTGGTCGAACGTGACGGCGAGTTGGATTACTACGGCGTGCCCATGATGATTCGCGAAATCCCCAGCGACTCTTCCAACACCAGCGGGATGGCCTGGGGCGAAGACAGCCTCTGGCTGGCCGCCAACGGCTCTGCAGACAAGTGGCGGCCCAAACGGGCGCATGACGCCGGCAAGTCGGCCGGCGAGGTACTGCGCGTAGACCCCGAGACCGGCAAGACGATTTCGCGCCATCCCCTGCCCAACGGCGGCGGCACCCATGGCATCGAATATGACAACCATGAACCGGGCCACCTCTGGCTGACAACGTTGAAAGACCAGACTTTGACCAAGATGCGCATCAGCGACTGGTCGGTCCAACATATAATCCCTCTGCCATACACGCGCGCCCATGGCGTAGTGCGAGAAGAGGACGGCATTTGGGTTGTCCATACCGGCCACAGAGTAATCGTGAAACTTAGCCTGACCGACGGCTCCGAACTGGATCGCATCACCGTGCCCGAGACTGAACCGGAGCCCCACGGACTGAGCGCAGATCCGGACAGCCGCTTCCTCTATTGCGACGCATCTTCGGGCTCGGTCGTTGCCATCTCGGAGTCATAGCGCGATGCCGTTTTCCTGCCTTCCCGCATCTCTTTACCCTGCAATCAGCGCCGGGGAGCTCACACTGGCCGACTGGTTCCGCCTTTCCGCCTCTCTTGGTCTGGACGGCGCCGACATCAGCGTAGCCCATCTCGACTCTTTGGACGGCGCTTACTTGGACGGGTTGCGGAAGCAGGCGCAGGACGCGGGCGTTGTGATTGCCGGCATGGTGACCTACACCGATTTCACTCACCCTGACGCGGCAGAGCGTCGACGCCACCGGCAGGCGTTGCGCGAATACATTGATGCGGCAGCACGGCTGGGCGTGGACTTCCTGCGCGTGACCGCGGGTCAGAAGCACCCGGGGGTAACGAGGGCGGATGGCGTTGCCTGGGCCGTAGATGGTTTGAGCGCCTGGGTTGAGGAAGCGAAGGCCGCCGGCGTTACCCTCGCCTATGAGAATCATGCCATCGGCTATGTCTGGACCTATTTCGATTTCTCGCAGACAGCGTCGGTGTTTCTCGAAATCTGCGAAAGGACCGCCGACAGCGGATTGCAACTCCTTTTTGACACCGCCAATCTGCTGGCGGTCAACGACGACCCGTTAACAGTGCTGGATGCCGTTCTGCCGCGCGTCGCCGCAATCCATGTCAGCGACATCAAGCGGGAGGGCGCGTTCGAGCCTGTTCTCATTGGCAGCGGCGTTACGCCCCTGAATGCGATCTTCGAACGCTTTCGTAAAGCAGGTTTCGACGGCTGGATATCGGTCGAAGAGGCCAGCAAGACTGGTGAGGAAGGATTCCGACAAGCGATACAACATGCCAGGGGGCTGTGGTTGAACTGAAGTCCCCGAGTTGAGAGGTTGTCCCATGCCCGAGAATCGCCCCAGAGTGCTACTGGCTTGCAATGACGATATTCGCTTCAATCATGTGGCCCCGCAGGACCTGCGCCGGCTTGAAACGTTTGCCGACTGGGACTGGTTTCCCTGCGAGGGGGGCGGCATCTACGATACCAACACCGACCCGCAGGCCGCAGTCGATTTCTCGAATACGCTACCAGGCCACGACGCGCTGGTCGTCTGCCTCGGAGCGCCGACGGTGACAGCCGACATGCTGGACGCCGCCCCCTCGCTCAAAATCATCGGCGAGTTGGAGGGCGATCGTTTTGCCAGCCGCATCGACCTCGACGCGGCATGGGCGCGCGGTATCCGCACCGTCGATACGACGAACGCCTCCTCCTACCCGGTCTCCGAATGGGCGCTGGCGATGATTCTCGTCTGCCTGAAGAACGGCGGAGGACACTTTCGCCGGATGATCGCCGGCCAGACCCCGGCCGACCGCTCCGTAATGGAGGGCTTGCCGGGCGTCTTGTGGGGTCGCAGAGTTGGGCTGATCGGCTGCGGCCATATGGGCCGGCGCCTCATGAAATTCCTGCGCGCCTTTGAGACGGAGATCTGGGTCCACGATCCCTACTTGCCTCAAGAGCTGTCCGAGGCGCTGGGCTTTCTGCAAACAAGCCTGGAAAACGTTCTATCCTGCGATGTGGTCGTTTGCCTGGTGCCCCACACCCCCGGAACCGAGGGAATGCTGGGGAAAGAAGAATTGGCCCGCTTGCGCCCTGGCTCCGTCTTTGTAAGTGTGTCCCGCGGCAAGGTGACCGATTCGGCCGCGCTCATCGAAAGGCTGAAGCAGGGCGATATTGTCGCCGGGCTGGACGTTTTCGACCCGGAGCCGGTGCCGCCGGACAGCGAAATCCTCCAGCTGCCAAACGTCTTCCTCAGCCCCCACATCGGCGCCTTCGGCGGCTCAGCAGGGTCGCTGGGCTTCTTTTCGTTGATGGTGGATGAACTGGAGCGCTTCTTCCACGGCCATGCGACGCAGTTCGACCTGACCCCGCGGGTGCAGGCGAACCGCACTGGGGCGGAACCTTGAGAGCGAATCTAGGCGAATGATCCTTAGTCTGCCACATTCAGGTAACGAATTTGGAATGAGAAAACTGATATGAGAGATGCGCAAAAACCTAACCACATTGGCTTGTCTACATTAGTGAACTATCTAAGAGCAGGGCGCTACGTCATTCCTGACTTCCAACGAGAATTCGAGTGGGAGCCTTGGGACATTAGTGCTCTGATGCGTTCAATTTTTCTGGACTATTACATAGGAAGCCTCTTGCTGTGGAAAGGTAAGACGGAGACCTTCGACGCTTTAGCATGTGAAGATGTATACGGCTACAAAGGTAAGAACGGGACGCCAGATTACATCGTGCTGGACGGTCAACAACGGCTGACCGCCATGTACTACGCTTTTATGGCGCCCAAGGTTTCTGCGCCAAAACGCTATAGTCGTTACCGCTACTTTGTCCGTGTGGACAAATTCATGGAAGAAGCTTTCGACGACGCCTTCACCTACGATTGGACCCGGCGCGGCGAGAACTTAGCAAAAGATCCGTTGAGACAATTTCAGGATCACATGTTTCCTTTGTCAGTGATAGGCCAAGAGGGATGGGCACTAGCTGACTGGGTTAGAGACTATGAAAAGCATTGGGAGGACCAAGCTAGAAAAATCAGCGAAGGACAGGATTCCGAAGAAAAGAGTAGTGCCTGTCTAAACTTTGAGAACGCCAGAGCTTTTGGCGAACACCTGCGGAGCATTACCCAACAGTACCAAGTCTCGTACATCGAGTTGGATGTCGATCTAGAACTAGAAAAGGTTTGCGACATCTTTACTCAGATTAATAGTCGAGGTGTACGGCTCGATATTTTTGACCTAATCAACGCCCTTTTGCGTCCAAAAGGCCTCCAACTGCGGCATAAGTGGCGTGAGGCTGAACAACGGCTAGATTTCGTCAATTCTGATCGACTGAACGTCTATGTACTGCAGGTAATGTCAATATTGAGCCAAGGCTATTGCTCTCCAAAATACCTCTACAATCTTCTACCAGGCCAAGAGCGTCAGTTTCGCGATTCTGAGGGCACTCTACGCAGAGAGATATTAGTTCCCGATTCGTCTTCATTCGAACGACGCTGGAGTCAGGCTGTAGATTCTTTAGAGCTCGCCATAAAGCTTTTGCGACACCCCCAGCAATTTGGGGCCATAGCTTCTCGCTATCTTCCATACGTTTCGATCCTTCCTGCCTTTGCCGCACTGCAGACCGAGGCGCGTAACCTGCCCGACCCCCTCCAACTAGACGCGCAACGAAAGATTCGACAGTGGTATTGGGCCAGTGTCTTCCTCAATCGTTACTCTGGTGCCGTTGATCCACAGCCGCTCGCGATTTCTTGGATTTGAAAAACTGGTTCGGCAATGATGATGACGAACCTGCCCTAATCTCTGAGTTTAGAGAACGATTCCGTTCCACAGAGTTGCGACGGGAAACTAGGAGGGGCACCTCTGTCTACAACGGCATCTTCAATTTGCTGGTGTTAAGGGGTGCCCGTGACTGGATCACCGATGCTGCGCCACAGCACGATGACTTAGATGATCATCATATCGTTCCAAGGGCATGGGGCAGAAAGAGGAACCTCGAGGTGGTGGACAGTATCCTCAACCGAACCCCACTGTCGGCGAATACCAATCGCAACGTAATAGGTAATCGCTTGCCAAACAGGTATTTGCCGGAGCTCATTTCTAACAGCGGGGAGGATACCGTTCGCGAGATTTTAGAGAGCCACCTGATTTCGCCGGCCGCCTTTGACCTGCTGCTGCGAGACCCTTTTACAACCGAGGATTTTGAAGAGTTCTTGGGTGAGCGTCAGCGCACAATACAGGACGCAATTGAGGATCTGTTGGTAAAGGCCCGACTGGACCTTTCGCCCCGACTGAGGAAACTTGACGCCGATATTGAAAGCGTTGAATTGAGTTTGCGTAAATTAATTGTACAAACTCTTAGAGACGACGCGGCTAGGCTTCCGACGCATATCCAGAAGAAGATAGGCGACCGCCTGCAACAGGCAGTAAAACGGACTCCTGCTCTCGACCTCGACAACTTCAATAGTCTTGCTTCTCGGCTGGAATACGCGGATTTAAGAGAGTTGGAGGATACGATCGTTACGAAAGCCCTCTGGGGCGACTTCGAAGTTTCCTTCAAGAGCAAAGACCAATTGGCCGTTAGAGTCGATCAAATGATTCAACTTCGCAATTCAATTAGACATAGCCGCCAAGTGACCGAGATAATTCGTATGGATGGCGAAGCAGCCATTCTCTGGTTCCGTCAGGTCCTAGA
The DNA here is from genome assembly GCA_965232575.1 of Caldilineaceae bacterium. GTDB lineage: Bacteria > Chloroflexota > Anaerolineae > Caldilineales > Caldilineaceae > Bin5. The sequence continues at coordinate 1,601,922 of CBDDPZ010000009.1, read as the reverse complement.
GTAGCTGCAGTATGTCGAAGATTTCCGGCTTCAATGGAGTTCGGAACTCGGGCGGTCCAGTTTATAGGTCGACATCTGGCAGAGAGAAAACCTTTATGGCGTCCTGGCTCATACAGAAGTGAGGTAGAGGAAAAGCATGAATCTGGAACTTGCGGGACAAAACGCCGTTGTCGTGGGCGGCGCCAACGGAATGGGCCGGATGATCGCCAAGACGTTCGCAGCCGAGGGCGCCGGCGTGGCACTGCTCGATCGCGATCCGGTCGTGGATGACGTGGCGCAGGAAGCAGCCTCTCACGGCGTCGATACATTTTCCGCGCAGGTGGATGTCACCGATTTTGCCGCGTTGCAGGCGGCCGCGACACGCGTCGAAAAAGAACTCGGACCGGTACGCCACGTTGTCTTCACAGTCGGCATCGATTCGGGCAAAGGCGGCTTCCCGTTCTGGAACCTGGAACCCTCCGACTGGCCCCGCGTCCATGAAGTGAACGTCCTCGGCGCAGTCAACACCGCCCATGCCTTCTACGCACCGATGATCGCCAGGAAACAGGGCACCTTCCTCTTTTTCTCCTCCGTGTCCGGCCAGATCGGCTCCCAGACCGACCCCCCGTACAGCGTCTCCAAGGCCGCCGTGCTCAGCTTCATGCAAATTGCCGCCAAGGATTTTGCCGCCTACAATATACGTGCAAACGCAATCTGCCCCGGCATGGTCGACACACCGCTACAAAGGCGGATCCACAAGTTTTCTACCGCCGACATGCCTGAGGACGAGAGACCCACCTACGAAGAATGGTGTACCGAGAAGATCGGCCGCCTGGCCGTATTGGGCCGCTTGGTTTCCCAGGAGGAAATCGCCTCCACCGTAGTTTTCCTGGCTTCGGAACACGCCCGCAATATCACCGGCCAGGCCATTAACGTTGACAGTGGCTGGGTCATGCACTGGTAAGAATCCGGTCTAACCATGGGGTGACGCTATGAGTGAAACGAACGATACCAATCCGAGCGTAACTGATCTGGACGCCGAGCACTGGCTCCAAGCCTATGAGCAGATGGTCAAGATCCGCACTTTCGAGGAGACGGCCAACGAGCTTTACACCAGCGCTCGCATGCCGGGCATTACCCATCTCTATATAGGCGAGGAAGCAATCGCTGTTGGAATCTGCGAAGCTCTGCGGCAAGACGACTACATCACCAGTACCCACCGCGGCCACGGCCACTGCCTGGCCAAGGGCGCGGCGCTGGACAAAATGTTCGCCGAACTGTTGGGCAAGGAAGCCGGCTACTGCCGCGGCAAAGGCGGCTCGATGCACATCGCCGATCAGGAAACCGGCAACTTGGGCGCCAATGGCATCGTCGGCGGCAGCGCCGGCATCGCGACCGGCGCAGGCATGTCCATTAAGCTGCGCGGAACCGATCAGGTTTCGGTCTGTTTCTTTGGCGACGGCGCCTTGGGCCAGGGCCTCCTGTACGAATCGATGAATATGGCCCAGCTCTGGAAGCTGCCGGTAATCTATGTCTGCGAAAACAACCAGTATGGCGAGTATACGCACAACTCAAAGGCCGCGGCCGGCTCTATGGTCGGTCGGGCCACGGGTTTCGGTGTCCATGCGCAGGCTATCGACGGCCAGGACATTCGCACGGTGCATGCCACCGCCCGCCTTGTCATCGACCGGGCGCGCAAAGGAGGCGGTCCGGCCTTCCTCGTCTGCAACACCTATCGATTCCGCGGGCATCATGTCGGCGATATCGACCGCCCATACCGCACTCGCGAAGAGGAAGCAGAATGGGCCAAGCGGGACCCGTTGACTCTTCTCGAGGACTGGCTGTTGAAAAGTAAGCAGGCGGAAGAGCATATCTTAGAGCGAATCCAGCAGGAAGTAAAGACAGCCGTTGACGACGCGGTTGCTTTCGCCGAAGAGGCGTCATTCCCCAGTGAAAGCGAGGTGGACCGTCATGTCTACGCTTGAGAACGGAATCCGTTGCAGCCCGGCCATTCACGCGCCGGGAGAACGTCAGATAACATTCGGTCAAGCCATTCGTGAAGCTATCGCCGAAGAGATGGCTCGCGATGAGAGCGTCTTTGTCATTGGCGAGGACGTTGCAGCAGCCGGCTCGGTTTTCAAAGTGCTGGTCGGTCTGTTGGATGAGTTCGGCCCTGAACGCGTCATCGATTCCCCCATTTCGGAGGCAGGTATTGCCGGCATCGGTGTGGGCGCGGCTATCACGGGTATGCGGCCCATTGTGGACATCATGTTTGGCGACTTCACCACCCTGGTGATGGACCAATTGGTTAACCAGGCAGCCAAGACCCACTACATGTCCGGCGGCAAACTGACAGTGCCTATGGTCCTGCGGACGACCCTGGGGGCCAGCCGCCGCTCTGCCGCCCAGCATAGCCAGTCTCTGCATGCCCTCTTCAGTCACATTCCCGGTTTGAAAGTAGCGCTGCCCGCAACGCCATACGACGCCAAGGGGCTGATGAAGAGCGCCATCCGCGACGACAACCCCGTCGTTATCTTTGAAGATAAAATGCTCTATCAGGAACAGGGTCCGGTACCCGAAGAGGAGTATACTCTTCCTTTGGGCAAGGCTGACGTGAAGCGTACCGGTGACGACATAACCATCGTCGCGACCAGCTCGATGGTGTACGTGGCGCTGGAAGCAGTCGACAAACTGGCTTCGATCGGCATCAGCGCCGAGCTGATCGATCCCCGCACAACGACCCCGCTTGACACCGAGACGCTGGTCCAGTCGGCGCAAAAGACAAGCCGGGCGCTGGTGCTGGACGAGGGCTACCGGCAGTATGGCGTCACAGGTGAAATTGCCTCGGTCATTGCCGACGGCGCATTTTACTATCTGGATGCTCCGGTTAAGCGCATTGGAGCGATGAACGTGCCGGTTCCGTTTTCTCCAGCGATGGAAGACCTGACAATCCCCAACGCTGACTACGTTGTCGAGACGGCCAAAACCCTGTGCGGTTGAGATAGCCCACCATCCCGGTCTATTGACCTGAGGACGCCCAAAAAGGGGGATTGCATGCCCAAAGAAGTGATAATGCCGGCTCTTGGGATGGCTCAGGACGTGGGTGTCTTGCTGCGTTGGCTCAAAAAAGAAGGCGAGATGGTTACGGCCGGAGAACCCCTGATGGAGGTAGCCACCGATAAGGTGGACGTGCAGGTGGAAGCGCCCGCCTCCGGCCACCTGACCGCAGTGACCGCACAGGAAGGTGATGAGGTCCCCGTGGGCCAGGTGATCGGGCTGATCGCAGCCGAAGGCGAGGAAATCCCCGCAGCCCCCGCAGTGGCTGACCCTAAAGATGCGCCCGATGAGCCAGTGAGCGGAGCCACCCCTCTTACCTCTAGCCCGGTCGCCGCACGCATCGCCGCGGAACACGGCATTGATCTGGCAGATGTCCAGGCGGATGGCGGCCGCATCTCCAAGGAAGACGTGGAGGCCCACATCCGCTCCATGAGTTCCGGCACGCGCGTCCTCGCCTCGCCCAAGGCGCGGCGGCTGGCGCGCGAAAGGGGCGTAGCTCTTGCATCGCTTGTCGGCAGCGGGCCAGGGGGGGCAGTGCTTGCCGCCGACGTCCCCCTGTCAGCGCAGCCGGCGCCAGAAGCCCCGCCAATGCCCGAGCGCGCGCCATCAGCAGTCGAACCGGAAACACAGCCAGTTTCGCGAATGTGGCAGATTATGGCCGAACGCCTGACGAGCAGCTGGACCAGCGTGCCCCACTTTTACCTGGTGCGGGAGGTCAGCGCGGACCAACTGATCCACTGGCGCACGATTCTTTCCTCCGGCTCCTCTGACGGGGCTAAAATCACATACACTGACTTGCTCACAAAGCTTGCGGCGCTCTCACTGGCCCGCTTCCCCCGCCTCAACGCCTTCTGGGACGACGGCAAAATCGTCACCATTCCGGACATAAACGTCGGCCTGGCTATCGCCGTCGAAGATGGCTTGCTCGTGCCTGTAGTTCACAACGCAGACCGCCTGCGCGTCGAAGAGATCGCCGCGCGCAGGGCGGACCTGGTCGCACGCGCCAGCAGTGGCGGCCTGACTCCCGACGACTTCTCAGGCGGTACCTTTACCATCAGCAATTTGGGCATGTTTGGCGTGGATGCCTTCAATGCGATTGTCAACCCGCCCCAGGCCGCGATCCTGGCGGTGGGCCGAATCGCAGATCGAGTCGTAGCTGTGGAGGGGCAGCCTGCAGTACGCCCGATGATGACCCTGACCTTGTCCTGCGACCACCGTGCTGTAGACGGCGTCCGCGCCGCGCAATTTCTGGATGCCCTGGTCGGCATGATCGAAGAGCCCCTGCGGGCGCTTTAGATTCGCGCCGCCGATAACAGCCACTTTCATTTCAGAGCGAGGGAACCGAATGCCGCGCATTAACAGAGCGATTGAACTGCTGGAGGCCGGACAGCCAGTCTACTACACCGGCGTCCGCGGTGGTCTGACCTACAAAAACGGAACGGCGCACAGAGACACTTGGGCCGACTATCTGATGGTGGAGTTCGAGCACGGCGCCTTCGACCCCGTGGGGTTGGGTGAATTCATGCGCGGGCTGGTCGACGCGGGCGCGACGCGAAGCGGTCACAGGACGCCCGCGGTTATCTGCACGCTGCCTACAGATGGAACCGATGAAAATGTGATGAGGGCCAACGCCTGGATGATCAAACAGGTCCTGGCGCGCGGCGTTCACGGCATACTTCTTTGCCATGCCGAAACGCCCGGCGCTGTCCGCGTGTTCGTCGAGTCCTCTCGCTATCCCGTCCAATCCATCGGTGTCTCGGACGGCCCGAATGCGCTGTCCCAAGGACGAAGAGGAGCAGGGGGACAGTCCATGGCCGCCGCGATCTGGGGCGTGACGCCACAGGAATATGTCGAAAAGGCAGACCCCTGGCCCTTGAATCCTGAAGGTGAGATCATGCTTGGTCTCAAGATCGAGAACCGGCGCGCGCTGGCGAACGCCGAAGCCAGCGCCGCGGTGCCCGGCATCGCGTTCGCAGAATGGGGACCTGGGGATATGGGCATGAGCCTGGGCCATCCGGACGCCCACGACCCACCATATCCCCCAGAAATGAGCGCGGCCCGCTCCCGCGTGAAGGCGGCATGCGATGCCGCGAATGTCTTTTTCCTCAACGGAGTCCGTCCCCATGATGTCGTGGAACGTATCGATGAAGGTGTGATGATCGGTTCGGCAACTGAGGAGGCGGCCCGTATCGGGAGGGAGTATTCTAAGCGCCAGATGCCGTGGTAGAATAAAATGTGCCCTCCAGGCCCTGAATTCTGCAACGATTTTCGACTTCGCCAACCTGGGAACCGAGGACAAGGACGTTAAGTCACATGCACAGACAACAAAGACAGCGTACGGCTCAACTGCTTGATGAATCCGGTATCGAACTGGCCCTTTTTTCGGATATCGACAGCGTTCGCTGGCTGACCGGCCTGAATCTGTCTGCGCCCTCTCTGCTCCTATTTGCGCGGGGCAACTTCACCCTGTTGGCTGATGAAGGGTTTTCCGATGCCTCCACCTTTGGCAATGAACCGGATTGCGCCCATGTTCCCATAGTCGGTTATACGATTCAGCAGCCTATCGACGCGCCTGCCCGGCTGGCTGAGGCACTGCGGGAACTTGTCGCGGGCGTCAACGGGCCTACCGGTCAGGTCGGCGTAGAGGAAAAGAGCCTGACGCTGGGTCTGTGGCAAACGCTCCGTGAGGCGTTGCCAGGCAGCGAACCGTTGTCGCTTGAAGGCTGGCTGTTGCCATTGCGGGCGGTGAAAACGGAGGAGGAATTGGACCGCATTCGCGAGGGATTCCGCCTGGTTACCATAGGCCACGAAGCAGGCCGCAAGGCCGTGCGGCTGGGCCAGCGCGAGATCGACGTCTGGACTGAAGTGCAGACGGCGGTGGAGCGAGAGGCGGGCAAATGGATGCAGATGGGAAATGACTGTATCGTCGGCCATCGACCGGCGAACATGAGCGCCGCGCCTCTGGATTTTGAAATAATTGCCAACGATGCCTTCATTCTCGACCTGAGCGTTGTCGTTGACGGCTACTGGACCGACAGCTGCGCGACCTACTATGCAGACCGGCCAACGGCTCAGCAAATCGAAATGCACAAATTCGTTGAGGAAGCCCTCGCTTATGCCGTCTCTCTTATTCGTCCGGGCGCCGTCGCCAGGGAAGTGGACGACAAAGTACGCAGTTTTATGGCTGCCGGTGGCTACGAGGTCTATCCCCACCACACCGGCCACGGAATCGGCCTTACCGGCCACGAAGCGCCCCGAATCGTCCCCTACAACCAGGAGCGATTTCAAGAAGGAAATGTGATAATGCTGGAGCCGGGCATCTATATCCCCGGCGTAACCGGCATTCGCTTGGAAGACGCTTTTCTGGTCACTACAGACGGGGCCGAACCGCTTAGCCACCACGACAAGAGTCTGCCGTAGCGGCTGACAGGTCACTGGAACGCCTCAGTCCACGGTCCAGCGACTCACGAGACCCATTCGTGAGACACCACCGTTGCTCCAAAGGGATGCCCGGCGATTTAGGACCTTCTGTTCTGGTCTCGCCTCGTCGTCGATTTTTTGGGCCCCCTCAAGAGTAGCTTCAAGCTATGCCGATTTTTCGGAAGGATGCCCCATCACTTAAACCTGTCTAGCTGGCTTTCGGATCAGCCCCATTGGCGGGAGATGGTGAGGGGGACAGTCGCGAGGAGAAAATGTCTGACAGGATTCCTGTTGATCAATCTTCACAAAAACTGACAAGGTCTCAAAGGAAAGATCGGGTCCTGGTTCCTCTGGTTGCTGTGGTGATCGTAATTGCCCTGACCGTTGTTGTCGTTCTGATGCGTCTCTATCGACTCTCAGACGTCCCACATGGCATCATCAACGATGAAGGAGCGAACGGCGTGGACGCCCTGCAAGTATTGCAGGGACAACACAATGTATTCTTTGCCGAAAAGGCAAGCGGCCGCGAGGCGCTGGCAATCTACGCTACTGCGCTCGCTACGCACTTTCTAGGTCCGTCGCTACTGGCCTTTCATCTGCCGCCGGCTTTGGCCAGCGCCGGGGCAGTCTTCGCCGTATTCTGGTTGGGCCTGCTCCTATTTGGGAAGGACGAACAGAGCGGCCATTCCAGGCCTTGGCGGGGCCTTACAGTGGCAGGGATAGGGGCTGGTCTGATGGCGGCTTCCATCGGCCAGACGTTCCTTGCGCGTGGGGGGTTCAGAGCAAATTTTCTGCCGCTGATTCTTACTCTCAGTCTGGCTCTGCTATGGCGGTCGTGGAGCCATACCGACAGGCGGAGGACATCGTGGTGGGGTTTGGCGCTGGCAGGAGCAAGCGCGGGCCTGCTCCTGTACACCTATATTCCGGCCCGTTTCGCCCCCTTCCTGTTCCTGTTTTTTGGGCTCAGTTTCCTGATTCCCTTCGGACCTGTCGCCAAGGCAAAAGTAATGACCGAGTGGCCCAAGGCCGGCGTTTTCGTCGCCGCAGCCGGCCTGGTGGCTGCGCCGATTCTAATCTATTTCATTCTTCATCCCGAAGATTTCTTTTTCCGCAGTAGGGAAATCTCGCTCTCACTTGACAGTCACCGTACACAGTTGGGGGCGTTCCTGAACAACGTGGTGGATTATCTCCTGATCTTCGGCGCGGTGGGAGATGGGAATGAGGAATACAATTTCGCGGGAAAGCCTCTGCTTAGTCCATGGGAGGCTCTTTTCTTTTGGGCCGGCGTGGGAATGTCCCTGTGGGGCTGGCGAAGACGACCTGCCTTTCGACTGCTTCTGATCTGGCTGGTTGTAATGCTGCTGCCGGCAATGTTGGCCTATAACAGAGACAATGGGCCAAACTCCTTGCGCATAATCGGAGCCGCTCCGGCCGCCTACCTCCTGGTGGGCGCTGGCATCTGGGAAACGGCTCGCCTCTTGAAGCGGCGTATCTCCTTCAACAAAGCGGCCGCCGCCGCTGCTGTGGGGCTTCTCGTCACCGGTTTCATTCTGGTTCAAGGCATGTTTGCCTATCGCACCTATTTTTACGAGTGGGTGGGCACGCCTCAATATTACGCTGCAGCCGATGCGGAAATGGCAGAAGCAGCCCAGATTCTGAACCAGCAACCGTCTGACGCAGAGTCGGTCTACCTGATTCCCTATCACCTGTCGAATGGCCATTACGGTTTCGACTACCTCTATCAGGGTGAGGCGTCTGCACACGTCATTCATTCGACCATGACGCATCTCCCTCAAAAAATCGAATCCATCCTCGAATCCAACGGGGAGGTCTCAAGTGTGAAGGTTGTAGACTGGAACGACGAGCTGGGATGGATAGGGGGAGGTGAAGAATACACTGTTGCTCTCCTGGAGAAATACGGTACATATCTTGGAAGCAAACAACACACCTACTTTCAGGTTCACACCTTCTCCGACATCGCTCTCGATCATTCGTGGACTTTCTATGAAAGTTTGGGGCCGCCATCTGTCAACTATGACGGGGGTATATCTCTTCTTGGAATCGCCCTGGGACAGGGGGACATGCAACTTTCCACGCAGCAACAGATCAATCTGGGACCGGAACGCACATTCTGGATCGCCAAGCAGTGGCAGACCGCTCCCGGTCTGGATACCGAATTTGCAGTATCTCTCCGTCTGCACGATTCCGAAGGTGGTGGAGTCTACCAAAGGGACATTGTCCTTCTCAACCCGAACCATTTCCGTACAAGCAATTGGACCCCGGATCAGCCTGTCGAAACGCTCTACCACATGGAGATTCCCCCAGATCTCAAGCCCGGCGAATACGAGCTACGCCTGATCGTCTATGACTATGAGACATTGCAACCGACGGTTGAACTCGGCGTCTGGAAGCCTGAGGCTGTCTTGGCGTTCCTGCAGGTAGAATAAAGGGACAGTATTATTGGGACTTTCGCAAAGCTGGCTGGAAAGCAGGGATAGTCGGGCTGTCGTCGATCAGTCCCTTCACCAAGTCCCGCAGTTGCCTGGCTGTGAGCCGCTCTCGTTTCAGGTAATTGCTGACAACATCGTGGCTCATGCCTTCCAGATGTTCACGCAGATTGGTGCAAGTGTAGTTGTATCGAAGAACCGTCTGCGGTATCGACGTGCTCACAAGGTATTCAACGTACTTCCGTTTTGTAAGAATATCTAAAGCCTACAGTATCCCGATCTCCCAGCGAGAGTCCCATACAGGAAGATGCAACTTGACGCTTCACGCGAAAAACCCGCCAAACGAGAAATGAAGGCAACTGTCCAACAGGACCGTATAGTGGTCCTGTGTCTGGCGGTGTTCTCCTCTGTACTGATCCTCTGGTTGACAAATGCTTGGCCCTCTACAACCCATGACGGACTGATTCACATGCACCGGATTCGTGCGTTGGCCGATGCGCTGCGCGCAGGCGTTCTCTATCCACGTTGGTTCCCGGATTACAGTTTCGGATATGGCTACCCAGTACTAAACTATTACCCACCTCTCTTCTATTATCCCTCTGCTCTCCTGAATCTGGCTGGGCTGGACATGGTGCTGAGCGTACGTCTACCCATAGTGATCGGATTTACACTCTCGGCATGGTGGATGTTTCGCCTGGCGCGCCTGTTTTTCTCGGTTTGGCCTGCCGTTGCCTGTGCTATCTGCTATCAGTTTCAACCCTATCGCATGATAGATCTCTTTGAAAGGGGCGCATTTCCTGAACTCACTGCATTCATTTGGCTGCCTTTGATTGCCTTGTACAGCATTCAAGCCGTGGCGGCACGCCCGCAGCGAAATGTTGCACGCAGGGCTGAACCAGAATGCCTTGAGCGGGGATGGCGTCCGCTCTACACACCGTTGGCTAAAGCTGGTTTTGCCTTTGCCTGTCTTATTCTGACACATACCTTAACAGCGCTTATGACGGTAATTGTCTTCGTAATCGTGTTTACCACTTTAGCCCTGCTTCAGCATCGCGCAGGGATAGTCCGGCTAATCTCTACTGGATTGACTGTGACCGCGCTTGCAGTTGTGGGGATTCTCCTGACATCCTGGTTCACCATTCCAATCCTGGTTGAATTGAATTGGGTTCTAGTTGGCAAGGGGCATTCTCTCGGCACATGGATGGACCACATGGCCGGGTGGAATGATCTGTTCGAGCCTGCCCTCATCTATTCCTACAACTATAGCGACAATCCAACGTTCTTTCTGCCCATCTATACAATCCCGATTGGCGCTTTCGCGATCTATGTTGTCGTGGCCTCGAAGGCACGCAATCTTCGCTTCTTTACTCTTGTTGTGCTGTCGTCCACCATTCTAGCTGTCTGGTTGACAACCACGGCCAGTTACTGGCTGTGGGCAGGCGTCGAGATTCTGTTTGAAAAACTGCAATTCCCCTGGCGTTGGCAGATGTTCGTCGCTTTTGGCACATCGTTGCTGTTGGCAGCTTGCTTGGAACAACTGCAGACGCTGCCACGCTTGCCAGCATACACAGTGCCTGTTGTATCCATAACAATTCCAATGCTCATCGTTTTCTATTCGACTGTCGGTCTGGACTATCCGACGGGCGACGATTCCCGCTATAAGGAGATCTCCGCTCCAGCTCTATGGCAACTGAATTCTCAGATATGGGAACGCGATTCGGAGGGCAATAGGGTCGGCAGTTGGCCGCGAGAGTTTTTGCCTGTCTGGGTTGATGTGGATCCTCGTTCGATTGGTGGGCCTCCCTTTGAAGAACTGCAGATGCCGGACTCGAATGAGACTCTGGCAGTGGTGCCGGTACGCTGGGGCCTTCTTCAACACCAATTCCAGGTCACAACGCAACAAGCGTTCCGTCTTCTCTTCCATCAGTTCTACTTCCCTTCCTGGCAAGTTACACTTGATGGAATACAGGCGAAAATTGAGCCGGCGAGCCAACTCGCCCTCGCCAGCGTGCAAATTCCACCTGGCACACACGATGTTGTACTTGCATGGGGCCCTACACGCTCGGTCTGGCTTGGTAGATTCTTGACGGCAGTCGGTTGGAGTGCAGTGTTTGCGTTGCTGTATCTGGGATCAAGAGGGGCGGGGACGGTCTGGTCGGGTAGGAAATCATCTCTCAGGGCTTCCCGGCGTTACTTGCCATTGGGCGGTTGGCTTGCAATCGGCGCCCTGATGGTAGTGGCGGCCTCAGGAATTACGGACCGCACCTGGGAAGTATCGGCAATAGGCGCCGACTACGGTAACATCCGACTGGAGGGTGTGCGGCCACCCCCTCCAACCCGCTCCGGAGAAGTGGCGGCCGTCCAACTATGGTGGTCTGTAAAAACTGTGGGCGTTCCTGTGAGCGCGTTTGTGCACCTGGTTGACGAGACAGGGATGGGAGTTTCGCAACATGATGGCCCGCCTGGTGGACAATACACGCCCTATCCTCGCTGGGTGCCTGGACTGGTTTTGAATTCGACATATTATATTTCAGTCCCGGAAACGCTGTCCCCAGGAACGTATCGGATCGTTGCCGGCCTCTACTTTCCTGATATATCATACGAACCGCTCGTGCCCTTGAATGGCGGCAATGCTCGCCTGGAAATCGGAACGCTTGAAGTGCTGCCGAAGTGAAAGACCCCGACGAGTCAGGTATACACGCGTATGCAACCCTGCGCCGACAGATAGTGACGGGAAATCCGGGAAAAGAGAATGTCTGAATTTCCATCTTCTGGAACCAATTCGAATAGATTTGCCCAAATGTCAGGAGATGAGCGCTTTCGCTTTACACTGGCAACTGTAGGGATCCTGTTCTTTCTTACGTTGGCCGTTGTCATTCTTCGCTTTCATCGCCTAAGCGAATTTCCACCCGGCGACTATGAGTTGCGTCTGGTCGTCTACGACTTTGAAACGTTGAAACCCGCAGTCGAACTCGGCGTCTGGGAGCCCGAGACAGTCCTGACCAGCCTGCAGCTATCGGATGGCCGGTGAGCGGGAGTACCACACCTGCTGCGATGCGACCACGGCGCGGACCGCTGCCTGACGACGGCACAAAATGGCAGGAATCCTGAGAAGATCGGTTTGAATATATTGTCATCGACGGCGCTGGGGACATAAAGAGTTAACCAGATGGCAGGCGACAAACACCCTCACCTGACACTTCTAACCATAGGGACCGTGATCTTTCTTGCATTTATGGTCCTGACGTTGCGCCTGCATCGCCTGACGGAACTTCCCCCAGGCTTGCATCATGATGAAGGAACGCATGGTGTAAATGCATTGCAGGTCTTTCAGGGAGAGCATGCCCCGTTCTTTCCCGAGAATAACGGCCGCGAGGGCATGATTGTATATGCGATTGCCCTGACGACCTCCTTTCTGGGAAGGACAGTACTGGCAGTGCGCCTACCTACGGCACTAATAAGCGCGGGCACAGTTTTCGTGCTCTTCTGGCTGGGTTGGATACTTTTCGGACGGGACGAACAGAGCGGTAGGCCTACGCCTTGGCGCGGTCTGCTAATCGGGGGAGCGGGCGCCGGTTTGCTGGCGGTATCCCTCGGTCAGACAGTTATCGGGCGTACCGCGCTCAGAGGCAGCTTTCTCCCTTTCTTTCTTAGCCTGAGCCTGGCTCTCCTCTGGTGGGCGTGGTCGCACGATGAGCAGCCATCATCCTCAAATGACAAGCCAACTGGACAATCTCCAGTTGTACTCGGCGTGCAGACATCAAAGTTTGGAAAACGGTGGCGGATCGCGCTGGCGGGGATGTGTGCCGGGCTGCTGCCATACACTTACATTACAGCCCGGTTCACGCCCATTCTGTTTTTCCTGTTCGGCCTGAGTTTTCTGCTTCCCGCGGTCAGAAATGACGACGGAAACCATAAGGGGGAAGAAGCATTCCCCTCTTCTCGTTTTCGATTCATCGCTTCACCCACCAAGAATAATTGGCAAAAGGCAGGCATCTTCGTCGCTTTCTCGGTCCTGGTCGCAGCGCCGATCCTCCTTCATTTTGCCCGAAATCCCGATCATTTCTTTCTGCGCAGCGCTCAGACTTGGGTCTTCGATTCCGAGCGCAATCTGGGAAACCCGCTGGGAACGTTTCTGAGCAACCTGTGGGGATATGTGCTGGCTTTTGGCTTTCGGGGCGATCTACTCTGGCGGCACAACCTCGTGGGCGAGCCATTCTTGAACCTCTGGCAGGCGTTCTTCTTCTGGATTGGCGTGGGGGCGGCAGTTTGGCAATGGCGAAAACGGCCCGCCTATCGCTTATTGCTACTCTGGCTTGCTTTGCTGATTCTGCCGGCTGTGCTCGCTAGAGAGATAACATCCGTCCCCCCAAATACCATTCGCATGATAGGCGCGATACCGGCCATCTATCTGCTCGTAGCCATTGGAATCTGGGAAGCCTTTCTGTTCGCCAGGCATCGGTTTTCCCAACTGACAGATGCCAGGGCTGGCGCCGTTTTCGCGAGTCTGGTCGGCCTTGCCATCCTGGTTCAGGGCGTCTTCACCTATCGCGACTATTTCCACAAATGGGCATCCTCGCCTGAGATTCAAAGAGCCTACGGGTCAGGGTGGACCGACCTCATTAAGATCGTGAACGACCAGCCATCAGATGGAAGTATTGCGTTTCTTGTTCCGGGTTACCTGTGGCAGTACAGTTTCGAATATCTGTACCAAGGTGAGGCGCCGGTTCATCTCGTTCACACGGCCATGCCCGATTTTGCTCACCAAATTGAGTCCGCAGTGACGACGTCCGAATCCCTTTCCGAAGTAAAGGTGGTGGACTGGAGCAACGACGTGATCTGGGCCGGGGACGAAGATCAGCGTCTCGCAGTTCTCTTCGACAAATACGGCCGGCATGTGGGCGCAGAGCAGTACACCGACTTTCAGATCAAGAACTACGCCGAAATCTCCCTGGATCGCCCCTGGACGTTGTACGAATTTCTGGATCCGCTGACTGTCAACTACGATGGCGGCATAGCCCTCATGGGGCTGGCCGCTGGCCAAGGCGAAGAGCAACAGTCGACTCAGTCTCCGCTCAACTTGAAAGAAGGCAATCCCTTCTGGCTGGCTTTGCAATGGCAGACCGCTCCTGAACTTGGGATCGATTTCGCCATTTCCCTACGGTTCCACGACGCTGAAGGCAACAGCGTCTTCCAGAGAGACTATGTGTTATGGAGGCCGGATCATTCTTCCACCGGAGGAGGAGGGCAATCCAAAACCTTTGATTCGCTTCACCTTATTGAGTTTCCGGCCGGTCTCCCTCTCGGAGAGTACGAGTTGCGGCTGGTCGTATACGATACAGAGACCCTGAAACCAACCGTCGAACTCGGCGTATGGGAGCCTGAGAAGACACTTGCGCGCCTGCAGTTCGAAAAGCTCGACTGAACTGAGACGCCCGGCCCGCAACGCTTAGCGTCTCAGTCCTTGCCAAGTCCTTAGTATCCTAATCCGGGTCTGTAAGGTATATTGAATGGAACGACAGAGAAATCCCATTCAACAGTGAAGCCTCTCGGGCACTTGCCGCACGGCAGCCACAACTCCCCCATTGAAATTGAACCAGAGCATTTGACCCGAATCGACGTGAAATCGCTTTTTTCGACTTACCTGAGGGCTTTGGCCGTCGTGCTCTATGTGCAGTACATCGGTTCTCAGCTCTACGATCCCCTCGGAGAAGGCATGGCGGTGACCGTCTACAAAGTTTTGGATCCGTTGCTTGTATGGGGATGGTCATCGTTCTTCACTATGCCTTCCAGCGGAAGCGCGCGGTTGACAGCGGACCTGACGACGGCGTAACCAGAGAGTATCTGGAGGCGAACGGAGTCCTTTATTTTGGCATTGCCCTGTTTGTTGCCCTCCTGTGGAGCTGGATAGGCTTTCAGTTCGCCAACCCGGCCAACTCCTACGGCTGGCTATGGGCCTTGATTGACTTAACATTGCCATTGCTGTTCTTTGCATCCAGCGTGCAACTCGTAAAGAGTGAGGAATAGCCGTTGTAAACCTGATTTCCGTACGCTCCGATCTTGGTATCGGAATGCGAATCGTGAGCCACATCATCGCAAAAAGGAAACTTCATGGATAAGATCCCTCTCGCTATCGTTGGTTGCGGCGGTATGGGCCACCGCCACCTGTACGGCTTGGCCGAACTACATAATTCAGGGCTTTCGCCATTCGAGTTGGTCGGTGCCTGCGACCCGGTCCGGACGAATGCCGAGTCGCTGGCAAATGACGCCGAGGACCGTCTGGGAACGCGCCCGCAGGTCGTTGAATCCTTGGAGGAGCTCGAAGCTCTGGGCGTTGCGGCTGTCGACATCACGACCACGCCGCGATATCATCATACAGTGGCCGAAGAAGCATTGGAACGCGGCTGGCACGCAATGGTCGAGAAGCCCGTCGGCCTGACTGTAAGAGCCGGCAATCGCATCCGTCAGGCGGCAGAAAGGAGTGGCCGCATCGTCAGCGTAGCGGAGAACTACCGACGCGATCCCATGAATCGGCTCGGAAAGGCGCTGCTGGATGCCGGCGTCATCGGCTCGCCGCGGCTGATGATACATAACACCATGGGCGGCGGCAGCCACATGACCATCTCCGTCTGGCGGCATCAGAAAAACGAAAGTGGCGTCCTGCTGGACGTAGGCGTCCATTTTGCCGACATTCTGGAATTCTACCTGGGGCCTGTCAGCACAGTCTACGCTCAGTCCCGCCTGCACGAACCGGTCCGATACAATCCGGCGGCAGGACCGGCAGGCCGTTCCTCCAGCAATCCTGCCGGCGTATACGGCAAATGGCAAAAGCAGATGCCTGCCCAGTTCGAGGCCACCGCCGAAGACGCATCCTATGCCACCCTGCTCTTTGAGAATGGGGCTGTCTGCCAATTCATCGAGGACCACGCCGCCCATGGCCAGGGCGTGTGGACGCGGCAGATCCACGGTTCTGCCGGTTCACTTGAGCTGCCCCCCGACAGGTCCGGCCAGCTCATCACCTTGCACAAGGACGGCGAAACGGTTTCCGATGCAAGCCTGCTGGATCTGGTGCCCGACTTCCACCTGGAGCCCATCGCCGCTGCTCTCTTTGGCGGCGACCGTCTGTGGGGCTACGACTTTCCATTCCCCGAGACCGACCGCAAACTGATCGCCGCCGAATACGGCGAACTGGGGCTCGCGATCGAGGACGGCGGAGCCATCGAGGTCGATGCAGCCCAGGGCACGCGTTCAGTTGCGCTTTCTTACGCCATGCTGGAATCTAGTGAGGCAGGCAGAGCGCTGACCATGGAGGAGGTGCTGGCCGAGAAAGTCGACGCCTACCAGTTGGAGATCGACGAAGAGCTTGGATTGGTATAAGAAACTGTCCTCGTCGAGGTCCAGCGACTAGAATTTAATAGCCCCTTCGGTCAACCCCCGCATGAACCATTTTTGCATCACTGCGTAAATGATCATGACTGGCAAGGCGCTGAAAAGGAGCATCGTCGCGTCGGCAGCTTCGCCAGCGAATTGATTGCGGAAGCGGGGAGAGAGCGCCGACTCGTAGCTGGTAGCGAGCACCTTCTTGATGCCCACCGAAATTGTCAGCTGCGCATCTCGGTCGATCATCGTATACGTGATGATATAGTCGCTCCAGACGCCGACGAAGGCCAGCGTGCCTATGATGACCATTGCGCTGGCTGCCAGAGGCAGAGCGATTCGCCAGAATGTCTGCCACCAGTTCGCGCCGTCAATGAAAGCAGACTCTTCTACCTCCTGTGGTATCGCAAGAAAGGCTTGGCGCATAATAAAGATGGCGGCGGGCAAACCGGCCGCGAAGAGCAAGAACAGACCCGATTCAGAAGGAACAATCTTCTTCGGGCCAGTGAAGTCCCTGTTCCCGGCCCAGCGGATCATCTGGATTCCTGACAGTGAAGCGCCGACCATTTCGCAGCCAACAGGACGCTGTGTAGTTCTTCCCGAAAGTTTCGTCAACTGTCGGCAATGGCTGGTATTACCTCATTCTTCAACAGTTCCATCGAGCGCAGCCAGCGCGGCTTGTCATCCCAGTCATGCCCAATGGCCAGCAGCGTCCCGAAGCCCCCCGTCAGCTCCTGAATCTCCTGCAGACGGCGGATGCACTCGTCCACGTCACCGACAATCGCCAGCCGCCGCACCGCGTACTCTGCCGTCACCTCTTCGTCCGGCATGTCCGGGTCCTCTTTCCACCCGTCGAGGCGGCCGGGCCCGATCAACCTGATCAGATAGTCGAACGACTGTCCGAAGGCGCTGTTGAGAGCAAAGTCAAACGCCTCTTCTGTCGACTCACCAACGAAGATGTTACGCGCAACCCGCCAATCTCTCCGGTCGGGCGCGTCCCGCCCGGCTTCTTTGGCGCCGGCGGAGAAGGTTTCCCAGTGCTGCGCTAATGTCGATACGGGAACCAGGTTCGTGCTTACGGGAAGGAATCCACGCTGCCCCGCCATGCGCGCGGCCATTGAGGTCCCTTTCAGGATCGCCATCGCCACCGGCGGATGAGGCTTTTGGTAAGGCCGCAGTATCTCGCCCAATCCAATGTCCGGTCGAGTTTCATCGATATGTATATGCCAGTAGTCGCCCTTGAAGTCGAAGGGCGCGTCTGTCGTCCACAACTTCAGCACCATGTTGATGCTTTCGACTGTCATCAGGCCCAGTGTTCGGGGATCCGCAGGCAGGTTGAAAAGGCTGAGGTCGGTTGGAATGCCGGTCTGGCCAAAGCCGCACATCAGTCGTCCGCGCGAGAGATGGTCCAGCATCGAAAGGCGAACTGCCACATTGACCGGGTGATGGAAAGGTGCGATCGTCACGCCCGTCCCGAACTTGATCGTGCTGGTACGGGCCATCGCATTGGCGATAAAGACGTCGTTCGAGGGCATCGGCTCCCATTTGACCGAGTGATGCTGACCGATCCAGGCCTCGGAGTACCCAAGCCCCTCGGCCCGCTCGATCAACTCCAGGTCCTCTTCAAGACTCTGCGTAAAGTCCTTTTCGGGCGGGTGAACGGGCATTAGAAAATAGCCGAGTTCCATGGGCTTTTCTCCAGTTCAGTGAAACCAATTGAATTGTAGTTGCTCAGTCGCAATGATCCGCAAACGCTCGGGCGTATTCTTACTCGCCTCGGTTCAGACTGTAACCTGTTCCAGCCAGGCGTCGTCGATTTCAAGTCCAAACCCCGGTGCGTCGCTGGGTCGCACGTAGCCGTCCTTTATGACAGCGGTACCCGGAAGCTTGACCATCTCCTCCAGTGGCACGCCGGGGGCAGAAACACTCTCCGAGCGTTCGCCCCATGTCACTGCCGGCATTGCCATTGATAGATGCTGGCCAAAGGGGTAGTTCATCCCGCCGTGAGCGATGACCGAAATGTTATTCGCCTGCGCCAGGTGGCAGATCTTGGCGGCCGCGGTTATTCCGCCGCACCAGAGCACGTCCGGCTGGAAGATATCCACGAGCCGCTTGCCCGCGGCGTGGGCAAAGGGCGCGAGATTGTACCAGTGCTCGCCCGTGGCCAGGGTCTGCCAGGGCAGTCGCTGCCGGATCGACTCGTAGCCCAGAAGGTCCTCCGGCTGGATATAGTCCTCCAGCCATTTAAGGTTGTAGGGCCGCATCCGCTCGGCCACACGCACAGTGTATTCGGGATCATACGCCGTCCAGCCATCCAACATCAACTCCACTTCATCGCCGATGGTTTCGCGTGTGCTGGCTACCAGTTCCTCCAGCCTGTTGAGACCCTCCAGCCCCTGTTCAGGCCCCCAAGGGCTGAATAGTTTCGTCGCCTTAAAGCCCAGCTCCATGTACCACGCCTGGTCGAAACCGGATGCGTAGCAGAAGATCTTTTCCTTCTGCGGTCCTCCCAGTAACTCGTACACCGGCAGACCCAGCAACTTCCCCTTCAGGTCCCACAGGGCCACGTCGAGCGCGCTGATCGCGTAACTTGTCATGCCTGTAGGGCTGAAAGCGGTCGAGAGCCGCACCATCATGTCCCACAGTTTCTCTGTGGCCATGGCGTTCTCGCCGACCAGATTGGGACCGAAATGCTCGTTGATCATGCGCGCCACGACAGACCCGTAAAGAGAAATACCGAATCCCTGCGTGCCGTCCTCAGCTGTTACCAGAACGGCCGGCCGTTTCCAGGGGGCCATCGAGACGTGCCCCTCACCGTTGGGAAAACGGGGATAGCGGGCCATGGGACGGTTCATGTGAATGGTCTCTGCCCGGCTTGGCGTGCGCGGCTTCGTCTGCGGCCGTGCCTCCGCCGCAATCTCAAATGCACGGATCTCTTTGATTTTCATATGTGCCTCATTTTCTGTGAAGGAATGTCCTGTAGAAAGGCCCGTGAAAGAGGCGGCAATCTTTAACCCTTCAGGTCGGTAACCGTGATCCCCTTCAGAAAAGCATTCTGAGAAAAGAAGAACAGGATAAGGCAGGGAAGTATAATGATGAGCGCCGCGGCCATGTACAGATGCCAGGGCGTTCCCCGATAGGCAACATTGAAGTTCGCCAGGAACAGCGTCAGCGTAAAGTTTTCGGGCGTCGACAGAATGATCAACGGACCGAGAAAGTCGTTCCAAAAGAACACGAAAGCGAAGACCGCGACAGCCGCCAAGGCCGGCTTGGAAAGAGGCAGAATGATCCGGATGAAGATGTGCCACCGCGACGCGCCGTCAAGATAGGCCGCTTCGTCATATTCCCTGGGAATCGTCATGAAAAACTGGCGCAGCAGAAAGATGTTCCACGCCGATCCGAACCAGTGCGGAATCATCAGCGGCCACAACGTGTCCAGCCAGTTTAAACGCTGCCAAATGATAAATTGGGGTACCATCACGACTGCAAATGGGATCATGAGCGTACTCAGGATTCCCAGAAAGATGACGTTCTTGCCCGGGAATTCCAGCCGGGCGAAGGCATAGGCCACCAGCGCGCTGGAAAATATCGTCGAGACGACCCCATTTATCGTTACGATCACCGTATTCAGCGCATAGTTGTAAACAGGGGGGTCTGTCTCGTACTGGATCGTGAAGGCGGTCAGGAAATTCGACCACATTACCGGCTTAGGTATCCACGTGGGCGGCAATGTAAAGACCTGGTTTGGAGGCTTTAGCGCTGTGTTTACCATCCAATAAAATGGCAAGAGAAAGAGAAAAGCCGAGAAAATCAGAACTGCGTAGATTGCAAGCAGCCGAATAAGACCGGTCTGAAATCGGTTGCCAAGCAAAATGGTTCGTAGTCTGCTGGGCCGCGTGTAGGCCTCGCTATGCAGCCCTTCAGTTGTCGGAACCGTTTCGTTTCCAACGACCACGGTCAAATCCCCCGGCGGGTTAGCGCGCGCCGCCCTCGTAATAGACCCAGCGGCCGGCGAGGCCAAACTGGAAGACCGTCAGCCCGAAAATGAGCAGGAACATAATCCAGGCCATGGCGGAGGCGTAGCCCATCTTGAGGTAATGGAAGGCGTTATTGTAGAGATGGAGGCCCAGAAATAGCGTTGCATTGTCCGGGCCGCCTTTGGTCATCACATAGGGTTCGGCAAAGGTCTGCACCGATGCGATGATGCCCATCACCACGTTGAAGAAGATGGCTGGAGACAGCATGGGCAAAGTGATCGCAAAGAACTTTGATGCCTCGCCGGAGCCATCTATGTCCGCGGCTTCATACAGCTGCTGCGGCATTCCCTGCAAGGCTGCCAGATAGATAACCATGGGAATACCGATGTTCCACAGGCTCTTGACGATAAGCGACCCCAGTACTAACTCCCTGTCATAAAGCCAGTTACGCCCCTCCACGCCGACCAGTGCCAAGCCATTGTTCACGATTCCCAGCTCTACGTGATACATCCACACCCAAATGACGGACCCAGCCACCCCGCTGACGACCGCCGGCAGATAAAACGCCGAGCGCCAGAATCCCAGCAATCGTATCCGCTGGTTCAGAAGCAACGCCAACCCCAGGGCCAGAACCTGGCTAATGGGCACTGAAATCAGCACGAACTTGAAAGTCACCCAGATTGAAGTCCGAAACAACTCATCTGTGGTGATCATGTTGATGTAATGAGTCAGCCCGTAGAATCTGGGGGGCGCGATCATCTTCCATCGGAAGAAACTCAGGACGAAAGATGCCACGATAGGGCCGCCGACGAAGAGGATAAAGCCAATGACCCACGGCAGGATAAAGGCGTAAGCAACCATGGCATCGCGAAAACGCCTGCTTTGCCAGAAGTTACTGCGAGGTGACAGACCGGTCGTGGTCACGGGTGATTCCCTTTTTCCCAAGTCTGAACGGCTGCGGGCCGTGCGCGAGCGGCTTTAGGGTCAATCCGCGCACGAACATTCCCTTGATGCCTGGAAGACCGCGAAGGCAACGAAATCAATCCGATGCCTTCGCGTGCCTTCGTCAACTTTCAAGATTCAGTATTTCGGTCTATACATCCGAGATTACGGCCGTCACCTTGGGCGCCACTTCGGGGAAGATATCAGCGGCCTGGACATCGCCGGAATACACCTTATCCAGCGCGTCGCCGATTAGCTTCAGCGCCTCGCCCTCATTGGCCGGTCCCGGCAGGATATGCCCGTAGGTCAATGCGTCGGGCACGACGTCCCAGTCGACTTCGAAGTCCACATCCGCGACCCAAGGGAAGGGTTCGATTTCATTCGAAGATCGGCGGGTGCCCGGGAAGTTCGCATTTGAGGCGTAGTTGTAAATGCCCTGGGTGCTGGTGTTGTAGTTGAGCCAGATCCAGGCCGTATCCTTGTTCTCGGAGGTTGTGGAAATGTTGTTGAACGCGCCGTGCGTGATGGTATCGCGGCGGGCCTGGCTGGGCTCCGCGACAACGTTGAAGCGGAAACCGGCGTCGACAAGACTTCCGGTAACCCAGGACCCCATACGCTGCATACCGATCTTGCCGGCGGCCAGGAGCTCCGCGGCCGCGCCGGCGCCGCCAATACCGATAATCTGTGATGGCGAGGGCATTACATTGCCGTCGAGCAGCATATCGGCCCAGAACTGAATCGCCTGGATCGTCTCCTCTTTGTCAAGCCAGCACTCGCGGAAATCGGGGCTGTAGTAGCTGCCGCCGTTCTGCCAGGCCTGTTTGACACTGTACATGTGCCAGCCGACCGGAATCGTCTCCGAACCCCAGATCTTGTTGTCAGGATCGCTGATGCCGCGGGCCTTCTCCTCGAAGTCGGTCCAGGTAAAGCTGTCCTTGTTGGGATACTCGACCCCCGCGGCGTCAAAGAGGTCGGCGTTGTAGAAGGTGATATGGGGCGCGGCCGCATCAGGAATACCGAAGCGCTTCCCTTCCACGACCGGGTAGTTCCACCAGTTCTCGTAAAAGTCGTCAGCGTCGTAACCGGGTTCGCCATCAACATAGGGCTGAATGTCGATGAACTGATTGTTGCGCCCCATGTCGAGCGCCATCGCCTCCCAGCTGCGTACGACGTCGGGCAGTGTGCCGGCCGCTGCCAGGGCCGGAATCTTGGCGTGAAATTCGCCGATCTGCTCTACACTGACCTCGATGTTGGGATACTCTTCGTGGAATGATTCAAGCGTCGTTGCAACGCCCGCGGCCGGATCATGGCGACCGTAGCGGATAGTAACAGGCTCCGCCATCGCTCCTTCGTCCATTGCACCGTCGTCTGCGGGTGCGGCAACGGGCGCGCAAGCCGCCAGAGCGGCGGCGCCAACTATCGTTCCACCGACTTTAAGAAAAGTACGTCTGGACAGGGTTTCTCGCTGCGTCATCGTTGGACATCTCCTCTGTGAAATCAACTGTGACAATCTATGTATATAGTCTAACGGGGCTCCCGCTAATCCTATAGAATTCAGACATATTGTCAATTTTTTCACATGCCCAATCTTCGTTCTCCGTTAGAGCCGACGCCGGTATCAGAGGCACAAGACGTCTTTCGAGAGAGACGCCCAAAGATTAGGGTCCTTTCTCCGCCTGATCTCTTCAACCCTTATCGAGATAGTGCGCTCGAATCGGACCTGGGCGCAGATCGCCAGCCCCGCAAGGTTGGATGCGCTCTGAATGAGGAGCTGTTTGCGAGGTTCGCAGTCCTCGTTGAGGAAGGGCAATCTCAGCTCAGAATGGCTGAAATGTAAGAACTGCCGGAGCAGAAGCTGTCAAGCAGTGAGCCAAAGAATTGGCTCGGAGACGTACTCGCGCACGGTGTTGAGAAAGCGGGCCGCCGGGGCCCCGTCCACTGCGCGATGATCAAATGTCAGACTGAGAGCAACCATCTGGCGAGGAACGACTTCTCCTTCGTGAACGGCCGGCTTGCAGACAATTCGACCAATTCCCAGAATGGCGACCTGGGGCAGGTTGATGATGGGGGTAAAGGCGTCAATGCCGAACATGCCTAGATTCGTGATTGTGAACGTTCCGCCTTGCATTGCATCATGACTCAGGCGTTCCTGGTGTGCGCCCTCGATCAAGCTGGCAGACTCAGCCGCGATCACGCGCAACGACTTCGCAGGCACGTCCCTCAGCACCGGCGCCAAAAGCCCCTGCTCGGTCTCAACCGCAAAACCAATGTGGATGTCGCTGTGAAGAACTAAACCATCATCGCCCCAGCTGGAATTGAGCGTAGAATGTTCCTGCAACGCGGCAGCAGTCAACTTGATATAGATGTCATTGTAGCTTGGTACGGCCAACCCGCGTCGAGCATAGCTCGACTTCAGTTGCTCACGCAACGCCACCAACTCTGTGGCATCGGCCTCTGTAGTCAGCGTGACAGGCGCGGTTATGCGCGCACTCTCTGCCATGCGTTGGGCCGTTATCTGGCGGATGCGGGTGTGTGGCACGACCTGCGCCTCCCCCTCGCTCTCCAGAACAGGCTGACGTCGAGACGAAATGGCAGCCTCGACATCCTCGCGTTGGATCCGGCCGCCCGGTCTGCTCGCCGCTAGCTCCTCCAGAGAAAGGCCCGCTTCCTCAGCCATCCGTCGCGCCACTGGCGAAATGTCCACCCCAACAGGTTCAACTATCGTCTTAGCCGCGGCGCGCACATCCCGCTCGACGATTCGTCCTGTGCGGCCGCTCCCTGACAGCTGGGTCCAGTCCACACCCAGCTCCCCGGCTACTCGCCGCGCCCGGGGGCTGATTGTTGGATCATTGCGACTGTCCGCAGCGCCTGCTTGCGTCACCAGTTTTCTCGGGACTGCAAGCCCTGCAGTAGCGGTCGGACCTGCTATGCCGACCTGCCTTTCCTGCCCCTCCAGTTGGGGGGACTGGCCGCTCTCCGCGGGCAGCGATTCCCCGGCCTGGACGATATACGCGAGCAATGCACCGACAGGAATGACATCACCGGGACTGGGGGCACCGGCTGGAAGTCGAAGGATTCCGCTCTCGAAAACTTCAACCTCCTGCGTCGCCTTGTCCCCTTCCACCGTAAACAGCAGGTCGCCCGCCTGGACTTCCTCTCCGTCCTTTTTCAGCCATTCGCCAAAGACGCCCTCTTCCATCGTCCATCCCAGGCGCGGCATCGTCACTTCGTAGGCCATCGGAATTCCCCAAAATTAACTGCTGTGGTTTCGAAGGCGTTGGTGGAGGCGTTTTCGCCGAAATCCAACCATGTCAGTTATTCAGCAAGCAGTTCGCGTATGCTCTGTTCGATATCGTCCGACTCTGGGACAATGGCAAGCTCCAGCGGCGGACTGTATGGCGTGGGCACATGAGCGCCGTTCAGCCGTCGAATTGGCGCGTCCAAATCGTCAAATCCCTGGTCGACAACCTGCGCCGCGATTTCAGCGCCCACACCGCACGGCTGAAATGTCTCATCCACGATCAGAAGCCGTCCCGTCCTGTGGACCGACTCCAGTATCGTCGCC
Organism: Caldilineaceae bacterium; assembly: GCA_965232575.1. Lineage (GTDB taxonomy): Bacteria > Chloroflexota > Anaerolineae > Caldilineales > Caldilineaceae > Bin5. Next base: position 1,577,158 of record CBDDPZ010000009.1, on the reverse strand, counting down.
ATATCGAGCGGAGCGATCGTGCGAGGATCAATTACCTCGGCCGAAATGCCATCCTCCGCCATCTTCTCGCAGACAGAGAGCGTCTTGTCCACCATCGAACCAATGGCGACGAGCGTGCAGTCCGTTCCTTCGCGAGCGATTCGCGCCTGCCCAAATGGGATAGCGTAGTCACCTTCGGGCACATCGCCGCGATTGAAGAGAAGTGACTTGTGCTCGAGGAAAAGCACTGGATCGTCGCTCTGCAACGCGGTGGTGAAAAGACCCTTGGCATCACTGGGAATGGCTGGGACAACTACTCTGAATCCGGGTAAATGAGCGAAGATTGGGTAGTAGCTGCCCGAGTGATGCGTCGCAGCCGAGTGGCCGATCCCAATCGCGCCGCGAAGAAGAATTGGCATCTTCAAGCGGCCGCTGCTCATATACTGCATCTTGGCGATCTGATTCACCAGTTCGCCAAAGGCGTCGAGAATAAAGTCCAAAAACATGAAGTCGACGACGGGACGCGTACCGGTCATGGCCGCGCCGGCGCACATGCCGACAAAACCGCGTTCGCTGATGGGCGTGTCGCACAGGCGCTCGGGGCCGTACTTGTCGTACAGGCCGACGGTGGTATTGAAGTTGCCTCCCCGTTCGCCGATCCCTTCGCCCACGACGAAAATCGAGGGATCGCGCGCCATCGCGCTGTCCAGGGCCTCCAAGGTGGCTTCAACGTAAGTCAACTCTCTCATGGCCTTCACCTCTGGTCGAATACATGATCGCTGACCGTGTCCGGCTCCGGCCATGGACTGTTGCGGGCGAATTCCTCCGCGTCCGCCACCATCTCCTTCACCTCAGCCTCAATCGCGGCCAGCGTTTCGGTGCCCGCCTCTTCATTTTCCAGGAGCCACTCGTTGTAGCGCGTGATCGGATCGCGCGCCTTCCACTCCTCCACCTCTTCCGGCGTGCGGTACCCGGCGTCTCGCATACCTTCTGCATGGGCACGCGTCCGATAGGTCCGACATTCGATCAATGTGGGCCCTTCTCCCCCGCGTGCCCGCTGCACCGCCGCCGCCGCCGCTTCATAGACGGCTAACACGTCGTTGCCGTCCACTGTGAGGCTCTCCATGCCGTAGGCAGGTCCGCGGTTGCCCACGTGTGGATTGCCCGCGGAATAGGCAAATGGCACCTCTGTGGCATACAGGTTGTTCTCGCAGACGAACAGCGTCGGCAGCTTCCAGATACTGGCCAGGTTCAGCCCCTCGTGAAACGCGCCGTTGTTCACCGCCCCGTCGCCGAAAAAGGCGACGCCGACCTGGTCGCTCTTGAGCAGTTTGAACGAGTATCCTGCGCCCGTCGCCTGCAGAATACAGGGGCCAACGATCCCGCTCGTTCCCATCATCCCGACCTCCGGCTTGAAGAGATGCATACTCCCTCCCCTTCCCTGCGAGCAGCCGGTCGCGCGTCCGAATAGCTCGGCAACCACTTCGCGCGGGCTGACTCCCTTCGCCAGTGCGTGCCCATGCCCGCGGTGTGTGCTGAAAACGGCATCGTCAGGCCGCAGGTGCGCACACACGCCGGTCGCAATCGCCTCTTCCCCGACGTAGGTATGGCAGGCGCCGTGTATCAGACCCATCTGATGCGAACGGGCCAGTTGTTCCTCTGTGTAGCGGATGATCAGCATCTGCCTGTAAAGCGAAAGGAGTTGCTCGGACTGGGCCATGCCACCCACCTCCAATGTGTTGAGTTCGTCGGTCATCTGCCGGCCGGCGCAGACTCAGGCCGGCGCCACTGCGGGCATCCCTGGATGGGAACCACTCACATTTTTGGCCAGGTTGCCGCCATCCAGGGGAATCAACGCGCCTGTCATCCAGGCGGAGGCATCGGAGGCAAGAAAAATCGCCGGCCCCTTAATGTCGTTGGGATGACCCATCCGGCCGATCGGCAAACCGCGCAAGTAGGAAGCGCCAAGCGCGGGGTCCGCCGCGATCCGTACTTCCAGGTCCTGGTTCATGATCTGAGCGCAGACAATGGCATTGACGCGCACGCCCAGGCTGCTCCACTCGGTGCTCAATTCCCGTGTCATCGCCGCCACCGCGCCCATCGCCATGCTGTAGGCAATGTGGCCGCGACCGAGCGCGCTGATCCCGGCGATCGAGACGATGCTGAATATGCTGCCTCTCCCTTGAGTCATCATCCGCTTGGCCGCCTCCTGTGTGCAGATGTAGCGGCCCACAACCAGATTCTGCATCACCTGCTGTATCTGGTCCTCGGTCAGATTCAACGGGTCCGTGCGAATGCCTTCGCCGGCAATGTTGCTCAGCACATCGACACGCCCGAATTCGTTGTCGACCTGTTCGAACATAGCCCGGATCCGATCCGGGTCGGAGATATCACAGTTGACCGGAAGGGCTCGGCGGCCCAGCTTCTCGATTTCATGCGCGGTCTCCTGTGCGCCGACCTCGTTGATGTCGAGCAGCACGACATCCGCGCCGACCTCGGCATAGGCTATCGACGTGATACGTCCCATGCCGCTGGCCGCGCCCGATACGATAGCAACGCGGTCGGTCAGGTCAAAAAGTGGATGGGTCATCGCGCTCGATCTCCTTTGCAGCTTTTATCCATTGGGAACCTCATTGACCGGCGCACGCGGCCTTTCTCCTCGCAAAACGCGTACCACCTCTTCCGCCCCCTGCACGCGCACGTCGATCTTGGATTCCTCAGAATACCACCCGGCATGGGGCGTGAGCAAGATGCGCTCTTCCTTCAGGAAGGGATGGTCCGCCGCCACCGGTTCGACATTCAACACATCCAGCGCAGCGCCGGCGATCTGGCCGCCCTGAACTGCGTGCCAGCAGCGCGTCCTCATCGACCAAGGCCCCGCGCGCCGCGTTCACCAGATAGGCGGTCGGCTTCATCATCGCCAGCGTCTCTGCATTGATCAGGTGGCGGGTCTCATCAGTCAGTGGTGAATGCAAGGAAATAAAGTCTGAATTGCGTAGAACCGTCTCTAAGTCGACCAACTGTACACCCAGCATTTGCTCCATGCTCCCCGCGTCCACATATGGGTCGTGAGCCAGCACATCGAGTCCCAACCCGCGCCCCTTGACCGCTGTCGCCTGGCCAATCCGACCGCACCCTATGACGCCCAGGGTCTGGTCGCCGAACCGGTGGAGAATGCCGCCCGATTCACTGTTCCAGATTCCCTGGCGTGTCGCGCCGAGAAGACCGGGCAGACCGCGCGCCTGTGCCAGCACCAGCGCTATGGCGTGCGTAGAGACCTCATCAATCGAATAGTCCGGCGCATAAGTTACCCAAATGCCCCGCTCCGTGGCCGCTCCGATGTCAATCGCGTCCAAACCAGTGCCAACGCGGCAGATCAGCCGGCAACGTTCCAAGCTCCGGATGAGATCCGCCCGCACCGACTGGATCGTGACCATCAGAGCATCACATCCCCGTGCAGCCTGCCTGGCCTCTTTCGTGTCCAGGTTGCCGACATGCTCAATCTCCAGGCCCGCGGCGCTGAGTATCTCTTTTTCTATCTCGATATCCCCGAATCCGGGGTACGCAATCACGACGTTCATCTTCATGTGATCTTCTCTTTTGTTGTAGATAAGGGTTGAAAGAGTGGTCTGGTGAAGAGTGCGCCTTTTCAGCACCGGAGTGGACAGGAGGTCACTTGACGGCGTCGACGCAACGGTACTTCAATGCCGACATGCAAGACCTGGCAGTAACTGAACACAATCGTTGGACATGTCCGCATTCTGCGAACCACAGTCCCGGCGAGAAACTGTGGGCATTATGCTGGCTCAGCTCCAGGGCTTAATTCTTCTCTAATGACACGCCGCAGAAGAGTCTCAATTTCTTCTCTTCGAATACTCTCCTTCAGCGCCTCATTGACCAACGTCTGATATCCCCGGCCACCCGCTTGCGCCTTGAAATACGCAACCACTTCTGCGTCCAAATAGATGTTTACCCTCACCTTTCGTCTTGAAACAGGCTTACCTCCAACACGCAAAGTGGCGCGAGCTATCTGTTCCGCCGTAACTTCCGGTATCTCACTGAGATCGATATCCTCATCCTTCATGTCTTCCAAAGTTTTCCAGTCCGTCTGCGAACTCTCCAAGGTAGTATCGTTGTTCATTGGTTGTCGCCTTTCTCATTGAAATGATGCGAACTGCTTCTTCTCTCTCGGTATGGGCAATTACCACTACAATCCCTTTCAACATTCCAATCGAGATATACCTATCCTCGTTGTAATCAAATCTGTCGTCCTCAAAGGAGACGACAGGCCCTTCAAAGACTCTTCTCGCATTGACAAAGTCCAACTTGTGCTTGCGAAGATTGGACTTTCGCTTTGCCTCAGACCATTCTATTCTCTTTGGAAGCATTATTATGTACAATTATACATATTGCAAATTCGAAACCTGCGACAGTGTCCTTTTACTTTTTCCCGTTCGGCGAAACGCTAAGATGCGTGGCATGACGCTCCTCCGTCCCGAAATGAAGGCGATCTGAATCCATTAGCCAAGACACAGGTTGAAAAGGAGTTTGATGATCCTGCGTCTTCTCCGTCGGCAGTCTCAAGTCTGATACCTTATAGTCGGTGTCATTGGCTCACGGTTGAGGACCCACTAACGTGCTCCAAATCCATTGGCTCCGTCAACCAAAATGCAACGTGGCATGGCGTTGCGTTACAACCAGCCGAGAATGCACTCTATCCCGTTGAAACATCCTTAAGCCTGGACGCGTCGCTGACTTCAACGTGAACATCACTGCGCGCCAGAACCTCCGGCCGCAGCGCCGTTCCGAGCCCAGGCCGGTCAGGAAACTCAATGTAACCGTCCCGGATCACCAGCCGTTCCGTCATCACATCGTTGTACCAACCCTCCGTGTACGCCCGCACGGTCTCCATGATCATGGCATTAGGCGCGTGCGCCGCCAGGTGGGCGGCCGACCACAACGCTACAGGACCGATCGTGTCATGGGTAGTAAAAGGCAGGTAATAGGTATCCGCCATTGCAACAATCTTACGCGTCTCGGTCAGACCGCCCGTCCAAGCCATATCGGGCATTACAATGTGGGCCGCGTTCTTCTCCACGACCTGCCGAAAACCGAACCGGGTGAAAAGTCGCTCGCTCACGCACAGGGGCACCTTAGTCGCCGCGGCCAGGCGGGCATAGGAATCCACGTTGTCAGGTGGGATGATCTCTTCCAGCCACATGATGTCGTACGCTTCCAGTGCCCGTCCAATGTCTATCGCGATTGGCAGGTTCCAACGCGCGTGCCCTTCGATCGCGATCTGCATCCTGTCACCCACTGCCGCCCGTATCTGTTGGACCGGTTCGAGCCCGCGCTTGAGACTGTCCGGATCCATGTAGTGACCCACAGGGCCCACAGCGCCTACACCGGCCCGCTGCCCCACTGGACCCCCCAGCGAAACGCCGAACTGGTCCCAGGGCCAGATCTTCATCGCCCGGACTCCCGAAGCCAGCAGCTCCTGCGCCAGCTCGCCTGCTCTCCCTTCCATCCACGCGTGGTAATCCATGTGAGGGCCGTGGCTTACACACGTGTTGTAGATAGGAATGCGATCTCGGTTTCGTCCGCCCAACAGGTTGTAAATCGGCTGGCCTGTGTACTGCCCCAGCAGGTCCCACAGAGCCACGTCAACTGTCGATATGGCGCGGGTCTCCGCTCCGGCGAACCCGAAAAAGTTCACCGTGGCAAACATGTTGTTCCAATGGTTCTCGATGTCAAACACGGAGCGCCCCACTAGCAGGTTGGCGAAAACATCATGAATCACCGCGGCAACGGCACGGGGCACATAGTACGTTTCGCCCAGCCCGATCAGCCCTTCGTCGGTGTGGATGCGCAGCCAGAGCGTATTGAACTGCTCCTCAAACCAGATCGTCTCGAGCTTCTGAATCTTCACCTCTGACTCCTAATCCTTCTACTTGACATGGATCTGTTCAAAAAGAGTGGCCTTTGCTTCGCCGCCTCGATCAGGTCAACCTTGACTTGACTCAACTGCTAACCCGGCCCCCGTAAGACGAAGGCCGTCCGGCTTCAGTTCCGTAACTTGGTCGGTATGAGTGGCGCCGTCTGCGCGGGTGAACCCTAGCAGCGCAAAAGACGGCCAAAGCGGCCAGTAAGGTCGCCGACTCTTCAATCGGAATTGATGGTGAAATCTCCGCACCGTGGGACATCGCAGTCCAAATTGAAGGAAGTCTCGAGTTGTAGCGATGTCAAGCCGAGATGATGGGTCAATCATAGCCTGAGGATGTACAACGAGATCCCCCGGCAACTGGTGCAGAGTGCCGCAATGCGATTGACAGTTGAAAACCGGAGAAAGTATACTCCTTATAGTCGAAAGCTTAGCACAGCCCCGGATTGCTCGCAATAGGATTCAAATGAAGGGAAGGCGCCAGTAAGTATTGGCGCGCTTGGCCTTGCAAACGACTGCAGAACAGCTTTCCGGGCAAAGTTGACAGGAAAAAGGCCAACCAATGTCTAACTGGAGTCATCTGCAAGATTTCCGCGTGGTGCGTCTGAACTCCGAACTTTCACCGATGTCTCAGTACGAAAGGGATCGCTTTCGCGAGCACTACTTACACCCTTTCGAGGTGGAGGCCAACACGCCCTCAACGATCATTCCCCGGGTTAGCGACTGCGATGCTATCTTCGTCGTCTCTACCGCGCTGCCCGAAGGGGTAATCGAAAGCTTGAGCCGCTGCCGTGTAATCTCCCGCCTTGGAACGGGGACCGACAAGATCGACGTTGCCGCCGCGACCCGCAGAGGCATCCTGGTTACCAATGTCCCTACTTTCTGCGTCGAGGAGCAGGCCGACCATACGATGGCGTTGCTGCTGGCCCTCGCGCGTAAGCTGCCGCAGATGTCGCAGGCCATGTCCGCGGGCGCCTGGAGCAAGGGGCGTAGCCAAGCCTCCACCAATCAACGTCTTGCCGGGCGCGTGCTGGGCCTAATCGGCTTCGGCAACTCTGCGCGCGCGGTGGCCCGGCGGGCGCAGGGCTTCGGGCTGCAAGTCGTCGCCACTCGCCGCAATATGGACGCGCCCAGGGATGACGCCGATGAGTTGGGCGTAGAGATGATGGGCTTGGAGGAGATGCTCGCACAGTCGGACTATGTGTCTCTTCACCTGCCCCTGACCGATGAGACCTACCATCTCCTCGATGAGGCCAGGTTACGCACAATGAAGCCGGGGGCCTACCTGATTAACACTTCGCGCGGGGCGATCGTGGATGAGACGGCGCTTGTGGAACTCTTGCGCGAAGGCGCGTTGACTGGCGCTGGAATCGACACGTTCGAAGGCATTGATGTGTTCGTGCAGGAAGAGAGGCCACCGGACCACCCCCTGTTGTCTCTCGACAATGTGATTCTCACGCCCCATGTCGGCGCCATATCAGTGCAGGCCATGCAGGACGTAACCGATGGCGGCATTGGCAACGCGGCGGCTGCACTCAGCGGTTACTGGCCGCCTGCCGAACACCTCGTCAATCCAGGCGTCGTACCCAGGTTTCCCCTGGCTGACCGTAAAGAGTAATCTGATTTGCCCGCACACACCTGCCCGACGAAAGCGGTTGAGCCATGAGGCCTGTTCGCGCCTCACGGCCTCGAAATCGTTCTGAACAGAAGGCCCCATCCGCTGGATCTTCCTGCTGAATTGGTTACTTGCAGCCTATAGTTCAACAGACTACAAAAAGATTTGCACTGGCTATCATACCTGTTGTATGGTGCATTTGAATCGTGCGCCACTCTGCTTAGAGGGGTTACCGATTCACATTCTGCTTCACTTAGCTTGATAGAGGAGTCAATCCAATGACCCACGTGATCTTTGATTTGTGCATCCGAGACGGTGCCTGCGTAGAAGTCTGCCCCGTGGAATGCATAATCCCAGGCATGCCTGAAGAGGAATGGCCCTGGTACTATATTGATCCGGAAACCTGTATCGACTGCGGCGCGTGCGTACCGGAATGTCCGACGGATGCTATTTTGCCCGAGGAAGATTTGCCGGAGGAGTACGCCTACACCACTGAACTGAACGCCATGTACTTCGAGGAAGGACCGGGTTACGAAGCTCTCGATATGGTTTAACCTGAATCGATTTCTTCGCACAGGCCCGCTCTCGCACTGTCTGATGAGCAATAGCGGGTGACTTCGTCTCTCAGAGTTCGTAAGTGGCACGACAATGCAAATCAGAGCCGGTCCGTTCGATTCGAAACTTCGCCCCTGCGCCCGCAGGGGCTTTTCTGTCCGTTGACTCTTCCGTTGTCTCAGGAGGCAAACACATGACCGATTCCCGCGAAATGAAACCCCCGGACTGGTCAGAGGTGGAGCGCGTAATGATAATTATGGCCCACCCGGATGACCCTGACTTTTCCTGCGCCGGTTCGGCCATTCAAATGGCGCGCCAGGGTATCGAGGTCACCTATATGATTCTGACCAATGGCGACAAGGGCAACCACAATCCGCTCGTAACTCGTCACCAACTTATCCTGATGCGCAAAGAGGAGCAGCGTAAGGCGGCCGCGATTTGCGGGGTTAAGAACGTCCTGTTTATGGATGAGGAAGACGGCTTTCTGCGTCCTACGCCCGAGATCCGCAAGCGAGTGTGTCGCGAAATCCGCCGCATTCGACCACAAATCATCATCTGCAACAGTCCGGACCGCTATGTTTCTGGGCGCGGTTACATCAACCATCCCGACCATCGCAATGCCGGACTCATCGCACTCGAGGCAATCTTCCCGGCGGCCGACAACCCGATGTTCTACCCCGACCTGACGAACGAGGGCTATCCTCCTCACAATATCAGCCAGCTCTACATCAGCCATGCCGAAGAGGCCGACGTTGAAGTGGACATCACCGACGATCTTGAACTGAAGATCAAGGCGATTCTCTGTCACGAAAGTCAGTTCGACGACCTGGAGGCCACCGAAAAACGCATGCGAGAGTGGGGTGGGGAGGAGCAGGAAGATGGCAGCAAGCGCCACTTCGAGCGATTCCAGCAACTGGACTTCCGCAGTCGGCCGCGCCGCGGGCCTAAGGCAGCCGACAAGAACGCTCGGAATTCAGAATCCTGAAAAAAGAAGAGTGGAGGGGCAACCCCCTCCACTCCATTTACGCTGCAATTCGGTGACTTAGATGCTGCTATAACACCTGTCACGCTCCTTTACTCTACCTCACCCATCAACTCTTCCTGTAGTTCATTGGCCGTCTCTGTCAACGCATCGAGCGTCGCCTGGATGTCCGCGCCCTGCATGATCTCATTGAAGGCCGTTTCCGCGGCATCGCGCACAGCCTGGTAAGAAATAAGCTGCGGCTCATACGCTCCGTAACCCAACAGGGCCAGGGCCTCGCCATACTGCGGGTTCTCCTCCACGTAGCCGCTCAGATGCGCTTCCGTTCCTGCACGGGTGGGGAAGTAGTTGCTGGCCTCTACCCAACGCGCCTGAACCTCCGGAGTCGTGAACCACTTGATGAACAACCACGCCGCCAGTTCCTGCTCCGGCGGGCCGGCCGTGATCATGACGTCGGCGCCGTAGATATTCTGCACCGGATTCTCAGTCGTATGGGGAATCGCGGTCACGCCCCACACATCCATGTCGCGTCCCTGCTCTTCCGCAATTGTCACCATGTCGTTAGCATAGAAGGGCAGACCGGAACTGGAACCCTGCGTAAAACTGGCACGACGCGCCGCAAACTCTGGATTCGGGTAGCCTTCAGTAAAGAAGTAGGCGCAACCGTTATCCAACATCCGCTTCAGCATAGTCATGGCGTCGATCGTGGCCTGTCCGTTGTAAACGTAGCCGGTGTTGTCCTCGTTCAGCACGTCGCCGCCAAGAGCGAATGTCCAGGACGCCGTCGCCGAGGCATCATCGCGCAAAATGTAGCCGCCGGTGCCATCGCCGTTCGCTTCCGCCGCAGCGCATGCCATCTCCTCAAACTCTGCCGGCGTCGAAGGCGGTCCGTCGAAACCTAACTCTTCCAGCCAGGTCTGGTTGTAGTACAAGACCTCCATCGAGCGGTTGGGCGGAAAGCCCAGCCGCTGGCCGTCGAAGACCGGGTGGACGCCCTGCTCAATGAAACTTGCGAAGAAGTCGTCCCTCTCTTCTGCCGACAGACCCCACGTCGGGTCATCGATAAACTTGTCGAAGTCGGCCAGTACTTCGTTCAACTGGTAGAAAGCCTGGTCGTTCTGATAGCCGACAATCAGGCTCGCAGGCTGCTCACCCGACGCAGTGCTGGCGTTAACCTTGTCGCGAATATCGTTGTACCCGCCCTGATTCTGAGCATCAAGGACGATGCCGCACTCATTGTTGGTGTTAAAGTCTTCAACAATGACCGCCAGCTTCTCCTCGCGTGAGCCGCTGTGCTGGTGCCACCAGACGATCGTTTGACCGCGCGGGTCAATGCCTGCCAGCGGACCGTCCGCCGCCGGTGCGCAGGGCCCCGCATCCATCGCCTCTTCGGCCGGAGCTTCCTCCTCCATCGCCGCCGGCGCTTGGGCCGCCGGGGCCGGACACGCGGCCAGAACCAGCGCGGCGACCATGAGCGCGGCCAATATCCACATACGATTTGTATTCATAGGGTTTGATCTCCTGTTGTGTTTGAATACCTGTACGGAAAACACGAATTTGAAAGTCGCAGTCCAACCATCTTGGACGCGAATTTTCCTGAGCTCGGTCGGAACCGTCCTTCTACCCCTTCAGACCTGTCGTGGCGATACCTTCAATGAAATGGCGCTGCGTAAAGAAATAAAGCACCACGATAGGCAACATCGTGATGATTGCCCCTGCCATCTGCAAATGCAACAACGCTCCCGCTTCGTCTAAAAAGGACAGCAAACCGTACGAAATTGGCCGCCAGTCCGGTGTGGTCGTCACAAGAATCGGCCAAGCCAGTGCGTTCCAAGCGCCAACAAACCCAAATAGCACCAGCGTCATTACCGCGGCGCTCGAAAGCGGCAGGACTACTCTGACCAGGTAACGCAGGTGCCCCGATCCGTCTATCTGAGCGGAATCCCACAACTCGCGCGGGATCTGCTGAAAGAACTGACGAAGTAGAAAAATGCCGAATGCGCTCGCCATAAAAGGAATCGTCAACGAAGGCCAGTTGTTGAGCCAGGGAACCGGGCTGATGCGTCCCAACCAGGACACAGTGATGAAATTAGGCACCCAGGTTATGGCCTCAGGTAGCATCAAAGTCGAGAGCAGCAACGTGAACAGAAAGCTCTTGCCGGGAAACTCCATCTGGGCGAAGGCGTAGGCCGCCAGCGCGCAAAAGACCAATGCTCCACCAACCGAAATCAGTGTGATCTTGACACTGTTCATGAAGTACAGCGAAAACTGCGCGTCTTGCCATGCCTCGACGTAGTTGCTCCACTGCGGCGTGGCGGGCAGCGCCCGGCCCCCTGTGGCTTCGGTAAGATTCATAAGAGAAACACTGACCGTGTAGAGAAAGGGCAGAATCGAGGCGGCCGCCCCGACTATCAGAACAACATAGATAATCGCCTGATTAATCGCAGCTCGACGCGCAGCCGGGTCCGCCAGCCGGTATCGAACGGCGCCTCCTCCAACTGCCCCACTAGCCATAGAAGACTCTCCTGCTGGCAATCCGGTTGTTGACCAGGGTAATAATCATAATAATGAGCAAGAGCAGAATGGCCAGTGCTGAAGCGTACCCGTACCTCGTATCCCGTTTGAACGCCTGAAATATGACGATGCTGGCCGTATCCGTCGTGCCCAGCGCCGCCGCCTGCCGTAACACGAAAATGTGATTGAAGGCCTTGAATGTACCTATCACCGCATACAGAGAAAGGAAGTAGATCGTCGGCGAGAGCAGCGGCAGCGTGACATGCCGGAACTGGGCCCATCCTCCTGCGCCGTCGATATCAGCGACCTCATATAGCTCGTTGGGTATCGCGCCCAGACCGGCCAGAAAGATTACCGTATCAAAGCCGACATACGTCCATATGCCGTAAATCATTATCGCCACCAGCGCCAGGCTGGGTCCCGACAGAATTGGCCCCAAATCGATCTTCCCACCGGTGATCATTTGGATGATCCCGGCTGGCTCGCTCAACCAGAGCAGCGGTTCCGCGCCGAACAGGTCCAACAAGCTGTTCAGCGGCGCAGTCGGCCTGTTGGAAAATATGATCCGGAATACCGCGGCCGTGCCGACAAACGGCGCTACGTAGGGCAGAAAATAGAGTACTCGAAAGAGTGTCTGTCCTCGTATTTTCTGGAAGAGAAGCGCTGCCAGAATTAATGCTAGCCCCAATTGAATCGGCACCGTTCCCAGTACGTAGAACACGGTTGCCATCAACCCGTTCCACCAGTCCTCGTCACCCGCGGAGACGACCCGCGGCAATTCCGCGATCAATACCCAGGCCCCAGCCATCAGCGCTATCGCCCCTGCCAGCCGCACTGCCATGCCGGTATTTGAAGACCGGTGCCCCGCGCTCTCCCAAAGTCGCCAAGCCAGCAGGAGCAGTAGGAATCCTGCACTGATGGTAACGATTTGCGACCAAAGTTCCAGCCCTATGCCCTCTTCTAGCGCTTCGGCGTAAGCAGCGTTTATCTCATTCCATGTCAGCCAAATGAGAGCGGCGGCGCCCATTAAACTGATGCCGGCACTGAAGAAAGGTACGAAATAGATTGGGTCTCGACTGTCTCGGGCCACGGTGCGATTGACGAACAACCCCCATACCACCCCTCCGGCCAGCAAGACGACCGCGACCCAAAGCGCAACCTGAACCTTGGGCAGCCACCATGTCTCCACCACTAGACTGCGAAATGCTTCTTGCGTGTTGTTCTGCCCTCGCAGTTTCGATGGAATTAGCAGCATCTCCGGCAGAAGAATAAATACAAAACGGGCAAACAGAGCAGCGCCTGCCGCTGCCAGAATCGCGGGCAACACCCACCGCATCGCATTCGTCTGCTCTTGCCGATGCTCCTGAACAGCGCGCGCGATCGCGCTCACGGCGAAATAGACTAGGCCGACTGCCATCCAAAATGTGATGATGTAAATGAGGTTGTCAACAGCCTTGACGTAGTTGCCCAATCCGTCGTAAGAGCCGACGATCTTGTTCAGGCCGCGCAACGTGCTCTCATATGCGGCGAATGCAAGGGGAAAAAGGCCAAAAAGGCCGATTATAATAAAGGCGGGCGCCAGAAACGAATAGGCGAGCAGCATCTCGCGCAGTCGCCTGCCTTGCCGCCCACGGAACCAACTTGGGGCTGCCCGTACCTGTTGCTGGAGATCACTGCGGAATGCCGCGGGTTGAGAAGCTGTACTATCCACGTGGAGGCCGCTTTCCCAGTTTTGCAGTGCCAGTGCGCCTACGCCGAATTTTTCGACCATAGTATAGTGCAAGCCGAACTTCTCGTCAACGAAAGACCTGTGTCCGGGTGCGTCCCAAAATGGGGGCGAGTTTCGGTCTACCTCTGGGGAGTTACACTGGGATCCGCAGCCCACTCCTCTGGGCAACCCCAAATCTGGGATGCACCCCCTGTGCCCCGAATCTGAAGCTACTCCTCCTTCAATGAGACAACGGCAAGCCAGTACATGCCGTCAGCGGCTTGCTGCAGCTTGCTCCAATTGTTACACAAATCCTTTAACGTCAGGTTAAGGAGAGGTCAACATTGACGGGGCGGGAACGTCTCTACCCGTACATTCTGCGCTGCGATAGAAACAGCGACTTTTCCCGTGCAGTTCACCACGGCAGCCCGTCAGGCCGTCAGTCCGCGGGCAGTACTTTTTTCGGAAAACGGAAAACGAATGTGCACGAAAACAATGTAAGTCAAGCGACCAATAGCCTGCCGATCTCGCATGTTTCAGCATTGCAAAACCACAGCACACCTTCGTGTATGGTCATGCCGTGGACTTCGTCAGGCGCCTCTACACGTATCACATCAAAGATACGTCCACTTTCAGGATCGAGCAGGCAGACCGTGCCCGCTGATGTATCAGCGGCCCACAGTTTCCCATCTTCCGACCATGCGATGCCGTGTACCCGAAGCCCTGGTACGCGGATGCTGTACACCTCCTGCCAGCCGTCTGGATCCATGACGTGTACCATCTGCGAAGGCGGGGAGGCGACAAACAGCCTGCCTCCGCGCCACTCCAAGCCGTGGGCGCCTGTCTCCTGGGCGTCGGCCGCGCCCTCCCGCCACGCAACGACACCGGCTCCGGGCGAGCTGTACTTGGCTACCGTCCGGCCCGTTTCCGCGTCCAATTGCGCTATTTTCCTCTCATAGGTGGAAGCGATCCAAACATAGCCGCCGCCTAATGTAATGCCGCTCGACTTGACCGTGTCGGTCTGGACGTCGAACAGCACCTCTCCCGTCTCGTAGTCCTGCCGATAGAGCCGATCGTTGCCCTGGTCAATACACCACAGTCCATCGGCGCTGGCCTGCAATCCGTTGGGATGCGGCCCCGGACTTGCAAACCGCTTTTCTACCTGCGCAATCTTTACCGGCATGAAATTGCTCCTCGTTGGATGGTGACTGAAATTGATGCGGAAGCTCCTGGAAATGATTCATCAGTCCAGTACGATAAAGGCCAGCCTACGCCTCGTCAAATCCATTCAAAGTTCTACTTAGGACAGCCAGACTGGGTTGAAAAATTGCATCGCCAACGCGTCCCATCTATAATTGGGCTTCTTGTGATGCGTGCCAGGACGTGGACAGCGCAATAAACCAAGAGCTAAGACTGCTCTGGTGCACTGTGCGCCCACTCACTGCGCGATCTTACCGTTCCAACCTTACGGAGCACTGTTATGCTGAAGACCCATACTTGTGGCGAACTGCGAGCCAGCGATGCCGGGAAAGCGGTCACTCTTTCCGGGTGGGTCAACCGCCGCCGCGATCACGGCGGACTGATTTTCCTGGACTTGCGCGACCGTTTTGGCATTACACAGGTCACCGTTTCGGATGACCCTGTACTCGATCTGCCGAATGCGGCCAATCCGTCCAATGGCTCCAACAATAGCAAGAACGGTTCGGGAGCGCTTGAAGTCGCATCCCAGGTGCGCAGCGAGTTTGTCGTCAAAGTGAGCGGCTCAGTACAAATGCGCCCGCAGGGCTTTGAAAACCCTGAACTGGAAACAGGGGAAATCGAGGTCATCGCCACCGATCTGGAAATCCTGAGCGAGGCCCGAACGCCCCCCTTCGTCATCAGCGGCAGTCAGGGCGACGAGGTCGACGAGGCAGTGCGGCTGAAGTTTCGTTACCTCGATCTCCGGCGCCCCAAGCTGGCCAACAATCTGCGGTTGCGGCATGAGATCGTCCGCTTCATCCGTAACTATTTCTACGATCGGGACTTTCTCGAAGTCGAGACGCCGATCCTGCTCAAGAGCACACCGGAAGGCGCGCGGGACTTCGTGGTGCCCAGCCGCATTCATCCGGGCCGCTTCTACGCGTTGCCGCAATCTCCCCAGCAGATGAAACAACTGCTGATGATCGCCGGTTTCGAGCGCTACTTTCAGATCGCGCGCTGTTTTCGCGATGAGGACCTGCGCGCCGACCGCCAGCCTGAATTCACCCAACTGGACCTGGAGATGAGCTTCGTTGAGGCCGCCGACGTGATGGCTCTCATCGAAGAGATGCTCATCAGCCTGTCGTCGAAAATCAGTGACAAACCTGTCCAGCAGACCCCGTTCCCGGTTTTGACCTACGACGAGGCGATGGCCAAATATGGCATCGACCGCCCCGATCTTCGCTTTGGGCTCCAACTGTTCGAAGTGACCGACCTGGTTCGCAACAGCCGTTTCGGCGTGTTCAAGAACGCCGTTGCTGCCGGCGGCATCGTCAAAGGCGTTCGATACCCGCAGGGAGCGGAACTGAGCCGCAAAGATGTCGACGGCTTGATCGAATATGTGAAGCCCTATGGGGCAAAAGGATTGGCGTGGATCGGCATTACCGGCGAAGCGGACGCCGGCGGACGCTTCCCGGCCGAGAGTCTGCGCAGCCCGATCATCAAGTTCCTCAGCGAGGAGGAAATCGCAGGCATTGTCGCCGCCGCCGCCGCGGGCCAGGGAGACCTGATTCTGCTCGTGGCCGACGATGCCGCCGTTACCAATCCTGCCCTCGCCAACCTGCGACTGGAGATCGGCGCACGCGCCAACCTGATCGATTCGAATCTCCTTGCCTTTTGCTGGGTAGTAGACTTCCCCCTGCTCGAATACGACAGCGAGGAAGATCGCTGGGGCGCCATTCACCATCCATTTACCAGCGCCCGTGACGAAGACTGGGGCATCCTTGAACAGCGCCCTGCCGATGTCAAAGCCAAAGCCTACGATGTTGTTCTCAATGGCTGGGAGATCGGCGGCGGCAGCATCCGCATTCACCGCAGTGATCAGCAGATGCGTATGTTCCAGCGTCTGGGCCTGAGCGAAAGCGAAGTGGATGAACAGTTCGGCCATATGCTTGAAGCCTTCCAATATGGCGCGCCTCCGCACGGCGGTATCGCAATGGGGATCGAGCGCGTGGTCGCACTCTTTGCCGATGCCCAGAGCATCCGTGAGGTGATGGCCTTTCCCAAGACGGCAACCGGGACAGACCTTCTACTGGAAGCTCCGAGCCCGGTTGAAGACGATCAACTCGCCGAACTACACATTGCTGTCAGGGAACAAAAGGAATCAGCAGAGTGAGACGGCGGCCAGTTTCTTGTGCCGCGCTGCCCTCCTGCCGAAGGCCAAGTAGGCGTTACTTTCGTGGCCTTGAAGAACTGTCGGCGCCGCGAGGGTGTGAACGCGCGACTCGGTTCGAATCTGCCCGGTAGTCCGCCGGGCGCCCGTCAAATTCCTGTTTGGCAGGGAGTTTCAAACTGTGCTATAGTTTCTCCGCAGCCCTGCAATGCCCGTGATTGACTAGTTTGAGGGCGAACCAACACCAGACTCGCGGGAGCAAGGCGAAGGTACGTGGATGTGATAGCCCGCCCGTTGCGGGATAGGGCAAGACGGAAGCGACCAGCCGGCGCCCACCTACGAACCTCGGTTCGTACCCACTGGATCACACGACATTGCGGGGTTGGAAATGCGTCCGGGGCCACCCGGGCGTTTTTCTTTGTGTGCTGACGACTACGTGTAGCATCTGGGTAACTCAACTCCACCTTTCAGCAGAGATCGGATAGCAACGCAATGGATGTCCAGCGCGACACGCCCTCCCGAATCTACCCGGTGGACTTGCAAGTCCACAGCAACTGTTCAGACGGCACTGACACACCCGAGGAGCTGATTGCCAAAGCCGCGGCGCTGGGCATCCGCGTTCTGGCGGTAACCGATCACGACAGCGTTCTCGGAGTGGCCCAAGCCCAGGCCCACGGGGCAGAAAAAGGTGTACATGTGCTTCCCGCCGTCGAATTCAGTACCGCCCGCGATCGCGAAAATGACTTTCGGGATTTCGACATCCTGGGCTACGGAATCGACCCTACCAATCCGATCCTGCTCGATACATTGAACCGGCTTAAGGATAGCCGCATAGAACAGAAGTCGCGCCAGGTCGAGCGTCTGCAAAGCTATGGACTGCATGTGCCGGTGGATGAAGTCTTGGCGCTGGCAGGAGGTGTGCCAGGGCGCCCTCACATCGCCCAGATCGCCCTCAAATACAACCCGCACAAATTCACCTCCTTGAGCGACGTATTCCAGCAATACCTCGCCTCCGATGCCGAAAACCCCACCCACGTGCCCCGCTCCTTCATTCTTGGGGTCATCGACGCCATTGAACTTACACACGGTGCAGGGGGAAAGGCCGTACTTGCCCATCCAGGCATATACCGGCGCATTCGCAGCCTTGAAGAGTCTTTATCCCGTCTGGTTGACGTCGGGCTCGACGGACTGGAAATCCAGTACCCCTATGCGCCCGAAGGAAGGGACTCAACCGACAGGCCGGTCGCCTGCTTTGCCGAATTGGCGGCCCGGTTCGGCCTGTTCGAAACCGGTGGCAGCGACTACCACGGCGAACGCAAGCCAAATCGGATCGGAGAAGCCGGTCTCGAATGGGAACAGTGGCAAAGGCTGCGGAACCTGAACGGATGGTAACATCCGGACCTCATCTTGAGCAGCGACAATTGCGACAAACTTCGCGTCCAACCTGGCTGGAGATCGATCTTTCCGCTCTGGCAAACAATATACGCGAACTTCGGCGGCGCATCGGGCCGCGCCGGCTCCTGTATGCTGTCGTCAAGGCGAATGCCTACGGTCACGGCGCTCATCTGATCGCGCCGGCCGCGCTCCAGGCTGGGGCGGACCGGCTCGCGGTCGCCGCCGTGAATGAGGCGGTCTCTCTGCGGCGGGCCGGCGTGCGCGCCCCGATTCTCCTGCTTGGCTACACGCCGCCGGAACTGGCGGAAACGCTGCTGGAGCAAGATCTCACCGCGACCGTTTACGAAGCCCGCGCCGCCCTCGCATTCGCCAAGGCTGCCGACCATTTTGGCAAGCCGCTGACAGTACATGTCAAAGTGGACACGGGGATGCACCGCCTGGGGATCGATCCCGCCGATGCGCTCGATCTTTGTGCCCAGCTCTCCAGCAATGTGTATCTTCACCTGGAGGGCATCTATACGCACTTCAGCACCGCCGATGAAGCGGATAAACGATACAGCCATGAGCAGATCCACCGCTTTACTACACTTTTGGATCGGCTTGCGCGCGCCGGCTGCCGCCCGCCCATTGTCCACGCGGCCAACTCCGCGGCAACCCTGGATCTGCCGCGAGCGCACTTGGATGCAGTGCGCTGTGGCATCCTTCTCTATGGCCTCTCACCTAGCGCCGAGGTCCCCGCTCCGGCCGGAATGCGACCGGTTCTCAGTTGGAAAGCGCGCGTCGCTCAGGTACGCAGCCTGGAGGCCGGTGAGCCGGTCTCCTACGGCAACGCCTGGCGGGCGCCCGGGCCGCGCACGATAGCTGTCGTGCCGGTGGGCTACGCCGACGGCTTTCCCCGCAGCCCCCGGACGTGGCGGGGCGTCCTTATCGGTGGCCGCGAAGCGCCGATAGTGGGCCGCATCTGTATGGATCATACACTGGTTGACGTGACCGAACTTGTGGCGACCGGGATCCCTGTTACTCGGGACGAAGAGGTGGTTCTGATAGGCAAGCAGCAGGGCGCCTGCATTTCGGCGGAGGATGCCGCCGCGCGACTGGGGACGAACAATTACGAGGTGACCAGTCGGCTGATGGCTCGACTGCCACGCATCGCAATCGGAACATAGGCGTCGAACGGCTTCCCCCGCGAGAAGGGAATTGGGAAATGGATGAAGCGAATGGTGAACTGGAGGCCAAGGCCAGGAATATCTACGAGTTGCTCCTGGCAGAGTACGGTGAGCCGGAATGGAAACCTGCCCGCACCGGCTTCGAGCAACTCATCCACACGATCCTTAGCGCCAACACCAACGATCGCAATTCGGCCAGGGCGTTCGAAACGCTGACACAGCGCTTCGCCGGCGACTGGGACGCGGTGCGTACGGCGCCTCTGGCAGAGATTAAAGACGCGATTCGGGTTGCCGGGATGTACAACCAGAAAGCGCCTCACGTTGTCGGGACATTGGAGATCTTACACCGGGAGGAGGGGCGCTACAGCCTGGACCACATCCGGCAGATGGATCCCGAGGCCGCGCAATCGTACTTGCAGCGCTTCCCTGGCGTAGGCCACAAAACGGCCAGCATCGTGCTGCTGTTCAGCTACGGCATGGCGGCCTTTCCGGTAGATACCCACGTTCAGCGCCAGACCCAGCGCCTGGGTATGTGCGCCCGGCGGGCGTCGGCCGAAAAGATCAAGGCTGTCTGGGAGGCAACCCTGCCGGCGGAGACCTACTATTCGCTGCATGTCAACCTGATCCGGCACGGTCGCGCAGTGTGCCAGGCGCGCACGCCGCGATGCGCCCACTGCGTTCTGCAGGCGGAATGCGACTATGCGGCGGGCACTGGCGCTTGGGCGGACAAACCGCGCTAAACCAGGATAAGAAGACGCGAAAAAGCCGCCGGCGGCGAAGGCAGGCGGCTTGTGGTCAAGATATCATCGTGCGCGGTCCGGCAGGATGTCCAGCTGATCTCCCGGCTGGAAATGGTAGCCGTTTATGCCGCGAAAGATTTGGAGTGGTGGCGCATCAGTCTGCTTTTGCGCCGCGCTGCGTTATTGGCATGGATCGCGCCGCGCTGGGCGGCCTTGTCCAGCGCCACGGCTGCAGCGCGCACCGCCTCGTGGGCTTCGGGGTCCCCATCCTCAATGAGCACGCGTGCCTTCTTAACGGCAGTGCGGGCAGCACTGCGATATCCTCGATTGCGTTCGCGGCGGCGCACGTCTTGGCGCGCCCGCTTGGCGGCTGACCTGATATTTGGCATCTGGTTCTCCATTGCGGCCCCGACGGCCGCACCATTTGAAATCTCCAAAACTGCAAACTGTTAAGGAAATTATACCAAGAGAGAGGCAACGGAGTCAATCTGTGCCGCGCTGTGATAGCGCAAAAACTGACTCACCGGGGGTGGGACCTGGCCATTGAATTGCTGGATAAAAAATATTATTCGCTGTCAAGGCGAATCAGCCGCTGACAGCCATTAAATTGTTCCTGGAATGTGGCGCGTTTCCCGCATATGGGTTACAGTATGCGCGAAAGAGCTTTGCATCCCATACCCAAACACGAGGATCCCAATGAAGATTTCCAAAGTGACGCCGATGGTGCTGGGCACTGAATGGCGCAACCTGACCATAGTCAAAGTCGAGACTGATGATGGGTTGGTCGGAGTGGGCGAATGCCGGGCGTTAAACCGCACCGACGGTGTTCTCGGCTACCTCAGCGAAGCCGCTCCTCGCTACATACTTGGCGAGGATCCTTTCAATGTCGAGGCCCTCGTCGCCCGCATGTTTCGCGAGGATTTCGGTCGCGCAGGTGAAATTACCCAGACCGTCACCGCACTGCTCGAGGTCGCTTGCTGGGATATAATCGGCAAGGCCTTAGACCAGCCTGTTTACAAATTGCTGGGTGGCGCCGTAAGGCATCAGATCAAGGGCTACGCCAACGGCTGGTATACAGGCGAACGGACGCCAGATGAGTTCCACGCAGCCGCAAAAAGAGTGCTCGACAAGGGCTACAAAGCGCTCAAGTTCGATCCTTTTGGCGCCGGCTTCTACGAGATGGAGCGGGCGGAAAAGAACTATGTGATCGGTCTCGTGGAAGCGGTGCGCGATGCGGTCGGCCCGGACGTCGAGATCCTCATCGAGATGCACGGCCGTTTCAATCCTGTGACCGCAGTGGAATTCGCCCGCGAGTTGGCCCCCTTCAAACCCTCCTGGCTGGAGGAGCCAGTGCCCCCCGAGAATATTGCCGCGCAGAAGAAAGCCGCAGATGCCATCGCGTCCCTGGGCATTCCCGTCGCGACCGGCGAGCGCTTGCATACAATGTACGAGTACCGCGAGCTGTTCGAACTACAGGCCTGCGATATCATCCAGCCCGACATCACCCATTTCGGCGGCATCCTCAACACGAAGAAGCTGGCCGCTTGGGCCGAAGCCTATTACATGCTCATCGCGCCCCACAACGTGGGTGGCCCCATTTCGACTGCGGCCGCGTTGCATTTGGCAGCCTGCACGCCCAACTTCAAGATCCAGGAGCACTTTAACGATTTCGCCGAAGCCTACGTGAAGGACGCCGCCCCAGGCAACCCCGAGATTGAAGACGGCTACTTCGCCCTTCCTTCCGGTCCCGGCCTTGGTGTCACCCTTGATGAGGACGTAGTCGCCGCCAATCCTCGCCGTAGAGTCCACTTCAATCTCTTCGCCGAAGACTGGCATCGGCGCTCGGCGGAAGTGGACTGAAACATTGTGCCAATTCTGGAAGAATAGGCGACATCCTCTTTCATCAGAGCTTCTGATATCTATCAAACCCCATAGGAGCTTCCACTTCCAATGTCATTGCAGCCGCTACTGATAAACGGAGAATTCCGCGCTGCCGCCAGTCCGACCGGCAGTTACCAGTCCACCAATCCCATGACTGGCGAAAAGCTGCCGTGGTCTTTTCCCTATTCTGAATGGGATGACATAGAGGCCGTCCTGCAGGCGGCCGCCGAAGCTGTGTCCGAGCTGCGGCAGGCCCCCCGCCAACTGCTGGCTGATTTTCTCGATACATACGCCGACCGCATCGAAGAACGGGCCGACGCGCTCGTCGAATCGGCCCATCTGGAGACGGGCCTGCCCGCGCCCACCCGCCTGAAAGCCATCGAGCTTCCCCGCACCACTGACCAACTGCGCCAGGCCGCGGCAGCCGTACGCGCGCGTTCGTGGACACAGGCCACGATCGACACCGCCGCCAACATCCGCTCTTACTACGGCCCCCTGCCCGGAGCCGTCATCGTATTCGGGCCGAACAACTTTCCTTTTGCCTTCAATGGCGCGGCCGGTGGAGACTTCGCCGCCGCCATCGCCGCCGGCAGCCCGGTCATCGCCAAGGCGCACTCCAGCCATTCCCGCACAAGCCAACTGCTGGCTGAAGCCGCGCTCGAAGCTATCAGCGAAACAGACGCGCCCAAGGGGTTGGTGCAGCTGGTCTATCGTTTCAAGTCGCAATACGGCTACGATCTGATTGCCGACCCCCGCGTAGCCGCTGTCGGATTTACCGGCAGCCGCGAAGGTGGCATGCGACTGAAGGAAGTCGCCGACCGCCACGGCAAGCCGATATATTTGGAAATGTCCAGCATCAACCCGATTCTCCTCCTGCCCGGTGCCTTGGCCGAACGTTCGCAGGAGATCGCAGAGGAATTCTTTACTTCCTGTACCATGGGAACCGGCCAATTCTGCACAAATCCCGGCCTGGTTATGACGATGGCAGGAGAGGAGTCGAAGGCCTTTGTGGAGCAGTCGGCAGCGCTCTTCGATGAAGGTGCAGCCGGCGTCCTGCTCAACCGCGGCGTCTCCGAAGGCATGGACGAATCGATTCAGATCCTTACCCGCAACGGGGCCAAAGTGGTCGCAGGTGGAGCAGAGGCAGACAAGGCCGGCTTCTACTACCAGAATACGTTGCTGACTGTGTCGGGTGACGAGTTTCTTTCCAATCCGGAAGCGATGCAAACAGAGGCGTTTGGACCTTCCTCACTGGTCATATTGGCGAAGGACGCCGACCAGATGGAGCAGATCATCGGCTGCTTCGAAGGCAATCTGACCGGCTGCCTCTACACCGACAACGCCGGCTCCGATGATGACCTGTACGACCGTCTTGCGCCTCAGCTACGCGCCAAGGTGGGCCGCCTGTTGAACGACAAGATGCCCACCGGCGTTGCCGTCACCGCGGCGATGAACCACGGCGGCCCCTTCCCGGCCACCGGACATCCCGGTTTCACGTCGGTCGGCATTCCGGCCAGCATTCGCCGATTCGCCGCCCTGTACAGCTACGACAATGTGCGCCAGCATCGCCTGCCGCCCGAACTGCAGGATAAGAACCCGACCCGAGAAATGTGGCGGCTGATCGATCAGCATTGGACGCAGGCGGATATCAACAGCTGACGTCGCTGGGCCAGAAAATGAGACAGTTCGGAGATACCCAGGGCACAACAGGCATCGGGCGGCCCTTACAGCCTATAGCCCTCCTTCGCAAGTCCATACGCCAGAGCGTGCGCCATGGCGAAGGCATCCTCGTCGTCGATCTGGCCCTGGACGAGCAGACCGGCAAGCCAGTCGCAGGCGATGCGGCGCCAAAGCTCATGCCGGGTCGGGATCGAAGCGAACGCCCGCGTATCGTCATTGAAGCCGACCGTGTTGTAGATGCCCGCTGTCTCCATCACCTGTGCGAAGAAATTTCGCATCCCGTTGATGCTGTCGTAGAACCACCAGGGCGGACCGATACGCAGAATCGGGTAGTGGCCCGCCAGCGGGGCAAGCTCTCTGGCGCTGGTCGATTCATCCAGCGTAAACAGGATCAGGCGCAGCGACGGATGGGAGCCGAAGCGGTCAAGGAGCGGTTTCAGGTTGCGGGTGAAGTCAAGCGCATGGGGGATGTCAGCGCCCTTGTCCGCGCCGAAACGATGGAACACTGCGGAGTTGTGGTTGCGGATCGAGCCGGGGTGGAGTTGCATGACCAGCCCGTCCTCACTGCTCATGCGGGCCATCTCCACTAACATATGCCCGGTAAAACGCCGTGCGTCGTCGGCAGACGCGCAGCCCGCCAGGCCCCGCTGGAAGATTGCGTCGGCCTCGCCGGGCGAGAGCGCCTCGGTGAACGGCGTCTCCGCCGCATGATCGGTGGCAGTCGCCCCCATCTCTCTGAAGAAGTCGCGCCGGGCTTCCAGCGCGGATATGTATGAGGAATAATCCCCGATATCGATACCTGACACGTCGCGCAACAGGTCGATCTGACCCTTCCATTCTGGCAAATCGATTCCGTTCACGACCTTGTCGGGGCGGAAAGTTGGATAAATGCGTCCATCCCAGTCCGATTCCCGGATCGCCTTGTGGTGTTCGAGCGTGTCGGTAGCGGCGTCGGTCGTTGTCAGCACTTCCACTTGGAACTGATCATACAGCTTCCGGGGCGTGAAGTCGGGGGCCGCCAACCGTTCTGATATCCTGTCGTAGATGGCCAGGGCGTTCGTGGGCGTCAGTTTTTCGGTGACGCCAAAAAGATCATGGAGTTCATCCCGCAGCCACAGGCCGGTGGGCGTGCCTTGAAATAGATGATAGTTTTCGGCGAAGGTCTGCCAGATCTTGCGGTGGTCCGATTCCACCTCGCTGGCGTCCTCCCCTTCATTCATGGGCACCCCCTGGGCTTCGAGGGGAACGCCCTGGGAGTAGAGCATTCGGAAAACATAGTGATCCGGGATCAGGAAAAACTCTGCCGGCGAATCGAAATGGTACGAAGCATCGGCAAAGAGCAGCGGGTCCACGTGGCCGTGCGGGCAGATCAAAGGAAGGTCGGCCACACTTTCGAATAGCGTGCGCGCTACAGATCTTTGTGCGCTGCCGCCGCTGAAAAACCGATCGGCCCGTTCGGGCATATATTTGCGTAAAGAAGAATTCACTGAAGATTCCTTTCGCTCGCACGAGTTGGCAGTAAATTGAAGACAAGCTGTGCAACGATCGATTGTCCTACTCTCACTTTCATCTGATTATAGCTGAAAAACCGCTATGGGCGAGGAGGGAGCCGGGCGAAGAAACAACTACTCCCCCTTCGCCTTTCACAGTTAGGAGTTAACCATGAGTGCATGGGAACAGTTCTCATTGGACGGCAAGGTTGCCGTTGTCACCGGCGGCACAGGTGTCTTGGGAGGGGCGATGTCCCGCGGCTTGGCCGCGGCCGGCGCGCGCGTCGCTATCCTTGGTCGGCGGAAGGATAAAGCCCGCGAGGTGGCCGAAGAGATCGCGGCGGCCGGCCAAGAGGCGATTCCCCTGCCTGCGGATGTCCTGGATGAAGACAGTCTGCAGGCGGCGCGGCAGACGCTGCTCGATAAGTGGGGAAAAGTGGATATTCTGATCAATGCCGCCGGCGGCAATCGTCCCGACGCGACTGTTTTCGGCGACCTTACCTTCTTCAATGTGCCGCGCGGCGCCCTCGAAGGCGTCGTCGATCTGAACTTCACCGGCACCGTTCTGCCCATACAGATCTTCGGCAAACCGATGGCGGAGCAGGGCAAAGGCTCGATTATCAACATCTCATCGATGGCCGCGCAAAAGGTCCTCACGCGGGTGATGGGCTATTCCGCCGCCAAGGCGGCCGTCGACAACCTGACCCGCTGGCTGGCCGTAGACCTGGCTGAAAAGCACGGGCCGGGGTTGCGGGTGAACGCGATTGCACCCGGTTTCTTCATCGGTGACCAGAACCGGGCACTCTTGATCAAAGAGGATGCCCCTGCCGGACCGCACGATTCCCCTGTTCTGACCGAAAGGGGGCAGCAGATCGTAGATCATACGCCCATGGGGCGGTTCGGAGAGCCGGATGAACTGACTGGCGCCGCGATTTGGCTCGCTAGCGAGGCGTCCCGCTTCGTTACTGGCATCGTCGTCCCCGTGGACGGGGGCTTCTCCGCCGCAAGCGGTATCTGATGCAACGGCAGTTTTTAGTTTGCCGTTCACTAAAAACTGACTACTGGCTACTAAAAACTGGTGTTGAGTTTTCTTGCCCGGCGTCGTGAAGAAATGTATATTGTCTTTCAGTGAAAAACGAGTATAGGAAACTGATGTTCACGAAATTGGGATGTCCTGATTTCGGGCGACACGTCTGTTAGCCGAGGTTTGCGCTTCGCCAAGGCGCGGCGGATGCGGTCGGCTCAGCGCAAAAGGTGTACTGATGAGCGATTCTACTTTGACGGCGCAGGACTTCATTCGCGATGCAATTGCGGATGACATTGACAAGGGGCGCTTCAATGGGAGGTTTCAGACGCGTTTCCCACCTGAACCCAATGGATACCTGCACATTGGGCACCCCAAGGCCATCGGTTTGAACTTTGAGGTGGCGAAGGAGTTCGGTGGCCACTGCAATTTGCGCTTCGACGACACCAACCCTCTCAAAGAAGAGCAGGAGTTTGTAGAAGCTCAGTTGAAGGACATCCGCTGGCTCGGCTACGAGCCGGCCAGTGTTCTCTATGCGTCCGACTATTTCGACCAACTTTACGAGTGGGCTCTCCAACTCATCAAAGATGGCCACGCCTACGTTGACGATCTTAGCCAGGAAGAGATCCGCGCTTACCGCGGCACACTGACCGAACCGGGCAAGAACAGCCCCTATCGAGATCGGCCGGTCGAGGAAAACCTGGACCTGTTCCAGCGAATGAAGGCGGGCGAGTTTCCCGACGGCGCCAGGGTTCTACGCGCCAAGATCGATATGAGTGCGCCCAACATCAACCTGCGCGACCCCGTGATGTACCGCATCCGCCATGCAGAGCACCAACGCACCGGTGACACGTGGTGCATCTACCCCATGTACGATTGGGCCCACGGCCAGTCCGACTCGATCGAAGGCGTAACCCATTCGCTCTGTTCGCTCGAGTACCTGAACCACCGCCCGTTGTACGACTGGTACCTGGACGCGCTGGGCGTCTACCATCCCCGCCAGATCGAGTTCGCCAAGCTGGAGTTCACCTACACGGTGACGAGCAAAAGGCGCCTCATGCGTCTTGTCGAAGAAGGCCATGTGAACGGCTGGGACGACCCGCGCATGCCAACACTGGCCGGCCAGCGACGGCGGGGCGTGCCGCCCAAAGCGCTCCGCGATCTGTGCCAACACGTCGGAATCGCCCGCACCAACAGCACAGTAGAGATTGAACTCCTGGAGCACTTCATTCGCCAGGAGTTGAACCTTACCGCCCTGCGCGTGATGGGCGTGCTCGACCCCCTGCCGGTCGTCATCACGAACTACCCCGAAGGCGAGACCGAATGGCTCGATGCCGTAAATAATCCGGAGGATGAGAGCGCTGGCAGCCGGCCCGTCCCGTTCAGCCGCAACCTGTACATTGATCGGGACGATTTCATGGAGGACCCGCCGCGAAGGTTCTATCGCATGGCGCCCGGCCGCGAAGTCCGTCTCCGCTGGGGCTACTTCGTTCGCTGCGAGGAGGTCATAAAGAATGACCAGGGTGAGGTCATCGCGCTGCACTGCACCTACGATCCAGACACGCAGCGGCGGCTATGCCCCAGACGGCCGCAAAGTGCGCGGAACGATCCATTGGGTAAGCGCCGACCACGCTGTTCCCGCTGAGGTTAGGCTCTACGATCGTCTCTTCAACGTCGAGGATCCTTACGATGTGCCGGAGGGCCAGGACTACATGGCCAGCCTGTCCCCCAACTCGTTGACCGTCTTGGACAGCGTACAATTGGAGCCGAGCGCGGCGGACCTCGACATCGGCCAGACCGTTCAGTTTGAGCGTAAAGGCTACTTCTGCCTAGACCCTGACAGCGCCGACGGCCGGCTTGTCTTTAACCGCACGATCACGCTGCGCGATTCATGGGCGAAGATGCAGAACGCAAGTCGAAAGGGTAAGGGCCAGAGGGGTAATTCCTAGAGGTCCAGTCTCAGTACTGGTCAAAGAGAGGATATTGTATTTTACGGTTTGACGCCTCCGCCCTCCCTGCCTTTGCTTTTGCCGTTCTTCGTGTTTCTCCGTGTCCTTCGTGGATCCATGCCGTTGCTGTTGCCGGGCGTCGGCGCAAAGTCGTCCCGTCACCCGCGGCGAACGAGTCCGCCTGGACCAAAACTGTTTTCTCCACAGATCCCTACAGAACTCTCAAGCGCCAACTATCGAAATCTTGCCGCCTGCGGCACCAAAATGTGACCCTCCTCAAGCGAACCGTATCGTGTAACCGCCCTCGGCCCGTGCCTCCAGAGGTACGAGGCGATATAAGCGCACGTTATCGCATCGAGTGCGTCCTCGTAGGCCTGTAAAGCAGCGCCGCGCAGACCGTACACTTCCGTGCTTTTGAGTAGCCGCCTGGTCCTGCGCAGCGGCGGATCGGCCTTGCGCAGTTTCCGCAAAAGCTTTCGGTAGCGATCAAACTCCGACCATCGCTCTTCAAAAGACCGCCCACGCCCACGCTTATACTTGAGGATGCGCTCAAGCCCAAACAGACTGACCAGTGCCGGATGGGAGTAGACCTCGCAAACCAGACGGGCCTTTGTTCGTCGGGGGATCACATCCGACTCATAAAACTTGAATCGGTCGGACAGCGCCGCGGTCAGAGCTTCCCCGCGCACAACGCCATCGCGTTCCAGCAGCCTCCTGTTCGCCGGATACGCTCCGGCCTGAAAACGACGCCAGTCCGCCGACAACGCGCGGTCGCACTGCCTGATCCCTGTCTCATTGGGTACCCGAAGCGGCGCATCAACCGCCACAATTGACCCATTGCGACGGGAAAGATGATCGCCAACGAAGTCGACGATCTCCGACATCTTGCCCAGTCCGCCGGAACTGACAACCAACCGCCCGTCCCGGATTACCGCTACGCCCGACGGGTTTCTGTCGCTCCAGGCCAGGTCGATGCCGATAAAGGAGGGCTTTCCCCGCATCTTTGCCATAGAGGACCTCCTTAAAGTGTGCTTACTTTACATACCGTACAATTGAAGCGGCCGAGCCCTTGTGCCCTAGCGAGAAAAGAGTATTGAGAAAAGAGAAACTGCCCTCACCCTCCCGCCGTTCTCCCACCGTTCTCTCGCCTTTCTCCTCTCCGCTCTCTCCTCGCCTTTACCCTTCGCGGCAAAGGCAGACTTTCTCTACCGTCACTTCCTCGAGGTATTTTTCGTCAACCTGCGCGCCGTGCCCCGGCCCGTCCGGCACGGTAAGCGTACTGTTGCTGTTTAGGGTAAAGGGATTGGTAACGATATCCCTCTCAAAATAGCGGTCGTTAGCGCTGATATCGCCCGGCAGCGTGAAGTTTGGCAGGCTCGCCAGCGCTACACTGATGGCCCGCCCGATCCCAGTCTCCAGCATACCCCCGTGCCAAACGGAGATACCCGCAGCCTGACACATGTCGTGGACTGCCACTGAGTCGGCTAAGCCGCCAATGCGGGATGGCTTGATGTTGATCACGCCGCACGCGTCCAGTTCCAGCGCCCAACGGGCGTGATCCGGGGAAACGATACTCTCGTCCAGGCAGACCGGCGTTTCTATCAATTTTGCCAACTTGGCGTGGTCGAAGATGTCATCGTGGTCGAGCGGTTGCTCGTTGAGCAGCAGGTCGAACTGGTCCAACTGCCGCAGATGCTCCGCGTCCTCCAGATGGTAGATGCTGTTGCCATCCACCTGCAGCAACAGGTCCGGCCAGCGTTCGCGTACCGCTCGCGTCGGCTCGACGTCCCAGCCCGGCTTGATCTTCAGTTTGACCCGCCGGTAGCCATCCGCCAGATAACCCTCCACTGTTGCCAGTAGGGCGTCAACGTCTGCGTGGATCGGCACACTCACACCCACGGCCACCTCCTCCCGTGTGCCGCCAAGGAGGCTGGCCAGGGAGGTGGTCTGAACGCGCGCAAAAAGGTCCCAGACGGCAAACTCCAGCCCCGCCTTGGCCATTCGGTTGGCGCGCAACTTCCTGAAGATCCCGCGCACCTCTTCCGGCGCAGAAATATCCGCCTCCAGAAGCATCGGACCCAAGAACTCTCGCTGCATGATCAGCGCGGTGTGAAAGGTCTCCTCGTTGTACCAGGGACCATCACTGACGGGCGACTCGCCCCAGCCCGTTACCCCGCCTGCGTCCACCCGTACTATGACTGCGTCGCTTCCTTCGTGCCGCCAGCCGCTGGTCTCAAAGGGGCGCACATACGGCATATGGATGCGACGGAGTTCAATTCGATCGATTCTCATTGCTGGATTCCTGTATGCCCATCGAGGAGTGAGTATTGAGTAGTGAGGAGTGAGAAACAGCGAGAAGTGAGGAGTGAGTGGGCCGTTCTCTCTTTCCTCTCTTCTTCTCTTCTCTCCGCTCTCTCCTCGTTCTGGGGAGGAGGGATGACCTTGGCGGCTATGCCAACCCTGAACGGCAAGGGGAATGGCGGGGGAACGGCAGGGAGCCCCGGGGGTTCCCCCGGAATTTTTCCGGAAGTTCCCCTGGGGTTGACGACAGGACCCGACAGGCGCGCCGCCCCAATCGAAAAACTCGAGGATACCTTACGGCGAGGAGAGAGGAGTGAGAAACTGCCGCTGCCGTTCCTCTCTCTTCTCTCCGCTCTTTTCTCGCTTTCAGGCAGCGTATACGCAGTCCACGTGGCGCCCGCTTGCCGCCGACTCCAGGATAGCGTCACAGATTACGGCGTTGCGATAGCCGTCAACAAAATCCGCGCCAATGGGAGCGACGTCGCCATCGTTAACGATGCAGTCCAACAAGTGCGTAATCTCATGCACAAATGTATGTTCCCAGCCGATCATGTGACCCTGGGGCCACCAGTTTTCCCACCAGGGGTGGAACGGCTCCGATACCAGCACGTTGCGGAAGCCCTGGGCTTCAGCCGGTTCATCGCCTACCCAGAATATCTCCAGTTCGTTCAGACGCTCCAGATTGAAGACGATGCTTGCCTTTTCGGCGTTGATCTCGAGGCGCTGTCCGTTCTTGCGCCCGGCAGCAAAGCGGCTGGCCTCAACCGTACCGATCGCGCCGTTATCGAACTCCAGCAGCGCGGTAAAGGCGTCGTCGACATCAACCTTGCCCATCGTGCCGTCGTCCCAGGGCCGCTCTTCGATGAAGGTGCGGGTCATTCCAGAGACGCTCTTTACCTCGCCTACCAGATAGCGGCCCAAGTCGATAATGTGTGCGCCCAGGTCTCCCAGCGCGCCGCTGCCCGCCACCGATTTCTGCAGCCGCCAGATCATCGGCAGGTCGTAGTGCGCCATCACCCACTCCTGCAGATAGACGGCGCGGAAGTGGTAGATCTTGCCCAGCAGGCCGGAATCCACCAGCTTGCGAATCTGCCGGATCGCGGGCACGAAGCGGTAGTTGAAGGCGACCATGTTTTTAACGCCCGCCTTCTGCACGGCTTCCACCATACTCTGCGCCTCATCGGCCGTGCGCGCCAGCGGCTTTTCACACAGGATGTGCTTGCCGCGTTCGGCGGCCAGAATACAGGGATCTGCATGGGTATCGTTCGGCCCGCCGTTATCGAAAAGCTGTATGTCGTCGTTGTCGAGCATCGCTCGCCAGTCGGTATAGTAGCCGTCATACCCATAGCGTCTGGCAGCCTCGGCTACAGCCTGTTCGTCGCGGCCCGCAATTCCCACCAGTTTCGGCACGGCCGGCGGCGGGTACATCATGTGGGCGATATTCAACATCGCATGGCTGTGGGCCTTGCCCATAAAGGCATAGCCCAGCATCCCGACACCGATCTCCGGGGCATCACCTTCGGCCCGCGCCCCAGCCATCGAAGTGAATCCGGATCCTTCACTCATAAGTCAGTCCCTCTTTTGTTCTTGGTATCTGGCATGAATGGCTTAGGGGTCAGGGCTTAGCTGCTGTTGCCGTTGCTCGTCCCTGTCCCCTCACCCCTGTTCCCGGCAGTTATTCGGCGAAGGCTGCGTCAAAGGCGATCTCGGACGGCGGGAAATCAATCTGACGTGTATAGGCGCATGATTCGGTCGCGCCGTGCTCACGGTCCATGCCCGCGTCTTCCCATTCAATCGAAAGGGGCCCGTTGTAGCCGATATCGTTCAACGCCCGCATGATCGCCTCAAAGTCGATATTGCCGCGCCCAACGGAACGGAAGTCCCAGTAGCGGCGATGGTCGCCAAATTCTGTATGGCCGCCAAAAACACCCGCCTCTTTCCCGCTGTCCGACCAGCCCACATCCTTCATATGCACATGGAAGATGCGATCAGCGAACTTGCGGATGAAGCCGACGTAGTCCACCCCCTGATAACCGAAGTGACTGGGGTCGTAGTTGAAACCGAAGGCCTCGTGGCCGTCCAGGGCGTCGATCGCGCTCTGGGCGCTGTAGATGTCGAACGCTATCTCGGTCGGGTGAACTTCCAATCCGAACTTTACTCCGTTTTCGCTGAAGACATCCAGAATGGGTGTCCACAGCTCTGCAAAGAGCGCCAGGCCCTTATCCAGAAAATCGGGCGGGTTCGGTGGGAAGGAGTAGACGAGGTGCCAGATCGGCGAACCGGTAAATCCGGGAACGACCTTTACACCGAGTTTGGCCGCCGCGCGGGCGGTGTCCTTCATCTCCTCTGCGGCGCGGGCGCGAACACCGTCCTCGGTGCCGTCTCCCCAGATGCGCGGAGGCAGAATGCTTTCGTGGCGTTCGTCGATACGGTCTGCGACCGCCTGACCGACCAAGTGGTTGCTGATGGCAAAACATTGCAAACCGTGTCTGTTCAATGTGTCCCAGCGCCCCTGGACATAGCTGTCGTCTTCCAGGGCCTTGTCCACTTCGAAATGGTCGCCCCAACAGGCAAGCTCAAGACCATCATATCCGAATGACTTCGCCTTTTCGCAGATGGTTTCGAAGGGCAAGTCCGCCCACTGACCTGTGAAGAGCGTTACTGGTCGCGGCATGAATTCCTCCTTAATGGCTCTGTAACCCTGTTTTCAGTTTCTAGTTTTCAGTGAACGGCAGTCACTAAAAACTGCCGTTCTTGATTTCAATCCTGACTCTCCAAATGAGTCGGGAGATGACGCCCTTCAATCTCACGACTCACGAACTTCAAAAGCGCAATCGCCACCGGTGCGAGGCTATCGCAGACCGGCAGAGGCTTCGTTCGCAGTCAGATTTCAAAATCCCGCCTACTATACAACCATAGCCCTAATATAGCAATCCAGTACCCAGGCCGGTTGCATCCCGAACCGTTGGATGCGTATCGCTGGAACGGCAAACGGAAAACCGGGGTTCTTCAGTTTCCCCCGCCAATCCACTCGAAACTCCGTACCTCTCCGGGGCCGCTGGCCGCCTCGAGACTCAGCTCTCCCTCCTGGCTCGTCAAAACACGCACGACTGACGTTTGCCACCTGTAAGTGACGTCCCAGTCCGGCGGTGGCGCCCACTGGCTCGGCAGGCGATAGCTTGTGGCCTTCGTCCAAACGGGAGGCGGCAATTCGAATAATCCTTCCAACGGCCAAACGTAGAGGACGTACCATTCATTCTCTTCCAGGAGGCCGCCGCTCAACCATCGAAACAACACATCTTCGGAATGGGGAATCCGTTCGCCGTCATCCGGCCCCAGTAGCTGCAGAGGCAAGTACATGTGGCTTGAATTCAGGTTCTGCTGCGAAGGAGCGGGTGCCCCGTCCGCCAGGATGGTGGAAGGCACGCCGGAGATGGGCAGCTGTAACACCTGCTCTGGTCGGATCAAGTCGTCCGGCCCGATTCCATTTGCTTCCTGGATTGCCGCAACAGTCGTACCGAAACGAACAGCAATAGAGATGACCGTATCGCCCGGCCTGACGACATAGCGGAAGACCGTGGAGATCGTCGGCGCGCTGCCGTTGCTTCCGTTCTCGGAAATCGAAACAGCGACGGGAATGAGCAGCACGTCGCCCGTCCGGATCAGCGTTCCGCTCAGATTGTTGGCAGCCAGGATCTCTTCAACCGTCACCCCGTAGCGGCCGGCGATTCCGAGCAAAGTTTCTCCTGACTGCACCGTGTGGCGGCCGACCGAGGTTCCGGGCTGCCGACTGTCCGGGTCGCTGGTTGGCGGGGTATCCGCCGTTTCCGGCGAGGACGGGCCGGTCTCGGTCTGGGATCCGTTCGTCCGCTGGAAATTGACGCCCAGACTGCCGAACTGCCACCAGCCGATCACGATCACCAGCAGAGTGACCGCCAGCACCGCATCTCGTATGTTCAGGCGCGCCGGCCTTGTCCTGGGAGTTCCGGTCAGTTCATGACCGCAGAAGTAGCAGGTTTCAGCGTTTTGGGCGACCCGTGAACCGCAATTCGGACAGCGGCGGCCCGCCGGAATCGTGGAACGTACGACCTCAGACATGATACCCCAGTTTTTAGTTTTTAGTGGTCAGTGAACGGCAGTCACTAAAAACTAAAAACTGACTACTAAAAACTGCCGTCCCGCCGGCTCAGCGCAAAACGCCTACTCTGGCGAAAACACGATCTTCACCCCGTCGCGGCCCTCGAAAAAGTCAAAGGCTTGCTGCCATTCCTCCAGCGGGAGACGGTGGCTAATGAGCGGGGCGGTCCTGAGGTGGCCGGATTGGAGAAGAGACAGAGCCTTGCGCCAGGAGCTGGCTACTGTGGCGAAAGTGCCCTGCACTTGGACCTCCTTTATGCAGACCTGCTCAAGATCCCAGACCACCGGTTTGCCAAAAAGGCCCACTTGCACATAGCGGCCTCTGTGCCGCACCAGACCCAGAGCTGTCTGCGCGCCGGGCCCCGCGCCGGAACACTCGAAGGCGACATCTGCACCAAGTCCTTCTGTGCGCTCGTCCACGGAAGTCCGAATGTCATCTATACCCGCGACCAAGGTCTCGTCCGCCCCGAGCTGCCGCGCCAATGCCAGGCGCGCCTCGTCCGTTTCCGTTCCAATCACCAGTGCCTGCGCGCCGGCTGCCCTGACGACCTGCAGCATCATCAGCCCGATGGCCCCCGGGCCGGTGATCACAGCTAAATCCCCCGGCTCCACCTTCGAGTTTTCCAGCGCGTGGACGCAGCAGGCCAGCGGTTCGGTCAGCGCGCCCGCCCATTCGTCTACCCCATCCGGTAGCAGGTGCACCGACCGCTCGGGCACAAGCACGTAGCGCGCAAATGCTCCATTCACCCCACTTCCGATCGACGCCCGCTTCGGACAGTGATTCGGCATCCCTGCACGGCAATAGGAACACAAACCACAGAGCGTATAGTAGGGTTCGCTGGTAACCGAGCTGCCAGGAGCGTATCGGGAAACGCCGCTTCCCACATCCACGATCTTTCCCGCGACCTCGTGGCCAAGAATTACAGGCGGCCGGCAGGGATATTCGTCATGGTAGATATGAGCATCCGTGCCGCAAAGTCCGGCCGCCGTCACTTCAATAACCAGGTGGCCCGGGATGGCGCTCGGCTCGGGCGCGTCCATCAGACCTACCTGCCCCACACCCGGTCTTAGTTTGGCTACGCCTTTCATTAAAACCTGCTCCTGAGA
Source organism: Caldilineaceae bacterium (assembly GCA_965232575.1). GTDB lineage: Bacteria > Chloroflexota > Anaerolineae > Caldilineales > Caldilineaceae > Bin5. The sequence goes on along the minus strand of CBDDPZ010000009.1, from coordinate 1,541,645 downwards.
ATACTATATACCCCAACTGCGGTTTTCAGTTTTTAGTAGTCTGTGCCGTTACTGAAAACTAAAAACTAGCTACTGACTACTGCCGTTTCACAGTTCAAGACAGTGTGTCCAAGCAGAAGGCGCGGCGCCAACCTCATTCGCGGGCAGAATAGATTACAGGATTCAGCGGCGTGTCGATCGGTTCTCCTATCCGGGCGCCGGGCAGCCAGCGATCCCAGTCTCTCTGCTGATTCTCGTTTCTTGGGGGGGCAACCTGCATACCGTCTTCCATATAGATGATGGTCATTACTGCCCGCATCTGATCGCTTTGGTTTGGCCCCGCTCGGTGAAATGTCCAACCGGAGTGAAAACTGACCTCTCCCAACGCAAAAGGGTCAACGCATTTCGGATAGTCGTGCAGTGTGCGGCCGATCTTCTGTTCACTCTCATCGCTGATGGAAAGATCCCGGTTCTTTAACAACTTGTGGCTTCCGACGCAGAATGAAAGAGGCCCCATTTCCAACGGGATCGCCTGCAAGGGAATCCAGGCGGTGACAGTATTGTCGTTTGACAAAGGCCAGTAAAACTGGTCGACATGCCAAGGCGTAAAGCCGCCGCCCGGCTCCTTGTACAAGGCCTGGTCGTGATACATACGAACACCGTCTACACCCATCAGCTCGGCCGCGATCTTGCCCAATCGGCGGCAGAGCACGAAGCTTTTCACCTTCTGACTGTGTTCCCAAAGATTCGGAATCTGTAGAAAAGCTTTCCCGTAGGTGTTCCGTTCCTCCAAGGACAGAGTCTGCTGGTTTAACGCATGCACCAGGCGCGTGAATTCTTCGCCGTACTCTTTCAGCGCTTCTGGCGACAGCACCGTGGGGAGCTTTACAAAGCCGTCTCGACGGTAGTCGGCGATCTGTTCATCGGTAAGCGGATAGTCGATATTTAACTCGTCCATTTTAGACTGTAGATTTTGGGAGATTATTGGGATTTGCTGTGATTAACTGCGCTCGCCGCCGTGTCGTTTCTTTGCCGTTCCCCTGCCGTTCCGCCGTTGCCGTTAATCACAGTTCAGACAAAGGCGAAGGCACCCTTCCCGATTATACCTGAAACGTATAGAAAGAGCATCCACTCGAATTCAATGCTGCGGACGAGCGCCAAAGCGTATATAATCGGCCTGACGGCAGTTTTTAGTGAACTGGGGTTTGGTGAACAATGTCCCACACAGCTTTCATTGCTCTGGGCAGCAACATCGGAAATCGAGCCGGCTATCTCCACACTGCGTTGGATGCCATGTCATCGTATCTGACTATCGTGGATACATCCCATCTCTACGAAACAGTTCCGATGCTGGTGACGGATCAACCCCTCTTCCTCAACGCGGTCTGTAAAGTCTTCACACGCCTTTCACCGTCAGATCTGCTCCGCGCTGTCAAGGAGACCGAAGACTCTCTTGGAAGGACGAAATCGATCCGCTACGGTCCGCGTGTCATCGATCTTGACATCCTCTTCTTTGACGATGCTGTAATCGATACGCCCGACTTGACGATTCCCCACCCGCGCATTCCCGAAAGAGACTTCGTGCTGGCGCCTCTGTTGGACCTGGACAGGGAACTGCGCCATCCCCGCCTGGGCTTAACTGTCCAGGAGCTTTGGCGGCGGCTGCAAAAGCCGGTCCCGCCCCGAGTGATGCCGGTCGGTGAAAGGTTGTGGCACTGGGGGCAAGGCACTCGCGTAATGGGCATTCTCAACATCACGCCGGACTCGTTTTCCGGCGACGGCTTGGCCGACGCGCCTGATCCGGTGGCGGCAGCGCTGGCTCAAGCAAGACATTTCGCTGCCGCAGGCGCCGACGTTCTGGATGTAGGCGCTTATTCCACTCGGCCCGGGCACGTCGACATTCCTGTCGAGGAGGAAATCAACCGGGCAGTTCCCGTGATCAGCGCGTTGCGCGATGCCGTAGACGTTCCTCTGTCGGTCGATACCTTTCGGGTAGAGGTAGCGGAGGCTGCCCTCGATGCCGGCGCCGTCTGGCTGAACGACGTTTCCGGATTGCGAAGGTCAGAGGCCAGGGGTCAGGGATCAGGGGTTAGCTCGCCCCTCATCCCTCGTTCGCCCCTGGGGTTTAACGGGATGAGCGCATTGTCGGCCCGCCGTCGTGTTCCACTTGTTCTCATGCACAACCGCGCGCCTCTCCGCACCGGCCCACCATCCGCGGACTCTCCAACCGACCCACGGCCAGCGCCTTTCGAACCGTCGAACGACGTGGTTGCGGATGTACGTAAGGAACTAACCGCGGCCCTTGAATTTGCCCGACTCGACGGTGTTCCCCGCTGGCACCGCATCATCGATCCGGGTATCGGATTCGGCAAGACGCCCGCGGAGCATGCCGCTCTCATCTCCCGCCTGGATGAGCTGCAGGAACTGGGCTATCCGCTTCTTTTCGGCTGTTCTCGCAAAGGCTTTCTGGGCAAAATGGCAGGCGGCGCCTTTGCGCTGAGCCGACGCCATCTGCCGGCCCTTGGCGAAGCGCAAATACCGGTGGATGACCGGCTGTCGGCCACGATTGCAGCAAACACGATGGCAGTGGAGCGCGGCGCACAGATAGTTCGCGTCCACGATGTCCGCGAAAACCTGCAGGCGATGCGAGTCGTCGACGCGATTCTGGCAGGTTCAACGGCGGTTTTCAGTTTTTGACTGTGATTTCTGGGATTATTGGGATTAGGGGGATTAAAGGCAACTGTCGTTGCAGTTAATCCAGTTCAAAGAGTGGGTTGCGCCGTTGCCGTTACTCGCTACTGAAAACTGAACGGCAGTTTTTAGTGACTGCCGTTCACTCGACTACTGAAAACTAAAAACTAGAAATTGGGGTACAAACACCGTGCGCTATCCTCTGACCATGACCTCCCTTGGCGGACGAATTGCCGTGGTCGTCGGCGGTGGAATCGTCGGCGAGCGCAAGGTGCGCAGCCTTCTGGCCGGAGAAGTGCCCGTACGTCTGGTCAGCCCATCCGCAACCGAGCAGATAACCGCCTGGGCCGAAACCGGCGAGATCGAATGGAAGCGGCGCCGCTACCGTGACGGTGACTTGGACGACGCTGCGCTCGTTTTTGCCGCGACCAATGTGCGCACCGTCAACCAGGAAGTTGGAGAGGACGCGCACAGGAAGGGGCTGCCGGTAAACGTAGCTGACGCACCTGCTGAGGGGAACTTCCACTCGCCCGCGGTCACGCGACAGGATGATCTCATCGTCTCCGTCAGCACCTACACCGGCCAGCCCGGCATAGCCACCTCCGCCCGCGACCGCATTGCCGCGTTGCTGAAACGAGATTAACGGACTGGGGTTCAAAATGACCGGCAAAGCCTATCTCGTTGGCGCAGGACCCGGGCGTGCCGACCTGATCAGCGTGCGCGGCCTTGCACTGCTGCGCGCCGCCGATGTCGTGATCTACGACCGGCTTATCGCCCAGGAACTCTTGGACGAAGTCCGCCCCCAAGCCGAAAAAATCTTTGTCGGCAAGCAGGGCCATAATCAGGGGAAAATCAGGGGAAGGGCAGGGGAAGGGCAGGGAAACCCCCGCAGTTCCCCCGCAGTTCCCCTGGGGTTTGTGCCGCAGGACGGCATCAATGCGCTGCTGGTGGAACGCGTGCAGGCCGGTCTTCAGGTCGTACGCCTGAAAGGGGGCGATGGCTTCGTCTTTGGCAGAGGAGGAGAGGAGTGTCTGGCGCTCGCCGCAGCGGGACTTGCCTTTGAAGTTGTGCCCGGCATTAGCGCCGCCATCGCCGCGCCTGCCTATGCCGGCATCCCGGTCACGCATCGCGGCCAGGCAAGCGCCTTTGCCGTTGTCGCCGGCTACGAGGACCCTGCCAAAGAAGGGTCGCGTATCGACTGGTCAACGATCGCCGGAACGCCCACCCTTGTCGTCTTGATGGGAGTCCGTTCCGCCGGAAAGATCTGTGAGGCCCTCATCGCGCACGGCCGCAATCCAGAATCCCCGGCTGCCGCCATCGCAAGCGCATCCACCGTCCATCAAAAAGTGGCCAGAGCCACGGTGGCCGGTTTGGCTCAGGCCATGGAAACCGCTGAGATTCGCGCCCCGGCTGTTCTCGTGTTTGGAGAAGTCGTCAAACTCCACGACCTCCTCGACTGGTTCTCGCCCGACAGTGGCGGCAGAGGCTTCATCCCGCTCGATTTGTCTGATTTGACGCTTCGCCAAGGGCCGGCAGATGGCGTCAAATAATCGAGCGGGCAACCACGTCCCGTGGCGCCAGATCTTTCCACTTCGGCGCATGCTTCTGCATGAATGGCCGGCCGTCTCGGTGAACCAGCCGCGCCCCGCACGGCCTCTGAAACCAGAAAATGGGCCCGGCCCTGACCAAACACCAGTCTGAGAACATTGTTAGTCGATGATTTCATTCCGTTTCAATGCAGCGATCAGTTCCGCCTGCGCCCGGTTTCCCTTCAAACTGTTACAGGCCGCGCACAGCAACTGCAAATTGTCCACGTGATCCGTCCCGCCGCGAGAACGAGAGATGATGTGATCAACCGTAAAATTGCGAAACGGAAAGGCAACACGGCAGCCGTTGCAAACCCCTTCCTGCAGCCCGAACAGCGTATGCTTCTGCGTTCGATAGGGCGGAACCCGGCCTACATCGGTACGCCTGGGAATGTCCGTGCGGTGTATGAGATCGTAGTAAAGCGGTCCCTCCGTCTGGATCCGGTTTCTGACAAGCCGCGCCGCAAGCGGCGAAAGGTCGATCCCCACCCAGTGCCGATCCAGGCGGTCAGCCGCTACGCAAGCGGTCGCGCACCCGCAAAACGGGTCCAGCACCATATCGCCCTCGTTGCTGCTTGCCTTTATGATGCGTTCTAACAGTGCAAGAGGTTTTTGGGTAGGGTAGCCGACACGTTCTTTTGAACTCGCCTGAATCGGCTTGATATCGTCCCAAATTGTGTCTACGGGATTGCCCTTCATTTCGTCCAGATAACGCTTGTGCCTAGGCACAGCCCCCGGACGTTTCTGTACGACTAATCCTTTCTGATAAGCCTCTTCCATTCGTTCTCTTGTCCATCGCCAAACTCGTGTAACGCCAAGAAACTCATAGGTAAGGTTGGGGCGGTCTTGATTCGGATTGACCAGATCGCCTAACTGGTAACGACGGCCTGTTTCTGGCTCTACGTGGCGGTAAAACTTCCTGACGTAAGCGGGATCATGGGGACGGAACGGTCGCTCCCAAGTGAATTCAGAGGACTTGCTATAGTAGAGCAGACAGTCAACATTGTTTGGATATCCCTTATAGGCCAAACCTTTAGCATTGGCGCGTCTCCATGTTATTTCGTTTCTGAAATTCCCCGCATTGAAAACCGCGTCCATCAACAGCTTCAAATAGTGGCTGGCAGTGGAATCGCAGTGCAGATAAATCGAACCGTTTGGCTTGAGTAGCCGCCGCATCTCCAGCAGCCGCACACCCATCATGATCAGATAGGACTGCATTCCCTTGCCGTGCGCTTCCCTGGCCGTCCCGATGATGGCGTACAGCGCCGGGTGCTGTTCAGCGATTTCGCCGTGCCAGGCCAGGTCCACGTCGTCCAGCGTCCACGTGTCTTTGAAGGCCGCGCCGGCCGCCTCCGAGCCGATGGGCGCGGCATAGTTGCGATTGGAGTTGAAGGGCGGGTCCAGATAGATCAGGTCTACCGATTCCGAGTTCATGCCCCGCATAATGTCCAAGTTGTCGCCCGTCCACATGGTGCGGTTCACCCAATTTGGTTCGCTCATACCGTTAAACCCTGGGGGTGAGGGACTTTGCGCTTCGCCGACTGTTTGACGCCTCCCCCCTCCCTGTCTTTAGCTTTTGCCGTTCCGCGTCCTCCGCGGATCAACGCCGTTGCTGTTGCCGGGCGTCGGCGCAAAATCTGCCGGCCCTTGGCGAAGCGTCAAACGAGAGGTGAGGGGCGAGCTAACCCCTGACCCCTGGCCTCTGACCTTCGCAATCCGGCTGAGAACTAGCCGATCTCTACCATCCGCTGGACGGAACGCGCCGCCTTAACCAGAATCTCCCCGGGGACGGTGATCTCGTACTGCATCTTCTCCAGCGCGGCCAGCGTGTCTTCCATCGTTATCTGGCTCATGTGGGGGCAGCGCACCGAGCAGAGCCGCAGCATCTCCTTGTCCGGATTGGCGCCGATGATGTTGTCTCCCATAGAGCATTCGGTCAGAAGCAGGTAACAGGGCGCGTCGGTCTCTTCAACATGGTGGATCATCGCTGACGTGCTGCCGGTGAAGTCGGACGCCGCCACCACCTCCGGACTGCACTCCGGGTGGGAGAGAATCACAACATCCGGGAACTCGGCGCGCACGCGCCGGATGTCATCTACGGTGAACTTGTCGTGCACCTCGCAACGGCCATGCCAGCCAATCAGGTCGAACTCCTCCGTTTGCAAAGGGATGATTTGCGCTTCGCCGACGCCAAGCCCTTGGCGAAGCGTCAAACTCGGGTGGCCGGTCTCCTGATCGCGGCGGACCGACGCCTGCAGTTCGAACGAAACCGGCGTGGACTCCTGTTCGGTGGCGCGTTCCAATTCGACCTCGGTAGACGGCGGAAAAATTATCTGCTTGCCCGTCTCCTCAGCTACGTTTTTGGCCAGATACTCGTCGGGCAGGAAAATGACCCGATCCGAGTCCAGAGAGTTGACCACCGCGACCGCGTTGCCGCTCGTGCAGCAAATGTCCGTCTCCGCTTTCACGTCGGCATATGTGTTTACATAGGTAACCACCGGTACGCCGGGAAACCGCTCCTTGAGACGGCGCACATCCTCAGCAGTAATACTTGCGGCCAGCGAGCACCCTGCCTTCTCAGCCGGAAGCAGGACGGTCTTCTCTGGACTGAGAATCTTGGCCGTCTCCGCCATGAACTCCACGCCGCAGAAGACGATCACGTCTTTATCGGTCTGGGCCGCCATCCGGCTGAGGTAGAGAGAGTCGCCGACAAAGTCCGGGATCGAATGGAAAAGGGCCGCCTCCATATAGTTGTGACCGAGGATGACCGCGTTGCGTTCCTTCTTGAGGCAGTTGATCTGCGCCGCAAGCTCCGCCTTGATGCGCAACTCTACTTCCAGGGCTACGTTGTGCAACTTGCGTGCAAGTGCTTCGTACATCAACCTGGCATCGGTGATCTCTGCTAGAGGTGTTGTCAGTGTTGCTGCCGTCATGGGTGCTACCTCGCTTTTCAGATTAGCGGCCTGTTTGACGCCTCCGAATTTGCGCTTCGCCAAGGGCCGGCAGATGGCGTCGGCTCAGCGCAAACCTTTCTGTCTCTGCTTTTGCCGTTCTTCTTGTTTTCTTCGCATTCCTTCGTGGATCAATGCCGTTGCTGTTGCCAGGCGTCGGCGCAAAGTCACGCAGCCGTCCTCAATTGGAGAACATCAAACCGCCATCTCCAGATCGAAACTGATGTCCAGCGCGGGAACCGAATGGGTGAGCGCGCCCACCGAAATGAAATCTACGCCGGTCGCGGCAATCGCCGCGACATTCTCCAGGCTTATGCCCCCCGAGGCTTCAAGGGGCGTATGACCCGCGGTGATGGAAACAGCCTCTCCAATCTGTTCAGGGGTCATGTTGTCGAGCAGAATCCGGTCTACGTCAAGCGCGAGCGCCTCTTCTAGTTGCGCCAGACTTGCCACTTCGACCTCGATTTCAACTCCCTCGTACTGTCTCCGTATTCTCTGAACAGCCGGCGAAATGCCTCTGGCCGCCGCGATGTGATTGTCCTTGACGAGCGCCATATCGAAGAGGCCAAATCGGTGATTATTGCCTCCTCCCAGCGTCACTGCCCTTTTGTCGAACAGGCGCAGTCCCGGCGCCGTCTTGCGCGTATCCAGGATGACGGCCTTCGTGCCCTGGACCGCCTTAACATAGCTCCGCGTCAATGTCGCGATGCCCGACATGCGCTGTATAAAGTTCAGTGCTACCCTTTCTGCCGTCAGCAGGGTCTGAGCGGGGCCGGCCGCATGGGCAATTGCAGTACCCGCATCTACCCACGCCCCTTCTTCCACTAAAGAGCAGTACTGAACGGGTTGACAGGCGCCCTCTTTCGACGCCGCCATCCGAGTTTCATCCCCCCCATCCATTCCGCGCGGAACTGCCGGGTCTGTAGTTCGATGCCATGCCGCGACTAGTGCATAGGTCAACTCGACGACCTCCAATCCGGCGATGATCCCTGAAGACTTCGCTCGGAAAAGCCCTTTGGCCTGAGTCTCGGCGGGGATAGTCGCCAGAGTGGTCACGTCACCGCTGCCTATATCTTCTTCCAGGGCCAAGAGCACGACCGGTCTAGCCTGCTCTAGGAATTCATTCATGCGCGCTTCCACTCCGGGAGGCGAATAAAACAGTGACTGGCGAACAATCAGGCATCCCCCGCGTAGAATACCATTTACTACAAAAATTCTCCAAACAAACCCTATCAAAACCGACTGTGATTTTGGGGGATTATTGGGATTATACTGCAGTTTCTAGTTTTTAGTTTGCCGTTCACTAAAAACTGACTACTGGCTACTAAAAACTGGTGTTTCACAGTTCAGACAATCTAAGCAGTTCGGTTACACTACACTGAAACCCGAGCCTGATACGAACGTATTGATCAGCGGAATGTTGATGATGAGTGAAACAATTCTGTCAGATCGACGTGAGCCGACGCCATCTGCCGGCCCTTGGCGAACGTCGATTCCCATAGCCTCTGGCACGACCGAACCGCAAATGAGTGCGTCTCGGTGAAGCCGATTTCCGGTCTGTACTTTGATTGGCTGATCAACATACTGAACGTGATTTTCATCAGCGGGTTGTATTTGGACGGCTGGGCTCACAACCACGGGCGCGTGGATCAGTCCTTCTTCACGCCCTGGCATGCTTTTTTCTACAGCGGCTACCTGCTTGTGGTAATCGCGTTTTGCGCCGCAATAGCCATGAACAGAGCACGGGGATATTCGCTGGCTCTTTCCGTCCCCAGCGGTTATCGCCTCACTGGCGTCGGTCTGTTCATCTTCGCCTCCGGCGGCATCGGCGACATGGTCTGGCACATGCTCTTCGGGATCGAGAGGGGCGTCGAAGCCCTGTTCAGTCCCACTCACATTCTATTGGGAGTCGGAATCGGGCTGATAGTTACCGGCCCCCTGCGCGCCGCATGGCGCCGGCAGGACAACAGCCGTTGGCGCGAGGTGGCGCCCGCGGTGGTTTCTCTGGGCATATTTCTGGCTGCGCTCACCTTTTTCTTGATGTTCTTCTTCCCTGTAACTGTCCTGCTCGGCACGTCTGGAACAAACAGTGACTACTTCCGAAATGATGTTGGCAAAGTAGCCGGCATGGTCGGAGCCACAGTAACTGCCGCGGTGCTGGCCGGGCCTATTCTTCTGGCTCTGCGCCGCTGGCGATTGCCTCTAGGGGCATTGACATTGGTGCTATGGCTGGCCATTCTTGGCGCCGCGATTGTGGATTACGAACGTCCTATTATGATCTGGCTGGCCCTGGGTATGGCCGTTCCCGCTGTGGCGGTGGACTTTCTGGCATGGCGGGCGAAACCAATCGACAACCCGAATGCCGTGCACTGGCTGGCCCCAGCCATCCCTTTCCTCCTTTACTGCGGCTACTACGTCGTGCTGTTGCCAACCGTAGGGACAACTTGGTCCGTTCACATGTGGACCAGCACAATCGTCATTCCGACACTGGCATGCTGGCTTCTCAGTTTCCTGCTCGTGCCTCCGCAGTTGCCGGAGTCACCTTCGTGATCCTTCCTGCACTATCTGCCGACCAGATGCGGGAAGTGGACCGCTTAATGGTAGAGCAGTACGGCATCCAGCTGCTCCAGATGATGGAGAACGCCGGGCGCAACCTGGCCCTTCTGGCCAAGCGGATCCTGTCCGACGAAGACGACGAGGATGCGCTTCAGGATCGACCTGTTGTCGTGCTGGCCGGTCGCGGCAACAACGGCGGCGGCGGGCTGGCAGCCGCCCGCCACCTTCTCAACTGGGGCGCATGGGTGCAGATCGTGCTGACCCATTCGCCAAGCGATCTGCCGCCCAGCGCGATGAATGATCAACTCTCGATTCTTCAAAAGATGGACGCGCCACTGGCCTGGGCGGAAGAAGGCTGGGAGCTCCCTCCGGCTGACTTGGTTGTCGACGCACTGATCGACTACGGGACTTCGGGAGATCCCCGCGGCCGGACCGCAGATCTGATCCAGTTGGCAAACAGCAGCGTAGCGCCGATCCTGAGCCTGGACGCGCCCAGCGGACTGGATGCAACCAGCGGGCATCTGTATGTCCCGCATGTCTCGGCAACCGCAACCATGACACTGGCGCTTCCTAAGCGCGGGCTGCTGCAGCCGGAGGCGCGGGCGGCCTGCGGTCGACTCTTCCTCGCCGATATCGGAGTGCCGCCGGAACTGTACGAATGCCTTGAAATGGAAGTGCCGCCACTCTTTGCTAAAGATACGGTTTTGTCCCTCCAGGTTCGCGACGGCGTAGTTCTCCTTGAGGAGTAAACAAGCGTGATTGACCTCTCGCACCTTTTCTTTGTGTTGAGCTACTTGCTCATTTTCGTGGGAATCGTCGGGGCTTTTGTGCCGATACTGCCCGGACCGCTGCTCATCTGGCTGGGTGCATTGGTCTGGGCCTGGGCTGACGATTTTACCCGCATCGGCTGGCCAACCCTGTCGATCCTGGCCGTTCTGACCATCATCGCCTGGGGCGCAGATCTGGGACTGAGTTTCCTCAGCAGCAAACGGTCGGGCGCGGGCTGGCGTTCGATTGGCGTATCGATATTGGGAGGATTGCTCGGCGCGATCCTGCTCTCCAGCGTACCTGTCATTGGCACCTTCATCGGGGCTGCGATCGGCTCGATTTCGGCATTGTGGGTGATGGAGTACCGTCGCGCGCAGGTTGCTTCCGGGGTGGGAGCAGGACTGAGCAACATCGCGCCCGAGGCGGGCGCTTCGAATGTGCAGCAAAACAAGGCCGCGGCGACGCGAGCGGTTAAGGGCTATGTGGGCGGTTTCCTGATGGCCATGGCCGTGGAGTTCATCATCAGCCTGATGATGTTGACAATTTTTGCCTGGCAGGCCTTCTTATAAAGGGGCGGAGGAGAAGTGCGGGCTGTTGTTTTCGTCAATGGGGAAATAGCCGACTATAGTGCGACGGCGCGCTGGCTGCATAGGGATGACTATCGAATCGCCGCCGACGGCGGCGCCCGCCACATGGAAGCCCTGGGGCTGTCGCCCAATGTAATTGTCGGTGACCTGGACAGCATCGACCAGGGTCTCCTCGTCAAGCTCCAGGAGGAGGGCGCCGCCGTAGAGAGGCATCCAGCCGCCAAGGCCGCCACCGATCTGGAGCTGGCGATCGCACGTGCAGTCAATGACGGCGCCACCGAGATCCTGTTGATAGGCGCTCTGGGCGGCCGCCTCGACCAGACTCTCGCCAATCTCCTGATATTGGCTCAAAAAAATTGGAATGTGCCGCTCGCCGTCGCCGAGGGGGACCAGTTGGCGCGCGTGCTGCGGGGCCCCCAACTGTTGACCCTGACGGGGCCGACCGGCAGCTACGTCAGCGCCGTCGCCCTTACCGAGGAAGTAACTGGCGTTACCTATCGAGGCCTCGAGTACCCGCTGGTGAACGCAACCCTCCGCTTGGGAAGCACGCGCGGCGTGAGCAACACACTTGCTTCCTCACCAGCGCAGATCTCGATCGAAACCGGCATCCTGCTCGTAATCCAGCAGTTTCGACTGTGATTTTGGGGGATTATTGGGATTAGGGGGATTACAGGCAGTTGCCGTTGCAGTTAATCAGCAGTTCATCCCCTGAATCCTGGAAATCACAGTTCAAAGAGTGGTCTGCCGGTGTTCGCCCTTACTGGCTACTGAAAACTGGCTACTAAAAACTGGTGTTCCGTCTCTGCCCGCCGTCTGCGCCAGCATGAGCGCCAACCCCACCGCTGTTATCAGCGCCGCGACCTGGGAAAAGCGCAGCGACCCCAAAAGCCGGCTGTCCGCCGCAAACCCGTCGGCGAACAACCGCAGCAGCGCCAGCGCCAATACCGCCTGGGCTGCAAGCCGCCCCGGTCTGCGCCAGTTGCCCCAAAGCAAAAAGCTGCCAACAATCAGCATCATTCCCATAGCCCTGTAGAGCGCGATGGGATGACGGACCGCGGCCGGTTGCGAAAGGACCGAGTCATACGAACTGCCCACCCAGGCCAGAACCCAAGACAACGCGCCCGGCGGCACACCTGTAGTACCCACAACCGCGCCGGTCAGAAAGTTCGAAATCTCCAACACCACCCCGCCCGCGAGCAGCCCGAACACAGCTGCGATCCCGACCGGCCTTGGATCGACTCCCACTCGGATCATATACAGGTAGGCCGCAACCAGGCCGCCCACCACTCCGGGCCACAACAGCAGCCCGCCCGGCCGGATGCTGATCAGGAGCAGCGGCTCCGCGCGATAGACGCTCCAGAACTGGACTGCATGCGACAGCCGGGCTACAATAACCCCCGTTGCGAAGGCGATCGTGCCCAGATTCCAGATCATGTCCGGGTCCAACTGCAGACGCCTGCCAACCCGCGCCGTGACGGACAGTCCGAACCAGGCAGAGACGATTGCCAGAATCTGGGCCGTAGGCAGAGATAGCGGTCCTAAGGGCAGTGACGGATACAATGATTTTCCTCCGTTTGCGCTTCGCCAAGGCGCGGCGGATGCGGTCGGCTCAGCGCAAACGCTGTGGCTTGGCGCAATATCGACTATGATTAAGGGGATTTAGAAGATTTAACTGCAGATTAACTGCAACTGCAAATGCAGTTCGCCGTTGACGTTAATCTGTCGTTCATCCCCGTAATCCCGAAAATCACAGTTCAAGACAAATACCGCTAATCACATGAACCTGGACCACATCCGCAACTTTTGTATAATCGCCCACATCGATCACGGCAAGAGCACACTGGCCGACCGTCTCATTCAGCATACCGGGACCGTCACCGACCGGGAGATGAAGGAGCAGCTGCTCGACTCGATGGACCTGGAGCGCGAAAAGGGTGTCACGATCAAAGCCAGCGCCGTGCGCATGATCTACCGGCGCCAGTCCAACAGCGAGTCTCCGGCAGACTATGAGATGAACCTGATCGATACGCCCGGCCACGTCGATTTCACCTACGAGGTCAAGCGCGCGCTGCAGGCATGTGAGGGCGCTATACTGGTCGTAGACGCCTCCCAGGGCATTCAAGCCCAGACGGTCGCCCATCTTCTGGCCGCGATGGAACTTGACCTGACCATCGTCCCCGTCCTGAACAAGATCGACCTGCCGGCGGCCGTGCCCGATGAAGTTGCCCAGGATATCGAGGACCTACTGGCTTTTCCTGCCGCCGACGTCCTGCGAATCAGCGCCAAGGACAGTGTCAACATTGAGGAGGTCCTCGAGGAGATCGTCGAGCAGGTGCCTCCGCCGCAAGGGGACGCCGGCGAAAAATTGCAGGCCCTGATCTTTGATTGCCACTACGATCCCTATAAGGGCGTCGTGGCCTACATCCGGGTGGTGAACGGCACGATCACAGCGCCTGCGGGCCTACTGGCAATCTCAGGAAATAAACGCATTGACCCGATCGAGATCGGAATCCTGACCCCTGCGCCCGTCAAGACTTCACGACTGACTGCCGGCGAAGTCGGCTATATCGCTACCGGTCTCAAGAGCGTGCAGGACCTGGATGTCGGCGACACCATCACCCTCGCCTCCGATCCTGCCGCGGAACCGCTGCCCGGCTACGAGCCGATGAAACCGATGGTTTTTGCCGGACTCTATCCAACCGACTCCGATGATTACCACGATCTCCGCGACGCCCTCGAAAAACTGCATCTCAACGACGGGGCGCTCACCTTTGAACCGGAGACCAGCCAGGCCTTGGGGTTCGGATTCCGACTCGGCTTTCTCGGCCTCTTCCACATGGAGATCGTACAGGAACGGCTCGAGAGAGAGTACGATCTGGACATCATCTTTACCGCTCCCTCAGTGGCCTACCGTGTTGTGACATCCAGTGGCAGGGAGTTCCTGCTCGAAAGCCCCGCAGAGCTGCCCGACGCCAGCGAGATCGAGCGGATCGAAGAGCCGTGGTGCAGCTTGCAGATCTACGCGCCGTCTGAATACATTGGCCCTATCCTCGAAATGGTGACGAAGCGCCGCGGCCGCGTTAAAAACCAGCTGTGGCTGGATACGAAGCGGGTCGAGCTCAGTTTCCAGATTCCCCTGGCCGAAATCATTGTCGACTTCTACAATGAGCTCAAGGCTCGCACGCGCGGCTACGCCTCCATGGACTACAATCTGGAGGACTATCAGGCCTCCGACATGGTCAAACTCGACGTGCTGGTCAACGGTCAACCCGTTGACGCCCTGAGCATCATCATTCATCGCGATAATGCCTACAACAAAGGTCAGCGTATGGTCAGTAAGATGAAGGAGATCATCCCTCGCCAGCAGTTCGTTGTCCCCATTCAGGCCGCCGTCGGCAACAAGGTAATCTCCCGCGCCAACGTGAAGGCGGTGCGCAAGGACGTGCTCTCCAAGTGCTACGGCGGCGACGTGACCAGGAAGCGCAAACTGCTCGAAAACCAGAAAGCGGGCAAGAAGCGCATGAAGATGGTCGGCGCCGTCGAGATTCCGCAGGAGGCATTCATGACTGTCCTGAGCCTGGAGGATGAGTAACAGCCCCCCTGCATTTGACGCTTCGCCAAGAGCCTATAACCCACTCGACCTGGTCCGCCGCCACAATCTCAACCTGAAAAAATCCCTGGGCCAGAACCTCCTCATCGACTCCTCTCATCTGATCCGCATCGCCCGTGCCGCCGACCTCAAGACAACCGACACCATACTGGAGATCGGTCCCGGCCTCGGCGCGCTCACGCATCACCTGGCCGAACGCGCCGGCCGCGTCGTAGCCGTCGAACTGGATCAGAGGCTGATTCCAATTCTGCGCGCAGAGTTCGCCAACCAGTCCCACGTTGCCTTTGTGCACGGTGACATTCTTGAACTCAGTCCCGCAGAGCTGGTTCGTGGGCAATTGTCCGAATTTGACGCTTCCCCCCTACTGGGATCGCGGGCGGGACGCCCGCATGTGCCGGGGCTCAGCGCAAACCAGCCTGGCTCCTCGTCCGCAGCCGTACCATATAAGATAGTTGCCAACCTTCCATACTACATTACTAGCGCTGTCCTGAAACATATTCTGGAGAGTCACCCTCCTCCCGCCTTGGCAGTCCTGCTGGTGCAGCAGGAGGTGGCACAGCGCATGGTTGCCCAACCCGGCGCAATGTCACTGCTGGCTGTCAGCGTGCAATTCTATGCTCACCCGCGCGCATTGCACAGGATCCCCGCGGGAGCTTTCCTGCCCCGTCCCAAAGTCGATAGTCGTGTAGTGCGCCTGGATGTGCGCCCTCAGCCCGCCGTCCCCGATGTGGACCCGACCAAGTTTTTCCGCATCGTGCGCGCTGGCTTCGGCCAGCGGCGCAAGCAGCTTCGTAACAGTCTCAGCGCCGGTCTTTCCTGCTCGAAGGAAGAAGCGGATCTCTGGCTGACCTCCTCCGGCATCGAACCCCGCCGCCGCGCGCAAACACTATCATTGCAGGAGTGGGGCATGCTGACCAGGACCATTCCATGAAGCAGGATAACGAAGACCTGCGCGGCCTGGTGGATCATTTGGCGCAGGCACTGCAGGAGGAGAATTATAGAGGGAGTCTGGGCAAGTCCGAGAAACCAACTACCTCCCACCATTCTGCGGCGCGCCCATCGGAGCGCTCCGGCCAAGCGTCGTCCGCACAGGCCAGCGGCACATGGCAATGGCAAGACTGGCACATTCAACGCATTGACGGCGGAATGAATGGTCGTCTATTTCGCGCGACCGGAGCGGCAGGCGATGTTGTCGTTAAGTTTGCCGTCCGTGATGAGCGCGACCGCGTGGGTCGGGAGTGGGCCGCATTATCCTTGCTGGCTGAGACGCCGGAAACCCTTGCCCCCAAACCCCTTCTCCTCGACAGGGACCGATACCCCCAGCAGGTTATCGTGCAGTCCTGGCTTGAGGGCGAATCGTCAGACGCAGCTCCCGCAGATGACGCCGCCTGGGACGCCTTGTGCCGGTATCTCCTGACAATTCACTCCCGCGCGGTCGCGCCGGATCATCCTGCCGTCCGTCCCGTTGTACTTTACGTAACATCGGCGGCCGACGCGTTGCGAGCCATCAGCATCCAGCACAACTGCCTGCCCCGGACGGAGTGGCCGCAGGAAGTGAATGACCTCGTTGGCCAGGCCCTTACGTCTTCCTGGCCGCGTTGGCCGCGTCCACCTCTGCGCCTCTGTCGCGGCGATCCCAACATCCGAAACTTCATTCGGCGGCCCAATTCCTGGGCCTCGGTTGACTGGGAGTACAGCGGTTGGGGGGACCCTGCCTTCGAGATAGCCGATTTTCTCGTCCACGCCGCCCACAGCCCGTGGTCGCGCCGGCAAACATGCCGCCTTGCAGATCTCTACGGCGCCCGCGCAAGCGACACGGCGATCCGTTCCCGGATCGCCGTGTATGAAACGCTCATGCTGATCTGGTGGACAGTGCGGTTGGGACGGCTGCTCCCAGAGGCGCGATCGGGCAGGGACAAACGGCTCGCGAAATTCTCGAGTTCCTGGTATGAAGAGCGCTTGGAACTGCAGAGGCAATACCAGCAGCTGGCTGCCGCCGCGCTTGCCGGTCGGAACGCTATTCTGTAGACTCGCCTCCCGGCCCTTCAACTATGAGGCGCATTTGTTTACGACTGGCCGGCAAGCCTCTGGATTTTGAAGCTCGTTTCCCGCCACGAAACCTTGCTCAGCCCCATCTTAAGTCTCAGTGACTCATCCTTCATCCCCTGCCTGAAGTCCCGTACCGCGCTGGTCCATCGCAGCGTCTCAAAGCCCACCTGGAGGCGGCGAATGCCCGCCCGAGTGCCCGCCTCCTCCAAGACGTACTCCAGGTTGCGGGGCGTACATTCAAAAAGAAAGTTTTCGGGGCTGTACTGCTCTAGGTACTGGTCAAGCGGACCCAAAAAGGAACTGTTTAGGGAAAGCTGTCGGTTCTTGTGAGCGTATCGCTCTTCCTCATAGCGAATGAACACCGACGGTTCTTGCGTTTCGGAGCGTTCGATGTCATCTAACAGTATCTTGACCGCCTCGCTCTTCTTGATGCCGGTCTGTAGCAAGAGACTCACAAGGACATAAGGACGGGCATCCGACTTATCGCGGTCCCACAGCCAGTCCTGACAAGCTCGCATTAGCTTGCCGGCTTCGTTATTGTTCAGAATCACAGGCAGAGGCGTCCTGACCGAATGCTGCACGATCGGTTCAGCGGGGTCGGTACCGATGGCCCCGACGCTATGCAGCCAGGAGAAGAAGACTTTGAGCGTGGTGATTCGCCGCGAAAGCGTTTTGGCGCTGCATGGCCTGCCTCGTTCACTCTGCATCCATTCGAGAAAATCCTCAAGATGCTGCGTCTGAATCTCGCGCAGGACGGCCGAACCGTCCATGAAAGTTCGAAGTATCTTGAGATCGTTGGCAAAGGCCTTGATTGTGTTCTCGCTGAAGCCCTTGCGAACCATCTGTTCTTCATATTCGACAATTGCGTCCCCAAGAGGGCTGGTCGCCCTCAATGTAGGCGCAAGACTGCCGTCTGGATCGACCTCTACATCGGATGCTTCTTGCGTCGAAAACTCGCTCATTGGGTAACCCCCCTGAATCCACGAACTGAGAACAGGCGCGCATCTCAGTTCAACTTGCGTATAGCCATATTCAAATATATCCTTCATCGACCGAAATGGCAACTTGTCCAATTCACAGTACCTCGACCTCGCGCGTCATTGGGAGCCCCCGCGGCGGCCGGCCTTCTGTGCAATCCCGCCCACGGGTGTACGCCAGATTTGGGGGCGCCTCACTGGGATCGCGGGCGTCTCGCCCGCAGCCCTGTGCAGTTGGACAGAGGCAGCCGGAAACTCGCCCCCCATTTTGAATCGCAACCCCCGCCCGCTATTTCTTTGACATCTTTTGTGCCTTTTTGTACAATGTCGTTCGGCTGACGCATCCGCACAGACGACGCCTCAGCCGCGATTTCAGGTTGCACACCTGCAGCTTCATCAGCAAGACGATCCGGTCTGGGACTACTGAGGATAGATGTATGGCGAACGACCGTCGACACTTTATCATCGCAACCGTGCTGATTGTGATCTGTACGCTGCTCGTATACTGGATACTGGATAGCGTACTCCTCAAACCGGCAGCTGCAGTCGTCGAGGCCGGCCCTATCGATTACCTTTTCGATCTGCATATCTGGCTGATCGCATTTCTTTTTGCCCTCGTCGCCGTATTTATGTGTTACGCCCTGATTGTCTTCCGCGCTCGCGGCGATGAGGGCGACGGCGAGCACATTCACGGCAACGGCCTCCTCGAAATCATTTGGACCGTCGTGCCCTGCTTCGTGGTCATCTATTTCGCCTGGATCGGTACGACCATGTTGATCGATCTGACCAAGGCGAATCCTGACGAATACGTTGTCAGCGCCGAAGGACGGCAGTGGAGCTGGCTCTTCACCTATCCGGAGACCGGCGCCGTCACTCCCGAATTGGTCTTACCCGTGGACACTCCCATCCGCATGGACCTGACATCAGACGATGTCCTGCATAACTTTTGGGTGCCGGAGTTTCGTGTCAAGCAAGATACCGTTCCCGGCATGGTCACGCACGTGCGCTTCACCCCCAATTTGATTGGCGAATATGTGCTGCGCTGCGCGGAGTTGTGCGGTACGAACCACAGCGGAATGTTGGCCACCGTGCGGATTGTCAGTCAAGAAGAGTTCAAACTCTGGCAATCCGAGCAAGTCGCCCAGCTGCAGGAATGATGCGCCTCATGACACAACGATGAGGCACGGTAATGATGTTTACGCCCGTAATTGCAGTTTCGCCCTGAAACTCCTGGCAGGAGATTCTACATGTCGCTCTTCACTCTAGGAATCGCACGCGGTCTCGTTGGCCAGGTTCTTGGCATGGTCATCGGCATGCTGTTGACCTGCGCTGTGCGCATACTGCTGGGCTGGGAAGCCTGGGCTGCCGAACCGGCCTGGACCGTCGGCGCCGTCTGCAGTATCATCGGGTTCCTCTTAGGCGTCGGCTCGTTGGACGACTGGTTGAAATGGACCAAGGGCATTCCTACGCCGATGCACCACGGCCCTCCTGTCGACAAACCAGCCTGGACCCGCTATTTCAGCGTCGACTACAATCACAAAGTCATCGGCGTTCAGTATACCGTCTGGGGCATTCTCCTCCTCATGGTAGGCGGTACGGTCGCCATGATCTTCCGCACCGAGTTGGCGCGCAGCGGCCTTCAGTTCCTCGGCCTCGATTTGTATAACAGCTTTATCGGCATGCACGGGATGATCATGATTTTTGCGATCCTCCTCGGCGTTGGCGGCATGGCCAACTACCTTGTGCCTCTGATGATCGGCGCCGAGGACATGGCCTTTCCCCGCCTCAATGCGCTCGGTTTCTGGTTTAACGTACCTGGTAGCATTCTTTTGTTGCTCAGCCTCTTTGTCGGAGGTTGGGATGCCGGTTGGACCGCCTATCCGCCGCTTAGCGCACGCGGGCCCATCGGCTATCAGCTCTTCTTCCTGGGCGTCTTCGCCATCGGTCTGTCCTCTATCGTCGGTTCTCTGAACCTCTTGGTCACGCTTTTCCGCATGAGGCCCGCGGGCATGAGCCTCTTCCGCATGCCGATATTCTGTTGGGCGGTCTTTGCCACCAGCCTGATCCAGCTCACCGCCACACAGTTGATCGGCACCAGCTTCCTGATGGTTTCCGTGCAGCGAGCGATTGGAATGGGCTTCTTCGACCCTCGCGGCATTCTTGGCGAGGTCAGCCCCATGGTCGGCGGCGGCGACCCGGTCCTGTTCCAGCACCTGTTCTGGTTCTATAGCCACCCGGCCGTCTATATATTTGTGTTGCCCGGCCTGGGTATCGTCAGCGAGTTGCTGCCCGTTTTCTCCCGCAAACCGTTGTTCGGTTACAAATGGATCGCCCTTTCCAGTATGGCGATCGCAATCGTCGGCTTCATTGTCTGGGGCCACCATATGTTCGTGTCCGGCTACAATGACATCCTTCGCATTCCTTTCATGTACGCGAC
The DNA here is from genome assembly GCA_965232575.1 of Caldilineaceae bacterium. GTDB lineage: Bacteria > Chloroflexota > Anaerolineae > Caldilineales > Caldilineaceae > Bin5. The sequence continues at coordinate 1,521,454 of CBDDPZ010000009.1, read as the reverse complement.
GCTGCTCGTCGCAATCCCCACTGGTGTCAAGTTCTTCAGCTGGCTCGGAACGATTTGGGGCGGAAAGATCCATTTCGATACACCAATGCTTTTCGTCCTCGGCGCCATCAGTGTATTCTTGATCGGCGGCCTGACCGGACCAATTCTGGCCACCGTGCCCACCGACTTCCCGTTGCACGACTCCTACTTTGTGGTCGGTCATTTTCACGCCACGATGTTCGGCGGCTTTGTCTTCCCGTTCTTCGCCGCCCTCTACTACTGGTTCCCCAAAGTAACGGGTCGCATGTACAACGAAACCCTTGGCAAAATCCATTTCTTCATCATGACTCCAGCCTTCTGGGTGCAGACGTTGGGGCAAATGGGCGTGGGCGTGATGGGTATGCGCCGCCGCATCGCCGACTACGACCCTACGCTGGGCGCCGGACAGATCGAGAACTGGCAGCTGGCCGTTACCATTGCCGGATTCGCCATCGCTTTCGGTGTGTTGCTGATGCTGTGGAACTTCTTCCAGAATGCGGAAGTGGGCGTAACAGCGGGCGACAACCCTTGGCGCTCCCGCTCACCGGAATGGCAAATCCCCTCGCCGATTCCGGAACACAGTTTCCCAGCACCTTTGCAGGTCGTGGGTGAACCCTACGACTATGGCTTAGCCGATTCCGGTTACGTAACAACCGCTTCCCCTGGCGACGACTAACAATCCAGGTATAGCTCTGGGATAGCATACACTTCGGCGGAACAGCATCGAGAAGAGAGTTCAAATGAGCGAACACAGCCCCACCAAACGCAAAACAGCCATCTATCGCGAAGGAATCATCGTCGCCATCGTTCTGGCAATTCTGACCCTCGTGGAGTATTACGCCGCAATAACTCCGCCATTCGACTCCTTCGCCATTCTGATGATCCTGGCGCTGTTGAAAGCCATCCTTGTCGTGAACTATTTCATGCACATTCGCAGCGTCTGGTCGGAGGGTGATCACTGATGACTGTTACCACAGCTGAACATGGTCACGACCACGCCGCAGATGATCATCACCACGCCGACGAAATAGATCTTCCGACCTACCAAGAGAACACGCGTCGCAACCGGCTAGGCATGTGGCTGTTCTTCGCCTCGGAAGCCTTCCTCTTCCTCGCCCTGCTGGTCACGCGCTTCTATCTGTGGCGCGGCCCCCACGGAGAAGTTGTCCGGCCTGAGTTGGACCAGCTCGCCGGCCTCGTCGTCACCGCCGTGCTGCTCCTCAGCAGTTACTTCATGAACCGTGCAGAAGTCTCGATTGCAAACGACAAGCGCACTGATTTTCTTGTCAGCCTTCTCGTTACCGCTTTCCTGGGCACTGCCTTTCTCATCGGCGTCGTCGTCTGGGAGTGGGGAATGTTCCCCAGCTTGGTCAAAGGGCATCTCAAACCCACGGACGGCGTTTTCGGTGCAGTCGTTTTTGGCATGACCGGCATGCACGCTTTACATGTTCTCTCCGGCGTTATCCTGATACTCAACGTCTGGTGGCTGGGGCGCAAAGGCCATTTCTCTGGCGAGCGGCACTGGGGCGTCGAAGCCTGCGCCATCTACTGGCACTATGTGGACCTGGTGTGGATCTTCTTCTATCCGGCCATCTACCTGATTGGATCAACGATCGAAGTGCCTCACTAAACTGCAGTTTTGACTGTGATTTTGGAGGATTATTGGGATTAACAGCAGTTTCTAGTTTCCAGTTTTTAGTGGGTTGTGCCCTTGCCGTTACTAAAAACTGCCATTTCACAGTTCATCCCCTGAATCCCCTAAAATCACAGTTCAGAAGCCGTTGCCGTTACTAAAAACTGGCTACTGACTACTAAAAACTGCTGTCCGGCACTGTCGCATATGAATCCGCTAACTAGAGCGCTCCTCCTTTCCTGGGACCTCCGTCCAGAGGTCCTGGTGATACTAATCGTGTTGGGAGCGCTTCACTTTGCCGGTTGGCTGAGACTGCGGCAGCGCAGCGACGGACGATTTGCAAACCGCTGGCGTTTGGCGTCATACACGGGCGGGATTCTGGTCCTGGCGCTGGCGCTGCTCTCCCCAATCTCTGTTCTTAGCGCTCAACTTTTTTCAATCCACATGGTGCAGCATCTCCTTCTGATGATGGTCGCGCCGCCGCTCCTGCTCCTGGCAAACCCGTTTCCGACCTTTCTGTGGGCCTTGCCCACAAGAATGCGCATCCCGGTCGCCGCCGCCTTTCGCCGCCTGACCGTCTGGTTGGCCGGTGACCCCTTCCTGAGCCGCAGCGTTCTTAGAGCAGCCGCGCCCGCCAGCGCCTGGGCGCTATACGTCCTGATCTTCTTCGCCTGGCATGATGGCAACGCCTACAGTCTTGCTTTGCGCTTTGGCTCCATCCATAGATTGGAACATCTCACCTTCGTTGGCGCGGCGCTTCTCTTCTGGTGGCACGTCACCGGCGCCGCACCCCGCATCCATCCCAAGCCGGCCCCGTGGATGCGTGTCGCCTACGTGTTGGCAATGATCCCGCCCAATATGCTGCTGGGCGTGGCCTTCTCCTTCGCCGAAACGCCAATCTATCCCTATTACGAGTCAGTGCCCCGTCTGTACGGACTCAGCGTCATGGATGATCAGGTATGGGGAGGGCTGATCATGTGGATTCCCGGCAGCATGATGTACGTGATTGCGGCACTTGTACTGCTGGCTCGCCTGCTGGTGAACGCTGAACAGAAGGCGTACGTCAGGAGGCCGCACCCGCCTGTGATGGGTCGGCGCATCGCCCCAGCAGTGCCCCAATAACACCCGTGGCGGTCCGACAGCACTGGCCTGCGGCTAGTCGCCGCCCGGCCTCGGTTTGGCACAACCGCAGTTTTTAGTGATCTGCTGGAGGAAGGCGCAGTTACTGGCTACTGAAAACTGGCTACTGAAAACTGCAGTTCGGTCTGAGATTACTGGACACATCTATGTGTTTGTCTAAATGCACGCCCTTTACGACAACATTCGTATTGATACTGTTGACAGTGATTCTCCTGCCAGCGCCTATACTGGCTCATGGCGGCATAGGCGTCCAGCATCTGAACAATATCCCCGCCGGTCCCTACCGGGTCTATGTCTGGTCCGACCCGGAGCCGCCCGAGGTGGGAGAATACCACGTCACCATCGCCTTGACCGAGAACATTGAAGGGGACTCCACCGGTCTGGCTGGCGGCCCCGTCCTCGATGCTTCTGTGACCGTAGAACTCATGCACACGGAAAGCGGCGAGACCCTCAGCGCCCGGGCGACCCACGATGACGCGCTTAATAAACTATTTTACGTGGCTTCCTTTGAACCGGCCCGTCAGGGAAATTGGTCCGTGAAAGTCCATATCGCCTCGCCTGGCTGTGAATTTGCGCTGAGCCGACGCCATCTGCCGTCCCTTGGCGAAGCGCAAACAACAGCGCAAAACAGCGGGGATCCCGACTCCGCTTTGCCCTGCGAGCCTGAGCAGGTCGTCAGTTTTCAAGATGAGATTCTCCCCAAAGCCTTCCCTTGGCGGGCACTACTTGGCGGTCTTCTCTCTATTCTGTTGATTCTGGGCGCGGTTGTCCTTTATTGGGCAACAAATCCGCCCACCGAGTTTGCGCCGAGCCGACCGCATCCGCCGCGCCTTGGCGAAGCGCAAACAGAAGAGCCTGCTCCCGTCAAGCAACGGGACCCGGCGCCTGCCGGAGGGCACTCATAATGGCCGCGCTGCCCGAAACTCGGTCGAAGCGCCCCCGTCCCATCTCTTGCGCTGAGCCGACGCCATCCTTTGCGCCGAGCCGACCGCATCCGCCGCGCCTTGGCGAGGCGCAAACAGGCCCTTGGCGAAGCGCAAACCAGGTCTTACGACAGCGTTTGCCTGACGTGAGAAGAACTGCCGGCGAGATCGGATCGACAGTCGCACTCCTGTTCGGCCGCCGCTGGTGGTGGAAGACATTGATCGTTCTTCTCGCCATGGCCGTGATGACCTTCCTCGGTTTCTGGCAACTGGACCGCCTGGATCAAAGGCGGGCGTTCAATCAACAACGCCAGGCCGCGCTCGCCGCGCCTCCGATCGAGCTTTCCGGCGCCACTCTCCCTCAAGGTGACCTGCGCGACCGTCAGGCTACCGCGCTGGGTGAATTCGACTATGCCCGTCAGGTGGCAATTCGCAATCAAAGCAACGCGGGCCAGCCCGGATTCCACCTTGTGACCCCCCTTCTCATCGCCGGTTCCGATCAAGCCGTCCTCGTCAATCGCGGCTGGATTCCTGTCGACGAGGCCGATCCTGCCAGCTGGCGCAGTTTCGATGAACAGCAGATTTGCGTTGAGCCGACGCTATCTGCCGGCCCTTGGCGAAACGCAAACAACTGTCCACAATATGGAATCCTTCAGCCGACCCGCCGTCGGCCTGACGGAACTGTATCGGCACTACCACAGGACACCGTCACCGGCTGGTACCGTCTCGACATAGAGGCCATCAGGCAGACCTTGCCCTATCCGCTGTTACCCGTTGTCCTTCAACTGACGCCGGACAGGTTAGCGGTCAGGGGCCAGGGGTCAGGGGTTAGTGACTGCTCCTCACCCCTCGCCCCTCGCCCCTGCCGTTCATCGGTCTTGCCCCATCGTATCGAGCCGGACATTTCGTTTTCCGAAGGCAATCACTTCAGCTACGCGCTGCAGTGGTTCGGTTTCGCCATCACCGCCGCTGCCGTCTACATTTCCGTTGCGCGGCGGGCAGAATGAACTGCAGTTTTGACTGTGATTTTTGGGGGATTGTTGGGATTAGGGGATTAACTGCAGTTTCTAGTTTTTAGTTTGCCGTTCACTAAAAACTGACTACTGACTACTAAAAACTGCCGTTTCACAGTTCATCCCCTGAATCCTGGAAATCACAGTTCAGATAGTGGCTGTTGCCGTTACTGACTACTGAAAACTGGTACTAAAAACTGGTGTTTCGCGTGAGCAACAACCGCAAACTCGTCGTCATCGCCATTATCTCCGCCTCGCTGGCTGTCATGATCAGTTCCGGAATTCGGTCCAGCTTCGGCCTCTTCCTCACCCCGATCACGGAAACGCTCGGAACCGGGCGCGAAAACCTCAGCATTGCCTTCGCCGTCAACAACCTGGTCTTCGGCCTGCCCCTCGTTGGCCTCCTTTCAGACCGTTTCGGCCCGCGGCAAGTGGTAATAGTCGGCTCTGTTCTGTATGCCGGTGGTCTGGTGCTGGTGACAATCATCACAACGACCATAGGGCTGGTCCTTTCTTTCGGTTTACTGGTGGGCATCGGCCTCAGCGCCACCTCTTATGTCGTCGTATTGGGGGCCGTAGCCCAACTGGTCACAGAAGACCAACGCAGCCGAGTATTTGGCCTCATCACCGCAATGGGTTCCGCAGGGATGTTCGTGGTCCCTCCTTTGGCTCAACTTCTCCTGTCCAGTCTTGGCTGGCAGGGCGCTGTCTACGCCCTCGCAGCAGTCCCCGCAGTCGTCGCGTTAATGGCGTTCGGACTGCCCCGGCGGCCCGGCACACAACTGCATGGCGCGCAACAGCCGCACGTTGACGAGCCCTTTCGCAAAGTCCTGGATAGGGCCGCGCGCCACCGCGGTTTCCTCCTCCTGACAACCGGCTTCTTCGTCTGCGGATTCCATGTCGCCTTCATCGGCGCGCATCTGCCCGCCTATCTGGGCGACAAAGGACAACCGGAATTCGTTGCCGCCGGCGCGCTCGCGCTCGTGGGGGCATTCAACATACTGGGGTCTATGACATTCGGCTGGCTGGGTGACCGTTACTCCCGCAAATACATGCTGAGCCTTATCTATCTGGGACGGGCGGTGGTTATCTTGCTCTTTCTACTGGCTCCCGTCACCCGTACCTCTGCCCTGATCTTCGGCGGGGCGATCGGCTTTCTCTGGCTCGCGACAGTGCCGCTCACCAGTGGCACGGTTGCCCACTTTTTTGGAGCCCGCTATCTCTCCACACTCTATGGCATCGTCTTCTTCAGCCATCAGTTAGGCGCCTTTATCGGCGTGTGGCTGGGAGGGCGATTCTATGATGCTATTGGCTCTTACACACCTATATGGATCGCAGGTATCGCACTTGGCGTATTCGCCGCGCTTGTCCACCTGCCAATTCCAGAACGCTCCGAACTTTCAAGCGTCCCTGCAGCCGCCGACTGAACCAATGTAAATCTGACTGTGATTTTGGGGGATTATTGGGATTAGGGGGATTAAAGGCAGTTGCCGTTGTAGTTAATCACAGTTCATCCCCTGAATCTCGGAAATCACAGTTCAGACAAAAGGGCGCTCGCCCCCACTCCTTCTGCTTTGGGCGCCGGGCGTTTCAGCCGGTTTCTCTTTTGTGACGCTTGTTCGTTCACAGTTCGGCGCTGCCGTGCGGTTTCGGCCTGGTCATCCCATGAATCCCTCAAAATCACAGTCAGATAAGGAATTTCAATGACTACCGTTCAATCTCAACGAGCCGGGTTCTCAGTTCAACGCCTCTCTCGCGTGGACAGACTATTGGAGCGCTACGTGGCAGGCGGTCATCTGGCCGGGGTTCTCGGGCTGATCCATCGCAAAGGCGAAACTGCCTACTGCAACGCCGTCGGCCAGCGGGAGATCGAGACTGATCTGCCTATGACCGAGGACACCATCTTCCGAATCTATTCGATGACGAAGCCGATTACCTCCGTGGCCGCTCTGATGTTGTTCGAAGATGGCCACTTTCTCTTGGACGATCCGGTGACGAAATATCTGCCGGAGTTCGGCGATGTCCAGGTTTACGCAGGCGACCTCGAAAACCTCGAACCGCCTGATCGGCCTCCCACAATCAAAGACCTCTTTATGCACACCGCCGGGCTCAGCTATGGCTGGGACCCGGACTCCCCCGTAGAAGAGTTGTATCGACAATCCTTCGGGAACCGCGAGCAACTGCAGTTGGAATCGTTTGTGCAAAAGCTGGCGACTTTGCCATTGCTCTACCATCCCGGTACGCGCTGGCTGTACAGTTATGCGACCGACGTACTCGGCCGGCTGGTTGAAGTGGTCTCCGGCCAGACTCTGGATGAGTTTTTCCAGCGTGAGATTTTCAAGCCGCTTTCCATGAATGATACCGGCTTCCACGTCCCCGCCGCTTCTGTGGAACGTTTTTCCGCCTGCTACTGTCCGCCCGGTGGCTTCAACCTTGGCAGCGGCATCGGACGAAAAAAGGAAGAGGAAGCCGGCCAAAAAAATGATAGCGAGCCTACCATCGAGTTGCATGAATCCTCCCGCGACAGCCGCTTCACCAGGCCGCCGGCATTTCAGTCCGGCGGTGGAGGCCTCGTCTCAACCCTTGGCGACTACCTGCGCTTCTCCCAGATGCTGCTGAACGGTGGCGTCCTCGACGGGAACCGACTTCTTGGCCCGAAGACGGTCGAACTTATGCGCGCCAACCATCTACCAGCCGATCTGGTCCCGATTGCGATCGGAACTGACGTGCGCGCCGGATATGGCTTTGGTCTGGGAGTGAGCGTGTTGATGGACCTGCCGGCCACCAGCACACCGGGCAGTGAGGGCATCTACGGATGGGGCGGTGCAGCCACGACCCAGTTCTGGATCGACCCCAACGAGGATATGCTCGGCATATTCATGACCCAGTATATGCCCGCCGGCTACTATCCGATCGCGCGCGAGTTCCGGGTGGCCGCCTACCAGGCCATTGTCGACTAAATCGAGCACACGCTGGAGCCGAGAATGCCTATCCAAAAGGAATCTCGCCTGCTTCATATCGGGGTCGTCGGCGCGGGACCAATCGCGCAAATCGCCCATCTGGAGTCCTGCCGCAAGGGGCGCAATACCCAGCTCTACGCCCTGTGCGAAGCCGCTCCCGACCTCCTGGCGCGCGTGGCCGCGATTCATCGCCCACAGCGCAGTTTCACCCGGCTCGCCGAAATGCTTGCCGATCCCCAGGTTGAGGCCGTCATTGTGGCTGTTGCCGATCAGTATCATGTTGAGTTGGCGCTGCAGGCGCTGAGGGCCGGCAAACACGTGCTGGTCGAAAAGCCGATGGGCGTCACCGTGGAGGAGTGTGAAGCGCTCCGCGACGAAGTGGCCGCCTCCGGCCTCACCCTGCAAGTGGGGCACAACCGCCGCTTCGACCCCGGCGTTATCCATGCTCGCCGCTTCATTCAGGAACGGATCGGCGGCCTGATGTCAGGCCAGTTCTGGTATTACGACTCCGTCCATCGCTACACCATGACCGACGCCCTGCAGCCGCTGATCGAGACCAGCTCGAGCGTGCTCCGTCCCTCCGGCAACCCCAAAGCCGACCGCCGCCGCTACCTCATGCTGGCCCACGGCAGCCACTTGACCGACACCACTCGTTTTCTCTCGCAGAGCGATATCGTGGAGGTGCGTTCTCGCTATCTGGACCGCTTCGGCCGGCACTGCTGGTTCGTCGAAGTAGCGTTCGCTGATGGCAGCCTGGGAAACCTGGAGCTGACCATCACCGTCGCCGGCGACTTCGAAGAGGGTTTTCGCATCCAGGGCGAACATGGCAGCGTCCGCGGGCGCCTGCCCCTCTCCTGGTACCATAAATCCGGCAGTGTCGAGTGCTTTTCTACTCACGATGACCTTTACACACGTCCCCTGGGCCAGGATGGCCATGGCTACCGGCAGCAACTCGAAGGCTGGGCCGACACCATCCTGCATGGCAAGCCTCAATGGGGCGCCAATGTCGATGACGGCCTCGCGTCCATGCGGGCGATTGCAGCCATCGCCCAATCGGCAGCCATTGGCGGCGACTGGGTTGAGCTCGAATCAGTTACAGGAGGCGTTTAGATGGAAATTGGAATCTTTGCCCGCACCTTCGAAGCGCCGTCACTCGCCGGCGTCCTGGACGCTGTCGCCTCCCACGATATCCGTCATATCCAGCTCAACACCAGCTGCATGGGGCTCTCCGACATGCCGGATGGCCTGGATACCGCGGCCTGTAAAAAGGCGCGGCAGGAAATCGACGATCGTAACATCAAAGTAGTATCTCTTTCAGCCACCTATAACATGATCCACCCGGACCCGGCCGCGCGTTCCCGGGGCATGCGCCGTCTGGCAGTGCTGGCGTCCCGCGCTGCCGAGCTCGGCGCCGACCTTCTTACTCTTTGTACCGGCACCCGCAACCCCGACAATATGTGGCGGGATCATCCACAGAACAGCTCGGCCGAAGCCTGGTCGGATCTTCTGGTCGCCATGGAACAGGCGGTCGCACTGGCCGAAGAGTACGACGTTCGTCTGGGCATTGAACCGGAAGTTTCGAATGTGGTCAGTTCGCCCGGCAAAGCGCGTGAACTGATGGACGCGATGCGCTCCAACAGAATAACCATCGTCATGGACGGGGCCAACGTCTTTCCCAAGGGAACAATTCACCGTCAGCAGGAGATCCTGGACCAAGCTTTCGACCTGTTGGGGGATCGCATCGCCTTGGCCCACGCTAAAGACCTGAGCCGCGACGGTGAAGCCGGCCACGAAGCGGCCGGCGCCGGTTTGCTGGACTATGACTATTACTTGCAGTTGCTCCATCAAAGCGGCTACCGCGGGGCAGTCGTCCTCCACAGTTTGACCCCGGAGCAAGTTCCCGGCTGTGTCCGCTTCCTGCAAGAGAAACTACGAAACTATGCGTGAATCATTCTGCAGGTGATTGTCGGTACGCTCAAAGACCCGCTTCCCGGTTAAGCCCATACACAGCGGTCGCCGCCGCGTCGCCCCATCCAAACCAAGAAAGGAACACCAATGAGTGGCCAAATGAGCGTTTCAGGAGTCCTTGAGTCATCACTATATGTCTTGGATCTGTCCGCAGCCGAAGAGTTCTACACCGAAATACTGGGACTAACTCTTCACTCCAAACTGGAAGGGCGCCACGTCTTTCTCAGCTGCGGCAACCGCATGGTGCTGCTCTTCGACGCCGAAGTAACCGCCGTCTCCGCGGGCGGCCCAAAAGACGCGCCCACACACGGCGCCAAAGGCGAGGGACACCTGGCATTCGCTGTGAAGAACAGCGAAATTGATCGGTGGAAGCAACAACTTGTCGAAAACGGAGTGGAAATCGAGAAGGAGATCCATACGCAAGGCGGTAGATCGATCTACTTCCGCGACCCGTCGCAAAACTGCCTCGAAATCGCCTCACCGCAAATATGGGGAATCCCCGAATAGATGGCCTCTTCTCGCGCGTGAAGAGGATCTGTGCACAGGCGGCCGGCAAGTAAACTCTGAGCTAACTGTCGGCTTGCTCTGATTTGTGAAGGAGTCTGCAACGCCGGCAGTTGCCTGTCCGGCCCACAACCTTAGACTTTGAATGATGGGAACTGCGCCTCCATCCACGAGCGCCACCGCGGCTCTTCCCGCGAAACGACTTCGGCCGCATCCTCGCCATACAAATAGAACCTGACAGACAACAGACTCTCCTCGTCAGCGGTCCACACAAATAGATGAACCGCGCCGCGGGTCGGCTCGTCAATGTGCAAAATGATCTCCGTCTCGTCCGGCGTTGAATAGACCTCACCGGCAAAATCCATCCCGCCTTCCGGCGCGGCGAAGCGCTCTCCTGGCGCAGCTCCGGCGAATCCGAGCGCCGTAGACAGATTCTCCCACAATTGAGAACCCTCCGAGGTCGGTCCTATCAACTCCATTAGCGTGCAAGGCTGACCGCGATAGAGGGTCATGTAAAGTTGCAGAATCCGGAAAAATGCCAGCCAGCCAGCCTCCGTTGCCTCTATGTGGGCATCGTACGCATCGCTGTCTTCGAACAGGCTATGCTCGACGCTCACAACGCAGGATTCGCCCTCCCCTTCCTCAATTCTCCAAACGGTTGCCACCTCTGGCCCGCCCCGGATGAACTCATCGCTGGTGACCGCAAAGCCATGCGGGGCATTCCACTCCGTTATCGTCGCCGCTGAGTCCATCCCTAGTCCAAAATGGACGAGGAGCCGCGTTGGTTGACCGTCCGCACCCATCTCGAATTCCGACAGCGTAAACCACGACGAAAGTCCGGCATCAGTGCTGATCGCCCGCCAGACCTCCTCCACCGTGCCTGGCGTCTCAACCTCTGCCCGAACCCATCTCCGTCCCGACCCATCAACTCTTACACTCATAGTATCTCCGGTCTGATGTCTTACTCCCCGGCCCCCGCTCCAGATCTTCCCCTAATCTGCTTCTTCCTGCAACGTGCCGAGTTGTAGTAAGCTTACTCGCGCATCACCCAATGTGGAAGCGTGCAGGCCGGCCTGGATCCCACGCCAGCTGCGAAAATCCGAGCCATAGTATTGTAGCGGACAACCGTACCGTCAAAGGAAATACCCATGGACATCCAGCTGATCTTTCGAACGTGGGTGAATGCATTGATCAAGCCTGGCGAAGAGTTCTTTGCCGCCGAACGAGAGAACTCCTCGGCGAATCTGTCGACCGCGCTCACATGGATCATCGCGGCTTCGGTAATTGCGGCGCTGCTCGGCCTGCTGCAAGCGCAGATGTTTTCATCGGCGCTGGGCGGGTTCGGTCAGTTCGTGGGGCTGCTGTCGCCTGAACTCCAGGGGACGATCGGGCCGATGATGGAAACCGATATGCCCGGGGGGACAGCGTTTACCCTCTCGGTCATCATTGTTGGGCCAATTGGTTTCCTCATCGGCGTGGGCATCTACCATGCGCTCGCTTCCATGTTGGGTGGGCGGCGTGGGCAGTTCGGTCGCTACGCCTATCTCTCCGCCACCTTTTCCGCGCCGCTTATGATCGTCGGTTCTCTTCTCAACTTCGTGCCGGTGGTTGGAGGTTGCTTAAGCATGATTCTGTCAATCTACCAGTTGGCGCTAACCTACTATGCCACCAAGGTAGAGTACCGGCTGTCCCAAGGTAGAACCATTATTGTGGTCGCGATCCCGGTTCTGGCCGCGCTGATCCTTTTTGGCTGCGCAATGGCCGCGGTCTTTGGCCAGCTTTTCTCTACCGCCGTCAGCAGTAGTGGCCCATGACCATCGTCGACGCCCACAACCACCCCGACTGGCACGGTCATGACCTGCCGAAGTTTCTGGCCAACATGGACCGCTTCGGCATCGACAAAACCTGGCTGCTGACCTGGGAGTGCCCGCCTGATGAGTATAATCCGGCCAGTTACTTCAAGGCGATGCACTTTGGCGATGGCAGTTCCTACCCGGTCCCCTTTGAGTCCTGTCTGCGCTACAAACAGGCCGCCCCGGAACGCTTCATTCTAGGCTATGCGCCCGACCCCCGCCGGCCCGAAGCCATCGACCAGCTCCACGCCGCAATCGAGATTCACGGCGTACAGGTCTGCGGCGAAATCAAGCTTCGTATGCTCTATGACAATCCCGACGCCCTGCAACTGTTCCGCTTCTGTGGCGCAAAGGGGTTGCCGGTCACCTTCCACATCGACTATCCCATTCCGACCGGCCGCCGCTATCCCCGCACCGACTGGTGGTACGGCGGCAGCATCGACGCCTTCGAGCGGGCCTTGCGGGCCTGCCCCGATACCGTCTTCATCGGCCACGCGCCCGGCTTCTGGGCCCACATCTCCGGCGACGATCAATACGACCAGGTCGGGTATCCCAAAGGCCCGGTGCTGCCCGGAGGCAGACTCTTCCACCTCTTCCGCACCTATCCCAACCTCTACGCTGACCTCTCGGCCGGATCCGCCTACACCGCGCTTACGCGGGATTTCAGCCAACTCGAGGACCACCCGTTCTCACAGGACAGCGGGCCGACGGCCGAGCCGTTCTTCCTCGAATTCCAGGACCGGCTGCTCTTCGGGCGCGACTTCTTCGACGACCGCATGCAGAAACTGCTCAACTGCCTCGAACTGCCCGCAGACGTACGCCGCAAGATCTTCTCCACCAACGCCGAAGCCCTTCTGGCATAGAGACCAGCCTGTCAGCGCAAGACAATTCTATTATGTTCAGTTCCGTGGAAGCCTGTTTGGGGATTTGTGCAGGGCAGGGGCCCAAGGGAGGCGCGGGACGGGAGCGTTCACGCTTGGTCGTTCAATGCCTCCTCAGCGCCCAATGCAGCCGCCATCAAACGCCGGTAGCGTTGCGCGTCCACTTTGGTGACAACGTCCACGTCGGTCCACTTTCCCTCTCTCTTAAATCCGTCCGCCACGATACGCCTGTCGAAAACAGTGGCGCCTCTTGTCGCGCCCCTTGAAAGTTCCACCAACATCGAACGACGCTCCAACGTTGCGCCCTCCGGGTCGATAACCGCCGCCACCGTCCCGGCGTCGCCGATAAGAGAAAAGTCATACCCAAAGAACTGGCAGTAGTGCAGGGCGACACCCCCCGCAATGCGCGCCCCCGCGCTCCCCGAATTCGACAAACGCTTCGCTTCCTCCTTCGTAAACCACACCTTCATGAAGGGATCCAACGGGTACAGCGTGACAGGCAACCCGCTCTGAAGCACGATAGCCGCCGCCTCCGGATCGTACCGAACGTTGAATTCCGCCGCCGGCGTCGTGTTGCCCGGCGCGGCGAAGGTCCCGCCCATCACATACAGCCGCTCGATCTTGTCCTCGATGCGCGGATACATACGCAGCAGCATGGCGATATTGGACAGCGGGGCCAGGCAGATGAGGTTCATCGGCTCGGTTGCGTCGGTCAAAGTGTGACGCAGGAAATCGACCGCATGGACGTCGACCCTGCTCCGCTGCGGCGCCGGTAATCCGAGATCACCCATCCCGTCACCGCCGTGCAAAGGCGGGGCCGGCAGTCCGGAATCAAGAATCGGCCTGTCCATCCCTGCGGCCACGGGAACCGGGGGCGCCTCGATCGCGTCCAGCAGCCTGAGCGTATTACTGACGACCTGCTCCAATGCGCAGTTTCCGGCCACACAGGTAACGCCGCGTACATCCAGCGCCGGCGACGCCATCGCCAGCAGCAATGCCAGCGCGTCGTCCCCTCCGGTGTCTACGTCGAGCAATACGGGGAGCGGATTCGACATATCGAAACGCCTAACCTGTGGACGACGAGTCCATTGTCTTTGTCGAAGAAATGCTGTGTCTGCGCAGCGCCAGGGCAAATGCCGCCATGAGCAGCGCGCCCAGAACCGGCGCCATGACGAGGCCCTCAAGCGCGACGTCCAGTGACAGCTGATCCGCTACCCAACCGGTAAACGTCGCGCCGAGTCCTCCCGGCCACCAGCCCAACCCCATGACCAGGCCCGACGCCATCGCCAGGCCACGCGGCCAGACATCCTGAGCTACGACAACGGTCGTCGGATAGGTGCATCCTAACAAGAACCCAATTGCGCCAGCATATATGAATTGCAGGTTGCCGCCCGCCTGAATAAAGAACCAGTATGTCGGTCCGAGCAAAGCGAAACAGGCCAGCAATACCTGCCAGCGGCCAAACCGGTCTGACAGTATTCCGCCGCAAAAGCTTCCCACACCGATCATTAGCGAGAGTACGAAAAGCATCTGCCCGCCGTAGACGACCGAAAAGCCCTTGTCCTCTAGTAAAGTCGGCAGATAGGTCGTCAGACTGAGTTGGAACCAGGCGCGGGTCATAGCCACCACCGTGATCAGGACCAAACCCAGCAGGAAGCCCTGTCCCGCCCTCGACTGCCGCTCGCGATGCGCTTCACGATCGCCTTTGCTCTCCTGCCCAAGCCCATTGACAAGCCAGATGGCGGCCAAAACCACGACCGGAAACAGAACAATTGTCCCCTTCAACCCCAGCAAACCCAATCCAATCGCCAGAAGAAGTGGGCTGCCCGCCGAGCCAACGTTCCCGCCGACCGCAAAGAACGAGACCGCACGTCCCCTCTTCCCCTCGTCAGTGGCCTTCGTAACAACCGAAGCGCCCGCGGGATGAAAAGCCGCCGACCCAAACCCTGCCAACGCCACGCCCACCAGCAAGACCCAATAGTTGCTGCTGAAGCCTAGCGCAGCCATGATCAACCCCAGCCACAGAACGCTCAGCGCGGCGATGCGGCGCGCATCCAGGCGGTCGATGAAGTAGCCGAACAGCGGCTGCGCAAGCGACATCGTCGTGGTTCCGACCAGAGTAATCATCCCAATCTGTCCGTAGGTCAGCCCGTACTCGGCGCGATAGAGAGGAAAGAAGACCGGCAGATATTGGTGGAATAACTCAAGCAGAAAGTGCCCGCCCGACACCAAAAGTACAGTATTCGTCAGGAGCCCGCGCTTGAGCGTAGGGCGTGGTAAGGTATGTGCCTGCCTGTCGCTGATCATAGTGGCTGATTCATCGTCCAAATGCTGCCTCTGCGGCACGCAAAAAACACCTGCCCGCCGTTCGAATTGTACGTTCAACGCGCCGTTGTGTTGAATTACACTACTCCTGGTATACGCGCGCAAAAATAAAAGAAGGAATGAAGATTAGCCCTCTTCATTCCTCAACCTCGGCCATGATAATATGCAATCAAGGAACTGGCAACTTGGGTCGGTTCACGCGGGGTTCCACCTTATCGCTTCACAGAGCTGGTGAATTGGCCGCAAAGGGAGGCGGCATCTGCAATATGCTCAACGTCTGCGCCAATTGCGGACACTATCACGTCGACAAAACGGTAACCGAACCGGCAAGCGTTGCTGAAGTTTCCGAACCAGACGGCCGGATCTGTTCGCAGCGGGGGGTGCGGCATGCACTGGCAACCTGCCCTCAATGCGGCCGCTCACACCCATTTCTGCGGCTGCCGCTCCTTCTCGTCGGCGGGGCCAGCGCCGCCGGCAAGACCGCCATTCTTCAAGAGCTCACAGGCCAGTTCACTGCAGCCGTGCTCCTCGAATCCGATCTGCTCTGGCTGGAAGAATTTGAAGATCCGTCGAACGGTTATCGCCGCTACTTCGAAACATGGCTGCGGATGGCAAAGAATATCGGCCAGAGCGGGCGGCCCACGGCCCTCTTCGGCGCCGGTCTGGCCGTTCCGGAGAACATCGAACAATGCGTGGAAAGGCGCTACTTCAGCCAAACACACTACCTGGCCTTAGTGTGTGATGAAGAGGTGCTCCGCCGGCGCCTCCTGGCCCGTCCCTCTTGGCGCAAGAGCGGCCAACCGGAGCAGCTGGCAGCTCAACTGGATTTCAACCGCTGGCTGCAGACAGAGGGCCCGAATCAGACGCCGCCAGTAACAATTCTGGATACGACCTGCACCTCGGTCGAGGACTCGGCAATCGCTGTCAAAGCGTGGATGGAACATGCACTCGCGCCGGAAACGCCGCGCACGGATTGACTGATGATCTCCTCCGACAGCCTCTGGCGTAACCGGGCCTTCACGCGGCTGTGGGTCGCGCACGTCACCTCGGGCGCGGGGACCGCCATCACCAATGTCGCTCTGCCGCTTGCGGCCGTCCTCGTTCTCAGGGCTACACCCACAGAGATGGGTCTGCTGGCCGCGGCCGGCTCTCTTCCCAACCTCCTCTTCGGACTCGTTGCCGGTGTCTGGGTAGACCGGGTCAAGCGCAGACCGATATTGGTCTGCGCTGATATCTGCCGTGCCCTTCTGCTTATCACCGTACCTGCAGCCGCGTGGCTGGGACAGCTCTCTTTCCTCCAGATTTGGATCGTAACCTTTGCCACCGGCACTCTGACCGTTTTCTTTCAAATCGCCGCCATTTCAGTCCTGCCGGCCCTGGTGGAGAAAAAACAGCTGGTTGAGGCCAACGGCAAACTTTCAACCAGCGACGCCGTTATATCCATCGCCGGGCCGGCCGCTGCCGGCGGACTCGTTCAGCTCTTCAGCGCCCCCAGAGTAATCCTCATCGACGCCGTTTCCTATCTGCTTTCCGCTCTCGCGCTCGGGGGCGTCTCCGAACAGGAATCGCCTTCGCCGGCGCCTCGCAGCCGCGAGGACGCCGCAGAGCCCGGCACAGGGTTCCGATCAGCCGCTGCATCGATTGGTCGTGAAGTGGGCGAGGGAGTATACGAACTCCTCCGAACACCGCTGCTGCGAGCGTTGACAATCTCTTCCAGTCTGGGAATGCTGGCAGGATCCATCTCAGCGGCAGTGCAGATGCTCTTCCTCGTCAATCAGTTGGAATTTACGCCGTCCATCATCGGCATCGTCGCAGCCGTCGGCGGCATCGGCTCCCTGGCGGGCGCCATGCTTGCCGGAAACGCGGCTCGGCTTCTGCAGGCTGGAAAGACCCTCGTTGTGGGCAAACTGTTGTGGATCGTGGGTGCCTTACTGTTGGCGAGCGCCGACCTGATCGGCTACGAAATGGCTGCTGCTGGCGCCGCGCAGGCGTTGGTTGGGCTGGGAAGCACGCTCTACTTCGTCAATCAGCTCAGTTTGCGCCAGGCAATTACGTCAGTTCGGCTTTTAGGGCGTGTGACGGCGGCTCGCCGCTTCGTTCTCTTTGGTGTAGCAACCGTCGGCGCCTTTATCGGTGGAGCCCTGGGAGAGTCAATCGGGCTGCGAGCAACCCTTCTGGTCGGGTCCGCAGCCCTCGCTTTGGAACTGGTCCTGCTCCTGTCCGCAACAATCAGGCAAGCGAAAATAGACTGAACGCACCGTCAACTCTTCACATTCTGCGTCCCCGGCAGTGGCGGGAAATCGGCGCTGTGTACGCGAATGAGCAGGGCAAGCGCACCCACAAGCAACATGCCGGCAAGCAGCCAGAACAGCCCGCTATAGCCTAGACCGGCGATAAGCAGCCCCCCTAGCACCGGTCCCACCACCTTTCCACCGTTTTTGAGCGACCCGGCCAGGCCCATTCCGGCCCCAACCTTTCCCGTCGGCACCTGCTCCGCGATCAGGGCAACCGTGGCCGGGAAGATCAGAGCTTGGGCCGCGCCCATCGCCACTGCCACCGCCAGCAGGTCGGCAGTACCCGCCGCTGTCAGCAGGAATGGCAGCGTGATCGCTAGGCAGAACATGCCCAGTGACACCGCCCGAAGATGGCCGATCCGGTCTCCCAGCCTGCCCCCCCAGGGCTTCAACAGAATGAGCGCGCCCTCTTGTGCGCTGAAGAACAGGCCTATCTCGACCGTAGAATACCCGGCTGTCAGCGCGTAAATCGGCAAAAAGGCCTTGATGACGTAGGTTACGACAAAAACCCCCGCCTCCAGAGCGCCCGAAAGCCAGACCGCAGGCGTACCCAACAGCGCCGCCTCCCGCTTTATCAGCCCTCTAACAGCGCGGACCCCAACAGCCGTTGCTCTTGCCTTGTCATTGTTTGCCTTAGAACCGGCCATAGGCGTCTCGTGCAGGCGTGGCTTATCCCCTCCCATCCACAGCACCGGAACAAACGCAGCCATGCTCAGCACGCCGATGAGCGTGAAGATCGCAACCGGCTCCAGCGCCAGCAGCAGCCAGCCTGCAACCGCCGGCCCGATCAGGTAGCCCCCACTGCGCGCCATGCCGAACCACCCTAGCCTCTCCGCCTTGCGTTTGCCGCCGCGCTCCGCCACATACGCCACCGTCACCGGGCCGTAGATCGCCGTCGCCGTGCCGTGCAGCAGGCGAATAGCGATAAGCTGGCCGGGCGTCTCGATCAGGAAGTAGAGAAAGGGCACACCTGCGAAGATCAGCGTGCCGATCAGAAGCCACAGCTTCCTCCCCATACGATCCGAGAGCAGGCCGAAGAACGGCTTCGTCGCCATGCCGGTGAGCGTGGAGACCGAAACGATCAAACCCAGCAGCGCGTCTGACGCGCCCAGCGACGCGGCGAAGATCGGCAGCAGAGGCGTCTTGCCCATCTGATAGGCACTGCGTACGATAAAATCTGCAAAAGTGATCTTCAAGAGCGCAGGAGCCCCTGCGCTCTTGCTTGCTGCCAATGGTACACGCATATCGACGACGCTATACCACAACGGGAGGCACATCTGCCGCCTGTACCGCGGCGTTGAAGTCGGCTACGCTCTCACCCAGAATCGATTCAAGTTTGTCAAACTGCGCATCGACCTGCGTGCACAGTTCACCAAAGACGTCATAGGTCTGCTGTGTCGGGGCATCGTCAGCCGCGGAGATTACGCTGATGAGATTGTGAAGCTTGGCATTGAGCATTGTTTGCAATCGCAGCCGGTCAAACGCCACCTTGGCTTCGGGCTGAACCAACTTGGATTCCACCTCTCCCAACTGTTCTCCAATCTGCTCTGCCCTTTCCTTGACGGCGGACTTGGTCTGCTCGTCAGCCTCGCTGTCCGCAACCATTTCGGCCATTGCCGTCACACGTTCACGCGCCCGGCGCAGTCGCTTTACCGCCTGATGTGTCTCAGAAAGCTTTGCGTTCACCTCCTGCCACATATCGAACTGGGCCTGCATCGACTCCTGGCTTCGATCCAACTTGGGGTCGATATACAGTTCGAACTGTTCAGTCTGGCTCCAACCATCCACGGTCAGGCGCACTTGGTAGGTCCCCGGTGGCGCCAAAGCCCCCGTGACGCTCTTTTCCGTAAACGGGTCGCCCGGCAACTGTTCGGCGTCCGCATATCGCATATTCCAGACAAATCGGTTGAGCCCTGCGTTGGTGGGAATGTACTGAATTGAGGGAATCGCCTCCTTCTCCTTTTCCATCTCCTCCGTCTCTGGTTTGGGGCCGTAAGATCGGATCTCATTGCCTGCCGCATCGAGAAATGTCAGACTGACATCCTCTGTGTCGTTCGGGAGAGTGTAATAGACTATCGCTCCATGGGGTGGATTCTCGCCCCCGTCGAGGACGCGGCGGGTACTCCCTCCGGTGTCGTCCTTCTCATCCCGGAAGGTGATGAGTTGCCCAAAGGCAAGTGCATAGTTGCGCGAATCGCCTCGCTCTCCGCTAACCGTCCAAGGCAGCCAGCGACGCAGCGTTTCGCGCGGGGGGAAGAGCCGGGCCTCGCCTTCTTCGGAGTCCTTCAAGGAATCGACCTGCCGCAGAGGTGTAAGATCATCCAGGATCCAGAAGGAGCGGCCATGCGTGGCCACCA
Source organism: Caldilineaceae bacterium (assembly GCA_965232575.1). Lineage (GTDB taxonomy): Bacteria > Chloroflexota > Anaerolineae > Caldilineales > Caldilineaceae > Bin5. The sequence continues at coordinate 1,501,585 of CBDDPZ010000009.1, read as the reverse complement.
CAAGATCGCCTTCCTTGACCAGCATATCGTAGACCGGCGCAACCGGCAGATTGCCCGGCATCCTCTGCCAGGATCCCCCGTCGTCGCATGAGACGAAGATGCCTGACTCCGTCCCAACATAGAGCAGACCTTCCCGCACCGGGTCTGCCCGCAACATGCGCGTGATCTCATTCTGGGGGAAGTCGGCGTCGAGCCGCTGCCAGCTTTGGCCGAGGTCGGTAGTCTTGAACAGATACGGGCTGTAGTCGTCCAGCTTATAGCGCGTGGCCGCCACGTAAACCGTCGAAGGATCGTGGGCGCTCGGCTCAATAACAGTCACAAAGCTCCACTCAGGCAGGTCCGGCGGCGTGACATTGTGCCAGCTGCCCCCGCCGTCCTCGCTGATGTGAATCAGACCGTCGTCGCTGCCCGCCCAGAATAGACCCTTCTGGTGGGCGGATTCGATGAACGTCGAAATCGTGCAGTAGTGCTCGGCCCCGCTCGTATCCAGGGTCAGCGGGCCGCCGGACGCTTCCAGCTTGCTCTCATCGTTGCGGGTCAGGTCCGGGCTGAGTAACGCCCAGGAACTGCCCTCGTCCGTCGTGCGAAAGACGTGATTACCGCACGTATAGAGCACATTCGTGTCGTGAGGGCTGAAAAAGATCGGGAACGTCCAGGGGAATCGGTACTTCATCTCTTTAGGGCCAAATCCGCTGAACGGTTCCGGCCAGACGGTAATGAGCCGGATCTGCTTGGTGCGGTGATCGTAACGTTGCAACGCGCCCCCTCCGCCGGGCGACGAGCCGACCGCGCCGACGTAAACGATGTTGGAATCGTCCGGCTTGACAGCGATGTACCCGCTCTCGCCCGTGCCTGCCGGGTAGCAGTCACCCCAGGGTATCGCCCCTTTCTCCGTTGCGCTGGGCACTGAAATGCTGGAGTTGTCCTGCTGCGTGCCGTAAACGTGATAGGGCTGCTGGTTGTCCACGTCCAGATGATAGTACTGGCCCGTGAGCTGGTTGTAGATCGTGCTCCAGGTCTCGCCGCCGTTATAGCTGACACAGGCCCCGCCGTCATTGCCGTTGATCATCCGTTGCGGGTCGGCCGGGTCAATCCACAGGTCGTGGTTATCCCCGTGCGGCGTCGTGACCTCGCTCCAATTTTTGCCGCAGTCAATGCTCTTCCACATCTTAAGGTTATTTACGTAGACAGTATCAGGATCCTGTGGGTCGGCGAAAATGTGCAGGTAGTACCAGGGTCGGTTCAGCAGGTCTTGGTTGTTGGTCAGATGCTCCCAGGTGGCGCCGCGGTCATCGGAGCGGTATACACCCGACTTTTCACCCTTCGCCTCGACGATCGCCCAGATCCGGCTGGACTGGGCGGGAGACACGGAGATTCCAATCTTCCCCAGGATCCCTTTCTGTGGCAGTCCGGGATTGCGGCTGATATCGGTCCAGCTGTCGCCGCCGTCGGTCGATTTCCACAGTCCGCTGTCGGGGCCGCCGCTAATCAACTCCCAGAAATGACGATGCACCTGCCAGATCGAGGCATAGATGATGCGGGGGTTTGTAACATCCAGCGTCAGGTCCACCGCGCCAGCCCGGTCGCTGACATGGAGGACCCGTTCCCAAGACTCGCCGCCGTCGGTGGAGCGGTAAACGCCTCGCTCGTCGTTCGGCCCGAAAGCGTGGCCTAGCGCGGCCACGTATACAATGTCAGGATCCTGAGGGTGAATGCGAATCTCCCCGATATGATGGCTGTCCCGCAGACCCACGTTCTTCCAGGTTTCGCCGCCGTCAGTGGACTTGTAGACGCCGTCGCCCCAGCTCACGTCCAACCGAATCGTCGACTCGCCGGTCCCCGCGTAGATGACATTTGGATCTGCCTCAGAAACGGCAATTGCGCCCACCGAAGAGACGTCAAACTGTCCGTCGGTAATGTTCTCCCAGTAGAGGCCGCCGTCCACCGTCTTCCACACACCGCCCGCCACCGCGCCGAAATAAAAGACGTTGCTCTGCGTCGGGTGTCCCGCAACTGCGACCACACGTCCGCCGCGCGGTGGACCTATGCACCGAAACCTGAGGGCATCCCATGCCGAAGATTCAGTATTCATCTTTGTGTTTTCTCTCCGTGAATGAATTGGCTCAATCGGAATCACCCCGCTCGACGCTGGCCCGGCGCTAAGCAGGTCATTTTGACGAGGTCTGGAAATGCGGAAATCCCCGCACACAGAGATTCATGCCCCACCACGCATTCAGTCGGGCAAAATCGAATCTGTTCGACGAGGGTCAGAACTCCAATTCGAAACTCTGGAAGAAAGTATGGGGTTTCCGCGTTCTAGTCTTCTTTGTACGAATACGCAAGCGGGATTCGGGCGAAAATGTAAAGCGGGCATATCCTACCCGATCTTGGCGCACTGGTCAAGACGGATCAGCCAATAGAAACCAGTAATGGTTACTTTCAGCCTGCTCTGCTCTCGGCCGAAGGAGAGGTGTTGTATCATATCCTCCGCGGTTCGCAGTTTCTTTCATTGAGACCGTCTGCCCAGTTGAACTGTTTGCGGTCAATGTCGATCTGACGCGACAATGTGGGCGGCGCACCGTGACGAAACAGCGACAGCGATGACAAACCATCCCCACTTTCCACACGAAGGAAAACAACATGCCTCTACTATTTGATATGCCTTTGGAAAAACTGACTTCCTACCAGGGCGCCAACCCACGCCCGCCCGACTTCGACGAATACTGGGCCTCCGCCCTTGCCGAACTGGCGGCAGTCGATCCGGAGGTGGAACTTATTCCAGCCGATTTTCAGGCTCCTTACGCCGAATGTTTTCATCTGTACTTTACCGGGACGCGCGGCGCTCGTGTCCACGCCAAGCTGCTGTGTCCCCGCGACGCACAGACACCCCATCCCGCACTGCTCATGTTCCACGGCTACAGCGGCAATGCCGGCGACTGGCAGAGCAAGTTGGGCTACGTCGCCGCCGGGTTCACCGTCGCTGCGCTCGACTGCCGCGGTCAGGGTGGTGGACGATCAATTGACGTCGGTGGCGTGCCGGGCTGGACCCTGCGTGGACACATCGTGCGCGGGCTCGCCGGCGAGCCCGATGACCTCCTCTATCGCCACACTTTTCTGGACACAGCGCGGCTGGCCCAGATCGTGATGGAGATGGATGACGTCGACGCCGATCGCGTCGGCGCAACCGGCGGGAGCCAGGGTGGCGGCCTTACGCTTGCCTGCGTATCACTTGAACCGCGCGTCAAAAGAGCCGCCCCCATCTTCCCCTTCCTGTGCGACTACAAACGCGTCTGGGATCTCGATATGGACCAGAACGCCTACGCCGAACTGCGGGAGTGGTTCCGCAACTTCGACCCGCGCCACGAACGCGAGGAGGAGGTCTTTACACGCTTGGGCTATATCGATGTCCAGCACCTCGCCCCCCGAATCCAGGCCGAAGTGCTGATGGGTGTCGGTCTCATGGACCAGGTCTGCCCGCCGTCTACGCAGTACGCCGCTTTCAATAAGATCAGTTCGCCCAAACGGACCGTCATCTACCCGGACTTCGGCCACGAAAAGCTGCCTGACTTTGACGACATGATCTTCCAGTGGATGATGGAAATGTAGGGGCTGAAAGCTACGCCGCGTAAACCGCCTGCCGCAGGCCGCGTATGTAACCGATAGCGTACAACCTGCCGATCGAAGAATAGCCGGCGTCTTCGTTGCTGTCGCCCTCCATCGTCGGCACATGGTCAGGCCGCAGCACGCCGTCAAAGCCGATCTCACGATAGGCTTCCATACAGGCAAGCATATCTGTCTTCCCGTTGTCGTGGAAGGTCTCGTTGAACTTTTGCGGAATGCCTTCCACGTCGCGGAAGTGGACGAAATAGATCCTGTCCTGGGCGCCGAAATGACGGATCACCTCCGGCAGATCGTCGGTCATCAGCGTGAAGTTTCCCTGGCACAGACAGATGCCGTTGGCCGGGCTGGGTACCAGGTCGATGAGACGCTGGAAATTCTCGACGCTGCGCATGATCCGGCCCAGTCCCCGGATCGGTGACAGCGGGGGGTCGTCGGGATGCATCGCCATCTTCACGCCGGCCTCCTCAGCCACGGGTACGACTGCCTCCAGAAAATACTTCAGATTGTCCCACAGCTGATCCTCGCTGACCTCGCCGAACTCGGTCAGGGGCGCATTGCGCATTACGTCGTAGTCAAATCCCGTTACCAGCGCCCCGCCCCGTCCCGGAATCGTGGTCGCCGTCCGCATCCAGCCGAAAATAGGCATCCACTCGCTGCACCAGACCGGAATGTCCAGTCGGCCCATGTTGCGAAGCAGTTCGCAAACCGTCTCGATCTCTTCGTCGCGCCCCGGCAGACCCAGCTTCGCCTTGTCCAACGGCGGGCGGCTCTCCAGCACCTCCAGGCGAAATCCGGCGTTCTCGTAGGCGCTCTTCACCCTGGCCAGGCTCATGAATCCCCATGGTTTCATGTCCGGGTCTGGATGGTCGATCGTGGACATATCCATCGAGCCCACGGCGTAGTTGACGCCGCACTGTTTGACGAGGGTCCACAGCGGCGAAGGCTGCGCCGGCAGCATCTCAGCGATTCGAATCATTGTCTCATTCCTTTGGTCATGTGAACGCGGGCGGCGTTCATGATCCCGCGGCTTTGGCGCCGGCCATTGCCCGCCCGTGCCAGAAACATATCACAAAATCTTCACCAGGCAAGTTGACGCGGGCCTCCCAACCCGATGCAAGACCGAAAGCAGTCTCTGGCAACCGTCCCCAGTCCCCCTCACGCCTGCGCATTATCAACGACTCTTCCTTCCGGCTGACTCGGTTGGTTTCCGCCATTACCTGCGGTAAGATACGTCCATTGACCACCGTTCCCCACACTCGTCTTCAGCTTGTCAGAATGCAACGGCGGCCTGTCTGATTGCACTCTGCTCGTCATACCGCAGAGTGAGTTGTAAGGGGTCAGAGCGCAGGAGACGGACTGGAATAGGAATGAATTTCCATTTCAGGTAGATCAAAAAGGAGAGAACGCAATGACGAATGGCGATTCCGGTTCCCAGGCCGTTGCCACCTTGGGCGGAGGTTGCTTCTGGTGCCTGGAGCCCCTCTATGAAGAGCTGCTCGGTGTGAGTCAGGTCGCATCAGGCTATGCCGGCGGCCACGTCCCCAACCCGACCTACGAGCAGGTCTGTTCGAAGACGACCGGCCACGCCGAGGTAATTCAGGTCTCGTTCGACCCAGCCGTCGTTTCATTTCGTGAGATCCTCGAAGTCTTCTTCACCTCCCACGACCCGACCACGCCAAACCGCCAGGGCAATGACATTGGGCCCCAATACCGCTCAGTCATTCTCTACCATGACGAGGACCAAAAAGAAGTGGCCGAGGAGATGATTCGCGACTACGCCCCACAGATCTGGGATGCGCCCATCGTTACCGAGTTGATCCCTCTTGACACCTTTTACGTCGCCGAGGCCTATCACCAGAACTACTACCGCGACAATGGATTCCAGCCCTATTGTCTCTTTGTCATCCGCCCCAAAGTCAGCAAGTTCCGTAAACAATGGCAGGCCAAACTGAAAGCGAGTTAGCGCCCATGTCTTCACAATCCGATATCGCCGCCTTTATCCAACAGACCCCGCTCGTGGACACGCATGAGCACATGCGGCGCGAGGAAGCTTACCTGGAAGAGAGCCCGGACATCCTCTGTCAGCTCTTCCAGAACTATGTCCATGCCGACCTCTTCGTCGCCGGAGCCTCCCAGGAGGCAATCGACAGACTGTTCGACTCTTCAGACCCCGATGTGGCCGGCCGATTTGCCCCCGTACAGGAAGCATGGGCAAGGGCACAATTTACCGGTTACGGTGAGGCCGTGCGTATCATCGCCAGCGACCTCTACGGTCTCGATGAATTGACGCCCGAGTCAATCGCCGCCGCCCAGGAGAAAAACGCGGCGCTCAACCAGCCCGGTCAGCGCCTCCGCTTGCTCAGGGACCAGGCAAATCTGGACCACATCCAGACTGACGCCAAATCGATGACCGTCCGGGCCGATCTGTCCGGGCCCGATTTCTTCTTCTATGATATCTCCTGGGTCGACTTCTGTTCCGGAAGGCCCAATCACGAAGAAATCGCACAACATACCGGCCTCGAAGTGACAGACCTGTATTCGCTGCAGCGAATTATGGAGACGATTTTCGCTTCTTCTTCCTCTTTTGCGATCGCGGTCAAATCACAGCATGCTTATAATCGCACCTTGCAATGGCAAGAGCGCAGCGACGAAGATGCCGCCAGAGCCCTGGAAATCTATCTGCGGGACGGGGCGGAGATCGACGAGGCCACCAGGCTCTGCCTGGGCGACTGGTGCTGGGCCAGGGGCGTGGAACTGTGCATCGAACATGACCTGGCGATGAAGATCCATACTGGGTATTACGCAGGCCACAGCCGTATGCCGGTGGATTACATCCGCAGCGGCAATCTCTGTCCTCTGCTGGCAAAGTATCCCGAGGCCCGCTTCGTACTCATGCACATCGCCTACCCATACACAGAGGAGCTGGTCGCGTTGGCGAAGCATTACCCCAACGTCTACGCCGACCTCTGTTGGGCCTGGAGCATCAACCCCTTAAGCTCAATGGAGTTTGTGCGCCGCTTCATCCACGCAGCCCCGGCCAATAAGCTGTTCCTGTTCGGCGGGGATACCGGCTACCCGGGCGCGGCCCTTGCCTACGCCAAGCAGGCGCGTGCCTGGTTCACCAGGACAATGCAGGCGGAAATCTCCGATGGTCTCCTCAGCGAGGATCAAGCCATAGACCTGTCGCGTCGCTATATGCTCGACAACCAGTATGAATGTTTCCGCGTCGACGAAAAAAAGGAAACCCTTCGCGCCGCCGCAGCGCAGTGACCAATGCTGAGGAGCAGAGCCGCATGGCAGACAGTCGTCCCAACATCATCCTGATCATCACCGACCAGCAGCGCTTCGACACCATCGCGGCCCTGGGATTCGACTACATGGAGACCCCCAACCTCGATCGTCTCGTGCACGAAGGGGTGAGCTTCACCAACTGCCATATCACCGCGCCTTCCTGTGCGCCCGCGCGGGCCAGTCTCTTCACCGGCTACTATCCCCACACCACCGGCATCCTCAAGAACGGCGACCGCTGGACCAGTTCCTGGGTGGAGGACCTCAGCGCCAGCGGCTACCACTGCGTCAACGTCGGTAAGATGCACACTTCCCCCTTCGAGACGCCTCTCGGCTTTCACGAGCGCTACGTGGTCGAGAACAAAGATCGCTACCTCGAAGGCCGCTACTACTTTGACGAATGGGACAAAGCCCTCCGCGCCCGCGGCCGCGTCAAGCAGCAGCGCGTTCTCTACCGCCAGCGCGACGACTACAACGACTGTCTCGGCGCATTCGACTGGGAGCTGCCCGAAGATCTGCATTCGGATATGTTCGTCGGCGATTTTGCGACCTGGTGGCTTCGCAACAAGCCCAAACCGGACGGACCGCTCTTCATGCAGGTCGGCTTTCCCGGCCCCCATCCCCCTTACGACCCAAGCCCCCGCTTCAGCCAGGGCTACATGGACAAGGATCTGCCCATCCAGGCTGTAACGGAGGAGGAACTCGTCGGCCAGCCTCCCCCCTTCCATGAAATGCGTGTCCACAACGCCGAAGTGGACCACGATTCGGTCGTACACCTCCTGGACCCAACACAAGAGCAGCGTCATCGCCAGCGCGCCTACTACATGGCCAACGTGTCGATGATCGACGAAAAAGTGGGCGAATTGCTCGCCGCGCTGGACGAGCAAGGCTACCTCGAAAACGCCGTCGTTATCTTCACCTCAGACCATGGCGACTGCCTGGGTGATCACGGCCACAGCCAGAAATGGACGATGTACGACATCATCACCCGCGTGCCTGCCATCGTTTGGGCGCCCAAACGTTTCGCCGGTGGACGCGCGCTCGACCAGCTCTGCTCCCTCTTCGATCTGGGGCCAACTATTCTCGAACTGGCAGGGCTCAAAACGCCGGAGGACTTCGAAGCCGAATCCTTGCTGCCAGCGCTTGAAGGAGAGGATTGGCCAGGACGGGAAACAGTTTTTGCCGAGCATTGCCGGGACGGTACTCTGCCCGCCGAATACATGTCGATGGCGCGTACCAAAGAGTGGAAACTGGTCCACTTTGTCGGTGAACCATACGGCCAGCTATTCGATCTGGTCAATGATCCGGAGGAAGTCGACAACTTGTGGGATGACCCTGCCCGCGCAGCCCGAAAGGAAGAACTTCTCCAGGCCCTGCTGACATGGCGTATCCGCAGCGGCCTGGCTGCGAAGGATTGGGCAATAGACAACCGCTAGCGGGAGACCAACATGAAAATCACCGATGTCCGTACCATTTTCGTTGATCGATATCTGTTCGTAGAAGTGGAAACGGACGCCGGCATCACCGGTCTCGGCGAGTCCGGCGCCTGGGGTTTCCTCGAAGCGTCAGCCGGCGCCGTCGAGACCTTCAAGCGCTATCTGCTCGGCCAGGACCCCCTGCGTATCGAGCACCACTGGCAGTATCTGTATCGCTGGAGCCACTTTCGCGGCGCAGCGGTAATGGGCGCCCTCAGCGCCGTCGACATCGCCCTCTGGGACATCGCCGGCAAGCATTTCGGCGTGCCCGCCTACCAGCTTCTCGGCGGAAAAGTGCGCGACAAGGCCCGCGTCTACTATCACGTCTTCGGCGAAACCAAGGAGGAACTGATCGCAGGATGCGTAGACGCGCGTGAAAGGGGTTTCACTGCCGTCGGACACCTGACGCCGTTCCTCGACGACAGCCGCGATCTGCCCTACTTCAAGACCCACGTCGACATGATCGAGGACGCAATCGAGACGGTGGCAGCCTACCGGCAGGCGGTGGGCCGGGACGTGGACCTGTGCATCGAGATCCACCGGCGGCTTACGCCCAGCGAAGCCATCGTGCTCGGCCGCGGCATCGAACCCTTCCATCCCTTCTTCTACGAGGACCCCGTCACGCCCGACAACCTTGACGAAATGGCGCTCGTGGCTTCGAAAATCGGCATTCCCATCGCGACCGGCGAACGCCTGCACAGTATCTGGGAATTCCAGGCCTTACTTCAACGCGGCGCCGTCCAATTCGTGCGTCCCGACGTCTGCATGGTTGGCGGGTTGAGCCATGCCAAAAAGATCGCGGCCCTGGCCGAGGCCTTCCACGTGCAGGTTGTCCCCCACAATCCCCTCAGCCCGGTAAGTACCGCCGCCTGCATACAACTGGCCGCCTGCATCCCCAACTTCGCGTTGCAGGAGTACCCCATAGGCGAGGACGAACCGCCGAAAAGCGAAATCGTCAAGACCGCCCTGACCCAGGAAGACGGCTTCCTCATCATCCCCGACGCGCCCGGCATCGGCATTGAGCTGGCCGAAGACGCTGCCGAGCGCCATCCCTACGCCCCGCGCGCAGTGAAGACGCGCCTGCACGCGGACGGCTCGGTGGTGGACCAGTAGGCAGCCGGCGCCGTAGCCAGCAAGTCAGATAGTATTCTGAAAACACCGTTATTTGACACAACCTCAAATGGTCAGCGCCGGCCCTCCAGGACGAACCGTCTCACGGCCCAGTTCTGCCAGGTCACGCGCCGCGGCTATCGCCGCTGCTTCGTGAAGGAGCATCCGTTTCGGCTCAGCAATCAATGCTTCTTCGTTCGTCGGTACGATCACCAACTGGGACAAGGCCGCAGCCTTAACTTCGGGCGGAGCGTTGCCCATCGCAACGCTTGTGCCGGCCGCGGCGAACATCGGCATGTCGTTAAATAACGCAGACCCGCATGTGCGAACTGCTCGCTGGCGAACCCTAATACGCCAGCCATTATTTGGCCAAATTCCCAGATAAAGTATTGGTGGACTTATTTGTCGTCACCAAGCATCGTCGCCACCAAACATCATTGTGTAGGGCGGCCCTCCGATTTGCCAATCCAAGATATTGCGTGGTATATTTGCCTCCAATATGAGAACAGATGCACGTGAACCCCGTATTCCAGATCGTTTCGCCACCGACGGCATCTCCGTCGGCGGCCTCCTCGCTCTTACTTAGCCCGCGCCAGGGAACTGAGTTCCGCATTCCCTGTTCCTGAGCGGGCCCAACCACCAACATGAGATAGGGAACATGAACCGCAACGACGCGCGCATGTTTGCCATGTGTCGCGTCTCTCTTGATCTTATGAACTTCGTTCATAAGAAAATGCTAACTCAAAAAACCTCCGTGACAGGAGACACCTACCATGTCTGACAGGTACAAACATACAGAAATCGAGTCCAAGTGGCAGGCCGCCTGGGAAAAACAGGGCCTCTATGACACGGCCGAAGACCCCGCCAGACCGAAATGGTATGCACTGACGATGCTGCCCTACACATCCGGCGATCTGCATACGGGGCACTGGTACGCGATGACGCCCAGCGACGCAGCCGCCCGTTTTCGCCGTATGAACGGCTACAACGTTTTCTTCCCAATCGGCTTCGACGCTTTCGGCCTGCCGGCAGAAAACGCGGCCATCCAGAACAACGTTCACCCCCAGGAATGGACCTACAACAACGTCGAACGCATGCAGGGCCAGTTGCGCCGCATGGGCGCAATGTGGGCCTGGGACCGCGAAGCGATCAGCTGCGACCCGGAATACTACAAGTGGTCCCAGTGGTTCTTCCTCAGATTGTACGAAATGGGGCTGGCCTACAGAGAGTTCGCGCCGGTTGACTGGTGCCCGAAATGCAACACAACCCTGGCGCGCGAGCAGGTCTGGGGCGAAGACCGCCACTGTGAACGCTGCGACACGCCGGTCATTAAAAAAGACCTGAACCAGTGGAAGTTCCGCATCACCAACTACAGCGAGGAACTGCTGGCCGACCTGGACAAAATCGACTGGCCGGAACCGGTGAAGGTAATGCAGACCAACTGGATCGGGCGCAGCGACGGCGCGCAAGTAACCTTTCTGACCGAAGCCGGTGACCCGATCGAAATCTTCACGACCCGGCCCGACACACTCTGGGGCGCGACCTTCATGGTGCTGGCCCCGGAGCATCCTCTGGTGGAAAAAATCACCACCGACGAGCAGCGCAGCGCGGTCGCCGAATGTGTCGAACAGGCAAGCCGCCTGGACGAGATTGCACGCACGGCCGAGGACAAGGAGAAAACCGGCGTCTTCACCGGCGGCTACGCCATCAACCCTGTCAACGGTGAACGCATCCCCGTCTGGGTCGCCGACTACGTGCTCATGGGCTACGGCACCGGCGCCATCATGGCCGTACCCGGACACGACGAACGCGACTTCGAGTTCGCCAAAAAGCACGACCTGCCGATCGTCCTGGTTGTTCAACCGCCGCCTGACAGCGAAGCCGGCCACGTTCGCAGCGCCGACGACCTGGAGTCTGCCTGGCCGGGCGACGGCGTAATGATAAACTCCGCGCCTATAGACGGTACGCCAGTCGGTAAAGAGGATGGGGAAAGCGTCAAAGCGGCCATCGCCTGGCTCGAGGAAAATGGGAAGGGAACGGGCGCGGTCAACTACCGCCTGCGCGACTGGCTGATCAGCCGCCAGCGCATGTGGGGCACGCCGATTCCCATGATCCACTGCGACAGCTGTGGGACAGTGCCGGTACCCTACGCCCACCTGCCCGTTCGGCTGCCCGACGACGCGCAGTTCAAACCCACCGGCGAAAGCCCGCTCAACTATCACGAAGGCTTCCGCTACGTGAAATGTCCGCAATGCAACGGCGCCGCCGAGCGCGAGACCGATACAATGGACACCTTCATGTGCTCCAGCTGGTATCAATACGCCTACATCGATCCCTATCACAAGGCGGGCAAGCCTCTGGCCGTAGACGACATGCCTTGGGACAGTGGACGCGGCAGCTACTGGCTGCCCGTCGATCAATACACCGGCGGCATCGAACACGCCACCATGCACCTGCTCTATACGCGCTTCTTCACCAAAGCGCTGCGGGACATGAACGTCGTCGACTTCGACGAACCGATGACGCGCCTGTTCAATCAGGGCATCATTCTGGGTCCGGACGGTGAGCGCATGTCCAAGAGCCGCGGCAACGTCGTCAACCCGGACGAATACGTCGACAAATACGGCGCCGACACCGTCCGTGGCTACCTGATGTTCATCGGTCCGTGGGAGCACGGCGGGCCCTGGGATCCGAGCGCCATCGAAGGTGTGAGCCGTTTTCTGTACCGCGTTTGGGGCGTCGTCCTGGACGAACCGACCTCGAACGGCGCCGGGAGTGCGGCGACCGCAGCCGACATCCGCGGCCTGGAGCGCAAGCTGCACCAGACGATCGCAAAAGTGTCCGAAGACTTCGGCAGTTTTCGCTTCAACACGGCCATTGCCGCGCTGATGGAGTTCAACAACTACCTGATTCGTGTCAAGGATGCCTTTACCGGTCCACAGAGTGGAGAGGCAGAAAATGGAATCTGGCAGGAGTCTGTTCGCAACCTGCTGCTGCTGATGGCGCCGGTGTTTCCTCATGTCAGCGAGGAGCTCTGGCAACGGCTGGCGGACGGCGGCGAAGTGACAAGCGTTCACCTCCAGGAATGGCCCCAGGCCGACCTGCAGAAGGCCAAAGAGGACGAGATCACCGTTGTCGTACAGGTAAACGGTCGCGTGCGCGATAAACTGAGCGTGGCGCCCAATACCGCCGAAGAAGAGTTGGAAGCGATGGCCCTGGCTTCAAACAACGTGCAACGCTGGATGGACGGCAAGCAAGTGCGCAAAGTGGTGGTTGTCGCCGACAAGCTGGTCAACATAGTCATCGGATAGCGCCATGAAGGTAATGATCGATCTCTGTGTCGTCCCCATCGGTGTCGGTGTCTCGGTCTCCGAGTACATTGCCGCCTGCGAGCGCATACTCGACGAAGCCGGCCTCAGCCATCAGATGCACGCCTACGGCACAAACGTCGAAGGGGAGTGGGACGAAGTTTTTGCCGCCGTGAAGCGCTGCCATGAGGTAGTGCACGAAATGGGCGCGCCGCGGATCACAACTAGCCTGAAGATCGGCACGCGCTGCGACCGCGACCAAAGCATGCAGGACAAGATCGACAGCGTCAACCAGAAGTTAGGACGAGGTGTCCAATGAGCGAGGACTGTATCTTCTGCAAAATCGTGGCGGGGGAACTCCCCTCCGACCAGCTCTATCAGGACGAACTTGTGACTGCCTTCCGGGATATTTCAGCACAGGCTCCGACCCACGTCCTGATAGTTCCGAATCAGCACTACAGAGACCTGGGAGAGATGGGTGATGCCCAGGCGGAGATTCTGGGGCGGATCGCCCAGGTCGCCGGGCAAGTTGCGGCGCAGGAAGGAGTCGCATCAAAGGGCTGGCGCTTCGTAACCAACATTGGCAGGCACGGCGGCCAGGAGGTCTTCCATACCCATTTCCACCTGCTGGGCGGACGTCCTCTCGGTCCCCTCCTGGCGCGCTGAACTGCCAGAAACCATAAGACAGATACGCAGAGACAGTAGGGTTGACACTGTGACTTAGTGTTTCTTCCTATAGGTTCAATGCGTATCTGTACCTCGAACCTAAGTCTGCCCCGGATGTCAAAGCTTCTCCGAAACGACGGTAGTGTGGCGGCCGAAAGAGAAGGTTATGATCGTACCGGCCGGATTCTGCTGGTAGGTTGGCAATTGGCGCCATCTCTAGACCATTTATCCACGCCAATTCCACTAAAAAGTCGCGCGGCGACGATTGGGGTGAAAAATGGCTGAACCGAACTGGGCAAACCGCACAATGTGGACGGGTGACAATCTGGACATCATGCGGGGCATGAATTCGGAATCGGTCGACCTCATCTACCTTGATCCCCCGTTTAACTCCAATCGAAACTTTGCTGCTCCTATCGGCTCTGAAGCGGCGGGCGCAGCGTTCAAAGACACGTGGACGCTTGACGACGTAGACCTGGCATGGCACGGGGAGTTAGCGGAGAGGAACCCGGCAGCCTACTCGGTGATCGATGCGGCGCGCCAAGCCGATGGTAAGGGTATGCAGTCATACTTGATCTTCATGGCCGTTCGGCTAATGGAGATGCAGCGGATTTTGAAGCCCAAGGGCAGCATTTGGTTGCATTGTGATGACACAGCGTCGCATTGGCTTCGTGCCCTGATGGACGGCCTATTCGGAAAGGCGGCCTTCCGCAATGCCGTAATCTGGAAGCGGATCGGCAATCATAACGATGCAGGACGCTTTGGGCGCACTGCCGATCACTTGCTGTTTTACGGCGCGGAAATTCAGAAAGAGGGTGGGGTTAGGATTCCATTGTCCGAGGACAACGTGCGCTCGAAATACCGTCACGAGGACAAACGGGGACGGTATCGACGGGACAATCTCACGGGCGCCGGCGCGAGCGCCGGTGAAGCCGGTCATTCATGGCGCGACTGGAATCCGACTGATATTGGCCGCCACTGGAGTGTGCCGCGCACGGGAAGTTATGCCGCCTGGATAGAGGCCAAATACATTCCCGGTTTCCGGTCCGTTGAAAGCCCCATTGCCCGACTTGACCTCCTGGAAAAGGCTGATCTGATCGTATTCACCGCCAATGGGACGCCGGAACTAAAGCGCTATCTGAAGGCAAGCCCCGGCCAAGTTCCCCCTGACGTTTGGATTGACATACCGCCGGTAAACTCTCAGGCGCGTGAGCGAACAGGCTATCCCACGCAGAAACCGCTTGCTCTGCTTGATCGGATCATCAGAGCATCATCGAACGAGGGAGATGTGTTGCTGGACCCGTTCTGCGGTTGCGCCACGGCCTGCGTAGCGGCTGACCGCCTGGGTCGGCAGTGGGTAGGCATAGACCTATCGCCGCTTGCCGCCAAGCTGGTGAGGCAGCGCATAAGGACAGAAGGCCCGCTTCTGTACGACCTCGTCCACCGCGAAGACATTCCCAAGCGCACCGACGTTGGCAAGTTGCCGCCATACAAGACGCACAAGCACACACTCTTCGGCCAGCAAGAGGGTCTATGTAACGGCTGCCGCATCGCCTTCCCCTTCCAGAATTTCACCGTCGACCATGTTGTGCCGCAGTCAAAAGGCGGCACCCACCACATCGACAACTTGCAACTTCTCTGCAATGCCTGCAACAGCAAGAAGGGTAGTGGAACCCAGGCCGAACTGATCGTGAAGTTGCAGCAGGAAGGGGTCATCCATTAGCGCAGGTCCAGGGGAACAGCGACTCGTCAGAGTCGCTTATCATTTTAAGCGTCGCGCGCCTGGCTCCCCGCTGGCGCGCTGGTCCATTCCTCAAAGGATTCTGTCACCACAACTTCACTTCACCACGGCCATCGCCAGCCCGTCCGGATAGGGGACAACCGTGCTTGTAAGCCGCTTGTGATTACTTAGAACGCGGGCAAAACTGCGCATACCCTGCACCCAGTCCCAGTCCTGCTTCTCAGGATCCACCAGACTTCCCCACATTTCAACGTTGTCTCCTAAAATGACCGTACCCGGCCGGCTGTATTGGATCGCAAAATCCAGGTAAGCGGGGTAATTTCCTTTGTCGGCGTCAATGAAGACCAGGTCGAAAGGCGCCTCCTTCGCCAAGTGCGGAAGCGACTCGAGCGCCGGACCGACCCGGACCTCGATCTTGTCTGCCAGCCCCATCCGCTGCCACTGTTTGCGGGCGAAGTCTGCGTGCTTTTGCTCCAACTCCAGGCCAATCAGCTTTCCACCTTCCGGCAGAGCACGCGCGATCCACGTCCCGCTGTAGCCTCCCAGCACGCCGATCTCCAGCGCCTTTCTGGCTCCGGTCAGCTGCACGAGCAACTGGAGGAATTTACCCTGCTCCGGCCCGATACTCATGCTCGGAATTCCCTCTGACTCGGCCTCTGATTGCAACCGGGAAAGGTCTTCGTCGTCGCTGTGAAACAGGTCGCGCAGAAACTGTTGATAGGGGTCGATCTCGGTCAGTTTGGACATCTGAGTTCTCCGTCTGTGGCAAATTACCTCAACAGCGCCGCGTCCAGGGCGTCGGCTACCGTGCGCGCGCCGATGACTTCAATTTCAGAGGGAAGGTCGGATGCGCCCCCTCCGCCGTTGTCGTTCATTGCAGCCTGACCCGGCTGTGCCCGCCTCCCCCGCAAAGCATGGCGGGGCACGATTGCTCGCCTGAAGCCGAGTTTGGCGGCCTCGTGCAAACGGAGCGCCAGCTGACTGACGCTGCGCAGTTCGCCGCTCAAACCGATTTCTCCAATGAGAGCGGCCTCAGCCGAGACAGGAACGTTACGGTAGCTGCTGGTGATTGCCGCCGCGACTGCCAGGTCTGCGGCTGGTTCGCCGATACGCAGCCCGCCGATGACATTAACAAAAACGTCCTGGGCGCTCAGCGAGAGCCCCATCCGCTTGCTCAGCACAGCCGACACCAGCAGCAGCCGGTTGAAGTCCACACCGTTCCCCGTGCGCCGGGGCTGGCTGAACGCGGTCGGGCTGGCCAGCGCCTGTACCTCGACCAGCAGGGGCCGGCTTCCCTCCAGCGGTACGGCGATCGCGCTGCCGGCCGCGTTGGGCAATCGTTCCGCCAGGAACATCGCTGAGGGGTTGGCAACCGGGGCCATGCCCTGCTCCGTCATCTCGAAGACACCCACTTCATTCGTGCTGCCGAAGCGGTTTTTGACCGAATGCAACAGGCGGTAAGCGTGAAAGCGCTCCCCTTCCAACTGGAGTACGGCGTCCACCATATGCTCGAGAACGCGCGGGCCGGCAATGGCGCCCTCTTTGGTGACATGTCCGACGAGAAACAATGGGATATTGAGTTGCCTGGCCTGCCGCAGCAGATGAGCGGCGCAGTCTCTCACCTGGGAAACCGACCCGGCCGCACTGGCGCTCGCGCTGCTGTGGATCGCCTGCACCGAATCGACGATTACCAGGGAGGGTTTCACCTTCCCGACTTGTTCCAGGATCTGTTCCAGGATCGTGTCAGCAAGAATCAGCAGACGGCCCTCTTTCAGCCCCAGGCGCGACGCACGCTGTCCAATCTGATAAGCGCTCTCTTCAGCGCTGACATACAATACCTGACCGACCTTGCGCGCCACCTCCGCAGCCGTCTGGATCAGCAGCGTACTCTTGCCAATCCCAGGATCGCCGCCCACCAGAATGCCGGCGCCGGGCACGATTCCTCCCCCAAGCACGCGGTTCAATTCGGGATTTTCCAGTACGATGCGCCGCGAAGGCTCACTTGGGATGTCCGGCAGGGCGAGAGGAGAAGGTGCGTGGAGGGCATCGGCGCTGCCGCCGCCCAAGACGATCGCGCCCTCCTGGACCCGGCTCTCCTGAAGTGTGTTCCACTCACCGCAATCCGGGCATCTTCCCATCCACTTCATCTGCGAACCGCCGCACTCAGTACAGATGAACCGGGTCTTGACCCTGGTCGCCACAAAAACCAACCTTTTGCCTACTAAGCTGGTACGGGAAACGCCTGTACCATGTCCAGCACCTCGTCACGCACCGACGCCTGAAGTGCCGTATCTCCGGGATCGTGAGCGATCGACGCAATCCAGCGGCCGATCTGTTCAAATTGGCCTTGCTTCATCCCCCGAGTTGTCGCAGCAGGGGTGCCCAGGCGGATGCCGCTGGTGACCATCGCCTTGCGCGTGTCGAACGGGACCATGTTCTTATTGCAGTGTATCGAGGCGTTGTCGAGGGCCGTCTCCACTACCTTGCCGTTGATCTCCTCGTTGTCCAAGCTAGTCAGATCGACCAGTAGCAGGTGGTTGTCAGTGCCTCCGGAGACGCTGCGCAGTCCTTCTCCCTGCAGAGTGTCGCTCAGCGCCTGCGCGTTGTCCAGAATCTGCTGCTGATACCTCTTGAACGCGTCCCCCTGCGCCAGTTTGAATCCGACCGCCTTCGCGGCGATGATGTGCATGAGAGGCCCTCCCTGGATTCCGGGAAATACCGCCCGGTCGACCGCCCTCGCATGTTCCTTCCGGCAAAGTATCAGACCGCCGCGAGGCCCGCGCAGCGTCTTGTGGGTCGTCGTCGTAACTACGTCGCAGTACGGGACCGGATCGGGATGCAGCTTTGCGGCTACGAGGCCGGCAACATGGGCCATATCCATCATCAGCAGGCAACCGGCCTCATCGGCAATGTCGCGTAATGCGTGGAAATCGAAATGGCGCGGGTATGCGCTGGCGCCCACCAGCAGCAGCTTGGGCCGCTGTTCCAGCGCCGTCTGCCGGATAATGTCGTAATCGAGCTGCTCGGTTTCGGGATCGAGGCCGTAGTGGGCGAAATTGTAATAATGTCCCGAGCTGTTCAGGTGGAACCCATGGCTCAAGTGCCCGCCGTGGTCCAGCTTCATCGCCAGCACAGTGTCGCCTGGCTTCAACAAGGCCATGTAGACGGCAGCATTCGCCTGGGCGCCCGAATGGGGTTGTACGTTGGCATGTTCTGCCCCGAAAAGCGCCAACGCACGTTCGATGCCGATCTTCTCGGCAATGTCAACATACTGGCAGCCCCCGTAGTATCTCCTTCCCGGGTAGCCTTCAGCATACTTATTCGTCAACACGCTGCCCGCCGCCGCCAACACCTCGGGGAAAACGTAATTCTCGCTGGCGATCAGTTCGATTCCGTTCGTCTGTCGCCGTCGTTCTGACTCTATCGCTGCATATATTTCGGGATCCTGATCCCGGAGCAACTGCCGTGGATCAGGCTGATCGGTCCAGGCAAAAAGGGCTGTGCCCGTTGCCCGCGAATCTGAAATATGTTCGTTCATACGTGTCCGCTCCAGTGTCAAGACTTTCGCTTCGCGCCTGTCAGAAAGCCGGGTTGTGCCAGCAGTGAACATTAGCACGGGGCAGATTATTCGTCAATTATTGTCGGATAATCGGAATGTCGATTCCTGGCAATACAGTGGGAAACGCTACCGAATTCAGGACACGCTGCGGACCAGTGTAACCTTGACTCAGACAGGCGGTAGTCCTGCTCGCAGCGGCCGATGGGATGGAAGCGTGCCCTGAATTTCGCGTCCTGCTGGCTGGACAACGACGCCGTTTGACCGTACGAAAAAATCTTGTGATAGAATTGGCAAACTGAATACGTGGCGCTTCTTCGGGCCCGCACTGTACGTCTTTCCGGGCCGGCAGTATAAAGTTCACAGACGCGGAGCGCCGGACCCTGCCAACAGTTCAATTCGAATATGATAGGACTGCCCCAGAGTCTTTCGCATAGAATTTGGCCAACAATCTCCTCCAGGGTTCAGAGGAAGAGCGTGTGGCGCACCATCACAACGGCAAGTTACGGGGAGCGGCGCTGCCGCGCAAGGGCAGTTTTTCTGGGTATGCTGATGCTCCTCTGCGCTGCATGTGGACGGCATGAGTACGCGGGCACGGTCTTCGAAGAGGACAAGCCAGCCGCGCCAATCCGCGGCCAAAACTATGACGGCGAGCCCTTCGACCTCGCCGAACTGATCGGCGACCCGGTCCTTCTCTTTTTCGGCTATACTTTCTGTCCGGATATTTGTCCGTTGACCATGATGGAACTGGCCGCCGCAAAAGGTGAGTTGGAAAAGGAAGCGCCCGCCCTTGCCGCCGACCTCAAGGTCGTATTCGTTTCCGTTGATCCGCAACGAGACAGCCTCGCGCGGCTGGAGCCATACATCCTCGCCTTTGATCCCCGGTTCTTCGGAGTGCGCGTTCCGGAATCCGAACTGGAGGCCCTCAGTCAAGCCTACGGGCTGTACACCGGCGCCGCCGAAGGTCATAGCCTTGACGATGAATACTATCTGCTCGACCATACTTCGCGCATCTTTCTCATTGACAGAGAGGGGAACTGGCGCGCACTGTTCAGCGCGGATGTGACCGCCGAGGCCCTGATCGCAGATCTGCAGGAGCTGTTGCGTTAGTCGGTCTCTCACCTGTCCTGAACGCAAGAGGTCTGTACCAACGATGCGCACATTTGTCGCAATAGAGATTCCCCACGGCGTCAAGCGGCAATTGCGAGCGGTGCAAGACCGCTTGCAAAAGCTTCCGGCGCTGCGCGAACAGCCCCCAGTACTGCGCTGGACCAATCCCGATAACCTGCATCTTACGCTGCGGTTCCTCGGCGCGACGGAAAGCGCCCAGCGCAATCAACTCCAGAAAGGACTAGCGGCCATCGCGGCCCGACACGCGCCGTTCTCGCTGGCGCCGTCCCAGCTTGGCTGTTTCCGGTCCTGGTCCAATCTGCGCGTACTGTGGGTGGGAATCGAAAGTGAGTTGGAGGCCCTTCAAGAGGTACAATCTGAAGTGGAAACTTTAGCCCGGCAAGTGGGATTTTCGCCGGAAAGGAGCCGTTTTTGGCCCCACATAACCTTGGCGCGCGCCGCACGCAATGCGCCGCGCCCGGCACTGCGCGCGGCATCCAAGCGACTGCAACGCGCTGCGGAAGAAGAGGAGTCTCAAAGTTGGATCGAATGGAGGGTAAACGAACTGCACTTCATTCGCAGCGTTTTGGGCCCGGGCGGCGCCCGGTACTTCAACCTGGCAACCAGTGCATTGACTGACGAAGCGTGACCTTCCTACCGGAACCGAGGTTCTTCCGCCGGCATTTCTGCCGCCGTCGACGCGGCCATCTCTTGTGAATAAGAAGCATCCCCACGCGCAGCGCTCGCACCCTCGGACCAGTGCTGCTGACTGCTTCGGGTTGGCTCCTGCTGCCTCACATACTCGTCGCTCTGGACAGCCCTCCCAAAGCCAAAGAAGAACAGGCCCAACGGCACACAAATGATGCTGCCGCTGACGAATCCCCAGAGTCCCAACCCTACGATGCCAATGACCTGGGCTTGGAATTGACCGAGAAAGTCACTCCGAAAGCCTGTTGCGGCCAGCAAACCGGTGACACCCTGATCGGTAACGCCCAAATAGCTGTCAGCGCCGACCTGCTGCCACCCGGCGCCCGCGGCGCCGTCGGCGAATACGCCAACGCACAACAGTCCGATGGCGGCGGGAATCCCCGTGGTGGCAAAGATACCGGCGCCTTCGTCCAGGCGGAATACTCTGTGCAGCGCGAAAGTCACAAATGGTACGCTACCCCCGGCGAGCATCCCGGTCAGCAGCGCTCCGGCGTGCCCTGGAAAAGGCCCCGCAGCCAGTCCGGCGATGACGCCGGCCACCAGACCGCGAGCGCTCATTCCCGGATCGCTCGTACCGGTTACGAACCACGTGTAGAGCAATGGTATCGTCACGCCGCCGGTGGCGTAGAGCAGGCCGTTAACAGCCGTTCGCATGGCCGTATAAGGCGTCGTCCCCGGCTGTTGAACAGGGTTCGCCCACACCCAAGCCAGAACGCCGGCCATCACGAGCAGGGAGCCCACGACCGCGAGCAGAGGCAGGTGGACGGTAGGCAATTCAGAGTTGGCTGCCTGCCTCTGAGCGCTCCGCCTCGGCGGCCAAACCAGCAGTGCGGCCAGGGACGCTGATGCCGATACAAGAAAGACAGTGCCCCCGCCGCCGAAATCGACCAACCCGTGTCCCAAGCCGACGTTGCGTCCCAATGCCGCGAGCCAGCCGCCTCCTTGGACCCAATTGCCAGCCAGCGGATAGACAACCGCACCCACGACTAGCGCGATGATAAGAGTTGCCAGCGCCGGCGCCCGCCCTCGCAGGGCCAGTACCGGCATCAGCGCCGCGGCCATTGACCAGGGCACGTGCGCCAGAAAGAGGCCCATCGCCGTCGGCGTCGCCGCTGCGCCGGTTAAGAACCATCCATCCAGGCCCGCCGCAATCCAGCCGACGCCCCAACCCTCGGGAAGCGGACTCCATCCCCGCAGCAGGGCAGAAAGCTCAGGGTGGTCGGTGTAGAGAAATCCGACGCTCCCGAACTGAAACGCAAAGCCAGCCGCCCAGTACCCCAACCCCGCTAGACAAAAAGCCGCCAGCCCGCCCAAAGCCGCGTCCCATGCCCGCTGAGCCCGCATGCCGGACGCAGCGACCAGAATCAATCCGGCCGGCAGGAGGAAGGCCAGGCCGGCGGCGGTCAGATGCCAGAGATATGAACTGTCCATAGAAGTGCAGTTCCTGGAACGGCCCGGTGAAATGGGCAGCGCGCGTCCGATGGCGCACTGGACTCTGCTCGACAACGAAGGCCATTGCAGTTCCGATCACACGGAACCCCAATGCCACTGTGCAACGTTAATTCTAGAATATCAGACAATCGGTAACCGAACAAAGCACACGGCGAAGACGAACTGCCCCGCGCGTTGGTCTTGGTCCAGCCCGGTGTTACAATTGGCTGGTTGCCGGACGGATGCTTGGAAGGGCCTCGTAGGCCCCAGTAAATGGAAGCCCTATTGTGGTAAGGGAAGCCATCGCTCGCCGCATTGACAACCAGACACCTAGGGAGACGTTGCTCCTCAATCTGACTCGTGCTTCGTTCCTGATACTGGTTCTCTTCGTACTGTGTGGCGTGGTAATTGTGTCCCGTGCCCACTTGACGGAACAGTTTCTCGCTGTCGAGCAACAGTCAGACGCGCTGATCGATCCCGATGAAGGTGAGGATGCACTGACCCCCGAAAACATCGAAGCGTACATTTTGGCGCTGACTCTACGGTTTAGGGAAGAACAGTTGGTTATTCCGGCCAGCGACGACCCACGTCCAAGGCCGTTTACAATCAATCCCGGCGAACCGGCCCGCTATATTGCCGCACGACTCGCCGCGGCCGGCTTCATTCTCGATTCGGACCTTTTCAACTTGTATCTGCGAGTGGAAAAGTTGGACAGAAACATAGAGGCTGGCCACTTCATGCTGGCCGAGACGATGACCATACCGGAGATTGCCAACGAACTGCAGCAGGCCCGATTTGAAGAGGTGCCCGTCACGATCCCCGAAGGCTTTCGTGCTGAGGAAATCGCCGAGCGATTGGCCGAGAATCTCGTGATCGACAGCGAGCGGTTCTTGACAGCTGTGCGCCAGCCCCAAAGCCTGGACTTGGGCGCCGACTACGATTTTCTGAATGATCTTCCTGCCGGCGCCTCACTGGAAGGCTATCTCTTCCCCGATACCTACCGTTTTCCCGTTAACGCAAGTGGGCCGGAAATTGTCCTGGCTTCCATGTTGGACAACTTTGCGAACCGGGTTGGCGCAGAGGGTCTCAGTGGAGGCAGCAGCGGCATGAGCGGCCATGAACTGATTACGCTGGCGTCGATCGTAGAGCGGGAGGCCGTACAGGATGACGAGCGCCCGCTGATTGCCAGCGTTTACATCAATCGACTCAACAACAGTTGTCCTGATGTTGGCGGTAGATATCTCCAGGCCGACCCAACTGTGCAGTACGCCAAAGGCATGACAGGCAACTGGTGGTGGAAGCCGCAGACCATTGAAGAATACGCTCAGGTGGAAAGCCTCTACAATACCTACCTGCATCCGGGACTGCCGCCCGGCCCCATATCCAGTCCGGGCCTGCGAGCCATTGAGGCAACAAGGGATCCAAGTCAAACCACCTACTGCTTCTTCCTTGCGACCGGCGACGAAGGGCGTCATGTCTTCGCCCAAACGCTGGCAGAGCACAACCGGAATTATTCGATTTACGGCTATCAGCCTTAAACAGGCAGCTTTGTGAAGCATCAGGAATGTTGATGTCGGGTTAGGGCCGGTACCAACTGCTACGGTCGGGCGAAAAATCGGTGATCGCGAAAATTCTCGCGCTGGATAGTGCCTGTGATACGATTGGCCGCGCCTTATCGCCAGTTCGTATTCTCTTCTATCTCTTGTTTTCCCTGTCTCTACTATCCTGCTCTTCCACGCGGCCTGTTGTGAAAATCGGTCTGTTGGCTCCCTTCGAAGGGCTGCATCGGGAGAGTGGATACGAAGCTCTTTCCGCCATGCGCGCGGCACTGGCGGACTATCCGCTCGAGAAATTCGAGGCGCTGCCCCTCGCGATGGATACCTCTGCCGACCCGGCGCAGGCCCGCCGCGCAGCCGTTAAAATGCTCCGCGACGATAGTGTCGTGGCCGTGGTCGGGCCTCTGCAGGCGCGACAGGTCTCCGCTGTGGCGGAGGTCATGGCCGCTTCAGATGTAAAATGGCAGCCGCAGACGAGGCCGGCCTCCGTGAAGACAGCGCAGTCGTTAATTGAGGCGATCCTCGTCGAGATATCAGGGAACAACATAGCAGTTGCCGGCCTGGACTTCGGATGGCCTCAGAACCCTGCTGAGGAATGGTCCTCGAAGACCGGCAAGTCGATAACCATAGTCGACGGCGCCATGGCCGGCGCGGCAGCGGACGCTGTGCTCTGGCTTGGTAGTGCCGCTGATGGCGCGGCGTTTCTGGGCCGCCTGCGAATGCAGAGCCTTACGGTTCCTTTCTGGACTACGGCCATAGCAGGCGATCCGGTCTTTCACTCGCTGTTGATGGAACGGCTGGACGGAACGCCCCCTGGCCCGATCTATTGGGTAATCGCACTGGACGAAAGTGCCGCCCAATACAAGGAGTGGGCAGCGGCGTATGCGGACGCCCCGCCGACGGCTTTTGCTGTCTACCTTGCCACGCGGCGGGCCTTACAGCAGATTGCCGGCGATGACCTTCCCTCGTATGAGCAGGGACTGGCAGTCTTTACGCTCGACCACGAAGGCAGAAGCGAACTGGCGAAGATCGTACCGTTTTCCTGACGCGTGAATGGCCGGAACGCCAGTCGGACACGCTTAATCCACACTATATCCACCGCAGAAATTCAAATGCGCCTTCTCTTCATTTCCTGGGAGTACCCCCCGAATGTCGTAGGCGGGATAGGAAAACATGTGTCGGAGCTCGTGCAGGCATTCATTGCCCTTTCCAGCGAGATTACGACTCCCTTCCAAATGGATCTGTTGACGCCGCACAGTGGCAACGCGCCACTCTTTGAAGAACTGTCGGAGTCAATGACGGTCCACCGGGTGGAAGCCCCCTTGGTCAACCCTTTGGACCTCTTTAACAGCGTCGTCGACAATAACCGTTATCTGGTATCAAAGGCAAGGGAGCTGCACGAAAGCAATCCCTATTCGCTGATTCACGTCCACGATTGGTTGACCGCCTCAGCCGGTATCGAACTGAAACATGACTGGAAGATTCCTCTTGTCACGACCATACATGCGACCGAAAGAGGTAGACACCATTCACACTTGCCCAGTGAAACAAGCCATAATATCAATCAGTTGGAATGGCAAGTATGCTTCGAATCCTGGCGGCTCATCGTCTGCAGCTCCTACATGGCTGGCGAGCTGCGCAGATTCTTCAACGTGCCCCTGGACAAAGTTACCCTTATCCCAAATGGCGTTGATGTCACGCCATTTGAGTCTTGCACGGAGGAGCGAGTTCGGGAACTGAAGGGAAGATTCGCGCCACACGGGGAAAAACTGCTGTTTTACATCGGACGCATCACGCCGGAAAAGGGTGTGCAGGTGCTATTGCGGGCGCTCCCTTCCATTCGCGAGAAGCATCCCGACGTGCGTCTTCTGGTGGCGGGCAGAAACAGTGAGCAGATGCAGCCGTTGGTCGATGAGTTGGGAATCGGGGAAGCCGTGGAACTGTTGGGATTTATCGACAGTGAAACGCGGAACTGCCTCTATCGCGGCGTTGATGCAGCCGTCTTTCCCAGCCTCTATGAGCCCTTCGGAATCGTTGCGCTCGAGGCGATGGCCGCCGGCTGTAGCGTCATTGCCAGCGAAGTCGGCGGGCTGGCCGAAGTTGTCGACCACAGGCGCACAGGCCTGACCGTGCGGGCCAATGATACGCAAAGTATAGCCTGGGCAGTTGACCAGCTATTCACCGATCCCGTTCAGGCCCAGGCGATGCGTGCTCGTGCGCTGCAGGAGGTAACGCGCTCTTACAATTGGGTCACCATCGCCGCTTCAACCCTCAATATGTACAGAGCGGTGGTGTCGCAAAGGCAGGGCGTCAACTGGTGATCCGGTCTAATACGATCGGCCGCTCTCGCTTACCCGGCGCCGCAGCCTTCTCAACGCTGAAATCCTCTCTACCTGTCCCCTCTCCCGGTTCTACCGGGTCCAGACCGGGCACATCTGCAAAACTGTAAGCGTTCAACACACGATCCGCCGCGAGATGAGCTGCATCCGCGTCCGCCGCGTGGACAATACACAGTCGATCGCCGGCCAAAACTCGCTCACCCACTTTCGACGCCAGGACGACGCCGACGCGGTGGTCGATTGCGTCGCCCTTACGTTGCCGGCCGCCGCCTAGCGCCGCGACGGCCAGGCCGACTGCTCGCGCGTCCACACCGCTGACAACGCCGGCGCGCTCTGCGTCCACTTCTACCGTCACGGAGGCAGAGGCCAGTTGCTCCGGATTTTCAACCACCGCCGCATCGCCTCCTTGGGCCGCCACAAACTCTACGAACTTGCCAAAAGCTGTCCCTGAGTCGATAGCCTCCTGAACTCTGCGCCCGGCCTCTTCACCCGCCGCCTCCTCTTCCCCGTGAAGTTCCGGGTCGCCCAGCAGCAGCATTTCGGACGCTACCTCCTGTGTCAACTGCTGGAAGTCGGGCGGTCCGCCGCCTTGAAGTGTATCTATAGCCTCCCGGACTTCAAGAATGTTGCCGACTGCACGCCCCAGGGGTTGGTCCATCGCCGTAACCAGCGCTGTCACCCGGCGGCCGGCGCCCCTGCCGATTGAGACCATCAACTCGGCTAATTCCCTGGCCTCGGCAAGTGATTCCATGAATGCGCCCCGTCCGCACTTTACGTCCAGGACGATAGCGTCGGCGCCGGCAGCTAGTTTCTTGCTCATGATGCTGCCCGCGATAAGAGGCAGGCTGGGCACGGTGCCGGTGACATCCCGCAACGCATAAAGCAGCTGGTCCGCCGGAGCCAGCGTGGCCGTCTGGGCTGCAACGACCAGTCCCACCTCTCTCAGCTGGCGCCGAAATTGCTCCGTACTCACATTGGCGCTCCAGCCTGGTATGCCCTCCAACTTGTCGATCGTGCCCCCGGAAAAGCTGAGCCCGCGACCGCTCATCTTGCCCACCGGTAACCCGCAGGCCGCCACAATCGGCCCGACTGTCAACGTAGTCTTGTCTCCCACGCCGCCGCTGGAATGTTTGTCCACGATCAGCTTGTCCGACCGGGCCAGCTCGCGCAAATCGAGCGTCTCTCCGCTGGCTGCCATAGCCAGAGTGAGCGCAGTCGCCTCTGCTGATGTCATGCCTCGAAAGTAGACCGCCATCGCCCAGGCCGCAATCTGGTAGTCGGGGATAGTCCCCCGAACGATTCCCTCCATCAGGAATGCCAACTCATCGGCAATGTGTTCCCCGCCGTCACGCTTCTTGGTGATCAAGTCGACTACGTTCATTATGAATTTCTTTGGCGCCTTACGCGTTGGTGGTAAACTTGCAATGCTGCAATAGGGTCTCAGATACCGTGATTTCGCCTGTGCCGCGCGAGCCGGGCGTAATGCGGCCGCTCCGTGATCGCCCCCGGCCGTCCCTTGCAGAACAGCGTTTCATTATCCATCCAGAGCGAAAAATGGGCAAGACAGTTACAGTGGTAGGAGCTGGACTGGCAGGCACGGAAGCGGCTTGGCAGCTGGCGCAACGGGGCTTCTCCGTCCGTCTCTATGAAATGCGCCCGGTGCGGCAAACACCCGCCCATGTTACCGACCGCCTGGCAGAACTGGTCTGCTCGAACTCAATGGGCAGCACGCTACCCGACCGGGCCCTTGGCATTCTCAAGAACGAAATGCTGCATATGGGCAGTTTCGTGATTCGCACTGCTTTCAAGCACGCCTTGCCGGCCGGACAGGCCCTCGCCGTCGGTCGCGATGAGTTCGCAGAGGAAATCACCAGCCGCATTGCCTCCCACCCCCGAATCGAGCTGCTCCGCCAGGAGGTGACGGCCATTCCCGATGGCCCCACGATTCTTGCGACCGGCCCTCTGACCAGTGACGCCCTGACCCGCGCCGTCCAGTCCGTGACCGGGCCGTATCTCTACTTTTACGATGCCATGGCCCCGATCGTCACGTCGGAGAGCATAGACAGATCGATCGCCTTTCGCCGCAACCGCTGGGACAAAGCCGGCAGCGAAGGTACCGACGAAGGCGATTACCTGAACTGCCCGCTTAATCAGACCGAATACGAAGCATTTGTCGAAGCGCTGCTGGCCGCCCCCAGGCTGGAACTGTCAGGCGCGGACAAGGAACTCGAGCGCTACTTCGAAGGCTGTATGCCGATCGAGGCACTGGCGCAGCGAGGTAAGGACGCTCTTGCGTATGGGCCAATGCGACCGGTAGGACTGCGTGACCCCAACACTGGGCAGCGCCCCTTCGCCGTCGTTCAACTCCGGCAGGACAATGTCGCCGGCACGCTATACAACCTTGTCGGTTTCCAGACAAACGTAAAGTGGGGCGCACAGGCTGACATCCTGCGGATGATACCCGGCCTGCAGGATGCGGAGTTCGTGCGTCTTGGGCAGATGCACCGCAACACGTTCATCAACAGCCCGACACTTCTCAGGTCGACGCTTCAATTCAAAGGGAGAGACGATCTCTTCTTTGCCGGGCAGATAACCGGCACGGAAGGGTATGTTGGCAGCGCGCTGGGAGGGCTTCTGGCAGGGATCAATATGGCGCGCTTGTTGACAGATGAACTGCCCCTGCAATTGCCCCGCGCCGCGATGTCCGGCGCCCTGTTCCACTACATCACCCATGCCTCGGCAAGCGACTTTCAACCCATGAAGGCAAACATGGGATTGCTGCCTCCTCTCCAGGATCGCGTCCGAAATAAGCGCCAACGTTATGCCGCCTACGCCGACAGAGCGAAACGAGAGCTGGAAAACTGTCTTGTACAGAAGGGTTTTCGTCCGGTTTCCTGAAATGGAGAACCGGTCCAGAAGCAAGAAATGGCGAAGCCCGGCGTCGGCCGGGCCTGCAATTGAGAGCGGGCTGTCTATCTAAGGTCGGCACATCTGGTCCAGCTACTTGGCTGCCCTCGCATTGACAATCGCGAGTAGCGCGTTCGTTTGATCCAGCTTCACCTTATAGACTTCGAAATCGCCAAAATAGGCCCGGTCGTACTCATCGCCTTCAAATTCGCCGGTGAAGAACCAGTGCTTGGTATATTGCATCGAGACGAGCATTCCAGTGCGGACGTCGTGGCAAGTCAGACCATTGTAGACAGTCGTCCAACCGCTTTCCTCCGCAACTTCCGCTACCTGTTCATCGCTGCACCAGACCTCTATTTCTTCTCCCGTATCCAGGTGGAAAAGCGCGTTGGCTACTCCGGGGCGGGGCCCTAGCCAGTAATTGAAGAAAAACAGACCCGTCGAGTTAGGATAGCGCTCCGTACCCTCGATTCGGTCAATCTGGTGCGGCCAGGTGGAGTCTTCTCCACACGTCTCCTCCCAGGTAACGATTCGATTTATCTCCAACCAGCGAAGATCACGATTGCTATGAATCTCCGTTCTGGAAACGGCGGCACACTCATTAACGGCGCAGCGCCGCGAACCGCATTCATACTGAACATTCCACGAGGCCTCAAGGTCCTCAGGGAAAAGAGGGATCAGAGTGGGTAGCGCCTCTGCGTTCTCGTCGGGCGTCACCACAATCTGAGACATCCACGCGGTCTCAGTGGTCTCAACTTCAGCGTCACCCACGCTGTCGATACAGCAGATGCGCCACCACCCGTCAGCCGTCCGGCCAGATGTTGCAAAAGTATCACCCTCGACGGCCTTGGCCACAATTTGAAAGTCAATGCTGGGGCCGCTGCGAATGTTGGCATTGGGGCGCTTTACGGTCAGAATCGCTGACTCATGACTGTCACTTGGCGCTGCTTCGGCCCCAACTGATTCTTGCGGGTCAGCTTCGCTGCCGCCCCTCTCCAACGGCACGACCCCAGGCGGTAAGCCGTTCTCCTCTTCAACGTTTGCAGTTAACTGCGCGACGGCCAAGTCAGGGTCTTCCGCAGGAATCGGAACGCACGCTGCCAGCCCGGCCAGACACAGGATCAGGAACACGCATGTAAAGCCGGCGCGCCTCTGGCCGGCAACGCTGAACCACGTTCTTTTCTGCAGATAAAGGCCTGCTCTGCTCATAAACCTTTCGGCGTTAATCATCGCTGGATTTGCCTCTGTTCATGAAACCTGCAACTTCTTGGCTGACGAGGATCGGTGAGGAAGTTTTCAGCGGCCAGATTGGGGCCGCCGAAACTTGACTATAGTAATATACATGTTCTCTATCATCATAGCGATGTTATGGCGGATTGACAATAGTTGTGTTCTAATGGAAGTCGTCCTTCTTGCCTTCCCATTGAGCACGAATGTCAACTGTTCAGTATACGTAGGTTAATCGTGCTACAACCAGTCATTTTACCCTAAAAAGCAACATGAACTGTTCAGAAAGCCGGCGTGAACCACTAGACCCAGCCCTGCAAACTGAATCGGTGTCTGCCGGCCTCCCGGACGTTTCGCAAACAGAGGACGAGAAGGGTTGTCCCAGCGCCGGAACTCTTGGCATTGAGTCCTTCAGTTGGCGGGGGGCGGCACTTGCCGTTGTAGTGCCTACCTACAACGAGGCCGAAAACCTGGAGGAGTTGGTCGATACCCTGTTCTCACTGCCGCTAAAGGACCTGCGGTTGGTGATCGTTGATGACGACTCTCCTGACGGCACCGGCGTCCTCGCCGATAGATTGGCGCAACGCTACAATCAGGTCCATACACGAATGTCGGTAATTCAGCGCGCGCAAAAGGGCGGACTGGGTACAGCCTACGTAGCTGGCTTTCAGCGCGCGCTTTCCGACGGGGCAGATTTCGTAGTGCAGATGGATGCCGACTTCAGCCACTGTCCGACCTACATTCTGCAAATGCTCGGCGTGGTTTTCGCCACAGGCATGGACGTTGTCATCGGCAGCCGCTATGTACCGGGCGGTACCTTAGACGAGAACTGGAACTGGTGGCGTAGTCTTCTCAGCAAGTGGGCCAACATATACTGCCGCACCGTCCTGAAAATTCGCGTACGCGACATGACTGCCGGTTTCAAGCTTTGGCAGCGAAGCGCGCTGCAGGAAATCAGGTTGAATACGATTAGAAGCAACGGATACATCTTCCAAGTCGAAATGGCCTATCTTAGCGAAAAGCTCGGCTTCCACATCATTGAGCTGCCCATCCATTTTGCGGATCGTCGCGTCGGCCAGAGCAAAATGAATGTATCGGTCAAATTGGAGTCGGTCTGGCGCGTGTGGGAACTGCTGTGGAGGCATCGCAAGCGTGTTTCGGGTATCAGGGAGCCGCTGACTCAGCCTCTGCCAGTCATGAGCGGCGGCCGACCTGCCCCCCACCGTTAGATATCGCGATTTCCACTTGCCAACATAATGCGCCGGTTACGAAGATTTCGCCCCGATCTGCTCTCCCTCGCCCTCCTGACTGTCCTACCGCTAATCTGGTTCGGCCCGGTTCTCTTCACCGGCAAAACACTGCTGCCCTATGACAATCTCTATCAGTTCGAGCCTTGGCAATCTCTGCAGCCGGAGATTGCACCGCACAATGAGCTGTTGAGCGACCTGGTTCTGGAAAACGCAGTTTGGAAACTGCATGTGCGTCGAACCCTGCAGCAACGTGAACTTCCGCTGTGGAACCCACAACTGTTTTCTGGTGTACCCTTCTTTGCCGCCGGCCAGTCCAGCGCCGCCTATCCCCTGAGCGCACTCTTCTACATTCTACCGATCGAAATTGCATTCGGTTGGTTCACCGCGATCCAGCTGGCCTTCGTCGGAGCCAACACGTATCTTCTCGGCAGGGTTTTGAAACTGCGGCCGGTGGCCGCCCTGTTCAGCGGCGTCGCTTTTCAGTTCAGTGGCTTTATGGTTGTCAGCGTCGTATTCACCATGGTCATCGCCGCCGCCTCCTGGCTGCCGCTTCTGTTGGCGATTATTGAACGAATGATTCAAAAGCAGGAGGAGAAGGGGGTAGCCGGTTTTCGCCCAATCCCCTATGTGGTGGCCGGTGTGGGTGTGGTGGGGTTAGTTGTACTGGCAGGCCACCCCGAGTTCCTTTACTATACGCTGCTTGTGGCGGGCGTCTATACCTTAGCG
Organism: Caldilineaceae bacterium; assembly: GCA_965232575.1. Classification (GTDB taxonomy): domain Bacteria; phylum Chloroflexota; class Anaerolineae; order Caldilineales; family Caldilineaceae; genus Bin5. The sequence goes on along the minus strand of CBDDPZ010000009.1, from coordinate 1,469,566 downwards.
CGGCTTCTCGTAGCATGGCGAAGGCTCCGTGGTTCAGGCGGTGACTCCAAAACGCAGATGCCGTCTACTGACGCGCCGCGCCGCGAAAGAACAACAGAACGGCAAATACTGCAGTCGCTCGCCAAAATCGCTGGCTGGATCCTCCTGGTCCCGATTTTGGGCCTCGCCGCTGGAGCAGTCCAACTCCTGCCGCTATATGAGCTGGTGCAGCAAAACTTCCGTGAAGGCTCCGCATCTTACAGGCAGATAGTCGAATGGGCCTGGCCCGATCGCCACATCCTGACATTCCTCCTTCCCGACATCTTCGGCAATCCCAGCCACCACCACTGGTTCGATCTCTGGGCGCTGCGCTGGCGGCCGGCCACAGTAAACCGGCTGGGAGAGGCCAGCGATACCATCTTCTGGGGCATCAAGAACTATGTGGAGGGGGGCAACTACCTTGGCGTCAGCACATGGCTTCTGGCCGCGCTCGCGGTCGGAGTCCCGCTGGCGCATACGGTATTCCCAGCTGGCCGCCGGCAGTTGCAAATCTCGCAGCAAGCGGGTCGGCAGTTTCGCATGCCTACTCTGCTCTTCGCGTCGTTGGCGCTGGTCTCCCTCCTCTTCGCATTCGGCACGCCCCTCTACGCCCTCCTGTTCTACGGGCTGCCCGGCTGGGACCAGCTTCACAGCCCCTTCAGATGGGTCTTCCCCTTCACTCTTGCCATGTCGGTTCTCGGCGGAATCGGATTGGAGCAGGTCCTCTCTTTCCGCTCGCATCCCAGCGATGAACGTTTCGTCACAATCGGACGATTCCACATCAAGCTGAAGTGGTTCATCGGCCTTCTCGCCCTCTCCGCCTTCGCCGCGGGTCTGATCGCGCTTCTGGCAGTTGCCGCCAGTTTCTTCGTTCCTTCACCATTTGTGAACTTGGCGCAGCGGGTCGTGGAAGCATCCGATCTGGCACAAAGAGCATTTGTCGATGGACGCATGTTCTGGGGATATCAGAGCGTCGGCATAGTCCGCTTCGGCGCCTTTGCCCTTGTCAGTGGGCTGCTCCTGTGGCGACTCACGCGGGCGGTTCCCAACGCCGCCGGGCGCGAGGAAAAGACGGCCGGCGCGCGCCGTGTTCCGGCAATCAGCGGACGCCTCGCCACCGCGCTTCCCTACTCGTTTGTCGCCATTCTCGCTTTCGACCTCTTCGCAGTCCACGGCTCGTTCAATCCCGCCGCGGACCCGGCGCTCTCACCTTTGAGAAATGTGCCGCCGTTTGTGCAGTATATCGATCAAAGGGAGATTCCGGATTCCCGTAGCGAAATCCGCTACCCTCCCTTCCGATTTACCACTTTCGACCCCCCCGGCAGCAAGACCTTTAACGCCAATGTCGGCATGTATTATGGTTGGCAGGATATCCGCGGCTACGACTCGATCATTCCAAAACAATACGTTGAACTGTTGAACCGCGTCGCCGATCAAAGCGGCGAACTGCTCTACAACCGCATCGCGCCCCTCTACGCATCGGGCAGCTCTGCAAACGGGCACAACCCATTTGCCTCGCTGGAGAATCCACTACTGGACCTGCTCGGGGTCAAATACATCCTGTCGGAACTGATAGTCCCCAATTCGAACACGTGGAAAAAGGTATACGAAGACGACGCGCTTCGCGTTTACGAGAACCTGGAGGTCTTCCCCCGCTCCTTCATTGCAGCCGAGGCGGTCGTACTCCCGTCCGCTGAGCAGCCGCTCTTGGATGCGGACTTGCGCAGAACAGTATTCATAGAGGAAGCGCCGTCGGCGAACGAAGCTCTTATCCCATCCAGCCCGGAAACGGCGGATACGTCGATCAGCCACTACACCGCCAACACCGTCTTCGTTGACGTCAACCTCAGCGACAGAGGCTGGCTGGTCCTGACCGACGCCTACTTTCCTGGCTGGAAAGCCTACGTGCGGCCCTTTGGCGGCAATGAGAACGACGAACAAGAGCTGAACATCCAGCGCGCCAACTCGGCTTTCCGTGCCGTCTATCTTCCCGAAAGCGGCCAGTGGACGGTCCGCTTCACCTACAGCCCCATGAGCTTCAAGCTCGGCCTCTATATCAGTTTCCTGGCAACTATGCTGAGCCTGTTGCTACTGCTGTGGTGGGCGTGGGGCCGATTCTATCGCCCGGAAGTAACCGCCGGCGAGGCCCGTACCGTTGCCAAAAACTCAGTCGTCCCGATGGGCCTCAATCTGGCCAACAGAGTAATCTACTTCGTCTTTGCAATGCTGTACGTGCGAATACTGGGGCCGGAGGGAACCGGACAATATGCCTGGGTAATCGCCGTTTACGGCATCTTTGAAATCCTGAGCAGGTACGGCCTGGGCACCCTGGTCACTCGCGAAGTTGCAGCGGATAAAAGCAAGTCCAGCCTTTATCTGACAAACGTATTGGCCCTTCGTACGCTCTTATGGGCGGTCAGCATCGTTCTCATGGGCCTGGCGGTGGGCGGCTCCCGGTCCACCTCTTCATTGGGAGCGGCATCCGAAGGCGGCGGGACCTTGGCTGGCCTGTGGGATTCATTCTTGGCAATCACCACCGGCTGGTCCGGAAACGAAGTAACCTGGGAGGCGCCAGCTCCCATCGGCCTCGTAGAAATGCAAGCCGTCGCCGTCTTCGCACTGGTGATGTTAGTTGCCAACTGGTCAGATGCCTTCAGCAGCCTGTTCAACGCTTTTGAAAAAATGGAGTACCCCGCCGGCCTCGGCATCGCGATGGCGCTGCTTCAGGTGACTCTGGGCGCGCTGGTCCTGCTGCTTGGCTGGGGAATCGTCGGCCTTGCGTGGGTGGCGCTGGTCGTCAATCTTGTCCAGCTTGTCTGGCTGAACTGGCTCGTTCGCTCAACTTTGTTTAAGCCTCAATGGAAGTGGGACTGGACTCTGCAAAAATGGATGCTTGCAACCAGCGGCCCGCTCATGATCAACCACCTTCTGGCCACAGTCTTCTGGCGCATCGATATCTGGATTCTACGCCCCCTTGTCGGGGCGGCCAGTGTAGGGCTCTACAGTGTCGCCCTCAAATATCTGGACGGCCTCAACATCATCCCCAGCACCTTCACCCTGGCTATCTTCCCGCTTATGAGCCGTTTGGCGAGGCAGGAAGGGGCGGCTCTGCTTCGGTCCTACACGCTTAGCGTACGGCTCTTGCTGATTGTAAGCCTTCCGTTGGCTGTGGCGGTTACTCTGTTAGCTCAGCCTCTCATCTATCTCCTTGGCGGCGTCCAATTCGCCAGGGCGTCCGGTGAAGTCGCCATGATTTCTAGCCGCGTATGCCAGATGTTCGGGGAGACAATTGACACCTTGGGCTGCGGCGCGCTCAGTTCCAGAAGCGGTTCAGTCTTAGCGCTCCAGGTAATCATCTGGAGCATCCCCGTCGGCTTCGTCAACAGCGTGACCCAATACGTCCTCATCGCCGCCGACCAGCAGCGCTATCTGACGAAGGCCTTTGCTTTCGGGGTCGTATTCAATCTGGTCGGCAATCTGTTGCTAATCCCCGTATTCAGTTTCATCGGCGCGGCTGTAGTGACGATTCTGAGCGAAGTCTGTCTATTGCTCCTCTTTGCTCACCGTGTCCATCGCAGCGTGGGCGTAGCCCCTTGGCCGGATCTGATCTGGCGGCCGCTGGTCTCTGCTGTCGCAATGGGAGTCGTCCTGTTCGGCTTGTCCGCGGCCGGCGTTAATGAATGGCTGGCCATCTTGCCCGGTTTGGCGGCGTACACCGGGGTCTTCGCTCTGACAGGTGGTTTCGTCGATGCCGATCTGCAGGTTGCGGCCAGGGCTTTGTTGCACAATCGCCTCAGCTGGCAGACACCGGAAAGGGTGGAGGGGGCATAGTCGGGGCCCAGGTGTGCCCATTGCCTCGGCCAGGTTCAAGTCATGTCCCCGCTCCCGGAATGACATGGCAGTTCAACCGCGAGCGCGCCACGGCAGAAGCGTTAAGTCGTGCGCTTCCAGCCATTCAGGATCGGGTCCATCCCAGCCAAACCGGTCCAGGTCGATGCAGCCGTCCGGCTTGAAGCGGATGCCCTCTTCCGCAAGCAATCTGCGTTGGCGGTCCGTCGCCATAGGATCTCCCCGGGGGCTGATGCCTCCTTTCCTGTTCACGACCCGCTGCCACGGGACGTCAGTGTCCGCGGGCAACCCGCCCAGCGCGTAGCCGGCCATGCGCGGCGTGGCTGCCCCTGCAATCCAGGCAATCTGTCCGTAAGTCGCGACCCGACCAAGCGGGATCTCCCGAACTACCAGAAGCATTTTCTGGTAAATATTAACCGCCTCGTTGGCCATCGTCACTGCTCCCCCGCTTCCGCGCATATCGCACGTGACACCGAACAGGCGCCGCTAGTGCGATTGCCTCTCACATAGTCTACCGGTCCACTGGTTGGCGCCTTCCTCGCACAGCCGCGATCCTGCCACCTGCATGTCCGTTCGCGCAAGACGGTGCGGCATCTGAACTCAGTTCTTTGGCCCATCCTACCGACTGAAAGGCTTCGGTTTGGCAAATCGTCCTCCCGCGACTATGCTTGCATCCATGAATGTCTCGATTCAAGAACTTCTGACCGCCTGGGAGTTCTACCCTGGCTCAGCCGCGGTTCTCCTGATTATCCTCCTGCCTTACTCTGTTGGCTGGCTGCGGTTGAAGCGTAACCGCTCCCCTCTGGCAACGACTGCCCGCCTGATCAGTTTCAGCGCCGGCACAGCGGCACTGGCTTTGGCATTCCATTCGCCCCTCGTAGCGCTTCAGCAGGAGTTGCTCATTGGCCGGGCTGGTCAACAGATGCTCATCGGGCTATTGGCTCCTCCTCTCCTGTGGTTGGCCTGCCCCGCCCACGTCATCTTGCGCGGGCTGCCGGCTTCTGCACGCCGCCGGATCGTGAGCAAGCTCAAAAAATCTACATGGTCTGGGCTTTTGATTCGCAAACTGACACACCCGCTAATCATATGGCTGTTAGCTTTCAGTGTCTTCCTGCTCTGGCATGAGCCTGGCATCGCCAACTGGCTCCTGGTCCACCCTTCTGTCTACCGCCTCTGCCTTTGGGGCGTCTGGATCACATATATGCTTTTCTGGTGGCATCCGCTGGGAACAGGCCCCCGTTTGCGGCGGGCGATGCACCCCGCCATCGCGTTTCTGTATGTGATCATCGGCGGCGAGGTCCCAAATATGGTAACCGGCGTGACCCTGGCATTCCGCAACACGCCCGCCTACAGCTACTATGCCGGCCGTTTGCCCGTTCCCGATCTGACGACAATGCAGGATCAGATGATCAGCGGAGGCATTATCTGGTTCTTCGGCAGCATCGTATACGTCGGCGTTGCAATAGCCCTCCTGGGCCGCGTCTTCCGCAACTTCGAAGCGCCGCGACCGCAGCCCATCAGTTGGGACGCAACCGAACGCACCATCGCGCCTGGCCTGGAACACCGGGTCCTTGGCCCATGACTGATGTGCAACTGCAGTTTTCAGTTTTTAGTGGTCTGCGCCGTTGCCGTTACTAAAAACTGGCTACTGACTACTAAAAACTGCCGTTACTGACGGTCGCAAAAGGATCCAGCCGCCCAGTGTGCCTGCTTCGGCAACAACTCGCCACACCCAACCCCATGAGTAAGATCAGAAAACGATACCTGTTCCGTGGCATCGTAGCCTTCCTCGTCTCCGGCGCTATGGGCCTGAGCGGTTGCGCGTCCCTCACCAATACTTTACTTCAGGGAGACAGCGGCGCCGACCGCCCTGCGCGAGTCAGTGTGCAAGGCCGGGATTCCTCAGATTCTCTCCAGGCATCTCCGACCGGAGAGAAGACCACCGGAGAGAAGATTCGCGAACCAGTGCAGCGCAGACTACCACTCGCCATTGAGTCTCAGGCCCGAATGTCTGCCTCTGTCCCCACGCGTGATCTGCGAGATCTGGCTCTACGCCTGCGCCCTGGCATCGATTTCATCCCGGAAACGGAACCAGCCCCCGAATATGCGGTTGGGGATCGAATCCCCTTCTGGGCGGCGAACGTAGACACAAATGACCACTTTCAAGTAGAGGCTGAGTTGCTCTACAAGAATGATGTCGTCTACGTCTGGGCCGAACGCGGCCATAACCTCGACCTGGATACGATGGCTGCATCCGCAGACCGCTTCGCGCGAAGGATTTATCCGCAAGTACGTGCCTTTTTCGGCACAGAGCCGAACCCGGGAATCGACGGCGATCCCCGTCTTCACATCCTCCATGCAAGCGGACTGGGGCGGGGAATCGCAGGATACTTCAGCGGCGCCAATGCCTTCAGCTCTCTGGCCAATCCCTTCTCCAATCAGAAGGAGATGTTCTCGATTAGCCTGGACTGGCTGCATCAGCTTCGTGACTATGAAGTGTACGAAACCGTACTGGCACATGAATTTCAGCACATGGTTCACTGGCACAACGATCGCAATGAAGAAACTTGGGTCAATGAAGGGTTGAGTGAACTGGCGCAGGAATTAGCCGGATATCCCCCAGACCTTGGATTTCCCCGCGTCTATGCCAGCGCTCCGGACACGCAACTGAACACCTGGAACATCGACCCAAATGACAACGGTAGACACTACGGTAGCGCCTATCTGTTCATGGCCTACTTCTTGCAGCGCTTCGGCGAGGAAATGACGCGGGCCGTCGTCTCCCAGTCTGCTAACGGCACGCGTGGATTCGATGCCGCCTTGCAGGAGAATGGCCTGAATCTTTCGTTCGAGGATGTCTTCGCCGACTGGGTAGTCGCCAACTATGTCAGCGATTTCGATGCACTCGCCCACCAAGGGATATACGGCTACAGGCAGTTGCAGGTGCCAGAGCCCGCCTTGGCAGAGTCGGTCAGGCGCTTGCCCCAGAATACCAGGAAAGGTTCCGTGCGCAACTTTGGTGTCGATTACATCTCTCTGCGCGGACGCGGTGACGCAACAGTTTATTTCCAGGGCAATACAAATACGCGTTTTGCCGCCGTGGAACAGTTCAGCGGCAACCATGCCTGGTGGAGCAACCGCGCCGACGACTCCGATGTTCGTCTGACTCGAGAGTTCGACCTTTCTGAAGTTTCCCGGGGCGCTGAACTGACGATGACCGTACGAATGTGGTATGACATCGAAGAAGATTACGACTACGGCTATGTGCTGGTCAGCCGCGATGGCCAAAAATGGGATATCCTGCCCGGCCAGCGCACGACGACCGACAACCCCAGCGGAAACAGTTTCGGCCACGCATACACAGCCCAGAGCGCGCCTTCGCGCCTTGCCAGGACACCTGACTGGGTACAGGAGATCTTTGACCTGCGCGACTACGCCGGCGAGAATGTTTGGGTACGCTTCGAATATGTCACCGACGACGCAGTGAACGCGCCCGGCTGGTTTATCGACGAAATCGAAATTCCGGCGATAGGCTACGCGACAAACTGGGCAGACGGCGCCGACGGCTGGGAGAGCGAGGGCTGGCTCTTGACCGACAATCGGCTCCCGCAGGAATGGCTCGTGCAAATCATGGTGTTTCACGAGGGCATTCTGGCAGGCTTCGAACGGGCGCCGGTGGACAGCGGCGGGAACGTCCGTATCGATTTGGATGGATTGGACAGAGAAAGCGAGGTTGTGCTGGCTATCAGCGGTCTGACGCCGGTGACGACGGAGGAAGCTGTCTACGAGTACCGAATAGAGCAACGCCAGGAGCCGTAACGGGCAGTCCAGGTCGAAGCCCCCGAACCGCCGGTATCAATCTCTGCGCCGGTTCATAGCGCGCCTGCGTATAATTCGAGACAGACCCGCGCCAAGTACAAGACCGGCAACGACGTCGCCGATGTAGTGGATGTTCAGGGCGACCCTGGCCCAGCTGATCCAGAGGACGAGCAACGGAGCTAGTTTGCCTGCGCCCGGCCAAAAGACAGTGGCCCAAGTCAATATGACTCCGCACCGGACACCGTGCCCGCTCGGAAAGCTATGCTCGTCAGGCCCGATCCCATAGAGAAACCGTCCGCTGCCCGGCCTGGGACGCCGCACCGCCTGCTTGACCAGCATCGTCCCCAACAATCCGCCCGCGAACGACAGCGTCCAACCGATCAAACTGCTCTGTTCCTGCCGGTTCCCTCTGGCCCGTCGCCACAGAAAAAGCGTCACCAGTAACCATACAATCGAGTCGCCCAGATGCGCGCCGACATGTGCCAGCCAGTAGAGTGGGTGGCGTGTCGTCAACTGATCTTCGTTCAGGGCTGCTCGGGCACTGTACAGTTCATCCAGCCCGTTTAGTTCTTCCAGGAGCCTACGCATTCTCAGCCCTCACCCGTTGCCGCCATCCGCCACCTGAAGTCGGGTATTGGCAGGATGGTCAGGATGCCTCTCGAGGTACTCGCGCACCTGCACAAGCTGTTCCGGCTTGTCGACATCCATCCCGGCCTCCGCCAGCGGCAGAACGACCGGCCCCCCGCGGACACCCGCGATCCGATAGGCGATGTCGAGAATGTCGGCAATCGATAGGCGGCGCAGCAAAAACTTGACCATAGTAGGCAGTCCCAGCTTCCACACCTGTGCGAGAACGTTCTTGCGATTGTCGATGAAATACCGGATACGCTCCTGGATGTGGAAACCGGCAGACAAACGCCCTAAATACAGATCGCTGCTGCAAAAAGAGCCCTCCCGTAGCGGCAGATAGGTCCGTTTGCTGTCGGGGAAAGCGGTCAGCATCACTTCTTTTCGAACGATGCCCCAGTACACATCATGTTCGAACGGTTCGCATGCTTCAATAAAGCTGTCAACAATGCGACCGGTCAGAAGTGCGATGTCTGCGGAAAGAGCGAGGATGTATCGGTCGTTTGGATTCAAATCTCGGAGTTTGCGCAGCCCGGCATTCTGGCTGGCCCAGAGGTTGGGCTGGTTCGGCACATGATGCAACTGTACGCCGAAATCGATCTCGTCCGGCTCCAAACCAACGACAACGATTTCGCCGATGCGATCGCTCTCCGCCAAAGCCTGTACGACATGCCACGCCATCGGCATTCCCACCAACGGCACAAGAGACTTGTGAGCGACGCCTGCCGCCGCACTGACTCGGTCCTGTTCGTCAGGGTTATATCCGGCCGTGATGAATACGTCAAACCGTTCCTGCAAGGAGCCCCCTCTTTCGCGATAGACAACGCGCCATCAGCGCACAGATCTCCCTATGAATGACTCGGGGCAGGCAACACTATTCTGCCTGCCCCGAATGGATTTTGATGACGTCGATCGCCCCGGAGTGGGGCCGGCCTGCTCTTGGCTAATTCGCCCGGTCGATCGCGATCCGCAGGCGATACTCTTCCGCCATCAACTGCTCGACTTCGCTTTCCAACTGCTGTCGTTGGCTCCGTTGATGGGGACTGTCGGCACTACGAGCGGCCTCCAGTTGTCGCCGCGCTCTCGTCAACTCGCGCAGCACTTCCTGTTTACGGGCGATCAGTGACTCTCGGTCATTCCCCATCGTCGCCCCAGTCCATCTCATCGAAACTGCGCGGCGCCCGCGGCTTGTAGAGCAGGAATGCCAAGCCGACTCCCAGGAAATAGAGGCTGATGAGCGGCAACATGACAATTGTCATATTGATGGGATCGATAGTGGGCGTGATCATCGCCGCCACAACCGAAATAATCACGATTGCCTGGCGCCACATTCTCAGCAGCCGCGGCCCGCTGACGAGGCCAATGCGTGCCAGAAAAGCGATCACGAGAGGCGTCTCAAAGGCAACGCCAATCCAGAATACAATGCGCGTGAAGAATCCAACATAGCGGTCAACCGTCCACTCCTGATCAATGACATTCCCCAGGAAATTCTGCAAAAAGCCGACCGCCACAGGTATCATAACGAAATGGGCGAAAGAGGCCCCCCCGAAAAAGAGAACCATGAACCCCGGCAGGAGCAGAAACAGGCTTCGCTTTTCGTGGGGATAGAGGCCTGGCGCAATGAAAGCGACGATCTGGTAGACCAGAACCGGCATCGCAACGATCACGCCCATTACGAACATGACCTTGAAGAACACAAAGATAGTGTCGGTGGGGCCAATCGCGATCAGCTTGTTTGGATCAGTCTCAGAGCCGCCTGCGTTGGTCACTGGCTCGGTAATGAATGCAATGACCGGTTCGACGAAGGCAATGCTAATGACAATACCAAACAACAGCGCGCCGACGATCCAAATCATCCGGTTGCGTAACTCAGCCAGATGTTCGAGCAGCCCCATACGGCTGTCATCAAATGGATCGGTATCCAGCGGCGTAGCCTGCTGTGTCACAGATGGGCCTCCTCATCACCCTCGCCATCCGCATCCTCCGCAACCGCAGCGACTGCCCCCTCGTCAGACTCAGTGCTCTCATCCTTCGCCAGCGCGTCGCTATCGGAGGCGCTTTTCCCAGAACCCTCACCATTACTGCTCATTTCAGCAAGTACAGTGGACTCATTACTCGCTCTTGCGTCAATGGGACCGGACGCAGTGTCTTCGGTCTCGGAAGCCTCCTCCCGTTCGTTCTTCTGCGCAGCCATCGTCTGGCGCCGATTCTCGGCTCGACGCTGGGCGCGCTTGTTTCGCTCATCCAGATAGGCAGAGTCAGACCCGCTGGCACTGGACTGCCTCTTCGCCCGCTGTTGCTTTCGCAGTTCGGAAAGGGTCTTTACCCCTCTCTTCTGCGTACTGCCGGTCCGTTTGGGTGTTGCGCCAATTGCCGGAGTTCGGTTCGTCACCTTGGCCGAACTGGCGTTGGGCGCTGATGGAATTGCAGTTCCCGTCGTCTTGAGGTTGCTGTCGCTGCCACCCCCGCTCTGCTGCCGCCCGTTCGCCGACGCAGCCGCGTTCAGATCCGAAAGTGCCGGCTGGGGCGAAGACTTCTCTTCGGCAGGCTCTTGGCTGGAGGCCGCCGCCGCATCCGCGGCCTGGGCAGGCTGAGAAGGCGCCGAGGTCTGTTTCGTTCCAGTCGTCGATTTCTGGCCGCTTCCCTGACCGATCGACTTTTCCTCTTCCTCCTCGTCGTCCATCAGTTGCTTCATATGGTAACTGGGGTCAAGTTCGCGCAGGTCCCCTATCTCTTCGTTGACCTGGCGCGTCAAATCTCCCGAAAGCCTCTGCAGCTTTCGAATGAAAAATAAGACTTCTTTAGTGACCTTGGGCAGCCTTTCCGGGCCAAGAAATATCAGGGCGAAAATCAATATGAAGATAAATTCGAGGACGCCAATGCCGAAGATGCTGTTCATGCCAGAAGTTACCGGCTCACTTGTCTGTACTTGGAGGGCAGGGATATCTCTCGAAGCGCGGTGCCAAGGACACCGTTAACAAAGCGCGGGCTGCTGTCACTGCCGAACGTCTTGGCCAACTCCACCGCTTCGTTGATGACAACCTTGGGCGGCGCGTCCGCATCCGGACTCGAAAGTTCAAAAACGGAAAGACGTAGTACGTTGCGATCGACGATCGCCAACTTGCCTACCGGCCACTCCGGCGCATAACGGCCGATCAGCGTATCCAGGTCACCCCTGTAACGGATGACCCCACTCACCAGCCAGTACAGAAAGGCAAGTGTCTCCGCTGCGAACTGCTCCTCTGCCTGACGGTAATCCAAGGCGATGCCAGGACGATGGTCCGTGCAGTCGACTTCATAGAGTACCTGCAATGCCGTGCGGCGAGCGCGCCGGCGTTCAGCCGGACGGGCAACAACGGTGTCGTTGCCCCCGTTCCATTGGTCGGACACTTCCCTCTCGACTGCCGCGGGGCTCGATGCCGCCCTTGCCGCGCCCTCCACATGTGTGGATTCGTCCTCACCCGCAATCGCTTGATCGGCTGCTGCAGGTAACTCCATGAGTTGCTGCGAATGGTCTATCATTGTCCCGTGAATGTCAACTCGCCAACATCACATCATCACAAGGCCGCCATCTACAGACAGAACCTGCCCGGTGATGAATCCAGCCCGTTCACTCGCAAGAAACGCGACAGCCCATGCAATCTCCTCCGGCTCGCCAAACCGCCCGAGAGGTGTGCGGGCAATCGTCTCTTCCTTCTGTTCATCGCTCATCACATCCGTCAGTGCCGTCGGCACAAAGCCAGGCGCCACCACATTTACGGTGATGCCGCGGCTACCTACTTCCCGGGCGAGGCTCTTGGACAGGCCTATCATCCCGGCCTTACTGGCCGCATAGTTCGTCTGTCCGGCCTGACCGGCCAGGCCGACTATGCTGGAGATATTTATGATGCGCCCCCATCGCTGTCGGATCATGCCCCGCAACGCAGCCCTGGTTACATGAAAAATGCTGTCCAGGTTCGTGCCGATGACCGCACGCCACCCGTCCTCCTTCATGCTCATCATCAGCGCATCACGCGTCGTTCCGGCATTATTGACCAAAATGTTGACTCTGCCCAACTCTCCTTCGACATCCTTCACCAGTTCGGAGGCCCCGTCAAAACAACCCACGTCGGCCTGAAAAACGGCGCAATCGCCGCCGGCTTCCCGGATGGCGGCCGCCGTCTTGTCGGCCCCAGCCCGATTGCCGCGGTAGTTCAAAGCGACGCGCGCGCCCCCGGCGGCCAGCTCCCTTGCAATGGCCGCTCCGATTCCGCTGCTACTACCTGTAACGAGCGCAATCTTGCCTTCAAAATCCATGGAATGCCTCGGTGCGGTGGCGAACGTGCCGCTATTCTACTACAGGACGCCGAAAAGAGGAACAGCCATACTCAATCTGGAAGCGCAGAGGTTACTGGGCCAAAACTGGTTCTGCAGCCAAGTAAGTGATTGCAACCCGGAAACCTTCCCGCTGGCGCACTGCGCCAGGACCCGACTCTCAACCGAACTGCCCGGCAAATCGCCGAACTTCGGCCGCGTTCGATACATTCACTCTCTGTCCCTTGCGTTGAATGCGCTTCATCAATCCGGTCAGCACAGAACCGGGCCCGATCTCTACAGCTGTCTCAACACCGGTGTCGACGGCGTGCTTCATCGAATCGGTCCACTTTACACTGCCGGTCAGCTGCGCATTTAACTCCTGGCAGATGGCTGCGGCGTTATCGAGAGGGCGCCCGCTGGTATTGCCAATGACAGGAGCCAGTGGACCCTCCACCTCAATTGCTTCGATTCGAGCCCTCAACTGCGAGGCCGCCGGCTCCATCAACGGGCTGTGGGCGGCAATACTGACCGCCAGCGGCACGACTCTTCGTGCCCCAGCCTTTTCCAAATCGGACATCGCGGCCGCGATGCTGCTCTCGTCACCGGAAATTACGATCTGCCCCGGACAGTTATCGTTTGCAATCTGGGCAACACCACAGTTTGCCGCCGCCTCCGCGCAAATCTGGGCAACCACACTTTCCTCCAGACCGATCACCGCCACCATGCGCCCTGGCTGTTTGGCGCCCGCCTCCTTCATAAGGCGGCCCCGCTCACGCACAAGGCGCAACCCGTCGGCGAAGCCGATGCAACCGGCCGCAGCCAATGCCGTGTACTCGCCCATCGAGTGACCGGCAAAATAAGCGGGACGCGGCAAGCATCCCATCTCTTCCTGTATGGCGCAGAGCGCCGCCATACTCGATGCGAACAAGGCAGGCTGCGCGTTGATCGTATCAGTCAGCAGATCCTCCGGCCCTTCGAAGCAGATCCTGCTGATCGCCGCGCCCAGGACGTCGTCCGCTTCTGTGAACACAGCGCGGGCGGCCGGGTATGCCTCGGCCAGTTCCTTGGCCATGCCCACATGCTGGCTGCCTTGCCCGGGAAACAAGAATATCAGCGGACTGGATTCTTCACCGTACGAAAGCGGCAAATTCATCTGATTCAGGCTTCTTCTTCGTCCATGTCCAGGACCTGCATTCGGCCCATATATGTCCCGCAATGCGGACAAACTCGGTGTGGCAGCGTCTTCTCATTACACTGCGCGCAAATCACGAGTCGCGGAGCGCCGAGCGCGTGGTGCGCGCGGCGCCGGTTGCGCCGGCCCTTACTGATCTTTCGTTTCGGTAGCGGTCCCATTTTACGTTCTCCTCATCTATTCGCGGCGGGGTTCATCTTGCAGCGCCAGCAGGGCCTCCCAACGCGGGTCGATCCCTTTGGCTTCAGAAGGTGTCTGCTTGCCGGGCGGATCGGCAAGGGCAGATTCAGATAAAAGATTCACATATTTCGGACAAGCATCCGGATCGGCGGCGCCGCTGGCCGGGTCAGTATAGTCACAAGCGGCTACGATCGGAACGGAGAGCCAGATATTCTGCCGCACAACTTCGGAGATATCGAGAATGTGCTGCGCATCGATAAGCAGAGCTTCGTCAGTCAAATCCTCTGCTTGACCCTCAAACTCCTCAGGCGACAGAAAACGCCCTGTCTGTATGTCGGTCAGAGGGCGAAAGCTTTCAGAGAATTCGACGGACACGGCAATGGAAACCGGTTCAAGGCAACGTCCGCACTGCAATGACAGCTCAACCCGAAAGTCGCCCGTCGCCAGCACACCGCTGTGAATACGCAGCAGCTCCAGCCTTCCGGTCAGATGGCTCAGAGGTGTCAGGCCGCCATCGAGGTTGGTGATGTCATCATCCAGATCAAACTCCCTGCGTGCGCCGGTCGCCTCCTTCATGAGTTGTGCAACATTGAACTCCATTTACCGATCCTCCTGCCCGGCGCCTGCAAGACCGCCTAGGCCGCACCGACCTGCTCTCGGCGTTCCGACTGAACATTGTGCCCAGTGCAAAATGTCTTCCAGCAGCCAACCGGGCGGCAATCCCCGCACAGCGTGGCGACCGCACAAACAGCGATTATATAAGGATGATGGACGATCCTCCAAAAGTCGGCCGGTACAGTGAATGAGCAGGAATGCCCGCTTTTCTTCGACCGGTTCATGCTTGAGAATAGCGTAGATCCAGAAGGCTTCAATTTTGGACTGAACTGATGGCGGATGGTATAAATACGAAGTCATGCTAAAGGTTTTGTCAATTTTCACAATATAAACTGTGTAAATTGATAAAATTGCGTTTTTGTGGTACGATAGGGTAAATTCGTTGAAGAAGGCCTGACCAAAATGTGTGCTCTACGCCGCATCCGGCCCTGAACAGCAGGGAAAACGCTAATGTCTATCAGTCCAGACCAGAACTCACCCGCATGGCAGATCCTTGAGTATCTGCAACGTAATCCCTCTGCCACGATTAAAGACTTTGAAATACTGTTGGGCGTAACAACAACAGCCGTTCGTCAGCATCTGAACGCCCTTCAAGCGAGTGGATATCTGGACCGGCGCGAGGAGCGCTCCGGCGTAGGTCGCCCGCATTACATCTACGTGGCTACCGACGCAGCCCGCGAGTTGTTCGCCTGCCGCTGCGATGTGCTCGCTCTGACCATGCTCCAGGAGATGTATGGAATGGTCGGCGCTGAACAAATGGGAACCCTCCTGAAACGGGTTGGCGTCAGGCTTGCGGAACGGTACGCAGAAAACGTCAATGCGACCGAACTGAGGCATCGAGTCGAGGAGATGGCCGGCGCGCTCGGACGGCAAGGCGTACTCACCGACGTATCCGCCGCCGAAAGCAATACCATCGCTTTGAAAATGTATAACTGCCCCTACCACGACCTTGCCATTGCACATCGCGAGATTTGTGAGATGGATCAGTTGATGATGCAGCAGGTCTTGGGCGCAGATGTCTCTCTGGATGACTGCATAATGGACGGGCACGGCAGTTGCTCATTTGTAATTACCCAAAGCAGCCGTGCCGAGCTCGAATTCGAATCCTGACCCGGTCGTTCGCATTGAGACATTAATTCGTGTTGATCACGGCTGAGCACAGCCGTCAAATTGAGGAGTCACGAAAGTCATGAGTACACTTGCAATTCAAGATTTGCACGTCTCCGTAGGAGATACAGAAATACTGAAAGGCGTGGACCTCACGCTTCACAGCGGCGAGATCCACGCGATGATGGGGCCGAACGGCTCAGGGAAATCGACCCTTTCCTATGTGGTCGCAGGTCATCCCCATTACGAGGTGACGCAGGGCGACATTCTAGTCGACGGCGAAAGCATTCTTGATATGGAAGCCGATGAACGGGCCAGGTCGGGGATCTTCCTCGCCTTCCAATATCCCGTGTCGATTCCCGGCGTCAGTGTCGCCAATTTCCTGCGCACGGCCGTATCCAACGTGCGCGGCTATACGAGCAAGGAGGCCGACAGCAACGCAAACGGCGTCATCGGCAGCAACCTCATGCCCATGCGGGAATTTCGGCGTGAACTGAATACGAAGATGAAGGAATTCAACGTCGATTCCAGCTTTGCCCGCCGTTATCTGAATGAAGGATTCTCCGGCGGCGAGAAAAAGCGCACCGAGGTCCTGCAAATGGCGATGCTGGAACCGAAATTCGCGATTCTCGACGAATCAGATTCCGGCCTGGACATCGACGCCCTGAAGGTCGTCTCGGATGGCATCAATAAGCTGGCTACTGAAGACAGGGGCTTTCTCCTCATCACCCACTATCAACGTATCCTTAACTTCGTCAAGCCCGATTACGTCAGTATTTTCTTTGGCGGTCGCATCGTCAAGACGGGCGGCCCGGAGGTGGCGTTGATGTTGGAAGAGAGAGGCTACAAGTGGGTAGAGGAGGAATTAGTAGATGGGACCGTGCCCGCCTGACAATTTCAACCGTAGGATGCCAGTGACACAGGGCCGGCTTTCCCCCGGCGCCCTGGTTTTGATCAGAGTACCAAAGCGTGGAGACAACCGGTTACGCACAAGCGGTCGTACCATTCGTTATAAAGGAGGGCTATTGTGGCTGGACAGTCCGATTTAGAGCATCTTGAAGGCGTCAAAGAAGAGTACCAGTACGGCTTTCGTGACGAAGAGAACGCCGTTTTCAAGTCCGAGAAAGGCCTGAACCATCAGGTAGTCGACCAGATCGCCGACATCAAAAAGGAACCGGACTGGATGCGCCAGTTCCGGCACGACGCGCTCGACATCTTCTTCTCCAAGATGATGCCGACATGGGGCGCCGACCTGAGCAGTATCGATTTCGACGACATCTATTACTATCTGCGTCCCGCCGAAAAGCAGGGTAAGAACTGGGACGACGTGCCTGAGGATATTAAACGCACCTTCGACCGGCTTGGCATCCCAGAGGCAGAACGCAGATTCCTGGCCGGTGTCGGCGCACAGTATGAGTCCGAGGTCGTCTACCACAGCTTGAAGGACGAGTGGGAAAAGCTCGGCGTCGTCTTCCTCGACATGGACAGCGGACTGCGCGAGCATGAGGATATCGTTAAGGAGTACTTTGCCACGGTCATTCCGGCCGCCGACAACAAGTTTGCTGCGCTTAACAGCGCTGTCTGGAGCGGCGGCAGCTTCGTCTATGTGCCGGCGGGCGTCCACGTCGACATTCCCTTGCAGGCCTATTTCCGAATCAACGCCGAAAATATGGGACAGTTTGAGCGTACCCTAATCGTCGTCGAAGAAGGAGCCAGCGTCCACTACGTGGAGGGCTGCACTGCGCCTATCTATTCAAGCGACAGTCTCCACAGCGCAGTGGTGGAAATTATCGTCAAGAAGGGTGGACGTTGCCGTTATACCACAATTCAGAATTGGAGTACCGACGTCTATAACTTGGTTACCAAGCGGGCCCTGGCCTACGACGACGCCACCATGGAGTGGATCGACGGTAACCTCGGCAGCAAGGTTACGATGAAGTACCCGGCGGTCTACATGATGGGCCCCAAGGCGCACGGCGAAATCCTGTCGATTGCCTTTGCCGGCAACGGCCAGCACCAGGACGCCGGCGGTAAAGTGGTCCATGCCGCCCCGAACACCAGCTCCAAAATCGTCTCGAAGTCGATCAGCAAGAACGGCGGCCGCGCCAGCTATCGCGGCTTGCTGAAGGTGGCCAAGGGCGCCCATCACAGCCGCAGCAATGTCGTCTGCGATGCCCTGCTGCTGGATGCCGACAGCCGCTCCGATACCTATCCTTACATCGAAATCGACGAGGACGACGTCAGCATTGGCCACGAAGCATCGGTCAGCAAGATCGGCGAAGAGCAGCTCTTCTATCTGATGAGCCGCGGCATTGACGAGGACGAGGCCGCCGCCATGATCGTTGGCGGATTTATCGAGCCGCTTGTCAAAGAGTTGCCCATGGAGTACGCGGTGGAAATGAACCGCCTCATCCAATTGCAGATGGAGGGCAGTATCGGATAGATTGCCTGCCTATCGTCTCTGCACCAATGATGGGCTGTAGGCAATCCGACATGCGCATTGCGCACCGGGAGATCTCTTTAGATGAACTTTCTCCCGTTATCCCGTAACGGAGTCAACTGAAAGTGACATTGCTCATAAAGGAACCGCAAGAAATTGTCGAGGCAACCGCCGGTTTTTCACAAGAAACCGTGCGGCGTGCGTCGGCTGCTAAAAATGAACCCGACTGGATGTTGGACTTTCGCTTGCGTGCCTGGCAGACGTTCGAGAGCCTGCCCTGGCCCAAGCCTACCGACGAATCCTGGCGTCGAACGCGCCTGACCGGCTTCAAACTGGAAAACTTTACACCCTTCGCCGTCTCCGACGGGACCGTTGGACGTTATGACTTGGAACCCGATCTCCTCAACGCACTCGACGAAATGGAGTCTTCAGCCAGCCTGATTTATCGCGATGGCGGCCTTCTGTACGGCGAGGAAAACGAAGACCTGAACGAACAGGGCGTCATCTTTACCGACCTGCAAACTGCCGTACAGCAGCACCCTGAGCTTGTGCAACGCCACTTCATGACCGAGGCCGTGACGCCCGATGCCAACAAATTCACTGCCCTGCACGCAGCGCTGTGGGATACCGGGTCCTTCATCTTCGTTCCCCGCAACACGAAGGTCGAGCTTCCTCTGCACGCAGTCCTCTATCAGGGAGACCGCGTCGGCGGCTATCACCATACTCTCCTCGTGGCTGAAGAAGGAGCCGAAGTGACCTTGGTAGATGATCTCCTTGGCGCGGAAAACGCCTTCCAAGCCACTGTTGTAGAACTCATCCTGAAGGACAATGCCCAGGTCCGCTATATAAACTTGCAGGACTTCAAGCATACGGCCTGGAACTTCATTACGGGCAGGGCAGTCTTGGGCAAGGACACTGACCTGCGCTGGATCCAGGTGAGTTGGGGCAGCCGCTTGACCAAGGCCTTTCTCGATCTGGACCTACAGGGCGAAGGTGCACACGGCGAGTTGCTGGGGCTCTACTTCCCAACGCGGCGGCAGCATATCGACCACCAGACATTGCAATTGCACCGCGTTGCCAACTGCTACAGCGACCTTCTCTTCAACGGTGCGCTCAAACATCGTGCCCGCAGCGTCTATATGGGTATCATCAAAGTGCTTCCCGGCGCGCAGAAGACGGACGCCTTTCAGCGCAATGGAAACCTCATTCTGGACAGAAGTGCACGGGCCGACAGCATTCCCGGACTGGAAATCGAGGCCGACGACGTCCGCTGCACCCACGCGGCCACTGCCGCCCAGGTCGAGGACGAGTACGTTTTCTATCTGATGGCCCGCGGCCTTACCAGACCGCAGGCCGAACGGATGATAGTGCAGGGCTTTTTGCAGGGCGTGCTCGATCGCGTTCCCGTGGAAGCCGTCATGCGCAAGTTGGAAAAAGTAATCAGTCGGAAAATCAGTAGGTAATCACATACATCTAGTAACGGAGGAGTGAAATGGCAGACAAAGGTTATGCCAATCCTGACGTGTTGGTCAGCACTGAGTGGGTCGCCGCTCATCTGAATGACGGCAACATCCGCCTGCTCGAATCTAACGAAGACGTCTTGCTCTACGATACAGGCCACATCCCCGGCGCCCAAAAGATCGACTGGCAGGAAGACTTGAACGATGCGGTCGTGCGCGACTATGTGGGCCAGCAGCAGTTCCAGACTCTGATGGGGCGGCTGGGCATCTCAAATGACACGACGATCGTCTTCTACGGAGACAAAAGTAACTGGTGGGCAACCTATGCCTTTTGGGTATTCCAGCTGTTTGGGCACACCAACGCGAAAGTGATGGACGGCGGCCGCCAGAAGTGGGTCGACGAAGGCAGAGAGCTTTCGACCGACACACCCTCATATCCAGCCGCCTCTTATAGCGCGCCAGCGCGCAACGATGGCGCCATTCGCGCGATGCGGGAACAAGTACTGGCCCACCAGCAGGCCGGCCTGCCGCTCGTTGACGTGCGCAGCCCAGCTGAGTACAGCGGTGAGTTGCTGCACATGGCCGACTATCCCCAGGAAGGTTCGCTGCGCGGCGGACATATCGCCGGCGCCCGCAACGTCCCTTGGGCGAGGGCCGCGAATGACGACGGCACCTTCAAGAGCGCCGATGACCTGCGCGCAATCTATGAAGAGGAGCAGGGACTCAGCGGCGGCGATAATATCGTAGCCTACTGCCGCATCGGCGAGCGCAGCAGCCATACCTGGTTTGTGTTGACCTACCTGCTCGGCTACGACAACGTGCGCAACTATGACGGTTCATGGACCGAATGGGGCAATGCCGTCGGACTACCCATCGAGAAGTAGAAGTTGCGTTGTTGCTTTGTGATCCGTACTGAAATTTGACGTTGCAAAAGGTGGAAAGGCAAGGGACTGTTACTGCCCTTCGCCTTTCGTATAGGTCAATTTTCTCGGCCCATGGACCTGTTCCGCGAAGCGATCATTGACCATTACAAGCATCCCCGGCACAAGGGCAAACTGGAGGACGCCGACGTCCACCGTCACGAGACAAATCCCTTCTGCGGCGACGAGGTAACCATTCACCTGAAAATCGCAGACGATGTCGTGGCGGATGCGGCCTTCGAAGGTCGGGGTTGCGCCATCAGTCAGGCTAGCGCGTCGATGATTATGGAGGAGATCATCGGCATGCCGGTGGCCGAACTCAGGGAGTGGGGCAAAGAGGATGTGCTTGACCTGCTCGGCATTGAGATCGGGCCGGTGCGCCTGAAATGCGCCCTCCTCCCCCTGAAAGCGCTCAAGGCAGGGCTGTACGGATTGACAGAGTGGCCCGACTAAAAAACGCGCCGAGGTATTGATTGCAAATGGAAAATTTTGTTAGAGTTGCCGCGACAAAAGACCTCCCGCCCGGGGAACGGCTCTTGGTCGAACTGGACGGTATCCGCATCGCCGTCTTTAATTTGGATGGCGATTTCTACGCGATCGAGGATGTCTGCACGCACGACGGCGGCCCGCTCGTAGAAGGAGAAGTCCTGGATGGCGGTCACGTCCAATGTCCCCGGCACGGCGCCCGTTTCGATATCCGCACCGGCGAGGCTCTCAGCATGCCCGCATTCGAGCCAACCCCATCCTACGAAGTACAGGTGGACGGTGGCGACATTTACGTGGAAAAGCCCTACTGAGGAGGAAGACTCGATGAATGAAAATACAGTGCCTACGCCCGATGAGGTGCGATCCGAAATCAGGACCCATGTGAAGGACCCTGAGTTGATGATGAATATCGTCGACCTCGGCCTGGTCTACGACATTGAAGTGACCGAAGAAAACAACATCGACGTGACGATGACGCTGACCAGCCCCGGCTGCCCCGTCGGCCCGCAGATCATCAGCGATGTCCAACGCACCGCCCACAACGCCTTCCCCAACGTCAACGAGGTCAACGTCCACCTGGTCTGGACCCCCTTCTGGAATCCCGACATGATGTCGGAAGACGCTAAAGACGAGCTGGGCATTTTCTGATTTGGGAAGGTCGCCCACGCTCTGCAACGACAGAAAACGGGACCGGCCCCGGCTGTGCCAAGACCCCGACGAATTAACGAAGTCTCAACTCCGCCCTGCGGCAATTTCCAGCGCACTGTCGAAATCTGCCTTCGCCTCTTCAGTCCGTCCCAGCACGGCCTTTGCCACGGCCCGATTTCTGTACGCCTCAATATCGTTGGGCCGCCTGTGGATCACCTGATCGTAATCGGCAATGGCCTCCTCATACTCGCCGCGTCGCTCATTCGCATTGCCTCGATTGTAATAAGGCTCGGCACTCTCTGGCTGTAGCCGTATTGCTTCATCATAGTCGCTCACAGCGGCGCCGAGGTGTCCCAGTTTCGCCTGCGCAACACCCCGGTTATTGTACGCGGCCGCGTACGCCGGCTGCAACCGGATCGCGTTGGTATAGTCGGCGACGGCCGCCTCGTAACGGCCCAATACGACCTGTAACAGTCCCCGGCTGTTGTATGCCTCGGAATTGTCCGGATTCAGACCGATTGCCTTATCGAAGTCGGCGACAGCCTCGTGACTCCGACTGAGCGCGGACTTGACACTACCTCGAATGAGGAAAACTCTTTCGTAATCGGGCTCGAGATGAACAGCCTCGTCAAGATCAGCGACAGCATCCTCATATTGGCCAAGCTCAGCCAGGAGAAGGCCTCGATTCAAGAAAGCGAAAACATTGGCCGGACTGAATTTGAGCGCCGTACCTAGATCGACAATGGCATCCTGGTATTGATGGAGGGCAGCCTTGGCATTGGCGCGATTGATATAGGCGTCGGCCAAGTCAGGTTTCAGGTGTATCGCCCGGTCATAATCGGCAATCGCCTCTTCGTATTGGCCTACGTTGCTATTGACATTTCCCCTGTTATTGTATGCCTCGGCATAGTTTGGTCTCAAGCGAATCGCTCGCGAGTACGCGGCAATTGCCTCCCTTGATTCGGACATGCCTGACTCGTCCAACCTTTCGCTCGGCAGGAAATATGCCCGCGCCTGACGGCTGGT
Source organism: Caldilineaceae bacterium (assembly GCA_965232575.1). Taxonomy (GTDB): domain Bacteria; phylum Chloroflexota; class Anaerolineae; order Caldilineales; family Caldilineaceae; genus Bin5. The sequence continues at coordinate 1,446,883 of CBDDPZ010000009.1, read as the reverse complement.
CATCATTTCTTGCTCCTGCTCAGCCGTTCCGACAGATCTCCTATCGACCGAAAGGCCAGCGCGGCCAGTTCATCATTGCCCCCTTCAGCAACACTGGCGATGTGCTTCCATCTCTCTATCGATTCGTCAAGTCTGCCTTCTTCTTCCAACTGGCGGGCCTCCGCAATGGCAGATGCCCCTGCCCTGCCCGGAACTCGACTGAATTCCTCCCCAATCTGTGTTCGCGCAAATGTCAATTCTACGCCGGCCATGCTTCGCAATGGCTCGTCTGCTTCCCCTCCATAGCCCCGAATCTCTTCTGCAAGTTTGCCTGCTTCTTCTGCATGCGCCCGCGCCTGTTCGACATTGCGGCGTATCCCCTCCTCAATGTCCCGCAATCTCCTGAAGGTTAGGAGTCCGGCAAAAGCGATGATCAACACGAGCGCCGTGAGAAAAAGTGCGATGCCGGACAGCCACCATCCAATCGTGTCTGCCCTGTCGTCCAGAATCTCGCGCCGAAGTTCGTTGAAACGGCGCTGAATCTCCACTTCTGTGGCCGTCTCAATTGCCGGACTGTCTGCAGACGCGCCGCTTCCCTGGCCCGCGGGGGCTTGCGCCAACAACACTGAAGGGATCGCAAAAATGGCCGCGGCCGCAACCACCAGCGCAGCGACGACCGCTGCCCGCTTCAAAACCGTGGTGATTCGCATAGTAAGACGCGTTTACCCTCCGGACCCTTGAGGGGAAAAAGAAAAAATAGGGAATTATATTCAATTTTACCCAAACGGCTTTTTGATGGGGTTGGTCGGGTTTTTGGGTTATTTGATGAGGTCGCTGTAACCCACACCCCGTAGACATCCTTAAGACTTAACCTTGTTGTAGCAGGACTTGTACCCTCTCCTTGATCTGATCGGTGAATTTGAAAATGTCATCTAAAGATTCAATCGGATGCATTATCTGGTTGCCTTCACTATCGAAAACGCGTATTTTCTTATTCGACGAATTGAAGAGAAAGCGACAGATTTCCTGCTTGGGTTTTCCGTCGAGCAGGATCGTGAAAAACCCCTTGTAATCCTTGTACTCTATGCGAGAGGGATCTAATGACGCCCTGAGCGTAGTTCCTACAATGCTCTTTGCGATCATCCAGCCCTCAAGTTCCTCGGCGGTGGTGATGATCCCCTTGTCGTTTTCTTCAGATGTTGATTCCTCATCGGCCTCTACTTCAGGCACATCACTTCCATCAATGTCCTTCTTCATGGCACTCTGTAGAGCCATATTCGCGCGATCGGTAACGAAGCTTCTAAAAGCGTTTCGGACTATCGGCGTAAAGTGGTCCTTAACTTTCTTGCTGAATACCCCGTCGTAAACCCGCTTGCCCAACCACTGGATAAAATCTTCATCAGGATTTTCGTACTGCTGTGCCAGCACTTGCCTCATGCCCCTTGTGTACTTAAGGGTTCCAGCCGTTTCGACGGCACGATCAACGTTGAAGGAGTCCTTCGTAAATCGGCTCAAGGCCCTTACGGACATCTCATCCGTATCGGTCAGATTGATTTCCATGAATGGCCGGACATCCATTTTCTTCTCTTCATCCAAATCAGAGAAAAACTTATAGACAAGTCCGTTTGTGTATATGCCAAAACGAGCTTCCGTCGAATTCATATAAAACGCAAGTTGATCTGGCCTATCGCTGAGAGGGTGCCCCTGCCTCTTGACTTCAATCAGTATAGCCGGCAAGTCGCCTAAAACAATGGCGTAATCAACCCTGTATTTCTTCGTGTCGCCAAAGGCCGTACTGTATTGAGGCACAACCTCAAAGACGTCATTGTGGTCATACCCTAAAGCCGAGATGAAGGGTCGAATAAAAGCCGCATCAGTCTGTGCTTCATTAAGGTCGCTGTCCTTATATTTTTCAGCGGTTGCCTGTAGGTTCTCCAAAGCATTTTCCAGAGTCATTTTCATCGCTCCTTTCATTGACGAACCGCATCGCCATGATCTTCTATACAGAACAGTTTGAGTATACTCATCCCTGAGTACCTTTCTTTGCTGGTGAATCTTTGTTGGCGAACCTTTTATTCTACCAGCTTGTTAAGGCGCTCACTTACTCCGATTTCAGGTTAGTTACTAAAATACACATATTGCGCTGTTGTGCAAAATCTATGTAAAGAGTGCGTCTCGATTCGTGAAACTTGCGGTCGTAGTCCTTTGACTGAAATCTGCCCAGACTTGAAACTAGCAAGACTTTCAGTCGACCTCACTCCAGTTTTTTAGGCGCGCTCCCCTCTCCCGGCGGGTGAAGGAAACCGAGCGCAATCATCTGCAAAAGCAGTGGATGGTTGTGAAGCGGCTCTTTGAGTAAGCTTTCGGCAACGTACGCTGCGTGGCGTGCGAATTTCTGGTCGCCCGCAAAATGCAGCCACGCCGCCTGGCCCAGCAAAGCCTGACGCAGCTGCTCGGCCAGTTCTTGTGGGACGTCATCAGAAACAATCGAAGCCGCCAGCTTGCCCAACGCCTCCAACGGCATGTCGGCCAAACTTTGTAGACCGGCTCCAGCCACTTCGCGGCCTGGAATCCGCCGCCGAATCTCTCCGGTGTCCACATCCATCTTCCCTACCGGCAGCGCCCAGCCCGCCATAGCCGGATGTTCCAGCAACGCGGCAGAAACCTTCGACAGCTCTTCCTGTTCCTCTTCCCACTGCTCTGGTCCGGACGCAAGCAAGGACGAAAGCTCGGCGGATATCGGGTCCGCGCCGCGCTGAAACAGGAACGGACAAAAAAGCGTGAACTCATCCGGCAAGGCGCGCTCCGACCGGCCCCGCCAGTGGCTATCCAGACCCGCCTGCAGGCAATGGCGTGCATAGTTGTACGGAACGGTGACGAAAACGGCGCTTTCTCCCGGTGCAGTGGAGATAGAAAGCAACTCGCCTACCTGTCGCCTGGAGGGAAGATGCCGGCGGTCCACACTTTCGCTTCCAAATGCGTCCAGAACGCCTGCCATTCTATTAATGCGCAGCCCGATCAATCTGCCTTCAACATCGTTTCCGTTTTCTAGGAACCAAAGGTGCTGCGTCCCCTGCAAATCGCCGGGCGAAAGTAACGCCCACCAGTCGTCTGACTGTTGCAGTCCCCAGGGGACGCCGGCAAGTCGCAACTTGCGCAGATTTCTGGCCGCCGTCTGCGCGAGTTCTGGCCGCAAGGTCGATTGCAGCGTGTGTAACGCCGACGCGCTCTGCGTCCCCACGACCGGCCCGCGCAGTGCGCTCAAACGGTCCAATGCCGTTTCAGCGACGCTTCTCCGAGAATCGTATGCGATTAGACGCAGCAACTCAGGCTGGTCCTCCTCATCCAGTTGGCCGATCAAATCCAGAACCAGGTAGGCGACATCCTGGTTCTCCTGGCGCATCTGTCGCACATACTCCAGCAGGACATTCCGGTTGGACCGCGCCTCCTCCACCGCCTCTTGCAGGCTCTGCATCACAATGAGGTTCGGGTCCCTCAAATCGCCCATCAGACCCGCCGACACCTCGACCTCAAGGAACTTCTCCAGGATCATGGCGGCGTTCAATCGAGTCTGGGTGGGGTTGTCGCGTCTACCGGCCTCTTTACGCAGCATCGCAGCCGTCTCCGGCCCGGCCAGCAATGCCGACAATCGGCCCAATCCGCCCCGCATCTGGCTACTGCCGGTGTCCAGATGCTTGCGAATCGCAAGGAGAACCAGCTCAAGCGCGTGTGCATCCGCAATCCTCTGCACTTCCCGCGCCATTTCCGACTCAGAATCCGTATCGGCCAGTCCGGCGACCGCCTCATCTACCAGCCGCCTCTCCCGAAGAGAATGTATAACCTTCTTGCTCATACGCGGTTACGACTCATACCTTTCTGAAACGGCAGTTTTTAGTAGTCAGTAGCCAGTTTTTAGTAACGACAACGGCAACGGCGCAGACCACTAAAAACTGAAAACTGCAGTTACCATAAGTGAAGTATACCATGCGGGAAAACGCCTATCCGTTTTGTCTCAGGTCCAGCCCGATGGTAGACTGATTTGGGATGTCCGAACGGGCCGTATTTGGGCGCAAAACTTCGCCGGCTTAGTCGCCCAATAGGAGCGAGGCAGATGGCACAGGCACTGTACCGCAAGTGGCGCAGCCAGACTTTCGATGAGGTTGTAGGGCAAGAACATGTGACGACCACCCTCCTGAACGCGCTTCGCGAAGAGCGGGTGGCCCACGCATATCTGTTCGCCGGCCCGCGCGGCACCGGAAAAACCTCAACCGCCAGAATCCTCGCCAAAGCCTTGAACTGCACGGACGAGGAGAATCGGCCCTGTAACCGCTGCAGCCACTGTACCGCCATCAACGAAGGCCGCATGCTTGACCTGATCGAAATCGACGCTGCCAGCAACAACAGTGTCGACGACGTCCGGGAATTACGGGAAAAGGTCGGCTTTCAGCCTAGCGAGTCCCGCTACAAAATCTATATCATCGACGAAGTACACATGCTCAGCGCCAGCGCATTCAACGCACTGCTCAAAACGCTGGAAGAGCCTCCCCCCTACGCCCGTTTCGTGCTGGCAACGACCGAACCCCACCGCATTCCCGCAACCGTCCTCAGTCGCTGCCAGCGCTTTGACTTTCGCCGCATTCCCGTAGCCGAGATCGCAACCCACCTGACGCACATCGCTGCAGAAGAGGGTTTCGATGTTCAAGAGGCGGCAATCTTTGCCATCGCCCGCAGCGCGCAAGGCTGTATGCGCGACGCCGTCAGCCTGCTCGATCAGATGACAAGCTACGGCGCAGCCGCGTCCGCAGATGACAACTTGGCAATCTCCTTGGAGCAAGTGCAACAAGTGCTGGGCAGCGCCGCCAGCGAAACGATAGCCGCATTTGTGGACGCTCTGGCGGCCAGGAATGTGTCCGCAGGCCTGGAACTGATCCGCGACCTGCTTCTCCAGGGTGGAAGCCTGAATGAATTCCTGGCCCAGGTGATCGAACACCTGCGGGGCGTGATGCTCGTGCAGATGGTCGGCGATGGTGCGCTGCTCGAAGACTGCGCTCCGGATACCGTCCGGACAATGCAAAAACAGGCGAAGGAGATGGGTAAACCGGACTCACTCCGGGCGATCAAACGATTCAGCCAGGCCATGACGGAGCTGAAAGGAGGCTTTCAGCCCCAGCTTCCCCTGGAACTGGCGCTGGTCGAACTCATCGAAGGCGTTCCGCAACAGGTGCCCGCGCCGGCGCCGGCCCAAACAATGACTCAAGCGTCATCTCCCACGCCGCCGGCGGCAAAAGGCGTCACACCGCCCGCTGCTCGCCCCGGCAAGAGTCCAAAGAGTCCAGTTCCCGAACAATCGTCCTCTACACCTCTGGACGCCGCGGCCATGCAACTGCTGAGAGGCCGATGGGACGAATTCATGAGCGCTGTCCGCGAACGGTGCGGGCTCAAAGAGCAGGCCTCTCTGCGCTCAATAAAGGATCTTGCAATTGGCGGAGATGCTGTGGCAATCGCCTTTGGAAACAATTCCTTTACCCAGGGTTTGATTTCCGAGGCCAAAACGAAAGAGGCTATCTCCGGCATCCTGGCAGAGATACTCGGTCAGCAAGTAACACTCATCTGTCAGAGCGGCGAAAAGGCCTCGATCCCCTCTGCTATGGGGCAGGCCGTCGAGGAACATCAGTCCAACGGGCCGGATCCCCTGGTGGAGTACGCCGTCTCCGAATTGGGCGCGCAGGTCAGCGACGGCCGCCGCGAAGCGGACCAGCTCTGAACCAGCACTTTACATCTTGCATTGGGAGTGAAACCGATGGCGAAAAAGAAGAGAAATCGCAGAACCAGAAGCGGCACGAATCCATTCGGAGGCGGCGCCCCTGGCATGCCTGCCGGCGGTTCAGTCGGCGGCATGGGCGGCGACCTCGCCGCGCGTGTACGTAAGATGCAGGGCGATATGGAAAAGGCGCAGGAGGAGTTGGCCGAAGAAATAGTGACCGGCAGCGCCGGCGGTGGGATGGTCGAAGTCGATATGGACGGCCATCAAGCGGTTCAGGCCTTGCGAATCAAACCGGAAGTGGTCGACCCCGACGACGTGGAAATGCTGGAAGACCTGCTTCTGGCTGCCATCGGCGACGCCTCGGAAAAAGTGAAATCTCTCACAGAAGAGCGCATGGGCGGATTCGCCGACGGCCTGAACATCCCTGGCCTCGGTTTCTGAACGCAAAAGCATCCTGGGATCGCGCAATGGCGCCCCTCGCACAACCTGTTTCCAACCTGATCGACGCCTTCAGCCGTCTGCCGGGCATCGGGCCTAAATCTGCCTCCCGCCTTGCCTATTTCCTCCTGCGCAGCGACGAGGAGATCGCGCTGTCCTTGGCGGCCGCGCTGCAGGAGCTTAAGGCCGGGACACTATTCTGCCGCCTCTGCTACAACATCGCCGACAAGGACCCCTGCGCAATCTGCGACAACGAACAGCGCGATCGATCCATCATCTGCGTTGTCGAAGAGCCGCTCGACGTCCAGGCCATAGAGCGTACAGGATCATACCAGGGCCTCTACCATGTGCTGCACGGCGCGATTTCGCCCGTGGAAGGAATCGGGCCTGATGACTTGAAGCTCCGAGAGCTGCTCGACCGGCTGCGCCGCAGCCATCCCGGCGAACAGTCTGAAAACGGTGAAACACGGGAACTGCTGGTTGCCACCAATCCGAACCTTGAAGGAGAAGCCACCGCGATGTACATTGCCAGGCTCATCAAGCCGCTGGGCGTCCGCGTCACCCGCCTGGCGCGCGGTCTGCCAACGGGCGGCGATCTCGAATACGCCGATGAAATGACCCTGAGCAACGCACTGGCGGGACGGCTGGAAATGTGAACGGGTCAGGTTCGCCTCACGCCCAAAATGTGTGCCGAGATGGATAAACTGAGTGGCATGCCGCTAACCAATGGCTCGCAGACGCACGCCAACCCCAACAAACTAGCTACCCTGAAACAAGCCTGGCAGGAAAACACTCTCGCCCCGGTGGTGAGTCGATTCCCCGAGCGCAAAGAACAGTTCACGACCAGCAGCCCTTCCATCGTCATTCAGCCTCTTTACACACCTTCTGACGAGTCTTCTGACGACGGAAACGCCGACGAATATCTCCGAAAACTCGGCTTCCCCGGCGAATTTCCTTTCACCCGCGGCGTGCAACCCAATATGTATCGCGGCCGCCTCTGGACCATGCGCCAGTACGCCGGTTTCGGTTCGGCAGCTGAGAGCAACCGGCGTTACCACTACCTGATCGAACAGGGCCAGACCGGTCTGTCCGTCGCCTTCGACCTCCCCACCCAAATCGGCTATGACGCCGACCACGAGCTCGCCCAAGGGGAAGTCGGTAAAGTCGGCGTCTCCATCAGCAGCCTGCAGGACATGCGCACGCTTCTCCATGGCATTCCGCTGGACAAAGTCAGCGTCAGCATGACGATCAACGCGCCGGCCGCGATCCTTTTAGCAATGGTCGTTGCCGTCGCCAAGGAGCAGAGCGTGCCGCTGGAAAAACTGCGGGGCACCGTTCAGAACGACATTCTGAAGGAATACATCGCTCGCGGAACCTACATCTTCCCACCCAAGCCCTCAATGCGTCTGATGACCGACCTGTTTCTTTTTTGCGCCCGGGACGTGCCTAGATGGAACACGATATCGGTCAGCGGATATCACATACGCGAAGCTGGCAGCAGCGCCGTCCAAGAGGTGGCTTTCACGCTCGCCAACGCCGTTGAATACGTGCAACAAGCGATCAAAGTCGGGCTTGATGTGGACCTCTTTGCTTCCCAGATCAGCTTTTTCTTCAATGCCCACAACGACTTTTTGGAGGAGGTGGCCAAGTTCCGCGCGGCCCGCCGCCTGTGGGCAAAGCTGATGCGCGAGCGTTTCAAAGCGGCCGACCCGAAGAGCTGGCGGCTTCGCTTTCACACGCAGACTGGCGGCAGTACCCTGACTACCCAACAGCCGGACAACAACATAGTTCGCGTTACGGTTCAAGCCTTGGCCTCAATTCTGGGAGGCACCCAGAGCCTGCACACCAATTCAAAGGACGAGGCACTCGCGCTGCCCACCGAAAAAGCCGTCGAAATCGCGCTGCGTACACAACAGATACTTGCCGGAGAGAGCGGTGTCGGCGATGTCGTGGACCCGCTTGGAGGCAGCTACTACATTGAATGGCTGACCGACGAAATCGAACGCCAGGCCCGCGACTACATCGAACGCATCGACGAAATGGGCGGAGCCATGCAGGCGGTTGCCGACGGCTTCATTCAACGCGAAATTCAGGAGTCGGCATACGCCTCCCTGCGCGCCATCGAGAGCGGCGCCCAGACCGTGGTCGGCGTCAACCGCTATCAGGGCGGAGCAACGCTTCCCGAGGAGACCTTGCACGTCGACGAGGTCGTGCAGAGGGAGCAAATCGCTGCGCTGGCCGCTATACGCGCCGGCCGTGATCAGAACAATGTGTCCAATATCCTCCAGCGCATCCAGCAGGCCGCGCGCTCGGCCGACGCGCCGCTGATGCCGCTCTTTGTCGAAGCGGTTGAAAAGGATGTCACCATCGGCGAAATCTGCGGTGCCCTCAGGGCGGAGTTTGGCGAGTATCAGCCGCTAAGTTGGGTCTGATGCAGAAGCAACCGAATAGCGCCTACCGCTTTGTCTGTGGCCTCCAAAATGTAGCCGAAAGGAAAACAGTGCAACTATCCGACGCCCAGATCGACCACGTCGGCATCGTCGTCCAGGACCTCGACAATGCCCTCTCCACATACTGCGGCATCCTTGGCTTCCGCCTCCTGGAACGGCTCAAAGCGCCCGACCACGGAGTTGAGATCGCATTTCTGGACGCCGGCTGCAGCACGATCGAACTCCTTTCTCCGACCGATAAAGAGAGCGGCACCGCCCGCTTCTTGGCCCGCCGGGGCGAAGGCAGCCACCACGTCTGCTTCGCCGTCCCCGACATCGCGCACACTCTGGAGGAGCTCCGCACGCAAGGCGTCCGTCTGATCGACGAGACCCCCCGTCATGGTGTCCACGGCCTTGTTGCCTTTGTCCATCCCCAGGCCGCGCACGGCGTGATGATCGAACTGCTGCAAAAGGACCAGGCGCATCGGCTCGAATGACCCCACCCCGTTTTGGCCAACCCCCCGCAATAAGCACGCAACTCTCCCACTGGAACGATGTCATTGACGGCCACCTGGCGGCCAACCGCCCTGAAGAGGCCGTTCCTCTGATTCGCGTTATCCTCAAGAGCCTGCCCCGTCACCTGCCCACCTATTTCCGCTTTCTCCAGGTCATCTGGTTGATGCGCCGCTGGCATGAAGGCAAGGACTGGGCGCTGCGTCTGCTGGGCGCAGACCCTGGCAGCGAACTGGCTTGGGCCGTGCTCGCCAGGGGCGCCGAAGCCGACGGCAACTTGACAAGAGCCCAACGCTACTGGACTCTGGCGCTCGAAAACGCGCCCTACAACCGCCCGATCCGCCAGGGGTTGTCTCGCACGCTACTGCGCCAAAAGCGCCCTCTCATGCTCACCCGGCCGGCGCTGGCGACCCTGTACCGGATGGGCGGCCGCTGGGATAGGGCAATCCGAATCTACACGGAGTTGACAAAAGAGGAGCCGGGTCGGCTCGACTTTCAGAGCGGTCTGCTTGAAGCCGTCTGGCACTATGGTCGCATTGAGGAGGCACTCCATTTGGCCCGTCTCCTGGTCTCGCTCAATCCCAACCTGTCTCTCGGCTGGGTCGTTTCAGCCCGTATCGGAGATGAAGACGACAGAGCGCTGGCCAGGGCGCCTCTCGAAGCCATGGACCCCGATGGCGAGTACGCCGCCAATCGCTTTGCCGACAAAAATGCTTTCGCCATCCCAACCGACATCTCCGTCTCGCCCGAAGACGCGACCTTGTTGAACGCCGCCAGAATAGCCTCCTGACCACCCTTGGCGCACGCAAGGATCCGGCCCCAATGAACCCGTCTCCATCAGCATTTTTTTGTCAAAACGTTTGGTCTGCGGTAGGCTGCTGCAGAAGCGGCACGGCCGGGACCGCTGCTGTCAATCAGTCCGGGAGCGGGCGCGAAATGATTGCGCCCAGACCATTCCTCCGAATTCCCTGGCGCAGCAAAGGAGCGAAGTGTGCAGAGTAAGCGACAGTTGAAACAGGCGCTGTTGGATTCACTTCAGGGTGGTGAGGAAATTGCAGTCATTCAACCGCCAGCCATCGGGCAAACGGCGCGGCAGAACGAACTGCTCATGTTCATAAAACCGGAAATCCTGGCAATTGCGGATCGGAACTGCCTCGGCAATGCGGTGGACTTGATCTGGGCCAAGCTCTCAGAGTTTGACGCCTCCGTTGAAGGCATTGTTCTGGTCGGCGGCCCGGCCCTTGAACAGAAGGAAAGCATGGACCGGCACTACGGCGCCATCAATGTCCTGTCAAAGACCGCGTCAACCGGCCTGGACGCCTCCGATCGGAGTAGTGTCTACGACGCGCTCGCCGTCTCGTCTGCCGACTACCCTCTGTTCGGCGGCCACGAATTTCTGAACGCCCATCCCTCGTTTACGCCGGCCAGTTTGGACAGCCTCTGGTTTACAAAAAAAGCGCACAAGATTCGCTCTGGGTTCTACGTCCAGGCGTATGAGGAGTCGAGTGAAAAATTCATTCTTGTCAACGGCTTCCACCCCGCCCAGTTGGCCCACTTCACAGAGCCTTCCCATCGCATCGCTCTCATGCTTCTCCATTCCGATACAGGGTGGGCAGAGTTGCGCGACCAGATGATCGGAGATACCTTCCCGGAACGCGCCGTTTCAGGCTCCATTCGCGGCGAGTTGCACGCCAGGCCGACCCGCTATGGCTTCGACGAAGTGACAATCGCAAACAACGGCGTCCATCTCTCGGCCGGTCCCTTTGAGGCCATGTTTGAAATCGCCAACTTCTTCGGCAGCCTGGTCGGGTCGGATGTCACTTCAACACCGCCCCGGATCGTCAAGACGATGCTGGCCGCAGGGATTTCACAGGATGACGCCTACAAGGCAAAAGAGAATCCTGAAGTCGCCGACGGCGCCGGCGCAACGACCGACCTGTTCGACGCCACTGAACACATGGATACTGAGGCCGCGGTCGCACTATACCGGTCCAACGTCGCAAACTGAACGCGCCAGCTGTCTCACACCAGGGCGGGGCCGGCCAGACCCGTTCCCCCACTTGCGCCCGCTATAGGATTTTCAGTACGACGTGGGCGTCGCTCCACAGCCCCTCCAGGTCATATCGGCGCCGCGTCTCCTCCGTAAACAGATGCAAAATGACATCGCCATAGTCGGCCAGGAGCCACCCTCCCCCTTCTTGCCGCAGGTCGTGGACGTTCAAGGGCCGCATCTTCTGTTCGATCTGGAGTTGTTCCCACAGATCATCGCGAATCGCATTTGCCTGTCGTTCGTTGTCCACGCTCCCCAGCACAAAATATGTAGCTATGCTGGTCTGATCACTTACGTCAAGTAGGACGATGTCCGCCGCCTGCTTTTCTTCTATGATCTCGACAATCTTCTGTGCCAGTTCGTTGCTGTTCAGTTGAGCCTCCCTGTCAAGCATCTTCACCGAGTCGGTCTTTCAGTATATCACAGGCCAGGCCGCTTTCGCGGGTCGCTATTGGACGCCGTTCGAGACAAAAGCGCTGCTTGTTCCCCCGCATTCTGGCTGCATGGCGAACGGCCCCATCCGCCGCCGAAGCTCGAATCATCGGCAGCGAAAAACTGGAATCCGCATCCGGACTGTGAACCTTCTGCCCCTCTCTTCTACTTCTGTCCTGTGAATAGCTGTCAGCTTGACCTATTTCCTATTCCTTGCTAACGCAATGCGATCCGCATATAATGTGCTGAAGTTGCTTGAAGACGCGCCGCAATACGTAACCTGCCGTGTCCGCGCCTCCGGGAAACAGATAAACGTTATACTTAAAAGACAAACGGGTCGACATGCTCTGCATGACAACTCCGATCCTGTCGCCCCAGGAATCTTGGTGAGATATTTCTCACGTCAGCAAAGGAGAATCCGAATGAAAGTATCCCGCCTGATGAAATTACTCGTAATTTTGACAGCGCTCACGCTGCTGCTCGCTGCCTGCCCTGCGCCAATGCCTGCAACCGACTCGGATTCTGGCGCTGCAGATTCCGCCGATAGTGCAGCGGGCGAGTTCAAGGTCGGCCTCGTCACCGACGTCGGCCGCGTGAACGACCGCAGCTTCAACCAGTCTGCCTGGGAGGGCGTTGTCGCCGCAGCCGAAGCGCTTGGCTTGGCCGAAGATGACATCAAGTACATCGAAACGCAGGATGCAAAGGACTACGCCGACAATATCCAACAGTTTATCGACGCTGATTACAACGTCATCGTCAGCGTTGGCTTCGCACTGGGTGATGCCACGACCATCGCCGCCAATGACAATCCCGACGTGTTTTTCATCGGCGTTGACCAGTTCCAGGGTGAGGCCATTCCCAATCTGGCCGGCCTGATCTTCAATGAGGATCACTCCGGCTACCTGGCCGGCGTCCTGGCAGGCAGCCTGTCAAAGACCGGCGCCATCGCCGCAGTTCTCGGGACAGACCTCGTTCCGCCCGTCGTGGCCTTCAATGAAGGATATGTCGCCGGCGCCAAGTCCGTGAACGCGGACATCAACGTCATCTCCACCTACCATCCCGGCGAAATCTCCCAGGCGTTCGTCGATCCCGAATGGGGCGCTGCAACGGCCAAACAGGCTTTGGACCAGGGCGCGGATGTTATCTTCGGCGCCGGCGGCATCACCGGCAACGGCGCACTGCAGGAGATCGCCACCGCTGAAGGCGCCGGCGAGACAGTCTTCTGCATCGGCGTCGACACCGACCAGTGGAATACCGTGCCTGCCGCCCAGCCATGCCTCGTCTCCAGCGCCATGAAGCTGATCACCCCGGGTGTTGTCGAACTGGTAACAATGGCAAGCGAAGGCGAATTTCCTGGCGGGAACTACTTCGGCGACGCTGACCTCGCCCCTTTCCACGACTTTGACGACATGATCTCGCAAGAGCTGAAGGACCTGCTCGAAGAGACAAAGGCCGGCCTGATCGATGGCTCAATCGACACCGGATACGGGAACTGATACCACCGGCGCGTAAATCGGAATCTCGGGTCCTCGTCGAACGCGCCCGCGGCGGAATCGGCGAGAATCCAGTTGAAGCGGGAGGCATCTGCAGCGGGGCCTCCCGCTTCTCATGCAGAGATGATGACTGCTAGGCTTCCACCTTCCCCAGACCAGCATTCCCGCTGCCGCTGTCAGTCCAGAAGACTCCGGAATTCCCTGGCCGGATAGCACGCCTTCGTACGGAGGCCCGTCTTGGCAACCGCCTCTTCGACAACCGGTTTAACCCGTATTCTGCGCGCGCTCCTCATCCCCTCGCTCGCCCTCTTGTCTGCTCTGCTCGCCGGCGCCGTCGTCATGCTCCTGTCGGGCGACGATCCGATGGCTGCCTATAGCGGACTATTCCAGGGCGCATTCGGCGACGGCAAAGGCTGGGCGAGGACAATACGCAAAACCATCCCCTTCGTCTTGACAGGGCTCTCCGTTGCTCTCGCCTTTAAGGTAAGCCTGTTCAACATCGGCGCCTCAGGCCAGTTCGTGATGGGCTCAGTCTTCGCCGTCGCCGTCGGCATCAACTTCGAAGGCCTGCCCATCTTCATCCACCTGCCCCTGGCGCTCATCGCCGGCATCGCCGGGGGCCTGCTCTGGGGCGCTATTCCCGGAATTCTCAAAGTTTATACTGGAGCCCACGAAGTTATCGTCACCATCATGCTCAACTACGTCGCCTCCCTCTTCGGCGGCTGGACCGTCTACGCCGGCGGCACCCAGGGCCAAACCCCAGGCCCTCTCTGGGATCGCACAGCCGGCGCTATCTCCGAGACGCCGGACGTGCTCCACTCCGCACAGATTCCCTGGCTCTTCGGCCCCCCTTTCCGCGTCCATTACGGCGTTTTCCTCGCCTTGGCCGCCGCTATACTCGTCTGGTGGCTGATCTTCAAGACGCCCCTCGGTTTCGAAATGCGCACCGTCGGTCACAATATGCGCGCAGCCCGATACGCCGGCATTCGCGTCAATTTCACCATCATCCTGACGATGGCGCTTGCCGGTGGGCTGGCCGGTCTTGCCGGCGCAATCGAAACGCTGGGACTGAACCACAAGTTCGCGCCCGAATTCGGCGGCGCTGTCGGCTTTGACGGCATTACCGTGGCGCTCCTCGGGCAGACCCACCCCATCGGCGTGCTCCTGGCCGCATTCATGTTCGGCGCTCTCGACGGCGGGGCAGCCAAAATGCAGTTCGAATCCGGGGTCCCTGCCGACATAATACAGATCATTCAGGCGCTCGTGCTCGCCTTCGTTGCCGCGCCTCTGATCATCCGCATGATCTTCCGACTGCGCCAACAGACGCAGGAGGACGCGGGCTCTGCGGTCAGCGCAAGCTGGGGTGGCTCGTGAGCAAGAACGCGCCTGTTTCGGCATTCCATCACCTGCGCAGACGCTACGGCAACACCATGATCTTGGCGCTGGCCCTGGTCGTTATGGCGATCCTGGTGAATCTGACACCGCTGAAAGAGCAGACCTGGCTGCGTGTGCTCTTCGGAATCAGCGCACTCAACTTCACACTGCGGGCGACAGTGCCTCTCGTTCTCGGAGCGCTGAGCGGAATCCTGTGTGAAAGGTCCGGCATCATCAACATCGGCATCGAGGGCATGATGCTGGCCGGCGCTTTCGCCGGTTTTGTCGCCAAGACCAGCACCAATCACTGGCCCCTGACCGCCAGCCTCATTTTCAGTGTCGTCGCGGCCATGGCCATCGGCGGGCTGATGGGAGCCGTCCACGCGCTCTTCTCCATCCGATTCCGCATGGACCAGATCATCTCAGGCACTGTCATCATCATTCTCGCCCTGGGAACATCCTCCTATCTCTACAACCGGGACGCCATCGCCGAAGGCAAATTCTCCTCGATCCCTCTTCCCGGACTATCCCAAATTCCCGTGATCGGACCGGTCCTGTTCGACAATCCTCCCATCACCTATCTCGCGCTGATCATGGTCGTCGTCGTGCACGTCGGTCTGTTCTATACGCGCTGGGGGCTGCGCACGCGCGCCGTCGGAGAACACCCCCGAGCCGCCGACACCGTCGGCATCAATGTCAATCTCTACCGCTACATGAACACCTCGCTGGGAGGCATGCTGGCCGGCCTGGCCGGAGCGTTCCTGGTTCTGGAGGCAGTCGGCCAGTTCCAGGAGGGTATGACCGCAGGACGCGGCTTCATATCTCTGGCCGCAATGATCTTCGGAAACTGGAACCCCATTGGCGCCCTCGGCGCAGCGACCTTGTTTGGCTACACCCAGGCCCTCCAGAACGAGCTGCTGCTCGCCGGAGTCACCCAGGTGCCCCGTCAGTTCATCTCAATGCTGCCCTACGTAGTCACCATCGTCGCCGTTTCCGGCCTCGTGGGTCGGGTGCGGCCCCCGGCCGCCGAAGGTAAAGTCTATGAGACGGAGGGCAGCGCATGAACGCCTCCCAAACGGTACAGGCCAGTCAACCGAATACCGGCCTTCCAAAGCTCGAAGTACTCGGGATAACCAAGCTCTTTCCCGGCGTCGTCGCCAACAAAGACATAGACCTGGCTCTGCACGAGGGCGAAATTCTGGCCCTGTTGGGCGAGAACGGCGCCGGAAAATCGACCCTGATGAATGTCATCTATGGGCTCTACCAGCCTACCGAGGGCCAGATTCGAGTCGAGGGCAGAAACGTCGAAATGCACTCCCCCCGCGATGCCATCGATCTCGGCATCGGCATGGTCCATCAGCACTTTCAGCTGGTGCCTGTAATGAGTGTTGTCGACAACATCATGCTGGGCAGCGAAAGCGTTGACCGCGGCCTGCTTGACCGCGAAAACGTCTCCGCTCAGATTCAGGCGTTGTCCGAACGCTACAACATGCCCGTGGACCCCAATGCCATCATCGAAGATCTGCCTGTGGGGGTACAGCAGCGCGTCGAAATCCTTAAAGCGCTCTACAGAAAGGCCGATATTTTGATTCTGGATGAGCCAACATCCGTCCTGACCCCACAGGAAATTGAGGGCCTCTTCGCTGTGATGGAGCTGCTGCGAAGCCAGGGTAAGTCCATCATTTTCATCACGCACAAACTCAAGGAAGTGCTGCGTATCGCTGATCGCATCGCCGTCCTGCGCCGGGGCGAAATGGTGGGCGAAGCCGATCCAGCCACCGTTTCCCAAGAAAACCTCGCCGCGCTCATGGTGGGGCGCAAAGTGACGCTGGAGGTGGAAAAAGAGCCGGCAAGCGCGGGTGAGGTCCTCCTGCGGCTGCGAAATATCGAGGCCTACACCGATCTGGAGGAGCCTGCCCTGCGTGGCGTCTCGCTGGACGTGCGCGCCGGCGAAATCGTGGGCGTCGCCGGCGTTCAGGGCAACGGCCAGACCGAACTCGTAGAGGTGGTCACCGGCCTGCGTCCCGCCACCGACGGATCAGTCCTGATCAATGGCCGGGATATGACAAACGCTTCCCCCCGGCGCATTACTGAAGAGGGCGCCATTTGCCATGTGCCGGAAGACCGCCACATGTACGGAATGGTAGACGCCTACTCGGTCGCAGACAATCTTGTTCTCAGCGCCTACTACAAGAGACCCTTTTCATCCGGCCTCACCATGAATGAACAAGCGATCACGCAGCATGCCGAGGAACTTGTGGCGCGCTTCGATGTCCGCACACCTTCTGTCAGGACCTCCGGCGCGAGCCTTTCTGGCGGCAACCAGCAAAAAATGGTCGTCGCACGCGAATTCGGGCGCCCGATCCGCTTGCTGGTGGCCGCCCAGCCGACGCGTGGGATCGACGTCGGCTCAATCGAATTCATCCACAGCCAGATCGTCGCCAAACGGGACGAAGGCGTCGCCGTACTACTGGTGAGCTATGAATTGGATGAGATCATGGCCCTTTCCGACCGCATCGCCGTCATGTTCCACGGCCAGATCAGCGCAGTTCTTGCGCGTGGCGACGCAACCCGCGAAAAAATCGGTCTCCTGATGGCGGGTGTAAGCGGGGAAGATGAATCGATAACCGGATAACCGGCTAAGCGCCGCCAGCTGCGCTATGCCGGCGAAGTGTAAGCATCTGTTTGTATTCAGAAGAGACAAAGGAAAGAATAGAAGGACCGGATGACAGATCCCGCCCTGGACCAGCCCCAACTCGAAGAGTACGACGACATAGTCGACGAGGTCAGATTCCCTCATGCCAACGGCGAACTCTACTTTGTCGCCGACAGAGACAGCGATCTCTACGATCTGCGCTGGCACTGGCACCGGCGCGCCTATGCGCGTTCCATCCGCATCCGCATTGACGCGCCGATCTACACCAGCAGCGGTATCAGCAGCGAGCAGCTGGATGATGTCCTTCCCCTCGCCGTCCAACTCTACCCCGGCTACCAAGAGACGATCTACGGCGTCGAAGGCGTAATTGTCAGCAAACGCATCTTCGCGCCGCTCGACAGCTACTACGATCGGTCGCTCCTGTGGATGATGGAAGCCCAGGCCGAAGGGGATCGTCTGATCCAGATTCGCGTCGAAATCGACTGGGGCGAGCCCCTGGAACAGCGCATGGTCGACGGACTCTTAGTCGCGCAAAAGGACCCCGGCGAAGCCAGGGGAGCCCATGACCAGCGCAACGCCGAAAGCACGCGCGTATTCGGAGCCGCAGAAGGGCGGCCCGACCTGGTCGACTTTCCCACCGACTCGCAGGCGCGCCTGGTCTATCATGTGCTCGTGGCCGGCCAGGTAGACCTCCCCTTGATCCTGGCGCTGAGCGATGTGGGCGAGCAGGTGGCCTGGAACGGCTTCCTCGTTCAGCGGGACATTTCACGGGCCTTCAAGCGCAGCCGCAACAGCTGGCGCGACATCACGCGCCGGGGACGGCTGTGGTCCCCTGACGTTGGCGCCAACCAGGCCGTTCAGCAGGCCAAGATCGGCGCCGTGCAGAAACTGGCCCGTTTCCGCTCCGGTTTCGCGCCCGCCGACCGCTCGATCGAGTCCGTTCCGGCTCTGGTCGATCTGTTCGACACCTTCGCTCCGGTACAGAGCCGCGCCATGCTCGATACGCTGCGCAGGGTCGCCGAGCGCGCCGCCGGCGCGCTCCCCCGTCAGCTGCCCGTTCTCCCTCGTGGGCCTGTCGACGCGCTCGATGACGATCTGCCTTTCGCAGCGGCCGCCTACCTGGGGACTCTGCGCGCCCACCTGCAGCGCCTCCCCGACCAGGAATGGCTGTCGACGCACCAACAGACCCTGACCGCCACAGCAAATGAACTCATGGCGTTCTGCGATAGTCCCTCGGATCCAACCACATCCGGCGGATTGACCCGCCACGCGAGCGACGCAGCGTGTCGCGCCCTGACTGCTGCCTCTGCCCTGGCCCGACAGTTGAATCAGACTGAGGACGCCGCCAGATGGGCCGACGCGGCAGCGGTGATAGGAAACGGCGGGAACGCGTCACCATCCGGCCAACCCGCGACCGCCGAGACATCGATCTGGAACCGGCTTGGCATCGACACAAACGACGGCGATCTGACAATACGAAGGGATTGGCCTTCAAACTGGGACTGGTGGGCGCTCCTCCAACTCCCTTACAGGGCGCAGGGGGAGGAGGACACAATCAGTCTGCTCTGGGATGGCAAAACGCTGCACACAACCCGTCCGGTCGCCTTCGACGGCCCGGTCACGATTCAGAATCAGGTCCAGGCGTTCGGCTCCGATGAACACAGCTTTGATCTGCGCTTCCGCCTGGGCAGCGAACTGTTCATTCCTGCATTCCCAACCGAAGCCTAGTCACGTATTTCAGTAGCCAGTAACTGCGGGACCCGCCAACTGCGCCGGGCAGGACGCCACTCACTAAAAACTAGAAACTAGAAACTGCAGTACCGACAAACCGCGCATGACTACCGCTTTCGTCTACGACCCGTTCGAACGCAACCACAGCTTCCCCGGCCATCCGGAATGCAGGGAACGCATGGAGAGCGCCTGGGCGCTGTTGGAAGCCGACGGCATCCTCGATTCCCTGACCCGCCTGCCGAATTCAGTCGCTCCCCTCAAACCGATCCTGGCCGTCCACAACGCTGCCTACGTCGAACAGCTGCAGGCAATCTGTCAGGGCATCGACGAGTCTGCCTCCAACGGAAACGGCACGGCCCTTGGTAGAGGATTCCTCGGCATTGTGGTTGGACCCGGACACGTACGTCCTTGGCGCAAGTTGGGAAGCGGGCCTTCGGGCCGTGGGCGGCCTGCTGCAACTGACCGACGCAGTCATGAACGGCGCCGCCGCCAATGGTCTTGCTATGGTCCGGCCGCCGGGCCATCATGCCCGGCCACGCGGCGCCAAGGGTTTCTGCCTGTTTGGCAATGTGGCGGTCGCTGCGCGTCACGCGCAGCAATGCCACGGCGCCGAACGCGTCCTCATCGTCGACTTCGACGTTCATCATGGCAACGGCTCCGAAGAAATGTTCTACGACGATCCAACCGTTCTCTTCATCAGCATTCATCAGTACGCGCACTACCCCTTCAGCGGCAGCATGGACGAAGTCGGAGATGGCCCCGGTGAAGGCTTCAACGTCAACGTGCCTTTTCCTTCGGGCGTCGGTGATGCCGGCTATCTCGCCGCCCTCCGGCAGCTGGTGGACCCCCTCGCGCGTGAATTCAAGCCGGACGCCATCTTCCTGTCGGCCGGCTTCGACGGCCACTGGATGGACCCGCTCAGCGGCCATCGCGTGAGCGTCGGCGGCTACGCGACGATGGTGGAGGAGCTGCTGGCCCTTGCGCAAACGCTCTGCGGCGGCCGGCTGATTTGCGCGCTGGAAGGCGGGTACAACCTGGATGCCCTGCCCCATTGCATTCTCTCAACTCTGCGCGTGCTCAGTCGCAGCCCAGCCGGCGCCAGCGATCCCTTCGGCGCAGTCGAAGGCAACCCGCACGCCGCAGACAAAGTGATATCAGCGGTAAAACGCCGTCTGGGAATTCGCTGAAATCTGCCAAATTCGGTAGACTTGCGGCTTAAGGGCGCGTTGGCGTAGTCCCTTGCTGATTCCAAACCGTCACCCACAGAAGTTATCCGGAGAGCAAGCGAAACAACCCGGGTCAACCGTACAATAAGAGGAACCATGCACACCATTATCCTGCAAACCAAAGCCCGGCAATCATCCACAGGCAAGACCTGGCGTATCGAAGTGCTGGGTGACAGCCTCATCAAAGAGGACGTCAAAGTTTCCATCGGCGAACTCGAATATCACCCGGCCAAAGCCGAACGCCGTTCGTTAATCGACATACTCACAATTATCGAACGTCACAACTTTCGCATCTGCCATGTCGAGCACGAACCCAATGACAACGGCCTGGAAGAGTGGATGTTCATCTTGCAAGGTTAAGCGTGCCCCCGATTCCATTCACGGCGCGAGAACCGCGACCGTCAGCGGCAAGCCCGAGCGGCGCCTGAAGCAGTCCTGACAGAGTATGGTCATGACGACTCTTCCACTGATATTTGCCCACCGCGGCGCCAATGCCCTCGCGCCGGAGAACACGCTTCCCGCCTTCGAGAAAGCCCTCGAAATGGGGGTCGACGGCATCGAACTCGATGTACAGGCGACCGCCGACGGCGAATTGGTCGTGCTGCATGACTTCAGCCTCGAACGTACAACCACCGGCGCCGGCCCCCTTCGCGCCCACACACTGGCCCAACTCACCGGAATCGACGCCGGCGTCCGCTTCGACACCGCGTTTGCGGGTACACCGATTCCAACCTTGGAGCAGGTCTTCGATCTGGTGGGAGACAGCTGCGTCGTCAATGTAGAGATCAAGAACATGGATTGGGACGGAGGCCGCGAACCCGGCCCGCTCGCGCATATGATCAAGCGGCGCAGCCTCCATGAGCAGGCAATCGTATCCAGCTTCAATCCAATTGCGCTCCGAAAAATGCGCCAGTTGGACCCCGCAATCGCCCTCGGAATGCTCTACTTTACAAAGCCGCCGCGCACTCCGGGCGCCGCCGGAAACTTCATTCAGAAGATTCGCGGCGTGCCGCTCAAATTTCTGCTTCTCCATCTGTCCCGCTCCTGGCTCAGCCGGAGCATCGCGCCCGATGCCCTCCACCCTCACTTCGCCTCAATCGACGCCCAACTGATCGAGACCGCGCGCAGCCGCAACCAGCTCGTAAACGCCTGGACCGTCAACAGCGTCGCAGAAGCCCACCGGCTGGCCCGCCTGGGTGTAAACGCCATCATCACCGATCTGCCCGACGTAATTCGCCAAGGGCTGTCGCAAGCTGAAGAGACAAACGTCCTACCCTCCGCCTGACCGCGATGACGGCCCAGCTGACGCCCGCCGCCGGCAAGAGACAACCCATGACAACAACGATGGCAACCGCCCCGGGCAAAGTCATACTCTTCGGCGAGCACGCTGTCGTTTATGGAAGGCCAGCCATCGCTGTGCCCGTGGCGAAAGTGAAAGCGACCGCCGCGATTTCAGACGCGCCCGCCGGACATGGCTGCGCCATTGCGGCGCCCGACATCGGCGCCCGCGTGCGCCTTTCTACCCCGCATGAAGATCCACTGGCTCTCGCCGTTCGTCTGGCAATCGAAGAAGCCGGTCTCGAAGCGGAACCGGACTGGCAACTTACCGTCCGCAGCGACATTCCCATCGCCGGCGGGATGGGCAGCGGCGCGGCGGTGAGCGCCGCCCTGGTGAAAGCCGTCTTCGCCCACAGCGAACTTCCCGCCCACGCCCGCCCCAGCGCCGAGACCGTCAACCGGATCGTCTACGCTGTGGAGAAACTGTATCACGCCAACCCGAGCGGCATCGACAATACCGTCGTCGTTTACGAGCAGCCCGTCTGGTTCGTGCGGGGTCAGCCGCCGCAGCGATTTGATATCGCCCGCCCCTTTCATCTCGTCATCGCCGACACCGGTATCGCCAGTTCGACAGCCGCAGTCGTGTCAGACGTGCGCCGCGCCTGGGAAAAAGACAAAGATCGCTTCGCAGCGATCTTCGATGGCATCGGTAAAATAGCCGGGGCCGCGCGCCAGGCCATCATATCCGGGGATGTTGACGCGCTGGGACCGCTGATGCAGGAAAATCAACGACTTCTGCGTAAGCTGGACGTCAGCGCAGTGGAGCTCGAACGGCTGATCGCAATCGCTGAAAAGGCAGGCGCGGCCGGCGCCAAGCTCAGCGGCGCTGGCCGCGGCGGCAACCTGATTGCTGTCGTGGAGTCAGAAAAAGTGGGGACCGTGCAGGAAGCGCTTCTGGCAGGCGGCGCTGTGGGGGCTGTCATTTCCCAAGTGGGCGCGTAACGCTTACCGGCTCAGCCTTGAAGCCGCCAGCTGTCCCGCAGGTAGCCGAGTCTCCCGCCGACTACCGTAGCCACCACCTGAGCCTCCCCGTCCAGCAGGACCAGATCGGCGTGAGCGCCGGGCCGAATCCGGCCTACCTCACGGTCGATACCCATCGCCTGCGCCTGGGAAAGGCTTGTCGCCGGCCACGCCTGCGCAAGCGGCCAACCCGTAGCCGACATGAACCTTCTCAGCGCCGCATCCAGCGTCAGAACCGAACCGGCCAGCGTCCCGTCCTCCAGCCTGCACGCGCCGTCCTCGACGATGACCGGCAGACGGCCCATCTCATACCGGCCTTCCGCCATGCCCGCAGCCCGAATCGCGTCGCTGATCAGGAGCGTGCGGGTCGGCCCTTTGCAGCGCCCAAGAATTCGCATAGCCGCCGGATGGACATGGACCCCATCAGCGATGAGCTGCGCGTAGATCCTGTCGTCGCTAAGCGTCGCGCCCAGCGCGCCCGGCTGACGGTGGTGCAGACCGGTCATCGCATTGTAAGTGTGCGTGGCTTGCGAGACGCCCGCGTCAATGGCAGCCGTAGCCTGCTCGAATGTCGCCGCCGTGTGCCCCAGCGCCACCCGCACGCTTGCCGCAACTGCCATCCCAATTAAAGTATCGGCGCCCGGCTCTTCCGGGGCCAGTGTGATCATGCGCACCGGACCGGCGGCCAGAAGCGCTTCAAACTCCTCCGCCGAAGGAGGCCGGATAAAAGCCGGGTTCTGCGCGCCGGGATACGCCGGGCTGAGATACGGCCCTTCCAGGTGAACGCCCAGCAGGCGCGCCCCGGCAGCCCTGCTCTCGTCGTTTCCCCACCGGGACGCTTCCTCAAATCGGGCCGCGTTTTCAACAGCCGCCAGCGTAGCCGCATGCGACGCGGTAACGGTCGTGGCGTAGAATCCGGTTACGCCGTGCCGCGCAAGGAAACGGCTCATCTTCTCCAGGCTCTCCGGCGCGGCGTCCATCACGTCCGCGCCGGCGCTGCCGTGAATGTGAACGTCGATGAAACCGGGAACCAGAGTGCAACCGCTTCCATCCAGAAACGGCGTTTCCAAACGGACGCTCTCGTTTTGCCAGGAGCCAATCAATCCATCCTGGCAGGTGATTGAGAAAGCATGACCGGGAGGAGCGGCTACGGCCCCGAAAACAGTCCGAGGGGTCAGGCCAGCTATGCCGCCTATCGACGGCGACTCGTCGTCCTCCCAAACATCCTGTTTGCTCAATTTGCTCTCCACGACCCGCTCCCTGCCGCCTCAGTCTCCGCCCTTCTTCCAATAGAGTACGCCCAGCGGAGGCAACTCCATCAACGTAGACCAGGAGGCGCCCTGCCATGGAATCTCCTCGGCCTGCAGGGGGAATGGATTGTCGATGCCGCTGCCGCCGTAAATCTGCCAGTCACTGTTCAGGATCTGCTGGTAACGTCCCGGACCAGGCAGACCGACACGGTAACCGCGTCGCGGGACCGGCGTAAAGTTGCAGACGACGACAATGCAGTTGTCCCCCTCGGCGTCGCGGCGCACAAAGCTGGTTATCGAATGATCTACGTCCTGGTAATCGATCCACTGAAATCCGCCCAAGCTTGCGTCCGACTGGTGCAATGCCGTTTCCCAGCAATAAAGCCGGTTGCTGTCCCGCACAAATCGCTGCAAGGAACGATGTTCCTCGATCTCCAGCAAATGCCAGTCAAGACTGAAGATCTCTGTCCACTCGCGCCACTGTCCAAACTCTCCTCCCATGAAGAGCAGTTTCTTGCCCGGATGAGCATTCATAAAACCGTACAGAAGCCGCAAGTGCGCGAACTTCTGCCACAGGTCGCCGGGCATCTTGTCAAGCATCGACCCCTTCAGATGGACCACCTCGTCGTGGCTCAATGGAAGGATGAAGTTCTCGCTGAATGCGTAGCTCAGGCTGTATGTGATCAGGTGATGATTATAGCGCCGGAACAGCGGATCCATCTCAAAAAAATTCAGCGTGTCGTGCATCCACCCCATATTCCACTTGTAGTCGAACCCCAGGCCCCCCGTATACGTGGGACGGGAGACCATCGGCCAGATGCTGCTCTCCTCGGCGATCGTCAGAACGCCGGGCGCCCGCTCATGCAGCGCTTCATTTGTCTTTCGCAGCAAGGAGATCGCGTCCAGATTCTCATGGCCGCCGTACTGGTTCGGAATCCACTCTGCCCCCTCCCGGCTGTAGTCCAGATACAGCATGGAGGCAACCGCATCCACACGCAGCCCGTCTATGTGGTACTCCTCAGCCCAGAAGAGGGCGCTTGCCACGAGAAAGTTACGCACTTCATTGCGCCCGTAATCGAAAATCTTCGTGCCCCAGTCAGGGTGGTCGCCGCGGCGGGGGTCCTCATACTCATACAGCGCCGCGCCATCAAAGTAGGCCAGTCCGTGGGCATCCTTGGGAAAGTGGGCCGGCACCCAATCCAGAATCACGCCGATACCATTCTGATGGCAGTGATCAACGAAATACTTGAAGTCGTCCGGCGTGCCGAAACGGCAGGTCGGCGCGAAATACCCGGTGCTCTGGTACCCCCACGAGCCTTCAAAAGGGTGTTCGGTTACCGGAAGAAGCTCGACATGTGTGTAGCCCATCTCCTTCACATAGTCGACCAGCTGGTTCGCCAGCTGCCGGTATCCAAGAACTCGATTGTCTTCGGGGTTTCGCCGCCAACTGCTCAGATGAACTTCGTAGATATTCAGGGGCTGGTCCAGCGCCTGTCTGACGGCGCGATTCGCGACCCACTCACCATCGCCCCACGGATAGCCGTCCATGGGCCAGATCCTCGAGGCCGTCCCCGGCGGATACTCCGCAAAAAATCCATACGGGTCCGATTTGTCAATCCGAAAATCCACCAGCGGGAGCTGAATGGAGTACTTGTATTCGCTGCCTGCCTCCAAAACGGCGCTGGGAACGCCGTTTTTCGTCGGCATGGGCGAAGCGGGAATGAAAAGCTCCCAGATCCCTTCCCGGTGAGCGTGCATGGGGTGGACATGCGCGTCCCATCCGTTGAAAGATCCAATTACGCTTACGCCCTGGGCATTTGGCGCCCAGACTGAAAACTGCACACCGTTGACGCCCTCCACTGTGCGAAAGTGGGCGCCAAACTTGCGGTAGCAATAGAGAAAGTTTCCCTCTCCGAACAGGTAGGCCTCGTCATCCGTAAACCACGATCCGCTCAATAGATTGCGTCCTTCTCTCCCAGACTTGGGGGGCCGGCGAACGGGCGGCGCCAGGCCTGCGTGGATGGCCTTGCGCACTGCGGGCGGCTTCGCTTTGCGCCGCGTTCACATCCGTTTCGCTTGCCGGAGAGGCCGGCTCTACGCCTTACAGATCCTTGTCAATCCCGGCAGAAAGCTGGTTTCCACCACCGTCTCCCAGCGCATGCTGCCTGCCAGGGCGCTGCCCAGCCGCAACAGTTCGGCCGTCTGCTTCCCGCTTCTGGGCAGGCGCTCGAAAACCTGCTCTGCCGTGTCACCTGCATTGCGGGCTTCAATATCGCCCCGAATCCCCCCATCGATATCCAGAGCGTCCCGCGGGGACCCGTTCATCAACGCTTCCGGCAACCCGATGTAGTCCGCGACCACCAGCGGGAAACCCCTGTCGGCAAATGCGGCGCTGAACGCGCCGCCGCCGGGGAAAATGATTCGACCCTCGCCGCGCCCGAACTGTTTACCTGCCGCCAATACCCCTTGCTCGACGAGCGCATCCACTGCCTGCTGCACAAAGCCAATACAACCGCACACGCTGCTCACGCAGGAGATGGCGCCGAACTGTACAGGTTCGAGCTGCGAAATCCCGAAAGGCTCATAGATGCTCTGCCCGAACTCAAGGTCGCTGCCGCGGCGAATGTCGCTGAACGCCATGGCCGCCGGCATGCGCGTGCCGCATCGCTCCTGGCTCCAACCGAACTGGTTGACAAAAACAATCTTGCTGCTGCTGGCGGCATGGTTAAAGGGCTCAACGTCGTCGAAGAAAAATGGCGCCTCCTCTCCAATCAGATCGCCGTTGTCTCCCCGATGGCCCACAGGCCACCCATACAATGTTTCCCAGCTCTCAATCTGCTCTGGCCGGCGGCCAGCCGGTTCACTGGTGGCAAGCGCAAAAAATACCGCCGTCTTGCCTGAGGATTTCAGAAGCCTGTCCAGATGGTTCATCACCCGCACGTCCCGCCACAGCGCTTTGGACAGGACCATCCGCGCCACATGGGTGAAGACGTAATCCGGTTCGAACCCGAGCAAAGCGCGGCAGTACGCTTGCAACCGGCGCTTGGCGTCCAGGTGGTCCGCCGCCTTTATCTCCTCTGAACTGATGCCGTTGTAGACAAGATCGATCCTGCAATTGGCGAAGGGCCCGCCCAAAAATCGCAGCTCCTCTCGCACGGAGTCACTGACAGCAAAAATGGCGTCGCAGTGGATCGCCTGGCGAATAATCGCGTGTTTGAAATAGGCGGTCTGCTCGCCAAAAACTGTATCCAGCGGCAGATGGGATTCACGGGCGCGCAGGAGCGCGTTGTAAAACCGCGTATCGTGACCATCATGGCTCTCCACCAGCAACCGGGCCGTCGCCACCTCATGCGCATAAAAGACCGTGCGCCACTGCTCCGGCTCATTCAACTGCGCCGCAAACGCGACCGGCAGCCCCAGCCACTCGTGGGCAATGATCACCCGCTCGTGCGGCGCCAACCCGTCGTCAACCCCCAGCGCCTTGAGGGCGGAAAAGAGTGGCTGGGCGATAGACATATAGAGGTTGTACTCAAAATCAAAGTTGTAGCGAAAACTCTCGATACCGTAGGTTTCCCACAGGAAATAGCTGAATCTCTCCACATGCCCCATATGTGGATTGCTGGCATCGACCAGCAAAATCTCATGCTCCACATCTCCGAAACGGCGCTGTCCATAAAGTAGCGCCACCTGGAAAGTCTGCTCTACCGTCCGCAAAGCCTGCTGCACCGGCTCGCTGACATCGTAAAGTATCCCATGCAGGCTGCTGTAGCGGATCTGCGCACCGTTGCGCGGGTCGGTCAGCCGTTCCATCTGCGCCGGGTCCCAGCCAAACATCGGTCCGACCAGGATCGTCCGCCCGACCTGCTTGTTGTATGACTTTGCGCTCAGAATCCCGTCCAGGACCGCGCCGATGCCGCCGACTTTTGCGCCGGCCTCATGGGTGGCGTGGATAGCGAGCGGAATGGAATGCGACACAGGATTCTCCAATCGAGACCGGTTTTCTCTCCCATCATAGCACAGAAGATCGCGTGCCAGCGAATAAAATTTCTGCGCCCGGACCGGCCCTTTTTCAGCTTCAACCAACCAGTCCCCGCCAACAGTGCGCCGTCTTTTCTACCGGTCGGCCCGCCAACCTGAGTTGAGGTATGTCAGAGCAGCGATGTACGGGGGCAAAGCGCGGCTGATCCAAGAAGGCCCGCGGCGGTCACACAAAGAAAACCCGACACGCCCCTGGTGTTCTCCGCATCCCTTCGCGTCCCTCCGCGGACAAAAAAGCGGTTCTCCGCGCCCCTCTGCGCCCCTCCGCGGACAAAAAAGCAGTTCTTCGCGTCCCTCTGCGTCCCTCCGCGGACAAAAAAGCGGTTCTCCGCGTCCCTCTGCGCCCCTCTGCGGACAAAAAAGCAGTTCTCCGCGTCCCTCTGCGCCCCTCTGCGGACAAAAAAGCAGTTCTCCGCGCCCCTCTGCGCCCCTCTGCGGACAAAAAAGCAGTTCTCCGCATCCCTTCGCGTCCCTCCGCGGACAAAAAAGCAGTTCTTCGCGCCCCTCTGCGTCCCTCCGCGGACAAAAAAGCAGTTCTCCGCGTCCCTCTGCGTCCCTCCGCGGACAAAAAAGCGGTTCTCCGCGCCCCTCTGCGTCCCTCCGCGGACAAAAAAGCAGTTCTTCGCGTCCCTCTGCGCCCCTCCGCGGACAAAAAAGCGGTTCTTCGCGTCCCTCTGCGTCCCTCCGCGGACAAAAAAGCAGTTCTTCGCGTCCCTTCGCGTCCCTCCGCGGACAAAAAAGCGGTTCTCCGCGTCCCTCCGCGGACAAAAAAGCGGTTCTTCGCGCCCCTCTGCGCCCCTCTGCGGACAAAAAAGCAGTTCTTCGCGTCCCTTCGTGTCTCTTCGTGGATAAAAGAAAGATGTTCTCTCCCCGAACTGGCGCAACAACCGCCGCGCGGGTACACTATCCCCAGAACGCCCGTCACCGCCACAGGCCCCTACCAATGTCTGGTCAGCTGTTCACCAGCTACTTTCTCGAAGAAGGCATTCGCCACACCGGCGCCTGGCGGGAATCCCTGTCCCAGCCCGCCGCGTTCGACGCCTTCCGCGGCCAGGCGCGCGCCCTCCTCGAAAACGCCGCCGCCTTCCGCGCCATCAACGAGGCCTCCACCGAGCAGGAGCTCATCCGCCCCCTCTTCGAGCTGCTCGGCTGGACCGACTACCTGCCGCAGCAGGGCAGCGACCGCAACGAAGACATCCCCGACCACCTGCTCTTCGGCGACGCCGCGTCCAAAACCCGCGCCGCGGCCAAACGCGGCCCGCAACGCTACCCCGACGCCCTCGCCGTCTCCGAGAGCAAACGCTTCAACCTGCCCCTCGACGCACGGCCAGGTGACGTTCACTTTAAGAGTACGTTCAAATATTGATCCACCTTGACACTGAAAAGGGAAATGGATACTATAAGTAGCGAACCATACTGTCTTAGTGGTAAGTTCAAGATTTGGAGTGAGCGAAGTCTATGGACGCGTTAAAGCTTAATCACTCTGTTCATCGTTATTCCGATGTCACAGATAAGAAAGCAAGTGGAGCAACTTATACCCCTAAGATTCTTGCTGACTTTACAGCTAAACAAATCATTAGTGCTTGCAGACAGTTCCCTCAAGACCGCCCTATTCGAATCTTGGATCCAGCAGTCGGTGATGGTCAACTCCTGCTCAGCTTACTGGATCAGTTTTCTCCAAGCCAGAATCACTGTGTGGAAGTACACGGTTTTGAGACCGATCATAGGGCTCTTACCGCTGCCCATAACCGGCTCAAAGAAAAACTTCCTACTAAGTCCATTTGCCTAAACCAAACTGACTTCTTGGAGTTCGTTTCCGAAAACTTCGATAACGACAGGCAAGGGACGCTCTTCGCTCCAGAATCTCCAGAAGGTTTTGATTTAATTATCTCCAATCCGCCCTATGTGAGAACGCAAATCATGGGTTCTTATCGGGCACAGATCATTAGCCAGAAGTTTGGCCTCTCCGGTCGAATCGATCTCTACTATGCTTTTATGGTTGCCATGACCCATGTCCTCAAACCAAAGGGGATCGCGGGAATCATCGTTTCTAACCGTTTCATGTTTACGCGCTCAGGCGCACCTGTCCGCCGCGCACTATTGGAAAGATGCAATCTCCGCCACGTATGGGACTTTGGTGACTCCAAGCTTTTTACTGCTGCGATTCTCCCAGCTGTCCTTTTGATCGAGAACGGGAACCTGCCCAAAAAAAATCCACCTCAATTTTCGTCCATTTATGAAGCATCTACCAGTTCAAAGGAAAGACGTCCGAAACTAGATTCGCCAGTAGAAGCGCTTTCCTATACGGGTCGAGTCGAAATCGGCGACGGGCGGCAGTTCATAGTACAGCACGGCAAACTTAGCGCTGATGGAAAATCCCAAAATGTATGGCGACTCGCTACTGAATCAACCGAGTCTTGGCTCTCTACAGTGAGAAAGCACACTTGGAAAAAGTTTGGAGAGGTGGGGAGAATCCGAGTTGGGGTGAAAACTTGCGCAGACAAGGTCTTTATTCGTTCCGATTGGCATCAGTTATTCAAGGACGAAAAGCCGGAACTCCTTCGCCACCGCCCGCCGCCGCGGCATACTTACACACCATATAGCACATCGTTTCAGAGCACTTGACCCCAACGTAAATCGGCATATTCTCTACCCACATACGTCGGTTGAAGGGGAATCTCAGGCAGTTGACCTATCCCAGTTTCCGGTAAGTAGAGCTTATCTCGAAAGTCACCGGAATGTCTTAGAGAGTCGAAGGTACTTACAGAAAGCGGGGCGTGGATGGTATGAGATTTGGGTGCCTCATGACCCGGCAGCGTGGAACAAAACCAAACTTGTATTTCGCGACATTTCGAAGGAGCCAACCTTCTGGATCGACCAGACAGGTTCTGTAGTAAATGGGGATTGTTATTGGATGGTGTGCAACTGCCCTGAACAAACGGATTTGCTGTGGCTTGCGGCCGCTGTGGCCAATTCAAGTTTCATTGAAAAGTTTTACGACATTTGCTTCCACAACAAATTGTATGCTGGACGGAGGCGCTTCATTACACAGTATGTCAAACATTTTCCCCTGCCCAATCCTGAAAGTGATATAGGAAAAGAAATAATCTCCTCGGCCAAAAGGATTCATGCTTCAATTGACTCTTCGTACACCACTAAAAGGATGGCGGAATTAGAGCAAACAGTTTGGAATGCTTTTGGCTTGTCAATCGAAGAAGCCAACGGGTAGCTTAATTTGAAGCTTCTTGTTGAGAACTTTTCCTTGAAACTGGGGGAAACGGTCAAAAAACCTTTCTCCCGTGGTCACAAATAGATGAGTTAAGGTAACTATAGTGTCGGTAATATTTGCATAAAATACAGCATAACGAGTATCGCAGTAACGAATAGGCCATCCTGAGACCTCTGGGGTGTTTAAGGGTGCTATGCTATTGGGCAGGACCAATCCCAGATCTATGGCGGGTGAACTTTGAAGCTTTACCTCAAGAAGTTGGTGCCTCAAATCGGGGAACTGTCCATCGTCGTGATAAACACTGTAGCCGAGTTGCTTGCTTACACGTCGGTGTAGCTCCGCACCTCGATTCCTCTCTTGATCGTGACCTCTATCTCTGAATCTTGTTCCAATTAACCCGCTCAGACACTCATATATCTCGTGAATAGGTAAGATTTGGCCAGCAACAGGAAGAATCGCCGGACTAGCTACAGAACTCAGATCGAAGCCGGAGTCCACAAAAGCCCTAAGAGGCTCAGTATCTTCCCGAGTAATCAGTTCTCTAGTATGATCGCCTAGCACAAGTCTCGCTTGATATTTCTGGGTAAGTTTTCCAGTTGTATCAAGTTCTGCCAATCTGTCCCCGGTGACTACTTTGACTCTTGTGACCAGATCACCTTCATTGACGCGAACTATTACATAACGTCGATTCTGCGCCAAATCCTCGTTCCAAATCTGAAGATTGTCAGATTTTTGGACATAAGTGTCAAAAAGCTGACCTGGAAACCGGGGCTGCGTCTTTTCAAACGAAGACGGAACTGGATATCCCAGAATCTCACAGATACGCTGCTTGACTACCTTTGAGCGAGTCCGCAATGGCAGTTCTTGGAGTTGCAATCCTACCAATCCTTCGTTGAGCAACTCCTCAAGTTCGAAAGTGGGAATTAAGAGATTCGGATCATAATTCGAGATGGGATCATATATGGAAAGGCCACTATTGCGGATGGCGTCAACATATCTTTGAGTCATTATCCTTCCTCGCAAACTTTTTTCGCCACTCTCAGTCAGTAGGTCCGGAACGCCTATCCCCATTGCATCAGCAATAGCTTCCAGCGTGCTCAGAGTGACATTCCTTTCACCTCTTTCCACAGAGCCAATGTAAGTTCGGTGCAATTGACACAGGTCGGCGAATTCTTCCTGCGAAATGCCCTTAGCTCTACGGTAGCTTCGCAAATTTTCGGCCAGGACTTTCGTCATTCTGTGACTAGGTTTTCGGAGCCTGCTTTCACTCGGCATGTGCAATGTCAATTGCTCAAACTAAAATGATATGGCCACTAATATTCAAAGCAACTTACCATGTTGAACACTTTGGGTCTACAGACTAAGCGTAGCATTTTCTGGTCAATTCGTGATTGTTGACGGTTTTGTAGCTGAGCTTGGCCTCACAAACTGGACCACAAACTAAGGTATGTGATGGAGCAATTCACAATGCCTGTGGAGGGGCAGTTCGATGGTCAGAAAGCGTACCGGCCGCCCGCTTGGCCAGCAGATTATCCTCCTTATCCCGCCGCCCCCCCCGAATCACAGCCCATCTCCTCAATCCCCCAACATCACAGTTCAGACAAACCCCCTCGCCGCCTTTGGCAATTCGCTTGTCGTGACTTGATAATACTCTGACATGCGTGACTGAGAACGCCTCTCCACCCACCATCAGAGGAATCACGAAAACGAGCGGGTGGAGCGCAACATCGTATTCGGGACAACCCATTGATTAGCGAGCCAACCTCATCATGTTTCAGGCGCAGAGGACGATTTTATCTGCCGGTCTCCTTCTCGACTTTGCTCCTGCTCGCTCTGTTTCTGTCCGGATGTCGCGACAGACGCGCCGCGTCCCCGCCCGCGCCGACCGCCGCCGCCGCAACCTCCTCCTTGGATCGGCCGTCATCGCCTCCGAACAGCCCCGCGGCCTATCCGCGCGCGGCCGCAGAACCGGTGACGCCGGCATCCCTGCTCGACGAGGCCGCCTATCTTCATCAAATCGGCGACTACAGCCAGGAGCAAAAATTGCTGCAAACGCTGCTGGCCGATATCCAGATGGAGCCTGCCCAAGCGCGGGAGACACCCGCCGCCTCCCGCGCGCAGAGGCGCGCCCCAATCCTGTATCGGCTGGCCTTAGCCTATCTGGCCGATGACAAGCCGGAACTGGCGTTAGACGCGCTTGAGCAACTCCGTCGTATGGGCGACGCCCATGCGGCGGGAGAGATCAGCCTGTCATCCGCGAGCGGAGAAGCGGTGGCGCAGATCCTGATCAACAGCCTTTTCCTGCGTGGGGAAGCATTGACCGGCGTGGACCGCTTCACCGAAGCCGCGGCCGCCTACCGCTCTTTCCTGGAACAACGACCCCAGCTCTCCGGTGTGGTCGAGGAGCTTATCGCCGATGCGCTGCTCGCGGTAGACGAACGGCCGCAGGCCGCTAACGCGTTGCGCCGGGCCGCCAGCGCAGCCATAACCGGAGACGAGAAAGTCCGCCTTCTCGAGCGGCTGGCGGCCGTTCTCGAAGGTATGCGCCGTTGGGATGAGGCCGCCGCCATCTATGATGAGATCCTCCTCGGCCCTGATTTCGAACGCGAAGAACCGAGTCAGGATCAGGCCGTCCCTGCGTTTGACAATATCCTCGGCGACAGACAACAGTCCATCTACCGCGCCGGTTATCTCTACCGCGCCGGCATGGCGTATGCGGCGGCCGGCGACGAAGAAGCCGCTATCGTCCGCTGGAGTATGGCGCTGACCGAAAACCCGGCCAGCGATGCCGCCTACCTGTCTCTCATTCAACTGGAGAACCGGGACGTGCCCGTCGATCCGCTCCTGCGCGGAGAGATCAATCTGTTCTCCAAAGCGTACGTGCCGGCCATCTCCGCCTTTGAACAATTTCTTGAGCAATCGCCGCAGACCGCCCGCGCCGGTGAAGCCTGGCTGGGAATCGCCCGATCCCGGATGGGGATGGGACAGTGGGCAGCGGCCCGCCCCGCCATCGACCGCGTGCTGGCCGACTTTCCAAACTGTGTCTGCTTTGGTGAGGCCTGGTTGGCGCGGGCGCGCATCGCATTTGAAGATGGCGCGCCCGCGGAGGGACGGCGCATCTACCGCGCATTCGCCAGAGATCATCCTGATGACCCGCTGGCGCCGGAAGCGCTGTGGCTGAGCGCGCTGTCTTCCCTCGCCGCCGACACCCACCCGCGCAGCGGCGCCGCGCAGGATGCCCGCGTCGCGGTCGTTCCTCTTGACGAAGCCGTAGCCGATCTGCTCAGGCTGGCGGACGCCTTCCCAAGCAGCCCGCGCGCCGCGGATGGGCTGGCCATCGCCGGAATTGGCGCGTTCGAACACGGCCGTTACGAGCTCGCCGTCAACCTTTTCGCGCGGCTGCTCTCCGAATATCCCGATACGCGGCCGGACTTTGCAACCTATTGGCTCGGCCGCGCCCACCATGCCCAGGGCGGAGTCAAGGAGGCGCGCTCCCTCTGGCATGCGCTCTTCGCCCGCGCGCCCGAAACATTTTACGGGGTTCTGGCCAGCTTGGACGTTGACGCCGCGCATCCCGGGCAGAATCTCATCCCCCGCATGGCCAATATGATCACGGCCGCGCCTGCCTTGCCCGGCGACGATGGCAGCCGCGCATTCGCCGAAGACTGGCTGAATGGACCGCAGGGTTTTCCGCGCGCCCAAAGCCCCGACGCGACAACTGCCGGAGACGGCGTCGAGCCATGGAACCTGCCCCAAACCGTGATCGACGACCCGGACCTCGTCAAAAGTGAGCTTCTGCTGGCGCTGGGTCGCCGCGCTGAAGGATTGCAGCTGCTGGAGCAAGTCTACTGGCGTTTTCACAACGATCCGGCGGCGCTCTATCCCCTCATGCTGCGTTTCCATAAATTGGGCGCCAACCGGCTCTCCATTACGACTGCCCATCATCTCATCGAACTCAGCCAAGCTGAACGTATTGCCGAAACGCCGCTCTTTATCCAGCGTTTCGCCTATCCCAGACACTACGCCCGCTTGGTCGAGAAGCAGGCCGGAGAATTTGAGATCGCCCCGCAGCTTCTGTACGGCCTCATCTTTCAAGAGAGCCACTTCGAGCCTGCCGCGCGTTCCTATGCCGGCGCCCGCGGTCTCTTGCAGATCCGTCCGAGCACAGGCGCAGAGATCGCCCGCAGTCTCAACTACCCCAACTATTCCACCGAACTTCTCGACCTTCCCATCGTCAGCATCCGTTTCGGCGCATACTACCTGCGCTGGGCGCGCGATTTGGCCGGCGGCAACGACATAGCCGCCCTCGCCGGTTATAACGCCGGCCCCCGCAAGGCCAGATACTGGCTCAGCCTCACCGAGCCGGACGATGCCCTCTTCATCTACAAAGTCCCCTACTACGACACGCGCCGCTACCTTCAAGACATTCTCATCTGCTTCGTCCACTACCTGCGCATATATGGACGTTCCTAGGTCTTGTTGACGTCTGTCATCCTCTGTGCGTCCCTCCGCAGACAAAAAAGGTGTTCTCCGCGCCCCTCTGTGTCCCTTCGTGCCTTCCCCTTTGAGGGTGCTTCTGCTGTATGTGTGTTCGATTTTGGGCAATCGATCCACGAACACAATGAAATTCCACGCGACGCGCACTGCGAGGAGATTCGAAGCGTAAGGGAGTGGCAAAG
Organism: Caldilineaceae bacterium; assembly: GCA_965232575.1. Taxonomy (GTDB): domain Bacteria; phylum Chloroflexota; class Anaerolineae; order Caldilineales; family Caldilineaceae; genus Bin5. Next base: position 1,411,304 of record CBDDPZ010000009.1, on the reverse strand, counting down.
GTGCCGCGAAGGCAAAAGCAACTGTACTGAAGGTGGACGCGACGAATTCGCAGCCATTCAATGGGGCCGGGCCTTGCGGCCCGGAAATAGATTAGGTGGCCTTACGAAATATAATACTGCTAATCCTTCAATGAGGTCCGATCGCCCGGCTTGTTGCCGAAGACCGATCAGAAGGTATCAGAAGCGTCGATTACACGTTTTCGCCGGGATTTGACATGCTCCAGCAAGTTTGATAGAGTTACATTCATTAGTATTATTATATTAATCACTTACTATTGTGATATGATAAGGTAATCCGTAGAGAAAAATCCCAAACGGGCTACGTATCGTCAGACAATAGTATCATGCAAATTAGGGAGGCATGAATGATGAAAATCGACCTTCAGACGTTGAAAGACGCTGTCGGCGGGACCGCCGCCGCGTTTCGGTGTGTTACCGACTACCAACCCGCGGGTGGACCAGGGGACAAAGTGTTCCCATCGACCTACGAGGGGGGGAGGTACGCAACGGAGCAACGCATTAAGCCAGACACCGGCGAGATTCGAGACTGTGTGCTACTGGACTCTGTACAGTCCCAAGCGAATCGCATGGAGTCAGCACTGCTGGAAGAGTGCCGTGCCGGCAATTTGGAGCTTCCGTTGTTGGTGGCGCGATTCGACCAACCTGACTTGCTTAAGAAATTCACAGTAACCAGTTTAGAGGCTCCGCATCGGATAGCCGACGCCATTTTCCGTGATTGTCTTCTAGACGGGAAGATCTTTCGAAAATCGGAGAAAGGGGTCGTACTGGATAATTCAGAACTGCGGAATTCAACAGGGCTGTTTGGACTATGTCCGACAGCGCTCATATTTGGAGTATGGGATTCTACCGGGCCACGTGGAGGCTTGGGAACTAAATTTCAGCGGGCGGTTGTGTCGGAAATTATCGGGTATGACGCTGTAGTAGGGACGAAGACATCCAGCCGTATTGATCCTGCGCAAATCCTTCTAGGGGCAGGACCATTATATGAGCATGAGTCAGCGAGTGACGACAGGCCGCACTGGACTTTGCAAAAGAATGGCAGGGGAAAGAAGCTCGGGAAAGATGGAAAGCCTTCGGAAGCGATTCATGGCAACGTCACTCCCAGCATTGAGGACGGCGGATTTACGATTTCGAAAGCCACACAGACTACCGTCCTGTCGTTATCTGCCCTGCGCCGCCTTCGCTTTCCGTTGAACGGCGCGGCTGACTCTGTAAAGGATGTTGATCTTGCTGCACGCACCGCCTTGGCGGCACTGGGTATCGCGGCCGGATCATTAGCGCGCAACGATGGAGATCTCCGCTCGCGCTGCCAATTGTTCGCTACACAAGCATCGATCTGGGAGCTTCTTGACCGTCCGGGGGAGAAGCCAAGACAGTTCGAATGCGATTCCGACACGGCTCTCAGAGTACTTGCGGAGGCTATTTCGGAGGCAAAAGAAGTGGGATTACCCTGGGAAGGGAAGATTGAGTTAACTCCCTCGCCCGAGCTTGTCGAACTCGTCAGACGCAGCCAGGAATTGGCGAGCGCGTCTACGAAGGAGGAAGCCTGATGTTCGCGATTGGCATCTGCTACCTTAACGGGTGGGCAATGGCCGCAGCGGACGGGGCGAGAAAGGAACAGGCCGAGTGGCCTCCGCACCCAGACCGCGTTTTCATGGCGCTTGCTGCCGCGTGGTTCGAAACGGGAGAAGATTCCGGAGAGGGAAAAGCGCTGCGCTGGCTTGAAACTCTCTCTCCACCTGGCATTGCCGCCTCAGATTACACGACACGCAGAGCGGTTGTCAGCTATGTCCCGGTCAACGACACTAGCGTTAGTCGTCAAATTCCTCGCAGCAGCGATTTGAGGAAGCTAAGGGGCGCGGGATTGGCGGTACTTCCAGAGCATCGATCTCGTCAACCGCGAGGCTTTCCCGTGGCGATTCCCTACGACCCAAATGTGTATCTGGTCTGGCCAGAGATCGAACTTGGCGAACATCGCGCTGCTCTGGAGCGACTGACTGCTAAGGTGACTCATGTGGGTCACTCTGCCTCGTTCGTCCAGGCGTGGGTTGTAGTGGATGGTGACATTCGTCCGACATGGGAACCGATGGAGGGTATCGCCACCCGTCGAATGCGGGTATTCTCGACTGGCCGTTTAGAGAATCTAACACAAGCCTACAACAGGGCAGCAGTCGTAGAATATGCGGACCTGAAGGCGCGTTCCGATGCCCTCAAAGGAACACGGAATAAAGAGATGCGGGAAGAAAAACGACGATTGGATAGCGTCATTGTCGAGCGTTTCGGTACACATGCGCCGGTGAGTCTGAGGCCAGTGCCAACTCGCTGGCAAGGCTATGGAAGACCCGTGAAGAACGACTCTCTTGAACGGCAAGGCTCGGTTTTTGATCCGAACTTTTTAGTGCTCACTGTCCGGGGCCAGCGGGTACCGTTAGCGACGACGCTGAAACTTACGCAGGCGTTACGTGGGGTCTTGATGGACTGTTGTCCCCAACAGCCGCCTCCGGAGTGGTTTAGCGGGCACAGTTCGAGTGGATCACCGTCCACTAAACCACATATGGCTCTGCTCCCGCTTCCTTTCATAGGAGATCAATATGCAGATGGGCGAGTGATGGGACTCGCCTTGGCGTTACCCCACTCTTTGGATGTGGAGGAAGCTCGAAAGTGTCTGGGAGCGTTTCTGTATAACGCTGAAACGGGATTACCTCGCGAACACCGCTTGTTCGACGGACAGTGGTTCGAATGTCGGATAGAACTTGAGACTCGAGAACGGCTTCCGAAGAATCTGAATGCAGACACCTGGACACGAGCGGCCAGGGTTTGGGCAAGTGTTACTCCTGTAGTTTTGAACCGGCACTTCAAGGGCAAGAACAAGTGGACGCGGGCGGCCGAAAGCGTGAAAGATGCTTGTAGGCACATAGGCCTGCCACGCCCGCGCGAAGTGATGCTGCATCCGGTCTCATTAGTGGAGGGAGCGCCTCATGCAAGGGAATACCCGCAGATAACTCGCAAGGGTGACGGCGGACGCCAGAGCCACAGTCATGCCGTCCTTATCTTTGACGAACCCGTGAGAGGACCGGTCACTGTTGGTGCGGGCCGGTTCCGCGGCTATGGACTGTGCCGGCCAATGGATAACTGAGGTGACAAACGTGACGAAGACTGATTCCATAGAGTTTGTTCAGTTCTTTCAAGCGCTGTGGGGCAACACGCCCTTTGCCTGGCAGCAGGAACTGGCAGACAGAGTATCCGGTAACCTAGACGGGTTGGCTGAATGGCCGGAGGCCATCGATCTGCCTACTGCCTCGGGCAAGACAGCGTGTGTGGATATTGCCGTGTTTGCGCTGGCAAAGCAGGTATCGCGCATGGACAGAGGCGAGATCATCACCGCGCCGCGCCGGGTTTTCTTCGTCGTGGACCGCCGTGTGATCGTTGACCAAGCTTACGAGAGAGCGCGGAAAATTGCTAAGAAGCTCTGCGAAGCCGAGAACGGAGTCCTCAAAATTGTGGCGGACAGTTTACGGCAGATTGCTTTCGGCGCGACGTCTGGCTATGAGGGCGAGATGCCGTTAAGAGCTTACGCGTTGCGGGGCGGCATGTTTCGTTCGGAAGCCTGGGCGCGCGATCCCCTCCAGCCCACTGTCGTTGCTTCAACCGTGGACCAGGTGGGGTCCCGGCTGCTGTTCCGCGGGTACGGACGCGGCTCTGGTGTATGGCCCGTTTACGCCGCGCTGATTGCCAATGATAGCCTTATTTTCCTGGATGAAGCGCACTGCGCGCAGCCATTTCTGCAAACTCTGCAGGCAGTCGATCGCTTCCGCCAATGGGCGCACAGCCCCCTTGGACGCTCCTTTCACCCTGTCGTCATGTCGGCGACCCCTCCGCCCGAGCTGCGCCGTGTATTCAAGGACGAATCCGACGAAGGATCCGATCCCGATCATCCACTTGGAAAGCGTCAGCTAGCGCGCAAACCCGCGATTCTGAAGAGGATTGGCAGCGCCAGGGGGAGGCGAGCGCCGGCTGCCTTGGCCAAGGCTCTGGCCGATGCCGCGCTGGAGCTGGTAAGCGACCAGCTTCGTGCAGTTGTCGTATTCGTCAACCGCGTTGCGACCGCCAGGGCAACCTACAGGCTGCTTATGCAGAAAGGGGAGATCGATGTTGTTCTGCTCACCGGACGCATGCGCCCCATCGATAAGGAATCGGTAGTTGAAGAACATCTCAAAAGACTCCAGTCAGATCATTCCGAACAGCGTGAACTCGAAAAGCCCATGATCGTCGTTGCAACGCAGACTCTGGAGGTCGGCGCCGATTTTGACTTCGACGGGCTCGTTACCGAATGCGCCAGTCTTGACGCTTTACGGCAACGCTTCGGACGGCTTAATCGTATGGGAAGGGAAATCGAATCCCGTGCAGTCATTCTCGTTCGAGAGGACCAAGCCACACTCAGGAAGGGAGATGAGGGCGACCCTGTGTATGGCGTTGCGCTCACCAAGACTTGGGAATGGCTGAATGAAGTCAAAGACAACAGCGGACAGGTGGATTTGGGGATCGCATATCTGGACGAAAAAGTACCAAGCGGAGATTCTTTGGAGGTGCTGAACGCCCCTTCTTTGGATGCTCCGGTGATGCTTCCCGCTCATGTAGATTGTTGGGCGCAGACCGCGCCGGAACCTCACCCTTCCCCCGATGTGGCTCTCTTTCTGCATGGGCCGCGTGAAGGCGCCCCGGACGTACAGGTATGCTGGCGCGCCGACATTGACCTAACGAGTCCGGAAGGCAGAGCGAACGCCCTCGAGGTTTTGAAGCTCTGCCCTCCCGGCAGCAGTGAAACGCTCCCCGTTCCTATTAGGGTGTTCAGGAGGTGGTTGCACGCCGAAAATCCCGAAGACGACAGCAGTGACGTAGAGGGCGGGGGGCACGACGATGATCAGGCCGGCGAGGGTACGCTTGACGAAGCGCACAATGTAATCAGGTGGCGCGGGGTAAGAGATACGGGCGAGGAGGAGATAACCGCAGATCCAGGGGAAATCCGTCCAGGGGACGTCATCGTCGTACCGACAAGTCATCCAAGCGAACACGGCCGGATTGGCGACTTTCCCCCGCAGACAAGCGGATTGAACGGCGTGCTGGACGTGGGCGATCAGTCTCACCGGCTGGCCCGTGCCAAGCCGCTGCTCCGCCTGCACAAAAAACTGGTAGAAGCATGGCCTCAGGAACTAGACGCCGTTAAGGAAGAAACTGGCGAACTGCTGAAGAAAATAAATCAGAAGCACGAGCAAGACCCTGACGGAGTGGCGGAGGACCTCAGAGGCATCCTGAATGCTCTCGTCGTAAATGCGCCGGAAGACAGCTGGCTGGGTGAAGCGGCAAGCGAGCTTGCGAATGAGTTTCGCGGCGCCAAGCTGCGGCGGGCGTATCGCATTGTGGGCAGCGGCCATCTCGTCATTGCCGGAAACCGGCGCATACCCAAACTCATGGGGAATGCCGACACATTCTCGGATGAGGATGACACCAGCGCATCAGGCACTTCCTATGGCGATGGGAGGCCCGTCCGGTTGGAAGATCATCTCCGCGGCGTTGAGACATTCGTGCGACGTTATGCAGTGGGGTGCGGCCTGCCGGACGAATTGACTGACGCTGTGGCGCGTGCCGGTCTGCTTCACGATGTGGGAAAAATCGATCCTCGTTTTCAAGCGCTACTGCGGGGCGGCGTCCGTTGGTGGGCAGGAGAACCTCTGGCCAAGTCCGGTCAGATGTCAAAGAGCAAAACGATGGCCGCAGTCAGCGCGGAGGCGGAATATCCAAGAGGTGGCCGGCATGAACTGCTGTCCGTACGCTTGGCCGAGAGCGCGCAAACTCTTTTGCCGCAAGACAGAGAGCTTCGCGATCTGGTTCTCCATATGATTGCCAGCCATCACGGCCACTGTCGTCCGTTCGCGCCGGTGGTGTACGATGCAATCTGTGTAAACTCAAAGTACAGTTGGGGCGGCGAGCAGATGCAATGGTCTGGCCCCACGAACCTTGAACGTCTCGATTCAGGTATCGCAGATCGGTACTGGCGTCTCGTGCGGCGCTACGGCTGGTGGGGTCTGGCATGGTTGGAGGCGCTGCTGCGTCTTGCGGACTGGCGACGGAGCGAGTTGGAGGAGACTCAATGAGCACGAAAGGGGAGGACAACGGCCTCTTGTTGGGGGGACTGGATGGCAGCAATCCGCTCGGATTTCTGGCCTCTGTCGGGGTAGCGGTTGTCGCACAGAAACGCTACCCCGGACTCCGTGTCGGATGGAGAGACACGGGCCGGGGATGGAGGCCGTCGTTACTGGAATGTGGCGATGATGAAAGAGAGTTTTCAGACCGAATCCTGGAATCGTTGAAGAGCGCGCCCGCGACTGTCTTTGATCTCGACAAAAAGATGCCGTTCGACGCCGGCAAGTTTTCCAGCGCTCTCCGCGAGGCACAGAGGCGTTCATCCATAATGGATAGACGCGATGCTGATCTGCTTGCGGGCATGGGGATCGAACTCTACCCAGACAAGAAGAATGGTCAGTTTCAAGATTCAAAGTTCCGAATGATCCGCAGTGGAGACAGCGCGGGACAGGGATTGCCGTTCTATGCCAAAGCCAACATCGAAAAACTGGACCCCAAACGTCTTCATCTTACCCTGTTCGATCTCTGGGACTATCAGGACGAAGGCTATGATCTCCGTTGGGATCCGATAGGAGACCAGCGTTACGCTCTGCGCTGGCGTGACCCGAGTAAGTCCAGGCTTGCAGATGGTCCTGGCATGATGCTCGCCGCGGCAAGCTTAGCTCTCGAGGCATTACGCTGGTTTCCGACTCTACCCGTCGGGCGCCTGGCGGAGACTACGGGATTTCACCGGGTCAGCCGGCGAGAGATCTACTTCGTGTGGCCGATATGGACGCCAATGGTGAGCATAGATACCGTACGTTCTCTGCTGGTGTTGCCTGAACTTACGCACAATCCTATCGATCACGATTCGCTGGCCAGAAGAGGAATTCAAGAGGTCTTTCGTAGCCAGCGGATCCGGCAAAATCAGTACTACAGCAACTTTCTACCTGCCAAATCGGGATAGGTTCCTGCTTCGGCTTTGCCTGCCACTACGGGCTGGGAATTTTTGTGCCTGATCGTTCAGACGGAGATTAACTTTGACTGTTACCGCGAATCCATCCCACCAACACACCCGAACTCGTCCCCGCCAGGATGCTCAACGAATACACCTACTGCCCCAGGCTCTGCTATATGGAGTGGGTGCAGGGAGAGTTCGCCCACAGCGCAGACACGCTCGACGGCCGCTTCCAGCATAGACGCGTCGACCGGCCGGCCGGCGACCTCCCAGCTCCGAACGACGAAGACGCGCAACCCGAGAAAATCCACGCCCGCTCAGTCATGCTTTCAGACGAAGGCCTGGGCGCGATCGCCCGCATCGACCTCGTGGAAACGGACGGGGCTCGCGCCACGCCCGTCGACTACAAGCGCGGGACCGTGCCCGATATCCCAGGCCATGTCTACGACCCGGAGCGGGTCCAGTTGTGCCTTCAAGGCCTGCTGCTGCGCGCCAACGGCTATCAGTGCGAGCAAGGGGTCATCTACTACGTGAGATCCAAGCGGCGGGTATACGTCGGCTTTGACAATACGCTTGTCAAGCAGACGCTCGAGATGCTTGAGGCCGCGCGCAAAATGGCGGACAGCGGCGAAATCCCGCCGCCCCTGGAGGACAGCCCCAAATGTCCGCGCTGCTCCCTTGTCGGCATCTGCCTTCCCGACGAGGTAAGCTTTCTCAAAGGCAGCCGCTACGTAGTGCGGCCCGACGACGTGCGACGCCTGATGCCAGCGCGGGATGATGCCTTGCCCATGTATGTCGCCTCACAAGGCGGTATCGTAGGGAAGTCAGGCGACACGCTGACGGTAAAAGTCAAAGGCAAAATCGCGGCCAAGGCGCGGCTGTTGGACGTCTCCAGCGTTTCGATCTTTGGCAACGCTCAGGTGACGGCGCAGGCAACACGCGTGCTGTTGGAGCGGGGAATACCGATCTGCCACTTCACCTACGGGGGGTGGCTGAAAGGCGTGACCTGGGGCATGGCGCACAAGAACGTTGAGTTGCGCACGCATCAATTCCGGGTGGCAAGAGACCAGCCCGCGTCGCTGGCGATAGCCAAAGAGATGGTGACCGCAAGCCTGGGCCGCGGCCGGATCGACCACCATCAGGCCCGCGTCGCTGGCGATAGCCAAAGAGATGGTGACGGCCAAGTTGCGCAACAGCCGGGTGATGCTGCGCCGCAACCACCCGCAGCCGCCGGCAACAGCGCTGGAGGAGATAAAGCGCCTGACCAGCATGGTGGAGCCGGCAGATTCCTTTGGAACGCTGCTTGGCGTCGAAGGAGCGGCTGCCCGGGTCTATTTCGCCCATTTCGACGGTATGATCAAAGCCGGAATATCCGCCTTCGACTTCCGGACGCGCAACCGCCGGCCGCCCAAAGATCCGGTCAATGCAGTGCTTTCCTTCCTGTACGCAATGTTGATGAGGCAGGCCATGGTGTCGGCGCTGACAGTTGGTTTTGATCCCTATATGGGATTCTATCATCAGCCCAAGTATGGAAGGCCGGCCCTGGCATTGGATCTCGCCGAAGAATTCCGGCCTTTGATCGCGGATTCCGCCGCGCTGACGCTCTTCAACAACGCCGAGTTGAAGGAAAAGGATTTCATCCGCCGGGGCGGGGCCGTCTCCCTGACCCAGGACGGGCGCAAAGCGGTAATCACAGCTTTCGAGCGCAGGATGGATACATTGATAACGCACCCCCTGTTTCAGTACTCGATAAGCTACCGCCGGATCATGGAGGTGCAGGCGCGGCTGTTGGGCCGCCACCTGCTGGGAGAACTGAAGAGATACCCCGGTTTCACGACGAGGTGACGCATGCGCAACAGGTATATCGTGGCTTATGACGTCAGCGACGGCAAGCGATTGCGCAGGATCTTCAGGAAAATGAACGGGTTCGGCGACGCCTTGCAATATTCGGTATTCGCCTGTGATCTCTCTTCAAAAGAGCGGGTCATAATGGAGGAAGCGCTGACCGAAATCATCGATCTCAACCAGGATAGAGTGATCATAATCAACGTCGGTCCCGCCGAAGGACGCGGAGGAGACAGCGTGCGTACTTTGGGCCGCCAGATCAAGCCAAAGCAAAGGGAGGCTTTGGTCATCTGAGCGCATTGTGGCAAACTGTGCGCAAGCGATGGACAGATGTGCTTGCATCAGGTTGCGAGAGGTCGGGTGCTGTACGCATTAAAGGGTTAGCGCTCGCACAATTGAGAACAAGGAGGGAAGTATTGCAGCTGCAGAATCAACAATCGAATACCCGAACGGACGTCGAAACCTGAAATCACGTGTGCGAACGGCAAAATCTGCGCGGAAAATCTTGAATATCCGCCGTATCCATGACTGAAAGGTCATGGCTCCATTGAAGCGCACTGGGTAAAGGTCCATGACTGAAAGGTCATGGCTCCATTGAAGCATTCCATGACTGAAAGGTCATGGCTCCATTGAAGCCTGTAGCCAGCACTGTCAATGACCCTCGTTTCCCACTGTGTGAGATGCAGAGTATCCATGACTGAAAGGTCATGGCTCCATTGAAGCACGCGGCAAGGGTGAAGGAGAACGCGAGGGCAGTTACCGAATCGTATCCATGACTGAAAGGTCATGGCTCCATTGAAGCCCAGATCGGGCCATGTCGTGGACCTGAGATAGTCGGCGCAGGGTATCCATGACTGAAAGGTCATGGCTCCATTGAAGCTAGATCTCGAGGATCATGGGCCTGCTGGCGCGGCATTGGTGATCGTATCCATGACTGAAAGGTCATGGCTCCATTGAAGCGCGAGATACTGCTGCAGTAGATGATCCATTGTGCCGGGGGGTATCCATGACTGAAAGGTCATGGCTCCATTGAAGCCTTGTCACTTCGTCAGACGGGCGATTGCACGTCCCTGGGTATCCATGACTGAAAGGTCATGGCTCCATTGAAGCAGGCTGATGCCGGACGCAACCGGCTGCCCGATGGTGGTATCCATGACTGAAAGGTCATGGCTCCATTGAAGCATATGCCCAACCACGGCCTGCACCGGGCATTCAGTACCCGTATCCATGACTGAAAGGTCATGGCTCCATTGAAGCTTGGTGCCGTGTCGCGTCTGGACATGGCGAGTTATGCAGGTATCCATGACTGAAAGGTCATGGCTCCATTGAAGCTCGGTTTTCTGTTTCACCATCGGGCTGATTGCCTGGCGGCGGTATCCATGACTGAAAGGTCATGGCTCCATTGAAGCCAGTGTCATCCGTGCGTCAGATCTGGCCCGCTACCGCTACGTATCCATGACTGAAAGGTCATGGCTCCATTGAAGCGTCTAAAACTTTCGGCTATCTCCCTATCGTCACCCTCGTGTATCCATGACTGAAAGGTCATGGCTCCATTGAAGCATTGTGCGATGTGGAAAATGAGACTGAAAAAGAGGTCACGGTATCCATGACTGAAAGGTCATGGCTCCATTGAAGCCTGTCCATGTTGCCTGCGAGGTATCGGTCATGGCCGTTGGCGTATCCATGACTGAAAGGTCATGGCTCCATTGAAGCGGTGGCAGGATAACCGGAAGGCCTGATTACGGTTCCACATCCGTATCCATGACTGAAAGGTCATGGCTCCATTGAAGCACGATCGAAGAGGAGCCGAAAGGAACGACGTAGTGGCGTATCCATGACTGAAAGGTCATGGCTCCATTGAAGCACCGTCTCCAGCACGAACGTCCGCATTGACGAAACCGTGTATCCATGACTGAAAGGTCATGGCTCCATTGAAGCGAATGGCCTCCAGGTCAGGAACCAGAATTCGGCGACGTATCCATGACTGAAAGGTCATGGCTCCATTGAAGCCGGCATGATCCACACCTGCCCGGGCAGCGTCACGATGTATCCATGACTGAAAGGTCATGGCTCCATTGAAGCATCAATTCATCCAGGCGATCGATCGTTTTTGGGAGTGGCTTGTATCCATGACTGAAAGGTCATGGCTCCATTGAAGCAAATCTCGATAAAGGCCCTCGCAGTCCAACACATCGGGGTATCCATGACTGAAAGGTCATGGCTCCATTGAAGCATGTCTGCAGCAGTTTTCAGGCCAGCCACGGTCAGGTGGCGTATCCATGACTGAAAGGTCATGGCTCCATTGAAGCTACTTCGATGAATGGAAGACGATCCACGAAGTCGACTCTCGTATCCATGACTGAAAGGTCATGGCTCCATTGAAGCGTCAGACTGAATTGGGGGCGGCCATAGGCTAGAGGGTCGAGCGTATCCATGACTGAAAGGTCATGGCTCCATTGAAGCTAGCGTATGCTTGCTCGCTGAAGGTCTTGTCGCGCGCCAATGTATCCATGACTGAAAGGTCATGGCTCCATTGAAGCCCGTGGCGTTCACCGCGCGGATATAGTACCAGTACGTGGTATCCATGACTGAAAGGTCATGGCTCCATTGAAGCTACTTCGATTTGGAAGACGATAACCACGACGCTCGTGGTATCCATGACTGAAAGGTCATGGCTCCATTGAAGCCTGGGGCGGCCAGCTGGTTGCCAACTTCACTCCCAAGGGTATCCATGACTGAAAGGTCATGGCTCCATTGAAGCTATCGTATGCTGCTCGCTGAAGGTCCCGCGCGCCAATCGTATCCATGACTGAAAGGTCATGGCTCCATTGAAGCGGCGTTGACGTTCACCGCGACGGATATAGGTACCAGTATCGTGTATCCATGACTGAAAGGTCATGGCTCCATTGAAGCCTGGGGCGGCCAAAGGGGTTGCGCCTTCACTCCCAAGGGTATCCATGACTGAAAGGTCATGGCTCCATTGAAGCTGGAGTCTCAACGTGGTCAACGGCGCTGCGAGAACCTGCGTATCCATGACTGAAAGGTCATGGCTCCATTGAAGCCGGTGGAGATGTCGAAAGCTCCTGAATCGCGTGACTCCGAGGCGTCCGGGGTATCCATGACTGAAAGGTCATGGCTCCATTGAAGCTGCGTGGCAACCTCTCTACGTGCGCATCCCCGCGTACCAGTATCCATGACTGAAAGGTCATGGCTCCATTGAAGCGAGCAAGGTGTTGACGGTGTGCAGTTTTTTGGCGCTATCCATGACTGAAAGGTCATGGCTCCATTGAAGCTGTGGATACTCCCTCGAGAGAGATTTTCCACAACCGGGTATCCATGACTGAAAGGTCATGGCTCCATTGAAGCTGTGGATACTCCCTCGAGAGAGATTTTCCGCAAACGCCGTATCCATGACTGAAAGATCATGGCTCCATGCCCGTTCTAGGTCCGCTATCTGCCGGCCATCGGCTATGGCCCAGGCTCTCCCGCAAGAACAGCGCTCTCGCCGGCCGGCCGGTTCCCCCCTTACCCCGCCGCCGGCGCCCCGAATCACAGCCCATCCCCTCAATCCCCCCAAATCACAGTGCAGACAATAGAAAAAGACCCGCTGGCCGAGGCCGCACGGGTCTTCTCAAACGAGTCAATGGACCTCATTCTGTCCATCCATCAACCCCCAACTTAACAACCGGCTGCGCGATCATCAACCAGCGTGTTATCCTCAAGATCCACAACCGAAAATGCCCTCAAAATGCGACTGCCCACCCGGGCGAGGTGAGCGGCAGCAAGGAAATAGGCGATGACGGCGAGTTTCCAGCTCCCGTCACCAGAGACAACAGGAGGACGTTTCCCGTGTCTGCCTCACAGCATACCATTGCGCACGTCCACACGTCTCCTCGCGTCCCTTCGCGTGACTTCCGCCCCTGACTTAGCCTTTCCTCACCGTTGACCGTATTCATTGGTGGGGTCACGATAGATCGAATGATAGTGTCCGCCGTCCGACCCAACAGCGCCTTGCGTTGAGAACTCGACGATCACGGACGGCCCCTGGATCCTGTAGTAAATGGAGTCGGTCCCATCGCTCGGTCCCTGCCAGGCAAAATAAGTGTCGTTCAGTTGGGAGCCGATCTGCGCCAAACGGAACTCGGCGCTTCTGGATGGCATCATCCCGACCCAAAGCGATACAAGGTCCAGCAATGCCTGTTTCTGATCGGAATCCCAGCCGGACACGTCTGAACCTTCGAGAGCCGGGATAACCCCATCCTGCCCCACCCCACTGACGAGACCGTGCGGGCTTCCCGACAGGATAGCCGCCGTCCGGTCCGGACTCGCCAAACTGTTGATAAGTGACAATCCGGCCTCAATTTCTCTGGAAAAAGGTTCGGGATCCCCCACCCCGCCTCCCGAGATCGGGAAAATGCGGTCAATTACTGATTGGTCCACAGTGGCGGGTTCAACACCGATGAAAGTGGGGGACATGGTGACGCCGCCGTCTTGAATCGACATATTGACGGCCAGGTGATGGCCGCCAAACTGCCATCCCCAGGGGTCTGTTACGGAAGGTGTCCCAAAGAAAGCCAGCCAGTAATTGTCCTCGCTCCACCCCTCCAACCAGGCGCGCCAGGAATCTGCCAAAACCCCGTCAGCCGCCATGACTGTCACGACTGTATCGAATCCATCCGGGCTTAACGCGTAGGCCAGAAAGGTAATCATGGCCGCCAACTGCTCGTCTCCCAGATCCCCGACCCGAACGCCATTGCGGTCAAACTTCACCATACGGGCTGGCAGATTTGACCAATTGGGCCGCTTGTCGCTGTCAACCGGAAAGAGAGCCACCTCTTTCTGGTCGGAATCCAACAGGTCTATAAAAGCGTTGGCCGCCGTCACCATATCTGCCACCTCGTGCTGGGCGGACCTGAGTTCATCTGTCTGGGAGGGCAACACAATCGAATCAAGGGCTGAGGTCCGGCCCTGCCCTGCGCCACACCCAACCAACAACATGGTGGGCAAGATCAACGTAATGACAATTCTGCCCCAAACATTCATCGCTCTCCCCCTGTCCTGACGCCGCACAATCAATGATCTGGTCTGTTTCGTCTTGCTCATGTCTCTTCGCGTCCCTCCGCGGATCAATTGGTTTTGTCTATCGCAGGAATCAAGCCGGAAACATCCTGACTCGAAAAGTGCTTCGACTAAACGTGTCGAGAAAGGGCGGCCGGGTCGGGGAGCTCACCCCTCCTGATTATCCGCCGCTCCATTCCAACAACTCGGTTCCGTCGCCCTTCTCCGCCTCGACCCACATCAGCCGCCCGTCACTCCATATGTGGACGCGCCCCGCCCTGTCATTGCGCAATACGAGACGCCCACCAAGTATCTCCAGCACCTCCGGGTCCGGGTGACCGTACCGGTTCTCGGCGCCCACCTGGATGATCGCCACACTTGGGCCGACCGCCTCGACAAACGCCCGGCTGCTGCTGTACGCGCTGCCGTGATGCCCGACCTTGAGCACATGCGCGGCGACCGGCTGACCCTCGCGCAACAACTGCGCCTCGCTGGGCAGGCCCGCATCGCCCGTCAACAGCGCTGAAAACTCACCGTAAACCAGCTTCAGCACCAGCGACCGTTCGTTCTTGTCATCCTCTTCCAGCCCCCGCAACTTCTCCTCCCGCGGCGGCCAAAGCGCCCACAGCGCCACCCCGTCGCCAAGATCCAGCCAGCCGCCCTGCTGCAATCCCACAACCGGCACATTCTCCGCATCCAGAGCCGCCAGCCAGAGCTGCGAATCCTCGTGATAGCGCACATTCTCACTGATTATCGCCTGGCCGAGCCTGAAGCGGCTGGGCAAATCGATCTGTCCGCCAATATGATCCCAGTCAGGGTGCGTTACGATCGCCTGATCGATCTGCCGGTCCCAGAACGGCATAACCGCGCCCAGTTCAGCGAACAACTGCTGGCTGTCATCCCCTCCGTCGATCAGCGCCTGGCGCCCGCTGGGCGTCTGGATAAAGATGCCGTCTCCCTGGCCAACATCCAGAAAATGAACGTGAAGCTGGCCGTCCGGCTGCGTCAACGCCAGCCACCACAGCAGGCCGGCAACAATTGCCAAGATGCCAAACATCCAGGCCGGCATCGCGCCCGCGAGGTTCGCCAACTGCCGGCCGGCCGGGGACTCTCCGTGTTCCGCAGTAGAGAAGCGGACGGCCCTGTGCCCAACCCGGCTTAGAAATCCCGCCAAGGGCTTTCGCCAGTACAACCCCAGAATCGCGGCATAAGTAAGAGCCATAGCGCCTCCCCCATACCCGTCAACCTCCACGCTGCCGCCCTGGAAGGCCGCGTTCCAATTCACGATCGTTGTCGTCCACCATAGACTGCCATAGGGTACAAATAGCAGGTATTGAGCGATCACGTCCAGGCCCGATAGCCCCACGATCAACCCAATGCCGCCAAATATCATTATCCAGGGTTGCACCGGCGCGATCAGCACATTGGTGAACAGGCTGATCAAGCTGAGGCGTTCAAAGTAATGGACGATAAGGGGATAGGTCGTTACGCTGGCCGCGACCGTCATCAGCAGGCTGTCCCGCAGCAGGTCGCCAAATGACCTGGGTATGAGAAAATCCGCCTGAGAACCGTCCGGCGCACGCCCCTTCCGCAGCAAGCCCTTCTCCAACTTGTGCCATAGTGACGTGGCGCTGTCCGTTAGTGCAGGTCCGATCAGGATCAGGCCGACAGTGGCCGCGCTGCTGAGCTGAAAGCCCACATCCCACAGCATGAGCGGATTCCACAGCGTCATCGCCCAGCACGCCGCGGCCAGGCTTACCAGCGCGGCGCTCTGGCGCCCCAGCGCCGTTGCCGCGACAAACAGGCCGCCCATCAACGCCGCCCTCATGACCGCGGCGTCTCCGCCCACCAGGAACGTGTATAAGGCAAGGCCGCTCAAGGTCGGCCACAGCGCGCCGCGCTTGCCAAACAACCTGATACCCAGCGCCATCAGCACACCGGTCACCAGCGCCACGTTGCTGCCGCTGATCACAATCACGTGGCTGGTGCCCGTGAGGTTGAACTTCTCGTACAGTTCGTCAGGAATGCCGGCCTCGATCCCCAACAGCATCCCGTTTGCCAGCGCCGCATACGGCTCCGGTAGCAGACGGTTCAGCAGCCTCTCGCCGCGATCGCGCAAGCCATAGACGAACTGCGGCAGAAAGCCTCCGCGCAGCATGCCCGGCTGCGGTTCGACGCGTGCCCGCCGCATCAGGCTGTGAATCTCTTTACGCGCCAGGTAGGCCCGGTAATCAAAGCCCTCGAAGATCGGCGGCTCCGTCAGATCGCCTCTCACCCGCACACTTTCGCCGTAGCCAAAACGGTAGACGCTATTCGTCTGTAGCCGCAGGCGCCCGTCGACCCGTTTCCTCTCGCCGTCGAGCTCCAGGTACTCAACCTCGATGTCCAGCCGCCGCCGGCCCTCTTTCAGAACCGGATAACTCGCCACATACCCGTCCACAGTCACCAGCCGGCTACTGCTGTCCCCTTCATTTCCGTTGTAGTAAGCCAGGTCGGTTGGCCCGAGACAGGGCTGGGGCGGGTGCGAACCAAGGCGCAAGACGCCGCAAATGCCGGCCAGCAATATCCCGCCGATAAGCCAGTTGGAGGGGGCCCTGCGCGACGGAACAAAACCAGCCGACGCCGGCCAGACCATAGGCTCCGCCGCCCGGGGAATGTCGCGAGCATCCATCCACAGACAGACGGGAATGAGAGCCAGCGCCGTAATCCAGAAATAGTCGCCGAAACCGCAGCCAAACCATCCCTGTTGCCAGAGAAGCTGTCCGCCGGCTACGCCCACAAGATAAGCTATGGCAAGATAGAGCAGTTTCATCAGCGCCAGTGGTTGGTAGACTGCAGTTCAACTAATCGCGAACTTTAACCAGCGGCGCGATGGTCGCGAGGGCTTTAGGGCCAATGCCGGGCACCCGCTCCAGCTCCTCCACCGAATCAAAGGGCCGTTCCGCGATAATCGCCGCGGCTTTACTGGGTCCGATGCCGGGAAGCGTCGTGAGTAACTCAAGTGAAGCCGTGTTGACGTTGACCAGCCCGCCGCTTGGCGCACTGCCGGACGCCCCCGCGGCCGCCGGAGACGATTGTCCCGACAGGCCGGCAGAGGGCGCCTCGCTTGTTGACGCGGCCTCTGCCCCCGGGGGTTGCGGCAGAGGCACATGCACCTGCGCGCCGTCGAAAAGCGGCTCAGCCTGGTTGACGAGCGCCGGGTCCGCATCCGCCAGCAGACCGCCCGCCTTGGCCAGCGCATCACCCACGCGCGCGCCCGCCGCCACCTCATACATACCCGGGCTGTGCACGCCTCCGCTCACGAAAACGACAAGCGGACCGGGCGTGGCAGTCGGCGCCGGCGTCTCCGTCGGGGCCGGAGTTGGTAGCGGATGCAGCGCGATCGGGGGCGGCGTAGGCCGCTGCAGCTGCCACATCAAAGCCCCCGCTAGGATCGCGCACAGCAGGAACCCCAACAGGAATCCCTGGCCTGCATATCGGAGCGCCGCTGCCGCCGAGGCGTCTGGGGCCCTGTCCTCTGTGTCCGTATCTTGATCTGATCGAGATCCCATATCCGCTGTCACCTGGCTCTGATATCGCAACTGGCAACTCAGTTTTACACCGTACCGTAAAGAAATCAGAAACTGGGCGCCAGCCGTGATCTATGGCATAAGTGGACTTAATTGTAGTGACGCGCTGCGCAAGGGGGTTCCTTCTCTGTCAGATTTTCTTCGCTGTCCACATACTCAATCCCCAGTGTAGCTTGCTTGCTCCTAATGTGAATTCAATTTGATGCCAAGACTTTTCACACGGACCGCATCCTGGGATCGCGGGCGTCTCGCCCGCCCTGCCGATATGCGCAAGCTTTTGATCTCATTTGGGATCTACATTAACCATGGCACGAACTGTTCGTCTCCAGCGTCGATGGGATTATCCCTGCCCATTCGCCGCTAAGGCGGCGCCGCCAGAATCCCCCTTGCGCGATAGTTCTGCTCTCAGCTATTGACTTCTCTCATTCTCAAAATGCCGGAGGGTCAAAACGGTCTCTGGCTATCGATTTTTTATATGTACGGGCATCGTTACCGACGAAAAGCATTGACCAATTCAGAACGAATGTGTCATAATTGCTACAAAATGTCAAATCAAGATTCGCTGCTCTTATACAGCGGGAAATGAAGTGGGCCCCAAAAACTGGACCACGAGCCAAGGTGTATAATGGAGCAGTTCGCCAAGCCTGTGGAGGGGCAATTCGATGGTCAGAAAGCGTGCCGGCCAGGGCGGCCGGCAGGTTACCCGCCTTATCCCGCCGCCGGCGCCTCGAATCACAGCCCATCTCCTCAATCCCCCAAAATCACAGTTCAGACAAACCCCCTCGCCGCCGGCGACACCGACATAGACGTAGCGGTCTAGGCTATCAAGTCGGCTCTGCCTGCTCGGGCGCAAGGGCGGGGCCTTACACCACCCCTCCAGATTTCATTTGCCTGCCTTGTCGCGCCAACACCATCCCCTGGTTTTCCTCGGAACTGCAGTGGTCAGCTTGCGGCCGACCGCCCAAATGCGCCTTACTTTTCCCATTTCGTGGTCTGGTGATTGGGGCCAACCATATATTCGTTAGTAAAGGGCTCCAGGTTCGTAACTGCGGTTAACTCCGTCATGAATCTTCGTTAACAGATGCGTTTAGTGATACCGCAATAAACTGCTGCCAAATTCCGCGATTTTCAGCCTGTCGCTGTGCTAAACTTTTATGGTTCGTTTTGAATTGATACTTTTCCAGAAAGTGAGGACATTAAAGTGAGGACATTTATGTTGAAGGTGAATATTTTCCCGAGGCTTTCAGTCATAGCCCGGGTGATGGCGGCGGCCGGGCTCCTTATGGCGGGCGCCTGTGTCCCGGTCCCGGTCGACGACAGTGCGTCGATGTCCCAGCCTGACTCTGCGGCCGCAACCGATGCCGCTCCCTCCGAGGTGGAGATCACGCACTACTCGGGAACCGACGTGGTACCGGTCAACCCCGAAACGGTGGTTGTTGCCGACATGGCGGCGTTGCTCTCGCTGCACGATCTGGGCGTGGAGGGGATTGCCGGTCTGCTGGGGCTGGGCGTGCCCATTCCGGACAAGTATGCCGAGGCCCTGAACAACCCCGACTTTGAGGAGCTGGGCAGTGTCTGGGAACCGGATTACGAGGCGATCAACGCCCTCGAGCCTGACCTGATTATCGTGGCCGGCCGTTCTTCGAGAATTTATGCGGATATGAAGGAAATTGCGCCTACCGCCGACCTGACCGTCTGGGAGGACTTTTACAACAAGTTCCAGGAACAGCACCGTAATATGGGCAAGATATTCGGCGTGGAAGAACGGGTTGAGGAACGCCTAGCCGAGCTGGACGCGAAGGTCCAGGAGGTGAGTGCCCAGGCGGCCGATGCGGGCAGGGCGCTGATCCTGATGACCACGGGCGCGGAGGTTACGGCTTACGGCCCCGGCTCCCGCTTCGGTTTCGTCCACGACACGTTCGGGTACGCTGCCGCCGACGAGAACCTGGAACGCGACGCGACCCACGGCGACGCCGTTTCCTTCGAATACATCCTGGAGATGCAGCCGGATGTTCTGTTCGTCATCGACCGCGCTTCGGCGATCGGCGAGGAAGGCAAGGCGGCGCAGGAGATCCTGGACAACGAGCTGGTGGCGCAGACGCCGGCATGGCAAAACGGACGGGTCGTCTATGTGGACTCGTTCGACTGGTACATTGCATGGACCGCCCTTCCTGCCTTTTTCCAGGTTGTCGAAGACGTTAAGGCGGGGCTGCAATAGCGGATGGCGATGTCGACGCACGGGGGCTCGCGGCCGGCCGCAGGGCGCTTTCGGGATACCGCTCTTTTGGGCCTGGCCCTGGTATCCCTGACGGTGGTTTCGGCCTGGTCGCTTTTCATCGGCGTCAGCGACATCGGCATCTCCGATCTCCTTCGGGCCGAATCATCCAAAATGTTGCTGTTCGTGGAGAGTAGGGTGCCCCGGCTGGCGGCAATCCTGCTCTCCGGCTCCGCCATGGGCGTGGTGGGGCTGATAATGCAGAGCCTGGTGCGCAACCGGTTCGTCGCTCCCACCACCGCCGGCACGGTCGACGCAGCCAGCCTGGGACTGGTCATCTCAACCGTCTGGTTTGCCGGCGCTTCCATCTTCCTCAAGATGACCATCGCCGTGATCTTCGCCCTGGCCGGAACGGCGTTGTTCATGGCCCTGGTGCAGCGGCTGCGTTACGCTGACATCATCGTGGTTCCTCTGATTGGAATCATGCTGGGCGGCGTGATTCAGGCCGCCGCTACCTTTCTTGCCCTCCGCTACGACTTGCTGCAGTCGCTCAGCGCCTGGACCAATGGCGACTTCTCCGGCATCCTGCGCGGGCGGTACGAGTTGCTGTACCTGGTTGGGGCCATGACCGTGGTGGCGTACCTTTTCGCCAACCGCTTCACACTGGCAGGGATGGGCCGCGATGTGGCGGTCAACCTGGGGGTGAACTACCACAGGGTGCTCTACGGCGGGATGGCGCTCGCAGCCTCCGTTTCCGCGGTGGCGGTGGTCGTGGTCGGGGGCATACCCTTCCTGGGGCTGGTCGTGCCCAACCTGGTGACGATGACCATGGGCGACAACCTGCGGCGCGTTCTGCCGCTAACCGCCGTCAGCGGAGCATTCTTCGTGCTGGTATGCGACATCGTGAGCCGCACCATTCGCTTTCCCTACGAGATTCCGGTCGGGACCGTGGTCGGGGTCGTGGGCGGCGCTATATTCCTTGCCCTCGTCCTTCGGAGCCGTTTCAATGCTGGTTGACCGGCGGCGCATGGCAGCGGTCGCGAGCTACCGCGGGATGCTGGAAAACAGTCGTCCGGTTTTGGTTCTTCTTCTGCTTGGCATATTGCTGGCCATGGTAACCGCGTTGTTCATGACCTACGATCTCAAGGGTTCGCTGGCTTTTGCTCTCGAGTTGCGCGGACGCAAGGTCGGCGGTATGTTGCTGGTGGGATTTGCCGTCGCCTACGCCTCCGTGTTGCTCCACACCATCACCAACAACCGGATACTGACCCCCAGCCTGATGGGGTTTGACGCCCTCTTTGTGCTGATTCAGACCGGCGCCGCCTTCCTGTTCGGCACGCTGGCGTTCCTGGCGATAGACGTACGGCTGCGGTTCGGCATTGAAGTGGGAATCATGCTGGCTTTCGCGGCCATCCTGTACCGGCTGCTCTTCGGGGGTGAGAACCGCGACCTGTTCCTCCTGGTCCTGGCGGGCATCATCACCGGAACGGTATTCACCAGCCTGACCGCACTGATAATGCGAGTGCTGGACCCCAATGAGTTCATGACTCTGCAGGACCTGCTGTTCGCAAATTTCAGTACGGTGAACAGGGACCTCCTGCTGGTATCGGCGGCGGCCGTTGTCGTGATAATCCTTGTCACCCGCCCGTTGCTGGCACAGCTGGACGTTGTGGCCATAGGCCGGGAACACGCCATCAACCTGGGAGTGAATCACCGGGCAGTGGTCCGTCAGTGCCTGGTCGCGATAGCGGTGCTTGTTTCCGTGTCGACCGCCCTTGTGGGCCCGGTGGCGTTCCTCGGTCTGCTGGTGTCCAACATGGCCTATCAGCTCACCGGCACCTTTCGCCACCGGTACACGCCGGCGGCGGCAGGGATGATCGCGGCAATCGCGCTGATAGGCGGGCAGTTTCTCTTGCAGGAGGTCTTCGCGTCAGTGGTCAGATTGAGCGTGATAATCAGTTTCATTGGTGGTATCTACTTCATTCTTCTGCTGCTGCGGGAGGCAGGACGTTGATCGAGCTATTCGGCGTCACCAAGCGCTATGGACCGAACACGGTGGTGGACAGCGTGTCGCTCACGATTCCGGGCGGCGGCGTAACCGCCCTCGTCGGCCCTAACGGGGCGGGCAAGTCCTCGCTGCTGTCAATGATTGGCAGGCTGCTGCCGATGGACGAGGGCGAAATCCGGGTGGACGGACTGGACGTGTCCCGCATCGCTGGAGATGTCCTTGCGAAGAAGCTGTCGATTCTGCGCCAGGAAAACCAGGTGGCCGTCCGGCTCACGGTGAAGGAGTTGGTGGAATTCGGGCGGTTCCCCCACTCCCGGGGGCGCCTGACCGCCGAAGACGGAAGGCACGTCGAGGAGGCGATCGACTTCCTGGAGCTAGCGGAGCTTTCCGGAAGACCTATCGACCGGCTTTCCGGAGGGCAGAGGCAGCGGGCGTTCATCGCCATGGTGCTATGCCAGGATACGGACTACGTGCTGCTTGATGAACCACTCAACAACCTGGACATGCGCCACGCGTCGCAAACCATGGGCCTGATCCGCCGGCTTGCGACGGAGCTCAACAAGACCATTGTAATCGTGCTGCACGACGTCAATTTCGCCAGCTTTCACGCCGATCGCGTTGTGGCCATGAAGGACGGAGCAATCGTTGCCGACGGCACCCCGAGAGAGATCATCACGGCGCCTTCGATGGCCGAGATTTTCGACCTGGAGGTTCCGGTCCATTCCTATGCGGACAGACCCGTGGCGGCTTATTTCGCGATTGGCTGAACTGCAGTGCTCAGTGGTTAGTGGTCTGGTGATTGGAGCCAAACATGGAGTATGGACATTATATGAGAGTATTTCAACGTAGGAGAAAACATGTCGGAGTTGACAACAAGAGCTATGGGAGATTCTGATGAGTGAGCCGGTACATAAAAAGCCTCACCGCCTGCCGCCGCGTTATCCAGTCTCAATCCGCCGCCTGCAATGGCTGACGCCCCGGGTAGCCAACCTGGTGCTGCACGGTCCGGAGCTGTCCGGATTTGAACCAGCTGACCCAGGTTCCCACATCAAGCTGATACTTCCTTCCCCAGGTGCAACGGACACCCCACAGCCCCTGCGCCACGACGGCCGTCGCCCGGTGTTTGCCGAAGGCGTAACGCCACCGTTCCTCCGCACCTACACTCCGCTGCGCTACAACGCTGAAACCCTGGAGCTCGAAGTGGAAATGCTCCTTCACGGAGACAGCCCGGCATCCAATTGGCTTCGCTCTGCCAGGCCGGGGCACGGCATCATAGTGGCCGGACCGCGGGGCGGCTGGGCGCCGCCGCAGGACGGCGACTGGTACCTTGTGATGGCCGACGACACCGGCATCCCGGCCGCTGTCCAAGTGCTGCAGGCACTGCCCGACCGGCAAATCACCGCGCTATTCGAGGTGGCGGACGAGCAGGAACGCCGCCCGCTGCCCGCAATACCCGATGACCTGCCGAGATGGCTGTACCGGGAGCCGCAGGGCCTCACCGCCGGATTGCCCCTGGAGCAGGCCGTGAGGCAGGCCCCGATTCCCGCGAGCCGCGGATACGTATGGGTGGCACTCGAGGCGGGTGCCATGCGCCGCATTCGCCGCCACCTTATCGAAGACAGAGGCCTGCTTCCGGAACGAATGGTAACCAGAGGTTATTGGAAACTGGGAACTCCCGACTACCCCGACGGCGATTACGGCATGAAATAGGGATGCCATGTCTTCTGACTGTGAGACTGCACTGTAGATGTTTTATGGTGAGCCCCGATCTTTGGACCACGAGACGGGAAAAATAAGATGCATCCAGACGGATGCGGCCGGCTCTAATCAGAGCACGAAGTGCTCTTCAGTTGGCGTGCGATAATTGAGACTTTGATGTGGTCTTTCGCGCAGCATCGACGACACGTCAGCATAACCCGGCCTATCTGCTGTCGGCTGATGATCTGTGGGATTGGGAGCGTAGCGAAGTAACCGCATCCCGCCGCCGGCACGACAAATCACAGCCCATCTCCTCAATCCCCCAAAATCACAGTTCAGACAAACGCCCTCGCCGCCGCCGACACGTCAGCGGCTGAAAGGTCATGGATACATTGAAGCCGCTATTTCCGCTTTTCGGGAGCAAAGTGCGGCTGATCCATGAAGGCCCGCACAGTCACGCAAAGAAAATCCGACACGCCTTTGATGTCCTCCGCGGACAAAAGGTGTTCTTAGTGTCTCTTCGTGGATAAAAAAGGTGTTCCCCCCGCCCGTAACGCCCAACTATCCACTATCCTCTGCAGTTCCCCCGTTCCCCCTCCCACGTTGAGCATCCAGCCATTCTATGCTAAGGTGGCGACCGAGTCCCCATCTGCAAGTCACAAGAGGATAGTCGATGGCCGAAGAACAGGTTGCGCAACTGCAGCGGCAGAGCCGCCGGCTGACGCTGATATGCAGTCTTACCCTCGTGTTCGGTGCGCTCATGTTGCGATTTGGCGCCCTGAACCCCGATTTCAGCGCTCGCCGCTGGCTCATGATCTCAGCCCTGACCGTGGCCGCCGTATTCTGGTTTTTGCGACGCGTCCTCCACCAGAACCATCCCCCCGGCGAGCAAGAACTCTACGCCGATCTGGGCTCGGCCAACATACTCACGATCTACCGCGGCCTTGCCTACGCGTGGATGGCCGGCTTCCTGCTCTTGCCAAGACCCGGCGGCCTTATGGACTGGCTGCCAGCTCTGCTCTATATCGGGGCAAGTATCGCCGACGTTTTCGATGGCTATCTGGCCCGTAAATCCGGGAGAGTGACCCGGCTAGGGGAAACGCTGGACATGGAATTCGACGGCTTCGGCATTCTGGTAGGCAGCGCCCTGGCCGTGCAATACGGACAGCTGCCGCTGGTTTTCCTGCTGGTAGCGTTTGCGCGTCCGCTCTTCGTCTGGGGAATGCTGTGGCGAACCCGCAAAGGGCTTACCAACCACCCAATGACGGACAGCGACCAGCGGCGCATCATGGCTGGCCTGCTGATGATCTTTCTGTCCACCGTGTTGTGGCCCATATTTGAGCCTCCCGTTACCTACGCGGTGAGCGCCGTTTTCGGAGGCGCGGTCGCGCTCAGCTTCCTGCGCGACTGGCTTGTCACGATTGGCTGGCTGCGTCCGGGTCTTCCCGCATACAGCCACTGGCGCGCCCGCCTCAAACTTTGGGCTTTTGTCTGGACGCCCGTCGGCCTCAGGATAGCGATCGCCCTGCTGGTCGCCCTACAGGTCTCAAGCCTCCTGGCGTCAGAGACCGCCCTGCCTGCGTCGCTGATCTGGCCTGTCGCCGCTGTCGCCGCGGCCGGTGGCGTGACTGCCTTGTTCGGTATTGGCGCCAGGACGTCGGCAGGCATTGTCAATGCCGCCGCCTATCTGTACTTCATCTTTGGCGGCCAGTCTTGGCTGGGACTGACGTTGCTCGTCCTCTCTTCTCTCCTGCTCGTTCTTGGCAGCGGCTACTTCACGCTCTGGACCCCGGAAGAGCGTTGGCTCCGCGTCGGAGCAGCCGACTCGTAAATGTTGCAGGGCCGCCCACAAAAAGTGGATAGTGAATAGTGGATAGCGACTAACGCCAATCCAAAAACTGGCGTTGTGAGAAACGCAAGTTTATGCAATGATATTGATATCTCTCTCCCCCTCGCGGGCGGAGTGCTTGCGCTGGACTCACCAAAGGAGAAAGAGGACCATGGAAGATCTCCGTTCTTTGAGTGCACAGTCATATCGCGTCATTGGCCTCGCATTGCTGACCGCTCTAATCCATTTGTTTGTTGGCTTCCAGAGTGGATTCTTCATTCTGGTCCTGAACGGTCTCGGCTTCATCGCCCTGGCTGCAGGTCTCTATCTGCTCCCTCAGCTGGCAAACTGGAGAAACCAGATTCGTTGGGTTCTGATAGCCTACACCGCGGTCACGATCGTCGGTTACTTTGCAATCGTTCCACAGCCACTTGACTACGGGCTGGGCCTGGTGACGAAGGCCATCGAAGTCATCCTGATCGTGCTTCTCTTTATGAAATCGAGGTAACGTCATGCGCATCGAGGAACTGGAAACTCCCATCGGCGTGGTAGATCTGGACCGCCTGTCCGCCAACATAGAGCGGCTTCAGACATATCTGGCCAGCCACGGCATCGATAACCGCCCCCATATCAAGACCCACCGCATCCCTGCAATCGCCCATATGCAGATGCAAGCCGGCGCGATCGGCATCACCTGCCAGACATTGAGCGAGGCGGAGGTCATGTGCAGCACGGGGATCAGAGATATCTTCCTGCCCTATAATCTCCTCAGCAAGAAGAAACTCGGACGACTGATGCACCTGTCGCGGCGGGCCAGGATGAGCGTGACGGCAGACTCTGCCCGCACCGTCGCCGGATACGCCGAAGCGGCTGCGCAGGAAGGCACTGTCCTCCCTGTCCTGATCGAGATGGATGGCGGCTATGAACGCTGTGGCGTGACCACGCCGGAGGGCGTGCGCGAACTGGCTCGACAGATCGACAGCGCGTCGCATCTCCACTTTGGGGGGCTGATGGTCTACCCCTCAAATCCCGAATCAAACGCCTTCATGGGCGAGTCGAAAATGCTGTTGGCCCAGGACGGGCTGGCCGTCGAGCGGGTCAGCGGGGGCAGTTCCTTTGTGATGTGGCAAGCCCACGAGTTCACCGAAATCACAGAACACAGGGCCGGCATGTACGTGTACGGCGACCGCAACCTGGTCGACGCAGGCGCCATGTCGCTTGACGACTGCTCTTACATCGTCTTGGCCACCGTGGTCAGCCGCCCGACCGACGACAGAGTCGTACTCGATTCAGGGAGTAAGTCGCTCGCCGCAGACAGCGCTCGCCAGTCCCCGGGGCACGGCCTGATCGTCGAGTATCCTGATGCAGAGATATTTAAGCTTTCAGAGGAACACGGCCACGTGGATGTGTCGCGCTGTGCCCGCAAGCCGGAGATTGGTGAAAGGGTTAGCGTCCTCGTAAACCACTGTTGCGTCTCCAACAATCTTTTCCCGCGCATTGTCGGACACAGGAATGGCGAAGTTGAGCTGGAGTGGCCGGTCCTGGCAAAGGGGTGGTGAATAGGGGTCTGAGAAGAGCTGACGCAAGGCCTGGTTTCCAGCGGAGCAAGCGCGCCGCCGGCGGCCCGCCGAAACTTCTCAAAAAGTGATGCCCAGCAGTTCGGGCGCGACAACTATGCCAAGGTAGGCCAGCAGCAAGACGACAAGTGCAAGGCGGATTTTCCCCCACGCGCTGAGATTGCTGAACCAACTCCCGCCGCCCGGCCTGGGTAAACCTGCAGGGGGCGGAAAGTTTTCGGCCGGGGCCGCTTCCCGTCGCCGTTGTGGAAATCCTTCCGGCGCTTCAATTGAAGGGTCGACGCTGGGGCGCGGTGGAGGCCCTGCTTGAATACTGTCTTCCCCGACAGGCTGGCTCAGGATTCGATGCAGATCGGTGGCTACCGTGGGCAAGCGCGATTTGAGAAACTCCAGCCCAGGATATTCAATGTAGAGCAGGTCTACGTCGCTCTCGGCGAAAGCGCTCTGACCGTAGGGCTCATCCGACAAGATCGCCTTTTCCCCGAAAACCTCCCCCTCACCGCGTGTCCAACTGCCGGCGCCGTTCAGAAGCTGGAGTCGCACTATCCCTCTTTCGATGAAATAGAGCGCATCACTCGGTGCGCCTGCCCGGAATACCTGCTCTCCCTGGCGCAAATGGGCCTGTTTCAAATGTCGGGTCACCTCCCTGAGCTCATTGACGTCGAGGTTGGCCAGCAGGGGGAAGCGGCGCAGCCTCTCCGTGTCCACCGCCTCGGGCCGCGAGGTAGCACGCGAGGCCGCTGCCTGGTCGAGTGCCGTCCCTATGGCAGGGAGCTGTCCCACAAGTTCTTCGAGGTCGGATCTGTACAAGACCCACAGATTCGTGTTGCCGATGGCCGTGGCGTTCTCTACTCGGTCCTCGCCGGTCAACAGGCTCATGGCGCCAAAGTAGCTGCCTACGTCAACCCGGGCCAGCTCCTGCAGCACGCCGCTCTTATTCTCGGCCGTCAGTTCCACCTCTCCTTCATCAACCAGGAAAAGAGCGTCACTTCTGTCGCCCAGTCGGTAGATCGGCTCACCTGACGGGACGTGTTGCAGCACCAGTTTCTGAGCGATGGCATGCAAATTGGAAGGTTCCAGTTTTCCAAAGAGAGGTGTCTGGGCCAGCCGTACCACTGCCTGGGTTTGGTCGATTAAGCTCAGTCGGCTGCGGCTGTGTCGGCCCAGTGCCCGGCGCAAGTGAGGATACTGGCTGCTCAAGTTGTGGAAAGTCGCCGCGGGCAGCGACCAGATCAGGCAATCGTCTACCGAAAACGCGCTCGCATCGTACGGCTTATTTGTCAACAGCGGCAGGACCCCAAAGAGATTTCCCGGTTCAATCAGGCTTGCGGTGGGGCTTGGCTCCTCAGGCGTAGGCGCAGGCTGCAGCTCAAGCGCTCCCCTTTCCAAAAGGAATAGCGCCTCAGCCCGTTGGCCGCTCTGATACAGGAACCTGCCTCGCTGCAAGTGGTGAGGCTGCATACTTCGGGCCATGGGCCCGATCACCCGGTGGGGAAGGCCCCCCAATGCCCGCGTCTTGACGAGCTGTTCTACCAGGTAGTCCTCCAGTTGCGATATCTGCTCGCCAAAGTTTTGGCTGAGTTTGATTCCAATCCCGTACTGCCTTTGCAGCAGTTGGCGCAGGTCGGAGTCGGGCAGGGACCACAAGTTAACATCTGAGGCGGCCACTGCGCTTGTATTGTGGGCCAGACCCCGCAAAAACTCGGCCTCGCCCAACAGACTGCCCGGCCCAAGCGTCGCCAGAACCGACCCGTATGAATCAAACAACCGGACATAGCCGCTCCGAATCAGATAGAGTTCACTGCAGTTTTCATCGCTGCGAAAGATGGTAGCGCCGCCCGGCAGACTCTCTTCGCGCAGGATCGACACGATTTCTTCCAGATCTGCGTCTGATAAATCGTGAAAAAGAGGCGTTGCGCGTAGAAATTCAACAGACATGATAACTCCTTTCGGACACCCCATCCCGGGCCAAAGTCAACTTCTATTGTGCCAGAATGAGCAAACTATCTCCAATGCCTTCGCAGCGAACCCAGGTTCGCCTGCAACACAGGGTTGACTACTTCGAAAGCCGCGCTACTGGGGTCGCCAAAGGCTCTGCAAAGCCTTCAATTCTCTTCCCCGATCCCTCCGCTCCGGCGGAAGAAAGACCCGAAGCTCTGCCTTACCCCATTATAAGGTCAACTTGAACAGGGGATACTTTCCAGTCTTGATGTTTCTGGGATGTGAGTGGTAGGATGCTTTTGGCATAATGGAGAAACGACCGCACGCCTGATATAATGAATCCATACAGGGTGGAGAGTGAGAAACGGCGGGACACAAAACGGTCTGCTAACATTGCAGACCGTCAGAGAAACGGAGTTCTCCCTACCATGGGCCCGCCTCTTTCTCGGCAAACAGGGAGGCATTCTGCCAATCCTGCTCTGTCCGAGCGGGGAATTCCTACCACAATCTGGTGCCGAAGGTGGGAGTCGAACCCACACGGGTTTCCCCACACGAGTTTGAGTCGTGCGCGTCTGCCTATTCCGCCACTTCGGCCTGGAAAAATTATAGCGGTGGGGGCCAGTTTCAGTCAAATAGCCGGCAAATGCGCTTACATTCGTCAGCGGAAATGTACTCCCATTTGCCTTAACTTCAAGCGGCCCGCGCCGTTGCGCAGCGACCGGGACACGGTTCTTCGCTCGCCTGCATCCAGTGTGGTCCGCAGCCAAGGTGCCAAAGCAGACAGTTCATGGACCAGGACAAACTAATAGAACGCTCGCTGCAAGGAGACTTGGAAGCGTTCAACCGACTGGTTATCGAATACCAGGGTCTTGGCTACGGCATCGCCTATCGCCTTCTCGACGACCCCGATTCAGCAGCGGATGCCTTACAAGATAGCTTTATCAAAGCGTATCGAGCGCTTGACAACTATCGTGGCGGCAACTTCAAGAGCTGGCTGATGCGTATCGTAGTCAACACCTGCTACGATCATCTGCGAAGCCGGCAGCGCAAGCGCACTGAAAGCCTCGATGATATGCCCGTGGAGGACGAGTATATCACCCAGTTGACCGACCGCAGCGAATCTCCGCAAGAATATGCGGAACGGCGCGAGCTTCAGGAGCTGATCGGGTCGGCCATCACTTCCCTGCCCGAAGTGCTGCGTACCGCCATCGTTCTGCGCGATGTCGAGGGGTATGCATACGAGGAGATCGCGGAGATCACCAGCGCGGCCGTGGGAACGGTCAAATCAAGAATCAATCGTGCGCGCGGAAGAGTGCGCGACTATTTGAGCAAGAACGCGGAACTTTTGCCAGCGGTCTATCGTCACTCTTTAGAGTAGGGGAGAATTGTATCCCTTTCCCATTGTATGTGCGGCTGTGATTGCCCAGTTTTCTTGAGGAAATGTGACGGGCAGCCAGTGAAGTGTCAAGAGTTCATCAACCCCTGAGCGTCGGCAAAAAAGAGCAAACGAATATGGATCCGCAAAATCTGAATTCGGTCGATGAAGATCTGGTTGCAGCTTACGTAGACGGTGACGTTACCACAGAAGAACGTCAGCGCGTCGAAGCTGCCATGGCGACCAGCGAACAGGTCGCCTGGGAAGTGAATACACTGCGACAGACGGTCGAATTGTTGCAGGACTTGCCCAGCGTGCCGCTGCCCCGTTCCTTCACCCTGACCGAAGATCAGGTCGCGGATGTGCTCCAGGAGCGGCGCAGTCTGGCCAAAGTGGAGGCATCGCCTGCCAGAGAAAGCGAATCCCCTCCGGATAATGCTTGGCAGCGCTTTCTCAGGTTCCTGAATGGCGGCGATCTGGCACTGCGCAATGCAGCCGCACTGGCGGCGGTCCTGCTGCTGCTGGTATACGCTGCTGAGTATCAGTTGGGACAGACCCAGCCTGGGCTTCCTTCTGGCGGCAGCGAGCAGCTTTCTAGCGCCCCTTCAGTCCCCCAGGCTCAGGTGACGGCCGTGGGCGGCTCCATCTCGCAACAAGCTGATGACAGAGCCGATGCGCCTAAGACCGATGAGCAAGTCGCCGATAGTGGGTCTGATCAAGAAGATGACGAACCCGTCTTTGGCGTGATGAGTACTGGAGACCAAGACCAGGAATCCACTGTCTCGGAGCAGGAACCCGTCGCGGCCGCCGAGCCCGAGACGAACTCTGCGGCTGTGGAATCGAATCAGCAGCAACTCTCTGGCAGCGAGAGCGCAGATCCTTCCGGACAACCTCTGGTAACGGTTTTCAGGTATGCCCGAATTCTGCTTGTCCTGGCCGTCATAGTTCTCTGGCTGCTCAGCCGGACCAGGTCCAGAAGCGGCCGTGCCTGAACTGCCGGAAGTTGAGACCTACGTCCGCGCGCTTGAACCTCTCCTGTTTGGGAAGACTATCCTGAAGGCGGAGGTCCGCTGGCCCCGCATCATAGCGGCCCCTGATGCCGCCCGTTTTACGGACTTGGTCCGCGGGCGGCGTTTTGCTTCCTTCAGACGGCGAGGAAAATACATTTTGCTCGGCTTGGACAGCGGCGAGACCCTCGTTGTCCACCTGCGTATGACCGGCGAGTTGCGCCTTCACTCTTCCGCGGCGCAGGACTCAGGCCAGGCCGCGGTTCCCGTGGACAAGCACACCCACGTTCTGTTCGAACTGGACACGCGCGAAGAATTGAGATTCCGCGACATGCGCAAATTTGGGCGAATCTGGTTAGTCGAGGATGCGGAGAGCGTTGTCGGAAAGTTGGGTCCCGAGCCGCTGGACGAAGCCTTTGCCCCCCAGACTCTGGCCCACACTCTGGCAGGTCGCAAAGCCAGTGTCAAAGCGCTGCTGCTCAATCAATCCGTGCTGGCCGGCGTGGGAAATATCTACGCCGACGAATCGCTGTTCCGCGCTCGGATCGACCCCCGCAGGGCTGGAGGCTCCCTTACCCTTGAAGAGATAGAGCGTCTTCACTTGGCTTTACGGGATGTCCTGCTGGCTGGAATCGAGGCGCAAGGCAGTACGTTGCAAAACTATGCTCCCCCAACAGGAGCAAAGGGCGGCTTTCAAGAACAGTTCCAGGTCTTTCGCCGTGGCGGCGAGCCCTGTTTCGTCTGTGGGGAGCAAATCAGCCGCATTGTTCTCGGCCAGCGCAGTACCCACTTCTGTCCCGCCTGCCAGAGCTGAGCGAAAACGGCTTACCCTGACCTGCCTGCCCTGCCATGATGCGACTGCGGGGAGCCGGCCCGGGCGCTGGTCCGTAGCGCCCGACTAGCGGCAGTGCATCATCGCATCAGTCCCCTTGTCCAGGCGTGTGGCGGCGCTTCGTCTCGGCCAGTTCCGCTTCCAGTTCCGCCTTCCGCTTCAGCTCAGCCTCTTTCCCCTCGGCAATAGCCCGGTCCCAGCGTGACTGGTATTTGGAGTCGAAAGTAGTGGCTCGCGACGGCCCGAAAATATAGGCCGCGATGGCGCCAACTGCTGCACCCAGGATCAGGCCGATAACTAAATTCTCAGTCTTGCCCAATTTTGCGCCCCTTGCCTGTCTTGGGTCCCGTTCCCGCGCGGGAAGGCGTTGCCTCTCCGTTAACTGAACCGCCGCGGTCCGGGTTTCAACCAACCGTCCCGTCGATGACCTTTACGTCCTGCGGCTCTTGAATTCGGACCGGATCCAGGCTCCCCTTCTCCTCCGGCAACAGCAGACCGGTCAGCACGTATACCAGTACGCCCGTCCCGACGCTGCCAATCGCAAAGGCAACCCAGATCAACCGGACCAAATTGGCGTCCAAGCCGATCGCCTTGCCGATGCCGCCGCAAACACCGAAAAACATGCGCTCCTCACGGCTGCGCTTCAACGGAATGCTTGCCTTGGCGCGACGCAGACCTTCTTTGGCCGACTCGCGGTTCAAGCGGGACGCCGCCCGCGTTTTCTCTTTATGTACCCTTTCACGGGCGCTGAAGAAACGACTGCGCCAAGCCCGCTGATTCTTCAACAAGAGCAACCCTGCGCCTATCAACAATACCGGCCAGAAGACCAGACCCATCACCCGCCAGAAGACGTGCCACAGGGCCGGCAGAATCCCAAGATTCGCCAGCAGCCACACGACGCCAAATGCAACCAGCAAGAGTCCTGCCCGTCCAATGTTGCGTTCATTCAACTCCAGCGCCGCCGGCGCGCGCTGGCCTGCTTTCGCCGTACCTACGGGAAGCAAGAGCCACAGCGCGGCGTAGGCAAGCAGCCCGGTCCCCGCCGTCCCCAGCGTCAACACAACCCACATGATCCGAACGAGTATTGGGTCGATCCCGAAGTAGTCACCCAGGCCGCCGCAGATCCCTCCGATCATCTTCTCTTCGGGATGCCGGTAGAGAAAAGTGTCCCGGTTCTCGTCTGCTCCGGCAGCCTCCTCGCTCTCTATCGTTTCCACCGGAACTACGACTTCTGGCGTGGTTGGTTGGGCCTCCGACACTGCAATCTCCTGCTCTTCCGGCCCCGCTGCCCGCTCAGGCTGGCTTGGCGTATTTTCGTTCATAGCTGACTCCTAGGGAACTGGGAAGCGGCGGACTCGCCGTCTCTGTGGCTTGATGCGCTTACTGAGAAACTCTACGCAGCCCCCTGGGAAAAGTTTCGCGCATCAGTATGAGAGTCCCGGCAAGGGGCAAAATTTCCCTTCAATGCAGTCCCCAGGGCGCCCAATCTGCGGGAACACTCTTTGAGTCAATCTGCCGTTCAGCCTTCAGTTCCCAATGCGCACCTCTCGGCCCTCCTCCTGGCTACGGTAAATGCCGTCCAGAATCTGCTGCACCTGGAGCGACTCTTCCGCCGGCACCGGTGAAGGCGCCCCCTCCGCGACCGCCTTGGCAAACTCAACACATTCCAGAGCATGCGGTTCCATTTTGTCCTGTGTCAGTTGCAGGAACCGGTTGGAGAACTGTTTGGTCTCGTAGTTTGTTTCAAGGATCTTTGCAGTGGGCCAGTGGCAACCGCCTTCCGTGCCGTACAGCCAGATCTGCGTGTCCTCGCCCGGCGTATCATGATGAAGCAGCCAGCTGGTTTCCAGAACAAGAGTAGCGCCGTTTTCGAAGCGCACAAACGCCGCTGCGAAATCCTCCACGTCCATGTCCTGGGGCACTGGCGCCAGCTTCCACGCGCTGAAAGCCCCTTCACGGAGGGCCAGCGGCGTCTTGGCAACGCCGGAAACCGCCACCGGCTGGGGATTGTCCATCAGCCAGAGCGTCAAGTCCAGTATGTGAACGCCGACATCGATCGTCGGGCCGCCCCCGCTGTGTTTCTTGTATATGAAGCCGGGCCGAACAGGCAGCCAGCCCCGGCGCAGCATCCAGCTGCGGGCGTGGTAGATTTCGCCCAGCGTCCCCGTACCAACCTCCGCCTTCAGCGCCTGAGAGTCCCCTCTGAAACGAAAATGCTGAGCCGTCATCAGCAGCGTCCCTGCACGGTCCCGCGCCTCGATCATCTGTCGTATCTCCGCCGGCGTCGGCGCCAGCGGCTTTTCGCATAGCACGTGCTTGCCCGCCTTCAGGGCCGCGATAGCGATCGGGGCATGGTACCGGTTAGGTGTGCAGACATCGATAATGTCGATCTCCGGGTCGCTGAACAACTCGGCCGGGTCGCTTGCCAGTTTCTTGACGCCGTAAAGCGCGCCCCACCTTTCCAGGGCCTCCGCAGCAATGTCGCTTCCCGCAACGACCTCGGCCTGCTCCGAAGCGGTCCACCCAGGCATATGTGCCCTAGCGATCCCGCCGACTCCCACCACCCCAACTTTGAGAATTTTCGACACACCTGCATCCTTTCAATCTTGGGCTCTGGTCACGTAGCTAACGATGAATGTGGGAACGTCAAGTCATGATGTCGAGGACTCGACATTGGAGAAATGGGTTTCCCGGATACAATCTGCGCCAAGCAATCAGACCGCATGCGTCCCTCTCTGCCGCACTCGAAGCCTCAACCGCGCCCCGTACTTCCTTTCGGGAACTGAAATGCTCCTCAGATCATAGCACGCATGGCCTGCGGACTCAATCGCAGCTAGCCGTCGGAACATTCCCCATCCGCCGAAAATCTACCCAGAGCGTGCCCCCCGTGAACTGTCTTTCTAGCTGGTCTGGTGTAGGAAATCGGATGCGACTGCCCTGCCCAACGACGCACCATTCCCTATGCCGCTTCGAGAAGAGAAACACGCAAACGATCAAGGCTCCGAGAAAATGTGGTAACCTCGTTTCCGTGCCGATGCAGAAATTCTGAAGCTGGCGGATTGCAAAGTTGACCAACTGATGCTATCAATAGATCGAATCTATCCAACACTTCTTCCGCGCCAACTTCGAGTCCTTCAGGAGAACAACCTATGCCTAGCATGACCGGTGGCCAGTTCATCGCCGAGACGGTACATGGATATGGAATCACCCATGTCTTCTTCATGCCCTATATCGGCCCCAGGGCTCTTATGGAGATGGAAAAGCTGGGGATCAAGCGGGTCCAGACCCACGGAGAAAAAGCTGCCGCCTATATGGCCGACGCCTACGCCCGCATTCGACGCGGCCCCAGCCTCTGCATGGCCCAGGCAGTCGGCGCTGTCAATCTGGCGGCCGGTCTGCAAGACGCCTACCTGGCCTGCTCTCCTGTGGTCGCGTTGACAGGAAGGGAACTCCTCATTAATCAGCAGCGTCATGCCTACCAGGAGGTCGATCACGTCAATCCGTTTTCGGCTGTTTCCAAGTACAGCGCCTATGTCTCGACGCCCGAACATCTGCCCGTCTACCTGCGCCAGGCGTTCCGAGCCGCCACGACGGGCACGCCCGGCCCGGCCCACCTGGACTTGGAGGGCATCGCCGGCCAGGGAGTCGTTGAACCGGAGGCTGATCTTGAAGTTATTGTTGAAGAAGCGTTTACACAGCTGCCACCCTTTCGGCCCGAGGCCGAGCTGTCCGGAATCGACGCCGCTCTCCAGCTTTTGAACGGCGCTGAACGCCCGGCCATCGTCGCCGGCGGCGGTGTCGTGGCCTCCGATGCCCGCAGTGAACTAATCGAACTGGCAGAAAAGCTCTCTGTCCCCGTGGCAACATCGCTCAATGCCAAAACGATGTTCCCCGCCGATCACGAACTGGCTGTGGGTGTCCCCGGCTCATACTCCCGCGCCTGCTCAAATAAACTGCTGTGTGAAGCCGACCTCGTCTTTTTCATCGGCAGCCACACCGGCGGGCAGGTGACCAACTCCTATCAGATCCCTCCCCAGGGCACTCCCATAATTCAGCTTGACATCAACCCCGAAGAGATCGGCCGCAACTACCCGGTTCAGGTTGGCCTTCAGGGGGATGTCAAGAGCAGCCTCAGGCGCATGATCGACCGCGCCGTCCCCGGAGACGCCCGCGATGCCTGGGTCGGCCGCGTTCAGGCAAAGGTCCGGGAGTGGAAAGCGGGCGTGGCTGATCAAGTAAATTCGGAAATCCTTCCCATGCGCCCGGAACGCCTCTGCCGCGAACTGAGCGACTACCTGCCGTCCGATGTCATTCTCGTTTCCGACACCGGCCACGCCGGAATCTGGACCGGGACGATGCTCGATCTGAAACACGCCGACCAGAGCTACATTCGCTGTTCAGGATCTCTGGGTTGGGGCTTGCCTGCCGCCATGGGAGCCAAGTGTGCGCAGCCCGACCGCCCTGTTCTCTGCTTTACAGGCGACGGCGGCATCTGGTATCACATGTCCGAGCTCGAGACCGCGGTCCGCTGCGGTATCAACACCGTCACCCTCGTCAACAACAATCACTCACTCAATCAGGAACAGGGCGGCGTAGAGCAGACATACGGAGGACGGACCGCTGGCTCCGATGAGCTCTGGCTCTTTGAGGACGCTGACTTCGCCAGGATTGCGGAATCGTTCGGCGCGCTCGGCATCACCGTTAACAAGCCGAGTGAACTCGCCGGGGCACTGGATCGCGCCTTTGCTTCAGGCCGACCGGCTGTCGTCGACGTAAAGACGCACGTTGAAGGCATTGCCCCGCGCGCTTGGATGCCAGCCAGTTAGGAACCTGATCAGTTTGGCTCGACCTCCGGCCCAAATAGGTCTTTCAGTTTGCTCAGGGAACCGGCGATCTGCTAAAATGCCATAGGAATGTGACGTTTCTGATCGCTGCAGCGCGCAGTTGGAGAGGCCCATCCCCTCGGTTGGATGCGGGGCAAACCTGACCCGAATCCTTTGCTCTGCGCATGCAGGCTGATCGATAATATATTGACCTTAAAACGCGGAAGGCTTTGCATGAAAGCGATGCTCTATCTGGACCAGTTGGTCGAGCCGGTGGCTGTGCTGGACGACGTTAAAATTGTTGAGTTCGGCAGCGACAATCACCCGGAAGGCGACCGGATCCGAATCTATTACCACACAAATAACCTGAATGCGACTGAGACGATGGTCGAACTTCACCGTGATCGTAAGATGACGGTGAAGCTGGAGGACGGCCGCTCCGCCCCCGCGCTGATCACGCACGCCAGCCTGGATGCAAAGGGCCAATTTGTTGGCGTTCTGAGAGTTCTCGGACCACTGGCCTGAGATCGAAGTGTGTTTCACTTCCACCCCGGCTCACCCCACTGCGAATTTCAGCTCCGGGGATAACCCGCTATCTTGGCCGCTACCTGCCTGCAGGCCCGGAAACTACCGACAATTTCATGGTCGCTGAACAGCAGCTGCGCCCTGCACAGGAGGAGATCCTTACCTATGAGGGTGGGCGCCTCGGAATCAGCGCGGTGCCTGGCAGCGGCAAAACCTTCACGCTGAGCCACCTGGCCGCCAAACTGGTGCACAAACTGGCAGCCTCCGGCCCCGCAGATGATCGGGAAGTCCTGGTCGTCACCTTTACCAACGCAGCCGCAGAAAACTTCCGGAGCAGCATCGGCCATATCGTCGAGAGCCGTCGG
Source organism: Caldilineaceae bacterium (assembly GCA_965232575.1). Lineage (GTDB taxonomy): Bacteria > Chloroflexota > Anaerolineae > Caldilineales > Caldilineaceae > Bin5. The sequence goes on along the minus strand of CBDDPZ010000009.1, from coordinate 1,373,539 downwards.
TTGCTGCCAAGCGGCTTCCGCGTGGGAACAATTCACAGTCTGGCCCACGACATCGTGCGTGAGCGCCCGAATCTGGTTGGCCTCGGTGAAGACTTCGATATAATTGACGAAAGAACAAGCCAGGACATCAAACGGCAGGCGGTCAATAACAATCTACAGACCAATCCCGACCTTTTGGGCGCATACATCAACCCTGAGGACCGCCGCAATCCCCGCAACATGGACCGCCAGCTCCTTGGTCTTGCGCAGGAAATCGCCGAAGCGGTCATTCGTCGCGTTAAAGAGTTGCGCACAGATGCCGACACCCTTGAAGATTTGCTGCAGCGGCAGTCCGGCGCTTGGCCCCTGTTGTCCTTCGGACTCCAGGTCTGTCGCGACTACCAGCGCGGGCTGAGCGTGCGCGGCGGCGTCGACTTTGACGACCTGATCCTATTCGCGCTCCAGGCCCTCCAAATTGATGAGAACCTGCTGGCACGCTTGCAACGGCGCTGGCCCTATGTGCTCGAAGATGAAGCCCAGGACAGCAGCGCCCTGCAAGAGCAGATGCTCTCTCTCCTGACCGCCGCCCACGGAAACTGGGTTCGGGTAGGAGACCCCAACCAGGCCATAAACACGACCTTCACCAGCGCCGCTCCCCGCTTCCTCAGAGAGTTCGTCGACAGCGAGACCGTATGTGCCTTACCCCTGCCCAACTCTGGCCGTAGCGCCATGCCGATTATTGCGCTTGCCAACCGCTTTATCGTTTGGAGCCGTGAGGAACATCCTGTACTTCCGCCGGACGAGGCGCTTTCCCTCCCCTACATTCTGCCCACCGAGGAGGGCGATCCGCAGCGCAATCCAGAACCTGGGAATCCGGCCGTTTTTTTCTATGACCATCCGCTCGCGCCCGCCGACGAGGTCCGGATTCTGGTCAAGAGTCTGCAACGCTGGCTGCCGAAGCATCCCGAGAAAACAGTGGCCGTGCTCGTCCCGGATAACCACCGCGGCGCAGAGTTCAGCCAGGCCCTCGAAGCCGCCGCCCTCCCATTCGACGATTCTTTGCTCCGGTCCACGAGTACCACTCGCGTAGCTGTAGACGCGCTCGTAAAATCAATGCGCTACATCAGCCAGCCCTCCAACCCCTCACTTCTGCGTACATTATGGACCGAAGTCTGGTGGGCGCGGCGATGCTGCCCGCACTCCCCTTCGGATGCGGAGACCGCCCCAGTTGGCACTGAGGAACGATCTCCATCCTGGCTCGCAGCTGAATCCAACACCGACCAAAATGGTCAGGGAGGCGAGCTGCCCCCTCCCGTGCTACGTTTCGGCAAAGCGCTGGGCCAACTGCGCTTGCCGGAGCGATTCGTCTACCCCGCAGCCGGCGACGACTGGTTGAAGGAACTCGGCTGGATCGACGATTTTGACCTCTTCCGACCCATCGTCGAACGGTTCCGGCGAGACCTTAGACGCTGGTGTTCAGCCGCGGTTCTGCCAGTTGACGAACTGGTCCTGTCTCTTGGACAGGATCTGTTCACGGAAGCTCCGGAACGTGCTCTGGCTCACAGCGCAGCCATACTGTTGGCAAATAGGGTCAGAGAGCGGCCCGAGTTGCGATTGCCCGAGTTGACGAAGGAGTTGGAGGAGACCGCCGCCAACAAGCGGCGTTTCCTGGGGTTTGGCGAAGAGACGCGGGGTTTTGAACCGCCGCCTGGCAAGGTGACCATTGCAACCATGCACACGGCCAAAGGCTTGGAATGGGATCGTGTCCATCTGGCGTCGGTCAGCAACTATAGTTTCCCCAGCGGTGGCGACGACGAGTACTATCGCGGGGAGCCCAGGTTCATTCGCGACAGCCTCAATCTGACCGAGGAAGCTCTCGAACAGACCAGGCAACTTCACATGGGGACGCTCGACGAATATGTCCAGGGAGAGGCAACCCGAGAGGCTCGGCAGGAATATGCCGCCGAGCGTCTGCGCCTTCTCTACGTCGGTATCACCCGCGCCCGCCAGGAGCTGGTCTTGACCTACAATACAGGCAGGTATCATGAAACGCGGCCGAATGAGCCAGCACTGGCTTTCACGGAGTTGGCAAAGGCATGGGAGAATGGTCTGAGACGGGAATGAGATGTAAGAAAGTCGATTGGAATATTCTCTCTCGACTGATCTCGTCGGCATGTATTGGGGATCAGCGTTCGTAAGACTGTCCGGATGGGCGTGACTGAACCTCCTCTCGCGAGTCCGGCGTTGCCATCTCCAACTGATCGGATCCATTGATGCGACACGCGAAGATTCAGCAATACTGCGAATCCGTCATCGAGGCCGGATGGCTTGCCGCCTTAATCGTCGCGCCGCTCTTTTTCAACACATATTCCAGCCGCATATTTGAGCCGGATAAGATCAGCCTTATTCGTTCGATTTCCCTGGTCATGCTCCTGGCTTATCTCGTAAAGGTTCTTGACGGCGGTCGCCTCTGGCTGCCGCCCGGCGGAGGAATGCCTCAGGCGGGCAACCAGGTCCCATCCGCCGGTGACAGTGTGCAGTCCATGTTCGAGTGGCGGCTTGGCAACCTCTGGAAACAGCCGCTCCTGCTGCCCGTCTTGCTGCTGGCGGTCGCCTATGCTCTCAGTACTCTGCTTAGCATTTCGCCGGCCGTAAGCTGGTGGGGCTCTTATCACCGGTTGCAGGGCGCCTACACTTTCACTAGCTATCTGATCATCGCCGTACTCACAGCAGCCCACTTAAGACAGCCATCCCAGCTGCGGCGTCTCCAACATACGATAATCGTCACCAGCCTGCCCATCTCCGTCTATGGCGTGTTCCAGCACTTCGGCAAGGATCCCCTACCCTGGGGCCAGGATGTGTCCGCCCGTATAACCTCCAGCGCGGGCAATCCCATCTTTCTCGCCGCGCATCTGATTATGGCCTTCTTCCTGACGCTTGAACGCGCCTTCTCCTGTTTCGCCTACTTGCTGACCGGCGGGCCGCAGCCAGGCGGCGCTGCAGCGCCAGACGAGGAACAGGAGTCCCCTTCCCCCGACCACAGTTTAGCGGGCATTCTGGCGGGCGGTTCCTATCTGTTTGTGCTTGTCGTTCAGTTGCTCGCCATTTTCTGGTCCCAGAGCCGGGGGCCCTGGCTCGGCCTCGCCAGTGGAATGTACATATTCGTACTGCTTCTCCTGACAGGGATGCGTCCCCGCAACTACCGCGCCTGGACCGCAGCCTGGGCTGGACTGGGCGCGGCCGGACTCATTATGCTCATTGTTCTGAATACGACCGCGTTAGGTCAGTCATTGCGCCAGGTTCCAAACTGGGGACGTCTGACCACAATGCTGGATAGCGCCACCGGCACGGGCCGGGTCCGTGTTCTGATCTGGGAGGGCACTGCGGCCATGATCTCTCCCCACCAGCCTCTTGTCTATCCCGATGGTAGAGAGGACCCTGTCAATCCACTGCGGCCCCTGATAGGCTATGGTCCCGAGACACTGTGGATGGCGTTCAATCGTTTCTATCCACCTGAGCTGGCCCAGTGGGAATCCCGCAACGCCAGCCCCGACCGCGCCCACAACGAAACATGGGACAGTCTGGCCATGACCGGCGTTGTCGGCCTGCTGGCCGCTTCACTCCTCTTCCTGTCTATTTTTTTCTGGGCTTTGCGCTGGCTCGGGCTCATCCGTTCCCGTCGTGATGTCATACTCTTCCTTTCCATGCTGATTGGAGGGGGCGTACTCCTCAGCGTCCTGTTTCTGCTGCGCGGCGTTAGCGTAGGTTTCCTGGGCGTAAACTGGCCTACCGGCCTGGTTCTCGGGCTGATTGCGTACGTCACCCTGGCAGGTTTCCTTCAACCGGGATCATCGACCGAGGCAACTCATCGCCCTCGCCAGCTCCTGTTGATCGCCTCCCTGTCGGCAATAATCGCCCACTATGTCGAGATTCATCTCGGGATAGCCATCGCAGCCACCCGCATCTACTTCTGGATCATCGCCGCCCTGCTTCTCGCACTGGGAATGCGCTGGCTATATCCGGGTGCAATAGCGCCCAGTGGGGTCTATCCTGGTCAGCGTGCGCCGAATGTCGGGGAAGATGTGAACGCGAGAAACAGGAAAGCTTCGACGCGGGCACAACTGCGCCGCGGACGCCGCCAGGCCAGGGCATCCGTCATGCACTGGGACATTGGCCTGCCGGCCACAATTCTGCCGGACCTTCTGGTGATGATGACGCTTGTTATGCTCTTCACGGTCAATTACCAGGGTCTGTCGAATCCATTCTCGATACTGTTCGCTGGACTGGGCTCTTCCACCCAGGCCCAATCCGCAGGCAGCCTGACCGATATTCTGTGGTTGGTCGTTTTCACCTGGTTGATCGCGACCGGACTGGGTACTGCCATGGCAATGTTTCGTATTCCGGTCCTGGAGCTGGGGGGACGCCGGAGTGAAAGCGCCTCAACGGACCGCCGTCGCAAAAGAGCAGAGAATCGGGGAAACAATGTAGGGATAGGCCGCGTGATGGCGCGTTCGGCGGCTCTCTATGGCCTGGCGTTGTTCGTTGGCTGGCTGATGTACGGCCTGGTCCACGCCTCTCGGCTCCTTCCCAGCGCCAGAACCGGCCCTGTAGCAGAGCAGCTTGACCACATTTCCGGGCACTATAGCCTCTATACCTGGATTGTCGTACTCTGGTGCCTGCTTGCGGGCCTGGTTCTGGCGTGGCGTGAATTGGCGGATGCGAGGCGTGCGTGGTTAGGGCGGGGTCTGGCCGCCGTCGGCGCCGGCGTTCTGTTCTCAGTCATCGTCTTTTACATCATCGGAGGCATCAACATTGCTCAGGTACGTGCGGACGTGTTTTATAAACAGGGCCAGAGCTTTGACTCCGCTGGCGCATGGGTTGAAAGCTCAGATCTGTACCGTCGCGCCTTGGCAGTTCGACCGACAGAGGATTACTATATGCTCTTCCTTGGACGCAGCCTGCTCGAAAGAGCGGCGCACGCGCCCAAGGAAGGTTCAGTCGTCTTGCCGGCCGATCCGTCTCTCCAGGACATCTTGAGTCTGGATGCTGATGGCATTGCTCGACTAAGTCAGGGCGACGTCCTGTCAGCCGCCAGGTCCGTTCTGCTAAAGGCCCAGGAAGTTAATCCGCTAAACACCGACCACACGGCCAATCTTGCCCGACTACATCGCCGTTGGTCTTCCCTGGCAGAGGATCCGCAAGACCGGATTCCGAAACTGGAACTGAGTTTGCAATACTATGACGCCGCCCTTTCACTAAGTCCGAATGCTGCCCACCTCTGGAATGAACGGGGTCAGATCCTGGCCTCGATGGGTCGGTTCGATGAGGCAGAGGCGTCATTTCAGCATAGTCTCACCCTGGACGACCGATTTGAAAATACCTATGCCATGCTGGCGGAGTTGCATTCCCAGCTGAACGCGCCAGAGAAACTGCCCCAGATTCTGGACCGTGGTCTGGAAGTATTGCCGAATAGCCTGGTCTTGCTCACCCTCAAGGCGTCGGCGCTGTCGAAGGCTGGCGATCTGGACGGGGCCTATGAGACCATTTTGAGGGCTTTCGAGAATCACCCGGCGGACCTCAACGCTGCACGCAATCTGATAGTTCTGTCACGCTCTCTCGACCGGCCTGACGAGGCAACTCTGTGGGCTGAACGGACTGTTTCCCTGATTGAGAGCGGCTATGGCCACAGCGACATTGTGATCCCCGCGTATCGCCTGGTCGCCGAAGTGTATGAAGAAAATGGGCGACTACAGGAGTCAGCCGGTATCCTGCGCCGCCTCATGGATCTCGCGCCTGGCGACTACCGCTATCCGTATCAACTGGCTCGGCTTCATTCTGAGTTGGGCAACAGCCAGCAGGCTCGCCAGTTCGCAGAAACTGCTCTGACTCTCGCGCCAGACAACGAGAAGGCCGGGATCCAATCCTTTGTCGATTCTCTTGAATAGCCACATTGGCAACTGATCTGAGGGTGGGTGAATGAGTTCCTTTCTTCTGATGGCAGCCAGTGCTCTGGTCATCGCCATCGGCGGCACCCCTCTGGTACGCTATGCCGCCCTGAGGTTGGGCATAATGGACCAGCCCTCAGCGCGCAAGATCCACAGCGCGCCGGTGCCGCTAATGGGTGGTGCCGCCATCTATGTGGCGTTTATCGCCGCCCTCGCCCTCTGGGGTGAACGCAGCTATGTCAACGAAGTCGTAGGAATCTTCGTCGGCGCCACGCTGGTCAGTATTGTCGGCGCGCTGGACGACAGCCGCGGTTTAGGGAGTTATCTCAAGCTGCTATTTCAGGTCGCGGCAGCCTCAATACTCATTCTCTCCGGTGTGCAAGTCCGTCTTTTTGATGGGTTTCTGGACATTATTCTGACGCTCCTTTGGGTGGTCGGAGTCACAAACGCATTCAACCTGTTGGACAATATGGACGGGCTCTCCAGCGGCGTTGCCACCATCGCCGCGGCTTTCTTCACACTCCTGGCTGCGATGAGCGATCAGTATCTCGTGGGGACTCTGGCCGCTGCGCTTTGCGGCGCCTGCATCGGCTTTCTCGTCTATAATTGGAATCCGGCTCGCGTCTTTATGGGGGACACGGGGAGTCTTTTCCTCGGTTTCCTCCTTGCCGCCGTCGGCATCAAACTGCGTTTCCCCGCCAACAGTGCAAGCATTACCTGGATGATTCCGATTCTTGTATTGGCACTGCCCGTCTTCGACACGACCCTGGTCTTCTTCAGCCGCCTGCGCCGCGGCAAGAATCCCCTCACCACCGCCGGCAAAGATCACGTCAGCCACAGGCTTGCCCGGCGAACGGGGAGTCAGCGCGAAGCGGTCCTTCTGTGTTATCTTATTACTGGAGGAACGGGCCTGGCCTCCATTTTTCTGACCCAAGCCAACTTGCAGGAAGCCCTCATAGTCGGGTTGACTGCTCTTGTGCTGGCATTGTTCGCGCTGTGGAAACTTGAGTTCCAGGACACCTGAATGTGGGCATCCGGCCCGTCCGTGTCCGTCCCCACCGAATCAATCTGTAAAGGAGCTCGTTTTGTTCTCTGTTCCTAGACATAATCTCACTACTGCCAAAGATTCGTCCCGAGACCAAGGCAGTACCGCAAATCTGTCCTCCGCGAGTAATGGCCGAGCAAGCAGAAATCGTCTCTCAAACTGCCCCGCGTGTTTTTTTCAGCGTCCGGGAAGATTGGCGGTCTGTATCATCACGCTCATTGTGCTCGTCATCTCATCCTGTACTTCCCCCACTGGTGCAACTGAAGACTCTCAGGAAGCTGTAGAAGGCGCCGCGGCTGCCCTCGAGCCGGCCGACCGCAATGGTATGTACGACAGCGGCCCGGAAATGACCATCGATCCGGAAGTCGAGTATCATGCGGTATTCAAGACCGAGAAAGGTGATATGCGCATAAAGCTGTTTGCCGAGGAAGCGCCGGTTACGGTCAATAATTTTGTCTTTCTGGCCAGGGACGGTTTCTACAACGACACGCATTTTCACAGAGTACTGGAAAACTTTATGGCCCAGGGCGGAGACCCAACCAATAGCGGCGCTGGGGGCCCCGGCTATCAATTCCAGGATGAAATCGTTGTCAGCCTCCAGTTCGATCGGGCCGGCCTCCTGGCTATGGCAAACGCAGGGCCAAATACCAACGGCAGCCAGTTCTTCATTACTTTCGCCGAAACGCCCTGGCTTAACGGCAACCACACGATCTTTGGCGAGGTGGTTGAAGGGATGGACGTGCTCTTCTCGCTCTCTCTAAGGGATCCGATGGCAGCCGACACGCTCGGCGATCTTCTGAAAACGGTCGAGATTGAAGAAGCGGAATAACCGCTGGCGTCCTCACCTGTAACCCGTTGCCCTCCGCTGCGGGTAGTGTTCGGAGAGAAAGGTGTATAGTCCTTTGGCTGCTCTGGCACACTTTCCCAGGTCCGCCTCATGGTACATTTCGGAGGACCACCTGCCACAGGCTGGAAGGGAGTAGCAAACTTTTCTCTCCCTCCTTTTCGCGAACGCCGCAGGCATAAAAGAGTCTTTCCTGAGGGGAAGCGGTAAGCGTTAAGAGAAGCAGAATTACCTGACTTCCAAGAACAACGCTGAATTCTCGCACTCTCTTCTGAAGTCGGAATGTGCAGAACTCAGTCGTGAGCAAAAACATGAACCCTGCCAGCGACTCAGAACTGATTCAAAATGAGGCCCCCAAAATGGCGGGCGGCGACGGTCTGGCCCTTCTTGAAGAAAGCGGTCCCAAAGAACAGGATTCCTCAAGACCCAATCCCTGGTTGACGGCGCTTCAGATTACCGGGATCCTTGTAATCGTCATTGGCGCATTCTGGTTGGGAACGCAGAGAGAACTGGTGCAACGGTTCAGCCAGTGGGGGTACTTAAGCAGCTTCTTGATTAGCCTGATCGGAAGCGCGACCGTCATCCTGCCCGCTCCCGGACTAGCGCTCATACTTGCGTTGGGCGCTCACCTGAACCCCGTTCTCCTCGGAATCGTTGCCGGCTGCGGCAGTGGACTGGGAGAACTGTCAGGCTACCTGGCCGGCAAAGCCGGTCGCAATCTCGTCAGTAGTGAGGGGAGGTTCAACTCTTTTCTCCACCAAATGACCACCCGCTTTACCTCCCCCGCTCTGTTCATTTTGGCTATCCTCCCATTGCCGATCTTCGACTTCGCAGGAATTCTCGCCGGCGCCCTGCGAATACCCGTATTGCAGTTTCTGGCAGTAGTGATCAGCGGCAAGATCATTAAGCACGCGCTGGCTGCTTACCTCGGTGCAGAGTTTTTCGAGATGGTACTTACCAGGTTTGGCCTATGATACTTGCATTTCGGTGCCTGCGGTGAAAGGCCGGCAGCATCTGCGCCGCGCCTTTTCAATTTGGGATGACTCACGTTAGACACGAAGGTCCGTTCCTCAAGGAGCCTGGAGCCATGTCCAGACGCATTCTCATTTCGTTGCTGCCGATTCTGATCGCTCTCACGTCCCTCGGTTGCAATGCAAGCAGTTCAGAAGGCCCGCCCCTGGGCGGCATTGGAATGTCAGCTGCATATGAAGAGGATCCATTTGTCGACGTCTACGAAGACGAATATCCTGACCTCTTTGAGCAGGACTTCGACGAATCGGATTCCCCGCCGTTTGCGCTAAGCGAAGGCCTGCCCGATTGGGACGGCGGCCAAGCTCGTCCTCCCCTGGCCGAGACGAAGCCTCTTTCGCAGGAGCAAATTCAACAGCTGCTGGTCCGCTTGCCACCTCTCCACGAGGAAGAGGGTGACGTCGCCCAGGTGCGTCTCCCCGACCAAAGCCTGCCCCCCCCGCGCCCCGGTCAAGAAGTGGAGTTGCCTTTTCCGCCTCCTCAGGCCGAGTCGCCCCCCGACGTTCAAGCCGACGCGCCCCTGGCAGCGCTTCGTTTTTCGCCGGAAGGGGATGTCCCCCTCGCCCCGCAACTGAGTGTCACTTTCAGTCATCCCATGGTTCCTCTCACCAGCCACGGGGAGCTAGCCGCGGAGGACATACCGGTCAAGCTTGAGCCTGCCGTCCCCGGCCGCTGGCGCTGGGTGGGCACGAGGACCCTCTTCTTTGAAGCCGACGTTGACGGTTCTGCCAGAATGCCCATGGCAACCGAATACATGGCCGCAATCCCTGAAGGCATTCTGTCCGCTGACGGAACGAAACTGGAAAAACCGGTCAGCTGGACTTTCCGTACGCCGGTGCCGACGCTGCAATACGCCTATCCCACCGGCGGCCCGTTCGGGTTGAACCCGGTCTTCTTTGCTTCCTTTGACCAGAACATCGATCCTGCCGCGGTGCTCGAACATACACGGGTAACGGCCCAAGGCCGCCGGTTCACCGTGCGCAATGCAAGCCAGGAAGAAATCGCCGCCGATTCGCGAATTCAGCGCCTGATTGCAGGCTCGGTCAAGGACAGATGGCTCGCATTCGTGTCCACGACGCCCTTGCCCCGCGACACGACTGTAACGGTGACGTTTGCAGCCGGCACCCCGTCCGCGGAAGGACCCCTCGTTACAGCACATCCCCAGAGCTACAGCTTCAAAACGCCCGGTCCGTTTCTACTCCGACAACGGGAGTGTGGATGGGGTGGAGACGCCCAATGTCCACCCAACACCCCTCTTTCCCTGCGATTCAGCAATCCCATCGACACCGAGTCGTTTGACCCTTCACTCATCTCCATCGAGCCGGAACTCGACTACGTCTCGTATGAAGTCTTCGGTGATTCAATCTGGATCGTTGGCAATACGAAGGGAAGAGCCACTTACGACGTGACCGTCGGTTCAGGCCTGACCGACCGTTTCGGTCAGACACTCGGCGAGGATACCCAGGCCCAGTTCAGGATCGGGCCGATGGAGGCTTTCCTTACTGCCGGGAGCCACGGCCCGATTACAATTCTTGACCCCTACGGCAAACCCTCCTTTCCCATTTATACGGTCAATGTCTACGCGGTCAATGTGCGGGCCTTCCGCGTCGATCCGGAGCAGTTCGTCGAATACCTGCAGTGGCGGAGCCACCACTGGCGCGAAGACCGGGACGATCCACCCGGCGAGCTGGTCATGGAGCGCAAACTGGAGATCAGCCGTCAATTCGACACTGTTGTCGAAACAGAAATCGATTTGACCGCCGCGCTCGACGGCGTCACGGGCCACCTTATCCTGTACATAGAGCCAGAGGGCGGAATGCTATCGGCCCTCCTGAATAGACAGCTACAGGATACGCGAATCATCAGTTGGGTTCAGGTGACCGAGATTGGCCTGGATGCATTCGTCGACGCCGATGAGATGCACGTGTGGGCCAACAGTCTGGTTGACGGTGCGCCGCTGGGCGAGGTTGAGGTCGACCTCTGGCCACAGGACGTGCGGCAATTGACGGACGCGACGGGCACAGCGCGCTTAAGGCTGCCTCGAAATAGCTCCCAACTGCTCATCGCCCGCCACGGCGATGACGTGGCCTTCCTGCCCGAAAACCGCTATGAATACTACAGAACCGAGACCGGTTGGAACGGATGGCAGCAGCGCTCAGAGCGCGCCGACATTCGCTATTTTGTCTTTGACGACCGCAAAATGTACCGCCCCGGCGAAACTGTCAGCGTCAAAGGTTGGATGCGTCAGATTGAACACAACCCGGAAGGGGACGTAAGCTTGCTGCCGGAAGGCGCGGCCCCCTTACTTGACTATACCGTGCGCGATTCGTCGAACAACCAGATTCATGCGGGCAGCGTCAAAATCAACCCCCTGGGCGGCTTCCACTTTCAGTTTGATCTGCCGGACAACGTCAATCTGGGTTATGCCTGGATCGAACTGCGGCCCGCCTCTGACGATGAATATCAAGCGCGCTACGACCACGTGTTTCAGATTCAGGAGTTCCGACGGCCCGAATATGAAGTAAGCGCCGCCGTCAGCGAAGGACCCCACATCGCCGGCAGCCACGCATTGGCGACCGTCAGCGCCAGCTACTTTGCCGGCGGCCCGCTTCCCAGCGCAGAAGTAGGCTGGGACGTCGATGCCTCAGAAGGTTCCTATGACCCCCCCAATTGGTCCGACTTTGTCTTCGGAAAATGGTCCCCGTGGTGGGGCTACCATGGACCTTCCAGCTACCTCGGTCGCGCATCCTTCAGTTCCCGCACCGACGCCGCCGGCCAACATGTCCTGCGCATCGACTTTCACGCCGCCGCCGAGGAGCCTGGTTCTGACGCAAATCGTCAGAAAGAGACGAGGCCTTTCCCGACTCATATTGACGCTACGGCCACTGTCATCGACGTCAATCGCCAGGCCTGGAGTAGCAGCGCCGGTCTTCTCCTCCATCCGGCTGACCGTTACGTCGGCCTGCGCACTGCGCGCTACTTCGTTGAACAGGGTGATCCCTTGTTCGTTGATGTTGTTGTAACCGATATCGATGGCAATGCCATCGAGGCGCATCGCGCGGTTGTAAGAGCAGCCCTGTTGGATTGGGAATATCGTGAAGGCGCGTGGCGCGAGGTCGAGAAGGAGACGCAGGCATGTTCTGTCGAGACGACAGCCGCCTCCGAGCCGGACGACACTGAATACAAATTCGCCTCCTGCTCCTTTGAGACGACAGTAGGCGGGGAGTACCGGATCACCGCAACCGTTGTCGACGGCGCCGGCCGTCGCAGCCAGACCGAACTGACCCGCTGGGTGACAGGCGGTCAGCGTCCGCCCAGCAGCAACCTGGAGCGCGAAGAGCTGCAACTCATACCGGACAGCGAAGACTATGCCCCCGGTGATATTGCGGAAATCCTGGTGCAAGCTCCCTTCTACCCGGCAGAGGGTCTCCTGACCTTACAGCGCGATGGTCTAGTTTCCAGCGAACGGTTCACAATGGAAGGACCCACCTACACCCTGCGCGTGCCAGTCCAAGAGAGCCAGATTCCCAACATCCATGTCCAGGTGGATCTTGTCGGGGCAGGCGAGCGCGTGGACGATGCCGGCAACGCGCTACCGGAACTGCCGCGTCGCCCCGCCTATGCACGCGGCCGGCTCAATCTGTCGATTCCACCGTTGAGCCGCACACTCCAGGTGGATGCCGAGCCCAAGGCAGCCCGTCTCGAGCCCGGCTCGAAAACGATGATCGAAGTGACAGTAATAGACGCGGACGGCTCACCGGTGGCCGACGCTGAGTTTGCCGTCGTTGTCGTTGACGAGGCAATCCTGGCTCTGACCGGCTATCAATTGATCGATCCCGTCAGTGTATTCTACAGCCATCGCGATCACGGCGTCAGCGATCATCACAATCGAGCCGACCTCTTGCTTGCAAGTCGGCAATCATTACAGGGAGCTGCTCCATCGCCCACGGGAACGCCCCAATCTATGCCAACGGCGGTGCAGTCCAGGTCTATGAAGGGAATGGTGGCCGCTGCGGCCCCCGCTGCCATGGCGGAGATGGCCATGGATGAAGAGATGGCCGAAGAGTCTGGCGCAGGCGAATCAGATAGCGACAGCGGTGGGCAGTCAATTCGGGCCCGGCTGGACTTTGACCCGTTGGCCCTGTTCGCGCCCGAAGTTCGTACAGACCAAAACGGCCGCGCCAGCGTGCCGGTCACGCTGCCTGACAATCTGACCCGCTACCGGGTGATGGTAGTGGCAGTCGCCGATGGCCGTTACTTCGGCGCCGGCGAGTCCAACCTGACCGCGCGCCTGCCCCTGATGGTGCGTCCCTCCGCCCCGCGATTCCTGAATTACGGCGACAGTTTTGAGCTGCCGGTCGTGCTGCAAAACCAGACCGATGAGGCGATAGAAACACATGCAATTGTACGCGCAGCAAACGCAATCCTGACAGGGGAGAGCGGAGTAGACGGGGCCGCCGGCTACGCCGTAACGATCCCTGCCAACGACCGAGTTGAGGTGCGCTTCCCGACAGAGACCGCCAGTGCCGGAACCGCCCGCTTCCAGTTCGGCGCGATCGACGCCAATCAACCGGCAGTTGCCGACGCGGCCAAGATCAGTCTGCCGGTGTTCACCCCCGCGACAACTGAAGCCTTCGCTGTATACGGTGAAATCGACGAAGGCGACACTGTCCTGCAACCCCTCCGGCCGCCCGCCGATGCTATTCCCGACTACGGTGGCCTGGAAGTGACACTTTCATCCACAGCTCTGCAAGCGCTGACGGACGCTTTTCTCTATCTGGTCCGCTACCCATTCGATTCGTCCGAGCAGATCGCTTCACGCATCCTTGCCGTGGCCGCGCTGCGAGATGTGCTGACCGCGTTCAACGCTGAAGGTATGCCTGCTCCGAATGAAATCGAGAAGACGTTGGAACGGGACCTGCAGATTCTGGAAGCTATGCAGGATTACGGAGGCGGCTTCCCTATCTGGCGGCGCGGCGGTGAAATCTGGCCCTACCACAGTGTACATGTGGCCCATGCCCTGGCCCGAGCCCGTCTGAAAGGGTACGCCGTGCCAGACGAAATGGTGAGCCGTTCACTGGAATATCTTCGCACTATCGAGCGGCAGTTCCCCTCCTGGTACGGTGACGAAGCCCGCCGCGGGCTCTCCTCCTACGCCCTCTATGTTCGCAAACTGCTCAACGACGACGATCCTTCCAAGGCGCGGACGCTGGTGACGGAGGCGGGGCTGGAACGCCTCTCACTGGAAAGCGTTGGCTGGCTGCTATTTGTCTTGACCGACGATGCCGCCTCGCAATCCACCGTTGCCGAAATGCGGCGTTTCCTCAATAACCGTGTGACCGAGACAGCCGGAGCCGCCACAGTCGCATCCGGCTATACCGATGGCGACTACCTGTTGCTACACTCCAGTCGCCGCAGCGACGCGGTCCTGTTGGATGCGCTCGTCGTCGATCAGCCGGACAGCGACCTGATAACCAAGCTGGTACGGGGTCTTCTGGGCCATCGCACAGCCGGCCGCTGGAGCAATACGCAGGAAAACGTGTGGGTTCTTCTGGCGATGGACCGGTATTTTAGTCGCTTTGAGTCCCAGACGCCCGACTTCGTAGCCAGAATCTGGTTAGGTGAGCAATTCGCGGCCAGCCGCGCCTTCCAGGGGCGTTCGGCGGATAACGTAGGCCTTGACCTGCCCATGCAATTCCTGTATGAGAGCGCGTCAAATGCAGAGGGCGACCTGTCCTTGATAATTCAGAAGGAGGGCCAGGGGCGGCTTTACTACCGGTTGGGTCTGCGCTACGCTCCCGTCGACCTCAGCCTAGGGCCGGCGGATCATGGCTTCACCGTCGAGCGCATCTACGAGGCTGTGGACGATCCCTCCGACGTACGTCGCGATGAGGATGGCGTCTGGCACATCCGAGCCGGCGCCCGCGTACGGGTCAGGTTGACGATGGTCGCTCCCTCGCGTCGCGTCCACGTTGCCCTTGTGGACCCGTTGCCTGCCGGCCTGGAAATCCTTAACCCGGATCTGGCTGTGACCGCCGCTCCGCCCCAGGAATCGAACAGGTCTCGGACCGGACGCCGGTGGCGGGGCAGCTGGTATCAACATCAGAACCTGCGCGACGAACGGGCCGAGGCCTTCACGTCATATCTGTGGGCAGGCGTTTACGAATACAGCTACCTGGCCCGCGCCACGACGCCCGGCGCCTTCGTTGCGCCACCCGCCAAAGCAGAGGAAATGTACGCGCCCGAAACCTTCGGCCGGACGGGAATCAATTGGGTTGTCGTAGAGGTCGGCGAAGATTAGGAAGCGACCGGACTGATTCTTTATCTTGGCAAAGACCTGGTTTGTAAAGGAGGAAACGATGGTGAGAAGAAAGGCAACTAGGGGAAACTGCGAGTTCTGTGGCAAGGATTACACCCGCTAGGGCATGACTCGTCATCTGCAAACGTGTGCCGAGCGTGCAAGCGCAATCGAATCTGATGCCACGGGGCCGGGACAACAGCAGAAGATCTTTCACCTGCTGGTTGAGGATGTTTGGATCTCCGACTACTGGCTGCACCTGGAAATTGCAGGCCAGGCCACGCTGGACCAGCTGGATCAGTATCTGCGGGTTATCTAGTTGGAGTGCTGTACTTGCTGTGCGCTCAGGTAACTGGACGGGCAAACCCATTCGAATGTTGACGCGCAACAAAACGCCCACAATGAAATGCATGGTCTGCCGCAAACAGGCCGACTGGATATGCGCCGGATGCCTATGGGAAGGCAACAATTGCTTCTTGTGCGGTCAGCACGTGAACGAGCATTCACACGAAGATGCGATGGTCCTGCCTGCCGTAAATTCACCGCGGATCGGCATATGCGCCTACGAGGGCCCGGCAGATCCCCCTACTAGCCATTTGGGCGCAGCAACTGTTTCCGAATCTCCAGCCAGATTTCGGTTAAATCTAGTCTGTCGATCCAGTGCGTAAGGTAGTCGTGTTCCAGGCTGTCTTCTCCTACCGTAGCGATGATGCTGCCGATGTCGCGGACATGCTTGGTCTGGCTGCTAAGACTGTAGTACTGAAGCTTATAGAGGATTAGGTCCTCAGGGGAATGGACATATACCTCGCCGATACCAGGGCCGAAGTCGACAAGCAGGCGGCGCTGTAGGGCACTGGCGCGCAGAGCATCGTCGGGCCGCAGCAGGAAAATTTCCAGCTTGTATCCGGTAGGCAGGTGGATGGCGTTGATTGGCAGGTCCGCGGGCGAAAGAAATAGGTCGAGCATTACTTCAACAGGTACCAACATCTTTCTGGCCTTAAGTGCCTCGGAGAGCTGGGCCATTTGCTCAAGCGGCAGATCGATTACGACATCGAAGTCCCGAGTGGTTCGGGCCTCTCCCCATCCCCACAGGGCAACGGCTCCTCCTACCAGATATGTGACGTTCGTCTCTTCAAGCGCATCAAGAGCCTCCCGAACGAAACTTCCAAATTCCTGTCGCGGGTCTTCTGCCACCGCCTCCCTCCCGTCCACAGTTGCTTTGCGTGCGAGTCCGAGCGACATTCTTTCTGTCAGTTCGGGCCGAATTGTCCGCAATCGATAGGACGCCACTTCCTCAGCGATTCGAATCATCGAGAGTCCTTGCTGCGTCCGTTGCGCCGCCGATAATCTCCGAGAAATCGAGATCTGCGCGGCATCGATTTCACTCAGCGTGCCCGCAATCTCCCTTTCTTGTTTGTCAGTGAGAGGCATGGCGGAAATCCCTGCTGGATGTACAATGCATCCACATCGTAGCTTAATTGACCTGACGCCGGTCTAACAATCTTCAGTCGAGTCGTCCTGCGCGTTGACCTGAGCCCCTTTCCAGTCAAGTCTTCCCAGTCTCACGACAATCCGCTGCATTATCGCCTGGGCGACCTCGTCCTTGCTCATGAGCGGCCAGGCTTCGCGGTTGCCGCCGCGCTCAAACACAGTAACCCTGTTCGTATCCACCGCGAAGCCGCTGTCCGGCGCGCTCACGTCGTTGAGAACGACGAGATCGAGGTTCTTTCGCTTCAACTTGTCGATAGCGTTCGCCTCCAAATCGTTCGTCTCCGCGGCGAAACCGATGACAAGACGCGGGCCCGGATTGCCCCCTTCCCTTTGATTGCCGACCGCAAGCAGTATGTCCGGCGTCCTTTCCAGCGAAATGACATGTTGCTGCGGTGACTTTTTCAGCTTGTAGTCAACGCTGTCTGTGGGGCGGTAATCGGCCACCGCCGCCGCACCGATGAGGACATCCGTCTCGGGCAGCTCTTCCATGACCGCCGAAAACATCTGCTGAGCGGTATGGACCGGTACGAGCGATACGCCGCCAGGGGGATGCACTGCTAGTGGAGCGTGGACAAGCACCGTATCCGCGCCCAGGTCACGCGCCGCCCGCGCCAGAGCAGCCCCCATCTTCCCGGTGGAGTGGTTTCCCATGAATCGCACAGGATCGATCGGCTCCCGAGTGCCCCCGGCCGTGATCACCACACGCAACCCGTCCAGGGGTCCCCCCCGCCCGATCACCTTGCAGGCGACTTCGAAGATGTCTTCCGCCTCCGCGACCCGACCTTCCCCAACTTCGCCGGATGCCAGCCTTCCTTCCTCCGGGCCGATAAAGTCGACGCCCCAATCCTGCAAAGTCTGCACATTGCGCATCGTCGCCGGGTGCGTCCACATATTGGTTTCCATCGCCGGCGCCAGCAGCATTGGACCCTTATAGCTGAGCGCAGTGATGCTCAACAAATCGTCGCTCAGACCGAGGGCAAGACGGGCAATCGTGTGGGCCGTCGCCGGCGCAATGATAAACAGGTCTGCTGCATGGGCCAGCGCCACGTGGCCGATACGCAACCGGCCCGCATCATGCCAGAACTCGAAAGTATCAGTCGCAACGCTCCGCTGCGTTATCGCCTGGAAAGTCACGGGCGCAACGAACTTGGCGGCGGAATGTGTCATTATCACGTCCACCAGCGCATTGGCCTGTGTAAGGCGGCTGGCCAGTGTCACCGCCTTGTAGGCCGCAATGCCGCCGCTGATGCCGAGCACGATACGTTTGCCGGAGAGAATCGGGGCCATGTGTTTGCTCCACGTCAGGTCAGTGCAGGACTGTCCGCCCTGGCAGGGCGCGAACGCGGTTCAGGAATCGGCGACGCCGCCGTCCCGGTGGCGGGCCAGATAGGATTGGTAGGCGTTCCGCACCTCTTCCGAACTGAAGTCCGGTGCATGGCGGGCGCATGCAGCCTCGTCCACTTCGACGCCCAGACCTGGTTTTTCAGGCGGCAACATGTAGCCGTCCACGACTGTCAGGGGCTCGACGACGAACTCCGTCATAGAGAGTGGCATATCGTCAGGGTCAACCATCTCCTGAATAACAAAGTTGGGCGTCGTGAAATCTACATGGACGCAAGCCGCTGTCGAGATCGGGCCGTAAGGATTATGGGGGGCGAGTCCGGCGTAATAAACATCCGCCAGCGCGGCGATGCGGCGAATCTCGCTGATGCCGCCGGCGTGACAGGCGTCCGGCTGCAACAAGCTGGCCGCGCCGGTTTCGAGAATCTCGCGAAAGCCCCAGCGGGTGAAGAGACGCTCGCCTGTGGCAATTGGTATATTGGTGGCGCGGGCTACCTGCGCCATCGCCGCCGGGTTCTCCGCCTGAACCGGCTCCTCCATGAAGAACGGATAGTACGGCTCAAAACGATGCGCGTAGCGGATCGCCATCTGCGGCGTAACCCGACCGTGCATATCCAGCAGAATGTCCACGTCATTGCCGACCGCTTCGCGCACCGCTCTCAGGCCGGCCTCCGCTTCGTCCAATACGCGCGGCCCGTCCAGCATGTTCGTTATCGGCACCGGCACCGTTTTCACGGCGTCCCAGCCTTTAGCCACCTTGGACTGCGCGCTCTCCGCCATTGCATCAGGCGTGTCGCCGCCGAAGTGCGTGTACATCCGCACACGGTCCCGCACCTTGCCGCCGAGAAGCTCATAGATCGGCTTGCCCGCTTCCTTGCCTTTGATGTCCCACAATGCCTGGTCGATGCCCGAGAGAGCGGAAAGGCCGATGACGCCCTGCCGCCAGAAGCCGCCGCGATAGAGTACCTGCCAGCAGTGTTCCACCTCAAGTGGACTGAAGCCCAGAATCATCGGCTCCATATCCTGTACACACCCGGCCACCGCCCGCGGCTTGCCTTCTACCGTTGCTTCTCCCCAGCCGACCAGCCCGGGCTGATCGGTCTCGACCTTGATGAAGACGAAAGTACGCCGCTCCCCTTGCGCGAATATCGGTCTGATCGCCGTAATCTTCATGGTAGTACTCCTCGTGGGTGCAGTCGGCTTGTGCTTTCCACAGTGCACGCAAGCCAACTGGCGGGTCCGCTCATACCGCTTCCAGCATATTGCGCACCATCGACTCTGCCAGCTCTTGTTCCGGCGCGCCGGCTTCGATTTCTCCATCGAGAAGAGCCGTGCGTAATCTGCGCATGATCTTGCCGTACCCCGGGCCGGGCGGCAATCCCAACTGTTGCAGGTCTCTTCCATCCAGAGCAGGACGAATGTGTCGCCAAGTCTGCAGGTAGCAATTTAGCCGTTTGCGCAGCAAGGAATTCTCCTCCACCAGCGAGAGCAGCAGAAGCACTGCCGGTTGCGCCTTGTCGAGTGTGGCTACAACCTCGCTTGTCCGTTGCTGTGGGTCGGTCAACTGCGGCAAACGTGCCTTGACTAACCGGAGTTGACGCATCAGGCTCTGCGTTCTTCCCCGAAGCCTAAGCCGTTCGCTCAGTTCTTTTTCGAGCGACGACGCCTTGACATCGTCATCATCCTCTGGAGGCAGCAGATCGTAAATGAGAAGACCCCAATAGAGCCGTTCCACCGGCGAGTCTTCCAGTTGGAGCTGACCTGCCAGGGCCTCTACTGAATCGTCGTCATTTCCGTCAGCCCAGACTCGAGCCTCATCCGTCCCACCCGCCTCCAGGAACGCCCTAAGGGATGCGCTGCGTCTGGCGAAGGAAGCTTCGGCCCGCAAAGCAGGATGAATCCGCCTGAGTATATCCAATTCGTCCAGGCGCAGGACCGCGTCTTCCGGTCTCTCTTCCTGGAAAATCCGGTCCAATTCCTGGCGAATTCGCGCCGCCGTAACTCGCCCCAGCAGCGGCGCCGCGTCAAGAAGATGCTCCTGCGTCCGCGCGTCGATTCGGAACCGAAATCTCTGTTCATAGCGGACAGCGCGCAGGATTCTTGTCGGGTCATCCACAAAACTCAGGCTGTGCAGGACCCGCACAACCCCTGTCCTCAAGTCGGAGAGCCCGCCGTAGAAGTCAAGCAGGTCGCCCCACCTGTCCGGAGTTAGCGCGACCGCCAGCGTGTTGACTGTAAAATCCCGCCGGTGCAGGTCCAGTTTGATACTGCCTTGCTCAACGGTCGGCAGGACGGTTGGCTCTGTATAGAATTCCGTGCGCGCTGTAACGAAATCAAGATGATGTGGCAACCGGCCCAGGTCTGCCTCCTCGCCGCTAGCTACCAGGTCCGGGCATGTCATCGGGTAGCCCGGCTCGTCTAAAATCCACTTGGCCGTGCCGAATCGAGCGTGGGTGACAATCCGCCCTCCACACCTGCTCTGCATGCGCGCCGCCAGTTCGATTGCATCCCCTTCGACCACCAGGTCCATGTCCAGGAAACCGGCTCTGCCGGCGCTGTCGAAATGCCCCAACAACAGGTCTCGAACAAAACCGCCGACCACATAGACGGCATGTCCCATCTCGGTCGCGGTCTCACCGACAAGCCAGAGGAGCCGGTATTGGCTGTCCGACAGAATCTGTCCCAGTTCTCGACTGACATCCGGGATTTTCGGCGAAGCCTCTCGCTCTTCTCCCCAGAGTTTGAGCAGATCGGTACGCGTAACAATTCCCACCATCTCGCTGCCGGCATCCACAACCGGGATCTGCCCCCAACCACTTTCGATCATTAGCTTGTGAAGCGCGCTGACAGGCGCTTCCGCGCGAACTGTATAGTCTCCTTGGCGCATTACTTTATGGACCGGCAGCTTACCCAGTCGGTGGCCGATGGTGCGGTCAGCCTCTCGCCGAGTCAAGATTCCGACCAGCCTGTCCTGTCCGTCGTCGCCCCTGTGCAGAACCGGAAACCCTTCATGGCCGTAGCGCTGCATCAACGCCATCGCGGCGGAAACGGACATCCCGTCGTCCAGCGTGTGAGGTCGGCCCCGGCTCATGATCTCTGCTACGGTAGCGGGCGCGCGTGCGTGCTCTTGAAGCAGACTGCCGATGCGTTCTCTTACGTCCGCAAGAGTTTCCCCTTCCAAGAACGCGGCCGCGGCTCGCCTGTGGCCTCCGCCACCGAGAAGCCCAGTAATCAGGCCAACGTCAATTGCGTCTGTGTTGCTGCGAGCCACAACTTGCACGTGATCCTTCAGGTTGACAACGACAAACAGGGCATCCGGGTTGAAGAGTTCGTTCAGCCTGTGGGCAAGCCCGCTGAGTTCATCGTCGTATTCGGGCGCATCCCCCATGGCGAGCACTACGTTCTGACCGGCGACGGTCATGTGCTCCGCGTCCTCGGTCAAGCGTATGGAAAGCGCATTCTGCGCCGCCGTGGGAGGGAAATTCATGAATCGTCGCATTACGTCCAGGCGCGCGCCCTGCTCGACCAGCCAGGCGGCGCAGCGAATGTCGCGATGCGTAGTGGAGGGGTACAGGAGGCTGCCGGTATCTTCGTAAATGCCCAACGCCAGCAGAGTGGTCTGAAACGGGGAAAGCTCTCTGTTCTGCTGCATCAGCCGCTCAACCAGAAGCGTGGCGTTGGCGCCTGTCGTGTGAGGGCCTAGCGCCTCCTGCCAGTCTTCCCAACCTGATGGCAGCGGCTCGGCCGCAGAATGGTGGTCGATCACCAGATGACGTGTATCTTCGCCCATCCCTTTCACCGAGTTAAACGACCGCGTGTCAACAACAATCGCCAGTTCGACGTTGCACCGCGGCAGATGCCGTGGCTCGATGAAAGGGAACTGGTTGCGGTACAGGGACAAGAAAGCCTGGACGTTGCGTTTCAGCTTCCGCGGCAGGACCGGCAGCGCATGCGGGTAGAGCAATACGCCACCCAGCAAGGAGGCCAGCGCGTCGAAATCTGCGTGTTCGTGGGTAAGGATGACTGTTTGGCTGCGCATCGGCGTAGTCGGTACGGCTGCCCCTGGAAACTGCAATCTACTATACGCATCGCGATGTGGATGCGCAAGCGCAGGGCCCAAGGCGTTTTTCCCCTGGGGCAGGCCTACTCCGACTCCACTGACACGGCCGCTAACTGCCCTCTGCGCGGCGCAATAGCGCCAGAGCAGCATTGTTGTGGCGTTCGGCCAGCGCCGGCACGTCAATGTGAAGGGGAACGCTGTCTTCGACCAGTTGTCGCCCATTGACAAAAGCGAAATCAACCGGCTGCGGCGAACAGAAGACCAGCGCCGCAACCGGGTCATGCACCCAGCCCCCCGCAAAAGTGAGCGCCGACAGGTCAAAGCCGACCACATCCGCGGCCATCCCCGGCGCCAGCGCGCCGACATCGTCGCGTCCCAACACCGAGGCCCCGCCCAATGTGGCGATTTCCAGCGCCTCCCGCGCCGTCATGCCCTCAGGGTTGCCCATAACCCGCTGCAACAACAGACACTGGCGCACCTCTTCCATCATGTTACTGCCATCATTGCTGGCGCTGCCGTCCACGCCCAGTCCCACATGCACACCCGCATCCCGCATCGCCCGCACCGGGGAAATGCCGCTTGCCAACCGCATGTTGCTCGTGGGGCAGTGGGCCGCGCCTGTCCTCGTTCGGGCGAACTGACCGATCTCCTCCTCGTTGAGATGCACGCAGTGGGCATGCCAGACATCGTCGCCCAACCAGTCCACGACCTCCGCGTACGTTCCGGGCCTGTAACCGTACTGCTCCATGCAGAACTCTTCCTCGTCGAGCGTCTCAGCCAGATGCGTGTGAAGGTGAACATCCATCTCGGGACCAAAGGAGCGGGCCAGGGCAGCGCTTTCTCGCATCAGGTCCTGCGTGACGCTGAACGGGCTGGTCGGGCCAATCACGACCCGCCTCATCGAAAAGCGAGAGGCGTCGTGATACGCCTCGACCAGTCTCCTGGACTCGATAAGGATGGCGCTCTCCTTTTCCGTCATCCAGTCCGGCGGCAATCCGCCCCTGCTTTCACCAAGACTGACACTGCCTCTCGCGCCGTGAAAGCGGACGCCGATCTCCTCCGCGGCCGCGAACTGGTCGTCTAATCTTGTCCCGTTTTGCCACAAGTAGTGGTGATCACTGGTGGTCGTGCATCCACTCAACAGTAGCTCCGTCAACGCCACTTGCGTGCTGACATGCACATCCTCGGGGCCGATACATGCCCAAATCGGAAAGAGGGCGCGCAGCCAGTCAAAGAGCACACCATTCTGCGCGGCCGGCACCACCCGCGTAAGTGTCTGAAAGAAGTGGTGGTGGGTATTGATGAATCCGGGTAGGACTATTTTCCCTCGCGCGTCGAGATAAGCCGTAGACGATGATGAGCCGGAGTTCGCTCCGTCCTTGTACTCGACAGGCAAGTCTGTAGTTGCACCGACCCAGACGATCTGCGGACCCTCCATCACCAGCGCGCCGTCAGCGATCTCCTCGCGTTCTTCATTCATCGTCACGAGGCATTCGGCATTCGTCACAACGGTCCTGGTGTTCATTGACAATACTGCTCCCTTTCGGTGAGTGCCCTCGTCGGGCAATGATAGGAGTTCCGCCACAGCCATGGAAAAACACGCATGGGATCTGAGATTGTTTCCCTCCTATGTTTCTTCAAGTCAATGAAAGCAGGCTGGGCGTCATCCCTTCTTCGTCCAACATCTCTCTAAGTTCTGCTGCTGACAGGGGCCGCCCCTTACCCGCCAAGGCCGTAAGAGCCGCCTCCATCACATTTGTCCCAAAACTGCGGCCATCCAGCCGCGGCGTCACCGTAGCCAGATGGGACACGCCGCGCCCCTTGAGAAGCGCCACGTCCTCGTCCGTTGTTGTGTTTGTCACAATCGTCTTGCCTTCCAGGCTCGCAGGCAGGTGCTGCTTGATGTAATGGAAATCGTCGGCGATGATCGAAGCCCAACTGTACTGCGCCCCGTATTTCGGGACGATCCGCGCCTGCTGTTCCCCGGTGGGATAGATCCACGAGAAGGGTAGACGGGACATGACCGGCAGCAGAATTCGGGCCAGTAAATGGAGTGTGCTCAGTCTTCGCAAAAAAACCGGGATTCCCAGTCCGAAAGCCAAGTCGCCAAACAGCGGCTGATAACCCATTTCCAGAAAGCCGCGCACCATTGCATAGCGGCCGACAGCCACGCAGAACAAGACGTGCTTGGAATGTGGGGGCAGGAGACTCTGCAGCCGCTGCGCAGTCTGTCGCTCGACAACGGTGCGAATGCCGCCGCCGTCCACGACTGGGGACTGTATGCCGGCAACGATGCTGCGGACGGAATGGAGGGGAAAGTAGCGGTCGTTTACCTCTAGGCCGAGGTCTGCGCCGCCAAAGCCGAATGCATCCACCTGGCCGTCATATTCCAGAAACAGCTGCCGCATCCGCTTCTGGTCTCCATCGGCGCCGATCCGTTCCAGAACGATTTGCTCGTTCCTGATCGTGGTCTCGACCCGTTTGTTGCGCTTGCTGCTGCCCAAGCTGATGGAGACGACCCGTTTCATTGTAAATCCGCTTCGGCACAATTGCGTTTCGGTTCCGTTGCGCGCAAAATACCGGCGCGCGCTGCGCACACGCAGTCTGCGCCGCTGGCCTCAGTCGATCACGCCAATGTGGCGTCCCGCCTTGATGAAGACACTCAACGCAAACTCTATGTCTTCCTCAGTGTGGGCAGCCGTGACGTTTGCCCGCAGGCGGGCAGTTCCTTCCTTGACAGCCGGCGGCAGAACCGGCAGTACAAATATGCCGTTGTCTTGACAGAACTTGGTCATTGCAAATGCGCGTTCTTCAGTCCCGACCATGATTGGAACAATCGGTGACTCGGTCTGTCCGGTGTCGAAACCGGCGGCCTGCAGGCCGCTCGTGAACTGCTGCGCATTGCGGAGGAGGATGCGGTTGCGCTCTGAGCCTTCATCTTCGAGCACGTGGAAGCCTGCGGTGATGGCTGCCGCCACCGCAGGGGGCAACGCGGCGCTGAAGACAAAGCCGCGCGCAGTATGCCTTAAGTAAGTGACCAGCTTTTCGCTGCCGGCCACATAGCCGCCAATGCCGGGAATTGCCTTGCTGAGAGTGCCCATTTTCAGATCGATAGAGCCGTACATATCGAAATGTTCCTCGATCCCGTGTCCGGTCTTGCCCAGGACGCCGATGCTATGGGCCTCGTCCAGCATCAGCCTCGCATTGTATCGCCTGCAAATCTCATGCGCGTCGGGAAGATTGAAAATATCGCCGTCCATCGAGAATACAGCGTCTGCGATGACCAGTTTGCCGGCGCCTTCCGGGGCGCGGCGCAACTGTCTTTCGAGGTCATCCATATCGTTGTGGCGGAATCGGACAAACTTGCCTCGGGCCAGCAGGCAGCCATCTACGATACTCGCATGGTTCCACCTGTCGGAGAACACCCAGTCTCCCCGTCCAACTACTGTGCTCACGGTAGCAAGATTGGTAACATACCCGGAACTGTAAACAATGGCCTCGTCCCGCCGGGCGAAATCGGCAATCGTCCTCTCCATTTTGGCATGAAGATCTAACGTTCCGCCAAGAATGCGGACGCCGTGAGTACCCGTGCCATACTTATCTGCTGCCGCTTTGGCTGCCGCTACAATGCGAGGATGGTTTATCAGTCCCAAGTAACTGTAGGTCGCAAACATCAGTTTGCGCTTCCCTTCAGTATGTACCCAGGGCCCTTCCAGAGAATCTACCGGCTGAAAATAGTAGTAGTGTTCGCTGGCCTTCGCCTCTTCGGTACGTTCCCACCAGGCATCAATTCTCTCCGAAAAAGCATCGACCTGTTCACCGGCGCCGTTCAGAAAGGACTCAAGGGAAGGGGCGTCTATGGCCGCCGTGGAGATGCCATCGGGATGGACCCCAATCGCCTCTTCTCCAAGGCGCGCTAACTGATTAACCATTGTATGAGACCTCGTTTTCCACTACAGTACAATATACTGGGGCAGAGACGGCGCCGGAATAATTGTATTTGCCACCGTCCGCCGCAAAAAAGCGGCCAACCCAATTGACTCGGCGAGGGGCGCGAGAATAATATCATAGAATTGTAGCGTATTATAGTCCACTGTGCAAAGACGAACAAATAACGGGACAAAAATTCAGATTTGGGCCCACAAAGTCTCGCCTGCCTTCGATATCGATTCACTGAGAAGAAGAAGCCCTTTTCCAAGGGTGCATCCCAAAATGGGGGTGAGTTTCCGGCTGCCTCTGTCCAACTGCACAGGCTGCGGGCGAGACGCCCGCGATCCCAGTGAGGCGCCCCCAAATCTGGCGCACACCCTTTTCCAATCGCCGCGGTGTACAAAAGACCTGATGAGTTAGAAAATGCATTCATGGCCCTCTGACCCTGAAAACGTGTATCGGCCCCACCGGCTTCTACGTAACGGAAATCTGCAAACGGTCCTTGGCCGGCATATTCCCCGGGATGCCAGGTTCGTCATCGAAGACGAGCAGATGATCCTGTTCGATGCCGGCCCTGACAGGACAGATCTCGAGCCTGGCCGCACCGTGCGGCTGCTGGGGTTTTACACGCCCAGCCGCTCTTCCATCAACGCGCGCTTCAAGCCCAAAGGTTTGGCAATGCTGCTGCACGGTTGGGAAGGAGACAGTCACTCCGCCTACAATCTGATCCTGGGCAGCGCGCTGATTCGGGCAGGGTATGACGTCGTGCGCCTGAATATGCGGGACCATGGACCGACGCACCACCTGAACAAGGGGATTTTCTTTGCAACGCTGATCGAGGAGGTCCACGCCGCGACCCGGCAGGTTGGACTTCTCGCTGCGGGCATGCCGTTTTTCATCATCGGCGCGTCGCTTGGCGGCAATTTCGTAGTCCGCATGGCCCTGCGGCATGCCCGCAGCCCCATCCCCTATTTGCGCCGGGCCATAGCAGTCAATCCCGTCCTCAATCCTCGGCGCACATGTATCCTCCTGGACAACCACCGACTCCTGCGCCGCTATTTTCGCCGCCTCTGGCTTGAATCGCTCCTGAAAAAACAGAAGCTCTTTCCGGATCTATACGACTTTACGCCTCTGGCATCCGTTCCGACTATCTGGGAAATGAGCGACTGGGTGACGAAAAGCATGCCCTTCTTCAATGACGTCAGAGAATACCTTGATGCCTACAGTGTCCAGCCCAAAGAGATTCTTGACTTGGCAGCCCCGTTGACAATTCTCACCGCGGCCAACGACCCCCTCATACCTCCCGACGATATCGCCGCTCTGCCTTCCCATCCCCGGCTACAGGTCCATGTCCTGCCTTTCGGGGGCCACGTAGGATACAACGATCTCTTCCCGCTGCGAAACCGTCTGCCGGACCTGATCAGAATCCTCCTGGAACAGGATACCGGGGAAAGATGAGAACGAACTTGCCGGACACTGCAGTGAGCCATGTTTGCCAGCCACCGGCGCGCCCAGCGGTTCTCTCGCTGTCTCTGAAATCCTGCACACTGGTCGCAGGCAAATCTTCGGTCGCGCGCAGAAGGTCGGTTATACTGAAGCGCGAAAACAGTGACGTTCTCGTGGTGAAGAGGCAGGTCGAACCCACGCGCACAAGTGAGTGCCATGCCGCATATTCTGATCACAGGCGCAAACGGACAACTCGGGCAGGCCCTGGCAGAACAGTTTGACTCAACCGAGAAGCTGACCTGCTGGACGCGCCCCCGATACGACGTTGCCGACCCGGCGATCGCCGACGCTGTGGCAGAAACTGCCCCGGATATCGTCATCAATGCAGCCGCCTGGACCGACGTCGACGGGGCCGAGAAGGCCCCCCAGTTCGCCTTCAGGGTCAACGCGCTTGGCCCCAAATACCTGGCGGAAGGTTGCGCCCGCTGCGGCGGAACGCTGGTACAGGTGAGTACGAACGAGGTGTTTGCCGGGACGGTGGGCCGTTTCTACCACGAATATGAACAGGCCTCTCCCGGCAGCGTCTACGCCCGCAGCAAGGCCGCGGGGGAACAGGCCGCAACCGCAACCCTGGACCGCCTCTACATCGTGCGGGTGGCGTGGCTCTACGGCGCAGGCAGCGGCAATTTTCCCGCCAAGATCAGCGCCGCCGCCAACCGGCACGGGGCTCTGCGCGTTGTGAACGACGAATACGGTAACCCGACCTACGCCCCGGACGTAGCCGCGTCGATTGCGAAGCTGATCGAGACGCGGCGCTACGGCATCTACCATCTCGTAAATGATGGCTGCGCCAGCCGCTACGACTGGGCAGTCGAGCTGATGCGCCTGACAGGACGCGAGGCGCTCCCCATCGAGCCCATCAGCGCGCTTGAATGGCCGCGCCCAACGACGCCTCCCCCCCACGCGGTCCTGGTCAACCAGGCCGGCGCGGCTCTCGGTATCGCCCTGCGCGACTGGCGTGACGCTCTTCGGGCTTATGTGCAGACGGAATTTAATCAATGAACTGGGATATGCCATGAATGAGAACGGTGAAAAGGGAAGTGCGGGCCAACCAGATGAGCAGTTCGGACGCCCGATGTTTTTTTCAGTACTCATCCCCAATTACAACGGCGTCCGCCACCTGCCCGACCTATTCGCCGGACTGTCTTCCCAGTCGTTTACCGACTTTGAAGTCATATTCGCCGACGACGCCAGCAGCGACGACTCAGTTCGATGGGTACAAAATAATGCCGGCAAGGCGCGCATACTGGCCGGCCGTGAAAACACAGGATTCGTCACCACCGTCAACATGGCTGCCCGAGCCGCGCGAGGCCGGTATATTGTGCTTCTCAACAACGACACGCAACCCGCGTCGGACTTCCTGGTCGAGCTGGCCAAGACGATCTGCTCACACCCCCGCGCGGGAATCGTAGCCGCCAAGCTTCTGCTCTTTGAGGAACGCGACCGCATTCACACGGCCGGGGACATGATGGGTCGGGACGGGATTCCGCGGAACCGCGGTGTTTGGGCCATCGATAGCGGCCAATTTGACAATTCGGAGGGCGTGTTTGGCGGCTGCGGCGGGGCGATGGCCGTGCGCCGAGAGCTTTGGGAAGCCCTCGATGGATTTGACCAGGAATTCTGGATGTATATCGAGGACGTGGACTTCTCGTTCCGGGCCCAGCTCCTTGGCTGGCAGGCGGTATTTGCGCCGGCGGCGCGTGTCTATCATAAGCTGGGCGGCAGCGGCGGCGACGAGCTGAGCAGTTTCTACGTGGGCCGGAACACGATTTGGGCTCTGGCCAAAAACATGCCGACCTCGCTCCTCCTGAGCCATTCCATGCAGATCGTCAAAGCGCAACTCTCGATCGCTGCTGACGCGCTGCGCAACTGTCGGGGCAGCGCTGCCCGCGCCCGCCTGCGAGGCCAGATCGCGGGCCTCCTCGGCCTGCCGCACGTACTCCAAAAGCGCGCATTAGTTCAAGCCCGCAAGACGCGCCACGATGTCGAGATCGACCGCCTACTGATTTGAAGGTTCAATTTTCCTGCCGAAGACTCGTTCTGCACGACCTTCCTGTTGCACAGCAAAGGCTAATCGGCGTCTTGCGCCGCCGGCGCGAACAAATCGTCCAGCAGCCTGCTATCCACACGCTCGCCTATAATGTAGCGCCGTGAACCGCTTACCCCCGTACCGGTAATGAAATACCGGCCCGGCTGTGAACCGAGGTAACGGTCCAGCAGTTGATTTGTGATGTCGCGCCAGCGTTGCGCGGCCGGCTGGTCATGCCGCTGTAGCGTCACCCAGTCGGAAGGGATTTCGATAGCGATACGGGCGCTGGCAGCGCTGAAGACCGGCGATCTGTTTCCTTGGTTGACAACTGTCAACGCCGGGTCTGTTTCCACCTCGGAAGGACCGGGTTGTCCGTTGCCCCGCAGCGCCTTCTGCACTCGCCTTGAACGAACCGCCCACAACATATTCAGTCTGGAAGCAGTCACGCGGTTCAATTCGTTTCGAAATGAATACAGACTCGGCTGAAATTCGCAGGCGACGGCGCCTAAGCGAGTGAAATTGAGCAGGGCATTGGCAAAGAGAAGCGGGTCCGTCGTCCAGTTGATCAAGTCGATGCCCATCTCCAATGCCTGACGGGCTTGCAGCCGTTTCAGCAATTGGCCGATGCGGCGCCTGCGCATGCCGGGGGCGACGGCAAGCAGTTGAGATTCCAACTGCAGATCCCGGCGGTATCGTTGCAGCCCCGGCACGGCTGCAACGGTGGGAAACCGAAGAAATCCCAACAGAAATCCGGCCAGAGCCCCGTCAACGCGGGCCACCAGCGAGCAACCCATGCCCCCTTCGTCGCTATGCAAATCACTGGGGTAGAGCCCGTCCGGCGGGCTGTGCCAAATCGACTGCTGCATTGTACGAACTTCTGCAGCCTCTTCCGCGTCGGGACGCCCGCAGTCAACTCCGTCAACATCAATATGCGTGGGTGTAAAAGTGTGGTCCGCGTCGGGAAGGTAGAAGTGCGTCTCCTGGTCCGGAGGCAGAATCTTTTCGACGGCGCTCGAAATCTCGTCGGCGCTAAGCCCGGTTGAACCGCCAACATGCTCGTAGCGCAGCGTATAGGTGGCGCTTTCAACACCAATGCCCCGCGGGAGCAAAAACGCGTAACCGCAAGGGGGACTCGCATCGTCGTGCGAGGCGTGATAGAGAGCGACGCAGGCTCCGCCAATTTTCGGCAAAACCGCTTCCAGAAAGTGATGAGGCAGCAGCGATGGCCGCTCCTCCAAATGCCTCCTGATCTCGCGCAGCTTGCCCGGCCACTCGGCGGACGACGGGTCAATTTGCTTCGCACTGATGGCGCGGCTCATCCGTCTGCCTCTCCATGGCGCTGCCGCCACTCCTCAACTGTCATGCCGTAGTAGAGCTCGTCCAGGAAACGTCCGCCAGTGAAGATCGCCCGTCGCACTGCGCCTTCATGCACAAAACCCAGCTTCTCGTGCAATGCACGCGAGCCCTTGTTTTCGCTGTGCATCTGAACGGTCACCTTCTGGTAGCGCAACTCTTGAAAATAGTAGCGAAGAATGAGCAGTATTGCAGCCGCGGCAAAGCCTTTGCGGCGGCGGGAGGCATCAACGCCCAGTCCGTACTTGAATACGCCGTTGCGGGGATGGCAATTGTGGGTGTGAATGAAACCGACCGGCGTTCCATCGGAATCTTCGATGACCCATCTGAAGGAGTCGCGTTCCATCCTCTTCTTCGCCTCGGAGGCGGCCCATTCCCGCACTTGGGAAAGTGAAACAGGCGGCCAGACGAACTCAAGATTTCGTGCCATCTCACTGTCCTGATTCCAGCGCCAGAAAGTTTCGCCGTCCTCCGGCTCCACCCCGCGCAGTCGGATCAACTCGGTCTGCCAGTAGTTCATTCAGAAACTCCGAGAGTCCTTCGTCCCTTGAAAGGGTCCGCGTTTAGACCTATCCGGCTGATTCAATCCAGGAGAGAAGTCACTTTGCTGCAAGGTGCACCGCCGAAAGAACTGCGCCGGCGCCCGGATCACAACACCCAAGCGTGTCGAGTGCAATCTGGTCGTGGCCGGCGCAGTTACCGGCGTCAGTATCGAAAGGGTCGTAGGAGATTGCGTGGCTATGGAAGGGGTCAGGCGCCGACGGAAGGAGAAGTGTTGCTCTACGTATCGCGGCGGCATGGACTCTGCCCCTGAATCAGGGTGCTGAAGGCGGAGAGTCCGTCGCCTCATGGGGCGAGTCGGTGTCAGCGACCCGGGACCGGCGTCGTGCCGGCGTCATATCTCCCATAGAACTCTTCAACTCCGACCTGATTACCTGTACCGAGCGCACGATCCCGGCCAGCCTGCTGCTCGTGGATATGAGAGGCGAAATGAAACTTGCGCTCACAAACTCGGCTGAACCTTTGACCGTGCCGACCGTCTCCTGGCTGTCTTTGATTACCGGTTTCATCTCGACCTGGATCATCTTGACCAGACGCCAGACCTGCCAGATGAGAACCACCAGCAGGCCGTTCATTATGAGAATCTCTAGCGCAACCAGAATGATGGCGATATCCCGAACTGTGGCGCTGACCACAATGCTCTCCTTTTGCAATCGGTCGAGTTGACGACGTCCGGTTCAGCCAGCAGAAAATACGGCTGCGCCGCGCGGCAGCTTCGCAATTAGTGCGTGACGACCCTTACGAGAATCAGGGCAACGACGGATGCCAGCGTCGCCTCTAACAGGCTAAGTTGCCCAACCTGCCAGATATTCCACTGCAGAGTCTGGCTCACCCAATGCCCCAGCAGAAATCCTGCGCCAGCCGCAATCAGGTACTGCGGCAGCTCCCGCAGCGAACGACCCGTCCACAGGTGAAATATGCTGGCGTAACCCGTGACGAGCAAAGTAGCCAGCAGGACTGGCGGACTGAGAATTAGCGACGCCAATGGCGATCCGGGAACCAGTCGTGCACCTCCTCGGCCTCAGTTGAGGGAGACACGATGATCCGGCGCGTTCTTAGTTGCCGCCGAAACTTCGCCGGGGTCCACTCTGTCGATAAGCCCTCCCCCTAAACAGAGGGGACCGTCGTAGAAAACTGCTCCTTGACCTGGGCTGATGCCGCGAGCCGGCTCTTCGAAAGCGACCCTCACACTGCCGCCCTGCTGTGGATAGATCGTACAGTCCAGGGGTCGCCCCGAATAGCGAATCTGGCACTGGACCCGGCTGCCGGCTGAAACAGGCCCGCCTGAAGTCCAGTTCACGTCCGTAGCCATCAGTTCGGATCTGCCGAGCGCTTCGGCAGGCCCGACGATTAGCTGGTTGCGACTATGCTCCAACGCAACGACGTACATAGGGGCGGCCGCCCCGCTGAGGCCCAATCCCCGCCGCTGCCCGACGGTATAGTTCGGCAACCCGTCGTGTTGGCCCAGCACGTTGCCTTCGATATCCACAATTTCGCCCGCTGTCATCGCATCCGGAGCCCAATCGCTGAGAAAGCGGCGGTAATCGTCGTCAACCACGAAGCAAAGATCCATTGAATCGTGCTTGCTGTGGATGGGCAGGCCGCGCGCAGCCGCCATCCGCCGCACTTCCTCCTTCGGAAAGTCTCCTACAGGGAAGAGCAGGTCGCTCAACTCGGACTGCCCCAGCATGCTCAGGACATAGGACTGATCCTTTTGCGCATCCACGCCGCGCAGCAAATGCACGTTGCCGTCCGGCTGCCGCCGCAGTCGGGCATAGTGGCCTGTCGCCAGGTAATCGGCGCCCAATCGCCGGGCATAGTTGAGCAGATAATCGAAGCGGATGTGCCGGTTGCAGGCCAGGCACGGGTTGGGCGTCAGCCCGTCGCTGTAACCGTCGATAAAGAGATCGACGACCTTCTCTTTGAAGGGCCGCTCGACATTGATCAGATAGAACGGCATGCCCAACCGGTCGGCGACGCGGCGGGCGTCGTCCACGCTCTCTTCATCGCAGCACTTGTTGCCGGAGCCTTTGCCGCTCGCTACCTCCGCCCACAACCGCATCATCACGCCGATGCACCGATAGCCCCGCTCGGTGAGTAAGGCTGCCGCGACCGAACTGTCGACGCCGCCGCTCATCGCGACGACGACGGTCGTCTCAGTAGGTGGGATGTCGTGCATGCGCCTGCCGCTTTCGTTCATCATGCTGCGCATTCTAACACAATCGTATACTTTCCGTCATGGCTGTAGCAGTTCGCGCGTGTCCGGCCGCTCTCCAACTCGCCAACGATTCCGCTGCGCACAAGACCAGTGACTTGATCTCAATGGTATAATGGGGCAAGGTCGCCGCAAAGGAACGCGTGCAGCCTTCGGACAACTGTCAGCAGGGCCCGAAGCCGGAATTCCGCACCCGGGGAGGTGCGCCAATGGCAATACCGACCGATACGCCAACACAGGCCGTCTCGCCTGAGCTCAAAAAGGCGCTGGAGCTGGCCTCCGCCCGCCACAAACATCTCTGCCCGCGCCAGGTGCTTGGCGCACGCTGCGCCATCGCCGCAACAGCAATGTTGGAGCTAGAGGCGCCCCGCAAAGACAAGCGCTTGCTGGTCATCGTGGAGACCGACGGCTGCTTCGTAGACGGCGTCGAGGCGGCTGTGGGGGTATCCGTAGGCGGCCGCACACTGCGAGTTGAGGACTACGGCAAAATCGCCGCCACCTTCGTCGACGTGAAGACCGAACGCGCCCTGCGAGTCGCGCCCCAAATCGATGTCCGCGACCGTGCCCGCGACTACGCCCCGGAGCAGAAGCGGCGCTATTTCGCGATGCTGCACGGCTACCAGCGCATGCCGGACGCCGAGCTGCTCTCCTTCGAGTGGGTGGCGCTGGTGAAACCGATCGCCGCGATCGTGAGCCGGGCCGGCGCGCGGGTCAACTGTGATGGCTGCGGTGAAGAGATTATCAATGAGCGGGAGGTCGTGGGGGACGGCGTTTCGTTGTGCCGGTCTTGCGCAGGCGGGGGGTATTACTCGGCAAGCAGGGCGTCGTGTTCCGTAAAGGAGGCTGGTGAACTGAGTTGAAACGCGTTGTACATCCGGGGGAGATCTGAAAGGCGAGCTTGAGGAAATGGGCATGTCCCCAATGACTTTCAGCGACAATGAGATCAGGCGCCGGTTGCGATTGGGCGAGGACAGCCGGTGGGAGTTCAAGCAGTTTGAATTCCGCGGCAACCGCCCGGTCTCCCCCGATAGCGACGACCTCGCCGATGAACTGGCGGCCTTCGCGAATGGGAATGGCGGGGTGACGCTGTGCGGCGTCACCGATGACGGCCAAGTCCAGGGGATGACCCGAGCGCAGTTGGACGCTGTCGAGCAATTGGTGGTCAACATTTGCTCCGATACGGTCAAGCCCACTATCGAAGTCGATACCTTGCGCCTGGAGTTGGACAACAACGCGTTCCTCGCAGTAGATGTGGCCGCAGGATACGCTCTGCACAACAGCCCTGGAGGAAGTTTTCGCCGCGTGGGCAGCTCCAAGAGGAGAATGTTGAGTGATGACCAGTTGCGGCTGGCTCAACAGCGTGCCCAGGCGCGCTTTCTCTGGTTCGACAAACAGCCCGTTCCCGGAAGCGGATTCGGCGCCTTGGACGAGTCTCTATGGCGGCCGCTGTTGAGCGTCCAGGGCGCTTCTGATCCCGAGCTGGCGCTGACCAAGCTGGGCCTGTTGAGCGACGCGGCCGACGGCCCGCAAACGGCGACCGTCGCCGGCGTGCTTCTATGTAGCCATGACCCACAGGAGTGGCTGCCGAACGCCTGCATCACCGCCACCCGCTACCGCGGAACTGACCGCGCCTCCGGGCAGGTTGACGCGCAGACAATCGTCGGGCCGCTGAACCGACAGATCGCCGAGGCCGTTGCCTTCGCCGTGCGCAATATGCAGGTCGCGGCCCACAAGGATCCGGCCCGTATCGATCTGCCCCAATTCAGCGAGCGTGCCATTTTCGAAGCCGTCGTCAACGCGGTGGCGCACCGCGATTACGCAATGCGCGGCAGCCGCATCCGGCTTTCCCTCTTTGCGGACCGCTTGGAAATTCAGTCGCCGGGCACGCTGCCCAACAGTCTGACCGTCGCCAACATTGCCGACCGCCAGGCCACGCGCAACGAGCTGCTGGTTTCCGTGCTGGGCAGGATGCCGACCGGCGATGTGCGCGGCCGCGGGGAGCGGCGCTATTTCATGGAGCGCCGCGGCGATGGCGTTCCGATCATCCAGCGCGAGACCTTGGGCATAAGCGGGAAACCGGCCGAATTTCGGATTGTGGGGGATGAGGATCTGCTCGTGCTTCTCCCCGCCGCGCCGCTGGAGCCAAGCGCGGCGCAGGCGCAGATCGCGGTGCGCGATGCCGCGCGACCCCTGCGAGGCGTCGATGTCCTCGTACTGTTCCCCAACCACACTTGGCAACGCGCGACGAGTGATAAGGAGGGGATGGCGACCGTCTCTTTGCACACCACTGAGCTACCCATGACTGTCTACGCGGCCGCTCAGGGGTACGCTGCCCACCTTGAGCGTGCGTGGACGCCGAGCCAAAGAGCGCTCGTAATCGAAATGAAACATCTACCCGGCGGGGGCAGCGTAATCTTCCCGGAGGGGGCCGGCACGCTTCCCGGACTGACGGGTCGGCTGAATCCCGTTCGAGACACACATGACAGAACCTACCTCTACACGTCCAATGTCGCCGTCAACCAGGGCCTGCCGCAGCCGGTTTCCTTCTTTCTGAAGGAAGATCTGCGTCTCACCGATGTCGACGGAAACGAGCTCTTGACCCGGATCGTTGACGTCTCCGGCCGCTCGGCGCTGGTGGAGTATCGCGCCTACGGCGGCGGTGATGGCGCCGGCTGAATCGGCAAATGTAGGTCGTTTTCGTGGTGGCAGTGCTTGCCTGTAGCAGTTTGCAAGCGCATTTCTACCCTCTTACAATGTCGTAACGAATGTCATTTCCTCCATCAGACCGACCCCGCCCATGTTCCAACTCAAAGCCACGCACAAGGTCGTCAAGGACTACTTCACTGAGATCCACAGACTGACCCAACTCGGCGCGGTGCATGAGGGCGCGGTCGCGCCCGCGTTCGCCAATCTGCTGCGCGCCGCGGCGCAACCGTTCGGCTGGACGCTGGCCGAACAGTACGCGCGCACGGGGTCCGGCGGGCAGGCCATCCGCATCGACGGCGCGTTGCTGGACAGTTTCAAACTGGCGCGCGGCTACTGGGAGGCCAAGGACGCGGCGGACGACCTCGACGCGGAGATCAGCCGCAAGCTGGACGCCGGCTATCCGCAGGACAATATCCTGTTCCAGTCGCCGGCGCGCATGGTTGTCATCCAGCAGGGGCAGCGGGTGTGGGACGCGCCGGTGGAGACGCCGGACGCGCTCGTCGCCGGGCTGCGCGCCTTCTTTGCGTACCAGCCGCCGGCGTTTGAACGCTGGCAGCAGGCGGTCGAAGAGTTCAAGGCGGTGGTGCCGGAACTGGCCGCGGCGCTGCTGGAACTGATCGAAGGCGAACGGCGCGACAACCAGGGCTTTATCGACGCCTTCGGCAGATTCGCGGATCTCTGCCGCGCCGCGATCAACCCCAACATCTCCGACCAGGCGGTTGAGGAGATGCTGATCCAGCACCTGCTGACCGAGCGCATCTTCCGGCGGGTCTTTGACAATCCGGACTTTGTGGGCCGCAACGTGATTGCGCGCGAGATCGAGGAGGCGGCGCGCGCGCTGACCAGCCGGCGTTTCAGCCGCCGCGAATTCTTCCGCCCGCTGGACCGCTTTTACGGCGCAATCGAAACGACGGCCGCCACGATCAACGACTTTTCGGAGAAGCAGGGTTTTCTCAACACCGTCTACGAGCAGTTTTTCCAGGGCTTTTCGGTCGAGGTGGCGGACACGCACGGCATCGTCTACACGCCGCAGGCGCTCGTCGACTTCATGGTGCGCTCGGTCGAGGCGCTGTTGCAGCGCGAGTTTGGGCGCGCACTGGCCGATCCCGGCATCCATCTGCTGGACCCGTTCGTGGGCACGGGCAACTTCATCCTGCGCGTCATGCGCCACCTGGCGGAGATCGGGCGGCTGGGCAGCCTGCCGCACAAGTACGCGCACGAGCTGCACTGCAACGAGGTGATGTTGCTGCCCTACTACATCGCGGCCATGAACATCGAGCACGAGTACTACGAGTTGACCGGCCAGTACGCGCCCTTCGCCGGCATCTGCCTGGTGGACACGTTCGAGCTGGCCGAGGACATCCAGCCGAGCCTGTTTGCGCCGGAGAACACGGCGCGCGTGCAGGCGCAGCAGGGGCAGGAGATCACCGTCATCATCGGCAACCCGCCGTACAACGTCGGGCAGGTCAACGAGAACGACAACAACAAGAACCGCAAGTACGAGACGATGGACAAGCGGGTGCGGGAGACCTATTCGAAGGACTCCAGAGCGACCAACAAGAACGCGCTCGCCGACCCGTATGTCAAGGCAGTTCGCTGGGCGGCGGACCGCATCGGCGATGAAGGCATTGTCGCCTTTGTGAGCAACAACGGTTTTCTCGACGGCGTTGCGACCGATGGGATGCGCAAACATCTGGCAGACGACTTTGACGCCATCTACATCCTCGATCTGGGCGGGAACGTGCGCAAGAATCCCAAGCTGTCAGGCACGACGCACAACGTCTTTGGCATTCAGGTCGGCGTCAGCATCAACTTTTTCGTCAAAAGGCGCGGCAAGGCGGGCTCTCCGGCGGAGATGTTCTACGCCCGCGTTGATGAGAACTGGCGCAAGGAGGAGAAGTACCGCTATCTCGATGAAAAGCGACAGTACGGCAACGTCGATTGGACCAGGATTACGCCGGACAAGCGGCACACGTGGCTGACGGAGGGTCTCCACGCCGAGTTTGAGACCTTTATGCCGCTGGGAAGCAGGGAAGCAAAGGCGGCAAAAGGTGAGGCCGCGGATGTGATATTTCACAGATTCAGTAGCGGTGTCAAATCCAATCGGGATGCGTGGGTGTACAACTTCAAACGAGACGTGCTCAGCGAAAATATGATCCGGACGATAGAAACTTATAACGAGCAGGTGTTCAAGTGGGAACGGCTGGGGAACCAGGGCGGCAACGTTGATGATTTTGTGGCTTATGATGACAAGGGAATAAGTTGGAGTCGGGACCTGAAGGCCAAGTTGAAGCGGGGCAGACTTGCCGAATACAGTGAACAAAAGGTGAGAGATTCTCTCTATCGTCCGTTTACCAAATTGAGTCTGTTCTTTGACCGCGTGATGAACGATGTTGTGTACGTCTTCCCTTCTATATTCCCCACACCGAAGACTGAAACGGAGAATCGCGTGATTTGGCTCAAGGTCGGCGGTGACTGGTCGATGTTTGCGTTGATGGTCAACAAACTTGCCGACCAACTTCCGCAAGGCGGTTCCCAGTGCTTCCCCTTCTACATATACGACGAGGACGGCAACAACCGCAGCGAAAATATCACCGACTGGGCACTGGCGCGGTTCCGCGCCCACTATGGTGACGACACGATCAGCAAGTGGGATATCTTCCATTACATCTACGGCCTGCTGCACCACCCCGGCTATCGCGAGCGTTACCAGGCCAACCTCAAGCGCGAACTGCCGCGCCTGCCCTTCGCCCCCGACTTTCGCGCCTTCACGGCGGCCGGCGCGCGGCTGGCCGATATCCACGTCGGCTATGAGGAGATATCCCCTTATGCGCTCGAGGAGATCGAGACACCGGGGCAGTCGCTCAGTTATCGCGTGGAGAAAATGCGCCTCTCCAAGGACAGGACGCAGATCCGCTACAACGATTTCCTGGCTCTGGGCGGGGCGCCGGCGGAGGCGTTCGCCTATCGTCTAGGCAACCGCTCGGCGCTGGAGTGGATTATTGACCAGTACCGGGTGAAGACGGACAAGCGCAGCGGGATCGTGAATGACCCGAACCGGGCGGAGGATCCGCGGTACATCGTCAACCTCATCGGCCGCGTGATCGCCGTCAGTCTGGAGACGGTGGAGCTTGTGGCGGGGTTGCCGGGCTATGGCTATGGGTAGCATCGAAGCCCATGTTGTCCGGCGGCCGTACTGATTTTTGGAATCCAGCACATATGTGCTATACTTCGTACAGTGAAGTGGACTCCAAAAACTGGACCACGAGCTAAGGCGTATCAATGGCGCCATATCCACCATATTCCACCAAAGGGACATCCCATGAATCGTTTTCTCCGTATCGCCGCTCTCGCCTCTTTTTTGTTTCTGTTGCCGACAGCTGTTCTTGTGGCTCAGGGCGAACTCACGCTTGAAAGCATTGCGGAAGCCTTGGCCGAACTCACTGATCGTGTAGACGACAATGATGAACGCTTGGCTGCTTTAGAGACACGTACAGCGCCTACGCCGACACCAGTGGCGACCCCAACGCCAACACCTGTTCCAGAACCCGAAACCGTTCTGGTCGTTACCGTCGCACGCGGCAATGCGCGTAATGGTCCTGGTACGCAACACGCTATAGTAGGTACAGTGAGCAAGGATGACGTTCTGACGGGACCATATCAGGAGCAGGCGGGCTGGTATGAGTTCTGCTGCGTGAACGATGATCAAAAAGCGTGGATATCGTCAACATTGGTTTCGGTGACGGAGGCAGGGGAGATATCGGCTTGGCAGGAAGCGCGCCAGGCCGCCATTGAAATCGACAGAAACGATTTGATCCGCAACAACGAATCGCATATAGGAAAATGGGTCTATTTTGGCGATGCGGCGGTCGTCCAAGCACTTGATGACGGGATGATCGTGAATCGGATGGACGACGGAATTGGGAAGACTCTCATACTGACTTACCCGCATACGCCTCTCAGAATTATTCAAGGCGATACGATAGAATTTGTCGCTGAAGTGATCGGGGTCTATACGTATGAGAGCATTAGTCTTGGAATGATCACATCGCCAGTTTTGCGCGTGGTAGAATTGCGAATCCAAGAATGAACACCCCCAAAGCGCTCGCCCGATAATGTAACCATCATTGGCCCATGGGGCTTACAGAAAACGGCTGGAAGTTCCTGCGCGCCGCCAAAGACGAAAAGAAAGGGAACTATATAATACGATACGGTCGGCAGGGAGAGCGACACGGAATGCAATGGAGGTTGAAGGCGCGGGCAAACGCGAAAAATCCGCCACGTCTCGTGGCGGATTTTGATTTCGCGGATTTGGTTGTGCGGGGCGTGATCTGCCCCAGATATCCCAGCGCCTACTTGAGATCGACTGTGTTGGCATTGGGCGCCAGATGCGAGAATGTAGCCTCAATTCTGGACGTATGAAGTGGGCCCCAAAAACTGGACCACGAGCTAAGGTGCATAATGGAACGAACTGCCGAGCCTGTGGAGGGGCAGAAAGATGGTCAAGAAACGGCGGCGACACACCGCGGCCTACAAGTTTCGGGTTGCGCTGGATGGCATCCCCGTCGCAGTCTTCGCCTACCGCCTCGGCAACCGCTCGGCGCTGGAGTGGGTGATCGACCAGTACCGGGTGAAGACGGACAAGCGCAGCGGGATCGTGAATGATCCGAACCGGGCGGAGGATGATTGGTACATCGTCAACCTCATCGGCCGCGTGATCGCCGTCAGCCTGGAGACGGTGGAGCTTGTGGCGGGGTTGCCGGCGTACAGGTAGAAGCGCAGTCCTCGCTGTCTGGTGGCTGCCCCAATGGTTTGAATTTTAATACATTTGTGCTATGGTTGGCACAGAACAGAAGCGAGGACAAGGGGTTTACTCTCCCTGCTTCTAACAAGGAGGCCCGATGTGATAAACGTAAAGACTAAACTCACATACGCCGACTACTTGGAAACCTCGGACGACGAGCGCTACGAACTTCTGAACGGAGAGTTGGTTATGCCGCCGGCGCCGCTTACAGGCCACCAGATGATTTCGATAGCACTGGCATCTCGTCTCTATCTATATGTCGAGGAGCAAGGATTGGGGGCAGTTGTTGCTGCCCCCACCGACGTTGTACT
Organism: Caldilineaceae bacterium; assembly: GCA_965232575.1. Taxonomy (GTDB): domain Bacteria; phylum Chloroflexota; class Anaerolineae; order Caldilineales; family Caldilineaceae; genus Bin5. Next base: position 1,332,092 of record CBDDPZ010000009.1, on the reverse strand, counting down.
GTCGGATATGGACGTAGTGCAGCCGGATGTTCTGTTCGTTTCCTCCCGGCGAAGCCACATCCTCACGCGTGAGAACGTCCGCGGCGCGCCCGACCTGGTCGTGGAAGTCCTCTCCCCGGCCACAGCCGAGCGCGACAGGACGATCAAACTGGACCTGTACGCCCGGCACGGGGTGAAGGAGTATTGGATCGTAGACCCCGACGCCGGAACGATCACGGTGCTGTTGCGGGGCGAGAGCGGCTTCGATGTCAGCGATATCTACGGGGAAGGGCAGACGCTGCGTCCACCGACGCTGGAGGGATTCAGCGTTGCGTTGGCGGAGATTTTCTGAGGTGTAGGGGCGGGTAAGTGTACTTCAGGATTTCACTCTGACTGAAAGGTGGTCCTCTCTTTTCACTTTAAATAAATCTGGGCGAGACATGACCAACTGGGACAAATTCCTTTGCCCATACGTTCTGGAGTTAAACCCCGATTTGAGTTTTTGCAGATTAAGTCCGACAGCGGAAAGCAGTGCCCAACCATTGTTCGCTGTATCATCGTGCGGACATTCCACTTCTGCATTGGATGTGACGCTCATACTCCACAGAGTTCAGTGTCTTACGCTGACATAATCCTAATTTCGGCGGAGGGCGACGCCATAAATGCAGGCGATGTCAGTGATTCCATATAACCCTCTGACAGCTTCTCCCTGCACGATTTTTTTAATCAACTCATCCTTATCTGTTTCGGAAACTCGCTCGACGCCCAACCAAAATTGATATGCTTCTTCCAACTGTGAAATGTATATGAGTTCATCCCGATCAAAAACAAGCCTGTTTTCGATAAAGGCTTCGGGAGACCTGGATAGATCTTGTATCATTTTCCTCTCCTTGAGTGAATAGCTTGCCTTCGGCTATGCCGTTAATGACTCTGCTCCATTAGGCCCCTATAGTCTTGTGGTGTGTAGCCGCAGAACTCCAGGAACATGTACTCCAGATAGAACTGACTTAAGTCCTGCAAATAGAAGTATTGTCCCGGATCATTATCAAGATGTTGCCTGTACAATGTCCTTTCTTCTTCATCTTTCATCTTTACATTGAGAGGATGTGTCACATAGTTGCGGATACGTGAAAGTAGACGGTTTCCTTTCTTGGCGTTAAGCTTTAGATTCTGACAAAGCCTTACGGCTCTGGGTGTTCTGGATTCTTCCAAACGAACAAACGGGATATTTGTTCTCGAAAGTGCCTGACCAATTTTCCCTTCGGAATTCCTTCTTTTTGGCCTCGATTCATTTAGCATCGCCCCTGCAAGCACATCTAATCCTGCGTAACTTTTCGCCAGAGAGTCTTCCGGAAGACCACTTTGCCTCATCACATTGCTATGCGCATAGGATGTAACGATTGAAACAACAGCATCTCGATTCCTTTTCCATTTGCGACGATACAAAGGGAATAGGTGTTCCAGATATGTGCTGAATGGACCGCTGTGCCTGTTGTTGAACCAATTGTATGTTCGGGAGTGCCTAATGTCAAAGTGTCCTATCTGTCCCCAAAATGGAATGCCATGTGAATCATATCCGATCACCGAAGAGGGATGACGATATACACCTGCTACAAAAGCGAGGAAGTACTTCAAGCACTCCAAGAGGTCGTCGAATTCATCGATGCCGTATTCCGCACCATTTTCTTTTTCGATAAATCCAGTGTGACTCGCTGAATCCCTGACTTGTTCCTCGTCCCGCTTTATCGTGACTATCCATCCGTCATCACTTTGAAGCGTCATTCGAGGTGGAGTCTTAACTATAATCTCGGCGAAGTCTTCTACTCTACTGACTGCCGACTGTAGTTCCCTGCTAAAGTCTTCGTACTCTCCTCTTTTAAACAGAGGTCCCAGACTGTGCCCTGGCACCGAAAAGTCTGGAAAATCTGCAAGAGAGAATTCAGCTCTCTTGAATTCATGTTCCTGTACTGTGATTCGATTGTCATTCAGAACAAGACGACCGCTGTGTCTATAATCAGCATATAGTACTCTGGCGTCCAATATAGGATCTGCTCTATAGAAGTACTTCTCAATTGGAATCGTTGTTCTATGCAATTCTACAGAAAGTGGAGTGCGATTCGTCCAGGCTTGCTTCAATGCTGGATGAATTCCAAATGCTTCATCACCTGAATAATGCGTAATGAGACGTCCGTCCTCATCGGATTGTGGTTCTGGTCTGTATTCCGGAGCATTATAGTAATCCAACACGAATTCGTTATTTGCTATTCGGGGGATGACCGTAACCTCAAGTAGCTCATCCGCCAGATGAATACTTGCATTAACCGGTATGTCCAATGTCGCATTCAACACTTTGTCGAAAAATGCCCTTTCCAAAGGGTGGAATTTCACTGTGATCTCCCTGTCCTGAAATTGGACAAGCTTGCACTGAGTTACCTACAAAAAAGGCGCCGGAGACTTTCCATCCCCGACGCCCTTTTCAACTCTATTCAGTTCACAAACCAACCACGCTTACATCATGCCGCCCATGCCGCCCATGCCGGGGTCTCCGGCGGGCATCGGCTTCTCTTCCTCGGGAATATCCGTGACCAGCGCCGCGGTCGTCAGGATCATCGCGGCAATCGAGCTGGCGTTCTCGACAGCGCTGCGGGTGACCTTAACGGGGTCGGAAAGACCCGCCTTCATCATGTCGACGTAGTCGTTCTGAATGACGTCGTAGCCGGTGTTGGCCTTACCGCCTTCGTGCAGGCCGCGCACCTTCTCAATCACAACCGCGCCGTCCAGACCGGCGTTGGTGGCGATCATGCGCATCGGCTCTTCGAGGGCCCGGGTCAGAATGCGGGCGCCCGTCGCGGCATCGGCATCCTCCATGTCGACGCTATCCAGGGCGGGGACGGCATTGATCAGGGCAACGCCGCCGCCGGGCACTACGCCTTCCTCTACCGCGGCGCGGGTGGCGCTCAAGGCGTCCTCAACGCGGGTCTTGCGGTACTTGAGTTCGGTCTCCGTGGCAGCGCCGACGCGCAGGATGGCAACACCGCCGGCCAGCTTGGCCAAGCGCTCTTGCAGCTTCTCGCGGTCATAGTCGCTGGTGCTGGCATCGATCTCGGCGCGGATCTCTTCGATCCTGCCCTGAATCTCGTCGGTGCCGCCGTGGCCGCCCACGATCGTGGTGGCGTCCTTGGTGCTGATGACCTTGTCGGCCTGGCCGAGGTCCTCAAGCTGGGCGCTCTCAAGCGTGCGGCCGACCTCTTCGGAGAGGATCTGCCCGCCGGTGAGGATGGCGATGTCGCGCAGCATGGCCTTGCGGCGGTCGCCGAAGCCGGGCGCTTTGATGGCCATCGCGTTGAACATGCCGCGCAGCTTGTTGAGCACGAGCGTGGCCAGCGCCTCGCCGTCCACGTCTTCGGCAATCACGATCAGTTCACGCTTGCCGACCTGGACCAGCTTTTCCAGCAGAGGCACGATGTCCTGCGCGCTGCTGATCTTCTTGTCCGTAATCAGAAGATAGGGCGCGTCGAGTTCCGCCTCCATCCTCTCGTTATTGGTGACAAAGTATGGGCTCAGGTAACCGCGGTCGAGCTGCATACCTTCCACATATTCAGTCTCGAACTGAAGACCTTTGCTCTCCTCAACGGTAATGACGCCGTCCTTGCCGACCTTGGCCATTACCTCCGCAATCAGCTCGCCAATCTGCGTGTCTGCGGCAGAGTTACTGGCGACCTGGGCGATCTCTTCCTCACCGGAAACAGGGGTCGCCATATCCTTGAGCGCGGCGACGATTGCGTCGCAACTGGCCTCGATGCCCCGCTTGAGAAGCATCGGGTTGGCGCCGGCCGTAACGTTCTTCAGGCCCTCGTTGACAATCGACTGGGCCAGAACGGTGGCAGTGGTCGTGCCGTCGCCGGCGATGTCATTGGTCTTGGTCGCGGCTTCCTTGAGAAGTTGCGCGCCCATGTTCTGGAACGGATCTTCCAGTTCGATCTCTTTGGCGACGGTGACGCCGTCGTGGGTGACTGTGGGGCTGCCCCACTTCTTGTCCAGCGCCACATTGCGGCCCTTGGGGCCGAGGGTGGTCTTTACCGCATCCGCCAGGGCGTCGATTCCCTGCTTCAGGCTGCGGCGGGCTTCTTCTTCAAACACAAGTTGCTTTGCCATTGCGGTCTATCTCCTCTAGTTTGACCCGCACTCCAGTGGCGGGCGAGTTGAGCCTGTCCAGTGTAGGGCAGATTAGTTTTCGACGAGCGCCAATACGTCCGATTCCTTGAGAATCAGAACTTCGGTCGCATCCAGCTTAATGTTCGTGCCGGAGTACTTCGCGTAAAGAACGATATCACCGACGGAGACATCCATGGCGATGCGCTTGCCGTCTTCGTCCCGTGCGCCGGGACCCGCTGCGACTACCTCGCCCTGCTGCGGCTTCTCTTTGGCAGTTTCCGGCAGATAGATGCCCGTGGAAGTCTGTTCCTCTCCCTCCAGGGGCTGGACTACCAGCCGATCACCGAGCGGCTTAAGATTCATTCGAACTTCCTCCTTGCCTTTTGACCTTTTCTGATGAAATGCCAGTTACAGTAGATTGCCCGCCATTTGAAAACGGGAATTGCATCCGATCACACACGATAGTCTGGCCGCCCATCCATTCACAGAACCCGCCTGCACAGTCTGAACAGCCCTTTAGTTACCCAATTAGCACTCAAACGGCGTGAGTGCTAAACCAGCAGAAAGTGTAGCACAGTTCCTGTCGCCTGACAAGATTCTGATCTGTCTGAAACGTAAGCGTTTTGTTAGCGTTGGGATCTGCTCGGGGAAGCTACCGCGGCCACGTAGGCCAGCATCTCATCCTCTTCCGCCACGTATTCATCCAGTTGGAAGGCGGCGTACAACTCGCGGCTTCGCCGGAAGTACTCCGCCGCCTGCGCGTGGTTCTGCTGTTCGAGCGCAACATGGCCCAGGTTATGCAGCGTTGCCGCCTTGTCCATCCAGGCGCCGCGCTTGTCCGACAGAGCCAGATCTTTCTCATACCAGTCGAGGGCGGCCGCGAAATCCTGCCGCGCATAGCAGACGGAGCCGAGGTTGTTGTAACAGGTGCTGATGCCGGTATCGTCGAGGTTTCGTTGAAACACGGTAAGGGCCGACTCGTATGCTCGTTGCGCCTCGGCGTACATCGCCATCCCTTCCATGGCCAGTCCCAGATTGTTATGGGCGCTGGCCACCAGCCCTTCATCTCCCAGCCGCAAAGCCACGCGTAGCGCCTTGCGGTGCTGTTCGACTGCCCGTTCGAAATTGTTCAGGCTGAGATAGGCGCTTCCAAGATTCATGTAGGCGGGCGCCAGCGAACGGGGGTCGCCGAGCTGCGCGGCCGCTTCGAATGCCAGCCAGAAATGATCGAGTGCCTGACGCGGTTCCTCCAGCACGCGGAAAGAAGTACCGAGATCGGTGTGCCCGTAAGCCATCGCCATCAGCATGTCCCGCTCGTCAAAAATGCGCAGCGCCCTCTGCAGCCATTCAATCGCCTCTTCGACTTCACCGTTGAAGAACCGCTGACGGCCGATGTTGGCCAGCATCCAGCCGAAATCGCCCGCGTCGCCGAGCGCGATGGCAGCCACCGCGCCGCCGCACAGCCAGCGCCAGATGCCCGGCGGATGCCGCCAGAAAGCATAGTGAGCCAGCGCGAGCGCGTAATCGCGCATCAATTTGAGGTCGCCCTGCACCTCCGGGAAGTTTATCGGCATGTCGCGCAGCCCCTCGATCTCCAGCCTGTCCCCGACCATCTTCTCTACGGATTGACCGAAAATGCGCTCCACCCGATCAGTTGCCCAGTCCGCCCCCCAGTGAACGTTTCCCCAGAACGGGTCGATCTCCTGCCAGCGCTGGACCGGCAGCTCCTGGTAGCGTTGAGCGAACTGCAGATAATAACGCGAGTGCTGACGATGCCAGTCTTCGCCCAGCATGACCGCGCCCTCGACAAGGTAGCGGCGCACGACCGGCTGCACGACGATCCTGCGATCAAAGAGGTCCACTTCGACCAGGGCACGCGTGACCAGGCCTTCGAAGGTCTGGCGTGTTTCGGCCTCGGCGCCCATCCCCACCGTGAACAGCTCGGTCAGCGCCTGGTAAGTGGCGCCGCCCGCGGCGCTGACCAGTCGATCCAGGATCAGCCCAGCCTCCGGCCAGAATGCGGCGAAGTTTTCGACCGCAAAGCCCGCCACGCTGGACATGTCCATGACGCCGTCCTCGGCCGGCAGCTCCGCCAGCAGCTCGTCCAGCTCGCTCCATAGTCCAAAGTCGATCAGCAGCCCCATCACCAGTCGCATGCTCAGGGGTCTGCCGCCTGTCCGGCGGTGCAGGCCCTCGACGTTGCGCAACGCCGTATCCCGGACCGATTCGGGCGCACGCGCATGGACAAAGCCTACTACCTCAGAAAGCGGCAACCCGCCCAATTGAAGGTGCCGGTCACCTACCAGTTCAGCAAACTCAGGGTGAATGTCGCGATCAATCAACACAATATGGGACTGATTCTCCGCATCATGCAGATGGCTGATGATCTCGGCCAGCGTCTGAATCTCGCGGTCGGTCGCGCCTGAGAGTTCGTCCAGAATGAGCAGACGGCGGCGGCGGTAAAGCTGTTCGAGGATGCCGATTCCCCAGCGGTCCTCGCTTACCCGCGTTAGGGTCGTGCCGAGCACCGTGTCCAGCGTGCGCACAATGTCGTACATGCGGAAGCGGTCCCGGCCCGCGGCTCCCACCCAGATGATTCCGTCCGGAAAGTGGTGAATCGTCTTCCACGCAGCCGCGGTAGCCAGCGTACTCTTTCCATTGCCTTGGCCACCGCTGATCGCCAGCGCCGGCTGTTCGCTCTTTTCGAGCAGCCAGCGGCACAGAGCATTAAGCTCCGCGTCGCGCCCGCTGAAGCCGCGCAGCCTGTAAACACCTAGATTGTGCCGGATCTGCGATAATTCGTCGGTCATCTCTCAACGACTGCTGAGATAGAAGAGGCAAATGCCACAAGTTAAAGGAACGGCGTCGATCAGTTATGGTTCGACAGCGAAAGAATCAGGCACGGGTATTCGCTGGCAATTATCGTCTCGTAGTTCAGAGCCTCGGACAAAGCTTTACTGCCTTCGACTGCGCCGAAGCCCTGTTCGCCAATTCCGGGGGAGAGCAGAATCAGGTCTGGACGCACACGTCGGGCGATCTCATTGACATTTACGGGCGATATGTTAGCGACGAGATCGACCCGCTCGATCAAGCCGCTGCGCACAGCCTCCGGTTGGTCGGACGGGTCACTGACGAAGATTTCGACAGCCGAGTTCTTCTGAAGTTGCCGCAGCGCGACCGAACCGATATTGCCGGCGCCGATTAGCCAGACGCGCATACGCTACCTCCCTGTTTTTTCGCTGAGACCTGCATGTCTGCGTTCACAATTGGTAGAAAAGTCGGGACGAAATCAATTCCATCAGATCATGCCCAGTTGGCTGAGCAGCAGGAAGAACACAAATATAACGCCTGAACATGCCAGACCGACGATCACGCCTGTGCGTAGCATCTCCTGCCGGTCCACCACACCGGTGACCGCGATAAGAATCATGCGTGCCGAACCGCTGGGCAGCGCGAATGCCAGGGCGACTGCGAATATCGTCGGAATAACAAGCCGTACCGGGTCAATGCCGGAGGCCTGCCCCAATGTGATCAGGACCGGCGCCAGGATGGCGCCAAGCGGCACGTTGTTCATAAACTGCGTGATGCAGAAGGCCAGCAGAATCAAAGCAGCCAGCACGCCAAAAAAGGGCAGACCCTCAAACGTCGGCGCAACAAGGTTGGCAAACCAGGCACTGGCTCCTGTCTTCTCCAGCGCATCGCCCAACGTCAGGCCTGCGCCAATAACGAAAAAGACGCCCCAGTTCACCCCTTTCAGATCGCTCCAGTCGACGATCTTTTCCACCGAGAGCACGGCCACTGCGCCGATCGCGATCACCGCGCTGCTCAGGAGCGTGGCCGGAAGTTTGAGGAGATGCTCAATATACCCGCCCGCAATCCACAGGCTGATCGAAACCAGCAGCACGGCGATAATTTCCCTCTCCGGTCCGGAAAGCCTGCCCAGCCGCTCTATTTCCCGGCTGGCCGGTTCGATATCGATCGTCAGTTCCGGCAGAGCGAACAAACGCGGCAGCAGTAGCCACACGAGCGGTATCAAAACCAGTACCACCGGCAAACCGTATTTCATCCAGTCGACGAAACCGAACCCATACAACTGCCCCAGCAAACCGCTGGCAATTGCGTTTTCGCCGCTCCCCATGATTGTAGCGATCGCGCCGATGCTCGAGCTGTAGCCGATGGCGAGTATCAGGACGGCAAGGGCCTTGCGCCCATCCTCCGGTCGCGGCACCTGTTGGGCAATCGTAATTGCGACGGGTATCAGCACGGCAGCCGTAGCCGTGTTCAGGACAAACATGCTGAGACCGCCGGTGATTACCATGATCGCCAGGACCAGCGGGCCGAATTGACCTTTACTGCTTACGATTGCATGGAGCGCCAGGCGTCGGGTGAGACCATGTTTCCGCAACGCCTCTGCCAGGAAAAGGCTTCCCAGGATCAGGAAAACGACAGGTGTGCCGAACGGTTCGAAGGCGCCTCCCGCGTCATCCACCCCAAGCGCGATCTGAACGATTGGCACCAGCAGAGCAACGATTGGCAGGGGCGCCGGTTCCAGCGCCAGGATCAGGCCCGAAAAGGCGAAGAGCGCTAATGCTTTGTGGCCGTCTACGCTTAGCCCGGCCGGCGTGGGCAGCAGCAAAACAATCGCCGTCACCCCCATGACAAGGAGGAGGCGGCGCAGGTCGAAAACTTTCCGCATGCCTGCCTGGATAGGCTGTTGCAGGACTTTAAGGGGTGTGCCGGGACGCTGGAGTCGGCGCTTGGAGGTAACTGTCCGTGTGGCGACCCGCTCGCGGATTAAAGCGCTCCGTTCCGCCTGAGCAGGCGGCCGCATCGGCGCGGGTTGCTCCGCAGGCTCCCGCTGCCCGTCGTCGCGTGATGGCGCTGCAATTGTGGGGCGGGGCAAGGAGGATTTCAGTCGGGCGCGGTTGTAAGACATTTGCAACGACAGTTCGTAACGACAGGGCCGCTCTCGTTTGCCAGCGTAGCGTTGTGATTGCCAATTTCCACCCAGGAAACCGGCGCCGCCGGCCGACTAACTGGAACTACACCGGCGCATCCCGTGTAGAGCGGAAGAAAGCCCCGGGGCGAACTCCAGGGTCTTGCGCAGCCAGGGCACGGCCCGGTCGCATTCTTGCGGCTTCTTATAGACGTGGGACAGGCCCAGAGTCAGTGTGAATTGGGCGTTGATTTCATTTTCGTTCATGAGAGACATCGCTTTTTCAAGTATTTCGGCTGCGCTCTCGTAGTTGAGACGGCGATAATAGGCCATGCCCAAATGGGCCAGCACCAGGCCGTTTTCCGGTTCCAATTCGGCTGCCCTTTTTAATATGCGCAGCGCCTGCAAATGGTCTCCGCTCTGCCACAACGCCCAGCCGAGCGCATCCAGCGCGAAAGCAGTCTCTCCCGCATTCACAGCCTTTTCATAACTCTCAATGGCAAGTCCCCACTCTTTCTGGTGCTCGTATTGCCTTCCCAATTCAATGAACAGATCGGGCCGATTCGGCGCCAGTTCAACGGCCCGGCCGTATTCGACGATGGCCCGCTCAAAATCTTTCTGTATTTCAAACAAGTAGCCAAGGTTTCGACGGGCCATCACATTCGAGGGATCGATGGCCAGGGCTTCTTCCAAGTATTCCAGCGCGACCGCGTAGTTCCCCACATCACTGTAAATCTCGCCCAATACTGCCAGGACGTCGGGATTGTCCGGCTCCAGTTCGAGCGCCTGGAAAGCGAAATCGCTGGCCGAATCGTAGTTTCCCCGCCAGTCCAACACGCGCGCGTGCATCGTCAGCGCCGCCACATTCTTGTCCTCGAGCTGAACCGCCTTCTGCGTGAGAGCATAGGCCTGTTCGACCTGACGCGCCATCAGATGCAGTTCTGCCAGGGCAACCAGGGGGTCGGCATTCTCCGGTTCCAGTTCGGCCATTCGCTCGAGTGCAGCCGTGGCTTCGCCGAAGTTGCCGGCGGCAATGTGCGCTTCCGCCTTCGTCTGCCAGTAGAGCGCGCTGGGCGTGGGGGTCGTCGCGAGCGGCGGCGGCTGCCTCACAAGCCAGTCCGGGCGCTGTATGTACAAGTAGACGGCCAGAAGCAGAACCAAACCGCTCCAGACGAAACACCCTCTGCGGCGTCGGCGGCGCGGCTTGTACGTCCAGTCAAGATCCATACCGGGTTAAGTATAACGCAAGAGAGCAGCTTCGTATGTATCGCGATGCAGACCGCATCGCCCTGCAGCCGTCCTGTTCGCGTGATTTGAAGTGGGGATTGAGGGAGGGAAGGCAGTCCTGATGAACCTTACAAGCCCATGCTGTCGTCCCTGCGCGAATAAAGTTCCAGCACGACGGAAGCCTCTGGCTGAGAACTGTCTACCAAAGCTGAAATATTTTGGCCCGGTCGTAGACTCGACCGCTTTTCACGTCGGTGATTGCGGCGGATCGAATTGCGGCCTGTATACGCGCGCTGCTGAAACCAGTACACGTAGTCAACGCTGTATTCCAGCGGAGTGAAGTTCAGGCCCCTGATCTGCCCGCGAACGATAGTGGTGGATAGCAGAACCCGGCGGAAATGTTGGACCCGCCAGTAGAAGGTCGGCGCCGCCAACAAGAGAACTGTTCCCGCCCCTGCCACCAACAAAGGAATCTCCGCTCCCTCAAATACCAGCCTGTCCATGTCGCCCCGTCCGAACGCGGCGCTGAAGAAGCCAACTGGCAGATAGCCGAGCGTCAGAACCAGCGCTGCAGGAATGACAGCCCCCAAAACAAAAATCAAACTGACGATTGCCGGCAAATCCAGGCTGAGTAGTCTGACCAGCGTCAGGTCATGATCACTTGAATGGATCTGTTGGGGATGATTTCGAGGAAAGGTGCGCATACGAATTGGGGGCAGCCGCCGTCCACGCCGGCGGCGCTCGAAAAGTTTATAGAGGCGCAGGCATGGTCTGCCGATGCTGGTCGACGATTTGTGGCAGCTTCTGCAGGAAGAACTCGATCTGTTGGGCGTCGTTACTGCATCCAAGACTTAACCGCAGGCCCCCGGCCAGCTCCTCTACGGGGATTCCTACCGCTTCCAAAACGTGACTGGGCCGCTGGCGCGCGCTTGTGCATGCGCTCCCGCTGCTGGCCGCAATCCCGGCCAGGTCCAGAGCGATCAGTATGCCTTCCGCTTCTACATCACGTATTGTGAAACTTGCGTGATTCGCCAGCCGCTCCGTGAGACTGCCGGTCAAACGCGCTTCAGGAACTGACTCCAGAGTGTGGCCGATGATCCGGTCCCGGAGCTGGCGCAGCCGCTCCATCTCTGACTCCCGCTCCGCTTCGCATAGAGCTAAAGCCGTTGCCATCCCTACGATGCCGGGCACATTGTGCGTGCCCGCCCGCCGCCTGCCCTCGTGACTGCCGCCGGTAAGAAAGGGATGATAAGGCGTACCGCGGCGCAGATAGAGAAAGCCTACGCCTTTCGGCCCGTAAAACTTGTGCGCACTGGCGCTGAGCGCGTCTACCTTCAACGCATTGACATCAAGCGGCAACTTCCCGGCCGCCTGCACTGCATCCGTGTGGAACGGCACGTTTCGAGCCCGGCATAGCGCGCCCAATTCGCTTATAGCCTGCACGCTCCCAATCTCATTGTTGGCATACATGACGCTGACCACCGCAACGTCAGAGCCGTCGCCAAGTGCCTGCTCCAGGTCGGCCGCACAGACCAGGCCCTCGCCGTCCACGGGCAGCAGCATCAACTCGAATCCAAAAAAGTCGCGCAAGTCCTCTGCAGTGTACAGGACGGCGTGATGCTCGACCGGCGTGGTTATGATTCGATCTGTTCCGAATTGCTTGCGCCGCGCCAGCGCGATGCCGCGCAGGGCCGCATTATCACTTTCGCTGCCGCAGCCAGTCAAAACGATTTCGTTGGGCGTAGCGCCCAGGACGTCGGCAATCGTGCGCCGCGCCTCGCTCAGACCGGCATGTGCTGCACGCCCCGCGCGGTGGATGCTGGATGGGTTTCCGTACTTTGCGTTATCTTTCTGGTCGGTCGAACCGAAAAATGGTTCCATTGCCGCGAAAACTTCAGGGCGCAACGGTGTTGTTGCGGAATGGTCCAGGTATATCAGTGTCATTCAATAAGCTCTCTTCTGTCGCTGGCAACCTATGCAACTTGCAGGATCGCCCCTTGCGCACTATCGTAGTGGCAAAGCATACTAACTGTTTAGTTTTTTTTCAAGTTCTCTCCAGCACACATGAGCAACGCCCGGAGACGCACACAGCGAATGTGTCTGTCATCCCTCTTTACAGGCCGGGAAAAGGCCGTGCCGGCGGCAAGAAATAAGGAAAAACCCGATGACTATTATTGAAACCATTGTTGGGCGGCAGATTCTGGACAGTCGGGGCAACCCTACGGTCGAAGTAGAGATTCAGTTGAGCGGCGGCGCAATCGGTCGCGCGGCCGTGCCCAGCGGAGCCAGCACCGGGGTCCATGAGGCGGTCGAGCTGCGGGACGGTGACAAGTCAAGATTTGGCGGGAAAGGCGTTTTGCAGGCTGTGGAGAATGTCAACACGGTTCTCGCCGAAAGACTGAAGGGCGCCGACGCTCTCGATCAGGTAGCCATCGATCAGGCCATGCTGGAACTGGACGGTACACAGAACAAGGGCAAGTTGGGGGCAAATGCCATTCTGGGCATCAGCCTGGCGACCGCCAAAGCGGCTGCCGCAGCCTCAAACCTGCCTCTGTACCGCTACCTGGGCGGCGTAAACGCCCACGCTCTCCCCGTGCCCATGATGAACATCCTCAACGGCGGCAAACACGCGGTGGACAGTACCGACTTTCAGGAGTTCATGGTCATGCCGGCCGGCGCCCCATCCTTTGCCGAAGGCGTCCGGTGGGGAACCGAAATCTACCACGCGCTCAAGGATGTCCTCCACGATGCCGGTTACAGCACCAATGTTGGCGACGAAGGCGGATTCGCGCCCAGTTTGGGGGGGAACGCCGCCGCAATCGAAGTGATACTGCAAGCGATTGAAAAGGCCGGATATCGACCCGCCGAAGACATATTCATCGCCCTGGACCCGGCCGTGAGCGAGCTGTACGTCGAGGAGACGGGGCGCTACCAGCTTGATATTGAGGGCATAGAGCTCTCCAGTGAAGAAATGGTCGATCTCTGGGCGGACTGGTGCAGCCGCTACCCCATAATCTCCATTGAAGATGGCATGGCTGAGGACGACTGGGACGGCTGGAAGCAGCTTCACGCAAGGATTGGAGAACGCGTCCAACTCGTCGGTGACGATCTGCTGGTAACGAATGTGAAGCGGATCGAACGCGCCATTGAGGCGCGCGCCTGCAACGCCTTGCTGTGTAAGGTCAACCAAATTGGCACCCTGACCGAAAGCATCGCCGCCATAGAAATGAGCCACCGGGCAGGCTGGGCGGCAGTCGTCAGCCACCGCTCAGGCGAGACCGAGGACGATACAATCGCCGACCTGGTCGTCGCCTTCAACACCGGGCAGATAAAGACCGGCGCGCCCGCCCGCAGCGACCGGGTCGCCAAGTACAATCAACTGCTGCGAATCGAAGAGGACCTGGGCTCTGCCGCTGTTTACCAGGGTATGGGGGCCTTCGCACATCTCGGCGATTGAACCGGTCTGATTGACAGGGATGAGCGAAAAGTTAGAGAAAGGCGCCTCAGTCAGGTGCAATGGCTGCCGGCGCATGACCATCGTTCGCCCAGCGCCAGCTCGCGACTTGAGCTGCTGTTCAGGAAAACAAAAAAAGGGATACGTGAACGAACTTCCCACGCATCCCATCTTCGGTGCCCCCGCTCCGACTCGAACGGAGATGCCCTGAAGGGCACAGGCCCTCAACCTGCTGTGTATACCAATTCCACCACGGGGGCGCACTTACGTCTAATCATAAGAGTCGGCGCCTGAACTGTCAAATGTGCCGCGCGCCGCAAACCTTCCACTTTCCGCTTCTGGCCGTTCCTGAAATAGGAAACCGGACGAATTTCCGACTCATGCCATCTTGCGTTTTTCCTCTTCAACAAGCACACGTCGCAAGATCTTCCCTACTTGGCTCTTTGGCAGCTCGTCGCGAAACTCCACCAGTCTCGGCACCTTGTAAGGAGCCAGATGTTCCCGGCAGAAGGCTTCGATTTCATCCTGTGTGCTCTTCTGGCCTGATTTCAGAACAATATAGGCCTTGACCGTTTCTCCCCGGATTGCGTCCGGCACGCCTGCCACCACTGCCTCCTGCACAGCCTCGTGCATATAGAGAACTTCCTCGACTTCTCTTGGCACGATATTGTAGCCGCTGGCGATGATCAGGTCCTTCTTTCGGTCCACAATGTAAAAGCAGCCGTCTTCATCCATGCGGGCAATGTCACCGGTATGGAACCAGCCCTCGTCACTGATGGCTTCGGCCGTCTCATCGGGGCGTTTCCAGTAGCCCTTCATTACTTGAGGGCCCCTGATGATCAGCTCACCCTCTTCGCCCGCGGCGACAACTTCGAACTCGCCCTCTTCGTTCGGGTCGAGGCCAACGATGGCAACTTCAGTGCTCGGCACGGGAAAGCCGATGGACCCTTCTTTGCGCATCCCATTGATCGGGTTGGCGCAGGCCACAGGCGAAGTTTCGGTCAAGCCGTAGCCCTCCACCAACTTACCGCCGGTGATCTGTTCGAAACGCCGCTGAATCTCAATCGGCAACGACATACCGCCTGAAAGGCAAGCCTTGATTGACCTCAGGTCGGCGTCATCCACTTTTGGATGGTTGATGATCGCCGTGTACATCGTCGGGATGCCAGGGTACATCGTCACCTTTTCGCGTTGCAGAATATCCAGCACAAGATCGGTCTGACGCGGGTCGGGCGTTACAATCAGTTCGGCCCCCGTATACATGGAGAAAAGCATTGCCACCGTCATCCCGTATACGTGGAAAAACGGTATCGCGCCCAGCATTCTCTCCCCGCCGTATTCCAGGTCTCGGTACCAGGCTTCGATCTGCTGTACGTTGGACATGACGCTTCGGTGCGTCAGCATGGCCGCTTTCGGCGAGCCGGTCGTGCCGCCCGTGTACTGGAACAGAACGACATCGTCAGGGGAAATGTCTATGCTGGGCGGGTTGGGTGCGCTGGTCTCAATCAGGTTGTCAAACATCCAGACGCCCGGGCCGTCCGGTACGTCGGTCATCATGCCGGAAGCCTTCACCTTTTTCGCAACCAGCTTGTTGAAGGGAAAGCCCAGCGGATCGGGAACGTCAGTTACAATGACGTGCTTGAGTTCCGTATTCTCTCGAGCCTGGGCCACCCGCTCGTAAAACCCACTCAGGATTACGAGCGCAGACGCGCCGCTGTCCTCCAGCAGATGGTTTAATTCCCGGGACGTATAGGTCGGGTTCGTGTTGACAATAACGCAGCCTGCTTTTAGCGCGCCGAAAAAAGAGATAACCTGCTGGGGGATATTGGGCAGCATGATGGCAATGCGATCGCCTTGCTGCAAGCCGATTCGTCGCAAAGCAAAGGCAAAGCGATCAGCGGAGTCTTTCAGTTCCGCATACGTCTGCTTGGCCTGGACTGTAATGCCCAATGGCAGGTAGGCGAGCAGCAATCGAGTCGCTACCTGGTTGGCATAGGTCTGGGCCGAGGCATCCAACATTTCGTGTGTGAGTTGGCCGTTATATTCAATTGAGTCCGGTACGCCCGATTCGTACTTCTCTACCCATGGTTTCTGTTCATATGCTGACATTGCAATCGATTCTCCTTTGCTATTGACCGCTGATCCCTGCGCTGTACCGACCAAGTGGATGGAAAGCCAGGAACTGCCCGCGTGGTGGAGGTACTCTGCCACTCGATTGTGAACAAAGTATATCAGAGGCAAAGGACGTTTGGCAACGAAGTCAACTATAGGGCGTATCTCTCCCCTCGTCGACGTGGCCAAATCGCAGGCCTGCGCGTTAAGGCAAAGAGATTCATCCACGCTATGCAGTAGTCCAACTGCCTGAATCAACAAGACTGAACTTTGACACGTCAGTTCGAACGAAAGTATACTTTTTCTGTAAGCAGGGTGGCATCTTGCCTGGCATCAACCAGGTAGTGCTTCCTACCCAACATCAAGGCGGGCATTACAATGCAGGATCTGAAGTCCCTGATCGCAAAATACGTAAACGAACCGGTTTGGGCCGTTGTAGGGGCCAGCAACAACAAGGCTAAATACGGCAATCGCATCTATCTGAAGCTCAAAGAGGCTGGCTACAGGGTCTATCCGGTGAATCGGCGCGAGCAAATGATCGAAGGCGATACCGCCTACAGCAACCTGACCGACTTGCCGGAACTGCCAACGGTCATCAACATGGTCGTACCACCACCAGAAGCCCCTGCCGTAGCGGAACAGGCGAAAGCCGCTGGCGCGCAAGCAATCTGGTTCCAACCGGGCGCCGAAAGCCCCGCCGCTGCTCAGTGGGCACAGGATCGCGGGCTGGACGTCATCGAAGCCTGCATTCTGGTCCAACTTGCCCTTATGCCTCGCCCAGAGGAGACCGAACCCAACCGGTCTGCAACGCGCTCGCGCCCTGTCCCCTCCCCAGACCCTACAACCTCCACCCGTTGACGCAATCTCGCGCAATAGCGGGTGGAGGCATTGCAGTTGAGTAGTCGTGAAGCCATCGGATGTCAGCGTGCATTCTGAAATAGACGCGCACCTTCGGCATGGCAAGGCAAGAGGCCACTAAAACAGCAAACTGAACAAGGATAAACTGATATGCGGATGTCGAAACTGTTTTTCCAGACACTGCGCGAAGCCCCTGCGGACGCCGATGTTCGCAGCCATCAACTCATGCTGCGGGCGGGGCTGGTCCGGCAGGTAGGGGCCGGAATTTTCGAATATCTGCCCCTTGGGCTGCGGGTCAAAAAGAAGATTGAAGCGATCATGCGCGAGGAAATGGACGCCATTGACGGGCAGGAAATCGTGATGCCGGTCGTGCAGCCGGCCTCGCTTTGGAAACGAACGGGGCGCTGGCACGAAATCGGCGACGACCTGGCCCGCCTTACCGATCGCGCCGGCCGGGAGTTGGTCCTGGCTATGACACACGAAGAAGTAATCACCGAGCTGGCAGGTGGCGTGATCAGCAGTTATCGTCAGTTGCCGGTCATGCTCTATCAGATTCAAACGAAATTTCGGGACGAGCCCCGGCCCCGCGGCGGCCTGATTCGCGTGCGAGAGTTCACGATGAAGGACGGTTACTCCTTCCACCCCGATATTGCCAGTCTGGACGCATACTATCCTCTGGTCTACCAGGCCTATTTCAACATTTTTGGCCGCGCCGGGCTGGATGTAATCGCGGTCGAAAGCGATACGGGCATGATGGGCGGGACCATGGCCCACGAATTCATGGCCCTGACCGAGGTTGGTGAGGACACGCTGCTCCTCTGCGACGGTTGCGGTTACAAGGCAAATCGTCAGGTCGCCACATTCGTTAAGACGGCGGGCGAAGTCAAGGCCGATGAAGAGGCGCTTCCAATGGAAGAAGTCGCCACGCCTGGCGTCGATACCATAGCGGCACTGGCCGAATTCCTCGATGTCCCCGAGAGTCGCACTGCCAAGGCGCTGTTCCTGGTTGCAACCATAGAGGAGGGCGGAGAAGAAAAGGAGCAGTTCGTCTTTGTCGTTGTTCGCGGCGATATGGAATTGAACGAAACGAAGTTGACGAACGCGCTGAAAGCACGCCAGCTGCGCCCGGCCCAGCCCGAGGAGATCAAGGCGATCGGTGCAGAGCCGGGTTACGGCTCTCCTGTCGGCATCCGCAGAGACGCGGTCCTATTGGTCGTTGACGACCTGATCCCCAACAGCCCAAATCTGGTAGCGGGCGCAAATCGCGAAAGCTGGCACCTCAAGAATGTCAACTGCGGGAGGGACTATCAGCCCGACCTGACCGTGGACCTAGTTGCAGCCGCCGATGGTCATCCTTGCCCGAACTGTCAGGCCCCCATGCGAGCAGTGCGCGGCGTGGAAGTAGGCAATATCTTTAAGCTGGGCACGAAATACAGCCAGGCGATGGACGCTACCTTCCTCGACGAAGACGGCGGCAGCGCGCCGATGGTTATGGGCTGTTACGGTATCGGCTCCGGCCGTCTCATCGCAAGCGCAATTGAAACGAACAACGACGAAAACGGCATCGTCTGGCCGGTCACGATCGCGCCCCATCAGCTCTATCTGGTCAGCTTGGCGACTCGACGCACGCCCGAAGTGACTGAAGTGGCAGAGCGCGTTTACAGGCAGCTGCAGGAAGCCGGTGTGGAAGTCCTGTATGACGACCGCGATGAGCGGGCCGGCGTGAAGTTCAACGACGCCGATCTTCTGGGCATCCCACTCCGATTGACAATTGGAGCGAGGGGCGTCAAAAATAGTGTCGCTGAACTCAAACTGCGCAACGGCGATGAAATCCGCGAACTGCCCCTCGACGATATAGTCAGTCAGATTCAGGCAGTCGTGAAAGCCGAAACGACCGCAGTTCTTGCGAAAGTAATCACCGAGCCTCTGCAATAGTTCCCGCAATGGCAGAGATCCCAAAAACCGGCACGAATTCTTGACTTAGTTGACGATCCGTGCTACTCTGTTGAACGTATCTTGACACGATAACGATACTGAACGCAAACTCACACAGAAAGGTGCGAACACCATGCGAAAAAAGATGTCTGTCGATCGTGGCCGTTACGCGTCCTTCGTGAGGAGATCCGCGCCTGACCGTTGAGTCATCGCTGAACTGCTTCCCAAACCGTGGACGCGTGTTTCGACCGCTCCACGGTTTTTTTATTGGTTAAAGAAGTCGAAGACCACAACTAATGAAAGGAGGTGACAAATCAACAATTTCGTCGACTTCAATCCCCGGAATCCCGATGAACCTTTCAAATGGAGTGTGAGCCTTGATAACAATTCGACCTTTCGAAGAAAACGATGAAGACTATCACCAGGCGGTCGAGATCGTGAACACCGTCTGGCCAGAGTATCCCGATACCGTGGAAGAGTGGAAGGAGTCAGATGAGAAGCGCTCCAAACTGATAAAAAGAGGTCGATTTTTTGCCGAAATAGAAGGCCGACCGGTCGGATTTGCCAATTACGGCCAGTCCCTGTGGATAAACCATCCTGGAAAGCTGTTTGTAGGGGTAGATGTCCTGCCGGAATTCCGCAAACGCGGTATCGGCACTGCTCTCTGGGAGCGCCTCTGCCAGGAGATCCAGCAGTTCGACCCTCTGCGCCTTCTATCCCACACGCGCGAAGACTATGAGGACGGCATTCGGTTTGCCATGAAACTGGGATTCAACGAATGTATGCGGGATTGGGAGTCCCGTTTGGATCCGGCGAGCCTCGACCTGGACGAGTGGAGTCGATACACTCGACAGGTCGCTGAGCAGGGGATCGAGATCAAGACGGTCGCCGAACTGGAATCCGACCCCAACCGGGATCGAAAGCTATACGAGTTGGAGTGGCTCATCGACCGCGACGTTCCCAGCCCGGAACCCCCGTCCAAAGTGCCCTTTGAGGAGTTTCAGAAGGTGTGGGAAAGGAAAAATCTGGTGCCGGATGCCTGGTTTGTCGCCATCGACAATGGCGAATATGTGGGAATGACCAATCTGTGGACAAGCCAGGCAAATGCCAAATTGCTCTATGTCGGACTAACCGGAGTGACTCGCTCCCATCGCAAGCGCGGCATTGCCATGGCCTTGAAAGTTCGCTCCGTCGAATTTGCCCTGCAAAAAGGATTCAGCGAAATCCGGACCTGGAATGAGACCAACAACCAGGCGATGCTGGGAATCAACAACCGGCTCGGCTTTGTGCGTCAGCCCGCTCACATCGAATTCATGAAGGTGATGCGAGAGGAGCGTCCCGAGGACGCCCATCTGAAAATCCAGGATTCGACGCCGGAAGAGGAGAAGTCGGAATCCAGTTCCAATTGAGAGCCGACGTCAGTACGGCTCTCCCACCGCTCTGAAAAAGCGCCACTATATTACTCTACCGCAACGGCAGGGGATCCCGCATCACGAGGTCCCTGCCGTTCTATTATGGCCTCGCAGGGCTATAATCGTTCCAGGACCGCTGTCAGCAATGCCGTCAGTTGCGGCACAACGATTCGGCCCGTTTCCATTACCTCTTCTTCGCTGGTCTCCTTGTCCGAGTCCAGTTGATCGATGGCCATATTCGTGATTGTGCTGATGCCCAGAACCCCAATTCCTGAATGAACCGCCACCAGCGCCTCCGGTACCGTGCTCATTCCCACCGCGTCGGCTCCCACTAACCGCAAATAACGAACTTCCGCCGGCGTCTCAAAGTTAGGGCCGGCGAGAAAAGCATACACGCCCTGGCGCAGCGTGATCCCCAACTCTTGCGCTGATTCAAGAGCCGCCTTTCGCAATGACCGCGGATAAGCGTGCGTCATTGACGGGAAACGCGTCCCGAACGCTGACACATTCGGGCCAATCAGTGGATTGTGACCCGCCATGCCTACAAAGTTCAGGTGGTCCACGATCAGCATGAGATCGCCAGCTCGAAAGCTGGGATTTACCCCACCGGCCGCGTTGGTCAGAATCAGCTTGCCGACGCCAAGACGCCGCATCACTCGGATTGGAAATGTAATTTCCTCGGCCGTATAGCCTTCATATAGGTGGACTCGCCCTTGCATCGCCACAACCGTTTGACCGGCAAGTTGACCCACGATCAGGCGCCCTGCGTGCCTAGGCGCAGTGCTGGTTGAGAAATGCGGGATTTCCTCATAGGGAACTGCTTCCGCCCCCTCAATCGCCTCTGCCAGAGGATTCAGCCCGCTGCCGAGCACCAGTCCTACCGGCCGCCTGTCGGATAATCGAAATCCCTGGCGGTCGGTCCTCGCGCGCACGAAGTCCGCCGCGCGGTCATAGTCTGCAAGACTAAACTTTAGAGTCATTGAGTTAAGTGTGAGCGATCCAGTCTTTGCTTTCCTGAGGAAGGCGCCCTCCGCATCGCCTACCCGGCGCCTCCGCATCGCCATGATAACGTGACGCCTCCTGGCCCGTCATCTCGGGAGAGATGTCGCGCCACCGAAACATCTCTGCCCATTCATTCGGCTTGCCCTCAACCACGTCGGCGATCAGGTCCCCCAGTACCGGACCGAATTTGAACCCGTGACCGCTTCCCCCCGTAGCAACACTCAGTCCCTCATTCTCCGGGTGGTGGTCGATCCAGAAATGCTCATCGAGCGTGTCATTGTACAAACATCGTCGCGTATAAGTGATTTCAGCATCCAGGAGCGCTGGAAAGGTGTTCTCCAGGAAGATGCGCAGTTGAGCGAAATCCTCCTCGTATACCGTGCGCTCGTCGTGCTCTGGGTGAAGCGCCACCCCGACCCCATGCCGGGAGATCTTGATGATGCCTTCCCGCAACATCGGGAACCCGTACCAGCCCGTGCGCGACGTATCGGCGAAGTAAACGACAAAGTTGGGAGCAGTAAACGGCTCCGAATCCTGCGGTTTCAGATGGAAGATCGGGTGGCCGGTTGCCGTCATCACCGACTGCAGTTCCGGAAGCAGCCAGGGCGTCCATGAACCCGCCGCCAGCACGGTATGATCAGAGCTGAAAGTGCTCCCCTCCCGTGTGCGCACCCCCTGCACACGTCCGCCGTTCAATATGAGTTGGTCCGCGGTCTGACTGGGGTGGACGTCGACTCCGTCGGCCGCGGCCTGTTCAGCCAGCTTCCCGACGACGCGTCCACTCTCCGCGTAGCCGCCGCGCGCATTGTAAAAGCCGTCAACGTAGGTCCCGGTTGACCAGGCTGGAAACCGCCGCGCTATCTCACCACCGGACAGACGTTCGGGACTCTGACCCTCCTCCACCAACATCTGATAGCTGCTGTTGACGAACTCGTTGTCGGGCATCGGCTCCTTCGAGGCCGCCAGAACACCGGTCTCGTGATACAGCGTTTCTCCGAACTGGTCGTTCCAGCGATGGAAGCCCTCGATCGAACCAATCGCCATGCGCGTGTACTGGCGGTTGCTGCCGTACTCCATTCGAACAACCTTGCTGACATCCGTGGAACCGGCCAGGGGATACGGAATGGGCCCGGGGTCGATCAGTGTGACGCTGTAACCGCGACTGCGCAGCGACAGAGCGGTCGTCACGCCGAATATGCCCGCGCCGACAACAAGAAAGTCAGATGATGAGGACATCACTTTACTCCTAACTGGTTCCCATTCTTCAGTCAGCGCCTCCACAAGAGGTCCTCTTACGGCGCCGCGTCCAATTTCTCTTCAAGCTCTCCGGCCATTCATGTAAACAAAGTTTGGATGCGCTATTTTGCAAATTCGGCGAGACGGGCGACGGCACTTGTCGCGCCGGCTTCCAACAGGCCTCCGTCACTGGTCGCTGTGATAAACCGAAAGCCCTGGCCGGCTCGACTCAGCGCGTCTTCCACACTCCGTCCTGCAATGCCTGGAATCTTGCCTGTGTTTTCGCAGGCTGTCAGAATCGTTTCAAGCGCCCGTGCATGCTCCTCACGGTCATCCATCTCCGACGGATGAAAGCCCAATGAAAGTGACAGGTCGCTGGGCCCTGTCCAGCAACCGTCAATGCCTGGCGTACTTAAAATCGCTTCCGCGTTCCCTACTGCCTCTGCACTTTCCAGTTGAACAGCGACAAAGAGCTGCTCATTAATCCAATCCGCATAATCGGCGCCGTACAACTTGGCTCGGCCCCAGCCCCATGATCGCTGCCCCAGCGGAGGAAGTCGGCATGCATCGGCCGCCAAGCGAGCCTGCTCGGGTGTATCGACCATTGGCACTATCATACCCAATATGCCCTCGTCAAGCAGCCTCCCAATAAACGTGTAGTCATTGCGGGCCACACGGGACATGGGAACTGCGGAGCTCCCGTTGATGGCTACAAGCGCGGCGATGGCGCTGTCTTCCCCCCAGGAGCCATGCTGCCGGTCAATCATCACAAAGTCGATACCGCTCCGGCTCATCAGTTCCGCATTCAGCGCCGACCCCATTCCCAGTGTGAAGCCGAAGGCGGGCTGGCCGGACTGCATCTTCTCTTTGGCTGTATTTGTAATCACAATGCCCCCCTCGGGCTGGAAGAATCCAGAGACGCCTGGGTAGGCGTCCATTGGTTAGGTTGGTAAACACGGTTCGCGTTCGAATCGGATTCAGGAATAGAAGAAATCGCAATGAACAGGCTCTAGGGACGATGTTTCATCTCGATAGTAGCTTTAGAAGCCCGCCCTGTCAAAAGAATTTTCACCCAGTTCTGAACCTCCGACAATTAATGGTCGGTTCGGCTCTCGAACGCAACACTGCCTGCCGCGCCGGCGGAAAGGAACAAGCCGCAATCGCCCGTGTCCTCAACGTAGACCCATTTCGTGGGAGGTTGTGTTACAATGATTCGAATCGGTGAACCCCTCATCAATGAGAATAGTGGCCATGACTGTTTATGGCCGCCTGCCGTAGCAGTTTGGCTGCCGCCATGTCCCGAACCGACCTGAAACCGCAGCCCGATCCGTCAACTAACGGTCGGCCATCCCGTCTGTCGTCCTCCACTACCCTGGTGCTTGTTGTTTCGGGGGCAGTCGGCTTTGCGATTATGGGCGACTCATTGCTGTATGCAATTCTCCCACTGGCGGCGGGACAACTGGCTCTGTCTCCCCAGCAGGTCGGCCTTCTCTTAAGCGCCAATCGCCTCATCCGGATCTTCTCAAATACGTGGCTTGGAGCGATCTTTGCCCGTTTCGGCCCATACCGGGCGTTCGTAATTTCAGCGATACTTGGTGTGCTGACGACCGCTCTATATGGGTTCGAATTCGGCTTTATCGTTCTCCTCCTGGCGCGGATAGGGTGGGGTGTCGCCTGGTCCGGACTACGACAGGGCACCTTCCAATCTATTTGGGCCGGAGATCAAGCAGATGCAGGCCGGCTCATGGGCCTGATGTGGGGTGTTGTCCGCGGCGGCAGTGCAATCAGCGCCCTGCTCGGAGGCTTTCTCTTTGACCAATTCGGTTTTCAAACCACGGTCTGGACGATTGCAGGCCTGTCAGCGCTTGCCATCCCAATCGCATTCGGCCTGACCTGGCCGGCCAGTGCGTCTCCCCATTACGATAACGAGCAGCCGAGTTCTAAGTCCGGTCCCCATTCAAACAGCCCGGAGAGCGTTCAGGAATCAAGCCCAAACGATCACGAAATTCTCAGCGGCTGGATTGAGGCGCTATCCAATCCGCTGCAGCGTTCAGTCCTCCTCGTAGGGTTTTTCAAGCTGCTGCTCAACTCCATCCTCGTTGCCACTGCTTCGGTCTTTCTTGCCGACCGCTTCGAAACCTACACAGGTGAATTCCTGCTGGGCCTGCAAGTCGGCGCGTTGGCAGGAATCGTGCTTGGGACCCGCTGGTTTTCCGACCTTTTCCTCGGCGCCGCCATGGGTGCGCTTGCCGACCTGGTCGGACGGATCCGTTTGACACTGGTTCTTGTCTTCCTGCTCTGCCTCGGTCTGACCCTGATGCTGACAATTTCCAATAACCTGTCGTTTGTGGCGCTGCTGGCCGTTCTGATCGTCAGCACCGGAGTAAACGTGGTTCTGGACGCCTACGCAAATCAAGCTGCCCTGGTCACTCACCATCCTCAACTGTTCGTCGGTGCCTATGCGACCGCTTCAGATCTGGGTTCCGCCGTAGGTCCGCTGTTTGCGTTCTGGCTGGTTGCTTCTGTCGGCTTCGCGCCGGTCTACGGGGTCGCCGCTCTTCTGGTCGTTCTGACATTACTCTATCTGGTCTTGCTCGACGCACGCTATGCCAAACTGCAATCGTCGGTTTCCGGAGGCCTGTAAAGATTTCGCCGGCTTTCCGCGTTGCTGTTCGAAGGTGATTCCATGCAGTTCATCGGCCGAGAAATCTCTGTAAAACTGCCCCCCGGATTCTCGCTGGAGAAGAAGCCGCCTGTGCCAGTAGCCTTCAATTGGCAGGGAAAGACCCATTCTGTGAAAGAGATGCTTGCCACTTGGCATCGCTACGGAAAACCGGAGATTCGAACGCAAGGAGGGCGACCTCCCTACTTCGTACGCAGTGGCCGTACACAAGGATCTTGGGGACAGGGCAGGGTCTACTACCGCGTGCGCACGGACGTTGGCAGGCTCTTTGACCTCTATTACGACCGGGCGCCCAAGGGACAGCGTCGCGCCGGAGCTTGGTTTTTGTGGCGCGAACTATCCGCTGCCGAGGAGCACGTAGGCCTCGACGATGACCTTTAGCGCCTGCAGAGCCGACGGCGTATTCACTACTGTTCGCTGATGTTGAGTACCGTGGGCAAAAAGACTCTGTAGCCGCTGGACGAACTGCCTTCTGGCGTTGAAGGATTCGCTGAAACGGGAGGAGGTGTAGGCACTTCGGCCGGCCGTGGTCCGGCCGCCGGACCGCTGCTCTGCAGGTTCTGCGCCGGCACATCGCTAAGCGTAACAACGTCGATCAGTGCGGTTGTGCGGCGGTTCGGCGACGTTTCGTAGACATTGAAAATCAAGTTGATCTCCTTGCCCGCGTACTGTCCCAAGTCGAACGAACGGTACTGCCATCCGCTGCTCTGACGCTGGACCAACATATAGTTCGCCGGCTGACTATCCTCAACCACAATCGCTTCAAACGAATCTGTACCTGTAGCCGGTTCGGTCGTTTCAACCTTGTAGGCGATTGCCAGAAATGGTCGGCCCGTTGGTACGGTCACCCGCTGGGATACCGTACTGTTTCCGCCATCGCTGCCCTCGGTCCCGGGTACGCCCGCGTTGGCGACAAATTCACTGGCCAGCCGCAGCGCGTGGTCTGAAGCCCCGGCCTGCGCTTCGATCTGGGAGGATGAACTGCCCGACTTCGTCCAGCTGTTGAAGTCATTCTCGAAGTCACCGTTCGTCACTGCATTCGTCCCTGGCGAGTAGAGAAGCGCCAGGCTTTCGCTCGTGCCGAAAACCCGCTGGCGCATGAGCAACTGATCGCTGACGGTGATATTCCAGCTCCCGATCGGCACCGTCATCGTAAACCGGCCGCCAGCATCGGTCGTAGCCGTTGTCGTGCCAATGCTCACTTGGACCCCAACCGCGGCCTCTCCCGCCGGGTTGATCACTCTGCCCGTCACCGCGCTGTGCTCCGCAACGGTCGTTTCCGCCAGTGACGTATTTGCCTCCAATTTGTGCCCCAGTACATCTTCGGCCGCGACGCTGAACGCGTACTTCTTGCCAGCCTCGCCACTGTAAGACGCCTTGCCGTACGCTTCAATGTCATCCTGCCAGAGCGCCCAATCTCCATCATCGACCTTAACATAGACCGAAGCCGATATCACACCAGAGCCCCAATCTCTTACAAGCCAGGTCACGGGAAATGTCTGCGGGGAGTAGGCCGGCAAGTCCAATATCGACGCGGTGGGGGCCACCGTGTCCTTCTCGATCAGCAGGACAGGCTCACCGTATATGCCCATCCCGTAGCCCCCCTGGCCGTCAGGCCAGTTGGCATTGGTCGCGCCTGCAAGACTGACTTCATAGATGCCGGCGGTCGGAGTGATGACCGTAGTAGTCCCGTCCATTCGAATCAGGCGTGCGCTTGTTCCGGTAGCCGGAATGTTGGCAGTCTGGGCCTGCGTATTGAGCGACCATGTCAACAGACGTCGCTCCTCTGTCGCCGGGTGATAGAATGCGATCCTGCGTATGCGAAAACGTTCGATGTCCGCCCAGGCAACATCCGTACCGGTCAGGTGCTGATTTGCCAACTTGAAGGCAGTATAGGACCGCCTTGTTTCAGCGTTGGACGGCGAGCAGAAACTGGAGCTCTCGTTCTTAGCCAGGCCGAAACCGTCCGGCGAATCAACCGCCACCACGTTCCCGCAATCATCGTGGAGCATAAAGTGGAAGATGGGACCCCCTCCGGCCAGCCTCGTATAGGCGATATTCTGCCAAATGTACGATGCCTGCTCATTGGCAGTGGCCCGCCACGGGCTGGGACAGTTGGGACCCGGGTAATCGTTACAAACGGGTACCCCGCTCTCCGTGATCCAGATCGGCTTGTCCCCCCAGCCGCGACTGTCCAGCGCGCTGCGGACTTTTTTGGTGTACTGGTAGCCGACGTAGGACAGCGAATAGTGATGAGATCCCGCCGCGTCAAAGAATCCATCGTTTTGATCGCTCAGAGAATCGGCCTCCAACGCGTCCAACATGTCGTAGAGCCATTGCCCATTTTCAAAGTGCGCCAGACCGCCGAACACCACGAAGGCCTCAGGGTCAATCCACTTGATCACAATGTAAGCAACCTTCAGCAGGCGGGCGAACTCCTGGGGCGTTCCCGACCAGAAATGGCACAGGTCCGGCTCATTCCAGATCTCCCAATGCCGTATGTTGGTACCCGCATCGCCCCCTGGCTTGTATCGGGTCACCGCCGCGCCCACAAAGCGGGCCCAGGGATTAGTTGGGTTGAGCCGTGCATCGGCCGGAGGAACATCGGTGCCGTCTGTGAATATCGGATTCCACAGCCCGAAAGGCGCGGGGGGTCCTTCATGGCGCTGACAAGCGCCGGACTGCTCCTGCAGCCCGTCATGCGTAATACGCACCTGTCTCCCTGAAGCATCCGTAGCTTCCAGGACGTCGCATTCACCTCCGGCCTCTTGCGTGTCGCAGTCAGCCGACCTCGGCACCAGGCCCGCCGGCAATTCCGTAAATGACCCGCCAAGAGATGTCGACATCGACCGGCCGCCCAGGCGGTACTGACGTGGCGTGCCCAGCAGAATCGCCAGCGTGTTAAGACTCTTGCCCTCGTTGGCTCGGATTGCCGCATCCTGGCCGGTCCAGGTAAACTCGCCGATACGCTTTTCCACCTGTTCCCAGTAAACGGGGAAGCGGTCCATACGAACGCCAGTATCCACGCCGCGCTGAATGCGCGCGGCCCCGCTGTTAGTCTCCGCCGAGTTGACAAAAGCCAGCCCAAATTCGGAAATGGCTAACGTCTCCGTATAGGGGACGGTTGAAGTTTGATTCGTTTGGGCGCGTGTCAGTGTGTGACTCTGCGCAAGCCTGTCGGGTCGAGCCTCCGCCTTTGTCAGATCGCCGCGCGCTGCCACGGATGACCGGTGTATGTCCTGGGCGAAGACAGGCATATCAGCACCGCCGCAGTAAAGCAATAGAATGAGAAGGAAACCCGCCACTCCGACAACCAAAGTCATGCGCCGGGCCGCGCCAAACGTGCGTCGACCTGTGAACGGTTCTCTTCTTTGCTTCGTTATACGGCAATCCTTCACTGCTCTAGCCTCTTAGTGCCCGCCTGATTGAGCCCCAATCAGGGTGCCAGTCGTCGCCGAAATTGCAGCAAGAAATCGAGTAAGAAATGAGAAGACTTGCATGAAGCCAGCATTCAAACTTCGTGGAATTCACGGCGCCTCAGCCGGTCGGGGTCGAAACGGAGGCTTCCAGAGAATCCGCATCGTGGCATAAGTGTACCATAGACAAATTGGGTTGGTTATCGAAAAACAACGAAACCGCAGTCGGATTCCTCGACTTCATCGCCCGACTGCCCCCCAACGACGCTTCAGCGTCGTTCATTCGAACAGCAATCGTAGAGACTTTGACTATATCGGGATTCACGCGAATACCCTCCTTCTGATCTCCTTCCCCCAGCCCCGCTCAATTGCATCCTCGTCTGGACGCACTTTCACTGCCCTTTCGTGCCTCGTCCTTTACGTCTGCCACAATACCGCCCGCTCTACCGTAAGCCGTCGGTCGCTTAGTCTTCTGTGCCGGGGGGGCTCTGCCTATAACGTGCCGTCTGGGAATGAGCCCCAGCGGCGGGGGAACTCTGCCACCGGGCAGGAGTGAACTCCGCACCCCCGTAGCGACGCATCTTCGCCGCCGGACCCGCGAACTCCAGAGGGAACGCAATTCCCTTTCAACAGAAACCCGGAAAGTCATCAACGCGAATTCGCGGAATCCATTCCGTGTCTCCAACTGTTCGATTCTGCAAAAGACGAAGTGTCAGGAGGGATGTACTGCACGCAGGGAAATGCAGGGTAAAAGTCTGGAGTTGAAGCCCAAACCGAAGCTCCCGAAACCTGCCAATTCCAGACCGCCAAGGAGACTCTCTGTTTCCAGAATGAATTCTCCGCCTGAATGAGTTTCAGTAGCTTGGAAAGGTCTTGAATGCCTGCCGCCGAGACTAACTCGAAGACTTTGGGAAAAGAAGTGGTGATGACTGACTGTGACGGAAGGTGCGCCCTGGTTCAGAGCATCCAACTTGAGTGAGGAAAGACGCCAATCAGTTCGCGGTAGATCAAAGAGGTTAAGAGCCTGCACGTTTTCAAGGTGAGATTTCGCTGAGCGCGACCGAGCGATTCTCGCTGTACGACTTGTCCGCAGCCAGGGCCAGCACGACCGGAGCTCGCCCGTCGGTGCCCTTAACTTCGACCTCGGTGTCATCCTGGATTGCGAGAATGAATGAGCGCAACTCATCTGCATAGGCCACCAGGTACCGTTCTAGGAAGAAGTAGAGCGGCTTGGTGTGGATCACGCCGGCCTCGGTCTGCCTGATGACCCGGTCGGGCGTGTTGTTCTCGCACGATACCGCACCGAGCGAGCCAAGAACCTCCACTCTCTGGTCATAACCGTAGACAGCCCGACGCGAGTTGGTGATTACTCCGAGCGCGCCGCAACCGTATCGCAGCGTAACGACGGCCGTGTCGATATCGCCGGCCTCACCTATGGTAGGATCGACCCGAACTGCTCCGGAAGCGGACACCTCCTCCACCTCGTCGTCCAGCAAAAAGCGCGCCATATCAAAGTCGTGAATCATCATGTCCAGAAACAGGCCGCCGGAGTCCCTGATGTAGCTCAGAGGCGGCGGAGCCGGGTCTCGGCTGGTTATCTGCACCAGGTAGGGCGACCCGACCTCACCGTTTCGAATCGCGTCCCGCACGCCGCGGAAGTTCGGGTCGAATCGCCGGTTGAAACCAATCTGAAGCTTTGTCCCGCTTTCCGCGACAGCTGCCAAGGCAGCGTCGACCGCGGGCAGGTCGAGCGCAATCGGTTTCTCGCAAAACGCGTGCTTGCCCGCCCGCGCCGCCTGAATGATGAAATCGGCGTGCGTTTCCGTAGAAGAGCAGATCGCGACCGCGTCAATGTCGTCTCGACCGAATATCTCCGCAGGGTCCCCGCCTGCCTGCGCAATGCCGAACCGCCTGGCCGTCTGCTCCGCCGCATCCCGGACAACATCGGCAATCGCGACCACCTCCGCTTCCAGGATATGACGTGTCAAGTTCTCCGCATGAACCTGCCCAATCCGTCCGGCGCCGATAATTGCGAATCTGACCTTTTGCCCCACGTCTGCCACCTCAGTTAACCTCTTGCAGCCGTACCCAGCGCCCTTCGCGCGCGCTCAGATCAGCAGCATCGGTAATCCGTTGCACAATTGCCCCGTCTTCGAGGCTGGGGCTGAATGGTTGACCGTCTGCGATCGCGTTGATCCAGCCCCGCGTCATATGGTCCTCGACGCGAAAGATGTCTCGATATGTGTTGTGCACTGTATCGCGTCGCGCTTCGCCCCAAACGTGTTCCGGCAATTCGAGCGAACGGGTGGGGCCTTCGCCGCGTCGCGTGCCCTCAACATCTTGCCGCCTGACCCAATCGATGACACTACGCAGTGTACCCTCTTCCCCGTGCAGATCGAACTCATGCCGCTGGCCGAAGTCGGTCTCTTCCGTGCATATGGCCGAGGCCTGAACAAGCCCCTGCGCGCCGTTGGCAAAGCGCAGCAAAGTGTAGGCCGCGTCCTCCGTACGTTCGTACGGCTTCCCCTCCGGCGTGACATCGGGCCGATCAACGAACTCGCCCGCCAGGCAAAACACGTCGGTGACCTCGCCAAACCACCAATAGGCCAGATAGAAAAAGTGCGATGCGATGTTGCCGAGTACGCCCGTGGCGGCAATAGCCCGATCATGCCTCCAGCCATAGCCCGGCTCCCGTGCGTAGCCGGTGTAGTAACGCAGGTTCAGATGATAAGGTCTACCAATGTAGCCGTCCTCCACCAACTCCTTAATGTACCGGTTAGTTGGCATGAATCGGTAGGTAAATGGAGTGCAGTGAACTACTCCCTTTTCCTCGGCCAGCGTAGCCATTTCAGCCGCATTGCCGTAGGTCAACGCCAATGGCTTTTCGCATAGTACATGTAAGCCGGCGTCCAGTGCCTGCATCGTGATCGGGTAGTGGCTCTCGTGACCGGATGCCACCACCAGGGCCTCGATCTCACCGCTGCGAATTAGCGACTCGTAGCTTGTGAATACTTGAGGGATGTTCCAGCGCGCCGCAAAATCGTCTGCCCGCTCCCGGTTTCGGCCGCACACCGCCACCACACTCGCCTTCGGGTGGGCGTCCAGCGCCGGTAGATACATTGCGTCTGACCACCAGCTAGTGCTGACGACTCCCACCCTGACCGTCTCAGACATTTCAAATCTCTCCCAAATCAGTTTGCAGGGGTCTGTATCGAATGGGGCCTACCCTATGCCCGCGTCGGAAAGTCGCTGCACCATCTCCCATGCGCCGCTCTCCCAGGAGCGCGTCATCGCCTCCTGCACTTCCGCCAAGCGCAGCGCATCGGTAAAGCTTGGGGACCGCTGCACACCTTCGGCAATCGACATGAGAAAATTGTGCGCTTCGAGAACCTTCAGGTCCTCATATCCCAACCCTATGCCGTCGCCCGGATTGAACCGGCCATGGTTAGGGTAGGCAGGTCCCCCCAGCAACGTTGTATAACCGTCGTGCAATCCATCCGTGCCAGGCAGATATAGCTCCAACTCGTTCATGCGCTCAAAGTTCCAGCTGGCCGCCCCGGCAGTGCCGTTGACTTCGAAAGACATTTCGCATTTCGGCCCGAAGATCGCCCGGCAGGCCTCAAAGCTGCCCTGCACACCGTTTTCAAACTCGACCAACGCACCAACATAGTCTTCGTTTTCCACCTCACCGGTCGGGTCGCCTTCCTTGCCAACTGAAAAGTGTGTGCCTTGTCCGGGCACTGGCAGAGGACGCTCTCTGATGAAAACGTGCCGGCTGCTGACCAGGCGTCGGATTGGTCCGACGAGCATATGTGCCATATCGACGGCATGAGACATGATATCGCCCAGTACACCTAGGCCGGCCTGCTCTCTCTTGAAACGCCATGTCAACATGCCGTACGGATTGCTGCCGTACATGGCGAAGAATCGGCCCCTGTAATGGGTCAGGCAGCCCAACTTGCCAGCATTGATTAGGTCTCGGCAATGCTGAACCATCGGCGCCCAGCGGTAGTTGAAGCCGACAAAACTCATAACCCCCGCCACCCGCGCCATCTGCTCAATGGCAGCTGTCTCCTGCGGGCTGCGGCCGACCGGCTTCTCGCAAAAGACATGTTTCCCGGCTGAGGTTACCGCCTCCACCATCTCCTTGTGCAGGAAGTTGGGCGCGGCGATGTTGACGACACTTACGTCAGGGTGGGCGACGACCTCATGCCAGTCGGTCGTTGACTCGGCAAACCCCAGAGTGTTTCTCGCCTCCTCGGCCCTGCGCGCCACATCGTCGGCACAGATCACCAGACGCGCCCGCACATCACTGTCGTGAAAACGGTCGTTTACCAGTCTGTAAGACCGGCTGTGGGCCGTACCCATCCAGCCCATTCCAATAACGCCTATGCCAATCTCTTGGGCCATGCCTACCTCGCTTGCCTCCGGTCGCGCCTATGCTGACAAGCCAAAACGGCCCGCCGCTTAGCGCGTCCACAAGACATTGTAGTCGGTGGGGCCGTCGTGATTTCAAACTGTGCAGGCCGCTACCGCTTAGAACTTCCGGCTCCACTCTTGCGGCCATCGTTCCACCACAACTTTGGTCTGTGTGTAGAATTCTATCCCGTGCCGGCTCTGAGCATGAAGGTCGCCGAAGAAACTTTCGTTCCAGCCGCTGAACGGGAAAAAGGCCATCGGCGCAGCCACACCGATGTTGATGCCAATGTTGCCGGCGTCAACATCGTGGCGGAATTGGCGCGCCACCGCGCCGCTGCTTGTGAATAGACAGGCCATATTTCCGTATGCGCTCACGCTGCGATCGTTGATCAGCGCGATGGCGTCTTCGATCGTATCGGCGTGCATAAGGCTGAGGACCGGTCCGAAAATTTCGGTACGGGCAATTTCACTGGCCGGCGCGACCGCGTCCAGGACTGTAGGGAAGACCCAGTAACCGTCTTCGTATCCGGCAACACTCTTCTGGCGGCCATCCACCAGCACTCGCGCACCCTGTTGCGATCCCGCCTCGATCAACCCCTCAATCCGTTGCTTGCTCTCGCGCGTGATGACCGGTCCCATCTCGCTCGCATCGTCCATGCCATAGCCAACTTTGCGGCTTGCGGCCAAGTCTGCAATGCTTTCCGTGAATGGGTCTTTCGCCTCGCCCACGGTCACCGCCACCGAGACCGCAAGGCAGCGCTGGCCTGCGCAGCCGAACGCCGAATCGCCCATGATCTGGGTCGTTGACCCAATATCTGCGTCCGGCATAATGACCACCGGATTCTTCGCGCCGCCCTGGCATTGGGCCCGCTTGCCGTTGGCCGTGGCGCGGCTGTAGACATATTTCGCCACCGCGGTTGACCCGACAAAACTGATCGCGCGAATGTCCGGGTGATCGAGAATGGCGTTGACCGTGTCCGCACCGCCGTTTACAAGCTGCACCACGCCTGGCGGAAAGCCGGCCTCTTCGATCAACGCAAACAGTTTCTGCGTCGTCATCGGCACCTTTTCACTGGGCTTGAGAATGAAGCAGTTGCCGGTCGCCACTGCGTAGGGGAGAAACCAGAGGGGGATCATGCCGGGAAAGTTGAACGGCGTGATCGCGGCCACGACGCCTAACGGCTGGCGCAGCATGTGCTCGTCGATGCCTCTGGCAATGTCCTCGTTGTTCCACCCCTGAATCAGCGAGGGCGTGCCGCAGGCGACCTCCACGTTCTCAATTCCCCGCCGCATCTCACCCACGCTCTCGGCAAACGTCTTGCCGCACTCTTCGGTGATGACGCGCCCGATCTCCTCCAAATGTTTCTCTAGCAGCATCTTCAGCCGGAACAGCGGCTGGACACGATCGACAACCGGCGTCTCTCGCCACTCGGCGTAGGCTTTCAGCCCGGCGTGAGTCGCCGCATCCACCTCCGCAGAAGGCGACAGGCCGACCGTTGCAATCGTAGCGCCCGTGGCAGGGTTATGCACATCGAGCGCGTCGGCCGCCCCGCTGCGTTGCCACAGGCCGTTGACGAAGTTAAGTAGCTCCAGTTTCTGTGTCATATTTCTTTCCTCTTTTAGGAGAATATCTTGTCAAGCGCCACTCTGACGTCCAACGT
The DNA here is from genome assembly GCA_965232575.1 of Caldilineaceae bacterium. Taxonomy (GTDB): domain Bacteria; phylum Chloroflexota; class Anaerolineae; order Caldilineales; family Caldilineaceae; genus Bin5. The sequence goes on along the minus strand of CBDDPZ010000009.1, from coordinate 1,297,607 downwards.
CGCCCTCTACAAACACGTGCGGATCCAAATCAGGTGTAAATACGGCTACCTGCTTCAAGGGCGGTTGCACCAACCAGACCGACTTGATCCCGAATCGGAAGTAGGTCTCTATGTTAGGGATTATTTCATTGACGCTCTGAGAAGGAGACAGTATCTCGACGACTGTGATCGGTGGGTCCGATGCTCGCACTTCATCGTGCAGCCAGTCTGGATGGCGAAAGTTGCAGATAAAGAGGTCGGGCGTCGCCGACGGCTCTGTAGCAAGGGATAGTTCTCCTCCAACGAAAAACCTGTCCCCGCAGGCTTCATGAAGGGCGAACTGCAACTGAACGTAATAGTGGTTGGAACTTGGCAAGGGTTTCCCACGTTCCTGCTCGTACTTCTCCGAGAAGGTTGTTTCCGATGGAAGCATTGCAGTCACTGAACTAATCCTCCCAAAAATAGATGGGCATGCCGACTGGACCGCCCCACCTTCTGTGCAGACCTCAAGACAACAGGCGTAAAGTCGCCCCGCTCTTCACCTTGGGGACAAGCCAAACGTCAAGATTCGACACTTCCCCTCCAGCGTTCAAGAGTCAGCTTCAAATATAATACCGCTCCTGCGAGCGCATCTCTTCCCACTCTTCCCGCGCCGCGTTGACCGAGTCCAGCTCACTCACCTCGGCCACCGGCACATCCCACCAACTGTAGCCGTGAACGCCCAGATAGCGATCGTCCGGCACGTAAATGACTGTGGTTCTGTCGACCGATTTTGCGTCTTGCAACGCCTGAACGACGTCGCCCACGCTCTGGCAGCGGATGACGTGACAGCCCAGGCTTTCGGCGTTCGTCGCCAGGTCTACCGGCAGCGGGTTGACATCATATCCGGACTCGTCAGTGGGCAGGCCGTTAAAGGACTCGCCGTTGCGATGGGTCGCTTCGACCTGATCGGGATAGATGTAGCGCGTGCCAAATCCGTCCTGACCCAACGAGCGGCTGAGAGACCCGATCGAGCGGAATCCGGTATTGTCCATAAGAATGACGGTAAGTTTGTACCCCTCCTGGATCGAAGTGATCAGGTCCGAGTTCATCATCAGGTAGCTGCCGTCCCCGACCATGACGTAGACCTCGCGCTCCGGCTCTGCCATCTTGATGCCCAGCCCGCCCGCGATTTCATAACCCATGCAGGAGTAGCCGTACTCAAGATGGTACTGCTTGGCATGCCGTGCCCGCCACAGCTTGTGCATGTCTCCTGGCAGGCTGCCGGCCGCACACACCATCACCGCGTCCGGGTCGCCGTGGTCATTCACCGCGCCGATCAGCGCACCTTGGTAGGGCAGTCCGCTTTCGGCTTCGTGCAAGTCATAGTTGCGCTGCACCTCCGCTTCCCATTCGTCATGCAGCCTCTGCGCCTGCGCAACACTTTTGTCGTCGTTGCGGTAGCCGGCCAGCAGTTCGCTCAGCTCCTCCAACGTGACCCGCGCGTCGCCAACCAGCGGTACCGCGCAATGCTTGTACGCGTCAAACTCGGCTACATTGATGTTCACGAACTGCACGTCCGGGTGCTTGAACGCGGTCTTGCTGGAGGTGGTGAAATCGCTATAGCGCGTGCCGATGCCGATCACGACGTCGGCTTCGTCCGCTACCTGTTCCGCCGCAAAGGTGCCGGTCGCGCCCGCCGCTCCCAACTGCAACGGGTGGTCGTAGGGCAGACTGCCCTTGCCGGCCATCGTCTCTGCCACGGGAATGCCGAAACGGTCGACAAACTCTCTCAGCGCGGTCGTCGCCTCGCTGTAAAGTACGCCGCCGCCCGCGATTATCAGCGGCTTCTTCGCCGCGCGGATCGCCGCCGCCGCCCGCTGCAGCGCGGCTAAGTCCGGCCGGTTGCGCGGGACGGACCAGATACGCTTCTCGAACAGCGCCGCAGGGTAGTCATATGCTTCGGTCTGCACATCCTGTGGAATTGAGAGTGTTACCGCACCTGTGTCTGCCGGGCTCGTCAACACCCGCATCGACTCGATCAACGAAGTGATCAATTGATCCGGCCGGTTGATCCGGTCCCAATACCTGCTGACCGGTTTAAAGCAGTCATTGACCGAAATGTCCTGACTGTGTTCCGACTCCAACTGCTGCAGAACCGGCGCCACATTGCGGCGGGCAAATATATCCCCCGGCAGGAGCAGTACAGGCAGCCGGTTGATCGTCGCCGTTGCAGCGCCTGTGACCATATTGCTTGCGCCGGGGCCGATCGAGCTTGTGCAGACCAGTGTGCGCATCCGGTTCGTGTGCTTGGCGTATGCAGCCGCCGTATGCACCATCGCCTGCTCGTTTCGCGTCTGATAATAGCGAAAGTCCGGATACTGCTGCAGGGCCTGTCCGATACCGGCTACATTGCCGTGGCCAAAAATACCAAAGCAACCGCCAAAGAAGGGCTGTTCCACGCCATCCCGTTTACTGTATTGGTTCTTCAAAAACCGTACGATAGCCTGCGCCATGGTCAATCGTTCAGTGTCCATTTTTTCCTCAATTTTTCTGCTGTATCCGAATTCTTAGAGCGGATGCGTCCCAAGCCCAAAGCAGACCGGTCTACCTACCCGTAGATAGCCGGTCTCTCCGGCAGTTTGACGGCTTTCGGCTGGTTTCGCAGACCAGATTCAATGCAAGCATCGGCCACGAGTATCGAAACATATCCATCCCACGCGTTTGGCCCAGTGGCTTTGCCGTCCAATACCGACTGTACCCACGCCTGGACCTCAAAGATATAGGCATCGCTGAATCGCTGCAGCCAATCCTCCTCTACCCACTGGCCGCTTGCATTGCTGTGACGCACTACCGGGCTTTGCAGTGGACTCGAATGGACCACACCTGATTCCCCGGTGATACTGACCTCGATTTCGTAGCCGTAACCGGCATCCGCATTGCATTCAAGCCCACCCAATGCGCCGCTGGCAAACTGCAATTGGACCATGACATAGCGCGCGCTGTCTGGACGGCCGGACAAAAATGGTATGTAGGAAGTATGGACGCGAACGATCTCATCCCCCATCATCCAGCGCGCCGAATGAATGTCATGGATGAGGGAGCCCGTTATGACGTCGCCAAGGGATGGCGCTCCATCGCTGGACGGATTGATGTGGACGCTGCGGAACACAAGCGCATTCCCCTGCGCCCCGCTGTCGCTCACCCGTTTGACGGCAACATGGGCTGGGTCAAACTGCCGCATCAGGCCGACCTGTACGAGTCGTCTGTCCCCTGCCGCCTCGGCTTCGATGACTTCTCTGGCTTCGGCGCCCCCTGTCGCCAGCGGCTTTTCGCAAAGCGCCGGCTTGCCGGCAGCAATGCATGCCCTCGTCAACTCGGCGTGAAAACGGTTTGGCGCCGCAATCACCACTGCTTCGACTTCAGGCGCCGCGATGAGTCGCTCGGCGTCATCGTAGATCCGCGCGCCCCCGCACCTTGCCGCAATCTCCTCTGCGCGCGCCGAATCCACATCCATGATCGCTGTGACTTCAGCCGCGGCGACCATGTAGGTCAGATTCGAGGCGTGCCGGGCCCCCATGCCGCCTGTTCCAATGATGCCGACATTAACCGTTCGGCTCACGCCCTACCCCTCTTTCCCTGCTTATTGTCCGCCTGGACCTACCGAAATACCCTTGACTACGTGTTACTTTTTGCCCCAACGTTCCAGTAGGGGTCGTCCAACGGCGGCGGCTTCGACACCGGACCGCCGCCGCGGACCGACTGATCAAAGTCAATCAAACTGCCCGTCATCATTCCCGACTCATCCGACGCCAGAAAAGCGATCGCCCGCGCCACTTCATCCGTCTTGAGCAAGCGCCCAAAAGGTTGCTCAGCTTCCGCCTTCTCCAGCCAGTCCTCTCCGTCGGAGTGAAACGTGCGTTGTATGAAATCTTCCGCCGGCGAATCCATCCAGCCCACGGCTATCGCGTTCGCGCGGATCCCGTAACGCATGACCGCGAATGCGACATTCTTAGTCATTGCGTTCAGCGCGCTTTTGGAGGCCGTATAAGGAAGCAAGAACTGCTCGCTGCCGAAAGAGGCCACACTGGAGATATTGACGATCGATCCACCGTTTCCTTCCCGCCGCATCAGCTTGCAAGCGTCCTGCATGAGCAGAAGCGGCGCTCTTGTATTGACGGCGATGATTCTGTCAAAGAGTTCAGATGTCGTATCCCAGATATTTCCCCGTACAGTGAGCGCGGCGCAATTGACGAGCACGTGAACTGCGCCAAACCGTTCGTCGGCCGCGGCGACGATGGCGCGGCATGCTTCAACGTTTGCCAGGTCTGCCTGTACGAAATGGGCCTGGCATCCCCCTGCCCGCAGGTCGGCCGCCACCGCATTTCCCCGTTCGGCATTCCGGCCGCTCACGATGATCCCCGCCGCGCCCCGTTCGGCAAACAACCGGACGGCAGCTTCACCAAGCCCCTGAGTGCTGCCCGTCACAACGGCGAACTTGCCATCCAAAGAACTGTGTTTCGTTGACATTCTTGGAAATTCCTGTCAAGTGTGACGATCAGAGTGCAGCTCGGTCTCTCGAACTGCATCCATCGATCCCACGAAAGAGTCTCTTACCAGCTTAGCTCATTTCTCAAAAAAGCGCGGTTTCGCTTGGCGCTTTCCAATGCATCGATTCCCATTCCCGGCAGGATGTCCTGTTCAACCGTGCCCCACCCATCGAACCCTACCTCGTGCAGTATACGATTGATTCTATGCCAGTCAATTGTCCCCTGACCTAATTCAGGGAAAACTCCTGAGCTGACCCCATCATAGTAATCGCCCCCGCGCCCGATCACTTCATCGCGAACTTCTCCATTGCACTCCTTGATGTGCAGATACCACGTGCGATCTCGCCACTTGTCGAGCACGGCGACCGGGTCGCCGCCTCCGTACGAGATGTGTGCCATGTCAAAGCAGAGGCCGACCAGATCGGGGTCGGTACGCTCCAAGAGGGCGTCAATTTCGAAATCGGTCTCCAGGTAGCCGCCGACATGCGGGTGAGCCGCGCTTTTCATGCCGAATTCTTCGTAGACAATTCTGGCAAAGGCGTCGACGTTTTCGGCAGCCCGGTCCCACTCCGCATCGCCGAGCGAGTCCTCCCTGCGTATCCGCCCGGCGCGCTCCGCGCGATTGTCCACCACAAAGAGTACATCCGACAGTACAATGTACTGACAGCCCATCGCCGAGAGCACCTGGGCGGTTTCGAGCGCCTCACGGTAGACCGTTTCGTCCGCCTTGCCGGCCAGGAAGTTAAAGATCGTAAAGGCCGACGTCAACGTCAGCCCGCGCCGCTCCAGGTCGTCGCGCAGCTTCGGAATATCGAAAGGCAGGTACCCATAAGGCCCCAACTCCGTCCCCACATAGCCGGCTTCCTGAATCTCATCAAGGACATGGCTGTATGGAGGAACATTCGGCGTGTCTTTCATCAGGACGCCCCAGGAAACAGGGGCAGTCGCAATTCGTACTTGCATAGTGGATTCCTGGAATTGGGGTGTCGAAGTACAGTTAGTTGCCAGTCAGCGTATATGCCCGTTAGCGGCTAATACCGTCGTCCGGCGCCTGCAATGCAAACTTGCCCTTGAGCCTGATTTTTGCAGACCTTTCGAATATTTGGAAAAACTGCATGGCATCCTTCGACCGCCACACAGTATGACCCGCTAAAACCCGCCCCGTTCCTCAACGAACGCCATTACCTCATCGTAAGTGGGCATGAAGTTCGCGCAACCGTGCGCAAGCACGACCATCGCTCCGCAGGCATTGCCCAGCCGCGCCGACCGCTGCCAGCCCCAGTCGTTGACGAACCCGTAGATGAATCCGGCCCCGAACGCATCGCCCGCCCCGAGGATATTGTAAATCTCAACCGGAAAACCGGGCGCCTCAAGCACTTCCCCTCCCGCCAGGTGCACCCGCGAACCAAGCGCGCCCACCTTTTCCACCACCGTCTTCGGCCCCAGTTGCAGCAGCCAATCGATAGCTGACTTGACGTCTCCTTCCACCTTCGCATCGGACACCTGCGAATGGGTCAGCGACATCTGGCTGGCATCGCTGAGCACCGCCGCGTTGATCTCATCTTCCGTACCGATTACGACGTCAACATTGGGGAGTACGGAGCGCGCGACAACGCCGAATGCCCGCGGGTCATGCCACTGGTCCGGCCGGAAATCGAGGTCGAAGATGACAGTAGTCCCCACCTGCTGAGAATACTCCGCGCCAAACATGGTGGAGCTGCGGCTCGGCTCCTTGCTCAGGTTCGTGCCAGCGAACTGAAACACCTTCGCATCGGCAACGGGCGCAGCCAGAACGTCGTCAATCGTCAACTCAATGTCGGCGCAGTTTTCCCGGTAATAGACAAGTGGAAATCGGTCCGGCGGCTCAATGCCCAGCACAACCGCGCTGGTCCGGTGCCCCGGCTTGCGCGGGCTGAAACTGAAATCGACGCCCTCCTTCTCCAGAAAGTCGGAGATGAAATCCCCTACTGGATCCTCACCCAGGCCGGTCACGAGCGCAGTCTTGAGGCCCAGGCGGGCCCCGCCTACACTGATGTTAGTCGGAGAACCGCCGACATAGGCCGCGAAGCTGTTGATTTCCGCAAAAGGCGCGCCGACGTCGTTGCTGTAAAGGTCGATCGAAGAGCGCCCCATGTGCAGTGCGTCATAAGTTCTGGCTTCGTTTTCCGTTGTCATGTTCCTGGTTTCCTGTGGCCGCTTCCAGCGCAGGCGCCAAAGACTTCAACTGTAGCCCGCCCATTTTTCCTCAGTACAGAGGCAGTCGTTCATCCACTCCGGTGTACTTCTCCTTCACCCATCCGTAATTTGGATCTTCCTGGTTGGCCAGACTCTGCGCGCTGCCCGCCAGGACATTCAGATAGTATGTGGTGTAGCCGGGCATACTGACCACAGGATGGTACCCCTCCGGCACCAGCACAGCCTCATTGTGGCCGACCCGCACCAGCGCATCAATCGGATTGCCCGCAGCGTGCATGGGCGAGTTTTCGTCCGTATACACCCTCTGATATGCAAAACCTTCTGGCCGGTCGATATGATAAAAGTAGACCTCCTCCAGATCGGCCTCGACCAACTCCCCCGACTCGTCCTCAATGTGGACGTCGTGCTTGTGGGGCGGATAGCTGCTCCAGTTGCCGCTCGGCGTGTAGACTTCGACCAGCACGATCCTGTGGACCGGTGAACCGGGCGGCAGCAGGTCATTGATCTGGCGGCTGACGTTGTCTCCCCCGCGAATACTGACAGCAACGTCCTCCGGCCGGATCAGCCACGGTTCGTGGTCCTCGGTCGTCGGCACCCACGTGACCGCAAACTCTCCTGCCTCCTCCGTTGTGACCGTCAGGCTAGTTTGTCGCGGCAGATAAAGTGCGTGGGCTCCACCAGCGAAAACATTCGCCCGCCCGCCAATCCCGGCCCAGGATCCTCTACTGCTGCTAATTCGATACCGTCCGCTCAAATTGACAAATGCAAACTCGTTTTCTCCTGTGTCGAAGGACCATTCTCCCCCTTCTTCCAGTCGCCTCGCCTGAAATGAAATATACTCCCAACCGGCGCTTTCGGGCGTGACTGAAAGGATCAGGTCTGGGTCCTTGCCGTTGCTCTTCCCTTTTATCAGTACGCTTTCTGCCGTGTAACGCATCATTGTCTTCTTTCTTCACGTGGTCTGCAATGGTCGACCAAAGGATACCCGACTTACTCTTTCCTCGTCATGGCAAAGCGACCAAAGTCGAGCGGTTCCGTTGGATGCCCCAACTGTGCCAATACAGGAGTCATCTGACTGCGGTGTTCAGTGGCGTGATTAAATACGTGGCGCAACACGTCTTCCACCCTCAGCACATATTCGGCGCCTTCAATGTTGCGGTACTCGAGAGAGTCATCACACCTGCTATCCGTCAACATGCCAAGAAAATTCCCCCATGCCTCCCACAGGGGCTCCCACGCCGCCCGAAGTTCGGCGAAAGAGGCAAACTCAGAAGCCCCTGGCAATCCTGGAGGGCTAAATCCCTCCAGTCGTTGCAGCCACACCTGCTCAGCACCGTAACCGTGAGCTGTCAAGCCATGAAGCGACTGCCAGAAAAAGGGGCGTTCGGCGAAATACTCCTCTTCCGAGAGCGCCTCTAAGCTGGGAAAGACCCGCCGCCAGGCCCACTTGTTGTATTCAAAAAGCCTGCTTACGGAATGAACAGACATTTATGTCATCCTCTCAGAGCATGGTTGCGAGTGGCGCTCAGTTGCAGCTTCTCTGCACCGTTACGCTGATCGATTTATTGATAAGTGTGTGGGGCATGGGGCTTGCTTGGCCTGCCTCATTCCCACACGGCCGGCACGTGCAGCAACCACCAGAGATATATAGCACGCGAAGGCAGAATTGTCAACCTTTTTTGTGGAATTTGGAGTCAGTTTTGATGCCAGACATCTCCCGCTCGCGGCAACTACGCCAGGGGGCCCGGCGCTGGCTGGACGTTGCGAAATCGCAGGAAATCCACGGTCTGCCGCGAGACGATTTGGGAGGAGGGAATGCTCGAGTCGGTGATATCGTCAGTGTGGCTGCCAGCCTGTTCCAATCGCTGAAATCCAGTAGGATTCCCAGGCTCGTTCCAAGTGGCGTCTGGACGCCGCGCACATGGAGCCGTTCGAACTGCTTCCATAGAATCAGCAAGAAAAGAGGCGAAATGCAACGCCGCTAACCAGGCACTCGGCCTTCAAACCAAGGCGTCGAAGCTGACTATTGTTCGGTTATGGCAAAATAGGCAAGATCGAGAGGCTCGGTCGGATGTCCCAGCTGAGCCAGCACCGGTGTCATCTGGCTTCTGTGCTCAGTACCGTGATTCACTACGTGGCGCAACACGTCATCCAACAATATGCTGAATCCCTCACTCGCATCATTACGATACACGACTGAGCTGGTTAGCGCGCTCGGTGTCAGCGAGCCGAGATACTCTTGCCACGCATCCCACAGCGGTTCCCATGAATCGAGTAAGGCCGCGAACGTCGGGAACTCCCCCGCCGCCGGTTGCGGCGAGCTGCCATCCCGTGATCGGAGCAGCCAGTTCCTCTCAGAGCTGAAACTGTGGACAGCCAGGCCATGAAGAGAGTGCCAGAAAAAGGGGCGTTCGGCGAAGTATTCCTCTGCCGGGAGCGCCGCTAAACTCGGGAAAACTCGGTTCCAGGCCCACTTGTTGTAGGCGAATAGTCTTTCTGCAGACTGAACTGGCATTGCCGCGGTCCTCTCAATAAATTCGTTCTGGAATGTAAGCGAATCCGTTTTTCCTTCACTGCTGCACTGACAGGATTCGAGATGAGTCGTAAGGCATGCACGATGCCCTGGCGCGCTTTACTCCCACAAGCTCGGCGCCTGCAGCGTCCACTGGGATTTCTCAGCCAGCGAAAACGGTATAGTCAATCTCCGTGAATGGCTTTCTGTCAGTCCTGGTGCCACACACTTCCTGTTCGGGACAACTCCGCGAGTGGGCCGGGAGCCGCTTGAACGCTGCTCACGCGCAGAAAGTCAACCGCCTGATTCAATACGTTTGTTGGAGTGAGAAGGCTGGTGTCGATAACTAAGTCCGCATGGCTGCGCGCATGCGCCAGCCGTTTCAGTTCTGTCCGGCGCCAGGGATCGTTCCAGCTGACATCAGGACGTCGCTCACCTTGGGCCGTTAGGTCTGCATCCAGAAATATCAGCCAGTTGGGCGGCCGGATACGCTGCCACATGTCAGGCACCTGGCTGTGTTCCTGGGCGGCCGGGCGGGCGTTATAGCCCAACTCCCTAAGCCCGGCCACAAGTGTAGATTTGCCGGCCGCGCTTACGCCTACGATTTTGACAAGGTCCAAGTTCACTTGGGCCGCCCCTATTGGCGGTCAGAAAGAACCACACTATGTCCTATACGGGCAGAGAAATCTCCATACGGCGGATCTTCTGTTCCCTCTGATGCGACCCAACTTTGATGACAAGAACAGTCGAGTCGTCATTTGGCCGTCCTTTGTCCAGTTCCAGTGCCGCTTCCAGGACGCGATCGGCAATCCCTTTGGCGTTGCTCTCCCCCGAAGAAGCACTGCCGCTTGCCTGGCTGACTTCGTTCAAACTGGCCGCGCCGGCCACATCCATCGCGCCGCCGCTGCGGTGCCCCGCGCTCCAAATCCCATCGGTAAACACGACAGCGGTCAAGCCGGGCACGAGAGGAAGTTCAACGATATTGGGCTTCGTGTTGCGATAGATGCCAATCGCGTCGCACTGTTCGTTCAACCACTCCGTCTCACCATTCCTTTGCACCAATACCGGACAACGGCTGTTGCGGCTGAGTACAAGCGTCTCCGTGACCAGGTCCACGCTCGCGATGACCAGCTCCGCGCTGACTTTCCCGCCCCGATTTGTGCGCAAATAATCGTGCGTGGCCCGCGCCACTGCGCCGTCCCGCACGCCTTCGGCAATCAGACTCATCGCCTTCCGGGCCACCACATTGCTGATCGCTTTCGCGCTGCGTCCACTTCGCTGACCGTCCGAAACGACGATACTGATTCCTCCGTGAGGACGCTCAACGACCTCGACCGTATCGCCGCTCTCACTTGACGCGTACTTTGACACCTTGGCAACCGCGATTTGAATCTCAATGCCGTTCATTGCTCGGTGGGGCCTCCCCGGTAGAGGGGCATCTCTTTACCGTCCCTTTCTGGCAGCGAAGACTGTGTTGAGGAGTGGGAAAGGTGGCTCATGCATGTTCGCCCGTTGAGAAATTAGTGCCGGTTCCCCATTTGCCCGCCATCAAAACACAGCAGCAGCGATATGTCAATCAAGAACGGAAAAAGGTCTCTGAAAGTTTTGACACAAAGAGCGCTGTCAATGATAATTCCTGCATTCCGCCACAGGAGCAAATTCCATGAAAATCACTCGTATTGACACGCACTTGACCGACCTGGCCAATCGCTCGATACCCTACGTCGTCGTCCATACTGACGAGGGAATCCACGGTGTCGGCGAGCCATTCTCGTGCGGACCCGACTTCGCCACTGTCGCCGCCATTCACGACTTTGCAGAATGGCTGACCGGCCACGATCCGCGCGACATCGAAGGACTGTATCATCTCATGTACGCCGGGGGCCGTTTTCCCGGCGGTTCAGTGGTCAACGCCGCCATCAGCGGCATCGAACACGCCCTTTGGGACATCGCCGGTAAGGCGGCCGGCCTGCCCGTTTACAGACTTGCAGGCGGCAAAGCCCGCAACCGCGTCCGCGTCTACCAGAGCATTGGCGGCGATACGCCGGAAGAGGCGGCAGATGACGCCATTCGCCTCATCCAGACCTACGGCTATACAGCCCTGAAAATGGGCCCCCTGCCGCCTGGCTGGCACCAGATGCCCTGGAATCGCGTCCTGCGCGAGACCGAACGACGCGTTGCAGCCGTACGTGAAGCGGTCGGGCCAGACATCGATATCGGTCTTGATCCCCACGCCCGTATCCTCGAGATCGGCCGCGCCGCCCAACTCTGCGAAGTAGTGGCTCCCTACCGCCCCTTCTTTGTCGAAGAGCCCCTCCGGCCGGAAAACTATGAGGCCCTCGCAAAACTCAGCCACAAAGTCAGCGTTCCCATCGCGACCGGCGAGATGCTCTACAGCCGCCATGAATTCCGGGAGCTGTTGGGATACCACGCCGTCGACATCATCCAGCCCGATATCTGCATTACTGGCGGCCTCTGGGAAATGAAAAAGATTGCTTCTATGGCGGAAGTACACTACGCCAGCGTCGCCCCCCATAATCCGTGCGGACCTATCGCGACCGCGGTCAATGTCCATTTCGCTGCCAGCACCTCGAATTTCATGATATTGGAATACAAGGCCGATGAAGGACGCCGTGCCGACATCGTCGATGAGCCCGTCAAGTTGGTGGACGGTTACCTCGAACTGCCCGACCGGCCCGGGCTCGGCATAGACCTGAATCTGGATGCCCTGGCCGCGTACCCCGGCCGCTCCTGGCACAGACCGTTTCTCATACGCCCGGACGGGTCACTGGCCTATCAGTAGGGCGCTTTCTAGTTGCTGAATTCCTATCCCCCCTTGCAAACTGCACTGCCATAAAGTATACTGTGGGAAAGAACGCTTGTGCGCATTGGGGATTTCGCCACGTTCCCCGCCATACAATGAGAACGACCGCTCGATTGATTGAGCTTGAGAATTGACGATGACCGCTATCAATACGATAGAAGATCTGGCGCGAATCATGGACGAACGGCCCGAGTGGGTCGAAGCCATGCGCGTCAGGCTACTTTCAAGAGAAGTCCTCGATCTTCCCCAAACGATTTCAATACTCGCCGACACCATGGAAAACTTTGCCAACTCCACGAACCAGCGCTTGGGAAATATCGAAGCTCGCTTGGATCAGCATGCCGTCAGGATAGATGCCGTGGACGACGGGTTGGCTGCAGTGGATTCCAGATTCGATTCGGTTGAGGTCAGCATTCAAAAACTGCGAAATGATATAGCGCCCGTTAAGGCCGCACACGCTCGGAATGCCGCGATTGAAGATGCCGTCGCAATTGCCGGCGACCTTGGCCTCCGGCACACCAAGACTCTGACCAGAGAAGAGATCTGGGAGATTACCGAAGATGGTGACACTTCAGGCATTTCCTCTAACGAAATATTGGAGGCCGTGGACAAAGATGGGGAATCCTGCTACATTGCAGTCGAAATCTCTTTTACTGCCAATGGAAGAGATACGAGCAGGGCGATCCGCAACGCTGAATTCTTGAAGCGGTTTACAGGAAGGCGCTCAGTTGCCTCAGTAGCTGGTCTGTATCGAGACAACCGGATTGACGAGGCCTTGGAATCGGGATCGGTCTTCTGGCGCCAGCTTGACCCTGGCAACTTGAAGTCGAATAGCTGTACTCAGTGAAAACCTCTGACCATCATCGTTGCCCACCCAAGTCCACCACCATTAGGCCCCAGCTTTCAAGCTTTTTGATTCAGATGCCACTCCAAGAGGCAGAAAAAGTTCGCTTTCGCGAAGGAATAGAGTCATGCACGCAATCGAAGTCGTACAGAAACAATCAGGTCATCAACTTGTATGGCGGGAAGTGGAGGAGCCGGAATTGCAGGCGGGCGAAGCGCTCGTCTCCATCCATGCGACGACACTTAATCGCGCCGATCTCTCGCAGGCAGAAGGAAACTACCCTCCTCCCCCCGGCGCGCCCCACATCATGGGCCTGGACATGGCCGGGGAGCTCTTGGAGGTCGGAGCCGGAGTCGAAGAATGGCAGGGCGGGGACAAAGTCTGCGCGCTCCTCGCCGGCGGCGGATATGCCGAACGCGTTGCCGTGGACCAGCGGCTTCTGATCCCGATTCCCCCCGGTTGGTCCTACCTCGAAGCGGCCTGTCTGCCGGAAGTCTACCTGACCGCCTACGTCAATATCTTCATGGAAGCCGGATTTCAGCCTGGGGAGACAATCCTCATCCACGGTGGCGCAAGCGGTGTGGGCACGGCGGCCATTCAAATGGCTAAGGGCGCTGGGGGTCGCGTTATCACGACTGCCGGACGCCCTGACAAAGTGGAAACCTGCCTCAACCAGGGCGCGGATCTGGCTGTCAACTATCGGACCGAGGACTTCGTCGCCCGCACGCTGGAGTACACCGAAGGGGCCGGTGTCGACGTTATCCTCGACATGGTAGGGGCGGAATACCTGGAGCGCAATGTCAGCCTGCTGAAAGTGAGAGGCCGCTTGGTATTCATAGCCACGCTCGGTGGCTCAGAGGCAGTGGTGGACATCAGGCAACTGATGGGCAAGCGCGCCCGTCTGATTGGCTCGGTGCTTCGCGCTCGGCCCGTAACCGAAAAAGCCGAAATCATCCGTCGTTTTCGACAACAGTTCTGGACACAGATCGAGGACGGCTCGATCCGCCCCGTCATCGACAAAGTAATGCCCGTTGCCGAGGCCCACGCCGCCCACGAACGCATGCGCGCCTACGAGAACATCGGAAAAATCGTGCTCAAAGTGCGCTGATTTCGTCCAAGAGCGCCAGCACAGCCATCTCAATCGCGGCCAGTCCCGAGTCCGCGTCCGCCACATCCAGATCGTATATCCTCCAATAGCGTACGTACTCTGTCCATTCGGGGAAACGCGCCGCCATCAGTGGGCGGTGCTCAACCTCATTCATTGCAATCGTTAGCGCAGCTGCACTCAGATCGGACGACTCCAGGTCCAAGGGCAGTCGGAGTGGTTCGCGCGGTTCGATCCCTAGCTCCCGCAGGCGGTCAAGGGCATGCCTGGACATGTAACCCAGATTCTCCTGACTGGGCTGCAGTCCCCGGCTGCTCGCCTGCCACGCCAGGTTTCGTCGCCGGGCCTGTTCGTTGAAAAAGTGCTCGGCAAAACGACTGCGGTAATAGTTCCCCGTGCAGAGAAATAGTACAGTGCCGGCCATGGTAACCGCACCTTGTCGTCTACTGTCGATTGCGTAGCGTAACTGCCTGAAAACCGGAAAAACTCTGCCCTTCCGTCGGTATCACCTGAAAGGAAAGCACCTGGAAGAAACGTTCCAGGATCGTCCGCAGCTTTTCATCAGTATAGTGCGAATAGAAGCGCTTAGGCTCATCGCTGTCCTCCTCCCGCACGCCCTCAAAGTCTCGTCCCCCGTGCGTGCCGATGAAGAGCAGTCCCTCCGGCCTCACCACCCGCCGGATTTCTTGCAGGACATCCGGGGAATCCGCTTTCGGCACGTGCAGGAGACAGTTCTGAGCGAACAGACTGTCAAATTGGCCGTCCGCAAAGTCCAACCGCAAAAAGTCCATCTCGTAAGCTTCCAGCCCCTTCCCACGGCACAGACGAACCATCTCCGGGGACAGGTCCGTGCAGACGACCTTTAGTCCCGCCTCCTGAAAGAAGCGCCCAGCCTGACCAGTACCGGCCCCGATCTCCAGGAGTGACGCCAGATTCTCGGCCTGCAATCGCCGCAAGAATTGCGACCACAGCGACTGCTTCCATTTCTGGACAGGATTCCTGTCTCTCTGTTCGGCTTTGGCATCGTAAGCGCGCTTGAGCTCAGATTTGACGAACGTGTAGTCTTGCAAGGAGCATCGCCCCACAGGTCCTCCTCAGGTTCAGTCGGGCTGGCCCAATTCCGACTGTTCAAAGAATCCCGGGCCGGGTTGGGCCAACATGCGCGCCAAGGGCCGCAGCTCCATCCACCACTGCTCAAGAGGACGTTGATGTACTTCGTCCATCAGCCGGGGAATCCGATAGAGCGGGGTAGCATTTACGTCGCCTTCCTGAATCCCCAAACAGACGGCCCCTACCTCTGAATAGCTTTTCGCCCCCGGGCGGCTCGCCGTTTCTTCAATTCTCTGCACCGCCTCCCAGGCAAGGCGCGCGGCTAGGATGCGGTCGAACGGGGACGGGTTGCCGCCTTGTTGCAGGTGTCCCAGTATTGACTGGCGCACCTCAAATAGATCGCCGCCCTCTTCGTCGAAAAGCGCGGCGATGAATGAGGTAGTGTAGAAGGAGTTGGCTGTTTCGTTGCGTATCATCAACCCCAGACGTTTTCCCTGCTGAAATCCCTGCTTCAACAACTCGATATCACGTTCGAGGTCCTTAAGCGTTATCCCTTCCTCGTGCAAATAGACGCGTTCCGCCCCCGTCGCGATGGCGCTCATTAGGGCCAGGTAGCCGCAGTAACGGCCCATCACTTCGACAATGAAACACCGGTTCAAGGCCACCGCAGACTGCTTGATCTTGTCTACCACCTCAACAATGTTATTCAGGGCGGTGTCCGCGCCGATACTCAACTCCGAGCCCGGCAGGTTGTTGTTGATGCTGGCGGGAATGCAGATCAGTGGTATATCGAACGCTGGAAAGTTGTGCCGCTCTTCGTATAGTCGGTGTACAGCGTGATACCCGGCCCAGCCTCCAATCATGACGATTGCATCCACTCGATGCTTTTCCAGCACCTGCGCCGCCGCGTACAGCTCCGCGCCCTCCGGGGTCTTCCGGCTGCTTCCCAGTTCCGATCCCCCAGTCGGCGCCCAGCCGTTGACGGTCATCCAGTTCATCTCTTGGATGTCGTCGTCGATCAGGCCCCGAAAGCCCCACTTGACACCGAGAGGGATGTGGCCGTTGTCCTCCAACATGCGCACGACGGCGCGCGTCGCCGCGTTCATTCCCGGCGCCGGTGCCCCTCCTGTCATGACTGCAACCCGTAATCGTCGCTTGTTGGGCTGCGGCGGCCGGGGGTTGGCGCGAATCAATGTTCGCAGTATGCGGAAGGAGTCCCTGTAGGCCTTGCCCCGGTACTCCATCGCCTCATCGAATCTGCATTCGTGGATACATCTGCCTACTTTGAGCGTCTGATCCACGCACTCCGTCAAGGCGCTGTGAACGATCTTGTTGTTCTCTATCCCAATCAGTACGGATTCGTCACTCGGTTTGGCGTTCAAGACGGCTTCGGCCGCCGCCGCCCCCAGTAACGTCGCCATGACTCGATCAGAAGCGCTGGGAGAACCACCCCGTTGCACGTGACCTAGAACCGTCACCCGCGCCTCTTCCCCCAGATACTTGGTCAGCACCTCTTCAACATAGGCGCTGGAAATTGCGTTGCCATGACGATCCTGCGCTCCCTCCG
Organism: Caldilineaceae bacterium; assembly: GCA_965232575.1. GTDB lineage: Bacteria > Chloroflexota > Anaerolineae > Caldilineales > Caldilineaceae > Bin5. The sequence continues at coordinate 1,281,001 of CBDDPZ010000009.1, read as the reverse complement.
CTACCACCACAATACTGTCGCGCCGCCCCATCTCACGGCCCGTGCGCAAGATTGAGCACATCCTCTCTTCCCACTCATCCAGATTGGGCGGGCTCTCAGGGATAAGCGCGAAATCGGCCCCCGAAGCCAGCGCGCCCATCAGCGCCAGGTGGCCGCAGTGATGCCCCATCACCTCGACCACAAAGGCGCGTTGGTGACTGGCCGCCGTGCTGGTGATGGCATCAAGTGCTTCGGTGATGCGGTGCAGGGCGGAGTCCGTACCGATCGACAGGTCCGTTCCGAACATGTCATTATCAATCGAACCCACCAGACCCGCGACCGCAAGAAACCCGTACTCTTCTGTAACCGAAGGCTCCAGGCGCCCTTCGGTCACCAACTCCTCCAGCAGTGAGCGCCACTCCTCACGCAGGACCTGCGCTCCCGTCAAACTGCCGTCGCCGCCGATGACAATCAACCGGTTAATGCCTTGAAGAAGCAGATTGTGCACCGCCTCCTTGCGTCCTTCCCTTTTTAGAAAATCCGGGCTCCTGGCAGTTCCAAGTAGGGTTCCCCCTTGTTGCAGCACGCCGCCAACCGAGTCCCAGGTAAATGGACGTATCAGATCGCCGCCCTCGATCATCCCCTGAAACCCTTCGAAAATCCCAAATACCTCGGCCCTCCGCTCCAACGCCGCTCGCACCGCCGAACGCACAGCCGCATTCATGCCCTGTGCATCGCCTCCGCTGGTGAGGACGCCAAGACGAACTGACTTTGCCATGCACCGCCCTCCTGTTGCGGCTAAACTGCTTCCCTACGCCACCCTGAAGCGGCGTTATCAGATACCTAAAGATTATAGCATGTAGCAGCCTATTCTCGCATCTCGCTTTCCGACATGGGTTCTTCCCCTGCCAGCTCTCGCAACGAAAGAGAGATTGGCAGCTTCGTCATCTTTGGAGTACCGTGTCAGAGTTAGAGCCAACCGCAGAGAATGATTCACCTTCCGTCTCCAACAGTCCGCCCGACCATTACCCAAATAGGCTCAACCTATTGACAGGAGGTGCCAGACAGTTAGTTGTGGGTCTACGAAAATGGGGGTGAGAAACTGACTAATAGAAAGCAAAATGAAACCTGCGCTCAATCCAATGCCGCGACGCCCTGCCCGGAATGGTGTTTCCTTTTCTCACAACAACTGCACCAGATCTATGGATGCACAGCTTCTATCCGAAACGGTGCATTACCCTGCAAGCTTTGACAGATCGAGCCTAAAAAATGTAGACTATCAGAGTAGAATCAGGACCGTGATTGGCTAAACGACTTCGAAGCTGAATGTCGGCGTAATGATTTCACCGGCCCATAAAGTCACTTGGGCGAGAGGTTTCGATCATGGCAGCCAGACGTAGAACTTCATTCAAATTAGGCGTGACGGGACTGGGTGAGAGGCAGGAGATCGCACCGGGTCTCTTTATTAATACGTTTTACAGAGGTTGTACGCCGGGATTTGTCGTCACGGACGAGGGCCTGATCCTCATCGATACACCCTTGATCCCGAAACAGGCTAAAGACTGGCGGGAACAGATAGAAGCAGAAGCGCCTGGCCTGCCAATTCTCTATGTGTTCAACACCGATCACCACCGGGGCCATGCCTTGGGCAATCAGTATTTCCTGCCCACGACAGTTATCGCCCACGAGCGCGCTTATAAGGAGATGTCCGGTTACACCGAAAACTTCAAGGAGCGTGTCTATAACAGCTTCAAGCGGGAGCCGGAAATCCAGGAGCAGTTGACCAATATCGAAATTATCCTCCCCGACGTTACCTTCACCGACTGCGCTCGCCTCAAATATGGCGGGCGTGAAATACAGTTGATCTACGCCGGCGGCCATACACCTGCCACCAGCTTCGCCTGGCTGCCGGAAGAGAAGATCGCCTTTGTCGGTGACATCCTCTGGGTGGACCAGCATCCTTACATGGCCCAGGCCGATTCTCTGGAATGGATCGATGCACTGCGCCGCATCCGAACCCTTGGCGTCGAACGGTTGGTCCCGGGTCACGGCCCGGTGTGCGGCCCCGACGATACCTACAGAGTGGAAGAGTACATTCTATTCAAACGAGCGCGCGTCCGCGACTACTACCGCGCCGGAAAGACCAAGAATGAAGCAAAGAGCGGATTGGTCGGCGAAATGTTGGAGCTCTTCCCTGTTCCGCTCGAACGTAAAGCGAAAATAGAGAGCCAGATAAAGTCTGGCATCAATCGTGTATACCGTGAGATCCAGCGGGAAGAAGAGTTGGCTGGCGTGAAATTGGGTAACGGTGCGCTGCAGCCGCCTAACGGCGAACACGTCCTTCACGAGCCACAGGCCGAAGCCAACCTGATTCCGACACCTGTCGCTGTGGAGGCCAATCAGTAGTGGCCTACTCGGTTCGGGAAGAGCGCCAAAGCCTTGCCAATAGTCTGCGGGATGACATTGGCGAGGCAGAACGAATGATCGTTCAGTTGCGGCGCGACAACGTTGAACTGTTCCTGCAGCTGTTGGACCGCATTGAAGAGCTATTTGCCGAGTTGGAGTCCGGCGGACTAGACCTGCGGCCCGAGTACACGCGCTGGGGCAGCCTGCAGAGCAAATTGCGTCGCGAAGCGGGCCGCATCGTTCGTGTAATTGACGTGGCCGGCGGTCTTGAGCAACTGCGTCAGGCGAATCCGCCGGCGGAAGGGTTCTGGTGGCGCCTGGACGCAGTGGTCGCCGCCGCACGCCGCCGCCTGATTCGCAGATTGGGCGTTTCCCTCGGATCCATCGCCGCTGTGCTGGTGATAGTCTGGGTGCTTCTCACCTTCGTCTTCCCTCCCGATCCCAATACCGTTGTCGCCTCAGAAGCGCTCTCTACGTTGCAGCAATTGGCCTTTGAAGAGCGTTGGGAAGAGGCTCTGGTCATTATCGAGGAGGCCATGTCCCAACTCACCCAGCCAGACGCAGAACTTCTGATCTGGGAAGGAGTCATTCGCGGCAAATTGGGCCAGGTTGAACGCGCCAGGGAGGCGCTGGCCGAAGCAAAATCCCTGGTGCCCACCGGTCAACTCGTGGCCTACTGGTGGTCGCTTGGCTCTATCCAACTAAATGTTGGAGATGTGGAGGAAGCTCGTACTGCCGGCTTCGAGGCGATTGCGTTGGACGATTCTGATCCCCAGGGCTACTTTCTGCTGGCCGGTGTGGCCGAGGTGAAAGGCGATACGGTATGCGCCGTTGACCTCTTTGAGGAGACTTTTCAACTGGCGGCGGACAGCAACCCCCAACTGGCAGTCATAGCCCGTGTCCGCATGGGAAACCTGCTTCAACGGCCGGCGAACCTGTCGCTCATGGGCGGCGACGAGACGAACGAAAGTAACGAGGAGAGTAACGATAACAGCGCCCAGGTCGACAATTCCGATTCCGGCCTACCCGACTCCTGCGCCGGTCTATAGCCAAATGATGTCGGTGGCTGATTGGACCGTCTCCGCTTGATTTTCCGTCAGAATTTCCGTGCCGGCGCAAAATCCTGTAAAATAGGCCAGCGTCGGTCGAGTATCCATATGCCCCCTTAGCTCAGAGGATAGAGCAACGGACTTCTAATCCGTCGGTCGTAGGTTCGACTCCTACAGGGGGTGCCTGAAAAATACCTGTCCGGTTTTGCCTCTACATCGCCCCAGCCGTGGATAGTCCCCTGTAACGGAGGTGAGACAATTTCAAACCGGGCTGTAACCTGGCTTCTTCGAGCGCATCAAATCGGCGCTGCCCCCAAATTCATGGGTAAGGCAGCGCCGATTTCTGCTGTCGTTAAGTTAGGGGTGTCCTCGGGCAATCTGCTCGAGTCGTCCCTGTCCTAACCGACCCGATCTCGCACTGAACCCTTTTCCGCGATCGTCTCCAACGGATCCTTTTCGTTGAAAGCAATGAGACCTGACTGGCCCTCTCGGAAGTAAGGGAACGTCGGGCCCCCGGACGGCGCCGCCCAGCGTACCCCGTTTGCAATTACGTGGCGAACAATGTCCATGTGAAATATCGGGTACGTCTCATGGCCGGGGCGGAAGTAGAAAATCTTGCCATTGCCGCGGTGGAAACAGGCTCCGCTGCGGAACACATTGCCTCCCTCGAACCAGCTGACGAACACCAGGTCGTCCGGCGTGGGGATATCGAACAGCTCCCCATACATCTCGCACTCTTCAATCTCAAAAAAGGGCGGCAATCCTTGCGCAATTGGGTGCGACGGCTTGACGACCCAAATGCGCTCCTTCTCGTCGGCCTCACGCCAGCGTAGACTGCACGTCGTGCCCATCAGGCTTCGGAAAATCTTCGAGAAATGGCCCGAGTGTAAAACAACCAGCCCCATTCCCTCCAGGACCCGTTTCTTGACGCGCTCGACGACTTCATCGTTAACCTGCGCATGGGCGCGGTGGCCCCACCAGGTCAACACGTCCGTTTCCGCCAGAACTTCATCTGTCAGACCGTGTTCCGGCTCATCCAGCGTAGCCGTGCGTATTGAGCTGAATCCGTGCAGACGCAGCCCTTCGGCAATGGCTCCGTGAATTCCATCGGGATATATCCCGCCGATGAACTCATTAATATTTTCATGTTGAAACTCGTTCCAGACCGTAACTCGGATGTCTCCCATCCTGTCTCCTCCATGTAGTTTAGAACAGAAAGGGAAAGAGGACGCATGAAACTAAGCGCTTTCCTGCTCCTGAGTTTCCTTGTCCCCTATCCCCAGTGATTCACGAACTGCCAATCGTCACCGGCTTTCCCCCTTGACCGGCCGACTCCTTTATCGCATCCCACAGTCGCGCCATGCGCAGACCGATTTCCGGTGGACAGGGGTTCTCCATCTCACCGGCCCGTACCCGCAGAAACTGCTGCCATGTGCCAAGCGATTCAGGCAGCTCAACCGGCATCAACGCCTCATCCTCCATTTCCTGGACCAGAAGTCGCTCTCCCCAGATCCCTGTCTGCAGCATCCCTTTCTCACACATCACGCGTACGTCCGAGCCGATCCCGGAATTCGTGTTTCCTGCTGCGTTCATAGACACCAGCGCGCCCGACTTCAACCGCGCAATAACCACCGAAAGAATGTCCACCGGCGCCCCTTCGTTTTCCATCCAGGCCGCGACCTCGACAAAGTCCTCTCCTGCCAAATCCGAAATAGTATTGAGCATATGCGCACCAGTGTCAAACAGGAAGCCTCCCCCTGCCACTTCCGGATCTTGGCGCCATAGGCCGGTGGTAAAGGACATCCAGTTCTGCCACACCACACCGCTGATATTCAGGATCCTGCCTAGTTTCCCCGACCGCAGAATCTTTGTGCCGGTGCGTACCTGCGGCGACATGCTGCCGTTGAAAGCCACGGAAAGTAGACGCTTGCTTCGATCCCGGACCTTGATCAGCTCCACTGCCTCCTCCGAGTTCATGACCATCGGCTTTTCCAACAACACGTCCAGCCCCGCTTCCAGGCACGCCTTGGCCTGTGAAAAATGCAGTACATGCGGCGTGATAATAAATACCGCGTCGAGTTCACCGTTCTGCAGCAGCTTTTCCAGATTGGGCTCGTTCGGAGGTGGTGTCTTGCCTGCCTCGTCGAAAAGCGCGCAGAACTCCTCATAGGAATTGGCCGATGGCTCACATACCATCTTTACCTCGGTCGTATCCTGCTGCTTAAGAATTCGCCGCGTATGGCTACGCGCCATGCCGCCACACCCGACAAAAGCCATTCGAACGCGGGGCGACCCCCCGCCGGAGCGACGTTCCGTCATTGACTGACTCCTGACACAATTGGTTGTGAAAGATTGCAACATCACCTGCAAGCTGGTTCTACAGCGCATCGGCCAGCTACAAGAGCGGCCTCTTGGCGACCGATGGGGGCCCGGCTCGCCAGCATGCCCAGAGGAAACCGGTACGGTTTCTGACCGGCCAGACAATCATACCTTGCGGCAAGGTCACCAGCAAGAATTCACCGCCAATATCTGAGAAATCTGCGCAGTGCCTGAAGTAGCCGCCTCCTGCATAACCCCAATGGCAAGTCATACAAGGTTTTTTGCGAACTCCCGGCCTGCTCTTAGAATAGACTGTGGCGCTTCGCCCTCACAGTCGCTTGCCCATAGCAGTGCGAGTCGGGTCCCCGAGGACATAATTCTGATCCACGGCGCTCCCTTCGAGGAACGCTCCCACAGCATGTGAATGGCTCAAAGTCGGCCGCCAAACATTTCTTTATGTTTCCCTATTGCGCTTATGAACGCCCCCAAAGTAATTCTTGCCTCTAAAAGTCCCCGCAGGCACCAGTTCTTCCACGAACTCGGCATCCCCTTTCTGGCCGATTCCGCGGATATCGATGAGTCGCCTTCTCCCAACGAGTTACCAGCCGAGTTGGTGGAGCGGCTAGCCCTCGCCAAAGCCCTGACCGTGGGCAGACGCCTCACCGCAAATCCGGACGAAACAGAATCTGACCCGCCGCACGAAATGCTCGTAATCGGCGCCGATACTGTAGTGGCCGTCGATGGCGAGGTTTTTGGCAAGCCCGCCGGCTCCGACGAAGCGCGTGCCATGCTGATACGGCTTCGCGCCCGCTCCCACCAGGTCCATTCCGCAATTGCCGTCGCCCTTTATGCCAACGGGGAATTGAAACGCAAGCGCAGCCTGATCAACACGACGACCGTAAGAATGCGTTTCTACAGCGACGATGAGATTGCCGCGTACGTGGCAACCGGGGATCCTCTGGACAAGGCAGGTGCCTATGCTGTCCAGCATCAGAAGTTCCGCCCCGTTGAATCCCTTACAGGCTGCTCCGCCTGCGTGATGGGGCTCTCGGCCGCCGACCTGCTCCGTCTGCTGTCAGCATTCAATGTGACCGTGGAGCGCTCTCCATTACAAATCTGCACCGCATTGACTGGACTTCAATGTTGCCTGCAACCTACCGTGAAATCTCATTGCATTCCGCAATAACGCATTAGCCGCCGGCGCAGCCGGCAGGTTGCCAATCGGGCCCTTGCATTGATACACTTGTGCCGAAATCAATTCGCCTGGAGAAGGCGAACCCGTTGCCCAGGAAGTTCCCTCAGGAGTTGCCCTTGCCAAGAAACACCGAAGCCTACGAAAGCTGGGATGAAGCCTACGAGGACGACTATTTCGACGCCCCGGCCAAGAGTAAACCAAAACCGAAGAAGAGGGAGCGGACCGTGGCTGGTGTCGTCGTGCGCGCAAGAGGGCATCACTACGATGTCTCTATCCCGGATGACAAACTGATTAGCTGCCGTGTGCGCGGACGGCTGCTCCAGGAACGAGCCAAAGACCTGACACTTGTTGCCGTCGGCGACCGGGTTCAGGTCGTCCTCGAGGGCAAACGTACCGGTCTGATCGACTCTGTCGAAGAGCGGGACTCAACACTGAGCCGCCAGCTGCCCGGATCCTCTCGTCCTGCCGAAGACGTGCTCGTTGCCAATCCCGATCAGGTACTGATCGTCTTCGCCGTGCAGGACCCGGAACCCCACCTGCGCATGCTGGACCGCTTTCTGGTGATCGCCGAAGCCAACGAACTTCCCGCCGTGATCGTCGTCAACAAGATCGACCTGACCGGCCTGGAGGCCGCTCGCGAGATATTCCTCCTCTACGAAAAGTTGGGTTATCCTCTCCTCTACGTGAGCGCAACCGAGCGATTCGAAGTCGTCCCCGTCCACAACGCTTCCGGTCCCGTTGAATCCAAAGAATTCGAGCAGCTGCGTCGGTTGCTCACTGACAAATTGACGGTCGTTACCGGGCCGAGCGGCGTGGGTAAGAGCGAGCTCATCAACGCCATCCATCCGCAGCTGAATCTGCGCGTGGGCAAGCTGCGCAGCTTCGAAGGCAAAGGCCGTCACACAACGCGTAACGCCCAGCTTTTTCGCCTACCCCTGGGAGATACTACCTACATAGCCGATACCCCTGGTATACGCGAACTGGGCCTGTACGAGCTCGCCCCGGGTAGTCTTGGCTTCTACTTTGTCGACCTCAAGCCCTACGTGAACGACTGCCACTTTCCAAACTGTACCCACGACCACGAGCCGGACTGCGCCGTACGCCAGGCCGCGGGAGATGGCAAAGTTTCCCCGGAACGCTATGACAGCTATGTGCGTTTATTGAACGGGGAGAGCTTTCAGTTGGAGGAATGGTAAGAATACTTCGATCCTGCTGCATGCCGCCGCATTCCTGCCATCGACCTGATGAGCTTTCACCCCCGTCCTACACTAGGAATTCCGCAACAGGTATAGGTTTACATGTCTCAGATTCTTGACGGTTTGAACGACCAGCAGAAGGCCGCGGTTCAGGCGACAGAAGGCCCTGTCCTCGTTCTGGCAGGCCCCGGATCCGGCAAAACCCGCGTCCTGACCCAGCGTATCGCCTACCTGATCGAAGAAAAGAAGATCGACCCCTGGCATGTCCTCGCCGTAACCTTCACCAACAAAGCCGCCAAAGAGATGGGCGACCGCGTTGAAGAGTTGATCGGGCACCATTTCCCCCCGCCAGGCGAGGGCCGGCGCCGTAGCCTCGGCGGGCTGACCATCGGCACCTTTCACGCCGTCTGCGCCCGCGTACTGCGCGTAGAGGTGGAAGCCGCAGGTTTTCAGCGCAACTGGGTCATCTACGACACCGCCGACCAGCTGGCCCTTGTCCGCGAAATCATGAAAGAGATGCAGCTGGATGAGAAGCGTTTCAGCCCGCGCGCCGTCCTGGCACAAATCGGAAATTGGAAAAACGACCTGCTGACACCGGAGCTCGTCAGCGCCGACGGATACATGCAGGAAATCTGCGACCGGGTCTACGGCCGCTACCAGCAGTTCTTGCGCCTCAACAACGCCATGGACTTCGATGACCTGTTAATGCATGCAGTCCACCTCCTGGACAAAAACGAAGATATCCGCCGCAAATATCAGGACAAATGGCGCTACGTGCTGGTAGATGAATTTCAAGATACAAACACGGCCCAGTACGAGATGGCTTCGCTCTTCGTAGGCCCGCCGGACGGCAGAGGCAACCTCTTTGTCGTCGGCGACGAGGACCAGTCGATCTACCGCTTTCGCGGCGCCGACTACCGCAACGTCCTTCGCTTTCGCCGTGACTACCCCGCCGCCAATGTCGTCCTCCTCGAACAAAATTATCGCAGTACGCAGAACATTCTCGATGTCGCCAACGCGGTCATTGCCAAAAACACGAACCGCACACCCAAAAACCTGCGTACAGACCAGGGCAGTGGCCTCAAAGTTACCCTCCACGAAGCCTACAACGAAGTCGAAGAGGCCGAATACGTGCTCGACGAAGCCTCCCGCCTGACAGCACAAAGCGGCATGGGACCCGGCGCAGCCGCGGTCGTCTACCGCACAAACGCCCAAAGTCGTGCCCTCGAAGAAGCTTGTGTCCGTCGCAATCTTCGCTACCGGCTGGTCGGCGCAACCCGCTTCTACGAGCGCCGTGAAATCAAAGACGTCCTCGCCTATCTCCGCCTTGTTCAGAACCCTGTCGCCACGATGGCGCTCGACCGCGTCATCAACGTGCCCCCTCGCGGCATTGGCGCCCAAACCTATGAACAGCTCAAGAACTGGGCTGCCTCCGACTCCGTAAGCGAATGGCAAGCATTACAGACCCTGATCAGCGACGGCGGCGAGAGGGAAGATAATGACGCTCCTCTCTCGCTCTCCCCGGCGCCGTTTGCCGCACGGGCCCGCAACGCCTTGCTCCGATTCACCTTCTTGTTGGATTCTTGGGTGCGCTTGGCAGCCGCAGTTCAATACGAAGATGTAGCCGCGCTGCTCGATCGGATCCTGGCAGATTCAGGCTACCTTGATCGCCTGCGGGACGGCAGCGACGAGGGCGAGGAACGCTTCGATAACATTAACGAACTGCGCGCCGTTGCCACCCAATACCGTCCCGGCCTCGACGACCTGGAACCCGGACAGGACCCGCTCGGCCTTTTCTTGCAGGAAATCAGCCTCGTCAGCGAGCAGGACGATTACGAAGAGAATGAAGACGCTCTGACCCTGATGACTCTGCACACGGCCAAGGGACTGGAGTTCCCCACCGTCTTTATGGTCGGAATGGAAGAGGGCCTGCTGCCGCACGCCCGTAGCATTCGCAGCGAGGACGAGGAGGATATGGCCGAAGAGCGCCGCCTCGCCTACGTCGGCATCACCCGCGCCAAGCATCGCCTCTACCTGGTCCACGCCTCCCAACGCGCCATGTGGGGCAACAGCGAACTGCAGACCGCCAGCCGGTTCTTGGAAGACATCCCTGAGGAACTGTTGAGCGGCCAGGTCGACCGCCGCAGCCGCCAGGCCGCCGCCTACGACCGAGCCACCAGCTGGCTGGACGGCCCCGCCATGTTCGGTAGATACAGGGACGGCAATTACGACTCGGGGGCGCCCAACGCCTACAGGACTGCGGGTCCTGCATCCTCCAACCGCTCCCAGTCCCGACGCCCCCGCCGTCGCCCGGCAAAAACTGAAGCCCCCACCCTCTTCAAACGCCGCCAAAGCGTGGAACATCCCAAGTTTGGCGTGGGCATGGTGATCGACAGCATTGTAATAGGTGGCGAAGAGGAAGTTTCGGTCGCCTTCCCGAACTTGGGCGTCAAGAAATTCATGGCGTCGTTGGCAAATCTGAAGATCCTATAGGCAACTGCTATGCGTCTACGTGCGCAGGACGACATCGTGCAACCTACGTCTCCCCCATGGAATACTACCACAAAGGCCATCGTCGCCGTTTCCGCGCTGGCTCTGTTCTGCCTACTGGTGTGGGTATTTCGCGGCCTCCTTCAGCAGGTGGTACTTGCAGCACTGTTGGCCTATCTGCTCCATCCGCTGATTTCGCTTATCGACCGGCGCACGCCTGTAAATCGAGTAACTGTAGTCCTGGCCGTCTACCTGGCCCTGGCAATTCTCGTCGTAGCGACCTTCTCGCTCGTGGGTGTCACCACTTTTCAGCAGGTTCTCGACCTCTCCCGCCGCCTGCCTGACTGGTTCGAAGACGCGCTCACACAGCTTCAAGTTCTGCGGGAGCAACTGCCTCAATCGATAGCAATCGCCGGTGTAACCGTTCCAGTCGCCGGCCTTTTGCCCCAATTGCCCGGCTGGGACGAGCTCTTCAGCCAGGTGTTTGGCCTACTCCAACCGATTCTGGGTCGCGGCGGTAGTCTGGCCGCCAGCGTAGTCACGGGAACCGTCTCAGTCCTTGGTCAGATTCTTCTGATTTTCATCATCTCAATCTATGTCGCTGTCGACATTCCCCGCATCGGCAGCATGATTGCCAACATTGCCCACAAACCCGGATTTCGCCGCGACGCCGAACGCCTGACCTCACATGTAAGCCAGGTGTGGGCGGCCTACATGCGCGGACAGGCACTCCTTGCCCTCATCATCTTTATATTAGTTAGTGTCGTACTTGGCGCGCTGGGCGTCGACAATGCCCTCGGTCTGGGCCTGCTCTCCGGTGCCATGGAGTTTCTGCCGGTCATCGGGCCGCTGGCCGGTGCCGGCGCAGCCATCTTCGTAGCCTTTTTTCAGAGCGCCCCCAGTTTCGGCTTGACACCTCTCCAGTTCGCGCTCGCCGTCGCCGTGGCCATGATTGTGATTCAGCAGATCGAAAACACGCTGCTGGTTCCCCGTATCGTCGGCAAAGCCCTGAACCTGCACCCTCTTCTTGTAATGGTCAGCGTCATTATGGGCGCCTCCCTCGCCGGCCTGCTCGGCGCGATTCTGGCCGCGCCCCTTGTCGCCTCCCTTCGTATCCTGGGAGAATACGCCTGGCATAAAATGCTCGATCTCCCGCCCTTCCCCGACGAAGAAGAGGCCCAGGAAGAAGCCATGAAACAGATTGTCGACTCAGATGAAGAGCTGACTCCGGCTCCCGCTACAGGCGTCTACCCCCTTTCCTTCCAGCCCGTTTTCAAAGACTACGTCTGGGGCGGACGCAATTTGGAAACCAACCTGGGGAGAGAACTGCCCGCCGGCATCGTAGCCGAGAGCTGGGAGATCGCCGCCCATGCTAACGGGCAATCCAAGGTCGCAGCCGGCCCAATGGCGGGAGCAACACTCTCGGAAGTCCAGCAGCAATGGGGAGAGCATCTCCTCGGCAATTCAGTCGATTCAGAATCCTTCCCCCTGCTGATTAAGCTCCTCGACGCCAATCGTTGGCTCTCCGTCCAGGTCCATCCCGACGATACTTACGCCCGCGAACATGCCGGCGACCTCGGCAAGACCGAACTGTGGATCATCCTCCACGCCGAGCCTGATGCAGAGATCATTTATGGGTTGAAAGCCGGCGTCGACCGTGAGCGCTTTGCTGACTCCGCCGCCACCGGCGCCATCGATTCGATGCTCCATCGAGTCCCCATTCGAGCCGGTGACGCCTTCTACCTGCCCGCGGGTACCGTCCACGCCCTCGGGCCTGGCGCGATTGTGGCCGAAATCCAGCAAAACAGCGATACTACCTATCGCCTCTACGACTGGGGACGCACCGGCGCCGACGGCCATACCCGGCCTCTGCATGTTAGCCAGGCTCTCGATGTAATTGACTGGCGCATGGTCGAGCCCGTAGTCGCCGCGCCTCCGGTTCTGGTCGCCCCCGAAGGATGGACGCGGGAGGCTCTGGCCGACCTGCGCACAATTGGCGGTCCCGCCGCCGCCAATCTGGACATAGCCGGGCGCGCGGAAACAGCCTGCCCCTACTTTCGCGTCGAACGCCTGACTGGCGCCAAGGGTGCCGTCTGGAAGGACGGCTGCGACGGGTCCTCCTTCCATATCTGGGGCGCGCTTTCCGGTCGGGCATCCCTCCACTGGTCTGGCGAGACAGTAGAATTTCACGGGATATCCTGGCTCCTCCTTCCCGCTGCCCTGGGCAACTACGAAATTCGCGCGGCGACCGACTGTGTCCTTCTTAGGATCCAATGAGACGATATTTCAAGGAGACTATCTGTGCCCGAAACTGATAAGCATGCTGTCACGACCTACCCTATCCACGATCTGCTTTCCAGTCGCTGGAGCCCCAGAGCTTTTGCCGACCGTCCTATCCCTGCGGAAGTTTTGGGAAGTCTCTTTGAGGCGGCCCGTTGGGCGCCATCTTCGCGCAACCTCCAACCGTGGCACTTTGTCTTCGCCGCCCGTCATCAAGACCAGGACGGATTTGCCCGCATCCTTAGTACGCTCGTTGGGGCAAATCGGTCATGGGGCCAGCATGCCTCCGTTCTGCTTATCGCCATGACCGAGCCGAACCCCGACAATGGCAGAGGCCCCAATGCCTACGCCCATTACGATGTCGGCCAGGCTATGGCCCACTTGTCGATTCAGGCGATGGCCAGCGGGCTCTATGTCCATCAAATGGGCGGTTTCCGCAGAGAAAAGGCAAGCGAACTATTGGAGATTCCCGACAACTTTGAACCGGTTGTTTCCGCGGCCATCGGCTACTTGGCTGACCCCTCCATGTTGTCGGAAACGATGCGAGAACGCGAATTGGCCCCCCGAAGCCGCCATCCCCTATCTGAACGGGTCTTCAGCGCCAAGTGGGGCGAAACACATCCCGACTATGTATGACCTGGTGATCAGGCATGGGCAACTGATCACGCCCGCCGGCCCTATCTTCGCAGATCTGGCCGTCCACCAGGAACGGACCGCATCCATCGGTTGACCTCCCGCGGACGAACCAACCGCATTGCGAAACGATATAAACGCACCTGAGACATCCCGATTCGTTTCTCTCGGACTTGCCCGGACCGTCCTGACCAGAAAGAGATCAGAATCGTCATGTTGATTCTTAGCCAAGATACGCTTAACCAAGGTCTGCAATTCCTGGCGGCACAGGACGCCGACCTGGCCAGAGTCCTGACCCAATACGGACCGCCCGAACTGCGTCAACAGCCTCAGGGTTTCCCCACAATACTGAAAATCATCCTGGGCCAGCAGGTCTCGCGCTCCTCGGCCGATTCCACATACCGTCGCCTCTGCGATGCCATCGGCCCGCCCCAACCGACGAAATTCCTGGCGCTTGACGACGACTCGCTCCGTTCCATTGGATTCAGCCGTCAGAAGGGCCGCTACGGCCGCGAACTCGCGGCTGCCCTAGTCGACGGGCGCCTCGATCTCGACCGCCTCGCCGAGCACGATGACGACGACGTTCGCACAGCTCTTACCGCGTTGCCGGGAATCGGCCCCTGGAGCGCTGAAATCTATCTGCTGTTCGCCTTGCGCCGGACCGATGCCTGGCCCGCCAGCGATCTGGGCGTAATCGTCGGTGCGCAAAAGGTAAAGAATCTTGCTACCCGCCCTTCCCGCCAGGAGTTGGACGCAATGGCCCAACCTTGGCGTCCCTGGCGCGGTCTCGCCACCTTCATCCTGTGGCACGGTTACCAGATGATTTGAGCAGGCTGGCAGGTTTCTAGACCCTGTTCCTGTTCCCTCTCTGCACAGGCTCGCGCTCCCTCGCAGCCAACCCTTTCTCTTCGCGCCCAAGACCTGCTCCCGGTTCGTCAGAAGAGTTATTTTCAGGACTCCGGGGACCTGGTTTTTTGAGGCCCTTTCCACGTCCAATTGAGGGTCCCGGACCAACACCATGCCCTGAAGAAAAAAAGTGCTGTTGTCGTCGTAGACAGATCGTAGGCAAATCACACAGAAATCATCAAGAACGTATAAAAGCACCTCTGCGGGCTTGAAGATCCCTCTTTTCGCATCGATCATTTCCTTCCTACCAGAGTATTCGTTCCCCGAATCAGCCGCCAATTTGTCTTATCTTTTTGCTCAAACGATCCGCAAAGATTCATTGAAAAGCCGCCCAAATCATGTTAAGATTTGAAGTCATGAATTCCCTTGTTTCAGGTTATAGACACGGCCCGGCTGAAGTTCTTTCTGCCGGTCGTCGGTATCCGACCGGGGCTGAAAACAGCCCGTCAAAACAGGGTGCGACAGTTCAAATCCCTGTCGCTGAAATGATCGTCGCAATTCAGGCTTTCTGAACTGAGGGTGGCAATCGAGCAGATTACATTTCCTATCGCATTTGCCTCGGGAACAGCAATGGCGCTGGTTACGGGCTGTATAGACGTGAGCTTTGCCATCTCGCCTGAGGCCAGGTCGGCGAAACGTGTTCCCGCAGGGCGCTGAAGTCGACATTCAAGTGAACGGGGAGGTTCAGATGGGCTTCAACATTGGGCAGAGCATAATCCACCCGTCCCACGGCGCAGGCAAAATCGTTGCTTTCCAGCAAAAGGAACTGGTCAAAGGTTTCCAGCGCTATTACGTCATCGAGTTCATACACAATCGCCTCACCGTACACGTCCCGGTGAGGCGAATCGACCAGACTGGCGTACGCCCAGTTATGCCTGTCTCCCTCATTTCCGGTGTCTTTGAGACGCTTGAGACACATCCCCTCGACCTGCCGGACGAGTTCAGGGTGCGGCGCAACGCCATCGAAAAGCAGATCCACTCGGGCCACCCCAATCAGGTTGCCGCCGCAGTTCGCGACCTGGCCTGGCGCGAGACCTCCAAATACCTGACGGAAGCCGACAAGGAAGCCCTGATCGAAGCCCGCGCTCTACTCATCACGGAACTGGCCCTCGCGCTCGAACAGTCCTGGGAACTGACCGAACGCAGCGTGGACGACGCCATCGCCCGTGGGATTCATGACCGGCAGGACGCAGAGGCGCGCGCCCTCGAAGAACAGGAACTGGCAGAGCAGGAAATGGTATCGACCGACTGGCCATTCCCCGTCGCAATGCCGGCGGAAATGAGTGAAGCCGCCGACTAAGGGCTGCCTGCCCCAAACGGCAGGGCGCGCGCCCAGTCGCCCTACCCCCGGGAGGTCGCCATCTATAAGACGTAATATGCAGTCCGGGAGCGCAAGCGTCCGGACTGTTTCGCGTCAAGACGGAATTCTTGAGATACACTGAATCCAACGCCGATGCCTCAAGGGGGAGACAGACTATGCGCGTTCAGATTATGACCGACATGGAAGGAGTTAGCGGCATAATTGCCTGGGATCAGGTGAATGGCGGAAAACCAATGTACAAAGAGGGCCGGCGCCTGTATACGGAAGAGATAAACGCAGCCGTTCGCGGCGCGGCCGCCGCCGGAGCAACCGAAATCGTCGTCGTCGACTGCCACGGCGCCGGCGGGCCCTGGACCTTTAATTCGCTCGTCCCCGAACTCCTGGATCCCTGCTGCGAATGGGTCGCCGGCCATACCTGGAGCCGCTACACCGATATGCTTGAAGCCGGCTGTGATGCTGTACTCCTCGTCGGTATGCACGCCAAGGCCGGTACAGCCGACGGCGTCCTCAGCCACACGATCTCAACCGTGCTTTGGCGCCATCTCTGGTTCAACGGCCAGGCCGTGGGCGAGGTAGGGGTCAACGCCGCCGTCTGCGGCTACTACAACGCCCCCGTTCTCCTCGTGACCGGTGACGAAGCCGTCTGTCGCGAATCCACCGAACTCCTCGGCAAAGGACTGACCACCGTCGCCGTCAAGAAAGGACTCTCCCGCTACGCAGCCCGTCAGATTCCCCCAGACCGCGCCCGCCAGATGATCGAAGACGGCGCCCGCCAGGCTCTGTCAGATCTGAGCGCCGTACCCCCATATCAGTTAAGCAGTCCTGTAACCATCACGTTCGAAGTAGGCAGCCCCGAAAACCTGGACACCTTCCGCGGCCGTCCCGGCGTGACTCTGGAGCCGCCCTACACTGTCCGCAGCGTCGCCGACGACTGGTTGACCGCCTGGAATCAGATCTGGCATTGGTAAAATGGCGCCCAAACTCCTCATCACCGGCGCAACCGGCCTTCTCGGCTCCCATATACTGCGAGCTTCCCAGGAGTGGTGGCATCCGGTCGGTACCTACCATCGGACGACCCGCCGCCAGGCCCAATATTTCTTCGGCGAAATCGACCACGGCCGCATCGACCTCGGCGACTACAACGAGACCAAGGCCATGATCGCAGACGTGCAGCCCGCCGCCGTCATCCATACCGCCGCCATCACCGACCTCGACTACTGCGAAAAGTATCCGGACGACTCGCTGCGCATCAACCTGATCGCCGCAACTGATCTGGCCGCCCTCTGCAGCGACATGGACATCCCCTTCCTCTTCACCTCCACCGACCTTGTCTTCGACGGTGCCAGTGCCCCCTACACCGAGGATGACCCGCCCACGCCAATCAACGTCTTCGGAGAACACAGAGCCCTGGCCGAGGAAGGAATACTGGCCGCATACGCCGATGCCGTCATCGCCCGCCTCCCCCTCCTCCTCGGCTACAGCAGCCTGGGCCGGGAAAGCTTCTACCACAAATTGGTCTCCTCATTTCGCCGCGGCCAGGAAGTTACCCTCTTCGGCGATGCCCTCCGCACCCCCGTCAGCGCAGCCGTCGCCGCCCAGGGCCTCCTGCAGCTCGCCGGGAGCGGCTTCGAAGATGATGTCAACATCTCCGAGATCGATCGCGTAATCGGCCGCCTCCATCTCGGCGGGCGCGACCAGATCAGCCTCTACGAACTTGGTCTCCTCACACTCCGCATCCTCGGGCTGAACGAAAAACTGGCCGTTCCTATTAGCGTTCTGGACTCCTATGCCGGTCTTCTTCAAACACCCTTTCTGGCCGCCCGTTCCGCCAACGTCGACCTCGACAGTTCCCGCGCCTACGAACTGGGCTACGACCCGCCCTCGTTGCTTTCGCAACTCGAAGAGCTCCTGCCACCTGCGTGGCGCGTGCAGGCAGCTAGGTCGGACGACGAGGTAGCGGATTCGGAAATAGCCGGGGGAGATGGAGGCACCTGACAGACAACCAGGTCTGCTTCACCCATCTCTCCCACGATGCAATCGTTCCCCCCTTTCTACAGTTCTGACCGAAAGGTCAATATGAATCTTTCTACGGTCGATTTGGCTTCGATTCTCCTCCTCCTTCATGCTCGGTGGTTTTGTCGCGCTTGTCGTGGGGAGATTCATCGAAAGGATATTCGATCGGATGGACATGGTGCCTATGAAGTTAAGGCTGTTCTTAGCCTTTCTCATCCTCGCTGTCAGTTCGGTCCTGTTCGAACTCTTCCTTGAGCAATCGGGAATAGCGTTTATGATCGCCTTCTCCTTGGGATTCGCCCTCGTGACCACACTTCATGAACTGATATTTCCTGACTCTGGCAACAAATAGGCCGCAGGACAACTCCCGCCCTTCATTAGTCGAGGCATTTGGCTGCACTTCTGGACGCATCCTTCTGCGAGCAAGTCGGCTAAACCACCTTCTCGAAGCCGCAACCTCGAATGTCTGTCTAACCGCCCAGACTATGGTCAGCTTGTTAAAGGGATTCAAACGGTAACGGTTGCATTGCGGGAGAATCTGCCCATTCTCCTGGATCCCGTATTGCTCCAACTCGATTCCGATGCCAGCTGAATCCCCTCGCTCCGCCGCATGCTCCATCTGGCACCCTGTTCCAGACCTTGCACAAACCAGAAAAGTCTGTAGAATTGGCGTTAGCTTCCAGGATCGGCCACTGTCTACCTATTGCAATTGACCGTTCCGATCCGGAGACCCGTCAACAGAACGCATTCGAACCGAAATGGTACTATTCGAATACGCCTTTCCGTGCCATGGACCACAACTCGAGACCAGTACAGATGCTGACAACAGACCAGAAACGCCAATTCGACAACCAGGGTTACCTAAATGTTCGCGGCCTCTTTTCTGACGAAGAGGTCCAACAGTTCAAAAGCTATTTCATGGACCTGAGAGCGGCCGGCTCCTACCCGGGCGACTCCGCCGGCGTCGACAACGACAGCAACGATCCCCTCAAGAAATATCCCCGCATGATCCACATGCACCGCTGGGATAAACTCAGTTGGAACTGGATGCTGGACAGCCGTCTGCGCGCCTGCATGACCGACATGCTCGGGCGCGAGCCCTTCGCCGTGCAGACGATGCTCTACTTCAAGCCCCCCGGCGCACGCGGCCAGGCCCTGCACCAGGACCAGCACTACCTGCGCGTGCAGCCCGGCACCTGCATCGCCGCCTGGCTCGCCCTCGACGATTGCGACGAAGAAAACGGCTGCCTTCGGATGGTTCCCGACAGCCACGCCTGGCCCCTCCTCTGCACCGCCGAAGCCGACACAACGCAAAGCTTCACCGACGTCACCGTCGACCTGCCCGAAGACGTGGACGCCCAGCCGGTCATCATGAAGGCCGGCGACGTCGTCTTCTTCAACGGCCAGGTCGTGCACGGCAGCTTTCCCAATACCAGCGACGACCGCTTCCGCCGTGCCCTCATCGGCCACTACATCGCCGGTGAAGCCCGCCAGGTCGCCCGGTACTATCATCCTATCTTCTGCATGGACGGGACAGAGGTTGACCTGGGTATCAGCGAGGGTGGAGACCTGTGCGGACGCTGGGTTGATATTGACGGCAAGCCCGAAATTGAGGTGCAGCCTAGTGAACAGCTGGCGTGGTAAGCGTGTCTGATCTAGCGAATCAGGGAGCGAATAACTGAAGACCTGATGCCGGGCTCTCTCCAAGTGCCTGCCGTTCCCCGCCCATCCCCAAATTGGCATGCGTCGAAATGAAGAGACCGAACATTCTGCTGATAATGAGTGATGAGCACGCCCCCGCCGTAACAGGTTGCTACGGCCACCCACTCGTGCAAACGCCCAGCCTCGACAGCATGGCCGAGGAAGGTGTCCTCTTCGAAAGCGCCTACTGCAACAACCCCATCTGCGTACCCTCCCGTATGTCCTTCCTCACCGGGAAATACGCCTCCGATGTCAACGTCTTCGACAACGGCTCGCCGCTGGCCTCCGAAATTCCGACCTTCGCCCACTATCTGGAAGCGTCGGGATACCAGACAACGCTCTGTGGTCGTATGCACATGGTCGGTCCCGACCGCTTCCACGGCTTCGGCCGCCGCCTCTTCGACGACAAGAGCGAATGGGTCCAATTCGGCCAGGGCCCGGTGCGCACTCCAGAAGCGCGACGCGCCGGCAACTCCCACGTCACCGAATGCGGCCCCGGCCCGCCCCGCTGGCTCGACTACGACCGTACTGTCACCGACCTCAGTGAACGCTTTCTGCGCGACAAAGCAGAAAACCCGGCCGACCAGCCCTGGTGCCTCGTCGCCAGCTTCATGTACCCGCACTTCCCCCTCTACGCGCCGCAGGAATACCTCGACCGTTACTCGCTGGACCGCATCGATCTGCCCGATTTGGGTGGTGAGTCGCTCGAAAGCCAGCACCCCGCCATCCGCCAGCTGCGCTACTTCTTCCACAACGACCAGCCCCTGCCTGAGCAGTTCACTCGCACCGCCCTCGCCAGCTACTTCGCACTGGTCACACTGACAGACGAACACATCGGCCGCCTTTTATCAATCGTCGCCGAATCTCCGCTCCTCGACAACACTGTCATCATCTACCTCAGCGATCACGGCGAAATGGCCGGTCAGCACGGAATCTGGCAGAAACAGTGCTTCTACGAATCGTCCGTCCGCGTCCCGCTCATCGTCCGAGGACCCCATCTGGAGGCGGGCGCCCGCGTTAACGCTAACGTCAGCCTGGTCGACATTATGCCCACTCTGCTTGACCTGGCAGGGACGCCCATTCCCGAAGGTCTCCGCGGCCGCAGCCTGCTCCCTTTGCTGCGCGGAGGCGCCGTCCCGGAACAAGCCGTAATCGCTGAATACCATGCCCAAGGTATGCTAAGCGCAGGCTACATGGCAAAAAAGGGAAATTTGAAGTATAATCACTACATCGGCCTTCCGCCGCAGTTGTTCGACTTGGCCGCCGACCCCAATGAATTCGTCAATCTGGCAGGCCATTCTGGCTGGGCCGACGCCCAGTCAAACCTGCATCAGGAACTGCTTGCCAAACTGGATCCCGAAGAAGTAGACGGCCGCGCCAAGCGCAACCAGCAGATCAAAGGCATGGCAAGGTCCTACACCGGCTGAGTCAGTCTGAAGCTGACATGTTCAAAGGAGGTGGTTTACCGAGAACTGATCGACCCCGCAGGGCTGTTTTCCCGTGACACACTTGGTCATTCTGAATCGCGAACCTACGTTCACATTTTTGAGCGCTGACCACCCGCACACGAAAGGAGAACAATCCATGTCTGACCGCACTCTTAGTCGACGACGATTCCTGCAGGGAATGGGTGTTGCGGCCACCGGCGCAGTGATCGCCGCCTGCGCGCCGCCCGCCCAGCAACCGGCCGGCGATATGGCCGAAACCGCAGAGACGCCTGAAATCTGGGTATTTGTCGTAACCGGTTGCACCGCTGGCGGCAACGCGGAGAAGACCAAGGCTGTCCAGGATCTCATCCTTGAAGAATCCGGCGTCCTGGTCCAGAACTATCTCTCCGCCCACGGCGCCGCCTCAACAGAAAAACTGAACCTGTTGATCGCCTCCGGCACGCAGCCCCTCGATCTCTTTGAAGGATCGTGGCCCGATTTCAAAGGCATCATTACGCCCATGGACGATCTCTTGGACGCCTTTGGCCAGAACGTCCTCGCCCTCAACAACGACTTTGCCTGGGCCCGTATGAAGGATGCTGAAGGCGTTACCTGGGGCTACCCCCGGCTGGGGCTCATGGCTCACACCCACTTCTGCTTCTTCCGCTCAGACTGGTTGGACGAAGCCGGCCTCGAGACACCCGATACCTGGGACGGCATGGAGGCCACCATCGAAGCCTTCAGAGAATTGCACGATGACTCAGTTACGACGACAATGGGCCGCCGCCATCTAATGTACAACACGATGGGCGCCTTCACCGAGGACGGCTACTCCAACTGGGTCGACCCCGCCGATAACATGCTCAAGCCGGTCGAGACCAATCCGGGATACATCGACTGGCTTACCAAGATGCATGAATGGTGGGATAAGGGTTGGTTCCAGCTTGAGTCCTTCGCCAATCCTGACTTCCGTGCCATGCTCAAGACCCTCACCATCGGCACTTGGCTGGGCTGGTACTCCCGCATCACGATCTGGTGGGAACAGATTAGATTGGATTCAGGCTACACCGACATCGACTACACATTCCCCGAAACCATGACCGGGCCCATGGGGCTGGCCAAGACCAACAATGTCGGGGGCAATGCCGCATATATGATCCCGCGTAAATCGCAACATCCCGATGCCGTCATTCGCTTCGCCGACTGGGCCTACGCAGGCCTCCCCGATGAACCCCGAAACCTGGTCATCACCCAAGCCGGCATCGAAGGCGTCGACTGGGAATGGCACGACAAAGAGGCGGGTCTCTACCGCGCCCTCGTCCCCGCCACCGCCCCCTGCGAGGACAGATATCCTGGCGAATACTATCAGGTCAAAGGCATGGGCACCGAACCCCACGTAGTGAGGGTATTGGAGGACGGTACCGTCCATCGCCAGAGTGCCCACGTCGTCAAGTACAACGACCAGTTCCAATTCGGTAAGATGCCAATCGACTTTGACGTTCCCTACGACCTGACCGCGATCCGCGACCAGTACCCCGGTCTGTCAGACTTTGAGCGCCTCATCGACGAAGAATCGGTCAAGTTCATTACCGGTGCACGTCCCCTGACCGAATGGGGCAACTTCCTCGACTCGCTACAGAGTGCCGGCCTGGACAGGTGGAGCGAATTGCACACCGAACAATACCGCCAGTACCATCCCTGATCGAGTCGGCCTGACGGTCGGGGCGAACTTTCATACCGCCCTGGCCGTTTTAAATAGATGTTGTTCGATTTAACATAATTTCAGCTAATGAAAGGAATCCACATGACCACTCAGTCAAGACCACCAACGCGCCGCCAGTTCTTGCAAGGCATGGGCATAGCGGCTACGGGCACCGTACTCGCCGCCTGCGCGGCGCCAGTCGCGCCGGCCGCCGGCGACGGCGCTGCCATGGAAACGCCCGAAGTCTGGTTCGCCTCTTCCAATCCCTGTCCGGGCGGCGGCAACCCCGAGCGAACCCAGGCCGTACAGGAGTTGATCCTCGAAGAAACCGGGGTTATGGTCAATTCCCACATTCTTCCCCCCGGAGGCGCCCGTACTGAAAAGCTTAACCTCCTCATCGCCTCCGGTACCCAGCCGCTCGATCTCTTCACTGGCAATTGGCCTGACTTCAAAGGCATTACTCTGCCTTTGGACGATCTGCTCGAAGTGCATGGGACCGACATCCTGGCCGGACACTCCGACCTCGACTGGAAGATGATGAAGGACGCCGAGGGCACAACCTGGGGCTATCCCCGCCTCGGACTCATGGGACATACCCACTTCCCCTTCTTCCGCTCCGACTGGCTCGCCGAAGCCGGCCTCGAGGTGCCCGATACCTGGGACGGCCTGGAACACGCCTACGAAGCGATGAAAGAGAACCACGACGAAGCCGTCATCGTCGCCATGGGCCGCCGCCACCTCATGTACAATACCCTTGGCGCCTTCACCGAGCACGGCTATTCCCGCTGGATCGACCCCGCCGACAATATGCTCAAACCCCCTGAACTCCAGGATGGGTACCAGGACTGGCTCGCCAAGATGAATGAATGGTGGGACAATGGCTGGCTCCAGCAAGAGTCCTTCGCCAATCCCGACTACCGCGCCATGCTCAAAACGCTGACTATCGGCGTCTGGCTCGGCTGGTACTCACGCATGACCATCTGGTGGGACCAGATCCGCCGCGAAGCCGGTTACGAAGAGGAAGACTACGTCCTGTCCCTCAAAATCACGGGACCGGCCGGTGTCGCCAAGACCAACAACGCCGGCTCCAACAGCGCCTACATGATCCCGCGTAAGTCCAAGTACCCTGAGGCTATGGTCAAGTACGCCAACTGGATCTATGAGGACGGACCCGACGACGTGACCAACTACCTCATCGCCTCCTGGGGTGTGCCCAGTGAAGATTGGGAATGGGTCGACAAAGAGAACAAGATCGCCCGCCTGCACTCCGCCGGCAGCTCTGTCTGTGAAGAAAAGTATTCACGCGACTTCCAGGTGACTCTGGGTCTGGGTCCGGAAACATGGGCCACTGCAGTCAAGATCCAGAACGACGACGGTGAGGTCGAATGGAACCGCCACTGGCAGCACATCAACACCTACTGGAATAAGTACGAAGGCGGAAGAATGCCCGTCGACTTTGACGTGCCTTACGACCGTACCGCCATTCGCGATAGCTTCCCCGGCGAACCCGACTTCGAGCGTTTCGTCGAAGAGGAGAGCATCAAGTTCATCACCGGCGCACGCCCGATTGTCGAATGGGGCAACTTCGTCGACGAGCTGCACGGCGCCGGCCTCGAGCAGTGGAGCGAACTCTACACGCAGCAGTACCGGCTCTATCACCCCTAATTGACCCGTACTTTGGGGAAGGAGGGCCCGACCCTCCTCCCCCAGCTCTCCCCTCGGCGACAGGAGGTGGACGAATGCAACAACCCCTTGGCGAACAGATCAGAGTGCGCATGGACCAGGACTCCCCCGTCTTCACGGAGAAGCGGGGCTTCCGCGAAGCATGGCGCCAGATTAAGCGCGATCGGTTCCTTTACGCCCTTGCCGCACTGCCCCTCCTTTACTTCGTGATCTTCCGCTACCTCCCCATGGTCGGCCTGATCATCGCCTTCCAGGACTACGATCCCTTCCTCGGCATCGGCGCCATGTTCAGCATGGACAACTTTGTGGGATTGAAGCACTTCCGCAACTTCTTCGACTCCATCTTCTTCTGGAACGTCGTACGCAACACTGTCCTCATCAGCTTCTATAAGCTTATCTTCGGGTTCCCCCTCCCTATCATCCTCGCTCTTTTGATCAATGAGGTGCGCATCACGCTCTTCCAGCGCACCGTTCAGACCATTTCGTACCTGCCGCACTTCTTTTCCATGGTCGTGGCCGCCGGCATCGTCCGCGCCATGCTTACACCTCAGGGCGGCCTCCTCAATCAGGCGATCGTCGCATTCGGAGGCGAACCTCAGGCCTTTCTGACCGACCCGGCCCTCTTCCGCTCCATCCTTGTCACCATGGACATCTGGCAGCAGGCCGGCTGGAACAGCATCATCTTTCTGGCCGCCATGGCCACAATCAACCCGGAGATGTACGAGGCGGCTGCCATGGATGGCGCCAATCGCTTCCAGCGCATGTGGTATGTCACCCTTCCCAGCATCTCCTTCGCAATCGTCATTATCCTCATCTTTCGTATCGGCGGTATGCTGGACGCAGGTTTCGAGCAGATCCTGCTTCTCTATTCTCCCTCCGTCTACTCCGTCTCCGACATCATCGACACCTACGTCTATCGCGCCGGCCTCATCGGCCGCCAATACTCATTCGGGGCCGCGGTAGGCCTCTTCAAGTCCGTTCTTGCACTGATCTTGATGTATATGGCAAACAAAGTTGCCCATTATTTAGGGCAGGAAGGCCTCTGGTAGGAGGGCGCCATGAAACTATCCCGAGGCGAAAAGCTGTTCGACTGGATCAACATCTTTGTCCTTACCATACTTACCCTGTTCTTTCTCATCCCTTTCCTCTCTGTTGTGTCCACTTCTCTGGTCAGCGGTAGAGAGTACGCTTTGCGCGGGCTGTTCATTCTGTACCCGTACCGGCCGGTTCTCAACTCCTATGAGATGCTGCTGGGCCAGGGTTCAATTGTAATCAACGCCTATATGGTCACCACCGCCCGCGTCGTTGTCGGCACCGCCCTCGGCCTTATCTTCACCTTCCCACTGGCCTACGTTCTTTCCAAACGCCGGCTCTTTGCCCGCGTTCCCATCACGATGTTCATTTTTTTCACCATGCTCTTCCATGGCGGCCTGATTCCCAACTTCGTCCTGATTGAAAAACTTCGACTCTTGGACAGTTTCTGGTCAATGATCTTGCCGAATCTGGTCAATCCCTGGTGGCTCTTGATCATGCGCAACTTCATGTTGGCCATACCGGAGGAGCTGGAAGAGGCCGCCATTATGGACGGCGCCAGCCCCTTGGTCGTACTGGTGCGCGTCTTCCTTCCCCTCTCCATGCCCGTCATCGCAACCATCGGCCTCTGGTACGCCGTCATGCACTGGAACTACTGGTTTGACGCCGCCATCTATATAAACGATCCGAAAAAACTGCCTCTCCAGTTGATCCTGCGCGGTATCCTCGAATACGGCACAGGTCAGTACAGCGACTACTCGGGACTCGCCGAAATGACCGAGCTCACTGACCCCCCGCCGGCCGAGTCGCTCAAAGCCGCCATGATCGTCATCACCACCCTGCCGATCCTCATGATCTACCCCTTCATCCAGCGCTACTTCGTCAGGGGCATCATGCTCGGCTCCATCAAAGGCTGATTCCACAATGGACAAGACATTCACAGGCGCATGGCCCGCGCTCATCACGCCCGCCTCCGCCGACGGTGGCGCCAATCTCACAGCGCTCCGCGAGCTAGTCGACTACATGCTCGCCAAGAAGGTCGATGGCCTCTACCTCTTGGGCGGCACCGGCGAGGGCCTCCTGATCTCGGCCGCAGATCGTCGCAGCGTAGTCGAAACCGCCATCGACCAGGTCGGCGGCCGCATCCCCGTCATCGTCCACGTCGGCAGCATCAGCACCGTCGAAGCCGCCGCGCTTGCCTGCCATGCACAGGAACAGGGAGCTGACGGGGTCAGTTCCGTACTGCCCGTCTACCTCGGCGGCCTTGAAGCGACCTACCGTCACTACAGCGCCATCGCCGCCGCCGCGCCCGGCCTGCCCTTCTTCCCCTACCTCTTCGGCGGCCAGATCGATGCAACCTCCCTCATGAAAGATCTCCTGAGCCGCATCCCCAACGTGGGCGGAGCCAAATACACCGGCCCCAACATGTACGAGATCGCGCAGATCATCGACCTGGGAGACGCCCTGCCCTCTGGCCGGGGCTGGACCATCTTCTCCGGCATGGATGAACAGTGCCTTTTCGCTGCTATGATGAGGGCGCCCGGCAACATCGGCTCTACTCTCAACGTCATGCCCGGTGCCTACGGCAAGATGCGCGCCTGCTGCGACTCCGGCGACTTCGCTCAGGCTCTTGCCCTCCAAAAACAAGCCAACCGGCTAACCGCCGTAATGATCGACCACGGCGTCGGCGCCGCCCTTCGCGTTTCCATGAAAGTCCTTGGCATCGACTGCGGCCCTCTCCGGCTGCCCCAGGAGTCCATCTCACCTGATAAAGAGGAAAAAATGCGCGCCGATCTGGAAGAGGCCGGCCTCGCCGAGCTGGCCGCGATGTAGCGCGATATGAAGCCCTCTGCGCGGTTCCGACGCGTCCCGTTCCACTTCATGGATGCCCCAAGTTTTGACCAAATTCTCTGGCACGGAGTTCTTCTGGCCGCGCCGTTCAACCCTGCAAAAGCGAGAACCCAGCATGTCCTTCTACGAAAAGCTGGAAGCGGCCGCGCAAAAGAACGACACACTTCTCTGCGTCGGCCTTGACCCCACGCCCAAAGCCTGTCCGGACCGCTACCGCGTCCCCTCGGCTGCCTCCAGTGAAGAGCCAGATGACGAAACCGAAAGAAATTGCCAAGCCCTACTGGCATGGAACAAGGCCGTCATCGAAGCCACCTCCGACCTCGTCTGCTGCTACAAGCCCAACATCGCCTTCTACGAAGCCCTCGGCCAGCCCGGCATGGTCCTCCTGCGCGCGACCATTTCTTCCGTCCCGTCGGACATTCCAGTCCTCCTCGATGCCAAAAGGGGTGACATTGGCTCCACCGCCGCCGCCTACGCCCGCGCCTGCTTCGAAGAACTCGGCGTCGATGCCGTAACACTCAGCCCCTACCTTGGTGAAGACAGTATCGCCCCCTTCGCTGCCTATGCCGACAAAGGGCTGTTCGTACTTTGTCACACATCCAATCCCTCCGCCGGCACCTTCCAGAAGCTGATCGCCCACAACGAGCAGAATCATGACGAAGGTGGCCCTCTCTTCCTGCGCGTAGCCAAAGAAGCCGTCAGCTGGTCCTCTGCCGTAGGCCTGGTCGTCGGCGCAACCTATCCCGAAGCTCTTGCCGATGTCCGCGCTGTCGCGCCCAGCGCCTGGCTTCTGGCCCCGGGTATCGGCGCCCAAGGAGGAGACCTCGAAGCGGCACTTAAAGCCGGCCTACGCGCCGACGGACTCGGAGTCCTCGTCGCCGCCACCCGCAGCGTCACCCAGGCAGACAACCCCCGTCAGGCCGCAGCCCGAATTCGAGAAGGCATAAACGCTGCTCGCGCACAGACCTTTTCTCAAGCGAAAGTAGAGGCGGCCTCCTCTGCCCCGGATCCCTCGCCTATTCCAGCGTCCCACAGGGACCTCGTTATTGGCCTCGCCGAACTCGGCGCCCTACAGTTCGGCGACTTCACCCTTGCCAGCGGCAAACGCTCCTCGATGTACGTGGACCTGCGCCTCCTCGTCAGCCGTCCCGACCTGATGCAAGCCGCCGCCGCTGCTTACGCCAGAGAACTGGCCGCACTGCAATGCGACCGGATCGCCGGCGTCCCCTACGCTGCCCTGCCAATCGGCATGGCCGTCTCGCTCGCAAGCGGCGTCCCACTCATCTACAATCGTAAAGAGAACAAGAGTCACGGATTGGGCAAGGATATCGAAGGCCTCTGGCAGCCGGGCGAGCGCGTCGTCATCATCGAAGACGTGATCACCACCGGCGGCAGCATCGTCAGCTCAGTCGAACTGTTCCGCGCCGCCGGCTTGGTTGTCGAGGATGCAATCGTGTTGCTGGACAGGCAGCAGGGCGGCGTCGAAAACTTGCGAAAGGCCGGCATCCGCGTGCACAGTGTTCTGGCATTGGGAGACGTCTTGGACCTGATATCCGAGACCGGCCATATCCCCGAAGAGATTCGTCAGTCGCTGGGTCTATCCGCCCCCGTTGGGGAAAATCGGTAGCTTAGCTGTCTGTTTAGTAGAGAGTGATCCGGATTGAGCGAGGATCTTCCCAACCTGTCAGTTACATTTCTCGACCGAGAACTGCACACGCCGCTCGTGCTGGCAAGCGGCATTTGGGGCACAACCGTAAGCCTGCTCGAACGCGCTGTCGCAGAAGGTTGCGGTGCCGTAACCGCCAAGAGCTGCGGCCCCGAACCCCGCACCGGTCACGTCAACCCCTCCTGTATCGACTGGGGCGGCGGCCTGCTGAATGCAATCGGTTTGGCGAATCCAGGCGTTGAAGAGGAAATCGGGCTGCTTCAGAAGGCGAAAGCGAGGCTCCAACCGCGTGGGATCCCTGTCATTGCCAGCATCTTTGCTGGCACCGCTGCCGGATTCGGTGACGTCGCTCTCCGCGTCGCCTGTGCGCAACCCGACTTCATCGAGGTCAACATCTCCTGTCCCAACGTCGAGGACAGTTTTGGCGAGCCCTTCGCCGCTAATGCCGACTCCGCCGCCGCCGTCACCGGTTACGTCAAGGAGGCCGTCGCCGGCCAGACCATCCCCGTCATCGTCAAGCTCGCCCCCAACGTTCCCAGCGTCGGCCGCATCGCCCAGGCCGCGGTCCACGCCGGCGCCGACGCGCTCTGCGCCATCAACACCATGCCTGGCCTCGTCCTCGACCCATACAGCGGCCAGTCCGTCCTCGCCAACCGCAGCGGCGGCATCAGCGGCCCAGCCCTCAAGCCCATCGCCCTCAAGGCCGTTTACGATAGCCGCAAAGCCTGCCCCCGGACGCCCATCATCGGCACCGGCGGCGTCAGCAACGGCCAGGACGCGGTCGAAATGCTTATGGCCGGCGCCACCGCCGTCGGCGTCGGCAGCGCCATCTACCACCGCGGCCCCGACGCCATCCGCCTCATCCGCGCCGAACTCCAGCAGTGGATGGCGGCCCAGAACGTCGCCAGCATCGCCGACCTCCAGGACCGCGCCCACACGGAACCACTGTATACCGCATCACCCTCCACGCCGCCCGCGCCGTCTGCCGCCTAAAGCCTGTATACGCTCTCGTGGTTGCGTCACCGGACATCTTCCATTCCCTCGCCTCATCGCCATCCAGTTTCTGAGCGCATCGTTTCACACTATCAACATCGCATCGCCAAAACTGTAAAAACGATACCCCTCCGCCTTCGCCGCTTCGTAAGTCCGCAGTAGCATCTGCCGGCCCGCGTCAATTTCCTGAGGATGGGCCTGCCCTACAAACGCGCTCACCAGCATCAGCAGCGATGACCGCGGCAGGTGAAAATTCGTCAGCAGCGCATCCACGGCCTGAAAACCATAACCAGGGTAGATGAACAGATCGACTTCGCCTGTAAAGGGCACGACCGCCTGCCGCCCGCGCTCCGACCCGTACCCATCCACCCCCTGCGCAGACGTGGCGCAATACTCCAGCACGCGCGTCGACGTTGTACCCACTGCAAAGACTCGCCCCCCCTGCTTTCTGGCCGCGTTGATTGCCCCCGCCGACGCCGCAGTCAACTCCGCCCACTCGCGATGAATCTGATGATCGGCCACCCGCTCCGCCGTCACCGGACCAAACGTATCCAGCCCCACGTGCAACGTGATCGTCTCCCACCCAACCCCCATCTCCCGCAACGTCTGCAATAGCTCCGGCGTGAAATGCAGGCCAGCTGTCGGCGCCGCGACGCTGCCATCCGCCCGACTGTACACTGTCTGATACCGTCCCCTGTCACCGGCAAAGTCATTGATATAAGGCGGCAGAGGTAACTCCCCCAGCTCTCCCAGAATCGCCCCAATCGGCGCAGAGAATCGCGCCCGCCGCAGTCCCCCGCGTTCCTCCGCGACGATCTCCGCCACGATCGGGCCGCTATCCAGTTCCGCCCTCGCGCCAACCCGCAAACCCCGCCCTCGCACCAGGCAACTCCACTCTCTACCCGCGTCGTCCAACCGGCGCAGCAGAAAGATCTCCACCGCTCCACCCGTCGGCTTACGCCCCCGCAGCCGCGCCGGAACGACGTGGCTGTCGTTGGCAACCAGCACATCTCCGGCCTGCAGATACGCCCCGATCTCGCCAAAACGGCGGTGTTCCATTCGCCCGGACTCTCGGTCCAAAACGAGCAACCTGCTACTATCCCTTGGTTCGGCCGGCTTCTGGGCGATGAAGCTCTTCGGCAGTTCGTAATCGAAAAGATCGGTACGCATCTGGAAAACACACGTCGCCTGCTGCGGCGCCAGTCCGGTGTCGGCCATGGTAACGGGAGGCCGCGATGATCCAGCCACAATTTCACTCCGTTTTAACACAGGTGTTAGAATCGGGGAAGCGCCCGGCAGACTGCAACCTGCCGGCGCGCAAAGGCGAACTGAGTCTCCGACCCAAAAGGAACGAGCGGCTGCAGAAGTCACTCCGTTCATCCAGCCCAGACAATACTCAAGTGATACGCAACAGACGGGAGCCCATGAATCTCATAACAGTGATACTGGCCGTCGCCCTTATCTTCGTCATCATTCTGCTGGGCGGCGGGCTCATCGTCTACATCTACTGGTGGCTGGTTCAACGGCCTGCCCCCCAACATGAAGGCGAACTGGACCTCCCCGAATTGGACGCCGAAGTCGAGGTTCTCCGCGACCAACACGGTATCTCCCATATCTACGCCCAGAACGAGGCCGACCTCTGGCGCGCCCAGGGCTTTACCCACGCCCAGGACCGCCTCTGGCAAATGGAGTTGAACCGCCGCGTCGCATTTGGTCGCCTCGCTGAAATGTTCGGCGAAGTCGCCCTTGACGTAGATCGCTTCAGCCGTATCGTCGGCTTCCACCGCGCCGCCCAGGCCGAACTCGATGACCTCGATGAGGCCACGACCGCCACCCTGCACCACTACTGCCAGGGCGTCAACGCCTATATCCGCAGCCGTAAAGGGAGACTGGCCGCCGAATTCAACCTGCTCCGCCGTCAGCCCGATGAGTGGTCGCCCGTCGACATACTGGGCTTCGGCAAAATGATGGCCTGGAGCCTGAGCGTCAACTGGGAAAGTGAACTGGTCCGGCTGCAGCTTGCCACTAAACTGGACCCCACTCTCGCCGCCGACCTCGAGCCGGACTACCCAGATACCAACCCTACAGTATCCGAGGGCGCAGGCAGCCACGAATCGATGCGCCTCCTCCACACCGCCGGCCTTATCCTCAACGAATACGAACAGATGAAGAGCTGGTTAGGTGTCGCCGCGCCGGAGTTCGGGCAGGGAAGTAATGCCTGGGCCATCTCAGCAGAGAAGACCGCTACCGGGCGCCCCATTCTCTGTAACGATCCCCACTTGGTCATGACAATGCCCGGCACATGGTATGAGATGCATCTCTCCTGCCCGCTGCCAGAAAACTCCGACCGCGGCATCCACGTCAGCGGCGCCTCATTCGCCGGTGCGCCCGGCATCATCATTGGCCACAACGAACATATCGCCTGGGGCTTGACCAACGCCTTCCCCGACGTCCAGGACCTCTACATAGAACGCCCCCATCCCGACAACGGGAATGGCCGCCCGCCCCGCTTCGAGTACGAGGGCGAATGGGAAGAAGCCGCAGTCCTCCGCGAAGAGATCTACCTGCGCAATCGCGCCCGCCCCCACGTGGAAGAAGTCGTCGTGACCCGCCACGGCCCCCTCCTGACCGGCATCCTCAGGTCGGACAGCCCCGACGCCAGTTTTCCCAACGAGCCAGTGCTGACCGCCGCGCCTCTGTCCCTCCGCTGGATCGGGCACGAGCCGGGCACCGTGATGCGCTCGGTTCTTCGCCTGAACCGCGCCCGCAACTGGCAGGAGTTCGACGCCGCCCTCGCCGACTGGAGCGCACCCTCTCAGAACTTCGTCTACGCCGATCGCGAAGACAACATCGCCTACCGCCTCGCCGGCGCCGTCCCAATTCGCCGCAACGGCAACGGCCTCGTCCCCGTGCCCGGCTGGAGCGGGGACTACGAGTGGGACGGCTTCATTCCCGACGAGGAGCTGCCCAGACTTCTCAATCCCCCCAGCGGCATCGTCGTGACCGCCAACAACAAGATTACCGGCGACGACTTCCCCTACGTCCTCAGCTTTGAGACCATGCCCGGCTGGCGCGCGCGCCGTATCGAGGAGATGTTGGCCGAAAAAGAGCGGCTCACATTGCGCGACATGGAGCAGATTCAACTCGACGAGACCAGCCTCTACGCCAGGGAGCTTACCCCGCTGCTGACCGGCCACCTGAGCGACGACCCCTACGTGCGCGTCGCTGTCAACATGCTGCAGGACTGGGGCTATCGCATGGACCAGGAAAGCCCCGCCGCCCTTGTCTTCCACTACACCCTATTGCACCTTCTCGACCTTACCTTCGGCCAAAAGCTCGGTGCCACTGCCCCCGGCTTTTTTGGCAAAGGCAGCAGCCCGGTCTTTCTCATCAACGGCTTCCTGCTCCGTGCCCAGACCCGGCTTCTCGATCTTCTGAAAAAAGAAGAGAACTCCCCCTGGTATGCCGACGCCGCCACCGGCCGACGCCGGACCCGAGAGGAGTTGATCGAGACCGCCCTGCAGCTCTCCGTGCACCGCCTTCGCCGCGAAGTGAATCCCACACCCCGCAAGTGGGCATGGGGCCGGATGCACCAGATCCGCTACAGCCATACACTCGGCAGCGCACCCATCCTCGGCTGGCTCTTCAACCGCGGCCCCTATCCCATCGGCGGCGACGGGACCACGCCAAACCAGACCGGATTCATGTCCGAGTTGCCCCCGGGTCTCGTCCAGGTACAGGCCGCCTACCGCCAGATCTTCGACATCGGCAACTGGGACGCCGCCCAAAGCGTAACCGCCAGCGGCCAGTCAGGCCATCCCATCAGTCGCAACTACGCCGATCAGATACCAATGTGGCTGGAAGGAGCCTACCACAAGATGCCCTGGCGTCGCGCCGCCGTTGAGAAGACCGCCAGCCGCCGCCTCGTTCTAAAAGGCAGCGGCCGCTGATTGAGACCTATCCAGGTCGCTGAACACCGGCGCCCGGCCACGACTCCATGAACTTCTCCTCCTACCGCGGCTACCTCTATGCGCTCATCGCCTTCGGAACCTGGGGCGTCCTGCCCGTCTACTGGAAACAGTTGCAGACCCTGCCTTTGTTTGAAGTCCTCGCCCACCGTCTGATCTGGTCCGCTGTGACCATGATCATCGCCATCGCCGTTCTCAAAGATCTCTCCTGGCTTCACAAACTGCGCCGCTCACCGCGAATCCTTCTGTTGGTGTTTGCGGCTGCGCTGCTCACCGCCGCGAACTGGATTGCCTATTTCTGGGCCGTCAACACCGGCCATGTGGCCAAAATCAGTCTGGGCTACTTCATCAACCCCCTGTTGAGCGTGCTACTGGGCCGGCTCTTTCTGGGCGAGCGTCTGCGTGGCGGTCAGAAAATCGCCGTCTCTATCGCCGTCGCCGGCGTCATCTACCTGACTGTCAGCCTTGGTGAGCTCCCGTGGATTGCCCTCTCCCTTGCCGGCACCTTCGGATTCTACGGCCTCATCCGAAAAAAGATCGACCTCAGCGGCATGCAGTGCTTTTGCCTCGAAATGACCCTACTCCTGGCCCCCGCCCTGCTCCTCCTCCTATACACCGGCCAACAGGACCCCGTCGCCTGGACCGCCGCCGCCTGGCCCCGCATCGGTCTCCTCCTGCTCGGCGCCGGCATCGTCTCGGCCATCCCGCTCGTCAGTTTCGGCGCCGCCGCACGCCTCATCCCCCTCTCCAACCTCGGCCTCATGCAATACCTGGCCCCCTCGACCCAATTCCTCCTCGGCGTCATCCTCTACAAAGAGCCCTTCACCTCAATCGAACTGGTCGGTTACGCCTTCATCTGGACCGCACTCATACTCTACTCTCTCGAAGGCCTCCGCCACACCCGCAGCTCTTCGCGCGCTACGACCCTCCCCTGACCTCCCAGCGACCGGTCTCGAACAGCCCGCGCCGTCTCTGGCAACCATCCACTGACCCACTAACCACTGACCACTGCAGTTGTGCGGTCGGGCCTTCTGCCCTCCCTTGTGCGGGGGGACACCACCCGCAACGTCCCCTCCTGTTACCGTCCCGCCGGGGTTCCATCGCCGCGCCAGGATGGCCGCCAGGAGTCCTCAGCCCCGTCCCTCTACAAAGGCCGGTAGGGACACCCCTTGTGGGTGCCCTCCGCACTCATCCCCAAAAGACCGCAACCCTCCCCACGCCGAAAATTGACTTTTCTCCCCCCGCAACCTATAATCGGCAACATACATTTAGAAAGGCAGCGCACCGGAGGAGTACCCACGCGCGCGAACGGCAGAGAGACGCCCTCCCGGCTGAAAGGGGCGTCCGTAATCGCAGCGCATCTGACGACCCGAGTTCGGTTGATCCGGGCCTAATGTCGCAGAGGGGAATGTCGCCGGGAAGGCTGGGAGAGTGACCAGGCATTATGCATAGCTCTTCCCGGGTCCGCCCGTTATCGCGGCAGAGAGAGCCGGCAAGAATTTTGCCCGCTAACCAAGGTGGTACCGCGGAGTCACTAAGTCCGAAGGACGAAGTGACTTATTTTTTACCGGACTATAGCCGAATTTCACGCATGCAATGAGCGCCTGATATAACCACCTTCCCTTTGGCCAAGGGGCTTGAACGACAACCGATCGATGCCGGCGAACAGTGGACAGGAGCAAAGGTAATAATGACAACGACGAAAATACCCGAAACGCGAACGGAAATGCCTACGGTCTACGAACCGCGGCAATGGGAAGAAAAGCTGTACGAATGGTGGGAGTCGCAAGGCTTCTTCCGCCCCGAACAGCAGATCGAGAGCGGCCTCGCCGATCCCGATGCACCCCCGTTCGTCATCTCCATGCCGCCGCCCAACGTTACCGGTGTCCTACACCTTGGCCACGCCATCACCAGTGCCATCGAGGACATGCTCATTCGTTACAATCGCATGGCCGGTCGGCCCACTCTCTGGGTACCCGGCACCGACCACGCCGGCATCGCCACGCAGAATGTCGTCGAACGCAAGCTCGCCGAAACCAATTCCTCACGCCACGACCTCGGCCGCGAACGCTTCCTGCAGGAAGTCTGGGGCTGGAAAGACGAATACCACGGCCAGATCAGCGGGCAGCAGCGCCGCATGGGCATCTCCTGCGACTGGACTCGTGAACGCTTCACCCTCGATGATGGCCTTAGCGACGCCGTCCTCGAAGCCTTCATCCGTCTCTACAACGACGACCTCATCTACCGCGGCAACTACCTCGTCAACTGGTGCCCCCGCTGCGAGAGCGCCATCAGCGACCTCGAAGTCGAACATGAATCGATCGATGGCAAGCTCTACACCTTCCGCTACCCCCTGCGTGCAAGCAACGATGCCGCGCCCCCGACCGACCATGTCGAAGTCAGCACAACGCGGCCCGAAACCATCCTCGGCGACACCGCCGTCGCCGTCAATCCCGAGGACGAACGCTACGCCCACCTCATCGGCAAAACCGCCCTCGTGCCCATCCTCGAACGGGAGATTCCTGTCATCGCTGATGAACACGTCGACCCGCAGTTCGGAACGGGCGCCCTCAAAGTGACGCCCGGACACGATCCCAATGACTACCTGATCGCCCAGCGCCACAATCTTCCTTACGTCAATATCACAAACGAGGACGGTACCCTCAACGCCGCTGCCGGCCCCTATGCCGAGCTCGACCGCTTTGAAGCCCGCGAAAAATTGTGGCAGGATATGGACGCTGCCGGCCTGGTCGTCGGCGAAAAGCCGCACGTCCACGAGGTCGGCCACTGCCAGCGCTGCCACACCATCGTCGAACCGCTCTTGAGCACCCAGTGGTTTGTGAAAACGAAGCCCCTCGCAGAAGCCGCCATCGCCGCCGTCAAGGACGGCCGCATAAAGATCGTGCCCGAACGCTTCGAACGAAACTACTACCACTGGATGGAGAACATCCGCGACTGGTGCATCAGTCGACAGCTCTGGTGGGGACACCGTATTCCCATCTGGTACGGACCCGACGGTCATCAGTTCGCCGCCCGCAGCGAGAGCAAAGCGCTCGAACAAGCCATCGAACTCTACGGCGAAACCGTTGAACTCGAACAGGACGAAGACGTCCTGGACACCTGGTTCAGCAGCGGCCTCTGGCCCTTCAGCACGCTCGGCTGGCCCCAGTTCGAGGAGAATGGAGATGTCAACGGCGATTCTGTTCCAAACTCCTCCGATCTCGCCCGTTTCTACCCCACAACCGTTCTCGAAACCGGCTACGACATCCTCTTCTTCTGGGTCGCCCGCATGATCATGATGGGCCTCTACTTTACCGGCAAGGTGCCCTTCCATTACGTCTACCTGCACGGCCTCGTCCGCGCCGAAGACGGCCGCAAAATGAGCAAAAGCCTCGGCAACGCCCTCGACCCCCTCGACCTGATTGGCGCCTACGGCAACGACGCCCTCCGCTTCACCCTGCTCACCGGCAGCACGCCCGGCAACGACATGAAGCTCAGCGTCACTCGCATCGAAGCCAACCGCAACTTTGCCAACAAAATCTGGAACGCCGCCCGCTTCGTTCTCATGAACCTGGCAGCAGACGATGTCACCCTGGACGAGGAAGAAGGGCGTCACAGCATCACCTACGCCGTGCCCCCCCAGGACGCGCAGACTCTCGCCGACCGCTGGATTTTGAGCCGCTTGAACACCGTGCAAGACCACGTGACCCAGCTCATCGAAAACTGGCAGCTTGGCGAGGCCGGCCGCCAGCTCTACGAATTCCTGTGGAGCGAATACTGCGACTGGTACATCGAAGCCGCCAAACCCCGCCTGTACGGGAGCGATGCCAGCGCCGCGGCCGCTACCCGCCAGGTCCTCGCCTACACGCTTGAGCAGTCCTTACGCCTACTGCATCCCTTCATGCCTTACGTCACCGAAGCCATCTGGAGCCACCTGCCCGGCATCCCCGACCACGCCGAGGCCCTGATGACACAGCGCTGGCCTCGACCAGTTGAGCGCCGCGACGCATCCGCCGAAGACGACTTTGGCCGCATTCAGGAAATTGTGCGCGCCATTCGCAACGCTCGCGCCGAATACAATGTCGAACCCGGTCGCCGCATCGCCGCCGTCTTTGCCGGTGGCGGCCACGCACTGGCCCAGGACAACCTCGAACTGTTCACCACGCTTGCCCGCCTGGACGAATCCCAGGTGGCCGTGGTATCACAGCCCAACGGGACCGAATCCGGCCCTTCCGTCCAACTCTCCGCCGGCGGCATCACAACCTACCTGCCTCTCGCCGGCATGGTCGACTTGGAAGCCGAGCGCAAGCGCCTCCAAAAGGAGCTTGACAACGTCGACAGCCGGATCAGCCGCACGACGGGCCTCCTGAATAACGAGAACTTCGTCGGCAAGGCCCCGGAGCAGGTAGTCCAGCGCGAACGCGACAAACTGGAAGACCTGAACGCCCAGCGAGACCAGGTCGCCGCCAGCCTGGAGCAGCTTGTAACCTAGCGGTGCATCGAGTCTTTTGAACGAAAGATGATGGTCGCTTTTCGCATTTTGTCAGCCGTAAGAATAACCGGAACTGTGTTAGAATCCTTAGAGTAGTGATGGAATCTCGGAAGGAGGGAAAGATGGGAAAGGAGACTGTCACTCTCAATCTGCCTGCTGGTCTGTACGCAAAACTTGAGGAGTTGGCTGCTGAATCTGATTCCACTCCAATCGACGAGATCGCAACCTTAATCGAAGAAGCGAAATCTCGACGAGCATGGTTGCGCGCTCTGGATGACTTCAGCAAAGAGATCCAAGAGAACGACAATAGGGAGAATGTGCCGGACCAGGAAGAGTTAATAGAACAACTGCGCAAGACTCGACGCGAAATCTTCGAGGCCGAGTATGCGCATCTGTATCGATAGCAGTGTCTTGATTCCTGCGGTTCGAAATTCAGATCCCAATGCCTCTCGGATTCTCAGACAACTGGGGCCCGACCTCGAGTTGGTCATTCCCCGCTTGGTCGCGCAGGAAGTAAACCGCAATCTGACTGTCCCAAGGCACGTGAGACACTTCTATCGTCTGTTCTACCTCAATGCCAACTCCGCCATCATTGGCGAACCTGTCCCGCGTGACCTGGTCATGAAATACGTTGAGCTAGGTCTACCCGGGAAAGCCGATGCATTTATCGGTGCATTTGTAGACTGGTTGAAGATTCCCTACCTAATCTCCGCGAACAGACACTTCTTGCGCAATCTGCAAATTGACGCATTCCGTGTCGTGAACGCAACTGAATTCTTAGCCATGCCACGGAACGGCCCCACTTAGACCACCGTTAGTACATTATTGAATTCTCTCTCGCCGCCGAGTGTATCGTCTTGAAGCCAGTTAAATTCGCAAGAAATCCAGTCGCCAGATCGTTTGTGATAATTTTGACAATGTAACTTCCCCCTGCTATACTCTGATCGACTCTATCGAACGATGCAACGCAGTCCCGCCAGGCTTTGAATCCCGTATCGTCAAGCCTGCTGGCAGGATGAGAGAGGGGCGAGAAGTGGGACCCAGTTTCCCTCTTCCCCAAGGAGACCAGATACTATGGCGGAAGTGAGTCAGGCATGGCTCGACAGAGTGGAACGCGCCCAGCAACTGGCCGCCGAACGGCTAGGCGTCGACGTCAGTTCGATGCTGCCCCCGCGCGACGGTAGCGCGGGCGAAGCCGCGGAGCCCGCGCCGCCAGCCGAAGCTGCCACCCCGCGGCCGGAACCGGTTGCCGTTGCCGCCGAAACAACACCCGAGCCAGATCCACAAACAGAACCGGCTGTCGTCACCGAAGCCGAACCGGTCGCCGCAGCAGAGGTCGCTTCCACTGAAGAAGCCCCAGCCGAAGTCGCCGCGGCCACAGTTGAAGCGCAGACCCCTACCGCTGTCCAAAGCAATGGCAGCGCCGCTGCCGCTGCAGCAGAGAGAGTAGCCCCCGTCGGCCGCGCCGCTGTCCTCGAAGGCTTCGAAGCAGGTCAGGAAGGCATAAACCGCCGCGAATTTCTGTCCTACGCGTGGGGCGGTGCCCTGACCCTTCTGACACTGGAAAGCGGCCTCGCAACTTATCAGTTCATGTACCCCCGCTTCCGCGAAGGTGAATTCGGCGGTAAATTCCTTCTCGGCGCCGCAACTGGACTGCCCCAGATCGGCATCGACCCGGAAGGAAATTCCACCGGTAAGTTCTGGCTCATCAATACCGACAACGGACCGCGCGCCCTTTATATGGTCTGCACACATCTCGGCTGTCTTTACAAATGGGAGCCTTCCAATAACCGCTTTGAATGCCCTTGCCACGGCTCCAAATTTGACCGCGAGGGACACTACATCGAAGGCCCTGCGCCCCGCTCCCTGGATCAGTTCCTGGTTGAGATCGTCCAGGGTGGTTCAACCGTCGCAACAACCGAAGACGCAGGTGACTTTATCGCGGCCCCATCCTTGCCCTCGCCTGACGCGGAAGTTGTCGTGGACACAGGCAAACGCTTGCAGGGAAAGCCCAAAGCTCTGTCACCGGCCAAAGCGGTGCCTTCTTAGTCCTGATCCTGCACCTGGGGCACAGTCGCCTTACAGGAAATACGCAAGCTCTTCGCGTGATTCCTGACAGGAGAATTCGGACAAAGTGACAGTCCAGCAATTTCAGAGGAAACAAGAAACCTGGAGTAGAGAAAGAGATCAAGCCGCCGACCAGATTACGCCCCTTGATCGCGCCTCATTTCTCGGTTCTCACTCAGTAAACTACCATGCTGGAAATGAGGGCAAGAATCGAAGGGAGTTTCTGACGTACATCTGGGCCGGCACGTTGACAGCTATGACCGTGGGTAGTGGACTGGCTGCTTATCAGTTCCTTTACCCTCGTCGGCCCATCAACGAATTCGGAGGCAAATTCTACCTCGGCGCTGCCGCTGACTTGCCGACAATCGGCAGCGAACCGCAAGCAAATGTATACGGCAGGTTCTGGTTGGCCAATACCGAAAAAGGGCTCCATGCCTTCTATGAAATATGCACGCATCCCTGGCCAGGCAATCCCCACAGGTATACGTGGGATTCTGAGAGATTCCGCTTTGAGTGCCCGTTGTGTGGCTCAAAGTTTAGCCTGGAAGGGCACTACATAGAAGGTCCGGCGCCGCGATCACTTGACCAATTCGTCATTGAAATCGTCACAGGCCGCAAGGTTGTTGCTAAGACGATGTTCGCAGAAGACGCAATTGTGTTACCCGGCATACCTTCTCCAGAAGCGGAGATAGTGGTCGACACAGGCACGACAATTGAAGGTTTGCCGCGCATGGCCAGTCCATTGTTGAAGGGATACCGAGGCTAGAAGCAGAGCGTCCTCGACCTGAGTTCATCTTACCAGGAGACGATAGATCCAGATGGGACTCCAAGAAAATATCCGCGAAAAAGGAGTTCTCGGCGCGGTGGCTGCCCAGGCGGATGACGTATTCACCCGCCTGACCGCCGGCATCGATGCCGGCGAGTTTCGCCGCATGTTGCAGGGCGAACCTCCCGGCCGCCCCAATCCGCGCCTCAAGCCCCACAGCGAAGGCTTCCTGCTCCACATCAAACCCACCTACTATCACGAAAGCGTGACCCGCTTCACCCATACGTACCGGTTGGGTTTGCTATCCACCTACCTCTTCATCGTCGAAACCATCACCGGCATCCTACTGATGATCTGGTACGCGCCCTCGCCGGAACGCGCCTACACCGACATGATCCTGCTGCTGACCAATATCCCCTTTGGCCAGTTCCTGCGCGACATGCACCGGCTCGGCGCCGAGGCTATGGTGGCTATCGTCACCCTGCACATGGTCCGCTGCTATCTAACCGGCAGCTATAAACCGCCGCGCCAGTTTACCTGGTTTACCGGCGTCCTGCTGCTCGTAATGACACTCTTCCTCAGCTTTTCCGGCTATCTCCTGCCTTGGGACCAGCTGGCCTTCTGGGCTGTAACTATCGGCACCTCCATGGCGGAAGCTGTGCCCCCGGCCGTCGTCGGCGAAACAGTCAACCTGCTCGCCCGCGGCGCGCCTGACATCGGCGCCAACGGACTCCTGCGCTTCTATCTGCTGCACGTCCTTTTCCTGCCGCTGCTGCTCATCCTCTTCTTCTTTGTCCACTACTACAAGGTCGTCCACTTCGGCATCAGCCTGCCCGCCGACGAAGAGGAAGTTGGCGAGGATACCGCCAACCGCGTCCCCGCCGACAAGCGCGTCTACTACCTGCCCGAGGTCCTGGTCGACGAGACCAGCTTCCTGACCGTCATGACGGCACTGCTCATCGTTCTGACCGTCTTCTTTTTCCAGGCTCCCTTAGAGCACATCGCCAATCCGCAATCAACGCCCCTGCATACCGTCGCGCCCTGGTACTTCTACTGGCTGCAGGGGCTGCTCAAGATCGCAGACAAGTTCATCGCCGGCGTCCTGCTGCCCGGTGTGCTCCTCGTCCTGCTGATGGCCATCCCCTATCTTGACTACAACCCCAGCCGCCGCGGCAAAGATCGTAAAGTCGCCATCGTCGCCGGAATCGTTGCCGGCGCCGTCATGATTATCTGGAGCTGGATGGGCACGCCCGAATACGCCGTCGAGGGCGCCCCCTCGGTCGAAATCGTTCAGGACGTGATGCCCGAAGAAGGCTCAGGCCTCTCCCGTGAAATCGGCTACAAACATCTCCCTCTCGGCGTCTGGCGCACCGACGAAGAGTACGACGTGCACGACCACGAATTCCTCGAACTCCTGCACGAGTTCGAAAACTCCGTCGATTACTACCGTCGCACAGATCCCGACTTCAACGCGCCCATCGGCATCCTGACAATTTCCCAGGCCCAGCCCGGTCTCAAAAAGTTGAACTGGGAAATCACTTGGTTCGACGCCCAGGGTGGGAAAGGCTATTACGAAAAAACATTCTGGCTGCACGAAGACTCCCTCTACTGGGAGCAGTACGGCTGGAAGCACCTGTTCATGGGCTATGTTGCCGATGGGTGGAAGAGTCTGTCCGGCGCTCTTGTAGGAGAGTAATACAGCGACTATGCATCGTCTCTACACAAGGTCCCCGATCGCCAAAATAATGTGGGGCATTCTGTCCTCACTCGTCGGCATCATCGCACTT
Source organism: Caldilineaceae bacterium (assembly GCA_965232575.1). Taxonomy (GTDB): domain Bacteria; phylum Chloroflexota; class Anaerolineae; order Caldilineales; family Caldilineaceae; genus Bin5. Next base: position 1,238,079 of record CBDDPZ010000009.1, on the reverse strand, counting down.
CTGATGGTCTTGGTAAGCGAGAACCCGCGCATGGAAGCGCAGACCATCAACTGGGAAGGCCGCTCTATCGAGAACGGCGCCAAACTGTTCGCCGACAACTGCCTCATCTGCCACGGGCCAGATGGTCAGGGAATCCTGGGCAAAGGGCCGGGCCTGAACAGCTACTACTTTTTCACCGACACCGGGCGTCTCAAGGACGTCGGTTGGGTCGGTTCGCTTGAAGACTACGTGAAACTCACCATCGCCGCCGGCCGTCCCAGCAAAACGGACAGCCAGTGGCCGGAGGTCATGCCTACTTGGGGTGGACAGTTCGGAGGGCCGCTGCGCGGCGACCAGGTCGTAGATCTGACCAAGTTTGTGATGAACTGGAAAGAATCTGCCCTGGCCCAGACACCGAACGAAGACCCGTTCCAACCCTTCGAAGACGTCTTCAGACCGACTGAATTCCAGAACACGGCCTATATCCTTCTCAGCGAAGAAGAGCAGGCCGCTGCCCTCGAAGAATACAGGGCCCGCAACATCCGCTCGCCCCAGGAAATCTGGACGGGCGAGGCCTGCTTCGCCTGCCACAATCTTGAAGAAAGGCAGGTCGATCTCTACGGCCAGAACGGTCCCAACATGGCCGACCTCTATGAACGCGCCGGCACTCGCGTCGAAGGCATGACGGCCGAAGAATACGTTTACGAAAGTATTGTCAATCCCACCGCGTATGTGGTTGAAACATACGAACAAGCAGGCCAGATGCCGCAGAACTTCGCCGAAAAACTGAGCGAAGACGAAATTCAGGCCCTGGTCGCCTGGCTGCTGAATCCCGACCGGGAACAATAGCTGAGGAGCAAAGAGCGAGGAAAGGGGAGTCGGTTCCTCGCTCCACTTTCCTCAAAAATCCTCCTCAACCTTTCGCTGTATCCTTCTCTTTTCTCCTCTCCGTCAACAGCATCGACTGCAGAGGTTGTTGCGTGACAAGCGCAAGACCGCAACGTTTCCGAAACCGCCGCCATGCCGGCGCGCTGCTCGGGGCCATGCTCCGGGAGTTGGAAGCTGTCAACCCCCTTGTTCTCGGCCTCTTGCGGGGAGGAGTACCTGTCGCCAGCGAGGTCGCCCGCGCCCTGAAAGCGCCCCTCGACGTCTGGCTGGTACGCAAGCTCGGCGTGCCCGGCCAGACCGAACTGGCCTTCGGCGCCATCGCCGAAGACGGCGTCCAGGTTATCAACCAGAAAGTCGTCGCCCAACAACGGCTGGGCAAAAACCGAATCCAGAAGATCACGCGTCAGCAACAGCGTGAACTGACCCGCCGCGCCCGGATTTTCCGCCGCGGCCGCCCACCCGCTCCCATCAAGGGCCGCACCATATTCCTTATCGACGACGGCTTGGCCACCGGCGCCTCTATGCGCGCCGCCATCCAGGCACTGACCTATCGCGAGCCCCGTGAAATCGTACCCGCCGTCCCCGTCGCCCCGTCCCGTACCATCGCCGAACTAAGTTCTCAAGCCACGACAAAAGCCGACAATGCAGAGGACTCGCGTGCCAATCTCGTCAGCCGGGCCATCGCCCTGCTTTCACCCTCCCCGTTCTGGGGGGTCGGCGCCTGGTACGACGACTTTCGCCAGATCAGCGACTCCGAAGTCGTCCAATGTCTTGCCGCCCATGCCCGCTCCGAATATGAACCGCCGTAACTCGCCGGGCTGCTCATGCCTGAGCTGAACTTGGTCCTGCTTTCAGAAAATGTTGCAAACTCTACAGTGCGTTCTGCCAGGGACCCCTTCGGTCCGATCAAGTCTTAATTCTCCTGCAGAATCCTATTTTTTGCCACTTGACACTGGTTCCAGTAACCATATAATCTATCCAATCCCCCAAGAGTTCATCGGTGGGCGTTCAACATGAAAAGGAGACGCAACCATGCAACGTACGCTATCAAGACGTGATTTCTTGAAAACCGCGGCCTTGACAGGTGGCGCGGCTGCCTTGGCCGCCTGCGTAGCCCCCGCAGCCCCAGGCTCTGAAGGGGCAGAGAGCGAAGCCGCGATGGCCCCGGTCGAAATCCAATGGTGGTCCTTCCCCCTCGGCCTGCCCGGCGACATCCTTCCACACGGGACTTGGGAACAGGAGAGGGCAGACGTCTACAGCGATATGACCGAGGGCGTTACCATCAGCTACCAGGCCGTGGGATGGGACTCGATTGTCAAAGTTCAGACCTCAATCGCATCCGGCAATCCTCCCCATACAGTCCTGCGCGCTAGCGTTGACGGCATCATCCAGGCTCTGCAATCCGACGTTGCCGTAGAGATCGAACTACCCCAGGAGTTCCAGGATGACCTTCCCGCAGGTTGGTACGAAGGCATGCACTTCAGGGGCAAGAACTACATGGTGCCCTTCTATACCCTTGCCAACGGCATGGCCCTCAACCTCGATATCGTGGCAGAAGCCGGCGTAGACCACCTGCTTCCTCAAGCCCCGGAGCGAACCTGGAACTTCGACGACTATCTGACCATGATGCAAGCCTGCACCTTCGAACGGGATGACGGGTCTCAGGTCTGGGGCGCCGTGTTCTCGGCCGCGGAAACAAATCCGTTCTTCTACTGGCCAGACCAGGTCCTTAGCTGGAACTGGGGAACCGACACCGTAGAGCTCCGAGACGGCCAGTGGGTCTGCAAGTTGGCCGAAGAGGAAGGTATCGCCTGGCTGCAATGGCTGCAGGACCTCTACTTCGTCCATGGAGTCATCCCTAACCCGAACGGTCTCAGCGCCAGCCGCTGGGACTACTTCTTCCAGAAGTCCCTCCTCGGCGGCATCGGCCCCAGCATCGGCTGGTCACAGCGTCCCGGCGTCGAAGTCGATCCCGATACGTTGGTCGTCACCGATACCGAGCGCGACATAAGATGGATTTTCGTCCAGCCCCCCACCAATCCGGGAGTACCGCACTCTCTCTACTGGGGCGGTCCGATGCTGGATGTCAATTCGATCGTCTATCGCGCCGGCGGAGCCGACGAAATTGGCCCGTCCATCGACTTCGCGCTCTGGCTCTCAAATCGGGAAAACCAGAAGTGGATAGCACAGTACCTGCTGCCCGCTCGCGTCTCTGCAGTTGAAGGCGTCACCAACCCCATGCTGGAATGGCACTACGAGCACTACATTCCCTATGGACGGCAGAGAGCCTCCGCTCACGGTGGCCGCGCACGTGAGACCGTCGAACAGCTCGAGCTGGTGCATCAGAAGATCTTCCTGCCCGTCCCACCGGAAGAGGCGGTCCAGGACTTCTGTGCCACAATCGAAAAACTGGAGTGGTACGTCTAGGTTTCAATAATTGGCATTGCGCATTGCATACACCTCAGTGTCGTCTTGCAATGCGCAATGCGCTTGGTATAGAAAATGGATAGCGTAGACAAAATCGGCAGCGGTCTGCGTTCAGGGCCAAAGACGTTCCTGTGGCCGCGCTTGACTATCTCCCAGTCGGAAAAGCTGTGGGGCTACCTCCTCATCTTGCCTTTCATGGCCTTCTTCGTTGTCTTCTTCCTCCTTCCTTACGGCATGGTAATCTGGTTGAGCGTCGTCGATTGGCATCCGCGCGGGGTCACCGAGTACGTGGGCCTCCAAAACTACGCCGACGTCGTCGAAATGCCCAGCGCACAGAAGTCCATGGTCAACTCCTTCTATTACGCGCTGATGGTCGTCCCAATCTCGACAGCCCTCTCGCTGCTGACCGCCATACTTATCGTCTCACTTCGCAGCAGTTCCTTACGCGGCTTTTTCCAGGCCGCTTTCTACCTCCCCGGAGTCATCTCCGGGCTTGCCGTAGCAATTATCTGGCGCTTTGTCTTTGATTTTCACGTGGGCGTCCTCAACTACGCCCTCTCACTTGTCAATTTGGAACCGGTCAACTGGCTGGGCAGTATCTACGCCGCCCTTCCCTCCCTCGCCGGCATGGCCATAGTTTCCAGTAACGGCGTCGCCATCATAATTTTCTGCGCGGCGCTCCTGAGCATCCCTTCCAGCCTCTACGACGCTGCTGCCGTAGATGGCGCCGCCTTCTGGCGCAAGCACTGGTCGATCACTTTGCCGCTCCTGACGCCCGCAATGCTCTATGTGATCGTCGTCTCCACGCTCGGCGCCCTTCAGGTGTTCGTGCCTATTTATGTACTGACGCGCGGCGGCCCTGTGCATAGCACTATCACAGTTGGTTACTACATCTACAACCAGTTGATCTTCTACGCCAACGCCGGCACCGCCGCCGCCGCCGGACTGCTGCTCCTCGTGGCAACCGTCGGTTTTACCATTTTCCAATTCCGTCGCTTTTCCCAGGTTGTGGAATTCTGAACCGAAGGCCCGAACATGGCAACACAATCCAGGCTGAACAGGCAAACGCCTTCACCCTTGGAACTGCTGCAATTGCGCCTGCTCCCCGAAGGATCGGCCAGCGCTTTACGCTACCTCGCGCTCCTGATGATCCTCGTGCTTGCCGCAATTTCACTGTTCCCGCTCTACTGGGCTCTGATCACCAGCTTCAAGCACCCCTCCGAAGTCGCCACAATTCCCCCTTCCTTTGTTTTGACTCGGCCCGTTCTCAAAAACTACATTGACCTTATGACGGGAAGCGGCGTTGCCAACTCTCCTGTTCTGCGCTGGTTCTGGAACAGCGTCTTCACCGGCGCAGCCTTTACGTTCGGTGTTGTCCTCGTGGCCTCCCTGGCTGGCTACAGCTTCGCCCGCAAGCAATTTCCGGGCCGCGATAAACTGTTCTGGCTCATTATCTCCACCATGCTTGTCCCGGCTTGGTCGACATTGATCGCCTCCTACGTCCTGACCTTGAAACTTGGCATGCACGACACCTACTGGGCACTGATCCTGCCAGGTTTGGCCTCTCCGTTCGCCCTCTTCCTCTTCCGCCAGTTCGCTGTGACACTGCCTGACGAACTGTTCCAGGCCGCCCGAATCGACGGCGCACACGAGCTGCAGCTCTGGTGGCTGATCACCATCCCGCTATCCAGGCCCGTTCTTGCCACCCTTGCCATCTTTACCTTTACATACCATTGGAACGACTTCCTGTGGCCGTTGCTGGTGCTGAACAAACCACAAATCTACACGATGCCCGTGGGCGTGTCCATTATCATGTTCCAGCTGAAGGGCACCGGTCCCGCCTATGGAATAGGAATGTCAGCCGCAATACTGATGTCAGTCTTACCTATCGTCGCCTTTATAATGATGCAAAAGCAGATGATCCAGGGGATCACCATCGGGTCACTGAAGGGATAAGTCAGCCAGCGTTATCGCAAGGAGCTTTCCATGGATTACAGTCACATTGAGAAACCGGACCTGGGCTATCGCTACGAGTTCAGCATCGATGAACTGGATGCCATGAACGAATGTGTCGAAGCGCACGGCTTCGCCATCATAAAGAACGTCTTGACCGAAGAGCTGGTGAAGGAGCTTCAGGAATCCGTGGTGGAGGTTCTCGATCCGGACGGCACGCTGGGCGAGGGCAACAGCTTTACCCACACCGCCTTCGTCGAGCATTCCCCGGCCTCTTGGAAACTGCTCGACCATGAGCCGTTCATGCGCGTGAACCGCTTCTACTGCGGCGATGACGGGTTGACCATTCACCGCTCCGCCGCCATTATTCGCAATCCCGGCTCCGATCCGCTCGGATGGCACACCGACTGGCATGGATTTTCGGAGGGTCCTCCGCAAAATGCAGGAGATGTGCTGAACAAGTTTCTCTTGCCTTCCGGGCTCTGGTTCTACATCACCGGCTCCTTCCCCAAGCACGGCGGCCTTGCCGTCATCGAGGATTCCCACGTGGAAGACTGGGAAGGGCCCGAGGGATTCCAACTGACGCCGGACAAGCGCTCTTTCCACCCTATAGGAACCGAGCCGCACAGCTACGTCGGCTTCGACGTGCCTGGCCTGGTACCGCTCTTCGGCGAGCCGGTTGACCAGCTCGTCTTCGCCACGCGCACATACCACGCCGCCTTCCCCAACCGCATCGACCGCGTCCGCCTCTCCTGTGGCGTCGGCTTCCGCCCGAAGGCATACAAGATCGACGCGCCGTGGCCGCTCCCCGAAACCGCGAAGGCCTTCAAAAAGGCGCTTCCACAGCGTTTTCAGCACTATGTGGAGGAATATACTGGCATCCAAAACGACTGGCGGCCCGACGATGCGGAGCCGCAAGCCGACGCCATGATGGGATAGCGCTGAGCGTTCAGGAGCCACTCTCGTGCTGAGGCTGCGTCCTCTCAATTGAAGATCGCTTTTTTGTAGGCGGTTGGATTTTCCAGGGCGTGGCAATCGGGCCAAAACAGAACAGTCCTGGGAATGCCGGAGCACTGAATGGACTACAGCCACATAAAGAAACCCGAACTGGCCTACCGCTACGAGTTCACTCTCGACGAGTTGGACGCCGCGCAGGAGTGCGTTGAAGCGCACGGCTTCGCAATTGTTAAGAACGTACTCTCCGACGATCTGGTAGAGGATCTCCGTCAATCGGTCAAGCAACTTCTTGACCCGGACGACACTCTGGCCGCGGGCGAAAGCCTCAACCATAACTCCTTTATCGAACACTCACATGCCATGTGGAAACTCTTCGACCATGAGCCGTTCATGCGCGCCCAACGGGTTTTCTGCCAGACCGAAGAGTTGACCGTCAATCGCTCCGCCGCGATTCTGCGCAATCCCGGCTCTGCCTCGCTCGCTTGGCACACCGATTTCTGCGGCTTCTCCGACGGCCCTCCCCAATTCTCAGGAGATATTTTGAACCGTGGGCCCTGGCCCTCCGGCCTCTGGTTCTACATTACCGGCTCCTATCCCGAACACGGAGGGCTGGCCGTCATCGAAGATTCCCATGTAGAAGGCTGGCCGGGGCCGGAAGGCTTCCAGTTGACTCCGGATCGCCGTTCCTTTCACAAGCTGGGGACCGAACCGCATCGGCATGTCGGCTTCGATGTGCCAGGCCTTGTCCCTCTTTTTGCCGGTCCCTGCGATGAGATAGTTTACGCTTCCCGCACTTACCACGCGGCCTTCCCCAACTGCATCGATCGCGTTCGCCTTTCCTGTTCCGCCATGCTTCGCCCGCGTGAATACAGGATCGACGCGCCTTGGCCGCTTTCGGAGCAAGCACAAGCCTTCAAAAACACCTTCCCCCAGCGCTGGCAGCCGCTGGTCGAGGGATACGTGGGCATCGACAATGACTGGAGCGGCGATGACGCAATGACGGACTCGATGCAGCAGTCAGAATCCTCACTCCGTCACTACGCCTTCGCACCAACGGCAAAGCCTGGTTGAGCCTTGTATTCTGGGGCCGCGCTTTAGGAGAGCCCGAAGGGTCGAAGCCACCTGTTTGGCTTAGAGCAGGGACCAGCGTTCTGCCGCCGTCTACGGCTCAATCGGTCCAGGTGATTGTTCTCAGCGCTCAGTTGGAGACCAAGGGAGCAAGATCAGTTCTCTGGAAGTATAACAATACAAGGAGTTAAGAATGGACTACAGCCACATTCAGAAGCCTGAATTGGGCTACCGTTACGAATTTACCGTTGACGAGTTGGACGCCGCCCAGGAATGCGTCGAATCGCATGGTTTCGCCATAGTCAAGAATGTGCTCACCGATGAACTCGTTACAGAGCTTCAGGAGTCCGTCAAGCAAGTAATCGACCCGGACGACACACTGAGTGAAGGCAACAGTTTTACCCACACCTCCTTCATCGAACACTCACCGGCCATGTGGAAACTGTTCGACCACGAACCCTTCATGCGCGCGCAGCGCGTCTTCTGCCAGGCCGAAGAACTCACTATCAACCGCACCGCCGCCATCATCCGCAATCCCGGCTCCGACCCGCTCACCTGGCACTCCGACTTCTGCGGCTTCTCCGACGGCCCACCCACTTTCTCAGGGGACATTTTGAATCGCGGACCCTGGCCCTCCGGCCTCTGGTTCTACATAACCGGCTCCCATCCCGCACACGGCGGGCTTGCCGTAATCGAAGACTCCCACGTAGAAGGTTGGGAAGGGCCCGAAGGCTTCCAGCTGACCCCCGACCAGCGCTCCTTCCACCGTATCGGGACCGAGCCTAAGGGCCACGTTGGCTTCGACGTGCCCGGAGTCGTACCACTCTTCACCGCTCCGGGCGACGAAATCGTCTTCGCTTCTCGCACCTACCACTCCGCCTTCCCCAACCGTATCGATCGCGTCCGCCTCTCCTGCGGCATCGGCCTGCGCCCGCGCGGATATCCGGTAAATGCGCCATGGCCGCTCTCCGAGGACGCAAAAGCCTTCCTGAAAGCCTTTCCAAAGCGCCTTCAACCGCTGGTCGAAGGCTACGTGGGGATCGACACTGAGTGGCGCGGCGACGACGCAATGATGGGTTAATGGTCAATCCCCGCACGGCCGCAAGACCGACTGAGTTCAAATCGGGCGTTTGAACGCGCACGCAATTTTGGCATCAGGAAGTAACGATTCCCGCCCACGCGGCGAACCGAACTACTGAAGTGCCATCGCGCCATCTCTTTTCGGGCTTTTCTACTGGCTAAGTCCCACTCAACTCCATCCTGACCGAAGCTACCCGCCTCCCCTCCAATTCGAACACTTCCCCCGCTCCGGTTTTGCGAAATCCCAGCGCCTCAAACCAGGACAGCTTCTCTTCATCCTCAACCGAAACGACGGCGTAGCATCCGCTGTCGCCCAACTCCTGGGATCTGCCGATCGCCGTCTGCACCAGCTCCTCCCAGACGTCCGCAAAGCGCCCATGGGCGAACGCGTCAATCTGGAACTCACCCGCGTCATCCCTGCGCACCGACGACAGCCCGACCACCTTCCCCTCCGCCGTCTTGGCCGCGAACCAGACGCCGCCCATCCGAATCCGTTCATAGCGCACATACAGCCCCATGCACGAATTCTGCGTAGCATAGCGGGTTGAGCACACACCTGTATTCGCGTCCAGCACCTGCCAGTCATGCGGGCAGAGGATCAACGGGATCATTGGAATTCGGTCCGCGGGAGACGCCTCTACCACTGTTGCTGCGCCCCCTGTGAAGTAATCCACTAGGAAGGCTTCGGGCGACTTTCCGCTGAGGATATTAGCCATCACATTGGCCCCGGCCAGCTTGCGCCACCCAAGTCGGTGATAGACCCGCGCCGCCGCCGGGTTGACCGTCCCCAGGAAGAACGCCTCGCCTCCCGCCGCGCGGAATTCTTCAACCGCCTGCCTGCAAAGCTCTGTCGCGATACCTCGTCCCCGAAACTGGGGATCTGTGGCAACTTCGCCGAATCCTGCCAGAGCCGGCACTGTCCTCGACTGCATCGTGAAACAGGTGCCGGCCAGTATCCCTCCCTCTCTCCGCAAGTAGAGCGTGCCCCCGTTGTAAGAATCTTCAGCCCCCAGGAAAACTTCGCGCGCAATATCGGGCAAAACTTCCCCGAAAATGGACGCCCAGAAAGGGAACAGTTCGTCGATCAACTCTTCAGGGATTGGGACTTCATACCGCAATGAATCTACCTCCACTTCGTGCGTTTCAACAGGAATGTCACCTGACCGACTTACTCGACTCCAATTGTGCCTCTGGCCGAGAACCGAACTCCCAACTCCAGAACTATGAACGAAAACACGGGACGCCCTCCATGCTTCTCCGCCCGTTGGGCAAGTCCCTTGCCGGCCTCACAGGTCGCTCCCGCGCCGGATCGCATCGACGCCGAACCTCTTTCGCAGCGCTTTCACTGCCTCATTCAATTGGTCCTCCTTGGCCTGCGCCTCCGGGTCCGCCGTCATAGCAAAAATGCTCGTCTGCTTCACCGCCGGAATCAGGCCGCTGCATCCAACACCAATGAGCCGTACCGCCGCCCCCTCGGGCCGATTAGACGCCAACAGGTCTACGACGATACCGTAGATCTCCTCTTCGCCGTCCACGGGATGCGAAGGTGTAGTCTGGCGTGTTTGCGTGGTGAAGTCAGTCCAGCGCAACTTCAAACTGACAGTGCGCGCCGCCAACCCACCGCGTCTCAGACGCGCGCCCACCTGGCCTGACTGCTGACGCAGCGCCCGTCGCAGCGTTTCCGTATCAACGACATCCTGTGCAAAGGTCGTCTCCTGGCTGATCGACTTGGCCTCGCGCTCAGTGACAACCGGCCGCTGGTCAATCCCCCGCGCCTGCCGCCGCAGATCGCGGCCCAGCTTGCCGAATTGTTGCGCCAACTCGTCAGCAGACGCCGCCAGCACGTCGCTGACCTTGTGAATGCCGACTGCAGCCAGCCGCTCCCTCGTCCGAGGACCGACCCCCCACAGCGCGTCAACCGGCAACGGCGCCAGAAACTCAGCCTCCCGGCCCGGCGGAACCACCTGGATCGTCCTGGGATAGTCGCCGGTCTGGACTGCGGCCTTACCAACATCTGTGGCGATCTTGGCCACCAGCTTATTCGTTGCCACACCCAGCGAAGAAGGCAGCCCCAGTTTCTCCTCCACCTGCGCCTGCAGCGTCCTCGCCAATTCAGATGCGTATTCAGGCCGTTCCGTCACCTCAAGAAACGCTTCGTCAATCGAAAGCTGCTCCACCAAAGGCGTCACACTGTGCAGAATCTCCATCACCTGCCTCGAGACCTGACCGTACTCCCGCATGTCCGGCGGCAGGACGCGCAGCTCCGGACACAGGCGCACCGCCTGCAACATGCCCATCGCCGAGCGAATTCCAAACTGTCGCGCCGCGTAGGAACAGGAAGAAACTACGCCCCGGCTCTCTGGCCGCCCGCCAACCGCAAAGGGTATACCTCTCAGCTCTGCGTTCCGCCTTTCCTCAACCGCACAGTAGAATGCGTCGAGGTCGAAGTGGAGAATCTTGCGCACCATTCCAGTGACCTTCAGTTACTTCCAGCACACCCTGAGTCCCATTCCCCCTGTATTTTAGCACAATTGACCTTGCCGCTTTTGGCAGCTTTCGGAGAGGCCGGATATGATGTGCCTCAAGAGAAGGGAGTGCATCCACTTGACAAGACTGTATCTTGGGCAAACGGCAACTTCCCTCCCGGTCCACTGCTCCCCTTGCAAAGGATGATCACATGAGGGACATGCCGCGCAGAAGTCCTTTCGCCCAGATCTCGTCACAAGGCGGGGAAACAACCGGCAGCGCACGCGGTACTGCGCTGCTGATTAGCCTGCTGATGATTGACAGTCTGCACTATGTATTCGCCCGCCTCGTCTTTCCTTACATCGAGCCCGCCTTAGGAGCTTTCTATATTATTGCTGTCGCCCTGGTGGAAGTCGGCCTGCTTGGCCTCGTAACACGCAGACTGCGCCTGGCTCCCCTGCGTCGCATGTGGCCCACATTCCTCGCCATAGGCATGTGCGTGGCCGTCAGTACAAGACTCAACTATGAGGCCATGGCATTTATCGACCCTGGTGTCGCCGCCATGGTTGGCAAGATGACAGTCCTCTTCAGCCTTGGCTTCGGCCTCCTCTGGTTGGGCGAACGCTTCACCCTCCTGCAAGGAATCGGGTCGGCAATTGCCGTCGTCGGGCTTGCCGTCATCTCCTTCCAGCCGGGTGACTATCTTGGCCTGGGCGCGATGATGATACTCCTCTCGACCTTCATCTACGCCCTGCACGCCGCCCTCACCAAACGCAACATGGGAGAGGTGGACCTTCTCAACTTCTTCTTCTACCGCCTACTTCTGACCGCGGCATTTCTCGCGCTCTTTAACATCGCCCGCGGAAACTTCGCGTTGCCCTCAGCCCAGGCATTTCCAATTCTCGTACTGGTCGGCACCGTCGACGTCGTAGTCAGCCGTTTCCTCTACTACTGGACGCTGCGCAAACTCGACATGAGCGTCTTCGCCGTTGCCCTGGCCGCCAGCCCCGTGGCGGCCGTCTTCTGGTCCCAGTTGCTGTTCGACGTCTTCCCAACACCCCAGCAACTGCTGGGAGGCCTCGCCATCTTGTGCGGTGTCGCGGTCGTTACCTCCGCACCGGTCTTGGAACGAAGAATGCGTCGCCCCGCCGACGCGGCCGATGCCTCTTCTTGACCGCCCCTTTCGACTCTTCTCCAGCGATGACTTGCGCTGCCGAAGTCCGGCGATGCTAGGTGAGGACTGGTTTGACGTTAGGCCTTTACAGTTCGAGAGGGAAGAAGCGTCGCAGGAAGTCGAGTTTCAGGAAACGGCAAGAGAGGCTCGCGCATCCGGCTCACTTTCCCTTAGCGTCGGCCGCCGATGACTACAGTAAATTCGCCCAACAGTTTCCTGTCCGCGACCGCTTCCAACAGGGAAGCAACTGTACCCCGCTGCACTCGTTCGTGTAGCTTTGTCAAATCGTTGGCCAGGGCGGCCGGCCTGTCGCCGTACACGGCCAGTGCATCGGTCAGAAATGCCGCGATCCGGTGCTGGCTCTCGTAAAAGACGAGTGTGTGCGGCGAGTCGGCATCCACTTCCAGGAAGCGCCGCCGCGCCGCCGACTTCCGCGGCCCAAAGCCGCGGAATGTGAAACTGTGCAGCGGCAGTCCCGAAAGAACCAGCGCCATGATCAGACCGGTCGGCCCCGGAATCGCGGAAACAGGCAACTCCTCCTCCAGGGCCCGCCGTACCGCGGTAAAGCCCGGATCGGAGATGCCCGGCGTGCCCGCGTTCGTTACGACGGCTATCGAGCGCCCGCCCCGCAGCGCGCCGATGATCCGCTCTACGGCTTGCCGTTCATTGTGCTCGTGGTAAGAAAACTGGGGTGTGTCAATGCCGTGGTGCTTCAGCAATCGGCCGGTCTTGCGCGTGTCCTCCGCCGCAATGAGATCGACCGAACGCAGCGTTTCTAGGGCTCGCAGAGAAATATCAGCGAGGTTTCCAATTGGCGTGGCGACCAGATAGAGCATGTCAGCCTGTCAACCACTTGGCCGGTAGATTCCCCCGACCGAGCCCTCCACATAGACTGCTAGGCGACCGCACTTCCGGATCGCTCTGCGAAAAAAACCAAATTCATCACTGTTCCCCTGCTGCAAATGCCTCAATCGCGGAAAACAGGCGCTCCAGGTCAGAAGGCCACACCTCGCCCATATGCCCGATTCGGAACGCATTGCCCTTGTACGGACCGTACCCGTTGGCAATCTGCATCTCCCGGGATCCCAGGAACCGGTTGAGATCGCCCACATCCAGTCCTCTGCTGTTCTCGACAGTCGTCACGGTATCGGACTCGTACCCGCTCTCCGCCATCAGTCCGAAGCCGTTCGCCGCGGCCCAGTCGCGGCTCATCTGTCCGCAGTAGGCGTGGCGGGCGTAGCGGGCCTCCAGCCCCTCGGCGAAAATCCGATCGAGCTGTACGCTGAGCGCCCGCAACAAAGAGATGGCCGGAGTGGCTGGAGTCGTGCTCCGTTGGCGGTACTTGTCCATCTGCAGAAAGTCGAAATACCAGCCGCGATTCGACACCGTAGCCGCGCGCTCCATCAGGCGGTCGCTGACCGCGGCAAACGCCAGTCCCGGCGGCACGGCTAAAGCCTTCTGTGAGGAAGTTAGCAGCAGGTCCAGCCCCCAGGCGTCGAAAGGCAGCTTCACTCCGCTGAACGAAGAAACCGCATCGACCAGGACCAGCGTGTCCGGGCTGACTCGGCGCACACATTCTGCGATAGCATCGACCGGGCTGACAACGCCCGTACTCGTCTCATTGTGAACGACCGTAATCGCGTCTACGGGGCCGTCCGCAAGAGCGGCCTGCAGCGCCTCCTCAATCTGTGCTGGCTTGACCGCCGTACACCAGGCCACTTCCACCGCGATCGCCTCTTTGCTGCAACCAACCGAAACATCATGCCATCGCTGGCTGAACGCCCCGTTGACAAAATTGATCACCCGCTCGCTGACACCGTTGCGGATAGCCGCCTCCTGCAAGCCGGAACCGGAAGCGGCAACCGTGAAGACCCGCGCCTCAGTATGGTACAGCTGCTGCAGCTGCTCGCTGCACTTGCCGAAGAGCGACTCCAGTTCGTCGCTACGGTGGCCGATCATCGGCATGTCCTGGGCAGCCAGCGTCGCCGGATGCACGTCAGTCGGGCCGGGCACAAAGAGCCTTTGTGGCGGCTTGTCCGCAGGCGTCACAAACTTGGCCCTCTTCAACCCATCCTCCGACAAGCTGTCAATGGCCTTCGAACTTCGAACAGTCGCAGTCATCGTTTTCAGTTTCCTCAATAGCAGAGATCCAGCCAGGACGGGAAAAGATTAGCGGCCCGCTGAAAGCCGGTAGCGCCTCCGACTGTGCGACAGACTGTACAAAGATCTACCCTACGCCCCCACCGGCTCCACGCAGCCCGGCTCGTCGTTGCGCGGGTTATTGACCGTTTTGCTCACCGCTACAGCCTGCATCGGCGCGCCCCCGAACGGTCGCATCAGGTGCTGCAGCGGGTCCGACTTCTGCACACTCGGATCGAGCCACTCGTCATAGTCCTGTGGGTCGAGAATCACCGGCATACGGTGATGAAGCGGAGCCATGAACTCATTCGCATCCGTCGTCAGCAGAGTGCACGACTCGATCACCGAGCCGTCCTGTTCCCAGTGTTCCCACAGCCCGGCAATTCCGAAAATTTCGCCCGACGCCAGACCTATCAGATAAGGCTGCTTGCCGCCCTCTTCCTTCTTCCACTCGTAAAATCCATCCGCGGGCACAATGCAGCGCCGGTACTTGTAAGCCGCACGAAACGAGGGCTTTTCCGCGGCCGTCTCCGAACGGGCGTTGATCATCCGGCTCCCAATCTTAGGATCCTTCGCCCAGAATGGAATCAGCCCCCAATTCAGATAGGTCGCCTCCCGCAGTCCTCCATGAGGATTCGCCCGCACGGCCAGGACTGGCTGAGTCGGCGCGATGTTGTACCGCGGCGTCGCTGACGGCGCCTCATCCAGTTCAAACAATGTTTGTAAATTCTGCGGCGAAGCCCGCAGGACAAATCGACCGCACATCTCTACCCCCCCTTGATCGTCCAGGCGCATATAATTCCTGCCAGAAATATTCGTCGATCTTAGCCACTGCCCCCCCGCTTGTCAACTAATGCGCCCCCCAATCGCGCGCCCGCAAGCGAACGCATCCCAAATCAGCGCCTCCAATCCCTACACACCGCGAACCGCCCGAAACCCATCGCGCGCCCCGCCTCTCTCTCCTGATGCCTCGCTTCTCGCTGCTGACCACTATGCCCCACAATACTGATCTCCCGACCGCTTCCGTTTGACGGTTCTCCATCCACCGGGTAGCATAGCGGGCAGTGTGCCGCAGACCATCTCCTGCGAAATAGCTTACTACCCATGCGACTGGCCGTCCTCGCCGACATCCACGGAAACCTGCCCGCGCTGCAAGCCGTCCTTACCGAACTGGAAAGGCTCCAGCCCGACTTCGTCGTTCTTGACGGCGATCTGATAAACCCCATGCCGTTCAATAACGGCGTTGTTGACGTCGTCCGCGCCTCCGACTGGGCGGTCGTGCGGGGCAATCACGAGTTCTACCTCCTCGACTACGGCACTGAACGCGCCCCACAGGGCGCCGAAGACTCGGAGCGCTGGGGCAGTCTGCACTGGCTTGTCAAACGCGTGGGAATGGAGCAGGCCTACTACCTGGCCGCACTGCCCGACGAACTACGACTGCAATTCCCAGGCTTTCAGCCTATTCGGGTTGCGCACGGAGTGCCGGGCCGCAATCGGGTCGGGTTCTATCAGAACATGCCCGCCGAGAAAATTATCCCCGCAATCGACCCGATCGAAGAACGAAATATCATCTCCGCCCATACGCATGTACAGGTCGACAGGCATCTGTACAAGCCCGAATCGGTGGATCCGTTGACCGACCCCCACGAGAGCGAAGCCGTCTTCAGAGAAGGCAGCGCTGTGCAACTCTCCGGGTCCGAAAGGGCAAGCCCATTTCCGTCCTCGGACGCCGTCGCCGACAACTGTCGCCACTGGCACCTGATGAATCCAGGCAGTATCGGTCTCCCTCTCAACGGCGACCCGGCCGCCCAATTCGCCCTGATGGAATCTGTCCCAGATAGCGAGCAACCGGGCGGCTGGAGAGTGCAGCACCATCGGGTGCCGTACGACCGCTGTCCCGTCCTTGAGGCGTTTTCCAGCGAAGGGCTGCTCGAGGCCGGCGGCGTAATCGCCCAGTTGTTTTATTGGGAGCTGGTCACCGCCGAACCGGAGATTATCAACTACTTCCGTTGGTGTTGGTCCAACGGACATGACCCGGATGCCGAAGACATCCGGCAATCATTTATCGCCTACAGCGAAGCGACCGGACGGGAGCGCTACGTTGACGAACGGGACCCGTTGAAGGCGGCGATGTCCACATGAATCGACCCCTTCGCCTCGCATTTCTTGGCGACATTCACGGCAATCTGCCGGCTCTGGAAGCA
Source organism: Caldilineaceae bacterium (assembly GCA_965232575.1). Lineage (GTDB taxonomy): Bacteria > Chloroflexota > Anaerolineae > Caldilineales > Caldilineaceae > Bin5. Next base: position 1,221,744 of record CBDDPZ010000009.1, on the reverse strand, counting down.
GTGCTGGATGATATAGGCAAACAGGCCCCGGACTCCGTCTTTCTGCTAGGCGACCTGATAAACAGATGCCCCTGGACCCTCGAAGTACTCGACGTTCTACGCCAGCGAGATTGGCTCTCAGTTCAAGGCAACCATGACCTGGTTCTCGCGCAGCTCAATACACCTGATAGCTGGCCCCAATTCAACGACAGAAACCGCTTTCCCAATATCCATTGGACCTGGGAACAGCTTCGTCCGCAGGACCTCCGTTACCTCCTCCACTTGCCGCACGACCTGCTCATCCAGATCGAAGATGCGCCGCCGCTGCGACTATTCCACGGTCTCCCTGACAACCCTTTCGCTGGCATCGTACCCAACGCAGATGAAGAATCGGTCTCCAGCCAAATTGCGGTTTACGACGAGCCCGTACTAATCTGCGGCCACACCCACCAGCCGATGGACCGCACCGTCACGAAGCCATCAACTTCAGCGCACAATGGGGCCTCGTATCCAGGTAAGCAACGAATACTGAACCCTGGAAGCGTCGGCATGCCCTATAACGGCGATCCCCGCGCCCACTATCTTCTCCTGGACCTCGTTCAGGAAAACGGCAAATTCGACTGGCAACCCCAGTTTCAAAGATTGGCGTATGACTTTGAACGAGTTGCCAGCACATTCCGATCCAGCGGCCTTTTGGAAGCCAGCGGGGCCGTCGCTAAACTCAATCTGCGCACGATCAAGGATGGCCAGCCCTGGGCCAGCGACTTCCAACAATGGGTGCGCAACCAACCAGATGCCCTCCGAAGCGATCCCGAAGCCGCCGTCGATTTGTATTTGCAGACCCACGGCCCCAGCCAGTGGGCATTTGGCGGCTGAACGTTCGCTTCCGCCAGGGCAACTATAAGTTAACGCGCCGGACAGAATCTATAATTGATTCAGGCGCCCGCTGACAATTCACAGTCATTCAAACGAGACAAGAGAGAATGTCACCAAATCTAACAGCAGTCAGAAACGAGCTACCCGCCGTCCAGGCCTCGGCCTACCTGAATACCGGAAGCTACGGTCCCCTCAGTCGAGCCGCGGTAACGGCAATCGAGGAAGAAAATCGGCAGCAATTGACAGCCGGACGCCTGACCTCGAGCATGGGGGAATCGGGCAAATCAGTTCCGGCGGCTCTGCGCTCTGGATTTGCCCGCGTATTGGGGTGTGAGGCCGATGAAGTCGCGCTGACGCATCACACGACCGATGGCATGAACATCGCAACTTGGGGTGTTCAATACCGGCCAGGAGACGAAATCGTCACCAACTCCTGGGAGCATCCCGGCGGGCTCCTGCCCGTCTTTGCCGCCGCCAGGCGCTTCGACCTCAAGGTGCGCACGGTTCCTCTCAGCAGAGACGACGACGAAGAGACCATTGTGGCCAAGTTCGAGCAAGTCATCGGCCCTCGGACCAGGCTGGTCTCGGTCGCCCATGTTTCATGGAAAACCGGAACGGTCCTGCCCATCGACCGCCTAGCCACGCTTGTTCACCGACAAGGCGGCCTGCTTGCCGTAGATGGGGCCCAATCCGGCGGTGCCATCCGCCTGGATATGCGTTCGTCAGGGGCTGACTTCTACTCCATTCCCGGCCAGAAGTGGCTCTGTGGGCCCGAGGGCATCGGTGCCCTCTACGTCAAAAGAGAGCGATTCGGAGACCTGCTACAGACCTACGTGGGTTACCCCAGCCTGCGGGACGGCGGGGCTTACGACGAGACCGGAATTTTCCTGCCGCCGGCCGGGGCTATACGCTATGAAGTCGGCACCACGTATCGCCCTGCCATGGCCGGCATGTGGAGCGGTATCCAGTGGCTGGAGGAACTGGGCCTGGACTGGGTGTATGACCGCACCCAGAAAATGACCCAACATACCCGAGAGGTTCTTTCCGCCATACCCTCCGTCCGCTTGGTCCATACCCCAACGCACGCCGGGTTGACCAGCTTCACCATCGATGGTATCTCCCCATCAGCCGCCGTCGACCGCCTGGCGGAAGCCGGCGTACTCATCCGTTCTGTGCCCGATCCCGACCTGCTGAGGGTTTCCTCCCACTTCTTCAACGATGAGAATGACATCGATAAATTGCGGGCAGGCATCGAAGGCTTGAAAGGTAACGGCGCCTGACCGGGACTGGATCCGACCCCAGTCTTTGAAACAGTCCACCTGGCGGTCAGGACAATAGGTCCGCCGCCAGCTGATCTCGCAGATGGGCGCGGGCGCGGCTCAACCTGGACTTGACCGTGCCCCGCGGCAAACACAGATGAGCCGCGGCCTCCCCGTAATCGTAGCCGTGAATATCCACCAGGACAACCACATCGCGGTACCAGGAAGGGAGCCCGTCGATCAACTGGCCAAGACCCGCGATCCGCTCCCGTCGAAGCGCGTATCGCTCCGGGTTCTGTTCGCACCTGAATTCCGAAGCTTCAAAGTCAGACTCCTCTATCATCTGGTCGAGACTCAAAGCGCGTTGCCGTTTTTGGCTCCTCAAATGGTCGTAGCAGGTGTTTGATACAATTCGAAGCAGCCACGCCCGGAAGTTTCCGTCCTTGAAGCGAGGCATGGCCCGGTGGACCTTGATTAGCGCTTCCTGGACCGCGTCTGCGGCAGCTTCCTCAGTCTGCAATATGCTGCGCGCCAGACGCGCTGCAGAACCCCAGTGAGCCTCAACCAGTCCCTGGAACGCCAGCATGTCCCCGGCTTGAGCTGCTGAGATAACACTCTGCGGCCATCCCCCGCGGTCTGTGACGCCAACGGCAGCGGAACGGCTGCCGGACTCCGAACCCGAACGCGCGCTGTCTCTTCGTCTGCGCACCACATCAAGACCTGATTCTCCGAGTACCCATTCACTCTGAATCGTTGACATCTGCATATCCTTTGCCCATTTCTGCGCGCCGTCTTTCTTGCCTGCGTCACCGCAACGCGGCCCAAAAACGGCAAGTTGGACGGCCCGGCAAATCAGTGCCCAATTAGCTTCGCATTAAGGATATGCCCGGTTCACCGCTTCAATCCTGAACATTCCGCAACGCAAATCGGACCGTTTGCTTACGATCGAGTGTCATTGCCTGGCAGGACGCCAATACCAGAGAGGATATGGCCGGTTGATTTGGATTCAATTGGGAAAGGAGGAGGAAAACGAGCGAAGAGGCCGTGCGCCTGCAAAATGATTTCAAGTGTGTGCCAACCCGCACCTACAAATGTCTCTGCAGGAGGGGCGAGTTACGACGGAGGATTCCGGTGGCCGCCGGACCGCTACCCTTCTATCAGCTGATACCCGAAACCGCGCACCGTAACAATGAATCGGGACTGCGACTCCTCTTGCGTCGCCGAGGCCTTCTCGATGCGATTTCGTACTCTGCTAACCATGCGGTCAATGCTGGCGTCAAACACATCACCACCGACCTCCGACCAAATGTGGGTTGCCAGTTCATCTTTGCTGACCACCCGACCGCGATTCTGGTAGAGGTACCAGAGTAAATCGAACTGCTTTACGCTGAGAGGTGGCAGGAGCACCTGGCCGTCAATGAATACCTGACGTGTAGCCGAGTCAACTCGAATGCCGGGCTCCGGAAGAGCTTCAAGAAAAGGCGCTGTAATCGTTGCCGACGGGTCGTGAAATCGGTAGCGCGTCGAGGCAAACTGAAGCTCATCGCCGTCCTCTAGCCATGCCGTCGCCCCCGGCGGCAGCCGGTTCCCGTTGACGAAAACACCGTTCTTGCTCTCAAGGTCGTGCAGCCGGTATGCGTTATCGATATAGTGCAGTTCAGCGTGCTGCCGGCTTGCAAACCCATCGTTTACGATCACCGAGGCGTTCGCAGACCGCCCGATCTGCATCTGCTCCTTCGATAGTTCGTATTCCGTCCCTGCATCTGGCCCGCTCAGGCAGACTAGTCTCGCGTTTTGACTTCCGCGCATGTATGCTCCCTTTGCCAAATGAAAGAGCTGAACGGGCTGGATCTGTGCCGGTCAGTTACTGGAACAAGAAAGAGATTCCGTGGCCGCCAAGTCAGCCCCTTTCTTCAATATCAACGATTCAACTGGCACTTCCGGAGGGAGTCGGCGCCTCAACAACTATAGAAGTATAAGGACCGAACCCCCGAATGCGTCCACGCTTTTGGCTTCTTGTTTCCCTATTCCAATTTCTCTGGTATTATAGTCTGCGAATAGTAGATTTTCAACCTTCGCGCCCCGAAAGGGCCGCGTCATTGCTGGCGCGCCGGACAAGGCGAACTGTCAGCGTTCTAGACACCGCCTCCGGGTTGAGATGCCGCAACTGAACACTCTACCTCGATCCAAGTCACCCATAGCCAGGCGGAGACAAACTAGTCTGCACCACCGTTGGTGCACAATGTGATTAGAGTTTGATTTGAAAACGCGCGTGAGTCCACTGAGCAACTATGCTACCGGAGCAAAAGGAACCTGCCGGCGCGGCCGTTAGGTCTGATCAACAAGAAGATGAGGTCAACAGCGACGACCGCTCTGTGCAGCCTGCGTTAGCGGGCCAGGAACTCCCGCAGGCGCCGAGCGCCTATCTGACCGGCCGCCAGATCGGCAGATATCTGGTGGGCGATCGGCTGGGAAGCGGCGGCGCCGCGAGCGTCTACCAGGCTTACGACCAGATCCAGGAACGCAGAGTCGCGCTCAAAATCCTGTCTCCCGGCGCCGACGACGCCGTGCGCAGCCGCTTCCAACAGGAAGCTCGCACCGTCGCCAGTCTGAGGCATCCTCACATCGTTCAGACCTTGCAGGTGGGTAATTCAATCGATGACGGCACCGCCTATATCGCCATGGAGCTTATCGACGGCGATAGCTTGGCACAGCTTCTCAAGCGCCGGGGACGTCTGAGCGTATCCGAAAGCTGCAACCTTCTGGCCCCAATTGCACGTGCCTTGGATTACGCACACCAACAGGAAATTGTCCACCGGGATGTTAAGCCCAGTAACATCCTGCTTCGTCCCTTCAACCCCGGCTCGTTTGGCAGCGCCCCTCCCGATGCTGACTCCGCTTCAGCGCTCTACGAAGCGGAACAGCTCTTGATCGGCGCGCTGTCAAGCGAGGAGTATCAGTCCGATCATGCCGCTGTAGAGCTGCCGGTTGCGCCCCTTCTGTCCGACTTTGGCATCGCTCGCGCCCTGGATATGCCGGAGTTAACCAATGAGGGTCGCACGATAGGAACACCTGCCTATATGGCCCCGGAACAGTGTGCAAGTAGTCGCGAGGTCACTGGGCGTGCCGACATCTATGCATTGGGTGCAGTCCTCTACCGCTGCCTGGTCGGTCGCCCGCCTTTCACAGGCACAATTACACAGATCTTGCATTCACACGTCTACGCGTCCCTTTCGTTACCCGACGATCTGCTGGCCTCACTTCCACCGGAACTGGTCGAAGTGCTGCGCCGAAGCCTGGCCAAAAATCCGGATGAGCGATACGCCGACGCCCGTGAAATGGCGGACGACCTGACAGCGATAGCCGGGCGCATCTCATCGCTCGAAAGCGCTCTCGCCGAGCAGACGTCAACACTAACGCTGGTCTCCCTGCCATCGGTCGCACTGCTCCCGTCACCTTCACAGACAACCGAAACGGTGATCGTTCCCGGCGCTGAGAGCAGACTCATGAGGCCGCCGTCGCAAAACATCTCCACACGGCGCCCAAGTGAACAGGAGGCCCGGCCTTCCTCCCCAAGCGAATCCCGACGTTCTCGCGTCCCTCTGATGGTCACAGTCCTCGGTGTCGCTCTAATTCTCGGTTTGTTGACACTAGGTCCCGCTGTCAGAGACGCGCTGCGAAATGCCTCATCGTCGGCGGCCGCGCAGAATCCAATCAGTTCCGACGCGCCTGCCCCCTCCTTGCCGGCCGCCGAATCGCAGCCCATAGCTGAGGAACCCATAGAAGCGCAATCGACCGTGAATAGCGCTGCTTCCGTTTCCACCGAATCTGAGACGCAGACCGCTTCCGCCGCGCTGCATGAGAAAGCCGTCGCCGACTGCCAGTATCAAACAGCGGTCGAGTTCGAAAACTATCTCGGCGAAAATGAATCGATCGCCCGGGAGATCGGTTGCCCGAAAGGCGTGCCGGTCCTCCTAGCATTCGAGATCCAGTTCTTCCAGACCGGCTTGGCCCTTGGCCGCTTGGACAAGCCCATCGTCTACCTGCGTTATTTTAGCAATGATGAGTGGGAACAGCGGGAACATGCCTGGCGCAAGGGTATGCCGGAAGTAGTCGACTCCCCAGACCTTTTGTCGCCCGCAGAAGACCTGTTTCAACCGGTACGCGGCATTGGGCAGATCTGGGCCGAAAGCCTGTTTGTGAGACAGGCGTTGGGCTGGGCTTCCGCCCAGCCAGTAGAGGCTAACGGTATTTTACAATCGTTTGAAGGAGGGTTGCTGATATACAATAGTGATCTACAGGACACATACAGTTTCTTGAAGTCGCAGTTGCGGCTCTAACTATCCAAAATGGAGGACTATAATGCAGAATTCGACAGTTGAACGAGCCAGATGGTTGGGCCGACACATCCAGCGGTTGAGCCGATTCCATTCGGCGCAATCATCTTACATGGTCGTTCTAATCGTTCTGGTGGCAGCCCTGGCATTGGCCGGCTGTAACAGAAGGCAGCAGGCGGAACCAACCGCTACGCCCGTGCCGCCCACGGATACGCCCGTGCCGCCCACGGATACGCCCGTGCCACCCACGGACACGCCGGTCCCGCCGACTGACACACCCACGCCGGTGCCTCCGACCGACACACCTGAACCGGAGCCCACCGACACGCCAGAGCCCGAGCCCACCGCTACACCGGCCCCTGAACCGAGAGTAAGCATTCCCAGCGGCTGGAGCGTAGTCAAGAACGATCGCTTGGGTTACTCCTTTGCGGTCCCGCGCGGATGGTCCGTCTTTGATCTTCAGAGCGGCCAGCTAAGCCAGATCATGCGGTTCGTGAGCCCGGAAGCTGCCAAGCAGGTGGATGATGCCCTTACGGGCCCCGGAGGCGAGTACGCCGGCCACCTCGGAGTACAACTGGCCATCTTCTCCAGGCCGCCTATCGCCGCCTTAGCCGGCGTCGGCATCTTCCCGAATCTCGACGACGACATCTCGTCAGAAGACCTCGTCGAGTGGCTGGGCAAGCAGCTGGCGAGCCTCCCCTTGCCGGTACCCGTGGAGATCCAGAGCCTTGAGGCCGGCACAACCAACAACCTGCCCTCAATTAGCGGCGTTGCCACCGCCGATCTGGCCAGTCAGGGTCTGTTCGACGCGCACGTCGTCATCACCGCGCTGCGGGCAAATGACACGGCCTACATCCTGGTCGTCGCCGTACCCGAAAACCAGGTCCAGAACCGGGCGAATGAGATCAAAGCAATTGTCGGTACCTTCCGACCTGAGTAGTAAACTGGGGGTAACTGCGAGGAGAGAGACTGTGAGGTGGTGCCGGCCAACGCCAAGCCGCCATCTCCGTCTCTCTCTTGGTTGAGGGTTATACAAATAGAACGATGCAAATCTCGACAGTTGAACGAGCCAAGATGGGTGCGCCGAACATTCAGGCGGTTGTGAATCGCTTTTCTTCGGCGCAATCATCTTGCAGGGTTGTTCTGCTCGCACTGGTGGCATTGTTGACGTTGGTAGTGCTGCAGGCGTGTGGTGGGTCGGGGCCGTCACCGCCCGTGCCAACGCCAACACCCAAACCAACGCCAACACCCAAACCAACGCTAACTGAGGTTGTCAATGAGCGTCTCAGCTATTCGCTGGCAGTCCCGCGCGGATGGCCGATCGTTGACATGCAGAGCGGCCAATTGGGTGCCATCATACGCTTGGTGGATTCGGACCTCGCAACGCAAGTAGAGGAAATCCTGAACGGGCCAGAAGGCGAGTATGCCGGCCATCTCGCGGTGAAACCGGACTTTTCCTCCAGTCCGTCTATCGCCGCGCTGGTCGGCGTCGGCGCAGTGCCACTCAGAGACGACCTGCCGTCAGAAATCGTGATTGAATTGCTGAGAGGGACGCTCGAATCGTTTAACATGTTCCCTGTGGAAGTGCATAGTCTGGAGTCTGGCGCAATCAACGATCTGCCCTCCATCCAGGGCGTTGGCACGGCCGACCTCAGCAGCCAGGATCTTTTCAACGCCCATGTCGTCGTTACGGCGTTGCGGGCCAATGATACAGCCTACATTCTGGTTGTGGTCGTACCAGTCGACCAGGCCCAGGAGATGCAGCAAGAGATCGATCAGATTATCGGCTCCTTCCGACCACGCGCGGTAGAACCAACGCCGCACACCCCGACGGTAGGACCAACCCCGACACCCAAGGTCTGCAGGATCCCAGGTAATTGGATACGGGGTATTCATAACACTCTCGGCTATTCGTTTGCAGTCGACCCTTCATGGGGAGTCATAGGCGTGAAGAGCGCCCGATTGACCGGTCCACGTGCCGGCCTACAGAGCCGGGTCGAGCGTGAGGTCATCTCGCGTTTTGTTCATGGACATCTCTTGAGGAGCGTCCGGAGCATGTTCGGCGAGAACGCCGGCCATGTCGCGGTGGACATACGTTGGCGCAGTCTCTGCAGGTTCTGCCCCCCCACCACTCCATATGTCGGCGGGTTGGTCGGCGTCGGCGCAGTGTCGCTCAGCGACGACCTGCCGTCAGAAATCGTGATTGAATTTCTGAGAGGGGCGATTGAATCGAATGGAGAGGTCCCCGCGAAAGTGCATAGTCTGGAATCTGGCGTAACCAACAATCTGCCCTCCATACAGGGTATTGTCACGGTCGATCTTCGTCACTATAATCTCTTCAAGGCCCATATCGTCGTCGTGGCGTTGCGCGCAAATGATACGGCCTACATTCTGGTTGTGGCTGTTCCGGCCAACCAAGCCAAGGACAGGCAGGGCCAGATCGATCAGTTTATCTGCACTTTCCGACCGAAATAGTCAACATTGCTTAGCCCAATACTGAGAAGAAAGAGCCCTGTGGGACAGAGCAGTGTCCAGGCCCATGTCGTTAATATCTCTCTCCTCTTTTGTTCCCATTAGTACAGGGCAGGCGTCATTCGGAAGAGAAACAGAAGATGCCCAGTTCAGCCGAGTCGTACTCCAGAAATCTCAGGAGAGGTCACTAACTTGTCTGAAAAAACAATCGACTTGCGCTCCGATACCGTGACTCACCCCACGGAGGAAATGCGAAAGGCAATGGCCTCCGCTCCGGTCGGCGATGACGTCTACGGCGAAGACCCAACCATCAATCGTCTCGAGGCAATGACTGCAGACCTGCTCGGGAAAGAGGCCGCCGTATTCGTCTCCAGCGGCACCATGGGCAATCTGGCCTCCGTACTCAGCCACTGCGGTCGCGGCGACGAGCTAATTTTGGGTGACCAGGCCCACATCTATACGTCCGAGCAAGGCGGCACTGCCGCGCTTGGAGGGATTCATCCCCGCCCGTTGCCAACCTCCCCCGATGGGACTTTGGATCTTGACCTGGTGGTGGCATCAATCCGAGCCGACGACGAGCATTACCCTCGTACCCGCCTGCTGGCGATCGAAAACACCCACAATCGCAGTGGAGGGCGATGCCTGCCCGTGGAATACATGGACGCCGCTGGCAAGCTGGCGCACAGCCACGGCCTCAAGCTACATGTGGATGGAGCGCGCCTTTGGAATGCCGCCGTCGCCCTCAACGTCGCCCCCGCCCGCCTGGTCCAAGAAGCCGACAGTGCAAGCGTCTGCTTAAGCAAAGGACTCGGCGCACCCGTAGGCTCGGTCGTCGTCGGCGATGCCGATTTCATCAAACGGGCGCGTCGCATGCGCAAAATCCTCGGCGGCGGCACGCGCCAGGCCGGCATAATCGCCGCCGCCGGCATCGTTGCAATCACCGAAATGATCGAAAGATTGGCCGACGACCATGCCAACGCTCGCAAACTGGCCGACGGCCTGGCCAAATTGGACGGTATCTTCCTCGACCCTGAAACCGTAGAGACCGACATCGTCTACTTCGAGTTGCGTCGCGACGACATCACACCGGCACAGCTGTCCGCCGGCCTGAGAGAACTGGGTGTGCTGCTGAATCCTTCTGGCGGCAACCTCCTGAGGGCGGTCACGAATCTGTCAGTTTCGTCCGAAGATATCGACCGTGCCATCGAAGCATTTTCCCGCGTTCTTGACGCCGGCGCCGCCGACACCGGTGCCGCCGCGCGCGTCTACGGATAGGCGAAGTGGACGATGCGTTCACTTCCACTGCGTTCCATCTGGCAGATCGTCAGTGAGATCAATCTTGCTGAAATTCAGCGTGAAATCGAAACACCCTTCCATCTGCTGATCGCAGCCGACGATGAAGCTGACGCAGAACAGGCCGCGATCTGCCTGAGCTCCCCCGCCGCCGACTTTTTCCATCCATGGATCACCGTCACCGACAGCAGCGGATTCGGCCTTCTCTCGCAGAGCACTGAAATTGCACCGCGCTCCCCTCCAAACCGGACTTCTTCCTCCAACCCGTCGCCGCCGTCTCCGGACTGCGCGTTGCTTGTCTCTACCCAGATCGAACTAAGCCCAGACCTGCGCTCTCTCCACCAAGCTCTGAACGCTCAGTCCATCCCTACTCTGGTCGTCGTAGTTGGGGCCGAAGCGAAACGTCCCGACAGCGCCATCGCCCGCCGGGGAGAACACGTGCGCATGGCCATTCCGGACTGGTCCGAACAGGCCGTTGCCAGGGTAGCGGGAAATCTGATTCGGATTGTTCCCGCCTCTCTTCGACTGCCACTCGCCCGCCGTCTGCCCCCTCTGCGGCCGGCTGCCCTCAACATGCTGATTCAGGAGACATCTCAGGTCAACGCCAGCTACTCTTTCACCACAGGCCTGGGCGAAACCGTGCCGGGACTGAACTTCGTACTCGGCGCTGGAGACGCCATCGTTCTCACCAAGAACCAGTTGATGATGGCCTACAAAATCGCTCTTGTCTCTGGGAAAACCGGTTCGCCCCAGCAGCTATTGGGCGAAATTGTCGGTGTTCTCGGCGGCGGCTTTCTGTTTCGCCAGATCGCCCGCCAGATGAGCGGATTGATTCCGGTCTGGGGCATTGTGCCAAAGGTTGCTGTCGCCTACGCCGGCACCTGGGCGATCGGCAGGGCGATGGTAGTGTGGGCGACAGAGGGACAGAAAATCACGCCGGAACTCATGACCGGCCACTACCGCGAAGCACTGGAACAGGGACGCCAGGCCGCCCAGCGAATCGTCGACAATGCGCGCCGGCCCCGTACCTCCTCCAGCGCCAAAAAACTGCCCGCCAGAAAGCAGGCCATCTCCTCTCGGCTCTTGCGGCGAGTGGGCAAACGTATACCTCGGCTGCCCCCGCGCAAAGGGTGAGTCGGCTTCGAATGTCCCCTTCCCCCAGCCTGCTTTCCAACATTTTCGAACCGGTTCCATTTGACAACCGACCGCGGCCGTGGTATCCTCACCGCCACATGTCATGATTTCCTGATGGGGGCGTGGTGTAGCGGTTAGCATGTCGGCCTGTCAAGCCGGAGGTCGCGGGTTCAAATCCCGTCGCTCCCGCCACGGCGGTAAAGATGCCAAACCATGGGGAAATCGGGAGCGCAGTGTAGCGGGCAGCGCATTGGTATTTCAAGCCATAGCTAGCAAGTCCGGTTCGCGCCGCTCCCGCAAATGGACATGAAAAAACAGGTCAACCCACGATGGGTTGACCTGTTTGCATTTTCGATTTCGGCGCCGCCTGCCTTCTACCCTGCCACGGTGTCCATCTCGGGGGCGCCCATTATATTGTAACCCCCGTCCACATAGACAACCTCTCCAGTAACCTTCTGTGCCCAGTCTCCCAAAAGGAACCGGGCCGCATTCCCTACGTCAGCCTGGGTAACATTCCCCATCGGCGCCACCGTGCCAACGTAGCCAAGACTTTTCCGAAAGCCGCTGACTCCCGCCGATGCCAGCGTCTTGATGGGACCGGCGCTGATCGCATTCACCCGCACCTGTTCCTTACCCAGGTCCCAGGCCAGATAGCGAATCGTCGCCTCCAACGCGGCCTTGGCCACCCCCATTACATTGTAGTTGGGTGTTACCTTCTCTGCGCCGTAATAGGTCATTGCCAGCATGCTGCCGCCGTGAGGCATCAACGGGATCGCGCGCTTGGCCAGCGCTACCAGGCTGTAGCAACTGACATCGAGAGCGACACGGAATCCCTCGCGGCTGGTGTCTACGAAGCGCCCGCCCAGGTCCTCTCTAGGGGCGAACGCAATCGAGTGGACCAGAAAATCGAGGCCGCCGAAGTGGTCCCCGGCCTTTACGAAAAGATCGTCAATTGCCGTGTCATTGGTGACATCGCATTCCTCAATGAAGCTGCTGCCCACCTCTTCGGCCAGGGGCTTGACCCGCTTTTCCAGAAAGTCGCCTGCATAGCTGAAGCCAAGCTCCGCCCCTTCCTCCGCCAACGCCTGCGCTATCCCCCACGCAATTGAATTCTTGTTCGCAACGCCAAATATAAGACCGCGTTTCCCGTCAAAAGTCCCCATCGTTCTCTCCTTACGTTGATTCGAAACTAAAGATCACTGAAGATCGTAACGCGGCGCAATTCTTCGAACCCGGAGGCTTTCCTGTCTGTCCGAACTTGGACTATGAAGTTAACGACCGCACTACTGCGTCAAATTGTCACCAGGACCTTTGAAAATGCCGGAAACCGTCCGATCTTAGCGAAAAAACCCGAAAAAAACTGGAATTTCGACGAAATTACCCTTTACAAGCAAATAAAAGCATGCTATACTATTAATCTAGGGACCGAGTTGTCACGTTGTGGTTGGAAGCCACTATCGGGGGAAGCGTGGCATCCGGTTCCTTTTTCTATTGGTTCGGCAAAAGTGCTCCGACTTTCCACGCGCTTTGTTCGACACTATTCATCGGAAACGACCCGCAGGAACCTCTTCTTCCCGACTTGAAGTACGCTTTCCCCGCCGTTCGGCGTGACAGACGTCTGCACGCCGTCTGAGACTGCCTCCCCATTAAGCCGTACGCCCCCTTGTTGAATCAGGCGCCGCGCTTCACCTTTACTGCGTACCAGTCCGGACGCACTCATCAAATCCAGCAGATTCATCTCCTGAGACAGTCTGAACTGCGGGGCGTCGCTTGGCGCCGCCCCCTCGTGCATGCGCATCGCGTCCACGGCCGCCTGCTCCGCCCTATCCTCACCATGAAAGATACTGACTATCTCTTTCGCCAGAGCCCGCTTAACAGCTTGCGGCTCCAATTCTCCACTCTCTATCTGTGCAACCATGCCATCGATCTCTTCCTGGCTCCAGCGGGTCACCAGCTCAGCGAAGTTTCGGAAAGTATGGTCCGGGAGATTTACCACTTTAGTAAAGATCACCCCCGGGGCCTCATCAATGCCAATATGATTGCCGGTAGACTTGCTCATTCGCAGGTGGCCGTCCGTTCCTACCAGAATGGGAAACGTCAACACCACTTGTGGCCGCATTCCCCGCGCGCTCATCAATGTGCGCCCGGCCATGAGATTAAACAGCTGGTCTGTACCGCCGATCTGCACATCCGTGTCCAGCATGATCGCATCATATCCCTGCATCAGCGCATAAAAGAATTCGTGTAGCCATATTGGCTCGCCCCTGGCATGCCGCTTGCTGAAGTTATCCCTAGCCAGGAACTGCTGCACCGTGAAGTTGCTGGCCAGTTGAATGACACCGCCAAAGTCCAACTCCCCTAACCACTTGTGATTGTAATCAACTACAGTCTTTTTAGGGTCCAATACCCTGTTCGCCTGCTGCGTGAAACCCCGCGCATTTTCCATTGCCTCTTCCAGGCTCTGTTGTGCGCGCGCTCTCTCCTTGTCACTGGGGTCCCCAATCGTTCCCGTGAAAGTGCCGATCAGAAAGATAATTGTATGACCGAGCTCTTGGAACTGTTTCAGCTTTCGCAAAGGAACTGTATGCCCCAGATGGAGATCGCTCGATGTGGGATCGAAGCCGCAATAAACGCGCAGCGGTTGAGCGGTATCTCGGCTCTCTTCAAGTCTTTGACGCAACTCCGCCTCCATATTGGTGCGGGTCTGATCGTCACCAAACTCCACACCCCGCATCAAAACCGCCATCTGCTCATCTACCGACGGAAACTCAGGCATTTCCAAACTCCTCAAATCTGCGACCAGTCTTATAAAATTCTGCTTAAGACGCGAGCCTCATTGAACGGCCAGCCCCAAGCCAACCCGACAGGTCAAAACTTGGGCTGAGCTACAGTCTCCACGGGATCGCGGCCCAGCAGGAAGTCAAAGTCCATACCTTCCGGCGCCTGCAGCACATGATCCAGGAACAGTTTGCCATAGCCGCGTCGGTATTCCGGCTGCGGTTGTCGCCATGCGCCGCGCCGTTTGTCCATCTCTACCTGCTCGACGCGTAGTTCCAGCCGCCTGCCCGGCACATCCAACTCGATCTCATCCCCTGTGCGTACAATGGACAGCGGCCCACCTACCGCAGCCTCCGGCGCGACGTGCAGAACGATCGTGCCAAATGCCGTGCCGCTCATTCTTGCATCAGAGATACGCACCATATCGCGTACGCCCTGTTTTAGCAACTTTTTGGGGATCGGTAGATTCCCCACCTCCGGCATGCCGGGGCCCCCGATCGGTCCCGCATTTTGCAGAACCAGAATGTCCTCAGGATTGACATCCAGATCGGGATCGTCGATTCTCTCCTGCAGATCCGAAATGCTGTGAAATACGACCGCCCGTCCCCGGTGTTGCATCAGACCTGAAGAGGCAGCCGCATGCTTGATCACTGCCCCGGACGGCGCCAGGTTTCCCCGCAGGATCGCCAACCCGCCCTCCGCTTTCAGCGGGTTGTCTGGTGAATGAACTACTTCAGCGTCGACGATGTTGCTCTCAGCGACGTTTTCCGAAATTGTCCGCCCCGTGACCGTAAGTGCATCGCCGTGAAGCAGTGGCAGGAGTTGTCGCAAGACTGCCGGAACCCCTCCGGCATAAAAGAAATCCTCCATTTGGAACGAACCGGCCGGCCGAACGTTGGCGAGCAAGGGGGTCCGCCGGCTGATCGAGTCGAACAGGTCCAACGGCAGATCGATGCCAAGCCGGCCTGCCAGCGCCGGCAAATGCACAACCGCGTTCGTGCTTCCGCCCAGAGCGCACAGAAGTGTAATCGCATTTTCCAGCGCATGACGCGTGAGAACCTGCGAAGGGCGCAGTCCCTCTGTCGCCATGGCCACAATGCGCCGACCCGCCTTCTCCGCCAGAAGAATGCGCCGCGAGTCGGCCGCCGGAATGGCCCCATTGCCAGGCAAGGAAATGCCCAACGCCTCCGTAAGCGAATTCATGGTCGAAGCAGTGCCCATCACCATGCAGTGGCCCCGGCTTCGCACCAGATTCTCTTCGACCTCCGCATACTCTCCATCGCTGAGATTGCCCGCCCGGTACTCCGTCGTCAGGCGGCGGCAGTCCGTGCACGCCCCTAACGTCTGACCGCGCCAGTGCCCGTTCAGCATTGGCCCCCCGGAGACGAGAACCGCCGGCAAGTCGGCGCTCGCAACGCCCATCAACGCCGCCGGAGTCGTCTTATCGCACCCGCATAGTACGACCACACCGTCCATTGGATTGCCGCGTATCATCTCCTCGGTGTCCATGGCCGCCAGATTGCGCCATAACATTGAAGTCGGTGTCAGGTAGATCTCGCCCAGACTGATCGTCGGAAACTCAAGCGGGAATCCGCCGGCCTGCCACACGCCCCGCTTGACCGCCTCGACCAGCTCAGGAAAGTGGGCATGGCAATTGTTCATCTCGCTGTAGGTGTTCAAAATCCCGATCAGTGGGCGGTTCATGTCAGCCCTGTCGAAGCCAAGCGAGCGAGTGAACGCCCGGTGCATCAACCCCGCGGCGTCGGGTTCATTGAAGAAGGCGCGCCCGCGGGCATCGTCTGTCATCTCTGTCCGTTTCTCAGCCACATTTCCTCCAAGTCTGCCAGCCTGACCTCCTACCCGTTCAAACCTTCACCTGCACAAGCCGGTCATTGTGAAACCTGCAAACGGTAAATTTTGCCATTCACGCTGTCGGTAACCACAAGACTTCCCGGCCTGCTGGCCGCGATCCCAACCAGTTTCCGCACGGGCTGACCCCCCACAAGCACCCAGGCTTCCAAGTCCTCGGCATTGGTCTCCGAGATCTTCAGTATGCCGCCCTGCTCAGGTTGAGTAACGTAAAGTATGCCTTCATCGTCAAGAGCCAGGTGGGGCCCGTCCATGCTGTTGGCTGTGACAAGAGGCCACAGATTCAGCAACTCCCCTGCCGTCGTAAAGCGCATCACAGAAGTCATTCCTGCCGTGGACACAAAAACTGAACTGTTGGACTGGAAGGCAACATCCACCGGCTGCAGATCGGCGCCCTCAAAATCGGTCGAAATGCGGACCACTTCCCGTCCAAGTGAGTCGAACGCGGCCACAGCCAGCGCCGGAGTCAATGCCAGCCAGATCCGGCCTTGGCTGTCAACATCGAGTCCTCTGCTTCTGTCTGCAGTTCTGGCAGGAATGGGAACGACCTCTTGGAACTCTCCGTCAGCCCGGTGGATACTCACTTGTCCGCCATCGCCCGCGTCCAGAACGTAAACATTCCCCGCCCCGTCCACGGCGACATCGACCGGATCGACGAAGCGCCGATCTGAGCGGTGAATCTGGGCGATTTGCCGTCCTTCACCGTCCAGGACAAACAGTGCCCCTTGGCTTGGATCGACAACGTAGATATTTCCATTCGCAATGGTCACGCCCCGCGGCCGGTCGAAACCATCGTAAACTGTCTCGAAGTCAGTGCTCTTCTCTTCTCCCGTAAAGGGAATGACGATCTCCAGTGGTAATGCCAGGCCCGGTATGGCCTCGGGAGCGGATTCGGCACTCTCCCCCTGCAAAGAGGGAGGCGCTTGCGAATCCACCCTCCTGAAATTGTCTCTGACTACCGCGCCCACCAGGACCACCAACAACAGCAAAGGACTGCCGCTCCAAAGGACGAGAGACCGGATACTGCCCCCGACTTTCTCTCGAACTGTTGCTCTGGGGCGGTAGGTCTCCCTATACTGGTTCGCGTCTACTGGCGATTCTGCCCTTCCTTCCCCAGCCTCGTCTATGCCTGAGCCGGTCTCAATGCTCAGAGGCTCTTCGCTTGTGGCGCGGGGGCTGAGTACCTCCTGGTTGTCAGTATCGTACCCGACTGACGTTTCTCTCGGAGACAAGGACCAGCCGCACTGATCACAGAACCGGGCCTCAAGCCTGACTGTAGATTCGCAATGGGGGCAGACGACGACCGCCTCTTCTTTCGACATGTCCTTCTCAGGTTTTTGCAACATGATGTTCGACAGATCGTTAGTCCCGTCGAAGAATGAAATGAGGATATGAGGACTCGACTCTGAGAACTATCGCTGTCTGTCGTGGTACAAACGTTGGACTGGTCGAAAGAAATAGCTAAGCTGCCTACGCCCCGGTCAACAACTCTGTGCACGGCCTCCGCCAACTGGCAATGCCCGCCCGCAACGGCCGTTTTGTCGTCGCCCGGGCTATGGTGAGACTGGAACTCGGTACATGTAACCGTTCTCGCTATCCGTCAGCAACAGGTCATTGTCAGGACCTACGCTGACGCCGACCAACTTTCGGATCGGTTGACTGGCCGGAAGTTCCCACACCTCAATACTCTCATCATCGTCCAACGAGATTCGCAGAAAGCCACCCAGTTCTGGTTGGGTTACGTACAAGGCGCCTGCGTTGTCCACCGCCATGTGTGGGCCGTCTGTGCTGTTTGCCGTAGCCAGAGGCCACAGATTCAGCGGCTTGCCGCTGAGCGCAAAGCGTATGACTGAGGTTGTCCCGACCGTAGAAACGTAGATGGCATCGTCGGCATGGAAGGCCACATCGACGGGCTGAAAATCCCCTTCGCCAATCACCGTCGAAATGCGAGCGAGCTCCCGGCCGTCCGCGTCAAACGCGGCCACTGCAAGTGCAGGTGTCATGGCCAGCCAGATGCGGCCCGCCTCGTCTACGTCAATCCCTCTGCTTCTGTCCGCCATGTTATCAGACAAGGGAATCGCTCGCACAAAGTCGCCGGCCGCGTCATGGATAGACACCTGTCCGCCGTCTCCCGCATCGAGAACATAGACGTTGCCTGCAGCGTCGGCTGCGACATCAACCGGTTCGCTGAATCGCCGATTCGAGCGGCGTATCTGGGCTATCTCCCTCCCACCGGGATCCAGGACGAACATGGACTTCTGTCCGGGATCGACGACATACAACATCCCGTTGGCTGCGGCCACACCCCGGGGCCGTTCAAATATGTCGCTTACATTTTCGAACTCAGCCGTCTGTTCCCCATCCGGCGGCAGAAGCGATACATTGAGGGGTAGGCCCGCTAGGGACTCCGCCGCCGTTCTGTCGAAAATCGCAAGGTCCTCAACGGAAAGATGGTCGTAGTTTCCCTGCGGAGGAATGAGCGCCTCGGCCTGAATCAGCGTGCGCTCCTGTCCTGGTGGCGCCCAGTGGAGGTTAACGTGGTAGTGAGACGTGCGCGCGACATAGCGGATTCGTATGTCGTGCAGCCCGGCAGCCAAAGTGATCGAGTCTTCATCATACTGATTTGGCTCCGGGCTTGCTGCCACTGCAATGTCGTCGATCCACAACTCTGACTCGTCAATTGATTCAATTCCTAACCGGTAAACACCGGCGAACGGTACGGCCAGCTTACCCACCCATTCCACCGTATACGGGCGAGGCAGGGGAATGTCGTGAAAGTAGAGATTGATCTGCGGGTCAATTCGGGTAAATGCCGGCGGGTCCTGCCAGTCACCGTTGGCATAGTATCGTCCCAACATCCCATTGCTCGTTACAGGCGGCACATGCAGAGCAGAAGAGGGCACGATCTGCTCCTCCTCCCCTGGACGCTGCCAGAAAAGAGAAACAGGACCATCGCCGCCAACCGCGCGAATTCGAACCCTGTGAAGTCCCAGCGCCAGCTTCAAGGCGGACGCAATTTCCTGGCTCCCTGCTGACCGGTCAGGGTCCTCCTTTTCGTCAATTTGAGCTACAAGCTCTTCGTCAATGTACAGTTCAGCGGCCGCCGGAGCACGCAGAACAAGCTTGTGAGGGCCGTACTCTTCGACGTTGAGAATCCCTGTCCACTCAGCAGAAAATGGTCCTGACAGCGGTGCTTCGTCCGGCCAATTCACGGAAACAGTAGCATGTCTTTCAACTGTTACTGGGTTGCCCGTCCACGCGTCACCTTCAAAATAGGAAACGTCCACGCCCTGGATCGAGGAGATGTCCGCAGGGCTGAGGCGGACCTCATAGAGTACCGTAGGTCCGCCAAAGGGAGGCTTATGCTCTACAAACTCGCCGCCCGGATAAAAGGTGCGCGCCTGCTCGAAGAAATTTCGGCGTTCAGGATCCATGAGGAAGAGCGCGTTTCGTTCGGCCGAGAGCGGCATCGGCAGCGTCTCGGTATACTTGATAGCTCGATAATACGGTACTGAACTGCCTACAAAACGCACGGAAGGATGACCGGCATAGTGGGACGTCAGATAAACGTCAGTGTCATCCCTGTCCACATGTTCGGCGACCACAGACGCTGCTATCGTTTCTCCAGTGGAGTAAGCGTTCCAAACGGCAAAATCGTTCATCTGCTGGACGAAGTAGGTTCTGAAATTATATACGCCCGTAGCCGCCAATAGCACTGACCCAAAGAAGACGGGCGCTCCCCTCCACAGAAAGACCTGCCAGAACCTCCCGGCAAAACTGTTGGCAATTGAAAAAAGTCTGTTGAACCTTTCTCTGACGCCTGACTCGCTCTCCTCCTTCAGCCTCCACCCGTGGAAGGAGGCCGCACGCCAATTTTGCCACAGCAGCGTCAGGGGCAGTAGGACAAGCAGATAAGCGACCGGCATCGTGCCGATGGCGCGCAGTGACTGTGGCGCCTCAAAGCTGAGCGAAAAAACACCCCCTGCCAGCAGACCGAAAAACCAGAGAATGAGAAGCAAAAATCGAGGGTGCCAGAAGCGGCTGAGGCTGAGAGCCAGTCCCAACACCAGCAGGCTGCCTGCAATCGGAGCCAGCATCGGTTCCCCTGGCAAGTTGTGACGGCCGTTTGGATCGCCCCGAACGTTGTACATGAGCAAGTGAGTGACCGCGCTTTCCCGTACCTTGCCCCAGACCTGGTCCTCTGGATACTCCTCAAAAATGGACACAGTTCGTGTTCGTTCCAGATAGCGGTCAAGTCTTGCAAACGCAAACGTGGCCAGCGGCGCCAGGAAGATCAAAACTCCCATCGCCAGAACGACAAGTCCTTTCCACTGGGAAAGAATCAGTGACCAGTTCGAGATCAGAAGATACAAAACAAATACAGAGACGACAGCGAGGAATAACTGAAAAGCATAGTATGTGTTCAGGCCAAAACCCAGGCATAGCCCGGCCCACAAGTAATCGGTCAGCCGACCTCTGCGCAATGCCTTGAGCAAAAGGCCAATTGCCAGAAAGATAAACAGAGTCATCAGAATATTAAACATCCCGATTCGGCTGAAGTTTACGCTCCAGCGCGAGACCGCGATCAGAAAGGCGAGGGCAAGTGCGGGGCCGCGGCCAAACAGCTGGCTTCCGGCCAGGTACGCGGCGGGCACAGAAAGTACACCCGTGATGACAGTGGCAAGACGAACGACAAATGTGACCTTTGGCAGTATCAGGAACAGGAAAGAGACCAGATAGACATAGTGTTCCGGTCCCATTAACCCGCTTACATAGAGCGGACGATAGTCCGGCTCACTCAATATCCGCTGGGCTTCCAATCCGGCCGTGGCTTCATCATACCAGGTGCCTGCAGGAAACTCGTGCAGCTGGTAGATCCGCATGAACAGCCCGATGCAGATGATCAATAGGACTAGCAGACGCTGGCCCATGCTCCAGGAAAGCTGTCGGGCGTCTGAATTCTGCTCCAGTCTTGAGGATGTATCAGGCGGAGGAAGATCTGCGCTTTCCGGCTTCGCGCCTGTAGCTTGCCTGCCCAGGACTCTCTGCGCCAGGTAAACGCAGCCAATGAGCAGCAGGACACTCACCCAGTGCAGTTGCCAGAAGAGGTCGGGGGGTCGGTCCGGGTTCGTCATCAACCGTTCCAACGACCAGGCCGTTGCCGCTCCCGGCAGCGACATGATCGGAAGCAACCACAAAGGGTTTAAGCGCTTTATCTGTTCATGGAGACCAATCGCAGGCAGGGCAAAGTCTGTGCTTTTTCGAAAGGCCCATAAGGCAAGCAGAATAGCAGCGGCGTACAGGACGACTGCCGGCGCCGTCTGCCCTCGCCTGAGCAGCCACTGGCCTGCCACCGCGCCAGCGATTGCAAGAACGCCTCCAAAGACGTTTGCTCGGACTGTCGCTGTGGGACCAAAATGGGGAACCTGTTCAACAGAAATCGTCCCGGCGGCTTCAACCCCCCTGCTCACCGCAGAAGGCTCACCCCGGCCAACAGGATCTATTGGGCCCGGCGTCACCAAAGGCTCGACCAGCCTCCCTATAGCGGTTGCCCGAAATTCAGTAGTCGTGCGGCCAAGCTGAGCTCGCCATCCGCGACGGAAAGAAGTGTCGGAGTCCGACCTCTCGCCAAATGCACTGGCGCGGCCCTCCAATCTTCCTGCTTCAGTCGACTTGGCGCCTCCTCCTGCCAGCGGCGCACCGCAGTCATGGCAGAACCTCTGACCATTGGCACATTCCTCGCCGCATCGGGCGCAGTTCACCGTAGCGGGAAGCCGCCCGCCGCAATCTTCGCAGAAATTCGCTGTAGGACGGTGGTTGGCGTGCCCGCATGCAGTGCAGGTCCTCTGCCCCCTGATTCCTTCCGTGTTCAGCATGGGCCAGTCATTTCAATCCACTGCTTTTTTACTGTAATTTGGAGGTGCTACCGGACAATATCCAGGGGCGAAGTCGTTCGAACTTCGGTTACCCTCTGAGGTGATATACGACATACAAGGGTTCGGGCCTTTCATCGACGATGAGTTGTCCGCCCGGGTACATCTCCATGATCTTGTAGATCTCTTCCACGTACGGGCCCTCCAGCAGGTAGGTAACCGGTCCAGTATCGAGTTTCTCCAGATCAAAGACCCCGAATTCCCTGGACCTGTCGATCCCATTGCTATCCGGGTAAAGGAACTGAATCGTCTCATAAGTGAACCTGCGCTGTCCTGAAAAATAGTAAATTGTACCGGGGTCATCAAATGAGTGGGCCGCGTCGAGTGACTCGAAATAGTAGGATGGGAACGTCCACTGGAATGTCGAAGTGAGAGGCAATCTAACGAAGTAGAAACTAACATTCCAGACCCCGCTTCCCATTACTACAAATACCATCGCGCTTACCGCGGCGGCTCGCCCCCAAGCCCCGAGGTTACGATGCCCGAATCGAACTATAGCCTCCGCGCCAACGCCTGCCAGCGCAAAAACCCAGGGAATAGCAGTGATACTGCGTCGCATCGAACCGGCCGAAGGATCAGTGAGCACCAGGCCCGATAGAGCGGCGAGCACGACCAGCACGGCAATCAAATGGGGTGGGCTGCGCCACTTACGGATCGAAATGAACAGTCCAAAATAAGCGAGTGATGCGATGCTCAGGTCCAGTGCCCCTATGCCCCCGATTCCGTCTACACCGTCTATCCGCGGGTTCCGCAGGAGCAGGCCGAAGGACTCCCAGGCTCGCTTAAGAATGAATCCTGCTCTTTCCGCATAGCCATCCGCGTTCGCAAACTCGTAATAGTCCCACACTGACTTCTCGTTCATACGGCCGAAATAAGCGTCAGGCGAACGTGCAGTGAACTGTATTACCGGAGCCGCGGTCAGTATCGCGCCAAACGCCAGCAGAGAAAGAGGAAGCAATTTGCGCTTGAACGAATCCTTCTGCAACAGGAAGTACAGTGTCAGCGCCGCGCCCACGGCAGCCAGGAAAGTTGGAAATGCAAAATACGTGTAAGGAATCAAACCCAGCAGCGCGCCTGCAGCAATCCAGCTCCATAGGTTTCTGCGTCGCTCTTCAAGCCCCCCTGCATCGTAGGACTTCATCGCCCACAGCAGGGCCGCAGCCGCAGCCGTCGACGCAAACGCCAAAGGGACCACGCCGAAACCCAGGCGGCTGAAATGCAGATGCCAGTAGCTCACCGTCAAAGCCGTAGTTCCGAAAAGCGCGATCCAGCGGCCGAACCCTGTTCTCAAAAGAAAATAAGCCGCCGGAACAGTTGCAATGCCAAACAGCCCCATCGAGAGTCTGACGGAGAAAATGGAAGCGTCCAGCAGCCAGATCAACAGCGCAGTAAGGTAGAACGGCCCCGTCAGCTGACCCAACGCAGACGTGGTATGGGGTCCAATCCAGCCCTCTTCCAGAATGCGCAGGCCTTCGATGCCAGTCAAGGCCTCGTCGCCGTGAAAGCCGGCTGGGATCTCTTCGAGTCGGTACACGCGCAGAAACGCTGCGGCGACAGTTAGCAAAGCGACGGCTATCAATTCCCAGCGATTGCGATGCGACCACTCCCCTATGAACCGCCGTGACCACTGCCAATCTTGAGAAGGCGTGTCCCAGACAAGCCCGCGGCGCACTATAACGGCAGTTTTTAGTAGTTGGTTTTTAGTAACGGCAACGGCGTACCCCACTAGAAACTGAAAACTAGAAACTGGAACCAAACACAAGAACACGGTTGTTGTCGGCATCGGCAACGAGCAGTTCACCTGTCAACGGATCGATCGCAATGCCTGTCGGTTTGGCGAAGCGGTTGAGTTCAAAGCCATATCTTCCAAAGCTCGCCTGGACGACGCCGCCGGAGGAGAGCACATATACCTGAGCAAACTCGGGATCAGTTGCGTAGACCTTGCCGTCGGACGCTGCGGCCACAAACGGCTTATCCCAAATGTCCTGGCTCTCCCAGGTGGGGATGTGCCACTCGAACAGGGGCGCCAAATCGCTCGAAAGGACCTGTATACGGCGGTTCCAGGCGTCGCTCACCAGGACGTTGCCAGTCGGTGGGTGGACGGCAACATCGACAGGTTCCTCAAAACGGCCAAGTATGATTCCGCCGCCCCCGACCTGACGGATGAACTCACCCTCCGGCGTAAACTCCAGGATGCGTTTGTTGCCCGTGTCCGCGACGAGAAGGTTTCCGGTCGGCGCGACCGTCAGACCCCGCGGGCCAAAAAGTGCGAACGGGTCTCTGTTTTCTCCAGAAATAATGTTGAATGCGCCCCACTTACGCTGAAAGTTGCCTTGGGCGTCAAATGTCTGAATGCGTCCGTTCCACGTATCAGCAACGAAAACTGTTCCGTCAGCGCCCACCGCGATGCCCCAGGGCTCCCGAAACTGTCCGTCCCCCAGTTCCAATGGACCTGTCCCGTCCGGGTCAACACAACCTCCGCTCTCACCCTCTGCCAGGAAGCAAGTACTCCCGAATTCCAGCCGCATCGAGCCGTTGGGATTCAGGACGACAACGCGATTATTTCCTGTATCGAGAATGTAATGCAGCCCATCCGGACCAATCGCAATGGAGCGCGGTGTGACCAAGGGCAGATTGCCGTAAATGCCGCTGTAAACCCGGCTGGCGCTGCGATCGACTTCTTCATAGTTAAATGATGGCGCCTGAGAGGGTCCTCCTTCTGCCAGGGGAACTACGTTTAAGTCCCAGATGATGTCCGCCATATCTTTCTTGACGTACATGCGAAAATCATGGCGGTGTGGCCAGGCTGCAAGCGTCCGGTCAGGATGGTTGCGGAAGAAGAAAATTTGCCACAGATGGTTGCGGCGCTCCGGATCCGACAGCGCGCTCCTGATTTGTTTGAATGTCAGCCCTCTGGAACCCTCCTCGTTCAATTCTCCTTTGTAGCTCTCCTCAGGCCACCAGACAAGGCGGTAATTGCGGCTGACATAGTCGCGGGCCACGTAAGGCTCTACTGCCTCATAGTTCTTCTTGCCGACGAGGATTATAGGCGCATTCATCGCCTCCGAGGTCGGGTTCGCGCCGTAGAAAATGTGGTTGGGATAGAAGCGCATGTACCACGTCATCGGCCAGGCAACATCGTCGTCATAGGAAACTTGAATCTCGCGCTCGCCAACAGTGCGTTCGCTTATCGTCTCAATCTCCTGCAGAGCCCTTTTTACGTCCGGCGAAGCGTGGGCATAGACGAGATATTCGGTTGCCATGTCGTAGTTGACGTAAGTGAGCAAATATGAGAATCGGACTGTGAGCAGAAACAAGATGGCGAAAGCCGTTACTGCTGTCAGCCGCACCGTAGTTAAGATGTCGATGCCATGCGCCAACCTGAACGCATAGATGAGATAGAGCAGCCCACCGATTAAGAAGAGCGCAAGTATGAAGCGCACCATTCTTGCCAGCGTGTCAACGTCGCGGCCTCCTGTGGGAATTGAGCCGAACAGAGCGCCAAGCATGAACAGCAGCGCCGGCAGGAGCGCCAGCAACCACCATCCCTGCGTCTCCCGTACCTTCTTCCAGTCGATCCGCTGAAGGATCTGCGCGCCCCACCAGCCTCCAAAGATCGCCATCGGCTGGGTCATGTGCGTCATTAACCACGGCATCTTTTCGCCGGCGTAAGAATAGGACAACCAGGCCCCAACTCCCCACCAGGCGAGAAAGAGGGGGAACAGCGAGGAGTGAGGAGTGAGGAGTGAGGAGTGAGTAACTGCCGTTGCCGTTCTCTCTTTTCTCTCTCCTCTTTTCTCTTTTCTCGCCCTTCTCCACAGACGGCACCCGAGCAGAGTCAACCCTCCCAAGCTCAGAAAGAGAGGCACAAATTCATAGAGCAGGCTCTGCATTATGTAGTAGTACCACGGCTGGCTCCCGCGTTGTACCTCCTGCTGAGCCAGCCAGTAGCCAAGGCTGCCGACGACGCCGGTCGCTAGGCCATCGACCGGATTGGTGAAGAAAGTAGTGAACAACAGGATCTCAATCGCCCAGAACAGGGCCATCAATGTTGCCCAATTGGAAAAGGTGATCCTGCGTTCCTGCTCATCTCCGTCTCGCGACTTGGCCCCGCTGTTGGCGGGACTAAACCACCAGAAGGCAATTGCAATGCTCAGTCCAGTCATCAGCAGCACCAGGACGGCCGACCTGGTCAAATCCTGGGTCGAGCTATACGCGAGCGCATCCCAATCGAAAAGGAGGTGTCCGAGCGGCGCCGCAAAGGGCAAGACAAGAGTCAAAAGCAAAACCGCAATATCAGCAAAGGAACTTTCTCGAAGTTTCTCTTGCCCGGTCCACCAACGCCAGAGAGCGGCGCCCACCATGAACATTCCAAAAATCGTACCTGACATGAACTGGTTTTCTTTGGCGGCAAATCCGAGCGCCATGGCGGTCACGGTCAGGTAGAGCCACTTCAATTTCCGCTCTTCAACATAGCGGAACATGAAATATACCCAAATCATCGAAAAAAAGACGATGTAGATATCGTTTCGGATGTAGCGGCTGTGGAAGAGAATGCTCGGACTGAAAAGGAAGAGCAGAGCGGTCAGGAACGCCCCGGTTCTCCCGATCCACCGTCGGTAAAACCATGCGGCGATAATCGTTCCGATTCCTGCCAGAGCAGGCATGACACGAGCAGTGGCATCGCTGACGCCAAATAAAAAGTAAATAAAGGCGTTTGCATGGAAGAGGAACGGCCCATGCATCATCGGGTTGTGTTGGTAGCTGCCGCTTCGATACAGGTCGAGAGAGTAGACTGCATGCAGACTTTCATCGTGACTCATTCCGCGGACGCCGAGGGCGTAAAACCGACTGACTACTGCGACGACCAGGATCACTGCCCAGGCTACTGTCTCCCAATTGGCCCGCAAAATGGTCAGGAGACTGGAGTCCAGAAAACCTTCGGAGGGCGGAACGGTTTCACTCTTTTGGGAATCCTGAGCGACCTGGGGGGGGTCCCTGAAACCTTCGGCTTGCTCTTGAGCAAGAAGAACGTCAGTTTCAGAGGATGATTCTTGAAGATCCACTTCGGAGACCTCGTTCGTGGCCTCCGTTTGCGTCTCGCTCGGTCGTTCAGCCATGGTTTACTTCTCCCGTGTAACCCAAAGTTCCACCTCTTGCCGCACGGGGATGACCCCCGGAATCTGCTTTCTTTCGCGATAAAGCATCCATCGCAAAAGACCTGCTGGACTCTCCAACTCGGTGGGCAGCCAGCGCTGTGTCACGGCATAGCTGCTGCCAACGAAACCGGCGGGCAGCAGGTCTCGCTCGGCGCCTTGCGAAACGACGAGGGCATCTGCCTCCATTCCTGTCAAATCGATCCCGGGGCGCCAGCGCAGATGGCGCATGGCGCGAAGATGCCACAAAAAGAAAGGCAAGTGGGAATACTCGACCTGCAAATAGACTGGAACCTCTGTCGGATCCCCTGTTCGAAGGGAACTGAGGCGAGCGACATCTTCGGCCAATATCGCCATTCCACTGTCGCCAGTCTCAGCATAGAGCGTACGGCTATGGCGATATTCCGGCCGCAGATTCAACATCCAGCTGCTGCTGGCTTGGGCGAGAAAGAATGCGATAAGAGTCAGGATACCGAAAGCCTGACCGCTGGAACGCTCTCCTGACCACCAAACGAAGAACGCGCCAAGCACGGGAATGAGCAGATAAAAAGTAGCCAGGCGGGGATCAAAGTTGGGCGAAGCGGTGATGGTTCCCGTCCAAAAAAAGGCTGTCACCAGCAGAACCCCCATCGTCGCCAGTGCTGGCATGCGTGAGTTGTCTTGAAGCAGCATCCCCACGGGCGCCAGTCGCAACATGTGCGCTGTCGTTCCCGCCGCCAAGAGGAGCAGCGGCAGCCCGGTAACGAGCAGGCTTACCGGTGTGCGCCCCGGCAACAGGATCAACAGAAGGCCCCAGGCCACACCTACGGCCAGGACATTCAGCCAAATTGCGTCGACCATGACTCGTCTTTCAGTTTCGACGACTTCGTCCTCTTTGACAACCTGACTTGCCAGGCTTCCGGCAAAGAAAGGGAGGGCTATTCCCAGCCCCGCGCCTCCGAAAACGAGTAGGAACGGCTCATCAACGAGCAGCCGCAGCAGCGCCCAGGTAACAGTGTAATTGTGATTGGCAAGCAGGCTCCCTGCAGTTACTGTCGGGCCCACCAGATGGGCAACCGCAGTTCCCACACTTTCCCCAACGGCCGACAAGCCAGAGAGGTGGGAAAAAAGCCCGGTTGATCCAACAACAACTGTCCCTACACAAATGATTGCTGCCTGCCTGCGCTGGCTGGGTGCAAGGCTTGAAAGCGGACCGCCTCTGAGCAAGAAGAAAGCGTACAAAATCAATGGCAGCAATAGCCACGCCAACGGTCCACTGATCAGAAAAAGACCCCCAATAACTGCAAGTCGATTTACCTGCGGGCCTTCTTCTCTGTCATCGAACAGCACAGCCAGGAGCAGCACGCCCGTCAAAACTGACAAAGTCGATCCGTCAGCCAGCCGGCTGAACGAAAGCAGCCAGGGATCAAGCGCAAATAGGACCGCTGCCATCAGCGCGCCCCCGCGTCCCATGCGCCGCCGCAGCGCCCAGGCCGCTAGCACCAACCCCGCCCCGGCGCATGCCGGCGCAAAGCGGGCCCAGAAGCTGCTGCCGCCCCCGGTCACGAGAAAGAGCGCGCGCTGAATCGTATACAATAACGGGCTGGCAGGCAGACGGGTCTCTGGAAGCCCGCTTTCTTCCAACGTGCCGGCCGCCTGGTCCAGCCAGGCCGGCCAGATTTGAGCGGCTTCCAAGGGCGAAACGGAGTTCAGGTCGCCGAGTGAATGAAGACGCAGACCCAGTGCCAGAACAAATAGCAGCGCATACAACGCCTGTTCTACGGTTGGCCCGTTGCCCCGCGATGCTTTTGCCGGCGCGCCGCGAAACGGCGCAATCGCTGGCCGGTCCTCAACAGTTGACCTCTCGCCCTCTGTTCGTTCGGTCGCTTTCCCTTGAGTCACCTGCAGATTCTGACCTCTGCTTCCCATTGCCTATCTGTCTGTCGCGCCTGTGGCGCGGTATAGCCGATAATCTCCCTGCTCAAAGGCCAGTTCGAGAATCTGACCGAGCCGACTTTCCAGCGCGGGCGAAACGCCATACTGGGCGCGCTCCTCCGGGCCGACCAGGACATAATCAATCTGCCAGCGATTCAGCGTTTCCGGCAACGTTGACGACCTGGGAGACTGGTAGATTTCCCGGATGGCCTCGGCCCGGCCTTCCGCCATCTCTGCATAAGCGCGCCCGCGCCACTGGGCCTCGTGGCCGTCCCATCCCAGCAATGTGGCCCGGCCGGTTGCCGCGCTGATACGCGCAGAACTGACTCTGTAGCTGGCGCCTTTGGCCTCCAGTATCACCGTATCAGGACGCGTATTGCTCCTGATCCAATCTATAACGGCTAGTTCGTCGTTACCGACGTATGTAAGGCCATTGAGTGTCGGCTCACGCGTGCCGGAGCGCTTAATCTTAGCATACGCCCCTGCCACAGGATAGACAAGGCTCATGAAGATCAGCAGGAGAGAGAGAACAACTGGAACGAGTCCCAGCACGGGAACGGCCGTCCGGCCCCCTCCACCCTGCCGGATTCGACGTACCGCTAGCTCGCAATACCTGGCAATGGTGAAGGCCGCGGCGACCCCCAGCAACAGCCAGCTTTGGTAATAGAACTTAAACACAGTGTTCATGCGGTTGCCGAAGTTGTCGCGAAGATACACGAACTCCGGCATATATGTCAGTAGGCAGCCAATTGCAAACAGGCATAGGACAAAAGTGGTTGTCTGGGCGCCATTGCCCGGCCCGACCAGGCGTTGCCAGAGCAGGCTCAACGACAGGGTTGTGAGCCCCCCCAACAGCAGAAATGTCCAGGGATCGCCAAGCCGCCGCTGCACGATGTTCGCCAGCAATTCATCGGTCTCGCCCGAAGCGTTCGCCGACAGCAGCCCGGTCGTGACCAGGAAGACCAGCGGTAGGCCGCCGACGAGCGCCGCCGCCGCGGCCAGTACAACCGCTGACGGTCGTTGCTCCCGCCAACCAATTAACAGCAGTCCTGTACCGGCCAACAAAAAGTGTCCGAACATCACCAGAAACTGGGGCAGTCGCGTCGGGTGGAGCAAGTTGGGCAGGATGCCCCCGGCTTGACTCTGTGCAGTCAGAAAGTATGGCAGATACAGCAGAAGGGCTCCCAGGAAAATCGTAACCCCGATAAGGGCCCCCCTTGACAGCGCGTGACGCAGCGCCGCAGCGACATCCCCATTCTGACGGGCACCCGTGAGCATTGCGACCAATACAAGAAGGAGCCAGTAAGGAGGGAAGTCCCAGGTATTCAGAAAAAGGAGCGCCCCTGCCGCGGCGATAAGCAGGAGGAGCCCTGCCGGCCCGAATGGCCGCGCAACAGACCTGAACTGAGCGATCACCGTAATGAGAAGGGAGCCGGCCCGTCCTCTTTCCTCTCCAACACCGTTACCTTTGGGGGCCGGCGATCCGCGACCGTCCTGTCCATCCGCGCAGAACCAGTTCAAGGCAATGGCAACGACCAGAAGCACAAATGGCATAGCCAGCAAATGGGGATGATTATCGGAGAGTACGTAACTGAAGATCGGGAATTCGTCGATAATCTCGATATGGTTCCCATCGAGGTCGATATCTTCGATTACGCGGCTGGCCCGCCACCACCAGCTCCAACCGCTGTCAATGTACCATAGGCCCGTCACCTGTGATTGCTCCGGGAAGTTATAGACATCAACCAGCCGGTTCAAACCGTCCAACTGCACGCCTTGAGCATAGAGCCACTCAAGAATAACGTGCAGATTCGAGGTCAATGCGACCGCGACCGCCGTTAGCAGCCCGGCCAGGAAAGGGAATGCGGCCAGTGCCCCGCCAATTCTGCTCCCACTAGACGAGTCTTCGGACAGTCCGGAATCCTCGTTCTCCCCCTCATCCTCTCTTGAACGCAAGCCAAACAGATTGTACCCTACCCCAAAACTTGCCGTGACCAGCAGGCCGAACCAGCAGGCCTGTCCCAGATTATAGGCAATTTCAGGCGGCTGGCCTGCCAGGTGGGCCAGGGTCGTAATCATCCAGTAGCCGAAGTAGTAGTAGCTGATCGCATATCCGGCCAGCCAGGGATCTCGCGGGGGATAAGTGGCGCTGCTCCAAATCCCGTTCATGAACATCAGGTCCATCGGCTGTTCGGTATGGCTGATCGCAGGATCGCGTGACCGTACCCACGTCCAGGCCGCGAATGCAAGGAGAAAAAGGAGCTCGACGCCTACAATATATGTCCAGTGAGGAAGAAACCTCAATGACGAGCCGGGCCCCGAATCTGCACCGTACCCATTGGCTTGGCTTCCGCGCAAAAGAGCCCAGACGCTGAGTAGAGCGACGAGGAGCATGGCCAGCCAGGCTCCGCCTGACGTATTGCGAAGCAAGCCATAACTGGTTCCCAGCCAGAGCAGGAGGCTGACCAGGAAAATCCCCAGGACACGCGTAAAGGCATATCCTCGATCCGGCAAAGCCCGGAAGTATCGCAACGTCAATGGCATCGCCGCGACGCTTACAGCCTGCGTTATCACATACCAGCCCAGGAAAGCAACGACGATATCATGCACGCGGCGCGTCCCCTTCCTCGCTACCGGCTTCTACCGGTTCTTCTTGCCCTGAGAACTGATACCTCTCCCCCGCGATCTCTTCCGAACTGCCGGTCTGCGCCAGGTTTTTGCCCTTTGTGCTCGTCGTCATTGCCATTTCAGCATGCTCGATGGCCTGATGAATAACCCGAACGCCAAACGGCTCCATGGGAGGGAGTTCGTCCGCCGCAAAAAAGCGGGCCTCAAGGATCTCCACAGGATCGATTTTCATCTGGCCGCCGCTGATTCGTCCCAGCAGATAGAATTCCAGAACTTTCCGGGTCGCCCGATGGCATATAGTCGCTTCGACAGATGTCTCAAGCGCCAGCTCCTCCTTCACCTCCCGGCGCCAGCAATCGTAAATGGTTTCGCCGGGAGACAGCCAGCCCCCGGGAAGCCCCCAAATCCGGTTGTTGTGAAAACGATGGCGCAACAGCAGAACCTGGTTTTCTTCGTTCAGCAGCGCTCCGCTTACCCCAACGATGACTTTGCCGTTCACTGTCCAGGTGATCGCTCCCTGCAGCCACTGTGGTGCCCGGTGCCAGATGCCTGCCGCCAGCGGCGCGATTCGAGAGAGTTGTCCCATCCGCCAGCCCCCTTATCGGCCCGTTAGCTGGCCCTCAATATGGGATGGAACGGCGTAAATTGTCACCTCGGGATTCTGAAAAACCGACTCCAGAAGACCGGACTGTTCCAATTGCGCCAGTCTTGAATCAGCGCCCGGATGTTGATGCCTTTCCAGTTGGCCCGCGTAGATGAGACCGATCTCCAGTTCGTCAATAAGGGCCTCGATGCGTTCCAAATCCTCTGTATTCCAAAACTCGGAAAGTTTGCCGTGCCGCTCGCCAACGTCTTTCCTGTAACGTTGTTCGCCTTCGTGCATTCCCAAGAGACCGCTCAGCCCTGTTAGGCTGGCCACCCGTGTGCCGCCGGCCCGGTAATAGTCAAGCTGAGCCGATTCCGCGAGGACAACATTGCCGTGCACGTTGCTCAACAGCCACTGAATCGCCTCCCAATCGTATCGCAATTCAATCGCATTTTCGCTGTCAGGCCAGTGGTAAACGCCGTTTTCCATGAAAGCCATCCCGTTCAACGTGCCAATCGGAGGCCGCCAGCCCGGAAATCGTTGCGATACCCGCGAAGGCGTACCTAGGAGCGGATAGACCAGGCTTGCACAGAGTAGTAAGAAGAAGACAATGCCCCAGGTGCCTCGAACCGTTTCTAAAGTCAGTTTGAATCGGGGGCGGAAATTCCTGGATTCAACTGAAATCGAAGAAAGGTCCTTTTCAGTACGCCTGCTCCGCAGCATCGCCTCGAAGCGTGAGAAGATTCTGGGCAGGACGATGGCCGCCGCCACCCCCCACAGCACCCATACCTGATTATAGAACTTGAAGAGTGTGTTCATGCGGTAGGCGTCGCCGCCCTGGAGATGGTCCTTCAAGTATACAACCTGTGTACCGGCTAAAACTGCTAAGCCTGTCGCAGCCAGCAGCGCCGCACAGATCGTTCCCGTATCGGCCGCCCTCTCCAGCCGCCAAATGTGCGAAACAGAGAGGCCAAGAGCCGGTAGGCA
The DNA here is from genome assembly GCA_965232575.1 of Caldilineaceae bacterium. Classification (GTDB taxonomy): domain Bacteria; phylum Chloroflexota; class Anaerolineae; order Caldilineales; family Caldilineaceae; genus Bin5. Next base: position 1,188,543 of record CBDDPZ010000009.1, on the reverse strand, counting down.
GATTGCCAGCACCGTCTGGTTTGTGAACAAGAGCAGAAACAGAGAGGCAAGAAACAGTACCGGTAGCAGTAAGACCTCGATGAAGTAGGCGACCGTCGGCTGCTGTACAAGCAGCTTGTGGACGCGCAAATAGCGAATCCGGCGCCGTTCGCCCTGCCCTACCACCAGCCAAGTAAAGATGACAAACGCGAAAAACCCCCAGATCTGCGCCCACTTGCCCAGATCATCAGGCGTCCGCACCAGCCCGATACCGCTGGCCGCGACATTGGTGTAGCTACGAAAGAAAGGCATGAAAAGAAGGTACGCCCCACCCGCCATCAGGATCCCCAACCCCACGACCGGGACAACACGGAGACGGCCCCGCCTGCGGTAAAGTGTGACGGCCAGAGCCAGAACGCCCAGCCCCAGGTAGGTGGGCAGGTCCCACAGATTGACCGCTGCCAGTACACCCAAAGTGAAGGCCAAACCGCCAACCAACATCCCCCCGTAGTGCCAATTCTTGCGCCAGTCGAAGTCATAGCTGTTCAGAAGCGTCAGGACCAGCGCCACAAAAAACAGCGAGAATGGAATACCTATCATATGCGGATGGAGATCCGCGTAAGTGAAACTCCAGTAAGGGAACTCGTTGATTGTATGGGGAATGACCCGGCTGGGTGCCCAAAAGTCATAACCCGCCAGAGTTGCGTCGGAGGTTACAACGCGCCACAGTCCGCTGACAGCATGGACAGTCTTTTGAAGTCCGGGAACGCTGCTGGCAAAACCGCTCCCGCTGACCCTGGCCAGCGATTGGACCAACTGCCCGAATCCCGCCAGATTGCCAAATATAGCTACAAACAACGGAGCCAGCAGTGCCGCGCCGATGCCTTCGTGCCAGGGTAGCTGTTGTATAGACGGGCGCTCTCTGGAAAGCTCCCGTACGCGTAGGTCGCCACTCGCAGGAACCGCTGCGTCAAATTCTGTGCCGGTGAGGTCTTCCTGTGCGTAGCTGATTGAACCGGTTGCCTCCGGTCGGGCGCCTCTTTCAAGCGCCCAGTGAGGACTGTCAAGCAATGCGTGCGGAGTCTGTCGTTTTGCGCTGAGCCGACGCCGCAGATGGGCCTTTGGCGAAGCGCAAACGGCCTCGTCTCCCTGCGGCGGAGTGTCGGTCTGCGCAGTAGAAGACGACTGCGGCCCATACGCCGCAAGTGTGCCGCTCACGATCTCTGTCTGTCCCGTAGGCCCCGGCTGCAACGGCGGCTGGCCAACCGCTTCGGCCTGTCGCTCACTACGACTCCTTCTCGGCAGTTTTCCGCTAACGGAATAGACTACGGCAAACGCGTTGACGACTGTTAGCGCAAACAGCATGGGAATGGCCAGATTGAAGGCCACTTCGGCGTAGATGCCTGTCAGCTTGATCAGATAGCCGACCAGATAGATCCCGTAGTAGTAATAGTTGATATATCCGCCCGCGAAATGTGGATCCACAGGTGGAAAATACGGGCTCCGCAAAATCCCGTTCAGGAACGCGAACTCCATGAACTTCTCGCCTCCGAACCAGGGCTGCCAAATGTCCGGATTTGCCCGCCGGATCATCACAAAGAATAGGAACGAGGCCGCGAACAGACCTTCCCCGACCAGCAGAATCCTCCACATGCGCCGCAGAAACGAGAGAACATCCCGCCAGATGAAAACCAGCACTGCAGCATTCACGAGCATAACCATCGCCGCGACCAGCCAGGCATTGCGCACGGAGTTCTGCGCCAGGCCTGAACTGGCGAATAGCCACAACAGCCACCCGCTCAGCAGCCAACCGAGCGTCTTGGCCAACAGAAACCCGCGATCGCGCAAACCGCGGAACAGCGTAAAGGCCAGCGGCCACGCGATCCAGCCAAGCAGAGAAACCACCAGCCACCACCAACCCACCGCAAGCCAGTGCACGTTGCTGGCGGCCGTGTTCCACCTGTAATTGTCTACTACAGGCAGATCCCTTAGCGGCGTTCCTAAAAGAAGAGTCGGTCCGTCGGCGCTGTGGGCGGGCACCTGACCGCCCCCTTCTGGGGGCTCCTGCCCCTGCACGAGTGCGAGAACAATGTTGATCAGCCCTCGATCCTGGCTTTCGAGCGCGCTGCCCAGACCGATGGCGTTCAGGAGAGGGGTGAGGGCCGGTTCACGTCCCCTGTCCCAGTGGACTGCCCCTTCCCAGGATCCTTCCAACAGACTATCGAATTCGGAGCCGCTCAACTCCCGCCGCTTCTCAAATATCGACACCCGCGGATGGTCATACAGGCTCCAGCTTTCATCGGCCTCGTGGTCCGGAAAGGTCAGATCCAGCAGACGGGGAGGCGTTGTGAAGTCGGCCGCATGAACGAAGCCCAGCCGCTCGCTGAACATCAGGTCGTAATAGCGGTTAGTCATCGGATAACGCGCCGGCAGTTCATCCACGCTCTCGTAGATGCGCTTGGAACTGTAGATGACGTAGTCCGCCTCCAGCAGCTTCTCCCGCAGAATCTCGTATTTCTCCGCCGTCTCCTCCTCATACGGAGACCAGTCGATATGCCGCAAGCCATGGCTGCCCATATCCATCCCCGGTTCGCCGGGAAGGCTCTTCGGCAGAGGATCGTCCCATGATTCCCACAATATGACCGAGCCGGGCGACGCCTTGGCATAAACCCAGCGGCTGGCCGTCACCCAAGTATGTTCGCTGGCATAGACGCCATTGGTGTACGCGAGCGACCAGAACAGACCGCCCCCAATCGCCAGGACGGCCAGGATCACGCCAGGAAGACGTACAGCCAGCCGAAAACTAGGGCGAACTCTCAGCTGTATTAGCCAAACGATCAACCCAGCGGCAAATAGTAGGACAAACGGGAGCATAGGACTCATGTAACGGTTAAACTTGGCCAGAAACGCACCGGTAATGCCAAAGTACGGCACAACCCAGGCCCAGACGATAAGCTCACCGGCTTTGGCCCGAATGAAAGCCGCCTTCCCTAGCGCCCAGGCGCTTCCGGCCAGCGCTGCCAGACCTAGAGGCCAGCCCAACCCCCAGACGACCTGCTGCTGAATGAAATATAGATAGGGGACCGTATTGCGGTACTGCCGTGTAAATGGAAAATCGGCGACCCCGCGCACCATGCGGCCCTGTTCTACGAGCGTAGCCTGAATGAAACTTACCCAGTCGAGCACGGCATAAGGGCTGGTGATAATGAAAACGATGGCAGCGGCCAAATAGGAGATGAAGAGCAGATGGAGAGAGGTCAACGGCGGGGGCGAGGGACGAGGGACCAGGGGCGAGGAACCCCTAACCCCTGACCCCCAACCCCTAAACCCTAAACCGTCCCCCATCCTCCATTCCAGGATCAGCACGGCTGTGAAAGGTACCGCCAGAATCGGAAGCGCGCTGAACTTTGAGGAAATCGCCAACCCCGCTCCTATCCCTGCCAGGAGCACGCCCCACCAGGATCGCTCCTGTACCATTAGCACGCCACCGTAGACCGCCAGAACAACAAATGTCGTGCTTGACGGGTCCATGGCAAAGAAATGGCTGAGTTGAATGGCTTGGGCGGTGAACGCGTAAAATGTCGCGGCCAGTAGACCCGCGGACGCGCCGTAAAGCCGTCTCCCCAGCAGGAAAAGGAGAAAGATCGTTAGAGTGTCCAATAAGGCCATCATCAACCGACCAGCAAAGGCCACCCCTGCGCAGGCCGTATTGGCCCGCGCCATCAGTTCTATCGACTGATCGGGAAGAGGCAGCAAACCGGCAGGTTTGGCCAAACTGCTCAGCAATTCGCCGGTCAGAATGCCAAGGTAGAGAGGAAAGTGGCCGTAGGTAAACGAGCGACGCCGTTCGTTATGGCGGTCCCACATTGGGTTGAGCGGGCTGCGTTTCGGATCGAGGAACTCTTCGACGCTGGAGGGCCAACCGATTGTCGGCGCGTAGAAGCACGTAGTGCTGCGCTCGTCAGGATGAGAATTCAACCCCCCGTCAAACCTGACGTTCCATGTTCGTAACCCCAGCCCGGCCAGCATGACCGCGCCTAAAACCAAATATACGACTATCGATGTTGACTTCCGCGAAATAGCTTGCATTCGTCTCCAGACTGCGCCGCCATAGTAAGTTCGAATTCCTGAATCCGCAGCCAATAGCAGGCAAAAAGCGAACTGCCCAACAATTTTATCACGGTAATCTGGGAAAGATAGGACACTCGACGTCCTCGATCTCTGCGCCTCTGTTCGCAAATCTATCGTGGCGAATCCGCTGATTCCCCCCCCGTGGACGCGTGTGGACGACAGCCCGGTTCAAGCTAGGCATTTCTGTCAGGTCTATGTACTTCCATCGTCTTCACACTGTCTCAGGGCGAGAACTTGACAATGAAGCGAGTTGCCGAAACTCGGGGAATGCGGCGTGGATCAAAACGTGCCAACTGACAATTCAGTCGGCACGTTCATTTTTTGCGCTGACGCCCGGCGGAAAAACGGCACTGATCCGCGGAGGACGCGGAGAACTGCAACGGCAAAAAACGGGGAGGGCGGAAGCGTCAAATAGCTATCTGGCTCTCTTCTCGCCCTTACTGCGGCTCTATCGGCCAGTTGCGTATCATCCACGCGATCTTATGCTCGGGCGGTGGCGGCCACAGCAAGTAGACGTCTACCCAACGGCTCCACAACACAAGATTGTGGTCGTCATAACCCAGATCGATGCGTCGGAACTGAATGTTGCCCCCGGTATCCAACGCGTCCCCGAATCCGTAACCGGGTACGTAGACCTTGGTACGCAGCGGAATAATCCTCGGGTCCACGGCTACGACCCCTTTCCGCATCCGGTCCCCCGTGCGCGTAAATCCATACCATGGTACGCTCGGCGAGACCCCGGCGGTGGACGCACTGTAACTGGTTGCCCTCATTCTGATACTGCGCCAGTAGGTGATCTCCTGTCCGTCTTCAGTGACAAAAGTCCGTGGTTCGATTCTCTGGCCGTACACTCTCAACCTGTTGCGCGGTTCCTGTGCTACCCAAACGTCTTCCAGCGCGCGGTCGACCATCTGGCCGTCTCGATAGAGAACGCGGAACCGTCGCCGGGTAATGCCTTCCGCCCCCGGATGGTCAATGAGGGTGTCGATGGGAAGATTCGGGTCTGCGATCCACTCTGTCCCAAACGGGGCGATCTCATCTTCGACTTCGACCTCTTCCCGCACACGCACTATCTGAATCTGTACATCCGGATACAGATCTGCGCTCAGCTGTGGTGACACTTCATCAAGGCCGGTGAGACCAACCCCAATCTCCGCCAGCACATCTCCCACAGTCTGGCTCTGCGTCCGCGTTTTGTAGAGCACGCCGTCTGCAAACAGACTGACTGGTGTGCTGCGCCGGATGAACACACGCAGTCCCGAACTGACACGGGTGTCCAGGCTGGGCTGCACATCATCTCCAAGATAGATCGTAATCTCCGCGTCGCGAAGAGCTTCACCTACCGTCTCGGCCAGTGTGTGTATCGTATAAGGAATGGCGTCCTCGTAAACAGTAAGCCGGACTGCGTGGTTGACCTCTATGAGAACCGGTACTCTCTCAACCTGTTCCCAAGCGGGTCCGCCGGAAAGATGGGTGTCGCTGACTCGTCCCGGCCCTGTCGGCATCGCATTGTCCCAACCAATTTCCGTTCCATAAATCAGCACCTGGTCGCGAGGGCTGAAGGGGATCCCAACGTCGGCCATGAGTTCGGCAGGCGTCTTCGCCCAACTCGAAGCCTCATATTCCCGGCCGCCGGCGACAATTAGAAAGGGCTGCGGCCGCTCTATGGCGAGCCGCAGTCCATCAGTAATTCTCGTGTCCAAGCTGTGGGACAACCGCAGGCCTTCTTGGGGCGCCGCCCGGGAAAGGGCAACTCCTGCAGCGGACGGCTCACTATTGGCCGGGTCTTGCGCCTGTGCCACTCGTGCAGGAACGAAGGAACTCTCGGCTAAAGCGTCGTCAGTGATTGCCTCCGGGCCCAGAAGAAGGCCGACGTCGGTCAGCAAATCACCCACATTTCGCCTGTGGGTCTGCACTGTTCTAGTGATTCCGTCCACTTCGATTTCGACAGTGTTTGCCGTCAAGTTCCAAAGCAACCAGAGTCCAACGATCGCAGCCGTCAACGCTGACAACTGTACCAGAATCCGAATCCGCCGGCTCGATTGCCGCCTCAGTGGGCGATCAGAGACAGCAATTTTCGGCTTAATCCGTCGGGTGACAGTAGCCATGGCAACATTCTATTCATAATTGACAGTGATCAAAATTTCCAACCATCCCGATGCCAAATAAGACCGAGTAGCTACCCGAAAAGTTCCCCAATTTGGACAAAAGCCAAACGGCAGTTTTTAGTAGTCAGTTTTTAGTAACTGCAACGGCAACGGCGCAACCCACTAAAAACTGGAAACTGCAGTTCAGAAACTGCACCTTTCTTTTGTCACGCCAACCAGTTCATCTCGCTCAGCATGGGCCAGCGATAGCGCTCTTCCGGCCCTGTGTTGCGCGCCCAGGCCACCAGGATCGGCTCGTCGGCCCTCTTCCGAACCATCTTCCGCCGCACCTGCTCCGGATCCCAGTCCCGCAGGACCTCGCCGCGCAATGCCTGCAGGATCGACCGACAACCTGGGTCCTCCGAACGGTCAACCAGTTCGTCTGGGTCTTCTTTCAAATTGAAAAGTTGGGAGGGCTGCTCGTGGTAGTAAACGTACTTCCACTCTTCTCGCCGGATCATGCGTTGGTAAGCCCCCTCCGGAGGACTGAATTTGTCGGTACAGTACTCCGAAAAAGCCGTGTCGTCCCACGCAATGGGGTCGTCTCGCCCGTCGATCAGAGGAAGGAAGCTGCGCCCGGCGGAGTTGGGTAGCGCCGGCGCTTCCATGGCGTCAAGCATGGAGGCGGCAACGTCGACCGCGCTGACAACATGCTCGCAGCGCTGTTCCGTTGGAATGCGTCCCGGCCAGCTGACGATAAGCGGCACGCGCACCGACTCTTCGTAAAACACATGCTTCCAGAAAAGACCGTGCTCGCCCTGCATGTCACCATGGTCGGACGTGTAGACGATCAGCGTGTTTTCGTCAAGCCCGTTTTCTACGAGCGCGTTCAAAATCTGCCCGATCATCGCGTCCGTACGGTAGACCAGGCCGGCGTAAGCAGCGCGCGCCCGGCGCACTTCAACTTCATCCATGACTTCAATTCCCGTCGAATGGCGCCACCAGCGCAGAAAGGGATGCTGTTCGTCGGCGCCAGGCCCTGCTTTGCGTGGTAGAGTCATGGTATCGGCGTAGAGGTCGTAGTCCGCCTGCCGCGCGACATAAGGCGGGTGGGGAAGCATCAGCCCTACCGAAAGACTGAAAGGCTGATTGAGAAGACCAGCCCGCTTCTGCACACCCAGCCGGTTCAGCCTCTCAATCGTAACCGCCGTGACATCCTCATCATGGACCTGGTAAGCACTCTGGCCGGGTCCGGAGCGTTCCAGACTCAGATGATGGGGTCCGGCCGTAACACTGAGTATGCCGCGATCAGGTCCCGGGTTCCCTGGGTGGTTTGCGCCGTGGTCGCCGACAAACCGCGCGGCATAACCGTGGAGTTGGTCAGGTCCGAGCGCGTGCATGCGGCCGACGAGCTCCGGCTGATACCCGGCCGCGCCCATCGAGTGGGCAATTGTAGGTATTCTGGAATCGAGGGCGTGTTCGTTCGTCCAGACTTCATTTTGAAATGGATGCCGCCCGCTGAGCATCGACATGCGCGAAGGAACACATATCGGCGAGCAGCAGTACGCGTTGTCGAAAACCACGCCATTGGTTGCGAGTCGGTCGAGGTTCGGTGTATCGACCAGGTCGCTGCCGTAACAGCCGGTAACATGAGGGCTGTGCTGGTCGGAGTGAATGTATAGAAGATTGGGGCGGATTGACTCGTTCATTGCACTCTCCAGGATCTGTCTTCGCTAGTTTACACCTTCCCGCAGTCGGGATATCCCGCAAGCATTCCCTTTTTGTCTGAACTGTGATTTTGGGGGATTCAGAGGATTAACTGTGAAAGGCGAGAAAAGAGAAAAGAGGAGAGAGAACTGTAACGGCAACTGCAGTTACTCACTCCTCAATACTCTCTCCTCGCCTATGGCGGATATGCCAATCGCTGTGGGCAATGCTGTCTGCGATGGAAAGAGTAGCAAAGACAGGCGCGTGAAGCAAATGGCAGGCGGTTAGCAGTACTCTTCAGCGCAGCGTCCCGACTGCTTCAGCCTCAACTCCATCCGCGGCCCTGCCGCGCCCTGGCAGCGGGAGAAAGAGAGTACCGAATTCTTTCCCCTTCGCCCCGAAATTGGTTGACCGTTTGGGCTATGTTAGAATCTGCCCAGCATTCCTCGGCTGCAATTGATTTCATCATTATTCTTCACTCCTGGACGTGTAGCGCATGGATCGCCCCCACATCTTGCTGATAACCACCGACCAGCAGCGCTTCGACGCGGCCGGTGCCGCCGCGCCGCCGTTTATGCGCACACCCCATTTCAATCACCTGACACGCGAGGGAATCAACTTCACCTCCGCTTACGGAGACTGCCCGGTCTGCGTACCCTCGCGAATGTCGATCATGACCGGGAAATACGTTACGACCCACGGCATGACCGGCAACGGACCGTCTTCACGCGCCATCCCCGACGCCAGCAATACGCTGCCGACCTGCATGAGCGAACTGGGCTACCAGACCGCCGCCATCGGCAAAATGCACTTCACGCCCCAGCGCGCTCGCCACGGCTTCCAGGAAATGATCCTGCCCGAGGACTACTACCGCCACATGGCCCGTCGCGGCTACGACGTCCAGCCCATGCACCACGGCCTCGGCCAGAACGAGCTATATCCCGGCATGGCCACCGTCCCCGAAGCCCTGACACTAACATCCTGGACCGCTGAGCAGTGTGTCGAGTACATTCGCGAACGCCGCGACCCAACCATCCCCTTCTTCCTTTGGTGCTCCTTTTCCAAGCCGCATCCCCCAATCGATCCGCCCGAGCCATACTACTCCATGTACCGTAACTGTGACATTCCGCCGCCGGTCTTCGGCGACTGGAGTGAAGACGAGGACGTTCCCTACGCATTTCGCCTCATGCGGGAAAAACAGTCGTTCGACTTGGTTTCCCCGGAAATAATCCGCGAGGCGCGCGCCGCCTACTATGGTGTCATCACCCAGATCGACTACAACATGGGCCGCGTTTTCGCCGCCCTCCAGGACATGGACATCTTCGACGATACCCTGATCATCTACACCTCAGATCACGGCGAGTACCTGGGCGACCATCACGCCGGCGCCAAGGGCTTCTTTCACGAACCCTCAGCCCATGTGCCCTTTGCCTTGCGTATGCCGCAGGGTTGGGACAACCGCCAGCACGGGACGCACAACCAATCGCTCGTCACGCTCGCCGACATTCTGCCAACCGCCGTGACAGCTGCGGGCGGCACACCCCCGACAGATGTCGACGGTCTCGATCTCGTCGCCCTGGCACGCGGAGAGATCGAGCCGCGGCCATCCTTGGAATCAGCCCTGGGCGCCCCCGACAGGCCCGGCAACTATGCCATCACCGACGGCCGCTGGAAATACCTCTGGTTCCCCGTCGGCGGCAGCGAGCAACTCTTCGATCTCGAAAACGATCCGCAAGAACTCCGCAACCTCGTCAGCGCCGCCCAAGCCTCGCCGCATCTCGAACGACTGCGGAATGAACTGATCGGGCGGCACAGGGCCAGGGGATCTGCAGCGGTCGAAGATGGAAGCTGGGTAACTCTGCCCGTGCCGCAAGAAACCGAAGCAGACCGCCGCAACACAAGCTGGCCAGGCTATCATACCGAGTTCTATCATATCGATGTACGACATTAAGAATCACCTTCCTGGCGGAGACCCGAATTTCCATCTCCGCCTGAACTACTTACCAAACAGTAAAGGAGTTATCCGATGTTCCGAACCCGATCCAGCCGATTGAGCCGCACCGCGGGGGTCGCATGGGTCCTCCTGCTGGTGCTTGCCCTGGTCCTGTCTGCTTGCGGTGGCGGGCCAGAGCCTGCTGCTGAAGAGCCGGCCGCAGCAGAAGAAGAAGCGCAGGAAAGCGATGAAGGCGCCGGCGACGCGATGATGTCCGCCAAAGAGGCACCCCAGCTCGCTGAGATGGTCGCCGCCGGCGATCTGCCTCCCCTTGAAGAACGCATTCCCATCGATCCTCTGGTCATCGACCTGCCCTGGATCGAAGTCGGGAAATATGGCGGTACACTGAAGCGCACGACTACCCGCAGCAATCTGCGAGACACTTCAGCCTATATGTACGGCCACTCACCCCTGCACTGGGAAGAGGGCGGTACCGCTGTTGGTCCAGGGCTGGCGAAAGCCTGGGAGATAAACGAAGACGCTTCAGAGTGGACCTTTTACTTCCGCGAAGGGACCAAATGGTCCGACGGGAATCCCTTTACCGTCGATGACGTTCTCTTCTGGTGGGAAGACATGGCTGCCAACCCGGACCATCCGATGGCAATGCCTGCCTGGACGCTCGTAGGCGGCCAGCCCATGACCGCCGAGAAAATCGACGACTATACAATTCGCTTCAAATTCGTAGCGCCCGCCCCGCTGGTGGACATCGAACTGGCAGCATTTGTCAACGGCGGCGTCTCAGGCAATTTCGGCCCCTATCCGCGCCACTACCTTGAGCAGTTCCATCCGGAATACTCCGATGCTGCCGACTATGAGGAGTTTACTGAGAAACAGGACTGGTGGAATAACCCGGACAGGCCCGTCCTCAATGCCTGGATGCCCGTCCTGCTTGAGACTGGCAACCGCATGGTCCTGGAGCGGAATCCCTACTACTACGCCGTCGATACGGCGGGCAACCAGTTGCCCTATATCGACAGGCTGGAAGTGACTTATTCCGAAAACGCCGAAGTTCTGAAGTTGCGCATCTTCAACGGCGACGTCAACTTCCACGCCCACCCCCATCTGTCGCTGCGCGACCTGGCAGTCCTCAAAGAAAATGAGTCCAAAGGCGACTATCGCGTTCTTCTCTGGGACAACGGCGCCGGTGGCGCGCCCGCCTGGGGCGTGAACTGGAACAATCCGGACGACGCCAAGCGGGCAGTCGTCCGCACAACCCAGTACCGTCGCGCCCTGTCCCACGCCATGGACCGCGAGAGAATCCGCAAAATCACCTTCTTAGGCTTGGGAGAGGCCGCCAGCACGGGAACAATGTCACCCAACTCCGGTCAGTTTAACCGCACCGAAAGAGGCCAGGAGATGCTAGTGGCCTGGCGCGATTCCGCCGTGACCTACGATCCGGAATTGGCCGCCAGCCTGCTCGACGAGATCGACGTGACCGACCAGGATGGTGACGGTTTCCGCGATCTTCCTGACGGCTCGCCGCTCGAAGTGCGCATCGACTTCCCGGCCGGCAATACCGCTTTCATCGAGACCGCCGAACTGATGGTTGAGGACTGGAAAGCCATCGGCCTCAACGCGTTCGTCAACTCCATTCCGGGTTCACAGTTGGGTGTCATGACCACCAGCGCCACCTACGACATTCGCCTCTATGGCGGCGGCGCGCCGGACGGCCCGGACCTGCTCACCTATCCCGCCTGGCTTGTTTCCTACGGCAGCGGCGGGCGCTGGGCTCCCTTGTACGGAGCTTGGATGGCGGCAGAAGGCACACCCAAAGAAGGGACCGAATTGGACCTCGATCCGCGCGATCGTACGCCTCCGCGTGAGGAAATCCCGGTCGACGATCCCATGTACCGCATGTGGGAATTGTACAAGCAGGCGATCGCCGAGCCCGACGTCGACAAGCGCGACGAACTCACCTTCCAGATCATCCAGATCCACATCGACGAAGGTCCCTTCCTGTTGGGCGGCATCGCCGATCCACCCAACATCATTGTGGCAGGCAACCAGATCCTGAACGTACCCACACGCGATGACCTTCCGCTGGGCGGTTGGCACGGCCCGGGCGTACTTGGCATGCCCGGCGCCATGACCTATCCGGAAGTCTACTTCATCGTCGAATAGCAACGGCAGTGTGTTAGGGGCCAGGGGTCAGGGGTTAGTCTCGCCCCTGTCCCCTCGCCCCTGCCGTCGGAGGCCGCCCTTGCAAGGATTTATCGTCCCTCGTTTTCTCTATATGCTGATCACGATGTTCTTTGTCTCGATCGTGGGCTTCGTGATCATCAACCTTCCGCCAGGCTCATACCTGGACGTCTATCGCGAACAACTGGAAGCCCAGGGGACAACGACCACGGCAAGCCAGCTGGAAACCATAGTGAATCAATACGGCCTCGATCAGCCGATCTATGTGCAATACTGGAAATGGGTCTCCGGCTTTGTCCAAGGAGACTTCGGTCGGTCTTTCGCCTACAACAAAGATGTGAGCGAGTTGATCTGGGAACGGCTGACCCTGACCATGCTGATCTCAATCACAACCCTTATTGTGACTTGGCTGATTGCCATCCCCATAGGCATCTATTCGGCTACCCACCAATACCAGGCCAGCGATCACTTCTTCACCACCGTCGGCATGATCGGTCTCTCAGTCCCCAACTTCCTCCTTGCTCTCATCTTCATGGTCATCGCCGCCATGGTATTCGATCAATCTGTGGGCGGGCTCTTTTCACCCGAGTACCAGGATGCCCCCTGGAACTTCGCCAAGCTGTGGGACCTATTGAAACACATGTGGATCCCTGTCCTGGTCGTCGGCACTTCAGGCACAGCCGGCCTGATCCGGATGATGCGCGGCAATCTGCTCGATGTTCTCAAAATCGCCTACATCACCTCCGCCCGCGCCAAGGGTCTCCCCGAACGGCGAGTCATCTTCGTCCACGCAGCGCGTAACGCCATCCACCCTCTCATTATGATTCTCGGCACCAGCCTGCCGCAAATTATCTCGGGCGCAACCATCGTGTCGATGGTGCTGAGCCTGCCCACAACAGGACCACTTTACTTCACTGCCCTTCTCGAGCAGGACATGTATCTGGCAGGCACCTTCCTCGTATTTCTGGCCGGGCTCCTGGTTATCGGCAATTTCCTGGCCGATATCCTGCTCGTCTGGATCGATCCCCGCATCCGCTATACCTGACCATGGCGACCAGCGGCTTCAACCATCGATCTTCAAACCAGTGAATTTGCGCTGACGCCCGGCGGCAAACGGCAACTATCCACGAAGAACACGAAGAAAACATGAAGGAACTGCAACGGCAAAAAACAGGAAGGGCGGAAGCGTCAAATAGGCAAAAGAGAAAAAGGGAGGGTGGACAGCGTCAAACAAAGGCCCGCGAGACGACAGCCATCTCACCTGCCCGGCTGATCGGCCGCCGCTTTCTCCGCAACAAGCTGGCGATTGCTGGCGGCGTCGTGCTCATTTTCCTCTACATGTCGGCCCTCTTCGCAGACTTCATCGCCCCTGTCCCCTATACCGAAGTCCACGAAGACTATGTATTTGTGCCTCCCCAGCTGCCCCGCTTTCGCGACGAGCAAGGGAATTTCCACCTGCGCCCCTTTGTCTACGGCCTCGACAGCGAACTCGACATGGACACCTTTCGCTTTGTATATAGCGAAATCCATGAAGAAAAGTATCCGATTAAGTTCTTTGTGGAGGGATACGAATACAAACTCTTTGGGCTCATTCCGTTTAACCGACACCTCTACGGCGTCGACGCCCCCGGCGTATTCTATCTGTTGGGCAGCGACGATCTGGGCCACGATATGGTAGCTCGCGTCTTCATGGGAGCAAGGATATCTTTGACAATCGGGCTGGTCGGCGTCATCCTGACAATCATTTTCGGTGCCACCCTCGGTACAGTCTCTGGCTTCTACGGCGGTGGCCTCGATACGATGATCCAGCGCGTCATCGAATTCCTGATGTCTTTTCCTGCCATCCCCCTGTGGGCCGCGCTCGCCGCCGCCATGCCGCCAAACTGGTCCCCGCTGCAGCGGTTCTTCGCCATCTCCGTTATCCTCTCCCTGATCGAATGGACCGGCTTGGCGCGGCAGGTCCGCGCCAAGGTGCTCTCTTTCCGTGAGATGGAATACACCCTCGCCGCCAGGGCCGCCGGCGCCTCAGACGCCCGCATCATCTTTCGCCACATGCTCCCCAACGCCTTCAGCCACATCATCGTCGTCGCCACCCTCGCCATCCCGGGCATGATTCTCGCAGAAACCGCCCTGAGCTTTCTCGGCCTCGGCATCCAGCCGCCTCAGACCAGCTGGGGTGCCCTCCTCAAGCAGGCCCAACTGGTAAGCGTCCTCCTCCAGCAACCGTGGCTCCTGATACCGGCCTTTTTCGTCATAGCCGCCGTCCTCACCTTTAACTTTGTCGGCGACGGCCTCCGCGACGCGGTCGACCCCTATTCACTGTGATCAAAGGCAATAGGGGGCCGTCGACCGGGGCAACGGCAGGGACGAGGGACGAGGGGCGAGGGGCGAGGGGCGAGAACACCCTAACCCCTAACCCCTGGCCCCTAAACCCTAAACCAACCCCTAACCCAAACCTCTCAATCCTGATTGTCTTCATCACTCTTGCCTTTGGCGCTTGCACTTCTGCTTCGGCGCCGTCTGCATCAGATTCTGCACGGACCGAACCTGTGTCCTCTGGTGAGGAGGAATCGATAGCGAACCTGACCCTTTCAGTATCTTCTAGACGATCGGGGCAAGCCGCGCCTCTGCTTCACCCGCCGCTTGGCGAAAATGTCGCGCCTCTAGCATCAGGGCTCGCCTACATAAGAGGGCCCGAAGATCACCTCATAGTCGACGAAGAAGCCTACCTGGCCATCGATGGCGATCCGGAAACAATCTGGAACTCAAAACAACCTGCACCGCAGTGGTACTCGATAGTTTTGGACCGAGCCTACCTAGTAGACAGAGTAGAGATGGTCGTCACGCAGGCCCCGCCGGGCCCCACGACTCATGAGATCTGGCTGGGGCACGGGTCGGGTCTCCGCACTTTCTACAAACGCCTTGCAGACGTCCACACCGAGGACGGCCAGATCCTCGCCGTCCCAATCGATCCCCCTCAGTCTGTCAACGAAGTCCTGATACTGACCCTCCACAGTCCAAGCTGGGTCGCCTGGCGCGACTTCCGTGTCTTCGGCGCCCAGCCGGACGTCCCAGTTGTTGAAGAAGTGCTGCCACACTATCAAGTTGTCGAAGTGGCTACGGGGCTCGAGTTTCCTGTCCGCGTAACCCACGCCGGTGACGGAAGCGGGCGCATCTTCGTAGTTGAGCTGCCGGGCCGCATTCGCATAGTCCAAGATGGCGCTGCAAGCGAGACGCCTTTTCTGGATATATCGGAGCGCGTGAACTGCTGCGAAGGCGAGCGCGGCATGTTCGGACTGGCCTTCCCGCCATCCTATCCCGAATCCGGTCACTTTTACGTGAGTTACACCGGCAGTCAGGGCGCCACCACAATTAGCCGTTTCGCCACCACTGACGACCCCAATCGTGCCGATGAGAACAGCGAGCAGATAATCCTTACTATCGACCAGCCCCATGAGAACCACAACGGCGGCCACCTGGCATTCGGTCCGCAAGACGGCTTCCTGTACATCGGTAGTGGTGACGGCGGACTCCCTCGCGATCCCGAAAATCGAGGGCAAACGACCGATACCTTGCTCGGCAAGCTTCTCCGCATCGACGTCGAGTCCGGCGAGCTGCCTTACGGCATACCCGCCGATAATCCCTTTGGGCATGAAGATGGGTACCGACCGGAAATCTGGGCGTTGGGCCTTCGCAATCCATGGGGATTCGCCTTCGACAAACGGAGCGGTGACCTCTATCTGCCGGACACGGGCAACTTCAAGCGTGAGGAAGTAAACTTCCAGCCGGCCGGCGCTGGTGGCGGACAGAACTATGGCTGGCCCGTTATGGAAGGCAGCATCTGTTTCGAACATGACGTTCTCACCTGCAGCGCCCAAGACCTCGTCCTGCCTGTCGCCGATTATGACCACACGCATGGATGCGCGATTGTCGGCGGGGCCATCTACGGAGGAGACACTTTCCCTGGTCTCCACGGCGCTTTCATCTTCGCCGATTTCTGCACAAGTCACATCTGGTCGATAGGGCGATCCGAAGGAGATGCGGCCCCTGGAAAGACGACCAGGTGGCGAAGTATGTTGTTGGCATCGGCCGGCATGCCAATAAGCAGTGTGGGAGCGGATGAAGAGGGCAATGTATACTTCACAGTCCATGCGAAAGAGGTTGGCGCCATCTACACGCTTGCCGAAAGATAGATCGAGCTCAAAGTCGCTGCCTGCTCCAGGAACCTGCAGAAGATGTTCAAAATAGCCCATCTCCAGTTCGAAGTTCAGCATCTGTATTGACTCCATGAAGAGAAATGTCGGCCTACTGATTCTGGGACTGTTTGCCTTAATTGCATTTGCCTTAATTGCATCGGCATGTGGTTCAGCTTCGCAGGGCGGCCGGCCCGCCGAAACAACAGCCTCGATAGCCAACCTGACATTCTCAGTTTCTCCGGCATCGCCCTGGACCGCCTCTCCCTTCGGATCTCCGCCCCCGGGAAAAAACGTTGCATTGCAGGGCTACGCAACTGCCTCGGCGAGAGATGCGGCTGGCCTTCTCACCGTTGATGCTGTGACGGCGCATCTGGCAATTGATGGCGATTCTTCCTCAGTTTGGAGCTCGCAGCAGCCGGCCCCGCAATGGTTCTCCGTTGCTCTTGACGACCTCTATTGGGTGAACCGAATTCAGATGGAGGTTACGCAAGCGCCTGCCGGCCCCACCACGCACGAGATATGGCTGGGAAACGGTTCCGGAATTCGAACCCTATTTGCCAGGCTCTCCAATGTCCGGACGGAAGATGGGCAGCTACTTGAAATTGAACTCAACCCTCCCCGGATCGTCGACGAGGTCTTCATCCTGACACTCGACAGCCCCAGTTGGGTTGCATGGCGCGAAATCAACGTGTTCGGGCTTCCGGTGAACGAACTACATTCCTTTCAAAGCAGGCCTCGGCTGACTCTCCAACCCATCGCTTCCGGT
This sequence comes from Caldilineaceae bacterium, assembly GCA_965232575.1. Lineage (GTDB taxonomy): Bacteria > Chloroflexota > Anaerolineae > Caldilineales > Caldilineaceae > Bin5. Next base: position 1,171,545 of record CBDDPZ010000009.1, on the reverse strand, counting down.
CTGGAAATGCCGGTGCAGGTCACGCACGCCAACGATCAGAGCGGGCGCCTCTTCGTAGCCGAAAAGGAGGGACGCGTTCGCGTCGTCAAGAACGGAGCAGCCTCGGACTCTCCATTCCTGGACATCTCCGAGCGCGTTCGTTGCTGCGTGCACCGGGGGTTGATCGACATAGCTTTTCCTCCCTCGTCCGTCGTCGCCAGGCACTTCTACGTAAGCTATACAAACGTCGACGGCCATACCGTCATCAGCCGCTTTCACACCTCCCAGGACTCCGACAAAGCGGACCCCGACAGCGAAGAGGTCGTTCTTACAATCGAGCAGCCTGCAGAACACCACAACGGCGGCCACATGGCATTTGGTCCGAGAGATGGTTACCTTTACATTTCCAGCGGTGACGGGGGCTCTTTCAGCTATCCCGATAATCCGGCACTGGAGCAAGAAACGCTGCTCAGCAAAATGCTGCGCATCGATGTGGAATCGGGCGCGCAGCCATATCGTATTCCCGACAGTAATCCCTTCACGCAAGAAAGCGGCTACCGCGGGGAGATCTGGGCTCTTGGGCTGCGTAACCCCGGCAATTTCGTATTTGACGGGGAAACCGGCGATCTCTTTCTCCCGGATTCGGGGCACCGCCGTCGCGAAGAGATTAATTACCAGCCCGCGTCCAGCCCCGGGGGCGAAGACTACGGCTGGTTCAAAATGGAGGCTAACCTCTGTTTCGACAACTTTGTCGTTCCCTGCAGCGCCGACTCTCTGTCTCTTCCGGTGGCAGAATATGACCACTCTCAGGGATGCGCCGTCGCCGGAGGCGCCGTCTACCGCGGGTCTGGGTCTCCCGCCTTGCAAGGGCTCTTTCTCTTTGCCGACTTCTGCAGCGGGCGCATCTGGGGTCTGAAACGACCGGACCCGGCCAATGAAATGGGATGGCAAAGCACTTTACTAATGAACGCGCCCATCTCAATCAGTAGCATCGGCCAGGACGAAGTTGGCAACCTCTACGCCACCAGCTTCGACGATGGTCTCCTCTATCAACTAACCGAGAGACCCGATACCTCAGATGCCGGCGCACCTGCCCGCGAAAATGTCGCCCTTCGAGGAACGGGTCGAGCATCGATCCAGAACGAATCAATCGAACTTGCGATCGACGGGGATCCGGCTACCGGCTGGGAAGCCGAACTGCCCCCGCCTCAGTGGTTCTCAGTCCTCTTGGATGACCTCTACTTGATCGATCAGATCGAGCTGGTTTTTCCACGCGACGCTCACGTGCCAGCAACGCTTGAGCTCTGGTTGGGCAACGGATCCGGGACCCGCACACGCTACAAACGGCTCAGCGATCTCCGCCCCAACAGCAATCGGTTACTGGCCATCCCCATTGATCCTCCTCAGGTCGCCAATGAAGTAATGCTGCTTACTCTGCAGAGTCAGGACGACGTCTCCTGGCAGGAAGTAAGAGTCTTCGGCTCCCCTGCAGCCCACTTGAGAGCAGAAAGCCCCATGCCTCAGGTGCGGCTCAGCGAGACCGTCTCAGGCCTGGAACTCCCAGTCCTGATTTCGCATGCAGGCGACGGCAGCGGCCGTATCTTCGTAGCCGAGCAAAAAGGACGAGTCCGGATATTGAATGACGGTCGCCTTCTTGAAACCCCCTTTCTTGACATTACGGATCGCGTAGCCTGCTGCGGCGAACAGGGCCTGTTCGGCCTTGCCTTCCCATCTTCGTATGCCGCCGGCCGGCACTTCTATGTCAGCTACTCCAACCTTGACGGCGACACAATTGTCAGCCGCTTCAAGACTTCAGACGACCCGGACAGGGCGATGCCTGAAAGCGAGGAAATCGTCTTGAAAGTCGCGCAGCCGTATAAGGTCCACAATGGTGGCTACCTGGCATTCGGCCCCCGGGACGGTTTCCTGTACATTGGCAGTGGAGACGGCGGCACCTTCCGCGATCCCGACAACATGGCCCAGAGACCGGACACATTACTCGGAAAAATTTTGCGAATCGATGTGGAGTCCGGCGCCGATCCCTACGCTGTCCCGGTCGACAATCCCTTCACCCAGGCAGAAGGCTTTCGCGGAGAGATATGGGCTCTGGGTCTGCGCAATCCGTGGGGATTTGCTTTCGATCGGGAAACCGGAGATCTCTTCATTCCCGATGTGGGAGGAAGTTTGCGCGAAGAGGTGAACTATCAGCCCGCGAATAGCCCAGCCGGAAGAAACTTCGGCTGGGCCGTCATGGAGGGAACCATCTGCTTCGAGCATGATTTCCTCGTATGTAACGCCGCCGGTCTCACCTCGCCCGTCGCCGAGTACGACCACGTCCAGGGCTGCGCAGTCGTCGGGGGAGCCGTCTACCGGGGAACCGTTATACCCGCCTTGAATGGCCTCTTCCTCTTCGCCGATTTCTGCCGCGGTGACATTTGGGGACTCAAGCGAACGTTGGACGCATCGACTGGAAAAGCTGAAATAAGGTGGCAGAGCGCGCTCCTCGCAAACGCCGGCTTCCCCGTCAGCAGCATTGGCGAAGACGAAGAGGGCAACCTCTACGCTGCCGGTTACCAGGATGGTACAATTTACATGATCACGACGAGATAATATGATGAACTTCCTGTCCGGCTCGTTGTCGCCATCCGTTCCGAATTCCTAGGCTGTGTTCAGACAAGACGTGCATTCAGTCAAAACATCAAATGATCCGATCGGATAAGCTACCGGTGAGAATCGTCGTCACGTTGACAGGACTGCTGCTGACGCTGATAGTTTCGACCTCTTGCGCCAGCCAGTCCGAGCCTGAACGCCCCACTGCGGCGGCCGAGGTCGCCCAGCAGCCAACAGCCACCGAAGTCCCAACCGTGCCTCCCACTTCCACACCGGCACCCAGCACCCACGCCTTCTCCAGCACCCACGCCTCGTGGCGATAATGTTGCGCTGACGGGAACAGGACGCGCCTCGGCAGGGGAAGAGTTGGTACAATATGCCATCGACGGCGATCCTGAATCGGTCTGGAGTGCGCAGAACCATCCCGCACAGTGGATCGCGATCGCTCTCGACGATCTGTATCTCGTGGAGCGGATAGAGTTGGCGGTTGCTCAGTCTCCTGCCGGCCCGACGACGCATGTTTTGTGGGTCGACAACGGCTCAGGCGTACGGACGCAATTCCAACAGCTCACTGATGTCCACACTGAAGATGGGCAGACGCTTTTGATTGAGGTCAAGCCCCCGCGGCCAGTCAAAGAGGTTCTTGTCCATACTCTTGATAGCCCAAGTTGGGTCGCCTGGCGGGAAGTGAGAATATTTGGTTCGCCTCTTTCTCCTCAGAATGAGAGTGGGACGACTCCGCAACTACGAATCGAGAAAATCCTGGACCAGCTGGTGCTCCCTGTGCAAATTACCCATGCCGGAGACGGTAGCGGCCGCATCTTTGTAGTGGAGCAGCAGGGGCGCATCAGTATCATCAGGAACGGAATGCCAAACAACAAAACTCCCTTTCTTGACATCACGGATCGAGTGAACTGTTGCGAAGAACGGGGTCTCTTCAACGTCGCCTTTCCTCCGTCTTTCCTGGCCAGCCAACACTTCTATCTGAGCTATTCCAATTCCAATGATGACACCGTCATCAGCCGCTTCACCACGACAGATAACCCCGACGTCGCCGATTCGGCCAGCGAAGAAATCCTTCTCACCGTCCCTCAACCGCACGTTGTCCATAACGGAGGTCGCCTTGTATTTGGTCCAAACGACGGGTACTTGTATGTCGGTCTGGGCGACGGGGGAAGTGATGGACACCCTGCCCACTTCCCGCAAGACCCGAAGCTGTTCTTGGGAAAGATACTGAGGATCGATGTGGAGTCAGGAATCCAACCCTATGAAGTCCCCGCCAGCAATCCGTTCGTCGGCGACGAAGGCTTCCGCGCCGAAATCTGGGCGCTCGGGTTGAGAAACCCTTGGGGTTTCGCATTCGATGACCGAACAGGGGAACTCTACATCCCCGATACCGGACACAATGACCGCGAAGAACTCAATTTCCAGCCGGCGTCCAGCGTCGGAGGCGAAAACTATGGATGGCCCACGATTGAGGGTACCCGCTGTCCCAGGTTTGAGGACCTGCCTGTGCCCTGTCGCCAAGCCGGAATTTTCGCCCCGCCAGTAGCCGAGTACGATCACACGCGCGGTTGCGCTATTGTGGGCGGCGTTGTCTATCGCGGCAGCGAGCTACCTCAGCTGAGCGGCCGTTTCCTCTTCGCCGATTTCTGCCGTGGCGACATCTGGAGCCTGCAAAGGAATACCTCAGTTGAAGCAACCGGTTCGATTCAGGAGATCCAAGGGATATGGCAGAGCGAACTGGTCTTGCGTGTTTCCTTGCCGGTTAGTAGCATCGGAGAAGATGAAGACGGAAATCTCTACGTCACCGGCTACGCCGACGGCACAGTCTACCGGATTTCGCCCGGACAAAGCGAATAGAGATGCCCGTTTGCCCAACTGCCGCTGCCTTAGACTAAGCTGAAGACGCAAACAAAAGGAATACGCCGTTCGACGAGGCCGTTCCTCGTACGAAGGCGGCAAACATAATCGAGATTTCTTCCGGCATGAAAGCTGGGGCGGCGGTCCCTTTTCTCATACCTGTAGAAACTGTCGCAACAATCCATAGAGATAATTCGAACAAAGGAGGTCCGGTGATGCAAAAGGAGCGTCCCAACATTCTCTGGTTCTGCACCGACCAGCAGAGGTTTGACACAATTCACGCCCTGGGCAATCCCCATATCAACACCCCTAATCTGGATCGCCTTGTCGAGGAGGGCGTCGCCTTTACCCATGCCTTCTGCCAGAGCCCTATCTGCACGCCAAGCCGCGCCAGCTTCCTTACCGGCCGCTATCCCGGCAACGTGCGCGGCTGCATGAACGGAAACCAAGAATGGGGCGAAGGCGCGCCTCTCGTCACAGCCCTGCTGGCGGAGAACGGCTACGACTGCGGCCTCAGCGGGAAATTCCATCTCGCCGGCGCTCACGGCAGGGAGGAGCCCCGCCCCAACGAAGACGGCTACAGAGTCTTCCACTGGAGTCATGATCCCCAAGATCGCTATCCTTCTGGTCACGCCTACGCCGACTGGCTGGCTGCGCAAGGATATTCTCTGCGTGATCTGAGAGAAGACCCGGCCTCGATCCCGCCGGAGTTGCACCAAACGACCTGGTGCACCGACCGCGCCATCGAATTTCTGTCCGAGAAGCGGCGCCAAGGCCCCTGGCTGATGAGCATAAACGTCTTCGACCCCCATTCGCCGTTTGATCCGCCTCAGGAATACCGCGATCGATATGATTCGTCGAAAATGCCCTCCCCTCTGTTCCGACAGTCCGATCTGACATCCCAGGCGGTAATCCCCGGCGACTTCCAGAACCCCTCCCGTCCCCCGCATGAGTTCAATGCCCAGGACGTGATCGCCTCCTACTACGCTATGATCGAATTGATCGACGAAAATGTTGGCCGCCTGTTGACCGCGCTCGAAGAAACCGGGCAACGCAAAAACACCATCATCATCTTTACCAGCGATCATGGCGAAATGCTCGGAGATCACGGTCTGCTTCTAAAGGGCTGCCGCTTCTACGAAGGGTTGGTGCGGGTCCCGCTGATCATCAGCTGGCCGGGCCACTTCCCCTTGCAGGATGAGTTGGTTTCCGAAAATGAGCCCGAAGAAGACGGTTCCAGCCAAGAGGAAGAAACTGCTGTGGAGGCATCAGAGGACGGCGCGCCCGGGGAAGATTCACCCGCCCCGGCCGGATTCGTCAGCGGCGCCCTGGTAGAGTTGATCGACATCGCGCCCACCCTGATCGAGCTGGCCGGCCTTTCCGTCCCGCCGCGGATGCAGGGCCTGTCGCTTCTGCCGATTCTGCGCGGCGAAAAACAGCCCGATCATCACCGCGACTTTGTCCGCTGTGAATACTACCGGGCTTTGAATCCCGATATTCCCGGCCGTGAGCAGTACGAAGGCAGCTACGCCACCATGTACAGGGACAACCGTCACAAGATCGTCGTCTACCACGGCCATGATCATGGCGAACTTTACGACCTGGAGAATGACCCCGGCGAGTTCGAAAACCTGTGGGATGACCCCGACTATGCCGACCTTCGCTTCGACCTGATGCGCCGCAACTTCGACGCCTTGGCCTTCTCCGTGGATCCTGGACCGCCGCAGACGATGCCTTTCTGAGGAACGCTTCAGAATACCAAAGACTCGACAGAGTCGGTTCAGTCGCACTGCGAGCGCCCGACACCTACGTCAACCCGGCGTCTGGTACGTGAGGTCGTACTCGCCTACCTTGCGCAGTGGAGTCGAAATTTGGCGAAAGCTCGGCGCCCCATCTTCCAGCCACTTCTCGATCTCCTCCCGGTGACCCAGGTTTCGAAGACCATTCCAGCTTGCTCCGAAGTGGGCGCGGCCGCTAGGCCCGGCAGAATCCCAAAAGAACAGGTTCTCAACGCCCTGCGCATAGAGTGAAGCCGCTTTCCGGCCAAACGTTTCAGGCGGCATGTGGCGCGGCATCACATTCAGCGCGAGTTGACAGTCTGTGCCCTCGACCAGTTCGACGAAATGGCGGACTGCTTCCTCGTCCTCCCAGGCCATCCCCATGCTGTCCAATCCCGGCAAATCAGTGTACGGGATCAGCGTGTCGATCAGCCCCTCCTTGATCCAACTCTCCAGGTCGAGCCCGTTTCGAAAGTTTTCCTCCCGGTTCAGCACACAGGCTGAGACCGCGATCCGCTCACGCCCTTGTTCACGGGCGAGTTCGTCAAGAGATTCTCGAAGTTCACGATGAAACTCTGTCAATGCCACGCTTCGGTAGGCCAGCCAGCGCGGGTCATCATCTGCCAGCTGCCGGGGGTCCTCGCCATGCGCCGCAATGAACCCTTCCACAAGCGGCGGTTCATAGTCCACCAACGGCGGACGCCGATTATACAGCATGCAGATGCCGTCAACCGGATGTTGAGCCACTTCCAGCAGCAGGCGAATGACGAATCGGCGTGTGTCAGCAAAGGCGTAAGAAATGCGGGGCGCGGTCTGTCCGTCTTTGCCCACCATGCGCAGGTCCGGCCGCGTGAAGTAAAGGCTGCCCGGATTCCACTGCTCCAGAGGAGCAGGGTAGAAGAATCCGGCCGGGCGATAGCTTGCGTGAAAACTGAGTCCCATCTCGTGCGCTGCCTCCAGCGCCACCACAAAGGGATCGAGTTGCTGATCTCGGAAAGAACGCCAACATTCCGCGTGCAGCCGGTCGCCCTGCCGGTCGAAGTCTTCGACTCCGTCGCAAGTGGGTAAGCGGCCCACCTGTCCCAGGTAAAACATCGAGTCCCCTGCACCGCACTCCCAGTAGAGCCGCGAAAAGTCGGTGTGCCGGTAGGGTTCAATCTCGTTCCGTACCGCGGCTTCGGTCGTCGTCCCATACAGATAGAGATAACCATGGGCGTCGTTGTGGGCAAAAAGCCTGCGCGTATCCGTTCGTTGGCGCTCCCTTTCCACGTCCCTGACCAGGTCCTCCGACATCGGAGCCAGCCTGATGTACGCTAGTTTGGTTCGTTCGCACGACACCGCCGCCGGTTCATCAGCGGATCCGGTTGGCGTGCAGACTTGGCGGATGAACAGTTCCTGCCCCGTCAGGTCCGCATCTTTCCACATCAGTTCATGGATGTTATGTCCGTGCGGATTCGAATCTGTCCAATCGGGGCCCATATTCAAGTTAGTAAAGCATGGGTCCTCACTGAGTTTCAGCTCAACTGCGCCGAGTCCCCGATGTTCCGGATAGACCCCGACAAAGATCCGATGCCAGCCGCTCAATGTAAGGCCGACCGAAATCTCCGGGGCCGCGGTCTCCTCCCCGGCGCTGAGCAGATTTCCGCTCAGATCCGCTGTTTCGTACGGCTGCACGTGCCAGGCGCGGCGTTTTGGCTCGGCGGAAAGCGCACTCTCTGGCTGACAGCGTGAAAGGTCAGTTATGTAAACCGAGCCATCCTGGTCAGACATTGTTATACCTCCATTCGTGGATCGAATGCATCCCTCAGTCCGTCGCCAACGAAGTTCATAGCCAGCACCGCAACAGAGATGGCAATGCCCGGCGGTAGCCACAGCCAGGGCGAGTTTGTAAGTACCGTCAGTGACTGCGCTGAATTCAGCATGCTTCCCCAACTGGCCTGGGGAATCTGTACGCCTAGACCCAGAAACGACAGCGCGGACTCGGTCAGAATTGTGCCGGCAACGCCCAGCGTCGCTGCCACCAGGATATATGGCTGCAGATTCGGCAGAATGTGTCGGAAAATGATTCGGGAATGTGGCGTGCCAATACAACGGGCGGCCTCGACAAAGGCCTGTTCCCGCAGCGATAGCACCTGCGCCCGCAGCAGCCGCGCCAGACCCTCCCATCCCAACACGCCAATGACTACCATCACGTTAATGATGTTGGGCCCAAGCAAGGCAACCAGCATCAAGATCGCAAAAAATGTAGGAAAATTCATCACCAGCTCGGTGAATCGCATCAATATGTTGTCGATCCGCCCGCCAACGTAACCTGAAACCGTGCCGATCAACACGCCTATCGATATCGAGATAACATTCGCGACAAACCCAACCGACATCGAGATTCGCGCGCCGTAGACCATGCGCGCCCACATATCCCTACCGGCTGAATCTGTTCCCAGTATGTGATCTGCGCTCGGTGGCTGCCGAATGCTGTCCAGGTCGACCGTATACGGATCCTGCAGAGCGACGACCGGCGCGAATATGGCGATCAAGCCCAGGATCGCGATGATCACCAAACTGACCACAGCTACCTTGTGACGGCGAAAACGAGTCGCAACCGTATTGGAGCTCTTCCTCTCCGTCAAGTCCACCTGCTCTGAGTTATTGTCCGGCAAGGCAGTACGTTGCATAACGAGGCGCCTACCTTTAACAGGTCAAAGCACAATGGAAATAAGTTCAGAAGAGGAGAGAAAAAAAGCTTTTTTTCTCTCCTCTCGCAATGTCACATTTCAGCTATCCGTCGAACGACCAGCCCTCGAGATTTGTCCACCAGTCCCGCTTCGCAGGTAGAGGGTTGGACAGATCTGCGAGACTCGTCACTACGCCCTGGTCGGTGATCTCTGGAATGTTCACACCGCCGTCGAACACCCAGACATTGTTGCCGACATAGAGCGGCGCGTGCGACGGATTATCGTTAAGTGTTCTCTGCAGCTCGAAGTAAATCTCCTGGCGAGCGGCCTGGTCGGTCAACTGGCCCGCCTCGATCACCTTCTCCTCGAAGTCGCCGCCAAGCGCTTCCGAGTAGCCGTTGGCATTGCGGCCCTGTGTCGTCAGATGGAACTTGAGGAATCCATCCGGGTCCGGGAACGAACCGAACCCCACCCGCACCGCGTCGAAATCATGCGTGTCGTAGAATCGTTCCACCCAGACCGAGCTGTCCATCTCCTCGATCTTGATCTTAAAGCCCGCCTCCTCAAGCATCTGCTTCTCAGCAGCTACCTGGGCGCGCGCCTCCTCACTCCTCAGTGTGATCAGGTTGACCGTGACCTCCTGGTCAAAGTCCCACCCCGCTTCCTCCAGCAAACTGCGTGCCAGATCCACGTCGTAATCATAGGGGTTGAGATCATCGGGAATCGACCAGCCGTGGATAAGCGGTGAATTGTAGATCGTGCCGTTTCCGCCCTGGAAGACCTCAATGATCTTCTTCCTGTCCAGGGCATGCAGCCATGCTTGGCGCACCCGCTTGTCTGCAAAGAAGCCCCGTCGCAGGTTGAACGAATAAGCCGTGAAGACCACCCCGGTTGTAGCCACGACCTTGAAGTCGGCATTGTCAATGAATGACTGCACGACCTCGGAGGAACCGGTGTTGAGACCACCCCAGGCGTTGAAGTGGGCCTCTCCCCGCTCCAGCGCGATCTGTCCCACATCGGGCGAAGCGACGATCTGCATAATGTAACTGCCCAGCTTCGGCTTGCCCCAGTGCCAGTCGTCGTTGGCCTCCAGCCGGATGAACTGGTCCGTCTGGTACTCCACGAACTTGAACGGACCGGAGCCCAGTGGGTCTTCAAAGAAGAAGGACTGATTCTCCAGCGCGTCGGGCGCAACATCGCCTAATACGTGCTTGGGAAGAATCGAATTGGTCGCCTGAAAGAGGAAAAGGCCGGTCGGGTACGCGGTCGTGAACTGGATGGTCTTGTCGTCCACCACTGTAATGCCGGATACACTGTCCGCCTCACCGCTGGAGTAAGCCTCGGCCCCCTCGATCATGGCCAGGTTGCTGACACTGCGCGACTTAGTCGACGGATTCAGATAGAGTTCGTACGTATACAGTACGTCCTCGGCCGTAAAGTCCGTTCCGTCGTGCCATTTCGCGTCAGGATGAATGTGGAAGGTGTACTGCGTTGCATCGTCCGACGCCTCCCAACTCTCGGCCATTATCGGCACAAAGCCGGTCTTGGGCACGTTCTGTTGAATCAGGGGCGGCAGTACGCACTGGAAAAAGTGCGCCTGGAAACCCTGCACGGCCGTAAGGGGGTTAAAACTGTTAATCGGTCCACCGTAGAGGCCAATTAGATTGCCCCTCTGCATCTCTTCCGCAGGTGCCTCATCCGCCGCTGCTCCAGTGCCTGAGTCAGACGCCACCGGTGTACAGGCTGCCAAGGCCGTTGCCCCGGCCGCCAATGCGCTTGCTTTGAGAAACTCACGTCGATTCACGCCGCGTGCTGTGCTACCTCGCATGGTTCTCCTCCTGGAAAGTGAAAGAAACGTTACGGATACCGTTAAAGCATCGAAGAAGAACTGTCAAAGTGAAGACAAATGCCGGTCCCACGCCGCCAATTCTCCTCCTGGTCGATTGGTCGTTGCCTAGCGCAACTTCAGGTCCACAATAAATTGCGACAACTCCTCCATCTGTTCGTCCGTCAGCGAATGGTAAGGTGGCCTCCGCCAGCGCTGGGCCAACCCGAACAGCTCATAAGTGCCGTGCAACGCCGCGTCAAAGCTGCCCACAACATTGAGAACATACTCAAAGTAAGGCATGTCGTAATCGCGAATGATGCCTGCGGCCGCACTCAACTCGTTTGCCTGCACAGCCTTCCAGTAGGCCTGCGTAATCTGGGGGGCAAAGGTAACGAGCGTGGACAGATAGCCGTCGCACCCATAGTGAATCAGGTCAAAATGGTTCTGCTTCTGCCCGCCCGAGATGATCGCCCAATGGCCGTGGAGCAACAGCGCCATCTTGCGGGCAAAGACGCCCACCAGATCGTCTTTGATAGCAACGACGCCCGGCGCCTCGTCCCGCAGCCGCCGCAGCACCTCCAGCCCGAGCCCGTGCGAACGGCTGAACACATTGGTCACAACCATGACCGGAATCTCGTCCGCCGCAGCGGAATAGTGGGCAACAAGAGTGTCGGCCGTGCACGAACCGGCCCAGTCCGGCGGCAAAACCATAAGCAGATCGGCACCCACTTCGCGGGCGTAACGAGCGAAAGCAACCGTCTTGCCCGTCCACCAGATGCGGTCCGCAGCGACCACCGCGGCCCGCCCCGCAGTCTGTTCAGCCACCACCCTGGTCACCTCGGCCACTTCATCGTCGGTAAGCAGCGAAAAGAGGCTGTCCCCGTACGTCAGAAGCATCGTTGTGCTGCCGCCGTCGATGCCCAGTTCCACCAGACCGCGCAGACTGTCAAAGTCAATCGCGCCGTCCCTCGTGAACGGCGTATGTACCGACATGACGGGACCTGTCAGCAAGGAACGCAACTCTTGCGAAGATCGCATGAACACAATCCTATTCGTGGCGAATGCGCGGATCGGCTACCGCATAAAGTATGTCCGCTACCAGGTTGCTAAAAAGGACGAGGACCGCAGCGATAAACGTCAGCCCCATCAGCACGGGATAGTCCCGCTTGGAGATAGCCTGAATCGCCATGCGCCCCATGCCCGGCCACTGGAACATGGTTTCTATGATGACAGTGCCGCCGAAGAGAATCGGCAGACGCAAAGTCACGATGGTGATGACTGGTAGTAGAGCGTTACGCAGGGCATGTCCGATGACGACGCGGGTCTCTTTCAGCCCTTTGGCGCGGGCCGTGGTCACATACTCTTGGCTCAGCACCTCCAGCATACCTGACCGCATATAGCGGGTCAAGCCAGCCGTCAGATCCAGCGACAGTATCACGCCCGGAAGCACCAGGTGGTGCAGGTTGTCCCACAGTGGCGGCGGCGCGTCGAAGGCAACCGAACGCATGCCGAAAGTGGGAAACCATTCCAGTTTCAGCGCAAACACATAAAGGGCAAGCAATGCAAGAAAGAAGGACGGGATCGAGATGGAAAGTAGCGCAAAAAGCGTCAGTACGTAGTCCCAGATTGTATACTGCTTCAGCGCCGCCAACACGCCCAGGCTGATTCCCAGGACTGATGAAGCCACTAGGGCGAATCCCATCAACTCGAGGGTGGCGGGCAGGCGCACCGCAATGCGCCTCAAGACCGGCTCGCCCGTCTGATATGAGTATCCGAAGTTGCCGCGCGCCAACTGGCCAAGCCAAATCACGTAGCGCACGTGAATCGGTTTGTTGAGACCCATCTGCTCCTTCAGTAGCTCAAGGTTCGCCGCCGACATCTCCTCCTCCGGATCGATCATCGCCTCCACAGGGTCGCCGGGCGCGACGTTAATGAAACTGAATGTAATCAACGTGATGCCCAGAATCAGCGGAATGGCCATCAGCAGCCTGTTGACAATATATGTAGCCATTAATAAGCCCAATGCGGCGGGTACTTGTCCAGTACATACCCGCCCACGCTGCGCAGCGGAACAATCCGATATAGACTCCCTTCACCGTCATCCCAATTCTTCAACTGGTCTCGGTGTCCCAGGCGTCGAATCATGCTCCATTCCTTCAGCCTCTGATGACGCCCATTTGTGTCCCAGAAACACAAGCCGTCAGCCCCTGCGGCGTAGTTCTCGAGTGCGCGAACGCGGAAGTCTTCCGGGGGCATGGTTCGCGGCATGATCTCAGGATAGTACATGACGGGCGAGTTCCCGGTTATCTGCGCGAAGTGCTCGACATCGATCTCCTCGTCACGCCAGGGGTAGGAAATCAGATTGTCAATCAGGCCCTGTTCAACCCAAGCCGGAACGTCCAGTCCGTAGAACAGATTGCTCTCGGCGTTGTTCAAAACGTGGGCCGAAATCTCAAGCAGACGACCCCTCTCCGCGCCGATCTCCTCCATCTCGCGGCGAAGGTCCGCCATGAATCCGGTCATCACCCGCGCCCGGTAACGCAGATACCGTTCATCGTCCTCTGCCAACTGGGTTGCATCGAGACCGGTCTCCTCCCTGAATCCCTCGACGAGCGGAGCCTCATAGAGGAGAAATGGCGCACCGCGGTTGAATATCGGATTGACGCCGTCAATGTCGTAACGCGTGGCCAGCTCTCGAAACACCTGCAGCAGCAGCTCGCGGACCTCGGGGAAGGCGTAACTCATCCGCGCGATCTCCCGGCCGTCGATGTCTACGCAGCGCCACTCCGGATGCTCACGGTAGAAATCCCCCGTAAAGTAGTCCTCAAACGGAGGGCAGCACTGAAACGCCTCCATACGCTGACTGATGTGGATCTCCAGCCCAACACTGTGCCCGTACTCCACCACCGTCTCAACTGTGTCGACGCCGGCCCCGGCCAGAATCTGCATCGACTCCGCGATGTTGCGGTCGACGACCCGGGGGAAGTCCCTCGTCGTGCTTCCGGTCAGACTGCCGATTGCCGAAGGATAGGTAAGTACGTCGCCGCCCGCCCCCGGACACCAGAACATCTTCTGAAAGTCCGTATCTCGGTACGGCTCCAGCCACTCCCAAATCTCCTCCCGCGTCGTCGGCCGGAATCGGCCAAAATCGCTGAATCCGTCATTCATGCAGATCAGGCGCCGGTTGTCGGATTCGGCGCGGTCGGCCTCGATCATCGCCACCTGCTCTTCGTCCACGGGAACCAGCTTGACATAGGCAATGTAGGCAGGCTGAGAAAGGCCAGCCGACTGCTGGCCAAAAACGAGGCCCTGCCCGGTGAGATCGGCCGTCTTCCAATACCGCTCGTCCAGGGAGTAATTGTCGGCAAATGTTCCCCCCTCGGCTTCGCGATTCACTTTGACAAAGGACCTGTCTCCCGTCAGTCTGACGCGGGCCAGGTCAGTAGTCCAATTGCTCCACAGACCGAGATAGATGCGGTGCCAGCCCGAAACATTCAGAGGGAGAGTAACCGCCGGCGCCTCCGTCTCCGGGCCGGCGATAAGCATGTTGCCGCAGAATTGCTCCGTTTCGAAAGGAACGACCTGCCAGTAGTATTTCCGTCTCTCAGAGGAAAGGGCAATCTGAGGTTCACACCGGCCCAAGTCGGTCACATAGATTGGCTCAAGTGCAGGCATATGTCGCTCCTCCCGGTATTTCTGACCAGTCGCGTTTAGAGGATGCAGAGGGGGGACGGCCAGGCCGCACCTGCGGACGCCGTCCGCTCAGAATATAAACTAACTTTCTTCAAATGTGCAACCCGCGTTTGGAGGAAAGGGGGGCAGAGGAGGAGTTGACAGGTCGAAAAGTCCTGTAGATTCGCCTGCCCCGACCGGCTGCAAGAAAGGGTGACCGGTTCACAAATCAGAGCCCCTGCTTCAGCGGCGGGCCATCTTATTCAAATACCAGTACCGACCGCGCCACCTTGCCCGCCTTCATATCCGCGAACGCCTCATTGATCTCATCCAGCGGCCGGTATCTTGAGATCAACTCATCCAGCTTGATCTTACCCTGCTTATAGAGATCCAAAATCCACAGAAAGTCCACACGCGGCCGCGCCGCCCCGTGGAACGCGCCCATCAGCGTCCGGTCCTCCAGCAGATGCCAGCCCTCCACCGAGACATCCTGTCCCGTCGGCTGAACGCCCACCACAACCGCCGTCCCCGTCATGCGCACCGAATCGATCGCCTGCCTCACAATCGCCGGAAAGCCGACAACCTCGAACGCATAGTCCGCCCCGCCGCCCGTAATCTCTATGATCCGTTGGACAGGATCCTCCTTGGCGCTGTTTATGAAATGCGTCGCCCCCATCTGCCCGGCCAGCTCCAGTTTGTAGTCGACCGTATCCACCGCGATGATCTTGCCGGCCGCCGCCAGCACGCCCCCCTGGATTACATTCAATCCCACACCCCCGCAGCCAAACACTGCCATCGACGCGCCCGTCTCAACTTGGGCGCGATTGACCACTGCGCCAATGCCCGTGATAACGCCGCAGCTGATCAAGCAGGCTTGCTCTAGCGGTGTGTCATCTGGCACCTTTACACAAGCGTCGGCCAGAGCCAGAGTCTGTTCCACGAAAGTAGGACGGATATGATAAATCGGGTCTCCGTTCTGCCTGTACCGGCTCATAGGCTCCATGCGGTGCGTTTCACACAGGGCCGGACGCCCATTGGTACAGTTTCGGCAGCTTCCGCACATGGCGTCCAAAGAGAGAATAATCTTGTCGCCTGGCGCAAAGTCACGCACACCATCACCAACCGTTCGCACTACGCCGGCGCCCTCATGGCCCAGCAGCCAGGGCATCCGGCGCGGCGTCCGATGGTCGGTAACGTAATGGTAGTCGCTATGGCATACCCCCGCCCCGACGATATCCAACAGCACTTCCCCAAATTCTGGTTCCTCCAACTCGACTTCCTTAACCGCCACCGGCGCGTGCGCCTCGTATAGAATTGCAGCTTTCATGGTAGCTCTCCTTATCTGGTATTGAGAAGAGTTTCAGAGCGGACTGTTTCCATCATAAATTAGAACCTTCATGCGCCCTAGGAACACATTTAGCAGCGAACCGCTCAAATGACGCAAGTGGGCGCTGAAATCAGCAGGTGTCCTGCCCAGAGAAATTCGAACGACGGTGACCGTAAGAGACCGCCGTTCCGCCCGCATCCGGCTTCAATGTGGCGTTAGCGTTTGCCTTTCGCTCTGTGCTAGAATTCCAGCGGTTTTGACATGCCTCAGTTTCGTACAGAAGGATAGCCCGACTTTCCCATTCAGAGCAGAGTCGAAAAGGAGCCAAAATGGGCATCAGCCTCGGAATCGTTGGCCTGGGGGCGTTCGGCAGCTCCTTTGCCGACTTGTTCATGAGCCATCCACTGGTCGATAGAATCGCCCTCTGCGATCGCGAACCGGAACGCATTGCCCGCTTCGCCGACCTTGAGCACTGGCAACCCAAGTTTGACCCGCGCGACGCCTACACATCACTGGACGATATCTGCGCCAGCGACATCGACGCCCTCGCCCTCTTCACCCAGCACTGGCTCCACGCCCCCCAGGCCGTCCAGGCCATGGAAGCCGGCAAGCACGTCTACAGCGCCGTCCCCATCATCACCCTGCCCGACGGCGACGAGATCCTAGACTGGTGCGCGCGCCTGGTCGAGACTGTCGAACGTACCGGCCAGCTCTACATGCTGGGCGAGACCACCTTCTACCGGCCGGAGGCCATCTACTGCCGCCGCCGTGCCGCAGAAGGCGACTTTGGCGACTTCGTCTACAGCGAAGGCGAATACTACCACGATGTCGACAGCCCCGGCAGCAATCTGCGCCGCGTTATCGAACACCGCTTGGCCAGCACAGCCGGACAGGAGTGGCTGAAAGCCTACCAGAAATACAAAGACAGAGGCATTCAGAACGGCCCCATGCACTACCCCACCCATTCGACCAGCGGCCCCATGAGCGTGATGAACGCCCGCGCCAACAAAGTCTGCGCCTGGGGCTACGCCAACCGCAATGAGGATCCCTACTTTAAGGACGAGGGCTACGCCTTCAGCAACGAGACAGCCCTCTTCCAAATGAGCAACGGCTCAACCATGCGCATCTGCGAACACCGCGAAATAGGCCTGCGGGGCCGCGAAACCTTCCGCATCTATGGCACGCAAGGCAGCTTCGAGAACGACCACTGGTGCGACAAAGAGGGCCGTACGCCCCTCACCGCCCAAGAGATGCGCCGCCCCCTTCCGCCCGAAGTAGAAGACGCTTTCCGAACCGTCAGCCGCACCTCCGAGATCTACGGCGGCCATGGCGGCTCCCATCCCTTCCTCGTCCACGAATTCGTCGAGGCAGTGGCCCAGGAGCGCCAGCCCGAAATTCCTGTCTGGTCGGCCGTGCGCTACATGGCCGCCGGCGTTATCGCCCACAAGTCAGCCCTGCGTGACGGTGAAATCCTTTCAATTCCGGATTGGGGAGACGGGCCGCGTGCCTAGCTGCGCAGCCCTCCGTTCACGTATAGTGCGCTTCAGATCCTGGGGGGCTCTTCAGTCTGTCTTCTTCTGACCCGAGGCCGGCCAGGTAACCTTACATCTGTCCGGTCTGTCCTCAAACAAGGTTGGCAAGCCAGGCCTGATGCAGCATCCATTCGTCCTCAACCGGGTCCCAACGCAGCTCGAATGAATTCAGGTCCGACGTTTGCACTAAGAGACAACGAATGCGGCGGCCATCCGTCCTATCGTCCCACCGACGGCCATGAGCGGCAACGTAGTATCTCCTGCCCCGCCAGTCGAACGACTTGAGAACAATCTCGCCCGACGCCGCCATGCGTGCCTCCACCCGGACGGGCTCGTTGACCGCTATCTGCTGGCTCATCTGCCTTCCCTGTCCTCCGCGAAGGAAAGCAGCATCTCCAACGCACACTGCGCGCTCAAAAGCTTATTCCCCCGCCTGTCAGCCGGCCACACCGCCTTCTCCGCCCGGCTTTCACCCTCTCTCGCCGCCAGATGAAGGTAGACCAGGCCCATCGGCTTCTCCACTGTGCCCCCGGGACCCGCCACGCCCGTGATCGACACCGCCACATCGGCGCCATACTG
The DNA here is from genome assembly GCA_965232575.1 of Caldilineaceae bacterium. GTDB lineage: Bacteria > Chloroflexota > Anaerolineae > Caldilineales > Caldilineaceae > Bin5. Next base: position 1,153,705 of record CBDDPZ010000009.1, on the reverse strand, counting down.
GCGAAGCGCGCCGAACGCCATCTGCCTCGCCACTGTCGCGTTGACAGCCCCGTCGCGTAACAGGACCTCGCCGTCTACGCCCAGCAGCCTCTCCTTGGCCGCATAGCTGTAGACCCCTGCGCTCCCCAAAAACCAGTCAGAGCTGCCCGGTATCTCCGTAATCAAGTGACCGACCAGGCCGCCCGTGCAGCTCTCCGCCACCGCGGCCGTCAGCCGTGCCCGCTTGAGCGCGTAACCCGCCTCCTTCGCCAGCCCTGTCAGGGCTTTTTCATCGGTTGGTTCCTTACTATGATTTGCCATATTTCCTCTGCATGTATTCTGAATTGCCGGCTGCCGCGAAATGTCCCCTTCAGGCGCATCGGCAACCGCATCTTCGGCTATTATAGTCCGCCCCGTTTCCGTAAACAACTGTCTGCGTCGTCACGGCATGGCCCTCTTCTTGCTCCGTCATTCGCCTACCGACCCGGCAAGAGGATGCCCGGTCAAGTCCGGTGCAGTTGACAGATATGTTAGATTTCTGTATTTTCAATAGGCAATACGAACGTCAGTGTCTACATTTCAAGGACGTAAGTCAGCGCCTGGAACTGCTCAAGTAAAACGAAGAGAAAACTGTCCGCCCTGTCGTTGCCGGCTGGCAAAGCGGTACAGAGCCGCTCCGAAAAGAAAATTCAACTCCGAGTCCGTGTCCTTCTTTATTCCGGGTCCTGTGGAGAAGTCGCATTCCTTTGAGGAGAAATAAATGGAACTCCAGACTAAGCAGCCGCCTGAACTGGAATTCAGCATGCCGGAGGTCGAAGAATCGCTGACCGCCTATCTCTCTGCCATCGGCGGCGCGATCATCGGCCTGCTTCTCACACTCCTGGTCTTGGCCATTTGGAACGGCGGCACCCTGAACTTTACCAACATCTCTAAGGTCAACGCTATCGATGCCGGCCTGACCGATGTCGCCGCCGACCTCGAAAGCGTCAACACCAACGTCGACGCGCTCGGCGAGCGTCTCATCGTGCTCGAACAGGAATCCGGCGCAGTCGCCGCGCTGCAGAAGAACCTCGCGGACCTGGATGCCAGTCTGACCGACCTCGACCGCACGCTCAGCGACCAGGGCATCCAACTCAGTGAATTGGACAGCGCCATAAACGATCTCCAGGTCACCCGGCGGAACTTTGACCTCTTTACCGCCGCTCTGACAGACGCGCTGGCAAAAATGGAAGCAGGGACTTCAGCCGCCCAGTCGGAGAGCGGCGCCGCGTCACAAAACTCTCAATCCGCTCCCCCAACCGCGGGTGCCTCCCGTCCCAACGATCGCCAGGCCGTCACGTCAACAGGTTCCAAAGCTACGACCGATGTAACCGACCCGCAGACGGGCGAACAGGCGCAACCCGCTCGACCCTACCCCGAGCCCGTCGCTGTCGTGAGCGAAGATGTCGCGCCCGATGCCCTCCTCGTCTATCTCTTTCTTGACGGGAACGCCGACGGCCTCTTCGACGCCGCCGAAAACCTGATCGCCGGCGCAACCGTAACGCTTACTTCCCCGGACGGCAGGGCCGTTGCCGCCGAGACTCGTGTCGGTTCTGCCGGAACCCACTTCGAAGAGCTGTCCGCCGGCGAATACACGATTACCGTGGAGGATGTACAGGGATACACCCTCACCAGCCAGAAAAGCGCGGCCGTAGCAATCGACCCCGAGGCCGAGGCCGGCCATATCATCTACTTTGCCGTCGTAACGACCGCCTTGGACTGATCGTAACGGTCTCACGTCCGGTGCCCGTCGCTTACTCGGCAGTTTCCGCGACCTCGAAAAAGATAAGCAATACCGAACCGTAGCGGCGCCGGTCGAACTCGATCAGTGTTTCGAGCGCGATCGGCGCCTCTTCGCGCGGGTCGATTTGGACGATGACGACGCTCTCCTCCACCAGCAGGTCCGCGCTGGCATCGACCGCGGCCAGCGCCTTCTGCCACAGATCCTGGTACTGGGGCGGCGCGATGTAAACCAGGTCAAACGGCTCGCCTTCAAACTTCTCTATGAAGTCAAAGCTGTCCCGTCTCGCAACTGTCGCCCGCTCTGCTACTCTGCAGTGGGCCAGGTTTTTCAGTATCGTGCGAACTGCGGCGCGGTTTCGGTCAATAAAAAAGACGTGCTCCGCCCCCCGGCTCAACGCTTCGATGCCCACTGCGCCTGTGCCGCCGAACAGGTCCAGCACGTAACGCCCTTCGATCCAGTTTCCCAGAATCGAAAAAAGGGCCTCCTTGGCCCGGTCCGTGATCGGACGCGTGCCGTCACCTGGAACCGCCTGTAACCTGTGTCCTCTGGCGCTGCCGGAAATTACCCGCATATCTGGCAACCCGTATTATGATCTGTCATTTCTTTGCCGCCTGGGCAAGACGACGGCAGCTGCATATCGCGCCACAAATTATAGTTGCGATCACGCGATTTCTGACAATTGCGCATTATCGACGGCTGCGCTACAATGCCCCCGTCAGGAAATAGAACTGAATAACAGGCTGACGCGCGACGAGAGAGACTTCGCAATCGAAGCGCCGAAGGGGCAAGCCGGCAGAACTACCCAACCTGCTCGGTGACACTCTCAGGCAAAAGGATCGTCGCGATACGGCACCTTTGGAAAGCGCCGCTCGAATGTTGTTGAGCGGCCACCGACGGGGCAATCGCACGCCGATCGGGTCAGTTGGGACGGGAGAAACTCTCCCCGATTTTTTCCTTAACAACCGGACTGTGTGCGTCAATCTCTCAGGTCAAGGACAGAGGCAGCGGGCACTCTTTTGAGATGCCCGTTTTTTGTTCCCAATATAGCCTTCTCACAACTGCAGCCACACGGAAGGCAGCCACAGTGAGTCGGTGACCAAAGGAGAGAACGATGAGCCCGCAATCCCACGCAGCCCCTTCCACAGCCGCAGGCAACGGCCTCGGCCCGGCATCCAGGGCAAGTCTGGCGCGGCAACTCGCAGATCCCACCGCGGGTCCGGTAACACTGCTTCGGCGCACCGATTCCTTTGTGCCTCGTCACTTGGGGCCTGACTCGGAAGAAGCGAAGGCGATGCTTCAGGTCGTCGGCGTGGATTCGCTCGACCAGCTGATCGACCAGACGATCCCCGCTCCGATTCGCTTCGAACGATCGCTTGCCCTGCCGGGGCCGCGTCCGGAGTCCGACGTGCTGGAAGAAATGGCGGAAATCGCCGGGCGCAACCAGCTCTTCCGCTCCTTCATCGGCATGGGCTACTACGATACCACCACGCCCCCCGTCATTCTGCGCAACATCCTCGAAAACCCCGGCTGGTACACGCAATATACGCCCTACCAGGCCGAAATCGCACAGGGGCGCCTGGAAGCTCTGCTCAATTTCCAGACGATGGTGAGCGATCTGACCGCCCTCGACATCGCCAACGCCTCCCTCCTTGACGAAGCCACCGCCGCCGCCGAGGCGATGATGATGTGCAAGCGGGCCCAGAAACGGGGCGCAAGCGCAAATGCCTTCTTCGTCTCCGAGAAATGCCATCCCCAGACCATTGACACCATCAAAGTGCGCGCTGAACCACTGGGATACCAGGTCATTGTCGGCGACCCCCAGGAATACCAACCGGATACCGATACGTTCGGTATCCTCTTGCAGTACCCGGACACCGAAGGGACCATCACCGACTATCGCGCCTTGGCCGAAGAGGTGCACGCCGCCGGCGCTCTCGTCGTCGTCGCCACCGACCTCCTGGCCCTGACCTTGCTGTCGCCCCCGGGCGAATGGGGCGCCGACATCGCCGTCGGCAGCGCCCAGCGCCTTGGCGTACCCATGGGTTACGGTGGCCCCCACGCCGCCTTCATGGCCACCCGCGACGAACTCAAACGACAGATGCCGGGCCGCCTTGTCGGCGTCTCCCAGGACACGCAGGGCAAAACGGCTCTCCGTCTCGCCCTTCAGACCCGGGAACAACACATCCGCCGCGACAAGGCCACCAGCAACATCTGCACCGCGCAGGTCCTCCTGGCGATCATGGCCTCAATGTACGCCGTTTACCACGGTCCCGGCGGCCTGAAGAGAATCGCCCAACGAGTTCAGCTCCTGACATCTGTCCTCGCCGCCGAACTCGAAAAACTTGGTTACCACACGGCCCAATCTGGCTCCGGTCCGGTGTTCGACACGTTGAAGATCGCCGGCGGATCCCGCACGCAGGCAGAGCTGCGCCGGGCCGCTGCCGCACATCGCTTCAATCTGCGTCTCTACGCGGACGGGGCGGTCGGTGTTTCCCTTGACGAAAAGACAACCGCCGCCGAGCTCGAGGCACTGCTGGAGATTTTCGGTAAAGCCCCGCGGCCCGAATCCGACTCAGCATCCCTGGATGGTCGGTCGAACACCGCCAGCCCCGAACTGGCCGTGCTGGCCAACGAGATCACTCTCGATCTCCCCGAACCCTTCGCCCGCACCAGCCCCTACCTGACGCATCCGATCTTCAACACGATGAAGTCGGAAACCGAAATGCTGCGCTACATCACCAAGTTGCAAAACCGGGATCTCTCTCTCGCCCATTCCATGATCCCACTCGGCTCCTGCACCATGAAACTGAACGCCACCGCCGAGATGATACCCGTCACCTGGCCCCAGTTTGGCGGACTCCACCCCTTCGCGCCGTTGGAGCAGACCCAGGGTTATCGCATACTCTTCGACCGCCTGGCCCATGCCTTGGCTGAGATTACCGGCTCCGCCGCCGTTTCCTTCCAACCCAACGCCGGCTCCCAGGGGGAGTACGCCGGTCTGCTCGTGATTCGAGCTCTGCACCGCAGCCGCGGCGAGGCTCATCGCGATATCTGCCTGATCCCCTCCTCCGCCCACGGCACCAACCCGGCCAGCGCCGTAATGGCCGGCATGAAGGTCGTCGTCGTCCGCTGCGACGAAGATGGTAACATCGACGTACCCGCCCTCAAAGCCAAAGCCGAACAGCACAGTGAGCGTCTCGCCGCATTGATGGTCACCTATCCCAGTACCCACGGCGTGTTCGAAGAAGCCATCCAGGAAGTCTGTGACGTTGTCCACAGCCACGGCGGCCAGGTCTATATGGACGGCGCCAACATGAACGCCCAGGTGGGACTCTGCCGGCCCGGTGACATGGGTGCCGACGTCTGCCACCTGAACTTGCACAAGACCTTCTGCATCCCCCACGGCGGCGGCGGCCCCGGCATGGGACCGATCTGTGTCGCCGAACATCTCGCCCGGTTCCTCCCAGGCCATGCCGTCGTATCCGGCGTCGGCGGCGAAGACGCCATCAGCGCCGTCTCTGCTGCGCCCTGGGGCAGCGCCGCCATCCTCCCCATCTCCTACGCCTACGCCGCTATGATGGGCGGCAGCGGCCTCACCGAAGCCACCTGCATCGCCATCCTCAATGCCAACTATATCGCCGCCCGCCTCGAAGACGCCTACCCCGTCCTCTACAAGGGCGCCCAGGGCCGCGTCGCCCACGAGTGCATCATCGACACCCGCTTCCTCAAGGACCACGGCCTCCAGGTCGACGACATTGCAAAGCGTCTCATGGACTTCGGCTTCCACGCCCCCACAATGTCCTTTCCCGTCGCCGGCACGCTCATGATCGAGCCTACCGAGAGCGAATCCAAGGACGAGCTCGACCGCTTCTGCACCGCCATGCTGGCCATCCGTGAGGAGATCCAGGCAGTACAGGACGGCAAAATCAGCGCCGAAGACTCGCCTCTCCACCACGCACCCCACACCGCCGATCAAGTCACCGCCGACCAGTGGGACCGTTCCTATAGCCGCCAGACCGCTGCCTTCCCCGCTATCTGGGTTCGCGACAACAAATTCTGGCCAGCAGTCAGCCGTATCGACAACACCTACGGTGACCGCAATCTGATATGCGCCTGCCCACCCTTGGAGAGCTACGCCGGCTAGTCGCTTCGGAACCGCTCACTTAGCGAACGATTAGATATCCAGAAACTCGCGCACTACCTCGCGCAATGCCGTTGGCAGACGGTATTGCTTTTGCCCTTTGTCCTCTTTGTACTCACTATAGTAAGACGTTCCGTCATAACCTTTCGTCCGATAAATTCGTCTGCCGAGCGAACCAAAGACACCATTGAACTGCTCTTTTGTAAGCTCCTGGCGGCCTGTGAACGTCTTAACCTTCTCAAAGAGTGTTTCAGTCGATTGGTAATCATTTTCCTCGCCCTCGACGAACGCCTTGAGCAGAGCCACAGTGTTTTCGGACAAGGGATGCCGCTCCAGGGCTTGTCGTAGGAATTCGGGGGTTATATACTTTGGCTCGTCAGCCATCTCCTGCCTGTTTGTCTCCGACGATGCCGTTGTCTTGGGCTTGATCGCCTGCAGGGCTTGGAAAACCGGGGCAAGCTCTTTCAGCGTGCCTTCGACTCTTAGCTCGATGTTCATAGTCATCCTCCTTACGATAGATAGCGTAGTCGTCACGAGGTTATTATGACTCATAATACACCCTATTTGCGACTATATCAACTCATAAATTGACCCTTGAATACCTCTTCTTCTCCTCTAACAATCGTCTAACATTTCGCTGTTGTCATGTCGTTCTCTTTTTCGAATTTGCGTCGACTTTCCCGCTGGCAAGGATGGCTGGGCCTTCCCCCTGCAAAGCAGAAGCGGCAAGCGTGGTTGACACCAAATATAATGACGTATATAGTTTCTGACGGAGCCACAGGGTCGAAGACTTGGCAGGAGAGCGTTTCCTTCTCTTGACTCCTCTTTACTCTCTCCACCACTTGTGTCTTGCTTTAGGCAACGAAACAAAAAAGGAGGCTTGCAGAAATGTCTGATCAAAATGTCCGATCTCAAGAAGGAAGGCGCAGCACGCTCAACCGGCGTGACTTTCTGCGCAGCGCAAGCGCGTTGACCGGACTTGGGCTCCTTGCAGCCTGCGCCCCGGCCGCCCAGCCAGCCGGCGAGGCGGGCTCCGACGCACCGGCAGAGAGAACCAGGGTCCGCTACCTCTCCTGGTGGTTTGAAGAAGGCAATCGTGGCGAGACCTGGAATAACTTCGTTGATGAATTCAATGAATACCAGGCCGAGATCGAAGTCGTAGCCGAAAACATCCCATTTGACCAGTACACGACCAAAACAATCGTCGGTACCCAATCCGGCCAGTTGGACGGCGACATCATTATGGCCACACCTGAACTCGCGCCCCGCCTGATCCAGTCCGACCTCCTCGTTCCTCTGGACGACGTACTGGTGCGCAACAGCATCACCGACCTGAGTTCCGCCCACGACGCGCTGCGCAAGGACGGCAACCTTTATGGCCTCGATATGGTTACGGTCGCTTTCGGCATCCTCTACAACAAGGATCGCTACGAGGAAGCGAATATCACGCCGGCCACGACACCACAGGAATGGGTGGACGTCAGCGCCGCCCTGACCGATCGTGAAAACCAGAAGTACGGCTTCTTTGCAACCCACTTGGTCAGCGAGCCCTCGGACTTCTGGTTCCAGTTGGAAGTGTGGTGCATGCCCTATGACGGCATCTGGGCTGAGGGCACGACCCCTCTCCTGACCTCCGATCCGATCATTCAGGGCCTCAAGCTGTTCAAGCAGATGTATGACGTCGCCATGCCCCAGGGCGCGGACAATCCAACCGGTTACCGGCTCTTCCAGAATGGCGATGTCGCTCAGGGCCTCTATGTCTCCGCCGCAGTCGGCGCCTTTACCAAGGACGCGCCCGATCTATATCCAAAACTGCGCAGCGCCCCCATCCCTTGGGAGACCAACAAGTCGATTGCACGCATCCACCCGATGATGATCAACAAGGACTCCGAGGTCGTCGAAGAGTCCATGGAGTTCGTCACCTACATGTACCAACCCGACAACTACCGCCGTATGGTTGAAGGCTGCGAGGACGTCATCTTCGCCCAACCCTCGGCTGCAAGACAGGAGTACTTGGATGGTCTTGCGTGGCTGAAACCCGGCTACTTCGGCGTCGATTATGTAACGCCTTTCGATATTGTCGGCGACTTCGTCTACAATTTCAACGAGTTCGGTCAAATAGTCATTACCAACTTTGCCGACGTGCTCATTGCCGGCAAGTCGGTTGAGGAAGCAATGGAGGTCGCACAGGTGCAGGCCGAGGACTTGGCCGACCGCATTTCATAGTGCTGTAGGCGAGGAAGCGATGCGGTCTGAACGACACCGTTCTCTCGCATCCCCCTCGCCTTCCCCTCTACGTGACAAAATATCATTCGACTAAATGATCGCCTGCGCTGGCAGGCCCAATTCACCTCTCGCAAGAAGCCAAGTCAATTTCACAATGAGTGAACGAGTCGATGCAGACGCCCTGGTGGACCGCTCCAGTGGGACTAAGGCGACTCCCCGCCTCCTCCGCCGGCGTTATATCTTGCCCTTCGCACTGGTCCTCCCTATTGTTCTCTACGAAGGCCTTCTGATCGTCTATCCGATTATCCAGGGCATCTACGGTAGTTTCACGCGCATCGAACTGGCCTCCAGCGCGGCCATCACTTGGGTGGGCTGGGCCAATTACGAGCGCATGTTCTCCGACCCAGCCTTCTGGAAAGTAATTCGGACCACGCTCCTGTTTACCGCCCTCGTCATCGTAGTCGCTCTGACGATCGGCCTGCTGACCGCGCTACTCTTCAATCGGCCATTCCGGTTTCGCCCCGTGGCGCGCGGCATGTTGATGATGCCCTGGGCCATCCCCGAAGTGCCCGTAGTTATGATCTTCATCTGGATCCTCAGTCCCCAGTTCGGTGTCGTAAACATCCTGGCGAGAATGCTCCCCGGCGTTACCAAAAATCCACAGTGGCTGCAAGTACCCGAACTGGCGATGGGATGGATGGTGTTGATCTCATCTTGGAAGGCCTTTCCCTTCTATAGCCTCGTCATTCTGGCTGCTCTGCAAGCGATTCCCCAGGAACTCTATGAGTCCGCCCGTGTTGATGGCGCCAACCGGCTGCAGCTCTTCTGGAACGTCACCTTCCCGGGGATCGGCTCAACGCTGGAGCTACTGATCGTCCTAGCTGCAATCTTTTCCTTCAAACAGTTTACGATTATTTTCTTGATGACCGGAGGCGGCCCTTCAGGTACAACCGAAACAATCGTAATCCGCATCTTCAATACCGCCTTTCGATTCTATGACTACTCCTATGCCACTGCGCTCGGCGTAGCCGGTTTCGTCGTCTCTTTGGCTGTCGCCCTCGTCTTTATCCTGATGCAGGTCCGTCGCACCGAGGAATCCGGCTGATATGGTTGCCCAAGCAGAAGATACTCGCACAGCAGCCTCCAAATTCCCCGCGCGGCGTCTGTTGAACAGTGCCCTGCTCTATCTCACCGTAGCCGTCGTCTCCCTAATCATCGTTTTTCCAGTCTACTGGATGATGATTAGCACCTTCCAGCCAAGCAAGTACATCATGCACTTCCCGCCGCCGCTGTTGCCCCAGGAGCTCTACTTCGAGCAGTTCGCCGAACTGTTCAGCGAACACCCGATTGCGAAGTGGCTGCGCAACTCGTTCCTTATCGCCGCTATGACCATGCTGCTCTGCATGGCCCTCTCTGTGCTGGGGGCCTTTGCACTTTCCAACTTGCGCTGGCCGGGCCGCAACCTGTTCGGCTTGTTCCTGCTAGTGACCCAGATGCTGCCCGAAGTCCTGATCCTGATTCCTCTTTATATCATCTACCGCCGCCTTAACATGCTTAACAGCATTCCTTCACTGGCCCTGATCAACGCCGCCTTCATTCTGCCAATCTGTATCTGGATTCTGAAAGGAGTCTTCGACAACGTACCGTCGGAGGTGCTAGACGCCTCGGTCGTGGACGGCTGCACAGAACTTGGGGCGCTGTGGCGAATCGTGCTGCCCTTGTCGGCTCCCGGCTTGGCGGCAGTCGCCGTCGTCGCCTTCTTCTTCGCTTGGAACGAGTATCTGTATGCCGGCATAATGCTTAGCAGCGGGGAATTCATGCCGGCATCGGTGGGCCTGTCCACGCTCAAAGCAATCGCCCAGACGCCGGTGGAACAGTACATGGCCGCCGGGCTTGTCTTCTCAGTGTTACCGGTGGCATTCTACTTGGCGATGCAGAGGTATATCGTATCCGGCCTGACAGCCGGCGCGGTAAAAGGGTAACGGCTGAGAGCCGTCGAGAGGCGGGCCGCCATTGGAACTGCGGCTCGATATTCCTGCAGACAGATAGGAGAGTTAAGTACAGTGGAACCTGGCCACCTCCTCCTTGCCGGCGGCTCCGAATTCGGCGGCCCAATGGCCTCCCCCGACCGCCGCAGTATCGAACTGGCCGGCGGCCTCGACGCCTCCATCGCCATCATCCCCACCGCCGCCGCGCCCGACAAAAACCATCGCCGCGCCGGCGAAAACGGCCGCCGCTGGTTCACCAGCCTGGGCGCGACCAACGTACAGGTCGTCTATCTCATTGACCGCAATTCAGCTGCTGACGCGACGGTTGTGGCGAAGATCAGAGAGGCGAGTCTGATTTATCTGCTCGGTGGTTTCCCCGGCTATCTTTGCGAAACACTGCGCGACACGCCCGCGTGGACGGCCATGCGGGCAGCCTGTGCTGCGGGCGCCCTGCTGGCCGGTAGCAGCGCCGGCGCCATGGTCCTCTGCGAACATCTCAACGACCCGCGCGGCCAGGGAACTGCAGCCGGACTTGGACTTGTCCCCAACGCCTGTGTGCTGCCCCATCACAACACCTTTGGACAGGGTTGGGCCGACCGCTTGCGCGGACTCCTGCCCAATGCAACACTTGTCGGCATCGACGAAGAAACAGCCATGATCAGCGACAAGTCAGAGCACGATTGGCGCGTCTACGGTGCTGGAGACGTAACCCTCTACCTGCCCGGGCAGCCGCTGTCACATCCGCAACGCTACCTTGCCGGGCAGGAACTGCGCCTCCATCCTTCAGACTGAACCTGGTTCGGGGCTGCCAGTCGCCGCCAACAAAACAGGGCCGTGGCCGGCGGATCTCAGATACGTAAAATACGGAAGTCCTCAAACCGAATCCAGTGCTCCTCATCAGGAGGCCCGTTATAGCACTGGATACTGACCTGCTCACTAGCCGCCGACGGCAACTCGCCCGTGGCCGCCGTCCTGAACTCCGTCGCGCCTTCCGGCCTGTACTGCGCCTCCCACGACTCAGCATCGACCACCAGCCGCAGCCGCACACTCTGCGTCGGCATCGGCTTGCCGCCCGGAATGATGAAGACCTCCCCGTCCACCAGCTCCTTGACCTCTTTGAACACCGGGTCGCCGTCCTGGTACCATGTGATCCCGGCCTGTTCATACTGCTGCGTAGGTTCGGTGTGGTTGAAGATCGTCACCTCAATCGCATAAACGCCGGAACTGCGGTCCGGCACCGGCCGCACCAACGCATTACGCACAGTCCCCGCCACCCCAGGCTCCACCACAATCTCTAGCCCACCGTCACGTATCCGCCATCGATCCGGATTCTCACGAATCCAGAACCACTCGGAGTCCAATTCCCCATCAAACTGCTCGCTGAATATCAACTGTTCTTCCGACTTACCCATATTCTTTGCTCCTCTTGCGCTGTCAACTCTCGTCTGTCTTGCCCCGCTCTCCAGCTACTGTCGCAGCCTCTACTCTCCCTCCTGGCTTACTCTTCGCATAACCAGATTTGCATACTCGCCCACCAGCGGCGCCATCTGCCGCAACCCGATCTTCCCGCCTCCCAGCACCGGCCCATATCGGACCCCGTCGTCGCGCCAGTCGAAAATCGGCAGCTCGTTGATCGAAAAAGAGACCTCATCTCCGCACTTGACAACCTGAATCCGGTAAGGAGGCGTGGCATCCTCCACCGGCGGAATCGGGTCCGCGCCCTGGGCCACCATGTGAAAACCATAACTCTTGCGCAGATTACAAGTGTGAAAAGCGCGCTCCTCCGGCCACCTCCGCCGGAAATAAGAGACATGAAGCGCGTCAATATCCCCGTGGTGATACTGCAGGTACTCCCCGGTGCGTTCCACCAACGACGAATCGAACAGGTCTTCGCCGTTTCGTCCCGTCGCCGCAAAGAACAGAATGCACAACCCCGGCTCCTGCACCGGCCAGAACTCCCATTCGATGCTCACATCCGCCGGAAACGTCTCCGGGCACCAGAGAACAAAGTTGGACCTCTGCCCCTCCCCCGGATCGCGCAGATTCTCCATCCGCAGCCGCCTGTTGGGAAAACTGATGCGCGCCTCGCCCTCCAGCCGGAATCCGGTTACGTCCGATTCGGACGCGAGAGAGTTGCAATAGATTGTGTCACCAAAGTCGAACCGTCTCATAGCTATCCTCTCAAGAAACCGTCGCTCTATGCAGGATTGCATCCTACGCGCCGAGACAGAATGTGTCAAAGCGCTAAGTGGCTCTACAATGTCGCGCAGTACCTTCCAACCCTATCCCGATTTGCCTTCGCGTAGTCAATTTGAAACCATCCACCTCCTTCCCGAAAACTTTCCCTTCCCCGGCCCCTTGCGAGTGTACGCCAGATTTGGGGGCGCCTCACTGGGATCGCGGGCGTCTCGCCCGCAGCCTGTGCAGTTGGACAGAGGCAGTCGGAAACTCGCCCCCATTTTGAATCCACCCGCCCCTTGCAAGCCGCTTGACATGACCAGTCACAATCAGTATCCTTGTACCGTAAATTCTGCTTCGAAATAAGGCACAACAGAAGTAACTGCGTACACGTTCACGAAAGGAAGTTCCAATGTCAAGGGAAATCCGCGAGTTTCGCGTTTCGAATGACGCCTTCGATGATCCCGCCGAACTTCAGCGCCGCCTCGCCGACGAGGGCTATCTCTTCTTCAGGCAGCTCCAGGACCCCGACAAAATGAGCGAGCTGCGCCGCGTCATGATGACCAAAATCCAAGAAGTCGGCTGGCTCCTGCCCGATACCGACCCCTACGACGGCATCGCCGACGTCACCAAACAGTGCACCGAGGGCGATCGCGAATACACCGCCGGCTACAGCCAGGTCTACAAGCTGGAACCCTTCCACCGCTCCGCCCACTGGCCCGAAGTAACATCCATGATCGAAAAGATCATGGGCCGCCCCATCATGCCCCACCCAAACCAGATCGCCCGCCTCTGGTTTCCCAAATACACCGAACACACCACGCCCATGCACCAGGATTTCGTCCACTTCCAGGGCAACTTTGAGACGCTTACCAGCTGGGCCCCAATCGGTGACTGCCCCATCGAGTTGGGCCCCCTCGCCGTCATCCCCGGCTCCCATAAAGTCGGACGCGTTCTCGACCACCACTACTCCCTGGGCGCCGGCGCCCTGGCTGTCGATGTCGACGCCGAGGAGGAGATAGAACCCAACTGGCACTCGACCGACTACGAAATCGGCGACACCCTGATCTTCCCCGCCCTGACCATCCACCAGGCCCTGCCCAACTACACCGAGGACCGCCTACGCCTCTCGCTCGACAACCGCTACCAGGCCGTCGGTGATCTGATCGCCGAGCAGATGCTCACGCCCCACGGCCCCAGCGGCCTCGAGTGGGAAGAGGTCTACGAAGACTGGGAGTCCGATGAATACAAGTACTACTGGAAAGACTACGACAACCCAGTCGTAGCCCGCGATCTGAGCTTCGGCGAAAAAGGCTTCGCCGAAGCCCTCGAACTGGCTCGCGCAGGCGACGAACACGCCGTAATCGGCCTGCAACGCGCCATCAGATTCGATCCCGATTCCGAAGCCGCCCACGAAGCCAGAAAAGCACTGGCCGAAGTCGGCGTCGAGACATAGGTTGCGTTCCGGCTTCCGCTCATCATCGCCTACCAAAACGGTGTCCGCAAAAGACGCTCCGTAAGATACCTTGTAAGGTCATACCGGAACCATAACAGTAAGTCTTCAACATTGAGGAGGTGAAAAGCCCGCTGCTGCTTGCTCTCGATACGGCGCCGACCGTGGCCCGTACTGATTCCTGATTTATCGACTATCAAGGACAAGGAGAAGAGGCAAAAAATGACTGGCAAAGGTCTGAGTAGACGCAACTTTCTGAAAGCCTCCGCTGGCGCGATAGGCGTCGGTCTGATGGCAGCCTGCGCCGCCCCAGGCGCGCCCGCCGGAGGAGAGATGGCTGAAGAATCCGGCGGCGCAGTAGCCGCGATGGAAAGGGTGGACGTACACTGTAACCTCGCCCAGCTTCAACCCACGGAGTGGACCACCCGCTCTGCCGAACATCCCTTGGTCGGCAACGCAGCACGCATTCTCGCTGAGCGCTTTGAAGAGCTCAACCCGGACATTGCCGTCGTTTTCGATGAAGCCGGTGATGACGCTTGGCTCACTGCCGCTGTAAGCTCCGGAGAATCCCCCGACCTGATGAGCCGCCTGGACCTCGTCCAGCGCGGCTGGTGCGTCCCCATCGACGACTGGCTCGACGCCCCCAGCCCCTACGCAATCCAATACGACACCTGGTCCGACAGCTTCTATCCTTCCATGATGGAGTCCTTGACCTGGTCTGACGGGCTCGACTACTGCGCCCCCATCCGTGCGATCTGGCCTTACCTCGAAGTCGGACTCGCTTGCAACATGGAGATCTTCAACGAGCACGGACTCTCGCCGCCTGCCACCTGGACCGAACAGATGGAGGTTTCCCAGGCCCTCAAGCATGCCGGCCTTGGCCTCTCTCCCTGGCCCCGCGAAGGCGAGACCGGCAACTGCTGGCCCCTTGCCCTCCAGATCCTCCCGCCCATGATGCAGGAAGTCTGCATCGAAATGGACGCCGACAATGATTTCTTCGTCGGCATCGAGGAAGCCCTGCCCGCACACAAGGCCGAACTGATCGGCCCCTACACACCCATCTACCAGCGCGCCTGGGACGAAATGTACGCTCTCGCTCTGACCTGGGTGGACGGCTTCAACACCACCGATCTCGACCTCCTCTGGCGCGAAGGCTCGGTCGGCATGCAGTACCGGGCCACTTGGGAATTCGCTACCTTGGCCAACGACCCCAACGTAGACTTCGAGCGCACCTTCGTTCCCTCGCCAATGCCCGCCGCTGCCGACATTCCCCCCACAGTCAGCATGCCCGGCGCAGTCGACCCCAATGACTATACAGCCGGCGACGGCAATGTGCCCGCCGAACACGTGCAGGCCATTCGCGGCCCGCAGGACGTAATGCTCAAGTCCTCAACCGAGATGCGCGGCAACCGTGACCAGGTCATCAACTGGTGGCAGTTCATCACCGAGCCGGAAAACAACGCCTTCCTCAACAACGAAAACCAGCAGTATCATTCCGTCTGCCAGGGATGCCAAGCTCGGACCGTTGTGGTCCACCATCGGCGGATATAAGCTGCCCCTCTACACCTACACCATCGCCTGGTGGGGCATGGGTCTCCTCTGGGACTGGGACTACTTCACCGAGTGGCGGCGCATCTTCGTGGCCTGGGTGATCGGCGACATGGACAGAGCCGAATTCTTCGAGCGCCAGCAGCGCTCCTGGGATGAAGGTGTCGCCCGCTACGAAGCCCTGCTCGCCGACCAGGAAGCAGACAGCTAAATTGACGAATCTGTGGGTGAGCGGATAGCGGCCCCTGCCCTGTCCGCTCACCACCATCCGTCTTCCTCTCGCCGCCCATATGTTACGTAAAATCCGCTTGGCCGCAGTCGGCTTGCTCCTCCTGATACTCGCCCTCCTTGCCGCAGACTTCATCCAGGCACTGGTGCGTCTCAACAACGTCGTGATTGAAGGCGAGTTCAACAAGGAAAAAGTCGTTTCCGACGGCGAAGATTCAATCATTCTTACGGTCCGTGTCACCGAAAACGGCCGACCGCGCGTAAACGACACGATGCAGGCCTGGCTGGAGCCCGGCAACGGACTCATGATCCCAGAGTGGTCCTACACCGACGAAAACGGCGAAGTTGAAATTACCTTCACGCCCAATCCGGCCACCGCCTACGACATTAAAACGGACTCAATTATCAACGTAATTGACATCAACATCGGGCGTTGGCTCGAGGTAGACAAGAGCTTTCTCCATTGAAGTGCCTGTCGAGATACCGCTTTCCTCAGACTGAAATGGAGCACGTCAACGGGAAACTCCGGCTGCCGGCTAAGGACTGAACCACGTATGCAAACTTCAATCAGCCTGAATGAGCGCTACGAGTGTAAACTCCCACCGACACCAGGACTTTTCTCACACATCACGCAACGGCATCGCGCCCGTCACGTCCGTCTCTACGCAATACGCATTACGGAATGATGTCCTACAATTTTCGAAGCTCAGGGAGCTAGCATGACAGAAGGTACAGGAGTTGCAGAACAAGGCAGTGCCGTAGACGCCGGCAATACGATTCCCGCCAGATCGAAGGAGCTCTCAACCTGGCAGGCAATGCGCCGCTCCTGGCAGGCCTACGCTCTTCTTGCCCCCATCTTCATCCTACTCCTCATCTTCAACTACTACCCGCCCATCCTCGGCCTCCTACGCGCCTTCTACCGCTGGCGGCCCGGGGTCGAAGCCAGCTTCGTCGGCCTGCAGCACTTTGGCGTCTACTTCACCTCACCCGAGACCCCTCGCGAGATCTTCAACATGTTCAAACTGCTCGCCTTCTTCTTCTTCTCTGGCGCGGTCATCCCTTTCATTATGGCCGTTCTCATCTTCCGCATCCGCGACAGCGAGTCCAAGGAGCTCTATCGCCTCTTTCTTATCATCCCAATGCTCGTGCCGCTCATCGTCGTCATTCTCCTTTGGAAGCAGATCTACGACCCCAACCTGGGCGTGATTAACGGCCTTTTGGAACAGATGGGACTCGAATTCCTGGCGCGCAACTGGCTTGGCGACACCGCCACCGCCCTCTACGCTATCATGTTTATGGGCTTCCCCTGGGTCTCAGGCGTCGGCACCCTGATCTATCTGGGCGGGCTGGGTCAGATCTCAGAGTCCATCTTCGACGCCTGTGAGGTAGATGGTTGCACCGGCCTCCGCCGTACCCTGCAGATCGACCTGCCTCTCGTCTTGGGCCAAGTGCGTCTCATGACGATCCTCGCCGTCATTGCCGGCGTTACATCCTTCCAGACAATTCTCGTGCTGACCGACGGCGGCCCCGGCTTCGCCACCATGGTGCCCGGCCTGACCATGTTCCATAAGGCCTTCCGCACCCAGCAATTCGGCTACGCCGCCTCCATCGGCATGGTCCTTTTCGTCATCACCTTTACCGCGACGCTGGCAGTCAATCGCACCGTTCATCCCGCAGTTGAAGACGTCCGGCACTAAAGCTGACTGAGGAAGCAGAAGCAGTACAAGGAGAACAGCTAGTGAGTACCACAACCTCCACCCAGGTCGCTCCCTCCACCCGGCGCCCCCTCCGGTACTACCAGATCGGATCGCACCTGTTCATAACCGTCATGCTGCTCCTCTCACTTATACCTACCTACCTGCTGATCACCTGGTCCTTCAAGAACGGCCTCCAATACCGTTGGGAACGATGGGCCATCAGCTTCCCGCTGCGCTGGCGCAACTATGTCGCCGCCTGGGACATCGTCGGCGACTATATGATCAACACCATCATCGTTGCCATCATCGGCCTCATGGGAATGTTGCTGCTCTCGCTCATCGGCGGCTACGTCTTCGCCCGCATGGACTTTCCCTTCCGCGAAACGCTCTATTACGCCATTATCGCCCTTCTGATGGTCCCCTGGGTACTCTCCTTCATCCCCGCCTATATGGTCTACGTACGCCTCGGCCTGCTGAATACTCGCTTGGCTATGATTATCCCCGAGCTGGCTGGCGGCCCCATCTTCGGCATCTTCCTCATGCGCGCCTTCATCGCCGGAATCCCGGAGGAGCTCTTCGAATCCGCTCGCTGTGACGGCGCCGGCGTCCTCGACCTCATCGGCCGTATCACCCTGCCCCTGTCACTGCCCGGGCTCGCCACCCTGGCCGTCCTCAACTTCATCGGCGTCTGGAACTCCTTTCTCTGGCCGCTGGTAATGATCCAGGATGACGAAAAACAGATGATCGCGGTCGGACTGTACAAGCTGGCCCGGTCCGCCACTTCCGCCGGCATTCACGGCTGGACCAGCCAGGACTTCAGCGTCTGGGGCCCACTCTATGCCGGCTATGTGATCGCTTCACTGCCCCTCGTTCTCCTGTTTATTGTCCTCGGCAAGTTTTACGTCGAAGGCCTGGTCGACTCCGGCCTCAAAGTCTGAAAAAACTCGATACCTCGCCGCAGCAAGGAGACGACTGCTCCCATGCGTCTCGGCGCTGCAATCCAGCTAAGGAAGCCGCAAGACATGACAGCCTCAACCCAATCCATGTTCTTCAAATCCAAAGGCGTCGACGCCCACTGGGATACCTGGATGTTTTACCACGAGGGCACCTTCTATCTCTTCTACCTCATCACCGAATACAGCCCCGGCGAAGGTTTCGGCCTCGCAACCTCGCCCGACGGCGTTACCTGGACCGACCACGGTTGGGCCATCAAAGCCTCCGACAAAATGGTCACCTACCTCGGCACCGGCGCCGTCTGGAAGTCACCCGACTTCGACAGCAGTGGCCGCTTCATCTGCAACTACTCCGAATGGCGCGTCGAAGAGGATGGCCGCCAGACCCAGAACATCTTCTTCGCCTGGAGCGAGGACCTGATGAACTGGACCAAAGTTCGGCGACGACCACATCTTCAAAGTCGACACCCGCTACTACGAGGAACACGGCCGCTGGGACTGCATCTTCCCCCTCCCCCGTCCGCAGGGCGGCTACTACGGCTACTGGACCGCCACGCCCAAAGACGCCGTCGGCTTCGGCTTTGGCCGTAGCGAAGATGGCGTCCACTGGGAAACCCTGCCCTCCCTCGAGCTGGTCTGGGAAGGCGCCGACCCGCCGCACAGCATGGAGGCCGGCGCCGTCGCCGAATTCAACGGCAGATACTACGCCATCGTCGGCCAGGGTTCCAGGACCATGAAGACAATGATCGCCGACAATCCCGCCGGCCCCTACACCGTCGCCCCCGTAAATTACGCCCTCCTCGAAAACTCCGGCGAGCACAAACACACCTACTTCGCCCGCTTCCTCCCCACCCCCGACGACATCCTCGTAAACCACCACGCCGTAACCCGCTTTCAGCTCGACACCGGCCGCGACATCTGCTACTGGGCACCCCTGAAGAGAGCCTTCGTGGACGACGCCGGCACGCTCTGGTTCGGCTACTGGCAAGGCAACGAAGCTCTGAAGAGAAATCCAGTCTCGACGCAGTTTGTCACACAGGGGGGACGCGTCCAGATGGCAGACACATCTGTGGACACTCAGGGTGGCGTAGTCATTGAAGGCTTGGTCAATCTTCCTGCAGCCGGTCGCTCGGAATCAGACTGGCCCGGCCTCTACATCGAGTATGATGCCGGCCAGGGCAGCTACATTCAGGTAGGCCCCGCAGGCGTCACCCATTTCGGCCTGATGGCAGAGAACGAAGAAAGTTCCCAACTAGAAGACGTCATGGCCCGCGCCTGGCCGTTTGACACTACTGTCCGTTTCCGAACGCTCCTAAAAGAATCAGTCCTCGAATTCTATCTGGACGACCTCTTGATTCAGTCCTACAGCCTCCCCGCCGAGGCCAGCGGCCGCATCGGCCTCTTCAATCCGACCGGTCTGATTCATGACGTCCAGGTTTGGAACGCCGTTTGAAAAAATCGATAGAGTCTCTGCTTATCTCGCGATTCTCTCAATTCATGAACTCACCAACCGGTAACCTCTAATGACACACGTCCTCAACCCCGAGCAACTTAATTTCTATAAAGCCAACGGCTTTGCGCTGAGCCGACACCATCTGCCGGCCCTTGGCGAAGCGCAAACTCTCCACGCCCCAGCGGTCGTTCCCCCGATCTGCTCTCCCTCATGACAACCGTCCTCTCCCGCTGGGCAGACGACACCATCAGCGGCTGGCTCCCAGAAGGTCTGTTCGCAAAGCGGTCGGTCTGCCGACATCGAGATGTAACCCGGCGACGCCCTCTGTTTCACCCAGATCACCCCCCCGCGCCCTCCCCAACCGCGCCCTCCCCAACCGCTCCAACCACGTCCGCTGGTCCATCGACGTGCGCTACGAACCCACTGCCCAGGCCACCGAAGCAGGGCAAAAGCAGGGCTTCGTCGCCCACAGCCTCAAAGACCCCAGCGCAGTTTCCGCCTACGAGGAATGGCTCAAAAAGTGGGAGGCGATCCCTTCAGGGAGCTACTAAGGAAACTTTTCCTATCCGTGCCTTGGACAGTATAATTCCTCGAAACTGACCTGCCGCAACCGGCCGCGTCGACACGTCGCGTCACCTACCGGACCCAATACCATGAGCCTGACACCGAACGAACTCTCCCAATTCCAACGCCAGGGCTTTCTGCTAAAGCCCGGCCTCTTCTCACCGGAAGACCTGAAGCCGCTTCAGGACGCTTTGACCGAGATCATCGATCAAGGCGCCCGCGAACTGCAGGCCGAAGGCGAGCTGATGAACATATACGCGGATCAGCCCTTCGGCCTCCGCCTGGCCAGCATCCACGCCGAAAACCAGGAAGCCGGCGAAGAGGTCGCCCGCCGCGTCATGGGCAAAGGCGGAGGCGGCTACAACGGTCCCGCCATGCTGCAAACGATTCGCCACCCGGCTCTCCTCTCCTGTATCGAGAGCCTCGTCGGCCCCGACATCGTCGGCTCCTCCGTCTACCGCATCCGCCCCAAGCTCCCCGGCTGGGACCGCGGCGAAGTCCCTTGGCACCAGGACGCCGGCTATACCCTCGCTCACTGCGACCGCCATCTCATCGTCACCTGCTGGATCCCCCTCGTCGACGCCACCCTCGAAAACGGCTGCCTGCACGTCATCCCAACCGTGCACCATTCCGGCATCCTGCGTCACTACACCGGCGGCCACGCCGGCTTCCTCGAAGTCCCGCACGAGGAGCTGCCCTCGGTCGAACCGATTCCCGTTCCCATGAAGGCCGGCGATGCCCTCCTGCTGACCAACCTCACGCCCCACGCCTCCTTCGCCAACCGCACCAACCAGGTCCGCTGGAGCATCGACCTGCGCTACCAGAGCGCCAACGTACCCAACAACGTCGACGAAGACCCCGCCTCCTACACGCCCGAACGCGACCCCGTCACCATGGCCTGCTATCCGCCCGAAGCCGATTTCGTTATTCGCGATCAAACCGACCCCGCGCGCGAAATCCACTCCGCCGATCAGTTCAGGCAACTGCGCGAGCGCTACGAAACAACCCGGCCCAGCACACCCGGCCGCGGCTGGACGCCACTCCAGGAGCGGTGTGTTCAATAAGGGACAGCCAGCCCACCCATCCTTAAACTACTGGTATCTACTCAGAATCGGGTCACGAAAAACAAAAACTGAAAACCAGGAACTGCTCCCCCAGCACAACGTGCGGACTTCCTGATTTTGATGTATAATTTGCACCCGGGAACACGCTCCTGCACCGATCGCAAAGCGGTCGGTCTGCCGACATCGCCGCCCCCGGCGAAGGCGTTGTGATTGAATTGGGCGTACCCTGTGAGACCGCTCGCGATTCTTCTCTTGCCCAGGCAAGCCTGTTATCTATATATCTCGCCCGCAAGGACGCGGCCCGTTGCGCCCGTCTTCGGCACAAATCCCGCAGTCTGTCGCATGTCAGCGCCCAGTCCGGTCGTGCTCGAGAAAGGAGACCTCCCATGAGTGTGCAGGCGATCCCCAGAGACTACAGTCTCTCCGGCGGCCACCAGGACGCCGTTGAACTTGACGATGACCGCATCGTCGAGCGGATGGAAGAAACTTGGTGGAAGCCCAAGCTCTCCCGCCAGCAGATGAGAGAGATCATGCAGCGCCGCGACGGCCCCGCCCTCTGGCACTACGGCCTCTGGTTTTTCCTGCTCGCCGTCAGCGCCTACCTCGCTGTCGTTTCCTGGGGAACCTGGTGGGCGATTCCTGCTTTTCTCGTCTACGGGACGATCTATTCCTCTTCCGACGCCAGCTGGCACGAATGTGGCCACGGCACCCCCTTCCGCACGCACTGGCTCAACGAAGTCCTGTATCACCTCAGTTCCTTCATGACCTTTCGCGAAGCCTACATGTGGCGCTGGAGCCATTCCCGCCACCATACCCACACCTATATCGTCGGACGCGATCCCGAAATCCAGGTCCAGCGCCCCGCCGACCTGCTTAAAATAGCGATGGATTTCTTCTATCTTCGCAGCGGGCCCCCCGAAGTCTGGCGCGTCGTACGCAACGCCTTCGCCCGGCCCAATTCAGACGTGCTCGATTTCATGCCGGAACGCGAACTGCCCAAAATGTACTGGTCCAGCCGCATCTATCTCGCCATCATCGCCGCATTCGCCGTCTGGTCCATCGCCATCGGCAGCGCGTTGCCCATGATGTTTGTCCTCCTGCCCCGCTTCTATGGTGGCTGGCTGCATCAGCTTCTCGGCCTCACCCAGCACGCCGGTCTCGGCGAGGACACCTACGACCACCGCGAAAACACGCGCACCGTCTTCGTCAACCCGGTCTTCGCCTACCTCTACATGAACATGCAGTACCACATCGAGCATCACTCAATGCCGATGACCCCCTTCCACGCCCTGCCCAAACTTCACGAGACCGTCAAAGACCAGATGCCACCGCCCTACAAGAGCCTTTGGGAGTGCTACAGGGAAATGATCCCCGCGCTCATCAAGCAGGCCACCGGCGATCCCGGCTATCAGATCATGCGCCCCATCCCGCCGGACCCGGAAACCGATACCCCTGAAACACGTGCCGCCGCTGAGTCCTCCGGCGAATGGGTTGAGGTCTGCCCGGTCGAAGACCTCGACGAAGAAGACGTCATCCGCTTGGACCACGGCAGCCGCACGCTCGCAGTCTACCGTCTCAAAGGGGACAGATTCTACGCCACCGACGGTCTCTGCACCCACGAATACGCCTATCTCGCCGACGGTCTCGTCATAGACGAAGTCATCGAGTGTCCGTTCCATAACGGCCGTTTCGACATCACCACCGGCCGTGCCCTGCGCGCCCCGGCCTGCGACCACCTCGAAACCTATCCCGTCGAATGCCGCGGCAACTCGCTATTCGTTCGCGTCGCTTAACTCGACACAAAGCGCATTGGCTCCCCGATGGGACGGTTTTCGACAGGAGTTCTGCCATGAGCGTGCAAGCGATTCGCAGAGATTATAGCCTCTCCGGCGGCAACCGTGACGCTGTCGCACTCGATGGCGAACGCATCCAGGGCCGCCTGGAAGAGCAATGGTGGAAGCCGAAGCTGTCGCGCCAGCAGATGAGAGAAATCATGCAGCGCCGCGACGGACCCGGACTCTGGCACTTCGGACTCTGGTTTCTGCTGCTCGGCGTCAGCGCCTACCTGGCCGCCATCTCCTGGGGAACCTGGTGGGCCATCCCTGCCTTCTTCGTCTACGGCACCATCTATACCTCCGCCGACTCCCGCTGGCACGAGAGCGGCCACGGCACACCCTTCCGCACACGCTGGCTGAACGAGGTTGTCTACGCCATCGCCTCCTTCCTGGGCATCCGCGAGGCCTACATGTGGCGCTGGAGCCACTCCCGCCACCATACCCACACCTACTTCGTCGGCCGCGACCCCGAAATCCAGGTGCAGCGCCCCGCCGACCTGGTCAAGCTCCTCCTCGACTTCTTCTACCTGCGCAGCGGACCCCCCGAAGTCTGGCGCCTGATCCGCAACGCCTTCGGCCGCCCCAACGCCGACGTGCGCGACTTCGTGCCTGAGCGGGATCTGAAAAAGATGTACTG
This sequence comes from Caldilineaceae bacterium, assembly GCA_965232575.1. Lineage (GTDB taxonomy): Bacteria > Chloroflexota > Anaerolineae > Caldilineales > Caldilineaceae > Bin5. The sequence goes on along the minus strand of CBDDPZ010000009.1, from coordinate 1,129,978 downwards.
GTCCAGCCGCGTTCACATCGCCATTTACGGCGCCTTCGCAATTTGGTCCATCGCCATCGGCAGCATCCTGCCCATGATGTTCGTCCTCCTCCCCCGCTTCTACGGCGGCTGGCTCCAGCAGCTCCTCAGCCTCCCCCAGCACGCCGGCCTCGGCGAAGACACCTACGACCATCGCCAGAACACGCGCACCATCTACGTCAACCCCGTCTTCGCCTTCCTTTACGTCAACATGCAGTACCATCTTGAGCATCACGCCATGCCCATGACCCCCTTCCATGCCTTGCCCAAGCTGCATGAAGCCGTCAAGGATCAGATGCCCCCTCCCTACAAGAGCTTGTGGGCAGCCTACAAGGAGTTGATTCCCGCTCTCATCAAACAGGCCACCGGCGACCCTGACTATCGCGTAATCCGACCGATTCCCGAGGACCCGGAAGCCGAATCTGTTGAAACGCATGCCGCCGCCGAGACCTCCGGCGAATGGATCGAGGTCGGCCCCGTCGAAGACATCGAAGAAGAGGACGTCATTCGCCTAGACCAGGGCAGCCGCCCCCTCGCCGTCTACCGGCTTAAAGACGACCGCTACTACGCCACCGACGGACTCTGCACCCACGAATACGCCTACCTCGCCGATGGCCTCGTCATCGACGGCGTCATCGAGTGCCCGCTTCACAACGGCCGCTTTGACATCGCCACCGGACGCGCCCTGCGCGCCCCCGCCTGCGACCATCTGGAGACCTACCCTGTCGAACGCCGCGGCAACACGCTCTATGTCCGCCTCGGCTGACCCGCCCGCGTCCGAACAAACAGCGATTCAAAACCATTCGTCACAGTACGCAAGGAACCCACACGATGCAGATCGCCTTTATCGGAGTCGGCGGGATCGCCCAAAACTATCTTGGCAGCCTCGAAAAACTGAACAGGCCAGTTGCCGCCGTCTGTGACATCAACGACCAGACAGCCGCCCGCGTCGCCGACGAGCTCAACTGCTCCGGCTACACAGACCACCGCGAAATGCTCGCACGCGAAAATTTGGACGTGGTCTTCATCGCCATCCCTCCTGCCGCCCACGACACGCAGACAATCGACGCCGTCGAAGCCGACGCCAATGTCTTCGTCGCCAAGCCGGTCGCCATGGACCTCGACGTCGCCCGGCGCACGCAGGAGGCGATCGCCGCCAGCGACCGCATCAATCAGGCCGGATACATGGCCCGTTACTCCGATATAACCGAACGCGCCAAAGAACTCATTCAGGGCCGTGACCTCGGCATGGGCATGGGCCGCTTCCTCACCCGCATGCCCCCCTCCCATCCCTGGTGGGGCAAGTTCGCCGTCAGCGCCGGCCAGCTCGTCGAGCAGAGCACCCACGTCTTCGACTGGTTCCGCTACTTCCTCGGCGAAATCGAAACCGTCCAGGCATTCGGCCACGACGGACCCGACGACACCATCGCCGACTTCGAGGACAGTACAGCCGTCAATCTCAGATTCGCCAGCGGAGCCGTAGGCAGCGTCGTCAGCACCTGCTCCGCCCGCGTCAAAGACGGCTTCATGACCGAGATCTGCGGCCGCGACCTCTACCTCCGGCTGGCCATGGACACCCACCTCTCCGGCTACATCGATCAGGAGGAGATCAACTACCACGGCCAGGAACGCGGCTACTTCCGCCAGATCGAATGCTTCCTCGCCGCCGTCGAAGCCCAGGACCAGAGCCTCGTCCGCTCCTCCTACGCCGACGCCGTCAACTCCCTGGCCGTGACCCTCGCCGCCAACCGTTCGCTCGAAACCGGCAAAGTCGAAACGGTGGAATAAAAGATGAAATTTGGCACGCTGCAGAACGTAATCGAACAACCCCTCTCAACCGTCTTCGCTGTCGCATCCGAACTCGGCTTTGAAGGCGTAGAACTCGACTGGTACGACTTCGCCGAGGTGCAACCGGGTGGCCCTCTCGCGCCGGAGAACCGGGAAACAATCCACCAGGCCGCCGCCCAGGCCGGCGTCGACATCCCCTGCGTCGCTGCCCACTTCCTCAATCAGGGCGGCCTCGCCGACGCCAAAAAAGAGGCCTTTGGCCTCGACGCAGTTCGCACCGGCATCCGCCTCTGCACCGACCTCAGTGCAACTTACCTGCTCGTGCCCTTTTTCGGTCCGGCAATGATGCAAGACCGGCAGGCCGTCGCACGTCTCGAAGAGAATCTGCGCCTCCTCATCCCCGAAGCCGAGCAAGCCGGCGTCACCCTCGCAATTGAACATACGCTTAGAGGCGACGAAACCGCCGCCCTGCTCGACCGCGTCAACTCCCCCTGCATAGGCGACTACTGGGATATGGCGAACTGTATGGGGCTTGGATACGATCCTCTCGAAGAGATCGCCCAATTGGGTCGGCACATAGTACGCGTCCATGCTAAGGAATATCACCAGGGTGACGCGGCCCCCGGCACGCCTGAAAAACCCCACTTTACAGGTCTCAACACGAAACCCTTCGGTGAAGGCGATGTGCCCGTACCGGCCGTTTTATCTGCCCTGCAACAGATCGGCTACGACAGCTACGTCGTCCTCGAAACCGGCAAATTCGACGACGCCAGGCGTTCGGCCAAGGCCGCTCTCTCCCTGCTCCAGGAGCTGACAGGTCAAACGCCATGACCGTCAATCCCTACGCAATGGCCCGCTTCGCAGGTAAAGCGGCCCTCATTACCGGGGCCGCCTCCGGCATCGGGCGCGCCACCGCAGAACGCCTTGCCGCCGAAGGCGCGCACGTCTTTATTGCCGATCTGAACGCGGCCATGGCAGATCAAGCCGTAGCCCAGATTCGGGAAGCAGGAGGTAGCGCCGCCCACGTAAACGTTGACCTCGCCGACGATGCCTCCGTTGAAAGGTGCGCGCGTGAAGTCGCGGAGGAGGTTCCCGCCCTCCACCTTCTCGTCAATAATGCCGCCATCCTGCGTCAGGGCCGCATCGAAGATGGGGGCTGGATTGAAAACTGGGAGATCGAGACCCGGATCGGGCTGCGAGGCTGGGTACTGATGACCCAACTGCTCCTGCCGTTCCTCAAAATAGAAGGCGGAGCCATCGTCAACCTCTCATCCGAAGGCGGCTACCTCGGCCGCCCCAGCATGTGGGTCTATGACGCCATCAAAGCCGCCGTCGTTTCCACCACAAAGACAATGGCCCAGGAATTCACACCCAATACGGCATCCGCGTCAACGCCGTCGCCCCCGGCTGGATCGTGACCGAGATGCACTTCGCCAGCGACCCCGATCCCGCCGCCCGCAAAAAGGAGCTAGAAGAGACACCGATCGATTCCTGCCTTATGCAACGGCGCGCCGGACCGGAGGAAGTCGCCAGCGCTATCGCCTTCCTCCTCAGCGACGACGCCTCCTATATCACCGGCACAACTCTCCACGTAGACGGCGGCCGCGTCGGCATGAATCTAGGCCACCTCGGAGTCTTGGAGTAGCAACGCAATGCCGCAGCCCGGTATCGGAACAGTTGCAAGTTACATTTCACCGACGACACTCGCAGGCCGCCACGCCGGCCCGCACTGGAGCCCTAAATGACTGCAAAGCTCGATGGCCAACTCTGGCAAAACCAGCCCCAACAAGCCCTCCAATCATTCACCCGCGACGGCTACCTCGCCCTGACCGGCTTTCTGTCACCCAACCAGGTCGCCGAAACCCGCGAATCCGTCGCCCGCTTCATCAATGACCGAGTCCCCCATCTCCCCCGCGAACAGGTCTTCTACGAGACCCTGGGCCAGCCCGATACCCTCAAGCAGATCATAGGGCTCTTCAACCACGACACCTTCTTCCACCGCCTCATGTTCGGCAGCCGCTTCGAAAAACTCGCCGAACTCCTCCTCCAGAGCCCCGTCGTCGGCAAGAACATGCAGTACTTCAACAAGCCCCCCAAGATCGGCAAAGCCACTCCGCCCCACCAGGACGGCTACTACTTCATGCTCCATCCCTGCGAAGCACTGACAATGTGGCTGGCCCTCGAGGAAGTAGACGAAGAAAACGGCTGTGTACGCTACGTGCGCGGCTCACACCTTCTCCCGCTGCGCCCCCACGGACGTACACAAACACTCGGCTTCTCCCAGGGCGTCACCGACTACGGCACTCCGCAGGACCTGGCCGACGAAGTCGCATTTCCCGCCCAACCCGGCGACCTGCTCGTGCACAACGCCTTGACCATCCACCGCGCCGACGCCAACCGCAGCCCAACCCGCACCCGCCAGGCCCTCGGCTTCATTTACTACTCCGAACGCGCCAAAGTCGACGAAGAAGCCCACGCCGCCTACCAGAAACGTCTCGCCGCAGAAATGAAGGCCAAGGGCAAGATCTGATCTTCCCCTCCGAGGCCCCCGCAACCTACCCTTGCCCTCTACTTCAACGCCGGCCCCGGTGTCCATTGCTGCGGGATCGGTTCGGCGCTACCCTTGTACACAATTCTCAGCGCCTCCATACGCGCCTGGACCTCGTTTCCCGCGCCCGCCCCCGTCTCGCCGTTCCTGCCCTCCAACGAAAAAATTGTCGCCTGCGTCCGCTCCGGCAAATCGACAAAGTGCGGATAGTACCACATCGTCAGCACCGTTCTGCGCTCGTCGCTCAGGTTCGCGTGCGCCGCGTGGAAAAGCCTGCCGTAACCCATCACTAGGTCCCCGGCCTTCACCGGCACGTCTACCTCCCCCTCAGCCCGCTGAAATGCGACGTCCCCCGGATTCGCATACGTCCTCAACTCGTCCGTGTGCATCGGCGTCGCCTGATCGTGCAGCGCATGCCGCTTCCGATGAGACCCCGGAACCACCCGCAAACAACCGTTGCGCGCATCCGTATCCGTCAGATAATACATCAGAAAACACTGGATCGGCTGCCAAGTATAGCTCACCGGATCGTCCCAAAACCGGCCGTCCTCGTGCCAGAACAGCGGCGGACTCTGCGGCGGCTTGCTTATAATGCGCCCGTGCCCGAATTTCGGCTCCGCAAACCCCAGCTCTGCCAGCGCCGCCAACACCTTCGGATGAACGATCAGTTCCGCCAGCACATCATACCGATAGGCCATCTTCCAATCGATCAGCACCATGCTCCCCGTCGTGCGGTTCTGTTCGAAATGCGCCTCCTCCTGCAGACCGAGCATCTCGTCGCTCCACCCCCTCAGTCCATCAACCAGCTCAGAACCGAGCACCCCCCTGAACACGGTAAATCCCTCTCGGACAAACTGTTCTCGCTTCTCCATGTCGACCGCTACCATTTCACACTCCTCCCCCAGCCAGCTCGCCGGCCGCCTGTCAACCGAACTCAGATCCCAAACCCAACCATCACCCGCCCCCCAACGCTAGTGAGGCGCGCAGAACTCTCACTCCTCTTTTCTCGCCGTTCGGGCGGTCGGCCGCGAGCGGCCGACCTGGTGCGGGGGAATCCCCCCGCAATGCCCCTCTTCGTTAGCCGTACCGGCGTATACAGCCCGAACGGTCTGATTCACCTAACGTTTTCTGCCCCCTGTCGTCTCTGGACGCTGACTGCTGACCACTATCCACTTCCGTTCATCTTCTCAGCCATATGCTCAGCAATCATCACCGCCGTCAAATGCGTATTCGCCCTCGGCGCCTCAGGCATAATCGAAGCATCAATCACGCGCAGGCCGTCGACGCCAATAACCTTGCAATCGGAATCCACCACCGTGCGCGGATCATCGGCAGCCCCCATGCGGCACGTCCCCACGATGTGAAAGCAGTCGATACACTCTTCTAACAGCCATCGATCAATCTCTTCGTCACCGACCGAGCTGTCGACCCCGCCCCGTCTCCCGCCGTAAAGATCGCCTAGCGAAATCTCCTCTGCAATCCCCTCAATAGCAGGATGATCGGCCAGCGCAAACAGCCGCCGCACCCCGTCGCGCAGCCGTACCAGATCTCTCCGGTCAGATAACATACGCTCTTCAATCACAGGTTCAACCTGTGGATCGGAGGCCCTGATTCGCAGATGTCCCTGCGAAAACGCCTGAAAAACCGACACCACGATCACGCCCCGCTCCAACGCCTCTCCCTCAATTCCAAAAACGTTGCAGCTCGCCATCAGCATGTCGTTGCGCCCCGCGCCCGCCATCCCCGAACTGTAGCGGACACAGCAGTTGGTCCGCCTCGCATGTGCGCCGCCCGCCCGCGCTTCAGGACGCAACTTGAGATGCAGCCCCACCGTCGGATGGTCCTGCAAATTCCGGCCGACTCCCGCCAGCTCGACGACACACCTCACCTCAGCCGCTTCCAGCACCTGGGGCGGCCCGATCCCCGACCGCATCAAAATGGCCGGCGAATGCACTGCTCCCGCACAGAGCAGAATCTCCCTGCCGCGCAAAACGGTCCGCCCGCCATCCGCAAATGTCCCACCTGCCGCGCCGTCGATTCCCCCCACGTGCACGCCCACCGCGCGCCAGCGCCGTCCAGTTCCCCCCTCAGCCGAATCCCCTTCAAATTCGACCCGGTCGACAAGCGCCTCACTAATGATCTTCAGATTGTCTCGCCCCCGTACCGGCTCCAGGTAGCCGTCATTCGTCGAAACACGCTTGTCGCCTCGCATCGTCAGCGCCACCGGAGATACCCCAGTACTCCCCGGCGCATGATAGTCCTCCGCCCAACCGTAACCCAGCCCGACCGCCGCGTCCCGTAGCGCCAGGTCCACAGCGCCCCACTCCTCCAACGGGACCCGACAGAGCGGTATCGGCCCGCCGCGCCCGTGGTACGGCGCATCGCCAAAGTTAAGGTCGTCCTCCATCCGAATGAAAAACGGCAATACATCCCTGCCCGACCATCCTGCACAGCCCAACGCAGTCCACCGGTCGAAGTCGTCTAGTTCGCCCCGCAGCCCGATCAAGCCGTTAATCGCCGAGCTTCCGCCCATCCCCCGCCCACGCACAAACGGCGTCGGCTCCTGCCTTTCGCTGCGCCGCGCCGCCAACCCTGGCCACTGGTAGACCATCCTGTGTTCTCCTGCCAGCAAAATCTCGCCGTGATTGTGGCTCTGCATCGCCGCCGGCGCCTCCCGTGACCGGTAATCCGGCCCCGCCTCCAGCAGCAACACCGTCACTTCAGGATCCTCCGACAACCGGGCTGCCAGCACCGCCCCCGCCGAACCCGCCCCTACGACAATATAGTCAAATATACGGTCCAGCATCCGCCCCAACTTTCATCTATCTAAAGTGAATCCATCACCTACCGACCGGGCCAGGCCACAGAAACTGCTATCAAGCGGAATCCCCCACCAAAGCGCCGCTGCTGACCACTGCAGTCCTCCACTTCCATACCCAAGAGAATCGAACTCAACACCTTCCCATACCCGTCCAGCAAAAGTGTGCTGATCCCGATAAAGTCGAACCGCAGCGCGTCAGCCTTTATCGAAGTGACTCTTTCCAGCCTCTCGCGAATAACATCCGCTGCCAGCTTCGCCCTTTCATACGCCCTAGGCTTCAAAACCGGCACGCTCCATCGTAACAGCATAGATTGGCCTCGTTAAGTCACAGTAACTGCTACCCCGGTTGTCTGAACGCTGGCAAGTTCTACATATCATTCGCTATCTCGGTTCGCAACAAAGACTTAACGTTCGCAGTCCGCCTTTCTGCCCGGGATCCTACCCCCACTGCGGGAGATATCCGGCATGGAAAGGGGAATTGACAATCTGAGTGGCAGGAAATATAGTTGAATTGTTGTTATTAACTTCATACCAATTTCATCCTGGTAGGCGAAATAGGCAAAGGGGGGAAAATGAAGAAACTCTTTCTTATTCTGCTGATCGTTATTTTTCTCATCGGCGTCGGCGCGCCGCTCTATGCGCAAGACGCAACGCTGACGCTCGAAAGCTTGGCCGAAACAGTGGAGGCAATGGTTGAACTGGTGACGTCGTTGTCCGATCGAATGAATGATTTCGAGGTCAGACTCGCCGCGCTGGAAGCCACCGACACGCCCACGGCAACGCCCACTCCGGCTCCAACGGCAACTTCCACGCCCACGCCAACGGCAACTTCCACTTCCCCCACAGTGTCAATCAACAGGGCGATGAACGTGCGCGCCGGCCCCGGGACCAACTATGCCGTCATCGGCCAGGTGACGGCCGGCAGCGAGTACACAATCGCCGGCAAAAACCCCGCCGGTGGCTGGTGGCAGATTATCTACGGCAGTCAGTACGGCTGGGTCTATGCCCCGCTGGTCACAGCTACCAATCCCGAGCTCGTCCGGGTTGCGCCCGCCATTCCAACCCCTGCTGCGACCCCTGTTCCCACAGCGACGCCTGTTCCGCCCCCGCCGCCGTTCCCCTACTCCCTCGTCAACAGCGGGAACTGCCCTGGCAACGATCAGCAGACCTTCTTTGAAGGCCTGATCCATGACAGGAACAACAATGTGTTGAACAATGTCTGCGTACACGTTGCCTTCAACGGCCCGCGCAACACCAAATGCTCCGGTTGTGGTAAACCAACCGGCAAGTGGGGCTTCTCTCCCTTCGGTGGACCAGCCTCATCCGGCACCTTCGTCGAAATCTGGGTCGTGAACTGCCCCGCTGGTGTCAACACCGATGGAAGCCATAACTCAAAGGACTTCTCGAACCTGACACCTCTCTCGCCCAAGTGGTCCATGACCATCAGCAACAGTGTAGGCTGCAACAACATCACCTTCAAGCAAAACTAAGAAGCGCCATTTGTAACACTGTGACGATTCACAACACTTGCATATAGGAAGTAACGGTGTCTACGCCCAATCCACATGGCGGAACTGTTTGCTCAAGTTCTGCCATGTGCCATTCTTCGAAAGAATCCCCGCCGACCCAATGTGGCCGCCCCTCCCTTGATTCGCAGACCGGACGGCCATGAACCACCATTGTCACAAAATCGAACCTGCCCGAACCTCCTCATCATAGGGGCAGCCCATGCGGCTGCCCTCGCGGACGTCCCTTCAGTTCTCAAACCCTTGCACTTTCGACGCAACGTGAACATACACATGAGAGCGCTCAGGATCATCCTTCCACTTTTTGAGCAGAGGAGCTATCTCCTCCGGAATCCGCTTCGCCAGATTCAACACCGCCCTGTACACAGCCCTGCGCACCACCGTCCGCTCATCCGCCGCCAGCTGATCTAACAACCCTGACAGTAGCTCCAGATGATTCGCCGCCTCTGCCGCAGACAGTGCCATCGCCGCATTCCACTGCGCCCGCGGATGACTGCTCGCGCTCCCCAGCCAATCAGCCACCAGCGCCGGCTGGGCCTTCAAAAAGCTGTCCCCGATCGCAAACGCCCCCAGGTTCTTGCGAACATACGGATCGTCATCCTCCAGCAACTGCCGGCACTCCTCCTCCGTGCAGCTTCCCGCCGCGGACCCGCTCGCCACCGCCGCCGCCCGCCGCACATTCGGCGAATCGTGCCCTGCCCACTCACGCACTGTCGGAAAGATCGCCGCGAAATTCTCGCTGATCACCCGTCTCAGCGTGCTCACCGCCTACTCTCTCACCTCCCAATTCTCGCTATCAGCCAGTCTGAAAATGATATCGGTCACTTCCGCAGGATTGTGCCCAAACATCGGCCCAAGCAACACAAGCCCGACCTCCTGCGCCCCTTCACTTTCCGATCCGGCAAATACGGTGGCTGCCTCGTACAACCCAGCAGTCCCCTCCCCATAATGCCTGCTCATGATCTTGGCCGCCTGCAACTTCACAGCCTGCCTCGGCGTCCCCGCGTGCGCCGTCTTCTGCGAGTCCAGCGCTGAGATCGCCCCCGCCCAACTGTCCTTCTCAATTCCCACAGAAAAGTCATCTCTCCAGGAACTATTTGTTTTTGTAGCCATGCCTGGCCCATCCTTCCCGGCATTGCGCCGTTCCCCGTTGTATGGCATGCTGATCCCGCCTTATCCTTGTATTGCAGCGAATGAACAGCAGATTAATTTATAGTCCACACAGCCACCAGCCGCAAAGCGTCAGGCCGTCCTCCACGGATCAGAAAAAGTGTCAGGGCGTTCTGCACGACCCTCTGCGCTCTCTGCGGATCAAGAAAGGTGTCAAGGTTTTCTCCGCGTCCTTCCGCAGCTAGAGCGGTGTCCCTCGCGGACAGACCGCAACCTCCCGAAAGGCTGAACGACCAGTGAGAGCAATCGTACTCAGAACCCGCGACGACAAGGTCAGAGAAAAAGTCCTCGTCCCCGACTGGCCCGATCCCCCACCGCCGCACACCAATCAAGTCAAAATCAAGACCCTCTACTCCGGCATTACCAACGGCACTGAACGCAATCAACTCCACAAAGGCAACTACGCCCCCGGTGACAGACTGCTGCCCATGCCAACCGGCTACCAGACCGTCGGCCGCGTCATCGAGACCGGATCTGACGCCCAATCTCTCCAGGTCGACGACCTGATCTTCGTCGGCAAGAGCACCGGCGGCCATCTCGAGTACATAGTCGTCGCCGAAGATGATCTCCTGATCAAACTCCCCGATGAAGTCGACCTGCGCGAAGCCGCCATTTACGGAATGGCGGCCGTCGCCCTCAATACCATACGCAATGCCGACCCGAAGATGGGCGAAAATGTCCTCATCGTCGGCGCTGGCTGCGTAGGCCAGGTCGCCGCCCAGTTCGCGGCCCTGCAGGGCGCACGCGTCACCATCTGCGACATCAACGACCGCCGCCTCGAGATAGCCCGCCGCATCGGCGCCGTCGAGCAGGCCCTCAATGTCGAAGGCGCACGTTGGTCGGCACAGATTGCCGACGAAAGCTTCGACGCGGTCCTCGACTTTGCCGGCGTCCCCGGAATGGAGGAACAGCTTATCCTCGCAATGCGCACTAGCGGCCGCGTCCTCTTCATCGCCGGCCGCGACAGGGTGGACTACCCCTTCAACCTGGCCCAGCGCCGCCTCATAACCGTTAAACAAAACAGCCACTTCTACGTCGATGACTTGGAAAATCTCGCCCGCCTCCACCGCCGCGGCCGCATCGACCTGTCCTCTCTGATTCAGGACGTAGTCGCCGCCGAAGAGGCGGAACGCATCTACGCCATCCTGCGCGATCGACCCAATGACCTCCTCGGGACCGTATTCAGTTGGTGAAAAAGGAAAAGAGCAAACGATGAGTACAAATCGACCCGACAATGACAGCATCAAAGTCGCCGTCATCACCGGCGGTCACTTCTTCGACGTACCCGGCTTCCACGCCGTCTTCCGCGACATGCCCCAGGTCGACAGCTACATCCAGCTGGAGGCCAACTGGGCAGCCGACGTCGGCAATGTGCTGGACACCTACGATGTATTTCTCTTCTACAACATGCCGCGCGGCCTGCCCGAAGAAAGGACCCGGCCAGTACTCGAGAAGCTCGGCGAGAGCGGCCAGGGCATCTTTCTTCTCCACCACGCCATCCTGGCCTACGAGCAGTGGCCCTTCTGGTCGGACCTGGTCGGAATCTCCGATCGCAGCTTCGGCTATGACCATGAACAGGAGCTCTCCGTCCAAATCGCCGACCCTGCCCACCCTATTACCCAGGGCATCGAACCTTGGCAGATGGTCGATGAGACCTACTCCATGGTCAGCGCAGGCCAGGACAGCCACCTCTTGCTCACGACCGACCACCCCCGGAGCATGCGCGTCCTCGGCTGGACCCGCCAGTTCAGAAACGCCCGCGTCTTCTGCTACCAGTCCGGCCACGACAATCTCACCTACGTCGACCCGAACTTCCGCAAGACAATTCTCCGCGGCATCCAATGGTGCGCCCGGCGCATCTGAATAGCCATTGAGGGAAATCGCTCCCCCGGAAGACAGACACAGGGGAGCGAGCCTATTCTGTTAGCCGCCTGCAGCGCTAAGGTCTAAGTGATCAGCGCCTCCACCGCCCTCCAGTCAACGGCCTCTTCGACCGCGTCGGCAAGCCGGTCATACTCCCGGTTCCGAAGCGCCGTCGTCGCCACAACCGCGCCCGACCACCCCAGCCCGCGCAGCCAGCGGTGCCGGAAACCGTCATTCTCAAACAGGCCGTGCAGATAGGACCCCCACGCGCTCCCGTCTTCCGCAATCGCGCCGTCAGGTACATGTACTGGCCGTCCGCTTCGCTCGATGATTTCGCCGAACCGGGCCGTTCCCTCCGGGACTCGTGAATCTCCTGTGTGGATCTCGTACCCGCGCACCGTCTCGCCATCGTGGAGGCGCAAGCTGGCCTGATGTGTCTCCTTCTGCGCGGAAAACGTCGTTATAACCGGCAACAGACCCAAACCCGCCGCCTGCCCTCCCGGCTTCCCCTCCATCCCCAGCGGGTCCGCCAACCATTCACCGGCAATCTGATAACCGCCGCAGATACCAACCACTTGCGCGCCCCGTCCGTGTGCAGTCGCAACGGCCCGGTCCAGACCCCTTTCTCTTAACCAGGCCAGGTCGGATAGCGTTGCCTTGGTCCCAGGAAGAATGACCGCCGCCGGAGTCCCAAGATCTTGCGCTCGCTCCACATACCGCAGCCTCACGCCCGGTTCCAACTCAAGCGCGTCAAACTCGTCGAAATTCGCAATGCGCGGCAGATGGATAACCGCGACGTCAAGCTGTCCCTCTGCCAGCGCCGCCGCAGACCGATCCCGCTCCAGCGGCACGGCATCTTCGTCCGCAATGCGCAGATCGGGCACATAGGGGATCACGCCTAGAGTGGGCACACCGAATGCCTTTTCCCGTAGCATCTCCAGTCCGTCCCCCAGCAGCGCGGGATCCCCGCGGAATTTGTTGATCAAGAATCCGCCAATCTGAAGCCTCTCCTCCGGCTCCAGCAGCAGCATCGTCCCCGCCAGCGCAGCAAACACGCCTCCTCGGTCGATGTCGCCAACCAGCACACAAGAAGCCCCCGCATGTCTCGCCATTCGCAGATTAACGATATCGCCTGCCTTCAGATTGATCTCCGCCGGGCTGCCGGCGCCCTCCAATACAACGACGTCATAGCGGGACGAAAGACGGTCATAGGCCGCCGTCACTTCGCCCCACAGACGTTCCTTCGTCTTCAACCAGTTGAGCGCCTCGATTCGTCCTTCCATCCTTCCGTTCAGAACGACCTGGCTTTTCCGGTTCCCCTCCGGCTTTAGCAGCACAGGATTCATGTCCGTATGCGCGTAGATCCCGGCTGCCTCCGCCTGTACGATCTGCGCCCGGCCCATCTCACCGCCCTCCGGCGTCACGCCCGCATTGTTGCTCATGTTCTGCGCCTTGAACGGCGCCACCCGCATACCTCTGCGCGCAAAAATCCGGCAGAACGCCGTCGCCAGCAGACTTTTGCCCGCATTAGAATGTGTGCCGAGCATCATCAGCGCCCGCGCCATCTTCTTCCCTGCCTAATCCAGCTGGTGGAACCAGATCAACTCGTGCTCCGGCAGCAGATCGGGATGAAAGATCTTGATCAGGTCCGCCAGCACCAAGTCCGGGTTGGCCACCCCTGTCTCCCAGTAGTCGTTCCCGCCCCACTCGTTCACCAGGGCGTTATTGCTGTAAACCGACCCCTGCTCCACCGCCGCCAGGCTGCCGTACCGCTCATCCGCCGCCAGAATGTCGGCCGCGCCGGACCAGGATCCGGTATTGGCCAGCCATATGTCGGCGTCAGTCGCAGCCTCAAATACATTCTCCATCGACAGCGGGATCGACCCCGTCGACTCATCGTCGCGCCACAGATAAGCGCCGCCGGCGTCGGCAATGTACCGGGCAAAATAACTGTTTCCGCCCGGAACGCGCCACGATTCCCTTCGTGCAATGCCAACCAATACCGTCGGTTTCTCCTCGACGCCCGCCGCCAGTTCCGCCATCTTCGCATAGCGGTCGACGATTCCGCCAAAGACCCGCTCGGCTTGCTTCTCCTGATTGAAAAAGAGCGCGGTAACCTTCAACCACTCCGTGCGGCCCAACGGTGAAGTCTCCATGTACCCGGCCGTCAACGCCACCGGCAGACCCGCCTCGATCAGCTTAGGATGCGTGTCGTAATCAAGATTCCCATAGGCAAATGTAATGATTAGTTCGGGATCCACGTCGATCAGAATCTCGGTGTTGACCCCCGTGCCGGTCCCCGCCTCCTGCACCGCCCCCGCGTCGATCATCTCCCGCACGGCAGCCGTGTTGATATAGTCAAACCGGTCCACCGCCACCAACCGCTCCAGAAGACCCAGCTCATGCAAATGCGGCAAAACGGTCGAAGTCAGAGCCGCAACGCTCCGCACCGGTACCTCTATCGCCGGCGTGTCATCGAATCCCTCCGGCGTCGGCGCGCCGCACTGCACCAGCAGATACTGGAATGTCTCCTCCGCGCCCCGCCACGGGTTGTGCAGCGTCAGCACCTTGAAGTGCCCGTGATACGCCACGCTCCAACCCTCCGCATGGTCAGGCGTAATCTTGTCGGGGAAATAGTCAATATCAGGGTCGAAAGCTTCAATACACGCCTCAGACAGATTCGATTCGGGCGCAACCGGGCCTTCCCCTACCCCGTCTACAGTCTCAGGACCCGTCTCCACCGTAGGTATCGGCGCAACCACGCAACCGGCCAGCGCCGCAACAATCAAACCCAAAGCCAACACGAAACTCGTCTTCATCACTTTTCCTTTCGTAGCAATCGCCTGAATTGGTTAACCATCTCCGACCCCGTATACTCTCTCTTCTCAAAGAGATGTTGTCGGTGGTCCTCCCTGGCCAAAAAAGACTTAACTCCGCGGTCCTTGGCGGGGGCCCTGCCTCAGCTCCTCCAAACCCAACTCTCTGGCCGCCTCAAGCAGCGCCGCATCTACGGCATCCGGGTCCTGCCAAAGACCCCGCTCGATCGCCTCAAGCAACCGTTCCGCGATCGCCTGCCACGCCCACGGATTGCTCTCCGAAAAAAACTGCTGCATCGATTCGTCTCGCAAAAACGCATTCGTCACGCGCTCGTACATCCAGTCGTCCAGCACCTGCGAAGTCGCATCGTAGCCGAAGAGATAATCGACCGTCGCCGCAATCTCCAGAGCCCCCTTGTACCCATGGCGCCGCATGCTCTCCAACCACTTCGGATTCACCACGCGGCTGCGAAAGACACGCCGCGCCTCCTCCCGCAGATCGCGTGTCCGTACACGATCCGGGTTGCTGCTATCCCCGAAATAGCGGATCGGATTCCGCCCCGTCAGCGCCCGCACCGTCGCAATCATTCCGCCGTGATACTGCAGATAGTCATCACTGTCGAAAATGTCGTGTTCGCGGTTATCCTGATTCTTCGTCGCAATCTGCACCGTGCCCAGCGCCCGCGCGAACTCCGCCTCCGCCGGCACGCCCGCCTGCTGGCGCCCGTATGCATAGCCGCCCCAAAGAAGGTACGCGCGTGCGAAATCCTCGTCGCTTTGCCAGTTCTTGGCGTCTATCAGCGGCAGAATCCCGGCCCCGTAGCTGCCCGGCTTGCATCCAAAAATACGGTACCTGGCCTTTTCCTCAGCCGCCTCCCCCTCACCCGCCAGTCTCAATGCAGTCTCGCTGGCCAGCGCGTGTCTGCGCGGGAAATTCATCTCCGGTTCCTCATCCGCATTGATCGCCATCTGTACCGCGCTGTCTATCAGTGTGACCAGATGCGGGAACGCATCCCGAAAGAACCCACTGATGCGGCAAACAACATCCACCCGCGGCCGCCCCAGCTCCTCCAGAGGGATCAGCTCCACGCCCGTCACGCGGCGGTTCTCCTGCTGCCACACCGGCCGCGCCCCCAACAGCGTCAACACCTGCGCGATGTCGTCCCCCGCCGTCCGCATCGCGCTCGTTCCCCACATACTGATCCCCACACTCTCCGGGAACCTCCCCTCCTCCCCCTGGTACCGGCTGATCAGCGTCTCTGCCAGCCCCTGCCCTACCTGCCAAGATGCCATCGTCGGCAGCGCCCGCGGATCGACCGCAAAAAAATTGCGTCCCGTCGGCAGCACGTGCGCCATGCCCCGCGTCGGTGACCCGCTCGGCCCTGGAGGGATGAAGCCGCCGTCCAGGGCGTGAATGATATTGCCGATTTCCGCTTCTCCACCTTCCAGCAAACTGGGCACAATGGACTCGGCTGCATAGCAGAGGACATCCTTAAACTCTGCAAGCTCCGCCTCACCATCCGACGGCACTGTCCCCGCTCCCCCGGCGCCCAAGGCGGCAATGCGCCCTGCTGACTCCGTCGCAATGTCCGAGACCCGTTCCATCCGCCACCCTGACCCCGCCATAAGGGCCAGCCCCCTCTTGCATTCCTCCTCGATCCGCTCCACCAGGTCTGCATTCGTCGTGACTTCGGAGTTGAGATCACGCCGGCGGTCACCCAATCTCTCCTGCAGTTGCAGCCAGTCTTCCCCAGCGATGCGGGCCGCCGCGTCAGGCAGCGACGGAACGTCCGCGTTGGGCAGCTTGACAAGGTGATACATCGTCTCGACCAGCTGCTCACCCTCCGGCACCGTCCCCAGAATATGCAGGCCGTCCCGGATTTGGGCACCCGTCAACTCACACAGATACCCCTCGATGTCCTCCAGCAGATGGGCCACCTGCGCGCCCTGCATTTCGCCCAGAGCCGTGGGCGTTCCATCATCAAGATAAGACCCGTCCCAGTCGTGAGAGTGGTCGCCGTGGTCCGCTCTCAATATGTACTTCAAGTCATCATCCAGGCGGTCGCGTTCGATGATCTCCCATATCTGCCTCTGCAAAATCGGCAATTTCGTCGGATCGAGCTGCTCGGCCGCGTAATACTCGTCCGCCAGCTGCGCAAGTTCGGCCAGCGCCCCGTACGCGCCCGCGCTCGTCATCGGCGGCGTCATGTGGTCCACGATCGTCGCGTGCGCTCGCCGCTTAGCTTGGCTCCCTTCCCCCGGGTCGTTGATGATGAAAGGGTAGACCAGCGGCAAGTCCTCCAGGATTACGTCTGGAAAGCAGGCCTCGCTCAGTCCCACGCTCTTGCCCGGCAGCCATTCCAGCGTCCCGTGTTTGCCCATATGGACGACTGCGTCGGCCTGCCAAACGTGGCGCAGCCAGCGGTAGAGCGCCAGGTAGTTGTGCGGAGGCGGCAAATCCGGCCGGTGATAGATCTGGTTCGGGTCCATGTCGTAGCCCCGCGGTGGTTGCAGCGCCAAAAACAGATTGCCCAATTCCAGCCCGGACAGCGCAATTCCCCCGTCATGAACGTAAGCGCCCCCCGGAGCCTCCCCCCATTGCTTCTCCATTTCCTCCCGGCTGGCTTCGGGCGCCTGTTCGAGCCACCCCGCGTACTGCTCTGTCGACAACTTATACGCTTCCGCCAGCTGCTCCTCCTTCAACCAGGTAACGTCGTAGGAGAAGCGGCCAATCAACTCAAACAGCAGTTCATCACCCGATTCAGGCAGCGGACCGATCCTGTACCCGGCCTTCTTCATGCGGTCGAACAGCTTCATCAGCGATGCCGGCGCGTCCAACCCTACGGCATTGCCCACCCGCGCCGCCTTCGCTGAACTGTTTGTCAGTACAACGGCAATCCGTTTCTCAGAATTCGCCTTGTGACGCAAAGCTATATGCTTCTCAACAATTCCTGCCAGACGGCCGATCCGCTCGCCGTCCGGAACATAGCGCGTCCCGCCTTCCCCAAGCACCTCCTTGAACGAGACCGGCGTGCCCACGATCCGGCCGTCAAACTCCGGAATCGCCACGTTCATCGCCGTGTCCAGCGACCCCAGGCCCCGACCGTTACGCTGCCAGGCCGCCCGGTCGTTGCTGCAATAAATCGCCTGAAAGACCGGCAGATCAATATCGCCGAAGACCTCGCCGCCGTCCCCCAACGCAAAGCTCAGCGTGCTCACGATTGCGTCAACCGGGCCCGCCTCCGTCATCACGCCCAGCGCCAGCGGCCGCCCCGCTTCGTCGCACTCCTTCAGAGACTGCGTATAGACAGCTCGCACATCCATGCCCCGTTCCTGGAACTCAGCCGCCAACGCGTCTACAAACTCGGTATTTCCGCTCAACAGGTGGGCTCGATAAAAGAAAATCCCTACAGTCGAGCTTCCAGCCGTTCCCGTCTCGATTGCGGTATCGGGCAAAGCCTGCATTAGTTCCCCACCGGCACAGCAGCCCCCTTCACCCGCCGTCTCCCAGTGCTCCGTGCTTGGCTGATAGATGCCGTGCAGCGGCAACTCCTCCGGCTGGTCAAATCCCCACCCGCTAATCAGCAGGTGATCACTGAGGCACTTCAGCCCGTTGGCAAGATTCTGCGGCCCCCCGCATTGGAAATAAGCGCTGATCGCCTGCGCTAGAGGCACGCCCACATTGGAACGGGCCATCAGGTCGTAATCAAACGCCTCCACCGCCGGCAAACAGATCAGAAAACCGTCCGTCCGCTCCGTCCATTCCTGCAGAAGTCCAAGTCCGTATTCGAAAGCCCTTCCCGAGTGCAGCCGCGCCACCACCACCTGCGCGTCCGGCAGCAGCCGCTGCAGCAAGGTATCCACAGCCGCATCATCCGCCAACCGCCCTACGTGGGCCGCCTCTAGGCTCGCAAAGTCCTCTGGAAGCAATTCACGCGCCCGCTCCAGCGCCAGCAGATCGGTATCCGACTGACTAAGAAAGAGCACACCGTCGCCGCTTGTCTCCGCCGCCATCTGCAACGCAGCCTCAGCCCCCGAACCAGACGCCCCATCCCAGGCGAAGCCGTTGAACACGTACGGCAACAGGACCGGTGGCGGCGGCGTTTCGGTGTCCTCCAGCAGACACTCAATATAGTCGAAGATCGCCCCGACAATCGCCGTGTCGTTTACCGAGTGAAACCAGACCGGGCGCCCGTCCATCACCAGCATCACCACGTTCGCCAGCACACACGGACCGAGGCAACCGCCCTGATTCAGATGCACACGGTTGCGCAGCCTCCGCCGGGTCCACTCGGCGTGGTACAGGTCCTCGTCCACCTCTGCAAAGCCCCGCTCCGTACGCCCGCAACAGCAACCGGTCGCGCACACAAACAACATGCCGCGCAGCTGCCCCGAATTGACCATGCGCCCGTCCAGCCGCTCAACCATATTCCGCCTGCGAATCTCAGCCATCCCTGGACCCTTTCCAATCTCCCCCAACAGTTCTCCACCCGCATCCACCGACCACTAATACTCAATTCCCGGCTGCGCCCGAATCCCCTGGTCCTCAAACGGATGTTTTATTGGCCGCATCTCCGTAACCAGATCGGCAAAATCGATCAGGTTGCGCGGCGCGTACCGTCCTGTAATCACCAGATGCATCATCGGCGGCTTATTCGCTTCCAGCCACGCCAGCGCCTTGTTCCCATCCAGCCAGCCGTAATGCAGCAGATACGTAAACTCATCCAGGATCAGAACGTCATAGCTGCCGTTCAGAATCCGTTCCTGGCACACTGTCCACGTGTGGCGCGCCCTCCCCGCAGTCTCGTCCATGTTGCTGCTCGTCCACGTCCAGCCGTCCCCGCTGCTGATCCAGTCGATCTCTCCCATCCGCTCCGCGGCCCGGATCTCCCCAAACCGCGCATTCTCATGCTTCAGAAACTGGACCACACCGACCTTCATCCTCCGTCCCCACGCCCGCGTCAGAATGCCCAGCGCCGCTGTCGTCTTGCCTTTTCCCTCACCCGTATTGACGATGATAAGCCCCTTCTTCTTACGCCTGCGCCGCGCCTCCAATCGCCGCGATTGCGCCTCCTCCTCTAGCTTGTCCTCAAATTCAAGCTGAAGCTCCGCACCCTTCTCCAGAGGTCCCCACGGCGCCGGCGCCAGCGCTTCATCGCCCCGCATCTCGGGCGCGTAGGCAGGCTCCTTGCCATCCGGAAAATGACGGTGAAAGATCAATTCCTCAACAGGCTTTCCCCCGATCAAATGCTCCCGATAGATGCGCTCCAGGCCGGCCTCGTCCACCCCGTGATACCAGATCCCATCCGGGTATACGACCGCGATCGGACCGCCCTGACAGACACCCAAGCAGTCGGCCAGCGTGCACTTGACTCGATGCGGGTTACGCAGCTTGTTCAGCCCCTGCTGTCGGTTCCTCTCCAATACCAGGCGGTGAAGCCGCTCGGCCTCCTCGGCTGGCGCACAGTCTCCGTGATTGCAGACAAACAGCTGCCGCCCGTAAGGTCTCATGTTGGGTACGCTTTTCTCAATCACCCACTACCTCCTCTGCCTGCCGGTTGCCGCCCTGTCGCAACGCGACCCTTCCCGAAAACCCCCACTTTTGGGAGGAAGAGCGCCGCCGCCGCGCCGACCGCTATCCCCAGGAAAACACTGACTGAAAGAAGCCGGCTCGCGCGCCCAATGTCAGCCGCTTGCGGCTTCGCCAACCCTTCTCCAAGCCGGTAATGCCCGACCTTCTCCAACACGACCTCCAGCCCTCCCGCCGCCGCGCTCATCGGCTGGCCCGCATTCGGGCTCGCCGTCTTCCCTCCGTCCCGACGCCAGATCCGCCATGCAGTTCCTCCATTTCCCCCTCCAAGCGCCGCCCCCGCAACGATCAGCAGGGCAGTCAGCCGCGCGGGTACCAGGTTGACCACGTCGTCCGCCCGTGCCGCGCTCTTCCCCAGCCACTCCCGTTCCTCATCCCGATAACCGAGCAACGCATCGGCAGTATTCAGAAACCGGTAAACCAGCGCCGCCGGCAGCCCCCCAATTCCATACCAGAACAACGGCGCAATTACACTATCCGAACTATTCTCGGCCAGCGATTCGATCGTCGCCGCAGCCACCAAACTCCCGTCCAGCCGCGATACCTCCCGGCTCACTAGGTGCCAGCCTAGCTGCCGCCTGGCCTTGCACAGATCGCCCCGCTCCAGCGGCTGCGCCACCTCCCTGCCCGCCCGCATCAGACCCCGCCAGGCAATCAACTGCGATAGCACCGCGCCTTCAGCCAGCCACCCCCACCGCCATCGCTCCAAATAACGCGTCACCCACCTCCCCATCAGCCAGAGTGTTAACGCGCTAACGCCGATTGCCACCGCCCCGTACAACAGGTCCGCCAACGGCCCCCGCTTCGGCGCCATCTTTCTCAACACACCAATCCAACTCCCCATCCACGCCACTGGATGGAAACGCGACGGTGGATCGCCCAGCATCGCGTCGGCCAGCATCGCGGAGAGCACGGCCAGCGTCCTCCGTCGCTCGCTGTATTCAGGACAAAACAATCCCCGACCGTTCACTTCGCACCCTCTGGCAAAAACAGAAAGCGATCCACCTTCAGGGTGGATCGCCTGGATAAAAAAACCGCCAAATGGCGGACGGCGTACAAACTGACTTTGCCGCTCATCCCCCTCAATCCACGAAGGTGGTCTTCGAACTGACCTGCCAGCACACTGCAGGTCCACTCGACTGAGCATCCGAAGAGGCGGGTTATCGGGCTTGGTGAATCCTACTTCACCCTACCGTTGCGGGACAGCGCCGGACTGGTTCATCTGAACTTCACCGGACTTCCCCCATTGTGTGCCGCGCATCCGGGCGGAAGGCGCACCCATTCGGAAACCGATTAAGTTGTCCGTGCAAGTATATGTCCATCGATGCTACCCTGTCAACTAGACCGATCGATCGGGTGTGCGCCAGATTTGGGGGTGCCTCACCAGGATCGCGGGCGTCTCGCCCGCAGCCTGTGCGGTTGGACAGAGGCAGCCGGAAACTCGCCCCCATTTTGAATCGCACCCGCTCGATCGGGTGCATCCCGATCCAGACAGAAGGCCCATCACACTGACCACTGCCGTACCGACCACTGCAGTTCCAAGTTGCACGACTCTCAAGAAAACGCGAAAATACTCCGTACGCCCCCATCTGATACCCGCCAAGTGGAGAGTCGAACGATGAGTGACAACTACCAACAGAATGGCTACCTGCATGTCCCCCAGGCAATCCCCCCCGCCGATCTCGAACCGCTGCGCGCCTGCATCCACCGTCAAGTCGGCATCTACGCCACAGAAATGTTCAACGACGGCAAAATCAAGAATCCTTTCGACGACCTGCCCTTCGGCCAGTGCCTTGCAGCCCTCCACCGCGAAAACGAGATCCGCCTGCGTTCCTGGAATCAGCCCGCTCTCGGCCCCGAACTGCATGCCCTGATCCAACACCCCGGTATCGTAGACGCTCTCGAACCTCTCCTTGGACCGAATATCAGCTTCAATGGCGACTATCATCTGCGCCCCAAAATGCCCGATAGCGAACTGACCGCCTTTCCTCTCCATCAGGACAGCCAGTACTACGGCAAACAGTCCCGGCACGCCCACATCATCACCGTCTGGATCCCTCTCGTCGACGTCGACGAAAATAACGGCTGCCTCTACCTGATCCCCGGCAGCAACGCCTGGGAGCTCATCGACAGCAAGCGCGATAAGAACATGAACATGCGCTCTTTCGAGGACCCGGAAGAACGCGGCACTCCTATTCCAATGCCCATGAAGATGGGCGATATACTCCTCTTTTCCAACATGACCTTCCACGGCAGCAAAGTGAACCGCACCAACGAAGTTCGTTGGAGCATCGACATCCGCTACTGCCGTACACCGGGAACCTACACCGCGTCCCAGGAAGTCCTGGATGGCGAAGAATTCATGCGCGCCAAACTGGAGAGGACTAAGCGGCCGCCATTTATCGTGCGCGGCCAGGGAGCGACCGCAACCTTCGAGGAGTGGATGTCCGCCTTCGAGGCTCTCCTCAACTGACCGGTTCTATCCGCGCCGCTGGCGAACTCCCGGGTTGCTCGCCGCCTCCACCACAGAATCAATCTCTTATCAGAACGCAAAGGAGCAGTTGTGCATATTCATCCACGTTCAGTTGCCAATAAAGTCTTCGACGTCTGGCGCAGCCCGGGAAGATTCACCAAAAACCCCGATATCATCGAGCTGCCATCCGGCCGGCTCATGCTGATCTACTCCGATACCGACTCCCACTGGTCCCAGGTGAACCAGGTCCTGACCCTGCTCGCCAGCGATGACGGAGGCCGCACCTGGTTCAAGCACCGCGAGATCGATCAGGCCAATCTCCAGCAGGGCGACGAGCGCCTCGTCACCCCCCGTCTCAGCCGCCTCAGCGACGGCCGCCTCGTTGTCATCATAGACCACGACGACCACAGCCACTTCCACGAAGACCAGCCTCCTGGCAACTGGCTATACTGGAGCGAAGACGACGGCGACACCTGGACCGAAGCCCAAAAGCCCAATATCATGGGCTTCGAGCCCGACCGCATCCTCGATCTGCCCGACGGCAGACTCGGCGTCGTCTCTCACATCATGCGCGGCGATACCCAGGAGTTTGCCGTCATCCTCTCCTGCTCCGAAGACGGCGGCGAAACCTGGTACGAAGCCTCCACGGTCGCCTACGATGGATACCACCGCGTCTGCGAAGGCGCCATCGTCCTCCTGGACAACCCCGACGCCGTCGGCGGCCAGGAGCTGGCCTGCATTATGCGCGAGAACCACCATGCCGGCATCCCCTGTTTCGTGGCCTTCTCCACCGACAGCGGCCGCACCTGGTCTCCCCTCCAAATGTGCCCCTTTGCCCTCGATCGTCCTTATGCCAAGCAGCTCCCTGACGGCCGCATCTTCGTCAGCGGGCGTCACGTAAACGGGCCTCTGGGAACCTACGGCTGGTGCGGCGACATCAAGGCCGAGGCAGGTACCTACCAGATCGGCGGACCCCGCCGCAAGTATTCCGCAAGCCTGGATGGCGCCGCGCTCGTGATCGACAATCTGCCCGGCCACGAGGCCCGCTACTGCCTCTTGCCGCCCGAGTCCGCACGCAGTGATGTCCACATGGAGGCCGTGCTCAAGGTAGAAGGCAGGCCCGGCCAGACCGCCGCGTTCATGTCGATTTCTCAGCTGGGCGTCGTTGTCAACGTCGCCTCTGATGGAATCTGGAGCCGCCAGGGCGCCGACTTCCGCCATGCCGTCGACATGACCCAGTACCGCACCATCACCATCCGACACCGCCGCGGCCTCCTGCGCATTCAGGTTGACGGTGAAACCGTGATAAACCAGTGCATCTTCCGCGAGGACAAGCCGATCGGCGACTCCCGTCGTGCAGGCCCCCTCAGCGGCTATACCCAGTTCGGTCAACCCCAAACCGGAGGACGTAGTTACTGGCGTTACGTCTCTTACCGCGTGCTGAACCCAACCCTGGATGACTTCGCATGGGTCTGGGGAGGGGAATCAGAGACCTTCCCCGACGATTACCAGCAAAAACGCATGATACAAATACATGGAAACCATCCGGAACAGGCGCCGGCGCCCGATCATGGCTACTCATCCTGGCTGATGCTCGAAAACGGCACCATTATGTGGGTGGACTACACAAACTATGGCGATCCCGCCGGGTCCAGTCACCTGGTAGGCGTCTTCATCGAACTCGAAGATATCGGCTGAGAGGACTTGACCAGCATGGGCGCAAATGAAAACTCCCGCCAACCCCGGTGTGAGCAAGAGCATCTGTTCACCAGCGGCCAGGACGGCTACCACACATACCGCATCCCAGCCCTCGCTGTCTCCGGCCGCGGCACGCTCCTGGCCTTCGCCGAAGGACGCAAACATGGCCGCGGCGACGCCGGCGAGATCGACCTCATTCTTCGCCGCAGCTTCGATAGTGGCAGCACCTGGAAGCCCATTCAGGTTGTGGTCACCGAAGCCGGCATGACCTGCGGCAACCCGTGCCCCCTTGTCGAACGCGAGACCGGCGCCATCTGGCTGCCCTTCTGCAAAAACCTGGCTGATGGCGACGAAATCATGATCTGCGAAGGCAAGGCGCCCCGCACAGTCTGGATCACCCACAGCGTCGATGACGGCCAGTCCTGGAGCGAGCCGCGCGAAATCACCTCCTCCGTCAAAGATCCAAAATGGACCTGGTACGCCACCGGCCCCTGTCACGGCATCCAGCTCGCCTCCGGCCGCCTCGTCGTCCCCTGCGATCACATCGTCGGCCTCCACTTCGATCGAAGCCGTGACCCGTACCACTCCCATGTCATCTACAGCGACGATCGCGGCAAAACATGGCAGCTGGGCGGCGACGTCGAAGCCGGCACCAATGAGTGCGCCATCGCCCAGCTCCAGGACGGCAGCCTCTACATCAACTGCCGCAACTTCGTCCGCGGCACGCAAAGAGCTGTGGCCCGCAGCTATGACCAAGGCAACTCCTTCACCGATTTCGAGTGGGACGAAACGTTGATCGAGCCCGTCTGCCAGGGCAGCCTGGATGCCCTCCCCGACGGACAGCTCCTCTTCGCCAATCCGGCCAGCACCCGCCGCGAGCGTATGACCGTCCGCCTCAGCCCCGACGGCGGCCGCACCTGGCCGGTAGCCCAAACTCTCCACACCGGCCCTTCCGCCTACTCAGACCTGGCCGCCTTGCCCAGCGGAGACCTGTGCTGCCTCTATGAAAGCGGCGAAAGTCAGCCCTACGAACGCCTTACCCTGGCCCGTTTCAACCTCGCCTGGCTCAATAGAGAGCCGGAACTCTGATCATCCTGTCGCCCTGCATTATTCTCTTTTTCATCGCCCAGAAGAATTACATTCAGGGAATTGTCATAACCGGCGTCAAAGGCTGATCTCCATTCAATCCACTGCCCCGCTTAAACTCGCGCAAGCCTCACACGCGTCGCCGACTTGGACGAGATCCCCGCACTCTTCCTCCCACTGACAGGAAGTCCCGGCCCCGGCATTGGGTGCATCCCAGATTTGGGGGCGCCTCACTGGGTTTGCGCTGCCAGCGACACCACGAGACCAGCTGGCCTGCAAGCCCCTGCTGGACAGCGCAAAGATCGCGGGCGTCTCGCCCGCAGCCTGTGCAGTTGGACAGAGGCAGCCGGAAACTCGCCCCCATTTTGAATCGCACCCCCGGCATTGCCCAACTGTTTGACTTTCAATTTGCCTGTCTGTATACTCATTTGACGACTGTTTTCAGGACACCAAGGTGTCCTGCGGTGACGATTCGCTCGGAACCCGGCAATTGTGGGGCCCTCTCTTAGACCACGACCGTATGAAGGAGAACGAACGCATGCCTGCCAATGATAGCAGCCGATTCCGCCAGATGCCTCCGTCCGAGATCGGGCGCCGGCCGAGCGGATCATTGTTCATTTGGATGGCTGCACTGTTCGCCGCAGTGATCTTGAGCGCATGTATCATCGTCAACCCCCCGCCGGCTCCTACGCCAACACCCATTCCAACGCCTACGCCAACCCGCCAAACGGTCGTCGATGTCGTTCGAATCGCCGAAGGTGGAGATCCGCCGGTGATCGGTCAAACCGTGCGCGTCGCCCTGACCCTCGACGAGGACAGCTACACCGACCGCTCACGCTGGCAATGGGAGCGCTCCGACGACGGACTGACCAACTGGCGAGACGTACCCGGCGCAAGGCTGACCGATTCCTCACTCTACGCCCCGGTTGCAGCCGACGATGGCAAATACCTCCGCGCCTCCGTTGACTTTGTCGATAGCGATGAAGTTGCCAAGACGGCGCTAAGCCCAACGGTCGGCCCGGTTGTCGGGGCGGAAATCGATACCGACGCAGTGGAATTCGTATTTGGTAACGCCCCCGCCGTCGTAAGTCGCGCCGTGCGCGCACGCATCTCGCTTCCCAAGTCCGACTACAGCGCTCCCGGCCGCTGGCGGTGGGACCGCTCCGATAATGCCCTCAGAGGGTGGACCGATGTTACCGACTACGACGCCGAAGATTCCTCGATCTTCATCCCTTCCTCGCTCGAAAATCGTAAATACCTCCGCGTCTCAGTAGTCTACCTGGATAGCGGTGGAGACTACAAGAGAGGGCTGAGCCAGACCATCGGCCCCGTAATCTCCGTAGAAACCGTTGCTGACGTAGTCAGATTCGCGTCAGGGGGGAGCCCGCCCAGCGTCGACATCCAGATAACCGTTGAACTTACCCTTCCCAAGAGCCAGTACAGAAATCTCGGTTCCTGGAAGTGGGAGCGGTCTAACGACGGCCTCGGCAAATGGGAAGATATCACCGACTACGACGCGTCGAATTCGGCCAGATACACACCCACCAGCGCAGACGAAGGCAAATACCTGCGTGCATCTGCCCTCTACATCGATAGCGAAGACGAGCGCAAAAGGGCGCTCAGTCAGACCATCGGCCCCGTGGAAGACTGATCGGCGCTGTACCCTTCTGCAAAAAGCAGGACGAATCGACTCGGAACCTGCCGGTCGAGTTGCAGTCATAATCCAAACAAATCTTCCCCTCGACTCAAGTTACGGCATGAGTCAACCCCGTGTCGACCGCGCGAGTTCGCGGCGCGCAATACTTCGCAATCCAGTTACCCGAAAATTTGGACAGCCCCTGACTCTTCGCGTCGCCGGCACGTCCAGCCATTGCACAACACGAAGCAAGAACTCTGACGGGCACGTACTCGCAAGCAGGCCTCCTGTTGAACTCACCCTTTCTCTTTTGAGCGCCGCCCAGTGCCCCATTCAGATGGACGGCTCTCCCACGCATTCGCCCTAACAACAGAGTGCATTACGCCTCCCGTACGATCTGTCAATTTCTTGAAGACGTTGACGATTCGTAGCCAACCTGTCGATGCCGTCGACGAGTCCCGGTTTTTCGCTGTTTCAACGCAAAGAGCGGCTCTCTACCAGAGTATTCTTTCGAAAATCAGACGGTTACATCCGCCTTTTTTGTGTCGAAATTTCTACCGCGGCCGGATTTACAATCCAATTTCCAGCTACTATACTGAAAATTCAATCGACACGACGAAAAGCGCACTTTCGAACTGAAAATTAGAGCCCGAGTTTTCACAAGATTCACATCATTTCGGAGCCACGGAATCATTTAGCCAGGAGGTTGATAGAATGGCGAACCTGCCAATGAGAGAAGTAAATCGCGTACAGATGGTCTTTCGTGTCTTCTTACACGTAATTTTGCGCATGAGCGTTGCCATGTTGCGTCTGCTGATTAACAAATTCTCCCTGGCCGTAGTCGGAGCTTTAGTTGTGGTAGGCGCAATCGTAGCGGCGATGAGCATGGCGCCCCCGCCAAGGTCCGTCACAGGTCAAGTGCAGCAACACTCGATGGAGGAGCTCACTGTCCAGTTTGAGACAGCGCCCCTGCCGCTCTCGTTGCCCCTGCTCCACGTCTCTTCCTACGATATCCAGTGGACGTCTGTGGGAACCGGAGAGTCCTGGACGGCTCAAGGCGAGATTACGATTTCCGGCGTAACGGAAGGTACCGAAGCTGTCTCCTATACGGTCAAGGGACTCGATCCTGAAAGAGTCTACCGCTTCCGTACTCGTGGGCGTAACCTCCTCGGCGCCGGCCCCTGGTCGGACTGGTTCCCGTCCAACGGGCTCGTCCCGGGGCCTGGGGCCACGCCAACGCCTGAGCCGACCGCCACGCCAACGCCAACACCCACCCCGCAGACCGAGACGAACACCGTCTATTTCAACACGGACCAGCGTCCTACCGTCGGTCAGGAAATCACCGCCCAGCTGTCGCTCTCAGAGGATGCCTACACCAACCTCAGTGATTGGCAGTGGCAGAGTTCCGAGACTGCGCTCAGCGACTGGGACGATATCAATAACATTGACGCCGAAGACACTGCCTCCTACACGCCGTCGAGTTCGGACGTCGGAACTTTCCTGAGGGTCTACGTTACCTACACTGACAGCGAAGGCATCCTGAAGCGCGGACTGAGCCCGACTATCGGACCTGTTCAAGAAGCAGTAGATTGACATCACGATCATCGTCTTAGCGCTGTTACGTCTTGCGGCGCTGAACTGAACTCGGGCGGCACAGCGAATTCCGGCAGAAATGGGACGCTGTGTCGTCCGAGCTTTTTCCGGAGCTGTTGCGCCAGTCTCCGAAATGTCATATGATATGCATCGCTGGACCTGCTTCGGAACGGCAATCAGTCCGGGAGTTCAATCGGATACAGAGGGCGCCAAATGAGTGATCTTCATCTGCTGCAGTATCTCTTTGATGTGCAAGGCTACCTGGTGATTGAAGACGCGTTGACCGCGTCTGAAGTCGATACGTTGAACCGCCTGCTGGATGTACAGCAGCTTCCCGCCCCGGGCCAGACGCAACGCTTCGGCAGCGCGCCTGACGGCCCCGGCTTCCTCGAGTGGGGCCAGCCCTTCGTCGATCTTCTGGACCATGATCGGATTATGCCGATCCTGCGTTTGCGCCTGGGTGATTGCTTCCGCCTCGACAGAATCTATGGCATGTACATGAAAGAAGGGATGCCGCGCGGACGGCTCCATGCCGACTACGGAGCCACTTCCCCGACCACAGGCGCGAACGCGGGCGAATACGTCCCCTTCCGCGACGATCAGATCTATAACGGATTTGTCGTCGTGACCTGGTGCCTTACCGATACCGGACCGGGGTTGGGAGGGTTCTGCTGCATTCCCGGCAGCCACAAGAGCAACTATAAGCTGCCTCAACAGATCGACGAAGCGCCCGAGGATTCTCCCAGCGTCATCATTCCCGAAGCCCCGGCTGGTTCAGCAATCTTGTTCACCGAGGCCCTGACGCATGGCACGGCCGCCTGGCAAGCACAGCACGAACGAAGGGCTCTCCTCTACAAATACTGCGTTTCACACGTGGCCTGGACGGCAAGGCGCGTGCAGCAGCCGCCAAACGCCGTACTGACACCCCGCCAGCAGATCCTCTTCCGTGATCCGGGTGATCCCTACAGACACTTTCCTTCTCTTTTCGAAGAAGCGCTTGCAGTCTGATCCCGGTTAGAAAGACGATTCTCACCGAAGTTCGGCCAACAAAAAACGGTGCAACATCCATGCGCAACGAGGATGTTGCACCGCTATCGCTCTAGGGAAAGTTCGCTTCTTCCCTGTAGGCCCAATACTACTGCTTCTGCTCCTCAAGAAAACGGGGCGGGATTGCCTCGCCCTCCGGCCGCGGCATAGGCTGCCAGTAGCCGCTCGGGTCGACGCCTCGGGCAATGATCGCCGGTGCGCTGTCCTGCTCGGGCCCTCGCACGTCCGGTGGAAAATAGCGGATTGTAAGGCCGCAGCGGCGACGGTTGGATGGATTCGGCTGCGATCCATGCAGAATCATGTCGGTGTGCAGCGAGATTTGTCCGGCCTTCAACTCGACCGAAACCGGCTGCCCGTATCGCTCCGGGTTGTGAACATGCTGGTTGAGCACACCCTCCTCCTCGTCCGTTACCCACTCGAACGGAATGCGGCCCAGCAAATGCGTGCCCGGAAACAGCTTCATCGCCCCGTTCTCCACGTCCACGTCATCGATTGCCAGCCAGACGGTTACGACCTTACTCGGCGTCAGCGCCCAGAACGAGGCGTCCTGATGCCAGTAAACCGACTTGACATCACTGGGCATTTTGGAAAAGTAGTGCGTCATCGTGCAAACAAGATTCGGCCCCAGAATATCCTCAACGTAGTCGAGAATCCGATCGTTTGTGACCAGATCATAAACGCCGGCGCAATGCGTGTGCCAGCTCTCGACCGAATAACTGTCTAACCCGGCGTCCGACGCCATCTTCAGCAGGCTGTCGAAATAGCGGCGGTTGGCGTCCGCCTCTTCTTTCGAAAACAGGTCAATTGGAAACACGTACCCATGCTCATTGAAGTAGTCAATCTGCTCGCGGGACAGCTTCTTCGGTTCTGTGGTCGTGGCGGGGAAATACCTGAGGTCCCGCTCCATCGTCGGAATTGCGTCAATGACTGCCATTGCTGATTTCTCCTGTGGCCTTGTTACGTCGTTCCAGCCTTCCTCCCGCCGCGTTGAAACTGCGAAAAGGGAGATAATCTTAATCAGGAACCAGACCAAATCCTATCCAACCGGCATAGCTTTGTCAACTTTCCTGACGATTCACAGGCGGACGACCGCTCCCGTCCGCATCGACTCGGCAATCGCATCCAGAACCCGCATCTGCGCGATACTGTTCTCGGGTGAAATCCGATGCGGCTGTCCACTGTCAAGACAGTTGCAGAGATGCGCCAACTGGTGCGTGAACTGATGCGTCGGTGGAAAAGGGATCGTCTCCACGCCGTTCGCCGAATGGTATTCCAGCGCCACGTCCTGATTCTCGTTATTCCAGGCTTTGTCTATTCTCAATAGTCCGGCGTCGCCGCTTATCTCCACATACTGCGAAGCCCAACTATCGAACCCGACTGTCAGCTGCGCAGTGCGCCCGCCGGAAAAGATCAGAGTAGTATAGACGGCGTCGTCGACCTCGACACCTTCTGTCTGCGCCGCGAAGACAGATTCCGGCTCCTCGCCGAAGATATGGCGTGCCTGATGGACGTTGTAGCACGCCAGGTCATAAATCGCTCCGCCGCCTTTGCTTCGGTTCCAGCGCCAGTTGTCCTCAGGGCGGCGCCTCTCAAACGCAACATTCGTACAGAATGTGCTTCGTACATTTAGCAAATTTCCGATTCCTCCCTGCCTGACGATCTCCTCTGCCCGCAGATGCATCGGATGGTGCCTGAACTTGAACGCCTCAGCGACCAGTACACCATGTTCGCTGCAGGCCGCGACCACTGTCTCTGCCTCTGCCGCGCTCTGCGTGAAAGGTTTCTCGCAGAGAATCGCCCGCACACGACCCGAGGCCGCCAACCGAATTCCAACTTCGGCATGCAGAGCGCCCCAAACGCAAATCACTGCAATGTCGTACGTCCCTGCTTCTAGCAACTCGTCAAGCGAAGAGTAGGCGTTCGGCACATCGAATTGCTGGGTAAACCGACCGACCGCCTGCGGCGAGACGTCGCAGACTGCCGTGAGTTCGGCCCTTTCCAGGTTTACACAGGCAGTTGCGTGCCCGCGTGAAATCCCCCCGGTCCCAACCAGGGCGACACGGAATTTCTTCGGCGATCCGTTACTCATCCTATCCTGTCCCTTTCAAGTGGCGTGAACTCTGGACGTGACGAAAGGTCGAGAGTTAAACAGCGGTCGTTTCTACGTGCCCGGAAAAAGTACGCCGCAAAGGCCAAATGTGCTAACATTCCATTCAAATGACGACTCTGAAATGCCTCAAGCTGCGCACGCAATTCAGGCAGTAATTCTGTCCGTATTATCGCCCCAAAGAAAGGTTGATGCAATGAGAGTATTCGCAGGTGGAATCGCAACCGAAACAAACACGTTTTCGCCTATGCCGACAGGTATGCGCGACTACACCATCATCCGGTCCGAAGATGACGCCGAGGAAGGCACGATGCCGTCGTTCGACCAGTTCCGATCCGACACCGAGGCCCGCGGATGGGACTATGTCTTCGGTATGTCCGCTTCCGCGCAGCCCGCCGGCCTCACCACGCGCAGCACCTATGAGAGCCTGCGCGATGAGCTGCTGGAAAGACTTCAGGCTGCGATGCCGGTTGACATTGTTCTACTGGGACTGCATGGAGCAATGGTCGCCGAGGGCTATGACGACTGCGAAACAGACATAATCAACCGCGTTCGCCTGATCGTGGGCGCGGACATAAAGATCGGCGTGGAACTGGACCTTCATTGCGATGTCACACAGTCAATGATCGACACCGCCGACGCGATCGTACTCTACAAAGAGTACCCGCATACCGATGTTGCAAATCGAGCCGCCGACCTCTTTAACATTGTCGCCGACGCCGCTGAAGGCAAGACGAATCCGACGATGGCGCTGTTTGACTGCCGCATGATCGGACTCTACCTGACCTCCTACGAACCGCTCCGCAGTTTCGTAGACGAACTTCTGGAAAGGGAGGGCAAGGACGGAGTCCTCTCCATCTCATTGGTCCACTGTTTTCCCTGGGGCGATGTGCCCACCTGCGGCGCGCAGGCCCTTGCCATAACCGACGGCGACCCTGACCAGGCCGCACGCGTCGCCGAAGAGATCGGTCGTAAATTCTTCGGTATGCGTCACGAGCTCGACCAGACGCCTCTATCCATTGAAGAAGCGTTAACGCAAGCTGCCGCCTCTGCTACGGGGCCGGTGGTGATCGCCGACCGGGCCGACAACGCCGGAGGCGGCGCGCCCAGCGACGCGACATTCATGCTCAAGGCAATGCTGGATCAGGGAATCAAAGACGCCGGGGTGGCTATGATGTGGGATCCAATCGCTGTACAGGTCGCCATGTCTGGCGGAGTCGGCGCAACTCTCGATCTCCGGCTAGGCGGCAAAATGGGCCCAATGTCAGGCGACCCGCTTGACCTTACCGTCTCCGTGAAGGGCATCGTCGAAGACATGATCCAGGCGTGGCCGCAACAGGGAGACCCTATGCGCATCCCCTGCGGCGATTCCGTCTGCCTCCACTGTAACGGCATCGACATCATCGTCAGCAGCAGGCGCGTGCAGGCCTTCAGCCCCGATGTATTCAGCAACTTCGGCATCGATCCTGGACAAAAAAGAATCTTGGTCGTGAAGTCTTCCCAGCATTTCTATGCCGGCTTCGCCCCTGTCGCCTCGCAGATCATCTACATGGCCGCGCCCGGCGCAGTTTCGCCGCGCTACACCGAGATCCCTTTCAAGCGCGTCGACCTGCACAAGTATCCATGGATAGACGATCCATTTGCCTGAGCGCGGTGGCTTTGGCATTGAAATCGTTGGCTACGTTCTATGGGCGGTCGCGTCGGTCAACCGGCGGAGCCGACAGCGCCTGAGTCCAGAGGCAGATCGCGCAGCGGCCGCGGCCGAAATGGCCGTTCTTTCAAAGCTTGCTCGTCCAGGTCAATTCCGAGGCCCGGCGTTTCCGGTAGCGTTATGAAACTGTCTTCAACTTCGAGAATCTGACTCGAAATCTCTCTTCCGACATCTTCAAAGTTGACGAAGTACTCGGTTATCAGAAAATTCGGCATTCCCGCCGCAGCGTGCAGTGTGGCGGCCAGGCCAACAGTGGTGCTGTTATAGTTATGCGGCGCCATGGCGACATGATAGGCCTCCGCCATGGCCCCGATTTCTCGAAGCTCCAGGATTCCGCCGCAGTTGCATACGTCCGGATTGAGAATGTCGGCGGCCCGCCTCTCAAAAACCTCCCGAAACTCGTTCTTGGTATAGAGTTCCTCGCCTGTTACAACCGGCAATTCAACCGCATGGCGCACTTCCGACAGTGCATCCAGGTCACGGGCCGAAACTGGCTCCTCGAACCAGAAGGGGGCGTAGGGCGCCATGGCGCGTGCTACCCGCACGGCGTGCATCGGCGCCAGCCGCCGGTGTACCTCGACCAGAATGTCCACGTCCGGTCCGACCGCCTCGCGCACGGCCCGGACCCTCTCGATCGCCTCTTCCTCTTGCCCGCGGTCGATATAGGCCCGCCACCGACCGGGGAACGGGTCGAATTTCAGAGCCGAGAAGCCGCGTGCAACGACGGTCCTGGCTCTGTCCGCCAGCTCATTCGGTGACTCTGCCCCGCCCCAGCCATTTGCGTACACGCGCAGCTGCCGGCGCGTTCGTCCGCCCAGCAAGTTATAGACTGGCTGGCCCGCCGCCTTGCCTACAACATCCCACAATGCCTGTTCAAGACCACTGATCGCACAGAATAGCTCCAAGCTCCCTCGTTTTCCGGCGAAATCGGTATACGCGGAAAAGAGAAACTGCTTGATATCGAATGGTGAACGCCCAATCAGGTATCGGGAAAGTTCATCGATCTGACGCTTGATAACACGGTCCCGGTCCAATTGCGTGTAGGCTTCGCCCCATCCGTGTGTCCCTGCGTCCGTCTCAAGCTTGACAAATAACCAGTGTTTCGCCGAACCGGAGTCCACCAGAAATGTCTTGACCGCTTCTATTCTCATGTGTTGTACCTTGATCTTGTAGCTAACCCTGAACAACCGACTGCCAAAACCATTTCATTCGTCAGGTAAAGTGATTCTCGATGCAACCGGCCCCACCGTCTGTGTCGAGTCGATATAGTAAGCGCGCGGACAAACATCTGCTGGCAAGCACTGCCAGCACTTCAAAGATTCGGGTATCGCCCCGTCTACTCAATCGCCAATGCTCTCAGGGCAAGCTCTTTCTGTAGCTTTACAGGCAAACTGGCCTGGTCGCTCCGGCTATACATACTGTAGTAGGAACGCTTCGAGGGCATCGGCAAAGGGGCCGGTGAGGTTATGTTCATGCACTTCGGCCCGGAAATCCACCCGATCTTCGGCGTCAAAAAGTCGATACACTTGCCGAGAGAGCCTTTCTACCTCGTCGAATCCGCTGACAGGCCACCACTGGTCGCCCAGGTTAGCCCGCACCAGAAGGGGGCGTGGTGCAATAGCCGCATGCAGATGCTGGATGTCGCACACGTTCAGGATGCCGAATGGAAATGGCGACGGGTCGGCGTTGGCGAAGTAAGATGCCATTTCGACCATATGAATTTCAAACGTGGTAGCAGCGCACAACGGCGCAGCGGCACAGAATCGTTCGTCCAGCGCCGCTACGAGCCATGTATCCATGCCTCCTTGGCAGAGGCCAGAGATAGCCACTCGATCCTCATCGACGTCGGCCCTTGCACGCAAGTACTCTCCGGCTCGCATAGTTTCTGCCGCACGTAGTCCCAATTGGCTCACCCCCAGAACTTCGCCCATACCCATAAGCAGCGACATCCCCATGTCAGCCTTGTCTTTCATTGGCGAAGTTTCGCCAAAAGGGGCGTGGTCCAGGACTAACACGACAAATCCCTGCTCTGCCATCCGAACAGCAAAGGCCTGGTAGGCTGGCTTCCACTTGTCTTCCGGCCAACCGGGATTCCAGACCAGCCCCGGCATCTGCGTTTTGGGCGGCCGGGAAGGCAAAAAGACGAATGCGGGGATGGCGTAGTCATCGTCCACATAAACGTCTACACGCTCACAAACCGTTTCCGAACCGACCTGGATTTGAGCCCGAACTAAACTGTCACGCAAAGGTGGAAGCTCAGGGATACCTATAGTCACAGGCAGTTCTGTTCGGATTCGGTCACGATACAGCTCCCAATCCGTCCGGCTGTGGAAACCTGTGGGCAGTTCTCCAGCCTTTTGCATTACCTTCTTCTGAAGCCAGCGGATCGCGTTCGTTCTCTGGCCGAGCGGCTCTCCCAAGGTTCTGGAGGGATCCTGCGAGCCATTATCGGACAGTGTCCGTTCTTGGATGGCCGAACCGTATGCAGTCATGGAAAGTTCCTTTGCTTAGGGTAGACAGAACTGGTCTGCCTTGAGGTCGGTAACAAAACCATGTCCCGGTGCATGCGTAATCATCAGTTCAGGTTTCGCCAACAGTGCTGTCTGCTGTGGAGTTACTCCGCAGGCCCAGAATACCGGCATAATACCTTGCGGAATGTCTGCCACAGGATCTCCGACCAGAGGAGATGTCAGATCGACGCCGATTTCTGTAGGGTCGCCAACGTGTATCGGCGCCCCATGATTAAAGGGATACCGACTCGTCAACTGTGTGGCAATAATCGCCTGGCTCGGCGTCATCCAGCGCATGGTCACCACCAGCGAACCCTTGAATCGGCCTGCCGGTACAGTTGGCAGATCCGTATTCAAAACCCAAACTTCCTCCGACTTCGGGACGCCCGCTCGTTCCAGCGCGTCGTCAAACGTGAGGCTGGAGCCAATTAGAAATCCTACGCTGTCTTCCCGCCACAATGCGCGAATGTCGCACATGTCCTCACTTCGGACACCGTTTCGAAAGATAGCGTAGCGCGGGAGGTCCGTTCGCAGGTCGGCGCCCGGCGCACTCAGGCGCGGCTCGGGCACACCACAATCGGTTACCTCAACCAGAGGGCAAGCCTTGGGGTTTCTCTGACAGAAGAGGAGAAAATCGTATGCCTCAGCCTCTGGAAGAATGACCAAATTACACTGTACGTGGCCGGGGACTCTAAATGCAGTTGGACCGGTCCATTCTCCCCTGCGCATGGCCAACCGGGCCTGTAATGCCTCATTCATGACAGTATCTTCAGCTAAGAAAGTGGCCTGACGTGCTTTCGAAGGCGGACATTCGACTCCATCGAAATTCTATCGTCCGCTCAAGCCTGTGAGAACGATCCCCTGCATAAAGTACCTCTGTGAGAAGGCAAATAACATGATTACAGGGATGGTGATCAAGGTCGAAGCTGCCATCATTGCGCCTGTGTTGCCAGGCCCGGCTTGAGAACCGGCCAAGACCATCTGTATGCCGACGGCCACCGGCAGTTTTTCCGTTGTATTGATAAATACGAGGGGAGACATGAAAGAATTCCAGTTGAATATTGCAGTAAAAACGACCACAACGGCCAGCACCGGTTTCAGATTCGGCAAAAGGATTTGCCAAAATACTCGCAGGTTCGACGCCCCGTCAATCTTGGCTGCCTCATCGAGTTCATGTGGCAATGTGCGAAAGAACTGCCGCAGCAAGAAGATATTGAACGCCCCTCCCCCCAGATAGAAGGGCAGAATTAATGGGATCCAGGTATCAATCCAACCGAAAAGGCGCATCAGACCAAAGCGCGGAATGATGAGAACGCTTTCAGGGACCATGAGCGTGGCCAGAACAACGGCAAACCAGAAATTGCGGCCAATGAATTGAAGCCTTGCAAAGCCATAGGCAACTAGCGCGGCGGAAATGGTCGCTCCAAAAGTGGACGTAATCGTAATGACGAGCGAATTGAAATACCAAATGTCAAATGGGTTGGTAATAAAAAGGCGTTGGTAGTTCTCGATGGTAATCGGATCGGGAAACCACTGTGGCGGAAAACGGAGAATGTTGCCTCGAAATTTCAACGAGGTTGACATCAGCCAATATAGGGGAAATACGGCGATAATCGCTAACGGGAACAAATATACATGAGTGATCAAGGCAAAGAGCTTTTGCCTGGGCGTGCTGCCTTTCTCCTCAGGCTGGAGCGGATCGCTCTCATCTGTTCTTGAAACACCCGTTGCATTAGAAGTCATCAGTTTTCGTAGTAGACCCACCGGCCGGACAGTCGAAACTGAATCAGAGTAAAGAAAACGACAATTAGGAAGAGCACCCAGGCTAAGGCCGAGGCATAGCCAAACTGCAAATCCTCAAATGCTGATCGATACAGATACAGGACATAAAACAGAGTAGAGTTTTGCGGACTCCCATTGGTCATCAGGAAACCGGCGGTGAAAATCTGAAAGGAGCCTATGATGCCCAGCACAAGATTGAAGAAGATGACCGGAGTAAGCATTGGAATCGTGACATAGCGGAACTTGGCCCACCATGCCGCTCCGTCGATACTTGCTGCTTCATATAACACCTCGGGGATCCCTTGCAGTCCCGCCAGGAAGATCACCATCGTACCGCCGACCCCCCAAAGGCTCATAAAAATGTAGGCAAGTTTGGCGTACTGGGGCAAGTAAATCCAGCGCTGCCTGGGCAGTTGAATGAGATCAAATGCTGCGTTCAGAAGCCCAAACTCCGGGTTGTAAATCCACATCCATAGGTAAGCCAAGCCGACAGCGGGGACAATGCTTGGGATGAAAAACGCGACGCGGTAAAAATTTATTCCCCAAACACGCTGATTTACTATCATGGCGGCCGCCAGGGCCACCACAAGCTGTAAAGCAACCGCTATGAACGTATAGTAGAAGGTATTGTAAAGGCTGGTATAAAACAATTCACTGGTAAACATATCCTGGTAATTCTCTAAACCCACCCATTTGGGCGGGCCGACAAACTTCCAGTCCACAAATGAGAGTCCTATGGCGCCCAGGAGCGGCCCAGCCTCAAGCAGCAAGAATCCAACCAGCCAGGGCATTATGAAAAGATAGCCCCCAAAGTTCTTCCTGAGAGCGACCCCGATCCGGCCCGTACGTAGGATTCGGTTGGGTGAGACCAGTCCTTCAGTCCTAGACACTTTGAGTGTGTTGTGGAAACGAGTAGATGAACTCGTGGGAGGTAAAGGTCAATTCAACAGCTATTTCAGGAATGGTTAGGGGCAGAAAGCCCTGCAGACAAAGCATGACGTCACGAATGTTGGCTGGGTAAGTCGCAACAAATGGACTTAAATGAAGGGACAGTTGCGGACCGGCCGCGCCGGCCCGCAACTTGGCAAAGCAATCAAGCTTCTTCGACACGCCGTGCCGCTGCACTCATTCTGAAACACGCCTTCCTGACCCGTAGGGAACTTGCTTCATTCGGCATAGTTCCCACTTGGACTTTTGCGTTGACAGGCAGTCACTTGTGGCTGCTTCCATGACTGGGCTGTGGCCGCCTTGGCCTACTCACGAGTCGGCGCGATTCGTGCAGTCGGCAGGCAGGCAAATCAACTGCCAAACTCTTCCAGGTCCTTCATGCCCAATTCAATCTGCTCCTGGACCTCCGGCTCAACAGCCGCGATCAACTCCTGGGCGTTGGTGTTTTCGCCAGTGATGAGCACATCATGAACCTTAGGAGTCCAGATATCGCGATTGACTATGAACCAACGCGGGAAGTGTGGATTGACTACGTCAGCGTAGTCGAGGGCCTGCAGGAAGGGCTCACGCGGCAATTTGAGCAGTTCTTCCGTGACATAGTCAAGCCCTGGGGCGTGCGTCATGAGAAGATCGGTGTGCTTGTCCAGCATTGGCGCCGCGTAACCCAGACCGACATTTAGGTCATCGCCATCTTCCACCATCCAGCGCGCAAACTCAATTACAGCTTCAGGATGCTCGGACTGCTGAGAACAGGCTATCGGGATTCCGTGCGCCCACTCTTTGGGCTCCTTAAACATCGGGAGCGGATGAGGTGACGGCGTCCACTGACCATAAGATGCTTCTATCAACCGTGCTGGCCAGGTGAGCCATGCCATATCCATCGCTACCTTTCCGGTCCAGAAGCTGATGCCTGCTTGGCTTTCCTGGGGCGTGGGCGCCGTTTTGTGAACATTGAAGTTGTCGTAGGCCCACTGTACGACATCCGAGGCGGGCTCTTCATCCATCAGCCATTCCGTCCATCCCTCGTCAAACGCCAAACCCCCGTTTGACTGGACAAGGGCGTACCCGGGGCCGCCGCCCAAAATACAGCAAGGAATGTTTATGCCGAGTTGCTCGGCATTGCCATCGCTGTCTCGCTTGGTGAGAGCCTGCGCAATTTCAGTGGCCCGTTCGGCCGTCCATGAAGGATCCCCCCAATTCACTGGGGGAAGATCGATACCAGCCTCCTCGAACATCTCTTTGTTTACCCAAGTTCCCATTATCTGGATCAGATGAGGAATCCCATATACTCCGCCAACATAACTGTGGCTGTATTCGGGAATCAAGTCGAGGACCAGCCTTATCGTCGAGTCGTCCGGTTCCAGATCTACGAGAGGCTTCAAGTCGCGCAGCCAACCCGCAAAGATCCATCCTCCCCAAAGACGATGGTCGCACCAGATCGCATCCGGTGCATCGCCTCCGGCGAAGGAAGTTTCTACCTTCGTGAAGTAGCCCATGTAGTCAGTGATTATGCGTACAGAGCAATTGATGCCCATTCCTGCACCGCGGTCCTGGTTGAACACCTCAACAGTCTCTTGTTTGAGCTTGATCTCGGCGTCGCCACCGGCCCAGGTAGACCAGACAATCTCCCTCACTTCAGCTGCGGGAGCAGCCGAATCCCCTGCAGTCGATTCGGCGCCCGGAGCCGCAGGTACGCAAGCTGCAAACGCCATCGTACTGGCGCCGATTCCCGTCAGGCGCAAAAATCCTCGTCGACTTACTTGCTGATTTTGCGAAGACATACGACGATTCTCCTTTCTCATGTGAATTCCGCTTCATACTTAGACTTCTCGCCTGGAGTACGCAATAGATTCCTTCTAGTCGTGACCCCTCTTCGCGATACATGGTGCAAAATGGAGCGGACAGTAGGGGGAAGCTCACATCAGTCTGGATACAGTGGATCCCTTCTCACTGTGATTCGGAAGTATAACCTAGAAGCAATTTGCAAAGTAACTCTATTTTTTGTCCCCTGATTCAAGTTCCTATTTCTTGAATGTGATCCATGTATTGCCCTGGATTATCAATAGCCCTGCTTCAACCGGTCGATTCGATCGCCTACCATCCTAATATCTGCTAATGGCTCTTGGCCGAATTCAGTAGAGTGACCATTTAGAGCAATTTCCGGGGCCTGGAACCAGCTCAACTTGTGGGCTGGATTCTCAGACTGCCTTGCAAGAGCATTACGCTATCTGTAACCGGCCTTAAGGCGCGATTCGATGCGTCACGAATCCAGCCTGGTGTCTTCTGCCGGCAGGCTTCTCGAATTCTGAAATTCGAAATCTTGGGAAAATTTAGTGGGAAAGATGCCAGTTGTCGGACAGCTGCGAACAGGAAAATCTCTGCAGAAAAGGCAACGGGCGAGATCGCAGGTTAATATGCAGGCCCCACTCAATGCCGGCGCTAGCGCATCCATCCTTGAAAGCATCGGCCCGAACCGCGGGCCATGCCCGGCCCGCGCTGGAGACGCAGAACGCGACAGATCATATGCTGCGGTTTTCCTGCGAGTACGCGTGATTCTCCCCGCCGATCTGCCACACGCCGCGGAACAGCGACCTTCGTTTGGGCGGCATGGCCTGAATGATTTCGTGAGCCAGGTTGAGCCGGTGCCACTGCGCCCACAATGAATTGTAACAGTTGAATACGGCACAGCGAGGATTGTCCGGATTGGTCCAGTCGTTGGCTGCGTGGAGGAGACTCTCAGTGAAAACGACAGCTGAACCTGCTGGGCAGCTGTAGTCCTCCATCATGTCCCGAATGCTGTGTTCCCAGGATGAGTCGCTGATGTTAGGACGGTAGCGGTCGGGCCCTCCGTAGCTGAAATGGGACTTATGCGATCCGCTGAGAAACGAAGTGCCTCCCTGCCCGGCCTTGACCTCCTCAAGTTCCCATACCACCCGCGTCAGACCGGCGAATATCTTCCCACCGGCCGCCTGATAGCGCATCGCGTTGGCCTGTTGCGGAGGGCGCACCACATGCGGCAACCCGCCGTCTCGGCGCTCTTTCTTGCTCCAGCCCGGCGGTCGGATGGTAATGAACGAGTTTTCGCAGCGAAAGGCGTAGTAGTCGTCCGACAGAAAAGGTTCCTCTGCCAGGATCTCACCCAATATGCCCACAATGGCCGGGTGGTCAAGCAACGTCTGGAGTGATCCTTGAAACGACTGCCTGGGATTTGTGGATTGATGCCGTTCGGCCTTGTCGACACTGTAGGCCTCTGCTTTCATCGTACGGATTTCGTCTTCTGAAAGCACGCCCGGTAACAGGATCCAACCGCGTAAGTCAAAGAAGAATTTCTGTTCCTCAGTCATCGGA
This sequence comes from Caldilineaceae bacterium, assembly GCA_965232575.1. Lineage (GTDB taxonomy): Bacteria > Chloroflexota > Anaerolineae > Caldilineales > Caldilineaceae > Bin5. The sequence continues at coordinate 1,087,899 of CBDDPZ010000009.1, read as the reverse complement.
ATCGGATCTGCAATTGAAGAATTCATTCTGTCTCTCCACAGACGATTAGTCACGGCACAAGCGGCCTCGCCTTGCCATCTTTCTGCCCCTCCACAGGCTCGGTGATTCGTTCCATTATACACCTTAGCTCGTGGTCCAGTTTTCGGGGCCCACTTCAAGTAGAGTTCAGGTTGCACTAACGGGTATGTCCAAGGAAAGTAATCCAGATCATAGTTTCGTGCCCATAATGTGTCAAGCCATTGAAAAGATGGGTTCCTCCAGGGAACACTGGAAGAAAAAACGACGCCAAGACCTAAGCGTCGCAAAGTAACTGAACGGTGACCAAACTGAAGCCGACCACGCTACGCGTGAGAAACATAGTCCCAGCCACTTCTCATCCCAAAAACCATTTGCCAGTTTCTATTGGATAGGATAAATTTCACATTACCGGCTGGATACTGGCCCATCGGAAGGAAGCAAAGACTGCACGGTGTGTTGATCAATGATGATAGCTTGCGAAAGGAAAATCGGATGAAAGGCGCCATTCTCACCCTGCTGTTAATTGCATCGCTCCTTCTGGTCCCGGCAACAAGCCTCGGCGCCACGCCAAACCAGGAAGCCTCGTCGGAACTGCCCGCGAGCGCCACCGTATTAGGCTATGGGGCTGCGTCGGCCCCCCCGGACAGTGTTATCGTGAACCTGTATATTGGCGAGCAACCCTCTTATGGGCCTGGAGGCCCTGAGCTGTCCTTTGTCGAGCCGGATGACCTTGAGGACGTAAGTGAATTCCTGGTTGAACAGGGAATCGATGTTGAGACGATTGAGATAAACTACCTCAGCCGAAACTATGCCTATGGACCTTCAAGTTTCGCAGGTGAAGTTGTATTTTCCTTTAATGAATTGGACCGGTTGCTTGATCTGATGCAGGGGCTCCTGGATGAGATGGAAGGTAGGCGCGGCCCAACGATTCAAGGCGCCAATATGGTCTTCCGTGTCGAGGACTGCGCCGCCTTGGAGTTGGAGGCAATGCGCGCCGCACTCGACGACGCCAGACAGCGCGCGATGAGGATGGCAGGGCTATTGGATATGTCGCTTGGCCGCGTCATTGCAGTCTCAGAAGACGTCTCCCCAGTTGGCGCGATCCGACCGGCGGGTGGCTGCATCGCCCATGCAGGGCAGACATCCATCGGCGGCTACTATCTGATGGGGAGCTCCAGTTCCCTGGCCAATACTCCGTCTGAAGTGGAAGTGGCGATTATGCTGAAGGCTACTTTCGCTCTGGAAAAGTCGGAATAGGCGAGTTTCTGACTGGCGTCTGCGTCTTGGGGGCGTCTCGCCCGTGGTCGCTCTATCCGCAAGCCACTGAAATCATCAAGGAACTGCTGAGGCGAGGCAAGACGCCGTCCATTGCTCAACGGATTCCTTACTTCGTCTGAGTCTCCAAGGAGCCGTCAATGAACGAACGCGAGAAATTTTTGTTCGACCTGCAAGGCTTTCTGAAGGTCGAACATTTCCTTTCGCCGCTTGAAGTACAAGAACTAAACGATGCTTTTGACGCCAACTGGGACAAGGCGATTCCCGACCCCAACTCCCACGCAGATGGCGACATGGCGGGCGAATTGGAACGTGATTTCTTTGAAGGAATGTTGACCTGGGAACAGCCCTGGTGCCAGCCCTTCCGGGCGCTACTGGCCCACCCCAAGCTTGTCCCCTACTTGGACACTTTGTTTGGCCGCGGCTGGAAGATGGATCATTCGCCTTTTCTCCTCGCGTCCAAAGCCGGGACGGAAGGGCTGCGTCTGCACGGCTCAACAAGCAGGCTCTTTGACGGCACCCAACACTACAGTTATGCCAACGGCCAGATGCGGTGCGGCATGATCGTCTGCCAGTTCCAGCTGGCCGACGTCAATGAAGGTGACGGCGGCCTATGCGTCATTCCCGGCAGCCACAAGGCGAATTTCCCCTGTCCAGACGATATCAAGACCTACCAGGGGCACCGCGAATTGGTTTACAATATCCCTTGCAAAGCGGGTGACATGGTGATTTTCAACGAAGCGACTATCCATGGCACGCTTCCCTGGAAGGCGAGCCACCAGCGCCGTTCGCTTCTCTACCGTTACTCGCCCAATTACCTGCACTTTCACGGCGGCGTCTACGAAACGAGCCTGCCGGCATGGGTCCACGAGTTGACTCCGGCCCAGCAAGCCGTACTCGAGCCTCCCTACATCTATCGACGCCCGTTAATCGAGAAAGATGGCGTCTCCGTGATCCGGCCCACCCGCGAGAATCCGGACGGTACGATCCGGCCGTAGGTCGGGGGAGTTTACGCCCCCTCGTCGTGCCATGACATCGCCTCGCCGCGCACAAGGGTCGCGCGGCGTTCGTAACGTCCGGGCCATTCCACTGCGATCTCCCCGCTTTCTACCATAAGACTGAGAGGATTAACCCTGGTCTTCAGCGGAAGGTGAATTCGGCGCCGCTTGCGCGCAGATTCATACAGCGCCATCATCACCTCTTGCACCGCCCTCCCTCGCTCCCCGCCACTGATGGGACTAGCCACTCGCCCTTCGATCCAGTCGATCGCCTCCTGGCACTGTTGCGACCAACAGTCGTGCCAGGGCACCGACAATTCCTCCCAACCGTTTGTCCCGCCGTTGAGATAGCGAACGGTTCCGATTTCGTAATTGTAGCGCGCTGAAAGACCTTCAGGCATGTGCATCGGCGCATCGGACGGGATCATGCTGTCAGGATGGTAGGTCGTGCTGAGTTCCATTATTCCTTCGGTTCCGATCACGCGGCATCCCTGGCCCAATCCTTGAATCAAGTCCCCCATAACGAGGATCATGGCGCCGTTATCGCAAGCCGCCAGACCAAGGCAGGCATCTTCCGCAGGAAGCCCTCGTTCCATCAGTTCCGTGGTACGTTCGACCGCGCCCATCACCCACTCCACTCGTGGTTCGTCCATGAGAAAGAGCGCCAGCCGGATGTTATGCGAATTGGTGTTGAGCAGATTGCCCCCGGCATCCAGTTGGATTTGCAGTACCTCGCCAATTGCCCCTTGCCGGACAAGCTCTCTTGCTTTGAGCCAGGTTGCATGATGGGGCCTCTGGTAGGCGATCATCAGCTTTACGTCGTTTCGACGGCAGGCGACCAACATCGCGTCCGCCTCTCCCAAATCTACCGCCATTGGCTTCTGGCAGATAATCGCCTTGGGCTGACGGGCTGCCGCAGCAATCACCATTTCCGCATGCAGCTGATGCCAGGAGCACACATCGACGAAATCGAGGCGCTCACTGTCCAGCATTTGACGGTAGTCGGCGTAGCGATGCTCCTCAGGGACCCCGAAAAACTCGCCAAACTCTCGAAGCGCGTCCGCGTTCGAGTCTGCTATCGCTCCAATTTCGGTGGGCCTGCCCTCCACGCCTAGCCAGGCCCGGGCATGCACCCGCGCGATAATGCCACAGGCAATGATTCCGGTACGATAGGTTGCCATTGGATGCTCCTAATGGGGTCAAGTTTCCTCTTAAATCTGCGATGCGGAAAACGGGTTTCTTGTCTGCTCCATCGTCCATGGAAGCAATGCGAGCGCTACCCGGCGAATCCGCGCTTCCTCACTTTGCCTGCAATGCATTCTCCAGGTCGGACAAGCTGGTAAACCAACGGACCTGCCCCAGAAAGTCGGCCAAATCGTCGCTCTCAGCACGTAGCTGCTGCAACAACGGGCCGATCTGGTTGGACGAAGCCGCGCCCGTCCCATAATTGCCGTGGAAGGCAAAGTAGGCCTGATTCAAGACGCGCAAGGGATACCCTTTCGCCACCAGGAAGCGCCTGCGGCCTTCCATGTAATTCTCGGTGGTCTCCACGAGCCCGGCTTCCAGCAACCTATCCACGTGCAGTCGCGTCTCCCGCATCTCCCGCCTGAAGTCGAACTGCAGAGGACGGCCGTATCGCTCCCATCGATTTTGCTCCGGCTCGTATGTTTGCGACCAAAGTTCTGCCGTATTACAGGCGCAGGAACTGTCGTCGGACGACCCAATTGCCGCTGCCGCAGAGGGCGGCGTATCGTCATAGAGACGTCGCGTTAACCGTTCGGCGATCTCTTCGCCCACGATGTCCGCAGCTGTCTCGTTGATCGTCGTCATATCATCGTTGCTGGCGTAGCGCAAGCCCAGTGGGAAAAGAAAAAGATAGTGGTGCACCCATTCATGGGCAATTGTGGCCAATACCCATTCGAGCGAACTGCTCTCCACAACCATCGCCGGGTAGACGGCCATGCCCCCAATCTGTGAAATGTGCGCGCTGAGATTCGTGCGAGCCTGGATGGCGCGTTCGCTCTCTTCAAGTGTAACCGGATCATACTCGGCCTGCAGAACGCGTGAGTGAAGGGTAGCGATACGGTCGCGAGGGCTTACGGTCAGCTTAAGCGGGGGCTCGATGAAGGCGAACTGCACTGGAGGCCATACGAAGCCGGGCAGTCCCAGGCCGGCCTCGCGAATTTCCTCTTGAACCTGGCGCTGCAGGACTGCCTCGACCAAGGAGCGTTCTGCCGCGTGCTTCCGGCGCAAGGCGGCCAACTCTAGACGTGCGTCTTCAATCGTCTGCGAATGACCTGTGCCGCTGCTTGCAACGGCAGTAGGAATCGCACCCGGTTTCTCACGCGCAGAGACGAGAACCCCAGTGCCTGATCCTGGGTCATCACGTGCAGCCGGAACCTCTTCCGATACCAGCCTTTTGAGCTCCTCCTCTTTTTCTGCGATCCGCTTCGCCCGCTCAAAGTAGGCGCGCACCAGCCCAACCTGGGCTTCTGCATCCAGTCCATCCTGCAGTGGGTTCTTGCCCGCAAAGACCGCACGACCCAGGGCATTCAACTCCCATGCGAGAAAGTTGAAATCGGGCAGGGCTGTCGCCGCCTTGATAATGTGGGCGCGTGTGGGGATCGAACGCGGCACGCTGCCGCCGATTAGCAGGAGGGCCAGTAGCAGCGCGATGGCCTTCCAGGAGGCCCTTCCAAGAAAGGCCAAGCTTAAGATCCGGTTGGATTCAGGTGGAGTCAGGGAAAACACGGCGAAATTGAAACGAACATGGGAAGCCGTCCATTTGGAGGACCTCGTGCCACGGAAAAATGCCTTGGGGAAAGACCTCAGAAAGCGATAAATCAGAGCTTACTTTCCCCGGCAAGTCCGCCTATCCGCATTGCGGCCCGGCACAACTGCCATGCTTCAGGTTGGCCGGTCAGAAGCAACACGCCAGCGTAGGCCAGGACGCCGCCGCCCCCGCCGACTACGAGCCTCACAATGTCATTTGACAAAGAGGGCGTTCCTCTTGGGGCCAGGAGCGATAACAACCACACCGTCACCAATACCATTGCAACCGCCGCCCCGATGACTGCCCCGACCGTCCGGACGGTCGGCCCGGTTTCCCCCTTTGGCCGGAGGTCTAAGCCCTCCTGCACACCGTCTGATTGCCCGCGCCTTAAGACATACCCCAGCTTCCAGTAAAGCAACCCCAACATCACAACGGCATGCGCGCCCTGCTTGGCTGTGTCCGCCCAAACGAGACCAAGGAAGCCCAGCCCTTCAATCAGAACCAGCGCGACAGCGGCATAAACCAAAACGCTGAGTACGCCCACCAGCGCAGGCAGCAACGTATCGTTGCGCGCATAAAATGCATAGATCAAGGGGAAGTCGATCGCCGCGAATAGCGCCCCTGCAAGATAAACATGCAGGGCCGACACCACCTGCGCGGTGTCGGCAGTCGTGAACTGTCCCCATTCAAACAATAAGCGCACCGTCGGCTCTGCCAGCAGGCCCAATCCAACCAGGAGGGGCACGATCATCACGATAACCATGCGAAGCCCCCGCGCCAGCGTCGCACGATATGCCCCTTCGTCGCCCGCGGCAAATTGCTGACTGAGCCGGGGCAATGCCGCCAGCGAGATGGCAACACTGATCATCCCCAGAGGCAGCTGTTGCAACGTCGTTGCCTTACTCATCCAGGCGATGCTTTGTACGCCCGTGCCGCTGGCAAGTCGCCGGTCCAGTCCAACCTGGAACTGTGCCACGATCAACCCCGCAGCAATCGGCAGATAGAGCCGAACGATTCGGGCCAGCGCCGGATGACTCCAATGCACAGTGAACTTCAGACCGGCCCGACGCACGTCCCAGGCCATCAGTCCGAATTGAACCATACTCCCGGCCAACACGCCTACTGCCAGGCTGGCAATGCCGACCCGCCCGGACAATAGCGGGGCGGCAATAACGATTCCCAGGTTGTAGATGGCTGAGGCCAGGGCGGGCAAGCTGAAACGCTGGAGCGCAAAGAGAACCGCTGTCAACAGGCCGGCCATCGAGATAAACCAGACGACCGGCGCCATAAGGCGCAACAGACGGGCCGTCAAGGGAAGCAGCGTCGGATCAAAGTCGTCGAAACCCCCTGCCAGCAAACTGGCAACCTGGGGGGCAAAGACGACCATCAAGAGAACGAGCCCTGCCAGAGACACGACCGCCAGGCTGAGCAGTGCGCCCACCAGTCGCACAAGCTCCGGATTTGGCCCAATCTGCCTGCCTTCACTGTTTGGGTGGGCCTTGTCCGTACTGTCCTTTCGGTCACGGTCGAGCCGTGCATAGTCACTGAGGACCGGGACAAGCGCCGCGCTCAGCATGCCTCCGACCAGAAAGTCGTAAAGCATCTTTGGCGCAGTGCCGGCTACCGTAAAGGCGCTGACAGGGCCGGTTGCGCCAAAGTAGCTGGCGATTACCATCTCCCGGACCAGGCCCAGTACGCGACTTGCAACCGCGCCTATCGATAGAAGGGAGGCGCTGCGAGCCAGCGCCGCGGAAGCTTGATCTTGGGGTGTCGAACTAGGAGGAGGCGGCACTACGGGGCCGGTCCTTCGCCAGGAACGATGCCTTTGCGTAGAGCGGGAGCCTCTCGCAGCGCCGCCTTGCGACTGCACAAAAACGGGCGGCCCCTAAAGAGGAATTCAATCTGCAGCCACCAGGTCCGCCTTCTCTTCAGGAACGCCTGGAGTGGGCCAGGTTCGCGGGTCCTCTTTCAAGTCTGGCAGCCCCTCGGCTTCCAGGGAGGCCAGGAACTTCTCCGCCTGCATCGCCGCCGCGCAGCCCTGTCCAACACTGGTCGCTACCTGTTTGAAGACCTTGTCGGCGATCTCACCTGCCGCAAAAACACCGGGAACATTGGTCCGCGTCATCGGGTCGGCAATCAGATGACCGTCCTCATCCAGATCCAGCTTACCATGATAGAGGTCATTATTGGGGATGTGGCCGATGTAAACGAAAACGCCGTCAGTGGCGATCTCGCCCTCGACGCCGCTCTGCGTATCCTGCGTGGTGACACCGGAAACGACGCCATTTTCGTTCCCGTTGATCGAGGTCACGACCGTATTCCATACGAAATCGATTTTTTCATGGTCCAATGCGCGACTCTGCAGAATCTTGCTGGCGCGTAACGCATCCCGCCGGTGAATTACTTTCACATTTGTGGCGAATTTGGTCAGGAACAGCCCCTCCTCCAGCGCGCTGTCCCCTCCGCCTACCACGACCAGCTCTTTGCCGCGGAAAAAGAATCCGTCGCAAGTTGCGCAGTAGCTGACGCCCTTACCGGTATACTCCTGCTCGCCGGGCACCTCCAGAAAGCGCGGGCGGGCGCCGGTGCAGAGAATCAACGTCTTGCTTCGGTACGTCTTGCTCTGGGCGGTTCGTATGGTAAACGGATGCTCGTCCACCACGATTTCCGTGACGTGATCATAGGAGACCGTGCAACCGAATCGTTCGGCCTGCGACTTGAACTTTTCCACCAGATCCGGGCCGCTCAGTCCTTCGGGAAAGCCTGGATAATTTTCGACCTCGTAAGTAATACTGACCTGGCCGCCGTAGTCGTCGCCGGTGATTAAAAGAGGCTCCAGGTTGGCCCGTGCCGCGTACAAGCCCGCGGTCCAACCTGCCGGCCCGCTGCCAATTATGATCACCTCATGCAGTGTATCTTCTTCCCCGGCCCTGCCGGCCTTAGCTCCCGCGCCGTTCTGATTCGATTCAACCATTCTCTGACTCCTGATTATCTGTGCGATTCCGACTGAATCAGGGCACTCAGCGCTGTTTTCCTAGCTGTGCTGTTTTCCCAGCTGTCCAAAGAGCGAGTTTGCCCTGGCTTGGCTTCGAGAAGCTGCTTGGCAACTTCGTTATGGAATGTTGCCGTTCAATAGGCGATTCCCTACGCATATTATCCCCTACTTCGGAGTGACTGTATGGGGGCTGGCCCACAATTGCCCCTGACCAAACAACTGCTCCCCTTTACTTCTGTATGATCTGAATCAGGTTTCCGCAAGTGTCGTCAAAGGAAGCAAGGGAATAACTGCCGTAGTCCGTGGGTTCAACGATGAAATGAACACCCAAAGCTTTAAGACGTTCATATTCCTTTTGCAGGTCATTTACACCGAACATCGTTGCCGGTATTCCCTGCTCGAAGATTGCCTTCTGATACTGTTCGGCAGCGGGGTTCGCGTTTGGTTCCAGGAGCAGCTCCGTGCCTTCTTGATCGTCAGGCGATACAACTGCCAGCCACCGGAAGTCACCGACGGGGATATCCTCCTTCTTTACAAAGCCAAGCACGTCTGTATAGAAGATCAACGCCTTTTCTTGATCGTCCACAAATATGTTGTCATGCAGAATCTTCATGCCTCTTTCCTCTTGGTTTGTGGCGACAAAGGTCAAGCCGAATCTGGCAAAGTTGCGGCTATGGCCTCAACAGCCATGTCGATCTCCTCATCGCTGATGATCAACGGCGGCAGCAGGCGCAGCACCGTTGAACCGGCAGGGAGCGCCAGTACGCTGTGTTCCTCCATCAGTGTCTTAAGAAATGGTACAGCCTTCGTGCGCAGATCAATGCCGATCAGCAGTCCCTCTCCGCGGATCTCGCGAATGACTCTGCGCGAGCCGATTGCCGCTTCCAGACCTTCCCTGAGACGGCGGCCGGCCCTCTCCGCTTGTTCAATCAGTCCGTCATTATAGACGCGCAACGCAGCGATGCCGGCCGCGCAAGCCAGGGGATTGCCTCCGAACGTACTGCCGTGCGCCCCGGAAAACAGACTTTCCTGAATCTGTTCGGTGTAAACCACCGCACCCATTGGGAAGCCGCCGCCCAACCCCTTTGCCAGCGTGATTATGTCCGGCTCCAGGTCGAAGCGCTGAAAGCTGAACCAGCGCCCGGTGCGTCCGAATCCGGTCTGCACCTCGTCGATCACCAACAGCGCGCCCCTCTCCCGGCAGAGCTGCTGCGCGGCGGCCAGAAACTCAGCGCTCCCTTCATGCACACCACCCTCTGCCTGGATTACCTCTAACACCACCGCGGCGGTCCCGTCGCCAACGGCTTCATCGAGAAGATCGATATTGTTGAAATGAACGTGGCTGACATCAGGCAACAGTGGTTCAAATTTTCGACGGTATCTCGGATTCCAGGTAAGTGACAACGCCCCGACAGTGCGCCCATGGAAGCTGTTTCGAAAAGCCACGACTCCCGTACGCCCCGTTGCCAGACGGGCGAACTTGATTGCTCCGTCGATCGCTTCGGCGCCGCTATTGCCCAAAAAGGCGCGAGTCAGGTGTGCTGGTGTAACGGAGATCAGCGCTTGCAGGAACTCCGCGCGCGTGTCGTTGTGAAAGAAGTTGGGACAGGCGTGCATTCTACCTGCCTGCTCCTGAATAGCGGCTGTCAGCACAGGGTGGCCGTATCCCAGCATGGCCACACCTTGAGACGAAGTCATATCGAGGTAACGCCGTCCCTCGCTATCAACCATCCAGCAGCCTTCGCCGGCCACCATGACAGTTTCCCCGCGGCGGGGAACCACGCCTGACTCATAGGACTGTGTATATCTTACTGCGAATTGCGGTTCAGCTATGTTTCGCGCCATATCCATCACATTTATGAATAAAGGCTCATTTTTGGGCGATTAGTAGCGATTTGATAACGCCTCAGGCGAATCGAATGCCTGTCTTGTCACGCTATCTGGGTCCCATGTCCTTCCAGCGCCCGTCGAATCGGGTTCTCGACACGGCCGTCGGCAAAGACAACCTTCTGCACACCTGCTGCGACCGCTTCCGCCGCGCCCATCACCTTCTTCTTCATCCGTCCGGCCGCGAACTGCATGAAACCGTCAGCCTGAGAGCGCGGTATTTCCCGTATCAGGCTCGATTCGTCGGGAAACTCCCGCAACAGCCCCGGCACGTTAGAGAGGATCACAAGGGCTTCAGCCCCAAAAGAGGCTGCGACCATCGCCGCGGCGCGGTCACCGTCCACGTTGATCGCTTCACCGATGTCCGACGCGCCGGGAGGCGTGAGTACAGGCAGGTAGCCGGCGCCCAGCAACAGCCGGAGGAGATCCACATTTACTTTTTCAACCGTGCCCGTCCAGTCATCTCGCAGCACCAGCCTCCGTCCGTTGACCCGCACCCGCAGTCTGTCTTTACGTTTGCCTTCGAAGATGCGGCCGTCCAAACCGCTCAACCCGACGGCATTCACGCCGGCTCGCTGTAGCTTCTCCACCCACATCTTATTGAGCTGGCCGCAGTAGACCATCTCGAAAATCTCCAACGTCCGCCGGTCGGTGCGCCGGCTCTCGAAGCCGCTCTCGCTGGTTACGAACTGAGGCGGATGGCCCAGCGCTTCGGCCACGTCATTGGTCGTTTCGGCGCCGCCGTGGACCAGGACCAACTCTTTCCCAGCCTGTTGCAGCGCGACAATATCGTTGACAATAGCGTCAGTATTCAGATCTTTGCCGCCCCCGACCTTGATCACCAGCATCCAGCGTACCCTAATCAGATTCCAACAACCTTGCGCAGCAGGATTTCAGCTGCGAACGCATCGGCTGCCTGCTAACCGATTTCAGCGATCTTCCTTTCAACGGCGTCAACTTCCTGCGCGTCCAACGTCCCCAACACATAGTCGCATCGCCAGGTCCCTCCGCCTTCCAACTCTCTTACGTTCCCTTTGGCCTTTTCAGCAGTCTTGCCCTCCGGCTCCGCAGTGGACGGCAGAACCAACCCTAAAGCGTCCTGGTCCGGCGTGCGGCTAATCCAACGGACCCCAATCGGCAACTGTTCCGGTCGGTGACGAACATAGTCGGCGCTGCCATCCGGATGAACCTGCATCGTGTGTGCCCAGCCCTGATCGTCCGCGTCGTAGTCAATACTGAAGACCAGCTCCGGGTCAAAAGTCAAACTGGAGTCCAGAATATGATGCTCTTCGGGCCTCTCGCCCAGACGGTTCAGAAAGTCCAGGTATTCGGGCCCGGGACTGACGTGGCTGGGTATGCTGCGGCGGACGCGTACCGTTTGCGGCGAAACCTTGGCGCTGTATACGATACGCCCTCCATCTACCGGCTTGAAATTCGCGTGCGCCAGATACATGTACTCCATCGGTGTGTTCTTGCAGTTGTGGCAGCCGAGTGAGACGTGCACTTCCTTTGCCCCGGCGTACAGCTTTACAATCGGTGTCGCTGTGTAGTTATGTGTGAACGCAACCGTGTGCTGGTACCGTCCTCCCAAGCCGATGTAGGCGCCGCCTTCGTCCTCACCCAACTCGAGCCACGCATGCTGAAACTGCGCGTTGGGCAACTCACCATGCAGTGGATGGTCATCCTCCTCCGTGGGCACGCCCATCGCCGTGAATCCGCAGTGGAGTAGAAACCCGCCGTAGGTCTGCAGATAATCGGCAGTCGGCCGCGGCTGGTCGAACATCGACTTCATGGTGACGTTTCTGCCTCCGAAGGTAGCCGACCAAATCTGCTGGCCCTGAAAGGGCAACATGACGAGCTCGCTCACGCCGTTTTCGAGTTCGACGGCTGCGACGCCGCTCTCAAACAGGAAAAGTGAGGCCTTGAGCGCGCCTCTTTCAAGAAACAGCCGTTTCTTCTCCGAGAAAAATCGCGGTTGCAGCGTAACCTCTATTGACTGAAGTGTACTGTCAGACATTCCGGCGCTCATCTTGCAATAGAGGGAAAACCCAACCCGAAATTGCTACCTGCAATTCTGGCGAATGGTATCACGAGATGCCCGGTTTGAAAAGGTTCAGACCCCATTACTATGCTATAATGCCGTCACCGTTCAATGCCGACTGGAAGGGTATGACGGCCTGCTTGAGATGGAGCGCGGGAAATAATGACAACGAGAATGCGCATTGGGCAGCAGCCTGACGACGACAAGTTAGGCGAAAGCCCTTCTCTCTTAACTACAGCCGTCTCCTATTGGGCGCGCTTCATACCGATTCATCGAATCCTTGGCCGCCTCATTCGCGCTTCATCTCCTTTGGCTGCCCAATCAACGGTCCCGGCGCGCGAAGCGGAGGAAGAACAGAGAGCCAAAGAGCCTGTCCATTACTCGCCGTTCAGAAAAAGAGGGCGCGAGTCGGAGTATGTCGTAATTGGTCTGGGCCGATTCGGCACCGCGGTTGCAACCACCCTTGTCGAACATGGCCGTACCGTTTTGGCCATCGACTCGGATCACGACCGCGTGCAGGCGCTCAGCGGCGAACTTCCCCACGTTGTGCAGTTGGATGCGACCAACATTGACGCCTTGCGGCAAGCGGGCGTCGAAACCTTCGACACCGGCCTCGTTTGTATCGGCACCGACTTTGAGAATAATCTGCTGGCCACAGTTCTTTTGAGGCAACTGGGTGTACAGCGCGTCATCGCCAAGGCTCTGACGATTACGCAAAGGGAGATTCTGTTGAAGGTAGGCGCAGACGAAGTCATCTTGCCGGAACATGAGGCCGGCCGCCGCCTGGGGAGAAAAATGGCCATAGATCACCTGGTCGACTACCTAGAGGTGGGCAATGACGTCGGCGTCGTGGAAATTTTAGCCCCGCCCAGCACGTGGGAACACTCCCTGTCCGAGCTGAGCTTGCGTCAACGCTATGGACTTACCGTGATCGCAGTACGCCGAGGCGACGACCTGATTGTCAGCCCGAGTGCAGGTTTTCGCATTAAAGAAGAAGATATCGTGGTCGTACTGGGCCGTATGGAGGACGCTGAGCGCCTGCGGCAGTAGCTGGCGCTCCTATCAAATTGAACGCCATTTTCAGAGTTAGACCGGCACGCAATCTTTCTCCATTGTTATGACAAACATTTTTCCCATACTCGAGCCAGAGTCCGCCCGTAATTCCATTCTCCGCCGTCAGCCGTGGGACGATTTCGAACTGCCCGACGAGATTCTGGACAGCATTGAACTCATCTTCGGATCCCGCATTGGGCCTGAGGAGGCCATCCGCCGCATTCTTACTGATGTTCGAACCGGCGGCGACGAGGCGGTGCGTAAGTGGACAAAGAAACTGGACGGTGTCAGCCTGGATGACCTGCGTGTCCCCCCTCAGACTATTCTGAATGAGTCCGCAGACGTCGCTCCCGAAGTCTACGACGCCCTGGCGCTGGCGGCTGAGCGCATCGAAAACTTTCACCGCCGCCAGCCCAACCAGAGTTGGATTCAGAACGACGACGAAGGCACGGTCGGCCAGCTCGTGCGTCCCATCGAGCGCGTCGGCATTTATGTTCCCGGCGGCACGGCGCCCCTGCCGAGCACACTGCTGATGACTGCCATTCCCGCACGGGTGGCCAACGTCGGTGAGCTTGTCGTCGTTACTCCGCCACAGCAGGAGACCGGCCTGCCGGACAAGGTAACATTGGCAGCGGCTACGGTCGCCCGTGTAGATGCCGTCTACATTGCCGGAGGCGCGCAGGCGATCGGCGCAATGGCTTTCGGCACCGAGACCATCCCTGCCGTTGACAAGATCTGCGGGCCGGGCAACCTGTTCGTTACCTTGGCGAAACGGCAGCTATTCGGCCTGGTCGGGATTGACGGCCTGCCCGGTCCCACCGAAACGGTCATCGTTGCCGATGAAGCGGCAGATCCCCGGTTGGCCGCCGCGGACCTCCTGGCCCAGGCAGAGCACGACGTTCTTGCCAGCGCAGTGTTGCTGACGCCAAGCAGGCGGCTGGCGCATGAGGTCCAGGAGGCGGTCCACGCCCAATTGGAGGAGTTGGAGCGAAGTCAGATTGCCGCCGCCACCTTTGCTCGCGGCGCAGGTATTGTAGTTACGGCTTCCCTGAGCGAGGCCTTTTCCCTCGCGAACGAATACGCGCCTGAGCACCTTTGCCTCCTCGTTGAAGATCCGTGGCGCTGGATCGACAAGGTGCAGAATGCCGGCGGCATTTTCCTCGGCGAACGCAGTTTCGAAGTGCTGGGGGACTACACTGCCGGCCCCAGCCATGTAATGCCCACAGGCGGCACCGCGCGTTTCGCCAGCCCAATCAACGTGACCGATTTCGTCAAACTGATCAGCCTCATCGGCCTCAATGAGCAAGCTCTATCCGCCATCGGCCCGGCCGCCGAAACGCTGGCGCGTACTGAGGGTCTCGGCGGGCACGCCGCGGCCGTGAGCCGCCGGCTGAATCCGATAATCTACAAAGAGGACGAAGCATCGTGATGGAAGCCACCACGTTTCAGTCGCTGCTCAACCCACATCTTGCCGGCCTGGAAGAATACACACCGATTCAACCGTTTGAAGTCCTGAGCCAACGACTCGGCATCCCTGCCTCAGAAATCATCAAGCTGGATGCCAACGAGAACCCCTACGGGCCGCACCCCGCCGTCGCCGAGGCGCTGGCCGAATATGCCTACTATCACATCTACCCTGACCCGCAGCAGACTGAACTGCGCCAGGCCCTGTCAGCGCACCTGGAACGTGAGCAGAGCCAATCGGAGGAGCCCCAGGCCGGTGGCGGAGTCAGTACCGCTTCGGCCGCCGTGCCTGTCGAACAGATCCTGCCCAGCCACGGCACCGACGAACTCCTCGACTATCTGTGCCGTCTTTTTCTTGGGCCCGGCGACGCCATAATCAATACGCCCCCCACCTTCGGCATGTACAGCTTCGACGCCAAGTTGGTGGGCGCTGAAGTCTTTGAAGTCTGGCGGGGAGACGCTTACCAAATCGATGTCGAGGCAATCTTTGACTTGGTCAATTCTGCCCAACTGGAGCGGGAATCTATCTCTCCCAAGCTGCTCTTTCTCACTTCGCCCAACAACCCTTCGGGCAACTGGCTGCCGGACGAAGACCTGCTGCGTCTGCTGGAGCTTCCTCTGATCGTGGTGTTGGATGAGGCCTACGTCGAATTCTCTGTCGAGAAAAGTCGCACGCCGTGGGTCCTGGAGCACGACAATCTTGTCATCATTCGAACCTTTTCAAAGTCCGCCGGAATCGCAGGGCTTCGCCTGGGTTACGGTATCTTCCCCTCCTGGATGATGCCTATTCTTTGGAAATTCAAACAACCTTACAACGTCAACGTTGCCGCCACCGTCGCCGGACTGGCCAGCTTGCGTTATGCGGATGAAATGCACTCGACTGTAGAGAAGATCCGTTCCGAACGCGATCGTCTCTTCAACGAACTGCAAGAGGTGCCCTACCTCTCGCCTTACCCTTCCAGCGCCAATTTTATCCTCTGCCGTGTCGAAGGTTTTCGCAACGCCGGAAGCGGGGACGCCGCCGCCCTTAAACTTGCACTTGAAAGCAGGGGCATCCTCGTACGCTACTACCAGAAACCGGGACTGGACAACTGCATACGCATCTCCATCGGCAGGCCGGAACAGACAGACCGTCTGCTCGCTGAATTACACAGGCTCAACTGAGCTTCCACGCCCCGTGTCACCGGCCCGAGACGAAAGTCTTGCAGCTGCCGCCATTCACGAAGCCGTCGCTTCTCCTCAGTTACTCCTGTCGCAAGCGACGAACCCAGCGCTGCAAAATCGAGACCTGAAACAAGCGTTGGCTGCAAACACCTCAAGGTTTGACTCAGCCTGCCGAATCAGACTCTCCTCCGTCAACACAGGCCCCCCGATTGCATGACGGATAGCGCGTTTGTCCCTGGGGTCTCCAGCAACGCGGGACATTCTGCCGCTGTTTCCCCCTTCTTCCGTTCCCATCCCCGGAAACTCTTTCCGGTCGTTGTCGCCGCCGCGATTGGCGTTGAAGCGCTAAGTGGCGCTTCCGCCTGGGAAAACCCGAAAGACAATGATATGGATCTCACCGAAATGCCTTGCGAGATAAAGTTAGACTTAGTTCATGGGCGAGTACAATGAGGACCGACTAACCGTACTGATCTTCGCTGTTGATTCACTAAACTTGCACGGGCTTGCAGCGATTCTGGAGCAAGAACCGACCCAAACCGTTGTGCCGGTCGAATCAGTGGCCGACTTTACTCGGGAGAAGACTGCCATCGCTAGTGTCCTGCTTTGGGACCTTGGCTGGGACTCTGCGACTGCTGTCCCTCGGGAAGTTTGGGAGACTATAGCTGAGTTGATAGAGGACGGGCTGCCGGTAGTCGCAATCGTGCCGGACAGCGAAGCCTCAGGCAAAGTCCGTCAGATAGGCGTCGCAGGGATCTTGCCGCGTAGAGTCAATGCGCGACAGCTGCGCGCCGCCCTCGACGCAGCAGCTGAAGGTCTGATGGTGACAGATCCGGATTTGATCAACCCGCTCCGGGTGCAATCCCCTCCGTCTACGCTGCCCTTGACTGAACCGCTTACCCGCAGGGAGCAAGAGGTCCTGTTCCTTCTGGCCGAAGGACTCACGAACCGTGCAATCGGTTCACAACTTGGCATCAGTGCCAACACTGCCAAGTTCCACGTACAAGCGCTCCTCGCAAAACTCGGTGTCAGCAGCCGCACAGAAGCTGTAGTACAGGCAACTCGCCTGGGGCTTCTCACTCTCTAAAGGCTGATCTGGCAAGACGTAACCCAGGCGAAGCCGCGCCAACGCGCCAATGATGACGCTCCTACCCGATCTGACAGGATCTCTCTATCCGATCTGCGGGTGTGTCGACAATCTCAATGCGCTACGATTGGGTTCACAGCGCCCTCGAACGGAGGCGCGCACCGTATCTTGAAGCACGCTGCATGCAAAGGAACGATGAGATGTCAACAGACTTCAGAGCAATCAGCGACGGGATGGCAGCTGTCGTCAAGTCAGCCGGGCTGGGAGTTGTCCAAGTGGACGCGCGGCGGCGTCATCCTGCCAGCGGCATCATCTGGTCGGCGGATGGCGTAATCGTTACTGCCAACCATGTGGTCAGAAGGGACAACATACGCGTCGGTCTGCCTGATGGGACAGGGGTGGAGGCGACTCTAATCGGACGGGATTCCGGCATTGATCTGGCGGCGTTACGGGTCGAAAGCGATGAACTGACAGCCATCCAATGGTCACCTGAGGAGGAGTTGAGTGTAGGCGAACTGGTTCTGGCCCTTGGCCGGCCGGGTCAGAGGGTCCAGGCCTCTCTTGGCGTTCTCAGTGCAGTCGGCGAAGAATGGCGCGTTCACGGAGGCGGTAAGGTCAGTCATTTCGTGCGCCCCGATTTAGTCATGTACCCAGGCTTTTCCGGCGGTCCAATCGTTGGCGGTAATGGTCAAGTCATCGGTATGGCGACGTCTGCTTTGACCAGGGACGGAGGCATTGCTCTGACCCAGGCCACTGTCGCACCGACTGTGGACTCCCTTCTGAAGCATGGCTCGGTACGCAGAGGCTATCTCGGCGTCGGCGTTCAAACCGTGCGCCTGCCTGCAAAACTGGCAACAGAGTTGGACCAGGAGACAGGTGTACTGCTCAACTTGGTGGAGCCTGACAGTCCGGCAGAAAGAGGCGGCCTGGTCGTTGGTGATATCCTCACCGCCCTTGACAGCGAGACCATCGGCAGTCCCCAAGACCTGGCTGTAGCGCTGCGTGGCAACCGCGCCGGCAAAGAGACGCCGATGCAGATCATTCGCGGCGGCGCGGCCAGAGATATCTCGGTCGAAATCGGAATCAGTGAACAGCGGGCAGTGAATGCCCCACGCGACCAATAGGAAGACAAAGATGAGCGAATACGCAGTGGAAACTAACGCTCTCTCTCGCAGCTTCGGCACAGTCAGGGCAGTAGATGGCGTCGACCTCGCTGTTCCCAGCGGCGAAATCTATGGCTTTCTGGGTCCGAACGGAGCCGGAAAAACGACCGTCATCCGGATGCTGACAACACTGCTGCTGCCTACCAGCGGCTCCGCCCGGGTTGCCGGGCATGACGTCGTCTCCGAGCCAAATGGCGTCAGACTGAGAATAGGCGCTGCGCTCCAGGAAGCAGCCCTCGACAGCAAGCAAACGGGTCGTGAGTTCCTTGAACTCCAGGCGCGTCTGTACGGGCTCAGGGGTTCTGATATCAAACAGCGGATCGAGTATCTGGCTGGCTTGGTCGACATCGGGGAAGCTCTGGACAGGCTCATCGACACCTACTCTGGTGGCATGAAGAGAAGGCTTGACCTGGCAGCGGCACTCATCCATGACCCGCAAATCCTCTTCCTTGACGAGCCCACGACAGGGCTGGATCCCCTAAGCCGCGCTAAAATCTGGGATGAGGTTCAAAGTGTCAACCGCGAGAGAGGGGTAACGATTTTTCTGACCACTCAGTACCTGGAGGAAGCCGACATTCTCGCCCAGCGTATCAGCATAATCGACCAGGGCAGGATCGTCGCCGAAGGCGCTCCCAACGATCTAAAGCGCGCGGTCGGCTCAGACTTGATTATCGTCAGCACCGACGGCAAAACGGGCGGCGCGGCGGAAGCGTGTGCACAGATACAAGGCGTCGAGAGCGTTGAAGTGTACGGAGATGAGATCACCTTGAGCGTCAACGAAGGATCCAAAGTGATTGGACCGGTAGCGATTGCTCTGGACCAGTTCGGTGCAGTCGTAGAGGACATCGTCCTGCGCAGTGCTACGCTGGATGACGTTTTCCTTCACTACACAGGCGTTCGCC
This sequence comes from Caldilineaceae bacterium, assembly GCA_965232575.1. Lineage (GTDB taxonomy): Bacteria > Chloroflexota > Anaerolineae > Caldilineales > Caldilineaceae > Bin5. Next base: position 1,069,082 of record CBDDPZ010000009.1, on the reverse strand, counting down.
TTGAAGTCGACGCAAGCGATGTCAGAGGAGAGGTCGCATGACAGCGAGAGTGCTAACCCAGGCAAGAACCGAAGTACAATCACGTAGAAGAGGCTTTGTCAATGATGTTTTCGCGATTTCTCGCCGGGCCATCCGTTCGGTCTTACGCGACCCAGAGGCCGTAATTCCGGGGTTCATCATTCCTCTCTTCTTTTTTACAGTGAATACCGGGGCACTCGAAAACCTTGTGGAGGCCGGAGGCCACATCGACTACAGGGCATTCCAGCTTCCCGTTGCCATCGTCTTCGCCGTCACTGGACCGCTCTCGAGGGCGGTCACACTGGTTGAGGACATCCGGAGCGGGTACTTTGACCGCCTGATGATGACGCCGGTTCGCCGCCTTGCACTCCTCGTCGGGCTGATGGTGGCTGACATGGCGTTAGTGATCGCACTGTCGATCCCTGTGCTGGTTGTGGGGGGCGCCGTGGGAGTCCGATTTGAGACGGGCCTGTTGGGCGTAATTGTCTTTGTAGCTCTGGCTGCATTCTGGGGCCTTGGCTACGCGGGCTTCTCGTATGCCATCGCCCTGAAGACTGGCAACGCCGCAGCCGTCAATTCCAGCTTTATGATCTTTCTCCCAATGATGTTTCTCACACCGATGTTCATTCCACTCGAGGCTATGACCGGCTGGATGGCAACCGTGGCGTCTTACAACCCGGTCACATATCTACTCGGCTCGATGCGCACCGTAATAAGCGTCGGTTGGGAGTTGGACGAAATAGCGAAGGGTCTCCTGTCCGCTGCCGTCGTTGTCGTACTCAGTTTGACGTTGGCACTCACGGCGCTCAAGGGACGCGTGTCGCGGCGATAGGGATGCCGTCTCTCGCTGTCCGCCGATTTCGAAGAGGACCAGGCCCTGCGATATCTCCCACCGCGGGGCGGTGCCCGCTTAGGGAAGTAAGGGGTCAGCACAAAAAAAGAGGGAAATGAGTTGATCAATCCCTCCAGTTCCGATTTCTGTCCCGCTCTTGGAAAAAAGGTGATTTGCGGGAGCAAAGTGCGACTGATCCTCGCAGAACCGCACAGCTGCGCAAAGAAAATCCGCTATACCTTCGGTGTTCTCCGCGCCTCTCCGCGTCCTCCGCGGACAAAAAGGGGTTCTCTGCGGCCCTTCGTGGGTCGCCGCAGCACAAATCACAGTTAATCTCCTAAATCCCATAAAATCACAGTTCAGACAACCCTCCGGCCTTCCCAAAATGTCAACGACTCCTAACCACGCCGATCTTGCAGCAGCGCAATCTCCCCACGCGAAAGTGGCAGCCGCCGAACTGTCTCCAACGGCAGAAACGCCGCGCCCAACTCGTAGCCGTCGACTTCCATAGCCTCGGGAATGTGTTTGTCCGCATGCGCTTTGTACAGTAGTTGCAGAAAGTCCGGGTAGAGGTAGCGGTAGTCTGCCGGCTTTGGCGAGTGGATATGATAGTGGAACAGGCCGAAAAGGGCTGGTTCCCCCCGCACGCTCCAGCCGGTTTCCTCCAGGAGCTCCCGTCTCAAGGCGTCAAGCAGTCCTTCATCTTCATCCAACCGTCCTCCGGGGAGGATGTGTTGCCCTTCCGGGTCTTGCACAACCAGTGCATCCTGGCCGCGTGTCAGGATTGCTCTTACCGAAGTTACCAATTCCGGCGGCGGCGCCGCAGTCTCCTCCAGCTGATAAGTGAAGCGAGTTTGAACCAACGCAAGCCCGCCTCCATACCAGCTTATATCTTCCTTGACCAGCGGCGTTCTCCCCTCAAGGAATGCTCTCAGTGCTTTATTCATCTTGATTTTTATAGAAACTGTGTTCGGCCGCGGCTGCACGACTCAGATAGGATTCGCAAGCCCTGCCATGTGCCGAAAGACTGCACAGGCAAGTCGGGCATCATCTGCCGCCCGATGACTGTTCGTTAGAGCAATCCCGCACTGCTGGCCCGCATTTTGAAGACTCTGCCATTTGACGTTCTCAATCCCCAGACGCTCGCCGTAATAGCGGGCGTACATCCTCATCACACAAAAGGCGCTTCCGCCCAAATCCTCCCACAAAATGCCATGCTGTTGATGCGACTGCCGCATCATACGCAAGTCGAATTCGGCATTGAAGATGCCGACGCGCCGACCCGTGAACAACATCTTTACCTCCGGCCAGAGTTCAGCCCAGGTAGGTGCATCCCTGACCATATCGTTCGAAATGCCATGGAAGGCGGTGGCATCGGCAGGTATGCGTCGACGCGGGCGGACCAGAGATTCAAGAACTGTAATACCCTCGGCGTCAACTATGCCCACTTCCACTATTTCAGCTGTGCTGCTGATCCCCGTTGTTTCGGTGTCGAAGAAAAGGGGTCTGTCTCGCAGAATGGCGCGTGCCCGTCCTGCTGCGTTTTGATTCATCATTGGCCTTACTCAAAGCGTGGGAGGGGACTACATCGCGGGCGATGAGGATGCGGCATGAAGTCGTGCCGCCGGAGTGAGGATAGGAACCCCACTGGACTGTTCGGAATCAGGCTCCCGGCACAGCGGTAGCAGCAAGAATCGTCCTCCATTCAAAGACGTCTGGTCGCGATTCGTTCTCTGTACTTACAGCGGCAACGCAACGGGCTCCGCCAACCGAGCCGACTCGTAGGCAGCCAGCGCAACTTCCAGCGCCCGTTGACCGTCTACGCCGCTGATGGTTGGTTCACGGTTCTCACGAATCATTTCCACGAAATCTGCCACCAACCCTTCGTCGCCGCTGCTGCCCCAATTGACCCAGGAGGTCTTGCCCTCCTCGTCCGAACTGACCTGAAGATTCTGTTCGAAGGCGTCGATGGAGATTAGGCCCTGTTCGCCGAGGACGTCCAATTTCACGTCTCCCCAGGTGGGATAACTGGGCGACCGGGACCAACTGGTGTCCAACGTGCCAAAAACGCCGTTTGTAAGCCGAAAACTCAACAATCCCACGTCGTCAATGCCCAAACCTGGATGCAAGAGATCGTGGCCAACTTCGGCATAGACCTCTTCGACCTCTGTGTCCCAAATCCAGCGGATCAGGTCGATCACATGCACGGTGTGATCCATCACCGCGCCGCCGCCTGCCAGCTTCGGATCGACGAACCAGCGGCCTGGCATCGAGCCGTGATTGGTGCTCTTTACACTGTAAATTTCGCCCAGTATGCCAGTGTCCAACTGCTGTTTGAGATCCATTACCGGCGGGGAAAAGCGCATTGGGAAGGCAATCTGCAGTTTTGTGTCTGTCTCGACGCAGCGGTCGATCATAGCCTGGGCATCACTGGTGGTGGTGGCGATTGGTTTCTCGCACAGAATGCCGCGGACATGGCCGGCGGACTGAAGTACGAGGGGCGCATGGAGGGAATTTTCCGAACAGATGACCGCTCCGTCCAAATCCTGGGCCAAAAGGTTCTCTTCACGTCTGAAGTATGGGACATTGTACCGAGCTGCAATCCTGCCGCCCCGATCATAGTCATCATCGTAGATACCCGCTAGTGTCACGCCCTCCATCTGTGCAAGGAAGTGGATGTAACTGGCCGCATGCATGTGGGCAAAGCTGAACATGCCGATACGGACTTCAGTCAAAGAGCCGGGGTTCCGTGTCTTCGAATTGTCCATGTTTACAATGTCCTTACGGTCTTAAGCTATCTGATTCGTGACTTGACTCAGTCTGCTGCCAGTACAAGCTGCGATTAAGTAACTTCGCGTTGCAGGACCCTACCTGATCGTGACTGGTTTCCCCGTCTCGAGGCTCTCGATGGCGGCACGTGAGATTTTCACCGCCATCAAGCCGTCGTATGGTGTCACCAGGAAGGGCTCTTTCGCCTCTGTGCAGCTGACAAAGTGGGCCAGTTCTGCATAGTACGGATCGTGCTGTGGGGAGGTGGGCGAACTGCTGGATGAAGAGAGGGACCCATCTTCCTGTGCAAGGGCAACTTCCACGGGCGGTCGCGCCCGCGAATCCCACTCGATGACGCCTCCGCTGCCTGCCATTTCAATGCGGGTGGAGAAACGGCCGCGAGGGTAGGACCAACTGCCTTCAATATGGCCGACCGCGCCATTGGCGAAGCGCACTGTAAGCAGCGCGTGATCCTTCGGCTCCTTGCCGGCAAACATCATTCCCCGCGCGAAGACGCGCTCGATTTCGCCGAAACACCAGCGCTGGTAGTCGATGTCGTGGATGCAGAGATCCAATACAACGCCGCCGCTCTGCGCGAAGTCGGCATAGTAGCTGGTTATCGCCAGACCCTTGCGCCAACCTGAACCGGAGTCAGGGAAACTGCCGCTGCGCACGGTGCGGATCACGCCCGGCGAGCCGATGGCGCCGCTGTCCAACACCTCTTTGGCTTTGGCAAACTGGGGAAAGAAGCGCACCACCATTGCCACAAAGAGGGGCGTGCCCGTGCGCTCGGAGGCGTCAACGATCCTCTCGCAGGCGGCAACGCTATTGGCGAGGGGCTTTTCGCAAACGGTCGGCAGCCCGGCTTCCAGTGCCGCCACAACCGGCTCGACGTGAGCCGTGCCTGGCGTACATACATCCACGTAGTCGACCGCGTCGAACAACTCGTTCAGGCTGCTGAACACCTTGCCGCCGGAACGCTGGACCGCGCGCTGGGCAGCATCCTCTACAATGTCGTAGAAGCCGGCCAGTTCAATACCCGGCATCCGGCTCCAGCGGTCGGCGTGCGTTCTGGAAATGCCTCCTGCTCCGACGATCCCGACACGTTTCATTGGAATTACCCCTTCTTCTTGTTGGCCCGAGCAACACCGATCTTGGCAGACTAGCCGAGACCGAAGTGGTCATCAATTTCCTTCTGGTAGCCGCAAACTTCGCCCGATAGAAGTTCAGCCATCGTGACCGTACGTCCCAGTGCCGAGGACTCGATCATGCCGAAAGCTGCGGCCAGATCCCGCAGGCCCTCTTCACCGTCGGTCTCGGGCTGGCCGCCGCGGCTGATGGCCTGCAGCCAGTCATATTGTTGGATGGCAAAAGGATCGGTCAGGCGAGTGTCGGCGGGCCCAACCAGCGGAAACTGCTTGTCCAGCGCTTCCGGCTCCACTTCAGCCCAGAACGTATCCAGAAGACTGCGCCGGCTGCCGTCGTCGGAAATAATCTCGCCGCCTTTAATGCAGCCTTGGCTGCCGTAATAGACCGGTGCGCCGGGAATCGGAGTCTCCTCACCGTGTCCGGCCCAGGACCACATCAGTTGCGCCAGCGCGCCGCCCTCGCAGGTGACGGTCGCCAGGTAGGTATCGTCCACATTGGCTTCAATGGCCGGGCTGGTTGCAGGGTCGCCGTGAAGGTAGCGCAGCGGCTCGAATGTGCGCACCGTCCCGTTGACCGCGGCGACCTCGCCGCAAACGTAGCGGACCATGTGCATGACATGCACGCCGATATCGATCGCGCCGCCGCCCGCGCCTTCGAGCTTGCGATGACGCCAGGGCGTCTCGGCCACGATCTTGTCCGGCGACCACAGCCCGCCGATGCCTCCAAAGAGAGCCATTTGCAGTTCGCCGATCAAGCCGCTGTCGATGGCCCAGGCGGCAGCACGCGTGCCTGCGGACTGGCGCACGTTTTCAAACAGGCCGAGCGTCAGGCCCTCAGCCTTTGCTTTTTCGACCAGCAGGCGGGCCGCGGCAACGGAGATCGCCAGCGGCTTCTGTACGAGCAGATGCAGGCCCGCGTCGAAAGCGGCCGCGCCGATCTGGTGGTGCATCGACAAGGTGGTGAAGTCGTTAACCGCATCAACGGCACCCGCCGCAATCATCTCCCGGTAGTCGGTGAAGACGGCAACGTCGGTGTCCGGCTGGAATTCGTCCAGATAGATGTGCGGCGCGGCCAGGGGGTCGCCCGTTTCCGGCGCCAGCACGGCCGCGCGCGGCGTTGGCCCTTCGCCGCGCTTGCGGAACATGAGCGCATCGTCCTCGTTGCGGGCGCACAGCGCAGTGATGCGAAAGTCGTCGTACCCGGCCTCGCGCAGGAGCCGGTAGCCGTGGAGATGGGCGTTCAGAATGCGGCCGCAGCCGACTATACCGATTCGGATCATATGGGGATTCTCCGATGTTTCCATGACACAAATGGAACCAAGTTCCCGACAGGCGACTTCAAGTCTATTTCAAGAGAGCCAACGAGAGGTTCTGTTCGAAATCTGCAACCAGCCTAAAGGTGCTTCCCTGTTCACTTTTGACACGCAGACTCCACTCTTCTACTGCCTGTGTTGTGCAGTCCCATCCCTCAAGTGAGAGAGATCAATCCCGAAAAGGAAGGGACATGCCAACACAATCGGCAATCCTCCAAGCTAAGGAACGAAAGTCGTCGTAACTATCTTGCACAGATTGCAGGTGTCCCCCTATAGCGCCATCGGCAGCCTTCAGAAAAAAAACTGGCTTCCGTGCCTCCTGCGCTAAAGGCATGAGGCTTCGGTAGTGCTTAAGGTTTTTCAGGCAATGGGGATCATCTTCGGTCAAGGCTCCCTCGAATTCCTGTTCATCCTGAAGTACTGCTGATCGATATTCGTTCGGAATCCTCTGCATCCATTTTCCGTAGGCTTTGACAGGTCGGTCAAGGCGGACTGCGTGCTGCAAGACGACATATCCTGTCGGGTTCATGGACGCGGGAGGAAGATGCAAGGCGTCCTGAATGCCGTTTGCTCGACTAAGTCTATCTTGCCATTCGTTTCGCCAGCTTCTAAGTGTGGGCCCAAGGTTGCGTAAGCCCTGCATGGAAAAGAGGTCCGGCGCCAATGGTATCACCACGTGCTCAGAGGCTACCAAAGCAGCCCGATTGAGGGCGCCGAGATTGGGGCCCACATCGATCAAAACTACCTTCGCTTCATTCTTTTGGCTTGCCAATTCAGCCAGACGCCAGAGTGCACTGATGACACGGAAAGACCTTTCCTTTCCGTCCTGCAGCCAGGCCACTGGCTGGACAATTCGTCCTCGGCCCGTGAAAGTGCAAGGTCGCCAGCCAATAGCGCAAGACCGGGAGTGACTTCCACAGTGTGAGGATGCGCAATATCTCCTGTCCCGGCAAGAAGGGGTCTAAATGCGCCGTAGACGGTCCTCCCGTGGTCGCCTCCATCCCAAAGCAGTTCCAAGTTACTTTCGTTCAAGAACATGCTCGTAAGATTAGACTGAGGGTCGAAATCAGCTGCTACCACTGAGAGACCTAAATCAGCGTACATCCACGCAAGGTGATAGACCAGGGAGGTCTTGCCTACTCCACCTTTGTTGTTGAAGAATGCGATGGTTCTCATGCAAGTCCTCTCACGACAACGGAGACGTGGGTCGGTGAGAACGGGAATTCAGGAGGCGGATTGCCGTTATCCGATAGACTCTTTTTGGCGAGCTGAACCCCAAGGCCAAATCTGTCACTCTTAGGTGGCGGTTCACGAGTGCCGGCAATCTAGCTCTCCCACCGACGAAATGCTCATTAGGCGAACGCGGCTGCCTGAATGTTCTTCGCCTTCGAACGCTTAACCGTTCGGATACACCTGCGGGAAGTGCTTACCGCGCAGCTGCTCACCGTCCTCGACCTCGACAAACGCTTTCATCACATGCTCGCCGCTGGCGACGTAGAAGGTCTCGTTCGTCATGTAGTGCAGCGCAATGGCCCGGCGGGGCCGGTCACTGTTGTTGTCGTGCGAGCCATGCCAGGTAAGCGCATGGTGGAAATGGACCTCACCCTTCTTTACAGGGCAACTCGCCACTTGCAGCGGCCTTCCCTGGAATTCCGTCGGCATCTGCTGGATCGCTTCCAAGTGATTCAGATACTCGATGTTGTTGCCCCACTGGTGCGAGCCCCGCACCATCGACATGCAGCCGTTCGTTTCGTCGGCGTCGTCCAGCGCCACCCAAGCTGTAACCTCGGTCATCGGCCTGATGATCGGCCATAATGGGGCGTCCTGGTGCCAGTGGGTCGTGCCCCCGGTTTGTGGCGGCTTGTACTGAATCTGGTCGTGCCAGATGCGGAGCTCGGTTGCGCCGGTCAACTGCGCAATGCCGGTTGTGATGTCCTTGCGGCTGATCAGCTCACGGAAGGGCTTGCTCGCCTCCCAGATATTGACAATCTGCCACACCGCCTTGCTCTCGTCGCGGCTCATGTTGCGCACATGAACGGGCTGGGGAACGTCGTCGCGCTCGCGCTCGTCGATGACACGCATCACCTCGGTGCGCAGCGTCTCAACCTCCTCGTCGCTGAGCGCCTGGCCGCCATTCAGAAATCCGTCGGCTTGAAACTGTTCGATCTGTCTTGAAGTGAGCATGAGCCTCTCCTCGCAAAAGATGTGACTATGGAGTGATACGATCCAGCCGCTTGGTTCAGTGTCTTGGAAATCTGTCCTGGAAACTCAACGCGCCCCGCAGGCCTGCAGACAGGCCTGCATATGGCCCCGGCTTTCGGCGGCGATCGTGCAGCACTGCTCGAGGCTGTACTCGCGTGCGCCGATGACTTCCAGATTCAGCGGCCCGTCGTAGCCGTTCTCGTGCAGGACGCGCACATAGCCAACCAGGTCGATGTCGCCGCGGCCGTTCGCCTGAAGTTCCGGCTTTCCCGGCCCCTGCTGGCGTCCCTTGCAGTCGCGAATGTGAACGTGCTTGACACGGCTGATCACGGCTGCAATCGCCTCTACGGGATTCTCGTCGGCGCGGTGAATGTGCGACGGATCCATGTCGATCCCGAAGTTGGGAGAACTGATCGCCTCCATCGCGCGCAGAGTCGTGGGCGTGTCGAATATACTGGCTCCCACGTGCGCCTTAACGCATAGTGTAATGCCGTACTTCTCTGCCATCTGCGTGAGCGCGCCCAGCTCGTCGATCGTCTGCACGAGACTCTCCTCGTTGCCGCTTTCGCCCCCCGGCCCGCAGTTAACGATGGGGATCCCGCACTCCACAGCCGCCTGCATCGCCTTCTCCATGAGATCCCGATCGCGACTGGGCTGTTCCATGGCCAGCAGCTCCAGTTCGTATGTCTGGGCCAGCTGTTTGATCTCCGGCGCCAGCTCTTGCCAGCGGTCCAACACCAGGTGCTCGGCCATTGCGTCGATAGCAGCCATCTCGATACCGTCGTATCCGGCCAGGGCGATGCAGCGGAAGGCGGTCTCCATGTCGTAGCCGCCGAACAGGACTGAATTTGCGCCAAGTTTCATGAATTTCGCTCCGATGTGGGGCGTTCGGGCAGGCCAGCCAGTCTGTTTGTAGCTGCCTCCGTCCCGAATCGTCCGGGTTTATGCACTGCTTCTCTCAAGGCTTCTTTGTCTTCGCTCTCGCAGCAACGCCTCTTGACTGGGGCGCCCTATTCGCAAATTATCATAGGCTTGCTGCGAACTGGTAAAGTAGTCGATGCCTTCAATGTCGTGCCACCCTGGTTGGTCGTGGATGGGATTGGGCAGCCCGGCCTCGACCTCCCGCTTGCTCACCCATGAGTCCAGGCGCGCAGTGAGGGCTGACACAACTTCCGGCAGCTCCTCAGCCAGGTTGAATTTCTCCTCAGGATCTTCGACCAGGTTGTAGAGTTCGACCGGCGGCATGAAGTGAAAATCCGGCTCGAGCGCGCGAATAAGCTTCCACTGCGGTGTGCGCCAGCCGTGTTTGCGCATCCACGCGCACTCGGTGATATAGAATTCGCTCTCGTGTGAGGCTATCTTGCCCTCGATCATCGGCAGCAAGGAACGGCCGTCGAAGTCGATGCCGTGGTCTATCTCCGCGAGTTCGAGAATCGTCGGGACCAGGTCTTTGTGCTGATTGTAGCCGGCCACGCGCCTGCCCGACGGCAGTTTGGGCGGGTAGCGCAACATCAAGGGCACGTGAAGCACATTGTCATAGAGTCCGTGATGATCGTACCAGAATCCGTGTTCGTCGAGCTCTTCGCCGTGATCGCCGTTGATTGCCACGATGGTCTCGTCGAAGAGCCCAAGCGCTTCGAGCGCGGTAAAGATCGACTGAATGCACGCATCCATGTAAGCGATGGCGCCGTCATACTGTGCGTTCACGTACTCTCGGTCGCTTATGCCCGGCGGCAGCATGTCGATGAGCGTATGCTTGAACGGCTCGAACGCGAAGACCGGGTCCATCGAGCGGTTGGCGTTGTCGCACTCGTCTCCGTGGTAAAAAATGCGTTCGAAGGGCTGCGGCGGCAGGTAGGGCGAATGGGGGTCCATGTGCCGCAGGAAGAGAAAGAACGGCCTGTCTGAGGCGGCCAGGCGGTCCAGCGCGGGCAGCGCCAGCTCATTCAGCCTCTGGGCCTTGGGAACGCGGCCCTGCGACCAGCTGCCCATCTGCGTGAAGTTCAGATATTCGTCGAAGCCGCGGGCGCTGGGCCTTCCCGAAAAGCTGACCGAGACTGTGCAATAGCCCTGTTCACGCAGGATTTCGGCCAGTGTCTTCACCTCCGGCCGCAGCGGGCCTTTGGGACGATGCGCCACCAACTGCGTGGTGAAGATGTCCATCCCGGTCAGCATCATTGCGTATGCGCTGGTCGTCGGGATATGGGGGCTGAACGTGTTTTCGAAAAGCGCGCCTTGGGAGGCAAAGCGGTCCAGATGGGGCGTGGTCAGCCGGTCGTATCCATAGCAACTCAGGTGATCGGCCCGAAGCGAGTCGATGCCGAGTATGACGATGTTCGGTTTCGCGGTCGAAGCCATTTCGCCTTTCTTGCCCCTATTCCTTTTCCTCGACCTCGCGAGATTTTGCCTGGAGACGCCGGGCGGCGCTGGCATCGCCAATGTAAAGGGAGTCGTAGGCCTGCTGCGAGCTCGTAAAGGGACCGACGCCTTTGAGACCGTGCCAGTCACCCTGATGGTGGATCGGATTCGGCAGCCCTGTTTCCTCTTCGCGTTTGCTCACCCAGGCGTCCAGTCGGGCCGTCAAGGCCGCCACGACACCGGGCAGTTCGTCGGCAAGATTGCAGTTTTCCAACGGATCTTCGACCAGGTTGTAGAGTTCTACCGGGGGCTTGAAGTGGAAATCCGGTTCCAGAGCGAGCATCAATTTCCACTGCGGTGTGCGCAAGCCGTGCTTGCGCATCCACGTGCACTCGGTAATGTAGATCTCGCTCTCGTGAGACGCCACGCTGCCCTCGACCATCGGCAGGAGGGAGCGTCCGTCGAAATCGATACCGGCGTCAATGCCGGCCAGGTCGAGCAGTGTGGGCGCGAGGTCCTTGTGCTGATTGAAGCCCGAGACGCGGCGGTGGGCCGGCAACTTTGGCGGATAGCGCAGCATCAGGGGCACGTGCAGAACGTTGTCATAGATGCCATGGTGGTCGAACCAGCACTCATGATCGTAGAGCGTCTCACCGTGGTCGCCGTTGATCGCCACGATGGTCTCGTCGAAAATGCCATGCTCTTCGAGCGCGGTGAAGATCGATTGGATGGCGGCATCCATGTAGGCGATGGAACCGTCATATTGGGCGATCACATAGTCCTTGTCGGTGATTCCCGGCGGCAGCCAGGAGGCCAGAAAGTCGCGGAAGGGCTTGAAGGCCAGCACCGGCTCCATGGACTTGTTGCTGGGATCGCACTCGTCGCCGTGAAAGAACATGCGCTCATAGGGCGCCGGCGGCAGGTAGGGGGCGTGGGGGTCCATGTGGCGCAGGAACAAAAAGAAGGGTTTGTCTTCCGCCACCATGCGGTCAATGGCCGGAATCGCCTGTTCGTTAAGAAGCTGAGCCTTGGGAAGACGGCCCTCTTCCCATGATCCCCAGGCCTGGTAGCTGAGATACTCGTCGAAGCCCCGGCTGCTGGGATTGCCGTCGAAGCCGACACAGATGGTGTGATAGCCCTCGTCGCGCAGGATTTCCGCCAGCGTCTTCACTTCCGGCCGCAGCGGGCCCTGGTGGCGCAGAGCCACGACCTGGGTCGAGAAGACGTCCATGCCGGTCAGCATGGAGGCATAGGCGCTCGTGGTCGGAATATGGGCGCTGAAGGTGTTCTCGAACAGGACGCCCTGGGAGGCGAAGCGGTCGAGGTAAGGGCTGGTCAGCCGTTCGTAGCCGTAACAGCTCATGTGGTCTGCATGTAACGAGTCGATGCCGAACAGGACGATATTCGGTTTAGCGTTCGATGCCATCGTGTTTTCCTTCGCAGTTGGTGAACTGACGGGTCACAAGGGTGGAGCGCTGGATCAAGACCGGAAAGTGACTTTCCCAGCGTTTTCTCTATTTGGAGGAGGAGGAATCAGCCGTGTTCAGCGAAACCAATTGTCCTCAGCCCAGACCGGTTGAACCGTACCACAACCCCTGGTTCGCCGCAAGAATCTGCCCTTTACGCTAGTCGGTCGCCTGCCCGTTCCGGAGGCCGGATATGGCCGGATATGTCAGTAATGTGCGCAATTGCTCTTTGCTTGATGACTGATTACAATGCACTGTACGCCTTTCCAAATTCAGGTCTTTTCCACGCCCGGTCTGCGTAGAGCCGGGCAAGTCCGACCCGCGAAGGACTCTTTCCCCATGATTCCGATGTCCCGCGTTCAGCGGCGGCTTATCATCACGCTGTTCGTTGTCAGCAGCCTGAACAGTGCGGCCATGATCGCCAGTTTCGTGCTAACTCCGATCATCTCCTACTCCCTCAGCGGCAGGGTACAACTGATCGGGCTTCCCAATGCCTTGTCGATGGTTGGTCGGGCCGGGGCGGGCTATCCGCTGGGCTGGCTTTTGGACAAAGCCGGGCGCCGCATCGGGCTGGCCGTGGGCCTCTCCTTTGTCATTTTCGGGATGCTCGTCTCGGCGTCGGCGATCAGCGCCGGTTCACTGGCCTTCTTTCTCAGCGGCGCCGTTTTGCTGGGCATGGGCCGGGCTGCCTTGGAACAGACTCGTTATGCCGCGGCGGAGATCTTCCCGCTCGCGCAGCAGGCCAAGGTGATCGGGATGATCGTGTTTGCGGGCACAGTCGGGGCCGTGGGCGGTCCCCTCCTGGTGGAGCCGGCTGTGGGGCTGGCCAGACAGCAGGGATTTCATGAGCATGTGGGGCCATTCTGGATCGGCGCGGCATTGATGGCGATTGCGTTGGTCCTGCTGCTGGTGGCGCTGCGGCCGGACCCGAAGGAACTGGCCGCGCTGCTGGCCCGGGAATCAGATGCCGCAAAGGCGGCAGAGGGCCCGGAGGGCGGTCCCCAGGTTGAAAGCGAAGAGGCTCCCAGAGGGCTGAGGCAGGTCATACAGCTTCTCAAGGTACCGGACGTACAGCTGGCAATGGCGGCGATGGCGATCGGGCAGCTGGTCATGACGCTGCTGATGGTTGTTACCCCGTTGCACATGAACCGCGCCGACTACAAAGCAGACGCGATTTCCTACGTGCTGATGGCGCACACGCTGGGAATGTTCGGGCTCTCTGGCCTCAGCGGCTGGCTGGCGGGGCGGGTTGGCCGCGTGCCGATGATCTTCGCGGGCGCCCTTGTACAGGTGCTGGCGGCGATCATGATGCCGTTGTCGACGGAGCTGCCGGTATTGTTCGTATCGCTCTTCCTGCTGGGACTGGGGTGGAACTTCAGCTATATAGCCGGCTCCTCGTTGCTGTCGGCGGCGCTGGAAGGCTCGCGACAGCGGGGGCGTGTGCAGGGCATCAACGAGGCAATGGTTGCGATCGCGTCGGCTTGCGGTAGTCTTGGGACCGGTGGAATCTATTCGGTCAGCGGCGTAGTGGCTGTAGCGGTGAGCGGCGTGATTTTCTCGGTGGCTTTGGGCGCGCTCGCGCTATGGCTGGGCCGGGCGCATCTGTTTACCCTGGCGGCGGAGCGCGGCTAGGGCCTCGCTGCCGGTATATCTTCGCAGGGTCGAGACGAACACTCGCTTTGATCCACAGAGACCAACCGATTCTGATTCCCGAAGGGCGCCTGAGGGCCGCGAAGTACATCCCTCTCTGGGAACTGCGAAAGGCACCGGAATTGAAGCGCTGAAGTGTGCGGGAAGCACGCCCCAGCACGCCCTAGCAATCCGCTGCCCGCAGCTGCGTCATTTGCCCCATGTTCCTGCCGCGGTTGGGTGGTCGTAGGGCTTGTCGCCCACGCGGGCCTGCAGGCGGTGCAGCTCCACAGTCAACGCCTCGACGATGCCGGCGTAGGCCGGATCGTGGTAAACGTTATTCAACTCGTAAGGGTCCGCATCCAAATCGAAGAGCTCCCACTCCGGCTCCTTGGAATCGTCGATGACGCCCGGCTGATCGAGGCCGTCGGCGTAGTAGTAAATCAGCTTGTAGCGCAGTGTGCGCACGCCATAGTGGGCGTAGACGTGGTGGTGGGCCAGGTGCATCCAGTAACGATAGTACATCGAAGTCTGCCAGCCGTCCAGCGTTTCCCCTGCCAGCAGAGAGCTGAAACTGCTGCCCTGGAAATGGTCCGGGACATCAACGCCGGCATATTCAAGCAGCGTGGGCGTGAAGTCCACATTGAGGACCATATCGTCGTTGACGGCGCCGGCTTCGACCGCACGCGGGTAACGGATGAGCAGCGGCATGCGCAGCGACTCCTCGTACATGAAGCGCTTGTCATACCAGCCGTGGTCGCCCAGGAAAAAACCCTGGTCGGAGGTGTAGACGACGATGGTGTTCTCGGCGAGCCCTTCCTCTTCCAGGTAGTCGAGCAGGCGGCCGACGTTGTCGTCGATTGAGGCGACGCAGCGCAGGTAGTCCTTGATATAGCGCTGGTACTTCCAGTTCTTCTCCTCCTCCGGCGTCAGCCCTTCTGGCGTTGGCTGTTTCAGATCGGTCAGGTTCATATCACGGTCGATGCGCATCTCGGCGGCTGCGGCTGCGGCCGCGCGGTTGCTATAGTCGTCGTTGAAGGTCTCCGGGTAGGGGATCTCCTCATCTTCGTACATCAGAGCATGCTTCTCGTCCGGCTCCCACGAGCGATGGGGGGCCTTGTGATGGCACATGAGCATGAACGGCCGCTCCGGATCGCGCGCGCGCAGCCAGTCGAGCGAGAAGTCTGTGATCAGGTCGGTGACGTAGCCGGGGAAGACTTTGCGCTCGCCCATCTCGATCATCTCAGGGTCGTGGTAGAGGCCCTGACCGGGCAGCACGTTCCAGTAGTCGAAACCGGTCGGGTCGTTGACGCCCCCGTGGCCCAGGTGCCACTTGCCGACGATAGCTGTCTGGTATCCTGCCGTCTGCAGCAGTTTAGGCATGGTGACCTGGCGTCCGTCCAGCGTGGAGGCAAGCGTGGTTACGCCGTTGACGTGATTGTATGTGCCGGTGAGGATCACCGCGCGGCTGGGCGTGCAGATCGAGTTGGTGCAGAAGCAGTTGTTGAAGCGCATGCCGCCCTCGGCGATGCGGTCCAGGTGGGGCGTACGGTTGATGCGGCTTCCGTAACAGCTCATGGCGTGCGAAGCGTGGTCGTCCGACATGATGAAAAGGATGTTTGGCCGCGGGTCTGGCATGGGTATTCCTTTATGGATTGCGTAAGGCAAATGGTGTCGAGTCGAACGGGACGCGGAAATGTCGGGCTGATTTTGAGTCCGGTAGTGCAAAGGAGACGGGGATTCGGCCATGCTAGCAGACCACCTCTGTGTGGTCAAGCAAACCGGGCGCGCTGTCTGTAGCAGGATTTACCGGATATTCCTTGGTCTTCGGATGAGTTGACCACAGGGATGTATGGTTATGTGGTGAAGCCGCCGCGGCGAGCGAGAGGGCGAATTGAGGGAACCAGGCTGGGCAGCATGTTACCCAGCCGCTAGGATGTGCGTCAGATTTGGGGGCGCCTCACTGGGATCGCGGGCGTCTCGCCCGCAGCCTGTGCAGTTGGACAGAGGCAGCCGGAAACTTGCCCCCATTTTGAATCGCACTCAGCCGCTATGCGCTCTTGCGAAGAGGCCCGTATTCGGGTAGGTTTGAAAAGTCGAACCTACGCCGAATTGCACAGGTCGGGGCATCTGCCGATGGAGAGTCTATATGTCTGAACAGTCAGTACTGCGTCACGTTGTCCTATTTCAGTTCAAAGACGGAACCCCGGATGAAAACGTCCGCGAAATCGAGGAGGCCTTCCGGGCGTTGCCTGATAAGATCGACGTAATCCAGGATCTTGAGTGGGGTACCGATGTCAGTATCGAGGGCAAGGCGGAAGGATTTACCCATTGCTTCTTTGTCACGTTCGCCAGCGAGGCCGACCGCGACGCCTACCTGCCCCACCCCGATCACGCGGCATTTGGCGCAGTGCTGCGTCCTCACCTGGAAAAGGTCTTGGTCGTGGACTACTGGCAGAAAACTTGAATTGTGCCGACAGAGCGACGCGCAACCGTTCTAGCCCCGTGCAATCTCCACGATCTGGTGGCCGTCCAGCTTGGGCACGGTGAAGTTGAGCCGGCCTTTCGCTTCGCTGAAGGCCAGGGTCTCGCCGTCCGGGACGCGCCGCACGCCGGCCACCGGCCCGGGTAACTTCACGCTGACGGCGACATCGTATACGGGCAATACGTCCTCAATGACGTCGAAGTCCTGGCCGCGGCGCTCGGGCACATAGTGGAGCAGGTGCAGGACCAGGCGGCCCTGTTCAGGCTGCTCGTTCAGGGCGGTCAACAGGCCCGTTGGCCCGCTGTGCCGCAGCAGGGGGTCGGGCAAAAGCATGTCGAGCGCGTTCAAAAGCAGCTGTTTGCACCAGCGGGGCGCGTTGCGGTTGTACTGGCGGAAAATGGGATGGGCGAAGTAAATCAAGTCTCCCACTCGGGTAGCGGCAGGCCCGGCGAGTTCGCCGCTGCTGGGCGTCTGCCGGTGTGAGCAGAAGTGCCGCCAGGTGCGGTCGAAATAGGCCGCTACCATCCTCGCGAGAACCTCAGTATCATCTCCGGCTGAGATTTCCAACCCGCGCATGTACATGACGTATTCAGTGTTACGCAGCCCCGACGCCAGCACACCTTCCGCGCGCAGATAGTCGACGAAGTCCCCACTGCGGAAGTGGCGGCCTCGCGCTATGTCACCGTTGGCGTCAACCGGTCCTTCGCCGGTCTTGCGGACGCCCCATACCGGCAGCGCGAAGTCTGACAGATCAGGCTTCAGGCCGGATTCAAAGGAGGCGATAAGTTTGCCGCCAGCGGCCAGATAATCGGACACCTTTCCCGCCAATCCTTCATCCAGCGTTACCGCGTCCGGCAGAATCAGAACGCGGTAGTCGTCCCAGCTCGTCTCGCTATCGACGACGTCGAACTGGTGGCCGCCCTCTTGCAGCATACGCACTGCGCCGACGGTCTCGGCGGTCAGCCGCTCGCCGGTAAACTCTTCCAGTGTAAAAACGCCAATGTCCGTCAGGGCGCGGGCGCCCCGGCACCACGGCTCCTTGCGGGCCACCGCACGGTAGACCGGGCCGACGAGGTCGTAGGTGGCCTGGTCGAGCCGTCCGGTGGGGTGGAGCTGGTCGCCGATAGAGCATTTTGCATTGAGGGCGAGCATCTGGAAACATTCGAATTGGAGCGCGGCCTCGTTCTTGTAGGACTGGAAGTCGCCCCAGGCTGTGTGGAATTTGCCTGTCATGCCGAGGCCGTCATGGCCGGTGGTGCGGGCGTAGCGCTGCGAGAGGGGGAAGTGCATGTAGCCCCAGCCGCCGGAGGGGAGCGACTCTATCTCCCAGTGGCTGTAGGTCTCGCCGGTTGCACGCTGGCGGGGTCCGACATGGCCGGAGTTGTAGAAGATAGTGCAGTCCTGGCTGTGGCCGCGCACGTGCGCGGCCATTGCCTGCTTGAAGCGGTCGGTCACGCCCTGGCCGAACCTCCGGCGTTCGGTGTCGCAGGCGGGGTCGATGCCCCGGGCAATCATTTCGCGGCGGCAGGCCGGGCAGGAGCAGTCCTGGTCCTGGACGATATCGAAAAAGAGGCCGTCGACTGCGGGCAGCTGGGCGAACATGTCATCAACATGGGCTTTGAGGAAGTCAACATAGGGCGTGTTGAGGCAGAGTTTCGCATAGAAACCGGCCTGGTAGGGTTTCTGGCCCTGGATGGAACCGTCCGGAGAAATTTGAAGCCACTGCGGTTCGTGTTGCGCCGTGTAGTAGTCCCACTGAATGGTGGTGTAGATGGGCACTCGAATGTCACGGGCATGGGCGGCTTCGATCTGATCGGCGAGCAAGTTGCACTGTAGGTGGGGGTGGCGCCGCTCTGGGTGCGCCTTTGTGTCGTAGAAAATCATACCGTGATGGCCGCGAGCGAAGCAGGTGATGGAGTCAACGTGGGCATCGACCAGCTGCTGTACCCAGGCCGCGGCATCAAATTCACCGCCGATATGAGTAATCTGTTCGCTGGTGTGAAAGTCGAGGTGGATCTGACGGTAGCGGAGGAAGTCAGGCATACAGTTGTGCGCTCCTGTGGGATGGGCTGAGAAAAGAGGGCCGCGAGAACACCTTTCTTGTTTATGGAGAGCAGTGAAGGGCTGGGGAAGAATACCGAAAAGGGGAGGGATGGCGTTCAACGGTTAGACGGTTCTTCAGCGCCTTCTCACGACGAGTTCCAGCAACCTTCAGTGTAGGCCTCGCGCATGAAGAGCCTTTTGCGGGCGGGGTTGGCGCGGTCAATCCATTCGGCGGGGATTTCCTGGGTGTGGCGGTGGGGCGGGCCCGCCTCTTTGAAAATGTCGATATTGAAGATCCGGTAGGGCTGCGGGGAGTCGATGGGCTTTGGTTCGACGCCGTGGTAGATGCGGGCGTTAATGTAGACCATGCTGCCCGGCGGCAGTTCGAGTCGCTTTTCGCGCAGGGGGCGGCCGGCCTCGGTGTCGAACTCGCCGGCGAGCAGCCTGAAAGGAAACTCGTCGGCAGTCAGCCTGTCAGGCGCGGCGTCCTCGGTCGGGGCGATGCGGTGGCTGCCGGGGATCACCTTGAGATTGCGGTCGCCGAGAGAGAAGCCGTTGAGGTAATAGAGAATCTGCACATAGTATTTGTCGCGTTCTGCGAGGTTGACGGGATTCTCGTGCTTCCAGTGGTGGTGGTCCTGGTGGTAGCGGATGGGGCCAATGCCCCGCGGAGCGATGTTGAGGGCGGAGTGGCAGAAGTGGTAGTCCCCGCCTATGGTGGCCGTCAGCAAAGCGGTGATGAAGGGGTCGTCGATGAGCTGGTCGCTGTAGGGCCCGCGATCGTTCCAGGGCCGGATGAAGTAGGCTTTTGGTTCGCCGCGATTGTTTTTCAGATGCGTGACGTATTCGCGTACCTGATTCAGGCCCTCAATCTCATTGATGAGGGAATCCCTGGCGTGGTCGGTGAAGACGTCGGGAAAGGCAATGTAGCCGTCGTTATGGAAGGATTCGATGTCTGATTGGGACGGGCCCGGTATGCGGAAAAGGGATTTCAAATCAGTTGCCATGTGCTTGTCTCCTTGTCAGTGAACTTTAGCATACGGTAGGGGCAGACACAAGGTGGAACCGCTGCTATGGTTTTGAAGCTGACACTATGCTCTGGCCCTTGTCAAATAACATTTGAGAAAATGCTCTTTTGACTGCACAATGATAGTGTGGAGAGTGGGCATTCGACATTGGCTGAAACGCTGGGAAGCGTTCTTAGCGGCTATTTCCAGAATTCCGGCACGATAGAATTTGGCAGTTGCGCCGACTACGTGGACAAAGGACGGGAGATCATGACTATCAACCAACGTACCTCTATCCGGGCAATCGTCTTGATGGCCGCCCTGCTGCTGTCCGCTTGCGTTCCCCTACCTGCTGACCCCGGCATACCGGTCAGCGGACCCGCGCCCGAGACCCCGCTGATATCGATCCACAACCCACTGGTTATCGCGGTAGGGGACACACCGGCGTCCTCGGGCGGACCCTTCCAGGATTGGCCGGCGTTCGAGGTCGGGAGGCACGGGATCAGAGTCTTCCATCCAAACCGGTGGCTCTTCGTGCCCACGCAGGAGGAACTGGCTGCGCTCCGCTCGCAGTTGGGGGCGGACGAAGCGGCCGCATCCTTCTTCGAAGAGCGGGAAGGCTACGTCCAATCTCTGACTCTGTCCGACCAGGCGGAGTACTTTGCCGGCGCCGGTTTCCCTTACGACCCTGACTCACCGCCAATGGAAACCAACGGATTTCATCTGCTCGCAGTGCCCAGCGAGGGCCGGAGTCTCGAGACGTATGCCCTCGAGCTGAGCGACGAAATCGGGGCCTCCGGGCTGGCCGTGGTGGAAGGTATCGAGATCGGTCCCGGCCTGCGGCCCTGGGGTGAGGAAACCGCGTCGATCCAGTACCGTATAGACGGCACGCAGGCTTTCGGGAACCGGGTTGTCACTGTCCCCGACGCGGACGTCGTCGGCTGGCGGGTGGTACTGCTATCTCCGGATGGCGGGACCTTTCTGACCGTCACCTATGACGTCTGGGGCGAGTACGCCGAGTGGGTGGAGGGTTTGCTGCGTGAGGTCGTGCGGCGGATCCAGTGGCTGGACGATCCGGCCTATCAGCCCCGGTCCGGTCCGTCGGTGACTCTCGATCACTTCATGAATGTGCGCGGGGGGCCGGGCACCGAATATCCCATCCTCGGCAAGGCGGAGGCTGGCGAACAGTTTCCGGTAATCAGCCGGGGCCCTGCGGGCGGGCCGGCCGGCGGCTGGTGGCAGATCGAGTACCACGGTCAACTGGGCTGGTTGCACGGCGATTATGTGGCTGCAACGCCGGGTGCGGAAGACGCGCCGCAGGCAGACGAATCCGGCTGGCTGACGTATGAGGACGAGGCAAGGGGGCTGTCATTGTCGCTTCCGGCTGGATGGCGCTACTTCGACCCGGCGCGGCCTACCGAGGCGGATCTGGCGCTCCTGTCTGCGGCCAACAAGGTATCCGAAGAGCAGCTCGACGTCGCTGGGCTGGGTGAGATTGTATCCGGGATGAGCCTCCGCCGCGACAACGCAGTGATCGGTCTTGGTCTGCAGTCCGGCCCGGAGGAGAGTGAGGCGAGCAACTTCATGCTTGTCTTCTCGTTCGCGGCAAACGGCCAAAGCCTTGAGGAATACGCCCAGGCGACCTCCGAGCAGACCTACAGTCTTGAGCCGGCTGTGGTTGAACTGGCGCAGGGTATGAGGCCGTCAGGCGCACAGGTGGTATCGATCCGATATGGAGAGTACGCAACCAATAACGTGGTGTGGCAGGTCTGGCTCCTGTCACCGGACGGCGAAAGGCTCGTGGCGCTTGGATTCAACGTACATAGGGACGAAATTGAGGAGTTGGAACCTGTAATAGCCGAAGTCGTGCAACGGTTGCGTTGGATCGAGTAGCGGGGCCTTTTCCTTAGGGGATTATATACTTTAGGGCTCGTTGACGTTTGTCAGAACAGCGATTTACGGGAGCAAAGTGCGACTGATCCGCCCAGGGCCGCGCAGTCACACAAAGAAAACCCGATACGCCTTTGGTGTTCTTAGCGCCCCTTCGTGTCCCTTCGTGGATAAAAAAGGGTGTTCTCCGCGGCCCTTAGTGGATCACGGCAGCACAAATCACAGTTAATCTCCTGAATCCCATAAAATCACAGTTCAGACAACGGGAATCACTTCACCCGCCCCAAATTCAACGCCAACAACGCCGCCAGGGCGTCCTCTTCGGAGATGTCTGCGTCCCAGCCGTAGGCGGCCGCGACCGCGGCATCCAGCGCGGCGTGGGCGTTTGCCAGCCACTGCGGACGGGCGTTGTACAGGTTGGTCAGCGTGCGCTTTTTCAGTTCTTTCTCTGCCGCTGCGTCGCGGGGGACCGGCCGCTTGGGATAGCCCGCCACCGGCTCATCCACCCACTCCACCCATTCCGGCGGGTTCAGCCAGCGGTCGCGCAACTCCACTAGCCGGCGGGCCGTGTCGGCGATGGCAATTGCGCGCGAGTCCTCCGCATAGTCGGTGACGGGGATGTTTGGAGACAGGCCTTCCGGGAAAGGAAAGGTCTGGAACGTCGTGGTTGGCGTGTAGCGGGGGCGATCCTCCAAACTAGTGCCCAGTCGAAGCGACCATGATTCGTGGAAGCGACTGTGGAGGATGCCGAAAGTTGTGTCGTCGTCGCGGGCGATGACGACCAACTGGCCATCGGGAAGCACCCTAGCGTCACACCAAACGAACAATCGGTGCTTCGCAACTCGCGGTGTTGCAATGTAGCGCGTCAACGCGCTAAGACGTTCGAACAACGTCTGCCCTGATCGGTCATGCCGCCACCAATTCCGCCGCAGTTCGTCACGGCGGTTGCCATCTCGGACAGGTTTCACGTGCTCGCGAGCGTAGGCGAACGGCGCTTCGTAGAGAGCCGCGTCAACCTCGCTCATTTCGTGCCCAAAATCTATAATCCATTTGTCCGCAGGGCGACGGGTTATGTCCATACCGTTGAACCACGACTTAAGAACGTTTGAGTTGGGTTGTCCGTTTGGATTCGCGGGATACTGCAGCCACTCACGCGCAAGACTGCCAGGAATATCAAATTTGCCCTTCTTCATTCCACCGATGAATGCCGCGTTGTGGTTGGAAGCTAACTTTGCCGCCGCGGTAAGGTCGGCTGTAGTCGCCGTGAGATCAGCGTTGATGCCTGAAACTTCCTTACCGTCCAAATGATTGACAACCCTGGCTTCTTTCGTTGCGAAACACACAAGCGAAACCCGAACTGCCGCACCATCCACTACCCAAGGCTCATCGGACCAAGCATCGTAAATCGTGCCGTGTTCGACGATGCGATCCAACACCGGTCGGTTGCGCCCGCCCCGGATTGAGTTGGTGGCGACGAGGCCGGCGCGGTCGATACTGCCATCAGCCACAAGTCGCTGCGCTTTGTCGAACCAGTGGCAGACCAAATCGGCCTCGCCGTGAATGCGCGCGCCGTAAAGACGCTGCAATGATTCCACATAGGCGCCGCCCAATGCGCTGCGCAGCAGCTTCCCTCCCAGGAAAGGCGGGTTGCCGATAACGACATCGGCTTTGGGCCAGTCGGGTTCGGTTCCGTCGGGGTTGAGGATGGCGTCGCGGCATTCGATGGTGTCCAGCGGGTCGAGGATGGGGTCGCGCGCGCCGCTGAAGCCGTTGCGACGCATCCACTGGATTTCTCCGATCCAGACGGAGACGCGGGCGAGTTCGGCCGCGTAGGGGTTGATCTCGATGCCTTTCACATTGACGGGGCCGGTAGCCGGAAAGCCGCGCTGCAGGCCCATCGACTCGGCTTCGAGCTGGACGCGGTGCTCGAGGTCCTTGAGAGAGTGCAGGGCGAGATAGAGGAAGTTGCCCGAGCCGCAGGCAGGGTCGAGTACAGTGAAGGCGCGCAGCTTTGCGAGGAAGTCGCGCAGCGCGCTTTCAGCAAGGCCGCGCTGGCGGGTGCGGGCCGCGCCGGTTTTGGCCACATCTGCGCGCTCAAAGCGCAGCGCGATTTCAGCGCGAGCTTTTTCCCATTCCTTGAGCCAGGGGCGGATGACGACCGGTTCGATGATCTGCATGATCTTGTCGCGGTCGGTGTAGTGCGCGCCTAACTGCGAGCGCTTTTCCGGGTCCAGGCCGCGTTCGAAGAGGGCGCCAAGGATGGAGGGGTCGATCTCGCTCCAGTCGAGCGCGGCCGCTTCCAAGGTGGTCTCGATCTCGTCGCGATTGAGGGGCAGAGCGTCGTCGCTGTCGAAGAGGCCGCCGTTGAACCAGGCGACGGCCTCGAAGCCGACGCGGCCGCCGGTTGCCATGGTCCCGAACAGGTCGCGGGCCATCGGTTCAAACTCATGTGGCTGGCGGCGAGCCTGTTCCAACATGCGGGTGAACATGTCGTTGGGCAGCAGGCCGACATCCTCGGCGAACATGCAGAAGACGAGGCGGTTGACGAAGTGGGCGACTTCCTGGGGGTCGTGGCCGCGCGTGCGGAGGGCTTGGGCCAGGGCGGCGAAGGCGGTGGCGGCGCGCTCGGTCAGGGCTTGGCGGCTCTCTCCGGGACGCAGCCGCTCCGGGTCGGACATGGCCCATTTGAGCTTGTCGCGTATGGCGGCGTCGGCCAGATCGTCCAGTGTAAACTCATGAACCACGCTGACGTTGTTGGTCCAGTTTGTGTGGATGCGGAAGCGGGCCATGTCGGAGACGATCAGCAGGGGCGGGTTTTCCAGCGCGAGCGCGTACTGGCGCAGCTGGTTGAAGGCGGCGTCGAGGTCTTTGCGCTGGCCCTTGTATTCCCAGGCGAAGCAGTGGCGTTTCCAGACGTCGGCCCAGCCGCGGCCGCCGGTGTCCTTGCGCGCGCCGCGCTCGAAGCAGTAGCGCTGTCCGCTGGGGTCGTCTTCGGCGGGCGTGGGTTCTCCCAACAGCCGGCACAGGTCGATGAAGTGCTCCTGCGCAGCGGAACGCTCGTTCAGCTCTGATGCCCGCCACTTGGCGATAAAGTTCTGCGCTTCCATTTTCTCTCCAACAATTGTCGGCGTTGCTAGGGTCGGCTGCCCGGCGTCGATTGGGTGCAGTGTACCGTATCTTTGGCCTATCCGGGAAGGTCAGGAGGCATATGTCGAAATCGGCGGGTCTGGAATTGGGCTGACAGTTTGGAAGGAATAGAATGCAGAAAATGAGAAAAACGCAATAGAGGACTGCTATGTTGACGCCTGTCACTGATCCATTTCAATTCGACGACCTCCTCACGCCCGCCCAGCGCGCCCTGCGCGACCAGGTGCGCGACTACATGGAGACGGTCGTCAGGCCCGCCATCAACGACTACTGGGAGCGCGGCGAGATCGCCTTGGACCTGGCGCTGGGTCTGCGCGAGCTGCCGATCGTCGGCGGGACGCAGGAGGGCTACGGCTGCGCCGGGCTCGACTGCGTGAGCGACGGGCTGGTCAAGTATGAGCTGTGCCGGGTGGACGGCTCGATCAGCACGATCTTCGGAGTCCATTCGGGGTTGGCGATCGGTTCGATAGGGATGCTGGGGTCGGAGGCGCAGAAGGAGCGCTGGCTGCCGGCGATGGCGCGCATGGAACGGCTGGGCGCGTTCGCGCTGACGGAGCCGGAGCGGGGTTCGGACGCAGCCCACGTGTTGACTTTCGCCCGGCGCGTGGGCGACCACTACGCGCTCAACGGCGAAAAGCGGTGGATCGGCAACGGGACGATTGCAGACGTGATTATCGTCTGGGCTCGCGACGAGGGTGGGCGCTTTGGAGGATTCGTGCTGGAGGACCCGGCGCAGCTGCCCGGTTTTACGGCAACGGCGATGGAGGGCAAGATCGCGAAGCGGGCGGTGCATCAGGCGGAGATCAAGCTGGAAGATGTTCACGTGCCCGCGGCCAACCGGCTTGTCCACTGCAACAGCTTTCGAGACCTGACGGCGGTGCTGTCTCACACGCGCGCGGGCGTGGCGTGGGAAGCGGTCGGTCTGGCAGCCGGTTGCTATGAGATCGCGTTGAGGTACGCGTGCGAGCGGGAGCAGTTCGGGAAACCGATTGCGGCCTTCCAACTGATGCAGGCCAAGCTGGTCGAAATGGCTTCTGATCTGGCGCAGATGCAACTGCTTGTCTGGCGGCTGGCAAAGCTGATGGAGTCAGGCGCAGCAACCTCCGGTCAACTCTCGCTGGCGAAACAGACGTGCGCGGCTAAGGCAAGGCATGCCGCGGCGCTGGCGCGCGAGATTTTGGGCGCCAACGGTATTCTCCTGGACAACCACGTTGCCCGTCTGTTCACGGATGTGGAGGCGACGTACACCTATGAAGGCACGAACGAGATCAACCTGCTGATTGCCGGCCGAGAGATTACGGGTATTGGCGCTTTTGCCTGAGTCGTCGACTCGATCACGTGTGCTGACGTGTGGGCAGCCGCAAGGGTTGCCCCTGCGTAGTCAATTCGGGTCGTGTCGCGTTCGAACGCGCAAAGGACTGTATGCAATATGAAGTGACAAGGATTGACCAATCTACGCGCAAGCACTACAATTTGCGCCAGACCCCCCACCCCTGCGAAGCCAGAAACCTTATGCCAGTCGACAAGGAGCCATCGTATGCTTTCCGGCCTGATGATGGACTATCAGCTCACGATTGACCGCGTGCTGGAGCACGGGAATCGCCTCTATCCCTACAAGAGGATCAAGACCAAGCTGCCTGACGGTACGCTGCACGAGTACGCCTACCGAGACCTGTACCTGCGTGTGAAGCGGCTGTGCAATGTGCTGGAGGGGTTGGGGGTGGAGCCGGGCGACCGGGTCGGCACGTTTGCATGGAACAACTACCAGCACGTGGAGCTCTACTTCGGCGCGCCGGGCGCAGGCGCGGTGGCGCATACGCTCAACATTCGCCTCTTCCCCGACCAGCTGGCCTATATCATTAACCACGCCGAGGACAAGGTGATCTTTGTTGACGCGACGCTGCTTCCGCTTATTGAAAGGGTATCGGAGCAAATCGGCGGTGTCGATCATTTTGTCCTGTTCAACGAGCCGCACGGGGGCATTGAGACGAAGCTGCAGGGCGAGGTTCACGACTATGAGACGTTGATGGCGGCGGTGGACGGTGAGTACAGCTGGCGCGTGGAGGGGGAGAACCAGGCGATGGGGCTCTGTTATACGAGCGGCACGACGGGCCATCCCAAAGGTTCGCTCTACAGCCACCGTTCGATGTACCTGCACACGGTGGGGTCGTGCCAGGCGGCCGCGATCGGCGTGACCGAAAATGACGTGGTGATGCCGGTAGTGCCCCAGTTTCACGCGATGGCGTGGGGCCTGCCCTATTCGGCCGTCAATGTCGGCGCCGATCTGGTGCTGCCCGGCCCGCACATGCAACCGTCTGCGCTGGCGGAACTGATCGAAACGGAGCGGGTGACGGTTGCGGCGGGTGTGCCGACGATCTGGAACGGGCTGTATCACGACCTCAAGCAGAACCGCCGCGACATTTCCTGTATCAGGGCGCTGGTGGTGGGCGGCTCGGCGATGCCCCGCAGCCTGATCGAAGCCTATGAGAAAGAGTTGGACGTAAACGTCGTGCATGCCTGGGGTATGACGGAAATGTCGCCGCTGGGAACGGTTTCCAAGCTTCTCACCCATCACCTGGACCAGCCGCAGGACCAGCAATGGGATGTGAAGGCTCGCCAGGGTTATCCGATTTCCGGCGTGGAGATGCGTATCGTCAACGAGGAGGGCCGAGAGCTTCCCTGGGACGGAACTACGATGGGGGAACTGCAGGTGCGCGGACCGTGGGTGGCGCGCGCCTATTACAAGCTGGACGGCGGCGGCGACAGCTTTACCGAGGACGGCTGGTTCCGCACAGGAGACGTTGTCACCATCACCGAAGACGGCTTCATGACGATCACGGATCGGACGAAGGATCTGGTCAAGAGCGGAGGCGAGTGGATCTCTTCAGTGGAACTGGAGAACCTGTTGATGGCGCATCCCCAGGTGTTGGAGGCGGCAGTGATCGCGGTGCCCCATGAGCGCTGGCAGGAACGGCCGCTGGCGGTTATTGTGCCGACCGACGGGGAGGACCCGCCCGGTGACGGCGAATTGCAACAGTTTCTTGCGCCGCAGGTTGCCAGGTGGTGGCTGCCGGATGACTACCTGCTGATCGACGAGATTCCGAAGACGGGTACGGGCAAGTTCGATAAGAAAGTGCTTCGGGAAAGATACGGCAGGGCAACGCAAGGGGGTTAGGGACCAGGACTCGTTGACGTTAGTCAGAACAGCGATTTACGGGAGCAAAGTGCGGCTGCTCCATGAAGGCCCGCGCCGTCACACGAAGAAAACCCGATACGCCCTTGGTGTTCTCCGCGCCCCTCCGCGGACAAAAGAAAGATGTTCTTCGCGGCCCTTCGTGTCCCTTCGTGGATCAACAAAAAGGTGTTCTCCGCGCCTCGATCGGTCTGTTTATCACAAGATTCATCGGTCCTTTGGACTTGCTATCTACAGAGCCAAAGTAAGTCAGAGCGCGTTGCCCCAGGCTTGCCGCAGCATCTCGATGCTCTTGGGAACGGCGGTGGCGGCGTCTTCGGCCCCTTCCATCTCGATTGAGCAGTAGCCGCGCCAGCCGGCGTCGAGAAGGATGCGGAAAATACGCGCATAGTCGAGATCGAGCGTGTACCAGGAGCCGCCGCCGGGGTAGGTCTTGGCGTGCGCGAGGCAAACGTGGGGGGCGATGCGTTCCATGGCCGCGTACATGTCGTCCTCGAACAGGAAGTTGCCCATGTCGAGAATGGCTTGCAGCCACGGCGAGTCGATCGTCTCGATGATGCGGGCCATGTCGTGGGCGAAAGTGGTAAGACCCCAGTGGTTTTCGAGCAGGAGGAGAACACCGCGTCGTTCGGCGTGCGGCAGGCAGCGTTCGATGGCGTCGACCACCCAGCCGAAGCCGTCATCCATGGTGAAGCCGTCCCACGGCTCGACCCACCCCTTGGCCTTGATCAGATCGTCGAAGCTGCCCTGTTTGCGGAAGCCGCCTGAATTGACGCGTATCGACGGGATGCCCATTTCGTGGGCGAGATCGATGCAGTGGAGCGTGTGGTCGATGTGCTGCTGTCGAATGACAGGATCATCGTGGACAAAGTCCTGGTGGATCGAGAGATTGTAGAGGTCCAGTCCAAGCGAGAAGGCGTGCCTCTTGAGCTTCTGCAGGTAGGCGTTTTCCTCCGATTCCATCTGGCGGTGGAGGATTTCCACCCCCGAAAGGCCCAGCTCTGCGGCGGCGTCGAGCACCGTTTCAATGGGCGTTGTCTCCGGCGTGAAGTGCCAGTAGGAGTAGGTCGACGTGCCGAGGCGGAGGGCGCTGCTGCCGTTGGTCGGCGCCGGCGCCCCGTCTGACGAGTTATTCCGGCCGGATGTCATGGCGTTTTCTCCCGGTAAAGTGCGGGTGCTTTTCGTTCTGACGGCGGCTGAACTTAGGCGTCGGTAACGCAGCCTTCGGAGGCGCTGGAAACGGTCCTGATGTATTTCCAGAGGACGCCGCTCTTTGCCTTGTATTCCGGCGGGTTCCAGCCTGCGCGGCGGAGATCGATCTCCTCTTCTGAAACCTCAAGCGTGAGCGTATTGTTCTCGGCGTCGATGGTGATAGTGTCACCGTTTTGCGCCAGCGCGAGCAGGCCGCCCTCCTGCGCCTCGGGCGTGATGTGACCGACCACGAATCCGTGGCTTCCGCCGGAGAAACGGCCGTCTGTGATTAAAGCGACGTCCTTTCCCAGTCCTTTGCCCATGATTGCTGCGGTGATGCTGAGCATTTCGCGCATGCCTGGGCCGCCCTTGGGGCCCTCGTAGCGGATGACGACGACGTTACCGGGCAGGACCTCGTCGCTCTCGATGCCGGCAAGGCAGTCCTCTTCTGAGTCGTAACAGACGGCAGGCCCGCTGAAGCGTATTCCCTCTTTGCCTGTGATCTTGGCCACGGCGCCCGTCTCCGCAAGGTTGCCGTAGAGGATCTGCAGGTGCCCGGTCTCCTTGATCGGCTCGTCTACGGGCATGATGATCTTCTGGCCTTCGGTCAGGTCGGGGACAGTTTCCAGGTTCTCGGCCAGTGTCTTGCCGGTGACGGTCATACAGTCGCCGTTGAGAAAGCCTTCGCGTAGCAACATCTTCTGCACGGCAGGTACGCCGCCGACTTCGTAGAGGTCTTCCATGACGAACTGGCCGCTGGGCTTCAGATCGGCGAGCAGGGGCGTGCGGTCGGAGATCGCCTGGAAGTCGTCGATGGTCAGCTCGGCGTTGGTGGACTTGGCGATGGCCATCAGATGCAGGACGGCGTTGGTGGAGCCGCCGAGGATGACGGTGAGGGTAATGGCGTTTTCGAATGCCTCGCGGGTCAGAATGTCGAGCGGCTTCAGGTCCATCTCGAGCAGATTGCGGATGGCCGCGCCGGCTTCGAGGCACTCCTGCTGCTTTCCCTCGCTGGTGGCAGGATAGGAGGAGCTGTAGGGCAGGCTCATTCCGAGTGTTTCGATGGCGGAGGCCATGGTGTTGGCCGTGTACATCCCGCCGCAAGCGCCTTCGCCGGGGCAAGCGTTGCGCAGGACTTCACGCATCTGATCCTCGTCGATGTCGGCGGCCAGATAGTGGCCGTAGGCTTCGAAGGCGGAGATGATGTCCAGCTTCTGCACGCTGCCGTTTCCGGGATGCTGAAGTATGCCGGGGCTGATGGTGCCGCCGTAGACCATAAGGCTTGGGCGGTTGACCCGGGCCATGGCCATCAGCACGCCGGGCATATTCTTGTCGCAGCCGGGCAGTGAAATGTTGGCGTCGTACCACTGGGCTCGCATGACGGCTTCGATCGAGTCAGCAATGATATCACGGCTGAGAAGCGACAGTTTCATGCCAGCCGTGCCCATGGAGATGCCGTCGCTGACGCCGATGGTGTGGAAGATAAGTCCGACAGCCCCGGCGTCCTGCACGCCCTGCTTGACCCGCCGGGAGAGGGCGTTGAGGTGCATGTTGCAGGTGTTGCCCTCCCAGCCCATGGAGGCGATGCCGACCTGGGGCTTATGCATGTCTTCGTCGGTCAGCCCGACTCCGTAGAGCATCGCCTGTGAGCCGACCTGTGATATCGTCTGGGTGAGTACACTGCTGTACTTGTTGAGTTTGCGGCTGGTTGTGACTGACATGGGATTCTCTTTCCTGTTGAAAGGATGGCCGGCCCGCGAGAACTGCGGGACCCCACCGTACTATCCGGCGCTGGAGAGTTCCGCGCTGGGGCTTGCTTCGGACACCATGTGTAAGCTGTCCGGGACGCTTCCGCTGGCCAGTGGCTGCGCGTGATCGATGTCGGCGCCGCGGGCTGGCAGCCCGTTATCGACCTCCGGGTCATAGACGATCAGGAAGTACTCGACGGCGTCTGAGATCGCGGTCCAGCTGGCCTCTATAATGTTGGTGCTGGCCCCTACAGTGGTCCAGTTATGCACGCCGTCGGAACTGGTGATGAGCACGCGCACGGACGCGCCCGTACCCTGGTCGCTGTTGATTATTCGCACTTTGTAGTCGAGGAGGTGCATCCGGTCCAGGTGGGGAAAGTGCCCCTGGATTGCCTTGCGCAGCGCCAGCATCAGGGCGTTGACCGGCCCGTTGCCCTCGGCAACTTCGTGATAGATCTGGCCCCCCACTTCAGCCTTGATGGTCGCCTCAGACGAGAGGCCGCGTCCGGCGCGGTTCGCCACCGAAACGGTGTAATCGATCAGCGAGAAGCTAGGCTGGTATCCTTCCTGCGACCGGCGCAGCATGAGGTCAACGCTCGCTTCCGCGCTCTCAAACTCAAAACCGACGTTCTCCAACTCCTTGATCTGCTGGAGCACCGCCCTTTCCTTTTCCCGCGACAGCCCTTCGACGCCGAACTCATCGGCCTTGATTGCGATATTGTCCTTGCCGCTGAGTTCACTGACGAGGACCCGCGTCTGGTTGCCCAAACTTTCGGGCTCGACGTGCTGGTAGCTGTCGACGTTTTTGAGGACGGCGTTGACATGAGTGCCCCCCTTATGGGCAAAGGCGCTCCGGCCGACAAAGGGCTGGTGGGTGTTGGGCCGCAGGTTTGCGAGCTCGTTGACATAGTGGCTGAGATCGGTCAGGTGTGTCAGCCTTTCCCTCGAGACAAGCTCGTAGCCCATCTTTAGCTGCATGTTGGCAATGATACTGACGAGGTTGGCGTTGCCGCAGCGTTCTCCATAGCCGTTGATGGTGCCCTGCACGTGGGTACATCCGTTACGGACCGCCTCCAGCGAGTTAGCGACGCCGGTGTCGCTGTCGTTGTGGGCATGGATGCCGAGAGTGACCTTCCCTCCGCCGGGCTGGGCGCCGGTCCGCGCCCCGTTCCCGGATTCAAAGGGTGACGCGAGGTCGGCTGACAGTTCGCGGCGCACAGTTCGTACGATCTCGCCAACTTCCCAAACGAGGCTGCCGCCGTTCGTGTCGCAGAGGACGATGCAGGAGGCGCCGCCGGCGATGGCTTGTCTGAGTGTCTCTACGGCGTATTCGGCGTTCTTTTTGTAGCCGTCGAAGAAATGCTCGGCGTCGTAGACCACCTCGCGTCCGCGGCGAGTGAGATAGTCCACCGACTCGCGAATCATGCGCAGGTTCTCTTCCGGGGTCGTCTGCAGGACATCGCGCACGTGCAGGTCCCAGCTTTTTCCGAAAAGTGAGACGACCGGCGTGTTGGCCTGCAGCAGCAGCTGTATCTGCGGGTCGGCGGCGGGATCGGTGTCGCGTTTGCAGGTAGAACCGAAAGCGGTCAGCCGGGCGTGATTGAGCGTCAGCTCGCTCTCGGCCCTTTCGAAAAACTCCATGTCTTTCGGGTTTGAGCCGGGCCAGCCGCCCTCGATATAGTCGACGCCAAACTCGTCCAGGCGAGCGGCGATGCGCAGTTTGTCGTCGCAACTGAGAGAGACGCCTTCAGCCTGGGCGCCGTCGCGCAGTGTCGTGTCAAATAGCTGGATCTTCACGTTTCATAACTCCAAAAAATTCAGTCGCGCTCAGGGCCGCCGGAAATGTCTGCGTTTTGACAGGGCTGTTCCGGTCAGCCCGTCGCCTGTAGACCGGCGGCGATGCCATTGATGGACAGCAGAATCGCCTGCCGCAATCGGGGGTCTTCCTCAGTTGCCGCGCGATCTGCCAAAGTGTCTCTTGCTATCAATTCACCTTCAGCGCGTTGCTTTCTGAGCAATGCGACCTGAATGTAGTTGAGCGGATCGACATAGGGATTGCGCAAATTGATGCTGCGCTGGAGCCACGGCTCGTTGTCCAGTAGGGCAGCCTGGCCCGTGATGTCCAATATGAGCCTCTCCGTACGCCGGTATTCGTCCATGATCTCGCCGAATATCGCGAATTGGGTTTGCTCCTCTGCCAGCGACGCGTAGAGCGTGGCAATGGTCATGTCGGCGCGGCGCATCGAGAGCTGGGCTCTGTCGATGACGGTTCGGAAGAAGGGCCAGCTGCCGTACATCTCCCGCAGCGCGGCCATGCGCCGGGGAGATTCAGCGTGCAAACCGGTGCCGAGGCCGTACCACCCGGGCAGATTCACCCGGCTCTGGGTCCAGGCAAAGACCCAGGGAATCGCGCGCAGATCCGAAATGTCAGAGGTCTGACGGCGTTTTGCCGGACGGGAGCCGATATTCATCTGCGCCAGCTGTTCGATCGGCGTCGCCTCGTGAAAATAGCTGAGAAAGGCGGGATTCTCGACCAGCGACCTGTACTTCCGTTCCGAACGTTCGCTGGCCGCCTCCAGTATGCTCACCCAGCTCTCTTCGACAGTATGCGAGGCGTACTCGCTCCGTTCTTCGCCCGCCAATGAGTCATGATGTGATTCACAGCTCGCAATCAGTACGGCGTTGACGAGCTGTTCCAGATGGCGCTTGGCGATTGCCCGGTTACTGTATCGGGCGCTGATGACCTCTCCCTGTTCGGTCAGCTTTATCCGCCCTTGAACGGACCCCGGCGGCTGGGCGAGAATGGCGCGATTGGCCGGCCCGCCGCCGCGCCCGATGGAGCCGCCGCGCCCGTGGAAGAGCGTTAAATTGACGCCGTAAGCGCTGCACGTGCGGGCCAACCTTTCCTGGGCCTGGTAGAG
The DNA here is from genome assembly GCA_965232575.1 of Caldilineaceae bacterium. Classification (GTDB taxonomy): domain Bacteria; phylum Chloroflexota; class Anaerolineae; order Caldilineales; family Caldilineaceae; genus Bin5. The sequence continues at coordinate 1,035,722 of CBDDPZ010000009.1, read as the reverse complement.
CGACCAACTTGACCGCAGGTACCCGCCATCCTTGTTAGAGTCGCTGTAACCGATCATGATTTCTTGGCGGTTGTCGCGTTGGGCCAGGTGTTTGCGGTAGATCGGTGACTCGAAGAGCGAGCTCATTACATCGGGCGCCCGAACCAGGTCGTCAATCGTTTCAAAGAGCGGCGCGATGTCGATCTTGCCGAAGAGACCGGCGTCCTTGGCCAGCAGCAGCACTTCCAGGACGTGGCTGACGGAGGTGGTCATGCTGATGATATAGGCGCCGATGGCCTGGGGCGCAATGCGCTCGTGGGCCTGGCGGATAAGACGGAATAGGGCTACCGTCTCATTTGTATCGCTGCTGTACAGCAAGCGCGCGGTCAGGGGCCGCGGGCTCTCGATCTCCTCGACGAGGAGCCGGGTCCGTTCCGCTTCCGGCAGCTCTGCGTAGTCGAATCCGGGGTCTCGCGGCTTGTAGTAGCGATGCAGCAGTTCCGCGACAGCTTCGCGGTGGCGGTCGGAGTGCTGGCGTATATCCATTGACGCCAGATGGAAGCCGAATATGCGGGCTTGCTGGACGAGTCGGGCGAAGCGTCCCTCGGCCAGCCGGTCGCCCTTGTTCTGGCGCAGGCTCTTCTGAATCATCTCCAGGTCGGCGATGAATTCGGCCGCGTTTGGGTACGCCCATGGGTCCGGCCGCTGGGCTTGCCAGGCTTCCCTGTTCTGGGCCAGGGTCGCTCCCAGCCTCCGGTAGATCAGGATCATCTTCTGGCGGTAGGGTTCCAGGGAAAAGCGGTCCAGGCGAGCTTTGTCACTCGCAGGGGCGCGGTCCAGGTCCTCAGCCAGACTGTCTAGAAATTCCTGAGAGAAGGCGCCGCGTGTATGAGCCACACTGAGATGCCCGTACATACCGACGACGGTGCGGCGATAGAGCTCGAGCGCCTGCTCCTTTTGCTGGCGCAGGGCGTCTTCGGTGACATCCTGGGTTACAAAGGGATTGCCGTCCCGGTCACCGCCGATCCACGAACCGTAACGCAGAAAAGTGGGCAGACGGTCTGAAGCGTCTTCCTCGCCATCGCTGAATCTGCTGTCAGGGTATTCCCTTTTGAGCGCGTTATTCAGCTCGCTGTAGATGTCCGGCAAAAGATCGAACAGGGTGGTATCGAAAAAGTAAAGCCCCTCGCGGACCTCGTCCAAAACATCTGGACGCCTGTCCCGGTTGACGTCGCTCTGCCACAGTGAGACAACGATTTCACGGATCTGCCTCCAGTTTTCCTTCTTTTCACTGGGCAGAAGGACGTGGGCGTCCAATTCGCGCAACAGTCTGGTCAAGTCGAGCAGTTTCAGGAGGATTGTCCTGCGTTTGGCCTCGGTCGGGTGGGCGGTAAAGACAGGCTTGATCAGCATTTCATCGAGCAGGCGCCGCATTTCGGAAGGTGGCGTTCCCCCTTGGCGCAGCCTCATTACGGCGGCCGCGATCGTTTCGGGCATGTGCCGATCGTTCTCTTCCGCCTGGGCAGAGCGCTGGCGAATGACGCGCACGCGTTGCTGCTCTTCGGCCAGGTTTACGAGTTGAAAATAGGTGGTGAAGGCTTTCAACACACCGAGCGTGCCGTCGAGGTCCCCGACCAGGTCGGCTGTCAGCCGCTCGATTTGCCGTCCTGCGTTAGGGTCTCCCTGGCGCTGGGCGCGAGTCAGAGCGCGTAGCTCTTCGACGAGGTCGAAGATGGCTTGTCCCTCCTGCTCGACGATCGTTTCGCCGAGAAGGTTGCCAAGCTGGCGAACGGTCCAGCGTAACCGGCGGTCGGCGTCGGTTGGGGCCGATTCGTTGCCTCTAACGGGTTCAACGCCTGTCTCGATTTGCCCCTGCTCAGGCCGAGTAGCCATCAAACTATTCCTGCAGATACACCTGAAGCGGGCGCTCCTTTATCGGCCGTCTTTAGTGGACAAAGTGGAGCGCCGGCAACAGCTCATCTTCGCGGTTGCCGGGGCGAACCCGTGCTATGAGCCCCGGACCTCCTGCACGACGAGATTCCCCAGTACTTCTGTGCCTGCCGTCTCGGTTCCGGGCTGGGCAATGTCCGGCGTGCGTACGCCGAGAGCCAGAATGGCATCAACGGCGGCTTCAACGGCCGCGGCCTCCTCTTCCAGGCCGAGACTGTGGCGGAGGAGCATGGCGCTGCTCAGAATCGCGGCCAAGGGGTTGGCGATTCCCTGTCCCGCAATGTCTGGCGCGCTGCCGTGGATCGGCTCATAGAGGCCGAGGGGCAATTTGTGGCGGTTGCTGACGTCGCCCAGGCTGGCGGAGGGCAGCATACCCATTGAACCGGCAAGCATGGATGCCTCGTCGGTCAGGATGTCGCCGAACAGGTTCCCGGCAACGATCACGTCGAAGTCGGCCGGTCTGCGGATTAAATGCATGGCCATGGCGTCGACCAGAATGTGCTCAACCTCCAGATCGGGGTAGTCGGCGAGTGCCTCGGTGGCGACGCTGCGCCAGAGGCGGGAGGAGGCGAGCACGTTTGCCTTGTCCACGCTGGCGAGGCGGCGATTGCGGTCCATGGCTGCGGACGCAGCCAGCCTGACAACGCGATCGATTTCCGGCCTTGTGTAGAGCATTGTGTCGAAGGCTTCGAAGTTGTCTTCGGGCTCTTTGCGTTCGCCGAAGTAAATGCCTCCGGTCAACTCGCGTACGACGAGCAGGTCTACACCTTCCAGCGTCTCCTCCTTGATTGTGCTGGCGGAGAGCAGCTGGGGCTGAAGCTTCACGGGGCGCAGGTTGGCAAAGAGGTCAAGGCTTTTGCGGAGGGCCAGCACGCCGCGTTCCGGCCTGTCGGGCAGGCTGGGGTCATCCCACTTTGGTCCGCCAACGGCGCCAAGCAGGACGGCCTCGGCCGCAGACGCGGCTTCGACGGTCTCGTCCGGTAAACTGGTGCCCAATTCATCGATTGATCTGCCGCCGATCTGCTGGTGGTCGAAGACAAAGTTATGGCCGAACCGGTCGGCTACGGCAGCCAGCACCTTTTTGGCTTCCGCCGTGACTTCCGGGCCGATTCCGTCACCGTTCAAAATGACAATCGTTGCATCCATTCGTTACTTTTCCTTCTTGAGTTGCTCTCTCTGACTCTAAGCGTCTTTAGCGAAGCCGGGGAGCTGACGTTCCTTTCGTAGCGCAAAGGATCTTTTGTAAAATTCTTTGTTCGAAAGTCTTGTTCGCGTAACCCTCGCCTTCAAGATGATTTCCCTGTAACGCCTCTGCATTTGTCAGACGCTGCCTTGTGCGACTATGGAAACGGCAGGCTACTCCGAATAGTCAATGTCATCGTCCACTGTCAAGGGGCGTCTGCCTCCGAAGACCGCCAATTCAAACACTCTGAAATAGCAGTCAACATCGTCAAAGCCGATCTCGCGCAGCCATGCGCACTGCGACTCCACCGGGGCCAGAATATTGGCCTGTTTATCTTCCCGGTCGTGATAGGCGGCGGCCACCTGGTTACGTGTCTGGCCGTCGCCGTCAGTCAACTGGCTTGCCCACAGCGTGTCGATGAAATAGTCGTCATAAATCGCCTCGATTCGCGGCGTCGCAGAGGAGACATGTTCGATGTTCACGAAGATGCCGCCGGGCATGAGCAGGTCGAATATGTCGGTATAGACCTGACGCTTGATTGAATCGGGCTGGTGGTGAATCGAGAATCCGGAGACAACGACGTCAAACGGCGCGTGGGCGGAGATGATGTCGAACCAGGCAGGGTCTGTGTAGTCTGCAGACGAGACGTGAAGCGATCTGCTATAGTCCTGCAGATTGCTTAGCGCAGCCTGAAGCATGGAAGTGGAGAAATCGACCAACGTTCCCTTGGCGCGGGGGTATTTCTCCAGGATCGCTGCCGCCAAAATTCCGTCGCCGCAGCCCAGGTCAAGGAAATTGTGTACAGGCCGCTCGTCCAGAGCCTGGTCTTCCTCCGGCCCCGCAATCACCCGCATCATCACGTCCAACTGGATCTGCGCCAGGGGGACGCCCTTTCGCACGCTTCGGAGGTAATTGTAAACCAGCGAGGGGTCTTTCCACACCGCACTCTTGCCGTCCGCCGGAGGAGCGCCCGTTGTCATCCGCTTCATCCCCTTTCCATGTGCCAACTCGTGATCGGCAGCTGCCTGAATCCGCTCTGGGGGCAGGGGCAGCTCGCGATCAGGCGTTGTCAGAATGACGCTGCGGCCTCGAAGGCGCTGATCTGCTCCTCCTTGTCCAGAAGATAGCCGAGGTCATCCAGGCCGCGCAGTAGGCACTGCTTGCGGAAGGGATCGATGTCAAATGACCAGGGACCTTCCGAGTCCCCCGCTGTGCCGCTGTCAACGTCCGGCAATGTGACCGTCTGGCTTGGCAGGTCGATGCTGATGCTCGTTCGCGGAACCTCTTCGACCATATCGAGCAGCCGGCCGACAGTCTCTTCAGGCAATCTGATCGGCAAGAGTCCGTTCTTCAGGCTATTGTTGTAGAAGATATCGGCGAATGCGGGCGAAATTACGGCCCGGAATCCGTACTGGGTGAGCGCCCATACCGCATGTTCGCGGCTGGATCCGATGCCGAAATTGCGGCCGGCCACGAGTATTTCAGAGCCCTGGTATTGGGGTTGATTAAGAACGAAGTCCGGATTCGGGCTGCCGTCACGGGCGTATCGCCACCATGAAAACAGACCGTCTCCCATACCCTCCTGGGTGACGGCGGTAAGATAGCGGGCCGGTATGATCTGGTCTGTGTCGACGTTCTCGGTTCGCAGGGGCAGTGCGGTCGAAGTCAGGGTAGTGAAAGGTTGCATCAGAGGATCTCCCGCACGTCGGTGACGCGGCCGTTGACCGCGGCTGCGGCGGCCATGATCGGGCTCATCAGCAGAGATCGGCTGCCTGGCCCTTGCCTGCCCATGAAGTTTCGGTTGCTGGTGCTTGCGACGTATTTTCCTTCGCCGGCTTTGTCGTCGTTCATCGCCAGGCACATGCTGCAGCCTGCCCCGCGCCATTCAAAGCCGGCCTCGCTGAAGATGCGGTCCAGGCCCTCTGCTTCCGCCTGGGCTTTAACCGCCTTGGAGCCGGGAACAACGAGCGCCTCCACGTGGTTCGGAACGCGGCGGCCTTTGGCGATGCCGGCGGCGGCGCGCAAGTCTTCGATTCGGCTGTTGGTGCAGGAGCCGATGAAGACGATGTCGACATGCTGGCCTTCGATGGGCTGGCCTTCGGTCAGGCCCATGTATTCGAGCGCGTTCCGGAGGCTGCGCCTTTCGGCGGGGTCGTCCAGTTCGCTCGCTTTGGGTACGCGCTTGGTGACGGGCACGCCCTGGCCTGGGTTGGTTCCGTAGGTCACCATGGGTTCAAGCGCGGACGCGTCGAGCGTCAACGCCCGGTCGAACGTGGCGTCATCGTCGGACTTCAGAGTGCGCCAGTAGGCAACGGCCTCATTCCAGGCGTCCCCTTTGGGCGCATAGGTTCGTCCCTTGATGTATTCGAAAGTCGTCTCGTCGGGCGCGATCAGACCGGCGCGTGCGCCGCCCTCGATGCTCATGTTGCAGATGGTCATGCGGCTGGCCATGTCAAGAGCCCGAATTGCCGACCCCCGGTATTCAAAGACATACCCGACGCCTCCGCCGGCTCCATTTTTGGCGATTATGGCAAGGATTATGTCCTTGGCGGTGACACCTGGGCCCAGCGAGCCTTCAACGTTGATCGCGAAAGTTTTCGCCTTGCTCTGCATGAGGCATTGCGTCGCCAGCACGTGGCCCACTTCGCTGGTGCCGATGCCGAACGCCAGCGCCCCGAACGCGCCGTGTGTGCTTGTGTGGCTGTCACCGCAAACGATCGTCATACCCGGTTGGGTGATGCCCAGTTCCGGTCCGATGACATGAACGATCCCCTGAATGTCCCCTTCAATATCGAATAGAGGTACGTCGAAGTCGGCGCAATTCTCGCGCAGCGCGCGTACTTGCGTGGCCGCGTCGTCCGGCCAGTCGACCTCCACGGCCCCGATTCGTGTAGGGATGGCGTGGTCCATGGTGGCGAAGGTTTTGTCTGGGCGCCGAACGGGCAATCCCCGCTCGCGCAACGTTGCAAATGCCTGCGGGGAGGTGACTTCATGCACAAGGTGGGCGTCGATATAGAGAACAGCCGGCGCGCCCTCATCTTGTGCGATCACGTGTGCATCCCAGATTTTTTCGAACAGCGTCTTTCCCATTCTCAGTTTCCTGGCTTAATTGGTCTTAATGTGAATTCAATTTGATACCAAGACCTCTCATACGGACCGCATCCTGGGATCGCGGGCGTCTCGCCCGCTCTGCCGCTATGCGCAAGCTCTTGATCTCATTTGGGATCTACATCAGCGCTTGATGGACGGCCCGCTTAAGGCAGACTCGTCTCTCCCATCAGATAGCGGTCGCACTCCCTCGCCGCACCGCGGCCCTCGTTGATTGCCCAAACGACCAGGCTCTGCCCGCGGCGTATGTCTCCGGCCGCGAAAACGCCGGGGACGTTGGTGGCGAAACTGCCGTATTCGGCCTGGGCATTGGAGCGGGCATCCCGTTCAACCCCCAACTGGTCCAGCACCGGGTTCTCCGGCCCCCGAAAACCCATCGCCAGAAACACCAACTGGGCTGGCCAAACTTTCTCCGTGCCTGGCACTTCGCGCAATTCGGGCCGGGCTCCGTTGACACTCGGCAACCACTCAATCATTACGGTATGTAATTCCTTCAATCTGCCATGTTCGTCGCCTACGAACCTTTTCGTGCTTATAAGGAAGGTTCGGGGGTCATCGCCAAAGCGCGCCGCCGCCTCGGCGTGGCCGTAGTCGACGCGAAAGATGTTCGGCCATTCGGGCCAGGGATTGCTTGGGGCCCGTTCCGGCGGTGGCTTGGGCATAATTTCGAACATATTGACGCTATTGCATCCATGGCGCATCGCAGTCCCCAGGCAGTCATTGCCTGTGTCACCACCGCCAATAACGATCACGTCTTTGCCCTCGGCAGAAATAAATGGATAATCGAAACCCTCACCGGGAACTTCGCCGTATTTGCTATCCAGGAGATGCTTGGTATTACCGTGCAGGAACTCCATCGCAAAGTGGACGCCTTCCAACTCTCTGCCTTCAATAGGCAAATTGTTGGGGTTGGTTGCGCCGCCGCAGAGCACGATCGCGTCGTTCTCTTCGAGCAAGCTGTCGGCAAGAATGTCCTTGCCGACTTCGCAGTTGGTAATGAAGGTAACGCCTTCGGCGCGCATTAGGTCCACGCGTTGCTCGACGCGCTCCTTCTCCAACTTCATGTTGGGGATGCCGTACATCAGCAACCCCCCAATGCGGTCGGCCCGTTCATAGACGGTGACGGTATGACCGGCGGCGTTCAGCTGGTCGGAGCAGGCGAGTCCGGCCGGTCCCGAACCGACGACGGCCACGCTTTTGCCGGTGCGCACTGCAGGCGGTTGGGCCACGACCCAGCCCTCCTCGAATCCCCTATCGATGATTGCACACTCGATGCTCTTGATGGTTACCGGCGGCTCGATCAGGCCCAATGTGCAGGAGCCTTCGCACGGGGCCGGGCACACGCGCCCGGTAAATTCGGGGAAGTTATTGGTGGCGTGGAGCCGGTCCAACGCTTCGCGCCAGCGGTTCTGATAGACCAGATCATTCCACTCGGGGATCAGGTTATTGATGGGGCAGCCGCCCTCCGGCATGGTCCCTGTATGGCAAAAGGGAATGCCGCAGTCCATACAACGGGCACCCTGCTCCTGTAGATTCTCTATCGACAAATGGAGATGGAATTCATCCCAATCTTGAATCCGTTCAAGGGGCGCGCGCTCGGGGAATGGCTGCCGCTCGAATTCAAGAAAACCGGTTGGTTTACCCATTCGAAATCTCCTGACTGCGTATTGTGTGGAAAGGGTTAACGCGCAATACCGGGTCGATGTACTCTGTTACGCAGTGCTTAGTTCCCGCTCACTCGCGCCGCCAGGTCCTGGCTGTTGCGCTCGAATGCGGCCATCATTGCCTCCGCCCCTTTGAGACCCATGGCTTCTACTTCGGCGAGACACTGCAGCATGCGTTTGTAGTCTTTCGGCATCACTTTGACAAATTTGTCAACGTAAGCGTCCCAATCCGACAGAACCCTTCCGGCCATTTCCGAGCTGGTGTAGGCATAATGGCGCTGAACCATTTCTCGGACTTCGGCGATTTCATCCGGCTCTTCGAGCTTCCCGATTTCAACCATTTCCAGGTTGACGCGCCTGTCGAAGCGGACGCCGTCCACCGGCTTTTCGTCCAGGACGTAAGCGATGCCGCCGGACATGCCGGCGGCAAAGTTTCGTCCGGTGCGCCCCAAAACGACCACACGACCGCCGGTCATATATTCGCAGCCGTGGTCGCCTACGCCCTCGATGACAGCGTGCATGCCGGAGTTGCGGACACAGAAGCGCTCACCGGCCATACCGCGGATGTAGGCTTCGCCGCTTGTCGCGCCATAGAATGCGACGTTGCCGATAATGATGTTGTCCTCGGCCTTAAAGGTTGAGCCGTAGGGCGGGTAGGCGATGATCTTGCCGCCTGAAAGCCCCTTGCCGAAGTAGTCGTTGCCATCGCCCTCGAGTTCAAGCGTCATGCCATTGGGGATGAAGGCGCCGAAGCTCTGGCCGGCAGCGCCCCGGAAGTGCAGTTGAATGGTGTCTTCAGGCAGCCCGTCCGGTCCGAAGCGGCGGGTGATCTCACTGCCGGTAATGGTACCCACTACTCGGTTCGTGTTTTGAATGGGGAGAGACTCTTTAACTCGCGTCAGAGAGTAGTTATCCGTTCCTTCGCCGCTCCGGGCGGCGTGGGCCCGCTGCACGGCATCCGCGCTGTTTTCGAGGGCGGGCATGCAGAGTTCGAGAAGGGTAGTATTGTCCAAAGCTTTGTCCAGGCCGTGATCCTGGTCTATCTGGCAATAGCGCCCCCAGTCCTCCGGCACGTCAGGTCGATGCAAGATCGCGGTCAGGTCGATGCCCTGCGCCTTCCAGTGTTCGATCGAGTGAGGCGCCTGCAGACAATCAGTGCGACCGATCATCTCGTTTACGGTACGGAATCCCAGCTTTGCCATGTACTCGCGCAACTCCTGGGCGATAAAGTACATGAAATTGACAACGTCCTGGGGGTCGCCGGTGAATTTCTTTCGCAACTCGGGATTCTGGGTAGCGACGCCTACCGGACAGGTGTCCAGATGGCAGACGCGCATCATGATGCAGCCCAAAGCGACGAGAGGGCTGGTGGCAAAACCGTACTCTTCGGCGCCCAACAAGGCCGCAATTGCGAGGTCGCGGCCGGTCTTGAGTTGACCGTCGGTCTCGACGACCACGCGGCTGCGTAAATTGTTTATGAGAAGTGTCTGGTGGGTCTCGGCCACACCCAACTCCCAGGGCAGGCCGGCATGTTTGATGCTGGTCTGCGGCGACGCCCCCGTTCCCCCGTCATGGCCGCTTATCAGAATGACGTCGGCATGGCCCTTGGCTACGCCGGCGGCGACGGTGCCTACGCCTACCTCCGACACCAGCTTTACGTTGATCCGGGCGTGATGGTTGGAGTTCTTGAGGTCGTGGATCAGCTCGGCCAGGTCTTCAATGGAGTAGATGTCATGGTGGGGCGGGGGCGAAATCAGTCCAACGCCCGGTGTTGAGTGACGCACCTCCGCAATCCACGGGTAGACCTTCTTGCCCGGCAGCTGGCCTCCTTCGCCCGGCTTGGCCCCCTGCGCCATTTTGATCTGCAGCTCTCGGGCGTTGACAAGATAGTTGCTGGTGACGCCGAAGCGGGCAGAGGCCACCTGTTTGATGGCGCTGTTTTTCGAATCCCCGTTCGGTTCAAGAATATAGCGGGCCGGATCTTCGCCGCCTTCGCCCGTGTTGCTCCGCCCACCGATGCGGTTCATCGCGATCGCCAGGGTCTCATGCGCCTCTTTGCTTATCGAACCATACGACATGGCCCCGGTCTTGAAGCGTTTGCAGATCGACTCTACCGGCTCTACCTCTTCGATGGGAATACTTCGGGCGCCCTCAAAATCAAACTCCAGGAGGCCGCGCAGATTGCACCATTCTTTGTTCATCTGGTCGATGTCCTTCGTATAGGCCTTGAAGGAATCGTAGTCGTTGTCGCGGACGGCCTTTTGCAGCAAGTGCACGGTGCGAGGGTTGAAAAGGTGCAGTTCGCCGTCTTTGCGCCACTGGTAGTCACCGCCGGGCGAGAGCAGCTGGCCGCCGTGTCCATTGCCGTTGGCGGCAGACACTTCCGGCTTCGTCGCGACGAGTCCGTGGCCATTGGACTCGGATTGAGCGTAAAGGCGAACAGGATAGGCCCGATCGTGTCGAATCTTGATTTCGCTGAATATCTCGGAGAGACCGATCCCTTCCACGCGGCTGGATGTCCAGGTGAAATACTTGTCGACTAATCTCTGGCTCAGGCCAAGTGCCTCGAATATCTGGGCCCCGCAGTAGCTCTGGATTGTCGAGATACCCATCTTAGAAAGTACCTTGACGACACCTTTCATTGCCGCCTTGACGTAGTTGTACATCGCGGTGTCGTGGTCTATGTCGACGAGGAGCCGGTTCTGGATCATCTGGTCCAGCGTCTCCAAGGCCAGGTAGGGGTTGACGGCGGTTGCGCCAAAGCCGATCAGAAGAGCGAGATGATGGACCTCACGCGGCTCTCCTGATTCGACGACCAGCGCAGTCTGGGTTCGGGTCTCATTTCGGATAAGATGGTGATGCAGCCCGGATGTTGCCAGCAATGCCGGGATGGGGGCGATGCCGGGTCCGACGCCCCGGTCGGAAAGAATCAGGATATTGAACCCTGCCTCGATGGCCTCGGTCGCGCCCTGGAACAGGTCTTCGAGCGCCTGTTCCAGGGCTTCCCGTCCGCCGTTTACGTCAAAGAGAATGGGAAGAGTCTTCGCGCGGAAACCCGCTGCGCCGCTGCTGTCAATGTGCCGAATCTTGGCCAGTTCCTCGTTGGTGATAATAGGCTGGCTAAGCTTGAGTTGGCGGCAGTTTTCTGGCTTGGTCTCAAGCAAGTTCAACTCTGTGCCCATCATCACTTCGGTGGCGGTGATCAGTTCCTCGCGGATGGCGTCGATGGGCGGGTTGGTCACCTGGGCAAAGAGTTGCTTAAAATAGTTGTAAAGCAGCTGCGAGTGATTGGAAAGGGCTGCGGCCGGCGTGTCGTTCCCCATTGCGCCCAGCGCTTCGACCCCATCGGTCGCCATCGGCGCCAAAAGAATGCGCAACTGCTCAAATGTGTACCCGAAAATCTGCTGCCGCTCGAGCATGGTGCTATGGTCAACCCCTGGCGCCTCCGCCTCCGGCTCTGGAATCTCGTCCAGACTGACCATGTGCTCGTCGAGCCACTCGCGATAGGGATGGGCCGAAGCCATCGTCTCCTTCAGTTCTTCGTCGGAGATAATGCGGCCCTGGGAGGTGTCGACCAGAAACATGCGGCCCGGTTCCAGGCGCGCTTTTTTGAGGATGCGGTCCGGTTCCATCGGAAGTACGCCCACCTCCGACGCCATCACCACCATGTCGTCCTTGGTTACGCAGTAGCGCGAGGGGCGCAGGCCATTGCGGTCCAGCACCGCGCCCACAATTGTACCGTCGGTAAAGACCATCGAAGCGGGCCCGTCCCAGGGCTCCATCATCGTGCTGTGGTACTCGTAGAACGCCTTCTTGGCGTCGCTCATCGTTTCATGCTGCGACCAAGGCTCCGGGATCATCATCATCATGGCGTGCGGAAGTGTACGCCCGGACAGGTAAAGGAATTCGAGCGTTTCGTCGAATTTGGCCGAATCGCTGCCATCGTCATGAATGATAGGCAGAATCTTCTTGATGTCGTCGCCAAACAGTTCGCTTTCGAAATGGGATTGGCGGGCGTACATCCAGTTTTCGTTGCCGCGCAATGTGTTGATTTCACCGTTGTGGATCATGTAACGGTAGGGGTGGGCCCGCTCCCAACTGGGGAACGTATTGGTGCTGAACCGCGAGTGAATGACGACAAGCGCCGATTCCATATCCTCGTCCAACAGATCGGGATAGAATCCTTTGACCTGCGGCGCCATTAACATGCCCTTATAGACAATCGTGCGCGATGACAGGCTGGCAACGTAGAAGGCGTCGCCTTCACGTAACTGGGAGTAGCGGATCCGGTTTTCGGCCTGCTTGCGGATGACGTAGAGTTTGCGCTCGAAGGCCAGGTCGTCGTTGCCTGTCAGTCGATCGGGATTGCGTCCGATAAATATCTGGCGTACAACCGGTTCGCCAAGCCGGGCAGTGTGGCCTATCTCATCATTGGAAGTCGGAACTGTGCGCCACCCGAGAACTGTCTGGCCTTCAGAGCGGACGATTCTTTCGAAGAGTTGCTCACACAGGAAGCGGTAGTCTCCCCTTGGGGGCAGGAAGATCATGCCCACCGCGTATTCGCCCTCAGGCGGCAGATCGATCCCCTCTTCCGCGGCGACTTTGCGCATGAACTTGTCGGGCATCTGCATGAGCATGCCGGCGCCGTCGCCGGTGTTCGGCTCACATCCGCACGCGCCCCGATGCGCAAGATTGAGGAGTACCTCCAGGCCTTGAGAGACGATGGCGTTTGATTTTTGGCCCTTAATGTTGACCACAAATCCAACACCGCAGGCATCATGCTCATAACGCGGGTCGTACAGGCCTTGCTTGGCCGGCAGTCCGGGCTGCGCGTAGGGTGTGGGATGATGACAACAGGAAGGAGTAAGTTGTTTTTCTGACATAACGACATCTCCTCAACATAGGTCTTCCCTTTCGCGAGGTACATTCAGAGCAGTTGGTTAGGGAATAACTACTCTGCATCTGAGCGGCATCAGCCCGCTCAGAATGCGAAGGAAGAGCGTGTGCAAAGACCGGATGACGTCGTTGTCGTATCGCGAAAACCTTGCAAACAGATGAATTTCTGGCGGCATAAACCCGCCATCATTTCGCATAATTTACACGAGAATTGGCGTTCCGTCAACTTTTCCGCCCTGCGGTGGACAAGTGGTAGCCGTTGCCATAGATGATCACTTCCACGCCGCCGTCTACAACCAGTGGGTGGCTGAACTTCACGCCAAGTACGCCGTCGTAGCCTTTGGCTGAGGCCTTTTCCTCGAGATCAGAAAGTCCTTGTTCGATTGCCTTTTCAATTAAAGACTCGTAGTGGGACATACGTCCGCCGACGAGGTTGCGGATATTCTCCCTTACATCCTGAACAATGTTGGCGGCGTAAACGACGACGACTACGAGGAGTTCGCCAATCTCGACGTCGGAGCGATGGGCTCCGTCCAGTGCGATTAAAGTCACTACCCATTCTCTTCGGAGCTATGGTCTTCAACACTCTTGTGATCGGGATCACTTCCGCCGCTGCCGCGGTTTTCTGGAAGTACTACCGTCACATTAACATCCTGACGTTGGCGGCGGGACATGATTCTTCGCCAAAGAATCGTAAGGACGATCAGTCCTGCCAGCGCATACAATGTATTCCTCAGGGCTGCCCCCTCATAGTGCCAAAACAGAGCCCAGGACAATTCACCGGAAAGTGCCGGCCTAATCGCAGACAGCATGTCAATGACTTGCCCGGCCCAGGGTCTATCTCTGGTTTTCAAAGTGATGTAGTCAAGCGCCTCTTCGAAGTCTTGGCTTTCCAGCAAGGTCACTTGGACCAACTCGACGCCTAATTCAGTTATCAACTCCGGCTCGCGAAGAACGCGGTCAACCAGGACGTTTCTCACCTGTACATTCAGTTTGGTCAGATACTCTTTTGCCAGCCAGGACAGCTCATCAGGCGAAAGCTTTTCCAGGACCTGTTCGATATGTACGGTTGGCAATGCTAATACCGCATCTCGTTCTTCCCGATCAAGAAGCATCGCCTTCTGAATGAGTTCAGCATCGTTCAGAACAAGAACCCGCTCCAAGTCTGCCCGGTCTCTGAAGTCGCCAGGGGAGGCAACGCGGTACAGTTCCGTCGCGATGAGTAGCTCAATCGATTTTCCCGCCAGTTCTGCCCATTCGATGACGATGTCAGGATCAACGCCTAATTCGAGCATTTCAAGAACTTTCTGGGGAAGAGCAAGTAATCGCTCAAACTGTCCCTTATCAAGCAGACTCTCCAATCTTGCCGAGCCGAGCTTAGCTTCCACCACCGAGACGAAGTCGGCCAGCTTCTTAACCTCTTCCACGGGGGTATTGTCTAGAATTCCCTGGAAGCGTGAGTTTGTTTCCGCAAGCTCCAACACTCGGCCATACTTCCTACGGAATTCCTGCCACTGACTGTATACATCGTTGGAAACGGAGCGGGACAGTTCCGTTAAGTCCAGTTCTGCCAGAAGCTCTGCATGCACTTCATTCGCGATCTGTTTGCGAAGTTCAGCCTTTGTCTGATCCTCCTGGAGTGAATTCCGGATCTGTGGGAAGGCGCCTTCCCCTGCGTTTATCACATCCCATACTATGAGGCCGCCACCGATGATCCAGCCGACGAGAGGAATTGCCGAAGTGGCCAACTTCCCCAAAATGCGCGCGATGACCTTCCCGGCGATGTTTTGGGCCATCTTAGCCGCAAATCGCTTCGCGAGCTGAGTCCCTACGATGACCGCGACGCCACTCAATAGTTCTGGGTGCAGCTCTATGATATCCAGGATGGTTGCATTTTCGGGATCCGGATCAACAATTATCTCGTCGATTCTCTCTTGGATCTGTTTTTCCAATACCGCCGCCATCGTCTGAGAAAACGTATCACCGATAAATGCTTGTACACACTGCAACGCTGAAGAAGCCGACTTCGCGGTCATGATTCGCAGTTCATCGACCAATTCACTGGCGATATTCTCGGACAACTGGTTGACGGCGGTGACGAAACTCTCTGAGGCAAAAGCGTAAGTGGCAACCTTTTCTGTTAACTCTTTGGTCGTATCCGCAGACCAATTGGATTTTACTCGTTCCCACCAATCTGTTTCACTGCGGGCCTTTTCGACGGCCGCGTCCACAGCCTCATCGACCGTGGAATCAAGGTCTAACTCCGCCCATTTGAGATCGACGATCGCCGCTATCTCCAAGCGGATCTTTTCAGGCTCGAAAATGGACTGGGTAATGCCGTTCAGCTCATCCCGCAAGCGAGCCTCTTCGACCTGATCACATTCCTGAAAGGTGTAAGGAACAGGTGACGTGTCCTGCGCGAAGGTAGGGCGCGCCGGCACTATCGTGAAGATAAGGAGGGCAACGAGGAATGCGTTGGCAAGACGCGGCGTCATGCCGGGGCAAGTATTGAAGCCCATGGAGGCTCGAAAAGAGGATAGGTTTCTCAATGGCATCCAGAAATGTCGCGTTTACGAACTTTGTATTGTTGTTGTCTCCCCTGGGCCATCAAGCATGATAACCAATTGATTGAGAACGTCACGGCCAATTACCGGGTCCATTGTGGCGGTTATACCTACAACAGTTACGCCCTCGATTAACTGTGTTCCAACTCTTATGCCTGTAAGATACAGATCAACTTCTATCCGTCTTCCTGTTATTCCACGCATCCACGCCGTTTCTTTGTACGTTGCACCCACATTCTCCAAAATAGGGAGCGGGATCAGTGTTGCATCTGCCCCAGAATCTATCAGTGCGAGTATTCTTTGCTTTCCCATCCCTTCAGCGTATCCATCAATCTCAATCTCCACGAAAGGCGCAGGAGGCACAAATGAGCGATCATAATCGAATGTCAAGATACTCATGGCGAGAACACAAGGCGTGGAGACCGCATGTGCAGAACCTTTTCCGCCTCCGGTTCCACCTTTCGACTCAACACAATTTCTCCTGGATAATCAGCTACTACTCGATAATGCAATGCGACCGGGTCCGCATCGTGATCTACTAACTGGCCTTGATAGATGGCGACATACTGGCCCAAGTAATGTCTGACAAACTCTGGATGAAGTTGTCGATAGGCTTCAACCTCTCTCTTCATTTGATCCCGTCTGGGGTGGACAGGAAACTTCGCAAAGATGTCCGTTATCGTGTTTACTAGAACGTCTGAAATACTGGTATCGCCTGCCTGGGCAACCTTCTCAACTTGCTGATACGTGCTTTCAGGTAGACGAAGCGTGATCTCTCTATCCATGCCTTCTCCCTTCCCTCGCTTTGAAGTCAGGTCTGCGGCCATGCTTTAACTGCAAAAGCGGCGACTGGGAACCACCCAATCGCCGCTCGTCATCCACCAGCCTGTCCTAAATTCCGACCGTAGCCACCTCAGAATCATCGGCCGCGATCGCGACCTCGGCCTCATCTTGATCAGCCGCGCACAGCTTGTTCAACGCCTGCAGATAGGCTTTCGTACTTGCCACGATAATATCTGTGTCCACACCGCGCCCGCTGAACAGCCGCCGCCGCGGACGGCCCTGCGCCGTCCTGCTGTGACCGCGGCTCTCCGGCGCCTCAATGCGGACGGTCACGTCGCCGTTGGCGTCGATGCCTTCGGTTACCGCCTGCACGAGAAACTCGGTTAACTCGTTCGGCTGTTGCACGACCTTGTCGATACAGCTGTAGACCGCGTCCACCGGACCCGCGCCAAAACTCGCCTCGGTGATCTCTTCGTCGGTCTCGTTGTTGCGCAGCGTGGCCACCGCGGTGGGCGTCATGTTGGTCCCGCACTGCACCTGCACGCCCAGCAACTCCCAGATTTCGACCGGCTGATAGAGTTCATCAGCGACCAGCGCCTCGATGTCGGCGTCGGTGACGGTCTTCTTCTTGTCAGCCAGATCCTTGAAACGAATAAAGACTTCGTTCAGGTTTTCCCGGTCGAGGTGGTAGCCCATCTCCTGCAGGCGTACACCGAGGGCATGGCGGCCCGAGTGCTTGCCCAGGACCAGGCGGCTCTGGTGCAAACCGATCGTATCGGCGTCCATGATCTCGTAGGTGCGCTTGTTCTTCAGCATCCCGTCCTGGTGAATGCCGGCCTCGTGGGCAAAAGCGTTAGTACCTACAATCGCCTTGTTGGGCTGGATCACCATGCCGGTGTAGCGGCTGACCATGTCGCTGCTGCGGTGGATTTCCTGGCTGCGGATATTGGTGCGCAGGTCGAAGACCGACTGGCGCGTGTACAGCGCCATCACCGACTCTTCCAGGCTGGTATTGCCGGCGCGTTCGCCGATGCCGTTAACCGTAACTTCGATCTGGCGGGCGCCGTTCTGCACACCCGACAGGGTGTTGGCAGTCGCCAGCCCCAGGTCGTTGTGGCAGTGAACGCTGAAGATTACGTCCTTGCCGCCTTCGACATTCTCGCGCAGGTACTCGATCAGATCGCCAAACTCCTCCGGCGTTGTGTAGCCGACAGTATCTGGAATGTTCAGGGTGGTGGCGCCCGCCTGAACGGCAACGCTGCACACTTTGACGAGGAATTCCGGGTCGCTGCGGCCGGCGTCCTCCGGGCTGAACTCGACGTTGTCGCAGAGTCTGCGCGCATATTGCACCATGTCGCCTACTGTTTCGAGCACTTCGTTGGGTGACATACGCAGCTTGTGCTGCATGTGGATGTCGCTGGTGGCGAGGAAGGTGTGGATGCGGGGGCGCACCGCGCCCTGTACCGCCTCCCAGGCCTTATCGATGTCGTCTTTGTTCGCTCTGGCCAAGCCGGCGATGAAGGGCGGCGCGCTGGCATTGCCCTCATCGTCCAGGCGGGGCGTGCGGCCAACAGTTTCGGCTATGCGCTTGACGGCGGCAAGATCTCCGGGGGAAGCTGCGGGGAATCCGGCTTCCATGATGTCGATTCCCAGCCGCGCCAACTGGCGTGCGATTTCTAGCTTTTCCTGCTCGTTGAGCGTGGCGCCGGGCGACTGCTCTCCATCCCTCAAGGTCGTATCGAAAACGAGAACGGTGTTGCCGTGGGCAACTTCCTTCGCCCACTGGTCGACGTCGGCCAGGCGAAACTGTTCAACGTCGATCGGCGAGTCGACGTCTACGTCGGCCTCGTCCGGTTGCTGCGCATCAATTGTGTTGGTCATGGCAAGATGCCTCCGGAGGTGAATCTGTTCAAGAGATGACAGTTATGTCCTCCCTCGCTGGAAGCGGCGGGGGACGACGTGAACGCGAAGAACGACTCAGCGCACAAAATAAGGTCACTAAGGCCGTCATCCATGTTCATCACCCCCTTTCGACACTGTTCTGACCTGTCCGCACCGGGCTAAACTTCCTTGGCGTCCAGGAAGGTCATCATCCTGCGCAGCTCTTTGCCCACATTTTCCAACTGCTGATTCTGCTCGTTGCGGCGCCTCTCGTAGTAGATCTTGCCGCCGCCGTGATACTCGTCCATCCACTCTTCGGCAAAGGCGCCCGACTGGATGTCCGCCAGAATCTTCCGCATGGACTCTTTGGTTTCCTCGGTGACGACGCGCTGACCGCTCTTATAGTCGCCCCATTCTGCCGTATCACTGACACTGTAGCGCATGTAGTTCAGACCGCCCTGGTACATCAGATCCACGATCAGTTTGAGCTCGTGCAGGCACTCAAAGTAGGCGATCTCGGGCTGGTAGCCGGCATCGACCAAAACCTCGAAACCGGCCTTGATCAGTTCACTGACGCCGCCACAGAGGACGGTCTGCTCGCCGAACAGGTCGGTCTCGGTCTCCTCGGCAAAAGTCGTCTCCAGCACGCCGGCGCGTGCCGAACCGATCGCCTTGGCGTAAGCGAGCGCGTTGGCGAGGGCATTCCCCGAGGCGTCCTGATGAATGGCGACCAGGGCAGGAACGCCGGATCCTTCGACGAAGACCTCGCGCACGCGATGGCCGGGGGCCTTCGGCGCGACCATCGACACATCGACGTCATCGGGAGCGACGATAAATCCGTAACGTACATTGAAACCATGCGCGAACATCAACGTGTTGCCGGGCTCGAGGTTAGGCTGGATCTGCTCCTCATATACTTTTCCCTGAATCGGGTCGGGAATGACGACCATGATCATATCAGCTTCGTGAGCCGCGTCAGGCACGCTTACGACGCGCAGACCGTCGGCTTCAGCTTTGGCCTTGCTGCGGCTGCCTTCGTGCAGCCCGATGCGAACGTCTTGGCCGCTGTCCTTCATGTTCAATGCGTGGGCATGGCCCTGGCTGCCGTAACCGATCACGGCGATTTTCTTGCCTTCCAGCCGCGCCATGTCGGCATCGTTCTCGTAATAAATCGTTGTCACATTCCCCTCCGAGAATCTGGTTTTGGGCTTTGTGGGCTTTGCAAATATTCGCTGTCGCCCCGCCTGCCACCGAGAGACCAGCAAATGAGGTGGTCACCGCGCCCGCGCAAGCCACAGTCTTATACGTTTCAAATCGAGATTGCCGTCTATTCCTGTTCGCCGTGTCCGCTGCCGTTGAGGCTGGCCGCGGCCTTGAATATCGACGTCGCCGGTTTATTCCGTTTGGGCCGCTCGTCACCGCGGCACAGGGCGACACGACCCGTGCGCACCATCTCCTCAATCCCGAAGGGACGCAGCAGCTCGATGAGCGAATCAACCTTGTCTTCGGTGCCAACCGCCTGCACGACGAGATTTTCCGCGTTGACATCCACGATCTGGGCCCGGTAGATTTCAGCAAACTGCATAATCTCCCCGCGAGTGGCCGGCGTGGTGCGAACTCGAATCAGCGCCAACTCGCGCAGAATGGCCAGCCGGTTCGTGATGTCCTCCACCGCGGTTACGTCCACGACTTTGCGCAGCTGTTTGACCACCTGGTCGGCCACCCGCTCGTCACCATCTACCACGAAGGTCATGCGGCTGATGCCGGGCGTCTCGCTGTGGCTGACCTGGAGGCTGTCGATATTGAAGTTCCGCCTGCGCAACATTCCGGACACCCGGTTCAGGACACCGGGCTTATCGCGCATCCAGGCGACAAGAGTATATTGCATTGGTCTCCCCTGTGGCGATTCTCTTTCTCAGATTCCGATGGCGTCAACCAACCGAGCGCCTGCGAAGCGCCGGCAACTCACTTGCAAGGCTGTCACCAACTCGGCTGCACGCCGCTGTATCCCTGAACACGTCCGGGCTTCGGGCGCCGGATCAGTTCGTCCACGGCGGCTCCGGGCGCCACCATCGGATAGACATTCACTTCCTCTTTCACCCGGAAATCGACCAGGAATGGCCCATCGGTTGCGTGCGCTTGTTCCAGGACAGGCACGACCTCGCTCGGATGGCGGATCACGGCAGCGGGGATGTCGTATGCATCGGCAAGCTTTACGTAGTCCGGCGAAAGGATCGGTGTGCCTACATAACGTTTATCGTAAAAAATCTGCTGCCACTGGCGCACCATGCCCAGGAATCCGTTGTTGATAATGGCGATCTTTACCGGCAGCTTCTCCTGCTGGATAGTGGCCAACTCCTGCAAAGTCATCTGAAACCCGCCGTCTCCCGCCACGCACCAGACCAGCGCCTCCGGGTCGGACATCTGCGCACCGAGAGCCGCAGGCAGTGCATAGCCCATGGTGCCCAGGCCGCCGCTGGTAAGAAGCATCCCGGCTTGCTCGTGAATGTAGTACTGGCTCTCCCACATCTGATGCTGGCCGACGTCGGTGACAACGATCACGCGTTTTTCTGTCTGCTCAGTGGCGTGCCAAAGCTGACGTATGACAAAGGGCGGAATAAGCTCTTCGACCTCATACTGGATAATATCCGCCTCGTCCGTTTCAGAACGCCACTCACTCAGAGTATCTACCCACGCCTGATGGCGGCGCGCCTTGATCTGAGGGAGAAAGGCCGGTAGCGTATCAGCGAGGTCCCCTACGACGGCCACGTCGGGCACGATATTTTTGCCGACCTCTGCCCGGTCAAGTTCAAAGTGGACAATCTTGGCATTGGTCGCGAATCGGTCAAGCCGCCCGGTGATCCTGTCGTCGAAGCGCATGCCCATCGCAACCAGCACATCGCACGCCTGAACGGCCCGATTTGCGAACGCCTCCCCGTGCATACCTCCCATTCCCAGGCTTAGCGGGTGCGTCTCGGGGATGTTGCCTGTGCCGAGCAGCGTTGTAACCACGGGAATGCCAGCCTTCTCGACCAGTTGCAGTAGCTCTTCACTGGTATTTGAAAGGTGGATGCCGTGCCCTGCAAGAATCAGCGGGCGCTCGGACTCGTTCAGCAGGTCGGCCGCCGCCTGCACTGCTTCCGGACTGTATTCGGGCCACGGTTCGAATCCGGGAAGATTGATCTCGAAATCATAGCGAAACGTGCCGGTCTCATTCTGCACGTCCTTGCAGATGTCGACCAGCACAACGCCGGGCCGTCCCTCGCGGGCAATATAGAAGGCCTCCTTCATGACGAGCGGCAGATCGGCGATATCGGTCACCAGGTAATTGTGCTTGCAGACCGGCTGCGTGACGCCCACGACGTCCGACTCCTGAAACGCGTCAGTACCCAGCAGGTCGGTCGGGACCTGTCCTGTGATAGCAACAACGGGCACACTGTCCATCTGCGCCGTTGCCAGCCCGGTGACAAGGTTCGTCGCCCCCGGTCCGCTGGTGACGATGCAGACGCCTACGTCGCCTGTGGCCCGGGCAAAGCCGTCCGCCATGTGCGCTGCGCACTGCTCGTGGCGGACCAGCACATGATGAATGCGGCCGTCGGCTTCGTACTCGGCCAGGGCATCGTAGGCGGGCAGGATCGCTCCTCCCGGATGGCCAAAGACGATATTGACCCCCTCTCGCAGAAGGGATTCCCAGATCATCTGCGACCCGGTAAATTCCTGGGGGCCCAGGTCATATCCGCTATCCGCCGGTTCTCTCTTGGCTAGTGCCATCCGTCTCCTCCTGCTGCCTGGCTCAAATACTGCCGGGATCGTTTGTCAGACCCACATGGCTGGATGTCCGCGATTCATCCCATCCCATACTAAGATGTTTCTCAGACTACGGTTGTTCCCTTACGCGCCAACGCCAACTAAAGAAAAACCCTTCCCGGTTGAGGAAGGGTCTTCACTGACCTGAGCAAGAAGTCCGTTCTGCTGGACTGCTATGCCTTCGCCAACCATTCAAGGCCTGGAGCCGCTTACAAGAAGGGCTGCAAGGCCGCGAAGAAGGACGCTAAGGCGAATAAGCAGGTTCAACACAGATAAACTACTCATTTTCAGCGAGTTAGAGCAGTGAATTCAGTCGTTGGTCAATATCTTCGCCCCTATTATATGCACAAATGCAAGATGTGCAACTTCCAAATCATGCAATGCACAGTCACCGAAACTGGGCCCACGTTTGCAAGTTGAATGGGCAGCCTGATGAGACGACGACTTCTGCACCGGAAATCAAGCTGAGAATGGGCCGTAAGTCCTGTTCCCTGAGACGCGATTCCTGCTGTGACTTACAGAACGGTCATACAATGCGTCGAGGGACGAGCGTCGCGTTCCCGAATTCCGCCCGGCAGGGGGCGAAATACGACACGATTCGCGCGTATGTGCTATAATCCAGTGTACAGCAGTGTGGGCATGTAACACGTGCGGAGAACGATTAGCATGGCAGACCAAATTCTCATGCTGGAGAAACTATCAACTGTATTCGACGAAGGGCAGGCTCAGGTACTGGCGGAAGTCATCTACAATTCCTACAACGTTCTCGTGCACCGTGAGGATTTCAATGAGCTCAAGGAAATCGTTCGCGATTTAGGCGCAACGCAACAGCGTACTGAGCAGCGCGTTGAGGAACTGGCAGATGCGCAACAGCGCACTGAGCAGCGCGTTGGGGAACTGGCAGATGCGCAACAGCGTACTGAGCAACGTGTTGAGGAATTGGCGGTTGCGCAACAGCGTACTGAGCAGCGCGTTGAGGAACTGGCAGATGCGCAACAGCGTACTGAGCAGCGCGTTGAGGAACTGGCAGATGCGCAACAGCGTACTGAGCAACGTGTTGAGGAATTGGCGGTTGCGCAACAGCGTACTGAGCAGCGCGTTGAGGAACTGGCAGATGCGCAACAGCGTACTGAGCAACGTGTTGAGGAATTGGCGGTTGCGCAACAGCGTACTGAGCAGCGCGTTGAGGAACTGGCGGTTGCGCAACAGCGTACTGAGCAGCGCGTTGAGGAACTGGCGGTTGCGCAACAGCGTACTGAGCAACGTGTTGAGGAACTGGCAGATGCGCAACAGCGTACTGAGCAGCGCGTTGAGGAACTGGCAGATGCGCAACAGCGCACTGAGCAACGTGTTGAGGAACTGGCAGATGCGCAACAGCGCACTGAAACCGCCGTCCAAAGTCTGGCCCGGGAGGTGGGCGGACTGAGCAATCGGATTGGCGGAGATCTGGAGGACGTGGCCGCCATTGTGATTGAGGATACGCTGACGCGTGAACTGGGCTGGGAAGTCGAAGAACTGAGCCGCGTTTGGCACACGAGGGACGGTGTCGACGAGGAAATCGACGCCTTCGGAAGAGCGCATGACCCATCCCGACCTCAAATCCCCCTTTGGATCGTGGGCGAAGTGAAATTCAATCTGACGATGCGAGACGTCGACCGTTTCTCCGGGCTGGTGGAGAGAGCCGCCGCACACCTGGAAGGCCAGGTCGTTCCTGTCTGCTTCTGCTACAGAATTCGGCCTGCCGTACAGGAAAACGTGCTCGAGAAGGGATACCGGCTGGTTCTCTCAAACGGGCGCATGCCACAAGCGGGGAATGAAAGTCGTGCAAATTTTATGCCGTGAGAATGGGATCTCCCGTCTCCACTTGCCAGCGGGCCAGTTCACCTTCTAACCGCTCCCTCTCGGCTGCAACGCCCATATCTTCTGAGAGGTCGTTTAGTTCCCATGGGTCGGACGCGAGGTGGAAAAACTGTGTTCGACTACTGCCTTGATTCCCGTCCCAGCTGTAAACAATCAACTTCCACGCCTGATCCTGCGTCATGCGCTGCACGTGCTTGTAGACGGAATGCAGGTAGGGCCGGGCTTCCCTGGCTGTCCCCTGCACCACCGGCAGGAGAGAGATCGCATCAACAGTTTCAGGAATCTCCAGTCCGGCGAGTTCACAAAGAGTCGGGTAGACGTCAAAGGTGTGGGTGAGAGCGTCTACCTGCTTGCCGGCGGGCACGCCGGGCCCGCGCAGAATCAACGGCACCCGCACACTGTGATCGTACAGGTTCTGTTTGCCCAAAAGGCCGTGCTGGCCGACGGACAGCCCGTGATCGGCGGTATAGACGATGATCGTGTCCTCCGCCAGCCCAGTGCGCGACAGAGCGGCCAGCATTTCACCGATCTTTTCGTCCATATCGGAGATCATGCCGTAATACTCGGCAATATGCCTTCGCGTGTCCTCCGCAGTACGTGGAAACTCCGCCAGTTTCTCGTCGCGTAACCACATATCCCCGTTGTCGAATGGATGTATCCCTGCGAAATTGGCAGGCAGGGGCATTGCTTCGGGCTTGTAAACGCCGGCCCAATCCTGCGGCGGCGTGCGGGGGTCGTGGGGCGCGGTGAAGGCGCAGTACAAAAAGAACGGGCGGCTCCCGTCCTGACGATCCAGGAAGCGAATAGCTGCATCTCCGAATAGATCGGTGGAAAACTGGTCGCCTATCCGCTGGCGGCTCTTGTCGTAAGCGCCGGTCGGGTCGAAGTCCTGAACGGGGACCGCGAAGTGGCTGTCCATGCCGCCGAAAAAAACATCCTCCGCTTCGCCGAAAGAACGGGCAAAACTGGCGGCGTCATTGTGCCATTTCCCGGTGGCGAAGGTGGCGTACCCATTCTGGCGGAACAGTTCGGCCAGGTAGGTGTGTCCGGGATCCAGGGTATTCAGAGACTCTCGATCATCCACGTTGTTTCCGACCGAGGCGCGAAAGACATGCGCCCCGGTGTGAATGCAGGCCCGAGTCGGAACACAGACGGCCCCGCTCAATCCGCCCATATGGCAGTTTCGTCGAAAGGAGGCCCCCTCCGCGCAGAGTTGGTCCAGCGTCGGTGTTCGAACAATAGGATCGCCGTAACCCCCGATCGCCGAGGCGCGGTGGTCGTCGGCAATGAGGAAAAGTACATTAGGCTGCTTTGACATGCGCGGCGCCTCCCTGTCAAAAAAGTGTCCGCAGTCTTCTACTCGGGCTCGTTGACGTTAGTCAGAACAGCGATTGGGAGCAAAGTGCGGCTGGTCCATGCGTCACGCAAAGAAAACCCGATACGCCCTCGGTGTCCTCCGCGCCCTCCGCGGATCAAATCAGGTCAATGCTGTTCCATAAACTGGTGCTGGTATAAGGCTGCGTACAGTCCACCTTCTTCCAGCAACTCGTCGTGCGTTCCCTGGCTGACGATTCTGCCGTCCTGCATCGCACAGATAAGGTCGGCCTTGCGAACTGTACTCAGCCGGTGGGCGATGACGATAGCGGTACGGTTGCTCAGCAGCCGGTCGAGCGCCTCCTGAATCAACGCTTCGGTAGCGGTATCCACGCTGGCGGTCGCTTCGTCAAGTATGAGGATCCTGGGATCGGCGAGGACTGCCCTGGCGATGCAGATCAGCTGGCGCTGGCCCATTGACAGGTTGGCCCCGCCTTCAAGGATCTCGGTCCCATAGCCATTGGGAAGTTCCATGATGAACTCGTGCGCATTGGCCTGCCTTGCAGCCTCTTCCACTGAGTCGGCTTCAATGTCCGGCAGGCCGAAGCGAATGTTATCGAGTACCGTTCCCGCAAAGAGAAAGGGCTCCTGAGAAACGATGCCGGTCTGCCGTCGCAGTGACTGTTGCATCACAGTCCGCACGTCGATATCGTCGATTAGGACTTTCCCACCGCTTACGTCGTAGAATCGGGCAACCAGGTTTGCGATAGTCGACTTGCCCGCGCCGGTTGGCCCGACCAGCGCGACCATCTGCCCCGCTTCGATAACCAGGTTCACATTGTGCAGGACGGGAACGTCGCTGCCGTAAGAAAAGTTAACGCGACGGAGCTCAATACGGCCCTTAATGGTGGGCATCTCTTTGCCGTTTGGCGGGTCGGCCACTTCCGGTCGAGCGTCCAGCAGTTCCAGGACGCGCTCGCCGCCGGCCATTGCCGACTGCATTGTTGTGTACAGCTGGCTCAGCTCCTGAATCGGCTGAAAGAAGCGGGTCACGTAGGCCAGAAAGGCCACCAGTACGCCAATCTCAAGGGCGCCCTGCGCCACCGCCCGCCCGCCAAACCACAGCACGATGGCCGTTGCCATCACCGCCAAAAACTCAACTGTCGGCAGAAAGATGAAGGAAAGCGACATGGCATCCACGTAGGCGGTGCGGTTTTCCTTGTTGGCGCCATCAAAGCGATCGCGCATTGCCTCTTCCTGCGCGAAGGCCTGAATCACCCGCATACCCGCCAGGTGCTCAGCAAGCGTGCCCACAACGTCTGCCACGCTCTGCCTCGTCTGCCGAAAAGCCCCCTTTGCCTTCCGCGAAAAGAAATAGGTTGCCAGCAGCATCAACGGGATGGTGCTGAAAGTAAGAAGGGCCAGCGAAGGACTGAGGACCAGCATGACGACGATAATCCCGATCAGGACCAGAATGTCGCCAATGAGCGTGATCAACCCCTGTGACAGCAGCTCGTTTATCACCGCCACATCGCTGATGACGCGCGAAATCGTCACGCCCACAATATGGCGGCTGTGATATCCCAAAGAGAGAGCCTGCAGATGGCGCATGAGCTCTCCGCGGAGCGTCGCTAACACGCGTTGCCCCACCCAGGACAGCAAGAAGCGCTGGCCCGAAGCGGCTCCGAACAACGACAGAAATATCAGCGCCATCAGTACGGAGATCTGTGAAAGGCCGGCCAGTTCCCTGGAGGCAATGTAGCGGTCGATCGCCACTTTCAGCAGGAGGGGAATGCCGAGCGTGGCGCCGGTGACAACGAGCATCAGGAAAAAGGCGGCCAGCATCTTGGCCCGATGCGGCCGCAAATAGGTCAGGAGCCTGCCGATTACCTGCCTGTCAAACGCCTTGCCATCGGCCTCATTTGCCATGTTGCGTAGCAGGCTCTGCGGGCCGCCGCTACGTCCAGCCGATCCGATTGAAATTGACATTGTCGTAATTCAAGTGCCTGAATAAAAGGAGCGAATGAGCCGCTCTCTACATTTCCATCTTTTCCAACTGCTCCTCGTAAATCCTGCGATACAGCGCAGATCTCTCGAACAGCTCCTCATGCCTGCCGGCAGCCTCGATCCGGCCCTTTTCAAGCATCAGGATCTGGTCGGCCAGACGAACAGTGCTGAGACGTTGGGCGATGACAACCGAGGTTCGCCCCTTCATCAGGTTGGAGAGGGCCAATTGAATCAGGTGTTCGGTCTGGGTATCCACGCTTGACGTGGCGTCGTCGAGGATCAGAATTCTCGGGTCGGTCAGCAGCGTTCGGGCGATGGCCACACGCTGCCGTTGGCCGCCGGACAACGTTGCCCCGCGCTCCCCCACCTTGGTTTCGTAGCCTTCCGGAAAGCTCTCGATGAACTCGTGGGCCTGCGCCGCCTGCGCTGCCTCGACCACCTCTTCGTCGGTGGCATCGGGCCGCCCGAACGCGATGTTTTCCCGAATGGTGGTCGCAAAAAGGGTTGACTCTTGCAAAACGATACCGATCTGGCTGCGGAGAGAATGCAGCGTTGTCCCGCGAATATCACTGCCGTCCAGCAGGACCCGCCCCTCCGTTGGATCATAAAAGCGGGGGATCATGTTGATGATCGACGACTTGCCCGATCCGGTCGGGCCGAGCAGAGCCAGGACCTGGCCGGGTTCCAGCTCGAACGATACCTCGCGCAGCACGTTGTGGGGTCGAGCGTAGCTGAACGAGACGTTGTCAAAACGGAGATGGCCGCGAATTGGCCCAAGAGGCTTTGCGTCCTTGCCTTCTTTGACCTGGGTCTCCTCGTCAAGGATCTCAAACACCCGCTCGGCTGAAGCGCCGGCCATGGCAATGGCAGGAATAAGAAAGCCCAGCCTGCGGATCGGAGACGTCAACTGCGCGAGATAGGTGATGAACGCTACGAGCTCTCCCAGGGTCAGAGCGTCCCGGATCACCAGGAACCCGCCCAACCAGACAATGATTACCGTAGCGAGATTCGCAATCAGGTCCAGCAGCGGTATGTTCAGGGCGGTGAGCCTGGCTGTGGCCGCGGCCAGCCCAAACCATTTCTGGTTCTCGGTCTCAAAACGGTCGATTTCCGCGTCTTCCTGGGCAAACGCTTTGACAATGCGGGCACCGCGCAGGTTCTGTTCCAACCGTGTCGTCAACACGGCCAGCTGCTGCTGGATCTCTACTGACAAAGGTCTGTAGCGGGCGCCGAAACGCATGGCGCGGTGTGCCAGGACCGGCATGGTCAGCATCGCAAGCAAGGCCAGCAGGGGGTCCATCAGGACCAGCGCCGCCGCAGAGCCGATCAGCAGGACAACGCCATTGGCAAGTCCAAGAATCGACCGCCCTGTGAGCATGCGAAGTCTTTCCACGTCCTGCATTGCCCGCGAAAGGAGTTGCCCCGATTCTGTACGGTCGTGATAGGCAAACGAAAGTTCCGTGAGCTTGGCGTGCAGGTCGCGGCGCAGATCGTAGGACACACCTTGCGATGCCGTTTCCGCAAACAGGCTGGAGAGGAATGTAAGGATACCGCGCACTGCGGTCAGCGCCAGCAGACCCAGAACGGACCAGGTCAGCAGACGCAGGTCATTTTGACGAATCCCCTGGTCGACGATCCAGCGGATGAACTGGGGGGTCACAAGGAGGATCGCGGTGGTCCCCAGGAGTGCAGCGTATGCGGAGACCGTGAGGCGCCAGTACGGCCGCAGCAGGCGCAGGGCCCGCCACAGGTAGCGGCGGTTGTTGTTCGAGCCGGTAAGTGACGACAGTTCCGCGGGCGCGGTTGACATTTTCCAAATCCGGTTTAGTAATGCTGCTGAACGCGCAGCGAACCCATTGTACCATGTTTCCTGGATTTGGGGTGTACGCCAGATTTGGGGGCACCTCACTGGGATCGCGGGCGTCTCGCCCGCAGCCTGTGCAGTGGGACAGAGGCAGCCGGAAACTTGCCCCCATTTTGAATCGCACCCGCGCGGCCCTTCATGAGCAGCCGCGCTTTGCTCCCGTAAATCGCTGTTCTGACAAACGTCAACAAGTCCTGATAGCCAGTGACGTCGCTGGTCTTAAGGCGCCGATTCTTTAGAAAGGCGCGCCCAATTGCAGGAGCGCAAACGGACGCAATCCTGGGAGATCGGGGGAAGGTGTAAGAAAGAGGAAGCCGGACTCAAAGCTTGCGCACCATGTCGCCGGCGCGAATCGGGCCGGGCTGCACCACCTTCGCGTACATGCCTCTCAGGCGCAACGCTTTGCCTTCCGGAGTGCTTACGAACTTCACAGCGTCTACGCCAAAACGCTCCGCAAACTTCTTGCAGCCGGTATGGTCGACCGCAGTCACTTCGATGACAGCGTCTCCCAGGGCCAAACGCGCGCCTGATGGCAAGTTCGCCTCTGAGAGTTCGAAATCGATGTAGAGCTGGTCGCCAAAGAGTTGCCAGCGGTCGGCATCCTGCGCAAGGAGACCGGCAACGCGGGCGTTCATGATCGTAAGTTGACGTTCCGGTTCAAGAGGAACACCGGGGTTGCGCGTACTCCAGTTGTCACCGACAAGTCCTTCGGCAACGGTCAATTCGCCCTCGTCGACCACTTCCCTCTCACCCGAACGGGGCCGCCTGACGATGAGTTCCAGCCTGCCTTCGGCCCTGGGTGAACTGCGAATTTCATCCAAGTTCTGTTCCAGTTCTGCCATCTTCAAGTGTGTTACTTTCGACATGATTTCGCTCCTCTTTCGTTCGAGGCGGGTTTACCTGCGTGTTCAACTCGGATACGGGTCAGCGATTTCTGTTAAGATGACGGCTACTTAGCTCTTATCGTGCCCAGCCAGCGACGAATGGCGGCTTCGTCGGGCCTTCCCTTGCGCCGCCGCCAGTAAGCCGCGCCCAGGCCCAGAAACGGCAGCAGCGCAGGCAACAAGAAGGGCAGCGCGTCCTGGGCCGTACTCTCCGGCGTCGCCCGGAGGACGCCGGCCGCCAGGAGCGCCAATGCCAGCAATGTGCTCAATCCGATCCACGCCGCAATGTAAAGGCGACCGACAGGATGCAGCTGGAAGTGACCAACCAGGCGGCACATCTCTTGGTCTTCCCGTATCATACCGTAAAAGACCCGTGCGAACGCGCCTCTCTGACTTGCCCGGCTCGGATGACGTTCAATTTTCACGCCCCGCCCTGCTACCCGGCCGGCAACCTCTCCGCTCGACGCCAGCGCCTCTCCGAGCCGTTGCGCGGCCACGTCAACATTCCCGTCGAGAGGCAGCGAGACCTGTCGCCTGCCAGGCGTCCACAGGAAAGAGAAAACAGATCCTCGCCCTGTCATTCGCTTGGACAAATGCAGCCGCGCGGAGGCGTTGAGGGCTTCTGCCGTTGTTCTTGCATCGCTAAGCTATTTTCGGGTACAGGCTCGTACGTTCCGACAAGCAGGCTGTGACCTGCCCCCCGATGTTTGTACCACCCATTATGTTAGTCCGACAAGCACGGGGACAGGTCAATTCATGTGTTTCATTCCAGCACAAACGTTCCAAATATCCCAACTACTGCAGAGCGCTATACCGCCGCCCCGTCACCGACGGCTCCGCAGCCAGGCTGCAGCGGATCGTGGCTACCGTCTCTTCATCAAGATCAAGCGCGGCGATCACGGCATCATCCAGCGCCCGGCGAACGGGACACTCGTACATCTGCGGCAGTGGCAGCAGCACATCTCTGGCATAGGCATCGTAGATTTCCGCCAACGCGGCGACAGCATCTTCGCCGATAACGGCAAAGTCTGGCACAACCAGTTTGCGTAAGTCATCCAGCGAGAACTGAGGATAAGTCGGCTTCTTGTTTGTACGATCCCCCAAAATCGATAGCAATCCAACCGACGAATTGAAATAGATGCACAAAGCCTTTTCCGATTCCGGTAGACTGTCCAGCCAAACGGCAAGGCGGCAAGGCGTCCACAATGACCCCAATACCGGCGTGCTCAATCGGACAGTCGCAACTCGAGCAGTTGGCAGAAACAGACGATGTGGCAAAAACAAAGTGCTGCGCTGTTGCCAATATTTTTTGGCTAAATGCGCCTTTCCCGACTTGGCGATGATATGCGTGTCCGCTCGTGCCGCCATTGATTGAGTAGTCTCAGTATCGTGCTGCCAAAGGGCAACTCTGCCCAATTCGTCCGGCATTGTAGACTTTACGAAGGCGTCTCGTATCCGTTGACCGGCCGGACCAATTTTAGAAATCCTCCCCAGAGAGATTGACGGGAACAGGTCTCCATTTTTTAGGGCGGCGAATGTTACGCACAAGTACGGAGAGAGAAACTGCACCGCGCTCCAATCGCCGGCCGCGATTTTTTCTTCTGGCCACTCCTGCACCGTTCCTGTTCCTTGGGCTGCTACAGTGCCATCCTTGATTGCATGCGCAGCGGAGATTGCGGCGGATGGTGACGCGGGATTCTCTGCCAGATTGATCACTCGTGTTGGTGGTTTCGGTCCTCTATCCACAGGCCAGCGCCGGCATATCAGCAACATCTCGCCGATGTTGGTGTTTTCGGAAAAGTAGATGCGCTCCGGGTCATGGGAAGTTACGATCGTCTCGATATGGAATTGCTCCGCCAGGTATTTACGTATTTCCTCAGTTGAGTAATTGGTTGCGCCGACCAATGGCAAGATGGCTGCCACCGTACCGTTGCCATCTTTGGCCAGAAAATCGGCGAGATACAGAAATGCCCCGCCATTATGGGACAGATGCACCGGCTTGTTGGCGAACAACGCCTTCTCGCGCGCCTTGATTTTGCGCTCCTCTTCGCGGCTGAACTGGTCGTGGCGCAGGCTGTCGCGGGTGAAGGGCGGGTTCATTATCACCAGATCGGCCTGTTCAGCCTGCGCGATCTCCTCGCCGGTCTCTATCTGGGATACGGCCTGGACAGATTTGGGCCAGGGTATCAGCCAGGGCTGCCGCTCCAGAAACTCCAGCGAACCCAGGTAGGCCTCGCCGAACCCGTCCACGCCCAGAAAGGCGCGCCCGATCTTCATGTTGCGAAACTGGGTCGTGGGCGAGAGCAGACCCAGCGTAGTCGCGGCCATGTGGGTGGCGGTCAGGTTGATATCGTAGCCGCAGAGGATCTGCTCTATCAGCGCCGCGGCCACCACCTCATCATCCAGTGACTGAGGGGCCAGGTCGCGGATCCGTTCCGCCGCCGCCATCAGTAGTGTACCCGTGCCGCACGCCGGGTCGATTATCCGCAGCCGGGCGATGGCCTCCGCATCCTGCCAGTCGCACATCTCTTCGTCGATAGCCAGTGTGGCCAGCAGCGTCGCCGCGGCCGTCGTCGTGTAGAAGGAGCCGTCATAACGTGCGGTGTCAAGCACGGTATGGAAGATGCGGCCTAGGAGGTCATGGCGCAGCCCGGCGATGGTGCGCGCCACGGCCAGCGCAGCGCGGGCGCTGTCCCGAATCGCCGCGGTATAGGCCGGGTCATTGGGGCAGGAGTACAGGGCTGCGCGTCCCGTTTCAAAGATCGGCTTGTAATCGAGCGCCAGGATCAGATTCCAAGCATCTGCGAACGCCTGGATAGGATCGGCAGAATCAGCGCACTGCTGCGCCATAGCGGGCGGCCAGTCGTCGTCAAAAGGTTTTGGCGGGTCTGTTCTGCTGTCATATTCTGGTCTCAGTCTGTGTCGATGGCCATCCAGCCGGGCATGGAACATGACCGCGGTGACAATCACGAGCAAAGCCCGCTTGGCCGCCGGATCCCAAGGCTTTTTCTTTGTTCGTTTTGTACTGGCAGGCAAGTCCAACGCCTTGGCTAAATCCCGCTTCTGGCCTTCACTGAGCCGCGCGACCGCGCCGTCCAGGCTGCTGGACAGCGCGGCGGCCACCGAGTCGGGGTCGCCGAGTTGCGCCGGTGTGAGCCGGATTACCGAGACCAGCTGTTCGAGGTCACCGGAACCCCAGTGTGCAGACGCGGGTGTAGGCGCAGCCGGGTCGCGCACGGTCCAGAGCAGTTGGGCTGACGGCAGTGATTCCTCAGTCGTGTCATCAGGGTAGCAGACGGCAAGCGCGCATTGGGCCAGATTCTGCTTTAACCGGGCGTCGGCGTCGCGGATGGCGGCCGCCTTCTTCGCGCTACTCTGACCATGCTCAGCTTCTATCGCAATCGACAACGGGCCAATCTTTACTTCAACGTCCAAACGGCGATTTCCCGGTTTCTTAACTTCCTGCTTGGCGGCCAACCCATAGCTTTTCAAATGTGAGGCCAGCCAGACGTTGAGCGTATGTTCGTGTTCCCGGATCATCCGCGCCTGCAATCAATGATGAAAACCAATTTGTGCCCGCAGCTGCTGAAGATCAAATCGGATGCAACCCTGAGAAGCCCAATCCGGTCGTCTCGTCCCAGCCGCACATCAAATTCAGGCTCTGCAAGGCGCTGCCGGCCGCGCCCTTGACCAGGTTGTCGATGGCGCAGAGGGCGACGACGCGACCTGTGCGTTCATCCAGTTCGAAACCGACGTCGGCGAAGTTGCTGCCGCTCAGAATCTTTGGCTCGGGGTAGCGGTAGATGCCGGTCTTCTCCTTGACGATGCGCACAAACGGCTCGTCCCGATAGGTCTGACGGTAGGCCCGCCAAAGATCCCGCTCGCTGACGCTCTCCTTGACGAAAATGTGAGCGGTGGCGAGCACACCGCGCACGTTGTCGACCGCCGTCGCGCTCATATGAGCGGCTACCGCGGCGTAGTCATCGGCGCCGGCCAGCGCCAGGGCCTGCAAGAGCTCCGCCGTGTGGCGGTGTCCCGTGGGCGCAAAGCTGCGCATCGCCCGCGCCCGCTCCGGATGGTGGGTCGCATCGCCCGCGCGGTTGCCGCCTTCGCTGCTGCCGACCTTTACCTCGCAAATCAGGTCCCGTTGCGGGTCGGCCAGGCCGGCCGCGAAGAGCGGCCACACGGCCAGGACGCTGGCGGTCGCGTTGCAGCCGACGCCGCTCACGTAGGGGGCGCTGCAAATCTGCTCACGGTATAGCTCCGGCAGACCGTAGACGAATCTGCCGAGCCAATCGGGCGCGCTGTGCTCTTTGCCGTACCATTCCATGTAGGCCCGCGGGTTCCGCAGACGGAAATCGGCGCTGAGGTCGATGATGCGGTCCGCCAGTTCTGCGAATTCATCGATGCGGCCCATGGCGCCGCCGTGGGGCAGACCCAGCACCAGCAGGTCGCAACGCCCCAACTCGGCTGCGCTGACAAATTTCAGTCTGGTGCGCCCGCGCAAGTTGGGATGGGTAAAGTGGACGAATGAGCCGGCGTTGCGTTCGCTCGTTACCTGGGCAATGTCGACGTGCGGATGATCCAACAGCAGACGCAGCAGCTCGCCCCCGGCATACCCGCTGGCCCCGAGTATTGAAACTGAAATTCTGGAATCTGGACTGACTTGCCCCACGATCGGACCGCTCACTTTCTGCAGGTGGACAGTTTCACCCCTATGGCGTCAACTGTTGGCCGCTTTCCAGCCCTCGCGCCCCACTTGAAGCGCAAAATCGGCAATGCGGCCGGGGATATTGACCCCGGTAGGCAGTACGCTGTTGCGGAACTCCATCGTGTAGTTCACCTCGTTCACGAGCAGTCCGCGTTCCGGGTCCTCAAGAACGTCGATGGCGACGCAGCCGCCGCCGACGGCTTTGGCGGCGCGCACGCAGAGGTCGTTCAGCTCCGGCGTTACGGGACAGACAGAAGCCTGGCCGCCGCGGGCCGTATTGGTTATCCAATGGGGCGAGTCGCGATAGATCGCGCAAATCGTCTCGCTGCCAACTGTAAATGCGCGGATATCGCGTCCCGGCTTTTCGATGTATTCCTGGATATAAAAGATGCTGTGATGATAAGTTCCCAGCACTTCCTTGTGTTCCAGGACCGTCTCCGCAGCCTCGCGGTCGTTGATCTTGCTCAAAAGCCGCCCCCACGAGCCGATAGACGGTTTCATTACGACGGGATATCCCAGCTCTTCCATTGCCTCTAGGGCGCTGCCGGCAGTGAATGCGACCTTGGTGCGAGGTGACGGAACGCCTGCCGCGGTCAGCGCGCTCGTTGTCTGGAGCTTGTCACCGCAGACGTCAGCGACCTGCGCTGAATTGACCGTCGGGATGCCGCGGTCGTTAAGAAGGCGCAGGCTGACCAGCGCCCGCCCGTGGTGGATACAGCGTTCGACGATTACATCGTAATCTTCGTAACGCGCCGTCAGTTCCGCCCCGCCGGTGATATCGAAAATCAGCCTGCGATCGTCAAGCAGGTCGAACTCGGCGCCTCTCTGAGTAAATTCCTCGAACAGCAGCTTTTCTTCGGCGCGCACGCGGCTGTAGAGGATGCCAACACGCATCTGTCCTATTCTCCCCAATCTTCGTCCTCTTCCGGAGCCAGGTCCAGCGCCACCGGGTCGACTCCGATAACCTCCAGGTCCACGCCGCATTCGCTGCACTGGACGATTTCGTTCTCCATCACGTCGTTAAGCTCGACTTCGCCGAAACATTCCGGACATTCGGCCACAGCGGTAACGGTTTGTACAGCCATTCCACCTCTCCCAATGATTGATTGACTCGCTTGTCAATATATTAGATTCCTAAACGGCCGTTTTTAGTTTTCAGTTTTTAGTGGACTCCGCCGTTGCCGTTGCAATTACTGAAAACTGGCTACTAAAAACTAGCTACTGCCGTATCGCCGTTTGACCTGCTCAACGAGTCCGCCTGCCTCCAAAATGTCCCGCACGGTCGCGCTCAGAGCAGGGAACCTGAAGCTGCCCGACGCGCACTCGATTACCCTCCACTCCAGGTCGACAGAAACGATTTCCTGCCCTTGGATAGCCTGCGCGGCTTCCGGGCAGACGATTGCAAGCAGGCCGTTATTGATGGCGTTGCGGTAGAAGATCCGCGCAAAGCTGTGCGCGATCACCGCGCCGACTCCATTGTAGACGAGACATGTCGCGGCTTGTTCCCGGCTGGAGCCGCAACCAAAGTTGCGGCCGCCTATGATCAGATCGCCGTCGCGTACGTTGGAGGCAAAGGCGGGATCCAAATCTTCCAGCGCGTGGCTGGCGATTTCGTCTCGTCCTTTAGCGGTATAAGTATATTTGCCTGGAAACAGCACATCGGTGTCGACATTGTCGCCGTATTTCCAGGCTCTGCCCCGAATCATTTTACTTCCTCCACGGCAGTTTTCAGTGGCCCCCGCCGTTGCCGTTACTGAAAACTGGCTACTAAAAACTAGCTACTGCCGTATCGTTCCTCAGACAACGTCCCTGGGATCGGCAATCCTGCCCGCAACCGCCGATGCCGCCACCACAGCCGGACTCGCCAAATAGATCTCGGCATCGGTTGTGCCCATGCGTCCGCGGAAGTTGCGGTTAGCGCTCGAGATAGTAACTTCCCCCGTTGCCGGCACACCCATATGGTTGCCCATGCAAGGTCCGCACCCCGGCGTCCCAATGGCGGCGCCGGCGGCGACGAGCGCCTGAATGTAGCCGCGTTCCAAGCTTTCCTGCAACACCAGGCTGGAAGCGGGGATCACCAGCATGCGCGTGCCTGCAGCCACCCGGCGGCCCCGCACAATCTCGGCCGCCTCGGCGATATCTTCAAGGCGCCCGTTTGTGCAGGTACCGATAAACGCCTGCTGCACCCGAATCCCGGCTACCGCCGATAGCGGGGCGACGTTGTCCACCGTGTGCGGGCAAGAGACGGTGGGCTCCAGGTCATCGCCGCCGTAGCGGTAGGTTACGCTGTAGACAGCACGCTCATCCGGGTAGATGCCCAGTCCCGCAAGGTCCGGCAAGTGATCGCCAGCTTCCACTCCGTCCTCATCCTTTGACGCCCGCCGCTGCAAGGCCTTTTTCAGGTAAGCAAGCGTAGCGCCATCCGCAGGGATGTAAGAAGACTTCGCGCCGAACTCGGCCATCATATTCGCAAGCGCCATGCGCGAATCGACGCTCATCGCCTCGATGCCGGCGCCGCAAAATTCGACTGAGGCGTACAGGCCGCCGTCAGCGCCCCAATCACCGATGATGCGCAGGGCGAAGTCCTTGGCAGTGACGCCTTTCGGCAATTCGCCCTCCAGGACGATCTTTATCGACGCCGGCACGCGCAGCCATAGCTCCCCCGTCGCCCAGAGAGCGGCGACCTCGCTGCGGCCTATGCCTGCGCCAAACGCGCCCAACCAGCCGAAGTGCGGGGTGTGGCTGTCCGCGCCGAGGATCATTTGGCCCGGCAATACCAGCGCTTCCTCGCTGAGAACCTGGTGGCAGATCCCCCTTCCCACTTCAAAGAAGTGGCGGATGCCCTGCTCCCGCACGAATGCGCGGATTTCGGCGTGATTCTGCGCGTGACGGGTCGTCGGTGCCGGCACAGCGTGGTCCAACGTGATCGCCAGCTTCTCGGGGATAGCTACGCGGTCCTGCCCGAACTGTTGCCAGATCTCACGAATAGCGGCCGTGTTGTCGTGGCTCAGCACCACGTCGGGTTGCACGTCCACAACTTCGCCGACTTCGACTCTATCACAGCCGGCTGCCCGGGCGAGCGCCTTTTGGGCGAATGTCTGGGCTTCGAAACCGACTGTGTCCCCCTGCCCCGCCGCAAGTGGGGAAGGTGACTGTTTGTTCATCTCAAATCCCCTTACGCGGGCGGGGGCGCTACCGTCACCGCGCGGCTGTGGTACTCGCGCAGCAACACATCCACATCATCCAGGCTGAGCTTCCGCTGGTCTGCCTCCAGTTTAATGTGCGCGGTCACCTCTTTCACCTGCGGATCGGTCAGATCCAGCCGGAGCTGTTCGGCACGCTGTTTGACCGCGTTCCAGCCGGTGAGACGGTGTGCAATGTGCAGATAGCGAGTCAGGCCGAAGTCCTCCGGATCCAGGATCTCGTACGTGTCGGGGTTATTCAGGATCGCCTTGGCATGAATCCCCGCCTTGTGCGTGAAGGCGGTGTAGCCGGTGATGTAATTGTTGAAGGGCACGTCAACGCCCACGATCTCGGCTACCAGGTTCTCCACTTCCCGCAACATCGGCAGGTTGTACTTGTTGCGAATCTGCTCCGGGTCGTGCGCGTACATGCGGGCAACCAGGCCGCCCAGGGGCGTAATGCCGTTGCGCTCGCCAATGCCTAGCACGGAAGTATCAACATGCGTGGCGCCGGCGGCCAGCGCACAGTAGGAGTTGGCGATCGCGCAACCCGTATCGTTGTGGCCGTGAAATTCGATATCGCACGAAACGACGCCGCGCAAGGTCCTCACTAAGTCATGCACCTGCAGGGGCGTGGCGACTCCGACAGTGTCGGCGATTCCCACGCGGTTTACACCGATCTGATCAACCTCCCGGTAGACAGTCAATAGATCGACCAGATCGCTGCGGAAAGAGTCCTCGCTGCTGAAACGCACTTCGAGACCTTGGCTCTTAATGAATTCGATAACCTGCACAGCGCTGTCGATTATCTCCCGGATCGACTTGCCATGGGAGAATTCGCGCAGATAACTGCTTGTTCCGAAAAGAACATCGATGCCGTCAACGCCGGTGTCAACCGCCAAGCGGGCATCGTCCAGATGGCAGCGCGTATGGGTGAGCAGCTTCGTTCTCAGACCCAGACCTGCGATTCGCGAGCAGTCCGCGCGGCTCTGCGGGCTGGCTGCCGGCGAGGTCAACTCCAGGTATTCGACGCCGAAGGCATCCAGCAGGCGGGCGATTTCGTCCTTTTGCCCGCTGTCGAAGAATGCATTGGCGAACTGTTCTCCCTCTCGCAGGGTAGATTCAATAATGGCAAAGTTTTCAAGACTCATGCTTGTGCTCCAGGCGATCTTCTATGGCAACAAAAAACCGGTCCATCCCGTCTGGAATGGCCGGTCGCAACTGTTGCAACATCTGAGCAGGCGCAAACTACAGACAGGTCAGTCTGGATTTCGCTTCTTGCTCTTTATGCAGTGCAACTGGGACGGAACGACTTGGTTTCTCATCCGCTGATCTGTCCGCTAACGAGGACCTGAGGAATCCCCGTTTCAGAATCTCCCCGCGCCTTCAATCTCAACAAGACACAATAATACAGTTGCCGGATGAAGTTGTCAAATCTGAAGTCGCGTGCCTTCTGGTACGTCGGTATCGCTTTCGAAGTCGAGCCGGTAACCATCCGGGTCGGTCAGCGAGGTGAGCCACATTCCGTTGCTGACAAAAGGCTGCGAAGCATCGAGCCCGCGGGCCTTGAACTGTCTGTAAAGTTGCAAAGCGTCGCCGCAGATGAAGACGGTGGTAACACCCTCGCCTACTTTCCCCGACGGGCGCCAGGAATCATGTCCCGAGGTAGAGAACTGTTGCAGCATCAGCGCGGCATTTCCCAGGGTCAGCCAGCACCAACGCAGTTGTCCGTCAGGCTCCCACTTTTGACTGATTTCGCAGCCTAATCCGCCCACATAGAAGCGGACCGACGCTCTCATGTCCGAAACCTTGAAGAATGGCACTGCCTGTTTAATGTTCATGGGAGATTCCGCCCCCGAAATTGCGGAGCGCAGTTAAAGGCGTGATTCTGTCTACCGGCCTTTTTCGTACGCTGCACCGCTGTGCCTCTCCGCCTACCAGTTTGTATATGATCCGTCCCGGCGCCTCAGATGAGGCGCTTCCCAGAAGCGGAACTCCTCCGCCTGCGCCCGTTCCTCGTTAAACTCTACGCCGAGCCCCGGGCCGTCAGGCACGACGTAATAGTAGCCGTCCAACTCCGGCTGCGCGGGAAACCAGTCTTCGTCGTAGAACTTGCCTTCCTCCGTCGGGGAGACGCGCACCTCCAGCCAGGCAAAATTCGGCACGGCCGCGGCCAGGTGAACGGTCGCCGCGCTGCAGATGGGTCCGAGCGGGTTGTGGGGCATCAGGTCAATGTAGTGAGCCTCTGCCATGGCCGCCACCTTTACCGCCTCGGTCAAACCGCCCACGTTGCAGACATCGATGCGCGCGAACTGCGTGATGCCCCGCTCGATGTAGGGCAGGAACTGCCACTTGCTGGAGAACTCTTCGCCGATTGCAAAGGGAACGTCAGTCATGCTTCGGAGCGCTTCGTAGGCCTCCGGCGTCTCGTCACGTATCGGTTCTTCAAGAAAGTCAAGCGTGCCGGAAGGCATGCGCTGACAGAAAGACGCGGCCTCGGCCACACTTAAGCGGTGGTGATAGTCGATGCCCATGACCGGTTCGGGACCGATCGCTTCGCGCACGGCAGTCAGCCATTGGGCAGTTATGCCCAGAGATTCGCGCGGTTCGAAAATATAGTCGGGTTCTCCCTCATCGCCGGAGGGGCTGCGGCCGGCCCTGATGGCGGGCCAACCCAAGTCCACAAGCATTTGTACTTTTTCGATCAACTCTTCTTTGCTTGATCCTCCGGTCGAGGCGAAGCATGGAACCAGCTCCCGCTGTTTTCCTCCTAACAGCTGGTACACGGGAACGTTGAGCGCCTTGCCGGCGATATCGTACAGGGCAATGTCAATTGCTGAAATCGCGGCGGTCAGTACGCGGCCGCCTTCGAAGTATTGACTGCGGTACATCTCCTGCCACAACGCCCCCATTCGAAGCGGATCGCGGCCGATCAGGAACGCCCGGTAATGGTTCACCGCGCC
Organism: Caldilineaceae bacterium; assembly: GCA_965232575.1. Lineage (GTDB taxonomy): Bacteria > Chloroflexota > Anaerolineae > Caldilineales > Caldilineaceae > Bin5. Next base: position 995,122 of record CBDDPZ010000009.1, on the reverse strand, counting down.
TGTCACAGCCAATTCACGGCCGGACAAGCCTGCTTCGCCCCAACCATGTATACCCTCGTCGGTTTCCACCTTGACGATCATCTGATTTCGCTGGCCCACCCAAGCGGGATAGGTCTTTATGTCGGTTATTTTCATGGCTTCTTCCTTTTCTTCCCCGTCACCCCTGAAGGCCGGGGCAAAGATGTGCTCGAATCCGGCGCCACACTTTGACGTCACGGTTCCCGGCAGGGCTAACCGTCAATCGCCGCCCGAAGACCGTTCGCTTCTTCGTCTGAGAGCGCCCGGCTGCCCGCGTCAGCGTTTGTACGCGCCTGCTCAGGTGACTTTGCGCCGGGGATCGAAACCGAGACGGCCGGATGGCTGAAGGTATAGCGAATCGCGGCCTGCACCATCTCTTCTCCTGGTGAGACGACCTCGCTGAGCCGTCCGACCTGTACTGCACGCGCCTCGAACTGGTCTCGCTGGGCGCCCCCTTCATTCCAGCTGGCCCGGACGGTATCTGTGAACACTGCCCCCTTCGCGTAGCGGCCAGAGAGCAGGCCTTTGGCCAGAGGACCCCGTACCATCACGGCGATTCCGTGCTCCTGGCAGTAGGGCAGGAGCGCCTGCTCGGGCTCGCGATTCAGGAGCGAGTAGTCCACCTGGACGACACTGCAGGTTCCTTCTCGGTTGAATCGCTTGAGCACGTCCAGATCGTTAGTCGAGATTCCATAAACGCGCAGGCAGCCCTCATCCTTAAGGGCCTCGAACCCTTCCAGGTAGACGGTCGGGTCGGTGAGGTCACCCTTGTGGCAGAGAATCACATCCACCCAGTCGGTACGCAGCCTGCCGAGGATGGCGTGGCCGGAAATGCGGATCGAGTCGACACTGTTCTTTGGAATCTCTCCGCCGGTGCGTTGTGCCCAGTTTCCGATCTTGCTGACCAGGATCACATTGTGCCGGACGCCGGTCAGTGCCCGTCCCACCCGCATTTCCGAAAGACCGTTAGGGATCCCGTAGGACTCGGCTACGTCGAACAGGGTCATGCCGGCGTCGTAGGCGGCCCGCACGGTTTGCCAGGCCGTCGCGTCATCGACATCGCCCCACTGGTTGCCGATATTCCACGCGCCCAGCCCGACCGCAGAAACGGGCCAGCCCAGCTTTCCGAACGATTTGATGAGCATAGAGGAGACTCCTTACGTCAGTCCTGAATAGGGATAGATTAAAGAGACGCACTGCTTTCGAGTAACCCGCGAATTGTCCACTATCGTGCAGGAATTTGCAAAGTTTTCAGGGCTGCAGACCGACTTCTTCGGCAGTGCGACCACCGATGCTTTCCTTCCTGAAAAGGGCCCGCTGCAATGTTCTGTTTTCATAGGCTCAGGATTCGTCAATTTCGGTCGTTCGGCAAATATCATATCCTTATCTTTGGCGTGGCCGGAAATATTTGTCATACTGTCTGACATGCGGGCACAGGGCTCGTTCGCCTCCGGCCGGTAAGTCGCTTGTCCTTTGGCCGAGACGTCGACCGACAGCATTTTCGCAAACGCTTCGTGTAAAGTGAGATATTCTGAAATAATCAATTGAGAGTGCCCCATGCCCTCCAGTCCCAATATTCTCGTAATCCTTACCGATCAGCAGACGCACGCAGCGATCAGCGCGCACGGCAATCCCCACCTGCATACGCCGCACATGGACTCACTCGTCCATAGTGGGCTGAGCTTTCGAAACGCCTACTGCGCCTCACCTGTCTGCGGTCCCTCTCGGGGCAGCCTGCTCTCCGGCAGGTTGCCGCACAGGACCGGCGTCGAGGTGAACGGACCTGCTGTCGAGCCGGCCATCACGACAATGGGTCAACACTTTCGCCAGGCCGGTTACAGGCCATTCTATGCGGGCAAGCTGCATCTGGGGCCGAATCCCAGGCAAGGCATTGAGGAAGTAGGGGGCAGGCAGGGCTTCGAGTACCTCTGCGACGAATACCCGGAAGGGATTCCGCGTCAACTGGGCGCCGACACAGATCCGGTATGGACAGACCATGCCGTGGAATTCCTGCGAAGTCAGGGACCGCAGGATTCCGAGGCCGACGAGCCCTTTCTGCTGGTGGCCTCGCTCCACAATCCCCACGACATCTGCTACTGGGTGATGGAGTGGCATCATATTTGCGACATTCCATCGGACGCCGAGTTGCCGCCTCTGCCAGCGAACTTCGATCCCTTGACCGACGAACCGGAGTTTGTCGGTCTCTGCCGCAAGCGCACCGAGTACGGTCCCGAGATGAGTTGGACCCACGATTGGGACGAGACGGATTGGCGTAGATACCTCTATGTTTACGACCGCTTGACCGAACGTGTCGACCAGCAGATTGGCAGGTTGCTTGGCGCGTTGGAGGAAAGTGGTCTCGCAGACGACACTTTAGTCGTAATGACAAGCGATCATGGCGAAGGTGTGGCGGCCCACAAGTGGGTTACGAAACTGATGCTGTGGGAGGAAATTGTCCGAGTGCCGTTTGTGATGCGCTTACCGGGCGTAGTTCCCGCAGGCCGGGTGGACAGCACGCATCTTGCATCTGGCCTGGACCTCTTTCCGACACTCTGTGATTATGCAAACATTGAGGCTCCGGCAGGAATTGACGGTGAAAGTTTGCGGCCCGTTGTCGAAGGTCCTGAATTGCCAGGTAGAGAAAGCGTAGTAACAGAGCTGCAGGCCTTTTTGGACGATGAATCGAAAAAGGGCCGCATGATCCGCACGGCCCACTACAAGTATATCGCCTTCTCGCACGGTCAGCGCCCGGAACTGCTCTTCGATCTGGAAAACGAGCCTGGCGAAACCGAAAACTTGGCCTACCAGGCCGACTATCGAGAGGTACTGTCTGAGCACCGCGAACTACTGAGAAAGGAGGTCGAAAAGACTGCGGATCCGTTTGTGCTTCCAACTTAGCGTTTGGCGCGGACAGCCTCAATCGAAAACCCATTCAAGAGTCTCCGCTTCTCCTCCTTGTCCAGAAGGCCAGATAGGGCGGGCTGACGGCCTTGAAGTGCTCCCACGAGCCCGGCTCCGGGTCCTCCTCCCAGGTCGTGTGCTCACTAAATGCCAGGATCTCGAACCTGCATGCTATCAAGCCGTTAATGAAAGTCGGCATTGTGTGTCGAAACTCCCTCGGACCAGGGACCTCTATCTTGGAGCCATCCTCGGTTTCAACGCCCCAGGTGTCGGTCCCATATATGGCCTTCACGTCGACCTCGCCATCTCTGTAAATCGAGTTGGATGAATACCCCCTGACCGGATCGTAGTCGTCGGGGTTGAAGGTCTGCGTATAGGGATTGTGCCACTGCACGTGGTAGAGTCCGCCCGCCTTGAGAATACGAGCTACACCGGCAAATACCGGGCGAACATCAGGCACGAAATTAATCGAAAAGGGCTGGTAGACAATGTCGAAGTCGTCGTCGGCAAAGCGGGTGAGGTCCCGCATATCGCCCTGCAAGAGCACAGGAGAAAGACCGTAATGTTCGGCCGCACGCCTGTCCTGTTCCAGTTGCTCGTCCGACAGGTCAAGAACGGTTACCTGGGCGTCAAGTAGTCCCAGAGCGGCCGACTGCTGTCCGCCGCCGCCTGCCAGGACCAGAACCTTCTTGCCCCGCACGTCGCCGAGCAGACCGGCCTCGTCCACTATCTCACGCGCTGAAGCCTCGTCCAGATCCAGTTTGGGTCGCGAGTAGAGAACGCCCGCCCGCGCTAGCCCGTTCCACCGGTCCCGATTGAAGCTGGAAAGCTCATCCATTTCAGCTGGCTCTCTTGGTCCTTTCAACCGGTCGTCGAATCGTGTCGGAAAGAGGGGTGGTTCTCCTTAAAAACAAGAATTTCTGTGCAAAGATAACTCTGACTTAAATTCTCAGGTACGCAGCCGGGTCCGATTTCCTAGAACCGCCGCGCCTCATGTTGCGCCTGATTCCCCATCAATTCTTGCCAGCATGCTTGGCGGATGATCCGCTCCTTGTAGTGATCGCTCTGTGAGACGCCCAAAGGGTTGCCGAAAGCAAGAATGTTTACCGCATCCTGCGTTCTGTCGCGCGCGTCCCAATCGCGCGGCCGGTTCAGGGTCTCAGGGTCATGGTTCCATGAGGGGACACTGTTCTCACTGGTGCGGTTGAACAGGAACTTGATCATGTGGCGCTTGACACTTGATCGATTGCTGGCCGTGCCGTGCCATAAATCGTAGTGCGTGATTGCAAAAGTGCCGGCCGGCACCGTCAGCGGCACCTGACCGCGAATATTGGTGTAGGTCGCCATTCTGTCGGTCGGCGCGTTGCGGAACTGCGTTCCCGGAACGATGACCGTAGGGCCCATGTCCGCCGTGACGGTGTGCGGATAGTACAGCCCCAGTAAGCGATCGATCGTCGTGCCGCGGTCGTTCGTGCCGTCCTGATGCCACTGCATGGCGCCGGACCCGGGCAGCTTGCAGTGCCAGTGGCGGTGGGAGTTTACGCTATAGCCCTCACCTAACAGGCTTATGAGCGCGCCGCGCACGTGCGGATGTTCCAGGACCTTCCAGAGCCCGGGCACGGATTCGGTGATGGCGTCGCCCGGATTGGCCGTCAGCCCGTCAAGCTGTTCTGCGATTTGCTCGTTCACGTCCGGGGGCAGATCCGTTTCGACGACATGGTAGCCGTTTACAAGGAAGCGGGCCATATCGACATCTGTGAGCAGGTATTTGGCATCGATCATGGAATTACCTCCATCTTCTGCAGGATGAATTCATAGCCGACAACATCCAGGTCTGTGTCGCTGAAAGGTGACTGCAAGTGCGGAAACTGAACAATCTGCCAGCCGTCGACAATAGCATCATGAACGGAAGTGTAAGGCCATTCAAACTCTCCCCCGCTGATTTCGACCTGGAAACCCTTCACCGGTTCTATCAGCGTGTAACCCAGTATCTCCGAAAACACGCTTGGCGTACGCGCATGAAGATACAGTAGTCGCTGGCGGGGCTGGGCTTGGGCATCCATCTGCGATCAGTTCCTGTTGGGGAAAGAATGTAGGTCATTCTTTAGCAGAATTATATGTGAAGGCCCTTGAGGCCGCAAGATATTTAGAGGTCGCAGCCTGCCGAACGTAGCAAATCCGGTGGGAATGGGCGTTGCCTGATACAGACTGTTTAGACGATTCATTATGGTGAGCCCCGATCTTTGGACCACGAAACGGGAAAATAAGGTGCATCCAGACGGATGCGTTGAGCCGCCATCAGAGCACGAAGCGCTCTTCAGCGGGTGTGCGATAGTTGAGACTTTGACGCGTTTGCCCCTGTCCCATCCCGGCCCGACGTTGACGCGAAGGGCGCAAAGCGGTAGAATCTGCGTAACCCTGGACCGCTGGGAATCAATCGCAAGTGAAGCGTGAGAGCAGGCAGCCATGACGTCAAGTGCCGGTGCACAGCAGCCGCGTTCGGCTGCATCCGAAAACGGACATAGCCCGGGAAGGCGCAGTCGAACCGCGGCCAACCTGTCAATGGAAGGCAGAGACCGTCCTCAGATCATCCAGTGATTGACTGTGACATCCACAATGAAGTGTCGTCGATCGAGCAGTTGATGCCCTATCTGGCGGATCACTGGCAGGATTATATCCGCGGGTCGGCCTTCCGCGGTCCCCACGCCAACGATTATCCTCGCGGAGCCCCAACTTCGGCGCGACCGGGCACTGTTCCTGCAGAGGGCGGGCAAGCCGGCTCCAACTTGCAGCTGGTTCGTGAGCAGGCGCTGGCCCCCTGGAAAACTGAAATCGGTATCCTGAACTGTTCATACCGCGTGCAGAGCGTGAAACAGGAGGATCTGGCCGCTGACCTGGCTACAGCCGCCAATCGCTGGCAGATCGATGAATGGCTGGCGCCGGAACCCCGGTTGAGGGGATCTCTGGTTGTGCCAAGCCAGACACCGGCCCGCGCCGCGGAGGAGATCCATCGTTTCGGCGGCCATCCGCAATTTGTCCAGGTGGTCCTTCCCGTGCGCTCCTATATCCCCTATGGCAACCGCTACTACGATCCGCTGTATGCGGCCGCGGTCGGGCATGATCTCGTTGTGGGAATCAATTTCGGCGGCGCGTCCGGCCATCCTCCGACGCCTGTGGGCTGGCCTTCGACATATCTCGAAGAGCATGCCGGCATGGCGCAGGTATTTCAGTCTCAGGTCATCAGCATCATTGCCGAGGGTGTGTTTGACCGTTTCCCCGACCTGCGAATCGCCTTAATCGAAGGCGGATTCGCGTGGATGCCTTCTCTGATGTGGCGGCTGGATAAGGAGTGGAAAGGGCTGCGCTCCAATACGCCGTGGGTGAGGCGCGCGCCCTCCGACTACATCCGCGATCATATGCGCCTGACCGTGCAGCCGGTAGGCGCGCCCCCCGATCCCCGATACATCCTGCAGACCATTGAACAGCTGGAGTCGGACACATTGCTCATGTTCGCAACCGACTACCCGCACTGGCACTATGATGATGACAGTGAAGCCTGGCCGGTAAAGTTGCCGGAGCCGCTCAATACAAACATCTGGTCGGAAAACGCCCGTTCATTTTATCGGCTCAAAGGAGATCTGCCATGACGCTGGATCTTGAAATCGCTGAACAAGCGCAGAGCACAGAGAAAACCAAGTTGGCGGTGATAGACACGGACATTCACAATTTTGACGTCTACGACGACCCGGTCTTCAATCAGATCATCACAGAGTACATTGCGCCGGAGTGGCGGGAATATCACGAAATGATGGGGATGCGTGGGCACTACGGCGTTGGCTACCCGCGCGCCCAACCCAACGCGGCCCGCACGGATGCTTGGCCGCCGAGCGGGCGCCCACCTGGCACCGACCTTGCATTTATGCGGGAGCAGCTGCTCGATGCCTTCGATATGGACTACGGTATATTAAATCCACTGGCGGGGGCCGGCGGGCAAGTGAATCGGGAGTACGGCGCGCAGCTGGCGCGCGCGATAAACGACTATCAGATCGCGGAGTGGATCGAACTTGAGCCGCGGCTGCGGGCGTCGATCCTGGTCAACTACGAGGACGCAGAGCTCGCCACAGAGGAGATTCACCGGCTGGGAGACCACGAAGGCTTTGTTCAGATTATCCTTGTAGTCCGGACCCAGGAGCCGCTTGGGCGGCGCAAATACTGGAAAATGTACGAAGCCGCCCTCGAGTATGACCTGCCGATAGGCATCCATTTCGGCGGCAATGCCGGACATCCCCTGACCGGGGGCGGCTGGCCTTCCTACTACATCGAAGATCACGCCGGCATGGCCCAGTCCTTCCAGGCCCAGGTCGCCAGCCTGGTCTGCGAAGGCGTCTTTGAGCATTTCCCCGAGCTGCGCATCGTGATCATCGAAGGCGGCTTTGCCTGGATGCCCTCCCTGGCTTGGAGGCTGGACCAGAGTTGGAAGCGGCTGCGGAGAGAGACGCCCTATCTGAAAAAGGCGCCGTCGGAGTACATGCAGGAACACTTCTGGCTGTCCACGCAGCCGATGGAGGAGCCCAGACAAAAGGAACATTTCGTCCAGCTTCTGGAACAGATGGACAACGGGCGCAAGCTGATGTTCGCCACCGACTACCCGCACTGGGACTTTGACTCTCCCGACCGGGCGCTGCCCGCCACTTTGCCGCTCGAAATCAGGCGTAACATCATGGCCGAAAACGCCCGCCAATTCTACAAACTGGCGTAGAATCGACCTGGAAGAACGGTATGGGCGGTATCATCCGCTTCCTGAACACGCCCGTTACAACCGTACAAGGAGCTGCGCTGACGCCGTTCGATCTGTTTCTTACTTTCGGGTCGGTGTTGCTGTTCTATATATTGGCGCGGATCGCAGCGCGCCAGTTTCAAAGACGAGTGGAGCCCGGGCTTCCGCTCACGGCCACCAGCAGGCGACTCGCTCGCTCCGTCATCTACCTGTCGATCCTGATGGCAGGGGTGTATACAACTCTCACGTCCCTCGGTGTAAATCTTTCGATCTTCCTTGTGCCGCTCGGCGCTCTGAGCATCGGGTTGGGGCTGGGTCTTCAGAATCTTGCCAGCAACTACATTGCCGGGCTGGTCCTAATGACGGAAGGGACGATTCGCGATGGAGACGTGATCGAGGTAGACGGAATACGGGGTACTGTCCAGGAGATGAGTTTGCGCACAACAGTCGTCAAGACCTTTAGCAACACAGAGGTTATCGTGCCAAACTCGCTCATGGTTTCGCAGCGGCTCGACAACTGGACGAAGTCGGACCAGATTCTGCGAGTCGAATCCCGGATCGGTGTCGCCTACGGCACCGACATCAGGACCGTACATGACATCCTTCATTCTCATATTACGGCTCATTCCGCGGTGTTATCCGACCCGGAGCCGCGCACCTTTCTGGTTGAATTCGCAGATTCGGCCCTTCTGTTTCGGATTCAATACTGGATCGACGATCCGGCGCTGCGGCTTTCTTCTCTGAGCGAAATCCTTGAAGCCATCTATCGTGGTCTGCATGAACACGGGATATCGATCCCTTTCCCGCAAAGGGATGTGTGGCTGAAGGCGGATTCCACAGGGCAAAACGCGGTCTTTGCCGCAGTAATGAAATCCGATTAACCAAAGCCAGGTTCGCCTTGGACTTGGAACAGAAGACAGTTCGTAAGGAGATGTTTCCATGACAAAGCTTGGGGCAGCCCCGATTTCAGCGCCAGGGTGGACCGCTCAACCCAAAGAAGGCGTAAAGATCGTGGACTGCGATGTCCACCACAATTTTGAACGGCCTGAGCAGCTGTTGCCCTACCTGTCCAGGTTCTGGCAAAACCATCTGATCGACCAGGGGCTGCACCTGCCCAGCGCCGGCTATTCAAATGTTCCCTACCGCACCAATCGCCCGGATCTGAAGGATCCAGGGTTGAAAGAGCGCGACTTCAACTTCTCGCTGGAGTTTTTGCAGCGCGAGCACCTTGATCCATGGAACGTCGACTACGCGCTTCTCACCGGTCCCCCGCCCTTTTACGGCTACACCGGCCTGCCCGACCCCGACTGGGCCGCGGCGCTGTGCCGCGCTTTCAACGACTGGACCATCGAGCACTGGCTGGAAAAGGACGACCGTGTAGTCAACGCCATCCTCATCTCACCCTCTGACCCGGCGCAAGCTGTCAGCGAAATCAACCGTTTGGCCGACCGCAAGGACACAGTTGCCGTGATGGTGCCGATGGGCACAAGTATGCCGTTCGGGAACCGCTTCTACCACCCAATCTGGGAGGCATGCGAGGAGCACGGACTGCCGGTCGTCGCCCATATCGGCGGCGGTGGCGGCGCGGCCCGGACCACGCCCACGCCGGTCGGCTTTCCCACATACTACATGGAATCGCGAATGAGCCGCCCGTTCGTGGCCAGCGCGCACGCCTCTTCCCTGATCTGCGAGGGCGTCTTCGAAAAATTCCCCAATCTGAAGTTTGCGTTGACGGAGGCGCAACAACTGTGGGCCGTGTCAGTGATGTGGCACATGGATTCCGACTGGAAGGCCATCCGTGACCAGACGCCTTGGCTGAAACGGCTGCCGAGCGAGTATTTCCGCGAGCATATTCGCGTCGGTTCGCAGCCTCTGCACGAAGCGGAAACGACCGAGCAGCTGTACCAGTTCCTCGAAATGCTGCATGCCGACGAAACACTCGTTTACTGTTCCGATTTTCCCCATTTCGACTGGAACGATCCGGTCACAACCTTTCCCAAACTCGAGCCGGAGGCGCAGCGGCGCATCTTCGCTGACAACGCCATGGAGATGCTGCGCATCGGAGACGACTGGCGATGACCAGGGTTGTCATCGCCAAAGTCTGGGAAATTCCTCCGGGAGATCGCAAGATCGTCGTGCCCTTTCGCGGCCGGGCCGGAATCGGCGTCTTCAACGTCAAAGGCGAGTTATACGCGCTGCGCAACATCTGCCCGCACAAGCGAGGTCCCCTCTGCACCGGTGAACTGACCGGAAGAATCGATGCCGACGCGCCTCCTTCCGCCTATGAAGCGGAATTGACCGTCGAGAAAGACGGCGAAGTGCTTCGCTGCCCGTGGCATCAATGGCCGTTTGAGATCGCAACGGGCCGCTGTCTCGTCGATCCGCAGGTGCGGGTCAAGACCTATCCCGTGCGGATCGACGGAAATGATATCGTTGTTGAACTTGACGACTGAATGAAACACCGGAATTATGGGTCTGCACGAGGACCTGACAGGAGAAGAGATGACAACCAACGCCTTGATGGACCGTCGGGATCGTCTACTGGGCGCGGGCGCGCCGATATTCTATGACAAACCGGTAAACATTGTACGCGGGGAAGGGGTCTGGCTCTACGATGACGGCGGCCGGCGCCACCTCGATATGTACAATAACGTGCCCTGCGTCGGCCACTGCCATCCCCATGTCGTCGAATCGATGCACAGACAGGCGCAAACGCTGAACGTCCACAGCCGGTATCTGAATGAGGAAGTCCTCGACTACGCTGAACGGCTGGCCAATCTGCACGCGGACCACCTGACCAGTGTTGTTTTCACCTGCACCGGCACGGAAGCGAACGAGGTGGCTCTGGGCATAGCCCGCGCCGTAACCGGCGGCCGGGGATTCATCTGCAGCGACGCCGCCTATCACGGCAATAGTGCCGAAGTGGGTAAGTTCACTCGAGTCGGCCAGCAGGCGGAGGGAGAGAGAGCGAAAGAGATTCGCCCGTTTCCATTTCCACAACGGTTCCGTTCGATCCAGGACGACATATCCGATGGGGAGCTGACCGAGCGCTATCTGGCGGAGTTGGAAAGCGCCATCGACAGTTTGCGCGCCGCCGGCATTCCCCTGGCGGGCATGCTGGTCTGTTCGATTTTTGCTAACGAGGGCCTGCCATCCATCCCAGGAGGATTCATGCCGCGGGCTGCCGAAATCGTGCGTGCGGCCGGCGGTCTCGTTATCGCCGACGAGGTGCAGGCGGGATTCTGTCGCACGGGCGCCTGGTGGGGCTACGATGCAACCGGATTCGTGCCCGATATCGTCACAATGGGCAAGCCGATGGGCAACGGGATGCCCGTTGCGGCCGCGGCAGCTTCAAGCGAGTTGGTCGACGAGTTTCGCAAAAGCAAGAGATACTTCAATACTTTCGCAGCCAGCCCGCTGCAGGCCGCGGCCGGGATGGCCGTGATCGATGTGATCGAGAATGAACGTCTGGCAAAAAATGTAGGCGAGGTGGGCGCATATTTGCGCGGTGAGCTTTGCAGGTTTCAGGATAATTGCAGGCAGCTGGCTGATGTTCGCGGCCACGGCCTGTTCATCGGCATGGAATGGGTGCAAGATCGTGCGACGAAGCGGCCGGATGCGGAGGGCGCCTCTGCGGTTGTCAACCGGTTACGCGAGAAAGGCTTTCTGATCGGCAGCTCGGGTCCGATGGGCAATATCCTGAAGATCCGGCCGCCCCTCGTCTTCAAGAAGGAACACGCCGACCTGTTCCTGACCGCGTTCGAGGCAAGTATCGGTCAAGTTGATACGGCTTGAGGGGTGGAAGTTGCACTGCGGAAGGCTGCGGACCGTTTCAAGTTGGAAATTCCTGGGCTCTTCCGTGCCGCGGCTGGACAAGGATATCAGGAATGGCAGGCCACAGCAATGATGTGAGTTCGGGGGACGCTCTATTCCTTCCCGAGTATGAGGGTTCCAATGAGTGAGGCGCTGCTGGCCTCCGCCGCGCGGGCGCTGGACGCCTGGGACATCAACGTTACAGGAATCTCGCTGGTTTCACATTCCGAAAACATCGTATTTCGAGTTGACTCGGACAGCGGACAACCTTTCGTTTTTCGCTTTCACCGCCCCGGCTACCATACCTTGTCGGAGCTCCACGGAGAGTTTCAGTGGGCGGCAGCCCTGAACCAGGCAGGCATAAGCGCCCCTGTGCCCCGCCTTTCAAATGACAAGCGCGCCTTTGTCCGCGTCCATCTGCCTGAATTGTCACAGACAAGGTATGTGAGTCTCGTCGAGTGGGTCGAAGGGACCCCGATGGCAACGCTGATTGAGCGGGAGACGGACCGTTCCAGACTTGCGAGTTACTTTCATAAGGCCGGGAGGCTGGCTGCCCGCATCCATAACCAGGCGGCTGCCTGGCGGCCGCCGGAGGGTTTTGAGCGCCACGCGTTTGACGCCGATGGACTGATGGGCAGTGAGCCATTTTGGGGGCCTTTTTGGAAGCAGTCGAATCTGGCGCCGGTCGAACGGGCGCAGATCATGTACGCCCGCGACAGGATCCATAGCCTCCTGACCGATTACAGCAAAGAGCGGGGAACGTACAGCCTGATTCACGCCGACTTGCATCCCGGAAACCTGATCACCACCGGTGAAAATGTACATATAATCGATTTTGACGACTCCGGTTTCGGTTGGCATCAGTATGAACTCGCGGTAGCGATCTCCTACTACCAGGACACACCGGATTTTGAAACAATCCGTGAGGCCATCATCGCCGGCTACCTGACCGAGCGCCCGTTGTCCCAGGCCGATATCGAACTTCTGCCCGTTTTTGTTCTGGTCAGGAGCATGGTATCGCTGGGTTGGATTGAGCAGCGTCCCGAGTTGGACAACAGTCACAAAGTGCCCACGCTGATCAAAAGGGCCTGCGAACAGTCCAGGGAGCTATTTGGCAGTGTCTGACGCGAAAACCAGAATGATTCGCCCAACCGACGAAGAGCGTTCTTCTTCCTGATTTCACCCCCCCGGTTCCGGCCGAGTGCTTCTTTTGAAACACATTGCCCCAGGTTTAACCCCGCCCCTCATTCCACTTTCAATGGCGCTTTGGTCCAATCGTGCCTCAAGTGCCAAACAAACCCGCGTCACAGAAATTGTAGAGCATCGCCGCGGGCCATTGGAGGAACAGTTGTGAGAAGAATTCGATATAACTGTGCCATGAGTCTGGACGGGTACATTGCGGACTCCGACGACGGCTTTGACTGGATAGTCCTGGATCCTGACATTGACTTCGAGGAACTTGCGTCGCAGTTCGATACATACATAATGGGGCGACGGACGTTTTATGTAGTCGGTGGAGTATCTCCAGCAAGGCCGGGGGACCGGCAGTACATTTTCTCAAACAGCCTGAAACAGAGCGAGCGCAGAAACCTCCGAATTGTCGGCGAGGACTGGATTGAGACGGTGCGGTCGCTGCGGTCCGAGCCGGGCAAGGACATCTGGCTGTTTGGCGGAGGAAGGCTTTTCGGAAGTCTGTGCAACGAAAGTCTGGTTGACACGGTGGAAGTCTCGGTCATTCCCGTCTTGCTGGGCCGCGGCGTGCCTCTGGTGGCCGGGCTTTCGAGACAGGTCAAACTGATTCTGAAGGAGCAGAGAATCTTCGAGAAGACGGGGACGGCGCTGCTTGTGTATGAGGTTGACAAGACCGATTTAAGGAAACAGCGCTAGACGGCGCCTGTTTTCGGCGCGTTTTCCAGTGAATTTCGAATGTTTTGAAGTAGATTCTCCCAATGCAGAACGGGAACTGAAGCCGTCCGATTCTATGTGTCCGCCGGACAACAAAGTAGAATGGGCATTGCGCTGGTACATGTTCTCTCCACCGTCGACGATTACACATAACGGAACGGTCAAGGAATCAATGCACACAACAGATACGGAAGGCCGGGAAGATGGATCGGCACAGTCTCTCGCTTCCACTGAAATGAATGACTCTGACGCAAACGTGAACCCGCTGGACCTGGTTGAGCCGGAGAACGCGCTGCCCGACATTTCACTTGGAGAGCTGCCGGCAGTGGCGCAAGAGGCGGCCGCCAAGGCCGGCTGGACCAAACTGATGCCGGTGCAGGCAAAGGCTATCCCTTACCTTTTGAACGGGCGGGATCTTATGGTCCAGTCGCGCACGGGCAGCGGCAAGACAGGCGCGTTTCTGCTCCCGATTCTTCATCGGATACAGCGGGACAGGCGCGTTTGCCAGGCTCTGGTCCTGGCGCCGACGCGGGAGCTGGCTTTGCAAGTCTCCAAGGAGGCCGCGCTGCTGGGGGAGGCAGCCGGCGTGCGCAGTGTTGCCGTCTACGGCGGCGTCAAGTACGGCCCCCAGATCTCAGCCCTGCGCGCTGGCGCGCAGCTGGTGATCGGCACGCCGGGGCGCATCCTCGACCACCTGTTGCAGCGCAACTTGCGCCTGGATGATCTGCATCAACTTGTGTTTGACGAGGCCGACCGCATGCTGTCGATGGGCTTCTACCCGGACATGCTGCAGGTGCAGACGTTTCTGCCCTCGGGACGGATTCACGGCTCGATGTTTTCGGCCACTTTCCCTGCGCATGTGTTGCGGCTGGCCCAACAGTTCCTGACGGAGCCAGATTTCCTTAGCCTCAGCCGCGATCGCGTCCATGTCGCTGAGGCTGAGCATGTCCTCTACGCCGACCCGGGCATGAAAAAGGACCGGGCGCTCGTGCGGCTGATCGAGGTGGAAAACCCGGCGGCCGCAATTGTTTTCTGCAACACGCGCCGGACGGTCGACTATGTAACGATCGTTTTGCAGCGTTTCGGTTACGACGCCGACAAAATCAGCTCGGACCTCAGTCAGCAGGAGCGTGAGCGGGTGATGCGCCGGGTGCGGGAGGGAAAACTGAGACTGCTGGTGGCGACCGATGTGGCGGCCCGGGGCATTGACATTCCAGAGCTTTCCCATGTGTTCCAGTATGAGCCGCCGGAAGATCCGGAGTCCTACATTCACCGGGCAGGGCGCACGGCACGCGCCGGCTCATCCGGGGCCGCGATATCCCTGACCGCGTCGTTTGACGAGCGCATGCAGATGGAACGGATCGCCAAACGGTACAGCATCCCCTTGGAAGAGCGCAAGCTGCCCACCGATGACGAAGTGGCTGCCACGGTCTCCGAGCGCGTCACTTCCCTGCTGGAGGCCAAGCTGCGCGGCCGCGATAATCTGCAGAGCGAACGCATGCTGAGATTCCGGCCGCTGATTGACGAGTGGATGCAATCAGACGAGGGCCGGACGCTGCTGGCGATGTTGGTCGACGACTTCTATCAGGATTCCCTGCACGCGCCGCCGCCGCTACCAGAAGAGAAACCCGCGAAAAGGCCCGCTTCGCAAGGACGCGCCAGACGTCGCCGAAGCCGTCCCCGCCGGCCGCGAAATCGCCGCAGTTGAAACGCTTCTTACTCTCCGTCCGGCACGTTCTGACCCAACTCGGCCAGCCAGGCGGCAGCTGAGGAATCACTGGGGGCGCGCCAGTCTCCCCGCGGACTGAGCGACCCGCCGCTGCCCACTTTCGGGCCGTTGGGAACGGCGGTCCGCTTGAACTGGCTGATCTGGAAGAAGCGGTAAAGGAACAGCTCCAGCCACTTTCTGATTTCCGCCAGATCGTACTGATTGCGCTTGTGGTCCGGCAGGAATTCAGGCCACAATCCCCGGCCGCGATCGCCCCAGGCCTGTAACGCCATGAAAGCGACCTTGCTGGGCCGGAAGCCATAGCGGGAGATGTAGTAGAGGAAAAAGTCCTGCAACTCGTAAGGCCCGATCTTGGCTTCGGTGGATTGCGCCGGCCCGTCGGCGGACCCGTCTCCCGGCACCAGTTCAGGCGAAATCTCGGTGTCCAAAACTGATTGAAGTACTTTACTGGCGGCGTCGTCAAACTGCGACGTGGCGATCACCCAGCGGATCAGATGCTGGATAAGGGTCTTGGGGACCGAGGCGTTGACATTGTAGTGGCTCATCTGGTCGCCCACGCCGTAGGTGGCCCAGCCCAGCGCCAGTTCGCTCAGGTCACCGGTGCCGAGGACAAGCGCGTCATTGTAGTTGGCCAGCCGGAACAGGTGGCTGGTGCGCTCCCCGGCCTGTACATTCTCGAAAGTGATGTCGTACTCCGGGTCCTCTTCCGCGAAGGGATGGCCGATGTCCCGGAACATCTGCATCGCCGAGGGCCGGATGTCGAGCTCGTGTCCGCTGACGTCGAATGCGTCCATGAGGCGGTGGGCGTTGGAGCGAGTGCTTGAGCTGGTCGCGAAGCCGGGCATGGTGTAGGCAAGGATGTTGGTGCGCGGCAGCTGAAGACGGTCCATCGTGCGGGCCGCGACGATAAGCGCCTGCGTTGAGTCCAGACCGCCGGAGATGCCGACGACAATCTTTTGAATCCCGGTGGCCCTGAGACGCTGCATCAGACCATGCACCTGAATGTTGTAAGCCTCGTAGGCCTGTTCGTCGCGCCGCACGGCGTCGCTGGGGACGAAGGGAAAGCGCTCGATATCGCGATGGAGACGGTCGAGTCGCTGCGGGCCGGCCTGCGCCCCGCTGCCGACGGGCCCCGCGGTCAGGCGCGGGGTCTGAAAATCGAAGCTTACCGTCCGAACTGCCTGCAATTGAGGGCCGTGTAGCGCAGCGGCGTCATTGAAGCTGGTCTGCCTCATGCGGCTCTGCGCCAGGCGCTCGGTGTCGATGTCGGCGATGATGACCTGCGCGTGATCGGCAAATCTTTCCGATTCAGCCAGTAGCTCACCGTCTTCATAAATGAGCGCGTGACCATCCCAGGCCAGATCAGTGGTCGATTCACCCGGGCCGGCGGCAGAATAGAGATAGGCCGCAATGCACTTGCCCGACTGACTGGCGCACAGGTCTTTGCGGTAGAGAGACTTGCCGATGGTGATGTTGGATGCCGACAGGTTGGCCAGAACCGTGGCCCCCGCCAGAGCGGCGTAGGAGCTGGGCGGAATCGGCGTCCAAACGTCTTCACAGATCTCCACGTGCAGGCTGAATTCGCCCACCGGACTGCCGGAGGGCTCGTCTAAGGTACGAGGCGGGCCTGCTTGGGAATCTGTCGCGTCTTCCGCGGCCGTCAACCCCGCTTTGAACAGAAGATCGTTGCCGAAGGGCACGGTATCCCCCAGGAACTGTACCTCGCGTCCGACGGCATGGCGCGCTGCGCTGAACTGGCGCGTTTCATAGAATTCGCGATAGCTGGGTAGGTAGGTCTTCGGGACGATACCCAGCACTCGTCCCCGATAGATGACGACCGCGCAGTTGAACAGACGGTTTTCGAAACGGAGCGGCGCGCCCACCAGCAGAACGGACGTCAGCAGCCTGCTTTCTTCAACAATCCGGCTGATGCCGGCCAGGACACCGTCCAACAGGGCCTCCTGTTGGAGCAGGTCGTCTATGGCGTAGGAGGAAATCCCCAGTTCGGGGAAGAGGGCAACCGCGGCGCCCGCTTCCGACGCGCGGGCGGCCAGGGCAGAGGTGTGGCCCGCGTTGTACGCCGGATCCGCTACCCTGACATGGGGCACGCATACGGCCACGCGGACGAAGCCATGACTATAAATTGAGTTGAAATTGTCGGTCATCGTCGTCCAGCCGAGTTCCAAAGCTTACGGTTGCCGCTGTGAAACGCTGACTGCAGCGTATTATCCAGGATACTGACAGCCGGCGCAAAGCCCACTTGACATGCGTCCCGAAACTTTGCGATAATTGCTGGAAAGACAGGTTGCCGGATTGAGCCGCGGGCTTCACTGAATTCTCAGACGCAAAAATGACCTGGAAAGTTGCCGGCATAAACTTCGACCATTCCCATATGGGCGATCTCCTGCGCCTGTGCCATGAACATCCCGAGGTGGAGATTGTCGGAATCTGCCATACGGATAAAGACAGGATGGCGTCCGTAATCAACAACTTTGCCATTCCAGAAGAGCGAATCTTCACCGACTACAAGGAATGCCTGGAACGGACGCAGCCGGCGATCGTGCTCCTGTGCCCGTCCACGGCAAGCCACGCCGAGTGGGTGCTCAAAGTCGCCCCGTATAACGTTCATGTCCTGCTGGAAAAGCCTTTTGCAGCTGATCTGGCCGCTGCCGACAAGATGATCGCGGCCATGGCGAAAACGCAGCGTCAGTTTATCATCAACTGGCCGTTGCGCTGGTACCCCTGCCACGTTACGGCCAAGCGGTTGCTGGTTGAGGGAACCATCGGCGACCTGGTCGAAGTCCACTACTATGACGGCAATCGCGGGCCCCTTTTCCACGTTGCCGACAAGGAGGAGACCGACGAAGAGTACCGGCAGCGCAAAAGCGAAAGCTGGTTCTATCAGAAGGACGAGGGGGGCGGCTCACTCCTGGACTATCTGGGCTACGGGGTAACGCTGGGGACCTGGTTTCTGGACGGCCGGGCGCCGCTCGAGGTGACGACCGTGGTAGATGAGCCGGCCGGCCTGGAAGTGGACGAGCACAGCATCACCATCTGCAAGTATGAGTTCGGCCTTTCCAAGTTTGAGACGCGTTGGGGCACCTTTACCGACCCGTGGACGCTTCAGCCTCAGCCCAAGTGCGGTTTCGTGCTAAAGGGGAGCGAGGGAACGATCAGCAGCTACGATTATGAGGATACGGTGCGAGTCCAGACCCACGAATGTCCCGAAGGCTACGACCAGCCGGTTGACCGGTTGTCGCCGCCGAATCAGAACGTAATCCAGTATTTCGTCCACTGTCTGGAAACAGGCCAAGAGCCTGAAGGTCCGCTGTCGCCCGATATCTGTCGAATCGGCCAGCAGATCGTCGATTCGGCCATCCTCAGCGCACGCGAGAGACGAACAGTCCCCCTCCTCACCTGATCTGAACCCGAAAAGAGAAAGGCGCCGGCCTGCGCGGCCGACGCCCCCAATGGCACATAATCTCTACAAAATCCGAAGATTCGAATAATTCGGAATCTTTGTGTGGGCGGTGACGGACTCGAACCGCCGGCCTATTCCTTGTAAGGGAATCGCTCTAACCAGCTGAGCTAACCGCCCAATTGGGCCCATAGTATACATCACCATCCGGAGGACTGTGAAATGTATAACCTGTCTGGAAAGGTTGTGTTCGTGACCGGCGCCGGAGGAGAATACGGCATTGGCCGGGGGATCGCGCTTCGGCTGGCGGAGGATGGCGCGGATGTCGTTGTAACGGATCTTGTCGAGAAACCGTATCCTGACGCCGACTGGGGAGGTCTGCCGGCGCTAAAGGCGGAGATAGAGGGGCTTGGGCGCCGTTCGCTGGCACTGACCTGCGATGTGACCGATTCAGCTTCCGTCGGGGCGGCCATGCAGAAGGCGGTGGAGACACTCGGACGAATTGACATCCTGGTCAACAACGCGGCCGCTCGCGGCGGCAGAGATCGCGTGCCGGTCGTCGACCTGGAGGAGGACGAGTGGGACCGAGTCATGTCTGTCAATCTGAAGGGAACTTTCGTATGCACCCGTGCGGCCGCGCGTCACATGGTGGAACGCGGCGGCGGCGGCCGCATAATCAGCGTCTCCTCAGTCTTGGGGCTGCGGGGAATCGCTCGATTTGCTGCCTACTGCTCATCCAAATTCGGAATCGTCGGCTTAACACAGTCGCTTGCTCAGGAGTTGGCCGAATACGGGGTCACCGTCAATGCCATCTGCCCGAGCTTGACTCCCACCGAGCGGGTCGGCCACATGACCAACCTTTTTGACAACCCTTCGCTGCAAGTGAAAGAGGCGACGGACGCCCTGCTTTCCGGGGCAGCGGGAAGCACCCCAATCGGCCGCCTCGCCCAGACCAACGACCTTGCCCACGCCGTCTCGTTCCTGGCTTCGGATGGAGCCGATTTTCTCACCGGTCTCTCCATCCCCGTCACGGGTGGGTCCTTCATGAGGTAGGGCTGTCTGCAATCGGTCCGGCGCTACAAGTAGTCATTTTTGTCGATGCGAGTTGCAGTAACCAGTCTGCAGCGCCGTTGCTTGATAGCATAAGCGGCAACGCCGCAGAGCAGGGGGCTAAAGCTAAGACTCAACTGAGCGCCAAGTGCAATTCTGCAAGGTAGGGCCAAGATCGAGTTTGAAGAATGGCCGAGCAGTTTTCTGGCTGGACATTCCATGCTATATATTGCTGGAACGCTTGACATCAGGCCAATAATCTCTATCTCCTTCACAGAGCAACGGCAAAATGAATCAGCCCAACTGGGTAAACCGCACCATGTGGACGGGCGACAACCTGGACATCATGCGCGGCATGAACTCGGAATCGGTAGACCTGATCTACCTTGATCCTCCGTTCAACTCCAACCGCAACTATGCCGCGCCTATCGGTTCCGAGGCGGCTGGCGCCGCGTTCAAAGATACTTGGACTTTGGATGATGTAGACCTGGCATGGCACGGCGAGATAGCCGAGCAACACCCGGCCTTATACGCCATCATCGGCGCGGCTGGAGAAGCGCACGGCAAGGGCATGCAGTCCTACCTGATCATGATGGGAGTACGGGTGCTGGAGATGCGGCGTTTGCTCAAGCCGACCGGCTCGATCTATCTACACTGCGATCCAACGGCCAGCCACTATCTTAAACTGCTGATGGATGCGGTATTCGGAGCCGACGCATTTCGTTGCGAGATCACTTGGAAGCGTACGAATACACATAATGATTCGCGGCACTCGTTCCCTAACGTCGCCGACGTTCTCTTGTTCTACGCTTTGCCAGATGCCAAGTTCAATCCGATCTATGAGCCTCACTCGGCGGAATACATCGCGAAATTCTATCGTCACGAAGACGCCGATGGACGCGGACCATATCAACTCGCTGATATGGCGAGCCCGAATCCGCGCCCGCGGATGATGTACGACTGGAAAGGTTTTCCCCCTCCCCCTAAGGGCTGGCGCTATCAGGTTGAACGGATGCAGGAATTAGATGCAGAAGGGCGCATCTACTATCCGACGCACGACAACGGAGCGCCTGATTTCTCCAAGCGGCCACGGTTGAAACGCTATCTGCGAGAGCAGAAAGGAGCCGTTGTAGGGAATGTATGGAGTGATATCAATCCTCTCTCGCACCTGGCTAAGGAGCGGACGGGTTACCCAACGCAGAAGCCGCTAACTCTGCTTGATCGGATCATCAGAGCATCATCGAACGAGGGAGATGTGTTGCTGGACCCGTTCTGCGGTTGCGCCACGGCCTGCGTAGCGGCTGACCGCCTGGGTCGGCAGTGGGTAGGCATAGACCTATCGCCGCTTGCCGCCAAGCTGGTGAGGCAGCGCATAAGGACAGAAGGCCCGCTTCTGTACGACCTCGTCCACCGCGAAGACATTCCCAAGCGCACCGACGTTGGCAAGTTGCCGCCATACAAGACGCACAAGCACACACTCTTCGGCCAGCAAGAGGGTCTATGTAACGGCTGCCGCATCGCCTTCCCCTTCCAGAATTTCACCGTCGACCATGTTGTGCCGCAGTCGAAAGGCGGCACGCATCACATCGACAACCTTCAGCTTCTCTGCAATGCCTGCAACAGTAAGAAAGGCAGTGGAACTCAGGCCGAGTTGACTGTGGCCTTGCAGAAAGATGGAATCATTGGCTAGAACGAAAAGGACAACACTGCCAACCGGAGGGGATTATGAACGACAAACAGTTGGACGATGCCCTCCGCAGTATGGGTAAATCCTGCTTTGTCAGGCACTTTCGGCAATTCTCTGATTTGTCAATTTCAAAAGCAGCCAAGTAGTCCAGCACGTCATAGACGGTGATTCGCAGCCCGCGAATACAGGGCTTGCCCCCCCCCGTTTTCCAGGTTCAATGGTGATGATTTCAGCGTAGTCCGCCTTCATTTATGACCTTCCGCCATGGGATTCGTGACAGTGCAAGGCCCTATTAAGTATCTTCCCAAGATTGGGCTACTTGAGAATACGCTGATCGCTCAGGTCCTTGCCGCCGATGGTCTGGGTAATGACTGCGCCGCGATACGCCAGAATTTCCAGATCGGCCAGACAGTTGACGATATTGTACTGGGTCGGCATGTCCTCCCACCTGGCCCGATGCCATTGCACCGTTCCCTGGCCGCGCCACATTCCCAGGACGCGACGGTTGGGCGTATGCGCCGGGGTCAGGACCGCGTATTCGGCGTCGGCCGTGCCCCATTCGCCCGTGCGGGGTATATATTTGTAGTGGAGCGTTCCGTCGCCGCCTGATTTTGCAGCCTGGGCCGCGATTTCCTGCTCCGACAGTTCGGTCAGGTCGTGCAAGCCCAGGTCCAGGAAGCGAAAACCGAGCCAGCTGCCGACGCAGTGGGAGGCGCCGTTGTAGACGACAGGCTCGGGCAGTTCGCAGTAGATCTTGGAAAAGCCCAGCTCCTCGCGGCCGGTCAGAATGGGATCGGTCAGGTTTTCCCACAGCACAAGCAGCAGACTTCCGGTCACGCTATCCACCTTGCCGGAATAGCAGACCGGCAACGAAGCCCCCAGCGTGTTGTAGCCCCGCCCCGCCAGCCAGTCAATCTCCTTCATATACGTTGCGCTGACCGTCACAACGGGCTCTCCGTTCAGTGTGAAGCCGGGCGGCAATATCGCTTCCGCGGCCGCGGCGTGCGTGAGGTAGCTGACCGAGTAGGACATGCTCTTGGGGCTGTTTACGCAGTCGAAACCGCGCCCGTCCGGCCCGCGGCGCGGACCTGTCCGGGGGCCAAAGTGGGTCGGCATGCGGTACATGGCATCGGGCTGCAGGGAGTAGGGCATTTCTAGCGCTCCTGGTTCGTCTGTAAGGGAGGGACTCCGTTGGCTCGCGGGGCCTGTGAGAAAATCATGCCGCCGGCTGTATCGAGTGAAAGACGGAAGTAAAGTTTCAGATCTACGCCTGTTCCAGCGCTTTGTTTTCCTCTCCTGAACCGGCCGCGTCTTTGATCAAAACCCTCCGACTCTGACCGCCTCCCGGTTCGGCGCTGACAAGGCCCTTCGACTCGAGTAAATTGACCAGCCGCGCCGCGCGCGGATAGCCGATCTTCAACTCTCTCTGCACAAAACCGGCGCTGATGGTCTTTTCGCCGCGGATGGCGTCGATGGCCTCCGCCAGGAGTTCCTCTTCATCATCCA
Source organism: Caldilineaceae bacterium (assembly GCA_965232575.1). Taxonomy (GTDB): domain Bacteria; phylum Chloroflexota; class Anaerolineae; order Caldilineales; family Caldilineaceae; genus Bin5. The sequence goes on along the minus strand of CBDDPZ010000009.1, from coordinate 972,318 downwards.
ACCGGTCCAGCAGTCCTATCCAGGGAGCGACCCTTGCCGCGGGACGGTTGGGGTTTTCGAGGAGGGCGCGTTCCTGCCACCAGTCGACCACGCGCTTGATTTCCGAGTCGGTGACGTAGCTGCCCTGCACGCGTTCGATCGTGGCCTTGTCCGGCCGCATGAAGAGCATGTCTCCCTGGCCGAGCAGCTTCTCGGCCCCGGGCGTATCCAGGATGACGCGGCTGTCGACCTGGCTCGTGACTGCGAAGGCGATGCGGGAGGGAAAATTGGCCTTGATCAGGCCGGTCACGACGTCGGTGCTGGGACGCTGCGTTGCGAGGACAAGATGGATGCCGGTGGCGCGCGCCATCTGGGCCAGGCGAACCAGCTGCTTTTCGATTTCCTCCGGCGCGGTCATCATCAGATCGGCCAGTTCGTCAACGACGAGGACGATATGGGGGAGCGGTTCCAGCTTCTTCCGACGGCGGGCAAGGCGGTTGTAGGCCTCAATGTCCCGCACCCTGTTTTCCCTGAATAGGATGTAACGATCATCCATTTGCAGGAGAAGCCAGGTCAACGCGCCGTGAACGTCCTCCAGGTCGGTGATCACCTTTCCAATCATGTGGGGGATGTGGTTGTAGCCGGGTAGCTCCACCAGCTTGGGGTCGACCATGATGAAACGAAGAGATTCCGGTCCGTGGTACATCAGCAGGCTGACGATTGCCCCGTTGATGCATGCCGACTTGCCCGACCCGGTGGCACCGGCGATCAGGAGATGCGGGGCTCGCGCCAGGTCTGTGACAATTGGCGTACCGGATGTGTCTCTGCCGAGGGCCAGAGGCAGCGTTCCGCCCTGTTTTGCCATCTGCTTGGCCTGAAGAATGTCTTTCAGGCCCACCATCGCCTTTTCCGGGTTCGGCACTTCGACGCCGACGTATGGCTGGCCGGGAACGGGCGCTTCAATGCGGATAGCAGGCGCGGCAAGGGCCAGCGCCAAATCGTCGGCCACTGCGGCAATGCGGCTGACTCTTACTTTGCGCCTCTGGCCGCCGCGCTCAACGTAAAGGGGCTGAACGCCGAACTGGGTAACGGTTGGCCCCGTCTGGATATTGACAATCTCGACAGGAATGTCGAAGTCCTCCAAGGTCTCATGGATTGTCTCGGCCATGCCCTCGATGTCCCACGCAAGCTGGCCGGCATCGTCTTCCAGCAACTCGGCAGGGGGCAGCTCTTCCTCCTTGCGCAGGCGCTTCAGCGGACGCCCGCTCGCACCGCCGGATTTGCTTCTACGCTTGGCGGGCGCCGCTTCAGGAACAGGAAATTCCGCCTGGATGGGACGGCCCGAGTCCGGTAATCCCATGGGCGGGTCAGGGAGTGATTCGTCCATGGCAAGGCCGGTCTGCGCAGGGCTGGTGACCTCTTGTTCAGGCAATGATTGTTTCGGTTCGACTTCTTCCGGGTATGGATATTCATCCGGCTCCGGAGAGGATGCTTCGGGTGAATCGGCCGCAGGTTCGGCCAGCTCCCGGCGCAATTGGCCGATGAAACCGAACAGGTAGATCAGGGGCGTATGGCGGAACAACAGATAGATACTCAGGAGTGCAAGCAAAGCTGCGGCGAAGGCTGCCGGCAACTGCCCGAGCAAGCTGATCAGCAGGTTTCCCGCGCCCCAGCCGATCAGGCCGGCGCCCTCGCCGGAGGCTGGAAGCGACCAGTCGGAAATTCGATTGCCGCTGATGTATTCCATTGAGGCCAGTGACAACAGCAGGAGTTCGGCCCCGACGAGGGCCTCCGGATGCCAGTAGCCGGCCCGGCGCCCCAGCATCATCACGGCTCCGGTCACGAGCAGGCTGAGCACAAGCGGCATAGCCATCCTGCCCGCCAGCCAGTGCGTCCACGATGCCTGCCCGGATACAAAAAGCGTGGAGCTGAGATAGACGCCAAAAAGAAATACTGCGAACCCCAAGGCCTCATTGGAATGCCTGGTAAGCAGTTTCTGGGCATTCGCCTGAACCGCAGCCGTAGGGCCGGTCTTTTGATATTTTCGCCGCTTACGCCGCGTGGCAGACATTGGACATTACCTTGCAAGCGCCGGCAACGGATTCCGTCGCCGGGAATTCGCCCGATTCAATTTGCTTCCTCAACAAGCTCCTCCTCTTCTTCCTGCAATTCGAGGAGAGCTTCCCAGTCGCCCTGCTCCATTTCCGTTAACACTTGGGCGACCTGGCCGATAGCGACCCGTTGCTTACGATAAAGGTCGCTCTCGCTGATTGCCAGACGGCCGGCGATATCGCGAATCTTGCGCCCCTGGATGAAACGCATTTCCAGGATATTGTAGAGAAGCCATTCGGGCGTGCTCAGGTCCTGTTTGCCGCCCGGCCGCAGGTTTTGGATGGCGCGCCCCAGCACCAGGCGCAAAGCCTTGCCGGGGTTGCCGTCCGCCTCTTCGACGACCCGGTCCACCACACGCAGCTGCATCAACGGGCTTCGAGTCAGCTTGGGGCCGCCCCAATAGTGACTGAGAGCATCTTTCACCCAGCTTTCGAATTCAGGATTGTGAATTGGGCTCGGCTCAAGCAGTTCGGTCGGGGGCACCTCCGTATTCTCTGAAACATAGGGCACAATGCCTCTGATCTGCTGGATGCGGTCGATGCCGGGGATGATGCGTCTCAGGACCACCATGACCTGCATCTGCATTCTGCGATCAAGCAGTGCCTTGGCGACGCTATCGATCTGTTGCGCTAACAGGGCGCGTTCCTCCGAACTGATTTGGGGCGAGTCGCTGCGGGCGCGCACGCCCAACATCCCCAGCACGATTTCTCCCTTACGCTCCCCCGCCGGTTCCAGCACGGGCCAGAGCCAGTATCCACCGTATTCGGCCGGCTGAGGCACCATCTGCCGGGGCGACCTCTTGCCGTTTTCCGACGGAATCGCTCCGCTCTCGACAACCTGCGCTGTACGCGCCATGTTGGCTGTGCCGTTCTTGCGAGCATGGCTCAGCGCCTCGTTCATGGCGTCGCTCCAGTCCTTGTCGTCCAGGATATCCTGCCGCGTACCCTCCGGCCCGACAATCGCTTCCAGGATCAGGTCGGTGCCGATGGCCGCAGCCACGAAGCCGGAAGGGACCCGCAGCATTTCACACAGGACGGTCAGGTGGTTCTCAAGGAACTGGCGCAGATCGGTTGTTGTCAACAGGCGTCTGTCCAGTTCGCGCAGCCAGGCGATCTCTTGGCGGTCTTCACCATAGACCACGCGGTCGGTCAACTCTTTAGAGACGCTCAGAATTACCTGCGCCGCCACGATCACACCGGTAATGACGCTGAAGAGGACGATATTGCGCGGCAGGCCAAGTATACGCTCCACGGTTGGGATCGTCTGGACGGCCAGAATGACAAAGATCGCTACGACCGGCCCGCGGGCAAAGTAGCGAATCAACCGGTAGCGGACGACCCTGTCCGGTGTGTAGACGCCGAAGAAGGCCACGGTATAACTCAGACCGATCAGCATGACGCCAATTGCACAGTTGCCCACTATGGACAGACTGAGAATCCACGCCGGCGACAGCAGGCCGACAGAAGACTTGCCCAATGCAATCAGATAGGGGAAGGCGCCAATGCCGGGAGCCGCCGAGGCCAGTAGGAGATAGGTCATCCGCTTGCGGCTCTCCGCAGTCAGGCAGCGCTGGCGCGCCTTCCAGATGTTCAAATGGGAAAGGATGACAACGCCGGCGAAGAAGACGGCAAAAGGCCAGAAGAGGACGCCGGGATGAAGATAACTGAGGAGCGGGTCGAACTCAACTATGTCCACCAACCAGGTAGAGAAGAAGGCAAGCAAGGCGCTGGAGACCGAAAGAACCCCGATTGCGTAGTTGATCAGCCTGCGGCGGTCGGTGTGGTAATTCGTTGTCCGCAGCACAGCATAAGAAAACGCGAAGTACGCGCCGGGCAGGAGCGCAATACCCAACCATTCGAAGCGCAGCCATTTTGACGCCGAATCGGCGCTGACGACCTGCGTCAAGGCGACTTCAGAAGCGTAGGTCACCATGACCAGACCCAGTAGAAAAGCGAAGCGACGCGCCACCGGATGGCGGAAATTGTAGGTTAAGGTGTACGCCAGAAGCGAAAAGGCAAGAATGACAACCACCGACGAGACAAGGGTATTCAAGAAGCCCAAGGCATCGGCGAGGGTCAACGTTAATTCGTTCATCAGTTTCTGTCGTGACAAATGCGGGACTTTCGCACAGGAAAGAAGGCATTGACCTGGCAGCTGGCCGACAAAAGGGCGTCTTTCTCGCTGTCAGCGGGGGCAGTCAACCGGAAGCGCTGAAAGTCGCGCAAGCCCGGAGACAGCATGCTATGACGCCCAGTTGACCTGCTCGCTGACCACGACCCACATCTCATTTCGTTTCTCCATCTGAATACTGAAGTTCCCACCAACGGTTGGGGTCCTTTGAATGAGCAGACTGACACTCGCGCGATCGACCGTATCGAATCGCACCGAATCCATCTGGATGATCGGACCTTGGATTGGCATGGTATCCTCATGATTTTCTAACCAGATCGTCGGTCCGTCGAAACCGAGTTCGCCAAGTTGCTCTGCGGGATGCCTGACAAGCCGCAGCTGGGCTACCATGCCGTCGGCGCCGGGTTCAAGTTGCCGGCGCTGGCCCAGCTTGTGGATCAGCGCGGTGCGGCGGATGCGCATGCTGTCCGGCTCTTGCGTATCTGTGCTTTGGTAGTAATGCGCCAGAGCGTGGATTGGGCCAAATGCATGTTGGGAGGATAGCAGGCTCAGTAGTTCCTCTCGCACCCGGTTCCACATTGATCGCCACTGCGGGGCGGTAATCTGGTCGCCGTGTTCCAGGAGGAGAAGTGTCGTATCTGCGCCGAGCCTATTGATAATTGATGCCGGCGTCAGGTAAGTCGGATCCTGCTTCAAACGGGCTAGAAGGATTTCCGAAGTGGCTTCGGCCTCCTGAAAGGCGTGAAAGCGGTAGCGTGTATTCAGCGTAAAAAAGACGCCAAGTATAACTGCGCCGGTCAGGAGCAGTACCAGCGTCCATGACAACGGGTCCATCGATTCAAGAATCTGCTGGTAGGTCGGTAGGGAATCCAGACCGAGCCGGCGCAGCAACGCCTCAAACCGGTTTGCGTTTTCCGACATGCAGAACCCACCCGTACAGACAAATGGCAGAGCGGCTCCAACCTTGAAACCCGTGAACGCCGCATGGGGTCGCCGGTCGGCGACCTCGCCTGCGTCATCTGCGAAACTGCTCTGCACTCCGGACGATTTTCGACATCAGACCTTGGTTTTTTCTGTCCTGGCTAATTGTATCATATCTTGACTTTCGAACGATGCCCCTACCCTCGCGGTTCCAGCCAGGTCAGGAGTCCAAAGAGGCCGCACCGACCCTTTTCAGCCCGGTGACTGAAGAATTCATCGGTCCTGCCCGCGGTGTCGATTCCAGACAGTTCGATCTGCTCTTCCGGGACTCCCTCAGTTGTTAGTTGGTCTATATTCGCCTGCCAAAGGTCGAAGAAGGGGTTTGCCTGATCGACCATGCGGCTGCGGAGGTACTTTTCGCCTCCAGGCAGGGCAGAAATCGCCCTCTCGATTACTTCCTCACCAACTTCATAGCTCTCCGGCCCGATACTTGGTCCGATTCCAACATGCACGTCCGCCGCGACCGTTTCATAGGCCGCCGTCATCGCGCCTAAGGTAGCGCTCGCAATTCCATCAACGGTACCGCGCCAACCGGCATGGCAAGCTCCCAGCGCATGGTGTGCCGGATCATACATCACCAGTGGGACGCAGTCGGCGAAGACCAGAAAGAGGGGCAGGCCAATTGCATCGGTTATCAGGGCGTCGCACTTCTCTTGCCGGACGCCGGCGTCTTCCCAGCCGACCTGTGCAACGTTTGTGCTGTGGACTTGGTGTGTGCGGACGGGCTGGGAGGGATCTCTGCCGAGCGCGGCACAGAAGCGGGCGAAGTTTTCGAGGACACGTGCGCGCTCATCGCCGCGACTGTAGCTGAAATTCAGACTATGCCAGGGTTCCGGTGAAACGCCGCCGTGTCGCGCGCTGACATGGGCCTGGAGAGGAAGGCAGGCGAAACTTTCGAAGGCATAGGCCACTACGCCATTGTTGTAGCAAATGCGGCGCATCTTTGCGAATGTTTCCCCTTACAATCCAATTCCCATCGCATGTGCTGTCAAGTTTTCGAAAAGCGGCGGTTAGTCCCCTGGGGAAACCGGAATCATTTGAGGGGGATTGGTTCAATCGTGATATTGCCCAGGCCAGTTTCGTGTTGTTGAGCCTTGAGCTTTGTCCAGGGCAGCCAGTCTTGGGCCCGCCAGGCCCCGCCCTTCGCCGACGGGATCGGGCGGTTTTCGTTGGCGCCATAACGGAACGCCCAATCGTCGTCACATGCCTGGCACGTGAGACAGCCCGCGGTGTCCGGCGGGCACGAGAGACCGGTACGCTCCTGGGTTGCCAAACGCAGCTCGTAATGAAAATAGTTCTCAGTGACGCCGCTCTGCACAATATCCCAGGGAAGAGGGCTTCCCGCCTCCCACTGGCCCAGATAATGCTCTTTCTCCAGCCCGAGTTTCTCCATGGTTCGGAAGAAGAGGCGTGTGTTCAAACGGCCCGGCGGAATTGCCAGGAGCACGTCGGCCAGGGCGCGGTCTCCCCGGCTCAAAACAGCCTGCACTTCAGCCCATTCCGGTGAGTCTGCACGCACCTCGACGCCGTGCCGCGCCAGCGCCCTGTTTATCGTGCGCTGCCGCCGTTTCAACTCAGTTGCCGGCATCATCGCTTCCCACTGGAATGGGGTATGGGCCTTGGGAACGAACGGCGTGGCGTTTATGGCCAGCCGCCGCCTGTACATTTGACGCGCCTTGAGTGTGAAATCGATCAGCGCCTGGATGTCGTCGTCAGTTTCGGTTGGGTGGCCGGTCATGAAATAGAGTTTGAGTTGGGGAAAGTCCAGTTCGGCCGCCAGGCCCACGGCACGCATCATCTGCTCTTCGGTCTGGGTCTTGTTGATCACGTTTCGCAGGCGTTCGCTGCCCGCCTCCGGCGCGACCGTTAGAGTCTGCGTTCCCCCTGCTGCCATCGCCCGGATTAATGGAACACTGATGGGATCCATTCGCATCGAGCTGGCGCTGATCGAGGCGCCCATACCGGCAAGTTCAGTGGCAAGATCGTCTATCTGCGTATGGTCGCTGACCGCGGCGCTGACGAGGCCAATGCGGTCGCGCCCTTTCGTTATTGCCGTTTCTGCCCAAGCCAACAGTGTCTCCAAAGGCTGTTCGCGCGGCGGCCGGTAGACATACCCCGCCAGGCAAAAGCGGCAACCGCGCCCGCAGCCGCGAGCGATTTCCATGAGGTGCATTCCACTGAATTCCGTGTCCGTTGTATAGAGAACGGACTGGGTCTCGTACTCGGGCAGCTCGCGTACCCAAAGGCGTTCAACCGGCCGAAAGTCGACGTGGTCGCGGTTTGAGGGACGAAGATGAGGAATGTAGAAGCCCGGCTGTCGATCGAGCGTCCGCAGGAGCGCCTCTCGATCTTCGTGGAGCGCGTCGCGGCAGAGGTCAATGAACCGGGGCACGGCCTCCTCGCCTTCTCCAATGAGAACGGCATCAAAGAAAGGGGCCATCGGCTCCGGGTTCATAGTAATGCCTGGTCCGCCGGCGATGATAAGAGGCCAGGGAGACCCGTCCCAGCGGCTGCCGTGGAGACGTTCCTGAGCGAGAGGCGGAATGCCAGCCTGGCGCAGCATCTCGACAACGTTGAAATAGTCCATCTCCCAGGAAATGGTAAACGCCCAGATGTCGAACTCGTCCGCCTGACGCCCACTTTCGAGAGAGAGCAAGGGCCGGCCTGCCGCGGCCGCGCCTTTTTGCCAGAAGATGCGCTCGCAGACCACGTCGTGTTCATTGTTCAGCCACTGATAAAGCAGTTGAAATGCGAGGCTGCTCATGCCGACGTAATAGCTGTTGGGAAAGGTCAGCGCGATAGGCAGGCGGCCTCCCCAGTCTTTGACAACAGCGCCTTCCTCCACGAACTGGCCTCGGCCCTGCCTGCCAGGGTCAGCCGTTCTCTGTTGCGCCGAACGCTTGCGATTCTTAGCCATACTGGGATTTGCTGAACCTGTTCAATCGGGAGGCCAGAAACGAAATCTACCCTCCTCTGCAAGAAATCGACGGAGGCCGAACACCCTTCCGCCTTCGAATCCGCCCCGGCCGCAACCTTTACGGGCTGGCACCATTTTAACACTTGGTGGTCAGTCTTGAGAAAGCAGGGAGCGCGTCTTTTCCCACTCGGATGGCGTATTTACATTTGTGAATGTAAGCAAATCCGGATCGAATGCCCGTAATAGATCGGCTGGAATCAAGCGCACGCGCACTTCGTTCCAGAAGCTGTCCATGCGGCGCAGACCGGCCGCCAGAGCGTTTTCGACAGAAGGCAGGCAGCGCCGGCTGTACAATGCATGAAGCGGTTGGGCATGCCCATCAAGAACGGGCACAACCGCATCGCAGCCGCAGTCTGAACTGTCGATCAAATGGCGGCACGCTGTCACCGAAATGAACGGCATGTCGCCGGCTACAGCTAAGGTCCAGCCGTCGATTCGCCGCAGGCCGGTGGCGAGGCCGCCAAGGGGCCCCTCTCCCGGTACGTCGTCCGGCAAACAATTGACAATCCTGCGAGCGAGCATCCCATCCTGGTCGCGTTGAACTTCCTCTTCACCAAGATCTCGAACAGCAGCACAGACGTCCGGGTCATTGGCAATGACAATCACCCTCGCCGCCAGCGGAAGTAGTCGCACGGCGACGTGCCGAACCAGAGGTATTCCCGTTGGGGGTACTGGCAGCAGGAGTTTGTCGGCGCCCATACGCCGGCTACTGCCACCGGCAAGTATCAGCAATGTCGCTTTTGTCTCGTTACATGGCGTGGACGTATCCACACTTGCCCCCTGAATACTCATTCCCACCAATAGAAAAAGCGAGTTGCGTTCACAACTCGCTTTGGAAAAACAGGCTGTGTACCAGCAGACAACTCAGACCGCCTGGGCTTCGAGGTGCCGTACTACATCTCCGACCGTCTCGATTTCCTGGGCCTGTTCGTCGCTGATCTCGCCGCCAAACTCTTCCTCGAAAGACATTATCAACTCAACCAGGTCCAAACTGTCAGCATCCAAATCCTCTTTGAACTTGGCATTTTCGGTTACTTCATCAGGATCAACATCTAACTGATCCACTATGATATCGCGAACCTGCTCAAAAGTTGTTGACATTCTCGTCCCCCCTTTGGTCGATATACGTAATCAGAATTTAATGCGAATGTCTTGCATTATAAATCATATAACACTAGAATCGAAAGAGAGTTACGATTTTCGGTTCGAAAATATGATGAAGTTGTTTGATTCATTTGCCATCTACGTCTCATGAATCAGTCACTGAGAGGGCTTGATTGTCCACCGCCGGCCGAAAAGGCGACCATATACGCATAAACCTGGAAGAAGACGTCGGGTTCCAGCAGCTGACAACGGGTTTAGAGCGCTACCATTTCATACACCAGGCGCTGCCCGATATCGATCTCGCGGCGGTTGACCCCAGTGTCGTCCTATTTGACAAGCGCCTCTGCGCGCCGGTCCTGGTCAGCTCAATGACCGGGGGCACAGCACAGGCAGGACTTTTCAACCGGCGGCTGGCAGAGGCGGTGCAGGCAAAAGGCCTTGCCATGGGTGTTGGCAGCCAGCGCGCCGCACTGGAGGATAGCGAGACTAAGGCCTCATTTTCGGTGCGGAAATATGCTCCGGACGCGCTGGTCTTCGCTAATTTGGGCGCGGTGCAGCTCAACTACGGTTACACGGTCAAGCAGTGCAGGCAGGCTGTGGAAATGGTCGAGGCCGACGCTTTGATCCTGCATCTGAATCCGCTGCAGGAGGTTTTGCAGCCTGAAGGCGACACACTTTGGGGCGGCCTGCTATCCCGTATCGAAGAGGTCTGCACGCAAGTCGGGGTTCCGGTCATCGCCAAGGAAGTGGGCTGGGGAATCAGCAGGCAGGCCGCGCGAGCGCTGATCGGGGCCGGCATCAGCGCCATCGACGTGGCCGGCGCCGGGGGTACTTCCTGGAGTGAGGTTGAAAAGCACCGCGCGCCGACAGAGCGCCAGCGCAGGCTGGCTGCAGCCTATCGCGAATGGGGCATTCCCACCGTCACGAGTCTTGCCTATGTTCGGGCTGCCCGCGAGGAGACCGGCCGTATGGAACTCCCGATCTTTGCCAGCGGGGGCATTCGCAGCGGCCAGGATATTGCCAAAGCAGTGGCGCTTGGCGCAGATCTTGTGGGCCTTGCGTCACCGTTTCTCAAGCGCGCGGTGGAATCGTCTGCGGCTGTAGAAGAGGAGATCGACCTCCTGGTCGAAGAGCTGCGAATCGCGATGTTTGCCAGCGGCTCACCTGACCTCAAGGCCCTGCGCGAGCCAGGCGTTCTGGTTCATACGACCGATCTGACTCAAGAGGCAACGTCTTTAACAGCACGATCGCGGCAGGTTATTCGTTCTGAAAGAGAAGAAGCGGTTAGGCTGGAAAACTGGTTCTCCTCTGACGAAGAAGCAGGTTCAGTCAACCCCGGCGCGGACACGAAACACGGCGGGAGGGCGGCGGCCGGCCCTGCACCGCACGGCGCAGGTGAATCTGGTTCGCCTGCGGTGTGTTCCGGGGATGCCTTAGACGCGTTCGTCTCTCTGTGGCTGCCGCGTCTTGAGGAGGAGATGCGGGCCGTTCTGACGACGCGCCACCCAATGCAGGCGAACCATTACGCGATGATGCACTATCACATGGGGTGGGTGGATGAGTCGCTTCGACCCAGCGCATTCGCCGCAGGAAAGCGAATACGCCCGCTTCTCTGCCTGATGGCGTGTGAGGCGGTCGGAGGAAATCCGGCCGAGGCAATGCCGGCGGCCGCGGCGGTCGAAATCCTGCACAATTTCTCGCTTGTCCACGACGATATCGAGGATGGGGATGAGACCCGCCGACACCGGCCCACCCTGTGGGCCCTGTGGGGCGTACCCCAGGCGATCAATGTGGGCGACGGAATGTTCGCCCTCGCCTTTGCCGCAATTTTGCGGTCGGCGGAAACCAATCCTGGTGACGGAAGGCCAGCTGCAGCAGGCGGGAACGGCAGATCGCTCGCGGCTTTCGACCGCTTTACTAAGATCTGCATCGGTCTGACGGAAGGCCAGCATCTTGATATGAGCTTTGAGGAGCGGGAGGATGTGACCGTCGCCGAATACGTAAGGATGATTGAAGGCAAAACGGCCGCTCTGATCGCAGGGTCGATCGCGTTGGGGGCGTTGTTCGGCGGCGCCGGGAAACTCGAGACGGAAAGTCTGCACCGGTTTGGCTACAATATTGGGCTGGCGTTTCAGATCCAGGATGACATTCTGGGAATCTGGGGCGATCCTGAAGTGACAGGAAAACCGGCCGGCAACGACATCCTGCGACGCAAGAAAAGCCTTCCGCTGCTCTATGGACTGGAGCAACCCCAGTTGGGGACCGGTATAAGAGATCTATGGCGTCGCGGCATCACAGAGGCAAACCTGCCTGAAGCGATCACGCTGCTGGAGGAAGCTGGCGCAAAGCGCTGGTCGGCTGACCAAGTGCTCCGTTACCATAGCGAAGGTTTGCATGCCCTCAACCAGGCGCTGGGGGAACAGGCAGGTCGTTCCCCACTCCTCGCACTGGCCGATAAACTACTGCGGCGCGAGAGCTAAAGGGGCGTCTGACCTGTTACCCCCAAAGCCTTTCCCTTGAATGTAAACTCGTCCCCAGGATGGAGCGCTTCGCGCTTTACCCCAGGAACAAGCAGTGCTAGATCGAATCCGGCCACTCTTCCAGTTCTCGTTTAACAGCGCCGCAAAAGGCATCGGCGCTGGCCCCGTCCAGGACGCGATGGTCGTAACTGAGGGCCAGATCCATCATCGGTCGGAAGGCCAGGTAGTCGTCCACACTTGCTTCGTAAGGTTTGTTGCTGCTGACCACCACCGGCCTTTTTTCTATTGCTCCCGTCCCTAGAATTGCAACCTGCGGTTGCAGGATCACGGGAGTCTGAAAAAGGCTCCCGGAGGTACCGTAGTTGGTTAGTGTAAAAGTGCCCCCCTGGGTATCGGCGGGCGTCAATTGATTGTCCCGTGCGCGTGTCGCTAGGTCGGCTACCCGGCGGGCAATTCCAAGCAGATTCATGTCACCGGCGTCGCGTATGACCGGCACGATTAGCCCACCGACCCCGGTGGCGTCGGCGGGAAGGGCGACAGCCATTCCGATGTTGTACGAATACTTGAGAATTAGCCCTTCATTTGTCCACTCGGCGTTTGCGGCAGGTACCGTTCTCAGCCCTTCCACGACCGCGGCGACAATATAGGCGGTTAGCGTCAAGCGTACGCCCTGCTGGGCGAAGTCTGCCTTATGGGCCTGGTAGTGGGTGGTCACTGTACCCATATCTACACTGTGAACCGTGGTGACGTGCGGCGCAGTGAACGCGCTCTGAACCATGTTTCTGGCGATGATTTGGCGCATGCGGCTGTGAGGGACCAGCGATTCGTCCTTACTCTCCCGCTCGGGAGCCGTGCTGTCTTTGGCCGCCGAAACCGAAGCGGCAGGCTTGACTCTCTCGGGGCTGCGCGACTGTGCAGGGACGTGGTCGATCGACGCAGCGGTCAGGTGAGTCAGCCCTTTATGTTCCCGTGCAAATTCGATTAGATCGTGCCTGGTCAGGGCGCCGAGAGGCCGCCCGCCTGCGGCTTCTCGCAGGTCGATGTCATAGGTCGCGGCCAGACGGCGTAGTTCAAAGGGTGCGACCGAGTCGTCGAGAGATGCAGAGTCGCCTTGAGAATCTGACCCTTCTACCGCCACAGCGTCCGGATCCTGACTGCCTGCGCTTCTCATTTCTTTCAGGTATGCTTCTACGTCGCCTTTTGTCAACTGCTCGTCTTCACGGCCAGGAATACCAGATAGCGAAATGCCCGCCTCAGCAGCGATCCTCCGGGCTACGGGTGTGGCCTTGATTGCCTTGCTTTGCGCGTTCTGCATTTCGCTCGATTGAGAAACTGTAGGGTCGTCTGCCTTATCTGCAAGGGCAGTTTGGTCCGATTCGTTCTCAGCGGTTGCAGAATCCACTGGCGCCGGAGCAATCTCCTCCGAGGCCTCTCCGATGACGGCAATCACCGCGTTCAATTCGACGATCTCTCCTTCACCGAAGCGAATAGACAGTAAGGTTCCACTCGCGGGCGCCGGTATCTCAGTGTCCACCTTGTCGGTTGCTATCTCCAGAAGTGGTTCGCCAGCACTGACCTGCTGGCCTTCCTTCACGAGCCAGCGGCTGATGGTCACGTCCTCAACTTCCTCACCTATTTCAGGCAGAGTTACTTCCATAGCCATCAGTGTACCTTTCTATCGTCGTTCCATCTCCAGAACAGTGGTGACAATTTCGTCCTTCCAAGGCAGGGCCTCTTCCTCCAAAACGCGTGAGACCGGGATCGACACGGGGGCCATGCCCAGGCGGCGGGCAGGCGCGCGCAGCAGGTGCGGGGCCTCTTCATAGGCCCGGGCCACAAGTTCGGCACCTACGCCGCAGTTCGCATAGGACTCGTGAACTGCCAGCAATCGCCCGGTCTTGGCCACCGATTCCCAGACCGTTTCTGTGTCCAACGGTTCGACCGTGCGCAGGTCGACAACCTCGCAATCGATGCCGTGTTTCTCGTGAAGTGTCTCCGCGGCTTCCAGGGCCTGCAAAAGGCAGAAGCTGAAAGTGGCGATTGTCAGATCTGTTCCAACCCGCTTCACGTCCGCCTTGCCTATGGGAATCAGGTACTCCTCATCCGGCGGCGGCGCCTCACCGCGCGTGAAGTAGAGCATCTTGTGTTCCAGGAAAGCGACCGGATTGTCGTCGCGGATAGATGTTTTGAGCAGGCCTTTGGCATCGTAGGGCGTTGCCGGGGCAACAACCCTGATGCCGGGAAAGTGGGCGTAGAGGCTGTCAACCGACTGGCTGTGCTGGGAGCCGTACCGTTTGCCCCCGCCTTGCTGGCCCCGAATCACCAGGGGAACTTTCAACAAGCCGCCGGTCATGTACCTGTATTTTGCGATCTGATTGAAAATCTGGTCGGCGGCCACCAAAGTGAAGTCCATGTACATCAACTCGACAATTGGACGCATTCCCACTGTTGCCGCGCCAAGAGCCATGCCCATAAAGGCCTGTTCGCTGATGGGCGTGTCGAGTACCCTCTTTTCGCCAAACTCGTCAAGCAGATTACGAGTTACTCGGAACAGCCCGCCGTAATGGCCGACGTCCTCGCCGATGAGGAAAACATCCTCGTCGCGCTGCATCTCTTCCCTGAGCGCTTCGTTTATGGCCTGGATGTAGGTGGTTCTTCGCATAGAGCTTGTGTTCACATTCCGAACGCACTTGCCGCGGCAGCCGGCGGTCCGAACGGATCATTCCTTAATCGTCAATTGAGGCGGAATCAACAAAGACGTCCCGATACGTCTCCGCCATGTCTGGCCAGGGGCTTTTTTCTGCGAATTCCACAGCCTCGTCTATATTCTCGTCGACCTCCTCATCGATTCTGGCGATTTTGTCCTCGTCAACGCCCCTCGCGAGGAGTTTCTCGCGCAGAACTGTCAGAGGTTCATAGGCCTGCTGCTTCTCGACTTCCTCCGGCGGGCGGTACGTCTCCAGATCGCCGGCCATGTGTCCTGCAAGACGGTAGGTAATGCCTTCGATGAAGGTGGGTCCTGAGCCGCACCTTGCGCGCGCAGCAGCCTGGCTTACGGCGGCGTGAACAACTTCCACATCATTGCCGTCAATCTGCATGGTCTCCATACCGTAGGAACGGGGGAACAGGAAGATATCTTCAATTGAAGAAGTGCGCCAGATCGGCGTCATCTCCGAGTAACGGTTATTCTCGCAGTAGAAGATGAGCGGCAATTTCCATTTGGCGGCAATGTTGAACGTCTCGTGCATAACTCCCTGGAACAGCGCGCCGTCGCCGAAAAAAGTAATGGCCACCCGGTCCTCGTCGCGCATGTAGCTTGCCAGGGCCAGGCCGGCGGCGTGGGGCACCTGCGCGGCGACTATGCCGTTCGCCCCCATCATGCCGTGCTCCGGAGAAACAAAGTGCATCGAGCCCCCCTTGCCCTTGGCGAATCCGTCGCTTCGACCCATCACTTCAGCAATTGCCCGCCCCGGATCCATGCCCCATGCCAGTCCATGATGATGGCCGCGATAGGTGCAGGTAACGTAGTCGCCTGGACGCAAAGCGTAGGCGGCTCCAATTGCATTGGCCTCGTGGCCAATGGCAGTGTGCATCGCACCCCCGATCTGTCCCTCTTCGGCAGCAGCCAGCAGCGCCTTTTCCATCAGCCGGATCGTCAAGGCCTTGCGGTACATTTCAAGGAGCACTTCAGTCGGCAGGGCAGGCACGTCGAGACCCGTAGCCGAATTCGAAGGTAAGGCGTCCGTGGTGATCGACGCGGGAACCGGGAAGCCGGCTGACTCGGCTGCGGATTCTGCAATGGGCTGCAGGGCGCCTTCTTTAGTTGCCCCTGCATCTATGGCGTTGTCGGCCGGCTTCATTCCGGATAATCCTTGTCTATTGCAGAAATGTCCAAGCTCCCTTTTGTCTTTCGAGCAAATGGCTCTGGAGTCATTCTGCCAAAAATAAAAGGAGTGCGTTGCCGCACCCCGTTACTTAGCATTCTTTGTCTGGAAACGCGATTCTCGGCACAGAGATCCTAATCTTGCTCTCTAATTCCTCTCGCGTGCCTTGAAACTCTCTACCTTCGTTTGAGCAGACATGGCTTAGCGAATTCCAGCCATTTCCTGCAGCAGATGCCAGTTCGCAAGCCGGTCGGCTTGGGCTGCCATCAGGACCTCCGACGGGTTGCCCTCTTTGTCGAACTGCTTACTGAAGCGGCCTTCCGAACGGGCAAAAGTGATGAAATCGATCGTTTCGCCGGTCTTCTTGATCGTGTACCAGTCTTCCTTCACCGCCGGGTTCCCTTGAAGACTGAGGCGCTCGCGAATCGTTTCGCCCTTGCGAGGGTCATAGACGAACATCGGGAAGGCGCGGCTGTCTACCGCCAGCTTCGCCTGATGGCGGGCCATATTGTCGGCAACGCCATGCTCAGGCTGGCAAGTGGTGAACACATTGACGATCGCCGGCCCTTCGAATTCGGCCGCTTCCAGTATCGACTTGTAAAAGTGGTTGGGGACGGCCTGTACCGTCTGCGATACATACGTGTTCGGATGCATCATAGCGATGCGGCCCAGCTCTTTGCGCATCTCCTGTTTACCGGCATGGACTTTGCCATGGGAGTACATTTTGGAGTCCTGCCCTGTGAAAGATGCAGTGCTGGTCTGGCCGCCCGTGTTGGAATAGACCTGCGTATCCAGCACGAGAACTTTAATGTTCATGCCGCTGGCCAACATTCGGCTGAGCGCCTGAAAGCCGATGTCGAGCATGGCGCCGTCGCCGCCCATGACCCACAGCTGCTTGTCCTGCCAGCCGAGTTGGTCCCAGCGCATGCGGAGACCCATGGCGAAGGTGGGACCGTCTTCAAAGAGCGAGTTGCTCCAGGGAACGATGTAGGGGTTATAAGGATAAGTGCTGCCGTAGACTGTGTTGCAGCCTGTGCTTGCAGCGATACCAATATTCTCGGAGCCGTATTTGTAGCCGAGGGCGGCCAGCCACATGCGGATTGCGGTCGCTTCTCCGCAACCGGCGCAAGAGCCGGCCCCGCCGACATAAAGCATACTCTGCTCGGCCAGCATCATGTCGACGGCGACGCGCTCGTTGATGAATTCCTGCGGCGTCGGAGGCAGCTTGCGGAAAAAGTCGATGCTCTTTTGGTAGATGGGAACTGTCGTATCTTCCTTTTCGATCATCTTCAGGGCATGGTAACCGAGGTCATCGCAGGCCTCGACACATTCAGCGCACCCCTTGCACTTGGTGGGATCGATGAAAATGCCGAATTTTCCGGGTGTCTTCTTCCTTTTCGCCGGAACTTTGTAGAATTTGTTGGTCTCGGCGAACTGCATTGACATAAAGCTGCGCTCGGCGTCGTTTTCAATGTCATCCAGCGCCGCGGTCAGTTCGTCATCGGTCACGACCTTGCCCAGAATGGCGGTATCCGGGCACTGGGTGACGCAGCTCATGCAGCCGGTGCAGTTCTCCTGAATGTATTCAGGAATCTCCGGCGCAATGTAGCTGAAGTCGCGATAAGCGCCTGTCCCCGCCGGAATAACGGAGCGGGCCACGCCTACGTCCGCCTCGAGCGACTCAGGCCCCGGCCCCTCGTTGTACTCCTGAACCACCCTTTCAAAAAAGTCGTGGGCATCTACGACCATCGAATCGAAGCCGTTGCCATAACCGTTGGAGCCGTCAACCGCATTCTCGGCGTGGTCCTCAGTAATTGCCTCCGCGTCGTGGCCGTTCGAAGTTCGGGTCAAATTGCGGATGTCGAATGTATTGACTGTAACACCCATAGGAGTTGCCGCCTTTCGGGTAGATAGAAAACCGGTGACGCTGATTCCGGGAATCGATTAACTAAACAGTGTAATCTCTGCGCCGGGCACGAGGACCGGCGAGGTAATGTCCTGTGCGATAATTTCAGGCGGAATCGCGAAAGCCTCTTCGTAGCCGCGTCTTACACAGCGCATATTGGCCTGGACAACCGCCTCGCCTCGCTTGCCAAAGTACTTGCGCAGCGCCTGTTCTGAACGTTCCATTACATCATCATCATTGAGATTCGCGTCGCCTGCAAAAGGCGTCACTCTCAGGAAGATTCCCAGCAGCACGATACCCTGCATACGCACTTCGAGATCGGCAACCGGCGCCTCTTCACGGGCGATCTTTGCGCCGTCCGCGGCAACGACTCGCAGGTTCTTCTCGCGAATCAAATCTTTCGACTTTGGCGGCACATTAGCCCACACATCTTCCGGAGTGGACTTGTTCGTCTGTACGAAGAGCGTGCCTCCCTGCTGAATCCCAGCCAGAGGGTTGCTTGTAAAGAAGGCGTTTATGTCGTTCATTGGCACGAACTCGACGTTGTTGAGCTCGCAATGGGTCAGGATAGGCTCATCTGCTACCGTCAAGTAGTAAGTAGTGGGCAGGCCCTTCTTCTCTGAACCGTATTTGGGATAGGCCTGCACCTTCTTGCCAAAAATGTCACCCGCAATCGTGGCGATAACTTTGTTGGTGGTGACAGATCCGTAGCCGCCGACCGAGTGACCGCGCATCGAAAACGCGCCTCGAGGACGAACATCCGGGTCTCCGTTCATCGGCAGCGCGAGGTCATGTTTGATGCCGACGACAAAGAAGCGGGGGCCTTCCTCCACCATATTGCGGGCGATTGAAATAAAGTGGCCCGGCCGTACATCGCGACTGCCCAGACCTGCCGAGCCGCTGAAAATCGTCGGGATGTCGTCAATGGCAGCGAAGCCGGGGCTGCCGGTATAAGCGTCGGCAAAAGCGGCCTTGATATCATTAGTTACCGGATTGTTGGGCGCAATTGGGTCGTCCATCCGCTCCAGTACAGTGAAGCCCCGCAGATGCTTCAGGGCCTCCACGATCTCCCGGCTAGGGAAGGGCCGGTAACAGGTGATATGGACTACGCCGACTTTAATCCCTTCTTCGCGACGGATGTAATCGACGGTCGCCTTCGCTGTTTCAATCATGCAGCCCATGCCAACGATTGCATAGTCGGCGTCTTCCATGCGGTAAGTGTCCAGCATCTGGTAGCGGCGGCCAGTCAGTCGGTAAAACTCGTCCATCGCGTTTTGCACGGCGTCTCCAACTTGAGAATAGTATTCACGCTGTGCAATTTTGCCCTTCATATAGCTGTCCTGGTTCTGAACGACCCCGGTCATAACTGGATTGTACGGGTTGAACAGATTGACCAGTTTGTCTTCGGGCTTTCCGATATACTCCTTCATCATATCCGGTTCACAGAGTAGAACATCCTCTACAGTGTGCGTAGTGAGAAAGCCATCTTGGACATTGAAGAAGGGCGTGCGGCTGTCTTCTGCAGCGCGGCGTGCAATCAGCGCCAGGTCACCAGACTCCTGAGCGGTTCGCCCGAAGAGTATGCCCCAACCTGAATCGGACACCGACATGACATCGTCGTGGCCGGCGTGGACATTCAGGCTGTGACTGGTTAGCGCGCGGGCGCCAATGTGAAAGACGACCGGCAGGCGTTTTCCGGAAATCGTGTACAACACTTCGTGCATCAGAATGAGCCCTTGGCCAGATGTGTAGTTGCTGACCCGGCCGCCGGCGACAGCGAATCCCTCACAAGCGGCAGCCGCGCTGTGTTCCGACTCCGGCTCTAGGAACATCAGTTCATCGCCCCACAGGTTGCGGGCGCCATTGGAAACGGCCGCTCCATAACCGCCGCCCATCGTTGTTGAAGAAGTGATCGGGTAGGCGCAGGCGGCCTGAGTTATGTGTGTCTCGGCCCAGACAACCGAGCCGGCTCCGTCTGTCGTCGTTGGGATACCCGGGTACGGCACATGCCCGTTCAGGTTGTCTGAGAGTTTCTCAGAAGAACCGGAAAGGTTATTTGTGTCTGCCATGGTCATCCTCCTGATGCCAAAAGACGTGCAAAATAGGGGCGGATTCAAGAACCGCATCAGTCTAATCCGTCCATTTAGCATAGTGTACCACAGTTCGGCACAAAGAATCAACCCTTGGCATGTGCCAATTGACACAAAATCCGACCTCTGTCATTGGGCATTCCCATCAATAGGGGATTCCAAAGGGGATTCCAAGCGCAAATGTGTAGGTCTTGCCCCGGAAATCTGGACAACTCGGGCATTCATCGAAGGCGAGAAGAACATAGAGAAAAGAGAAGGCAGGCCCCAAGCCCTTGGCAGCCTGCCAATTCAGAGTCAAATTGGAGTAACGGCTAAGTATCAGCCCCTTTCTTCATGGCCGCAGTACCGGACAAACTCAGACGCTCTGTTCTGAAACAGCGCTTTTGGCGAGGTGACGGCCCACTGGAAAAAGGAGTAAAGGTACAGAGATGTCGATAAATATCCATAACCAGTGGAGGCTCATCTCCGGTTCGATCAAACGGGAACCGATCCAGTTCCATAGGAGGGCGTGCAAGAGGATGATGGCTCCGTATAGTGTTACGTTTGCCTCAAAGTATTCCTTGGTAAGTCCCTGTTCATGGGCGTTGTCGACATCCTGCTTTCTGCGGAATCCAATATAGATGGATATCAGTGCTCCCGCTGCCACAAATGGATCAAAGATCGTCCAGATCAACGAGCCGATTCCCTCGGAGGCTGGATCGTACAGTTGAATGGCGACAAACTGAATCCAGAACGCTACGGCGAAGACCTGCATGGCAATTCCCACGATTTTCTTCATGACGAAATCCCTCCCGTAACACGGACTCTCGGCTAAACAACCGTCTTACAGCAACCGCTCTGTCAGGGGATTCGGGGAAAAATGAGTGCGGTTGCGTTGTGACAGCGCCTTAACTGGTAGTTCGTTCAGTTTTCCAGTTTCCTAACTCTTTCCTGCACTCGAAGCAAATTGGAAGCACGTTTCACTGACTTCCTCTTACCTTAACATGCTCTGAAGGCGTTTCCTCTCAACCGTGCTGAAGTCAGCTTCGTGTACTGTTACAGAGCTTCGCTTCTGGTCAGACGCCGGCCAGTGGAGAACAGCAGAAGGGGGAGCGTGAGGTCAATTAGAATCCACAACCATTGAAAGCTTACTAAGGGGTAGGACCAACGGGAGCCAATCCAGTTCCAGAGGAGTGCAGCAAGCAAGGCAATACCCCCATAGAGAGCGATGTTCGCCTCGAAGTAATCCTTGGACAAGCTGTTCTCCTCCGAACTGTCGATTTCTGTTTTCCTGCGGAAAGCAACCCAGATCGTGACGAGTATTGCGATTACCATCAAAGGGTCGAGGACAGACCAGATTTGAAATCCCACTCCTTCCTGCGCTGGGTCGTAGAATAGAATGGCCAGGAATTGGACCCAGACCACTACGGCCAAAACCTTTAGGAAATTCCCCAGAATCTTATTCACGACCATTTCTCTCCTTTCTAAATCTCAAGATCCTGTTCAGACTTAAGAGTTTTCTCAATGCTTCGTTGCCCACGCAAATAGTATACATTACTTGACGAAATTTGGTCAAAGGCATCCTTGGGGCTAGCGGGTTCATGAAAGAAGGAGCGACCGCAGTAAACCGCTTCACTATGTTCTGGTCTGGAATTCAGACGTGAACGGCATCTTGTAACGATGAGGCCCTGGCGCCGTTTTTCGCTGCGTGATATCGAATCACGGAAATTCGAGACTCTCAGCCGCCGGACCCGCTTACGTATCGGAAGAACATTAGGGGCTAATGACGAGATGTAAGTACTCTGTAATATAGTCAGAGTTCGGAGGGGGCCCATGGCACGAAGTGAAGGCAATCGGGCAGGCGAATGGAAAGGGGAAGCAAGTCGGGCTCGATTTGCCTGGACAGCCCGAAGGAGGGGACCTTCGGGCCGGGGAACTGCTGGGAAACCCCTGAGGTTCCCCCGGTTTTCCCTGCCGGAGGTTGGCAGTGGAGAGAGTTCTAGTCAGTACTATTCCAGAGTAACGATTCCGAGAGGCGTCTCGAGCCGAGCCCTCATCGCCGGAGCAACGCCTGCGGTCACCAGGATGTCAATGTGTAGCGCCGACAGCATCGGCTGCACCTCGGCAGGCCGGGGATGAAACAAAGAGAGTTCGAGCAGGCGCACACCTTGGGCTGAGGTAGTAGAAGGATGCGGCGTGTCCGCCCCCCACTCGATCAAGAATGGTACGATCCCGTCCCCTGGTGGCGGCCAGCCTTCTCGAGTCTCCGGTCGTTTGGTTGTGCGCCAGCTCAACTGCGCACCGTCTGGTCGAATGCGCCCTCCCTCAACCACAACACCGGGATCGTAACCAGCAGCTTGAGAGGCGCTCGCCACCTCTTCCAGAGAGGGCGCCAACACAGCCCATGTCACCAACCTGGGAATCTTCAGCCAATCCAGACCGAAGTCCAGTTGCTTTTCGCTCTGCTGGGCCGATTGGTCTGGGTCCGGGGCAATAATCTCCAGATAGCAGGAGTTGCTCAGCGCCAGCAGCGCATTGTGGGTCCCATTAGGATGTTTGCCCCCGGCAGAAGGGCGTACGCCGAATCGCTCGGTCAGATCATCAACTGCTACGTCCAGATCGGGTGCGGCGTATACGAGGTGATCGGGTGAGAGAGCCATGATTGTTTTGTCGAACTGCCTCCTGGTGTCCTGTCCGCCTTCCATATTGTATAATGGTCAGCATTGCCGCGTCATCGGAAGACACGATAATTCCTTAACACGGGGCAATGTGCGCTGCATTGTAGCTTACCCAAAGATACGGCCAAAATGAACAAGACTCTTAACAGGAGAAAAGATGAGCGCTGAACCTCAGAAACTAAGCGAAATCGATATCTTTCTGTTTGATCTGCGAGGATATCTGCTGCTGAAAAACGCCCTTACGGCCGAAGAAGTCGCCGCCTGCAATGCCGAGATCGACGCCATCCTGCCCTTGGAGGTGGGACAGTGGGCGGGATACGTTCACGGCCACCAGTACGGCAGCGCAGACGGCCTGAACCTGCAGCAGATCTATGAAGCCGGCCCAGGATTCGAGAACCTGATTGACCATCCGTCCTGGTTCGAAAAGGTCAAGTACTTTGTGGGCGGGGAAGGCTCGTTTGACTTTCACCATGGGCCCCTCTTTATCGACGAAAACTTTGCAAACCTGCGCGGCCCGGGTGAAGCGATCGGGATCCACTCAGGGGGGCATCACATCAGCAAGCGAAATCAGTTCCGGTTTCACAACGGGCACTTCATGAGCGGCCAGGTGAACGTACTCGTCGCGCTCACCGATATCGGCCCCGGCGATGGCGGCACCATGGTGATCCCTGGCAGCCACAAGTCCAACTTTCCCCCTCCCGAATACGACGATCATAGTATTGGGCTGGGTGGGTCGGCCGACGCCGTCATCGGCGCCGAGGAAATATACATGGACGCGGGCGACGCGCTCATATTCGTGGATACGATTTGCCACGGCTCCGCCCGCCGCTCGGTCCGCGGTGACCGCCGAGTCGTCGTCTACCGTTACGGTCCATCTTGGGGCATTTTCAGATTCGGCTACCGGCCATCGCCGGAACTGCTGGAACGGCTTACGCCTCCACGACGCGAGATTGTCTGGCCCCACGAAATAATGGAGCGAAAGCCGCAGAAATAACCATCCTTCGGCTCACCGCATGCGCGAGGGGACCGACCACATATCAAGGTTGTCTCCCAGGAAGTCCTTTACAGGGTCGGTTACCGCAGACAACTGCTTCAAGACGTCCTCGTCCAGTGTCAATTCAAGTGACGGCAGGTTTCGACGCACTTCTGCGGCATTGCGTGCGCCCACCAGCAACGATGTGATGCCTGCCTGCTGGCGCGCCCAAGCCAGAGCAACGGCCGCCATCGGTTCACCGAGGTCACCGGCGATTTTGCGAATCTCGGCTACTGCCGCGAAAAGCTCCTCCTCGAGCCCGGGCTCGCCGTGCTCCGAGAATTTTCGCTCGCTGGAATAGTGGCGCGTTCGTGCGAGGCCCTCGGGTACTTCGTCAGCACTGGCGTAGCGACCAGTAAGAACGCCCTGCGCGAGCGGACTATAGCAGATGACTCCGACGCCGTTATCGCGGCACAGCGGCAGCACCGTCCTCTCGATGACACGCCACACGAGATTGTACGGCATCTGGTCCGAAACACATCTGCCTGTAGCGATCATTTCGGACAGGTCCTGACGGGCAAAATTGCATACACCGTAGGCCCTAATCTTTCCCTCTTCCTGAAGCGCGTCCAGGGCGCCGACCGTTTCTGCGAGCGGCACGTCCCAATTGGGCCAGTGAATCTGGTATAGATCGATATGGTCGGTCAGCAGTGCGCGCAGGCTGCGTTCGCAAGCAACAATTAAGTCCTCCGGCGCCAGATTGCCTGCGCTCACTTTGGTGGCAATGACTGCCTCGTGCCGCCGACCCTTTAGCCCGCGGCCCAACACCTCTTCTGATCGAACATACCCTTCTGCAGTGTCAAAGAAATTGATGCCCGCGTCCAGGGCAGCGTGGACCGCCGCGATCGAATCGGCATCTTCCTGGCTGCCCCAGAACTCGCCGCCCGAGAACGGCCAGCATCCCAAAGCAATTGACGATACCTGGATGTCGTCCCGTTTACCAAGAGATCTGTATTGCATTGACATTCCCTCCCTTCCTTATAATTGCGCTGGCTGTACGCTACCGCAGGGGCGCAGCTTTTGCAAGGCGTATTTTCGTGGTAACCTCTTGGGCAAAACCACTGAACTGCAGTTTTTAGTTTTTAGCGGCTCGCGCCGTTGCCGTTCACTAAAAACTGACTACTGACTACTAAAAACTGCCTTTCCCGGTCTTCACCATGCCAAGTATCCACAGCCAAATCTTCAAATTCTATTTTCGCGTGCGCAATAGCCGTCTTCCCCTTAACCGCCCGATTCCGGATCAGCGTGAAACTCTGGACCGCCGCGGGCATCGCCTCCTCCCAATGGCCGAGGGGATGCTGGCAGCGCCGGTCGACGCTTACGGCGTCCCTTCGGAATGGATCGATATGCGGGATACGCGGTCAGATAGGGCATTTCTCTATTTGCACGGAGGCGGCTATTTCATCGGCTCATGCCAGTCCCATCGGGGCTTCGTCTCGCATATCGCCAAAGCTTGCCGTTGCCGCATACTACTGCCCGAATACCGCCTTGCGCCGGAACACCCGTTTCCTGCCGGCCTTCTCGACGCACGCGCCTCCTACAGATTTCTGATGGCACAGGGCTATACGCCTGATCGCATCATAGTTGGTGGCGAATCGTCCGGAGGGGGTCTCACTTTAGCGCTTCTGCAGACTCTGCGGGATGAAGGGATGCCGATGCCGGCAGGCGCAGTTCTTCTTTCGCCTTGGACCGATCTGCTGGGAACGGGGGACAGTTTGCACACTCGCGCTCGCCGGGACCCCTGGCTGCGTCCTGCGGGTATTCCGCTTCTGGCGAATCGCTACCGCGGCGCCTCCGCGACCGATCATCCACTTGTATCTCCCCTGTTTGGTGACCTGAGTGGATTTCCGCCCATGCTCATCCACGTCGGAAATGACGAGATCCTGCTCGACGATTCAACACGCTTGGAGTCTAGGGCAAGGTCGGCCGGCGTTGATGTTTCGCTCAAAATCTGGAAGGGAATGTGGCATTCCTTTCACGCATTTTATCCTTGGGTCCCGGAGGCCAGGCGGGCGCACAGTGAGATCGGAGAATGGGTCGAAACGATTGTGGAGAATGAAGCAGAGCCAGAGTTAGAGACAGGATATGATTCGATCAGCCAACGTTCGTACCGACTCCGAAGCACGCCGTTGGGAAGCGCGTCTAAACCGCGAGCGGCCGCAGCGGAAGGAGGCGGCGGCCTGGATCGCCAGCCAGGTCAACACCAGCTCAACGAGTTCGCCGCGGGTAGTTGAACTGGCCTGTGGAGCCGGCTTTCTGGCTGAAGTCCTGATGCGGCAGCTGCCAGGCGTCCGCTATTGTGGCTTCGATCTATCGCCTAACCTGCTCGAATACGCCGGGCGCCGTCTCGGGGCGATCCCCGGTCAGCGGGACAGCGAGAGCGTGATCCAGTTTTTCTGCGCCGATCTCGTGAGCGATGACTGGACCACACAACTGGTCGATATGGGGTGGGCTGGAAAGGTCGACGCGGTCGTATCGATTCAGGCTCTGCATGACCTGGGCGAACTCGCGCAGCAGGGGCAGGTCTTGAAACAGGCACGCGGCCTGCTGCGCGAGCGTGGACTGTTGGCTTACTGCGACCTGCTCTATGACGCCGAAGACCCTCATCCCAGCCGTTATAGCGTAGAGAAGCATGTAGAGATGCTTCGCGCGTGCGGCTTTTCCATTCCTGGCGGTCCGTCGGCTGAGCGCGGTTGCGGGGATTCTGTTTCCCAGGATTTTGCCTCCGCTGCTTTCGGCGAATTCGGCAGTTTTGCTTGCTACAAATGAGTCCTGTCACCGCTGCAGCCGGTCACAACGAGCTAGGCGAGGCTGCCGATCCGGCGCCTGGGGCCTTGTGTCCCTATTACGGCCGCGGCGAGCAGCTCAAGGCTAAACACATTGGGACAAACATGGTATCCGGTCGTAGGCTGGAGACCTGGGCACTTGGGCTTGTGCCGGTCAATGCCGGAGTGACCGTGTTAGATGCCGGCTGTGGTTGGGGAAGATTTACCTGGCCGCTATTCGAACTGTCTGCTTTGACGGCTACCAATGTCACCAGTGTCGACAGTTCGTTGGGCATGCTGGAAACCGCCGCTGAGGAAGGGGAGCGGCGGCGGCATCGGGCCGGTTTCGTTACGGCCGATATTCAAGAGTTGCCCTTCCTGGACAGATATTTCGACGGCGTGATGGCCAATCACGTGCTCTATCACTTGACCGACATTCATGCAGGGGTATGTGAGCTGGCGCGGGTAGTGAAAGAGGATGGCTGGCTATTGGCAACCACCAATAGCGACGATGTCGTCGTTCCCGTGCTTGAGTTCCACTATGCAGCCCTCGACAAACTTGGCATCCAATATGTATCCGAGGATCGCTCGCCGTTTTCCATGGAAAACGGCGGAGAGATACTGAGCGGCGGCTTCAGAAAGGTCAACCGGTTTTACTTTGAGGACGAGACTTGCTACTCCACCGCGGAAGAGTTTCTGGCAAGCTACAAAACGATAGGCCGGTACCGTAACCTGCTTGCGCGAGAGGATATCGATCCCGATGTAAAGCGGCAACTGCCTGCCTTGGTATACCAGCAGGCTGAAGAGGTCATTCGCAAAAGGGGAGAACTGCGTTCGCCGGTACGCATGGGGGCCTTTGTCTGCCGGGAGCCCAAACAATGATCAGTAGGGCTGACAGCGAGTTAGGGGCCAATTGGCGAGGCAGAATCCAACTGGCGGCGGCAATATCGTTGGAGAACCTGAGATGACAACGCTTAATCCGGAGAGTGATGTGGCAAAACTGATGAGTAAGCCGACGAAGGCCGGGATAGTAGAGTGGATCGGTCTGCGCGCCGAGCGGCGCGGTCCATTGAAGTCTGTGACTGAGGCCGAGGCCGTGCCCGGTTACGGGCTTGAAGGCGACCATTTTCACGGCCAGGGCAGCGGCAACCGCCAGGTAACATTGATCCAGGGAGAGCACCTCGACGCAGTCGGGGCGTTCCTGCAAGGGCCTTCTGCGGACCCATCGCTAGCGCGGCGAAACATTGTCGTACGGGGCATCAACCTGTTCAGCCTGCAGGACCGCAGGTTTCGAATAGGAGACGTGGTTTTCGAACATACCGGACCTTGCCACCCTTGTAGCCGCATGGAGGAGAATTTCGGGCCGGGCGGTTACAACGCCATGCGCGGGCACGGGGGTATCACCGCAAGAGTCATTGAAGGTGGGTTAATCCGCGTCGGGGACTCAGTCGATAAGATGCTGCTGGGCGAGGAGTTGGAGGAGGGCGGCTAACCTTTGGCGTGTACGAGAGGGGAAAACACCGTCCGCAGGCTGTCGGCCTCGCCCTTGGCGTCCTGGTAGGCCCGCGCGGTCTCAAGACCGTTTTCTGTTAACCGGGAGAAGCTTTCAGGCTGGGCTGCCAGTTCACGCAAGACGGTTTCGAGCCTCATGCCAAGCGCAGGGACATTGCCGTTTTCGACGAGAATGCAGTTTTGCGCCGGCCCTTCAGGTTTCATGTAAACGCGGCCGCCGACGCCGCTGTAGCCGACGACCAGGCAGCCGCAAGCCATTGCTTCAAGCACGGAAGTATTCATGCCTTCCTGCATATTGGTAGTGACGTAGACGGTTGCTTCTCGCAAGTGGCGAGCGTATTCGTCTTCGCTCAATTCACGCAGGGACATCCACTCGAATCGGGTGAATGGTTCGCCCTTATCGCACAGGACCTGGTGCAGCCAGGCTGCGGAGCGCTCTTTGCGAGTGAGATAGCAGACCTTGGGTCGTTTCTCCTCCTGAGCGAGGTAGTAGCGCTCAGGCGTTACATACTCATTGATTAGGGTGGCCTCGATCCCCATGCTCCAACGGAGGTAATCCTGGATGAGGGGCGACTTGGTGATGACGCGGTGGATCCCGAAACTGGGCCACATTTGCCTCGCCGGCAAATTCCAGTAAGTTGGAGACCAGCTCAAGGCGATGACGATTCGCTCCCCGGAAAACTGTGCCGTCTGTTGCATCACTTGTGGCATGACTTCCGGTATGACGAGGACATCTTCCGGGGTAAATCTTGGGCGCTCAGAGAGCCAAAGGGTTGGCGCCTCGTAACCGTGCCAAGTCACTCGGAAGGGGCGCTTCTGGTGGACGATCCAAGCGTCAAAGCCCATCTCCGCCAGCCTCGTCACATGACGGTAGAGCGTTTTGATTCCCCCTGAAGGCTGGGGAAAGTCGGGGCAAAAATAGATGATGCGTGACATCGATACAGTTGCCTCTTTGAAAGCTAAACTGACAGAGTCGCCGCCCATTGCATTACATGCGGCCTACGGATTGCAAAGGAGGTTCCAGTGACGTATCAGATATTAACCGACTCTGCCCTACCGCCGGAAATGGCGGAGATGGTGTCCGACACCTGCGATGTGCATATCTGGGACCTGACCGAGGAGGACCCGAACTTGCTGATTATTGAAGGGTTCCTGGTTTACGGCCATCCAATTGTGCCCGGTTCGCTGATGGACAAGATGCCGAAACTTCGCTGCCTCAGCAACTTCGGCGTTGGCGTGGACCATATCGTCCTCGAGGATGCGCAGGCCCGCGGACTCCCGGTCGGGTACACACCCGGCTTCGTTGACGGCGCGACCGCCGACATGGCCTTTACTTTGCTGATGGCGCTCGCCCGCAATCTCGTGCCGGGCTGGCTCCACGCCCGCGGTCCCGACTACCTGGTCTACGACGGCAATATCCTGCATGGCCACGAGGTGTACGGATCGACTCTCGGAATCATCGGTATGGGGCGTGTCGGCCGCGTTGTCGCCCGCCGTGCGAGCGGCTTCGACATGAAAATCCTCTATCATAACCGCAATCCGAGCCCCTATGCCGAAGAGTTAAACGCCTCCTACCGAACCCTGGAGGGGCTGCTTGAGGAGGGGGATTTTGTCGTGCTCAGCGTGCCCATGGGGCCGGAAACGCGGCATCTGATCAGCACAGCTGAACTTGAGCGCATGAAAGAAAGCGCATTTCTTATCAACGTCGCCCGTGGTGGTGTTGTGGACCACGAGGCATTGCTTCACGCGCTGCAACACAATCTGATCGCCGGCGCCGCCATGGACGTAACCGAGCCGGAGCCGTTGCCGCGCGATCACCCCCTGTTGCGCCAGGATAACTGTCTCATACTCCCCCACCTGGGAAGCGCAACTTTCCAAACTCGATACCAGATGTCCCGACGCACAGTGGACAATCTGCTGGCCGGACTGCGCGGAGAAGAGATGCTGAGCCGCGTCGTCTGACTGTTCAGATCCCGGCGTCAGGCCGCCAAAATATGAATTTACTATTCGCCCTCCGGCGGGCGCAGTAATTCCGGCGGGGCGTCGGGCGGCGCACTGAGGGTTAATAGGAAGGCTTTGAGCGCCGCGCTCTGCTCCTCAGTAAACGCAAGCGGTACCAGGTCGGAATGACCTGGGAATGCCGGCGGCGCGTGATTATAGTGGCGGATTACAGCGTCTAAGTCGGGAAAGATGCCGTTGTGCATGTAGGGAGCCGTATTGGCTACGTTGCGCAGGCCGGGCACCTTGAACGCGCCGACGAGTTCTTCGCCTTCAAGCTTGATGAAACGAAGTTCCACGCATTCCTCCTCTTTCGCATCGCTGTATTCGCCCAGGCAGTTGAAGATGTCCTCAACCATTTGATGCGTCCCCTGTGTACGGCCCTGATCGAACTTGCTTCCCTCCGGCAGTGGCAGTCCGATATTGTGAAACGTACCGTTGGTAAACAGGGGACCGTTGTGGCAGTCCGTGCACTGACCATCTCCGATAAACAGCCGCAGCCCCTCCGCTTCTTGCGCGCTGAACAGCTCTGACATGCGGGTCTGGTCGTTGGCGAGCGCAGCCGCTGCGTAGTCGTCAAAGCGGCTTCGGCCGGGCAGAATTCTGCGGGAGTAGGCGGCGATGCTCTTGCCGATATTGGCAAAAACGCGGTTGATCACGCCGCGATCAGCCTCGGACATCCCCTCCCAGGCCGCCTGCGCCGTCTCGTC
This sequence comes from Caldilineaceae bacterium, assembly GCA_965232575.1. GTDB lineage: Bacteria > Chloroflexota > Anaerolineae > Caldilineales > Caldilineaceae > Bin5. Next base: position 942,000 of record CBDDPZ010000009.1, on the reverse strand, counting down.
CTCCACGGGTGCGGCCGCGGGGGGAAAGCGCGAAGTGTCGCTGAGGTCGTGTACCGTTCCGAATACCGCCTCGTACTGGCTCGGGTAGGTATTCAGCACATAGCGGGCGTGCGCCGTTCGTGTACCGCCGTGCTCGATCGCGGCCTCCTGCGGCGCCAGCGCCTGCGCCCACTGGCTGTCTTTGCGACCATCCCAGTAGAACCAGTCGCTGTAAGCGATGCCTACGATTGTGGGCGTATGCCGAGTTGTATCGACATTGCGCACGTTGGCAAGTACCTTTCCGTCCGTGAAGTAACTGTTGGGATGATGGCAAGTGGCGCAGGAGACAGTTCCGTCCGGGCTGAGGCCGCTGTCGAAGAAGAGGGCCTGGCCGAGCGCAACAGCTTCGGGGTTATCACTGACGGCGTTTGAGGGGTCCGGCGGCAAGGGGGGCAGGCGGTCGATGCTGAGGGAGGCGATGAGCCCGCGTTCGGCGTCAGTCCAGCTGTGAGCCGGCGCGCTCCCCGTCGGGAAGCCGGGACTGCTTCCAACTCGAGAGGTACCAAAGAACTGGCGAATTGAAGCGCCGAAGGGTCCGGCGCTGACCAACCCGGTTGCAACCAGGGCCAACGCGGCGAGGATGAACAGTACCAGCATCGTGCCGGCAACGAGACTGCGACGCACGTTCTATTTCAACTCGAACTCAAAGGTAACCGTATCGCTCTGGCCGCCGGAGTTGATCTCCAGCGTCAGTACCCAGACTCCCCCCATATTGAACCGCATTCCTTCCAGCAGATAGTCCCCTTCACCGAGGTTTTCGGTTACGCGCGGTGCGGTGGGAAATCCGTGGTTGTGTTCGGGCATACCGCCGCCGATCGCGATCTCGGCATCGGTGACCGGGCTGCCATCTCCGGTCTCGATGTGGAGCGTCCACGCATGGGTCTCGTTGATGACGATAGGGTCCAATCGGCTGACAGCGCTGACTGTGAAGAGGCCATTTTCGGTGGTTTGCGGGTCGAGCGAATCGGCCGGCATTGAGCCGCCGGACATGTCCATGCCGTCTCCGCCAGATGGTGGTGGTGCTATCGGATTGCAGGCACTCAGGACCAGGGCCACTGCCAAGAGGCAAACTAACAGCCGTGTTTTCATTCCTTTTGACTCCGTTGTGAGCAGTATCGTTGACGCACACTACGGGCAGTATAGCATTGCCCGGTGTGTCCGGCTGTTTTCAGGCTTACATTGTCGCAACTGAGAAGCAACTGAGTGGTTAGAGCGATGGCAATTCACGACTTCCAAAACGGCGTCCACAAATAGGAAAGTGCAGAGACCGGAGAAGGCGGACGTGGGCGCGAGGCATATAGGCGGATCATTTGCTGTCAGCAGAAATGGTTGGAGAGCCGGCGTGAGAGTCAATCCGGAAACCGGAGGAGAAAGGGGTTGAGGCCCTCGCTATTGTCTCCTCCGGATCTATTACTCACCAAACTCCCGCCACCGGACTGCCAATCTGTCCAGTTTCTGCCGGAATCCTGGCTTCTCGATCACCTCTCGGTTGACCGGGAAGTCTGGCAGATCACCCCGGAACACGGCTAGCAGGCTTTCGCAGGCTATGGCGCCGTTCATCTCGTAAAGATCGTCGGTCCATGCCAGCGCATGCGGGGAAAGAATCACGTTTTTCATCTGGATAAGCGGGTGATCGAGGGGCAGCGGCTCCGGTTCCACCACGTCCAGGCCGGCACCCGCGATGGTCCCGGCTTGCAGGGCGGCCACCAGGTCTTCTTGGTTGACGATCGGACCCCGGGCCGTGTTGATGAAATAGGCGCTCGGCTTCATCAACGCGAACAAGCGGGCGTTGATGAAGCCCCGCGTCTCTGCTGTCAAAGGGCAGTTCGTCACCACGAAGTCGGACTCGCTGAAGATGGTCTCCATGCTTACGAGTTCCACGTTAAGAGCTTCGGCCCGTTGCGGGTCCAGGTAGGGATCGTGGGCAAGGCACCGGCCCAGGTCGAAGGGGCCCAGTAGCCGGAACATCTCCCCGCCAATGTTGCCCATGCCGACTGAGCCAACGGTCTTGCCGCTCAGCCCAAGTCCGGAAGTCTGAGCTTTAAGGTCCCAGCGGCCGGTCCGCACCAGCTTGTCCTTGGCCCACAGCTTTTTGGCCAGAGCCAAAATCAGCGTCAGAATCGCCTCGGCCACCGGCTTGCGCACGGCGTCGACCGCGATCGCGAGCAGAATATTGTTGGCGGTCAAGGCTTGCGTGTCGACGAGGTCATAGCCAACTCCCCAGCGGGCCAGGCAGGCGAGGTTCCGGTTCCCCCCAACGGTCGAGGCGTCGTAAGGGCTGCCCAAGGCGATAACCCCTTCGAAGCCGGCGATGGCATCAGCTGCAACAGGCTCGCCTGCTCCGGCGTCAAAGAAGTCCCACTCAACGTGGGGCAATGGGTCGATCAACCGCTCCAGGACCGGTTCGATCGTGCCGGGGGCGGCCGTCTTGAATCCGGACGATACTCCGATCCGAAAGGGTTGAGGCATGAGAACACTCCTGTCCTGGAATCTAAAGGTTTTGAGGCTCGGTCTGCAGAAATTCGTGATGTTTGGGAGCCATCGGCGGCACGCTCCCAGCCGATTGCTTTCGTCTAGAAACTACTCCCCTTCTTCGAAAAGTGATGGGCGTGAGTTGAAGTAGGGCGGTTCGAACAGCAGTTTCTGGCGAGCAGTCAATTCAACCGTCTCTGGCGGCCGCGAATATTTCGCGCTCCAGGACTGCTGGCCGGGGCTGTATTTATAGAGCAGCGAACGCCGATGAAAGTCTGCGGTCCAGGCCACCGTGCCGTGTGTCAGCGCCTCGGTGAAGATGACAATCGAACCGGCCGGCGCCTCCGGTATGACCACGGCCTCGTGCGCGTCGTGCGCGAAGCGGATGCCGTCAGGGCACGGGAAATTGGCTTTATGGCTGCCCGGCACCGCGCAGAAGCCGCCCAATCCCGGACCGGTTGGCGTCAGGTTCCAGGAAACGACCGTCAGGCCGTTGAACATCTGGCCGTTGTTGTAGTGGTAGAACTCCGGCGGGTCGTACGGCGTTGCGCCCCCGTGCAGGCGCAGCTGTTCAGTGCCGGCGCGCATATAAATGCCGTAGTAGTGGTCAAGGCGGAAACCGTCGCCCAGAATCGTCATGAGATAGGGCATGATACGCGTATGGTCTAGCAGGCTGCAAAAGGCCTTGTCCCAATCCAGAAAGCCGCCGAACCGGGCGCCCATTGTGTCCAACTGCGGCTCTGGCAGTCCCTGGCTGTCTATCAGCCGGTTAAGGTCTTCGACCTCATTGGGAGACAGCACGTCCTCAACGACTAGATAGCCTCGCACGTCGAACAGATAGCGTTCTTCTTCGTTCATCGGCCCCCTCCTCATTTGCGCCGGCAGGTGCGCCGGACTCACTCAATCCACTCTCCGGCTTGGGAATTCTATTCTACAAGATTGGCCTCGATGTATTCCCAGTTGATGTCCTGGCCTAGACCGGGCAGCTGTGAAATATGAACGAACCCTTCGTCGTCCATCGGGTCGTCGATGCGGTTGAGCCAGGGGGCCGGCTGCTCGTAGTCAATGAAGGGGTGCAGCAGGCCGCGCTCATAGTACTGGCCGGGAATGCCCATGGCGCACAGGGCATGGAAATTGCCCGGGCCGCCGCCGTGAACCTCCATTCTCATGCCGAACGACTCGGCCAGATGGGCGACCTTCATCAGAGGCGTCAAACCGCCAAGATCGCCGACGCCGCCTCGCACCAGGTCGCAGGCGCCCGCCTTGATCCACTCGGCCCGCGTGTACATCTTGCCCTCGGCCGTTTCCGGTCCACAGATGGGCAGTGAAGTTTGTTCGCATAGCCAAACGTAGGAGGACATGCTGTGCTCGTCCATCGGTTCTTCCATCCAGTAATAATCGAGCTTTTCAAGACCCCTTGCCAGGTAGAGCGCTTCGAGGCGGGAATAGTAGTGATATGGATCGAGCATGAGGTGGGCATCGGGGCCGTAGACCTCGCGCACTGCGGCGCAGGCGGCGATGTCGCGTTTGACGTCAGGCGCGCCTTCGTAGGGCGGCTGCCACGTGTGAAGCTTGAAGGCAGGGTAGCCGCGCTCGATGCACCATTCGGCGAAAATGCCGTAGTCTTCCGGTGTGCCGAGGCCCCCCTCAATGTCGTCGCCGCACATAGTGCTGGCGTAAGCGGGTACCTTGTCGCGCGTTGCCCCCAGGAGCTTGTGTACCGGTATGTTCAATGCGCGTCCGGCCAGGTCCCACAGAGCCAGGTCCACGGCGTTGAGCAGTCTGTCCGACATCGTAGCCATATTGAGGCGCTGACGCTCCTTGAGATTGTGCCAGATTCGCTCGCGATAGAACGGGTCCTCTCCGGTAATGTAAGGTTTAACAAGGCTACTGATAAGAGCCTGCGGCGGGCTGCCGAAACAATAGCCCTCAACACCTTCGTCGGTATGGATAGTTAGGACCGACTGGACGGCCTCGTGGTCGGGGCCTGGATGGCCGTGTCCTTCGGAGTCGCGAACGGTGTTTGAGATATAACGAAAGCGGCGGACGGACAGATCGGTGATCTTCATAAGGTTCTCCTGCCCACAACAAGTGAGGTGAAGGGGCTCAGTAGGCCGGAACGCTGCGAGAGATTTCTGCTACGTCGGCGTCCCCTTTCCGTGCAGTGTAGCATACGCCCTCAAAGGAGAAAAGCAAAAGGACCCGATCCGGCAATTGCCTCAAATTGGGAACCAAAAAGGGAACTCCGGGGAAACTTAGCAGGAAGAGCGGGGGAGGAGGGGGCTGGTGTCAAAGGAGCGCTGCGGGGAAAGTAGCTCCGTACAGGAGAGGGCCATAGGTCGGGCTGTCCATATAGCGCGGGGAGACAGAGGGCGGAGGAGTGAGGAGCGAGATACAATTTTGTCTGCTGGCGTACTCGCGGCAATAGCTTTCTGGTCAGTGAACTGGAGTTGAGTTTACGAGAATAGGTAGCATCCCCACTCTTTGTATTGGGGTTGCTGTGGTACAATTCTGCTATCGTTCGCGTCCGGATCCCCGTGGGGTTCTGGCCGTCTGAGCGCGGAATTTTGTAGATGTTGTTCTAAACATTGATTGCCTTGCCAGGAGTCGGTCGGAGTCAGCGGGAGCCAAACGTCGCGATTTATTGGAGAAGACCCGCAGGCGCGACCGAAGGGCGGCGCTCTGTAGAGCAAGTGCGGCCCTGACGATTAGCCGGAATTCCTTTCAGACGTATTGAGACTATAATTTATGTGTTCGGAACAGGAAGAGAAAGTAGGAGAGCAGGAAAAAGAGAGGGAAGAAGAGTCGTCCGGGGAAGAGGCGGCGGCTCCCGTGACCGAGGTCGCGCCGGTCGAGGCAGAGGTCAAGGCCGATCTTGCAGCGGCGGAAATCGACGATGCCTCGGAGGATGAAACTGAGGCGAAAGACGCAAATAAGCCTTCGCTGAGCGATGTCGCTGATGACCTGCCGGTATTGCCGGTGCGGGGCATTGTCGTTTATCCGATGATGTGGCTGCCGCTGACCATCGGCCAGGAACGCAGCATTCAACTGGTTGAAGACACGCTGCCTCAGAGCCGCATCATTGCCCTCGTGACCAGCCGGGATGAATCGGTCGAGGAGCCGACACCGGATCAGATCTATAAAGTCGGCACTGCGGCGCAGGTTCACAGGGTGTTGAAAGCGCCCGACGGCACCATCCGATTGGCGGTCCAGGGTCTTGAGCGCATCCGTCTGAAGGAGTACATTCAGGAAAAGCCCTATTTGCGCGCCCGCGTCGAGATATTGCCCGAAACGCTTGAGGAGGGATTGGATCTCGACGGTTCGGCCCGGGCCGTGCAGGACCTTTTCCGGCGGCTGGTCGAATTGGACGGGCAGATGCCGGATGAACTGGCTGTCATGGCGGCCAACGTCGAGAACGCCCGCCAGCTTGCCTACCTTGTCGCCAGCAGCATGCGGCTGGAGATGAACGATTCCCAGGAACTCCTGGAAACTGACAGCGTGCAAGAGAAGCTGCTCAGCCTGGCGCAGCTCCTGCACAATGAAGTCGACGTCATGGAGCTCGGAAACAAGATTCAGTCCCAGGCCCAGGGCAAGATGGAGAAGATGCAGAAGGATTTCTTTCTGCGCGAACAGATCAAGGCGATCCAGCAGGAGATTGGCGAAGAAGATGAGCAGGAAGCCGACATTCGCGAGTTGGAGGAGCGAATTGAAGCCGCGGGCATGCCGGAGGAAGCCTATAAGGAGTCGCTGCGTGAACTGAACCGAATGCGGCGCATGCCAATTCAGGCGGCCGAGTACAGTGTCATCAAGACCTATCTTGACCTGATGGTTTCTTTGCCTTGGCAGAAAACGACCAAGGACAACCTGGACATCACGCATGCGCGTGATGTTCTGGAAGAGGACCACTACGGCCTTGAAGAGATCAAAGATCGCATCGTAGAGTATCTGGCGGTACGTAAACTGCGCGCAGCCCGCAAGGCTCAGCGTGAGGAGGACGAGGAGGAGGATGCTCGCGACAAGATTCGTCGCGAGCGCGAAGGCGTTCTGCTCTGCTTTGTCGGCCCGCCGGGTGTAGGCAAGACGAGCCTGGGCATCAGCATCGCCCGCGCGATGGGCCGCAAATTTATGCGGTTGGCCCTGGGAGGCGTACGCGACGAAGCGGAGATACGGGGCTTCCGCCGCACCTATATCGGATCCATGCCGGGCCGCATCATCCAGAGCCTGCGCCGAGTCGAATCGAAGAACCCTGTCTTTATGCTGGATGAAGTAGACAAACTGGGACGCGATTTTCGCGGCGACCCGACCAGCGCTCTGCTGGAGGTCCTCGATCCGGAACAGAACCGGGAGTTCCGTGACCACTACCTGGACGTGCCTTTCGACCTGAGCGAGGTCATGTTCATCACCACCGCCAATGTGTTGGACACGATCCCCGGGCCGTTGCGCGATCGGATGGAAGTCATTCAGCTCAGCAGCTACACCGAGCACGAAAAAGTCAAAATCGCCCAGCAGTACCTTGTGGGGCGGCAGATCAGGGAAAACGGGCTCCGCGAGAGGGAAATCGTCTTTGACGACGCTGCCCTGCGAAAAATCGTACATGATTACACGCGCGAGGCCGGCGTCCGCAACCTCGAACGTGAGATCGGCAAGATTTGCCGCAAAGTAGCGGCTACGATCGCGGCCATGCAGCCCTACTGGGTCCAGCCCCCTCTCCCGTTGGGACTGGACGACAGTCAACCGCAGCAGGACTATCTGGAGGACCCGACGGTGAACGGGGAGGGCCTTCCTGCCAACGGCCAGTCCAGCGACGGCAAAGACTCGGGGGCCCCGCTTCCGCAGTTGAGCGCAGTGGCTGAAGCTCCGTTCTCACCTGTCCATATAACACCTGACTCTTTGGTCGAGTATCTTGGCAAGCGCCGTTTCCAGCGCGAGGAGATCGCCGATCGGACCAGCATGCCTGGTGTGGCTGTTGGGCTGTCGTGGACGATGACCGGCGGCGAGATCCTCTTTTTTGAAGCGACGAAGATGCCCGGCAACAAGGGTTTTGTGCTCACCGGACAACTGGGCGAAGTGATGAAGGAGAGCGCGCAGGCGGCCTTGAGTTACGTGCGCAGCCGTGCCGGCGAACTGAATATCCCGCCCGATTTCTTTGAAGAGATCGACATTCACCTGCACATTCCCGAAGGCGCACTGCCCAAGGATGGCCCCAGTGCCGGCGTTACCATGGTGACGGCCATTGCCAGCCTGTTGACTGGGAGACCGGTCGTCCCGGATATTGGCATGACAGGAGAAGTGACGTTACGCGGCAAGGTACTTCGGATCGGCGGGTTGAAGGAGAAGGTTTTGGCCGCGGCCAGGGCAGGATTGAGTAAAATCATTATGCCAGCGGCCAATGAGGCAGACCTGGAAGATCTGCCGGAAAACGTGCGAGAATCAATGAAATTCATCCCGGTGGAAACCGTTGACGAGGTACTGGATACGGCGCTGCAGGACACGTCTGCGTTGCCAGTTGAATCACCTTCCACCGACGCGCCGGACCCGCACCGCGAACAGCCTTCGGGCGAAGAAGCTGAAGAATCGCCGGAACAGCTCGAGTACGCGTCGCGTGCCAGTTGAACAGTTTCGGGAACGGCAACAATAAAGTTAGAGAATAGCCAATGAGCAGAAGAAGAACAAGGGCCGGCGGCCAGTCGGTCAGACAATCGAGATCTACCGAAGGGGGTAGTCAGACAGCAAGTAGAGAAGGAGCGCAAACTCAGAAAAAGGGGCGGCACAGCGGCGGTAGGTTGCGCTGGTTCAAAGCGGATCTGCACACACACACGCCGGCTTCGAACGATTATGAAGAGCCCGGCATCAGTTACCTTCAATGGTTGACGACCGCCCGCGAGAGAGGGTTGGACATCGTCGCCATCACGGATCACAATACCGTTGCTGGAGTGGCGGCGATTCGCAGGGAGATTGAGTGGCTCACCCGCTTGAAGGAAGAGAACCGACTCACAGAGGAAGAGCGAAGCAATCTCGAGCAGTGGCTCAAACTCGCCAACGAAATCGTCATACTGCCGGGATTCGAATTTACCGCAACATTTGGATTCCACATCCTCGCTATCTATCCTCCAGAAACCTCGGTCCGAAAACTGGAGCACACCCTCCTTCGATTAAATGTTCCGGAAGACAGGCTGCTGGTCGGCTCGACCGAAACCGGCGCCAGCACTGACGTCACGTCAGCCTACGCAACTATCGTTGATTCCGGAGGCATCGCGATCGCTGCCCACGCCAATAGCACGAACGGCGTGGCCATGCGCAACTTCCCTTTTGGCGGCCAGACCAAGATCGCCTATACTCAGGACGAAAACCTGAGCGCGCTTGAAGTCACCGATCTGGAGAGCCGCAGCCGCAGAGCTACAGCCCGCTTTTTCAATGGCTCCAAGACCGAGTATCCCCGTAAGATGCACTGCATCCAGGGCAGCGACGCACATCGCCTGAACAACGATCCACGCAACAGCAGGCGCCTTGGCCTCGGTGAGCGGGCAACGGAGCTGCTTCTGCCCGAACCTACTTTCGATGCCATCAGAGAGTTGTTCGCCAGCCGCTCCTTCGACCGTACGCGCCCCTTTCGGGCGCCCGAAAAAGAGGTCGATCATCTGGCTGCGGCCAGGGCGGAAGGTCCCAATCAGACCCAGAGTTTTCACGAGTCGGCCAACAAGAAGGGTGGACGACAGACCGTTGTCCTCGCCGATCTGTGCGCCTTTGCCAACACGGATGGCGGTACGATTTTCGTTGGAGCCAGCGCACGTAAAGGGCGTATAAAAGGACTTGCGGCTTCCAAGCAGGTCCAGAAGGAGTTGCAGCAGGTCATTTCAGAAAGGCTCACTCCTCCTCTTGAAGCCCGCTTTGAAATCCTGGCCAATGACGGCGGGGAAGTCCTCCGCATTGGCGTTGACGCCGGTGATTCCAAGCCCTATTGCCTTGACGGCTCCAAGTTCTACGTGCGCAATGATGCAGAGACCAGTCTTGCGCTGAGAGATGAGATTGTTGCGCTGGTTCTGGAGAGTGTAGGACTTAGCTCCGATCTCGTTGACAGCGGGGAAACTGACGACGCGCCTGCCGCGGCAGATCCTACTGGAGCCGGGAAGAGTGGCGACAGCAGCGGCAGGAGTTCCAGGAGTTCGGGTGGCCGCGGCAAACAAGGATCGACAGAATCGGAGGACCCATTCTATCTTCCTCAGGACGGCGTTGAAATCGTGGACAGCGAAACGCGAGGAGGCACGACCTACTACGTTGTCCGCAACCTGCGGAATCAACGCAGTGTAGGCAACGTTACCCGAAAGGGCGCTCGTAAGCTGTGGAACTACGCCATCGCTCAATACGAAGACAGCCCGGTCAAGTCCGATCAGATCCGGTGGAAAAAAAACGTCGGTTATATTCGTTCCGGGAAAAGGGCTGGCAAAAAGCGATTCGATCTCGCCCTGCGCGAAGGTTCAGGCCTGCGCGTCTTTTACGGAGTGACCAGCGAGGGAATGGAGGGCGCTTGGGCCCAGTTCGTCGAGGAAGGCGACTAGAGCACTTTTCTATGTCCGGTCCGCATAGTTTGCCTCTCCTCAGCGGACATAGATGACCGCCACCACTGAGAGGACCCACAGGACTACGGCCGCCAGTAGTGGACGATCAGCGAACAGCAGGTCGTCCGGCGCGCCACCTCGTTGTTCAACGTGAATCAAGTAGAGATAGCGAAAAACAACGAAGACGATAAGCGGGACCGTCAGCATCATGCGTGAGGGGTCCGCCAGAGCGGTCTCGGCTTCAAAACTGTAGAAGGTGTAGCTGATCAGGCCGCTCGTCGTAACGATGCCGATAATCTGATCCAGATACGGCAGGTTATACTGCTTGAGGCTGGATCGGTGGCCCGAAGCGGCATCTCTCAGGAGGATGATCTCGTGCCGGCGTTTGCCAAACGCGATGAGTAGCGCTAGTAGGCTGACGCAAATGTAAAGCCAGGGGCTGAAGACACTTACTTCGACCGCCACCGCGCCGGCCGCGACGCGGAGGACGAAGAAGACCGCAATCATCATTACGTCGATGATCACAATGTTCTTGAGATAGACACAGTAGGCTGCGTTCAGGGCCAGGTAGGCCGAAAGCGTCAGTCCGACGTAGGGATTCGCCAGGCCGGCTCCCAGCACTCCGGCAACCGCGAGTGCCGCCATTGCTGACTTGGCGAGTTCCGGGTTGAGTTGGCCGCTCGCCAGGGGCCGCAGTCGTTTACGAGGATGTTGACGGTCCCTGGCGATGTCGATCAGATCATTGAGGATGTAAACGCTGCTCGAAACCAGGCAGAAGCAGACAACTGTCCACAGGGTCGTCCAAATCAGCGGCAGGTCCAGGAGTTTGCCGTCAAAGATCAGCGCAACCAGCACGAAACCATTCTTCGTCCACTGTTTGGGCCGCATGGTCCGCAACAGGTACAATAGGCGACGGCCTGTGGACAATGAAGAATCTTTAGCAAGACTGGGTTGTTCCGCCGACGAAGTCGGAAACGGCTCTGTGGCTCGATCCATCAGTGAGTGCTCCAGATTGCCGAGTCGGAAAAACGGTCTCCCTTTCCAGTTCTCAACTCATTACAACAGCGCTGGCATGTCGTCAAGGCCGGAAGGTGGACCATCGGCTGCGCGCCAATCATACTTCACGCGCAAAGTCGAAACCAAACTGGACCGGGATTCAAGATGAATGCCTCTGTTGCAGCAGAGCATATCTTGAGACGGATCGACAGGATCTAACAGTTCGCCGGACCCTGTCATGGTCCCTTCACAGGCAGGGTCGACAGGCATTTTTCAACGAAGAGAACGTTTGCTGGACAGAAAACGTCTACATCAGTAGGAAAAGGATCTCAACCAGACAGTAGTCGACTCCTTCATGGTCATTGTTTTCGTATTCCTTACGGTGCTAATCCTCATCGCGTTGAACGGCCTCTTCGTCGCCGCTGAGATCGGCACAGTTGGCGCACGGCGAGCGCGCATCGCTCAGGAGGCCGCGGCCGGCAGCCGCCCGGCACAGATCCTGTTGCCAATTCTGGAAAGTCCGAATCAGCTTGACAACTATATCGCCGCCTGCCAACTTGGTATCACGCTCTCCAGCCTGATGTTGGGATATTACGGCAAGGCAGTGATCACGCCTCTGGTAGAGCCGCTCCTGAGCGGTTCAGGCGTGGTCGCCCAGGCCGCAGCCGTTTCGATCGCTGCCACCGGCGTCCTCGTGGTACTTACCGTAATCCAGGTAGCGCTGAGCGAACTCGCTCCCAAAACGGTCGGCATACAGTTCCCCGAGCCGACCGCCCTCTTGCTAATCTCTCCTGTTAGCTGGGCGATGGTTCTGTTGCGCCCCCTGATCTGGTTTTTCAACGGCAGCGGCCGTTTGTTCCTTCGGCTCATCGGTCTTAGAGCTGTATCGGAAGGCTTCCATATCCACGCGCCTGAAGAGATCCTGATGATGGTGCAGGAGAGTGGCGCCGGAGGCATCCTTAAGGAAGGCGAAACTGAGCTGCTGGAGAATACACTGCAGCTGCGTCAGCGTTCGTTGCGTCACCTTATCGTCCCCCGCACGCAATTATTGGCTGCACCGGTGGAAATGCCCGGAGCCGACCTTCTGCGCCTGCTGGCGGAATCGAGTCATTCCCGACTCCCTCTGTATGAGGGTACAGTCGACAATATCGTTGGCGTGGTCCACTTGAAAGACCTGCTTTGCTTGGAAGCCGGCCCAGGCTCAGAATCGGCCGGAAGCGCGGCAGGGCAACGTGGCGAGAGACGAGACGTCCGCGAAGTAATGCGAGTTCCGCCCTACGTGCCGGAGTCGGCTTCAGTGGCTAACGTGTTCCGGCAACTGCAGTCAGAACATTACCATTTGGCCGTAGTCATCGACGAGTACGGGGGCACCGCCGGCATCGTCACGTTCGAAGACCTGATCGAGGAGATATTCGGGGACATTGCCGACGAGTTCGATGCCGACAGCCAGGAAATGGCGCTGGCTAACGACGGTCGACTGAATCTCACAGGCGATGTCGATTTGGAAAGTCTGTCCGAGGTGCTGGGTTCGGACCTTGAACTGGAAGACGTCGATACTCTCGGTGGGGCTATCCTTGCCGAGCTCGGCGCCATTCCTGAACCGGGACAGGTCGTGCACTTGAAGGGGTTCGAGTTCCAAGTGGAAGAGGTAAGCGGCTATGTTGTCTCACGAGTCAGTGTAACATTGCCGCCCGGCGCGGCAGCAAACTTGCCGCAATCCGAAGGTCAGCCCGAATAGTGACCATGTTGCTCGAATCCCGACAGGGCAAAGTTTTTGGATCCCAGGTGGAGTAGAACGAGTGGAATACCTGCTTCCCGTAGTTATTATCGCCGCACTGATATTCTTCAACGGCTTGTTTGTCGCGGTGGAGTTTGCGGTGGTGGCCTCGTCACGGGCGCGCATGTCTCAGCTGGCCAACGAAGGCTCTTCTTCCGCCGCCAAGGTGATGCGTGTTCTGACCGATCCAACCGGGCAAACCCGCTTTATCATCATGGCGCAGCTGGGCATCACCCTTTCCAGCCTGGGGCTGGGCATGTACGGCGAACACACGATCGCGGAGTGGATCCTGTCGCTGTTGGAATACTATGGCGTGGAGACGGGCCTGATCAGCGTCGCAGCGGCCCACAGCGCCGCTCTGGTGCTCGCGCTCGGCGTGATGACCTATCTGCACGTTGTCCTGGGAGAAGTGATGCCCAAGTCCCTTGCGCTGCAGGCGCCGGAATCCACTGCACTGCGTGTAATCGGGCCGGTCTGGCTCATCGAACGCATCTTCTCTCCGGCAATTTTTGTCCTGAATGCTATCGCTCGCGCCATTACCCGCGCCTGCGGGGTGCCGGAACGGAGCGCGCATGACCACATGGTCTCCCCGCAGGAGCTCGAACTGATAGTTGAGGAAAGCTCTGAGGAGGGATTGATCGCGCCTTCGGAGCAACTGTATATCGAAAACATACTGGACATGAGAGAGCGTTCGGTCGGGCAAGTCATGACACCGCGCACGCGCATTGTCGGCATTTCTGCCGAAGAGACCGAACAGGAGATTCTGCGGCTTGTCTGCGTTTCCAATCACTCGCGTTTTCCCATCTACGATGGAGACTTGGACCAGATTCGAGGCTTTTTCCATGTCAAGGACCTGGCCCGCCACCTGCAAAGCGGCTCTGATGGAAGTCCGCTCGACCTGCATAAGATGGCGCAGGCGCGGCCCGTGATGGTCGTACCCGAAACCCTCTCGCTGGATCAGATGCTGGGACGCTTTCGCGCAGAGAAAGGCGCGCTGGCTGTTGTCATCGACGAGTTCGGGGGCACCGCGGGTATTGTTACTTTCGAGGACCTGCTGGAAGAGGTCGTCGGCGAAATTCAGGATGAATTCGACGCCGAGCGCGCCCCATTCGAATATGTGAGCGAGAGGCGCCTGCGCGTGGACGGCTTACTACTGCTGGATGAGTTGAACCAGCATTTTGGCATCGACTACGACGACGAGGAGGTTGACACGGTCGGCGGCCTGATCATGGCCCACCTGGGTCGAATCCCCATTGTCGGCGATGTCGTCGAGTTGAACGGCGTTCGGTATGCCGTCGAGCAAGTGGCCGGGCGGGCTGTGGACTCAGTACTGGTCGAACTGCCTGAGATTGACCCGGCGCTGGAAAATCAGGAAAAAAGAGACGCGTGATTGGCGACCCTGCCAGATTGACAAACCAATCAGGCGAGGTTACAATTTCCGCGTTTTGTTCAACTGAGAGCAGGATCGGCGTTGAAGGAGACGAGTAACTGTCGCCAAGTCCCCAGCGAGTCCGGGAAGGTGGGAGCCGGGCAGATCACTGCGACAGCGAAGATCACTCCCGAGCCGCGGCCCGAAAAGGCGGCCAACCGCCCAGTAGACGTCGCCGGTGTCGTGAACCGTTACCCTCACGGCCAGAGAGGAAGCGGTCAAATCCTCTGGCATAGAAGCGGCCCGGCCGGGGTGCCGGGAAGCAGGGTGGTACCGCGGACTATTCAGCCCGTCCCTGATTTGGGACGGGCTTTCTTATGTTGCAACTGAGGGGCGTCTGACTGCCCAGGAACTCGAGAGAGGAGCGCATGACTGCCGAACTTTTCTACGATGATGCCTATCTTCGGGAATTCGACGCCGCTATCACGGCTGTTGACAAGAAAGATGGCCAACTGCGCGTCGAGCTGGATCGCACAGCCTTTTACCCGGGCGGCGGCGGTCAGCCCAACGATACCGGCTGGATAACGATTGAATATCGCAGGCTGGCGGTCAGCAAGGTTAGGAGAGAAGGAGGCCGCATCTGGCATACGCTTGACGGCATAAAGGGTGAATCGATTCCAATTACGCCTGGACGCAGGGTCCATGGGGAGTTGGACTGGGAACGACGCTACCTGCTCATGCGTACGCACACCGCGATGCACATACTGTGTGGTGTCGTCTGGCGAGACTATAACGCCTCGGTTACGGGCGGTGACATGAAGCCCGGCAGCGGGCGGATGGACTTCGAGTTTGAGGCCATGAGCGGCGATCTGGTTGCGGCTATCGAGCATAAGTGCAACGCCGAGATCGAGGCTGCCCGCCCTGTTACTACCAAGACCTTGCCCCGAGATGAAGCCTTCCAGATACCGGATCTAATTCGGACCAAGATCAATCTGTTGCCGAATCAGATCAAAGAGGTGCGGACCGTGGAGCTGGAAGGACTTGACCTTCAGGCCGACGGCGGCACCCATGCCCTCAACACAAGTGAAGTTGGCGTCATGCGCGTAGTCGACTACCGCAGCAAGGGCGCCATCAACAAGCGAATCTACGTGGAGATCGGTGAAGTTAAGGCGTAGATTGGATTCGTTTCCACGAACGACAAGGGATGCTGAAATGACACAGACAATCTCAGGAACGGCTGCCTCGACGAATGGAAGGACACAGCGGGCCAGGTTCAATGAGGTTCCCGCCAGCGTCTCCTTTCCCGACATGGAGGAGGCGATCCTGGAACTATGGAAAGAAAAGAATGTCTTCCAGCGTTCCATGCAGGAACGGGAAGGCGGGCCGGAGTACGTTTTCTTCGAGGGGCCGCCGACGGCCAATGGGCGGCCGGGCATTCACCATGTTCTGGCGCGAGCGTTCAAAGACATGTTTCCCCGCTACAAGACGATGCAGGGCTATCACGTCCTGCGAAAGGGCGGCTGGGACACCCACGGCCTTCCGGTAGAACTCGAAGTCGAAAAGCAGCTAGGTCTCACCGGTAAAGAGCAGATCGAAGAATACGGGGTCGCTAAATTCAACCAGATGTGCAAGGAATCGGTCTGGGAATACCTTAGCGACTGGGAGGCCCTGACCGAGAGAATGGCGTTCTGGGTAAGTCTCGAAGACGCCTACGTGACGATGAATAACGAGTACGTCCAGTCGCTCTGGTGGATTCTGAAGCAGCTCTGGGACAAGGACCTTCTTTTCGAAGGTTACAAAGTCGTTCCCTACTGCCCCCGTTGCGGAACCCCCCTCAGCAGCCATGAACTTTCGTTGGGCTACCAGGAAGGGACCGTTGATCCCAGCGTCTACGTTAAGTTCGCCGTTAAGGGCGAGGAAGAGACCTATCTTCTGGCGTGGACCACCACACCCTGGACGCTGCCCGGCAACGCGGCTCTGGCCGTCGGCGAGGACATCGACTATCTGAAAGTAAAGGACAGTTCCGGCGCACATCTCTATGTGGCGAAGGAGCGGGCAGAAGTCCTGGAACCGGGCTATGAACTGCTGTCAGAGATGAAAGGCGCTGCAATTGTAGGCAAGGAGTATGAACCGCTTTTCCGCTTCGGGCCTCCTGTAGAGGAGCGCTTCGCATACGTCGTCGCCGCCGATTTTGTCAGCACTGCCGATGGCACCGGCATCGTTCACATTGCGCCCGCATTTGGCGCAGACGATCTCGCCGTCGGGCAGAACCACGGACTTCCGGTCTTTCACACAGTTGACGCCTCAGGAAGGTTCAAGCCGGAGGTCTCCCCCTGGGCCGGTATTTCCGTCAAAGACGCGGATCCCCACATTACTTCAGACCTGGAGGAGCGTGGACTCCTCTACAAGGCGGGTACCTATGAACATACCTATCCCTTCTGCTGGCGCTGTGAAACGCCCCTGATTTACTGGGCAAAGGAAACCTGGTATCTGCGCACAAGCGAATTCAAGGACCGGCTGGTGGCCTTGAATGACACGATTAACTGGGTGCCCGATCACATTCGCAGCGGGCGATTCGGCCGCTGGCTCGAGAATAACGTGGACTGGGCGCTTGGTCGAGATCGCTATTGGGCTACGCCGATCCCAATCTGGAAGAGTGACGCGCCCGGCAGCGATTACAAGGAGTGCATCGGCAGCGTCGCAGAACTCGCTGAAAAGAGCGGCCGTGACCTCAGCAACCTGGACTTGCACCGGCCCTACGTAGACGATATCACCTGGTCGGCCCCCGACGGCGGCACCATGCGCCGCGTCAGTGAACTGTGCGATGTCTGGTTCGACAGCGGCTCTATGCCCATTGCCCAATGGCACTACCCGTTCTCCAACCAGGAAGAGTGGGAGACCTACAAGCAGGCCGACTACATTTGCGAGGCGATCGATCAGACACGTGGCTGGTTCTACACCCTGCACGCGGTCAGCACACTGCTGTTTGACCGACCGGCTTTCAAGAACGTCATCTGCCTGGGTCACATTCTGGCTGAAGACGGCTCGAAGATGAGCAAGTCCAGGGGAAATGTCGTCAATCCTTGGCAGGTCTTTGCCGAACACGGCGCCGATGCAACCCGTTGGTATATGTATACGGCGGGACCCCCCGGAAACGCCCGTCGCTTCAGCGGCAATCTGGTAGCAGAGGTGAAGCGCCGTTTTTTGAATACGTTGTGGAATACCTACAGCTTCTTTGTCGTTTACGCCAACCTTCAGGAAAGTCAGGACGGAGGCAATGGTGGAGGCAATGGCACGACGGCTCCTACAGAGGCCGCGCTCCAGGATCGATGGCTTCAATCAGAGCTCAACCGGCTTGTTCGCGACGTGACTGCCGCCTATGAGGCCTATGATGTCACGGCCGCCACCCGGCCCATCGCCGAATTCGTGGACGAACTCAGTAACTGGTATGTGCGACTCAACCGGCGCCGCTTCTGGGACGGCGACGCTGCAGCCCTGTCAACGCTGCGCCGCACGCTCGTTACCGTGTCGAAGCTGCTGGCCCCGGCGCTCCCCTTCATTTCAGAGGAGATCTACCAGAATCTTGTCACAGGCGTCGATCCTGATGCACCGGACTCGGTTCATCTGGCGGCCTGGCCGCAGTTTGACGAGTCCGCCATTGACGACCGCCTTCATGCCGACATGGCTCTCGCCCAGAAGGTGACGACGCTGGGGCGGGCGGCAAGAGAATTGGCTGCCCTGAAGGTGAGGCAGCCGCTACAACGGGTCGTTGTTCGCGCCCGTTCGGAAGAAGAAAACGCCGGATTGGAACGGTTGAGAGACTTGCTCCTAACCGAGCTGAATGTCAAAGAGCTGGGTTTCGCCGACGAAGCCGGCGACCTGGTCGATGTGACCGTCTTTCCGCTGCCCAAGCAACTTGGTCAGAAATATGGCCGGGGCTACCCTGTCATCAGAAGCAGTTTCGCCGATATGGACCAGCGTGAACTGGCCGCTCGATTCGACGCCGGTGAATCGGTGACCGTGGACGGCGAAGGCCAGGACTATGTCGTTGAACCGGAGGACGTGGAGGTTCGCAGGACCCCGCGCGCCGGCCTCGCCGTCGCCGAGGACGGCGGCTATCTGGTGGCTGTAACCACAACGCTAACGCCTGAGTTGGAGTTGGAAGGCCACGCGCGCGAACTTGTCCGCCACATTCAGCAGCTGAGAAAGGACTCCGATCTGGACATCAGCGACCGCATCAGGCTGACGCTGTCAGATACCCCGCTCTTGATCAGTTTGATGTCTGGGCATCAGAACTACATAGTATCAGAGACTTTGACTCTGGACGTTGAATTGACGACCGACTCTGAAGAAGCTTCCGACAGTGAAACTGTCACTTTTTTTCTGGGCGATGAGGAAGTGACTGTTGGCTTGAGGAAAGCATAATCGAATGGCTGACGGGGTAAAGTCTCTCGCAGACAGAACTCCATAACCGGATCATGCGTGCATCGAAAGGCTGAAAGGCTTCGCTGACCGCCCACCTAAACACTGGCGCCAATTGTAAGAAGGGAAGAACGCGATGTCATCCTACCAATACGAACCGAATCTGAAATATGCCGATACGCACGAGTGGGCCAGGCAGGAGGAGTCCCAAGTCGTCGTCGGAATCAGTGATGCCGCACAAGACATGATGAGCGACATCGTTTTTGTCGAACTACCTGAAGTGGGTACCACAGTAACTGCCGGAGAAGCGGTCGCCGTCGTCGAATCAGTCAAGGCGGCGGAGGACATAATTGCGCCCGTTTCCGGATCTGTCTCGGCCGTCAACGAAGAACTGAATGACACGCCCGAACTAGTGAACAGCGACCCCTACGGGGCATGGTTCCTCAAAATCGAAGTCGAAGATGGGACCGAACTTGAGAAGCTGATGGACGCAGATGCCTATTCAGCCTTCGTTGAGAGTCAGCAATGAACTGAGGCCTGGCAAGTGCATTTTCGCGAGCAGAGCGGCAGTCTTTCATTC
The DNA here is from genome assembly GCA_965232575.1 of Caldilineaceae bacterium. Taxonomy (GTDB): domain Bacteria; phylum Chloroflexota; class Anaerolineae; order Caldilineales; family Caldilineaceae; genus Bin5. Next base: position 922,789 of record CBDDPZ010000009.1, on the reverse strand, counting down.
TGTCTCCCGGCGCCTTCCGCTACACCTGGGGCTCTTGCTGCTGGCACTGCTATTGAACGGTTGTGACGCGCTGCCGTCTCGGCCTCGATTGCCCAAACTCCCTTTCCTTCATCTGAGGGGTGAGTCTGATGCAGGGACGCGGCCTCTACGCCTCTTCCTCCCCGAAGAGGGCCAGGTTTCCGAGGCCCTCAGAGGTTATGCAAATTCGTGGGCTGCCAGCAGGGAGCTACAGATAGTATTTACAACCTCAGCCGACTATGGCCAGGAGCTTGTTAACCGGCTGGCAGGAGAGGACCCTCCGGATTTGGTTGTCATCTCCGAGTTTCACTTTCCGGATCTGGCGGCTAAGGATTTGCTGGCCCCCGCAGAAGAGGGTTTCCTCGACCCGGCTGAGTATCCACCTCAACTTGCCGCCGCCTTCACTTGGCCCAGCGAACAGACCGCCATATCGCGATACTGTTTGCCGCGGGAGGTGCGTACGCTGGCACTGGTTTACGACAGCGAGGGATTGGCTGCAGCGGGCCACTCTCCCCCTACCAGTTGGGAGTCGCTGAGGGCGGTCGCGGTCGGCCAAACGGATGTGGACCGGAACCGCTTCGGATTCATCGAGGCGCCGGATCTTTCGCGCTGGCTTCCCCTCCTGTACGGGGCCGGTGGTACAATCATTGATGAAAGCGGCGACTTGGACCTGGAGTCTCCGGCAGCCGCCGTTGCGATGGACTGGTACATCCAGATCTTTCGTGACAACTATGCCGGTCACGCGGGTGAGTCAAACAACGAGTGGGCAGGAGAGGTTCTGGGAAAGGGCAAGGGCGCCTTGACGATAGAGGGGAATTGGATCGCTCCATACTTTGAGGCCGAGTTTCCGGCTTTTCGATACGGCGTAGCGCCTCTGCCTTCTGGCCCTGCAGGGTCGAACCCTTCGGTGGCTTACACCAGCTGCTATGCCGTTCCTGCAGGATCGGCTAGGCAGGAGGACGCCTTTCAGCTGGCTGCCTTCCTCAGCGGTCCTGACGTGGTCGGTTCTCTGCCGAACGACGGCGGTTGGATGCCTGCCCTGAACGGCTTGAGAGATGACTGGAAAATGAGTTTTCCCCTTCTCGCCCCATTTGCTGACGCTGTACCTTCTGCCAGGGTCTGGCAGTTGCCGCCCGGCTTCGACACCTTTTTGCACAGTTTCAATCGGGGAATGGTCCAGCTGTTCGCTGCAAACGTGGAAGCCGCCGACTTTTTGGCCGAACTCCAGGAATTGGGCGAAACTCTGCTTGAGACGGCTGGTGAACCGGAACCGACTCCAACATCACCGCAGAATTCCAGCCCTTGATTGCGAGCGACTAAAATGGATTTCGAAGGAAAGATAGCGCTGGTAACCGGCGGGGGCTCAGGAATCGGACGCGAGACCGCGCTGCGCTTCGCGGAACTCGGCGCTTCCGTGGTTGTAGCCGATGTGGACGCGGCGGGCGGGGCGGATTCGGTGGATCAAGTGCAGGAGTGCGGCGCTGCAGGGCTGTTCGTTCGATGCGACGTCTCTAATCCTGTGGAGGTAGCGTGTCTGTTTGACGAGTCCGCAAGCCGTTTCGGCTGCCTCGACTTCGCGGTCAACAACGCGGGTATTGGGGGGCCTTGGGAACCGCTTCGGTCCTACCCTCACGAAGGCTGGGACAAGGTGCTGGCCGTAAATCTCAACGGCGTCTTCTACTGCATGCAGGAGGAAATCAGTCGGATGACTGAGCAGGGAGGGTCGATCGTAAACATGGCTTCCATCGCCGGCAAGCGGGGACTCCCTAACCAGGTCGCATACACCGCCTCAAAACACGCCGTAATTGGGCTGACCCGCGTCGCGGCACAGGAGGTCGCGCGCCACAATATACGCGTCAACGCTGTCTGTCCGGTGTATACTGAAACGCCCCTGTTTAATCCGCTCATCGCAGACAATCCTCGCAGAGCGGAAAAAATGCTGGAACGTATTCCGATGCGCCGCTTCGGCAAGCCGCGAGACATTGCTGAAGCGATCGTCTGGCTTTGCTCAGACCAGGCTCGTTTTATCACAGGGCAAGCCATAAACCTGGACGGCGGCATGACCGCATAAAGAGCTCCGCAACATGACAATGGAGAAAACGATGTCCCGACAAGCGGCATACAAAGATCTGCAGTCAAAGGTCGGCGCGGAATCCGACGCAAGCGATTGGTTTACCGTTACGCAGCAGATGATCAACGGCTTTGCGGACGCGACCTTAGACCATCAGTGGATTCACGTCGACGAGGACCGGGCTGCGCGCGACTCGCCGTTCGGCGCACCGGTCGCTCATGGCTTCTTTACGCTCTCACTGATTCCCCATCTTGCCGGCATGGTTGAGCCGGATAAGCCGAAGTATCCTGGAGTGGCGCTAACTGTAAACTACGGCCTGAATCGAGTGCGCTTTCCTCACCCATTGCTCGCGGGCTCCAGAATCCGCGCCCGTACCCAACTTCAGTCAGTCGAAGAGGTCAAGGGAAACGGTCTTCAGTTAGTCCACAATGTTACCGTCGAGATTGAAGGTGTGGAGAAACCTACTTGCGTTGCCGAAATGGTTGCACGTCTCTATTTTGATAAAGATTGAGGCAGTGGACGAGTAGACAATTGCCAGTGACGGAAGTCGACATACTATGTTCAGTGACCAGACTGTAGTCATTACAGGTGCAGGTCGGGGAATCGGGGCGAGCGCAGCGTTCCAGTTTGCGGAGTACGGGGCCAGCATCGTCGTGAACGACCTTGACGCAGGCGTGGCGGGAGAGACGGCGCATGCCATTGCGTCACAAGGCGGGCAGGCCATTGCCGTTGCAGGCGATGTCACTGAGCCCGGTTTCCCAGATCATCTGATGCAGACGGCGGTGGACAGATTTGGCCGGCTGAACGTCGTGGTCAACAATGCCGGCTATACCTGGGACGGGATGGCGCACAAACTCACCGACGAACAATGGCAGGAGATCCTGGACGTTCACCTGTCTGCTCCGTTTCGAATGATCCGCGCGGCGGCTCCCCATTTGCGGGATGCCGCTGCCGCCGAACTTGAGTCCGGGGCGCCCCTCAGCAATCGCTGCATCGTCAATGTGTCGTCGACCTCTGGACTGCACGGCAACATTGGTCAGGCCAACTATGCCGCGGGCAAAATGGGCATAGTGGGACTGACCAAGACGATCGCCAAGGAGTGGGGCAAACTGGGGATCCGTTGCAATGCCGTCGCCTTCGGTTTCATCGACACGCGTTTGACTCGCGCCCAGGAGGTCCAGGAAGAGTCGATCGAGATTGAAGGGCGTGAGGTTGTGCTGGGTATCCCCCAAAAGGTACGCACGATGCTCGACAAGGATATTCACCTGCGTATCCCCCTCGGACGGCCCGCCACAGATGAGGAGGCGGCAGCGGGAATCGTCCTGATCGCTTCGCCCCTCGCTTCTTACATCACCGGCCATGTACTCGAAGTAACCGGTGGCATGGGAATTTGAGGGTTACGATTGGACACGGAAAAGTGGAGTTCTGGCAAGGTAGTGTGAACTCTCATTCCGCGCCTGCAATTTGACCAAACTGAAAGCGATGGACAGTCCCCCCTCCACGCTAACGGATAGATATCCCAATGGCAAATAATAGCGCGACAGGGGAAACCGGGAGCGTAAAGCCCAGGACTGTTATGATCACCGGGGCCTCCAGCGGTATCGGCCGCGCATGCGCCCTCTGGATGGATCGCGCCGGCTGGCAGGTGTTTGCAACCGTACGCAAGAAGGCCGACGCCCTCCGGTTGGAGAGCGACGCATCCGCGAGGTTGCGCACGATCTTGCTCGATGTCACTGACCCCGACCAGATTGCTAGGGCGGCGCGGACCGTCGCCGAATCGGTAGAAGGAGATGGACTCCACGGGCTGGTGAATAACGCCGGAATCGCCGCTGGAGGCCTCGTCGAGTTTCTTGACCCTGCGGAATTGCGCCGGGTCCTGGAAACAAACACGATCGCGCCGCTGTCTGTCACCAAACCGCTGATTCCTTTACTTAGAAGGGCGCGGGGACGGATCGTGATGATAAGCTCGATTGCCGGTTTCAGTTCGACACCCCTTCTCACGCCCTACTGTGCCTCCAAGTTTGCCCTTGAGGCGCTCACCGACGGTCTGCGGCTCGAACTCAAACCTTGGGCGATCGACGTAATATCCGTCCAGCCGGGCGCGATCAAAACCGTGATTTGGGAAAAGGCCCGCTCCTATGTAGAATGCGAATTGCGGAAATACCCGCCGGAAGCATTTGAGAAGTACGGCCCCTTACTCAAAAGAATGGCTGAGTCACTGGAGAAACCGAAAGGCGTCGATGCTGAAGAGGTCGCGCGGACGGTGGAAACGATCCTGACAGTTGCGCGGCCTAAAGCACGCTATCTGGTCGGCCGCGATGCCGTCTTCCGAAGTTGGATCGAACGATTACCCACCTCGCTACGCGATCGAGTGATCTTGAGCCGAATGCCCAAGTACGGGACAGACACAGCAATTCCTCCCGCCCAATTGCGAAAAGATGGTCAAGATGGCGTAAACTAATTGCCATTGCTTTTCCCCAACACTAGTACCTGTACCTCACACATCGATTGCCCCCCAGTACCGGAGAAATGAGAATGAGCTCGACCCGAGTTGGAATTTTACGCGCAATTACTGCGGCCCTCATAGCGCTCGTGATAGTAGGGTGCGGACCCGCTTCAACGACCTCGGATGAAGTTCTGCCGAACGCTTCAAGTCCGGAAGCAAAGGATTCAACGGAAGAAAAAGATTCTCAGCAGGTGGCCGAAGACCCGATTCGAATCGGGGCCCTGTTCCCCCTATCAGCCCCAGGTTCCGTCGTTGGAGGCGATGCGATGCGCGACGCCATGCTCATCGCCGCCGAAAGGATCAACGCAAGCGGCGGCCTTCTGGGCCGCCCCGTCGAGTTGATCGTTGTTGACAGCGAGGGCCTGCCGGAGCGGGGCGCTGCCGTGACCGAAAGGCTGATCAGTCAGGACGGGGTCGTAGCCATCGCCGGGGGCTACCACAGCTCCGTTGGCGTTGTCGCCAAGGAGGTCGCCCATGACAACAACATTCCCATCGTCCTGGCAAATACCTGGAACGATACCATTACCAGCGTACAATATCCCCAGGTTTTTCGTATCGCGCCCCTGAGTTCCGAAGTCTCCGCCGTTGACGTAAAGTTCATCCAGTGGCTGCGCGACGAGGCCGGCGTTCAGTTGCAAAAAGTGGTGATACTGACCGAGAACACCGACTACGGCATTCCTGCTGCCGAAGATACCTCCAGGTTACTCAAAGAAGCCGGGATCGACTCTGTCACCTTCGGCGTGGACATCGGCACGCAGGACTTCGCAGGTATCATCGAGAGGATAAAGGCGGAGGAGCCGGATTTCATCATGTCGCTGGCTACCGGCGAGGCCTCTTACAATTTCGCCCAGCAATGCGCGGACGCTGGCATAGGGCCCCAGGATCTGCCGACACTCTGTGAACACGTCGCCCTGGAAAGCGAGTCCTTCTGGAGGAACGTCCCTGACGGAAACTACTGTTTCGTGCGCCGAATTGGTCTGCCGCCTCTGCTGTATAACGATATTGCCCTTGAGTTTCTTGCCGAATACGAAGCGCGTACCGGCAAAGAGGGCGCGGAGTCCTACGCCTTCGCTGCCTATGACGCCGTCCGCATTATCGCGCAGGCCATAACCGAAGCCGGGACAACGGACGCGAACGCCATCATCGCCGCACTGGAAGAAATCTCCTACGAAGGCGCGCTCGGTACCATCACATTTCCCATCAACAGCCACAACACGCCGCAAGAGGCAGGCGTCGCTCCCAAGTGGTGGCACCAGTTCCCCGACCCTGCCGTTACCGTCATTCAATATCAGCAGGTGGGCGAGGACTCAGTGGGCGCCACAGTAGTCTATCCTCAGACCTATCGAACAGGCGCTCCGATCGTTGTCGGGCAGTAGCGGTCGAAGGAATACAGATTGAATTTCCCATTTTTCATCTATCCATAGTCCTTCAAAGACGGTGAGTGAACATCTCAAAAGTCACGAAAATCAGAAAAAAAGAAATCACCGCGACCTAGCATGACCTAACGCGCCCTAACCTAGGGGGCATTTGCATCGAATTGGAACAAGACATCGTGATGTTGCTAGGATCGGGTAGGGGCGCCTCGTGTGGGTGCCCTTCGTGAATTTTTTGGCGTCCGAATTTAGACGCGATTGCCCAGACCTGAGAGCATTGACATGTACTAGGGGCTGTTGCATAATAAACGCGTAGGTGGTCTTTTTCCCCTGGTGCCAGCTCTAACACTTTCATTTGAAGCAATTTGCGATGAAGGTCCGCAAAATGGTTTAGGATGTCATAGTGCCAAATAAACGCAAGGAGAAACTTCCAATGAATCGATCGCGAACTCTAATCTGGAGCGCAATCGCGCTGAGTGTCTTAGTACTCTTGCTTGCCGCTTGCGCGCCGCAGGCTGAGACAGTAGGCGAAGCCGAACCGGCAGCCGAGGAAGCTGCAGCGCCAACAGAGGCTCCTGCTGAAGAAGAATCTGACGACGTGGCAATGGAGCCGATCAAGATAGGCGCTCTCGCGCCTCTCTCCGCGCCCGGCGCTGTCGTAGGCGGTGAAGCCATGCGCGAGGCGATGTTGATTGCTGCCGACGAACTCAATGCCCGAGGTGGCATTATGGGTAGGCCGGTGGAGTTGATTATCGTCGACACCGAGGGACTGCCGGAACGTGGCACAGCCGTAGTTGAACGTCTCATCAACCAGGATGGCGTGGTTGGGATTGGCGGCGGATACCACAGTTCGGTAGGGGTGGCCGCTAAAGAGGTCGCTCGCGACAACGGTGTTCCCATCGTTTTTGCTGAGACCTGGAACGACACTATCACCAGCGTCCAGTACGACGAGATCTTCCGAATCGCGCCGTTGAGCTCTGAAGTTTCCGCCGTCGATGTTAAGTTCATCCAGTGGCTGCGCGACGAGAACGGCATGAAACTCGACAAGATAGTCATCCTCACCGAGAACACGGACTACGGTATTCCGGCCGCCGAAAATACGACCGCTTTCCTGGACGAGGCAGGTGTCGACTCTGTCACTTTCAGTGTTGACATCGGCACACAGGACTTCGCCGGCATTATCGAGCGCGTAAAAGCTGAGAGTCCCGACATGATCATGACCCTTGCAACCGGTGAAGCCTCCTACAACTTCACCCAGCAGGCCGCGGATGCCGGGATCGGGCCACAAGACGTGCCAACGATGTGCAACCAGGTCTCGCTCGTTAGTGATGCCTTCTGGACAAACGTCCCCGACGGCAACCACTGCTTTGTGCGCCGCATCGGTCTTCCTCAGCAGCTCTACAATGACGTAGCCCAGGCCCTCGTAGCCGAGTACTCGGCCCGCACAGGCAAGGACGACATAGAGTCCTACGCAATGGCCTCCTACGATTCGATCATGCTGATTGCCCAGGCCATCGAAGACTCTGGGTCGACCGCCCCGTCCGACATAATTGATGCCCTCGAGAATATCAACCACATGGGCGCTCTCGGTCCGATCACCTTTCCGATCAATCGCAGCAATACACCTGACCAGGCGGGCGTGGACCCCAAGTGGTGGCACCAGTTCCCTGACCCCGCTATTACCATTGTACAGTACCAGGAAGAAGGGCAGGACGCCACTGAGACGACCGTCGTTTACCCGGATATCTACCAGACCGGCGCACCGATCATAGTCGGTCAGGAGTAACACGCTGACCGCTGCCGCATAATCCTGGACGGATTATCTGCAATCCATCTCCTGGATCGCAGATAATCCGCCTTGATTGTACAAATCTGCCGCAGCAGAAGGCGCCTCCTTTTTCGACCTAGCGAAATACCATCCCACTGCCCACCAGGCTCGGATCTGAACCATGGAAAACGCAGCGATCTTCGGTTGGGCGCTTCTGTGGATACTCTTCTGGGGTGCTCTTGGCGGAGTCGTAACACCACGCATCTACGCTCGCAAAGACCTTGAGATCTCCCAAGCATCCTTCGGCGGCGCGGTAATCGGCGCGGCCTTGGGTCCCTTCAGCCTCATTCCTCTTTGGATCGCCACGCCAAAGATAACCAACCGCCTGAACGGAATCGCAATCGCAATTGTTGTCGGCATTTTCGTTGTCGCCTTTGCCCTCGCAGATCCCGATAATCTCTGCGTCGCAAACGGCGGTTTTGTTATCTCACAACTTGCCAACGGAATCGTAATTGGCGTCATCTACGGGCTGATGGCGTTGGGCCTTACCCTCATATTCTCCATTTTGGGCGTAGTCAGCTTTGCGCACGGCGAGTTCTATATGATCGGCGGCATGGTCACCTATTTCATGACAGCCGAATGGATTCCTGGCGTATCGCCGATAGTCGCAATCCTGGCGAGTTGTATTGTAACCTTTGCCATCGGATATATCTTCGAAAGGATCTTCCTGCGCCCTATGGGCAGCGGAGAGATCGAACGACCTACAGAATACGCTATTCTGGTAACTTTCGGGCTGGCGTTTTTCCTGCAGTACTTTACCCAGGCACTGACTTCGGCAGTGCCGGTGAAAGCGCAGCGATTCTTCCCTTTCCCTCGCCTGGAACTGCCCGTCGATTCCGGCGCGTTACTCAAAATGACGCCGGGCAATGTCACTATCTTTGACGCGATTTCCGTCCCCAATCCCCGGTTCACGGCCGCAGTTCTTGCCCTACTCATGCTGGCGGGCCTGCTCTGGTTCCTTTACCGGACCTGGGTAGGCAAGGCCCTAAGAGCCGTGAGTCAGGACAGACAGGCCGCAGCTGTCACAGGAATCAATCCCGACTCAATGAACACACTGGCATTCAGCATGGGCGCGATGCTCGCTGGGCTGTCCGGCGCCTCTCTTGTCCAGGTCTTTTCCTGGCTGCCTCAGGTGGGCATTCCTGCCGCGGCCCGCTCCTTCGTCATCATCGTACTTGGCGGCATGGGGAGTCTGCCCGGCGCATTTCTAGGCGGTCTGGTCGTTGGGCTCGTGGAAGCAGCAGGCACCGGTTGCATTCCAGACGCGACCCGGGCAGCCGCCTATATTCCTGCCTATGGCATGGTTATCCTCACGTTGGTTCTCCTGCTGAAACCGACCGGACTCTTTGGGCGAGAGCTATGAACCCAACAGTTCTCTACCGCGTCTCGGGGTCGATCGCCCTGGTCATTCTGCTGTTAATCCCGCTTGCTTCTTCAGAATTGGACGGCTTGGGTTCTCTTGAGCTCAGCAGCTACTTTATGCACCTTGCCATTACGGCCTTTTTCTACGCAATTCTTGCCTCCAGCTGGTCCCTTTTGGCCGGATACGCAGGACAGTTTTCTTTTGCCCACATGGCATTCATGGCGATCGGGGGCTACACCTCCGGCTTGATTGGAAAGTTCATTCGATTCACTACCGCTCCGTCCGAGCTATGTACCGATGTACCGCTGCTCGGCAACTGGTGGCTGGTGATTTTGAACATTCGGCGGGTCGGGACGATTGACGAGTCCTGTCTCGACATGGCCAAGACTGAGACCCTTCCAGCCGGTACCCTGATCGTCTTTCCACCCGTTTGGGCAAGCATTGCAATGGGACTGGTCATGGGCGCGACCTTTGGCCTTTTGGTCGGCTGGCTGGTTCTCCGTCTGCGCAGTACTTATTTGGCCCTGTTTACGATTGGCTTTTCCGAGATTTTGCGCGCCTCGATCAGCGCGGAAATTCCGATTACCGAGGGTCAGAGTGGGTTGGAGCTGGTGCCGCTCTTTCCCGGCGGCATCGCCGGCTTCAGTTCGACGAGCAAGATACCGCCCTACTACGCCATGCTTCTCCTGTTCCTGTTTGCCATGGCGTTGATGACGTGGCTGGCCGGTTCGAGGTTCGGACTGTTCATCCGCGCGATACGAGAGGACGAGGAGGCCGCGGCCGCACTGGGCGTCAACATTGTGCGCTACAAAGTGTTGGTCTTTGTTATCACGAGCACGCTGGCGGCTGCAGCCGGCGCCTTACAGGGCCATTACATTGGAATCATCACACCAAATACGTTGATTATCCTGCAGATGTCTCTGGTGATCGCAATGGCCGTTATCGGCGGACTGGAAAACATCTACACGGCGTCAGTAGGCGCCATCATCATCACATTCGTTCTCGAACTTCTACGCACCAGCGTCTCTATCGGGCCGATTCACATCGATATGACACTTTGGCGGCTGGTCTTCTTCGGCATTCTGCTCATGCTTACCTTGCGCTTCCAGCGCAACGGACTCCTATTTCCGCTCTTGGAGCGCATCAGTCGCGGCGGTGTCGCCGAAGAGACGGTTTCGATCCGGGCTCAGGAGGAGGAAGTTGGAGCGGAGGTAGCGGAAGAGGAGGAAGCGACGGACGAAGCTTCTTCCAGCAGTGATGACAGTGCAAGTTAAGTTTCCCAGGCGGTAAGCTACCATGCTCAACCTGACCACAAACAACATTTACAAGAACTTTGGCGGCCTAGAGGTACTGAAGGACGTTTCCTTTTCTGTCGAAGGGCCTGAGCTGATCGGTCTAATTGGCCCGAACGGTGCTGGGAAAACGACGCTGACCAACATTCTGGACGGCGCTCTCAAGCCATCCAGCGGAACGGTCTACATGAATGGGGAAAGAATCGATACTCGGCCGCCCTATGGTGTCGCCCGCGCTGGCCTGGGCCGTACGTTTCAGGTTACGCGGGCCTTTAGGCGTATGACTGTACTGGAAAACTTGCTCATTCCCGCCATGGCGATGCGGGCTACGGCCCGCCAACGCGATTTTGAGGAGAAAGCGCAGGAGATCTTGGAGTTCCTGACGATCGCCCACCTTCGCAACGAATATGCAAGGGCCCTTTCGGGAGGCCAGCAGAAATTGCTTGAGTTGGGCCGTCTCTTGATGCTCGATCCGCAGATGATCATTCTGGATGAACCTTTCGCCGGTGTTCATCCCCGGTTAATGGAGGTGATCTACCGTTATATCACCGAGACAAATGCCCAGGGCAAAGCTTTCATAATCATCAGCCACGATATGGACACGATCTTTACGCTCAGCCGCCGTCTGCTGGTGCTGAACTACGGTGACTTGATCGCTGACGGCGACCCGGAGGAGGTGCGGGAAGATCCTCTGGTGAAAGCGGCCTATTTGGGCGAGGACGAAGAGTAATGTTGGCAGTCAATGATCTGTACGTAGGATACTACCGCGACCTGAACATCCTGCAGGGCGTCTCAATGCAAGCCGAAAGCGGCAAGATCACCACCGTTCTCGGCGCAAATGGAGTGGGTAAGTCGACCATGCTCAAGGCCATCTATGGTTTTCTTCGCCCCAACCAGGGTCAGATCCGCTTGAACGAGCAGGAGATCATCGACGTGCCTACGCACGAACGCATTAATATGGGCATTTCCTACATCCCCCAGCAGCCCGGCGTCTTCCGCTTCATGTCGGTGGAGGAAAACCTGGAATTGGGTGCGTGGACTTTCAAAAACGACAAGATCCGCATCAAACGCAAACTCGAGGAAAACTACGACCGGTTTCCCGATCTGAAACCCCGTCGCCGATCCAACGCCGGAGAACTTTCTGGCGGCATGCAACGAATGGTCGAAATCGGCCGTACACTCATGACCGACCCCAAACTAATCCTGGTAGATGAGCCGACCGCCGGCCTGGCCAAGCTGCTTTCCGAAGAGGTCTACCAGATGCTCGTCGATCTGCGGGATCGAGACGGTCTGACAATCCTGCTGGTGGACCAGGAAATTCGTTCGGCCCTGAAGATTGCTGACTACGTCTATGTTCTGGAGCTAGGACGCAACAAGTTCCAGGGGCCGGCTGAAGAGTTTACCGACCTCGAGAAGGCCTTTTGGGTTGGTTAGTGCTGGCAATCCGCAATGCGTAAAGCTCGCAAGTGAAATTCTCTCTGTCTTCCTCTTTGGGCAACCGGCTTGCTCCCTCGCCTACCCTTCTTATCAACGAACGCGTTCGCCATATGTGGGCCGAGGGCGAGACCGTCTTCCACCTGGGGTTTGGCGAATCGCGCTTTCCCGCTCATCCTAGGATCGTCGGCGCACTGGTAGAACACGCCTCCCGCCAGAGCTATCTACCCAGCGCCGGGATTCCCGAACTCCGCCAGGCTGTAGCCAGTTTTCACTCCCGCCAACTGCAAAGTGAAATTGAGGCCGACCAGGTCATCGTCGCCCCGGGCAGCAAGGCCCTTTTGTTCGCATTCCAGATGGCGGTGGCGGGGGCCACGGTTCTGCATACGCCTTCATGGGTGAGCTATGAGCCGCAGTCCCGGCTGTTCAACCGACCGGTGCTGCGGCTGCCGGCAAGTCCGGAGGACGGTCACCGGCTTCACCCAGCAAGGCTGCATCAACTCCTCCGACACGCCCCATATGGTCATCACCTGCTGATACTAAACAGCCCTAGCAATCCGACTGGGCAGATGTTTGAGCCCGATCTGCTCGAAGAGATTGCAGCGATCTGCCGGCGTGAGCAGGTACTGGTACTTTCAGACGAGATTTATGGGCTGACCGCGTTCGGGCGCGAGCATGTCTCGATCAGCCGCTACTACCCGGAGGGAACGGTCGTACTTGGTGGGGTGAGCAAGCATCTCTCGCTCGGCGGCTGGCGATTGGGGACGGCGCTCTTACCGCCAGGTGAAAATGGACAGCAGCTTCTCCAAGCGGTCGCGAAAGTCGGCAGCGAACTCTGGTCCACTGCGTCGGCGCCCATCCAGTATGCAGCCGTCGCCGCCTATGCTGACGATTCCGAACTGGCCGCCTACGTAGAGAAATGCACGGAGCTGCACGCCGCCCGAACCCGTTACCTCTGGCGCGGCCTCTGCGAACTGGACGTCACTTGCGCTGAACCGATGGGCGGTTTCTATCTGTTCCCCAATTTCGATCACTGGCGCAATCCCCTGGCATCCCGCGGTGTGCAAACATCTGTTGACCTCGCGCGTTATCTGTTGGAGGAATGGCAGATCGCGACTTTGCCCGGATCGGATTTCGGCACGCCAGCTCAGGAGCTTTCACTGCGCCTGTCAACGAGCTATGTCGACCTGGAGACGGACGAAAAGGCAGCCAAAATGATCGAACGGGCGGACGCCGGGGCGAGCTTGGAGGAGCTGCTCCGCGACGACCACCCGGGAATGAACGAGGTGCTGGACCGTTTCCAGAGCTTTCTATCCTCTATGTGATCCTTTCCGGCTCCCCAATAATCTCCCGCGAGCAACTGAATCCGGTCCTGTGCCGGAAATGAATCTCTTACCGACCCGTCGTTCCATGCGTACGGCGCGTCTGTCAGAAAGACCTCACAGAGATGAGAATCTGAAATGAATCCGAATCATTCAGTAGAACTCGTTCCGGTGGACCGTCTCCAAACGGTCGCTGTAATCGGGGCCGGGACAATCGGGGCAAGTTGGGCAGCCTGTTTTCTCGCAAACGGCCTGGAGGTAATCGCAGTCGATCCTGCCCGTGAGGAAGTGGAACTGCGGCGCGCCATCGACGGGATGATGCCCGCACTGGAAAGCATAGGACTGGTCGCGGAGATCGACCATAACTATCTGCGATTTTCATCTCAAATCGGCGATGAGCTGGCCGCAGCCCAATTCGTTCAGGAAAATGTCCCCGAACGCTTAGACATAAAACGGGACACCTTGCAAAGGCTCGAATCGGTAATCGGTCCGCAGGTAATCGTCAGCAGTAGCGCCACCGCATTGATTCCGTCGGACATTCAGGCTGCTGCCAGGCATCCGGAACGTCTGCTTGTAGGCCACCCCTTCAATCCCCCCCATCTGATCCCGTTGGTGGAGATTTCCGGCGGCGTGCAGACCGCACCCGCAGTTTTGGAATGGGCGGTGGAATTCTACCGAGCCATGGGCAAGGCGCCTGTACTGATGAAAAGAGAGGCGTACGGCCATATCGCCAACCGGCTCGCCGCGGCGCTCTTCCGAGAGGCGGTCCACCTGGTGGCCGAGGGTATCACATCTGTAGAGGACATCGACAAGGTCATCACCCAGGGCCCGGGCCTGCGCTGGGCGTTGCAGGGGCCTTTCACCACCTATCATCTGGCCGGGGGCGATGAGGGCATTGCCCATTACATGCGTCATCTGGGGCCGACACAGGAAGCCCGCTGGCGAACATTGGGGGAACCAAGCCTGACCGAGGAACTTACCGTGCAGATTGTCAGAGAGGTAGAAGAGGCCGCGGCGGGACTCTCACTGGCCCAACTCGCCCAGATTCGCGATTCAGGGCTCGTGGAACTTCACCGGCTTAAGGAAGGCCATTCTAGATAGTTCTTTCTCCAAAACCTGTAGATGAGAGTATCTTGAGCCGCGCTGCATTTATGAGCCCCGGTCGCTCGGGCTGTCACCTAACTCTCTCTGTAACATCTCCAGTTCGAGCTTGAGCTCGCTTACCAGGCCGGAGTTGACCGGGTCGTGGTAGATATTCTGCATCTCTTTAGGATCTTTTTCGAGATCAAAGAGCTCCCACTCCGGCGTTGTAGGTTCGTCAATCGCGCCGGCACTGCCGAGGGCTTCCCCATAGTAGTAGATCAGTTTATGGCGCTCGGTCCGGATGCCGTAATGGGCGGGGATATTGAAGTGGGCCAAGTGCATCCAATAACGGTAGTACATCGAAGTGCGCCAGTCGGACGGCGGCCTACCTTCAGCGAGTGGGCGAAGAGATCGACCCTGCATATCTAGAGGCACTGACACGCCTGCGTAATCCAAAATGGTCGGCGCAAAGTCTATGTTCAGCGCGATGCGGTCGCTGGTCAAACCGGCTTCAACATCACGCGGGTAACGCATCAGGAAGGGGATGCGAATCGACTCTTCGTACATAAACCGCTTGTCATACCAGCCGTGGTCTCCCAGAAAGAAGCCGTGGTCCGATGTGTAAATGACAATGGTGTCCTCGGTGATCTGGCTTTCATCCAGAAAGTCCAGCAAGCGGCCCACATTTTCGTCGATAGAGGCGACGCAGCGAAAGTAATTGCGCATGTAGCTCTGGTAATTCCACGCTTTCTGCTCCTCTGAGGTCAGCCCAGGAGGAACTGGATCGGGCAGATGGTTCTTCAGGTGCATCAGCGCCACCTGCTCAGTTGCCATTTCGGCTGCGGCCGCTCGACCCTTGTAGTCGTCGTGAAAGGTAGCGGGCTCGGGTATTGGTTCATCGGCGAAGAGGTCCCTGTGCTTGTGATGAGGTTGGAACGGATCGTGAGGCGCTTTGTGCGCGCAGACAAGGAAAAAAGGGCGATCCATTTCTCGCTGCGACAGCCAGCTTAATGCTTTATCTGTCAGCACGTCGGTCACATATCCCTTCTCTATTCTGGGCTCCCCCATTTCCGTCATTTCAGGGTCGTAGTATCGGCCCTGAAATGGCAGAACGCTCCAGAAATCGTAACCGGCCGGATCGCTATGCCCACCGTGCCCGAGATGCCACTTGCCAAGAAATGCGGTCTGATAGCCTGTCTCGTGCAAAAGCATTCCTAGAGTCGTTTCCTGGGTCTGGTCGATTTCGTCTTGTAGTGTCTTGATTCCGGTCACGTGACTGTACTTTCCGGTATGGACCGACGCCCGCGCGGGGGTGCAGATCGCATTTGTACAAAAGCAGCGGTCCAGACGCAGCCCTTCCGTGGCGATTCGATCTAGGTTCGGGGTTCTGTTCAGACTGCTGCCGTAGGTTGAAAAAGCGGCCGAGGCGTGATCATCGGCCATAATCAAGAGAACATTGGGACGACGTTTTGCTGTCATTGTTGGGCCTCGGGCTGGGTAGAAAAACACCCCCAGGCAAAAAGACTCTGCAAGGGGGCGCTGCGATCGTTCATTGACGGCGCTTGGAATTGAGCAAACGAAAGATTCTCAACCAGACGCAGGAGGAACGCCTTCCCTAATCTATACATTCTCATGATGAGCAAGAAACCTGTCCGGGATCAGGCGTCTGCCAGTAGTTCATCTACCTCTGGCTTGACAGCATTTGCTGCATCTTCTACCGTACGGTCGCCTAGCCAGACCAGTTCAAACGCCGAGGTAAGCGCAGTGTTTATCTGTGCACGGTTTTTGTGCTGCCACACTGGCACGCCGAATTCATCGATGCGATCCATGTAGAATTCTACGAAAGTGTCGGGGACATCGATCTGTTCCAGCACGTACTTGGATGTAGAGCGGCGCGCGTTGATGATCCCTCTCTGTGCCCAGTGTTGGTGAGCCAAGTCGGAGGCGTTGAACTTCACCCATTCCCATGCTTCTTCAGGGTGCGGGCTTTCACTTGGAATCGAAAACGCGGAACCGCCCACATTCAACGTGTGAATTCCGTTAGCGCCGCCCCTGGGGTAGGGCGAGATCTCCCACTCAAAGGACCCGTCGAACTGGTCAATGACGCCTGGAAAGGTTGAAATCAGGGCGGAACTGCCTGAAACAAACAGATTGCCCAATCCCTCAATGAGGTCGGCAGAAGGATGAACATTGTGCGTCTGAATCGCGTCAAGATACCAATTGAGAAACTCCATTGTTGCCTCAGAGTTTACAATGCACTCTGTCTCATCTTCGTCGAAGATGTCCGTGCTCCACGCTACAGCCTGCGGGCGGATCTCATTGACCCAGTTGTCCACCATGTTCGACATGCCCCAAACTGACACTTCTCTCTTGTTGAATCCGTCGTCCTGGGGATGGTTGCCGCCTCGGTCAGTGGTCAGTGTGAGACCGGCCTCAAGCAAGTCGGCATAGGTTGAGCCAACACTCGGCCCGGTCAGACCGGCCTCCTCGAAAAGATTGCGATTGTACCACATGCCCTGCACACCCACGTCCCAGCTACTGCCAAATTGCCCACCCTCAAAGGTAAACAGGCCCCAGACCGAACTATACCAGTCGTCCGGGAAATCGGGCGTTGCATCGATACGAGGATTCAGATCCTCGATTACGCCGAGGACCGCATGCGGCCGAACCCAGGCCGTGTGTGTCCAGGCAGCGTCAGGCGGCGAACCGGACGCGTATAGCGTGTTCAATTTCGTCCAATAGTCGCCCCACCCCAAGGGTTGCCCTTCGACGGAAATCGCACCTCCGTTCTGTTCAGCGAAGACCTGAGACAGTTCATCCATCAGTTCGCCAAAGCCCCATGTCATCGACGTGATCGTCACGGGCTCGGGCGCGGGAGCCGCGGCTGCCCCATTCTCCCCGTCCGTTGTTCCTGTCGGCATCGGCTGGCATGCAGCAAGAACAGCTACGGCGCCGGTTCCAAGACCAGTGCTACGCAAAAAGCTTCTACGGCTGATTTGATTCGACATTCTCCGTTCCCCCTCCTTGTGACTTGGCGTGCTTTGAATGGTTGTGATCCTGAGCTATATCTAACCTTTTACACCCGTAAACACAACCCCTTGAATAAAGTATCGCTGCCCGAAGTAGAAGACAAGCAGCACCGGTAACATGCTGACGGTGGCGGCTGCCATCATCAGCTCCCAATCGGTTGTGTACTGATTCTGGAACAGGCGCAGACCCAGGGCCAGCGTGTACTTCTTCTGATCGAACAGATAAATGAGCGGCACGAGAAAGCTCTGCCAGCGATTCTGCACAATGAAAATGATTACTGTCATCAGAGCGGCTTTGGATAGCGGGATAATGATGCGCCAGTACACGCCGAAACGGCTGCAGCCGTCTATGATGGCTGCGTCGTCCAACTCGGGGGAGATGGTCATGAAGTATTGCCGCAACAGAAAGATATTGAATGCACTGCCTCCGAAAAAGGCCGGAACAACAAGCGGGAGATACGTATCCAGCCACTGAAGGGAGCGAAACAGAACGAACTGTGGAATCATTATGACCTGGAAGGGCAACATCAGTGTTGTCAGAACGAGGACAAACATGAAATTCCGACCACGCCAGCGCAGTCTGGCAAAAGCAAACGCCGCCAAGGAACCGGAAAACGTCGCCCCAATTACCGCCAGGAAGGTGATTTGGGCTGTATTGAAGATATAGCGCCAAAACGGCAGTATCGTCATTGCATTGGGGTAGTTTGCCCACACGACCGGATCGGGGATCCAAACGGTAGGAATCTTGAATACGGAGGCCGGTGTCTTCAACGAGGTGGAAACCATCCACAAGAATGGCATAATGACGATCACCATACCTGCCGCAAGGGCAAAATAGATAAATGTCATTCTGAAGGCCCGGGACCGGCTCTGGCTTTCACCGATAGAGCGTATAGCCATGGGTTAGTCTCCTCTTACTTCGCCTTCGTAGTAGACCCAAACCGCTGAAGACCGAATAATCATCAGTGTCAACAACATAATGTAAACGAACAGGACCCAGGCCAGCGCAGAAGCATAGCCCATCTGAAAAAACTCGAAACCCTGCCTGAACAGGTATAGCATGACAAAAAGGCTGGCGTTCCCGGGGCCGCCTTGCGTCATGATAAATGGGCCGGCGAACTCCTGCAGCGCGTCAATCATTCCGATGACGAACTGAAAGAAGAGCACGGGCGAGATCATCGGCAGCGTAATCTTCCAGAACTTTACCCAGTCACCGGCGCCGTCTACTTCCGCGGCCTCGTAGAGTTCATTGGGGACGCCTTGAAGACCAGCCAGGTAGATGATGATGCCGGCCCCGACACTCCAAAGACTCATCAACACGAAAGAGGCGAGTACCGTACGCGTGTCGGTCAACCAATATGGTCCTTCAAGTCCAATCAGACTGAGCGCCCGATTCAACAACCCGAAATCGCCGTTCAGAATCAGCAGCCAGACCATCGCCACCGCTACGCCACTGACCGTTGCAGGCAGATAATACACTGTGCGGATGAAGGCTAGCCCGCGAACGCTTGCGTTCAAAAGCAAGGCAACCAGAACGCCCAGAGCGATGCGTAGTGGTACTGATGTTACCGAGTAAATGGTCGTTACTTTAAAGGCTTGAAATACGAGGGGGTCACCGGAAATCATCTCGGCGTAGTTCGTCAGGCCGATGAACTTTGGTGGCGTGAACATGCGCCACTCGGTAAAGGAGAGCCCCAGAGAGGCCAACATGGGTCCGAGCTGGAAGGCAAGGAATCCGATGATCCAGGGCAGAACGAGCAGCCATGCCAGCCGCTCTTCGCCGTTCAGGTGATACCACCGTCGTTGCTTTCGCGTTGAAATTGCGGCGATATGATTTTGAAGTGTCGCCATTCGCCTGACTGATTCAGTTTGAGATAGCAAAAACTTACCGGCGCACCAGCGTTGGCCCGGCTTCAAGGCAATTCAGGTGGACATAGCACGAGAAGATACTATAGCCCGCATCTAAAGTCAAGCAAGTTCCCTGCCTGGGAGTCAGACCATGGTAACTGTTCTGTGCCTGAGATCGCGAACAATCCGCCCCCCGACCTCAAAGCTTGACTGGCGTCCAACCACGTGTTGTTAATGTCTCTAAGCTAACTCCGCGCTCCTCAGCGTTGCCAGTAGAGCGTGATTCGAGTAGAATTTCCACGTTTCCGCAGTACTTGACTAGAGAAGAATTGCGAGGCACGCCTTGTACCCAGCAACGCGCACAACCAACTTCAACCAGTCGATGATCCGGGAGATGACCCGGCTGGCGATGCAGCATGAAGCGATAAACCTGAGCCAGGGTTTCCCGGATTTCGACCCACCAGAGGCGATTGTAAATGCCGCAGTAGAGGCGATTCGCGGGGCGGCCAACCAGTACACAGTCACTTGGGGTTATCCCCCCCTGCGACAGGCGCTGGCTGAACAGTACACGACTCAACTGGGCTGGACCGTGGATCCTGATGTTCACATCTGTGTCGTCTGCGGCGTGACCGAAGGTATAACCACTTCTCTGCTAGCCTTGCTGAATCCCGGCGACGAACTGATTATTCTGGAGCCGGGGCACGAGAACTTCCGACCTTCGGCCCTGCTGGCCGACGCCGAAGCCGTTCCGGTAGTCCTGGAGGCGCCGGGCTATCGAATCGACGGGGACCGACTGGAGGCTGCAGTCACTGATCGGACGCGGGCCCTGCTTCTGAATACACCTCATAATCCGACCGGCCGAGTCTTTGATAGCGATGAGATAAGGACGCTCACCGACTTTACCAACAGGCATGATCTCATTCTGATTACAGACGAAATCTATGACCGCATTCTCTACGACGGCCGTGAGCACGTTTCGCCGGGCAGTCTGGACGGCTTGGTTGACCGTACAGTAACAGTTGGCGGACTAGGCAAAAGCTTTGCGGTTACAGGCTGGCGCTTGGGCTATGTGATCGCCCGCGAGCCACTGTCCGCAGCCATCCGCGCAGTGCACGACTACTCCACGATCTGCGCGCCGACACCCTTGCAGGCTGCGGCCGCGGTTGCTTTAGGCCAGCCAACCGACTACTGGCAACAGATGCGGGAGGAATACGGCGAGCGCCGCGAAGTAATATTGGACATGCTGCGAACTGCTGGTTTTCGCGCGGTTCGGCCTGAGGGCTCCTACTATACTATGGCCGACTATACCGCCATCGACGCACCGCAAGCGGCGTGGGACTCGCACCGCTTTGCCCGCTGGCTGACGACGGAGGTCGGTGTGGCTTCGGTGGCCGGGATCAACTTTTACACGAGGGACAGAGAACGGTACGGCGAGGGCATCGTGCGCTTTGCCTTTGCCAAACGGATTGAAACACTTCATGAAGCCGGTAGACGATTGGCTACGATATCGAACTAATGTGAATTCAATTTGATACCAAGACTTTTCACACAGACCGCATTCTGGGATCGCGGGCGTCTCGCCTGCTCTGCCGATATGCGCAAGCTCTTAATCTCATTTGGGATCTACATTAGTAGGCCTCTGGAATGGTGTCTGTCCGGAATCCTCTCAGTTCAGCCATATACGTGCCAGGATCAACTCGGGCTCCCAGGTACCATCTTGAACCACAGTCTGCAGGGTATCAACATCATATAATACCAATCGCAACTCATACTCGCCGGCAGGCAATTCAGGCGGAAAAGCCAAGTGAACGACCGAATCGATTGGGGTATTAGGCCCCCGATCCCCACCTGGGGCGCCGTCAGGCTTCCACAGATTCGTATCTTCCTGGTAGACCCAGCTTTCCCCTGCTTCCGCAGCATGAAGCCGAAGCGAGGTTGCGTAAGCAGTTTCTGAATCGACGAGATCCTGCCACTGCAAAGCAACCCATATTGAACGATTCTCTTCTATTTCAATCAGATCCATGGTCCAAAACTGGACTTCTCCTTGGCCCAGCGCAACACCGACAAGTGAGATACCGCCATCATATCTGACATTTATCGGCTCCAGCTGCTCGTAAAACGTCCAGATGACACGGCTCCCTATTCTGGGCCCTCCTCCTGCTACCGGCAGGAGGCCCTCGCTCTCCAGGGTGGTGGAGGCCAGATCGACGAAACCAACGTACATCCTGGCGACTTTGGGCGAGGGCCGCTCGAGTGGAATCTGGTATGAGTCCTCGTATAAAACGCCCGGCTGCCATAGAGATAGGGGCCGAGAACCCCAGCCGGGCTGCGTTGTCACGTTTCCAATCTGTATGTCATTGGCATCCAAGAGATGGAGGAACAGTTCGTGGTCTTGGTCCTGTTTCTGGTGGGCACGGAAGTATAGCGTCACAGGCACGCTCTCGCCGGCAAAGTAGCTAGGATCCGGCAGACGGGCAGCCACGAGCTCCACGCCGCCGCCATATACCTTCCCAATCATCATGGCATCTGCTGGCACTTCATCTACTACGTCGGCCATCGCGTCCAAACCGTACGAGTCAGGCAAAAGAACAACCAGGGCATAGAGGGAACAAGACCACAGGCCAAGAGGCACAAAAGCCCCCAGCCCAACGCGCACGAGGCGGGGAAGAAGGTCGGCCCAAAAACGAAGGCCGACCACGGCGATCACTGCCAGTGCGCTGATGGCCGGAAACAAGAGTCTGCCCTGCGAACCTTGTGCGATGGAAATCCAGTAGGCCAGGAGAAAGAGAGAAATCAAGGCCCAAACCCAGGAGATACTAACAGCGCTTCCATGCTGCTCTTGATGCGCGTCTGAATTGGGAGAAGTACGCATTGACTGCAGCCAGGCGATGATGGCGCCCGTTATAGCTAAGGCGGTTAGTAACTCAAGGAGGCTGTAGATCCACGACGGAAGGAGAATACTGAACCATCCGAATATGCCCCAAAAGGACATCTGCAGGCCGCGCAGTTCTCCGAACAGTCCCGGTAAAGTCAGTGGCGCCACCCGCTGACCGGTTATGCCAAGCAGATTCGTAGTACCGAACGGATCTCCGTATAGGAGAATGTTGCGAGTGTACCACCACCCCGCCACGATGAGGACTACACCCCCGACCAAGAGTGCCCCCTGCAGTGGAGTTACCCAGTCCTTTTGCCTCTTGGCATACAGAACGAAGGTAAAGGCTGCCAGCGGAAGCAGCCCCAGCCCCTGTAGTTTACTCAGCGCACCCAGACCCAGCAGCAAGCCGAGTCCCACCCACTCCCACCAGCGGATGCCCATTCTCACGGTCCGGCCGCCCAGCGCGGCCATACAGACCAGCGAAGCCGCACTGACGACGGTTATCATATTGTCGTTAGAAAGGCTTGCGCTGATAAATGTAAACTGCGGAATAGTCCCCACCAGTGCAGTCGCCAGAAGACGGGACCATCTGTCAGTGGGAAAGGCGTAGCGTGCGAGCAAATAGGTAAAGTAGACAGTTAGCGTGCCAAGCGCTAGGGAAATCCAGCGGCCAACATGCAGCGCCAGATTCACTCCTGTGAGAGGTCTGCTTCGAGCGCTGAAGAGCATGAAGTTCTTGTTGCCCTGCTGATGCGGGTCGCCGAGATTGGCTCTGGGATTCTGCACTGCGAATCCTTCGAGGCCGGTCTGATCGATGCCGGCCGTCGCCAGCGCGACCAAACTGTAGTACAAGGGAGGCTGACTGCCTTCTTGCTCCCAGGGGCCGGTCCTGTCAAGTCCCTGTACAGGAAGGCCGTTGCCCGCAGCCAAATGGCGGGCGAAGGCGTAGTGGTAGATTTCGTCGGGCGTCTCGAAGGGGGGAACGACCAGGCTATATGCAATTCCTGTCAGAAAAAACGCAGTGACAATGAGGCTGACCAACCCCTTCTCCATATCCATACCTTTGGGAAGCCTAGAGAGCACAAAGGATCCCTTCCCTCGCAAACCTTACAGCCGGAGTCGCCGCGAATCCGTTTACCTGACCAAATGTTTGGTGGGCAGCACGGTGAGAAACTACCGTTTTTCCTGTTGAACTGGTCAATCTTCCACCTTGCAGGGATAAATCGGACACTATGTTGAGAGGACTGATAGGGAAACTAGTGTAACTTTCCAAATCGGTCATACCTGTCATCTTCCACAAACATCGCAATCTGTAACATGAAAGTACGCCAATTGTAGGGAATCTTCACCTGCCGACGTCAGTACGCGGGGCGCGCCTTCAACAGTTACGTCGTAGAGTCCAGCTACAAGGCGTAGGGATCCAGCCGGAAGGGTTGAAGGTATCGGCATCGCCGCGGCTGTCGACTGTTTTGCACCGTACATTCGGAATTCCGGATCCCACTGGGCGACCAGGTTGCTATTCTCGTCGAGCAAGTGCAGGAAGATCTTTTCCCCTCCGGTCAGGGCCGCCGGATTCCCCCTCCACTCCAGGTGCACAACCATTCTGCCGCCGGCGGGAGGGAATTGCGGGCTGACCTGGGCCCGTTCAAGGACCAGACCGTTGGCAAATTCGACATCGAAGAGCCGCCATGCTTCGGGATTGGGCCGCGAGTAAAGTTCGACGAGCCAGGGTCCAAACGTTTTCTGGCCCGCCAGCTGGTAGGAACTGGCTAGCGCCTGCCTGGCAAGGTTTGGACCTTCTTGATCATCGTTCAAACTTACCGGCAGTATGATTCTCAGTATGTCGCTCTCCCGCAGCGCGTTCACGGCGTTCGTTGCGCTATTCAAGTCGTGGTCATGACGCGGCAAGACCGAATCCTCGACATCTCCCCTGTAATAATAGAGGAAGAGAGTGGGGTCGGGGAAGCTCTGGAGGATATGAACCTCGTCCGGATACAGCCCGGCGCTCCACCGCTCCAGTACTGAGGACAGTTCCCGCAGTCCTCTCGAACTGTTGAACTCAGGATCAAAGTGGTAGTTTCGCCACGTGAACAGATTGCCCGCGACCAGGATCAGGACAAGAGCGACTGCGGCAACGCTGCCGATGCGAACTCTCTTCAAAAAAAATGGACCGTCCGCCCCGGCATCGTTAGTCCAGGTCCTCCATCTCCAACCCAGCCAGCTCTCAATCCAGCCGCCAACGTGCGTCAGCCCGATGGTCACCAATAGCAAATAAGGGGGCAGTGTCACCGCATAAAGGCTTCCATGCAACCAATGCTGGTAGAGAGGACCCCAATATGCGAGCGGGGCCATAAGCATCAAGAGCAGCAAAAAGACGATCGGGCTACTACCTGGCACCTGGGGCAACGAATCCTGTGTCGTTGAATCGTTACCTTTTTCGATTTCCTTCTCACCTTCGGCACGCCTGCTATCCATGTCGGTTCTCTTTCGCGCGAAGAGAAGGGCGCCAATGACTGCGGCCGCGATGGAGACGGCCCCGAATAGTCCGGCATTCAACAGCCAGATTCTCCCCGGCACGAGATCTCCGATAGGATAGCCGGCAAATCTCCACCACAACATCGAAACAACGGAGGAGGCTGTACTGCTTCCGGTGAAATCGAACGTCCCGGACGAGGCACTTACCAGCCATGGGATGCATAGGGCAATTATCGAGAACTGCGCCCAAGCCCAGCGTATAAGCATTGACCTGTGAGGGATTGGCGTGGACGAGTTCTTTCTGCCCCGATAGTCGCGCACTGACACGAACAGCACGTACAGGTTCTGTGCCAGGAGAGCAAGAACTGCGAAAATATGGGTATAGATGGTTGCTGCCCCGCACAGGACATACGCAAGGAAAACAGTCTTGCTCTTGGATCCGCTGATGAGCCGCACGGCCAGCGTAGCGCTGACAACTGTAAGAGTCAGACTAAGAGGATTGAGAAGTACATTCTGACTGACCCGAACTGCGTATGAACCCAAGGCCATCAAGAGGGTTGCCGTCAATGCGGCAAAAGCGGGCAAGCGCAGCTCCCTGGCGAAGCGGTAAAGGAGAGGAATGGCTAGAGTGCCCAGAACAGCCGAAATCGAACGTAAGGTAAACTCGCTGCTCCCCGCGAGTCGGAGCCAATGGTGGTTCAACCAGTAGCTGGCGGAGAAGGTCGCCCCCCCTCCTTCGTTGAACATATGAATCAGGCGGGAGAATGAAAGCTGGCTGAACCAATAGGACAACGCCTCTCCTGGAACCAGTTCCTGGTCGGCCAACTGGTAAAACCGAAGCGCGAAGCCCATAAGGGTGGCGAGCAGTACTACCGCGCGATGGAACCGGATGTCTGCTAACAGCCCCTGACTTAGTGGGCGGAACTCCTCAGAATCATTCCGGCGAGGATCAAGACTCCCCCAAATGGCTGAATTCGAAATATCAGTTTGCCTTAGCTCTCTGGTAAAACGTCGAAATCGATTCCTAACGGTTCCGAGCGCCGCTGCGATCTGCCCGCGCAATACGAGCAGCGCCGCGATCCAGGCGAAGGCGCTGATCGCTAGGCCCCAACGAACGCTGGCCGGACGATAGGTCAGTTCCAGTGTGCCTTTACCGGCAGGGACAGGGATTCCCAGAAAGGCCTGGTGGGCACGTACGACCGGCAGATTAGTAGGCCGCGAATGTAGACCCGTTTCGGTCCATTCCGCCTGCCAGCCAGGCATATGGTTCTCGCTGACGAAGAGAAGACCGGGCTGATCGCTGTCGATACCGATGACCAAATGGGCCGGTCCTTTCTGTTCGACGTCTATTTCAGCACTGACCGAGTCTCCGAAAGATATTCGATCATCTTCCCACGCGTCTCCAAGGGCAGCGGCGTCGGACTCGGCGATCAGAACTTCCTGCTGCGGGTCAAAGTTGGCATCAGACAGCAACGCAAGCGCGATTCTGTCATCAACTCGCCTAACTCTGTTAGTCCACCAGGACCTGGGTGAAAGGGTGCCGAGTTTATGTAAGCGCGACTCGCTTCCATCGGGATGTTCAAACCTGGCTATCAACTGGCTTTCGACAGGCAACTCCTCCCTCCAGGTGAGTACGGTCCCCACGGCGGTCAGTTCCCACATTCTGACGAAAGGAACGTCAGTAAAGAGCGAGTCGAATGAGAGCGTCCGCAGAGGGCTGCTTCCTCCTACGTCTTCCCATTCTGCGGATATTCCGCTGCTCCTTGGCAGTCTGTCTTCATTGTATACACGCGGTGGTGGACCATTCGTCTCTTCAGCCAAATCGTTTGCCGCTCTGAGAGTGGCGGCTATTTCAGGCCGTGCAAGCTCGGCCCGGATCGACGGACCGTCGGCGATATTGGTTGCAAAATTCGTGATAAAGAGATCGACCAAAAGAAAGGAAAGCAGCAGTAAAATCCGTGTTCTGGTAATGTTGCGAACGCCGCACAGGCTGGCAAAGACCACGGCGAAAAGAAGTGATTTGCCGCAAGAAAAGTACAGGGCGGCCCTCGAAAGCTCGGAGTTCTCTGGAAGAGGCCACCATGTTACGAAAAGCATTGCACCGGCCGCCGCAACCACTGCGAAGGCCCAACTCAAGTTCCTTCGCAAACATTGAGACAGTGATGTCAATAGAGCCAGTCCGTAGCCGCTGAGCGCACTTAGCGAAAACACGACCAGGTAAATTGCCCGCTCCTGGCCGCGAAACAAGCTTCCTCCCGGCGCGAAGCGATAGAAGGGGCCGTACAATGGCCCGTTTTCACCGTAGGAGAGCAGCCAGGCTATGCCGCCGCAAATGACGAAAAACAGGGCCGCTGGGACAAGGACTCGGTCGCCTCCAGCAAGACTGAATCGGTTCGAGAATAGGCCGACGAATGCAAAGAGAGCCAACCCTAGACCGGCTACACCGATGTATTGGGGAGAGAAATGAGATAGAACGCCCGGAAACATGAACTGCCATGTGTCCTGCAACGGGAATCCCCCGCTCAGATACTCACTGCCGACGAAAGCGCGGACGGAACGTTGAGCGAACTCAATTGCCGGCCACAGCTGTCCCAGAGTCATAGCAATAAGGGCCGCGACGAATGCCAGGGCACGACCGGTCATTTGCAAAAGCGCTCCAAGCGCAGAAGCTCCGATATGCTCCCGACTGCCCGTAAAGTGAATGCGCATTTCAATAAAGGCGAGCATCAGCATCCAGCCGGCCACAGCATAGGTTAGAAACAGAAATGTCTGGGGATGGCCGGCAAAGAAAGCGACAGCTTGTACGCAGGCGGCAAGAAGCCATCGTTTCAAGCAGTGTCGGCCGTCTCTCTGGGGCAGCAAGAGAAGCAGGATTAAGGGCAGCCAGGCGGCTGTACGAACTACGCCCAACTGTAGAAGAGGATACCCGGTGAGAAAACCGGAAAAGGCAAAGATACTGCCAGCTGCAAACCCGGCAGTTCGCTTTCCGGTCAGCCGCCTGACAAGCATATACGTGAAAACGCTTGCCAGGAAGACATGCAATGCGGCCTCTACCTGCAACCAATAGAGTCTGCCAGCGGCGCTGTGAACGAATCCCGTCAGCAGAAGAAGAAAATTGCTAATCGGATAAAAGACGGCCGACTGTGCGTCGGCCAGGAAGGGGTGTCCGGCGTTGGCGTAGGGAACCCAGACGGGTAGCCGTAAGGTCAGGAGAGCATTCTGTTGGAACAGACTGAATGGAAGGAAATGGTGATTGAAGTCGCCGTGAGGGAAGGCAGCCAGTCCTAAAATATACGGGGAAAAAAAGAGCGCTACCAGACCGCCGAAGGCGAGTACAACGGGAAACTGCGGCTGTGCTGGGGGATTCCCAGCATACTCGCGTCGCTGCTGCCGCTTCATCCTATTATCGCCGGCAGTTCGTAAGGATTCCTTGTCCATTTGGTAGAGTGAACTGCAGACATTGCAACGAACACGAGTTAAGTCCTGCCTGGTCGCAATCGAAATGATTCAACTCTGCAGTGTTTCATCCGTCTTCGCCCTTTCAGCCGATAGCACTATCTGGACCAATTGCCTTTAGACTGCTGGAGTCTGAGGAGAAATCCATTCCGAAAAAGAACCTGTTTTAGGGACATCCCTCCAGGATTGCCCGAATCTCACCCACTTCGGCTGGATCTTGTCGGAGGCGAACCGGCATCCGCGCGGCGTTGGGGTTGCACTATTGGCAGTAGCGCCAATATGAGTCAGTTGCAATTGTACTATTCAGGACATTCCAATAGTACACTTACTATCAGGACAGTCTGAAATCTCCAAGGGGGCGGCTTGAAATGGGCAAGTACATTTCCATCTTGACGCCCGCGGCACTATTCCTTGTCAGTCTGACGATCTACAGCCTGCACTGGCTTACAGCACCGCCGGGGTTGAACGGCGATGCCAGCAGGTTGGGCCTTTACGCATTAGATTTCATTCATGACAAGCTTATTCCATTCTACATATATCATCAATTCGGGCCCCATCCTCTAATCATATATCTGCAGGCTCTGGTCTTTTCAGGACTGGGGTTCACGCGCGCGGCACTGCGGGGAATAACAATTGTAGGTGGAGCTCTGGCTACACCGGCCATTTACATGGCTGGGTACTGGCTTTTTCTACAGCAGGGAACGCCATTTGCTCGGCGAACGGCCGTGATCGCGGCACTGGGGCTTGCATTGTCAACATTCTTTGCCTCGTTTTCCCGCTACGGTATCGAAGGCGCTCTGTTGCCCGCAATTGAACTGACTGCAGTTGCCTTCCTGTGGCGCGGGCTTAGAAGAGGAAACTGGAAGGACTTCGCGCTTGCCGGTTTTGCCGTCGGCATGAGCCAATATATCTATATCGTTGCGCGATTCTTTCCCGTAGCCCTGGCGGTTGCCAGCGCAGGCGCCATTTTGGTAAATCGCCGACATTTAGCGCGCTGGAAAGGACTGGTCATTGCGGCTTCTGTCGCCGCTACCGTCGCACTGCCGCAATGGATTCTGTTCGTCACTCATCCCTATACCTTTCTCGCCCGCACGCAACAGACGACCGGGCGCATTGTCTTCGAATTTCCTGATCCTATCGCCCTAATCGTTGGCAAAATTGTAAGTCAAATGCAAATGATTGCTTGGCACTGGAACAACGCGTACAACCCTCTTTCTTTCAAATCGCTTCTGACCCCTGTCCTCGCAGTTGCTCTTGTAACGGGAATTGTCTACACAATTGTCAAACGAAGAGACATGTACGTCTTTGTCTTTCTCATGATGCTGACCATGCTCTTACCGGACTTGCTTGCCTTTGAAGGGTTCAATCCCTCCGCAACACGGCTTGTTCCCGCTCTTCCCTTCATTTTCTTGATGGCTGGTTCAGGAGGCGCAATCCTGTGGGAACGTACAGAAAGGATCCGCCTTTTGCCGGACTGGGGCGGCTATCTCGTTCTACTCCTTGTATTGTCTTTCGGACTGGCGCGACAATGGGACTATGCCACTCGGGTCAAAACACAAGTCCTCGCCAGCGACGGCCTGGAGTGGAAAAACAGCCTGGTGGAAATTGCAGTGGCTGAGTACATCGGGAGGCATTTGGAATCGCCGATCCTTCTTCCTTCCAGTGAATATCAGCGCGCGCCGCTTGCTTTCCTGTTGGCCGAGCACTACCGGCAGCGCCTCGGCTGGCAAGACGGTCTTGTCGAGCAAGGCGAGATTGTCAAAGTAATTCAAACTACAGACCCTCTGCGCCCTACAACTGAGTGGATTTCGTCAGAATTCAGGCAGGATGAGTGGGTACTGCTAAAGGACGGAACAGCCTATTTTCTTCCGCCTTTACCGGGCGGAATTGAACCCATTGAAGGAGAAAGGGAGACAATCGTTGCCAGCAACGGAGTTGACGTCGCCACAGTGAACTCTGCGCACTGGAAAGGAGTTTCCCCATCGTTTCTTTCTATTCAGGCCAGCTTTGCCAATCACTTGAATCTCGTAGGCTTCGAAAGTGGCGAATTGAGACCAGGATCTCCTATCGACATTACATTGTATTGGCAACCCGCGCAACGCGTAGAGAGAGATGTCGAGATATTCGTGAAACTCTACGACCCGATTCGCGACATAGTAATCGCGAACGCTCATCGCTGGCCATTGAATGGAGTCTACAGGGTCAGAACATGGAGGCTGGGGATGAAAATGCCGCTAACTCTTCGCCTTTCAGTTCCAGGAAATCTGGCCCCAGGACCCTATCAATTACGCGTGGGCGTAGTTGATCTGATAGGGCGCAACCGGATTCCCTTGACGACAGGTGTTGATTTCCTTGTTGTCGAGACGTTCAAAGTCCCCTTACCCGCTGACCACCGAATCCCTGAGACTGCTACTCAAGTCAACTTTGGCAATGTTTTTGCTCTTGACGGATACACTCTTGAGTCAGTCGCAGACGGTCTGAAGCTGATCCTCTTTTGGCGGGCGACTGCTTTTCCCTCCGTCGACTATACCACCTTCATTCACGTTGTGGATTCGGATGATCAGATCGTAGCCCAGTTGGATAGACAGCCGCGTGGCGGGCAGTATCCCACTTCGATATGGTCAACGGGCGAGCAGGTTACTGATGAGCTGACTATAACTGCCATTCCCGAAGGTGCGTACAGCCTCTATGTTGGGATGTATCGCCACCGCGAGGATTCCTGGG
Source organism: Caldilineaceae bacterium (assembly GCA_965232575.1). Classification (GTDB taxonomy): domain Bacteria; phylum Chloroflexota; class Anaerolineae; order Caldilineales; family Caldilineaceae; genus Bin5. The sequence goes on along the minus strand of CBDDPZ010000009.1, from coordinate 892,092 downwards.
ACAGGCTGCAGATTGTCTCAAATGCGGAAGGCCCTGAGACTGATCGCTATATGTTGGAATCCGTTATAGTCCCATAGGACTGGCGACACAGAGAAAGAAATGGAGGACGGAGCATTCTCGGTCAATTTCACTTAATGAGCAGCTTTTGGACTGTCGTCGGAGTTCCTGTACCCCGTTGTGAGGGGCAATGGGATTTTCCTAGCAGACTGTCGACGCCGAGCTCGTGCCGGAAAACAGCCCAGAAGTCCTTCAGATCGATCTGGCCGAGCGCCAGGGACCGTACAATGATCGTCATTGACTGGTTGCCGGCATTGCCGCCTTCGCAGAATATCGATAACGGCATGTGTTTCGCCCCTGTGCAGAAGGGCCTGAACACGTTCGAATAGCCTATGGACGGCTACTGGAGTGACCATTTAACTCTCTGAGTCACAGCTTAGAGCGCTTCATCACCTGGGCAGAACACTGAGCGTCTCGTTATTGACAACAGACAAGTGTATGTGTGTTTTCCAAACAAAATCGCCGGCCGAATCGCGGCCGGCGAAGAGCATTGTTTTATGCTGGATGCGCCGAATTCCTGAACTTTTCCGGAGGCAGCCTGGAGTCAATATCGACCACAGGCCGCTACACAGCCTTCGACTTCAAGGTGCGTATACGCCCTCTTCGACAGAGGCCGGGTCGGGGAACGGGCTGGCTTCGGCGAATTCGATGGCGTCTTCGATTTCAACCGCAGCGCGCTGGCGAATCTCATTCAATTCTTCCTCGTCCGCCACCTCGTCAGCGAGCAGTCTGGCCTGATAGCGAGCGATCGGGTCTTTTTTCTCCCACTTAGCCAGTAGCTCCCGCGGCACGTATTCGGCGCCGTCATGGATGGCGTGGCCCATCATGCGCATGGTTTTGGCTTCGATGAGCGAGGGGCCGCCTCCTTGCCTTGCCCTGACCACAGCATCGCAAGTCGCCAGATATACAGCTTCGACATCATTTCCGTCTACGATAGTCCCTGGCATGTTGTAGCCGGACGCGCGGTCCGCAATGTCTTCGATTGGCAGCTGATCGGAGACATGGGTGGAGTAGGCGTACTGGTTGTTTTCTACTATCAATACGTAGGGTGCATTGTAGAGGGCGGCCATATTGAGCGTTTCGTGCCAGAGGCCGGCGCTGCTGCCGCCGTCACCCACATAAGTCATCGCGACCCGTGCCTCGTTCCGCAGCTTTAGGGTCATGGCAACGCCCAGTGTGATCGGCATCGACATGGGAATGTGACTGATGTACCCAACGATATTCAGGCTCAGATCACCCATGCCGTGAATGTTGGCGTCCCGCCCGCCCGATACGCCTGTTACTTTGCCCAGCAGGTTGCCAAAGACGCGGCGCGGCGTCAGCCCCCTAAGAAAATAGGCGCCGATGTCGCGGTGCATCGGGGCAATGATATCCTCCGGAGCCAGCGCGTAGGCGGAGCCGACGCTGACGGCCTCATGGCCTCGCTGGCTGAATGTCCCCCCCAATCCCCGGCCTTGCTTCCATAGCGAAACCATGCCCTCATCAAAAGTCCGAGCCAGGACCATCCAGTAAAACATCTCAAGTTTCTGCTCATTCGTCAGCGCGGCCATTTTCCTGCTCCTTGGCGCTGAATTGAACTGCCGACAGCCTAAGAGAATTCGCCAAAACTGCCTGTCATCATACCACAATCTGGTGACAGCCGCAGCGATAGCAAACCGGGTTGAAATGAGTAGACAGAGGGATTGAATGAGAGGAACGGGGAAGGTCGCGAGAAGAACGCCAACGGTATAAGGCCCACTTCTTAAACCAAATTAATACTTGAATCGCCTTCGAAAGGAACGTTCGGGTCGCCCGTAGAAACCGGGGTGACATCCAGGAGCTTGGCGGCGAGTGTGAGAATCTGTTCGACTACCTCCCGGACGGTAGCGCCGTCCGTCTGGATCCGGTGCGCGTCCTCGGCAGGACGAAGAGGCGCAACCGCTCGCTCGCTGTCGATGTGGTCCCGAAGCCGCATATCCTCAACAATTACGTCAAAGTCGCTCTCTTTCCCCCGGTCGGCAAGCTCACGAAAACGGCGCCTCGCCCGCTCTTCCAGCGGCGCCTCCAGGTATATCTTAAGGGGGGCCTCAGGAAGGACGACTGTGCCGATATCCCGGCCCACCATGACTATCCCAGCCTTTCCGGCGGCCCCCGATCCGTGCTCCAGTCCGATGCGACGCTGTTTCCGGCTCAGGTCCTGCCTGACATGGCTGTTCGCAGCCACGACCGAGACGATGCCGTCGACTTGAGGGCTGCGAATGGACCAGGTAACATCCAATTCACCGATCTGAATCGTCGCCTGGCGGCCATCTGACTCTGCGTCGCTAGGCGCATTGACTCCAATAGTCAACTGTTCGGCAATGCGGCCAACAGCAACACTATCGGTGCTATCAATGCCCTTGTCCAATACGGCCCATGCGACAGCCCGATACATGACTCCGGTATCAAAGAAGAGGAAGTCCAGGAGTTGGCCTACCTGGAAACCGACCGTGCTCTTCCCGGATGCTGCTGGACCATCAATCGTTATCGCATTCACCGCGATTACCTGAGAAAGAGGAGTTGTTCGCGAAACGGGCCGGTGTCCAATCCGGCTGGATGGTCAAGTCGGCGAGGACAAAACATAATGACAAAGTGGTCGGGCTTGCTTTCAGTCAGATTCCTGAAACCCCGGGGGGCGCGGCCAACTCAAACTCAGTACCTCAACGCCTGTTTCGCAGTGAAGAACGCCGCTTCGAGCGCGATCGGTTGGCTTTCTTACCGGGACGTCCTCTCGACGAGCGTCTGATCGAGCCTTTGCCCACCATTTGCTTAAGCGCGTATACCTCGCCTGGCGTCAACGCCCTGGACATGCCGGGCTGTAGGCCTTCCAGAGTAAGCGGTCCTATGGACCAGCGAATAAGCCGTCTCAATTCGATCCCGACCGCAGCTGTCATATGTCGAATCTGTCGTTTCTTCCCCTCCCGCAAGACTATTCGCAGCCAAACACCTTTTTCGGGTGGCGAGTTTTTCCAACCCTCGGCAGGAGCCGCGGCGAAGGTCTGATTGCCCTTGTCAAGTACCAGCCGAGCCGGCAGCCCGTCCGCGATATCGACGCGGGCCGGCGCGGTTCGACCGCCTTCAAGTTCAATCCCTTCCCGCAGTCGAACCAGCGCGTCTGCGGATGGCCGTTGTGCCACTAGAACATAATATGTCTTGGGATGCTCAAAGCGGGGGTGGGTCAGTCTGTTGGTCAGCTCCCCGTCGTCCGTCAACATGACAAGGCCCTCGCTGTTCAGGTCGAGCCGGCCAACTGGGAATACGCGGCCAGCGCCTCCAGGCAACAGGTGGGCAACCGTTCTGCGCCCGCGCGTGTCTCCACCAATGTCACTCAGGATCCCCCGCGGTTTGTAGACTCTGAAGTAAACATTATTCTCTGCAAATCGAATAGGACGACCGTCAACGGAAACAGAAACACTGGCCGGGTCCACTTTCGTTCCCAGTGTGGTGACAACTTGGCCATCGACGCGAACGCGTCCCGAGGTTATCAGCTTTTCGCTTGCTCTGCGGCTGGCAATGCCGGCCGCAGCCAGTACTTTTTGCAGTCGCTCTTCAACCATCTACTTTCGAGAACCATTTACTTTGTGATACCGAAGGAAGGCGGCAAAGATCCCTTGTGCCGTTCCCTCACTGAACAAAAAGGCGCTGGGTCGCAATCAAAGTATCACCCAAACGCCATTCCAATACGCCGGCCGGTATGCCAGTGGCCCACATCCCTGTTAGCGGGGACTGAAGGCGCCGGAAGACCTGTAGCTCCGGACGTTCCCAGCCGGCCAGCAACGCCTCGAAGAATGGACCCGCCTCGATCGCCGCCGGATTAACATTTATTCCGTCGGCACGCAGAAACCATCGATTGCCTTCGGCATCGAATAGCCGGTCCAGAGCGGTAGGGCGCTCAGGCAAGTGTAATGAGACCCAGCTATAGTTTCCCTGAACTGCCTGCAGGACCAGTCTCATGTCATGATAGCGATCCGAACTTCCCAGCACGAAAGCAAAAAGCTGATGGCCGTTTTCTTCCACGCCGGCGATCAACGACTGACCGCTCTGCCGGGTCGTGCCGGTCTTGACCCCGTTAACGCCTGGGTAGGAACCCAAGAGACGATTTGTCGACTGTAGTTCGCGGTTCGCCACCGTCGTCGTAGAGGTACCAACGATTTCGCGAAAGAGGGGATACGCCCAAAGCAGTTTGACGAGGGTCAACAGATCCTGGGCACTGCTGACCTGACCGTCCGCGTCGAACCCATTGGGATTACGGAATAGCGTGTCATGCATGCCTAAGTCCCCGGCCCGTAGATTCATGTTATCAACGAACGCCTCGACTTGGCCGGAGTGATGGCGGGCCAGGGCCATGGCGGCGTCATTGCCGCTTGGTATCAACAGCCCCCACAGAAGATCCTCTACTCGCAACGCCTCTCCCTCACCCAGGCCCATTGTGGCCTCCCCGATTAGGTCGGCCCGTTGAATTGTAACCTGTTCCGAGAGGCGGTTCTGTTCAAATACGAGCAGGGCGGTCATCAATTTTGCCAGGCTTGCGGGGGATACTGGCAAATGAGCGGCCTTCTCCATGAGTTCGCGACTGCTCTCTAGATCGTAAACCAGGACCGACACTGCACTGATTTCGGGCGGTGGTGTTTGCGCACGCTGAATCTGACGCAATTGGCCGACGGTGTACCGCTGGCGCGGAGCTACGTCTCGATCGACTATCGTCGGCGGCCCGAACCCGCACAGGAAGAGTACAATCAGGCAATACAGAGGGATCAAGCACGGGAAATAAAGAGCCAATAGGTTTCGACCAAAGATCGAATCTGAAGCGGCTCTGTTCGGAAAGTCTCGATTCCCGACCTTGTTGACTGTCATACTGGGCATCCGAATAACCGACGGGAGTCGGTGTATGGTCTGTGAGCGTCTGACGCAAATGGCTGGAAACTGCGGTTAGGCAGAGCCACAAATGGACCAGTCTCGGTATATGCTTATGTGTTCGGGTCAGCAGCCGTGGCGAAAGGAGGCTGCTTTCCGCTGCATTTTCAACGGTTGGGGAGATTTCTTGGCCGGGCGACGCCGGCCAAGGCCCGCTGAAATCCTGATGATTCTATTCTTATGTACTATGCAGTCGCCGTCTGTTCCCTGGCGCTGACAGACTTTCTTGCCCTGGGGAGGAAAGAGCCTTCTTCCCAGGCCACGACGAGCGGTGTGGCAGTAAATATGGAACTGTAGGTTCCGGACACGAGGCCGATAATCAATGTCGCCATGAAGATGCGTAACGTGCTCCCGCCAAAGATCAGAATGGCCGCCAGCACCAGGAGCGCTGTCACCTGTGTTGCAATGGAACGCTGAGCCGTCTCGATAATGCTGCGGTTCGCAACTGTCGCCAACGGCTCACCGCGGTGACGGCGCAGGTTTTCGCGAATTCTGTCGAAAATAACGATCGTGTCGTTGACGCTGAAGCCTATGACGGTCAACGTGGCCGTCAGGAAGAGGGCATCCAACTCCCAACCGAGCACAAGGTTCATGATAGAAAGGAAGGAAACGGTGATCAGGACATCGTGCACAAGCGCCACAATCGCCGCGACCCCATAGCGAAACGGGTGTGATATCTCTCGGAAGGCCAGAGCGATATAGGCCAGGATCAGGACCGAGGCAGCGATTACCGCGAGAAGAGCCGCCTGGCTTACTTCTGCGCCAATGGCAGGTCCAATGCTGCGATAGAGCCGCTCGTCAAACTCTCCGAACTGCTCGACGATCGCTTGCTCGATCACTTCTTTCTGGGCCATGTCGATATTCTTGAACTTGACCTGAACGGTGCGATCATCGTCGACGTGAAATGCTTTGGTGTCGGTGAACCCGGCTTCGACAAAGACGTTTCCCAGTGCGGTCGGCGCCACCGGCTCGGAAAAACGCATCTCCCACTGTGTACCGCCAGTGTAATCGATACTGAGGGGCAGGAGAGTGCCGGCAGAGGAGAGGTTCCAAAGTATGAAAAGGATTCCCGGCAGAACTCCAAACAAGGAAATCAGAAACCAGAGCCTGCGACGTTCAACCAAACGGTACATGAGATACTCTTTCATATTTCTGGCAATTGTCACACTATGCAAGAATTCGACAATTGCGTTGAAGCCTTCTTAGCTAACCTACTCGGCCAATCTGCCAGGGCATTTTGTGATGGAGACGGCAGGTTCAGCGATGCCGGAGTCAGTACCCTAGCAAACCGCGGCTTCCAAGGGGCCCTTCGCCTTGGCTCGAGAGAAAGCTGCGCATAAATGTGCGCGTGACGAATACGGCTGTGAACATCGACAGCAACACACCAACCGAAAGCGTGATGGCAAAGCCCTTTACTACACTGGCGCCGAAATTATTGCCAAACCAGTACAGTACAGCGCATGAAATCAGCGTCGACAGGTTTCCGTCACGAATCGCCGGCCAGGCGCGGCTGAACCCGGTTTCGACAGCAAGCCGCAACGATCGGCCGCTGCGCAGTTCTTCCTTCATGCGTTCAAAGATCAGAATATTGGCATCAACAGCCATGCCGATTGAGAGAATGAAGCCAGCGATGCCAGGCAGAGTGAGGGTTACTGGCATCAGTTTGTACATGGCAAGATTCAATGTCACATAGATCGCCAGGGCAACTGTGGCGAGAATCCCAGGCAGGCGGTACAAAAGAACCATGAAAAGCAGCACCAGGGCGCCTCCGACAATTCCGGCCTGTAAGCTGCGGTCAATCGAATCCTGGCCCAGGCTGGCGCCGATTGTCCTGACATCTACGACTTCAAGAGGAATAGGCAAGGCGCCGTAGCGCATCTGAATGGCCAGGCTTTCCGCTTCCTCTTGCGAAAAGTCGCCTGTGATGACGCCGTTGTCGTTAATAGCGGCATTTATGACTGGAGTCGACAGAACGCGCCCGTCCAGAACAATCGCCAGGACCTCACCGATGTTATCGCGGGTGTAGGTAAAGAAGTCGCCGCTGCTCTCGCTCTTCAGATCAAACTGGATCTGCCAGAACGTATACTCATCCTGCGTTGCGACCACAGCCTGGAGGATGTCGCCTGTCATGATCGTTTCGAACGTTTCTTCTGGGAACGGAATCGACTGGGGCGCGGCTTCTCCGGCAGAAATCGCTTCCTGCAAGGCTACGACTGCGCTGGGCCGGTTGGTCGTATTGATGAAGTCATCGGGACGGACCGGGCGTCCGCCAAGATCCACAAACTCCAACTGACCGGTAGAGCGTATGGTCTCGATGGCCTGGTCTGGATTCTTGACGCCAGGCAGTTCGACGATCATGCGTCGCTCGCCCTGCAATTGAACGGTCGGCTCGGCGAGGCCCAGACCGTTCACTCTCTGCTCAACGATAATCTTGGCTGAATTGAGGGCGTCTTCGGGCAGGGGCTGGTCCTCGCTTATTTCTGCCTCGAGCAGGACCTGGGTTCCGCCCTTCAAATCCAGCCCCAGCGTCAGTTCGCGGATATCGCGCTGTGTGTTAATCCCCGGTGCAAGGCTTTCCTCAAGCCAGGCCGGGTGGTCGAGCGGGAGCGCCACAAACAGTGAGCCCGCAAAGAGGCACAGGATGAGCACCACGTATACAATCTGATTGCGCATAAGAAACCTTTATGTATTGCAAATTTCGCGCTGCGATTCCCATTTCGAGGCCCCGGAGTTGTCTTCACAGGCGCTCTCGCGAAGCCATCAAGACTGTTTATCCCTGTGTTTCAATAGACCGAGTTGGTCTGGTGCCGCCCCACAGGTGTCGGAATTTCCAACGGAAGACGGAACAATGACGGCCGCTACAGGAACGCAATCCTATCCATTATAAGCATTGAAGTTGCCGACTCCAAAACTGAAGCCCGTTTTCCTCTCCTTACGCAGTCGGTCCCGGCTTTCTTCAACTTCCGGGTTTGACAATGTTCAGAATCTATGAAATACTGTCAGCGTATCTCTAACATAAGGAGGTGATGCCCTATGGATAACGGTAGTAGCAGTACTGGTCCGGTAGCATCACCTCGAAAGATTGTTCTCTAAGTAATGCTATCGGACCAGACGCCGCAAGGCCCCGTCATCGACGGGGCCTTGTACTTTAGGGGGCAATGACCGTGAAAATCTTTTGCATTCGTAGGCGTTTCAACAAGAATTGTCCCCGAACTGGGACATTCATTTGTTGACAAGGAACACAAAGTTGACTAAAGTTATTCGTGTGAAGTAATTCACAAACCTCCTGCATGCTTTTCGGTCCCAATTCAGTTAGCGGGAGTGAAGAAGGTGTCGCAAATTGACATAGAGCGCGTCGCAAGCGCCTGATAAGGAGAAAGCTCCATGACCAGCGCAGTCGTCCCGATGAAGCGGCGGCCGGCTCCCCCCTCTCCTCGAGCCAATCGCCTGCTCGGCACTGCCAGGCGTCTCCGGCAAGATCCGCTTGGATGTTTGCAACAGTTCGTAGACGAAGCTGGACCTGCGTCCAAATACCGGTTCTTCGCCGATACGTGGGGCTATCTCTGCGTACACCCCGACCACTACCAGCATATCCTGCAGGACAACTACAAGAACTTCACCAAGCTGCCCCACCCCTCTTTTCTGCTTCTGTATCCGCTGGTTGGGAAGGGGCTTCTCAGCAACGACGGCGAGTCCTGGCTGCGGCAACGTCGTCTGGCCCAGCCAGCATTTCACCGTGGACAGATCCAGGCGATGGGCCGCATCATGACCGCGGCAGCGGAAAGGCGATTTCCCCGTTGGGAGGATTCAGCCCGCGCTGGAAAGGTAGTCGAATTCGACCGCGAAATGATGGAAATGACCCTGGAAATCGCCGGCAGGACCCTCTTCAACGTCGACCTGACCGGTGAGGCCCGAGAGGTCGGCACTGTATTCAACAGGCTGAATGAACTCTTTGCGAAATTGGTGGTTTCGCCGGTGTCGCTCTATACGATGCGAATTCCTTTTTGGCCCAGCACGCACAAGGTAACTCGCGATGTCCGCGCGCTCGATCAACTGATTTACTCCATGATTAACCAGAGACGCGCGACCGGGATGCCGGGAGACGATCTCATGGGAATGTTGCTTTCGGCGCGCGATGAAGAAACCGGCGAGGGCATGGACGAGAAGCAGCTGCGCGATGAGGTTATCACCCTGCTGATCGCAGGACACGAGACCACGACGCTTCTGCTAACTTGGTTCTTCTATTGCCTGGGAAGATTCCCCGAGTATGAGGCAAAGGTTCAGGACGAAGTGGACCGGACCTTGAACGGCCGGATGCCGACGTTTGAAGATATTCCTAAGTTGGTCTATACGCGCCAAGTGATCGATGAAACCATGCGACTGTATCCGCCCGCATATGCCTTGTCGCGATGGTGTGCTGACGACGACGTAATCGGCGGTTTTGCTACACCTGCAAGCGCAGTAATCACTCTCTGTCCATTCATAACTCACAGAATGCCCGAGTTTTGGCCACGGCCCCATGAGTTTGATCCAGAGCGGTTCAATCCAGTAAACAAGAAAGAACGTCATCGTTTCGCCTACATTCCCTTCGGCGCCGGGCCGCGACAGTGCATTGGCGATGGCTTCGCGCTCACAGAAAGTGTTCTGGTCGCCGCGGCGATTGCACAACGCTTTCGTCTTCGTATCCCGGACGGCTATGTCGCGCAGATGGACCCGCAGATTACCCTGCATCCGAAGGGCGGGATGCCGCTACAGTTCGAGCTTCGCTGATCCCACTCCGGCGAAGACCGACGACGTCAGTGATTCCAGGCCGGAAGTCGGTTCGATAGCCCCACCCCTATTCCAGTTCAATTGAGTTGAGCAGATAGCAAAGTCCGCACGCGGCACAAGGCGTCTTTCCATTGGCCGCAGGCGGTCAGTTCAATCGGGCAATTTCATTGTAGCTTCGCTGTACGGGTGCTATACTTGCCATCACGGCGTTCACCGCGCCGGAACGGAGGCCGCACCCGAAAGCCGGTTTCTCCGGAATCCGACGAGGCGCAATTTTAGGCCCGGACAGATGGCTTTGTCCAGCGGCCGAAACGCGAGACCGAGTTCAACAACAAGGAGTTACAAACCGATGGCGAAGAAATCGCTAATGATGTGGGGTGGCTGGGAAGGCCACGAACCCAAGCAGTGCGTGGACATTTTCGCGCCGTTGATCAATGAGGCCGGATTTGACGTAGATGTGGAGACGTCGCTCGACATCTACACGGACGCGGAGCGTATGGCCACCTACGATGTCATCACGCAAGTCTATACGATGAGTTCCATAACCAAGGAGCAGGAGAAGGGCCTGCTTGACACTATCGCGAACGGCGCCGGCTTTGCAGGTTGGCACGGAGGAATGGCGGACGCCTTTCGACAGAACACGGAGTATCAGTTCATGGTCGGCGGCCAGTGGGTAGCTCACCCTGGGAACATCATCGACTATAGGGTCAATATCGTCGATCACGGTGACCCGATAACCTCGGGACTGAGCGATTTTGCGATGCACAGTGAACAGTACCTTATGCACGTGGACCCCAGCAACGAGGTGCTTGCAACGACGACGTTTTCCGGCGAATACGCGCCTTGGATAGAGGGGACCGTCATGCCGGTCGTGTGGAAGCGCCGTTGGGGCAAGGGCAAGATTTTTTACTGCTCATTGGGACATGTGGCAAAGGATTTCGACGTCCCGGAGGCCAAGGAGATCGTGCGCAGGGGAATCATCTGGGCGGCGAGAGACTGACAATAGTCAAGACTCCTGTCCGCTAAGGTTAGACGCCGGGAGTAAGGGGAAATGACGATGGAATTGCCAGCGCGTATTGGTCTGGTCGGTTGCGGCATAATCAGCAGCAGGTACATTGAAGTCAGCCGGGAACTGCCGGAGGTCGAAATCGTTGCTTGCGCCGACGTGATACCGGCCGCGGCAGAAGCCCAGGCTGAGAAGTATGGACTGACCGCCGTGTCTCTGGAGGACCTTTTCGCCGCGCCGGATGTCGATATTGTGCTCAACCTCACACCTCCTACAGCTCACTATGCTGTCGGCAAGGCAGCGCTGAAAGCAGGCAAAGCAGTCTATAGCGAGAAGCCGCTGGCGGCGACTTTCGCCGAGGGAAAGGCGTTGTTGGCACTTGCAAGAGAAAAGAATCTGCGCATCGGCTGTGCCCCTGACACCTTTCTCGGCGCCGGGCATCAATCGGCGCGACTTTATCTGGATGAAGGAATCGTCGGGGCGCCAGTGGCGGCCAACGCGTTTTTGATGAGCCGTGGACATGAATACTGGCACGCGAACCCGGCCTTCTACTATAAGCCCGGCGGCGGCCCAATGTTGGACATGGGCGTCTACTATTTGACGGCGCTTGTTCATCTGTTGGGGCCTGTGAGGCGTGTGACTGGGTCGGCCCGGGCTACGTGGTCGGAGCGCACGATCCTCAGTGAACCGCGAAAAGGTGAGATTATCGAGGTAGAGGTTCCAACCTACGTTTCCGGTGTTCTCGACTTCGAGAGCGGCGCCATCGGCACCATAATCACGACGTTCGATACGCAGGCATCCGGACTGCCCCGAATAGAGTTGTATGGCGCGACGGGCACACTGAATTTGCCCGATCCAAACACCTTCGGCGGGCCCCTTCAGATTCGCACGCACGCCGACGATTCGTGGAAGGAGTTGCCGCTGCGGTTCGGACATGCCGGCAACAGCCGGGGAATGGGCCCAGCCGATATGGCGGTCAGTGCTGTTGAAAGGGAGCAGCATCGTGCCAACGGCGAACTGGCGCTGCATGTTCTTGAGATTATGGAAGCAATCCATGTTGCATCTGAAACAGGTCGCCATGTAGAACTGACCACTCGTTGCGAACGCCCGCGGCCGCTGCCAGAGGGCGTGTATGCTGGAGTCAGACCGACCTAGCCGCGACCAGGGACCTTTGCGTAGCGTGAACGGTCTGTATTCTTCCCATTAGCTGTCTTTGAGGTAACGATGACGGTAGAAATGATTCGCGGCGTGCCCGTCTGGGGCGATCCGCTTGACAACGCTGTCGCCCAGATTGTCAACTGCGCGGGAGAAGCAGACGCGATCGCGTTGATGGCGGACCATCACCTGGGCTATGCGGTTCCCATCGGCGGCGTGGTCGCCTACCGCGACAAGCTGAATCCTGCAGGGGTCGGTTATGACATAGCCTGTGGCAACAAGGCTGTCCGTTTGGATATCCCCGCGGGCGAAGTGAAGGCACACATTCAGGAGATTATGGATGATGTCTGGGGAACGATCTCATTTGGCATCGGTCGCAAAAACAAGGAGAAAGTCGATCATCCGCTATTCGCCGATGATCCGGCATGGGACCTCCCCGTTGCCCACAACCTGAAAAAGCTGGCAGCCGAGCAGTTGGGAACGGTCGGAAGCGGCAATCACTACGTGGATATATTCGAGGATGAGAAGAGCCGCATCTGGGTTGGAGTCCATTTTGGGTCAAGAGGACTGGGGCACCGGATCGCCACGCATTTCATGAAAGCGGCCGACCGCGAGCGGGCCGGTCAGCCGGAGCCCGCGCCCACTCAAAGCAAACGCTCTCGCCGCCGTCGGAGCGCTCTGGAAGTGGTTCCGAGCCTATTGACTACCGATTCGATCCTGGGCCAGGAGTACCTTGCATGTATGCTTTTGGCTGGACGCTACGCCTATGCGGGCCGTGATTGGGTCTGCAAGCGAGTGTCCGAGTTGCTGGGCGCCAGAATCGTCGAAGAGATTCACAACCACCACAATTTCGCCTGGAAAGAAGAGCATAACGGCGACACGTTTTGGGTCACACGCAAAGGCGCGACGCCGGCTTTCCCTGGGCAAAGGGGATTCGTCGGTGGATCGATGGGAGATATTTCGGTCGTCTTAGAGGGCGTGGAGAGCGAAGAAAGCCGTATGGCTCTATATTCGACCGTCCACGGCGCCGGCCGATTGATGTCGCGCACGCAGGCTGCCGGACGCTTCCGCTGGAAGAAGGGGCGTAAGGTGCAGGTAAAGAAAGGACAGATTGAACGCAAGCAAATGCTGGACTCGATCCGACGGATCGGAACGACGTTGCGTGGGGCGGGAACTGACGAGGCGCCCCAGGCCTACAAGCGCCTGCCCGAAGTATTGGAACATCACCGCAACACGATTCGCATACGCCATACGCTCAAGCCGTTAGGTGTAGCCATGGCCGGCGAAGACGAGTACGACCCCTACCGAGATTGAATAGCGCTTTGGCGCGTTCGACGCCTGTCTCACCAGTAGAAAGTCCGGGCTAAGCCCCTCTCCGTTCAAGTCCGGCGGGTTGTTGAGCCCGGCCGCACCTCTCAGATTAGTCCTCTATCTTCCGCTTCACCCAATATGGACTGAATCGTCTCCACAAGTTGACGGGCTCCCTCGACGCTCAGTTCCACCGCTACGCGGGCGCCGGGCCCGTAGCTCTCGTTGACGAAGTCGATGTTCAGCGCGTGTTCTTCAGGCGCATGGAAGGGGTGATCCCAGCTGATGTTCGCTTGGTTCATGTCGAACCAACCGTCGGCGCCCTTTCCAAACCCTTCGACAGGGACCTTCTGAACTATCATCGTACACATAATTTCGCTCTCCCCGGTAAGAAATGTTGTCAAAATCTGCCGAATTCCATTTCACGGCTCAGGTTGCCAATTTCTGGCCTAGGAACGCCCAAATCTTCTCCCAACCGTCGACAGCTTGGGCCTGTCGATAGTTTGGCCGGTGGTAGTAGAAGAAGCCGTGGCCGGCGCCCTCATACATGTGGAATGCATAGTCTTTTCCATGCCTTTTGAGGGCCTCTTCGTGGATGGCCACGTCATCCGTCGTAGGGCTGTGGTCTTCGGCGCCAAATAGACCCAATATGGGGCAGTCCAGATCGGCGGTATAGTCGATGGGGGCCACCGGCCTTTGGAAGGTAAGCTGGTCAGCCGGCATCACGACACCGCCTCCCCAGCAGTCGACCACGGCATCGAAACCGGTTACCCGGCTCGCAACCAGCACCGCGTGCCTACCGCCGGAGCAAGTTCCAAACACGCCGATTTTCCCATTCACATAGGGTAGGGCCCGCAGATACTGCATTGCCGCTTCCAGGTCGGCAACGGCTTGGTCGTCAGGGACTCCACCATCCGCACGAACGGCCGCCGCTACGTCTTCAGGCGCGCCGTGCCCGGATCTTTCGTACAGATTTGGCGAGATAGCGGCATAACCGTGATGGGCAAACCTGCGAGTGGCCTCGCGGTACCATTCGTCCCAGCCGGGCATATGGTGAATCACTACCATGCCGGGAAAGGGGCCTGCGCTAAGAGGGCGGGCGCAGTACGCGAGGACTCGATCGCCGTTTGCGCCGCGTATGGCGACGGTTTCCGCAAGCATTCCCTCATATTGATCGGTGGTGTACATAGCTTATTCTCCTGAAGTCTTCTACGTGAATTGAAGTTGTGGAGACAGCAGCCGCTTGCGTCCTGGGACAGCAGGTGGCAAATGAAATATCCATGAGCGCATGGCCTTGGCCGCCAATTGGCTCTCAGAATAGCACATCAGAAAGGTTTTGCCTCTGCGCCAGGACAAAGAAATGCGTTATCATTAACTTGATTTGTGCAACGTGGGCGACTAAAATAGGTCGAATCAGGTCAATTACGCGATTCACAAGTCTGCCACCGTCTGAACTCAACGCTAGAACATTCCATTCGCTTGTTCCTTCTGCCCCGCGCGGGAGCCCTCCAGGCAGGGCGAAGGCCTATGTGCCTCGACTTTCAATACGTAACTTCGGCGCTCGGGGCAAGGCACTGGAAGTGGCGTAGGTCCGCAGAGCAATCTAAGTCCTGAAAGGTGACCCGATGAACATTCTGCCGCATGCCGTCAACCGATTCAACGGCATAGAAATCAACACTGAAGATCTGCCTACAAATGTTGCAGCCTTCGAACAGAGTCTCTCCTCTTCTCTGGTGAAATGGATCCAGGACGGCCGATTTCTCGTTTGGTTGCATCTGCCAATAGAGCGGGCTGCACTTATTCCAATCTCCACCGCGGCGGGTTTCGAATTCCATCACACCGAACCAAACTATGTACTACTCGTACGCAAACTGCAAGAGGATGCCCTGGTTCCCGGGTACGCGACCCATTACATCGGTGCGGGCGGGGTCGTGATCAATGAGCGCCAGGAGCTCCTGGTCGTCTCAGAGAGGCATCGCAGTTCATCCCGACCGTACTATAAGCTGCCCGGCGGCGCGCTCCATCCGGGCGAGCACCTGGCTGCCGCTGCGGTACGGGAGGTTCTTGAAGAGACCGGGGTAAAGACAAAGTTTGAGGCCGTGATCTGCTGGCGCCACTGGCATGGATACCGCTACGGAAAGTCGGACATTTATTTCATTTGCCGGCTCTCGCCGTTGACCCACGTCATCGAACGGGACGACTGGGAGATTGACGAGTGTCTGTGGATGCCTGTAAGTGAGTACCTGCAGCATGAGCTGGTGGGCGACTTCAATCGCGCCATCGTAGAGGCGGCCATTAGTACGCCCGGGCTGAAGAATTCATGGATGGATGGCTACGATGATCCGACAAAGCGGGAGTTTTACTGGCCTGACTTCGAGTAATCTTTTCCCCTGGAAGTGACCCCGAAAAGCAATCCGGACCGGTTAGTTCCGCTAACAATCCAAAAAACGAAACGTACTAAACAGGAGCGGCAAAATGACCATTCCAGCCGATTATACCGAGAGGGTCTACGCGGGTGTACTGGGCAAATTAATCGGTGTCTATCTTGGGCGGCCATTCGAAGGCTGGGCCTATGAGGCGCTGAACGATCGGTTTGGCGAGATCAACTACTATGTCCACGAGCATCTGGATGTGCCCCTTATCGTCACCGACGACGACATTTCCGGCACATTCACTTTTTTGCGCGCCCTCCCCGACTATGGCAACAGCCGAGCGATCACAGCAGCGCAGATCGGTCAGAGCTGGTTGAACTACATCGTTGAAGAGCGCACAATCCTGTGGTGGGGAGGGATGGGCAACTCTACCGAACATACTGCCTATCTGCGCCTGAAAGAGGGCACTTCCGCCCCGGAAAGCGGTTCGATGGCTCTGAACGGCCAAGTCGTGGCTGAGCAGATCGGGGCCCAGATTTTCATTGACGGGTGGGCCATGGTTGCGCCGGGAGACCCTGAGCTGGCCGCCGATCTGGCGCGGCGAGCTGCCAGCGTCTCCCACGACGGCGTCGCCATCCACGGGGCGCAGGCGCTGGCGGCCATGGAAGCTCAGGCCTTTGTGGAAACGGATATCCAGAAGCTGATCGACACCGGGTTGTCCGTCATCCCGACGGACTCCCTCATTCACGCAATGATCGGCCAGATTCGGGAGTGGCACGCCCGCAATGGAGATGACTGGAGAGCAACGCGTGAGCAGATCGCCGCCAACTTTGGCTACGACAAGTTCGGCGGCAACTGCCATATGGTGCCCAATCACGCCCTGATCATCCAGGCGCTTCTTCACGGCGACGACAATTTCCAGAAGTCGCTGATGATCGTCAATACGAGCGGCTGGGACACGGATTGCAATTCCGGCAATGTCGGCTGTCTGTTGGGAATCAAGAACGGCTTGGCCGGTCTTGAGGACGGCCCGGATTTTCGCGGGCCGCTGTCAGACCGGCTCTATCTGCCGACCGCCGACGGGGGAAGGGCCATCACCGATGCCGTTACGGAAAGCCTTCACGTGGCCAACGTCGGGCGCGCATTGCGCAAAGAGGCTCCGCACACGCCCAAAAACGACGCCCGCTACCACTTTGAAATGCCCGGCTCAGTGCAAGGCTTCATGGCCGACGATAGCGTTGACAGCCGCGGCACATTGACTCTCGAAAACGTGTCCGGCCACAGCCAAGCCGGCAGCCGCAGTCTGGCGCTCCACTTCAATGGCGTGGCCACTGGGCGCCCGGCCCGAGCCGCTACCCATACCTTTATCCCCTCCAAAGAGACTGCCGACTATTTCGAGCAGCGGGGCTACGGCCTTCTTGCTTCGCCCTCGATCTATCCAGGACAGACAGTTTCCGCCGCTTTGGAGGCGGACGCCGGCAACGAGCGCGCAGTGGATGTGAATCTGTATCTGCGGCGATACCGGTCGCAAGACGACCAGCTAACCCTGGAGGCAGGCCCATGCCAAAAGCTTGAGCCAGGTGAACGCCATACATTCAGTTGGAAGCTGGGCGGATTCGGAAACGAGCCAATTGCCGAAATCGGGGCGGCCGTCCAGTGCGACGAACGTACGCGGGGCACTCTCTATCTGGACTATCTCACGTGGGAAGGAGAACCAGATGTAACTTTCGCCCGTCCGGACTCGCCTATCGATCGACGCCGCCGAGGTATGTCCTTCCCGCTAATGTGGAGGCGTGCCTGGATCGACGGCGTGGACAGCTACGACTTCTGGTGGCCAGAATCATTCCGGCTTGTACAGAACCGGGGCCGCGGCTTGCTCATCACGGGAACCAGAGAGTGGCGTGACTACGAGGTAAAGACTGAGCTCACACTGCACCTTTGCAAAGCGGCCGGCATCGCGGCCAGGGTGCAAGGAATGCACCGCTATTACGCGTTGCTTCTCGGCCGCGCGGCCGACGGCCGCGGCGTAGCGCGACTCGTGCGCGCGCTGGATGGCGACACCGTGCTGGCCGAGGCCGATTTCCCCTGGGAATACGGCGAGTCGCACACATTGTCTTTGCGGGTTACAGGCGATCGGCTACAGGGTAGCATCGACAATATCGACGAAACGCTCTTCGACGTGACCGATAGCGAACTCGACGGCGGCGGGATCGCTCTGGTGGTCGAGGAGGGGCGGGTGATGAGCGATGCTGTGGCGGTGCGCCCGTGAATGGCTGAGGGCGCAACAGTTGAAGTGGACAGAACGGTTGTGCTATAATGTGAGCAGTCCTGGCGTTTCCAGGTTTTAGTTTGAGACCCGTACTCGAATGTGCTCTATGCAAACGTCAACGCGAAACGTTATCGGGGACCCAGAAATGGCAAGACCATTTCTCAAGTGGGCGGGCGGCAAGGGACAACTTCTGGGGCAGATTGGACGACATCTGCCCCCTGGCATGGAGGAGGGAAGACTCACAAAGTATGCCGAACCCTTCATCGGTGGAGGCGCGGTCTTCTTTCTCATTGCAAACGACTTTGATGTCCGCGAGTTTTTCATTTCCGACATGAACGAGGATCTTGTTCTTGCTTACCGCACTATCCAGCAGCAGGTCGAGAATCTGATAGAGCGCCTGGAGGAGATTAAACGCCAGTATCTGCAATTGGACCGGATCCGGCGTCAAGAATACTTCTACGAAGCGCGGCGGTCGTTCAATCAGAGACGCGCCTCCAGTCTCTGCTCCGCGTCGGCTCAGGACGAGGCGTTGCACGTTGCGCGCCTGATCTTTCTGAATCGCACCTGTTTCAATGGCCTCTATCGCGTCAATTCCCGTGGCGATTTCAATGTCCCTTATGGCAACTACCGCAATCCCAGGATCTGTGACAAGGTGAATCTGCGCTCCGTGTCGCAGTCGCTCCAGAGTGCGGAGATCCACTTCGGGGACTTTACTGCGTGCAAGAGGTTCGTAGACGAGAAAACGTTTGTCTATCTGGATCCTCCGTACCGCCCGATCAGCAAGACCGCCAGCTTCAACGCCTTCTACAAAAGCCCGTTTGACGACGATGAGCAGAGGCGGCTGGCGCTTTTCTACCAGGAACTGGGGAGCGCTGGCGCCAAACTGATGCTGAGCAATTCCGATCCGCAGAACGAGAACCCCCATGACAGCTTCTTCGAGGATCTCTATGCCGGGTTCAGCATTCACAAAGTGCTCGCCAGCCGCCGCATCAACAGCAACGGGGCGAAGAGGGGGCCGATCACCGAGCTTCTGATTACCAACTATTGAGAAGCGAGAGACACGGTTGTCGAGTTCGGTTTCTTCTGCGACGAACGTAAAGCAATGAACAAGATGATGACCAACATGGAAGCGACCCCATCCCATATCAGCAAATTCCAGCAACTCCTGCGTGAGTTGTTTCAATTCGATTGCGCCGACCTGGATTTCGAGCGCGACAAACAGTTTGTGGCCGAGAACAATCTTGCCGATGGCGCGGACGTGATCTACGTTAACGGCGATTCCTTCATTCCCAACGCCAAAGCGCTGGACCCCCTGTTCAAATCCCGCATGTTCGCAGGAGTACCGTCTTGAACTCGCGACTCGATATTCCCATGGATTTGGTCGCCGAATTCTGCCGACGCAGCCGAATCCGGCGCATGGCGCTGTTTGGCTCGGTGTTGCGAGACGATTTTGCGCCCGACAAGGCGCTGGCGCGGTGGGCGAGGGAGTGAGTGGTTTGTTTGAGCGAAGGGGACACGGGGCAGCGTGACCTGACTGTCTAAGTTGCTTCAAGCCTTTCTAGCGCTACTCAAAACGTGCAAGTAGCGAGTGTCGTCTCCTGGTCTTTGCACTGATTCGATCTCAATATATGTTTGATAGATGGCTCCTTTCTGTACTTTAGGTTGTAATCCAGAATTCAGGACCAAACTCATTGGAGTTTCCCGCAATGGCTAATGAGACAAGAGAGCAGTTTCTGAGGGAATTCCGCGATCGCTTTGGTAGATTGCATAGACTGGGGAATAGTCGGTCCCTATTCGAAGTCGGCGATGGTGCCGCTCGAATCTACATTCGCTACTCGAAAGTACACCCCAGGGGTAAAACGTTTTTTGGTTTGAGGAAGGAAGATTTGCTACAACTCGAAGGTCATCGATCATTCATATGCTTCGTGTGGAATAATCAACAGGAACCGCTTTTCGTACCATTCTCAGACTATGAGGATATTTTTCGGGGGATTTCACCGGTAAGTGATGGTCAGTATAAGGCTCAAGTTTATCTCCAAGAGGAAGGAGACGAGTTTTACATTGCCAAAGTGGGAAGATTTAATGCCGAGTCATATTTTGGGTGGAACTACATCACGTCTCTGATGGAAACAGCTAAGATCACAGATATTCCTGCCCTTTCCCATTCACAGGTTCAAACTCTAATCGGTTCAATTGGGTTATCAAAAGGATTCGATGTATGGATTCCCAGGAATGACCGTGGGAAGTTAGATTGGTCTCTAACGCAGCCATTTGAAATTGCTGCCGAATTACCTTATCAGTTCCATTCTATCGAAAACATTCTATCGGAAGTAGACATTCTTTGGATTGAGCGTGGCGCAGGAAAACTACGCGGCCTTTTTGAGGTTGAGCACTCGACCCCCATTTACTCAGGGTTGTTGCGATTTAACGATGTCCACCTTACAGTGGCCAATGTGCAAGCGAGTTACAGCATCGTGTCTAACGACGAAAGAAGGAGCCTTTTTGTAAGTCAACTTAGGAGACCGACTTTTCGATCAAGCGGATTGGATACCCACTGCTCATTCATGAATTATCACGATGTATACTCATGGCACAGGAGAATTAAAGATCTGAAATGAGGAGACCTATGTCTGAAGAGAACAGTGAGCAAGTCTGGTGGGTTGCGATTTTCGTTTGGCGAGGTATTCCTGTCAAAGCCAAAGGGTACAAAAACAGAGAACTTGCGGACGAGCAAGTAGAAATCTGGCGAAAGGATATGAATCCTGACTATGATGAGGCAGATGTTCTCCAGTTGGAAATTGCATAAAACGTCGATCAGCTTGTCCTAGGTAGTTGAAGGATGACGCAACGTCGCGTTTTAGAGGGTATTTGGAAATTTCTGCTTGGTAGAATAGGGGTTGTCGGAACCGACCTATTCGAACCAAGCAGGAGGGTACATTGTCGCACAAACGAGGTGGATACACCAGTGATCTGACGGAGGAACAATGGGAAGTGGTCGAATCATTGTTGCTCTGCGAACGGAAAGGAGCGGGTCGGCCGATGGAGTTGAGTTTGCTCGCAGTGGGCAATGCAATCTTCTTTGTGGTACGCACCGGTTGTCCCTGGCGCTACTTGCCGCATATGTATCCGAACTATAACAGTGTCTACTATTATTATCGCAAATGGTGTTGCGATGGTTCATGGCGTCAGGTCAACTTTGCCTTATGCCAGCTAAGTCGCCAACAACAAGGACGCAAACGCAACGTGAGCGCAGCCATCATCGACAGTCAAAGTGTGAAGACCACGGAGGCGGACGGTGTACGCGGCTACGATGCAGCCAAAAAGATCAACGGTCGTAAACAGCACATTGCCACTGATACCCTGGGCAACCTGCTGGCAGTCGTCGTCCATGCCGCCAACATTCAGGACTATCATGGCGCCCGACCACGCCTGGAACTGCTTCAACAGACTGCGACCACGACGCAACATATCTGGGCCGACAGCATCTATGGCCAGGCTGGTCTGGCCGAATGGATGCGTGAAAGCTTCCATATCGCTCTCGAAATCGTCAAACGCAACCCCGAACAGAAGGGCTTCGCCGTCCTCCCGCATCGTTGGGTCGTTGAGCGCACTTTCGCTTGCCTGGAACGCTATCGTCGTCTGAGCAAAGACTACGAACATTGCATCAAGAGTAGCGAAGGCGTTGTCTACGCCGCTTCTATTCACACCATGCTCCGACGTATCGCTCCCGCTACCTAATTCCCAAACAGCCTCTTAGACATGGCCGAACCAGTCCAGCAGTTCCTCTCGTCATTTTGGGAATAGAACCCTAATTGATTTCATGGGAGAAATTGTCCTGTCGAAGTCATCGAAGCGGCAACGTCCCAAGCCTTCCCAAAGTTCTCGCCGTCCTCGTGGCCGTCCTCCCAAGCGCGTCGTCAAGATAGACGATACACCGCGCAACGTAGCCCGCGCTTTCTTCGACATCAAGTCCACCAAGTACGCCCGTCCTGAGTAGTGAATTCAGGAGGGCGGTGGCACTAAAGTATATAATCCCCGACCGTTTCGCTGCCGAAGCGCACATCCTCTTTCGCCAAGGTCAAAATCCAGCCTATCTGGGGCAGATCTTGCAAGAACCGGCTCTATTTCAGAGCAGTATCGGGCAAGTTGTGCCGTAGCCGCATTTCCTCTGACCGCACCACATCCCGCATCGCCGCTTCAATGTAGGGATAGGCAAGCCAGACAGAAGCGCCGCCGAAAAGGGCGCCGGTCACGGTGCGTAGCCACCAGTTGCTCTCACGCAAGCCGAACAACTGGCTGAGGCCGTCAAGCGCAATGGGGATGAGTAAGAACAGATAGACCTTGAGACCAATTATGCGTACCCGACCCCGCAGAAGGCCAAAGAGCAGACCGGCCAGCACGACAGATCCATAGATGGCCACATCACGTTGGCAGACTGCGATCTTGTAACCGGTGAACTCGTTGCCGCGGAAGGCACGGCGTTGGAAGAGTCCCTGGCCTTCGTCCAACCCGCTTGTTTCTAAAGCTGAGAGGCTGTAAAAGGGCTGTTCTCCGAAGAGGAAATAGCTGCGTTCGGGCAGTTGGTGACAGGTCGCTGAGTAAACGGAATAGATCAAGGAGGCCGGCGTAGTCAGACCTGCTCTCGCCAGCACAGGCGCCAGGAACGGCAACAGCAGATAGAGGGCAACCAGGCCATTGAAAAGAGCGAGCCAGTGCCGCGCTATCCAGATGACTGCGCCGTCCACGCGTTGGGCAACCGCCATTTGAACACGGCCCTCCGCCTGTTTGTCACCATTTGTGTCCACCGAGTGGCTCATTGTTGCGGCTCCGACCGGCTCTTCATCTCGGCCCGGATGGCGCGACGAAGTTCAACCTGCTTAACGGGAAAGTCGAAGCGGAGTATGACTTGGCCATCTCGATCAATATGGACGAACGGGACGCGCGTCTTCTCTCCCTCCTCTGCGTTCGTATGGGTCTCCACAAACGCCTCTTTGAAGGCAAATCCATATTCGGCCTGCAGATCCAATAGTTCATACTTGATTGCGTCGCAAAGCTGGCAGTTCGGTTTGGTGAACAGTGTTACCTGCATGTTGGCGGCTCACTGGGTCTTGATCTGCTCGACGAAGTCATGCAGCTGCTCGCCGGCGAGGAAGCCGGGCCAGCGAGCGCCGATCGTGCCGTCTGCCTTGATAAAGACCGTCGTCGGCATGTTACGAACTCCGTAGGCGCGACGAATCAAGTCTTCCCGATCCAATACGACCGTCATGTTCATTCCAAATTCTGAGGCAAACTCTTCGACAGCTGACAATTCTTCCCCGACGTTTACTTCGAGCACGACAAGATCTGTATCGCTCTCATGAAGTGCAACCAGGTCAGGCATTTCGGCCCGGCAGGGACCGCACCATGTGGCCCAGAAGTTGAGGACGACAGGCTTGCCTTGTAAGGAGGCCAGGTCTGCGCCGCGACCGTCAGCGAGGAAAAAGGCGAAGTTTGGCGCGATTTCACCTACATCCGGGCTGCCCTCCCGGACCAGATCAGCGACTGGAAAGCCGCTGCCCAATGCGTCAGGGAACTGTTCAAGAGGTGTGGAGATGAACCCGTCGGGAGCACTTTCTCCCAGCGCGCCCGACGCGCAGGCGGAAACCAGAAACGCAACCACGACCACCATGGTCAGAGCTACGGGATGCTTCATCGAAATCCTCTTTCGCTCTCAGCGCCGGCTCCCGGAGAGCGCGGCGCCACTGAGATAGCCGATATAGGCCGGAATCAGGGGCAGAACGCAGGGGCTGATGAAGCTGATGATGCCGGCAATGAAAGCCAGGGGAGCGGCGTTCAGCGCGCCGGCGTTAAAGGCTGCACCTACCCCGATTGACGACGAAAACGCATCCTCCAGCAGAAAGACCCACTGATTCAGGAACGCAAACTGTGTCGTCAGCATGATCAACCGGTCAGCCCAGAGGAGCCAGGCCACGTAGAGAAGAAAGACCCCGCTGATGAAGCTGACGATATTGGCATGACGGTTAAGCCGGCGAAGGATTTCGGTCGCTCTGCTGAAGGCGGATCCGGTAAGCAGGAATGGCAAGCCAAGCCCCAGGCTATAAACGGCCAGGAGGAGGGCGCCCTGAACGGCGGTAGCGCTATCGCTCGCCAAGAAAAGAATGCTGGCAAGGATCGGGCCAACACAGGGGACCCAGCCGGCGCTAAAACTCACGCCCATCAACGCGCTGCTGAGATATCCCCAACCCCTTTTTACTTTGTGAAGTTCAGTCACGCGCCGCTCTGTATACATTAACGCATTGAGAAAGCCCAGAATGTCCACAAGCGCGGCCACGGCCGGATTGGCGGCAAGCCTCTCATTTGCCTGAATTCGATTGACGATCCAGCCGATTATGCCCAGAGTCGTCAGTCCGAAAATTGCCAGAAGGACCGCGCCGAGCCGCTGAATGAGAGGCAGATAGGCGTTCAGACTCTGTCCCAGGAGGCCGGCGGCAGAACCAAGCAGTGTGAAGATGGCTCCAAATCCTATGACGAAGGCGAGCGAGTGCAAAAAGGTACTGCTTCGCCTGGCCTGCGCCTGCTCTGGGGCGTTCGAAAAGCTGCCTGGTCTTACGTTTCCTGCGCTTGAAATATGTTGCGCCATGGCATCATCCTGTTAGCGGCTTCAAACCGTCCTCGTTCGTACTCAGGCCCGCGCATAATACTTCCTGTTCCAGTCTATGGCGCCAAGGTTTTGGAGGAAGTAAACAATCTTACCAAGTACGGTCTCGCCCTGTGGACCGCCTCACTCGGCCTGCGGCCTTTCCTGAAATCTTTCCTCCAAGGATCGCAGCGCCTTTTCCAGCGTTCGTTGGCGGGCCAGCATGAACAGGAGGTAACCTCCTACAAACAGCCACATAATGATCAAGGCGGATGCGAGATAGATCATTCGTCGTAATTCTCCCGTAATGCATCAATGCGGGCCTCAAACTCCAGTTGGCGAAATCTGTGGAAAAGCAACGCAAAAAAGAGAAGTGCGAAGCCGATCATGGCAATTGTAAGCGTCTGTCCCATCGTGGGCCCGATCCCAAAGCCCCCTTGCGCTTCATCGTTGCCGCCGTCGAAGACAATTGGATGGATGGAGCGGAACAGGCGGGCGCTGTAGTAGGTCAGGGGAACGCTCAAAAAGGCAAACATGGCGTAGACGCTGGCGAAGCGGGCTCTTGTAACGGGGTCATCGAAGCCGTTTCTGAATAACATGTAGGCGATGTAAATCAGGACGGTGATCGTCGCTGTCGTCAGCCGGGGATCCCATATCCAATATGTATTCCAGGCGGGCTTGGCCCAGATTGAACCTGAAAGAAGCACGAGGATCCCGAAAATCGTGCCGATTTCGACACTGGCCGCGGCCCAACGATCCCAAACCAGGCGCCGGCTGAACAGATAACCGAGGCTGCCGACCACCGAACCCAGAAAGCCCAGAAGCGCGGCGATGTTGCTTCCAATGTGGAAGTAGAAGATCCGCTGGGCCGCCTGTTCAGCTCCGGCGAGATTGACAGCATCACGGGCATAGAGTAGCGCTGCCCACATTACTGCGACCATCGCCAGCCCGGCAATGACATCGAATACAAATAAGGGTGTGTACCAGCGGTCGCGACTCGATGGTCTTGAGAGTGTGCTCATGGATCAGTTCCGTCAGAATGTATCAACTCTGTTCCCAGACTACATCGACCAACAGGAAAGCGATTGCGAAGACAAGGGCGTCATAGAGGCCGATGATTCCGAGCCAGGGCCACGCTTCGGCACGCGCCCGCCCATCCAGTATGACAGACGTCAAGCCCACGCCCGAAATGAAGAGGGGGGCGAGGACCGGCAGCAGCAGTACGGGCAAAAGCGTCTCTCTGGCCCTGTTACGGGAAGTCAGCGCAGCGAACAGCGTGCCCGCGCTTACATATCCGATTGTGCCCAAAAGCAACCCCAGCAGAATCAATGGCCTCAGCAGATTAACGTCGAAGAGGATGAGGAGGGCAGGCACGAGAAGGGCTTCGATAATCAGCACGTAGAGCAGATTGGCGGCAACCTTGCCCAAATAGATCGCCGACCTCTCTACCGGCGCCAGAAGCAGTCCGGTCAGTGTGTCTCGGTCCACTTCCGATCCGAAAGAACGGTGCAGCCCCAACACGCCCGCAAACAGGAGGATCACCCACAGAATCCCGGGTACGACCAGCTCAGGCCGGGGAACCCGTAGATCGAAAGCCAGCCCGAAAACGACCGCGGCCAGAATGGAAAAGGCCGCCATCGTCCCCACGACCTCCTTAGCGCGCATCTCAGTGCGGATGTCTTTTTCCGCAACAGCCCATACACTGCGCAGATAAGCTGCGAGTCCTCCTTCTCTACGGGTAACGCGCTCTGCCTCTGAAAGATCTGCCATTATATCGCGAGGGGTCTGATGAAGCCCGCAATCGAGAGCACGGAAAAATTGGTTTGCGCGCCTCAATGTTCAATACGATTCGAACACGCAATTTGATGCAAGTGGCCGGAACGAAGTTCAAAGACCCGGTCTGCCCAGTTCTTTGCATGCGCCATGCTGTGCGTTGTAGTGAGAATCGCCCGACCGCGCGAACGCAACTGTGCGACGAGATCGGTCAGTAGTTCAATGCTTTCACGGTCGAGGCCGGTATCCGGCTCATCGAGAATAACGACAGGGGGATCGTGCAGGAGCGCCCTTGCTATGGCCAGCCGCTGTGACATTCCCCGGCTGTAAGTGCGCACCGCATCATCTCGCCATCGCCAGAGATCCAAGGTTCGTAGAAGCTGATCGATGCGTTTCTGCGGCTCTTCCAGATCGTAAAGGCGGGCGTAGAATTTCAGGTTTTCGGCGCCCGTAAGCCGATCGTAAAGCAGAGGGGCATGGGCGACAACGCCGATATAGCGGCGAATTTCATGTACGGCTGAGGAAAGGGGCACTGGCCCTAGCCACACTTCTCCCCCGTCCGGCCTTTCAAGTGCTGCGATGATCCGCAGGAGCGTCGTCTTGCCCGATCCGTTGGCGCCCAGCAGAGACAGGACTTCCCCGGCCGCGACCGTGAAGGAGACATCGCGCAGAACGCGTTTATGTCCGAAACGTTTCTCGACATGATCGCAACGAATCAGAGGTACAGAGCGGTCGGTCATGTGGCCGCTCTCGAATTCTGTTCGGCCAGAACAATGTCCATCAACTCTCTCTTCAGAGAAGCCCTCTTCTTCTGCCAAGTGCGCTTTTCCAACTCGCCCAGAGCATGCAGATCGTCCAGCCGGGCAATTTGGTCAATCAGTTCTTCACGTCGCGCGGCCAACTGCTCGGCTGACGGCGGGCTCTTGGTCCTTTCACGTTGGACGAAAAGAAGGAGGGAGACGAGGAGGACGAGTGCGACGATACTGCCGAAGGTCACAGGGATGCGGACGTCAAGTGGAGGCGCGGCGACCGGCAACTCTCTGTTCGGCTGCGTGTCTCTTTCTGGCCGGGGGTCGCTCCCACCGGCTGCGATCAGGCCGCGCAGTGAAAGATTCACGGGATAGCTACTTGAAACCGGTGCGCTCCAACGACGGAAGAGGACCCCCTGAACCGTTTCCTGGCCTGCGGGCTCGCTTGATTCTCCTTCAATCATGAGGTCCACTTCCAGTGCCGGCAGGTCGGCCACCAGGAGATTCAGCAACGCTGTTTCGTACGGGACGGGGAAACTGACCTGGGCGAAATCGTCAGAAAATGGAAGGCGATATCGCACAAAGACCTGGCGTGAGCCGGCCCCTGGAAAAACGGGACGCGTATCATAGAGGATCTGTTGGCGCATTCGATAGGCCTCGCCAATCAATCCGTCTTGAATCTCTACTTGCTGGGCGCTATCTGGCAGCGGGATAACCAGGGTAACTGGCGCGTCGAACATGTCACTCTCCATTCCGACGAAAGTGCGGCCGCTGCGATTGCCGAATGTGAAGAGTTGGCCGACGAGCAGGCTGCCCGGCTCATGCTCAATGATCCAATTCGCCCGGGTGACATGCAAGCCGCTCGGGTCGGTCGTCGTTTCAAATACCGGCAATGTTGTATCGATTCGCTCTGGGCCAATTCTGTCTTCGGTGAAGTCGGGACCGCTGAACGCTAGAATCGGCGAGGTGTAGCGGATGTCAAGGTGCTCGGTCTCCACCAGGAAGTAGAAGCCTTCGTCCACTGGCAAGTTGGCAAATTCAAAACTGCCGTCGGCCTGAATTGAGGCGATGCGCGTCGTCAGTAGGTTGGCCTGCTGGTAGATATTGAGCGTGACCGATGACTGCGGGAGAGCTGGTCCATCTACAGTGCCCTGGAGCAGTTGCCCGGTGATTGCGCCGGGACCTGAGACATCAATTGGCGCCCATACCGGTTGATATGTGAAGCTGCGAATGAACTCAAGAACCGCCTGCTTCCTGGCAGATGACCAGTCGGACCCGAATTCCGGATGGGAATCGCGCCAGCGCTGAGCCAGTTCCGCCTGACTGAGGTAGATCATCGGGTCCTGCGCGGAAAAGTCGGGCATCTCCGGGCCAGCCTCTGGGCCGTCGCCGCGGCCGCCTTCCCCGTGGCAGGCAAGGCAGGACTGGGCGTACAGCTCCGCACCTCTTGCGACCTCCATCTCGTCCGTGTGCAGATTCCAGGCATAGTAGACCGCTTGCCAGATCTGTTCGTCACTCATGCTGTTTCGCCAGGGAGGCATCAGGTTCTCTATACGGCCGAACTTGGTAACGAAGAAGAGTTCGGCAGGTGAACGCTCCCAGGTCTCGACAGGATCGGAAAAGACAGTCGGGTCGGCAGCGGCTCCCGCCGGGCCGTCACCGTCGCCGCCGGCCCCATGGCAAGGGGCGCAGTTTTGCGTGTAGGATTCGGAGGCCAAACCGGCAACAGGGGGACGTTGGGGGACAGGGACCTGTAGCCGGTCGTAGGCTGGAGGAGGTTCTTGTGCGTTGAGGCTATCGGTCGTCAGCGTCACAAGGAGAGCTACGGTACAGACCATCAGTAGTAGTGCACAAGTGGACCATTTGCAGTACAATCGCTGTTTTTCCGACTATTGGCTGATCCTGTGCACCTGTGAAACTGAGGCGTTGGGCGGCGCGAACGCCCTGAGTTCAGATGAAGCTGCTCGTCCGAATTGATCCGGGCCTTATCAGCGAACGGCCTTAAGCACGATTTCTTCCGACGCTTCCTCATATCGACTGGGACATTTGAGATGTAAGACATCAGCCTCAATAATTCCACCCGGCAATAGCTCTCCCTCTGTGATAACCGAGGCGGCACGATAGAAATTATCCGGTCGAGGTCCGTAAAAGATGATGGAAAGCTGCTGGCCGGGGTTTTCTTCATCCTGGATCTTGAAGCGAAGTGTCACCTCTTCGGGGTTCCACTGCTCGCTGCCTTCGACAAGCACGCCATTTACCCTCAGGCGTTGGGATACCATGGAGTCGCCCCGCTGATAAACCTCGTCAACAGTCAACCAGTAGGCCTTGGCTGTGGTCAGGCCATATATCATCAGCGAGATGATTACGCCTACCAGTAAGAGTCCGGCAACCAGAAACTGCGGCTTGATGCCGCCCCGCTTGCGGGCCAAGTGGGCAGGGATTGGACCCTCCCACAACTCTTCTTCGTTGTATTCGTCTTGAATCGGTGATGCTGCAGTCATCAGAATTTTTGCCTGCTTCGCTTCAAGTCGGGTCGCAGACAGATTGCGACGGTCCGGGATCGCCGATTTGTGCGGCTGGGTGAGCTACAAGGTACTCTACAAGGTATTATATGCGTTTCACGATGTGCATCCGAAAATGGACTAGGCTCAGGGCAATCGCATCTTCGTATTGCATAGCGTCTTACGCATCCTTCAAGCTGGGATTCGGCCAGCATGAGAGCGGAATCGCGTTTGTGTTTTCGTCAGCCATCTTCTGGAATAGTTCTGCTGTCAAGCGGGTCTGGGGGACGAAGGCCGAGAGGTAGAGATCGCCATGCGAGCTCAGGCTCGTACTGGTGAAGACTGCATACGCTACCGGCCCATGTACACCGTGCCGGTATACGCAACTCCGCAACCGGCTGCAATCATTGATGGCCCGCTCGTGTCCGTTGTAACCCACCCAAAGCATCCGAAATTCAGGGCAAGTGGACAGAGAAGACAGAATCTCCCTGAACCGATACGTGTGCCTGTAGCGCAGAGTCGTCACGCGCCATTGCTGTACATTGGCGAGAGCAATTGGGTGCCAGCCATTGCCCAATACCTGACGTAACGGCGATTCGGTACCCAGGATCAGCGCCAGATTGTTGACAGAACCGAATTCAGATTTGACGGCCTGGAAGTCGTCTATACTGAGACTGTGGAAGGCGAGGAAGACCCTGTTGACGCCGAGTACGTCGCTGAAGGGGTCAGTCAGGAACGCGGGCACACACAACTCTTCCAGTAACGTCCATATCTGGTTGAAAACTTCCTCGCTGCATACGTCCTTTCGCACAATGTCGCCGTCGGCAACTTCGCTCGCCATCGCGAAGAATTCCCGCCTTTCAAGTGAAGTCAGATCGAAGGACGAGGCCAGCCTGCGTAATAGTTCTCCGTCCAGCCTGGCTTGATTGCCCCGCTCGATTCTCCCAATGATTCGAGGTGTCAGTCCTGATTCGTCTGCCAACTCCTGTTGTATCCATCCGTGTCCGCTGGAGAAACTCACTTTTTCTTTGCGCAGTGCAGCCACAATTTTGCCGAATGTCTTATGATCCATTTCTCACTCCGCAAATTGGAACTTCGATATCCAGATTTTGGTCGTTCTCGCCCAGACAGCAAGGTTGGACGTTGGTTATTCTGTCTATGCAGGTCGGAAATTCTTGGACCATTGCGCACTTGAGAAGGAGAAAACCATGAATCGCTACCTTTTGTTCAATGCGGGATGCGGAACCTGCTCGACAATTGGCGATCGGGTCCAGGAGGAAGCGGGTGATGTGTTGAGTATCCGCAGCCTCTCCGAGTTGGAAATTCAGGTCATTCTCAACAAGGCCCTTCCTGATTGGAAATGGGAGCCAATGATTTTGGAAGTGCCGGATGACCAAGAGAACATTCGTGTCTATACGGGTGTCCTTATGAGACTTAGGCTAATCCAACTACTGGGAATCACTTCAGCCTGGCAGGTCGCATCGCTTGTGTATCAGTCGATTCGCCCTCTGTATTCCTTCCAGGACCGCCGGCTGTTTCTCAAGTACACTGGCAGCACTCTGGCAGGGCTTGCAGTGCTTGGACTGAATCCTCTAAAATCAGCCACAGACTATGTTTTCGAGACGCCCAACACCAACGGCCGGGTGAGGGAACTAGACGGCCAGGAACGTGAGGCTGCGTTGAGCGAAGCAAATGCTTACGGCAAGTTCGGCAAATTCTCTGAGTACCTGGGCGACCTGGATTACGCAAAGACCGAGAATAAGGCCGTAGCATACCGTGTTGAGGCTGACGGTTATCCGTCTGTGCTCCTGGTCACGGTCCCCTTCTACGACGAAAAGACCGGCGTAACGGCCCATGCGAAGTATTCCAGTCACTCCAGTGCAAAGGATTCCGCAATGGGCATTGTTCGCAGCGAGGACGGGGACAACAAGGTCGATGTGCATGAGGTCGTTTCCGACGTCGTGAAACATACTAAGACCCTGAAGCTGAAGGACGGCAAAATCATTGAGGAACCCGTAGGCACGACTCACAGCTTGTCGAATGGCGTCCAAGATACTCCGATGCCCAACCATTCCGAAGAGTGCCATACCTGCTTGAGTGTCTGTGAGAAAATCTTCGGCGTTGGGTGCGGAATAAGTGGATACCTCGCTTGCAACCTAATCTGCCTCACCATCGCTCACGCGCTGTGTCCATTGATTTGTGCCGCTCTTTACGCCGCGATTTGTATCTGGCTGACAGACAAGACGTGCGACGAGATATGCGGGCCTCATCCGTGGTTCGGTTACTGTCCATGATGCAAGGGGGAACAAAAGTAATGAAAAAACACAGGCCCCGAATTCTCACCTTTCTCAACTTTGGTGCAGGAGGAACGATTACCATCGCAATGGTTTACCTCTTCAGAACGGTCTTTTTGGAACAGACCTTCAGTTCGCCAGCTGGGTGGCTTCTCGTGTGGTGGTTCGTTTCTGGGTTGGGGGCTGTCTTCATCGGTCCCTTCAAGGTCTTCGAGCCAAAACATCCTAATAACAAGGATAGGTGATAATTTCGGAGTCCTGCATCAGGAGAGCCATGTCCCTCGTGGCTCTCCGTTTTCCGTCGATTCGGTCATTGCTTAATTCTCCTTCAGGAATCAATCAGCCAGGCTATGACTCCTTGAATGACTGCGGCACCTATGAGTAGACGCCATAAAAACCATTCCTTGGTAGTGGTTAAGTGTTGACTGATGAGGCTCAATCCAATAGGCTGATTGTTCACCAACAAAGCTAGCTACGAGAAGGAGCCTCAGCATGATTATAAGCGTTATCGTACATCGCTGTCTACATTGCAACAGCAGGGCAATCGCATCTAATTGGGTCAAAACCTCATGACGCTACCTGAATCGAGTCCCAACTCAGGACAAAACACCAAGAGCAGTGCAAATCATGGTGCGCGGCCGCAAATCCGAATGATTTCCGGTGACTGGAGGCTGGTTTCTTGGCCGAAAACCATCGATAATCAGCAAATGGACAGCGTTTTCCATTTATGTTTGCTTTCTTTTCGGCTAATTTGGCGTCCAAATTAAGATGCGATTGCCCTGGGACTAGGCACTGTCTCCATTGTCCAAATCCCAATGGATCTCCTCGGAAAGGAGCTCCTGGGCTGATTCTGCCAGAGCAGCGGGCACCAGGACATCCCGCTCTGCCAGTCCACCGTAGACGAAGCCGTAAATCCGGCCCATGGACTCACCGCGGACAATGGCTGGAATGCCTGCGCTTTGCAGGCGTCCTTTAACAATCTGCGCCTCCATCGGGTTTGCGGCCTGCCAGACTACAGCGGGCTCTTGCGAAACGGATCCGCCCGTTGTCGCGGCGTTGTTCGAGATTTCCGTTTCGACAGGCCGGGCGCGACGCCTCGTCTTTCCCAATAGCCTTTGAAGTCCACCAGCTAAGGTCGTCATGGCACTCTCCTGATAGGTCATGTGAAGGAGAAAGCGGCGGCATTGCCCACGAAGGGATTGGTCTCTCGTTCTGCGCCTATGGTGGTCGCTTCCCCGTGGCCTGGGTAAACGACGTAGTTGTCGGGAAGTGTCAGCAACTGTTGCTGAATGCTGTTATAAAGCGCGGGGCCGTCCGACAGCGGCAAATCGAAACGTCCTACACTGCCGCGGAAGAGTGTATCACCGGCGAAAACCTGCTCATTTTGGTGGTCGACGAAAACGACGTGCCCGGGTGAGTGACCTGGTGTGAAGCGGATTTCCAGAGTCTCAGCGCCGAATTCGATACTCTGACCTTGATGCAGGAAGTGGTCCGGTTCGTCGATTGGATCGACGCGGGCGCCGAGCCACTCGCGAACGCGTTCAGGCGCTGCCCGTAGAATCGGAAGGTCTTCGCGATGCAGATAGAACGGGGCTCCGGTGGCGGCTCGCACTGCGTTGACTGCCAGTACGTGATCGAAGTGGGAATGCGTGTTGATTATCTTCTCGATCGTCAATCCCATTTCATCAACTTCGTTGAGAATGGCCCGAGCGCTGTCCCCTGGGTCGATGATGACGCCGCGCAGCGAATCCTCACATCCCAGAATGTAGCAGTTCTCCTGCAACAGTCCTACGGTGAGGCCTGCAATCAACATACTCGTTGCACTCCCTCCCAAAAGGTTCTGAAGTTTCTACGCCGCTTTTCGAAAGGCAACGGCCCGGTGTAACTCCCGATTCGGAGCCCTGTCAACGTCGGGCACTATCGTACTATGCGCATTGCGCCTTGTCAAAGGAAACCAGGTCGACGGGTGCGATTCAAAATGGGGGCCAGTTTCCGGCTGTCTCTGTCCAACTGCACAGGCTGCGGGCGAGACGCCCGCGATCCCAGTGAGGCGCCCCCAAATCTGGGATGCACCCCAGGTCGACGTTCACTGCAAATGCATCTGACTGTTGGATGCCATGATCGCCCTCGAAGGGTACCCGCAAGTGCGGCCGGCGCTTCGGAGAGAGGCATTTTCCGTCGTCAATGCGCCTGCGGCGTGCTCACGGCGCTCACTTACTGTAGGGAATGCGGCCCAAGCGTTTTCGTGTGTTTCCGACTTCCAGCCAAAGCATGGGATCCGATCCATCGAATTGGATTTCGAACGTGCTCCGGACCAGTTCGCCGGCGCGCCAGTGGCCGGTCGGGTAGGCGCCGCCGGCCAAGGGGGCTTCTACGGACTGGTCGCCGAGGAGCAGTCGCATCCCCAGGTCCCTCGGCCAGTCAGCGGGGAGAGGTGAAGGCGCCTTCCAGAACACAGTTACCTGGAGCATATCTCCTGCAACGAGAGCCGTCAAAGGGGCATGGGCAAACGCCTTTCGATGGAAGTTGTATCCAATGGCGTCCAAATGGCCGAAATCGAGATGCTCGCGGTGTTGCGCAGGGATAATTGACAGCGGTGGCGCTTGTTCGGGGCGGATCAGACTGGGCCGGGCGAGTTCGACTGCATCGCCGGCGTGGACGGAAAGCCGCGAGCCGGTTCCGGCATCATAGACGGCGACAATCAGGCGATAGTCGCCCGGAGGCGTGCCAAACGGCAGAGAGAGACCATGGTTGTCGGCAACGATCTCGTCCTTCTGCCAGGCCGTAGTCGGCAGTGACCCACCTGCCGGTTCACCGTCGCGCTGAGCTATCACCTGTTCCCGGCCATCCAGCAGCTGCACGGATACTTTGAGACGGCGGTCAGGCGTTCTGAGCGGGCGCCAGCGCAGCCCAACCATGAGGGTTTCGCCGGCCGCCAGCTGACCCTGTGAGAGGCACAACTCGAACAATTCGGCGATGTCTTCGAAGACGTAAGGCTCATCCAGGGCTGCGCAAAAAAGGTCTGCCGGTATCGAATAGGTCGCAAAACGCACATTGCCTTGCCAGCTTTCCCATCCTTTGAAGGCGTGTCGTCCCAACCAATTCTCGACGATTCCCTCCCGATCGGACTGCTCGGTTGCCCAAAAAAGGGCAAAAACTCGCCGACGGTCGCCTGTTTCCCTCGCCAGAGCCTCCTCAGTTCGGGTTCGATCGGGAGGCCTTTCCGCAGGCAAAGGAATCGTGTCAAATCCAACGTCGTAGAAGCGCCAGACATCCGCTTGCCCCGGGGCGTTGAGGAGAACAAGGTCCTGCTTCGGGTCTCCAAGCGCAGCCACAGTGCGGGCCATGCCAGCGTAGTTGTCACGCGCTGCCAGGTCGGAGTAGTAGGGAGGGAGCGCGGTCACGGCGAGTAGGGCGGCCAGAACGGCGATGGCGCCGGTTGCAATTGATGAAAGGGGGAGTCTGAGAACTGTCACATCTCCCGTCCTTTCGTGGTTCTGCACGGCCGGAGACCGACGCAGAGGGGGGAGCGAAAATGATTGGGCAGGGAGAATGAAGGGACATGCGGCCACTGCGAGGCACCAAGCCGGCGACATAATCAGCAGGAATTTCAGGAACGGGGGGCTGACTAAGTCGAAACTGAACATCACGCCTGCGGGCAGCAGCAGCCAGAGAAGCAGAGCCGCGCCGGCGCCCGTACGCCGCAACTGCCAGAGTCCGCAGGCAGGAAGCAGAACGGCCAGGAGTAGCCACCCCCAGGACAACTGCGGGCCGCTTCGGATCGTCCCCGCGGCAATGGTGTGCAAAGTCAGGCGCAGCCCCTCCGATGCACCGGTGAATCCGTTCTGAGAGGGCCAACTGAGCAGTCGTTCAACGCCTGTTGGCAGCCAAGGCGAGTAGGCCAGTAGCGCGAGGAAGTTCAACATCAGGAACAGGAGAAAGGGCTTCCAGCGATCTGACCGTCTCATGAGGACAGGGGCATCGACGCGGGCTTCACTGCCGTATGCCTGAAGCTGCTCCCTGCTGCCCAGCCACCACCAGACGGCGGCTCCACCCGCCGCGGCCAAGAGTACGGCAAAGATGTAATGCGTCCACAGGCCGGCCGCAGCCGCTAGGAGATAGAGGGCGGCATACCTTGCAACCAAAGGGCTAAAGCCCTGCGCGGCAATCCGTCTTCCCATGGCAAGGAGCGCCCACATCAGCGCCGTACCTTCCAGGGTCAGCAGTGCGTACATGCGCGCTTCCTGGCTGTAGAAGACCTGAAACGGACTTAAGGCGGCCAAAAAGGAGGCGAGGAGCGCGAATTCGGAGCGGTAATGGTCGGCGCCGGCGGTGATCTCCTGCGCGATCCGGTAGACCGCGGCCACCGAGAGGAGGCCGGACAGTGCGGAAAGGCTGCGTATCCCCCAAGCTGAGAAGCCGAAAGGACCGGCCCAGAGCTTGAGTAGCCAGTAGTAGCCAGGAGGATGAATATCGGCCGCGGCGTCTCTGGCGATCTGATCGAGGCTGCGTTGCGCCACAGCCCAGGAGTTGCCTTCGTCGTGCCAGAGAGAGGAGCAAGTCAGGCAATAAAACCGAACGAAGGCGGCAAGCGCCAAAATGAAAATGAAGATGGCGCAGCGCAAGTGAGACGGTCGCGCCGTCATCTGCAACATGGTTCAGTCTTGACCACCCACGCCGGAAATGAAAGACCTGACCGATTCATAGACCGGCTGCGGAGTGAAATCTGGCGCAAGGAGACGGAAGTAGGCCTCTGGCTGTCGATTCTGCTCCCAGAGGTCGGTGGCGCGCTTCAGGTACCAGACGTTGGCGACGCCTAGCCAGGGCCAGTCATTGAGAATTCGTTCGTAAGCCAGAGGCAGATTGGCGGCTTGCTCTTCAAGACTGACCCGACCGTATCGCGGTTCGACATCTGTCGGGGCCGCGTTCCAGTTCATTTCGCTTATCCAGATGGGCTTGTGCCCGTCGCCGTTGACGACCATCAGATCGCGTATGAACTGCGGCCGGCCGCAGTTCATGACGCGCGGGTGCATGCGCCGGTCAGTCGGCCCGGACCAGAGCCCGTAGCCCTGTGTGGCCATCACATCGAAGTAGGGTGCCGCGCCGGCGTCGTACATTCTCTGCAG
This sequence comes from Caldilineaceae bacterium, assembly GCA_965232575.1. Lineage (GTDB taxonomy): Bacteria > Chloroflexota > Anaerolineae > Caldilineales > Caldilineaceae > Bin5. The sequence goes on along the minus strand of CBDDPZ010000009.1, from coordinate 855,143 downwards.
GAAGAGCAGATCGGAGAAGCTGCGTCCGGGGACCGCCGTTCCGTCCAGATCCACAGTCGCGGCCAGCGCGCCGGCAATGATCACCGCTTCGGGGTCGATAGCGCGGATTGCAGTTGCACCGGCCTTGAGCAGATCGACGTAGGCTTCCGGATCGATGGTATTGATGCCCCATTCCGGATAGATATTCGGTTCGTTCCACAGCTGGTAGTATCGGACGCGGCCCTGGTAGCGGGCGGCCATGGCGCCGGCGAAATCGGCGAAGTCCTGGTAGTTGTCGGGCGGCGCGTAAGAACCGGCCTCGTTGCCCTCGGCGCGGCTCCATGCAGGTGGATTTGAGATCCTGACGATCAATTGCAATTCGTATTGATCGGCAAGGTCAACGATGTGATCGTATTTTTCCCAGGCGGAGCGGGCCGGCTCGTGGCGGCGGTCCTCGAAGTCGCCTTTGCCGTGAACCTCGATGTCCTCCCAAGGAAACTCCTGCCGCAGCCACTTGAATCCGGCCTGTGCGGCCAGCTGTACGGCCCGCTCGCGTTTGGCCGGTTCGACCTCCTGCTCGAGAAAGACATTTACCCCGAACGGAGATACGCCGGCATGATCCGTCACTTCTTGCGCGGCAAGTTGCGGACGCGGACGGAGCATCCCTCCTGCCAGGTCGGTAAGTCCTTTGATCTGTGGCAGAAATGCCGTTTCGCCGGTCTGAGACCCGAGCCACTGGCGGCCAGGGCTCAGCGCCAACAGCAAAAGGGCCAGTCCGCCGCACAGCAGCAGGCCGGCCCACAGAATCAGAATTTCACGTACTGCGCGTTTCACGGTGATCGAAGTACCAGCCAGTTGGCTGCTAAGCGTCTCAATTGCCTTCTATGTTGATGTCATTTGCGCGACACTTGGCGATGAGAAAAGGGATACGTTTCTCGTCCTTTTCAGCCCTCAGACATACCCTGTCTCCTGCCAAGGCGGCGATTCAAATCCTCGTCCGCACAATCGCACCAGCTAATTCCCGCCCTCAGTTACCACAACATCTCAAACAGAGACAAATTGCCCTTGAGAAGAAGTGGATTCGGCTCAGTGCACGCCCCCAAAAGGATTTTCAACACAAACTGGGGAAACGCAACTGAGAATGAAGGCAATTCCACGCAAGAAATCAAGACGTTTTCCTGCTTGAATCCTAGTTTTTCCTGAATGTTATATCCGAACAGGTCACGCCCCCGCTGAGCGTCCTAGTCCACTTCTCGGAAATTGGCGAAAGCGGCCCAGACGCAGACCCAGACAGCCCCCGGTCCCTCGGCACTCCTGACGGGCAATTGACAACATAGATCTCTACGGGTGTCCCTGCCCCGGTCTCTTGACCGAAGGGTGTAAAACCCCACTTACCTGCATCGTCTCCGCATCCGGTACACTTTGTGTTCCTGGGGCCGTGGAAGGCAATGTGCACGCACACTTCGTTTACCGGGTTGTTATTGACGTCGCGTACGAAGCCACTAAAGAAACTAATGGCTGAATGAGCGTTACAATTCCCTTCGCTGACCAAACTGAACGGGAACCGAGGCGCGGGAGGTTGCGTCGGCACGGGAACGGGCGTTGGCGGGATTGGCGTGGCAGTCGGCGACGGGGGAGCCGGGATGGCCAAGGCTACCTGCACGGTTTCGGAGTTGGTTGCGGTAACCAGTTGTCCGTAGACCCACCCAGTCTGGCCTCCGAAGTCAATCTGCCACCAGTCGCCGAGCCCCGGGTTCTTGCCGGTAATCTGGAATTTCTGGCCGGGCGAAGCCGTGCCGATCACATTGTAGTTGGTGCCCGGACCGCCGCGAACATTCATGAGTACATTACCTATGGTTACCATAGGAGACTCAGGCGTTGCAGTTACCGCCGGCGGCACAGGCGTGGCGGCGGGTTGGGATGGGGTTTGCGAAGTGGCTTGCCCGCCGCCTGTCGCGGGCGCCGGGCCGACGGGCGTGGAGGTAAAGGTCGGTATCGGCGTGTTGGTTGGAAGGGCCGGTTCAACCGACGCATTCCGCGAGCCGCAGGCGGCAACCAGTAGAACTGTAAACAATAAGGTCAGCAGAGGTAGCCAGCGCATTGAACGGATCCCCCTGTTCATATCGATGGAAGACAGGCAAAGAGATATAACGGAGGAAAAAGGGCCAATAAATTGTATCATACGCTGACGAAGAATTAGAAAAGGGCCGAATAATTGCTCTTACCAGGAGTACCTCCTACTCGATGTTCCCTGTAACCGCCGGGGCCGGAGGGAGGCCGTCTGATCGGCGCTGCCGCGATAGTTGGCTGCCTTGATTGTCCAAACCTGGCAGAGGGCAGCATCGCGAATGCGAGTGCGCAGCCAGGGGTCCAGTCTCTCCTCCGCGATCGTCGTAGTGATGACCGTAGGCAGCAGAGCGGTGTGACGGTAGTTAAGCAACTGGAAAAGCTTCTCCTTGGCCCAGGGGGTCGCACTCTCCGTCCCGAGGTTGTCCAGAACGAGCAGCGGCACACGCTTCAATTCGTCAAAGCGTCGTTGCTGTGTATCGGCCGAAGCCGGGTTGAACGCGGCCCGCAGATAATCCAGGAGATCGGGAACGACAACAAACATAATGTCGTCTTGCCTCGATGCCTTCAACTCATTTGATATTGCCGCCGCCAAATGAGTCTTGCCCGCGCCGCTCTCTCCGATCAACACAAACCAGCCCTGAGGATTGTCGGCGAACGACATAGCCGCCTGCTTAATTTCTCGCAAGTTGGAAATCTCTGTAGGGGAACTGTTCCGTCGCTGCACATCGAATGTCTCAAACCGCTGCGAAGCGTGTAGTGAGAGAGTGCTCAGATCGCCGTGGCCCAGGTCTGCGCCGGCGCGATAGTCGGGGGCCCTGATATGAATGTGGTGAACGAGGTTCAAGTCCTGGAGTCGGCTACGCAGTCGTTGATCCAGTTCTTCAAGTCTCTGATTCGTCGTCAAGACAGTTGGCAGCTGGCTGTTGTAGCGGTGGTTCAGGATCTGAAACATTTTCTCCTGCGCCCAAGGTGTTACGCCCTGAACACCGAGATCGTCAAGGATTAGAACGGTCGTGTTTCGAACTTCGTCGAAGAGGTCGTCATAACTCGCTTCGCTGCTGGGACCAAAAGTAGAACGCAGATGGTCCAACAGATCGGGTACGACGACGAAAATAGCTGATTGGTCATTCTCGATGCGGCGGTTTGCGATGGACGCGGCGAGGTGGGTCTTCCCGCATCCATACGTGCCGGTGAACAGCAGCCAACCTTTGGGTTTCAACGCAAATTCGTGCGCCGCGTCATAGGCCCTTACCAGGCTATCAAGTTTATGAGGCGGGAGATAGGAGAGATCTGTATCGAAAGTTTCGAAAGTAAATCGTGCCAATGCCTTCAGCTTGTGAACATCTCTAAAGTGGCTGCGCCGTCGCGAGCGGCGTTCGTCCAACTTGCAACGACAAGGGACCGGTTTGCCATATTCCGGATGGCCAACTGGCAGATCGTAAATGAGAAAGCCGGCGCCGCCACATTCTGGGCAAAGATTGGCCTCGGACGCGCCGACACGATCCGAACGTGAAGGCAGGCCCGGCGGTGCCGGACGGTCCCGTCGTGGTGAGACGCCCCTTTCAAGGGGGGAGCCTTGACCCGCAGCGCCCTGTCTGTCCGGGTCAGTTCCGTTCTTCATCCCGCCAGTTATGCCCCGCAGCAGGTCGTTCAACTCATCCATAACCTTCGTCCTTGCCCTCCGTCTCCCACCTTCTCAGAATCGCCCGGATGTAGTTCAAGTGGCGTTTGTTGTTGAGCAGCGCGATCTCCATGGCTTCGGTTATCCAGTCGGGAGGGTAGCTTTTCTCCAGGTCCCTGAGTTGGTCGGCTATCATGGCTGTCATGAGTCCGAAGTTTTGTTCGTATAGTACGAAAGTATTCGGTCGTTCAACGTGGAGCCGGGCTTCATCAGGTACAACGCCTCGCAGCTCAGCTAACCTGCCCTGGCGGATGGCGGCTACCGACTGGCGTCCTTTGGCCGTATTGAGAAAATACCAGTCCTCGACGAAAGGTTCCTTCTCAGCAATAGGCGAGGCATCCTCGCTTTGCCGGCCATTACCGTTATGGCGCTTTACATCACCCTGCGAACCTGCATCGACATCCATTCGGATTAGCGTGTTGCGGGCAACCGCGCGCTGAAGCGCGTCATCGAGCACATGCAGTGGACTGCGCAGTTCGCTTTCCAGACTCAGGCCGTTGAGCAGGGTTTCGTCGCGGCGCAAGTCATCTCCCCGGACAAAGCGCAGCGGCCCTTCCTGCTCGTTCAGCAACCAGAAAAAGTAGACGGTCAACTTCAGTTCCGCCAAGTCGTCGATCTGAGGGAGAAGGTCAATAAAAAAAAGGTCAGGAACGACGACGGCCAGCATATTCTGATCAGGGAAACCGACAAAGCCGGGCAGTTGTCGAGTCACTTCTCCTCCGACGAGGAACCTGCATTCATCGCGCCACGCATTCCGTCAATAGATAGCAACAGTCAGGAACCTGAGAATCGGGTGTCTTGACATTTGGAAAACGCAGACCTTCAGTAAACAAGCAGGAGATGGCCCGCTGACTCAACACAAAGGGCACTGCGCTGCTGACTTTTCGGCGAGATTACGCGTCAATAGTCCAGGTCCTCCTGCCGAAGCTCCAGATCGCGAAATTGGGTCAGTTCCTTGCGGAAATAAAGACTGACCGTTCCGGTCGTTCCGTGGCGGTGCTTGGCGACCATCAGGTCGGCAATGTTCTGCTGTTCAGTTTCCTCGTTATAGTAGTCTTCGCGATAGACAAAGATGACGACGTCGGCATCCTGTTCAATCGAATTATGAACAATTAAGTCGTTGGCAGCGAAATTGTGATAGACCGGCACCGTGAGATCGTAAACATCTGCGACGCCGCCGGCTTGAATTGAGACTACCTGGTCCCAGTGTACACCACCCGCATGCGTCTCGTTATGGACGGCAGTCCTGAATTGTAGGTTACCGGAGGTCCCGTGAGTCGAGTCAGACTCGGGGGCGCCCGTCCGCAAGGCGTTCTCATCTATCGCGGCAATGCGCTCTCCGGCGCGAAGTTCGTCCAGTCGTTTCCATCCGCTTTCGGACAGGAATTTGTGGTTGGCGGTTGCGCGTAAGGTTCTGCCCTGTTTTGTTGTAATGCGGAAGACCGGCTTGGTTCCCGTGCAGAAGGCGTTGCTGACCATAGCAGGAACGAGGCCGTGCCGTGCCTGGTCGAGGGCTGCAATTTGGAAATCTCTGCGATTCACGAGCGCCCGAATCGGACACGACAAAGCCAATTCGGGAAGGTAGACCAATGTATCGCCACTGAGGCACCCGCTTTCGCGCAGATCGGAAAGTACAGGCTTGTTGTTTGCCCGGGTCTCGACGGCCCGGCTGAGTTGGCTGAGGGCGATAACGGGAACGTTGAGTTCCCGGGCCAACCCTTTGAGGGAGCGACTGATAAAGCTGATCTCCTGCTGGCGGTTTTCTCCTCGAGGTCCTCCACTACCACCGCCAGACATGAGTTGCATATAGTCGACAACGATCAGGTCGATGCCGCGTTCGGCGTAGAGCCGGCGCGCCTTGGTACGGATCTCCAACACCGATGCACTGGGCGTGTCGTCGATAAATATACTGGTGCCGGCAAGTGTATTGGCGGCCTCGACCAGGATCGGCCATTCTTCCTCGTCGATCTGGCCCATGCGCAGGCGATGGCTGTCAATGGCGGTCTCGATAGAAAGAAGACGTTGGACAACCTGCTCGCTGCTCATCTCCAGGCTGAAAATGGCAACACGAGCCTTGTAGCGGCGGGCGGCATTCTGCGCAATTGACAACCCCAGGCTGGACTTGCCCATTCCCGGGCGGCCGGCTACGATGATCAAATCACTCTTCTGGAAGCCGCCCAGCATCTTGTCGAGCAGAACAAAGCCCGTGGGAACTCCCATCAGCCGGTTCTGATTACGGGCCAGGAAGTCGATCTGGTCAACAACCTCGTCCAATACGCGGGCAACGGGTGTCAGATCTCGGTGGATACGGCTTTCGCTGACGCCAAAGATAATTCCCTCGGCCCTGTCGACCACCTCGCTGACCTCGTGGCTTTCGTCATAGGCAAGCTCGGCGATCTGGTTGGCCGCGCCGATCAGGCGCCGCAGCGTGGCCGTGCGCTCTACGATACGCGCGTAATGGTCTACATATATGGCTGTCGGCGTGCTGTTGATAAGCTGCGTAATATAAGCGGGGCCACCGATCTCCTCGAGCTGATCGTTTCGTTCCAGTTCGTCGACGAGGGTAACGAAATCGGCTGGTTCACGCCTCTCATGGAGCGCCAGCAAGGCCCTGAAGATCCACTGGTGGGGCTCGCGATAGAAGTCTACGTCTCGTAGCGTGGTGGAGACCTTAACTATGGCATCCGGGTCGATCAGTAATGACCCGAGCACGGCCTGCTCAGCTTCCACATTAGCCGGAGTCGTCTTGATGGTTGCCTCAATCGTTTCGCTCATCGGAGTAATCGAAGTGAAGGTCTCCCGGTTCTGGATCGGGCTTTGAAATAGCGTGTATATATGCCATTTCCTTATGCCCCGCGCCATCGTGACGTGGAAGATGCAGGGACAAGCAATAGCAAGAGAGCAAAAAACGGCGAGAACCGCTTAGATGCGACCCCGCCGCCGTCTTAGTTCCTTATAGTTACGATTGCGCAGCCCCCGTTTCCGTCCGTCGAACCACCTGGAACGTAGCCGACGACACCCCCTACCTAGCCCCCTTAATTGTCGATGTCGAGTCCTTCAATAAAGTCGCGAAAGACGTCCAAGTCTTCATCGCTGGTTTCTCCTACTTCCTCCTCGACGCCTTCAGTACCTTGGTCCAGTACGCCTAACTCCTCTTCCGGCTGCATACCGGCCCGCTCCATAACATCTTCGGCAACGTAGATCGGTACATCCACTCGGACTGCTAAGGCGACGGCGTCGCTGGGCCGGCTGTCAATCTCCAACGTCTCGCCGTTGGCTTCAAGAACTATCGCGGCGAAAAAGGTCTCGTTCTGAAGATCGCTTATTACGACGTGTGTAATCTCGCCGTCAAGCGATTCCGTAATCTGGCGCAGTAGATCGTGAGTCATTGGCCTTACGACTTCGATGCCCTGCAGTTGTATAGTGATTGCATCAGCTTCAAAGGGGCCAATCCAAATGGGGAGATACCTTTCGCCGCTCTCTTCTCGCAGAACTACGATTCTATGTTGGGACATCAGACTTACGCGCACACTGTCGATAACAACCTCAATCATTCCTGGCTCCTGTACACGATATGCTGAACCCGTTCCAGGGTAATGTCCACGAATTCGCCGGAGGCGGCCGAATCTGGCCGTATCTCCCAAGCTGCCCGATTCGGATTATAGCATAGGCGTATGTTCCCGCAAAGTGAAAATTCATTTTCAGAAGGCCGACCGTCTCTGCAATTTCTGTCAGGCATGGCCGGCCGTCCCTGGAGGGCCGCTTGCCGGTATAGAGTTGATAGAGGGCTTCTGATAAGTTACTTTTGTAGGCGTCTTGAGATATGCTAACTGGACGGGGTTGCAGGTCAAGTCTCACTGGGCGCGAAAGTATCGGTCCCTGGCGGCACCGTCTGTATGTGACAGGCCGTTTAGGTCCCGCCCGCCGCCTCTAACCATACTGATTTTCAGGCAGACCTCTGGTCGATGACGAATTCAGTCCCATCGAAACCGCTGACAATTTGGCTTCTCTCACCTTATCACACTGGAAGTCATAAAGTGTGGGCTGAAGGCTATCAAGCTCACAGCCGTCATTCAGTTCAACTCTTTACTCTGGCCGGCCGGTTCTGGAAATGGCGGATGCAAGGGGGCGCGATTGAACTGGCTGCGCAGGCGAAGGCAGAAGTCTCCGGCCCACCGCCTGACCTGGTTCTCGCCACCGACATGACGAACCTCTCGGCATGGCTTGCCCTGTTGCGAGCAACGCTGCCGGCGCGGACCAGAACAGTTCTCTATATGCATGAAAACCAGCTGACCTACCCTTGGCGTCCGGGCGAGAAGCCGGATCTAACTTATGCCATGATAAACTGGCTGAGCCAGCTCAGTGCCGACCTCGTCGTATTCAACTCCGAGTTTCACCGTCAGAGCTGGTTCGGGGAACTGCCAAACCTGCTCAAGCATTTTCCCGACTACAACCACTTGGAGCAGATCGAGGAGGTTGAGGCCCGCACTAAGGTAATGCCGGTTGGCATCGACATCCAAGAGCGGAACCGCCGTGACGCGGGACTGGATGCACCGTTAATTCTGTGGAATCAGCGCTGGGAGTACGATAAACGCCCGGACCGCTTCTTTGACCTGATATACAAGCTTGAAGAGACAGGACAAGAATTCAGTCTTGCCGTAGCGGGCGAAAACTTTCGAAGAGTTCCGGTTGAGTTTGAGGAAGCCGCGACGCGTCTTGCTCACCGAATCGAACATTGGGGTTTCCTGCCGTCGAGGCAGGCGTATCGGGCGCTGCTGCAAAAGGCGGATCTTGTCGTCAGTACGGCGGAACACGAATTCTTCGGTATCAGCATTCTGGAAGCGGTGCAGGCAGGGGCATTTCCCCTCTTGCCGAACCGTCTCAGCTACCCTGAACTGATTCCGGCCGAGTTGCACGCAGCCTGTCTGTACACTGACGCTGAAGATCTCTTCGCGATGGCGCGCCAGCGCCTGGAAATGCCGCGAGCGGCGCCACCTTCACTACGTCGGGCAGTGCGGGAACGCTATGGCTGGCCGGTCGTAGCCAAAGCTTACGATCACCTGTTTTCCGAGCTGTCCGGAGCGCCCGCCGAGGCCGAGCAGTAGGACTTTCCGGCGGCTGGCCAGACGAGAGGAAGTCTTTTCATGCGCTCCCGGGCCGTTTGGAAAGCAATCTCACGTCAACCGCTGCGGCACCCTTCTCGGTCTCCTCGATTGCGAATTCAACCAGGTCACCCGGCCGCAGGCGGCCAACACCGTCGAAGCGGGAACGGTGGGCAAAGAGGTCAGGTCCATCTGAGCGTGAAATGAAGCCATACTTTTTGCGCGGGCTGTACCACTTTACCAGACCACGTTCCCGTTCGGCGGCGGGCAGAAGAAATCCGCAACCCAGGCAAAGGGGGGGAGGCTTCTGTCCGCCACCCTCTTTCCGTCTGTCCTCGACTGTCCAAAGAAATGTAACACCGCAACGTTCGCAAACGATCATTTCATCCGACAATGTCATAGTCAGTAATGTCCTGGAATACTAAACTGAGCGGAGCAGTTAGATAGAGGATAACCTTGACCCGTCTGATTTGACAATGCGCTGCAGCCCTGATACGATCGTTTGCGAGTTGATTCCTGCAGGTTGTGCGGCGACGTAGCCAAGTGGTAAGGCAGGGGTCTGCAAAACCCTGATCGCCGGTTCGAATCCGGCCGTCGCCTTAAACCGCTCATTCGAGCGGTTTTCCTGTTTGACTCCGATATGAATCCATTGCAATCTATTAAGGATTGCCGAATGACTTTTCTATTGCGCATTTTCTGTTCTCCGCGCTTTTAGAAATCATTAGTGTGATACAATTTAGAGTGCGGCCCCCGTTATCGATGATTCATGCTTTGAACGGGAAGATACCCGTCTCCCAATGTGGTGCAGAAATTCGCACACGATGAGCCGTGTCGAGGCCTGCTTGGCATAGTGGTGTCACGGAGGGCGGTAGGAACATGAAGGAAAAGACCGGGACGGGGATTTGCTTTAATCCGCGGCGTAATGTAGCGGCAGGACCAGGAGGCCCAAGTTGCTCACGGAAGGATCGCAATTCAATGTCCGAACGTAATTTCCTGCACGTCTTTCTGAATTGCTTGTGCAACGCGGTGTGGGGGGCAAGCCTGCGGCGTGCTGCAATCGCAGGTTTACTGGCGCTAACCATGCTTTTGTCGGCGGGCTGTTCAGGCGACGAATCTGAAGAGGCGGAACTGGGCCTGGAAAATATACCGTTCGGATTCGACCCATTTGAGGCTCCACCACTGGACGAGCTCGTACCAGGGAGATTGGGCCCGCGTCCGGAAGGATCGATCAAGACGGTCGTCGAACATTATTTGCAGCAGTATCAGCCCAATGGCAGCTTGCCAAAGCTCTTTGAGACGACCCGCGTTTACGATCGGAACGGTGTCCTTCTCGCGGAGTTCTTTGAGGAAGGGCGACGCACATGGGTCACACTCGACCAGATTTCGCCGGCCCTGATCTCAGCCACCGTAGCAACCGAGGACGCTTCATTCTTCACCAATCGCGGCGTGGACAGTCGTCGGATTGTCGGCGCGGCAATACAAAATGTACAGACGCAATCGATTGCCTCAGGCGCGAGCACGATCACCATGCAGCTTGCGCGCAATCTCTTTCTTGAACCAGAGGAAAGATTCGAACAGACAATTGATCGGAAGTTCCATGAGATTGGACTGGCCCACGACCTGACGATTCTGTTCAACAAGGAAGAGCTGCTGGAGATTTATCTGAACCTTGTCAATTACGGACATCTGGCCTACGGGCCCGAAGCGGCAGCGCAGGTCTATTTTGGCAAGAGCGCCATCGATCTGAACTGGGCTGAGGCGACGATCTTGGCTGGAGTGCCCCAGCAGCCGGCGGCATTTGACCTGTTTAGCAATTTCGATGCCGCCAAGCAGAGGCAGCGCATCGTATTGGACCTACTGGTGCGTCACGACTTTCTGTCGCAAGAGAAGGCCAATGCCATATTTAAGGAAGAGATATTCCTGATCGGCAGCTCAGAAGAGAAAGATTATCTGGCGCCCCATTTCGTTCTCTATGTGGAGAAGGCTCTAGAGAGGCGGATGGCCGAAGCCCTGGGCATAGAAAATGGGCGTTGGAAGATGCGCCGGTCCGGCATGCATATTATCACCTCTCTGGATATGCCGATGCAGGTGCTGGCGGAACAGGAGCTGAAAGCCTGGATCGACAAGGTTGGAAAAGCTTACCGGATGACAAACGGCGCGCTCGTGGCCATACAGCCTCAGACAGGCGAAATTCTGGCCATGGTCGGCGGAGTCGATTTCAGGGAGGAGGACGCCGGGCAAGTGAATCTGTCGGTCAGCCTAAGGCAGCCAGGAAGTTCCTTCAAACCAATTCTCTATGCAGCTGCACTATCCCAAGACCTGATATCACCTGCCACCGTCATATGGGATACCCCAACTCCGTATCCTGTGGGCATGGGGCACTTCTACAGCCCGCGGAACTACGACCGGACTTTCCACGGACCCGTCACGGTGCGCACAGCGCTTGCGAACAGCTACAATGTTCCGGCCGTAAAGCTTCTGGCATCTCTGGGCAATGAACGCCTGGTTTCCAAGGCGAAAGAGTTTGGCATCACGAGTCTTACGAGAGAACCGGACAGCTACGGACTGAGCCTGTCTCTTGGGGCGGGAGAAGTGTCGCTGCTGGAATTGACGAACGCCTTTCGCACATTCGCCAACGACGGACTCTACTCCCCGCCGCAATTTGCGTTGTTCATGGTTGATGACTTGGGCCGTTATCGCTCCCCGCCCCCGGTAGGACAGAAGCGCATAATCTCAGAAGGAGTCGCCTTCCAGGTCACCGATATTTTGAGTGACAACGAGGCCAGAAAACCAGCCTTTGGCGTAAATAGCAGACTGAAGTTAAGCCGCCCCGCTGCTGCGAAGACGGGAACAACAACCAACTTCAAGGACAATTGGACAGTTGGCTTCACGAAATACCTTGTGGCCGGCGTATGGACCGGTAACAGCGACGGGACCCCGATGTGGGGCAATAGTGGTGCAGCCGGCGCAGCGCCCCTCTGGCATAATTTTATGGAAGCAGTGATTGCAGACAAAGGGATGCGGGAGCTAATTGGAGCGCCCGACGACCCAAACCTGTGGGCGTTCGACGTACCGGCTTCCGTTGTCCAACTGCCCGATTGCCCGCCGGCGGTGCGTTGTCGCACTGGCGGTGAGTACTTTACTTCCAGCTGGTTGAGCAAGACACGAGGAAACGGACTACTGGCGGGAACCGTGGTCACGGGCAAGTCGCTGCCTACGCACTTCGCGCGTTCCAATGATTTTGTGGACCTGGCCTATTGTATGGTCGACGAATCGGCGGGCGCGATCAACGGCGGCAGAACTAACAGTGCCCCGGAGACCCGATCATTGCTCCGAATTTCGAGCTGGGTCGGTCTTGCCTTCCCCCCCGGTTACTCCACAGTAGGCAGGCCGCTTCCACCTATGCCAGAGATTCAGGTTGACGAGGATGACGATGGCTTGAATACGCCGCCTCCTGAATACAGGGAAGACCTGATGTACATTCCATTCACTGAACTCGAAAAATTCAGGCTTCTCTCTTACAGTATGCAAAAGGAAATTCCCGTATCACTGGGATCATGCTCAGACTTGCGTTACTACACAGCGAGAGCAAATGACAGTTGGGCCGGCCTGGCCCGGGCCCACGGACTGCCTGAGAGTGTGTTGCGTGGCGCAAACCTGCACGTAAAGGGCTCATTGAACGGGGAGCGCCTGCTCTTGCCCCGAGTAATCCCAATTCGGCTTCATGAAGAAAGCATGATTCATGAAGTGCAGTCGGGCGATTCCTGGGTCAACATAGCCGCGAAGTACGACATTCCTATCACCCTGCTTCGGGCAGCCAATCCCAACGCGATCCGACCATACTATATCTTGCGGCCGGGTGATCTGCTCCATATTCCGGAGAATCTGGAGATCTACCAGAATCCGTACGAGTAAGCGATTCGTCTAGTCGCCGAGAGTGCAGGTGAATATTTGCCAGGCAGAGTCGTCGTTCAGCTTTGAAAACAACGAGGAACACCCGGTCTATGCCGCAGTTTATGTGGAACCAAAACACGCGGTCCTGTCGTTAACTGGAGCAAGGCGTAGATTCCACATAAGCTCTGTCAAATTGAGGCAGTGGGGTTGACGACACAGGTTGGGAACTGACCCGCACTGATAAACACCATTAAGCCTCATGCCAGGATTTCTTTTCGACCGGCGCACCCCGCTCTTTTTCCTCCTGCTATTGGCGCTGATTCTTGCCGGTTGCGGCGCCCGACGGGGGGCAGTAGGTCGAAGGCCGGCGATCTCGCTATCTAATGTGGCGGAAGCCTATTTGCAGTTATACCAGCCCGGGCTCCTTCCTCGCGTCTTTCAAACGACATTCGTGTACGATCGCAATGGGCATCTGCTCGCCGAGCTCATCGGAGAGGGCCGTCGTGAATGGGTCTCGTTGGATCAGATTTCTCCGCATCTGATCAATGCGACCATTGCAACCGAAGACGCGACGTTCTTCACCAATCCAGGTGTAGATCCGGTCCGTATAGCAGGAGCGGCCCTCCAGAACGTCGAACAGGGCGAGATTGTCTCCGGGGCCAGTACGATTACGATGCAACTGGCCCGCAACCTCTTTTTGGGTTCCGAGGAACGCTACGATCAGACTTTCGATCGCAAAATCGCAGAAGCTGGTCTGGCGAGTGAACTGACTCGGACTTATACAAAAGAGGAACTCCTGGAACTGTATTTAAATCTCCTCAACTACGGCCACCTTGGCTACGGACCGCAAGCGGCGGCCCGCACCTATTTTGGCAAGTCCGCTGCAGAACTGAACTTGGCTGAGGCAACGCTGATAGCCGGCATTCCCCAGTCGCCGGCGCGCTTTGACTTATTCGATGATTTCGGGTCCGCGAAGGAGCGGCAAAGGACCGTCTTGTCGCTAATGGTACGACACGGTTTCCTGACACTGGACGAAGCAAACGCGGCTTTTGCCGCAGAGGTCGAACTGGGCGGGTCGCCGGAGATTCACTCACCCCACGCGCCGCATTTTGTCGACTACGTAGTGCGTGAACTAGACAGGTCTCTGGGCGAAGGCTATGTTCGGCGGGCCGGGTTGCATATCTATACCACAATCGATCTCGCATTACAGGAGAGGGCACAACAGATCGTTTTCCAACAGGTTGCTGCGCTTAAACCCCGTTTCGACATGAACAATGGGGCGCTTATCGCGCTCAAGCCTGGAACTGCAGAGATTTTGGCTATGGTCGGAAGCGTCGATTACGAGAATGAAGAGATTGACGGCCAGGTCAACATCACAACCAGCCCGCGGCAGCCGGGCAGTGCGATTAAGCCACTACTCTACGCGACGGCGTTCAACGACAATCTCATAAGCCCGGCGACGGTCATCTGGGACACGCCTCTCACCTATACAATCAGTACGATTGAGCAGTACAAGCCACTCAACTACGATCGTAAGTTTCACGGACCCGTAACTGCCCGAGCGGCCCTGGCCAACAGCTACAACGTTCCAGCAGTTAAGTTGCTCGACGCGGTAAGTGTCGAGCGAATGTTGGAGAGCGCTCGCAAAATGGGCGTCTCGAGCCTGCATCGGGGTACCGACTGGTACGGTTTGAGTCTGACCCTGGGAGGAGGCGAGGTTACTCTGCTCGATCTGGCTACTGCCTACCATACGATTGCCAATCGAGGTCTTAACCAAGCTCCGCGCTATGTCCTTACGATCACTGATGGGCAGGGCCAAACCCTGCTTGAAAACAGCCCGGCTGAAGGAGTGCCTGCAATCTCCGAAGATGCCGCTTCAATGCTTACAGATATCCTCAGCGACGACCCGGCGAGGGTACCTATGTTCGGCGCCGGAAGTCAGCTGACGCTGAGCCGACCTGCGGCGGCAAAGACCGGTACAACTGACAACAATCGCGATGCTTGGACGATGGGATTTACACGCCATCTCCTGGCCGGCGTATGGGTGGGCAATACGGACGGCCGCCCCATGCGGAATGCAACCGGAGCGGGCGCAGCCGCGCCAATCTGGAACGAGTTTATGCGTACTGTCCTCGCAGAGCCGGCGCTTCTTGCCATTTTGCAGGCGCCGGCTGCAGATGCTGCTTGGGAGTTTCAGGTTAGCGATAACGTGCAACTGCTGGATGTCTGCCCGCCCGGCCTGACCTGCCGAAAGGGGGGCGGCGAGCTTTTTAGCACAACCTGGCTGGATGCTGCCGGTCGTCACGGCGGGGGAGGCGCGGAGAAAGATGGAAGAGAAGAAGGCGGTGACCGCCTCAACGAAAATGTAATTCCCTTGATCGACAGTGTCGAAAACATCCCCTCCGCTCCTGTCTACCTGAATCGGCAAACGGACGCGGGTCTGGAAACGCGTTTACTTGGCTTCTGCGGTCACCAAGGGGGAGCGCGGCGCTCTCTTCTGGCACTGCCGGATCCCTTTGGTTTCCCTCTGGATTCGTTCGCAAGTTGCCATCACTGCTGGTCAATGGAGGAAGCGGACTCTAAGGCAGTCGACGAGGGCAGACTGCTACGGGACAGAAGGGGCGCCCTTGTGTGGAACATGGGGCCAGGTTTTCCGGTCTACCTTGGCCAGTGTGACGAAATGGACTTAATGGCTGCCTATATCGGGCTGTCGATCGGCATCGATTTCGCCAACGCCGGCTCCTTGACTTCGCCTCAAGTCTTCAAGAGCGGACAGCTGTCTGAGGTAAGTAGCGCTAAGGTCATTGGACCGTATCGATTCATACTGGAACGTCTTTGGCATGATGACCAGTGCCCTGGACAGTATGTGATGGGACAGGCTGTCGACGACAGAGGCGTGGCGCTCCCGGGCGTCACAATTCGCCTGACTGACGCTTGGGACAACTCTTACCAAACCGTCTCAAAGAGCGGTGCAAACGACACCGGCCGGTTCGATTTCCCCATCTACAACAGGGAAGCTCCGCAAAGTCTCACTCTGCAGTTCCTCGACGCAAACGGAAATCCGAGCGGCTCCCCGATCCTCGTTCCACATCGTACCGACGAAACCAGCAACAAGCCCTGCCACCACCTGGTCGTGCGACGCCAGTCATAGCAACGGTAAATCAACGATTGCTCTGCGTTGTACCTACGGTCGCGCCACAATGTCGTCTTGGCTGGCTATAATAAAGGGAAGACAGACCAAAAATAGGTACAAAAGTGTTGGGATTTGGCCTCGGATTTGGTTAAACTGGATAGGATATGTGTAAAGTCTCCGAAACGAATCCGTAATCCGGGGCCGTGCCTGAAGTCGAAAGCAGTGTATTCGCATCCGGCAGAATGGGGGACCGGTTTTCCATTATTGCGGGAATCTGGAGGGAATCGATGCATTTCAAAATCTCATGGCGCTACGTCAGTCTCGCCGCAGTATTGGCGCTGGCTCTCGTAGCAGGCCCATACGCATTGACTGCGCAGGGTTCCGTCGAATCGTCGACTGTGAGCGGTCAGTTGAACGAGCAGTTCGCTAAGCACTATCTGGGCCTGCAGGTCATCGATACATCACAACCTGTAACGATAAAGATGGACTACGAACCCCAGCACAGCCACACACTGGACGAAAATTCCGGCTTCTACGTTTTCAAGCAGGCCGGTTTCGACAGGTATATCAACGCCGCGCCTCCCTCGGAAAGTGTATTCCGGACAGGAACACAAGATTCGACGGGCGGCATCAAGCGGAAGGTAACTCAAATAGGCGCGGACGATGTTTCCGAAATCATTACGATCGTCGTCTTCAATGACACAACGATGGACCTCTCCTATACGCTTACCGGAGAAAACGTCAGATTCGTTGATGAATCCGGTGAACAGGTTGTAAGCGGCAGTACGCCTGCCGTGCCGGAAACCTCCACGCCTACCCCTGCAGGGCTCCAAGCGGCCGCGCCGTCTGCTGCGACCCCGGCTGCCGTCGTGACGACGAGCGCTGTGCGGTCGACATGGGTTAGAGGCGATCTGAATGAACAGTTCGCAAAACACTACCTCGGATTATCGGTTGTCGATACGGGGCAGCCGGTGACCATCAAGATGGAATACGATCCTCAAGATAGCAATCAGGTCGACGACAATTCCGGCTTCTACATCTTCAAGCAGGCAGGATTTGACCGCTATGTAAATGCCGCGCCTCCGTCGGATAGCGTCTTTCTGACAGCCTCTCTGGATTCGACGGATGGCATCAAGCGCAAAGTGGCCGAAATAGGCATCGACGACGTGGGTGAAATTGTAACGCTGGTCACCTTCAACGACACTACAATGCCCTTTTCCTACACGTTACGGGGTGAAAACGTCCTGTTCCTCGATGACTCCGGTGAGCAGGTTGAAGGGGATAGGGTGGTCGTCCAGCAGACCGCTGCCGGAACCGGCACTTCGTCCTCGGCGGCAGGAACAGACATAATCCTGGGCGGTACTTACACGGTGCAGGCGGGAGATACGCTCGGCACGATTTCATCACAAGCCTACGGCAGCACCGTTTACTGGTCTTCGATTTGCACGGCAAATTCCCTGTCGAACTGCGACCTGATTGAAGTGGGTGACGTACTGACGATTCCGACTCAGACCGATGCCGACGCCTATCGCACAGAGGACGCACCGACACCGGCCGCTACGGCTGCGGCGACGGAGGCTGCGTCGCCCACGGCTACGGCGGATGCAATGCCCGAGGCAACTGCGACGGTGACGCCCGCCGCGACAGCAGACGCGATGCCCGAGGCAACTGCAACTGCAACGCCGGCTGCAACGGCGATGCCGGAGCCAACCAGTGAAACAGGCACGATGGAGGACGACCTCATCGAAGTAGCTGGAGACTACGAGCAGTTGGACATTCTGCTCCTGGCCCTGGACCTGGCTGGCCTGACTTCGTCAATTGCCGACGGCGGCCCCTATACTATCTTCGCGCCGACCAACGCCGCTTTTGCCTCGCTGCCTGAGGCCAGGCTGGACATGTTGATGGCCGACTCGGAACTGCTGGCAGACACACTCTGGTACCATGTCGTGTCCGGCAAGCTGAAAGCGTCCGACCTTGCTGCGCAAACTTCACTGACTACGCTCCATGGAGAGACGATCGACGTCAGTACCAGCGATGACGGCTCTCTGACAGTTGAAGGAGTCAGCATCGTAACATCAGACGTGGAGGCATCCAACGGGGTGATTCACTTCATCCACCAACTGCTGCCGGACCCGGATGAGAACAGCTCACAATAGCCATTAGCGCCGGCTAAGGCTATCGCACCCAAACGGCTAAGGGACGCCCTCAGTTCACCGAACGAGGGCGTTTTTCTTCTTGCCGACCTCGCACATACGTGCTATTATCTGGCTATGGAATCTTTAGAGCAGACTTATATTGCGGAAACGCCAGGCGACCACTCTCTGAAAGAAGTGAAAGAGGGTAGGGTGCGCTGTGGCAGCGAGAGCGGCGAACCGGCTCCGTCTCCCTTGGAAGACACAGATCTTGGCGCGTACTTCGAGGCAGGGGGTACGATTTCCGCCCTGATGCAGGACTATGAACTGCGGCCTGGCCAGTTAGAGATGGCAGATGTCGTCAAAAAGGCGATTCTGGAACGCAGGCCGGCGCTGATCGAGGCCCCCACGGGCACTGGTAAATCGTTAGCGTACCTGCTCCCGGCGATTCTCAGCGAGCGTACCGTTGTCGTCGCCACTGCAAACAAGTCCCTGCAGAACCAGCTCTACCGCAATGACATCCCATTCTTACGCAAAGTCCTGGATCGTCCGATAGATACCATCGTAGTAAAGGGCCGCAATAACTACATCTGCAGTTACAAGTGGGAGAAGGAGGCGGTAGAGAGAAGTCGGCTTTCCTTGCTTGACAAGAAAGACGAGCAGGTCGCCTTTCTACGAAGCTGGCTGGCGAGCACCGATAGCGGAGACGTTGACGACTTGCCTTTCGTCGTGAAAAACGACCTGAGGCCCCGAATCGTCAGTTTTCCCGACGACTGCATTGGCCGCCGCTGCCTCCACTTCGACGACAACTGCTTTGTGAATCAAATGCGGGACAAGGCTCGACAAGCGCAGGTGATCATCACGAATCATCACCTCCTGCTCAATGCCCTGGAGTTAGGAGAGATGGGGCAGGAGATTCTCCCTGAAGCAGCAGTTTACATCATTGACGAGGCGCACCAGCTGGAAAACACGGCTACGTCAGTTTTTGAGGTAGAAACTTCCAATTACGCTTTGGTTCAGCTACTCGGAGGAGCCGTCTTCAAAGAGCATGTGGAAAAAGAACGTCTTGACGATCTGGCACTGTGTAACGAGATTGCCTTTGCAGAAGTAGAGAAGATTTCGGATGACGGCGTCTATCGTATTGACTCCGACCTGGAGGAGCTGAGGAAGCTGGCCGGAAGCTTAAGCGCGTTGCAAGACGAGATGCGCCAAGCCAACCCTTTTCGTGGTTCGGAAGAGGAGGGCCACCCTCCGCTCACCGCCGAGGAGTCCGAGGAGGAGGCCAACTATGATCTGGCCGTGAAGGGGCTCGGCTCTCTGGCAGGTAAGCTACAGGCGGTTGCAAGCAGTTCAAAGGACGACCTTTTTGTTCGGTACGCCGAACGGATTAGGGATTCTCGTCATTTGAGGATTCGTCTTCATGCCGCGCCAATCGATCCGGCCCAGGAACTTTCCCGGCATCTCTTTGACGAGGAGGGGCGCTCTGTAATCTGCACCAGCGCCACCTTGGCAACCGAAGGCAGATTCGGACATTTCAAGGGCAGGTGCGGGGTGACCGGCGATCCGCTGGAACTAATCGCTGATCCTGTCTTCGACTACGCCGAACAGGCCTTGTTGTATCAGCCTGCACTGCCTGCCTTCGACTGGAGAAACAAGGCTCCATTTTACGATGCGGTCGCGGCCGAGATTGTGCGGCTTCTCAATGTGAGCCGGGGAAGGGCTTTGTGTCTCTTCACCAGCTGGACAGGTCTGCAACAGGTTCATGAGCGGCTGAATAACGTAGTCTGGCCATTGCAGGCCCAGGGTCAACTCCCGCGCAATATGCTCCTGGACTGGTTTCGCAAAACCCCGCACAGCGTAATGCTGGCGACAAAATCCTTTTGGGAAGGTATCGATCTGCCTGGCGACGACTTGAGTCTGGTCGTTCTGGACAAGCTGCCTTTTCCCACGCCAAGCGATCCCCTTCATGAGGCCAGGACGAAGGCGCTTGAGGAGATTGAGGAGGGCAGCAGCTTCCGAAAGTACATGGTTCCGTTGATGACGCTGTCGCTGAAGCAGGGATTCGGCCGCCTGATCCGGCGGACGGCTGACCGAGGCGTAGTCGCCATTCTGGACGAGCGTCTGTCCAGCCGAGGCTATGGCAGGCAAGCTCGCCGCGATTTGCCTTCCGCGCAGTTCAGTCGCAGTTTTCGAGAGGTGTACCGGTCTTACCGGGCGGCGCTTGCCAGTCAAGCCGACTTTTCGCTGAACGTTTCCGCCGAGGTCGTTGAGGACACAGGCGCAGTGAAGTGGTGGTGGCAACTTACCCGGTTACAGGACGGCATGACTGACGAAGAATCAAACACCTTGAGCGAGGGCGGCTGCACTGAAGCTGAGATTCACGCGGCGGCGGCCGGACTGGGCAATCTGCGCGAACGTGTGTCCAACGCCGGGCGCAATACGCGCAGTTTCGGCGTGGAACTTCGTTGTAGCGAGCAGACAGAGCGCCGTGTAAAGACTGACGCCCTGCCTGATTCTTTGAAAGATAGATGGCTCGAAGAGCGCGCAGCCTGGAAATCGTTAGATGTGATTGGCTTGCGGTCTACCGAGGAGGCTTAGGAACTTTATCCTTCATAACTCGACGAGGGAAAGTATCCTGCTAAAGGTCGAGGGCCAGTATTCCGCGAGCATTCTTTCCCGCTTCCATGTCCGCAAAGGCGTCGTTGATCTGCTCCAGCCGGTAGGTCTGGGTGATCAACTCATCGAGCATGAGCTTCCCTTCATCATAGAGACGAAGGTATTCGGGCATATCTACGCGCGGGCGAGAAGTTCCGTAGTATGACCCCAGCAGACTCTTCTCACTCCAGATCAGTTCCTGAGGTGGAATCGGTACGGTATCATCGCGGCGCGCAAGTCCAATCGCTACGGCTGTCCCGGCGGGGCGGACCATATCGAAGGCCTGCCTGATTGTCACTGAACTGCCAATCGCTTCAAAGGCATAGTCAACGCCTAATCCGCCTGTCAGCTCTTTGACCGCCTCGACAGGATCCACTTCGGAACCGTTTACAGTGTCGGTCGCGCCAAACTGGCGAGCGAATTCCAATTTCTTTTCGACCAGGTCGACTGCAATGATGCGCTCGGCGTCGGCGACTCTTGCGCCTTGCACCGCATTCAGTCCGACTCCGCCCGTACCGATTACTGCTACTGTGCTTCCAGCCTCAACTTTCGCCGTTCTCAGCACAGCGCCCACCCCGGTCGTTACGCCGCAACCGACAAGAGCGGCCCTGTCCAGCGGGTAATCGCGATCGATCTTGATCAAAGCTTGTTCGGGAACGACGGCCAGTTCAGACATGGTGGCGATGCGGGACATCTGCGGGATGTCCCGGCCAGCGGCATTGTGTAAGCGGCAGGTGTCGTCAAGCAGATAGCCTTTGCGCACGTCGAAGCCCTGGCAGAGACAGACCCGGTCCATCTCGCACATTACACAGTTTTCACAGTAGGTCACGAACGACAGAATGACGTGGTCACCCGGCTTAACATAGGTGACATTGGCGCCCACTCGTTCCACTGTCCCGGCGCCTTCGTGGCCGAGTGCGACAGGTGGAGGGTAGTAGATCGTTCCGTTTACAACCGACAGATCGGAATGACATACACCACTGGCTCCCATGCGCAACAGTACTTCGTTGTCTTTGGGATCGTCCAGGGTCAGAGTTTCGACCACGACTGGGGCGTCGTGTTCATACACTACGGCTGCTCTCGTTTTCATTCCTTTCTCCCTCTGAATAGTTAAGTCAGCGACTTCATTACACTATCACCTCTAAGCCTGTTCCTGCCGCCGCCAACAGGAGCAGAGCCTTCGTGCTTCTCTCCTGGTCAAGAAGAATTCAGCCCCACTGTAACACTTAATGGCGGGTAGTGCGGACGAGCCTGTGGGTGGCGCCATGTGTCGGCAAGCGCACCTTTTCGGCCTGATATCCCCGTGGCTGGACTTCCACTTCCCAGTCGTACCCTGACCGATTGATGAGAAAGAGCAGGCTGCCGCGGTCGCTCTCAACCAGGCGGGCCTCCACCAAGGACCGGTACTCATCGGGCACGCCTTGAATTGTAACATCAGGCGGCAGCGAGGCGGGAAGCCACCGCTGTATCAGACGCCGGAGTCCGCGGTGAAGCGAGGAAAAATAGGAGCGACCAAGGGCGAATGTAGGGATCAAGAGCCTCCCATCCGGGCCAGAACTGATCAGGGCGGGTTCGCCACTGTCGCGGTAGGTGGCAATGGGATGCCCCATGTAACCGTCCAACAGCACCTGATCGTGAAAGGCAAAGCCGCCAAACTGACCTTCTGAGTCGTTTACGCTCCAGCCTGCAATGAAGTAGATGGGGCAGATCCACTCGCGGCAGGTCATTCCCAGCTCTTCGCAAACTTTCTGACATTCCTGCAAATTGGTCATCGGCAGTTCGGCGATGACCCTGCCTCCTTGCTCCAAGTAGGTCGTAAACGCCTGCCGCTCAGTTTCCGATATCCCGAGTGTGAAGGGGACCGCCACTAATTCCAGACCGCAGTCGGGGCTGAAGGCGTGGGGGACGAAAGTGACCTCGTAGCCCAAGTCCATGAAGAGCGCGTAGAGGCCGACAACTGTTTCACTGATCGGCGCCTCGCGAGCGTTGGCCGCCCAGATCATCTCGCGCGTCAGATAGATGCCGACTCGGGCCGGAACCGTCTCGCCGGCCGCTATCAGGTCTTCGTGGCGCCGGAGATCTGCAATGACGCGTTTGGTTGCAAGCCGGCGTTCGGTGTCATATTCGTCGGCATCGACCATGTGGTTGATCCACGGTTCGGGCCCTGACATCAGGGGATCCCAGCGATAGAAGTAGTGGGCATGACTGGCGTAGCTGAAAACTTGGTTTACTTCGGCGTCGATGTTGATTCCACGCCACAGTATATCCGACCGGAAAGGGCCGCCCTGGCACTCGGTTAACCAAGCCTGGGCACCAGGCGCGAGCGCCTTGAGAAGAGCGATCCTTGAGCCGGCCTCAGCGCCAGTGCGCGGGCCCGATCCCCAATAGTGGCTTGACGAAGCGTAGTCCAGCTGTGGAAGTATCCACCAGTCTTGCCCTGTGCCCTGAATGCTGTAGGGATTCGTATAGTTGAAGCTGGCGCGGACGCCGGGCGCATGCTGTTTGATGATGCGGATACCGCCCAACAGGAACTCGTTGAGATTGCGAGCGATAAACTCCCGCCAGTCGCGCCAGAAGCCGTCCGGGTCATTGTCTGTTTCCGTTGGAGGTTCGACACCCGTGAAATCCCCGAAAGTCGTTCCCCACCGTTCGTTCACCTGCGAAATCGACGAAAACCGGGCCGCAAGATCATTGCGATACGTAGCCACAGTATGCGGGTTGTAACAGGCGTGATCTCCCGTACCGATACTGGGTTCATTGTGTACATCCCAATCTATGAGCGCCGGGTGTGAAGCAAAGCGTGTGGCGGAATCAGCCAGGAGTTGGTCCCTTTGCCGCCGGTACTCGGGATGGTTGATGCAGGCACGCTGCCAGCGGAAGTCATGTTCGTGAATGGGGTAGGCTACGCCTTGTCTGTCGACGACCTTGGCATCGGGAAACTCCTCAATGAAGCTATTGTGTACGTAGAAGGTTGCGAAGCCGAAGAGGACACCCAGTTCCAGCTCCTGGCAGATGTCAAGAAGGCGGCCCACCTCGTCAAGGCTGCTGTCCAGGCCGATGCGGATGCGGATGGAGTCGAATCCCGTATCCTTGATCATCTCCAGATCGCGGCGCCAATCATCTTCTCCCTGCGGCAGCCATTCGGGGCGAGTCGCCATGCCGCCAAAGGGATATTCATAGTGCGTGCCAATCAGGATACCGTCTTTATGCGCCAAAGGAATCCTCCTGTATGCAGGGACGGGGACCGGTCCAGGTATTCGCCTTGCCGGAGCATCTGCAGGGGGGCACAATTACCCCTTGATGCCGGTAAGGGCGATGCCTTGAATGAAAGTCCTCTGGGTAAAGAAGAAGAGGATGATTACCGGCACTGTCAGTACGGTCGTAACCGCCATCATCCATCCCCACTGGACACCTACCGTGCTGACAAATACCTGGATTCCCAGGGAGAGTGTGTACTTGCTGGGATCGTTCAGGTAAATCAGCGGCCCGATGAAGTCGTTCCAGCTCCACAGAAATTGAAAAAGCGCCACGGTAGCCAGAGCCGGCTTTGCAAGGGGAAGTATCACCCGCCACAGGACGCCGAACTCTGAGCAGCCGTCGATAATGGCGGCGTCGTCCAGGTCTCTGGGCAGACTGAGAAAGAACTGACGCAGCAGAAAAATGAAAAACGGAACGCCGAAGGCATGGGGCACAATCAGCGGCAAAAGCGTATTGACCCAGCCGAGGCTCCGGAACATGATGAAGAGCGGTATCATCGTGACCTGATAGGGCAGCATCATCGTCGAAAGCATGGCGAAGAACAGAATGTCGCGGCCATGCCAGCGCAGCCGGGAGAAACTGTACGCGACCAGCGAACTGGAAATCACTGTCAGGAATACGGCGGAAACTGCTATGACCAGCGTGTTGCGCAGCTGTTGAAAGAATGGAAAGTAACTCAATGATTCCGGATAGTTCTGCCATCGAAACGGATCGGGAATCCAAACGGGAGGCAGCGTGAATATCTGGTCCAGATCTTTCAGTGAGGTAGAAACGAGCCAGAAGAAGGGCAGGAAGAACAATAGCCCCACCAGGAAAAGTCCGACATGGCTGGCTGAATGGCTCAACGTCTCGCGCTGTGTCCTCGAGAGGCTGCCGAAGCCAGAGGCGCCCACCTGTTGTTGTCGCTTCAGAGTCGTCGTTGTCCTGCCCACGGCCCTACCTCTCCTCGCCTTCGTAGTAAACCAGACGAGCCGAACTGCGGAAAATGATCAGCGTCGTCCCCATTACGACAAGGAACAAGATCCAGGCCATGGCCGAAGCATAGGGCATTTGAAAGAATTCAAAAGCGTTCTGGTAGAGGTAGTAGGCGTAGAACAGGGTCGTGTCCAGCGGGCCGCCCCTGGTCATGATGAAAGCCTGGGCGAAAATCTGGAAACCGCCGATGACGCCCATGATTACATTGAAAAAGATTACCGGGGACAGCATCGGAAGCGTAACATTCCTGATTCGCTGCAGGGCGCCTGCGCCATCGATCATCGCCGCATCGAAGAGATGCTGGGGAATGTCCTGCAGCCCGGCCAGAAAGATCACTAAAGTTCCACCGATCGTCCACACGCCCATCAGAATCAACGATGGCTTTGACAGGACGGGGTCGGTCAGCCATCCTGGGCCGTGGACGTCTATGACGCTTAGCGCGGAGTTGATCAGACCGAATTCAGGGTTAAACACCCACATCCAGAGCACCGAAGTGGCGACAATCGGGACAATCGTTGGTATATAGTAGACGGTCCTGTAGACGGAAACGCCGCGCAGATTCTGATTGAGCAGGAGCCCGAGAATGATGGCCAAGGCAATGTGAAAGGAGACGCCGAAGACGACCATGTACATCGTATTGTAGAGTGAAACCCAAAAGAGATCGTCATTCACTAATTTGACATAGTTGCTCAACCCGACCCAGTGCAGAGGTTGCCCGAAAGTCGTAAACACGTTGAGACTGTAGTAGAACGAGTAGACGACAGGGAAAATCGTAAAACTCAAAAATCCGATAATCCAGGGAAGCGCAAACAGCACGCCTATCCGCAAGCGACGGA
This sequence comes from Caldilineaceae bacterium, assembly GCA_965232575.1. Classification (GTDB taxonomy): domain Bacteria; phylum Chloroflexota; class Anaerolineae; order Caldilineales; family Caldilineaceae; genus Bin5. Next base: position 829,428 of record CBDDPZ010000009.1, on the reverse strand, counting down.
GTTCCTGTCGCGTTAGTCCAAATGTCATGACCGCCTTCTCCCGTCTCCCGGCGGGTTGACAGGTCAGCCCGCCGGGATTTCGTGCCAGGGGACGTCTCTATCAACTGACCTGCTGGCGGAAGTCGTTCAACTCCTGCTGCAGCTTGGCTGTCATATCGTCCAGACCTTGCTGGGGATCGATCTGGCCGTGAATGACCTCGTCCTGGAGGCGTCGGATTTCTGTCTTGTACTGCTCCAGAACAGGAATGCGGGGCCAGGCGCGGCCGCCTTCCGACTCGGTCAGCTCGACATATAGCTCGTTGAAGGGCAGCGAATTGAGGAACTCCGGATCGCGGGCGGCTTCGTTCAGAGGCGGAACGTCACCAACCAGATTGCCGAACTCGATCTGCTGCTGCTTGCCGGCCATGAAATGGGCCAGCTGCCATCCTCCGTCCGGATTCTTGGCGCCGTTGGGAACGTTGAACATCGCGCCAATCTCAACCAGACTGGTCGGTTCGGTGTATCCCGGGCCATATGGGGACTTGAATACCGAGTAGTCAAGGTCGGGCGCATAGCGCGGGATCCAACTCCGCTTCCAGCTGCCGTCGATCTGCAAGACGATTTTGTCGACGTACCAGGGATCCTCTGTCAGAGAGCTGCGGTTGCCGAAACCGGAAACATAGCGGTCGATCTTTTCAATGTCGAATTTATCTGCGTAAGACTTGAACCATTCGAGCGTATAGAGCAATGCCTCTTCGGATCCGGCCGTGATGGTGTCGGTATCCTCATCGTAGAACTGGGCACCGTTGGCCCAGCCCCAGTGCCAGAGGCTGCCTGACCTGAGCCAGGGGAGGAAGCCCAACCGGGTGATATTGCCGTCGTCGTCCCAGGTTGTCAGCGCCTCCGCCTTCACGTCCAGGTCGGCGAAAGTCTCGGGGGGGCTGTCTGCACTGAACCCGCCCTCTTCCAAGAGCGTGTCGTTGCTGTGCAGAGCAAAGACGTTGAGCGTATGGCCTGTGCCCCAGAGGTGGCCTTCCGACCACAGCGCATCCCATGCCGGTTTGGACCAGCCTTCGCCGTCAAAGCCGTCACGTTCCGCATAGTCCTCTAACGGGAGCAAGAGGCCTCGAGGACCCCACGTATAGGCCTGAGACCAGAGCGATACCATATCAGGCGGGTTGCCGCCCTGGATCGCGACCTGCGCTTTCTGGGTGACATTGCCCCAGCCGATCGACATGAAAATGGCGTTTTCGCCGGTCTGCTCGTTAAAGCGTTCGACCTGGTTCTGTGCCTGCGCCGCCTCCTGCAGGCCGAACATCGACCAATAGATGATTGGGAGGTTTTCCTGCGCGGGCGCCGCTGCTTCTTCGGCGGCCGGCATGGCTCCTTCCGGCACTACACATGCGGCCAGGGCCGCGCCGCCGGCGCCGACTGCCATGGCGTGCAAGAAACTTCGGCGGCTCATTTTCTGGTGAGAATTTCGCGTGTCTGACATGCTTCCCCCTTTGCAGATGGGATGGGCCGTGGCGCTTTGCGGTTCAAAGCTTGTCGCGGCGCACGGCAATCCTGCTTTCATGGCGTCAGTCTATCCTGCGCCAAATGCTCCTTCTAACCACTGTTCTAATCACTGATAAATTCGGTTGAGCACCTCCTTTCCCGCTCGGCGAAAGTCCGCCTGCGTTGAACGTCTCGCAGGAACGGTTGCCTCGCTCTGGGGAACGTATCGAAGGCCGGCCACCATACCCGGCCGGCCGCACGCCGATGGCTGGTTAACTGCAAGCAGCCATCACCATTCCCAATGCGAGACCTCGTGATCCAGATCAATGACGAAGATGTATGGTTTCATTGAACCGTTATGGCGGTCCGGATAGGATGTATTCACGTGTACGACCTGCTCGTTGGGCAGGTAGCTAATGACAATTGGCGCGCCTGATACAGAGTTAGTGCCGTTATACAAAACGACGTTGTCTGATCCCGGCGCATGTATTTCAGCCAGCTCCTTGACTGGCGGAAGTACCGGCCCCGTCTTGACCCCTCCGTCACCAATGAAATGGTAGTTAAAGGCGCCGTCCGCGCCGATCGTGATATTGACGGGTGTGGCCGCGTGTCTGATGAGGCAGGTTGAGCAGTCAAGATCGCTAAAGACCGATATATGAACGGTAGCGTAGGTAGTGCCACCGCGGCTATCGGAAATCTTGTACGTAAAGCTGTCTTTGCCAACAAAATTCATGTTTGGCAAATAATTGAATGAGAGAGTTTGCCTTACGGCATTCGTTGTGAAAGACCCGAACCTGCCATTACTTGGATTCGTGAAGTCAAAACTGACAAATTCGGTGATTGAATCGTTGCCCAGAACTTCAATATCCGCACTTCCATTCTTGGGGACTGAGACGTAATCGTCGACCAGGACATTGGGGGAAGGAGGGGACTCAGCGAACATGGGCGTAACTGCGAAGGCCAGCATCGCCAGCGCCAGAAGGAGCGCCAAAACAATAGTACGGATCAGACGTGAGTTGAAATGGTTTAGCTCTTGGAGTCCATGGCCGTTGTTGTCGTGAATGAGAGCAGTCATAGGGAATTCTTTCGTGAATGGCTGACGACAAATGAATCAAGTTCAATAAGGCGTCATGAGGATGGGAAATGGCCTTTTCTATGGCCGGACCATCCGCTGGACGGATAGCTTATTATAGTTGACGCCTCTGCACTGTCTTATGTTCCGCGGTTCCGAAAAGTACGGCACTTCAGTTTGAAGCATCTTGGCAGTTTTCTTCGCTCACGAAAGTGTTTCAAATTCGTATGCCCCTGCCGCCATTAGAGCGGAATCAAAGAAGGCGGTCATGACAATCGGACTAACGCGACAGGAACTCCGGCGCTTGCGGAGGAGTGCGATGAAGAGTCATAATTGAGGCCTGTATGGCCCGGGGCGAAGGAGGACAACGAAGCAGTTGGTCTCTACATTTACTGAAATCCGAATGGTAAGTATGAAATGATAATGTCCTGTTTCCGTGGGGACTGGTAGGCATAGTATCGTAAAGCAAATGGCTAGTCAAGGCGCAGAAAAAGAACAATTCAGGAAAGACGAATTGTAAAAAGTGGCACACGTTCGACCATTTGGTTTCCTCAAATTCTTCATTTCCCTTTTTGGCATGAGCAAGGTGTTTCCTCCTCGCCAAGATAGGATCGCAAGTTTCAGTATCATTTACTGGCCAGGGGCAATTCGAGGGGGCTCCCGGTACGCTCAGTCTTCCGTAACAGTTTTTTTATGAATTTATTCATAAAAATGTTTGACACAGCGCGTTTGCTCTGTTAGAATAGTAGTCAACTTGCCCAGTCGCTTTCTTGGAGCATGAGTGTGCAGACCGTTCGCAGTCGCATTTTAGAGATTCTGAAACAGGATGGCCAGGCTTCGGTCGGAGCATTAGCTGAGCGCTTAGATCTGGCTCCGATATCGGTAAGGTATCATCTGGACATCTTGCTGTCAGACAATCTGATCACGGTGTCCAAAGCCAAGGCGCGCCGTAAGGTCGGTCGACCACAACAGATCTATTCGTTGACTGCGAACGCCGACGCGCATTTTCCGGACAATTTCGCTCTGCTGACGGCTGGCGTCGTACGCCAGATGAAACAGATGCTTCCTCCTGATAAGATTGACGGCTGCTTTCGAAAGTTGGCGCAGGAGATGGCGCAGCCGGTTGCGCTTGACAGCCCGGAAGACGAGAAGCTGGACGAACGAATGGACCGAGTCGTCGCATTCCTCAACGAGAGAGGGTACCTGGCGCAGTGGGAGCCAACTACTGGCCTTCTGCATATGCACAACTGTCCCTACACAGGGGTGGCCGCTGAGCACAAGGAACTCTGCTGCATGGATCTGGCCCTCGTGGAATCCCTCAGTGGACAAAACTGCGAGCTTGGTCAAGCTATCGCTGACGGTCAGAGCTGTTGCAGTTTTCGTGTTCAAGTGGGATCCGGAGAGCATGCGGCCAGAGCGCAAAATGTGGAACTGATGTTTTGAGAACAAGAACGGTCCTTATCGGGAATCTGCAAGTATGCCGACGACATTACGCAATCCAGAACTGCAGGAACTGCCGCTGACTGAAGCGACGGTGGCCGGGCAGAAGCATCGAACAAAATATGGCAGCGTAACTTTGTCAACTCCACCGGGCGCGGAGGCGCTGGCTGCGATGACAGAGCCGACGCACGACAGCTATGGCCGCCGTATCCGCTATTTGCGCATCAGCCTGACAGACGCCTGTAATTTGCGCTGCGTATATTGTATGCCGGAACAAATGCAGTTCCGCCCGCGTCACGAGTTGATGTCGGACGAGGAGATCGTCTTTCTTGTCAATGTAGCGGCCAGCCTGGGCGTAGACAAGATTCGCCTGACCGGCGGCGAACCGACAATTCGTCCCGGTGTGGTGGACCTGGTACGGCGAATTTCCACAGTTCCGGGCATTCGCGACGTGGCCATGACGACTAACGCTCTGCTCCTGGATGAGTTGGCGCAGCCTCTGGCCGATGCCGGGCTGAGTCGGGTAAATATCAGCATCGATACGATCGATCCTGACCGCTTCCGCCGCATAACGCGCTGGGGCGATATTGAAGACGTGTGGCGCGGAATCGAAGCGGCTGAGTGTGCTGGGCTGCGCCCGGTCAAATTGAACTGTGTTGTCGCCCGCGGCTTTAACGAGGAGGACGTCATCGAGCTGGCCGGCCTGACGATGGAAAGAGACTGGGAAGTCCGCTTCATTGAAATGATGCCGTTTGGAGAAGTAAGCGACTTTCAATTGAGCCATGTCGTCTCTTTCCGTGAGATACGTCAGAAAGTCGAATCGGTCTTCGGCGCGCTTGAAGAGGCCAGTTACGACTTTGTCGATCCCAGCCGCCCGTTTCGGATCCCTGGAGCCGCCGGCACCCTCGGCTTCATCAGCAGTGTCACCGAACCATTCTGCCAGGGATGCGGCCGCGTACGTCTGACGGCAGACGGAAAACTGCGGCTCTGTCTTTTGCGCGATGACGAGGTCGACCTGCTGTCGCCCTTGCGCGGCGGCGCTGATTTCGATAGGATACGGGAGCTAATGAAGGACGGCTCGTTTCATAAGCCGTGGGGCCATGGACTGGCCTCGGGTGTCTTCGCCGAAGATCGGGCAATGAATCAGATCGGCGGATGATCCGCCGTAGAAAGGGACAGTGACAGTTCCCATTGTGGTTGCGGTGAGAATGCAGTTCTGGACATGGTCCGTCCTGAGGAAGAGGCAACAGGGTATACCGCGAAGTTCTGAACACGAGATCAAGTCAGATTCATCAATACATGTAAGGAGATTCCGATGGACATTACTCTGACCGACACGGCGACGAAGACGATTTCACTTACGGAGACGGCTGCCGAGAAGCTGGGTGGCATCCTCGATCAGAAGGGCCTGCGGGAGTCGCACGCGTTGCGGGTCTTCGTAAAGGGCGGCGGCTGTGGAGGGATGCAGTACGGCATGACCTTTGATGACGACATCCAGGAGGCGGATCAAGTCTTTGAGCAGTATGGCCTTCGTGTCGTAGTCGATCCAACCAGCTTCTTCTATGTCGGCGGCTCCAGCATCGACTACATCGACAATCTGATGGGCGGCGGATTCCACATCGAGAATCCGAACGCCGTCAGTTCGTGCGGCTGCGGAAGCAGCTTCCGCACCAACGGCGCCCCGGCAGGCGAGGCCGCCGGCGCGGGCTGCGGCAGTGGCTGCGGCCACTAGTCGTTAATCGATTGAATGGAGTCGGCAGAGGCAAATAAGAGTCCGGCAGCTGACAGGTTGGTCGTCTCAGGAACGGACGGGCAACCTGCCAGCCTTCCCTTTTGCCCTGACCGAGTTGGAGTGTTATGCAGGCCCGCTATTACACTTTAGATGAGGCAAGAGCCGCGCTTCCGGTCGTCAAGGCACTGATGTCACAGGTGCAGGAGGCGCGCAGTGAGATCATCCGTCTTCGTCCCGAAGTCTGGCCTGTTTTGCAGAAGGCGGTCCAAAACGGTGGAAACGCCGCGGCGGGGTCCGTCTACTCCCAGTTCGATAAGTTGGAGACAGGCGTAAAAGGGATCCTGAAGATGGGAATCCTTGTCAAAGATATCGACATGGGGCTTATTGATTTTCTGTCAATTCGCAACGGGCGCGAAGTTTATCTCTGTTGGAAACACGGGGAAGAAGATCTCACATTCTGGCACGATGTGAACGCAGGTTACGGTGGGCGTCAACCTATTGATCCGGCGGACTTCTGAATTCAAACCAGGTGATTCCCCGGCCTCAGCAGGTTTTTCCCAACAAAAATTCCTTGCTGTCTGATACAAGAAAACGTGAGTTAAGGCGATGCCCAATCCCTATGGCGCTCCGGAAATCAGCGTGCATGATGTCGTTGCCAAACAACAAGAAGAAATAGAATTCCTGCTGGTCGACGTGCGTGAACCTAATGAACTTGAACTGGCCAGTCTTCCCGATGGAGATTTCATCAATTTGCCCGTGAGCGAACTACGCGAGCGGCGTCTCGACGCCTTGCCTGAGGACCTGCGCCAGAACAAGGAAGCGGACGTGGTCCTGTTTTGCCACAAGGGACTGCGCAGCGCGCAAGTGACGGTCTTTCTCCGCCAACAGGGCTGGTCTAACGCGGTCAGTATGGCCGGAGGCATTGATGCGTGGGCTGACGAAATCGATGAATCGGTCGGCAAATATGCCAGTTTGTGACGTATTTCTTTGCCTTCAGAGTCAATGAGAGAGCCGGCGACCGCCTGTCCATTCTTGAATGACTGGCGCCGTTGTGTAGTGCACGGCTCAGTCAGAGATCGATGTGGAGAACCCCGCAGGGCTGTGAGTCAGCAGGTCCAGAAATGTCTGACTCCGTCTTTAATGGAAGTTTGAGGAGACTCAGTTGGAGTTGAACTGGCCAAGTAACAGGAAACGCGAGAACGACATCGTCTGGATCGATCTGGGTGATTTGGGTGATCTGGTCTATCCGCAGGGTCCCCACGAACAGTGGCAGGACCACGGGCTTGGGCTGTTGCGTACAATAATGCACCAGAACGGTGTGATGACCGACATCGTTTCCACGCGGGCCGTCACCGCTTGGGAGCAGCTTGCACCGAAACTGCGCGGCTACAAGATGGCTCTGATGAACGTGCGCAGCTACACATTTCCCGTTGCCCTGAAGGCTGCTCAGATCTTCAAGGAGATAAACCCCGATGGTCTGGTCCTGGCCGGGGGCATGCATGCGACGGTCGCGCCTGAGGAGATGGCCGAGGTTGAGGCCTTTGACAAAGTCTGCCAGGGGGCCGGCGAAGAGATTATCCTTGACTTGGTGCGGAATCCTGAGAGCTTTCCGAGGGTGTTCCTGGGACAAGGCTCGCGCTCGATGGCCGAGTGGCCGGAGATAGATCGGGAGTTGTGGCCCAAACCGGCCAACTGGAAAGAGGCGCTCGCCAATGCCCGGCCCCGGCGAGCCCTGCGCGCTCTGAAGCTGGAGCAGAACTTCAACTGGCCGATGGAGCCGGAGTGCGGCTGGGGACCTCCCCCGGTTGCCACCATAATCACGAGCCGGGTCTGTCCTTGGCAGTGCGTGTTCTGCAATGAAGCTTCCTATATCCCCAACATGGGCCGTCGGCCCGTCTCCATGGTGATAGAAGAGCTCAACGCGCTCGACGAAAAGTATGGAGTCGGCTCGGTTGTAATCCACGATTCCATGTTTTTCCAAAACCCGAAATGGCTGCAGGAGTGGATCGAAGAGTACCCGCGCCGCGCTAACAAAGTGTGGCCTTACTGGGCGGCCGGCCGCGCCGACACGGTGCGTCAGTGGCCCGATCTGTTCACCGCGCTGGTGCGGGAGACAAACTGGAACCTGATTTCGATCGGCTTTGAGTCGGGCAGTGACCGAATTCTGAAGCTGCTTAACAAAGAATGCACTGAGGAAGACAACAATTTTGCCATCGATCTTATCAACCGCCTTGGTGACGAGATGGTGGCGGAAGGCAAAGATCCGCCTGTCTTCTGGTCCAACATCATGTTGGGCATTCCCGGCGAAACAGACGAGGACGCTTTTAAGACGATGCGCATGCTCAAACGTATGAAGCGCGTGTTCCCGTCCATCTCCTACTACGCGCCATATCCCGGCTCGGCACTTGGTTTTCAACTGATCGCCGAGGGCAAGAGCCTGATGAGCAAGGACAACTATCACCGCTTCCCGGATGATGAAAAGGTGAAGGGCGTCAACTACGGCTTTTACCGGGAACTGCTTGCCGGCAAGTTTGATGCGGAAGTGAATCGGGGCCTGACTGAGGAGCAACAGCAGCGTGGTTACGGCGGCATGTACCAGCAGGCACTAGTCAAGGCCTGACCGATGAGTAGCTTTTCCAATCCCCACTACATGTACTTGTTTGACATGAAGAACGGCAAGAAAAAGCTTGCCTACGGCCAGAGCCCGGAGGACGCCCTCGACATCCTGCGCTTGCGCCTGTCAGATGAGGAAATGGCCCAAATCAGAGTGGACCAATACGTAAAGATCAGCCAGCGAAAGCTGCAAGAGTACGTTCACGAACTGGGATGATGCTTCGCACCACGGCCGCGGGGTTGTTCGAAAGCCTGTTAGCCGCATATTGGCGGCTTGCGTCCACTTCCTCACAGAAGGGACTCTCCTTTTCGCAAATGCGCATCCTGCGTGCACTACAGCAAGGCAACACGCTAAAGTCCCACCGCTACCTTGATGGAAGGAAAGAGTACCGACTCCATCCCCTTAGCGGTGAAGCGACTCTGGTTCCGGCGCAAGACGTCCGCCCGTTAGAGGACCAGGGCCTGCTCCTCAGCAACCATAAATTCCCCGCGGCCACACTTTTCCTGTCGCAGCGCGGGCGCCGTGCGGCAGTGAATGCGAAGGAAGCAGCCGGAACGCCTCCCTCTGTCAAGAATACCGCCAACACCCCCAGATAGTTAGTCAAAGGCGTACTGGAACCGGAAAAGGATTTTCCTTCTCCAGCCTATTTGGCATCTGCTTCTCCTGGCAGGGTAATTCCAAGATCTTCCGGCGTTGCGGCGCCGTAGGGGTTGTCAAACTTCACCTTTGGGAAGGAAATGCCTCCTGTTTCGACAGGTTCCTCTGGACCCAACTCCGACAATTCACGATGAATCTGCTCGGCTGCCGTGCGAAAGGCGCCTACGCAGATCCCCTGGCATTCCTCGGCCAGTCCCCGTAGTTTTGGCAGGCCGCGGCGAAACATCTTTAGGGCGCCGCGCCGATTTCCCCGTTCCATCTGAAGAAAGGCAACCCCAATCTGAAGTATGCCCTGGTACAGATCTCGTACCGAGCGCGTCTCCTCGTTCCAGGCCAATTCCAGGTATTCATGCTGTTCGAAAAACTGCCCCTGGTTAAAGGCAAGCAACCCGGCGACCGCGGCGCGGCTAGGCGGATCATCACAGCCTTCCAGATGGCGAACGGACGGCTGTATATGCCGGTCAACCACATCTACAAGTTCTTCCATCATTCGGCTGCGCGCCCAGGCATGATCGGCGCCGGCCCTGCGTGCGCGCTGAAGGGTCTCAACGTCAACATGGCTGCCGAACGCATAAATGGGAATCAGGCGCGTGTGCGGCTTCACCTTGCATTGACGGACGGCCGCCTCCCAATCCCCGGGTGTTTTCAGATCAAGCAGGGCCAGCACGGGAAAGGTCCGTGCAACCGCAGCCACAAACTGGTCTGCTTCGTCGATCGTGACTGGCTCGCCGCCCGCGGCGCGCACAACGTCCTCCAACCTGACCGAAAAGAAGAGGTCCGGCTCAAGTATCACTACTGCCGGTCGGTACCGGCCGTTGTCAGCCATCTGGTCCTCCATCTTTCAAACCTGGTTTTTGGCATTTTCGTCACAAAAGCGGCATTGAATGTGCCGTCGAATTCTGTTGCTCCACCGGCGCCAGGTTCTGCCGCCTACTGTCTCCTCCAGGTTAATACAGTCCTGGGCTCAAGTCGAATGTCGGCGCCTACTTCTCCATTGCCGAAACCTATGCCCCCTCTGGTATACTGATGCCAGAATTGGCTGGTACCAAAAGGATGGCTATGGAAAATCAGAAAAGCGCAGCCGAACAGGCTGACGAACTTTCATACGAAGAAAGCTACGCCCAGTTACAATCGATCCTGGAGCGGCTCGAAGCCGCCGGTTTACCGCTTGCCGATTCATTGGACCTTTATGAAGCAGGTGTGAAACTCGCCGCACGCTGCGGAGTCCTGCTCGAAGAGGCTGAATTACGAGTCGGAAAGTGGGAACCGGATGGAACCGTAACTGAGTTTGACGACGCTTCGGATCCGTAGACTGATGCAGCTACTCGGTAACAGTTCCTTGATCTGGCTTCCTTTAAGCGCTGGCCTGATCGTACAGCTCTATAAGTTTCTCTTCGAATGGATATTGCGGCGTGACTTCGATTTGCGCGTACTGGCCCGCGCCGGGGGTATGCCCAGCAGCCATGCGGCTATGGTTTGCAGCCTGGTTTCCGCCATCGGCTATCGTTCCGGGCCGCGCAGCGACATCTTTGCTTTGGCCGCTATCTTCGCCTTGGTCGTAATGTATGACGCCACTGGTGTTCGGCAAGCAGCAGGAAAGCAGGCGAAGGTCCTGAATCAGATCCTGCGCGAGCTCTTTACAGGCCAGCCAGTCAGTGACGAAGAGCTAAAGGAACTGATCGGCCATTCACCGACTGAAGTGTACGTCGGCGCGCTGATCGGCGTACTTTACACAGTATTGTGGTTTCAGTTCGCTTCCTGACAATATGTTTGGACGCCGCTCGATCGATTCTCAATTCAGCGCTGTCGTTTTCCCAAGTCCATGAAGCAACCGGCAGTAGGCAACCTGGCTCTTGCGGAAACTGGCCAAGCGGAAGAACTCATCCGGAGCGTGAAAGTTCTCGTCTTCGATGCCAAATCCAAAACTGATCGTATCCGCCCCCAGTTGCTCCCGAAAGACGCCAGTTATAGGGATGCTGCCTCCGCTACGGGTCTGGTAAGGTTCACGGCCGTACATTTCCTTCAGTACGGCGGCCGCGGCCCTGTTTCCCCAATGGTCCGCTGAAATACTGTAAGGCCGACCGAGAATAGACAGCGGAGTCACCTTAACCGTCACACCGAGCGGCGCATGTTGCGTTATATGTTCTTTCAGCACGTCAATGATGCGGGCGGGATCCTGGTCGGCCACCAGACGGCAGGTTATCTTGGCGTGCGCTGAGTTGGGTAGCACTGTCTTGATTCCCTCCTCCTGAAAGCCTCCCCAGATGCCGTTCATCTCCAATGTCGGTCGAACCCAGCCGCGTTCACGGTTCGTGTATCCCGGCTCCCCGAACTCTTCCTCCAGGCCCAGATCTTTCAAATAATCGTCTCCGTTGAATGGAATACGGGCGATGGCGGCGCGCTCATCGGCAGATAGATCCACCACATCATCATAGAAGCCCTCGACAGCTATCGAGCCGTCGGCCCTGCGCAACGACCCCAGGATCTGTGTCAGAGCGTGAATTGGATTCTGGATGCGGCCCCCGTGTAGCCCGGAGTGGAGGTCAGATGACGCCCCATGGACATCAATCTGTAAACCGCACACGCCGCGCAGTGACAGCAGCAGAATCGGCTCGGTTTCACTGAACTGTCCGCCATCGGCGCTGACGGCAAGATCACAGGCAAAGCGGTCCCTGTGCTGCGGCATGAACTCGGGAATATGCGGACTGCCTATCTCCTCCTGGCCTTCGAAGCAGAACTTCAGATTGACCGGCGCGGTACCTTCACTTTGCAGAAGAGCCTCGACCGCGAGGATCGGCGCAAGCATGTTTCCTTTGTCGTCAGATGCGCCGCGAGCATAGACCCTGTCCTCTATTACGGTAGGCTCGAAAGGTGGGTTTGTCCAGAGTTCAAGCGGGTCGACCGGCTGCACGTCGAAGTGGCCATAGATTAACACCGTTGGTTTGCCCGGCGCGTGCAGCCAGTCGCCGTAAACTACCGGGTGACCTCTTGTAGGCAGCACCTCTACGTTCTCCACGCCGGCGGCAGTCAGTCGCTGGGCGACCCAGTGACCGGCGCGCTCTACGTCTTCGGCGCGTTCAGGCAGAGCCGAAATGCTGGGAATACGCAGGAATTCCAGCAGTTCTTCGAGAAATCGGTCCTGGTGGGACTCAAGATAGCTTTGGTACGCTGCCATGCTCTGTGCTCCTTGGATCGGGAATTGTTCCAGCCATTCGGCGCATTCTACTGCAGTGCCAAGCAACTGGTCAAGAGCATTATTGAATCGGGTGGTCATCGCAAGTGAACATGCCGGGTATGGCCTATTGAAGGCTCGGTCTCTGACCGGGCAGTTGAGTTGGATATCGACCCTTTGCATTATCTCCAATCAGTTCAAATGACTAGCCCATCTTCAATAGTCGGCCGGTCATTAATTGCACATTCGCTTTGTCCTCGAAGGTGTCTAGGGTAGAATTCTCCCCCAAGTAATGGACTTCCAGCCCAAGCAATTAGAGGTTTCTCAATGCCAGAGCCCCAGGATTGCAAATCGCTCGATGAGGTACGGTCGGAAATAGATCGACTGGATTTTTCTCTCATCACGACCATATGCCGGCGCCAAGAGTTTGTCTACGCAGCATCCCGTTTCAAGAGCACAGAAGAAGAAGTACATGCCCAAGACCGCCAACGCGAAATGTTGACTGCCCGCCGGCAGTGGGCAGAGACCGAAGGCGTAGATCCTGATCTGATCGAGGCGCTCTTTCGTACCATGGTCGATCACTTCATCGGTGCGGAAATGGCCATGTTCTCAGCGGGGAAGAGTGCGGAAACGGGAGCCCAATCCCCTTCGATTATGACCGAGGCGGTTGCCAGTGAGCGCTCCGAACGGGCTGACGCCTGAGAGTCGTGCCGGCGAGACTATCCAGCTTGGTATTAAGGACTGGCGGGGTCGTGCGCGCGTAGCCCTTGTCCACGACTGGCTCAATCAGATGGGAGGCGCGGAAAACGTGCTGGAGGAGTTCGTTGACCTCTTTCCGGGCGCGCCAGTCTACACGAGTATGTACGAGCCCGACAAGATGCCCGAATCGTATAAGGACTGGACCATCCGTACCACTTTTATGCAGCGCCTTCCACTCGTGACCGACCACCACCAAACTTACTTGCCGCTATATCCGGCAGCGTTTCAGAGAACCGATCTGAGTGGGTTCGATCTGATTCTCAGCAACAAGAGCGGCTTTTGTCACGGGGTCCGGGCACGCAAGGGCCAGCGTAAAGCGCTGCACGTCTGTTACTGCCTTACGCCCACCCGGTTTCTGTGGCTTTACGACCAGTACCGGCAACGGGAACAGATTGGTGGACTGGTCGACCTTGGGTTGAGGCCGCTGTTGGCGCTACTCAGACGTTGGGATTATGCAGCTGCCCAGAGAGTCGATTACTTCATCGCCATCAGCAGCGCCGTGCAGGAGCGCATCCGCACTATCTACCAGCGCGAAAGTGTGGTCGTTCACCCTCCGGTCGATACGCAGCGATTCTCTCCTGATCCATCGGTTCCAGTGGGCGATTACTACCTGATCGTCAGCCGGCTGATCCCGTACAAGCGGATCGATCTGGCCGTCAGGGCTTTTCAAGCGCTGCCGCACGAGCGGTTGATCGTTGTCGGCAGCGGTCGAGCCAGACAGTCGCTCGAGGAAATGTCTGCGCCAAATGTCTCCTTCCAGGGTTGGCAGCCAGGTGAACGAATACTGGAGTTGATGCGGGGCTGCAAGGCGTTCCTCTTCCCCGGACTTGAGGACTTTGGAATCACGCCGGTCGAGGCCATGAGCGTTGGCCGACCGGTGATCGCTTTTCGAGGAGGAGGCGCTTTGGATACTGTCGTCCCCGGAAAGAGCGGCGAGTTCTTTGATGCGCAGACGCCGGAATCACTGCGAAATGCCATCGAGAATTTCGCAGTTTGTGCCTATGACCCTGCCGAATGCCGCAGTCAAGCGGAGCGCTTCAGCCGGGAGGCGTTTCGCCGGCGCCTGTTGGACAGCATCAGCGATTTCGTCACCCGATGATAGCCTGAATCTTGTCCCTCTTTAGTCCGATGAATAGGAATTCATGGTCGCAACAACGGAAGGCCCGCCCTGTCAGTCATCTTTCTCAGATAGACTTAGCGAATCTAAAATCCGTCAGCTATATGAGTCCGGCGACGTGGCTCACGACTTTGACCACGTTCTGCGGGTAACACAGTTGGGGATACGTATCGCGCATGCCGAAGGCGCGGACAGCGAAATCGTGCGCGCGGCCGCCCTCCTCCACGACCTGCCCGTTTCAGGCAAAGGACGATCGACACATCACTTTGCCGCGGCCGAGTTCGCCGCCGAATACATGTCCGCAGCCGGCATGGATGCGCCCCGCATCGAGAACATCGTCCACTGCATCCAGGCCCACCGGTACCGTGACCGCACTGTTCAGCCGCAGACGCTGGAGGCGAAATGTCTATACGACGCCGACAAATTGGACAGCATTGGGGCCATAGGTGTTGCCAGGGCCTTTGCCCACGCCGGCAACTACGCAAACCGTCTCTGGAGCCAGCCCGCGACCGGAGTACCGCCGCAAACTTCCCAACCTGCCCCTCCCGAGTATACGCCCGTCCACGAATTCGTGTACAAACTGCGCCAAGTCCTGGCTACGCTCTACACGCCAACCGCTCGCAAGATTGGGGAGCAGCGGCACGACTTCATGGTGCGCTATTTCGAACAATTGGACGCCGAGATGACGGGCCGCAGTTGAATTCGCATAGCCATCTTGAGACAGGACAGACTTCTCCTATCCGATCCATGCAAGATTGTGGTGGTAAATTGTCCTATCCGCGTGCCTCGAAACTGTGAAATTCAGGCAAATGTGTTAGGCTATCGGAGTTGAGAGAACCGTCTCCCCACTGCGAAGGTGAAGCAATGGCTCAAGCACGCGATTCCCAGACCGCTTCCCCGCTACCCTTCCATGAGGTAGCCCGCCTGCCGCTTCCCGGCGACAACGTCGCCATCGCCACGCGTACACTGGCGGCGGGCGCCCAAATCGAATTCAACGGCGATGTCCTGACTTTGGACTATACTACGATGGAAGGACATCGTTTCGCAGTGGCCTCGATCCCGGAGGGAGGTCCCCTACTCTCTTGGGAGTTGCCGTTTGGCCTGGCAACGCGCTCGATTTCTCCAGGCGAATACATACGCAATGCCGAGATGCTCAATGCTCTCGGTGTACGCGCGCTTGACTTCGAGCTACCGAGTGAGCCAAACTTCGCCGATCACGTTCAGGCCTATGATCTCGACGCAAATAGCTTCCAGCCTGGCCGGCAGGTTTCTCGCTACAGTGAAGCTCGCTACTTTGAGGGATATGCCCGTCCCGGAGGCAGGGGAGTTGGAACCCGAAATACAATCATTCTGCTTGGAACTTCCTCGCGTACGGGGGGATTCGTCAGACAGTTAGAGTCCCGTTTCGCAGGTGTCGCCGATCGATTCAATAACATTGACGGTGTCGTCGCAGTTGCCCATACGGAGGGCGGCCACGACAACCCAAACAACACGGAGTCCACACTGCGTACGCTGGCCGGCTTCATCACCCACCCCAATGTTGGGGCAGTGCTGTGCGTAGATTACGGTCTCGAACCCGTGAATAACGCTATGCTGCGTACGTTTCTGACGGAAAACGCCTACCCGCTGGAGGCAGTTCACCACGCCTTCCTGACCCTCAAAGGCGGCTTTCAGGCCGGACTGGATCAGGCTGAAGCGATTGTGCAGGGCTGGCTGGATGTAGTAAACGCAACTCCGCGTACGTCTCAGCCCCTCTCCGAACTGAAGCTGGCCCTACAGTGCGGCGGCTCAGACGCCTTTTCCGGCATCTCAGGGAATCCCCTTGCCTCTTGGGTAGCCCGCGAGCTGGTTCGCTACGGCGGCGCGGCCAACCTGGCAGAAACCGACGAACTGATCGGCGCCGAGCCCTACATTATGCTAAATGTGCGCGAAGCGAGTACTGCCGCCGAATTTCTAAATGCGATTGAGCGCTTCCAGGAACGGGTTGCCTGGCACGGCCATTCTGCGGCGGGCAATCCATCCGGCGGCAACAAATATCGCGGGCTGTACAATATCGTCCTGAAGTCGATTGGGGCGGCGATGAAGAGACATCCGGACGTGCGTCTCGATTATGTCATCCCCTATAGCGGGCCGATGAAGGAGCCCGGTTACTACTTTATGGACAGCCCAGGCAACGACCTGGAGAGTATTGCCGGTCAGGTGGCATCTGGCTGTAACATGATTTACTTCGTCACGGGAAACGGTTCAATCACCAACTTCCCGTTTGTGCCGACCATAAAGATCGTGACCACAACGCGTCGATTTGAACTGCTGAGCCGGGATATGGACGTGAACGCGGGCCTGTATTTGGACGGTACGCCGATGGACGAACTCGGTGCCGAGACGCTCGATCTGACGGTGCGCGCCGCATCTGGAGAGCGAACCGTGGGAGAGAAAGCCGGCCATGCACAGGTGCAGTTGTGGCGGGACTGGCGCCAGACGGGACCAGGCCGCGTAGAAGAGATCAGTGGTCGGCCGAAGCCGGCAGGGCGCGCATTGCCGATTCGTCGTTCGTCCGCCGCGCCTAAACTCGATTTTGCGTATCCCGCATTTTCGACGCCAACCGGGCCGGTCGCCGACCGCATTGGACTGATTCTGCCGACCAGCCTCTGCTCTGGCCAGATCGGGCAGATCGCGGCCGCCCGGCTCAATCGCAGATACGCCGCTGGCGGCGGGTCAGCAACGCCTCTCAGGCGGTTTGTTGCACTTGCCCACACGGAAGGTTGCGGATTCTCCGGCGGACATACCGGCGATCTCTACGTACGTACTGTACTGGGCTATCTGCGACACCCACAGGCCGCAGAGACGCTGCTCCTGGAGCATGGTTGCGAGAAGACACACAACGACTATTTCCGCCACGAGCTGGAAGAACACGGGATGGACCTGGACCAATTTGGTTGGGCCAGCATCCAACTGGATGGTGGGATCGACGCGGTGTTGGAAAAGGTCGATGCCTGGTTTGAACAGCGACTGGCCGGTGCAGAGGCGCCGGAGCAGACGGTGGCCGGTGTATCTGCAGTGCGAGTCGGGCTTCTCAGCGCCGGAATGCCGCCGCCCACGGTTTCTCAGCAATTGGGTCGGCTGGCGGCTGCCATAGTGGCCGGAGGCGGTACCGTCGTACTGCCTGAAAATACGTCGCTTCTTTCATCACCCCCGTTTCTTGATGAGAGTATTGGCGACGGCCCGCACTTACCCACTCTTGCTTACGGGCAGTCTCTGGCTGACGCTGCCGGGCGAAACGGTCTCCACGTGATGGAGACTCCCACCGAACACTGGGCCGAAACTCTGACCGGTCTCGGCGGAGCGGGCGTTGAGGCGATTCTGGCGTATGTGGGTAGCCACCCGATTGAGGGCCATCCGCTGGTGCCGGTGCTGCAGGTAACTACCGCCGATTGCACAGCGATGCAGTTCGCCGAAGACATGGACGCCGTACTCGAAAGCGATCCCGAATCCTGGCCCCAGGATTTGGCGAGCTTGATAGCGCAAACGCTGGAAGGAAAACACCAACCCAAAGCGATGCGCGCAGGTAACATCGACTTCCAGTTTACGCGCGGTCTGCTCGGTGTTTCACTTTAACGGCCAACACGCAAAAGAGCCCAAACAATGTCTCAAGACCGTCCTAATGTCGTTTACGTCTTCGCCGATCAGTGGCGGGCGCAGGATACAGGATACGCAGGTAACCGACAGGTCCTGACGCCTCATCTCGACGGTTTGGCCGCCCAGAGCGTCAACTTTACGCACGCCGTGGCCGGGATTCCCGTCTGCTGCCCGGCACGCGCCTGTTTGTTGACCGGTCAGCATGCATTGACCCACGGGGTCTTCGTTAATGATGTCCATCTGGCCGACGATGCCGTCTCAATGGCCAAACTCTTCAAGGCGACCGGCTATGATACCGCTTATGTGGGCAAATGGCATGTGGACGGCCGCGGGCGGAGCAATTACATTCCTCCTGAGAGCCGCCAGGGCTTCGACTACTGGAAGGCGCTGGAATGCACGCATGACTACAACAACTCCAGATACTACGCGGATGACTCTGACCAGACGTTGACCTGGGAGGGTTACGACGCAATTGAGCAGACCAAAGATGTGCAGGCCTTTTTGAGATCCCGCGGGCGCGAGGACGGCGACGGCAAGCCCGACACGCCATTTCTACTCGTCCTCTCATGGGGTCCTCCCCACGCGCCCTATGAAACGGCGCCAGCAGCCTATCGAAAACTCTACAATCCCGATGACATCGAACCGAGACCCAACGTGCCCTCTGAGATGGCTGGCGATGCCCGCGAGTGGATCGCTGGCTATTATGCCCACTGCACTGCCCTTGACGATTGCCTCGGCGCGCTGCTGCAAACCATTGAAGAAGAGGGCTTGGCGGAAAACACGATTTTCGTCTTTACATCTGATCACGGTGATATGCTTGGTTCCCAGGGAGAGGTCAAGAAGCAGCGGCCCTGGGAGGAGTCGATCCGGGTGCCTTTCCTGCTGCGCTGGCCGCGGCGTTTCGGATGGCAAGGTCGAGAGATCGATGCGCTGCTCGATACCCCCGATATACTGCCTACGTTGTTATCCCTTTGCGAAATTGCCATTCCCGATACGGTCGAGGGCAATGATTTTTCGGCCGCGATCGAGGGTGGCCAGGATCCGTGCGGGGGCGCCGCCCTTATCTATTGCCCCCATCCCTTCGGACAGTTTCTGCGACGTGACGGGGGCCGCGAGTACCGAGGTATTCGCACGCGGACCCACACCTACGCGCGCGATCTAGACGGTCCCTGGCTGCTCTATGACAACGAAGCCGATCCTTTCCAGTTGAAAAACCTGGTTAACCGCCCCGAAGTAGAGTCTCTGCAAGCGGAACTGAAGTCGCAACTCCAACGCAAATTGGATGACCGCGGCGATGAATTCCTGCCTGGCGAGACTTATATCGAAAACTGGGGCTATCCTCTGGATGAAACGGGGACGGTTCCCTTTACTTGGTGACTGAAACGGGGATAGGCCCTGCGAAACGCGAAGAACGCGCGACCTGTACTTAGTCAGACATAGGAGGACGGGACACACTTTGAATCCAGCATCTGCCTATTTGGACGCAGCTCAAGCCATATTGGGCCGCATTGTCGCCACCCAGTCAGAAAACATTCAGCGAGCTGCTGACATTTGCATCGACACCATTGCCTCGGAGGGCCTTGTGCATCTTTTCGGTACAGGCCACTCGCGTATGTTTATCGAGGAGATATATCCCCGTCACGGCTCATTTCCGGGATTTCATCCTATCGTTGAACTGTCTTTGACCTTTCACAACCAGGTCGTCGGCGCCAATGGACAACGCCAGGCAATGTTCATCGAGCATGTAGAGGGATTTGCCCGGCAGATCCTGCGCAACTTCGTGCTGCGTCCGCCGGACAGTTTCATGATCTTCTCAAACAGCGGTGTCAACGAAGTCGTCGTAGAGATGGCGCTGGAAGCCAAGGCGCTGGACTTACCCGTAGTAGCAGTCGTCTCAGTCGAGCACTGCAATGCGTCGGCGCCGAAACATAGCAGCGGCAAAAGGCTCCTGGACATCGCCGACGTATCAATCGACAACTGTACCCCCGCCGGCGACGCCATGGTTACCGTCGAGGGGCTCGAAGATCCGGTCGGACCTGGGTCGACAGTCGGCGCAGCTGCGGTCGTGAACGCCATCAAGTGCCAGGTGGCCGCGGGCCTGACCGGGCGCGGCAAGCCGCCTCTCGTCCTTTCCAGCAGCGTTTTCTCCGGCGACGCGTCGGCTGCCAAGTTTGACGCTTCTTACGACGATTACCGCCGCCGAGTTCGCCGAGTTTACGGGGACTGACTAAGTAATCGGATAATTGTGCGGAGTCCCAAGGACCTGAGAGAATCCAAGGGATTCCTGTCCAACTCGACTGCACTATGCAACCCATACCGCTTCGCACAACCGTCATAGGCAGCTATCCTTTTCCCGCGTGGCTGGAGTTTGCCAGCGCGCACCTGGACCAGTTCGGCAGCGACGACATTGCCGAACTGGTTGACGACGCGGTCGTGGCAGCCGTACACGACCAGCTTGATGCGGGAACCGACGTCATCACCGACGGTGAACAGACCCGACTGGACTTCAATCTTTCCTTTTATGGATACCTTGAAGGGATCCAGCCGGAGCCGGCCTCGCCGCGGCGCTGGGGACCCCCGGCACACGACCAGCGCGGCAAACACGCGATCGTTGGCGAACTTTCAGCGCCGAACGGACTTGGCGCAGTGGAAGAATTCCTGCGCCTGAAGCGGCTTGCGCCGGTCTCAGAAGGGAGTCCCACACTCAAAGCAAGCGTGCCCGGGCCCTATACGCTCAGCGGCCGGCTGCTGCCCAATGGGCAGTACCCTGACCGCTATGCTGTGACTGAGGCACTCCTGCCGATCGTACGCAAGGAGTTGGAGGATCTGGTCGAGGCCGGATGCCGGGAGCTTACTGTAGATGAACCTTCGATGAGCTGCTACGCCTACCGGGAAGATCCCGCCCGCTTCGTCGACATTTTCAACCGAACGGTGGAGCCGGTCGTGGGCAGGTGCCGGCTCTCGACCCATCTCTGCTTTGGCAACTACAAGGGCCATCCGGTCGGATTCCGGCGCTACGCGCCGATGTTTCCTGCCTTTCTGAAGATGGAAGTGGACGAGATTCACGTAGAGATGGCGAACCGGGAGTATGCGGAGCTCGAAGTGATCGGACTTATCGCCGAAAAACGAGACGCGGCGGTTGGAATCATTGACGTGAAGAGCTACTTCATCGAATCGCCTCAGCACGTCGCTGCCACAGTCCGCCGTTGCCTGGAGTTCGTACCCGCCGACCGTCTGGCCTTCGCGCCAGACTGCGGACTCAGTCAAACTGCCCGCTGGGCCGCGAGGCAGAAGCTGAAAAACATGGTGGAGGGCGTACATATCGTTCGTGAAGAATTGTAGCGTCGAAATTTGGTTTGGGTCTGCCCTTGTGGTAGACTGCGAGGCTGTGTGCTTACCAGACGCATTGGAGGGATTGCCCCCCTAGGTTCAAATTGATTGCCGAATTCGGTTGGTGGGCCCAGTGTATGTGGTGAAAGCGAAACAAGGGCGCCTGTGGCTCAAGAAGGAGCCATGCCGGTTCCGGCGATGGCAATGTAAGAGATAGAAGGTG
The DNA here is from genome assembly GCA_965232575.1 of Caldilineaceae bacterium. GTDB lineage: Bacteria > Chloroflexota > Anaerolineae > Caldilineales > Caldilineaceae > Bin5. Next base: position 808,200 of record CBDDPZ010000009.1, on the reverse strand, counting down.
GCAAAAGATGACAAATGCATTGATGGCCTCTCTGCAGCCTGAGCTGCCCGAGGGCATGGCGGAAATCGATCCCGGTGATACAGTGCGCGTTCACCAGCGTATCACCGAAGGACGCAACGAACGTATTCAGGTGTTTCAAGGGGTTGTGATATCGATGCGCGGGGGCAATGACGCGGGCGCCAGCTACACGGTACGCCGCACAGGCTCACACGGCGTCGGTGTAGAGCGTACTTTTCCTCTTTACAGCAAGAACGTGGATAAGGTCGAGGTGCTACGCAAGACCAAAGTTCGCCGGGCGCAACTTTACTACCTGCGGGACCGGCAGGGAAAATCTGCACGTCTAAAGGAGAAACGCTTCATAAGCGTTTAGACTGGCTCGCCGGCAAATCCGGGGACGACCCAACGCGATCTTCGCAGAGAATTTTTCTATTCGAAATTGCGCCGACACACGACATGTGTGTACGGCGCTTTTTCTTTCAGTTCCTCTCCTAATTGGACGCTTGAACCGCCAGACCCAGCCGCTCGAACTGCTCCGGCGGCGCGCTATTGGCTTGCATGAGTTCTGCCATACGCGCAGACAATCGGGCCTCCTCGGCCACATTGTCAATGGGCTTCTCTTGCCCCGGGTCCATCTCCAGGTCAAACAGCATCGTGTATCGTGGGGGAGCATCCAAGACCGGTCGAGAAGCGATCTTCATCGTTCGACAATCCTTGGTGAACGAGAACGGTTCTGCCAACTGGATGTCCTGCAGCTCCCCAACATCAAAACGGTCCCGCATGTGGTTGGGCATCAAAGTGTAGTTGCATAGCGGTTCGTTCTGCGCCGGGTCGACCGGCCCGCGCATGTAAACGTAGCGCCCATCCGTTATGTTCACATGGCCGCCGTGCACACCGAACAGGACAGCATCGCGCGTCGGCGTGTCCTCCGCAATGACCTCCCCTAGCGGGATCCCCTCCATGTCCAACGGAATGTCGACGCCGAAGTACTCCAGAAGAGTCGCCGGCAGGTCGATCATCTGCGCCAGCTGCGCCCTGCGGGCGCCGGCCAAACGACTGCGGGGATCCCAGATGAAGAGCGGCGTGTGGGCAACTTCATTGTAGAATGGCGGCACGATTTTGGCCCACCAGTCGTGCTCTCCCAATAGAAAGCCGTGGTCCGTACACACGATCAGCATTGTGTCTTCCCACATGTTCAACTCATCCATCAGGTCCAACACTTTACCCAGGTATTCGTCGCACATACTGAGCAGCGCCGCGTATTCGTAGCGCAAGTGCTGCACTTCTTCCTCTGTTTCCTCCACTTTGCGATAGGAAGGCCAGTCGAAAAGCTTGCCGTTGTATTCGTGCGGATAGAGATCCTTGTATTTCTGCTGGGTAAAGAATGGTTCGTGAGGATCGAAGGTCTCCACTTGCAGGAACCAGTTGTCCTCCTCGTGGTTGCGGCGGATAAAGTCCAAACCGGCGGCGAAGGTTTTCGCCTGCGGCTGTTTCTCCTCACTGTCCATAACCGCCCGATTGACCCAGTCCTGGCGAGACGTATCCCCAGCCCGACGCTTGGCTCCATGTCGGGGAGGCCGGAGGCTGGAGGAGGAAGTCCGGTTGATGTTTTTCGGCTCTTCCGGATCTGCCACCTGCCCGATCCAGGCGTCTCCTTCCTGGCCGCGATGAAAATCCCAGCTGTCGTAGCGCGTGTGATAGGATGCCCCGCCATCCTCGAAATAGTGCTGATGGTCGGTGCTGAGATGCGTGTAGATTCCGTTTTCTGACAGAATCTCCGGCATTGAATCGTCGAAAGGCTCAAGCGGTCCCCAGCTGCGATGAAGAAAATTGTAGCGGCCGGTATGCAACTCCCGCCGCGCCGGCATGCAGGGCATGCTGCCCACATAGCAGTTGTCGAATGTTACCGTCCGCTCGGCCAGGCGAGTGAAGTTCGGTGCATGGATCCAGTCGCAGCCATAAGGCGGCAATATGTGCCGGTTCAACGTATCGAACATGACCATCACAGCTCTCATGGGGAATCTGCTCCTATAGGCTATAGCCGAGCAAGTGAATGACTCGGTCTCTTGTTCCGGAAACCAGCCTTGCTATGTCGAGATGAAACAAAAAGTCTGTTCTGCAGCGAGAACGCCAATCATGCATCCTCAATTTCCAAGACCACTTGTCCCGTATTCTCTCTGCGCAATATTGCCACCAGAGTAACGAAGGCTACCATCAAGGGATACTTTTTCCTCAAATTGCTTGCCATTGACTTTTTCACTTGTTTGTCATCTGAGATTGAGGTGACTACGCCATCCACCCATGGACCCTCGACGTTTCCCCTCATATCACATTTGGCAACCCGAACGCGCGAATTGTTGCGGACGCGCTTGACCTTCCAGCTGTCGCCCTGCGTCCACACCAGTAACTTGCCGTCTTGCACCCGTCCAAACCGGGGTCTTGACAGCCTGTCCATTCTTTCGGAAGGTTTCCAAGGCAATGTGTTTGGGATTGCCCAACTCTCTCAACTTCATTTTCGCCCGTCCTTTCTTGCTCCCTTCAATCAGAGAGATTGTCGCGCAGTATGATATCTCGCCTGCCTACAAGAGCCGGATTGCTCTCAAAGTCAAACCCTTCCTCGACCTCCATGATCAGAGCTTCTACTTCTTCGCCTGCCCCGGCGAAAATCCGGTCTTTGGCGGCTTCCGGGTCGTTACTTTCCAGTTGCCCTGGCCGACTCAGTCACTTCCTCGCCGGTTGCCGGCCCCGTTGGCGAATCTGCGGAAGGCAGCCCAATGCCCCCGCACGCACCGACCAGGATTCGGGCCGAAAAACCGATTTCTCGCCGCACATATCGGGATGCAGCAAGAACCGGCCGCGGCTCAGTCAATCAAACTGGCAACGCAATCTCAAACGTCGCATCCGTCTTTGCCCGCACTTCCTCCAGCGTTACGCCTGCCATCAATTCGGTCAGTGTCAAGCGACCCTCGCAAAAGCGAAAAACGGCCAGTTCCGTGATGACCACGTCCACCGAGTTGGTCGCGGTCAGCGGCAGCGTACAGGCAGGTACGATTTTAGAGCGGCTGTCGCGGCTGGAGTGGGTCATCGTTACAATCAGACGCTTGGCGCCAGATGCCAGGTCCATCGCCCCGCCCACTCCCAGCAACGGCTTCCCCGGCGCCGCCCAGTTGGCCAGATTGGCTTTCTCGTCCACTTGCAAGCCGCCCATGATCGCCACATCTACGTGCCCACCGCGTATCATGGCGAAGGAGTCGGCGCTGTCGAAGTAACTGCTTCCAGGCAGAGCGGTAACCGGAATTTTACTAGCGTTAATCGGGTACTCCATCGCGCCGCCGCTTTCGGGCGCCGGGCCGACTCCCAACATACCGTTCTCGGTATGCAATATGATGCCGTGGGCAGGTGTGATGAGGTCGGCGACAAGTGTAGGGATGCCGACACCCAGGTTGACGATGTTCCCAGGTCTCAACTCGGCCAGCGCCCGCTGCGCCAGTTTCATGCGCAGGCCGCCCGCCTTTTTGCCACTGTCCACAATGGACGCCGACGATCCCAGGTCGGCCACCGTTGTCTGCACGGGCACAAGATAATCTACGTAGCAACCTGGTGTATGGACGCTCTCCGGAGGAAGTTCTCCGGCGGGCAGACATTCCTCGACTTCAGCTATGACAAGATCGGCAGCGGTGGCCATGGCCCAGTTGAAGTTCTGCTCGGTCATTCGGTAGCTAAGGTTGCCCGTCGTATCAGCGCTCCAGGCTCGGACAAGCGCGACATCGGCCTTAAGAGCAGGCTGAAAGACGTGTAGACGTCCGTCGATGCACTTCGTCTCCCGACCTTCAGACAGGACCGTGCCCGCGGCTGTGGGCGTGAAGAAACCTCCTATTCCTGCACCGCCAGCCCGAATCGCTTCAACCATTGTTCCCTGGGGCATTACTTCGAACTCGATTGCGCCCGATTGCGCGGCCGCCACCGCCTCGGGATTACTGGTGAAAAAGGAGCCGATCGCTTTCTTGATTTGCCCATTGCGCAGCAATCGCCCGCCGCCCAGGCCCGGCTCGCCAACGTTGTTGGCGATATAGGTCAAGCCGCCAACATCCGTCTCGGCCAGAGCGTGCAAGATCTGTGTGGGATTGCCGGTCATACCGAAACCGCCGACGAGAATCGTGTCCCCTGACTTAACAAGGGCTGCTGCCTGTCGAGGCGTAATCTGCGGTAGCTGCTTCACTGTTCCAGCCTCTCTACAACGGTCGCCTCACCCTGACCCACGCCCACGCAGAGCGTCGCCAAGCCATAGCGAGACTTTTCGCCAGCCGCTGCTCGCCTCTGCATCTCGTGAATGAGGGTCGTAAGGATGCGGGCGCCGGAGCAGCCCAAAGGATGGCCCAGAGATATCGCGCCGCCGTTTACGTTTGTAATCTTTTCACTCAGCCCAAGTTCTCTCAAGACGGCCAGTGTCTGTACCGCGAAGGCTTCGTTGATTTCGGCCAAGTCAACCTCATCGAGGGAGAGTTTTGCTCGCTTTAATGCTTTGCGAGTGGCGGTCACAGGCCCAAGGCCCATGACGCGGGGATCGACACCAGCCGCGGCCGATGCCACCCAGCGCGCCAGAGGGCGGATTCCGAGAGATTCGGCCCTGTCACGAGACGTCAATACCAGCGCGCATGCGCCATCGTTCAGCCCGCTTGCGTTGCCGGCGGTTACAGTCCCGCCTTTACGGAAGACAGGCCGCAGCCCGCTCAGGGCCTCCATGTTGGTCGCGAGTTGATAGCCGTCGTCTGTCTTCGTGTAGCGCGGGTGTTCGTCGGTATTTATTGCGACGGGATCGCCTCGCCTCCGCGGGATCTTTACGGGCAAGATCTCCGGCTGAAAGCGGCCCTCGTTAATCGCGCGGACTGCCCTTCGCTGGCTCTGCAACGCGAATCGGTCCTGTTCTGCGCGACTAATCTCTCCGCCTGCGATTTCTGACGCGCAACTCATGTCGTAAATGTTCTCGGCCGTCTCTCCCATCGCTTCCAGGGGGAAGAGTGCTTCAAGAGCCGGGTTCGGGTAGCGCCAGCCGAGGGTCGTATCGTAGCCGGTAATGTTGCCGGAGGGGCCAAAGCTGGTCGGGTTCTTGGGCAGGGAATAGGGCGCACGCGTCATGCTCTCGACGCCGCCGGCCACAAAGACATCTCCCTCGCCGCACAGAATCACCCTTGCAGCTTGATTGACAGCTGTGAGCCCGCTGGCGCACAACCGGTTGACGGTTACGCCCGCCACCTCCTGCGGCAGTCCAGCCAGCAGAGCGGCCATACGGGCGACGTTGCGGTTGTCCTCTCCGGCTTGGTTGGCGCAACCGAGATAGACTTCCTCGATTTCAGCCGGTTCCACACCTGCCCGCGATACCGCTTCTCGGACAACGAGTGCCGCCAAGTCATCGGGTCGGACGGAAGCCAGCGCGCCGCGAATCCTGCCTATAGGCGTGCGCACAGCGCTGACAATGACCACCTCAGTCATAAGAATCAACCCACCAGGTTGATGAGCGCGAGGATGAAACCGTAGTGCTGTGACTCGTGATACGTGTTGAAAGCCAGCGCGGCGCCCAAATCGTTCAATGAGAGCCCGGACCTAGTTGTGAAAGCGCTGAACTCATTCTCGCTGAAGCGGCCGCCGGCATAATCGTCCTCCAGCTGCTCTTGTTGCGGCATCAGCATCGCCACCAAGGCCCTGGCATTAGGCTTTGATTCCCAATCCGCCGGCGAAGTATTGGGCAGGTACATAGGGATCATCTCATCGGAGACCGAAAGGGGGAGGCCGCTGGAGCCGTAAAGCAGACGTTGCTGGACAACCATAATATGCCCCAGATTCCAGGCGATGTTGTTGTCGAATCTGTCCGGAATCGCGTGTAGTTGCTCAGCCGAAAGCCCCTCTACAGCCGAATGAATCGAAGAACGAATCTGCCGGTGAATCCCGATGGCGGTCTGTGACATTGTTTTCTTCCTTTCAGAGTCTGTGTCTGGAGACTGCTTCCGCGACGCAGAGGGAATTCATGGATAGGCAAAGAGCCTGATCCTCATTACGCCAGCATTGTACCACAGCAGAATTTGGCCCACATACGAGATGGCATCGAAAACTTGACCAAGGCACGCATTCTTCTATCGCGAAGAGGTCCTTCTTGCAGTCGCTAGACCGTTGTACCCAACGGACCAGAAAATGCCATCAAGCACTTGTCGAATCTTTAACCCTCCTTCATACTTTCTGAACAGTTCTGCGCGAAAATAGGAGAAAGAGAAGCGCAAGACAGCGGTCGGGATGCGGATGGTCTTGCGCATGCAGGCCGACGTCGGCTGCATTGACGCCACTACGACGGCGAAAGGACAATCCTGGTGTCGCAAACTATTCTCGTTGTAGACGATGAAGCCAATCTGCGCGAGATGGTGCGACTCTACCTAGAGCGTGAAGGATTCCGTGTGGTTGAAGCGGCAAGCGGTCGCGACGCCCTTTTCACGGCGCGCTATGAGAAGCCGGACCTTGTTCTCCTGGACCTGATGATGCCGGAGATGGGGGCTTTGACTTCATTAGGCACTTCACCCGGGAGTCAGACGCGCCGATCATCGTCCTCACCGCCAAATTGGAGGAAAGCGACAAAGTAATCGGCCTGGAATTGGGTGCTGATGACTATGTCACGAAGCCTTTCGGCATCTAGGAGCTGATTGCTCGCGTCCGCGCCGTGCTCAGAAGGGCCGGACAGCAAAGCCGGCAGCCGGAGGTACTTCGGGCGGGGACGATCTCACTTGACCGCGTCGGGCGCACGGTAACTGTCGACGACAATCAGGTCGCTCTCACCCCTTCTGAATTCGACCTGCTGGAAACATTCATGCTGTCGCCGGGGCGGGCGTTTTCGCGCCTCGATCTGCTGGAATCAGTCAGCGGAGATGCATACGAAGGCTACGAGCGCACGATCGACGTTCACATCCGCAACCTCCGTACGAAGATCGAACCGTTTCCAAGCAAGCCTCGCTATATTCAGACCGTATACGGTATGGGCTACCGATTTGCCGCGGAGACGAAGTAGATGTTCCGATCTCTGGCAGTAAAGCTTACATTGGCAATTCTTGCTGTCGGAATCTCCGGAGCGCTCCTTGTCGCGGCCATCAGCGGGCAGCGAACGCGCCTGGAGTTCAATCGCTTCGTTTCACAGCAGAGCGACAACTCTGTCGTTGCTGTCCTGCTCCTCGGCTTCTATGAGGAAAACGACTACACCTGGGAGGGTATCGAACAGTGGCTGACGAATGAGCCCTCCCTAAGCTTCCTGAGTCAGCTAATCGTGCTGGCCGATAGTGATCAGAGGATCATCTACGCGCCGGACCCGGGTCAGGTCGGACGCGATGTCGAACCGTCAGAGTTAGGAGGGAGCATCTCTGTCATTCACGACGATGAGCTTGTGGGAACAGCCTATTTCATGGATCGAATCATCCCTGAAGAGGGCCTGCCGGGCTTCTCCCCGGAGAGCTTTTTTCTGTACAGCGTGAGTCAGGCGACTGTACTTGCTGCCGCCATCGCGGCACTGCTGGCCCTGGTATTGGGCATATTGCTATCGAGGGCGCTGACACGGCCGCTTCGTGAACTAACCACTGCCACCGAAGAGATGGCTGCAGGCCAACTTGGCAAGCAGGTCGATGCCCCTGCTCAGGATGAGATCGGCAAGCTGGCGACATCGTTTAACAAGATAAGTAGAGACCTGGCCCAAGCCAGCCGTTTGCGCCGGCAGATGACTGCAGACATCGCACACGACCTGCGAACGCCGCTTACCATTCTGCGAGGCTATACGGACGGTCTCTGCGAAGGCTCGATAGAGGGGAGAAGGGAACTCTACGATCTGCTTCACCTGGAAGTGGTCCACATCCAACACCTGGTGGAGGATCTGCGCACGCTATCACTGGCGGATGCTGGAGAACTGACGCTTGCTCCCCGGGTCATAGACCCGAAAGCTTTGCTCGAAGAGCCGGTTTGGTCCATGTAGTGGCAGCGCGTCAGAAGGATATTTCACTCCGCGTGGAGGCGCCGGACACACTCCCTTCGGTCGCTGTCGACGTGGAACGCATGACACAGGTTTTGGACAATCTGATCACAAACGCATTGCGCTTCACGTCGCAAGGAGAAATCGTACTCGGCGGTGCAAGCCTTGATGGAGCCATCGTCTTACACGTCTCCGACACGGGAAGCGGTATTGACCCCGAGGAAATCAAGTTCATTTTTGACCGTTTCTACAAGGCCGACAGGTCCCGCCATCGGGACGGTCAAGCGCAATCCGGACTCGGTCTTGCCATAGCCAAGGCGATCGTCGAGGCCCACGAAGGAACCATTCTGGCCCAATCAACTCCTGGCAAGGGCACGCGGTTTACGATTCGACTCCCAAAGTCCCCCAATTGAAACAACTTCGAAACACCTCCTTCACATTTTCTGAACCTGGTGCGCGTAAAATTAGTTGAAGAGAGCAACCTTCCCGGCCGGCGCCGTCAAGCGACCTGTGCTGTGCAATGGCCGGACGTCGAACGGAAGTCAGGCAAAGCCTGAGGCTGCAAATCGTCTATTCTGGTGTAGGAGGCCGATAATGAACAAGATTCTTCGATACGTGAGTACGCTTCTCCTGGCGATGGTACTGGCCTCACGAGGCATTGTCGCCGTTATTGCCAGTGAAAATGACGGCAAAACGGATCCCGTAGGGCTTTTTTCCCGCTCGACATTCGACTCCCTTGAAGAAGAAAGCAACGACGATGACGACGGTGGCGACGATGACGAACCCGCGCTTGCTTCCCCTATTCTGCAAGCAACCGTGTCGGGGAGCTCCGTAGAGCTCAGTTGGACCGCGGTGTCCGGCGCGGCCCGCTATGAGTTGTGGGCGTGGGAAAGCGTTAACGGCTGGCGGCAACTTGGAGGAGAGAATCTTACTGGCACCTCGCTCACGGACTCGGAGGTTGTGCCAGGGACGGTTTACTATTACGCGATTCGGGCCGTGAACGCGGAGGGCGAGTCGAGCGCATGGTCTGCATACGTGCATGCGAGCGTGGGAGATGGCCCTGTCCTTTGGTACGGCGCCAGGGCTTACTGCGGCGGCCGGAGAGGGCATGGTGGAACTTAGCTGGGATGCGGTATCTGGAGCTGTGCGCTATGCGCTGTGGGCGTGGGAAAGCGTTAACGGCTGGCAGAAAATCGGCGGGGACAATCTGACGAGCACGAGCTTCGTTCACTCGAGTGCAGCCGTCGGTGTGACTTACTTCTACGCTGTACGGGCGGTAAATGGGTCGGGCGATGGGGGGCCTTGGTCAAGATACGCAAAGGCAACGGTGACAGTAGCGGCATCGCCGTCGGCAGAAGACAGAGGTGGCACTGACAATGACGGTTACGGCACGCTTGCTGCGACGGACAACGACGGCACCGACACGCCGACGCCGCCTAGTGGATCTGACAGCGGAGATAGCGATGTTAGCTCTTGACGAACAAAGATTTGCTAATGAATCGGCCGTTCCTCTCCTTCCTCGGGTAGACTTTCCCAAGGACATTACACTTCCCTGGTTGCCAAATCTCTTTGATGGGGAATGGGTCTGGCAAGCGTCTCGCAGCCACTTTACCGATAGGGACACTGCTCCCTGCAGAATCCGTGTGCGCCAGTTCAGCCATATCCCTGGCAGATCCGCCCTCGTCAGTTACTTTGCGGACTGGGCGCCTGAACAGTATTGGGCGTCCGATATATTCACGTTCAGGCTTGAAGTGGGAAGGCCGCCTACGATTTTTCGTTATCCGCAGGACACGCTTCTGCCCGGGCTTGAGCTGGCGGCTCATCCAACCGATGCTCTCGATCTGCTCAACGAGCATGTATTTGCTTTTCCCCGGCGCAAACTTCGGGTAGAATTAGTTCGATATCGGCCTGGAAGTCGCGCCGTTCTTCGGCACTGGTCAGGAAAAGTCCGCTTCTATATCCGCGTGGTGCGGCCCTCTGCCCTGCCACGCCTGCTGGAAACTGCAGAGCTCATCGGCCGCTCCGGTTTCGCCGTTCCCCGCGTTGCTGGATGCTGGCAAGAAGGCGGGATAGTCTGGTTGTCCGAAATCCCTGGCAAAAACGTTCGGCAACTTATGCGACGCGGCAGGCCGCCGGGTCCGGATGCGGTTCTTGACGGTTTGGAAAGCCTGTGGATTGCTTCGGATCGCTCCGACCTCCCTGCCTTTAACTTGCAGCGGGCATATAGACGAGCGAAGCGTACTTTCAAGCACGCGCTTCAGAATCACGACGACGAGCGCCGGGTCTTCGAAACGGTCACCCGGCAGTTGGATCTCTTCGTCCGATCGTGGCAGCCTTCAACTATCGCGCACAACGATCTCTACGATGACCAAATGCTTGCGCTGCCCGATGGGCGTGTGGCCGTAGTCGACTTCGAGGAAGCCGGCCCGGGAGATCCGATGTTGGACATTGGTAACTTCCTTGCGCACCTGAAGTGGACATCTTGCATTGGGCGCAGCTACAAGAAGGACGTTAGCGGGGCCTACTACCAGCGCCTCCGTACCGCGACGTTGGATCGACTTGGCTGGAGTGAATCTGATCTCAACCTGCGCGAGGCGGTTTGCCTATTCAGAATCACCACCAACACAATTCGCAGACCAGCCCAAGATTGGCGCGAACGGACGATGAAAAGCTTGAGGCTTATTGTCAAGAGTCTCGAATGATCTTTCCCGATGAGCAGGAGTTGTCGTCACGAATCCTGCATGTAAGACCGGCTCCAAGTGTCATCGGCATGTGAGGTTTTTCTACCTCAGGCGCTTTGGTAACCTTGGGGGAAAGTCTTTCAACTCCTCTTTTTGTAGAAGACCTTCTGCGCCCGTTTCCACGCGCTGCCAACCACATCCTTCTCCTTTCGTTTCTAGACATCCTGACGGAACATAATTTCTCAGCCTGCCGGCTGGCCGGGCGACCCTTCTTGAGGTCTGTCTATGGGGTCAGCCGAAACAACGATGGGTCAGGCAGCCTCTCATCTCTACATTGAAGCATGTGATTTCCTGCCCCTCCACTGAACTAGATGCAAGTTGGTCAGTATCCTCTGCAAGAACTCCGACAAGCCCTCACGAATCTTCGTCACAGCTTCTTGAACTGGCTACGACTGAAATCAGGCAGGTTGTTGGTCCGGGACTGGGTTTGTAAAGAAAGAAACTGCTGCTCCTGACTGCATCCATTTCGATAGCCGCTGCCCTTCTCGGGGACCGGATTTCACTCTAACCTCCCTGACTCTTCAATGTTGTGGCATCTCAATATTGTGTTAACATCATGTTAACCAGAGCCCAGTACAATTGAATAGTAAGGGTCGCCTGTCCGGCACAGGCGGCCCGCGCGTCTCTATACCTTGTTTTGCCGTCTGCAGGAAAGTGAGTAGATGACATGATCAAAACTTTCAAGGGCCTCCTGTTGGTTCTGGCTATATTTGCGCTCACCGCTTGCGGGCGCGGCGGTGGAAATTCTGCGGATGACAGCGTATCCGATAACGTTGCTAGTGCCTCCCAGGATGACGCGGGCGAAGACTCTGGCCAAGCGCTTTCGTCCGCTCTGACGAGAGACTACGAAGGCGCGCTGCCCCCGACAAACCAGCTCATACTGGGAATTCTACGGTTGGAAGGGTCCGATGATGCCGTGACTGGTGCACAGGCTGCCGCAATGCTGGCTCTCTGGCAGGCGCTGCAGAGCGGCACGATTCAGAACCAGACCGAACGCGCAGCAGTCCTGCGTCAGATCGAAGAAACACTTACCGACTCTCAGATCAGCGCCATTGGCGACATGCAGTTGACCTTCACGGATATGAACGACTGGGCAGAGGCCAACGGAATCGAGCTGCCCCGGTTCGGCCAGGGCGGGGGCCAGGCCCGCGGAGGACAAGAAGGCGGCCGGGGCGGCATATTGGCTGACATGTCAGAGGATGAACGGGCCGCATTTCGCCAGGAAATGCAGAACCTGTCTCCTGAGGAACGCAGGGAGCGCCTGCAAGAGATGGGTGTCGAAGTTCCTGAAGGTGGCTTCCAGGGCGGCGGACAAGGCGGTGCCGGCGGCGGCCGGTTCAATCTCCTTTTGGAGCCGCTGATCGAGCTTCTCCAGTCCAAGGCCTCACTCTAGCAGGACTTCGCGGAGATTCTCATGTTTACCCGATACGAGGACGAGCCATGAGGACCATCGTTCTGGGCCTGGTGATTCTGCTTGTTTTCGGAACCGGCGGGTACTACGGATACAACACTTACTTTGTGTCCGAGCAGTCGGTGGAGGTTCAGGAGCAGGAGCTCCAGACAGCCCAGGTGCGCCGGGGAGATTTGGTCCTGACCGCGGGAGGTATTGGGACCCTGTTTGCCGGAGAGGAGACGAAGGTCGGATTTCGCAGCAGCGGCATCGTGAGCAGCATCGCAGCGCAGGTGGGCGATCAGGTCGATGCCGATCAGATACTGGCAACCTTGGAGTACGACTCCACTCTGAATTCGCAACTCATTTCCGCCCAGATAAACCTGCGATTAGCCGAAATCTCCCTGGCCGAGTTGACGGGTGAAGTCGGTGGGGCCGACCTCGCGGCTGCTCAGTCCAACCTTGCTGCTGCCCAGGCCGAATATGACCGAGTGGTTGCACCGCCCACCGCTGAGGAGGTGAATGCTGCCCGCAGCGAACTGATCAGCGCACAGAGCGCGCTCGATACTCTGCTGGCGGGTCCCTCCCAGGATATGTTGACAAGCCTGCAGGCCGATTTGAGTGCGGCTGAGATCGCCCGAGCCGAAGCCCAAAGGGCTTACGACAGGGTAGCCTGGCGAAACGACGTTGGCAGCACCACGCAAGCGGCCGAACTACAGACCGCCACCCTCGCATACGAAAAGGCGCTGGCGCAATACAACATCAATGCCGCGGGCCCGTCAGCAGACGAAATCGAGTCGGCGAGGGCACGGGTTCTGCAAGCACAAAATACGCTTAATCTCTTGCTTCAGGGCGCTGATGAGCTTGATGTGGCCGCGGCAAGGGCCAAAGTGGAGCAGAACCGCGCCGCACTCGAGGATCTATTGGACGGGCCGAGCGCAGAGGAGCTCGAAAGAGCCGAACTTGCTGTCGAGCAGGCGCGACTGGCTGCAGAAGACGTGCAACGCGAAATAGAGGGTGGCACAATCCGTTCTCCGATGGCAGGCGTAGTTACCTCTGTCTCGGCTCAGTCCGGAGATTCGGTCACTATGGGACCAATCATCGGGCTCGCCAATGCTCAGACCGCCCAGGTCCGCTTCTGGATCGAAGAGTTGGATATTGCGGCGGCCGTGCCCGGTTTTCCGGTAAGCATCGTTTTTGAGGCTTTCCCCGAATACATCTATTCGGGACAGATTACCCGCGTTGAACCGGCTCTCGTAGACGTCGAAGGCGCCTCCGCGATACAAGCGTGGGCCAGTATCGACATGACCCAGCACACGGCGCCGCTACTGTTCGGCATGAACGCCGAGGTGGAGATTATCGCCGGCGAAGCGCGCAACGCTCTTCTCGTCCCCATTCAGGCTTTGCGAGAGATCAGCCCTGGCCAGTATGCGGTCTTCGTGGTCGGGCGTAACGAGGAGTTGGAGTTCCGGCCGGTTCAGGTGGGCTTGAGGAACTTTATCAGCGCAGAGGTTGTTTCAGGGCTCGAAGAAGGGGAAACAATCAGCACCGGCGATGCCCAGGTGGCCGGCAATTGATCGTTTTGCCCGAAAAGACACATGGCCTTGTGGCCGCAGTGGTATCCAAATGAGTCATCTCGTCATTGAAATTACTAAATTGACCAAGACATACGGCGAAGGAGACATCGCGGTCCACGCGCTGCGAGAACTGGACCTGCAGGTTGTCCAGGGCGAATTTGTTGCGATCATGGGGCCCTCGGGCTCAGGCAAGTCTACGCTGATGAACATCATCGGCTGTCTGGACCGGGCCACAAGCGGACTGTATATCCTTGACGGCGAGGACGTCAGCCGTCTCAATCGCGACCAGTTGGCGTCCGTCCGCAATCGCAAAATCGGCTTCGTCTTTCAGTCGTACAACCTGCTGCCCCGCCTGAGCGCACACAAGAACGTCATGCTGCCCATGATGTACAACGGCTTCCAGAACTGGAGCGAGGTTCAGCGCTCAGAGCGTGCCGAAGCACTATTGGACCTTGTCGGATTGGGTGACCGCCTGCATCATCTGCCGACAGAACTGTCCGGTGGACAGCAACAGCGCGTAGCTATCGCCCGAGCTCTTATCAACGACCCTTCGCTGATACTTGCAGACGAGCCGACCGGTAACCTCGATTCAAGATCCAGTACAGAAATCATGGGCATCTTCCATCGTCTCCACCGTCAGGGCGTGACAATTGTGATGGTCACGCACGAACAGGAAAGGGCACATGACGCTGAGCGGGTGGTCAACGTATTGGACGGCCAGGTCGTCACTGCGGACACTGATTTCGATCGCCTGGCACTCGCCTGAACCGTGCCGCAGGCGTCGGCTGAATGGTCGTTGCCACTGTGGCCCAAGCCGGCACACCTGTGATTCTCAGGAGAAGACAAGGCAATGCTTCAAGACTCAGCCACAACTGCACCGCTCGGCGGCCAGACGTTGGAAGACGACTCCTTCAAGGACCTGCACGGGATGACCGTGTCGAACGCCTTTCGCGTCGCCTGGGAAGGCGTAATGCTCAACAAGCTGAGATCATTCCTGACAACTCTGGGCATTATCATAGGCGTCGCCGCGGTCATAATCATGCTTGCCGTCAGCGCCGGCGCGGAAGCCGAGATCGAGGATCAGATCAGCGGGCTGGGTGCAAATCTGATCATGGTGACACCGTTCCGCAGCTTCGGGGGTGTGCGCGGCGGTCGCGGCTTTACTGGAGGCGGAGGCCCTGGAGGCATCACAACCTTTACCTATGATGAAGTCCTCTTCCTCAGGCAGAACCTGAACAATATCGCCGGCGTATCTCTTGAACAGAGTACAACTCAGAACGTAAAGGGCGGTGCAACGACGATGACAGGCGTTTCCATCGTCGGGGTAACCGCAGACTTCCTGAATGTACGGGATTACGAGGTTGGGCAGGGCCGGTTCTTCACCGCCGCTGAAAATGATACAACGCAGCGCGTCGCCGTCCTCGGCTCCGGCATCGCCGAAGACCTCTTCGAGGGCGTCGACCCGCTTGGACAACAGGTACGTATCGGCTCCTCCCGCTTCACCGTGATCGGCGTGATGGCAGAACAGGGCGTTGTCGGCGCGACCGACAACGACGGCCGCATCTACATTCCCGCTTCGGTCGTCTTCAAGAAGTTTGGCGGCACAGGTTTTGGCGGTGATCGCGTTCGAATGCTTCTGGTCAAGGCTGAGAGCGGCGAAATGTTGGACAGCGTGATGAACCAGATTACGAGCCTGCTGGCCGGGCGCCGCAATGTGGATCCGGCTGAACCAAATTTTGGCGTGCGGACACAACAGGATATCGTCGATGCCCGGTCCTCTACAACTGCTGCCTTCCGCAGCCTGCTCGCCTGGGTGGCTGCCGTGTCACTCATGGTCGGCGGCATCGGCATCATGAACATCATGCTAGTTAGCGTGACAGAACGAACGCGCGAGATCGGGTTGCGCCAGGCGCTAGGCGCCCGCCCGCGCGATGTGCAGCGGCAATTCCTTCTGGAAGCGGTGATGCTCAGCCTGGTAGGCGGGCTGGCCGGTCTCATTTTTGGAGTGAGCGGCTCTTTCGTTTTCGGAGAACTCGGGGGAATGCGCACGGAACTGGTACCGCTGTCGCTGCCCCTGGCCTTCGGCGCGTCCGCCGCCGTAGGCATCTTTTTTGGGTATTATCCGGCTACGCAGGCGGCTCAACTGGATCCAATCGAAGCCTTGCGCCGGGAGTGAACATTTTCATGACCATGATTGGTCAGACCATTTCGGCTGTAGATACTGTAAGCCCCACAAAACCTGGAGTAACTGTAGATGAATCTTAGGATGAGAAGCGCTGCTTTATCTGTTCGTTAATTGCCCTCTTTCCGGTGCTGAGCGCTTGTACGCCACCGTCTTCGCCGGCGGAATCTTCCGTCCGCATCTGCCCAGGAGGAATCGGCCTCTGCAGAACCCTCAGAAGGCGCGGCCTCTGACAGCCCCGATTCCAATGGCGAGATTGTTTTGGACAGGATTAATCTGAACGACATGACTCGCGAACAGCTATTAGAAACGATTCCAGACTTTGGCAATCGTATGGTTCGGGAGTTCGAAGGCTGAGAGAATCTTCCTCTTCGAAGCGGCCTGTTCCCTCCGGTTGTACCCTTATTGACCAGGCCCCCAATAAATCACGAGTAGATTGACAGCAAAGGCGCTGGTGGGGATACTCGCGGGGCAGTCCACGCTTACCGTTGCGATACGACAGGTCCCGGCCGGATTCGAGGTTTATTTTTTCCGGTCGGGAACCCTCCTCCAAGTTTTTTCCTCTTCCTCCTTCAGTTATACTGCCACTTGGCAGGTTCTCGGCAGCCGCCCACTGAAGGATTTTCCATATGGACCGACGCAAAATCGCTCTGACTGCAACCATTTGGCTTGCTCTCGTCTTCTTCGTAGGTCTTACCCGATCGGAACCGGCTCCTACTGTTCAGACTCTTACGCCAGACGATTACCTCGACAAGGTGCACGGCGCGTGGAAAGCAACTATATTTGCCAACCATTCCGGCCTCCATCTGCAGGGCGTGTATATCGAAGAGCCCGGCCCTCCAGGGTCGTTCTCTCCTTTGCTGTTTGAGGAATGGTCTACAGACGATGACACACACGTCGAATGGGTCGACCTCCACATTCTGGAAACCCATGGACTCAGTCCAACTGCCGAACAGATACGCGATGAGTGGGTTGACCATCTTAATCACGATATCTGGGTATCGACCCGCCGCGCCCGTGATCTGATGGACGAGGGCTTCCTACCGCCAGAGACAGGGAACGCTGACAACAATCCCGATGGAGCCTGGTCAATTGACGCACAGCTGCAGACAGAGCTGTTCGGAATGTTAGCCCCCGGTATGCCGGATATTGCCGCGAGCTACGCCGAACGCTTCGCCAGTGTCACCAACAGCGGGCCGGCCGTGGAGGCCAGCGTCTTCTTTGCTACGCTCTACAGCCTTGCCTTCTTTGAAGATGATGTGCCGGCCCTGATCGCCGCCACTCGCTTAAGGACAGGAGACGAAGCGATTATTGCTCCAATCGTTGACAATGTTGTGCTGTGGCATCGGGAGAACCCTGA
Organism: Caldilineaceae bacterium; assembly: GCA_965232575.1. GTDB lineage: Bacteria > Chloroflexota > Anaerolineae > Caldilineales > Caldilineaceae > Bin5. The sequence continues at coordinate 790,960 of CBDDPZ010000009.1, read as the reverse complement.
GGACTGGCGCACGACAAGGCAACTCATCCGCGATGAGTACGACACGGACCCGATGTGGTGGGCTTCGCGGGTCAACTTTGCCGTCACGATAATGGCCCTGCTCTATGGGGAGAGCGACATTCTCCGGACCATCGAGATCGCCGCGCTGGCCGGCTGGGATGCCGACAACACCATGGCCACCGCCGCCGGCCTGCTCGGACTGATACACGGGTACAGCGGGTTGCCGGAAGCGATTGCCAACAGTACTGATATCTATTTCAATGAGGACGTCACCGGAGATCTTCCCCACTATGGCACGGTCACGGAGTTCGCTGTCAGGACGCAGAGCTTAGCAGAGGCGATGATCTCCAGCGCGGGTGGGACGACACACCAAGACATGTACCGGATTCAGGCTGAAACCTCGTCGCTCCAGGGGCGTTGACCAGAATGACGCGTCTGAGGTCCTGGTCTGCCCCATTCGCCCTCCTTTTCGTTTCGATCTTCGCCTACGGTGGCATGGTCTCCATGCAGATTCGCCACGGAAACCTGGGTACGACCGAAGTTGTGGAATTTCTTGTTTGGTTTGGCACGGCATTCTCGGCTTACGCGGTCGCTGTCTTTTGGCTGGAGCGATGGTGGCACAGGGGGGGCCGGGGAAACGCCACTTCACGATCAGGTGTCAAGGAGTTCTACCTGCTGGTTTGGATCTGGTGTGGGGGATGCCTCTTCAGATGGCTACTTCTGCAAACATTCCCCACACTGTCTTCGGATGTTTTCCGTTACATGTGGGATGGCTACGTCACCGCCAACGGTGTAAGTCCCTACGCATTCCCCATTAACGCCGCTCAGTTGGACTGGCTCGATGTACCATTTCGGGCCCAGGCCAATCATGCCTGGATGGCCAGCCCTTACATGCCTGCGGCCCAATGGTTCTTTGGGGCCATCGCCCTCTTCTACCCCCTGGATCCGAATTCCTTTCAAGCCGCCGCCGTTTTTTTCGATCTGGGAACAGCGTTCATTCTCTCCAGGTTGCTGGCGTCGGTCGGGTTACCTTCCCATCGTCTGCTGATATACCTGTGGAATCCGCTTGTCGTCGTGGAGACCGCCCAGGGGGCGCACGTTGATTCATTGATGGTACTGTTGATGATGTGGGCGGTATATGCGATGGTACGTTCGGCAACCGCCGTGAGTAGGGTTCGACAAGCTGGGGGCATGGTTTCCGATTCCGGAAGACCTTCGTTCTCTCTATTGGCGCCTACTTTGCTGGCTCTGGCCACACTGACAAAACTGATCCCTGTCTTTCTGACCCCGATATTTTGGTGGCGGTGGAACTGGGGTAGCCGTCTGCTCTATGGATATCTGACGATAGGGATGCTGGTATCGCCGGCTTTGAGAGCCGGTTGGGGACTGAGCGGCGAGCTGGACGGACGGGGACTTTTCGGTGCATTACGCATCTACAATGCGCAGTGGAAATTCAATAGCGGTCTGTTTCGCTGGCTGCAAGACTGGCTCGATAGCATGGGTATCGCCGACCCGATGGCGCAAGCCCAGGAAATCTCATATTTCCTGATGTTCCTGCTCTTGCTGGGTGTGTGGCGACAGTACAGCCACTTCAACTCCGAATTAAGATCCGCCCTGCGCTGGCTGGCAGTTCCTCTGGGCGGCTATCTGCTGCTGGCAACGACTGTTCACCCATGGTATCTCCTGGCTCTAATGCCCTTCCTGCCTTTTCTGGCGCCGGGCGACGACGAGCCAACGAGGTTCTGGCTCTGGCCCCTTCCCTGGCTCTGGCTCAGTGGAACCGTAGCTCTCTCGTATGTCGCCTATATTGACCCTGAGAATCTGCGTGATCTTGACTGGGTGCGTCTATTGGAGTGGCTGCCGACTCTGTGTCTCTTGGGGATCGCATTTTTCTGGGGAGGTGGGAGGCAGCGCGTTTTGCGTGCAATCTCTTAACAGGCTGGGTCAGAAAACGCATCGTAAGTTCAGTTCTCCACCCGAGAAGCCCCTTCTTTATATGGCAGAGAAGAAGCCAAAGGTCGATATGGCGGCTATGGATCGGGATAACAAAAAAGGCGCTGGCTTTCATACCGAGCAAGCATAGGAAAAAGAAGGGGGCGAAGCAGGAGAAGCCAAAGCCACCGCCAAAATAGCGGTGGCTTTTTGATTCCCGCTAGTTGACAGTTTCCAACAAATAGAGTACCGTGGCACTTGCCACAGCAGTAGGCCCTGCATAGGCAGGGTTTTTCTATACTCTTGAATTCGAGTGAAGGCGCATTGCGCCTCCTTGTTGATTCAAGGTGTATAGAGACTGCTGTGGCAAGCGTCCCTTCACTCATCTCATCAAGGAGGCACCACGATGCGACGTACATTCACAGTATTAGCAATAGCGATGATCATGTTTGTCATGGTCGCCTGCAATTCGCGGTTGGCAACGGAAGTTTTCCTCCGCGACCTTGAAGATGTACCAGAGGAAACATTGACCAACAACCTCCAGTTACATCTCCCGTTACCCTCAATGGATTCGTGCGACGAATACAAAGGGCGGTATGAGAAGGTGTGGAAGAAGAGCAGGGATTTCCGTGATATGAAGTTCATCAAATGTCACGGAGAGGGGATGGACGACTATGTCCATTATGAATTTGAAATCCCAATGCGTATGTTGGAAACAGGGGATGAAAAAATGTAGGGGCCTATCGAGATCATCCGAATAGATGACCCTGATTCCTCTGACCGACTTCTCTATATGCGGGTAAACCCATCTTCTCTGTATAACCTGGACGAGCTATTTGAAGATGAGTTCTACCAAAATCTTGACCTGTCTGATTCTGGCCCACTGATTAGAGTATCCAATGATTTGCGGGCAGATCAAAAAATTGTGGTTAGTCATTCATTCGTCCACAATGCGCCTGTGATTGACCCTGAAACCTTCCTGTTGGAACCAAGAGATAGTCTTGACATTGTTCTATCCGATGTAAAGGCAGCGTGGCTATTCGCGGTATCGGACAAGCTACCGCCCCGTATGCTCTACATTGCCACTTGGTTACAGGAAGAGGAAGAGTAGATGAAATGGGTAAAGCGGATAGTCCGAATCGTGTGTGGGGCAATCGTTCTCTAAGGGGTACTAGAAGGGTACAACAGCTTCTCTCATAGATACGATGAAGGCGCAGTGGAAAACTCCATACATCAAGTATTCGCTGTCGCTGAGGCGTTAGGCCATGTCGTACTGGCCTACTGTTTGGCTCGCGGAATACTCATCTTCATTGATATGAAGTGAATAAAGAAGTATGCAGAAAATGTAACACCATGTGGATCGTGTGGTATCCGCATGGTGTTATTGAATTCTCAGAACCGAAACTAGTGTCTAAGTATTGTTTGGTACGGGGCTAATCGGGTCTTGGGGTGGTGTGTCTTCCCCAGGTTGATTAGGGTCCATTCCGGGAAGAAACGTTAACGCTTTTGGTTGTGAACTCAAGTTAGTAATTCCCCTTTCGGAACTGATCTCCTCTCTAATCTCTGCCGGCAAATCGGATAATCTGAATCCCCTCGAAGTCTGCTTCCTCGGACTCTACAAATATCTTGCTCAGCTCGCGAGGAATGATTCCGTCGGGGTCGGAGTACCAGTTGTGGGAATATACAAGCCAGACCTGGTCTCGACCGGCGAGAATCTCCTGAATCCGAGGAATGTCGGCCTCCTCCATCGCCGGTTCAAGCTCGCCCCGGTCGAACAGGTCTACAGGTAACCCTTTCAATGCGGTGTCGAGATCGTATCGTTCGTAGTAATACTCGAAAGGAATCTGTACCCAAGTGGCATTGAATACAATCATGTCTCCAGGGCGTACCTGCTCAGCAATGTGAGAAGCCGCCTCGTCCCAAGCTTCCTTCTGGAACCAGAAATAATAGCCGTTCAGGGAGAGACTGCTCAGGCCCAGGATGGCCCCCAGAATGAACAGCTGGGCTCCAAGTCGCATGGTGGACACCAGCCCAGCAAAGTTGACGCCTCGTCGAAGAGAGAGAAGGTCCAACACGCCACGTCTCAGAGGACCTCCTATGACGCGTATTCCGGCGGAAACAAGAACAAAGTAGGGCAGCGTCGTCCAAATCAGAGGCCGTTCCGCATAGATCGGGCTGCGCATACTTACCAGAAGAGCCACGATGTGTGGAACGAGAAACAGACAGACGATCAGTATTGCAGCTCTATCACTATCCAGAGTTAGCGCGGCTCTATTACTCACGTCCTGTCCATCGATTTGACGCCCCCGTTGGTTCCATCGCAATTCTCGCGGGGACAAACCCACTCTGAATAGGAGCCCAACCAGACCCAGTGCAGCCAGAACTGTATAGCCCCACATCCAGACGGGACGAACTGGCAGATCGGAAGGAAGAAAGGCGAAATGGAAGTTGCGAAAGGTATCCAGCACCAGGTTGGGCCAGGGAGGTGGCAACCAGAAGCCTGATTCCACGACGATTACCTGAATAATGAACGGAACGGCCCAGGGCAGCCACAGAAGGACGGCCAATCCCTGAAACGTGACCCAGTTTTTCCAGAAAGCTTCTGCGTCGGCGTCCTCAGTCGCTGAACTCGATTTCCTCTGCGGCCCGGGCGCCTGCTCATCCCGAATGCTTTCCTTGGATTCATCGTCATTGCCGGCGCCTGTCGACTCTCCCTTCTGCGGCCACTTCCCCCCTCCACCTCCTACTCCAGAGGGAAAGAGTAAGAAGATCAGCCCTGCTGCCGCGTTAAGCGCAACCGGCAAATAAACTGCTGCCGTATTGTGGGTCAGCATCACGAGAGCTTGCGAGACCGCGAGCCCGACCCAGTCTCTACTCTGCGCAACCCTGCTCGTCACCAATCGCGCCAGGAAGTAGATCACACACGCCACTTCCAGCGTAAGCAGCGCATACATGCGCGTTTCCTGGGCGAACTGCACGTGGAACGGTGATACTGCCAGAATGAACACAGCGATGGCAGCCGTCGGGCCGTCAAACAGGCGGCGGCACGCGGCATAGAAGACCGGAATGGTCAGCACCGATGCCAGCGCGGAGAGCGTTCGTACTGCCCCTTCCAGCGAGCCGAAGATCTCCATCCAAAAATGCAGCAAGCTGTAGTACAACGGTGGGTGCTGGTCCACCTCTATAAGCCAACGCCAGCCCTCCCACAGGCTATGGCCGGCAATCCACAAGCTGAAGGACTCATCCAGCCATATGCTTTTTTCTTCTATGCGGTAGAGTCGCAGTGCGCTGGCAACAACAGCGATTCCCAGGACAAACAGCAGTTCGCCAGGTTCTCTAAGAATGCCAGTTAGATAGTCTGCTCTGAATCTAGCGTTCATCCTCCCCATTATGGCATCTGCTTCGCCAGGTATCAACTGCGTGGGGTTATTCGTTGCATGGGCTTCCAAGCCCATGTACAATTCTTCACATAATCCGCCCCGCGTATCCCGGACAGGAAACCAAGCGGACCATTGGAGCCCCACACAAGTCGATGGCCCCTGTCGCTGACTGAATGAACGGGACAGGACAACCCTCACCATTCACTGAGAAAGCCTATGATTGCCCCACTTCAGCTTGAGGAAAGTGCTCGATGGCGGCAGCGATTCCGCTGTAACAGCCTGGGCTATACCTATGTAGCGCCGAGAAACGCGTCGCGTGGCATTGTCCATGCCAGCCTGGAGGGCCCTTCAAAACGAATCTTCGCCTGGGACATCACTTCTGGTGACTTGCGTCCTCTCCTGCAGGAAGATGAGACACCATCGTACGGTTGGCTGGGACCCGAAGGTGCCTACCTCTACTACCTGAAGGACGATAAGGGCAGTGAACTAGGCCATATTGTCCGCGTACCCTTCGCTGGTGGACCTGCTGAAGACCTGACACCTGAACTGCCTCCATATACTCTGCGCGGCTTCGATATCAGTCGCGGCGGCGCTTGCCTAGCACTCGACGCTGTCTATGACAATCGCTACTGGTTCTACTGCATTGCGCTGGAACCAGACGGAGGACGATTTGCGCCGCGACAGGTGTACACGGACCTGGAGGAGACGTGGGCCTGTCATCTGTCCTATGAGGGAAACTTACTTGCAGTCAAGTCAACGCGCCGGGCGCCCCACAGCCGCCGCTACACAGTTCTGGTATTCGACACGAATTCGGGGGAACAGGTCGCTGAACTTTGGGACGGTTTCGACTACAGTGTCGAGCCCATACAGTTCTCGCCTCTTCGTGGCGATGAACGATTGCTAGCCACGACAACCGAAAGCGGCGTGCTGCTGCCTCTACTTTGGGACCCGCATTCAAACGAACGGCGCGACCTATCGATGCCCTCAGCCGAAGGGCCGATTCTGCCACTGGACTGGTCCCCTGACGGCGGAAAACTGCTTGTTCAGACGAAGACTGAGGAACATGAAGGCCTCTTCACCTACGATCTGAACGACGAAGGTCTGCTGCCGCTACAACACTTGCCAGGGACTTTTCGCGGTCGCACTGGGCCTTATCATACGGGAACTGCGGCCAGCTTTTTCGCCCCAGATGGTACGATCTGGGCGCAGTGGAGCGATGCCGCGCATCCTTCTCAACTGCTCTCGCTGACCCCAACTGGTTGGCCCAGGCCGATACTGCCCGTTAACGACTGCCCGCCTGGTCGACCATGGCGTTCGGTCAGCTTTCCCAGTTCCGACGGCGTTTCTGTCCAGGCATGGCTGGGACTACCATCCTCAAGTGAAACGTCAGGGGGGCCCTTCCCCACGATCCTGCATATCCACGGAGGCCCGAGCGGCGCCGTGTCGAACGCCTTCGACGCTTCAAGCCAAGCCTGGTTGGATCACGGCTTCGCCTACCTTACTGTCAATTATCGCGGTTCGACTGGATTCGGTCGCGACTTCCAGGAAAAGATAAACGGCGATGTCGGGCGCTGGGAGTTGGAGGACATGCTGGCCGCCTGCCGCTGGCTGATTGGTGAGGGAATCGCCGACCCGAATGGCATTTTACTGGAGGGAGGATCCTATGGGGGCTTTCTGACCGTTTGGGCACTTTCGCAGGAGCCTGAGCTGTGGGCGGGCGGCGTCGCTCCGGTGGCAATCGTAGATTGGACGATGAACTACGAGGATTCTTCAGCGGCCATGCAGGGCTGGGCGCGAATGATTTTTGACGGTACACCTTTGGATAGGCCTGATCTATACCGTGACCGTTCTCCCCTTACGCATGCTGCGGCAATTCAGGCGCCACTACTGATCTTTCAAGGACGACGGGACAGCCGCGCCACGCCCCGTCAAATGGAGCACTTTGCCCGCAAAATGGAAGAGCTGAAGAAGGACTTCACTCTGGTCTGGCTGGACGGTGGACACGGTTTTGCAAGTGCCGCAACAGCCGAACATCTACAGGAAACCCATCTGAAATTCGCTTATCGGGTACTGGGGTTACAAGGTCCAGATGTGGACTGATCTTTCCAGGCGTTACCAGCGTCTTTTCCAGCCGGAGTCGGGGATTCGGGCGACACTGGCCAATTCCGACTATCGCCTTCTCCTGGGTTCAAGCACTCTCTGGTGGCTGGCCCACTATATGGAGATGATTGTGTTGGGCTGGCTGGTGCTGGAATTGACGGATTCGGCTGGCCTGGTCGGCCTAGTTGGCTTCTGCCGATCGATTCCCTCTCTGCTGGTCGGCGGCTTTGGCGGACTACTCGCCGACAGAATCGGCCGCCGTCCTCTGATCATTGCCTCGCAAACGCTCACCTTTTGCATGTATGCGACCGTTGCTGCGCTGTTGGCGGCTGGACTGCTCGCCCTTTGGCATCTCGTTGTGATCTCCCTGACTCTCGGGTGTGCGTGGGCGATGGACTGGCCGACCCGCCGGGCTCTGATACCCGACCTGGTGGGCCGCCCTCGCGTCGTTGACGCTCTGATGCTGGAGAATCTGGGCATGAGCGTCGCCCGTGCCTTGGGGCCTCTCATGGCCGGTGTTGTACTCGACGCGTTCAATGTGCTGGGCTGTTTCTTTACTTTGAGCGGGTTGTCGGCGATTTCGCTGCTGCTCCTGCGCGCACTCTCTCGGCAGCCGATTCCCCACACATCGTCTCCCACTAGCGCGTCTCCTCTGGCACAGTTTCGAGACAGCGTCCTCTATGTGCGACAAAACCAGTCGATCCTGGCCGTAACGCTGATCACGATGATCATGAATATGTTGGCCTTTCCCTATATGAACTTCCTTCCTGTATTCGCACGCGATGTTCTGGATCAGGGACCGGTTGGGCTAGGCTATCTCGGCGCGTCTGTGGGAATCGGAAACGTGGTCGGCCTTTTTCTGGTCAACTGGGCAAGGCGCTTTGCGAGCGCGGGATGGATATTCATAGCCGGCACGCTTCTTCACTGCCTAGCGTTGCTATTCTTCACTACCAGTTCCGTGTTCGCCGTCTCGTGGGCTTTGCTGCTGTTGGTTGGGATAGGTCACGCCTGCTTTGGAATCATGCAGAGTTCCATCGTGCTGCTCGCGGCGGCTGATGAGAGACGGGGACAGGCGATGGGAGCCATTGCAGTTGCTATAGGCGCAGGTCCGTTTGGGAGGCTCCAAACGGGCGTGCTAGCAGACGCGTTTGGCGCGCCCTTGGCAGTCGGGGCTGAAGTCGCGCTGGCTGCGCTATTGGTTGCAACTGTCGCCGCGACGCTCCCGGGATTACGTCAGGTTAGTGACAGACAAGAGCAGCCTGACAGAGCCTGAAAGAGGGGTAACTTGCTCCGCGTTTTCAATCCATCGCCTCCTTCATTGCTGCGACGGCCGGCTCCTCGAGAGCACTGATTCTAAGAACCTGTTCGGCAATCTGTTCTCTGAACGTGACCACTTCTTCGTCAGAGAGTGGAAAGTCCGTTTCCATCTCGCGTCGAATTGCGATGAGGCGCTCGGCGTTGGTCTGCCCTGTTTCAGTGGCTTCTCCGCCTTGTTCCAGGAAGAGTTGTTGGTTTTCCAACATCAGTCTGCGGGCCTCCGCCCAGACCGAAATACTGTCCGGCAGCAGCATTTCACCTAGATCGCGCCACGCCAGAGCACTTGCTCTAAACTGCTCTCCAGCTTCTCTCAAGACTGGTCGGTCCAGAATCTGCGCGGCTTCATCCAGAAAGGCTGCGAAGATATCCCTCTCAGCGAAACCTTCTTTGCCGTAAGTGTGCGTATCACTGAAGACCGACTCCAGACCGGCGTACATTTTACGCCCGGGCGGAAACTCCTTCTCCCAACTGCCTCTCATTTTGGGATTTCGCAGTGCATCGGCCCAGCGCTGGTAGGCAGAAAAGCCGAAATTGTGGCGTGCGCCCTTAGGCGGCTTCTCCGTAAACAGTTGGATGCTGTCGCGAATACCCGACCGAACCGCCTCCGGAATCATGTCGGCATCAGGCAGCTCCAACGTCATGATGCGGTTTCGAATCTTCTTCACTTTCGATCGCGCCGCTGACAGTTGCCCGGTCGTGGCGAACAATGGCACGCGGGCGCGGTCGGAGATCGAGACCCGGTCGCCCTCTTCGTTGTACCCATAAACGATGACCGGTTGCATGTGAGGGAACTCAAACTCATACGTATGTGGATCATAGGGGAGGCTGAGGGCATCGGCCCAGGTAATGGCAGGCCTACCGTTTTCCAGGGTTTCGACCAGGTTGCTGACCGCCCTATCTGCACTTGCCGTCTGGCGAACTTCCGGTACTGCGCCAAGACGCTGCAGCATCGTCTCCATCGGGTCAAAAGTGTTTCGGGTGAGAATGCGGGCGTGCGGGTCAATGTCCTGATAGGCAAAGACGAAATACCCCATCACCGCGCCGCCGCTGATTCCCATCAGCAGTGCCTCTGAATAAGGTTTTCCCGTATGGGGCGCCGTCGCCCCGCAATATTCGAGATAGTTGCGGACGGTGCCGGTCTCCCAATGGAGTCCACTGAATTGGCTATAGTCGGTAAGCGTTGTCATTTTGCTTCCCTATTTGAATAGGCGGTGAGAGGGCCACCTCGATGTTTGATCAAGCGATGTCGAGGACAAAGGAGAGACAAGGTCGTAGCTAACGGGCGGGAATCCGCCACCGCGTTGCATCGCTTGCCATTCCGCTCCAGGCGATGACCAGTTGAGGATAGACAGCGAATAGTCCCTCTGGCGGGAAACTAGATTTGGTCCGGTCATTCAGGTGTTCACTGGGGCGATAGGTTTTGTACTTGCGGATGAATTCCTCGTCCACGAGCTGGAGCAGCGTTCGACCCGGTCTCTCTATCTCTTCAAAACGGCCTTCAATTAGGACTACGTCGTCACCGCTCTCCAAATGAACTACTGCCTGTGGATTTGCGCGCAAATTACGTATCTTTTTGCCCGTACCTACGAAGTAGAAGACATCATCCAGCCAGGCGCCCCAAACGGGCACTGCGTGAGGCCTTCCGTCCCCTCCGGCGCTGGCGATCCAATAGTTTACTGCCCCGCGCATTCGACTATCGACAAATTCCCATGAGAGCATACCGCTGTCATATTCCAGCGGGCCGGAGGCGCCCAAGCTCGGGCGGCTGCGCTCACCGTGGTAGCGGTCATCCATCGCTTTCTCCAGTAAGCAGAGGCAAGACACGTGCGCCGGAGCTCGGCGGGCTGATGTAAACCTCGGGCCACAGGTTCATCGTTTTGGCATAAGTCTCTTGTACTGTCTCTCGTACATCCTTTTCTGTTCCAGCCTTGACCAGAGCCACGGCGCAGCCACCAAACCCGGCCCCCGTGAGGCGGGCGCCCAAGCAACCAGGATGACTGCGCATCGACTCAACCATCCTATCTAGGGCCTCACTGCTGACTTCGTAGTCGTCTCTCAGGCTTTCATGGCTGGCGTCCATCAACAGCCCGACCTTCCGAAAATCGCCCTGCTCAAGGGCGTCAACCGTTGTCTGCACGCGATCGTTTTCGCTTACAACATGTCGGCAGCGCCGGTAGACGGTTGGCGGAAGTAGCGAGCGATGGGCCTCCAGTTCGTCGCGGCTCACATCGCGGAGAGCGGTGATTTCCGGCAAAACCTCTTGCAGTCGGCGCACCCCGTCTTCACACTGTGCTCGGCGCTCGTTGTAAGCACTTCCTGCAAGAGAGCGGCTTGCTTTGGTATTGCCAATTACCAAAGACACGCCCTCAGGAAACGGCACTCGCTGATAGTCCAGGCTGCGACAGTCGATCAACAATGCGTGTCCCTCTTCTCCCAGTGTACTGATGAACTGATCCATGATGCCGCAATTGACGCCGACGAATTCGTTCTCGGCCTTCTGTGCGGCCCTGGCTAGTTGGGGACCGGTCAGCGCGTGAATCTGGTTGGCCGCCGTGAGAAAGGCCTTTGCCGCTGCGATTTCCAGAGCTGCTGAACTGCTCAACCCGCTTCCCCTCGGTACATTTCCGCTGACGACCCCTTCAAAACCCTGCAACTGAACGCCAAGTTCGGCGAGCTCCAGGCCTACTCCCTGAACATAGTTGGGCCACAATTGGTCTTTGTCTCGCTTCGTAGCCCCGATCTCGAAGTTCGCCCACGAGTCAAACTCCAGTGCGTATAGCTTTACGCGGTGGTCGTCGCGTGACCGGAAAAGAACCCTGACGTCCCGATCCAGGGCCACCGGTAACACGAATCCATCATTGTAGTCAGTATGCTCTCCGATCAGATTGACTCGGCCCGGCGCGATTGCAAGATAAGTCGCTTGACCGTCGAAGTGAGCTTCAAAACCGTTCAGTATCGTTTGCGTTCGTTTGTCGGGTTGCATGGCGCCATGTGTCCGGTTATGGGAGGAGTCAGGAAACACGAAAGTTTGCGAAGATCGGCCTAACTTAGCGTTGCACTGTACTGGAAGCAGCGCGGCCCAGGACTGCATAAAGATTCAGGTCTGACTCTCTTCCGTCGGCGCGAAACTTATGCAGAACAGTCTGTCCCGCGTCAGCGGCCAACTGTCGTAATTCAGCCTCATCAACCTGATGAACGTACCGAATGGCGTCAACGCCCTGACGCCATGGGAGGAGTCCGTCACCAGGATCTAGTTTGGCAGCGCTGATGCCAACTGTGCCGGGGTCAATCAGTTTGTTCCGAAATCTCTTGCTGCTGAGGAATTGCCAAAAGGAAAGAATGACGTAGCCTGTGCTCAAGCGCCTGAGGTCTCTCATCAGCCGCAGGCGCAGTGTATAACCTGGCAGGTGCTGCATGGTTGCCGTGCAAAGCACTACATTATACCTTGGCGTTTCATACAATTTTGTGGACGCGTGGACGCGTCGGTCCCCTACACGTCTGCCCGCCGCCAGAATCCGGGGCCAGCCAGTATTTGCCAGGTCGGCCTGAATGAACTGACAGTCGACTCCTGCGAGGTTTGCAGCAGACTTCCTGGCGATCTGGAGCAGCGTTTCATTTCCGTCAACGCCAGTGTAGGATGCTACGATACCTGCCTCCTCAAGCAGTCGGGCGAAGCGGCCGTTGCCGCAGCCGACATCCAGCACTGACAGCAGTTCCTTTCCCGGGGCCCTGAAATACGGTAGAATAGCCCAAAGTCCCGGGGTCCAGTTTTGGCGCGTTGCGTCGAAATGGTGGGCCACTTGCTCGTAGAAACAGCGATTAAGCGTCAGCAACGCATTTTGCGTCTGCGAATCCATACAAGCTGTTTGCATCGGCTTGTTTTCAGGTTGCCTCGACAGTTCATGGGTTCTATCCGCTAGCATGAGACGAGTTCTGGCTCCGGAAGAGATTCCGGCCGAGGTAGTTCAAACTTCCCAGGAATGGCAGCGTAAACGGAGCTTCGATCCGGCTGCCCATCGTACCGTTCTGTTAGCGATTTTCCGGGACGTCCTGGCCGTGCAGGAATCTGAATGGGACGCAAATCGATCCCTGCGTTCAATTCTAGCCCGATACCCCAAAGACGGCAAAGGATTCTATGCCAAGTCTGATCTCGTAGCGGGTTTTCGGCTTTTGGTCGATGAAGGAGAGCTGGAACCGGATCCATTTCTGCTTGACAGAATCCGCATGAAGCCGGTACGAACCTCCAGCGGCGTCGCGCCAGTAACCGTTTTGACCGCGCCGGCAGGCTGTCCGGGCCAGTGTATTTTCTGCCCCGACGACTGGCGTATGCCTAAGAGCTACATCTACGACGAACCTGGGGCGCAGCGAGCTGAGCGCGACGGCTTTGACCCGTTCAAACAGACGCTGGGCCGCATTGATGCATTCGAGAGTATCGGCCATGACACAAGTAAAGTGGAACTCCTGATTCTGGGAGGGACGTGGAACGCCTACAGCCGGGACTATCGGGAGTGGTTCGTGCGCCGTTGTTTCGACGCCATGAACAAGCATGGAAACCCAGATTATATGCCGTCGGCCACGCTGGAGGAAGCGCAACTGTGCAATGTCTTGGCGGCGCACCGCAACGTTGGGCTGGTCGTAGAGACTCGACCGGATTGGATTACACCGGACGAGATTCGACACTTGCGGCGATTGGGCGTGACAAAAGTACAGATCGGCGTTCAGAGCCTGGAGGACGACGTTCTGGAACTGAATAAACGCGGCCACACTGTGGCCGAGGTGAGGGAAGCGTTAGGTCTTCTGAGAACGGCTGGGTTCAAGTTGCAATTGCACTGGATGCCAAATCTCTACGGGGCCACGTTGGAATCTGACCGAGACTCGTTCCACCGATTCTTCGATGATCCGTCAATCCGGCCGGACGAACTCAAGATCTACCCTTGCTCCCTGATCGCAGGTACTGAGCTCTACAAGAAGTGGCAGGCCGGAGACTATACTCCTTATACGGAACAGGAGCTTGTTGCGCTGCTGGCAGACATCAAACCGACTGTGCCGCCCTACATACGCATCAACCGCTTGTTTCGCGACATACCTGCACATCACATTGAGGCCGGGGTGAAGACGAGCAACCTGCGCGAGGTAGTCCACCAGGAGTTGTCGCGTCGCGGTGAACGCTGCGGCTGTATTCGCTGTCGTGAAGTTCGGCGCCAGCAAGTTCGGGAGGAAGCGCTGCGGTTGACAGTCTCAACCTACTCAACTGATTTGACGGTCGAGCACTTTCTGCAAATTGTCGTGGACGGGGAAAAGGGGAACGGCTCGCAAGCAGACTTTGAGCGGGCGCCCCTCGTCGGCTTTCTGAGGTTAAGTCTGCCCAAGACGCCTTCGGCAGGGAGTCGCGCCTTCCTGGCAGAGATTCGCGGCAACGCTATGATTCGCGAAGTGCATGTTTACGGACCGGCACTGGCGATCGGCAGCGCAGAGAAGGGCGCTGCCCAACACGTTGGCGTGGGTACGCGCCTTCTAAACGAGGCCCGGCGGATAAGTCGCGCGGCAGGTTTTGAGCGTATCAGCGTCATCGCCGCCACCGGCACACAGGCCTACTACACGGCGCGCGGCTTTGAGTCTGGTGAACTCTACATGACCGGCTCTACTTCGACTGTACCCTAGATTTCAGACATTTCCTTTCCAGTCTTTGGCAGGAGACTTGGGGTAGAATTAATGCCATACTCACACTGACTGTCAGTTGGCTGTGGGGCTAGAACAGCGCCTTCCCGCGGCAGGCGAAACTCCACCTGGCCATCCGTAGGTTTTTCGATCTTCAGCTGACCTCACAGTAGGTAACAATCAGTCGATGCAAAAAAGGTGCGGCAATTAATTGCCGCACCTCTTCTTTCTTTGCTGTACATTCGCCTGACTTCGTCAGGCCGTGCCGCCAGCCAAGCCTGATCAGGCGGCTGCCGACCTAAAAGTGCAGGGTCAGGTCGAATTCTGTTGCCTGAACCAAGGGCAGGATCTGGTGGATCATTGGCATCATCGATCCCATACCCGGCATTGCCATGTCCAGCAACGGAATCTCGGTGATCAACTCGATCAGATTGCTGGCTTTGCCGTCCGACCAGTCCAAAGTCGGCAGGACATCGCCGTCAATGGAAATCGTAATCCCGTCGGCTCCGGTGCTGATGCCAAGTTGGGAAATCCCCAAGCCTCTAACCATACTGAGCGAGCCAAGCCCCATCTCGAGAGCCCCAAGTGAGCCTCCCGTCATCTCCTGCATCTCCTGGATCGACAGATCACCGATACTGATGCTGCCGTCCGCCCCATAGAATACAGGCAGATTGATTCGCGGCGGTGTACCTACCGCAGCTAGGAACTCTTCCTGCGCGGCCTTGGCGGCCATCGCTGCTGCACCGTCACCTTCGACGTATAGTGGAATCTCCTCAGCCCCTGGCGCAGGCTCAAAGCGGGCAATCACGCCGATCCCGATCCTGTCAACGAGGGCAAAGAGCAGGTCTGCCATGGGAACGACCACGCCAAGTGCGTTTAGCGCACCAGGCAGGGCGTTCAGTGAATCGCCGTCATAGCTGATATTCGGAATACTCCGACCATTGACCAATAGCAGCAGTCCCTCAGGCGTGTTGCTCACCTGGATGTGCTGTATATTGCTTGCTCCCATTGCAAAAACCACTTCGGGTGGTACCTGCAAATCCATATCCACGCCAAGACCACTTACCAGGTCGGCTAGGGCAGCGTTCTTTATGGCAGCAGTCCCGTCCATGCCAAAGTCAAGCACCAGCGCGGGCAGGTCAATTACCAGTTGGTCGGCATCGGCTTCGATGCTTCCTTGGCCGGCGCGGGGCGCACAGCCGGAAAGTGCAATAACTGCTATAAGCATTATGGCGGCCCAGAACCTCACACGTCGATTGAGCATTTCATACCTCCTAAGGGCGGTCAAGAAAAAGGGTGATGATTGAGATCTGCAAAAGTTCGGAAAACACGACCGACTATGATCAATCCCGCTACTTGAACTGTGCGGGCATTGTATCATCAATTGTATACAGAGACAATGCTCCTGAAACAGCGGCTAAGAGGGTTTCCGCGACTGCGTCCCGAATAATAAGGGAACTTCTCGATAAATGCAAACTCCGGAATTTCATTGGAAAGACTACGGTGGGACCGGGTATAGACTGCCCACAATTCTATATGATACGCAGCCATACGTCAACCTTGCTAAACAAGAAAAGGGAGCCAAAAAGCTCTGGTCTGTCCCCGGCAAAATCTGAGTCTTCAGCAACGCTCAATACTTCAAGAGAGTATTCTGTCCAGTCTAATGACAAGCCATGCCATTCAGCGATAAAGTGACGTGTAAGGCTGGCGATGAAGTTGGGAGAGGCTTGTCCTTGGGTGGAGGAGGAATTCGAAGGGGTGCCCGCACTTATGGCGACCGGCGACCGGCTAGACCGCCCTCAGTTCATGTCGAACTCGATAAATTCACCGGTCACTGTAAAGATAATACGCTCACAAATGTTGGTCACTCTGTCAGCGGCCCGTTCCAGGTTATGTGCGGCCCAAAGCAGGTAGTTCGAGCGATCGATCAGGGAGGGATCCTCTAATATCATCGCGATCAGGTCACGATGGACCTGATTATAGAGGGCGTCAACCTCATCGTCACGCAAAGGAATCGTTCGAGCTGCTTCCAGGTCCTGAGCCAGGAAGGCATCGAGAGCCTGTTGTAGCATAGTCGTAGCGATTTCGCACATGCGGGGTATGTCAACCAATGGCTTGATCAGTGCCTCTGGCCCAATCAGCAGGATTATTCGGCCAATACCTTTGGCGTAATCGCCAATTCGCTCCAGCTCCGTGCTGATCTCCAGCACTGCTGCGATCAACCGCAGATTCCCTGCCATCGGCTGCTGCGTCGCAATCAACCGCAGACAGTCGGCCTCGATCTCGAAGCGCTTCTTGTTGATTACTTCATCTTCTTTGATCAGACGCTTGGCAGTTTCCATGTCCCTGCGCCGCAGCGCTTCGACTGATTCCTTCAGAGCCTGGATCACCATGCTTCCAAGCATCAATGTATCGGTCTGTAGCGTCTCCAACTCACGGGCAAATGAGGTACGCAGGAGTTGTCCCATCGATGGTCTCCTTTCCTTCCGAAGGACTATCGACTCTGCAGGTAGGGGAGTAACGTGTCACGCATCAGATCCCGAACCTGCCTACAGGCTGAAATCCTGTCCGAATCGCTGCCAACAAGCTTTGTGGGATCGTCAAAAGGCATGTGCTCTACATCCTCGTCCCCTAACCAGACTGGGCAGTTTTGGGCCGCACTATCGCAGACGGTGACCACCAGGTCCGGCTGCAACTCTCGGTATGCGTCAACCGACTCAGTTGCGCCCTGACTAATGTCGATGTCGATTTCAGCCATCGCTCGCACTGCTAGTGGATGAACCATGCCTGAAGGCGCGGTGCCGGCCGAAAATGCCTGCCAATCCTCGCCAAGATAGGCATTGACGAGCCCCTCTGCCATCTGACTGCGGCAAGAATTGCCAGTGCATAAGATGAGAACGCGTTTCTTGTTTATGCTCATGCTGACTCCATTAGCGAGGTGAGCTTAACCGAATCGGCCGGTAATGTAGTCTTCAGTGCTCTTCTGACCCGGATTCGTGAATATCTTCTCGGTATCGTCAAATTCTATCAGATTCCCAGTCCGTTTGTCGTCCACGCTGAAGAAGGCAGTATAGTCTGAAATCCGGGCTGCCTGCTGCATGTTGTGGGTGACAACAATAATGGTGTATTTCTCCGACAGCTCCTTCATCAGGTCTTCGATACGTAGGGTAGCGATCGGATCCAAGGCCGAAGCCGGCTCGTCCATGAGTATTATCTCCGGCTCTACCGCAATTGCCCTGGCGATACACAACCGCTGCTGCTGTCCACCGGAAAGACCGAGAGCGCTTTGCTGCAGTTTGTCCTTTACCTCATCCCACAATGCGGCCGACCGCAGGGCCTTTTCGACCATTTCGTCCATGTCACCGCGGAAACCATTAATGCGCGTACCCCATGCGACGTTCTCATAGATCGTCTTTGGAAAAGGGTTCGGTTTTTGAAAAACCATTCCGATACGGCGTCGAACTTCCACGGGATCTACGTCATCGTCGTAGATGTTCTGTCCCTGAAACAGGACTTCACCTTCGATGCGAACGCTGGTGATCAGATCGTTCATGCGGTTGAAGCAGCGCAGGACCGTGCTTTTGCCACAGCCTGATGGACCGATGATCGCGGTAATCTTGTTTGTCGGCACCTTCATGTCTACATCGCGCACCGCGCAAAAATCGCCGTAAAAGACGTTCATCTTTTCGGCCTCGATAGCATACCTGCCCGTCCCATTGGGCGAAGTCCTGATCGTTTCAGGCTGGGCCTGCGCAGGGCGTCCAATAGCAACTGTCATGATTCCGGATACTCCTCTAGGCGCTCGCCTGACTGCGGTCAAAGCGATTTCGCAATAGCACCGCGGAGGCGTTTAAGGACAGCAAAAGAATCAGAAGAACCAGAATGGCTGCTGCGGCCAGATTTCGAAATTCATCTTGCGGCCGCGACGTCCACTGATAGATCTGGATAGGCAGTACCGTGAACTTAGAGAATGGCCCGCTGGGATCCAGGGCGATGAAAGTTGAAGCGCCGACAACGACTAGTGGGGCTGTTTCGCCAATTGCCCGACTCACGGCCAGAATCGTTCCGGTCAAGATGCCGGGCATGGCGCTCGGCAAGACGTGATGCCAAATAACCTGCCAGTGGGTCGCGCCTAACCCGAAGCCCGCCTGTCGCAGGGAACTGGGGACAGCTCGAATCGCCTCTTGACCGTTAATGATGATTAATGGGAGTATCAGCAGGCCAAGGGTCAAACCAGCCGAAATAATCGTACGGCCATTGGCTGTGGACTGGTCACCTATTCCCAGAAATGCTCCACTTGTGAACACTTCCAGTATTCGAACAAATATGGCCAGCCCCAACATACCGTAAATGATCGATGGTACGCCGGCCAGGTTATTGATATTGGTCTGGATCAAACGGTTGAGAAGGCGCTCCTTGTGCGCGTATTCTTCCAGGTAGATTGCTGCTCCTACTCCAATGGGAAAGGAAAACAGAATTGTTATTGCAACCACCCACAGAGAGCCGAAAATCGCGGTTCGAACGCCGGCGCGCAGCGGTTCGCTCGACTGCGACTTACTTATGAAACTGGTCGTAAGCCAACTCCGGAAATAGACATCGGAACCTGGGAACCGTTCTTCAGCCTCGGTGAAGACGCTCCCCCGCGCGAAAATGGAATCGAATAGTCCCCATGTTGCCTGCACTTGCGGTTCTATTACGCGCTCAAGTATCAGTTCGTGTATATTTTCGCGGCTTCTCTCAGCAAAGGGCATGTCATGCTCATAGCGACGCATAAGCCCTGCGGAGATATTCGCTTCCAAAATCTCCACCAACTTGTCTTTGGGCAGCCTGTTCAGCGGCACATCGTCAACTGCCAGGTCCGCGGGATCAATGTTGTTGACGATTGCAACGTAGCCGAAAGACTGGTTGAGAATGTTGAAGAGAAGAGCGCACAGGGCAATGATGCCGGAGAGCATTGCCGCCTGAAAGATTATTGCCCAGGCCCGACCTCTGCGTTGCCGCGTAACGACCTGTTCGTGGTACGCAGTCCCCGAGGGCATGAGCCCGCCGGCAGGCCGGGACACAGTGTGCTGTTGGTGGAGGGCCATCATTCGTACTCCTCGCGGAAGCGGCGCACAATCCACTGACTTAATACATTCAGACTAAGGGTCAGCAGGAAGAGTAGCAGACCGATGGCAAAGATGCTGTTGTAGTCGATCGAGTCGTAACTGAGGTCACCGCCACTGATACGCACAATGTGCCCGGTCATTGTTTCTGCGGCGCGAAACGGCGAAAAGGTAAAGTTTGGACCCGCGCCGGCCGCGATGGCGACAATCATTGTCTCTCCGATCGCACGTGAAATGGCCACAATGAAGGCCGCTGCGACCCCGGAAAGGGCTGCCGGCAACACGATTCGAACTGCAGTTTCCAGTCTCGTGGCGCCCAATCCATAGGAGGCTTGGCGCAGCGAGTTCGGAACGGCGCTCAATGCATCCTCGCTCATCGAACTTACGAGTGGGATGACCAAAATGCCGATTACGATGCCTGCAGAGGCAGTGTTGTAAATTTCGACCAGATCGCGGCCAAGAATGCCGCGCAGCAGGGGCGTCATGAATGTCAACGCAAAATAGCCGTAAACGACGGTTGGAATCCCCGCCAGAACCTCAAGAATAGGTTTCAAAATGCTTCGCGTCCGCTGGTGGGCATATTCGCTCAGGTAGATGGCGATACAAAGACCAATAGGCAGCGCCACCGCCATCGCAATCAGGCTAGCCATAAGAGTGGCGGTCACCAAGGGCCAAATCCCAAACCTTCCTATGGCTGGCTGCCACTCGGTCCCTCCGAAAAACTTGAATAAGTTCACTTCCTCATTGGCGAAGAACAAGAGTGATTCACGCCCCAAGATATAGACAATGCCCAAGGTAGTGAGGATCGATATGGCGCCGCAAAGGAATAGGGATCCCTGGATGAACGACTCGGCGACTCTCGGCTTTCGCCTCAGATCCAGCCGAGGGCCTCCGCCCAGGACAGTTTCGCCTTTGCTTTCAGCGCCTGCCACTGGCCCTCGCATCGACTCTGCAGATATGGCGGCTTGCGCAATTGGCGCCGATCGTGTCATAATTTTCCCTCGTTTCTCCAGAGTATTAGGCTGGCTTGTCGGCGAAGTCATCATAATGAAGCATTAATACCGACGAGCCCCCCGTTCTTCTGCAAGAAGCAGCACGGCCTTCGATTGCGGCCCATTTTAATCCTTTTGCCTACAATCAGGAAAGTTGGGGACAGAGATATACCCTGATCCCCAACTCTCGCATTTGTGCATCTGGGACGCTGTCACGAGAAACCAGAGTTACGACGACTTACTGCTCTATGGCCTTCATTGCATTAAGGAGACTCTGCTTGGCGGATTCGAGAACGGAAGCTTCGGCCGGGAAGTAGCCGACGCGCTCAATCTCCTCGTTGACGTAGGTCAGGTAGAAGTTGATGAAGGCGGCGACCTGGGGCTTTTCGGCCATGATGCCGGCGTCCGAATAGATGAACAACGGGCGGGCCAGCGGGTAGCTTGCGTTATCGACGTTGGCCGCGGTGGCCTCGACGCCGTTGATAGCCACGATTTTCAGAGTGTCCGCATTTTCCTGATAGTAGGCGTAGCCGAAGTAGCCGACGGCGTAAGGGCTGCCGGTGACACCCTGAACGAGGACATTGTCATCCTCGGACAGCTGGATGGCGTCGGCGCTCAGGATCGGCTCCTTGTCCTTGTCGAAGACATCTTCGACGAAGTAGTCGAAGGTACCGCTGTCGGTGCCGGGGCTGAAGCGCCGAATCGGCTCGGCCGGCCAGTCGGGGTTGACGTCGGCCCAGGTGGTGGCGGTGGAGAAGACCAGCGCCAGCTGTTCCATGGACAGGTTGTCGACGAAGTCATTGTCTTTGCTGACGGTCACGGCCAGCGCATCGGCGCCGACGCGGAACTCGATCGGGATGCGGTCGATCGCGCTGCAGGATTCACGTTCGGAGTCTTTGATAGGCCGGCTGGCATTGGAAATGTCGGATTCACCGGCAACGCAGAAGCGCTCGAAGCCTGCGCCGCTGCCGATGCTGTCGATGGTGATATTGTCGGCGTAGCCTTCGTCCTTGAAGCGTTCGGCCATGGCTTCAGACAAGGGGAAGACGGTTGAACTGCCGGCAGAGATGATGTCACCGGTCACTTCCAGAGGATTCACCTCAGGCAGCCCGTCCGACTTTTCACCCGCCGCCATCGTCTTCTCTTCCATGACAGGCTCATCAGCTGAGGCCGCCTCTTCGTCTGAGCCGCCGCATGCAGCCAGCGCTAAAGCGGCTATCAGAAACCAAACAAACAATACTCGACGCATTTTTTCTCCTTATGACGGATGACTTTGTGGTTGACTTACCGGTGCATGAAGTTCAATGAAGTCCGCGTGGACATTCCGCCCCCACGGCCAATTCCCTCAGAATCGAGAAAATGAATTTCATGCCAACCACTGCCGCCAGCATATCCCTATCAGGTTAATGACCTGTGATGAAACACAGCCCAGGCGTTAACAACCCTTATTCGTTACGTTAAGAGTCCTTTAACGACTGAGCACTGCCTACAAACTACAGGGAAAGACCTCTCTTTCCGCTAGACAACGTGCCGCCCTCTTTTTAGGGTCTAGCTGGCGTAAGGGCAGTGCAAAAGAAGGCGTTGGCGGACCGCCCAATGAGGGGTCATAGCGTCTGGCTGCTTGAAGGTGGCTCTGTCGAATCAGCTGGAGGGGTTTGTGCGCCGATCTGATCTTTGCATCAAGGTTTTCGGTTCTTGACCCAAAAGTACACCAGCATACTGCAAACACCGAAAAAGGCGTATTCGAGCCATCCAGAATAGCCAAACATCGACACATTGAAATACGCGTCAATGTGATTCAGCACTGCCACGCCCACGACTACGGAGGTCGCCACACCTGACGCAAGTTCTAAAGCAAGTTTGACTTTGGAATTACGCCATATTCTTCTGAACACATACCCCTCCGTCATGGTGGAACTGGTATTGAGAGGCGGTCAATACTTGTCGTTGCGTCTCTTGTTCCGAACGATTTCGACGACAAGGATGACGAAGGGTGCGGCGAAAATGGCAAGGAGCAGAAAGTCAAAAAAGTCTTCCTCGGTTATGCCCATTTTTCAGAACTCATTGTTAGGTGAGTCACGGCGATGTACGGATTTTGGTAGATCGATTTGCCAAAACTGGTATAAGCATTTGCCGGAATTGGTATGATTGCGTGGGGTAAGAATTGTGAAAGAGGAGTATTCTTGTGGTGTAGTTTCGATTTGATGGTTCGTCAAAGGCTGTCGAAAGGAGAATCACATGATACCTACTTACTGTACGACGCCGGATGTGGAGCTTGTTCGGGAATCGCGGGGCAGATTCAGGAAGAGGTGAACAACGTTCTCACTGTCCGCAGCCTTGCAGAAAAGGAAATCCAACAGAACCTCAACTCCGCACTTCCTGGATGGAAGTGGGAACCCATGGTGATGGAAGTGTCGGGGAACGGCAAAGACATCAAGGTTTATGCCGGAGTCCTCATGCGTCTCCGTTTGGTCCAGCTGCTCGGCATCCACAAAGCCTGGCGTGTCGCCACCATCATGTACCGCTCAACGCACATTTTGGTGTCATTCCAAGAAAGACGAAGGTTCCTCAGATATGGTAGTGGTGTTGTGGCCGGTTTGGCCGTGTTGGGGTTGAAACCCGTACAGAATCAGTTCAATTATGTACTGGAGACGCCCAACAGCACACTCACCGCCAGACAGTTGACCAGCAACGAACTGAACGACGCAATCACCGAGGCAACGACTTCGGCAAATTACGGCAAGTTTCAGTCCTCTCTGGAAAGTAGGGGGTATTCCGAACAAAGAAGCCAAGCATCGGCCATTCTGGTTGAATCGACAACGAACGACTCTGTTCTGGCGGTATCACTTCCGTTTAGCGGCTCCGACAGTAACCGGCCTGCACAAGCCAAATTCCTCCGCCATGGGTCTAGTGTGTCCCTAGCGGTTGGCATTGCCAATACGACGAATGCACAGAGACCTTCGGTCAATGTATACGAATTGAAGTCCGACCGAGTAAGACACACGTTGACCATGAGGATGGATGGAGGGTCCCTCGTCAGAGAGCCCGTGGGCCAATCAACCTCGATGGTCGATTCCTTGGGTTTGCCGACAATCGACGAGTTTTCGCCAGACTTGACCAATTGCCAAATCTGCATGGGTGTGTGCAGAATCATACATTGGGCGCAATGTGGCTCGGTCTCTCTGGTGGCGTGTTGGCTCATATGCTTGACGTTTCCGCCTGCCTGTGCTTTCATTTGTCCCGTTCTGGTGGGAGCCATTTGCAATGGGGCGTTTGGTGGCAAAAAGTGTCGAGCAGTGTGCAGGCACTTCAACTATTGCCCATGACGGCCTTGTGACGATTGAGTAGCATGCAGTCCGTGAATGGAATTCTCACTCTCCGTTCACGGACTGCTGCACGTCAGACCAGGAGGTGAATGATGAAGGCGAAAGTTTGGAAAGTCTGTGCAGCAGTTTTCGCCACAGCCATTGGTGCCGCTTCGATATTCTACCCCGACTGGGTTTCTTTTGTCTCTGATTCTGGATGGTATTCCCTAGCGTTCTGGATACCGTTATCCATCATTGCGTTTTGGGGAGTAATCGTCATGTGGTCATTCACCTTAGAGGCAATCAACAAGTGGGTTGTGCCTCCCATAATCCGTCTGCTGGATAGAGGCAATCCCACATTTACAAGGAAGAGATAGGGGTCCTGGCGGCGACCTAGAAGAAGAACACGAAGCATCCGCCCTGGTCATTTAGGGGCGGGTTTCTTTTGGTGATCTTCCGTGGGGTTCGGCCACTGGGAAATGCGCAATGCGCCGTTGTCGTCGCCCGCTAACCTCTGAAACAGTGATGCCGTATCGCTGTTTTGGGGAATGAATGCGTAGAGGTAGAGGTCTCCCGACGCACTCAAACTGACGTTGACGAAGACCGTGTACGCCACCAATCCGTGCACGCCGTGCTTGTAGATGCAGCTGCGAAGTCGGCTGCAATCCTCGATCGCGTATTCGGCATCGTTGCCCGCCGCCCACATCATGCGAAAATCCGAAAACGCCGACAACGCAGAGAACAACTGACGAAACCGAGCCGTGTGTCGGTAACGGAGTGTCGAGACCCGCCACTGTTGCACATTGGCATGTGCTATTGAACTCCATCCGTGCCCCAAAACATGCCTCATCGGTGAGTCGGACGCGAACAGCAAGCCAAGATTGTTGACGCCAACAGCCGTTGACCTGAACGCTTGAAGTTCCTGGATGCTTATTCCGTGTAGTGACAGCAATGAGCGGTTGACGCCAACAAAGTCGGAAAAGGAGTCGGTCAGAAAGGCAGGCGCACACAGGTCGCCCAATAGGTTCCACACCTCGGCAAACACTTCCTGATCACACAAATCCCTTCTGACAATCTGCTTGTCCGCCACTTCGCTCGCCATCGCGAAGAATTCCCGCCTCTCAAGAGAAGTCAAGTTAAACGCCTCTGCCAGCGATCCCAGCAACTCGCCGTCCAATCTGGCTTGTTCTCCCCTCTCGATTCTTCCCACCACCCTTGGAGTCAGACCAGTCTCAACCGCCAAATCCTGCTGACTCCAAATTTGCCCATTGCGAAAATTTATCTGTTCCTTGCGGAGGGCGGCCACCACCTTGCCGAATGTCGCGTGTTCCATCGTCCGTCAACCGATGAACACAAACAGCCAAATCAGCAGAAAGGTAATGCCAAGAATGCAGACCGATATATGGTCCATCATCATGTTGTCGTTATCGCAGTCATTCAAGTTTTGGCTCCTGCAAATCGAAGATGTTGAATGTTGGTTGTACGACGCTGTACACTACGGGACGTAGCCAAGCTGGTTGAGTTGCTGCGGGGCGGGTTGGGTTTGGGGGTCGGAGCAAACAGAGGGGTCAGCCCCCTTCTGACGCCATGTTGAATGATTTGACGTGGCTTTCCTCGAACCGACACCTGCGGTCTGTCAGCAGTTCGTCCTCGATGGTACAGTACCGCGCCCTGAGCCGCCGACAGTCCCGTGACCTTTTGCGCCGCCCCCGAAAGCTCATGACCTCGCCCCGAAGTAAACCCGCGGTCGATAAGTTTCGACCACTATGCAGGTAACGGTATCGTCATTGACGAAAGTCAGTGTATCGCCGACACGCACCCCAATCATTTCCAAATCTAAATTAAGTCGAGACATCCATCTCTCCTTTCCCGACTTTGTTCTGAATTTCGATGATTTGTCTTTTCAATTCGTCGATCTGTTTTCTCATCAAGAATTCGCCTACCACGGGACGCAGGTAGTCTATCAAACAGTAACGCCACTCTCCGTTTACTTCGTGATTTGGAAAACAGTCTGAACGATAGGGCATACTACCACCTTCTCGATGAATACGGTCTTTGAACCAACCGAATACACTGCCAAGTTGTCTCCCATCAAGGTTCATTTCCGCTTGTAATCTGGAGTCTGAAACATAATCTTCCGTCTCGTACAAAATGGACAGCAACCTGAGTTCATTTTCTTTCATTTTGGGAAGAATCTTTCGGAACAGTTCTGGACTTACTTGATGCATGGCATGGCTCCTTCAACGATGCTACTTCCGAGAATGCCGCAAACAGAAAGAGGATTCCGACGATTCCGCCCATGATGGTCATGACGACGAAAAACTTCATGTTTGTTCTCCTGTGTTGCCCGTAAGGGTACGGCAGCAACGGCGACGACTCCAGAACGCAAAAATGACGTAAGGGCCGGAAGGAGAAGATTAGTGGTCATGGCAAGACGACTTATTTTTCAACCCCAGCCCTTACGTCGCAGGGCAATCGCATCTAAATTGGGTCAAAATTTTGTCACGCTACCTGAATCGAGTTCAGAGCAAGGTAAAACGTCAAAAACTGGACAAATCGTGGGGCGCGGTTGCCAATTCGAATGGTTTTCGGCGACTGGAGGCCGGTTTCTTGGCCAAAAACCACTGACAGTCGGCAGATGGACAGAGATTTCCACTTTTATTTGCTTTCTTTATGGCGAAATTTCGGCTGATTTGTCGTTCGAAATTAGATGCGATTGCCCTGCCTTACGTCACCTCTTTTGTACCTTAACCATAAGCACAAGTTCGATTTACGGCGATGGAGTAGATGTCGGAACTGTTCGGATCGCATAGGCCCAATTCCCGACTGGCTCGTTTTGGCGGCTCAAAGCACGGATTCTATATTCATACGTCGTGCCGGGCATAACAGTGGTGTGGGCGTAATTCGACACGACGGTTATGTCGAGATGCTCCCATTCGGTCCAGCCGGAAAAGGAATTCCCTACAATGGAATGGCTGCATGCCTGTAAAGCCGGCGCAACAGCTCCTGTCGGCCTGTCGGATCTTCAAAGATGTGAGCCATCGTATCCAATTCAGAGCGCACCTCAGGGGCGTCCCTAAGGCTGAGCGCCTCTCCTGTCGTTATCAACAACCCGGCATCCTGGAGTTCGTCGATCACTTCATCCAGTGTCGGCGCATTCTGCGACTTGCTTGGCTCTTCTGGGCGGGGTCGAATTGTAATTGTCTTCATATCAAATGGCAGACTAACGCCATCCGATTAACGCGACGTACAGGAGATGTAAATGAGGATTTAGGGATCGGTTAAGAGGAAGTTAGTGGGTTGCCGCGTGTTGGGAAAAGAAGATGAAAAGTAGAGGGTTTAGCCGGAGAGTTCAAGGAGGGAGGTTCGTTTCGCTCTCTCGGCGAGGCTGGCCGCCGTTCGGCGCGACAGGGAGAGTAAAAGAAAACGTGCTGCCACGATTCTCAATGCTGTCTACCCAGATCCGGCCGCTGTGTGCCTGGACTATATGCTTCGCAATGGCAAGCCCGAGACCTGTTCCCAGGCTGGCCCGGGCGCGATCGGTCTTGAAGAACCGCTCAAAGATGCGGTCCGTGTCTTCGGCGGGAACACCTATGCCGGTATCGTTTACAGAAATCGTTACTTGCCGGCCTCCGGGTCGCGAGTCCGCGGAGATTCTGACCGACCCGCCAGCCGAGGAAAACTTCAAAGCATTGTGAACGAGATTTGTAACCACCTGATGGATGCGTTCAGCATCCGCGTAGACAAGTGGCAGACGGGGCGGCAAGTCGACAATCAAGTTTATGTTACTGCGGGCGGCAAGTGGTTGCAATCGCTCAATTGGCGTCAGAACTGCTTCGCTGACCGGGACCGGTTGGAACCGGAACGGAACTTGACCGGATTCTATGCGGGAAAGCTCGAGGAGTTCCCGAACCATCTGCACAAGGGCATCCACCTCCGTTTCGATCCGGTCCAGAAAGCGCGGCGCGGCCGCAGGGTCGTCAAGTGCGCCGTCCCGTAAGGTTTCGGTTAGTGCTTGCAAGGATGCGAGCGGCGTACGCAGCTCGTGAGAAATGTTGCTTACGAAATCGCGCCGCACGCGTTCAAGCCGGTGCAGTTCCGTCATGTCCTGCAGCAGTAGAATAAAGCCGTCGCTGCCGCCGGCCACAAAGGGGAGGGCAATGACGCGCATCGTTTTGTTTCCCCACTGAAAGATACTCTCAGCCTGCTTACCGTCCTGCCTGCAGTTCTGCCACGTTTCGACGATGCGGTGATCGCGTACAATTTGGGCCAAGGGTTGTCCTCGCAAACTTTGCGAGTTGAGGTGCGTAAAAGATGAACCGGCCAGCGTATCCTGAGAAGCGCTGGCACTGTCTCCCGTATATGCTTCCGGTTCAGATTGTGAAGTGGAATCGGCGCTCTTCCCCGCCTCGAAGCCCGCCATTCGCGCCGCAACCAGGTTGCAAAGTCGAACTCGCCCCTCGCTATCGAGGATAAAAACGCCGTCGACGAGGTTGTTAAGAACCGAAGTCAGCCGCTCCCGCTCACGGGAAACCGACGCAACCTGTGACTCCAGTCGGTCCCTCATACGATTGAAAACTCTGGCAAGCTGTCCCGCCTCATCCGAGCCTTTAGGCTCGATTCGTGCCCCAAGCTCTCCCTGCGCCAGACTTGCTGCCGCCTGAATCAAATGCCGGAAAGGTCGCGCCATCCATTCGGAAACAATCAAGGCGATTCCGACCAGTGCTGTCAAGGCCAAAAGCATTACACCGACAATTGCCCTATACAGAGGGTTGAGTGCGGCGTCAATCTCGGAACTCGGCACCGCCACGCGCAACACGCCCAGCGCCCCGGCGGGAACGCCAGAATCTGCACTGTCAGTATCGTCTAGTTGCGGCGCAACTGCCGCAGCGGCATACAGCATATTGGAGCCAACCACACGGCTCGCGCGCGTGCTATATCCGGTTCCTTCCTTAAACGCCGCCCGAACTTCCGGATGCCCGATTTGACTTTCCATGGTCAAAGGATCGACCAGCGAGTCTGCCAGTACACTGCCATCGGCAAGAACAAGAGTGACCCGTGAATCCAGTTGATTGCCCCACGCGCGCACTAGGCGTGCCACTTCAATGTCGCCTGCCTGCCAGCGCGATTCGGCTAGCCCAGTTCGCAATTGCCGGTTTCCCGACAACAAAAGGGCGTCGGCGGTCAAGCGACTCTGAAGTTGGTCCAAATGGAACTGTCTGAACTGGAGCAGGGAAAAGAAGCAGAAGCCCGCTAGAACAGCTGCGGTCAAGATGCAAATCGGTACAGCGATTCGCCAACGGATAGAGCGAAATCCAGGCATATGCTGTGGCCGGTACGGCAAGGCACTCTCGTTAGGTCGAGAGGCGCGACTTTCGGCACCGGCGCTGGTGCGCTTACCCGTCAAAGCGGTAACCGATGCCTCGTACTGTCAGAATGCGACCGGGGTGGGCCGGATCAACTTCGATCTTTTCTCGCAGCCAGCGAATGTGAACGTCGACCGTTCGGCTGCCGCCGTCGAAGTCCCATCCCCAAACTCGTTCCAAGATTAGGCTTCGTCCTAGGGCGATTCCCCGGTTATGAGCCAAAAACAGGAGAAGCTCAAACTCTTTTGGCTTAAGGGCCAATACAGTGCCGTCGCGCCGTATTTCTCTCCTGCTCTCGTCAATGACCAAATCGCCGAATGAGAAGACCACGCCACCGTTGAGCGAATCCTGAACTGTCTGGCCTGAGCTTTCCAGTTCCTCTCGGAGCAGACGAACGCGGCGCAGGTGAGCCCTCACTCTAGCCAGAAGTTCCCGCATGCTGAACGGCTTCGTCAGATAGTCGTCCGCGCCTGCTTCCAGGCCGACAATCTTGTCCACTTCTTCATCTTTGGCCGTCAGCATCAGTATCGGCAAGCTAATCTCCTGGCGCAGTATTCGGCAGACTTCAAAGCCATCCAGGCCAGGTAGCATAACATCGAGGATCACCAGGTCGAGTTTCTCGGACCTGGCAGTCGACAATGCCTGAACGCCGTCTGAGGCCGTGACAACTTCGTATCCCTGTCGCTCGAGATTATACTTCAGCGTCTCAAGCAGTGTCGGCTCGTCCTCAACGATCAACAACCTGATCTTGTTCAAGGCGTGAATCCTTCATATGTCTCTTTTGCAGAGACGCCTTCGATGTCCTCTGACCTCATCCTGAATCGTGATGCGCGTTTGGCCGGTCTAGCGCCTTCATCTCGCTTGTTGCCAGGACTCTAATTCAAGACCACTCGTTCGCGCAAAGTACCGGCGCGGTCGCTGTGAATTCGGATCTGAATCTCGGCGCCGGGGGGACCGCGAAGGACCCACTCGGTCCAAGCGCGGTTGTCTGTCGGGCTTGCCGCGTAGATCGTGCTGACAGACAGCTTGCCGCTGCGGCCCTCCAGGTGCCCTAACTCAGACTTTGCCTGTCCGCTAGTCAGTTCTACGCTTTCGGGCAGCGCCAACTCGACCCGGACCGGCCGCGCCGCATCACGCTTGCGACCTTGGGCACTCGTGTAGGTTGGCAGAAATCCGCTGTTCTCCACAACAATCCGCAGACGATAGTCCCCTTCATTCGATAGTCGATCGAGCGACAGGGTATGAAGCGCCATGCTCGGCAACATATCGGCCAGTGACAAGGCGAAAGCCGTATTCATTTCTGCCTCTTCGCCGATCAGGCTGCGCGGGGGATTGCGCCATGTGTACATCCGGTTGTAGCCACCAATTTCAACAAGGCCAAGTTGGGGATGCTGGAACGAATACCAGTCCACCAGCGGTGGTTCATCTCCGTTTTCTTCCAGCCATTTCAGAATCTTTATGTCATCCCCGTGCGGGTGTTTGCGGACCCAATCAATAAAATCCCTATCCTTGATGCCCGCCCTTCCCGGCAGGTCCCACAATTCAATAGTAAATGAAAACATGCCCAGGTGATCGTAGACCCAATCGTCAAAGGCTCCTGTCGTAACTTCTTTGGGATGATAGCGGAAGCCGTGATAAACCGACAAACAAGGATAGCCGGTCAGTTCCTTTCCCCGATCGCCCATCAGTTCAAAAACCCAGAGGTCGCCTGTCTCCATCTTTTCGTCCGGCTTGGTACTGAAGGGCCGAAGTATGACGCCGCTTTGCGTATGGTAAGCAATAGCCACGTTGATATTATTGTGCCGGCTGATGAAGTCGACTGCCGCGCGAATCTCCTTTTCCGATGCTGGAAACGGCCCGGCGCCTGCCTGCGTTGACTCAGGCTGCCATTCAAAAGGGAAGTTGCGGTTGAAGTCGAGTCCTTGTAGCGGCTTGGCCAACTTGATCTCTACGCCATCGAAGTCTTCGAGTCTGCCTTCCGGCAACAACCTGTAGTAAAGTTCTCCATGTTCGTCCGGTCCCCGCTTCTCCATGAGCCGCTCGTCCAGCGAGCTGACCTTCCAGTCACCATGAGGGTCGGGGATCCGCATTTGTAGGATGCGGCCGTCGCCATCAATATCCTCTTCATGCAAACCAGCCAAGGGTTCGGAAAAGGGATAAGGCCGAGTGCCGGAGCGCAAATACCTAGGGTTTTCTGAAAGCGCCAAAGCCGCCCCGTCCGGATTCAACCGCGGCACGATGTAAAACGCAACGTTGTCCAGCAGCCGCGTACAACGATCGTCGTTGCCATATCCGGACAAGAGCGTGTGCGCGATGTGCAAGGCGACCGTCGTGCCGGCAACTTCCGTAGCATGGATGTTGGAATCGATCCAGATAGCAGGTTTGTCCTCGTCAGTTCCAACCATCTGATTGGTCAAAGTCAGTAGATGGATCATCCTGTTTTCATGACTTCTGCCCAATTCGGTCACATTCGCCAAATGCGGATGGTTCTGCGTCCAGCCATTTAGTGTTGATTCGATTTCATCGTTGGTAAAATAGCGGTTAAAGTCCATTGCTTGCGCGTCCCCCGGATGATATCAGTCAGCGCGTCTCGCTCCAGACCGACTTCCGACATCTTTCGAAGCGGACCGCCTCACGGCGAAAGCTTCATCAGAAGTGCAGTCAATAGGCCAGCTCTCTCGCCGATCTTATCTACTTCGATATGTTCATGGTCGGCATGCGCCCCGTGCCCAGGGATACCCAGACCGTCCAACGTAGGGACGCCCAGTGCGCCGGTCAGGTTGCCGTCGCTGCCGCCACCGGTGCCGTCTTCATGCAGGTCCAGGCCAAGCGTCCGGCCAATGGCTCGGGCCTGTTCAAAAAGTGGCCCTGTTACGTTCCTCTCCAACGGAGGACGATTCACGCCGCCTGTCACCTCAAGTTGAATTCCGGTCACTCTCGGTTTGAGGTTCAAGATTTCATTGTTCACTCGCTCCATCTCCGCGGCAGTCCAAGCCCGAACATCGACTCGGGCTTCCGCGTGCGCAGCAACAACATTAGGACGTGTTCCTGCCGCGACCACGCCAACGTTAACCGTCGTTCCTGCCTCAGAGTCTGTCAGGCTGTGCAAAGCCAAGACCTGGTGGGCCAGTTCCTGAACTGCGCTGACGCCCTTCTCTGGCTCTACACCTGCGTGCGCTGCCCGCCCGGTAATCGAGAGCGCATAGTGGGCACCGCCCTTTCTTGTCGTTTTCAGGACGCCGCCGGGAAGCGGTGGCTCCATCACCAAGACGTAGGCGGCCTGTCGCGCCTCCACTTCTATTAGCTCACGTGAGGTCTGACTACCTACCTCCTCGTCCGATGTCACAAGCACGGTTACCGGGCGCGGCAGGCGCAGGTTCAGGCTCTGTACACCCCGGAGCACGTATTCCACCAAGGCCAGACTTGCCTGCATGTCGAAAATGCCGGGTCCGTAGGCCCAACCCCGGTCGTCTACCCGAAATGGATGGGTTTTCAAGGAGCCAACGGGCCAGACTGTGTCGTAGTGGCAGAGAATCAGCGCCGACGCCGGCTGGTCCACATACTCCGCCCTTTGAAAACGGGCGCGCAGATGGTTGCCGCGTAACTGATTGGGGATAATCTCTGTTTCTAGTCCGGCTACTGTAAAGCGGTCGGCAAGTCGGGTGACAAATGCATCCAGCCGTCCCATTTCGTCTGTTGGCGTCTCCTCCTTTACATGCTCACCGATCGTTTCAAGGATACGCGAATTCTGTTGCTGGTAAAAGGGGATTAGTTGACGGGGATTCATTTCGAACTCCTGCTGGAAAATGTGCTCGGACAGTACCCTGCCTGGGAAGTTCAGTGCGCGGCAGACTGGACTAGCGTCCGAATCCGAATTCAACAGCGCTAAAGAAGAGCGGAACCATAGCCACAGCACCAATAAGAATCGCGCCGATCTCCAGATATACCCAGCCCTGCGCCACTCGCAGCAGGATACGTCGGCTGTCAGTACCCGCGCGCTCCCTTGTAGCGCAAATGTACCTGACAATGTGTTTTTCTTCTGGCTTCACCGGCTCCAATGGCTGTACTGTCCATCCGGCCTGCTGGAAGATTCCTGGGAATGATGTCACGAAGCGATGGGTGCCGTATCCAAGAGGCAGCAGGATGAGGACGACGTAGGCGAGAGCACCCAGAAGGAGATCAACGGGTCGCGACTGAATCGGGCTAAGGATTCCAAACAGGTCCAGCCACAACCATCCCAAAAAACAGGTCGCTGGCGCAGACAGCACCCAATGACCCCAACCACCGGCGTCGGGGGTCGCCTCGATCAGGTGGGCCTTCACCTTTCGTCGCCCCTTCCTCTTCGGCCCGACGTCGGATGTCATTGGATCGCTCCAGCAGCAAAGGGAAATCCAGGCAGCATTGGCTTACCCGCTGGCGAAACTCAGGAGAAGAAGGATACCGACTTGCCCTTTGCCCCTGTTGATGCAAGTTGCTTAGCGTCTGCGTTGCTTTCCCTTCAGCTTCTTGCGAAGTGCATCCCTGTGCCGCGAAAACGCAACCTGGCTGGGGGAAGAGGGACTGCTTTCGACCCGTCGCGGTCGTTTGGTAACCGGGTCTGACGAACCAAATAGGTCCAGCCACTCGGAAACTTCTCGGTCAGACAGACTTATGTTACTTTCCGCACCTTGTTCGTTCAGTGACTCGTCCATGTCTTTCGCAGACGGATTCCCGGTTCCCTGACGTGAGGCGCCGATATGGGTCGCGTCAGAACGCCCTCGTAGTCTTTCCATACGCTGAACGAATTCCTCCGCCTGCCACGTTTCTATGTCGTACTGTTTCGCTTCCTGGCGCAGTGCCAAATCGTTCGTAACGACGACCAGCCCCTGAGGGCGCTGGTGGATACGACGTCTGATCCAGTCATCGGCCTCCTGCGGGTCCCGAGCGAAGATGACCTCAACGCCGCCGCCGCTCAGTTCCCGTGATGTCCCACCGACGATGCCCCTATCAAAGATTACCGTTACTTTTCCCCGGTAGTTGCTCCGCCAAACGCGCAAGCGCGATACGAACAATTCTTCATCGTTTTCGTCCTGCAGACTGATATTTTCCAGGACACCTGAGCCGATGATATTGTGTCCATCTAAGAGTAGTGGCACGAGAATTCTCGCTTATGATAAATGTGGAATATGAGTCCGAAACGCTATACTTCACGCCAATGAATCTCTGACCTGTGCCGATTTCGCAAGCGCCACAGAAGGCCCACAGGAAAGCCTGCCATCTTTGCCGCGTCGCCTACCAGACGAATTACCGGCACCAAGAGGGCGGCCTGTATCCACTCCACGAGTGGAATGTCTTTCGCCAACGACGACAGGCGCCCCCAGGGCCGTGCGCAATTGACGATTCCTCCGACGATCAAACCAAGCCCGCCCAACCAACGCGCCTCCTGTCCCCATAGTGCATGACCTAGTAGAGCAGGGATTAGAATCAGATAAGTGGCGTAGCGCACCGCATGTCGCAAACGCCACAGGTCTGCCTTCCCATCCCCCCGTGCGTAACGGTAGTACTGCTGGAAAAAGGATTTCAAATCAGGGCGGGGACGAAAATAAGCAATTGCCTGCGGCGCCCAGGCAAACACTGACTCCTCTTCTTCAGCGATTACGCGTAAATCGAAGACCAGGTCTTCACAGTAGTCGAGCCATTCAGGATACCCCCCTACCCTTCGCCATAACTCCTTCGAATAGGCTACTGACCGGCTGCTGGGCAGGAAACGAGAAGGCGTTATCTCTTCCACCCGAGGCAAGACGGTCGCCCCCATCGCCATCTGAAACGGGCCTGAAGCCTCCGGTACAAAGAAACCGGCCACAGCCCCAACACTGCAATCCTTGGATGTGGCGCCTCTTTCAAAAGGCGCAAGCAACTGTTCCAACCAGCGAGGGTCCAGCCGTACGCCGGCGTCGGTGCAGGCTATGATCGGTCCGACTGCCTCATCTATCGCTCGGTTACGCCCCTGGCTGATGTTCGCACCTGATACGGCGAATATCCGCAATCCCGGCATTCTGTCAAGGTATTCGTTCAGCAAGGTGACGGTATCGTCACCGCTGCCGCCATCGCAGATTACAATTTCGTCGGGCTGGCGTGTCTGGTTCAGCAGGGAATCCATCAAGGTCCTGATGCTTTCCCCTTCATTGTAGACCGTGGCTACGACCGAAACGCGCATCATAGCGTGTTCATCCACCTGCAGACGCGGGTACTGCAACTTCAGATGGAAGCAAAAAGGCGCGCCTTGTTGAGGCGCGCAATCTGATTCCCGCAAAACGTGCTCCGGACCGGCCCGATATATGCTCGTTAGCGAACTCCACCTGAGCCGGGAAATCCGAAATTGAACTGTCTCGACTGGACTTTGCAGGCGCCTGCATGAATTGAGTGAAACAACGCAATGGCATGTCGGTTCTGTTCAGTACAGGACGCCCCATTCGAGAAACTTAGTTTACGCGGGGCTGAAGGAGCCCGTAGTTTCCGTCTCGGCGACCATACACGATATTCAGTGAACGTGTGTCTACATTGTAGAAGACGAAGAAGTCATGGCCGAGCAGTTCCATCTGTTCGACTGCTTCTTCCGGGATCATCGGCTCGGCGACGAACTGCTTGGTACGCACAATTCTCACCAGGTCATCGGGCACCTGCGTGGCAGATAGCTCGACTGCTGCGGCTGCTGCAGCCGCATCGCGTCTCTTGCTCTTGAACCGGCGCCCTTTGAATCGTTCAATTTGGCGGTACATTTTATCGACAATGGCGTCAACCGAAGCGAACAGGTCTTCGCTGGACTCCTCCGCGCGCAAAATCTGTCCGCTGGCCCAAATCGTCAGTTGAGCAGTGTACCGGTCTTGGGCAGCCCGTGTTTCGCTACGGACCAGTTCTGCTCTAGCCTCTCTGATCTGCGGCAGATACTTTTCCAGTCTGCCAACCTTTTTCTCGACGTAATCCTGAACTCGGTCAGATATTCCGACATTTCTTCCGTGGACCGTCAGGTTCATACTATTCTCTCCCTTCATTCTGATTCGAAACTCATGCCAGTGTATTGGCTGTAGCGGAGATGCAGTCGACTCTGGCGGTTAGTAATCCGCCCCTGTCATTTCCATTTGGACTCGTGCAGTTTATCTGAAAGCAGGGCTCGCCAACGCAAGTCCGTAGACAGCGTTTGCGCCAGCTTCGCGCAAAGCAGAGGCGCATTCTCGCATCGTCGCGCCCGATGTATAAACGTCGTCCACAAGCAGCAGAGTCTTTCCGGACACTAACACTGAATTCACTTTGAATTTGCCCATTACATTTGCTGCCCGTTCCGGAGATGAAAGACCGACTTGGGACCGGGTGGCCTGGATGCGGTCGATAGCGTTGTCGAGTACTGGTATTGCCCATTCGACTGCGAGGCCGGCCGCCAAAAGACTGGCCTGATTGTAGCCTCGTTCCAGCAACCTGTCTTTGTGCAATGGGACAGGAACAATTCCTTCCAACCTTTGCACAATGGCAGGCCAGGGATCCCCCGCGGTCACTGCTCTCAGATATCGAACAAGGCTTGGAGCCAACTCAGTTCTGTCATCGTACTTAAGCGCATGGATTGCCTGCCGAAGCGGGCCTTCGTGAAGCGCTGCAACCCCCACCCATCCCAAGGTATTCATGCATCCGGGACAAGGAGACCCGAGCCCTTTCACGTCTCCCGGCAATTCAATACCGCACTGTTGGCATTCTTGCCTCGATGGAGCAGGGAGCACTCGCTGCGCACAAGAGTCGCAAAACAACTGGCCGTTTTGCAGGCAACCGACACAGCGGGGAGGGAAAACCAGGTCGAGAAGGTAGGAACCGATTCTCTGAAGCAATGCGAAGCTGGTCCAATTGCTAAGACAGTTGGTCACGGCCGACAAGCGGAATGAGCCACAACGATATGATTGGCGATTCTAAGAACGCCTCATCCGTAGCCGGAAACCAGCGCTGAAGCACATCATTGATGAAGGTTCGCAGATCGTTGCCCAAAATCAGCAGGATCGACAACAGGACTATCGACACCAGGATCAAGAGCAACGCGTACTCGACGAAACTCTGGCCTCCACGACCTGGCGAAGATCTGAACATCGACATGCGAGCATTTTCTCCTAGGTGGGTTGCAAGCATAGTGCAACCATGCGAAGTGACTCGAACTCACGACGCCTATCCTGCCACTCTATTCTTATGGATATTGGCAATAAGCGCAATTTCTTTCCGGGTCGAGTCAACGAGTCTTACTGATGGGACACCAGTGCTGGAAGTCAAGATGAAATCTATTCTTATCGGGTGGGACCGCAAGCCGGATTCGAAATCATACAGCCCTTTTTAAGGCTTTTCGTTCTATCCAGGGGCGACCAACATGAATTCCCTTGCATTGAGGGAACATTCCGATTTGTGCAACGCGACCATTCTCTGAGGGTCTTTTGCTTCAAGAGGTAGAGGAGTGATATGATAAGATAAGTCTCATGGTTTCCTGCAGTTGCTAGGCCACCTTGTATAAGCATTTTGCGACCGAACTGAAATGGGTAAGCCAAGCGGCAAGCGTCCCCGCAATTGACTGGTTATCCCGGTCGCCACTCCAGTTCGTTGCACCGTATAATCCAGCACGCTAGTGCAGGGTGTCGATTCCACCGCAGACATCCAAGCCGGGCTCTCGCTCTACCGGTACGAATTCGGCCGGCTGTCAGATACACATCGGCGGCGCACACGAGAAAACTGTAATCTTAGTGGGGAAAAACGTGAACGCAAAAGCTGCATTGCTCAAGATGCACGAAATCGATTCACTGTACGACAAAGTCCGGCGACGTATTCTCCTTCTCAATAGGGCGGTGGAAGGTTCAACAGAGCTGGAAGCACTGCGCGAGGAAGTCGAATCTATCGACCGGGAACTCCAGGGCACTCGAACGGAACAGCAAGACCTGGAGCTCGAGTCGCGATCACTGACCGAAAAGATACGTGAATCCGAGTCAAGCTTGATGAGCGGAGAGCTTCATAATCCAAGAGAACTTGAAGCATTGCAGGCCAGCATTGACGCGATGAAAGAGCACCGGACAGACCTCGAAAACCGAAGCGTGGAACGTCTGGTCATGGTTGATTCACTTCAGGCAACATTGGAGAAAAAACAAGCTACTCTTGACCAGGTTGAAGAAGAATGGACGAATCGAAAAACCGCCTTTGAGACTGAGATAGATCAGCGAAAGAAAGAGTATCTCTATCTGAAAAAGGCACGCGAGCAGGTGGCGGAAACGCTCTCCGAAGAAAATCTGGAAATGTACGAACATCTGCGACGCAGAAAGAACGGTGTGGCTGTCGCCTTGCTGGAAGACGAAATCTGTGGAGCCTGTCACACTCAGGTCGCAGTAGGAATCCTGAACAATATTCGATATAGCGACGACCTATTCAGTTGCCCATCTTGCGGTCGCATTTTGCTCACTGAAGTTTGAGTCTTGGCAGTGTCGACTTGCCAAGCGGTCTTTAGTTCTGTAACGCTTCACTCCTCGCAGAGAAGCCAGCGACGGTCCCTGGCTCGCTTTGACTTTCGGTCGCATTCCTTCGACGAGAATCCACCAGGAGCTAACTGATGACGGAACGAATTCTGGTGACCGGCATGAGCGGCCTGATTGGCGGCGCAGTCCGTGAGCGGCTTGAGGGCCGCTACGACTTGACCGCACTCAATCGCAGCCTCGTACCCGGCGTCCGCACGGTGCAGGCGGACATCGCCGACTTTGACGCTATTCGCCCCGCATTTGAAGGTCAGGAGACCGTCGTTCATCTTGCGGCTTCTGCACGCGGCCGCGACCCCTGGGAGCGCGTTCGAGATCCCAACTTGATTGGCGTCTACAACGTTTTTGAAGCTGCTCGCCAGGCACATGCATCGAGGGTGATATTTGCCAGCAGCGGTTCGACCATCTCCGGGTGGGAGCTTGTTCAGCCATACCGTGCACTCGTAAATGGCGACTACGATACTGTTCAGCACCCGTGGCCGATGATTACGCATGAGACGCCTGTTCGCCCTACCGGCGTATACGGGGCGACAAAAGTCTGGGGCGAAGCGCTGGCCAGGCAGTTCACTGACACGTATGAACTGTCTATAATCTGCCTGCGAATTGGCCTTGTCAACAAGGAGAACCGGCCGACCGATTCGCGCCAATTTTCCGTTTGGTGCAGCCAGAGAGATATCAGTCAGATGGTGGAACTATGCATCGAAACTCCGCCCGAGTTGAGATTTGACATTTTCTACGCGCTCTCCAGGAACAAGTGGAGCTACCGAGACATTTCACATGCCCGCGAGGTGGTTGGTTTCAACCCGGAAGACGAGGCCGAATTCTACCGGTGACCTCACAGTTTGCCGAGAGAAGCCCCGTTCTCATGCCGCCAAGTACGTTACGTCCTGACTTGCACATTCCTTCCCAAAAACAGCTAGAGGGCTGTTTCCGGAATCCGGGAAAGATTCATGAACGAAGAGAGACAACAGGCCTATGGATCCTCTAACTGAGTACCGCTACAACCGTCTTACATGGGCGGAGATGAACGATGCCATCACGGCACAGAAAGTTATCCTTCTGCCGGTCGCGTCAACGGAACAGCACGGGCGCCACCTTCCACTGGACGTAGACGTCTTTTTGTGCGAATCGATTTGCCTGGAAGCAGGGCGCCGCGCTCCCCAGTCGATTCTCGTTCTGCCTCCAATTTCCTATGGACTGAATCTCCATCATATCGACTTTCCCGGCACCATTCACATCGAACCGGACGTCTTCATCGCCTTTTGCCTCAACATTACGAAGAGCGTTGCTTATCATGGATTTGAGAAGATTCTCCTGGTCAACGGACACGGATCGAACACCCCATTGATCGATCTTGTCGCCCGCAAAACGGTACTGGAGACCGACTCAATATGCGGTGCACTGGGATACTTTGGGTTGGCAATGGAGGCCTTCAATCGTATTAAAGAGACCGAGGTTATGGCGCACGCGGATGAATTCGAGACCTCACTCTATCTCCACTTGGCTCCCGAGCGCGTGCAGATGGACAAGGCCGAAGCCGATGATGATGTACGCGGGCAATTTGTCAGCTCCGACAGCGTTTACACCAATCCAGTTCGATTCAACGACTTTTGGGGCCGTTGGACCCGCTTGGGCGTCCATGGGGATCCGACTCTTGCAACGGCGGCGAAG
Organism: Caldilineaceae bacterium; assembly: GCA_965232575.1. Lineage (GTDB taxonomy): Bacteria > Chloroflexota > Anaerolineae > Caldilineales > Caldilineaceae > Bin5. The sequence continues at coordinate 750,613 of CBDDPZ010000009.1, read as the reverse complement.
GGGAAGGTAATTTTTGAAGCAGCAGTAGAGGGGTTGATCGCTGTCGTGGAGGAGTGGCGCAACTGGCCGATTTCAGAGCGTTCCGACCAGCACATTGGGCCCGTCCAGAGTCACATTCGCTGGTGAAGATACTCGCACTCTTCCAAATTGACCGAAATCAGAAAACCGGGCTGCGTGATACAACGCTGCCCGGCCTCCTTCAGGAACTGACTGGCTCCATACGGCCCGGCCACGCTTCCGGATTGGCGATCCATGTCGGCCGTTCGCCCTTCAAGACCTTCACAATGTTGTCAACTGTGCCGGCTTGCATCGCCGCCATACCGGCATCTGTGTAAGAGGCGATATGGGGAGTAAGGACAACATTCTTCATTCTAAGCAGAGGATTGTCCGCCAGGGGCGGCTCAGGATCGAAAACATCCAGCCCTGCGCCTGCCAAGTGTCCCTCCTGCAAAACCTTAATCAAGGCAGCCTCGTCCACGACACCTCCGCGTGATGCGTTAATGAGATAGCTGCCGCGCTTCATCAGCCTCAGCCGCCTTTCGTTGGCGAGATGGTATGTCTCCGGGAGAAGAGGTGTGTGCAGCGTTACAAACTGGTTATCCAAGAAGACTGCGTCAAGGTCGTCCGTCCGGGAAATGCTCTCTGGAAGCTCAACATCGCCGGGCAGAAGCGGATCAAAAATGGTTACTTTCATCCTGATTCCCTGGGCGCACATCTCCGCAACGCGCCGGCCGATCCTTCCGAAACCAACGATGCCCAACGAGCTGCCAATTAATTCAGTGCCTTGCATCTCCTCACGTCCAATGTCGGCCGCTCCCCGCAACTGCATGTCTCCGACCATCACGCGTTTGGCGACCGCCATCAGCAGCGCCACGGCGTGCTCCGCAGTTGATTCAGACGGTGCGTCAGGCGTGTTGCAAATCAGGATTCCCCGTGAAGTGGCGGCGTCGAGATCGATGTTATCGACACCTATTCCGGGCTTGGCAATCTGTAACAATTCTGGTCCGACCCGATCCATGAAGTCACCGTCGTAGTAGCGGCGAATGCCAGAAATGATTACGGAGCCGCGCAGCTTTTCCATATCGCCGTCATCGACGAACTCCGCCAGCTCCTTAATTTGCGGCAGCATAGCGGGTGGCAGCGGCCATTCCATCCAGACTTTCTTCTTCATCTTGAATTCACCTTTTCCGAGTTTTCGATATGAGTCGATTCCGCCAACACTACATCAGTCGCAATTTTCGCACAAACCGGGAGGCTATCGGGGGAAGAGAAGGAGCTGAGAAGGGGCAATCTTGCTGGTGGCGCCGCGCGTAAAGGACTGAACTGCCTACTGAACTGAATTAAATCCACAGACTACCTTGCTTATTGTTCACTCTCTATTTCGAGGAGCGATGCATGACTACACTCGTATACATTTCCCTTTCCGGCGATGATCTGATTCGGATCTATGAAATGCATGGTGACGGCCAGTTGAAACAGCGCCAGAATGTTCCTGCGGCCGGAGGCCCTTCCGCACTGGCAAGCGCCCCTGACGGGCAGACTCTTTACTGCTCCCTGCGCGCCAGCAATGAATTGGCGGCATTTCACTTCGAGAGCGATGGCGGGTTACGCCTTCTGAGCAAGCAACAACTGGACGCGGACGCCTGTTACGTCGCTCCTGATAAGACCGGCCGCTTTCTGATGAGCGCCTATTACGGGGCGGGAAAAGCCACAGTTCACAGGATTGAACCCGACGGCTCAGTCGGCCCCGAAGTATCCAGCGCGACAACTGCTGCCCGCGCTCACTGCATTGAGACCGATGAATCGAACCGCTACGCCCTCGTGCCACATCCGCTCGATGCCAACAGCATCTTCCAGTTTCAGTTTGACGATCGAACAGGTCAACTGTCACCCAACCCGTCCGCTCCCCAATTGGTGGCGGCCGATGGACTTGGACCAAGGCATTTCGTTTTTTCTATGGACCAGCGGTTCGTTTACACATCAGATGAGGACGCGTCGAGCGTTACCGCCTACCATTTTGACAGGCCTACTAGCCGTCAAGCTCAGTCAATTCTTGAAGGCTGCGCGCTACGTCCGTTTCAGACGATCTCGTCGCTGCCTGAAGGGTTCACCGGCGCCAACACCTGTGCCCAAATCCATCTGCACCCGAACGGGCAGACGCTTTATGTATCGAATCGAGGTCACGAAAGCATTGCCATCTACGCAATTGACACAGAGAGCGGAATTCTTACACTGGCGGGATGGCAAAACACCGAAGCGGTTCCTCGGGTCTTCAATATCGATCCTGCGGGCCGATACCTTCTGGCCGCGGGGCAAGGAACGGGCAACGCAGCAACTTATTCGATCAGTCCCGGCAGCGGGTTGCTGTCCCCCGTGAATTCATATGAAGTGGGTAACCGACCTATGTGGGTTCTGTTTCGCCAGCTATGAGCAACTAAAGTGCCATTATGTACACAGCAAGAAGGCCTTTCAGGCTTGTCCAGATCGACTTGGACAGTTGAGACTACTGTTTCGATGAACTGCCCTCCTCAAATCGCCTTCGCCGGTAATGCGTGACATAGACCAGCCCCCACTGGAGGAGTCCTGGGAAGAGCGTCGCAAACCAGACAAGTGCGCGATCAAACAGAGTAACATAGACCTCCCGTTCTCTCCTCTTTATGGCGGTCACTGTGCGCCGACCAACTCTTTCAGGATCGACCCCTCGACCGAGTGAGTGCCGCTCGCCCTGGCGCTGCTCTGCGCCTGGTACGCTGATGCGGCTATGTTGCGAAAACTCGGTGTCTGTCAGACCAGGGCAAACTAGAACTACATCGATATTGTCTCCCTTCAACTCAGCGCGCGCTGCCCCGCTAGCTCCCTGAAGCGCAAACTTGGTTGCCGTGTAACCTCCCCCCAGTGGCTGTGGAAACTTACCGACGATACTGCTAACATTGACGATAGTCCCCCCGCCATTACGGCGCATCACCGGGACGACCGCCTGCAGCGCTGCCAACGGCCCAAAGAAATTGACTTCAAAGACTTGCCTGAGGTCTTCCAGATGCAGTTCGTCCACTGCTCCGTAAATGCCCATTCCGGCGTTGTTTACCAGGATGTCAACTGTGCCAAAATGACTCGCCGCTGATTCTATGAGCTCTCGGGCCTGGCGTTCGTCGCCGATATCGGTTGGCATGGTCAAGACCTCGACCCCATATTGCAGGCTTAGCTCGGCAGCAATTTCCTGTAGGCGGTCGGTACTGCGCGCCGCCAGAACCAGCCGGCAGCCTTCGGCAGCTAGCGCTTCGGCAATAGCTTTGCCTATGCCCCGGCTTGCGCCAGTGACGACGGCTACTTTCCCGTTGAGCTTCGCATTCCCGTAGTCCCGCGATCGCGCACTGTTGTTTACCATAGAAAAGATTCCTCCACTAACCGACAACTGACTTTAAACATGAGGGCCATTTCCGAACAATTATCCATGCGGCAAAAAGCGGCCTCCGGGAATGATCGTGAGGAGCTGCCCTAATTGTGCCAACCGCCAACCTGCGATTTCATTTCGGCATCTGCATTTGACTGCTGGAAGCAAACGTCGTGCAGCCGATCTGTAATGTCTAACTTTCCATAGCAAGCTTACTCGGAACGCAGCCGTAGCGAAAGTCAAACAGTTCGGACGCTGGGAAAATTCGGTGCTGTTTTGTGAAGTACTGGAATCGGTGCTATATTCCAATATCAGGCCGCGATTTCAGATAGGGGGCCACGAGGGAAATCGACGTCCTGGCGTACTCTAGCGCACTTTAATCTCTCCCAATCAATTTGGGATTTGTGCATATGAGAAGGCAAAGACGAAGTTCATGAGACTGAATAGCCTACTTGCTAAGAGCAGAGAGCAGTTGTCGCTGGGCATTTATCTGGTCGGTGGCGCCGCTCTGCTGGCAGGACTGATAGCTGTCATTCTGGCCGTGGCAGCAGGAAATGGACAACCATCGACTGAAACACCCGACTATTCGGGTGTTCCTTCAGCCTGGCAGAATCGGAACATCCTTGGCGATCCCGAAGCCCCTGTAACCGTTCAGGCATGGGAAGACTTCCGTTGTCCTGCATGTGCTGCCTTCAACCAGCGCATCAAACCCGGCCTCGTGGACAACTTTATCGTCAGCGGAAAAGTAAAGTTGGAATTCCAACACTTCCCTTTGCAACAACATGAACCCGGCGCTTCTCTTGCCGCTCAGGCCAGCGAATGCGCCGCCGACCAAGGACTGTTCTGGGCTTACCATGATCGTGTCTTTCACGCAACTTCCTCTGGTCCGAGCGCATTTCTCATGGAGCGCTTGATTGATTACGCCGTGGAACTAAACCTGGATGAGGATACGTTTACATCTTGTCTTACTAATCAGACGCATTTACTGACCATATCCGAAAGCCTGCAGGCCGCACGGGCAGCCGGACACAACAGCACGCCAACCGTCCTGGTCGACGGGGTTCGCGTCGACAACCCGCTGGACTACGAAGCCCTCTCGGCGGCAATCGACGATCGATTGTCGTCAGACCAGTGAACACGCGATATCTATCCAGATGAACAGTTCACGCTTTTGGACAAAACTAGGCCTGTACGGGGCACTCATCATGGCTTGGACCGCTACGATGGGCAGCCTCTACTTCAGTGAAGTGAGCGGTTTTACACCTTGTACTCTATGCTGGTACCAGCGCATCCTGATGTATCCTCTCGCCGGCCTACTTACATTTGGAATAATGCGCAGGGACCATCATCTTCCCCATCTGGTATTGCCGTTTTCACTGGTGGGCCAAGGTATTTCCGTCTATCATTTCCTGCTGCAAAAGACTCCCTACTTTGGGTCACCCTCCTCATGTGGAATTGGAGTGACCTGTACGACAGTCTGGCTTGACTGGTTCGGGTTCATCACGATTCCGCTCCTGGCAATGGTCGGTTTCATGGTCATTACTACATGCATGCTGATGGTTATAGCCACTGAAGCGGGAGGCGCCAGCAAAACTTGGCCTTATCAGTGGCCGAGGTGGCCGGTCCCCTTGATTGTACTGATTGCGATAGGGTTTTACATAGCCGGGGCCGCCCGAGCGGGTAAGGTTCAGGTCTCGCTGCCAGAGATTGTACTCCCCATTGTTTCAGATCTCTCAATCGTGGAACTGTCGGCGGAGCCGACGGCGACGCCCGCGCCGACAGCCACGCCAACGAGCCTGGAGAACGGGGCTACGCTCTATACACAAGCCTGCGCTTCATGTCATGGTGAGCATGGGGTAGGAGCCGAAGGATTGGGTACTGCCCTGGCAAACTCACCTCAAGTTTCGGGCCTCACTGAAAGCGAAATGTTTGCCCTCATCCGGGATGGACGCGCCGCCGATGCGCTGGACAATCGGACCGGCATCGCTATGCCGCCTTCGGGTGGACAACCCAACCTTACCGACGAACAGATCGTCGAAATTATTCTTTACATTAATTCTTTGCAGTAGTTCTCCACATTTGGGTCGGTTTGTAATTCCTGAATTGGCAAATGGCAGTGGCCACTGAGGTGCAGGAGCAGCCTGGAGACGCCCAAAAAGGACCATTGTGTTCATGGCCAAGCTTCGCAGATTTCGCTTCAAAAGGCACAAACTTAAGTTCCTTTCGGTAGCCCCTTGCTTCCTGGTTGTTTTGTTAGCGGCACTGATCGGGTCGGTCCTTATAATCGGCACTTCCAAAGCGGCCGCTGACCAATTCAGTACGGCATATTCTTTTGACCAATTTCAAGATTTTCGACTGGATAGAGTTCAAGCACGCAGCGAGCAGACGGGCCAGTCGGGAATTACATCACCCGAACAAGGCAGCAGCGTCAGCGGTTCCGTTCCCATCGTAGGAACAGCAACCGGCACTCCCTTCGCCCGCTACGAGCTCTCCTATAAGGAATCCTCCAGGGGCGATGAAGCCTACTCATATTTCGGCGGGGAAACACGTCAGGTAGTCAACGGACAGCTCGGTGTATGGCATACTGATGTCCTTCCACCAGGCACTTATACACTGCGGATGCGTGTTGTGCGGCCCGATGGCAACTACGGAGAGTTCTTTGTACACAATATAACTGTCAGCAGGGATCCGATTACCCCTACTCCTGACGAGCCCACACCCACACCGATTCCAATCGATACGCCAACGCCTTTCCCGCAACCTACTGCCGCGGAAGTTCGGGTAGAACAGCCGAACATTGAGGGTACAGCCGACGAACCGACCGCGACGCCACCGCCGCCATCCCGGAGTGACGGTGGTGATACGACAGAAGGCCAGACCTCTTCGACCAACCAGAATTCAATTGTTCAACAACCGGGAATTCTGGGAGACCTGGGAGAAGCGTTCGCGCTGGACAGTCTTCGCGGCCGATTCTTCACAGGAGTCCGGTGGGGCGCAGGCTTGTTCCTTTTGATGGGGGCAATTTTCGCTGCCAAGCGTCTTCTGGAGTGGGTAATCACCAAGAACGAATAGGACTGGCAACCACTTCCTGTTCCACTTGCCAGTCATGATGTTTCGCCATAGCCCTGGAGACAGGAGTCAGGTCCCGTCCCAGCACAGTTTCCCGGAAGCATCTGCAGACGCTTGTCAATTGCCAAGTTCCTAATGGTAGATTCCTTAGGATCTGTCTGCTCACAGGCTGAAGCAGTTCACATATCCTTCGCGGCGCAAGTCAGGTTCTCGTGGTCATTGGGATAGTACGCAGGGCGCGAGAAAAGCCCGCACTGAAGCTTCAGGACGGTCCCATTTTGGCACTGAAAGAGAAACTGATCTCAGTCCCACGGCGCATCCTTCTATTGATCGCACCACTCGCCGCTCTGACTCCATTTTCTCCTCAATCGGAATTTGTGGCGCAACTACAAACTGAACCATTCGAGAAGCTGGAGGCGCCGACTCTGACCGCTACGTCCACGGGGTCGACTATGGTCGAAATCAGTTGGACCGAGGTAGACGGCGCGGACCACTATGACCTAAGAGTGTGGAGGAACAGCGACACTGGTTGGGAACGCATTGAAAAAGACGACTATTCTGGCAGGACATATATCGACTATGGCTTGGCAGCTGGAAAGCCTGACTACTACTACATAGTCGCCGCAGTTGACGCTCACGGTGCGATTGGCATGTGGTCGAACCAAGTGCGCATAACCGCCCCTGGAAAACTTCCCGCGCCGAAGCTGACCGCAAAGGAGACAATTAGCACCACAATCGAACTCACGTGGACGGAAGTCGCCGGAGCTGACAGATACGAGCTCTACACATGGTGGGCCAAAGACCCGGGGTGGCAGCCCATTGATGACGGCCTAAAAGGCGCGTCGTACGTACACCGCGGGCTAACGGCCGGCAGGACTTACTACTATGCGATCCGCGCAATCCAGGTAAACGGCCTCGAGGGAGAATGGTCGGAATTTCCGTATGCGACCGTGCCTGAGACGCCTATGTCTCCACCTACACCTACACCTACGACCACAGTAGCCGGTAGATTACGCGCGCCTGTGCTTTCCGCGGCTTACACTGAGGCGACCAGGGTCGAACTCAGTTGGACAGAGATCAGTGGCGCGGACCACTATGACCTGAGAGTGTGGAAGAACAGCAACACTGGCTGGGAGTCGATCGATGAAGATAGTTATGCAGGTAGGACTTACGTTGACGATGTCTTGGCGGCAAGATCCGACTACTCTTACATAGTGGCTGCGGTGGATGCAAATGGAGTGATTGGAGAATGGTCGGGGCAAGTACGCATATCCCCACCTGGGAAACTCCCCGCTCCCTCGCTGACCGCGAGGGAGACGTTGACGACCACAATTGAGCTAGAATGGACGGAAGACTCCCGCGCCGACAGATACGAGCTATTGACCTGGTGGGCCCACGACCCCGGTTGGCAGCCCGTCAACGACAGATTAAGTGGCACGTCCTTCGAACATCGCGGACTTACGCCTAACAGGACCTACTACTACGTAATCCGCTCCATAACCGCAAACGGAGTAGAAGGGGAGTGGTCCGAGTTCGCCTCGGCGACCGTACCTACTAACGCGCAGATACCCGAGGCCACGCAGAGAGCGGCCTTGGTCGCGCTCTATGACGCCACCGACGGCACCAACTGGGCGCATAGCAATAACTGGCTAACTAACGAACCGATCTCTACCTGGTACGGTGTCACCCTGGACTCAAACGGAAGAGTCACTGAACTGCTCCTAACAGGAAACAGGCTGCGCGGGTCGATCCCTGATCTGAGCGCCCTTGAAAGCCTGACGATCCTGTCACTCGGTTCCAACTTGCTGAGCGGCTCAATCCCAGACTTTAGCGCCCTTACAGCCCTGAGGATCCTCGACCTCAGTTTCAACCAATTGACAGGTTTGTTGCCACAACTAGATGCCCTTACGAACTTGGAGGGCCTGTTCCTCAACAACAACCAGATTACTGGCCCTTTGCCGGATTTGAGTGCACTTACACGTCTCACGAGCCTGTCGTTAGGTTCAAACCAATTCAGTGGGTCCATTCCTGATTTGAGTATGCTGACAGATCTCAAGGAATTGTACCTGACTGACAGCGATTTGAGTGGCTCGATTCCGGACCTGAGCACCCTTACGAAATTGACAGCCCTCTATCTCGGAGACAATCGGTTGATCGGATCGATTCCTGATATCACGGGCCTTACTAATCTGACGTGGCTAGACCTAAGTCACAACTTCCTGGAGGGGCCTATTCCGGATCTGAGCGCTCTCTCGGGCTTGACCTGGCTGTCGGTGAGCCGGAACCAGTTGACTGGGCAGGTGCCCGACTTAAGCGCACTTACAAAGTTGGCTGTTCTTCAATTGGGCCACAACAGGCTGACCGGACCGATTCCAGACCTTCGTGCACTCACGAATCTGACAATTCTTGACCTTGCAGGCAATGAACTGTGCTTGCCTGCAGGATCAAGCCAAGCTGACTCTAATGCCGCGGTTGCCGCTCACTTGTCAGAACTGAATCTACCCGCCTGCCCAAACGCCTTAAATCTACCGGCGATTGCAGCCAGGGCTCCCTTGGCAGCGCCCGTCGAGGCGATTCCGGTCGTTCACTGATCCTCCGGCGAAGACCGTCGTCACTGCGGGATTCGCCCTCGGGCCTTACCGTAACAATCTGCCGCCATATACAGTGTCCCGGACCTGCGGTCGTCCTTCCGTTTTGGCCAGTAGATTCAGTTGCGAGATAATCAAATGCTGACAGCTATTCACTTCTACCAGGTTTGGGACGCAATTCGGAGGCAGAAGGCGGCTGTTTCAAGATCCGCTGGCAATTACTGATTTCTCAGGCAGTGACAGGATTGGATTTCCCAGCGTGAACGTGCTCTGAATCGAGTTCAACGGGAAATTCGCAGGGTAGCTGACCATGAAAATGATCGTGGGTCTAGGAAATCCTGGACCCCGTTATGCGCGCAATCGACACAATATCGGCTTTCAAGTTGTGGACCTGCTGGCGGAGCGCCATGACATTTCAATAACGCGCGCAAAGTTCAATGCACTCTTCGGATCAGGTACTCTTACAAACCCGCGAGCGCACGAAAGCAACCGCTTGACGAATGAAGATTCGCCATACCAAAGAGTGCTTATAGTCCGCCCCCTTACATTCATGAATCTTTGCGGAAACGCCGTCGCGCCGCTGGCACAATTTTACCGAGTGGAACCGCAGGACATATTTGTAATATACGACGAACTTGACCTCCCTAGCGGCAAGTTGCGCTTGCGTCCCTTTGGCGGCAGCGGGGGACACAACGGCATGAAGTCTCTAATTGGCCAGTTAGGAACCGATCGATTTCCGCGAGCCAGAGTGGGCATAGGTCGGCCCCAGACACCGATAGATCCAGCCGCCTACGTTCTGCAGAACTTCAGCCTCGACGAGGAGATTATCTTCGATTCCCTCCGCCCGCGCATTGCTGATGCCGTCGAGAGCTGGCTCTTTTACGGGATCGACTTGGCAATGAATCGGTTCAACTCTCCCTCCGAGACCAAGGCCTGAACACATGACCAACCTTACTTCAAATTCAGCCCTTTGCAACCAACAAGGATTGCCGGCGCCTGCTATCCGGACTGCTAATACAATTAGAAAATGAATCTTTCCGGTCTGCTTAACCTGCTCAAACCGCTGACATCTTTCCAAGAAATTCTGAAAGGGCACAACTCTGCTCCCCAAAAGCTGTACGCGGCAACGCGCGCATTTGTCGTTGCCGGCGCCGCGACTGAAAAAGAAGGTCCAGTTCTCGTGTTGACCGGAACGGCCGATCAAGCCCAAAAGTGGGTCGAGCAACTCGCAGTGTTCCTGCCACCTTCCGACGGGGAAGCTTCGATATCTCTCTATGCAGATCCTGACGCACTGCCTTTTGAACGTATTCCGTGGACAGGACGTACACGCCAGCTCAGACTGACCGCACTGGCATCACTACAGCAAAAGGTCAAAAAGCCATCGGTCGTAGTCTCCTCTGCGCGCGCCTTGATGCAGAAAACGTTGCCTGCCAAGACGTTTCGTATGTCCCTGAGGCCCCTACGCGTCGGCAGCTTCGTACAATTGGATGAGCTTACGGGGCGGTGGGTGGACAGCGGTTACGAACCGATGCAGGTGGTGGAGGAGCCAGGAACTTTCGCTCGGCGCGGCGGAATCATCGACATCTGGCCCCCCAATCTACCCTATCCTGTCCGCATTGACCTGTTTGGTGACGAAGTGGAAACGCTCCGGTCATTTGACCCGGCGACACAGCGCAGCGAACAACAGCTTCAAAGGGTTCTGATCGGGCCAGGAAGTGAAGCTCTCGGAAGCGTCATATCTGGCAGTGCCGTTTCAGCTCTTTCTAAAGAAGTCTCCCCTGTCGAGATGGTTTACAGCCAACAGAAAGGCGCCTCCCCTGTTCAGAACACTTTGGCGGAAGAGTCAGCAGAAGGAGGAAGGGACGGGGCGATCTCGGCAAGCGGCGCCGGACTTGAGGCTTTGCGCGCCGCGCTGCTGGAGGATCCGAACCTGGTTCTTGCCATCCGTGAAGAAATTGCACGCGAATTGGAGGACCTTGGTGCCGGGCGTACATTTCGAGGCATAGAGTGGTATCTGCCCTATCTTTACAGCCGTCCAGCTTCTTTATTGAACCATCTGCCCGATAATGGACTACTGGTGATCGACGATGGCGAGCAGTTGGCCGCAAGCCTCAAGGAGGCGGAAGAAAAGAGGGATCGAACTTACCAGGAGCTTCTGCGCGGCCACGAACTTCCTTCAAAATTCGACTCCAGTTTCTTCAGCCCGGAAGATATTCTTGATCAGATTGCGGTGCGCAACCCTCTAATTCTGGGTACAACCGGGCTCTTGGAGGAACACAGAGAGGCCGAGAGCTCTGCCTTCGCGCGCCAGTTTGTCCCTTGTCCTCACTTTGCCGGTCAAACGAAGCGCATTTTGCAGGAGATGAGGAAGTATGCCAACTCCTCCGATAGGATCGTCCTCATTTCTCGGCAGACGGCTCGACTACAAGAGGAACTGTGTGAGGCTCAGTTGCCGGCGAACCTGATCTCCGACCTGGACACGCCCCCTGACAACGGAATCTCTCTACTGCAGGGCGTTTTGTCGGAAGGGTTTGTCATGAACGGGTCTCCGACACCGGGGAAAGACAGCGATGGCAGGCAGCCTGTGTCCCTGCGCCTCTACACTGATTCGGAACTGTTTGGCTGGACTCGTCAGACCCGACAACAGCGGCACAGGTCACAGTCCACTGTGGCCCCAGAACTTTTCTTTGCCGACGTCAGCCCGAACGACTACGTCGTTCACATGGAGCACGGCATCGGTGTGTATGAAGGCCTGTCAAGACTCGAAATGGGCGGAGTCGAGCGGGAGTACCTGCAAGTGAATTACGCAAGGGGCGACAAACTATATGTCCCTGTGCATCAGGCAGACCGGCTGAGCCGTTATGTAGGGGCGGGGGATTCCGGCATCCCACCCTTTGTAACACGCCTGGGTACGAGCGACTGGCAGACAGTAAAGGCGCGTGCCAAGAAAGCCGTTGAAGACATTGCCGAAGATCTATTAAAGCTTTACGCGGAGCGGGAGATCGTCCCCGGATACGCGTTCAGTCCGGACGGTCCCTGGCAAGAGGAGATGGAGGCAGCCTTCCCCTTCCGTGAGACGGCAGACCAAATCGACGCCATCATCGACGTCAAACGCGATATGGAAACTGACCGGCCAATGGACCGGATCATAATAGGTGACGTCGGCTACGGCAAGACGGAAGTTGCCATTCGCGCGGCGTTCAAGGCGGTGATGGATGGAAAACAAGCGGCTGTGCTTGTGCCGACAACGGTTCTTGCACAGCAGCATTTTCGAGTCTTCAGCGAGCGCCTGAAGCAGTTTCCCATCTTAGTGGAAATGCTATCGCGGTTCCGAACGCAGGCCCAGCAGGAGAAGGTGCTGCAGAAACTGCTGGAAGGGACTGTTGACATAGTCATTGGTACACACAGGTTGCTTTCAAGAGATGTGCAGTTTAATTCGCTTGGACTACTCATTATCGATGAGGAGCAACGCTTTGGCGTCAGCCACAAAGAGCGTCTCAAGCAATTGCGGTCTCAGATGGACGTGCTTACTCTCAGCGCGACACCGATCCCACGTACTCTGCACATGAGTCTTAGCGGCGTTCGCGACATGAGTACCATTAACACGCCCCCCAGGGAACGACTCCCTGTGCGTACGATTCTTTCAGAGTACGACAGCACACTGGTTCGTCAGGCTGTTCAAAGGGAACTTGAGCGCGACGGGCAGGTTTTCTTCGTCCATAACCGCGTGCGAGGACTACAAACGTTGGCAACACGTCTGCAACGCGAAATGCCAGAGGCGGTCGTTGCAGTAGCGCACGGGCAGATGGCTGAGCGCGAATTGGAAAATACGATGATGCGCTTTGCCGACGGAGAAATCGATGTACTTGTCTGCACTACGATCGTCGAGAATGGGCTCGATATTCGCCGGGCCAATACAATCATAGTAAATCGTGCCGACCATTTCGGATTGGCCCAGCTGTACCAGTTGCGAGGCCGGGTCGGCCGCGGCGCAATGAGGGGCTACTGCTATCTTTTCCACGATCGCCACACCACATTGACCGTCGACGCACGCCGCCGGCTGGAAGCCCTGCTTGAAAGTAGTGACGAGTTGGGCGCAGGCTTTAGAATCGCCATGCGTGACCTTGAAATCCGAGGGGCAGGAGAGCTGCTAGGCGCGAGGCAGCACGGCCAGATGGCCAGTGTGGGATTCGACCTCTATACCCGCCTTCTGGCCCAATCGGTCAATGAACTCCGAGACAAGAGGGAGCGGTTTGCCAAGGCCCAAGGAAAGAACGGCGACCGAGCTGGGACGGAAGCCGCCAATGGAGAGCGCGCGTCTCACGTGACAGGGCAGCAGCCGGACGGGGCCCCTTTCTCAATAGCACTAGATGATCCGCTTGCCCCTCCGGTCACGCTCGACCTGCCTCTGCGAGCCGAGATTCCAGCAGATTATGTCGAAGACGAGGGGTTGCGCCTTCAACTCTATCGCCGCATTGCCGGTCTGAATTCTTTGCAGGATCTGGAAGAAATGCGAAGGGAGATAGAGGACCGCTTTGGTAAAGACACGGAAACGAACGCCATTCCACTGGAATTGGAGAACCTGTTTTACCAGATCCAGGTGAAAATGGAGGCGCTGAGTGCAGGTATATTGAACATCGGCCGCCGGCGCGATCAGATCGCTGTCCGTCTTCCGCAAGGATTTCCTCTGCATGCAATTGGTTCATCCTACGTTGTTAACGGGGAGTTAGACGACAGTCCACGGCGGAAGTTGCAATACTTCTTACGGATGGCCCTAGGCTACACTAACGATGAAGGCGAGTTTATACCGAACAATGCGATTCACGTTGGGCGCCAAGCCATCTATATTCCCATTGATGAGGAAGGCCACTGGCCTACTCTTCTATTAAATTCCCTGAAGGCGCTAAAGGCGGAGCAGTAGTTGTCAGTGTTCGGCCAATTTTCCCCCTAAGCGCACATATTGCGCATAGTCAATTTCAGTACGACGATCGATGTACTCACGAGTTGTAGGAGCGCTACACTGAACGGCATTAAGGCGATCTACTGTACGCAGAAGGAAGGCGTCAGAGCCAGCACCGCTGCCGTAGCTCACTATTAGGATAAGATGGCCCTTTGCAGCAATGTCTAGAATCGCGGTAAGGCCGACAAGGGCAGACCCGGCGTAGGTATTGCCAATCTCCCCGACCAGCAGACCGCTCACCCACTGTCTTTCCTCGAAGCCCAACGTCCGCATTGCCCGGATTGGAAATTTCACATTAGGTTGATGTACAACGACATGGTCGATCTCAGCCGCAGTTACACCTGTTTCCTGCATCATCTGCTCAGCGGCCGGCAACACATGGCCGAAGTACCCGGGGTTTCCGCTGAATCGTTCGGCATGGCTGGGAAACTGGCTTCCGGGCCTTCTCCAGAAATCAGTCGTATCGGAGACAAAGCTCAAACTTCGCTCGATAACAGCAACCGATTCCTCTGCTGCACCCACCAGTATCGCCGCACCGCCTGCGCCCGCAGTGTATTCCAGCGCATCACCTGGTCGGCTCTGTGCAGTGTCCATCCCAATTGCCAGGGCATAGGGCGCCATGCCGCTCCCGACCAGACCCATCGCGGCTTGAATTGCTTCTGTTCCGGCCTTACAGGCGAATTGCCAGTCTCCGGCTTGCGTGGCGGGTGTGGCGCCTATCGCTTCGGCCACAATTGTGCCCGTGGGCTTGACGGCATAGGGATGACTCTCACTTCCCACCCAAACAGCGCGAATTTCCTGCGGGTCGATCTGTGAACGTGCGAGCGCATTGCGGGCCGCTTCTATGCTCATCGTCGCCGTGTCCTCATCGAGCCCCGGCACGGCCTTCTCCTTTACGGGGCTGCTTGCTTTCCTTTTCTTCAGAGCATTCTTGCCCTCAGGTTGCCTTTTGTTCACCGCTTCAATCTCGTCCATCCAGATTCTGCTAATCTCTGCTCCAGGCAATCGGAAACGCGGGACGTAGGCCCCGTATCCGACAATCCCTACCTGCTGAACTGGTTGATTCAACATAAGAAATCCTCTTTTCGCGCACTCTCGACGCGCCATTCAATGCCCGTCGAATCCTACACTATCGCAACAGCTCTTTGGCCCGCTCTACTCGAATACTTCCCTCGGCAACAAGCTGCCCGGCGATATCCTCGACCGCTTCGCCTTCAGCGCCGGCCGCCACTGCAACCTGACGCGCATGGAGACGCATATGCCCCTTTTGAATTCCCGTGGTCGCCAGTGCACGCAGTGCTGCAAGGTTTTGGGCCAAACCTACGGCGGCAACAATTTCGCTCAGCCTTTTCGCACCGTGTCGGCCTGTTTCGTCGCCCGCATCGCCGTCCAAACCATCGGATTCAGACACAGAGCCAACCTGTCCACAGACGTCAAAGCCGAGAATTTTCAATGCAATTCGGGCAGAAGGGTGGCTCCGAGTCGCTCCGCCCACAGTACCGACAGCCAGCGGCAACTCCAGACGTCCGTACAAGGTTTCGGAATCTTCGCTGGTGCGCACATGCCAGTTGGTAAGCGCTCGGTACTGACCGTCGCGGGCTGCCCAAGCATGAGCGCCTGCTTCCACAGCACGCCAATCATTCCCGGTGGCCAGAAGCACCGCGTCCACACCGTTGAAGATACCCTTATTGTGGGTCGTTGCTCGATAGGTATCCGCAAAGGCGAAGGCGTTCGCCTCAGCGATGCCGCGAATTACCTCTCTGCCGGAGTATTCTTTGCTGTCGAACGCATGGGCGGGAATTTCAACTTCGGCCCACGCGCGTCGCTTGTCACTCAGGTTGGATAAGATACGCAGTCCCGCCCGGCCTCCACTGAGTTGCTCAATCAACGGGGCCGCGGCTTCAGCTGCAGTATTGGCAGCGTTGGCCCCCATTGCGTCCCGGCAGTCGATTAACAAGTGAACGACTAGCATCGGTCCTGCAGGCGTGTCGGGCAGATGCCGCACTTCTATGCCTATGGGACCGCCACCCAAGCGCGATAGGGAAGGGCTGGTATCGGCGCGAGCTAAAATTTCCTCTCGAGCGGAAAGTATAGCGCTTTTTCCTCTGTTCGCGTCGGTTACGTCGAGAAGCTGAATTTGAGCGATCATAACCGGATCCGTGCTGCCCGTTGAGAAACCGCCTCCAGCACGCGCCAAGAGTGCGGCAGCGCTGACAGCTGCAACGACCGACGGCTCCTCTACGGCCATCGGTATGAGGTAGTCTCTCCCGTCAATACGGAAGTTTGCCCCGATCCCCAATGGCATGGCAAAACGGCCGACGACATTTTCGATCATCATATCGGCCTGCTTCGGGCCGATACTCTCGGCCAGTAGCGCTGTTTCTTCGCAGGTCAACTCCGCCCACTCCGATACGAAGGTGACTCGGTCTTCCAAACTCCGATTGTAAAACGCCTCTAGTCTGGATGAACGGCTATGCGATTCGCCGGCGATGGCTGGCCTCCTAAGGAAGGAAGTTCGGAATTGACGGAACAATCCATCTGACCGCGCAGGTTGAAATGCGCTCCTCGGTGATCGTCTGTCCAGTACCTGTTATCCTAACCTTAACAGGCGTGGACTATCAATCTCTATCAGATGTATGTTGGGAAGATTCTGGCAGTTTTTGGTCAGTCAAATGCCAGCAGGGTCTTGGCAAGCGGTCCTTCGAATAACTGGGGTGCGATGGCCATGCCAGTGACCAGAAGAATCGCCATCAAGGAGAAGAACACGCCTAACGGCCTTTCACGGGGTAACTGGGGGTAGGTAAGGCGTCCAAAGAATATGCCGACCATTCGCACGAACCCGAATATAACGCTGCCGCTGGCGATCAGCACTATCGCCGCGAAGCGCCAGTCGCCTTCTGCCAGGGCCTGAATTGCCGACCAGTGTCCTGAAAACCCCGCTGTTAAAGGGAAACCTGCCAGTCCCAGGCTACCTAGGAGAAAAGCCGCCGTGCTCCAAGGCAGTCGGGCGCCAATTCCGTGAAGGTCTTCTGCATCCAAGCTATCTGCTGCCTGTCGAATTTGCGACAGGCCAGCGGATGCGCTCATTGCACTCAAAATCCGTAGCGCAAAGAGAGCGATAACCATAGGCAGGCTGCCCTCGTCAGAGCCGGCAAGTAGCAACAGAATCAGGCCCCAATCGTGAAGCATTGCATACCCTAGCAACCGTCCCGGATGACTGGCGGCCGCTGCAGCCACTCCGCCCCAAACCAAAGTGATTGTTGCCGTTGAGGAGAGCCACACGTTTAAAGCAGTGCTGTTCAAGAGCAAGGGAAAACTCGAAGTAGCAAGAAAGTATAGATAGAGAACCAGGGTCTGGTAAAGGAGAATCGTCAGAGCCATCGCAATCGGTGGCGAGGACTCGCCCAACTGGGGCTGGGCAATATGCAGGGGCACCGGCGCCAGAAGAATTAAGAGCCCTGCTCCGAGAAGTTGCGCACCACCAGCTGCAAGCCGGATATCCTGAGGATTAAGGGGCAACTGCTCCATATTCCACGCGGCCAGCAACACAAATGGAGTCGCCAGTATGGGCGGCAGCATCGCACGCAAGGGACTCAATGCCTCCCTTTCGATGCCCACTTGAAGAGGGAAGACGCTTACTGTCATCAGTATTGCCAGAAAGGTCGGCGCGAGAAACACCGGCGAAATCGGTGCATCAACCATCAGCGCAATTCCGATATAGCCTGCTCCTACGAGCAACATCGATGGAGGAAAGACCCTCCCCTGACTTGCCGCGGCCGTCAGAAGCATGCCCGTTCCCAAGAGGAGGAGGACGATGACAACGATTGGTTCATTTGTCTGTGTCAACTGTAGACGGAAACCGTACTGCCATATCCCTGCGCGCAAGTCGAGTTCCACAGGGGCAAATGGGAAGGAAATCAATGGCGCGTCCAACGGATACTGCCACAGCAACACGCCAACGAGACTCAGCACTGAGCCATTGATCAGCGAGACGCCTCGTTCCCATCGGCGTAGAATGTAGCTGGAGACTATAGCCAGGAGGAAGAGACTGAACAGGAAGGATGGCAGGGCAAGCTGAATCATGGAACGCGGCGGGTCATTCTCTGTGTATGACTTCTGGGCACGCCCCAAACGTCCTCCCAGCAACCGGATAACCACCCGTCGGAGTTCGTGACGCCCTTACTAGCTCGATACGCGGCCGAACTGTACAGAATCATGAAGCTACGCCTCTACCGTTTCCAGCTTCATTATTCTGACGTCGATTGACGAGGGTATAGAACCAGTATCCGATGCCATACCCTAGGACTCTGGCGCCGGAAGTAATGCTGTGGCGGTGATGGACGCCCGGGGCCAAGTCAGGATCAGTGGATGGCGCTTCGATAAGCGTGAGCGCATCGTCCTCGGCAAGAAGAAGGAAGCTGCAAGCTAAAGCAACCAATATCTGCAAAATGCCTAGCAAAACTATGACTGCAGGCAAGGGAAACAGCACTGACAGAAAGGTCTGAACGGGAATCAACCACAGGAGAAGACCGATGCCTCCGAATAGTGCAGTCTCACTCATCCCGAGCGTAATCAGTGCCACGGCCGCAAACCAAATGAACAACACTTTGGTAGCATTTTCAAGGAGCGGCAATTCAATGCCTTCGCTCGCTTTCCAGACCATCAGGGCCGCTATACCCAGGACAAGCAAGCGAAAAAGCCTTGAACTGAACTCGCCGGAGTTTCGTACCTGGACGTTGCTCGTCTGTAGGATTGAAAGCAGAAGAATCAGGCAGGCCAAGAATTGTACGCTAATGTGGACCGTCGGCCAGGGTGCCGGCAGTCCGTATACCGCGCTAATCAATACGCTTGTTCCCAATTGGGTGATTAAAATTCCGGGCAGCGCAATCCGCCAGTCCCACAAGACGACGGGAATGCTTGCTATAAGTCCAAGCATCAAATGTATTGGTACTGAAGCCCAAAAATCAGCCATAGATTCCAACCGTTCGACTCAAATACCTTGCAACTGCGCTGCTGGAATGCGAAAGGCGGTCGACCTATATGGGGCACTGCACAGATTAAGGTTTCGGAGTCTTCTGGACAATTCTCCGACTCGTACTCCATTGAACACTGTACCTGCAATCTATCCAGAGCTTTTCATCTCACTATTTCGACCTCGGACAGACCCCAACTTAATGCTATCTCCTCACTGCAATATTATGATTACGCACTCAACAACAAATAGCTGATGATGCCGAAGACGACGACCCATCCCATGTGGCCTGCGCCTTCAACAATTTCCAGTCCAACATCCCACACGGCTCCCATCCTGCCGGTGCCCCACCTGGTCAGTCCCGAAATCCAGTCCAGAGTTGTGAGACGAGCTATTCGGATCGACCATGCCCGCAGGGTGGGCAGTGTTCCGGCTCTATTGTCATTTGTACTCAGTATCTCTCTGACGTGAATGCGGGCGATTGCCAGGAAAATGCCCAAAGTGAGCGGACCTGCAAGGGTCAACCAAACCTGCCAACTCGCGACCGCACTGGGTGGATTCCCGGCGCCGCGGGGAATGGCATCAGGAAGATTGGCAAGATTGGTCATCATCTCGGGAAACAGGCCGGCGGTTGTCAGCGGGATGGCAAGAATCACTACGTATACCAGTAGTCTACCGATGATCCAGGCGTTCGGGCTCAGTTCCCACACGGAACCGCCAGGCTCACTGTCCCAACTGCGCAACAGAGAAGAGACGTATATCATCTGGGTAATTATGTATGCTGCAAAGAGGGGCCACATTAAAACACCCAGTTTCCCGCACAGAGCGCTCTCGTCGGGACAGCTTCCAACGACCAAAAGTTGTGCTACTACGGATTGGGTAAGAAACCCTGGCGTGAAGGGAACTCCCACCAGAGCCAGTACACCTACACTTATTGGAATCTGCCAGTGCCAGGCTCGCCAGATTCGTTCCCCAATCAACCAAAGGCCCCCTCCCAACGCGAAAGTCGTCGTAGGCCAAAGAACGGCAGCCGGCCCTCGGATCTCCGATAAAATACTCGTCAGGCCGGCTATTCCTACCGCAGTTACCAGGACAAATGTAGTATGTTCTTGTCTGGTCGTGGTGGTGAATGTGGCGATAGCAGAGCCAAGTAAGCCAAATAGGGCAAGGGCTACGATTTCAGGGCGCGCAAGAAGCTCCTCTCCGGCCAGGCCACTGGACCAACCCAGCAGCCAAAGTCCGCACAACGCCGGAGGCATCTGGTCGATTAGGCGGTCCGGCATGTATAACCGTTCCCCTCTGTGCGGCAAAAGCCACAGGTGCAAGGGATAGACACCAGCCCTGATGACGCCGGCAATCAGCATAAGAATCACCGTCTCTTGGGGCAGTTGGCCGCCCTCCAGGAGTTCGGCAGGTCCACTTTGGCCGGCCGGAAGCAGCCCTATCAGCAGCAGCAATGCTCCCATCATGCTCAGACCCTGAAACTGGCGCGTGGACGACGGTCCGGGTCCTTCGGGAACAACTGCACTGCGGGCAATGACAAAGAGGTCCATTACGACCCACATCAGGGTAACGGTAAGGAGATTTCCGCTACTGACAAAGAAAAGGGCGCTTGAAATGGCATTTAAGGACAAGGCAAGCGTCATCGCTCTGCCATGCCAGTTTTCGTCCGTGGTCTGCTCGCTGCTCTGTCCGGAAATGCCGCTGAATAGCAATCCTCCCCCTCCAAGCAGGAGTATCAGGAAGGAGACGTACCAGTTCCAGCCGTTGCTGACCCACAACAGGTCGGCGCCTGGAGAGAAGAAGGGCTGCCAGGGAATACTGTAAATTGGGGCGGTAGGTTGAACACGCAGTGCCACCGTCATGGCCGCAGCCAATCCCCAGAAAAGAAGAGCAATTCCACTGAGGATTCCCGTCGCACTTCCAAATGCCTGCCATCGAGAAGTCGGACGCACAAAGCGGCCCATTATCCAGAGTACAACGCTGCCCAAGGTCAGGACGAGCGGAGGCCCGACGGGAACAATGAGTGCAGTCCAGGGCAAGACGAAACTATCCATAGCTGACCATTCTAGCACAGCCAATCCCCCGTTCGAAACAGTTCAGGTTGATCTCGGGATCCCAAAAGTGGGCCAAAACTGAACAATCTGGGGCCTTCACTCGCGGGAGACGAAAAGGATCTCGGGAGCGGACTAAACCGTACTGGTCCCCTGCGAACAATTCCACCCCAACATACTGTCCCATCTGAAGGTAGGCAGTATAGCGCGGAGAGAGGGTCTGTCAGGCGGCCAGGTGCATCCCAAGGATTCCGAACTCGCACTGACATAAGCAAGTCACGGGCAAGTTTAGTCCCAGAACGAGCCAAAGCTAACGTTTGGTTCTAAACCTTGAAAGGTCCTTCTGGCAACTGAGGGATTGGAAGCCGTCGGTGAATGGTACTCCACTGGAAGAACACGAGGGCAGAATAGCATTGCAGTGCGGCCAAAAATGGATTAGAGTACTGTAAACGGTCCTTACTGGAGGAATCTAATGCAATCCACCCTACACTTGCCCAAAGCGACTTCGAACCTTGAGCAGGCTAAGTCCGATATAGACGATTATGGCTACTGTCTGATTGCAAACGCGCTGGAGCAGGCGGTCGTGGACACTGCTCTCAAAAGACTGAAGGAACAGGCGGCAGCGGAGTTGAAGCAGGGTGCGGCCTTTGAGGACGGGGGCCCAAAACAACAGTGGGGAGCGTTTACGGATGGGAAAGGACGCCCCAGACAGCAGGCCTACACCGCTGCCGCCGGGGGTGTCAATCAACGCGTGTGGATGCTGGTAAACAAAGGCCAGATATTTCGCCAGATACTTTCTGCTGAGTGCGTACGCGCAGTTGTCGCCCATGTACTGGGCGAGGATTACCTGCTGTCCAGCTACTCAGCTAATATTGCCAAACCGGGTGGCGTTGCCATGAACCTGCATACCGATCAATGGTGGATGCCCCACCCCGTTAACCGAGAGCCGTCACCGATTCCAGTTGGTTCGATTACTCGCGAGCGCCCCAATCTGATGGGGAAAGATGCTCCTGTGATGATTTCGCCGTGTGTCTGCGTAAACGTAATGTGGATGCTGAACGATTTTAGTGCTGAAAATGGAGGGACCCGATTCGTGCCCGGCAGCCACCTTCGAGGCCGCCCCCCTCGACCAATAGACGACGCGGGCGAAACACTCGCTGCCGAGGGGACAGCAGGTACGGCCATGGTTTTTGATGGGAGGCTTTGGCACGGAACCGGTGCAAATGTCAGTTCAGGAAACCGTTACGGGCTGCTAACCACTTTTTGCGGACCGCAATTTCGTCCTCAAGAGAACTTCACGATAGGCGCCCGATCCGAAATGCTGGCAGATGCTTCTCCGGATCTGCTTGCCCTTCTGGGATTCAAGATTTGGAGCGGCTATGGGCGGGTGGAAAGCCCAGTCGCCGAATACGTCAGCCAGGATGAGAGGTCATTAGGCGAGTTGCACGCGTGACTCTGGAGAAAGACGGGGTATCGAGAAACGTATCAGGAAACTGTGCAATCATAGGCAAAAATTCACGGCACGCTCGATTCACATCTTACCAAAAAGGTAAGATAGGAATGGGGCAAACAGTCGAGATTCTTCCAATCCGCAATACTTAATGATAAGGGAACCTCTATGATATACTCCCAGTGCATTAAACTCTGATTGCCAAGGAGACTTTGTGAGCGGTAACTGGACTCGAAACGCATTTGTTTATCTCCTGATATTGGTGGCCGCCGCCGCCCTGTTTCTGAATGTGTACGGCCCTAACGAAAGGCCTCAGAACATCAGTCTGAGCGATGTTTCAAGGCAGATCGAGCGGGGCGAGGTCGCCCGAATTGACGTTCGCGGAGAGAGGCTGCAGATCTATTCGCCGGGCAGCGAACAGCCCCTTGCCAGCCGCAAGGAGGAAGGCGTTGCCCTGACTCGAACACTGCAGGGAATGGGCGTCTCAGAGGAGAGACTGGCACAGGTCAAAATCAATGTCCAGCCTCCATCGAATTCGGGCAACTGGTTTGCGTTGATCATAAATCTGCTCCCTCTCATACTGATAGCCGGACTCTTTCTGTTCCTGTTCCGCCAGAGCCAGAGCGGCAACAACCAGGCCCTTTCTTTTGGGAAGAGCAAAGCTCGCATGTTTGTCGGCGACCGACCCACAGTCACCTTCAGCGATGTTGCCGGCGCGGATGAGGCGAAGCAGGAGCTCGAGGAGATTGTAGAATTCCTGAAAGAGCCGCAGAAATTCGTTGCGCTTGGGGCTCGCATCCCTAAGGGTGTGCTGCTGGTTGGCCCGCCCGGAACGGGCAAAACGCTAATGGCCAAGGCCGTCTCAGGCGAAGCCGGAGTGCCCTTCTTCAGCATTAGCGGCTCCGAGTTTGTCGAAATGTTTGTCGGCGTTGGCGCCAGCCGCGTACGCGATCTGTTCGAGCAGGCCAAGCGCAACAGCCCCTGCATCGTCTTTATCGACGAGATCGACGCAGTCGGGCGCTATCGCGGTACCGGTCTGGGCGGCTCCCACGATGAGCGCGAGCAGACACTGAACCAGATCCTGGTGGAGATGGACGGATTCGGCACTGATACTAACGTCATCCTGGTTGCCGCTACCAACCGCCCGGACATCCTTGATCCCGCTCTGCTGCGCCCCGGCCGTTTTGACAGGCGCGTCACCATGGATCGCCCCGATCTGCAGGGCCGAAGAGCTATTCTCGACGTGCACGTCAAAGGAAAACCCCTGGATCCCAACGTAAATTTGGACCTGATTGCCCGACAGACTCCCGGCTTTGTCGGCGCGGACCTGGAAAACCTGGTCAATGAGGCCGCGATACTGGCCGCACGGCGAAACCGGCGCACAATTGCCATGACGGAGATGCAGGAGTCGATTGAGCGAATCGCTCTGGGAGGTCCTGAACGCCGCAGTCGCCTGATTACCGATCGCGACCGCCGATACGGGGCTTATCATGAAGCTGGCCACGCCATAATTGCCCACTTAGTTGAAGGCGCAGACCCGCTACGCAAAGTAACAATTATCCCTCGCGGTATGTCGGAAGGCGCCACTTTGACAGTGCCCGAGCGGGACCGTTATTTGCAGAAAAGATCCTATTTCTTAGACCAAATTGCCGTGATGCTCGGGGGACGAGTAGCAGAGGAGCTGGTCTTCTCTGACATTTCCAATCGTGCCAAGGATGACATTCAGGAAATCACTCGGATGGCACGTGCCATGGTAACCAAGTTCGGAATGAGTAAGAAAATGGGACCACTCCAAATCGGCAGTCAGGAGGAGAACCCTTTTCTAGGTAGGGAACTGACCGAACAACGCGACTACAGCGAGGAAGTTGCGGAGTCCCTTGACAGCGAAGTGCAGAGCATAGTAAATGAACAGCATGAAAGAGTACAAGACATTCTTAGGGTTCACCGACTGCGGCTGGACGCGGTCGCTGAAGCTCTACTCGTGCGTGAGACGCTAGATGCCCATGAGTTTGTTGATGTCTTTGAAGGGAATATCGGCGCTGACGATATGCCCGATCCATTGGCACTCCAGCCCGCCTGACTTTCGCTATACGAGTCCCTTACTTGAGACCTGCGTCCCAAGCTTTGGCAGCAGAGGGGCAGCTATTTCGAAAGTGTAATTTCTAAGCTAACTGCTACTTGTGGCCGTTACCAAGTAAACTGAAGAGCGCTGACCCATACATCTGTGCCTTCCACTGCCCCACTGAAGGAATCTCCTGTAGCTCGGCCAAGTTTGTAGGCCGACAAGCCGATATCTGCACCAAAGTCTCATTACTGAAGACGATATCGGGATCAACACCGCGTGCTGCGGCAGTCTCTGTCCGCCACTGACGCAAAGCTTCATAGCGCTTCTTTCCCGCCGCAGTGAGAAGAGGGTCTGTCTTCCGAACTGGAGTCGGTCTCTGAGGAGTTGGCAATTGCTCCCCTCTTCGGACTGCCGCCAACAACTCCCTGCCAAACCAAGAAATCTGCCTTGCGCTGAGCCCCGGAATATCCCTGAGTGAGGCCAGCGATCGCGGCCGCTTCTGGGACAGTGGAATCATCGATCTCTCTCCCAAGACTTTGAAAGGCGGCCGGTCTGCCTGCTTGGAAAAACTCTCCCGCCATTCCCAGATTGCCTGCAAGACGCCTAGGTCATTCTCAGCCACGGATCGGATCTGCTTCAACTGCCAGACTGTTCGCGGCTCCGGTGGCCTGTAGTCAATTTTTTCCAGCATCCGAAAAGCGGCCCGTGCTTCTTCCCAGCGGTTAGCTTTCTTCAGACTGCTGATTTGGCGGGCGCGCAGGGCAGGCAGGTAGTGGGTGTCGATCTGCGCGTAGGTCAGTTGTTGCGGGGTCAGCGGGCGCTTACCCCAATTCGTACGTTGCATTTTCTTATCACTGACGACTCCGAACTCTTCGTACAGCACTTTGGCCAGGCCGACGCCCTGGCGTCCCAAGATCCGGGCCGCAAGTTGTGTGTCGTACAACTGCCGAAGCCGAAAGTTGAAGTCCCTCTGCAGCGTCAGAATATCGTTTTCAGCAGCATGGAGGATGACTTCAGTGGCGTCATCAGCAAAGATTTCTCCCAGTCCCGACAGGTCTCGCAACTGCAGTGGATCGATCAGATAGTCGACAACGTTGGCGTGATCAGAGACCGAACGATTTCCTGACGGGTCAGTTGGGAGAGTTATTTGAATCAGACAGACTCGAGGCGAATAGCGAAAAAGGCTGTCGCTCTCTGTGTCTAGCGCCAGCCACGGCTGACTCGTTACATGCTTCAGAAACTGATCATATTGGGCGGCGGAATGAACCAGCTTCGGTGGAGCGATGGGTGTCAGCCGACCCTTCGTATGCCTTGGACGAGTCACGTCTGGGGAACTTTCCTAGTTATGTTGGAACTACCTTTCTCATACACAGCGGCAGAATCATACCTCAATTCATCCGTCTCTCCAACTCTTATCGGCAGCCCCCTGCTGTGCTTGAACCTTCGTCTGTCAGAAGTCTCGCGATCGATCTCCAGCTTCAACCGTGGTCGGAACAGCACTCGATCCGTGGCAGTCACTTTGAATAGACTGTGCTGAAACAGGCTTTAATTGAGGGAGTCTGAGACTCTTCCTTTTCGACCTTTCAGTCTGCGGAATTCCACCGACTGTGATATGATTCATGCCTATTCAAGTTCCCGATTGCTAAGGGAACGCGGGATACTTGAGCACTATGCGATTTGATTGGGCTAGCTTCAGCTGGCGCGTTCCAACTAGGAACCTCCGACGTAGTCTGGTGCTCGGGAACCGCCGGGGTGCGGTGACTTCGTATCAGGGGACGGAACGCGCAATCTTCTAGAGACAGAGCGCATGTCATGGCAATGTGGTACTGGTACGACGACGACAGTTCACTTAAAACATCCCCTTGCCATCCTCCTCTGAGCCGACCAATCGCCACGGCGGTGGAGTGGCTTAATCCACCACTAATCTCGAATATGCACAGCCAATTCGCACGATGGACCGCTGCGCAAGTGTCGCCAGGGCCAATGATTCCTCATCGCCTGTGGATTGACCAGGATGGCAGAATCGCTTTCCGTTTCGCTGCCGACGCGCCGGCTGCGTCACATGTAGTCGGCGCAGGAGAAGCCCTGGCTCACTGGTTCGTGTTACTTTCTAAGTGGATGGAGATTCACGTGGTATTGGCACGTGCCCGGAATGTGTGGTCGCAGGCTGAGTTGATGGGAGCGCTACCGTTTACTACGCCGTCGCTCCTGCCTCTTTCACTTGCGCAATTCCCCCCGGACAATTGGGAACAGGTAGCCCGCGGTTTGGCTGCAATCATTACAGAAGGCCGTATGACGCAAGACAGGAAGAAAAAGCACAAAATGGGCTGATCATGTTGGCAGCAATCAATTGCCCTGGCATTAGCCCCACAGAATGCAGCGTAGGCAGTCCATGTACTACAGAAGCTTGATATTCCTTTCTCTGGAAGAACATTGATGAAGTCTCAACAGGACAACGGTAAAGCAGAAAAGCAATCTTCGGCCCACAACGACGGGGCCAAACATGAACAGACTGCCGGGCCGGATGATACCGGGCAGGATCGTTCGAACGAATACACGGCCCGGCACATCCATTCCGCAGGCGGTGTTGCGTATCGTCTACATCAGGTCAGCGCCCGCAATTCGATTCAAGTTGCTTTGATCGCCACAGACAGGAACTGCCGCCGGTGGCAACTACCCAAGGGACGGCTTTACCCTTCGGAGGAGCCTCTGACTGCAGCCCTGAGGGAGGTTGAGGAGGAAACCGGCCTTGAGACCAAGTTCGAGTCCTTCCTGAAGACAGTTCGTTACGAGTATCTCGATACCTACGCCCGCGCTGTGCCGGAGCGGGTCTACAAGAAGGTCGACTTTTATCTGCTCAGAGTAGTTGGAGGGAGTCTCTCCGACGAAAGCGTGGAAGTCCAGATGGTCGAATGGGCCTCACTGGATGACGCCCTGGGGCGGTTGGCCTACGACGGAGAGAGGGACTGCATCAAGCTTGCTATGGAATATCTGAATGGCCATTGAGATTGGAAAGGCGACCCCCGGACAGGTCCGTGAAGTCCTGAAACTGCTTGTCTCAGGCATCACCAGCGATGTCAGCAGTATGGAACAGATCGCCGGTAGCTGGTGGCGGCGTTTCCTCTTCATGCGCTGGTTCGGTCCCCGATTCTTGGGCAAACAGATGGATACCTTCGTGGCCATGCAGGGCGACCGCATCATCGGATTTGTAATTGTTCAATATGATGGCGATGCCGCCGGCACTTTCGATTGGGCGTTTGTCGAACCTCTGGATGCGGAGGAAAACCGTGAGGACTTCGCCGATCTTATTGACACAGCCCTGGACCACGTAGAATACCAGGGCATTCATCCATACTTCTACTTTGGATTCGCCACCGCCTCGCCAGTCGAAGTCACGCAAGTTCTCAACGATCTCGGTCTTGGTTCGGCCGACTATCAGAATTCGCAAATGGTGGGCGGGCTGCCATTGGCAGAGACATTCCCTCTACCGGAAGGTTTTCGAATGGCCCCGCAGATTTCTGCCAGATTTGGGGCTCGTATGTCCGAACTATTGCCCACCGTCTATCCCGGTGTAGCGGTAGAAGAGACGGATATGATCGCCGCCATCCACTCCAGCACGCTGCGCTCTTCTAAAGTGTTCTTGATTCTTCAAGAAGAGAGCGAGGTCGGTTTCGTTCAGCAGTTCCGTTGGCGTGATGAACTTCGTCTCCTTTTCGCTCTGCCGCCCAACCTTTGGGGCACCGATTCAGAACGACAGATCGTCGCTTATCTGGCGAGGACGTTGCAGGGAAGGACCAATCGCCTGCGGCTCCGAACCTTCAGCGAACGACACATGGATAAGTCACGACAATCTTTGGAGCGTTTGGGACTTGAATGGCAACAGGCCCCGTGGCAGCGTTGGGTCGTTGCCTTGGAAGCGGAAGAGACAAGCGTGGAACTGCAAAAACTGGAAGAAAGTCGGAGGAGAAGCGGGTACGAGTCAGTCTGGCCACCGGAGGCTCCCCATACGGCGCAAGACCGTGGCGGTGGAACGGACGGCCAACCTGCTGAAAGTGATGAACAAGAGATCGACGAAGGCAATGAAGAAAAGGGTTGATCATTCCGGCTATCCCTCTGCAAACCGAGACAACGAACACAAAACCGGGAAAGGACGGCAACACTTCCCCGGCCCTCCCCTCGGCCGAAACGTTCAGTTCCTTCCATCGGAGGAGGAACTCACCCTTTCGTCCACGCATTCTCCTTTTCCCCTAAGCAGTCTCAAACACTCTACCGGCTATCTTCGCAGTGAGAGCGGACTGCCCATCTTCTACAGCCGTTGGCGTCAGGAGGGCAGTGCGCGGGGCGTCGTCCTCATCCTCCACGGGCTTGGCGAACATAGTGGTCGCTATCGCCACCTGGTTAGTGCCTTGCTTCGCGGCGGCTACATGGTCTACGCGCACGACCATCAGGGCTTTGGTCGATCCGGAGGCGCGCGCTGCTTTGTCCAAGGCTTCCACGACTACCTGAGCGACATTACGCAGGTCTTGTCAATGGCCCGACGGCGCAACCCGGGTCTTCCATGCTGTCTCTACGGCCATTCCATGGGCGGCTTGATCGGGCTTCTTTACTTGATGGAAGTACCGGGTGCGGTGGACTTCAGCGTCATTTCCTCGCCTTCGCTACAAACTCATGAACTCTCGTTTGCCAATCGCATTCTGAAGCGAATCCTTGAGTTGTTGCACCGCGTCCAGCCTCAGATGACTTTCCGCCAGCGCGGTAGCCTGGACACACTTTCTCGCGACTGGGAAGAGGTTCAGCATGCCATGAGAGACTCGCTGGGAGTGCCCCTGCGCAGCGCTCGCTGGGTTGTTGAATTCTTTGAAACCATGCAGGAAGTGAGTGACCGGGCAAGCGAGATTCGCTTGCCAATCCTGATGATGCAAGGGCTGGCCGACGCTGTGGTTGTCCCGTCAGCTACACAGGAGTTTTTTGCCCGGGTTGGCTCTGAAGACAAGAGCCTTCGCTTCTATGAAGGCTATTACCATGAACTGCACAACGACCTGGGACGGGAGCGGCCCATCGGCGCTGTACTAGACTGGCTTAATGCTCGGTGCCCTGCTGCCAACTCATCTTAGGAATATCCCGCTCCGGACCTCAGCAGATTATCCCTTTTTTCGCCTCGGGGCCGTGGGCAATCGGATTCTCGCCAATCCATCGTTCGTCTACCGGTTCGGAGGCAAGTTGATAGCGCGTATCGGTCGAAAGCCTCAACCGGTTCGTCAGGTTGTCCATGCTGGCGTGCATCGTGTACATACTGAAAACCAGGAGGTCGCCTAGTTTGTAGTCGGTAGTGAGCCAACGACTATTCAACTCCTCCCGCAGGGCAATTGAATCAAAAGCGTATGTACCCGTACCTGATCCTTGCCAGCGCCTTTGTTCGGAATCCCTATCGTTCTCATCCGGTTCATTCGTACAGTAGACATCGACATCAGACTGGCCGTAGGTCGCCTTGATTTCTTCCAGGCGATGCGAATTCTCCAGGATCATCAGTCCCCCCATTTGGCGGGGAATGTCGCCTAGCGGCGTCCAACTCGTGTAGAGGTTTTTCGTGCCCCGGCCCATGAAAACGATGTCATAGTGAGGGTTGGTAGCGGTTTCCGTGCCTGAAGACTTAACGCGGCACCATGTAAAGTCGAGGGGACGAACAGGGCCGCCCAGGAACCGCTCATAGAAAGTAATCATCGGTCCGGCGAACAACGCTTGCCGCAGAGGTTCGTTGTTCTTGGAAAGCCCTACCATCTCCCTCGCCGATACAGCGATTTCTCGCTTCGCGATACCATCGCTCAACGGGTAGTCCGTGTCAACAAAGTCCAGTTCGGCCAAGGCTTTAAGCATTGTCTGGCGTGCGGCCAATAATGTGTCGTGGTCGAGGAGACCGGGCAAATACAGGTATCCGTCGGCTTCAAACCTGGCTCGCAATTCATCGAAATCATCACTTGAGTCCGCAGAAGAGCGCAGTTCACCGTAGCTTTCTGACTTCGTGTCGAGAGGCTTACCGTGAATGGCAAGCACTTTTTCCCCCTTCATGCTGTCGTCCTCCGTTCACCTGCAAATCGAAACCGAGGTACAGGTTCGTTCAGGTCATAAGGGAATACGCGGTCGGGAAACCAGAGGGATAGCGGCTGCGAAGCGCTCTTGCCCCTGCTGGTCTGGTCGGTCAAGTCAGGGGAGTATTCAAGTTCGCACGTACTTCCTCAGCACGCGCCAGTCCTTCGGCGTTGTCCCATCCGGGTACGAGACCGCAACCTCTCCCACGTACAAATCACCGCGTGAATCGAACGCGATGTTGTGCGGACTGAAATAGCGATCGGAGCCATAGGGATCCTCCATCCCCCACTCGCTCAGGATCTTTCCGCTCAGATCTCGCACTGTGATTCGAGCTGGCGGATTGTCAAAGACCGGAATCTTCGTTTCACCCATAAAGATTCCTCCCACTTCGGCCACATACATGTAATCATCAGCGTCAATGCACATGTCGCAGGGCCACCAGATATCGTCCCACTGTCCGGTCTGTTCGCCCTTCGAGTTGTAGAGCTGTATTCGCCGGTTCTGCCGGTCAGCAACATATACTGTGCCGTCTCGGTCGACGCAAACGTTGTGCGGTGTAACGAACTGGCCAGCGCCAGTTCCCGGTTCACCCCATGAAAACAGCAAATCGCCTTCCGCAGTGAATTTGTGCACGCGGGCATTGCCGTAACCGTCGGAGACGTAGAGTTCGCCCTCTGGAGAGAGTGCGATTCCTGTGGGGTAGTTGAAGGGCGGGCCGGCGCGCAATACCTCCTTTTGAACATCCCAGATGTATCCTGTATCCGTTGGATTGTCTGCCGTCTCAATCGACAATAGGAGTTCGCCCTCGGACGTGAATTTATGAACTGCATGGCCCCAGTCGTCGACACAATAGATCGAGTCGTCCGGGCCGACGATGATGTCGTGAGCCCGTTTGATCAACCCTTCTCCCCACGAGCGCAGGAATCGCCCGTCACGGTCGAATACAATGATTGGGTATTCACTTCGACAGAAGACATAGACCCTGTCCTGGGAGTCTACCGCTACGCCCGGGACCTCTACGATATTCCAGCCGTCAGGAACTTCACCCCAGCCTTCTACCTCCTCATAGACAAACTGGCCGCTGCCCAGTTTCATCGTCTTTTCCCTTCATTCTGGTGGAAATGGCCCTTACGGCCATTCAGTGATCTCTCGTCCAGCGATCCCCGAACTCTAGGTCGCCGTAGATCTCAGTCCGAACTCACGCCGCCTCAACTGCGCGGCCTGGGTGGAATCTCATCTCTCTCCGGCTCGAACCACATCCCAGCTATTGGTGGGGGGACCGGATCGCGGGCGATTCGCATGTCAACTACGCAGGGTCTCCCGCACTCCAAGGCGTAGCACATCGCATCTTCAATTTCGGCATGGCGGCTGACTGTCAACCCTTCGCCCTTGAGTGACTTGGCCAGTTCTGCGTAATCCACGTTTTCACAGAATTCCGTGCCGACGACTCTCCCTCCATAGCTGGCCATTTGGCCCCCGCGTATAGCGCCTAGTGTCTGGTTGTTGAAAACCACCCATACGACAGGCAGCCCCCACTCGACCGCGGTGATCACCTCCTGGCAGACCATGAGGAAGCCCCCGTCGCCGGTCACGCAGACGGCCGGCAGGTCAGGCATTGCCAGCTTGCCGCCAATGATGGAGGTGGGCCCAAAGCCCATCGGCGTCCAACCCCCTGGGTAGAGCAAACGGCGCGGGGAATAGATGGGGAAGAATGCGCCGAAATAGTGGTTGTGGTCGCCCGTATCCAACGACAAGAGCGATTCCCTCGGCAGCACGCGCCGCAGTTCGTCGACAACGCGCAGCGGCTCCATGCCCTGGTCGTCACTCTCTTCGCCGGGTACATCCACGCGAAAGCTGGACTTGACGTTCGCCGTGAGCTCCAAATTTCCAGTTCGGAATTGGGTCGCCTTTTTCGCAGACAGCGCAGCAAGCGTCTCCTGCAATGTTGCTTTGGCGTCACCCAGCAGACCGATTTCCACCGGGTAGGTTCGTCCGATCTGGTTGGCATCAATATCGATCTGAATAAATCGATTCTGCTCTACGAACGGCATGCCTTCTGTCCACCAGCAGGTCGACAGATCGGAAAAACTGAAACCCACTGCTAGGACGACATCGGCATGTCGCCGGATCATCTCGTGTGCGTTCGGGTGGCCGAGCCAACCTACGTTTCCCAAACTTAGCGGGTGATCCTCGGCCAGGATTCCCTTGGCGGCGTATGAGGTGGCTACCGGCGCTCCCAGCAATTCAGCCAGTTCCAGAATCTCAGGCCCTGCGTCGGCGAGGACTGCACCGTACCCGGCAACAATGACCGGGTTGGTCGCACTGTGAAGGGCATCCGCCGCTTTCGCAACTGCTTGCGCATCGGCTCGAACCCGCCCTGCGTAACCGAAGAAGTCCGGATCGGGAATATCTTCAAAGTCGTGGAATGCGGCCTGCATATCCCAGGGGATTTCAACGGCGACCGGCCCGGGATTGCCAGCGCGCGCGAGCGAGCAGGCTTTGCGCATTACCTCAGGAATCAGATCAGGGTGTTGCACCTGCCACACCTTCTTCACGACCGGCTGCAAAACCTGCACGAAGCTCTGGTCCGGCAAGCTGTAGAAAGGGCTGGTTTCCTGCAACTGGCCGCGGCCAATCCAACGCGATATCACGCCGCCAAATATGGCCAGTACCGGACTGGAAGCGGCCGCGGCCGAAGCCAGACCCATCACCATGTTGGCCGGCCCAGGCCCAACCGAAGCGCAGCAGACGCCTAGATTCCCGGAAATGCGGGCATAGCCGTCTGCGATGTGCGCAGCCGCCTGTTCATGGCGTGTCAACTTGAAATCGAGCTGAGCGGAGTCGTAAATCGCGTCCAGTATATTGGTGTTTCCGTGACCGGGGTGGCCAAATATGTATCTGACTCCTTCAAGTTCCAGCGCTCTGATCAATGCCTCGGCGCAGCGCATTCGAGCCATTAGCTCATTCTCTAAGATTATTCTATTTCGTCAGTCTAACGTCACTATGAAAAAACAAAGCATTAGCGCCCCTGTCCCTTAGCGTGGAAATGCCTTAACGCGTTTCGGGAACACCGTATGGGCTTTCAATGTATTTGCCGACGTTTTCGTTCAGCGGCCATCCCTGGCCTCCTGCCAGCGCAAAAGAATCCGACCTGCCGAGCAACCAGAAGAGCATCTCGGCTGCGTCGTTGCAGTCGCGGAACTGCTCTCGAAACGTCGGGTCCTCCAGCTTGTAGTTCGCCGCCGCAATGTCGAAATCAGGCTCCCGGATCCAGTCTCGATGAGGAGATTCAGTGCGCCAGTAGTTGTACTTGAGCAGGTTGCGCAAACCTGATCCGCTGGCGACAGAGCGTCGGTGCCAGATCGAGTAGACGGTGAGGAAGATAGTTCCTGCCGGCGCAGCCGCCCTGTAAGCCCCGCGAATGCCTCCATAGTGGCCCATTTTCCTGGACAAGGAAAAGAGGAAATGTGAACCTGGCAGCAACTCGGTAGGCCCCAGATCGAGAGGGCAGTCTTCTGGATAGTAGAAGACCTGCAGATAATTTAGAGCAGGACCATGTTTGGAGTTGCCATCCCTATGCCAGTTCTGGGCCGGCGAGGGGCAGTTAACACGGTGATTGCTCATTATGATCGGCAACCCGAAGTTCTGACCCAACAAAGAACGGACCGCCCCTGCAGCCTGATCGTTCAGAATCACATTTTCGACAAACCAGTCCTCCGACAGGATCTCCGACGGTTCATGCGACGGGTACCTGTCCAGGAATTCGACTGTGCGGCGGTTGATGTTGTCGGGTACGACCCCTTCCAACACCAGGAAGCCTTGTTTGCAGAACTCCAATACTTGCGAGTCCTTCAGGCCTGGACGGCAAGAGTGCGTTCTCATCATAATCTGCCTCCCCACATTAATTCCGGAAGTCGTCCCCTCGGAAAATGAATACGCTCGTCAGTAGAGGTAAGAAAGAAAGGCTTGACAGTACGGCGGCGAATTGCCACTATTGACCGGACACTTTCCTTAGTTTCGCTGTTCGTATATATCTACACGCTCTCTCGCGACTCTTGTACGTGTCAGTTTCTGTAACTCTGGGGGCATGCGCTCGAAAGTTTCGGGCCAGACGGGCTGATGACCGCCTTCTCGTGCCAAGTTCCACCATGGCGGATAATAGGCAATATTCAGGGCCATTCTATGCTGATCAACTGTCGTGTTTGAGCCGTTGGCATGCCATACGCCTCCATGCCACAAAAAGACGGAGCCGCGGGGGCCTGTTATCGGCAAAAGACGCTTGTCGTCTGCCTTCATTCCCCGCGGCGGACGGCGGCGCAATCGGTGGCTGGTAGGCATAATGCGAGTTGCCCCGATCTCTTCGGTGAAGTCGGTCATCATCCAGATCGAATTGATCATCCAAGGCGTGTCCGGCAGAAGATCCGGCAAGTCTTGCGCTGAGTCAGTGTGGACTCCGCCGGCAGGTGCGCCCGGTTTTACCCACTTCGAACAGGCCTCCGCCAGTCGAATGTCCTCCCCAAGGAAGTGTCTGGCCACGGCGAGTACATCGGGATGGGCAGCGCAAGTCCAACTCGAATCATCCAGATTTAATAGACCGAACAGCGTCTGATATAGATCCTCTTTCGGGTCCTGAAAGTAGGCGCGATTACTGGGATCCTCATGCAATGCGAAGAACTTCTCCGCCATACGCTCGGCCAGTTCTGCCGGGATGGCCTCTTCCAATAGGCAGTACCCGAACAGGTCCAGATGCTCAATTGCCTCTTGTACGCTCACGTTTTCCTGCCCTTTATTCTTTATGGTTTCTGTTTCACCGCTCCAGTATAAACTCACAACCAAGTCCATACGTCCTTGATTCATCCAACAGTAGTGCCAGATTGGGAAACTGGACAATTCTCCACCCATCTCGAATTGCCTCCAGAACAGTCTGGTAAGGCCATTTCTCCGGGTCCGGGATCTCGTCGGCAATCTCGCCGTTCTCCATCAACAACATGCCGTGCACCTGACTGGTTAGAGAGGTGCTGACCGCTTGCAGATAGAGAATGTCCTGGCACTTTTCATCATTGCTTTGGGCTGTTTCCAACGCCGCACGCAGCATCTCTTCACTGAGGGATCCGTCCTGATAGGCTACGATACAACCTTCAAGCTGCTGCGCTAGTTTTTTTCCGGTCATCGGCCGTCTGTCCTTTCGAATCGAAGCTGCCAATGGATTGTTCTCCAAAGCCGTCTAGTTCTGAAGGCCGGAAAATTAACCTCTCTCAACCGTATACGTGTAGGGCATTCTCTCCTAAGACCTGCGCCTGTTCGCGGGGAGAAAGGAAGGCTGTGTGAAACTTCGCCAGATCAACATACTGTCGGTACGTTGCATGCAGCAAGGTCCCCGGCTGATCCGTTCCCCACATAATTTTGTGCGCGCCTATTCGGTCAATTGCCAGCCGGAGGTATCGCTCCACGCTAGGGAAAGGATAGCCTTCTTCCTGGACAAAAGCGATCAGCGAAGCGCAGTCGAACCAGACATTGTGCAACAGGCCCAAATCGACCTGATTCTCCCATAGCTTCCACATGTCAGGCTGTGATTCCGCTTCAGGCCTTGGCTGACCCAGATGGGCGATCACAATTCTCAGATGAGGGTGCTGAACCGCAATGTTATGCACAGCCTCCGTTTGATAGGAGCGACTACCTATCCCGCCCAAGTCGAGAACCAGAACCAGGCCGCGGCTCTGAAGCTCTTGCCACAACCAGTCAAGATCGGGGTCACCGAGCTGAGCTTCCGGATGGATACCGCATAGGCCGGAAGGAACAGAGCACTCCAACTTGACTGCGCAAAAGCCCGGCGAGTCCAGTGTCGACTCAAAGGTCTGGCGGCTTTCGGCCAACCAGGGATCGAAGTAGGAGGCGCCGACCAACCTGTCCGAGTACCGACGGAGCGCTTCCAGCGCATACTGGTTGCACTCGCCGTACATAGGACCCTGCAACAGGACCGCCCTTTCCACGCCTCCCCAATCCAAATTGACCAGGAGTTGCTCCGGTGAATAAGCCAGCCCTTCGCCCATGGGCAGCGTAACCTGAACCTCCTTACCGCCTATCAGAGCTCGCCCATATCCGGTACCTCTTGTCGGGCCGGCGCCATTTTGGCCATGGATCCGAGGAAATACGTGGCTATGGGCGTCAACGATCATGGTGCATTTCCAGGATGAAAGTACTTCAGCTATCGTTACCGCAGTGCTGGGAGACCAGGCCAGGCCGCAGCACTATGCCGCTTCCATGGCTCGCAGCCCTGCGGGTGTCAAGAGTACGATTCGCCCCAGGTTGTCGCCGGAACGCAGGACCGCTAGAGCCTCATTGGCGTTTTCCATAGGAAAAGTCTGTGTGACAATCGTACTGATCTTTCCGGATGCCGTCAGATGGGAAACATCGATCAAGTCTTGCTTACGTCCCGCCCGCGTGCCAATAATCTCCAGTTCGTTCTGGGCAAGGTATTTTCCC
Organism: Caldilineaceae bacterium; assembly: GCA_965232575.1. GTDB lineage: Bacteria > Chloroflexota > Anaerolineae > Caldilineales > Caldilineaceae > Bin5. Next base: position 713,494 of record CBDDPZ010000009.1, on the reverse strand, counting down.
TCAACCGGGTAGTGATCGGGCGTGTAACCGACAATGACCAGCCGTCCACCATGCCGCAGCGACTCGATACCGGCCGCCATAGTATCTGTCTGGCCAACGATGTCTATCACGCAGTCAACGCCGAGTCCATCGGTCAATTCCCGTACCGCTGCGGGCAGTTCGCCGTCTCCCGGGTCGAGCAGTTCATCCGCGCCGAGCTGACGCGCCCACTCCCTCTTCGCATTTGAAAGCTCCACAGCCAAAACGCGAGCTCCGGCTGCCCTGGCGAGCTGGACGGCTATCGATCCGACTCCGCCAACTCCGATAATCAATACTGACTCACCCAGATATAGCCTGGCGCGATCGAGGGCATGGTACGCTGTCATTCCCGCATCGCAACAAACCGCACCGTCCGGCCAAGAGACCCGATCAGGCATATGAACAAGCTGGCGGCCGGGAACGGCCACGTATTCGGCGTAGCCGCCATGGCGGTCCTTAGCGCCTAGGACGCCGCCCATGTTTACGCAGATCTGTTCCCGGAACGAACGGCAGGGAAGGCAGTTCCCGCAAGTAGTAAAGTTGTAGATTATGACCCTGTCGCCTTCCTCGAACCCGGTCACACGGTATCCCGCTTCTGTGACGACTCCCGCGACTTCATGCCCCATGACGAAAGGCAGTTCTGGCGTATACCCAAAACCGTCCAAAAGCTTGAGGTCGGTACCGTCGATTCCGCAAGCCATGACCTGCACAAGCACTTCATCTGGCTCAGGGCTGGGCGTAGTGACCTCCTGCCATTCCAAAGGCTGTTTGAATGCGCGCAGTATGGCCGCTTTCACAGGGAAGCCTCCAGTTCTGTCGGTTGTAACGAGAAGTCGTTCACGAGGTTTGGCCGCACATTGCCCTCATTCGCGATCGAGAATGGCTTCCACGAACGCTTTGCCATCCGCCAGGACCTGCAAAGGATTGTCGGGATAGCCCCATGCCATTGCTTCATACTCGATTGAAATGTAGCCGGAAAAACCCCCGCTGACCATGGCGGTAATCAGGCTGGCAAAGTCTATTTCGCCCTCGCCCAATGGCGGGAAGCCGAAATCCTCGCTGTTGCCGCGGGCGTCCTTGGCGTGCATGTGTTTGACGCGGTCACCCAGTGCCAGGTATGCGTCAAGTACCGAGTCGCCGCGCACGTGGTAATGGGCCGGGTCAAAGAGGACGCCAAGGCCCTCCAGGCCGGGCGTTGCAAGCAGCCGCTGCAAACGAGCCAGGTTGTGGACCAGCGAGCCGTAAGGGCTCGCCGCCTCGATCAGGATCATCACGCCCAGTCGCTCGGCGTCCCCTGCCAGGTCGCGCATCGCTTCCAGGCACCATTCCCAGTACATACTTTCCCAGCCGTAAAAGAGTTTGACCCCGCATCCACTGATTACGTAGGGAACCTCCATATCGGAGGCCAGTTGCAGCCCGCCGCGGATAAACTCTGTGTTCTGCCGCCGTACTTCCGGGTCTCCGTGAATTACATTCGTATGAGCGTTCAGGGTACCGATGGCGATCCCCGCCCTTTGCGCATAGTCACGCACAACGCGGCGACGCGCTGCGTCCGCTCCCGAATCCATATGCGGCTTGGGAGGGGGGATAAACGGCGGCGCGAGCTCCAGGCTGATGTCGATCGCCTGGTAACCCTGATCCGCCAGGATATCGATCGACTCTTCGACGCTGTATGTGTGCAACAGACCGGAATTGCAGCTCAGACCTTTCATGGCTCCTCCAACTGTGCAGCATCACCTTCCCGGTTATTGGAGCGGCGGCAGCCCAACGATCTCTCTCGCTTCCGCTGCCGAGGCAATCTCCCTGCCAATCTCGCGAGCGATGCGGACAGCCTTCTCGACGAGCTCCGCGTTCGTCTTGGCGTAAACGCCATCCTCAATGAACGGACAGTCCTCCATGCCGATACGGACATGGCCCCCTATGGCGATCGTATGGGCCACCATCGACCAGTAGTTGGGCGGATCCATGCAGCTCATACTGAAGTTTGCACGCGGCGGTAGATTGTCCACCATGTATTGGAGGGCCTTGGGCGTCGGCGGTGTCCAGCCCTGGCCGGCCCAGCCGAAGAACAAAGTCAGCCACAGCGGTTCCGGCAACAGATCCTTTTCGAACTCGCGCACGCCATCCTCGGTCCAAAAATCGCCGCCGCGAATCTTGCCGATCGCCCAGTATGCCCCGGTATTGAAACACTCGATCTCCTGCTTTACGCCATGTTTCTTGGCCAGGCTCGAGTACATTCTCAACTCCGGAATCGGGTGAATCGAGTAGATTGGCGTCGGCGGGTAGTCGGCATCCGGTTGAAAATACTCGTCGTGCGAGTTGAAGTTGATAGAACTCATGTCCGGCTTGAGCTCCCTCCACAGCTCCAGTTTCTGTTCCAGGCGCATGCTGGCCAGCCCGAACTGTACGATCGGTTCTCCCGCCGCCCGTACCCGGTCCGTAATGTCGCGCCAGCCGTCGACGTTCGGAATCGACAGCTGTTTGCCGTCAGGCTGAATGACGGGATCCGACCGGTATTGGCCGTGCGTATGGACAATTGTCGCGCCGGCGTTCATGGCGCGAATATACTCTTCCGCGACCCCCTTGGTGTCGTCACAGTGCGTCAGATAAGGGTTGCGTGGATACGACCCCGCTGAATCCGTGGTCACGGTAATGACGAGTTTCTCCATGATCTTCCTCTCGTTGGATGTTGGGTGGAGCTTAGTATTCCTGTCAGGCTGCGGGAGAGTCCGAATAGTCGATCCCCTGCAACGCCAGTTGTTCTGCGAAGTGACAGGCGACGTGGTGGCCCGGTGTCAATTCGACCAACTGCGGCACATCCGTCCGGCAGATATCTTCCATGTACCTGCAGCGCGGATGGAAAACGCATCCAAGCGGCGCATTGGCCGGGTCCGCTGGTTCGCCCTCCAGGTTCAGCCGTTGCATTTTGTGGTGTGGATTGGGACGCGGCACGGCCGAAAGTAGCGTTTCACTGTATGGATGTTTGGGGCTGCGAAGCAACTCCTCCGACTCCGCTACCTCTACCAATTTACCGACATACATTACCGCGATCCGATTGCTGATCTGCCTGACGACGCTCATGTCGTGGGCTACAAAGAGGTAGGTCAACTCCAACTCCGATTGCAGATCCTGCAGCAGGTTTACGACCTGGGACTGAACTGACACGTCCAAAGCTGAAACGGGCTCATCACAGACCACGAGCTTGGGACGCTGCACCAGCGCGCGGGCGATGCCGATTCGCTGACGCTGCCCACCGCTGAAACTGTGCGGATAGCGGGGCAGGTGCTCGACTCTCAGTCCCACAGCGTTTACCATTTCCGCCACGCGATCTTCCAACTCCTGTCCGCGGGCAATGCCATAAGCCAGCAGCGGTTCCCCTACTAAGTCCAACACTGTCATTCGCGGATTCAAAGATGAGAAAGGGTCTTGGAAGATCATCTGCATATTTCTGCGAAACATCTTCAGCTCTTGTCGGTCCAGACTATTGAGATTTACCTCCTCGTCGTCGACATGAAAGATGATTTCGCCGTCCGTTGGCCTGTAAACGCGCACGATACAACGGCCGGTCGTCGTTTTGCCGCAGCCGCTCTCTCCGACCAGCCCCAGTGTTTCGCCTTTCTTGATGGACAGGCTCACCCCGTCAACCGCTTTGACATAGCCGGTCGTTCGCTTCAGCAGACCCTTTTGAATCGGGAAATACATCTTCAGGTCGTTGACCTCGAGAAGAAGATCGTTGTCACTGGACATCGGCAACCTCAGTTAACCCTTCCTCGGCGTCAGAGAACAGGAAGCAGCGCACGCGATGTCCCGGGCCGGTCTCAGCCAGATCTGGCATGGCACGATCGCACTTACCTGGAATGAAGCTGGGACAACGGTCGCTGAAGGCGCAGCCGCTGGGAATCTCATACGGATCGGGGACGACACCCTCGATGGCTCGCAGGCGGGGAAGCTTCTCCTCGTCGATGTGAGGAATAGAGCTAAGCAGTCCCTGAGTGTAAGGATGCTGTGGATTGTCGAACAGTTCCTCCACCCCGGTCTGCTCAACAATGCGTCCAAGATACATTACGGCCACTTCATCGGCGACTTCTGCGATCACCCCTAAATTATGAGTGATGAATATGACTGCCATACCAAACTCTTCTTGTAAGGCCGTCATGAGATCCAGAATCTGCGCCTGGATCGTGACGTCCAAAGCAGTCGTCGGCTCATCAGCGATCAAGAGCCGGGGAGAGCAAGAAAGCGCCATTGCGATCATCGCCCGCTGCCTCATGCCGCCGCTTAATTGGTGGGGATATGCGTCGACTATCTGGGCGGCGCGTGGAATGCCCACTCTTCGCAAGTTTTCGATGGCCAAATCACGTGCATCCATATTGCTAACACTCTCTTGATGGAGCAGGATGCTTTCAATGATCTGGTTGCCGATCGTATGCATCGGTCCGAAAGACGTCATCGGTTCCTGGAAGACCATGCTGATTTCGGCGCCGCGAATCGCGCGGATTTCCGCGCCGCGCGGATCCAACTTGGCCAGGTCGACCGGCTCGCGGTCCACTCCGTCTTCGCTTCGGTGCAGCAGGATTCTGCCATCCACAATGTTGCCCGGAGGCGAAGGCACCAGACGCAGGATCGAATGTGCCGTCACTGACTTCCCACAGCCGCTTTCACCGATAATGCCCAACGTCTGACCGCGTCGAATGCCAAACGTAACGCCGTCAACCGCCCGCACGATGCCTTCCTGCAGGTGGAAGTGGGTCATCAGGTTCTTGATTTCAAGCAGGGAGTCGTGAGCCATGAACTCTTGGATTCATGAGACGGTTATTCCGCCCCGCGATTGCGTTCAAGTCATCGAATATGGGTCCGCCGCATCTCTCAGCCCATCGCCCAGAAAATTGAACATGAGCACGGTCACAATGACAAACAGCGCCGGAATAAGCATCCAGGGATGGAGGGCAACGTTTGCAATCATCTGCGCGTCCTGTAAGAGTGTGCCCCAACTGACCGCAGGCGGCTGGATTCCAAGACCGATGAAACTGAGACTCGTCTCACCGATGATCATGCCGGGGACGGCAAGCGTAATGGCAACGACGATATAACTTGCGAAAAGCGGTAGCAGATGCTTTGTAATAATTCGCCACTCGCTAACACCCGATACGCGGGCCGCGATTGTGAAATCTTCTTCGCGTAGCGAAAGCAAACGACCGCGTACCGTCCGCGCCAGGCCCGCCCAACCCACTATTGAGAGCACGATTGTAATCGCAAAATAGGTCTGAATTGAGTCCCAGTCCCGGGGTACCGCGGCCGCCAGCGCCATCCACAGCGGCAACTGCGGAATCGAGACAAGCAGGTCGATTAGGCGCTGAATGACCTCATCTATCAATCCGCCGAAATAACCCGATATGCCTCCAATGACCAGCCCAAATACAAAACTGAGAAAGACGCCCACCAGCCCAATCGTCAGCGAAATGCGCGTTCCGTAGATTACTCGGGAAAACAGGTCTCGCCCCAAGCGGTCAGTCCCAAAGAGAAACAGCTGCCCTCCCTCCTCTACACCGAAAAGATGGCGATCTGTTTCAAACAACCCCCACATCTTGTAGGAATCACCGCTCACAAAGAAGCGCACCGAATACTTTTCTTCCTTTACCTCTTCGAACACCCGGTTGTACTGTTCATCGCGACCCCCCTTCAACCCATACACGAACGGGCCCCTGAAACCACCTTCGTCAAAGAGATGTATCTTGGCAGGTGGCGCGTAAACGAACCCCTTGAAGTCGTGCTTCGTTTCGTATGGAGCAATAAACTCACCCAGCACCGCAACGACATATAGGAGCGCCAGGAGAATCATAGCCGCCTGCGCAAGCTTGTGCCTCTTGAATCTCCGCCAGATCAGCTGCGACTGTGAGGCCGTATAGTGAGCCTGTTTCTCGCGACTGGAATCCACTGCGGCAGCCGATTCCCACGACGGCTGCTCCTCTTCCCTCGGGACGTTTTCGCTCATCAAGCTACACCCTCATAGCGGATACGCGGATCCAGCCACACCAGCAGGATATCGGAGACCAAAGTGCCGACCACGGTCAATACACTGAGGATGAATACGATGCTGCCAGCCAGAAACATGTCCTGGTTCAATAGGGCCTGCAATAGGACTGGGCCCGTCGTGGGAATGTTCAGCACCATTGAGACCAGCACTTCACCCGAGATAATTCCGGGCAGCATCCAACCGATTGTGCTGAATACGGGGTTCATCGAAGTTCGCACCGGATATTTCACCAGTAGCCGCGTTTCCGTCAACCCTTTGGAACGCGCCGTAATGACATACTGTTTATTCAGCTCGTCCAGCATCATGCCCCGCATCGTCCGCATCATCCCCGCCGTATTCGCCATGCCGATAATGACAATCGGCACCCAAATGTGCTGGAGCATGTTCACCAACTTGGCCCAGCTCCAGGGCGCGGTTTCATACTGCTGAGAAAACAGACCAATGGCCGAAATGTCGAACCAGACGAATGCCAGCCACAGAAAGATCAACGCCAGCAAAAAGCCCGGCGTCGCAACGCCAATAAATGAGACAAAAGTCCAGAAGTAGTCGACCAGAGAATACTGATGTGTTGCAGAATAGACTCCAATCGGCACAGCCGTGACCCAAACGAATATCGCGGTCAGAACCGATACGGCCGCGGTCAAAGGAACGCGCGCCGCAAGGATCTCGCTCACCGATTTGACATAGGTAAACGAAGTCCCGAAATTACCCTTGAACAGGATATTTGTTATCCAAAGCCAGTACTGCTCCGGCAACGACTTGTCCAGCCCGTAGAGTTGCCGCAGCGCCTCGACCTCCTCCTCGGATACCTGGGTACCCGCGGATCGCAACCGCAGGACCTCCATGTTCAGAATGTCCCCCGGCGGCAGTTGGATCAGTACGAAGGATATAACGGAGATGATTAAGACCAGTGGGATCAACAGCAGAAGTCGTCTGCCAATGTACTGTGTTAGCATTGACGCCGTTCCCTGTCAGTACCCTGTGGGGAGAAGAGGAAAAACCTACTCTTGCTGAGCACGAATATTGCGCAACGTGCGCAGATCACAGACGGGGAACGAGAGGCGAGCGGAGCCCGCCCCCCGTTCTCCTGTATGCCTGACTCAGCGTCGGCTCTCATCCTGCCAGTAGTAGAACTCTGCCTCGTTGGCCGACTGGATCTGGAAACCCTTCTTGGCCACGTTGCCGAGACCCGCGCTTACGACCAGAGGATTCTTCAACGGGTCAGCCGCGGAAATCCAGAAGTGGTTATCACGGAAGATTGCGATCATCTCCCCCCAAATCCGCTCGTGCTCAGCTGCGTCCGAAGTAGCAAAGAGGTCGGTCTGTAACGTTCGCAGGTCCTTGTAGGTCTGCGGCGGTTCGACACCCACGATCAGAGGATCGGTCTCGTCCGGGTTGTCCGATGCTTCCTTGCCTCCTCCTACGTTCCAGTCATACCACGCCATCCACAACGGGGCATAGTGGCGCTGCCACGCTCGTCCGATATAGTCGCCGGACTCGTGCCACGGCCAGCGTGGATAGTGCGCCCACCAGACCATCGCCTGCGTCTCGTTGGCTGCCGCCTGGGTCAGGAACAGGTTCTGCTCCAGCTGCTTGACCGTCGTGCAGATGCCGATGTCGTTCCAATTCTGCGCCGCAATCTCAGCCGTCGGCAGCGATTCACCCGTGAACGGGGTGAAATTGAACTGAATCCGGATCGGCAGTCCAGTCGGTGTCAACCGGCAGCCGTCCGCGTCGCGCTGGTCTAGTCCCAACCCGTCCAGGAGCGCCTCGGCCTGCTCGACGTCTGTGGTCGGGTCCATGGTCTGCGGTAGTTCCGCCAGACCCGCGTAAACTGCGTCGATGATCGACTCGCGGTCAACCGCGAAGGACAGCGCTTTGCGGAAGTCTACTTCGTTGATGACCTCCTGCCAGCCCGGATCGTCGTAGGTCATATTTAGGTAGATCTCACCCAGCGAGGCGTGCATGTCCAGAATGACAACCTCGTAGCCCTTCTCCTCGGCATTCTGCAGGTAGAGCGGCATGTCGGCAGCAGTAACACCGCGGCGCGCCATGTCCACTTCACCGGCAATGATCTTCAATGTCGCCGCATTGACATCGGGAACAATCGAGATCTCAAGCCGGTCGATGTAGGGCAGTTGCTGGCCCCACTCGTCCACCTTGAAGTAATAGGGGTTCCGCTCCATAACGGCCTGCGTCTCGCCCATTTCGGTCAAAACGTAAGGTCCAAGCGACGGAAGGCCGGTCTCATGCTGGCGGTTGGTGCTGGTGTAGACGCCAAACAGCCGGTTCCACTCACCTGCCTCAAAGCCATGCTTCTCAAGCAGTGCCGCCAACTCGTCCGAATCGGCATAATCCCCGTGGATCTTCTTCAGGTAGTCGCTGTCTGTGAATCGGTGCGGGCCGCCGCCGTATGTGAAAAGACCCGGCCAGCCGCCGTAGGGCTGATCAAACGAGATCTTGAAGGTATACCGATCGATCACCTCCATCGTGCCCACGTTGCCAGAGGGCGAGTTGCCTGAACGCCAGGTCGACCCGATAACAGGCGTGAGCGTCTCGTTGTGCAGCATGTCGTTCCACCAGAAATCGATGTCCTCCGTATCAAAATCGGAGCCATCCGAGAACTTCATGCCCTTGCGCATATGGAAGGTGAAGACCTGGTCGTCATCACTGATCTCCAGATCGAAGATGTTACCGGTCATCGTCGCAAAGTCGTGCGAAATGTCCTCGGTCTCCACCCAGGGCTCGTTCGAAATCCAGCCGGCATCATGGCCGATCGAACCGGCATCGAAGTCAATCAGTCGCAACGTGCCGCCGTACTCGCCGCGCTCCATCACGGCCTGCCAGTCCGGGATGCGGTTGTTGCCGACAGCAGGATTGACTGGAAGTCGCTCATCGACAGGGGGAAGTTCACCCGCTTCGACAAGTGCCGTCAACATCGGCGCTTCACAGAAAGCATTGCCTGCAGCCTGCGACTCGAGGCAACTCTCATAAGAAGATGAAGGCATCGCCTCTTCCGACGTATCAGCAGCCGCGGGCGCCTCTTCCATTGCTTCTTCGGCCGCCGGCTGCGGAGCACCACATGCCGCAAGCAGTGCAACCGCGGTGATGGCGATAAGCAGATAAAACAGCGTTTTCCTCATCGGATCACTCCTTTGGACTGAACGTGTGGAAGGTAAACTGCAATGGTCCTACACTTCAGAATAGTAGGGTATCGGCCTCCTTTGAATTCAATTGGCTTGATGCGGGGTTGTCCGTCTGCACAACTCTCACATCCTTGTCTCCTGAAAAAACTAGCAGGTTGAGAGTATGACGCGTGAATAATACGCGCAATATGTGTATAATGCAAACATCGAAAATTCTCCAAAATGGGCTATGTACTCGCCAAAGAAATCCCAATCACCCGCCAACTTGGTTCATCTCCAGGGCAGTTGAAAACTGAAAACGTGGTATAGTATATGCCGCGTATTCACGGTAGTCCTTTAGAAGGGAACCTGAAGTGCCTATTCTGGTCGTAGTCATTCTCTTTGCATGCGCAATTGGCATTGTCCTTGCTCTCATTACCCTCTCACTGCAGAGAATAAGCGGACGCGTCGTTGAGCAGTACCGGCAACGCCTGGATGACGCCAACACGATAATGAATCAGGGTTCCCCGCCGGATTCGTGGGTGGAGCATTTCCGCGAACAGATAGAGGGCTCGCGCTCAGGGAAGGCCCGCTCTTCAGGAAGTAAGTTCGTCTCGCTCTGGGGGGGCCGCGACGCAACGGCCGAAGAGATCGGGGAAAGGGCCCGCAAGCATTGCTTGAAGAGACTCAGAACACTGACTTCGTTTATGGAGAAAGGAAACTTTTACGACGAAGACCGAACTAAGGACATGGTCGTAACTTCGCTCAAATCAGAGTATGAAAGGTGGGCTTCCTGCCATTGGGCAGACCTGGTCTTGAAAGACGACGCGGAGACGAGTGACTAGAGGACCCGGACAGCATCCTGTTGCTTCTTTCTCCTGAGTAGTTCTCGGAGATCAAGCCGTCTCGATTTCCACAGAAACAACCTGCCGGGGCACAACCTCAATATGGATCTTACTCCACTCTTTCTCTTCCGCATCGATGTTTTGAGTCAATTCCCCGTCTACTTGTACAAGGTATCTATAGCGCTTCAAGCCGCAAAGCCTCACAATCGTCTGGTGCCGGTCGCTGCTGCGATTCTCCAATTGGAAGCTGACCCTCGTGATATCTGAAGAAACTCCAGCAGTATCTGAGTGAGCGCAGTGCAAAGAGACTGGATGTTCCGCCGCAAATCCGTCGCGCTCGAGCAACAGATGAAAGCGTGAATCACGCCTGACGATGTGTAGTCTCTGACGCAGACCGTCCTGAGGCAAAACATCGAATCGACCTTTGGTTACGTCCACTCGCCCGCCATAGGCAATCCAGCCGAATAGGGGATCGTCGGCCACAATCGTAGCCGCGGTTCGCAACGCCGCCCCGTACCCCAATTCAATCTCGCCGTCGTAAGGCCAGCTTCCCCGCCCGTTGTCCTGCCTGATCCACATTCCGCTGTATTTTTCGGGCGTAATCGCCCAGCCCGACGCGCCGTCGTTTTCCCTGCCCGGATACCAGTACCCGTAGTTGGAGTCGGCCGTTCCGGTATTCATCAGACACCACGAACTGAGGAAGGAGGCATAGCCTAAGCGCAGGTAGGGGAAAGGGTCTTCTGCGAAATAGAGGGCGTAGTCCACGATTGCCCACCCTCCCAGCTGCGACATGTAGCTCAGGCCGTATCTGGACGAATCGCCGCCGCGATTGTCCCCTCCCAATAGAGTGTATGACGGCTCCACCCAGCCGCGCAGTGCAATGTTGGCCTCGATTTGCTTGACCAGAAACTCCTCGAAGTCTGCCCGATTGACTTCGGGATGTTCGTACCATTTCTCTTCGTATTTGTCATACCAGAGCCGTGAATCCGGCTCCAACTCCCGCGTCAACCCGTACTTGGCGACTGCATGGGAAGTTTCGAAGGCGGTCGTATCAAAGGGATACTCGGAATCAAATGGATAGAGATCGTCATACACGAAATACTTGACCTTTTTCTCCCATTCACCGCGCAGCCAGTCGGCCCGCTCCTGCCATCCCTCCTCCTCAAGCGCGTCGATCAGATCTACAATCAGCATTTCATTGTACAGGCCGAGTCGATATGCCCAATACCCCTGAGCTCCGTGGGGGAGATCGTCCAGCCCAGCCAGGCGAAAGTGGGCTTCCGCGGTCCCAAACGCCCGCTCTAGGTAGCCCGTACAGTCCAGGTAGTTCGTCGACCCGGGGTACAGCTTGGCGATCTGGTACATGTGAAAATATAGCATGATCACATGAGGATAATCGTAGCTGCGCCAGAAATGTTTCAGACCTTCCCCTCTTGAACTAAATTCGTGCTCGCTATGCCTGTTCTCATACCAGTTGGGAACGCCGTAGATGAAGTAAGGGTATGGCTGCTCCTCATTCGTGCGCTGCAATCCGCCCCATACAAACTTCTCAATGTAGTACTCGACCGCCTCAATCTCACTATGTTCGGGAAAATGCACGTTCTTCGCGGCTATAAACGGCGCCTTTGGCAGAGCCGTGTCGTCACAGGTCAACGTATAGCCGTACCAGCCGTCAAAGCCGCCCGTGTTTTCCGGGCCGCGCAAGACGGCCTCCCGCATATCCCATACGGAAAACAAGCCCTCGTACCACTTGCCAGTATCCCTGTGTTGCTGATTGTCCACCAGGAAGGCGGTTCTTTTCTTGATCAGAGTCTCCAGCGGCTCGGTGACAAAGAACTCAAGATTCATGTAGGAGCCATCACCGTAGTTTACTGTCAGGAGGTTTTCCCCCAGGCGAGTGAACTGAACTTGATAACTGCGGGTGTCAATCAGCGGTTCATCTATCAGATCTATGCTGGTTTGGTCAGGGAATTCCGCCGATATTTCATACTCACTGTGCTTCGTCCGCATTGAGAAAGTTGCGCCCAGATCGATCGGAACTGTCATGCCCGGCACAACATGAACATCGAAAAGATTCTCTCGGTAAAGCGCGTCGCGCACGCCTTCGTAGTCGTCAGCCCATTGCAGGCAGAAGCCGTACGCAACTCGGTCGCCCTCTGTACCTTGGGGCGAAAGTGTGGCGCTCGTATGAGGCTGGCGCCAGGTACCGCGCGTCTCTTGGCCTCCGGTCAAAGCGGAATGGATGTAGACTCGGTAGGGCACGCTGGTTGTCGAGGGGTGAGGGTCGATCTCCTCATAGTACTCCAGCTTCGTTCCCGGCAGAGGCGTCATGACCAGGTAAGGGCCGACGCCGTTAGGGCGCTGCCAGAAAAGGAAGGAGCCGTGGCCCGAAATGAAGCTATGGCGCGCGACAACCTGTGTGTAGTTGGCCAGATTGTCGCGCACAAATCGTTTGTTGAACGGCAGCGGCAGGCCGATGTCGCCGATCTCCACGGTCCCAGCGGTCTCGTTTCGGAACTCCAGTCCCCAAACGAGGCGGTCGCCTTCCAGGCTAAAGCGCTCCACCAGTCCCAGCCCGCGTAATCCGTGCAGCAACTGTGCATTGCCGCTATAGACGAACGTTCGCGACCCGCTCCCGTTCTCCACTATAGTGCGAATGTCACCAGAGGAAAAGGTAGTCGCAGACTGCCATTCTTCACTGCCAACGCGAAGGCCTACAAGCACCTCGCCAAGCGTTTCGCCCGGCGAAATGTATTCGGTATCGTAGACATCGTCTTTCAGCTTGAGACTGCAAATGCCGCCGCGGTTCCACTTCAGTATGAATTGCCGCGGTGGCCGTGATGTTCTTTCTGTCATGATCGCGGCTTATCATCCTTCTGCTCATCGTTAGGCGCAACAATCAGCATATAGTGCTCTGAAGATACCATTGTCCAATCGGTTAACTGTCCGAAGGGTGGTCAGTTCTTGCACCACTCGCGGTTGGTGAAGCGAGAGTGGCCGGTGCTCTAACCGACACAGAGGTTAGATCACAAACGGTCAGGAAAGTGGCAAATCGAAATTATCGTTGACAGCCTGGGGGACTTCAATGCCGCTCGGCGGAGGCCGTATTGTATGATCCCTCTGCTTTCTCCAGGAAAATGGCAAGGCGCCGGAATTAATTCAGAAAGAGTTGATTTCCTCACCACATCACCCAACCCCCTGAGTTGATATCCTGACCAGTCATGTTGGCCGAATCATCCGACGCGAGAAATACTGCGATTGAGGCGGCGTCCTCCGGGCCGGAACCCTGCTCTACGAAGCCCTCGTCCCCGCACCAACGTCCGGCAAGGACGGCGTTCGGTCGCGGCTCCCGGTACCGATTTCGCACTGCTTCTTCGTCAAAAGATTCTCCTCGGTACTCCGCGCGGGCCCGTTCCAATTCGACACCGCGTTCTTCATGTGAACCGGGGCAAATGGCATTGACAGTAATGTTGTAGCGGCCCACATCGGCAGCCAGAGTGCGGGTGAAGCCAAGGATTCCCATCTTCGAAGTGGCATAGGGTGTCCTGTGCGAGAGAGGCTGCTTGCCTGTTCCCGAACTGAAGTTGATGATGCGGCCATAGCGTTTGCGAATCATCTCAGGAAGCGCGTACTTGCAGCCGAGAAACGCCGAGTCGAGGTTTACCGCAAGTGTATTCTGCCACTCAGCCAGGCTCATTTGCCAGACATCCTTTGTCGGTCCGGCAATGCCGACAACATTGGCTAGAATATCTATCGTGCCGAAGCGGTCAATGACCTTCTGTACGAAATGGCGAACCGGCTCTTCTTGCGAGACATCTGTTTGGGAGCATAGCGCTTCCCCGCCTGCCGCCCGAATTCGGGAGCCAACTCCGCTTTCCATCTCTTCCACGGGGAGAACGTCGCATACTGCAACCGCGGCGCCCTCCCTGGCAAATCGTAACGCGACTGCCTCTCCGTGTCCCCGACCTGCGCCAGTGACCACAGCCACTTTTTCATTCAATCTACCCATGGATGTTTCCCCTGGTTGCTTTTTTCCTATGACTGTCTCTTGACTACCGCTTCGTCCAGTTCAATTCCTAATCCTGGCGCAGTAGGAGGGATAATGTATCCGTTTTCGAAGCGAATCGGCTCCTTGAATATCTCCTGGTGCAGACCGGCGCCGTTGTACTCCTGAATCAGGAAATTGGGTGAACATGTATCGAGTTGTACAGCCGCGGCCGCCGCAACCGGTCCACAGTACATGTGAGGGGCGATCATAGCGTAATGCGCTTCGGCAATCGCAGCGATCTTCTTCGATTCCAGGATTCCTCCGCACTGTCCCACGTCCAACTGTATGATCTGTGCTGCCTGTTTCTCGAGAAGCTGCGCGAACTCGAATTTCGTTATAAGCCTTTCGCCGGTGGCGATGGGAATGCTCGTATGCGCCGCCACGCGCGCCATCTCGTCAATGTTTTCTGGCGGCACCGGCTCTTCGAACCAGAACGGGTCGAACTCCTCCAGGACCTTGGCAACGCGGATCGCGCCGGCGGTGCTGAACTGACCGTGCGTTCCGATGCCAATCTCGAGGTCATCGCCCACCGCGTCGCGAATACACTGAAAGATCTTGGCAACATGCCGGATTGTTTTCAACGAGTAGTCGCTGGGATTCGGAAAGATGGGCTGAAAGGGATCGAACTTGCATGCCGTATTTCCCTCTTCAACCAGCTTGACAGCGATCTCCCCGGCCTTTTCCGGGTTCTCCCAGATGCCTTCAGTCGGCATGTAGGCGTAGGCGCGCAGCTTGTCGTGGCATCGCCCTCCCAGCAGATTGTAGACTGGCTGCCCGACCGCTTTACCGATTACGTCCCAGCAGGCCATTTCAATCGCGCTTAGCGCCGGCGTCATGTCCAGCCCTGGATGACGATAGTCATGGCGCGACGCAAAAATTGTCTGCCACAGTTTTTCAACGTCAAAGGGGCTGGCGCCGATGACAAACTGCTCGCCGAGATCCTTGATCAATCTGATCTGCGCGTCCAGATTTGTTGCGTTTCCTGAAGGGCGCTCGCCCAGGCCGACGATGCCTTCATCCGTTTTCAGTTTTACAAACAGCCACAAGCTCCCGCCCCGGAAGGGTGGGACATTCCTGACTACGATGGTTTCGACGTCGACGATTTTCATTTCTTACCTCACTTGTTGCCAGTCCGCAGCTGGTGAGCCGCTCCGAAAACCTCCAGCATGTCTATAGAAAAGGGGGACGCCCTACTGATTCTCAGAGCCGTCCCCCGAAGTCCCTTGATTCCGGTGCGCAAACTCGCAAAAATGTTCTTTCGCCGAGTCTCTACGATTCCATTCAGTCGGCCGCCACCACGTCCTCTGCCCTGAGTACCGGATCATCCCGAACCGGCGTCCTGCTGATTCCATTGGCCTCCCAACCCGACGGCCATCGGAAGTATTCATCCATCTTCCGGTTGTAACCCTGACCCAGGATCGCCTCCAGCGTCTCTTCAGCCTGCGCATAGGAGCGCGTATCGTTATCGTCCAGCAGTTCCCACAAGAGCAAGGCTCGATCGCCCGTCTCGATTGCCAGCAGAGTACGCTCGAGGGAGAGAACCATCGGCAGGATCTGTGTGAGCATGATTTTCGGCGGCAGTGGCTCTACCTGAATACGGTGAATCCCGTCCTTATTCACCACCGCGGGAATCTCTACTGCGATGTCATCCGGTACACCCGGCAGCGCACCGCGGTTGGGCACGTTTACCTGGAACTGACCTTCATTGTCATTGACCAGCGCGTCAATGATGGGCACCTGCTGCTCGATCGTCATGTTCTTGCCCAGATTGTCTACCAGGCTTGCCGACGGGTCTCGGGCGAGCCGGGCGATCTGTTCCACCCTTCTCTCCTGATTGTCCACGTACATCGGCCAGGAGAGGTGTGATCGCTGGCCGCCCCATGGCTCGCCGAACCAGAAGCGCTTTGCATCGAAGTTCTTGTGGTACCACCAGCCGATGTATTTCATCCACACCGTGTCACCCAACGGCATAAGTCCATAGAGCCTGTACATGTGAACGGCTGCACGCGACAGGTCGATTTCCCACGCCCGTGTTAATTCGCCGGTCCAACCCGTCTTCCCCGCCGGCATTGATCTACTGGCCGCAGTCTCCACCCAATACTCTTCGCCCTTGCTCTGAATCCATTCGTCGATCAGTGGGTACGCGTCCTTGCCTTCGTATTCGAACTGGGTGAGCCAGATGTTGTGGTTCAGACCCGGCGCTTGCCACTTCACCTTGGTATGGTCGAGGCCCAGCATGTTACAGATGTCCCGGTAGCCGTAATAGCCG
Source organism: Caldilineaceae bacterium (assembly GCA_965232575.1). GTDB lineage: Bacteria > Chloroflexota > Anaerolineae > Caldilineales > Caldilineaceae > Bin5. The sequence goes on along the minus strand of CBDDPZ010000009.1, from coordinate 697,155 downwards.
TGGCACAGTCCGCAAACCTTGACATCGGTCTCGCGGCCGATCACCGTGCAGCCGTCGTAGACCGGGTTTCCTGACTGGATCAGCCAGGCATCCGGGCAGATCTCCTCAATCTCTCGAGCCACATCCAATATGAAGGAGGTATTGTAGAAGGAATACTCCAGCGAACCGGGCCCGTCCCAGTCGTAGCCGAACTCCTGGATGAGGTCGCGCGTTTCCAGGCCCGATCGGTAGGTCACGACCGAGGCAGTGTTGATTACAAAGTCTGCGTCCTGCATCGTATCGCGCCGTTCGAGAGTCTGGTCAAACGTGATATTCGCGCCAAGTTCATCAGCATATCGCTCTGCCAGCTTGTGGATCATTTGCAGCCGTTCTGCATCCACGTCCATAAAGGTCACATGGCTGCCGCTCAGGCTCTCTGTCAGGCACAGGTCCTTTACCAGACCCAAGGAGAATGTCGCGCTCCCGGCGCCAATCACACCGATTTTGACAGAGGTTCCCATGGCTTATCTCCTGTTCCGAATGAACCGTATCGGGCAATACTGATAGTTGGGCGGGTCAGTGCTGCCGGGGCATATGGGTGTACTAGCGTGAGATTTTCCAATATACAAGAGGAGATCGACACTGTCAATCACGCTGTGAATCCCTGGTTCGGCCCAAGGCGACGAAAATCAACGCAGATTACCTTTCGTTCGCCTGCAAGGACCTTGGCGTCGGGGAAAGTACAATTGCCGGCGACCAGTTCCAAGAAATGCGAATCGAAGTTCAGAGGCTAAATGCCCATTTCGCAAGACATAACCAGGCTGACCGATGGCCTTCCTGGTATTTCATTGATGCGGCCCGCTCTCTGTCGTTTGCTGTCTCCCGGCTTGTCAGACCCAATAGAAAACGACCCTGTGAACGCAGCAAGCCGTGCACAGGATCGCAATTAAGAGTGTGTTTGCAAAGATGTTGGTCGCTGAAGAAACGTAACGTGACAGAAGCCGCGCGACGATATGGAGTCAGGTTGTACGCAATTCCCCCAGCCGCACACGCCTCACCCGTCGCTCATTTCCATCTTTTCAACCACGGGCAGGTCCTCAAATGGCCCTGCTGTCGTAACGTAGAAAGCGAAGACCCAACCATATCCGCTGGGTAGATCGGCGATGGCGACCTGCACCCAATCGCCGGACTCGGTTCGCCCAATCCCGTTAAAGGTTACGCCAGCGGCAGCTTTGGCTACGATATCGTATTCGGTACTTGGACCTGCGCGCACGTTCAACCGCTGGCCAAAACTATTGACAGTGACAATGACCTTTTCGGGCGGCCCCGTCGGTGTTGGCGTGGGCGTGGGCGTTTCCGTCCCGGGAGCAGTCTCTCCACCTTCAACAGGAATAATCTCCTCTAAAGAAATCGTGAACTCTTTGACAGTCAGTATGTGGCCGCTAACGACCAGAAGTTCCTCAGCGGAGGCCCAACCATGGTCCCCTTCGTCGTGGTATACGTAATACCATTCATTATCTTCCGTTCGAAAGGCTGCATTCAGACGGGAGCCGGCCCGGAAATGCGCCACAAAGGACCCGTCTTCGCCATCCCACAGAACTGCACCGCCAATTCGAGCCAGCGACAGAGCTGTCGGACCTTCTGGCGGCACGAATGGTGTTGGAGTTGATGTTGGCGTTGGTTCTGGAGTTCCCACCAGAGGAGTAGCTTCGGGCACTGCTTCTTCGGTAGGCTGCGGAGTCAGTTCGTCCATCGCCTTGGGCGTGCCTGTAGACTCAGGATCTGCCGCCATCTCCGCCTGAGGTGTCAACTCACTTGTAGCCGTAACAGTGCCCTCAGGCATTTCCTGCGAAACAGCTTCCGATGTTGGCGTTGGCGTTGGCGAAGGCGTCGGTGAAAGTGTAGGCGTTGGTGTCAGGGTGGGGGTCGGCGTCGGCACCTCAATAGGTAGTCGACCCAGTCCCGCGGCCAACAGGGTCCTCACTTCTACCCATCCTTCAGACTGATCACGTGTCTGAACCAGTACCCAGAGAAGATCGGTTGACCGCAAGCGTGCAGTTACAAGCGAGCCACCTACGATATTTTGCAATGGCTCGCCGTCCGGCCGGTCGTAAAGAGTCGCTCCCTGATTGCGAACAACTGCAAGAACCGTAGGTATAATGGGCGTTGACTGGGCTACCTGATTTTCAAGTCGTCCGCTTTGAGCCGAGCCAGGCTGAATTATCGCAAGATAAAATAGCGCTGCGAGCCCCAAAACGAATCGAATCGTCATCGTCATCTCTCCAACACTCGAATGTGGTTCGTCATTGCGCTTCCCTTTGAGTGCAGTTGACGTAGTACCATTTACTAACGGGATCCTTGGCAACTGGTGCGTCTTCGTCGGCGCCCTGCTGTCACCACTCGGTTCCCTTATAGGTTTCTTTATCCGCGGCCCTAAACAACCTGGCTATACAAGGATCGAAAGACCTTTGGGGCCAGCGACGGATTCAGGAAGTTAACCCTCGCCCATCAAGTGGATTACTCGAAGGTCGCCGAAACGAAGATTCCAGGATTGAACTGCGCAGTGCCATCCTTCGGAAGTCGAATCGTCACGGGAAAAGTCGAGTTACCTTTTCCGGGCAAACTGATCGGCGAGATCTTGGAAATTGTTGAAAGAACGGATATGTCGTCGCTACCAAACCGGGTAATCCGCACTGGATCGCCGACAGACATAGTCAGAACCTGATCCTGGGGAATTCCCACCACCAGCTCAAGAGCAGAGGGGTCGCCTATTACGGCAGCAGCCGAAGACGCCCCGATCACCTGGCCTTCATCAGCGTTAAGTGACAGCACGACTCCCGTCATTGGCGCCCGAACAATTGCCTTGTCCAAGCGCTGCTGAGACTCTTCCAGGTTGACGAGAGCCTGGCTTACCCGCAGTTCGGCCGATTTCTGGGTGGTCGTCAACTCCTTAATCCTCAAGACAGTCGCCTCAGCGGCCGCGACTCTCGCTCTTCCCACAGCCAGGTCCACTTCTGAAACGCCTTTTTCCAGTTCGTTTAGCGCATGTTGGGCCCGGTGGGCCGCGGCGAGAGCGGCCTGTGCCTCTGAAGCGCGCGCCGGCTGGGTCGCTTCATTGTAGGATGCTTGGGCCACATTCAGGTCGATAGTGACCCGCTGCAAATTCGCAGCCTGCGGCGTTCGTCCGACATCGCCCCGCCAGGCCACCTCGTTGTATGCTCGCTGCGCCTGCGTAACGGCAAGCTCGGCCCTTTCAAGACTCGCCCGCAGTTGCTGCAGGCGGGCCTCGGTCGGGCCGGCAAGAAGCTCGTTGTAACGCGCCCACGCGGCCGAAGCGCTGGCGCGCGTTGCGGCCAATTCGTCTTCAGTTGCACCACCAGCCTCCAGCTTTTCCAGATTGGACTTCGCCAGCTCCAGATTGGCCTGGGCAACGGCAAGGTCGCCCTCTGATGACTGCTCGTTGATCTCCAGAAGTGCAATGCGAGCCAGCTCTAAAGAAATCTCTGCCCGCTGGACGGCCCAGTCCAGTTGCGTCGAATCTAACCGGAACAGCTCCTGTCCCTCTTCAACCAGGTCGCCCACTTCGACTAACACTTTTATTACTTCCCCACCCACGCCTGGAGTAACCGCGCGCGATTTGGTAACTTCAAGAGAGCCGAAATATGTCGGGATGCTGGCCTGGGACTCGGCCGCGCCAGTCTGTGCCCCGGTGGCAGAAGCGAGCCAGTCACTTTCGGCCAAACTTGCCGTGAGATGCCCACTTTGAATGAGAACAACGCCTGACGCGATAAAGGCGATCAAGAGCAACATGGGCACGACTCTACTAATGGTTCTTAACATAGTGGCCTCCTCTGAAGAATCCAGATCCTCCGGAGCCTTGAATCGTATTTTATGTAGGGGAAAGCAGTATCGAAACTTGCTTTCATTTGCCCTGGCCGCCGCTTCATCGGGCCAACGCCTCCAGCCCAATTCTCGCTCGCCGGCGCAATCTAATCAGTATACCAACCCAAAGAAATCAGCACAAAGTCGCTTCTGAATGAGGATTCCTCAATTCGCACCGTTATTGGACTAGCTTCATGAAGGTTGGCGAGTATATTTTCACCAATCCAAAGGGAACACGAGACCTGTCCAGAACGGTCGGACATTACGGAAACTTTCGGAACGCCTAAATCACGCGGTCATTGCCTCCGTCTACCGGTATCTGCGCTCCGGTCGTCTTGGCAAAAGCTGGACCCGCCACAGTGCAGGCCAGCGCAGCCACATCGGAAGAGGTAATCTCAACGCCGAGCAGATTCTTGGCCTTATACGCATCCACGCTGATCCCATAGCTGGCAGCGCGCTTCTCCAGCAGTTCTTCCGACCAAAGCGCGGTATCAAAGACGGCATCGGGGTGAAGCACGTTAACCCGGATGCCATCCTCGGCCAGCTCAAGGGCGGCGACACGGGCCAATTGGGTCAGGCCAGCCTTTGCAACGGAATAGGCTCCCGCTCCAGGACCAGGCGCCGGCGCATTCTTCGAGCCGATGATGACTACAGCCGGAGCGCAGCCCAATTTCAAATAGGGAGCGCACGCCTGCAAAAGTCGTTGCTGGCTGGTCAGGTTTATCTGAATGCTTCTGTCCCAATGGTCGGCATCCATCTCCGCCAGAGACTGGCTGGCCGGGAAAATACCGGCATTGCAAATGACTACGTCCAGCCCGCCCCAGCGGCTCACCACCTGGTCAACCGCTCGCTTAAGTCCGTCGCTGTCGCTTACGTCGCATCTGATTCCAAGTGCGGTCTGCTGATCGAAAAGCCCCGTTACAGCGGGGCTGATGTCCAGAGCGGCAACGACCGCGCCCTGACCGAGGAAACCTTCCACGCAGGCCCGCCCGATGCCGCTGGCCCCGCCTGTTACCAGCGCCACCTTTCCTTGAAAAGGCGGCGGCGCACCCGCGCCCTTCAGCTTCGCTTGCTCCAACTCCCAATACTCAATTGCGAAGATCTCGCTCTCACCGAGCGGTTGCCAACCTCCCAAGGCCTCAGACCATCCGATAGCCCGCAGTGTGTGACGCTTTATGTCGTCGATCGCAGCGATTTCCTTTGGGCTCGCACCGAACGCCACGCTGCCATGGCCCGGCCACAAGGCCCAGCGCGGCGCAGGGTCGAGACGAGCGAGGTTGCCGTCCGTATGGCGAGAAAAGTACCTGCCATAGGCCGAGACGTACTCGTCTACATCCTGCTCCACGCCCTTTCCTGAGACGACCAGGGGAATTCGCTTCGTGCGGATCACGTGATCCGGTGTCAGCAGGCCGCGTGTTGCCAGATCAGCAGCGTTTGGCAGCTCCGAGAACTTTTTCACCTCCGAACTCTCGTCGACTGAAACCAGTACCGGATGACCCCTGACATCTGAAACGGCCCTACGCAACCGGGCCACTTCCTCAAGCGCCGCCGCCGCAATGGAATTCTCATCCACTCCCGTTTTCTCAATGTCACTTTTCTCAATGTCGCTCCCGGCCTTCATCTCAATGTATTTTTCTGCGGCCGTGACAATCTCAATGTGCCGTTCGTAACTTTCGCGGGCATCGTCAGCGAAAGTAAAGACGCCATGATTGAGCAGAATCATCCCTGGCAGGGCATCCCAGTCGGCGTCCCTCGTCATCTCGTAAATCGTGCGGGCGAGTACGAAACCGGGCATCACGTAAGGAACGATCATCATCTGCGGGCCATATAGTTCGCGGACGATGGCCTCGCCTTCGGGCGTGTTGGTCAGAGCAACAACGGCATCAGCATGCGAGTGATCGACGAATCGGTAGGGAATGATGGCATGCAAAATAGCTTCTACTGAAGGATTGGGCGCGTATGGATCGGTCAAGGCTGCCCGCTGTGCCGTGACCATGTCACTGTCGCTCAGTTCCTCCAGAGTCGCCATGCGTCGCAACGCACGCAGTCGCACCGGCGCGAATCCTGGCGCCTCGATCGTCGCCAGATCCCACCCGCTGCCCTTAACGTACAAAACGTCTTCCGCGTCACCGAAAATGTCCTGCGCGGTCGCCTTCACCGACGTATTGCCCCCGCCGTGCAGAACGAGTGATGGATCACGCCCAAGCAGCCGCGACGAATACACCCGCAGGCTAAGCGGATCCCCGGCAAACTCAGCCGCCTCTCTCTCATTCCATCTACTTTGCATGGTCTGGCGTTTCCGACTTTTTCAAGACTTTATTCGGCCAACCGTTCCAGCGACTCCTGTACGCTGGGCTTCTTGCCTGCGGCGACATCCTCTCTCCGCCTCTCGTGAAAGACCGTCAGGATTCCATTGGACTTGGCCAACCCGCTGATCTCCTTACAGTACGGCTCAAGCTTGTCGCCAGGGAGCGCCCACAGCGCGATGTCATCTGAGAGTGCGTCCAGGTAGGCCCGCGCACCGCAACAGCCCAGGCTCATCGCGGCATTTCCGCCATTTCTGACCTGAGGGACGACTGCGCAGGCAGGCCTTCCCATTGCCGGCGGTACACCCTCGTCGACCCTGGCCGCCGCTTCTGTCAGAATCAGGCTCTGTTGCGCGTGGGCGAAGAGCAGGACTACATCGGCGGTCATGGGAAAGTCGGCTAGTGGACCGTAGACCGCGTGTTGAACCGGCTGCGGCAGGACCGGAATCGCGGCAACCTCCTCTTCACGAACATAGTCCAGTCCCTGCATTGCCTCCAACGCCGTCATCAGTTCGGCCGGCTGCGTCGCGGACGCCCCCGAAAGATTATGTGTGTGAACGCCAATGGCGCACAGTTCGTGATCCTGGGCACTGGTCGCAAAGACCTTCTGCGACGCCTCCTGCCAGAAGTAACAGCCGGCCGGCGCAACCTGCTCATAGGGCGAAATCCCTGCCGGCAGCTCGTCGGCGAATGCGATCGCCACGGGTGGAAGCGAGAGCTGTAACGACGCCTCAAGTTCTGTGGCCTGCGGGGCGTAATTGCTCATTGAGGACTATCTCCTTTTGGTGAATGGGCCTGGACTTCACTCCGGGAATCCTGGACCAAACAGGATGGGTTCCCAGCCTGCGCCTCTTGGACTTGCCTGCGTATCTGAACAGGTGCAATTCTCAGAAGCTTCAAGCGTTGGTTTCTCTGATGTAGTCGACCCATGCCGGCATTGGTTCGAAGCCAAGTTTCAGGTTGAGCGCAAACATCGGACTGTCTTCTTCGTTGCTCGTCTCTATAGTTTCTGCACCGCTGGCCTGGGCATACTGAATTGTGCGCATTTTGAGGGCCGTTGCAATTCCCTGGCGTCGATAGGACCGAATTACCCCGGTCAGTCCCGTGTCCAGACGCTTTCCTTCGGGATCGTTGCGCCAGAGATTGCTCATACCTATGAAGGAGCCATCGGCAGCCAGGGCAACGAAAAAAGCCTCTTCATCCAGGGCAGGATCTCCTAGGACCATTTCCTCGAATTCCGCAACCGTCGGCTTTGCGAACGGCTCAGTTGACGGCACCTCCCGCACGATTTCCCAGCGCAAATCGCGCAGTTTCCTCTTCCAATCCGGATCCTTTTTGTAGAGTTGGGCCAAAGAAATCAAGCGTATTCTTCCGCCGGCCAGCCGTTCATATGCCCCGCGGCAAACAGATCCGTCGAACTCCGCCACCTGCAAGACCGAAGAGGGCGACCGCATTGCTTCCCGAAAGCCATTTCTGAGCATGAATCGGACTCTGTCGCTGTCGTCTTCTCTAGCCCTGGAGACCAGCCGTTCAACTATGCGCTTGTGGTGAGCCAACAGCCCTTGTAATCCTTCAAACAGCGCCGGGAGAATCTGATCTTGCCGGCAGTCGGGATGAATATCAAATCTCAGGTAAATCGTGGAGGGACTGTCCTGCCAGTAGGCTTGGTAACAGGTCCCAACAGCCACCATGTCTTCATTGGGCGTATATGCCGCAACCCGTAGCAGGAGTGACTCCGCTGGCCAGTCACTGTCTTCACGTCTGAGATCCTCGCCTGACTTAGGTCGCGTTTCGGGTGACACGGCGCGCAGCAGGGATGAGAGAGCCTCGTACTCTTTTTCACTCGCTCGAAATGGGCGAAGCGTATAGCTCATCACGACTCACTCTCCATTGACGGCATCTTCACAGCGGCGTCGCGCCGTTCATGCATATTGGCCTCCATCGACTTTGGATATCGATCCGGCAGGTGAGAAACGTCGTTGAGACGGTTGGTTGCTTCAGCCGGCAGATTCCAGCCGCCGGCATTGAGATTGTCGCGCGCTTGGTCCACCGTGCGTGCGCCAACGATTGCGCTGGTGATGGCGGGCTGCTCCAGCACCCAACGCGTGGCTACCTGGGCCGGCGATCTGTTCAAATCGGCCGCCACATCCAGTAGCGTCGTCAACGTCTCGTCGGCATTGGCGGCAAAATAGTTTTGCGGAAAGGCCCACCCCTCCTCTGAGCGTGTTCCGGTGCGCAAGCGTTCACCAGGCCTGTATTTGCCTGTCAGAAAGCCGCCGCCCAAAGGACTCCATACCACTACGCCAATCCCCTTCAATTCGCAGACCGGGATTATCTCCTGTTCGATATCGCGCACAACGAGGCTGTACTGGGGCTGATAGGCGGCAAAACGTTCCCAACCGTTGTGATCGCTGAGCCACATCGCCTCCATCAGTCGCCAGGCCTCAAAATTGCTACAAGCTGTGTATCGAATTTTTCCTTGCCTCACCAAGTCGTCCAGCGCCCGTAGCGTTTCGTCCACGGGCGTCTGCGTGTCGACATGGTGAATGTAGAGGATGTCGATGTAGTCCATCTGCAAGCGGCGCAGACTGTCCTCGACCGTGTGCATCATGTGGAAGCGGCTGGCGCCGGAACTGTTGACGTCGGGCCCCATGGGATTGAAGAACTTTGTCGCGACGATGGCGTCGCGCCGACGTCCTTTGAGGATTTGACCCAAAATAGTTTCTGAAGCGCTGTCTGCGTAGGAATTGGCTGTGTCGAAGAAATTCACGCCTGCGCCAGTCGCCAGATCGACGATACGCGCGGCCTCTTCTTCGTTAGTGCCGTGACCGAAAGTCATTGTCCCCAGGCAGATCTCCGACACTTTAAGCCCGGTACGCCCTAACCGCCGATATTCCATGCCAAACTCCTGTTACACGTTCATTACCGACCGAGAGCCACCCTAAACTCGCACGATCTCGAATCCGATCGCCTCGGCGAAAGTTTCCAGGGCCTGGCTATGATCGCCGTACCCCATCGCTATATGATGCGAAGGCCCTTCCTGGCACCAATCGTCCATCACTTCGTGTAGCGGACGTTCAACTTTCACCCTGGCGTTTGGATTGCCGATGTTGAGAATCGGGCCATCAACAACCTCGCCGACCGTATAAATCAACTTGAAGGTATCACCTGCACCGAATTGTGTGAGATTCAAGAGCGTTGCAGGCCCCTTTTTCAGATCAAAGTCGATCCCCAGACCATGTCCGGACTTTCCGTGGTGAACGTCAAGGTGCATCAGCCGCGGCTGACCGTCGGCCATGCCGATATTCGACGGACCGTCGTGCCCCATCAGAAATGAGTTCTCGTCGAAGTCCATAGCGAAAAACTCAACGAACATGCCTCCTGCCCCCAGCAAATCCAGGAGTTTCATCGCCAGCGCGGTCTTGACGTCCCCCTCGGTCACGCCGGGACAACCCTGCGCCGCCAGTCTGGAGACAGCGAGGCCCGATTGCGCCCGCAACTGCGTGATCAACGCCTTCTCACCCCACCAGTAGTAGCCGAACGCGTCGATTTCGTGGCGGCGAATTACCTCGTCGTAGGCGACCGCCAACTGGGCCGAAATCCGCATGTGCTCGTTCGTCACCGTGGCGTCCACTGCATAGATGCGCCGAAACTCGGTGTACATTTCCTCCAGCTGGTCGTCCGTAACCCGAAGGTAGGCCTCTTCTATCTCTTCGACTTCCGGCCGCTCAAGCATCCGCCCCGTTACCCGCAGCAGACGGTGCTCGTCGGTCGGCATGTCGGTCATGCCGGGGTAGACCTGGCCTATCAGGCCGACATTCAACTTGCGGAAAGAGCGGGCCGCTGCCGCGCCGTCAAAATCTGCTTGCAGTTCCTTGCGCAGGCGCTCGTCGTCAAATGGCCCTGTCCGTACCGCAAAGCGGCGACCCTGGCTCCTGAGAGCGCCGGCAAATTCTGGAATGCAGCAAACGCCTTCATGATGGAGATAGTCGGTCGTATCGGCCGCGGCGTAATCGTAGGCGCGGTCCTCATGTGCATTGAGCAGTCGAATCGGAACATCCAGCCCTTGCACTGCCGGCAACATGTCCATGCTCGGTGTGTAACCGAACGGAAAAATCAAGAGAAGATCGACGTCGGCGCTGCGAAACATCTGCCCGGCTTCCGCCGCTTTATGAGGCGTATCGACCAGCTCCGGCGCGACGACTTCACCCAGCGGGTCCAGCAAATCCCTGAGTTTGCCGTACATGCTCAGGCCCATCGACTTCAGCCGAGGGAATTGCTCCCAATAGTAGTGGTGTCCGGTCGGCAACAGGCCGATTCTCGCTTGCAGTCGTTTGGACATGTCCTGCCTTTAGAACTGTTCGCCCCGGGCCAGCCCGTCCTGCAGCCGGCGCATCTTGAGCACGAAGGAATCCTCGCTCAGATCTACGTCACTATACCTAATGGCTTCTCCCTTGGGGATCGCATTTTTGAGAACGGCTCGTTCAGCAAGGCCCAGGGGCAGCAACCCCTCCTTCTGCGCGACCGATGCTTTTTCGCACTGGCCAACGACAGTGTATCCCCCGCCGCCGTCCAATTGCTCGCCGGCGCGCAGGTCCCGCTTTGCCACAGTAATGCATTCTGCCGTCGGCGTTGGCGCGCAAGAGCCGTTGGCAGCGTTGAACAGGACAGCGCGGGCAATGCTAAGCGGCGCCGGCACTGCCACCAGGTGATAGGGCCGGTACAGGAGAAAGTTATTGCCCTCACCGCCGACGTGACACCCGTGGTAGGCCAGGTCTTCGCGTGTGAAGGGATGGTCCGTGCGTACGACGGCAAACACGCCCATCTTGAGCGGATTTGGCAGCATACTCCTGCCATCTTCGGCTACTGAATTGGCCAGCTCCACCACGCCGTGCCGGCTGAGCAACCCCCCCTCCTCCTGCAGACTGAAGCGAAGCGGTATCTCTTCCAGATTTACCGAAGGCTCGTGCATGCCCCGGCGGTCCGGTACAAGGCCGGCGGCATTGGCGAGAGCGGTCATCTCCACTTGCGCCTTCGTGCCATCGCGAAAGGAGTTGAACATCTTCAAATTGATCGTGCGCCGCTCTATATGCTCCTCCGTGAAGCCGAAACGAGACGCCGCGGTCTCCGGTGTACCCTCGAAATCGTCGTCGAAATAGATTGTGCCCCGACCGGCGGCCACGATTTCCAGCCCAAGGCTGCGCGCCCATTCAACGATGTTCCAAGTTACGGCCGGCTGGTCCCCGTCCACCATTGTGTAGACGACGCCGGCGGCGTCGGCAGCGCGACGCAGGAACGGTCCAACAGTAACGTCCGCCTCCACATTTACCATAACGACGTGTTTGCGGTTGCTCAGGGCTGTGAAAGCGTGTCGGGCGCCTACCTCCGGCAGGCCGGTCGACTCGACAATAACGTCGACGGATTCGCATTCCGTCAGCGCCAGTCCGTCTTCGACGATAACCGGTTTGCCGGCGCGGACGGAGTCCTCCAATTCGCCTGCCGTTTCCGCGGTGCGAATCTCCTCTTGGCTCACGCCACTTGAAAGAAAGGCATATCGGGCATTGTGCGCGTTAATGTCGGCAATTGCCGCGACGTCCATCCCTTTCATCTGCGAAATCTGCGCCACCAGACCCGCGCCAAACTTGCCCGTGCCGATAATACCAACCCTGATCGGGTTCGATTCTTCTGCCCGCTGGGCCAACAACTGACTTATCACGATTCGCTCCTGCCTGTCCGGCTCTGAATCAACCGGACTCGTCGCCGTCAGGCTCTGGCGCGAAGGCCAACGCCAATGCTTTGGCCGACACTTGAAGGTAGATTTCTGAGAGTCTGTCGTAAATCTCCGGGCTGTCCTGTTGAAAAGGGGGCGGCCCAAGCCGGCGCAGAAGCGCCATCCGTATTAGCGGCGGGGCGATTTTGTAGTGCAGAGCTCGCAGATCGTGACGTGTTCCTCCCGGCCCCAACTGGCGCCCACCCCAAAAGGTATCGATCTGCGCGGCCAAGTCAAGAACCTCACCCTGCTGGATGGCCGACTCCTCCAACGCGCGCAATCCGTCGTAACCGGCTATGGACGAGTTGGATACTGGGCCTGACTCTTCGCCCTCAATGTGGGATTCCTCTTCAACACCGTTGCTGCGGCGAAGACGCAATCCGGTCAGAACCTGTTGACGGTCCCTTCCTCTCAACAACAAGAGCAGCCAAGGGTCGCCAGAAATCATCTGGCCAAACCGGTACAATACGACCAGCGCATGTTTGCAGGGCGTGTGTTGGATTTGGCAGTCAGTACAGCGCGCCTCTACCTCGCGAGAATCTGACGACGGCGATAACAGAGCGACTTCAGCGTCATTGAATACGGTGTCGAGTACCGACAGAAACGTCTCCCATTCGTTTCCCCCTGCCAGAAGCTGTGCCGCGTACAGCGCCTCCCCGGCCAATGCGTCAAGAACTGCCGACCACTCATCGTCGCGCAGCGGCAGGACATCGATTTCAACCTGGCAACCGCCTCGATGGGACTCGACAACCTCTGCCTTGATGCGGCCAAACTGCACGTCAACGGACTTCACTTGCATCCGCCGCGCCAAGGTCTGACCTCTCTTCAGGTCGAACCCCTGTCCTTTCAGATATTCATACCATCGGCCAGACCACGAGGCCTGCGCTTCAGTCATCTGCCTTTCCGCTCCCATCGATGCCGCTTTTGCACGAATTGATCCGGCGCTGCTTGTTTGCAGATAAGGCCTGTCACAAACCCCAGGGGCGCCTTCCGCGCTAGGGAACCCCCTGGGTCTCCCCAGCCTTCCCCCTGCCCGTAGGGGCGCTCTCTACCCGCGACTGCGCAGCGCAATCAGCTGGCGAAGGCCTTCGGTATCCATATCCGCCAGCCAGTCTTCGCCGCTGTTCACGATTGACTCCGCCAAATCCTGTTTGCTCTCGATCATTTTATGAATCTGTTCTTCCAATGTTCCGGAAACGACGAACTTGTAAACCTGGACGGAGCGTTTCTGGCCGATGCGAAAAGCCCGGTCTGTGGCCTGGTTCTCAACCGCTGGGTTCCACCAGCGATCGAAGTGGAAAACGTGATTTGCCCTGGTCAGATTCACGCCAACGCCCCCTGCCCTCAAACTGAGAACGAAAATCGGCGCGCCGTTACTGTCTTCCTGGAAAGAGCGCACCATCTGCTCTCGTCTGGATGCCGGTGTACCGCCGTGCAGGAACAACGCCTCCCGTCCCAGATTTTCCATCAGATGTCGGCGCAGGAGATGACCCATCTCCACAAACTGGGTGAAAACAAGAGCCCGATCCCCAACGGCGAGCGCCTCTTCGAGCATCTCAGTAAGGCGGCTCAACTTGCCGCTACGCTCCTCCAAAGGGCCTTTTTCCCCCAGAAAGTGGGCCGGATGATTCGTCACCTGCTTCAGCTTGAGCAGTAGACCCAGTACTAATCCCCTCCGCTGCACGCCCGCGCTCTTTTCCACGCGAGCCATTGTCTCCTCGATGACTTGTGTGTAAAGCGTTTCCTGCTCCTTGGTCAGAGAGCAGTACACGACCATTTCATTCTTTTCAGGCAGGTCCGAAATGATCGTTGGATCGGTTTTGAGGCGGCGCAACAGGAAGGGCTGCACCATCCGCCGCAGATCCGCGGCAGCGAATTCGTCGTTATAGCGCTCCACGGGAAGCACAAATTGCTGGCGAAAGTGCTCCCGCTTTCCCAAATAGTCCGGGTTGAGGAATTCCATTATGCTCCACAGTTCAAGAAGCCGGTTTTCCACTGGCGTACCGGTCAGCGCTACCCGGAAAGGCGGTGTACGGCGTGAGGCGTGAGCGGCTGCCGCCTTCCCCCCTCTCTCTTCTCTCTCCTCTCCTCTCTCGCCTCGCCCTTCCCCGGTCAGTCGGCGAATCGCCTGCGTCTGTTTGGCCGATGGATTCTTGATATTCTGCGCCTCGTCCAGGATCAAATCGCTCCAATCCTGTGTCTCCAACATGTCGATATCCCGCCGGGCGATCCCGAAACTTGTGATCACCATGTCATGCTGGGACAGCGCAGACCGAAACGCCTCTCCACTCAACCTGCCGCTCCCATGGTGAAGTAGAAGACGCAGTCCCGGCGCGAATCTTTCGATCTCGTGCCGCCAGTTGGCGACGACGCTTGTTGGGCAGATGAGCAGAGCCGGCCGGCCCAGGTCCTCGTTTTGACCGTTGCGGGATTCGCGCTGTTTCTCAGCCAATTGGCGGGAGTGCAGCAGGAGGGCGATTGCCTGGATCGTCTTCCCCAATCCCATGTCGTCGGCCAGACAAGCGCCTAAGCCCAGACGGCGCAAGAACGAGAGCCAGCCTACCCCCCGGCGCTGGTAGGGCCTCAGTTTGCCCACAAATCCTTCGGGCTCCCTGATGTCCTCGCTCGGCTCAATCCCTCGCAACCGCTCCAACGCGGCGCCGAGCCAGCCATCAGCTACAACCGCCTCCAGAGGCAGTTCAGGGCTGGTAAGGCCTTCTAAAATGTCCAGGCCATCGGATTGATCAGCAGGCCTGACCAGGTTTTGCAACGGTTGTCCATCTCGACCGGCTGTCAGGCCGTTTGACCTGTATGAATCGAACTGCTGCGCCGCCCAGGACGCCTGTTCGCCCTCCAGTTCGGTCCGGGAAAAGGCTTGCGCCAGTCCCACGGCCTGCAACAGAGGCATACTTCCGGACGAATCGTTGCGGTCCATAAACTGCCGGGCAGCCTGCACTTGCGCTGGGTCCAACTCCAGCCACTCGTCGCCCAAGCGAACCAGCGGCGACCCCAATTCCGCGAGACGTTCAAACTCTTCTCTGCTGAGCGTCTGTTCTCCAAGGGTCAGTTCCCAGCGGAACTGGATCAGGCCCAAATCCAGGAGTGAGGAGTTAGAAGTGAGGAGTGAGTCACCGCTCCCTTCCCCCTTCTCTCTCCTCGCCTCTCTCTCCTTGCCCCTCTCTTCACCACCCAATCGCAGGCGTAATCCGAGCCGGGAACGGCTGCGGGCGGCCCACCATGCCGGCATAATAACGCCAAAGCCGCTGCTCTGAAGCAACGGCCCGATCTCCTTCAGAAACAGGTAAGATTCTTCAAGGGTAAGGGTCGCCCGTTCAGGTCGCGGCGCCCGGAGGCTGTCACGAATTGGTGTAAACAGTCGGCTTGCTACGCCCAAACCGGTAAGGAGACGTTCCTGAGGCTGGTCAAAGCGTCGGCCTTCTACGCGGATACTTTGACCATTCTGGTTCCATACTCTCTGCGCCGGTATCAGTAAGTTGGGATCGTCCTTATCCTGCAAATAATACTGAAGATGCCAGTTGTTCAACGGAACAGGGGCGGACGGGGATTCAGGCGTCTCTGACTCGAGGTCCGAAGACGGCTCGTCGTCCGGTTGCAGTTCCAATGCGAAGGCGACTTGAAAATTGGAATCCGCCACCGAGGAGTGGAGTTGCTCCATCCACTCGATCCAGCGCCTGTATAGCTGATGGGCAGGCTGGGGAGGGAGCCGCAAAAGAGGTTCCTCTCCTGAAAGGCCATCCATCCACATAAAACCAGAAGAGGGTGAAGAGGCGTGGGAAAAGAGTAACTGCCGCCCTCCCCCCTCTTTCTCCTCGCCCTCCGGCGCCCACTCCCGGATCGCTCGATTGATCAGGACGCTGATGAAATGTTCGACTATCGCCCCGGAAGCTGGCGCATCGTCCAGGGTTTTCAGCTCGTACGCCCTGCAAATGGGAGGCATCAAGGCGACCAGATACTCAAGTCGTTCTCGCAAGCTGCCCTCGAGCAGAAATGGTTGCCAGGCGGCCCAGAAACGGCCGTTGCTGTCCGGTATCAAACCTGGCAAAAAATGCTGCCCGGCAAGCAGCTCCAGCACGAACTTGGCCGCGTGGCTCCAAAACAGGAGATCATTGCCCAGGCGGGCGTGGCGAAACAGCGAGGTCGAGGACGGGAGTTCAATCAGCCTCTGATTGGTGAAACGGCTGAGGAAGGCCAGCGTGTGGAAAGGGTCCAGAGTCAGCCCGGTGACCTGCCAGGGCTGCAGCCTGTATGGCTCCTTATCGCCGGATAATGCGTTAACACCCTTCTGGAAAGATCCCAGATGGGTTTGAGGGCGGCCGCTCTGGCTGGGCAGCCAAACGCTGGCCGTGGCCGGACTTCCCATCAGGCTGGTCAGCTCGCTCGCTGTCGCCAGCTGACGCAGTATCTGACGAAGTGTTCCCACCGGCATCTGGGCAGGGTGGGAGGGTATATAACCCCTGGGGAACCCCTGGGCAACCCCCGGGTTTTCCCCGCCTTTCCCCCGCAGCTCCCCGCCCAAAGAGCCAGGGACCCCGTTCTCGCCGAGTTCGCGCTCCTCCCAAACGCTGGGGGGTCATGGTTCTCGCCCCACAGGAAGAGCCGGGGGCCGCCTTCAGGAACCGACACTGTTGGGGAATCAGGCCCCCCAAAACCCGGGCGTGGGGAGTTAAGAGTGGGGCGTGAGTCACCTCTCAACCCTCTCTCCTCGCCCCTCTCCCCTTGCAGTTTATCTCCCTGCCCCTTCACCCGCGAAGAGTGAGCGAGGCCGAAGGCATCCTGCTCCTGTCCGTTTATGGAATGCTTGCCGGAAGTGAGCCATGCAGCGTGAAAGGTAAAAGGCATAACCTATATTGTACCCTGATTTCCCTCAATCAGTCCAAATTCGACTATGAATCTTGTTCAGCACAAACTTGCACAGCTACTGTTTAGCGTCGTTACTTTCCGGGCGCCTCCTTCGGGCAGGCACTTCTTCCCCAAGGGCAACTTTATCGAATCGGGGCAGGCAAGGGACCATATTAGAACAACCCTTTCACCTGTCCCGTTTCCAAATCGATGTCCACATTCTGCGCTGCCGGCCTACTGCCAAGGCCCGGCATCGTCCTCATTTCTCCCAGGAGCGGATAGACGAAGCCGGCGCCGACGCTGGCTCGCACCTCCCGAACAGGCACGGTGAAACCGGATGGCGCCCCCTTGCGCTTCGGATCGTGGCTCAAGCTCAAGTGCGTCTTCGCCATGCAGATAGGAAGATTGCCGAACCCGCTCTGCTCGTACTGGCGAATCTGACGGTTGGCCAGCGCCGTGCACTCTATACCGTCCGCGCCGTAAATCGTGGTCGCAATCTTCTCCATCTTGGCTTTCAGGGGCAGGTCCAGCCCGTAGAGGAAGCGAAATTCGCTCGGCTCTTCGGCCGCCTCTACGACCGCACGGGCCAGCTCCTGCGCGCCGTTGCCTCCCTCCGCCCAATGCGTTGAAACCGCCCAACGCGCGCCTTCCTCCTTGGCCACCCGTCCAATAACATCGATTTCGCTCTGGAAGTCACTGGCAAAACAGTTGACGCAAACCACCGGGCTTACGCCGTGCGCGCGGACGTTCTGGATCTGCTTGCGAAGGTTGGCGGCGCCCTCGGCTACATCATCGGGATTCTCTGCCAGCATGTCATCCGGCAGAGGGCGTCCCGGTACAATTCGGTATCGACCCGTATGCGACTTGAGCGCCCGCACAGTCGCCACCAGAACCGCGGCGTCGGGGCGCAACCCGCTGTAGCGGCACTTGATATTGAAGAACTTCTCCGCTCCGATATCGGCGCCGAATCCGGCCTCCGTTATCAGATAGTCCCCCGTCTTGATGCCGATCAGATCGGCCAGCACCGAACTATTGCCATGCGCGATGTTGGCGAAAGGCCCGGCATGGACGAGGGCCGGCGTGTTCTCCAACGTCTGGAAGATATTCGGCTTGATCGCCTCCTTCATCAACACCGTCATCGAGCCGGCGGCCTGCAGCTGCTCGGCCGTTACGGGCTGGCGGCTCCGATCTCTGCCAACCGTCACGCGGCCAAAACGGGCCCGCATATCTTCCAGCCCTGTCGTCAGCGCCAGGATGGCCATCACTTCCGAGGCCGCTGTTATGTCAAACCCGGTCTGCCGCTGCGGCCCGTCCGACTTTGCGCCAAGACCGCTTACGATATTGCGCAGTCCCCTGTCGTTTACGTCCAACACGCGCCGCCACATGATGCTGTAGGGGTCGATTTCCAGCGCGTTTCCCTGGTATATGTGCGCGTCGATCATCGCCGCCAGCAGATTGTTGGCGGCCGTCACGGCGTGCATATCGCCGGTCATGTGCAGGTTGAACTGTTCCATCGGCACAACCTGGCTGTAGCCGCCGCCGGCCGCGCCGCCCTTGATGCCGAAGGTCGGGCCCTGGCTGGGCTGGCGTATCGCCACCGTCGCCGTCTTTCCTATATGGTGCATCCCCTGGCCCAGGCCAACCGTCGTCGTCGACTTGCCCTCGCCCAAAGGCGTCGGCGTGATCGCGGTGACCAGGACGTAGCGCGCGTTCGGGCGATCCGCCAACGATTCCACAGCCTCCAGACGCACTTTCGCCATGTGGTCGCCGTACAGCTCGATGTCCGCTCTGCCCAGCCCCATCTTCTCGGCGATCTCCCAGACGGGTCGAAGATCGGCAGCCTGCGCAATATCGAGGTCGGAGGGCACAGTCGTTCCACTCATGAAATGGCTCCTGTCAATAAAAATCAGGGATCAGGGGGCGTTTCCCCCGCAGTTCCCCTGCAGCGCGGAAGGCGGCCTGTCGCTTCCCCTTCCTTACCGGTCCTGACGCGATGCCCAGCTTAACGGCGCCTGGCTTAACGGCTATTCGAATCCGCTCAAGACAATTCGCTGCGGCCGCAGGGTGATAATCACCCCAATCGCGTCCCGGAGCGACTCGTAGTAGAGTTCGGCTTCCCTTTCGTCGGCGTAGTACTGGCGTACGATCCGCCAGCGCAGCGCCCTCTGCCGCTCTCCAGGCTCGATCAGTTCAGCTCGGCCCCGGAGCACGACGTAGCGCGCGTCGCCCCGTCCGCCGTCAATACAGACCGAAACGGTCGGGTCCCGGCGCAGGTTCTTCACCTTTACCGTACTGGTCTGCGCGCTGACGTAGAGGACGCCTTCTTCATACAAGTACCAGACCGGCGTCAATTGGGGCGCGCCATTGCCTCCATTGGTTGCCAGGATCGCATGACGGTCTGCCTGCAGGAACTCCAGGACCTGTGAATCCATGATAGCAATCTCTCGTGGTATGCCGGGGAGGATGTATAAACGGCCCCCCACCAGTTGACAATCGGTTACAGGAAAAACGCATTCGCGCTCTGAACGCGCTAACGGTAAATCATAGCAGAAAGAAGGCCCAATGTACAGACCGAGTTTGAAAAATCTCCACACTTAGTATAGGGTAGCCTCTCAAGAGGCGCGGCGGCCGCTATTGCGGCCGACATTCCGACAAGGTACAGTCCAGCGCGACCATCGAGCGGGCATTTGCATCGCCGTCGTTTTCGTCGCTGGAAAACACCCCAGGACTTTCCCATGCTCAGGAGCGAACCATGCCTGTAATGACCCAATCTCAGATTGACGACCTGTTGCGCAGCAACACGATTTGCCGCCTGGCCTGCGTGGACCTTGAAGGCGCGCCCTACGTCGTGCCCTGCTGGTTCACGTATGCCGACGGCGGCTTTTACGTCGTGCCCCGCGCACGGTCGGCCTGGGCCGGCTATCTCAAAAACGACGGGAGGGTTTTTCTCTGCATTGACGCCGAGGACGGGCGCCGCGTTCTGGTGAAGGGGAACGCTAAAGTTGTGGAAGAGCCGAACATCGGCGGACAATGGGTCGCCATCGGCCAGGAGATGGCCGAACGCTACGGCGGCGCGGCCGGCCTGAAATATCTTGAGGCGACCATGCAGGAGCCGCGCTGGTTGTTCTTCATCGAAGCGAGCGAGATGCTCTCATCGAGCGGCGGTTGGGCGCAGAAGTATAAGCACTACGACTGGTGAGAAAATCGCGTGAGCTGGATTCTCGTTTTCCCCACTTACCTCCTCACCGGACCGGTAGGGGCAGGCCTTGTGCCTGTCCCGCGCCAACACCGCCCCACTCACTCATACCGCAGCGCCTCCGCCGGATAGATGCGCGACGCCTGCCACGCCGGCAAAATTGTCGTCAGCAACGAGAAAAACCAGGCTGCCGCCAACATGCCCGCGATGGTCAGCCACGGCGTCGGAAAGTTCTGCTGGGTCGCCAGATCATAGGCCTGGCCGATCGTCTGGTCGCCCAGGATCAGGCCCGTGATCCCTCCCAGGAGAATCCCCGTAAGGGCGATGAAGTTGGCCTCCAGCACGAACAGCAGGGCCACTGTGCCTGCGGGGTAGCCAATGGCGCGCAATACGCCGATCTGCTGTCGCCGCTCAACGACAGTCCGGCTGCTGATCACGCCCAGTCCGGCGATGCCGACGACCAGCCCCAGAGCCAGAAAGCCCTGGAACAGGCCCAGTACGCCTCGAAGAACCGCCTGTCCCGCCGCGAAAAGCTCCGAGAGAGGGGCTGCGTTCAGTCCACTGCTCAACATCGCTTTTTCCAAGGCCCTGGCCGTTTCGCTTACGCTTTCGCCTTCCGCAACCTTGGCATAGAACGCGTTGGGCCGCACCGGTTCTCCGTTGAGAACGTCCAGCACGCGGCGGTTCACCTGGAAGCTTCCCTCGGCCAGCGTATCGCCGTCTGCGAGTACGCCGATAATCTGAACCGTGCGCCTCACCTCTATCCCGTCTTCAGGGTCGGTCGGCGCGCTGGTCGAGACCTCGGCCTCGACTCCGCCCACCGCAAAGCTCGAGCCCGACCGCAATACATCGGGCCTGTTGCTGAGTTCCACCAAAAGGTGGGGCAGCTTGCCGCCTTCTTCCAAATGGAATCCCTGCAGACGCATGCCCCGCCGCCAAGGCGGACCATCTGGGCGCGCGTTTCTTTCGGGCCTGCCTGCAGGGTCGTCGCCAACTTCCTCCGGCGGGTCTTCCACCCATCTTGTCGTGACCACCGCTACATCGTCCCGCTGCGCCAGCGCTTGCCAGATCGCCTCATCGTTGTCAAACCCTTCCGCCCGCATCTGGAATCCGTAGTGCTTAGCCGCCTGCCGGGCATACCCTTCGTCAATGCCGGCCATCTCAACAGTCACCGAACGCTCCACGCCAATGTCAGACGGTTCCAGCTGCCGCGCGGTAACGTCCATGCGCGCCACGCTTCCAAGCGCCTCCAGCCGCTCTCCGGGGAAATCCGCTCGCCGTTCCGCCTCCTCATGGATATCGGTCACAGGGTCGAACAGACTCAGCAGGCTCGGCGACATCACAATGTCGAAACCGGCCGTTCGCTCTTCGCTTGGCTCTGTCACGACCTCGGTCGCCCGGATCACGACGCTCATAACCGTCACCGTCGTGATCACCATGGCAAACAGCAGCATCGCCGTCCCCGTCCGAAAGCGATTGTTCAGCGGGTAGGCTACCGCCGTTTTCAACACGGGGGTCAGAGGCCCGATTCCCCCGACCAGCCGCACGAAGAAGCCTGCAATGCTGTCGGCATTGAACATGACCACCATGATCGCGCCGATGATGATGAATGGCCCGCTCAGTGCAAAGGAAAGAAGCGTGAAACCGGGGTTCTGGTTGAACCAGGGCGAATCCGTGTTGAGCGCCTCGTTCCAGGGCACGCCCCAAAGGGCCAGCAGCCCCAGGCCGATGACCGTATTGGCCAGGCGTTGGCGCAGCGCGGCCTGGCCGGGTGTCCATCTTCGGCTCAACCATGCGCCTCCCCAGCCTGCCCCGACCAACAGAAACGTCGCGCCCAAAAAGGCGACCGTCTGCCCGTATTCGCGGCCCAGCCAGGTCAGATACCCGCCGCCTCCGAGCAACAGAAGAAGCGCCAACCCGCGCAGCGATTGTCCCAGATAACCCTGCTTCCTGCCGTTCGATGCGTCGGGCAAATTGCGGATGGCTGCGATGATGTTGAGACGGCTCACGTTCCAGGACGCGACCGTCACCACCATGAAGGTCAGTATGACGCCCAGGCAGTAGGCGATAATCAGTGAAGACGGCGCCGCGTGCCAGTAGAAACGGATCGGCGCCGAGGCCCCCTCTACACGCTGAGCGATACTGTTGATCAGCCCGCTCATGAAGCCGATCATGCCATAAGACACCAGCAGCCCGAGGCCCAGGCCCACCAGGGCCGCGGCAAGGTCGTAGATCAGCCCTTCGGTGACAAACATCTGGATGAGGTGGACGCGTCTCATTCCTACTGCGCGTGCGATGCCCAGTTCGCTGCGCCGTTCCGCGGCCAGCATCACGAATATCAGAAAGATCAGGAGCACGCCCGCGAAGATCGAGAGGATGCCGAAGCTGGAGAAGACCGTGCCCAGGGCGATGCCGCCCACCTCCGCCACATCGGTGACGAACTGCTTGCTCAGCGGCGCAAGCACGTCAAAATCGCGAATGTCCGCCAGCCCCGCTTCAAGCGCGCGCCCGGTTTCGCCTCCCAGGGGCAGCTCTCTCAGCCAGTCCTGCACCGCCCCGCTGCTCAGGGCCGCCCGCAACGCCATCGTGATCTCACTGTCCGGCGGACCGGAAACGTGGTCGACCAACACCTCAAGGTCCGACTCGAAACTCGTCGCCTGCGTCCACAACCCGGCGATCTGCATGATGAAATCGGGCGCGTCGAAGTCCTCGAAGAGGGGATTCAGCGGCGCGACCGACTCCCGCCGGATGACCGCGGCGATTTCCGGCCTGCGCAAGACGTCCACCAAGGCGGCCAGGCGGGCCTCGTTGAGAGACAACGCACGCAGCTGGTCGCTCACCTCCGCGGTGTGCGCCATCCCGCTGACCTCGTCGCCGGCATTGGAGATCAGAATGTTGTTGACTCTGCCTGGCATAAAGAGCAGCTTCTGCGCCTCTTCGGTGTGCATCATCACTACGGGCAGGACCGCGCCCAGCGGCCCGGCCTCCGCGACGACGGCGCGCACTCTATACGGCGTCGGGATCGGCCCGATAAAAATTTCCAGGAGGTCGCCGGCGCGGGCGTTCAGCTGCTGCGCCCCCAGTTCGTTGAGGTAGACCTCTCCCTGGCGCAGCTGCAGCCCAAAGCGACCCAGCCGCGCGTCCACATCCTGGCCCAACGTGTTCAGGTTGATCGAGCTGAGCGCCTCCGTCGCCGCGATGATCAGTTCCTGCTGGTCAGGCACATCGAAGCCAAGCATCGGCAGCGTCGGCACTGTAATTGGCGCGTCAGGGTCCAGATTCAGTTCGGCCAGATCTTCATCCGTTATCCCAAGCCCTTCCAGACTGATCACGTCAGAGTCAATCTCGTCGAGTATCTCGCCGGGGAATCCGAGGTTTCTCAGGACCTCAACGGGAAGCTCCAGCTGCCTCAGCGTAAAACTTGGCCCTTCGTCCTGCAGCATCACGGCGCCCGCCGCGCCCAGCGCCATCGCCGTTTCAACCAGGCCAATGTCTTCCATCCCGAGCGTCGTCGCGATCTCCCCCACAGACTCCCCGGACATTTCCCACAGATTGACCAGGTCGACAAAGACCTCGCCGACGCCGGCCCGCAGATCGGCCGTTCGTACAGGCGTACCGTCAATGTCATGCAGGCCGAACCCGGTATCGTAGCCCTCGTCCACCGCGAAGATGAAGCCCAGCGGCTCACCCTGCCCTGTATTGACGTTGCGAATGATCGTCGGGAAAAGAATCGAGCCGGCGACGCCGTCGATCAGGGGATAGTCGGCGGCCTGCTCCGCCAACTGCGCCTGGCGCGCCTGGGTGATCCCGGGCAATCCCTCCCCCAGGAGCGCGATCAGCGCGTTCAGGTCGCCTCCGGCCAGCGCATTCAAGAGCGCCGCGCTTTCCGGGCTGCTTGCCGACTCAGGCGAGATTTCGCCTCCGTCCGCCAGCTGTGTGAGGTCCATCAGAAAGGGAGGCGACACGACCTGATCGATCTGCCCATAGGCGTCGATCGTCTGGCGCCGGACCGTCTTGTTCAGCGTGTCGCCCAGGCTGAGCGCGGAAACGATGATCATCGTGCTCAGCGTCAGGCCGATCACGATCAGTGTCGACTGCGCGGGCCGCCGGGGAATGTTGCGGACACCCAGTTTGCCGATGATCGGATTGCGCAGGGAAATGAGCGCCGCGCCGGCCAGAATCAGTCCGAGAGCGACCGCCAGATAGAGAGCGACCGAGTCGAGAAAGTTACCCATGCGCCGCGATCTCCCCGTCCTCCATGCGGACAATGCGCCCGCACAGGGCTGCCACCTGCGGGTCGTGCGTGACGATGACGAAGGTCTGCCCCCGCTCCCGGTTCAGGCGCTGCATGAGCGCCAGCACTTCGGTCGAACTGCCCACGTCCAGATTGCCTGTCGGCTCGTCTGCCCACACCAGGGCGGGGCTGTTCACCAGGGCGCGGGCGATCGTGACGCGCTGGATCTGTCCGCCGGAAAGCTGCATCGGCCGGTGGGCGGCCCGGTCGGCCAGCCCGACGCTCTCCAGGCTTTCCAGCGCCTGCGTGCGCGCCTGCGCCGGACGCACGCCGCTCACGAGCAGCGGCATCTCCACATTTTCAACCGCGGAGATGACCGGCAAGAGATTGAACGACTGAAAGACGAACCCCATCCTCCGCGCGCGGTAGTCGGTTCGCCTGCGGTCATTCATGTCGGCGAGTGACGTGCCCTCAATCGTCACCTCTCCGTCATCGAAGCTGTCCAGGCCGGAGAGCGTGTTCAGAAGGGTCGTCTTGCCGCAGCCTGACGGCCCCATGATCGCGACCATCTCGCCTGTCCCGATCGTCAGGTCCACCCCGCGCAGCGCATGCACTTCGATCTCGCCGCTGCGAAAGGTCTTGTGGAGCTGTTGGGCGACCACGATGGGGGGCCGCTCTCCGTCCATCTCCTGGCGGGCATTTCCGTCGGCTTCCACAGATTTCTCGCGCCCGGCCAGGTCCGAATGTGTGCGTGTTTGGCTCATTGGAGTTATTCTCGATTCGAAGTGAGGAGGCGCACCGCGCGCCTGCAGTTGCCTGAAAGAAAGAGTTTGCCGTGCTATACTTGCCTATACGCCGCGCAGCCGATACCGTTTCATCCGTTGCGCGCAGGATGACGCGCCGCCCGCCTGCCTTACACCACCAGGAGTCGTCCGGCATGAAGCTTCTCAACGATTCTCAAATGCAGGATTTCATCGTAAACGGCTACGTGACCGTGAAGGCCGACCATCCGCCCGGCTTCCATGAATCGGTATACGCCCAGGCCGAGGATATCTTCTCCGGCAGGGGAAATCCAGGCAATGACATCCTGCCCGCCATCCCCCAGCTGGCCGATCTCTTCGCCCACCCGGCGGTCGCCGGCGCGCTGACCAGCGTCCTCGGGCCCGGCTACGCCATGCATCCGCACCGGCACTGCCACCTGACCCCGCCGCGGACGTCCGCGCAGCGCCACCACCAGGACAGCTACGAAGATGATCAGAACGTGCGCCACCATCGCACGCGCTGGGCGATGGCCTTCTACTATCCCCAGGACGTAAGCGTCGAGATGGGTCCGACGGCGGTCCTGCCCGCTTCACAATACTACACAAGTCGCGCAGAGGCGGAAAGGAAGGGGGAGGCGCTGTTGTGCGGCGATGCCGGCACCGTCACCATCGTTCACTATGATCTTTGGCACCGCGCCGCGGCCAACCGCAGCGACCGCAACCGCTACATGATCAAGTTTCTCTTCTGCCGCATGGCGGAGCCGGCCGCGCCCAGCTGGCGCAGCGCCGGTGGCGCATGGCGCGATGCAACGCGCCCCAAAGGCGCGAGGATGCGGCCGGCGCACGGCGAACTTCCCCGGCTCCGGCAGAGCGTATGGCGCTGGCACCTGGGAAACGAAGCCGCCCGCGCAGACCGGGGCGCCGCCGACCATGCGAGTTTTCCGGCCGCCGGGACGGGCGCGGCAGAAGCCGGCCGGCTGGAGAACGTCTACCGGCTTTCCCGCCAGGGTCAGAGGGGGTTGGAACGGTTGCTGGACATGCTGGCGGAAGAGGCCGGGACGATGCTTGATCACAACCTGGCGGCCCGGCACACAAATCCGAGCCAGCTGATCTCCGGTTTCGGACTCAGCGCGCTGGGCGCGGCAGCCGTTCCTCACCTTCGTGACATGTTGGGTTCCGAGCAGTGGCCGCTGCGCGCGGCCGCGGCCGACGTTCTCGGCGATATCGGCCTCCCGGCCGTTTCAGCGGTTCCCCGCCTTCTCGACTGTTTGGACGATGGTTCGGAGTGGGCGCGGCGCAATGCCGCCGAGGCCCTCGGCAACCTTGCCTCGCCCGAGGCCGTCCCCCGACTCGCCCGGCTGCTTAGCGACGACGACTGCCACTTCGTTCGCCACAACGCCGCTCTCTCCCTGGCCAAAACAGGGCGGCACGCGGCGGGCGCGGAGCCGGCTCTGCGGTCGGCGCTGGACGACGAGAATCTCTATGTGCGCGGCAACGCGCGTCTGGCGATGGAGAGAATCGGGGCCGCATAGCCGCTCTTTGATCGCAGGCGCGCCGGGGAACGGCGGATTTATCCACGAAGGGCCACGAAGGGACTCTAAGAACATCTTAGTCAGGCAGGTAGGTTGCCTGTTCGGCCCACGGGCGATCGCGGGCGAGGCGTGCGATCTCGGGCCAGCTCTGCACGAGGGCATTATACCCCAGGGCTTCCTGGGCGCGGTTCTTCTGTTCGCAGACGCGGTAGAGATGGTAGGCGAGCTCGCGCGCGGACTCAGCGTCAGCCGAGAGCTTGGCCAGCAATTTTGCGGCCCCGACCTCGCCGGACTGGTTATGCGCGCGGATGAGATGATGCACGATCTCCCAGACCGTGCGGCGGCTGTCGGTTTCGGGGTCCCAGTCGTCGGGCAGCTCATCAGGACGCAGCAGACGCGCCTTGCCGCCGCCGGCGTTGAGGATGCCGGCCTGGATCATGCCGGCGACGCTGGTGTTCTTGGCCTTGGAGAGCGTTTCGGCGATGCCGAAGTCGTCCTGGTTGAAGCTGGCCTGTTCGAACCAGGCCACGGCCCAGCGGGTGTCGGCGTCGAAGTCGCCTTCCTGTTCGGCGAGGGTCTCTTCCAGGGTCTCGTTGATGAGGGAGAGGGCTTCGCGCACGGTGAGGGAGTTGCCTTTGACGTCGAGGACGCGGGCGTAGCGGCTGAAGACGGCCATGCCGGGACCGATGGCGGCCTGCGCGAGGTCCACCGGCGCGATGTTGCCCGCCTGCATGGCGCCCAGGGCTTCAGGGAGTTCCTCTTTGAGCGCGTCAACGAACTCGCGGCGCGTTGCCATCGGCGCGTCGGCGGGGCGCGGACGGCATGCGAGTACGATGCTGGAAGCTAAGCGCGTTCGCGCCGCCTGCTACCGGACGATTGCTGAGTTCCGTCCGCATCGGCCAAGTCCCGCTGATGGCAAATCCTGCATCAATTACAGCGCCAAGAAAGGTTTCCCAACCTGTACTAACAATGCCGGAATCGCCTTTCTTCTCCAGATTGCTTGAAAGCGTAGTAGATAGTGACCGGACAGCTTGGATGTGACTGTTGGGCAAAGCGTTCAACGGCCTGAGTCATTCCGTCGAGAAAAAACTTCTCGGCATGTTCTTTGCTTTCGTGCCGGTATCGCGAGGCAATCAACTCTTCAACCTTGGGTGTCGCCAGTGTCGCGAACAGATTTGGGAGGACACCTCGCAAAGTGCGCCGCAGCCACACATAGAAAAAGTCTGAAAGATCAGAATACCCAATATTGTCATAATAGGGTGGATCGGTGGAGACTAATTTATCTTTGGTAAGAGACTGTACAGACGCATCGGACTGTATAGCCGAACCCGTCGAATTTGCTGGCAGCGCTCCTACAACCATTGAAATCTTCTCTACCGCTGTCTCAAGGCTACCTCCAGCATCGGCAAAGGAATTTGCCTCTGCGTAATCCCAGACCATGGGAATGGCCTGTCTCGCAAAAGTCTCCCTGAATGCTCCCCGATCGTTCATCCAAGACGCGATCGATGACCCAATGTTTTCAATTTTGCTTAAGACACACGCCAAATACACGCTTACAGCCTCAGCATACGCGGTCGCGCCGGCGCCACCCTCGCGCAGAGGGACGCCATCGTCAGGCAGGCCAGCGGCCACCGCGTCGAGACGGATGCGTTCACGCGCTTCGCCCACCAAATCAGAGAAGGTCGTCAGCGCCACCAACTGACGGTCGGTGAACAGGTCTCGCCACTTGGTCATGCCGTATTGCTGAACCCGGAATCCGAGCGCACGTTCGGGCAAGTCTGTCTCCGGCGTGTCCCCAGGCATCGCGCTCAGGGCAACAGATTCATGTGCTGGCGTTGGCGACAAGTAAACTCTGCCCCGGTCCCCTTCAGCAACAACAGCCATCAGACGCGCGCCCATCCGCCCCGCCCGTGCTTCAGAACGCAAGTATTCAAACGGCATTGGGACACCCGACATAAGACACAGAAAGACACTTCCACTTCCGCCAGACTTCGTGCCCCGCTTAGCGCTCTCAGGCGGCGTCCCAGTCTTTACGGTGAAGTGATAGCCGCCCTCTCCCCCAATGACCGGCTCCACGTAGGCTTCCTTCCCCTTCTTCTTCGACAGAATGAACGTGGACGCCAGCGGAACTTCCACATCAGCGAAGGCCGGGTTGGGGCTGCGCGCCGTGCGCGCCCACAGCCAGGCGATCACCGTCAGCTTGCGGCCCACGTAGCGCTTCAGGTCGGGACGTTCCGCGGCCATCTCCTCAGTCACCTCCACCTTGGGGTAGAGATGACCGATGCGCTTCTCGGCCTCGTCGCGCATCCATTCACCGTAGTGGCGCACGTCTTCGGCTAAGCCCACCGCGCCCTTCCAGGTCGCGGCGATGCCCACCTGACCGGCGTTGCGCTCCGGGTTGACCGGCGGCCCGCCCGCAAACTTGGGCGGAATCTCGATCATCGCCTTGTTGATCAGCACCGCCACCGGGTTGAGGTCGCTGGCGTAGCTCTCCAAGCCCAGCCGTTGCGCCTCCAAGGGGATGGCCCCGCCCCCGGCGAAGGGGTCGTGGAAGGCGGGCAGACGCTCCGGGTCGAACAGGTCCGCCGCGCGCGGGTGGTCGCGGTTGTCCGCGCAGGCGCGGCGCCAGCTCCTGCGTATCTCGGCACGCGCTTCGGACAGCACGCGCTCGTTGGTCGTGTTCTCCCACAGCGCCAGTTCCTCGATCATGCCGAAGAGGCGTTCACGCTCCTCCCTCTGCCGCGCCTCAGTGGGGAACTCTTCCGGCAGGTCGGACGGGTCATCCACCAGTTGGGCGAAGAGCACGGCCCGCGCCGCGGCCAGCGGGCGCCGCGCCCACCACAGATGCAGTGTGCTGGGATGGCCGTGGCGGATCGACTTCTCGCGCGCGGACGCGGCGTTGATGGCGTCGAGCGGCAGGGCGACTTCGATCAGCTTCTTGCGCATCCTGGTCTGCTCCACATCTACCTCAGTTCCAAAAGAGCAGCCGCGTCAATGCACTGCCTTGGACAGCGGCAAACTTGAATGACAGCCGGCTACCCTATAAACCCACTCCAGTGACGCAGCGCAATACTGAACGGCGTCTCGATCCAAGTCGTGAATCGCGGCGCAACAGTTTCGACATCCCCATCCCACGTGAAGGTAAACGAATCCACGGCGCAATTATAGAAATCGGGGTCGGACGGTTCTTCAGAATCTTCCATTCTGTGGTCCTGAACTTTGACGATCTGAGCAAAAGCGGTCGCGGCCATGATCCCGGTCAGCTGCCGGCCTACGTGATGAAGGGAGACAACAAATATAAGGCGTGGCATTTGAGACCGGTTCTCTGGATTGATGGACAATTTGATAAAGAACCTGTCCTCATTCAAGTTAGCCCAATGTCCGCCATCCCTCGCAGTTTGAACCACTTGAGCCCGATACCAGCGCTCTTTGTTGCCCGGACCGCCCGCATCGATGACGCACTCTACACTGAGGCCGGCTTCACGAAGCCGCTGACGGATCGGATCGGCTTGGGATTCCAGATATGTTTTGGCCGTGTCCCGAAGGGAAGAAGCGACACCATTGACCGAGCGCAACTGGTCCAGTCTATCTTGTTGCTGCCGCCTGATCTGTCCGGTTATATGATCCAGAACCTGGCTGACCATGCCGGCGTCTGTGACCGGTTCAGGCTCACCCAATGCCTCCAGGATCATCTGTCTTTCCAATCGGACAATGAACTGAACGAACGGATTGAGATCGCCGGCGTCAGCAGACTCCAGACATTCGATATACTGTGTTCGATCGTCCCGCGTTACAACAATGGGCAGGTACTCTTCTTTTGCCAAATGCCAGGTTAGCAACGCCCGTGCAACTCGCCCGTTTCCATCTTGGAACGGGTGAATCTGTGTGAATCGATGATGCAGCCAGGCCGCGATCAGAAGCTTGTGATAGCTGTCGTGTGCCGCCTCGAATTCGTGATATAACTTGACCAGATTATCGATTTCGCTTTCTACTTGGTCGGGAGGACAGTACTCGTGAATCTGCCCGTCAGGCCGGGTTGGATTATTGGGTTGCGTCTTGAAACCACCCTTAATCAATTCGGTTTCGAAAACGCGACCGAACTGATCAACAGCACTGTAGGTGGTCTGGTTTCGAGTCAATAATTGGTGGAGTTCTCTGATGTAATGCCCGGAAAACGGTCTCTCTTGCCTGATGGATTCAGTCACAAATTCTGCCGAATCCTGATGATCTTTCAGGACTTTGACGATAGCCTGGGGATCACGGTCCGCGGCGGCGCGATCAATCAGATCTGCGATGAGGCCGTGTTCCACGAGGGTTTGGGTTGTGCCGCGGTCGATATTGTATAGCCCTTCGATGATTCCTGTTTCAATCGCCCAGTGACGGTCCAGGCGCTCCAAAAAAGCTTTGTACGCGTCAGGATTTGATTCCTCGCGTTGTTTACGAAAGCGCAGCCACTGCTGGTGAAGCGAGTCAATCTCTTGGAAGTCTATATTTGAAGTATGGGTGTTAAGGCCCTCTAAAGGCTGCCACTTGTACGCAAACACAGTTCAGATTATCCTATATAACCTGAATTCGGATATTATATTGACTTTCCTGAAGCCACTCACTCTATAACTGCCTTTCACAACTAGACAAGGACTAAAATGACGAGCCGTTTGCGGCTCGTGGCAATCTTCTTGTGTATCTTCTTTGTCTCGATAACGGGAGGCTGAATCGGGGCAGGGGGTAAGCCTTCACTTCGTAAAGGCTTTTCGGCCAAGTCCTGAGCGGTTCACGATATCGTTCAGTGTGCCTACTGGGATTTCGCCGTGGTCAGGTACGACATGATTTCGGCGGGTGGGGCGCACTGGAGATAGAGTTATAGCGCTTCCTCAAGGTTGCCGAGAGCTTCTTCTACTGTCTTGCCATGGCTCGAAATCTCCAGGCTGTCACACCGAGCCACAAACACTTCGCCCTCTCGCCAGATTGAGCATTCAAGTTTCCATTTCATATTCTTGTCTCTTTTTGTATGGTAGCCGGTTGCCTTAGCTTAGCGCAGGAGGGGCCAGGAAGTCAAGAGTAAATTGGTTACTGATTTCCCCCGCAACCCTATCCCATACTCTCCAGATAAGGCAGCGCACGCGGTAGATTCTGCCTGCCGAACATCATGTCGGAATAGACGCCGTCCGGAATGTGCAGCGGGTCCTGCATCCTGCTCCGTTCAACTGCCTCCCAATTCAGTTCGATGCCCAAGCCGGGGCGGTCCCCCAGCGCGATTTCGCCGTCCACAACCTCCAGAGGCCGCCGCAGCAGGTCGTCCACGAAGGGATTGTTCATGCGGTCGATCTCCACGGTCACGCCGTTCGGCAGCGCGCTGACCACGTGCGCATTGGCAACGATCGCCACTGCGTCGCTCCAGCTGTGGGTCGCGAAGCGAAGCCCGTGCGCCGCGGCCAGGCGGGCCACCCTCCAGACCTCGCTGATGCCGCCGCAGCGGCAGGCGTCCGGCTGGACTATGTCGACCGCCCCGGCCCGGATCAACTCGCGAAAGCCCTGCAGCCCGAATTCATTCTCGCCCGCGGCCAGCGGCACGCCTACAGTGCCCCGCAGCGCGGCAAAATCATCGATGTTTTCCGGCGCAAACGGCTCCTCGTACCAGAAGACCCTCTGCTCGGACAGGAATTCGCCCATCCGTCTCGCCAGCGCCAGGTGATAGCGCATCGATGCGTCAACGATGACGTCATTCTCATCTCCGACCGCCTTCCGCACCGCCTCGACCGCGGCGCGGTCGTATTCCTCACTGCGCGCCAGACGCATCTTGACGCGGCGGAAACCGGCGTCGATGTAGCCTCTCGCCTCTTCAGCCAGCGCCTTGACGTCCTCCTTCCAGAGCAGCCCGCTGGCGTAGGCCGGGCAGCGGCCGTTCTCCCCTCCCAGCAACGCCCACACCGGCTTGCCCTCGGCCTGCGCGCGCAGGTCCCAGAGCGCCATGTCTACGCCGCCCAAAGCCGAGAGCGCAGCGCCCTTTCGTCCGTACCAGCGCGTCAACGCGTACATCTTTTCCCAGAGCGCCTCGACCTCGGTCGGGTCCTCGCCGGTCAGCGCCGGGGCAAGCTGCTCCCGCACAACCAGGTAGACAAGAGCGGGGTAGGAGTAAACCGACCCTACGCCGACCGCCCCGCACTCGGTATGCGCCAGGACCAAAGTCGTTACGCGCGCGTCACAGGTCCCGCCGCCGTACTGAAATTGGTGGCGGTCGGGATAGCGGTGAAGTAGGTTGATCGCCTCAATATGCTCAATCCGCACCGTTTTCCCCCACCTTTTCCTGCATCCACGCCCGCAGCGGCACGTCCTCCGGCTTGGGCGAAGAGTACCCGTGCCAGCCGGATGGCGCGGCGCCCAGCAGCTGCCGCCGGATCGGATCGACCGTCCCCATCAGGTGGTCGACCGTCATGTTGTCCCGCGGCCGCAGCCAGCGGTAGCTGTATCCGTAAAAGAGGACCTTGCGCGGAAAATCTGACGTATTGGGGCTGGAAGCATGCCATATGCGGCGGTCAAAAAAGACCGCGTCGCCCGGCTTGGCGCGCACCGCAATGCCCCCCTTGGGTCTCTTGTCTGCGTCCACGGGCAGCTTGTTCAACAGATGGCTGCCCGGGATCACATAGAGGTTCGCCCGGCCCAGCTCCGAAGTGTCGGTCAGAAAGAACGCCACTTTCAGCGATATGCGCGGCTGGGGGTCCGTCTCCAGTTCGTTGTTCAGCCTGCCGCTGTCCTTGTGCCAGTTCAGGCCCTGCTGGCCTGGGCCGGAAACGGCGTTGGGCGGGGTGACGATCGTGTGGGAATGGTAGAGCTGAATGTTCCAACCGAGAATGCCCCACACCTTGGGGAAAGTCGTCGGATAGTCGAGCAGTTCCAGAAATACGTCATCCTTGCCGATAAAGTCGAAGATATTGATCCCGTCATGCGGCCCCAAGCCTTCTCTCGCCTTCGCCTCGTCGGTCAGGCGGTCCAAAGCCTGCGTAGCCCTTTCCACCAGTTGCCGGGGGATCGCGTTCTCGATAACCAGGTAGCCCTGCTCGGCAAAATCGCGGGCTTCCTCCTCAGTAAGCTGGTGCTCAAGCCAGGCGTTACTCATCTCGTCTCTCCTCTCACTGTCTCTCCTCATCACTGCAAGTGGCCTCTCTCCGTCTGAATGATAGAGCCCCTTACGGATTTGTCAAACCCACTCCGGTCCCCCATGATCCTGCGCCTATCGGGGTCAGACAGGGTGTGCGCAACCGCCCTTGACCGTCGGCAACCCGTGAAGTAGAATGGGGGCGCCTTTCCTGGTTCTCTGACTATGTTCTGCAACCTGCGTTCTGCAACCTGCATTTTGCAACCTGCGTTTTGCATCGCCTTAGAGGAGATTATCGAAATGAAGAAACTGGAACCGCGATCAAACGACATCACTCGCCGGAGATTCCTCCAGTTAGGCGGGCTGGGAACCGCCGGTCTTGTTGCCGCCGCTTGCGCCGGCGGCGCGGGGGAGCCGGCCGCCGAGGATATGCCGGCGACGTCATCCGAAACGGCCCCGGAAAGCGAAGCGCCCGCGCCCGCGGCTTCTTCGCCCGGCGGCTATAGAGAAGCGCCAATGCTGGCCGACATGGTCGCCGAAGGCAGTCTGCCGCCGATCGACGAACGCCTGCCGGCCAACCCTCTCGTCCTCGATGGGATGGAAGGCATCGGCAACTATGGCGGCGCAATGCGTCGCGGCTTCAAAGGCGTCTCCGACCGCTGGGGGCCGACGAAGCTGGCCCGGCAGGGGTTGACCTGGTACACGCCGGAGCTCTCGCTGCGCCCCAACATCGCGGAGTCCTGGGAAACCAATGACGATGCCACCGTCTGGACCTTCCACCTGCGCCAAGGGATGAGATGGTCGGACGGCGCGCCGTTCGACTCGGATAATTTCGCCTGGTGGCAGGAAAATGTCATGCTGAATAAGGACGTAACGCCTGCTATCGGCCGCCACTGGGTGACAGGATCTGAGCGTACGCCGATGGCGATGGAGTTTCCCGACAAGCATACGGTCGTCTTCAACTTTGCCCACGCCAACCCCATGTTCCTGGATCGCGTCGCCCCCCTGACGAGAGATCTCTTTGCGCCGCACCACTATCTGTCACAGTTCCATATGGAAACGACCGAGGACAAGGAGGCGCTGGAGGCGGCCGTGGCCGACAGCGGGCTTGACACCTGGACTGCGCTCTTCTCCGACCGCAACTGGTGGTATCTCAACCCCGAGCTGCCCAGCCTCTATTCCTTTACGGCCAAGAACCCCCTGTCCGAGGAACTCTTCCTCATGGAACGAAATCCCTTCTTCTGGCAGGTAGATTCGGAGGGGAATCAGCTGCCCTATATCGACACGATCCGGCACCGGCTGTTTGACACCAACGATGTTTTCGACCTGCGCATCATCAACGGCGACGTCGATTACCAGCAGCGCCACGTCAGCGCAGCCAATTTCACGCTCTACAAGGAGAACGAAGACAACGGCGGCTATCGCGTGCAGTTGGGCGCCGGCGACCAGCATGTCTGTCTGACCCCGAACCAGACGGTCAAGAAACCGCGTCTGCGCGAGTTCTTCCAGAATCGTGACGTGCGGATTGCC
Source organism: Caldilineaceae bacterium (assembly GCA_965232575.1). Lineage (GTDB taxonomy): Bacteria > Chloroflexota > Anaerolineae > Caldilineales > Caldilineaceae > Bin5. The sequence goes on along the minus strand of CBDDPZ010000009.1, from coordinate 662,012 downwards.
ATGTCGCTGGCCGTGGACAGGGATACGCTGAACGAACTGGCTTTTGAAGGACTCTACACGCCGCGCCAGTACAGCCCGCTGGAACAGTCGCCGCAGTCCTACCCCAAGCAGGCCAACGCGCACATCGAATACGATCCGGACCGGGCCAACCTGTTGCTCGATGAAGCAGGCTACGCGGAAAAGGACAGCGACGGCTTCCGCGTCTATCCGGACGGCAGCGGCGAAACCATCAGTTTCGTCGTGGAGGGGACCGCCCAACCCGGATCGCCCGATGAAGATGCGGTCCAGATCATCCTCGGTTATCTCGCCGACGTAGGAATCAAGGCCACCTATAAGGGAATCGAACGCTCTCTCTACGAGGAGCACTGGGGCGCGAACGAGATCGACGCGGCCTTCTGGGGCAGCGGACGGTCTCTCCTGCCGCTTGTCGACCCTGCCTTCTTCCTGGGAACCGGGCTGGATCGTCCTTGGGGCGAGGCGTGGGGCCGCTGGCGTCTGGATCCCTCCCATCCGGTCGCGGAAGAGCCGCCCGCAGGCCACTGGATCGTCAAGATGTGGAATCTATGGGACGAAATCCTGGTCGAGCCGGACGAGGCGCGGCGCAATGAACTCTTCTTCCAGATCCTGGATGTCTGGGCAGAGGAACTCCCGCAAATCGGTTACCTGGGCCAGATTCCCAACCCCTTGATCGTCTTGAACGGGCTGCGCGGTCTCGCCCCCGAATACGTGTATCCGCTCAGCAACCCGACCTCGCACGGGGGCCTGGTGCAGGCGCATACGTTCTACTGGGATGACCCGGCCAGCCATAGTTAGGCTAGCGCGCGCATATAGCGAAGCGGCAGCGCATCAACAATGCGCCCGGCCCCTTTTGAAGCCGGGCGGGCCTGCTCGCCGCCAGCTGAACGGCTGCCGGAGAAGAGATATTTGAAGCGTGCGCGGGGCGTTCTCTCGTCAAGAGAGCGCCCCGCATAATCTACGCGGGAATACGCGTCCGGCACTCAAACGCCTCAATGTAGGCCTGAATCCTTAACTCACCTGAGCTTGCCGAGCCGGCAGCAAGCAATTCTTGAGGACCAATCCCATGAGTTCTTTCCACAGAAGCCAACCCGAGCGCAGCACCTACGTTGACCAGCAGACCGGCCGCACCGTCGAGCAGCTGACCAGCAGCCCAATGGCGGATCTCCACACCTACTACGACATATCTCCCTGGTCGCCGGACGGCCGTTACATGGTCTTCTCCGCTGCGAATCCCACCGACGTTACCACCCCCCACCGCGATACCCTCGCCACCGATGCGGGGCGGCTCTATCTCATGGACCTGGAAACGTATGCGTTGCGTCTGCTGGCGGAAAACGCTTTTTACAACACGCATACCGGCGCCTTCCCCGTTTGGCATCCGACTAAGTGTGAGGTCTTCTTCTACACGGCGCCGGAGGAAGTCAGTGTGGTCGACGCGGAATGGTCGCGGCTTGGCCAGCGCGGCGGTAAACTGTTGCGCAAAATGAAAGGGGGAATTCGCCAGGTCAGCCCCGATGGCGCGTTACTGAGCTATACGACCAATGACATTCGCACCGACCTGCCCAGAGGCGTCTATACGATGCGGTCCGACGCCGGAGCGTCTCAGCAGAAGGACGGCGAACTCAAGCTCATCGCTTCCACCGAAGAGCTCTACGACATGACCCCAAACAACCACCTCTTCCACATCGACCAGATGACAGTGGGCAACACCAAGTGGACGCCCGACGCCCAACACATGCTTGTGGCCATGTGGATCAAGTCATCACCCGACGACCTTTCACCCTGGAAGAGCCCATTTCGCCGCAGCATCTACATCGTCAGCCGCGACGGCAGCGAGTGCCGCTGGTTGACATTCTTCGGTCATCACCACAGCTGGACGGCGAACGGCACAAAAGTGCTGTACTCCGGCTATCGCATCCACACCGACGAGGGAAAGCAGGAAGAGCCGCGGCTTTACATGATCGACTTTGACGGCAAGAGCAACGAGGTCGTCATCGACCATGCCTTGGGGGGCCATCCCATCGCCAGCCCCGACGGCAGCAAGATAACTACCTGGGACAAGGAGGGCGTAGTCCTTGTCGATTTGAAAGCGCAAACTGTCGACCATATCGCGGCCTTTGGCCCCCACTGTGATCACAATTCCCATCGCGGCACCCATCCCCACTGCCTCTGGAGCCTGGACGGCGGTCACATCCTCTACAATTCGGCCCAGTCCGGCCGCAGCCACCTGTATCGCGTTGCCGCGCAATAACGCTGGACACGCTATTCCACTACCCTCCTGACGTCGCCGCCGGAGCGGAGAGTCCTCAATGAAGATTCAGAAGATAACGCCTTTTCTTGTAGACAGATTCCTGCTGGTGCGCGTCTACACCGACCAGGGCCTTGTCGGCAACGGCGAGGCTGGCCTGTGGGCGCATCACGGCATGGTACACCGCGCCATCCTTGATCTGAGCGATTACTTCATTGGCAAAGATGCCACTCGCATTGAACACCACTACCAGACCGTCAGCCGCGATGCCCATTTCATGGGCGCGGCACTCAGCGCGGCGCTCAGCGCCATCGACATCGCGCTGTGGGATATCGCGGGCCAGGCGGTGGGTCAGCCAGTGCACCAGTTGCTGGGTGGACGCATTCGCGAAAAGATCAAGGTCTTCGCCAATGTGCATGGCCCGACTGTCGAAGAATGCGCGGTCAGCGCCCAGGAGCAGGTTGGAAACGGCTATCTCTCCTTGCGCATGTCACCTTTCCTCCCTGGCTTCGAGCGCAAGACTTCCTCCCAGGTAATCGGCGATGCAGTCTCCATGGTCGCTGCCGTAAGGGAGTCGATCGGATACGATATCGATCTGGGCCTGGAGATCCACCGCAATCTTCGCCCGGAGGAGGCGATCGTCCTTGCCCGAGAGCTGCTGCCCTTCCGCATCCTCTATTACGAAGACCCGCTGGCCCCGGAAAGTCTGGAGGCGATGGAGTACATTGCCAAAACGGTCCCGTTGCCGATGGCCACCGGCGAGCGGTTCTACAATATCTTTCAGTTCAAAGACCTGATCGACCGTAAGATCGTGAGCCTGATTCGGCCGGACCTTTCCCTGGCTGGCGGATTTACCCAGGTCAAAAAGATCGCGGCCATTGCAGAATCCGCCTTCGTCGGCATCTTCCCCCACCTGATGGGCAGCCCGGTCAACATCGCCGCATTCTGCCAGCTCGACGCAGCCATTCCCAATTATGCGCTGATGGAGAGCCATCCCACCGCCGATGCCTTTAATGAGATTGTCGACTATCCGGTCCAAAGACAGGGAGGATACCTGGTCGTCTCTGATCGTCCGGGGATTGGGCTCGAAATCGACGAAAGGAAACTGGACCGTTATCCCTATCAGCCCAAGAAGATCTTCGGAAACTTTCATGCCGACGGTTCGGTGGCCCATTAAGGCGCGCTTCCAGGAGAAAACGCGATGACCACAATTCGTACCGGCGGCGAAGCGCTTGTGCACGCTCTTCTTTCCCACGGCATCGACACCATTTTCGGCCTGCCTGGCGTGCAGAACGACTATTTCTACGCCGCCGTCTATGACGCCCGAGACCAGTTACGCGTCATTCACACGCGCCACGAGCAGGGCGCCGCCTACATGGCTCTCGGCTACGCGCTGGCCTCAGGCAGGACCGGCGTCTATGTCGTCGTGCCGGGCCCCGGGTTCCTTAACGCCACCGCGGCGCTCTCCACCGCCTACGCCACCAATGCCCCCGTACTTTGCCTTACCGGCCAGCTCCACAGTGATCACATCGGCCGCGGCTACGGAATGCTGCACGAAATCCCCGACCAGTTGGGAATCCTGCGTTCTCTGACCAAGTGGTCCCGCCGCGTTGACAGCCCGGCTGACCTGCCTCGCCTTCTGACCGAGGCGCTCGGCGCGATGTATTCCAACAGGCCGCGGCCTGTTGGTCTGGAAGTGCCCTTGAACGTTCTATCTCGCAAGGCTGAATTCGACTACGAGATTCCGCCTGAATCCCGGAGTCGTCCCGCCTTGGATGGCCGCGCCGTTGAAAGCGCGGCCCGGCTCCTGAGCGAGGCCCAAAATCCGGCGATATTCATAGGCGGAGGCGCAGTTGACGCGGGTGAGGAGATTGGCAGACTGGCCGAAGCGCTGCAGGCGCCGGTCATCGCCAGCGCGTCCGGGAGGGGAATACTGTCGAACCGCAATCCTTTCAGCCATTCATACGGCCCCGGCCGGCGCATTTGGGAGCAGGCCGACGCGGTGGTCGCCATCGGTACGCGCCTTTCCACGCCTCTGATGCGGTGGGGCAAACCGGCCAAATTGCGCCTGGTTCGCGTAGACATCGACCCACAGGAACACGACCGCTATGAACCGCCTGACGTGTCTCTGGTGGCCGACAGCCGCGACGCGTTGCAGGCCCTGCTGCCTGCACTGTCAGAATGCGACCGCAACCGGCCCTCCCGTCGCGTCGAAATGTTAGCGCTGCAGGACGAAATGGACGCAATCTATGAGTCGATTCAGCCGCAGATGGGGTTTGTCCGCGCCATCCGCGAGGCCCTGCCGGATGACGGCATCTATGTTGAGGATATCACCCAGGTCGGCTATGTCAGCCGCGAGGCAATGCCGGTCTATCAGCCTCGAACATACCTCACTTCAAACTATCAGGTGACGCTGGGTTGGAGTTTCCCTGCCGCGCTCGGCGCCAAAGTGGCCGCCCCGGACCGCCCCGTTCTCTGCGTAAGCGGCGATGGCGGATTTCTTTTCGCTGCAACCGAGATGGCGACGGCTGTCCAACATGGAATCAACACCGTAACGGTCGTTTTCAACGACAGGGCTTACGGAAATGTGCTCCGCATGCAGAAACAGAACTATGGCGGACGCGTCATTGCCAGCGAACTGCACAATCCCGACTTCGTTACTTTCGCAGAATCCTTCGGCGCTCGCGGAATCCGGGCGCACTCGCCGGCAGAACTGCATGACGCATTGATTGGCGCTTTCGCCGCCAACGCGCCGGTCCTTATCGAAGTGCCCGTGGAAGAGATGCCTGCGCCATGGGAGAAGATGTCAGCGCCAACCGGACGAACGCAAAGCGAATGACAGTGGTCGCGAATGGCAGTGGTCGGATTGGCTATATCCGGTTCTCAAGGCAGGGGCGCCGCCCTCCCGAAGTCCGGGGGGAAGTGGAAGCGCGCTGTCGATTTTTCTGATGGCCGCTAACTGCGCTGCGAAGATTCCTGCGCAGGTCGGAATGCCGCGTCGCCGTCCGCTAACTCCTGTGCGGTTGACGTGCCTGCGGGGCCGGCTCTATGCCTGGCGTTGCTCCGCGCCTCATCCGTTGAAGCATCCTGTTCAATCTGGTCCGCGCCACAGTTTACGCAAATGTTCCACTCGTGCCGCATCGCTTTGCCGCAGTTCGAGCAGGCATAGCGCAACTGGCTATGACAGTTGGCGCAGAAATTCCAACTGTCCTGAACGGGTAAACCGCATCGGTAACAGGAAAGAGTGGCCTCCAGCTCCCTGAGCAGTGACTCCTCTTCCAGTGCGCGGTCGAACACATCAGCCAGCGTTTCTCTGGGGCGAATCATCATGTAGAGTACGAGGCCGACGAGAGGAAAGACCAGTACCAGAAGACTGGCCAGAACGATTGCGAGCCAGTCCCGCGTTCTGCTGCGAATGTCATTGAAAGTCCAGATTCCCATCGCAACCCAGAAAGCAAAAAGGAACGCGCCCAAGAGAGCGACGAATATCCCCAACAGGGTTGCAATCGTATTGGACAGTTCCGCCGGCATTCGCTTCTCCTGTATATTTGCGAGGACAGCCCTCGACTCAGCCTGCAGCGGCCCCGCGAATCGCGACGCCCCGGAGATGAGCATTCGACGATTATAGCCCACCTGCCAGATTTGCCCAAAAACTGCCCGATTCGACCAGCCGGGGGAGAAGGCAAGGAGCCAACTCTGCTGTTCCCATTCTCTCCCAGCCGGCACGTTGTTTTGCGGCGCCAATTTCGCTCCGCGCCGTCCCATTTGCTATGACGCAGAACTTCCGTTTTTCGTTGCCGTCCGCTGCCCATCGTCCCGCGCGGACCGTCTCCGCAACCGGGCAGCGTCCAGCCGGGATCATGACTGAAAAAATCTTATTGGCATGTAAGCGGACATGGTATAATATAGTTGAGTATTGAGTTGAGCGCTTTGCACAGCAGACCCTGTGGGAGGTTGCGCTACGCTCGGTCACAGGCTTTCTCACGGTCCGTCAACGATTGACGCGCCAAACGGACTCCCTTTCCACCATCCACTGTTAAGGAACGGAGCATGAAAAACATGAAGAAACTGAACAGGGCCGGCATGATTCTTTCGATGGTCATAGGCATGATCATCGCCGCCTGCATGAGTCCGGCATCCGGACCGGAAGTCGTCGAGTCGGACGAGGCGGCAGCGCCGGCAGTGCAGGAGGTGCAGTCCACGCTCAGCATCGTGCAGGAACGCGGCAATCTGATCTGCATCGGCAACGCCCAGCTCCCCGGCTTCGGCTTCCTCGACTCGGAGGGCAATTTCTCCGGCTTTGACGTCGACTACTGCCGCGCCATTGCCGCCGCTATCTTTGGCGACGCCAACGCCCTCGAAGTACGGCCAGCCAGCGCCAAGGAACGCTTTACCATCCTCTCCAGTGGTGAGGGCGACGTCATCATCCGCAACACCACGTGGACGATGTCTCGCGACACCGATTTGGGCATGAACTTCGGCCCCACCACCTTCTACGACGGCCAGGGTCTGATGGTGCGCAAGGATAGCGGCGTCGCCACGTTGCAGGACCTGCAGGGCGCCTCCGTCTGCGTCGTTACCGGCACGACCACCGAGCTTAACCTGGCCGATCAGTTCGCCGCGGCTGGCGTCGACTACGAAGCCGTCGTCTTTGAAGACTTCGACCAGTCCTTCAATGCCTACGACGAGGGCCGCTGCGACGCGGTCACGACCGACAAGTCCAGCCTCGTCTCCCGCCAGACCACGCTTACCGTCCCTGCGGACCACGTAATCATCAACGTGACGCTTTCCAAGGAGCCTCTGGGGCCGGCCGTCCGCCATGGCGATGACCAGTGGTTCGACCTCGTCAACTGGGTCGTCTACGCCACGATCCTGGCCGAAGAGCACGGCATCACGTCCCAGAACATCGACAGCTTCATGGACAGCAACGACCCCAATATCCGTAAGCTGCTCGGCCTCGAAGGCGACTTCTGCGCCAAGGTCGGCATCGCCAACGCTGGCTGCTTCGCAGACGTGATCTCGCAACTCGGCAACTACGCCGAAATCTACGACCGCAATCTCGGTCCGGATACGGTCTTTGACCTGCCCCGCGGCCTGAACAGCCTCTACACCGACGGCGGCATCCTGTACGCGCCACCGATTCGCTAATTCACCGACTCAGCCGTGCGGCCGGTCACCCCCGGCCGGCCGCACGACCGCAGCCACGCCTGAGGCAGCCTATGCAGGAAATTCACGCCAGTCAGGTACGCCCACCCTTCTACCGCGATGAACGCATCCTCGGCATTTTTAGCCAACTTCTGGTCGTCGCTTTCGTCATCGGGTTGGGACTTTTCCTTTACAACAACATGATTACCGGGCTGCGAGAGAAGCACAACGTCGCAATCAGCTTCAGCTTCCTCGGCCAGGCCGCCGGCTTCGACATCGGCGAAAGCCTGATCGAATACTCGCGCGAGCGGACCTACCTCAGGGCCTTTGTCGTCGGGCTGCTCAATACCTTCCAGGTCGCCTTTCTCGGCATCGTCTTCGCCACCGCCCTCGGTATCGTCATCGGCGTCATGCGCCTTTCCACCAACTTGCTTGTCAACCGTATCGCCGCGGTCTACATCGACCTCTTTCGCAACATTCCTCTGCTCGTTCTGCTGATTTTCTGGGCGCAGGCCGTCTTTCTTAAGCTGCCGCGCGTGGCCGAAGCCATCATGTTGCCCGGTCCCATCTTTCTCAGCAACCGCGGCGTGGCCATCCCTTGGGGTATCCCCACCGCATCCTGGGGGACCTATCTGATTGTCCTGGGCGCGGGCATCGCCCTCGGCGCGGTCATCGCCTGGTTCCTGCGTGAACAGGGTAAGCGCACCGGGCGCATGCCGCTCATTACGCTCTGGTTTCTCGTGACCGTCGCCGCGGCCGGCCTGGTCGGGTGGATCATTCTGCCCCAGCCGTTAACACTTGACCAACCTGCGCTTGAGGGCTTCAATACGCAGGGAGGCAAGGTCCTCAGCCAGCAGTTCATCGCCCTGCTTTCAGGACTCATCATCTATACGGCAGCATTTATCGCCGAGGTTGTGCGCGCCGGAATTCAGTCCGTCTCCAAGGGCCAGCGTGAGGCCGCCACTTCACTGGGGCTTACCCCGGGGCAGACGCTGCGGCTCATCATCTTTCCGCAAGCTCTGCGAGTCATCATCCCGCCGCTCACCAGCCAGTATCTGAATCTGACCAAGAATTCTTCTCTGGCCATCGCCATCGGCTACCCGGACCTGTTTGCCGTGGCCGGAAACACGATCCTGAATCAGACGGGCCGGGAGATCGAAATGTTCACCATGATCATGGGCACCTACCTGTCGCTCAGCCTGCTGACCTCCCTGCTCATGAACATCTACAACCGCCGCATCCGCCTCGTCGAACGATAGCGGCATACGAAGAACGAAACACAGAGATCCGGCGACCGGAGACTCGCAACGCACACCGCAAGGAATGACCGACCAGATGACCACAGCGGCTGGCACACAAACGGACCGCTCTGTCCTGCCCGTAAGCGAACGCTACGCCCTCCTCGGATGGCTGCGGCGCAACCTCTTCAGCGACCTGTTCAACTCGCTCCTCACGCTTGTCGCCCTGGCCTTCGTCTTCATCCTCGCCCGCATCCTTCTGCGCTGGGCTTTTAACACCGCCGAATGGGGTGTCATCCCCGCCAACTTCAACCTGATCATGCGCGGCCAGTACCCTGCCGCCGAAGCCTGGCGCCTCTGGCTTGTCATCTATCTGCTCGGAATCGTTGTAGGCATTGTGTGGCGGCTCATTGTAGGCCAATTCAACGCCACCGCTCGCGTTCTCGTCGCCATTCCTTTAGTCCTCATGCTCATCCCCTTTTTCTCTATGGGGACGCGGCTCTACCTCCTGATTACTGCCGTCGCTTCTTTCGTTGGATACTTCATCGCTGACTATCTGCCCATCCAGCGGCGCGGCCGCGCCGCAGTCTACTTCCTCCTCGCCTATCTTGTCGTTATGCTCATCCTCCTGCGCGGCGCCGGCGCCGAGGAAGGCCCGCTGTCCCCTGTCTCGCCCATCCTTTGGGGAGGCCTCCTCCTGTCGCTCCTGCTCGCCTTCTTCGGCATCACGCTCTCATTCCCGCTCGGCGTCGCCCTCGCGCTCGGCCGCCAGTCGAAGCTGCCCGCGATCCGCATCGTCAGCGTGATCTACATTGAATTCATTCGCGGTGTCCCGCTCATCAGTCTTCTCTTCATGGGCCAGGTCATGCTGCAGTTGTTCCTGCCCGACGGCTTCCCGCACGTCGACCGCGTCCTGCGCGCGCTCGTCGCCATCACCCTCTTCTCGGCCGCCTACACAGCCGAAAACGTGCGCGGCGGCCTCCAGTCGATACGGCGCGGCCAGTATGAAGCCGCGCAGGCCCTGGGCCTCAGCAGTTACCAGTCCACCATGCACATTATCCTGCCCCAGGCGCTGCGCGCCGTCATTCCCGTTCTCGTGGGGCAATTCATCAGCCTGTTCAAGGACACGAGCCTGGTCGCGCTCGTCGGCATCTTCGACCTGCTCGGCATTGCCAAGACGATCCTTGCCAATCCCGACTGGCTCGGCAAACAGCAGGAAGTCTACGCCGTTATCGCCGTCCTATACTGGATTTTCAGCTACAGCATGTCCTACGCCAGCCGCCGTCTCGAGCGGCGGCTTCGAGTCGGAGAGCGTTAGGGGACATTCGAGCCCGCCAACCGGGGGCTTCAACTTTTGCAAACAGAAACAGGGAGCGCCAGCTATGTCTGAAAACGCCAATTCCGAGGAGATAATCATCTGCCAGGACGTTTGCAAATGGTTCGGCGACTTTCAGGCTCTTAAGAACTGCAGCCTGCGCGTCAAAGCTCAGGAAGTGGTCGTCATCATCGGCCCCTCCGGCTCCGGGAAGTCCACCTTTATCCGCTGCATCAACCGTCTGGAAGAACACCAGGCCGGCGACATCATCGTCGACGGTATCCCCCTCACGCGCGATGTGCGCAACATCGAGCAGATCCGCTCCGAGACCGGCATGGTCTTCCAGCAGTTCAACCTTTTCCCCCACCTCACCGTCCTCGAAAACATCACCCTGGCGCCGATCCAGGTGCGCAAGATGAAGAAGGAGGATGCCCAGGAGACGGCCATGGGCCTGCTCAACCGCGTCGGCATCCCCGAACAGGCCGAGAAATACCCCGGCCAGCTCTCCGGCGGTCAGCAACAGCGCGTCGCCATCGCCCGCTCGCTCGCCATGTCTCCGAAAATTATGCTCTTCGACGAGCCGACCTCGGCCCTCGATCCGGAGATGATCAAGGAGGTCCTCGACGTAATGCAGGAGCTGGCCGAAACCGGCATGACCATGCTCGTTGTCACGCACGAGATGGGATTCGCTCGCGAGGTCGCCGACCGCATTGTCTTCATGGATGAGGGCGAAATCATGGAAGTGGGTACGCCAGAACACTTCTTTACAAACGCCCAGCACGAGCGCACTAAGCTTTTCCTCAGCCAGATACTTTGAGTTCGGGAGTCGATTCCAATCATTTTCGAATTTGTCGTCTCCGTATGGCGCCCAGTCAATCAAAAACTTTAATTAGAGGCCCAACGATCGGGAATGAGGGATGAAAAAGACACGATTGGTATTGCTCTTAGTGGTCGCTCTCCTCGGCATCACCGTGCCGCTCTACGCACAGGAAGCCGGCATAACCCTCGAAGGACTGGCGGATAAAGTTGAAGCTATGATAGAGCTGGCCGCTTCGATGTCCGAGCGCATGGACGCGTATGAGGAGCGGCTCCAAATCCTGGAAGCGACTGCTACGCCGACGGTAACGCCGTCGCCGTCGCCGACTTCGCCTCCTACCCCGACACCGACGGCAACCACCACATCTCCGACAGTGCGTATTACGCGCATCATGAATGTGCGGGCAGGCCCGGGCACAAACTACCCTATCCTGGGACAGGCCGCACCCGGAGAGCAGTACGCCATTTCCGGCAAGAATCCTGCCGGCGGCTGGTGGCAGATCATCTACCGCGGTCAGTACGCTTGGGTCTACAGCCCTCTGGTGACAGCAACCAATCCGGAATTCGTGCAGGTGGCGCCCGTCATTCCCACGCCGCCGCCGACCCCGGTCCCAACGGCAACGCCCATCCCGCCGACACCTGTGCCTCCCCCTACGGCGCAACCTCCTTCCGACCCTTGTGCAGGCATTGGTGGGGACGGCTGCAAGTTCCGGTTGCGCAACACAGATCTGAGGAATAACGGCGGGAGCGAGCTAAAGCTCTTTGTCGGCTTCGTCCATGAAGGACGCGGTGATGAGATTCAGGGCATTGGCGGCAACTATTATGTGGAGCTGCACAAGGATGGCGCCCATGTGTCCGCTGTGAACAATTCAACGCGCGGTGGAAATTCTACCCATCAGGGGCCCCAAGGCAATAAGTACAACTATCTGAAGGCCGTCCCCCTCGGCCAGGTTCCGGGCGGAAATGTGGCGGGCAACTACACAATTTTCGTCAGAGACGGCAACGGCGAACGCGACAGCCAAAACTTCCACTTTACCGTGTCGGGCGGGAATGGAGAAGTTTGGCTCATTTTCGCCCAGAATAATTGAACTAAGCCAATCGCGGGGATGTCGGACGCGACGCAGTGGCGACCTGGCGGCTGGACAATCATGCCGAAAGCCCTGTAGGCGCGTCGAACATCCCCGCCAGTTTCATTCTCGCGAAACACTGGGAAAGCATGACTGTGACAACCGAAAAGCTGCTCACTGCCGACGACCTGATCCACCTTTGCAGCCAAGGTGTTCGCGGCGAACTGCTGAGAGGAGTGCTTTGCGAGACGATGCCTACCGGAGTAAGACACGGCAAAACTGTGGTTAAACTGACAGTTCTATTGGAAGGGTTTGGCGGCCCCCGGGGATTGGGGACAATCGTTGCATCGGATGTAGGATTCCTGCTTGAACAAGAACCTGACACAGTAAGAGAGCCGGACATCGCCTTCATCTCTGCCCGAAGGCTGCCACCGGACGAAGATGTACCCGGATTCTTCGAGGGGCCCCTGACTTGGCGGTCGAAATTGCCTCTCCGAGCGACAGTCCTCGACAGCTTTTCGACAAGGCCCGCATGTGGATCAGCTTCGGTGTTCCCTTAGTCTGGACTGTCGATCCCGAAGCACGCACCATCGATGTTCATCAGCCGCACGTGCCGTTGATCAGCCTTTCTACAGACGACACGCTTGATGGCGGCCAGGTTTTGCCCGGCTTCAGTTGCACTGTCGGCGCTCTCTTTTGAATGTAAGGGAATATGAAGCTACCGCTCTCAAAAGGAACCCTAAAGTGACCCCTCCCGAACTCTTCCGCACACCTGCAACTGAGCTCACCGCCGCCATACGGGACAAACAGCTCTCGCCGGTCGAGCTGACCGAAGCCGTCCTCGCCCGCATCGAGGCCGTCAACCCTGCCATCAACGCCTTTCTCGACTTCGACGCCGACTTCTCCCTCGACAGCGCCCGCGCCGCCGAAGCCGCAGTCATGCGCGGGGAGGAACTCGGTCCTCTTCACGGCCTCCCGGTCCCCATCAAAGACCTCGAACCCAGCGAAGGACTGCGCCATACCAGCGGTTCCATCCTCCAGAAGGACCTGGTCGCTGAAATCGACGGCGCTGTTACGGGCCGCGTTAAAGCCGCCGGCGGCATCATCATCGGCAAAACCAACACGCCCCACCTCGGCCACAAGGACATGTGCGACAATCTGCTCGGGGAACCGGGCCGCAACCCGTGGAATACTGAACGCACGCCCGGCGGCTCCAGCGGCGGCGCGGCAGCGACCGTCGCGGCCGGACTTTGCCCGGTCGCCCATGGCTCGGACGGCGCCGGCTCCATCCGTATCCCCGCCGCCCTTTGCGGCGTTTTCGGTCTCAAACCCTCTTTCGGGCGGCTCCCCTACTGGCCCAATCTCGACATCTGGGCGGCCCGCTCCCACAACGGACCCATCTCCCGTACCGTCGCCGACGCCGCCCTCTTCACCCAGGCAACCGCCGGCCCCGATCCCCGCGACCCCACCGCCATCGCCAATCGTCCCGACAACTATCTCGCCGCCGTGGCCGACCCCCTGCCCGCCCTGCGCGGCTTGCGCGTCGCCTGGAGCGCCGACTTCGGATACGCCGCAGTTGACCCTGACGTGCGCCGCCTGGCAGGCGAGGCCGCCCAGCGCTTCACCGACTTTGGCTGCAACGTCGAAGCAGTCGATCCAGGCTGGGATAATCCCCGCCCCGGCGCCGAGGTCTGCTGGTTTGTTTCCATGGCCGCCCGCGTCGGCCAAGCCTACGACGAGAATCCAGAGACCTTCGAACCGAGCCTCGCCGAAATGATCCAGCAAGGCCGTCGCTACTCCGGCGAAGAACACGGTCGCGCTGAAATATCCCGTACAGTCTTCTATCATCAGGCCCGCGAGTTTTTCGAGGAGTACGACCTTCTGCTCACGCCGCAGATGCCCCTCACCGCCTGGGGGGTCAACGAATGGCCCGCCGAGATCGGCGGTACGCCTACACCGTCGATCTTCGACCGCCTGCCCTTCACCTTCCCCTTCAATCTCACCGGCCAGCCCGCTGCCAGCGTCCCCTGCGGCTTCGCCTCCGACGGCCTCCCTGTCGCTCTTCAGATCGTCGGCCGCTACCACGCTGACACACTCGTCCTCCAGGCTGCAGCCGCGCTGGAGAAGGCCGCGCCTTGGGCGGACGCTTGGCCCGATATATCATAGTACTGATTGTTCATAGAATCGGTCAGGTTTCGCCGCGCAGCGTGGCGCGGCTTGACCGGTCTGCCTTTCGTCTTCGCCTTCTGGACCGGCTGTCCTGACGCTCTCACTCCCGTCCACTTACAGGCTATCTGTGCCTCGCGCGATGCTGGCGTCGCCGCTCTTGGAGACATAGCCAGGGCTCACTATCCTGACGACGAGGCGCTAGCTGAAATCGGTCGCGTCTATCTTCCACGCAAACATTGAATACCGCCTCGACGACGACTGCACCCCCAGCCTGCAGCCACATTGACAAAGGCCTTTTCGTTGCGCTATAGTTACCGCAGATCGGAGGACCAACCTTTTCTGGCGTCAGGCTATCAGAGGTTTGTCTTCCCTCCGTCCGCAAGTTTCCTTCCGCCTTCAGCCCAACAGGAGCAGCAACAATGACGAACTTGCAGAACGTAACTCGCCGCGAATTCTTGCGCACAGCTGGTCTCGGGACAGCCGGCCTCGCGCTCGCCGCCTGCGCCGCCCCTGTAGCACCGGCAGGAGACGATTCCGCAGCCGATTCCGCAGCATCACCCGCTCAGGAGCCCGTCAACGTCACCCTGATCTCCTGGTGGAACCATCCCTTCCGCGACCTCTTGCCAGCCTTCAACGATCTCCACCCCGATATCCAGGTCGAATTCATCGACTCAGGCACGGGGTACAATGAAAAGGTCATGACCGCCATGGTCTCCGGCTCCGAGCTGACCGACATCATCGGCAGCCAGGACTCCAACCTCCAACTCTGGGCAGCAACCGGTGGCTTGGCCGACATCTCCGATTATATGGAGCCCCACGAAGACAGGATCGTCCCCTACAAACTCAGACTTGGCATCTACGAGGGCAAGAACTACGGTGTTCCTTGGGATGGATCGCCCTGCCTGATGTACTACCGACGCGACATTGCCGAAGAGTACGGCTTCGATCCGACCGCCGCCAGCAGCTACGACGACTGGCTGGCCATAGGCGAGGAGCTTTCAGCAGCCTCAGACGGCGAAGTCCGGCTCGAAGGCGTTGCAAAGAACGCCTTCTTCCCCTGGCTCAGTTGGACCTGGCAACTCGGCGGTGGCATCTACAACCTCGAAGAGCAATACGTGATCTGCGACCAGCCCGAGGCTGTCCGCACGCTCGAATTCTTCAAAACCTACTGGGATTCCGACGCCACCTTCCAAAACCATAATAACTGGGAAATTAGGGGGGCCTCATGGAAGGATGGATCTGCGGCCTTCTTCCCGGGAGCCATATGGGTTGCGGGCATTGTCCTGAGCGCAGCACCCGAAACGGCTGGGCTGTGGGGCGTTAGCCAGCTTCCGGCCTGGATGGAAGGCGGAAGCCGCGCCTTTACCTATGGCGGCTCGCAGCTCTGCCTGCTCGATACCAGCAAGAACAAACAGGAAGCCTTTACCTTCCTCGAGTACTCCCAGCTTTCCCAGGCTGGCCAGGAAGTCCTCTGGACATCCGGAGACCTCTTCCCCGTTCTCAAAGAAGCCACTGACTGGCCCATCATGAACGAACCGGTCGACTTCTACGGCGGCCAGGTTGCCCTCCGCATGTACGCCGAGGTCAACGCAGCAGTCAATCCCTACATCTTTGGCGAAGGTTGGCCCGAAGCGTGGGACATTCTCGGCCAGTCGCAAGGCCGCGTCCTCGACGGTGAAATCGGCGCTGAAGAGGCGCTCGCCGCTGCCGCGCAGGAGATTCGAGATTTGCAAGGCCTGGGCTGATCGCTGCCCTCAGTCAATGACCGGCTTGGCCCGCGCCTTTTCACCAGTAGGCGCGCCAGCCGGTCTCCTTTTCGGCATTCGGGCCAGGACTCTTGCCAGCGCCGCTGCCCCGACTCGCCGATCCCTATTCCTCCTTAGGTACCTGAAAATGGCAGCGGGTTCCGCGCCGCCGGCCGGCCAACCAGCATATCGTCCCGCCAACTCCCGCTATTACACCTGGGAAAAGGTCGCACCCTACGTCTTTATCTCACCCTTCTTCATTCTCTTTGGCATCTTTGGCGCCTTCCCCCTCCTATTCGCCGTCTGGATCAGCCTCCAGGAATGGAAGAGTGTTCGCGCCAACGAGTACGTCGGCTTCGAAAACTACGCACGCCTCCTTACCGACAACAACTTCCATATCGCCCTTTCGAACACCGCCATCCTGGGTATCCTCGTCGTCCCTCTGATGGTCATTTTCAGCCTCAGCCTCGCAAACGTGCTCAATCAGCCTCTGCGCGGTCGCGTGATCTACCGCACCGCTTACTTCTTGCCCGTCGTCACTTCGCTTGTCGTCGTTGGCCTTCTCTTCGACTTTCTGCTGGGATCACCTTACAGCCCACTCGGATCCATTCTCGAAATCTTCGACATCGAGTTCAAGGGCCTCTTGGATCAACCGGTCTTCATAAAGCCTTCAATCCTCGTGATGATCCTCTGGCGCTGGGTTGGCTACAACATGATGATCATGCTTGCCGGCCTCCAGAGCATCCCCCACGAGCTCTACGAAGCCGCCCGCATCGACGGCGCCAGCGGGCTGCAGGCCTTCCTTCATATCACCATCCCCCTGATGCGCCGCGTCATCGCCTTCGCCGCCATCCTGTCGACCATAGGCATGTTCAATGTCTTCGAAGAAGCCTACATGCTTGTCGGTCCCAGCGGCGGAACCGACCGCGCCGGGCTGCTCATGGGTCTCATTATCTACAGTCAAGCATTTCGCAGCTTCAATTTCGGCTATGCTTCCGCGCTCGCTTACGCCAACGCTGTAATCATAATCGCCCTTTCTTTCTTGCAGATCGTTGCCAGCGAACGCGCCGCATCCGATTGATCAATATGCCAATTGAGTACCGTCCCGCATGAGCCAGCACGCCGACGCCATCGCAGCCAGAGCCCAGACCGGACCGCCGGTCCGAAATCAACGGCTAACTCTGGGCAGAGTCTTCACCCATGCTTGCCTGATGTTCGCCCTCTTGATCTTCGTTTTTCCCTTCTACTGGATGGTCTCTTCTTCCTTGAAACCATTGGAAGACATCTATATCGTCCCCGTCCCGTTATGGCCCACCCGCCCTTCCTTCAGCAACTACCTGGAAATCACCGGCCTCATCCCCTCCGACGAGATCGACTTTCGCGGAGGTGTCTCTCTAATCCGAACGTTTCTGAATAGCACGATCATCGCCGTCATAAACACCGCCGGCAACGTCTTCCTGGCCTCCCTCGCCGGCTATGCCTTCGCAAAGCTGCGCTTCAAAGGACGCAACGCGCTCTTCCTTTCCATGCTGGCAACCATGATGATCCCCAACAGCGTCGGCCTCGTCCCTAACTACCTGATCATGGCTTGGCTCAAATGGATCAACACCTGGTACCCTCTCATCATTCCCGGCCTGGCCACGCCCTTCGCCGTCTTCTGGATGCGCCAGTACATGACCACCGTTCCTGACGAAATGATTGAGGCCGCACGCATCGACGGTTGCGGCCCCTTCGCCATCTACTTGCGCGTCGTTGCCCCCGTAGTCCTGCCCGGCATGGCCGCGCTCGCCATCTTCTCCTTTATGGGCCACTGGAACGCCTTTATGGGTCCTCTGATCTACCTCAATAAGCCGGAGCTGTATACCCTGCCCCTCTTCCTCGCCGTCCTGAATTCATTCATCTCTGGCAGGCCGACGCCGCTGCATCTCATCTTTACGGCCTCCTTCGTTTCCATCCTGCCCATCCTGCTTGTATTCCTGTTCGCCCAACGCTACTTCATCGCCGGCCTGACCGCCGGCAGCCTCAAATAGACCGCAATCTTAATAATGCAATCTGGGATCTGACCTATGAAATTGACAATGGGGAAATACGACCTCGAAATAGGCGGACGCTATCTCGACGAACTGCGCGATTCAACGGCTGACAGGCAAAACATGCCAACCCTGCGCAGTCGCCTGCAAGATGAGGGATACGTGCTTATCCGCGGCCTCCACGACCGCAACAAAGTGAAGGAGGCCCGCCGCGTACTCCTCGAAAACCTGCAGCAGGCTGAGCAGCTCGCGCCCGGCGCACCTCTCATGGACGGGGTCATCGCCGCGGGCAAACGCGGCAAGTTCTACGGCGGCTCCAAGGCAATCACCCACACGCCCGAGTTCCTCGCCGTCGTCGAAGCGCCCGAACTGATGCAATTCTTCGCAGAGTTTCTCGACGGACCCAGCCTTACCTACGACTTCAAGTGGCTGCGCGTCGTCCCCAACGGCGCCTTCACTGGCGCCCACTACGACATCGTCTACATGGGCCGCGGCACCACCAACGTCTTCACCGTCTGGACGCCCCTCGGTGACCTGCCCTACGACATGGGCCCGCTCGCCATCCTCGCCGGCTCCCACCGCTTCGAGCGTATCAGGGAGACCTACGGAGAGATGGACGTGGACCGCGACAAGGTGACCGGCTGGTTCTCAAACGACCCCGTCGAGATCGTCGACACCTACGGCGGCAAATGGCGCAGCGCCGAATTCGAGATGGGCGACGCCCTCATCTTCGGCATGTACACCATGCACGGCTCCCTCTCCAACACCACCGGCCGCTTCCGCCTCAGCTGCGACACCCGCTACCAGCGCGCCGACGAACCGGTCGACGAACGTTGGATCGGCGAAAACCCCATCGCCCACTACGCCTGGATGAAAGGCAAAACCGTCCCAATGGAAAAAGCGCGCCAGCGCTGGGGCGTCTGAACGTGAAAGCCGCCTGGGTTTGACTGTCCGTGAACAGCACCCGGGCGGCTTGTAGTCCCCTCTCTTTGCCTTTCCTGTCATATTCTGGCCAACGGCCACGGACCTCGGCCGTTACGTTCTGTACTCCGCGTTGATTGACACATATTCGTAGCTGAGGTCGCAAGTCCAAACTGTGGCCGCGCCAGTCCCCAGCCCGAGCGACACCCGTACACTGATCTCACTCTCCGCAAAGATCGCCGACGCGTCCGCTTCCTCGTATGCCGTCGGTGTCCCCGCGTCCACCAGCTGCAGCTCCGCGTTGCCCGCCTCCGGCTGGCCCGCCGCAATAAACAAATGCGCCCTCGTCGGGTCTACCGTGGCGCCCGAATACCCCACCGCACACAGGATGCGCCCCCAGTTGGCGTCATGCCCAAAGAATGCCGTCTTCACCAGCGGGCTCTTCGCGATCGAGTTGGCAACGGTGTGTGCCTCCTCGTCGCTGACCGCTCCCTCAACGTGAATCGTTACAAACTTCGTCACGCCCTCACCATTGCGCACGATCAGTTTCGCCAGTTCCATTGAGGCCGCCGTCAGCGCACCCACAAACGCATCGTAGTCCGCGCCCTTGTTGGTAATCTCTGCATTCCCGGCGGCCCCGTTCGCCAGCACAAGCACCGTGTCGTTGGTGCTCGTATCGCCGTCAACGCTGATGCGGTTGAAGCTATGGCTGACCGCTTCCGCTAGAGCCTCCTGCAGGAGCGGCTGCGCGATCGCAGCGTCCGTCGCCAATGTCGCGAGCATCGTCGCCATGTTCGGGTGAATCATCCCTGCGCCTTTTCCGATTCCGGTAACCGTCACCTTCTTTCCGCCGATTTCCGCCTGACCAGACGCCCACTTGGGAAAGACATCCGTCGTCATAATCGCCTCGGCCGCTTCTTCCCAGCCGTCAGGCCGCAGCTTGGCTGCTACCTCGGGTATGCCAGCCTCAATCACACCTATTGGCAGTTGAACGCCGATCACGCCTGTGCTCATCACGAACGCCGTATTGTCGGTGCTGCTCAAACTCTTTTCCGCCGCCTCGGCCATGCGGCGGGCGTTGGCGTTACCTTCTGCGCTCGTACAGGCATTGGCGTTGCCGCTGTTGATAACGACACCATGGGTCCCTTCTGGATTCATTCGCAGCAGGTCTTTGTCATACAGAACCGGCGCGGCCGGAAAAGCATTTTGTGTAAAGACTGCCGCGGCCTTGCAAGGCGTCGGGCTGGCGATCAGCGCCAGGTCCAGCGCTCCGGTGGGCTTAATCCCGCAGTGAATCCCGGCCGCGTCGAACCCCTGCACGGGAATTGGCGGCGATGAAGGCCCCGCAAAAGCATGTTCTTTCTCAGACATATTTGTCTCCAAGTATTTTGAAAGCGTCAATCGCTGTTTGACCACTAACCGCTGATTGCCGACGATTGCCGGTTACACCGAACACTGAAGTTCAATCCCTCTTGATCCAATCCCCTTCGGCTGTCGAAGCCCCGTCCGGCAACGGCGGCATCGAATCCGCGGGGTGCTCCTCTCTTAGCAGCGCCTCGACCTTCAGAGGCAGCCCAAATAGTCGAATGAAACCCTCAGCGTCGGCCTGGTTGTAGACGTCGTCTTCGTCAAAGGTGACGTAATCCTCACGGTACAAGCTGTGAGGCGACCTACGCCCGACCAGCATTGCGTTGCCTTTGTACAGCTTGAGGCGCACTGTACCGCTGATCGATTTCTCAGTCTCCTGCACAAACGCGTCCAGAGCTTTGCGCAAAGGGGTGAACCACTGGCCGTTGTATACCAATTCGGCATAACGCAGACCCACCTGCTGCTTCCAATGCAGCGTGTCCTTGTCCAGGCACAACTGCTCCAGCGCGGCATGCGCTTTATAGAGGATCGTGCCGCCCGGGGTCTCGTAGACGCCGCGACTCTTCATGCCAACCAACCGGTTTTCCACCAAGTCGACACGGCCGATGCCATGAACACAGCCGATCTCATTGAGCTGTTGTACCAGCTCGACCGGCCCCATTGCAACTCCGTTCAGGCGCTCTGGGAAGCCGCGTCGGATGTAGACCTCCACATATCCGGGCTCGTCGGGCGCCTCCTCCGGCGAACGCGTCCACTCGAACATGTCGGCAGGCGGCTCTATCCAAGGGTCTTCCAGCGGGCCGCCTTCGTTGCTCAGGTGCCAGAGATTGCGGTCCTGGCTGTATATGCGGTCGGCTGACGCCTTCACCGGAACGTTGTGCTCCTCCGCGTAATCCAGCGCATCCGAGCGCCCGCGAATGTCCCACTCTCGCCAGGGCGCAATGATCTTCAACTTTGGATTCAGCGCCATCACGGTCAACTCAAAGCGCACTTGGTCGTTGCCCTTCCCTGTCGCGCCGTGCGCCACCGCGTCCGCGCCCTCAAGCTGCGCGATCTCCACCAGCCGCTTGGCGATCAGCGGTCGCGCGAACGAGGTACCCAGGAGATAGTCCCTCTCATATATGGCTCCGGCCTGCATCGTCGGGAAGACGTAGTCGGTCAGGAACTCGGCCCGCAGGTCCTCTACGTAGCATCGTATGGCCCCGGAAGCGATCGCCTTCTCTTCCAATCCATCCAACTCCTCTTCCTGGCCCAGGTTGGCGCAAAAACAAACGACCTCGCAATCATAGTTGTTCCTCAGCCACGGAACGATCACGCTCGTATCCAAGCCGCCTGAATAGGCGAGCACTGCCTTTCTAACGGATCCTTTGACAGCCATACACGCTCCTTTATCTCCTGTGTGGCCCCTGTGTCTACATCACCGTTCCCGTTCAAGCCGGCAGGACAAGAAAAAATCCAGCAGGCTTGCATCCCATAAACGCTGTCGATTTCCGCCTAAACAAAAAACGCCACTTCGGACCTTCCGAAGCGGCTTACGGGAAACGAGCGAAGAGTGCAGCGTACTGCAACAGCTTTTCTTCAGGAACGCTGCTGCCGGCCTTTACGCCCGCTTCCCGCGGGCCTCCTCCTCGCCAATTCAGGACTCATGTAATTCATTCTCGAATCAAGTCTGTTTGACGCTAGAAAGACAACGTCCAAGCAAGGCTATCGTAACTGTTCAGCAATGTCAAGAAGCGGGGATTGCCGTTTCAGGCAGTCCCGATTGTTCTTTTCCAACCGCCGCAGCTCGTCTCGGGCGTTCCACGTCGATCAACAGGTTTTCGACGCCTCGCAGCACGACCTGTTTTCTCTGCTGCGGCTCAGCCGCTAGTTGAAGCGAAGAAAACCGCTCTAACAGGCTGGCGAGCGCAATTCGCCCTTCCAGCATCGCCAGCGATGCGCCCAAACAATAGTGTATTCCGCGTCCAAAAGAGATGTGGCTCTTCTCTTGCCGGGCGATGTCAAGCCTGTCGGGATCAGAGAATGCCGCAGGGTCACGATTCGCGGCGCCGACGACGCCGATTACCTGTTGGCCCGCGCGCATCCGCTTGCCCCCCATCTCCACATCCTCTACAAGCGTACGGCCGTCGAGTTGCACAGGACTGTCGTATCTGAGCAACTCGTCGATAGCCGAGTCGAGCAGTTCAGGCTGCTCTCTCAGCCGCCGCAATTCCTCGGGATTCCGCAGCAGAGCCAACATGCCATTGCCAATCAAATTGCGTGTCGTTTCGTTTCCTGCTACCAGCAATAGCAGCAGGGTGGCCAGAAGTTCCCCATGCGAGAGCCTGTCGCCTTCTTCCTCGGCGGCCAACAGCGCGCTCACAAGATCGTTCTTCGGATCCTGCCGCCGTAGCGCAATGATTCCCTCGAAGTACTCGTACAGCTCTTGTTCCGACCGGCGGAACTGTTCCCTCCGCTCTCTACTTAGAATAGGTTCCAGCGAGAGGACGATATCGTTCGACCACTCTTTGAATTGGTCCAGGTCCTGGGCCGGAACTCCCAACATTTCGGCGATGACGATGACTGGCAGAGGAAAGGCGAAACTGTCGATCAGGTCGAACCGCGCCTTCCTGTCAACTTCGTCCAGCAATTCTCCCACGATCTCCTCAATGCGCGGTTCTAGCGCCGCCACCGAGCGGGGCGTAAACGCCTTGGAAACGAGAGAGCGCAGGCGGGTGTGATCCGGCGGATCCAAGTCAAGCATACTGCGGTCCCTCGTGTACACTCGATCGCCTGCGCCGGCCCCCCAATTCGAAAAGCGCTGATGGTCCAGCAACATCGCCTGTACGTCATCGTATCTGGTCAGAACCCAGCCGTCCACCAACCTCATTCTGTGGACCGGGTCCTTTTCTCGCAGCCTCTGATAGGTAGGATAGGGATTGGCCAGCACTTGACTGGAGGTTAGGTCAAATGCAACACCTGATTCAAGCCGTTCCCAAGTCAATAGGCCCCGCGTCGCGATCGACTTTATCAAATCTAAAACTGGTCTTGGCATCAGGCTCAACATAGGAATCTCCCCAAAATATAATCCGGACCGGCCTGCAATCTAACCACGCTTCTCCAAGGAGGCTTTATGTCAGGCCACTCTCCTCGATTCTCTTTCATGCCCCCACTTTTTTCCACTGGAACAGTCTTTTCGCGTATCGAAAACGTTCTTTTCCCTTACTTGAACGCCCCCATTGTCATGCCCGATGCAATCTGTCTCTGAAAGAGGAAGAACAGGATTAATACAGGTATAGTAGCCAGTGCCATCGCCGCGTATTGCAGCCCCAGCACTGTCTCCACGGTCATCGGGGCGGGCTTATATAAAGCGATTGCCAGGGGCAAAGTTCGCACGTCGGCCTTGTTCATCAGGATGAGCGAAAAGAAAAGCTCGCTCCAAATCCAGTTGATATTGATGATAGCCATGCCGGCGATCGGCCCCCGGCTGATCGGCACGACAATGCGCAGGAAGACGCCCAGCCGCCCGCAGCCGTCGATACGCGCCGCCTCTTCCAACTCCACCGGCATGTGCATAAAGTAAGCCCGCATGAGGATTATCGTGAACGGCGCACCCAGCGCGGCATAGACCAGAGTCAAGCCGAAGAGACTGTTTCGCAGTCCCAAACTGCCGACAAAGAAGTATAATGGTATAGCCAGTGCGTGAGCCGGCACAGCCAGGCTGAGCAACAGTGCCTGGTGCAGGGTACCGTTCCCGGGAAACTGTCCTCGAGCCATTGCATAACCGCATAGACAGGAAATGGCCAGCATTAACACCAACGTGGCTGCAAGCACAATCACGCTGTTGAAGAAATACCTGCCGAAAAACATCCCCGTGCGGTCGCCGGTCCAAACGTCCACAAACGGAGCAAGCGAAAAGTTCGTCGGCAGACTGAAAGGCGTGTTCAGTATCTGCGTGTCCGTCTTTAATGTGTTCATCAACAGAAAGAATATCGGGTACACCTGAACAAGCGCTCCCACGACAAGCAGTCCATAGATGATAGGCCGCAAACTGCTCCCGGCCCACCATCCCGGCGTCTTGCCTCCCTTTACGCTCCCATCCGTCGGCCGTGAAGTTAACCTTTCAACTGCCATTTATATCTACCCCTTAAGATCACCTGTCCCTGACTTACTGTTCTGTCTGCATTCGCCAGCTTTCAACGCCTGACCCTCGGCTGTCACCTGCCGATCAATACTCAACACTTTCGATTCGTACGCCCCGTACATAACCGTAGGCGACGGCGAAGACGACGACGAACATCACTACGGCAATCGCTGAACCGTAGCCGAAATTGCCCGAACGAAAGGCCGTCTCGAACAGATAATAGCCCAGTACCTGCGTACTGAACGCGGGCCCGCCCTTTGTCATCACGAGCACAAGATCGAAAACCTTCATTGCGCCGATAATCGAGAGCATTGTGATCGACGCCAGCACAGGTTTTATCAACGGCACGATGAGGCCCCAGATGCGTTGCCACTCGTTTACCCCGTCCATGGTGGCGGCGTCGTGCATATCCTGCGGAATGCCCTCGATCGCCGCCAGCAACACGATCATGGGAAAGCCCACCGACTGCCAGATCGGTACCAGCATGACACTCATTAAAGCCACGTTGCGGTCGCCCAGCCAGTTCTGAGCCAGGCCGTCGAGCCCGATGCCGCGCAGCACGGTGTTGAACAGGCCGTGGTTGAACTCAAACATGTTCGCCCACAGCGTCGCCACCACCACGCCCGACATCATCACCGGAATGAAGAAGGCGATGCGATAGACTTGCCACCCTTTCATGCGGCGGCTGATCGCCACCCCAAGAAACAGACCGATCGACACCGTGAAAAAGGGAACGACAATGGCGAAGATGAAGCTGTTGCTCAGCGCGCGCCAGAAAATCTCGTCGCCGAAGAGCTTGGAGAAATTCCTCATCCCAATGAATGTCTGCGGCCCCAGCCCGCCCCATTTGAAGAGCGACAGCCGCAACGTGTCGAACAGCGGATAGGCCATCAGCGCCAGCAGCATCAGCGAAGCCGGGGCTATGAACAGATACCACGGCAGCGCGTTCCTGAAGTTGCGCATGAACCTGTTGCCGCCTGCTGTCCCTACTGCTTGCCTTGAATTCACCGTTGCCAACTCTGCACCTCCATACCAAAACAGGGAGGCCCTTTCGAACCTCCCTGCATGAGTTGCCCTTACATTTCAATCCTGTTTTCCCGAATCCGTCGCCGTCTAGCTTTGTTCGGCCTGAATCTCCTCGGTCTTTTCCTGCAGCCAGGCCCCGGCCTCTTCAGGTGTCAGCCCGCCCGCCATCATCTGGTCCACCGACTTGACCGTCGCCTGCTGGTACGGCTGGCTGCTCGATGCTTCGAACAAAGCCGGTGTCCCGTACTTGTTGTTGTCTTCCAGGAAAGCTAGCTGCATCTCGCTAAGGATCTCGGCGTACACTTCAGGAGGAATGTCCGCGCGGCCATGGGGGATCCCGGCCGTCTGCGCATACAGCGAAGCCTGCGGCAGACGGTAGGCCCACGCGACGAACTCCAGCGCGGCGTCAATGTTACTGCCCGACTTCGGAACGATCAGCCCGTCGGGAACCCAGGCCCCAACCTTACCGGTCCGTTCCGGCCTGATCTCAGGATAGTAGAAGTACCCCACTTCGAACTCGACGTCACGCGTGAGTCCGGCGCTGCCGCCATCCCACGATCCGGTCTGCCACATCGCTGTCTTGCCCGTCGTGAACAACGACCTGCCGTTCTGATAGTCCGTCAGTCCCGTCACGCCGTCGACGAAGACCCCGTTGTCGACCATCGCCTGAATGTACTCGTAGATCCGCACCGAGTCCGGGTCCGTCCAGCTGTACTCGTTGCACGTCGTCGGCCGGTCCCCCCTCCACAGAATCGGCATGCAGTTGTACTGGTCCCGGCTCCACGATCGCAGCTGCATGCCGTCACTGAAGTGGCTCTGGATGCCCATGTTGTAGTCGACGGCCAGCGGCTGGTATCCGGCCGCCCGGAATTCTGCCGACATTTCATACAGGTCATCCCAGGTTTCCGGCGGAGATGCGCCGATTTCGTCGAAGATCTCCTTATTGTAGTAGGTATACGGGGTCCATACGACCGAACTTGTAGCCGAGTAAAAGTGACCGTCCGGCTGACGCT
Organism: Caldilineaceae bacterium; assembly: GCA_965232575.1. Taxonomy (GTDB): domain Bacteria; phylum Chloroflexota; class Anaerolineae; order Caldilineales; family Caldilineaceae; genus Bin5. The sequence continues at coordinate 635,770 of CBDDPZ010000009.1, read as the reverse complement.
GGAAGTCAATTATACCTTCAGGATATGCGTCGAACCAGCCTTCTTGCTCGTACAGGTCATCAAACGGGACAAGGATCTGACTGGTCACCATGTCGTTGAAACGATTGGCCGGCACGCACTGAAACCACGAGACGTCGGGCGTGTCCTCGCTGGAAAAGAGCAGGAACGCCTGCTGGTATTGCTCATCTGCAAGCACGTCAATCGTCACCGAAATATTGGGGTTCTCCTCCATGTACAGGTCCGCCTGCGCCTGCAAGCCTTCAGTAACGATGCCGGCGATCGAGCCGACACGCAGTTCCAGCATCTCTTGAGACGGCGCTGCTTCCCCTTCTGTCGCCGGCGCCACAGGGGCAGCACAGGCTGCCAGCATTCCGCCTGCAGTGACAAGACCGGCCTTTTGCAGGAAGTCTCTACGCGTAGTTTTCGTCATCACGATTTCTCCTCATAAGGTGGTTGGCAGTACCAGACAATAGAGATAATGGAGAATTTCTAACTCTGGACGGGCAGAGAGTCATACACCAACTGACTGCTTCCAGGTCAATCCTCGGGGTTCGCGATTGCGTGAGAGTGTATCATCTAGCGATGGAAAGCGTCAAACGTCCTGAAAACAACAGGATTCCAGTGAATCCTGCTCCCTTCAAGAGCAAATGGGCGCGCTTTAGCATTGATCCATCTTGATGTATGATTCCATCAGTATGCATGCGGAAAACATGGTCAGCCTTACGACGAAGGAACTGGCCACCCGGCCCACCGAAAGGACTTAAGCTCCAATGCCCAATCAACAGCTTGCCGACAATACACCCTACGTCTTTGCTCATAGTCTCGGGCAACAGCTCGATATGAGCGCTCAGGATTTTCCCACGGTCAACGCAGACGGCCTGCCCGTCGTAGACCTCACCCCGGAACAGAAGTACTGCTTTGACAAGAATGGCTGGCTCCTCATCCCCGGCGTCTTGACCGAAGAGGAAGCCAGGGAGATGCGTGACTTTGGCCTGCAGCTTCAGCACGACCCGGAATCGATCCCCGAACACGAGCGCTCGCCTCTGGGGGGGCCGCTGACAAAGCTCTCCGACCACCCCGTTGTCGTCGGCTTCATGAACGAATTCGTCGCCTTCCCGCCTCTTTCGCGTCAAGACTGCTACGGATTCCGCATGGAGTCGTGTAGCCTGTTCTACCGCAAAGCAGGGGATGGTCAGTTTGGGCCGCACAATGGCAGCGGCTTCTTCCGCTTTCCCGGTGACACGCACTTTTACCATAGCGTTCCCGGCAAGTCGCACGCCGGCCTCACTCGCGTCGTTTGGGAGTTGAATCCGGTCTGCGAAGGCGATGGCACGCTCCTGGTCACCGGAAGCCACAAGGCTGCCTACCCCGCGCCCGACTCGATCCACGACCAGTATTCGCCGATCTGGGACGAATACACCTGTCCAGCCGGCTCGGTACTGTTCTTCACCGAATCGCTGACCCACAGCGCGCGTCCATGGACCAATCGCGATCACGAGCGCGTTGCAATCTTCAGCTGCTATAACACGGTGGACAGCAAGTGGCACGACTGGGACCCGGATCCTGAGCTCGTCGCCTCGATGCCGCCCCTGCGCCGAACTCTGTTCCGGCCTGTGCGCGCCGCCAACAATCTGAGCGACGGCTCGCATTACGGTGTCTAGGGAAGGTGTAAAGGGTTCCGCCAACTGAGGCATGGAAGTGACGCGGAGCCACGTAATGCCTTTCGAATTCTCGTGCCGTCCCGCCGCACCATTCTTATGTCTCAATGATCGCCTCCACCGGTCCGTGACACACAGGTACAGCAGGAGACCTATAAATGGCAACCCTTCTCTCCGCCAGCAAGGCCGCTGCCTTCAAAATGGGCAAAGGCGATTCCCGTAACCTCGTTGGGCCGTCTACGGGCGCGCGAGACATTACTCTGAACTATTCGATTTTTCAGGCGGGCGAAGAGTTCCCACAACACTTTCACGAAGATTCTGCTGACATCTTCATTGTGCTTGAGGGAGGAGTCTCAGTGCGGCAGGGGGATGCCTACACGCCGATTTCGTCGGGCCAGTTTGCCTACGTGCCTTCCCCCGAAGTACACGGCACGATCAATACCAGCGGCGCTGAGGCGACCCTGATCAGCTTCCAGGCGCCGCCCGATCAGGCCCTGTACCGAGGGGAGCGAGACCCCTCCAAGACAGGCACGACGCCGCGCCCGCCTGACAACCATCAGACAACCGTGCGAATCGACCAACTTGCCTCTGGAGAAGCTTCCAAAGAAGGGGAAACTAGAATTTGGGCTCCGGCCTCCCCTGCCACGGGGACGCCGGAAATGCGGCTCGACTATTTTGAACTGGAACGGGGAGGACATGTGGAGACGCCCGCGTCCGACGACAAGGAAGCCGTCTGGTTTGTCTGGAGCGGCGAGGTGTCCATCACAGCAGGAGGAGAAACGTTGCGCGCATCTCGTCACGAAGGCGCCTTCATTCCTTCTGGCGAGGCCCAGACCGTCCGCAACAACCGAGAGGAAACGGCCCGTCTCATCCGCTGCCAAGCTATGTAAAGAGTCCTGTCTCTTTGACAAGCCTGCTGGAACTGCAAAGGGCGCCAAGGTTTGGAAAGTGTGGCTCCTTGGCGCCCTTTTTGGTCTTTCGAAGACTGATAGGCTTCGGCTACATTGTCAGATGGCGACCGCCGTCGAGACCGAGGCCTCCCGCACTTCTTCGGCGCTCACTTCCCTGCCCAACTGGTTGGAGAGGTAAATTCCTTCCGAAATCAGCATGCAGTTCAACGCGATCTCAGCCGTCGGCAATAGCTCAACTCTGCCTTCCACCGCGGCGATCCAGTGCTCCTGTTCGCTGTCGTACACATCGCCCTGTCCGCGTACATTGTGCAGACGGAAGTCGAACATCTGCAGGTTGGCGGTGGAATCCAGGTCCAGATCGCCGGCGCTGTGGAAATAGCCGAACGGATCGAGACGCACGCCGCCTTCGCTGCCGACCACGTATGAACCCTCAAAGGCGTCCAAATGAATGGCCCAGGCTTCAATGATGTCTAACGTAATGTTGTCCGCCATGCGTACAAACCCCAGGCCCAACTCCTCCACGTTGTAGCTGCTACGCTCTCTCCGCGCCGCGTCCATCGCAATCTCCTGGTACGTCTTGCCAGAAATGCGTAACACGTCCGGGTTTCCCAGAAGGTAGAGCACCGTCGAAATGTGATAGACGCCCATGTCGTAGAGGGCGCCGCCACTGGCAGTCTCTTTGTTCACGAACAAAGGGGAGCCGTATCCGTCAACAAAGGGCCGGCCCCGCCGCCGATAGCCGGTTGAGCGGGCGTGGTACAGCTTTCCCAGACGACCGGCGTCAATCAGCGACTTGGCCGCCTTAGTCTCATTAGTGAAGTATTCCCGGTTCTGAATGCTGAGCATTCTGCCGCATTTACCGGCGGTCGCCAGCATCTTTTCGGCATCGATGTAAGCGCCTGCCATCGGTTTTTCGCAAAATACATGCTTGCCCGCCTCCAGGGCAGCGACCGTCGCTGGCATGTGATAGTTGTTGTGCAGGCAGACGTCGACTGCTCTGATGTCCTCGCGAGCGAGCAACTGCCGGAAATCAGTGTATACGTCAGCGATGCCGTTTTCTGCCGCCACCCTCTGTGCCTCGGCCTCGTTAATGTCGGCAATGGCCACGATCTCCACGTGCGGCATGGCCATATACTTGCGGACGTGGCCCTTGCCTATCTGGCCGACGCCGATAATTCCGATTCGAGTCTTCTCATCTGTCATCGTCAGATACTCTTTCTTAGGATGAAAGTTCGTAGATTGGTAGAGTTCGCGTAGTTGTCTGCAGGTGCGAGACATTCAGGGTCCACAGGCGACCGATCCTTACTTGCCCAGCGCACGGCGAATCAAATCTCTTGTCTTTAGCGCCGCTCCCATCTCGTCGCCGTCTTCGGGTGTAGATTCAATCCCCCAGACCCCGTTGTAGCCGCTCTTTTGCAGAATTGTAAGCGCCTTCTGCAGGTCGACCGACGGATCATTGCCTTGGCTGTCGAAAGAGAATGTCTTGAAATGAGTGAGACGAGCGTAACGTGCGCACATCTGCCAGGCTTTTTCCTTCGTTCCCTCGGCCCAGTTATTCGTGTCGAACAGCAACCCAAGTCCGTCAATTTCCTCAAGCAGGCGCACTGTGTTTTCCGGATACTTGGTCGGCCCCCAGTGGTTCTCCACCACGATCTCCACGCCCGCTGCCTTTGCCCTTGGTATGAGGTCGTTGTAACCGTCCACGATAATCTCGAAAATCTCCTCAGTCAACTCCTCCGGCCCGCCTGTATCAATGCGCATCTGCGAAGCGCTTAGAGATTCTGCAACGTCCAGCCAGCGATAGGCCATCTCTCGGCGCTCTGAACGTTCGGCCGCAGTTTTCTCATAGATGTGGCCGCCGTCCACCGCAATGCAGCCATAAGGCAGACCCGCGTCCTCCGCCATTCTCGTGGCATCAGCCAGCCATCTCCTATCGTCCAGGGCCGGCTCTACGTGTTTCATCCACGGGTCCAACTGTGAAAAGCCGTGGCGCTGGTTGAATTCAACGTAGCCGCGATAGTCCATCAATCCGCTCTCGAACGAACGGCGGAAACTATAGGAGCAGATGCTGAATTTAGGTGTCATGGAATCCTTTCTCCATCTAAATGAGGAATCGCGCCCTGAACTGCCAATCCGGTTTGGAACGGTGACATCTCCAAGGTGTGCATTGCGCGCCTGGCTGGCCTATCAGTCCGCCAAGGCCCCTTTTTACAGAGCCGACCGATATCCTCTTGAGAGGCGTAACTCGATCTGCGCCTGAAATGCAGAGAAAATTATGGTAATGATCCAATAGAAGACCGCAGCGATTAGCAGGGCTTCCAGACTGCGAAAATTGGCCCTACCCTGCTTCTGTGCTCTCCACAAGAGCTCCCATACGAATCCCGTCACCGAGATAAGGGAAGTGTCCTTCAGCATGGCGATGAACTGGTTGCCGATGGACGGGATGACCAAGCGTAGAGCCTGCGGCAGTACAATAAAGCGCATGATTTGAAACTGGGTCATGCCCATTGACTCGGCAGCTTCCCGCTGGCCGGCGTCTACCGATTGGATGCCTGCCCGCATGATCTCCGTCATATAGGCGCCGTAATTCAGACCCAAAGCCAGCACGCCGGCCGATAAGCCTGACAACCGAATGCCCAACTGCGGCAAAGCCAGGAAAAAGAAGACGACCTGCAGGAGCAGGGGCGTGCCTCTAATCAGGGAAATATAAAAGGTCGCCAGCGCGTAGGCAGGGGGTGATTTCGACAGGCGTCCCAAGGCGCCCAAGAGCGAGAGTACGGTCGCCAAAAGGATTGACAGAGCCGAAAGGAGAATTGTCAGCCAGACACCGTTGAAGATAAAGAACCAGTGGCTGCGAATGAAGATCCAGTCCAGTGAAATTGTCGTGAACTTCAGACCGCCGACTGTAAACTGGGACCCACTGAACGCGTATGCAAGGGCCAGCAACAAGAGCGCGTACGAAACGCGCACGCCCACGGCAAAGCGGCGGGCGTCACGTCGCTGTGACGCCAGTATCTGCTCAGCCTGTACTGCAAACCGGTCTTCTGTAGGCGCAGCCGACATTTCGATTTCCGTGATGAACGACTGCGCCCGCGTCTCTGCCTGGCAAAGGCTGCCTCAGGGCCGCAGTTCTAACTCTTGGTCTGCTCTCGCCTATTTGGTCGGATCAGTTGTCAGATCCTCTCCAAACCATTCCATCGACAAGCTGCTCAGCGTGCCGTCGTCATGCATATCAGCGATGATCCCGCTAACTTTTCCAACCAAACTGGATACGTCCTTGGACGCGTTTTTGTCGAATGCCACCGCAAGATTCTCCGAGAAGACCGGTATCCCAACTTTGTAGACCGGAACGCCTTCAGCGATGGCCGCTTCTACGACTGTGTTCGAAGTCAGGAAGGCCTGAAACTCGTGGCGGCCGGCCTGAATCTGCTGTGCACAGTCGTTGTCGGTCGTGAGGGGGATGATGGAAACATCGGCAGGCGGCCCGTCAACATAGAAGCTGGCAGCCGGCAACCCCAGTCCTTCCATATCACCCATCAACCAACTCTCATAGGTGGTGGAAGCACCTACGCAGACCGTTGTGCCGTCAAGGTCGTCCAACGTCTCGATCCCAGAGCCGTCCACCGCTGCAAACTGCGCTGGCGTGTAGTAATAGGGGGGAGAAGCGAAGTCGAGGATCTTCTGACGCGCCGTAGTGACGGTCATCGAACCGACGCTCATATCCCATTGGTCCCCCCAGTTTCCGGCCGTGATCAAGTCCCAGTCCGGCGTGACGAACTCCACTTCAACGCCTAGGCGCCTGGCGATCTCCTTGGCTACGTCTACGTCGAATCCCACAAAGTTGCCACTCTCATCCAGAAAGCTCTGGGGCGCATAGTTTGGGTCTGTGGAAATCCGGATAGTGCCGCGGGCAGTAATTTCTCCAAGCAGATCGTCCACTGCCTCGGATGCGCCCTCGCCCTCACTAGATGGAGCACCCTGCGGCGCGACCGGCGCTACGCACGCGCCTGTACAAAAGATAGCTATAATCAGGATTGACAGTATTCGTTTCATTGTTCCTCCCCTTTCTGGTTCAGGTAAAATGTGTCCAAACGAACGGATTGTTTCCCTGACAATATGATATTACAAGATAGAGCAAATCAAGGAATACGTGTATCCATAAAGGAATGCGAGTCCATGTCACACACCCTCTCAACTGCCGTATCTCAGCATCCCTATCCCGAATTTCAAGCGTGGTGGCCGATGGGCGAATCCTTTCTGGCATTGATGGCGGACGCCATTGAATGCCAGTGGCGACCCCTGGCTCCGTCCGAAGATAGTATTGCTTCGGTCCAGAATACAGTAGAAGAGTACATTTCTCAGGTCTACCATCGGCAAGCCCGACCTGGCTTGGCAGCAAGCTTCGCCGCGGGGACAGATCTCGGCACAGTTCAATCAGGCGAGTTTGACGCGCTCTCCTATGCTTTCTTTTTTTCTGCTTTCCGGGCACTGGCTTCTCGATTCAGCGGCGACGAACTGAGTTCTTTGCGCCGCGGGTTCGCTGAACGCGTAGGGGCGCAATTCTTTTCTCATCTTTCAGAATGTCTGAGCCTGGAGCTTCCTCCAACTCTTCTTAACGAAACTGACTTGGCTTTGGTGAATGCCGCCATTCAACGCGTCGGGGGATTCCTCGTGGAACAGGGATATCTACGCAGCCACTTTTCCTTTCACTTCGACGTAAGCGCCTCCCATGCCGGCGTAACCATCGAGCAAAAGTCCGAGGATATTTTGGGGATGCTGGGCAATGATGGTACGGCTTATGCCCTTTATGAGATGGGCTATCCGGTGATATTGCCATCCGCGGTTTATCTCCACCAGATAGTTGGCGAAGCGCAACATCACTCTTCGCGCACGATAGAGGAATTGTTCTCCCGTGTAGGGTGCGATGCCTGGGAGACCGACGATTTTGACCCGTCACGCTACCCCTCCAACCTGGTCGTGGAGCTCTGGCAGATCCGAAGACAGGGCCCGTCAAGCCGGTAACTTTCAAGCCTATTTCTTGCGCGTCTGGAATCTGCCTGAATGTGCAATGGAGTCAACGATCAGAGGAATTCTATTCGATCTTTAGCGCCGCCACATTTGACCACTGGCCCTGATTTCTGGTAGACTTTCCCCCGTGCCTGTCTCCGGCACGCCCCCATCGTCTAGAGGACTAGGACTCAGGCCTTTCAAGCCTGCAACAGGGGTTCGAATCCCCTTGGGGGTACAGAAGAGCCGCCCGGTTGAGCCGGCCGAATCAGTGCCTGCGGTTTCAAAAGAGCCCAATGTCATAAGGTGGTCTTCCACAACATGACATCGGGTCTTTTTTGTGCAGAGGAACGCTGTGAAGATCTTCCGTATTGAAGTAACCAGCCATAGCGGCGAAGGCGAACCCAGGATCACGGCCGCCGCGCACCGGTTGGGGATCGATTCTCTTCAGTCCTGCAGTCGGACACAACTCTATTTTCTGACAAGCAATTCACCAGATGCTCCCAGCCGGGTCCAGATCGATAGACTTTGTGCACTTCTACTGGTCGATCCTGTCACCGAATCGGCCCGGGTTACGCCTCAGCCGCACACCCGCTCGGATGACAAATCAGATGAACCCGCTTCCGCTTCGGTGGATCATATTATCGAGGTGGCTCTACGCCCAGGCGTCACCGATGTGGCCGCACGCGTGCTCGAACGCGGCGCTGCTGAGTTGGGAATGCGCAGTTTAGAGGCGGCAACCGCCACGCAATATCGCCTGACCGGGGCGCTTTCCAAGGAGGAACTGCACAAAGTTGCCCGAGGCCTGCTGTGTAACGACACGATTGAGCGTTACAGCTTGGGATCCGTCGAACCCTTCTTTGGGCACAGCAGCGATGCCCGCAATCTTGTGGAACAGATTTCTCTGACAGGTCTTAACGAGGAGGAGTTGCTCGAATGCAGTCGGAAGCGAATGCTCTCACTCGACGCCGAGGAGATGAGGGAGATCCAGAGCTTTTATGACGAGATAGGCCGTGCCCCCACCGATGTAGAACTGGAAACACTGGCACAGACCTGGAGTGAGCACTGCGTTCACAAGACTTTCAAATCAATCATTGCCTTCACGCAGCAGAGTTCCTGTGGCCAAGCGCTCCCAGTTGAGGAGATAGAGGGGCTGCTGCAGACTTATATTCAGGCCGCGACCGAAGAGGTGAATCGTCCTTGGGTGCGCTCTGCCTTCGTCGATGATGCCGGCATCATCGAGTTTGACGAGCACTTTGACCTGGCCTTCAAGGTAGAAACACACAACCATCCTTCCGCGCTTGAGCCATTCGGCGGAGCAAATACTGGTATAGGCGGCGTCGTGCGCGACATCATCGCAGTCTCGGCCCGGCCAATTGCCTGTACCGATGTCCTCTGCTTCGGCCCCCAGGACCTGCCGCCCGACGATCTCCCCGCAGGCGTACTCCATCCTGCCCGGGTTGAAGAAGGCGTGGTTGCCGGAATCGGCGACTACGGAAACAAGCTGGGCCTGCCGACCGTCAACGGCGCCGTCATTTACGATGAAGGCTATCTGGGCAATCCACTGGTCTTTTGTGGCGCGGTGGGGCTGCTTCCGAAGGGCACGCATCCTACCGAACCACAGAAGGGAGATCGAATCGTGGTCCTGGGGGGGCGCACCGGTCGTGACGGCATCCACGGTGCAACTTTCTCATCGGCCGAGTTGACTCAGGCTACGCACACGGAGTCCGGGAGCGCCGTACAGATCGGCGATCCTATCACGGAAAAGGGTTTGATAGAGTTGGTCGAAGCGGCCCGTGACGGGCGCCTTTACCATGCCATTACCGACTGCGGCGCCGGCGGTCTTTCTTCAGCTGTAGGCGAGATGGGTGAGAAGCTTGGCGCTGAGATCGAGTTGCAGGATGTTCCCCTCAAGTATCCCGGCCTGACTCCATGGGAAATCTGGCTTTCTGAAGCCCAAGAGCGGATGGTCCTGGCAGTCCCGCCTGGTAACCTCCCCCTGCTCCAGGAGCTGGCAGATCTCTGGGACGTCGAGATGCGCGATCTCGGCCAATTCAGCGGCGATGGCTGGTTGCGCGTGCGCTACGGCGGCCGCGCCGTGGCCGAGCTGCCGATGACATTCTTGCATGACGGGCTTCCCATCCCGCGGCGAACAGCCCAATACAACGAACATACGATGGACCGGTCCTTGCCGCCGACAATGATTGGACGCGACCAACCGCCGACGAAGGCAAAAGAAATCCTCCTCCAGATGCTGAGCCATCCTTCTATTGCAAGCAAAGAAAGGATCGTTCGCACGTACGATCATGAAGTACGCGGAGGTACACTCGTCCGTCCCTTTATCGGTCCACACATGGACGGACCCGCGGACGCGGCGGTGCTGAAGCCTATTGGTACATGGGGTCACGAACGCGCCTTCGCCCTCAGCGCAGGCATTAACCCACTGCTGGGAAAGAGAGACTTCTACGCCATGGCAGTCAGCGCAGTCGACGAAGCATTTCGAAATGCGGTTTCTGTCGGCGCAGACCCGGATAGCGTTGCGCTCCTGGACAATTTTTGTTGGGGTAACCCTACGATTCCTGATCGACTAGGCGGGCTCGTGCGCGCGTGCCAGGGATGTTACGACGCTGCCGTTAGCTACAATGCCCCCTTTATCTCCGGAAAGGACAGCCTGTACAACGAGTTTGAAGGCCAGCCGATCCCGGGGACACTTCTCATTTCGGCCATTGGAATCGTCCCGGACATGCACAGAGTCTGCACCTCCGACCTGAAGCAATCGGGGAATCTCATATACCTGCTGGGGGAGACGCGGGAAGAACTGGGTGGGTCTCTCCTCAGCCATCTCTTCGAATGGGAAGGGGGCGAGCCGCCTACAATGCCCAGCGAGCCCTTAGTTCGATACCGTGCTCTGCACGCTGCCATGCGGTCTGGGCTGATTCAGAGCTGCCACGATCTGAGCGAAGGCGGGCTTGCAGTCGCACTGGCCGAAATGTGTCTCGGAGGCCGATTAGGCGCGGCAATAGACATTTCCGCCGTCAGCGGGGGCGATTTCTCCCACCCTTATGTCCCACTTTTTGCCGAAAGTAACGGCCGACTCTTACTGGAAGTGGCTCGTCGCGACGTGAAATGCTTCGAGGAAAGTCTCACCGGCCTCCCGATTGCGCCTTTAGGTACCGTCACTCAGACCGAACAACTGGTTATGATGGAGAACGGCCAGCGGATCTTCGCTCTATTTCTGGAGGAGATCGCTACTGCCTGGAAAGGCGCTGAATGCGAATGACTGGGCCAACGGGCAAACACCTGGGGGAAAACGGGGCCACAGCGAGATAGCCATGAAACTGCCTGTCCTGATCCTTCATACCACGGGCACCAACCGCGATGCCGAGGCAGCCCGCGCATGTGAACTGGCTGGCGCCTCGCCCCAGATTGTGCACATCAATCAGCTGCGTGCGGGTTCCCGACGTTTCTCGGAATTTGGTATGCTGATTTTGCCGGGTGGATTCTCCTACGGAGATGCACTCGGAGCGGGCGTGCGTCAGGCGCTGGATCTCCGCGTCTTTTTTCACGATGAGTTGAAGGAGTTTATCGAGACTGGCAAACCCGTCTTAGGCATTTGCAACGGCTTTCAGACGCTTGTCAAGGCGGGCTTCTTGTCGGGCTCCACAGACGACAGCGAATGCGACTCTGATGAGCCACAGTCAATCGGGCAGCGGCGCGTGACCCTAACCCACAACGCTCGCGATCGATTCGAGTGCCGGTGGGTTCATCTGGCCGTAGAGCAAGGGGCAAAGGCTAATTGCCTGGCACATATAGAAGGGCCGGTCTTTTGCCCTGTGGCCCACGGGGAGGGCAATTTCCAAGTGTCTAATGACGAGGCGCTCGATCGTTTGGAGAAGGAAGGGCTGGTAGCGTTTCGATATGTCGACGCGAACGGATTGCCGGCCAGGGGGCGCTACCCGATCAATCCAAATGGATCTGTTGCGGACATTGCCGGTATTTGTAATCGAGCCGGCAATGTTATCGGGCTGATGCCCCATCCGGAGGATCACATCGATCCGATTCAGAGTCCCCTCGGCGGAAGTATGGGCCTGGGACTTTCAGTCTTTCGAGCCATGATTGGCAGTGCCTCCGACTGAATGGCGCATTGAGCGAAGAACGCGAAGCTTTTCGGAAAAAGGAGCCGTTCAAGATGGACCCCGATGTGCTGAACCAAACTTTCTCCGGACTCGACTTAGACTTTCTCGGTCCTAAGCGCAGTGGCAAGGTACGCGACATCTATGAGAGAGACGATCAGCTCATAATTATCACGACTGATCGCCTGTCCGCCTTCGACCACATCCTGGGTCTGGTTCCTTTCAAAGGGCAGGTACTGAATCAACTTGCAGCCTTCTGGTTCGAGGAGACTCGAGATATCGTCGCCAATCACTTCCTTGAGTCTCCTGACCCGAACGTGACAATCGGCCGTAAGTGTCGTCCCCTGCCAGTTGAGGTGGTTGTTCGAGGTTTTATTTCCGGGGTTACGAAGACGAGCCTCTGGTATCGCTACAGCCAGGGTGAACGCTTCATTTATGGCATGGATTTTCCAGATGGACTAAGCAAGAATGAGCAGCTTCCCCAACCGATCATCACGCCAACAACCAAGGCCGAAAAGGGCGGCCATGACGAACGCATCACGAGCAGGGAAATCGTGGAAAATGGCCTGGTTGACGGTGAACTTTGGGAGAAAGTCTGTACTGCCGCGTTGGCGCTATTTGCTCGCGGCCAGGATGTGGCAGCCCGGGGAGGCCTTCTCCTGGTGGACACTAAGTATGAGTTTGGCCTGAACGACGAGGGCGAACTCTTCCTTATTGACGAAATCCATACGCCAGATTCCAGCAGGTTCTGGACGGTAAATAGCTATGAAGAGGTCCGAACTGGTAGCGGGCAGCAGAGTTGCCAGGGCCAGAAAGTTGTGGAACCAGAGAATTACGACAAGGAGTTCGTCCGATTAGCCTACGCCGAGCGTGGCTACATTGGTGACGGGCCCCCGCCGCCTCTGGCAGACGACTTGGCGGCGCAAGCCAGCCAACGCTACATCGGATGCTACGAACTCTTGACGGGCCGCACATTTGTTGCGGGCGAAATGCCAGTGGCCGACAGGGTGGCAAGGCGTCTCAGCACGCGTTTCGGACGTCAATAAGACTGGTTGAGAGTTGGGGAGCGACTTGAAGTGGAAGCCTCAGAAAGTACGCCTCTCGTAGGCGTGATAATGGGAAGTGATTCCGACTGGGAGCGGTGCATGAAGTTTTCTTCGGAGACTTTGGCCGAATTCGACCTGCCACATGAGTGCAGGGTTGTGTCGGCACACCGGACACCAGATTGGATGTCAGAATATGCCGACCGGGCGGCCGCACGGGGTCTGGAGGTGATCATCGCGGGTGCAGGCGGGGCGGCGCACCTGCCCGGCATGGTGGCCGGCCACACTCTACTGCCGGTAATTGGAGTGCCGGTTCAAAGCCAGGCCCTGAATGGTATGGACTCACTCCTTTCCATTGTGCAGATGCCCGCAGGCGTACCCGTCGCTACCATGGCCATCGGCAAAGCAGGCGCCGTTAACGCAGCGTTGCTTGCCATCTCGATACTTGGGGTTTCGCGGCCGGCGTTGCGACAGAAACTTCAAGAATATCGCGACGCGCGTGCTGACCAGGTGCTGGCCGCTCGCCTGGGTGAAGAGGAGTAGGACCGTGGCTCATGCACGTCAATCGCCACTGCCGCCAGGCTCTACGATAGGCGTATTTGGCAGTGGGCAGTTGGGACGCATGCTGGCGATGGAGGCCCGCAGGATGGGCTATCGCATACATACATATTCACCGGAACGCAACAGCCCAACCGGCCAGGTCGCCGACTTCGAGTACGCCGCGGCATACGATGACTCAGCAGCTGTGCGCTCATTTGCCAAAGGCGTGGATGCACTGACATTCGAGTTTGAGAACGTCCCTTCCCTCGTGGCAGAGATTGCTGAAGCCGAAGGCGTGCCGGTACGCCCTTCCGGTTCTATCCTCCACGCAGCCCAAAACCGACAGCGTGAGAAGTCAATGCTCAGCCGGGCGGGTCTGCCCGTTACGCCGCTTCGCTTCGTTGCAGACAGAACGGAACTGGAAGAGGCCGCCCAAGAGATCGGATTTCCCGCCATTCTCAAAACAGCTGCATTCGGTTATGATGGTAAAGGGCAGACACGCATTGAAAGTGAAACGAGACTGGAATCCGCATGGCAGTCTCTTGGAGGGCAGACATGCGTTCTTGAGGCGCACGTAAACTTTGAGAGAGAACTGTCGATGGTGGCGGCGCGCGGGGCGAATGGCGACTTTGCAGCGTATCCACTTGTAGAAAACCGCCACGTAAACCACATTTTGGATGTCACTATCGCGCCGGCAGAAGTAGAACCAGCCGTTTCTCAGGAGGCGGAAAGATTGGCCCGCCAGCTGTGCGAGTTTCTCGGATTGATAGGCGTTCTCTGCGTCGAATTCTTTCTCCTTCCGAAGCCGCGTACGGAAAGCGATGCGCTAGCTTCGGAGTTGGGGTCGACCGGGCGTCTGTTGACAAATGAAATTGCACCTCGGCCCCATAACTCCGGCCACTGGACGATCGAGGGTGCTGTGACTAGCCAGTTCGAGCAGCAGTTGCGAACTGTTTCCGGCTTTGGCCCTGGCTCATCCGAGCAGTTGAGACCGGCTGCCATGTTGAATCTACTAGGTGACCTCTGGCATAATGGTGAACCGGACTGGCAGGCACTGCTGGCATTTTCCGATGCGAAGTTGCACTTGTATGGAAAACACGAGCCTCGACCCGGCCGCAAAATGGGGCACCTGACAGTGACAGCGGATACAACTTCCGCGGCCTTGGAAGTGGGACTTGAGGCGCGTGCCGCCCTACAGCGGATATGAGTCTGAAACCTGGCAACAGGCCTGATGCCCATCGCTGAGCAAATTCGGAGTGTGCGTTCTCCCGAACTGAACGCACGCTGTAATTCAAGGAGTTGCAAAAATGCTTCCGTTCGATTCGCCCCGTGAAGCATGCGGCGTCTTTGGCATCAGTGCCCCCGGGATGAACATCGCCCGCCTGGCCTACTTTGCCATTTATGCTCTGCAGCATCGAGGACAGGAGGCCGCGGGAATCGCCACTTGCGACGGCAAGACCGCCCATATTCATAAAGGGCTGGGCCTCGTTTCCCAAGTCTTTAACGAGGACAATCTGCAACATCTGCAAGGGCATTTGGGCATTGGTCACACTCGATATTCCACGACCGGATCACCCCGTCTGAACAATACTCAGCCGTATATTTTAGAGACACTCGACGGTCCCCTTGCCATCGGGCATAACGGCAATTTGGTTAACGCGCCGAAACTTCGCCGTGATCTGTTGGAGCGAGGCGTGGGTCTGTTTACCTCGACCGATAGCGAACTTATCATCCATATGTTGGCCGGGGCCCGCGGCAATTGGTTGCAGCGGATTCGCCAGATGATGACGATTGCGGAGGGGGCCTACTCTTTGACCATTCTGACACGCGATGCCATTTATGGCGTGAGGGACCCTTGGGGCCTGCGCCCGCTCGTTCTTGGCGAGCTTGAAAACGGCCTCGCTATCGCCTCAGAGAGTTGCGCATTCGCCACTATCGGCGGCCGATCCATTCGGGAAATCGACCCTGGCGAAATCGTTCGCGTTGACCAGGACGGGTACGAAATCGTACAGGGCGTGCCAGCGGAGAAGGCGGCATTCTGCACATTCGAGCAGATATACTTTGCCCGTCCGGACAGTGTTCTCGGCGGTCGGCTTGTCCACAGGGTGCGTCAAGCATTAGGGCGCCAACTGGCCCGCGAGTCGCCGGTAGAGGCCGATATCGTTGTACCTGTACCGGATAGCGGCACTCCTCATGCAATCGGCTATGCACAGGAGAGCGGCATCGACTATAGCGAGGGTCTCATTAAGAGCCGATACATTGGACGTACCTTTATCCAGCCGACACACCGGCAACGCAAGGTCGGTGTGGCAATGAAATTCAATCCCTTACCGGACAATCTGAAGGGACAGAGGGTAGTCCTTGTAGACGACTCAATCGTGCGGGGAAACACGAGTGGACCGCTTGTGCAACTCCTGCGCGACGCGGGTGCCGCCGAAGTTCATATGCGTGTTGCGTGCCCGCCTATACGATTCCCCTGCTTCATGGGCGTAGACATGGCAAGCCAGTCGGAACTGATCGCGGCCCATAAGAATCTGGATGAAATTAAGGAATACATTGGAGTCGAATCGCTAAACTATCTGAGCGTTGAAGGCATGATGAATACATTGCGAGCGCAGGATGGCTATTGCAACGCCTGTTTCACGGGCGCCTACCCGTTCGAGACTCCAATGTTGGAAATGGAACTGGAACTGAAGGAGAAGGAGAGATTCGCAGGCGTACTGGGCAACTGAATGACCTGTCGCCCCTGGACAGAGAAAAGCTTGACCGACCAAACGACCCACACATTGTCTTTTTTCACTCCACATGATCCGACACGCCATGACCGTTAGATGAACATTCTGCTGATTGGTTCCGGCGCAAGGGAGCATGCCCTGGCTTGGAAGTTGGCGCAATCACGGCATGTCGACCGAATCTTCGCAGCACCGGGAAACGGGGGTACAGCCGGGATTCCCAACTGCACGAATATTCCCATCCCGGTACACGAATCGCAGGCGTTGCGGCTCTTTGCAAACGACAGTCAGGTCAAATTGACGGTGGTAGGACCGGAACTACCGTTAGTATCTGGAGTCGTTGACGAATTCGTTGCCGAGGGTCTGACGATATTCGGACCGAGCAAGTCCGCTGCCCAACTTGAGGGCTCTAAGGCGTACTCAAAGGCCTTCATGAACCGGCATGGGATTCCCACTGGCTGGGCGCGTGTTTTCACTGACTTTGAATCGGCGGCCGACTTCGTCAATGAATTGGACGACCTCCCTGTCCTCAAGGCCAGCGGTCTTGCTGCCGGTAAAGGTGTCCTTCTGCCTACGAGTCGTGACGAAGCTGTCGAACAACTGCGTGAGATGATGGTGAGTCGACGCTTTGGCGACGCTGGCTCAACTATCCTGGTGGAAGAGCGTTTGCAGGGCCCCGAACTGTCGGTACTGGCATTCTGCGATGGCGTGAACCTACGCGTGGTTCCTGCGGCACAGGATCACAAGCGATTGCTTGATGGGGATCGCGGGCCCAATACGGGAGGTATGGGAGCATTTGCGCCTTCCCCACTGGCAACAAGAGAGATTCTGGACGCAGTTGAACACAAGATCCTTCGGCCAACCTTGGCCGGAATGGCTTCTGAAGGTTCTCCTTATCGGGGCGTCCTGTACGCTGGGCTGATGCTGACCGAAAAGGGACCTATGGTTCTGGAATTCAACTGTCGCTTCGGAGATCCGGAAGCCCAGGTCATATTGCCCTTACTTCAGAGTGACATTGTGGAACTGATGCTGGCGTGTACGGATGGCAGTTTGGCCGAGCACGAGCCGGAATGGTTAGCAGAGTCCGCAGTGACCGTGGTAATGGCCTCAGGCGGCTATCCAGATGGTTACGAGACAGGCAAGGTCATCTCAGGTCTTCCTCTTCCTGAGGGCTTGATTGCCGATGGTAGCGCCCTGGTTTTTCACGCCGGAACAAAGGTGGACGACTCGCGCCTTCATACTGAAGGAGAGGGCGAATTGGTTGTCCTAACCGACGGCGGACGTGTACTTTCGGTTACTGCAACCGGCGACGAATTCAAGACAGCCGTCACTAAGGCCTACCAGGCTGTTGAACAGATTCGCTTCGAGGGCGCGGTGTGGCGCTCCGACATTGGAATTGACTTTGCTGAATCCTGAGTGGAATTGTCACAGTAGGGATCCAATGACGTGTTGGCATTTGGCCTTCAACAGAATACGAATTCCACGGATTCGAAACGTAACTTTCCCTCGCTGAGGTTTCTTCACTTTCCAGTCAAACAGCATCAACGAGAGGTCCCATGGCACTGATTCCTTCAATGTTGCTCAAGCGTCTGTACACGTACGCCAGCCTGCAGAATACTGAGAACGGCGTACAGTTCTCAATAAAGAACCGGCTGAGCGACGCCAGGTTGACCGGATTTCATGGCATCAGCATTGACGGCAAAGAGATTTCCAATGACGACCTGTCCCTGGACTTTGGCGAAGGGCTTGTGATTTCACCCGATCAGGTCAACAACGGCGATCCAGTTGAGTTTCCTCTGCGAAAGGAAGTGTTCATCACCGCGCAGATCCCTCATCTTGAAATGGGACACCATGAGATCCGGATCGGAGTGCAGACGTCTCCATTTGGCCGCATCCAGTTTACGGTTGATGACGCAATATCCGAGAAGGTCGATGCGCCCAGAATCCCTCGCGACCGCGATGACGACTACGGCGAGGATATAATCAAAGCTCGCCAGGAATTCGTGAAGGAATACACTGGCCACTCGCTTGAACACATTTCACAGTACTCGTTTGATCCCCAAGAAACGCAAGGCAATATTGAGAACTTTACCGGCGTGGCCCAGGTGCCGATTGGCTTCGCCGGCCCTCTGACAGTGTGCGGAGAACATGCCAAAGGCGATTTCCTTATTCCTCTGGCGACAACCGAGGGAACGCTCGTCGCCTCCTACAACAGGGGCATGAAACTGCTCAATCTGTCCGGGGGAGTTAAGTGCACTGTCGTGGCCGATGCGATGCAAAGGGCGCCTGTTTTTGTCTTTGACGATGCCCGCGGCGCTCGAGACTTTATCGATTGGGTAGGAAGGAACATGAACCCAATCAGGGAGGAGGCCGAAGCAACTTCCAGCGTGGCCAAGCTGGACAACATCGATCCCTACCAGTCAAATAAGTTCGCATTTCTGCGATTCAACTACCAGACTGGAGACGCTGGAGGTCAGAACATGGTGGGGCGGGCGACTTTCGCCGCGTGTTCTTGGATTCTGGATCACTATGATGGTCAGGAGATCAAGCGCTTTTATCTTGAATCGAACTTTGCCACTGACAAGAAGGCCTCTCAAGTCAACATAATGCGCACGCGGGGTAAGCGCGTGACAGCGGAAGCGATCATTCCCCGCGATGTTCTTATCCAAAACATGCGCGTGCAGCCTGAGCAACTTTTCTACCATTACGGCGTCGCCAACATCGGTTCGATTCTGGCGGGCGTAAACAATAACGGACTTCACTCTGCCAACGCCATTACCGCTATTTTCATTGCCACCGGCCAGGACGTGGCCAATGTATCTGAATCCTCTGCTGGCTTGATCTACGTAGAGCTGACGGATGAAAAGGATCTCTACATCTCCATAACCATACCATCGCTCATTGTCGCCACCTATGGTGGCGGGACAGGGTTGGCGACCCAACGAGAGTGTCTTGAGCTGCTGGGCTGTGTCGGCAGAGGCAAGGTCAGGAAATTCGCAGAGATTGTAGCGGGGACTGTCCTGGCGGGAGAGCTCTCGCTAGCCGCAGCGATTAGCTCGTTGGATTGGGTCAGTAGCCACGAGGAGTATGGACGCAATCGGTAATGCAGAACGTAATGCCTCGCGCAGTACGCGCCTGTTCGTGAATTGGCAGATTAGGAAGCTGAAGCTACAGCCTGATAGCACGAAAAACGCCGCTTTCCCAGCACGAGAAGGCGGCGTTCTTTTTCAGGAATTTCTGCCCGCAGTGGTCGTTTCGACCAATACCTTAGGGTAGAACTGGGGGACAGGGATTTGAACCCCGATTACCTGATCCAGAGTCAGGCGTTTTGCCGATTAAACTATCCCCCATCGAATGAGTTCATTCCCCGGATTTTAACATGTTGGAAGGCGACGATCCAAATCCAGGACTCATCTGAGACTTCTACAATTGCGAGATCGGCTGTCAGTCGTATCTGCTCTGGGCCGGATATCCCAAAAGTGGTTACCCTTCTACCCCCGCCCTGTGCTCTTCCAAGAACGTGACCGCATGTCCAATTCGTCGCAAAGTTTCCTCGCGTCCAAGTGCCTCAATGCTTTCGAACAAAGGAGGAGAAACTTTTTTTCCACTGATCGCACCGCGGACGGGCCCAAAGAAGCTGCCTGCCTTCACCCCCAACTCCTCAGCCTTTTCTCGAAATGCTGCATGAATGGCCTCGGCGGAGAAGGGCTCCACGTCCGCCAAAAGATGGGCTCCGGTGCGCAACATGTCAGCACTTTGGGCGGCGTCCAGCTTGCGGCCAATCAACAGCTTTGGATCAGCATAAGTTATCGCGTCCGATTTCCTATAGGCCCAGTCGATCCAACTCACGGCCTCGTCAAGGCGTTTTATTCGTTCCTGAACCACGGGCATCAAAATGTCCAATTTGCGGTCTGAAATCAGTTCGGTTTCAGATATGCCGAGTTGCTGACTAAGAAATGGCAACAAAGCGGACTTGAGAGCAGAAGGCGTTAACGCACGAATGTAAAGTCCATTGAGCCAATCCAGCTTCTCGTACGGTAGCGCCGCCGCCGAGGGGTTGATATCTTCCAAGCTAAATCGTTCGATCGCTTCCTCGCGGCTGAACACTTCCTGATCGGGGTCGAAATTCCAGCCCACGTTAGTCAGGAAATTGAACATTGCATCTGGGAGATAACCGGAATCCTGAAACTCATGCACCAGCGCCAGAAATTCCTTGCCTGCCACCATCCTCTTGCGTTTACTCATTTTGCCTTTGCCACTGGGATCCAAAATAACAGGCAAGTGAACTAATACAGGCATATCCCAGCCAAATGCGTCAACTATCAACTTGTGAACCGGAGCTGTCGCCAGCCACTCTTCGCCCCGCAGGACATGTGTTATCTCCATTAAGTTGTCATCCACCATCGCAGCAAGGTGATAGGTCGGCATCCCATCGGCCTTCAGCAGAACTTCATCCTGTAACTGTCGATTCTCAACTTCGATGTCGCCGCGCAGGAGGTCATTGAATACGGTGACGCCTTCCAATGGCACGGCCAGGCGAATAACTGACGGCGCTCCCTCGGAATCGCGTTGCCTGCGCTCTTTGTCTGACAGGTGCCGGCAATGTCTATCGTAGCCGGTTGCTTTCCCTGAACGCCTCTGCTCGTCCCGCATAGTTGCCAGGCGTTCAGGCGTGCAGTAGCAACGATAGGCGCGGCCCCGTTCGATGAGTTCCTGGGCCTTCTCTCTGTATATTTCCTGCCTTTGCGACTGCACGTATGGCGCGAAAGGACCTCCGATGTCCGGACCTTCGTCCCATTCCAGTCCTAACCAGCGTAAGCCACGCAACAAACTTTCCAGGCTTTCAGGATCAAATCGCCTGCGGTCTGTATCCTCGATTCGCAGAATGAACTGACCGTTGGTCTTTCGCGCCCACAACCAGTCGAAAAGAGCTGTTCGCAGCCCACCCAAATGCAGATGGCCCGTTGGACTGGGCGCAAATCGAACTCGGGCTGGGCCGTACCCATTGTTGGTCATAGTATTGCCTCGATTAGGGAGCACGAATCTGATCTGCCGTCAAACGCGCCCGGTAGACTATCACATCAGTATCGACGCGTCAACGTTTCGGGAGTTTGAATCATTTCACTGAGTGATGGCGGTCCCGCTCTCTTTTTCAGATCGGTACCTGGCTTGCAGTATTATCCAGGGAACTGGCCTGGTTCTGCCAGGCGCCGAGGAGTTGCCTGTAAACCGAAATTGCGATGCCTTGGCACGTCGGCTATACTGTTGGTCAAATCCGCCGTTCGGTTCGGGCCCGCCAGATGCGGAAGGGAAGGAATAATCGCGGCGGAAGTCGCAGTGTGCGCAAAATCGGCGAAGCCAGGCAAAGGGAATCAGCTTGCCAGTGAACTATAACCCAGTCGGTTTCGACATTGCTACAGGAGCAGTGGCGGCAGTTGCAGCGGCCCTGGAGAACAGGTTTCACTTTCCGGCGGCAAATGCCAAGTTGGGACGTCAGTTATCTCTTCTTCGGCTGAGTTCCCATCTTCCCCTCAGTTGGGGGGCCGGTCTGGCCGTCTGGGCTACCGAGAACCGCCCCCATAATCGTTCGCTTTCCTTTAACCTGACTACAGCAGACCTCGCCCAGTGGAACGTGGGCCAGTACGATAGACTTGATCCAGATAGGCGATTCGATACGATAGTAATCGGGGTTCCTTCTGGAGCTGCTGCCCACTTGTGTGCCTCCCTTGACGCCCCTCTATTGGCCGACGGTTTTCCCATTGCCTTTTCCTCACGTGGAAAACCAGACGACATTGCCGGTTATCAACAGCGAAGTGTTGATCTACTTACCCCAATCCTGAATCACAATGCGGATCTCTTGGCTGTAAGTGTCTTTGACCCTATCCACGCCCGGCAGCAGATAAAGAAGAGTGTAAACATATATCTCAAGCTGGCAACGCTGCCGGACCAGTATAAGAGGTTTATTCGAGAGCGTCTCATGCCTGGCGGCTCCTTGCTTCTCCTGACCTGTTCCTCAAAGTGGAGCCAGTACGAGATCGGAGCCCGACACAGATTGCAGATAGGAGGATACGGAGGTTTCACCGATCAGGAGTTCATTCGGGGTACGCCCTGGCTGGATGACTGGCTGCATGAAGAGGGGGGCATTCAGCGCAGCGGTTGGCGCCTTTCCCGCCACTGGACATATCAGCCTGAGGCCCAGTGGGGCTCGATTTCAGGATTTTCCACTTCGGTGCGCGACCATGCCGGCGATGAAGGCTTGCCGATACATACGCTTTCCTTCTCCTCCATCGATGAAATCAGTCGAATGGGCTTCTATGCCTGGCAGTGGCTCTACTATCTGTTGCAAATCCAGCCCGGTGCGGTATTGATCGAAAGCGGGCCGCAAATGAATCCGGTAATTGGATTGAGAAGCCCGGTAATCCCACTGTGGATGCCGTCCACGTGCACCAGAAGTCATCAACTCTTGCAAGGGATTCTGCCTGACTTTCCGCCTCAGATTCCCGTTCTGTTTCAGGTGTGGCCTACTGGCAATCTCACGCCGGACGTGATTCCTGCTAAAATCTGGAACACAACACTCTCGGGACGACATGGGCGCTGGCTGGGAGGCGACCCTCTGCGTTTTCCCTCCGACTTTTCGACAATTGCTCAGATGACTCCGGCAATAGAGGAGTGGAGCCGTCGCCATAGCCATAAGCTTCATCGCTACCTTCAGTGCAATGAATTGATTGAGTTGCAGACTTTACTGGAGAGCGGCAACGAACCGGCGGAAGAACTGATTTCAGAAGGTCCAGAGCAGTTGGAGTATTAGGAGAATGTATCTGTCATGTTGTGTATGGGCATTAACCGCTCACCCTGAGGATGTCATCTCTGACATGCGATCTTTGGGGTTCCACAGGATCGACATCAGGCCTGATTTTCTGGACACGGTGGATGTTCAGGCCCTCACGGGCCCGCATTCCCTGAGCGTCTCATCTGTTGCAGCTTCTTTCGGAGTGCCGGAAGGAGCCGCGCTCGAAAGTTCGGAGGCTGGGGCGCGGGAAAAGGGTGTGGCGCATGTTGAGAAGGTTGCGAAAAGTTGCGCGGCATTGGGCGGTAAGGTTGTCTATCTAGTGCCCGGAAAGGACGACAGTCCAGGGACCCTGAGCCGCTACGCCGATTCCCTCCAGAAGGCTGCGGAGAGAGCTGCCGAGCATGATGTAAGACTTTGCATCGAGCACTTTCCTGGTACCGCACTTCCCACTGCTGCAGGCACGCTGGACTTCATCAACGCAGTTGATCATCCAAACCTGGGTCTTCTTTTCGATATTGGCCATGTCCAAATCAGCGGCGAAGATCCGGTTGAGATCATCACGGCGGCTGGCAAACGTCTGGACTATGTCCATCTTGATGACAACGACGGACACGGTGACTTGCACTGGGCGCTGCTCGACGGCGTTCTGACGACCGAGACGCTTCGAGGAACGTTCAGTGCCCTGCAGGATATCGGTTACGCAGGCGCGGTCAGTCTAGAATTGAGCCCACAGCTGGATGACCCCTATCAGGCGCTTAAGCGAAGCCGACAGATATCGATTGATTGTGGATCCGACTACTTGCTCGAATATTAGAAGGAGGCAGGAATGTCCTGGCAGTTTGAAACCCTGCTGGAACCCATAGGTTTGACAGAAGGGCCGGTCTGGGTCGGAAGTTCGCTCCTGTTCACCAATATTCCAAACAGTCGCATTATGCGCTACGACCCGGACAGTGATCAGTTCAGCGTTTGGCGGGAAGGCACAAATGAGGCCAACGGTCTCATGTTGGATAAGGACGGCGTTGTCAATGCTTGTGAGGGTGGCGGCCGACGCATGGTCCAGTACCCGGAAGGCCGAGATACTATCGAGGTATGCGCGGAATTCGAAGGACACCGCCTCAACAGTCCAAATGATCTGGCGATCGACAGCAGGGGTAGGATTTGGTTTACGGATCCCCGTTACGGCGATTTCCGTGACGACATGGAGTTGGACCACGAGTCCGTCTACAGGTTGGATAGGCAGGCAGACGGGAATTGGCGCCCGGTGCGAGTCACTTTCGACACGACTGCACCAAATGGACTGCTCCTCTCCCCCGATGAGAGCGTGTTATACGTCGCCCAGAGCAAACACGGGGATGGGGAATTGCGAGAACTGCGAGCCTACCCGGTTAATGAGGAGGGATCGGACAAAAATGGGGCAATTGCGGGCCAATATGACGTGCTTCACAATTTCTATCCCCATCGCGGCGTGGATGGGATGTGCCTGGACAGCGAGGGCAACATTGTTGCCACGGCCGGTTGGGGGGTTAGCGGCCCTGGGGGAATGATCTACGTCTTCGCGCCGAATGGGAGAGTTCTGGAAACGCACCCGTTGCCTTGCGACAGTCCGACGAACTGTACGTTTGGCGGAAGCGATTTGCGCGATCTGTACGTGACAAGCCTCGAAGGACATCTCTTGCGCGCACACACTGATCGCAAGGGCCTGGACACACGATAGCGATGTGGCGCGAATTAAGTTAGGCCAGAGTCAATTCTGAGACGCTCACTTTACGGTCTGCCATCGCCTTCCCCATTGATGCCTTGATGCTTTAGGATGGTGGAACAGTTCATACTTGGATCTTCCCACATCGCTCTTTACTCCAGAGCACATTCCCCGTTGGTTTCCTTGAATTCAGTTCCACCATTGCCCCTCTCTAACCGAATGTGATATAATCGGCTTTTTGACGCCTACCCTGGCCAAGCAATAGCGGAAGGGGATGTAGCGAGTGGCAATTACGCGCACGCGGGTTGCGGATGATACTTGGGTATTCACCAGTGCGCTGTACGCAGAGGTGAACGCCGGACTGGTCGTATCCTCTGAAGGGGGCATTCTCATTGATACACTGCCCTTTCCCTCAGAAACCAGGCAAATCATCGACTTTGCGGCACAAGTTTGTCCCGCGGGCGTTCGCTATCTCGTAAATACGATCAGCCACGCAGACCATGTTTACGGATCCTGTCTGTTTCCGGATGCGGAACTCATCGCCCACGAAGCCGCTCGGGACCTGCTCGTTCGCTATGGTCGGAGGGCGCTGGACGAGGCGAGAGAGCATACTGCCGAACTCATGCGCGTAGAAATCCGATTGCCGAAAATCATTTTCAATGAAGGATCGGTTATTCGTTTGGGAGACAAGACCGTACATATCATGCATGCGCCTGGTCCCGGGCCTGATGTTTGTGTCGTGCACGTGCGAGAAGAAAAAGTGCTGTTCGCCAGCGACTTGATGATGCCGGTTCCGGTAATCGCCTCACCACTTGCCGATATTGAGAAATTCAAACAATCACTGCACAGTCTTCACGAGTTTAATTTGGAGACGATTGTTCAAGGCCACGGAGATATTCTCTTGCGGGGAGAAGTAACGCCCAGCATTGAGGAGAGCATTCAATACTTGGATGATGTTGAAGCACTGGTCGATCGACTCCTTTCCGAGGGGGCGTCCAAGAGAGAGCTCCTGAGTCACGACATCGAAATGTTCGGCCGGACGCGCATCCCTTTGGGTGGGCTTGTTCAGAATTTCCATCAGGCGAATTTACTCTTTCTGTGGGAGAAAGCAAAGGCTGTTCAAAAGAAAGAGCGCCAGCCGGCATAGCAGTCAGTCGCAGTAAACGAATCTCTTTTGGCTCCGCTTTCGCTGTAAGCCCCGACTTAAATAGCGTTTGACAAACTGCTTTCCGCCGGAAGTCGTTGCAGCTTCTTCGGGATGAAGTTTCAGCCTTCCGAAATTCTAATGAGAAGCCGAATGAGTAAGGTACAGCAAACGTGAATCGTACATTGGATCATCTTGTAAACCAGATAGGAAATCTTTCTCCCGGGCAGAGACGGCTGCTCTTTCGTCAGTTGAAGGCTATGGGGTTAATCGAAGCCGGGGATCTACTGACAGATCGGGACCCGTTGCATATTGCACTCGCTATACCTGCGAAGGTCTTCAAAGAAAACCAGAGACGGATCTTAAGGGAATCTGATAAACCTGAGCCACCCAAACCTGCCGACCGGCCTCAAATGTCTGAACTTCCCACTTCCTGACGGTGGTCATGCCGTTGGCGGCCTTGCAGGGCCTAAGCGTGCGGTCCAACCAGCAAAGTCTTCTTTGCAAGGCCAAGCGCCGAAAGACCCGATACAAATCGTATTTGATGGAGGCAGCCGCGGCAATCCCGGAAAAGGCTACGGAAGTTTCGCGCTGGACTGGCCTGGATACCCGCAAGAGGTTATTCAACTGGAATTCGGGGACCAGGTAACAAACAATGAAGCCGAATACGACACACTTATTGCAGCCTTGGAAGCTGTGCGCGACCGCTTGGTGGAACTTCAGATCGAGCCGGGGTCGGCAACACTGAGTATCTGGGGTGATTCGTTGCTGGTCTGCAGCCAGGTTCGAGGCGTGTGGGCGTGCAAAGAGCCTCGCCTGCAAATGCGGCTAAAGAAAGTGAAAGAGTTGCTGAGCAGTCTTGGAGAGAGCGAACTCAACCATCAGCCGCGTGAAAAGAGTGTAGAGATACTTGGACACTAAGGTCCAGAGGATGAAACGAGGCGGAGGTAAGCGCTAAGCAAATTGCGCATCAACATTACGTTCGTCATCGGACCCGTTCCGCCAGGGACGGGCGTTAACATCCCCGCCACGGCTTCCACACTGGCCTGTTCGCAATCGCCCTTCAGAGCACTATCCATATAAGTCGTACCGAAATCCACGACGACTGCTCCGGGCTTTATCCAATCCCCGGTTACCATTTCGGGGCGACCTACTGCTACGCACAGAATGTCGGCCTGCCGGGCAACCGCAGGCAGGTTTTCAGTGCGGCTATGGGCGACCGTTACAGTACAATGTCGATGCAACAACAAGAGGGCCATGGGCTTTCCCACAATATCGCTGCGCCCGATTACAACTGCACTCTTGCCTTTGAAAGCCACTTCAGCTTCTTCCAGCAACATTACGGCACCTGCGGGCGTGGCCGGCACGAAGTGCGGCTGACGCTGCGCGGCCAGTCTTCCGGCATTCAACGGGTGAACACCGTCCACGTCTTTGGCAGGGCTCAGGCGGTCAATCAGTTGGGAATCATCGATGTGATCCGGCAATGGCTCCAGCACCATGATTCCATGAACGGCCTCATCGTTGTTCAGTTCGGTCAGCGCCGCCTGGGCTTCTTCAGTGCTGCTTTGCTCATGCAGTTCGACAGGCCTCAAGGTAGCGCCAACTCCCTGGCAGGCGCGACGAATGGCGCGCAAGTAGCCTGCCGCGGCTGCATCCGCGCCAACCTGCAAGGCCGCCAGGGTCGGTTGCACGCCGGAAGCTGCGGCCAATTCAGAGAAACTCTCGGACAGTTCAGTTTGTAACTGTTTGGCTCGTTGCCGGCCATTCAAGAGCTGTGCAGTCATATCTCTACGCCCAGGGTTTTCGTGCATGCAGTGCGAGCGGCAATATAGTTTTTCTCGGCAGATGCTTTCAATGCCGAAACCGCTGCCTGCGTTTTGGTTACAAAGTCATCGTCTTTGAGCCACTTCAAGTTGATATTAACGTTTACGAGGGCACTGTGAAGGGCGGCATGGGCCAAGTGGGCCGCAGTCGCCGCATCACTGACGACGTTGGGGTTGCCCTTTTCGGCGATAGGGGCGGTCAGTTCCAATAGATCGGCGCACAACGCGGCGATCGAGAAGGGCACCTCTGCGGCCCCGCGTAGTGCGGCCTGCATTGCCTTGGTTCGGGCGGCCTTCTCTTTCTCGGTGGAACGGGGCATGGTGTAACAGGCGGCCACCGCGCCGAACGCTTCGGCATCTTTGCCTGCGAGGGTCAGGAGTTCTTGACGCATCTCCTCCGTTCGCAGAAGGAGACCGCTCAGTTCTTCCTCTACGGCCGCGTATTTTTTGCGTCCGACGGTGAAGTTCAAGACCATGCTGAGCAGTGCGGCGGCCTGACTGCCGGTAAGTGCCGAGGCCGCGCCTCCCCCCGGTGTCGACTCGCCCGCGGCCAGGTCATTCAGGAATGTTTCTATTGGAGTCCCTGCTGTATCCAATTCGGTCACGCTCTGTCCTCTCTGTCGCAAAGATTCGGTTCAAGGTCCGCGCATTCTATATTGTGTGCACAACTCGAACGCGTTCAGGTAAGGGTAAGTCAAGGACTCAAGTCGAATCGACTGGCGCCCAGGTTTCAAGGACAAGACTTGCATTCACATAGATTCTGAAGGGTTCGTATGCGCTTGCCCAAGAGCGATTATAGCATTCGCCAAGCCAATCAGCCAGCCAATTGGGGATCTCGATTAGGCGCCCTGCCGGAGTTACGGACGCATAAGGTGTACAGGGAAATCAAATTCGCATTCTATCTTTAAGAGTACAAGAGGCTGACCGGACAATCTACGTCATTGGCCTCTTTGGAACAAGAGTTGGTCTTAGTCACCGTTCCCTAACCACACTTTAGCCAAGGTAAACTCAGGCTCCCACACACCAACTTGTACGGTCGGCACCAAAGTTGCGACATCATAGACAACGAGTCTAAGATCGTAGTCGCCTGGAGCAATTTCGGACGGCAGGCTGAACTGGAACAAAGTATCGGTTCTTTCACTCGGTGTCCAACCGCTCGTGGGCTGATGCAGCGGATTCCACAAAAGGGAATCTTCCTGAAAGACGACCTCTCCTTCACTGCTATACAGGCGAAGCGACATTGAGAAATCGACTTCCAAGCCCGGCATGGTCTCCCAGTTCAGCGCTATCCAAAGAGGTCTGTCTCTTTCAAGCTCAAGCGGCTTAGAGACAGAATACTCCTCCGCGCTCTGACCAAGAGCAATTCCCTTGAGTGATATTCCACCATCGTATTGGACTGTCAACGGTTCCAGACGCTCGTAGAATGTCCAGGGACGGTCCAAAGAGACATCGGTGTAGGTGTGAATTCGAAAGTCGTTGAAGTGCTCACTGTCCTTGAATTGGGCATATTTGCCCAGCAGAACAGCTACGCGCCCCGTGTCATTGCCGATCCAGCCAACATGGATGTTGTTCAGCTGGACGACCTTCACTTCTGTGAGATTTTCCATCGCCGCGAGCGCTGCTTCGATCTCTCGTGCGAGGAAATCAATATCTGTTGTATCTCGTGGAAAGTAGAAGGCGGAGGCGTCACCCCTGTAAATATAGTCAAAGCTGGGATGGTCCAATGAGTTTGGGACCAGGTAGATTTCTCCTTCTGCCGAGGGCAAGGTGTTGAGCGTGCGCGCAAAGTCCGACCATGGAACTTCGTAGGCAAACTGAACGCCACGTTCGGATGCCCAAATGCCGAAGTAGATACGGAAGGTAGTTACTCCCTGAAGCAATATCGCTGCGGTCACAACGGCTCCGAATACGACAGCACTCTCTGCGACTCGGTTCGGGAAAAATCGTTTCTTCGCAAACTGAAAGGCTTCCCAGAGACCGAAGGCCAAAATCAGATAGACGGATGGTGTGGCGCCAAGCATCCTAAGTGTGTTTGGAGCGTAGTCTACTGCAATCACTGCCGGCAGAAGAAGGAACGCCGCCCAAAGGAGCAGGAGTCGACACGCAGGCCGCGGCCAGCGCCACAAGGAGATACCCGCACCGAGCCAGAAGAAGAATGCCTCCCACGGATTAAGTATAGGCAAGGCGCTGGAATTGTGCCGCCAGCTTACATCACCCTTAAACCCAAAGGCTGCCAAATGCCAGATAGTGTTTTCCAAAAAGGTTCCCAAAGGGTTTCCCTGATTGATATCGGGCCGAAGGACAGAGAGCGAGTTACTGCGCAAGAAGAAATGTTCAGGATGCAAGGCGAAAAAGATCAGTATCGGTGCGGCAACCAATAGAGATACGCCCCCAAAGTTGATAATCCAGGGAAGTTCCGATTTGATTTTTTTCGACCCTGCAAAGCTGCGCGGTATGAGGAAACTCAAGCCGAATGCGAGGAAGAGAAAAGGTGTGAAGCGCGCTGGGATGTAGGTGTATTGGACCAGCCCGGCGCAGGCGCCGGCTAAGGTCACGGCCCACCAGTTTCGCTCCCTCCAGCCCCACCAGAGCAGTGCCAAGCAAAGAGAAAGCAAGAGGAGCAAATGATTGGCCCGAAAAACAGTGCGACCCAGGACTGTCTGTCCGATCGAGACAGCCATCAGGCAGGAACCAACTCCGCCTATGAAGATGCCGCGCCAGGGAGTTGCTCGCCCCGTTTCATCTCTGCCGAAAAGCAGACGGCCTAACCAGAATACGACAAAAACAGTTCCGGCATTGGCCAAGGCAGTGGGCAGACGTAACGCCAAGTCAGTTTGGTCCAGCAGGGAGATCGAGAGTGCAATCAGATAGACAACCAACCCCTCATGACCGCTGAATTCGGAAGGAAAAAACACGGCGTGTTCGCCGTTGAGAACGCGGAGAGCGTCCACCCCGTTCAATGCTTCACTGACCTGAATTCCTGCCGGCAGTTCGTCGAGTCTGTAGAGGCGGAGCATAACAACGGCTAGCGTCAGAGCCGCGATGATTGCAACCGAAATAAGGCGGATGCTGTTTTGACCTGACTTTTTCGTTCTTGAACTAGCGACCGATGGCACTGCCGCAAGCACGCTCTCGAACACTGTCCTCACTCCGACGGCGGGCAACTGAATTCTTCAAATCGTCGCAGCCAATGCGCGAACTCCTGTTTGGGCCTTAAGACAAAACGTATTTTCTCATAGAAGGCGCGTGCATACCAGAGTTCTTACATTCCGATGAATCTATGGTTCTCAGGCAATCTGCGCGCCTGGGACTCTAGCCGGAACGTTCATTCCTGTCGACGCCCGACATTGAAGCGCGAAGATCGATTTGGCGCTAAGCTCGCTGGCCCCGGAAGCGTAATTATTGCCAAAAAGGAACCCGAATGTGGCTGCAATTCGATGGCAGACTGCGAAAGGGTATCTCCTCCGGCCATTGACAGTTCGGTCCTACTTTAGTACTCTGCCATAACTTGAAGTTGGCTGGAAGAAATCTTCGTTTTCCATCACCCAGAACGTCGGCTGTGCGCTAATCATGCAGCAGTTGCATGCCATCAGTCATTTGCGGGAGGGGCGGCTCCATCATGAAGAGTAGTGCGCTCATATGTACGGCCCAGCAGCAATTCTCCTTACAGAAATTCGACATTCCCAAGCTCGCGCCCACTGACCTGCTGGTGCGTTGTGTCTGGTCCGGTGTCAGCGTGGGTACAGAGTTCGCGGTGATACGCAACAAGATAAATTATGGGCCTTACCCGGTCTGTACAGGTTACCAGGCCGTGGGTTACGTGGAGGATGCCGGCGCTGACGTAACAAAGTTTGCCGTAGGTGACAAGGTGTATTACCGCCGCAGCTATCTTCCCATGATTTGCGACGGGCAGCCGGCTACGATATGTTCGGGGGCCCATTCTTCCTATGCCCTCATGCCCGAGGATGCAGAAGTCGAACATCTGCCCGAAGGCGTGGATGAGGCTACGGCGGCGCTCTTTGTCATGCCTGCGGTTGGCTACAATGCTGTTGACATGGCCGGCGTCCAAATGGGTGACGTAGTTGCCTTTCATGCCGTCGGCCTCATCGGCCTGGGAGCACTGGCGGCGGCGCGTCTGCGCGGCGCGGTGACGATCGCGATTGACCTCAATGCGCAGCGGCTGGAGAAGGCCAAGGAGATGGGGGCGGCGCATACAATCAACGCATGCGGGCTGACTCCGGACGAACTGGCAGCGCTCGTACAGGAAATTCAACCCGGTGGCGCTGATGTGGTCTTTGAAGGAAGCGGAGTGCCGTCATGCCTGGACTTGGCGTTTCCACTCGCCCGATTGCGGGGGAAATTTGTCTTCCTCGGCCACTATGGAAAGGAACCGGTCTCCTTCAATTATCTTGTCCCCCACGGCAAACAGCTTACGGCGTTCTTTCCTTGTAACGATGGGCTGGCGCCTTGTCGGGAGGCGGTGCTGCGAAACATCGCCAGCGGCGCCATTCCCTGGGAAAAGACGATTACCCACCGAGTGGAGGCTTCTGAGGCACCGGAGTTGTATGCAAAGATAAACAGGGATGAACTGCCGGATTTGTTCGGGGCGGTGATTCGCTGGAGTTAGGCTTTGGTCTGCCCTGCGGTTGCCTAGCGAGCAAGGGGCGAACATTGAGGACGAGGGACTCAGGATCTTTTTGATGCCGTCCGGACGACTAAGCTGAGACTTCGGCGAATGCCCTCCATTATGCCAGGCCATTGTGATCTGGCGTTGCTTCATTGCATTTGCCTGTAACCTGTGTCTCCGGTCTATGATGTGCCATCGTACCTGGAGTATTTGGAAGCTCGAATCCTCGTCGGTGAAATTGCAAACCGGGAAGGAAGAGTAAGAAGATATGAGCAAGATACTTATTACCGGATCGAGTGGATTCATTGGCAAGGCGCTGGCACAGGAAATCGCAAAAAGCGCGAATCACGAGCTTATTTGCCTGTCCCGCAGTCCCACCGAAGTGCCTGGCGCGGCTGAAATCAGGGGCGACTTTTCGGAACCCAATGAACTGCGAAAGCTGGATCCCCATGGCGGAATCGACGTTCTTGTTCACCTCGCTGCCGTAATTGGGGGGTGCTCCGAGGAGGACGGGCTACGCGTCAACGTGGCAGGCACCCATCATCTGCTGCGTTACCTGATTGACAGAGGTTGCAAAAAGTTTGTCCTGGCCAGTTCCATCGCGGCTGTTGGGATGCAGTCAGTGAATTTTCGCCCGCTACAGCTTCCCATGCCGGACGAACACCCCTGCTTTGACCGCGATGGCTACGGTTTCTCCAAGTATCTGATGGAGGAAGTCACACGATACTTGTCAAGGCAAAATGAATCCCTGGATTTTATCAATTTACGGTTGGCCAGCATCGCCCCTGATGATCGTCAACTGGCACCCGCAGAACCAGGACCGATCCCAATTTGGTCGTTGGGAAAAATCTCGGTCATGTTTCTGAGCGATACGGTGCGCTGTCTGATCGCTGCGGTCGAGGCGCCATACAAGCCTGGCGTGCGAATCCTCAACGCGGTCGGAGGTCAAGCCTGTACGGCGGTCTCAGTTCCGGAACTTTTGCGCTCCTGGTACGGCGCCGACGCCGACGCGTTGGACTTATCCCACTATGAGCAGCCCGGACGCGAAAGAGATCCCGTGTACGATATATCGAGAATCCGGGAAGAGCTGAGATTTGTGCCGCAGATGCCAATTCTGGGAGATTGACACGACATGAAGATTTCGCAGATTCGCACCGAGCATTACCGGATCCCATTGCCTGTAGTTTTGTCGGACTCTACACACGGCGACATCTCCCACTTCGGTCTAATCGTGACGCGTATTGGGACCGCCGAAGGACTGGAAGGGATGGGCTATACCTACTGTGTCGGCGACATAGGGGGCACTGCCATTCTGGCTCTGATTCGCGATGACCTAGCCCCTTCCTTGATCGGTGAAGATGCTGGCCGAATTGAACATCTGTGGGAGCGAATGTGGTGGCACGTCCACTTTGTGGGGCGGGGCGGGGCGGCTTCTTTCGCGTTAGCGGCGCTGGACATTGCCTTGTGGGACTTGCGGGGTAAAGCGAATGGGGCACCCTGGTGGCGGCTGTTGGGAGGCCACGATCCCCGGGTTCCGGTCTACGCCGGCGGCATAGATCTTCAATTCACGCTGGAGGCTCTGCTGGAACAGGCCGATGGCTTTCAGGCACAAGGCTTCCGCGCTATCAAGATGAAAGTCGGCCGCGATCAACTCTCCGAAGACATCGATCGGGTCGCAGCCATGCGCAGTCACTTGGGCGCGGATTTTCCCCTGATGGCCGACGCTAACATGCGCTGGCGCGTGGATGAGGCGATCCGCGCGGCCCGCGGTATGGCCCAGTACAATCTTTTCTGGCTGGAGGAGCCAACCATTCCGGACGATGTGGCTGGACATGCCCGTATCGCACGGGAAGGGGGTCTTCCAATCGCCACGGGGGAGAACTTTCATACCGTCTACGAGTTTCAGCAAATGATCGTCCACGGGGCAATCTCCTTTCCTGAACCGGACGTGGCCACCTTGGGCGGAGTAACGCCCTGGCTGAAAGTTGCCCACCTGGCCGAGACCTGCAACTTGCCTGTTACCACCCACGGCGTTCATGATCTTCAGGTTCATCTACTGGCCGCGATTCCTAACAGCTCCTACCTGGAGGCGCATGGTTTTGGGCTGGACCCCTTTATCCGACATCCATTGCGTATTGAAACAGGGGCGGCTATTGCTCCTGAAAGAGCCGGGCATGGCGTCGAATTTGACTGGGATGCACTTCAAGAGCATAGAGTTTGAACGGAGAAAACAATTCAATGGAAAAGCGATTGGAGGGAAAGGCTGTAGCAGTCCTTACGGCACATGAGTTTGAGGATATTGAGGTGATGTACACTGTGCTGCAGTTGAGCCAGGCCGGCGCGGATATCGTGGTTGGCACCCTGCCGCAGACGGCGCTTGGCCACTTTCACGGGCGCCCTGCGTGGCCTGAAAAGCCGATCACGGGCAGGTTCGGGCATACGATTCCTTTTGACGTTCTTGCCTTAGGCAATCGGTACTCGGTGCAAAGCATATGGGAAATGAAGCCTCAGGAGTTCGACGCGGCGATTTTTCCCGGAGGACTGGCCCCCGATTTTCTTCGTATCGATGATAAGACGTTGGAATTTGCTGCCGCCATTCACCGTTCAGGGAAAGTCCTGGCTGCCATCTGTCACGGGCCGCAAGTTCTAATCTCGCTTGACCGTCAGAAGGGGACCGACAGCGTCGCCGGACGCAACGTCACCGCCTACTGCGCGGTTACAGACGACCTGCTGAACGCAGGGGCGGTCTACCATGACGTACCGGCGTTGATTGACGGCAATGTTGTTACAGGGCGCGTTCCTGATGACTTGCCTGAATTCTGCGACGCTATAATCGAAGCTTTGTCGCCATCCTGAGGCGCGACGCCGCCAGCCTGAAGGCGAAGTGGTCGCTCAACTCAGGGGCCGTCCGGCAAACTGAATTCGCCGGAAAACTGCCCGGCCCACCCAACCAGCAACTGGAGAGACTATGGATTTCTCAGAAGTAAAGGCGATGAC
Organism: Caldilineaceae bacterium; assembly: GCA_965232575.1. Classification (GTDB taxonomy): domain Bacteria; phylum Chloroflexota; class Anaerolineae; order Caldilineales; family Caldilineaceae; genus Bin5. The sequence goes on along the minus strand of CBDDPZ010000009.1, from coordinate 600,666 downwards.
TTTCGACGTTTTCGGCACTGTGGTGGACTGGCGGGGATCCATCATTCGCGAAGGGGAGGAAGTTTGGCGTGCGAAGGGCGTGGAGGTCAATTGGCCCGAGTTTGCCGATAGCTGGCGGGGCGGTTACGGGCCGTCGATGCACCGTGTCCGCACTGGGGATCTCCCCTGGATGAACATTGACGCGCTGCACCGTCTAATCCTGGATGATCTACTGGAGCAACATCAAGTTTCGGGGTTGTCTGAGGCCGACAAGGTGCAGTTGAACAGGGTATGGCACAGGCTGAATCCGTGGCCAGACGTTGCCTCCGGACTCGAGCGCCTTCGCAAGCGTTTCATCGTGGCATCACTTTCCAACGGCAACGTGGCGCTGTTGGTCAACATGGCACGGCACGGTGGTTTTTGCTGGGACTGTGTTCTCTCCGCGGAGCTTGCGAAGCATTACAAGCCGGACCCGGAGGTTTACCAGACTGCGGCCGCGCTCCTCGGGTTGGAGCCGCGCGAAGTCATGATGGTCGCCGCGCACAACGGAGACCTGAAAGCGTCGAAAGCTGTTGGCTTCAGGACCGCATTTGTCCACCGGCCCAGAGAGTTTGGACCAGACCAGACGACCGATCTCATCCCCGATCCCTCAATTGACGTCGTGGCCGAAGATTTCAACGACCTTGCCGACCGCCTTGGCCAGGCATGACTGTGACGGCTGCCCGGGAATTTTCAGCGCTTACAGAAAAAGATGAGATTCCGGATGTCTTGCGCGTACGCTTAGCCTTGCTGATACCGGGGGTCGATGGCATCGCGAAGGCCGTCGCCGATGAAGTTGATACTCAATACGGTCAGCAAGATCATTACCGCCGGAGGGACCCAAATCCAGGGCCCGTCCTGGAGGACGTCCAGGCTACGCGCTGACTCAAGCATGTTGCCCCAACTCGGGGTTGGGAGCGGGATTCCGACGCCCAGGAAGCTCAACCCCGCTTCAAGAAGTATGGCGCCGTTGACGGCGAACGTTACTGAAGCGAGTACGGGCGCAACGACGTTTGGCAGCACATGGGTGACGATTATGCGCCGGTTGCGTGCGCCTAACGACCGCGAAGCCAAGACAAACTGCTGTTCCCTTAGAGAGAGTACTTGCCCCCGAACCAGGCGGGTGATACCCGGCCAACTGAATATCCCGATCAGGAAAATTACGCTGGCAATGCTCTGTCCCAGGTAAATTGCAGCAGTCAGGATGATCACAACGCGAGGGAAGGTCATCACGACATCTGTAAATCGCATGATAACCTGGTCGGCCTTGCCACGATAATAGCCCGATATCGATCCAAGAATTACGCCGATGACGGTCGAAATGGAGGCGGCGGCAAACCCGACGGCCAGTGACACGCGACCTCCGTACAGTGTGCGACTCCAGATGTCCCGCCCCACTCGGTCTGTACCCAAAAAGTGAGCGAGGCTTGGCGGCTGAAACTTGTCAGGCAAGTTGAGAGCGGCATAGTCGTAGCGCGCGATCAGGGGGGCCGCGATGCTGGCAAGGAGGACGACGGCAAATAAAATCAAGCCGGCCAGGGCCAGTGGATGACGGCGAAACCGCCGCCAGGCTTGAGCGGTCGGGGACTGGGAGTTTGTTTTTCGCCTTCCACCTTCGATAGACATTACAGTCGTGTAGTTGTGTGCTCTATTCGTTGTATGCTCTATTGTCTGTGAATCGATTTTACTTTAGCAGACACAGGTAACACCCGGAAGGATTCCCCACTCTACTCGTAACGGATTCTAGGGTCGGCGACCGCGTATGCCAGATCCGTGATCAGATTGGCTGTCAGCACGACCAGTGCGGTCACCAACATGATTCCCATGACCATGGGATAGTCCCTTGCCGCTACGGCATCCACAAGAAGCGCCCCCATACCCGGCCAGCTATAGATAGTCTCGGTAAAGAGGGCGCCGGCTACCAGGGTAGGCAGGCTCAAGCCCACGACAGTGACGACCGGGAGGAGGGCGTTGCGAAACACGTGGCGCCATGTCACCGCGGGCGGCTTCAACCCTTTTGCTTTGGCGGTGCGGACGTAGTCCTCGCCCCGTACTTCCAGCATGCTGAAGCGAGTGTAGCGCATGAAGGTCGCCAAATTGAAAATTGCCAGGGTGCCTGCCGGCAAAGCCAGGTGATAGAGCAGATCAAACAGGGAATCCGGCTTGCCTATGGTGCGCATCCCTCCGGAAGGAAACCAGCCCAGTTTCACCGAAAAGATGTATAGGCCAAAGATGCCGGCAATAAAAGCCGGCATTGATATTCCTACGAACGAGAGGCCGGTAAACGTAAAATCCCAGAATGAGTACTGCCGCAATCCAATGAAGATTCCGAGCGTTACGCCAACGACGATGCCGATGGCCAGGGCCGTGCCCATCAGCAGAAAAGTACGCCTCAGACGGACGGCAAGCACTTCGGCTACGTCGTCCCCGTTCTTGAAGCGGAACCCGAGATCGCCTTGGACGACCTGCCCCAGCCATTTGACGTAGCGGACGGGAAGCGGGTCGTCGAGGCCATAGCGCTCGCGCACGAAATCCAGGTCTTCCTTCGTGATGCCGATCTCCTCATTGACAAAGAAATCGACCGGATCGCCTGGCGCCAAGTTTATCAACAGATAGATGACAATTGTGACCAGGAGCAGGACCGGGATATTTACGAGGACGCGGCGCAGGAAGTATTGCATGGAAGAGTGAGGGGGACCAGCGCACTACAAAGAAAGCTGTGAATGACGGCGCTGATGGACTCGTGTGCAAGCCATCAGCGCCGCCGTAATTCATGCTTATTTCATGTTCCAGTCCTGGGAGCGGTCAACGTACGGGCCGCCACCTGGCGCCGGGAAGTAGTGGAAGTCTTCGATATCGACAGTGGCGATACCGTATCGGGTGGAGACCCACCAGTAAGCGAAGGTGGCCTCTTCGTTCTGATACTTGCAGAGGGCAGTGCGGGCGGCCCTGTACTCGTCGGCATTCTTCGCCGCGTTCATGGCGGCGAAAAGGTCGACGTAGTTGGGATCGTCAAGCCCCCACTGGTTGTCTTCGACGTACCAGATTGGACTGTAGGACGCCGGTCCGCCGCCGGCGCCGCGGTAGGCGAGGTTCCATTCGGAGGCGTTGTCGTCCACGACCGTGCGCCACGTCGGCACGTCAAGGAAGGTCGGATTGACATTGACGCCTACGTCGGCCATATTGGCCTGCATAACGGTCAGAATGTCTTTCGCCAGCTGCGAAGTGTAGTAGGTGGGGATGTCCAGGTTGACACCGTCAAGCGTGACGCCGTCGTCGGCGGCTTCGGCCAGGAGTTCACGGGCCTTGGCGGGATCATATTCGTAGTAGTTGGCGTCTTCCGGCCAGAAAGTCGGGTAGGGATCCTGGCACGGTGTCGCCTGCGCGGTGCCGTTGAACACGTCACTAATGATTGACGCCCGATCGATGCCGTACATGAAGGCCTGACGGATGCGCTTGTCGGACCACGGTTCGTTCAGATAGTTATAGTTGAACATGTTGGTCACAAACGACGGGCCAGAGAAGATCTGGTAGTCAGGGTTTCCGGCGAAACGGCTTGCCACATCTGCGCTAACATAAGTGAAGTCGATGTCACCGCTCTCCAACGCCAGAACGGCGGCGGTCTCGTCGACGAAGTACCGGTTGACCAACTGATCGAGCTCGGGTACGCCATCCCAGTACAGCTCGTTGGGGGCGAGGGCCATGAACTGATCTTTTTCGTAGGAATCGAACTTGAACGGGCCGGTACCGATCGGGTTAGTGAACCACCAATCGCTACTGAAGATCTCGGTGGACTCGAAGTCAATCGCGTGCTCGGGCAGAGCGTAGAATCCACGAACGGAATCGTAGAACCGCGGATTTGAAATGTTCAGTTCGATTTCGAGGGTCAGATCATCGACGACGCGGATGCCAGTGATCTCGTCGGCTTCGCCATCGTTGTATTCGGTCCAGCCAACGATCTGATTCGGCTGACTAATGCCAAAATGGGTTACGGCCGCCTGCGGCGCAGAAACGAATTCGGCGGTCCACTTCAGGTCGGAGGCGGTGAAGTCCTCGCCATCATGCCATTTGACGCCTTCTCTAAGGTTGAAAGTCCAAACGGTTGCATCGTCGTTTGGCTCCCAGCTAACTGCCAGCGCAGCCTCACTGGTGTGATTAGAGAAAGTGGAGTCCATAATGATAAGGGGCGTAAACATCTTGACGAACCAGACGTTGCCGGCGCCGTTGTTGTAAAGAACGCCTTGCGGGTCGCCGCCGGGACCGACGTCGAAGCCGCCAATCAGAACCTGCTCGACTTCGGCATCTTCTGAATCCGTCTGGTCTGAAGACTCTGCAGGTGCCTCCTCTGCGGCAGGAGCGGCAGCGGGGGCGGTGCATGCAACCAACAACGCCAGTGAAAGAACGATAACAAGACTCAGAATCCTGCTTCTGAACATAGATGCCTCCCTTGAGACGAGTAAATGGTTTGAAATACGACGATGAAACACATCCTGGAGTTGGGAGATAATCCCATGCCAGGGGGCAAATTGTCAAATTTTGAGGTCTGTGCATTAACCAGGCCGCCTCGGGAAAGAGTCAGGCAGCGGCTCCTACATTGCGGAACGAGCAGAGATCGCGCCAGGTCGCTGGCGCTTTATCCTGTGTTATACTGGCGCAGTGGTCGGCAAGTCGCGCGGGCCCATATGGTTGCCATCGGATTGTCGGCTGACGACAGCAGGTGTTAAGGAGGGCGTCGGCCTTTGCTCCCGTTTTGGCCAAGGGCTGGCGGGCGCGAAGTCAAAGTTTCGTTTTCTCTACGCAACGCCCCAAACTTTCACAGAAGGTTTCTTCTCATCCTCCGGTCACTTCAGGCGCGGAGCTAGCGAGTCGTCCATTTTCCAAGCTGATTCCACTACGAAGGGAAGTCCAAAGGCCAGGAGGAGATTCATGTCAGAGCGAAACTACCGTATTTTATTTGTGGAAAGAGGCGTGGCCGATGTGCGGGAGTGCGAAATGCCAGAAGCAGGGCCGGGTGAGCTTCTAATCCGGGCGCTGGTCTCAATGCTGAGTCCGGGCACCGAGAGAGCCTTTCTTTTGGGTCTTGCGAATACTTCGGCCCGTTATCCACAGAGGACAGGGTACAGCCACATCGGTGAAGTGGTCGGGGTGGGTGCGGGCGTTGCGGGTTGGAAGGTCGGCGACCGGGTTGCTTCCCGCTCAAACCACATGATGTATGCTGCTGCCTCAGCTTCAGAATGTCACCATGTTCCTGACGGTCTGACGAGCGAGCGGGCGGCGTTTTTCCGGCTTGGATCGATCGCGATGCAAGGTGTTCGCAAGGCGCGAATTGAGCTTGGAGAGCCGGTGGCGGTCATAGGCTGCGGGCCGGTCGGGCTTATTGTTATGCAGTTGGCCCGTCTCAACGGTGGGCTCCCGGTGGTTTCTATCGATAAAGACGCTCGGCGCCTGGAGTTTGCCGAGGCGCTCGAAGTGGACGCCTCGCTGCAGGCGGATGACAATCTCGGAGCAGCTCTCCGAGAACAGAACGGCGGGAATGATCCGGCAGTGGTCATAGAGGCGACCGGCCATCCGGAGGCCATTCCAGCCGCCTTCGATCTGGCGCGATTCGGAGGGCGGGTGGTTTTGCTGGGCAGTACCAGAGGCGAGACCGAGGCGGTCAACTTCTACCGCGATGTTCACAAGAAAGGACTGACTGTACTGGGAGCGCACGAGAGCGCGCGGCCAAGGCAGGACTCGGCCCCGGGTTGGTGGACTCATACTGCCGATGAGAATACTGCGCTAAGACTACTGGCCCGCGGGCGGCTGGTGGTCGACCCGCTCACTACGCATCGATTTTCCTGGCAGAACGCCGCGGCGGCCTACGCTATGCTGGCACGTTGGGAGCCGGGAATGTTGGGCACGATTCTGGACTGGCAGGGTTCATAAAGGCGCCGACCAACAGAGCGATGAATCCTTCGACCCGAATCTCAACAAGAGAGATTTTTGAGACCTGGTGGCCTCTGGCGCTGAGCTGGTTCATGATCACGGTGGAACAGCCAATCCTGGCGTCAGCTGTGGCTCGGAGCGGCAACCCAAAGGTTCAGCTTGCCTCCTGGGGTCTAGCCTTCTCCGTGACACTTGCTCTGGCGGCTCCCTCGATATCGATGCTGGCCGCGTCAACCGCTCTGAGCAGAGACAGGACCTCCTACCGGCGGGGGCGCGGCTATATGCTGTGGCTAAGCGTCGGACTGACCTTCATTCACTTTCTGCTCGCCTTTACACCCCTCTTCGAACTCGTGATGTTTGGTCTTATTTCAGCGCCGCCGGAGCTTGCAGAGCCGGTCCGCAGCGGCGTTCGCATTATGCTTCCCTTCGTCCCCAGCCTTGCCATCAGGCGCTATCAGTACGGCGTTCTGATTCGCTGCGGCCGGACGCGCGCGGTGTCGCTGGGAACGGTGATGCGGCTCTTGGTTGAAATCGTGCTTGCATTTGGGCTTTTCCAGTTCACGGGCCTGGACGGGGTCGTCGTCGCCAGCACAGCTATTTCGACGGGCGTTGTGTTTGAAGCTGTCTATGCCACCTTTCGCGTTCGGCCTGTCGTGCAGCGAAATCTTCTCTCAGTGACGCCCGGCCATGCCCTACTGTCATGGGCACGATTCCTGAGGTTCTATCTGCCGCTGGCGCTGACAACCTTCATGCAGATTCTTCTGCAGCCGCTGGTGAGCGCCAGCCTGAGCCGTATGCCCGATTCGATAGGCTCGCTCGCGCTGTGGCCGGTGCTGTTTGGCGTCCTGCTGGTGATTAACAGCGCGGCGATCGGATACGTAGAGGTGGTGATCGTACATCTGGATCGGCCCGGTTCGATCGAGGCGTTGAGGCGATTTGCGTTGCAACTGGGCCTTTTCCTGGCATTCGTCCCTTTGGCCCTCTCGATTACCCCTCTTGGGGACTTGTGGTTAATTCGGTTCGCAGCACTTCCGCCGGACCTGTTACAGCAGGCAAAGGCCGCCCTGTGGCTGGTGATTCCGCTACCTGCCTTGACCACCCTTACAAGCACCCTCCAAGGCGCCCTGATAAACGGCCAGCGGACGCGGGGTATCACCGAGTCTGATGCACTCTCGCTGGCAACGGTCGCCATTCTGTTGACTCTGAGTGTTTTCCTGGGAGGACGCCCCTGTTCAGGTGAGGGCAGCGCGGCTGTACTCTGCGGCGTGTCGGGCGTCTATATTGCCATGGGCGCCTATGGGATTGGTTCGGTCGTGCGCAATCTGTGGCTGTGGCAGCGATCGCAGCGTGTTTATCTGTCGATTCGACTGCGCCACGCGCGGGCTTAAGCGCGGACAGCAGGCAACTGCCACATGTTAGCCAGGCAGTGGGCGCTGTAGAGAAGAGACCCGCTTACTTTGCGTCTGCGATTTTACCCGTCAAACGGAGAAGGGTTTCCTGCACGAGGAGTTCGTGTTCGGGAGGGCGGTCCGGCGGCTGCTGGCCGCGCAGGGTTGCCACGAAGGCGACAAGCTCCTCTTCGTAGGTCTGCTGGCGGCTTTGTGCGGCGACGGGGACGATTTGGGCTCCGGCATCGAAGCCGTCGGCGGGCTCGTCCAAGCACAGGCGTATGGCGAAAGGCGGTTCGAAGGGTTCCAGCAGGATTGCGCTTCCTTTTGTGCCATAGACTTCGAAACGGCGGGCCATTGGCTTCGGTTCCATCGCGGCAATATCGACGAACGCGAGCCCTCTTTCGTATTCGAGTACGCCGAGCGTGTTGTCCGCGCATGACGGTTCGCGGCTGCCGTCTGTGCGGAAGAAACCGGTTGTTCGCGTCGGTCTGCCCATTAGCCAGACGACCTGATCGAGCATATGCCCGGCGAGATCGTAGAAGATGCCTCCCTGATGTACGGCAAGGGACTCGCGTCCGCGGGCGTCGACATTGGTGGACATGTGGGCGCGGGCGCAGTACAGATCGCCCAGCAGCCCGCCATGCGCCCACTCGGCAATCTGGCAAAAGCCGTTCTGGTAACGAAACATATAGCCCATCTGAATGAGAAGGCCCTGGCCCTGAGCCTTGCTCATCACCCTCTGCCAGGCAGGCCAGTCTTCCCCGGCCGGCTTGTCGTACCAGACATGCATGCCGGCATCGACGATGGCTTCGGTCTGCGGAAGGCTTTCCGCGTTCTTGCCTTCTGAGGCGACGGCGACGATTGAGGTGTCGGACAGGAGTTCCTCTTCGGAGTCGAACCAGCGCACCTGGCCGAACGGACCGCTGTTCCCTTCCAGTTCGGCGCGGCGCGCCTGGTCCGGCTCAAAGAGACCAATTACTTCAACGTCGGGCGAGTCGAGCATCGCCTGGAGCTTGCCGGCGGCGTGCCCGTGCTTGGTGCCATACTGGGCCATTTTAAGCGGGGCCGCGCCCGGTCCGTTGGTCATTCCATGACCTCACTAAGCTAAGAAAACGATTGAATATGAGGTTAAGCGGCAGCCTGACTCGGCTGTCGGGTCAGGCGCAAACGGGATTATCTTCGGTCCAGCGGTTGAAGCTGCCGGCGTCCTCGATGGTCGCCATGTGAGCGCGTGTATCCCGCCACAACTTTTCCCAATCGGCCGGTTCGCGCAGGACCGTGTCAGGATATTTGCGGCTGCGGGCGACGAAGCCGGGAAAGGCCGGCCGGCCGGTTGGCTGTCCGGTCGGGTTGTAGCGCAGATCAAAGCTCCAACGGATGGTATCGCTGTTGTTAGAGTAGGAGGCATGCAGCGTCTGTTTGTGCATAAGGAGGGCGTCACCCTTCTTCATGACCATCGGCACCGCTTTGCCGTCCAACAGTTTGCCGGGGACAGCCAGGCCTTTATTGGTGGGACAGTGGTCGACCAGTCCCCGCTTGTGGCTTCCCGGCCATACGCAAAGACAGCCGTTCACAACATCGACGTCCATCAGAGGGAACCAGACTGTCAGCATCTGGGTCTCGTCAGCTTCGGGACGAACTACGCCGTGGTCCTGGTGGACGGGCGTTTTTCCCAACATGACGCGGCCTGTCTCCTCGTTGACCGGTGTCAGATGTTCCGGCGGCTTCAAGCGGACATGCTGGACCGGGTTGGAGTAAATCTCCGCTCCGAGGATCGACTCGACGGAATCCAGGAGACTCTCGTTTGTCAACATGCGGAAAACGGCCGGCCCGGCCCAGAAGGGCGTGTCTGGCTGTACGTTTCCCTGCGGCAGGGAGAAGTCGAAATACTGCGCATGGACTTTGCCGCTTTCCTGGTAGATGGCGATCAGCCTTTCGGCGAATGGGAGCTCTTCATACAGGGAGGAGATCTCGCCCGCTTCAAACAGTTCGTGCGCCAAGCTGTCCAGCACACCCTTGTACTCTTCGATCACGGGGTCTATATCTTCTTCGGGACTGAAGACGCCTTCGACAATTACATATCCATATTCGTCATAGTGCGCGAGCTGCTCGGCCGTGAGTTTCATGGTCATGCCCTCCTGTTTGCATTCCCATTTACGAGAGATGGATTATTGCTACCTGTTTTGCGTATCGTCCAACATATTTTCGTTTCGTAGCTGCGCCGCGCGTATATCGTACTTGCCAGGGCGCTGCGGCGTCAAGTGCCCGGATTCTACCATCAGATCGAGGGGATTGACCCGCGTTTGCAGGGGCATATCCACTTTTTCGTGCATGCGCGCCGACTCGTATACGGCGTGGATCATCTGCAGGGCTTTGTAACCGTGCTCGCCTTGCCCTCTGTGGGCATCGACTTTGCCTTCCACCCAGTCCGCCAGCTCATCCGCCTGGGCGGCTGCGCCTTCCTGCCATTCGAAACGGCTGCCCAATTCTTCCACCGTGTAGAACTTGCCGTCGGGCACGTGCATTTCCCAGCGCCCGCCGCTCTTTGCATTCAATATGTTCAACGAATCGGTGGTGATGCTGATCATGCCGTCGGTCCCGTAAATGTGGGCGCCCTGGTAGTAGTCCGGCACGAGATCGCTGAGGATCATCGCACGGGGCCCGCCGGCGAATTGAAAGACGGCCATGGCGCGGTCCTCGATTCGGGTGGCGCGCTCGTGCTGGTCGGTTTTGCGCTCGATGTTGCCCATCACCCAGACGCACTCGTCGTCGGACAGCAGGTAGCGGTACATGTCGGTCTGGTGGGAGCTGTAGTTCGGCAGGCCGGCGCCGCCCATGCTCTGAATCAGGCTGACGTCGCCGATCGCATTACAGGCAATCAGCGTCCTGGCCAGCGTATAGGAGGGAAGAAAGCGGCGCTGGTGGCCGATGGCAAGTTTCACATCATTGCGCCTGCAGGCGATCATCATCCGCTCGGCGGCGCCAACTGTGTCGGCCATCGGTTTTTCGCATAGAATCGCCTGCGGCCTGAAGGCGGCGGCGGCTACGGTCCAGGGAGCGTGCCCTTTGTGCCAGGTGCAGATGGAAACGACATCGGGGCGCTCTTTCTCCATCATTTCGCGGCCGTCGGCGTAGTGGGCGGGAGCGATGTCGAACTGATCGTTTTTTTCGACCATTGCCTCCGCGCTCAGGTCGGCCAAGGCGACGACTTCATAGCGACCGGAGGCCAGATACCCGTGAATGTGATTGGCGGATATCCCGCCTGCGCCTATGACGGCGGCACGCAGCTTGTTGGGCATTTTCGTATCCGAACGGTATGAATTATCGGGATGGCCTTAGTCCGTTCCTCAGCGGCCAATATAATCGTGAACTTCAGTTTTTAGTTTGCCGTTCACTAAAAACTGCCTTTCAGACCGAAGTATAGCCGCCGTCCACGACGAGAATCTGACCGGTAACCATGCGGGCGGCATCGGAGGCCATGTAGATGACGGCGCCGGCGATCTCATGCGGCTCGGCGATGCGACCCATCGGGATCTTTTCCAGGTTTTTGGCAAAATCCGGGTTCTTGATGGCCTGTTCAAGCAGCGGAGTGCGGGTGAAGGTCGGCGCCACGGCGTTGACGGTTATGCCATGGGGCGCCCATTCCACTGCCAGGGAACGCGTCATCTGGCCGACCGCGCCTTTGGCCGAAGCGTAGATGGACCGCAGCGGTCCGCCAACCACGCCCACCTGGGAGCTGATGGCGATGACGCTGCCTTCGATGCCGGCATCGATCATGCGACGGGCGCAGGCTGTGGACATGAAGAAAGCGCCTTTGAAGTTCACATCGGAAATGAAGTCGAACTCATCTTCGGTGTAGTCGAGGGCCGGTTTGGGGCTGTTGTAGCCGGCGTTATTGACGACGGAGTCGATGCGGCCGAACGTGTCCCATGTCTGGGTGACGAAGCGGTCGATGCTTTCCAAATCGGTTACGTCGAGATGCCAGGCTTCGGCCTGGACGCCGTGGGCGCGGCACTGCTCGGCGGTCTCTTCACTCTCGCCGACCGTGCGGCTGCCGAGGGCCAGGCTGGCGCCATAACGGGCGGCGGTTTCGGCGATAGATTTGCCGATACCCTTGCCGGCGCCGGTGACGATCATGACTTTGCCGCTCAGGTCGAAACTAACTTCATCAGGCACGTTTGTCTCCTTGTTCATTAACTGCAGTTTCTAGTTTTTAGTGGGTTGCTGTTTGCCGTTACCGGCCACTAAAAACTGGTGTTCGCTCGCGCTGTTTCGCGACAACTACGCTCGCCGGAATCGTCAGAGGCCTTTTCCCGGCACCGAACTGGAGCGCTGGGCAATCCGTCCGACGCTTACCTCCGTTCAATACCGGCGTCGGTGAAAGCCTTTGACAGGACGCGATAGGTCTGGGTCGCGACTTCCAGCGGGTAGTAGGGGGTGCGCCGCTGCACCATGTTGCTGATCTCAGCGGTGATGAATCCGGTATAGCCGTGTCGCTGCATGGCTTTCAGGTAGGCAACGTAGTCGAATTCGCCTTCCCCGGGAATCAGGAACTCGAAATCAGGCGCCGTGCCGCGTTCGTCCTTGACATGGGTGTGGCGCGCGTGGGGGGCCATTGCAGAGACCGATTCCTCGATGCCGATGCCCATGACATTGAAATGGCTGATGTCGAAGTTGACGCCGACGGCGGCAGAGTCGACTCGGTTGATGATTTCGAGCATACGATCGGGCGTGTCGATGATGGAGCCCACGTGGGGTTCGATTGCCAGTGTCACCCCTTTTTTCTCACCGTATGCGGCCGCTTCCTGAATGCGCTCTACCAGGAGGCCCAACTTGCTCTCCCAATCTTCGGGTACGCCTCCGGCTGTGGTGTCGATAACGGGAGGCCCGTCGGACGACGCCCAGTCGAGCGCCAGATCCATGGTCCTTTGGAGCCGTTCAAGATAGGCGGCGTGGCTGTCGCTGTCTTCATCCATGAGGCTGACGTGGCCGGCAATGGCGGGCAACCGGAGATTGTGGTCCTTCAGCAGTTTGGCGATGCGGCGGCGCTCGTCGTTTTCCAGCTTCTCCAATGCGGTTGTGTGGTGGGAGAGAACGGTGAGCTCAACGCCGTCGAAACCGAGGCCGGACAGGTGGCGGACAATGGCGTCGATGGGAACATTCGGCATGCCCCAAGTGCTGAATCCCAGTTGCATAGTGGTGTTTCCCTGACTTTTCTGTGGCTCGCGGGGCAAGGGGTTACGCGATCTGCGTCTTCACTGGAAAAAAAAGCGTTCCCTGGATCATACGGAAATGTCGTGGAATATGCAAACTTTCTCCGGGCGGGGGTGCGATTCAAAATGGGGGCGAGTTTCCGACTGCCTCTGTCCAACTGCACAGGCTGCGGGCGAGACGCCCGCGATCCCAGTGAGGCGCCCCCAAATCTGGCGCACACCCCCGGGCGGTACGATCAAAGGCAGTTTTTCGTAGTCAGCAGTCAGGTTTTCGTGAACGGCAAACTGAAAACCGCAGTTTTTGCGGCTCTGAAAGTTCAGGGCCGGAAGAGTGAGTCAGGCCAACGTAACTACGCCCTTCAGATAAGAAGCTTCACCGGCCAGAATCTCTTCCATCAGAGAAGGGTATCCCCCTAGCGGCGTTGTATGGGTTACAAGGGGCCGCAGGTCGAAGACGCCGGCGTCGATCAGCGTGATTGCCGGGGGGAATGTGTTGCGGACCCTGGAGCCTGGCGCAGAGTTGACGATGGTAAACCCGCCCAAGTGCCACTTGGTCGGGTCGAAGGAGGCCTTTTGCCCCTTAATCCAGCCGAACAGATTGATACGTCCGCCGGTCTTTACGATGTCTGCGGCCAGGTCCAACCCCGGCTGACTGCCGGAGGCGTCTACGACGACATCGATTTCGCGGGCCTTCAGTTCTGCGGCGAGGTCGTCTCTGTCGTGCTGTGATAGGTCGATGGTCTCCCGGGTGCCCTGCCGCCGGGCCAGCGCGAGCCGGTCTGCGACGATGTCGATGGCAATGAGATCTCCCACGGGCGAGTGCAGCAGCCCTTGCAGGAGGAGCTGGCCCATGAAGCCGCACCCGATGAGGGCGACGGTCTCTCCCGCTTGCAGGTTTGTCTGGTCGATGCCGGTAACGGCGCATGCGACCGGTTCCACGATCCAGTGTTCGTCGGCGAGGTCGGAAGTCGGGATGGGGTAGATGCGCTCGCTGGACAGGTTGCGCACAGTAGCGAAGCCGCCGCCGGCCACTCTGTCGCCCTCTTTGAAGCCGGTGACACCGGCCCCGATCTTGGACACGTAGCCGACGCCTTCATGGCCCGGGGGGGCCATGGGGATCATGGCGGAGCCCAGTTTGGCGGTCACGACATCCCAGGAACAGATTCCGCAAGCGCCGCCGGTCACCTGTACTTCGCCCTCTTGCGGGTCAGGGACATCGGTCACATAGAGCTCGATACTGCCGTCGTCATGATAGCGCAATGTCTGGCTTTCCACCGGACCCTCCTTGCTGGCGATAGTTGTGAAAAACGGGCGCTGGCTCCGAGGGCCGCAGGAAGGCCGGCCGGAGGCACACAACTGTGAGCATCTTACCATAGGGAAGCCTGGTTGGGCAGCCCCCGGTGATGTCGGGCGGCTGTCTTGTCCACAGTCGCTCGTGCATCTCGCCCGCCGAATCCGTAAACGCCTCTTGACTCCGCTTCCTTCCCTTTCTCTATCCCATTTGACTCCTGACCTCCCTTTCAGTATATCTCACCCCATTTTGGGATGCACCCACTCCCGGCATGTTAGCGGATCGGGTTGCGCTGTGCTAACATGCGGCTAGTGAATTCCCTCATATTTGACCCCAATTTGACACAGTTTTTCGAACGCAGAGGAGGAGAAAAAATGAGAGGCAACACTTTGAATTCCTTGTCGCGGCGGAGCTTTCTGCGCGTATCGACGCTGGGTATCGGCGCGGCTGCGCTGGCGGCATGTATGCCGGTGGCGGCTCCTGCGGGAGGGGATATGGGAGACGACAGCGGGATGGTTGAGCCGACCGCGGTATCGTTTCTGACACAGGGGGGAGGCGAGGTCGCGTTTCTGCGCTATGAACCGCTGATCGAGGACTTTCAGGCCGCCAATGCGGGCATTACGATCGATCCGATCTGGGAGCCGGGCGGCGCGATTGAGATTCAGACGAAGCTGTTGACGTTGATCGCGGCGGGCGATGCGCCGGATTCGTACTGGGCGCACAGTTACACGAATTCCGGGCAGGCGGTGCGGAATATCCAGCTGGATATCAACCCGTTCATCGACGCCGACGACGACATCAGCGGCGATGACTTCCTGCTGGCAGCGTACAAGGACTTCCAGTATGAGGGCAGGCAGATCGGGTTCCCGCGTGAGACGACGAGCACGGTAATTATCTACAACGCTAATCTGTTCGACGCTGCGGGTCTGGCCCGGCCGTCTGACGGTTGGACATGGGGCGACTTCGTGGAGAGCGCGTCGGCCATGACCCAAGGTGAAGGCACTGAACGGGTCTTTGGCACGGCGGACTGGCATCGCAACCGCAATACGTGGATCAAGATGTGGCAGAAGGGCGGCGACGTGTTGAGCGAGGACCGCACGAAGTTCACGATGAATCAGGAGCCGGGCCTTTCGCAGGTCGTCGAGATCCAGGACTGGCACGCGGAGGGCGGGATTCACGTGCCGGCCACGGTGACGGAGGCGGGCGGTTTCAGCACGGGCGATCTGTTCACGACGGGACGCATCGGAATGTTCCCGCAGTTCTCGGTGTTCTCCAACGTAATGAGCTCGGAGTTTGAGTGGGATATTGCGCACTTTCCGGTTGATGAAGACGACACGCGGACGACGCGCGTTGCGTCGGCAGGCCACAGCCTTTACAGCGGCACTGAGAATCCGGAAGAAGCGTGGCAATGGATGAAGTTCCTGGGCGGCGAGAATGCGTTCCGCCACTGGGTGGACGCGACGGGCCTGAACGTGCCTTCGTTGAAAGTGGTGGCAGAGAACCTGCTGGAGGCGAGCGCGGATGTGCTGCCGCCGAGCGCGCAGATTATGTTGGACGCGTTTGAGTACGGCCGGCCGGAGCCGGTCGCCGGCGACTGGATCGGCGTGCACCGTGAAGTGCAGCCGGCGCTGAACTCGATCTACGGGATTGAGAAGGCGGATGCGCAGGCTACATTGGATGCGATCGCCAGCCGCGTCGAGGAGCTGGCGGTTTACGTGCCGGGTGTCTAATAAGAGACGAAGGGGCGCAGTGGTTTTCTCGCTGCCCCCTTTCCTTGTCTCTATGCAAATGCTTCCTTAGGGAAATCATGAGGAAAGCCGATGTTTAAAGAGATAACTCTACGAAACTACAGGACACACAGAAACACATCCATCAAGTTGCATCCAATTACGCTCTTGATAGGCAACAATAATTCTGGGAAGTCAAATATTCTGCAAGGCGTTCGGCACCTTTCTCATTTGGTATGGCGGGCTGCGCCTACGCGCAGAAACACAGACCATCCAAGAATTCGAGCGGGCGAAGACTTCTTCATTCCCCGTTATCGTTTAGCAAGAGACGAAGAACCATTGGCATGGTCGGTGAAGTGGGAAGGAAGTGGAGTTAATGTGAAATACGATCTGGAGTTGATTCAGACACGACCTTCCAAGGATTTCATCAGTTGCAGGGAACGCATAGAAGTGCTGTACGGTGGTGGGGAATCAAAATGTGTCGAAAGTGGCTTCGATGAAGAATCAGACCGTCTCCGGTTGCGAACATTCATCGACCAGAGTGACCAGTTTCCACTAAGGTTTCGGAAAAATTGTCGAGACTTTTTCAACCGGCTCACCGCATTTGTCTATCACTTTCAGCCTTCTTATCTCAAAAATTCGGGCGATGGGGATTCCAGAATCACTCCTTACGACAAAGACGCACGCGTCGGGATTCCCTCAGAGATAGGATACGAAGGCGGCAACTTGCAAAGGCTCATTTACTACGCCAAAGAAAGGGAAGAGAGAGTCTTTTCTCGGTTCGTTGCGCTCGTAAGACGGTTCAACGAGGACTTTCATGGAGTGCGGCTAAATCCGCGGGGATTTCCAATTTGGGAGTTCGATTTAGGCAGCACCAGGACGGATCGACTAGTGGAAGAATTCTCCCCAGACCTGCTTTCAGACGGTTTCTTGAAGGCGGCAGCTATCGCATTGATCGTTTCACTTAATAGGCCGCCGTCCATAATCATGTTGGAGGAAATCGAGAACGGGATCAATCCCGGCAATATCCGGGAGATAATGTATTGGCTCAGGCAGGCTGCCTCAACACAACGCGCTCATGGATCGTCTCAATTCATACTTACATCCCATAGTCCTTCCATACTCAGAGAATTCTCCAAATACCTTGAGAGCGTCTACACCCTACGGCTTGAAAAATCGACGCATCAGAGTGATGTAAGAAATTTGAATACATCCTTAGAGACACTAATAGGTATTGGTGTGATAGATGGAAACGTTACAGAAGATGAAGAGGGGAATCGAATCGTCGAAATACCCCCATACCAGTTAACCGATCTCTGGTATTCAGGTACGATAGGCTAACCTGTTATGGACTGCAGAATAGGAATCATTGGTGACGGCCCCACCGACCTGAGAGTGATTGGGAAGTTGGCCGAGTGCATCTTGTCGTATGGGCAGATCGATCCCATTACATCTGAGATTTTCGAACTGAGACAACAGAACTTAAGAACTCCAGTAGATAGATATTGGGACAGAGCAACCAGGGAAGAGAATTATCATATAGCAAGCGAAGCAGGGAAGAGACTGCAAAAGGATGCGGTCGCTTTACTTTGGAGAGCTATCGAGGAGTTGAAGGCTCTTGCAAGTTGCGACAGTCTTTCATACAAAGATTTGATAGTGCTATCTACAGACGCCGAAAAGCGCCTAAATACAATCGACGGGTATTTCGAAGATTACGCGATCCATCTTGCCAAAATATTGATGGTCGCGGTTGAGAAACTCTACCATCAGATGGTGGAATGGGGAATCGAGCGTCGCTTTATACCCACGGTAGTGCCGCTTCCTTTGTTCCCCTCTACTGAAATCATAGTTGCAGCGGCCAAGGACAATGGTCACTCCTTTCGTGGTCGAACTGCCCGCGAGTTGAAGAGTTTGCTTTACAATGTGCATGACATGGCCCTACTCTCGCTTGAAGACTTGGACAGACAAGCGCTTGCTCACATCACTACGGATTCGCTGGACCGCATATTCAGATTCGTTCCAGAAGTGAGATATTTGGTCCAAACAATGATTTGGCGAGCTTGAGCATCGCAACTGTTGCAGTAGATTTGTCGCCGTTGAGCATTTTTCTCTCAGGTGCATTGAGGGCACAGAAAGAGACCACGTGCGCGTTAAGAATATGTTCGTCTCTCGGCCTAACCGCCGTGCCAGGCTGCTCTGGTCGGAGGCCAGAGACGGCTATCTGTTTATCCTGCCCTGGATTCTGGGCTTCATTATTTTTACGGCGGGGCCTATGCTGGCGTCGCTGTATATCTCGTTCACCCGCTGGGAGATCGTGACGCCGTCGGTGTGGGTGGGTGCGGCGCAGTACGTGAAGCTGTTCAACGATGATCGTTTCTGGTTGAGCCTTTACAACACGAGCTACTACGTGTTTATCGGCGTGCCGCTGCATCTGTTTATGGCGCTGCTGGCGGCGCTGGCGGTAAACATGAATTTGTGGGGCATCCATTTCTTCCGGACAGCCTATTACGTGCCCTCGCTGACGCCGGTGGTGGCCAATTCGATCCTGTGGGTGTGGATTTTCCACCCGAATTGGGGGCTGGCGAACGCGTTTCTGGAGTGGATCGGACTGGAGGGGCTGTATTGGCTGCAGGACCCACGGCTCGCCAAGCCGGCGCTGATCGTAATGAGTTTCTGGTCGATTGGCGGTCAGATGGTGATCCTGCTGGCCGGATTGAAGGGGATCCCGATGGCGTTGTATGAGGCGGCTTCGATTGACGGCGCCAACTGGTGGGGGCGATTCTGGCGCATCACGTTGCCGCTGTTGACGCCGGCGCTGTTTTTCAACCTGATCATTGCCATCATCGGCGCGTTCCAGGTCTTCACGCAGGCGTACATCATGACGGAGGGCGGTCCGAACTATTCGACGCTCTTCTATCTACTTTATCTGTTCCGCGCCGCGTTTGAAAACTTCCGAATGGGGTACGCCTCGGCGATGGCCTGGGTGCTGTTTGTGATTGTCCTCGTGTTCACGATAATTCAGTTCATGTTGTCGGACCGTTGGGTATTTTACGAGGGTGACTTGCGGCGCTAGAAGCGGGAATACGATCCACGAATGCAAGCATTGAACGGCCGGGCCGTGAAAGAAGTGATATTTGCCGGGATCTGGTATATCATTCTGAGTTTTTTCGCGGTGACACTTGCGTTGCCGCTGGTCTGGCTGTTGTCGACTTCGTTGAAGACGGGCGGGCAGACTTTCCTGATGCCGCCCCAATGGATTCCCGAGCCTTTTGTGTGGAGCAACTACGCTGAGGCGTTCCGGGCCGTGGCGTTTCACGAGTATTTCTGGAATACTGCGCGCATCGTCATCTTTGCCACGACGGGCACATTGTTGACGGCGTCGCTGGCGGCCTTTGCGTTTGCGCGGCTGCGGTTTCCGTTGCGAGAGCCGCTCTTTCTTCTGGTGCTTTCGACGATCATGCTGCCGTCGATCGTCACGTTGATCCCGACCTTTATCGTCTTTCGAACGCTGGGTTGGATCGACACTTTTCTGCCTCTGATCGTGCCGCTGTGGTTCGGCGGGGGCGCGTTCAACATCTTTCTATTCCGGCAGTTCTTTATGACGATTCCGCTGGAACTGGACGAGGCGGCGCGCATTGACGGCGCCAGCAATTTACGCATCTATTGGGGGGTGATATTGCCGCTCTCGAAGCCTGTGCTGGCGACTATTGCGGTCTTTGCCTTCATTCACCACTGGAATGATTTCTTCGAGCCGCTGGTCTATTTGCAGAGCCCGGAAAACTGGACGATGGCGATTGGACTGCGGGGCTTCCAGGGCCTGTACAATACGGAGTGGAATCTGATGATGGCGGCGTCGACTGCCATGATCGCGCCGCTGCTGGTTCTGTTCTTTTTTGCCCAGCGATACTTTGTCAGCGGTATTCAGATGAGTGGATTGGCGGGAAGATGAATAACAAGAACGGTCTGGTCATTGACACGGACATCCATCCGGCGGTGAATAGTGAACGCGTGCAGGCCCGTCTTCCGGAGCCGTGGCGGACGCGTTACGCCTCGGGAAACCGCGGTCCGGGCAATTTGGGCTGGTGGAACCCGATGGGCGTCGAACGGTCGGATGTCAAGATGGAGGACGGCCGGACGATTCATGGCGATCCGAAGCTCCTGGAGGAGCATTTTCTCGACAAGTACGGGATCGACTACGGGGTTCTGCTTCCCGGGGGCGTGCTGCACACGGCGCAGTCGCCGGAGCCTGACTTTGCGGCGGCGATCATCAGCGCGGTCAACGACGTGTACGCGGAGGAGTGGCTGCCGGCGTGTCCGCGATTGCGCTCTTCCATTGGCGTCTATCCGCATTTGCCTGAGATGGCGGTGGCCGAGATTCGCCGGTTGGGCGACCATCCGCAGTTCGTGCAGGTGCAGCTGCCGAGCGCTTCGCGCATTCCCTGGGGCCAGCGGATCTTTCATCCGATTTACGAGGCGGCGAGCGAGTATGGGTTGGCAATCGCGATTCATCCGGGCTCTGAGGGTGTGGGGTTGTCCGGGCCTCCCAATGCGGCGGGATATCCCACGAGCTATTTCGAGTGGCACACGACATTGGTGAACAGTTATATCGCCCATGTGACGAGTATGCTGGCGGAAGGCGTGTTCGCCAGGTTCCCTGACCTCAAGTTCGTCCTGGTCGAGGGGGGGATTTCGTGGCTGCCGCCGATACTGTGGCGGATGGACAAGAACTGGAAGGCGCTGCACTCGACCGTCCCCTGGCTGAATGAACTGCCAAGCGAGGTTGCGGCCCGCCACATCCGGCTTACGACGCAACCCCTTGAGGAGCCGCCGGACACGGAGCACTTTCACGCCATGCTGGAGATGTTTCCGGCGGAACGGATGCTGATGTTCTCCAGCGACTTTCCCCACTGGGACGGCGACGCGCCCGACTTTGCCTTGCGCCAGTTTCCCGAGCACTTGCGCGCCCGCATCATGGGGCATACTGCGGCCGAACTCTACGGGCTGGAAGCAGTGTAAGGATTCCTCTTGAAATCGACGATTGGCGTCCTGACCGATGCCGCGCGTTACACGGTCCTGCGTGTGGAAGGCAGGGTGTTGCACGTTACCCTCAACCGGCCCCAGGCGCTGAATGCGCTTCATCCGCCAGCTCATTTTGAACTGGCGGAGGTGTTTGACGCGTTTGCCGAGGACCGGGATCTTTGGATTGCGGTGGTTCGGGGGGCCGGAGAGCGCAGTTTCTGCGCGGGCACTGATCTGAAAGTTCGGGCGGAACAGGGGCGGGACGAGTATCCGCCCAGCGGTTTTGCCGGCCTGACGCATCGTTTCGACCTGGATAAGCCGGTCATCGCGGCCGTGAACGGGCTTGCACTGGGCGGCGGGCTGGAGATTGCGCTGGCGTGCGATCTGATCATTGCGGCCGAGTACGCGGTGTTTGGTTTCCCGGAACCGAGGGTGGGGCTGGCGGCGATGGGCGGGGGCGTGCACCGGCTGGTGCGGCAGCTGCCGGATAAGGCGGCGATGGGGATCCTATTGACGGGCCGGAAGTTCAGCGCGCAGGAGGCGCTGGGTTACGGCCTTGTAAATGAGGTCGCGCCCGGTGAGGCGTTGGACAGCGCGGTGGATGCCTGGGTTGCCGATATGCTGACGTGTGCGCCGCTGGCGCTGCGGGCGACGAAGCAGGTGGCGCGGCGGAATTTGGATCATGCGGCTTTGGAGGAGGCAATTCGGGCAGAGTATCCTGCGGCTGTGAAGATGCTGGAAAGTGAGGACGCGGTGGAAGGGCCGCGGGCTTTTGCTGATAAGCGGGCTCCTGTCTGGCAAGGTCGTTGATTAGAGAAGGGCGCTTCTATCTTGCGGTCAATCCACGAAGGGTCGCGAAGAAAATCAAATGCGGTTTGGCGCAGATATTGGCCCCCGGTTGAAAGGCAGCTGGGTTCCATTTCCTGGTTTTAATGTAGAGCCCAAATGAAACCAAGAGCTTACGCATATCGGCAGAGCGGGCGAGACGCCCGCGATCCCAGGATGCGGTCCGTGTGAAAAGTCTTGGCATCAAATTGAATTCACATTAGTTGGATGAGATAAATGGGTAACGGGAGAAACCGGCGGGCGGCTGCGTTGTTGGCCGGCGCATGGAGGGACGCGAAGATGGTCGACTTTGCCGCGGTGTTGCTGCCCACGGACCGCAGTGGGGCTTATGCAGTCCAGGACGAGATGGCAGGCCTGGTTGAAAGCGATTCTGCGAACGCGGTGGTGGGTTGGAAGGTGGGCGCGACCAGCCCGGGCGTTCAGAGGGCCGAAGGGTATGACGGGCCGATTCCGGGGAGGATTTTCGCCTCTACGGTTTACGGGGACGGGTCGGCTGTCCCGCCGGAGCGGTGCCGGCAGGCGAAGGTTGAGGCTGAGGTTGGTTTTCGTTTCGCGGCTGCGCCGCGCCAGGAGGGGGGCAGGTTAAGTAAGGAGAGCCTTGCCGAGATAGTGACGGCGGTTCCGGCTTTCGACATTACGAGTACGCGGTACACGGCTGCCTCCCGGTCCGGTTGGGACAGCAGGCAGAATATGATAGCGGGGATCGCGGACAACGGGAACGGGGGCGTGGTTGTCCTGGGCGCGGATTGCCCGGATTGGAAGTTGCTGGACTTGATAGAGTTGAGAGTGGCGTTGCGGGTGAACGGTGGGGACCGGGCGCCGAATCTTTTGGGGGCGTGGCGCGGGGACCCACTGGAAGCGCTGGTGTGGACGGTGAATCACGTGTACGAGAGAGGCTTTGCCATCGCCGGCGGAGACATCGTGTTGACCGGTTCACTGACGGAGCCGCAACACGTGCAACAAGGTGACCGTGTGGCGTGCCAGATGCCCGGACTGGGCAGCCTGCGTTGTCAGATCAGCCGGGCATAGACGTCGCCGCTGTCTTCGTTGGATTCCAAACCGTTCAGCCGAACAATCATCGCTGCGGGCGAGAGCCAGTGTTCTTCTCGCAGCCGCTGCGATTCGCCGCGGCTCCAGTTGTACTCGTATTTGCCGAGGCTTTCCAGGCGGGCGACGCAGGCGACGGAGGCGGAGGCAACAGCGGGAATGTACTCGAACGACAGCAGGGGCAGGGGTCTGCTCAGGCCTTGCAGGACGGCCAGTTCGGAACCTTCGACGTCGATCTTGCACAAGTCCGGAGGGCCGAAGCGGTCGATGAGATCGTCCAGGGTGAACTGGGTCGTCCGGATCGACTCCTCCCAGGCAACGCCGGAGAAGGAAAGTGAGCGGGACACTTGTTCCCGCCATGCGGCGTTGGTGGTAGAGACGGTGGGCGTGCGGCGGCTGATGTGCAGTGCGGTCGACCCGGCTTCGCTGCCGACCGCTGAAGCTACGAGCGTAAAATTGGGGCGGCGGCCGTAGAGCCTTTGGAGCAGGGCGGCGAAGACCGGCTGGGGTTCGACTGCAATACATCTCGCGCCCAACTTGAGGAAGACGCCCACTCGATTGCCAACGTGAGCGCCGACGTCGAAGACGAGGGCACCAGGGCCGATGAACTGCGTGTAGAAACGGCGGTCACGGCGGGCGCGGCCGGGCTTGCCGTAGTAGATGATCAAAGAGCGGACCAGCCCCCACATGGTCCAAAACTTTGCGGCAGCCTTCACATTGCGGAATCCCCTAACGTCCTTGATTCAGGGCGGTGTTTCGGTCATCTTCGCGTTCAGAAGATTGCGGCTGCAGCAGCTCCAGACGGTCTACCCAGGGCAACAGGGGAAAGAGAAAGTCGTGACGCTGTTCGAGATCGACGCTTCCTTCCCGGAGCAGATTGTGCGGGCGGGGTTTTTGATCGGTCGCGAAGAATACGGTTGTGCTTCCGCGCCCGCGGCAAGAGTACACTGTGGGGAACAGTTTGCAGAGGGTTTTGACAACTTCTGAAAAGGCGGGGTCCCCGTTTCCAAGATTCATCGCCAGCAGCCCGTTGTCACGAATGCGATTGCGGCAGAGGGAGAGAAAGTCCGCCTGCGTGGCGTGCTCCGGGGAAACACCGTGATCGCAAAAGACGTCGAGAAAGATGAGGTCGTATGTAGCTGTGTCCTGATCGAGGAAGTCGCGGACATCGGACACTTTGAGAGAGAGTCGTTCGTCCGGTTGGAAGCCGAAGTAGCGGGCGGCGGCGGTCACGACCGGGGCAGCGATTTCGACGCAGACGAAGTTGGCGCCGGTCAAGTGGTGGTGGAGAGTGGTGACAAGGCAGCCGCCACCCAGCCCGCTGAGAAAGACGGACTGTGGAGAGGGCTGCCAGAGAAGGGCCAGAATCATGGCCTGGGTGTAGGAACTCTGAAGACGAAGCGGCTCGCGGAGATCCATGGCGCTCTGAATCCAGTCGGTGTTGGCGACTTCGGCGTCCAACATCCAGAGGACCAGGCGCTGGCCTTCGCGGGTGACGACGACGTAGTAATTTCTCCATTGCTCGGTGAAGAGCGTCGTCTCGCGGCTCTCAGCCCAGCGTTGGGCGTTCCTTCGCAGGCGGGCTTCGTTGGCTTGCCGCCAGGTATTGTCAGGTGCGCTCTTGCTCAGATTGGGCGCGTTCATCAGCTGCCGCACTCGCCACTGATTGGAACGAAATGAAGGTTAGAAGGCGTTTCCCGGGTGAATCTTGCGCGTCTTTCGGCTGGGAAGCGATACGCCGACCATGTATTAACACTGGCAAACGGCGTATGCTTATCTTGCCACCGACTGGAATGTGAATCTCAAGTGAAGCACAGTGACCGTGAACATGTCAAGCCTTGCTAAACCGACAGGACCGACCTTTTACTTTATCGGCGTTACGACAGGTCAGTCTTCATCCCGACGGGTTTTTCCCCTGTGGATGGAGGCGCTGGGCCGCGCGGAGGTGAGGCTGGCCGGAATCGATTTGGAGATTCATGCGGCCCCTGAGCGCTATCGACAGGTGGTGGCGGGAATCAAGGCGGAGCCGCTGGCGCTGGGCGCGCTTGTCACAACGCATAAGATCGACCTGCTGGCGGCGGCGGGGGACCTGTTTGACGACCTCGGGCCTTATGCGAGGGCGACGCAGGAGGTGTCCAGCATCGCCAAAGACGGGGGCTTGCTGATCGGGCGGGCGACGGACCCGGTTGCAGGCGGGTTGAGCATGGACGCCATTCTCGGAGAAGACTATTTCGGCCGCACGGGAGGGGAACTGCTGATGCTGGGCGCAGGCGGGTCTGCGGTCGCTTTGATTCTGCATCTGATGCAGAAGGTCAAGGCAACCGATCGTCCAAGGCGGATTGTGGTGGTCAACCGATCGGCTCCGCGACTGGCTCGACTGAAAGAAATGGTGGAGCGAACTAGCGTCGAAGGCGGGCCGGAGATTCAGTTTGCGTTTATTCAGAACAATGCGGCCGCGCGTAACGACGAGATAATGGCGGCCCTGCCGCCGGGCAGTGTGGTGGTCAATGCGACGGGGATGGGCAAGGACACGCCTGGGTCACCATTGACGGACAGCGCTCTCTTTCCACGGAATGGTGTTGTGTGGGAGCTTAACTATCGCGGGGAACTGGACTTTATGCGGCAAGCGGAGGCGCAGATGCGCGCCCGCGGGCTTTTGGTTGCGGATGGTTGGGCGTATTTTGTGCATGGTTGGTCGCAGGTGATTTCGCATGTGTTGCACGTGGAGATCGATGCGGCGATGTTTGCGCGGCTGTCGGCGCTGGCGGCGGAGGTCAGGTAGGACTGCGGTTTTCAGGCGTCGTTGACATTTTAGGGAGGCCGGAGGGTTGTCTGAACTGTGAAACAGCAGTGAATAGTAGATAGTGGACGGGAACGGCAGTTACTAGCCACTAAATGGGGATTCAGGGGATTAACTGTGATTTGCGCTGCGGCGATCCACGAAGGGCCGCGGAGAATACCTTTTTGTCCGCGGAGGACGCGGAGAACACGTTCTTTTATCGCGGACCGCACTTTGACTTTGGAAGGGAGAAGTACGCGGTCGACGCCGGTGATTGTCGTCGACCACGATGGTCCAGAGGGACACGGGCCGGAGCGGCCCGCGGTTCCCGTGATCGATTCACTTTTAGGCTACTCTTCGCAGGCGCATCCCAGGCTCGACGGATATTTTGAAACGCGGTTGACTCCGCCCGGTCCACTACCCAAATGCAAGCTACCCAAATACAATCAGACTTCATTCACCTTCGCCAAGGGAAGGCCAGAGTGGGTGTGTTGGCGTAGCGGTCGGTCTTGATTTCGAGCCTGGCTCCGCAGCCGGGGCCGATGTTGACTTCAAATGTGTCGTTGTCGATTTCGACTTTCTGCCCGTTGGCGGTGACCGATTTGAACCGGTGTTCGGCGTAGGCGCCACCCTGGACCGTAATGCGGCGGGAGGATACCTGGCCGGTGTTTACGAGTGTTACGGTCACGGTGTCGGCGGTCAGGTTTTCGACGAGCGCGGCCACGTCCGAGGGGATGCCGGCGCGTCTGCGTTCGGGGTCGAAGTAGCGCAGGCGGCAGTGGAGAGGGCCGCCGGTACGGCCTGTGGGCAGCCCGCCGAGCATGAGCTTCGTCAGGTTTTCGGTGACGGCCGGGTTGATGTGGTTCATATCGTCGGAGAGGCGCGTGTCGGGGGTGGCGGTGTCGGCTCGCATGACTTCCAGATTGTGTCTGAGTTTTTCGAAGTCGGCCAGGAGCGCCTGCTCGGGAAAGCCGGGGTTGCCGCCTTCAAGGTACTGGATCCAGGGGTCTCCTGCGAGGAGGTCTTTGTGGTCGGGATTCATGGACCAGTAGTAGACTTCGAGCGCCCCGGAGGTGAAGGGTTCGTCCTGAAAGTCGTACCAGTCTTCCTCGCCGAAGTAGTCGCCGTAGGCATTGGGATATTTGAGGCGGCCGTCGATCTCTCTCGCGTTGCTGTTGACGTGGTCGATGACGCCGCGCCAGGAATTGGCGTAGCGTTGATCGCCTGTCAGTAAAGTGGCGTTACCGAAGCCGTGGATGGCGCGAGTGTGGAAGTAGGTGCGGTGGGCCAGCTCGCCGGTCTGGGGGACTGTGACGGTGAAACCCCAGCCGTAGACGCCGCCGTACCAGCGGCCGTCACATTCGCTGCCGATAACATTGTCGAGGCCGACGTTTGTTGGAATGATGCCGCCGTTCTGTTTCGTGCGCTCGACCCACTGGTCGACATAGTCGATGATCCACTGTCGGTATTTTTCCTCGTGGCCGAGCATAAAGGCGTTGAGCGGCAATATGGTGGCAGCCATGTTGATGGGGTGGTCGCCGACGACGTCGTTGTAGTCCTTGAAGTGGGCGATCATTTCGTCGTAGCTGCGTTCGCCGTGTCCGAGGCGGAAGCGGCCTTCCACTTCGATGGGGTCGCCGGCCCAATCGAGGCCGGTGGCCTTGCGGAGGAGGGGTCCGCGGCTGCCGTTGAACATGCTGCGAATCAGCTTGTGCTCAGGGTCGTAGTTTTTGGCCTGCGGGTCTTCGTCCATGTAGAAACCGGCAAAGCGGCGGCAGCGGCGTTGAAACTTGGGGTCGTCGGGGTCGGAGAGGCCCTGGAGGAAGAAGGCGGAGAAGCCTTCACCGTTGTGGAACCAGTCGAACATGACAGGGAATTCTTTGTAGTACATGCCGTCACGGGCCATGGGCACTTCAACTGTCTTGGCTTCAGTGTACTGCTGGAGGTGGCCTTCCCAGCCAAGTTTGTAAAGGTCGAGGATGTCGTCGTCGGCGCCGAGTGCGTGGAGCATGGTCCAGTTGAGGATGTTTTCGGCGGCATCGTCGGGACCGTCGTCGCCGCCCCAGCGAGGCACGCAGAGGAGGTAGCCGCGGACGTCAAAGTAGTGGTCGAAGAAGGCGCGGCAGCCTTCGGCCTGCTCGCGGAGGAGTCTTCTTTGGAGGAGGGCCCAGTGGGGCGGAGGCATTGGTGTTTTGATGTCAAGTGTGGTGGTCATTTGGTAAGTCCCTCAGTTTGGGTAAAGAAAGTTTTTCTCGAATGATAGACTACAATTCATCAAAGGTTGGCTGGGCGACCGTTCTTTCCCCGCAATATGATAGCGAGCGTTGCGAAGGCGGCCAGGATTCCCTGGACTGATACTGCAAATCGGGGGCCGGCCGATTCAGCGAGCGAGCCGGTTACCAGTTCTCCAGGCAAACCGATTCCCTGGCTCAGGGCTACTGTGCTCATGGCGCGGCCGCGCATTTCATTGCTGGCTGTGGTAAGCAGGATGACGTTGCGCATGGTATAGAAACTTGCTTGCCCCACACCGGCCAGGAAAAGCAGCAGCAGGGCCAAATTGAAGAGCGGAGAGAGTGCAAAGACAGCCCAGGCAAGACATTGGAGCAGCGACCCGGCGGCAAAGATCCAGTAGAAGGAAAGACGGCGACGTAGGCGGTGGGTCAAGAACAGACCGACGAAGCTGCCAAGGCCGAAGCTTCCGTTTAACATGCCCAGTCCGATAGCGCTTCTATCGAAGACATCGCGGGCGAAGACAGGCAACAGACTCAGGGCCGGAAAGACCATAATGTTAATGAGAGCGGATACGAGGACGACGACCAGCATTTGGCGGTTGCTGCGGACATAGGCGATGCCTTCGCCGATTGACTGCCATACGCCGCCCTCGGCCACCGGATTGGTCTGCGGCACTTGCTCTCGTCCCAACCAGACCAACAGAGCCAGATTGAGGCCAGTCAGGGCGATGAGCGCGCTGAGGCCGGCGGCGGTCCCGAAGTATTCAAGCAGCCAACCGGCAACGTAGGCGCCGGCGCCTAAGAGAATGCTGTGGGTAAAGCTCTCCAACAGCATGGCATCGGCGGTGAGCCTGTCGCCAAGAAGGTCGGGCACGAGTGCGGACCGTGCAGGCGCGTCGACTGTCCAGGCGGCGCCGATGATGAATGCGGCGGCTGTGATCTGCCAGGCGGTCAGCCTTTCCTCTGCAAAGAGAAGAAGGAGCGCGAGGCAAGAGCCGAAGATAACGGCCTGACTCAGCGTCAGCGTGTTTCGTCTACCGAGCCGGTCACCGATGAAGCCGGCGAATCCGCCGAAGATGAGCTGGGCGGCGCGGCGCCAGAAAGTGAGCAGGGCCACGGCCAGCGCGGAGTCGGTCATGTCCAGGACCACGATTCCTGCTACAATGACCCAGATGGAGTAGGTCTGCCACCAGAGCACACTGCTGAGCAGGAGATGCCGGTAGTTCGGTTGTGCCAGGGGAGCCAGCAGGCCGACGCTGCCCTGCTCCGGATACGTCAGGCGGCGGCTCCGTTAGCAGCCCAGTGCGTGCCTTGCCGCATCATTTGCTGCATGGCGGGACGCGTGAAGGTATCGGAGGTATGGCCCAGCGTAGTGTAGAAGACGCGTCCCTCGCCATAGGGCTTTACCCAGGCCATAGGGTGCGCTTTGTCGGCCCACTGCGCGGTAGCCAAAACGTGGATGGCGGGGTCCCATGCTGACATGTAGATCTCGTCCTCAACTTCAAAGTCGGCGATACCTTGTGTGACCGGGTGGGAAGAGTCGTCTATGTTTACGGTGAAGGTCAATCCCGGGGGATGCCAGTTGGCGTGCCCGCCGAGCAGGTTTGCGGCTTTGCCACCGATCCACCAGCCGGTGCCGTGGACGCCGACCAGTCCTTTGCCGCCGGCGACGAACTGAAAGAGACCTTCTTCCTGATCTTTCGTGAGCTCGGCGTGATAGGTGACGGAGCCGTCGTCATGGCGTTCGGAGCGGGTGAAGCCGGAGCCGAGTACACAGGCGTCATATTCGGCCAGGCCGGGCGAGACGAAGATGCCTTTATCGTCGGTGAGAGTGACGTTGATGGCGGGGGTGTCGCCGAGGAATCCACCGATGACTTCGGCGCTGGCGGCGAAGCCGTGATTGGTACCAGAGAGCACGAGGACGTTCGTCATTGGTCTGCCTTTCATTTGGCGTGCCGGGCGGCGTCCTTGCGTTTTTGAGCGTGCAGATGCCGTTCCGGGCGGGATTTAAGGAGGGTTATGGAATCATAGCATAGCCGATGTAGAGATTCAACAACTCCAACGGAAAAGGGTGCATCCCCAAATGGGGGTGAGTTTCTGGCTACCTCTGGGGAGTTACCCTGGGACCTGTGGCAGGCTACTCCTGGCAACCCCAAATCTGGGATGCACCCAACGGAAAGAGGATAGGCGGCAGAGAAAAGCTGAGGGCGGGTTTGCTTTTCTGTGGGACTGACGGCAAGATGCTGAAAGCGTACTTAGTCGTAATCGCTGCAAAGCAGATATTCGGGAGGAGAAGAGATGCCGACCAGCACGATGCAGGGTGTGTATCCGATCCTGGTCACGCCCTTTGACGAAGAGTCGCAGATCGACGAGGAGAGCCTGCGGCGGCTGATTGATTTCAATCTCGATGCGGGAGTTCACGGGTTGGGCGTTGCCTTGGGGAGCGAAGTCTACAAGCTTACCGAGGCGGAACGAGCGCGGATGACGCGCATCGTCGTGGACCAG
The DNA here is from genome assembly GCA_965232575.1 of Caldilineaceae bacterium. Lineage (GTDB taxonomy): Bacteria > Chloroflexota > Anaerolineae > Caldilineales > Caldilineaceae > Bin5. Next base: position 570,674 of record CBDDPZ010000009.1, on the reverse strand, counting down.
GTGGCGGGACGTGTTCCGGTGGTTATCAACACGGGGGCGAATGGGACGGACCTGGCGGTGCATTACAGCCGGATGGCGCATGAGAATGGGGCGGACTCGTTGATGGTGCTGCCGCCTTCGTTCTTTCCGGCCGGCGCGGATGAGGTGCTGGCATATTACCGTGCCATTTCTGATGCGGTGCCGCTGCCGATTTTCGTCCAGGATGTGGCGGCCTCGCCGATATCTGCGGGTCTGGCACGCCGGTTGGCGGAGGAGTGTGAGTGGGTCCAGTACATCAAGGTGGAGAGTTTTCCGGTTGTGGAGAAGGTGGCGGCGATGTCGGAGGAGGCAGGAGATGTACTGACGATTTTCGGGGGCGCGGGTGGCGGTTACTTCATTGAGGAGATGCGCCGAGGTTCGGTAGGGACAATGCCGTTCTGTACGCAGCCGGAGGCGTTCGTGGATATCTGGAACCGGGTCCGGGCCGGTGACGAGGCGGGCGCTTGGGAAACGTTTAACAGGTATTTGGTGCCGATTGCCCGCCTAGCGGCGCAAGGAGCAGGCCTCTTTCATGGGGTCCACAAGGAGATTCTCGCTCACCGCGGTGTGATTCGGACAGCGGTTGTGCGGGCGCCGGCAGCGTCGATGGACTCGTTGATGAGGGAAGAGCTGAGTATGCTTTTGGGAGAACTTTATCCGAACGGCGGGGCGTGATTTGAAGGGGGGCGTTGCGGGGGGAATCCCCCCGCACAAGGGAGGGCCCATGGCCCGACCGCCCTAAAAGGTGAGGAGAGAGAAGGCGGCTGGACAGAGTTGTAGTCACACATAACTTTCATGAGAGGGAAGGTGGAAATTCGATGAAGATCGTAGACATTCAAGTTGTCCCGTTTCGGGTTGTGCGGGAGCAGTTTCATCAGGGGAGGTTTCATTTTCCGCGTGAGGTGACGCAGACGCTGATCAAGGTAATCACCGATGAGGGCGCGGAGGGTTATTACTTTGGCGGGCACGGCCATGGGGACGCTGACGGGCTGACGCCGGAGGACCGGGCGCAGATGGAGGGGCGGCTCAAGAATATGGTTTTGGGGGAGGACCCGTATGACCGTGAGCGGTTCTGGCACTGGATGTGGGTCGCGAACGTGCCTGAGCATTTGCTGAGCGCGCTTGATTGCGCGCTGTGGGACTTGCAGGCGCGGGCGGTGGGGCTGCCGTTGTATAAGCTGCTGGGCGGGTGCCGCGATAAGGTGAAGGCATATGCGAGCACGTTTCCGAATATGGGAAGCGTGGAAGAGTATGCGGAGCATGCTGCGGCGTGTAAGGAGGAGGGATATACGCATTATAAGATTCACCCCTATTATTTCTGGAATCCGGTGACGAAGGAGGCGGTACCGGGACGGCCTTCGCATATTGAGAAGGACATCGAAGTTTGCCGGGCGGTGAGGGCAGCGGTCGGCGCTGACATGGTGCTGAGCTACGATCCGTGGGGCACGTATCGGACGTATGAGGAGGCGTACAAGGTGGGGCGCGTGCTGGAGGAGCTGGACTTCTACTGGTATGAGCACCCGATGAATGAGTACCGAGTGCAGCCCTACATCAAGCTTTGCCGTGAGTTGGACATTCCGATTCTTTCGCCGGAAATTGCGGCGGGGAGTTTGTATTCGCGCGCTGACTGGATCCTGCGGGGCGCGTCGGACATGACGCGGATCGACGTTCTGCGCGGCGGCATCACGGGCGTGCGCAAGATGGTTGCAGTGGCAGAGGCGTTTGGCATCAAGTGCGAGATTCATATGAGTGGGTTCGCCAACTTGCAGATCCTGGGTTCGACGAGTGAGGACACTTGCGAGTATTACGAACGCGGGCTGCTGGCGCCGGGCATTGACTGCAATACAGCGCTGCCCTATCTGGAGGATATTGGAGACAGGATGGACAGCGAGGGGCATGTTCATCTGCCGCAGGAGCCTGGAATGGGTTACCGCATCAACTGGGACTATATAGAGGATAATCTCGTGTGATCGGAGAAGAGGGCGGGCGCGGCAAGCGGAGAAAGCTAAAGAGTTGGAAAGGCGCTGCGGGGAACGATTCCTCGCAGCGCCTTGCATAGAGGTGTTTTCAGAATGCTACACCGAGTTTGACGTTTTCCTCAGGAGCGTTTGCGATCTTGGGATAGGCCTCGAGCAGGTCGTCGAAGGGGACGACGGGTTGGACGACGGGTTCCGACTTGAGGCTGCCGTCGCAGAGGAGGCGCCAGACGACTGAGAAGAGGCGGGTCTCGTCCCAGTTGGGGTATTCGGGGTTGGGTTCGCTGCAGGCGCGGGAGAAGACGATGGTTGGGCGGTTGAAGTGGGCTTCGGCCCCGAGGTCGAGGCCGGCGGGATATCTGCCGGGCCAGGCGCCGGCAACGACGGTGCCGAGATAGGCGACGCCGCGCAGGGCGGCCTGTAACGCGCTGTAGTGGCCGCTGTAGTCTACGCATACGTCGGCGCCGCGTTTGTCGGTGGCGAGCTTGATCTCCAGGCCGGCGTCGCAGGAGGTCGGGTCCATGACGATGTCGGCTCCGCACTCCTCGGCCACGTCGCGGCGCAGGGGGATGGGGTCGACGGCGATGACGGGGTAGGCGCCGGCGAGTTTTGCGAGTTGGACGACGAAGAGACCGATGGCGCCCATACCGAAGACGGCGACGCCGTCGCCGAGGCGGATGTGGCCGTCGCGGACGGCGCCGAGGGCGAAGTCGGCCGGGTCGAGGCAGACGGCGGCCTGCCAGGGTACGCCGAGGGGCAGTTTGCGGGCGCGGTCGGCGGGCCATACGTGCTCCTGGCGGAAGGAGCCGTGGGCGAAGACTGTCTCGCCGAGGCCGATGTCCTGAACGTATTTACCGGTTTCGATGACTTCGCCGACGCACATGTTACCCAGGCCGTTCGGGTACCTGACCATCTGGCTTTCTTGGGTAAAGATGTGTAAGTCGCCGTCGTAGTTGCCGCGATGGCCGGCGTAGCCCTGGAACATGGCCATTTCGGAGCCGTGTTTGGCGGCGCCGAAATGGCTGCGGACGCGGACCTGGTCGGGTGCGAGGGGCGGGCTTTCGTATTCGCGGAAGGCGACTTCTTCGCGTGCAGGGGCGATGAGTTCGGTGGGCATGGGAATCCTCCGGGATGGGTGGCATGGACTAGCTTCTCTTGAAATCGAGCCAACTCTCCTAGCCGTTCACAAAGTTGAAGTCTCTTGGTCTGTCTCGTCGAGCGTTATGTTCGCACGAACTCTTGGCATTGACTTTGGTTTCTCACTGCAAGGCTGAGGATTCTCCTCGATTCCTTGGGGCTCAGAGATTGTAACTGCTTCTACCATTCCTAGCAATTGTTATGCCCTAGCCCCTGTGCTATCCTATCCCGGTTTCCGATAATCCTATTCTCATGAGACTTCAAAAAGAATGCCTCTCTGGTTGACACGGAGCGACGTTGAAAATCTGTTGGACATGCCGGACGCAATCGAAGCGGTGGCCGAGGCATATCGCCTTATCTATCAAGGAGATGCGGAACTGCCGGTGCGCGCAAACATTCCAGTTGCCCCGCATGACGGGAGCCTGATGTCGATGCCGGCGTATCTGGGCGGCGAGATGGATGCGCTGGGGGCCAAGTTGATCTCCTTTTACGGGACGAACCCAGTGCGGCGAGGGCTGCCGGCGATCCAGGGGAATGTAGTGCTTTTCGACGGCAGGAATGGCGCGTTGCTGGCGTTGATGGATGCCGGGTATCTGACGGCGATGCGGACGGGGGCGTCGGGGGGAGTGGCGGCGCGCTATCTGGCGAGAGAGGATGCGCGGACGCTGACGATCTTCGGCAGCGGTGTGCAGGCTCCGTACCAGGTTGAGGCAGTGCTGTGTGAGCGGGCAGTTGAAAAAGTTTTTGTCCTGTCGCGGACTGCGGCAAATGCGGATGCTCTGGCCGGCGTCCTGACGCGCAGTTTCGGAGTAGACGCTGAGGCCACGACCGAGGTCTCGATGGCTGTAGAAGCGGCGGATATTCTGGTCACGGCCACGAGCGCGCATGAGCCGCTTTTTGACGGCGGTCTGCTGCAGCCGGGCGTCCACATTTCAGGGATTGGATCGCACCTGCCGTACGCAAGTGAAGTGGATGCTGTTACCCTGCGACGCGCCAAAGTCGTTGTCGATCATTTGGATTCCAGCCTGGCTGAGGCGGGTGACCTGATCCGACCGATCGAGGCCGGTGTGTACGATGCCAGCCAGATTCATGCGGAGATCGGAGCGATTATCGCAGGGTACCGGCCCGGACGTGAGAGTGACGAGGAGGTCACTTTCTTCAAGTCGGTTGGACTGGCAGTGCAGGATGTGGCGGTTGCCAGGGTAGTCTACCGCAAGGCGCTGGAACAGGGCGCAGGCACTGAGCTGGACGGATAGGATGGTGGATCTTTCGGGGGCGGCAGAGGTCGAGCAGGTCGAATTTGACGCGGCGGATCCTGAACACGTACGGAGGGCGGTGGAGCTCTGGAACGAGGCAACCGATAACGAACTCCCCATTACTGAGAGATTCCTGAGATACAATTGTACAGCGGATGCCGGCGTTACGCGCGGGGGATGGATTGCCCTAGTGGAGGGTCGTCCCGCAGGATTCTTGTTGTGCAGCGCGTATCCCGGCGCGCCGCTTGCCATGCGTTCGGACGTCGCTGGCTGGATCGAGGCGATTGCTGTTGCGCCTGCGTTTCAGAGGCGGGGAATCGGGAAAGAGCTGCTGGCGCGGGGTGTAGAGTGGGTGTCCGCTTTTGCAAATCAGGATGTCGCGGGTCGCATCCGGGTGGGTGGCGGCCTCCGTCCTTTTGTGCCGGGACCAATGGCCGATTCTGGGTCCGAGGCGTTTTTCCTGGACTGTGGATTTAGGTACGATGAGGAGCCGTATTCCTGGGACGTTGCGCGGACTCTAAGTGACTACCAGCCGCCTATGCTGAGCAATGTGCCGGCGGCGGCGCGACCGGGGCAGCCGGGGCAGGAGTCGGATTTGGTGCGTTTTCTGGCGAGGGAGTTTCCGGGATGGTGGCACTGGCAGGCGGAGAGATTTCTGGAGGAGGGCGGGCGAATCTCCGACTATATGCTGCTGTGGACGGAAGAGGGTGTGCAGGGATCTTGTCGACTTACGTTTGAGGACTCGGCCAGTCCAATTGACCGCTTCTATCCGTACGGGCTGCCGCGTCCGTGGGCACAACTTGGCTCGATCGGGGTCAGCGCGCACCTGCGGGGGCAGGGGATGGGCATTTATCTGCTGGATGCAGGACTGAGACGGCTGCATAACAGTGGGATAAACGGGTGTGTAATTGATTGGACGACATTGCTCGGCTTCTACGCTAAGTGCGGGTTCCATACGTATCGAAAGTGGGCGCAGCTTGGGCGGAGTTTGAGCGGCAATGGGTAGTTGGACCAGTTCGGATGGAAATACCCCCGGACGGGCTATGTCTGGACGGCGCCGGCGATGAGAGTTATTGGCCTGATGAGCGGCACTTCGGCCGACGGCATTGACGCGGTCCTGGCGGAGATTACGGGATCTGCCGAGCGGCCGCGGATGCGCCAGATTGCGTTTGAGAGTGTTCCGTGGCCCCAAGAGGAGCGGGCGGTGATTGGGCGTTTGATAGCGGGGCAGGTTGACACGCGTACTGTGAGCAGGGCAGGGTTTACGCTAGGAGCGCAGTTCGCAGAAGCCGCATTGCGCGTAGTCGAAGAAAGTGAGCTTACGATCGACGAGGTGGATCTGATTGGGTCGCATGGTCAGACAGTGTGGCATGAGGTCGAGGAAAGCGGCACGGTTCAGTCGACTTTGCAGATTGGGGAGGCGGCGGTCATTGCAGAGAGGACCGGGATCACGACGGTGGCCGATTTTCGTGTAGCCGACGTAGCGGCGGGCGGGCAGGGCGCGCCGCTCATACCGGTCTTCGATCAGTATTTTCTTCGGCCTACGGTTGGACTGGATGGGTGCCGGGCGGTGCAGAACATCGGCGGTATTGGCAACGTGACGTTTCTACCGCCGGATGGATCTTCCCGGGAAATTGTGGCCTTCGACACGGGGCCGGGTAATGTTCTAATCGACTGGGCCGCGGTCCAGTCGACGGACGGCGCGCTGCGGTTTGACAATGATGGCGCGCTGTCGGCACGGGGCAGGCGCAACGATGCCCTGGTCGAACGCTGGCTGGAGCACATCTATTTTCAGCTATTTCCCCCCAAATCGACCGGCAGGGAGCTGTTCAGCCAGGCGCTGGCCAAACGGTACCATCTGGAAGCTGTTGAGGCGGGGCTTTCGGACGTGGACTTTGCTGCGACGGTGACGGAGTTGACGGCAGCTTCGATCGCTGAGAGCTATCGGCGCTACGCGCCCTCGCCAGTGGCTGAAGTGGTTGTTTGCGGGGGCGGGGCCCGCAACCCCGTGCTGCTGGAGAGGTTGCAAGCGCAGGTGATCCAGAGGTGCGGGCGGCGAGTCTCGTTCGTGCGGTACGGGGAGTTAGCGGGGGCGCCGGGCGACGAGACGTCAAAGGAGGCGCTTGGCTTTGCACTTCTGGCGTGGCTGGCAATTCGAGGCGAAACGGGAAATGTGCCCGCGTGTACGGGCGCCCGTGGAGAACGTGCTCTTGGCAAGATTGCGCCGGGCCGGAATTTCCGGCAGGTCTTGGCGAAGGTATGATCTGTAGCTTATTGCCAAGGGGGGCCCGTGCTGATCACATCATAGATACCGGGTCGACATCGACGCGCCAGCCGAAAGGGATGTCGATGCCGTAAAGGAAGGCGGATGGATCGGTCGCGCGTATGATGATCTGCCAGCGATAGTAGCTGCGAAATCGGGCGTAGGGTGCAGGTGCGGGGCCCAGGAGGTCGACTCCGTCGCCCCAGATGCCCATCTCCTCGGCGCGCCGCTGCAGGTTCCTCAACATTCGGTCAGTTTGTTCCTCGACTGTTTCAAGCTTTTTGTGCCAGAAAATCAGACGGGCAAGCCTGCTGACAGGGGGGTATTGCTGCTCGCGTCGGAAGTCCATTTCCCGCTGGTAGAAGGCGTGGTAGTCGTGACCAGCGGCGGCCTGGAGCGCGTAATGTTGGGGCGTATAGCTCTGGAAAATGACGCGTCCGCCTCTGCGGCTGCGGCCGGCGCGTCCTGCTACTTGTGTGAGGAGCTGGAAGGTGCGTTCCGGGCCGCGGAAATCGGGCAGATAGAGACCCACATCTGCGGCAACGACGCCGACCAGTGTGACGAGCGGAAGGTCCAGACCTTTGGCGATCATTTGGGTGCCGATGAGGACGTCGGCCTCGTGGCTGGCGAATCGATCGAGGATCTGTTCGTGACTGCCTTTGCGGCCGGTGGTGTCGCGATCCCAGCGCAGGAGGCGGGCGCGGGGAGAGATCTGGCTCACGAGCTCTTCGATGCGCTGGGTTCCGGCGCCGAAGAAGCGGATGCGATGGCTACGGCAGGCGGGGCAGTGTTCGGGTATCAGTTCGCGGGCATTGCAGCGGTGGCAGATGAGCTGGGAGGCGCGTTCGTGGTAGGTGAGGGGCGTCTCGCAGCGTGCACATTCGGCGACGAAACCGCAGTCGCGACACATTACGAACGAGTGGGTGCCGCGTCGGTTGAGGAAGAGGATGGCCTGTTCGTCGGCGTCGAGAACTGCGTGGAGTTCGGACTGAAGGCTGCGGCTGAAGATGCTACGGTTGCCGGCGCGCAGCTCTTGACGCATGTCGACGATTTCGACCGGAGGCAGAGCGGCGTAGGCGGGGGGAGCGGCGACCTCGCCCGGATGCGCGTCATCCAGTTTTCCATGACCCATTACCCTGTCAGGCATTTCAAGAAGGGTCAACTTGCCTCTTTGGGCGGCATGGTAAGAATCCAGGGAAGGGGTGGCTGTTCCAAAGATCAGGGCGCTGCTGGTTGCAGCTGCCAGGCGGGTTGCCACGGCGCGGGCATCGTAGAAGACGGTAAAGCTGCCCCACTCGTCAGTATCCTGTTTGTAAGTGGACTCGTGTTCTTCATCGACGATTATCAGGCCCAGGCGCGGCAAGGGGGAGAAAAGAGCGCTGCGGGCGCCGACGATGACGTCGATCCGGCCGTCGCGGGCCCTTCGCCAGACGTCGTAGCGCTGGCTCGCGTTCAGCCTCGAGTGGATTACCGAGACACGGTCGGGGAAGCGACCGGCAAAGCGGGCTACTGTCTGGGGCGTGAGGGCGATTTCCGGCACGAGGACGATGGCCTGGCGATTGCGGGCCAAGGTTTCGGCGATCGCGCGCAGGTAGATTTCGGTCTTGCCGCTGCCCGTTGCCCCGTGGAGCAGAAAGCCTGCGCTTCGTATCGTTGATGTCGCGAGATCTTCGTTCCTCGGGCCCGGATTGTTCGTTTTTGAAGCATCAACCGGGAAACAGATTGCGCTGATTTCATCCCAGACGCGCTGCTGCTGGTCGGTCAGTGAGGGGGGGTGGGACCTGGGGTAGATGCGTCCTCCGAGAGGGTCGCGGTAGCGCACCTTGTGTTCGAGCCGGATCAGTCCGGCGTCCTGCAGTTTTCGCAGGGAATTCAGATTGGTGTCGACTCTGGCGTATAGATCGGTCTTCCACACGGGCGCTTCGGCATGGGCAAGAGCCTGTAGTACCGGCTCGTATCTCGACGCGCCTCGCAGGTTCAGTATGGCGTCTTCGGCGGCTTCTGGTGGCTGCGTCAGGATTACTTCCTCGTCCGATACGCGGACTAGGTTTTTTTTCTGCAGGGCTGAAATGGGGTCCTTCGAAGAAAGGTTGCAGATTGTTTTGAGTTCTTTGAGTGATCGGGCCCGGGAAGGAGCGGTCAGAAGGGTAGCCAGAACCTGTGCCTGCTTGTGGCTTCGTCCAAGGCCGAGAAGGTTTTCGCGAATGGAGGCGGGGTCGATAAGCAGCTTGATCTGTTCCTCCCGCTTGACACGGACTTTGGGAGGCTCACCTCTTTTGCTGAGCAGGCCGGGGGTTAAGAAGAGCTTTACGGCTTCGGAGATTGGCGCGACGTAGTAGTCGGCGATCCAGAACGCCATGTCCAGCTGGGCAGGGGTCATTACGGGCTGGGGCCGCGCCAATCGATCGATGGCTTTGGTCTCGACGGGAGAAGAGATTGCGGGCCCTGCTACGATTCCCTGCACTTCCTGCGCGCCGAAGGGGACCCAAACCAGGTGGCCGGGCTCGACTTCGCCTCTGAGACTGGGAGGCAGGTGATAATGGAAGATTTGGAAACGGGATGCACCGCCCGTGCGCTGGTGAACCGACTCCAGCCTCAAGTAATCAGGCGCGAGATTCAGGGCGCCAATTTCGTCCGGGCCGCCAAAGTCATTGTCGGGGGGCGGCATTTCCTGCTGCCTGAATGAGCGGCGAATCGGGAGAAATACGATTACTTCCACCAGAGATTTGCCGTCTGGCACAGTTTGATCCCCTGAATATTTTGGCTCATATGTTCGGGCCATGGCACGGTTATTGTAGCCCATGGGTATTGCTTCGGGCAAAGGGGCACCCATAAGGGGGTGCGATTACGTGCATTTGCGGCGGGGGCGACAGGAGAGCGAGATTGAGTTGGAACTGCCTTTGCCTGCTACCACCGGCGGCGGCGTTGGAAGGTAAGCAACCGGGTGATGCGGAAGATCGCGGCGTAGACGTATACTTGCCAGATGCCGATGGGCAGGGCCAGCGCGGCGGGTAGGTAGGTGGTCACTGGGTGGCCGATGATGGAAGCGTCCAAGCTGTTGAAGAGGGCTACCAGGAGCCCATAAACGATCAGCCCGAGGACTATGCCCATCAGCGGCTGAATCATGGAGCGTAAAATGTATTGGCGGTCGAACTCTTCATGCACTCTCATTCGCTCAAAGAGGAATGAGATGGCGCCCAGGCAGCCGCCGATCCCTCCGGTTGCCACCGTCCACAGCAGCGGATAGTAGTGGGATGTGTTCCATCCCATGTTCGAGGAGATGAGTCCGATGATTTCATTTACGTCGAGGGGATAGAGATAGAGGGCTGCGCCAAGGCCCCCAAGCCCAGCCAACCAGAGGATGAGCAGCCCGAATGTGCGGAATGCAATGCCGCGTGAGCGGCTACGGCTGAGCTTGGCGCGTTCGATTATTTGTTTTGCCTGTTGAATGTTGTACTGGGCTCGTTCGATGCGCTGGGGTTGGCCCGAGATGATCTCCCTGGCCTCTCGCAACAGAGACAGTGCGTGACCCGTGTTTTCGCGCCGAGTTTCCCGGAATCGGTCGATTGCCTCGTAAAGACCGGCGATTTCTTCCTCGATCAGCTGAGCTTCGGCTGAAAGAGATTCGGGTGCGACTTCGAACCGGAGCCAGTCAGGCGGCGGCGCTACGGTTACGGGATTATCCAGGAGAGAATCAGGTTGCCTCCGATAGCTTTGAATCGGGAATTGTTGCTGTTGAGGCTCGGGCTGGCGTGCTGGACCCAAGTTGGGCTGATCATAGGGCAGATCTTCGTCGGTGGGTTGTTCGTCGGCTCGGGGCGGCTGGCTGTTTCTTTCGAACAGGGGTGCCGTTTCGGAGACGGGCGGGATGTTTTGTTGGGGGGAAGGTTGAGACGGGAGTTGCGATTCCACGGCGTTGCCGGAAGAGTCGGAATTGCCTGAATTTGTGTCAGTTGTCTTCGGCGCCGCGGCATCGTTCCGAATAGGGTCTGGTTGCGGACGTTCTGCCGAACCGGACCGGTCGTTCTGGCCGAAACTGGAGTCCAGTTCCTGCTGGTCCTCCGCTGCGTTTGACGGTACCTGAGAGTTGCCTTCCAAGGGTTCGCGGGATGTGACGGTGTCGGTGCCGGCGGCCAACTGCTCAAGCAGGGACTCGGCGCGTTGACGCAGTGCGGCCAATTGTGCCGCCGATTCTTCCAGCATTTGGAGGGAAGACAACTCTTCCCGCGCCAAATCTTTCGGACCTGGGGCCGCCTGACTTCCTTCGGTCTTTTTTACGCTGCCGGCCGAAGATCGGGAGGCGTTTTCAGATTCGGAATTCAAGATTCGCTACAGTTCATTTTGCAACGCCAAATGCCCGGAGGCGGCACCGGTTTGACGGAAGCTCAGCCGCCAAAAGGTGTGCAGGCGGCTGTATAGTACTATATCATACGGCATAATTGAGGTAAAAAGCCTACCAGGGTTCCGAGAAGAGGAGTCGAAATCTCGTTGCTGATCCACAATTGGTCGGGGGGCGACAATGGCTGGGCATTAACAACGGTGCGCTGAAATTGGCGGTAGATTTGACAGTCAATGCCGATGCCAAGTATAATTGACTATTGGTAGTTATTCTGGACTGTTTTTATTGGAGGAATGAGGACATGCCCAAACGAACCTGGCAACCCAAGGTTCGCAAGCGGCTGCGGACACACGGCTTTCGCAAGCGTATGAGTAAACCCGGCGGACGCAATGTGCTAAAGCGCCGGCGGCTTAAGCAGCGGACAGAACTGACGGTCAAGCTTTCAACTCGCAAACGGACATTCTAGGTGAGCGATCCCTCAAGTGGTGGGGGCGCGTGAGCGCAGTTATTGGGTGCGACAGCGGGTGAGCCGGAGAGAGGGGCACGCTAAGTGAGGAGCATTACTCGATGGCTCTCCTGGCTTCGCTTACCCTCTAAATTCGAGATTAGTTGAGTCTTTCGGAAACTGAGCGGCGTGAGACGATGCTTCCGAGTACGGGACAACAGCCGGTTCCAGGAGATCCGCCGTAAAGGCAGAGCGTATAGTAGCCGCTTTGCCGTTTTGTGTGTTTTGGAGAATCACCTTCCCTACAGCCGCTTTGGTTTTTCCGTGAGCCGCCGCATTGGTAATGCGGTCGTCCGGAATCGTGTGAAGAGGCGGATGCGTGAATCGGCGCGATTGCGTTTGAGTCAGATTCAACCTGGATGGGATTGCGTCGTAATTGCCCGGTCTCCGATTCGGAAGGCATCGTACGATCAGATTGACGACACCATTGCCCGCCTTTTTCGTCGAGCAGCACTTTTCGTCTCCGAATTGGGCCGAAACGAGGGCTGCGCCTAGGAGGGGTGAGCCGTGCGCGCCGTCTTGCTGCTTCTGATACGACTCTATCAGAGAGGGGTTTCACCGCTTTTGGGAAGCAATTGCCGCTTCTATCCGTCTTGTTCTCAATACACATATGAGGCGGTGGAGCGATACGGGGCGGCTCAAGGGGGATGGATGGGCCTGCGGCGAATCTGCCGATGCCATCCATGGAATCCCGGTGGATTTGATCCTGTTCCTTAGGGCGCTGCTCAGTTTGCGTGCACATTCGCCAGGGTCGATCGAGAGTTGGAGTCGGTGAGCGGTGATGTGCAGTTTCCGTCATGCAATTCTCCGGACAGGGACACGATCTAGCGGTAGTTCATTGGATGCTGGGGACGAGATGCGGGTGAGACTGCCGGAGAATTCGAGGTTAGCGGCGTCTCGGCTGCAACAGTCATGATGTAAACCGGCCCTGCCGGCGCCAGCAATTGGCGCGGCGATTAGGAGAAAAACTGTGAATCGCAGAAGGATTCTCTGGCTGTTGATCCTGGTATTGGCGGCGCTACTACTTGGCGGTTGTGGAGTCCCCCGCGAAGGTGTGGTGGATTGGAACACTGCCGAGGCCGATGGATGGTGGCAGGTCGTCATCGTATTTCCTCTGGCAAAGTCCCTTATATGGCTGAACACAAGTCTTGTAAACTGGGACATCCCCTATAGCTGGGGCTTTGCGATCATCCTGTTCACGATAATTATCAAGCTGATCACGTTCCCGTTAACGATGATCCAGATAAAGAGTATGCAGGCGCAGAAGAATCTTCAGCCTCAGCTTCAGGAGTTGCAGAAGAAGTTCGGCAAGAACCGCGACAAGATGGCGCAAGAGCAGATGAAGCTTTATCGCGAGGCAGGTGTGAACCCGCTCAGCGGCTGCTTGCCGATGATCGTGCAGATGCCGGTCTTGTTTGGACTGTATTCGGCCCTGGTGGCGTTGGGGCCGTCCCTGACGGATGCCCGCTTTTTCTGGATTCCCGATCTTGGCTTTCCTGAATTCACGCGTGGTCTTGCCTGGATTCCTGAGAAGTTCAATGAGGGAGAGTACCTGCTCTTGCTGGCGTACCTCGTATTACCGGCCTTGCTCATGATTAGTCAAGTCTACATGCAGAGGATGACGACGGCGACTACGCCGGCCGGCAGCGAAGGCCAGGCTGGAATGATGAAGCAGATGACGACGATCATGACGTTGATGTTTGGCTTCTTTACTTTGCAGGTGCCGGCAGGCTTGTCGTTGTACTGGGTGACGAGCAACCTGTTGCAGTTGGGGCAGACGTACATTGCCAACTACCTGAGCGGGGTGAATAATGCGATCGCGCCGGCGGTGCCGCAGGCCGTGACGGCTACGGCCGGCGCGGGAACGGCGGACGGCGGTTCGACCATGACTCCGGCTGGGGAAGCGACTGAAGTCGAACGAAAGAGAACGCCTCAGCGGCGACGGAACCGGCGTAATCGAAAGAGAAGATAAGATGAATGAAGGTCAGAGCTACGAGTACAGGGCAAAGACCGTGGAGGCCGCTGTCGATGAAGGATTGCGCCAACTCGGGGTTTCCCGGGACGAGATTGAGATCGAAGTGATAGACGAGGGGAGCCGTGGAATTCTAGGAATCGGCGCCTCCGATGCCCATGTTCGTCTGATGCGCAAAGATGCAGATGTGCCTACGGAAGCTCAGGCCGAGGATGGGGAGGAAGTTCCAGAAGAGACCGGGTTCGCAGCGGAGACTGAACCTGAGGAACCTGTCGAAGACAATTCTTTAGGTCCTTCATCTGAGGTCCCCTCTCCGGTCGATGAGGGGACTGATCCGGCCTCGGAAGAGAGCATGCATCCCGATAGTGATGCGGATTTGGATGAGGACGACGTAGAATTGGAAGACCTGGCCTTCGATCTGCTGAACCAGATGTTGGTACATCTGGGCGTCGAGGCTGAGATAGAGATTACCTGGCAGGACAATCCAGAGGACAGTAACCGTGCGCTTTGCTTGAACGTTGTAGGAGACGAATTAGGGGGCCTCATCGGCCGAAACGGCGAGACGCTAGCGAGCATGCAGTACCTTATTCGGCTCATGGTTAACCAGGAGCTGCATCGTTGGAAGAATATCGTTATCGATATTGACGGTTACAAGCAGAGAAGGGCAGAGCAGTTGAGCCAGTTGGCGCACCGCCTGGCAGAGCAGGTCGTAGCATCCGGGCGGCCGGCATCTTTGGAACCGATGCCGGCAAGCGAACGCCGTCTCGTCCACATTGCGTTACGCAATCACGAGCACGTATATACGGCGAGCACGGGAGAGGACGCCCGGCGCAAAGTACAGATCTTGCTAAAATGACGGGGCCGGCCCTGCGCTTGCTTGCTGAATGGCTGCGGTTCAGGCGTGTTCCAGGGGGCCAATACTTAATGCCCGGGAAGTTCCGCTTCAGGCAAGCGGGGAATGAAAAGGCAAGGAATACCAGTCGTCTACAGCTCGCGAACTGTCAATGTCGATCGATTTTCTTGCTATAGGAACTGTTACGCGGGACATTGCGACGGCGGATCCGTCCGCGACCGACTATGTGTTGGGGGGTACCGTCAGTTTTGCAGCGGTAACGGCTGCCCGTCTTGGGCGCAGGCCGGTAGTTCTGACCCGGGCCGGCGACGATATTGAACTGTCTGTATTGAGCGGTCTGGCTGACCTTCACGTATTGCCTTGCGCAAATACGACGACTTTCGCGAATCTTTACTCATCGGACGGCCGCGTCCAGTATTGCTACACGCCTTCGCCGCCTATAGCTGCTGTGGACATTCCTCCTCAACTTAGAGCACCCCATATCGCTCTATTGGGTCCTCTTGTGAATGAGGTACGGTCAGAGGTAGCTTCCGTATTTGACTCCGACACGATTGTGGCAGCAGTACCCCAGGGCTGGATGCGCCGGTGGGACGAAGAGGGCAGGGTTTACCCGGCTCCGTGGAGGGATATGGCGCAGATTCTTCCCCATCTCGATGCGCTCATTCTGTCGATTGAGGACATTGACGGCGACCTGAGACAAGTGGAGGAGTTTCTCGAGTACGTTGCGCTCGTGGTGCTTACCGAGTACCGGGACGGAAGCACCATTTATCGGCGTAAGCCAGACTCAGAGATAGAGATTGTTCCGATTCCTCCTCGCCCGGCAAACGAAGTGGACCCTACCGGGGCCGGAGACATATTTGCCACTGCATTCCTTTTGCGGCTCGATGAAACAGGTGACCCTTTTGACGCGGCCCGGTATGCGAATGTAACGGCATCCTTCGGCGTAGAAGGTCAGGGCGTGACAGGTATCCCCAGCCACGACAAGGTCCTGGACTACATGGCTCTGCATCCCTGGCGGCATGGCGCTGTTTAGCCTGTGAAGGACCGCTGGAGAGGTTGGCCCGGTTTCAAGCTGGCAACCAATTGGACTTGGGAGCGCTATGACAGCTCAGATTTTCGCAATCGTCAACCAAAAAGGAGGCGTGGGCAAGACGACAACCGCCGTCAACCTCTGCGCTTATCTGGCAGACGCCGGTTGCCGTGTTCTGCTCGTTGACAGCGATCCGCAGGCGAATACAACGACCAGCCTGGGTATCGATCCCAGGAAGCCCGGGGCAAGCCTTTACGAGGTCTTAATTGATAACAAGCCCGTCCAGGAGGCGATCACTGCAACGACTCTCCCCGGATTGAGTTTGATTCCTGCCAATCTGGATCTGGCCGGCGCCGAAGTCGAGATGGCAGCGAGGATGGCTCGCGAGCAGCTCCTGTCCAAGGCGTTGCAGCCTCTACATTGCGAGTATGACTATGTGTTCATCGATGACCCGCCAAGCCTGGGTCTGATTACGATAAACGGTCTGACGGCCGCTGACGGGATCATCATTCCGGTCCAGTGCGAGTATCTTGCCCTTGAGGGATTGAGTCAGCTATTGAGCACGATTCAGCAGGTGCGAAGGGTCCTGAATGGCCGTCTGAAGGTTGCTGGCGTCCTGTTAACGATGTCGGATGCGCGTACGAGACTCAGCACACAGGTGGTGGAGGACGTTCGAGAGCACTTTCCCCTGGAGACGTTTGAAACGTTAATTCCCCGTTCGGTTCGCCTCAGTGAGGCGCCAAGTCACGGTCTGACAGTGATCAGCTATGCGCCTGAAAGCGCTGGCGCGCTGGCATATGAAGCGCTGGCCGCAGAATTTATGGGTCGTTTTCCGGCGAAAGTTGAGGCGGCCGCCGATAGTCTGCCAGGGGGGCTTGGCGCAGGATCACCAGATTCCACGGTGCCCTGAAGATGAGCAGAGAAATGGACCAGATGACATGAACCCCCGCCGAAGGCACGGACTGGGCCGCGGGCTAGGCGCGTTGCTTGGCATGTCAACCGCTGACGATGAGCACGAGTCCGAAGAGCAGGCCGAACCTGCGAGCGATGAGGGAATCCACGACGTTTCTATCGACGAGATTGAGCCGAATCCCCACCAGCCGCGGTCGCGTTTCGATCCGGCCAGCCTGGTTGAATTGGCCACGTCCATCCGGGAACACGGTGTCATCCAGCCGGTTATCGTAGCCGAGCGCCCCGATCAGCCGCAGCGCTACTGGCTGGTTGCAGGAGAGAGGCGCTGGCGGGCGGCGCGCCAGGCCGGATTGTCGGTGGTGCCGGCGGTAGTGCGTGAAGCGACCTCGCAGCAGCAGCTGGAACTGGCTCTGGTCGAAAACTTGCAGCGCGACGATCTTAGCCCCCTAGAGGAGGCTGCTGCATTCAATACACTGATTGACCAGTTCAGCCTGACCCAGGCACAGGTCGCGTATCGGGTGGGGAAGAGCCGTTCGGCGGTTGCCAACGCAGTGCGCCTCCTGGGGCTGCCTACCGAAGTCCAGGCAGCGCTGAATGATCGGATGATCAGCGCGGGCCATGCGCGCGCCCTCTTGAGCCTTGACAGCGACGATGACAAGCTTAGGGCTCTCGACCTGATCGTAGCGAGGGAGCTGAACGTGCGGCAGGCCGAAGAACTCGTTCGACGGTGGCAGGATGAGCCGCCGGCGAAGGAGACGGAGGAGGAACCTCCATATCTACAGGCACAAACGCGATACTGGGAAAACCGTTTTCGCGACCGTCTCAGCACCAAGGTGAACCTCGACCGCAAGGCGGACGGCAGCGGCCGGCTCGTCATCCACTTCTATAGCGAAGAGGACCTGGAGACGATTTACAGGGAAATCGTCGGGGATGAGACGGGCTGAGAAGTCGCGATTGTCAGCGCGGCGCCGCAAGGACCTTTAAGGCGGCACGACATGCCCGCGAAAGTTGGGCTGCACGCCTTTGGCTGCTTCAGAGATTCTTTTCCAGGAAAGCCGAATGGCTGAACAGATTGGCGGTGCGCTTCAGGCAGAACTGAAACTGGTTGCAGCGAAGCTTGAAGAGACGGTAGCCGATCTTCCAGATGGGCTGGCGCAGTTCGTCCGCAGCGAATTGGCGGAGAGTCAGGTGTTGGCCGGTGTTGTGCTGGCCTCCGCTGCGCCTGTGAGGGATACTGCGGAGGATGAATCCCGGCGGGTGGCACTGGCCGCGGCTTTAGAGCTTCTTCAGATCGCTCTGAACATCCACCGTCTGTTGTTGAAGTCTGAGCAGACCGGCTCCATCGACAGTTTCCTGCTTGGCGGTACAATTCTGGCCGGGGATTATTGTTTCAGCCGGGCGGCTGTGCTGGCGGCGCGCACAAATCATCCCCAGGTGGTGACGATTTTCGCCGAGCTTCTCCAGCAGGTAAGCCAAGCCAATTTGAGACGGGTCATATCCAAGGACGGCGTTGGCCGAGATTCTGCTGCGATCGACGAGCGGGTGGCTCTGTTTCACAGCGGCGCGTCGGCCGGCGCATTGTTGGCGGGGCTAAACGAAGAGGAGCAGGAAGTTGTGGTCCGATATGCTGCCTTACTAGGACGATGGCGGTTGCCGGATGGGACCAACACTTTCGGAGCAAAGGCAGAGAAGGATCTCGACAGTATGCCGACGCGACAGAGAGAGCGCTGGCGGGAGCTTGTTTCGGGTCTCGCATATTCGATTTCAGACGGGCCGCGAGCTGGAGCTTAACGTGTCCCCAAAACAAGCGCTTCTGCTCACCACGCCTAACAGCTACCGCACGCAGGACTATGTCGACGCTGCTGCGCGATTGGGTATCGAGACGGTCGTTGCTTTGGACTTGCCCAGGGTGCTGGCTGAAGAGTGGGGTTTTCCCCTTGGCGCTGATTTTGGCCGCCCGACTCATGCTGCTGAGCAGATCGTCGACGCCTTGTCTAATACAAATGAATTGGAAAGCGGTGAAGTCCGTTTTGATGCGGTGCTGGCCTTGGATGACTCCGGTTCCAGAGTGGCGGCGTTAGTAGCCGGTAAGTTGGGCCTACCTCACAACGACCCGATGGCGGCGGAGGCAGCGCGGAATAAGTTCCAGATGCGGACGATGCTTGCCGCGTGCGGGGCCCCGGTGCCGGACTTTGCAGAGTTTCGGACCAGCGACAATTTGAAGGAAATTATTGCCCGGGCGGAAGACGAAATAGGATATCCATGCGTGGTCAAACCCGAGGAGTTGAACGGGAGCAGGGGCGTTATCCGCGCCAATTTGCGCTGCGAACTGGCTTCCGCAGTGAGAAGGCTGACTGCGCTGATAGGAGACGAGCAACCGTTTCTGATCGAGGGGTACATCCCGGGTGAAGAGGTCGCCCTTGAAGGCTTGCTGGACAGAGACCGACTGCACTGCCTGGCGTTATTCGACAAGCCGGACCCACTGGAAGGGCCCTACTTTGAGGAGACGATTTACGTAACTCCGTCCCGGCTACCGCCTGAGATGCAGAGCAAAATCGTCGAGACGACAGAGGTGGCGGCGCGGGGGCTGGGCCTGCAGACCGGACCGATTCATGCGGAACTGCGGAACAATGCCGAGGGACCATGGATTGTCGAAGTGGCCGGGCGGTCGATTGGGGGACTTTGCTCGCGAATTCTGCGGTTCGGGATGGAAGTGGGCAACGGCAGTTCGCTAGAGGAGCTGATACTGCGACAGGCGTGCGGTCTACCATTGGCGAGCCTGGAGAGGGAGTCGCAGGCGGGCGGCGTTATGATGATACCGATTCCGGAGGGAGGAATTTTGCGCCGGGTGGGCGGCGTCGAGGAGGCAAAGGGCGTGGCAGGAATCGAGGATGTTCAGATCACTGCCCGGCTGGACCAGTCTCTTGTTCCCCTGCCTGAGGGTGACGCTTACCTGGGCTTCATTTTTGCAAGGGGGCCGTCGCCAGACCTGGTCGAAGGATCATTGCGGCAGGCGCACAGCTTCCTACAGTTTGAGATTGACCCGGAATTTGCGCTAGTCCAGTAAAGCCCCCGCTATTTCCGGGGCGCGCCTTTCCCGGCGGGCACACCTTTGCCCATACCAGGCGTGCCTTCCGGGGTCCAACCTTCCGGCATCTGTGCGCCTACTCCGAAGAAGAACTCTTCCATCTGCTGCAACAAGAATTCGCGTGCCTGTGGGTCGCCCAGGCTGAGGCCGTAGTGGTTTATCAGGACAACTGAGTACTGCATCCACATATCCCAACCGGCTTGCGAGATGTTTTCGAATATCCGCTGGCCCAACTCACCGGGGTAGGGGGGTGACTCCATGCCCGGCAACTCTTGTCCGATCTTGGCGCACTGCACTAGGCGAGCCATAGGTCTGCTCCCAACCTGAAGTAAGGAAAGCTGTAAGTATCATTCATTATAGGCTTGAGTTGACGCTGTGTCAAAGGACTTGCGAACCCTATTCATGGGGATTCCCGGGCAGTTCAGCCGTATCGTGCTGGAGAGGCTTCTCGCTTGCGACAATAATCCTGTCGCTGTGTTTCTCAGCGGGCAGAAGAGTGTGCCTTTGCGGTCATTGCAATTGCCCAATGCAGGCTCTTCGCAACACCCCGGTGAAGAACTCGAACTACCCCTACTGAATTCGCCCTCCGGCTCTATTCGACATGGGGAAGGGTTGCCTGCAAGCCTTCCCGGCCTTGCGATGCAATTGGGAATACCTGTTTTTGAATGTGGGAAGATCGGGCACACGGAAGTGACCGACTGGTTGGCGGGGATGTCGTTGGACGTCGTCTGCGTCGCCTGTTGGAATCGCCTCATTCCACCTAATGTGTTGGACATTCCCCAATATGGTTTCCTGAATGTGCATCCTTCGATTTTGCCCGCCTACAGGGGTCCGTATCCTCTTTTCTGGCAGTATCGAGCTGGAGAAGAGGCAATGGGTGTGACAGTTCATTGGATGGATGCGGGGCTGGATACGGGCGATATTGCGGGGCAGCGAGAGATTCAACTTGAAGATGGACTTCGCGGGCCTGAGGCTGAGGCACGGTGTGCAATGGCCGGAGGTGACTTGCTGGCGGAGGTGTTGGTGAATTTGGCGAGAGGGGAGTCTTTGCGGTGGCCCCAGCCGGAGGGGGGCAGCTATTTTCCCGCTCCTTCGAGAGACGACTTCGCTCTTGACGCCAGCTGGCATCCTCGATGTGCATTCAATTTTATGCGGGCGAACGCTGAGTGGGGTATTCCGTTCCGATTGGATACGGAGGGCGGCGGGGTGCACTGGCTGAATGACGCGCTTGAATGGCGGGAGGAGGGATTACCGGGACCGGTGAGTGAAGGAAGAATGTGGGCGTCGTTTCGAGGCGGCTGGGTTCTGGCGGAAGAGTTTCGCGGTGCAGGCCAGTGATTCGGGCTCTTTGACGTTGGCCTGAACTTGAGATGCGTAAGAGCAAGAACTGGGCTGTCCATGGAGGGCCCAGTGAAAACTTTTGCGGGTTGAGGTAGTTCCAGGTTGTTGGACGCAGGGGCAATGGGTCCGAGACGGTCTAACATGTGCCGCGGGAGCAATTGGCGAACCTTTTGTCGAAATGGACTCCCCAACTTTCGGCGACACCCACTGCGTGATTGCGGCTGTTGTTTCAGCCGGCGTATGTCGACTAAAATAGTCAGACTCTATTTTTACCGCTCTTAATTTCAAACAACAGGAGATGGACGATGTCTCTTATGTCTATACCACCGGGGATGAAGATAGCTGCCCAGGTGTCGCCGGAGGCGAGCGACGAGGAGCTGCAGTTTGTCAAACAGATGGGCTTGGATTGGGCCGTCTGCTGGACGGACGGCGAACATGCCGGCTATGACTACTATGCCCGGACGAAGGATCGGTTTGAGAAGGCTGGGGTCCAGATCTACGGCTTTGGCAACCGGGAAGTCCACAATCAGGACGCGATCGTTCTGGGGCTGGAAAACCGGGACGCCAAGATCGAGGAATACGTAGATCATTTGAGAGCGCTGGGCAAAGCCGGGATTCCCTATACCACTTACGCGCATATGGGGAATGGGATTTGGAGCACGGACCGGGAGCAGACAAGAGGTGGAGCCTCGGCGCGAGGATTCGACCTGGCGAAGGCCGACGCCGGTCATTGGGCAGGTCGGTACTACCATCTGCCTCTCACGCACGGCCGGACCTATACTCACGATGAAATATGGGAAAACTTCCGCTATTTTGTCTCGCAGGCGGCGCCTGTGGCCGAAGAAGAGGGGGTTCGAATCGGAATCCATCCTGACGATCCTCCGGAGCCCGAACTAGGCGGCGTGCCAAGGTGCATTTTCAGCAGTTTCGACGGTTACCACCGGGCGATGGAGATGGCGGACAGCCCGAATGTAGGCATCTGCTTCTGCATTGGCTGCTGGCTGGAGGGCGGCGATCTGATGGGCAAAGGCGTCGAGGAGTCGCTGCAGCAGTTCGGGCAGAACAACAAGCTTTTCAAGATCCACTTTCGCAATGTGGACCAGCCATTGCCTCACTTTGTGGAGACGTTTGTTGACGATGGCTATTTTGACATGTACAAGGCAATGCGCGTGTTAGAGCAGACAGGTTTCGACGGCGTCCTGATCCCGGACCACATTCCGATGATGGCGGACGATCCGCGAATCGGTACTGCGTATACGATTGGCTATATGAAGGCGCTGCTGGCACGGGCACAGGAGGAGGTGAAAGGGCAGGTGAGCTGATGAACACGGTAGGCATTCTCAGCCCGGGCGACATGGGGCATACGGTGGGGGAAAGGCTGAAAGCGAATGGACTACGCGTGATCGCTCATCTGGCGGACCGCAGCGCGCGGACCCGCAGTCTTGCTGCAATGGCCGGGATTGAAGAGGTAAGTTCCTACGAAAGCCTGGTCGAAGAAGCAGACATCGTACTGTGCATTCTGGTTCCGGCAGAGGCGGGGGCGGCGGCGCAAAAGGTGGCGGGTGCCCTGCGCCAGACCGGGGCGGATCTGCTCTATGCGGATTGCAATGCGATTGCTCCACAAACGACCTTGGAGATTGGAAAGACGATTACCGATGCCGGAGGGCGCTTTGTGGATGCCTCGATCATTGGGCCGCCGCCTCGCCGCGAGGGTTCGACGCGATTCTATGCGTCAGGTGTTCATGCAAGTGAACTAGCCCAGTTAGAGGACTATGGTCTCGATGTACCGGTCATCAGCGACCGCGTCGGCGACGCGTCCGCAATTAAGATGTGCTATGCGGGACTGACAAAAGGACTGACGGCGCTTTGCACTGAACTGCTGGTGGCGGCCGAGGCGCTGGGCATTCGCGAGGCATTGTTTGCCGAGTACAATCTCAGCCAGGCGGCCATGCTTAAGCGGATGGAAGGCGGGCTACCTGGGATGCCGCCGAAGTCGCGGCGCTGGGTGGGTGAAATGGAAGAGATTTCGGCCACTATGGCCGGAGTCGGAATGACGGGGAAGTTTCATGACGGAGCGGCCGACATTTATCGCTTCGTTGGCGACTCAACTTTGGCGGACCGCCTTCCCGAGGATCCTGATGCGCCGACTTTGGAGGAAATGCTAGAGCTGTTGGTGGGGGCGCTGCCTGCACGCTGAAATGGACCCTTTTCAGCGCTGGAAACTGATGGCACCCTCATAGGATCCTCCTCTCCTGCCGCTGCATAACCCGGAAAAGCAGCAGCCCCTTTTGATGGGATATCCGTTTACGCTAACTGACACACTCTTGCTCAGATTTTGAGGCCGCTTAAGACCACGCCCTGGATGAAGTAACGTTGGGCGGCGGCGAAGAGGGTGATGACAGGAACTGTCATGATGGCGGCGGCGGCCATGAGCAGGTGGTCGCGCGGATCTCGCGTTTCCAAGGGGATATTCTGGAAGAACCGGAGCCCGACTGCGGCTGTGAAAAGTTCCACTTTGCTGAGGTAAATAAAGGGTCCGAAGAATTCGTTCCAATCGCCCAGAAACTGAAGGATTGCTACAGTGGTGAGCGCAGGTTTCATCAAGGGCAGCAGGACGCCCCACAAAATTCTAATGGGCGAGGCGCCATCCATCAGCGCGGCCTCGTCGAGATCGCGGGGAATGGACATAATGAACTGGCGCAACAGAAAAATCATGAAGGCGCCGCCACCCAGCCAGGAACCGATTGTCAGGGGAACGTAAGTGTTTATCAGCTTCAGATTGAAGAAGAGTACATACTGGGGAATCAACGTTACCTGGGTGGGAATCATCATCGTTCCCAGCATGAGAACGAACCAAAACTCTTTGCCCACGTAGTTGAAGCGGGCAAAGGAGTAAGCCGTAAGAGAGCCGGTGATGATCACGCCGGGGATGGTGATGGCAGTGATGAGGAAGCTGTTTCCCATCCAACGGGCAAAGGGGACGGAACTGAAGACCTGGGCGTAGTTGGCCCACTGGGGAATCGAGGGAAAAAGGTGGGGCTCGTAAGAGCGCAGTTCCTGCCAGGTTTGAAGGGAGCTGGAGACGGTCCAGAAGAGTGGGAAGGCAAACATGAGGCTGGCGGCAGTCAGCAATATGTAGGTCACAGCCTTCTGGATCTGCGTGCGTCCGCGACGGTAGACATCGCCGCTGATGTCTGTACTGGGAATACGTTCAAGGGTTGCGGCCATGTTGCATTAGCTCCCGTAGTAGAAGACCCAGCGGCGCGAGAGACGCAGTTGCCAGATGGTCAAAGAGACGATCAGAAAGGCGAAGAACCAGGCAAGTGAAGAAGCGTAGCCCATGTTCCAGTAGTCGAAGGCGTGACGGTATAGGTGCAAGCTGTAGAATGTTGTGGCAAATCCTGGGCCGCCCTCGGTGGCAACGAATGCGGCGGTGAAGACCTGCAGCCCACCTATGACGCCGAGGACCATGTTGAAAAAGATTGTCGGTGTCAGAAGCGGGATCGTTACGTGGCGCAGTTTGTGAAGCGCGGTGGCGCCGTCGATCGAGGCGGCTTCGTACAGGGATTCGGGGATTCCCTGGAGGCCGGCAAGAAAGATGATCATGCGTGTGCCGCCGATACCTTGCCATAGCCCCATCACGATCAAGGATGGTATCGCCCAACGGCGGTCGCCGAACCATCCGGGCGGGTCGGTCCAGCCGAGATCGATGAGCCACTGGTTGATGATGCCGAAATCGGCGTGGAGAAGCCACTTCCAGAGGACGACGGAGGCGACGATGGGCACCAGGGAAGGCATGAAGAAAAGGGTGCGGTAGGTGGCCAAGCCGCGCAATTTGGCGTTGAGCAGAATCGCCAGGAACATCGAGCCGACAACGCCTAATGGTACGCCCACACCTGCGTAGTAGAAGGTGCGCCCCAGAGAGGTGTAAAAGAGCGGATCGTCGAAGAACATCTTGATATAGTTGTCCAGGCCGATCCAAACGGGCGAACTGAGGACGTCATACTTGGTAAAGCTGAAGTAGAGCGACCCCAGCCCTGGGCCGATAAACAGCCCGAAGAATCCGATCAACCATGGGGTGAGGAAGAGATAACCGTAGAAGTTTTCCCGCCTCTGCTTGGTGGTCGTCAGTCTTCCTGAAAGGCCGGAGAACCGGAGGCGGCTAGCCAGAGTTGCCATTTGCTTCTCCAATACAGGTGAGCGCTGGGCAGATGAGCAGGTTTGCCTGCCCAGCGCTCTTAAAACGCGTTAGCCTTTTAGGCCGGATCCTGGTCGAGTACGGCCTGGATGTTGTCGTGCAGATCCTGCAAGCCTTGTTCGAACTCGACAGGCTGGTGCGGGTCGAGGAGGAGGTCGGTCCACTGCTGTACGGCCGAGGTATACTCGCGGCCGCGAGAGTTGGCCGGGGCATGGGCGGGAATCCCGTTTTCCAGACTGGGGATAAACCACTCGTGGATCGGATCCTCATCGATGAGGGACTGGACTACGTCCGGGCGCACCATGGCGAAGTTGCGGGCTACCAGGTTGAAGTCGAGGCTGCCATCGTGCCCTGCGATATGCAGGAGGAACTGGTAGGCGATGTCGGCGTGATCCTGGTCGGTGCGAAGATTCCAGGTGCCCCCGCGCAGCTGCGACGGGATGCGGCCATCCTCGCGCAGCGGGAAGAGAATCTGCCAGGCCTTGGCGACGGTTTCGTCTTCAATCTGATTCTTGAAGTTGCGCACACAGAGCGAGCCGCACCAGTTCATGGTCAGAAGGCCAGCTACGAGCGCGCCGCCGGTGTTTTCGAGGTCGCCGGGTGCGGGAAGCACTTGCTCCTCTACGCCCAGCTTGTAAGCCCAGCGCATGGCTTCGGTGGCTTTGGGATCGTCGAGGAGCAGGCACTTGGTGCCTTCCTCATTGATCAAGGAGCTGCCGAACAATCGACAGAGGACAACGACGGTTGCTTCGTTGTGACTGATGTTCAGCCCGAAACGTTCTCCTTCGACGTAGAAGGAGTGTGCCCACTCGTCAATCGTATCGATTGAGATGTCGTGACCTGTCGGGTCGGGCAGATCGAGACCGGCCTCTTCCAGGTGCACGGCGTTGGTAACGAGCGTGTCGAAGCCGGCCCAGCCCCAGCTGGGGAAGCCGTAGAGCTGGCCCTGGTAATACTGTAGGCTCATGAAGTGTTCGAACCACTGACCCAGGTCGGTGCTGTCCGCTGCCACAAGCTCATCGATAGGCATGATGATGTTCTTGTTGATGGCGCGCCAGAAGTGGTAGTGGGAAGGATCAAAGGCGATGATTTCGCCGAGATCACCGGCGGCCTGGGCCGCGTACATCTTGGCGTAGTTGTCCTGCTGACCGGAACCGGCGAGGGGGCGCAGCTCGATGGTTACGTCGAGGTGCATCTCGGTGAATGTTTCGATGCGCTCTTCGTTCCAGCCGCTGCCGATGCCGCGGAAGGTATCCCAGCGCAGGTGGACAGGCTCCATTGCGGCGCCTTCGTCGGCCATATCTCCGTCAGGGGCGGCCGGTGCCACGCAGGCTGCCAGTGCGCCGGCGGAGACTGCTAGGACGCCCTGCAAGAACGAACGTCTAGAGATCAAGTCTTTCATTGTTTCCTCCGAAACAGTTGAGACGGAAAAGATGGAGAAAAGTTAAATGCCGCGGCTCAGGATCCGTCAGTTCCTGAGCCGCGACAGAAATCAGCTTCAAGTCAGAGCTATGCGAGCGGTTCCTTGTCCAGGACTTCCTGTACGAGGATGTGAGTCTGCTCGACGCCCTCATCGAACGTGGTCACCTCTGTCCACACGGCCTGGAGATTGTTGTTGAGCGTGTCAACGAACTCCAGCGTGCGGGCGTTGGCCGGTCGATGCCACTTGCGCGGTCCATCGGGGTATGTAGCGATGTGCTGGCGGAAGATTGGGTGGACGGCGAAGAGCTCGTCGCTGTCCCAAACGTCGGCACGGCCGCCTGGGCTGCCGGCGCCAAACAGGACATGCTCGATTCCGTCCTCCTTCGTGGAGTAGAAGTCGAGAATCTGGAACGCTTCAGATGGATGCTTGGAGTTGCCTGTAATGCCAAAGGCGGCAGCAGACACCTGCGATCCTCTGAGGCTGGTCGGACCGACGGGGCCGACGAGAACGTCCCAGTCAAAGGCGATGTCGCCGGACTCTTTCTGGTTGTTCCAGCGCCCTACAAAGCCGGTCGTCCAGTTGTAGATCCCGACCGTGCCGGCGACGTAGTTGTTGAAGGTCTCGTTGCTGCAGAGGCAGGGATCGACTCCGTGGGTGAAGCGAAGGTCATACAGCCACTGGAGGCCTGCGATAGACTCTTCCTGGTCCAGCAGCGACTTGGTGCCTTCCTCGTTGATCGCGTCGCCACCGAAGATGCGCAGGTAGGAGGGGATGTGCTCCTGCCCGACTCCCATCGCGCGGACTCCCCAAACTTCAGGGGGTGCGGTGATGGCCTGACCAATTGTAACCAGGTCATCGGTTGTCCAGTCGGGTGAGGGGACTTCGGTGCCGGACTCTTCGATCAGGTTCCTGTTGATGTAATAGGCGGTCGTACCGAAGTGCCCGTGATTGGGGATGGCATGCAGCTCGCCATCCAGGGTGAGGGCGGAAATCAACGAGTCCCAGAACGGGGATAGGTCGAAGTCTTTGGCAGCGACAATGTCATCCAGCGGGATCAGAACACCCTTTGCCTTGTGTTCCGGCGGGTTATTGAGGTAAGTCCAAACAACGTCGCCGACCGTCCCTGAGGCGGACAGGGCGTAGATCTTGGGGTACATCTCATTGCCGGGGAGTTCGTCAAACTCGATAATCAGGCCGGGGTTCTGCTCCTCAAACAGGTCTTTGCGGCTGACGTGCCAGTCGGCGTGCGTACCCAGACGTGTGTGGAAGAGGAGGGTGATAGGCTCGTCCGAGGGGGCCATCGCCTCTTCCCCATCACCGGACGGGGCGGCAGCGGGCACGCATGCAGACAGCGCCACTGCCGATGCGGCCAGAGCTCCCTGCAAGAATGAACGTCGCGATACTTGATTGCTCATGGTTCTCTCCTGATGGATGTGACGGAAAAAATGCAGCACCCCGAAAAGACGCGACTCAGGCTCCGGCTACTCCTGAGCCGCGGTCAAAACGGGCTCAAACCAGGGTCAGACCGGATCCTTGTCCAAGACCTCCTGGACGAGGAGATGGGTCTGCTCTACACCCTCTTCGAACTCCACTGCCTGCGTCCAGATCGCCTGCAGGTTGTTGTTCATGGTATTGACGAACTCAGACGTGCGGGCATTGGCTGGGCGGTGCCACTTGCGCGGGCCTTCCGGATAGATTTCTTGGTGCTGGCGGAAGATCGGGTGGATGGAGTTGAGCTCATCGCTTTCCCAAACGTCCTTGCGGCCACCCGGACTGCCGGCACCGAAGAAGACATGCTCGATGCCGTCCTCTTTGGTCGAATAGAAGTCCAGGACCTGGAAGGCTTCGGAGGGATGTTCGGAATTGCCGGTGATGCCAAAAGCAGCGGCCGACACTTGTGAACCGCGCAAGCCTGTCGGTCCAACCGGGCCGACAACTGCATCCCAGTCGAACTCCAGATCGCCGTCGTTCTTCATGTTGTTCAAGCGACCGATCCATCCCGTCGTCGTGTTAAAGATGCCTACAGTACCAGCGACGTAGTTGTTGGCAACTTCGTCGCCACACTGGCAGGGATCTATCTGATGTGTGTGCTGCAGGTCGTAGAGCCAGCGCAGGCCGGCGATGGACTCCTCCTCGCCCAGCAAGGATTGCGTCCCTTCCTCGTTGATTGCATCGCCACCGAAGATACGCAAGTAGGAGGGAATGTGCTCCTGGCCTGTACCGAAGCTGCGGACTCCCCAGACCTCGGGCGGGGCCGTGACCGCTTGCCCGATTGTAACGTAGTCATCGACAGTCCAGTCAGGGTTGGGGTTCTCTGCGCCTGATGCTTCGATGAGGGTCTTGTTGTGATAGTAGGCGGTCGTGCCGTAGTGGCCGTGGTTGGGGATGGCGTGCAGTTCACCGTCGAGCGTGACGGCTTCGAGCAAGGAATCCCAGAATTGGGAGAGGTCGAAGTTTTTGGCGGCGACGATGTCGTCCAGGGGGACCAGGACGCCCTTGGCCTTATGTTCCGGCGGATTGTTGAGATAGGTCCAGACCACATCGCCGACCGTGCCGGAGGCTGAAAGAGCGTAAATCTTTGGATACATTTCATTGCCCGGCAACTCGTCGATTTCGAGGAGAATGCCGGGATTCTGCTCTTCGAACAGGTCCTTTCGGCTCTTGTGCCAGTCGGCGTGGGTGCCGAGCCGGGTGTGGAATAGGACGGTGACGGGTTCCGTCGAAGGCTCTATCGACTCCCCATCTCCACCTGCCGTGGGGGCGGCGGGCACACAGGCAGACAGAGCAAAAGCTCCGGTTGTTGCCAGTGAACCTGCCAGGAACTGACGGCGACTCACATTCTTCTTAAGCATGGTTGACTCCTCCTTGGGAATAGCTGAACGTTCTGCGACAACCGGATTCATGAGAATTGCGCTATCCTTTGATGCCGGACATCACAATTCCCTGGACTAGATAACGCTGCGCCAGGAAAAAGATGATAATTATGGGGGCAGTCATCATGACACTGGCCGCCATGAGAAGGTGGTACTTGGGCTCAGTGTCATCGGCAAAGCCGGCGACGGCCTGGAAATAGCGAATGCCGATCGCCAGCGTGTACTTGGACTTCGTGTTAAGAAAGATAAAGGGCTGGAGAAACTCATTCCACTGTGCCATGAAGGTCAGAACGGCGGCGGTTGCCGTTACAGGAATGGAAAGAGGCATCAGAATCTGCCAGAAAATCCGCAGATAGTTCGCGCCGTCTATACGCGCCGCTTCGTCGAGGTCTATGGGAATGCTCATAAAGAACTGGCGCATGAGGAAGATGAGGAAGGCGCTGCCCCCGAAAAATGAAGGAATGATCAGGGGTCTGTAGGAGTCCAACCATCCAATCTTTGCGAACATGAGGTAGAGGGGAATCAGGGTGACTTCTACAGGCAGCATCATGGTGCTGAGGGTGATGATAAACAGTACATCGCGGGCAGGGTACCGAAATCGGGCGAAGGAGTAACCGACGAGGGCGGCGGTCAGAACGGCGCCAAAGGTTGAGACAATCGCCACGAAGGTCGAATTCCAGGTCCAGGTGGCCCAGGACACGATTTCGAAGACTTTCGGATAGTTTTGAAACTGTGGAACCTCCGGAAGCCAGGTAGGGGGAAACCTGAACAGCTCGCCGCCTCTCTTTAGCGAGGAAAGTACGGTCCAAACAAAGGGGAACATGAACACGGCCGAACTGGAAACGGCGACCAGATAGAGGATTCCTCGGCCAATGGCGCGCTGGAACGAGGCTGATTGGAAGATTCCGGCTGGATTCATTCCGCTCCCGGTCTGTTTTCGGCCCGGTGCGATTGCTTCGCCCGCCATCAGTCCACCTCCCCTGCATAGTAGACCCATCGTCGCGACTGCCTGAACTGAACATAGGTGAACACGAACAATACGAAGAAGAAGATCCAAGCCAGCGCCGAGGCATAGCCCATTTCAAAGTACTGGAATGCGCGTGTGTAGATGTGCAGGGCGTAGAACCAGGTAGAGTATGCAGGCCCGCCCTGGGTGGCGACGTATGCGGCCGCAAATACTCTCAATGCCCCGATGATACCGAGAACCATATTGAAGAAGATCGTCGGCGTAAGCATCGGGAGGGTCACGTTGCGAAATTTGGCCCAGATTCCGGCGCCGTCCACGACGGCGGCATCGTACAGTTCCTGGGGAACACCCTGGAGGCCGGCCAGGAAGATCAACATGGTGTTGCCGCCGATTGCGCCCCACATTGCCATGATAATCAGGCCGGTCATCGCCCAGTCCGGATCTCGGAACCAACCCGGGGCGTTGTCGCTGCCGGTGATGGTACGAATCCAATGGTTAATCGGTCCCACATCGGCGTTGAATATCCAGCCCCAAAGGACGGCGGCAGCGACGATGGGAGTCAGGTGGGGCAGGAAGAAGAAGGTACGAAACCATGTCGTTCCCAGCAGTGCCTGGTTGAGGAGCATTGCCGCGGCGAGAGCGCCGATAAGTGAAAGCGGCACGACAATCAGTGCGTAGCGGAAGGTCAGCATCATCGAGGGCCAGAAGAGCCGGTCTTTTGTGAAGATTTCGATGAAGTTCTTCAGGCCAACAAATTCGGGTGGGTTGACGATGTCGTAGCGGGTGAAGCTGAGGAAGCCGGAGGTCATCATTGGACCGATGATGAAGAGAATTATGCCCAGCAGCCAGGGCGACAAGAATATGTAGCCGGCGATCGCCTCTTTGGCGCGGAGGTTCGTCGTCCAGCGGGGAAGTGGAATCCGTGCGCCCGCTATCGCTTTCGTTGTCATTTCTTCCTTTCCCTAACCATTTCATGTCCCTCGTAGAGATCGCGCGCCACTGTACCCTGGGCTTGCGCCGGAGGATCGACGCCCAGGATGTGGCAGAACGTCGGGACGACGTCGACGGCATGAATGTAGCCCAGCCGGTCGACCGGGCGTTCGTATCCCTTCTTCAGGCCCGGCCCGTCGAGGAAAAAGGAGCCGAAGGTGGACGAGAAACCGTTTTCCGTCGGGATGAATCCGCCATGATGGGCGCCGTAAACGAGAGGGGCACCGACATTCCCGCCGCCTTCGATCCCGAGCCATTGCGTGTAGTAACCGCTTACATAGTCGTGGTCCCAGGCGAAGATGACGTCTCCACATTCATTCCCCCACTGGCCTAGCAGATAGGCATCGCGTTTAGGCAGGGCGATGGCGACTACTGTGTTGCCGGTTTCTTCGTCGATCCAAGTGCGGAGGGCGGTGAGAAGCTCGCGCTCAATTTCGTCGAATTTCGGGCCTGGTTCGGCATTGATCGTTATGTCGAAGCCGCGCCGCGCAAGGTAGGCTTTGGTCCGGTCCCAGTCGATCTCGTCAGGAGGGGGGTCCAGGTCCTGGGCGATCGCCTCTTCCCCGCCTTGCTTCAGAACGAGGAAGCCCTTGTCGTACAGGAACTGGCGCAGGTTGGCGATGCGGACGTCGGGGAAGGCGCCGTGATCGGAGATGATGCCGACATAGACTTCGCCGCCGTTGCGGTTGGCCTTGTCGGCTGCCGCGTACATCAGGCCCAAGACGCGGTCGCCGACCTGGTAGGCGCGGCGGAAGTAGTCCAGATATTTCTCTTTGGTTTCCGGATTGAAACCGGGACAGACAGGATCGACGTCAGCCAGGTGGATATGATTGAGATAGTCATACAGGTGCCAGTGGCAGGTGAAGTAGGAGCAATCTCTTTCGTGGAGCATGTAGTTGGCGACATTGGCGAACCAGAGGCCCTGGTATTCGCACTCTTCGAGAGCCGTATCGAAGTCGGTCATGCCTGACGTGTAAGGGGTCATCGAGGCATGTTCCTGATAGGGACCGAAGCGGTGTATGAGTTCGGCTTCCAGTTCGGAATCGCCATATGTGAAGCCGTTGGTATAGGTCACCTGTGTACGATAAAGTTTCAAGGAACTGCCATCAGGATCCAGTTCCATCAATTTGAAACGGACCGAGGCTTCCTGTGCGCGACCGTCGATTTGAAAATCCTCGATAGCCCAGTCGCTCCAGGCGCCAAGGTCGGCCGCGGCGGCGATGTCGCTGGCGTCGCGACTGCGGCAGATCAGGACGCGATCGTAGCCACTGCCGGCGCTGTCGATGGCAAGCAGGTGAAAACGGTTGACGTCGCCTCCCAGGCGCGCGTTGACGGAAAAGGCTGTCGCCAGTGGAGTCGAGGCGCTTTCCGGCAGATTGCTCCAGCCGTCGGCTGCGGTGAGCGAATCGATGTGTTCAACGCTGCGAAGGCCCTGGATGGCTGAACCGTCGTGCGCCATGGCAACATCGCTTGCCTTGGAGGCATCCGTCGTGTAGGCCTGGGCCGCAGCCACTTCAAATTCAGTGCTATTGTGCCCGGGCGCGCCGAAACCGTCGACAACGTAGCCGATTTCCACGCCTGAAGGATGGGCTCCGGGGTAGTGTACGGCGACGCTTTTGAGGCCGGCGCGCTCCAACGCGTTCCAAATGCGTTCGGCGTTGTTGGCGCGGCCGTCAAAGCTGCTGACGATCACGTCCTTCTCGTTGGCGCCGGACTTTCGCTCAATTACGGTCTGCCATGTTGGGACGCTGTGGGTGCCAGTGTGGGCGCCGGTGGAAAGAGTCGCCCAGTTGGTGGGCGTCCAGACGGGGAAGGAGGGATAGGTCTCATTGACGGTTCCTTCTTTGAGAAGGCGGCTGAAATTCGGCAAGCAGCCCTCAGCTGCGAAGAATTTCATCATCGGGGTGACGAAGCCGTCCATCCCATAGGCGTAGATCTTTTTCGTCATCGCTTGCAGTTTGCTCCCATCGAAGTGCGAGAAAATGTATGTAGGCGCTTTTTACGAGCAAGATATTGAGTCAAAATAACTCAATATCTGCGAAGGCGCCGTTTACCGGTCGACTTGGTTTGAAAGCGTTCAGGCGAGGCCGGTTACCCGGTTGGCAAGCTCCGGTCCGAGGGCTTTTCCGAATAGCCTACGGGACTCGATCTTGTTGGATTTGGCAAGTACAGCCGAGTCTTGCTGTTCTCGCTGGCCGCGCCACTTCGGTCGGTTTCAGCCCTCCTCAGGCTGGATGAGGTGTCAAGGGGCAACCTGTATCATTCATGTTTTGTCCAGGTAGACATCAGGACCTAAAGCGCAAGATGGCTCAATAGATTAGCGTAAGGGCTCCCCTGGTTTCTGATCATGGCGGTATGCGCTTTTGACAACGCTTGGGGAGGAGACATTGGCACTAAAATGTCTTGCGGGCGGGATTGTAGCACAAGGACTGCCTTGTCCGCAAACCAATTTTGTGGTGGGATCTGTCCGGACGAGTGGCAGCGATGGACACTTTTCTGTCAATAAGAGGCCGGGATAGGCTACGGATGTCTGCGGCGGGTCGCCTATCTGCGGCGAATGAATTTGTCCCTAATTGGGCCATGTAGTAAGCCAATCTTTGGTTAACGCATCAGGGCATTACCGGCGGGTAGTCCCGCCAACGATGGCAGAGCAGAGCAGGCGCAGGAGGCGTGCTGGGGTGAACAAATCCGGACCGAACCAGGTCCAAGTCACAGACCAGACGGTTACCGGTGAGAAGCGGTCTTATAGCGGGTTTTGGGTCCGGTTTGGGAAAACTACGAGGCCGGCGCCCCTTGGTTACCCGGCAACTGCGCCGACGATGGTCATGGCAACGACTGCGATCAGGGTGAACACAATCATCAGGGCCGCCCAACTTCCAAGTAGCAGACCGGCAAAGGAATAGGCGTTAGGACGGTCATTTGTCGGGACATTCGAAGCACCGTCTTCGGAAATCACGGTCTCTTCAGCTTCAGTGGTTTCCCGGACTGTTTCCTCAGCCATTGGTAGCTCTCCTCGCATTTAACTACGGGTTCGGAGGCTGCTGCACAGGTCGTTGAACAGCGGCCTGATTGTCTCATTCCATGGACGGCGCGAGATGGAATTTCGTACTCGTTACTGCCGGTTTTGCGCCGTCAGTCGCAGGGAAATGAAAGTCCGGCGCCGCGGCAATTATAGCATGGGGTTGGCCGCAACGCACGATTTCATGTGCCCGACGAGGCGCGTTACAATAGGCAAAAGAATCGGAGAGACGGCGTACCAGAAGGTGGAGGCTCAGATGGACTACCGCACATTCGGAAGGACGGGCCTGGAAGTCAGTGTTGTCGGACTGGGGGCTGGCGGCCCGAGCAGGCTAGGTGTGTCTACGGGACGGAGCGAGCAGGAGTCAATCGCGGTGGTGCGTCGGGCCCTCGAGCTGGGAATCAATTATATTGACACGGCCGAGGCATACGGCACGGAAGAGATTGTCGGCAAAGCGATTCGGGGCGTGGACCGGGACAGCATTGTACTCTCGACGAAGAAGGGCGCCTACCGCAAGGGCGAGCCTGTACCGGCGGAAGAGTACGTCGCCGGCGTTGAGGCCAGTCTGAAACGGTTGGGCGTAGAGACGATCGACGTTTTTCACTTTCATGGTCCAACCATGAAGGCGTATCAGCATCTGCGAAATGAGCTCGTGCCTGCGCTTCATAAGATGCAGCAGGCGGGAAAGATACGCCATTTGGCAGTAAGTGAACGGTT
Source organism: Caldilineaceae bacterium (assembly GCA_965232575.1). Classification (GTDB taxonomy): domain Bacteria; phylum Chloroflexota; class Anaerolineae; order Caldilineales; family Caldilineaceae; genus Bin5. The sequence goes on along the minus strand of CBDDPZ010000009.1, from coordinate 535,797 downwards.
TGCTACTGATTTCGAACACGAGCTTCTCCAACGGGCAATCGGAGAAGATTTCGTCGATGTTGTCATGGTCGGATTTAATATTCTCAACCAGACGGCCCGACGCAACGTGTTACAGGCGACGCGCGAGAAGGGGATCGCAACGGAGTGCATGTTTGCTGTGCGGCGGGCGTTCAGCAATTCGGCGCGGTTGCGGGAGATCCTGGTGGAGTTGCGGCGCAGCGGCGAGATCGATGCCGATGCGTTGGACCTATTTGAACCGCTGGACTGGGTCCTGGAAGAGAGCGATGCGCGGACGTTGACGGAGGCCGCCTACAGGTTCTGCCGTCATGAGCCGGGCCTGGACGTCGTGCTCACCGGCACGGGAAATGTTCGGCATCTGGAGGAGAACGTTACTTCATTGCTGCGTCCGCCTCTGCCCAAAGAGGTCAGCGACCGCCTGAAGCGGATCTTCGGGCGGGTGCACTCGGTAAACGGCAGCTAGTGTCAGTTCGGTATTCACCCCCTTGACACCAAAGAATATAGCTCAGTTTAACAGCTCTATTGTGCCGCTGCTGCCGTCGACGCGCACTTTCTGGCCGGTCTGCAGATGTTGCGTGGCGCGGTCCACGCCGGCGACGGCGGGAATGCCGTATTCGCGGGCGACTACGGAGCCGTGAGTCATCATGCCGACCACTTCCATGACCAATCCACCGGCGGCGAGGAAGAGAGGCGTCCAGGAAGGGTCCGTGCCTGGACAGACGAGGATGTCACCGGGTTGGAGACGGGCTTCCAGGGGATCCATTACAACCTGGACGGAGCCTTCGACGAGACCCGGCGAGACTCCAGAGCCGTTGAGCGTAGATTCGTCCTGGCCTTCGGCGGAGGTGATGCCGGCATAGAAGGCGCCGCCGTCGCTGAGCAGAAGGCGGGGGATGGGCTGGCGGCGCTGTTCGTTGCGCTCGACGAGCCGCCGCGACTTAGCCAGCTTTTTCCAATCCCCCGGGGCCTGCATTGCAAGCGTCTTTAGCTCCCTCATCGTAAAGTAGAAGAGGTCGTCCGCCCGGTCCAGGACTCCACTGTCAACGAGTTCCTGACCGCTTTCGAGCAGCGCGTTGCGCGCGATTCCCGCGATACGGATCATGGTGAATTTGGGACTTTCGCGAAAGCCAGCCAAGGCGCGAACGCGTTTCGCGAGCAAATGGACCAGCCATTCTCCCAAAGGATTGTTCCAGACGCTGGCGGCTTCTGCCAAGCTTTGCTCCGCCCGTGCAGCGGCTAGCCGTCCGGTGTGAAATATCCGGTCGGGGGCTGCGTCAGCATCTTCAATGGAAAGGTAGCTCTGCAGGGCACGGATGATGGGGAGCGGCTGTTCGCCCCAGCGAGCCTGTCCAATGTCGAGCTCGGCCAGCCCGCGCATTCCGTAACGGTCCAGAAACTCTTCCAGGGCGGTCTGAACAGGGGCCGGCAACTCGCTTGACTGATAGTCCCTTGCAAGCGTCTCCGGGTCTGAGGCGGCAAAGGCTGCCGACGCGGTGGAATCCTCGCCAATTCTTTTGGTGACCTGCCAAAGTTTCAGGTCCATTTCCGTTGTTACGTTATTGGGCAGATTTCGCGTCAGGTCGAGTGCCAAGAGAGGCGAGATGTTGTGGGCAGAGAGCGACAGCCTTGCGGCCAGGCGGTTGAGCAATGCCAGCGAGGCGTAGCCAACGATGATCGGAGGGATGAAGTGGGGCAACAAGAAGGAAAACTGGGAATTATAGTAGAGCCATTCGCACAGATTGATGCGTTCGTCGAGAGTTCGCGCCGTGCGCGCCCTAACTTTTACGCTGTCGATGTGCGCTTCATCGGTGGAAAGGACTTCCTGCCCAAATACTTCCGGCTTGAGAAAAGCTCGAATGGCTGCCCTCAGAACTTTGGGAATCAAAGGCGCGACCCTGGCAACGGAACGCAGACGAATGGTTGAACCCGCTAACCGCGGGTCGCCTGTCAAAGATCGAATGGCCTGTGCGGTGCCTGGCTCAACCAGAGGTAATCCCCGGCGGAATATGAGACGGCCGACTGGATTGCGCAATGCGCCCGAGACTTCGATCCAGGGACGGTCGGCGGCCGAATGCAGGAGCTGCTGATCATAAAGGGTGGCGTCTGAAGAGAAAATTCGGGCTATGCCGGCGAAGAGCCCGCGGAGCATGTCCAAGCCGAACGGGGTAAACGGGCCCAGCACGCCTTGAATGGCGCCAAGCGATACATAGACTTTGAGGTCTGTGTCATCCTCTGCAGGGAGCACGGGGAAGAGAGATGTGATAGGCCGGGACTGGAGAAGATACAGCTTCTCACCGACAATTGCCCATTCAATGTCCTGAGGATCACCGTAAAGTTCGGCAACCTGATTGCCCATTGCCGTCAGTTGAACGATCTGATCGTCTGTCAGTGCCTGTTCCAGGCGGCGGTCGCCGCGGATTTCCTCGACGCCTCCGGCAGGAATCCCCTGGACCAATGTTGCCTTTGGCACCCAGTTCCTTCTTGAGGATCCGGCAACTTCCGCTTTCGACAATGTAGTGATCTGGCTCCACCTGGCCGCTCACCAGGGCTTCGCCGAGTCCAAAGGTCGCGTCAATGACGGTTTCGGTACGGGAGCCGGTCAGGGGGTTGGCGGTGAAGAGGATGCCGGAGGTATTGCTTTCCACCATAGCCTGGACGACAACTGCTAGGGAGACAGCATCATGGTCGATGTCGTTACGCGCTCGGTAGGCGATGGCGCGTGCGGTCCACAGACTGCTCCAGCAGTTGACGACTGCGTGCAGCAGGGCTTCCTCCCCCTGCACGTTGAGGAAGGTGTCCTGCTGGCCGGCGAAGGACATGCCGGGAAGATCTTCGGCGGTGGCAGAGGAACGCACTGCGACCGGGGGCCGGCTCATATTCGCATAGGCGGCGATAATTGGGGCGGACAGTTCGCCCGGTATTTCGCCGTCTTGGAAGCGGCGGCGTATACGGTCGGACAGAGCTTCCAAGGCAACTGGGTCGTCGGTGTCAACGGCACGGGCCTCGGCGGCCAACCAACTCGAGAGACCGGCGCGGTCTACGAAGGCATTGTAGGCGCCGGTGGCAATGATGAAGCCAGCGGGAACGGGGAATCCGGCCAGGGCCAATTGGGCCAGATTCAGACCTTTGCCCCCTACGCCAGAAAGGGTGAGGCGCGGCGTGTTCAAGGGAAGGCAGATGGCGGGGCTTTCACTGCAGGACCGACTGGCGGAAAATTGTATGAAGAGTCTGTTCTCTGCGTAAAGAAACGGGTCGACGTGGACCGGTTCGCGGCGTGAGATGTTCGGAAGGCTGGGGCACCGACATATTCTGGTCAACGTAGTGGATAGTGGGGGTGCGATTCAAAATGGGGGCTGCCTCTGTCCAACTGCACAGGCTGCGGGCGAGACGCCCGCGATCCCAGTGAGGCGATCCCAGTGAGGCGCCCCCAAATCTGGGATGCACCCGATAGTGGAATGGGGCGAGGAGAGAAGACGGTGAGGAAATGTCGACGCGGGCGTGATGGGATTACGTGTTCAAAAGAACCTAGAGCGAGTGAACTTGCGCTTGAATTCGCCGGGGCGCGTTTTGACGAGTTTTGGTGATATTAGTATGCTTAAGGCGTACCTCTTACCTCTCCCCTTTCACACAAGGAGCGCTCCATGTCACGGGAGAATGAACGCGTGGGATACCAGGTGGAAGTTCAGGTAGTTGGCGAGACTTTTGCGGCATCTGAACAGATTGTGACGGCCGACGCGCTGGCTTTCGTTGCTGATCTGCACGGAAAGTTTGATTCCCAGCGCCAGGCGTTGCTGGCGGCGCGAACGGCGCGGCAGGCTCGTATTGACGCGGGCGAGGTGCCGGGCTTTTTGACTGATACAGAGGAGGTCCGCAACGGGGACTGGCAGGTTGCGGATACGCCCGATGACTTGCAAAGGCGCTGGGCCGAGATTACGGGTCCAGTCGATCGAAAGATGGTGATCAATGCGTTGAATTCGGGCGCGGACGTGTTTATGGCGGATTTTGAGGACGCCAACTCGCCGACGTGGGAGAACTGTGTGGAAGGGCAGTTGAACCTGTACGATGCGGTGCGACGAACGATCCGGCTGGAGGATGAGGCCAGGGGGCGAGTCTATGAGCTTAATGGTGAGGTTGCAACGCTGCTGGTCAGGCCCCGGGGCTGGCACCTGGAGGAAAAGAATGTGCTGGTAAACGGCGAGCCGATTTCGGCCAGTCTGTTCGACGTGGGGCTGTATGTATTCCATAATGCGGCTGAACGGCAGCGACGGGGCAGTTCGTGTTATTTCTATTTGCCCAAACTTGAGAGCCATCTTGAGGCGCGGTTGTGGGCGGAGGTGTTCGCTCACTCAGAGGATACGCTGGGTATTCCACACGGCTCGTTCCGGGCGACGGTCCTGATCGAGACGATACTGGCTGCGCTGGAGATGGAGGAGATTTTATACGAGTTGCGAGATTATTCGGCGGGCTTAAACGCGGGCAGATGGGACTATATTTTCAGCGCGATCAAGAAGTTCCGTGACAATCCCGATACGGTTCTGCCGGAGCGGGCGCAGGTTACAATGACGACGCCGTTTATGCGCGCCTACACCGAGCTTCTGGTTCGTACATGCCACAAACGGGGCGCACATGCGATTGGGGGCATGGCGGCTTTCATTCCGAGCCGGCGGGATCCTGCGGTCAACGAGGAGGCGCTGGCGAAGGTGCGGGCGGACAAAGTGCGTGAATCGGGCGACGGCTGCGACGGGACATGGGTCGCTCATCCTGATCTGGTGCCACTGGCGCGGGGGATATTCGAAGAGGCGACGGATGGCGCACCTCATCAGAAGCACCGCATGCGAGAGGATGTGGCGGTGACGGCGGAGCAGATCGTCGATGTCGGCGTTCCCGGAGGCACGATCACGGAGAGCGGGCTCCGAACGAATGTAGACGTTGCGCTCCAGTATTTGAATGCGTGGCTGCTAGGCGTCGGCGCGGCTGCGATTTACAATCTGATGGAGGATGCGGCCACAGCCGAGATTTCACGTTCACAGATCTGGCAATGGATCCGGCACAATGCCAAGCTAGACGACGGGAGGCCAGTGACGCGCGAGCTGTACAGACAAATCCGCGACGAGGAGTTGAAGAGACTGGGAGAATACGGCCCCGGGCGTTTGGAAGAGGCAGGAGAGATACTGGACAGGCTCATTTTGACAGACGATTTCGTTGAGTTCCTTACACTAATTGCCTACGATTATTTGACGTAACGGGACCGGCCCTCGTTGGCGCTGGAATCAGGGTTTGCCAAGTTCGGTTCGTTGTGGCAATACTGTTAAAGTCAGGGTAAAACTATCTTCGCGGAGATCACGACCTAGAGATGTCAGACGAAGGTCAGGAAAAGATCCCTCTCGCGCTTCAGAAACGGATTGCCGGCGCCCCGGACGGGACGATGTACTTGCTGTTGCATGTCAATGAAACGGGTCCGGCGCAGTGCGCTGCCATCGAGAGAGCGGGTTATGTGGTGCGGCATCAGACTTCGATAATACCCTGTTACGCGGTTAGCGGTCCCGGACAGGGACTTCAGGCACTGGCGAAAGAAGCGTGGCTTGTCAGGGTCGAGGAGGACGGCGCCGTACATACGATGTAAAAATACATATGATGTAGAAAGAGGCATCGTTCGGATAGGGTCACGATGGCGCATTTGAACGGACCGGGCATGATCCCTATTGCGCGATGCTGTCAGGTCCGTACTGACCCGCCCAAGATACTCGTCTCGGACAAGGTCTGTCGTTAGCTTAACGTCTCCCGTCATACAGGCGTTAACCCAGGAAGAGTCTCGGGTAAGCAACCTCCAGGACAATAGTGTCTTTGGAGGGGACGTGTGTTGCACGCTGTCAGAAGGGCGCGTGCACAATTTGAATCGAGGCACTGCCCCGATTATCTTGCCGGACGTGGGCAAGGATTGTTTCAGGAGGAGTTTGGTCAATGTATTCGGAGAAATTCTCCGCCCATGTTCGGGACGCAGTAGAACAGGCCCGGATGGCCAGTGAAGAAGTGCAGGTAATCGTCAGATTTCATTCTGAGGGCGGTCAGCGGAATATTGGCAGGTTGGCCGCGGGGGCAGGAACCATCAAGGTCAATCAGGATTACAGATTGATACCGGCGACGGCTCTCTCTCTAACGACGTCGGCGTTGGACGAATTGACTGATTCGGACGATGTGGCGGAGGTATGGCTGGATGAGGACGTACATATTTTGTTGGACGTATCGACTCCGCACATCAGGGTGCCTCAAGTCTGGGAACAGTTGGGCAATGACGGTGAGGGGGTCACGATCTGCATCGTTGACACGGGTATCGACGCGACGCACCCGGACTTTGCCGGCCGGGTGGGGTTGACGGCTGATTTCAGCGGGAAGGGGTCGGCTGTGGACGGCAACGGTCATGGCACGCACGTTGCCTCTACCGCGGCAGGGACGGGCGCGGCCAGCGGCGGCAAGTATATTGGCGTCGCCCCGGGGGCGACGATCATGGCGGCGAAGGCACTCGCCGACAACGGCAGCGGCCGCATGAGCAATGTGATGGCGGGCCTTGAGTGGGCGGCGCAGAACGGCGCTGATGTCCTGAATCTGTCACTTGGCAGCAGAGGCAGCAGCGACGGCGCGGATGCGCTCAGTACGATGTGCAACGCGATCGTTGATATGGGCAAAATCATGGTTGTTGCCGCGGGAAACAGTGGTCCGCGGCAGAGCACGATCGGCAGCCCAGGCGCGGCCGAGAAGGTGATTACGGTGGGGGCCTCCAATGATCAGGACAGTGTTGCACGGTTCAGCAGCCGGGGACCGACCGCAGACGGGCGGGTGAAGCCGGATGTCGTTGCGCCCGGCAGCAGAATTGTGGCCGCGCGCGCGGCGGGTACATCGGTAGGCCAGGTCGTGGATGAGCACTACACCACTGCCAGCGGCACGAGTATGGCGACGCCCCACGTAGCCGGCTTGGTTGCGCTGATGCTCAGGGCCAATACAGGGCTTGGGCCGGCGATAATCAAGAAGATGCTGATGGCGACGAGCGTAGACATAAACAGTACTGAGTATGGACAGACCGAGGCGGACAAGTACATTCAAGGCGATGGACGCATAGACGCGTTGACGGCAGTGCAGTACGCTGATTCCGGCGAGCAGCCACCACCTCATAAACCCTCCCTACCGGTTCCGTCTCCGCCCTCTCCGAATCCCAGTCCTCCGATCGGTTGTATGGCAGCGCCGCTAAAGCTACTTAAGCTGATTTAGCCATCCATTTTAAGTCGAGTCGAGAGTCAACGCGTGGCGCGCTGGGGCGAAGATCGCCGCGTTGCCGCGTCCTACTTATTGAGTTGGATTTCGCATCCGAGGACGTCGAATGCCCTGACCTGAGCGTCGGCCACTGATGTGTTCCCGAGCTGATCGAGAAAGAGAGTCCAGATCATCATATCGATCGGGGAACCGTCTGTGGCTGTAGCACGACGGCGGAGCAGGGCTTCCTGTGTGAAGCCCAGTTTTCGGGGAATCGCGGCGCTGCGTACGTTGGCCGGGTCACAGTGGATTTCGACTCGATCGACTTTATTTACGCAGAATGCCACTTTGGTGAGGGCGGCGGAGATCTCGGTCGCCAGGCCGCGGTTGATCAGGTCGGCGCGAATCCAGTACCCGATTTCAAGGGCGTTTCCCGTCAGGCGTTTGTGCAGCCCTGTCCCGCCCCAGACCTCTGTTTCTTCCAGCGAAAAGATCCCGTAGGTATAGTCACTATCGAGGTCGAATTCGGCGCGCCACCTGCGGAGGAGGGTGATCTTCTCCTCCAGGGTGGTCGGTTCGTTCGCCGCCCAAGGCATCCAGTCTCTCAAATGGTCAATGCTTTGTGTAAGCGCGTGCAGCAGGATTTCGGCATCGGTTGGTTGCCAGCAGCGCAGGATCGTACGCTCGGTTTCGATGCGATAGGCCGGGCACCTGGGCGGGCGTTCGGGGTCGGTGCTGTTTTCGGAAGTCATGGGCGGGGCCCGAGAGTGGAAGTCAATCCTGCGAACTCTGCTGGTCCCGGCCGGGCCCGGCTTCGGCCTGCGTTCCGGGTGACCACTCGACCGCAATCGGCTCCGGTTCTCGGCGCACGAAGACCAGTTTCTCCTCGCCTCCATCCTTCTCCGGGGCAAAATCGATCAGGATTTCGTCACCCGTCTTGTATTCGGCGCGCAGCAATCGTTTGCTGAGTTCATTTTCGACCTGCTTTTGGAGCAGCCGACGCAATGGCCGTGCGCCGTATTCGGCGTGGTAGCCTGTGTCGGCGAGGTGATCGCGGGCCTTCTCGGTCATCTCGATGGTGATGCCAATTTCGTCGAGGCGCTGTGCGATTTCTTCCATCAGCAGAGAGACGATATCGCGGACGTTTTCCCGGGTCAACGGATCGAAAATGATGGTCTCGTCGATGCGGTTGAGGAATTCGGGACGGAAGAGCCTTTTCATCTGCTTGCTGTATTCGCCCTGGGCGAGGGCGCTTTCGTCGAGTTCGGGCGTGGCAAAGCCCAAAGGTCCGCGCTTGATCGAGTTGGCGCCGACGTTGCTGGTCATGATGACGACCGTGTTGCGGAAGTTCACAGTGCGTCCCTGGCCGTCGGTCATGTGGCCGTCGTCCATGATCTGGAGAAGTGTGTTCCAGACTTCGGGGTGGGCCTTTTCGATTTCGTCGAAGAGCAACACCTGATAGGGCCGTCTACGCACCTGCTCGGTGAGCTGGCCGCCCTGCTCGTACCCTACATACCCTGGCGGGGCGCCGAACAGTTTGCTGACGGTGTGTCCTTCACGATATTCGCTCATATCGACACGGAGAAGCGCGTCTTCGGTGTCGAAGAGGAAGGCGGCGAGGACTTTGGCCAGTTCAGTCTTGCCAATGCCGGTCGGCCCGAGGAAGAGAAAGGTCCCGATGGGCCGACGGGGGTCCTTCAGGCCGCTGCGGGCGCGACGGATGGCATCGCTGACTGCTTCGATGGCCCTCTCCTGGCCGATGATGCGCTGCCGGAGGAAGTCTTCCATGCGGAGCAGCTTATCCATCTCCTCTTCGAGCAGGTCCATGACAGGGATTCCTGTCCAGCTGTGTACGATGGCGGCGACATCGTCGGTGTCAACTACGTCATCGAGGTTCGTCTCGTTCTTCCAGGACTTGAGCGCAGTCTTGAACTCTTCCTTCAGCCGGGCCAGTTCAGCTTTTGTCTGTGCCGCCCTTTCGTAGTCGCGTTCGGCCCATGCGCTCTCTTCCAAGTCTTCCAGCTCCTGGATAGAGACCTTTGTTCTTTTGAGGTCTTCGGGCATGGCGTGCATCGCGACCCGCAAGCGAGCGGCGGCCTCGTCGATAAGGTCGATGGCCTTATCGGGCAATTTGCGGTCGGGGACATAGCGATGGCTGAGGCGAACTGCCTGTTCGAGGGCGTCATCGGTGTATGTAATGGCGTGGTGTTCTTCATAGCGGAGGCGCAGGCCGCGCAGGATGTCGATGGCATCATCGATGTCCGGTTCGTCGACGTAGACAGGGGCAAAGCGGCGCTCCAGCGCTGAGTCCTTCTCTATGTGCTGGCGATATTCGTCGAGCGTCGTGGCGCCAATACACTGCAATTCGCCGCGAGAAAGAGCGGGCTTGAGCATGTTGCTGGCGTCGAGCGCGCCGGCGGCGTTACCGGCGCCGACGACGGTGTGAAGTTCGTCGACGAAGAGGATGATTTCGCCCTCGCTGCGGCGGATTTCGTCCATCGCCGCCTTCAACCGTTCCTCGAACTCGCCGCGGAAGCGGGTCCCGGCGATCATGGCCCCCAAGTCTAAAGAGACTAAGCGTTTTCCGGAAAGGATTTCAGGCACATCGTTGACCATTATCTGTTGGGCCAGACCTTCGATGATGGCGGTCTTGCCGACACCGGCTTCGCCGATCAGGACAGGATTGTTTTTCGAGCGCCGGCACAAGACCTGCATTACGCGGGTGATCTCCTCGACGCGACCGACGACCGGGTCTAGTTTGCCTTCGGCGGCGGCCTGGGTAAGGTCGCGGCCGTACTTTTCCAACACCTGGAACTTGCTTTCGGCGTCCGGCTCGTTTACTCGTTGCCCGCCCCTCATGTCCTCGATGGCGGCGTAGAGTCCCTCTTTGGTGACGCCGGCGTCTCGCAAAATGTTGGCGCTGTGCGTGTTCCGCTCGCTGGCGATGGCGAGCAGGATGTGCTCGGTACTGATGTATTCGTCCTGAAGTCGGTTAGCCTCATCGTTGGCTACACCCATTACGCGATTGAGCCGGGGCGTGATGAAAACCTGGACGGTCGGGAGCCCGCTGTTGGGGGTGCTGCCACTCTTGTGCGCGGCGGCGAGGACGGCTTCCAGTTTGCGGGCGATGACGTCGACAGAGGCACCGAGAGACTCGAGCAGCTGAGGCACAATTCCCTCCGGCTGTTCGACGAGAGCCAGGAAGAAGTGTTCCGTATCGATCTGCGAGTGTTTGTACTTTTGCAGAATTTCGAGAGAACGGGTCGCCGCGTGCTGGGCCCTTTGGGTGAAGCGGTCAAATGGCATCATGGCAGTTTTTCCAGGTATGAGAGAGTGGTCCTCAGCAAGTGGTGCGTCAAGTCACCATCGGCTGACACCCACAGGTCAGAAAATTCGGTGGGCAATTTCCAATTTGCCGCCCCGAGAGGGATGGACTCACTCAAGCGCGTGCATTCAGGCGCGTTACGAGACACTCTTAATAGTAAACCATTTCTTTATCAGCACCATCATTGAGAAACATTAGAAAACTGTTATCAACGCCGTTCGTTCAGGCAGTCAAGCCGCTACCTGCTATCTAATTTGGAATTATTCTAAATAGAGTTTGACATTGGGGGCGAGTGAGGGTACACTATGGGAGATAGTTTAGATTGATTCTAATTAAAGTGGGGATCCCAGGTATGGCAGCACGATTTATTGCCACAATTCGCCGCGCTGGAATGCGGGTTACGAGCCAGCGAGTAGCTGTTTGCGAGTATCTTGCCCGCACAAAGAGTCACCCAACGACATCTCAAGTCTTCGAGGCGGTGCGAAAGATGCACCCGGAGATCAGCCAGGCCACGGTCTACAACACGCTCAACACGCTGAGGGACCTGGGGGCTATAGTCGAGATCAGCGCAGGTACGGGGCATACTCGTTACGAGCCGGATCCATCGCCGCACATCAACCTATTCTGCTTGCGGTGTCATCAGGTTTCGGACCTGCAGGACAACGTTTCGCCCGACGTGTTGATGGACAACATATTTCAGAACACGGGTTTCCGGGCCACCACGCTCCAGGTGCAAGTTTCAGGTTTCTGCCCCGAGTGCCAGCAGGCTAAACGGCAGGAGATCGGTAGGAAGCTGCACGCCAGGGCAGCGCTGAAAGAGGGCAGCACAATCGGATCACGAGGGACGCCGGGCGCGTCCCATGGCGTATCATGAGTAGAGAGGTGAATGGAATGACCCCCAGTTCATTTGATCAGGCGATTGTGAAGGAAGCGGGCGACCCACCTTTGATCAGCCTGCGGTCTCTCTCGCCGCTCTTGTCAGATTTCTGGCGGACCAATCCCGAGTTGCTTCTTGCTTCGATAACACTTGCCGCATTGCTGATAGGCTGGTTAGGCGGTTCTGTCAGCGGCCTACTGCCGGCTTGGGCGGTAGTCGTGTTTGCACTGATTGCCTACGGCGCGGGGGGATATTCCGGAGCGAAAGTGGCCGTTGCCAATGCATGCTGCGGGATATTTAACATCGACTTGTTGATGGTCGCGGCGGCTCTAGGCGCCGCTCTGATCGGTGAATGGGAGGAGGGCGCGCTGCTGCTCTTTCTGTTTACCCTGAGCGGTGCACTGGAGTCGTTTGCATCGGACCGCACTCGACAGGCGATAACCGGGCTGGCAGAACTGCGGCCTGATACAGCCAGGGTCCAGCGAGATGGCGAGGTCGTAGAGATCGGCGTTGAGGAGCTGGCCATCGGCGAAGTGGTTGTCGTGAGGCCAGGCGAGCGTATGCCGGTTGACGGCTCCGTGGTGCAGGGCTCGACAACGGTAGACCAGAGTCCGATTACGGGCGAGAGCATCCCGGTCTACAAAGGGGTTGGGGACACCGTGTTTTCGGGGACGATAAACGGTAGCGGGGCGCTTGAACTTAAGGTGACCAAACCGGCATCGGACAGCACTATCAGCAAGATAATCGGCCTGGTCCAGGAGGCCCAGAACAACGCCGCCCCGACACAGCGGCTCATCGACAGATTCAGCCAGCCGTATACGCTGATCGTGATAGGCGGTACAGTTCTGGCAGCGGTGACCCCAATTCTGTTTGGGAATGAACCGGTCAGCACTACGATCTACAGGGCGATTACATTGCTGGTCGTGGCAAGCCCCTGCGCGCTCATCATCAGCACGCCGGCATCGATCCTGAGCGCCATTGCGGCGGCAGCGCGGGAGGGGATCCTTTTCAAGGGCGGGGCATACCTGGAAGCGGCCGCTAATCTTGACGTGCTTGCCTTTGACAAGACCGGAACTCTGACTAACGGCAAGCCCCAACTGACCGACATCGTTCCGCTGACAGGTTACTCCGAGGAGGAACTACTGTCGATTGCCGCCGGCGCTGAAAGTTTAAGTGAGCATCCAATTTCACAGGCTATTGTAGAACGAGCGCAAGAGATGGACCTGTCCTTTGAATCGCCGCAGGACTTTCGCGGTATCGCCGGGCATGGCATTCAGGCGGTCTATGCGCGCGGAGGCAGCCAGGCGCTGATCTACATCGGCAATGACAAACTCTTCATGAGCGAGGAGATGGACCTGTCTCCTGCCATCCGCATGATCGGTCAACAGTTGCAGAGGAAAGGCAAGACGGCCATCCTCGTGGTGCGGCGCATTATCTCTTCGGACGCGGTCGAATTGGAGAACGGGAGAGGGAGCGGCGACGGCTTGATCGACAAGGCGGTTTTGGGCGCGCCTGATCGAGACTGGGAGGTGGTTGGTTTCCTGGCGGTTGCTGATACGGTTCGATCCAGCGCGGCAGAAACGATAGCGGCCCTTAAAGGGCTCGGAATCGACCGCATGGCGATGTTGACCGGAGACAACCGTGACGTGGCGGCCGCGGTCGCCGACGAGATCGGTATGGAGGATGTTTATGCCGAGATCCTGCCAGAGGAGAAGGTCTCAATTATAGGCGGGCTCGTCAAGACCGGCTCCGTCGGAATGATCGGTGACGGCGTCAACGATGCGCCGGCGATGGCGACATCCGACCTGGGGATTGCGATGGGAGGCGCTGGTACGGACGTTGCCCTGGAGACGGCCGACGTCGTTCTCATGTCCGATGACCTCGGCAAGCTTCCCTTTATGCTTCGTCTGAGCCGGCGCGCCAGAGAGATCGTGCGCCAGAACCTCTATTTTTCGGTAGCTGTGATTCTCACGCTGGTCACGATGACTGTGGTCATTCCCCTGCTGGTTCCTGGCTTCAGGCTGCCCCTCCCTGTGGGTGTGCTGGGCCACGAAGGCAGCACCCTCATCGTTGTCGTCAACGGGCTCAGGATGTTAACGATGAAATCAGCGCGGTAGGGGCCCAAGCCCGCGGTCTTTTCCAGCCTGCAGCTAATCGAGGTCAGGGTAAGCCGCGGGCAACGAGTCCCTCAGGCCCAGAATAAGGCACCAGACACAGTAGGTGAGAAGCGCGATCAGCAAGTGTCTGCGTTCAGGCAGCAAGAGGGGCGAGAGAAGCACTTCCAGCAAATCGAGCCGCGCGAATCAGCTTCATCGGTCTGCCTCACCGTCAGAGTTTCCGGGGTTGACAGGACGTTGGCTGTCGCCTCTGGCGGCCACAGGCGTCGCGGGGCCCTCGATGCTTTCTTTACCGGCCGGGACCTGGCGCAGGCGGTGAATGAAGTCGGTGGATTTCAGACGACGCTCCAGAATGGTCACGAGGTAGCGCTGCAGAACGCTTTCCACGGCCCGGGTGGTGGAATGTCCAATGCGGAGGCCGCGCAGCGCATCCCAATGCGTGCGGGAAAGATGGCGCAGAACCTTCAGAGTAGACGCGTTGATCGGCTCTGCACCCTGCATTGTGCGGCCACAATCGGGGCAGAAGACGCCGCCTTCGTGCAAGTGCAGGAAGTTTTCCACAGGCCGCAAGTCATCGCCGCAGCCCAGGCAGGCGAACAGCTCGGGTTGAAAACCCATCTGTCTCAGGAGCTGAAGTTCGAACCAGCGTAATAGCAGGTCCGCCCCTGGCGCTTCGAGTGGACCGAAGTCCAATTCTCTCAGGCAAAGCAGGAGCAACTCCCACACCGGTTCGTATTCATCGTCTTCGGCGGTGAAGGAGTCGACCAGTTCGCAAATGTATGCTGCCCGGCTAATGGCGTCGAGGTCGCCGCGCAGTTGCTGAAAGCTTTCGACGGTTACGCTTTCGGTAATGATGTCCCAGGTGCGGGCCTGTGCGACAAGTAGGTTGGCGTGATTGAAGAGCTCCAGGTGCCCGGCTTTGCGGCTGGTCGTCTTGCGCGAGCCTTTGGCGATTAGTACGCGTTTGCCCATGCGCGGAGTAAAAACGGTCAGAATTCGGTCCGCGTCGCTGTAGCTTCTTCGCCGCAAAATCACGGCTCTGGTGCGGTAGGTATGGCTTCGCTCCGGCACAGGCGCTTCTCGCTCGCTACCTCCCTCTGCGCAGGTCGTCCGCCTCGGTAGCCAGGTGATCGAGTTGCTCTGGAGTGCCGAGGGCGATCAAGGTGTCTCCGGCCCGCAACGCAAACTCTACGCCTGGATTTACGAAAGTTTCGCCATCCGGCCGCCGCACCGCCAGAATGTTTGCCCCCAATCTCTTGCGAACTTCAGTATCGGCGATTGTCTGATCGCGTAATGTGGAACGCTCGCTGACCCCGATGTCTTCGATCAGGATGTCTACCTCGCCGCTGTGCATGACAACGTCCATGAACTCCAAAATATTGGGATGTATCAGTTGACGCGCCATACGGCGGCCGCTTGTGACATAGGGGTTTATGACATGGTCCACGCCGGCGATTTGCAGTTTCCGTTCGCTTTCATGGCTATTTGCACGTGAGATGATGGTCAGATTGGGGCTGAGCGCGCGGGCAGTCAAAGCTACATAGACATTGTCCGAGTCGTTTGGCAAGCAACAACAGATACCGGAAGCCTTTTCGATGCCAGCCTGAATGAGGGCTGTGTCGTCGGTTGCATTGCCTTCTATGGGGATTACGCCCAGGTTTTCCAAATCCGGGCCCAGGTTTGCCACTATCTCTATCACTACCAGCGGAACATTGTTTGCAAGGAGTTCGTTTACGACATGCTCGCCGACCCGGCCGTAACCGCAGACGATGAAATGTCCGTTCAGTTTATCAATCCGATTCTGCATGCGCTTTCTCCAAATGAGGTTTCGAAAGTCTCCGGCCACGATGAGATCAGCCAACGTGCTAAAGGCGTACGCCGTAGTGCTGACTCCCAAGATTATCAATCCACCAGTGAATACGCGGCCTATAGGCGATAGTGGACGAATCTCGCCGAATCCAACTGTGCTGATGGTAATGACGGTCATGTAGACACTGTCGGTCCACGACCAGCCCTCGATCACCATGTATCCCCCACTACCGAGAGCAAGCAGGAGGGCATAGAGCGCCGAAACGAATATGAGGTGTCGGTAGAGTTTCTGGGCAGTAACTGTCAAGTCCAGATTCCTCCTGGAATCGGATTTCTGGAAAGCGCGTCTATTGCGGAATGTGCCAGACTGTGGCGCGGCCAATGGCGTTTCGGCCGAAAAGCACAGGATCTCGACTGCTGTTACCGTCCAATTGGACGAGTCCAATGGGGTGAAGCGCTAAGCCTGACACTTCGACACTCTTTTGACAAGAACCGGTACCGGGCGGCCTCGTTTTCGAAACTGAAGCGATTCGTACAGTTTCTGGGAGGACCCGTTGCTTTCCTGCGTGTTAAGAAAGACGCGGTTAATCCCCAGTTGATGAGCGTAACAGAGGCACGCCACCAGCAGATGGCGACCTATGCCGCGGGCCTGGACCCGCGGATGGACGGCCAGCCGCACAACATGGGCTGAGTCGAATCCTCGCGCGGATCCGTTTGAAGTCAGACGAAGAGCGGAGTAACCCACCGTCTCTTGCGCCATCTGAGCGATTTCAAAGCGGCAGTCGCGGTGCAGATACCGTAGTTCAGTTTCTCCCATGTGCCATAAGGGTTCGAAGGCTGCTGCATCCACCTCAGCCAGCTGCTGCAGGTCAGATGGCTGCGCCGGGCGCAAAGCAGCCGTCTGATGCACGGCTCCGACCGAACGAGATTTACGTTCGTAAAACCGGACTTCATCGTGATGGACGAAACCGGACTCTTTCAAGCTGGCTCGGAGCCAGCCTTGCTCGGTGAGTGCGCAAAAGAGATAGTCCTGAGATTGTGGTTGAAGCTGCTGGCGCGCGTGCTCGAAGAGCGCCCGAAACTGCAGCCGTGCAGCCGCCCCTGCAGACGAAAGCGCCGCAGCGCGCAGCGAAACTCTGGTCGGGGCGGAGGCAGGCAATGCCTTTGAGCGCTGGACGCCGGCGAAGGTGACAAAGCCTTTCAGCCTTTTAGTATGCTGGTCGACCAGGACTGCGTTGACTCCCGTGAGCAGATCGGGTTCTTCGGCGTCTCCCAGATCATCGTAGTAGTAACAGCGCAGGCTGCTGGCGTGCAGGCGCTGCAATTCAGACAGGTCTTCCAATCGTCCTGGGCGGATCGACGTGAGATTCATTAGTGCGATTTGAGCTTTTTGCGATTTCCGTAAACGGTGTCGTAGTAATCCCTGAACTCCCCGTCGCGGATGGGTTGCCACCACCATCGATTATCCCGGTACCAGCGGGCGGTTATCCTAATCGCTTCTTCTGGCATGAAATCCGGTTCCCAGCCCAGGCCCAGAATTTTGCTTACATCGAGGCTGTATCGCCGGTCGTGTCCCAGTCGATCTTCGACGTGCTGAATGAGGCTGCGCGGCTTGTCAAGCTCGTCCAGCAGGATTGCAACCATGGCAAGGTTGGTCATCTCGCTGCCGGTACCGATGTTATATGATTCGCCGATGCGGCCGCGCGTGAGGATGAGGAAGATTGCGGCGCAGTGATCAGCGACGTATTGATAGTCCCGCATCTGTTTTCCGTCGCCGTAAACGGGCAGAGGCATGGATTCGAGGGCGTTGGTGATGAAGAGCGGGACGACTTTTTCGGGGTATTGGTAGGGCCCCACGTTGTTGGCGCCGCGGCTGATGGTGACGGGCAGGCTGTAGGTGATGCCATAGGCATTGACGAAGAGGTCGGCACTGGCCTTACTGGCGGAATAGGGGCTGCGCGGGGCCAGGGCGTCGTCTTCCACCGACCGGCGCTGGCCCGCGATGTGGCCGTACACTTCGTCGGTGCTGATCTGGTGGAAACGGAGATTTCCGAATTTGCGGGCCGCCTCCAGGAGCACGTAAGTGCCGTAAACGTCGGTCTTTACGAAGGCGTCGGGATTGAGAATAGACCTATCTACGTGGGTTTCGGCGGCAAAATTGACGATGGTGTCGATATTGCAGGCGGCAACCGTTTCCTCCACCTTGGCGGCGTCACAGATATCGCCCTGGACGAAGTGGTAGCGTGCCCCGAAGCGTTCACTGACGTCGGCAAGGTTTTCAAGGCGGCCGGCATAGGTCAGCTTATCGTAAACGGTTACGTTCAGGCGCGAATCGCAGTTCAGAATGTAGCGGACGAAATTACAGCCGATAAAGCCGGCGCCGCCCGTTACCAGGATATTGTTCATGTGAATCTTCTCGCGTCAAGCTTTGGACGTTAAGCGCGCCACCTGGGGTCACTTTCCCAGATGCGCCGCAATCGCCTCACTCTGCCAGGTTGGCGGCTTGCAGGCAGGGGGAACTCGACACCTAGAGTCAACGTCGGCAGCTGCTGCAGCGGCGGCAGTAGGCAGCGGTCCAGACCGGGCGGCGCCGAACCGCGCCAAGCCCACTGCCAGTGCGCTTTCTCTTCGCCTCCGGCGGTGGCGGCGAGGAAATCGATGTCATTCCAGAGGGCGCGTCGCGTCTCGGCCATTACGGTTATCAGTTTTTCCCAGTAGGCGCGCATTTTGGGCTGCTCGAATTCGAGGAAATGCGCGGTGAAACTGGAGCTCTCCGCGGTGGAGTTGAGCGGGGGTCTCGCTGTCTGGTATGCGGCGAAAAACTCCTGGGCCCAGTACTGTTCGGCGCGCTGGAAGGAAGGCAACAGCAGGTCTGCAAAGAAAGTGACGTTCACCGTGCTTACTCGCTCCTCCACATGGACGAGGCGGGGGGCATGTTCCGGCCATAGGTCGAAGAAAGCCGGAATGTCGAACTCCTGCCATTCTCCGTATGCCTTGGTCATTCGGCGCAGCTTGTCTGCTACCTGGGAGATGGTGGTAACGGCAGTTTGCACCTCCCGGGCGCCGACATGGTTCTGCACGACATAGGCCGGCGAAAGCGGGCGCGAGTTGAAGATTTCAGTGTAGGAGGCCGGTAAAGCGCACCTGTCGATCTGGCGCATTTTAGCCGCCAGTGCCGGCACGCTGCGGACCGCAGCTACGATATATTGTAGGGTGCCGTTGCGCCTATCGAGGGAGACCGGGATGTTGGTCATCAGGATAGCGGGTCTGTGAACTCATCGCGCAGGATCTGGAGAAGGTAAAGGCCGTATCGGTTTGTCTGTAGTGGATCGGCCAGTGCGCGGAATTGGTCGCGATCGATAAATCCTCGCCTCAAGGCGATTTCCTCCGGGCATGAGATCATCATGCCTTGTCTATCCTGCAGGGCCTGCACGAAATTCGCAGCTTGAAGGAGAGACTCGTGGGTACCGGCATCGAGCCAGGCAAAACCTCGACCCAGAATTTCAACTCGCAACTCACCTTGCTCCAGATAGACGTTGTTTATGTCGGTAATTTCCAATTCGCCGCGGCCGGATGGCTTCAGATTTCTGGCGACGTCGAGGACGCGGTTGTCATAGAAGTAGACGCCGGGCACGGCAAAGTTGGAGCGGGGTCTCTGCGGTTTTTCCTCGATGCTCAACGCCTTGCCGGTCTGGTCGAACTCGACAACGCCATACCTGCCAGGGTCGGCGACGGGATATGCGAAGACAAGGGCCCCTTGCCGGAGGCTGGCCGCCTTCTGCAAAATGTCCGGCAAGCCGTGGCCGTAAAAGATATTGTCGCCAAGCGCCAGACAAACGGTGGAGTCGCCGACGAACTCCCTACCGACAACAAAGGCATCGGCAATGCCGCGAGGCTGGGATTGCTCCACATAGGAAAACTGAATACCCCACTGACTGCCGTCCTGGAGCAGCTCATGGTATAGGGAAAGAGCGGATGGCGTGCTAACGACGAGAATGTCTCTTATCCCCGCCAACATCAGCATTGACAGGGGGTAATAGATCATTGGCTTGTCATAGACCGGCAGGATCTGTTTGCTCAGGCTGGTAGTCAGGGGGTAGAGCCGAGTGCCATGGCCGCCGGCGAGGAGGATGCCTTTCATGGCTCGTATCCTGAACCGGCCCGGTAACGCGGGAGTTCAGCTGTAAGTTGGGTGAAAGTGCACATTATTTTCGTCAAGGCAGGGAGAACCTACTGTCCGTAGCCGGTTACAACCATCGAATCTTCTGCATCCAGAAGCACGGCGCCTACGATGTTTGATTGAACTTTTTCCAGTACTTCCTTAGCCCGTTGCGCCTGCTCCCGCTTCGTGCGCCCTGCCGTGACGGCTAACAGGGTTCCGTCTACCTGGCTGGCCCAGAGAGCTGCGTCGGTTACGGCCAAGACCGGCGGGGCATCGACAAGGACATATTCTGCTTCGCCGATCAAGGTTTGCAGCAGCTCTGCCAGCCGTTTATGGCTGAGGAGGGCGACGGGGTTGGGCGGGAGAGGTCCGGCCGCAAGCACGCGAAGTTGGGATACCTGCGTGTCCGCCAAGGCCGGTTCACCACCGTTTCGCAACCAATTTGTCAAACCGATATCCCCACTTACGCCGAAGATTTCGTGTTGAAGAGGGCGGCGCAGATCGCCGTCAACGACAATGACACGGTCGCCGGCGTCGGCCATAACAACGGCCAAGTTAGCCAGTGCATCACTCTTGGTTGTCTCGGTATCAGGACAGGTAACGAGCAGTGACTTGAGGTCACTGCCCAGACTGGAGAACTCGATATTGGTACGAAGGCTCTGGTAGGCTTCCGCGGCCGCGCTGCGGGGAGCGTTCAATGTAACCAGGTTCAGGGGCATCTGCAATTCCTTTGTGGAATTCAGCGGGCAGGAGTCGGGACCTCTGGAGGCGACCTCTATCAGTTAAGCACTGACGGCAGGCGTAGGAACGCCTTCTCGCATCTCCGCTTTTGAAGCCGAACCGGAGGTCGTAACCGGAATCGCGCCGAGTACGGTCAGATCAAGCGTCCTTTCAACCGAATCGGGTGTACGCAGAAAGCCGCTTTCGATCCAGACTAACAGCAATATGAGGCCTACTCCCAAGAGAAAGCCGAGCACAGCGCCTGCCATGGTATTGATGAGAGGCTGCGGCTGATAGCGGGTGCCCTCGATCACTCGACTGACGATTTTGACCTCGATACGGTCGCGTTTGTCCTGCTGCGCGTAATAGGCGGTTCGTTCGTCGACAAAATAGTCGGCCAGGGTCAACGCCATGATTTCCGATACGATTTTGTCTGGGGAACGGGCTTCTATCTCAATCGTGAAAGTAGACGGTTCGGAGGCAATGTTTGTCAGTCTCAGAAAATCGTTCGGATGCATGTCCAGCTGTGCACGTGCAATTACCTCTTCGGCTACTTCAAAGGTACGCAGATTGCGAACGAAGTTTCGCATCAGTTCCTTGGCCGTATTCCCTAATCCCCAATCCGGACGGGCAGGAACCGTGCTGACATGGATGGTCGCCCTGTACATCTCCTCCTGGAGGAAACTGACTCCGTACGAGAGCGAACTTGCCAGCAGGACTGCTACGATGAGGATCCAGCCGAATCGACGAACCACTCCGCTGTATTCCTGTATCACGAAATCCTCCAGTTTACAGCATCAGCTGTGCAATTGACGGTGGCAGACGGCGCCACTGTCGACTATCCCGGCCCAGAGTCTAAGTTCGCTGTTTGGGAACAGCCACCAGACAGGGCAGGCCCATTTCTTCCAACTCATTTCGGCGGCGCACGGTGTCGTCGAGATACTCCTGCAGGAAGGCCAGGCCAATGCCGACGACCAGCGCCAGCAGGATTCGCAACGGCCATTCGACACGCTGGCGTGCGCTGGGACCCACCGGAACCACTGCGGGTGAATCCATTACCTGGACGCCGGCGCCTTGTGTTCCCAGCTGGGCAAAGTATGCGGCGGCGTTTTCCTCCAATTCGGCAACTGCGGCGTCCCCGATCTCTTGCAATTCACCGGCTTCATGCCAGTTGAAAGTGAGCCGAATGATGCGGTGCTGTTTGCCCGTGTTGGCGCTTGCCTTGAGCAGGCCGGCCGGAATGACAATTCCCTTTGCGGCCAGGCGGGCATTTACAGCTTTGGCGAACAGCTCGGATGCGAGTACCTCGGTGAAGTCGTCAACGAGGTATTCGCTGGTCATCCACGCGTAATAGCGGGGGTCGTACTCAACGTCATCGCCTCCTTCGAGCGGCAGTACGCCCACCAGCATACGCATCGAAGCGCTGTAAGTGGGTGGAGGTGCCTCCCAGGGGCGCAACTGCACTGCGCTGAACAGAGCTACCAAGACGGGCAAGAGAACTGGGGCGACCCAGCGTCTCCTCAAAATCGCCCAGTATTCCCGTAGTTCCATGGCCGGCCGCCTACCCTTCGTCGGTCATCAGATTGGCGACAGTCACGCCGTCATCGCCCTCGCCAATCTCTCCGGGGCGATACCTGCTGACCAGGGGATGACCTTTTAAGGCGGTGCGCACGGCATCCCGCATTGCGCCGGTGCCCTTGCCATGGATAATGCGCACCCAGGGGAGATTTTCAAGATAGGCGTCGTCGAGGTAGCCTTCCAACCGCTGCAGCCCGGCATCCACCCTTTCGCCCCGCAGGTCGAGCTCTGTCAGAGAGGTCGAACCGACGCCGCCTGTTTTGGGCTTTGTCTGCACTCTTACAGCAGGTTGGGTCGAAGGCGAAGGTTCCCACTGGGCTTTGCTGCGCAGCTCGAGACGCCTTACGGGCAGTCTGAGACGGAAATTCCCAACTTGCACATCGGCCTCGTGGGCCGTTCCGCCGCGATTCTCGACGGCGATCACTTCGCCTGTGGCCTGCAGGTTGGGAACAAAGACACGGTCTCCCTTTTCGATTGGCCCGCGAATACGCGAGTCCGGCGCGCCTGGCGTGGCAACCTCCTGTTCCACGCGGCCTTCGGTATCCAACTGGCGGCGACCAACAGTTTGACTGGCCTGCTGCAGGAACTGGGTGTGCGCATCCTGGCTGTCGATGCCGCCTTTTGCCATGCGCCGACGAAAACCATCAATTTCCCGTCGGATTTCAGCCAGCTCATTTTGCATTGTCGTGCGAGTTTCCGCGACTACCTGACGGCGCGCCTCTTCGATCCTGGCCAACTGGTACCGCAAGTCCTCCTCGGCGACATGGGCGCGACTTTCCCTTTCTTTGGCGTGATCCAAGACGCGTTTTGCTTCCTGGCGGGCGTGCCGTACATCTTCGAGCAAGGCTTCGACTTCAAGGGATTCCGGGCGCGACATCTTTTCGGCGTCGTCAACGATAACCGGGTTCAGGCCGAGTCTGCGAGCGATGGTCAGGGCGTTGGAGCGCCCGGGCAGACCGATACTGAGCTCAAATGTAGGGCTCAGGTTTTCGACATCGAATTCAACTGAGGCGTTGCGGACGCCGGCAGTGTTGTGTGCATAGAGTTTGAGATCGCTGTAGTGGGTCGTGGCCAGCGATGTAATGCCCCGGTCGCGCAGGTTTTCGAGCAGGGCGGCGGCGAGGGCAGAACCTTCGTCGGGGTCGGTGCCGGCGCCCAGTTCATCGAGCAAGACAAGGCTTTGGGGGTCGGCCTCTTCCAGAATGCTGATGATATTGGTCATATGGCTTGAGAACGTGCTCAAGTTTTGTTCGATGGACTGTTCGTCGCCGATATCGGCGTAGACGCCCTCGAAGACGGACAGTGAACTGCCCTCTTCGACTGGAATCATCATGCCTGATTGGGCCATGAGGGTGAGGAGCCCGACGGTCTTGAGAGTGACCGTCTTTCCGCCGGTGTTGGGGCCGGTTACGACGAGAATGTAGCAATCGTCGTCGAAGTAGACGTCGATGGGCACGACGGAATCCGGGTCCAGAAGTGGGTGCCGGGCCTGGCGGTAGTTGAGGATGGAACCGGGGTGCTGGATAGTGCGTTCTTCATTGGTATCCTCGTCGATTCCGGCGAATATTTCAGCGCGATTCTGCTGGAATGAGACGATTTCGGGGGCGGTGGCTTTCATGTCAAGGGCGTACTTGGCCTTGGCAAAGGTGAAGTCAAGCTGGGAAAGAATCTGCACGTTGCGGCTGATGTAAGGCCCTTCGTCGGCAACCAAGTCAGAGAGTTCGGAGAGGATGCGCCGAACTTCCTTTTCTTCCTCAAGTTCCAGTTCCCGCACTGCGTTGTTCTGCTCGACCACTGTCAGCGGTTCGATAAAGAATGTCGCGCCGCTTGCCGACTGATCGTGAACGATGCCCTGTACCTGCGCCTTGTATTCGGACCGAACGGGGATGACGTAGCGGCCCTGGCGTTGTGTGACAATGGACTCCTGCAGAAAGGGGATGATCTCGGTATTCTGTACGAGTCTGTCCAGGGTGCTGAGGAGCCGGTCCTGGGCGACGCGCAGCTGGGCGCGAATCCGGCCAAGTTCCGCGGATGCGCTGTCGACGACCTCGGCCCGGTCATTTATGCAACGGCTTATCTCGCCGATCACATGCTCACAGGGTTCGATGGAAAAAGCGATATCGGCCAGACGAGGGAATTGACGGTTGAGGCGAGTCAAGGTGTTGCGAAGTGTACGGGCTCGCATTAAGGTCGTACGAACCTCGACCAGTTCGGTCGGGATCAGGATACTGCCCCGCTCGGATTTCGCGACGAGAGCGCGCAGGTCGTAGACACCGCCAAAGTAGATGTCAGTCTTCTGGTCGAGAAGGCGGCAGGCCTCGCTGGTCTGCTCCATCCAATCGCTGATGGTGCGCAGGTCGTCGCTGGGAAGGAGAGACGTCGCCAGTTCGACTCCGCCTTCAAAGGCGCAAAACGCGGCCAGTTTCTTCAGGATCTTGTCGTATTCGAGAACGCGAATCGTATGTGGATTCATGGGAAACCTTGGCACAACAAGCGTGTAAACCTGGGCCGATCATATCACAGCGCGCGCAGGGAATCCAAAGCAAAAGGCGGCGACTCAGGGCGGAGGCAGAGGGCAACGGCCATGTATCAGGCGTGGACGTCAACGGTACAGATTTCGGCGGTCGACATTCTTCAAGCCTCTACATGTGATAACCCAACCGCCTCAAGAGATTTTCTTTGCGGCGCCACTTTTGCAGGACCTTTACCCAGAGCTCCAGGTAGACGCGTGTGCCGACCATTTCTTCGATTTCCGGTCGAGCGGCTTGCCCGATTTTTTTGATCATGGAGCCCTTGCCGCCGAGCACGATGCCTTTTTGGCTGTGCCGCTCTACGTAAAGCGTGGCGGCGATATGTGTCATTTCCGGGCTGCGTTCGTTCCACTCGGTTACTGAGACGGCCAAGCTGTGGGGGATCTCTTGCCGCAAGAGCCGAAGCGCTTTTTCGCGAACTATTTCGGCGGCGATGAATCGCATTGACTGGTCGGTGACCTGTTCGCTCGGATAGTAGAGCGGTCCGGGGGGAAGCAGGTCGGCCAGTTCGGCGACGAGATCTTCTACGCCCTCTCCAGTCGCTGCGCTCAGGGTTAAAACCGGGACTGACTCTTGCCCGTCTTTCGCCGCAGTAAGCCAGCGGAGGAGGGCGAGATACTCGGCATTCCGTTCTTCGACATTGGCGTTGCCTAAGTTGTCAATTTTATTTGCGCCGAGCATCAAGAAGGGTAATTGGCCGACCACCTCCCACAGTTCCTTGAGACGCTCGACGATATAGCGGTCTTCGTCGGTTGGGGGCGTACTAATGTCTACCAGCCACAAGATAACGTCAGAATCGCTGGCAATCGCCTGTTCAGCCACGTTGACCATGTGTTTGCCCAGTTTATTGCGGGGCTGGTGGATGCCGGGTGTGTCGAGGAAGATGAACTGCGCTTCGGCATCGGTGCGAATGCCAAGGATCTGATCACGGGTGGTCTGCGGCTTGTCGCTCGTGATGGCGATTTTTTGCCCGAGCACCTGATTCAGCAAAGTCGACTTCCCGACATTGGGACGTCCTATCACAGCGATGAATCCGCTGCGAAGAGACTCGGAGAAGTTATCGGTCCCGGTTTCGGTTTCTATTTCGGGCATCATGGCTGTCCTCGCTCAAGCAAGCCCAGCCCGGCCGGTCAAATGGCGGGCATCTCAGTCGCAGCGCATTATAGCATATGCGGCAATGGGCCGATCAGATTTCATGAATAGATTGGGCGAGGTATGTTTCAGTAACGGAGACCGGGTTCCAGACGAGGCGGCCCCGATGCCGCCGGTCTTCATGGCAGGGATGTCAGACCTTATGCCGGAGAGGTAGCAAAGTTTGCGTTTTGGCGCAGGTCGCTTAGCCACCAGGTCTCTTATCTGCCAAAACGCAAAATTCGAAGGATGAAGGTGGAGAGTGGATCGGACAGGACTCGAACCTGTAACCCAGGAGTTATGAGCTCCTTGCTCTGCCATTGAGCTACCGATCCAACTTTGGGATGAAGGGTTGAGAGCGGGTAGCGGGGATCGAACCCGCATCGTCGGCTTGGAAGGCCGGCGCTCTACCATTGAGCTATACCCGCAGGTCGGGGAGAGAGGATTTGAACCTCCGACCCCAGCGTCCCAAACGCTGTGCGCTGCCAGACTGCGCTACTCCCCGGTTCTGCACACAACGATTATAGTCCTATTTGGCTGGGAAAACAATTTTCGCTGTGGGCTGGGTGCAACCCAAAATGGGGGTGAGTTCCCGGATACCTTGGGGCGAAGGACCGGGTTGCGCATTCCATGACGCTTGGTGACCTCAAATCCAGACTGCACGCAGGACGCCCTTACGGTCATTTTCCGGAGGATGGGCGTGGAGGTACATGGGGTCTGCACAGGGGAGGCCTACTGGAATTTGCGGAAGGCTTCCAGCCGGCCGAGCGAAGGTCTAGCCGCCAACTGCAGAAACGCAGTTGGCGGCAAGTTCATCACGTCTGCCGCGTAGTTCCAACCAGTCAAGGACGGCTATAGCGCTGGTGTATTCGGCGGCGGCAGCGCACCAATCTTCCTCGCGGGCGAAACCTTCGCCCTGGTGGACGTGCGCTCTCTGCAGCAGGTATTGAACGTTGCGATATTCGGGATCGATGCGGTAGAGATCTTCCAGGAGGCGGATGACCCGCGTCCAGTCGGCGCCCCAATATGTCCTGACATCGACAAAGTGGGCAAGCATGTAGCGCTCCTCCCGGACCTGTGCGTTATTGGAATCCAATTCGAGGGCACGGTCGAACAGTTGCACGGCCTCTTCCAGGCTTCCCTCAGCGACTACCGCTCTTGCCAGCTCGACGTGGGAGATGAAGAGTCTCTGTTGCAGTTCATCGCTCTTGTAGTCGGTCTGCATGGATTTCACCAGGGAAAAGCGCTGAATCGCTTCCTGCCAGCGCCCCTCTTCATACAGGGCCATGGCCGCGGCCCACTCAATGTCAATGGCGGTCGGCTCGGCGATAGCCTCCGGAACTGTTTCGGTCGCGTCAATCGCGTTTACAGCCGAGATAGCGCTGCGCGCCGCCGCGTTTTGCGGATCGAATTCAAGAATTCTTGCGTACACGGCCCGGGCTTCGTCGTGCATCCCTGCGTCCAACATATCGGAAGCGCGTTGCAGTAGAATGGCGACCTGTTGGCGTGTTTGCGCCTCCCCGCGTCTTAGTCCGTCGCGGTAGCCCAGGACAACCATTACAAGGATGATAACGAGAGCCAGTCCCGTCGAAACGGTTACGATATACCAGAATGTTGCGGGTAATCCGCGAAGGGAAATCGAGGCGCCGCCTGGATGTTGCTGGGTTTCCATAGGTGAGGACAGATTCAGCTGGCAGCTTGTTTCAGTTCACTGGCTTTATTGGTGTGTTCCCAGGGAAACGAGACGTCGTCGCGGCCGAAATGTCCGTAGGCCGCGGTCTGCCGATAGATCGGGCGGCGCAGGTTGAGGTCGCGGATGATTGCGCCCGGACGCAGGTCGAAATGTTCTTCGATCAGCTTTTCGATCTTTCTGTCGCTGGTCATACCTGTGCCGAAGGTTTCGACGTTGACACTCAGGGGCTGGGCCACGCCGATGGCGTAGGCGAGCTGGATTTCGCAGCGGTCGGCGAGGCCGGCGGCGACGATGTTTTTGGCGACCCAGCGGGCTGCGTAGGCGCCGCTGCGGTCCACTTTTGTGCAATCTTTGCCGCTAAAAGCGCCGCCTCCGTGACGGCCCATGCCGCCATAGGTGTCGACGATGATTTTGCGGCCGGTCAGACCGGCGTCGCCCATTGGTCCGCCGACGACGAAGCGGCCAGTCGGGTTTACGTAGATGCGTAAATCTTCGTCCACCATCTCGGCGGGCAAGGTCGGGGTTATGCAATGTTCGATAATTTGGCGTTTGATTTCATCCTGGCCAATGTCAGGAAGATGCTGCGTGCTGATCAAAACGGTGTGGATGCGTTTCGGTTTTCCAAAGCTATATTCCACGGTTACCTGCGATTTGCCATCGGGGCCTAACCAGGGAAGGGCGCCGCTTTTGCGCAGGACGGCCAGGCGGAGGCTGAGCCTGTGCGCAAGGTAGATGGGCAGGGGCATCAGCGTGTCGGTCTCATTGCAGGCGAAACCGAACATCATGCCCTGGTCGCCGGCGCCGACCGACTCGATTTCATCCTCCTCGCTGTCCATTGTTTCATCCTTGAATTCCTGGGCGCGGTCGACGCCAAGGGCGATGTCGGGGGACTGGGATGCGATGGCGACCTGGACGCCGCAGGTATCGGCGTCGAAGCCTTTGGCGCTGTTGTCGAAACCGATTTCTCTGACCACTTTTCGAACGAGCTCATCATAGTTCACGGATGCCGTGGTCGTTATTTCGCCGAGGAGAATTACAAAGCCTGTCTTTACGGCCGCCTCGCAAGCAATACGTGCGTCGGGGTCCTGTTCAAATATAGCGTCCACGACGGCGTCGCTGATCTGATCGCACATCTTGTCTGGGTGCCCCTCGGTTACCGATTCACTGGTAAAGAGGAGGGAGGGGGCGGTCATGAAGGTGCTGCTCATTTGGCGTTCTCCTGACTGTCGCTCGCATGTCTGCGGGCGACGGTCTTATTCGGCTGTGCCAAGAGTCCACTCGTTCAGATATGCCTCTTGTTCGGCGGTGAGTGTATCGATTTCAACGCCCATGGCTTTGAGTTTGAGGGCCGCGATCTCGCGGTCCAATTCTTCGGGCATGTCGTAGACGTTGCCGCTCATTTCGGCGCTGTGTTTCAGCAGGTACTCGGCGGCGAGAGCCTGATTGGCGAAGCTCATGTCCATGACGGCGCTCGGGTGTCCTTCGGCCGCGGCGAGGTTGACGAGGCGGCCTTCGCCGGCGACGTAGATGCGGCGCCCATCTTCAAGGGTATATTCGTCGAGAAAATCGCGCACGCGCGTGATTTTGGTGGACATCGATTCGAGCGCCTTCATGTTAATTTCGACGTCGAAGTGTCCGCTATTGGCGAGAATGGCGCCGTCCTGCATCTGTTCGATGTGGTGGCGGTCGATCACGTTAATGTCGCCGGTGGCGGAACAGAATATTTGGCCCGCTTTGGCCGCCCTGGACATCGGCAGGACCTGGAAACCGTCCATGACCGCTTCGAGGGCCCGGAGGGGATCGACCTCGGTGACGATAACGTTGGCGCCCATGCCTTTGGCGCGCATGGCAATGCCCTTGCTGCACCAGCCGTAGCCGCCGACGACGAAGGTCTTGCCGGCCATGAGGACGTTGGTGGCGCGGATGATTCCGTCCAAGGTGCTCTGGCCGGTGCCGTAGCGGTTGTCGAAAAAGTGCTTGGTCATGGCGTCGTTGACAGCGATTACGGGAAAGGCCAGTTTGCCCTGGGCGGCCATCGCCCTGAGACGGATAACGCCGGTTGTGGTCTCCTCGGTGCCCCCCACGACGCCGTCGAGCAAGCTGCTGCGCTGGGTATGGAGCATGGCGACAAGGTCCATGCCGTCGTCCATGGTCAGGTGGGGATTTGTATCGAGCGCGGCGTTGAGGTGGGCGTTGTACTGCGCTGTCGTTTCGCCTTTGATGGCGAAGACGGGCATTTCGTAGTAGGAGACGAGGGCGGCTGCGATGTCGTCCTGTGTGCTGAGAGGATTGCTGGCGCAGAGGGCGATTTCGGCGCCGCCGGCGATGAGGATACGCATCAGGTTGGCGGTTTCGCTGGTGACGTGCATGGCAGCGGCCATGCGAACGCCTTCGAAAGGGCGTTCACGGCGGTAGCGTTCTTCGAGCAGGTCCAGTACGGGCATCTCTTTGGCGGCCCACTGCATGCGGAAGCGGCCGCGTTCGGCGAGGTTGATGTCGGCTATGTCGTAGTTGTTGCTTTGAACTGCGGTGGACATCTGTAGAGTAACTCCTATATAGCGTGAATGTCCTTCTATGACAGTAAACCTGTCATTTCGTCTGTATCAGATCTGCTACGATTCCCCACGGTCGATTATCGGATCATTCTGGCGAATCCTTCGATGAAATGGCAATGTACATCAAATCCTAGCTTCTCATATATGGATTTGGCAACCAAATTTCGTTCGTCTACGTTCAGAACGATCAGACTGAATCCGTCTTCTTGCAGGGCGCGCGTTACGGTTGTGGCGATTGCTTTTCCGTAGCCCAAGCCGCGGCGGTCAGGTCTTGTGTAAATGTTGCCTATGGCTGCCACGCCTTGTGAGATGGTTAATTCTAACGAGCGCAAGCCAGGGGAAGGATCCAAACCCGCGTCGGTCGGCGGCAGACTTGCTCTCCGGCAGGCAACATGCGTGCCTCCGGCCGCGGCGAGTGCGCCGGCTTCATCGTCGATGCCGAAGAAGAACCCGTCCTTGATCTGGTTGGGGTCGAAGGCGTCCGGCGCGTAGTCGTCGCCGTGTTGATAGAGCGCGGACAGCGGGTGTTCGTCTGCGGGGGAAAGGCGGCGGGCCGTAAGCGCGGGAGCAGTCACAGTCCTATTGGGCGGAAGCGCCATGCGCAACATGTCGCAGGGCGCGATGCGGGGATAGTGGTGAGCGATGACTGGCAGATGCGAAGGGAGGACGCTCAGGAAAACTTCCTCCGGCAGATCGGCGCCGGTGAGGGCCGTCCCGACGCCTTCAGGCGAACCGACGGTCAGCAAGACGGGTGGTTGCAGACCGGAAAAGATGAGCGCCAAGCCGCTTGCGTCCTGAGCCACGAGCCAGTGGCAGTGGCGGGACAGGTCGGGGCGAAGGTCGGCGATCGCGTAGGCGGCCCAGACGGGATCCTGGGACAGGATTTCAAGAACCGCCCCGTCGGCCGTGTGCCCGTTACGCATTTCAGGCCGGTTCTCCCCAGAGCAGTTCTTCGCCGAAAGTCTGCTCGTAGCGGATGGCAAACTCCTGCGGGGTGAACTGGTGATTCGTTGTCCCGGACTCCTCCAGTACGTAGGTGGCGCACAGCGCCCCGACGCGGCCGCACACGTCTACGGGCATGCCGGCGCTGTGGGCCGCGAAATAGGCGCCGCGATAGGCGTCACCGGCGCCGGTCGGATCGGCAACCCTCAGAGGGGGCGCTATGGGAATGTGGAACTCCTGTCCCTGATGATAGATGAGGCTTCCGGCCCTGCCTTCGGTAACGATCAGCGTGCCGACCTCCTGGAGAACCGTCTGTCTTGACCAGCCTGTCTTGTCTTCGATCACTGCCATTTCGTAGTCGTTGACCATCAGCCAGGCGGCGCCGGGAATACTGTTGCGCAAGTCTTCTCCGCTTAGCCGGGCGGTCTGCTGACTGGGGTCGTAGGCAAAAGGGATGCCCAGGTCCCGGCACTCCGACGTGAAGTTGAGCATGGCTTGCGGGTCGTTGGGGCTGATGATGACGACATCTGCATCGGTCAGGCCCTGATCGGAGAGGGAGACATCGCGGCAGTCGCTCATTGCGCCTGCGTAGAAGTTGGCGATCTGGTTTTGCTCTTCGTCGGTGCTCACGAAGAAACTGGCGGTGAATTTATTGGGGATTTCGACGATATGGTCGGTGCGGATGCCTTTCTGGTCCAGCCAGGCCTTATAGTCGCCAAAGTCCTGACCAACTGTTCCAAAGAGAATCGGATCGCCGCCGAGGAGCTTAAGAGAGTAGGCGATGTTGGCGGCGGTTCCTCCACGCTGGCGAACCATGTCTTCAACCAGAAAACTGACGCTCAGGCGGGCAAGTTTTTCGGCAATGATCTGATCGGTGAATCTTCCGGGGAAGGACATCAAGTAGTCATATGCGATGGAGCCGGAAACTACGATTCTCATAGGGCGCCCGAGAGAAGATTGGTCATGTGGTTTTCCGGCTGCCGCCATTTTCCAACCTTGGCAAAACGGAGGCGTTGAGCCTGGATTCGGAAAAACCGGAAGGAGTGGGACCGACGCGGTAGGCTGCTGCGCCGGCGCGGGAGGCGACAATGCGGGGCGGCTCGCGCCCAACGAAATGCAGACCTGCGTTGTCATCGATTCCATAGCCGTCTATCATTTCGCCGGACCGGATCAGTCGATGGTAGCTGGGCCGCCGTTCGGCCTCACCGTCGAAATGAGGCGAGCAGCTGCCTGACAGGAATCCGAGGCAGTCGAGGGCAGTGAGTTTCCCCGGAATCGAATCGGTGAGACCCTGCTCGAACCAGCAGATCGCGCCCGCGCTGACCCCGGAGAGGAGGACCCCCTGTTGCCATGCCTGGCGTAGAACCCGGTCCACGCCCCATTCCCGCCAAAGCGCGAGCATCGACTTTGTGTTGCCCCCGCCGACGTAGATTATATCCTGGTCCAGGAGAAATGAGGCGATGTCGGCGGTGTGGGGCTTGAAGAGGGAAAGGTCGGACGGCAAAGCGTTGCGCTCCAGAAAGTGGCGGTAGAAGTTGGCAATATAGAATGCATCCTCACCGCTTCCCTGGGACAGAAAGCAGATGCGAGGGCGTTCGGCGGCAACCTGGTCCAGAATGTAACGACTCAGCGCCGCGTCTTCTTCATTGGCGGTTATGCTATGGCCCCCCAGAGCTATGATCTGGGGCAGGGCTCCACTGCCGGTCGACATTCGCTTTGTCGTCTCGCGAGAAATTGGGTGGACGAGCCTCGGAACTTTGAAATGTAAGTGGGTTACCGGTGAATGGAAGGACGGCTAGGCCTGTGCCGAGGTGATCCATTGGACCGAGCTCCTGGGCGTTTCATGGAGGAGCAGGTCATCGATGAGCGCGGTAGGTTCCTCTTTGACGACGAGCAGCCGGCTATACCTCTCTGCTATAAACCCCTGCTCGATCTGGTGGGCAAGCATCTGCAGCAGGGGATCGAAGAAGCCGTGCACGTTGAGCAGGCCCATCGGCTTGCTGTGAATGCCCAGCTGGATCCAGGAGATGGTTTCGAACAGCTCCTCCAGCGTACCGATCCCACCCGGCAAGGTGATAAATGCGTCTGCGAGTTCAGCCATGCGGGCCTTGCGCTGGTGCATGGTCTCAACGACCTCTATATTTCCAATTGTTTCGCCGGCAATCTCCTTAGCCGCAAGAGGCCCCGGGATGATTCCGTATACGGTTGCGCCGCCGCTGTGGGCAGCCCGGCTGACAGTACCCATCAAGCCCAAGTTGCCGCCGCCATAGACAAGGCTATAGCCTCTGCGGGCGATTTCAGTTCCGAGGGCGGCTGCCTGCCGGGAATAGTATTCTTCGACCCCGTCGCTGGACCCGCAAAAGACGCAGATGCGTTCAAGGCGGCGCGGTTCGTTCATAGTTGGTTACCTTCTTTCGGACCGCTCCGCCTCAATGGCGGCCCGCCCTTTTTCAACGGCCGTTCGCAGGCTCTGGGTGAACGGCGGATAGCAGATGCCTTCTTCGGTAACGATCCCGGTCAGGTAGCGATGGGGCGTAATATCGAAGGCCGGGTTATAGACGGGCACGTCGGCAGGCGCGATTGCGCGCGCGCCGAGTTCCACCACCTCTTCGGCGCCCCGTTCTTCAATCGGTATATGGTCTCCGTCGGGGAGGTCGAGGTCGACGGTGCTGGTTGGGGCGACGCAGTAGACGGGGATGCCGTTTTCTCTGGCGACGACGGCGATCTTGTAGGTGCCGATCTTGTTGGCGACATCGCCGTTGGCGGCGACGCGATCGGCTCCGAAGACGACCACGTCGACCTGGCCGGTGCGCATCAGGTGTCCTGCGGCATTGTCTGCTATGAGATGCATCGGCACCTCTGCCCGCATGAGTTCCCAGGCGGTCAGGCGTGCGCCCTGCAGGCGGGGTCGGGTCTCGTCTACCCAAACATGGATCTGTTTTCCCTGTTCCTGGCAGGCGTAGATGACCCCAAGCGCGGTGCCGAAGTCTACAGTTGCGAGCGAACCTGTGTTGCAGTGGTGGAGAAGGTTGGCGCCGTCGGGTACAACTGCGGCGCCATTGAAGCCCATACGCCGGTTGATTTTGACATCCTCGTCGGCAAGCGCTTCGGCCTCGGCCAGCAGCGATTGCCGCAGTCCGGCAGCATCGGCATGGGCTGCGGCGGCGGTCTGCTCGGCCAGAGTGAGGAGTCGGCGCGTGGCCCAGCTCAGGTTTACAGCGGTGGGCCTGGCCGCGTCGAGCGTTTCCTTTGCCTGCCTCAGGTCGCTGAGCAGGTCTTGGGGACCGGCGGCCTGGCTGAGGTGGGCGGCCAGGGCCATACCGTAGGCGGCGGTTGCGCCAATGGCGGGCGCGCCTCTCACGTACATTTCACTGATACTGCGCGCGACCTCAGCTACCGTTCCAAATTCGGCGATCACATCTTCACCGGGCAGCAGCCGCTGGTCGATCATCTTCACTTTCCCGTCTTGCCAGTAGACGGTGCGCATATATAGCGCTCCCTTCGCCAAAATGAAACCCCTCCAGGTCGATCCAGAGGGGCTCTTGTACGCAGGACATTCTCATCTATCGAGCCATGTCTGACTCGTCGGAATTGGCACCTTCAGAACAAACCCAACGGAACTGAGCGGTGACGGCAACCGGGGTAAAGAGCCTGCAAAGCGCTTAGCGGGCCATTCAGCCTGAGGCGCCATCTACCGTTCAGCAACCGAGAACCGGGACTCCGGCAGGTTGCCGGGGGATCATCGGGCCGGTCCCTCCCCCCACTCTGGATAAGAGAAGTCGATTTCTAATGTGCTACGTGAGGAAGGTTAGCACAGGCTGGTCCTGTGTGTCAAGGGGTAAACAAAGAGGGGGTGCGTCCCAAAATAGGGGCGAGTTTCGGTCTACCTCTGGGGAGTTACACTGGGAGCCGCAGCCCACTCCTCTGGGCAACCCCAAATTGTTTATTGCCATTTATTATACACCTGAATTAGGAGTAAATGAGCGTCTGAACAAGCTGGTAGAATAGAAGTTGGACGACAACGATTCACCAGCAAGGAAAGGCGCTCAGTGATGAGTATATATGCAGCAGGTGTGTACTCAAACTGTTATACGCGCTTTGTGGAGTTGATTCCATCGGCTCTGCCAGCCATGTGTCTCTATCTGCGAGTGCGCTTTGGCCAGGGGACAGGTGTTGCATTCATTGATTCAACCCCGTTGTCTGTCTGCCACAACCGGCGCATCGGTCGTCACCGGGTCTTTGCCGGGATGGCCACGCATGGCAAGAGCAGCTTGGGATGGTTCTATGGTTTCAAGCTCCATCTGCTTGTCAATGACCAGGGAGAGTTGCTGGCGGTTCAACTCACGCCCGCCAACACCGATGACCGCAAACCGGTCCCACAGATGTCCAAATCGTTGTGGGGGAAGCTGGTTGGCGACCGCGGCTATCTCTTCCAGGCTCTCTTTGAGCAACGCTACGCACAAGGACTGCAACTGATCACCCCGCTTCGCAAAACCATGCAGAATCGACTCGTCCTTCTCCAGGACAAGCTGCTGACACGCAAACGTGTCATCATTGAAACCATCGTTGACCAGCTCAAGAATGTCTCCCAGATTGAACACACCCGTCACCGCAGCAGCACCAACTTTCTTGTCAATCTCATTGCCGGCCTGATTGCCTACACTTGGCAACCAAAGAAACCGTCCCTACATCTCTCCGAAAATGAGTTGGCCCTGGTCCCAACCACTAGCTAACTCCGAACTTATGTTGTACAATTATGGTGTCAAGGTTGGGCCGAGCGGCAAGCTGGGCAGTCGCCTTCAGATTCACACGACCGAATGGCCCACAAAGCTTACCCACCAGGGGCATCAACCGGTTTTAGAAGGACCCAAGAGGTGCTGTCCTAAGTCTGATGCCTTTTCCTTAGGAGGCTGGGACGGGGACGCGGCAACTAATTGCTTGCGTGTGCGTATCCTGTTGTGGAAGGCCGCGCGGCTTCGCAAATGGCTCCTGCGGTTTGAAAGGAACATCTCGCTTCATTTTGTCATGATTCAGATCTGGCTCGCTCGCGGCCGTTTGCACGACTTGAGGCCTGACTGCAGTAGGCCGTTGGCTCTGGGCTGAGAAGAGTGCTGGTTTCGCAGGGGATGAGTCTGGCTCGACCTGTGAAATGTAAGCGTGAGAATTATTATGATTGATGCGGCGCTGTCGGCTCAAAGTCTGTGTAAGAGGTATGGCAGCCACGTGGCTGTCGATGACCTGACGTTTGAGGTTCGGAAGGGCGAGATTTTTGGCTTGCTTGGGCCCAACGGAGCCGGGAAGACAAGCACGATTCGTATCCTGATGGATATCTTCAAGGCAGACTCGGGCGAGGTTGAACTGCTGGGCGGGGAGCCGGGGCATAGGCGGGAATGGGTCGGTTATCTGCCGGAGGAGCGGGACCTGTACCGCGACCAGAGGGTGATGGAGGTGCTGGTCTATCTGGGTCGACTCAAGGGGGTTGACGGCGCGATGGCGAGGGACAGGGCGCTGGCGTTGTTGGAAAGAGTTGAACTGGAGGAATGGGGCGGCAAGCGGGTCAAGGAGTTGAGCAGGGGGATGCAGCAGAAAGTGCAGTTTGTTGCGTGCCTGATTCATGACCCGGAATTGCTGATTCTAGACGAGCCCTTTCAAGGGCTGGACCCGGTCAATGTCGAGCTGATCAAAGGGCTGATGCGGTCGCTGGTCAGTGAGGGGAAGACGATTGTGCTTAGCGCGCACCAGATGAACCTGGTGGAAGAGCTGTGTGACCGGATATTGCTGATAGATGAGGGAAAGGCGCTGCTGTACGGTTCGCTGACGGATATCAAGCGGGACTTTGCACCGAACTCGGTACGGGTGCGTGCGGCGGAGATGCCGGCGGACCTCCCCGGCGTGGTAGGGTGCGAGCGTCAAGGCGACGTCACCCTGCTTACACTGGATGGGATCGGGGCGCAAGAGTTGCTGGCCGAGCTTGTGGAGCGAAACGTTGAGGTGGAGAGTTTCGAACGTGCTGCGGTTCCGCTGAACGATATTTTTGTGGCGATGGTACAGGGGAAAGACCGTTCGAAGTAGGCGCCTATTTCGGAGTGCGGCACATCCGCTAGCAGGTCGGCAGGGTCGGGTTGCGGACAGCGCGAAGCGGTTCGCGGCGGCGGCGCAGACCACAATCAATGGCGCGGCGCTGGATCTTCAGGGCTTGCAGAACCTTGGCTGTGTGCAGGCTGTGGCGATTTTCGGCACAATCGTGAGTGGCGCTGTCACGTCGATCAAGTGGCAGGAAAGTTCGGACAATTCGACGTGGACAGACTTGGCCGGCACGGCGCAGAAAGTGCCTGACGACGGTGATGAAAAAATGTATATCAATGAGTTGTCACCGGGGCCTGGGGCGCGGTATGTGCGGGCCGTGATTACGCGCGACACGCAGAACGCGACGCTGCGCTATGCTTTTTATCTGGTCGGCGACTATCGCACTTCTGGCGACCAGGATGACAGCAACGTCGGCGACCACCACTTGACCATCCATCCGGTGGCGGGCACGGCGTAGGCTGAGGGGTGAGGGCATGGAAGACATCGAAGCGTTGAAGACGACAGAGACGACCGGCTCCGAATTTGCGCCGCACGTGCTGTGGTATTTGGGGCTGGACACCTACAGCGCGGCCGTCAAGCTGGAATGGCGTTCGCCGGCCGTGGCTGAGACCTGGGTTGAGCTGAAGAGCTATACATCTACCGGGCGCTGGCAGCTGCATGCCGCGCCTGGCGATGTTTTTCGGTTGACGACCGCGACAGCGGGCAGCCGGGCGTGGGTACAGATATGACGAAAACGATGGGCTGGATTTGCATCGTATTGCTGGCGATAATCGCGGTGGGCGTTATCCTCGCCAACTGCGACCTCATTTTTGGCGCGCGCTCGCCGATTTGCCTAGGCTGAGGAGAAGTCGAGCAGGGTGATCGAGATCGTTCTTTCTTCGGTATCACCCCAGCAACTTCTGGCAGGGAAGGTCATTGGATTGGGTGCCCTGGGACTGACGCAGATCCTCGTCTGGATCGCGTCTGCAGCCGGGCTGAGCGGCGGCCTGGTCGTACTGGCGGGCATCATGCTTCCGCTGCTTATGCGGGTGGAGGTGTTCGGGCTGGCGCTGGTGTATTACATTCTGGGCTTCGGCGTTTACGCGGTCCTGATCAGTGCGATAGGGACTTTGGGGTCCAGTTTTCAGGAGAGCCAGCAAATTACGGGTATGTTTATTTTCATCGCCGCGGTGCCGATGATGCTGACAGGCGTGATCATGACAAATCCCAATGCAATGATTGTGCGTGTTCTTTCCTGGTTTCCGCTAACGGCGCCGACCACGATGATGCTGCGGCTGCCGCTTACCGAGGTGCCCTGGACCGATATTGCGGGCAGCATAGCCTTGCTGGTCGTAACGATTCCGCTGGCGGTGTGGCTTGGGGCAAAAGTGTTCTGGCTGGGGATGTTGATGTACGGCAAGCGCCCCGGGAGCCTGGAGATCGTGCGCCAGTTGAGGCATGCGTAAAGGGCGTGATCGGATGCAAGGGCAGGTATGGCGGCTCAGGCAGTTGCGGCCCTCTTTTTCAAAGCCTGGATCAGCGTATCCAAGTCGGCAGGGCTGTTGTAAGCCTGGACGGAAATGCGCACTCCGGGCTGGCCGCCATGCTGACCGACGGGCACGATGATGCGATCTTCTTCCCAAAGCCCCTGATAGGCTTCGACCTTGCCGGGAAGCGGGACGACACGCATCTGCTCCCACATGGTCGGAGGACTGATTGGGGGCAGGCCGGACAGTTCAAGTATGCGCTGCTCGCTCTCTTGCAGGAGCTGGTGGCAGGCCCGACGCACTTGCGGCCAGTTGTTCTGCTCCTGGAAGTCGATGGCTGCGGGCACGCTCAAGTAGGCGGCCGGGTCGATCGTCCCCACCCATGTGAAGTAGTCTTGATACTTTGATTCACCGGGCTCGTTTTTGTCCCATCCGTGGCTGACGACGAGGGGTTCCAGCAGCTCCTGGCGTTCTGGCCGGGCGTATAGGAAGCCTGCGCCGCGGGCGCTGCTGAGCCATTTGTGGCAGTTACCGCCGTAGAAATCTGCACCGATCTCTTCCATGTCCAGTTCCAACTGACCGGGAGCGTGGGCGCCGTCGACGACGGATATGATTCCCGCTTCTCTGGCCCGCCGGCATATCTCCGCTACGGGCAGAATCAGCGCGCTGGGCGAGGTGATGTGGCTTAAGGAGATTACTTTGGTGCGCTCGTTAACCCCGGTCCAAATCTGCTCGACGACGGCGGCGGGATCAGCGACCGGTACGGTGACAGGCTGATTGATAAGCCGGGCTCCGTTTTTTTCGCAGTTGAAGCGCCAGGCGCGGTCGATTGCTCCGTATTCGTGATCGGTTGTGAGGACTACGTCGCCTTCCTGCAGTTCAAGCGAGCGGGCGACGATGTTGAGGGCGTAGGTGACGTTGGGGACGAATATCAGATCGTCGGGGGCGGCGCTTATGAATGCGCCGAGTTTTTCTCTGGACCGCGCCAGCAAATCGGGAGCGCGCCTGCCCAGAAAATTGACGGGGTTTGCTTCCAGCTCTTTTTGCCAGCGCCGGTAGCTTTCGAAGACGGGGCGGGGGACGGCGCCGAAGCTGCCGTGGTTGAGGTAAACGATTTCCGGGTCGAGAAGGTATTGTTCAGCGAGGTGGGGGAGGGGCAGTGAGAGAGACATTGAAGTTCTACCCTATCATTGCAAGTTGGCAAGCGCGGCTTTCAGCTTGTCCGCATAGGGACGGCGCTGCGCAGGTGTTGTTCGGAATCTTTCGGCAGATCGAGTGTAGAGTTCGTCGCCTGTATAGCGGGGGAAGACGTGCTGGTGAAAGTGCCACACATCCTGGTAGCCGGCGGGTTCGTTGTGCTGGCGCGTTGAGACCCCTTCGCAGGCGTAGGCGGTCTTCATTGCAAGCGCGATGCGGCGGCTTTCCTTGAAGATTTCGGCTCCGTAGTCGTCCGGCAGATCGTAGATGTTCTCGTAATGGTCCCAGGGGATGAGTATGACGTGGCCCGGGTTGTGGGGCCACCAATGGGACGAAATGAATCCAATTACCTGATTGGTTCGCAGGACGACGTCTTCGGTGCCCGTGTAAACAGACGCGTTCTCTTGCCCGGCAGCTACTGCGCAGAAAGGGCAATTGTAGTTCGGGGGTTCGTGGTTGTACATGACCGGACCTTTACAGTTGGTTCAGACCATCGTCGATGATCGGCGCCAGGTCACTCATCCGGGTGAGGGCGGCGGCAATCTGCTTGCCGAATTCGGTTTTCGTGAAACGAACCGGAAGACTCAGCCGCTCTGTGAGGTTGGTGCGCGAGAAGCGAATCCCATCCACCTCCCAGCCATTTACCACTTCCTCCATGCGTTCGACGGTAAGAGAGTTGAACCGTTCGCGATCAAAAAGGTTTTTGTGGCAGACGTGCAGGTCGATGGACAGAGTCTTTGCGTCCAGGCTTTCCTGCGTGAGCCCAAATTCGAAGTGGATCCCGTCGAGCCCGTAGTTGTACCAGTTTCCTTTGGCAATCTGCATATAGAGGCCGGCATGGTAGGGGCCGATGAAGGATGACCAGCCACCGGTCCGGTACCAATCCAGGTTGCTCAACTGCCTCAATACTTTCATGCACTGGGGATGCTGGTCGATGAACAGTTGCCAGGTTGGGGTTATGTTTGTCGACATTTGGTCGCCTCCGACACCTTAATGGGCTTAACGAAAGTGTATAGGCGGGTTCTGCCAGGGAAACAGGTTATGATCTCCATCAGTCTTGCAGCTGTTCAAATGACTCCCCGGTCATTTCTATTGACATGCGCCAAAGCTCCCGCGCCGCTTCCGAGTCGTAGGCGGTTTCTCTGGCCCGGTGCTTCTTCGGATACCCTCGCATCTGCATCCATCCGTCCGGCCCGATGAAGTCGCCTCCGATGACATCCGGTGCGGTTGCGGCGTACAGCTGCGGCAGGGCGCCCTGTTCGGCACTCTGAGAGAGAAGGGCGTTCAAGGTCCGCATCAGAATCAGTTCGAAGCCAGATCCTTTTTCTCTGGGCGCGGCGTACTGCAGATTTGTCGCTGCCCAGCCGGGATGGGCGGATACGCAGATCGCGTCGGCGCCTTTGTTCTCCAGACGGCGCTGCAATTCAAGCGTGAAGAGGAGATTGGCGAGCTTACTCTGGGCGTAGGCGCCGAATCGGCTGTAGTTCTGCCGGCCGTGGAGGTCGCTGAAGTTGATACGTCCGCTGCGATGGGCCATGCTGCTGACGTTTACGATCCGGCTGCCGGGCGTTTTCAATAAGAGGGAGAGCAACGCGCCGGTCAGAGCAAAGTGGTCGAGGTGATTGACACCGAATTGCCGTTCAAATCCTTGCGCGGTCTCCTGGCGGGGTATCGCCATTACGCCGGCGTTGTTTACGAGGAGATCCAGGCGGTCCAAGTCGCTTTGAAGGTTGTCGGCGCAGCGCCGTACGGAATCCAGGTCGGCCAGGTCGAGGGCAATGACCTCCAGCTGTGCATCGGGGAGACCCTGCACGATCTCTGTTCTGGCCTGATCGCCGCGTTGGGCGGAGCGGCTTGCCAGGAGAACTTGTGCGCCTTTTGCGGCCAACAGGCGGCAAGTGTGAAAGCCCAGGCCGCTGTTTCCTCCGGTAACGAGAACCGTGCGGCCGGTCTGATCGGGAATGTCTGCGCTGTTCCATTTGAAGGTCATTATTCGGCTCTCTGTCAGTACATGGATTTCAAGAGGGCAGAACCTGCATGGCGCTAACAATGTGAGACGAGCAGGCCGGGCCGTTTTCTTTCTCGGTTAGCGGGTTAAGCCAGCGAAACAGACTTATCTTAAACGCCGAGAGTGCCAAAGCCAATTCGCCTGGCCTTTATAGTGCAAGTCGGTGCATTGGGACGACCCTGAGAGGCTTCCTTGACGAAGATAACTATGGTAAATTGTAGCGGTTGTACTGACCGGAGCGGTGGCAGAAAATTGCCATCACTTTTTGCAAAATACTCCTCGCGATTCGTGCAAGGGGGAGTGGGAGAGGGTAGGCGTGTTGGTGAGGGAAGCCAAGCTCCAGGCGGAAGAGTGGGTGCATCGCGAAGGAAGCAAGTTGCCCGGCTTGCGGGGAGCATTTCTTGCCGGTTCGGTAACGACACTGCCTGAAGGGACGCCGCTACCCGAAAGCTCCGACGTGGACATCACGGTCGTGCTGGAAGATCCGCCGAAAAGCAAATTAGGCAAGTTCCGATTCCGGGGTGTATTGCTGGACGTGTCGTTTGAAGCGCCTGAGAGGATTTCGTCCCCCGAAACTGTCCTGGGCGATCCTCATCTTGCGGGTGGGATCAGGGCGATGCAAATCATTGCCGATCCTTCGGGGCGCCTGGGGCGACTGCAGCGAGAAGTAGCCGGAAGATATGCCTGCCGGCGGTGGGTGAGACAACGATGCCGGGCGACGTCCGCTACGGCGGTGGGGCGGCTCCAACCCCTGGACGAGACGGCGCCGCTGCATGATCGGGTCACTGCCTGGTTGTTTGGGACCAGCTTGACAGCCCTTGTTGTGCTGCTGGCCGGACTGCGGGCGCCGACTGTCAGGCGCAGGTACTTCGAGGTCAGGGATCTTCTCTGTGAATACGGCAGTCCGGACTTTCATGAGGCGTTGCTGGAACTCCTCGGGTGCTCCGACTGGAGTCGGAGCCAAGCCGAGAAGCATTTGGACGCGGTTGCGAATGCGTTTGAACGCGCCAAATGCTTGCCGAAAGGAGATTTCCCGTTTGCGGCAGACATCAGCGACACGGCTCGACCGGTCGCGATCGATGGCAGCCGTGCGCTGATTGCGCAGGGGTTTCATCGCGAGGCTGTCTTCTGGATTGTTGCGACGTATTCTCGCTGTCAGTGGATCTTTCACTTTAATGCTTCCAACTACGGAGGAGATCGCTACCTACAGGGTTACCTGTCAATGCTGGGCGACCTCGGAATCAGGTCGTTCGCAGATTTAGAGGCACGCTGCAGTCATGTCCAGGCGTTTATGCCACGAGTCACGGAGATGGCGGAGGCGGTTATGGCTGCCACGCCTGATATAAGATAGGGGACGCAAAACGGAAGCAATCAATTGCCGGTGATCAGGAAGGGGAGGACCATCGCTGATGACATTACGTAACTGGTCTGAAAACATTCGATTCGAATCTGCGGCGGTTCACGCGCCTCGGACAGTGGAGGCGTTGCAGGAGATAGTCAGAGCGAGCCGCAAGGTACGAGTACTGGGCGCACGCCATTCCTTCAATGATGCGGCGGCGATCGATGCTCAGGTCGACGTTGACGGGACACAGAAAGTTACAAGGGACCCTTCGTGGGTCTACATTTCGTTGGAGAATCTGGACGCGCCGGTTGAGTTCGATCGCGAGCGCGGTACGGTTACATGCAGCGGCGGTATCACATACGGGGAACTGTGTACGCGTATGCACTCGGAGGGATTTGCGCTGCATAATACGGCATCGCTTCCGCACATTTCAGTGGCCGGCGCTTGCTCGACGGGGACGCATGGGTCAGGCGACGGGAACGGAAATTTGTCGACTGCAGTTGTCGGACTGGAGCTTGTGACGGCTGAAGGTGAGCTTAAACGGCTGACTCTTGAAGAGGACGGGGAGACTTTCGAGGGCTCGGTGGTGGCGCTGGGCGGGCTTGGCATTGTGACGAGAATGACCTTGGCGATGGAACCGGCATATGCAATGCAGCAGTATGTTTACGAAGATTTGCCTTCAGCCGATCTGTACGAAAACTTCGATGAGATCATGTCCAGCGCTTACAGCGTCAGTCTGTTCCCGGACTGGCAGGGGGGAATGGTCAATCAGGTCTGGTATAAGCATCGCACCGGCGCCTGGAAGGGGACGGATGGGCAGGAAGCGGCAGAGCGGGAGCCGGTTGACCTCGGGCTTCCGTCAGAACTTTACGGGGCGAAGGCAGCTTCTGCCCACGTGCATCCTGTCCCTGATCTTTCGGCGGAAGGGTTGACGCTTCAGATGGGTATTCCAGGACCTTGGCACGACAGGCTGCACCACTTTCAAATTGACAGCACACCGGCCAGCGGCGACGAGTTGCAGACTGAGTACTTCGTGCCGCGGGCTCATGCGGTTCCCGCGT
The DNA here is from genome assembly GCA_965232575.1 of Caldilineaceae bacterium. Classification (GTDB taxonomy): domain Bacteria; phylum Chloroflexota; class Anaerolineae; order Caldilineales; family Caldilineaceae; genus Bin5. The sequence goes on along the minus strand of CBDDPZ010000009.1, from coordinate 491,933 downwards.
TGCAGGCGGTGGAGGGACTACGAGACAGGTTCAGGCTGATGCTCTGGATTTCGGAGATCCGCTCGGTCGCGGCCGACCGGCTGTGGTTGAGCCAGAGCTATGGCACGCCGACTATAGGGATTCACTTTTCCTGGAGGAAGAACTGGCCGGCTGTGCGGGAGGTCATGCCTTTTGTCGAGGAGGCTCTCGCGCCGTACGAGGTCCGTCCGCACTGGGGTAAGCTGTTCTCGATTTCGCCGAAGCAGGTGCAGGCGGCCTACCCGAAGATGGAAGATTTCAAGGACTTGCTGCGGTCGACAGATCCTGATGGAAAGTTTCGTAATGGGTACCTGGACCGATTCGTATTTGGGTAGGCAGCCAAGAGCGGAAGGTGAAGTGTTGTGGGCAGATCAGGCGCCCTTCTGTCTCTTGAGGAAGCGGGGCGCGACGAGGAAACGCAGTTCGCAACTGCCCCAATGAAGCTGCCGCCAGCGGGCGATATCGACCTCGAAGTGGGCAAGCCCTGCGGTCGGGAAGCGCAGGTTCATGCGGCCGTCCGTGCCGGCGCACAGGCCTGAAACCAGATGAGCAACGCCGGGGTTGTGGCCTATCAAGAGTACGTGGTAGGCGCTGTCGTGGGTCTCCTGCAAGATGTTCAAGAGGGTATAGGGAGCGGCGGCGTAAATGCGGTCGTTCCAGCCGAAATTGCGCGTATAGCCTATCAGTTCGGCGACTCTTTCGGAGGTCTGGCGCGTACGCAGGGCAGGCGAGGAAACGATCCAGTCCGGCTTTTCTTTAACTTTCGCCAGTAACGGGCAGACACGCTGCAGCTGCTTGAATCCGCTCTTTGCCAACGGGCGGTCTATGTCCCCGCCAGAAATACTTGACTGTTTGGCCTTGGCGTGACGCAGAACGGTCAGGTAACGAGTGTGCATAGCTTCGACATCCCCAATGTCAAAGGCAATGGCATATACAGGCGCCCTTGCCAGCGCAAGTTCATTTTAGTTGGAAGCGTTCGGGGAAGTCAAGGGACCGCAAGCATTAGAGTTTGCCCACCTGTCGTCAAAAGCTATACTGATCATATACAGTTCGTCAACGCTTTATACGTTTTATACTGAGGGCGAAAAGGAGCCATGCATGGGGGAGTGGAAACCGACGGTCGCGGTGGTTGGCGCGGGCGCAATGGGGTGTCTGTTCGGAGGGCTGCTGGCTGAGGGGGGCCTGGATGTGACCCTGATTGACGTGTGGCAGGCGCATGTCGACAGGATAAACGGGGACGGGCTGCGGATGCTTGGATACGGGGGCGATCGAAGTATCCCCGTGCGCGCGACGACCGATCCGAGCGATCTGGAAGCGGTCGACGTTCTCTTTGTTCAGTGTAAGGCGCCGTACACCAAGGAGGCGGTCCGGCGGGTACTTCATTTGCTGCGCGAGGACAGCGTCGCTATCAGCTTTCAGAACGGCCTGGGCAATGAGGAGAACATCGGCGAAGTTACGGGTATGGAGCGTGTGATGGGCGGCGTGACGGCGCAGGGCGCGGCGGTCGAAGGGCCTGGCGCGGTGAGAAACTTCGGCGATCTTCCCACACATATCGGAGAGATGGGCGGGGGCGTCAGCGAGAGATCGCGGCGCATTGCGTCGGCGTTTGACAGGGCGGGCCTGCAGACTTCGGCGGTCCCGGATATTCGGCAGGCGATCTGGAAGAAGCTGCTGGCCAATATCGCAATCAGCCCGACATCTGCCATTGGCAACATGACAATCAAACAGGTGTTTGCCGTGCCGGCGTTGAGAGAGACGGCATTTGAGGCACTGGACGAAGCGGTGGAGGTGGCGCGTGCCGAAGGTGTGGACCTGAATGCGGCTGAGACGCGAGAGGTGATCGATCAGATCGCGGGCCCGACGGGAACGGGCGACAACAAGTCCAGCCTTTGTGTGGATATTCTCAACCGGCGCCCGTGCGAGATTGATGTCATAAACGGCGCGGTGGTGAAGCTAGGGCGTAAACATGGTATTTCCACCCCCGTTAACAAGACACTGGTTGCGGCGGTGAAGGCGCTTGAAAGCCATTACTCGAGATAGCCTCGTATGAGAAACAAGGTAGTTGACATTCGGGAGGCCGCTGAGAAGGTGCCCGATGGGGCAGCCGTGGGCATATTGGGGGGTGGAGGCGGTCTCGTGGAGCCGGAAGCGCTGCTTGAGGCAATTGAAGCGCGTTTTCTGTCGACGGGAAAGCCGGTTGGTTTGCGGGTCATACACGCGCTTGGGCTGGGCGACCGCGCTCGTCGCGGCCTCAACCGGCTGGCCTATGAGGGGCTGGTGAGAAAGGTAATCGGGGGGCATTGGATCTGGTCGCCGCGTATGCAGGCCCTGGCGCGTGAAGAGAAGATAGAGGCCTATGTCCTGCCTTCGGGCGTGACATCGCAGCTGTTGCGGGAGATCGGAGCGGGGAGACCGGGGCTGATCACGCATGTTGGCCTGGGGACGTTTGTGGACCCGCGGCAGGATGGCGGCCGCATGAACAAGTCGGCGCGGGACACTCTGGTGGAGTTGATTGAGATCGAAGGGCGGACCCTGTTGCGATACAAGCCATTCCCGGTTGATGTGGCGGTGCTGCGGGGCAGCTACGCGGACCCTGATGGCAACATCAGCATGGAGGAGGAGCCGGCCAATTTGGAGGCGTTTGCGCTGGCCCTTGCCGCTCACAACAGCGGTGGGACGGTTATTGTGCAGGTGCGGGGTTTGGTGGACAGGGGCCGGTTTCCGGCGCGCCAGGTGCGAATTCCAGGGGCGCTGGTGGACGCCGTGGTCGTGGTGCCTGACCAGCAACAGTGCCACACTTTCTTCTATGATCCTGCGATTTCCGGCCAGGGGCAAGAGGATGCGCCGTCAGAAGAAGCGCAAGATGATGGGGCGCAAGAAAGTGATATTTCGGGGCCACGGGCAGTGATCGCCTATAGGGCCGCCCGCGAGCTATATGACAACGCCGTGATTAACTTTGGATTCGGGATACCAGACGGTGTAGCGAAGCTGGTGGCAGCGCGCGGGGAGACAGACCGTTATTACCAGACGATTGAGCATGGCACGTACGGCGGCGAGCTTCTCGATGGCGTGTTATTCGGCTTCGCGCGCAATGCCAGCTGCATGATTGATTCGCCTTCCCAGTTCGATCTGTACAGTGGGGGAGGGTTGGATATAGCCTTCCTTGGCTTTGGCGAGATGGACAGGGTCGGGAATGTGAATGTCTCGCGGTTGGGAGGCACTACGGTAGGGCCGGGCGGATTCATGGATATTGCGCAAAACGCGCGCAAAGTCGTTTTTTGCGGCACGCTTGAGGCGAAGGGTGTCGACTATGAGGTCGATGAGAACAGCATAGCCATTAAGCGCTACGGCCAGATCCGCAAACTGGTGGACGAAGTCGACCAGATTACTTTCAGCGGTCTTCACGCGGTGGAAAGCGGGCAGCAGGCACTGTGCATTACAGAGCGGGCAGTATTTGAACTGACGCCGGATGGTATGTGCCTGCGTGAAGTTGCGCCGGGCATCGATCTTGAGGCGGATGTATTGGAACGGATGGGATTTGAGCCGATTGTGCCTCCCGATGTGCGGCAGATGCCGTTTCCGGGGGGCGACTGAGAGTAATGCCGACGGCCCTTTTGCGGGGTCCTTCGGGTAACGTATATTGTGAGAGAGCATTTACGCAGACACACTTCCCAAAGTCAGGAAAGAACGAGAGAGCAATGACCGAACTGTCCACTTTGCCCCCGCCGCCCAGTTTTGCCGACGTACTGGCAGCGCAAAAGGTGTTGCGCCGCTATCTGGCTCCCACGCCCCTGCACAACTACCCTGTCCTGGACGCGGCTACGGGGGCCGAGGTCTGGGTAAAGCACGAAAACTACCTGCCAATCGGCGCGTTTAAGCTACGCGGGGGCATAAACTTCATGGCGGGGCTGCCTATCGAACAGCGCAAAAAAGGCGTTGTGACGGCATCCACCGGCAATCACGGCCAGTCGGTGGCCTACGCGGCGCGTCTGTTCGGCGCAAGGGCAGTGATTTCCGTTCCCGAGAACGCCAATCCGGTTAAGCTGGAGGCTATGCGGGCAAACGGCGCCGACGTGCGATTGAATGGAGACGACTTCGAGCAGGCGAAGAAGCATGGCGAACGGATTGCAGCAGAAGAGGGTATGCAGTTTATCTCCTCGGGAGATGAACCGGCCTTGATTGCGGGCGTGGCGACGCATACGCTTGAGATTCTACAGGAGAAGCCGGATATCGAGGCCCTCATCGTACCAGTCGGCGGCGGGAGCGGCGCGTCGGGCGCTTCGCTTGTCGCGAAGGGGGTCAATCCCAATATACATACTGTAGCAGTGTGTGCAGAGGCTTCCCCTGCGGCTTTCCTGGCCTGGCGGGACCGGGCTTGGCGGGAGGCGCCGAATGAGACTGCTGCTGAGGGGCTGGCAACGGGGGCGCCTTACATGCTGCCGCAGTCGATCCTGTGGGACCTGCTGGATGACTTCATTATGGTTTCGGAGGCGGAGCTGTTAGCGGCGGTGCGCATGTACCTGGAGACGGCGAAAACACTTGCCGAGCCTGCGGGCGCTTCGCCGCTGGCTGCGCTGCTGCGGCTGAAGGACGATCTTGCCGGCAAAAAGGTGGCGCTTATCCTCAGCGGGGGGAACATTTCGCCGCAACAGTTGCGCACCGTCTTGGAGTCAAGAAGTTGAACGACGGTTGAATTCGTCTACGCTTCTGTAGACGGAGCGTTGAAATCTTCTTCCCCTTCTACCCCGTCGTCGTATGCCTGCAACAGATGGCGCAGTGCGGCCATGTCCTGTTCTTCGATGAATTTGTGCAGCGTACGGCTGTTTTCCAGCAGAGTCTGTCCGAACTGGCTCTGAGCGAACATGCGCAGGTCTTCTTCGAGTGGGTCGGTAATGCGGTGATCGGAGACGATCCGGCCGTCCTGCATGCGGAGGATGCGTTGCGTTGCCTGGGCGACGCGGCGGTCGTGGGTGACGACCACGATAGAGGTTCCCTGGCTGCTGTTCAGCTCGGCGAGCAGGGCCAGAATCTCCTCGCTGCTCTGGCTGTCAAGCGCGCCGCTAGGTTCATCGGCCAGAATCAGCGCCGGGTTGTTTGCGAGCGACCGCGCTATCGCCACGCGTTGCCGCTGTCCGCCTGAGAGCTGACCGGGCAGATGGTCGCGGCGGTCTCCGAGGCCGACCAGGTCCAGCAGGTGAGCGGCCCGCTCCTTGCGCTCTTTACGGTTGCTGACCTGGCCTTGCAAGGGTACTTCGACGTTTTCCTGCGCTGTCATGGTCGGCAGCAGATTGTGCAGTTGAAATACGAAACCGACCGTCCTGGCGCGAAAACGGTCCACGTCTTTCAGTTTCGACAGATCCTCGCCTGCTACCCAGACAGTTCCTTCGGTTGGTTGGTCAAGCGCGCCGAGCATGTTCAACAATGTGCTCTTGCCGCAGCCGCTAGGCCCCATGACGGCTACGAATTCACCTGCCTCCACCTCAACTGAGAGTCTATCGAGAGCGCGCACGGCAGTTTCGCCGCTGGCGTAGATCTTAGTCAGGTTTTCAACTCGGACGATGGGGTCGTCCGAATTCGATTGTTCAGTTGCCGCTGACTGGGCGTCTGCTTTCAAGATTCTTGGTCGACTTCCGCAAAAGGCTGTTGGCCTCGCCCGACGCAGGTTTCCCGATGATTCGTTGACTCGATCCCCTTCTCAATCATGCTGAACGATGGAACCGAGTGCTTTCCAGCCCCGCCATGGGAATCCTACTGCGGTGAGACTAAGATATTCACGAAGGCGGTCATACCCCAGCGCAGGTTTTCGTCCAACCGCGGGACATCGACGTGAACCGTGAAGTTGGTGCTGCCTCTGTCGCTGGTGCTCACCGGTGCGATGTGGGTGATTATGCCGTCGAAGATCCGGTCAGGCAGTGAGTCGAAAGTGACCTCGACTTTCTGGCCGCTCTGGAGGTGGACTACGTCGGTTTCGCGCAAGTCGGTTGTTTCAACGTGCATGCTGCCGGTATCGCCCAGAAGGACGAGCGCCTGCCCTGCCGTTACAAGCTCGCCGCCGCGAACGAGGAGCGCACCAACCTGGCCGGAGAACGGCGCTACAATCTGGGACTGGCCGACGTGGGCCTGTGCGCTGGCAAGCTGCGCCTTAGCTGTGCCGATGTGGGCCAGTGATACGGCGATATCTTCGGGCGAGGCGCCCTCTCTGATTTTGCGCAGGTTGGCCTGCGCGCTTGCAAGAGCGGCTTGGGCAGACTGCACGCCGGCCTCGGCGGCGGGTATCTGGCTTTCGGCCACGGATACACGGGAGATAGCCTCTTGAATGCGCGACCGAGCGACGGCCAGTTGCTGCGCCGCGGCCCCCTGGGTAGCGACGGCGTACTCGGCCTGGGCTGCCTTCAGGGACTTGGTCGATTGCTCCAACTGCAACGCTTCAAGAAGGGTACTGCCGATCGTGGGATCACCTCGAACCGCGTTGTAGGCGGCCTGGGCGCGGTCGAGGACAGCCTGTGCGACTTCGACGCGGGCGGCGGCGGCAGCCCGTTCCGCCTCTGTAGGGCCGGCGGCCAGCAGGTCAAATTGCTCACGGGCGATCTGAACTTCCACCTCGTAGAACTCGACAGTCTTTTGCGCTTCCAGCAGCCTGCCGGCAGCGAGCGAAACCTGCGCTTCCGCTGTGGCCACGTTGGCTTCGGCGGCTGCGATTTCGGCGTCACTTGCGCCTGAGAGCAGTTTCGCATGGGCGGCCTCGGCTTCGGCTACGGTTGCTGCCGAGATATCGACCTGGCTCTTCGCCGCCGGGTTTTCGAGCTGCACGAGTATTTCTCCGGTTTCGACCCAATCGCCCTCTTCGACCAGAAGGGTCTGGACTATTCCCCCTTGCAAGGGCGCGAGATTAGCCCATACGGTGGGAAGCAGCTTGCCCGAGGCCCAGATGACGGAGTCCAGTCCGGCGTCAACTTCCTCCGGGGAAGCGCCTTCTGCTTCTTCATTGGCAGACTCGGTTGTCTGGGGGAGAAGCGAGGGGTCGACGTAGGTCACATAGGCCCAGCCGCCGGCTGCCAGAATTACGACCAATGCGAGGAGAACCCAAACTCGTTTCATCGTTGTCCTTACGGTCTAACCAGGCACCGGCCGCGTTATCGAAACTGACCGATGCATTTGAATCACTCGTAACGCAACGCTTCGACCGGCTGCAGTTTGCTTGCCCGCCAAGCCGGGAAGTAGCCCCCTAAGAGGCCAAGTACAAGAGCAAGGCCCACGGCAGTCACAAAGGTGGCCGGCTCCCAAGTGGGACGCAACATGGCGCCACCGGCGATGGGAATCCTGGAAAGTCCGCCGAGTAGAAGGACCGCGCCGATGCTGCCAAGCAGGGCCGACAACAGGCAAAGCAGCAGGCTTTCCTGCATGATCTGTGTCAGGATTCGCTTTCCGGGCCAGCCCAGTGCCCGCAAGGTGCCGATTTCGCGTGTCCTTTCATAGATCGACATGATCATCGTATTGGCAACGACGATCCCGCCCACGATCAGAGCGAGCAGGCCGATGGCGGCGGCCATCCCTTGCATGGAGGCGATGTCGTCGGTATTTTGGGCAAATTCACTGCTTATGCTGGCCCTCACTTTGGGAAATCTCAGATTGATGGCGTCCTGGACCGGCACGGCCGTGGAGGGATCTTTGACGTCTACGAAGAGGAAACTGACGTTGCGAGGGCGATTGAGAATGCGCTGCGACTCCCGCAAGGCCAGGATTCCTCCGCCTTCTTCCCAGGCTACACCGGTCTCATAGATGCCGACGACTTTGTAGCGCGTGTTGTACAGGGTCAAGGTGTCGTTCAGACCCAGTTTGTAGGATTCAGCCGCGTTGCTGCCGATTATGATTTCGGATGGGCGTTGGAATCGTCGGCCTGCAACCAGCTTGTAGTGGTCCATGGCATCGCTGTTGGGATCCAGCCCGTGGAGAATGAACAGCGGCAGTTCCGGAGTCAGGACGACGCCGAGAACCATTGGACTGACCGATTCGACCTGGGGCATGGCCTGTATCTGGCGCACGACGTACTCGTCGATACTGCTGAGCGACATGTCCGGCACGTCCCGTTGCATTACGGTGATGTTGCCCGGGCTGCCGCTGCCGGCGAGGTTATTCATCTGGCCGATTATGCCGGCGGTGAGACCGCCCAGCATTACCAGTGTGCCGACGCCGATACCGATACCTGCAGCGGCGAGGAGGGTGCGGTTGCGACGCCGCCACAGGTTGCGAAAGCTCTGGTTACCAAGCCGGCTCAGTGCCCCCGCTTTGAAGTCGGAGCCGGCGCCGCCCTCGTATGAGAGAGCTTCGACCGGCCGCAGACCGGCAGCCCGCCAGGCCGGATAGACGCCGCCAACCAGGCCCAGAACCAGCGCCGTGACCAGGCCCTGAATGAGGATGGCAGGTGTATAGACTCCTTCCAGCATTACGCCCATGCCTGGGACTGTGCCCGCCAGCTCTGCCAAGCCGATCCCTAGGAGGACGCCGATGAGTCCTCCCAACGCGCTCAGAGTCAGCGATTCTCCGAGGATTATCCAGAGGACGCGCCAGCGACTCCATCCCAGAGCGCGCAAGGTGCCGATCTCGCGCGTGCGTTCCAGAACGCTCATGACCATCGAGTTCATCATGCCGAGACCGCCGATGAAGATGGCTATGGCGGCGATGCCCCAGGCAAAGCCCTGTAACATCTGCTCATATTGCTGGTTGGTTTCGCGTTCACTGGTCTTGCTAATCTTCAGTTCCAGATCCAGTGATTCGATGCGCTTGATGGTCGCATCGGCGTCGTCTCCGCGGCGCAGACCGATCTCGTAGAGACTGACCTTGCGCTCGAACTGGGCCGCGTTCTGGGCATCGTCCAGTGTGAGGATGCCGCCGGACTCTTCGATGCCCTGGCCGGTCTCGTAGATTCCGACGACGCGGTATGGGGTCCCGTGGATACGCAAATTGCCGCCGACGGCGATGTCGATCGATTCGGTGGCGCGGCGACCGATCGCGATCTGTCCAGGACCGCTGACCGGTTTACCCTCCACGATGCGATAGTGGTCCATAGCAGTGCTGCCGATCTCGTAGCCAAAGAGGAGGAAGAACGGCAGTTCGGGGGTGGTGACCCACAAGTACACGCCGGGTTCCACTCGTTCCACGCCGGGCACGGCTTGCAGGCGCTCGCCGATGGCATCGTCGAGGCTGCTGAAAGCGGGGTCGATTGCATCCGCCTGGGTTATCAACAGGTCGTTGCTGCTGCCCCCAACAACGACGGCGAAGTTCGAGGAGATTCCCTCGGCGATAGAGCCCAGCGCCACGACCGCGGCAACGCCGATGGCTATTCCGAGGAGGGTAAGTCCGCTTCTGACCGGCCGTCGGGTCAGATTACTGAAGATCATAAGAAGTCAATGTACGGGCGTTTGTCTACTTGCCGACCGCAAAATGTCGGCGGTAAGAAAGGGCAGTCGGCTGTAAAGCTCTTCACTCTTGTCAGGTCATGCGGAATAGCTGACTGTGATTTTGGGGGATTGTTGGGATTAAAGGGCAACCGCCGTTGCAGTTAATCACAGTTCATCCCCTGAATCCCGGAAATCACAGTTCAGATAAAAGGCTCGGTTCAGCCACAATCTTCTCATAGCGTGAAGCATGCCGCCTGACGACACTATGCCAGGATCCTGACAGAAAGCTTACTCGGCTGACGCGGGCACAACTTGCAGAAGGGCGGCCATGTCAGCTGCCAGAGCGTGTTCTTCACCGGCTACTTCTACCAGCACAGGACCGTCAAATGGAGCTAGTTCGCGGAGGAAAACTTCCACGTTCAGTTGCAGTCCCAGCTCTCCCAGATAGGCGAGCCGTTCCTTCTCCTGGCTTAAGACGCGCACGAGACGATAAGCGCGGCCGGCTTCGGACTGCGAAAGAGGGTGACCTGGCGTGTGGCTGACCTCGCCATTCTTGGAAGGAATGGGGTCGCCGTGGGGATCCACTTTGGGGTACCCCAGAGATGCGGCGATCGCGTCTTCCAGCGCCTCGCTGATCACGTGCTCGAGGCGCTCGGCCTCATCGTGCACGCTATCCCATGGAATGTCCAATGTTTTGTGCAGGAAGAGTTCAAGCAAGCGGTGATGGCGCAGAATCTCAAGGGCCACGCGCCGGCCGGTTGACGTCAGCGCCACAGCCTGATGGGGACGGTAAATGACCAGGTCCATCTGGGCAAGCTTCTTCACCATGTTGGTGGCAGAAGCCGGTGTGAAGCCGATGTACTCGGAAAGAACCGAATTTGTGACCTGTTCCCCGCGCGTTTCCAGGATATAGATGGCCTTCAGGTAGTCTTCGTGATTGGAAGATAGTGGGCTGCTAATCTCGGAGGAATAGTTTTTAGTCATGACTAAATTGTATCTGCGAAACCTGCTTTTGTCAAGTCTGGTGGTTTGGGGCTAGTGTCGGAGAAGGGTCGAACGCTGGTTACGGGGGAGGGAAGCTGCGGGCCCGCTTAAATGTGTCCCAAGCTGTGCTGCGTCCAGTCCATCAAAGCTTGCTGTGTGCCGTAAATGCGGGCAGCGATGTCGATGCCGTTCTGGAGGCGGGTCGCGGCGGTTTCGAGTGAGTCGAGCGCTGCAGGGACCTCCCCTTCCGGTTGACTTGCGGCACTGCCGTTCGATGGCACTGGTTCATCGCGCCTGTGGTAAAGGCCATCCCCCAGCAGATTCCAGGATTGACGGCGGTCTTCCAGACAACAGTCGAGAATGCGCTGCAGCTGCTCCTGCAGGGTGGGTTCTTCGACGGGAACGATGGCTTCGACGCGGGCGGTAAGATTTCGCGACATCCAGTCGGCGCTGCCGATGAAATATAGGGGTTTACCATCGTTGACGAAGGAGTATATGCGGTGGTGCTCCAGGAAGCGGCCGATCACGCTGATCACTTCGATGTTCTCGCTGATTCCTACGATACCTGGTTGAACACGGCAGTTGCCGCGGACGATGAGGCGGATAGGAACACCTGCCTGACTGGCGCGGTAGAGGGCTCGGACAACGACAGCGTCATCGAGTCCGTTCATCTTGGCGACGATGCCGGAGGGCCGACCGGCTAGCGCGTTGGCTGCCTCGGTATCGATCAATTCTACGAATCTGTCCTGCATGTTGACAGGCGCGACGAGGAGGCGGCGGAAGTGGCGCTGACGGCTGTATCCCGTGAGGAAGTTGAAAAGATCCATCAGGTCTGCTCCGACTTCGGGACGGGCGGTAAGCAGGCCCAGGTCGGTATAGAGTCCGGCGGTCTTGGGGTTATAGTTTCCGGTGCCGATATGAGCGTAGACCTGTATTCCTTCTTCTTCCTCCCGCACGACCAGAGTCGTCTTGGTGTGAGTCTTGAGCCCGACGAGACCGTAGGCCACGTGGACGCCAGCATCTTCCAGTGTTCGGGCCCATTCTATGTTGCGTTCTTCATCGAAACGAGCCTTGAGCTCTACGAGGACCGCCACCTGTTTGCCGCGTTCGGCAGCTTGTATCAGGGCGCGCCCGACCGGAGAATCGGCGCTTGTCCTGTAAAGAGTCTGTTTGATGGCGAGTACTTGCGGATCGCGGGCTGCAGTTTCGATGAAGGTCTGGGTGCTCGTCGCGAAACTGTGGTAAGGGTGATGGACAAGGACATCGCCTTTTCTGATGATGGAAAAGATATCGGCGGGCCGGGTCTGGCTGCTGACGCCGGAAAAGGCCGGATGGGTCTGAGGGGTCCAGGGTTGGTTCTTGAGGTGGGGCAAGTTGACATCGGCAAGCGGTAGAAGGTCGGCGACGCCCAATGGTCCTTCATGGTGGTAGACATCGGTGTGATGCAGCGCCATCTCCTGCATCAAGATGGCGCGAATGTCTTCCGGCATTGATTCGGCCACTTCCAAGCGCACGATTGGGGCGAAGCGGCGCTCGCGCAGTTCCTCACTGATCATTTCGAGTAGATCGTCGGCTTCCTCTTCACTGCGGGCGATGTCGGCGTTGCGGGTCACGCGGAAGGGGTAGGCAGCGATCAGCTCCATTCCGGGGAACAGCAGCTCCAGATTATGCGTGATTACCTGTTCGAGCGGCGCGAAATCGAGCGAGTCGTTGACGGTTACCCAGCGGGCCCGGTTGGAAGGCACTTTGACCCGTGCAAAACGGACTTCGCCATTGACCGGGTCACGCATTTCCACGGCAAGGCTGAGGCTGAGGTTGCTGATGAAGGGAAAGGGGTGACCAGGATCTACGGCCAGCGGCGTAAGGATAGGGTAGATTTCCTTGCGGAAGAAAGCGGCCAGCTCCTGTTGCTGGTCGTCCGGCAGTTCGTCGTAAGTTACGACTCGCATTCCCTCCTCGCGCAGCCCAGGGAGGATCTCATACAGGAGTGCATGGGTCTGGTATTGGACCATGGCGCGCACGTGGCGAGCGATCAGGCGCATCTGAAAATCGGGGGTCCAGCCATGGAGAGTCAGGTTGGCGACACCGGCAGCCTGCTGACGCTTCAACCCACCGACTCGTTTGCGGAAGAATTCGTCCAGATTGCTGCTGGTGATGGCGATAAACTTAAGCCGCTCAAGAAGCGGGTTGCGACTGTCGAGCGCTTCATAGAGGACACGCCAGTTGAAGTCGAGCCAGCTCAGTTCCCGGTTGTAGACAGCCGGCGAATCGGCCAGTTCATCGATTGAGAGATTGGGCAAGGGAGTGGGAGAGGGCGGGTAGGCGGAGACAGGCGGCATGGTGGTTTCAGGAGAAGGTTTCGCCTGCCAATCGATTTGCGCCACAGCATCGGTGTCATTTGTGGCGTCGGTAGTCAACTGTTCGACAGGAGGAGGGCTATCGGCCTCTTCGTCTAGTCGATAGGTGTAACTGTTCATCGGGACTTTCTCCGACTTCCATTTCAGGGCGCCACGTGCTATTCGGAAAGTTGAGAATGCACATATTTTAGGGAAAAAGGATGCAATTGTAAAACGCGCTGGAGAGCGCACAGTTCGGGTTGGCGTGCCCATGAGCTACAAGCCGATTGGGAACTGGCTTTGAGAAGGGCATGCAAGTGGAATGCGCCCGTAGGAAAAGTGGCGAACTGATGAAAAGGACCGAACGTTCACTGTTGTACTGATATATCGAGGGATATGGTAGGCTTGCGATATGCATTGTGAAGCCTACCTCATAGGATGGAGCGAATTTCAATATGTTTGAGAGTGTACTGACTGTCCTTCTATTTGTGCCCTTGTTCCTGATAGTCCTTTTGGCGAACCTGGCAGACAAGCAGAGGCTGGGTGGAGGTTCCGGGAAGACGATTGCCGGGCTAACCTATGGGCTTCATTTGTTCATATTCGGAACTATGGGGGCGGCCGGCGCGGTTCTACACGCCGTCGCGATCGGTATCAGAACAAGCGCCGAACTCAGGCAAAATGTTCTTGACATCGCGGCCGGCGGGGGAAGCGAACAGGTTGAAGGGATTCTGCCTGTACTTGAAAGATTGGACGTGTTGGGAATGGGCATCTGGTTGCCGGCGGCCGCCGCGCCATTTTTTCTGCTGCCTCCGGTTCGCAGACTGCTGGCTGGTCTGATTCGAATCGATTCTCTGAGCAGTGTTCACGCGGTCGCAGTATCATTCGTAATGTTGGTGGTGATGAATCTGGCGGTCACGCTCGCTGTCGGGTTGGAAACGCTGGCGGACCTATCCGAGGCTTCAGAGACTGACGGCGGCTCTCTTTTGATTTCGTTGTGGGTGCAGCAGATTACATTCGCCTTTTGGGCCGTTGTTGGTGTCGGATGGTTGACTCGTCGAAGGTGGCTTCAGGCGCTGGAACGACTTGGGCTGATAGCGCCGCGCCCAACTGAAGTCGCTATCGGCATCGGAACCGGTCTGCTTTCAGTCGCTGTAATTCTTGCGCTGGAAATCGTTGCGGCGGCGGCGGGGTGGGGCGTGGATGAGGACGTTCAACGGTTGACAGAGGTTCTCATCGGTCCGCTGCTGGGGTCGATACCAGGAATTCTGACGCTGGGTCTTGCAGCCGGGATAGGTGAAGAAACGCTTTTTAGAGGTGCACTACAGCCTCGATTTGGTTTGTTGGTCACCAGCCTTCTATTTGCGCTTCTGCACAGCCAATATGGCATCACCCTTTCTACGCTTGCCGTCTTTATCGTTGGGATCATTCTGGGTCTGGTACGGAATCGGTTCAATACGTCTACGTGCGTGATCGCGCATGCGGCATACAACATCACTTTGGGCATGATTGCCTACCTGTTCCCACAGATGTTCTGAGAGAAGATAGGCTGCATTTCTTTCTTTGACGCGGCCTGGATTCAAATGAGCGGTTTGTCCGATCCCCAGGTCTGTGGTAACATTGATCGAATCCCCACTTTAGCGGTTTACAAAAGCGATTTAGTTGAAACTGACCCTGGTCCAACCGATCAGCCAGGCGGGAATGCACATGGAAGAGTGGCGGCGCAACTTATATGTGCTGTTCGTGGTGCAGGTTCTCTCGGTAGCCGGCTTCAGTCTGGTCTATCCCTTTATGCCCCTCTATGTGGCTGAATTGGGGGTGGCCACGAGGGGGTCGGTCGCGTTCTGGTCTGGTCTGGTTTTTTCGGCGCAGGCGGTGACGATGATGGTGTCGTCCCCGATTTGGGGTTCGGTGGCCGATCGGTATGGTCGCAAACCGATGCTTATTCGGGCTACGATGGGCGGCGCGGTGATGGTTGCGCTGATGGGTTTCGCTCAGAGCGCGGAGCAATTGGTTTTGATTCGCACTTTTCAAGGGTTGCTGACCGGCATCGTTTCTGCCACCAGCGCGATGGTGGCGGCAACGGTTCCCAAGGAAAAGTCCGGCGAGTCTCTGGGATTAATTCAGACCGGCCTCTGGGTAGGGGCGGCGGTAGGTCCACTGATCGGAGGCTTGGTGAGCGAGGCATTTGGCTACCGCGCCAGCTTCTGGTTTACGGGCGCAGCGCTTGCACTGGCCGGGGTTGCGGTCATATTCTGGGTGAGGGAGGACTTTGCGCCACCTCCACCCCAGAAACGAGTCAAATTCTGGGCAAGCTATCGCAATTTGCTGCGGGCGCCTGACATGGGGTCTCTGTATTGGGTCTCGTTTTTGCAGAGCTTAGGCCGCTCGGTGACGATGCCGCTTCTGGCCTTCTTCTTTGTCGAGCTGCTTTCTTCGAGCGACGGGGCAGCCGTTCTGTCGGGTCTGAGTATTGGGGGCAAGGCGGCGATTGGGTCTGTCAGCGCGGTCTACCTGGGGCGGCTCAGCGACCGCATTGGTCATGAAAAGGTATTGACGTCAGGTGCCGCTTTTGCCATACTGGTATATTTTTTGCAGACCTTTGTCTCCAATGCCTGGCAACTGATCTTTCTGCAGGCCCTGATCGGAGTCAGTGCCGGCGCGATCATGCCGGCCACGAGTGCGTTGCTCAATCTGCGAACACCTCAGGGCGCGCACGGCGCAACCTTCGGTTTGAGCAACAGTGTCAGCGCTGCGGGACGCATGGTGGCGCCGATGTTGGGAGCGGCTGTTTTCCCGCTGATAGGGATGCGAGGCGTGTTTGGGGTTGTGACGCTTATTTACGTCGTTCTGGCACTGGCCGCACTGTTTGTCTGGCGCAAAAGCTCTGCCGGAATCAACTTGGGCGCCGCGACCAGGGCGGCTGGGGACTGACGCAAGCAAAGTGAGTTTTTACGCTGGAAGCGCTCCTTTGTCAGATCAAGATTTCTGCGATGTTTTGACCGGTGAATACCTGGTCTTCCTCTGACGGACCTTCAACCTCACAATCCAGATTTCTGCGTCTACGAGTTGACGATGACTCGGTCGTACAGTTCTTGCTGGCGTATCAAAGCCTGCGCGTAAGCGGCGCCCGCTTTTTTGTCGGGTGAGGCGGTATGAACTGTGGGAGGGTCGGGCGGCTGCGGAAGGCCAAGCGCTTGCAAGGCAAGGATGGCGGCGCCGCGGCTGGTTGCTTCCTCGACATTGACGAGGTGCACCGGAATCTGGAGGACGTCGGCGAGGATCTGCCGCCAGAGACCGTTATCCTGGAGCGCGCCGCCGCTGGCGACGATTTCAGCAGCTGGGGACAAGAGGGGGTGAAGTCGATCGTAGATGAGGCGGAAGCGCAAAGCGACGGCTTCGAAAGCTGCGCGGACGATGTGAGCTGTAGTGGTTGCGGGTGAGATACCGCTGATGGTGAGGGCGGCCTCTGTCGCCCAACCCGGGGCTCGTTCGCCGCGGAGGAAGGGGAGGATGGTCAGCCCGTGTGAGTCAGGGGGAAGATCGGCCGCGGCGGCAAGAAGGGCAACTGTGTCCTGAACAGCCAATATTTCGCGTAGCCAAGAGAAGAGAGAGCCGCCGTCGGTCAGCGCCCCGCCAACCAACCAGCGATTGCTGTCGATGGGATAGCTCCAGAGGCCGACGGGCGTCTGCTGCACGCCTGCCTCGGCGGCATTGGGCTCGCGGCGCTGCGAATCGTTCGGCAGGACGACTCTCATGGCGCCGGTGGTTCCAATCGTAAGAGCGATGCGGGCGTTGTCTGAACAGCCGCTGCCGAGGTTGGCGCCGACGCCGTCACCTACTGCCAGGAAGAAGGGAATGTACGCGAGCTCAGGCCACCTAGAGGCCCAAGGATCGGCCAATCCGACAACGTTCTTCGTATAGTCAAAAACAGACAATAAATGTTGAAAATCAACACCTACTCGTCTGACAAATGTCTCATCCCAACTCAAAGTACGCCGATTGAGCATTCCGGTCCAGCCGACTTCGCTGTTGCTGATGGGGGCGTTCGGTTGGCCGCGCCAGCGGGCAAGTAGACAGGCGGCAAGAGTCTGCCAGCTGGCAACCTGCTTCACAAGGTCTGGTTCTTCGGCTGCGAGGCGGAGGAGCTGGGCTGGCGCGTAGGCGGTGTGGATGGGCGTTCCAGTGCGTTGCCACGCGTCTTCGAGGGTTCCCAGCTGTATAAGCTCCTGCCGCAAGCTGTCGGCAAAGGGCCCGCTGCGGGCGTCGGCGTAGGTGTAGACGGGCGTGACCGGCCGGCCGGTGGGGTCGACGCCAATCCAGCTCATGGCAAAGCTGGTCCAGGCGACAGCGATGAAGCGGGTAGCGTCCGTCATATTGCGGACACGTTCGAGGCAGTCGTCGATTACTTCCTCGGTGAGAGCGGTGAGTCTATGCGGATCGAAGGTGCCGTCTACTGCCTGTTCGGTATTGCGAAACGCGGTGGATTCTTCGAGCCGCGCGCCATCCAGGCGGTATGCGGAAGCTCGAACTGAGGAGCTTCCCAAATCTATGGCCAGAATCAGGTCTTGTTGAGACCCTTCCCGGTATTGGCCCGGGCCAATATCTTTGCCATCCAGTGTGGCGTCTGTCATTGCTGCCGTCCTTCCAGGCGAGTTACTCTTCGGCGGTGCCAGGCTCGTTCTGCCGCGCCGATTCAACGGTTGGAGAGAGCGCGGCGAGGTCGTCATGCGAGAGCACGAACTGGTCCGAAGAGCTTGTGCGATAGGCGGCGCGGGCCATGGTTGTGGTTGCGATGGGGGCGGTCACGAAGAAGAGGATAATGAGGGCGATCATGCGCAGCATTTGTCCTTCGGCGAAGAAGTGGAGGCCGGTGCCAAGCAGCAGGCAGGTAATGCCCAGTGTGGTGGCGATGCCGGCGGCGTGCATGCGAGTCAATACGTCAGGGAGGCGCAGAATGCCCACAGCGCTGATAAGAAGGAATATCGTTCCGATCGCGGCCAGGGAAACTACGATGAGGTTTACTGTCGTCAGGTCCATGTGAGATTCAGTGAATAGTGGATAGTGGATAGAAAAGGCAGCTAACCACTGCCGGAGGCGTCTATTCGTCTTCCTCCGGCTGCCGTTCGAGCCAGCGTGCGTGGGGATAGCGTTCCAAAGCGCGGGCAAATATCATTGTCCCCAGGAAACCGAGTACGGCCGTGATGATTGCCCCTTCCAGCAGAACGTACGAGTGACTGTTCACGGCAAACAGGACAAAGATGCCGACGGCGTGGATGGATATCAGGTCAAAGGCTACGGTGCGGTTGGGCAGGTCTGGCCCGCGCAGGAGCCTGCCGAAGCATAGCAGCAGTGAAAAGGAGAGCAGGGTCATCAGGACGACCAGGCTCAGTTCGAAGAGTTCGTTGCTCATCTTCGTTCTCCATTTCCAGTATCGGCGCTGTCCATCTCGGCGATCAGACGGCGCAGCTCCAGGAGAGGCATCTCAAAGTTTTTCTTGATGTCTGCACGGAATGTCTGCGGGTCGGAAACGTCGATTGCGTGGACGAGAAGAGCCGCCTCTCCTCTGGCGCGCGGACCGGGTCTGCGGTGAGGCGCCTGACTCGAGCTTTCCTCCGATTGCACGCGTGGTCCGTCTCGTTTGGGATCGATTCCGATCGCGTTCTCCCCGGGTTCGCCGTATGGCAGGAGCCGGCCGGATACATCTTCTGCCAAGTCGACGCTGAGCGTGCCCGGTGTCAAGGTGACGACGGTCGCCAGGACCGTGATGTCGAACGGGTTTGTCAGGTCCAATGGGACGGCAACAATGCCCGGGCGAAGCGAAGTCTGGATGCCGACGGCGTTGGCAAGCACCGTAGCGGCCAATCGCAAATTGCTCTGCAGGATAGCAAGGAGGACGTAGGCGACGAAAAGGGTGGCCCGAACGGTGTAGAGGCCGTAGTTTCGCTGCACGAGCGAGGTTAGCGCGAAGCCGAAAATGAAGCCGAGCAGAAGGGCGCCCAACGTATAGTCGTTGTTGAGAATCGGCCACATTAGTGAGATAAACAGGTTCAAGACCAGTAGTCGCTGCATCGAGTGACTTTCAGTTCCTTAACCAGTGGTTAGTGAATAGTGGATAGTAACTGCCCTTCACTATCCACTATTCACTGCCGTTCTCCCCTGCTGTTCGGTGCGTCTGTTTCGGCTGGGAAGGTGAGATAATCTGCGGGCAGGGTTGAGATCCGGGATGACGGCGAAACGGCTTCGATGTAGGCCTGACGGTCGAGGGCCTGTTGGGCAACCTGCATTGACAGCCGGAAGGCCGGTCCGCCCCAAATGCCGAGCGCCAGACTAAGAAGGACCAGTACGGCCACGGGCACCAACATCAACTGTCGCCGGACTCTGCTCTGCAGAATTCTGGACGGTATCCGGCTCGGACGGCTGTATTCCCCCCAAAACGACTCGCGCCAGAGCCGCATCATGTTAATCATGGTCAGAAGACTGGCGAACAGACTTACGCCGGAGACGACCCAGTGACGTGTGTCGAGCGTTATCTGCAGAAGGCTGAGTTTGCTTACAAAGCCGCTGAATGGCGGGACGCCCGCCAGGGAAATTGCGGCCATGAAGAAGAGAAAGGCCAGGAATGGCTGTCTGGTGACCAGCCCGCCGATTGAGGCCAGCCGGTCGCTGCCCATGTGCAGCTCTACGGCTCCGCCGGCCATGATGAGCGCGGTTTTTATGATCATGTGGTGGCATAGATAGATGATGGCCGCGCCCAGGCCAAATCCAATGGCCAGACTGTTTCCACTCAGAGCGACTGCCAGACCCATCAACATGAATCCCACGTGGCTGATTATGTGGAAACTGAGCACACGGCGGATACCGGGCTGGGCCAGCGCGCCGAGGGCGCCCACCAGCATTGTCGCGCCGGCTATGGTCAAGAGGGCAGGCTGCCAGCTCAGTAACAGTTCGGGGAAGAAGAGGGTGAAGCTGCGGAAGAGCGTGTAGACACCGACCTTGGTCAACAGGCCGCCAAAGAGGGCTGTGACCGCCGGGGGAGGCGTGTGGTAGCTGGCGGGCAGCCAGAAAAAGAGGGGGAAAATCGCGGCCTTGCTGCCGAAACCGACCAGGAGCAAGCCGGCGAAAATCGTGCTCACTGCGGGAGAGGCCAGCGGCAGGCGCTCCGCAATCTGGGCCATATTGAGTGTGCCGAGGGTCCCGTAAGCGATGCCGGCCGCGACCAGGAAGACGGTCGAGGCGAGGAGATTGAGTACAACATAGCGTATGCCGCTGTTGGTCTGGGCCGGTTGGGCGCCGATGGTCAGCAAAACAAAGCTGGCCATCAGGAGCACTTCAAAGAAGACATAGAGATTGAAGAGATCGCCGGCCAGGAAGGCGCCGTTGACCCCCATGAGCAGGAACAGGTAGAGGGGATGAAACCCCATGCGGGCCCTGTGGTAGTCGATGGTCGCGACGGCGAATGGATAGACCGCCAGCGCGACGAGGGCCGTCAGCAGCAGAAGCGTAGCAGAAAGTCCGTCGCCATAGACGGTGATTCCGAAGGGGGCCGACCATGCGCCCAGCTGCAGCACGAATCTTTCCCCCTGCCCTGCAGTGGCCCGGAAAAGTAACACTGCGACCGCAAGGTTAATGCACAGGGCCAAAGTCGTCAGCGCGATCTGATGCCTTATCAGTCTCCGTCCACCCCAACGGGCAAACAGGAGTATGAGAGCGGCTGTCAGAAGAGGCGCGGCGACAGGGACGGCCAGCAGGTTGGCGCTCATAGCCATTGGTCCTCTTCCATAGCAGTTGATTCGTCCTGTTCAGAGGCCGGCAAGGGTGTCAGCATCTCTTCGCTGTCGTAGACCTCGTCCACTTCGTAGGCCAGCCAGTCGTACTGATCTATTTCGGAAGGTTCGGAGAAATCGAAGGGGTCCCCTTCCCGCAGGAGTGGCACAAATTCGCCATGGACATAGTCGGTCTGCGTAATTGTATGGCGCCGGTTGACGAGCACGATGACGAAAGCGGTAATGCCGAAACTGATCACGATTGCTGTCAGGATAAGGGCCTGCGGCAAAGGGTCGGCAGGCAGATTCCAGGCAATGGTTTCGACGTAATCGGATTTGTGCAGGAAGATAGGGGGGCGCCCTTCGACGAGCCTGCCTGATCCAAAGAGAAGAAGATTGACGCCGTGACTCAGTAATGTCAGTCCGAGGATGAGCTTTATCTGCCCACGCCGCAAGATCAGGTATGTTCCGGAGGCAAAGAGGCTTCCGACGGCGATTGCCAGGAGTAAGGAGATCATGTGTCTGCCTTTAGACCAGGTTCGACGTTCACGTCCGGCGGGTCGGAGGCGGGACTGTGGGCGCGAACCGGGGAGGCCGCGTCATGGCGCGCCGCGGCGGCTGTGTCAGAAGCGCGGCTGAGGCCGAGCAGGTAGGCGGTGGCGACGCTGACCACGACGAGAAAGACACCCAGGTCGAAGATTACGGGCGTCCCGATTTTCAGATAGCCGAGGAGAGGCAGGTTCAGGCTGAACCATACGCCTTTGAAGAAGATTCCCTGCAACAATCCGACGATGCCGGCGCAGATGGCGACGGCCAGGCCCAAGCCGATTCCGCTGTTCAGGTAAGGTCCGATAGTGCGCCGGACCGCGTCGTGACCCCGGCTCAGTATCTGAAGCTGAAAGCCGGCGGCGGCCATCAGCCCGGCGATAAAGCCGCCTCCGGGCAAGTTGTGGCCGCGAAACAGCAGGTAAAGAGCCAGTAACAGAAGGACAGGCGTCAGGATGCGATTCAGGAGACGAAGATAGAGTTCAGGCATAAAGACTGATGATGCGTCTCAGATTTCCTGCTTCATTTCTCAAACCAGTGGTTAGTGGATAGTAACTGCCCTTCACTATTCACTATCCACTGCCGTTCTCACCTGTTTTTACAGGCGATTCGGTACTCGACTGTTCGGTTTCGGCTGTATTGGGGACCTGCCGGCTCTCGCCGGACTCCGATTCTGGTCGTTGTGACATCAACGAAGGCAGATTGACACGGGGGGCGTTCAACAGGGCGTACCCACCCAAGGCCGCCAGTGCCAGAACGGTGATTTCTCCCATTGTGTCGAAGGCGCGGAAGTCGACCAGGATTACATTTACGACATTGGTTCCGTTACCTTTGGGCACTGCATTATGCAGAAAGTAGCCGCTGATTGACTGGGCGGCCTGCATTGCTTCGCTGGTGTTGAAGAGGACGAGGAAGAAGCCAAAGGCTCCTGTCGCCAGGGCAACCAGCACATTGCGCGTTTGTTTCAGTTTCTGCATGGGCGGGCGAGTATCCGGCGGTAGCTTTGTGAAGACGAGTACGAGCAGTACAACTGTCAATACTTCGATGAGAAGCTGGGTAAGAGCCAGGTCCGGCGCGCTGAAGAAGACGTAGAAAAGGGTCACGGAAACGCCTACCACGCCCAAGCTAACGATTGCGCCCAAGCGGTTTCTAATGCGGACAGTGACGTAGGTGGATACGACCATCAGGAGTATCAGAACTGTTTCGGGGGCACCGGGAAGGACATCGGTCGAAGGCAGAATGTCCCTGGGCGCGATCTGGAGCAGCGCCACGGCAACAGGAACGAAGGCGGCGAGCAGAACGATAGCGGCCTGCGAAGCCAATGTATAGCCCTGGGAGAGGCGGGCCGTGATCTGCCCCAGCGCGTAGATTCCGTCGAGGGTTTTCTGAAAGATTACGACGCCGCGCAGGCTTTCGGGCATCACGGCCAAGGTCCGGCGCAGGAATGCCCGATTCAGGAAGAACCATGCGCCAACGGTGATGGCAAGCAGGCTTGTCAGTAACACTGGAGTAAACCCATGCCAAAGGGATACGTGCTTGTGGACGGGCGCGCCTGAAATCGATGCTGCCGCGGACGTCAGGAAGGTGTCGAGCGGCTGCAGGGCAAAGGGGGCAACGGTGCCCAGGGCAACGAGCAGGAGCGGGGCGGCAACGAACGGGGCGGCTGGAGCGTGATGAACTTGGGTCTGAGCCTTTTGACCAGCATTTTTCTGGGTAGAACCTTCAGCCTCACCGTTCGTTGCGGTCCGCAAAAAGGCTTCCCACAGGAGTGTCAGACTGTAGGTAACGAAGAAGGCTCCGGCGACGGCTGCGGCGCCAAATGCAATCCAACCCGCAAAGGCGCCGTGTTCGACAGAATCAAAGAATGATTCAAGCAGGGCCTCCTTGGCTACGAACCCAAAGAGCGGCGGGATGCCAGCCATGGAAAGGCCCGCCAGCAGCGCCACCGCGGTGGTGACGGGGAGGGATTGTCTGAGGCCTGTGAGTTTTCTCAGGTCTCTGACGCCGGTCGCGTGGTCCACAATGCCGGCCACCAGAAAGAGGGGCCCCTTGTAGAGAGCGTGGGCGAGGATTCCGACGACGACGGCCAGCAAGGCGGCCTCGCCGCGAAAGGCCAGTAGTGTGGTCAGGACGCCAAGCTGGCTGACGGTAGCGTAGGCCAGCAGTGCCTTCATATCCCAATGCCGTATGGCGGTGACGGCTCCTACCAGCATTGTGATGCCGCCAAACGAGAGGAGCGCCCATAGCCACATGGGATGGCCGCTGAGAGCAGGGTGGAGACGGGCCAGGAGATAGATGCCCGCTTTGACCATGGTAGCGGAATGTAGGTAAGCGCTTGCAGGGGTGGGCGCGGCCATGGCGCCTGGCAACCACCAGTGAAAGGGGAATTGGGCCGACTTGGAAAAAGCGCCGATAAGAATCAGGATCAGGATGCCCGGATAGAGGTCGAGGTCGGTCAGGCCGGGGCGGGAGACGATCTCGCTGATGGTATAGGTTCCGCTTTGCTGCCCTAACAGGATCATGCCGGCGATTAAGGCGAGGCCGCCACCGGCTGTGACGATGAAGGCGTTGCGTGCTCCCCCCCTGGCGACGGCAGACTGGTGGGAGTATCCGATAAGAAGATAGCTCGTAATGCTCGTTCCTTCCCAAAAGACGAACAGAGTCAGAAGATTGTCGGCCCAGACCAAGCCCAACATCGAGGCCATGAAGGCAAAGAGAGAAAGGTAGAAGTAGCCCTGGCGTTCATCGTTTTCGAGATAGTAATGCGTGTAAAGGGCGACGGCGGCGCCGACACCGGAAATGATGAGGCCGAAGAGCAATGAGAGGCCGTCCAGGCGGAAAGAGAGTTCCAATCCCAGGCTTTCAATCCAGCGATACTGTTCGGCGATGATGGCGCCGTTTTGCAGAGTACCGTTGCCGCTAGGCGCCGTACCGACGCTGCCTGTTAGAAGAGGGAGGGCGGCGGAGACCTGCCAGACTGTGACAGCTAAGGGCGGGAATGCCGAAAGCCAGCCGGCCCAGGCACGCGCGTGCGGCCGAATCCAATAGAGGATGATACCGCTGACAATAATGAGTGAAATGGATGCCGCTAACATAGTTGAATCAGTCAGCCGGTTGCCGGAGGGCTAAGTCCGGGCCCGGTGAACTTGCCAATCGACCAAATACACATCCCGCCCAGGTCC
Source organism: Caldilineaceae bacterium (assembly GCA_965232575.1). Taxonomy (GTDB): domain Bacteria; phylum Chloroflexota; class Anaerolineae; order Caldilineales; family Caldilineaceae; genus Bin5. Next base: position 467,706 of record CBDDPZ010000009.1, on the reverse strand, counting down.
TGAGCGGTACGAACTCACGGTAGAACGCCGCCTTCGAGTCTTGCGGTCCTAAAATTCCCTTTCTTCGGGCCCAAAGCACTCGGCCGACCGATTCGACCAAAAGATCTCCCGGCATTCGAAGAGCTTTAGAGCTAATCGATGCAGTGGGAACAGATTCGCTTGCAGTCTGGAGGGTCGCGCTAAAGGGGGAAACAGCGGGCCGACAGCGGTGACACTCTGGACAATGAAGCATTGGCGCGGGCAGAAAGCAGGTGCCTGCCATAGATGAATTCGGTGTGTTCCTAGTCTCAAATGAGAACGATTTTCGATTATCTTTTACCACAGTTGCAACAGCTACCCTAACTTTCGTATCCGGTTTGGCGCGCTCAAGTGTCAATGGATTGCACTACAAGGAGCAGGTCTACTGCTCTAATTCACACACACCACCATCTTGAGATTTACGCTTTCTGAAACCCAGACTCCGGCATAGATGGATGTAATGAGAAGCGGGCTTGTTGCAAAAGCGCTGTGAGCAGTTGGTGAAGTGAGGACCGTGAATCGTTGTGTACTTGGTCAGTCAGGCCGTCGGAGGCGATGCCCCGCCGCTTGGCTCAAGGGACTATGCGCCATGCGGCGTAGGGTTGCACAGACGTAAGGGTAGATGACGGCGGGGATGCGGCTGCCAGAGTTATCGCAGGTCTCTGCCGAAGGGGAAGAGGGCGAGTGGGATCAGTTTGATATGCTGCTTGGCGAAAGGGATGCCCACGATGGTGAGGGTGAGTATCAGTGCCGACAACAGATGGGCCAATGCGATCTCCCAACCGAAGAGAATCAGCCAGATCAAGTTAAAGAGAACACGAAGCGTACTGTTCGCGTGAAGTCCTTCTACTACCTCCTTGCCGAATGGGGCGAGGGTCGCGACGCCGATCTTGAGCGATTGCAGGCCGACTGGAATGCCGACGACTGTGAGGCAGAGAAGCAGTCCGCCGATGAAGTAGCCGAGAGCGGCGATCAGACCGCCGAAAATAAGCCAGATGACGTTGCCAAGCGTACTCATGGAGGTTCCCCAAATGGATGATCAGATTTCGGTCAATGCGCAACGGACGTTTGGTACCCTGATATAGGATAGTACGTGGTTCTGGCGTGGAGGTTTCCGTGTTTGGCGCCATGCATGGCGCACTGCAGGGCAAAGGAGATAGGTGTTAGTCGCGCTCCGGCTCGATTGTGGAGGATTTGAAGAGCGAGTTAACTGTTGCGGAGGCGTAGCGCTTCCGGTTGCCTAGCCGACCTGTGAGAATGGCGACGTACTGGCGGCGAGGCCTGGGATCCGAGGGGAGGGGCGTCTTCGCCCACTGGCGTCCCATCATGAAGAACAGTGAAATGGCGCCCTTTTGGTTCCGAAATCGGGGCAATTCTGCACGATCGCGAGCTGAAAGAGGCAGAATCCAAGCGCGTTAACCAGTGAGTCATACAAAAGTTAGGACAAAAAGTTCCAAAAACGATTGACGGGCGGGGATTTTCTGCTATACTCGAAGTTATCGATCAAACGTGTGAGGGCGCGTTCTGTAAGGGCATTATGTCATTCATGCGCGGCCCCATGAGCCCGCCATGTGGGAGGACTCCAAATGAGCCGGGTGCGCTGCCCGCAGAAGCGTTGTAATTTTTGGTTGAATGGATGGTGTGACGCCGATGAAATTGAGTTGGATCCGGTAACACTTTCGTGCATAACTTTCGATGAAATCGAGATTGCGGACTCCTTGGCAGGCACGGGCGCAGCTACCGACAAGAACGAAGATGAGTATGAGTGGCTGGAGGATGAATCGATTTTCGAAGACGACCTGGATGAGAGTCTTTATGGGGTAGACGATGGCGACCCGGAACTCGATGATGAAGAGGGTGACGTGCAGGAAGAGGAAGATTCCTGGCCTCTCTGACGAGCGGCAGGGCGAGGGATCGTCAATTGCTGGATAGCATGTCAGGAAGGACGACTCCCAGTTAACAGCTTTTCGGCCGCGTATCCAGTCGAATGATTCGAGTCGGCAATTTCGATGACCGGGAGGCAGAACAGTTTGGCCGGGTTACATTGACGCCGTTCAGAGGGCGATACTGCGGCGAAATGGGTGCGATTCAAAATGGGGGCGAGTTTCCGGCTGCCTCTGTCCAACTGCACAGGCTGCGGGCGAGACGCCCGCGACTTTGCGCTGTCCAGCAGGGGCTTGCAGGCCAGCTGGTCTCGTGGTGTCGCTGGCAGCGCAAACCCAGTGAGGCGCCCCCAAATCTGGCGTACACCCCGGCGAAATTGCCAATTTGCATCGTGTTTGCAGATGTGGTATTCTCATTTCAGGTATGGACAACTGAACATTTATCGTGTATAATCAGTTGTATCATTTCGGATTTATTTCGCAATCATTCGGTAAGGAGAGCAGCCATGACCTACGAAGCCGCTTTTCCACGATTTACGCCAAAGAAGAGCAGGAGCCGCTCGGGCGCGCTGTTGCCGGTAAAGTCCAGGTCGATGTTGCCCGTAAAGTGGCAGCCGTCCCTCCGCCTGAGGCAGAACTACAGTCCGAAGTTTTTCTTGGCGATGGCTGTGAGCATCGTAAGCTCAATCAGCTTTCTCTGGGTGCTGCTTCTGGTAATCTCCGGGTAAGAGTTTTAGAGGGCGGCCGGAAAGAGACCTGACCGTATCCGGGAGGAAGAAGCCAGAACGGGAACAGGCACATCAGAATCAGGTCTGATTTCCCCTGACGTCTAATGCGACGTCAGGGGATTTTCTTTTGTTGGGAGAAGAGGCCTGCTGACTACTCCTCCGTTTTGAGGGACAGGAGGTAGGCAACGATGGCGTCTAATTCTTCTTCGGTCAGGAGCTCGCCGTAATTTTCCGGCATCACCTGGAGGCACTGTCCGAGGGGACATTCTTCGACGATAAATGCGCTCGGCTCGAGAATGGCCTCCCGAAGGTACTCCTCGGCGGTATAGCCTTCGCGACGGGTGCCAGCAATCGCGCCCAAGTTTGTCTGGGCGGGACCAAGCATGGCCGCGTCTACCTCGGGAAGTCCAGTGGTTACATGGCAACTGTTACAGCCCGTCCTGGTCATGGCCTCGATGGCGAGGTCTATTGTTTCCTGTGCCAGCTGACCGGAGGTTGAAGACCCTTGTTCAGTTGACCGGACCGCTTCGACGACGACGGTGATGGTGTCGCGGTACTGGTCACCTTCCAGTGCGATGTGGGCTCCGTCGGCGAATTGCAGGCGCAGGGTGTGCTCGCCAGGTTCAAGTTCGAGCGAGACGGCTGTCTGGCCCTGGCCGTAATGGAGATGCCAGTCGTCGGTAGGGATGACCTGGCCTGCAGGGACGAAGTCAGTATCGACGAGGATATGGAAGTGTCCGGCACCCTCGTTGATCTCGCCGGAGGGCTCGACCACAAGGCCGGCGGAGGCCATAACGACATCAAACGGTGACGAAACGGTAGCGCCGTCGGCGGGCAGTCCAAAGCCAACTGACGGGGTCACTGTGCCTTCTTCGACGACGACGGTAATGGTGTCGCGGTATTGGTCGCCTTCCAGTGCGGTGTGGGCTCCGTCGGCGAATTGCAGGCGCAGGGTGTGCTCGCCGGGTCCAAGTTCAAGGTAGACCGTCTGCTGGCCTTTGCCGTAGTGGAGGTGCTGGTCGTCAGTGGGGATGACCTGGCCTGCAGGTACGAAGTCGGTATCGATGAGGATGTGGAAGTGCCCGGCCCCTTCGTTAATCTCGCCGGAGGGCTCAACCACGAGGCCGGCAGCTGCCATTACGACTTTGAATCTTGAAGAAACGGTAGCGCCGTCAGCGGGCAGTTCAAAGCCAACTGACGGGGTCACTGTGCCTTCTTTGACGACGACGGTAATGGTGTCGCGGTATTGGTCGCCTTCCAGTGCGGTGTGGGCTCCGTCGGCGAATTGCAGGCGCAGGGTGTGCTCGCCAGGTTCAAGTTCGAGCGAGATGGCTGTCTGGCCCTGGCCGTAATGAAGGTGCTGATCGTCGGTGGGGATGACCTGGCCTGCAGGTACGAAGTCGGTATCGATGAGGATGTGGAAATGGCCTGCGCCGTCGTTGACTTCGCCAGACGGTTCGACGATGAGGCCGGTTGCCGCCATAACGACCTCAAATGGTGACGAAACGGTCACGCCGTCGGCGGGCGTTTCAAAGTTTACCGACGGCGTCTGGTCACCCTCTTCGACGACGACGGTGATGGTGTCGCGGTACTGGTCACCGTCCAAGGCAGTGTGGAGACCGTCAGCGAATTGGAGGCGCAGGGTGTGCTCGCCGGGCTCGAGTTCGAGTGAAATGGCTGTCTGGCCTTTGCCGTAGTGGAGGTGCTGTTCATCGGTGGGGATGATTTCCCCAACGGGGACGAAATCGGTGTCGACGAGGATGTGAAAATGTCCGGCGTCATCATTGACTTCACCGGACGGTTCGACGACGAGGCCGGTTGCCGTCATCACGACTTCAAACGGTGATGATACGGTCGTGCCGTCGAGAGGATCAAAGAAGGCCACAGATTGGTCAGGCGCGCCTTCTTCAACGAAGACAACAATCGTGTCGCGGTACTGGTCGCCTTCCAAGGCAGTGTGGAGACCGTCGGCGAATTGCAGATGCAGAGTGTGCTCGCCGGGCGACAGTGTCAGTTCTGCCTCAAGAGAGCCGTCGCCGTAATGGAGATGCTGCTCGTCTGTCGGGATAATCTCGCCGTCAGGAATGAAATCGGTATCCACGAGAATGTGCATGTGCCCTGATCCGGGGATAGCCTCGCCTGACGGGTCAACCGTCACGCCTACGGCGCCCATTTTCACGACGAAAGTGAGGGGTACGATGGCGTTGTTGGTTGGCTGCCGGAAGAAAACGTCCGGTGGAATGGTTTCCTCCCGGACCTCTTCGTCCTGGGACGGAGCTTCAGGGGTCGCCTCCTCTTCAGCCTCCTGTTCCGATTCGGCCTTGACTGCGGCGAGGGTCGCTTCCCGTTCAGCGTCGCGAGCCGACTTCAGATCGGCACGGAAAGCATCGACCGCCGAGTTGATGGCATAGATTAGTATGAGAAGGCCCAGAATTGGGCCGCCAACTCGGATCAAGGGGTGAACTCTGTTCATTGATACGCTCCGTCGGAGTAAGTTTCGCTGTCCATATTACATTAACAACTGGCAGTTTGCCGGCTGTCGATGGGTGCAGTCCAAAGGGGGGTGAGTTTCTGGCTGCCTCTGTCCAACTGCACAGGCTGCGGGCGAGACGCCCGCGATCCCAGTGAGGCGCCCCCAAATCTGGCGTACACCCGCTGTCGATTGGCGATTTCCCACACGGCATTATACAGTTCATTATACAGTTTCCGTATTGGCTGGCAAGAGGGAAAGCAATTATCGCGCAGAAGGTACAGGGCAATACGGGCCCGGAACAATGCAATGCATCAGGTAGAGCGGCAGGCTGCGGCGCAATTCAAATGGTCAATTCGGTCGCCTGGATTCGTCATGATCACATTGCAACAAGGGACACTGGCCCACTTTCTTCCTCCTCGATAGCGTGCAGTTTGTCTCTCTCCAGTCTCAGACTTATGACCCTGCTGACACCGTCATCACCCATTGTGATGCCGTATATGTTGTTGGCGATTTCGAGGGTACGCCGGTTGTGGGTGATAACGATGAACTGGGTCCGTTCGCGCAGGAGGTCCATAGCGGATCGGAGCCTGTCGACGTTTGCCTCGTCAAGCGTAGCATCCACCTCATCGAGCACGCAGAACGGAGTGGGGCTGACGCGGAGGATGGCGAACACCAGGGCACATGCTGTCAAAGAGCGCTCGCCTCCTGAGAGGAGGTCCAGGCTCTGGGTACGCTTGCCTGGGAGGCGGGCGTAGATCTCCACACCGGTATTGAGTATGTCGGCGGGATCGGTCATTGAGAGCTGTGCCGTACCTCCCTGGAGAAGCAGCTTGAAGAAATTCACGAATTCAGTTGAGACAGCGTCGAAGGTTCGACGCAGGTCACCCTCCATTCGAATGTCCAATTCGCTTATGATCCGCTTCAAGTCACCGGCCGCCTTTTCAAGGTCATCTGACTGGTTCTGGAGGAAGCTATAGCGGTTGGCAACCTCTTCGTACTCCTGGGGCGCCTCCGGGTTGACATTGCTCAACCGCCTAACGCGTGCCCGGGTTTCCCTGACGTCATCCTTCAATCCTGCAGGCAGATCCTGGACGACGGGCAGTTGGGCTACAAGCGCCTGCAGCGGAAGGGGAGGTTGGTAGGCCAGACCGGCAGCCTCTTCCATATCCGCGAGGCCGAAGTCCTGGCGGATCTCGCGACGATGGGTTTCCAGGCGATCTTCCGTCCGCTGCAAAGCGAGCCGGGAGGTATTCCAGTCTGATTCAGACTGCAGAACCAGTTGCTGGCAGGCTCGTTCTTCTTCCTCTGTGCGAGCCAGATCCCGGTCCAATTGCCTCAACTCAGCTTCCATATCAGCAGTCGTCTGCTGATGTGCGCTCCCTTCTGCCTGCAGTTCACTTTCCTCAGTAGATGCTCGGTCGATTTCGCAACGCAACTGTTCTGTTTCCTGAAGAAGCTCAGATTGCCTTTCAGACCGGGCGTAGAGCTGGCTGTCGATCTGTTCACGAGACCGCCTATGTTCGGCTTCGAGTGCGCGCCGGCTTATCAGATTCTCCTGGGCGGCGGCGGCCTCTGCGCGCAGGTCTGCCAGCTGACGGAGCATCTCATCCTGACTGGTTTGGGCCGCCTGTTCGGACAACCTGGCCCGTTCACGGGCGGCATCCAGAGTATGGGCGCCCTTTTTCAGGGCCGCTCTGATCTGCTCTTCCTTTGAGTCCAAGCTTGCCAGGTCGGCTTTTCTCTGATCGAGAACCTGCAGCTGCCATGCGGCTTCCTGCCGGGCCTGGGCGGCGTGCAGCCTGGCCCTCTCCAACTCGGACTGCCGCCGCTGCCCATCGCGAAGAAGCTGCTGCCGCTGTTTTTCGAGCTGCGCTCTCTTCCGGGTCTGCTCCTCGACCTCATGCCGGGTTGCTTGGGTCTTTTCCGCTGCCTGACGAGCCTGTCCCATAGCGCGATTCAGTTCGGCGGGCAGTTCGCGAGCTTCCCTTTCCCAGGCCAGGACTGACCTCCGTTGCCGGCTGCCGTCGTTGCCTCCGGTGACGGCGCCGCTGGATCGAATGATCTCCCCTTCCAGAGTGACGACGGTAGGCAATGCGACAAAGTCGGAAGCCCGTCCGCTGGGGCGGCGGCCGTTTCTCGAACTAACCGAATGCTCGTCAAGGGCGTGGCGGGCCGCCGACAAGTCGTGAGCGATCCAGACTCGCTGCAAGAGATGGTGGATTGCAGGCGCTACTTCAGAATCGAACCGGACGGACCTTACAGCGTTTCCAAGAATTCCGTTGGAAGTGGGCGCCGGGATAGGACCGCGCGACCGCAGGCGGTCTAGGGGGAGGAACGTGGCGCGTCCGGCATCCGCGCTCTTCAGGAATTCGATGGCCCCTTGCGCGTCCTGCCACGTCTCAGCGATCACGTTTTGCAGGGCGGCTCCCAAGGCAACTTCAATGGCCCTTTCCAGTCGGGCCGGAACCTGAATTCGCGAGGCTACGGTGCCCATAATTCCATTCAGGCGGCCCTGTTGCGACGCTAGCAGTATGGAGCTAACGGCGCTGGCATAAACGGTTCCCTTACCGCGAACCGGCTGCAGTAAGTCGAGACGAGTCTGTAAGCGCTCGACTTCGCGCTGTTCCCGGTTCCTATCCTCTTCCACGGCGCGAAGGGCAACCATGCCGACTTCGATGGAATCCGTGAGCACGGCGATCTCGGACTGAGCAGCTTCGATCTGAACGCTGCGTGCAGCGTTTTCAGCCTCCAGAGCGATCAAAGTCTCCGCAGCCTTTTGGGCCGCATCGCTGCGCCGATGGATTTCCGCCTGGAATTGGGTCAAACTCCCCTTGAGGGCAGCGCGTCTTTCAATCAGCTGCTCCAGCCGGCTGCGAAGATCGGCGTTCTGATTTTCCACTTTGCGCAAAGCTGCCACATCCTCCCGCCAGCGCTCCTGGGCGGCGCTTTGCTCTCTTTCTCGTTCAGCCAGTTGAATCTGGAGGCGCTCAAGAGCCTGCTGACAGGCGTTTCGCCGTTCCTGGACACGTTCAACTTCGACACCGAGAGCTTCCAACCGCCGATGTACAGCCTCTCTTTCTGCTTGCAGCCGGCTGCATTCACTCTTGAGGTCTTCCTGACGGGCGACGGCCTGGCTGAGCCGTTCCTGAGACACGGCAAGGCGGCGGATTACTTCTGCAGCTCGGCGGTGACGGGCTTCGCTGATCTGATTGCGTTTGCTCTGTTCGGCGCGCAACCTGGTCTGGCGAAGGCGTAGTTGGTCCAGTTTGGCATGGATTTCGTCCAACCGTTCACGTTGAGCATGGGTGGAATTCTGGTCGCGCTCGGCTCTTTGACGAGCTTCCGAGAGGTCGCTGAGCGTGCGATGCCACTGATAGCCGTACCAGATTTGGAGCAGGTCCTTCAGGTCAGTTTCGATCTGGAGCCTTTCGAGGGCCCGTTCCGCCTGACGCTTGAGGCTGGTTAGACGGGGGGAAAGCTCAGTCAGAACGTCGCGGACGCGGTCGAGGTTAAGTTGCGTTGCCTCCAGCCGGCGCAAGGCGGCGGATCGTTTCTGCTGATAGCCGGTGATGCCTGCGGCTTCCTCGAAGAGAGCCCGCCTTTCTTCCGGTCTCAGGCTGAGCACTCGGTCGATCAGCCCTTGACCGATCACCGCGTAAGCGCGCCTTCCCAAACCGCTAGGCCCCAGGAGCTGTGTAATGTCCTGAAGACGGACCTTTTGCCCGTTTATCAGGTATTCATTATCACCGTCGCGGTAGGCCCGGCGCGTGATCTCGACTTCGCTGAAATCGATGTTGAGATCGCCGGCTTCATTGGCGAGGACGATGCTGACGGCCGCCATTCCCTGCCTGGCTCTTCTGGCGCTTCCTGAGAAAATGACGTCAACGGTTTTCTTCGAGCGCAGCAGTCCGAAGCTCTGTTCGCCTAAACACCAGCGGATGGCATCGGCTACGTTGCTTTTGCCGCACCCATTTGGCCCAACGATCGCGGTTACGCCAGAACCGAAGGCAAATTCGGTCTGTTGGGCAAAGGTTTTGAAGCCCTTTAAGGTTACACTCTTTATTCGAAGCATTTTCGATTGTAGACGGGCGAAGATGGTTCGCCACGGGCCGGCAGCCTGCTTTGCCCGTCGTCGGTGTGACTGTCAATTTTACTACAAGGTGGGGCAGAACATTGGGGGGGACGGACCAGCAGAATGCAGGGATGATCGGCAATCCGGGAACCGCGGGGGGACCCAGTTGTTTCGGCCCGCTCATTTCGTCCAGGTCCTGAGGATTCGGATTTCCCCGCGGCGATTCATTTTCCTGCCATCAGACATGCGACTCATGGCGCCCACATGGCGCGCCATAGGCCCGGGAGCGCGAATTCCAATACCAGTCCGAAAGCAATCAGTATTAAGGAGGCGGCTGCCAGACGACGCTGCCTCGCAAAGTAACGGGCCGGATTCCAGATGTTGGTCAAGAGGGGTTGAGCCAGCATGACGATCAGGCCGGCGTAACCGGCTAATGTCGCCAGCCTCCAAGGCATCAACCCAAGAATCAGGGCGGACGGCCCTTCCAGCGCCAGGCGACCGACCCCATAACCGAACTGATTCACTGCCCGCATAAGAAACCAGAGGCCTACCAGACCGGCTGAAAGCAGGCTGCCCAGAAGAATGCCAAAGAATTCAAGCAGGCGAGCCCCTGGGCTCTGAAGAAGGGAACCGGGGAGATTGAGTCCGGTCGCGGACCACTCCAGTAGGGCGCGGTGATAGGCGAAACCGTCATGAATTGCCCGCTCAAAAACGAGTGGCAAGAGCGCTGAACCCACGATCATAACGAGAAGCTGCAGTAGTATCCAAGAGGAGAGAACCAGAATTCCCGTGCCAATTCTGCCTCTTCGAAGTGGAACGGCCAGAAAGAGGGTTATGGCGACCGTCTGCGCGATCGGCAGAAAGTTTGGTTGTCCCAAAGCAGCGGGCAGAGCTGTTGTGAGGAAGGCGAAGAATCCGAAAGTGATGTAGAAGATGGGATCCTTCACCAAATCGTAGCTTCGCGCCTTTGGTGAACCATTTGGCGCGGCTTGAACTGAATCTTGCATAGATCGATTATAGCACCCGAAAGGGAAGATGTACGAAATGAGACAATTTGGACTTGGTCGACAGCTTGGGCGTAAGAGGCCGATGCCTTATTTGCGTTTCCTGGAGAGCTTAATGAAACTGCGACACGCTGGAGCAAGTGAGCAGAAAAAGGAGCGTAAATGAGATCCGGGTACGTTACTCGCTAAAGGCTCAATTCCCGCCAGCGGCAGAGAAGGGCGTGTTGCAAGGCGCGGCAGGTGATTTCTTCCTGCAGGGACCAGTTTCAGTCCGGCCCTAGTAAAATGGGTGGAACGGCGCACTGAAATAGAGGGCGTCGCGCATTCAATGGATGAGCTGAAATCAGCCGGTTCACCGCAGGTATGTGGTATACTGAACAAATGGACGAAAGCTCGCTATTCGGGCTGCCGGAAAAAGTTGCGAGTGTGGCGGCGGTGGTAGCAGCGGCCGGGTTCAGCAGCAGGATGGGGCGCTTCAAGCCGTTGTTGCCATGGAGACGCGGGACGGTCATCGAGGCTGTTGCGGGGGCGCTGGCAGGCGGCGGAGCCTCTCCCGTATATGTGGTGACGGGCCACCGGGGCGCGGCGATCGCTGAGCAGTTGGCCGAGGGTCCTGCCGAGGCCATTTTCAATCCCGACTACCGGCACAATGAGATGCTGCGATCTTATCAAGTGGGGATCGAGGCGTTGTGTCTAGGCGGTATGCCGGCCCTTGGCGCGCTGCTGGCGTTGGGAGACCAGCCGCACATTCCGGCCGGCGTGATCCGGCAGATCATAAAGCGGGCGCACGCTGTGCCTGAGGCCGTGGTCGTTCCCAGCTATATGCAGCGCCGCGGGCATCCCGTTTATCTGCCCAAATGGTCGTTTTCGGAGCTACTGGGCCTAAAAAGGGGACAGTCACTGCGAGACTTTTTGGAGACGTTCGGCGAAGAAATCGTTTATGAGGAAGTAGACAGCGATTGTGTGCGACGGGACATGGATCTACCGGAGGAGTATGAGTCACTGCGTGCGGACTTTGAGTGGGTTGATTGAAACGGCGGAACCAAGCGCATATGTTCGTCAGACAGGCGAACGGGCCTGCGCTTTACAGGGACGCACGTTTGGGCACAGCCGATAGCAAGAGCACAGGAGTAAGTGAGATTCGTTTTTGGCGCGCGCTGCCTATGCGGGGCAGCCGAAAGGATTGAAAAGGCCTTGACCGCGACACTGTACCACTATCTGAAGGAGATGCTAGAGGAGGAGCAGGCCGTTGCCGTCGCCACGATTGTCGACGCCAAGGGCTCAGTACCCAGAGAGGTGGGGGCGAAGATGGTTATTCACCCGCTTGGCCGGCACGTGGGAACGGTGGGTGGCGGCTGCGGGGAGGCGGATGTAATTCGCGCCGGGCTGGATGTTATCCATGATGGGATACCGCGAACCGTTCACGTTGACCTGACCGAAGACATCTCCATGAACAGCCTGGGCGTGTGCGGCGGCGTAATGGATGTGTTCGTTGAGCGCTGGGAAGGAGAAGGCGGCGACGACTCCTCGGACGAAGCGGCTTAATCCCCACTGGCTATCAGACCGGCAGACAAACGGCGTTTGAACCTACTCCGGTCGGTTCTCCTCGTCCTCATCCGCATGGGAAGCCGGAATGCGGCTGTGCAGGTGCACGGGCTGCGACTTCTCTCTGACTCTCAGGTTTATCATTTCGACGACAAGCGAGAAGGCCATGGCAAAATAAGCATAGTTTTTCAAATGAAGCTCCTCAACCGCTTCGTGAAGCCAACCTTCCAAGACAAGCAGAAAACCGATAAGAATCAGAAAAGCCAGCGCCAGTATCTTCATCGTAGGATGTCGTTCGACATAGGCGGCGATTGGTCCGGCAAAGAACAGCATCACTGCGGCCGCTACGATGACGGCGGGAACCATTACCCAGAGGTTTCCTGAGATTCCCACGGCCGTAATGACCGAGTCAAGGGAAAAGACGATGTCGATGATGATGATCTGGGTGATGACGGAGACGAAGGTTGCAGTCTTTTGCGTCTTGCGGTCGTGTCCCGCGGCTTCGAGTTTTTCGTGGATTTCGAAAGTGCTCTTGCCGATCAGGAACAGGCCACCGACGAGAAGAATCAGGTCGCGGCCGGAAACGTCATGTTGGAACAGAGTGAACAGGGGGTGGGTCAGCCGCATGATCCAAGCGATACTGAAAAGCAGCGCGATGCGGGCAATCACGGCCAGCGCGATTCCGGTTGAGCGCGCTCTAGCCTGCTGGCTTTGGGGCAGCTTGCCGCTCAGGATAGCAATGAAGATAACATTGTCAATGCCGAGAACGATTTCCAGCAGGACAAGGGTCAGCAGAGCTACCAGATTTTCAGTTTGAAAGATTTCGATCATGCAGTTCTTAGCTCCTTGCCCCGCCGGCAATTGGCAAGGCCCACTATTGCGAAAGGAGAGGCGAGTCTGTAAAAGGGCATATGTCGGATTCTAGCATCTGGACCGGGACGTGTCTAACGGCAAGGGGCGTGCACATTTATGGCGCCGCGCGAAGCGCCGGCGGATACTGCCTGCCGGCGAGTGGGTTGGTTACATAGGATTTCACAAGGGAAACATGCAGGAAAAGCTGCTCAACTCACTTCTTAAAGCGATCGAGAAGAGAGAAGCGGTGGCGCTTGTAACGGTCACCTCTGGCGAGGGCGTCTACGCGCGGGCGGTCGGAAAGAATGCTGTTGTCTGGCCAGAACCGGAAAGGCGCCATATTGGGAATTTGAATCTGGGGGATCGGATTGGCGGGGTGCTTAGGGATGCCCGGTTGGCGATTGCGCGCAAGCGACACGAGCATTTTAACTATAAGGAGGAGGATGGGAGTTACTCGGTATTTGTAGAAGTCCAGGCCCGTCCTCCTCATCTGATCATTGCCGGCGCAGGCCATATTGCCATCCCACTGGCCTCGATCGCGAAGACGTGCGACTTCCTGGTTACGGTGATCGATGATCGCCCCCAATACGCCCATGCGTCCCGGTTTCCCAGTGCCGACCGAGTCGTTGCAGGGCCGTTTCGGCCGACACTGGTCGACTTGCGGCAGGACAAGGAGGCGTTTGACAGCGACACTTATATCGTGCTGGTGACGCGAGGCCACCAACATGATATCGACTGTCTGCTGGAAGTGCTGGATGATCCGTTAGCTTATCTGGGCATGATCGGAAGCCGGCGGCGCATTCGCGCGGTATTTGAGCTGCTTGAAAAGGAGCAGAGGATACCGGCGTCGAAATTTGATCGCGTGTGTGCGCCGATAGGCATTGACATTGGGGCGATCACACCGGCTGAGATTGCGGTCTGTATCATGGCGGAAATCATTTGCATCTTACGGGAAGGACCGCTTCCCGGCTTGAGCGAACAGATCCAACAGGAGCGAATTGAACGCAGGAATCGAGCGGAAGAGAAATTGAAGGGCCGCAGAGACAGGCGGTCTCCGACAGGACGGTGATCGTGCCCCCGGCCAGTTCTCGATTCCCTTTTTCAGCGACAAGCGAGAATGATGGAAGGATTTGAGGACGTCCAGTCCTTCAACCGATACGCATGGGATAAGGCGGTCGAGCGCAAGAGCAGATGGACGGTACCGGTCAGCGCGGAAACCGTTGCTTCGGCACGGCGGGGAAGCTGGGAGATCATCCTCACGCCGACGAAGCCTGTGCCGCGAGCCTGGTTTCCTGAATTCAGAAAGGCGGAGATTCTTTGTCTGGCTGCCGGGGGCGGTCAACAGGGGCCGGTACTGGCCGCTGCCGGCGAAAGCGCGGGCGCGCGAGTTACGGTATTTGACAACTCGCCCCGCCAGCTGGCGCAGGACCGTCTTGTAGCCGAACGCGAGGGTCTGGAACTGGCGACGGTCGAAGGTGACATGCGGGACCTGGGGGCATTTCCAGACGGGAAGTTCGACTTAATCGTCCACCCCTGTTCGAATCTGTTCGTACCTGAAGTGTGCCCGGTATGGCGTGAGTGCGCCCGCGTGCTGAAGCGGGGCGGCGTTTTGATGGCGGCTTTTGTCAACCCTGTCCTTTTCTTGTTTGACCAGAAGAAGATTGATGAAGGCGTCTTAGAGGTACGGCACAGGCTTCCTTATTCGGACCTCACGAGCATATCCAGCTCGGAGAGGAATGCCTATATTCGGGCCGGAGAGGCTCTGGAGTTCGGACACACGCTCACAGACCAGATTGGTGGTCAGCTCGATGCCGGGTTTGTGATTACCGGCTTCTATGAAGACCGATGGGAGGGTCAGCCGCCGGCGGACTATACGGACACATATATTGCTTCGCGGGCCGTGAACATCCGTCATTTACAGTAAAGAATAGTTGCGCTTTTTGAGGTTTCGGAAAGCTGGATTACAATTTACCTAACTGTATATGGTACAGTTCACCCGATTCGCATACCGGTTCAGACCTCCGGATGGCCGAACTCTTGCGAATGGGTAGTGGAAAAAGCATTCTGTAGTTTGCAAAGGAGCATCCAAACATGGCGTATGCGCACACGAATTCCAAGGGCAGAACGTACTATCTACATTCAAAGGAAACGACGTTGCGTAACGGTCGACAACAGACTCTTTACTTCTTTGCCAAGGAAGAGAAGGAGGGCTCGCTGGAGGCCGTTCCGGATGGATACGAGGTATCCGAGAGCAAGAACGGCCTACCGGTTTTGAAGCGCTCAAAATAGCTTTGACATTTACGCTCTGTCGCCGGCAAGGGTGACAGAAGCGCTGGCCCTTTTGATGGATTTCGACCTTACACTTGAAGAAAAGATTGACCGGACTCCACCGCCTCTGCGGGAGATCATCGAGGATTTTCGCAGTATGGAACCGCGGGAGCGGCTGGAGTCTCTCCTCGATTTCGCAATGAGTATGCCGGACCTTCCCGGCTTTTTGCACGACGCCCGCGACCAAATGGAGCAAGTGCACGAATGTCAGACTCCGATATTCGTTTTTGCCGACATAGTAGACGCGGGCGTGCACGTATACATCGACGTGCCGAAGGAATCGCCAACGGTTCGGGGCTACGCCGCGATCGTGCAGGAAGGACTGGAGCGCGCGGCCCCCGACACTGTTTTGCACACGCCGGACGACATCCATTACCTGCTTGGCCTGCATGAGGCGATCTCACCACAACGATTGCGCGGCCTGCATGTCCTCATGGCCTATTTGAAAAGGCAAGTAACAGCAAGAATGGCGAAAAGTGAATAATGCGCTGACCGATGTGCAGGGCACTTTGGTCGGCCACTGGTCGGATCCTGTTCATGGAACCGGCTGCACTGTCGTGTTGACACTTGAGGGGAGTTGCGGAGGTGTCGACGTGCGCGGTTCGGCCCCGGGGACGCGGGAGACGGCTCTGCTCGATCCTGTGAACCGTGTGGACCGGGTTCACGGCGTGCTTCTGAGCGGGGGATCGGCCTACGGGCTGGGGGCGGCACATGGTGTCGTCAAGTGGCTGGCGGGGCAGGGTTACGGCTGGTTCACGCCGGCTGCACCGGTGCCGATTGTGCCGGCTGCGATTCTGTACGACCTGGGATTTGGCGGATCAACCGTATATCCCACTCAGGAGGATGCATTCGCAGCGTGCAAGGTAGCGACCGAGGTGGACGAGAGCCGCGGATCAGTCGGCGCCGGGGTCGGCTGTACTGTGGGAAAGCTGTTTGGGGTTGATCGCTGCACGAGGGGCGGGCTGGGACAGGCGTCGGTTGCTTTGCCAGGGGGCGTTGTCGTTTCGGCGCTGATCGCAGTCAACGCCGTCGGGGACGTTGTGGACCCGATGCGGGCTCAGCTGGTGGCCGGGGCCCGTGATCCGGAGAGTGGCGAACTGGTGGACAGCCTTGCCGCGGCCGCGGCAATGGACTCGTTTTTCTTTCGACCGCCATCACCGGTTTCCGGCCAGTCCCCGCCTGCGGGAGACGGGTCTCAGTCCCTTAGCGCTCACGCCGTCCAGAAAAATACCACGATCGGTGTTGTCGCCACGAATCTCAGCCTCAGCAAAACGGAAGTAACCAAGTTGGCGCAGATGGGGCAGACCGGAATAAGCCGTACGACCCGACCTGCGCACACTCTCTATGATGGTGACTGCCTATTCGCACTGGCAACGGGGGCGCTAGACGCCCAGGTTGAGCTAAGCCTTCTGGGCGCGGTTGCCGCGGAGGTCGTCGCAGCCGCGGTTCTTGACGGCGTTCTCAACGCGACGGCGGCTCACGGCGTGCCAGCCGCCTCAGAAGTGACCCCTCGGCGGCTAATCTACATTCCGACCTTCCAGCTTAGCTGAGCGGCGTTCTCAAGGCGGCCGTTTTCCAGGACGGGGCCGTCAAGGCACAGGACGCTGCCATTCAGTTCGCAGGAGCCGCAGATCCCTACTGCGCAGCGCATATAGGCCTCCCACGAAAGCTGGCGCGGCACGCCGTGCCTTGCACCTAAGCGGTCAATGGCGGAGAGCATTCCGTGCGGCCCACAAGCACACAACAGATCGATTTCTCCTAATGCCAGGGAATCTGCCAGTAGATCGGTGGCAAGCCCTTTGGATCCTGCGCTGCCGTCCTCGGTACAGGTGAGCACCTCTAATGCGGCGGCTTCGTTTCTCTTGTCCCTCTTCAGGTCGGTGAAGCGATCAAAATAGAGCAGGTCGGCGGCCGCGCCGGCGCCGATGATAACGGTCAGGGCATCCAGTTGCCAGCGCCAAGCGCGGGCCAGCCAGAGGAGTGGAGCTACGCCGTAACCTCCCCCAATGAAGACGGCGCGCATGCCGCGGCTGGGAAGACGGTAACCTTTTCCGAACGGCCCGCGGACCCATAGTTGATCGCCGGGACCCATCGCATGCAGCAAGTTGGTGAAGGGGCCGACGGCCGTAACCATCAATGTTACCGGGTCGGCGGCAACCAGGGAAAAGGGTTTTTCATCGAAGCGGGGCAGCCAAGCCATTACGAATTGCCCGGGCAGAGCGTTCAGGCTGAGGTCGAGCGTGAAGGTTTTGGTGCGGTAGTTATCGGTTTCGACGGAGAGGATCGGGAAAGGGGCGGGAAGGTTCAGAGAGCCGGCATGGGCAGTCCTGTCGGGAAGAATGCTCATTTTCGCATCAAGGGGGCGCGGAGACGTTTTGGCTTCTTCAAGCCCGTTTCAGAATTACGACGGGAATTACGCGGTCGGTCTTGGCCTGGTAGTCGTTGTACGCGGGCCAAATCTCCGCCATCATGTTCCACAGAGCCGGCTTTTCCTCCGGGGAGGCGGTGTGAGCGGTGGCGTCGAAGCAATCGGCTCCGACCCGCAACTGGACGGCCGGCGTTACGACCAGATTGAGATACCAGGAAGGGTGGTGTTCGGCGCCGCCGCGGGAGGCAACGATCACGTAGGTCTCCTCGCCTTCAACTTTGCCGTATATGAGAGGCGTGGTACGGGCCTTTCCGGTACGCCTCCCTGTGGTCGTCAGCAGCAAGGTGGGGACACCGTTCCAAATGTGGCCGTCTTCGCCGTTGGATTCGAGATAGCGGCCAATGTGTTCCTTTACCCAGCCTGGCACTTCACGTTCGGCCATGATTGCCTACTCCTTAGAATTGAGACCCGATTTGGGCCGTTACTCCATTCTGTTCAGTCTAACACAGTGCAGATTGATTTGCATGACCTGGCCGCATTTGGTGCATCCCAAAATGGGGCGAGTTTCCGGCTGCCTCTGTCCAACTGCACAGGCTGCGGGCGAGACGCCCGCGATCCCAGTGAGGCGCCCCCAAATCCGGCGTACACCCGCCGCATTTTTTCTGCTTGCAATCGCGGCGTACAAGCGTTATCCTCATCAGCTATCAGTTTCAATTTCGCCAAGGAGGGTATCATGATCCTTTCCCCGGCCCAAGTGGAAGCATATAAGCGCGACGGTTATATTGGAGCAATCGATGTAATTGACGGGCCGCAAGTAGCCAGTTATCGCGAGGCCTTCGACGATCTGGAGGATCGAGTTGGTAAGGAGACTGCGCAGATTGGGCTGATAGACTACCACTATGAGGAAGAGTTCATCTGGAGGCTCGCCACTCACCCCACAATTCTGGACGCGATCGAATCCCTGATCGGCCCGAATGTGCTGCTGCTGGCGACCCACTTTTTCAACAAGTACGGTGAAGGCGAAGAGGCAGAGGCCTTTGTGGCCTGGCACCAGGACGTGACCTTCTGGGGACTGGATCCGCCGACGGCAATCACGGCCTGGTACGCGGTTGACGCCAGCGACGTGGAGAACGGTTGCATGCAGGTGATCCCTTGCACGCATGTTTCCGGAGTCGTCGAGCACGGCAAAGCCGAGCAGGCGGGTAATCTGCTCAGCATTAACCAGGAGGTCCACGTTGCGCCGGAGGAAGCGGCGACCGCGGTCGATCTGCCGCTGCATGCCGGTCAGATTTCGATTCACGACGGCACACTCATCCACGGCAGTCTGCCGAACCGCTCGAACAGGCGGCGTTGCGGGCTCACTCTGCGCTACGTGCCCACCTGGGTGCGGCAGGCCGAGGACAACTCTTTGGACGGGCGCTGGAAACCGGTGCTGGTTCGAGGCAAGGACGAGGAGAACAACTTCGGCGAGTTCAAAACCCCATGGCAATGAGGAATTGAGGGATGCCCGAAGTCCTGCCAAACGTAGTCTTTGTCCTCACGGATGACCAGGGATACGGTGATCTTTCCTGTCACGGCAATCCTGTGGTCCGAACGCCTCATCTTGACGCGCTTTATGCTTCCAGTGTTCGATTGACCGATTACCATGTTGGGCCGACGTGCGCGCCGACACGCGCGGGTTTGCTTACGGGTCACTACGCCAATAGCACGGGAGTCTGGCACACGATTGGAGGGCGTTCCCTGTTGCGGTCCGACGAGGTCAGTATGGCTGACTATTTTCGGCGGAGCGGGTACGCGACGGGGATTTTTGGGAAATGGCATCTGGGGGACAACGCGCCCTACCGGCCTCAAGACCGCGGCTTCGAGACCGTAGTGGTTCATGGGGGCGGAGGAGTCGGTCAGACGCCTGACTACTGGGGCAACAACTATTTTGATGACAGCTATTGGGACGGGGAGCGGCATTCCCGATATGAGGGCTACTGCACTGACGTCTGGTTTCAGGAAGCGCTGAAGTTTATCGAGAGGAACCGGACCAGAAGGTTCTTCTGCTATATCCCTACAAACGCGCCGCACTCGCCCCACTTGGTGGACCCCATCTACAGCGATCTCTATCTTCCTCTGACTCCCCACGCGGAGCGCGCCAAATTCTACGGAATGGTGGCCAACATTGATGAGAATGTAGGCGGCCTGCGGCGCAGGCTGGCAGAGCTGGATTTGGCGGAAAACACGATCTTTATCTTCATGACCGACAACGGCTCTGCGGGCGGCGTGGCCGTCGACGAAGACCAGTTTGTGAGCAGCGGGTACAATGCCGGCATGCGCGGGCAGAAGGGATCGGAATACGACGGCGGACACCGCGCACCTTTTTTTCTCCACTGGCCCGCGGGCGGGATCAGCGCCGGGTGGGACGTGGATGAAGTTACAGCCAATGTGGATGTGCTGCCGACGCTGATCGAGATGTGCGGCCTGGACGACAGTGAACCTGACAGTTTTGACGGACGAAGTTTGGCGCGCCTGTTACAGCCTGAAGGGGGCGAGGAGACAGTCTGGCCCGATCGAGCACTGGTTACTGATTCACAGAGACTGGCGTATCCGGTGAAGTGGCGCAAGAGCGCAGTCATGACAGGCCGCTGGCGGCTCGTGAATGGGCGAGAGCTGTATGCGATCAAGGATGATCCCGAGCAGCGGAGGGACGTTGCCGCGGCTCATCCTGACGTCGTTTCCGAATTGCGCCTGGCTTATGAAGCGTGGTGGCAGAAGGTCTCGCGTCAGTTTGACGAA
This sequence comes from Caldilineaceae bacterium, assembly GCA_965232575.1. Lineage (GTDB taxonomy): Bacteria > Chloroflexota > Anaerolineae > Caldilineales > Caldilineaceae > Bin5. The sequence continues at coordinate 447,654 of CBDDPZ010000009.1, read as the reverse complement.
GACATCCCGATCGCCATCGGAGGACCGGGAGCAGACAGGTTACGGCTGAATACGCACGACTGGCGCAACGACGATTGCGAATGCGCGTGGAACCAGAGCCTTGTGCGCCAGGGCCTGATTTGTAACGGCCATTGGGAGGTTGAGGTAGTCGAGGCAGGAAGATACAGTTTCACACTGCGCCGCTGGCCCGAAGAGGAGGGCGCGGCGATCCGGGCGGGACTGGCTGGCGGGGAACCGAAGTCGTTCAGGGATATCGCCATCCAGCCGGTAGCAGAAGGGCAAGGAGAACAGGGGGCAGATGGAGTTGAACCGTCTCTGAAAGAGCGGATACCTTGGGGCGGGGGCGTTGCCTTGCCAGTGTATCGCGCCCGCATCGCGATTGCGGGTGAAGAAACAAGCGGGGAAGTTGCACTCGGTGACGATGGGATTCGTTTCACTCTGTCGCTGCCAGCGAGGCGTACCCACTTGCAGACTTGGTTCGAGACGGAAGACGGGGATGAGTTGGGCGCCTACTATGTGTACATTGAGCAGTTGGGGCCATAGGTGAATCAGCCCATGTATGCGGGTTCAAACGGGAAGGGCCTGCGACAAAAAGGGATCCGAGCTACCTAACTGCGTTGCGTTCACAACACGATGGGCAGCATGTGCCCCACCGGATGAAAGGGGGGGCTGTCGTACATACAACCGTTGAGGGAGAAGAGTCATGACCCAAGTGGAGAGTCAGAGGCTGGCCATACATGGCGGCGCGCCGGCAAAACAGAGTCCGGATCCCCCTATGTATCCGGGCGGCATGGCGATTGCGGAGGAGGAAGAGGCAGGTGTCCTGGAAGTGCTGCGGGCCAAGCGGCTTTTTCGTTATTACGGTCCCGGCGAGGCGGATTCAAAGGCCACGCAGTTGGAAGAGGCATTTGCCAAAAAGAAGGGCTCCCAATACGCGGTGGCGGTCACATCGGGTACTGCGTCACTGGTCTGCGGCCTGCATGGTATTGGCATCGGGCCGGGCGATGAGGTGATCGTGCCTGCATACACGTGGATCGCGTCTGCGTCAGCGGTCGTTGCGGCAGGCGGAATTCCCGTGATCGCTGAAGTCGACGAGACGCTCTTGCTGGACCCGGAGGACGTTGAGCGGAAAATAACCCCGTACACGAAAGCAATCATGCCGGTGCATATGCGCGGTGCGCCCTGCCGAATGGATGAACTGATGGCGCTGGCGAATGATCAAGGGCTCAAGGTCATTGAGGACGTTGCGCAGGCAAACGGCGGCAGTTACAAAGGGCAACCGCTGGGGACGTTCGGCGATGTCGGCTGTTTCAGTCTTCAATTCAACAAGATTATCACGTCCGGCGAGGGCGGGATGGTGGTTACGGACGACGAATCAGTGTGGAAACGCGCGAACATGTTTCATGACGTGATCGGCGCGTTGCAGCTTAAGTTCAATGTGGATGAGCTGCTCTGCGGTGTTAACTTTCGGATGCCCGAGCTTCTGGCAGCGGTGGCTCTGCCGCAGCTGGGCAGGCTGGACGGTTTAATCGAAGACATGCGGCATCGCAAACGAATGATCAAGGCAGGCATTGAGGACGTGGCAGAGCGCAAGGGCATCAGCTTCCGTGAAATGTCGGATCCGGAAGGTGACACAGCGATCGCCACGGTGTTTTTCATGGATAGCCCGGAAAAAGCCGCGTCGGTATCGGAGGCGCTGCGGGCCGAAAACATCGGGGCCGGCACGCTGTATTCGCCCGATGAAATCGACTATCACGTGTATGCGCATTGGGTGCCGATCATTAACCAACGCACGTGGACAGATGCCGGCGGTCCGTGGCGATGGGCTCAACGGGAGATAGAATACCGGCAGGACATGTGCCCCCGGAGCCTTGACTTGCTCGGCCGGGCGGTGCATTTGAATGTCAGCCCGATGCTGACCAACGAAGATGTGGAGGAGACCGTCGATGGATTGAATAAGGTGCTGGAGGAGCTTGCCTAGCGTTAACAACTCTCAACTAGATGGTTACAGGTTGATTTGTTGGAAGGCAGAGACGGCGCGTTTGCGTTGTCCAATCAAAAGCCAAGGAGGAATGCACCATGGCTACCGGTACGAAGTTGTCCAGACGCAGTTTTCTAGTTCGAACGGCCACGCTGGCGGGAGTGGCATCGGTAGGGGCAGGCCTTGCGGCCTGTGCGCCGGCCATCCCTGGCGCCGCTGACGATGGCGGGGAAGCGCCGGCGATGGAAGTGGTCACGCTGACGATGTGGAAGGGCCCGCATAAGGCAGCAGGCGACGAGACCAAGCTCTGCGCCCAGCCTACGTTGGATGTGCTGGAGGAGATGCACCCGGAGATCAGCGTAGATTTCAGCGAGATCCCGTGGGGGCAGTACAACGAGAAGTTCACGGCCGCGTTTGCCGCCGACCAGGGGCCGGATGTGAGCTATCAGACGGAGTCGTTCCCGCGCTTCGTCAATGCGGGTCACATTATGCCGCTTGACGAAAGGATCGCCTCGAGTGGGTTCGATCGCTCATTCTTCTATGAGCGGGCCTGGGAGCCTGGCACTTACGACGGCACGACCTACTCCTTTCCGTGGATTATCGGCGGGTCCAACCTGTTCTGGAACAAGGACCTCTTTGAACAGGCTGGATGGGACCCCGATACACCACCGGATACGATTGACGATTTTCTTGCCATTTCGCAGGATATCACCGCTCTTGGTGACGATGTCTACGGCTTCGCAACCCACCCTAAAGGCTGGCACGAGAATGGCCAGTGGCCGCGCCGCTTCGGAGGGCACTGGTTCAACGATGATCTGACCGAGTGCATCGTAAATTCTGCGGAGGCGTACGACGGCTGGCATTTCTTCAATTCGCTCTTCCACGACCTTGAAGTTGCGATGCCGGGGGCCATATCCGGGCAGGAGCCGGGCGTCGGTGGGTATTTCCGCGATGGCAAAGTGGGTATGATTACGGCCCAGAACGTGTTTGCAAACTCCCTACGCAGCGAAAAGCCTGATTTCAACCTTGGCGCCTCACGCATGGCTACCGGACCGGCGGAGGGGGCCAGGGGTCGTGCATGCTATGGCGGCGTTGGAATGTTGGCGATTGCTGCCAAGACCGCATATCCCGAGGAATCGTGGACCGTTTTAGAAACGCTTGTCACGCCTGACCTGCTGACTTCGTGGATCGGGTGCCTCGGTTTCATGAGCGTGTCTCCTCATGTGAATTTCTACCCTGATGATCCGGTGCTGACCACCGCCCAGACGACACTTGAATATACCTTCTTCTGGCCGTATCGCGGCTGGATCTTCAAGTTCTGGGACATCGAGGGTACATCCATCGAGTCGTTCGTCCTCGGCCAGCGTACGGTCGAAGAGGCGATTGAGGACATGGTCGTTCAGATCAATGACATGCTCCGAGAGGAAGAGGGGGCATAGTCACCGGTTCGAGTTGAGAACGGGCTGCCGCGTTCCAAGAGCGCGGCAGCCCAGCGAATCCTCCCGTCGATTTCTGGCCAGATTGCGCCGCCCGACAAGGGATCTGAAATGGCTACCACGTCTGCAACGCCCCAGAGAAGCGATGTCACGGTTACTTCGATTTGGCAGCGAGCCGCCGTAAGACGAAATCTGAACGCGTACGCGTTTATTTTGCCCTTCATAGCGCTCTTTGTGATCTTCAACATTGGGCCATTCTTCTGGGCTCTCTGGCTCTCCCTGCTGCGGGGAGACCTGGTCGACCAGGTCAAGCCCTTCGTCGGCCTTCAGAATTACTTAAGCCTCACCACCGATGACATTACGCTTAAGGTTTTTCTGAACTCGTTCCAGTACACGGTCTCGGTGGTTCCCATCGCCGTCATCACAGCGCTGGTTCTGGCCTTCCTGATTGGAAACAAGCTGGTTCGTTTCAAGGACTTTTTTCGCGCAGTCGTATTCTTCCCGCTGCTTGCGTCGGCCGCGGCCACGGCCCAGATTTGGAGCTACATTCTCGCCCCCCGATATGGTGTATTGACGTATCTACTCGGTCTGGTGGGGGTCCCGGAGGTTTACTGGTTGTCCGATCCGGAATGGGCCCTGTATGGCATCCTGCTGGTGGAATGGTGGCGAGGGATCGGCTTCCATATTATTCTTTTCCTTGCCGCGATGTTGAGCGTTCCCGAAGAGTTGCACGAGGCGGCGCGAATCGACGGCGCAAACGCGTGGCAGGTTGCAACCCGCGTTACCATTCCGCTGATGCGGCCCGTAATTCTGTTTTCGGTCGTGATGGGTACGATCTGGGCGTTTCAGTTATTCGATACTGTTTTCGTGCTCACCAACGGCGGCCCTGTGCATGCAACCGCGACAATCGTTTGGTACATCTACAATCATGCCTTCCGATACGGCCAGGTCGGGATGGCCGCGGCCATGGGGGTCGTTTTGCTGCTCATCATCATGCCGATCTCCTACGTACAGATGCGCGTGTTGGGCGAAAGATAAGCGTACGAAAAAGACTTGGCAGTTGGAGACTAACCGCAGCGAGGGTAAGGCTTCATGACCCAAACCAACATCAAGGACAGCTGGCGAAAGAAAATACGTATGCTGCCCCAAGCGGCCGTCATATACGGGCTCCTGGCCGTTCTGGTCATCATCATGTTGGGCCCGTACCTCTATATTTTTTCCTCATCTTTCAAGGAAACCTATACGCTAATCTCGATCCCGCCGCAGATAATTCCGGAACAGTTTGTTTGGGACAACTACGCTTATATATTAAGCGAGCTGCCCTTCATTCTGTGGTTCTTCAATACGATTCTAGTCGCTTTGCTTGTGACGGTGGGAACGGTGCTTATCGACGCGCTGGCGGCCTATGCTTTCGCCAAGAAGCAGTTCTGGGGACGGGACTTTCTGTTTGGGCTAATGCTGGCAACGATAATGATTCCCGGCGCCTTGCTACTCATCCCCGCGTTTCTCATCACCAACTGGTTGGGTCTGCTGAATTCCTATGGCGGGCTCATAATACCTTCGCTTGCCAATGTGCTGGGCGTATTTCTCTTGCGACAGTTCATGCAGACTATTCCAGAGGAGCTGGAACATGCAGCCCGGATTGACGGCTGTTCCGATTTCGGCGTCTTCTGGCGCATCATTCTGCCGCTGTCGGCGCCGGCCTTAGCTACCCTGTCGATCGTCGTCTTTACCTCGCAGTGGAATAACCTGGTATGGCCGCTGGTGGTTCTCAACGACAAGGATCTCTATACGCTTCCCCTGGGACTAGCACTTTTGCGGGGCGAGTTTCAGGTCAATTACGGAATCACATCCGCGGCCGCGTTTCTAAGTGTTGTTCCGCTCCTGATCGTATTCCTTTTCTTACAGCGGTATTTTCTGGAGGGTCTAACAGTTGGGGCAGTAAAGGGTTAGTGGGAAGAAGAGAGATTCGCGCCCTACAAGAGGCATGTTCTGGCCATTCCAAAAGGCCTCAAGCGGAGAGGATTAAGATGACCGTTTATTCATGGAGCATAGACGACGCCGGTTCGGGCGGCAGCGCGATGGTGGAGTCACTCAGGAGGGCGACGGAGTTTTTCAGTTCGCGCGGCCTGGGGTCGACCTGGTTTACTGTGCCGAAGGGCGGCGGCAAACCGATGACGACCGAGTGGAAGGAGGCGCTGGTTGCCGCACGCGACGCGGGACACGATCTGCAACTGCACGGACTGACGCATGCTGACTGCTACGAGTTTGGGCCGCCTGCCTGGCCAGCGACCTCCATATTACCCACGCTGCAGTCGGATTTTGACGAACGCAGCGAGGAGTTGATGCCGCGCTATACAGTTGACAACTTGCGCGACCGGATTGAAGAGGGGATGGAGATCTTTGCGATGGATCTAGGCGTTGAGCCTACGGTATTCCGTGCGCCGTGCGGCGCGATCTCCAAGCCGATGTTCAGTGCCTTACGCGAGGTGGGCATCGGCTATCACACTTGTATGTATATCAGCGGCAGCGGTTACGCGCATCTTCCTCATAACGGTGGGGACCTTTCGCAGGATTGGGTCGACAATATCCCTTACCATCCTTTCAGATGGTATGAGGACATAATTGAAGTGCCGATTCTGAACGAGTATACGTGGCGAGGGTCAGGCGAACGCAGCCAGGAATTCATCGACCTGGCGCGCCAGGATTTGGACCGAATCAGCGAGCGCAGTCCCATCGTTATCATGCTGATGCACACGCACGGCATTGCCGACGACTACGAGCACACTTTCCGCATGATCGACGCAGTTTCTGAGCATGTGGGCCGGAAGCCGGGCGCGTCGTTTGCGACGATGGGCGAGCTGGCAGCTTCGGGGGCCCTGGCTGAGGCCGCAACCGTTGACGGACCGGACATTTTGGCCGTTTGACACTGACTATTCCGGGGACACGAATGATGAACATTATCGTCATAATTTCCGACACTTTCAGATACGACAACCTGTTCGATCGCGCGGCGGCGATGCCTGTGCGCACGCCTCACCTCGACCGCTTTTCGGAGCGGTGCGTGAGCCTGTCCAGGCTGTACACGGGCAGTTTCCCGACTATCCCCCATCGTACGGATTTCACGACTGGGCGCGTCGGCTGGCCGTGGTATCCGTGGCAAGACCGGCGGTTGAGCAGCCAGAACCATCTGCCGATAGTCCTCAGGGAAGCCGGTTATGTCAGCCAGCTTCTGGGTGACTGTCCACACTTGGTGCGGGCGGCCTTCTTCGAGGGGTTCGACGGCGCGCATACACTGCCCGGCCAAGAAGGCAATACGTATTTCCTTGGAATGAATCACCCGATCAACCAGGTGATGGCCGACGAAAAGACTCGAAATATCGGTAACCACTTTCAAGGGCGCACTCTTATCGACCTCCACTCATGGATTAATCGCCGCTGGTACCGGGAGATCGACCGATTTGCGCCGCGTACGGCTGAGCTGGCAGTGGAGTGGCTGGAGGAGAACGACCAACACAGCCCGTTTTTCCTCTGGGTTGATTTCTTCGACCCTCACGAGCCCTGGGACCCGCCGGAGTACATGGTGCGCCGCTATGACCCCGACTACGATGGCCCGCCCATGCTGCATCCCAACTACGGCAAGGCGAGCGACTACACCGAGGCCGAGCTTCGTAACCTGCGGGCGCACTATTGCGCGGAGGCGGAGTTGGTGGACCGGTGGGTGGGGCGAATACTGACAAAGATTGACGACCTGGATCTCTGGCGAAATTCGATCGTGGTATTTATGTCCGATCACGGATTTAGTCTTGGCGAACACAACCGCACCGGGAAGTCGAACATCAGCAAGTTCGATGACCGGTTCTGGCCTCTTTACCCGGAGATCGTCCACATTCCCTTCCTGGTGGCGGCGCCGGGGTTGGAGGGAGGCCGTGCGGTCGATGCGCTGCTGCGTCCGGCGGACATCGCGCCGACGCTTCTGGATCTGGCAGGGGTTCAGGTGGAGACACCTGAGCCGATGCACGGGCGTTCGTTCGCGGGGCATCTGCGAGGTGAAAGAGATGCTCCCCTCCATGACTGTGTCGTGTCCGCGACCTATACGCGGTTGGAGGCGGGCGCGCTGCCGGCTAATCGAGTGACGCCGATGTTGTACACGGAGCGTTGGGCGTATGCGCCGGTTGGCTCAGACGGCAAGAAGGAGCTCTACGACTTGGCGGCAGACCCGCTGACGGAGACAAATCTTATCGAAGATTACGGGGATGTTGCGGACGACCTGCTTGACGCGTTTATTCAGGAGCTTCGCAAGCTGGACGCGCCGAATGAAGCAGTTGAAGTCTGGCAGATCTAGAGTTGCGGGGCCGGCGCGTTATTCTAGGCCTTCCAGTCCGTCCCGAATTGGGGCCCGGTGAAGTAAACGCGATACAAAGCGCCCAGAATTTGGACAAGCCAGTCAATAAAGGTTATTATCCTTGCGTTAGCGTAAGAGCCCCCTATAACGCGCGCCCGTTTCTGAAGAGCTTCTCTAGGTAGCATCGATCTGGGAAGGTCGAGTCCCTTGGCCTGAACCTTAGTAGGGCATGTTGGGCCCAGACGGAGAAGTACGTTGACCTGGCCTTTGAGCCACCGAAAGGTCAACTGAATTGTTCTATAGGTCGGAGAGGTTGGGCAACACGCTTTATCCCACTCCACCAGTTTCTACCCATTTTCACTTTTTCAAACATGGAGGATTTAATGGACACTCAGAAGATGCTTTCGCGTCGTCGCTTCCTGCAGGTTTCCGGCCTGGCAACAAGCGCGGCCCTACTTGCGGCTTGTCCCGCGCCCGCAGCTGCCCCGGCAGCCGACAGCGGCGGCGATGGCGGAGCAATGATGGAGACCAAGAAGTTGGAAGCCTGGTCGCGCATGACCGACCTGGCGCAGGAGTCGATTAAGGAAATCATCGACATCTACAACGAGAAGAACACGATTGGTGTCGAAGTGGAGTTTGTCTACATCCCTCGTACAGCGGGTAGCCAGGCGGACGAAAAACTCCTGACCGCCGTCGCCGGCGGTACGCCTCCTGCGCTCCACTACGCCGACCGCTTCACTGTTCCGCAGTTCGCGCACGAAGGTTTCTTTACCGATATCACCGACTTCGCCGAAGCCGCCGGTGTCACAAAGGAGCTCTACTTCGACTTCGCCTGGGATGAGACGGTCTACAAGGGCGGCATCTATGCGCTCTCCTTCGACACCGACACCCGCGCCCTCTGGTACAACATGGACATCATGGCCGAGGCCGGCGTAGATCCCGAATCGCCGCCTTCCAACCTGGACGAGTTGATGGCAGCCACCGAAGCGCTGACCGTTCGCGACAATATCGGTGCTGTCACCCGCTACGGCTTCAACCCGATCTACGACCAGGCTTGGCTCTACACCTGGGGCTTTGGCTTCGGCGGCTCCTTCCAGGACGACGATCGCCGCATCACCTTTGCCCATCCCCAGAACATCGAGGCGATGCAGTTCGTCAAGTCCTTTGTCGACGAAATCGGCGTCGAGGACATCGATGCCATGCTGGCTGCCTGCGCCGGCGGCAACTGCCGGGGCGAGAACGACTACTTCTGGACCGGTCAGAGCGCCATGACCTGCAGCGGCAACTGGAAAGTTGCCCAGCACCATCGCTACAAGCCGGACACCAACTACGGCGTCGTTCCTATGCCGGGCCCGGATGGCCCCGCCCCGCACGCAAGCTGGGCCGGTGGCTGGAGTTGGGCGGTACCCTTCGGTTATGACGACGTAGAGGCGGCGTTTGACGCCTGCTTCTACCTGTGCGGCCCCGAAGGTCAGCTCAAGTACAACAAGGACACATTCCACATTCCGACGATCAAGTCGGCCGCCGAAGATCCATTCTTCCGCGAAGATCCGCTGCACGCGGTGTTCATGGATCTGCTGCCGGTTTCCCATGCTCGCCCGCCGATTCCGTTGGGCTCCAAGTTGTGGGACTTACAGGTCAAGGCCTTCCGTGACGAGATTCCGCATGGCCTGAAGACGCCTGAGCAGGCGCTGATGGACATCGACGAAGAGATTAACGCTGGCCTGGAAGAGATTGGCTTCTTCAGCTAGTCGAACTGTCCGCCTATAGTACGTCTATCTGGTTTGCAGTTCGGCATCTGGCGCAGAGCGTTCCGGTGACCGAACACGACAAGAGACTGTAGAGAAGGGTAGCGGCTCACATGGGCCGCTACCTGACTTCTACCATTTGGATGCCGGCAGAGTTGCCCGGCACACAGAATCCTGCCATGGCTACAGCCACTGCTACAGCTAACCTGCCCCGCCGCCGGCTGTCTCAGGGAACGCGGTATACCATACACGGCCTTCTCTTCGCCTCGCCCTGGATTTTCAGCCTGCTCGTATTCTGGATCTATCCCACTTTAGCCTCCGCTTACTACAGCTTTACAAAATATAACGGCGTTAAGAATCCCCGGTGGACCGGGCTCGCCAACTACATTGAACTGTTCACTAAGGATGAGGAGTTCCTGGCCGCGGTCTACAACACCGTCTATTTCGCCGTTGTTTCGATCCCGTTGGCGATTTTCTTCGCCTTTGGACTGGCGCTGATGTTGAATGCCAAGATTCGGGGACAGGTCGTCTATCGTACTATCTATTTCCTTCCCACTCTGGTTCCTGAAGTTGCGTTAGCGCTGGTCTGGGTATTTATCTTTACACCCCACAACGGTCTCATTGCGGCCCCGTTCAGAGCCATTGGTTCGCGAGGCCCTTGCTGGCTGACCTGCGCTGAATGGGCAAAACCGACACTCGTTCTGCTCGCGCTCTGGATCATCGGTCAGCAGATCATCCTCTACCTCGCCGGCCTGCAGGATGTGCCCCAGGACCTGTACGACGCCGCCGACGTGGATGGCGCCAACTTCCTGTCCAAATTCCGGAACGTGACCATCCCAATTCTGACGCCAGTTATCTTTTTCCATCTGATAACGTCCGTAATTGGCGCGCTGAACTTCTTTGCCATCCCATACATCATGACGGGCGGAACAGGCTTTCCCGCCAACACGACATTGTTTTATTCGATTTATCTGTATAAGAACGCGTTCCATTACTATGAAATGGGTTATGCTTCGGCGATGGCCTGGCTGCTCTTCATGTTCACTCTGGTTGTAACGTTGATCATCTTCCGTTCCGCGCGTCTGTGGGTCTTTTATGCAGGAGGCGAAGACTAAGATGGTCGCTGACAGCCAGCAGGTCCAGCCCCAATTTGCGCAAGACCATGCCAGGCGGGTCATGGCTAAGCGCATACGTGGAACTGTCCGCAGTATCCTCATCCATACCAGTCTGATCCCAGCAGCTTTTATCTTTACGCTGCCTTTCATGTGGATGCTATCGACCTCGCTAAAGCCGGATGTTCAGTTTTACGCCTACCCGCCGGTTATCTTTCCCTCGCCCCTGCAGTGGTCAAACTACCCCGATGCGGTAAAGTTCATTACTTTCTTCCTCTATCTTCGCAATACGCTTACGATAGCCGTGCTAGCCACGATTGGGGTGCTGCTCTCTTCGTCTCTGGTTGCGTACAGTCTTGCGCGCATTCCCTGGCCGGGGCGTAATTTCCTGTTCATTCTGACAGTTGCGACGCTCATGCTGCCATTTCAGGTTACGATGATTCCGCTGTTTCTTGTCTTCAGTAATCTCGGCTGGGTGAACTCCTGGCTGCCCCTGATCGTACCCCATTGGTTTGGCGGCGCGCTCTATATCTTTCTGCTGCGCCAGTTCTTCATGACCATTCCGATGGAGCTGTCGGAAGCGGCACGCATCGATGGCGCCAACGAGCTGAAGATCTACTATTCGATCATTCTGCCTCTCTCCAAGCCGGCCCTGGCCACGGTCGCAATCTTTGAATTCATTGCCCGCTGGCGCGACTACATCAGTCCTCTGATCTATCTGAAAGATCAAAAATTGTACACTCTGTCGTTGGGGATTTACGAATATCAGACTCAGTACGGCGCCGAGTGGGGCTTGCTGATGGCTGCTTCGGTGTTGATCACGCTTCCTATCATTCTACTCTTCTTCTTCCTGCAAAAGACTTTCGTACAAGGCATTGCCTTGACCGGCATCAAAGGCTGAGCCGAATGCCCAGCTGGCAGTTGGCAACGCAATCCTCTCGATCCCACTAAGTCAAACGACAGATATAGTCATATAGTTAGATACGATCCCCCTCTTATTGCCCATTGACAGAAAAACACAATTCTGTGAGGATATCTTAATGCCCATACGATTGGCGCTAATCGGCTGCGGCAGGATTTCGCGTCGCCACGTGCTGGCCATGCAGGATCTGCAACAACGGGGTCGCGGTGACTTCGTCGTCAGCGCTGTTTGCGATGCCAGCGAGCAGGCGGCAATTGAGCGCGCCGACATGCTTGAAGAGCTGCTCGGGCAGAGGCCTGCCGTTTACCCTACCCATCAGGATCTGCTTGCAGGGGCGCAGGTAGATGCGGCGGATCTGTGCCTTCCGCACGGATTCCACCACGGTATTGCCGTAGACTGTATGGAAGCCGGCCTGCATGTGCTGTGCGAGAAGCCCCTCGGCATTACGATCAAGGCCTGCCGTCTGATGATTGAGACAGCTGAGAGAACCGGAGTGGTTCTTTCTACGGCCGCGCCCCACCGCCGTCAGCCTGGGCAGAGGACTGCGAAGTGGGTATTTGATCAATCTGATCTGTTCGGCACGCCGCTGAGCTTCTTTCATCAATTTCGTTCTTCGGCGATACTCCCTGGCGCCCCCGGGCAGGCGAGTAGCCAGCCGAACCCTTCGCAGCTCTGGGGGCAGCAGTCGGAAGGGTCCAAGGAACCTCTTCCAGAGCACAAACGCTGGCGCAGGGACAGGTTGATGTCGGGCGGGGGTCCTGTTCTCGACAGTGGATTTCACTACTGTGACTCGCTGCGGTATTTTTTTGGTGAGGTTGAAAAGGTCTACGCCGTGCTGCAGTCGGTGAAGTCGGGATCGCCAGAATCGTTTGGAGATGCGCCTGAAGATACTGTGTTCGTTACCTTTACGTTCAAGAACGGCGTCGCGGGCAACTGGGCGTGGAGCCTAGCCGCTCCGGGCGAAGAAGCTTATGACGTGACCTTTTACGGGAGCCGCGGTTCGCTGCGTGATACGACGGCGGCGCCCTTTTCGATTTTCCATCTGTTTCAACGCACACCTGAGAGGATCGAGACCGCCCGCTTGACGTGTTCCGACGGTTCGGTCTACGACATGCGGGAGTTGGAAGCGATGTGCCGGGCGTCGTTGTCGAAGGAAGATGAGGAGTTTCTGTACCCTGGAGGCGCAACTGACGGATTCTCAATCGAGATTTGGGAGTTCCTGGAGATCCTGCGGGGTAACAGGGCGGCGCCGGAGATCGACGGCTGGGAGGGAATGCGCTCGCTGGCGCTGGGTGATGCTATCTACGAATCGGGTCTGACGGGAGAGGTCGTGCACGTTGATGACGTTCTCAGTGGGTCGCGCTCTGTTTTTCAGGACCCGATCGATGAACACTGGGGCTTGTCGTAACTCGGATTTGCGAAGAAAGACAGGAGGGAATTCATGTCTATGGGCATGAGCCAGCAGCAGAAAACGGATTTCGACGAAAAGGGGTTCGTCATTCTGGAGGATTTCCTGACCAAGGCTGAGTTGAACAGACTGTTGGCGGCCGTCGACGAAGTCGCAGAGGAGGTGAGAGAAGTCCAGGGACTGGGACCAGACGACCCTTTCGCTGTCCGCAACGCGCTCTCGCGCCATGAGGCTTTTCTCGATCTCATCGATCACCCGCGTATGTTGCCGCTGGTGGTGGACGCTATCGGTTGGAACATCCAGATACGCACAACTCACTTGGACTACCGGCCACCTTACCCTGAGACCGTTAAACCCGGCATACTTGGCGTTGGCGACGGGACAGACCAAGAGATCGGCTATCGTAACCTATCCTGGCACCCTGATCTCGCCAGCGACTCCCTCTTCATGGCCCCGTCGCTTGACGGCCGGCTTCCATTCATGGAAATCAAGGTGTTCTACGTACTTTCAGACTTGAGTGAATCGCAAAGCGGAAATCTTTGGATGGTTCCGGGCAGCCATCTTCGTTCGCCGAACGAACTGCGGGAGAATGGCAGGCGGGTTGATCCGAAGGAAGCCTTGGAACTGCGGCTGAAACCTGGCGCGGCGGTTGTGTGGCGGACGGCCGTCTGGCACTGTGTCGGCCCTAATCTTTCTGACCGGACGCGTAAGATAATGCACGTCGGTTACCATTATCGCTGGCTGCGCCCGACCGACTATATTAGTCAGGACCAAGCCCTAATCGAGCGGAGCTCACCGATTCGAAAGCAACTGTTAGGTGCGCTTGCCAGCGGCGGCGACCCGCTAGGGGGTGAATCGGCTTTCCATCCATCTTCGCAATACTGGCTGACGAAGAACGACGGCGATGTGCCGTTACGGGCGTGGGCTGCAGCACAAGGCGTCGGGCGCGAAGGCTTTTACACTGCCCTCTGAATGGCTGAAGACTTCTGAAACGAATTCAATCTATGCCGAACAATTCCGACCTGATAGCGGTGAAGGACCGAGTTTTTGCCGACCTCGGCTTATATGAGCAGGTTTCCGGCCTGTATGATGGGCAGTGGCTGGCGGGCGAAGGCCACCGACGCCTTGCAGTTCATTCGCCAATTGACGGAGAGCGGCTGGCGGATATCGCTGTCTCCGGCGAAGAAGACTATGACCGCATGATCGAACGGGCGTGGGCATCCTTCGAGGAGTGGTCACGGGTGCCGGCGCCGAAACGGGGCGAGGTCGTACGGACGATCGGGGACAGACTGCGGGAACATGTGGAGAGCTTGGGCTTATTGGTTACGCTGGAGGTGGGAAAGACTCCTGTAGAAGGCAAGGGCGAAGTGCAGGAGATGATCGACATCGCTGACTTTGCCGTTGGGCTCTCGCGTCAGTTGTACGGAATGACGATCGCCAGCGAGCGGCAACACCACCGCCTATATGAGCAGTGGCATCCGTACGGCGTCGTAGGCGTCATCACAGCTTTCAACTTCCCCTGCGCGGTCTGGTCGTGGAACGCGTTCATCGCTTCGGTTATTGGCAATGTGGTCGTATGGAAGCCTTCGCCTGACGCGGCGCTCACCGCGATTGCTACGACCAATATCGTCAATGAGGCGCTTGATGAGCACGGGCTGCCGCCGCTGTTCTTTCTGGCCGTCGATGAGGCCGGCGAAATCGGGCGACGGATGAGTTCCGACCGCAGACTGCCGTTGCTGTCCTTTACAGGATCGGTACGAACGGGTCGCGAGGCGGCGGCCAGGGTTGGCGAACGACTTGGCCGCGCGATCCTGGAGCTGGGCGGAAATAATGCGGCGATTGTCACTCCGGACGCCGATATGGAGATCGCGCTGCGCGGGGTTGCCTTCGGCGCGCTGGCGACGGCTGCCCAGAGGTGTACGACCACCCGGCGGCTCATACTACATGAGGGCCTGTATGACAGCTTTCTTCCCCGCCTTGTCGAAGCCTACAGAAGTGTAAGGGTCGGCAGCCCATTGGAACCCGGTGTGCTGGTTGGTCCGCTGATCAACAGACGAGCGGTTGATAGCTACGCGGGAGCGATAGAGAGGGCAGAGGCCACCGACGGGCGAGTGCTTGTTGGAAAATCTGTCTTGGAATTGCCGGGTTTGGAAGGCGGGAACTATGTTGCGCCGACGTTGATAGAGGGTCTGCCTCCAGACTCGGATATCGTCTGCGAAGAGACTTTCGCGCCGATTCTATATGTTCTTCGTTACTCGGACCTCGAAGAGGCTCTTGCTATCCACAACTGCGTACCCCAAGGACTGTCATCTGCCATCTTCAGCAACAACCTGCAGGAGGTTGAGGCCTTCCTGAGTGTCGTTGGCAGCGACTGCGGGTTGGCCAATGTCAATACGGGCACGGCCGGCGCGGAGATTGGCGGGGCGTTCGGCGGTGAAAAGGATACCGGCGGCGGACGGGAGAGCGGCTCTGACGCCTGGAAAGCGTACGCCCGACGTCAGACGGTTACGGTCAACTATGGAGATGAGTTACCGCTTGCCCAAGGCGTGACTTTCGACGTGGGCTAGGGCGGTATGCGGCTCTTTGTTTACCCCCAGATAATTCATAATCCTCAATTCTGCGCTCCGGCATAGCTGCAGTCTTACCTGGACTCCCGAGGCAGGAACGACGCGAATTCGTGTAGTCTACCCTCACGGCGCTAGGTGGTAGGACGCTTCCAGGTTGGAGATCGGGGGGGATCGGCGCAGAAATCTGATCTCTGATCAGTTGCCCGCAGGGTATCTTCGACCCTGGGCGGCGGCATGGATACGTTCAACCGGCCCCCCTAAGGGAACGAGAATGGCCGTGAACGTTGTGACCCCGTCTGCGGCAACTACGTTGTGCGCAGGGGCAATCGTGCGGGCGGCGATGACGCGGTCCAGTGGATCGTAAGCAGTAAGAATGACCTGCACTTCAATGGTCTCTTCCTGGCCGACGTTGCGTACGGAGCCTGTGACCTGGTATGAAGTGTATCGTTCTCCTTCGAAGGCAAGATCCTCCACTACCAGGTCCCGGTAGTATCCCCCCTCATACGCTGGTACTCCGCTGAGCGGGTAGATCTGGTAACTTGCGAATTCCTTAGGCGCTTTTTCGAAGAGAATCGCAAACGGCGCCACACCCCCCGGCTCAACCAGGTTCAACAGAGCAGAGCCCTGTTCCTCTACCAGAGTGGCCTGGTTGGCGTCCAAGAGCTTAACTCCGACACGTACCTGCTCCAACGTAAACGCGCTGGTATTTTCTACTTCGCCCATTACCCAAAGGCCGCCGAGGGGCGTGAAACTGAAGTGAACTTTCTGATGGGCGAATGGAATGGGCGTGGGTGTTGGCCTGGCCTGGGCCAGCCCGCCGTCAGTTGAGAGAACGAAGGGAATCACGAGTTGCTGCCCCGGTTGGAGCGTGCGTGGGTCCAGAATATTGTTTTCTTCCTGGAGCGCCTCAACTGAAACACCGTATTGTCCCGCAATTCGGGCAAGCGTGTCACCAGGCGCGACCAAGTAGACAGTCGGTTCCGGTGTTGCCGTAAATGTAGGCGTTGGAGGCGGAGTGAAGGGTGCAGGTGTCGCGGTAGCTACAGGCGTCGGACCGGCAGGGGGCAAGAAAGTAGCTGTGGGCGCGGGCACAGGTGTCGAAGTTGGGATGAGCGTGATGACTTGACCGCATCCCGACAGGAAGATGAGCGCCGATATAGTTCCAATGGCAAACAGAGCCGCCTTTCTTGCTATCACAGGAAGAGAGTTCATTGGTATCGGCGCCTGCCGTCCTGACTAACTTTCTGTCCTCTAAATCTTGAGGCAGCCTGCTGGCGGAACAAAAAGATTGTTCGGCTTGCTATTCGCTAACGGAGCGGACATCTGGGGTCATATACACGAAAGGGGGGCTGTCGACAAGATGCGCAGTAAAGAAGCAGACCCTTTGGGAGCAGACTGGGTAGCATTATATCACAGCGTCTTTTCGTTGCCGACAGGATTGTGGTCGGATATACTACCAGAGTGACCATTAACGGGTTAAAGGTCGGTTATATGGAGAATTCGAATGAGAATTGCGATCCTTTCTGATAGCCACGACAATATCTGGATTCTCGAGAAGGCGCTTGTTGCAGTGAGCAAGAAGGGCTGTGATGTTTTGTTGCACTGCGGAGACCTGGTAGCTCCTTTTATTCTCGCGCAGATGGCACAGGCGTTTGACGGACCGATCCACGTCGTGGAGGGTAACAACGACGGTGATGGAAGACTGCAGCAGCAAGTGGCCGCCGGCTTTCCTCAGATCACGTTGCATGGGCCTTATGCCGAACTTGAACTCGGAGGCCGAAGGGTTGCCCTGATTCATTATCCTGAGCCTGCGAGGCGCATTGCACAAAGCGGAGTCTTTGACCTGGTCTGCTACGGCCATGACCACCAACAACACTGGGAACGGATTGGAGACTGTCTGCTGGTCAATCCCGGTGAGGTGATGGGACGTTATGGCGCCCCTAGTTGGGGGCTATATGAGTGTGGGAGTCATGAGTACTCCCTGCAGGCGATAAGAGACTCCGATTCAGACTAAGGCGCCCCGACGCGCTCCCCTGCTTTTTTTCGCCTCCCAAATTCCGAAACTGAGAGACATTATTTTGTTTGAGCTAGTTTTCCTTGGGACCTCAGCATCCGCGCCTTCCGTACACCGCGGTCTTTCAGCAGCGATGGTTATGGTGCAGGAGCACCGGTTTCTGATCGACTGCGGCGAAGGCACGCAGCGTCAGATTCTGCGCAGCGGGCTGGGATTTCGCCGCTTGGACAAGATTCTCCTGACACACGGCCATCTTGACCACATTCTCGGACTTGGCGGACTTGCCAGTACACTCGGTCATTGGGAGACGCTGGAGGAGCTTGACATTTACGGCGGCGGGCCTGCACTGGCCCGGGTCCACCGTCTGATGGAGGTTGTCTTTGGGGTTGGAAACGTTTCCCAGGCCGGCGTTAGTCTCAATGTCATTGAGGGGGGAACTCTGTTTGAAGGCAAGGGATTCTCTCTTTCTGCGTATTCTGTGCCGCACCGGGGCAGCGGCTGCTTTGGGTTCACTTTCGAGGAAGAGACTCGTTCGCCATTCGACAATGTAAAGGCGGAGGCGCTGGGAATCCCCGCGGGGCCAGAACGGAGAGAACTGGTCGCGGGACGTCCGGTCGTCCTTTCAGACGGGCGCACCGTTCATCCGGAAGAGGTCTTGGGGGAACCGCAGAAGGGGGCTAAGCTCTGCTTTGTCGGCGATGTAAGCCGTACCGGTCCATTGCACAAGATTGTTGCCGGGGCCGATCTGTTGGCAATTGAGGCGACCTATCTTGAAGAGGAACGGGAACTAGCGAAGGGACACGGCCACATTACGGCGCGCGCAGCGGCTCGCCTGGCGCAAAAGGCAGGTGTGAAGCAGCTTGTTCTGCACCACATCAGCCGCCGATATCACGCCAGGGAGATTCTGGAGGAAGCACGTGCTGTCTTTCCCAATACGGAAGTTGCCGGCGACCTTGATCTCTTCCGGGTCCGACGGGGGAAACCGGTCGAGTTTCAGGTGGGGCCGAAGTACGTGGTCCGTTGAGTTGTGAATGAGCGAGCGGGAAACACTGCTGTGCGGCTGAGCCAAAAAATGCGGGTTAGGAGTGGGGCGACTCAGGTTGTAGTATTGTATGCGGGGCTTTTGTTCAAGATCGCAGTTTGCCGCCCGTGGCCTTTTCGACAGTGCGGATGATTCGCTGCCTGAGCCGGTTGACCTCTTTTTCCTTCATGTTGCGGTGCAGGCTCTGGTAGGTTACGCGGTATGCCAAAGACTTGCAGCCTGCAGGCAACGATTCGCCGCGATAGACGTCAAATAGCTCCACGGAGGTAAGCCTGGGGTCTCCATCGCGTCCGCCTCCATCTACGATCGCATCGTGCAGGCGGCGCTGCGTAACATCCTCATTTACAACGAACGCCAAGTCTTCGACGACCGGTGGGTAGACACTGATCGGGGCCATTTGCGAAAGGCGCCAACTCGGTCGCACCAACAGATTGATGTTCAGATCTGCCAGTACAACGCGTTCGCTTCCCAGACCAAAGGCATTACGTACCTGCGGATGCAACTCTCCTACGATTCCAAGATGTTCCTCCTGCAGAGATAGTAGGGCGCAGCGGGGTCCGAACATGGTTTCGCTGTCGGCGTCTTCGGCGCCGCTCTCGGGATGGGCGCTGAATTGATAGCTACTTTGCGGGAAGCCGAGTCTTTCCAAAAGTGTTTCGACAATTCCCTTAAGATCAAAGAAATCAAACAGGTCTGCTTCGGATTGGGACGGGTCTGAGGAAGGGGCGGTCGCATGCGGGTCGCGGAGACCGCGCAAAGCGATACATAGCCTTCGCTGTTCTTCAGGAAGAATCGATTCTGGACTTCCCCCATTGGAAGGCCCGCCAGGCGCATGCTCTGGCCGGTAGGTGCGTCCGATTTCAAAGACGGCCATCCGCTCTGTGTAACGCAGGTTGTAAGCCAGGTTTTCCAGGGCGCTAACGATCAGGTTTCTTCTCATCACGCGGCGCTCAGGAGAGAGGGGATTGGTCAAGGAGACGAAGCGATTGGCATCAACTGCCGCGTCCGCAGCCTCGTCTTCTCCGCCTGACGTTTTGGCCGGTCCTGCGCCGGTCAATCTGGCGTGATTTTCCGGTGTCGTTAAGGTGTGATTCACGGTGTCCTGCAATCCACATCCGATGAGGATATCGCGGATATTTTCCTCTGTCTCCATAGGGGCGTTTCGGCGCTGAGGAGGCAAAACAGTATCGAGGAGCGTTTCGGTGATCCGATCATAGCCGACAACACGCGCAACTTCTTCCGTCAGGTCGGCGGGCAAGGAAACATCGAGCCGATGCCACGGCACTGTTGCAGCGATTACAGGTTCATCTTCAGCACGCGCCAGACCGAACCTGGCTCGCTCAGAGGCGTCGGCCGGCAGTTCCGCCAACTCTTCAACGTCGAAATCCAGCCGCTGGAGGGCAGAACCGATCTCTGACAAAGTAAGGTCCATGCCCAGGAGTCGTTTCACGTCGCTGCGAGAGGTGAAGACCTTGACCTGGGGCTGTTGGTTCGGGTACATATCGACGATTCCGGGAACAACCCTTCCACCCGCAAGCTGCTGCATGAGGTTGGCTGCACGACGAGCGGCCAAGACGTTCAACGAGGCAGGAACGCCGCGGGTGAAGCGGTGGCTGGCTTCACTGTGCAGGCGAAGCGTTTGGGAGGTACGACGGTTGTTGATTCCGTCGAAGGTAGCTGCTTCGAGCAGGATGTTACGTGTTTCTTCATGCACTTCGGTTTCGGCGCCGCCCATAACGCCGGCGATGGCAACCGGGCCGGCCTTGTCGGCGATGACCAGCGTTGAGGGTTCCAGTTTGCGCTGCTGACCGTCAAGAGTTTGCAGAATCTCACCCTCTTTGGCGGTGCGGACTATGATTGTTGGCCTGGAGTCGCCGATCTTCTCGGCCCTGGCGGTGAGAAGATCGTAATCGAAGGCATGAAGCGGTTGGCCCGTTTCCAACATGACATAGTTTGTAATGTCGACGATATTGTTGATGGGCCGCATTCCGGCACTGGAAAGTCGTTTCTGCAGCCATTGCGGCGACTCGTCCACTTTGATGTCGCGGAGGACGGTCCCAGTGAAACGGTGACACAGGTCAGGGTCGTTGATTTGGGCTGAAACGAAGTCTGAGGCAGTGTCTTCGCCGTGGGATGCGTCGACATCTTCCGGGAGATGAAGCGCGCCGCCGGTCAAAGCCTGCACTTCTCTGGCGATGCCCCACATGGAAAGGCAGCGCGCCATGTCGGGGGTCAGATCGATTTCGAGAATTTCGTCGCCCAGATAGTGGCGAAGGGGTTGTCCAACGGGCGCGTCATCTGACAGGAGGAGGATGCCTTCATGCTCCTCGCTTAGTCCCAGTTCCAGTTCCGAGCAGACCATGCCGCGCGACTCGACGCCGCGGATTTTCGCCTTCTTAAGTCTTTTGCGGGGGCGGGGCCGCTTTTCGCTATAGGCATCGTTGAGGAGCGCGCCTTCGCGCGCAAAGGCAACCTTCAGCACAGGGAGGTCGCCTGCGGACAGCGAGCGATCCTTGAACTGGAAGAGATTGGGCGCGCCGGTCACCACTCTCTGCAGGACCTGCTCGGCGGAACCCTTTGATGGTTCGTGGTCAACATCCACGAGAACCAAGCGGTCGGCGTCCGGATGAGGCAGAACGGCCGCGATCTGGCCGACAACTATCTTGTCCTCTTCCCACCAGTCGCCGGTGTTTGTTATGCTCGCCTCTTCCAGGCCGGCGAGGGTCAGACGATCCGCTAGACTTGGTGTGGGCAGAGGGATGTCAACGTATTCCCGGAGCCAGGACAAGGGGACAAGCATAGTTATTTCTCAACTGTTGTGGCGGCATTCAGCTAGAGCCTGAAGCCGACGATGGATTACAGATTCAAGGTGATTTTAGCAGAAGATAGTTCGAAAGCGCAGATTGGCTATGTTGGCTGGCAGCAAGTTAAGGCACTGTAGACGAGATCGTGGGAAAGAGAACGCCAGTGCCCCCAGCAGCGTCTATTCGAACCCAGACCCCGCAAATCCTGGGCGACGGAACCCAAATCCTGCGCGGGCACGGTACGGAAACCGGCGATTTCTTCTGTGTCGGTGGGGCAAAGCTCCGCGCTCAGGCTTTGCAGGTAGAAGACGTAGCTGACGAAGGGAATGAGCGAGTCTTCATTGACGAAATGACAGTCTAACACGCCCAGGAATCGGCACAACCTGACCTTTTGCCCAGTCTCTTCGGCGATTTCACGGTAGAGAGCTTCCTCGATCGATTCTCCGCGTTCGATGCGGCCTGTGGGCAATCGATAGATCGGCTTTTCGTAACGGTGTTTCGTGTGAAGCAGGATCTCTCCGTTGGTCTGGTGGATTGCGAAGACTACCTCGCCCCGCTGGTCTGGCCCCTCCTGCCCTCGATAGGCGCGCATGTATTCATCGGTCTCGATGTGATAACGACGGCAAAGCGGTTGTCCGAATCTCTTCGTAAGGGCCTGGATTTCCGACTGGTCTATCTGGAGCGATACAGATGACTGTGGGGGCATGGCGGCACCATATGAGTCGAACAGGAGAGACTCCCAAAGGTTGCTTTAGGAAGAGTGGCTACTTCTTGAAAATGTGACGGCGGCCGGATAAGTCAGTTTTCATCGAGATCATCGGCGATGAGGGATTGGGCCTCGGCAGGGTCGAGGATAATACCTCCGCCCTCCGCGCCTCCAGGTACGCCAATACCTGTCTCAACTGATTGCGGTGACGAGGACAGGCTTGCGAGGCCTTGACGCAGCTTCTGCCTGCTCTGCCGCAACCCTTCAACTTCCACGAGTTGCAATCCGTAACGGTTTTCCGGATGGAGCAGCGTGTCTATGAGATCCAACCCGATCTGTTGTCCCAAATCCCGACTGTTGTTAAAGGACTTCCAGGGCGCGTGCGCAAGGCGAAGAAATTCGCGCCCGGCCTGCGTGCGCATACCTTGCAGTTTGAAGGGAATGATGGTCCTTTCAAGGCGAATGGCAAGCTGCCATTCGGCGCCAAATGGTGCAGTGATGTCCCTGCCAAGGAGAAAGTAGATCCTGTCGACGTTGCTGATCAGTTCAAAGAGGGTATCGTAGTCGACCCCTGTGGTTGGTGTACGCCGGATTTCGGCGCCCACCTGCACTGGCAACTCAGCCAAAGTGCGTCCGACAAGCGCTCTTTCCTGTTCCAAGTCTTTGGTTGCACTGACGAAGATACGAAGTTTCTCTGCCATAACGGACGAACTGAAACCTGAGAGGATCCCGAGGAGTTTGATTACCGACTGTATCGATTCTCACGAATCGTCACAGCGCTATTTTCCATCATCAGGTACAAAAAGCCAAAATTTCCAATGTTTGACAGAAGATCGTACTGAAATACGAAGCGGAGCGTGCAAGCGGGGGTAGGCTAATTGGCGTTCAAACTGAAGATGCGGCATCTCTTCTCAGCTGCCGGTCCCAATACTCGAGGTCTGCGTCGACCATGAGGCGGGCCAGTTCGCCGAATGAGACGGTTGGCTCCCAGCCGAGCTGGCGGCCGGCTTTGGAGGCGTCGCCGACGAGCAAGTCGACTTCCGCCGGGCGGTAGAAGCTGTCATCCTGGACGACGAACTCCTGCCAGTCGAGATCGACATGGCTGAATGATTCCTCCAGGAATTCGCGAACACTGTGCGTTTCACCGGTGGCGACCACGTAGTCGTCCGGGCTATCCTGTTGCAGCATGAGCCACATCGCGCGCACGTAGTCCGGCGCGTAACCCCAATCGCGGCGCGAATCCAGGTTGCCCAAGCGCAATTCTTTGCTCAGGCCAAGTTTGATTCGGGCAACGCCGTTGGTGATCTTATGGGTCACGAATTCGAGGCCGCGGCGAGGGCTTTCATGGTTGAAGAGAATTCCGGAACAGGCGTAGATGCCGTAGCTCTCCCTGTAGTTGACGGTAATCCAGTGGCCATAGACTTTCGCCACGCCATACGGGCTGCGGGGATAGAACGGTGTGCGTTCGGTTTGGGGGACTTCACGGACTTTACCGAACATTTCGCTGCTGCTGGCCTGGTAGAAGCGGATGTCGGGATCGACAATGCGGATGGCATCCAGAAGGCGGGTTACACCTAATGCGGTGAACTCTCCGGTCAGGACCGGCTGTGTAAAGCTGGTGGGGACGAAGCTTTGGGCGGCAAGATTGTAGACCTCCTGGGGACGGTATTCCTGCAGGATGCTGATCAAACTCAACTGATCGAGAAGATCGCCCTGGGCGATCTCAATTTCGTCTTGGATGTGCCTGATGCGGTCGAAATTAATGGTGCTGGTACGGCGCACCATCCCGATGACTGTATAACCTTGTTTGAGGAGAAGCTCGGCCAGGTAGCTCCCATCCTGGCCAGTTACTCCGGTAATCAGTGCAGTTGGCATGAATTAAGCTCCTGTAGCTGACTGCTCCGCGTTTGCCTTGTAGGACATCAGTCCAGCAGACGAGGTGAACGAGACTTGTGTGAAATGTGGTCGTCGTTCAAATTCCGGCGAAAGTCAGCTTGACTTTGACGTTACGATTCACCACCATCAAATGGAGCTTCGGGCAAAGCTCCGGTGATTTCTCTCCAGTACCGGAGGACATCCACCAGACTCTCGCGAATGGAAATTCTCGGAACCCAGCCGGTTTTCCTGGAAAATCTGTCAGGATTGCAGAGGATACGAGCAACATCGCTTGGCCGCAATCGTTGTGAATCCTGTTCCACGGAGATTTCGACGGCGCTCAGTTTGAGGAGGATATTCAGCAACGCCTGGACCGAGATGAATGATCCGCTGCCGATATTGTAAACGCCGCCGGGCGCTCCATACTGGAGCGCAAGCCAGTAAGCCCGGACCATGTCTCTTACGTCGGTGTAGTCGCGTTCGGCCTCCAGATTTCCAACTTTGAGGACCGGTTGCTGCAGTCCCGCTTCGATCTCAGCGATCTGACGCGCAAAGGCGCTGGCGACGAAACTATCGGACTGTCCTGGCCCGATATGGTTGAAGCTGCGAACGCGAATGGCTGACAATCCATAATTATACCAGTACTGCTGCGCCATCAGGTCCTGGGCGACCTTGCTTATGCCGTAAGGGGAGTTGGGGCGCAGCGGTGTCGATTCATCGATGGGAAGCTCCTCGGGCTCAATGAGGCCGTAAACCTCTGAGGATGCGACGACGAGCACGCGGGCGTCGGGTGTATGGCGCCGCAAGGCCTCCAGCAGGTTCAACTGGCAGGAGATGTTTAACTCGTAGACCGCCCACGGCTGGTCCCAGCTGGCGCGGACGTCGCTCCAGGCAGCGAGATGAAAGACGAAATTCGGTTTAACGGATTTTATGATCTGGTCGATCCAGGATGGATTGCGGAGGTCCCCTTTATGCAGGTGCAGCCGGTCGCGCAGGTTCTGGATTCGATGGTCGGCGCGATGGATCGTTCCGTGGAGTTCCAGGGACAACCCGGTACCAGGGGACAGGAGGTAGTTCGCAAGAGCTGAGCCAACGAAGCCGGAGATTCCTGTGATCAATACGCGCATGAAGGTTGCCTTTCCTGAAAGCGCAATTATAGCAGACTCTTGCGATGCGGCGCGAACAGAAGCGGGGAGAAGGGTGCGATTCAAAATGGGTGCGAGTTTCCGGCTGCCTCTGTCCAATTGCACAGGCTGCGGGCGAGACAGGCGCGATTTTCCCGAAAATTCATATTTCATCTATCAGGGTGTTATACTCAGACACCAATGGTTCGTCCAAAGAAAGGTACAGAGAGGAATGAAGAGCCTGCGAAATCGCCGCGCAGCCTTTAGCTCTATCATGGACAGGGTAGGCAGGAAGTCAGGTATCGCACGCACGTGCCTCCTATTACTTCTCGTTGCGGTGCAGATCGGCTGTACCCGGGAGGGGATGCTGTACGACCACCTGGACGCAAATCGCCCTGCGCTATTTGTGCCTACTTCCGAGGATGACAGGGTCATCGCATTTGAAATTGAAGCAGGTACGCCTGCGCGTGGTATCGCAGAGAATCTGGCGTCATCAGGGCTGATTCACGATGCTGAGCTATTTGAGGCTTACGTGAGGTCGATCGACAGGGCACAGGAGTTGAAAGCCGGGACCTTCCTTTTGCGGGCGAGCATGACGCCGGTGGAGATAGCGGAGGCTCTATTGGACGAGCATGCCGCGGGGGTCTCTGTTACGATACGGGAAGGCTGGCGTCTGGAGCAGGTAGCCGACGCACTGGAGTCAGAGAAAATCGTTTCAGGGAAGGAATACCGGCACACAGCGCAGACGCCGGACCTCGCGGCGCTGAGCACGATAGCCCCTTCCAATGCAGCCTCCGCTCCCAAGGTTGATCCCCCTGCCTGCTGTGAAGTAAAAATAGACCGCTGGCCATTCCTGGAAGCGCGACCCCAAGGCGCGAGTCTTGAGGGGTTCCTTTTCCCGGCCACCTACGAGCTGCCGGCTGCGGAGCCGACAGCCGCCGAACTGATCGCACGTCAGTTGGATGCGTTTGCTGCCCGGATCATGCCGTTATACCTGAAGGCCGAAGCAGATGGTGTTGACCTGCCTAAGCTCTACGATGTCCTGATTATGGCCAGTATCGTCGAAAGAGAAGCGGTCGTGGCGGAGGAGAGGCCGACTATCGCGGGTGTCTTACACAATCGACTGAATAATGACATGTTGCTTGAGATTGACGCTACGGTGCAGTATGCCATGGGATTCCAGCCGGAGAGCGGTCAGTGGTGGAAAACACCCGTTTTTCTGGAAGAATACCAGGGCGTCCACAGTCCCTACAATACCTATTTGCATCGTGGGCTGCCGCCTGGCCCGATCGCGAGTCCTGGCGAGGACGCCTTCCGGGCGGTGCTGTACCCTGAGCGGCATGAGTACCTCTATTACGTCGCGACCGGGGATGGCAGCGGCGGACACATCTTTGCGAAGACGTTTTCTGAGCACCTAGAGAACGTCCAGCGCTATCTGAACCGGTAGGTGTGTCAGGCTACGGAAAACTCCCTAAATGGCGCCCAGGGAACGCCCACCCGGCACAGATCCGAGATACAATCGGACGGGAGCCCTGCGGACTCGGCAAAATCCAGAATTCTGGATGTCGGCTAAGTTTGACTGCGAGAGTTGCTAGATGAGGCGCTGCCATCGGGCATTCAACGCTGAGGCCCGAACAGTTGACACCGGTGGTTGGTTTCTCTAGAATGGACTGGCGGGTCGGTGGCGGAATGGCAGACGCAGCGGACTTAAAATCCGCCGGGGTGATACCCGTGTGGGTTCGAATCCCACCCGACCTACTTGCATCAGGATGATTCGCTCTCGGTCTGAATGAAGATTGAAGTCAGTCACACAGTTAGGCGCCGTCGATACCCTCATTCAGCCACACTTTTTCTTCCATATCTAAGTTGTAGTCTATTCGGCCTTCCCAGCTCGGGTCTCATTCTGCTTCGCTCTGTCGCGGCGTGAACTATCGGGCTGGGCAAGAATAGCATTTTGGGCGCTGAGGCAGTCGGGCTCCGTCAGCCAGCTAACGGTAGTGCAATAGGGTGACAGATTTGACAATCAGGCCCCCCCTGATCGAAACTAGGCGCACTTCCCCTAAGTAGGAGCCCAATTCAGATTGTCATTTCAGATCTGTTATTGGTAGGCAGTGGATCTAACGTGGCGTTCAACAATACGCCATAACCACTTCCTTTCTTTTCTTTTCCACATCCCTAAAGGAGGGAAACTCAATGAGGCAAACCAGATTAATCGCGAGTTTAGTCATTATTCTTGGCCTGGTTCTGGCCGGCTGCGGCGGCGGCCAGCCGCAGGAAGCAGAGATGGCCGAAGAACCGGCGATGGAAGAAGAAGCCTCGTCGGACGATGAGGCGGTGGCCGATGATGGCATGATGGGCGATTTCACCGGGCAGGTAGTGCAGTATAACACCATCGCCGATTATGAAGCGGCCACGGGCAACGAAATCACCTCATTCCAGCAGTCTCCGATGTTGGACGCCGCAGTGGCGGACGGCACCCTGCCCCCGGTTGAAGAGCGGCTGCCGGATGAGCCGCTGGTGATGCAGCCGGCCGACCAGGTCGGCGAGTACGGCGGCACCATGCGCAATACCCACGAGGGCAACTTCGACTTCCTCGAGGACCTGCTGCGCGAGTTCCCGCACGTGTACGGCTCGAACATGCAGGGCGTGCTGCCCAACGTGTTCATGAACGCCGAGACGAGCGCGGACGGCCTCTCGACGACGTTCACAATCCGCCCTGGCATCAAGTGGTCTGACGGTCACCCGTTTGGCGCGGACGACTTCGTATTCTGGTACGAGGCGATTGCGGCGAACGAGGATCTGAACCCCAACGGCGTCAACAATATGAAGGTCGGCGGCGAAATGGGTACGGTCACTAAGGTCAACGAAAACACCATTGTGATGGAATTTAAGGCGCCCTACGGTGTGCTGCTCGAACGCCTCAACCGCTGGCGCCCGATGCCATACGCGCCGGCGCACTATCTGAAGCAGTTCCATCCCGATTACACGGATGCCGATAAGGTGAACGCCCTAGCCGAAGAGAGAGGTTTCTCGAACTGGGTTGAACTGTTCCAAGCCGAGCACGACTGGTACGGTAACCCCGACGAGCCGACAATCTTCGCCTGGAAAGCCGTAACGCGTGGCGCCAGTGTGCCGGTCCAGGAACTGGAGCGGAATCCCTATTACTGGAAGATCGACATCGCAGGCAACCAGCTGCCCTATGTAGACCGCATCGCCAGACCGAACCTCGGTGACCGCGAAGCGATCCTGCTGGACGTTATCGCCGGCCAGACCGACTACATGAATCCGTATACGCTGGGTTATCTGACCAACTATCCCGTTCTCAAGCAGAACGAAGAGAGCGGTGGTTACAGAGTGCTACCGCAGTTTGGCTGGTCGGATGTGTTGGGCGTGGTAACGTTCAACATGTCGATTGACGACGATGTTCTGCGTGACTTGTTCCGCAACAAGGACTTCCGCGTCGCGCTGTCGATCGGTTACGACCGCGACAGGATCAACGAGGTCGTCTTCAACGGCCTTTACAAGCCTTCACAGGTTGCGCCGCCGGACGCATCGGTCTACAACGGCGCCGACCCGGGCTTCAAGCTGCACACTGAGCACGATCCGGATCGGGCTAACGAGATCCTGGACGGCTTGGGCCTGACCTGGAATGAGGACCAGTCGCAGCGTCTGCTGCCCGATGGCCGTCCCTTTGAGCTTTCGGCTCAGGTACATACCGGTTGGGTGCAACAGGTTCCCATCGCCGAGCTGATCGCGCAGGGCTGGGAAGACATTGGCCTGAAGACAACGATCGTTCCGTTGGAAGGTCGACTGCACACAGAACGACGGCTGGCCGGAGACTATGAGCTCCAGGTTCGTCCCGTCAACTGGGCTGGCCAGGCCCCGATCATTGGCGCAATGCGCGGCGAGCCGATGCCGATCAGCAATAGCTGGCTGGTGAACCCGCCGTGGGCGCAATACGTCATGTCCGGCGGCGCCGAGGGCGAAGAGCCCCCGGATGGTGTCAAGCGGCTCTACGAGATCTTCGAAGAGTTTATCGCTGAGCCGGATGCGCAGAGGCGTTTTGAACTCGAGTCCGAGATGTACAAGATTCACCAGGACAACTTGTGGGTAATCGGCTCAATCAAGCAGCCGGGCGACCTGGAAGCGGTCTGGTACGCCGTATTCTCAAACCGCATGTACAACATCCCCAACCCGGTGGCCCCTGAGTGGTACTACGCTGCTCCCGAAACTTGGGCTTACCGGTCTGAGTAGACGGCGATAGCAAGCAGTTCTTCTGAAACAAAGGGAGGCCACCCAGGTGGCCTCCCGATTCTGAGTTAAGACAGATGCTGTTATACATCGTGAGAAGACTGGTCGTCATGATTCCAGTGACGCTCCTGATCAGTGTTATTGGGTTTATCATTATCCAGGCGCCGCCTGGCGACTTTGTAAGTTCCTACATTGCCGGGCTGGAGGCACAGGGCGACATCATCGAGCCGGAGTTGATTGATTCACTCAGGGCGCGCTACGGTCTGGGTGAACCGATTTACGTCCAGTATTTTAAGTGGGTCTCCAGCTTCATTGAAGGTGATCTCGGTTACTCGATGATTTACAGAGAACCGGTTGTGGATATCATTGCCCAGCGGTTGCCGTCCAGCTTTACCATCTCGCTGCTATCTTTGATTCTGGTCTTTGCGATCGGCATCCCCATCGGCATTCTGTCGGCTACCAAACAGTATTCGCTGGCAGACTATTCGTTTACGGTTGTCGGTTTTCTGGGCGTGGCAACGCCCAATTTTCTGCTGGCGCTGGTAGGGCTGTGGCTGCTATTCAAGTGGACGGGCACCGTGGCGATAGGTCTTTATTCGCCGGAAATGCAGAATGCCCCATTTGGCTTGGCGAAGTTCCTAGACCTGGTCGGCCACATTTGGCTGCCGGCTCTTATCGTTGGCACTGCGGGCACTGCGGAACTGATCAGGACGATGCGCGCCAATTTGCTGGACGAGTTGCCTAAACAGTATGTTACGGTAGCTCGTGCACGGGGCGTGAAGCCGACGAAGTTGCTCTATAAGTACCCGTTGCGCATCGCAATCAATCCCGTGATCAGCACGATCGGCTGGCTGTTACCGGTGTTGGTGGAGGGTGAGGTCTTGGTTTCCCTGGTGCTGGGACTGCCAACCATTGCGCCCGTGCTATTGGACGCCTTGCTCCAGCAAGACATGTTTCTGGCTACCAGCATCATTATGATTTTGGGCATTCTTACGCTCGTGGGCACACTTCTTTCGGATATTCTGCTGGCGATTGTGGATCCGCGCATCCGGGGGGCTGTATGACCGAGGCTCAGCCTGGCGGAACTGTTATAGATGGACCGTCTCCGCCTGATGCGGGAATGACCGATTCGCTCTTATCGGTCCGCAACCTGCAGACCCATTTCTTCTCTCGCGAAGGGGTCGTCAAAGCTGTCGACGGCGTGAGTTTCGATATCAGGCCGGGCGAGATCCTCGGCATCGCCGGGGAGAGCGGTTGCGGTAAGAGCGTGACCAGCCAGTCGATCCTGCGAATCCTTCCCAAGAACGGCAAGATCGTGGGAGGCGAAATCCTATTCCAAAACGAGGGCCAGACGATTGATCTGGCAACCCAAGATGCCGACGGCAGAGTGCTCAGGGACATCCGCGGCAAAGAAATCGCAATGATTTTCCAGGAGCCGATGACAGCTTTCAGCCCGGTACACACCATCGGCGACCAGATCATCGAGACAATTCGCATACACCAGGAAGTAAGCAAAGAGGAGGCACACGACCAGGCCGTCGACATGTTGAGGCGGGTCGGCATGCCGAATCCGGCTCGGAACATCGACGAGTATACATTCAATCTGAGCGGCGGCATGCGTCAAAGGGCGATGGTGGCGCTTTCGCTCTCGTGCAGACCCAAACTGCTCATTGCTGATGAGCCAACTACGGCGGTTGACGTAACGATTCAGGCTCAGATGCTCGAGTTGCTCCGGGACATCCAGGCGGACCTGGGCATGGCGATCATCATGATCACTCACGATCTCGGCGTCATTGCTGAACTGACTGACCGGGTAATGATCATGTACCTGGGCAAGGAAGTGGAGCATGGTACGGTGGAGGATGTCTTTCACCGACCGCAGCATCCTTACACCAGAGGCCTGCTGGCATCTATTCCAAAGATGGAGCCGGGCCGAGTGGAGATTGAGCCGATTGAGGGAACGGTGCCCAATCCCTACGCAATGCCCCCCGGTTGCAAGTTTCATACCCGGTGCCCGGACTTTATCGCCGGCGTGTGCGAAAAACACGACCCCCCGCTCACCGAAGTTGCAAACGGCCACGAAGTGAGTTGCTTCCTGTACGGAGGTAGGGAGGAGCTCGAGTGACGGAAACCAGCCGCGAGATGAGCATGAACGAGCGCACCATCATCTCGGTACGCAACCTCGTAAAACATTTCCCGATAGAGACAGGCTTTCTGCGCCGACAAGTTGGTGTCGTGAAGGCAGTCGACGATGTGAACTTCGACCTGAACGAGGGCGAGACCCTGGCCCTGGTCGGGGAGAGCGGCTGCGGAAAGACGACAACCAGCCACTGCATCATTCAGGCGCAACGTCCTACCGCGGGTCGGGTCTTATTCCGTATTGGCGACGCGGAGCCGATGGATCTCACGAGGATGGAGAAGGGGGAGCTCAAGGAAGCGCGGCGCAATATCCGCATGATCTATCAGGATCCCTATTCATCGCTGAATCCGCGCATGACGCTGCTTCAGATTATCGGCGAGCCGCTTGTCATTCACCGCATGGTCAAGAGCCAGGATGATTTGCAGGAACGAGTGGCGGAGTTGCTGCGACTGGTGCGCCTCGATCCTTCAACGATGAACAGGTATCCGCACGCATTCAGCGGAGGCCAGCGCCAGCGTATCGCGATTGCACGCGCCCTCTCGCTTTCGCCGAAAGTTGTGATCGCGGATGAGGCGGTGTCGGCTCTGGACGTGTCAGTACAGGCGCAGATTCTGAATCTACTGAAGGAGCTTCAGAACCAGCTCGGCCTCACTTATCTCTTTGTTGCGCACAATCTGGCGGTCGTAAAGTATGAGGCCGATCGAGTGGCAGTGATGTACGCGGGCAAAATTGTGGAGATCGGAGAAACGGAGGAACTGTACACGAATCCCAGGCACCCCTATACCGAGGCGTTGATTTCAGCGGCGCCAAATCCCGACCCCGATACGAAGCACCGAGAGCGAATCGTACTTGCGGGCGAAGTGGCCGATCCCGGCAACCTGCCGAGCGGCTGCGCCTTTCATCCCCGCTGCCGCTATGCTGAGGATCGGTGCAGGCAAGAAACGCCTGCGTTGATCGACGTCGGCGAAAAGAACGGGCAAGCGCATTTGGCTGCCTGCCACTTCGCGGAAAGTCTGGAACTGACGGGCATCGCAGGCGCTATACTGCGTGAAGAAAGAGGAAGGGCATGACGCAAGCAACGGGCACGGCGTCGATTGAAGGGGTCGGCGTCGGAGATCAGACAGATCAGCGTATCCTGGTCGCTTCGCAGTGGCAGTTGATCCGCTGGCGTTTTTTGCGTCACAAGCTGGCGGTCATATCGCTTGTCGTCCTCGGCATATTCTACTCCATCGCCATTTTTGCCGAATTTGTTGCTCCTTACGACCCGTATATCTTCAGAGAAGAACTTACACTTGCGCCCCCGCACACGATTCGCTTCATCGACCCCGAAGGGAACTTTCACATTCGTCCTTTTGTACATCCATTTAAGAAAAGCCTGGACCCAGAAACATACGCTGCGATTTTCGTCGAAGATGAGACTGTAATGCAGCCGTTGGGGCTGTTCGTGCGGGGCGACCCGTACGAATTGTGGGGTCTGTTCGAGAGCGAGATTCATCTGTTTGGCTTGCAGGACTCGGAGGCACGTCTTTCGCTGCTTGGCCAAGACACGGTAGGGCGCGATCTTTTTACCCGCATCGTATATGGCGCGCGCATCTCGCTCACGATTGGGTTAGTAGGCGTAGCCATGAGTTTCTTTCTCGGCATATTAATCGGCGGGCTTTCCGGCTATCTGGGTGGTACGGTGGACATGGTTATCCAGCGTGTGATTGAGTCGCTACGCGCCCTGCCGACGCTGCCCCTGTGGATGGCTCTGAGCATTGCGTTGCCATCGGACTGGCCGGTCGTGAGGACATACTTCGCCATCGTACTCATATTATCCATTGTAGGCTGGACCAGTATTGCCCGTGTTGTGCGCGGGCGCTTTTTTGCACTGCGCGAGGAGGATTTCGTCGGCGCAGCGGAATTGGATGGGGCGAGCAACCTGCGTATCATTT
Organism: Caldilineaceae bacterium; assembly: GCA_965232575.1. Lineage (GTDB taxonomy): Bacteria > Chloroflexota > Anaerolineae > Caldilineales > Caldilineaceae > Bin5. The sequence continues at coordinate 414,245 of CBDDPZ010000009.1, read as the reverse complement.
TTCGCTACCTGTTGCCGTCGTTTATGAGTTACATTATCGCCAGGCTGACCTTGGCAATTCCGCAAATGATTCTCGGCGAGACGGCTCTGAGTTTCATCGGGCTGGGTCTGCAACCGCCGGCCATTAGTTGGGGTGTTTTGCTCAAGGATGCACAGGCGATTCGCGTTCTGGCACTGTCGCCGTGGCTGCTTCTTCCTACCGTGTTCGTGGTGGTCAGTATTCTTGCTTTCAACTTTGTCGGCGACGGGCTGCGGGACGCATCCGACCCCTATACGCACGTTTAGCCTTTTAACGGCAGCGTCAAACAGGCAATTTGCACTCCCGGCACTTCTGCGATTCCAAAAGGAGATAGGGACGATGAATCCATTTGTTGACTCCAGCGACATCAGGGACGATGGTGACAGCCTCATCAAGCGCGCCGAACGCGATGGTTATCTCTTCATCAGGAACTTTGTAGACAAAGAGGCTATCTTCCAGGCCCGGCGGGACATTGCGGGTGTCTTGCAGGACGTCGGTTGGATTGACGCGGGCACCGATCCGCTGGAGACGATTACCAGTCATCCGCCTCATGTTTCGGGAGAGCCGGAGTTTTCGCCAGTGTACGACAAGGTCCAGTTGCTGGAGTCCTTTCACACGCTTGCCCACGATGATGCGATCATGTGCGTCATCGGGCATCTTCTGGGCGATGACGTTCTTCTTCAGCCCAGCAACATCGCCCGTTTCATCTTTCCTACTAATCTGGAACAGACCACGCCGGCGCACCAGGATTTTGTTCACATCCAAGGTACGCCTGATGTTTGGACCGCGTGGCTGCCTTTGGGCGACTGTCCGCACAGTATGGGTGGTCTGAGTGTGCTGACTGGATCGCACAAGTTTGGCATTCTGCCCGTGTCCCGATCCTTCGGCGCAGGAGGACTGCGCGCGCACTTCGAAAAGATTGGGGGAGAGTGGGTTTCCAGCCCATTTGAAGCTGGGGACGTGCTCTTCTTTCACAGCCACACGGTGCATAGAGGGATGCCGAACCTGTCCGGCGACCGAATCCGGCTTTCGGTTGACTATCGCTACCAAAGGGCCTCAGAGCCCGTGATGGACAAAGTGCTGACCCCCCACCAGGGCCGTCTCAGTTGGGAGGAAGTCTACAAGGGGTGGAAGTCGACCGAATTTCAATATCATTGGAGGAAGTACAATCTCACCCCCGTTGAGAAAGTACCAGTGCAGGTCGTGGAAGAGACGGGGCAAGGGTAATGATGGACAGATGCCGATTTCGCCATGACTGTCGAGCGCGGGGAGGGTAGGTACAGTGACGATCTCTTCGGTGCAGGTCACTCCGATCACGATGAGATCGTGCAGACGGTCGGAAACATCGGTTCCCATCTCGGTCAATCCGACGGAACTCATCTTTGGGAAGGGTGAAACTCGATCAGCTGGCTCTCCTGGATAGTGCGCATGTTCATCTCATATTGAAGCGGCGAGTCGAATTCGAATGCCAGGCGGCCGCGGGATTTGGCCAGATAGGTGGCGAAGAGCTGGCCGGGGACACAGTAAACGAGAGGGGACAGGGCTTCCGAAACGGAGCCGGCGACCGACAGGGTCACATCGGCCGCCTCAGCAAGTTCCGGGTTGCTTTCGTCAGTGACGACGACACCGGAGCCTCCCATGGTCTGGGTCGTGTGAAGCAATTCCCGGATCCGGCTGACGGCGCGGCCCTGGGGCGCAATGAACAGAACTTGCGTCCCTTTTCCGGTGAGGAAGAACTGCTCGTGCGCCCACTCTTCCAACTCCTGCGAGACGCCGTAAACACGCGGCAGTTCATAGGTTTTGGCGGCATAGAAGAGGCTGGTGGCAAGACTGGGACCGGAGCCGAGAAAAGTGTAGCTGTCGATGTCTTTGACCTGCTCGGCGTAAGCTTCAGCCGCAGGCGTGCAGATGCGCACAGTCTCGGCGATCAGGCCGGAAGTGGATCGAAGCTCTGCCCGCAGGGCATCGGCCCGACTCTGGGAGAGGCAGCCACGCACAACTCCGGTCTGGAAAGCGAGCAGATAGAGCGTGGTCAGACTGGCCAGATAGTTTACCAGGCCGAAGGAGCCGCGGCGGGGTCTGTCATCTGCATCGGTGGCCAAGTTGCTGGGCATTCCGATCAGCTCCCCGGCGAGCCGGACGCTCTGATCGAGAATGATGTCGGCTTCCTGTGCGAGCCAGCCGTCCGAATTGCCTGTGATGGCAACCGTACTGGCGCCGCCGAGGCGGGCGTTTACGAGAGCTTCGACGGAGCGGGTTGCCTTGCCGGAGTTGGAAATGCCAAAGACAAGGGAGCCGGGTGGGACAAACTCGGCGGCATAGCGACCGAACTCGAGGGCTTCAAGCGCTTCGGTGGGAATGCCAGCATAGCGGCCGAAGGCATAGCGGGCGGCCAGGCCTGCGAAGTAGGAGTCGCCGCAGCCAGTAATGTAGAAGTGGGAAGTCTCTGCGAGGAGGGCGGGGTCCAGGGCCTCGAGTTGCGGCTGGACCGAGTCCATGACTGCAGGAACAGCAGGGCCCTGATTGCTGATCTCATTCAGCATATCTTCAATGGTAACGGGTATCGGTTTGCCAAATTCAGCTTGTCGAATCGGTCGCGCAATCATCGCATCTTTATCCATTCTTGCCTCTTGCCAATTGCGTTGCAGGAAGAAATGATTCGTGCCGGCTGGGGTCGTTTGCAATCCGGTCTCTACATTACCAGTATTACTTGCCCATCTTCGATCACGACTTCGTAGGTACGCAGCTTTAGGTCGTAGCCAAAGGCCTTCCCGCTTCGAATGTCGTACTCCATGCCGTGTCCGGGGCAGACTAGAACTTCACCGTCGTGGGCCCACTGCGTTTCCCAGCATGTTTCCGCGTTACAGATAACGGTGCCTTGCAGCCTTCCCCTGCTCAGGGGGGCCGACTGATGAGGGCAGCGGCCGAACAAGGCGAAAAAGTCGCCACTGATGTTGAAGACCGCGATCAGGACGCGGCCGACCTGAACCTCCATGCGCGTGCCGGGAGGAAAGTCGGTCACCGCGGCGACGGGGATCTTACGTTGCGATCGGCTTTTGCGAGCGGTCTGCTTGTCTGGTGTCATTTTCGCGGCTTCAGCCCAAAGAATCGGAGCGCGTTCTCGCCCAGGATTTTGCGGCGGAGTGATTCGTCCATGTCGTAGCGCATGAATCCCGCGATCAGGTCCCTTTCCAAGTGCGGCCAATCGGAGGCCCACATGGTCGTGTTCCGGCCCTGGTACAGATCGATCAGTTTAGCCAGGTCGCCGCGCCGGGGGAGGGCTTCCAGTTCGTGCGTGCCGATGTGCCATTCACGGATGTAATCGCTGGGCTTTTTCTCCAGGGCCGGCAACTCTGTTCGGTAGCGCAGATAAGCGGCGTCGAGCCGGTACATGATGAAGGGCATCCAAGTGAGCCCGGCTTCGAGAATGGCGAACTTCAAGTTAGGGAAACGGACAGGGATGCCGGCGCACACTACGGACATGATCTGCAGCATCGACGTGAATGGGAAGCCCATGCTATTGACTTGCATGAGCGTATGAAAGTGGGCGACGCGCAGTGGATAGTTGTCGTGTATGAGGGCCTCGATGCCGTGGAAGCTGATGGGGAGGTCGTGCTTGGCCGCGGCTGCGAATATTGGCCAGTATTTCTCATCGCCAATTGGCGGGTTGACTCCCACGTCGGGAATACAGACGCTGACGACGTCGGGATGGGCTGCATGACGGTCGATCTCTTCTGAGGCCCGGACCGGGTGTTGAGGCGCGACGACAATAGCGATCTTTACGCCGTCCAGATTCTGGTAGGCGTCAACCATGTACTGGTTGTAGGCGGTGGCAAGGGCGGCCGCCCACTCCGGTTCCGGCAGGTAGCCGACCGGCAGGAGCTCGCTGGGGAAGAGAATACTGTAGTCAATAATCCCCTTCTCCATCCTCGCGATCAAATCCTCCTTGGTCGCCAGCTTAGCGCGGGGCGGCTTGTCGTAGGATGAGCCGAGCCAGGCGATGTGGGCAATCAAGTTGCGCAGTGAGTTGCCGGGTTCTCCTTTGAAATCGGCCTGGAGGACGGTCTCCATTCGCTTCCGGAAGTGGCCCTCCATGTAGTCGAGCATGAACATGAGCGTGTCGTCCACGTGCACGTCTACGTCGACTATCGTCAAGCCCGAGAGCTCTTCGCCGTACTGGTCAAGGTCTTCGTCCTGGACAGGATTGAAGGAGGGCTCGACTTTTCGAACAGAGACTGATTGCCCATCGGTTGCCATTGGAGAATCTCCCGGCAGGCTTGTTAGGAGAGGCGGCCTGTTTTCTCGCAGGCGAACTCTGCGAAAGCGCGACAGCGTCCTTCGAGTTTAGCAGACGCGAGCGAGCGCATCCAAATCAGGTGGCTGATCGGCCATTGCGTGTTCCCTTGGCCGCGCGGGGGTTCATCACGTCAATGAGACCGTCCCCAACCAGATTAACACTCAGAACAAGCAAGGTCAGCACGAGACCCGGGAAGCCGGGGTACCACGGCGCTACCGTGATGTAGCCGCGACCGTCGCTGATGATCGAGCCCAAACTCGGGGTCGGCGGTTGAATGCCGAAGCCGAAAAAGCTCAAACCGGCCTCATACATTATAGCGCCGGGTATACCCATCGAGAAGGCGACGATAATTGGTCCCATGCAGTTGGGAAGCACGTGGCGGAGCAGGATGCGCCAGTTGCCGGCACCTACGCTGCGGGCCGCTTCCACGTAGGTCTGCTCCCTGATTGCCAGGACCTGTCCCCTGACCAGGCGGGCAACGTCGGGCCATGCCACGAGCGCTAAGGCCACACAGACTGTCACCAGTCCGGGGCCGAGCACGGCGGTCACCGTCATCGCCAGCAGAATGACGGGGAAGGCGAGCATGATATCGGTGATGCGCATAATGACGTCATCTACGGCTTTCGGGAAATAACCCGAAATAAGCCCGAGCATGGTGCCGGCAACCATCGAAAGGCCGCGCACCAGAATGCCGACGATCAGCGAGGTGCGCAGGCCGAAAATAACCCGGGCGAAGATGTCCCTCCCCAACTGGTCGGTGCCGAACAGGTTGCGCGGGTTTGGAGGAAAGGGCGGCGTGACGGTCTGGCCGTCCTGTTCACGGCGCATTTCGATCTGGGTCGGGTCAGCGACAATGTAGGGCGCGAAGGCTGCCAGAAAGACGAAGACGAGGATAACGCCGACGCCGACGAGCGGCAGCCGGGTTTGCCGGAACCGGCGCCAGTCAAACGTAGCGAATTCGCGGATTGATAAACGCATACAGCAGGTCCACCGCCAGGTTGACCAATGATACGGCGACGGCCAGTACGATTACAGAGGCTTGCAGGGCCGGCAGATCGCGAAAGACAAGTGCGTCGTAGGCATACTTGCCAATGCCCGGCCAGGCGAAGATCACTTCGATGATGGGGATGCCGCCCAGCAGTCGCACAAAGTCGGTGCCTATGGTGGTCACAATCGGGATCAGCGCATTGGGGAGAATGTGCCGGCGCATGACAAGTACGCCCCTTAGCCCTTTGGCCCGCGCAGTGCGGATGTAGTCCTCTTCCATGACTTCGAGTAGGGCGGCGCGCGTTATTCTGGCCAATAGACCGAGTGATGGCAGCGCGAGTGTGAATGCGGGTAATATGATAAAGCGGTCAAATCCCTCGCCATAGCCTGATGGCGGCAGCAGACGCAGAAACACCGCGAAGACGATCTGCAACATGAGGGCCAGCCAAAAGAGAGGAAAGGAAAGATTCAGAGCCGCTATCGTCATGATCAAACGGTCTGCCCAGCCGTTGCGACGCGTTGCGGCGACGACGCCAAGCCAGATGCCGATGAGCGCGCTCGTCACTTCGGCGGCTATGGCTAACTGCACGGTTTTGGGAAATACTTCCAGGAGGTCCTTCAGGATGGGCCGGCGTGACTGGTAGGAACGTCCAAACTCTCCACGCGCAAGGTTCCACAGGTTGTCCAAGTACTGGACTAAGAGGGGGCGGTTGAATCCCATCTCCTCCCGGATGGTCTCTACTACATCGGGGTTGGCGAAGGGGCCTGCCATCATGCGGGCGGGGTCTCCGGGCAGGATGTTCAGTAGAGCGAACAGGACTGTGACCAGCCCGATAAGGATGGGGACGAACTGTAGGAGGCGTCGAACCGTATAGCCGGGCATGCTGGGGCGGCGGCGGTCTCAGTTGAAGTATCTCGGGCTGTGGCGGGCAGGTGGGCAACAGGTGCGAGTCGACCGGAGGCCCGTTACTGTTGACAGATTCTCTATCAGAGACCGAGGTCTCTCAAGTTGTAGTTTCTGAGGATGCTTGCGCGCGTCGCATTGCTCCAGCGATTGGCGTCTTCATCGCCGGCCAACGGCTGGTAGACGTAGGGATGCTCGTGGGGGAAGCGCTGCTGGCGGGCGTCAATAGCGAGCGCGATCACGCGGGAACGTTCGCGGATACGTTCTTCATCGTAGATGACCTCCTGGCCGCTGTGTATGGTCCGGACGTTGAGGACAGAACGGCGGCGGTGAAAGCCGAAGTTGATCGTGATTCTCTTGTCTGGTGAGGTATTGGCAAACGAAGCATGCAGGGCTTGCCGGTTTGACATGACAACATCGCCTGGCTCGCAGACCATCGGCACGGCCCCGGGCAGCCGGTCGGAGCCGTTCTCTGCAACCATCTTCTTGATGTCGAATTTGCCCTGTTTGTGCGAGCCGGGAAGCAGCCAGACTCCGTTTTCGGCGGTGCTCCCGTATAATTGGGCCATGAAGTTGAAACCGTGCGTTCCCTCGTCCAGATCGGGACTGTCCCAGTGGGTTGTACCGTCGTGGTGCCAGGCGACGGACGGCCCGAGGCCGGCGCGTTTTACAATGACGGATTCGGTAAATGGAGTAAAGTCGGGGCCGTTGATGGCTTCTGCAATCGCCAAAAGCTGGGGATGTCCGTACAGCCGCAGGCAGGAGTCCATGATCTGGAGGGGACTGCCGATACTGTTAATGACAAAGTCTGGCGCATCGGCCGGCGGAGCCGGTTCGCTCATTTTGGCTGGGTGCCGCCCACTTATCAGCCCTGTACCTCCGTAAGGATCGCTCAATGGCTTGGCAAAGCGGAATGATGGCCTTTCCAGATCGGAGCCAAGGGCCGGCCTCCCCTGCGCGTCAACTGCTGCATCTTTGGTGACGGGCGCTCTTTCCAATGCGAATTCCATGTCCGCCTGCAGGTCGCTGATCTCTTCCGCGCTCAGGGCTCCTTCCAATACGTAGAATCCGCAACGCCAGTAGGCATCTATGATCCCCTGATCGAGCGTACCGTCGTCGTTGAACCGGATCGGGCCCCGGTTGCCCAACTTGTAGGCCTTGCGTTTTCCCTCGCGGACGTAGCTCTCCAGAGTTCCCGTATTCCCGGCCATTCCTGCCTCCTTGTGACCTAGTGCGCCGCACGCGTACCAAATTTCGAGACGCGTGCAACGCACTGGGTGGTTGTTCTAAAGACTCGTCTTAAACCATTCAGAAGAACTGCGTGCAGCGAACTCTGCATAGTGAATGGACGCCAAGACGAGCGGCGCGAATTGTCTGCGTGCCCGCCTACTCACTTACCCAGACCCGGTGGAACATATGGGTATCCATCGGCGACGGGACATAGTTCTGTACACGAGGCGTTGATACGTCTACATAGATGTTGTGCGTCAGTGGTATGTAGGGCAGGTCTTCGGCGAACTGGGCATCTACCTCCTGGTATAGGCGGGCGCGTTCGGCATCGTCGATGGTGGCGCGGGCGGTTGCGATATTGGCGTCCACTTCGTCGTTGGCGTAACGAGCGTAGTTGCCGCCGGCACCTAGGTTATCGGAGTGCATGAGCGGATAGTAGAAGCCATCGGGGTCGGCGTAGTCGGTCACACGGTACATCCAGGCAAGGTCGTAGTTGCCCGATTCCAGCGCTTCCATGTAGGGACCGAACTCCGTCGGTTTGATTTCGATGTTAATGCCGATCTCTTTCAAGTTTGCTTGGTAGATTTCCAGCAGCTTAATCAGGTTACCCCAAGGCGGCAGTATGACGTCGAAGGTTCCGGGGACGCCGTCGGCGAAGCCGGCCTCGGCCATTAGCGCTTTTGCCGATTCCAGGTTGGTCGGATAGTTCAGAACCGCGTCCTCATTGTATCCGAGCAACCCAGGGGGAAGCAGGCCCTGGGCGACGTTGGCCCGGCCTTGCAGACTGGCAATGATGGCATCCAGGTCAAGTGCGTAACGGACGGCCTGCCTCAGAGCGGCATTCGTACCGAATGGTTCCTTGTCGAGGTTAACCGCTATGAAGTCGGTGTGGAAGGTCTCAGCCCAGCCCAGTTTTTCCTTGTAGACCGGGTCAGTGCTGAACCGCTCCCAGTGCGCCGGGGGGACCCAGGCCATATCCAGTCGTCCGGCATCCAGTTCAACGATGCGCGTGTTCTCGTCGCCGATGAAGCGGAACATAACTGCATCCAGATAGGGGCGTCCGTTCCAGTAGTCCTCGAACGCGTTGAGCGTTATATCCTGGTTGAGGTTCCACTCACCCAATGAGAACGGCCCGGCGGCGACGACATTCTGGCCGAAGTCCTCACCCCATTTTTCGACTTCTTCCTGCGGCACGACGGCCAGATTTATGCTGGCGAGCATCGCCTTGAAAGGCGCCAGCGGTTCGGCCAACTCGATTTCCAAGGTGCCCGCATCAACGACTCTGATGCCGCTGACTTCATCGGCAGAGCCCTCCTGGAACTCCTGGGCTCCGACAATGATGGAGAGCATCCAGGCCTTAGGGCTCCTGGTTTCCGGATTCAGCACGCGTTCAAAGCTGTACTTGAAGTCATCCGCTGTGATCTCGCGGCCGTTATGGAACTTTGCGCCTGCGCGCAGATTGAAGGTCCAGGTCTTGCCATCTGCGGACACTTCAAAGCTCTCAGCTATGGCCGGTTCGATTTCGCGACCGTCCGGCGACAGGCGGAACAGACCTTCAAGCAGGTTGGGGGCGATGACGCCCTGGTCCCAGCCCGCGATTGCTGCCGGGTCGAAGCTCTTGGGGTCGGATGAGACAAAGCCGGTTACAACTCCCCCCATTTTCGGCCCTTCGGCCTCGCCTGATTCGTCGGCCGGGGCGGACTCAGTCGAGGCAGCCGGCGCGGCGACACAGGCGATCAAGAGAGACCCCAGAAGAACCAGATAGATTACAAGGCTCATTGCACGTTTCGCAGATTTCATGTCAATCTCCTCAAAAAGTGTGGATTCGGACAGAATTGCACGAAAAACAGAGAGGCGTTTTGGCAAGCGTTGGGATTCGCGGACAACGGTTCAGTTCAGCCTGAAACGCTGCGCCAAAGTTAACAAATCAACAATTCGTTGTCAAGCGTCCAATTCCTGAAGGGTGCGATTCAAAATGGGGGCGAGTTTCCGGCTGCCTCTGTCCAACTGCACAGGCGCGGGCGAGACGCCCGCGATCCCAGCGAGGTGCCCCCTAATCTGGGGTGCACCCTTCCTGAAGGCCTGGTTGCTCCTGCAACTTCTGCAACCTCGAATGCGCCCGAGCTGCATCGACTTTGAGGGCATGAAGGACGCCGAAATCCTCAATGATGAAGGATGCCGACACTGCGCCGTAGAGAGCGGCCTGGGCGGCGTTACCAGTCTGCGCAAGGCCCACGAGAAAACCACCGCAGAAGGCGTCGCCGGCGCCGGTAGGATCGACGGCCTCAGTGCGGTAGGTCGGGATCTGAATCCAGTTCTGCTCTTCATGCAGGAGAAGGCGCATTCCGCGCGCGCCCATCTTTACTCCGATTCCTTGCGGCCCCAAGGCGAGCAGCCGCCGCGCCGCATCGAAAATGTGTTGACTCTCGTTCCGGGTGTCGGCGTCTATGTTGAAAAGGGCGTCGGCATGAATGGTGAGTTCCTCGATGCTGGGCAACAGATAGTCCAGGTTTTGGAGCAGGTCGAGGTCGGTCTGGGCTTCCTGGTCCCAATCCCACCAGGGCCAGTCGAAAGAGATCAAGATGCGGTCGCCGCGCAGCCTCTTAAGAAAGGATGCGTTAGCACGGCTACATGGCAGTGGTCCGGGGGCCAGATGGGCGTAGGATGCTTTGCTCGCCACATCGGCCCACTGAGTCAGGTCCGGGCAGAAGCTTGGCCAGATGCGGCGGTGAAGGGGGCTGCCGGTGTCGGTGTACTCGCTTTCGAGGTCGATTATATCGCCGGCTTGATCCGGCAGGAGGGCGCGCGCTTCATCGATTCGGTCGGTGCGGCTGCCATCGGGGAAGTAGAAGGCGCGGGAGCGCAACAGGTGCGGATCCTGAATCTGGGTTATGGCTGAGACGTCGATGCCTGCCTCGGCCAACTGATCCAACCACGTTGTGGGATAGTCGGAGCCGATCACGCTTACCAGGCTGACTTCGGCGCCCCAGACGCGCATGCCGGCGGCGGCATAGACGGCGTTGCCTCCAAGTTGTCGAGGAGAGATCTGCCCGTCGGGGGTGACGACGTCGTCCAGTGTGCAGTTTCCCACCGCAAGGAAAGGGCTGGCCGAAGTCACGGGGTCAGATTCGCGCGGTGTCCACGAGTCGTCATGGCTGGCGGTTGTTTCCTCCAAGCTGTCGACATCGCTCTGGGACTAAGGGTTGCGAAATGTTTTCCGGTCAGACGCGCATGCGCAGCATGGGATGGCTGAAGTTGACAGGGAAGGTCTCGCCCGTGCGCGCCGATTTTGTGCCCGGCGTCATGTAATGGATGGCAAGAGCCCGCCGCTGGCGGTCGGTTGTGTTGGGCGCGGTGCGGTGCAGGGTCTGACAGTGGTGAAGGGTGATCCCGCCGGCCGGCAGGTCTCCCACGACGGCCTCGCTGTCGTCGACCAGCCTGCCCATGTCAAGAAGAACGTCGCTGCCCTGGGCCTGGTCGTGGATCATAGGGCGCAGATGCGAGCCTGGGATGAATTGCATTGCGCCGTTGTGCAGATCGACGTCGTCGAGGGTGAGCCAGCAACTGACCAGGTTCGGGGGAAGGCATCTCCAGTAGGCGTTGTCCTGGTGCCAGAAGATAGGACCCCCATGGTGCGGCGGTTTGTACAGCGCCTGGTTGTGGAACAGTTGTATGTTGGGTCCGATCAGGTCTTCGATGATGTCGAGGATACCCTGATGGTAGGTGATCTTGTGGAATTGGACGTTGTGCTCGGAGATCTGCATGAACTGGAGCATCTCCTGCTGGTCTGCGTCATCATGGTCGTGATCATCTTCGAAGACTGCGAGGTTGCGGACAGGCCTTTCTTCGCGGCGCTCCGGGGAGAACTCGTTATCGTACTCGGCGCGCATTTCCTGGATGAGATCGTCTTCGAGTACCTTGCCGACCACCAGGAAACCGTTTTCCCAGAAGCTGGCAATTTGAGTTTGGGTCAGGGCTTTGAAGCCGGTCTCGCGTTCGGCTATTTCGGTTGACTGCATCAGAGTATTCTCCTTATCTCATTTGTTTGCCTCTTGCGGCAGAATGATCTGTTCATGCATTTGCCTTCGCCGTGAAGCAAAGGCGAAGGGGAGGGAGTCTTGGGCGTGTATGGGAATCAGCCCTTGATTCCCGTAATTACGATGCCTTGGATGAAGTATCGCTGAGTCAGGAAGAAAATGACAATCGGTACGAGTGTCGATACGATGGTCATCGCCATCAGGAACTGGATATCGACTTGAGCGCGGCCGATGAAGCGATGAAGTCCCAACGTGATGGGAAACAGCTTTGGCGAGTTCAGGTAGATTAGGGGGCCGAAAAACTCGTTCCAGGCCCAGGTGAAGTTGAAGATTGCAACAACGGCCAGGGCCGGTCGCGTGAGCGGAAGCAGAATGCGGAAAAGAACGCCCAGGCGGCGGCACCCGTCGATCAGCGCAGCGTCATCCAACTCTCTGGAGATCGTAAGGAAAAACTGACGTAGCAGGAAGATGCTGAATGCATCGCCGAAAAACAGAGGAACAATCAAGGGCTTGAAGGTATTTATCCATCCAAATTCACTGAAGATCATATAGAGTGGTATTAGTGTCACCTGCTTGGGAAGCATCATCGTACTGAGTACGATGATGAAGAGAATGTCGCGGCCTGGAAACCGGATGCGAGCGAATGCGTACGCTGCCAGCACGCTGGAAACGATTATTCCAATTACATTCATCCCACTAATATAAAAGGTGTTTAGATAGTAGATGGCGAAGTCGCCCTGGAACCATGCTTTGACGAAGTTATCCCAGTGGTAGACAGGAGGGATCCAGACCGGGGGCGTCTTCCAGATGAGCGCGGTATCTTTGCCGGCCGTTGAGAGCATCCAGAGCCAGGGAATCAGGAAAAGACTGGTGCCGGGCAGGATCAGGACCAGGAGACCAAGCTGGCGGAAGACGGGAAACCATGTCCGTCTAGGGTTGTTGAGGAGCGTTGCTTCAAGCGTTGTACGCATCACAGATTGGTAAGAACCGACCAAAAATCAGGACAATAGAGTGGGATAAGTGGGATACAAGCTTGTTTCGCATAGCAAGTAATTCAAATCGACTTCATTTTGGATTTCTCGATCAAGTCCTCTCTTCGCCGGCGTAGTAGACCCACCAGCTGGAAGAGCGCATAAACATTAGTGTAAAGCCGATAATGATGGCGAAAAGGACCCAAGCCACTGCGGAAGCGTAGCCGAAGCGGGTCTGTTGGAACGCCTTGCGGTAGAGGAACAAAACCATGCTGAGGGTAGAGTTGTTGGGTCCGCCGTTGGTCATGATGAATGACTGGGTGAAGAACTGGAAAGCAGCGATGAGGCTGATAACCACGTTGAAAAAAATGGTTGGCGTAAGCATTGGGATGGTAACGTGCCAGAAGCGGCGCACGATGTTGGCGCCATCGATTTTGGCCGCCTCGTACAGGTGGGTAGGGATTCCCTGCAGACCGGCAAGGTAGAGGAGCATGTTGGCGCCTACGGCCCACAGGCTCATGATTATCAGCGAGGGGAGCGCCCAATCGGAGTCGAAAATCCAACTCGGACCCTCGATACCGACCACTTTGAGCATGTTGTTTATCAGACCCATCCTTGGATTGAAAATCTGCATCCACAGGACTGCGACGGCCACGCCGGAAATGACAGAGGGCAGATAGTAGACGGTCCGCCAAAGGCCGAGGCCGACGACCTTTTGGTTGAGAAGGAGGGCAACGGCCAGCGCAGTGACTGCCCCTAACGGTACGGAGACAAAGGCGTAAATGGCGGTCACGCGAAGACTTTTGAGGAAAAGGGAATCCCTGACCAATTCTGAATAGTTTTCGAGGCCGATAAATATGTTACGGGTCAGGAGATCGGCACGGAAGAAGCTCAAACCGAAGGAGAAGATCAGAGGCCCCAAAGTGAACACGAAGAATCCGATAATCCAGGGGAGCAAGCAGAGGTAGGCCGTAAAGACGTCCTCCGTCCTTTGGGTGAAGCGCCGCCTCACGAAATTCGGCAAGCTACTTTGCGCTGCCACGGGTCATCTTGTCCTTTACGTTCGAAGCTCTGAATTGGCCCTGTACAGTACAAACCGCTGTGAGGTCTAAGAATTGGTGGCAATCGGGAACGGGAAGCGCGCAGAAACTACCTATTGCCTTGACCGGGAGTAGGGACTTAGCCCTACCCCCGGTCGACAGACAATTGCAGCAACTCTCCGCAGCCCTTCGGTACGGCGTCCGAGCGAACTCTTCAGGGCAAGAAGCGGTTTATCCGGCAGCTCGCGCCAGTTCCGCTTCCTGCGCCTCCGTTACCTGAGGGCCGATTTCCTCAAAAATGGAGACGGCGGCCTTGCCTTCGATGAAGACCTGGTCGACGGCGGGATTGATCAGCTCTTCGGCAATCTGCTGAAAACGGAAGGTTGGGCCGCGTCGCGGATAGCCCATTTGTAACTGCTCGACAACGGTCTCCAGGCGAACCTGCTCAAGCCTTGGGTCTGTCTGGCGGAGCGTGTCCGCCCATGAATCCGCCATAGCCAGCAGTCCGGGAATGCGGCCCGATACGGTCGCGATCTTCTCTTGGTACCAGTCTCCCGTCAGCCACTTCATCATCTCCCAGACTTCGTCGTGATTGCCCCGCTCGACAACGCCTTTGTAGACAACCCACTCGTCGGGCAGCCCCATGCAGGCTCGGTCTTGGGGGCCGATCGGGATATGGGCGATGTCCCACTCGAACTCTGTGATGCTCTCCGCGAGGGCGAAGAACTGATCGGCGCTGCGCTCTGCCATGGCCACAACTTCGGCAGGCAGTAGGCCCGTCCACATATTAGGGATACCGGTGGCGGTCATCTGGTTGTTTTGGGCAAAGACGTTTGTGTCCCACATATTTCTGCGCACCCATTCGAGCCCTTCCTGCGCTTCGGGCTCGCCTAGGCCGCAGAGCATGCGGATCTCTTCGTCGCGGACCTCGCCGCCATGGGTCTCAACGTGGTAGGAATAGCTGAGCCAGAAGCCGGGCCGCAACTGCCCACCCCAGCGGGTTATGTCGCCGTTGTCGTCGCGGATGGTCAGAGTCTCCGCCGCAATCAGGTATTCGTCTTCGGTCCAGTCGATTGTCGGCAGAGGCAGGCCCGCTTCCTCGAATGCGGTCTTGTTATAGTAGACGCTTGTGATATCCAGATCCGACAGCATGCCCATGCGGATGTTGTTGAAAGGATCCCACATCTGTTCCCATGCGAAGCCGATGTAGATGTCATCGGCGTTGGGGATGTCGGCGTCGATCAGGGGCTGAAGATCCAGGAGCTGGTGCTTTTCTGCCCAGGTGTCGATGTGGGGGGACCAGGTCGAAATGATGTCGGGTGCCGTGCCGGCGGCCATTTGCGTTAGAATCTTGTCCGGCCAACCGCTGCCAAGCGGCTCCCACTCCAGTTTTGTTCCAGGGTTGGCCTCTTCGAAGATCGGGAAGGCTTCGGTCTGGTTCCACTCGTCCCAGCGGATTCCCGGCGTATTCGCGTACCAGTCCCACATTGCGAAGCGGATAAGGATCTCTTCGGCGGCGGCCATTTCGTCGCCTGACTCGGCCATGTCACCGGCAGGTTGCGCGGCGGGGGCGCATGCCGTCAAGACGGCCGCGCCGACAGCGACAGCGGACCCTTTCAGAAAATCGCGTCTCGTTCTCAGCTTGCTTTCCATCGATCTGCCTCCTTGGATTTGGAACACCACTTGCCGAGGGGGAATGCCAGACATCAAGGGATCTTGTGAGCCGGTCTAACGGGCTAAGCGAAAGCCGCTCCCTTTTGGGAACTTCCCGCTACGAATAGGGACTAACGGAGGACTTCAATTCAGGCAAGAATCTCGATGAGTGCGATACAAATCTGCAGGCGGCGGCAGCTGGCACAGAATTACCGTGCTAGCGCCGAATTTGTAGGCTTCGTGGGAGCTGGTCTGACTGTTGGCGGCGATACTGTGCTGACACTTGAGGACAGAAAGTGAAATCTGAAGGAGTGAGCAGCCAATGGGGAGAGGGAGTCCGCCCAGTGGCCCGCCATCGTCGCGGGCAAGCCCACAGGCGGCAATTGAAGCAGCATTAAGGAGGAAAAGTGCGGGCAATGACATGGGTCAGATTTGCCAGCTATCCGTCGGTGAACTGTGTCCCTTCCCCGTTGCTCCCCGACTGCGATTGTTGTAGACCGGGCGGAAGAGCTAAGGAGGGATTTTGCCGCATTTTACTACGGCGTATTGGGATGGGCAAACACGTTTCAAGGCTTCGGCGCGGGCATTGAGGCAGGACAATGTGCGGGTATGGCTCGGTTGCCGGACACGAGTGGCTCCCCCGCAAGAGGAAAAGAATTTCGGAGAGAGTGCCTGCGCGTTCTCAGAACCCAACATTATAGAAGGGAGAATTCGCCGTCAGTTTGTTTGCGGAGGAAGCTCGTCAGATTTCGAGAATGCGTCCAGCACATTTTGGGTGATGCGTGACACGTTGTTGTCGTAGTCGTTGTGGGACAGGCTGGCGCACCAGCAGATCGAACCCACCGAGAAGACGGCCCCGTTGTTGGGCGTTTCGAAGTAGACCATGTCGGCGTGTACATCTGGCGAGTTTTCAGGGAGCATACGGCTCCCGACCTGAAGAAGGTCCTCGATTACCGGATTAATCGAAGGCCCATGTCCACTTGATGTGGCCAGCAGGAGCGTGTGGTGAGGGGAGCCCAATTCATAGTCGATTCGGTCCAACTCGTCGCCGGCGGCGCCCCCATATATCAACCCGAAGTCTCCGATAGTTTCGTCTGCGGAGATTCCCTCAAATATGAATGCCGCCCGTTCGTCAAAACTACCGGGCTGCCTTGTGTAGCCGGGGGCCGGATCGGTCCAACCCTGGGCAGTAAAGCCGATGCCGGTGAGCTTGTTGGGCGGCTTGCCGCGATGGCGCCATAGCCCGCCCAATTCGCCGGTTGTGCTGTGATAGCACTCCCCGGGAGCGGAGTTCCAAGCGCGCGTTCCTGCCAAGCCGCGGCGAACTTCTATGACGTGCGGCCGCTCCGGGTCGACGCTGGTAACCCAATAGAAGCCATTGCCTCCCAAATATGCGAGACGCCCGCCCTGGACAAGATAGGTTTCCAGTGCTCCCAACATCTGCGCGGTCCAATATTCCGGGTGCGTACCGGTGACAATGACTTTGTAGTTGGCCAGGAGGTCCAGCCCGTCTTGGTGCAAATCCCCATCGGCGGCGACATCGTAGTCGTATCCCTTTTCTTCGAGCCAGTCGATCAGGAACAGGTCGGCGCCCAGATTGCGCCCGCCTTTGGTTAAGATGTGGCGGTACTTGGGACGCATGTTCACGAGAGGGCGCAGGCTGGAGGCGTAGCAGCAGCCGCTGCCATCGGAGTGGTTGTCGTAGAGAGACATTGCGAACTCGGGCCGCTGGGCAAGGTAAAGATCGAGAGGGTCCAATTTGAAATCCTCTTCGGGCATAGCGGCAAAGAAGCTCTGGGCGGCCTCCATCCGGTCATTCACGTAGGCGAGATAGGTGAAGGTCGGGACGAGGAAGAGGATCGGTCCTTGGGGAGCACCGCGAGGCGGACGGATGATGAAGGGTATATGATCTTCCAGGCCCTCTCCTTTCAGGCGTGCAGCATAGATGCCGCTGCGCAGGCCGCGGGGGACGGTGAGTTCGAAGTCCGGTTGCCAGCCGGCATTCTCAAGGTCGTCCTGGTGGAAATGAATGGCGCCGTACTGGTGCGGGGCGTGCTTATGGTCGACTTCTGTGGAATCCCAGTTGTGGCTGGTCACGGCGCGAGTGGGCATGTTGACGGCGGTGCCATGAAGCCGGCGGGGGCCGGAGTCCGTTACTATTGCTGAGGAATGGTCTTTCGAAAAGTCCCATGTCGCGACCAGGTCGGCTCCAGCCACATCCGCGGGAGGAATATCCCGTTTCAGGAGATCGATCTCGCTCGGTTTCAGCGCTCGGCTGAAGAGGCTGGGGCTGTCAATCTTGCCGTTGAATATGCCTTGAGCCGCCCTGCTGGAAAAAGGTTCTTTCTCAAGGCTTGAGGCGGCCATGAGCAGGGGTTGGTCGTTGTGGCAATGAGCGCGGGTCTGGACAAGCTCTTCTACAGAAATTGAAGTAGGGTCGGTGGGCCAATCAGAGCGCGGCAACTGAACGAGGTTCAGCCGGCCGGAACTGCTGTCAAAGGTGGCGGCCACGAAATACCATTCGCTGGCCCGCATCACGCAGCCGGTACTGACGCGCGTGTGTTGGTCGGCGTCGCCCAACCAAAGCTCAAGCGCGCCCTGCTCTCCGATGGCGAGACAGAGGCCGCCCGTGTCGTCGGACCATTTGCTCAGCAAACCCTGAACGCGTCCTGACAGAGGTGTTGTCGGCCAGATCCAAGCCTGGAGGGTAAAGCTGGTCAATTGAGCAATGGAGGCGTGATCGGGTACGAAAACATAGGAACCGGAGCGAGCCACCTGTCTGCGACCGGTCTTATAGCCGTCAATTGCAGAATTGACGCGTTCTTCCTTGAAGCCAGGCCCGGCAGGGTTCTCATCGCCATGAATCAGGCGGACCAAAGAGGAGTCGTAGCTTGGCAGGTCCGTACTTACCATGAACTGTATTGGTTCGCCGGGAGCTACGCTAAGTTTGTCGGTGTAGCCTATCAATTCAACTGTCATTTTTGACTCCCGTTAGCGCCAATTCGCGGTGAATTGTATCGCTTCGATGCGGAAGGTCCTGCCCGCAAAGGGTACATTTGCTGAATACCAGGGCGACTAAAGAAACGGGCAAAGCGAAACCTCAGAGAGGATGGCCAGAGCTGCTGAAAGGGAGTGGTCTCAGGTAACAGTACAGCGGCTCGACACTGAGTCATTCGACCGGGAAAAACCGTTTGCAAATGGCAGCGTAACGATGCCGAATGGATCACACTACTGGGGCTGAGGCGACGGCAATAACAGGATGGTTCGAGTCCTTATTGATACGGGCGAAGGGCTCGAATGCAACCTTCGGCCAATTTAGCACAAAAATCAGTACTGTTCAAAGCGATTTCTGTTGGCCGGTTAGGAATGTAGATACCTTTCTGCGCAACCATTCTGAGATATCATTCTAGATCAACAGTGGCATGCTGTCAGGGGGTAGGGGCCGTTGGGGAGAGGTAAGAAGAGAGGAGAGCCAGATGTCATTTTCCGATGCGGATAGGGTCGGATTCCGGCTGGGGGCTAGGTGCCTGGATTCCACTGATCTTTCGGGGAAAAGAGACCTTGATGGCTAAGCCTGATTTCTCAAAATCCGGCCCAATGTGTTACGGTAGTGTATGCCAATATCCAGGCAAAACTTTGGTACGGCCTGCATCCTTGAACACTTCCTGCCAGACGCAGTAGTCGCCCTGACTGGGTGAAATGCAGGGAAGAGAGGCTGAACTGTGATTCGTGTATGCAGAGGAGAGATTTCTCGGATCGGCATATTTTGAAGAGCCGTCCACCACCAATGAGAGGACTATTGGAGTCGGGCTGAAAGTCCTTTTTCGAATGAAGAGTCAGCAGGCATATCCGGTATCGACAGTGGATTCAACCTCTGGCGAGCCGGTCTGATGTGATGTGGTCCAGTAGAGGAGGACGGGCCGGCAGATGAACAGGACAAGACAGTTCACCGTCCCTGTGATTGGAATGACATGTCTCGGATGCGCGGGGACAGTAGAGGCCAGCAGCAAGCAGGCTGAGGCCGTAGTTGATGCTACCGTCAATTTTGCCAGTGAGCGGCTTACATTAACCGTGGACGCTGCGCACCCGCAAGCTAACGAGGCCTTGGTGGAGGTACGGCAGCTTGTCAAGCGCGCCGGCTATAAGATTCCGACGCTTACTTTGACGCTGCCGATTCTAGGCATGAGTTGCACAGCTTGCTCAAATGCTGTTGAGCAGGCAATCAGGGAAGTTGACGGCGTGGTTTATGCCAACGTCAACTTTGCGGCGGAACAGGCGCACGTCGAATATGTGAGCGGCCTGGGATCCCGCGCTCCGATTGTGGAGGCGGTCCGGAAGGCCGGCTACGACACAATTGCAGCGGCCTTGCCGCCGACAGACGCCTCGCCAGTGGTCAGCGAGGCCGGGGCGGCCGAGGGCGAAAAGATCGTCCCCAGCCCTGTCCACAATGAAGTTGCTTTGGAGCCTGTCGAGGATGCCGAGGCTGCGGCACGCGCCGCCGCGGTTCGGCATCAGGTCATCCGGTTACTGGTGGGCGTCCTCTTCTCGCTACCGCTGTTGACGATAAGCATGGGGCGGGACTTCGGTCTTTTTGGCGCGTGGGCGCAAGGCGGCTGGGTGAACTGGATGCTTCTCCTCTTGGCTACGCCAGTGCAGTTTTTCGTGGGTTGGGACTACTATGTCGGCGCAATCAAAAGCCTTCGAAACCGCAGCGCAAATATGGATGTTCTGGTGGCGATGGGCACAACGGTTGCCTATGTATTCAGCCTGGCTGTGCTGGCAGCCCAGTCTATCGGCAGCAACTTGCTTGGGGGGCATGTCTATTTCGAGACCTCAGCGGTCATTATCACGTTGATCGTCCTGGGCAAACTGCTGGAAGCGCGGGCGAAAGGCCGGACCAGCGCGGCGATCAGGGAGTTGATGGGTCTGCAGAGTCGGACGGCGCGCGTGTTGCGCGAGGGAGAGGAACTTGACATCCCGGTCGAGGAGGTCCTGGTCGGTGATATGGTCGTAGTCCGACCGGGAGAGAAGATTCCGGTAGACGGCGTCGTAATCTCAGGCGAGTCCAGTGTCGACGAGAGCATGTTTACCGGGGAAAGTATGCCGGTGGAAAAGGCATCAGGCAATGAAGTCTTCGGGGCGACGCTGAATGGACGGGGACTGTTGGGAATCGAAGCGACGAAAGTTGGTCGGGATACGGCGCTGGCTCAGATCATCAGATTGGTGGAGGAGGCCCAGGGTAGCAAGGCCCCGATTCAGCGGGTGGTCGATCAGGTTGCGGCCTATTTTGTGCCGGCGGTGATCGGCTTGGCAGGCGTGACGTTTGTGGTGTGGATGTTTGCAGGCGCGGGATTTGTGGCTGCGCTTCTGCGGGTGGTGGCAGTACTGGTGATCGCCTGTCCGTGTGCGATGGGTCTGGCTACGCCCACGTCGATCATTGTAGGAATCGGCAAAGGCGCGGGCAGGGGCATCCTGTTCAAGAACAGCGTTGCGCTGGAACATACACAAAAGCTCACAGCAGTATTGTTGGATAAGACGGGAACGATTACCCAGGGCGAACCGGCGGTCACAGACCTGGTGGTAAGCCAGGAACTGCCCGCTATCGGATCAGGCGGACCTCCCGCCCAGGTGTCTGTACCAGTGGGCCGAACCGATCTGTTGCGGCTGGCAGCCTCGGCCGAGAGAGGGTCGGAGCATCCGCTCGGTGAGGCGATTGTGCGTGCGGCACATGCCAATGGACTGGATCTGGCCGAACCCGCCAAATTTGAAGCGCTCGCCGGCTACGGGGTCGCGGCGGAGGTTGAAGAAAAGCAGGTCCTGCTCGGCAACTTAAGGCTGATGGAACGGGAACAGGTTGATCTGAACGGATTTGTGCCCCGGTATGAAGCGTTGCAGGCAGAAGCCAAGTCTACGGTCTGGCTGGCAGTGGATGGGCAGGCTGCCGCTCTGATTGCGGTGGCTGACACTGTTAAGGATGGCTCAGGGGAGGCTGTAGTCGCTCTGCGCAAGATGGGGCTCACGGTGGCGATGCTGACCGGTGACAATCAGGCAACCGCAGATGCGATTGCAAGAGAAGTGGGCATCAACCGAGTGATCGCAGAACTGCTGCCCGGCCAGAAGGTCGATCAGGTGAAGGCAATGCAGGCGGAGGGATTTCGCGTGGCAATGCTCGGTGACGGCATCAACGACGCGCCTGCACTTGCCCAGGCCGACGTTGGCATCGCGATCGGCGCGGGGACGGACGTGGCGATGGAGGCGGCCGATGTAACCCTCATCCGCGGCGATTTGCGCAGCGTTCCGCAGGCGATCGTACTGTCTCAGGCTACGATGCGGAACATCAGACAGAACCTCAGCTGGGCATTTGGCTACAACGTCGCCCTGCTTCCGATTGCAGCCGGCGTCCTGGCGCCCTTTGCCTGGGCGCCGCCATTTCTGCAGCAGCTTCACCCGATTCTGGCGGCGGCTGCAATGGCGTTCTCGAGTGTCAGCGTCGTCGTCAATGCATTGCGCCTCCGTCGACACCAGTTGTAACAGGCGATGATATTTGATTTCGCTTATCTGACGCTGGTTCTGGCCTTGATTTTGTGCGCCTTTGGTATGGGGGCAGGATTTTGGGGCGGTCGGCTGGGCCTAGGGGAGGCCGAATCAGGCGCCCCACTCTCAGGCCTGCGCGTATATTCCACTTCACCGAACCGAACTTCCTGGAGCGTAAGGCTCACGGAGAGCAGCTTTCATTCGATCTATGCTGTTTGCGGACTGGTAGGCATCGCGACGATAGTCTTGTGGTATGGACTGCTGACGGATCAGTTTCAGATCGTTTATATCTGGAACAGTTCTGAGCGAAGTCTACCCACGTTCTACAAGATCGCCGCGATTTGGGGCGGTCAGGCCGGCAG
Organism: Caldilineaceae bacterium; assembly: GCA_965232575.1. Taxonomy (GTDB): domain Bacteria; phylum Chloroflexota; class Anaerolineae; order Caldilineales; family Caldilineaceae; genus Bin5. Next base: position 392,212 of record CBDDPZ010000009.1, on the reverse strand, counting down.
TCTCCTCTTCTGGACGCTTCTGCTCAGTCTATTCAGTGCGGCTGCAGCCCTGACATTTCGAACGAGCCAGCGCACATTGATGCCCTTCGTCAACGGGACACTGCTGGCGACACTTCTGTTTTTCCTTACCCTGCTGGTATTCAGCGCGAACCCCTTTGAACAGATCGGCGTGGCGCCGAGCGATGGGCGCGGTTTGAATCCATTGCTGCAAAACTATTGGATGGTGATCCACCCGGTCATGCTCTACCTGGGCTGGGTCGGGCTGAGTGTTCCCTTTGCGTTTGCGGTCGCTGCCCTTTTGAGCAAACGCCTGGACCGGCGTTGGGTGCGGACTGTGCGGCGCTGGACGCTTATCCCGTGGATGTTCCTGTCGGCAGGCATTATCATGGGCAGCCAGTGGGCGTACATGGAGTTGGGATGGGGCGGGTATTGGGCGTGGGACCCGGTGGAGAACGCTAGTTTCCTGCCGTGGCTGACGGCGACAGCATTCCTGCACAGCATCATCATTCAGGAGCAGCGCGGCATACTGAAAGTGTGGAACGTCACGCTGATCTGGCTAACGTTTACCTTGGTCATTCTTGGCACTTTTACGACTCGCAGCGGCATTTTGAGCAGCGTTCACAGTTTTGCCCAGAGCCCGGTGGGCCCCTATTTCCTCGTATTTCTGGCGGTGACCACAGTTGGGTTCCTGCTGCTTCTCTTTCAGCGCCTGTCCTTTCTGCAGGGTGAAAACGAGATCGATTCGATCTCGAGCCGAGAAGCGGGATTCTTGGCCAACAACTGGCTTTTCGCAGGGATTGCGTTCGTGGTGCTATGGGGCACGTTTTACCCCATGTTCAGCGAGATCCTGACGGGCGAGCGCATTTCGGTGGCGGCGCCGTGGTTCAACCGGGTGGCCGGTCCGCTCTTTCTGCTTTTGTTTGTTCTGATGGGCGTGGGTCCTCTGCTGGGCTGGCGGCGGACGGGTACGAAGGCTTTACGCCGTCAGTTCACCTGGCCGGTCGCGGCGGCGTTAATCTCAATTCCATTCCTCCTTTTCACCAGCCGTAATGTCTTTCCGGTCGTCGGATTCAGTGTCTGTATTTTCGTGTCGGGGACTATTGTGCAGGAGTTTGTACGGGGCGTGAATGCGCGGCGGCGGTCGAGAGGCGAGCCGATAGCCGGCGCTCTGTGGGGGCTGGTTCGCCGCAACGGGCGCCGATACGGCGGCTATGTAATTCATTTTGGCATTGTATTGATTGGGGTCGCCATTATCGGTAATGAGTTCTATCAGTCTACGACGCACGTCACATTGGGGGAAGGGGAATCGGTTGAGTTGTCCGGCTATTCGCTGAGATATGTTGCACTCGAATCGGAGCAGAGGAGCAACCATACTGAGATCAGAGCGAATCTGCAGGTGTCGGATGCCGCGACCGGCCGGGTTCTGGGGAAGATTTTCCCCCGCCGTAACATTTATGACAAGACGCCGGACCAGCCGACAAGCGAGGTTGGGCTGCGTATGACGCCGGCTGAAGACGTGTATGTGATTCTCAACGGCTGGGAAGGGGACGGCAGCAGCGCTACGTTCACAGTGTACGTTAATCCGCTGACGATGTGGATGTGGGTGGGCGGTCTGCTCGTGGTATTAGGCACGGTTGTCAGTGTGTGGCCGCATCCGCAACCGACGCGTACCTCCCGTGAGGTGACCACTCCGTTCCCTGATGGGGCAACGGCCGGTCAAGCGCCTGCTTGACTGTTGACAGCCCCTGCGGCTCAGTCCTCTTCCGGGAAAGAGATCGCTTCCCTGCGATGAAGAAGAGGTCTTGGAAGTAGCTCCAATCAGGCAGTATCACGATAGCGTCCCCGGTGAGATATGTGGGTAGCAGTTGCGCTGATCAGTGTTGTGGGCATCGCGGCGGTGGGATATGTCATCTGGCCCCTATTTGGCCGGACGCCCACAACTATTTCGACAGACGGGGAGGAGCTGGCGGACCTGCTTACGCGCAAGGAAGTCGCGTTGGAGGCGATCAGAGAGCTTGAGTTCGATCACAGCGTCGGCAAGATCGAGGCCGCGGACTTTGAGCGCTTCGATCGGATACTGCGGAACCGGGCGATGAGGCTGATCGATCAGATCGACGCGGACTTCGACAGTTCCGATGGCTTGGGGCCTCGGGCAGTTCAGCTGGACGAATGGTTAGAGCTTGAGGTTTCGAATCGGCGCAGGGTAGAGGAAGCACACCCAAATGAAGGCGGCAGTCGTTTACCGGAAAAATGAGATCCGAATAACCGATATGCCTCGCCCCAGAGCCGGCCGCGGAGAGGCTGTCGTGAAGGTGAGGGCGTCCGGCATCTGCGCAACCGACGTCAAGATCCTGAGCGGCGCCAGGATTCCTGCCGAACTGCCGGCGATTTTGGGGCACGAGGTTGCCGGGACGATCGTTGAGTTGGGAGGCGGAACGGAAGGGGCGGGCCTGCACGTCGGCCAGCGCGTTGCGGTCTATCCCATTGCTGCTTGCGGCGAGTGTCTGTACTGCCGGCAGGGTCGCAACAGTCTCTGCGTGCAGGAGCATGGCCTGGGGCATGGCGACGACGGCGGCTTCGCGGAGTACGTCAGGATCCCTGAAGAGGTTGTACGGCTGGGCGGCGTAATCGACATCGGTGAGATGCCGTTTGACCTGGCGGCGATGATAGAGCCGACCTCCTGTTGCATCGCGGCCGCCGAGCAGTGCGGGACGAAGGCCGGAGATACGGTCGTTGTGGTTGGAGCGGGCCCGTTGGGGCTTCTGCATACCATCGTATCGACGGCTATGGGCGCCGATGTTGTCTGTGTTGATGTTAACGAGGACCGGCTGGCCAAAGCGCTGAGCCTGGGGGCGAAGCGGGTTGTCAACCCGGAGAACGAAGACACGGCGGCGGTGGTGGGACAGTTGACCGGTGTGGGCGCTGACGTTGTCATTGCGGCCGTCGGCTTCCCGCAGGTGATGGAGAGCTACCTGCCGCTGGTACGAAACGGCGGTGTCTTCAATATATTTGGCGGTACGCCGCGCGGGGAGATGATGACCGTAGATCCCCGTTGGATACATTACGGTGAGGTCGTATTGACCGGGACATTTGCTTCATCAGTGAACCAGTTCCACAGAGCGTTCAGTTTTGTGGGGGAGCACGCTGAGGAAATCGAGGCGGTGATTTCGACGCGATGCGGGCTTGACGATATCCTGGCGGCGGTGCGACGCGTTCAGAAGGGGGAGGGGACGAAGTCAGTTCTCTTATTTCCGGAGTGAGATTGCAGGCAAGAACAACGATAAGAGGGATGGGATGAGAATAAAGTGGTATGCACATGCCTGTCTGCGCATCGAAGGCGGCGGTGTCAGCATCATTACCGACCCGTATACGCCGCATAAGTCGGGATTCGCCGCGGTAACCGAGACGGCTGATATCGTCGTTCGCAGTTCGGACGACGACTCCGCCCACGCCAACGCGGAGATGATTCCGGGAGACCCCGAGGTGGTAACGGCCACGCATTTTCTAAGCTTCGAAGTAAAGGATGATGCGGGCCCCTTTGCAGCGCAGGACGCGCACAGAGATGATTCGACTTTCTTGACACAGGCGGGTGTCCGGTTCAAAGCCATTCCAGCGATGGAGTCGATGCGCGTGAAGCTTCAGCCGCGCGACAACGCGATGTACTGTTTTGAAGTTGAGGGAGTCCGCATCGTTCATTTTGGCGATGTGGGTAATCCCCTGGAAGCGTGGCAACTGGAGCAGCTGGAGAACGTTAACGTGGCAATCGTCCCTACTGGCGGGCCGCCCACCATTGAGCTAACGGACTTGCACGACGCCCTGGAAGTTCTGCGGCCATCGGTGACGGTTCCGATGCACTATGAGCTGCCCGGCTGCAAGTTCCCCAAAATGGCAGACGTAAGAGAGTTCACGCAACGGTATCCGCCGGCGCGTGTCCGTTGGGCAGAAACGCCGGAAGTCGAGTTCACGAAGGCTGCCCTGCCGGAGGAACCGGAGGTTTGGGTACTGCAGGCTACGACCGCTGGGTAACCACAACCACTTCGTAGAGGTCAGCAGTCTTGCCTAGGCACAACGATAGGGACAACCACGAACGTGCCTTAAACTGTCAGGTTTCCGCTTGTGATTGAGCATGATGGCTGCCGGAAAACAGCGGAGCGGTCAAGGCGCCGATGACGCTGACGAGCGATGCGGCGATGTAGAGCCCCGTTAATCCGGCTGTATCGAGAATCAGGCCGAGAAGCCAACTCCCTAGTCCAATACCAAGATCGAAAGCCAAATAGAAGCCGGCTGTGGCGCGACCGCGTTGCGTTGACGGCATGCGGTCCACGCAAATTGCGATCAAGGCGGGGTGGCTGATCCCGGAGCCTATGCCCATCAGCGCGGCGCTGCCGACGAGGAGAGGCATGCCGGCGGCGGCGGCGAGCCCTGCCAGTCCTATGGCGTTTACGATCAGCGCAGGCAGCAGGACCTGGCCGCGGTTGGGTCGGTCGAGCAACCGTCCTGTCAGTATGCGGGTGGCGATGATAGAGATGCCGTAGACGGCATAGGCCGCGCCCACTGATGTCAGCTCTCGGCGTTCTGCCAGCAGCGGCAGAAAGGCGAAGAGGGCACCGAAGCTTACGCCGAAAAGCGCGGTCGTGAGCATCGGGCCGCGTAAGGATCTGGGCAGCGAAATCAAGTGGGCGGGACTGAAATCTCCGCCTGTGCGGCCTCCGGCCTGGGGGATGACCCACCAGACGAGCGCTCCGGCCAAAAGAGACAGCCCTGAACTCAGAAAAAATGCGCTGTGGCCGATGCCGCGGCCCCAGAGAGGGCAGGGAACATCGCCGGCACTGGCAGCTTCGAGTGCTTGCGCACACCAGATAGGACAGGGGGAAGCCGGGCAGCCGAACTGCGGGGTGAGCAGGTCGAGGCCAGTGCTGACCGCGGCTGGGGTCAAAGTGATAGCGACATTGGCGGCGGCGCCGAATAGGGCGAGGGCTGCGCCCCTGCGTTGCGGTTCCGCCAAGTCGGCGACCAGTGCGGTGGCGGCGGTGGTAAAGGTGACGTATCCAGCCGCTTGCAGAACGCGCAGCCCGAAGAGCAGCACGGGGCTGGACGTGAAGCTCATCAGGATGGCGCCGGCAGCCAAGGTGACCGTACCGAACAGGATAACAGGACGGCTGCCCAGACTGTCGCTGATGGCGCCCGTGAGCGGACGTCCAACCAGGGAAGCAACGCCAAAGGCCCCCAGGACCAAGCCGATTTGCCAGTCGGGCAGGCCAACCGCCTCTAGGTAGAGGGGAATTGGTACGAGGAGGGCATAGAAGGCGGCAAAGAAAAGGAGGGCCGCCGACCAGACCGTCCAGTACCGGCTCACCGTCAGGGCTTTCGCGCTTGGATGCTGCTGCCGGTAAAGCGCTGCAGCAGGTCCTGCAGCATGTTCGGACTTAGATCTGTAAGCGCTGGCGGCAGTTCGCCGTTGAAGTCGGCGGCCGTGTAGCGCTGCTCGATGGTAATGGCGATGTCCTTGAAGCCGGCGGCCTGGAGCAGGGTGGTGAATTCACTGATGGTCAAGGCCCCGGCGATGCAACCTGCCCAACTCAGTCCGGCCCGAATCTGTTCTTCGCTTACCGGCATGCCGGAAAGATCTCCATCTACGACAATATCCGAAATCGCGACCCGTCCCCCCGGCTTTAGAACGCGGAAGGCCTCGTTAAGGACTTTGCCCTTGTTCGTTGTGAGATTTACGACGCAGTTTGAGATGATTACATCGACGGTATCGGTCGGCAGGGGAAGTTCTTCCAGGTCTCCTTTGCGAAACTCCACGTTGGTCGCGCCGGCCTTGGCGGCGTTGCGACGGGCCAGCTCCAGCATGCTGTCGTTCATGTCGACGCCGTAGGCGTAGCCTGAGTCACCAACCTGCCGGGCCGCGAGTAGGACGTCCAATCCGCCGCCGGAGCCCAGATCGAGGACGACCTCGCCGGGCCGCAGGGAGGCGATGACGTTGGGATTGCCGCAGCCCCGGCTGCTGTTGACGGCGGTGTCGGGCAGCTGGCTCAGGTCTTCGACGGCGTAGAAATCGCTGCCGCAACAGTCTTGCATTTCGTTGCCGTTAAGCTGCTGTTCGGCAACGTTTCCGTAGTAGGACTGGACCTCGGCGCGGATGGCCTGAGGGTCATTGAGTGCAGCCGAAGACAATTCGACTGTTGCTCCGCAGCAGTCACTTGTCTGCAGTTCATCAGGTTTCTGCAATACCTCAGATTGAGCTGACATGGGTTGTTTCTCCTAAATCGCAGATGATCGAAGTTACAAATGAATTTAGCGGCTCTACCCCTTCTTTTCTGATTGAATAGTAGATCCAAGTGCCACGCCGTTCGCTGTTCACGAGCCCCGCCTTGCGGAGCAGGCGCAGATGGTGGGAAATCGTGGGCTGCGAGAGAGTGAAACGGGATTCGATATGGCAGACGCACATGGGGCTTGACTGCCGAGACAGCATCTCAAGGATGCGTATACGCACGGGGTGGCTAATGGCCTTGAAGGCGAAGGCAATCGTCTCCGCATTGGAATCGCCACCGTACTCAACTTCAGAGATCTCGCTTCCTGGCACTGTGAACAGACCTGGAACTTCAGGGCCCTTGGAACTGCTGACTGTCGAAAACTGAGTTTCCATCGAGTTCTCTCCGCCTTGTCTACGGGAATCCTGGCCTATCGACCACCGCAGTTTATGGAGGTCAAGAGGTCAGAATCAGTTGCCTGCCAGACACTCTATCCTATATATCGATATTTGTCAATATAAAGGATGAGGAGGGTGCGATTCAAAATGGGGGTGAGTTTCCGGCTGCCTCTGTCCAACTGCACAGGCTGCGGGCGAGACGCCCGCGATCCCAGTGAGGCGCCCCCAAATCTGACGCACACCCGATGAGGACGTGGACGATCTTGGCGTTACTCCGTCTTATGAGAATGTGAAGTCGGTGGGTTAAGAATGGCGCCGCCCTTATTTCATTTGAGAGAAGGACCTTTGCTGAAGGCCGATTCCTAACGACTGCCAGGAGAGAACCTGAGCTGTTGGACTAGAAATTCCTGTGAAATCAGACGGAGAACGTGGTAAAATCCTGGGCTATGAATCCACTGACTATTACACAACTGACTGCGCACGTTACTTCATTGTTTGAACACGACGATCTGCTCCGGGATGTCTGGGTCCTGGCCGAGGTCAGCCGATGGACGAAGGCGGGCAGCGGGCACATCTACTTCAGCATGAAGGACAGCGGGGCGGTCATCAATTCGGTGATGTGGCGGGGCAACGCGCACCGTCATTCCTGGCTTCCGGGTGAGGGCGATCAGGTTCTGGCTCATGGGTATGTCGGCGTTTACCCTGAGCGGGGCCAATACCAGTTCTACGCGGATGAGATCCGGCCTGCAGGCAGGGGGCAGCTGTACGCGCAGTTTGAGGCGCTCAAGGAAAGGCTTGCCACTGAAGGACTGTTTGAGGAGGCGCGCAAACGGCCGATTGCAGAGTCACCGCGGCGATTAGGAATTGTCACGAGCCAGAGCGCGGCCGCGTTTCAGGACGTTTTGCGCGTTCTGGGCCAGCGGTGGCCGCTAGCAGAAGCGGTCCTGTTTCCTACGCAGGTCCAGGGGGCGGAGGCGCCAGGGCAGATCGCGGCAGCTCTCGCCGCTGCGAACAGGTTTACTGGTGCGGCAGTATCCCGCAGCGCCTTATTCGAAGAAGATCGTGTCGAATTGCCTCTATTGTTCACTGACAACGGGCGTGAGTCATCCGATGCGGCGGTGGGGAAGGCCGAGCGAGGAGAGGGCGTCCTGGACACGATTCTGCTTGTACGGGGGGGTGGGTCGATTGAAGACTTATGGGCATTTAACGAGGAAGTCGTGGCCTATGCCATCGCAGAAAGCAGGGCACCGGTCGTAACCGGGATCGGCCACGAGACCGATTTCACGATCGCCGATTTCGTCGCCGACCTGCGTGCGCCGACGCCAACGGGAGCGGCAGTGGCGGCGACGCCAGACCGCTGGGAACTGATAGAGGATGTCAGGCAGGTAAAAGTGTGGCTACTTCGAGGCGGCGCGGGAGTCGTTTCTGAACGGTTGGCACAGCTGGAAGAGCTGCGGCGGAGGCTGCTGCGCAGCGCGCCGTTGCGGCAGATAGATCTCGCGCGACAACGGCTGGATGAGGCTGAGGGCCGACTGCGGCGCGTTCTGGCGGTTGAGCTGCGACAACGGAAAGATCGATTGGTCTCCGCCAGTGCGCGTCTGGAAGGACTCAATCCTTCGGCTGTGCTGTCTCGAGGATATAGTATAGTACAACGAGGCGACGGGGCGGTTGTCAGCGCCCCTGAGCAGACGAATATTGGCGAGCGATTATCGGTCCGCTCGGCAGGCGGAGCCTACCCCGTTCTGCGCGAGAGCGACTGAGACGTAACCGGCCCCGCGTGCACGCAGCGAAGGCCGGACCGGTTTCAGAGCGTCTTTACACCCTGACCAGTAGCCCCAAGAAAGACATTCGGGACTCAAGCGGCCTACGGGAGCGCTCCGCGGATTTCGGCGATCGCGGGGTCGATTTCCTCGATTTTCCCATACTCTTCATCCCAGAAAATCTGGCTGGCCATGCGCTCGATCAGGTCGGTGCTGTAGCCGAAACGGGTCCACAGATCGCGTTTCATGGTCTGGAGGCGGTCGTGTTCACCGGGCCGTTTGAGGTTGATTATCTCGCCAATCGACGCTCCCAGGAACACGGCCTTGGCCCAGGCTTCAAGTGTATCCGTGTCCGGCCGGCCGCCGTTACGCTGGTAGAGATCGGCGCTGACGGAGGGATAGCGGTCGTAGCTATCGGTGGCAATGGTTACGACGTTGTCCTGCGGGCCCAGACCCAGGTATTTTGCGGTCTTGATGGAGCCGACGATGTTGCAGATGCAACTTGGGCCGAACTTGCCTTGCAACGCCTGTGCTTCCTGACTCTTCAAGCCAAGGCGGTCAACGAGAGTTTCCGTCCCCGACTGGGCCACTTCCATCCCTTGGACGGTCTCCTCGTCGTTAATCAGCATGAGGAGATCGGTGTTGTAGACGTTATGGATGAGGGTAACCATTTTGTCGCCGATGCCTTCGATGCGGTGCTGGCCCTGGCCGCCGTCGAAGAGGGTCGAGCACTGGCGTGGTTCGAGGGCGACGATGCGGGCGTCGGGGTAAATTGACTTGATATGGTCCCCGGCCGCGAGCGTGCCGGCGCTACCGGGGGCGCTGACGAAGGCGGCGACTTGGCCGTTGCCTACACCGGCAGCGGCCTTTTCGACGGCGTCGCCGGTGACGTGACGGTGGAAGCGGTAGTTGGGCATCAGTTCGAACTGCGCGAGGACTACGTATAGCTCCGGCTTGCTTACGTATTCGCTGTGCGTGCGCTCCAGGGTCAGGATTACGTCCGATTCTGTGCCGGGGGTGAGATCCAAATCGCTACCGTACTTGCGAATACGCTCGTAGCGTTCCTGACTCATTGTGTCCGGCATAACGACAACAGCCTGATAGCCCTTCAACGCGCTTACATAGGCCGTCCCAATGCCGAAATTTCCTGTGCTGGGGCCGATAATGCTGCGGTCGCCGGGTCTGAGACCGTTGAGCGCCTCCGCTTCTGCCAGGGTTGTGTAGGCAGGGCCGACCTTCATCGAACCACTGGGAAAGTTGCGCCCGCTAAGGACGATGATGTTTGCCTGGACGCCGGTCAGTTCTTTTGGAAGGATGATACTCTCCACATCCGAGCCAGTGTTCTTCCAATTGATGTTGAAGAGATTGAGCGGTGCCAGTTCGTTTGCATTAAGGGCGGATGACGCCTGGATCCGAATATTGGCCGGGAGCCGGGTCGGGTCACGCATTTCTGTGTAGGTTGGGCCGGGTATGATTGGACGGGTCACTGTAAATGCTCCCCTTGGTTCAGACTGTAACGCGCCGACCCTTTGAGAGCCGTACGGACAATAGGGCAATCGTAACAGATAGGCGTTTCTATGGCGAACCTGGCGCGGTTGGGTAAGATGGACAACGCACAACCACCGAGTGGGTCGGCAGTCCGAAACAGGCTGGGGGGAGTTTTCTCGTCGCCACCGACGTTTCAGCCCTCACGCCAGTCCATCTTGCGATCGATCAACCAGAAACTGATGAGAACGCAGGCAGCCAGCACGGCGGAGTCCAGCAGGAGAAGTGAAGTAACAGGGCCTCGCTCACGGTCAGGGAGTTGAGCGTGCGGGCAGTTTGGGGCATGTATCCGACGTGCCTGGGTACGAGCAGGGGGTCCTCCTGTACTGGCCGGTTGTAGAGAAGTATGGCACCGCTCGTAGGGCGCAAAAGGTTCGCCAACTGTTTGACGAGCGTGCTCTTGCCCGCACCGTTGTCGCCTAGCAGTCCAAAGATTTCGCCCTGTTCAACGTTGAAGCTGATGGCGTCGTTGACCGGCGTGTTCATACCTGGGTAGATTTTTGTGAGGCGAGAGACTGAGTAGACGATGTTGGACGTGTTCATCAAGGCATATGAGATGGTTAGAAGAAAGGGCTCCGGCCGCAGTACGGAGCAAGTCTTGGACCGTCCTCTGCAAAAGGAAGCCCAGGCAAGAACAGGCTCACAATTTCAGGCTCTCAGCTACTGCCTCCAAAGTAGGTGGAATGACGAATGGCTCCCCCGCAACCCGCATGGCTGAGGGAACGTCCTTAAGCCCGCTTCCTGTGTTTATAACGACGACCGTTTCGTGTGGTTCCAATAAATTCTGGCGCTGCGCAAGTTGGAGGCCCGCGAGGGCGGTTGCGCCGGCTGGTTCTGCAAAGACGCCGCCCAGGCGGGCCAGGGGCAGGATCGCCTGAAGAATCGCCTCGTCTTCGACAAGCAGGAAGGCGCCGCCGCTTGCGCGCACAGCCCGCAACGCTTTGGTGGCATCGCGCGGTTCGTTTACGCTGATCGAGTCGGCGGCGGTCGCGGCTGCGACAGGGGTGGGCACGTCCAGAGCGTCGCGCCAGGCGTTGTGAATGGCTGCGCTGGCCGTGGACTGCACGCCAAAAATGCGGGGAATGCGGTCGATCCATCCGAGCGCGTGCAGTTCCCAGAACCCCTTGTAGACTCCGCCGATGATCGACCCGTCGCCGACGGAGACAAAGACGGAGTCGGGCTGGATGAAGGGAGGGGGATGGTCGTGTTTGCCGTTCTGGCTGGTGCCGCCGTCCGCCTCGGTGAGCTGGGCGGCGATTTCGAAGCTGACCGTCTTTTTGCCTTCGGTCATGAAGGGGTTGTATCCGGTATTGCGATTGTACCAGCCGAATTCATCGCAGGCGCGCACGCACAGATCGAAGGCGTCGTCATACGTGCCGTCGACGGCAAGGACCCGGCTGCCATAGACGAGAAGTTGTGCGATCTTTGCCTGCGGCGCGGAACGGGGAACGAAGATAACGGATGCGTGTGCGGCCGCGGCGCTCATGGCGGCCAGCGCGGCTGCAGCGTTGCCTGTGCTGGCGGTGGCGACGATATCGCGTCCGGTCTCGCGGGCGCGGGCGACGGCGACGGCGGAGGCCCGATCTTTGAAGGAGCCGGATGGGTTGCGGCCGTCGTCCTTAAGGTACAGATTCTGTATGCCCAAGGCTTCGGCAAGGCGATTTGCGCGTAGCAAAGGCGTGTCTCCCACGGGAAGAGACGGGAGAGATTCCGGCTTCACCGGAAGCAGCGGCCACCATCGTTCGATGGTTCGAGTAGGGTATTGGGACGAGGAAGAAACGACATTTTCCAGGCCGGACTCGGACGGATCTGAAGTGTGGTTTCGCATAGCGTCAATCGCGTCGTAATCGTAAACAGCATCCAGGTGGCCCAGGTCGCTGCCGCGGTTCGGACGGCACGGGCAGACATAGTCGACCGAACCGGGCGGGAAGTTTCGGCCGCAGCGAAGGCACTGCAGGCCGGTGAAAAATGTCTCCTGTCGGGGTGATGACATGTCCCCAAATCCTTTCCTATGGCTTTAACTTTCTTTCGGTATGGTATAGTAGGAGGCATGGTGTTGTTTGGCAAGTCGGTATCAAACACAAAGGCAATTGCAACAATCCCCTTCCTGCAACGTAAACAGAAATGTAAGTATAGGAGGCTGTTGGCCAACCGGTAGAATTCCTCTTACTTGTTGGGAGCAGCAGGTTGCCGGGTTCAGAAGTCCGACCGCCGCAGATTTGTGGGCGCCGGCTTACAGGGAAGGAGTCGAATAGAAATCCAATGCGAATTGCTCTCTTTAGCGACGTATACAAGCCCCACATAAACGGTGTCGTGAACCATGTGGGACTGTTGAAGGAACACTTCGATCGATGGGGTGAACAGGTCTATCTCTTTGTTCCTGAACAGGACAAGAAGACGGTGGATGAGAGCAACGTTATTCGTCTTCCCAGCATACCGATCGCCGACACCGGCTATCATCTGACGGTGCGGGTTGACTCACGGTGCCGGGACATTCTGAAGCTGATGGATGTGATTCACGTGCACCACCCATTTATCAGCGGCAGTTTCGGTCTCACATTTTCGAGGCGCTACGACATTCCACTGGTCTTTACGAGCCATACACGATACGATCTTTATGTGCAGCAGTATCTGCCCCTGGTGCCGGAGACTCTTTCCGACACGGCCTTGCACGCGTTTTTTCAGCGATTCAGCCAGCGCTGCAGCGCAATTATCGCACCGAGCCGGAGTGCAGCGGCGGTCATGCAGACGTGGGGTATTCAGGGGCGCGTCGCCGTCATTCCCAACGGCATTGAGTTGGGGCAGTTTCAGAGTCCGGAACAGGCGGCAAAGCGGACCGAATTGAGAATTCCTGACAATGCCGTCGTGGGCGTTTACGTGGGCAGGATCAGCCGGGAAAAGGCGGTGGATCGCCTCTTGGGGATTTTCGCGGCACTGAAGGACGAAATACCGAATCTTTATCTGCTGCTTGTTGGGGGCGGCCCGAGTCTGGATGAGTGCCGTCAGCTTGCCCGAGATTCCGGGATGGAAGGGAGGGTGACGTTTACAGGGCCGATTTCATACGAGCGAATTGGGGGCGTTCTTGGCGTCGCGGACTTCTTCGTTTCTGCGAGTGTGAGCGAGGTTCATCCGCTGACCTTCATCGAGGCCGCGGCCGCGGGTCTGCCGGCCGTTGGCATCGAATCTCCTGGGGTGGCGGATATGATCGTCGACGAAGAGACCGGTTTTCTGACAGACAATAACGATCTGAGCTTCGGACTTCGCATAATGAAAATAGCACAGGACGGTCAACTGAGGCGGGAGATGGGGTGCGCCGCACGAGAATACAGTCAGCGGTTTTCCGCCCACCACAACGCGCGCGAAGTCCTGGCGCTGTATCAGACATTACAGTAGAAGCGATCCAGGCGTAGTGGAATCTAATAATCGAAGCGTTGCATCGCCAGTCGACACCGTTTCCGGTTACCTGAAATGGGTGTTTCGTTGTACTCACTTTCGGATAGAGAAATCAGGCATTGCGCTCTATTTGCAGATGCTGTATTATGAATTCATTGCGTTATTTTCGTTTTCCTTCGTCAGGGGAGTCAAGATATGCGTTGGGCGTTGCTGCTGAGGGGTCTGATCACCTTTGTTTTTGTCCTGCTGGGATGGGAACTAGGCAGGCAATTGACAGGTGTGGAGGCTCTTGAGGGTCTAACGCTCTCGTCAGCGCGACTGATTGTTCCTCTCGCAATTGTCAGCGGAGTAGTTGGGCTTTTTGCCGCACCGTGGCTGACGGTCAAGCCGGCGAATGCGCTTCGGTCGAGTTTGCGGCAGATTCCGACAGTCCAGCTTATGGCGGCAACTGCGGGGATGGCGATTGGGTTGGCCATCGCCGCGCTGCTGGCTTATCCTCTGTCTCTCTTACCCAATCCATTCGGTACAATTTTGCCTTTTGTCGGCGTCATCGTTATGGGATATCTGGGCGTGACGATGATGGTGTTGCGCCATCGGGAGATACTCAACTTCTTCCGTTTTCCAAACGGAGGCGAGAACGGAAGGGACTTGCCGAAGCTGCCGCTCTTCGCGAAGGGCGGCCGGCCGCAGTATTCGGATACGATGCTTTTAGATACCAGCGTCATCATTGATGGACGCATCGCCGATGTGGCCGAGACGGGCTTTCTCTGGGCAATACTGGCGGTTCCCAGGTTTATCCTCAATGAACTCCAATACATTGCCGATTCGCCTGAGGTGTTGCGGCGTAATCGCGGTAGGAGAGGCCTCGAAATCCTTGACAGGCTGCAGAAGATTGAAGGCGTGAATATCGTTTTCCTGGACCAGGATCCCGCCGAAGCTCAGCAAGTGGACGAGAAGTTGGTTGTACTGGCCAGGGAGATGAGCGCAGCCATCGTTACCAATGACTACAATTTGAACCGGGTAGCCAAACTGCAAGGCGTTCGCGTCTTGAACATTAACGAATTGGCCAATGCCGTCAAATCTGTGGTTCTTCCCGGAGAAGAGATGACGATCCACGTGATTCAGGAAGGGAAGGAGATGAATCAGGGAGTCGGCTATCTGGATGACGGGACGATGGTGGTGATTGAGCAGGGCAGGCGCTACATGGGCTCGCGGCTTTCTGTGCGCGTGACCAAAGTGTTGCAGACAAACGCCGGGCGACTGATATTTGCCGTTCCCGAGGAAGTGCAGGAGAGCCGCAGAGCCTACGAGTCGGTCCGCTGACTGAGCGAGAATCCAGTTGACAACCGGGTAAGCCAATGGCAGAAAATCTGATGACGCTCAACATCTACAATACGCTGACTCGCCGGCGGGAACAGTTTGAATCTTTGGAAGAAGGACGTGTGCGCATGTACGTCTGCGGGCCGACAGTCTATGCCGACGCCCACATCGGCCACGCAATGAGCGCCATCGTCTTTGACATGATACGCCGATATCTTGAGTACAGCGGTTTTGAAGTCACGTACGTCACGAACTTCACCGATGTGGATGACAAGATCATCGTTCGGGCCCAGGAAACGGACCAGGACCCCTTCGAGCTGGCGCAGTTCTACACGGACAAGTACTTAAGGCATCTAAGCGACCTGAATATCAAGCCGGCAGACTCCTACCCGCGCGTGACAGGCGAGATTTCGAATATTATTCGGGCGATCGAGGATTTGGGTGAGGCCGACTTTGCCTACGCGGTGGATGGAAGCGTCTACTTTCGGGTCGACAGAGATGATGATTACGGGAAGCTCAGCCGGCGCCGGCAGGAGGATGCCGTAACGGGCACGCGTGTCGCCGGTGAAGAGGGCAAAGAGAATGAGGCAGACTTCGCTCTTTGGAAAGGGGCCAAGGAGGGTGAGCCTTCGTGGGAAAGCCCGTGGGGGCCCGGCCGGCCCGGATGGCACATCGAATGTTCGGTCATGTGCCTGCATCATCTGGGAGAGATGATCGACATTCACGGCGGCGGCAATGACCTGATTTTCCCGCATCACGAAAACGAGATCGCACAGAGCGAGAGTCTCACCGGAAAGCCGTTTGCTCGCTACTGGGTCCATAATGGGATGCTCCAGTTGTCGGGCGAAAAGATGAGCAAATCGATTGGAAACCTGGTCACCATCGACAGTTTTCTGAACCAGCACTCAGCCGACGCGTTGCGGATGCTGATCTTCTCCGGGCACTATCGCAAGCCGGTCTCGTATTCGGATGAGTCGATCGACGCGGCAGTGCGAAGTACGGCCCGTCTGAGAGGTGGATTGCGCCCGGCAACTGGTACGGTTGCAGTGGGCGACGAGGTAAACGACCTGAGGGAAGTGACAGAATCCGCTCGCAGCGGCTTTTGCCAGGCGATGGACGATGACTTCAATACGAGCGCGGCCCTGTCGCACCTGTTTGAACTGGTGAGAGCGATCAATACGGCCCGGGCGGCCGGCATTTCCGGTCCCTTCTTTCAGGCTGCGCAGGATACGCTGCGGGAACTGGCAGGCGTCCTGGGCTTGTCATTGACGGAATCCGGCGGCTCTGAGGGCAACGTGCTGGCGGCCAAGCCGTTCATCGACATGCTGGTTTCAGTGCGCACGGCCCTGCGAGAGCAGAAGCAGTGGACGATTGCGGATATGGTACGTGAAGGGCTGGCGGCCCACTCGGTCCAGTTGGAGGACACACCAGACGGGACGACCTGGCGGATTGAGGATGCCGGGTGAGCGAACTGCTCGTAGGCCGGCACGCCGTTCTGGAGTCTTTGCGTGCGGGACGGAGATACTATTATCGGTTGTGGCTGGAAGGCGACGGCCGCGCCGCCCCCACAGGAAGCCTCGCGGATATTGTACAGCTAGCCCAGAAAATCAACGTCCCAACGCGGCACGTGGAGGGCGGTATCTTCGACCGCATTCGACGTGCGCAGTTGAATCCACAGGGCGTTGCACTTGAAACGGGCCCTTTTCCCTACGCCGAGATAGACGACGTACTCGCTCTGGCCGTTCGTAAACCGGATCCTCTACTTTTGGTGCTGGACCATCTGGAGGACCCGCGTAATCTGGGCACGCTGTTTCGCAGCGGCGAGGCGTTCGGGGTGGACGGCGTCATTCTGCCGGAGCGCCGGGCAGCGGGTATAACGCCCGCGGTCAGCAACGCGTCTTCGGGGGCGGTGGAGCACATTCCTGTTGCCCTGGTGGGCAACGTCAACCGGACGATTGATCTCCTCAAGAAATCGAATATCTGGACCGTCGGACTGGATCTCGGACCTGAAGCGATTTCGCTGACCGATGCCGACCTCAGCGGTCCGCTGGCTGTCGTCGTCGGCAACGAGGGTAAGGGGCTCAGCCGGCTGGCGCGAGAGAAGTGCGATTTCTGCGTTACGATTCCCATGGCGGGATCAGTAGACAGTCTGAACGCTGCGATCGCGGGGAGTATCGTGCTCTTCCACGCATTTCAGGCGCGTGCGCCTGTGGGGGACTTCGGAGATTAAGGTAAGGCGGCGCCCCGGCTGGTTTAGAGGACTGTCTACCTTTGCCAATCCGAAAACAGAACAATCAGCGCCTGTCTGAACTGCCATTTTTCACCGTTCAGTTGCGCAGCCAATCTTTGGGCCGAGTACCAGGCGCGTCCTCTTCTCCTCGCGGCCAGCGAACCGTTTCCTCAATTTTCTGCGCCAGGTCAAAGTCCCTCTGCGTCAGGCCTCCGACGTCATGCGTGGTCAGGTATATCTCCACCGAGCGATAGTTGAGGACCAGCCTGGGATGGTGGTAGGCGGCTTCGGCCAGAAAGCCGATGGCGTTGGCGGTCATCAGCGTTACGCGCCAGTTGGCCGTTCGGAAGAGCCGGTACAGCTGCTCCTCGCGCAGTTCCCATTTCGGCAAGTTACTTCCGATCCTCAGGCGGGCTTCCTCTTCGTTTATTTTTTCTGCCATGCCTTTTCCTTTCTCCCCATTGGATTCACTCTCGGCTTAGCTACAATTCGCTACAAAAGTGTTCGCTGTCAATGAAGTCACTTTTCGCCCAAATTGTGATTTTTGTTTCAAGCGCGTTCCTAATGCGGTAATGAGCAGTATCATGGTGTATAATGTCGCCTGGATTGGATGGCATTCCAATTCAGAACTGCGAAAGTGTCGCTTCAAGTCTTGATGGAGACAGGGGATGGTTCGTCGTAAATCTTACCTGTTTGCGCTTGTCAGTTTTGTTCTGGCCCTGGTCGTGGTCAGCGCATGTGCACCGAACCCACGGCTGCAGTTGATATCGCCCAACATGGTCGTTCTCGCGGAGGGCGAGACATTTGTACCGCCCACGCCGACGCCGAGGCCGCGAATTGCCGGTCTCAGCGATGAGGAGATACTGGCAGGACTGCCGGAGGCGGTCGTTGCGCTGATCCCCGGCGATGCTGACAGAGGGCTGGACCTGACTGTGCCCCACAATTGCATCGGATGCCACGTAACGGACAACAGCCTGATAGACGTGGCGCCGACGTGGCTTGAGATCGCCGATACTGCGGTCGGGCGGGCGGAGCAGTTGGGTCTCGCTGGGCCGGCAATGTATCTGTATACGAGCATTACGAACCCGAACGACTACATTGTGGACGGATATACCTCGGACGTAATGCCCGAGACATATTCAGAAGATCTCAGCGAACAGGACCTGGCGGACCTTTTGACCTATCTACTCTCACTGCGAGCCGAGTAAGCGCAACTCGCTTTAGACCGATTTGGACTTAGGGAGCCGGGCCCCGATGAGGGTCCGGCTCCTTTCGCGTCCGTAGCTAGCGGTCGTGAGTATTCGGGTGAGCGCACGGTACAAGAAGCGCGGCCAAGGACTGAATATCGTCGGGCGAGATGCGGCAACAGCCACCTATGAGACGGGCGCCGGCAGCTTTCCACGATAGAGCTCGTTCGACGAACAGATCGCGCTCACTGCCGGGAACCCAAGCACGAGAGACGCCGTCCCAGAGCTCGCCGCTATTGGGATAGCAGACTAGAGGCTTGGCGGTTTTTCGGCGAGCACTGCACAGAAGTTGCTCAGCGAAGCGGGGCGCGGTGCAGTTCAAGCCGACGGCGACAATGGTGGGCGAACCGTTGGCCAGTTCAACACAGGCGCTGAATTGCTCGCCGCTGGACACGCTTTCCCCGTTGCGGCAGCTGAAGCTGAGCCAGGCAGGCGCGTCTCTGTATTCATCCAATAGGTCGACAAGGGCCTCTCCTTCCTGCAAGCAAGGGATGGTTTCGCAGGCCAGCAGGTCCGGTTCGGCTGCCAGCAATGCCTCCAGTCTCGGGCGGTGCCACTCTCTCAATTCGTGGTTGGAGATGCTGTAATCGCCGCGATATTCGGAGCCGTCGGCAAGGTAGGCTCCATAGCTGCCGACGGACGCGGCGACCAGAGGGCGCTTTCGATCTGCATGTTCGATGGGGTCGTACAGTTCCTCCCAGAACCGGTCGCGCGCCTGCTGGGCGATGTGTACGCTACGCTGCAGTAGGGCTGCGCTCTCTTTCCTGCTCAGGCCGCGGCGTGCGAATCCCTCGAAGCTTGCCTGATAGCTTGCGCTGACGGCGACGTCGGCGCCGGCCAGGAAGTGGTCAAGATGGAGCTGGCGGATCGATGCCGGATCCTCGATTAGCAGTCGAGCGGACCATAGCTCGTCGCGCAGATCCGCGCCTCTGCGCTCCAGTTCGGTCGCCAGGGCGCCATCCAGGATGACGACACCTTGATCTGCCAGGATCGGTTGCAGGGGGCCGTCCATGGTTATGACAGAACGGCGGGCGTGTAGCGGCCTTCACGCATGATTTCAAGTTCGGTTCCGTCGTTCAACTGGCCGGTTACGTCGAGCGTCGCGGTGCCGATCATCACGTCCAGGTGAAGATCGGAGCTGTTTACGCCGGCCTCCAGGAGTTCCTCCTCTGACATGTCGGCGCCGCCTTCGGTTCCGATGGGGTATGCCTTACCGAAGGCAACGTGGCAGGCGGCGTTCTCGTCGAAGAGGGTATTGTAGTAAGTGAGGCCGCTGCGGAAGATCGGGGAGGACACATCTACGAGGGCGACCTCGCCAAGATAGCGGGCGCCATCGACGGCGAAGAATTGTTCGTAGGTCTCCTGGTCTTCGCCTGCCGAGAAGTCGACGACGCTGCCGTCTTCGAAGCGGAAATAGGCCTCGGCCACTTCGCGGCGGAAGGGGAAACTGGGGCGGGACGTGCGCGTCCAGCCGTTGACCCGCAGGCGATGGGGCGTGGTAAACAGTTCTTCGGTGGGAATGTTGGGGAGAAAGACGGGCGTGCCCAAGGTTCCGCCCTCGCCTTCACTCTGCGTGTCTTGATCCTCATCTGTGCCCAGTCCACTCGTGCCGCCGGCCCAGTGGGGTCGATCGGTCAGACCGATGGTCAGGTCGGTAGAGGGCTTGCCATCAGGGCCGGGCGCGGGGTCATAGAAGTGGAGGGCGCGGACTCTCTTGGATTGCAGCGTCGAACGGGCCGCCGCCAGATTGGAGAGGTGTGTCTGCCAGGCCGCGAGCGGGTCGTCGGCGTCCAAGCGGATAATACGGCGGATCTCCTCCCAGAAGCGGGGCAGAGCTTGCTCCGCGGGAAGATCGGGAAAGACTTTCTGCGCCCAGGCGGGTGTGGGCAAGGCGGCCACATTCCACTGCTGTTTCATCTCCATCATCGAAGCGCGCCAGGGCATCGTGGCGCGGTACTCAGCGGTCTGAAGGATTCGCAGCTTATTGGGGTCGAGTTGGGCGGGAAGCCCGGGATCTTCTTCGCCGACCAGGCTGATAGCGGCCCACCTGTCCTTTTTTCGTTCGAGGGCGATGGCTTCAACATAAGCGGGAAGATGCTCGAGCTCATCCGCTGCGTTTTTGCGGACGCGAATGCTCTGCAACCGCATGTCGTTGTACTCGATGGCGACGTATTTTGCGCCGGCATCATAAGCGGCGGCAGCCAGCACAAGGGCGAACTCGCGGTGGACGGGTTCTGTGCGGATGTCAAGGGATTGGCCGGGCTGCAGATTCACGCCGAGCCGGATAAGGAGTTGGGCATATTGTTCGAGGTCTTTATCAGAAAAATGCATGGGAAATCGCGATCCTGTGGAAGTTGAAGGTGCGCTGTTTGAACGGAAATAGGTGGCCCAAAACTTGACAATTGAGAGCCGGCTATCTACAATATCCCCCGGCTAACGGCCCACTAGCTCAACTGGCAGAGCAGCGGACTCTTAATCCGCGGGTTCGGGGTTCGAATCCCTGGTGGGTCATTGCAAAGCGGGAGGGTTCATGCGAACCCCCTGCTTTTTTGTTGGAACTGTTCTTACAAACCGGGCGATCCAAAGACACAGTTCGCTTCCACCACCGTGTACAAATCAGAAACCCGCTGCTCTGAGATATCCTGGCAGCGGGTTTCAAATTGCATGTTGTTGGGAAACCATCCATCAGATCGCGGCGAAGGTTGCCGCGCGGTCAGACAAACACGTCATCCGTATCGTTACCTTGTTTCGCGATAGACGACATGTTTACGCAGTACCGGATCGTACTTCTTCAATTCCAGTCTCTTGTCGTTGTTGCGCCGGTTTTTGGACGTCAGATAGAGATGATGGCTTTCTGTGCTGCGCATCTTCACAAGCTGACGCGGTCCTTTCTTGGCCATTTTCGCCTCCGATTCACTTCCTGGGGCTACGGCTTGCCTGGCCCCTTCGGGCAAAGCAACACGCGCACCCCAGCTAACAATCCCTATCGTTCCCTGTAGGGGGACAGTTGGGGACAGATGGAAAAAGAGCGGCAAGTTGCCCTCTTTCAAACTCAACAGTCGTCAGCGCAAATTATAGACGTTCAGAGTTCAGAAAGCAAATCTAAGCCCCTTTAGAATGACGGCAAAGTAACCTACTGCCAGGGCGTTGCCTCCTGACCGTTTTCAGCTACAATGGAAAGTATTCGAGAACGCATGCAGCATGAGCGAAAATGATCTGGCCCTTACAGCATCGGGCCGGGACGGGAAGCCGATTTCACCGAACGCATGAGAGATAGAGGAGCTACGATGACAGGACCTGTACGCGTTGCCCTGATGGGGTTGGGGCAGCGGGGGCTGCAACACTTGAAGTCGCTCTGGACTCTTCAGGAGCAGGGCGCTATCCGGCTCATAGCACTGGCTGATGCCTTTGAAGTGAATCTGGAAGCGGACAAGATCCGTAACTACGTGAGGGACTTTCGGCCTGACGGCATATTGCATACAACCGACTTTGAGGCGTTGCTGGCCCGTGATCTGGATGCGCTGTATGTGTGTATTCCGCCGAATGTCCACTCGGGAGAGGTAGTGCGTGCAGCCGAGGCAGGACTGCATCTGTTTGTTGAGAAACCGATGAGCCTCTACCTGGACGAGGCGCTGGAGATGGAGGCGGCCATTGGGGCGTCTGGTGTTCTCTCTACGGTCGGATTCCAACAGCGTTTTGACGGCCGACACGAAGCCGTTCAACGCATGCTGCGCGAGGGCAGGCGGCCTCTGATGGCCTGCTACAGCTATCATGGTCCGCTGGAAGGGCACAACGTCAAGCACCATCAAACGGAACTGCATGGGGGGCCGAGTAACAGGGTGTGGACGGCGAACCGGGCCTGGAGCGGAATGACGGTTGTCGAAGGCGGCATCCATTTGCTCGATACATGGCGCTACTGGTTCGGCGATGTCGAGTGGGTGCAGGCCCACTACCAGCACCGGCCGGAGGTAGATGTTCATGACGGAGCCGATAATCCCTACACGTACAGTGCGCTTTTCGGTTTTGCCGGAGGCGGGGTAGGCACGATGACGCTATCGCGCCTGCGCAAAGTCTTCGCCGACTATATGGACCACCAAGTACTGTGGACGGAAGGTCGGGCGGAGATCTGCTGGGAGGGTGTTACCATGTACCAGTACGACGGGCCCTATCCGCCGTCGCATCGGCCGTCACAGGACGCCGTCACGAAAACGCTCTACGAAGGGCGAGGCGGCGACGATACGTTTGCCATCAGTCAAGTTTTCGTGAGAGCGATCGCGGAGAGCCGTCCCGATCTGCTCCGATCACCTTTCAGTGATGCCATGAACAGCCTGGCCGCCGTTATCGGCGCGAACGTATCGGATGAGCTGGGCGGTGAGCGTATTGATATCGAACAGCTGCTGCGGGCGGAGAGGTTCGCGGCATTCAGGCAGAAGCCATCATACCAACGAGAGGACTGGACTCGATGAATTTTCTCATTTTTCCGCCGCTGACCCCTGACGAACTTGAGCAGGTGCGGGCGGTGTCCCCAGAGCTAGAGATTGTCAACGCGCTGACCGTAGAGGAGGCGCTGGCCGCGATTCCGCAGGCGGTGGGCATGTACGGAGATATTACACCTGCGCTGCTGGGGCGGGCCGAGAACCTGCGGTGGCTGCAGACGCCGATCGCCGGGCTGGAGCACTACATGTTTGCGGAACTTGCCGAGAGCGACGTCGTGGTCAGCAACATGGCGAAGATCTACAGTGACATGATCGCAGACCACGCTTTCTGCTTTATTCTGATGTTCGCCCGCGGCATTCATCTCTACATGCGCCGTCAGATTCGGGGTGAGTGGCAAAAGGGGACGCCCGTCCGCCATCTGGCAGATTGCACACTGGGCGTGATTGGGCTGGGAGGAATCGGTTCAGAGCTGGCCAGGCGGGGCAAGGCGCACGACATGCGGGTAATCGCGGTTGATGCGCGGCCTGACACATCGCCCGGCCGCAGTCTGGACCTGGACGCACTGTGGCCGCAGAAGCGGCTGCACGATCTGCTGAGTGAAGCGGACTTCGCGGTCAGCTGCGTGCCGCAAACGCCGGAGACGGTGGGCCTGATTGGCGCAGAAGAAATCGGGCGCATGAAGCCGACGGCATATCTGATCAACATAAGCCGCGGGGTCGTCGTCAAGTTGGACGCACTCGTCGCGGCTTTGGAGTCAGGAGGAATTGCCGGCGCGGCACTGGATGTGTACGAGACGGAGCCGCTGCCGTCGGATCATCCGCTGTGGAAGATGGAGAATGTCATCCTTACACCGCATGTAGCTGCGGATAATCCCCACGTTCCTCAGCGCCGCATCGACACACTGGTGGACAACCTGCGCCGTTATCTGGCGGAGGAACCGCTTCGCAACATCGTGGACAAGCGCCGGCTGTTTTAGGCTTAGTCGCTTTCCGGACTTTTCCTTTGATTCAGGTGGGCCGTCCCGTCTCGTCAGATGCCAAGATATGCTTCGGCTACCTGCGGGTTGGCCAGAAGGTCGCGAGCTGCGCCACTCAGGACGATGTTACCCGTTTCGAGGACGTAACCGCGGTCGGCAACTTGCAGCGCGGCTTGGGCATTCTGTTCCACGAGCAGGATTGTTGTCCCCTGGGCGTTGATCTCGCGAATGATCTGGAAAATCTGCTGCACTAGGAGTGGCGCCAGTCCCATCGAGGGCTCGTCGAGGAGGAGGATGCGGGGACTGCTCATAAGGGCCCGGCCGATGGCCAGCATCTGCTGTTCCCCTCCTGAGAGTGTGCCGCCGGGCTGGTTGAGTCGTTCCTGGAGGCGCGGGAAGAGTTCGAGGACGCGCTCGAGGTCATGGCGGATGCCATTTGGGTCGGTGCGGGCAAATGCGCCCATCGCGAGGTTTTCCTGTACGGAGAGGCGGGCGAAAATTTTGCGTCCTTCCGGCGACTGGGAGACGCCCAGCCTGGCTACGTTATGGGCAGGCAGTTGGTCCAGTCGTAAGTCATTTTCGCGCCCGTGCGGAGAATGTTCGCGTGCGTTGCCAGGGGCATCCTGAAAGTATATTGCACCGGCGCGGGCTTGCAGGACGCCGCTGATCGTGTTGAGCGTGGTCGTTTTGCCGGCTCCGTTTGAGCCGATAAGGGTTACAATTTCGCCTTCATTCACGGTCAAGGATATGCCCTTGAGCGCGTGAATGTGGCCGTAGTAAGTGTGAACAGAATCCAGAATCAGCATGGTTCACTGGCTCGGGGTCGAGGCCGTTTCCTGCACGGCGACCTCCGGGCCAAGATAGGCCTCTATTACGCGGGCGTTCGAGCGGACCTCCTCTGGCGTGCCTTCAGCGATCTTCTCGCCGTAATCCAGTACGGCCACACTTTCTGAAATACTCATTACGACCTTCATGTCGTGTTCGATCAGGAAGACCGTAATTTCCTTCTCGTCGCGCAGCCTGTGGACGATCTCCATCATGCGGTCGGTCTCGCTGGGATTCATGCCGGCGGCCGGTTCGTCGAGGAGCAGCAGACGGGGTCGACTTCCTAGGGCGCGGGCAACCTCAAGCAACCTCTGGTCCCCGTATGGCAGGTTGGTGGAGACGACATCCTCGCGGCCGCTAAGGCCGACGAAGTCGAGCAGCTCGCGGGCGAATTCCCGGGCGGCGCGTTCCTCTGCTTGCTGGCCGGCCGTGCGCAGAACGGCACTCCAGTGGGACGCCTGCAGCCGCAGATGCTGGCCGACGAGGACGTTTTCGAGAGCGGTCATTCTGCCAAAGAGGCGAATGTTTTGATAGGTCCGGGCTACGCCGCGATCGGTTATTTCATCCGGACGGAGGCCGATTAGCGAGCTTCCGTTGAACAGAATCTCGCCCACTTCCGGCCGATGCAGTCCGGTCAGGCAGTTGAAGAGTGTTGTTTTGCCAGCGCCATTGGGGCCGATCAGCGAAGTTATCGAACGCTCCGCAATGTCGAGGTCCACACTGTCGACGGCTGTCAGGCCGCCGAATACTTTGGTGACGCGCTGGACACTGAGGAGGACCGCCATCAAGCATCTTCCCGTCTGGTCGCACCGATGGGCGAAGCGTCTGCTTGCTCCTCTAAGGCCGGCCCTTCGTCCGGTTCTTCGCCAATGCTATGCCCCGGTTCATTGGGATCAGTTACCTGGATTCGGCGGCGGGCGGAGGGCAAGATGCCGGCAGGACGTACGATCATCATGATGATCAGGAGGGCCGCGAAGGTGACGATTCGGTACTCGTCGACGCCTCGCAATACTTCCGGCAGCCCTTTGAGGGCAAGGGCTCCTAAAACGATGCCGGCAGGGCTGCCTATGCCGCCGACGATGATAAGCGCCAGGGCGTCAATCGAGACAAAGAGTGAGAAATTCTCAGGGAAGATATTGATCTGTCTTGCGGCGTAGAGCTGGCCCGCCATGCCGGCAAAGGTTGCGCCAATGGCGAAGGCAAGCAGTTTGGTGCGCACGAGGTGGACGCCGGTGGCCTCGGCTACGTCTTCGTCTTCTTGCATGGCGAACCAGGCGCGGCCCAGCCGTGAATCATTCAAGCGGATTGCGACAAAGGCGACTAGAGCCGAACTGATCAGAGCCAGCAGGAAGATCCAACCCTGAGAGCTAAGCAGACCGGAAGTAACATTGGACGGTGAAAGGCCGAACAGACCGGGCTGCGAAATCTCCAGAATGCCGCGGGGCCCGTTGGTCAACTCCCCCAAATTCAGCATGAAAAGGCGGATGATTTCGCCAAAGCCAAGCGTCACGATTGCCAAGTAATCGCCACGCAGGCGTAAGACGGGGATGCCCAGGAGTATGCCCCCAACAGCCGCTGTCAGCATTGCCACCGGCAGGGCCGTCCAGTAGCCGAGTAATGGCGTTTCTGGAGAAATGCCCAGGAGACTCAGAAGATTGCTAATGTACGGCGAAGAAAAGGGAGCCGACAGGAAGGCGTAAGTGTAGGCGCCGATAGCAAAGAATGCCACGTAACCCAGGTCCAAGAGCCCTGCGTACCCGACAACGATGTTCAGCCCAAGCCCCATCATGACGAAGATGAAGACAAGACCCATGACGGAATTCTGAAACTGATCGAGGATGAAGGGCATAGCGAGAACGCCGAGGCCAAGCAGTACTGCCACAGTTGTCTTTTCCCGCCCCGGATGGGACAGGCGCAAAGCAAACAGCCCGCTTCCGGTGGCGACTAACGTGAGAAGCAATCGGACCGTCCCCTCATTGGAGCCGAATGCAGCTACGCCCGGTAGCCCGAGCCACCCGATGTAGGCAAGCAGAACGAAAGGCAGGACGATGCCCCCGAAGCGGCCGACGGACACCAGAGTCGGGCCGGACAGGCGGGTTGTAAGTCGGACTTGGTGTGCAGCTTGTGTCAGTCTGCTCCTGCCTGCGGTCAAGGCCAGGCCGGCGAGAAGACCTGCGCCGGCGAACAAAAGTACCTGAAAAAGGAAACGAGTGAACGGGACTTCAGCTTGGGTGATCTGTCCAGGGCTGACGCCGATTAAGGCACCGACATTGAGGGGGACGATCTTGTCCAGGACGGGTTGGATTGCAATGCCGTTGCCCATGGCCGCGGCAGAGATGCCGCTCACGACAGCGATGAGCAGCCCCGTGGTGAGTCCCGCCAGCAGGCCTTTGAAGACGACGGAAGTGCTGATGAGTGGGGAGAGGAGTTCTCGGACGCGGGTCTCATCCGAATCGGACTGGGGGCCGATCTTCCAGCCCGGTTTTTCCTGGAAACCAGCCGGGTCTTGATCTATCGCAGAACTGGAATGACTGGCGGATTCACGGCGCAAAGTCAGCCAAAAGAATAGAGCAGCTATGAGCGCTAGGGCTGGCAAGGCAGGACCGCCTATTTTTCCGGGGATGCCGATGAGGATCAGGTAGCCCAGGAATGCGAAGGCGACGAGTCCGGTTCTGACGGCTCTTGTCGCAGTTTCGAGAGGCATCAGGCTTTTTTCTCGCTCAGTACCTCACCGAAAAGACCGGTGGGCCGGAAGATCAGAATGAGCACTAGCAGGCTGAAGGCGATGACGTCCTTGTATTCGGTGGGGATACCCAGTGCGCTGGGACCTATCGCCTCAATCAGGCCGAGAATGAGCGCGCCGAACATTGCGCCAGGGATGTTGCCGATTCCGCCAAGTACAGCGGCCGTGAAGGCCTTGAGTCCCGGAATGAAACCGCTGTTGAACTTCACGACGGTGTTGTGAAAGCCGAGCATGACACCGGCCGCCCCTGCCAGGGCCGACCCCAACATAAAAGTTACGACAATGACCGTGTTGACATCGACACCCATCAGAGAGGCGGTTGAGCGGTCTTCAGCTACCGCCCGCATGGCGCGTCCCAACTTTGTTCGCTGTATGATGAAATAGAGGGCCAACATGAGGAGAATTGAGGTAATGAAGATTATGGCCCCCGTGTATGGAATAAATACATCGCCCAGCCGCAGACCGCCTGATATGAGGGCCGGCTTGCGATAGCTGTGCGGGCTTACCCCGAAGATCAGGAGTACCGAGTATTGCAGGAATAAGGACGCGCCGATTGCGCTGATTAAGGGGACCAATCGCGGGGCTTGTCGCAGGGGCCGATAGGCCAGGCGTTCCAAAGTGACCCCGATCAGGACCGAGGCTGCCATCCCGATAACCATGATCAACAGCAAGGCAATGACGACAACCGGCCACGGCCCCTCCATCCAGCCGCGGGCCTGGGCAAATTGGAGAGCGAAATAGCCGGTGATGCCGCCGATCATCATGACTTCGCCGTGTGCGAAATTGATCATAAAGAGGATGCCGTAAACGAGCGTATAGCCCAGCGCGACCAAGGCATAGACTCCGCCCAGAACCAAGCCGTTTAAGCCTTGGGATATCCAGAATGAGGCGGGATAGCCCTCTGCGAGCCCGACACTGGTCACCCTCCAGATGACGAGCAGAACGATTATGGCGCCCAGAACCCGAGTAAAATGTCTCAGGGTGGTCTGGCCGTCTGTTCCTGTCGCCTGTGCTGTCGCTGGGCTGGAAGTCATTGTCGCTTTCGAGGAATTGACGGGGAGGAAAGTGGAGAGGGAACTTGCGAGTTCCCTCTCCGCAATGCACGGAGGATTACTCCATGCCGAACCCAGACACCTGGTTGAAACTGCCGTCCGTGACCTGGAAGATCTGCACGCCGCCGGCCCCACACTCGCCCAGGCTGTCGCACTTGATCGTGCCGGTCAACCCTTCAAATGCATCGACAGAGCGGATGGCCGAGATCAGCTCTTCCCTGTCAATGACCAGGTTGCCGCTGTCGTCGACCGTCGCAACCGCCGCAATCGCGGCCGCAATCAGCTTCACCGAGTCGTAGCTCTGGCTGTGGAAGGGACCCAGATCGTCGGGACTGACACCGTACTTCTCCATGTACTTGGCGTCGAACTCCGCATTCATCTCCTCAGAGTCGGCGCCAGCCACGAAGGAAATGTACGTGCCCTCAGACGCGTCGCCGGCCGCTTCGAGATACTGCTGTGTGTAGGCGCCGTCAACGCTCATGAAGGCCGTCTCCTCCAGGCCGGGCGTTTCGGTCATCTGCTGTGCGATCAGGCCGGCTTCGGTGGAGTACCCGCCGAAGAAGATCGCCTGCGGCCCGTCTGCGCCGACTTTGGCCAGCATGGCGCGAAAGTCGGTATCACCCACCTGGACGCCTTCAAAACTGGAGACTTCTCCTCCCAGGTCCGTAACGTTGTTTTGGAAGATTTCTGCCAGACCCTTGCCATAGTCGGAGTTGTCGTGAACGACCGCGACCGTGGTGAAGCCGAGATCGCCGACGACAAAGTCGGCATCGACTGCGCCCTGCAGGGCATCGCTCAGGGCAACGCGGTTGCAGACGTCGCAGTCAGCGGAGGTGATGTCCGGATTGGTGGCGCTGGGGCTGACGAAGGGGATGCGCGCCTCCTGCAGGATCGGCAAGAGCCCGAAAGTCTCGCCGGAGCATGTGCCGCCTGTGACTGCGACAATCGACTCGTCCGCGGCGAATTTGTTGCCCACGTTGGTGCCTTGCGTGCCGTCGCAGGCGCCGTCTTCGGCCACCAGTTCGAACATGAAGCCTTCCAGGCCGCCAGCTGCATTGAGGTCGTCAATGGCGAGTTCTGCGCCCTGGCGGATGTCCAGGCCGGGGTCGGGGATCGGGCCGGTCAGGGCGAAAGACCCGCCGATTCGGATCGTTCCCTCGGAAGCGATAACCACCTTTCCGCTCATGTCGGCGGCCGTCTCCTCCATCGGTGCCTCTTCTGCCGGGGCTTCAGCGGCTGGCTGTGCAGCCGCGCACGCGGCGACCATCAGTGCCGCAACCAGGAACAGACTGAAAAACGTGAGTTGCTTTGCCATTTGAATCTCCTTGGTCAAATTGCTACCTGCGTTAATGGTGGCTTGGCTTGTGAGTACGGCCTTCGGTACCAATCGAGAATTGAAATGTTCCAGTAACGGGAGGTACTTGCAGTAATTATAGTTTAATGGACTAAAATCGGGCAAAGTCATCTTTTCGGGCCTAAGAATTCGGTATACTTTTGAAAAACGGGATCGACGGCGACCGCAAATCATAGAGAGTCGGAGAAGCCTTTGCAATTGGATTTGTAGAAAAAGCGGCCACAAGAGCGGTTAATTCATGCAAATCAGGCCGATTAGAATGACCAGGGGTCGAAATTCCGAAAAGTGAATGGTTGAGAAATGCGTTGTAAGAGAATCGATTTCACCACTGCGCGGTATCGCCAAGACGCTGCAAATGTGGTATAGTTCGCCCACGTAGCCAAACTGCCGCCTGTTCTATTTGGTAGGGCAAGAGTTGCTCAGAATGAGGGGACGGTTTGGCCTTTCTATGCGCTTCTACCGTTCTCCAAGACCCTTCGTATGAGTCTCCTGGTTGCCAATAACATCTCCAAGAATTACGGCGATCTCGACGTGCTCGAGGACGTGAATGTTCGCATCGAGTATGGGGACAGAATCGGTCTGGTTGGACATAACGGAGCGGGCAAGACCAGCCTTCTCAGGGCACTTGGCAGGGTCGATTCAAGCGTTGCCGGAGAACTCTTTGTTTCTCAAGGCACGCGTATTGGCTACCTCGCGCAAGACCCGCCGCCCGCCGGAAAACGTACTCTCTACGAAGATCTTAAGTCCGTCTTTGCCGAACTGCTGGCAGAAGGGGAAAGGCTGCGCCGCCTGGAAGCAAAAATCACTGAACTGGCACAGGGTGACCAGGAGCTAACGGGCCTGCTGTCGCGTTATGGGCAGCAACAGGAGGCGTTTGAACGGGCCGGGGGGTATGCCGTAGACCAGCGAATTCGATTCGTCCTTAGTGGTCTCGGCCTGGACGAGTCCCTCTGGCAGGCACCATTGTCGCACCTGAGCGGGGGACAGCGGACACGCGCTTGTCTGGGGCGTCTGCTGCTGGAGGAGCCGGACCTGCTCCTGTTAGACGAGCCCACAAATCATCTGGATGTGCGATCGATGGCGTGGCTGGAAGGTGTGCTGACCGGATGGAAAGGCGCCATGGTGGTCGTTTCCCACGACAGGTACTTTCTCGATTCGGTCGCGACCAGGATATGGGATCTTGCGCATCGTCGGGTGGAAACGTACCGGGGGAATTACAGCCATTACCGTCTGCAGAGAGAGGAGCGTCGCATCCGCTGGCGCAAGGAATATGATCGCCAGCAGGAGTTTATCCGCGAGACCCAGGAATTTGTTCGGCGCTACAAGGCCGGCCAACGGACCAAGGAAGCCCAGGGCAGAGAAACAAGGCTTAAGCGGTTCATGGCAGAAGAAGCCCTGCCGCCTCCTCCGACAGACCAGTTTATCCGACTCCCTCTGCGTGCGGATTCGCGAGGAGGGGACCTGGTATTGCGTACGCGCAAGTTGATAGCCGGGTACAAGGAATCATCCTCTGCTACGGGCGCGGGTTCTGCAGGGTCACAGAATCAGGTGGGTGGCCGTGATGCAGCCGGAAGTAACTATTCACGATCAGTAACATTCGAAGACGGGAATCACCGACCAGCAGCCCAGCAGCCGGCGCGACCCGTTCGTCAGGGTCGCCTTCGGCCCATGCGCAGCCTCTCGCCAACGGACACGCCGATTCTGGAAGTACCCGATCTTGACCTTTTCCGGGGCCAGGTTGCCGCCTTGATCGGCCCAAACGGCGCAGGCAAGACAACGTTCGTGCAAACCATTCTGGAGGAACTTGAACCTCTGAGCGGCAGAGTGGAGTTGGGCGCTTCGGTTGACGTAGGGTATCTCGCGCAACGTCATATTGGAGGCGGTTACGGATTGATGAAGGGCGGCCAGACTGTGTTGGATGCGCTGCTCGAGACAAAGCGGCTTACCACGGAGCGGGCACGGACCTTTTTGGGCCAATTTCTCTTCAAAGGGGATGAAGTTTTCCAGAGCATCGAGAGCCTTTCAGGGGGCCAGCGCAGCCGTATCGCACTGGCGCGGCTGACATTGCAGGGCGCCAATTTCCTGCTCTTGGACGAACCGACGAATCACCTGGACCTGGACAGCCAGGAGATACTTCAGGACGCTTTGCGGCAATTTGACGGGACCGTACTGTTGGTCACCCACGATCGTGCTCTCATTGACGCTCTTGCTACGCAGATTTGGCAGGTGACACCAGGAAAAAGGGATCGGCCCGGACAACTGGAAGTGTTCAACGGCACTTGGAGGCAGTGGCAGTCGGAGCGTCTTCTAGCGGCCGGGACGGAATCGCCGGTACAGGAGGATATGGCGCCAAGTGAAGCGGAAGTGGAGTGGGAGCGGCAGAGGGAAGCCCGCCGGCAGCGGCAGAAGGCCGAACGTCAAGAGAAGGCCGTCGCCGAAACGGAGGAGCGGGTGGCGCGATTGGAAAGGAAGTTGAACGAAATTGAGGAGGGCATGGCCCGAGCGAGCGCTCGCCAGGATTTCGAGGATCTGAGGGCGTTGCAGGACCAGCACGGAGCCGTCTCTCAGCGGCTGGAGGAACTGATGGAAGAGTGGGCTGACCTGGCAGTATGACAGGCTTGTCAGCAGTCCAGTCTTTCAGCTAAAATAGGGCTTAATCGGGACAACCAATTGCAAAGGGTTTAATCGGAAATGTCGCGAAAATCGCTGGTAATTGGGCTGACGGGGAACATCGCTACGGGCAAGAGCACGATTCTCAAGTACCTGATGGAGAAATGCGCTTTCATCATTGATGCCGACAAGCTGGGCCACCGCGTGATCGAACCGGGCGGTCAGGCTTACGATGCGGTTGTGCGCGCTTTCGGCCGGGAGATTCTGAAGGAAGACGGCACGATCGATCGCAAGAAACTTGGCAAGATCGTTTTCTCCAATCCAATTGACCTGGGCAAGCTGGAGAAGATTGTCCACCCGAAGATCTTCGATTTGGGAAAGCAGGAGATTGCCGAAAACGAATCTCCCGTAATCGTCCTTGAAGCAATCAAACTACTCGAGGCTGGGTTGATGTCGACCCTTTGCGATGAGATCTGGGTCGTCACGTCCAGTCTAACTACCCAGCTGCGGCGACTTCTGGAGGCGCGCAGGATGGAAGAGAGCGAAGCCCGGCGCATGATCGATCTGCAGCCTCCGCAGGCGGCCAAGGTGAACCAGGCCGATCGCGTCATCGAGAACGACGGCAGTCTGGCGGAGTTACACGCTCAGCTGGACGCGATCTGGGATGATTTGAAGAGACGATATCCGCGGCGGATGACGACGCTGGCACGATAAAGGAGTCCGAACACACATGGACTTTCTGCGACGTTTCTGGGCCGATCATACAGTCTTGTCCAACTGGGCTGTCCTGGCCATCGGTTTTGTGGTGATACTGCTTTTCAGCGCGCGGGGCGTAGGATTTGACGGTGCGCAGTGGGCAGCACTTATCGGGGTAACCGTTGGTTTGGCCGGTTTGTGCGCATGGATCATAAGTTGGGAATAACTTCATGAGCGAAAAGCGCGACTATTACGAAGTGCTTGGCATTGAGCGGGGCGCGGACGAACAAACGCTCAAACGGGCCTTTCGTAAGCTGGCACAGCAGTATCACCCGGACGTCAATCCGGAGGCCGATGCCGAGGCCAAGTTTAAGGAGATCAACGAGGCCTACCAGGTCTTAAGCGATCCGCAGAAGCGGGCGGTCTATGACCGGTTTGGGCATTCCGGCCTGGGTGGATCCGGGGGGTTCAGCGATTTCAGCCAGGGATTCGGCGATTTGGGCAGCATTTTCGAGGAGGTATTCGGATTTGGCGGAATGGGGCGCGGGAACCGGCGTGCGCCACGGCGGGGAGCGGATCTGCGAGTAGACATCAGGTTGAGCTTCGAAGACGCAGTCTTTGGCACGCAAGAGGAGATCGAGGTGCCGCGCATGGAGGACTGCGATACTTGCCAGGGCAGCGGCGCCGAGCCGGGTACTACGCCCGTCAGGTGTTCAACCTGCGGCGGCAGCGGCGAGGTGCAGCGCCGTCAACAGAGTCCGCTCTTCGGAACGATCGTCACGGCAACTACCTGCCCTGCCTGCCATGGAGAAGGCGAAGTCATTTCTACGGCCTGCAGCCGCTGCAACGGCCGTAAGCGCGTTCAGGTATCTCGCAAAATCAAAGTTAACGTTCCCGCGGGCGTCGACAACGGAACGCGTATCCGCTTAGCCGGAGAGGGCGAGGCTGGCACGTTGGGAGGCCCGCGCGGCAACCTTTACGTATTGATTAGCGTTGAAGATCATCCCGTGTTTGTGCGTGATGAGTTTGATATTCATCTGGAATTGCCCATCAGTATCGCCCAGGCCACTCTCGGCGCAACAGTAGAAATCCCAACTTTGGGGGGCGGGACGGAAAGTTTCGACATTCCTGCCGGGACGCAAACCGGAAAGAGTTTTCGCAAAGCGGGGATGGGGATTGCCCGTCTGCAACGCAGCGGCCGGGGAGACATGATCGTAACGGTGAAGCTGGTGACGCCGACCGACCTGACCGAAGAGCAGGAGATGTTGGTGCGCCAACTGGCTGAAAGCTTGGACGATGAAGTGCATGAACCGCGACGCGGACTCCTTGACAGGATATTGAGGCCGGACTAGGATGTCCCCAGCACGCTTGCGAGTGCCCTCTTTCGTCAAGGGCTCGCGATTCGGCCCCCCGGAGCCCGGGGTCGGGTCATTGCTGCCAGTTTGGGCCAGGACTGTAGAAGAATGCCGACCAATATAAGTATCAATCCCGATACTGCTGACGCGTGCACAGGTTCGTTGAGAAATACCCTGACCAACGGCAGGGAGAGTACAGGCGTCAGGTAGAGCAGGTTTGAGACGATAAACGTCTCGCCGTGTTCCAGCGCTTTGAACCAGAACAAGTAGCTGACTCCGTTGACCAGAAGACCGTTGTAGAGTATCCAACCCCAGACGGAAAGGGAGGGCAGCGTCAGACGTCCGGTCAAGGCGACGGCTGCCCCGGCGCATATGAGGGCAGCGCAGAAGTAAATGAAGGCGGCGAATGTCAGGTCGTATTTTGCCCGTCTGCCCAGGATTGAGAAGAGAGCAAAGACGAAAGCGCCGCAGAGAGCCAGCAGGTTTCCCACCAGATTCTCCACCTGAAACTCCACCATTTGCCCCCGTGTAACTATCAACACGACGCCGCTGAAACTGATCGCGATTGCGGTCAGACGGACAGGCGTTAGCTTCTGGCCCAGGAGCGGCACGGCCAGCAGACTGATCAGGATTGGCCAAGTGTAGGCCAGAACGAAGCCTTCGGCTGCGGAGGTGTTCGCAAAGGCGCCGTATAGAAGCACGTAGTAGAGGAAAGCTCCCAGAAAGCCCAGCCAGCTCAGGTGAGCGAAGTCACGTAGCGTGTGCTGGAAAAGGATGGCAGATTTGCGTTGCCACAGAACTAGCACACCAAGCGCGATCACCGAGAATACAGTGCTGTAGAAGAGCATCTGCAGATTGTTGAGCTCAACCAGAATCTTTTTCGAAGCAACCGGAATCGAGGCCCAAAGCAGAATGCACAGGGCAAGGTTAAGATAGGATTGGATATGAGGGGTCATGATATGGGATCAAATGTTGGCTTGGTCCCGGAAATGAAGAATTGCTAGAACCGAAGTTCCACACCCACTGAGGTGTGGTAGTATACCGCACTTGCTGGCGCACCAAGAACTGACAGAGGTAGAAACAAACTCTCCATGAATGAAGATGAGCTTGTCGAGATAGCGGTTGAGGTCGATGGCGAGGCGGCCGAAGCGGTCGTTGAGCTTTTCAACCGCTACAACGGCGGCGACTGGATTGAGGACAGTGCCGCCGGGGAAGCCTCCGGAGGCGGGGCCGTGGTAGAGTCGACCGGTTATGACGACTTCGGCAGCCCGGTGGCGGGCGAGTTCAAGATGCTAGTGAAGACCTATCTGAAGCCAGGCCCGCGCGGTCGCAGGATTCAGAGGCAGATTGAAGAGGGGTTGTGGCGTCTGCGCCTTCTGTATCCGATGCCGGAACCGGTTGCGCGAACCGTAAGGGAGGAAGATTGGGCACACGCCTGGAAGCGGCACTACAAGCCTCTGCGCATAGGGCGACGTGTGCTGCTGACCCCAGCATGGGAGGAGCCGGAGGCGCTGCCTGGCGACGTGGTTGTACGGCTTGAACCGGGCATGGCATTTGGCACAGGGCTGCACCCTACGACGCGGCTCTGCGTGGCTGCGCTGGAGAAGTGGGTACGGCCCGGAGACTCGTTTCTGGATATAGGTACGGGGAGCGGAGTCCTTTCCCTCGCGGCGGCGAAGTTAGGCGCTACACCGGTTTGGTCGACGGATATCGATCCCCTGGCCATTCGGGCTGCGAAGGAAAATGCCCTGAGAAACGGAATCACACTTGCTTCCGACGGGCTGCACGTAGAGCAAGGGTCAGTACCAGCGGGGCAGGCAGGCCGATTCAAGGTGATCGCGGCCAACATTCTGGCAGAGGTACTGGTTGGATTGTTCGAAGGCGCTTACGCTAACGTACCTCTTGCCGAGCCTCTTGCGCCAGGAGGCCACCTGATTCTTTCGGGCATCCTGGAGGAGAGGTCAGAAATGGTATTGTCGACTGCGGCTCGTTACGGTTTGAAAGAGGTGGAGCGCATTCAGGAGGCGGACTGGGTCGCCTTGGTGGTGCGAAGAGAACATGCCGACTGAAGAGCGCGGAAGGGGCGGCGGCAAACACTGGTTCTTCCTGACAGGGATGCGCGCCGGGCCGGATGGGAAGGTCGATCTTGCGCCTATATCACACCAGTTGCGCAACGTCCTGCGTCTGGGGCAAGGCAGCGTGATCACTTTGCTCGACGGGAGCGGCGCGGCTTACCCGACGTGGATTGACTCCCTAGATGCCGAGCGGGCAACTGGTCGCGTTCTGGGAAGGGAACAGGTGCAGAGCGAGCCTGGCCTCGGGTTGACTCTTTATCAGTGTGTTTTGAAGCGGGAGCGGTTTGAGTGGGTGCTGCAGAAAGGTACGGAACTTGGCGTGAGCCGGTTCGTGCCGGTGATCAGCAGTCGAACGGTGGTGCGTCCGGCGGCGAGGCTGGAGCCAAAGTATGAACGCTGGCGCGCAATTGTTCGTGAGGCGGCAGAGCAGAGCCGACGGGGGCGGCTTCCCATACTCGGAGATCCACTTCTTTGGGATGATGCTCTTGATCAAGGCGCCGGCGTCCGCCTCTTGGTCTGGGAAGAGGCGGAAGAGAACGATTCGGGGCTCGGTCAAGCGGTGAGCGAAGCGGACGTAGTTTCGCTGCTTGTGGGGCCGGAAGGGGGCATAAGCAAGGAAGAGGCAATTGCTGCAACCGAACGGGGGTGGCTCCCAATGTCCCTCGGACCGCGGGTTCTGCGTGCAGAGACAGCGGCGGTTGCTGCTGCGGCGGTTGTCATGCATATGGCCGGCGGATTTGGTTAAGATGCTGCCTTGACTTTGGATTAAGGGGGGCTGGATGAATCGGGGGCCATTCTTGACAGGCATCCTGCTTTCATCGTACAATCGCGCCGTCCATTCCAGGGCTTTACATTTTGCTTCCCCCCAACACTCGAGCCTTCCCGTGAGAAGCAGTCTACTACTTCGCAGGATTGTGTAGCACTCATTTTCCACCAACTAGGACAAAGGAGAGGTACGATGAAGAGAAAGAGGTATCTTTTGGTGGTCCTGGTCTTGGCGCTCGCGGTGATCGTTTTGACGGCGTGCGAGACCCAGACCGTTGAAGTCGAGGTGACGCGTGTCGTTGATGTTACGGCGACGCCCAGAGCTGTTACATTCCATGAAGCGGCGGCAATTGAGGAACAAACTGCGCCGCACCAGTGCAAGCCTTTGGCGGCGCTCCCCACCGAGTTTTCCCAGCCTTGGCGACTGGGATTCATCAATCCCAATCTGGCACATCCATTCTTTGGTGAGTGGTCGGGTGCGATGAAGGCAGCCGCCGAGTTCTACGGAGTCGAGTTCTTCGAGTCCGACGCGGCCGGCGACTATGCGACTGAGCCGGATCTGCTGGAGACGCTGCTGCTGAACGACCTGAGCATCGTAGGCGCGCACGGTCCCAATGTGTATGAAGGCCTTGCACTGCGAGCGCTCGATGAAGGCATTCAGTTCATCGGAATCGACAACGGCCCCAGCGAATACACGCCTATCGTATACGGTATTCCCGATGGGATCGCCGGCATGCGCGGCGCGGAGTTGCTGGTCGAGGGTGTAAGGAAACGCCAGCAGGCGGATTGGGCCGGTCGTGAGCTGTTCTTCATCGAGTTGACCCACGGCGGCATCCCTGCCTGCGTCACCCGCACAGGCTCGGCGGCATCCACGTTCCAGGAGGCTATGGAGCTGGATGACGACCACGTCCTGATGGCGGACCTGACAACCGGCCGCTCGGCCGAAGACATGGTGAACGACGCCATGACAGCGAATCCTGACGGTGTCTTCGCGATGATTCCCTGCTGGGACGGCTTAGGCATCGGACCGTACAATGCTGTGGCTGAAGCGGGTAACGAGGCGGACGTCATGCTCGTGACGCTGGGTGGCGATGAACCGCCGGCCAAGTTCCTGAAGACGAGACCGATGGGCTACTACGGCTTCATCGAGTTCCAGCCCTATTGTGAGGGCTGGGGCTGGGTCGAAGTAGCGCTCGCCACGCTGGAAGGCCTGCCGTTCGAGACCTACCAGGTACGCAAGGCAATCACCCAGGAGACGGTCGATCAGCGCTACGCTGAGCTTTACGAGTCCGAATAGGACTATCGTTCACCGAACAGGTTATCGAGGGTGGGGCTGGTTAGGCCCCACCCTCTCTGCATTGGAACAGATTCCTTTTCCTTGAGAAAGGTGTTGGTTGGCGGATATGGCATCGGATGTGCCGACAGGGCGAGCCGGTTCACGGGCGGCCGGACGCGACGGCCGGGAGCGCCGAAAACGTATCGTTCAGTTTCTGCTGGACAATGGGCTTTTCATTGCGTTCGTACTGGAGCTTATTCTTTTCGCCGTCACCGCCCCTGACCTCTTTATCAGGTCAAGAACGCTCGAGGCGATTCTGCGTCTGAGCGGCCCGGCAGGGATTGTACTGGCTTCTTATACGATTACGCTGATCTCGGGTCAGATCGATCTTTCCACCGCCCAGGTTGGGGGTATGGCATCGCTGATGTTTGCCGCGGTCTTCCAGTTGTTGGAGTGGCCGCTCGGCGTTGCGCTTGCTCTAACCGTAGTACTGACGATCGCAGTCGGCCTCCTGAGCAGCTATCTGATCCAGCAGGGCATTCCTTCGTTCGTATCCACACTGGCCGTCGGAGTCGTCAGCGGAGGCATCGGCTTCCTTATAATCAATCTGACCAAGCAACCGGGCATGATCCGGCTGGTGCGGCCGCCACTGCGCGACATTGCGAACTTTGAAGTCATTGGCGTCCCTTTTGTCATTCCCATGATGTTCATTGCCTATGCGATTGGCTGGGTCGTACTGAATCAGACCCGGTTCGGCGCTCACATCTACGCACTGGGCGGGAATCCCGCGGCGGCGGCTCTGAACGGCATCAATGCCGTCCGCATCGCGCGGATCGTTTTGGTGACGAATGCAGTGATTACCGGAATGGCCGGTATCCTGATCGCAGGGCGGCAGCTGGCCGCGCAACCCGGTGTGGAAGGTCTGGGACAGTCGCTGACGGCGGCGCTGTTTGCGGGCGTCGCGCTTTCCGGCGGCAGTGGCAAAATTGAGCGCACGTTGATTGGGCTTCTCTTCCTGTCCACGCTTACGATAGGTCTGGGCATACTTAACGTTTCCGCTCCGGTGCGACAGCTGATCAACGGGCTTGCCTTTGTTTTCGCTATCTTGCTTGACAGCATCCGCCAACGACTGGCAACGCGATAAGGGTCGGTTACGTGTTAGGGCGATTGACGCAAGGAGAACTGTCGATAAAGGGACGAAGGAGGGAGCAGCTTCTGTTCCTGATGGATAACGGCATCTACGTCGTAACGGTCCTCTTGTTCGTTATTTTCGTCTTTTTGGCCCCGTACTTTTTTACGCCCCGCAACTTAGTGAATATTCTGATCAGTGCTTCGCTGGCCGGAATCGTTACTGCCGGCTACACGGTGGCGATTCTTGCAGGACAGATCGACACCTCCACCCAGGGTGTCCTGGCGATCGCAACAGTAACAACGGCGCTCCTTTTTGAGGAAGTGGGGTTCTCACTCCCCTTGACAGTGATATGCGCGCTTGGGGCCGGCATAGCCGCCGGACTATTTAACGGCCTGATCGTCGTCAATGGAAGAATCGTCGCTTTCGTGGCGACGCTGGCAACGCAAGGCGTTATGCTGGCGATAGCATTGTTTCTCAGCGGGGGACAGACGATAACGATTGCCCGTGAGGGGCTGCAGGAAGCAGTCTTCATCCGTTTGTTTGGCATCCCCTCGTCGGTCTGGATCATGTTCATGTGCTATATCGCCGGCTGGATCATGCTTACACAGACAAAGTTAGGCGCGCACATTTACGCCACCGGCGCAGATTATCGCGCCGCGCTGCTGAGCGGTGTGCCGGTAGACAGGGTGATCCGAGTCGCGCTGGTGGTGTCCGCCCTGACTGCGGCTTTGACAGCTGTCCTGGTGACGGCAAGAGCGAAGCAGTCGGCCATGTTTGGACTGGCGATTGCGGGCAGCGTCGATTTTGTCACTGCGCTGACGGCTGTGCTGCTGGGAGGATTCAGTCTCTTCGGCGGCGTCGGCCGAATTGAGCGTAATCTGGTAGCGGTACTTTTCCTGACGATTCTGGGCAATGGGCTGCAGTTGATGGACGTCGCCACGGGAATCATATTGATCGTCCGCGGCTTCGCACTGGTCTTTGCCGTTATCCTCAGCGTGCTGCGGGCGCGCATGACCTAAGTCCGGCATGCACAGGCATCGAATACGGAGTAGCGCATGGCGAGCAACGGAGTGATTCTGGAAACAATTGACCTGGATAAATCGTTTGGCGCAGTGCACGCGGTGCGGTCGGTCAGCTGGAAGGTCTACGAGGGGCGCGTGAACGCTCTGGTCGGTGACAACGGGGCCGGTAAATCCACCTTGATTAAGCTGATCAGCGGAGCGCTGCAACCGAACGGAGGGGGATTTCGCGTACGCGGCCAGGAGACCCGGATAGGTGGGCCCGCCGGCGCATTCGGCCTTGGAATCGCCGCGGTCTACCAGGATCTGGCCCTGGTAGAAAATCGGGACGTAGTAATGAATATGTTTTTGGGCAGTGAACTGACCCGCGGGCCGGGGCAAATCTTTCTGGACCACAAGGGCATGCTGCAGCAAGCCCATAAGGTGCTCGACGACATTCACGCCCGCATACCCAATGTACGCGAAATGGTCCGCAACCTGTCTGGTGGCCAGCGCCAGGCTGTGGCCGTCGGGCGCGCGCTGATTCGCGGTGGTGAAATCATAATCATGGATGAGCCTACGGCTGCACTCGGTGTTGAACAGACGCAGGAAGTGCTGCAACTCATCGACACGTTGCGTGAGCAGGGAAAGACGATAATTCTTATCAGCCACAATATCCAACAGGTCTTCGAAATTGCCGACTACATTTCAGTCATGTTTCACGGTGATCTATTGGGCACACGTTCCAGAGATGAGGCGACGGAGGCCGAAGTCGTCGCCATGATTATGGGTAGACGCTCACCATAGGAAGTCAGTGTTGAGGCGGCAATGTTCAGGGGAATGTGGGCACAGTTTTCCAAGCGAATTGGCCCGGCGCTCAGTCCCATCTTGCTCGCCGCCAAGCGTTTGAAAGTCGAAGCCTGGCTGGCGGCCGCGATCTCGGTGGGGCTGATGGCGGCTGTCGCATTCACTACCAGCATTCCTACCTACAGCAACGCTGTCTATGTCCGCCTGCTGCGGAAAGAGTTACACGAAAAGACGAAGAACTACCCTCCCTTCGCGTTCATGTTTCACTTTCTTGGAGCAAAACATGGATACGCCGAATGGGATGACGTACGGTCAGTAGACACCTTTCTGACGAAACAGGCAGCGGGCAGTTTGGGGCTGCCCCGCGTTGTCGATGTTCGATTTTTTCAGACGGTACCCTTCTCCATTTTTCCCCAGAACTCCGAGACAAATGCGATCGCGCACTCTCCCGCCGCCGATCTCAGCTTCGCCTTTCAGAGCGGCCTAGAGCAGAAGATCACGCTTCTGGAAGGCCGATTTCCTACCGGCGGAGGTCTGTTTTCGAGTCGGTCCGCGCCGGTCGAGGTAATCATAAACATTAACCTGGTCCAAAAGATGGGCTGGCAGGTCGGCGAAACATTTATCGCCTTTTCGAAGGAGAGCGCTGACTCGGAAGAGCCGCCAAGCCAGGTTCCATTCCAGGTGGTGGGCGTCTGGCAGATGACAGACAGGCACGACGAGTACTGGTTTTACAACCCGTTCGCCCTCATAAGGAATCAGCTGCTGGTGACTGAGGAGGCCTTTGCCAGGCAGATTGGATCTGCCATAAGCGGGGAGATTGCAGTCGGGGCCTGGTACATGGTACTGGACGGCGAATCGTTTGAAGTCAGGGAGGCCAGCGCATTTCTGGAG
The DNA here is from genome assembly GCA_965232575.1 of Caldilineaceae bacterium. Classification (GTDB taxonomy): domain Bacteria; phylum Chloroflexota; class Anaerolineae; order Caldilineales; family Caldilineaceae; genus Bin5. The sequence continues at coordinate 350,073 of CBDDPZ010000009.1, read as the reverse complement.
AGGCTGCGGCGGGTCGATCGGAGGGCTGGCGCATTGCTTTCCGGCACATCTTTGATAGTTGCTCCCAGCAGCTCTGGATTGAAAAGGTATCAGCGGGCTGCACAGGCTATGACGCAGTCGTTATTTGTGACTGCGCTGCCGATATTCGGATCGATCACAGCTTATCTTTGGCTCGTTGCCGGTGTCTACGTGGAGAGGCGGCGGGCCGAGATTTCACTATTGCGGAGTCGCGGCGCGTCGGCGAGCCAGATTGCGATCATGGTCGTGATTGAAGGGCTGGTATTGGGCGGCGTTGCCTGGGCCGGCGGCGTGCCGGTCGGCAGTAGAATAGCCCAGATCATCGACAGGACACAGGGATTCCTGGAATTCGGCGGTGTGTCGGCATCCCCTATGACGATCACCCCTTCGGTGGAGCGCATCGCCATAGTGACGGTCGCGCTGGCACTGCTGTTCATCCTGGCGCCCACACTGGACGCGGCACGCTACACGCTGGCGTCTTACCGGCGTGAGAGAGCCCGCGGACGCTGGAAGTGGCGGCACGGGCTCGGGCTTGACCTGATTGTCTTGTTGGCAGCCGGCTACGGCTTGTTCAGGCTGCACAGCCAGGGCGGCCTTGTATCGTTGGGAGCGGACGACCCGGACGCCATCGGGCCCGTGCTCGATCCTCTGCTTTTTGTCACACCTGTTCTCTGGCTTATTGGGTTCGCGCTATTGGGTGTGCGCGCCCTTACACCTCTTATGCTGGCGATATCCTGGTTTTCCAGACAGCTGGAAGGGCTGGGACTGCTGCTCGCGGTGCAGCGGCTCGCGCGGTCTACAGGAAACTATCGGATTCCACTTCTGCTTCTTATTGTGACGTTGAGCCTGGCGGTGTTCACGGCTTCGCTGGCACAGACGATGAGCAAACAGATCGCAGCCGAGATTCGATATCGCTTTGGCGCAGACATGCGCTTGACGGAGGTTGGCGAAAGTATTGAGATCGATCCGCTGGGGCTCTCGGACTCAGGCGACATTGAAGGCGATGATTCTGAAACCGTGCGACAGGAGTCAGCATCGGCTGAAGGATACACGTCGTGGTCCTTTCTACCGGTCGCTGAACACAGCAGCGCTCCGGGCGTGCAGGCGGTTGCCAGGGTGGGGAGATACAAGGCTCTCGCCGAAGTCGGTCAGTGGAAACAAGAGGGACAGTTTATTGGGATTGACCGGACCGACTTTCCCGAAGTCGTCTTTTGGCGAAGTGATTTTGCGCGCAGCAGCCTGGGGGCGCTGATGAACGCCCTGGCTCTGGCGCCAAACGGCGTGCTGGTTCCGAATCGTTTCTTGCAGCGGATGGTCCTGAAAGAGGGAGACGATCTACGGGTTGTCGTGTCGATCCCCGAGCAACGAAAGAACTTGACGTGGCTGGAGGCGCCTATCGATTTCCGGATCGTCGGCAGCTTCGACAGGTTTCCATCCTGGGAACCAGAGCAGGGACCGGTCATCGTTGGCAACCTGGACTACGTGTTCGAGCGCGCGGGTGGACAGTACCCTTTCGATGTCTGGCTGCGAACCGATCCAAACCCGGACTATATCCTGATCGAACAGGAGTTGCGTGAAAAAGGTTTTCGCATACTGGGCTGGGAAGCGCCGGGTCCCTGGGTTTTTCAGGCTCTGCGTCGACCGGAGTTTCAGGGTGTCGTTGGGCTGCTATCAATCGGTTTCGTTGCCTGCACACTGTTGACGATACTGGGCTTTATCCTATTCACCATATCGTCATTTCGCGAACGGGCGATCGAGACGGGCGTATTGCGCGCCCTCGGTTTCACGCCGCGAGAGGTTGTCTCCTTTATGGGATGGGAGCTCGTCGTTCTACTCCTTTTTGGGTTGACAGTCGGAACGGGGATCGGAATCTGGACGAGCGGCGCATTCATACCCTATCTGCAGAGCGGCATCGACCCCATGCCGACGCTCTTGCCCCTGGCGCCTCAGATCGCATGGCCAAGGGTCTACCAGGTTTATCTCGTTTTGGGGACCCTTTACATTTGTTCAACAGCACTTCTGACCTTTTCGCTGATGCGTTCGCAAGTTACGCAGGCCATTAAGATGGGTGAGACGATCTGATGGCTGTGCAGATCTCCGAGGGGCGGCACCGGCCCCTGTCTCACTGGAAGCGGGCCTTCCTTTCGAGCTAAATGATGTTGAAAAATCAGTTTTTTGGTAGTCACTAAAGCCACATCACTATGGAAGAGATTGTTATTCAGACACCCGCCCGACTACATTTCGGCCTCCTTGACCTGCACGGTGGTCTGGGTCGAATCGATGGCGGAATCGGCTTGGCTCTCGAACAGCCCAGGACAGTCATTTCTGCCCGTCGCAGCCGCAATTGCGATGCGTTCTGCCCGATGGAGCAAGCTTTCGAAGTGCGCCTGAAGAGAGCAATTCAAGCTATTTGCGGCCACTATGAACTTCCGGGCGCGTCGGTCGCAATTTCTGAGAGGACGAGGCCCCATTCAGGCCTGGGCAGCGCTTCCCAAACGCTGGTGGGCGCGGGAATTGCTGTCTGCACGCTCTACGGTCTGAATCCAGATGCGGTAGAGATTGCAGGGCTGGTCGGGCGGGGAGGAACCTCCGGTATCGGCATCGGTGCGATCCAGCACGGCGGATTCATTCTGGATGGAGGTCACCAGTTTCGGCGAGGGGAGGGAAGCAAGTCCGGTTACTCGCCCTCATCAGCGTCTGTCGGAGTGCCGCCGCCCCCTCTCTTGGCGCGCTACGAGTTTCCAGCCTGGGACGTCCTGATCGTCATTCCCCAGGGCGAGGGCGCGAGCGGTGACCGCGAACGGGACCTGTTCGAGGAAGTCTGCCCGGTTCCGGCCGGCGACGTGGAGAAGATGTGCCGAATTCTGCTGACGCAGATGCTGCCAGCGGTTCTTGAAGAGGATCTGAAGACATTTGGGGCGGCGATGGAGGCCTACCAGCGGCATGGTTTCAAGGTGTTTGAAGCGGAAACGCAGGGTCCTCTTATCGCGGAGTGCGCCGAATTCCTGAGTTCCAGCGGAGGCGAGGGCGTAGGCATGAGCAGCTGGGGTCCGACTCTGTTTGCTTTCGGCGACGATCTCACGGCGCTGCGGGACAAGGCCGAAAGGTGGTTGGCGTCCAACGGCGGAGGCGAGGTCATTCTGACTAAGGCGGACAACGATGGTTTCAAAATACTGTGAGGGACAGGAGATACTCGAAGACTGCTGGATGGCAAGCGCGGCATGGTTGCACCAGTGAGGCGACGGCAAGCGAGGAGGCACGGGGCCAAGGCAGACTTGGAAGGGTCAAATAAGGGGGTTGAGAGATAACCCCATATGAAAAGGGCGAATGGAAGAGGGGAGAGAAAGATTGGGACAGCGGACATGCCGGACGTATGCGGCTATAGCATAAGGCAGTAAGAAGAATCGTGAGGAGTCCAGGAAAGGCGGAGCGAGAGAGATGACGGTGCTCAAACTATGTGGGACGACAAGTGCAGGGGATGCGCGGCTGGCGCGTGGGGCCGACTTCTGCGGCATGCTGGTCGGCGGGAACTGGTCGGAACGTACCCTGACATTGGAGGAAGCCGCGGCAGTGGCAAAGGCTTCGAGCCTGAGAAACGTCATCCTGCTGTGTAATCCGAGCGCGGCGTTTGCAGTGGAAGTAGCGAAGGCCCTGCGCCCCCACGCATTGCAGCTCCAGTGCCGCGAACAACCGGCACTGATTTCAGAGTTGAAGGAATCGCTGCCTTGCGAGATTTGGAAGACCGTTCATCTGCCGTCTGTGGACGGGCAGGCTGCGCCTGAGGCGTACGTCGAAGCCGGCGCTGACGCGCTGCTGGTAGATTCGGTCGACGTGAGCGAGGGCTTCGAGCGGCTGGGGGGGACCGGAAAGGTGGGAGATTGGGCCGCGGTCGCTGCGCTCAAAGAAAAGATTGACATTCCTCTATTTCTGGCTGGCGGGATCGGACCGGACAACGTTGCCGACGCGGTCCGTTCGGTACAGCCATATGGAATTGACCTTTGCAGCGGCGTGGAGATGCAGCGGGGGCGAAGGGATCCCGAGAAGGTGAAGAAGCTACTTCGCAGTTTTCGTGAGGTGGTGGACGAACTTACTGGTTTGCCCAGTCAATGAGCAGGGTAGTCATGGGATGACGAATGGGCAGAAGGTCAACTTTGCCTTTGCAGTTCAAAGCCTTCGCTAGTGGTTTGCCGAGATAAAGAAGGGCGACCTGCCATGTCAGGGAAAGTAGGGCTGGGGAGACTTTTCCCTTGGGCCAGGAGTTGCTCTGCAATTGTGCGCATGCCGCGCTGGCTGGTAATCAAGGCCTGGTGCCTGAGCGTCCACACCGCCTTGTTACTCGCCGCGGGCATGCGGGAACTGAATGGCGGCAAAATCATAAGGTCGAAGGGACTCCAGATAGAGACGAACGGGATGCTGGAGAGGATTTCAGCGTCGGCATTCAGATCGTGAAGGAATTCGCTATTGGGGCGCAATTGTAAGGCGCCGGGAAGACTGCTTGCGAACGCCATCAACGTGCCATGATGAGGGGCGGCAACAGTCAAAAGGCGATTGGTGCGGGCCAATCCACCCATTCGCTGAATATAGTAGCGTGCTATGATGCCGCCAAGGCTGAACGCGACGAAGTCGAGCTTCTGATAGGAAAGAAAGTTCCTGTCTATGAAATCTGCCAATTGTTGAGCGAGAGTCTCCAGTGGAACGCTGCAATCGCTGGGCGCAAGCGTGACCGCGTGGGGCTCCAGTCCCAATTCGGACAGGTACGAGGCAAGAGGGTTGAAGACTGAAGCTTCGTCCTTGTAGCCATGAATTAGAACGGTACGCGTTCGCCTCTGCTGTTCCAGGGGAGAAACTGGGGGCAATTGTACCGATTCCCCTGTACTTTGACCTGCGGGAGGCAGTTCCCAAACAGACTGCGCGGCGTCCTGGTACTGCTGCCACAAGCGGTTACGAATCGTCGACATGGTGTTTGCTGCTCCTGTGGAACTATTCTGTCCGGCCTTGAACTTTTACTGTATCATAGTTCTTTCAAGAAGCTGAAACAGCCAATTACACCGCAATTTGGGCGGTGCAGGTCTTTAGCAAATCCACCCCATGGGTTAGAATACGAGTCAGCCCGTCACCAAGGGAAATCCGTCCTCAACTGGAGGAAAGAGGGCGATTCGGGCGCTAATGGGCAAATCGGCGCCACGGCGATATCTAGGCACTTACCAATTGGAGGAAAAATGAGCACTGAACTGACAGCCGGCTCCCCCGCCCCGACGTTTGAGGCCAAAACGGACAGCGGTGACACGGTCAATTTGGCTGACTATCGAGGACAGAAAGTCGTACTCTACTTTTACCCTAAGGACGACACGCCTGGATGCACCACGCAGTCCTGTGGATTCCGCGATATTCATGCGGAGTTTGAAGAAAAAAATGCGGTCGTTTTCGGCATCAGCCCCGACGGCCAGGAGAGCCACGAGAAGTTCCGATCCAAGTTCGACCTACCATTCACATTGCTGGTGGATGAAGACCATTCGATTGCCGAAGCCTACGGCGTTTGGGGCGAACGTACGATGTACGGTCGCACATTCATGGGAATCCATCGAAGTCACTTTGTAATTGACGAAAAGGGGGACCTGATCGGGGTTTCCTACGACGTGGCCCCTGCTGACAGTCCAACCGAGGCGCTTGCAGCCGTCTCGTAAGGGAAGAAGGGGGGAAGCTCGCTCAGCGGGCCCATTCTCAGGCGTTGGTCCGGTGTGTGCGCGAGCTTCCCAGCGAGTTTCTCCTAACAGCCGAACTCCGGCGGCCGGATTCTACGGAATCCCTCCACTGACGTAAGCCCTCCAGAGGCCAAACGCAAAATAAATGGCGACCACGATCACCAACAGGGTCAGGATCGTATTCCACTGTCCGCGGATTCGTCTGAATTCTGACCAGACGGTCTTTGGCTTTATCAGGATGATGAGGACAAGCAGAAGAATTACCAGCAGAATTCGTCGGATGGTCACGGGAGATCGATTTCGCTAGTATCCAAAAATGGTTGGTACATGGCTGTTAGAGCAACTTACTGCATCTCCGGCGCGTGCGGCTCTATGGCTGGCGGTGAGCTTCATGTTCGCCGGCACAGCGACTTTCGTTACTCGCCTGGTTGCCCCTGAACTAGAACGACTGGTGCGGGTTGTGCAATGGGTCCAGGTCCCGTACTTTGGGCTGATTCTGGGGGGACTGTCCCCCCGTCTGATGGGGCTGACAGATATGGGAAGGGATTCGCGATACACTGTAGGCATTGTCGTGCTCGCGGGTCTGCTGGTCCTCCTTGTCCTGATTCGCATCTGGTTACACACCGATACAGATCCATTCAGTGCCGTCGCACTGACCGGCCGATCCTGGAGTCCATCTCTCATTGAGAGTTGCGCCCAGGAGTTCCACTGGTGCTTTCTGCGCGGGGCGGTTTGGGAACTTCTGCACTTGTTCGCATCTACTTCGCTTACTCCACAGTACTGGGCGGTATGGATCGGCGCTGCCATTTCACTGCCGGGAATCTATATTCAGACTATACCCCTATCGGACCGGCTGATGACGACACTGGTCCTGGTGACAACCTCGAGCCTTTTCCTCGTCACCCAGAGCTTTTGGCTGTGCTGCCTTCTTCACTTGGGTATTCGGATCATCCTTCTGTGGAACCAACCCTCTCGGCAAGGGGCCATATGAATTGGAGACTCCCGGAGAGGGAAGGCTGAGAGCAGCCGTCAGAGGAACAGCCCTACAACAATCATCAACGCAAAGAGTGCCGCAGAGACGATCAACAACTGCTTCAAGTCAGAGAAGACCCGACTGTACTCTACGTTCCAGTCGGTCTGAACTCTGCCTGCCTGACTAGGCGCCGACTGAGCGAGGCGTTCCGATGTCTGAGGCTCGCTTTGAGAAGGATCCGCTGGAGTTGAATCCTCCTCACGCTCCCTACCGGCGCGCAGTTCGCTGAAACTGCGGGGATTGGCCTTGCTTGGGCTGTGTCGGCGTCTTCGACTGCGTTTTGCCATTATTCTTGTCCTTCGAGGTCTCGGATTGGGCAACCCTACTTCCAAGTCGTCATTATACCGTAAACCTTTTTGCAGTTCCCAACTCAAGGGGTGGAAAAGAAGGCGTCAGAGATGCCGGCGAACAGTAAGGGGCTTTGAAGCGACTTGAGTCCGTTTTCTATCAAACGCAATGACGCTACGAGGAACAATAATCGAATTTCGGCGTTTTCAGGCGAGTGGCCAAGGTGCCGACGTACCCAAAAGGCAATGTAAGAGGGTGAAGGTGAAAGCCTCTTTTTGGGAGGGAACTGGCTGCGATGTAAGAGGGTGGCGTGTATTCTGCCAGGTCAGCGAAATAAAACTTCCCCGTGATCATTTGCAGCCCGACGCCCTCAGCTTTGGCTAGGGCTTCACGACGGGTCCAGGCCCGGAAGAATTCGATACTGCGTTCAGTCACTGCCGAGCTCTTCGCGTCCTCTGTCCCACGCAGGGACGAGCCCTTGGACTCCAGGCTGCTAACATCCTGGATAGTTCTCAGACGTTCAATATCGATGCCTACAGGCTCCCCCAGACCGACTACAAGTGCTGCTTTTTCGCCCGAATCGGAGACATTGAACTGCAGATCGGGGGATAGTTTAGGGGCGAGGAAGGGTTTGCCGTGAGCGTTGTAAACGAATCTGATGTCAAGGGGTTCCAGATTCAGGTACTGGCCGAGGATCCGGCGAAGCAAGCCGCGCCGGACGATGAAGCGGCGGGCCAACCGGCGTGAAGAATAGCGCCTGACCTTTCGCCATTCTTCAGCAGAAAGCATTTCCTCCTGCAGGGCGAGGGACTTTCGATCCACATCAAGATCTAGGATCCATACATGCAGGCTTGTTTCTTCCAATGGGGGCATGAGGTTGTTGGATCCGATGCTATGCTCATTTTCGGCCCGATTTAAGTTACTACGCGGCGACCTTTCCACAGAGGTCCTCCATAGCGCCAGTGCCACCATAACGACTGGGCCGCGATGCCGGTCATCAGCAACACGGCGATGGGCAGCAGAAGCGCGTCAGCTGCGCGCTGCCTGGTGCGCCACGCTGATATGGCCCGAACGAAGAAACCGGCGCAGACGAGCAGCAGCGCCCAATACGGATGCCAGGGGACGTGCACGCCTGCGAATCCAAGCCCAAGCAGGCCCCACGGGGCAAGAAACACAACCCAGTGGAAGAGTGTGCCGGCAATTAAGCCGGCGGGGCCGCCGAACCCGGTGAGAATGTTTTTCGCATAGCCGTCGCGCACGGATTGCCAGTCTCGGTACATGCGACAAGTGATGAGTCCGTCGGCCTCGGCCATGCGCAGACTCAGTCTGGCTCTTTTTGCACAGCGGGCCAGTCCGATGTCATCCAGTATATTTTTTCTCACGGAGGCATGGCCCCCCAAACTGTCATAGGCTTTACGGTAGAAGGTGATGCACTGGCCATTGGCAGCTGCCAGCAGCGGGTATGAGGAACGATGGACGGCGACCGCCGGCAGGTAGGCATGGATTGCGAGAGCCATGAGGGGGACGCAGAGGCGTTCGGGCCAGGATTCAGTCTGTTGGGTAGGCATAACGGCGAGCATGTCGGCGCCGCTGCGTTCAACTTCGCATAGCAAAGAGGAAAGAGCACGAGGATGCCAATGTACGTCGGCGTCGGTAAAGACGAGAATCTCTCCACTCGCTTGCTCGGCCAGTTGCTGACAAGCCCAATTTTTTGCCAGCCATCCGCGAGGAATGGGCCTGCCTTTGATTATCTGAAGGCGGTCGTCATTTTCTGAGGCTTTAACCGCAACCTTGCCGGTGCCATCTTCGGACTCATCATCCAGGATGAGCAACTCCAAATGGGAATAGGACTGATGCAGCACGCTTCTTACCGAGGCATCAATGACGGCAGCTTCATTTCGCGCCGGGACCAGCACTGAGACTTTGGCAGCGCTGCCGGAGGCGTTGCTGTCCTTAAGATTAGGAAATGTCAACAAGTTTGCCAGAAGGATCAGAATCATTCCAGACAGCGCGGCGGAGGCAAGGATTAGAAGCAGAACTATCATCGCAGAACAGGAAGTCGAATCTCTGGCCGCTGAGCCAGGTCGAGGCGGTGTTTCCAGGCGAGAATCAGGCCGTTGCCGATCCAGACGGGCAGGTATGCGCCAACTGTACCGGTCAGTGCGATGAAAACCAGCAGACCAAGGAAGGCGCAGATTACCGCCCAACCATCGATCGAGATCGTAAAGTAGGCTAACAGCAGCAGCGCACCGAGGAGGAATAGTGTGCTCCAACCGGTCAGTCCGGCCCAGATTCCGAAAGTGACAGCTACCGCCTTCCCGCCCCGGAAGCGGAGAAAGATCGAGTAAGCATGTCCTGCTACAGCACCCAATGCCACGGCTGCCAGCGCCCAACCCTGCAGGTTTGCGATCTCTTGGGCGGCAAGCACCGGCAATAAGCCTTTGAGCCCGTCAAGGAAGATGACGGCAAGGCCTAGCGGCCTGCTCCCGGCGCGAATCACATTTGTGCCACCGGGATTGCCATCACCGAACTGTCGAATCTCCTTTCTCAAGAGGAGACTGCCTAGCCAGACCGAAAAGGGCAAGCTTCCACAGAGATAGGCAGTCAGTGCCCAGAGAATGAAATTCATTTGGGAGCGGCAAGGACTTGCCGCCATGACGCGGCAACGAAAATCCCCATTCCGGCAAAACCGGCCGCGGCGGCACCGGGCTGATCAAAGAAAAAGCCCAAGCCCACCGTATTCAGCAGCCAGACTGTCGTATAGACAAGGAGGAGAGCTTCTACCGGAAGCGACTTGGAGTGAGTGAAGCTTGATAGAATAAACAAAACGACGGCAGCAATAAGAGTCCAGCCGATAAAGTTGATAACTGGTACGCCGAAGTAGCTGCCAGGCGATTCCCAACGCCAGATGCCCCAGGCTACCATCTGCGGATCAAGGAACAGGTCCCAGGCTGTGAATGCCAGTCCAGAAGTAAGCGAGGAGGCTGCCTTATTCATCCAATTGAGGGGGTGGTCTGCGCTATACATCTTCGTGCAGATAGCCGTCCCGGCAGCCCAGGCCGGGGGCAGCATCATGAGCCACGCGGCGGGAACCTGTATGGGAACTTTTCCTATTTGGGGCCAGAGAGCGTCAGTGTAAGTATAGCGGCCAAACGGCAATCCGGTCTTGTGGCCAATGAACTCGACCAACCATGCTATCGCGACCACCAAGATTCCGATTCTGAAGGTTGCTTGTCCTTTCAAGGTGGGAAGGAGGAGGCTGAGAAGCAGGCCAACCTGGACAGCGATCGAGAGTGACAGGGCAACGAGGAGAGTAGGTCGATCCCCTAAGCGAAAAATGTGGGGGATCAGAATCATCAGGAGCAACCAAAGGCCGAGCAGAACGCGACTGCTCACATTCATCTGGTCGCGCAACTTGCTTAGAAGAAGGACACTATTTTGGGGAATGGTTTCAACCGTTCCGCAGTTGAGAGCTAGCCGGCGGTAGCTCATTGGCAACGATCTCTCGTCCCTAACAGGGAAGCCAGAAGCTGCATAAGCCATGAACAGCGGGGCGTAGACGAACCAGAATCAGATGCAACTGAACGGGGAGTCGGATCCACTTGGGTAGGACTTGTGCTGATTACGTCAGGGGTGTCGGTATCAGCCGCCTGAGGAAGCGCAACGGGCGTCCAGTAGTCTTTCAATTTGCGCGCGAATGCAGCGTCTCCGCCCGGCACTTCTTGCTGGCCGACGACTAACGCGTAACGGCCAACGGATTCCTGAGGATGCCAGACTACTACTATTACCTCGCCTTGAGTAGGAAATGTGATTCGACGGCGTTGCCGCTGCCAATAGGCGGTACGGCTGAACGGTTCGAAGAAGATCGTAGCTTCAACCGCTTCTATCATTACTGCTCCCTTCTGACCCGATACGAGTGCGAGGGCATCGGCCGGCAGTTTTGAAACTGAATCACGCTCCAGTCCAGTTGCAATAACACCTATGGTAGGGGCGAACTGCTCTTGTCCCTCGATCTGCGGGATAGTCATCCCGATTTCGATTGTCTGTCGGGCGGAAACGGTAAATCTAAAGTAGTCGATGTCTCCGGGCCTATCTAAAGTAGAAAACAGAGCTGTTGAAATCTCTGGGTCGGTGACCGAGATTGGGGTGCTGGCAGTTGTGTCCGCATCCTCAAAGAACGGTTGATGAGCGAGGGCAGCATCTGAAATGAGTAAGGCTGAGAGCAGAGCCAGCAGCAAAATGCAAGTTCGGGGTGCAGTCACTGATTTCATTGTGGATTCCTCAGCCCGATTGGGATCCAGTGGGCCCTTTCGTGGCTTTGTTTGGCAATCACCAGGGTCACTCCAAACACGACCATCGACGTAGTCAAAAGAAAGAAGATGAACTCCTCCAAAGGAAGTATTCCGCCAAAGACGACGCCCAAAGACTGCTGGGGGTCAATCGTCCAGGTCCCAGAGTGGATTGCAATGGCATCCGCGAGCGACAGGAAAAGGGTTCCCGGTAAGAGCGTCCAAAGGACCGGGCTTCGGTAGTGCCAGAGGATGTCGGCTCCGAAAGTCAGTTGAATTGAGAGCGGTATCATCCCCCAAGCCAGTTCCAATCCCAGATAGGTGCCCGGGCGATGCTCCAATCCCAGCATAGATAGTCCAAACAGCCAGACAGCCAGAGTCAGCCCGGCCGACCACAAACGGAGCTGGGGCCGTGAACGAAAGGGGAGGGCCGGCTGCGGCGATAGGAGGGCGGCCGCCAGAAACGCCAGGCCCAATAGCATGGTCTGTCCAACAAAAAACAGGTACTCTTCGAAGGGTACGTAGCCAAAGGTGATCCCGAGCACGAGGTCCGGGTTGTACCACCAAACTTTTGTCGCGACCAGATAGTTGTCCCAAGGCGTAGTGTAGAGGAGTGCCAGCAGCACATGTCCACCAACTACTGTTAAGGCAGGCCAGGCCCGCAGCGAAGAAGGAAGCGCACGCCCTTTTCTGCGAAGCAATGTATTGAGAAGCACCAAGAAGAGGGCGGGAATGCCGATGTAAACTGACAGAAAATCCAAGTAGGCCATTGTTGCTGCACAGCCGGCAGAGTAGCTACGCCGGGGCCTACGTATTCGGGCCCGGTTCGCACTAATCGAAGCGGAAAACTGTTCGACCTAAGTTCTCGTCGAAGCACTGGCGCACATCTCTATGAAGCGTTTCCAACATTTCAACGATGGGGTCGCCCTCGCCGCCAAGGACGGCCCGGACGGCAGAGGAGCCTAGATTCAAGTACTCTTCCAGCATTGTGAATGGATAGCCTCGGGACTCCAGGAAAGTGCAAATCCACTCCGCTTCCAAAGAGATCAGCGCAAGGTCACCGAAACGCAGGGCTGACATCATTGAGCTGTTTATGCTGAAAGAAGGCCTCCCCACCCGCGCCCAATCCGGAGGACTTCCCCGTTCCCCATCCAATATGCGGGCAGAGATTCGATGCAGGTTGGCCCCATAACTGGCAATAAGGCCTTCGAAGCTGTTGCTCTGTGGGACTGGCCTGCTTAGAAGACCTGGCGCCGCAAGCAGGGATTCGGCTTTGCTTCCCGCCTGCATCAGATCCGTGCCGAGGAATTCGCCTGGAACGCGGCGTCGAATAACCCCTGAGAGATTGAAGATGCGTCCTCCGAACGCAACCGGCACATCTTGCCGGATAGTCAGTTCACACATATCCAACAGACTACCGGCCGATCGAAGCTGCTGGGAAACGAGGACGACGAGGTCGGGCTGTATTTTTTTCAGCGTGACTTTCATCTCGGATAGAGAGAGAGTTTCTCCCAAAAAAGCGGTCCCAAACCCTCTTCGCTTTAGTATGAGCTGCAAGAGTACCAAACCGAAGGTGTGATGTTCTCTGGGGGGGCAAGCCATCAGTACCAGGCCGGGTCGGATTGGAGGAGGTGAGGAGCCCAGTAAGACCTGGATACGCTGCATGGCCTGGGCGGAGGCAAAGGCAACTTGCTGAGCGGTCAATTTGCCGACGTGCCAATCCTCTCCCAACTGGCGTAGTCCCTCGCAGAGCACGTGAAGGCAGACGGTTTCGACAGGAAACAGGGCGAAAGCCTGGGAGAGTAATCGTTGCGCTTCAGATTCATCGAAGGCAATGCAGGCTTCCATCCACTCGGCGCAGGCGCTGCCTATCTGGTCGTCGATATCTTCGCTTTCGTCACTTCCGTACGGCGAGGCTTCTGACCAGCGGTTTCCGTAGAAGAATAGGTCGGGAGCTATCCCCTGCTCCTGAAGAGGGTCACGCCCTTCACTTTCCAGAGTCTGCCAGCGTTCAGCTGCGCGACTTATGCTGAGACCTTCTAACCGATACCGATTCAACCAATGTAGAGTATCGATGTCCCGCCGAGAGTAGATTCGGTGCCCGCCCGAGCTTCGCGCCGGGCGTGGAATCCCGTACCGGCGTTCCCATGCCCGCAGCGTTTCCGCCTTGATGCCCGTTTCTCGGACAACGGCTTTCAGATTGAATGAAGGCGTTTCTGTACTCATTGGTACATGTACCCCTTCGTACTCGTACGCTGCGTTTCCTGCCAACGCAGTGTCTAACAATAAAACTATGATATATTACGCACTTTCTTCCCGTTTAACAAATCCGAAAATTCGACGACAGGAAAATCGATCGAGTTAGTAAGAAAGCTTGGGCGCTGAGTACTGTTGAACAGTGAGTAGGAGACATTCGCCCACTCACGGTGACGCCACGTTCGGGATTGGCCGTGAATTCCCTTCAAGAGATAGACTTCGGCAGGCTAAAACCTATACAAATTATAAACATAATACAAAAATCATTGGCACAAGTTGCACAACTCGATGTTGTGCTTTATTCTGGTTTGAGAGTGAGAGAAAGTGAAACCAGCTATAGGAGGGAGATCAAGTAAGGAAGGAGAGAATATAGCGGCCGGATTACAGTAGGAGCCTGTTGCGTTTCCCGACAGCGCAGTTTCTTTTTGCCAAGTGCTGAAGCAGTTGGTCGGCAAACTGAGAATTGTGCTGAGACTAGCTTATCAAATCGAAGCCCTGGTGAGTCTTCCTGTAAAAGTGCAGGAAAGGGCTTTGTCTGAGGGGGAAAGAAAAACAAGCCGAATAGAGAGTCTCCCGGTTTCGGTAGATCCCTTGACTCAAATCACTGAATGCACTATTTTAGGATTGTAAGAGCCGTGATTTACGGAAGAGTCGTTGAAGGGAAAATTCTAGGAGCAAAGGCGCTCTGATGACCCTGAAGATCCGCGACTGGGAACGTCCTCTGCTCTCACTCGCGTATGAGGCCGGGCAGGTCTATGGTCCGCAACCGCATCCTGAGATTAAGGACAAGACGCAATTGGACCTGGCCTATGACTTTTGTGAAACGGTTACTGCGGTAAACAGCCGTTCCTTCTTTACCGCCTCTCGTTTCCTCCCTCGTGATAAGAGACGATCGATACGCGCCCTCTACGCGTTTTGCCGCAAGAGCGATGACATAGTCGACAATCCGGCTATTGGGATGCGCGACCCTGAAGCAGTGCGTGACGCACTTGCCTCCTGGCAATCGCGGTCTCTTGCTCAGACTGCCGACGGGCGCGATCCGGTGGCCCTCGCGTGGTCAGACGCTCGGCGGCAGTATGGTATTCCGCCGCGTTATGCCGAGCAGCTCATCCAGGGGGTTGCGCGGGACATCACGGAAAGGCGCTACAGGACATTCGCGGAATTAACCAGCTATTGCTACGGCGTAGCGGCTACGGTAGGGCTGATGAGCATGCATATCATCGGGTTTTCCGGTGTCGAGGCTATACCCTATGCCCTGAAGCTGGGCGTTGCGTTGCAGCTGACGAATGTCTTGAGAGATGTGGGCGAGGACTGGGAGGCCGGGCGACTCTACCTTCCGTTAGAGGACCTGAACCGGTTCGGCCTCGACGAAATGGATATAGAGGCCGGACTCGTTGATGACCGCTGGCGTGCATTCATGTGTTTTCAGATTGGGCGCACACGTCAACTTTATGAAGAGGCTTGGCCTGGCATTGCCCTGCTTCACTCGGACGGCCGTTTCGCAATTGCCGCCGCTGCCGAACTCTACCGCGCGATTCTCGCTGACATCGAAGATCATGACTACGATGTGTTTTCCCGACGAGCCCATGTCAGTGCATGGGGCAAACTCAGGCGGCTCCCGGCAATCTGGTGGCGCAGCAAGACGATTCAAGGTCCGGCCGCGAACGGCATGAATGCGTGAATGTTGGAGAAACTGCCTGGTTCCCAAAGTTCTGCGATCCTAATTGAAAGACGCGGCTTGCTGGAGATCCGACTCATGTAGCTGTTTCCTCTGCAATCCGCCGCCCTCAAAAATTGACAATCACTCCTCTAGTCGCTACAATTTCCCCGTTCCCGGCCTGAATTCGCGGCCGAAGCCGTTTAGTCGGCTTGCCGTTTCTGGGTTCATTTGGCAGTAAGGTGAAACTGCCCCCTCTTCGCCTTTGACCAGGGCCGGGCCTGCCTCACTTGCGTTTCACTCTCACTTTTCTCCCGCTGGCTATGAGCCGGGGGTAAGAGCAAGTCTATGACTATGAGTCGGCAGGCGCCGTCGCGTGCGGCGACGAATGAAAACAGCGATGTGGATGACACAATCCTCGAGCTTCGAGACCTGAAGACCTACTTCTTTCTCGAACGAGGGGTTGTGAAGGCTGTTGACGGGGTAAATGTCTCGGTAGGGCGCAGAAAGACCCTGGGCGTTGTCGGCGAGAGCGGGTGTGGAAAGAGCGTCACCTTTCGCTCGGTGATGCGGCTCATCCAGTCTCCACCGGGAAAGATCGTGGATGGCGAAATTTTGCTCCATCGCAAGGACGGCGACACGGTCGATATTGTCAAGCTGGATCCGCGTAGCCGCCAGCTGCGCGACATTCGCGGGGCCGAGATTGCCATGATTTTCCAGGAGCCGATGACTTCGCTGAACCCGCTTCATCCGGTCGGAAAGCAGATCTCGGAATCCGTCCTGTTGCATCAGAGCCTGACACGCCGAGCGGCGCTGGAGCGGGCCGAAGAGATGTTGAACAGGGTTCACATTGCTGATGCCGGTCGGCGCATCAGCGAGTATCCCCATCAACTGAGCGGGGGCATGCGCCAGCGAGTCATGATCGCGCTTGCGCTGAGCTGCAATCCATCGATCCTGATCGCGGATGAGCCGACCACTGCGCTGGACGTGACAGTGCAAGCGCAGATCCTGGACCTGATGAGAGAGTTGCAGGATGATTTCGATTCAGCGATCGTTCTCATTACCCACAATTTGGGCGTCGTTTCGCAGATGGCGGATCATGTGGCAGTCATGTACCTCGGGCGTGTCGTGGAATACGCGCCGGTATACGACATCTTTCATAAGCCAAAACATCCGTATACGATCGGGTTGCTCAACTCGGTGCCGGTGCTGGGACGGAAGGAGGACAACCGGCTGGTTCCGATTACGGGAATGGTGCCCAGCCCGATGGAGGAGATTCGCGGCTGCGCGTTCGCCGAACGATGTCCTGAGGCAATGGAGATTTGCTGGGAGCAGACACCGGAATTCAATGAGCACGAGCCGGGTCATTCTGCGGCCTGCTGGCTGCATGATTGATGCTGGATTACAGGGAGAGATTTCTCCCTCACCAGTTCGCTGCCGCCGGAAAACGGCTTGGCCAGTTTAGCTTTCGAGGGATCGAAAGGTCCATTTTCATATTGCAGTGCGCCGCCAAAGGCACACCGCAAAACTTTCTATAACCATCCTTTTGAGGAGGAATGTGAATGTCACTCAAGAGAAGGAAAACGATTTCACTGGTGCTGTCCCTGCTGATTGTGGCTTCCATGATCATCAGTGCCTGCGGAGCCGGCGACGAGACGGAACCGGCGGCGGACACGTCCCAGGAAGAGGCAGCGCCTGCTGCCGAGGAGGCGAAAGCTGAGGACACTGAAGCAAAAGAGGAGATGGCCGATGTCGATCTCTCTCCCAGCGAGTTTCCAGAGCCCCAGTTGATCGTGGGCAGCCGCCCGGTCAATAAGCTGCCGCTCGACCAGATAGTCACTTACAAGGCGCTGGATTCCTACAGTGAGCCGGACTGGATCAGCGAGCTTGTCGCCGCGGGTGAGTTGCCGCCGGTGGAAGAGCGTCTTCCAGTTGAGCCGCGTGTCGTGCTGGCGACCGGCATGGCAGAGGGTATCGGTGTCTATGGCGGTGTCTGGCGCGATTTCTCGGCCTGCCCGACCGAAGGCTTCAACCGCGGCGCGGGGCAGAGCGCCGGCTGGTTTGGGATCGAGTCGGCCTCGTTTGCGTCCCTGCTCAAATCAGGCCCGATCTTCCGCCGCTCCGATTCGCTGGAACCGTTGCCTTTCCTGGCCACGAGTTGGGAATGGAGCGAGGACGGCTACGAGCTGACCATGAATCTGCTCGAAGGGGCCAAGTGGTCCGACGGTCATCCTTTCACAACTGCGGATGTCCTGTTTTCCTGGGAAGATATGATTATCGACTCCAATGTGCAGTCACCGAAAGGTGCTTCCGCGTGGACGTTCGATGGCGAACTGACACAGCTTGAAGTGATCGACGACTACACATTCAAGTTCATCTTCCCGGTCGCTTTCCCTGTGCAGTCCCTCTTCCAGATGGACGAGAGCGACTTCCACATTTCACCTGCCCACTACCTGAAGCCACTCCATCCGAAGTACAACAGTGATATGGACTACGTGGACTTCGAGGCTTCGATGCCGCCTGACCAGATTCCCGTAGTTCTGGGACCGTTCGTCCCGGTCGAGTACATTACAGACGAGCTGATGATCCTGCGTCGAAACCCGTACTTCTGGAGTGTGGACGAAGCCGGTAACCAGCTGCCGTATCTGGACGAGGTCGTTTTCGAGAAAGGGCCGTCGGGCGTAGGCCGCACCCTAAGCACGCTGGCGGGAACTGCGGATCACTCCAATCTGGAGAACCCCAGCACCTTTATCGAGACGCTGAAGCGGGCCGAAGAGGATGATGCCCATTTCTACGTTGAGTGGGGTCCGGAGACGTTGGGATTCAGCATCAAGCTGAACCTGTCCAATTCTCTGGGCGTGAATGATGATCGAGACGCGGCCATACGCGAACTGTTCCGCGACGTGCGGTTCCGCAAGGCCTTCAGCTTCGCCATGGACCGTGAGGGAATCTCGCAGTCAATCCTGCGCGGACCGTTCCTGCGCGGTTGGGCCGGCGGGCTGTTCCCCGGTTCTTCCTATTTCGATCGCAGTACGGTGGCCTATTTCAACAACAGGCCGGAGGCTTCGGCAGCGCTACTTGCCGAACTGGGTTTCGAGGACACCGATGGTGACGGCACTCTGAACTGGCCGACCGATCGCCTGGCCAGCGGCGAAAACCTTGTACTGGCGCTCATTACCAGCGAAGATGCCGAAGAAACCCAGACCGTTGGTGACGCCGCCGTGACTCTGCTCGGCGACCTTGGCGTGCAGATAAACGTCCGCCCGCTTAACAGCGCGGCCCGCCGTGAGTTGATCGAGGCCGGCGAATGGGAGTTGAGGGTAGATCGCGACAGCCAAGTCTATGCTGTTCCGTTCACCCGCTGCACCGACCTCGGACCTGTCACGAAGGAATTCAGCTTCCATCGTGAAGGTGCAGAACCGCGTGAGCTTCTCGACTTTGAGCAGGACTTGATTGACATAGTCACTGCCTTCTGCGCCGAACCGGACACGGAAGTCCGCTTACAGCAGATGGCCGAATACAACCGGATCGTAACCGAAAACGTCTACTTTGTTGGTGTATTCGTCGGCCGCTATGGACTCGCAGCCGCGAAGCGCTTCAACAACGTTCCGGCAGGGATGCCCGTGTTCATGTACCAGTGGACCTGGGACAATGTGATGGCCGAGCAGGTCTGGGTTGCCCCGGAGGAACAGATTGATCAACTTCGCCCGGGCGTAATTCCGACTTACGATAGCGAATAGATTTCCGAGTAGAGAGAAAAGAGGAAAGAGGAGTGAGATTCCCTCTCACTCCTCTTTCCTCACACTCTCTGAGCAAGATTTCCTGACTCTTCTCTTATTTTCATCTGATGATCGGCTACATCGCTCGCCGCGTTGGCGTATCTATCGCAGTCGTCCTTGGCATCGCTCTGGTCAGCTTCATTGTGATTCAGTTGCCGCCCGGTGACTATGCTGACGGCTACAAGTCGTTTCTCATCGAGCAAGGCGGCGCAACCGAATCGGAAGCAGAGGCTCAGGCCGAGCTGTTTCGTCAACGATACGGCCTGGATAAGCCGTTGCCGCTGCAGTTCTTCGTTTGGATACGGGACATGGTGACAAAGGGGAGCTTCGGCTTCTCTTTCGCTTACAAGCGGGATGTGGGTGAACTGATCGCAGAGCGGTTCCCGCGCACGTTGCTGCTGGCGGTACTGGCGCATCTGACGTCGACCGTGGTTGGGATCATCGCCGGCATTCTTGTCGCGCCGCGGCAGTATTCGCTCGCGGACAACCTGGCCGCTTTCGCTGCCTTCATTCTGTCAGCGTTGCCCCGATTCTGGATCGCGCTGGCAATCATGTTTTTCCTTGTGTTTACACTGGAACAGGAGCATGTTACGTCGTTTCACTCCCCACAATACGTGGTCGTGCCGTGGGCATTCGGCAGCTTGGAAGAGATCAGGCAGACGTGGGCAAAACTGTTGGATTTACTCCAGCATATCTGGCCTGTGGTGGTAATCGCCGGGTTAGGCGGCGTGGCCCGGAACATGCGCGTTATGCGGGGCAATATGCTGGACGAGCTAAACGCGCAGTATGTTACGACCGCCCGTTCCAAGGGGCTGACCGAAGGCCAGGTCATGCGGCGGCACGCGGTGCCGAATGCGCTGCACCCGATCATCATGTACCAGGGGACTTCTCTTCCATATATGCTGCAGGGGGAACTGCAGGCCTCGATCGTGTTGGGTCTGCCGACGATAGGTACGTTGCTTCTGACTTCTCTTCGCAACGAGGACATTTACATTTCGGCGAGCTGTCTGCTGATTTACGGCGTGCTGTTGGTTGCGGGCAATTTGATCGCCGACATTTCGCTGGCGGTGCTGGATCCGCGGGTGCGGTTTTCGTAGAGAAACAACAAGACATGCTAAAGGCGGTCAGAAGCTTTCTGGAGACAAGAGCGGCATCGCAAATAGGCCAGAGAGGATTCGAGCGTGTCGGCTGTACATCTCCCTTAGTTTCTTGAACTGTCTTAATTTACCGTTGATCTGAATATGGCAACTTTGCAAAATGGGATTGGCGCCGAGACTGGGCTTCTGTCGGATGGCCTGGACGAAGAGCTTCACGAGTCCTACTTCCAGCTGGTATGGCAGCGGTTCAGAAAGAGCCGGCCAGCCATCGCCGGCGGGCTCATGGTGCTCTCGTTGATTATTCTGGCTATATTTGCCGAGTTCTTTGCCCCTGTTGATCCTACCGACGCCAATCTGCAGGACAGCTTTATCCCTCCCACCAGAATCCGCCTCATCGATGCTGAGGGCAAGTTTCACCTGCGTCCCTTTGTCTACAATCAGGTCGTTACCATTGACCCGAAAACTTTCGAGCCACTGTGGGAAGAGGATCTCGAGCAGCGTTTTGACATACAGTTCCTGGTCAAGAGTTGGGAATGGAAAATCCTCGGGCTGATCCCCACACGTTATCATCTTTTCGGGGTGGGCGAGGGGGGGAAGATTCACCTGCTGGGGACCGAGAAGCAGGGCAGAGACCTGTGGGGGCGGGCCTGCACGGCAGGGCGCATCTCGCTGTCGCTCAGTCTCTTT
This sequence comes from Caldilineaceae bacterium, assembly GCA_965232575.1. Lineage (GTDB taxonomy): Bacteria > Chloroflexota > Anaerolineae > Caldilineales > Caldilineaceae > Bin5. Next base: position 329,267 of record CBDDPZ010000009.1, on the reverse strand, counting down.
GCCACGATCGTCAGTATCGTCGTCGGCGCGGTCGTCGGCATCGTGTCCGGTTACTATGGAGGCGTGATCGACAACGTCATCCAGCGGTTCGTGGAGTTTGTAGCCTCATTTCCCCAGTTGCCACTGTGGCTGGCGCTGGCCGCGATCATTCCACGCACGTGGGACTCGCTGCAGGTCTTTATCATTATGGTGATCATCTTTTCGTTGCTCTCGTGGACGCTGCTGGCGCGCGAGGTGCGGGGCAAAGTGCTGGCCTTTCGCGAAACCGATTTCATTCTGGCCGCCAAGGAGATGGGCGCGTCCGACGCCCGCATCATCTTTTTGCATCTTTTCCCCAATTCGATCAGCCACATCATTGTCGTGCTCACGCTTACGATCCCTCAGATCATACTCGCTGAGGCGTTTCTCAGCTTTCTGGGAATCGGCATTCAGGAACCGCTGGTGAGCTGGGGCTTCCTGATGCGGGACGCGCAGAACCTGCAGACGCTCGGCACGCACACCTGGATCATGACACCGGTCATTTTCATCATTGTCGCCGTGCTGGGATTCAACTTTCTGGGAGACGGTCTGCGTGATGCAGCCGACCCATATTCGATCGTCTGAGATAGAAACGGAGAGCGGAGTTGGTCAGGCGTAGGTCATTTCAGGACGGCGGCAACGCTCTTGCCGTGGTGCTTCGGGCCTGGGCCCGGCCCATCATTCTGATCTTGATCCTGCTCATTGTTCTCAGCTTCGGCACGGTGGTTGCCGTATTTGCCTGGCCCCAGCCCGCAACCGCTTCCGTCAGCGGTATCGTGACCGACGCTGACGGGCCGGTCGCCGGCGCCCTGGTCAGAGTGCAGACGACCGCAAATCATACTTACACGGATGAAGACGGTGGTTTCACGATTGAAGGTGTTCCAACCGCCGAGAGCGTGACCCTGGTGGCTTGGGCGGAGGGGTACATTTTTGGCTGGACGGAGGCGAGCGGGGGGGACGAAGAAGTCGGCATTGAGCTGCACCCCCACAATCGCGTCGATCACGCCGTCTACGACTGGGAGCCGTCGGAGAATTGCGGAGAGTGCCACCCATCTTACATTGAGTGGCGACGCGACGCGCACAGCCAGTCAGCTGTCAACGTCCGCTTTCTGACGATGTACAATGGAACCGACGTTGATGGAAACCGCAGCCGTAACAGCAACTACGACACGGGCCTGCCGCGCACCCGCGACCCCGACGACCCCTACTATGGTCCCGGCTTCAAAGTGGACTTTCCGAAACGGGACGGCAACTGTGCGGCCTGCCATACGCCGATGGCGTCGAAACTGGACGCCGACAACAGCTGCGGCTGGAACGGTTGCCATATGCAGGAGACGAGCGACGCCAGCGACGAACTGCCCGACGGTGTCAGCCCGAATGAAGCGGTTGGCGTGGCCGCTGAAGGGATATCGTGTGATTTCTGCCACAAGATTGGCGCCGTGAATTTCTATACCGATACCGTGCTGCCGGACCCGGCAATGCCGGGCATCCTCTCGCTGACTCTCTACAGGCCCAAGTCAGGAGAGGACCTGTTGATGGGGACGGTCGACGATGTTTCCCGACCGGAGGACAGTTTCAATCAACTGCACCGGGAGAGCGCATTCTGCGCCGCCTGTCATTTTGGCGTCAACGACACGACCGAAATTTACAATTCCTACGGGGAGTGGCTGGAGAGTCCGTACAGTGATCCTGATACCGGTCAGACCTGCCAGAACTGTCATATGCCCGATGCGCCGCGACTGACATCGCGAATGGAAACCGTGGTGCAGACAGCGGCCTGGTTGGAGAGGGCCAGCGGACGCACGCTGCCCGCGGGACTGGGCAAGCTGGCCGAGCGGTCGCAGCGCAGCTATTTCGTTTACCCGGAAAAGGGCGGACTATTTCGTGAGCTGGACCAGATTCACTTGCATCAGATGCCCGGCGCGAACAATGAACAGTTCCTGAGAAGCGCTATCTCACTCGATGTGGCTGCAGAAATAGACGGTTCTGAGATTGTTGTGAACACGGTAGTAAGCAATACGGGAGCGGGCCATCATTATCCCACCGGATCGCCGCTGCGCCAGGTGCTCCTTGTGGTGCGGGCCACTGACGGCAGAGGTGGAGAATTGGCGCTGGTCGATGGGGACACGCTGCCGGCGTGGGCGGGAGACGTTTCAGGATATGCCGGCCAAGCGTATGCCAAGATCCTGCGTGATACTTTGACAGGTGAAGAACCGACATTTTCGCACTGGCGTATGGTGGAACTGGTGGACGATACTCGCATTGAGGCGCTGTCTTCAAAGAAGGGAAGTTTCCGCTTTACCATGCCAGAAGGTGATGGCGCCCAGGACGGAGATGAAATCAGTATTGAAGTACAACTCATTTATCGCAGGGCATTTCAGCAACTGCAAGAGTGGAAGGGCTGGACGGATCCGGATATTCTCCTGGCATCGGAGGATTTCAAGGTTGCCGTCAAGCCCGATGACGAGGGCTAAAGCACAGAGAACAAATGGAAGAAACTCTGCTTGAAGTTAACGGCCTGAAACAGTGGTTTCCCATTCGCAAGGGTTTCCTGCAACGAATCGTCGGGCACGTCAAGGCCGTTGACGGCGTCAGTTTCGCGATAGACCGCAACGAAGCGTTAGGGCTCGTTGGAGAGAGCGGGTCCGGCAAGACCACTGTCGGTCGGGCCGTGCTGCGGCTTTACGATCCGACAGCCGGCGAGATCTGGTACACTTCGGCCGGAGGCGAGCGCATCGATATCGCCAATATCGACCAGGCGGAAATGAAGCCGCTGCGCAAAGAGATGCGCATGATCTTCCAGGACCCGTTCAGTTCACTCAACCCGCGGCTGACAGTGAAGGACCTCATTGGAGAACCGCTCATCATTCACAAGGAGGCGTCCGGCCGCGAGTTGGAGGACAGGGTCGCTCAATTGATGACGGCGGTCGGTCTTGACCCGAACTATATGCGCCGCTACCCCCATGAGTTTTCCGGCGGGCAGCGGCAGCGGATTGGCCTCGCGCGTACGCTGGCACTCCAGCCGCGATTGATAATCGCCGACGAACCGGTTTCGGCACTGGATGTTTCGATCCAGGCCCAGGTGCTCAATCTGCTCCAGGAGTTGAAGGACGAACTGGGACTTACCTATCTCTTCATCGCCCACGACCTCTCGGTTGTGGAGCATATGTGCGACCGCATCGCGGTCATGTATGTGGGACGGCTGGTGGAGATTGCCGATTCGGATAAGCTGCTCAGACGGCCGCTCCACCCGTACACCGAGGCGCTGGTTTCGGCCATCCCGCCGGCCGACCCGGAGATCAAGTTGAATCGGATCATCCTGGAGGGTGATATTCCCAGTCCGGCCAATCCGCCATCAGGTTGCGTTTTTCATCCCCGCTGCCTTTACGCGCAGGAACAGTGTACCCAGGAGGAGCCGCACCTGGAGGAGATAGAGCCGGGCCACTTTGCCAGCTGTCATTTCGCCCGCGAGCTGGCGTTGCAGGGGATCGGAGAAGTGGAATGACCGGGAACGAAATTGAAAGACGCGGGCTGAACGTCGACGCCGCGTTGCTCGCCTATCTGTTGCCAGTTCTGGGTCCTGCCTACATACTGTTGTTGCGAAAAGACGACGCCTTCTCGCGATATCACGCGATGCAGTCACTGTCGATCGTTGCGGCACTGATTCTGGCTCCAGCTGTATGGATCCTTTTCTCATGGCTCATCTCTCTACTGCCATTCGGCGGGGTCGTCGCAGCCTATGTTTTTGCTCTGGTGGTCGCTGTCTACTTGGCGGTTGTGGTGGCCTGGGTGGTGGGAATCGTCAACGCTCTTCGTGCGCGTCGTTCCCCTGTGCCTTTTTTCGGGCGAATTCTGCGAGTTTGAGCGCGTCGCAGTTGGGAAGTAACTACGGCTCGGTGCTATGATCCTGAAAGATAGCGGATTCACTGATCTGAAAGGTCAACCCCATTCTCGATTTCAGTTGGAAACTGTTGACTTGAAGCCCTCTGGACGGGCTCTGCACCCAATACTGAATTGTTCTCAAGAGGAGGTACTCAATTGGCCAAAATCACATTCATAGGAGCCGGCAGCTTTGGGTTTACTCGAAAGCTTGTCAAAGACGTACTTACGTTTTCTCTTCTTGAGGACGCCAGCATCTGTTTGATGGATATCGATCCGCTGAAGCTCGGCTACATCGAGCAGGCGGTGAAGCGCATCATACGCGAAGGGGGTTATCCCGCCAGGGTGGAGACAACACTCAGCCGGGATGAAGCCTTGGATGGCGCGGACTACGTTATCGTCACAATCCTTGTCGGCCAGACCGATGTCTGGCGCTCCGACATCGAGATCCCCAAGCAGTACGGTGTCGACACGAATATCGGCGATACCCGCGGCCCTTCCGGCATCTTCCGCGCCATGCGCACCACCCCGGTGATGGTAGACATTGCGCGAGATATGGAGCGGCTTTGCCCCGATGCGGTGATGCTCAACTATACCAATCCGATGGTAATCAACTGCCGGGCGATTCAAAAAGAGACCAGTATTGTTGCCACGGGTCTTTGCCACAGCGTGCAGGGCACGGCAACCATGCTTGCCCGCTGGATCGGGGCTCCCCCCAACGAGATTACCTACACCTGTGCCGGCATCAACCACATGGCCTGGTATCTGAAATATGAGTGGAATGGCGAGGACGCCTATCCTCTTATCCGCAAGGCCATAACCGAGAGACCCGATGTCTACAATGAGGAGCAGGTGCGGAATGAGATGTTTTTGCACCTGGACTACTACCCGACTGAGTCCAGCGGGCATCACTCGGAGTACAATCCCTGGTTCCGCAAGCGCCCTGACCTGATCGAAAAGTACTGCACGCACGGCACCGGCTGGAATCCGGGCGAATACGCCTACGTTCTTAAACATTATTCGGCCCGGGAAGATGACTGGGAAGAGCAGATTCGCGCCTGGCTCGACGACTCGGCCCCCCTGAACCTCACGCGCGGATATGAGTACGCCGCCTATATTATCAATGCATTTGAAGGCGGGGAACCCTTCCAGTTCAACGGCAACGTGCCCAATGGCGAAGGTGCGACGCCTCTCGTGGACAATCTGCCGGTTGAAGCTTGCGTCGAGATTCCGGTTTGGGCAAGCAAAAAAGGATTGGAAAGCGTGCAGGTTGGCCCGCTTCCGGCGTCGGTGGCGATGCTGACGGGTCTCAGCGCGCAGATTGAGGAATTGGCAGTGGAAGGTATCATTGAAGGCGATCCCCGTAAGATCTTCCAGGCAATTCTACACGATCCTCTGACAACCGCCGTGTTGTCGATGGCCGAGATTCGAGAAATGGTGAATGAAATGTTCGCTGCGAATGTCGAGCATCTTCCGACTTTTGCCCGTCACGAAGTCGAAGGTGACAGACCGATGCGGCTTCTGACCGAGCCCCAACCGGAGCCAGTTCCGGCCGATTGAGAGAGCCGAAATCCAAGTAAAAAGGAGATGAACCTATGTTGTACGAGTATCGGATATACGAATGTCACCCAGGCAAACGCGACGATTGGGTCGAGTATATGGAAAACGTGATTATCCCCTTCCAGGTGTCGAAGGGGATGGTTGTGGCTGGGTCTTTCATTGACGAGGAAGATGAAAACTGCTACGTGTGGTTGCGCCGTTTCAAGGATGAGGCCGACAGGGAAGCACTCTACGAGGCGGTCTACCAGTCCGACGGTTGGTTGAACGAGATTGCACCTAAGATTCCCGCTATGCTCAACCGGGAGACGATCAAGGTTATGCGTCTCGTCCCGACTCCAAAGTCCGTGATTCAGTAACGTCAAGAGGGAGCAGAGACGCTGTCCAGTCTCAAAAAAGAGGAAATCCCGCGCGATTTCGGGTCGGCTCGTCTGCACACGAGGCCGGCCCCCCTTTTTTCTGTTCTCGCCGTCACTGCTGCTGTTGCTGCTCCTGCTCGAGGCGCAGACGCGTGCTGCTTTCCGCTTCGGTGTATTCTCTGGTTGTTATATGCCCATTGTCGAGCAAATCGTGAGGGATATCCTCATCTTCGGTCTCAGATATATAGACACCAACTGTTAGTTCGCTGCGGGCATTGCCCTTATATGTTCCCCGGGTCGGAGGAACGTCTGCGTAATCCCGGCCAATTGCGATGCGGATGTGATTGTCACTGACAAAAGAATTGTTGGTCGGATCAAATCCGATCCAACCAGCCTCGGGGAGGAACGCCTCTACCCAGGCGTGTGAAGCTCCGGAAATGTCTTTTTCTTCCTTTCTTTCGGGGTCCTGAAAGATATAGCCGCTGATGTAACGGGCAGGGATACTTGCCCTTCTGAGCAGGGCGATCATTATGTGAGAAAAGTCCTGGCAGACCCCGCGACGGTTCTCAAGTGCAATGTCGATAGGGGAATCAACTGCCGTGCTCTTGGGCGTATACTCAATCGCGGCGTGAATCCTTTCGTTGAGCTGGAATAAGGCGCTTAGCGGATCCTGTTCCTTGCCGAAGCCGATCTCGTCCGCGAAGTCGGACAGCAGAGGGGTGGGGCGCGCGAAACCACTGGGCGTCAACCAGTCCCAGTGCTGGCCGGTCGCTGCGATCTCTTCCAACTCCTTCCATGCTGATTCCTCGAGACTCTCCGGCAATGGCTCTGATTCCTGCACCATGACCAGAGTCTGGGTATGGAGGAGCAACTCGGAGTGGTGCCTGGGAATATCAAAATAGTGAATCGCATTCTGCATGCAGTCGTTCGTCGCCAACACCTGGGCATGCGGCCATACCTCCAGGCGAAAGTTCAGGCAGCGTTGCTGGCGGTCGGTGCGAGGCTGCATGCGCACTTCCATCGTACTCTCGCTGACTTCGGAATCGTAGCGGTACCTGGTGTGGTGGTGAATTGTGTAGTATTTCATTTGCAGAGTCGTAGGTGGGCTACTAGGAAAACTCCTCTTCAATTGTATAGTTGAAATAGGCGTCATAGAGAGCATCGTGGATCTGATTACAACTGTCCATGATGTCGGCAATAAAAGTCTGCGCCCCGATTTCAAGAACGTCGTCAATCTGGCTGTACTGCAAATTGGCCTGTAGCTTGCCAGCTATTCGATTCAGGTCACGCGCGCGACGGGTCTCAGTGGCGCCGGCTACCTGCCTCAGAAGGTCAGCCATCTGGTTTACATTGAATCGGACCGAGTTCGGGAGATATGGGTTGAGCAAAAGGAACGATGTGACGAAACGCGTTTCCGGCCTCGGGTCGTAAACCCTGCAGTAAGATTCAAATGAGTTGCAGGCGCGGAGGACACCGATTCCGTTGAGCGGATCGACCGTTTCCAGATTCACTCCTCCATCTACGCCAAAGTAACGGAAGTGTGCCTGCAACAGACTACAGACGGAAAAAACTCGCTCCAGATGTCCACCGACTTGAATGAATAGCCAACCCTCATCGTGCAAAAGCGATGAAAGCGCCAGGCCCTGAAAAAGAGAAACACTGCTTTCAAGTTCCCTGAAGAAGTTGTCACGTTCATCGTGCCAATTTTGGTGTCCCTGCCAGGCATGCAGACGCAAATAGAGCCGATTCATGTGTTCCCAAAGTTGACTACTGAGTTGGGATCGTACCGTACGCGCGTTCGACCTGGCCAGATTGATACAGCCAGATATCGAGTTCTGGTTATCGGCGTTGAATGTGAGCTCATGGGCCATTTGCAGGGCCGCCTCGCTATCCACCACGCCATTCTTCATGGCGGGAGGGGGCTGGCGCAGTGCGGAGAAGAACTGCTGCCAGCCGCGATCGTTTCCAGGCTGAGCGGCCTGGCCGACCATGAAATTCAGGCGAACCCTAAGCAGGCGGATCGTGTTTTCCGCCCTTTCCATATACCGTCCGATCCAGTACATACTGTCTGCAGATCTGGAAAGCATTGGCGCACTTCCTATCCTGGATTAATTCTCTTGCAAGACCCACGTGTCCTTGCTGCCCCCACCCTGGGAAGAGTTGACGACAAGCGATCCTTCTCGCAGGGCTACGCGCGTCAATCCTCCCGGCACGATGACCGTGTTTTCCTGCTCCCCGCCGTACAGAATGAAGGGACGCAGGTCGACATGGCGGGAGACCACGTTGCCATCTATGTAGCAAGGCGCACGAGACAAACTCAATGTTGGCTGAGCGATGTAGTTGCGGGGATTTTTGAGAATCTGCTGACGGAAGCCTTCCCGTTCTTTGGCCGTACTGTAAGGGCCAATCAGCATGCCGTACCCGCCGGACTCACCGACAGCCTTAACGACCAACTTGTCGAGGTTATCGAGAACGTAGGCCCGCTCGTCGTCTCTGAGGCAAAGATAGGTCTCAATGTTCTGAAGGATTGGCTCTTCGCCCAAATAGTAGCGGATCATTTCGGGTACGAAAGCGTAGACAGCCTTGTCGTCCGCAATCCCTGTGCCTATTGCGTTCGCCAGCGTAATGTTTCCAGCGCGGTAGACATTGAAAAGGCCGGGGACGCCCAAGACTGAATCGGGCTCAAAATGAAGCGGATCGACGAATTCGTCATCGATACGGCGGTAGATTACGTCAACGCGCTGTAAGCCACTAGTCGTTCGCATGTATACGAAGCCGTCATGAATAAGCAGGTCAGCTCCTTCGACGAGCTCGATTCCCATAACGCGAGCAAGGAATGTATGTTCAAAGTAGGCAGAATTGAAGATTCCGGGTGTCAAGAGAACAATTGTCGCGTCGCGCCCCTTGGGAGTAAGGGCTTGCAATTGCTCCAGCAAGGCCTGGCCGTAGTGACCAATGGGCTTGATTCCATAGCCGCCAAACATGCCGGGAAAGACTTGGGTCATCACCTCGCGGTTGGCGAGCATGTAAGAGACGCCGCTGGGAACGCGAAGATTGTCTTCCAAGACGGCAAACTCACCACTGGGAAGGCGAACGAGGTCGGAGCCGACTATCGAAGTGTAAACGTCATTAGCGACTTTGACGCCGCGCATTTCGCGCTGGTAGTTTGCGCAGCTGTAAATTAAGTCGAACGGCACTTTCCCTTCCTGCAATATGCGCCCCTCATGGTAGACGTCTCGCAGGAAGAGGTTGATGGCGTGAATACGCTGACGCAAGCCGCCTTCGATGGTCTTCCATTCCTGTTCGCTGATGATGCGGGGCAAGATATCGTAGGGGAAGATGCGTTCGATAGTGGAGTCTTCACCATAGACGGTGAAGGTAATGCCCCGGTTCAGGAAAGTCAGGTCGGCGGCCTGCTGACGTTGGGTCAGTTCGCTGGCTTGCAGTTTGAGAATGCTCTGCAGGAGCTTCTCATACGATCTCCGCGGACGGCCATTCTCCTGGAACATCTCGTCGAATATGGACCCGTCCAATACATAGTTGCTGAACAGGCTGATGGCACTCTCGTTTACGGTCTCGTCTTGTGTTGGCACGCTGTTCACCGCCGTTGGTGTGGTTCAAATTAGCGCTATCTGGCTTGCACAGTTGAGAACTGTTCGAAAGTCTTGCCGGTCCTTGTCACAAAATGGTTGGCAGAGTTCTTGTCAATTTCAAGCTATCCGTGACTTTGTAGGTCCTGGTGCACCGGTTTTCCAGCTCCGCCGAAAATGACTCCTCAGTTTTCCTCCAACTCAATCTACAGGACACTTGCCGAAAAATGGTGGCGGATTTCACGGCAAAATAGGCCCATTCTATGGAATTTGCGTATTATGCCCAAATTAGGTCTTAATGTGCAAACGGCGAAATTTCCATGTGAGGAGTCCGCTGTGTTGAGCCAGGCGATTGGTGGATAGACAGACCTGGTTGTTGCTCTCGGACATCTCAACACAGACAAATGTCAACAAACCCTAATCTATCTGTCGAAATTCGCCTTCTTCCACCCTGTAAATCCAGACCCGGGCATCAGCCCTGTCGCCGTTTGCGCTGAAGCGCGTAGGGCCGAACAGCGTCTCGATCTCACTCACGCGGATGGCCTGGGCGATCGCATCGCCTTCAAATGAGTTGGCCGTGCGCACGCTCGCAGCCAGCACCTGTATCGCTACATATCCATTCAGCGAGAATGGACCTGGGTCCCGGCGTGCTATCTCCCGGTAGGCCTCTATCCAATCCTCATCGGCCGCTCTGTTCGGGCTGGGGGCAAGCGCACTTACATACATCCCTTCAGAGGCGCCGGCCGCTTCGTCAATGGCGGCTGCCTGGAACGCACCATCGCTGGCAAGTACTGGCAGATCCGCCCCCGCCGCTATCAGGCTGGCGTTCAGATAAGTGGCCTCGCTCGCAGCGCCGGCGAAATATACTGCGTCTACCTCCGCATCAAGGACGTGGAGCGCCGTTTCCGAAAAGTCTCGGCGCCCTTCCTCTACCACAACCTGGAGCGCTGTCGTTGCCCCGAATTTTCGCAGGCTGTCAGCCAGCGAAGCGGCCATGTCACTGCCGTAATCTGTCTCAACTTGAACAACGGCAACTCGGGTCGCGTTCAATTCCTCCGCCAGAAATCGTGCACTCAATTCGGCCTGAACTTTGTCGGTGGCGTTAACTCGAAAGACGAATTCGTGCCCTCGGTGCGTCAGTGTACGCAATCCGGCCGAAGGCGTAATCACCACAAGTCCCATCTCTTCATAGTAAGGTAGAGCTGACGAAGTCGGGCCTCCATCCATGTGCCCGATGACGCCCGCGATCCGCTCTCCTCGCTCGATAGCCCTACTGATATTGTCTACAATGGCCAAGGCTGCGCTGCTCTCCGATCGGTCATCCAGGGCCCTGACTACGAGCCGGTGGCCTAGCAGGCCCCCGTCACCGTTGATCTCTTCGGCCGCCAGCTGGACTCCGCCCAGCGCCGACTGTCCTGCATCAGCACGAACGCCGCTCAACGGTGCCGCGACATAGACGACTGCCTCTCCGGCAGTCGGATTGCCGCCCGCGCTTCTACAAGCCGAGGACAAAGCGGCAATGACAAAAACGGCGAACATTGCTATGAGACCGTTTGGAAGTCTCTTCAAAATCTCAACCCGTCTGCTGAATGTATGTCGCGATGAGACGATACAGCTCTTCAATTGTAGTTTCATCGGCGCGATAGAACTGGCCGCCACCGATGCGCGCCAAATCCTCCAACAGCCTTACGTCAGCATCGCGGCCGAAGGCCACTGTATATATGGTAACCGGATTCTGTGCCCCCTGCATTACCCGTTCCAGGTCACGCAATCGGTGTTCGCTGTCGTTATCGCGACCGTCAGTCAACACCACAAGCACATAGTTTGCTTCGGATTCGACCAAGTCATTGAGTTCACTATGCGCTGCCCATACGGCATCAATTAAATTGGTGGATCCGCTGGCTTCCATGTTCTCGATCTGCCGGTACAGGTGGCTGCGTCCCCCGTCATCCATCCGCTGCAGGGCTCCGTAACGCTTTACACCTGATCCGAACTCCACCAATCCGACCCTGTCGCGATCTCCTTGAATCTGGCTCACGAATCCGTGCAGGGCCGCTTTCGTTCTTACCAGTTTGCTCCCTTTCATCGACTCGCTGGTATCCACGACCAACAATATGTTTGCTGGACGCTTTGTTAAACGCCACACGTCCAACACTATCTCTAGGACGGGTTGCGGCGGCAACGGCAATAGCGTCTGCGGCAGGAGGGGATTCACCGCCCCGGTCTCGACGAATGGGCTTGGCTCGACCATCAGATCAATCGTTAAGTCTACCGGTCTGAAGCCGGCCTCTAGCAGTGCAACCTGGCTCTCTTCACTCAGAAGAAACTCGGTGAACGCCCGATATGCTCTTCGTTGGTTTTGAGTCACGGCAGGGCCTGCACGCCCGTCTAATTCCAGCAAGGTCAGGGGATGATCTGCCCAGAAAGTTCCCTCTTTCGGGTAGATAGCCACCAACGGCCTATCAGGCAGAATCTGTCCTGCTTCGCCCGCGTTCGCCAGCCAAGGGAGGCCGTCATCGTTGGATCGATTCCAAGCGATAACTGTCTGTTCCTGAGTCACGAAAGCGTCGAGGAGATCGCTTCTATCACCTATATCTGTGCGCTCGCGGCCTTCCGCCTGCGAGAGTCCTGCCCCCGCCCGCCCACCTGCGCCGAACACGTACGCGTCGCTCTCCGCCCGGCGGACGTATTCAATAACATCAGGTTGCGTTGCGATCTCTGTCGTCAATCCGCGGGTGACATCGGCGCCTGCATAGAACTTGGACAATGCCGCCGCGACCCCGGACGTGCTGTCTGGACCGGGATGTCCCCAACTGAAATCCCCGGAAGGAGCGGCTGCCCGGGCTTGGACCTCCTTCCAGCCGATCGACTGTTGCGGCCAGCCCAACTTCTGGGCCGCATCCAGCTGCGTGGCGACGACGACCGGGCTGACAGCAAAAAGCGTGGACTGGCCCACCCGGCTCGCAGGTAAACTCCCGGGTTCAGTTGGAAACAGTTGGGCCCAGCGCAGGTCAATCAATTTCAGCCAGAGCGAGCTGTCAGGCGCGACGGCCTGGAAACCTGGTTGCTGCAGCGCTTCCTGGACCATTTCGCGGGAGGTGCGCGTAACCAGTTCAACTTGCATCAACTCGCCGTCCGGGGTGCGGCGTCTTGAACGATTGAACCTTTCCGCCCGTTCACTCAGCGTTTCAGCCATCGACGGAGACACGGCCACGGTCAACTCTGCGCTGTTGGCAGGCCATCCTGCTAGAACTGCTCGGCCGCCATTGGATGACGCGGGGCCATTGACCGCAAAGCTCCCCGCGATCCAGGCGCCGGCGCGCACTGTCGTCACCGCGCAGGCGCAGAACAGAAAGCAACCCGCCACCACGAACGCGAAAAACTGCCGCTGCAGACGAATGCGCGGGCGACCTGCTCCGGTAGGAACTCCGTGCTCTTGGTCTGAACTGTCCTGAATTTCGCTCATGGATCTTCATTCAGTTCTTGCCAGCGAGAGAGTGCGGACAAGAGGTCTCGTTCCGTAGGCTGCATCACATCAGAACCGGGGTCTTTACTCTGGACTCCCAATCGCTGCCACCGCTCAAAAAGGCTGCCCTCCGCGCTTTCAACCGGGAAACCGGGATCGATTGGACGTAGCCCGAATTCGAGCGCCCTCCGCTGCTGCGCTTCGCTGAGCAAAAATCGTTGAAACGCTAACGCTGCGTTCTTCTGCTTCGCTGATGTCTCCGGCCCAACCCAGATCGCGAAGGGAAAGTCGAACCAGGTTGTTACTTTTGGGTAGTGAAGAATGATCGGCTCCTGCCAGCGGGTCTGGATTCCTTCCATTTTTCGTAGCAGGTCGCTTTCCAGGAACTGCCCTCCATCTCCTGCAGAGTAACCGAACACGGCGACGCTCTCGGCAGCACCGGTGCCGCCGGTATCGGTCGCCGCCCCCATCAGATCGGTTAGCCAAATCCTGAACCTGTGGTCGAAAATGTCTTCGACTGTAACGTCGGTTTTTCCAAAATACTCTCCGGCTGCAGAGACGATGGCCGCGGCGCCGCTAACCCTCTTGCCAGATGCAGTGACCGCCAACTTGAAATTGCCCCAGTGGGGGTCGCCTCCCAGTTCCTTCCAGCCGGTTGGAGCGACGGCCGCTTTATGAAAAGTGGACCATGAGAGCGGCCCAAGATTCTCGAGCAAAGGTGCGCCCCGACTGCGAAACAGGCCCCAAACAAGAAGCGTCTTTGCCAGCGGCCTCATTCGATATTGGCCGTCGCTAAGGAACTGATCCCGCCCCTGTCGCTCCCGAATGGACGCGTTGGCAAATTCCACGAGGTAGCGGTCATCCGCTATCCATGCAGTTGGAAAGGACTTGAGAGCTTCGAATTCATCTTGGGGCAGATCGGCGGGGAGCAAATCTGTATTCAGTGTGGGGAATTCGTTGCGCTCCCACTTGCCTAGCGCAACCAGGCCGTCCATCGGGATGATTTCGACCTCGATGGTCGCGCCCCCGGTTCTGTGGCCTATCGCATTGAATTCATCAGCCCCAGCCCGCACCCATGGTTCCACCGGGAGGGCTGTGATGACTTCGATTCGGACGATTTGGGGGCTGTCGGCGGCCAAGCCAAGGCCGGGAAGGTCTCCACTGACCGTCCGCCAAACCAGAGTCCCAACCAAAACAAGTGCCGCCGCCGACAAAACGGCTACAATGAATACACGCGTACAATTCATTGTTCCTGAGCCAGCGGAGAGCCGCAAAAGCCGCAAACCGCGTTCAGTGCAGTGGAAGTGCCTTCGAGGAGCTCCTGTGGCGTGGCGGCTCCGCAAGACGCGCACTGTGCCGTATACTGCACGGTCGGCCGCTGTTCGCCCTCCAGCGGTTGGTCAACTCGTAAAGGAATGTCGTCTGGGTCCGGCTCCGACCGCCCAAGGTAAGCTCCGACCAGACTGGTTACACCGACCAGGACGAGAATTCCCGGCCAAATCCAATCGGTGGCGAACAATATAGCCAGCCCGATCATAAAAATGGCGCCGGTCAACCCTTGGCGGGGAGCGGTGAATTTCGGAGTTTTCATAGTCATAAGAATCCTGCCATGTTTCGCACCTTCGCTATTGCGTTAGATTCTACTACAGTCTCCACGAAGGCAACACAACCGCAGAAGGCGGGAGTCGAGAGGTTCTGTCTAAGTCGAAACCAACGCGACTGTCGCGTACACTGTTAAGAGAGTGGTGCGCTTAATGGCATCTTGACAAAAGCCGCAATATAGGTTATATCCCGGTTAAGCAATCCCCGACTGAACTGGCATACGCGGCAATCTGAACGGAAAGGAAAGTCAGAACCAGAAAAAACGGAAAACTGATCCTTAAGGGTCCAGACTGAACCACAAAGGAGGAATATCATGATCCCTGCAGATATTTCGCCTGCCAGATCGACTTGGCGGCCTCAGCGAGCCTCAATTGCCACTGTGCTGATGTTTTTATTGTCGCTGTTAATGGTTCCCCAACCCGTGCTTGCAGCCCCCACGGAGCGCCCCAACGACTCCCGCGTATATATCCACATCGTCAGACCCGGCGAATCCCTTGTCAAGATTGCAGCTCTATACGGCATATCGGTCGATGACCTGCGGGCTTCCAACAACCTCGTTAACCGCGCCCAAGTGGTGAGTTGCTCTCCCAATGCCGACAGCACTCAAGCGCGGGGCACGGTAAGGCTGAATGGCCAGCCTGTCAATGGTTTTCGCGTAGTCTTTAGCTGGCATCCGGACGAGACGATCGTAGCCAGGGCTATTTCCGGCGGGGGCGGCCAGGAAGGAGGCCAGTACAGCCACATTCTCGGCGGGGGGGCCCGAGAAGGGAACTGGTGGTTCTGGATTGAAAACGGCGCCGGCATCCGCATTTCGGAGATGGCCTACGTACAAACTGACAGAGACCCTCATGAAGGTAAGTGCCAGCGGGCTGTGATCGACTTCGACATTCAGAACCCCGATCTCACCTACGTTGGGCGTAGACTGCAAATTCCCGTATCGGGGCAACCTGTTGTTGCAAAGTCCCCGCCAGTGAAGCAGCCCGTTGCCGAAGTCGTTTATGGCCATGTCGTCCGGTCTGGGGAAACTCTTGCCGGCATTGCTGAGGCTTACGGAGCTTCAGTCCAGGAGCTGAAAGCTTCCAACAACCTCGTGAACCGGGCACAGCTGGTGCACTGCCATCCCAATGCCGGCAGCACGCGGGCGGTTGGCACAGTGCGTTTGAGCGGTCAGCCCGTCGACGGCTACAAGGTTGCCTTCAGCTGGCAGCCGGACGGGGAAGTGGTGGCCAGAAAAAGCTCTTCGGAGGGAGGCCATTACACCCACATCCTTCTAGCCTCCGGCCCTCGTGAAGGGAACTGGTGGTTCTGGATCGAAAACGATGACGGCCACCGCATTTCAGAGATGGCGCATGTCCATACGGACAAAGATCCTCATGCGGGAAACTGCCAGCAGGCGGTGATTGATTTCGACATCCAGGATCCGAGCCTCATTTACGTCGGCCGCAAACTGCATGTTCCTTCCACAGGTTAAGAGTAGTCGACAGCGAGTTCAACATTGTCGCGGCTGGCGAGAATTTCCTAGTCCTGTCCAGCAGGAGAAAACTGGCGCAGGATAAGCATGAAACGCCCCTTAAGGGGAGTGGCATGAAGATGTCATCCCCCTTCCTCCTCTTCTCGCGACCATTTCCGTCTCCTCTCACATTCGAAGAGGCATCGCCCAGTTGCGTGGATTATAGAGCCTTGCGCGGGCGGACCTTGGCGAACTTTCTGTGGTATAATGGAGCCTGCTAGTCAAACTGCCTTTAGACGGGGCGGCCCCCAGGGCAGGCGGGATTTCCTCGCTTCCCGCATCGGAGGCCAACCATTGGAGTGAGAAATCCAATGATAACCCGTATCGAACTCGATGGCTTCAAGACATTCCAGAACTTTTCTCTGGATCTCTCCCCGCTACAAGTCATCGTCGGCGCCAACGGAGTAGGAAAGAGTAATCTGTTCGAATCTCTGCAACTGTTGGGGCGTTTGGCCGACTCGAATCTGCATACGGCGTTTCAAGACGTGCGGGGGGAAGTGGGCGAACTCTTCGCAGTCCTCCCGGCCGGCAGGGCTGCCGACTGCATCAGATTGGCGGTAGAGATACTGGTCGATCAGAAAGTGCGGGATGACTGGGGCGCTATCCAGGAGCTCAAATTCCCCCGATTGCGCTACGAGTTGGAGATCGTCCGCCGCAAGGATGATCAAGGCTCGGAACGGCTTACGGTCGAGCATGAATTTCTCGCCCCGATACCGCGTCACAGGGACCGGTGGACGAAGTCCAACGATCTGAAGACCGGCGGACCTTGGATTCCGCCGATGACCGGGGGACGCTCCTCTCCCTTCATCTCAACGCAAAACAATGTAAAAAGTACGTCTCTCGTTCTGCACCAGGACGGCAGTAGCGGCAGGCGAGACATTGATGGCGCCATTGCCGAGCGCACACTGTTGAGTGGAGCCAGTACCGTCGAATTTCCGCACGTGTTCGCGGCGGCAGAAGAGATGCGTGCGTGGCGTTTCCTGGAACTGGACCCGGAAATTCTACGTCAACCCAGCCCCATCTCTGCGCCCCCGATTCTAGTCGCTGACGGCAGGCACCTGCCCAACGTGCTGGCGCGCATGAAGGCCGCCGATCCTATGCTGTTGGCCCACGTCTCTCGAGACTTGGCCGACCACGTGCCAGGCGCTATGCAGGTCGACGTGGATGAAGATAGCGATTCTGGGCGAATCGTGATCTGGGCGAAGGCGGAGGATGGACGGCGATTCTCGTCACGAGTTCTGTCCGACGGCGCGCTGCGCGCGCTCGCCCTCGTTATATTAAAGAACGATCCAGAGCACGGCGGTCTACTGTGCTTTGAGGACCCGGAGAACAGCGTTCATCCCGCGCGTCTGAAGGGCTTGACACAGATTCTGCAGAACTTGACAACCGATTTCTCATCGGCGAAACAGGAGGGCGCGCCCCTTCGCCAAGTGATTTGCAACACACATTCTCCCGTCTTCATCAGCCACCCGGAGATTCTATCCCATGTACTCTTCGCCCACTTGGCAACTGGAACCGACCCCGAGGGCAACGACCAACAACCCCCCGTAACTCGTATGGTTCCCGTAATTCCCGATCCGTTGCAACCGGCGCTCCCCATTCCTGAAGAGGTACAGAGCTATACGCTCAGCGAGGTGCAAGACTACCTGGAGAGTGCCGATTTGGTCGCTGCAAGATCCCATTTGGGGGCGCATCTGGCCCGGGACCACGGCTAGACCGAGGCCAGAGACGATGCGGAGGCCGCCGGCCAGGTGCCTTCAGATAGCTCCCCAATCACCCAAAAATGGCAACTCGTTTCCCTCACGTCAGGATTCGTTCAGCAGTCGATATATAGAGTAAAATAGGAGAATCATGCCCAATATTCAGCCCTCTAATCTGCGAAACGTTGGCTATCAATTGTTCGAAGCTTCAGGCTGCACGGCCGAGGATGCACGGGCTGTGGTCGACCATCTGGTGGAGTCCAACCTCTTCGGTCACGATTCCCACGGCGCGATTCGCTACTACGAATACACGCGCGCGATTCGTGAGGGACGCTTCCAACCGCAGGCAACCCCAACCATAGTTCGCGACTATCCGAGTACCGCCGTCGTCGACGCTGGCGGCGCATTGGGCCAGGTTGGCGCAACCTTCGCTATAAACTTGGCAATCGAGAAAGCCCGCCAGCACGGTCTCGCCACGGTTACCTTGCGCAACACGAGTCACGTGGGTCGTGCAGGTGCCTATCCGCTGATGGCGGCTCGCCAGGGAAACATGATCGCCTTAGCGTTCGTTAACGCCGGGCGGCTTGGCTACCAGATTGCCCCGTTTGGCGGGCTGGAGGGCCGTCTCAGTACCAATCCGATCTCTTTTTCCGCGCCCCGCCCCGACACAGACCCAATCCTGGTCGACATGACCACCTCTGTCGTCGCCGAGGGCAAAGTCCGCGTCGCCATCAATCAGGGCAGCCAGGTCCCCGAGGGCTGGCTGATTGATGGCGACGGCAACCCAACGACCGAACCGAACGACTTCAGAGCTGACCCGCCGGGCGCCATCCTGCCATTGGGCGGCGTAGTTGCCCATAAAGGCTTTGCCCTGGGTCTTGTGGTAGAATTGCTGGGTGGCGCGCTCAGCGGCGAGGGCTGTGCCGATGGTTCTCGGACCATGAGGAGCAATGGCGTCCTCTTCACCGTCTACAACATCGAGCACTTTACCGAGCTCTCTACCTACTACGAGGAAGTAGAGGGGTTGCTCCGTCACGTCAAGTCTAGTCGCCTCGCGCCGGGTTTTCAAGAGATTTTGGCGCCGGGCGAGCCCGAGTTTCGCAGCGCCCAGCGCAAAGAGAAGGATGGAATCGAAATCGACGAAACGACCTGGGCACACATTTGCCAGGAAGGCCGAATTCTGGGCCTCGATCCGGACAGCTGGTAGAGAGCCTCCAACTCCTGCGGCCCTACCGTTGCCGCACCAACCGATCCGAAAGCAACGCTGAAGGGAGAGCAAGTCATGGAACAGATGACTGCAAAACAGCGGTTCTTGGCTGGGCTGAACGGCGACCCTGTCGACAGGCCGCCGGCGGCCAGCATCGTGTCCGTTATCACCTACGAACTGATGGACATTACCGGCGCCCACTTCCCTCATGCAAACATCGAACCTGAGCCAATGGCAACCCTCGCCGCCGGTGCCCATGAAGTAATGGGATTCGATAGCGTAATGCCGATTTTCAGCATCGCCCAGGAGGCGATGGCACTCGGCTGCCAGGTGGATTGGTCCGATACCGATATGATGCCCAACCCCACAGACTCGCCCTGGGCCGACCGTGATGTGGAAATCAAGCTGCCCGACGGCTTTCCCGATTCCTTCCTCGAGGACAAATACGTCAAGTGCTCCGTCGATGCCATCCGACTGCTCAAGCAGCACTTTGGCGACGAGGTCATGATTCTGGGCAAAGTAATGGGGCCGTGGACACTCTCATATCACTGTTACAACACGCAGGAGTTCCTCTTCGATACCATCATGGACCCAGACCGTGTTCGCAAGTCGCTTGAAACGTTGGCGCCCGTACCAGTGGTCTATGCCGCGGCCCAGTTAGAGGCCGGCGCCGACGCTATCGTATGGGCAGACCACGCTACCGGTGACCTCGTTCGCAACACAATGTACAGGGACTTTCTCCTGCCCCATCACCAGGAACTGGTGCCGCAAGTTGAGGCGCCCGTCATCCTGCACTGCTGCGGGAAGACCCTGGACCGGGTGGAATACTTCAACGAGGCCGGCTTTACCTGCTATCATTTCGAGTCTGCCAATCCACCGGACGAAATGGTGGAAAAGGCCACCGGCAAAATGAAATTGACTGGCAACGTCAACAACCCCATCACCCTGTACGCCCGCGGCCCGGAGGAGGCTCGCGCCGAAGCGCAGGCCGCCATCGACGCCGGCGTGGACATTATTGCACCCGAATGCGCCGTTCCTCTCCAGGCGCCGGTCGCTAATCTCAAATCGATCGTGGAAACCTGCATAGACAATCGATATCAATAGGAGCCCCTTACCATGAGCCGCGAACAAGAAATCAAAGAAGGGCTGTACGAGCACACTCTAGTCGGTGAGGCGGCAGAAGTAGTCGAGCTAACCCAAGAAGGTATTGACCTGGGGATGGACCCGCTCGACATCCTCTTCGGCGCGCTAATTCCTTCTTTGCAGGAAGTTGGCCGGCTATTTGAGATAGGCGAATACTTCGTACCCGAAATGCTGGTGGCGGCGCGTGCCATGCAGGGCGCCATGGCCCTGCTTCGACCTCTGTTGGTCGACAAAGGGGCCGAGCCCATTGGCAAGGTAGTGATGCTGACTGTCAAGGGCGACGTTCACGATATTGGCAAGAACCTGTGCAATATCATGTTAGAAGGCGAAGGCTTCGAAATCGTTGACCTGGGCGTCAACGTGAAGCCCGAAGACGTGGTCAGCGCGGTACAAGAACACCAACCCCAACTTCTGGGCTTCTCCGCGTTTTTGACAACAACAATGCCATTCTTTAAGTCCAACCTGTCCGCGCTTACTGATGCCGGACTGCGAGAATCTGTCAAAGTGATGGTTGGCGGCGCTCCTGTTACACAGGAATATGCTGATAGCGTAGGCGCCGACGGTTTCGCGCCCGATGCCAGCGCGGCTGTGCGACTTGCCAAGCAACTCATGGTCGACATGGGATACGATGTCAGCATGGGAGGCGACGACGGCGAAGGCGCTACCGCCCTGGCCAGCGCCGTCCAGGCCGTTGAGGAACTCATGGTCAAATCCGGACAGCATGAAGAGTAACCCGACATGAATACAGTGATTTCCTCCGCTAAGCAAACTGTCGTTATCGGTCCCGAACACCCCTTTGTAATCATCGGCGAACGTATCAACCCCACTGGCCGCAAAGTCCTGACAAAACAGATGATCGAACGCGACATGACCATGGTCTGTCGTGACGCGCGCCGGCAGGTAGAAGCGCACGCGCATGTGCTCGATGTAAACGCCGGCGTACCCGTGGACGGAGTTGAACCGGAAGTCCTGCGTCAAGCGATTCAAGCCGTGCAGCAGACGGTGGACGTGCCGATTTCAATCGACTCATCGGTCGTAGAGGCGCTGGAGGAAGGCCTCGCCGTCTATGAAGGCAAGGCACTCGTCAATTCGGTCACCTACGAGGATGAGAGGCTGGAGACAGTGCTGCCGCTGGTAAAAAAATATGGCGCGGCGGTCGTCGGCGTCGCCAATGACGATACCGGAATCTCCAACGATCCGCAGGAACGGCTTCGTATCGCCACGCGCATCGTTGAGCGAGCCGCAGATCACGGCATACCGCCCGAAGACGTGGTGATCGATCCCCTGGCCCTGACTGTCAGCGCAGATGACAATGCCGCCCTGATCACTTTGGAGACGATTCGGCTGATCCGCGAAAACCTCGGAGTCAACATGACTTGCGGGGCCAGCAACATTTCATTCGGCCTCCCCTGGCGGCCAACCGTAAACGCTGCGTTTCTGTCGATGGCGATCGCGGCTGGATTGACTTCAGCCATCACGAATCCTCTTGAGGTCGAAATCCGCCATACAATCTACGCCGCTGACCTGCTCATGGGGCACGACGCCTATGCGGGCAACCTGATTCAGGCTTTTCGGTCGGAACGGAAGCGCCAGCAAGCATCGGGTTAGCCTTCGACCCGTCCCAAACAGACACGCACACGCATCAGCATTCGCTGCAATGACAACCACTGCGCCTACTGGCTCGAAAAAAGTCTCCATCGAGTTCCGCCCCCACGACAAGATGACTCGCGTTCCCTCCGGAATGACGATCTTCAACGCCGCAAACTGGATCGGCCTGCCCATCGACAGCACCTGCGGCGCCAAGGGAACTTGCGGCAAATGCAAGGTCCGTATCCTTCACGGCAATAATGGGGCCACCGCGGCCGACCGTAGGATATTCACCGAAGAAGAACTGGCCGACGGCTGGCGGCTCTCCTGCCGCAGTGAAGCCAACTCCGACGTCGTCTGCCACGTGCCGCGGTTGATGGGCAACCCCAAAGCCGCGTTGATGGGCTTTGACCGCCACGTCATCCTGAATGCCAACGTCCACAAGATTCCCTTGACCCTGACGCCGGCTACGCTTGAAGACCAACGCAGCGACTTCAGCCGAATTCGTGACGCACTCGAGCCGGAAGGATATGCAATTGAAGCCTCGTTGAATCTGCTGCGTCAGTTGCCCGGTGTTCTGCGCCGGAACGACTGGCAGGTCACTGCAGTTGTGGTCGGGCACGAGTTGGTCAGTGTCGAAGGTGGGGATACCAGCGACCGCGTCTACGGGCTGGCCTTCGACATCGGGACAACAACGGTTGTGGGCATGTTGATCGATCTGAACAGCGGTGCGGCGGTCGCCGTTCGCTCCGCCCTCAACGGCCAGGCGGTACAGGGAGCCGACGTTATCTCCCGAATCAGCTATACAATGCTCCATGAGGACGGTCTGTCAGAGCTCAATAAAGTCATCCTTCAAACCTTGAACGGCCTGATAGCACAACTCCTGGATGAAGGCGGTGTAGCCCCTCACGAGGTATATGAGGTTGTGACCGCTGGCAACGCCACGATGCAGCATCTTTTCCTGGGCATTGACCCGGAGGCAATAGGTCTTGAACCCTTTATCCCCGCTGTCGAGGATATGGTACAGGCATCGGCCCAGGAGGTGGGTCTGGATATCCTGCCTCAGGCACAGATACACTGCCTCCCCTATCTCGGCGCCTACGTTGGCGCAGACCTGGTGGCGGGGCTATTGGCCACCGGTTTGGCGCAAAATGAAGGCGTGCGACTGCTGGTCGATGTTGGCACGAATGGCGAAATCATTCTGGGGTCTGCCACCCGTACTGTGGCCACGGCAGCGCCCGCCGGGCCCGCTTTTGAGGGAGCACAGATCCAGGACGGCATGCGCGCCAGTGACGGTGCAATTGAGGCTGTGACCATTACTTCGAAAGGGATAGAGCTCCAGGTGATTGGGGATGTGCCGCCGATCGGACTTTGCGGTTCTGGCTTGTTGGACGCAGTGGCCCAACTGCGGTTGTGCGGGTTAATGCTCCCGTCGGGACGATTCGTGAAGGCAGAGGATGCGTCCACGATGGTCGTACCTGATCTTGCCAAGCGTATTATCGCCGACGAAGAAGGCCGTCGCTCATTTGTCCTGGCATGGCCTGAAGAGTCAGGTAGCGGCAGACCGATTGTCCTTACCCAGCGGGACGTGCGGGAACTACAGTTTGCCAAGGGGTCAATCGCCGGGGGCATCGACGTGGTTATGCAGGAGTTGGGCGTCGAGGTGGATGAACTTGTCGAGATTTTCCTGGCCGGCTCTTTTGGCAGCTACATCAATCCCCAGAGCGCCCGCATAATCGGGCTTGTGCCGCCCGTACCCGTCGAAAGAATCAAGGCCGTGGGCAATGCCGCCGGAGAAGGCGCCAAAATCACGCTGCTTTCTTTCCGCGAGCGGCAAGTGGCTCAATCGCTACCCCAGATCGTGGAGTACCATGAACTATCCGGGCGGGGCGACTTCAACGATTCGTTCCTGGCCGTGCTCCAGTTTCCAGAGTTGGACACACTTGGCCTCGAAAACGAGGTAGTGGCAGACTCCCGCTAAAGGGAAGGTCTGATACCCTCAACCCTTGCTGGACAAACGACAGTTCTCCTGGGCCAGCACCTCCGCATTCACGAGCGTCCTTGGAACGCCCCCGCGTAGGACAGTGACCACGTTTTCCGCCGCCTTACGCGCCAACTCGGCCGTGGCTGCCACAGAGTAAAACGCGGCATGTGGCGTGACGATCACGTTTTCAAGCGACAAGAGAGGGTTGTCCGCTGCAGGCGGCTCCGGATCGGTGACATCCAGGGCAGCGCCGGCGATGCGTCCTTCCCGGAGCGCACGGATGAGCGCTTCCTCGTCGATGACACCCCCGCGACTCGTGTTGATTAGTAACGCCGAGCGTTTCATCTGGGCAATCGAGGCATCATCGATGAGATGAGCCGTTTCCTCAGTAAGAGGGCAGTGAATTGACACATAGTCTGATTCGGCGAGCATCTGCCCAAGGTCGTTGGTCACCTCAACCCCGTCCGGCGCGTCTTCGGCTCGAAGCCGCGGCGTAAACGCAATGACACGCAGTCCGAAACCCAGTGCCTTGGGAACAAGAGCGCGGGCGATGTTTCCAAAGCCGATCAGCCCCAGCGTCTGGCCGCTCACCCGCGGAATCGGTCGGGGCGTCTCTCTCGTCCAGCCGCTGCGGTCAGGCGTGCGCGCAAGTGGCAATATTTGACGGGCGGTTGCCAACAAAAGGGCCATGACGTGGTCGGACACCTCCTCCAAACAGAAGTCAGGAACATTCGTGACGAGCATGCCCAGTTCGGTGGCGCGGCCGATCGGGATATTATCCAGCCCGATCCCGTAGCGGCTCACGACCTTACAGTTGGGCGCGATATCAAGGGCCTCCGCCGGTACATCCTTCCAGCAAGTAAGGATGGCGTCTGCTTGAGGGGCAAGCGCGATGATCTCACCGGGTGTTCCTTCTCCGGCCATCATGATCTCGCCCCCTACGGCCGCCAGAACCTCCTCTTCTATTTCAAGATCCGGCCACGCATAATCGGTAATGAGAATACGACAGGTCATATCTGCTACTCCATTCTGTTCCTGTAGAAATAGCCCGGTTGGGCCTGGAAGAGGCAGCCGCCAATTGCATCCTGGCCTGCAAGAATCCTTCAGCCGAACTCAGTTTTCCCCGGCCATCTCAGAAGCAATCTTTTCGGTCATCATCATAACTGTTGCATTGATGTTGGCGCGCACACTGTCCGGCATCAGCGAGGCATCAACGATGCGCAAGCCGTCAATGCCATGCACACGGCCCGACTGATCGGCAACAGCGAGTGGGTCCGAAGGCAGCCCCATTTTGCAGGTACTGGAAGTATGGTGACCAGTGTCGGCGTTGGCAAGAATCCAGCGATCCAGGGCCTCGTCATCCTGCAATCCGTTGCCCGGGCCTTCCAAAACGCGACCGCAGAGACTGCGAAATGCTGGGTGCTCCTCGATTAATTCGGTACAGAGCCGGATTGCTTCCCGCTGGCGCTCGCGGTCGAACTGTTCCTCGAAATACCGGTAGTTGAGCAAAGGCTGGTCACCGATGCTGTTACTGCGCAAACGCAACTCACCCTTCCCAGCTGCGAGGTTGACAGTTGGCCGCACGAAGAGATAGTCTCCGTCGCCTCCCGCATTATCCGGCACAGCCGCGATATAGACGATCATATCATTGAACAAACTTGAGCCTGTAGCCGTGTAACGCAGGCCGGCCTGATGCCAGTGGAAGAGGCCAGTGGGCCTGAACAACAGTTCCCAGTGCATGTTTACCGTTGGGTGGTCGCGCAGGTTTCCTCCCACACCAGGAAGGTGGTGATTGACAGTTACGCCGACTTCCTGCAGATGGGGCGCCGGCCCGATACCGGACAGCATCAATATCTGCGGCGTCCCGATAGCGCCGGCGCAGAGCACGGTCTCTTCGGCGAAGTACCGTTCCACTAGGCCGTCACGTTCCACCTCCACGCCAACTGCTTTCCCATTTTCCAGTAGGACCCTTCGCGTCGTGCACTCGGCCAGCACATGTAAATTGGGGCGGTTGCGGGCCTGGGCCAGATAAGTCACCGCGGTGCTCTGGCGCATGCCCGCGATGTTATTGAGGGGAAACGGGCCTATACCGGTGGAATCCGGCACATTGGCGTCCGGACACTCCGGGAATCCGGCCTGTCGACAGGCTTCAGCCCAGGCCTGTTGGTCCGGCCCCCACTCTTCTTCAGGATACCGGCGCACGCCGATGGGCCCATCACTGCCGTGAATTTCCGCAGAGCCAAAATCGTGGTCGTTCTCAAGCTTGCAATAGTAAGGGAGAACCTGGTCGAAGCTCCACCTGTCGTTGCCCATATTGACCCAGGCGGCGAAATCTTCCGGTATGCCGCGCAAGAAGATCTGTGCATTCACCGCGCTGGAGCCACCCACCACCCTGCCGCGAGGAACTGGCATGTCGTCGCGCAGCGGTGACGCTTGGCCCGTGTAACCCCAATCGTGGCTCTGGGCGATGATGCCGGACGGCGTTCCGTAGCCCAGTCGAATGTCAGCCGGCAGGCTTTCCTTTGTCGAGTAGTCCGGGCCTGCCTCCAGAAGTAGCAGTTGACGGGCTGAATCTTCTGTCAGGCGGGCGGCGAGAATGTTTCCCGCCGACCCGGAGCCCACGATCAGAGTGTCATAGATCACGCCGCAATCACTCTCCGGAGTTTCAGCCTTCCAGGATCAGGCATTAGCGGGCTTTGTCGGCAGCAGCTCATCGCCCTCTTTGCGCTCGCGATAGCCGCTGACGATCATGCCCGCCCGCTCAACCCTTTGGCCGGCTACCTCCCGATTCTGCGGGTCGCGGTAGCCCATGCGCACCAGCCTCCGGGGTTTCTTTGTCTGGTTAATGTAGGAACCATGAACCGTATCGATACAGAATAGTACGATATCGCCGGCCATTGCCGGAACGGCCACGGTATCTTCGAGGTGGAACTGGTCGGTGGGAAGGTGTGGTGAGCAGGGGCCGTCTTCAGTCTCAGTGATATGGTCCAGATGGCCCATTTTGTGCGAACCGTCCAGGAAACGGATTTCTCCGTTTTCGTGGCAGGTATCGTCCAGGTGGACGAGCACATCGATGAAGCGCCCATCTTGGTGAGGGTAGAATGGATTGTCCTGGTGCAATGGGAACGGATGACCCGTCTGCGGAGGCTTAATATGAAGGGTGGTATGATGCAGTTCCACATTGGGGCCCAGCAGGTCGCTCAGCGCTTCAGCGAGCTTGGGATTCGTCGCGGCCCGCATCCAGGCCACCGAGTAATAGTGCAGGTCTTGCATCGCCGTCAGTTTGGACTTCTTTTCGGTTTCCGGGTCCATGTAGGCTTGACGCCAGGGCCCTGACCACCCAGGGTTGGTAAATGCCCAATCTTCGACCAGCCGGTCCAACTCGTCGGATAGATCCTCGGTCTCCTCAGGTGTGAAGACGTGCGGAATGCGCAAAAAACCGTGCTCGTGATAGAAGCTGATCTGTTGCTGCGTGAGCATTGGGTCCTCTCCTTTACCCGTGTTGAGAAGATGCGCCGCCTGTGAAAACGCGGCCCCGTGTTCAATTCATACCCTGTTGCTGAGGTCGCCGCGCCCGTCCACAATCAAGGATCGACGGTATCACGCAATGGGAAGCAGTTCGTCTCCCTCTTTGCGCTCACGGTATCCGCTTACCATCACTCCGGGCCGCCCCATGCTCTGACCGTACTCCTGTCGATTCTGCGGGTCACGGTAGCCCATGCGCACCAGCCGTCGAGGGCTTTTGGTCTGGTTGATGTACGACCCGTGGACCGTGTCAATGCAGAAGATCACGACATCGCCGGCCTTGGCCGGAACCGCCACCGTATCCTCCAGGTGGAACTGGTCAGTGGGCAAGTGGGGAGAACATGGTCCTTCTTCGGTCTCCGTGATGTGATCAAGATGGCCCATCTTATGGGAACCGTCCAGAAAGCGGATCTCACCGTTCTCGTGGCAGGTATCATCCAGGTGAACCAGAACATCGATAAAGCGGCCGTCCTGATGCCCGTAGAAAGGGTTGTCCTGGTGCATGGGGAAAGGATGCCCTGTCTGAGGAGGCTTGATGTGCATGGTGGTGTGGTGCAATTCAACGTTATCGCCCAGAAGCTGACTGAGCGCCGTAGCAAGCTTACGATTGGTAGCAGCCCGCATCCAGGCGACAGAGTAGAAGTGGAGATCGTGCATCGCCGTCAACTTGGACATCTTTTCCGTCTCCGGGTCCATATACGCCAGGCGCCACGGGCCGTTCCATCCAGGGCTGGTAAAGGCCCAGTCTTCGACCAGCCGGTCCATTTCGTTCGACAGTTCCTGTGTCTCCTTAGGAGTGAACACTTCGGGAATGCGCAGGTAACCGTGCTCGTGATAAAAGTCGACCTGTTGTTGAGTCAGCATTGGGTCATCTCCTTTAGGGGCGTGTACTGCGTTCTACATTGACGGGATTGTTTGCATCGGCATGCACTGGCCCCAAATGTGGCAGTTCGGGCGGTTTAATGGGACTCGAATGAGGCCGCAGGACGAGCGTCATTCGCATCGAACTGCTGTGCGAATCCACCAGTTATGGGAGTCTACTTTGGTGGCGTGAAATGTCATCACACCTTCTTGTCGCATAGTGTACCGAAAGTGAAGCGGAAAGCGCAACCGCAATCGCGCCCCAATGTCGGCTACGGACCGTCGAACATCCTGGATTTTCGCTGACAGCCTATCCATCACCTTCCAATTCGGTCCGAATGCGTTGAACCGTTGCTTCGATGAGGCGGCAGTCGTCTGGAAGTAGCGCCTTCTTCAATAGTGCGAATGTCTCGCAGTAAAGCAACAGGCCGGATTCCACTTCTTCGTGTAGTGAAAATAAGTAAACCTCATCCTCAGCTACTATACCAAAAACCCGCCGCAAAAGCCGAGCCCACCTGCTATCTGAGCCGACAACGTTGATTACATCGTCGTAGAAGGTGTTGTCGCTGGTTGAGAGAACACCTCTATGTAATCGCATCACCCAGGCCAGTCCCCAGGACAATCCGAAGCGGGCATTCAGCAGGCGCCCGGTGTCATTGCGTAGCAGGCCTTCCAACCCCTTGTGAGCCTCCTCGATCCAGCCCACCAACTCTTTGCCCGCCGCTCGGTCAGCTTTTTCCTGGTGTGCCT
This sequence comes from Caldilineaceae bacterium, assembly GCA_965232575.1. Classification (GTDB taxonomy): domain Bacteria; phylum Chloroflexota; class Anaerolineae; order Caldilineales; family Caldilineaceae; genus Bin5. The sequence continues at coordinate 300,529 of CBDDPZ010000009.1, read as the reverse complement.
GCGTCCACTTGAACTCCCTGGCACGCTGCTGAATGGCCGCGAAAGTACCGTGGGGATCCCACAGGGAGCGACCGTCTCGCAGCCCAATAATGACGTTGACCGCCTGCCCCGGTTCTGTAAACCAGCCTTCCACCTGGCTGGGGGTGACCGTGCTGCGCACGACCAACCTTGGACGGGAACGGCGTAGAGCGGGTATGTCGTCGTTCCGCCGTATTCCCTCATCGCTGTCACCCATCAGGAAACTCCGGGCTTCGGCTTCGTGCTTGTCGTCATCTACAAATCGCACGATGTCCACGTCACTGTGCGGCCCGGCATCGCCGCGAGCGTAGCTGCCCAGCAGGGCAAAGGCTACGGTATGCGGAGTTGTCCACGCCTTAAGGTAGGAGGGAAGTTCAGGCGGGAGATCCATCGGAGTACCGGTCACGGTTCGTGGCGGCGTACCAAATCCGGCCAGATGGGCGCCAACTTGCCCTTGAGATAGCGTTCACCTACGTCCAGCGCCGGTCCTTCCACGGGGGCTCCGTGCTCGATCAGCACGTCAAAATAGGGTTCGCGGCTTTCAGCCAGGCGCTGCAATAGCTTGGCGCGCATTTCCGAACAGGTCTCCGAGTCCGTTTCGGCCAGATTGTTCAATTCAAAAGGATCGCTTTCGAGGTCAAAGAGCAGTTCGTGCCCCGTCTCGTAAAAGGCGTACTTCCAGCGGGAAGTCACCAGCCCGCGCCAGTCCAGAAAATCCAGATTCCAACGGGGGTTGCCTGACATTTCGATCAGGACAGCGTCCGGCCCGGCAAAGTCCGGCTGCCCACGCAACGCCTCGCTGAAGTCAAGCCCCTGGCAATGGACCGGTACGTCCAGCCCCAGTAGTCCAAGAGTGGTCGGGAACAGGTCGACAAGACTGAAAAGGTGTCCTTCCCGCCTACCTTGTGCCGGAATCTGCTCCGGCCAGTGAAATACGGCGGGGATACGAACGGAGTTTTCGTGGGGATTCTCCTTCCGGTTGATGGCCCCGTGCGTTCCCATATAGTCGCCGTGATCGGAGAAATAGACCGTCAAACGGTTGCTCCTGAACTCCCTTAGGCTGTCCAGCGTTTCGCGCAGACGGCCGATATTCCAGTCCAGGTTTTCGACCATGGCGTAGTAGGTGGCCAGTTGGCCCCGCATTTCCGGCGAGTCGGCGAAGCTAGGCGGGGTCTCTAGCGCAGCAGGATCGAATCGCTCGAACGATTCCGGAGCTTCGAGGGGGAAATGGGGCGGCTCGACACTGAGAACGAGAAAGAGCGGCTCTTCGCGATCGTAAGACTGCAGATAGTCGATGGCCAGATCGGTGAGAAAGTCGGTCTGATAGCCGTCCATCCTGCGTGGATTGGGCTCATCTTCGTGATAGTAAAAGCCCTTGAACGGGGCGTTATTGATTTCGAATCCGTACCAGTCCTGGAACCCGGCCCGATGGTACTCCGGCGTACGGTGGGGCCAGCGCGTGTACTGCGTTCTATCCGCCCGTACGCGTGGCGGCTCCTGATCGTGAACGACGCCGCAGTGCCACTTGCCAAAGTATGCCGTGTGGTAGCCGGCCGCCCGCAGAGCCGTTGCCGTGCTCGGCGCGCCTGCCTTGAACACGTCGAAAAAGTACTGTACAGGGCCGGAATGCGCGTGCCGCCCCGAAAAGATCGTGCCCCGTGAAGGCGTGCATATCGGGCAGTTGGCGTAGGCGCGGTCAAAACTGACCCCTTCGGAAGCCAGACGGTCCATGTTGGGCGTGCGCACATTGGCATCGCCCATGTGACTCATTGCGCCGCCGTAGTGCTCGTCGGACAGGATGTAGATTACGTGGGGTTGACGGGGCATTTCGGCTCCTTGTCGGGCGGCAAAATGAAGAGACTGGGCTGCGTCTTTTATCATCCGTCGTCGGTTGGACGGGACATGGCCCGCGTGTTCAAACGTTACACAGGTCAAAGGCCTGCCGCAGCGCTTCGATGACATCGCCCCGCGGGTGAAATTCGTGGCCCACGTAGCCGTCGTAGCCAGCACCGCTAAGCGCGCGGCAGATGCCGTGATAATTCAATTCCTGGTTGTCATCCAATTCATTCCGGCCCGGGTTGCCCGCAGTATGGATGTGGCCAATGGCGTCCAGGTTTTCCGTCATCGTGCGGATCACATCACCTTCCATGATCTGCATATGGTAGATGTCATAGAGGAGCTTTACGTTGGGACTTTCAACCTGTTGCACTACAGCCAGCCCCCAAGCGCTGTGGTCACACTGGTAGCCTGCATGATTCACTTTGGAGTTGAGCAATTCCAAGTTGAGATTGACTCCTTTGGCCTCAGCATGAGGGGCAGCGCGGCGCAGACAGGCGGCCGTGTTTGCGATGGCCTCCTGCTCGTCCATCCCCGGTATGCGGTTTCCGCTGAAACATATCAATCCGTCAACTCCGTTTGCAGCGGCCACGTCAATCGACTCGCGTAGCTCATCCGCGATCCTGTCATGGTTGGCAGCATTGTTGAGACCGTCTGGGAGAGAATCGTGACCGCTAATGCTTACCACGCGCAGACCGTGGTTGGCGGCGGTCTCGCAGAAGTTTTCGAAGTCGTCGCCTCGCCCCCAAATCTCAACCGCCGGGTAACCGATCTCTGCAATTTCTGCGAAGAGTTGGTCTTGTGACATGGTCCCCTGGGGAAGGATCGGGACGCAGACTGACTGTTTGATGGACATTAAACTGCTCCCTTCTGAAGAAACGAACTCTATCCCATCGGAAGATCAATAGATCACCTTGTTCAGCGGATACTCAATAATTCCCGTGGCGCCCGCCTGCTTCAGATCGGGGATCAGGTCGCGAACGATTTTTTCGTCGATTATCACCTCCAACGCGACCCAGTCCGGGTCGGTCTGGTTAGTAATCGACGGCGTGTGCAGCGCCGGAAGCTGCTCAGTGATCGCCTCCAGGGAGGTCCGGGGCAGGTTCATCTTGAGGCCAACCTTCGCGCCCGCTTGCAGTGCGCCTTTCAAAAGCATCGCCAGGTTCTCAATCTTCTGCCGCTTCCACCGGTCGGCCCAGGCCTCGTGGTTGGCGACAAGCTTTGTCGTGGATTCAGCGATGGTATCGACGATGCGCAGCCGGTTCGCTCGCAGCGACGAACCTGTCTCCGTACCCTCGACAATGGCATCGACCAACAAGGGCGCCTTGACCTCGGTCGCGCCCCAAGAGTACTCTACATCTGCCTGTACGCCGTGCCTTTCAAGATAGCGGCGCGTGACCTGCACAAGCTCTGTGGCGATTCGTTTGCCCTGCAGATCCTGCGGACATTGGATCTCGGAATCGTCCGGAACTGCTAGAACCCATCGATAGGCTTGATTGGTCGCCTTGCTGTAGACCAGGTCCTCCACTTCGCGTACATCGGCCTCATTCTCTTGCACCCAGTCCTTGCCGGTAAGGCCGACATCGAGCACGCCCCTTTCCACGTAGCGCGCTATCTCCTGAGCGCGGAACATCAGGCAGCCGATTTCCGGATCGTCAATGTATGGAGCGTAAGAACGGCCGCGTACATAGACCTGATAGCCGGCCTTGGCAAACAGGGCGATAGTTGATTCCTGCAGGCTGCCTTTCGGGATTCCAAGTGTTAAACGACTCATTAATGGTCCTCAATCAAAGTGAAGGATTAATTTCTATTTCCGGCGTCGAACTGACCGCCTGTGACAGGGGGCACATAGAGTCCCCCGCCCTACGGTCATACGAACGCCAACCGCCAGGATAGTTCAGACTGCTCTTTCTCTCCCTTGGTTGCGTTGCCTGACCGGTCGACGCGTCGATAGTAGCAACTCGCCCGCGCTTTGCCGTCTGCACCCTTGGTGTGGCAGGCTCCTGCACCCAAAGGGCGAACTAGATAGAGCAGAGAGTTCTGTTCGCAATTGACGCGCACATCGACCAGTTCGAGCTTGTCGCCGGATGTCGCGCCTTTCACCCACAACTCGTTCCGCGAAGTGCTCCAAAATGCGGCAACGCCGTGTGTTAGCGTGTAAGTCAGAGCTTCCTGGTTGACGTAGGCAACAATAAGTACTTCCTTCGTGTCGAAGTCCTGTACCGCCACCGGGATGACTGCGGCCTCTCCCCGGCCGATTGACTGCAGCTTGCCGAAGTCCAGCGTCAAAGCGTTTCCCTCCTCCAACTCGGAGGACAATGACGCGGCGTTCTTGTCAGATCTGGTCATTGTGTTTCTCATCTGCGAATGTAACCGGTTGTATACCTTGTCTCAGCTCATTCCAGCGCGCTTCCCCACACTTCCATATCTACCTCCACCTCCTCCCGGTTGAAAACATCATCCAGGAGAAGATGAGCTTCAGGCAGGTCTTCGAGACGTTCGGCTACAAGGACTAGATCGGCGGGTGTAGCATCGGTGACGTAAGCCTTCTCGAAGATCTTCTTAGGGTTCAGCCAATAGCCGCCGGCCGCTAGCTTGCCCCACTTCGTGAGCAGATAAAGGATTACGTAGTCGCGCCCGTTGCGGCTTGTGTCGACGATGCGCGAGCCGTTGACACTGATCGGGTAAAGAAACTCGATTCCGGAGCGCGTACGCTCTGCTCTGAAGTACCGAATATTTGACGTGCGGGCAAAGCGATAGACCGCCTTTTGAATCAACGCCCCGGGAATTGATTCCGCCATTCCTCTTCTTTGGCTCGTTCAAAATGCCGGATACAATATGCACCGTAGCCTAGCAGTCTTACCAAATATTGTCCAGATGAGGTGGCGGTTGTCTCAGGGTGGCTGCCTCCAATGTGGCCCAAACTTTACGACCTTTTCTGATAAATTCTAGTACAGAGGAAAACTCCGAGATGCGGCCTGATTGACGCGCGCGGCCAGGACATCCGAAGGTCTGCTTCCGCCTATAACCAATCTCCAGGTTCCCACCAGCATCCAAATGGAATGCTGTAAGCATTTCTGACTAAACATTACACCCTCTCACGGTTTTTCCTGCCGCTCTGGTCCCTTTGGAATTCGGACGGATCCTTGACATCAGTATGCCGTCTTGTTACTCTCGTTAGAGTTCAGCCGATCCAGACCTGACGACAACTATAGGCTCGTTGCATGACAAACGTATAGGCGTTCGCCGCTCGCTCTCTTGTGTCTGGATCCTGAGGGACAACAGCAGGTGGCGGCACCTGGGGACAGCGTCTTAAGCAATAGGCAGCACGAGCCCCCCCAGGAGGTAATCGCACAATGTCCGTCAGTACAAGCCAGCCCGAAACGAATGCTTCGCCTACCCTTCCTTTGCTCACTACGGTCATCTCCATTCTTGTTCTCTTTGCCCTCCTCGCCCTAACGTCCAAAATGGAGGAGTTTGAGTTTCTCAGCTTCTTAGTGCCGTACGAAAACTACATTTCGATCGCCTTGGTGGCGCTCTTGGGGCATGTAGCCGTACAATCCGGGACCAAGTGGGTGTACGTGATCGTTCAAAGGCGAATGTCAGCAGACGTTGCCCGAACCATACGCGTCATCTCACGACTGATCGGATATGGACTGATTTTTTCGTTCCTGGTTTCGGTTTTGACCGACAACGCCGCGGCAGCGCTAACGATGGGCAGCTTTGCGGGTCTGGTCGCCGACTTTGCCTCACAGACCGTTATGGGACACACAGTGGCTGGGATCTTCTTGGCCTTGTTTCGGCCCATAGGAATTGGTGACAACGTGACCATTGGCAGAAACTCCGGGATAGTCACCGACATTACTCTGATGCACATTGTGTTGGACTCAGAAAATGAGCTAAGCATGATTCCAAGTTCTACAGTAGTTAGCACGGTCTTGATAAAGCACAAGTCGAGCGATTGACAGTGTATGGGTGGGCCGTTACAATCTGACCAATTCCCTTATGCCTGTCCGCACATGTAGTCCAAATTGACTCGAATTGTTGCGCTCTAGCCGTTCTGCAACCCGAATGGAAAGGGTTCGAAGTATGGATGTTCCCAAGACAATCTCTTCACAGTTCCACGCCGCCCTGTCGATGATGGAGCAGACGGTTAGCTCCTGCCCTGAAGAACTATGGAACGTCCCAGGACAGGCGAATCCATTTTGGCGCGTGGCATTCCATGCCCTCTTTTACGTGGACCTCTATCTTCAGCCGTCAGACGAAGAAGCGGCGGTATGGGAAAAGGCAAGAGAAGGGTACCAATTCCTCGGCCCGACGCCATGGCCGCCGCATGAGCAGCCCGTGGCCGATAAGCCATATAGTCGTGAAGAAATACTGGCCTACATTGAATACTTGCGGTCTTTCGTAGACAGTACTGTGCCCACTATTGACCTGAGCGCACCGTCCGGCTTCTTCTGGCTGCCGTTCGACAAACTGGAACTGCAAATCTACAATATTCGCCATCTGCAACAGCACGTGGGCGACCTGAGCACTATCTTGTTGACACAAGCGGAACGTGAAATCGACTGGGTAAGCATGGGGTCAGCGTCGGCCGAGTAGTCTGCTCCTACGCCTCCCGCGAAAGCGCCGTTCTTGACTTGACACAACCTCCTGGAGAGATTCCATGCACCTTTCGATGCACAATTGGATGCGCGCAGAACCGATCGATCTGACTGTTCGGAGGCTGGCCCGCTACGGCTACAAAAGCATCGAGATCAGTGGGGAGCCGGAAGTCTTCAATACTAAGGAACTGCGTAATCTGCTGGCAGATAACGGAATCGCATGCTGGGGGGCAGTGTCACTGATGTTCGAGGGTCGTGATCTGATCCACGCCGACGAGTCGGTGCGGGCCACCTCGATCGCCTATCTCAATGACTGCATCACGATGGCCAAGGAGTTGGACGGCTATGAAATGACCATCGTGCCTTCGCAGGTGGGCAAGGTGGCCCCGATGGACACGCCTGAACAGGAGTGGGCATGGGCCGTTGAGAGTCTGAAAGAGATCCACGACCATGCTCAGAAGGAAGGTATTCGCATCGCGCTGGAGCCGCTCAACCGATTTGAGACGAACTTTCTAAACCGGGCCGACCAAGCCGTCCTTTTGGCTGAGGAAGTCGGTCCTGGTTGCGGCGTCTGTCTCGACACGTTCCACCTTAACATTGAAGAGGCCGACATGCTTGAGGCGATCAGGAACGCTAAGGAGCGGCTGGTCGACTTTCATGTTGCCGACAACAACCGCATGGCCTGCGGCATGGGCGCGTTAGACTGGCCTCTGATTGTGAATACGCTAAAGGAGATCGGTTACGACGGCGCGCTGACGGTTGAATTTGTCGCGCCGCTGGACAGAACGCCGGCCAACCCTTACCAAAACGCGGTGGCTGCAGCCGAAGCAGAACTGACCGCGGAACAGCTGCAGTTCATTCAGGATCACGGCAGCGGCGTTCTGTCGGAAGAGTTCTACAGCTGGCTCGTTGAAGAGACGGCGAATACGCTTCTGCCCCTGATCTGAGGACCGCATTCCCCGGCGCGGCCTCTACAGAGAGACCCGTCTGCCTTCTCGCGCCGAGCGATAAGCCCCCAAGATCATCTCGACCGATTTTCGCCCCTCCTCGGCGCTGACGTGTTCATCACTCAAGCCCCGAACGTAGTTGATAAATGGTCGCGGTACGCCCGCGATCCGTTCCCCTTGGCTCGCCGGGATCGGCAGGTCAAACTCCTGCCAAGAGGTGTCACCTTGTCGAATCATCCGCAAGGGGGCCGCGCCAGAGGGTCGTGGCGCGGACGTGGACGGGCCGTCACCGTAGTCCTGGATTATGGTGCCTTCTGCGCCGTATATTTCGGTGGTGTTGACCCCGGCGACCGTGGTAGAGCCGTTGAACAGCGTGCCGATCGCTCCGCTCCGGAAACGAAACAGGGCGATGCCGTTGTCGTCCGGAGCAATCCTGGAGACGACGTTGTCGATTTCAGCCATGACCCGCGTGGCCTGGCCAAACGTCCAGTAGAACCAGTCGGCCGCGTGGATGGCATCGTCGAAAAACATTCCCACGTTCGCCACCGGGTCGACATGCCAGCGGGTTGGGCCGGTAAAGAAGCCCTCATTGTTGAGAACGCCGATACAGTGCCTGCGCCGCACAACCGCGATTTCGCCGACCGCGTTGGCGTCGACCAGTTCCTTGATCTTGCGGTTGACCGGGTCCTGCCGCATCTGAAAGGCGACGCTGAATTTCACACCGGTCCGCCGGACAACTTCAATTATTCGGTCGCAGTCGTCGAATGTAGTCGCCAGCGGCTTCTGGCAGAGGATCGCCTTGCCGGCCTCGGCCGCTTGCTCCACGTACTCGGCATGGCGATTTGTCTCGGTAGCGACGATCACCGCGTCAATGTTGGGGTCGTCGGTGACAGCTTCTGAATTGGGGTGGTATTCCATTCCGAACGCGGCGGCGGCCTCGCGCCCGCGCGCCTCGTTATCGTCCCAGCAAGCCACCAGTTCCACATCGTCGAACTCCAGCATTTTGCGGCAGTAGGCGTTGCTGTGTCCGTGGGCGTGGCTCAGGACGCCGATTCGTACTTTATCCATGCGATAACCTCGGGATTGAATTGTAGGAAGACAGTGGGTTTAGGCTTTCAGACCACCGGCGGTCAGTCCCCGCACATAGTGTCTCATGCCAAAGGAAAACAGGACGATCAGAGGAATCGATGCCAGAATGTAGCCGGCCATCTGCGGGCCTAGGTCGGTTACCCCGATTTCGGAAGTGAATTGGGTCAGGGCCACGGCGACGACTTGACGTTTTGGGCTGGAGATTACGACCAAAGGCCACATGAACTGGTTGTATGTAGTGACGAGTCTGACGACCGCTACAGTAACCAGGATCGGCGCGGAGAGCGGCACCGCGATCTGAGCGAAACTTTGCAGCTCGCTGGCGCCGTCAATGCGGGCGGCGTCGAAAAACTCTTCCGGCAAAGTGGCAAAGAAGCTGCGGCACAGCAGCAGTGCAAAGACCTGACCCCCCGAGGTCCATGGCAGAATGAGCGCCCAGTAGGTGTTTTCCAGGCCCATATTGAGGATGAGAACGTAGGCCGGAATGAGCGTCAGGATCGGCGGGATCATCAGCAGAGCCAGGATTCCCGTATAGATCAGCTCCTTGCCGGGGAAGCGGTGGCGTGCGAAGACATAGCCGCTGAGGCTGGCGAGCACAACGGTGGCAGCCGTCGAACTTCCGGACGTCAGGATCGAGTTCAGAACCGCCCGCCAGATGGCTAGTGAGCCCAGCGCGAAGTTCTCCCAGCGATAGGGCTCGGGCATCGACCAGAAACGCCCGTAGATTTGACCATTGTCCTTGAGCGAGAGGGCCACCAGGTAGATGATAGGGATGAAGGTGACGATGAGAAGAATGAGCAAGACTGCGTAAAGCAGGAACTGCCCGCCTGTCAACTGGAGAACGGCGAAAGCGGAGCGGGAGGTAAGAATAGGCTGGTCTGCCGTTTCGACGCTCTCTCCGCGCGCAACGACCGCCGCTGCCCCCTCTGACTCCTGGCCTTCTCGCACCGTAACCATATCAGGCCTCATACTCGGTCGAGGAACTGACAAAGCGCATATTCACTATTGTGCCCGCCAGAATGATAAAGAATAGAATCATACCGATCGCCGAGGCTATGCCCATGCGATCCATCCGCATTGCCTTGTAGTACAGTTCAAGCGCGGGCGTGTATGTAGCCGCCCCGGGACCGCCGCCAGTGGTCAGGAAGACAAGCTCGAATGTCTGAACGGCGTTAATGAAATTGAGTATGAGGAGCAGTTTTATCTGGCCCATGAGCAGGGGCAAATCAATGCTCCAGAAGCGCCGCCACGTGCTTGCCCCGTCCACCAGGCTGGCGTCTATGATTTCGTTGGAAATGGAGATGAGGCCGCCGTAGAAGATCAGCAGCGCGAAGGCATTCACCCAGGGTACGCCGATAAAGATGATTGAGCCAAGGGCAACGCTGGCGTCACCGTACCAGACGCGAGTGAGCTCTTCCAAGCCCACCAACTTGAGTGACTCATTGAGAAGACCGATGGCGGGATCGTAGATATTATTCCAAACGAGGATCTCCACCACCGCCGGCAACACAATCGGCACGACAAAGAGAGTGCGAAACCAGTACTGCGAAAACCTGTTTCGCAAATTGAAGATGAATTCAGCCACCAGGAGCGGCATGGTCATCGTCTTCGCAATCGAAACAACGACCAGGATAGCCGCGTTGCGGAAGCCGGAAAGGAAAAAGCGATTCTCCATCAGGGACTCGAAGTTCGACAGGCCCACCCATTCGGTGCGGACACCGGGACTCCAGTCGGTGAAGGCGTGATACAAGCCGGAGAACGCGGGATAGTAGTTGAAGGTCAGAAGCAGGGCCAGGGTTGGCAAAATAAGCAGATAGGAAAGGCGCGCGCTCCACATCGTTTGCAGCACGCCGATAGGTCCGGCTGCGCTGCGCTGCCAGGCCTGCTGCCCGGCCGCCGTGTTGCGAGCGGCCCAAACCGCCGCGAGGACGAGCAAAGCGATAACGCCAACTACCGCTAAGAGCAAACGCTGGCGCTGCGCTGATGAACGGGCCGCGCCGCTCAACGCCGCCGCTCTATCATAGATTCTTGCCGAACCGGAGACTGCTCCAACAGAAAGGCGGTTGCCATCGCCAGCCAAGCCTACGCTCAGCACCTCGGATTCCTGCCGAAATTGGTGCGTAAGCTTGCCGTCGCTGTCCAGCAGATACGCGCTCCCGTCCTCCGAGCCGACCAGGGCGCTGGATCCGTCTCCGGCCAATGAAACACTGTTGACGGATTCCTCGGCCCGGAAACGCCAAATCTCATTTCCGTTTGCCCCGTTGAGCAAAATGGCCGAGCCGTCTCCTGAGCCCGCCAGGACGCGGGCGCCGTTCGGCGTAACGGAGACCGACTCTACATTGTAGTCAAGCCACATCTGGAGCAGGTCTCTGCCTTCGCGGCTGTAAATCGTTATCAGCCCGTCGTCGGAGCCCAAAACAACGCGAGCCTTTTCGCCGCTCCCGTAGACGTCGACAGCTCGAACTCCAATGCCCAGCTCCTCCTGCCACAGCAGGTTGCCCTTGTTGTCGAAAACGTAGACCGACAGGTCATCGGAAGTCGCTGCGACAAGGGAACCGTCTCTGGCTACGGCGGCGTTGTTCATCGGCCGGGCTGCTTTGAACTTCCACAGTACGTTGCCGTCACCATCGAGCAGATAAACAAAGCGATCCTCAGAGGCCACCGCGAGCCACTGCCCATCTGGCGACATATCCAAGCCGAGAATGCTGTTTTCTGTCTCGAACAGCCAGAGCAGTTCGCCGGAGGCGTCAAATAGTCGCAGAGAATTGTCACGGCTGCCAACGGCAACGAGCGCCCCGTCTTCCGAAAGGGCGATGGCCTGGACGCGACTGGCCGCGTCATGTTCCCACAACAATCCTTCCGGTGACTGCGCTGCGAGTGGCACGGTGACGGCCAAGAGGATAGTCGCGGCAAGCGCGATCGCTCCAACGGCCCGCCTGAATAGAACCGCTCTCCTGGCTATGTGCAAACTAGACAAGCCGCTCCCTTGCGAGAGCGGCTTGCCTGATCTACTGAGATAAGATCGTCTCTTGTTTGACGCGCGTTGCGTTGACAAACCCATAGACGGTCGTTCGTGGAGGAGGACGCGTCCTCCTCGGGCTTATAGCGGACGCGCAGGCCAGCCCTTTAGTACGGCCCGGCAGCGACCCAGCCCGGCGGGCGCTTCTCGGGGCTGTCCAGGTCCTCGTGTGTCAGGTTGAGGTACTCGAGCAGGCCGTCAAAGTTGTCCTCGAGCAGGGCTTGGTAGCTTTCCGCGAACTCCTCGGCCGTTATCTTGCCCTCGAAGAACTCCTGTACCATGATCGACCACTCGCGCTTCGTCTCTTCGTATTTGAAGAAGCCGCGTGCTACCGCGTCACCCGGTGCGCCTGGTTTTTCATAGTTGCCTACGAAAACGCTCTGGGCAAACACTTCCTCCCACTCGCCGGGAAGCGTCACGTTCCTTATCAGCGGCGGACCGGCGATACCACCCTGCAGGTTCTCGGGATCCAGCTTGTTTTCAAGGAAGATCTGCATGCCCTGAGGGCTGGTCCAGAACATGACGAAGTCAACCTCAAGGTCATTCTGGACGCGGTCCTTAACCGGCAGCGCCAGGTAACCCTGCGTCAACTCATTGGCGCGTGCCGTCCCCTGTACACAGGGGCCTTCGATGTTGGGGAAAGCGAAGCGGCCGTACTCAAACTCGACCGCGGCGGCCGAGTCTTCTTCCGTAACTTCAGCTTGACCGCCGTACTCACCCTGAGCCAGCGCGCGGATGTCCTTGGGCAGGCTGGTGTAGATGCCGCCATGCACCATGCGCATGGCGGCCTTCTGCGTCAGGAAGAGCGGATAGGCATCGGCCATGCCGGTCCAACCTTCGGGCACGAACCCGTTCGCTGTCTGGAAGACGCGTCCGATGTTTGTCATCATCTCGACGGTACATGCGTTGTTGAAATTGATTGCGCCGTCGCGCAAGGCGGCCAGATGGCGGGCGATGTTGACGGAGACGCGGTCCGGGTCGTCGTTGCGCACGTCGGAAGGATTGTACTCCCACACGTCGTCAATGCCCTCGCGGAAGCACCAGTCCCCTTCCTGACACTGGATGATCTGCAATTCGTCGCGATGGTACTGGTCCATCGCCGAACGCATCAGCCAGGGCATGCGGCCGCCGCCCCAGATCTGTTCGGTCGTCCCTTCCATTGCAATAGGAATAACGCCCGAGTCTCTCAGTTTCTCGTTCCACTCGACAAACTGGTCCCAAGTCGGCTGCGGCGGTACATCAGTGATGCCGGCCTGCTCGAAGAGGGCCTTATTGTACAGCCAGAAGGTCTGAACCGACATGTAAGGCATGGTGAACATCTGGCCGGTGTTGGGGTCGCGCACCAGATTCAGGCCCCACACTTCAAAGCTTTCTTCCCACTTTTCGCCTGTGTAGGGATTCTCCTTGTTGAGGTAGGGGCCCCAGTCGACCAGCCGCCCTTCCTGGGCGAATTCGCGCAGATGGGGTGACTCGATGATCGACACGCGCGGCACTTCCGACGTGAACTGCGTGCGAATCCACTGCAGATAGGCGTCGACGCCGGGAGCCTTCAATTCGACCAGGACGGTCACGTCCGGATGCAACTCCATGTAGGCGTCGGCAATCGCCTGATAGGTCTGCACGTCATTGGAGGCAATACTGACGACGATTTCGCCGCTCATCTCCATTGCCTCTTCTTCGGTTTCCTCGATTTCGACCACTTCGTCGTCTGCCGTGGCCTCTTCCGCCACCGGAGCCTCGTCAGCCATCCCGGTGTCCGCCGGCGCGCCGCAAGCAGCAAGGGCGACAAGCGACAAAAGAAGAATCAGGCCGAGCACAGTTCGGTAACGCTTCATTGAATTCTCCCTTTCAATATGTCTGAAATGAATCTGTGGAGCTTCTACTCAGTCTCTGCAAATGGAAGATGCCAGCATCACCCAGAGTCTTGAGAATGAACTCGGGATTGCTGACAAACTTGATGCCGGGAAACATTGGATTCTGCTGCTAGTGGAGGACGACATTGGCGTGAATCTCGCCTTCCGGATCCGGCCCCGTCTCAGCGCCCTGGTGGGGGATGTGGCTGTAGAAAATCACTGCATCGCCTGCCGTCGGGCGCCGGGTCCATGGTTTTCCTTGTAACAATTCGTCAAACGGCCGGCACGTCCTCCGCTTTCCCGCTATGATGAGAACGAATGGCGGCCTCAATGATCTCCTGCACCGCCAGCCCTTCACGACCGGAAGCTTCAATCTCATCACGCGGCACGCCGTCATCTACCTGCTCGATCCAGCGGTTGATGCGGTTGGTGAAGGTGGCGTCGAAACCGCTGAGGCCGCCCATAATGCTGTTGCGCACAACGGTCAGTTCTTCGCTCTGGCGGGGGTAGAGCGTCAACTCCTGGTACAGGTTGTCGAGCACGAAACGGCCGGCCGTCCCCATCACTTCGCAGCGTTCCAGGTTGTGTCGCGGGTTCGTGTCGTAACTGCCCGTCAGGTGGCCGACGACCCCGTTGGCAAACTCCAGGTTTACCTGGGCATTGGAGTAACAGACGCGGCCCGGGGCCTGATTGAAGAATGCGTGGACGCGCTTCACGTCACCGCAAAAGTACCGCATGATGTCGAGGCTGTGGGGGTGAAGGGCGCGAATATGGAACCAGGGCGATGTGTCGTTCGGGTTGCCGATCCACATTATCATGTTCATCAGCAGCAGATCGCCCAACTTGCCCTCCTCCACCCACTGCTTGGCTTTTGCGGCCGGTGGCACGAAGCGGTGGTTGAGGTTGATGCCAAAATAGAGGCCTGTTTCGTCGGCCTTGGCCGCCATTTCTCGGGCATGTTCGATGTTGTTCGAGATGGGCTTCTCGCATAGCACGTGCAGCCCCGCCCCAAGACACGCCATGACCGGCTCGTAGTGATGACCGCCGTTCTCAGGCCCGGCCGTGGTGACACTGACGGCATCCAACTCGACCGCAGCGAGTAGTTCGGCGACGCTGTAAAAGGCGGGTATGCCGAAGCGCTCCGCGGCCGCGTCGGCGATGCTCTTGTCCACATCACAGACGGCCGTCAGATGCGCGCGTTCGCTGGCTTGGTAGACACCGGCGTGCGTTCTGCCGATGTTGCCCATTCCAATAGTTGCTACGTTCAGCACGAAGCATCCTCCTCATTCTAGAGTGGATTCGTATAGTCAAGTGGGCAGTGGGAGGGAATGCAAAATTTCCGGGAATCCTAGCATAGCGGAAAAATTTAGTCAAACAGCTTGGAGGGAGGGCGCATCCCGGATTTGGGGCCACGCCGGGAGCGCGGGCGTCCCCGCCCGCATCCCGTGTTGCCGACCGAGGAACGCCCCAATCCCACCCCGATTATGGGATGTAATCGGATGTACGGGGGTCGTCAGCGGCTGGTCACTGACCGTTAGCGAACTGTTCGGCCAGTTTGGCCTCGAAAGGCTTGGTCCGATGGAAAGTCAGCGGGTTTTGTCGGTCATCATCCAGCACATCGCCGATCTCGTAGCTGGCGAACTGCTCATCGGTGAGGATGTTCTGTTTCCCGTTAAACGTACAGCCGTCTGGCATGAAGCCGCAGGTCATGGCCCGTCGCCAGCCAGGCGTCATGTTGGCCCCTGCGCCGTGCGCGATCAGGCCGTTATGGAATGAACAGGAGCCGGCCTTCATCTCAGCAGGCACCGCCATCGTATCCTTCCATTGGGGATAAACGCGAAAGATGTCGCTGATGTTTTCACCTATGCTGACGTTGTCGAAGGTGGCCGTCTTGTGGCTGCCGGGCAAAAAGTAGAGACAACCGTTCTGCAGCGTGGCATCATCGAGAGCGACCCAGAGGCTGAGCGTCTCACGTGACGAGTAGGACCAGTAAGGGTTGTCGAGATGCCAGCCCGTGGGGTTGGCCCATGGCTGCTTGATCAGCGCCTGGTCATGCCAAAGGCGCACCCCGTCCACGCCGGCCAGATCCGAAGCCATCTTCCCCAAACGCGGGTCCAGTATCAGCCGCCGCACTTCCTGACTGTCCTGCCAGAGATTGATTCGCTGTACAAAAACGTAGTCGTAGTAAGTTTCTTCCCGGTCCTCGTCCACTTCCTGGTTGAACATCCTTTGCTTGCCCCGCTGACGCACTGCTCCGCCCACCGCGTGTCGCCACGTATCCAGTTCGTCAGGCGTAAGGAAGTCGTGAAGGACGACGAAACCGTTTTCCTGGTAAGAATCGATCTGTTCCTGTGTCAAATCCGTGTTCATTCTTCCCTCGCTGGTGGCGCAGGTGTCGTGTCTGCCTTTCTGATGGACCTGCCATTTAGGCCGCCGACGTCAAAAGAGGAGGGCCGACACAGGCGTGCCGGCCCTTATTTCAAGTCACGTGCAGTTTCGTCGGTTTTCTTATTCTGCGGGACCAAGCTGTCCGGTCAGAATCTGGATAACGACGAAGGAGTCGGCATACGGGCTGTTCACGTAGATCGGATCTCCCTCGGGCAGCCATCCACTGGCAAAGCGGCTGGGTACCGGGTTGTTGCCGTAACGCTCCCACAGAGGAATCTGCGGCAGCAGCTCGTTGTAGGCCATGGCGATCTTGTCCAGCGCCGCGATTTGCATGTCGGCATCACCGCCGGACCCGGCTTCTTTGGTCAGAGCCCACAGGTCGACATCGCCAACGCTGTCCGTGCTGACGTTCAGATCGAAGGACATGCCGGGAAGCTCGATGCTGCCGGCGCCCGATGCGCCTACGCCCGTCGCGGCCGCGTTGTGCGTGCTGAAGTCATTCTCGTAGGAGAAGGACGGGTGCGGATTGCCTGCGCCCCAACCGCGAATCGCCAGCTGGAACTTGCCTTCATTCACGTCGATCGGATGCTGCTGGAAGTTCACGCCGCGGAAGCTGGTCTTGAATCCGAACGCAGTCAACTGCTCAGCCACATTCTCAGCTGCGGCAGACCAGTCGGAGTACTCGGCCGGCGCGGTCAACTCCCACTCCATGCGAGCGCCCGTGTCGTCAATCCAGACACCGTCATCAGCGCGAGTGAATCCGAGGTCGAGCAACATCTGCTCTGCCTTTTCCAGATCCTGCGTATACGGATTCAAGCTGGCGCGCGCATCGTCACTCAGCCACAGGGGCGTAATGTTGTCGGAGAAGCCGCACATGCACTCCTGCGCCACGCCCGATTCGGCCAGAGAGATATAGGCGTTCTCTTCAAAGTTGATGGCGTAGGCCAGGGCCTGACGCACCTCTTTCACGTTGAAGGGATGGATCGTGTGATTGAAGTAGAGCGCCGGGCCGCCGTAGATTGGAGCGCGGATGATGCGGTAGCCCAGGGACATGAACTCGCGCTCGGTGGCCGGCGGGAAGCCGTGCGTGGCATAGTCGACGTCGCCTGAGAGGACGAGCGGGGTCACGACCGGCGTCTCACCATTGTAGTTGACCATGCGGTCGAATCGAACGGTGTCAGCCCAATAAGAGGTCTCAACCTTGTTGAGAATCATCTGGGACTCGGTGATGCTGCCCGGGTCGATCGCGTACGGCCCCAAGACAACCATCTCATCGGGACGCAGTTCGTTGAACTCCTGCAGCAGCTGCTTCCACTCGTCATCCTCATTGGTCATGCCAGCCTCGACCAGGTCGCGGGTGCGCTGGGCGAAGTCGCCATAGACTGAGGAGGCGGTGATGTGTACCTCGCGCAGGACTCGGCGGGGCACAGTCGTGGAAGGCCCGCTGAGAACGAAGTCGACCGTGTGATCATCCACGGCCTGCACATCGTCGAGGAAGCGCCAGACTGTCTGGCTGAGCAGGCGGGAGATGGAGAAGGTATCGACGACATCCTGAGAGGTGAAGGCGCTGCCGTCACTCCAGTTCGCGCCCTGAATCAGATTGACACGCAAGGTAACGTCGTCAACCCATTCCCACGACTCGCCTGCTACCGGCATCCAGCTGCCGTCGGCCCACAGGAACATGAACAAAGGCGGTTCCATGAGGGCGCGGTAGATGCCCAGGGTCATGCCATTGGTGACCCAGGTGTTGAAGTGTCCGGTGGGCGGAGGCGCATAGGGCCAGGCCGGATGGAACTCGGCAACGCCCGTTCCAGACGGCGCGGCTTCTTCCTCTGCCGCGGCCGGAGCCGCTTCGCCGCCGCCGGTGTCAGCCGCAGGCGCGCCGCAGGCGCTGATGACCAGCGCGGCGATCAGCGCAAGGATTAGCAAAAGCTTTCGGTTCATTCTGTATCCTCCTTTGGGATATTTGAGAAAGTGAATAACCGGGGAGATGAAGGACGGTGTCCCTCGCAAGCTGGCTTTCAGCCTGCCAGCCCCTTCGGTTCACCGCTCCCTTCGCTTCCCCCACTGCACAAGAATTACGACTAAGAGCAGATATACAAGCCCGATACCCAGAGTAAACTGGGTGATCACGTATTCGGCGGTCCCCTTTTCCAGAAAGATCAGGAGCGCGCCGGCAACAAAGGCAATGTAGAACCCAATGTGAAATGCCGCTCTACCCAGAAATGGATCCATCAGTATTGTTTATGACCTGTCGGGCTCCGAGCTGCATCAGAAGCGGGAATGCAGTTGGCCCCCGCTTGCTTCACACAATCTGACTCGGCTCCGACATGCGGACTGGGCAGGCCACGCTTCCTCCGTCTGAAATTCGCTCCAACGGAGGGACGCCGATGTCACACTCGCCCGGTACAATGTATGGGCAGCGCGGGTGAAATGTACAGCCGGTCGGCAGATTCAACAAGCTGGGAATCTCAGCGCTGCGCAGTTCAATATGCACCTTTTTCTTCGCCAGCTCCGGGTCGGCTTCGGGAACGGCGCCCAGCAACGCCTGCGTATAGGGGTGCCGCGAGTCGGTGATAAGGCGGGGCGTCGGCCCCTCTTCAACAATCCGCCCCAGGTACATGACGGTGATACGCCCCTCCCACGCGAAGTATTTCGCCAGCGCCAGGTCGTGCGTGATGAAGAGGAAGGTTACGTCAAACTCGTCCTTCAGCCTGTATAGCATGTTCAGCAGGCTCACGCGAATCGACACATCCACCATCGAGACAGCTTCGTCGGCAACGATAAATTTCGGCTCCACTGTCAAAGCCCTTGCCACCGACACGCGCTGGCGCTGACCTCCGCTCAATTGGTGCGGATACTTGTCGAGAAAGTCCGCCACCGGCGTCAGATCGACGATCTCCAGCAACTCGGCTGCCCGCCGCTCCACGTCCCTGCGGCGGCCTCTTCTGCCGCCCCCTCCTCCATTATTGCTCGCCCTCTGCGTCTGATGGCGCAAGAGGGGGGTCGTGATCATCTGACGCACTGTCTGCGTAGGATTCAGCGAGGCATAGGGGTCCTGGTGAATGATCTGGACGGCGCGGCGATATTGTTGATAGTCGGGCTTGTCCATCGCCGAAATGTCCTGGCCCTGATAGAGAATCTGCCCGTCCGAAGGCGGGAGCAGACCGACCACCATCCGGCCGGTGGTGCTCTTGCCGCATCCGCTCTCACCAACCAGGCAAACGATTTCTCCAGGCTCGATATCAAGCGAAATCGAGTCGACCGCCGTGACCCGATCGCGGCCGCTGCCAAAGGTCTTGGTTACATTCCGCAGTTCGATAATCGGCGTCATCTGTTGCGGCCTCCACTGGCCGAGCCTTTGCTTCCATGAAATGCTGTCGCGAATTGCGTCGCTCCAGTCATGTGCGCCTGCCGCGCAGCCCGTTGCGTTCGATATCCTCCTGCACTGCATCAACATGCCAGCACGCAGCCAAATGGTTATCGCCTACGCGTTCCAATTTCGGTTCTTCACTGCTGCAGCGCTCGCTTGCAAAAGGACACCGGGGATGGAACTTGCAACCGGTGGGCAAATTGATCAGATCGGGCGGGGAGCCGGGGATCGACGAGAGCTCCTCGAAGCCGCCGGTCACAGTCGGCACCGCCCGGATCAGTCCCAAAGAATAGGGATGGTGGGGCCGATAGAAAATCTCCTCAACCGGGCCGAGTTCTACAACCTGCCCGGCGTACATGGTGGCAACCCGGTCCGCCAACTCGGCCGCAATGGCGAGGTCGTGCGAAATGAAGAGCATCGTAAAGTGCAGGTCTTCCTTCAACCTGCGCAGCAGATCGATGATTGTGCGCTGGGTAAGGATGTCCAGGGCCGTCGTCGGCTCGTCGAGGATCAGTATCTGCGGGTCGAGCAGCAGGGAAATGGCTAGTAAAGTGCGCTGGCGCATTCCTCCGCTCAGTTCGTGTGCGTAAGAGTCGATCACCCGGTCCGGGTCCAGTTGCACAAAGCGCAGAAGATCGAGGAAACGCTCGCGGACCTCTTCGCGATTGTTCCAGCGGTGGGCCTTGGCCGTATCCCATACCTGGTCCCACACCTTTAACACTGGATTGAATGCATTGAGCGCCGACTGGAAGACCATGGCACAGTCCCGCCAGCGAAATTCCCGCAGCGGACCCTCGCCAAGGGAGAGCACATCCAGTTCCCGGCCGTCGCGGCGGTAGATGATCTTCCCGGGACTGACGTCAGCGGTGTCAACCAGGAGGCGCACGATTCCCAGCCCCAAAGTCGTCTTGCCCGAGCCGCTCTCGCCGATAAGAGCCAGGCTTTCGCCGGCCTGCAAGTCGAGCGTGACTCCCCGTACGGCCTGGACGCTACCTTTGCGAGTGCGATAGCTGACATGAACGTTTTGCAGGCTCAATGGCGGCTGGCTGCCGTTTTCTTCTACATTTTGATGCCAGGAAAGGTCGGTGGCTTGGCTCATAGTTGACTCTTAACCGGTCCCCTACTCACTGGCCCGCAGCCGAGGATTGAACACCAGTTCCAGCGAGCGGGTCATGGAAATGATCGCCAACTGTAGAATGGCGATAGCGACAATCGGCGCCATGATGTACCAGACGCTGTCCTTGTAAAATATCGCCCCTCGCACCCACGCCAGTTGAATCATCACGCTCCAGTTTCCGGCGCTGATGGGCACAAGGCCCAGGAAAACGAGCCCGGCCTGCTGGTACACTGCGAAGGTCATACCCAGCGCGAAACTGACGACGATATAGGGCATCATATTCGGCACCATTTCCCGCAAGACGATATGCCAGACACCCAGGTCCAGCGCCCTGGCCGCCTCGATAAAGTCGCGCTCCTTCAGGGAAAGCGCCTGCGCGCGCAAGGCCCGCAATAAAGTCGGCCAGTTCAGCAGCCCCATGAGTATGCCCAAAAAGGTCAGACTGTTCAGCGAAATAAAGGCAGCCAGCACCGCCAGCAGCGGGAACTGAGGGATCGTGAGGATGATATCGGTGACCGACATGATCGCGCTGTCGATCCATCCGCCGATAAAGCCGCTCATCGTTCCAAACACGACCGCGATCACCGTCGATATCAGCGCTGCCAAGAACGCCACATAGATTACGTCCTTGCCGCCGTTGACAATCTGGGACCAGATGTCCCGGCCTTGGTGATCGGTTCCCAGAGGGTGTTCAATCGTCGGCGTGATATATATTTTGTCAATCTTGGTCTTGGTATCCAGTTCGATAAACACGGGCCCTACGTAGGACAATAAGAATATGAAAATTACGACCAGAAAACCGATAAACCCGACGCGATTGTAAGCCAGGAGGCGAACGAAGGTACGAAATCCCTTCCATGCGCTGACGAGAATGCTTTCGGTCTGTTCGCCTTCCATCACATGCGCTGCCATCTATCTGCTCCTGCGCCTTTTTTGGCCGTGGTAAGCCGGCATAGCGTATTACTTTACCGGTCGATCTATGATCAGCCTTAGTTATCCTGCAGCTTAATCCGGGGGTCAAGCCATCCGTAGAGAACATCGGCGAAGAAGTTCGCGAAGATCACCGAAAAGGTGATGATCAAGAAGATTCCTTGCATCAAGGTATAGTCTCGTTGATTGATTGCCTGGCCCAACATACGGCCGATGCCGCCGTACTCGAAGATCTGCTCTACCAACAAGGAGCCGCCTACCACAAAGCCGATTCGAATAGTCAGGATTGTAAAGAGAGGCAGGATCGCATTGCGGCCCACATAGGCCGTTGTAATGCGCCACTCTTTCAGCCCGCGCGCTTTGGCTATGGTCACATAATCTTCGCCCAGCGTGCTGATCGTGTTGCTCTTCATGCTCAGCATCCAAAATCCAATGCTGGTCAACACATATGTGGATATCGGCAAAGCGCCGTGGAAGAAGGCATCGAGAAAGAACTCCAGATTCAGTCCCGGTACCATGCCCGAAGAGTATGCCCCGCGCATGGCCGCGATCGGCAGGATCTTCCACTGTACGCCCAACCAGACGACGATCAGCAGGCCAATAAGAAAATCGGGCACTGAGCTTATTACGGAACTCAGCACGGTCAAGCCGTGATCAAGGTAGCTGTCGCGCCGATAGGCCATGATGACGCCCAATAGGACGCCGATTGTGAAGCTGATCAGAAGCCCCAGGCCAACGCTGAACAGGGTCCACGGCAGGAATCGCAGGATTACTTCGGTAACCGTCGTTCCGGGGGACAGGACCGACTGGCCGAAGTTGCCCCGCGCCAGATTCTGCAGGTAGGAAAAGTACTGGAGTATGACCGGCTGCTCCAGGTCAATGGCGAAGAGAGCGGCAGCCTGATCCTTTGCCTCGTGAACGGGCATTCCGTACGTGACGACCAACTGATTGACATATATTTCTATCGGGTTGCCGGGCAGGAGGCGCACCAAAAAGAAGATAATTGTGGTGACTATGAAGATGGTGGCCAGCGCACGCAGGAACTTGCGGAAAAAGTAGGAGCCCCAGATAGCGCCGAGGATGGAAAGCGGGCTGGTAATGCGCCCGGTACTGACGTCGGATACGTCAGCGACTGTCGCCATACGGTTTATTCCAGTCTGTAGATTGGATTTCAATCGAGAAAGCGAACCGCCAGGAACGAGCGGCAAGCCTGCAAACTGCCCAGATGATCTCCGGACTGCCACCGGGGGTGTAGGCAAGGGCGGTCTGCTTCCGGCGTGAGTATAGCATACGCCATAGTCTGCGCAAATTTTCGTGCTGTGTACGGGCAGTTCCTTTTTCTCACGAACGGGACCAGGACAGTAATGCTTGCGGCGGGAATCTCGACCTGCTTTCTATAACCCCGCGTGCTGTCTTAGCCCCGCTTGCCCTCAAGGTATGCGTTCTATACCACATCGCATACAATGAACGTAGACAGACTGAACTGCAAAGCGCGGAGAATACGAATGACGCTGACAAAACAGGATGCACTCGACTACCATGCAAATGGCCGTCCCGGGAAGCTGAAGATCACGCCGACCAAGCCCATGGAGACGCAGCTGGACCTCTCCCTCGCTTACTCTCCCGGTGTAGCGCACCCGGTCCTGGAGATTGCAACGCGGCCTGAAGACGCCTTCGACTACACCTCGCGGGGCAACCTTGTCGCGGTCATCAGCAACGGCACGGCCATCCTCGGACTCGGCAATCGCGGCGCGTTGGCCTCGAAACCGGTCATGGAGGGCAAGGCGGTTCTCTTCAAACGCTTCGCCGACGTCGACGTTTTTGATATAGAAGTGGACACCGAGGACGCCGCGGAGATGGTGCGCTTCTGCGAACTGATTGCGCCTACTTTCGGGGGCATCAACCTTGAAGACATAAAGGCGCCTGAATGTTTCCTGATAGAACAGACTTTGCAGGCGCGTTTGGATATTCCTGTCTTCCACGATGACCAACACGGGACGGCAATTATCTCGGGGGCAGGGTTGTTGAACGCTCTTGAGATTGCTGGCAAGCCGCTCGCCGAGGCCCGCATCGTAATAAACGGGGCCGGCGCGTCCGCCATAGCCTGCGCCGACATCTACGTTGCGCTCGGCGCCGAAAAAAGCAATATCATCATGTGCGACAGCCGCGGCGTCATCTATAAAGGCCGTATGGAAAACATGAACGAGTGGAAGGAGGAGTACGCCAGCGAGACCGAGGCCCGTACCCTGGGCGAAGCCATGGCCGGCGCAGATGTGCTGATCGGCCTCTCTGTGGCGGGGGCGGTCTCGTCGGGCATGGTGCGCGCAATGGCGGAAAATCCCATCGTCTTCGCCATGGCCAATCCCGACCCGGAAATCCCCTATCCTGACGCGATAGCCTCGCGCAGCGACACGGTCATCATGGGGACGGGGCGCAGCGACTTTCCCAATCAGGTCAACAATGTCCTCGGCTTTCCGTTCATTTTCCGGGGCGCGTTGGATGTGCGGGCGAAAGCCATCAACATGGAGATGAAGTTGGCTGCGGCGCGAGCGCTGGCCGACCTGGCCAAAGAGGACGTGCCCGACAGCGTTATGAAAGCATACGGTCTCGACACGCTGCAGTTCGGGCCGGAATACATTATCCCCAAACCGCTGGACAGCCGCGTGCTGATGTGGGTGGCGCCTGCGGTGGCGAAGGCGGCGATGGAGACGGGCGTGGCCCGCCGGACCATCGATCTGGACCAGTATCTCGATGAGCTGGCGCTGCGCATCGGCAAAGGCGTGCAGGTGATGCGCACGCAGCAGAGCAAGGCCAGACAGAATCCGAAGCGGGTGGTCTTCGGCGAGGGCGAAAACCCAAAGATTATACGCGCGGCCTATGCAGTCGAGTCGGAGGGCATAGGCACGCCTATCCTGCTGGGCAACCCTGAAGTGATCCACATTCGCTGCGAGGAGTTGGGTCTGGACTACCGGCCTACCGTGGTCAATCCACACCAGGATCCCAAGTATCGCGACTATGCGGCCGCTTTCTACCATGAGCGCCAGCGCAAAGGCGTGACATTGGCCAGGGCCAATGAGCTGATGCGCCAGGCCAATTTTTTCGGACCGGCAATGGTGCTGAACGGTGACGCCGGCGCCTTTATCTCCGGGCTGACCTATAATTACCCGGATGTGCTGCGGCCCGCCCTGCAGATTGTCGGGACCGCGCCCGAGCGCGGCGTTCTCAGCGGCGTCTATCTGATGATCGTCCGCGATCGCATCTATTTCTTCAGCGACGCCACGGTAAATATCGACCCCGACGCCGAAACGCTGGCGGCAATCGCGATCAACGCCGCCGAAGTAGCAAGACAGTTTGACGTCGAACCGAGAGTGGCGATGCTGAGTTTCTCCAATTTCGGCAGCACGCGCCATCCGCAGGTCGATAAGGTGCAGCGGGCCACCGAGCTGGTCAAGGCCCAGCAGCCGGGCCTGCAGATCGATGGCGAAATGCAAGCTGACGTCGCGGTCGTGCCGGACCTGATGCGCCGCCACTATCCGTTCAGCGCCATTGAAGACGCAAATGTGCTCGTTTTCCCGGAACTGGCATCAGCCAATACGGCCTACAAACTGCTGCACCGCTTGGGCGGCGCTGAGGCCATCGGTCCGATTCTGGTGGGGATGGGCAAGCCGATCCACGTGCTGGAGACCGGCGCAGAGGTAGTGGACATCGTCAACGTCGCCATCCTGGCGGTTGTGGACGCCCAATTTCAAGAAGAAGGGGAAAGTATCGGGCAGTGAGGAGAGCGTTGCGCTCTCCCCGATTCCCACTCCCGTTGCTTACATGCTCCAACTCTGATCACAGTTGGACACGGTATACATGACGACCTCGGCCGCCGCTTCCACCTGGGGCCAGACCTCCTGGTGGATGTCGCGCGCGACCCACGCCTGACGTAACGCCTCGCTCTCCCAGTACGAAATCACTTCATGCGAGAATGGCGGTTTGACCGCCCCCATGGCGTCAAGCTCCTCCTGGGGAAACGGCGTCATCATCGTCGCGCTGATGAAGCCCGGCTGCTGGCGCATCGCCTCCATCCAAACTTCCACAATCACTTTTTCAAGAGCGGCATCGTTGCCGTCTTTGGCATTGAAATAGACGTCAAGCGCTATCATTCCTTTGATTCTCCCAGTTCTGCTGAATATCGTGTTGGCTCTTCCGGACAAACCTAGCCCAGCGGTCGCGATTCGTCAATCTCTGTGACCCGCGTGTGACGAAAGCGTCTCCTGCGCGAACCTCTTGCGGTCTTCGACAACTGCCTTCAGCAGCCGCTAAAACGTTCGTCTTCCTGCAACCTGAACACGCACTCGGTAGAGCGACGTGCTGGCGGTTACAAACAGACTTTTCAAGTCGTCATCGCCCCAACAGAAGTTGGCGCAGCCCTGGGGCATCTTTATGACGCCGAGACGGGCGGCGTCCGGGTCAAAAACGTGGATTCCCCCCGGCCCTGTCACATAGAGGTTGCCCTCGCCGTCGACCTTCATGCCGTCGGGCGCGCCGTCGCTGCCCCCTGTGACCTCGGCCCAGACGCGGCCGTTTTCGAGTATACCTTCACTGTTCACGTCGAAGACGCGTATGTGCGCCCGCATCGTGTCGTTGATGAAGAGTTGCGACTCGTCCAGTGAGAAGCAGAGGCCGTTGGGCTGGTCGAAATCGTCGACGAGCAGCGTAAGCTCGCGGCTGTCCGGGTCGAGCCGGTAAGCGCCCTGAAAGGAAAGTTGCCGCTCCCGCGGCCGGCCGAAGTACTCCATGCGCCCGAAGCTTGGGTCGGTGAAGTAGATAGAGCCGTCGCTCTTGACGACTATATCGTTGGGGCTGTTGAGCTCCTTGTCACCGTGATGCGTTGCCAGCGCCGTCACAGAGCCGTCACTCTCCGTTCGGGTCACCCGGCTGGTAGCGTGTTCGCAGGTCACGACTCGCCCTTGGCCGTCGTAGGTATTGCCGTTGGCCATGTTGCTGGGCTGGCGCCAGGTTTCAATCGCGCCGTCGGGCCGCCAGCGGCGCATGATGTTGCCGGGTATGTCGCTGAAGATCAAATGCTTCTCCACGTGGTTCCAGATCGGCCCTTCGGTGAATTCAAAGCCGCTGCCGACCTCCTCGATCTCAACGTCGTCGCCGACAACGGCGCGGAATCTTTCATCGCGAATTTCTACGTTCACTGTGGCCTCCGAGTGTGCTGTCCTGTACATAAAATTTCGTATAGTCATTCATAACTCAAATCATCCGCTTCTGTTCTCTCCGCTGCCGTAAACGACGCGGCGCTTTACGAAAAGTCGCCTGGG
This sequence comes from Caldilineaceae bacterium, assembly GCA_965232575.1. Lineage (GTDB taxonomy): Bacteria > Chloroflexota > Anaerolineae > Caldilineales > Caldilineaceae > Bin5. Next base: position 274,040 of record CBDDPZ010000009.1, on the reverse strand, counting down.
GCGCAAAGCGCGGGTATTCGGCTTGCGCGCCGGACAGCAACGCCTCGATCGTGAGGATCTGCACGCGCGGAAACTTGTGGTCCAGGAAATGGCTCGGTTCGTAGAAGCCGGCCGCGGCCGCTTCGTTGCGCATCGGCGCGGTGGGCGGCTCCAGGGTGACAAAAAGGCCGATCTCGGCTTTTTCGCGCGCCATGTCGCCCTTGAGCGTGGCGATCTGGTTGCGCTGCACGTGGCCGCTCTTGACCTGGACGATGACGCGCTTGGCTTTGCCGCTGCCGTCGTCGAAGAAGTTGATATAGCCGTCCACGCCCGAATCCGCGCCCTTGCGTTTGTCTTGGGCGGGGCGGGCGTCCACCAGGCCGAGCGCCCACCACTCGAACTGGTAGCGGTCCTGTTGGGCGAGGGCGGCCGCGCTGGGCAGGTCCTTGGGGTCGCCGAGGACGGAGTAGGGGCGCAGCTCCTCGCCGAAGGAGTCGCGCAGACGGTGGCGGATGAGGGTGATGGCGATGTGGGTGACGTCGATGCCGATCCAGCGGCGGTTGAGCCGTTCGGCCGCGACGATGGCGGTGCCGCAGCCGCAGAACGGATCGAGGACGACGTCGTCCTCGTTGCTGCTGGCGTTGATGATGCGTTCGAGCAGCGCTTCGGGCTTCTGGGTAGGGTAGCCGAGGCGTTCTTTGTGCCATGATCGTAGCGGAAGTATGTCATCCCAAACGTCTTGGGCAGGAAGCCCAGGATGCTCATCCAGATAGACCTTCAGCCTGGGTACCCCATTTTTGGTCCAATATATTTTGTCCTCTTTCAGTAGTCGTTCGATTCCGGCATCATCATACATCCAATGTCGCCCGGAAGGAGGGGGAATTGCGCCGCGTTCGCCGAACATTCTCTCTGGTCCTGGACCCGCAGCAGACAGATCAGCTGACATGAACCTGCGCATGTTTGAATCTTCATAGCGATAATAGTTTTCGATGTAATCTGCATTCAGAGGCTGAAAAACTTTGTTCCAATAGAATTGGTTTCCTTTATTGTAGAAAAGGATTGAATCGTGGACACTTCCGAAACCTTTAGCGTCGCTATGGCTTGTCGTGCGCCGCCAAATGATTTCATTTCTAAAATTGCCTGCGCCAAACATTGCATCCATCAGCAGTTTGAGGTAATGGCTCGCTGTAGGGTCACAGTGTAGATAGATGCTGCCTGTAGGTTTGAGCACTCTGTGTAGTTCTGCAATTCGCTGCGCCATCATAGTGAGGTAGGCCATCATGTCGTTCTGGCCCAGGAATGAGCGCATGGCCTGGAGCAGGTCGGCCAACGCTTTCGGCCCGTCCACCACCACGTCATGGTAGGCGGATTCGGATTCCAGGCCCCAGTGCCAGGTGTCGTCGAAGGCGGTGATCTGCGCGGCCGACTGTTCGCCGCTCTTCTCGCGGAACAGCACGTTGTAGGTGGCTTTGGAGTTGAAGGGCGGGTCGAGGTAGATCAGGTCAACGCTTTCGTCGGCGACGTGCTGGCGCAGGATGTCGAGGTTGTCGCCGAAGTAGAGTTTGTTGGTCGAATTATGATTTGTCATGTTGATTTGTTACGCCTCAGATGACATAGAATTCCACCATTTCAATAGGGACTCTCGAACTATGTACTCGAAAGTGTGAAGCATGAGAGAATCATCCTGTCCCCTAATGTTGCTCTCTGAGGAAGAGTCTGTGGTTACAGGAACTTCCTGATAAGAATTGCCTGATGACGAATTGATAAGGCCCGAACTCAATAAGAAGGTCGCCCGCAACAAGAGCATCGATCCCAGCTACTGATCAAGTAGCTTTCGCCGAACTTCATCCCGCGTCAACTCAAACTGTTCAGCTACATCGCTCAGAAGCGAATGCAACGTTCCTACGCGTAACTGACGGTGGAGTGGGACAGTCACTCGACGTTCTTTGCCCCTGATTTCCACGGTCAAGCTGACATGGCTGCCTCTTTGTCGAAGGTCCGATAGCCGTAGTAGCGACGCAACAATTTGATCAGATCGTCGCCCGACAAATCACGTGGCAGTCTCATATTGAGATCAACTCTTCTCTGACAAGGTGAAGCCTTACTATTTTGGGCATACAGTCATCCTCAAAGTGGCATCGAATTGCGTCTTTCACCATTTCTTTGAGGTCGGTCCAGTCCTCCCCCTGTGTAAAAATGCTGTATCCCAATGCCCGTGCGTTGTAACCGCCTTCGACAGCTTCGGTCACTTCAAAGATTATTTCAGAAGACATCTTCTGTTGACCTCCAAAGTTCGTGTGTCAATTGACCATCTGATGACAGAACTGGCATCCACCACCAATCGCATCACGCAGACCCATGCCCGCTGTCGCGATCTTCACGGATCAGAATATGGGATGGCGTATGGGGGCGGTCACTGGTAAGTTCTCTCATTTTCTTGGACAATTCCCGAAATGCGCGTCTCTTTTCCTCCATGTCGTCCCCAGCGACCTGTTCTAAAATGTGGCGAACTTCGCTTTCAAGAGCGCGTCCGTTTCCAGCGGCGCGTTGCTCCAGCCGCCTTACGACTTCGTCATCCAATTGCCGGATCAGTACAGTCGCCATAATTCCTCGTCACCGGTTGTGCTTTCAAGCCTGACCTCGCTGCCGTCGGCCAAGCCATATAGTTGCTTATGTGACCGCGCGTAGAGCGCCGAAGCATCGTACCCGGCGCCCGGGCAGTGGTCGCTGCGCAAGTTGCCACAGTATAACATATGTTCTGAATGGCCCAGCAATACCCCAGGAGTTGCATGATTCGCCCATTTGCACTACTCTGCCCCCTCGCTGGATCGAAACGGTCCGGCAAAAACGCTCGTGATCTCTCGTTCAACCTGCGCTCGCAATAGGAAAGCCCCAGGAATCATTGGTAAAATACCTGCAGGCGGTCCGCATACCCCGCACAGGCGCGGAATCCGGGAGGACAGATGAGATGAGCGGCACGCAGGATTTGACCTACATCGCGGCGATCACCGAGGCCCTGGATGTCGAGATGGCGCGCGACCCGGAGGTGATCATCTTCGGCGAGGACGTGGCCGGCCCCTTCGGCGGCGCGTTCAAGGTGACGAAGCCGCTGACCGAGAAATACCCGCCTGAGCGCATCTTCAACACCCCCATGTGCGAGAACGCCTTCATCAGCATGGGCACCGGCATGGCGCTGATGGGAATGCGGCCTGTGATCGAAATGCAGTTCGCCGACTTCATCTCCAGCGGCTTCGACAGCATCGTCCAGTTCGCCGCCACCAACCACTATCGATGGGGCGCGCCTGTGCCGTGGGTGATTCGCGCGCCCTGCGATGGCGGGCTTCGCTCCGGCCCCTTCCACAGCCAGAATCCGGAGGCGTGGTTCACACACGCGCCCGGCCTCAAAGTCGTGGCGCCCGCCACGCCGGCCGATGCCAAGGGCCTCCTGATCGCAGCCATTCGAGACAACAATCCCGTCATCTACATGGAGAGCAAAATCCTCTACCGTTCCGAGCGCGGACCGGTGCCGGCGGGCGAGTACGCCGTACCCATCGGCGCGGCTCACACAGCGCGCGCGGGCGCCGACCTGTCGATAATCACCTATGGCGCACAAGTGCGGGAAGCCCAGGAGGCCGCCGGGCGATTGGCGGAAGAGGGTATTGAAGCCGAGATCCTGGATCTGCGCACGCTCAAGCCCCTGGACACCGGCGCCATCCTGGAAACCGCCCGCAAGACCGGTAAAGTACTGATCGTTCACAGCGCCACAGGCAACACCGGAGTCGGCGCGGAAGTGGCGGCGCTGATCGCTCAGGAGGTGTTTGAGTGGCTTGACGCGCCGGTCCAGCGGTTGACGGGCCTGGATGTACCCGTTCCCTTCAGCCCCACGTTGGAAGACGCATACCGGCCCAGCGCGCAGAAGATCTACGCCCGTGCGCAAGAGTTGGCGGCGTTCTGAACATGACCAATAGCAGCCTGAAGCTGGCAACCCTCTGCTATGTGCAGCGGCCCGGGCAGACACTCATGCTGCACAGGGTCAAACGGGCCAACGATTACCACGAGGGCAAATGGAACGGGCTCGGCGGCAAGTTTGAGCCGGGTGAATCGCCCGAGGAGTGCGTGGTGCGTGAAGTTTACGAAGAAAGCGGGCTTGTTTGCCTCGACCCGGCGCTCCGCGGCCAGATTACCTTCCCCAACTTTGACGGAGAGGCCGACTGGTATGTGTGGCTCTTCCTCGCCAAGCGCTGGACCGGGCAGCTACGCGACTCCCAGGAGGGAAGGCTCGCCTGGATCGACAACGACCGGTTGCTGGAGCTGAACCTGTGGCCGGGAGACCGACTGTTTATCCCGTGGCTGTTCGATGACCGTTACTTTTCTGCCAAATTTCTGTACAAGGACGGCGACTTTCAGGGATATGAAGCCACCTTCTACGGACCAGGCAAGCGCATCGAGCGCGAGAGTTACGAGCACAGAGCTGAAGTCGCGGAGACCGAATTCGTACCGGCCTACGAGCCGCTTGACGACACCTTCTGCTGGCTGTGCGGCGGCGAGGTGGACAAACGCCACTGCAAAATCATCTGTACGCAGTGTGGGTTCACCCGTGACTGCAGCGATCCCTAGACGGCAGCCGCTGATGCACAGTGATGCACAACAGTGCGAAACGTACCCCTATTCCTGAATAGCGGCCGGCGTCGAGCGATAAGACCCATTTGCGGTCGATTTCATGCTACTGCTGAGCCAGGGCTTTTTCTCCGGCGGTGAGCACTTCCAGAATGCGGTCGGTGTCATAGACGCAGCCGCCCCAGGTGCCTCCGCTGACGGCCTGCAATGCCGCCCACAGGCGGGTATCGCCAGGAAGTCGCGGATCGGCGGCCAGGTCGGGATGCAGAGAACGGCCGGCCAAAAGCTCTGAACCGGCCTCGCGCTGCGCCGCCAGCCCCGACCCATCGCCGTTACCCCCACTTCCATTGCCGCTTGGCTGTCCTATCAGGTCGAGGCTGCCCCGAAGGTTGACAGTGTCCACTTCGATCTGGATCGTATCCCCTTCCCGAACCCGGCCAATTGCGCCGCCCGCGAGGGCTTCTGGGCCGATGTGCCCAATGCATGCCCCCGTGCTGACGCCGGAAAATCGCGCGTCGGTGATGAGAGCCACCTCCTTGCCGAAGGGTAGATAACGCAAGGCCGACGTCAGCTGATAGGTCTCCTCCATGCCGCTTCCCATAGGGCCGCGGCCGATCAGTACGATTACGTCGCCTGCCTGGACCGGCTTCTCATGGTTGCCCTTGATCGCAGCGATGGCCTCGCGTTCGCTGACAAAGACGCGAGCCTGGCCGGTCTTGCGGTAGACGCCGTCCGCGTCAACAACTGCAGGATCGATGGCCGTGCTCTTTATCACAGATCCTTCCGGAGCCAGGTTGCCTGTGGGGAACGTGACGGTGCTGGTCAGCCCGCGCGCCGCCGCCGTCTTTGGGTCCATAATGACGTCGTCCGGGTCGACTCCGTCGGCTGCAAAAAGCCGCTCACGCAAACGCTTGCGACGTTCGCTGCTCTGCCATTCGTCGAGCAGTTCGCCCAGCGGACGCCCATGGACGGTAAGCGCGTCCAGATGCAGGAGGTCCAGATCGCGCAGGTGGAGCATTACCTCCGGCACCCCTCCGGCGAGAAATGCCTGAACTGTGGGATGGCCTTTGGGTCCGTTGGGCAGGACGTCAACTAACCTGGGCACGTCCGCATTGACGCGCTGCCAGTCGGCGACGGATGGGCGCGGCAGCCCTGCCGCATGGGCGACAGCTGGTATATGCAGCAGCAAATTGGTCGAACCGCCAAACGCAGCGTGCACGACCATGGCGTTGTGAAGGGCTTTTTTTGTAAGAATATCGGCGCATGTCATTTTATTTTCGTGTAGTGATACTAAAACCTGAGAAGACCGATCAGCCAACTCTCTCCAAAGCAACTGTCCCGAAGGCGCAAGCGCGGCATGCATAAGAGTAAGACCCAATGCTTCAGCAACAACCTGAGCCGTCGCGGCAGTGCCGAGAAACTGGCAGCCGCCGCCGGGCGATGCACAGGCGCGGCAGCCCAGTTCCGCCGCCTCCTCCATCGTGATTTCACCGTGGGAGAAGCGGGCGCCGATTGTCTGTACTTTCCCCGCGTCCTCGCCGTGACTGGGGGGAAGGGTAACGCCGCCAGGCACTATCACTACCGGCATCTCCCGTTGCGCTGCGAGGGCGATCATCATCGCGGGTAGACCCTTGTCGCACGTGGCGATACCCATGACCCCCTTTCGTGTAGGCAATGAACGGATCAACCGCCGCAGGACGATGGCGGCGTCGTTACGATAAGGGAGTGAGTCCATCATTCCGGTCGTGCCTTGCGAGCGGCCATCACAGGGGTCGGTGACGAAGCCGGCGAAGGGCACCATGCCGAGCTCCTTAAGCCTCTCGGCCGCCGTCTCCATCAACAGTCCGACCTCCCAGTGTCCCGTATGGTATCCAAGGGCAACAGGCGTGCCGTCCGGGGCGCGAATCCCGCCCTGCGTGCTGAGAATCAGGAACTCGGGGTTACGCAGGCGCCGCGGGCTCCAGCCCATGCCGGCATCCTGCGTGAGTCCGAAGATGTCGCCGCTGGGCGCGTTGCGCAGGAACTCTTCGTCCAGAGGCAGGGAGCCGGTGGGACCAGCGGCATTTGTTTGGACCTCGAAGAGGCTTATATCGTCGTTGTCTACCGGAATTCTGCTGACATTCTTGGCGGCCATGGTCATCTCCTTTACGAAGAAATCTACTGCAAACCGTCTTGCATTTTGATAGGCGTCTGCTTGCTCTTTATAGCACGGGCGGTTAAGATGGACAACCACTAAGTTCGACTATCTGATGGTCTCTCAGGCGGAGATGCAGGAGATTGTGGATGGAACCGGGTGGCGCGTCGCTGAATTCATTGGCGCCGGCGGCGGGCAGTATGTGGGGGTAATTGAAAAGGAGAGTTGAACTGCCAGCGCGTTTGTGAACAGACGCATCAAAGTTCTTACATGAGGTTATAGAATGGCCCGTAAACTTCTACTCACCGGGGTGGCCGGCAAGATCGGAAGTTTTTTCCACAATGCCTACGCCGACGCTTATGATTTCGTCCTCACGGATATTGTTGAGCCGGAGGACACGAAGGGCGCCCCTTTCACCCAAGCGGACCTGAGCGACTTTGACGCAATCCGCCCGCTCTGCGACGGCATCGACACCGTAGTTCACTTGGGCGCCGACCCGAGCATGGATGCCCCCTGGGAAAGCCTGCTGCCCAACAACGTGATTGCCACCTACAACGTCTTTGAGTCTGCCCGGCAGGCCGGCTGCCGGCGTGTGGTCTACGCCAGTAGCATCAACGCCGTGTTGGGCTATCCGCGCGATCAGCAGGTGCATACCAGTCAGCCCGTGTATCCCATAAATCTCTATGGCGCGACAAAGTGCTGGGGCGAGGCCCTGGCCCGCTACTACTCTGCCGCGCACGGCCTTTCCTCGCTTTGCCTCCGTTTCGGCGCCGTACAATACCGTAACTCGGAATGGATCCACTGGGATCACGAGTACGTCGAAATCATTCAGACGCTGGAGGACAATGCGAGCCTGATAGCAGCCGCAGTCGAGGCGGACGCCGATGTTCTGTTTGGCAACTTCCATGGCATTTCGGACAACCGCTACAAACGCCTGGACATGACCGACACCAAGGAAATCCTCAACTACTCACCCCAGGACGACGCCTTCGAAATGGCGCGCCGCCGCGGAAACCTGTAACCACGCCCGCGCAGCCGCCTTCAGCACGTTGCTCACCCGAGGGCTTTCAGATCCGCGTCAATGGCCTGCAGTTTTTCCTGGGAAAGACCTGCCTCGGCCGCCTCCGGGTAGTAGGAAATCTGCTGCAAAGTCATGTGCATGGCCATGGGCAGGTCTGGATGGGATGAGACGCCGGGCATGTGCTTCTCCAAAACGGCCTTTGCCCGCTCGTCGCTCAGAATATCCTGCAACGTTGAGTGTATGGTATAGGACATCAAGATCTCTCCTTCGTCTTCTTCTGAAATCAGGGATGCTGTGCGCCGACCGTTTCAACGTATACGGCGTAGAGCGACTGGCTTCCCGCCATAAACAGCCTGTTTTTTCCCGCCCCGCCAAAACAGAGATTTGCACAGATTTCGGGAAGATGGATCTGGCCAATGCGGGTCCCGTCCGGCGCGTAACAGTGTGCGCCGTCGAAACCGGGGCCGGCCCAACCGGCCGCGGCCCACAGGTTGCCGTCTTCGTCGCAACGGATGCCGTCGGCCATACCAGGGTTCATGTCGACAAAAACGCGGCCATTCTCAAGACGGTTGTCCGCGGTTACGTCAAAAACGCGGATGTGGGAGGGGCCGTCCGGGTCGTGAGATCGTCCCGTATCTACAATATACAGGAGGTCCTCGTCGGGCGAAAAACAGAGCCCATTTGGGCGCAGAAAGTCGTCTGCGACAATCGTGGCCTCACCCGTGGCGGGATCGAGACGGTAGACGCGGTTGGGAAGTTCCGCTTTGGCGCGCTGGCCCTCGTAATTGAGCATGATTCCGTAGCCGGGGTCGGTAAACCAGACGCTGCCGTCTGAATGAACCACGACGTCGTTGGGCGAGTTGAGGCGCTTGCCTTCAAAACTGTCCATCAGAACCGTGATTAAGCCGTCATGCTCGGTCCGGGATACGCGGCGGCCGGTATGTTCGCAGGTAACGAGCCTGCCTTGGCGATCACGGGTATTGCCGTTGCTGTGGTTGGCAGGGCTGCGGTAAACGCTTACCTCCTGACTCTCTTCGTTCCAACGCAGCATTCGGTTGTTGGGAATGTCGCTCCAGATCAAGCAGCGGGCGTCCCCGAACCAGACAGGGCCTTCGGCCCAGCGGCAGCCGGTGAAAAGTCGTTCGACGACAGCGTTGCCGATTCTGTATTGGCCGAAGCGCGGGTCGAGCATCTCGACGGCCGGGTCGGGGTAACGAACAACACTCCCGCTCCAATCCCTTTCTGCCAAGGAAGGCGTGGACATGAAAGTTTCTCCTTGCTGAATGACGTTGGGTAAGCGTCTTGCATCTGTTGGACATTATCGCAGACCAGCCGTCTCGCTGCCTAGATTCACAAAGGCCAGAAAAGCGGTATCAATACTGTAGCAAGCGCCCACATGATGACCGTCAGCGGAATCCCAATGCGCAGATAATCTCCGAATGTGTACCCGCCCGCGCCTCTCACGATCGCGTTGGTCTGGTATCCCATCGGTGTCATGAAGCTGGCCGACGCCCCAAAGGAGATCGTCATAAGCAGCGGCTGTGGATTCACCTGTAAGGTAGCCGCCATGGAAAGCGCAATCGGGGTGAGGAGCACGGCAACGGCATTATTGCTGATCAATTGCGTCAGCAGGCTGGTGAATAGATAGAAGAGAGAAAGCATGACCACCGGGCTGACCTGGCCGGAGATCGAAATCAGCTGGTCTACGAGCAGCTGAGCAAGGCCGGTCTTCTGCATCGCAATCCCCATGGGGATCGTGCCGGCAAGCAGCAACAGTGTTGCCCCGTCGAGCGACGACATAGCCTCATCAGCGCGCAGACAACGAGTGGCGACCATCAATGCTGCCCCGCCCACCGCCAGCATGACGATGGGTATTTCCGTTAAGCTGGCCAGCAGGATCACCGCACCCATAATGATGAGAGCCAGACGATTCTTGGCGCGCCGGACAATCGCCGACTCCACCCCTTCAACAAGAAGAAGCTTGAAGAGTTCGCTCACTGCGTGCAGACCGGACCGGGTCCCCTGCAGAAGCAGGACATCTCCGCTATGAAGGCGGGCATGTCGCGGGCCGACCCGGCGTTGCCCGCCCCTGCGCTGCAGGCCCAGCACATGAACCTGGTGACTGTCTTCGAATTCAAGTTGTGCCAGCTGGCGTCCTATCGCTACCGAGTCCGGCAAAATGACCGCCTCGACAATGCGGGTCGCCGGCGATGCGCCCGCCGACCTCTCTGAAGGCGGCGGCGCGAACTGTCCTGGCTCAGACGCGAAGCCTGAATACGTCTCGATAAAACGGGCAATCACGGGCGGCGCGCCGCAAATGACCAGCGCATCGCCTTCCTGTATTCGAAGCAGTTCAGCCTCCCCTGGCTCGAAGCGCCTCACTAGGCCAAAGCGAGACGGTTGCGGGCGCCGGGCGCGGTGGGGTCTGCCGTCACGCAGTAGTTCAAGCAGTTCGATCCGTTCACTACCTGAGTCGCCGTTGCTGTGGAGAGCCTGCCGCAGGTGGGTCAGGCGCCGGTGGTGCCGTTCCGACCTGCGGCGGGAGAAACGGACGCCTGAGGCCTCATTGAACAGTTCCCCAACATTCTGGCCCAGCAATGGACTCGACTTCTCGACAATGAGCTCTGCGACGAAAGGCGTGCTCTGGTGCCGGCCTTCGCCCAGGCTTCCCGCGGGGGACCGGGCCGGCAACAGCTTTTGGCTGGTGAGTACGACAAAGATTCCGCCGGCGACTGTGAAGATCAGGCCAAGCGGCGTGAAAGTCAAGAGGTTGAAACCAGGCCCACCCGCTGCCCGGTAGAGATCATCGACCAGGATGTTCGTGCTCGTTCCCAGCAAAGTGATGGTGCCGCCCAATACGGCAAAATAGCTCAGCGGGATCAGCAGCTTGGACGGCTGAATGCGGAAACGCTGGCTGAGGGAAAGGACAACCGGCGCCATCATGACGACGACGGGCGTGTTATTCATGATTGCACTGGCAAGTGGAATAACGCCGCCCAACAGAATCAACAGGCGGCGAGGGCTGCCGCCGGAGAAACGCGCCAGGCCAATGGTCACGATCTCCAGTGCGCCGGTACGGAGCAGCCCCCCGCTGATCACGAACATGGCGCCCACCGTGATAGTGGCGGTGCTGGCAAATCCGGACAAGGCTTCGCCGGTATCCAGTATTCCGGTCAGGGCAAGAGCCCCGATGGCGAGAGCCGAAGTCGTCTCCGTTGCCAACCAGTCAGTCAGATAGAGGTACGTTGCCGCCACAAGAATGACGACAAGCATGATCATGTCGGCCGTCATGAACGATGTATTCTCATGAGATTAGATATCAGCGCCCTCCGTCGTCGAAATTCATCTGTCTGAAAGCGAGAATTCGGGTTGACTGCGAACGGGCGCCGTGTTAAGGTTCGTGTAATCATTCTACGCAGTTTCCGCCAGGCGAAAGGCCTCAATTGAGCTCATGGGAAGAGTGCTTCAGGAGGTCCGAACCATGAGCGAATCGACAGTTGCGCGTAGCCGAAACCGATCTTTTTGGCAGTTGAAACGGGAATTTGAGAGGAGAGTCCCAGCACGCAAGAGACCGGCGAGGACGGGCGGCGGTCGTAGGCAGGCCGGTTAGCCGAAAGGCCGTAGGGCCAAAGAAAGTGAGCGGGCGAACGGACTCGAACCGTCGACATTCAGCTTGGGAAGCTGACGTTCTACCACTGAACTACGCCCGCAAGGTTATAAAACTTAGCGTTACACAGAGCTTGTGAAGTGCGCGTACTCTCGCAACTATGATAAAGGCGCGGTAGTACACTGTCAAATAAGCAAAATCGTCGCTTGCGCTAAACATTCATTTCGTGTAAAACTAAGATGTGGAGTCCTACGCTTTCGAATCAGGAAAGCCCCCTTAATGCTTCCAAAACCGAGCATGAATCCTTCGGGATAAATCATTCCGGGCATGGCTTACACGTGATACAAATGACACGGATTTCGTAATAGGAGGAGACATTAGAATGATACAGTTTGACTTTGGCCGCCTGGAACAAGTGGAACTGCGAACCGTATGGGTAAGTGAGGACAGCGACTTTGCCACCTGGCTGGCGCGGGGCGACAGTCTGGCCCTCTTGGGTGAAGCGATTAACATGGACCTTGAGTTGGAAGACATGGAGGGCTGGGTCTCACCTTACCCGCGAGGCGTGATCTGCCGTACACGCGGCAGTGGCGGCTACGTCGTAATCGAGAATCAACTGGAACATACCGACCAAAGCCACTTAGGGCAACTGCTCACCTACGCCGCCGAACTGAAGGCAGTAACGATGGTGTGGGTGGCCGCTCAGTTTACGCAGGAAGATCGAAATACACTCAATTGGTTGAACGAAATTACAAACGAAAGTATCCGGTTTTTCGGCCTGGAAGTAGAGCTGTGGCGTATCGGCGAATCGCCCCTTGCTCCGAAGTTTTATCTGGTCAGCAAGCCGACTGATTGGGAGGAAAGCTCGGCTGCATCAGAACGAAGCAACCCCAGCAGCACGCCGACACCAACCCCGACTCCGTCCCCTACCCCAACCCCTCCTGCGGCAGAGTCCGACGAGACATCTTTAGAGGATCAGCTGCAACAGGTTGAGAATGAACTGCAACTGGAATATCAGCTCGTAGAAAACGAACTGCAGATGGAGTACTGGCAAGAGTTACGAAAGTACCTGGAAGACAGCGGAAGTTTCATTCGTCCGGGCACGCCGCGTTCACAGAACTGGATGAACTTTGACGTCGGCCACTGGCGCCTGCGCATGACTGCCTTCAACAATATGCGAGAAGGCGGCATCGGCGTTCAACTGGTGATTCGCGAGGGTGATGCCGAGGTTTCCTACAATACACTTTACCAGCAGCGGGGAGAGATCGGCGCGGAGATTGGAGACGCATTGGAGTGGCGCGAACTGCCCGAACACAAGCAGGGGCAGGTGATGTTGCGCAAGTACAATGCCGACCCAACCAACCGGTCACAATGGCCGGAACAGCATGCCTGGTTTAAGGAAAAGCTGGAGGCATTTGACCGAGCATTTCGCCCCCGTATCTCGACTTTCGGCGCCGCCAATTAGGGGCGCAGAAACAATTTTCAACTCCCTCTGGCTCCCTCAGGCCATTCGACTTTCCGCCGCCCATACCGTTTCTTCCTGACTAGAGACGTGTGGGCGCGCTTCATTTCCGGCCCTCCAGCCCGAACCTACTCCGGCGCCATATGACTAATCCCTAAGTATCTCATCCTCAAACTCTCCATCCGACATGATACGTCTTCCGTCTACGTCGATTGTGCATTGCGTCGGAATGACATCGACATGGTGGTCGGACTTCCAGTCGGCGCCTGTCTGCTTGCCGTAGGGGTCGCCGAAAGCCACGTGCACGCCGGGAAATTTCTCGTCCTGAAGCAGATTTCCAACGAGCCCGGTTAGAGCGATGTTGGTACCGATGGCAAATTCCCCTACGCGGTCCGCGTTCTCCGCGCCGAAGATATACGATCTGACATCCTCTTCCAAAGATCTGTCTTCACTACGCACTGCCTGAACGCGCCCGTCTACGACCTCAAAAGTGACCGGCGTATCCAGAATCCCGTATCGTTCGCTGAAGTAGTCGCCCAGCTCGTCCACCACCAGCACCCCGTGGGCGTTGCCCGGTGAAGTAAACGTCTCCCCTTCCGGCAAGTTACCCCATTTGCCCGGCTCATGGTAGAGCCCGTGGCAAGGTATCCATTTGAAATCGGGATTAAGCGTGGCGGTAAAGTCGGTGCCTTTCGGATTTGTAACGCGGATCTCCTCGGCGCAACTTGCAAGCTCGTGCACCCGCATTGTTACTTCGTAGATTCGCTGGTAATCGACTCGCATCCCCTGCATCATCAATAGAGGCGTGATATTGATCATATGGCCGTGACGTGCGCCGGCCGGATTCGCCTGCATGACTGCCGGCATGTAGGCCATCCGAAACTTCAGTTCACCTGGCCGGCTGCTGGCAGTGTAGAAACTGACATGCGGCTGAAAACGCTCCAGTGCAGTCTGGAGCACATCTGGAATCTGAGTAATAGGGCGAACGCCAAGCGATTCCAGCATATGCGTCTCTACGGCGTCGGCGATGGGACTTGCAGCATCGGCTAGCGCCTGGCTGATCAGCGAAGAGCCTTCATCGCCGAGAATGAGAACGCGTTCGCCGGGCTGTACAGCCATGCAGATTCGCACCGCGACTTCAGCGCCAGCCTGCATGTCGTCAAGAGTGTAAACTCCAGTTTCAGTCATTGATATTGGTCCTCCTGGTCTGTGATGTATAATCAAGGGCCGCTATTCCGCGGGCAGCGGAGTCGCCTCCCGGGGTGACTTCCTGCCTACCCCAGAATGACCGGCTCCTCAGGGTATTGAAGCAGTGAAGGGCGCTCACGCTGGGCCAGAGCAATGACTATTGTCAGCGGCCCCAGGCGGCCCCAAAACATGGTAAACGCGATCAGCGCCTGTCCCCACGCGTTAAGCTTGGGCGTGAAGCCCAGTGAGTAGCCGGCATTCGCAAACGCGCTTACGACTTCGAATCCCAGGGCAAAGATGTCGCCCTGGTTCAGGAGAGACAGGACGATTGTGATGGCGGCAACCAGAAGCGTACTGACCGTCATAATAGCGACGGCCTTATTCAGCGTTTCTCTTGGTACGGAGCGGCCAAAGGCCATCGCCTGGTTGTCTCCCCCCTTGGCGGTCGCCAGGGCCGAGATCACCAACACGCCCAAGGTGCTGGTGGTCACACCGCCGGCCATACTCGCCGGTGCGCCGCCAACGAACATCCAGAACAGAAGCATGAGCTGCGTACTCTGGCTTAACGCCTCGAGGGGCAGAATAGTAAGGCCTGCCGTTCGGGCGGATATGACTGTAAAGATGCTGATCGCAATCTGCTCGCCCAGAGTGTGAGCGGAAAGAGCAATTTCGTATAGTTGACGATCCAGGAACATAACGGCCAGGCCTACGATTAAGAGCGCCGCCGTCAAACCCAATGTAATACGGGTGTTCAGGGCCAACATTCGATTCCGAAAATAGCTGACAACATCGTACAACACTGCGACGCCGACGCCGCCCAGTATAATTAAGACAGACATCACCGAGAGAGTATAATAGTCGGCTCCGAAACCAAAGACAGGTGCGTGGCCGCTGCCGGCAAAGAGGTCGAAACCGGCGTTGCAATAGCTGCTGACGGCGTGAAAAAGCGCCAACCATAACGCCTCTCCATCAGGAAACTCTGTCCGCCAGCGCAGCCAAAGCAATAGCGTGCCAACCGTCTCGATCGACACGGTTACGACCAGGACATAGAGCGCTAGATTTGCGACGCTGCCGAGCCGTCCCCAGTTGCGTGTCAGGTTGAACTGCTTTTCGGCCCCCAGCGACTGCTGGATCAGGAATCGCTCATTCAGCGTAACCCGCCTTCCAACCAGGCGAAATAGCAACACGCTAAAAGCAATAAAGCCGACGCCGCCTACCTGAAGTAGGACCAATATAATGAACTGGCCGAACCGGCTGAAGTCTGTAGCCGTCGTGAGTACGCCCAAGCCTGTGACCGTCACGGCGCTGGTCGAGGTGAATACGGCCTCCATCCAGGAGATTGACACCCCTGAGGTTGTTGCGGCGGGTAACTTCAGAAGGAGTGTTCCTAAGAGGATAATGCCGGCAAAGCCGAATATCAGAAGGCGGGGCGCCTGCGCCCGCGACAGGCGGTGATGTGCGCCCTCCTGTGTGGGGATGGCGTCGCGGGCCAGGCCCGGCCGGTCAAAATGTGGTTCCCGCTCCCCCCGGAGCTTCAGCAGGAACTCCTCGGAAGGCTCACTCACCTCAGCATGAGGCTCTTGGTCCATCGGCTCTTCGGAACGACTATTCATGCATGACCGTGCTGGACGCCGCCTACTTGGCGGGATTCTGGACGTAATTCGTTTTAGGGACTACCCAAATGGTAATGTACACCCGAGCAAGTTTCCGTCCAAAAAGGGGAGGCAGCACGCGCCCTGCCTGTCTGCCAACCTGTCGGCTCTGAACGAGACATCGCCTCCCCCCTCCCCTTATTATTCACTTGGTATAAAACTTATTATACGGAATAAAAATCCGTGAGAGCCCCCCTCTTCCTTCCGGCGTATTTGACCCTCCATTCGATATTTTACCTTATTGGACCTGCACGCGGCTCGCCCGCAGGATTTCGCTATACTCACCATTACCAGAAGACCGCCCATCGTCCGGCCGCCGGCCCAAGACACCCTGAAACATCGTCAATTCACCGCTCGCAAGCTCTCGCCCCCAGTCTTCCCGGTCGACCAAGGCGCCCCAACGCAGACACTCGTTTTGGAAGGCACGCTTTTGCCCCGTTTTCTTGCCTTTTTGCCCCTGTTCATGTACTCTCACTCGGACAACGCAGTTCAGCGGGAATCGAAATTCTTGTCATCTTAAATCCAGTTCGGAGAACTGCCCCCAAATGATTTTATATCTAATCCGTCACGGACAGTCAGCCAACAATCTGCTTGCCGACCAGTTGAAGGAGCGGCCCGGGCCCTTCCCCTACGAAACCTACATGAAGCAGCGAGTCGCCGAACCTCCATTGACGGAGATGGGAGAGAAACAGGCGAACCGGCTGGGAACCTATATCGGCGACGTGGCGCTCTCTCGCCTTTACTGCAGCCCTATGCTGCGCACGATGCAGACTATCCAACCGGTTGCCGACGCTCTTGGCCATTCTCCGTCTGTTTGGCTGGACCTGCACGAACACGGCGGCGTATTCCTCCGACCTGGCGCCAACGCGGAAGCTGTCGGCTTTCCCGGCCTTAGCAGGGCTGAAATGAGCCAGAAGTTCCCTGGCTTTCGGCTAAAAGGTGTCGGTGAATGTGGCTGGTGGCAAGGAGGGGAGGAAGATCGAGCTTCCTGCCATGCCCGCGCAGTCCGGGTAGCCGAGGCTCTGCATCAGATGGCCAAAGATTCAGAGGAAGATGAAGGAATCGCCGCAGTCAGCCACGGCACCTTTTTGGACAGTCTTCTCAAAGCGCTCTTAGGCCGGCTGCCTGGCAACGAAATCTATTTCAACCACCACAATACCGGTATCACTCGAGTAGACTTTACGCCTTCGAGAACCGACAACAGTATGGTCGTCACTGTTCGCTATACGAACCGTATCGACCATCTGGCAGACAACGACTTGACCTATTGAGAGGAGTCATATTGCCTGATCTACGACCCCGGCTCTTCGCGAGCGATCTTGAGGGCGTTCTTGTCCCTGAAATTTGGATCGCCTTTGCCGAAAAGACCGGCATTGAGCAGTTGCGGCTGACAACCCGCGATATATCGGATTACGATCAGCTGATGCAGATGAGGCTGAAAATCCTGAAGGAACGGGATCTGCGTCTGCAGGACATTCAGGATGTCATAGCAACCATCGACCCGATTCCTGGCGCAGAAAACTTCGTCGATTGGATTCGCGCTCGCACGCAGTTCGTCATTCTTTCCGACACCTTTTACGAGTTTGCCCAACCTTTGATGGCCAAACTCGGCTTTCCGACCATATTCTGTCACTCCTTGGAAGTTGATGCAGACGGCGCCATCACCGGCTATCGCCTGCGCCTGGACCAATCTAAGCGCAAAGCCATCTCAGCTTTTCGCGATCTCCAATTCCAGACCATGGCGATGGGCGATTCGTACAACGACATTGACATGCTCGAAAGAGCTGACACCGGCGTGCTCTTTGATCCGCCGGACAACGTAATTGACGACCACCCCAATCTGCCGGTAGTCCGCAACTATAGTGAGGCCAGGGCAATAATAGAAGAGTGGATGGTGAATAAGGGATAGGAGCGCAGCGCAGCGCCATTCGCACCGCACTAAAGACTGGTTGTATGACCAGAACGCGAACCGGGTCCGGCCAAGCGGAGCAAAAGTCCAGCTCAGCGGAGTTGGTGACCATCTTTGGCTATATTCTTACAGTTTCATATCCCCTTCTGGCCCTGTCCACAGGCGTCCGGGCTTTGTTTCAGCTATTGCTGAAAGAAGGCGTCGTCAACTATCTGGCTCCGACTCTGAGCCTTGTAGCCGCGATCTGCTACCTGACCGCGACTGTCGGTTTCGCCTACCGCGTACGTTGGGCATGGCGCCTCTCCGTCGGTGTTCTGGTCTTCGAGACAGCGCTTACACTCGTTGTAGGATCACTTAGCCTCATCATCCCCGAATTCATTGGCCGAACCGTCTGGCGCCACTTTGGCGCTGACTACGGCTATTTTCCCCTCGTACAGCCGGCGATAGGACTTGTCTGGCTTTTCTGGCCGTCAATCAAGCAGAGGTATGGATTTACCATTAGCAGGAACGAGGAGGGTAACATCTCTGCAATGAGCGAGGTCCAGGAATAGATGAGCAGCGAGAGCGAGACGTCCACGCCGCCCAGGAGGAGCATTGCCTTTCAGGTCCTGCGCAGTGTCTATTCATCCGGGCCCGTCGATCATGCCAGCGATGCGATGCGTCTGGCGGTTCACAGATACGTCGGCGCTCTGTTCAAGGCAACAGTCCTGCTGATCGCACTCGCAATGATGTTGCCGCTTGTCTACCTGGTCTATAGGGCGGCAGGCGTCGGCTGGACAGAAATCTCGGGTCTTCTCAGCAGGACTCGACTTCTGCAGATAATGTGGAACAGCCTCCTCTTGACATGCAGCGTCACCACGTTGTCACTCACGCTGGCTCTGCCATTTGCCTGGCTGACCGAAAGGACCGACCTGCCGGGTTGGAGAATCTGGACGGTACTGGCAATGATGCCTCTGGTGATCCCAAGTTATGTCGGCGGGTTCACCTTGATTGCCATGTTCGGGCCGAGAGGCGCCTTGCAAGAACTCCTGTCCCCTTTTGGTGTGGAGCGGCTGCCGTCAATCTACGGGTTCACCGGCGCGCTGTGGGTCTTGACGCTCTTTACCTATCCCTATATCTTCATGAGTATTCGCGCCGCGCTGCACAGGTTCGATCCGTCGCTCGAAGAAGCCGCGCGTTCGCTGGGGTACAATGGATTGCAGACATTTCTGAAAGTGACATTGCCCAATCTGCGGCCGGCCATCACGGCGGGCGGGCTGCTGGTGGCCCTGTACACGCTCAGCGATTTCGGCGCGGTCTCGCTACTGCGCTTCAACAGTTTTACGCGGGCAATCTACGTTCAGTATCTGAGCAGCTTCGATCGAAATGTTGCCTCACTCCTGTCATTGGCGCTGATCGTGATTACGATTATACTACTGCTGTTTGAAAGAAACAGCAGAGGGCGGGGACGTCCACGCTACTACCGCAGTAGTGCCGGTGTGGTCGCGCCGCGCAAACGAATTGAACTTGCCCGTCGCAAGTGGCCGGCGCTTGCCTTCTGCGGCGCCGTTGTGATGGCCGCTCTGGTCCTGCCTACTGGCGTGATTCTCTACTGGTTGCTGCGTGGTCTGGCATCTGGCGAATCTCTTGCGCCGGTCTGGGCAGCGACGCTCAACAGTTTCCGCGCCGGCGCCTTGGCCGCGGTTGCCGCAGCAATTCTGGGGCTGCCCGTCGCCTATGCCGCTGTCAGGATGGGGGGGCGACTGATGTCCTTTGCGGCGAGGGCCGTGTATCTGGGATACGGATTGCCGGGAATCGTTATCGCGCTGAGCTTGGTATTTTTCGGAGCGAATTTTGCGCCGTGGCTTTACCAGACCCTGTGGATGCTGGTGTTCGCCTATGTCGTCCGCTTCTTGCCCCAGGCCATGGGGGCTATGCAGATTAGTCTACTCCAAATGAATCCACGACTGGAGGAAGCAGGGCGCAGCCTGGGATTGGGAAACCGCGCCGTCTTCAGGCGGATCACTGCCCCTATCGTGCGCCCAGGCGTTTTGGCAGGGATGGCTCTCGTTTTTTTGACGACCGTGAAGGAGTTGCCGGCGACTCTGCTCTTGAGTCCGACAGGATTCTCGACATTGGCGACGCAGATCTGGTCGGCTACGGACGAAGCATTTTTTGCCCGGGCGGCCGCGCCTGCACTTATTCTTTTAGCAATGTCAGCGTTCAGCATCTTTCTTGTGCTCATGCAGGAGGAAAGGGAAGTGGTTAGCGGCTAGCGTATAGCACCGGCCGCTGAACACCGTTCATTCGCGCTGTGAGTCGACTGGAACAGAAGCCACTGGGCCTTCACCTGCAAGACGTTTCCAAACAGTTCCGCACTCGTGAAGCCACCGTCTTGGCAGTCAATGACGTTTCGTTGACGGTTGATCGGGGCGAGTTTATTGCCCTCCTGGGTCCTTCCGGGTGTGGAAAAACGACGACGCTTCGGCTCATTGCCGGGTTTGAACGCGTAGACGCCGGCGCCATAGAGATTGACGGCGCGTTAGTGGCCGGTAACGCGGTCCACGTACAGCCCGAAAGGCGTCGCGTCGGCATGGTTTTCCAGGAATATGCCCTGTTCCCTCATGTCAATGTTCAAGCCAACATTGAGTTCGGGTTGCGCCGCATGGTGGCAGCCGACAAAAAAGCGCGCACGGGGGAAATCCTGGAACTGACGGGGTTGGCAGGCCTGGAAAGGCGGATGCCGCATGAACTGAGCGGTGGTCAGCAACAGAGAGTCGCCCTAGCGAGGGCACTGGCCCCGAAACCAGCCTTAATCCTGTTGGACGAACCTTTCAGTAATCTGGACGCCGGCCTGCGCGCACGCGTGCGCGCAGAAGTGGGCGAGATTCTTCACGCCGCCAAAACAACTGCGATTTTCGTTACACATGATCAGGAGGAAGCGCTGAGTCTGGTGGATCGAGTCGCGGTCATGCTGAACGGTAGCGTTAAACAGGTAGCCTCTCCACACGAACTGTACACAAACCCTGTAACTCGATCAGTAGCTGAGTTCATCGGCGATGCGAATTTTTTACCCGGGGTCGGGCAGGGGGACACCATTGAGTGTGAATTAGGAATACTGGCCGCACGGAAGCAGATTCGCGGTCCCGTGGACATATTACTTCGGCCGGAGAGTATCGAGCTCCTTGCCGCGCAGCCCGGTCTCCCCGCGGCCCGAGTAAGGCACTCACTTTTTTTCGGCCACGACCAATTGATAACGGTGCAACTCCCAACAGGCACATATCTCACGGCGCGTTTGGGGCCATCTGATGCCTACGTGCCAGATTTGCCGCTGCAGGTGGCTGTACGTTCGCCTGTAGTCGCATATCCGCGCAAGAACTGATGGTCCATCGCACAATTGCAACCAACCCCTATATACTACGCAACTGGAACTAAGGCGAGAGGCGACTGACAATGAGTGAAGGAATCATTCTGGAAGAAGCCCCGAACATTCACGAGCAGTTTCAGGTTTCGTCACCGGCACTGATGGTGATATTTGGCGCTTCCGGCGACCTGGCAAACCGCAAGCTTCTGCCGGCGATCTACAGACTTTCTCAACAGAGGCTATTGCCTCCCAATTTTGTCATTCTTGGTTACGCGCGTTCACCCTTAAGCGACGAGGAATTGCGCCAGCGCGCTCGAACCAGCATGTTGGGGAATCCGGAAGTCGAGTTTCAGAGTGCGGATTGGGATGCCTTTGCCCCGCGTCTCTTCTACATGGCTGGTGAGTATGACGACGCCGAAGGATTCCAGCGCCTTCGCGATCGCATCGTCATGCTGGAAGAGCAGTGGAACATCGGTGGCAACCGTCTCTTCTACCTGTCTACACCACCGTCTGTCTACGAACCTATCATCACTTGTCTCGGCGCTGCCGGGCTCGTTGAACCTGCCGGTCGGCACAGCTGGACTCGCGTCGTAATCGAAAAGCCCTTTGGCAGCGATCTGCAGAGCGCCCACAAACTCAACGACCATGTCCTTTCCGTCTTTAGCGAAGAACAGGTCTATCGTATTGATCATTACCTGGGTAAAGAGACGGTCCAGAACGTGCTCGTGTTTCGGTTTGCCAACGGGATTTTCGAGCCGATCTGGAACCGCAACTACGTGGACAATGTGCAGATCACGGTGGCGGAAAGCATCGGTGTTGAAGGTCGGGGAGGTTACTATGAGAAATCCGGCGCCCTGAGGGACATGATGCAGAATCATCTCTTGCAGCTCGTCTCCCTGACGGCGATGGAGCCGCCGATTGCCTTTGACGCCAAAGCCGTACGTGACCAAAAGGTCAATCTGCTTCAGGCAATCCGGCCATTGCAGCCGGAAGAGGTGCCGGAATACGTAGTCCGCGCCCAGTACGGGGCCGGCACGGCGGCTACGCGCCCAGTCCCTGCCTATCTCGAAGAAAACGGTGTCGCTCCCGACTCCACTACAGAGACATACGTGGCCTGGCGCCTTGAAATCGACAACTGGCGCTGGCAGGGCGTTCCCTTCTATTTGCGTACCGGCAAGGCTCTGCCGCGAAAGGCATCTGAAATCTCTGTGACTTTCCGCCGGGCTCCTCATCTGCTATTTGATTCCACCCAAGGATTCGATAATACGGTGAGTCCGAGTGACATGGGCGTCCGAGCAACGACTCAAGGACTGCGTCTGAACGGTGATAGTTTGAGCCGCAATGTCCTGACCATGCGCATCCAACCGGATGAAGGAATCACTCTCAAAACACTGGCCAAGCGGCCCGGTCCTTCGGTCAATCTTACACCCGTCAATCTGGAGTTCACATACGGTCATAGTTTCGGCGAACCCCCGGACGCGTATCAGCGCCTTC
The DNA here is from genome assembly GCA_965232575.1 of Caldilineaceae bacterium. GTDB lineage: Bacteria > Chloroflexota > Anaerolineae > Caldilineales > Caldilineaceae > Bin5. Next base: position 251,634 of record CBDDPZ010000009.1, on the reverse strand, counting down.
TACTCGATGTCGTCCTGGGTGATTCTACTCTCTTTACCAGGCGAGACGAAGTGGAGTTGGCATGGCAGCGAATCACGCAGGTGCTGGATGGATGGCGGATACAGGAAGAACTGACGAAAAATGGCAGGAAACCTTTCCGTCTGCCCCACTACCCGGCGGGTACATGGGGCCCCCAAGAGGCCGACACACTACTGGAGCGGGAAGGACAACACTGGGTCACTGAGTGAATAACGATAATTGCATACGAAGAATGCGTCGCGTTGCAGGACCCAAGTAGGAGTCCGGGGCCGAGTTCATTCTGGTTGTGGTCGTCACGATACAGGGCCGCGAGTGCGCTCTTACCGTAGGTTTGGAGGCCAGGCACCAGAAACTCAATCCCAAATGGAGGAAAATGGCTCCAGAAGGCCATTCACATTAGTGAGTCGTAGGCCCGAGCACCATTCCCCTAGGAGCATCCCGTTGTGAATATAGTTGGTAACATCTCCGTACATCCTCCCCTCCCGCAGGCTATCAGTCGGTTGCAGGAATTGGCGTACAATCTCTGGTGGACCTGGAATCCTGATGCGCAGGATCTCTACGAATCAATAGACAAGGAATTGTGGGAGCGGGTCAGCGAGAATCCAGTCAAGTTTCTCCGTACCGTGTCGCTGCAGCGACTGAAAGATGCTTCCGGCGATTCCGATTACCTGCAGCGGTACAATTCTGTGTTTCAGCGGTTTGATGCCTATATGGCAGAGGACGCCAACACCTGGTTCAAGCGCAATTTTCCGGGCCGACAGAACGAGTTGATCGCCTACTTCAGTGCAGAGTTCGGACTGCACGAAGCGCTGCCCATCTACAGTGGAGGTCTGGGAATTCTCAGTGGAGATCACTGCAAAGAGGCCAGCGATATGGGCTTGCCATTTGTCGGAGTCGGCTTCCTGTATCCTCAAGGTTATTTCATCCAACAGATCAACGCCAAGGGCGGTCAGGAAGCAATTTACGAAAAAATCGACTTCTCTGAAGTGCCCGCTACACAGGCAGTGGATGCAGAGGACAATCCGATTGTCGTTCATGTCGATCTCCCTGGCCGAACTGTCTACGCCAAAGTATGGAAGATTCAAGTGGGTCGGGTGATTCTATATCTGATGGATACCGACGTAGAGCAGAATGCCCATCAGGATAGAGAGCTCAGCGCAAGGCTCTATGGCGGGGATCGCGAAATGCGCATCAGCCAGGAATATGTGTTGGGCATTGCCGGTGTGCGTACATTGAGGGCCCTCGGGTACGCACCGACAGTCTGGCATATGAACGAAGGCCACAGCGCATTCCTCAGTCTGGAACGCATACGAGAATTGGTCCAAGGGGGCATGGAGTTCGACGCAGCTGCAGAGATCGTGCGTGCGGGAAACATATTCACAACCCATACGCCCGTGGCTGCCGGTCATGATGCCTTTCCACTGGAGTTGGTCGATAAGTTCTTCTGGCAGTTTTGGGGTCAGATGGGCATCGATCGGGAACGCTTTCTGGATCTGGCCCGTCATGAGCATGGGTGGGGAGCGGAATTCAGCATGACCGTCCTGGCTTTTCGCTTGAGCGCCTATCACAACGGAGTGAGCGCGCTTCACGGAAAAGTTTCTAGACAAATGTGGGGGCATCTGTGGCCGGGCACGCCGGAAGAGCAGATCCCGATCAGCCATATAACAAATGGCGTACACACGGAATCCTGGTTGGCGCCGGAGAAGCGTGCACTATACGAACGTCATTTCAACCCGAATTGGCTCGAGGAAGTCGACTGCCCAGAAGCTTGGCGAGGCATCGAACTGGTTTCTGACGAGGAAATCCGGTCGGCCCACCAGGCCTGCAAGGAGAAGCTGGTTAGCTTTCTGCGCACGCGCCTGAAGAGGCAGCAGTTACGCCACGGGGAGGGTCACTGGAAACTTGCTCGGATAGACAGTGTGTTCGACCCCAAGGCGCTGACGCTGGGGTTCGCCCGCCGCTTCGCTACCTACAAGCGTGCGACGCTCGTATTTCATGACAAAGAGCGGCTCAGACGACTTCTGAATGATCCTCATCGCCCGGTACAGATTGTCTTCGCCGGCAAAGCCCACCCTGCTGACGACTATGGCAAGGCATTGATCGAACGTATCTATCGGTTGAGCCAGGAGCGGGACTTCTTCGGCAAAATAGCTATACTCGAAAACTATGACATTAATGTCGCCCGTCATTTGGTCGGCGGTGTCGATGTCTGGCTGAATACGCCTCGCCGTCCTCTCGAGGCCAGCGGCACAAGCGGTCAGAAGGCAGCCATCAATGGGGCGCCCAACTTCAGCATTCTCGATGGCTGGTGGCGGGAAGGCTACGATGCCGAAAACGGTTGGGCCATCGGCGAAGAGCGGGAGTACAAAGATGAAGAAACGCAGGATGAGGCCGATGCCCTGAGCCTCTACACGATTTTGGAAGAGGAAATCGTGCCTGAGTTCTACGATCATCCGTCGGTCTGGACAGGACGCGTGCGGAGTGCGATAGCGTCTTGCGGGCCGCAGTTCAGTATGCGCCGCATGCTGGCAGAGTACACTCGAACACTTTATGTTCCTGCGATGGACAGCAGTCGCTCCTACAGCGCTAACTTCGGGGAATCGGCGCGTCAGCTATCCCACTGGAAACAACATGTACGCAATGAGTGGCAGACCGTTTTTGTCGCTGTTCCGGAACTTCCTCCCACGCAGGCAAAAACGGGAGACTCAATACAGATTGAGGCCCAGGTCTGGCCGGGAAGGTTGTCGGCAAATGACATAGCCGTCGATCTGGTTACGTTCGCTGCTCCCAATGGAGAGGAGGCGGTGATGCCGAACGCGGAGCAACAACAGCCTGTCGCTCTGCAGTCGGTTACGATGCAAGCAATAATGCCCGCGCCCCAAGAATCCGGACACGATCCACATGATAACAGTGTCCGTTTTCAAGGAATCTTCGTGCCGGAAGAAACGGGTAAGTACAGTTTCGGTGTTCGCGCGCGACCTCATCATCCGGCCCTTATTCATCCACTCGAATTGGGCCTGAGTGCCTGGGCCTAGCCGACAGCCGGCATTCGGCACTATGTCGCACGAAGAAGTGTCAAGGGAGAGACGTAGAGCAAGGAGGCTCAAATGAGAATCATGATTGCTGGAGGCACGGGTCTGATCGGATCGGCCCTGGCGAACAGCTTGGTCGATAGCAAGTATGAAGTTACGATTTTGACAAGGTCTCCCGAACGCCATCAGCCCTTTGCGTCCACAGGCGTGCAACTTGAAAAATGGGACGGAGCAACAGCGGCAGGCTGGGGCAATCTGGTGTCCCAATCTGATGCAATCGTTAATCTTGCCGGCGCAGGCATTGCCGACGGTCGCTGGACCCCGTCACGCAAAGAACAAATAAGAGAAAGTCGAATAAGAGCCGGTCAGGCACTTGTGTCCGCAATTCGTGATGCTGAAACGGTCCCAAAGGTACTGATTCAGTCATCGGCAGTGGGGTACTATGGGCCGGGCGCCGATCAGGTCATGACCGAGCAGTCCGCGCCCGGGACGGACTTTCTGGCGCGCGTGTGTGTCGATTGGGAAGCTTCGACCGACGCTGTTGAGTCGATGGGTGTCCGGCGCGTCGTTGTTCGAACAGGCGTCGTCCTCAGCGCGCAGGGCGGTGCCCTACCCAGAATGGCACTGCCTTTCAGACTGTTCGCCGGCGGCCCCCTGGGCAGCGGCAAACAGTACTTTCCCTGGATCCACATTGACGACGAAGTGGCCGCTATCCGTTTCCTTCTGGAAAATGAAGCGTCATCCGGCCCATTCAACCTCTCAGCTCCCAACCCACCGCGAAATAAAGAATTCGTGCGTCACCTTGGGAGGATAATGGGAAGGCCCTCCCTGATACCGACACCCTCAATTGCGCTGCGAACCCTCTTCGGCGAGATGTCAACCGTGCTGCTAGATGGGCAGCGGGCAGTTCCCTCCCAACTGCAGGAAGCCGGCTACGAGTTCATTTTCCCCGATCCCGTTGCCGCACTGCACGATTTACTGTAAAATGAGTTCAGGACTGAACAATGGGATTCGACGCAAACTTTCAATGGAGAAGCTTGTCTTGAATACAGATTTACTGCGAGTTGACTCTGTATGCTGAAACATCTGGCTGAGGAACCGGGGCAAGCACAGGGCTCAAAGGAGGACACCGAGAGGAATTCAAGAATCAGGAACTCCTCTCGGCCCTCGTCCTCTCTCGTTCTCTGGGCCGGTATCGTTTTCAGCGCACTCTTCACCCTCCTCATCTGGGCGCTGGATCATCGCTTGGCGGGCATCGAGCTTCTGCCGGACAGCGGATACTCCTGGTACTATTGGAAACTTCCTGCCCCGACTTTCTGGACACGCGCGACTTCATGGGATTCTACCTTGCCCACCAACTATCAATCTGGGCAATCCTCTACTATGCTCAGGTTCTTCGCAAACATCGCTATACGAAGGATTTGCACAAGGTCAATGTTTGGGCATTGGCTGCCAATGCCTTTTTTATCTTCCTCCACCTGATTCAGACGCACGTATGGTATGACGGGCTTGCCCAGGATACAACGGTCTCCAGCAGCCAAGGCGCCGTAATTGTCCTGCTCGTTTGGGTCCTGCTGATGGAAAATAACCGGCGGGGCCAATTTTTCGGCAGGCCGGTCCCTTTCTCAAAAGATGTCGTCCGCTTTGCCCGCACTTACCATGGTTACTTTTTCGCCTAGGCTATCATCTACACCTTTTGGTTTCACCCCATGGTATCAACATTAGGTCACTTGATCGGCTTCTTCTACATGTTCCTGCTGTTGCTGCAAGGCAGCCTCTTCTATACACGTATCCACACAAATCGATGGTGGACCTTCGTTTTGGAGGTGACCGTCCTGGTTCACGGTACTCTCGTTAGCTGTTATGCAGGGCAACGACCTCTGGCCAATGTTTCTTTTCGGATTTGCAGGCATATTGGTCGTTACGCAAATGTATGGCTTAGGACTTTCACTTCCGATTCGTCTGCTAATACTCGGTGGATTCGTCGGCTCCGCCCTATTCGTGTACGGCACTGTGGGCTGGCACAGGCTCAACGAAATCGTGCGCATTCCATTCATAGAGTATGGAGCCATGTTTGTCCTGGCCGGTCTATTCTGGCTAGGATTGAGGATCGCGCGGACGGTCAGGCGTTTAAGGCACGCGTAATGGGACCGGGCATCTCCCAATTGCAGACCTGAACATGAGCAACCTTCAGCCGGACCTGTCAGTTGCCAACGACTCCTCCGACGAACTGAATAGTTTCCCAAAACCTGAGGAAACGCAACGCAAATGGCAGATCTGGCTGCTGGCCTCCCGTCCCAAAACCCTCCCGGCTGCAATTGCGCCGGTGCTGGTTGGGACATCGCATGCCTGGGCAGACGGGCAGTTTTCCCTCGCGCCAGCGCTGGCCGCTGCCGCCGGTGCCCTCCTGCTGCAGGTTCTCTCAAATTTCGCCAATGACTACTTTGATTATGTAAAAGGTGTAGACACGCGGGAACGCGTGGGTCCCACCCGTGTCATGGCGGCCGGTCTCCTTACCGCTCGGGAACTGCGCCTAGGAATGGCCGCAGTCATCGTCCTGGCGATATTGGACGGCATCTATCTGATTCTCGTTGGCGGCTGGCCGATCCTGGCTGTAGGTGTTGCGTCCATATTGGCCGCACTGCTTTACACGGGAGGCCCCTTTCCCTTTGGCTACCACGGGCTGGGAGATCTGTTTGTCTTCATCTTTTTCGGACTTGCCGCCGTCTGTGGAACTTACTATGTGCAGACCGGTACGCTAACTGCGGCAACTATTGTTGCTGCTGCGCCAGTCGGCTTTCTGATTACCGCCATCCTTGTGGTAAACAATTTGCGAGACATTGAGTCCGACGCCCGGGCAGGGAAGCGCACACTGGCAGTAATTATCGGTCCCCAGAATACGCGACGCCAGTATCTTGCTTTGCTCATTCTGGCCTATTCTTCCACTCTCCTTCTCTGGCTGGAATTCGGTCTTGGACCTGCTGTTCTGTTACCCCTTTTCAGCCTGCCGCTGGCTGCCCGCAGAGCATCCTCCCTCTTTTCTGCTAGAGGGAAGGAGTTCAATTCTGTATTGGCGGCGACCGCCCAGCTGTCTCTACAATTCAGTCTGCTGCTGTCGATCGGAATTCTCCTCTGAAGATGCCCGACTTCGACGTTATCTTCGTAGGCACGGGCCACAACTCTCTCGTCTGCGCAGGGTATTTGGCCAAGGCCGGCTATCAGGTCGGGATGCTGGAACGTCGTCCTTTAGTCGGAGGCGCAGTCGTCACGCAAGAAATCATTCCTGGTTATCACTTCGATCTTGGAGGCAGCGCCCACATTCTGATTAACCACACTCCGATTGTTTGCGAACTTTCCCTGGAACAGTACGGCCTCAGCTATATCGACCTGGATCCCCTCTTTTTCGCTCCCTTTCCTGACGGGGAGCGGATATATGTTTGGAAAGACGTCGAGCGCACCTGCGAAAGCATTGCTGGCATCTCCCTTGAAGACGCCGACAACTACCACAAATTCATCAGTGACTGGGAGCCGATGGCCGAGGCTATGGTGGCGTCCTTTTTGCAGGCTCCGACCCCTTTGAATGTGGCGAAAACCTTGGTCTTCCAAAGCAAAGTGCATAAAGACATCCGCCGCCGCCTGCCGGCAATTCTAGGCGGTTACGGTCGGCTTCTTCGCAAGACCTTCGTTTCACCCCGCGTTCAGGCCGTCATTGGCTGGATGGCGGCCCAGTCCGGCCCACCTCCAACCGAGCGAATCAGCGCCCCTTTTGCGCTTTGGCACCCCATGTATCACCACTCCGGTGTCAAGAGGCCTCGGGGCGGATCTGGCATGCTGACGCAGGCGCTGGCGCGCATGATCACATCGTATGGCGGCACAATCGCTACGTCTGCCGCCGTCAGCGAGATAGTTGTCGAAAAGGGAAGAGTAATCGGCGTTCGCACGGCTGACGGCGAGACGTACACTGCCAGGCACGCTGTCGTTTCGGGAGCCCATATCCACACGACCCTCAGGCTATTGGCCGGCCAGATCCCGCCGGCCCGCGTGTCAACGGCGCAGAGATCAAAGATTGGAAATGGGTTCGGAATGATGGTGCGATTTGCAATGAGTGAACTCCCCGACTACATCGGCGCCGAACGATCGGACAACGACATCCCCCGTCCAGAACACCGGGCCCTGCAGTTCATCTGTCCAGATCTGGACTACTTGGAACGCGCCTACGATGACTATCTTGCCGGCCGTCCATCCGCGGATCCGGCCCTGATCGCCATGACTTTCTCCGCAGTCGACCAAACGCTTGCGCCGCCAGGTAAACATGTACTTTTCCTGTGGGGACAATACTTCCCCTATGAACTGACTACGGGTGAAAGCTGGGATGACATCGGCGACAGGGTGGCAGATCGGATGCTGGCTAAACTGACGGAGTACGCCCCTAATGTGGCTTCCTCTGTCGTCGCCAGGCTCGTGCAAACGCCGCTTTGGCTGGAAAGAGAGTTGGGACTGTTGCGAGGAAACGTTATGCATCTCGAAATGTCGATCAATCAAATGTTCACATTGAGACCGTCGCTACGAATGAGCGACTATCGAGGACCGGCGAAAGGCCTCTATCTGACAGGAGCCAGTATGCACCCGGGTGGGGGAATAATGGGCGCATCGGGCAGAAATACAGCCGCAGTTCTCCTCCATGATTTGAGTCGCAAGCCTCGTCTTTTTGGAAGGTGAAGGTCAGGACTTTCCCCCTCATTTCGCATCAATTTCAATTGTTAGCGTGTAGTTCATTGTGAACCTATGATCGAGGTGTTAGAATCAGCGTATGAATTCCCTACAGATGTCGGAAGAGGCCCGCACAATGAGCTATCGTACCCGCATCAGCGACGAAGCTGTTTGGAATTGGATGTTATGGTAATTTAAGGTTGATTTGTTTTTTTAGGAAGTAATTTTTTGTTTTGGTTGTTTGTGTTTGTTTTTTTTCACTACACGAAAAAACTTAATGCACATTATTCAAACAGATCGCTTAACCTTTAATGTCCGCACCTCCGGTAGCACTGACGGAGTTCCACTGCTTCTGCTCCACGGCTCGCACGCAACCAGCCGTTGGTGGGAACCTTTTTTTGCCATCCTGCCAGACTCCGTACGGGCGATTGCGCCTGACCTCCGGGGGTGCGGCCAGAGCACACACTCACCTAGCGGATACGATATCGAAGACCAGGCTGAAGACATCAACGGGCTGGTCCAAGCCCTCGCTTTGTCGGATTTCGACCTGGTTGGACACGGCAGTGGGGGGGCCATCGCCATCGAATACGCCCTGCGCTACAGTCAGCGGTTGCACAGCCTGATTCTGGTTGACAGCGTGCCAGTTGAAGGAGCTTTTACCCCATTACAAGGTCTTCAGATACTTTCCCAAATGCGCGATGATCGCTTTCTCTTACGGCAAGCCCTGTCCGCGCTGTTTCCCACAACTCCTCCACCCACGATGACTAGACAGGAATTTGATACCTTTACTGAGCAATTGGTAGACGATGCTGCCGAAATGGCGCCCGCTGCCTTTACAGCAGTGGCCGAGGCATTGGGGCGCTGGAATCGACTGGAGGAGGCGCACAAGTTGACTTTGCCGACACTTCTACTGCTGGGAACGGAAGACATCATTGTAGAAAGAGATGCCGCCACTCGTTCCCTTCTCGCCATCCCGGGAGCGTCCAACCTAGAGATCCTGAGAGGGATTGGCCACAGTCCCATGATTGAGTCACCCGTGGTCCTTGCCGAAAGGATTATCGAGTTCATTACAGAGGACTTCGAGAGCTTTGAGGAAGCAAGGGATTATGCACAAGAAAGCACGTCAGACAGCGACGAGCCGAAGGAGATCGGGTGAAGACGTCCTACTGTGGGCGATCAATTCGCAGATAGGACCAGTGACTGGACCGACACATGAACATTGAAAGTCAGCAGGACCTGCGGAACCACTGGGATGAGCGCTACCGCAGTGGGCAGACGCCTTGGGATACCGGCATCACGCCTCCTGAAGTTCAAGGGTTCTGGGAGGAGCAGCCCAAGCCCGCTTCAGGTGCGCTGGCCTTCGATATCGGCTGCGGAACGGGGCTCAATACGCTATTCCTGGCGAAGCAAGGACTATGCGCAATAGGGTTCGATCTTTCCGGGCAGGCGTTGCAATTGGCACAGCAGAGATTGGAAGCCAGCAGAAACCGAGAAAGAATCAGGATAGGGGGCAAAGCCATGTTCGTTCAGGCCGATGTCAGTAAGCTGCCGGTAGACAGACTGGGAGCAGTTTACGCCTTGGACATCGGCTGCCTTCACAGCCTTCCTGATGAACTTCGCCCAGCGTACGCCGAAGGCGTCCATCGCGGACTGAGAACTGGAAGCTACTTTCACCTGTATGTGTTTGACAGGAATGTATCTGACGGTCCCGGCACCAGAGGGATGTATGAAGGCGAGGTGGCTGCACTTTTCGACGGGAAACTGGAAATTGTGACGGAAGAAGCAGGGGTTTCGTCCAACGCAGTCTCGAGACCTTCACGCTGGTTTCTTCTCAGAAAAGGCTAATTCTGGTGTAAAGGAAAACATGTCGCTACGCGCGCGGTCTGTTTTCCTCTTTTTCCTCTAATTCACCCTTCAATTACGGGCATTCGGATCTCGAAACAGGGGCCGCTCCTCCCCCGTCGTCCGGCTGTGGGATTTCTGGGCTGAAAGACGTGTTCGTATCTATCAATGGCGGCCGATCGAAAATCCGTTTGAGTTCTTCAGCAACGTAATCCCAGTTCACGATAAATACGGACATATCCTGCCGCCAGCCAGGCCTCATGGCATCAGGAGGTCTCAACACCAGCCCCTTTACGTCGGCCTCTCCAAGTGATAAACCGAACCGGGCGTACTTCAACGTATCCCACTTGCTAACGTCCGTGTCAACTGAATAACGAAGCGCGTCATACAGGTCCAGCGCATGTGGCAGCAGATTCTGCTCAACAAGCTGTTTCCTTAACGCCCACACCACTCGCTGTTGCCTCCGTGCACGTTCCAGGTCTCCACCACCTGAACGGCGACTGCGCACGTAGCTGAGCGCCTGTTCTCCACTCAACAAGTGTTCCCCCGGAGGCAAGTTCAGGAAAATGCCTTCTTCAGGATAGTCCTCATAGAGGTAGCAGTCTACATGAATTCTGAGTCCACCCAAGACATTAATCAGGTTTACGAAACCTTCAAAGCGAAATCGAATGTAATTGTCGATGGAAATGCCAAGCCGATCCTCAAGAATATCGATAAGTAACCTGGGACCCCCGCCGCCAGGGGCGTCCATTTCTCCCAAATAGTCAATCACGTTAATCCGGTTGGGAAGATGCCCGGGAATTGGGTCGATGTACATATCGCGGGGAAATGAGACGATCGCAGCCTCGCCGAGACCGGGGTTCATCATAAGCAGGATTATGACATCTGTCCGCCAATTGGGCTGATCCGGCCGCTGGTCGCTGCCTAGGATCAGTACATTGGTTGTACTGTCAAGGTCAGTTACAACCGGGGTCGGTTGCGGACTTGGCGTGGCAGTTGGCGTTTCAGTCGGTACTACAGTCGCAGTGGGCGTGGCAGTTGGAGGACCTTGCTCGGAGGCCTGTTGGCTCTGTTGTGGTGGAGTGGATACGGAACCCCTTTGATCGAGAGAGCCTCCCCCGGCAGGAGGTCCGTCCGACAGAACCTCGCGCGAATGGGAGGTCTCAATCTGTTCAGCATCTACCGGGTCACTATCGTTGTTGACAATGAAAAAGCTCAGCAAGATGGCGCTGCCGAGAATTAACAGCAGGTATGGTCGTACAAACGCGGGCAGACCTCGACGGACTGTATTTCGCGTCTGTTTCAGGGAAGCTGGGAGATTACGCCGCAGGCTCATAAATGGAAAGTACGTCGAAAAAACTGGACGGACTGCAAGCGCCTCGCCCTAATCCTGATTGAGAAGTGCACGGGGCAAAGAAACGATGAGAAGTGAGGATTTGGAAGTTAGACCAGTTCTATCTCCCCCTTTCTCATTCCTCTATTGAGGAACAGCCATTATTCTATACTTCTAGGTCAAGTAAGATTCGACGAAGCAAGTCCATGGCCCGATTCCCTACCCAGGCATTAGTCAGGCGGTCCGCTCCACCGAAAGGAAAGCGAGCCACTTCTGTGCGGTCAGGTCCGGCGCAGCCAATCCACGTTTCGCCACCCTGATTGGAATGAAAAGTCTCATCCGGCCGGCCGCTGGTGATTACGGCCAGACCGTGGGACACATTGCACTCTTCACGTAGTTGCAGAGCCAGATTCTGGGCGACTTCGCTCGCCGGGGGTCTGTCAAGCAGTTGGCGAAAGGTGGCCTTCTCCTGGTCGGCCTCCAGGATGCGGACGGAGTCGTCGGGGCTGAATCCGCTCTTCATACGTTCAGCAATTGCCCCTCCTGAAACCGTTTCCAACAACGCAACGCTTGCATCAGCCTTGTGCAACAAGCGCGCCAGGACTGACTCAACCGTCTCTTCCGGCGTGGTGCTGTATATGTAACTGCCAATAACGGCGCGCACCTTTTCTTCCATCTGGTCGAGAAGACCTTCGGCTTCATCGGCGCTTGCTGCCCTCGCGGCAATGCGAACGTCGGCTTGCCCCAGATGTGCGGCCAGTCCCATTGTCGGGTTGTTACTGTCCATGAGGTCGCCCAGCTCTGCATCAAGGCTGCTTTCTCCTATACCGACAGTTCGCAAGATTCGTCGGCGAATGACACCTACGCCACCTGTTAAGTCTTGCAGGAAGGGCAATACAAGATCGGTCATCATTCGCTTCATTTCCCGGGGAACGCCCGGCATGGCGATGACCTTCCCGCCTCGTCCATGCCGCCGGTCAAAGGTGATGAATCCGGGCGCTGTGCCAACCGGGTTTTCCAATACAGTCGCTGATTCGGGTATCTGCGCTTGGCGCAAATTGTTTTCGCTCATTCGCTGGTAGCCCCAGCGAGCGAATCGCTCCCTCAACTTCTCCTCAATGTCGGGGTGGCGTTCCAGGGGGCAGCCAGTGGCATTTGCAATAGCGTCGCGCGTGATGTCATCAGCAGTCGGGCCCAGGCCGCCCGTCACAAGAACTACATCGCTGCGTGCCAAGGCCATTTCCAACACGCCGCGCAGACGCGGCTCGTTGTCGCCGACCGTAGTCTTGTAGTAAAGATTTACCCCAATCTCCCTGAGCTGCTGAGCAATCCAGGCGGCATTTGTGTCGACGATGTCACCGAGCAGAATCTCTGTACCGGAAGTTACCAACTCGCCTGAAACGCTCTTTGAGTCTGTCATGTTAATTTTCCGAACTTGATTCTGCGAAACCCCGAATTGATCTTCTAAACAAACCTCAAGTTTCCAAACCGGTTGTTCCGCTAAAGCATGAGCGCGGCCTGTCCTCGAATGCTCCTTACACGGCTCGCCAGCGCACCATTCCCTTCACGATTGAAGCGCTCCTCCAGCGTTTTCAAAGCCGCTACGAACTCCTGCGAGAGGTCGGAGCGATTGTCCTGAAGCAGGCGACGCATCGTACCCTCATCGGGGGCCGAAAGAAGGCGATTGAGGAGCCTCATTTCTGGCGGCATCTGCTCTTCCAGAATAGCAACCGCCTTCTCATAGATGGTTCGAAGCCTTTGCACTGCGAAAGTTGCTTTGTTCTGCTCCGCCTGCCTGATGTTCGAAGCCAGCACTGCGAGAAACATCTCATTTATTTGGTCAGCGTTTTCCCTGAGGGCAGCGTCAGTATCCGGCGCCTGCAACACTTCCTGCAGGACAGCCTGCACCTGCTGTGCCGCCATCTGCTGGCTCTGACTCCGTTGCTCGCCTATCTCGACTATCCGCTCTCGTATGGCGATCAGTGCCAAGCGTTCCTCCGGGTCGACAGAATTCTCCAACCGGTCGGCAAGTCCGAGCAGGAACTGGTAATCGGTGAGTCCAGCCGCCGCGTTCAGTACTGCGGTAGCAACGGCCTCGCCATTCTCTCCTTCCCTCCAATAGCCCAGCAACTGAGAAAGCAACTCTTCGCGGGTCGTATGGGGACCGATTTGCGAGAGTGCCTCCTGGACCCGTTCTTCCAAAGCCTTGAGCTCTTGACCGGCTTCAGTGGAATCAAGGAGAGAGCTTCGTAAGCTTACCAACGCTTCGTGTTGCTCAGATTGGCCCTCCGCGGCAACGGCATTGATGATCTGGCCCAGAAGTACAAAGAAGCTGGAATCTATCAGCGCTTTATTTCGATCTGCTACCAATTGCATTGCACTCTCATCGCTGCCAAGGCGAACGAGATTGCTGATTAACTCCGACTGCTCACGGCGGCGGCGAAGCATTTCCGGTGTGACGCCTTCAAACCCCCACAGCTTCTCAGTCAAAGAGTCCCACTCGAAGAATTGCTGCGCCTGGAACATATAGCCCTTGCGCTGGTCGGAAGGGAGCCGCGCCATTAACGCCTGGCTCATCTCTCCAATCATCTTTTGCGTTTGCATGTCGTCCAGTCTGGCTTGGCCAGGGACAACAACCCCCAGAAACTCGTGTTCCGGATCGTGGACCATCAGCGGCACACTGAGAGGCCCTCCTGCACCGCAGGCATTGCAGACCGCTGTATTAATCTGACCCGCCAAGAGGAGTCCCTTCAATTCGGGATTGGCCCCCAGGTCAACAATTGTAAAGACGGCCGCAGTGTAGGTTGCCCCGCAGCTTGGACAGGTGACCTGTGCACCTGTCGGTGGAAAGAGCAGATCAATTTCAGGTTGTTGATTCTGTTCGCCCGGTGCCGCGCTTTCTGGCTGGGTTGCTGGTTCATCGCCCTCCTGGCTTGTCGCTTGATCGTCTGTAGTTGACGCTTCGGCGTCCGCATCAGGTTGACTCTGCTCTTTCCGTCTGGAGGTAGAAAACCCCTTTGGAAGTTCAATTCCGCCCGGCGATTCGGAGGGAGGCGGGCTGCCCGGGGTCCAGATTTCACTCATGATTTTCAGTCCAATTCCTCATGAAAATTCAGCTTTGTCTGTAAAGTATCTCTTACTAGAGCAGCTAATCCCCAGCGCTGTTTTGTCAGCGCGTCTACAACCCATGCCTGGTGTGTAGACCGCGCCGCAAGTTGGCGCCGTTTCGAATCTGTCAGATCCAGCTCGTCGGCCATCACGCCAAGTGGGGCCAATACGCCGGCCACCGTAGCCGCCAGTTCGGCGAATTCCCGCAATGCCGGCAATTGCTCGGGACCTGAACTCTCCACCGCTTGGGCTAGAGCCGCACCAAGCGGGAGCAGTGCCGCAAGTTGGTCCGCCTCGACCAGGTGTCTTACCGCCGGCATAACCTGATCGAGCGTAGTCAGAACCAACCTGCCATCCAGTCGTGTCGACAAACTCAATGCCTTGGCGAAACTGTGTGCTGCAGCCGTGTACTCCCTTTGACGGACATGCAGGAACCCGTCCACACGAAAAGACTGTACCAGCCCGGCGCCGTCCCCAATCGAGAGGAAAGTCTTTTGGGCTAATCGATTGTAGCCGAATGCCACCTCCACTCCGCCGCGAGACTCTTCCACCGCCGCCAGTTGTGCCAGCGCCCGCCCGTAACCTGCGGGGTCATCGCCGTCAGCGGCACATTCAGCCGCGCTGGCAAGAGTGCGTGCGGCCAAGTCCAACTCACCCCTTTTTAGGTAAGCAGCACCGTCCTCCAGCATGCGTAACACCGCATCCGAAGGTTGCAAGGAAAGACTCTCGCTATTAGCCAGCGACGGTAGTTGTATAGCTGTATGAGTATCGATTGCCGACTCTATGAATTCTATCGAATCAGGCGCAATTGGCCTATTCTGTTTCTGAGCGCGCGTTTTAAGAGATTAAAGCTCGGATTCACCTCTCCTTCACTCCTCCGGGTCTACGACTCGCAGTAAATCCGGCTCCACCAGGATTGGAACGCCCAACTGCTTGGCTTTAGTTAATTTACTGCCGGCCTTCTCTCCCGCTAGCAGAAAATCGGTCTTTGCGCTGACGCTGCCAGTTACCCTTCCGCCCCGGGCCTCGATGCGAGCTTTGGCTTCGGGCCGGCTCAATGTTGGGAGCGTACCGGTAATCACGAAGGTCTTTCCCACAAATGGCAGCGCCTGCTCTCCAACTTCTCGTTCCTGGGGAGAATTTTCAAGACTGACGCCCAGATCAGCAAGCGACTGCACGAGGACCCAATTTGGCTCCAATTTGAAGTGGGAGACCAACGCTTCGGCGATTTTGGGGCCAATGCCTTCGATCTCGCTTAGGGTTTCCAAGTCCGCCGCCATGAGTTCGTGAAGTGTGTCAAAACGGGCCATTACCAGCTCGGCAACCACGTTACCGACAAATCGAATTCCTAGAGCGGTGAGCAATCGCGTCGCTCCCCGGGACTTGCTCTCTTCGACGGCGCGGCGCAAGTTCTCGATCCGCTTTTCCCCGTAGCCCTCGATCTTCTCGATCTCTTCCCAGGGCAGCCGGTAGATATCAGCCAAGGTCCTTACATGGCCTTCATCGACAAACAGTTCCGCCTGTTTGGAGCCCATGCCAACTATGTCCATCGCGCCTCTAGACACGAAGTACTCAACCTTGCGCACAAGCTGGTCGGGGCAGGCATTATTGACGCAGTAAGTTGCAGCTTCTTCCGGCGGCCGCTCCAGGCGCTCCGAGCAAGACGGGCACACCATAGGCATCTTCCAGGTCCGTTCAGTATCGTCGCGAAGTTCCTTTATCGGCCGCAGAACCTTTGGGATTACATCGCCTGCTCGCTTGACCAGGACGGTGTCACCGATGCGTATATCCAGTTCCTCAATGTAATCGGCGTTATGGAGCGTGGCGGCCTGGACGGTCACACCGCCGATGGGGACCGGCGCCAGAACCGCATGTGGCGTGACCACGCCCGTACGTCCTACTTTGACGCCAATTTCTTCCAGCCTGGTCGTTGCCTCCTCGCCTCCTGTCTTGAAGGCGACGGACCAGCGAGGGTCCTTGCCTGTAAAGCCCAACTGCTCCTGCTGGGAAAGCAGATCTACCTTCACGACCATACCGTCCAGATCGTATGGCAATCTTGCTCTCAGTTCATGCCAACTGCCTACAAACTCGATCAGGTCCTCCCAGTCTCCGTTGCCGAAACGTCTCGACTCGTCACAGACCGGGAAGCCGTAGGCCCGCAAGTGCTCCAACGATTCCCAGTGCGAACCAGGAGGATTCTCGAGACCGTCTTCAAGGAAAATCTGATAGGTCCAGAGCTTTAGCGGGCGCTCGGCGCTGACGCCGCTATCCAGCAGGCGCAATGAGCCAGCAGCGAAATTCCGAGGATTGGCATAGGTGCGCTCCCCCTTTTCGGCCTGCTCCTGATTGAAAGACAGGAAGTCGCTTTCCTCAACATAGACTTCACCGCGGACAATCAGGCGTCTCGGAGGGTGCATCCCGCCGCGACCATTGGCCTCAGATACGGGAATCTGGAGCGGCAGCTGATGAACAGTGCGTAAATTGGGGGTAATATTTTCGCCGACTTCTCCGTCGCCGCGCGTCGCGCCCAGTGTAAACCGACCTTCCTCGAACTGCAGGACGACGGTCAGGCCGTCAAACTTCGGCTCAACTACATAGGCGAGGCGAGCGTGTTCTTCCTCCGGGAGCAAGCGCAGCAGGCGTTCACGCCAGCGGTGAAGGTCTTCTTCGTTAAAAGCGTTTGCCAGGCTGAGAACAGGGACCTGGTGCTGCACTTTTTCGAAGCGATCAGCCACTGCGCCGCCCACGCGAGCAGTAGGACTGTTGGGGTCTCTCAGTTCGGGGTTCTGCTCTTCAAGAGCTAGAAGTTCGCGAAACAGGGAGTCGAATTCGGCATCAGTTATTTCTGGATCATCGAGAACGTAATAGCGGTACTGATGATGCGCAATTCGTTCTCTCAATTCTGTAATCTTCTTGCCGGGTAGCCCAATTTCAGGAGACGCGCTTCGTGAGGTAATCGTCATTGGACTTCCACGACGAAGAAATTAGAGGCGCTCCACCCAACGAGAGGATTTCCTTCATTATCCAACATGTCCGGCACTCGCATTCTGTACCAGAGATACCCATCTAGAAACACCGGATATTCTGAATGGTCCGACCCTGGTTCGGAGTCCAGGACCACCATAGTCTTTCCTTCCTCAATAGTCTGGATGAAATGTCCTGCCTTCCCCGGCTCAGCTCGCAATAAGACTCCTTCGCCGTCCGTGTTGGCGACCGTCACGTTTGCATTGATGGGAAGCAAAATTGGAGTGGGTGTAGGAGTCGGGCCCGGGGTGCTGGTCGGCGGGGCCGGTGTTGGCGCGTCGGCCGCCACCTGTTGCACCGTCGGCTCGCTCGGCACCACTGTACTGCTTTCCAGCGATCCCGTCAATCGCGAGATGCCCAGCCAAACCAGTCCCGCGATCACAACCAGCGCAATTCCTCCGAGCACCCACACCGGACCCGTTCTTCCCAATTTGCGTGTGGGCGGAGGCGCGGCTGCCACTTCAGCGGCCGGTGTCTCATCGAAAAAGTTGTACTCAGTTTCCGGGCGGGGCTCTTCCGTCGTCTCAGAATCCGGCGCAATGTTCACCCAGCTACTATCCGCAGCTGCCGCTGCCTGCGAGTGAAAATCCCGCTCTTCAAATTCGTTCTCGATCGGTTTTCCAGTTACCTCCTCGACATCGACAGGTTCGATTGGAGGAAACTCCCGTTCCAGTGGCTCGTCAGAAGCTTCCGGGACCTCTTGTTGCAGCCCAGTTTCCCGCGCATCTCCGGACTCGCCACTTGCAGAAAAGACCGGCTCCTCCAAGTCCGAAACGGCTGATTCCATCTCCTTTGGTTTAGTGGAATCCTGGTCATCCGACGCAAATACAGGCTCGTCGGTTTCGCTCCCTGGTTGCCGGGTGTCATCATTCATCCTTGGCTCCTCCCGGATCTGTCTCGCTTCAGCAGTGCAAGTAGCTCATCCAGTGGCCTGGCATTCAGAACGTCTTCCGCACCCAGCCAAGCCCGCCGAGAGGTATGAATGCCGTATCTCATGAGATCTAGCTGGCCAATACTATGCGCGTCGCTATTGATTACAATTGAACAACCCAGGCCAACGGCAAGGCGCGCATGTTCGGCGGATAGATCCAGCCGCTCGGGATTTGCGTTAATCTCGACTGCCGTCCCCGTTTCTGCACAGGCTTTGAGTACCCGTTCCAAGTCGATTTCCGAAGGCGATCGCCGACCCAAAAGTCTGCCGGTTGGGTGACCCAAAATATCAACATTAGGATTGTGGACCGCCTTCAAACAACGGTCCGTGATTCGCTGTCGATCCTGCCGCAATCCGCTGTGAATGCTGGCCACCACTACATCCAGCGTGGCCAGGACCTCGTCAGGTAGGCCCAACTCTCCGTCGCCCAATACCTCGACTTCAGTGCCCTGTATCAGCCTGAAGTCGATTCCTTTCGCTTCGTAACTGTCGTTGGCCGCATCGATCTCGCGGCGTTGTTCAATAAGAGCCACCGCGTCAACGCCGCGGGTGACACCCAGTCCGATACTGTGATCTGTAACGGCCCAGTACCGATATCCTCTGCTTCTTGCGGCTTCAGCCATTTCTGCGACGGATGACTTCCCGTCACTCCAAGTCGTGTGGCCATGAACTTCTCCCTGTATATCCGCCGCAGAAACCAACTTCGGAAGCTTGCGGCTCAACGCGGCCTCTATCTCGCCGTCGCCTTCCCGAAGTTCTGGCGGCACCCACTGCAGCCCGATGAACTCGTAAAGCGCCTCTTCACTTTCAAATGAGCGCTTTTCGGCGCCATCTTCGGCCCCATCGAGGGAACCGTTGCTGGTCGAGGCATTCCCTGTCAAATCTACGAGCCCGCTTTCGCCCACCTGCCAGCCAAGGTCTTGTGCATGCTTATCAAGCGCTGCCAGATGGCCCTGGCTGCCCGTCGCATGGCAAAGGGCCGCTCCCCAATGTTCACTTTCGACAAGCTTCAGAGTAGCAGGGGGTCCATCAACGAGCGCCACGGTTACCGCGTTGGCACTCTTTTCAACGATCTCCGCCACTTGCGGCAAACTTTGAAACGCTTCCAGCGCTTGATCCGCAATTTTGCTGACGGCCAGTAGACTGATTTCGCCGGTTGTCTCTCGCCAACGCCGCAAGCTCCCGACGACGGAGACACGCTCTATGACTGCCTCCTTCTTTGTGGTTAACTCATTTGCAAGACCCTCTGCCAGCGGCCGAGAACTGCCGATCGGGGTGCGATCATCAGATCGGCGGCTGAGCAGTTCAATGTTCTTCAGGATACGCTCTTCTGTCTTGGCGCCGAATCCTTTCAGCCTCCGTAATCGGCCCTCCTCCGCAAACTTTTTCAACGCCTCAACGCTGATTATGTCCAATTCCCGCCAAAGGCGCTGCACGGTCTTGGGGCCGACGTCCGGCACTTGCATCATCGCCATAACACCTTCGGGCACTTGCGAGGCGAGCTCATCATAGTATGGTAGCGAGCCCGTATCCAGAAGCGTCTGGATCTTCTCGGCTATTGCCTCACCAATTCTCGGTAGATCCTGCAAGGCGCCATCGGAGGCAATTTCATATATGTCCTGTTCGAGGCCATCTATGGTTCGCGCAGCATTCTGATAAGCGATCACGACAAAACGACTCTCCCCCAGTATCTGCAAAAGGTCGCCGGTCGCCTTGAAAACACCAGCCACCTGTTTGTTGCTCAGGCGGGGTCGCTTCGTCCCTTCGGCCACTGAAAATGTTCCCCTTATGGAGTCATCTTTATCTGCGTTTTCGTCACAACTTTTAGGTTACACTGATCATCTGGATCAACGCAAATGAAGTATATAATACTGCCGATGAGTTCCTACTTCATTGACGGCCGGAAGATCGTCACGACATTTTCAAGCCCTCTGCACGCGCCCGGAGCATCGCAGGAGTTTGCGGTCCGGTTCTTTCCCCAAATGGTAGGGCGTGGACGCAGTCCCGGACTCACCCAAACTCAAATCGAAATATCATAGACTCAGTCTTGAGCCCAGGTTCGCACTTAACGCCCATCGTTAGTAGAATGGCCGTGTGACAGGCGCCGGCCGCTTACATGCGGTATGTCGTGCCTACACACGATATGGCCCGTCACTATCGCGATTCCCGAACACCGGAGGCAGAATTCAGTTTGGCAACTATCCGCCTTAGCAACGTCAATAAAGAGTTCAGTGTACACAGCAAGATTGTCAGGGGCGCGGCCATACCTTGGCTTCGCTCCTCGGGCCCGGCGCCGCGGGAAGGAGAAGACGAGGAACCGAATCGTGTCGCGGCACTGGACCAGGTCGACTTAACAGTCCCCAACGGGCGTACGATGGCCGTGCTCGGGCCGTCAGGCTGTGGAAAGAGTACCTTACTGCGCGTGATTGCCGGTCTGGAAGCCGACTACGACGGCGACCTTTTTTACGACGACCGCAACATGATGGACGTGCCGCCTAGAGACCGTTACATCGGCATGGTCTTTCAGAATTACGCGCTCTACCCACACTTTGAAGGTCACGGCAACCTGTCATTCTTCTTTCGACTTCGCAAAGCGCCCGATGCGGAGGCCGAGGAACGGATTCGTGTCACGTCTGAAATCATGGGAATCGGATTCCAATCGCTCCTACAGCGCAAGCCAGGCACACTGTCAGGAGGACAGCAGCAGCGAGTCGCGATCGCAAGGGCTATCGTTCGCAGACCGCAGGTCTTTCTCTTCGACGAACCCCTTTCCAATCTGGATGCGAAGCTGCGATCACAGACCCGGGTCGAAATCAAGCGGCTCCTGAACAGATTTGGCATCACTGCCCTATACGTGACTCACGACCAGACCGAGGCAATGGCCCTCGGCGACCTGGTGGCGGTGATGCGTGCAGGGAGGATTGAGCAGGTTGGCCCGTTCGAAGATGTACGTCGGCAACCTGCGAACACGTTTGTCGCCGGATTCTTGGGGATTCCCCCGATGAGTTTGTTGGAGGAGGCTGCTGTCCTTGAGGGCGGGATATCCGCTGGCCATGGCCTAAATATCAAGCCGCAGACTTCCCAGATGCAGGCGCTCAGGACCGGGCAGAAAGTCACCATCGGCATCCCGGCCGAATCTGTTCAGATAAGCGTGAATGAAGATACTCAGGCGTCCCGGGACGGAGAGAAGACTTCGTCCCGCCCCAATTTCTGGCGTGGCACCGTGGAGTCAGTTGAACCCGACTATGGCAGACAGATTCAGTTCATCGGATTCCGCTCAGGTGACCACCGCGTTCTAGGACACGCGAACGTACGCGAAAAGATCGCCCAAGGCGAGCAGATTGTGGCGCAGTTTGAAGAAACAGGGCTACACTTCTTCGATGCCGAGAGCGGGGCTCGCATCGTCTGAACTACAATTCAATTCAGCCCTAATTCCTCCAAGACCGGCTTCGCCCCCTTTACCCGCAAGTACTGGCTCGTATACAGATCATGATAGAAGCCCTTCATAGCCAGGAGTTCCTCATGCGATCCACGTTCGATTATCCGATGATCGTTTACGACCAGCACTTCATCTGCGTTGCGGATGGTGCTCAACCTGTGGGCAATTACAAAGGCAGTGCGGCCTTCCATGAGTCGTAGTAGCGCCTGCTGCAGCTGGACCTCAGTGCGCGTGTCGACGCTGCTAGTCGCCTCATCGAGAATGAGAATCCGTGGATTCGCCAGGACAGCCCGAGCGATTGCCAGAAGTTGACGCTGCCCCTCACTGAAGTTATTTCCCTGCTCTGAAACCTGAGAGTCGTAGCCACCCGGAAGCAATCTGATGAATGAGTCGGCATTGGCCAATTTGGCCGCCTCTACGACTTCCTCGTCGGTCGCGTCGAGCCGTCCGTAACGAATATTTTCTCGCACTGTCCCGGAAAAAAGGAATGTGTCCTGCAGGACGATCCCCAGTTGCTTCCGCAGTGAAGCCTGCTGAACGTCTCGAATGTCTTGGCCATCTAAGCGAATGGCGCCTTTGTCGACATCGTAAAAGCGGCTCAGCAGGCTGACGATCGTCGTCTTGCCTGCGCCGGTGGGGCCGACCAAGGCGATGGTTGCGCCGGGCTTGGCATAGAGGCTGATGTTCTGCAATACCATTTCTTGAGGCGGCCCTTCTTCCTCTTGCGCCGTTCTCGACATGGTTGGCCCGCGCCCGTTGCCGGTACGAGTTGAAACCGGAGTAGTCGGTGGGGGAGCGTCATAGCTGAAACTCACATTGTCGAATTCCACTTCACCTCTTATTTCTTCCAGAGGAGGCGCCCCCGGCCGGTCGGTTACGGTTGGCTCCACGTCCAAGGTCTGAAAAATACGCTCAGCTCCCGCTAGCGCCGACTGCAGCTGATTATAGAGCATGGCGATGCCGCGCATCGGCCGGAAGAAATTCATGATGTAGATGATGAAAGTAGCAAGAACTCCGACTTCCAGAATTCCACCTATCGCCAGCCAGCCGCCCAAAAGGGCAGCGGCTGCAATCGTGATCGTCATCATCGTCGTAAACATCGGGCCAAGAGCAGCGGTGATGATGTCTGCCGTCATACCGGCCTTGCGGTACCTGGTATTGACCTCGTTGAACGTGGCGTAAACCTCATTCTCGCGGGCGAAGGCCTGTACGACACGGGCCCCGGCTATATTCTCCTCCATCACCGCGTTCAACGCGCCCAGATTGCGCTGTACAGTGCGAAACGCCGCACGGCTGCGGCGAGTTACTTCTGCAGTAATGTATAACATCAGCGGCATCAGGATCAGCATCGCCAGCGCCAGCTGCCAGTTGAGCAAAAACATGGCCACGAATGTTCCGCCCAGCAATAAAATGTTCGAGGTAAACTCGATCAATCCGTTCGACAGTGTTCGGTTAATTGCCTCCGAGTCATTTGTAATGCGGCTCATCAGGTCACCGACCTGGTTGCGGTCGTGAAATGTCATTGACATGACCTGAACATGGCCGAACAGTCCGGCACGAATATCGGAAACGAATCGCTGACCGAGGACCACCATGATGAGACCCTGTACCGATGAGGTGGCGGCAGCGGCGGCGTAGACGGCGATAATCTGAAAGATCAGGATTCGAAGACCAATAGCGTCGCCTGGCGCAATGTAAAGATCGATTGCTCGGCCAAGCAATACCGGCCCGAATAGCCGCAGAATCGTGCTCACGGTGACAAATAGGGCGACGATCAACAACTGGAGGCGATAGGGTCTGAGGTAAGCGGCCATACGCTTCAGAGTCTGACCCGTATGAGCGGCGGCTTCACCTGTCATCATGCCACCGCCGCCAAAGCCAAGTCGCATTGGTTGTCGTTGAGGAGGTCGGGATACTGTCATAGGATAATGGCGCACCTATTTCTGTAGTCGAATCGCACGGAGTTCGTCAGGCTCAGGCTTCTTCAAACTGAGAAAAGTAGATTTCCTGATAGATCTCGCTGTTCGCCAGAAGTTCCTCATGGGTCCCCTGGGCCGCGATCTTGCCATTGTCAAGGACCAGAATCAGGTCAGCATCGACGACACTGCTGATTCGCTGTGCGACGAGGAACGTTGTCGTGTCCTCCAACTTCTCCTTGAGAGCTTCCTGCAGTTTCAACTCAGTGTCGAGGTCAACCGAGCTTGTGGAATCGTCAAGGATGAGAACGGCCGGTTCCGTCAGCAAGGCGCGTGCAATTGCGATGCGCTGCTTCTGCCCGCCTGAGAGATTGGCCCCTCGCGCTTCTACAATGCTGTCGTAACCATCCGGCATCCGCATAATGAAGTCGTGGGCTTGGGCGGCCGTTGCGGCGCTGATGATCTCCTCCATCGGCGCCTCGGGCCGGCCGTAGGCAATGTTCTCATGTACAGTGCCTGCAAAAAGGGTCGTCTGTTGGAGAACGACCCCGATATGTTTGCGCAACTGAGCCGGCTCCCACCTCCTGACGTCAACGCCGTCGAGACGGATCTCTCCCCCTGCGGCATCGTAAAAGCGGGGAATAAGGTTGACGAGAGTGCTCTTGCCCGACCCGGTTACGCCCAAAAGGGCCACCTTTTGTCCAGGCTCAGCCCGCAGGAAAATCCCGTCGAGTACATCTTCTCCAATTGGTCTTCTTCTTCCGTTGCCAGTCTGAGGCAAATGTTGCGCAGACCCATTCGAGGAAGTACCGCGCGGGACGCTGCGACCTGCTCCGACCTGGCCTTTACCGTTCCCGAAAACGTCCAAGCTTCCGCCCGCCCGCGCCCCTGAATAGTGAAAGGAGACATTTTCGAAGGTGATTGCACCCTCGGGCTCCGTGACGACAATTGGATCTTCTGGCGCCTGGATTGCCGGCTCAGTGTCCTGGACTTCTACGATGCGCTTTGCCGAAGCCTCGGCGCGGGATATCATCGACAGGATATTGCTGAGAAGCAGCAGTGGCGACATTCCAATGAGCATGTAGTTGCTAAAGGCGACTAGCTCGCCGATAGTCAGCCGACCACCTATAACGTCCAGGCCTCCGCGCCAAATGGCGATGGTGGCTCCCAGATTTGTCAACACCAGCAGAACAGGCATGACCAGTGCAAGATAACGGCCGACCTTAATGTTCTGGTCCATGTACTCTTGATTCTGCACACCAAAGCGCTCGATCTCGTGCCCTTCCCGGACAAAGGCCTTGACGACATACACGCCGGCAAGGTTTTCCTGGACCAATGTGTTTAGAGCGCCCAGCTTCTGCTGAACGATCGAAAAGAGAGGGCCGACTACCCGCAAAAACCAGAAAATGACGGACCCCGAGCTCACAAGCATCGTAACCATAATTAGGCTGAGTTGCCAGTCAATAAAGATCATCATGACCAAGCTGCCGATTACCATCAACGCCGTTCTCAATAACAGCGCTAGTCCGGCACTGAGGAACATGCGTGCCACGTCCACGTCACTGGACACTCGAGTCATCAACTGACCGGTCTGCATACGGTCCAGATTGGCAAATGAGAACCGCTGAATGTGGCGGAACAGATCATTGCGCAGGTCGAAGGCGATCCCTTGCGAAATCTGTGCCCTGGCAATGCCCTGGCCGATTGTCGTGGCCGCGCCAAATACTGCCGCGAGCAGCATGACCACGCTGCCTCGCCAAACGGCCGCCATATCGCCGGCTCGAATGCCTTGGTCGATGATGAACTGAACCATGCGAGGCGTCACCAACTCCATCAACACAGGCAGAATCGTGGTCACTATCCCCAGCACGGCCATCCATTTATAGGGACGCACGTAGCGAATTACTCTGGCCAATCCACGCATTGGATGTAACTCTCGGAAATTGCGTACGACCCGCATGCGGACTCACGGCGGGAATCGTACTAAAGCGGTTTCGCGATTATACACTGGAATCCAGCCGGTTGCAACATGAGGCGTTCCGTCCACTTACATCGAAATTGGCATCCTGATAGCGTTTGAGCTTTCGCCTGTCTTGTAGCTGCCTGCTCCTCTTTGTGCATCTCACGCCCCAGACCGTCCTCACCCGCTTTCGCAACCAGGTGGAAACCGGCGGCGCTTGACTTTCCTGTCGCCCTGATGTATAAGAATCGGGCTGTGCTGAAGCTTAGACCCGGTGCGTTCAGGCCCGAATTTTAGTGACACAGCAACTGTTGTCTGCCTCCGGCTTGTGGGGAGGTTTCTACTTGTCGCTAGGCGATTTCCCACATCCGGCCCGGCCCTTGGGAAAGCAATGCTAAACTGGCCTGCAGCGACAGATTCCTTATCAGAGGGTTGTCATGCAAATTCCTGAAGAAAAGAGACTGAATTATCTCAACGAGGGATATTTCTTTCTGGAAAACGTTATCCCTTCAGAGCAAGTGGAAGGGTTGAGAGATGAGTGCCAGCGATACATCGCACGTTACGACGCTGAGATGGAGGCAAAAGGGGTAACGGTTCAGGGAATCAATCACTACAAGAAGCGTTACTTCATCAGCCGGAGAGGATTGGAAAGCCCGACCATAACCGATTTTCTGTTCAGTGAACTGATGGCCGACATTTGCCGGGCAACGCTGGGAGAAAATGCCTTTCTGTTCCACGAGCAGTACGTTGTCAAGTTTGCAGAAGTCGGAACCAAATTCGGATGGCACCAGGATTCCGGCTACGTCGGTCACTACCACAGGCCCTACCTTTCCTGCTGGTGCGCGTTGGACGATATGTCCATCGAGAATGGCACAGTATCGGTACTGCCTTATTCGGCGATCAGCATGAAACCGGACCACTTGTACGACCATGAGATCGAAGCGGGCAGCAACGACAAGATCGGATATCAGGGCGACCACCCGGGCGTCCCGGCGCTCGTTCCTGCAGGTAGTATCATAGTTTTCAGCAGCCGCACCTTCCACCGCAGCGGCCCAAATACGACTTCAGGAATCCGGCGTTGTTACCTCGCTCAATATTCCGCTGAACCCATCATGAACCGCGAAGGTACCGAACTCTGGGGCCAGGCCATACCGATCCTTAAAGACGGCCAACTCTGCCGCCCGACGGTGTAAAATTCAGACGATGTAAAGTGCAGACAGTGTAACGCGCAGACTGTTGGATTTCGAGTTGCCGCGCCAAACTCTGCAACCAAGATGCAGGGTTCAGGCATCCCGGCGCTCCTGAGACCCACGAGGAAGGGAAGAGAAATGAGCGTTTCGGACTATCTTCTGACTGACGATCAGATGCGCCAGTTTATCTCCCGGGGTTACGTGGTCTTAAAGACCGATTTTCCCAAGGAGTTTCACGAAGGGTTGAACGCCAAGCTGAATGAAGTGATGGAGAGGGAGGGCAACCCCGGCAACAACCTTTTGCCGCGGTTCAGCGAGGTCGGCGACATCGTTCAGAGTCCGGCGGTGCGAGGCGCTTTGACGAGTGTATTGGGAAGTGACTATACGATACATCCGCACCGACACTGTCATTTCACGTATCCGGGGCGTAAAGTCCAGCATTGGCACAAGGACAGCTATTGGGGACACCAGAAGGTACGAAATCACCACAACTGGTGGGCGATGATCTTCTACTATCCCCAGGCGGTGGATGAGGAGATGGGGCCGTCGGGTCTGCTCTCGGGGTCGCAATACTATACGAAACGGGCCGGTGACGACACGGAAACGCCGGTTTACCTGAAGGGGCCGGAAGGCACGTTCGCGCTCATTCACTATGACCTGTGGCACCGAGGCGGCGCCAACCTTTCGAAGAAGACGCGGGCAATGATGAAGTTTCAGTTTGTGCGCATGGATGCCCCTTCGGGACCGGCGTGGAACAACAGACAGGAGGGATGGACGGCAGTCGAGGACGGTTCGGTCGATCACAATGTTCTGTGGGAATACCAGTGGCGCTGGCACCGGGGCGAGAGCGGAGCGCAAAGGGATGGAGACGCCGCGGTGGCCCCGCAGTCGAATGGGCGCAGGTCTGTGGAAGGCGCGATGTCCGAACTGGCCGAAAAACTGGCTTCAAGATACGAGCCGGAAGGGGTCGAATCCGCCTATCGCTTGGCCGCCTGCCGCGAAAAGGCGATCCCTTTGCTTGCAGGAGCTCTCACAAGCGGAAAGGCCGTCGCTGCGCGGAATGCGGGCTACGGGTTGAGCGAGATTGGGCCTGCCGCGCAAGGCGTATTGCTGGATGTCATGGGGCACGAAAGCGAGGAGGCGCGCATGCACGCGGCGTTTGCGCTGGGCGAGTTGGGACAAGCCAGCAACGAAAACGCCAAGGCGGTCGCCAAGGCCATCACTGATCCTTCGATTGTCGTGCGGCGCAGTGCGGTTGAGGCACTTGGCCTATTGAAGGAACCGATTGAAGTGACATTGCCTGCGCTTGAAGCTGGACTAAAGGACGCCGATGATCAGGCGCGTTTTACAGCTGCACTTTCGCTTCAGCGGCTTGGTCCCGACGCGAAAGAGGCCGTGCCCGCTCTGCAAAATTCATTGCGCGATGAGAACCGTTATGTTCGCGCCAATGCCGTAGACGCGTTGCGCCGCATCGGCACGACCGAGGCTCTCAGCATCGCCCTGGACTATTTGAGCGCGCATCGCTGGTGCCCGTCAACGACACCTGACAATCTGTTTTAGGGGAGGGCGCCGATGCAGTCGTCCGTCAAAGAATCGATGATCACAACCGACGAGATCACAGTGTCAGTTGAAGATCTGAACGTCGCTGAGGCCGCGGCGATTTACCGGGAACATGGTTGCCTGGTTGTGCGCGGACTGATGAAGCCATACATCGGGGACATGGCGGCCGACATCGCCGCCACCGTTCGCCAGTCGGTTGCGTTGCTCGATCGCGCGGAAAAAAAGCCTGAAGGCTGGGTTTCTCCGAATGGTTCTCTGTTCATCCCCGCGCCTGAAGGTTACGACCGCGACAAGCAGATCATGACGGTTGGCATAAGCTACTTTACCAGCGCCGCCTTTCTGCGGGCGGCGCTGGATCCGACCGCTCTCGATATTCTCGAGGCGATTTTGGGGCCAAACATCGAACTGTTTGGCCAGGGGCAGTCTCTGGTCAAGGAGCCGGTGGGAGGCCACCCCAAGCATCTGCACCAGGATTCGGCCTACTTCGAGCATCGGTTTGAAGGGCCCGTCGGGATCTTAACCTACGTTGTGGACACGAACCTGTTGAACGGCGCGCTGCATGTCGTGCCCGGCACGCACAAGCAGGGTCAACTCCAACATATCGATACATTCTCCCACTTGGGACTGGACGAGAACGAGTGGCCCTGGGAGGCTGCCCTGCCAATCACCGGGCAGGCTGGCGATTCGATCTTTTTCCACGTCAGAACGGTACACGGCTCCAAGCAGAACCACTCGAATACGCCTCGCCCGGTCTTTATCAACCGCTACCGGCGTCCCGATGACTTCGCCATCATCAGGGCGACGACCACCTCCAACCGCGCCGAAGCTGAGAGTCGGGCGCAACATGCCCGTCGCGAGGACGAGCCTCAGGGACTGATGGTGCGTGGTTTCCGGCCTTACTCAGAAGCGGACGGGGCCGGCACCGATGGGGCGCGGTAACCGCGATACAACCTGGAATTTCTCCGTAAGTCTGTGGGACATAACCTTCATCACGCTGGGCATCAGTTTCATTTCCAGGGAGACTGTGGTCCCGGTGCTGGTGAGCCAACTGACCGATTCCAGACTCGTGATCGGTCTTGTCCCGGCCATGTGGTCCCTCGGCCTCTACCTTCCCCAACTGCTGACAGCTAACTGGGCCGAGAGCATGCCCTATAAGAAGCCGTTCGTAATGGTAATCGGCTTCTTCCTGGAGCGGATGCCGTATCTTCTGATCGGTCTGGTTGTTCTTTTCTTTGCAGTCGAAAGACCTACCTTCGCACTTGTCGCAGTCCTGACGGGCATAGGCCTGGCTGCGTCGGGCGCCGGCCTGGGGACTCCGCCGTGGCTGGACATGATCGCGAAGGTCATTCCGGTCCGGCGGCGCGGCATCTGGCTAGGGCTGGGCCACGGGCTCGGACAGTTGATGGGCGTAATTAGCGCCTATTTCGTCGGGCGGATTCTAGTCAGTCGCGCGTTTCCGGGCAACTACGCCCTTCTCTTCTTTCTTGCCTTTGGATTTGTGGTTGTCTCCTGGGTGGGACTTGCCCTCACGCGTGAGCCTGTCAGCGAGGTGACGAAAAAGGCGGTTCCCCTCTTCCGTTACCTGGGCCGCGTTTCAACGGTGTTGAAGCGAGACATCAACTACCGCCGCTACCTGCTCAGCAAGTCATTAGTGAACCTGGGAGGGATGAGCGCAGGTTTCTTCGCCGTCTACGGCACGGAGACGTTTTCTCTTGACGGTCGCGGCGTTGGCCTGCTAACTGCCGTGCTTGTTGGAACACAGGCAATACTCAATCCGCTGTGCGGACTGCTGGCTGACCGGGTTGGTCATAAGTCGGTGCTGGCGGGGGCGGCATTCTTTGTCGTGCTTGCGCCGCTCAGCGCGCTGGTTATCGGTCGCGGGGTCGCCGCGGGGCCGACGTCTGGTTCGGTATTTTCGCCTTACGCCATTGGCACTGTACCGATTGGTCTGGTGATCACTTTCGTCTTTCTGGGGACCTTCCTGGCTGCAGACCACACCTCTTCCCTACCGATCATTTTGGAGTTCAGCGCGCCAGAGGACCGACCGACGTACATCGGGCTGACAAACACGCTATTGGCGCCAATATTGATCAGCGCGCCGATTCTAGGAGGATGGCTGGCCGGCGCGCTAGGCTTTTACGCCATGTTCAGCGTTGCGCTGGTGGTGGGGGCTATGGCTTTCCTGCTAATGGTGTTCTGGGTGAGAGAACCACGAAGGACCACGCCGCAGCGGCTGGAGAAGGAACAGCCTTCCAAGATTGCTTTTTGAACCAGTTTCTCCCCCGTCCATTCTCCCTGGGCCCAGCGAGCTTACTTCGAAGCGCTCAGACGGTCCAGCACCATCACGACGGCAAAGCCCACGACAGCCAGCCCAAGTGCCAGAAAGACCTCTCCTGTCAAAGCGGCGGGCAGGTAGTTTCGTTGCACGGTCGGCAGGATTTCGCCGTGACGATCGATGATGGAGGCGACCGTTTCCTTCCAAGGCCAGATTTTGCGCAGGCTGCCGGCCATCAGCCCGATCAGGACAGCGATGGTCGCGTCGTGGTAGCGCTTGAACAGCCATGCGAGTACCTGTGCGAAGGTGACGATGCCAACGACCGCGCCGGCGCCGACAATCCCCAGACTGACGATTTCGCGCTGGTTTACAGCTGCCAGCACGAACTGGTACTTGCCAAGGAGGACGAGGATAAACGAGCCGGAGATACCGGGCAGGATCATGGCGCAAATGGCAAGCATGCCGCTGAGAAACAGGAACCAGACCGCTTCCGGTGTCTGCACCGGGACAGCACCGACCACGAAGTAGGCGACAGTTGCGCCAACGGCCAGCGCGGCCAAGAGCGGGGCGTTCCAGGCATGGATTCGTTTGCGCACGGTGACGATGGAGGCGAACACCAGGCCGAAGAAGAAGCTCCAAATGAAGACGGGATGGTGCTCCAGGACCCACTCCAGCCAGGAGGCGAGCGTCAGGACGGCAATCGCGATGCCGGCCAGGACGGAGGCCAGAAAGCGGGCGTTTATCGCGTCCAGTGCGGCGGGGACGTTCAGCCGCAGAAGCGCTTGCCAGAAGGGCCGGCGCGCGCCGGCGCGAATGCTCATCACGAGTTCTTCGTAGATACCAAGAATGAATGCCATCGTGCCGCCGGATACTCCGGGCACGATATCTGCGCAACCCATGGCAAAGCCGCGCGCGACCAAGCCGAGGTACGCTCTCATAGGACGGTTTGGGGCAAGCTGCGCCATCGAGGAACTTTCGGGCCGGACAGCGGTTTCTTCCTGGCGTGTCGTGGCTTGGGAGTCTGCGGTCACGACATCTCCTCGCCGTAGAGGGCATCAAGTCTGATCATCGAAGTCTAATTCTCGCGATTGTATACACTTCATTCGGGTGAACCGGGCTGAGTCTCCTGCAGTCAGTATCAGAAGAAGTGGGACTAGACGGGCAAACAAGCCGGCCCTATCGGTTCGAAGGACTTGTAGGTAAGAACGAATTCCTGGTGGCCAAGACTTTCGGACTTGGTCGGTGCGCCGCCGGCGACGTCCAGCACTTGCGCGAAAATTTCCTGGCCAACTTCGTCCAGCGTTGCTTTGCCTTCCAAAATACGGCCGGCGTCCACGTCCATGTCGCCGGACATGCGGCGGTAGGTCTCGGGGTTGGCGCAGACTTTGAGCACCGGAGAGATCGCCGATCCCACGACTGAACCCCGCCCGGTCGAAAAGAGGGTCAGATGCGCGCCGCAGGCGATCAGTTCGGCGATTTCGGCGGTGTCGTTGATGTTGGGAAAGCCGAAGCGTGCGCCACCGTCAGGTACGATATCGAGCAGGTAGAGGCCGCCCGATGGGGGCACATCGCCGGGTTTGATCAATCCCCGAATCGGTGAGGAGCCGCTCTTGGCATAGGCGCCCATCGACTTCTCTTCGACGGTCGTCAGGCCGCCATCGGCATTCCCGACTGCGAAGCTGCCGTGGCCCATTGTGGTGTAGTAGTGGGCGGTCTTCTCCATGGTTGAGAGGATCTCTTCCCCCAGTGCCGGGGTAACGGCCCGGTCGGCCATGATCTGCTCGCAGCCGATCAGCTCGCCGCCCTCTTCGAAAATTGCGCTGGCGTCGTTTTCCACCAGCAGATCGAAGCAGCGCCCGATGGTCGGGTTGGCGGTGATACCGCTGGTGGCGTCAGAGCCGCCGCAGATGGCGCCCACGACCAGTTCATCCACCGACATAGTCACGCGTGTCGCCGCACCTTCAAGTTCAGCCAGTGCCTCTTCCAACCAGGTCTGGCCCTGATCGACAGTGCTGAGGGTGCCCCCCCTTTCCTGGATGACCAGCGTCTCGACAGGGCGGCCGCTTTCTCTGACGTGCTGTGCCAAGCCGCGGCGGTCGAAGCTTTCGCAGCCCAGTGAGACGAGAAGGACGCCTCCTGTGTTTGGATGGGTGCAGAGCCGCGCCATCATGTCAAAGGCATACTGGTTGGGGTAACAGCCGCTGAATCCGATCAGGTGAACGCCTTGCTTGCGATAGGGATAGACGATCTCGCGGGCGACATGATGGGCGCATTCCACCAGGTAGACGACCAGGACCGTGTTGCGGATGCCTTTGCGTCCATCCTGCCTCAGGTAACCTGGAAACTCGGTTTTCGCAGACATAGGAGCGCTCCTCGACCGTTTCAGTCGGTCTCCGAATTCAATGTGTAGGTCGGAATGTAGTCGCTCTTGATGTTGTGCAGGTGGACATGCTCACCCGCGCGGATGTCACAAGTGGCTGAGCCGATCGGCGCGCCGTACTTGACGATCTTTTCGCCTGCGGCGATGTTGCAGGCGGCGATTTTGTGTCCCAGTTCGAGCGAGGTTTCGCAGACGACGGTTTGCCCACCCAGCTGCAGACTGGTCCCCGCGTTCAGGCTGCGAAGCAGGACGTATACGTTATCCTCATCCGATATGCGTAGTAGCAGACCGCTCTGATTGTCAGACATTGACCTACCAAACTTAGAGAAAAGTCCCGCAGCGTAGTTGTCGAGGGGGCCTGGATCGAGACGATTCGACGTCCAGATCCATTGTTGCGGTCTTTAGCGTTTCCGGATGATGCATGAACTCTCCCTGCCGCGAACGCATCTTGAAATCGCCTAATCATAGCCGAAAATCGAGCAAAGATACAGTACGAGAATGTTCAAGGGGAAGGCTCGGACATGCGCGCGCTGCCCGCGCTCTGCTATTGTGTCGACTCGACTCTCGGCGGGCGAGAGACTGCCACCAGCAGGCCCGCCAGCAGATAGACACCGATTATACCAAGAAAGCCCAGTTGATAGCCCCCCTGCAGGTCATAGGCTACACCGACGAGCACCGGGGCAACTGTTGGTCCGATAACTGTCAGCGGTTGGGCGACGCCGCGGACAGCGCCGATGTGGGCGCGGCCAAAGTAACTCACCCAGAGGGACTCGCTTATCGGAATCGTACCGCCGAAGCCGAAACCGTAGAGAAAAAAGCCTGCAAAAAGGAAGGCCGGTTCAGCGGCGGCGGCGGAAAGCAGCATCAGACCAACGCCTGTGCCACCTAGGGAAAATGCGGCCACGGCAAGCGCCCGGGGAGGATAGCGCTGAAGGCAGTATCCCCACACGGCCTTGGACAGCAGGTTTCCCAGTCCGTTCACGGCGAGGGCAAGGGCGGCCATCCTGCGAGTAAAGGAGGCGTCGGTGGCAAAGGGCACAGCGTGGGCCAGTACTGAAGCCAGGGCGGCCTGGTTCATGCTGTAGCCGAGGAGGAGCAGCCAAAAGCCGGATGTACGCAGGGCCTGGCGGCTGGTGTAGGAGCGCGGTTCCTCTTCGTGGGGAGAGACGTCGCTGAACTCACTTGGAGCGGGCTCGCCGTCCGGGCGCAGTCCAGCGTCGTCCGGCGTGCGCCGCATGACGAGGGCAATGGGCGCGACGACAGCGAGGACGAAGAGGGCCTGGACGAAGTAGCCATTGCGCCAGCCCAGCGAGTCGACGACAAGCGTCATCGCAAACGGGGCTATCAGGCCGCCGAATGAAATGCCGCTGGAGCCAATGGCGAGCGCCCAACCCCTGCGGCGGATGAACCACTTGTTGATGGTGGTGTTTACGACCAGCGGGCCGAACAGCGTCCAGCCGACGAAACCGGCACAGAGGTGCAGTGTCCAGAAGAGCCACAGGTTGGACTGTCTGCCCAGACTCCAGAGACAGATGGCAGAAACAAGGGCGCCAGCGAACACAGGCAGGCGCGGGCCGCGCTGGTCCACTACACGGCCGACGATTACACCCGAGAGGGCTCCGGCCAGTACGCCCAGCGACGAGCCCAACGTAAACTGCCAGACCTGCCAGCCCAATTCCTCGACGACCGGGCGCAGAAAGACGCTTACAGTGGACTGGCTTACGCCGAGAAAGACGAATTGAAGGAGGACCGCAGCGGCGACGATCCACCAGCCATAGAAGAAACGGGGAGTCAACCGATTATCCGGTCTGGAGCGAGGATCTTTGAGAAGATACGTAGGCCATTACTCACCGTTTCCTGAGCCTGCTTGAAGCCGGCTGACAAGCGGGTGGCGGCGTTCTTTCAGAGGCAATGTCGCCCGTGTGCCCGTGAAGTGGGACTCGTAGACTGCGAAGACACATTCGAGCGAGGTCAACGCGGCGGCGCCGCCGAGGCGCGGCTGGCGACCTTCCCGGATGGCGTTGACCATGTCGTGGACGCTCCAGATCGATTGACGCCGCTGCCAGAGCCGCTCGCCGATTCTGAAGCGTTCGGGGTCGATCGGCACCTTTTGCCATTGGGGCGTATGGCTTGGGAAGGAGACGTCAAATGGGCAGTGCCATAGTTCGTCGACAAAGGTTTCCGGATTGGGCCTGATCATCAGCTGGCCCTCGGAACCGAGGATATGGGGTCCCATCATCCAGCCTTGCATCTGTGGACGGCGGTACAGTTCCATGACTCCGGATGCGCCGTTCTTGCCTTTGATATGGATCAACATCGTGTCGCCGGCGACGATTCCATTGTCTCTGCGGTCTGTTGTGCAGAGCTCCTGGCTTGTCATGATGTCGCCGACGTCAACCTCGCGGCCTTCGTATGTGATCTGGGCGTGAATCCATTCGATGCCGTCCAGGAAGAGGTCCATTTCGTCGAAGTAGTGGACGCCCATTTCCATCAGTTCAAAGCCGGCCGGGCGCCCTTTCCCGATTTCGCGGACGGAGCGAAACTCGCCGATGCGTCCGGCGTCGATCCATGCTTTGGCCTCCTGGAAGAGCGGGGTAAAGCTGAACTGGTGGCTGACGGCGAGCCGGACGCCGGCTTGGCTGCAGGCGGCGAGCATTTTGTCGGCGGTCTGCAGGTCAACCGAAAGGGGCTTTTCGCTGAGGACATTGACGCCGTGCCTGGCAGCGGCGATGGCGACCGGCCCGTGCAGTGGGGCGTGCGTGCAGGCGCTGACAACGTCCAACTCTTCCTTCTCAAACATCTCCTCGTAGTCAGAATAGCGCGCAGAGACACCATGCTCATCGGCGCGGGTGTTGAGCGCGTCGGGGTTGATGTCGCACAGCGCAGCAAGTGTGACCCCGTCCAGGTTGGCGTAAGCTGTGGCGTGGGCACGACTGATTCCACCGCACCCGACGATGCCGGCTCGCAATGTCATTTTACGCATTCCTTTCGAGGGGGCCTTTTCAGTAGATGGCCCAAATCAACTGCAGTCGTCAAATGGTTTGCGCCATTATAGCATGGGCATTGACCGTTGAACACAGAGAAAAACTTCCTTGACAGCGCACTTTGGGTATCCTATATTGTATTCCATCGACGTACCTTTCACCTTGCCCAGATACTGCCATCCAAGCCTCGCACCGGTTTATGGCCAGAGATTCCCATGCAAACGGTTGACTTTGCCCGTTCCTCTCTCACCTTTCGAATAGACTACCAGAAAAGGCCGGCCGAAACTGCCTCACATGAACCGCCGTCCTCGCTGAACAATGCGCGCATCCTTCTCGAATGTGTATGCGAGATTGTCGACAACGAGACAGACGCGGCGCAAACCTTCGTCATGGGCGCAAGCTGTAAGACCGAACGGGTCGGTGTTGAGCGAGACATTTGGATCCAGCCCAATGCAGACTTTGTTCCCATCCTTTCTCAGGACCACTACCTGATAGTCAAGACCTACGAAGTTGCCAACATGGGCGTTCCGTTTTTCCCTCCCTCACGCGGCATGCAACCGGAGCGACAGGTAGGAAAGGTTGCGGACGCCTACGATAGCATCCGGCTGGATGTTCGGCGTGTCAAAGGTGAAGTGCTGGAATCGCCAGCCCAGATTGTCGAGGCGACGCTGAACCCCACCGGTCCGCCACTGGTGGGCCGAACTGTCATCGAAACGGGTCGGTACACTGCAATACTTGAGTTTCCGGTCAAGACGATGAATGCCAGTGAGCGGGACCTTATCTACCAGACCGACACTGGGCCGGTCATTATGCCAGATTTTTCAAGAGAGCCGGACGACCTGATCGCCGGGTTTGAGCTAGCTTTCGTTGCCTTCAATTCACCCGATTGGGCAGAGTTTGTCGTGCGCGTGCCGACATCGGTAGGAGAAGGGATTGAGGTCTATCACTATTCCAAATTCGTCCGTTTTGACACGCAAAACCAGGTGATTCGCACGGTATAAGCAACGCCCTGCAACTTCCGCGCGCAATGATTGGAAGTGTCACCGTTGCACTGGGGAGCGAACCTGTCCAGGCCAGCATCGCGCGGCGCGAGGATACTTTGACAATTGCCCTGCCTCGGCGCATCCGGGTCTCAGTCGGGTAGGACCTGGTCGTACTCATCAGGATTCGCCGCCTGACGGGCCCAGATTCGATGCGGGGTCGCCCCCTTGAATCTCCGCCTGCCCCCCCCGGCTCTCCGACTCGGCTTTTTGCTAGAGCCATTCTGCCCCAATCACCCAGCCTGATCGGCTGACGCTGCTTCACACTGCCTGCTTGCCACTGCCCCGGCCGCGCTGCGTAGAAAAAGCATCTTTCCGCACATCTCAAAGCCGCGTCTCGGATGTCTGATGCGACATCGAACGAGGAGAAATCGTCTACCATGAAAACTGTCGCCAGAATTATGCTCGGCCTTGTCGCTTTATTGATGTTGGGGAATGGTTTGGCGTACATGTTTGTTCCTGATGTCCAAGTCGGTCGGACCTTAATAACGCCTGACAATAAGGGCTCAAAAGGAGGCAGTGCTGCCTTTTGCGGTCTTTGCAATTCTCGCCATCATCGCGCGTGTCGTTGGTCTGGTCGTCGATGGCTTTGACCCGCCTCGCGGGCGTGGGCGTACTCTTGGTAGTCAGCGCAGCTTCGTATGTGATGATGCAGAAGAGCGAAAGCGCATCCTACCAATAAATCAAAGAGGAATACGATGGCAACACTTCACAACAAACTTATCTATACACTGGCGGTCAGCGCGGCCCTATTTCTCAGCGCCTGCGCAATCCCGATTGATCCAAGCCTTCTTGACAACAAGGCATCATCGTACCAGGCAGATGGCGCGTCCGCGCAGGAAGTCTCCGCCGAAATTCCCCAAGGGGTCGACCCGAAGCTCATTGCGCCGTATTTGGAGCAAAAACCGATTCCGATACAAGGGAAAGTGCAAAAACAGACGATTGCTGGTTCTCAAGCGGGAGAACAGACTTTCTTCGTTTATTTGCCGGCAGGGTATGAATCTGGTGACCAGCATTACAAGACGCTCTATCACCTGCATGGCGCCTATCTTCAGGAGTCGTGGGCCGAGTATGAGTGCAATTATATCGGCGCTAAAGTGGAAAGCGCGGTATCAGATGGCATCATTGAGCCGATGATTGTTGTTTGTCTTGTCGACCCTGATGGCGACAGGATGTGGTCAGATAGCTATGATAACCAGTATCTGGCTTCGACCGCGCTCTTACAGGATGTCATCCCGCATATCGATGCAACCTATCGAACTGTGCCAGAGCGTAGTGGTCGTGCCCTGCAAGGCTTTTCCATGTGCGGTTTCGGCGCGGTCGTGAACGGGTAATTCGAGCTCCGGAGCTCTTTAGCGCCATCATTGTTTGGGACGGTGCCCTCCATGACTGGCAATCACTTACAATGGGCCGCCAGCAGATCGCGGCCAAGATGTTCAAGACCGAAGCATACTTTAACCAGTGGTCTCCTTGGGCGTTGACCCAAGATTCAGCCGGCGTTGATCTGGATATGCTTTTGGTGGCAGGAGAAATGGAGATTGTCGTGAATTTCAACAATCGTTTTCGGACGCATCTCGAAAACGTGGGGCAAGATTTCACCTTTTTTGACGCATCCTGCCCTCATAGTATCTTCTGCCTGATGGATCAGCACGGCGAAGAGGCCTTTTTATTCCTGGCAGCTAGTTTTGCCCGCCATGATGAAGGACTATAGAGTTGTCATCCAGGGCGTGTTATTGTCCCACATTGTGAGCAAGGCATCTAACTCAGCCTCAGTCTCAGCCTGTTGGCCTGTCCCGGCGAGGTTGTTCATCTCAAACGGGTCGTCTCTCAGGTCGTAGAAGCTGTCGGGCCTATCCCCGGTCCGGCGCGCCTTGTCAAGAGCCCACCGCCCCAACAGGTGGTCGGGCGTCCTGACCCCGATCTCGCCCCCGCTAGTCTCAATGAAGCCCCAGTTCTCTGCCAGCTGACTGTGCCCCCCTGCCAAAATCGGTGTAAGGTCTCGTCCCTGAACTTGGGAGGGTACGGCGCATCCGCTGGCTTCCAGCACAGTTGGCATGATGTCGATTATCTGCGCAACCTGCGAACTGTTGACGCTCGCCTCCCACAGCCAAGGAGCATGGAAGATCATGGGGATGCGAATCGATTCTTCGATGAGGAGGCCCTTGTTGAACCTGTGATGGCTGCCCAGGTTGTCACCATGATCCGAGGTAAAGACGACGATTGTGTTGTCGAGCAGACCGTTTGCACGCAGCCCCGCCATCATGCGCCCCACCATGTCGTCGACCCAGGTAGTCAGGCCATAGTAAAGCGCTATCAGTGCTCGCAAGTCGAAGTCTTCAGCCAGATCCAGCGTATGGGGGAGCTTCAAAGAATAATAGAGAAAGTCCCATAGGTAGACTTTGAACCAGTCTTCATCATACGCCATCTGGCCGTCCAGGAACACATTCGGCCTGAGCGGCACTTCCTCCGGATCGTACATGGTCAAGTACTCCGATGGCGCGTCTGCTAGCGGCATGTGCGGAGGAGAGATACTGTAGTAGAGAAAAAACGGGTTATCGCGGTCGGCCGCCAGATAGGAGAGGACTTTTTCGATTTCGTATTCCACGCTGAAACCGTCTACCAACTGTGGGAGGGAGCCGTTCTCAACGAAGTCCTGTCCTGTGTGCCGGTGATTTACTCTCGGGTGCAGCGAAAAGTCAAAGCCAACCAGTTCGGGGGCGGTATGAATGTGCCACTTGCCGATCAGCGCTGTGTCGTAACCGGCGGCTTTGAACTGCTCTGCAACCGTGGGGTCAGGCAGATGTACTCGCTCTTGAAGCGGCCACGAGGCAACTATGGGCCTGCCGTGTTCGTCAGGCACCGTGGCGTTACCGAGCGAGCCCATACATGTGCGAGAGTACTGGCCAGAAATCAGCGAAGAACGCGCCGGCATGCACACCGGGTTCGTCGACACGGCATGCTGGAAACGTACCCCCTCTGCAGCCAGCTGGTCAAGGTTGGGTGTACGGACTACTGGATTGCCGTAGCATCCGACTTCGAAAGCTCGCAACTGGTCACAGATGCAGACGATGACGTTGGGTTTGCTGTTCATGCTTCTCTCTAGGTTCTTATCACGGCGTTGCCAATTTGGAGAATGCAGGCTGCGTGGCACCGGCTCTTTACCTGGACGGCGGATTTGGCTGACTTTGATAGACGTTCTGCGGACGCAGTGTATCCGGTTCAAACAGCTTCGTGACGGTTACGAAGTGAATCCCGCGGTCTTTGAGCGCCGCAATGATGGCAGGCACTGCGTCAACCGTGGACTTGTGGATGTCATGTGCCAGGATGATTGCTCCTACCGGCGCCTCGGCAATTCGGGCGGCAACAGTTTCTGCATTGCGGTCCCTCCAGTCCAAGGGATCGACGCTCCAGAAAATGATTGGTAGACCTGAAGCCGCACGCACGCGCTCATTGTGGGCACCGTAAGGCGGCCGCATGTGCTGTGTCGGTACACCGACAATCTGAGTGATGAGGTCGTCGGTCCGCTGTAGTTGCTGCTGAATCAGTTCGTCCGACAGCTGAGTCAGGTTGGGGTGGTCCCAGGTGTGGTTTCCAATCTGGTGGCCTTCATGAAACATGCGCAGAATCGTTTCAGATTGGATGCGGACTTGGGTCCCCAGGACGAAGAAGGTCGCCTTGACATCGTGCTCTTTTAGAGTATCCAACAGGCCTTCTGTGTAAAAGGAGGGGCCGTCATCGAAAGTGAGAGCCACGCACGCGACCTCCAAGCAGTTGATGCCATCCTGGGCCGCAGACAAAGGCAGTGCCGACGTCCAGAACTTCAATAGCGTGAGTTCGGGGAATTCACGGAAAACAGCCGCTTTGAAATGAGTCGAAGTCAATGCCGGCGAGAAGGCTAACGCAGAGCCGGGTCCTGCTGCGTTGGCAATCCTGAATCTAAGCGAGGTATTGGCTGCTTCTATACCCAATAGATCGCGAACCTCCGGTCTGAGAAGATCGGCAATCGCGGCAACTGCCAGCTCAACCTCAACCGGCCCATCTACACCGGGGGCAACCTGATATTTGTCGAACCTGACCAGAATCGTGCCATCGTCCCGAAACACGATATAGTCAAAGTTTTCGGCCGTTGGTTCAGTGCCCGCCTCGATCAACCAAGAGTCGCTTTCAAATAGGGCCTTTCGGCGGTCTTCGTCCGAGTCAGGCTC
This sequence comes from Caldilineaceae bacterium, assembly GCA_965232575.1. Taxonomy (GTDB): domain Bacteria; phylum Chloroflexota; class Anaerolineae; order Caldilineales; family Caldilineaceae; genus Bin5. The sequence continues at coordinate 210,687 of CBDDPZ010000009.1, read as the reverse complement.
CCGTTCGGCGATTTGGCTGCGGAGACGTTCTTCCAGTGCCTCTCTTGTCAGATCGGATAGGCGTTTCAAGTAGCTTTCATCGACAAAGAGAGCGGGGATGGTTATTTCAGTCCCGCTGCCAAGATCAAAGATGTAACTGGATACTGATGTATTGCCCGTCCCACCGGTGTATCTTGTCCGAATCACCGCGAAGAACAATACTTGTTCGTTTACGAACGTCACCTCATGGTCTTGACGATAGTGGGTTACGAAGGAAGCAGCCTCCTGGCCCGTATCCTTTTTGTACTCCTGAAAGGATTCTTCGAGCTTGGCGGCGGTCATCTGGAATTCGTCTATGAAGAGTTGCGTAATCTCTTCTAATCTAGTATTGACCGTTTCCTGTTCAGTCACGGGGTAGGAGATGTAGAGAGTTGACCGTTCGTCGTTTTCAGACTCCTCGATTTCCACGACATCGACAATGGGCGGAACAGGCGCGGCACCCTCCGTTTCAATACCGAGTAGCTGTCGAATTTCGGGCTTCAATAGATCGGCAATCGTAGCCAGGGGCAATTCAACTTCGACGACTCCTTCTACTCCTGCGGCAACCTGATACTTGTCAAACATGACCAAGATAGTCCCGTCTCCGCGAATCTGAATGTTGTCGAAGTTTTCGGCTGTCGGGGCAGTACCATCGTCTATCCATTCAAGGTCGCTCGCCAGTTCATCCTTGCTAACTCTTTTTGCAAGTGCCTCCGCCGTCAGTGTCGAGAGTCGCTCAAGGTAGCTGTCGTCGACAAAGAGATCGGGGATAGTCAGTTCGGCGCCGGTACGGCGGTCGAAGATGTACCCGACAACGTAACTATAGCCCGTGCCGCCTGTATATATTGATCGCACGATGTCGAAGAAGATCAGGTTTTCGTTGGCGATCGAGACGTCAAAATGTTGCCGGTAATGGGTGACAAAAGTGGCCGCCTCTTTTCCTGTTTCACGTTTGTAATCCTGGTAGGCGGCTTCGATCTCGGCTGCGGTTGTCCGGTATTCGTCGATGAATTCCTGCGTCACCGCTTCCATGCGGACATTGATCGCCTCATGCTCAGTTACGGGATATGAGACTCTGAGCAGCGACCGATCCTCATTTTCAATCTCTTCGATGGCCAGGACCCAGACATTCTCATACTTCGACGCGTCAAACGTTTCCGTGTGGACAGGGGTGGCTGCGGCGGTGGGGGCTTCGTCTCCTTTGGTTGGCGGCTGAATTGGTTGACAGGCTGCCAACCCCAGTAGAGAAATCAGTGCGGCAAAAGTAAGCGCTGCGGAGGTATTATGCATTTTAATTCTTCCTTCGTTTAGAATTGAGGAGGCAAGAAGGACAGAGAGTGCTGGGAATGCAAATCTGAGAGGCTTCCTTCCCCCGTCCTCCACTATATCACAAAGCTTCATGGAAACGGCTTCAGAGGGCTGGCACCCTGATCTCGAAACGGAGAGAGGTAGGCAGCCATTCTTGATGGGATGTGTTGAGTCTGTGCGATGCTGAATGCGGCCAGACAAGTGTATCGCCCCTGGTAGTTTTCATTACGAAGTCTTCCCTGGCGCTCAGGTCTTTAGAGGATCAGAGGAGAACCTCAGCAGCAACTTGGCCGAATCATCCAACTGTGACAAGCTTATAAGTTAAAGGTGTCGGCGGGCAAAGATTCGCCCGGTAGGACAGCTGGCGGCTCGATATAGGAATTATACTGAGATTTCCGTTTTTTGGCCTGACCAGTCCAAAAGGGGAGGGCCAGAGCAGGACCATAGAGCTTCCTAATCAGGTTAGGAGCGACGCCCCCGATTCAACGAGAAAGGCGGAGTTAATATGATTCGAAAAGCGTTTGTCATGGCAGTGAACCCCGACCAGCATGAGGAGTACGAGAAGCGTCATTCGCCGATATGGCCCGAACTTGAAGCAGTTCTCAAGAAGCACGGCGTCAGCAACTACTCAATCTTCCTGCACGCGGAGACCAATCAGTTGTTCGCATACGCTGAAATAGAGAGCGAAGCACAGTGGAACAGCATCGCGGACGAGGAGATCTGTCAGAAATGGTGGCAATACATGGGGGACATTATGCCATCCAATCCCGACAATAGCCCCGTTTCAGCGGATCTGAGAGAGGTCTTTCACATCGAGTAAGCGGTTTGGCGGCAGAAAACATAGGGATTGCGGTTTCCTGCCTACCCATATGACTGCCATCTCTAACTGTCGGCCCTGAAGAATCTGTCAGATCGTCGGGATGACCAGGTAGGGTGCCTCGGTTTGCCAGTCGGACCAGCGCGGGGCCGGTCCATCGTTGAACTCGAATTCAAAGAACAACATCAGATCCCATGCAGTGTCGATGGCGCAGCCGGGGATTGCAGTGCGGTGGGCAAGTCTTAATGCTCTTCGTCGATTTCGATTCTTTGCAACAGATGCTTTTCCCGTTCGGTGAGTGTTTCCCAGAAGGAGCGGGCGATCGGGTATCGATCCGGATGGCAGCGGAAATACCAAGGCCGTACCAGACCGAACCCTGCTAAGACGCGCGGCGTGTCCGTAAGGTTTGGCGAACCGCGGTGCAGACATCTCGGGTCGCGGATCATTACGTCGCCTACTTCCATCAGTAGCGAATCCAGCGGAAATTCGCCCGCTGCAACACGGTCTAGCGCCTCGGCTTTAGGCAGGAGGTGGGTCCCTTTGGCGATCTGAAATGGTCCTCGTTCCGGGGTTACATCTACGTATGGCCAATTAACGCCCAAGAAATGCGGCGGCAGGATCAGGTCGAGCCGTTCCGGAAACAGCGCGGGCAAGTCGGAGTGGACGTCCTGATGCACGGATCCGCTGAAAGGTGTGTCAGAGGCGAACATATCGATGACCGCCTCCTCACCCAGGATCCCGTGTGCGATGGCGATTATCGTGTCGTCATTGAAGAAGGCGGAATTGTAGAAGGGTGGGCGAAACGGCTGGGGAATGTAGTAGCGGTGCGGTCCTCGGTTAGGATTGTCGGCATGCTCGGCCAGGTAAGCGTCGGCGATGGGCCCAAATGCTGCGAGGCTGGCCTCAACAGCGTCGACGGGAAAGTGGCCGCGTAGAATACAGTAGCCATCCTCCAAGATCTGGTTAACGCAGTCCTGAATGTCTATGGTTGTCATTCTGTCCCCCTCTGTTGCACTCAGACAGTGGTCTGTACTTCGCCAGGAAGAACATGCTGGCGGCAAGCTCGGGAAAGTTTTGTGTCGATCAACTTGGAAAGGCCCCCAACTCCGCCCTTGTCGGTAGGCCGTCGATCACGCCCAGATGTGTGGTGGTGTAGGCGCCGGCGCGAGTCGCCTGCTCTACGGCAGACTGCGAGTCCATGCCCCCTCCGATACCTACCGCCAGCGCGGCGTTGAAACTGTCGCCTGCGCCGGTGACGTCCAGCGCTTGCACAGGGGTCGCCGGGACAGCTTCGGTCTCGTGTGCTGTAACGATGAGGGCGCCTTTTTCTCCGCGGGTTACGATGATGGTCTCAATGCCCAGATCGAGCAGTTGCCCTGTTAGATCAAGCGTAGGCGTGGGGTCATCGGGGGGAAGTCCGAGCAGAATGCGGGTCTCGCTCTCGTTGGGAGTCAATACGTCCACATTGGCAATCAAGTCCGGTTCCAATCTCTGACCGGGAGCCGGATTGAGAATGGTTGTGACCTGATGTTTTCGTCCAAGCTCCATTGCCAGGACGACCGTTTCCAACGGTACTTCGAGTTGCGCCATCAGGACGTCGCTGCGGGCGATGACAGGCTCGAAAGATTCGACGTGATGGGGCTGCATCAGCAGGTTGGCCCCCAGGTGTCCAACGATCCAGTTGTCACCTGACGGCAAGAGCGTTACCAGGCCGACCCCGGTGTTGGCGCCCGGAATGCGATGTACGTGGTCCGCGGCCACTCCCTCGGTTTCGTAAAGAGATTCGGCCGCATCGGCAAAGGGATCATCGCCGAGGCAGGCGAGAAGCTCCACCTGCGCCCCCAACCGCGCCGCGGCTATGGCCTGGTTGGTTCCCTTGCCCCCCGGCCCCATGTCAAATAGATCGCCGATCAGTGCCTCGCCCATAACCGGCTTACGAGGGACGCGCACGGTCAGGCTCACCACATAGCTTCCGATCACTGCTAAATCAGGCATATCCTACTTCCGCGTCAGCCGTCATCAGACTTGGATGCTTGAAATGGCCCATGGCTCCAGGTCTGCCGAGAGAACGGAACCAAGGTATTGCGGACTGTAACATCATTGCGCCATTTTATCAACGGGATTCGGCTGATCGGGCTGCGGTTGATGATTCGTCGACTATCTTCTATACTGATTGCCACGCAATGGGCCGGACAGTTCGCTCATCTTCTCTCTTCCCTTCAGTGTCCTGCCAGTCTTCGAAAGGCAATCTGATGAACGCCAGCTACCAGTTCGCCGGCCTGCAAAGGGCGAAAGAGCCCGGTCTCAGCGTAGAAGAGTGCGCTCGTCGGATTCACAGACTGTCGTATGTCGAAGAGCGGCTGATGTTCCTGCAGGCCGCACATATTGTAACGACTCCGCAGCGGGACCTGAAAGGGCTGTTGTCGCGTCTCCAATATGAGGATGGCCTTCATTCAGACCTTTTGAAGAACCGGCTGACGGAATTACGGGTATCCAAAGCCAAGAGCAATAGCGTTCCTGATGATGGTCTAAAGGTCGTACTGGACGAAGCGATGTATTCTGACGGAAGCGTTGAGCTGCTCGCCGCCCTGGCCAAGGTGTTCAAGCCGGCGCTGCTGCAAGCCTACCGGAGCTATATTCGTCAGACCAACGGCCTGGCCGACTATGAATCGGTGCGCTTGATGCGCAACATCATCGCAGAGGCAAAGGAGACCCTTGGACTGCTGGAAGCCGCCTATGAAGACGTCGTGAAAACGACAGAGGATGAGGAACTCGCAAAAAACTGGGCAGGCATGCTGGAGGGGATGCTGAAGGCCGTCGGAGGCATCGCTGGCGTTGGCGAGACGGGGGCCGGAAACGTGCGTCCTGTCCGAAGTGGGGGTCCATTCAAGGTTGCGAAAAGACCTGAACGAGACAGTTCGTTCTCGAGCGTATGGGATGTAGTCCATGTTGACGAGGACCGCGTGCCGGAGCGTCTCGCACAGATGATCGCCACGCGCTTGGGTGAAATCACCATCGCGGAGGCACTGGCCATCGTACTCTTGGAAGTGGAGGACCAACCCTGGTCCTTCTACGTTGCCATTTCCCGCCACATGTGGGATGAAATGCGTCATTCTCTGTTCGGAGAGGCCGCCGCTGAGCAAGTGTACGGCGACCGTTCCACCCTGCCGTTGCGGGATTTCGAGATAGAATACCTCTTCGCAATGACGCCGTTGGAGCTCTACGCAATGTTGGGGATCGGTGTCGAGGCCGCCCTGATGAAGTATCCACCGGGCAAACGCGCCGAATATGAGTTCTGCCGCGACACTGCGCGCCATCCCCTTATGACCACTCTTCAAGACTTCGATTGGGCCGATGAGATCGAGCACGTACGGATTGCCCGCCAGCAATTGAAAAATTGGTTTCCGGGGGACAGTGATGAACTGGCCGCGCTGGCCGAGAAGGGTATGCAGTTCCGGGCGCGCACACGGCAACTTCATCCTCCATCACCGATGCCCGACTTGCCCGCCAAGTAATTGATTTGCATCGCGAATGGCGCCCGAGAACTGAACAGGGCCGCGCTCAGCGAGGACAAAAAAAGAGATATCGCGAATAGGGAAGACGCGGAGGGCGTGGCCTGCATTCATGGAACCTACTTTACATTGTAGAGATAGGGAGGAAAGCTTCCCCCTACTTCGTTACCATTACGACCAAAATTCGAGGAGTGATCAGGATGCGATCCAACTTCGTGCTGGAAAAAGTGCGCAGCGGCGAGAAAACTTTCGGCAGTTTTCTGGGCATGGGAAGCGCGACTGTCGCTGAATTACTTGGCCACGCTGGGTGTGAATGGCTGTTGATAGAGATGGAGCACAACGGCCTCGATATGGCGGAAGTGGAGCACATTCTCATGGCCATAGGCGGGACAGATGCCATCCCGCTGGTCCGCATTCCCTCGGCCGACCCGGTCTTTATTCAGAGGTCTTTGGACATCGGCGGGATGGGAATTGCGGTGCCTATGGTCAAAACTGTCGCCGAGGCCGAGGCAATCGTACGCGCTACTCGTTACCCTCCTCAGGGACGGCGCAGTTTCGGGCCGCTGCGGGCATCCCGCTACACGACCGAATACGAGGAATACTTCGAGCGGGCCAACGAAAATGTATTGATCATGCTGATCATTGAGACGCCAGAGGCGGTCGAGAACCTGGAAGAGATTGCCAGCGTGCCGGGTATCGACGTGCTGTTTATTGGCGCGTTTGATCTCTGTCTCTCAATGGGATTGAACCCTTTCGACATGCCGTTGCCGGAAATCGACGCAGTGATGGATCGCGCTTTGGCAGTCGGCCGATCTTGCGGCGTGGCTGTCGGCGCCGGTTCGGGCAGCCCCGAGGAGTTGCAAGCCCTCGCCGCAAAGGGCTTTACATTTCTAAGCTATGGGCCCGATTACCAGCTATTGGTCAGTTCAATTCGACCTGGAGTAGAGGCTTTCAGAAATCTAGAAAACGCCTGACCGGGAGGAGGGATATACAACCCTGCCGGGGCCATTCGTCTCTCCGGCAGGGTTTGAATTTTTACTTGAAGAGAAGCCTATACCGCAAGCGCCACTGCCCGAACTTCGCCGAATTCCCGCTCCAGCTTCGTCCAGGTGTGCCCGCGATCTGTGCTGCGATAGAGCTGTCCGGCCACACTGTAGGCTACGATCCAGTCGGGTATTGCCGGATTGTGTGAAACCGCCCAGATTGTACTGTTGGCTACGCAGCCAAGGTCGGCCCGCTGCCACGTCTTTCCCAGATCGACGCTATGGAACAGGCCGCCTTCGTCCCCGGGCGGGCCGTTGCCGGCTCCCACCCAGATGCGACTGTCTCCATTTGACAGATGAATAACGCCCCGGCAGTAGGGCCAGGGATAGTGGTCCTTGACTTCAAGGGGCGTCCAATTCTGCATGTCGGTTGTCACGCAGACATCGTTATTTGTGGCTGCGACCAACGTCTTGGGCGAGCCGGGGACAACGGCGAGACCATGGATGTCCAGGCTGGACAGGCCCTCGCTGCCTTCCTGCCACGTATCGCCGCCGTCGCGGCTGATGCGCATACCGTCGATTTCAATGCCGGCGTAGACGGTCTGGGAGTCTTCCGGATCGATGAGAATGATGGTCACGCGGGGCGTAATCGGAATGCCCTCGCACTCTTCCGCCAGTTCAACATCCAGCTTCTGCCAGGAGCCGCCGCCGTCACGAGAGCGGTAAAGGGCAGAAGGACAGGTCCCCGCGAAGATCGTATCCGAGTTTGAGGGATCGATGGCGAGCGCCCAGATCTCAAGTTCGTTCATCGGCGAATCGACCAACCCCCACGAGTCTCCGCCATCCCGCGTGCGGTAGATGCCGGCTTCCGTCCCCGCATATAGTACTGCCGAATTGTCCGGGTCAATGGCTATAGCCCGAATGTCCGCCTCCATGAACAGGCCTTTCGAAGCACGCTCCCAGAAGTCGCCGCCGTCGTGGCTGCGCCATACGCTCTGCCCGATTGTGCCGGTGTAAATGATGGGCTTTGTTGTCACTTCAGATCCTCCTCACTTTTGTGCTGAGTATGGGTGTTCGGGTATTTTCCCTGCAATGCGGCCGCCCGCGAACCCTTTCAAAGGCACCCGGCGTCGCTCCATGAAAGACAATAAAGAAAAGAAGCTCTCAGTTGGGGCCGCCTTCCCCGCCTGTGGCCCCATTTTACTCTACAGGCAATACCGATTGCCACTCCCGGAATTTGCCTTGCTCGAAACCAAAAGTGTTGCCAAGCTCACGCGCCAGCCAAGCAAATTTCGGAATAAGGAGTGCCTCACCCCTCCTGCGAACAACACTCGACAGGCTGGCGGGGTCAGGCCGTTCATCGCTCATAGTTCTTCCCTAGCAGGACCGCGCACTGGAAGGAGTGGCCCTCTTCACTCATTCCCATCGCTTTCCTCACCTCTGCCGGCGCGGCACTGTAAAGGGCACGTATAGCTACCCGATTGGCTGCCGGAGTTGCCATGCGTTCCGTCCACTCCTCAAATTCGAGAAAAATGCGGTAAGGAAATATCACTTCCAATTCGAAACCAGCGCCTGCAAAAAAATCCTCCCATTCCTTAAGCGTATAGTCCCGCACATGGGAGGGATCGCGCAACACTTCTATGGCGTTTAGGTATGTGTCACAGACATAATCGCCGAACCCCAATACGTCGCTCAGAACGAACATGCCGTCGCCGCGCAGAACCCGACGGAATTCACGCAGCGCCTGTTCAGGCTTTGCCCAATGATGCGCGCTGTAACGGGAGACGATGAGATCGAAAGTTGCATCATTGAAGGGCAGCGACTCCACGTCACCCAGGCGCGTGCTGACGTTCTCCAGACCCCGGTTCTCGGCGAGCACCTCGACTTGGCGTAGCATGGAGGCGGTGAAATCGAGGGCCACCACTTCTGCTACGTGAGGAGCGAAACTTGCTGCAGTATGCCCTGCGCCGCAACCTGCATCCAGAACTCGCTCATCTCCACGCAGACTTGCGGCTTGCACCATCACAGGCAGATCCTCGCCCTGCGCATGTACGGCGCTTGTAAGATAATTTGCCGCTACAGGTCCAAACTGCTCCTGAACGGCACCTTTCAGGTCGCTGTCTCTAACCATTTTCATGTGACGTAGAAGTTGTCAGACCGCGCCGCCTTCGCCGTAACGTTCCAAAACTGAAGAAATGGCTTGTAATCCGAACTCTAATGCCTCCACTGGCACGCGCTCATCGGCTGCATGGACAGTTGCGCCAAAATTAGTGCCAGGCGGAAGTTTCATCGGCAAGAATCCGTAGTTTTGAATGCCCAGACGGGAAAACATACGTCCATCGGTAAAGCCGCCCACCATCGAAGGGATAACTACGCCCTCCGGGTCGAGCTCTTCCACAATGCCCTTGAGCAGCGGGAACAGGCCCATGTTTACGTCAGCAGTCCCTGGGTCGTGTCGGATAATCTCAAATGGAAGATCATCGCCCAGTAGATCATGCAGTTCGGAGATCAGGTTGTCGGCGGTGAAGCCCGGCAGGACCCGTCCATCAAGTTCCAACACGATCTCGCTGGGGATTACATTCGTCTTGATTCCGCCGCCCACGACTGTAGCATTTACAGTATTGTGTAGCAGCGCGTCAAAGGACCGAGCCTGGGGCACTCCATCCGCGGCCATCTTATCGAGCGTGGCGTCAGTGCGTTCCGGGTCCAGCAGGGCCATTGCCTGCTCGGCCAGCGGGCCTTGCGCCTGCTCGGCCAGCGCTGGCAACATCTGCTCCATCACCGGCGTAACATGCACTGGCAATCTGTTACCATTGAGCGTTGTCAACAGCTTGCCCAGCCGGGCCATAGCGCCATCACGCAGCGGCGTCGAGCCGTGTCCGCCCGGACCTGTCAGACGCGTACGCAGCCAGCAGACCTGCTTTTCGGCGACCATCAACGGATAGAAACGCTGGTCGCCCAGGTATTGGGCGCTTCCTCCCCCTTCGCCGATGGCGTACTTGGCGCCCTCGAACTGCTCGGGGTGCTCTTCGGTCAGGAAGCGGGCGCCGTAGTCGCTGCCGGCCTCCTCGTCGCTCATTATCGTCAGTATAATGTCGCCTGCCGGTACGCGCCCCTCGGCAGCGGCGCGCAACACCGCGCAGGTCATCATCGTCACGCCGCTTTTCATATCCAGGCTTCCTCTGCCCCAGACAAGCCCATCGATCAGGTCGGCGCCGAAAGGATCATGTTGCCAGGTTTGGTTCGCGGTTGTTACTACATCCACATGGCCCTGTAAGACCAGCCCGGGCACCTCGCCGCGTCCCGGTAAACGTGTTACCAGATTGGGCCTGTTCGGGTCCTTCGCCAGGAGGGTTGTTGCCAAGCCGCCTTCCTGCAGCAGACCGTTCAGGTATCTGATGCATTCGGCCTCGTTTCCGGGAGGATTTGTCGTGTCATAGCGGATCAGCGTCCGTAGTAGGTCAGTTGGTCGCTTGTAGATCGGTGAAGTCATTTAGACATTCTCTTCTTCAGTCGGGCATGGTTGCGCCGGGACAAATTCGGCGTGTTAGTGACGATCAGTCCTGTGTTTATCAGTAAACTGCCGCAGTTGCCGTTCCACTGGAAAGTGCAATTGCACAGCTGTGTGGCTGCTATGCCCGCAAGCCTATCCTATCCGGCCTGGAACAGCAAGGGCGTAAGGAGTTAGCGTGCACACAAGGCAACAGGAGTTCTGAAATACATGAGGATGCTCTCCATTGATCGAGTGCCCTTCCATGGGACTGTTCGTGCCATGGAGGGTTGGCAGAGTAGAACTGCCCCCAAAATTGTGAGCCCCTCATCCCTATGCAGCGGGTGAGACCTTAGTGTAGTTTCTGCATGAACCGGTATAGGGCTGGAGTTAGCAGGACTCTTCTTCGTCTTAGTGTCGGGGGCACTGATCATTGGCCATTCTTTCCCCAGCTGTTTACCGATCACAGGGGTAGTTCGCTTTTTCATTCTCGGCTGTTACAATAGCCCGAAAGTCGCCAGACCGTAGTTGCGGCGCAAGTTCTCTGGTGCTCATTTTGGCGGTTGGCTTCTTAGTTTCCCCCAAACACATCCGTGCTAACGGAGTTTACATCCTATGACAACCATCAGCGAACGACTCAAAGACAGCCGACCAATCCTCCTGGACGGCGCGACAGGGACCGAGTTGCAGAGCCGGGGCGTGCCGATGAACAATGTCGCCTGGAGCGGCTTGGCCGTTGCCACTCATCCCGATGTGGTAAGGCAGGTGCATCTCGACTACATTCGTGTAGGTGCGGAGGTAATAATCACCAACACCTTCGCCAGCGGACGGCATATGCTGCGGGCTGCGGGCGTCGAGGGTCGCACTGAAGAGATTAACCGGCAGGCCGCCCAGCTGGCGCTTCAAGCAAGAGAAGAAGCTGGCGAGGCAAAGAGCAATAGTAGCAAAGGGGAATGGGATGCCGCACCCAGTACAGTCTGGGTTGCCGGGTCGATCTCGCCGATGGCTGGGGGCCTTGGCGATGAGACTCGACCTTCACCGCAGAAAATGAAGGTCGGCTTTGCGGAGCAGGCTGAGCTCCTGGCCGAGTCCGGTGTCGACTTTCTGCTGCTGGAAATGATGCGAGACGTTGAATACAGCTGCGCTGCTCTCGAGGCGGCTTCGGCAACTGGCCTGCCTGTATGGGTAGGATTTAGTTGCGAGCGCATGGAGAGAGGCGGCCTCAAGCTGGCCCCTACCATCCGCGAAGAGGTTCCGCTGGCTGCGGGCGTTGCCGCGGTGATGGCAGAAGGCGGATCGCTGGCAGCCATAATGCATAGCGACGTGGACATAACCGGTGAGGCACTGAGCGCAATTCAGGTTGTCTGGGACGGACCAACCGGCGCCTATCCCGAGAGCGGTTATTTTGAGATGCCCCACTGGCAATTTGTCGATATAATCGAGCCCGAGGTCTTCGCCGACCGTGCCATGTCATGGATTGGTCAGGGTGTCCAACTGGTAGGTGGTTGTTGCGGCACCGGACTGCCTCACATCCAAGCCTTGGCCAAGCGGCTGCAGAGCTCTGCCGCGTAGCCTTTGGTTGGAAAATCACAACGCCCCTGCTAACAGCAGGTCGCCAGGAGACTCATCGCTCCCGACCTTAGGCGTATCTTTCGAGGAATACCAGTATGTTTCATATTCGGCTGCCGGTCCGATCTGTTAGGCGCTTATCACTTGCGCTACTCTTGTTGACCATTGGCGTCATATTGGGCGGATGTGGACGCGAGCCGGAGGAGGAATTCCTGTTCGCGGCGGACAGTCCCCCGGTAACGCTGACCTACCTTTCCCCTAACAATTCCATTTTCTCAGAGCCGGAGCAAGTGGCGATAGAACGGTTCCAGGAACTGGCGCCCAGCATCGAGATCGACCGCCAGGACTTTCAGTTCAGCGTCAGTGATTACTTGCTGGGCACCCCTCCGCCTGACGTAATCTTGATGTGGGACGGCTATGAACTTCGTAACGCTGCCGCGCTGGGTCTACTGTCAGATCTCTCCGACATCTGGACGGAAGGCAACCTGGCCGAGGCATATGGCAATCGCTTTAGGGATATCAGCCGTTTTGAAGGCACGTTACGCTTTGTGCCAGCGGGCTTTAACTGGACGGGGATCTATTATAACAAGAAGGTATTTGATCGTTATGGCCTGACTCCGCCCGCCACTTGGGAAGAGTTTGTGAGTATCTGTGACACCTTATTGTCTTACGGAGAGACGCCGCTGTCGCTGGCGGGACAGAATCCCTTCATCAGCAACTATTGGTTCGACTACCTGAATATGCGGCTGAATGGACCTGACTTTCATCGTGAACTGATGGCCGGCCGCGTTAGTTATAATGATGAGCGCGTTCGCCGTGTATGGGAGTTCTGGATATCGCTTTTGGACCGCGGTTATTTTGTCGAAAATCCCGGCAGCACGTCCGATATCGGCAGCATGACCGCGCTTATCCGTGGCGACGCCGAAAGCCCACTCACCCGGGAAAAGGCTGTGATGGCATTGGCCCCACATTTCAGCCTGAGCGAACTGCCGCCGGTATTCACCGAAGAATTAAACTTTTTCCAGTTTCCTCAAATGGATGCCAACCTACCCATTGGAGAGATTTCAATCGTGTTCGGCTTCGTCGTCCCGGCTGATGCCCCCAACCGTCCACAAGCCGCCGCGTTCGCCAGCTTTATGGGCTCTGCAGAGGCACAGAATCTGCAACTGAAGCGGATTGGAGAGGATGAAAGCAACATTGGCTACGTGCCGGTCCATCGCGAGTTCGACCGTGAACTGCTGTCTCCGGCAACGGAAAAAGGCGACCAGATCGTGAGCGGCGCCGATGAATTAAGCCCGCCGTTGTTCCTCGTGCTGCCCGACACCATGCGGCAAAGCTTCTTCCAGGTGTTGAGGCGGCTCTTCATCCGTACCAACAATCGCCTCGACGTTGCCGAAATCCAGGCTCTGCAGGAAGAGGCCCGGCAGAATGCAATCCAAAACGGTGAGTATAGACAATAGCTCCTGCCGAACCGTAAAATCGCCGAGGCCTGCACGAACAGAACAAGCCCGCGATCAGTTGCCAGCCGCTTCAACCGGCTGACCCAGCACGGCCTCCGAGATTCCCGGCCACTCCCGCCACAAATCAGTGTAGCCCGCATATTCGTTGCCTTCCACCTCTTTGTGACGAAGGCGGGAAATGACTGCATGGCGCACGTTCGGGGAGCTGTTCGGTCCTCCAGTGTGGAACATCAGGTAGTGGGCCAGGATCAGGTCGCCGGCCCTCCCTGTAACCATCACAGGACCTTCAGGAAGAGGGATGTCGGGCCTTCCATTGGCCAAAACTTCATGGCCGTTTTCTTGAAAATATCTTTCGAAGGCGTGATGCGATTTGGGCCAGACGGTGAAATTGCCCGCGTTCGTCTCCAACAGATCAGCCAGGTACACGACCGCGAAGGCGGTAAATCCCCTATTGTAATATCCTTTCGGCATGCCGTTTGTTCCGCTACCGATACCGTCGATATGGCCCCGCGGCTCCGGTGCATCTTCGCCTAGGGGAAGCGGAAAACGGGGATAGGGTTTAGCCTGAATGATGGGCAAAACGTTGTCCTTCCCCATTAACTCCTCGACGATTTCAATTACCGGTGACTTATTGAACAGGTCCAATATAACCGGCGCCCTCAATAACTCGGCACAGTGGAAGGCTGACCGATTGTTTTCCATATCTTCACCCCCTAGACCGACCGTGCCTATTGAGTGATTGACGGCGCGCAGCGCTTCGTCGATCAGTACTTTGGGCACGACGCCAGGGATTTTCAGGTAACCTTCATCGTAGAATTCCCGCTTTTGGGCAAGAGTAAGCATGAGTCTCTCCTATCTCGTTGGTAAATGCTGAAGATTAGGAAATCGTACACAAATAAGCATGAGGGGTCAACTGCGCGGCTTGCCAGCAAGCCAGCTCGTTTGACCGGGTTTCATGACTTACTCCTATCGACGACAAAATAAGCTACATGGAATTGAAGTAGACCTCGCACATTAACCTGAACAAGCTTCTTTCAAGCTACCGATCAAGGACTCCGGGGACCAACGGTTTTCTCGATGCTTGCACCTCCTCATAGTAGTCAACATCGGGATAGCTCGTCTCTTAGTCACATAACCTATTCAAGACCGGGAATTGTAGCCGCAGAACGTCTGTATTATCATGACTGGAAGTTGAGAAATGACCGCTACATTCGATGAACGGAGAACTGCAATGCCTGAGCAAGCACCAGACCTGGCAAACGCACTCGACTTTTCGGGCCAAGTTGCTCTTATCTCCGGTGCCAGCCGGGGCATTGGCGCTGGAATCGCCAAGCGCTTCGCCGAAGCGGGCGCATCGGTAGTTGTGAACTACGCGCAGGCCGAAGAAGCAGCAGGAGCGGTCGTCGAGCAAATTCAGGCTGAAGGTGGGCACGCAATGGCCTTACAGGCCGACGTAACACGGGCCGCTGACGTCGACAAGCTGTTTTCACAGACAATACGTCAGTATGGATCGCTGAACGTGTTGGTCAACAACGCTGGCATCTACCCGCTTTCGCCGCTGTTGGAGATGGCAGACGAGGCGTGGAAGCGGGTTTTGGCTAACAATCTGACTGGTACTCACCTCTGTACTCAGCGGGCGGCACGGGCGATGATTGAGTTGTCAACGAGGCGAGATGAGAAGGAAAGCGACGGAACGATCATCAACATCTCCTCAATCGAAGCCACTTCAACTGCATTTGCGCACAGTCACTACACTGCTGCCAAGGCGGGTGTGGAGCAATACACGAGAAACGCAGCCCTGGAGCTGGCGAAACACGGAATACGTGTCAATGCGGTCGCGCCGGGCCTAATAGATCGCCCCGGCCTGGCACAAGCATGGCCGGACGGCGTGCAGCGCTGGCGAGAGCGGGCTCCTCTGGAGCGCCTGGGCACTGCGGAAGACATCGCGGACGCTTGCCTTTTCCTTGCATCTCCTTTGGCTCGTTGGATAACTGGAATAATACTCACGGTTGATGGTGGTGTTAAAGTTGCGTCGGTGTTTTAGTCGACTATGCGAATCTCAGACATTTCTGCCGCTGACATCATTCGAATTCTCAACCTGAAACCGCTACCTGTTGAGGGCGGCTACTACCGTCCTACTTACAACGGCCCTCTGCAACTTCCCGCCAGCGTTTTGCCTCCATCGATCAGATCTGAACGGCCTATTTCGTCGGTGATTTATTATCTGCTGACAGCGGAGATGAAGTCATGCCTGCACAGGTTGGAAACTGATGAAATTTGGCATTTTTATTTTGGGGATTTGGTTGAATTGTATTTGTTTGGGATTAAAACTGGCTACACGAAATACAGGTTGGGACACAACTTGCTGGAGGGAGAGACCGTTCAGGCGGTTGTCCCGGCGCACAGTTGGTTCGGCGCACGTTTGCTGGACGGTGGGAGCTGGGCGCTCATGGCCTGTTCTCTGGCGCCAGCCTACAGCGATGAGGACTTTTCTCTTCCCGACGATGAACAGTTCGGCTCACTGCTGGCCCGCTATCCGGCTCAACAGCAGATTCTCCACGATCTTCGCTAATCCGGCACCTACGCACTGTAATCCCAATGAGGAGCCAAATGCCATGCGCTCACTTGTCGAACTTGCCTTATTCACTCAGGACGTGCCTTCACTTGCCGCCTTCTATGAAGAGTTGCTTGGCGGAGGCCCCGCTTTCCAGTCCGATCAGATGGCGCTTTTTCAGTTGGAGGGCATGCATATTCTGATTCATCACCGTGAGCCGGCCAATCCAGGCTATGAAGTCAGCGCAGGAGGTCCTCCGAACGAGGATCACATCGCTATTGCCGTGAAGTCGTTAGACAGGGCATGGACTGGGACTGACTTAAGCGATTTTCCGGGAGCAATCGCTCCAACTACTTATCCTTGGGGTCGGTCAGCCTATACGCGCGATCCTGATGGACGTCTCGTAGAGTTACAGGAGACTTAATGGCTTCTAAAGCAGGGCGGCAGAATCTGCACGTTACTGTCTGTCCCAATTGACGACTTGCCTTCTCACGGGGGCTGAAAGCCGAAATCTCAGAAAAGCCCTGCCTGGCCCGCGCGTTTTGCGTACGGCGAATTATGTGCTAGATTTCACTTGAAGTTTGGCCACCCCTCGAGCTAATTGCCGCAAATCTCTTTCCATCGATTCGAGTGAAAGGAGGCTCCATATGAGAAAGATTAACAAGAAAAAGAGTCTACTGGGTATCTGCCTGCATATGGAGTGCAGCTAGCTGGGTATTTGCTGGAGCGGTCGTAGAGAACTCTGATTCTCAGCGTGCCTCGGCACCATTCTTCTTCCTGGCTACAGAATTATCTGCCCCTCTACTGTGAGGCTGCCGGCGTTACCCCGCTTGCGGCCTTTTCGATCCTGCCCAACTTGAACAATACCAGCCTCTGACCGTCCATCTCGGCGTTCGGAGGCGCACTGGATCGCCGGGCCGCGCTTGCACTTGGTTCGACGCGCCCCAGATTCTGCAAATGGGAACGACTCTTGTCTGAGGGCCAAATGAACTCTTAGCGACTGGAAACGAAAACAGCGCCACAACAAAAGGAATGCTTAGACTTTGGACATATCAGCCAAGAATGACAGGGACCGCGAGGAGCAGTTCCATCAAGAGGACTATCCGTCTTCTCAGGATTCGGACATGCAGTGGGACGAAGAGCAGGCAGAACTGGAATACTACGAAAAAAAGTTTGGTCTTGCCGACCCCACTCACCGTTTTCCCCGCAAACCGAGAAATGAACAACAGCGATTTGAAATGCACCGCGCCCAGGTGCAACAGTTAGCCGAAGTTGCAGGGCTGGAAAACGTTTGGGAAATTTCCTACACGCCCGCGCGATTTGAAGGAGGCTTTCTGAGAGAGTCCTTACAGCCCTTCTATGAACAGGAACAGATCATTGATGTCATGGCGCTGGTAAAGGGCGGGAAAGAGGCCAATGTTTATCGCTGTAGAGCACATCCATCAATGGATGTTGAATGGATAGCAGCGAAAGTCTACCGTCCTCGCCAGTTTCGGAACTTGAGCAACGATGCCATGTACAGGGAAGGCCGGCAGCTTCTAAGCTCAGAGGACGGGAGGCCTCAAGCAATCAGACCCCGAGACGACCGAACTGCGAGAGCTGTCAACAAGAAAACGGCTTTTGGCGTTCAGGTTCGCCATACATCCTGGCTTATGTACGAGTTTTCCGCCTTGCAGATTCTCCATGCAGCCGGAGTGCCAGTGCCGATGCCCTGCGGCGTGGGAGAGAACGCGATACTGATGGAGTACATCGGCGACGAGCAAATAGCAGCGCCGACGCTCCATGAAGTAGGTTTAGAAGACGAAGAAACCGGCCCGCTTTTTGAGCGAACACTGGAAAGCATTGCTACGATGCTGACGGAAGGCTTTGTTCACGGCGATCTGTCCTCCTTCAACATCCTCTACTGGCAAGGCGAAATCAAGCTTATCGATTTTCCACAGGTGATTGACACGCGAACAAATCGCAGCGCGCAGGCCGTTCTGAACAGAGATGTAATGAGAGTTTGCCAGTATTTCCGTCACTACGGTATCCGCGCAGACTACGCCCGCCTAGCAGGCGACCTTTGGGAACAAAACGCCGCGCCAGACCCTGATGATCTGGCCGCGGACCTGTCTCGGCTGGCTTATGACGAATTAGAGAATGCAGCAGGCGAAGACGAGGAGTAAGTTGGCTCTTTGAGCGGCGGTAGTCAAGTGCCTCACCACGGAAGTCGACGAATGTCTCTGCGCATCGCGCGCCATAATTCTATCGCCCGCGACAGCCCAGCAGTGCGAATGGCCGCCGTACCATAGCGCTCCTGGCTGACAGCTGCGGTCAGACCGATGACATTTCGGGTCAGTCTGCGTCGCCGCTCAGGTTCAGCTTCATGGTCGGCTAGGTGGGCCGAAAGGCCTTGGCCGTATTCCAATTCGGTCTGATTCGGCTGGTGGGGCCGGCCGATGCGCCGGCCCCAGGCCAGCAGACCGAGCCAAGGGTCCTGAGGTCTGCGTTCGAACCACCTCCCCACCAGATATAGCAGGCCCGCCAGAGGCAGCAGCCAGAACAGCAACTGCCAGTTCCAAGACCATTCATCAGCGTTTGATTCCACCGGCGCCTCGCCCGTTCCCTGTCTGGTGAAACTCTCCGGCGCAGACCGCGGTGCCGACTGCCTCTGTAACGTGGGCCTCCCTGCTGTCGGCTCGAATGGAACCCAGCCGATCTCCGGGAAATAGACCTCCGGCCAGGAGTGGGCTTCCGCTTCCGTGATCGTCCATTCGCCCGATTCCAGGTCCCAGTATCCACCGATGTGGCCGGTGGCAAATCGAGTGGGCAATCCGTTCAAACGGGCCAGAACTGCAAAAGCCGTCGTGTAGTAATCGCAATACCCTTGCTGAAGGTCAAATAGGAAAAAATCGGCCACATCCGCCCCGGGGGGTGGGCCAGGCACTTCGAGATTGTATTCGATACCGCGCAGATGGGCTTCAATTGATTCAGCGATGGAAAATGGATCAGGATGTCCCTCGGCAAGCCGTTCGGCCAGGTCGCGCGTACGCGGGGTGACAGTTTCCGGAATCCTCAGATGCAGGACCATCTCCGGCGGCAATTCGGCGTCTTCCTGGCCCCATGCAGGTAAGGCGCGCAAACTCTCGACCGGCATGGCGGGCACAAAGGATACCACCTCATATCGATCGACCGGGCCGATGCCAGACCAGACGGAAACCAGGTCGTCGCCGGAGCGCCTCTCCAGTTCATATTCAGTCCGAAACATTGCGGGCTCGCCCGCAGCGGGCATCACAGCAGTCGGCGCAGTCAACCGTACGCGCTGAGTAAGCGCAACCCGTCCCGGCCACTCGTCATCGCTTCGCCAGTCTCGATTCGCTTCGATTGCCGCGCCCCTCTGGTGGCCGCTATTGTTCCAGCCTCGCCCATCGTAGTTGACAAACGTCCCCCGTCGCATGTAGAGGCGCGGAGGCATGTCCCCCATTTCCGTAACCGCGCCAAAGGGGTAGTTCGTCGAGACCCGCATCACTTCGAAGCGGCCAAGTTCAGTTCCGCCCTCAAGCAGGAATCGGTTGGGGAGCCCGCTTCCCAGACGGCCCAGACCCCTCCTTCCTCCCTTCAGATCCGGAAACATGCGCTCAGTAACTTCGTCTACCGAGTCATAGACTGGGGTCATCGTCTGATACACTTTGTAGGCAAGTGGGCGAACAACTACATTTGGCATGAAGGCTGCTGTAATCCCGATCAGCACTGCACCGGCGCCAACCGACAACATCCGGTCCGTCAGCAACATGGGGCTGAAATCCGTTCGGTGACGGACCCAATGTTTTTCCATGCGTTGCTGATCAAGCAGAACGTGTAGCAGAAGCACTGCCGCAAACCCAATCAGAATTAGAAGGCGGCCCTGCCGTCCATAGAAGAGAAATACTGCCAGCACCCACAGTGCCGGTGTACCCACGATAAGCCCATTACGCGTCGATAGAGAGAGCAGCGCTATGACTCCACCGAGTAACCACAACACGATCCCAAATAGCGTGAGGAAAACAAAGTCGTCCTGATATGCGCCTCCAGCCTCTACGCCTCTCGCCCAATCTGTGTAACGCAAGACCAGGTCGTCCAGTTCAATCTCCACCCTTTCGACCAGCGTGAGCAGGTCATTGGCGTTCGCTGCTCGCCACAGATCGACTGGGCCGGGAATCCAGTGAACGAGAACCTGCGAAACGATCAGTGTCCCCAGGCAAGGCCAGAGCAAGAAGCTCAGGCCATAGGCTACGAATACGGCGAGCATTTGCAGACGGCGGCGTCCTGGTGAAAATGAATTACTACCTTCTTCAGTCCGGTGCCCGTCGCTACGAGGAAGAATGTGTACCGCCCAGCCGCGCAGTCGGGCCACCAGCCACCAACCGCTCCAAAGACTGAATATGCTTACCCATTCGAGATTGACGCGCACGCGGCGTAAGTCGATCCATTCGGCTTCTCGGATCGCAAGGGCTGGTAGAAGGGCCATCACGAGCCCGATTCCCCAAACCATCCAACCTAAGGAAGGACGGAACCGGTCAGCCACCAAAAGGAATAGCCGGATTACCACGTGCCTTTCGTCAATACCGCTAACGATGGTCACCCTACCTCTTCCTCAACTTGATGGGCAACGACCCCGCCGCTTGGTGTTGTACGCAGAATCGTACGCGTGCGGCGGTACGTCAATGCGGGTGTCAGTCGAGCACCAGCCTGCATAAACCGAAGCGGAATCTCATATCTCGCCAGAATATCGACAAGGTTTGCTTGGGCTTCTTGCGTAATGTTATTCGGAACAGATTTCGATTCCTCTTTTAGAATGTCCTGTGGGGAAGGGTCCCCAGGGTAAGTTTGAGTCCGTGCCTCGACGCCCGTTTCTCCGACTTCAGGCGATTCGTCATAAAGTGTGGCTGCGGGTGTCACAGCAAGCACACTGGCCGGCACGCCTCCTTGACGCAAATGCAGTAACTCCGCAGTCCAGTCCTGGACTCCCTCCCCTATGTCCGAAGTAATTGCCAGGACAGTCTGGCCGGCGCTGAAAGTTCCCCGGCTGCGGCGCAGGAGATCGTCGAGGGACAGATCGCCTGCTTGAACAGGGGCCAGTGCCGCCAAGATCCGCCAAACCTGGCCCTTGCCCGGCTGTGGCGGGACATCTACCAGCATTGGAGTAGGACTCCGTTGACCCACCTCTCCGTTTCCTGTCCAGGTTCCGACATAGTCTTCAATTGAGCCGATCTCTAGTTCTAGTTGCTCGCTTGCGGAGTCCTGCCACTCAAGCTTCTGGGATGACATCTCGGCAGCTGGCGCCGCCAGAAGACCAACGGATCTTCTTTCACCTCCACCCAGAAACTCGGCCGCAACGCTGGCCGCAAGGATAATACTCGTCTCAAGCGTGCTTTCCTCAGCCTTGCCGGACTGAACCAGGCGGTTGACGTCCAGAACTATCCACAAGTCACCGCTGGGTTCCGTTTCGACGTCCGTGACTATCAATTCACCCTTCCTTGCACTGATTGGCCAGTGCACATGGCGCAGACTGTCTCCCGGCTGATACGCCCTCACAGCTTGCGCACGTTCCGAGCCGCTGTAGGCTCGACGGCGTCGGTCCTGGCCGGAAGAGCTCCCCCTCGGTAATTCCAACTCCGGAATGTGTGCCACCCTGGGATATACGAGTAGAGATTCCGACTTGGTTTCCGCAATTTCCATGCCGAATAATCCAAACGGATCGCCAGTCCGAAGCGTGTGCGGTCCCAGTCGGAAAACACCACGTTGTGTGCAGTGTGCCTCCGCCCTCCACTGGTAGCTGCTGCCGCTACCGCAACTGACCACCTGTCTCGGATTGTATCCGGGCAGGCGCGAACTGTCGGCAAACTCGAGCCAGTGCAGCGGCAGGGCACTCTCATTGCGAACAATGAACCGCTCCTGCAAAGCGTCGCCTACCACCAGCATCGCTCCTTCTCGCCGCCGCTCAAAGTAAATCTGCTGGACCTGATTACGGACCCAGGCATAGCTGACTGCGTAAAGGCCGACCAAACAGATCAGGAGCGCTACCCAGATCGGGCTGGGACCAAGAAGTTGCATGAAAACGAGAAGTGGAATGAAGAGAAGGGGCCAGCCGCTGCGCAACTCAATGCGCCATCCCGCGGGCATTTGGCGGTTCAGTAACCTGTCGAGCGCCCCATTTGGATTTAGGCGGCGTGAAAGCACTGAGGAACGGCTCATGTTTCAGGTTGTCTCAATGACCGCGTCAAAGGTTGGCTGATTCCTGAAGCTGTGTGAGAATTGACGCGGGTGGCGCAGGCCGGTCAAGCCAAATTGGAGTCTACCAGATCGGCCCGAAATGGAGTTGTTACAACGTCTTGGCCCCTGGTGCGGTTGCCCGGTACTGCTCGCCCGGGCGAGACTGAACAGATTGTACCACAAAGTTAAGATGCATCCAGGAACTGGAATGCGATCGGTCCAACTCCTGTGCGGACCACATTGCAATTAGCTGGCCGAATGCATGTTGACTTAGCTTGTTGACCTGGTTCAACACCTCCCAATTCGTCGACTTGACCATAAAGGGACTTCTGTCGTGCTATGGCAATTCCTGGCGATTCTGGCAGTAGGAGGAATCGTTCTTGTTGTAATCTTGGCAATCATCGAGCCCGGCCCCCTGGTGAAACGGCGCCCATTTCCCAGGAAGGAACGCTCCCGTCCCCAAAGATCCAAGGACGGCCATCGAACCTCTCATGAGCCGCAACCGGTGCCGCCCAGCTTCGACGAAAATCACGATCAGTGAAATGGCGAGTAGCTGGCATGTGCCCGTGTTCACACCAGCGAATCACAATCTGCTGTGACCGATGCCATTTGGGAGCCCCTTCCCCCGGTTGTGGGTCAGGTCGATAGTTCGGTCCGGCCGGGTCAAACATTCACAGTTCGCCTCCCAGCCAATCTAATACCTCAATTTCAGACCGTTAGCGGCCGTTATTTTCTTGTACGGTGCAGCAGCTCGGTTGGGATTGGAAGGGGCGGCGACTGGTCGGTCCTTCTTCGCCGCCCTCTCTTTGTTTGCGGCCGCCAGGCGGTCGACCAGAATGACCGCTGGCAGTTTTATCTTCCCGTAGGCAGCAATGGCAAGGACGGTCACCCAGATTCGAGTGCTGCAGCCAGCCAGTGTGCTGCCGATGCGGGCTCGGCTTGGCTGGCGAAGCGGTCCTCCGGAGACCTTCTCAACCTCTATGGACCATTTGGCAACGGCTTTACGCTGCAACCCGAGCTGCAAAACCTGCTCCTCCTGGTTGACATTGAGGATGACCCTGCCTGGTTCTGGAAGTTACTCCCGTTGTGCGAGCAGGCGTTGGACAAGGGCGGCAGGGTGACTGTCCTCATCAGAACCAGGAGCGAAGAGTCGGTTGCCGGCCTGGTCCCTTTCCTGCCTGTACAGGTTGAAGTCCAGACCACTTTGGCCGAAAGCCAGTGGCTCAAGCAGATTGGCAGTACCGCGGGTTGGGCTGACCAGGTCTGTGCAGGAGTTCCCCCCGAATCGTACAGTCAACTCCTAACCGTTTTCAGGAATGCACGGTTCCGAGTTGACAAGAATTTCGCACAGATTCTGGTCAACACAGACCTGCTGTGCGGTGTCGGCGCCTGCCTGGTATGTACTGTCCCGACATCACGCGGTGGCTCTACACGCGCCTGCGTTCATGGCCCTGTCTTTGACCTGACGGACCTGGCAGAATAGCGACTCCTATATCCTGCGTATTCGTTCATCTTCGGTCGCCAGCCTGCATTGAGTCGCCTTATCGCCGCCGACGTTGGCTCTTACTCCTTGTGACCTTGTGACAAGCTATGTCCTGCCCTCACGCCTTTGTGGTACAATGTGCCGAGTCTAGCTCTGTGTCCTAGTGTCGGTTCCATGAAACAGGTCGTTTTCCCAAAGTGTCTGAACAGGAGCGGGCCGATGACCCAAATGAGTGGGGAGGCCGAAAACAACACGCCGTCAGCCGGGCGAGAGAATCTCGTAGGGCCTCCAGCACAATCCGCGACTTCCTTTTCCGAATATACGCAGGAAGTAAAACGGGTTTGGAACCACAACTCCGCCTATTGGGACAGTTACATGGGAGAAGGCAACGATTTCGTCAATGTCCTATGTTGGCCCGCCATTGAAGAATTACTTTCCATTCAGCCAGGACACTTAGTGCTGGACATTGCCTGCGGCAACGGACTGACAAGTAGAAGGCTGGGGCGCCTGGGCGCCCGTGTTGTTGCGTTCGACGTCGCCGAGGAGATGATCCGGTTTGCCAGAAAGCGGAGTACTGCCGACGACGGTGATATTCGATATTACGTATTGGACGCAAACGACGAAGAGGGAATTGCGAAAATCTGCGAGGAGAAGCTTGATTCCGCGCTGTCCAACATGGCCCTGTTTGACATGGCCGAAATCGAGCCCTTGTTCCGCACCTTGTTCAGGTTGCTAAAGCCGGGAGGCATCTTCGTTTTCTCAATGATGCACCCCTGCTTCAATCAGGCCCACTCCTCTCTCTTCTGCGAGAGGGCAGAACTCGACGGAGAGGAAGTCACGACATATGGCGTGCGCGTAAGCGGCTATATGACGCCGACCATGCACAGGGGTCGTGCTCTCGCCGGACAGCCTGTGCCTCAGCCGTACTTCCACAGGCCTCTTTATTCTTTATTGAGCATAGGACTAGAGGCAGGTTTTGTTTTGAGTGGCATTGAGGAAAAAGCATTTCCTGCCACTCACCCTCCTGGAAGACGGGATGTCAGCTGGGGGCCGAATTTCAGCGAGATACCGCCCGTGATTGTCTTTCGTATGCAGCGCCCTTGACCCGCCGCCGCCGCAGTTCAAATCTAGCGAAATTGAGGTAAAGACATGGACGAGCGAGTACATTTGTGGGAGACCCCGACCGCTAGTGAGATGGTGATGATTGCCGGTTGGCACCAGTGGGCGGACGCCGGCTCGATCTCGTCCGGCCTCCCCGCCTACCTGATTGAGAAGCTGGATACGCGCAAAATTGGAGAAATAAGCCGCGACAAGTTCTTCCTGTTTCAAATGCCTGGCGCACATCACCTTCTGAGACCGGAGGTCCACACGAAGGAAGGCGTCGTTCAGGAGATGCGTGTCATCAAGACAGAGCTCTATTTCACCGAGATCGGAGGCAAGGGGCTCTTCATTTTTCTTGGTGAGGAACCGCATGTCAATGAAGAAGAGTATGCCGACGCCTTTTTTGATATCGTCGAAGAACTGGGCGTCAAACGAGTCGTGGCTGTTGGCGGCGTTTACGGCGCTATGCCCTTCAACAAGGACCGCGATATTTCCTGCGTATTCAGTCTGGAAGAAATGCGCAAGGAGATGGAAGAGTATGCCGTCCGATTCTCCAACTACGAAGGCGGCACAACGATCGGCTCCTATCTCGCTTACCATGCCGGACAGCGCAACAAGGAATACATCTGCTTCCACGGATTCGTCCCGGCCTACGACTTTGGACAGGTGATGCTGCCGGCACAAAGTGTCCGCATCGAAGACGACGTCAAGGCCTGGTACGACATAATGCGTAGAGCAGACTTCATGTTTCATCTGGGAATGGATCTGTCGGAATTGCGAATCCAGAGTGACGAGCTGATCTCCTCAATGGAGGAACAGATGGAAGAACTTTCCCGCCAGGCACCCCAGCTCGATGTACACGCATACCTGCAGAAGCTGGAAGACGAATTCACGGAAAATCCCTTTATGCCCCTGGACGATGTTTGGGAGAGGGAGTTGGGTGACCTGTTGGACGACCTAGAGAGCTGATACCCTCAGAAAAGTCGACCTTTTGCTGTGGTGGAAATGTCTGAACTCTCCCGAGCTGAAGCCGAACGTTTGCTGACCCGCTTAGTAGAGATCCCGTCCTTCAGTGGCAACGAACTGAAAGCCAGTTCGTATCTGACCGAAGCAATGCGTTCCATTGGTTACGACAGGTACGAGGTCGATGCCGTTGGAAACGCGGTCGGTGAAATGGGCACGATCGATGCCGGGCAGACAATAATTCTGCTCGGACACATCGACACTGTTTTCGGTGACATCCCCGTGCGTGTGGAGAAAGGCAAAGATGGACCGGTCCTCTTTGGACGAGGCACCGTCGACGCCAAAGGGCCTTTGGCGTCGTTCGCGGTTGCCGTCGCTCGCCTGGGGTCGGATTGGGCTCACCGAAACGATCTTAGACTGGTCGTTGTTGGCGCTGTAGAGGAAGAGGCGGCGACAAGCAAGGGCGCCCGATTTATCCGCGACCGCTTTGACGGCCGCCAGGAACCGACGCCCAACTTTTGTGTCATCGGCGAGCCAAGCGGCACGACCCGTATCACACTCTCCTACATGGGGCGCATTCTGCTGGAAATGAAGGCAGACCAGCCCATGATGCACTCTGCCGGTCCTAATCCGGGTGTTGCTACGACAGCGGTAGACTTGTGGAACTGGATTGGCGAGTATGTGGATAGCTTCAATCGCGACAGGCCAAAGACCTTCGACCAGCTGCGGCCCAGCCTGCGTGAACTGCGCACATGGACCGACGAATCGATGCGGGATCTTGTGTGGACCAAGATAGGCATACGTCTGCCGCTTGAGTTTGACGTTGACGCGTTCCTGAACGAAATGTGGCGATGGGCTGAAGAGCGCGTCAATGAAAATGACCCTCCGCCGGAACCACCCTCTGTTAGAGGTGCCGATGCTTCCCCCCAGAAACTCCACTTTGGCGACGAAGAGCTTCGCATGGATTTCCGCTTCCACGGGTACGAACCGGCATGGCGAAGTAGCCGCAATAGTCCGCTCGTACGCAGTTTTCTGGCTGCCATTCGCGAACAGACCTCCGAACGACCCCGTTTTGTAAGCAAGAGCGGGACCAGCGATATGAACGTCGTGGGGCCGGCTTGGCAGTGTCCGATCGTGGCTTACGGCCCAGGTGACAGCAATTTGGACCATACGCCCAACGAGCACGTCAGCCTGAACGAGTACTGGCAAGCCGTGTTGATTCTTGAATCCGCCCTGAGGAGGCTGGGATAGAGGCCGCTTCTTTTCCCTGGACTGGGTAATTCTCTCCCTGCGTGCGCACGAGGAGAGTACCGATACGATCCTTGAACAACCGCGTATTGTCTGATTTGAGACGCCTAGAGGAGTCAGGCGTCTGTCTACTCTAACGGACTAAGCCAGCGCTCGTCCTCGCGGCCATCGGCTGCCCAACCTTCCACCTGACCATCGTCTGAACGAATCTGGTACCAGAAATATCCGTCCGCGGCTTGAGGGCCTGCTACTACTGTCAACGTCTCATTTGTCCCTGCGCGGGCCACGATCGTCGAACCTACTCCAGGCAGGGCGCGCACCGTCAACTCACCATTGAGTGTTACGATAACCCGATCGCCGATGATAGGCGACCGGTCGACAGGACGAGCGTCACCCACTTGTGGAGAGATCCAGTCTTCTAGTCCCTGGCCCCCGGCCACCCAGCCGACAGTGCCCTGATTGTCATCAACCTTCCACCAAGTATATCCATCAGAACTTACGGGGCCTTCCAAGACCAAGATCCGCTTGCCCTGGGCCAAAAGCGTTACGGCCGGAGATCTGACCGTGGGCTGCTCCCGAACATTCAGTCCCCCAATAACGGTAATCCGCGCAGGTTCACCGATGGTCAGTGGATTCCGAACGACTATTGTCGGAGTAGGAGACGGAATCGCTGTTTCAGTCGGACTTGGCGCTGTCGTCGGAGGAGATGTCGGTGTTGGTTGATCTGGTACGGGAGTTTCGATGGCAGGAGCTGCGACCGAAGGTTCCCTGGTGGGAGTCGGCCGCGGTTGAAAGCTGCCGCAAGCAAGGATAGGGCCCAACCAGAGGAGTGCCATCACAAGCAGGCCTAGGGAAAAGTTTTGCGCGGGCCCAGTTCGATGGCACTTGCCGGTCGCCGGCGCTCCGGCAGCAGTTGCGTTCCGAACCACATTGTAGGAAACCGTCCCAGGGCAGCGACCGGAGGAGTTGATGCTCCGCTCTTTGCAATGGTGCCCTGTCTTGATTCCGAAACGACTCTCCGAGTTTGCGTCTTTACTCATTACGATTCGCGTAACTCGACAGCCTTCAGCCAGCGAATGTCCTGAATATTGGCCAGTTTCTTCAGAACCTTGGCCGGCGTCTGCTCGTCAGTGCCCAACACCATAATCGATTCTCCGCGCGGTGCTCGGCGCCCTACGTGCATAAAGCTGATGTTCACGTCGGAACGGCCCAGGAGTGTACCGACTTTGCCGATCATTCCAGGTCGATCCGTATGCGATGCTAGCAGAAGATTCCCCGCAGCAGGAAACTCCACCCACAGATCGTTAACGGCCACAAATTTCAGTTCGTCCAATAGAACCGTTCCCAGCACAGAATTCGTCCCGCCGGCGCTAGTGAGTCGCAGCGTAATCATATTCTCATAACGTTCGTGTTTCGGCATCTTGCGTTGAACGATCTCGATGCCTCGACTGCGGGCCATCAGTTCAGCGTTTACAAGGTTTACCCGTTCTTCCACGATATCCGATAACACGCCGCGAATTGCGGATGCCACGACATACGCCATATCAATAGCGGTTACGGGGCCGTGGCCTGTAATCTCCAGCCTTTTGATTCCCTCTTCGTCCATTTGACGCAAAAAACGTCCCATTCGTTCCGCTAGATCTATGTATGGGATGATTGTGTTCAGTGCAGTAGGCGGAAGAATAGGCGCATTGACTGCGTAGAGGGCCGGCCTCCCATGCAAAATGTCCATCACCTGTACTGCAATATCCTCCGCTACTCGGTCCATCGCTTCGACCGTACTTGCGCCCAGATGAGGCGTGAGAATGATCCTGTCGTTGTTTCTCAGGGGGCTGTCTTCTGGCAGGGGTTCGGTCTCAAATACGTCCAGTGCAGCGCCTCCGAGGTGACCGCAGGTGACCGCAGCAGCGAGCGCCTCTTCGTCGATAATTCCGCCGCGGGCGACATTCAGAACGCGAGCGCCTTGTTTCAACTGCTTCAGCCTGTTCGCGTCAATGATGTTGCGCGTAGCATCGGTGAGAGGCACATGCACGGTGAGAAAGTCCACAAGCGGTAACATCTCGTCAAGAGCAATTAGCGTTACATTTCTCTGCGAAGCGTACTCCTGGCTGACGAACGGGTCGTAGGCGAATACCCTCATTCCCAGCGAAAGGGCAAATTGGACCACTTCCTGGGCTATTCGACCTAGCCCAACGATACCAAGTGCTTTGCCCCTGACTTCCGTACCGACGAAAGCGCTCCGCTCCCACTGTTTCGCGCGCACGTTTCGATCGGCCTGAGGGATATTTCGGGCCAATGCCATCAACATGGCGATCGTATGTTCAGCGGCGGCGACTGTATTGCCGGTTGGCGTGTTAACGACTGTCACACCGGCCCGTGTCGCGGCCTCCACGTCGATGTTATCCACGCCGGTGCCGGCTCGTCCGATCGCCTGGAGCCGCTTTCCGGCTCCTATTAGATCGGCCGTGACCTGTGTGCTGCTGCGAACAAGGAGTGCATGGTAGTCGGAGATTCGGGAGACCAGTTCTTCCGGTGACAGCTCTGTGCATATGTCAACCGAAATGCCGTCGGCGTCCGCGAGGGGTTGCAAACCTCTCTGTGAAAGCTTGTCGCTCACCAATACTTTGAGACTCTTGGACATTACGACTTTCTCTGATTGAGTCGGCAGGCCCTCGTCGATGTACGCCTATCGAACAGGAGGAAAATACAATTCGCTTTCTGTCAGGCCGTTCGCGCCGACCAATTGGGCAAACGCCATACATTGGACGAGATGCTTACATCTCCTCCGGTGCGCTCATGCCCATGAGATTCAGTACCCTGGACAGAGCTGTCCTCGCAGCCAAGACCAGCAGCAGCCTCGCCCGAGCCAGTTTCTGGGGCACGTCAGAGTGCAGGACCTGGCAGTTCTCATAGAAAACGCTGAACGTTTTTGTCAGGTCTTCGGCATAGTATGTGAGGTTGTGCGGCGACAGCCGATCGACAGCCAGCTCGATCTGTTCTTCCATTTCCAACATGCGTCGAATAAGAGTCAACTCCGCCGGGTCCGTCAGGAGAGTAACGATCTCAGCAGCGTCTTCGGGAATCTCCTCGGGGTTCTGATGCCCACTCTGCCCGGCCCTCTGCAAGAGTGAACAGATTCGGGCGTGCCCGTACTGCACATAATAGACACGATTCTCGTTTTTGCGCTGAACGGCCAGGCTCATATCGAAATCAATGCTGCGTTCCGGGCTGGTCGTGAGCAACATGAATCGAACTGCATCCGGGCCCACCTCTTCCACGACCTCGCGCACAGTCAGAATATCGCCCGAGCGCTTGCTCATTTTCACTTCCTGACCATCGCGGATCAACTTGACCAGATTGTACAGAAGGATTTTCAGTCGTTCCGGATCCAGATCCAGAGCGCGCATCACCGCACCCATGCGAGGTATATGCCCTTGGTGGTCCACCGCCCAGACATTGATTACGCGGTCAAACTTTCGGCGGACAAATTTGTCATAATGATATGCAATGTCGCTGGCGAAGTAGGTCGGCGCGCCGTTGGAACGCACGACCACTTCGTCCTTTTCGTTGCCTGGGTAGCTGCTGGCTAAAAACCAAAGCGCCCCGTCCCTCCTGATTACCTCTCCCTTATCCGAAAGCTGATCCAGAAGATTGTCTACCAGCCCTTCATCATACAGGCTCTTCTCGCTGAACCAGCGGTCAAAAGCAACGCCCATTGATGATAGTTCATCTTCGATGTCGTGCAAGACGATTTCACGCCCGATATTGCGCAAGGCGGCTTTCGCTTCGTTTGGCTCCAAATGAGCGAGACGGTCTCCTTCTCGTTCTCTGACTAAACTGGCGTAATCGTGCAGGTAGGCCCCCTGGTAACCGCCTTCCGGCGCTTCCAGTCTCCGCTCTGGTATTCCGTCCAGCTTTTCGCAGAGTTGAAGGTAACAAACGTAGAGGCTCTCAATAAAGAGCTGGAACTGTGTTCCGCTGTCGTTGACATAGAATTCACGTTGCACGTCGTAACCGGCCGCTTCCAATACATTGGCAAGCGTATCGCCAAGCACAGCGTTGCGGCCGCCCCCGTAATGGAGCGGACCCGTGGGGTTGGCACTCACATATTCGACTTGCCATCTCAGCCCATTGCCCCTGTCGATAGCGCCAAAACCCGTCCCTTGCTCGATAATTGACAGCACGTTTTGCTGCAGCCAGCTCTCGCGAAGACGAAAATTGATGAATCCAGGACCGGCCAGTTCGACCCCGCCGACGAGTTCGCCAGTTGCTATATTGTCGACGATTAACTGTGCGAGCTCGCGCGGATTCGCCTTCTGGCCGGAGGCCTTCCGTATAGCCGAAGAGGCGAGGAGAGCGAAGTTGGAACTGTAGTCGCCGTGCTCAGGTTGGTTGGGGCGCTGAATCTCTATCGGAGGAAACTCAATCGAGGGCAAATGGCCGGACGACTGTGCGTTGGCAATAGCATCTGTGACGATTTGCCGAATCTGGTCTCGAATCATTATCTACTTCCCGGATGGCCGGCATTGAATAAGGCGCGGTGCGCAGAAATCTCCAATCTTGCCCCGCTGAACATGGCGCCGGCTCACTGCGCCAGTGCTAGTGAAAGTGGCAGCTCCTCCATATCGTACCAGTTCGGTCCAGCTTCAATATCAACTCTCAAAGGTACGTCCAATGCGAAAGCCGATTCCATTTCATCGCGAACGATCGGTGCAACCTCGTCCAATTCCTCGTCAGGTACTTCCAGAACCAATTCATCGTGAACCTGTAGAAGCATCTTCGCCTTCAGACCCTCACTCTGGATACGCCTATGGAGGTTGCTCATTGCCAATTTAGTGATGTCAGCGGCAGTCCCCTGGATCGGGGCGTTAATCGCCTGTCGTTCAAGTGCCTGTCTCTGATTAAAGGGTAGGTTCCCTTGTAGTTCAAGAAAATTGCGCCTGCGACCCAGGAGCGTCTCAACATATCCCTCTTCATTGGCGGTTCGAATGGTTTTGTCTATGTATTGGCGTACGTTCGGATAGGTCGCAAAATATTGGTCCAGGAACTGCTGGGCCTCTACTGGGTCCATGTCGGTTCGGCTACTGAGGCCGAAGGCTCTGACGCCGTAAATCGTTGCAAAGTTGATCGTTTTGCCCAGTCCCCGTTGCTCGTAAGTGACCTGGTCCAATGGTACTTCAAACAGTCGCGACGCGGTCACGGCATGAATGTCCTGCTCCTGTCGAAAAGCCTCCAATAGCGGCCCTTCCTTGGCAATATGCGCCAGAATTCGCAGCTCCACCTGGCTATAGTCTGCGGCCAGTAGCACGCAACCCTTTTCGGCTTCGAACGCCTTCCGGATTTCCCGCCCGCGCTCGGTGCGAATTGGGATGTTTTGCAGATTCGGATTGCTGCTGCTTAGGCGGCCCGTGGAGGAACCGCTCTGATTGTAACTGGTATGGACGCGGCCGGTACCCTCATTGACAAGTTCGCCCAGCGCATCGACATAAGTTCCCCGCAGTTTTTCGAGTTGACGTTGCTCAAAAAGCTGGTCCAGAAACAGGTTCTGTTCCGGAGATAACTCCGTCGTGGTCGCCTTCAGCTTTTCCAATTCGCCGGCCGCCGTGCTGACAAATCCGGACCGCGTCTTCTTTAGCCCTTTGGTTGGGAATGCCAGTTCAGTGAACATCACAGTGCTGAGCTGCTGCGTACTGCGAAGGTTGAACTCATGGCCCGCAATTCCCTTCAGCGACGCATTGATTTCCTGCAGCCGCATTGCCAGCCTCTCGGAAAGTTTCGCCAGAAAATCAGTGTTCATCCGAATGCCGGACATCTCCATATCAGCAAGTACTGGCAGTAGCGGCAGTTCTATCTCTTCATAGAGCTTCCACACGCGGCTGCTGGCCTCTTTCAAACGCGGCGCGAGAACTCCCCACAAATGAATTGTCGCGTCCACGTCTGCCCCGCAATAGCCGGTAACACGATCGATGTCCACCTCGGCGATAGAAAGCTGATTACGGCCTGAACCGATGAGTTCCGAAATCTCTGTCATCGTCCAGCCAAGTTCCATCTCAGCCTGGCTCTTGAGGCCGAGCGACCGATTGGCCGGATCCAGCAGCCAGGCGATCGTCATCGTATCGTGGATCGGCCCTTCAACTTGGAGCCCGTGCCTGCGGCAGACAACCAAATCGTACTTCCCGTTGTGCGCCACCTTCGGCAGGTTCGGATCAGAGAAAAACTTCTGCACTGCCTCCAGCACGTCTTCCCAAGGCAGTTGGTCACCGCTGCTGTGCGCTATGGGAATATAGCAGCCTTCCCCTTTTGCCCAGGCGATGCCCAACCCTACCAAGCCCGCGCTCATCGGATCCCGTCCGGTGGTCTCGACGTCAAAGGAAAGGAGCTCTGCCTGTTCAAGCTCCGCACACACCCTTTTCAAGTCCGCCTGGCTCTGAATGCATCGGTAGGGGTGCTCCTCTGTTGCGCTCGCCGACGGACGCCAACCTGATGAAACTGATGCGAACTCCGTATCGGAGAATAGGGCCGACTGCGCGAACGCAGAGTCTGTTTGGGCCGGCTGGCTTTCACCCTTGTCCCGAAAACCTGACTCGCCCAACTGGTCTAATTCACGCTGAAGACTGCGAAAATCTAACTCTTCAAAAATGCGTCGCACCGCGCCGCTGTCGTACTCCTGCAGAAGGAACGCTTCGGCATTGAACGTGACGTCCAAATCACTGACAATCGTCATCAGCCTTTTGTTGCGCCGGACGTCCGCCTCGGCATCCCGCAGATTCTGCTGAGTCTTAGGCCCCTTAACTTCGTCGATGTGAGAGTAGAGTCCATCAAGAGAACCATACTCTCTTAGGAATCGAATTGCGGTCTTTTCGCCAACTCCTGACACACCGGGAATATTGTCGGAGTGGTCTCCCACCAGTGCCTTCATTTCGAGAAACTGTACGGGGTCAAGGCCCCCGTAACGCTCGGCAACCTCCGTGACGCCATAGGCTAACGTAGTCGGAGATGGACCGCCCGATGTATAGAGGATCTTGACGCGATCCGCAACCAGCTGAAACATGTCGCGGTCGCCGGATAGAATGAGGACGTCATGTCCTTCTTCGGCAGCTTGACGGGCAAGCCCGCCCAAAACATCGTCGGCCTCGAAATTGTCGAGTGATAGGATTGGGATCTTCAGCGCTTCCAGGACCTGTATGATGCGATCCATTTGGGGACGCATCTCGTCGGGCATGGCGTCCCGGGTGGCCTTGTACTCAACAAACTCTTCGTGGCGCCAGGTATCCCCTTTGTCAAATGCGACCGCTACGCCGTCAGGCTGGTAATCCCGCAGTACACTAAACAGCTTGCGAAAGAAGCCGAACACAGCCGTGGTTGGTTCCCCTCGTGAGGTAACCAGCGGTGTCTTAACACCGAAGAAGGATCGAAACGCTTGGGAATGACCATCAATAAACAAGTAGGTCGCCACTCTCGCTCACCATGATTAACTGTCTGCGTGTACCGTTTTCCAACTGCAGGGAACGCAGGCTAAGAGCGGTACGCCTCCAGAATGCGCTACGCTGTATGGGGTAGTTCCACTAATCCTCGACCACCAAATGCCCGCTGGACACCAACTCTTTTATCTGGCCGATGTCCAAAATAGATCGTAGTGTGCGCATTCTGCGACCAGCATCTAGACGATATAGGCCCGTAGGAAGTTCCAAAATATAGTTCTTTTCGCTTCGGTTGGAAAGGATTATTACCTCTTTCGGATCCTCCAGCCAGGTGATGTCATCATAGCTGCGTTTTGACACGGCAACCTTCCTTTGTCCAGGATTCAACCCTTAGAGCCGTCAATCTTCGCCGTCTACAGGAGCTAGCGGTTCGAAGATCTTGGGTCCCACGGCTCGCACACCGACTTACAACAATTGTACAGGCCTCAACGGTATTTGACAAGGTTCTTCGGCCGAAATGGCCTGCCAGTTCCGCCCCCGCGCTGCTTGCGCGGGGCGCTCGCCATCCATGACTCATATAGCCCGATTACAGCCACAAGCGCGTATCCGCAAGCGTAAAAGGCAAGAAAGGGCAGATTCCACAACTGGCCGTGAATGGCCGCAACGTAGCACCCAATCCCGGCGTAGACGGCGAGAAACAGTTCGCCCGCGACAAGTGGTTCTAATTCAAGGGCATAGCCGCTCCGGTGCCATGAATCGGAACTACCCTCGACACAGAACTTAGGTGTCCGCAGAAAGGTCCCACCCTTCCCGAATATCGCCTGCCAAGCGGCAACTGAATTACTGAGTGAAAGCCCCATTCCCAAGAGCATCAGCAGAGGCAAATGAGCCCAGCGCCGCAGCCAGTCCTGCGGATGAAGACGGCGCTGCGCCAACGCATACAGCGCGGGGGGACCAACTGAGACCATGCTCAGATATGCCAGAGGCCAGTAGGGCTGGCCGCCAGACAGCATGAGAAGAGGGGAAACAAGGAGCAACAGCAGCAAGAGTGGATGAATCAGGTAACCGCCCAGATGGACGTATGCAGCAGTCCTCTTCAAGGATGGCCATCCCCCATTCCAGACCGAGGCGGCCAGCTTTCGCAACGTCGCCACACTGCCCTTCGCCCACCTGAACTGCTGGCGTTTGAAGGCCAGTAGCTGGGGCGGCAATTCGGCGGGCGCCTCTACTTCGTCCAGGTAGACGCCCCGCCAGCCCGCCAACTGGGCCCGGTAGCTCAGATCCAGGTCCTCACAGAGTGTGTCGTCCTGCCAGCCTCCTACCGCTTGGTCTTCGATACAGTCCCGCCGCCACACGCCCGCGGAACCGTTGAACCCGAACGGTAACCCTACTGAATGGCGTGCAGCCTGCTCAACAACGAAATGACCGTCCAGCGCCAGCGCCTGGGCCATTGTCAGTGCTGAGAATTCTCCGTTCAGATGCGTCCACCGGGTCTGTACGAATCCGATTTCCTTTGCAGATTCTTCGAGGAAGGTGGGTAGGGTGCGCCTGAGAAAATCGGGCTGGGGCGCGAAGTCTGCGTCAAAAACCGCGATAAACTCGCCCGTTGCTTTCGACAGACCTTCCCTTAACGCTCCTGCCTTATACCCATGGCGTTCGTTGCGATACAGCACCTGGACATCGACGCCGCGTTTGCGCCAGAAGGCCGCCCGGCTCTCAGCGATCGACGTAGTGCCATCGGTCGAATCGTCGAGCACCTGGATCTGTAACCGATCGGAGGGATAGTCGAGATTGGCGCAGGCGTCGATGAGACGCCCGACCACGTGAACTTCGTTGTAGACGGGCAGTTGCACGGTCACGGCCGGCCAGTCGAAGGCCTCATTGTGTAAATGACCGGTCGGGCCTTCGACTGTGCGTGCAGTCGCCTTTTGATGCAGCCTTTCCTCGCGCAGCTTCAGCAAGGTGAGTATCAGCGCTTGCAAGCCGTAGATGGCTAGTCCAATCGCGCCGACCAGGTAGAGGACCTGCAGGCCTGCCAAAAACGGAGCGTTCAGCACTTCAGGCGCTCCGACCGGGAGTTTCCGACTTCGGACATGGGATACATTTTCCTCCGTCTAGCAACTTCTGAGCCTCTCCCCAGTTCGCTGTGAGATGCGGAATTCAAGTTTAATCGCGTCAGCGCCCAGTGGGCCGGGTGCCGGCTCGTTACACAAAAACGCCGACGGTCTCCGCCGGCATTTCTTGACCCCTAAATTATAGTTCACTCTTGGGAAGCAATGAAATCTAACCCGACATCTGCACACACTATCGGGCTGTATTCGCGATGACTATTGCGCTAGCAGCAATTCTCCCGACTCTGATTTAGTTCTCCGCACTGATGCGACTACCTCACCGAAACGACATACTTGATCTACTCCTGCTCAACCTCCTCCTCTTTGCTCTGAGAGATGACCTGATCGGCCAAGTGGCTGGGGACAGGTTCGTAGCGGCCAAACTCAATCGTGTAGATGCCGCGGCCCTGTGTCATGGAACGCAGGTCCGTACCGTAGCGCAGAATCTCGGCAAGTGGAATCTCAGCGTTGATGATGGCGCGGTTGTTCCTGTTCTCCATCCCCAACACGCGGCCGCGGCGGTTGTTGAGATCTCCCATCACGTCGCCCATGAATTCGTCGGGGACCGTCACCCGCATCGTGTAGATCGGCTCCAACAGGACAGGGCGGGCTTCCTGCATAGCGATCTTGAAGACCTCGCGGCCGGCGGTCTGGAACGCGATGTCCTTCGAGTCGACCGGATGGTGCTTTCCATCGAAAACGATGGCTTTGATATCGACAATCGGATAGCCGGCGATCACGCCCTGATCGAGAATCTGCCGGATCCCTTTCTCGATTGAAGGGATGAATACGCTGGGGATCGAGCCGCCAAAGACCTCGCTGTCGTAAGCAAATCCGTCGCCCCGGTCCAGAGGCTCAACTCGCAACTCCACATCGGCAAACTGGCCCGCGCCACCGGTCTGTTTCTTGTGTCGGTAGTGGGCGCTAGCGGTCCGGGTTACCGTCTCTTGATAAGGCACCCTCGGCATCGCCGTGTCTACCTTTACGCCGAACTTGCTATCCAGGCTTCTTATCGCAACATCGATGTGCGTGTCGCCCATCCCTTGCAATATGTTCTGCTTTGTCGCGTTCACATACTCGACTTGAAGAGTCGGATTCTCCTCTGCCAAAGCCTGCAAGCCCTGCCCCATTTTAGCGCTGTCGGCCTTGGTCGCCGGCATCACCGCCACTGAATAGAGCGGCCTTGGATACTCCGGCGGCGGAATGATTAGCTGCTGCTCACTGAGGGTATCGGAGGTCTTCAGCCCGTCCATCTTAGTGAGTACGCCAATGTCCCCTGCGGTGAGCCCGGAAGCGGCTTCCAACTCTTTTCCGCTGACGTGAAACAGATTCTGCAGTTTCACTTTCTCGGCGGAGCGCTGGATGGTTGCACCCTGGTCTACGGAAAGTGTGCCGGAAAGGATACGAACGTAGCTCATGCGGCCCACGTAGCGGTCGACAATTGTCTTGAATATATAGGCGACAACAGGTCCTTCAGCATCGGCGGAGAGTTCCTGCTGCTCGTCGTCCCCGTTTGGAACCGAGCTGACTACGTCTGCCGGCGAAGGAACATAGTTCGTCAATGCGCGCGCCAAGCTGAACAAGCCGATATTCTGAATGGCGCTCCCGCAAAAGACGGGCACTATCTGGCCTTCCTGCACGCCCTGCCGCAGACCCTGTCGCACCTCGTCTTCTGTCAGCTCTTCGCCTTCGAGATACTTCATGATCAACTCGTCGTCGGTCTCGGCCGCAGCATCGACAAGGTTCTGCCTGGCCTCAGCCACCGCGTCCTCCATATCAGCAGGGACGTCAGCGACGGTCGCATCAGATCCCAAATAAGCCTTCATATCGACCAAGTTGACGACGCCTTCGAAACTTTCGCCTGAACCTATTGGCAGTTGGAACGGCAGAATCGTTCCGGAGAATACCTCAGTAGCGCTTGCAAGGGCATTTGCGAAGTTGGCGTTCTCCCGGTCCATCTTGTTGACAAATATAAGGCGGGGCTTTTCGACCGCGTCCAACTGTTCCCACGCTAATTCCGTCCCAACTTCAACACCCGCCACCGAGTCGAGAAGCACCAAGCCGGCCTCCGATACGGATAACCCGCTGATAACTTCGCCAACGAAATCTAGGTAACCAGGTGTGTCCACCAAATTGAGTTTGGTCTCCTGAAATTCAACAGGAACGACGGAAAGATTGATCGAAATGCCGCGCCGCTGTTCTTCATCGTCCCAGTCTGAGACCGTGGACCCATCCTCGATCCGCCCCACACGGCTTGTCCCGCCGCCGTTGAATAGAAGCGCTTCAACGAGGGATGTTTTCCCGGAACTCCCGTGTCCAAGTATTGTGACATTGCGAATCTTGTCAGTCGAAAACTCGGCCATGAATCCTCCTCACACCAGTCTGCAAAAACCCTGAACGAGATATTGAATGTATCTGCTGTAAATGAAACTAAAGCGGACGACGCCAATTGACGTTGGCCCACCGCGTATTGATTTATTGTGAAATAGACGCTGACATGCAGCCGGACGACATTCTACATTTTTTCTCAGCAAATGTCAATGAAATCGGTCGCCGAATGACGGTTAGCCACGCGCTGAAAGTGCGAACAAATCCAATGTTTCTTTGCCAATCAGTGACCCGCCGGAAAGCAAATCGGGGTAGATTCAGAACACGATCTGCACCGCCTCCGATCCTATGAGTTCAACCCTCCCGGTACAGTTCCCGCATGATGATCATCTGTTGAATCTGAGTCGTTCCCTCGTAAATCTGATAGATCTTGGCGTCACGCATCAGCTTCTCAACAGGGAACTCTTTGCTGTAACCGTTGCCGCCGAAAACCTGGACTGCATCTGTCGCATTCTTCATAGCCGCCTCTGCGCAATAGGCCTTCGCTATGGCCGCTGACATCGTGTTGCGATTTCCTCTGTCCACATCCCAAGCCGCCTTGTAGGCCAGGTGCCGTCCTGCCTCCACCCTGATTGCCATATCCGCCAGCATGAAGCCCACGCCTTGAAAGTGGGAAATCGGTTGACCAAACGCAGTGCGCTCACCTGCATAAGCAACTGCTTCGTCCAGCGCCCGCCGTGCAACGCCAATCGCGGCGGTTGCCACCCCGGGTCTGCTCTTGTCGAACGCCTTCATCCCGATTCGAAAGCCTTCGCCCTCTTCTCCCAGCCGGTTGCACGCCGGGACCTCGACATTTTCGAAAAACACCTGACAGGCCTGGGCAGCGTGCTGGCCCATCTTCGCGAGCGGTTTGCTTGTACTCACACCGGGCCAGTCCCGTTCGACCAGAAAGCAACTGATGCCGTTATGACCTGCCTCCGGGTCCGTCTTTGCGAACACCGCGAAGAAGCTTGCAACCGGGCCGTCAGTTATCCAAGTCTTGGATCCATTCAAGACATATGTATCGTGACGACGCATAGCGGTGGACTTGATGCCGGCGACGTCCGACCCTGCATCAGGCTCCGTCATGCAGTACGCGGCAACTTTGCCATCATCCACAATCCAAGGTAGATAACGCCGCTTCTGTTCCTCGGAACCTGCAATAAGCAGAGGTAGAGTAGCAAGTTGATTCAGCATCAAGGCCGTTTGGATGCCGGAGCACCCATAAGCCATCGACTCAGCTATCACGCACTCTTCCAGTGCGGTGGCGCCCATACCCCCGTATTCCTCTGGAACGTTGAGATTGACAAGCCCCACCTCCCGTGCTTTTTGAAATACATCCCACGGCCATTCATCATTCTGATCGTAATATTCCGCGCGAGGCATAATCTCTCGTCGCGTGAAGTCCATCGCCAGTTCCTGCAACATCTTGACATCTTCAGGAAGTTCGTACATTGGTATATGTCCTCAAGTAACTCAGTTCGTAGACAGTGTGATCTTCGGCGGAAATGTTATACTCTATTCGACTTGCACTTCCCATGGCGCGAAAGGACTCATGATGGGGTCAGATTCCATTCTCTTCCAGGAGATCCACCAGCAACCGGATGTCATTGAACAGTTCGCACAGTTGGGGCAGGGCCCCGTGAAGAAACTCGCGGCCCACATACGGGACGCCCACATTCGTCAAGTCGTCGTCGCGGCCAGGGGCACGAGCGACAATGCCGCTCGCTACACACAGTACCTGCTTGGAGCAAACAACCGGCTCCCGGTTATGCTGACCACTCCAAGTCTATTCACTTTATATCAGAAACCCCCGCTCTTCGCCCCGAATACGCTTGTCTTGGGCATAAGCCAAAGTGGGCAAAGCCCTGACATCGTAAGCGTTCTCGCAGAGGCAAGGCGGCAAGGCTGCGTTACGGCCGCAATCACCAACTTCGTTGACTCTCCATTGGCAAAACAGGCCGACCACTTAGTTGGCCTGGGGGCCGGCGAAGAGCGCTCCATCGCGGCAACCAAGACATACACCGCTCAGCTCTATGCAGTTGGGCTTCTCTCGGCTCACCTGGCTGACGACTCCGATGGAATCGCCATGCTGGAAAAGGGGCCGGACCTGATTAGACAGACCCTCTCAATGAACAGTGAAGTAGAACGACTGGCAGAACGTTACCGCTACGTACGCAATTGCGTTGTTGTCGGTCGAGGATTCAACTACTCCACAGCCTTTGAAATTGCGCTGAAAATAAAGGAACTTACTTACACACTCGCCGAACCCTATAGCAGCGCAGACTTTCTACATGGTCCAGTAAGTCTGATCGAACCCGCTTTCCCGGTAATCGTGGTGGCTCCAAGCGGTGTATTGATACCGGAGTTGGGACCCTTTGTTCGACAGCTCCGAAATATGGATGCCGAACTGCTTTGCGTGAGCAATGACCGCACCCTCTTGAGTCTGGGCCGCACCCAGTTTCCCTTTCCAGCCGTTCCTGAGTGGCTGTCGCCGTTACTTGCAATCGTTCCGGGTCAGTTGTTCGCCTTGTTCCTGGCAGCTGCCCGTGACTTCGACCCGGACCGACCCCGCGGTCTTCAGAAAGTAACGGAAACCCTCTAGAACCTGGTTAGTTGGTAAGAGGATTGAGACCGTCCCCAAAGACGCTAATCCATCGAAAAACGCTGCCAACTCTTTCCCAAAAAGGAATAGAGCAGGTGTAGGAACTCTACACCTGCTCTATTGAAAGAAGATGAACCCGTTTTTCTCTTCCCATCCGCCCCAGCTCGTTTAGGCCTTCAACCCGGCTCAGTTACCCATCTCTGAACCCGGCAAATAGATCGTTATGTTAGCGTTTGTCGCCTGAATGATAGGTAGCAGATTCTCCACCAGCGATAGTACCGAGTCCATATCGGCGCCGGGTACCAGTGCCGAAACGCTGTCAAAAACGCCCAACTGCTTGGTGAGGGCAAGCACATTCTGCACTTCTCCGCTTCCCCACGAAAGGTACGGGAGACCGATGCCGTTCAAGGAGATGTGAATGCCGTCCGGGTCGGTTGTCAGGGTCACAGTATAAATCCCGGAACTCGTCAGTCCGCTGATTATTTCAGGTGGTAGGCGCAGCGCGTAGAAAGGCGTACTGGTCAAAACCGTCCAATCCACGTCGGACAGTTCTCCCAAGGTCCAACTGCCATCAGCATGATACAGAATGGGAATGTCGATTGTCGGCAAAGATCCCCCAAATGTCTCCAGGACCTGCTTCTGCAGCATGCGGGCCATGGTGACTTCTTCACTCTCTTCGACTCCGCTGAGGGGAATCAACTCT
Source organism: Caldilineaceae bacterium (assembly GCA_965232575.1). GTDB lineage: Bacteria > Chloroflexota > Anaerolineae > Caldilineales > Caldilineaceae > Bin5. The sequence goes on along the minus strand of CBDDPZ010000009.1, from coordinate 168,743 downwards.
GCCCCTTCCTGGACAGGAAATCTAAGCACAACCCCAAGGTCGAAGTTCCGAATCAGTGGCAGCACCTTATTCAGTGCGGGGACTCCCAAGCCCAACGCTGACACAGCCTCCCCCGTTGCAGCCAACGACTCTTCTTCCCATACCAGCGAGGGAATTCGCTGCCCGTTCGCGAAGAGCAAGATTCCTTCGTCCCCGTTCGCTACGCGCAAATGCTGGAGGTTGGACGCAGTGAAGTGCTGCACCCAGATCGGAGGCAACGATAACCCGTATAGCATCGTCTCAAGCCCCAGCCTGACTCCCGGTTCAGGTACATAAATCATGCCAGGAGGCTGTTCTACATTGCCCACTACCATATGTGACAACCCGCCGACGGACGCAGTGCCATCTGAAGCGTAATCAATTACGATTGGCGGCAGGTCGATGTAGAATTCATCCGGCCCTCTCTCGACCATAGATCCAGCGTCGACTCTGGCCGTGCAACCTGAAATAACGACTGCGACGACAATCAAGAGAACAGCCCAAAACGTGACGCGTTTCTGCATTCGAGGCCTCCTGGTAATTAGAGTAGATCTCGACAATTGAAAATCCGATAACAAGATGTTCGTCTCTTCGCCGTCATAATTCAGGCCCTGTGTAGTCAGCCCTTTCGAGGCTGTCAGGATCCAGCCCGAGTCGCGCCGGCCATTATTAGGATAACTTTTGTACCTCTGGCCCCGGTCCTATGGCTATTGCCCTGGCTGGACGATCCTTTTCAAGGCCTCTGACCAACTTTCTCTAACCGCGCCCGACCCGGACCAAATAATGAGCGCTTAGGCCATTGTATATTCTACATCCCCTTAGAGTGCGTGTCAATTTCATTTTGAGAGGGCCCTCCCTCGGAATACTTCCGAAATATCTCCGCAACTTGAACGACTTATATGCCCTGTTTTGAGAACGCAGAGCGGACCGTCGCCGCTTTTTCCTGAATTGCGGCCTATTGACAGGATTATGAGCTTCCCAAAAAAACTGCTCTTTGCGGCCTGCCCTTGTCGATCTGACTCATCAGTGACTATAATCAACAAGAGAGGACTCTTGGAGACTCTCTTCAAAAGCCTTTTCCGCATGACTATAGAGCCAAAATTTGCCCGTTGCAGCTCTGCCCCGGCGTGAGGCCAATTTGGTGGAAAACGGAGATTCGCCGGTTCCCGAACCGGCCACCAAAGAGAATTCAGAGTTGAGTCTGGCCCACCGGCAAGACTCTCCTTCGACCTCTTCTTCTAATCGAGGACAGTTAGGTCCGTCGCTGACAAAGGCCGATGAATTGGTACTACTCCTAACCGGAGGAGGTAAGCGCCATCTATTGCGTCTTCAGCCGGGTCGTCAGTTCCACTCCAATCTGGGTAAGGTTCAGCATGACGAACTCATTGACCTTCCCTACGGCACAACCATCTACAGTCACTTGGGCCACGCCATGCTGTTGCTGGAACCGTCTCTCGACGACCGCATGACGCGGATCAAAAGGAATACGCAGATCATCTTCCCCAAAGATGCAGCCATGATCGTTCGCCGGCTGAATTTGCGGGCCGGCAGCCGCGTGATCGAAGCAGGCACCGGCAGTGGCGCTCTCACGATCGCATTGGCTTGGGCGGTTGCACCCGCCGGTCGTGTCTTCTCATATGAAATCAGGGAAGACCACCTCCAAGTTGCACGCAGCAACTTGGAAAAGATGGGACTCCTGCAACATGTGGAACTGCACGCAGCCTCGATCCTCGAAGGTTTCAACCAGATGAACGTAGACGCCTTGGTACTGGACCTGCGTACTCCCTGGATCTTTTTGGAACAGGCCCGTCGAGCCCTGCGTCCGGGAGGCTTCTTTGTCGCCCTGGTACCTACAACAAACCAGGTCGGCGAACTTCTGCACGGTCTGGAGAGTTCAGGGTTCGCCGACATCACTGTAGAAGAGGTCCTTGTTCGCGCCTACAAGCCGGTCCCTGATCGGCTGCGTCCCGACGACACGATGGTTGGCCACACCGTTTTCTTGATTTCGGCGCGCCCCATCGTTGATCCGGAAAACCCTGGCCGCTGGCTTTCAGAAGAACGCAAGCGCTACCAAGCCCGCAAAATCCTGGAAGAACGGATAGCAGAGGAAGAAACGAAGCGCACTTCGCAGCCATCGGTGAAGCAGCATCCCCATCCAAAACTGCCCTGAGTGCCTTATCCCAACCCTGGCAGGCGCGACGTTTCAGGCCACATCTGTAGCCATCTTGTATCCAACGCCGCTCCTGTACGAAGCTATTGGACAATTTCGCTATGGACCAAGCAAATCCTTCCCCAGAACTCTATGAGTATTTCGGCAACATACACATGCACACGACCCATAGCGATGGCTTCGGCTCCTTTGAGGACCTCATCGACGGGGCCGTAAAGGGCGGGCTTGACTTCGTCTTTGTCACTGATCACAATGTTCTGGTTCGTGAAGAGGAGGAAGGGTACCGCCGCGGCGTCCTCACACTTGTCGGTCAGGAGGTGCACGACACCCAGCGCGAGCCCTCAGGCAACCATCTGCTCTGCCTGGGCGTAGATACCGACGTCAGCAGCCAGGCTTCAGATCCTCAACAACTCATTGAGGCCGTCAATCAACAGAATGCCTTGGCGTTCCTCGCCCATCCAATCGAAGAGACGACCGAACTCTTCTCCAAGTGCTATCCTTGGCAAAGTTGGGAAGTTACCGACTATCACGGGGTGGAACTGTGGAATTACCTCTCCGGCTTCCGTGGATTCACGACCAGCTACTTGCGTGCTGCGCTCGTGAGCTTCTTCCCACGGCTCTTCGCGGTCGGACCGCTGCCCGCGATGTTGAAAAAGTGGGACGAACTGACGCAGGAGAGACCCGTTGTGGCCCTCGGCGGCACCGATGTCCATGCCGTTAAGTACCGCCTCGGCCCGATAAGCCGTCGCTTTTTGAACTACGAAGAAAGCGCGAGGGCGCTGAACACGCACATCTTGACCGACACGCCTCTGATCGGTCCACCGGCAAATAGCGACTACGATTATAGCGACCCAAACACACTGCACGACCGAAGTGTTGTCCTTGAGGCCTTGCGCAGAGGACACTGCTGGCTGGGCTATGACTTGGTAGGTTCTACCGAGCGATTCCGTTTCTGGGCGGAACGCAAGAGAATCGGAAATGGCCCAACCACAAATCCCCCTGTGGCAACTCTTTCAAGTGATGAAGAGGCATTCGCCGTAATGGGCGACTCGTTCAGCCTTACCGAGGGGATGTCCCTGAACCTGCACGTGCAGAGCCCTGAAGTAGCCGACACCCGTATTCTGCGCAACGGACGGGTCATCGCGCAGGGACACACTTCAGCTCTCACTTACCAAGTTCGCGACGCCGGCATCTACAGGGTGGAGGTCTGGAAGCAACGGTGGGGCAAACCGCGTGGGTGGATATTCAGCAACCCCATCTACGTCAACAAGGCCTTGCCAGGATCAAGCTAACTGAGAACCCATCGCGATTCGTCTTATGGTTCGCCGACTGGCTCCCTATTGACCCTTCTCAAACAGCTTCTTGGTATTCGGTGCCAGACACCTGTTGTCACTCCGTTGTAATGCGAGCCGGCCAGTTTTCCAATTCTGCGCTCAACAGGGCAAGTACCGTGTTTTCAGCCACCTGCGGATAGGGCAACGAGTAATTCTTCGCGAGTTGCGGCCCATACCAGCGATAAAGGACGACAAGGGCGACCGCTTGCCCAATCCAGTTAGCGCAGTTTTCGGCCATCCTTTGCTGCACCGACCGTCGTAACCCTAAGCTTTTCTCAAATGCCTCCCGCTGGGCCTGGCCCAAGTATTGATTGATTCGAGCCCTCGTCTGGGGACGGCTGCCGCCGTTCAAGGACACAACCAGGTCAATAAGCAGAGCGCGCATTTCAGTCAACAGTAAGTGAGCGGCCATCTGTTCCTGACGCCCTACCACCGCTGGCAGCCGCGCCAGCAGCAACCAGAAATGCCCTAGTTGCCTCTCAATCACCCCGGCGTCAGGCGGCCCGATCATCGCCCGTTTACTGTTCATAGCCCGGCTGTACTTGCCAGCCAACTGTTCTGATATGTACAGTGGCTGTAGAGGTCCCGTCGGGCCTGATATTCCTTCGGCATTGGTCGACAGCATCCAGGAGAGCTCGAATAGAACGCCTGCCTGTCCCAGGTCGTTCAATACATCGACTGTGGATGGCGTTCCCAAACTGATGCCTCGAAAGGAGCCGCCTCTATCTGAGTCGTCGATCTTCTCAATGAGTACATTGTCTTCCCCTAGCGTCTTTTCAATTCTTTTCCGCAGCGCGCTGGAAGGACTGGCCGAGACAGCTGATTCAGGACCGTCCACGCCCCACAGCAAATGCAGATCGACGCTGCTCCAGCGGTCGGCATCACCACGCGCCAGCGAACCGGTCAGCCAAACACCACCTGTCTGCTCTAAAGCAGCTAGATCGGGGACCAGAGCTTGCAAAAGCGCACTTTGTCTGGGCAGTTCAGTTACAGGAAAGAAATTAAAGGCCATGGACATTGGAACTCTAGCTGATCTAATGTAGATCCCAAATGAGATCAAGAGCTTGCGCATATCGGCAGGGCGGGCGAGACGCCCGCGATCCCAGGATGCGGTGTGTGAAAAGTCTTGATATCAAATTGAATTCACATTAAATGAAGAGTGTAATAGAGTATAGCACGGCAATCGATCTGATTCCGAACCTCTTTCATTTCTGCAATGGTGCTTTGTCCCGACCCTACCCTTACGGGACCGACTGTACGTTTCTGCAATCGCCCTCTCTCCTTTCGGGGAACTTTGTCTGGCGTACGAGTGACCGGGATAATGGATGCTGGGAATTCCGACGGCCCAGGCCTGAAGAGATTCACACCATTGGAATCTGTGGATACTGAGGTGTGAAGGCAACCAGCAGTGCGGGACGGCCGAAAATCGGGAAAGTCAGAGGTGTTGCGGGCCTGCATATGCTCGTTACTCTCTGCTCCTGAAGAGAAAGGCGCATCGCCTTGTTCACTCAGCCCGTTGATGAGACGCGCCGATTGAGGCGAGTTCTGTTATAATTGCCAGCACAAGCGCAGGGATTTTGAATCGCGCGGGGTACCGGTCTCTTCCCATTTCAGTTGCCCCAGGCAACAGACCGCCCCACCAACGGTCCCTCCTAATCGACAAGGAACAAATATGGCTGAACGCAACCCATTTCATGAGCTCTTGGAAAATCTGGATGAAGATGACTGGGAGCAGATTGAAGAAGAACTGCTCCATGATGACAACGGTCCGAGTGGTCCAGGCACCCCCCGCCAAGGAGGAGGCAACGGTGGACCAGGAGGAGGCGGTCGGTTGTTGTGGTGGATGCTGATCCCTTTCTTGGTCCTTATCCTATTCAATACTGTCCTTGGATTCTACACAGACTGGTTGTGGTATGACAGCCTCAAACTAACTTCTGTATTCTTCACACGTATCGGAGCATCCCTCGGTCTATTTGTTGCCGGCGCGCTCGCCTTCTGGCTCGTTTTTATCTTCAATGTCCTGCTGGTCCGGCGCCTGAACCCCCAGGGGCTGGCTGACACACCACTGATTGAAGCGATTCAGGCTGTCGGAGTCCGAATTACGCCAGTCGTCATATTGGTAGGCGCTTTTTTCGCATTCTTCATGGGGACTGGGGCCTCCTCGGCATGGGAGGAGCTTCTCCTTTACTTCAATCAACAACCGTTTGGCTTGACCGACCCGATCTTTGGTCGTGATGTAAGTTTCTTCCTCTTCACCTTGCCGATTTGGCAGTTTCTGCGAGGCTGGCTGATGACGACGCTTGTCATCACTCTGATCGCAACCGGCCTTGCCAGCGGCATCGGCTGGCGGGGTTGGAGCGCGCCTGCCCCGGTCCGCGCCCACTTGAGCTTTCTCGGTGCATTGATCCTCTTGCTGATCGCCTGGCAATACCGGTTGGACGCGTTGGAGCTTGTTTACAGTACACGCGGCGCTGTCTTCGGAGCAGGCTACACCGACGTAAATGCCCAACTCCCTGCATTCAATATACTCGTTTTCGTCACGATTATCGCCGCAATACTGCTGCTTGTGAACGTGTTCTTGCAGCAGGCATGGCGGGCAATCGTTGTCGTCCTCGTGGGCTGGATCGCAATTTCCGCGCTGGCAGGCAACATCTACCCCAACCTGGTTCAGCGCTTCCAAGTCAACCCCAACGAGTTCACCCGCGAGCGGGAATTTATTTCATACAATATCGACTTTACCCGGGCGGCCTTCGGTCTGGACAAGATCGTCGACGAAAACTTCGATGCCGAGAGTGAGTTGACCGGTGCCGAACTGCTCGACCAACCGGATACAATTCGAAACATCCGCCTTTGGGACTACCGCCCTCTTCTCCAGACCTACAATCAGGTGCAGGCATTGCGGCAACAGTATCAGTTCACCGATATCGATATCGATCGCTACGACGTCGAAGGTGAACGGCGGCAACTCATGCTTTCGGCGCGAGAGCTGATTCCTGAGCAGTTGGAACAGCCCGCACAAACCTGGGTCAACCGCAAACTTGTCTACACGCACGGCTACGGGGTAGCAGCTTCACCCGTGGCGGAGATCACACCGGACGGACTGCCGACTTTCGTGCTGCAGGACCTCCCCGTTCAAGGCATTCTGGACGTCTCCCGCCCTCAGATCTACTTCGGCGAACGCACGAATGAGTATGTGATCGTCAAGACGGAAACCGAAGAATTTGACTACCCTCGCGGTGAAGGCGGCAACGTTTTCACCACCTTTGAGGGAGATACCGGCATCAGAATCGGAGGATTCCTTCCTCGACTGGCTTTCGCAATTCAATTTGCTGACATAAACCTGTTTATCAGCCAGGAGTTAAACTCCGAGAGCCAGCTCCTATGGAGACGCAACATTCTCCAGCGTACGCAGGAAGTGGCCCCCTTCCTGCGTTTCGACTCGGACCCATATATCGTAGTCGGTGGAGACGGCAACCTTTACTGGTTCCTCGACGCATATACTGTCAGTGGACGCTTCCCCTACAGCGAACCGAGCCAGTTCGGGACCAGGACTGTTTCGCCGGGATTCAACTACATTCGCAATCCGGTCAAGATCATCATAGACGCTTATACCGGCAAGATGGACTTCTATCTGGTAGAGCCGGATGAACCAATCGCCGCCGCGTATGCCCGCATCTTCCCGTCTCTCTTCAGCCCCTTCGAGGAGATGCCGGAGGATCTCAACGCCCATATCCGCTATCCAAATGATCTTTTCAGCATTCAGGCCAGTGTCTTCCGAACCTACCAGATGACTGAACCGACCGACTTCTACAATAGAGAAGATGTCTGGGCGTGGCCGGAAGAGATTTTCGACAATCAGTCCAGGCCCATGGAGCCCTACTATGTATTGATGCAGCTCCCGGGCAGCGAGGACCTGGACTTCATCCAGATACTTCCCTTTACGCCGGCCAACCGCGAGAACATGATCTCATGGCTGGCGGCGCAGAACGATCCAGACAAATATGGGGAGATGCTGGTATACCGCTTCGGCAAAGACTCACTCGTTTTCGGCCCCAAACAAATTGAGGCGCGTATCGACCAGGATCCGACAATCAGCTCTCTTCTAAGCTTGTGGAACCAGCAAGGCAGTCAGGTCATTCGCGGCAACTTACTGGTTATCCCAATAGGTGAGAGCCTGCTATATGTCGAGCCCCTCTATCTGCAGGCAGCCACCGGCAAGATTCCGGAATTGAAGCGAGTTATACTCGCCACTTCGGACCGTGTCATCATGGCTGAAAATCTTGGCCTGGCTCTTGCTGAACTGTTCGGCCAGAGTATCCTCACTGACACCAAACTGGCGGAACTGGCTATCTCAGGAAACGGAGAACTGCCTGCCGAATTGCCTACTGTAGAGCAAGAAGAGGGTGACGTCGACCTGACCGCATCAACTCTTGAGGAACTGATTCTGCAGGCAAACAACCGCTACAGCCAGGCGCAGGATGCCTTGCTTTCAGGAGACTGGGCCACCTACGGCGCTGAATTGGACGCGCTGGAGAAGATCCTGGACCGCTTGCTGGAGGTAAGTAGCCTCTCCCCGGAACCTACACCCGAGCCACTGCCCACACCGACGCCTGCTGCAGAGGACAATTCCGGATAAAGCGATACTGCTGTGCAGACCCAAAGTCCTTTGTCAACGCTGCCAGGCCAATCTGATTGGATTTGAAAATTCGGCAACCTTAGTCACATGAATTAGGAATTTAAAGTATGACAGACGACCCTTCTTCACCTCCGCCAACAGTCCGGGATGTCCTTGACAGCATTGAGAGGGAGTGGGACGCACTGCAAAAGGTCCTGTCAGAACTCAATGCGGATCAGATGACGACTCCTGGTCAGGAAGGTTGGTCGACCAAGGATGAGCTGGCCCACCTGGCCGCGTGGGCAAGGGGCCTGGCCGCATTGGTGAAGAAGCAGCGCCGCTATCCGCCGATGGGACTGCCCGAGGACGCGGCGCCCAATACCGTTGGCATCGAACGCATGAATCAGATCATCTACGAGAAGAACCGCGACCTGCCGCTGAACGACGTGCTAACAGAACTGCAAGCCGCGCATAAGGACGCACTCGCAGCCGTCGGCAAACTTTCTGACGACGACCTTCTGCGTCCCTACGACGATTTCCAACCCCAGGACCGGCGCCCCGACGGCCACACGCCCATATTATGGCGAATTGCCGGTAACACCTACGGACACTACGCAGAACACCGAGAAACTATCGAACGCCTGTGGAGCAAAGAGTAATGAGCGAGAAAAGAAAGGTTGTTATCACGGGAGCATCCGGATATATCGCCAGCCTGCTGCTGCCCTCCTTTCGCGAGCGATATGACCTGACCCTGCTGGACGTACGTTCTGTCGACCGCGACGGCAATGAAGTTGAAGGCGTTAAGATCGCCGACCTGACCCAACGCGATCGGGACACTTATCGCCATCTCTTTCGCGGCGCCGACGCCGTTGTCCATCTGGGCTTCACCCGTGCCAAAGACAAGTCGGACCCGGTCCAGGACTTCTATGCAGAGTTGTCTAACGTGGAAATGGCCTTTCACGTCTATCAGACCGCGCAAGAGGAGGGAGTTCGGCGCGTGGTCGTCGCCAGCTCCAACCATGCGGCGGACTACTATGAGCCTCTGATTCTGGACAAAAAGTGGGATATTGTCACACCGGAAATGAGACCGTTTTCCGACAACTTCTACGGCTGGGCTAAGGAGGCCTACGAACACCTGGGCTTCGTCTACGCCGTTGGCCGGATGCAGTTCCGCGGCGTCCACGTCGAGGACAGTTCTCCCCATCCCCTGGAGAATGTGCAGGTCCGAATCGGAGGCCCCAGGGAGGACGACTTGGATAGAATCGATCCGGGAGACCTGCGCCGCATGGTCCGCGGACTGGGCGTCTACATAAGCCAGCGCGACCTGCAGCAACTGTTCATCAAGAGCATCGAGACCGAAGATATCGGTGATGAACAGGGCGTGCCATTTCAGGTCTTCTACGGCATTAGCGGAAACTCACAGGCATTCTGGAGTATCGTCAACGCCCGTAAGGTCATTGGTTACGAGCCGGAGGATAACAGTGAGTACCGCTTCAGCGACCAGATCCATCACCACATCCAGGCCGCGGAAGAGTCTTAGCACTCTTCCTGAGTTGCCCTAGTGGTCCTGCCCGGTCTCTGGACGCAACATGCAGATCGATTCAGCATCTTCGTGGTCGCTATCTTCTCCAAAGCCGAGAAAGTGGTACCTTCCCTCCAGCCACTCCACCAGTTGGTCGCAATAATGCTCCGACCCCGGATGCCCGGACTGTCCCTGCGACTCCACAGCCCACATGCCGTCTTCGCCCAGGTCGCTGATTAGCCTGTAATTAGCCCCCATCAGAGCCCCCCAGTTTGGGTCAAAACCGGTATTGCAGACCGTAACACCGTTGCCGCCTACGGGCAGACCGCCGCGATCGAGCAGCACACCTAAGTCGCCGCGACCTGAAAGGACGTGGCGCAGCTGGACCTTATGGAGATTCCCCCACGCCCACGCGGACATATCGGGGCCCAGTCGTTCTTCGATCTCTGACAGCGCAGTCCTCAGCACATCGACAATTACTGCATCTCGATCTGTTCCCTTGAACCAGCCCGCCCTGTCTTCGCGGATCAACTTTCCGGCTAGTCCCCCACATGTACCTGCCAGCGCAGTCGCGAGCTCTCCATCAAACCTCTCGGCGGTAACCCTGTGGCACCACTGATTGAAAAACACCTCGAAGATCGAAGCAGCGACCGAGTCCGGGGTCATATTGTGGTCCCACTCCTGCAGATAGCGGGCCGCTTCAAGAACGCGGTCGTCTCCTCTGCTCAGGAGTACGGGCACAAGGCCAGGTATAGCTTCATCCGCACGCAGCGAGCGCGTGTCCTGTTGCATCTCCGCGAAAGTTTTCCTGGAGAATCTGTCGCGCTCTTCGATCATCTGGCGGATCCGGCGAGCCCTGTGGCCGCTGGCCCACGTTCCCGACAGCGGATAAGGGAAGTCGTCCGGGGCAACTCGGTTGTTCGCGGTGGCGATCCATCCCCGGCTCGGATCCTCGAGACGGGGCATCTGCTCAAACGGAATCAGCCCCTGCCACTGGTGAGCTGGGTCCCAGCCGGGCCGGTATCCTCGCTCCCTGACTCCTCTCACCGGGATGCCTCCGACCGCTTGGTAACCGATATGGCCCTCTTTGTCGGCGAACACCAGGCTCCATGTTGGTACCCGCCAGCTGCGTGTCGCTTCTCGCAGTTCGGAAACACCCGACGCGCGGTCAATCCCCAGCAACGACGTCAGCCACCCGCAGTTAGTATTGCCCAGCCAGCGCAGAGAAACGGGGCCCGTTCCTGCCGCCTCTGCGGGCAGGATCTCATCCACGATTGGGCCGTTGCGAGAAAAACGGACTGTCTTGCAAATGGGGTCAGCCCCCCGCACTCGGATTATCTCTTCGAGTGTTCGCTCCGGCTCCCATGAGCCGTCATATAGGAAATAACCTGGCTGACGCGGGTCGGTCCGTTCCTGGTAGAGGTCGCGTTGCGAACAGATATTGTTGGTAATCCCCCAGGCAACGTCGCGGTTGCGTCCGAACATGACCGCCGGCATGCCTGTATACGCCATGCCGGCTACATCGAAAGAACCTCCCTTCAACTGCACTTCGTACCAGCATGAGACGGCAGCAAAAGCAATGTGCGGGTCGCTGGCCACCATGGGCAGCCCCGAGATCGTGCGGGCACCGCCCACCACCCAGTTGTTGCTGCCTTCTCCCTCCTGCCGATCGCCCACGCTGGCGCCGACAGGTGAAACGCCCTTGGCCGCAGTGGGGTACGCGCCCGCTGGGATGATGCTTTCTTCATCCACCTCTCCTGCCAGAAACGCCTTATACAGCGACTCGTCCCCAAGCGCCCGCCTCGCCAACTCAGGACTGACAATAACGGGAAAGCGAACGGTCAGGTAATAGCGAAACTCGGCGGCGATTGCGAGACAGTCTACGGGCTGCCAAGGTTCCGGCTCATAGTCAAGAAGCGCAAACTCTACAGGCAGATTGTCACTCGACTGTTCGATCAGTGCGTTGACGCCTTCGCTAAATCTGTGCAGCAGTATTTTCGTTTCGGCCGGCATCGAATTCAATTCGGAGGCCGCGATTCGGTTGAGACCGATAGTACGCGCGACAGTGTCCAACTGGATGCCGTCCTCGCCTAGGACTTCCGACAGCCGCCCGTGGCCCTTACGCCGCAGATAGTCCAGTTGAAATAGTCGGTCTTGAGCCATGGCAAATCCGAAGGCGAAGAATAAGTCTTCGTCATTTTCGGCAAGGATCTTCGGAACGCCCCACCTGTTCCGCACGACGCGTGCTTCAGCCTTTACGTTCGTTTGCAAACGAACATCTGGATCAGGAGTTCTGTGCCTGATTTCGGCATTCCACCACCGTACAAATTCCTCTCTCGAAATGCCGCCCGCGCGACACAGTGATGTAATCGACTCGCCGGAACCCAGGTTCTTCAGCAGTTCTACTGAGACGGTGTCCATGCGAAAATCCTCCTGAGCAGTTCGAAATCCACCTTTGAATTTTATGTTGTTGAAGGGGTTGATGTTGGAATGGACCGAATTTTGCGGAAACCCGAAAAACAAAGAACCTCCGAATGGAGGTTCTGGCGAGCCGTCTGTGCGCGCCAGGCAGGACTCGAACCTGCGACCTTCGCCTCCGCAGGGCGACGCTCTAATCCACTGAGCTACTGGCGCATATGGCGGGGAGGGAGGGATTTGAACCCTCGAGGGACATTGCTGCCCCTACCCACTTAGCAGGCGGGCGCACTCGACCAGGCTATGCGACCTCCCCGTATTCAAATCTCGGCTGAGCCAGGCGGAGGGAGAGGGATTCGAACCCCCGGTGACATCACTGCCACAGTTGTTTTCAAGACAACCGCCTTCGTCCTCTCGGCCATCCCTCCGGGCCGGGACTTGCCAGCCATCAACCGGCACAGTATAAACCTAACTCAGAAGGCCTGTCAAATAAAGCGGTCCAGTTCCCGCCGAAAAGCATTGGCGGAATTTCTCAATCGTGGACGGCTGACCAACCTCTTGGTAACAATCGCCACGTCCTCCCGATAGAAGCAGTCCCGTGTATCGAATTCCGGAAGGACTCTCCTAGCTGATCTCCATCTCGTCTCCAAGATAGGGCCGCAACACCTCCGGCAATTTCACGCTGCCATCCGACCTCTGATTGTTCTCCAACAGTGCGATAATGACGCGCGGCAAGGCAAGGCCCGATCCATTGAGGGTGTAGACAAACTCCGGTCGCGCCCCTTCGCGCGGACGGTAGCGGATATTCGCCCGCCGGGCCTGAAAGTCTCGGAAGAGCGAACAGGAGCTCACCTCCAGCCACTCCTGGCAGCCCGCCGCCCAAACCTCCAAGTCATACTTTATGGCTGCGACAAACGAGAGATCACCCGTAGCGATGGCAACTCGTCGATACGGCAACTCAAGCCGCTCCAGCAGTACCTCCGCTGCCCGGGTCAGAGACTCCAGTTCGTCGCGACCGGTGGCGGGTTCAACAAACTTGACCATCTCTACCTTCTGAAACTGATGCACGCGCTTAATGCCCCGCGCGTCTTTGCCCGCCGACACTTTCTCACGCCGAAAACAGGGGGTACTGGCGACGTAATAGAGGGGCAAGGTGCCAGGTTCCAGGATCTCGTCCCTGTGCAGGTTGGTCACCGAAACTTCAGCTGTAGGAATGAACCAGTAGTCCTCTTCCGCGTCCCGGTACAGGTTGTCGCCAAACTTGGGCAGATTGCCCGTCCCTTCCATGGCATGTCCACGCACCATCATCGGCGGGTAGATTTCGGTATAACTGTGCTCCCGAATATGTACGTCAAGAAACCAGTTCGACAGGACTCGTTGCAGACGCGCACCCGGCCCTTTGAGAAAATAGAAGCGGCTGCCGGCGGTGGCAACGCCCCGCTCAAAGTCGATGATGTCCAGCTGTGGTCCAAAATCCCAGTGGGCTTGCGGCGTAAAGTCGAATTCGGGAAGCTCGCCCCATTCGGACAGAACGACGTTTCCATCTTCGTCCGGAGCAACAGGCACGTCCTCTTCGGGTGGATTGGGTATGCGCATCATCGCGTCATGGTAGGAGACCTCGACGCTTCGTAACTCGTCGTCGATCTGAGCAATTTCATCGGCGATCTGGCTCATCCGCTCTTTCAGCTCATTGGCTTCGGAGGTCTTCTTCTCCCGGAAGAGAACTCCGATCCGTTTAGAGCCCGTGTTTCGCTCTTCACGCAGTTTCTCTCCTTGCTGCAGCAGTTCACGCCGTTTTTCGTCCAGCTCCAGCGCCAGCGCCCAGGGCGCTTCGAAGTCATTCAGTTTCGCCATCGCCTGCGCCAGCGCTTCCCGGTTTTCCCGCATCCATCGAATGTCTAGCATCTCTCGCTCCTGCGAAGTGACCTACATAACGCGAAGTTTCAACTACCTCCAAAACAGAAAATCCCCTCGTCTGTTCAGGACGAGAGGACCCGTGGTACCACCTGAGTTCGCAGACAACCGTGTCTGCCTCTGGCACCGTTAACGGGGCGAAGCCGTCCGGCCATTTGGTGCCGGATGCTCTTGGGGCGCTATACCGTCCTGCGCCTGTTGCCTCGCAGCAGCCGGCAACTCTCTGAAAGGTCGGTCGGACGGTCCATTTCCCCAATCACAGCAGTGACAACTGAATTGAAAGGGAGCGTATCACATGGCATTTTAACTGTCAAAAACTTGGCTCCTCGCTGCGGGGTCGCTCTTCGGCGTTATCGCCCATTTGGGCGGTCGCCTGCAAATCGTCTTGAGGAGGCTCTGTCAGGCCAATTGCGATTCACGTGTGGGAACTGCTCAGTCCTCAGGGTGAGCGAGGTTGGCCAGGTCTACCAGCTGGAACAACGCCAGTGGCCCGGCACTGCGAAAACAAAGTTGAAGAGGTACCCGCAGGTTGGAGGAGAGCCACTCGACAACTGAATCCGGCATCGCTGTCTCTACCTCCAGCCGGGCAACAGGCGAAGCCAGTTGTTGGTGGCGCAGTCCCCGGCTTTGCGCCTCCAGTTCGTCGCCGTTTCGACTTCCGCTGGATGCGCGCAATACGCGAAAGAGATAGACACTTTCGATCTGCATACCGGGAAATAACTCGTCCAGGAAACTAGTAACCGCATCTTCACTCCAGATGTAGAGCCGTTTCATCGCCGTCGAGGGAATGGAAACAAACCGGGACATGAGCCGGGGTACCTTGATGCGGGCGTAAGAAAGAGGACCGATCCCCAGGTCGGGGCTGCTCAGATGGACAAGCAGATTGATACTATGAGAACTAATGAAGGGGAAAGGATGCCCTGGATCAACCGCCAGCGGAGTCAACATAGGGTAGAGTTGCTGCCGAAAGAAACCGCGCAAATATTCGCGTTGTCGTATGGTCAGCTCATGGGGGCGTCGTACCTCGATGCTGTACTCTTCCGACAGAGCAAGCAAGAGCGACTCGTTCAGTTCCACGTATGACCGCTGTAAAAGAGGATCCAGGCTCGCTGCGATTTCTCCCTGTTCCCTTTCGGCCAGTGCGGGCGCTTTTTCTACAAAGTAGTGATCAAGAACGGATGCCAGCAGTCCCAAAATCCGTAGCCGTTCGAGGAGGGGGCAGTCCGGGTCGCGCGCTTCGCTCAGAAGGTAACTTGCTTCAACGACCGGTGCGGGCTTTTGAGCGGATTGCAGCCTCGACTTCAGTCCAGCGGCCAGCGCCCTTGCACGTGCGACCCCTTCTACATCCACTGGGTCGGCGTAAGCGGGCAGCCGTGTATCCGAACTGGCCGTAGCAGTGCGGTGCTCTGCAGACCTATTGCCTCTGTCAATTAGATCGCGAGTCATCTGGGTGGGCTACTCCTCGTGTGCAACGAAGTCAATCCGGACAGTGAACTCATCCTGCACGGTAAGCGTATTGGCAAAGTTAGGCGGATCAAAGCCTAGGCTCGTCATCCTCAGTCGAGTTTGCATCGAGCCCTGTATAGTACTCCCGGTCAAACTAGCGGAAACGTCCCAGACAGTAGCCTGCGAAGTTCCGCGTAATTCCAATTCCCCCTCCAGTTGAAAGTGGACCACTTCACCTTCACGGTAGGCATCAGGCGCCTGAAGGAGTCGGTCGGCAACGAAAACGGCAAGCGGGAACCGGTCCGACTGCAACGCATTTTCCCTGATCCAGGCGTCCCGCAGCGCCCGGTCAGTTTGAAGGGTTGGCAGAAAGACGACGAAGCGATTCCCGCCGATTGAACGTTGGCCAAGGTCAACCTGCATCAGCCCCACTAGCTCATTCGTCTCACCGACAACTTTCGTTTTTCCGACCTCCAAGCCGTACTTACGAGTTGCATCGGAAAAGAGTTCCTCATCGACGACATACGCCGCCTTAGACGCGCTACCGTCGATTCGGAATACACGCCAGCCCTCACCTTGCCGAAACCTGATTGGGTCGAGTCCGGCAAAGGCTGCGGCCGCTTTTTCCGAGATCGCTCCTTGCGGACGATTGTCTCTTTCCGCGAGTGATTCGGACGGCGGCGCCCCGTTCGAAGGCTGCTCGTTCTCCCGGCCCAGGCAGCTGGCGCTCAGCATCACAGCCAGAATAATGAGGAAGAGCGTGGTTTTCGAATTCATGTAACACAGGCCCTGAGGCTCACGGAAATGCGATGGGTTGGCCACTTCTCTTAGCAGCAATTTCAATGAGGGGGCAGATTAGGTCGGTGCGCGTTCTCGCCGACGTGAACTCCCTCAGGCAGATAAGGCGGAAGTTCTGTGCCGGTTCCATAGGACGCCAGAAGTTGCCGAACAAACAGGGAGAGGAACCCTTCGTGTCGAAATTTCGGCTCGGGTTCCCAGACAGCAAGTCCACTCGTGAATCCATACTCCCTGAATGATGCAACAAACTGGGCGTCCTTGGCAATGATATGTAAAGGCGTGTCCCACCCGTCTTCCCGCCGTGAGACGCGCGGAGGCTGATGGTCTCCTACCAGTACGAATATCGCCTGTTCATTCGGTTCGCTGAGAATGAAATCGGTGAGCATCTCCAGTTGATACTCGATTGCGTTCCAGTAGTTCTGACGGCGTTCGTCGTGCTCGATCAGTTCTGACGAAGGCGGGGGCGCGGGACCCGGTCTGTTAAGTTGCTGCCACGTGTCAACCAGTACTGGCTGCGGAGCCCACGGATAGTGGGAATTCTGAGTAATGGTAAAGAAAAGATATGGCCCATCTGATTCGTCGCGAATCGTCTCGCGGGCGAAGTTCAACGAGTACTGGTCTGGAGGAGCCGGTCCCCACCCATATTCAGGACCGACAAAGTCCAGATCTTCGTACTGAAGCCAGCGGTCTACCCCGTAGAAAGTTGCATATTTCTCCCACTGCGATTCTGGCAATCCCATCGAAAGCGCGGTCAGTCGGTAGTAATGGTAACCCTGCCCCTTCAGGAACTGGCCCAGGTCTGGATATCCCCCGGCCTGATATTTGTCGAGTAGCGCGTAATATTGCGGGTCTGAACTGACCCGCAGACCGAAAAGCGCGCTAGTGTAAGACATCCAGGATCCGCCCCCCCACGTAGGAGCAAGGCTCAGCGCAGACGCCGCGTGCCAGTCTGCGCTGGCGAGCTCCTGTTCCAGGCGCTCGGTCAGCTCCTTGTAACGCGCCCGCCAGTCATTCCTCTTGTAGATTACAGACCCATATGACTCGCTGAAAATAATGTAAATGGGGGGACGCTCGGCCAGCCTGAATCGACTGAGATCATTGGCAAGAGGGGCGTCAGCTGTCTCGAGTCGCCTAACGTCCTGATAAACGCGCCGGGATTCACCGATGTTGCGTAGCAATTTTGCGGATATGCTGCTGAACACCATTTCGGGTCGAGCCAGGAGGTCGCTGCGGAAAACTGACTGTCCCGCTATGAGAAGCGCAAGCACAATCAGGACGGCGCGCGTTGTAGTTCCTGGCCCCCTTGCTGGCAGCACGAAACGAGCCAGTCGCGCAACCAGTGCCGCCCCGCCGGCGATGAGCAAAACGATTCCAGCAACAAATGCAGTGGTAACACGCGCGTTTTGCAGGAAAAAGCTGAAGCCTTCGGTTGCCATCCGCAGCTGGCTGTAAAAGACGGGTTCGACGCTGAAAAAGGTAAATGAGGCTGCCTCATATAGGTAATAGAAGAAAACGAGAAGATAGGTGACTACAAAGAGCTTGCGGACCGCAACACGCCGCAGCGGTCGCAAGAGGGCCCAAAGCGCGGCGACAAGCACGACTTCCGAATTGAATCGCAGCAAGTCAGGTTCCCTGCGCCAGACCGCAATTTGCATCCAGATCTGGTCCAAAGAGTGGCCAGCGAAGTGAACTGTGGGCAATAGGGCCCCATCCTCCCGGTCCATGAGGACAACCGGAAGAAATAGGAGAGCGTGCAATACGGAGAAAGAGATCCAGAAGCTGAGGTCGGACGATGGCCGCCACAGGGATTCCAGACGTGCGCCGGAAGGGGATTTGGACCTCGCCCTACCCGGTTGCAATTGGGACTTGGCGGCTCGTTCTGACTTGCCCATGGATGCTTGATCTGGAACTAAGGCTCCGACCAGGAGATTGGCAGCAGACCGGAGGCAATAGCCTGCTCAACAACAGCGGCAACGGCTTTCCCCAAAGTATCGGATCCAACTGCAACGGGCGCCATGCGCTCCTCAACCTGCTCCTTCGTTACACGGTTCTCACGCCATGTCACGCCGCCCGTATGGTAGTTGTGGAGTAGAGGCATGAGTCGATCCAGCGCCAGGGCAAATCTGGCCTCAGGCGTCTGCTGTCCTTCGTACTCTTCCCAGAGTCTGATAAATTCTTCTGCCTGATCAGTGGGTAGCAAGCCGAATATGCGCTGCGAAGCCTTTCGCTCCCGCTCGTCTTTGCCGGCGTGCCCGTCAGCATCATAGGCGTAGGTATCGCCGGCGTCGATCTCAACAATATCGTGGACTAGTACCAGCTTGAGCGTATGCAGTTGGTCAATGGGCTCGTTGCTGTGTTCGGCCAGCACCAGCGCCATCATGGCCAAGTGCCAGGAGTGTTCAGCCGAATTTTCCTGCCGGCGGCTGCCCAAGAGAAGTGACCGGCGCAGGATGCCTTTCAGATTGTCGATTTCGAGAATGAACCGCAATTGGCGGGCGAGTCGTTCGCTAGTCATCGCACTCCCCGGCCGGTCGTCTTTTGAGGGAGAAAGTGGCTGTGCGGTCGGTATGCCAGCCAGTACCCTTCGATGCGGTCGACAAACCGACCGGGGCTCTCCACGTAGAGTCGTTGCGCCAGAGGAATTGCTGCCCGCCGTTGCCTTTCCCGCTCCCGCGATACTGCAGAACAGAGCAAGTCTGCGCTCGCGCTGTGAGAAGCCAGCAGCGCCTGAACATTCGGCGTCTCCAACAGAACGGCCAGGTCATGTTCCTCCCCAAGCTTGTCTGCTAAGCGGTCACAGTCCCGCACCAAGACCTTCAGCTGCGCTGGCCACAAAGGCTGCAGAATCTGTAAGTGATGCCATAAATACTTGACCCGCTTGCGCCACGCATGGAAACTCTCCGTGGTGGGTTGGGAAAAAGCGGTTGCCTTCTCGGCGCGCCCGCGACCGTAAATTTTTCCTAGCCCGCTCTTCAACAAAGAGAACTCGCTTTCGTGGAAATCCCAATCGGTTACTCTTGGTTGGGTGCCCCTCAGGGACGCGATAATCGACTCTCGTCGCCGTTCGTCTTGCGCAAACTCATTTAGAACAGCTCTGTGTTCTCTCACCATTCGTTTCCGAAGTCGCAGGAAAGTCTCGTCCGTCGCCAGCTCGTGGTAGCGATTTCGAAGCAGGTCCAGTGTTTCGATGTAGACGGCACTGTCCCGAATAGGTGAAAGAAGACGGCCCAGGTCGCGAAAGTACTGATTTTCCGAAACGTAAGTCTCAGCCGGCAGTGCGCCCCTGGCCAGCCGCAGCAACGCCCGAACTCGCTTGAAATGCTTGCGCGCCTCGTGAATTCCATCATTCAAGTCATCTCTTCGGTGAAGCTGAGAGATCGCGCCATCAATCTGCTCGGCAGCAATGCGTCGCAGCGAATCCGCCGGGGCTTCTTCCGACTTGAGAGTGAAATTCATCGAGGAGTTCCCGCCCGTTAGGAGTTCAGACGGCCTTCCATCTAGCGACCTGAAGCAGCATAGTCCAGTTTCGTAAATAGGTCGCGGAATATGCCATCGCGGTCGACGTGGCGGGCACAGGAAACACGATGGCGGCTCTCGTCAAACTCCCAGGTAATCGCATCGGTCAGCCGGGGCGAGCTGACAATCTCCATCTGTGCCCAATCAGGATTGACCAACCAGCCTAACGGCGCAAGGTCCCAGATCTGCTTGGAATAAGCAAACTGATCGGCATGGTAGTCGCTGTATATCTGGAAGAGGTAGTCGCCGATAGCGCCTTTGCCTCTAACGTGTTCAGCCATCTCAGGCTGCGTCGTATGCAGATGGGAGACGACCCCCATGCAGGGGAAGCGCACAAGGGGTACGCCGCAGTCCAGAACGACCCGGCTCGCGGCCGGATCCTGGCGCAGATTGAACTCACGCGTGTCTGGCCAGTGGCGTGCATGGCCCCCCAACCACAGCAAGACAATGCGACGCTGAATCTCCGGCTCCAGGAGCAGTGCCGAGGCAACGTTCGTGATGGCGCCGATAGCAATAACATAGAGCGGATCTTCGGGAGGAGAGGCCAGGGCCCGTTCGATGAGATCTACAGTGGCGTCGCTCTCGACCGGTGTCCCCTCGGACGGCAGCCACTGTGTTGACCCTTGCTTTACAAACCCTTCCTTCGTCGTGTCGGCCGCCGGCAATCGCGCCAGTAGTCGGTGGATCTCTTCGAAGCTCTTCTCCATACCGTCGCCCGGACCCGAAGAGCGACTATTGTGAAACGGCGCAGCGTGCAATGCTTCTACAACAATGTGTTCAGGAGAAAAGAGCGCGTAAACGACCGCGAACTGATCATCGATCTCATTGTAAGTATCGGTGTCCAGCACAATTCGAACCGGCCCGGAAGGAGGCCGAAGTCGGTCCAGTAGGAACTGAGGATCAAGAGTCGGAAATTTCATAGAGAGGTGTAAAATGGCGAAAAAACTGAACTGAAATTACGGACGCGAATCGGTCCGGTCGAACTGAAGCCTTATGCGGCCAGCCTGTTCACCATTTCAAGCATCGCCGTCATGTAGCCAATTGCATAGGCTCGGCCGCGGTGGCCCCAGTCCGTGTCCTCAACCATTTTCGGCACGTGGTCCGTGATCATGAATCCGGTGAATCCTACCTCCTTCAGTGTCCTCATCACGTCGAAAGGGTCAACATTTCCCTCGTTGATGAAACATTCGTTGAAGTCGGGGACCGTGCCCTGAACGTCGCGAAAATGGACATAGACGATTCGGCCTCGGCCGCCGAAGTGGCGGATGGCCTCGATGACATAGTCATGGCCGCCCATTTCCGACCAGCAGCCCATACAGAAATCAAGACCGTGATTTGGGCTGTCAAAGCGGTCAATCGCGCGCTTGAACCCATCGAAATTCCGGAAAATACGAGCAACCCCGCCGAGAGATTCAACCGGAGGGTCATCAGGGTGGAGGGCAAGAGTGACGCCAGCCTCTTCTGCCACTGGCAACAGCCGCTCCAGGTAATACTCGTAGTTCGCCCACATTTCTTCGGCATCGTAGACCCGCCCGTGTGTCAATTCATCCGGGTCATGCTCGGCCAAATTGAATCGCGTTCCCCGCGCACCGCCCCGCAGTACCGCCGGCTCGGGCGTGCGCCAGACCGAATTGGGCATCCAGTGGTAACCGAGGATGAGAATGCCTGCCCGACCCATATTCCGAACCGTCGTCTGCATATGAGCGATCTGTTCGTCCCGGCCTGGCAGCCCTAACATCACCTTGTCATAAAAGCTGATCGGCACATTTTCGAGACAGATCAGCCGCAAACCGGCTGCCTTTGACCGGTCTGCCGCCGCCTTCAGATCTTCGTACTCCCACTGCTTTTCCCCAGGGAGTCTTGGCGTATTCATAAGAAAGTCATCGGCGCCGAGCTGCTTGATGAAAGCCAGTTTCTCATCGGTCAGTTCATTAAACTGGCCCAAGCCAATTCGCATTTGGGGCGACATGAATGGGTTCCTTTCTCAGATCCTGTGCTGGCCGGGCAAATTGTGCTCAGAGAGATTCCAGTCGGCCGCGATTTAAGCTAAAGACACCGAACCTGAAATCGTAAATCACCGTTCTTAAGGCCGAGATCGAAAAACCAGTTAGGCGGGAACTGGCGGCGAAAGACGGGCCAACAGCTGCCCCTGCTCCTCTTCAGTCAGATCGACCAGTGGCGGGCGAACCCGACTCCAGTTCGGCCTGCCCGTCTGGTCGGCCACAACTGCCTTTAACGAAGCGATCATGTTAAATCCGGACTCCAGTATGGCGTCACGAACCCAATTGGTACGATTTTGGAGATCCGCTGCATCGTCCGCCTGCCAATTGTCATAGAGGTCGCGAATGACATGAGGCAGTACGTTTGCCATCCCTGAAATGCAACCACCGCCGCCGCCTTGCATGTTCTTCAGCAGCAGGGCCTCAGTACCGCAGAATACGGCGAATCCCGGGAACCGTCTTGCCACTTCATGCAGCCCCAGTAGCGTGTTCACGTCGCCAGAGCTGTCCTTCACGCCGGCAGCCTGGCCGGGATACGCTTCCGCCAGGCGACAAAGCAGCGACGGGCTAAGCGGGATACCGCTCACCTGCGGAATATGATAGAAGTACATGCGCAGCCTCTCGTCGTTAACGCGGTCGAGCACTGCCGCGAATGAGCGGAAGAGGCCTTCATCGAAAACGCCTGGATAATAGAAGGGCGGCAGGGTCAAGACGCCATGGCAACCAGACTCCACTGCGTGGCGAGTTAGTTCTGCAGCCTCTACGATAGAGGCGGCGCCACTGCCTATTACCAGCCTGTCTGCCGCAACGCCGGACTCGATTACTGCATCGACCGCCGCCATGCGCTCTCCCGCCGAAAACGATGTCGCTTCACTGTTCGTGCCGAAGAGCACTAGCCCGTGGCAACCTCCGTCCAACAGTCGATGGCAGAACTCAGTGTACGCCGGCAGGTCAATGGAAAGATCGGCGCGAATGGGAGTCAGAGTAGGGGCAAAAACGCCGCGCAGGGAAAGTTCGGTCATGAGAGCGTTCCTTTTTCAGATTCTCATTCAATGACTGCTGGCACTGTCACATGTTACGACCGCCAGGCGGGCGTTGTCAAATGGTCTGGGTCTGTGGCACTTGTGTTATGCGCGGGAGGGGAGGCGCTCATTCCGCCGGTCGTCTCCGATTCCTTTGAACGCCTTCACTTACTTGGGAAACAGAATCGCCTCATTGATCCCTGACGGCCGGCCCTGACCTAGCAAACGCCATTCCCTTGTTCAATGACAAAGATCCCGATCGTATAAGCGAAGTAGAGGGTCAGCATTATCGCCCCTTTCCAACGACTTACCACGTGGGGCGACCTCAGAACCAGAAGGAAAGGAAGTAGCGCTACCAGAAGCATGGCGGGGAAATCGACGCAGCGCATGCTCAGGGGGGCGGGCAAGGGTCGGACCCCGGCCGTAATACCAACAATTGCCAGCATATTGAAGAGATTACTGCCTACGAGATTGCCCAAGGCAATGTCGCCCCGCCGGTACAGGATTGCCACGACAGAGGCTGCAAGTTCGGGCAGGCTCGTCCCCAGGGCAACCAAACTCAGGCCGATCACGAGTTCGCTAACCCCGAAGTACCTGGCAATGAATGTAGCCGAGTCGACGAGCAGGTCAGCGCCAAATACAAGCACTGAAATGCCGATCACGACCATTCCGATGTCGCGCAGCAAAAGAGAGCGGAAGAGTCCGGAAATGGCAGCAGGAAGCAGTGGATTCCTGGTTGCGCGCGCGATTCTTTCTTGTGATTGAGTCAGATCGACTTCGGCGCCTTCCGCCTGGTCGCTGGCGACTTCACCTGGATCATCAGACGAGGGACCAGCCGCCGTCTCCCCGCCAATGTACTCAAGCGCTTCGCTTTCTTTTTCCTCGGCAAGCGAGCGGCTGCCAACGTAGCTCCAATAGATAAATCCGAGCAGGCCCAGAAAGAGAAGGACTCCTTCCCAGCGAACGACTTGCCCGTCCCAAGCCATCAGAGTGAACAGCAGTGAAATCCCGATCATAAGGGGGTATTCGCGCTGAATCAGCTGGCGGTCAACGGGGAGAGGGCGCAGCACGGTGATAACACCCAGGATCAGGGCCAGGTTTGCGATGTTGCTACCGACGACGTTACCGATTGCCAAGTTGGCCTTGGTGCCGCCCTGGAGATTCGCTATCAAGCTGACGACCAGTTCCGGCAGGCTGGTGCCGAAGGCCACAACAGTCAGGCCGACCACAACCAGCGGCACATTCAGACGAACGGCCAGGCGACTCGCGCCGCGTACAAGAAAATCGGCTCCGCCGGTGAGGAGCGCGAAGCCGACAAGGAAGAGAAGGATATTGAAGAGTAATGAGTTCATATTGGCGACAACCGACCAGGCCGCGGCCCGCTTGATGGACTTGTCTCAGTGTTTGCTAGCGGTGCAAACGCTGGCATGCGTTCACGCTTCGACCGGGGAAACTTCACGGGCAAAGCGGCCCTGCATGCTCCATGGGCCGGTCCATGTAATCTGCGCTTCGACGAGGCGCCCACGCAGATCCCCTGAGCGGTCGTCAACATTGACGAATACCAGCTTGTTTTGGCGCGTGCGGCCGCGCCACTTGCTTTTGTGCTTTCCTTCGATGAGAAGCTCGACCGTTTCGCCAAGCAGCCGGGCATTTATCTCTGTGCAGACCTGTTCCTGGAGTTGCTCAAGCGCCTTATGGCGGCGCATCTTTTCGTCTTCCGGTACGTCATCTGCCATGCGGCGTTCGCTTACGGTGCCTGGCCGAGGACTGTAGCGCGCCAGATGCGCTTTGTCGAGCTTCAAGTCGGCCAGGAGCTGGTACGTCTCGTCGAACTGCGCCGCGCTCTCGCCACAAAAGCCGACGATAATGTCGGTATTGATTGCCGCCTGTGGAACGGTTGCCCGAATATGTTCAATCAGACCGCGATACTGGGCTTGCGTGTAGCCTCGCTTCATGCGCGCCAGCACCTGATCATTGCCAGCCTGGATCGGTACTTCGATGTGCTCGCACACTTTGGGCAGGTCGCGTACAGCCTCGAGAATCCTGTTCGACATGTAATTGGGGTGGCTGGTCAGAAAACGGATGCGCCAGAGCCCCTCTACTTCGTGGACGGCGTGCAGCAGGTCAGCCAGATCTGGCTTGCCCGGAGTCGAATTCTCTGTACTGGCGCCGTTGCGCCAGTCATGGCCATAGCGGTCGACGATCTGGCCGAGAAGCGTCACTTCGCGAACACCCTGGGCGACCAATCCCCGCACTTCGGTAACGATTTCGTTCACCGGGCGACTGCGCTCGATGCCGCGGCGGAAGGGAATTATGCAGAACGTGCAGGCATGGCTACAGCCGTAGACGACTGGCACGTGGGCAGTTACTGCAGGCTCGCCGTTCATCCTCAGGCACCGGATGGACTGACCCGCGACGGGCGGCTGCACTTCGTCTTGCAGTGCATGGCGGTGAGCCAACTGTTCTTTCTCGAACAGGGTGGATTCGACCGCAACCTCGTCTCTTTGCAGATAGGTGATCAGGGGGGCAGGCTCGCTGGGAGGCATAAAGACGTCTACATGCGGAAAACGGTCCTGGATTTGAGGACCAGGTTTGACGCCCACCATGCAACCCATTAATGCCAGGGTTCGGTTGGAGCGGGCCTGCTTCCATGGCTTGAGGTTGCTGGCCTTGCCGACGCCCTTTTCTTCGGCGCTCTGACGCACTACGCAGGTGTTGAGGACGACGATGTCGGCGTCGTCGATAGCCTCTGCGGGACGGTAACCGATCCTCTCCAACTCCGCGGCCACATGATTTGAGTCGGCAACATTCATCTGGCAGCCGATTGTCCAGATGTGATAAGTGCCTCTGCTCCTGCTTAGCGGCATGGCTTCGAGCGCGGCGCCGCCCCGGTTGACGGGGCCCTGGCTCAGGACGATCGAATCCGCATAAACTTCCGGCTTGCGGGTTGTTGCCAGTTCAAAAATTTCAGGATTTGGATCGGGATTTCGCTTCGTCATCGCTTCACCTTCAGCGGGCAGGAATGGCTTCTGGCGGACTGCAGACCGACCTGCAGCGCGTTTTCCAGATGTCCCATTTCGCGCCAATCAGGGGATATTTTATCGATGAAGGGCCGGTTGGTCAAAAACCCGGGTCCACTCTGCCTGTAGAGAGTGAACGCAAAAGATGTTCTTGCAGGGCCCAAAGCTTCTCGCTAACGGAAACATGGTAGAAATGGGGGTTGATCAGGCGTCGAACTCCCTCATCAAGAACTGCCACATCGGTTCGGCGGATTGCCCGGATCTGCTCCGTCGTGGGCCTCTCGCACACCAACCTCCCGTCGGCCAACACGTCCAACAGCAGAGACTCGATTCGGGAGATGTTGTTTGCGGGCAGAATCCTGCGTTTAGTTTGTTCGCGAGGATGGCGCAGCTGCAGGGGAAGATCAGTGACTCGATCATTGGGAAATTGTTGGCGGCGGTCAGATTTCCAATCTCTTGCAGGGTCTTCATCGTCCAATGTCAACAGGTCGGCAATTGCCCTGCCGCGTGCGTCGTAGATACGCCATACCTTCTTGCTGCCGGGAATCCCCGTTTTGCCAGGATCTTCCGAGACCTTGATTGCCAGCTGCCAGCCCTGTTCGCCCTGGAGCCCGACCAGCTTGTAGACCCCGCCCAGAGAACTGTCCCCTGCAGATGTAATCAGCCGTGTGCCGACACCGTAAACAAGGCGGCGGATAATGTTGTCTGCGTCCAATCCGCCGCGCGCCGCCTCTTGAGCGATCTGCAACTTGATCTCGCGGATAATCAGTTCATCCAGTTCGTTCGACAGCACGATCGAAGCTTCGGGAAACCCGGCGTCGTCCAGCATTTGGGCAACACGCGTACTCAGGTGGGCAAGATCGCCGGAATCCAGGCGCACGCCCACGGGAGCAAACCCTTTCTGCCGCAGCCTCTCGAAGACGCGTATCGCGTTGGGCACGCCGCTGGCCAGCGTGTCGATGGTATCGACCAGGAGCAGGCACTCGTCGGGATAGATTTCGGCATATGCCTGAAACGCGTCAAGCTCGGTCATGCCCTGGGCCAGAAAGGCTTGTACCAGTGAGTGGGCGTGCGTGCCTTTTGGCGGGTAGCCCAGGGCGTGGGAGATGCCTGCGTTGGAGGAAAAATCGGCGCCGCCGATCAGGGCAGCCCGAGTGCCGGCGTTTCCGCCGCGGTCGTGCGCGCGACGCACGCCGAATTCGAGCACCAGAGCGTCACCGGCGCTTTCGCGCACGCGGGCCGCCTTAGTGGCGATGAGCGTCTGGTAGTTAAGGATATTAAGCAGCGGCGTTTCCAGAATCTGTGCAAGAGCAAGGGGGCCGCGCACTACGGTCAGAGGCGCGTTTGTATGGACCACCCTTCCTTCGGGTATGGCCTGAAGTGAAATACCGCCAAAGTCTCCATTCGAGCCCAGCCATGACAGGAAGTCTTCGCCAAAGAGCCTGCGTCCTGTACGAGAGGTCATTCCCCGCATCAGCGAGATCTCTTCGTTACCGAATTTGGCCGCCCCCATCCAGTCGATCAGCCAGTCCAGCCCGGCGTTGACACAGTATCCGGCCTGGTGCGAGCCATAATCGGGATAGTTACGAAAGAAGTGGTCAAATTGTGCCGGCCTTTCGTGCATCCCGAGGCGAAAGTAGAGTTGCGCCATCGTCAATTGATACTGATCGGTGAACAGAATGCCTTCAGCTGTGGAACGGTAGTTCATGCGCTCAGTTCAGCCGACCAACTGGTCGGCGGTGGGCTCCGCTCAGCAGAACCAGTGCTCGGTGAGGCGAGGCGGGCGGGGGATATAGGGGGGATGGGTGGCCAAGACGGGCTGTTGGCGGCCGGCAGCTTTGTGAGCGGCGCATTCGATGCGGTGAAACACGGTGTAAGGACTGGTCGAGTCTTCTTCACATTGGCCCGCCCACTCGGCAATGCGGGCTACTTCCAGTTGGAGCGCGTCCATACGAGGGTCCGCGTGCTGCCAGCGGTACGTGAAATTGGCCGCGTCGAGCGTTCCCTGCCATCCGTCAGCGTCTTCGCCGGTGAGAAGGGCGCTCCCCGGAGGTACCAGCATGCGAATCGAGAGTTGGACCGCGGGCACGTGCGGTATCAAGCCCTGTTCTCGAATCCAGTGGAGCATTAAGATGTAGTCGTCGAGGCTGGTCCAAGGAGTAAATGGCATCCAGGTAGGCTGGATCGAGAGCTCAGCTTCACCGACTGCAGCCAGCGCCTCCTCCATCTGATGGCGTGTGTGGCCCTTTTGCAGGCGGGATAGAACGCGGTCGCTGGTCGACTCGAAGGCCGAGACGACGAATGATGCTCCATGTTCGACAAGCTCCGGCAGGAGCCGGCGATGCTTGAGCAGGTGTTCCACTTTTGCCGTAAAATCGAAACTCACATGGGGGAAGGCGCTATGCAAGGACCTGGCTATTTTGCGAGCGTGGCCGGGACCATTCAGAAAATCAGGGTCGCCGAAAGTGATGTGGCGGGCGCCATTCTCAACCTGTTGGGCGATATCGGCGAGAACGGTCTCGACCGGGACGACGAAGAAACGGCCATTGTATACAGGTACGACCGGGCAGTGGCGGCAGGTGTGTAAACAGCCGCGACTGGCCTCAGTATAGCCGGACGGGTAGGCCACTTGAGCCGCGACCCTATCACCATTGCCAGGCGCCATACTACCTGTATCTGTGGTGGATCCTGGGATGTAATGGGCATAGCTGTCCAGGGAGGGCATTGACGTCCGATCTGGAAGCGGAAGGGATTGTCGGCCCAGATGAGGCGATGCCTCTTGACTCAAGGTGGTAAGACCGGGCACGTCTGCCGGCGGCCGACCTGCGCTGAGGGCCTGCGCCAGCGCGACCAACACCGGCTCCGCTTCACCGGCGACAACCGAGTCTGCAATCGCTTTTTGGCCCTCGCCGATTTGAAGCAGGTACTGGCGGTTGAGCCAGGCGTACAGCCCAAAGAAGCAAAGGTGAGCCTCGGGATTTACTGCTCGGGCCTTGCGGGCCGCGTCGAGACCGATGCGCAGTGCGGTATGCATGGGCACGGCAATGGCGATCATGTCTGCCCTGGCCGCTTTTTCGGCAGGGAATTCTTCGACGGCCAGGTCTGCTGTAGCGGCATCAAGGCCGGCGGCGCGCAGGGCGGCCAGCGGCCAAGCCAAGCTGAGAGGCTGATGACCGAGTTCGTAGCAGGAAATCAGCAGAATTGATCTGTCCATCGTTACCCCATCGAGGACGGGCTAGAAGGGCCGCGGCCCGCCTCAAGAGATTTAGGAATGCCATGCAGTTCGACCGCGCTTGAATTATATACTATCATCGCCGGTTCGCTGTAGCGACGGGAATCCATTCTCCCTCGTCGCGTTTCTCCAGAAAATTTTTACGACTTAGCTGAACTTTCTGATATGCTAGTGCCGATGTCCGAATGACTATTATATCACTATCATCTCTCCCCTATTGGACTGATTGGCTCGGCGGCGCTCGGACTTTCGAGCGCTGAGTCGTCGTACAAATTACCCGCAGAAAGGAAGCTCAGCATGGCAGAACATACGCCAAAGCGTGGCCCGGAGACGAGCAACGGTAAACAGACCGGAACCTCTGACGAGCCTTTGCGAATTGGAATCAGCGGATTGGGCAGGAGCGGATGGGGCATCCATTCCAATGTCCTGGCCCAGATCGGTGAGAAGTTCAGAGTCACGGCGGTATGCGATCCAGACCCCGCCCGACAAGAGGAGGCGATTGACAGGTTTGACTGTCTGGCTTACTCAACCATAGACGAGATCATTGCTGACAACGCAGTTGAGCTTCTCGTCGTCGCGACACCAAGCCAACTCCACGTCAGCGATGCTTCGGCCGCGATGCGGGCCGGGAAGCATGTCATCGTGGAGAAGCCGATGGCGCCGACGTTGGACGGTGTAGACGAGATGATCGCTGTCGCCGAAGAGACGGGGATGCTGCTGACGGTGAATCAGAATTATCGCTACCATGCGGATTTTCTGAAAGTCAAAGAGGTTGTCGAATCGGGCGTGCTGGGTCGAATTGTTCAGATGAGAATCACGGGGAACGGTTTTCGCAGGCGATGGGACTGGCAGACGCTGAAGCGCTACGGCGGCGGCGACTTGAACAACAAGGGCGCCCACTCAATCGACTGGGCAATCCACTTTTTCGACGATCCCAACCCGGAGATCTTCTGCCAGATGGAGACGACGCCTCTGTTTGCCGGGGACGCGGAGAGCCACGTCAAGCTGGTCATCAAGCCGAACGACGGGCCTGTCATCGATGTGGAAATGTCCAATTGCTGCGCATATCCGCAGGACGCGTGGCTGGTCATGGGCACGCAGGGGACACTGGTCAGCGCTGATCGACGAGAGATCCGCTGGAAGTATTTCGACCCGGAGGAGGCGCCTCCGCTGGTCCTGGACACGAAGCCGACCCCTGACCGCAGCTACAACAGCGAAACGCTGCCGTGGAAAGAGGAAACCTTCACACCGGAGTTCAACTTCTTCACGGGCATGTTCTCTCTCTACGAGGACATTTATCAGACGATTCGAGCGGGGGCGCCTTCGGCGATATCGGCGGCCAGTGTGCGGCGCCAAGTGGAAATTCTGGAACGCTGCCGGGAGATCAGCCCGGTCTGATATAGACCTGGTCAGTTTCCAAAGGCGGCCATGTAGATCTTTGTGCGCTTGTTCAGGATTCCGTAGAAGGCCCGCGTTTCATCGTCCGAGTGGTCCCGCCATAGGGTGGCGGGAATGCCCGAATCGTTAGACAACGGCGCCCGGTCGCGATGCCCGTAGTAGATTTGAACGGTCTTGCGTTCTGAGGTTGTTGGGCGGGTCGTGGCAGTATGGAGGGCAGCAACATTGAAGAGGGCACAGGTCCCGGCCGGTCCGTGCAGGTCATAGACGCCGCCGCGGTCCAGCTGGGACTGTTGGTCCTCAAGTACGGGCTGGTCGACCGACTCAGGCGAGAATGAGATGCAGTGCGTGCTTTCGTCCACGTCGGTCAGATATACCATCAGTTGAATGTAATCCATGCGCAGCGGATGCTCGGGCCAGTGCGGCTTGTCCCGGTGCCACTTCCGGTGGAGTTGTCCGTCATAAGGGCCCATGTAGCGCAGTCCGATTTCGCCGAAACAGACCGGGCCGCCCATCAAGTCTTCGATAACGGGCAAGATGCGCGGATGTCGAATCAACTCGTCGAAGCGCGGGGTTGTGATTAATGCGTCGTAATTGACGTTCTGATGATGGCCGTAATCGTGCCAGAAAAATCGGTAGTTGGCACGATCGGCGTCGAACAGATTGCGGAATTCGTCCAGCTCCTCTCCCTGGAGGACCTGACCCAGATTGAGAACTGCGGTTTCCGCCAACTGCTTTCGCCACGCCTGCTTCATGATCCCCTCCCGGCTGCTACTCGTTCGCCACCCATTTGAGGATGTGCTGGCCAACCGCAACCAGCGTCCCCGACTGATTGACGACCCTGATATCTGATACGGAGCGTCTACGCGATTCGTCAATACGAACGATCTCATAGTGAACGGTAACGGTGTCACCCAGGTAGACCGGCGCCAGGAATCGAATGCGGTCGTAACCGAGCGAGACCGGCGTCTCGTCGTCGCTGGCGCGTGAGTCGGCTATCGCCATGGACGAGGCGGTGGACATATATCCGATTAAGAGCGCGCCATGGGCGATGCGGCTGCCGTAGCTGGAGCGCTTCATATACTCCTCATCGACATGGTTCGGCGCCAGGTCGCCCGTAATGCCGGCAAACAGGTAGACGTCGCTCTCGCCAACGGTCTTGCTGAATGATACGCTGTCGCCTATGTCTACGTAGAAACTGCTCATCTGCAGGTTTCTCCCATATCGGAACGCCTCGGCTCAGGTCGCGTCTTTTCCGTTGCTATGGATCGCTTGCCAGATTTTCTCGGGCGTCAGCGGCATGTCGAGATGACGGACGCCGAGAGGTTTGAGGGCGTCCATTACGGCATTAACTATGGCAGGCGTGGACCCAATGGTCGCCGCCTCACCGATCCCTTTGGCTCCGAGAGGGTTATGGGGTGTTTGCGTCTCGGTTGAGTCCGTCACGAAGCTGGGAAACTGTGCCGCTTTTGGAATCGCGTAGTCCATCAGCGTGCCGGTCAGCAGCTGGCCTTCTTCGCTGTAGACCACTTCCTCCAACAGAGCCTGGGCGATGCCCTGGGCCAAGCCGCCATGGACCTGGCCGTCGACCAGTTTAGGGCTGATTCGCGGACCGCAGTCGTCGACGGAGTAGTATTCGCGGATGGTGACTCGACCAGTGGCCTCCTCGACTTCGACCACGGCGACGTGCGTGCCGAAAGGGTAGACCAGGTCGGGCCGAAAGTAGTCGTTACCTTCAAGGCCGGAGTCGATTGTGTCTGGCAGGTCATCGCTGTAGGCGCGTGCTGCGATTTCGGCCAGGGTCACTGCTTTGTCCGGGACGCCCCGCACCTGGTATTGTCCTTCTGTCAACTCGATGTCTTCGGCGGCGGCTTCCAGGATATGCCCGGCTATCTGCCTGGCCTTGTCTCTCACTTTGCCTGTCGCCCGCACCAGGGCGGTGCCGCCGACGGCCAACCCCCGGCTGCCCATTGTGCCGATGCCCATTGGCGTGTTGGCGGTGTCACCGTGCTTGACGACGATTTGATCATAGTCTGCTCCCAGCTGGTCGGCCACGATCTGGGCAAAGGTCGTTTCCTGCCCCTGACCATGCGGCGAGATTCCTGTAAAGACGGTGACCGTTCCGCTGGGCTCGACGCGTACCTCCGCGCTCTCGTAGGGACCGAAGCCGCAGATCTCCACGTAGCTGGCAAGGCCGATGCCCAACAGGTTACCATTGTTCCGGCTGCGGCGCTGCGCCTGTTCTGACCGCAGCGAGGCGTAGCCGGAAACTTCAAGGGCTTTGGCCAACGACTTCTCGTATTCGCCGCTGTCGTATGTGAGCGTGGTCGGCGTGTCATAGGGGAAGGCGTCGGGAGAGATGAAGTTCCTGCGGCGCACGTCGGTTGGGTCCAGTTCCAGCTCAGTTGCTACCAGGTCCACCATGCGCTCGATGTAGTAGGCGGCTTCCGGCCGACCGGCGCCTCGGTAGGCGGCGATGGGGGTGGTGTTGGTGAAGACGCAGTCGATTTCTACATCCACGGCGCCGATGTCGTACACGCCGACCGCCATCCAACCGGTCAACTCAGGTATGATCAGGACGATGGGATAGGCTCCCATATCGGCCACGACGCGCATCTGCAGGCCGTTGATGCGGCCATCCTCACTGACAGCCAGGGCGTAGTCGGAGATCTGCCCGCGGCCGTGTGTGGTGGTCAAGAGATGCTCACTGCGCCCCTCTACCCAGCTGAGCGGAAGTTGAAAACGCATGGCCAAGCTTGCCACCGCTACCTCTTCGGGATAGATCCCGATCTTGACACCGAATCCGCCTCCGACTTCGGGGGCGATTACGCGGATGGCGTTCTCGGACATTCGCAATACACCGGCAAGCTGGCCCCGCACCAGATGGGGCGCCTGCGTGCTGGTCCAGACGGTCAGTCCTGCCGTCGTCGGATCGGGCGCGGCGACGATGCTACGGCCCTCCATCGGTACGGCGGCGAGACGCTGGCTGATGATGCGTTGCCTGACGACTTTGTGGGCTCCGGCGAAGGCGGCATCGACATCGCCGACTTTGCGGCGCCACACTTCCTGGCAGTTGCTGTCCATGTCGTCAAAAAGAACTGCGGCTTCTGTCTCGAGCGCCTGCTCGATCCCTGCGACGGCAGGGAGAGGTTCCCAGTCAACGAAGACCTCCTCGGCGGCATCGGCGGCAGTGGCGGCGTCAGAGGCGATAACTGCGGCCACGCACTCCCCCATGTGGCGCACTTTACCGGTTGTCAGGGCGTAGTGCGTGCGCTTGCTGTTGGCCTCGCCGTCAGCGGAACCGACCTCAAAAGGGAAGGGCATGGGCTCGGTGTGCGCGGCGAGGTCCTGACCGGTCACTACGGCGACGACGCCGTCCAGGTCAAGCGCGTTCGAGGCATCAATCTCGCCAATGCGGGCATGCGCGTAAGGGCTGCGTACGAAGGCGACATAGTGCATACCGGGCAGCTTCAGATCTCCAACGTAAGAGCCGCTTCCGGTGATCAGACGGGGATCTTCCTTGCGCTTGACCTGTGCGCCCATGTAGGTTGCGTATGCCATCGGGAGTCTCCTTTCCTTTTATCTCGGGCCTGCCACGTTCAAATTGCCTGTAAAGCGATCAGTTCTATTTACTCAAGGCCGAACAATTCTGCTCAAACGGGCCGGAGTTCAATTGGCTTGCCCTCACTGCCGGAGGAAAGCACGGCTTGGGTTGCCGCAAGCGTTCGCAGACCCTCCTCGCCGCTGACCAAAGGCGGCTCTTCTCTGCGAATGACGCGGCAGAAATGGGCCAGTTGCGCTGCCAGCGGATCGGCATCGGCCGGCTCACACTGTTCCCGTTGGAGTGGATGCTCCCAGCCGGCGTTGTCGGTGAAAGGATAGCGCCACAGCTCCAATCTGGGAAAGGCAAGTGAGCCCTCTGTGCCAAAAAAGAAGGCGCAGTTATCGGCCACGTGGGCGTAAGATGGATTCTCGAACATCGTCAGTTCATAGGACCAGGGCGAAGGTGTCGCGTCGGAAAGAAAGATCGAGCCAACCACACCGCCCGCGAAATTCAGAGTTATCGCGGCGGTGTCCTCCACCTCGAAGCCGCGTGTCGCCGAACTGGTGGCGGCATAGACACGAGTTATCTCGCCGCAGATATAGCGCAATGTGTCGATCTCATGGATGAGATTGGTTAGCACAGGCCCGCCGCCGGCGCGCGTTCGCCAAACGATGTCGTAGTAGGCATCCGGTTTCTTGACGGCCCACAAGAGGGAGACTCCGATCAAGGAGCCAATGGCCCCTTCAGTCACAAGTTTCCAGAGCCGCTTGATGCGGGGATGATAGCGTCGGTGATGGCCGACCAGGACGGGCACACCGGCCGCTGCCGCTTCGTCGACCAGTCTTCGGCCCTCATCGAGCGCGGCGGTGACCGGCTTCTCTACCAGAGGCACGATTCCGCGGCGGATGCATGCCAGGGCAAGCTCTTCGTGCAACTGCGTAGGTGCGGCGATGATCGCCCCATCGGGAGCGGCCAGATCCAGCGCTTCGAAAGCATCATGGAAGAACGGCACGCCATACTTTGCCGCCAGTTCGGCCGCCTCGGAATCCGGATCGCAAATTGCGACCAGCTGACAGTCGCCGCTTGCGTTCATATAGTCGATGTGTCGGCGGCCCATTGTTCCTGCGCCTATTATGGCTATACGCAATTTGCTCACTCAATCGCTCCGGCGCGGCGGCTATGTTTCTCAGCATTCTAGCTGATTTGCTTCGGTTCTGACCAACGCGAATTTTACAGCAGAAAGCAGTCGGCGTCGACCGCTTCTGTAGCGCTTTCCCACGACTTGGGGTATAAGTGGGAAGGCAGTGGTCGGACTTCAGGGATCGGTGGTCAGTTTACAATCGAACCAGACGAGGGTAAGTCGGTCAAGGAAAACGCAGATGATTGAATATGACTTTGGCGGCCGCACTGCGGTTGTCACCGGGGGGGCTAAGGGCATTGGCCTCGGAATTGCCCAGCGGCTGGCCGATTCGGGCGCGGCTGTGGCGGTTTGGGACTTGAACCCGGATGCTCTGCGGGGTTCGGCGGCTTCGCAGACGTTCGAGGCTGTCTTGGCCGTGGATGTAACGGAACCTTCCAGTGTTGAACAGGCGGTACAGGATACGCTGGCCCAGTTGGGTGTCATCGATATCCTGGTCAACAATGCCGGCGTCTCCGGCCCAACCCTTGCAACGTGGGAGTACCCCCTTGAAGAGTGGGACAGGGTCATCGCGGCCGACCTCACTTCGGTCTTTTTGTGCAGCCGGGCCGTTATCCCGTTCATGCTGGAACAGGGCGGAGGCCGGATCGTCAACGTGGCATCGGTTGCCGGCAAGGAGGGAAACGCAAACGCTTGCGCCTATTCGGCCGCCAAGGCGGGGGTGATCGCTCTCACCAAGTCACTGGGCAAGGAGCTGGCGCAGAGCGGCATCATTGTCAACTGCGTTGCCCCGGCGATGGTGCAGACCGATCTCCTCGGCGAAATGACGCCGGAATACATTGAGACTGTAACGGCCAAAATCCCGATGGGACGTTTCGGAACGGTAGAGGAGAACGCCGAGATGGTTGCGTGGCTGTGCAGCGACGCGTGCAGCTTTTCTACCGGCGCGGTATTTGATGTATCGGGCGGGCGTGCGACCTATTGAAGGATTTGTGGAGTAATCGTTGGGGCGAAGGCCGGATTGACCGGCGAATTCATACGGAGTAGGTCGGCTCAATATCCTTAAGCATTTTCAGATCTCTCTCAGAGATTTCTGATCGAGGAACCAGTAAGTATTGTCTTTCTTCAACGATGTTAAGTTTTAAAAGGTCATCTTCTTCTCGCACCGCAAGTTCTAAGACCGCGACATTGTTCTCCTCAACAAACTGAACCGCAATCGGTCGACAAATTGCGTTTGGATATCTGTCCTCGCATAGTTCAACATCCCTGCAAGACCTGTGCGATTCCGAATCTGTCACCTTTCGACTTTGCTTGGCACGGAAGAACGAAATGTGTTCCCCGCATGTTCAAACCGACATATATTTCGTCTACTTCTACTTGGCCAATGTTTGACACTGTGGTCCGCAGATGGTTTTGTATTGAGTAGCAGGTCAACCCTGTAAAAACGTCAACTAGGCGATTGTATCGCACTTGAGTCAGAAGAGCCTGTTCGTCGGTACCAGGCGCGTAGTGCCTGACAATTTCAGGTGTTGCGTCCGGGATCTTGATTGGGTAGTAGTGCAGTGTAGGTACAATTTTTCCTGGCATCGACAGGCGAAACTGGTATTCGGCTATTCCTGTACCAACGATAATCCACTCAGAATCTTGCGGAGCGGTTTCGAGGATACTGGAGGGCAACTCTCTACGAAAGCGAAATGAGTAGGGAATGTCCCCAATGTTTTTTGTCCGAGGTAATTCTAAAGCATCGTGTGCCTCAACCAACTCATCGCGCGTAAATCTCACCCGGACATCACCAGGATTAAAGTTCTGTTGAAATACCCATTCAATTACCTGTTCATATTTGCTCATGCCCGTTTACGTGCCTCCAACGCCAGTGGAAGGAACATGCTGCATACGATAGAAACGCCTTTTACAAAGTCAACCAGGCCACTTTAGCACGACGACCTCCTCGCGCAGGTCGCACTGTGTGGCGGTGGCAAATCTGGTTCGAAAGAGATCTATTCGCACCAGTTCATATCCTAGACTTTGGGCAACATCTGCTAAGAGTTCTCCAGTACGAATCATCACCCTAAGATAAGACGCTTGGTCACCTACAACATACGCCAGACGCGCATCAGGCTTCAAAACGCTTCGTAGCTGGGCAAGATGGCGAGTCATTCCTCCAAAATACAATTTAGTTACACGCGAGTACAGTTTCTCGAATCCAGATGTCTTGCCCAGTGTGATTCTTCGTTTCTCAATCTCTTCTGCAATCCGCTGGATTTCACCATGCCCCGAGACCCATTCATCATCATCGTCGGCTGCGTAGACACCGCGAGTATTGGAACGAAGCAAAGACTTCTTAAAGCGTCTCAGGTGGGCCATGTCTTCATAGAATCCTAAGAGCACGGACTCCAGCCGCGTTGTTCGCGTATAATCTTTCTCATTGGGGTAGGGAGGCGAGGTGATCACTGCGTCAACCGAATTCGGCGACATGATTCGGGAAAGACTTCTGGCGTCCCCCATATGAAGCATCGTTCTGGGATAGTCTAAGCCCTGAACTTTGCGCAGATCGGTAGCCATTCTATCTACCTCGGTCAACCAGGGGGAGATGACGGGAATATCGCGCTTGATCTTGCCTACACCTACTTCGGGCCCGAATCTGAGATTCCCAATCTTGTTGACCAAGGCATTCCCTAATGCCAGTAAGAGGTGTCCGTGCCCGGTGAAATGTTGACAGCAATTGATTTGCTCAAGCAAAGTTAATGTCTTGTGCAGAGGAAGAGGGCTGATGGAATTTTTGATCAGTACGCGTTCAGCATCGCGTGGCAGCCTCTTCAAAGTTTGGCCTTCACTTGCAGTATGAATTTCGTCATCGATTCCCTGGTCATACAAGATTTTCTGAGCGCCACGTGCAATCTCCGAAGCTCTCTCAAGTAAAGTAGACGGATCCACATGCCAATCAGTCTTGACGCATGAAGCAAAGTGGGGAAAGGGATTGGCTTCTATCCCTATTCCTTGTAATCCTTGCAATTTCGCCTCAACTACTGTCGTACCTGTGCCGCAAAATGGGTCGAGAATAGTTGCCCCGTCTGTCAAGCCAAAATCCTCAAGATATTCTCTGACCAAGTGGGGAGGAAACGACAGAACGAAGCGATACCAGTT
Organism: Caldilineaceae bacterium; assembly: GCA_965232575.1. GTDB lineage: Bacteria > Chloroflexota > Anaerolineae > Caldilineales > Caldilineaceae > Bin5. The sequence goes on along the minus strand of CBDDPZ010000009.1, from coordinate 130,497 downwards.
GTGAAACGGACGATCTTGCGGCGCCACTGAATTTTGGCGCTTTGTCATAGACTGGGCTGCTCTTGTTCCAGGACCCGAATGGCCCGATAGCGGAAGAGGCATTTGGATCGACCGCTTTGCCATAAATTATGTCCCTATCAGGAATAACGATAAAGAACTTCTGGCTCTAGGTCCAACGTCTTGGTTTTGCCACTCGATTCATTGAGTCTATGATGTGTTGGCATTATACCTTATCAAACTGCAATAGAGAATGACATTGGCATTTAGAGAAAAGCAGGATGAGCGACTTCGGCAAGCTGGCCATTAACCAATTTACTACCCTGCACCAGTGGTCCTTGCCGCAGGCGATTGAAGGCTATGCTCGCGCCGATGTCCATGCAATAGGGATCGTTCGGGACAAGCTGCAGGAGGTGGGCGTGAGTGAAGCGCGGCGATGGCTGGACGCTCACGATATGACCGTCACCTGTCACTGCATTGGCGGATTGTTGACCGACTCGGACAAGGACCGATTTCAGGCTAACCTGGACTCGACGAGGCGGGCCATCGACGAAGCAGCCGAGTTGAATGCCGAGTGTATCGTCTTCGTGGCCGGCGGGTTGCCTGAGGGGTCGCGAGATTTGTCTGCTGCGCGAGCACGCTGCCTGGAGGGCCTTGCAGAGCTACTTCCCTATGCGAAGAAGTCTGGGATAACGCTGGCCCTGGAGCCGCTGCACCCGATGATATGCGCTTTTCGCTCATGTCTTTCCACTTTGGGGCAGGCGAACGACTGGATCGATGCGCTGGGAGCCGGTCCGGAACTCGGCATCGTGGTCGATGTTTACCACGTGTGGTGGGACCCCGACATGGAACGTGAGATTAAACGCGCGGCGGGCCGCATCGTCTCTTTCCATGTTTGCGACTGGCTGATGGATACGACCGATCTGCGGTTGGACAGAGGCATGATGGGTGACGGGGTCATCGACATTCGGCGCATTCGACGCCTGGTGGAGGCGACGGGGTACAACGGCTATCGCGAAGTGGAGATATTTTCCGAACGCAACTGGTGGCGACGCGATCCGGATGAGGTCGTTGAAATCACGAAGGCCCGCTATTTGTCGGATGTAATCTGAATTTCACGGTCGCGGAACGACTCTAATGAGCCACATTGAATTGACTGCGACAAATGGCCTGCCTCCTCAGGGAGACAGATTAGAAGGCAAGGCGGCGATTGTCACGGGCGCGGGTTCGCGCGGCCGGTCAGCTCCTGGTATCGGCTACGCAACCGCTGTCCTTTTCGCGCGGCAGGGGGCGAGGGTGGTCGTGGCAGATTTGGACGAGGAGCGGGCCGAGGTGACGGTAAAGTTCATAAAAGAGAATGGAGGAGAGGCGTCTTTCGTTCCGGCGGACATTACCAAGGAAGAGGATTGCCGGAAACTGGCTGAGGCGTGCACCGGCCGCTACGGCAGCCTGGATATCCTGGTCAACAATGCGGGCACACCCGGCACGGGCAAGGTTACGGATTACGAGGGGGCGACCTGGGATGTAGCATTGGACGTCAACTTGAAAGGCCCGGTGATGGTCTGTAAGCACGCGGTGCCGCGCATGGCTGCAAGCGGCGGCGGCTCGATCATCAACATTTCGTCGATTGACGGTCTGCTGGCGGGGGCGTATCTGAATGTACCCTATTCGGTTGCAAAGGGGGGCCTAGCTACCCTGACAAAGCTGATAGCTGTTCATCACGGGCGGGAGAATATCCGCGTCAACTGCCTGGCTCCGGGGCATGTTCATGCCTCATTCACCGCCGGATTTTCGCAAGAGGAACGGGAACGGAGGCGCAAGATCGGGCCGTTGGGGACCGAAGGTACGGCCTGGGATGTTGCGTATGCGGCGCTCTATTTTGCGAGTGACGAGTCGCGCTGGATTTCCGGCATCGTGATGCCGGTTGACGGGGGTCTGCTGGCGGCGACGCCGTTGGCGGTGATGGGCAATTTGGACGAATGAGAGGAAGGAGCATTTCATCACTGAAGAAAAAGCACGTCTACCTTTTTCTCTGCTTTCTCGGAACGGTTCTTCCCTATTCTCAGTTCATTCTCTGGATTTCAGATAACGGCCTCGACGTTCCCCTTCTTTTCGAACAGATCACCAACTCCAGGATTGCGGCCTTCGGCTGGCTGGATGTGGTCATCTCCGCGATCGTCCTGTTCGTGTTCATGTTTACCGAAGGAGTCGAGAGAAGGGTTGCAAAGCTGTGGCTGCCCGTTGCAGGCACACTTGTAGTTGGCGTGTCGCTCGGACTGCCGCTGTTTCTGTATTTGGTGGAAGTTGCGGAGGAGGGCCGGAAGGGTTCTGGAGATGAAGGGTGAGAGACCTGGTGAGGTGGAAGGGGCGCCTAGCGGGGCTCGAACCCGCAACCTTCTGATCCACAATCAGACGCTCTGCCTTTGAGCTATAGGCGCCATATTTGGTTGACCAATTGCAGTACCGCTTCCCGACCGCGTTCAGTCCGAGACGGGGAAGTCTCACCCCGAAGAAGGCTGGGGGACAGGGATTCGAACCCCGATTGACGGTTCCAAAGACCGTAGTCCTGCCATTAGACGATCCCCCATCTACAGCCGAATCGGGACCTGAGAATCTTTTTCCAGGCCGATCGTTGGTCGTTTTCAGACAGATCGTTGCGCCGCGAAAAGCGGACCCGGATAAGAAAATTCTCTAAGGTGCCGAGGCCCAGACTTGAACTGGGGACACATGGATTTTCAGTCCATTGCTCTACCAACTGAGCTACCTCGGCAAAAGGACCGACGCGTAAGGCGACTGAGCCGCAGCAACCTGAACTCCGGCCGACGACGGCTCCACCCCCTTAAGGGCCGGTCCTTTCAGAGCGGGCGATGAGATTCGAACTCACGACCTTCTCCTTGGCAAGGAGACGTTCTACCACTGAACTACGCCCGCAGATGGAATGTTAAGGCAACCACTGAATCTGTGAATCCGGCAGGACATCAAGTGGACCCGGTCGGATTCGAACCGACGATCTCCTGCTTGCAAAGCAGGCGCCTTCCCGCTTGGCCACGGGCCCGGACGCTGATTTCCAGTGCCGACGAGAGGACTCGAACCTCCACACCCTTACGGGCAATAGATCCTAAGTCTATCGCGTCTGCCAATTCCGCCACGTCGGCTTTCATGCCGGCAAGCTGTCCGGCACCGATTGAGCAGAGCAGCCTCGCAAGCCATCTGAAATTATCGGAGGACGCTTCGGTTGTGAAGCGGTCCTGCGGAAGGCGGGTGTACCCCCGATTCTGTTATCAGAGCGCACGGAAGGCGGTCTCTGACCGTCATCATCTGTCTCGAGCAGTTTCTGCCCGGCGGATTGTGACTTGCCGGGTGTTATCCAGCTTCGTCCGCACCGCTGCGACGAGATCTTACACCATCTTCGCAGACAGTGCAAAACCCACTCGCCTTGCTCTCCGTTGCACGCTCGCCCAGCCGGTTTCGTCACCGAAACCGCTGGTGGGCTCTTACCCCACCGTTTCATCCCTTACCGTCCGGTTGCCCGAAGGCGGCCGCGCGGCGGGTCTGCTTTCTGTTGCGGTTGTAGTCACATGGCCGTTACCGGTCATGCGCCCCCACTTACGGTTTCGTGGGGCAACGTCCCGACGACGCTGCGTTGCAGACATCGCGGGTGAGAGTCGGGAAGTTCCTCTGCCGGCAAGTTACCGGCAGCGATGACTGCACCTGCCTCCAAACTGTTAAGCTGCAAACCTCAGTTCAATTGGCCTTTCCTGCACGATCCTGGCCGGATTCACAGCGGTCCATTTTAGCACGATGCGCGGCAGATACCAAATTTCACGCGGAGAAAATCTACTGCAGAGTCTTAACGAGCCCTAGTCAGACGGTCGGTCCGGTGTACCGACGTCCAGTTCGGGTTGACGCGGGCCTTCGACCCAAACTTCGCCGTCACGCCAGTTCTCCTGCTTCCAGATCGGTACAATTGCCTTGAGACGCTCTATGGCGTAGCGGCAGGCTTCGAAGCAGCCGTCGTCACGGTGCGGCGTGGCGACGGCGATCAGTACGGTCGGCTCTTCAACGTCGCAGCGCCCGATTCGATGGAGGATACTGACGCCTTTGACGAGGGGCCAGCGTTCCTGGATCTCCGCGCCGATTCGGGCCATCATCTTTTCGGCCATAGGCAGGTAGGCCTCATAGACCAGGAAATCGGTCTCGCGGGCGCCGTCGTCGGTTGCAGTGGAGCCGCGCACGGTTCCTGCGAAGGTGACGACGCCACCGCAGTCAAAGCGGCTGACCCGGCGTAGAATGTCATCCTGCGAGAGAGGCTGTTCCGTTATTTCGAAGAGTTTGGCGGACATGAATTTGACTCTACTAATCTGCGCCAAGTGAAGACACCCCCGGATACTGGAGGCAGGAGGGCGACTTCATCGCCGTCGTGCAGGACGGTATCTCGTTGGGCGAATTCCTCATTTACGGCGACATAGAAGGTCCGATCCCGCAGACCGGGAACGCGGCAGTCGAGCAGGTCCCCTACCGTGGCTGACTCGGGTAAGGAGACAGTATCTCTTTTGAAACCGGCCGCCTGACGCAGGCCCGCGAAGAGAATCAGGCGTACATTCACTTCGCAGCCTCTCCCTTGACTGAGGTAGAACCGGGCCGCTGCCAGTCGCCAGACCTGCCCCCGCTTTTCTGTAGAAGCTGGACATTGCCGATCGTCATCGTTTTTTCCAGCGCCTTGGCCATGTCGTAGATCGTCAACGCGGCCACGCTGACAGCTGTGAGGGCCTCCATTTCGACCCCAGTGCGTCCTCGACAGCGAACGCTGACTGTGATGATTACGCGGCTCTCATCTTCGTCGATTTGGAAATCGATCGCAATTTTGGTCAGGGGCAGGGGGTGACAGAGCGGGATCAGGTCGGGTGTACGCTTGGCGGCCATGATGCCGGCGATGCGGGCAGAAGAGAGTACGTCCCCCTTGGGCACTGCGCCGTCTCGGATGGCGGCCAGCGTCGCGGGGGCCATGTAGACGCTGCCCTCGGCCACGGCCTCGCGCGTTGCCGTTTCCTTGTGGCCTACATCGACCATCGATGCGCGGCCATCTTCGTCCAGATGGGTCAGCTCAGACATCGTATCAACCGCATGTCTCTCACAGTTCCCCAATCAGAAGGGCGTCTACCAACTCCCCTGCAGCCATTATGCCCTCTCTTTGGGGCAGGGCCAGGAGCGCATTGGCCGTTCGCATGCTCAGGAGACGGCTGCTGGCCTGGCTTCCGGTGCTGGAGGCGACAAAGCAGGCTTGATCCGTGTCCCAGTGGAGTGTAGCGCGGTGATACTCAGGGCGGTAGGCGTCCAGGGGCAGAGGCAGCGCGAGCCGGGCCTTTACCTGGCGCAGCCGGGGATCCGGCCAACCCGCCATTTTGCGCAGAGCCGGCACCACAAACAGATAGAAGGTTACCAGGCTGCTGACGGGATTGCCGGGCAGCCCAAAGACCAGGCGGCGGCCCTGCTCCACGTCCGCCGTGGCAAAGGTGACCGGTTTGCCGGGTTTCATACGGACGCGGCCGTAGTGCACAGTTCCCGCGTGTTCCAGCAGCGGCTTGACCAGGTCCAAATCGCCCATGGAAACGCCGCCGGATGTCAACAGGATATCAGCCTGCACAAGACCCTGCTGTACACGGGATTCCAGCGCTTCCTGTGTGTCGCCAGAAATGCCCAGGTCGACCGGCTCTCCTCCGGCGGCGTGGATGGCTGCCAGGAGCATCGCCCGGTTGCTATCGCGGATCTGGCCGGGGCCAAGCGTTTCTCCGGGCTCGACCAGTTCGTCGCCGGTGGACAAGACGGCCACTTTAGGACGGGGAAAGACGGAAACGTCGACAATGCCGGCTGTGGCGAGCAGCCCGATCTCGGCTGGATCGAGACGCTCTCCGGCCGCCAATACGTTCTGACCGGCCTTTACGTCAATACCTATCGGACGCACGTCGGCGCCGGGCTGCACTTGCTGCTTGATGCGAATCAGGGGGGCATTCGCGTCGGTGTCCAGCCGTTCTGTTTCCTCGATCATGACGACGGCGTCGGCCCCTTCGGGCAACGGCGCGCCGGTTGTAATGTAGGCGACGGTACCGGGTTCGACAGCGAAGTCAGCCAGTGCGCCAGCGCTGACCTCCCCGATGAGAGGATAGCTTCCGGGACCGTCAGCGGCGACAACAGCGTAACCGTCTTTGGTCGAGGCGGGAAAGGGTGGCAGAGGTTCCTGTGCGGAAATATCGGCGCCCAGGATCGCGCCCCTTACCTTCGAGAGGGGACGGCGTACCGGCGCCGGGGTGCGCGCCTGCGCCAGCGTTACATTGAGGGCATCTTCGACCGAAAGCATCGAATAGGGTGATCTCGTCGTCATCTGTCTTCGCGTCCCTCTCTGGAGTGCGTTCTCCTAAAGCTGGCAGATCAACTCGACCTCGTTTCCGTCCGGGTCGTCAATGTATACGGTGCGGCTGGTGAGCACGGGATGCGTTCCGCCACGCGGCTCATATCCGGCCGTTCGCAGTGCCTGTTCTTGCGCGTCGAAAAGTTCGGCCGGCAGCTCAAATGCCAGGTGATGAAGTTGGTGACCGCGGGGCTGGCTCGCGATTTCCGGCGGCATGGGTACAATTACGATCATCTGGGGGATCCCGGCCGCGCCTTCGCCTGCCTTGAGAAAGACATTGGGAAGTTCGGGTGGCGAGATCACCTCCAGCCCGAGAAGATCTCTGTAAAATGCGACCGCTTGCTGTTTATCCCGGGTCCACAGGACGATTTCGGCGATTCCAGAAATCATTGACATCTTATCTTCTCTCGTAAGACTGAACTGTGCAGCCATGACTTTTCGCTGGCCGAATGCGAAGTCAATCCAGGCAAGCCTTCTCTCCCTGTGTGCCGGGAGCGCATTCACTGGCCAAGCTTCAAGTTCTTTCGCGTGCAGTATACCGAAATCCAAGTGATTATACCAGTATTGACGAATCAGCAGAGGCACAGCGAATTTCGGAGCTGAACAAAGTTGGGTTAGAGAGGATGCGGATGGTGTTCGGGTCTTATTCCCGGTACCGACAGGATTCGCTTCTGGAAGGGCAGATTGGGCTGCTACAGGCCTATGCCAACGTCTGCCTGCGTAGAACATATGGTGATTCGGGTGAGCAACTGTTACAATGGGGCCGAACTGGACTTGCCAGCCCCGTTTACCGTAGTCAGGCTGCGCGTGGAACATACCGAGTCAGACTGGAGAGAGCATCGTGCAAGAGTGGATCCGAAGAGAAGCTGACGAACTGCTTCCCCAACTGGTGGAATGGCGGCGGGACTTTCACCGGCATCCGGAGTTGGGATTTCAGGAAGTGCGTACCGCCGGGGTCGTGGCGGCGCATCTCCAGGCGTTGGGGCTTGAGGTGAGCACCGGTGTGGGAAAGACCGGCGTGATCGCGATGGTGGAGCCGGACGGTCTGCCGGAAGACAGTGAGACGGTTCTGTTGCGCTTCGATATGGACGCGCTCCCGATCCACGAGGAGACCGAGCTGCCCTTTGCTTCAGAAAACCCGGGGGTTATGCACGCCTGCGGGCATGACGGCCACACCGCGATCGGGATGGGTGTTGCGCAGCTGTTGACGCGGCATCGTAACGAACTACCGGGACGGGTCAAACTGGTCTTTCAGCCGGCCGAGGAAGGTTTGGGCGGCGCGATGGCCATGATCGAAGACGGTGCGCTCGAGGCACCGCAACCGGCGGCGGCCTACGGACTGCATCTGTGGAGTCGGCTTCCATATAATCAGGTTGTTGTCCAACCGGGGCCGCTTTGGGCGGCGGCCGACATGTTTACACTGACAGTCTTTGGAAAAGGCGGCCACGGCGCCACGCCTCACGACACGATCGACGCCACGCTTGTCGCCTGTCAGCTGGTTGTCGCGTTGCAGACGATCGTGTCCCGAAACGCTAATCCGTCCGATACCGCGGTAGTCACAGTTGGCGCATTTCATAGCGGGAACGCAGGCAATGTGATTTCTGAGCGCGCGGTCCTGGAGGGGACGATCCGCAGCTTTGAGTCGGAGGTACGCAGCCTGCTCCTGGAACGCATCGACGAAGTTTGCACAGGTGTCTGCCAAGCGTTTGGCGCCCGCTACGAATTCGAACTGCAGAGTTGCGTGCCGGCGACCATCAATTCCGAGTCCGGCGCGCGGGTGATGGAAGGCATCGCGAACGAGGTTGTGGGCGGGCAGAATGTCACCCAGATTGCTCCGATGATGGTGGGCGAGGACATGGCGGAGTTCCTGAATCGATCTCCCGGTTGTTTCGTTCTGGTCGGCGCGGCCAACCCGGAAGAAGGATTCTACAGTCCCCATCACAGCCCTACGTTTGATTTTGAGGAAAGCGTTATGCCGACAGGTGTGGCGCTGCTTGCTGAAGCCGCCTTTTCTCAGCTGGCGACTGGCTACAGTGCCGGAAACGAAGAGGGAAAATAGGCTCTCGGCACAAACCGCTCCTGGCCTGCCAACACGGCGTCCTGCCGTGTTGGTCCGCAGATTACGAAATTCCCAATTCTCAAATTGACACTTCTGCACCGATCAATTATGATTAAACTGTTTGATAGTATTGATATAATTAATCCGATGATTCAGTCGATGCTGGCAGTTCCTGTATTTTGACCAGGGCGAAAAATGATCAAGCAACTTCACAGCGACTCGGAACTCCTGGACTATATCGTGAACAACGGATTCGTCCCCGGCGCCAGGCTGCCTTCGCTGAACGACCTCAGCGCCGAATTGGGCGTCAGTATCGGCAAGTTGCGGGAGCAGCTGGAAGCCGCGCGCGTTCTCGGGCTGGTGGCGGCGCGTCCTCGGCGCGGCATCGAATGCAATAGCTACAGCTTCACGCCCGCGGCGCGCGCCAGTCTCATGTTTGGACTTGCTACGAACGAGCGGCTTTTCCGTGAATTCAGTGAGCTGCGCAACGGCATCGAGAGCGCATTCTGGCGGCCGGCGGTGCTTGCCCTCACCGATGAGGACAAGCAGGAGCTCAAGCAGTACGTTTCGCTCGCCTGGCACAAGCTGCAGCAGAGCCGCATCCAGATTCCTCATCAGGAGCACCGGGCCTTCCACATGACGATCTTCCGGAGGCTTGACAACCTGTTTGCCACTGGCCTGTTGGAGGCTTACTGGGACGCGTACGAGGCAGTCGAACTGAATCTTTATGCAGATTACGGCTATTTGACCGAGGTCTGGGGCTATCATGAAGGAATCGCAGAGGCAATTGAACGAGACGAGGTCGATGAAGCCAAGGCATTGCATGAGGAGCACCTCTTGTTACTGCGGACAAGGGACGTTCCGCGCAACAGTACACGCCAGGAAACTTTCGCAGATGGGAACAGAAAGGTAAGGAGTCAAGCATGAGTGTTGCAGTTCGGGAAGCGCCAGTTGTCAAGCCGGACGCGCCGGCAGCGGTCAATGACTTTGCCATCAATGTGGCGACGGCGAACGGATCCGGCAGCCAGACGAGCAACGGCGTCTTACTCCGCGCTCTTTTCAAGATGGGGATCCCGATAAACGGCAAGAACCTGTTTCCCAGCAACATTCAGGGTCTGCCCACCTGGTACATCATCCGCCTGAGCAAAGACGGTTTTCTCGCACGCAGGGAGATGACCGACATTCAGGTCTGCATGAATGGCCGCACCGTAGCAGAGGATATGGAAAGGGCCGTGCCCGGCGGCATCGTCATCTATGACGATGCGTTGCCGGTTGCCAACAGCCGCAAGGACGTTATGTATTATGGGATGCCGGTGAAGGACCTGGTGAAAGAAGCGAGCTTGCCCCATGCTCTGCGGGACTATGTGGCCAACATGGTCTATGTCGGCGTGCTGACAGAGTTGCTGGGCATCGAGCCGGCTGAGATTGAGGCGGCGTTGCTGCATCATTTCGAGGGCAAAGAGAAGGCTGCCGGGCTCAATATGGAGATGGTCGAACGTGCGATCGACTGGGCCGGCAGTCACGTAGAGCGGCACGAGGGTTATCGAGTTGAGCGGATGACAGGTTTCAACGAAGGCAAGATCCTGGTGGACGGCAATACGGCCGGCGCGCTGGGCGCTCTTGCGGGCGGCCTGTCCCTCGCTTCCTGGTATCCGATAACGCCTTCATCCAGTTTGGCTGAATCGATAGAAAAGTACGCACCCGCCTTGCGCACTGATCCGGACACGGGCAAGGCGACTGTTGCCGTGGTTCAGGCGGAGGATGAGCTGGCGGCAATCGGTATGGTTGTGGGCGCAGGCTGGACGGGGGCCAGGGCAATGACCTGCACGAGCGGACCCGGGATCAGCCTTATGTCTGAATTTGCCGGGTTGGCCTACTTTGCCGAGATACCAGCCGTGATTTGGGACATTCAGAGGATGGGACCGAGTACGGGGCTGCCGACTCGCACATCCCAAGGAGACATTCATGCGGCCTATTATCTCGGGCACGGAGACACGAGACATTTGGTTCTTTTCCCCGCCAATCCGGCCGAGTGCTTCGATTTTGGCCGCATCGCTTTTGATTTGGCGGAGGAACTGCAGACACTGGTGTTCGTGTTGAGCGATCTCGACCTGGGTATGAATTCGCATATTTCGGAGCCGTTCGAGTTTTCGGACGCCCCTTTCAAACGGGGGAAAATTCTGAGCGCCGAGGACCTGGAGGAGCGGCAAGGCTCCTGGGCGCGATACATGGATGTCGACGGTGACGGCGTTGCCTATCGTACGCTGCCGGGTACAAAACACAATATGGCCGCTTATTTCACGCGCGGCACGGGTCACAATGAGTACGGTTACTATAGCGAGCGGCCCGACGACTGGGAACAGAATCTGGAGCGGCTGAAAAGGAAGTTCGATACGGCCCGGCAGATGGTGCCGAGACCTGTCCTGGATGAGGTCGAGGGGGCACAGGTCGGGATCATCAGTTTGGGCAGCAACCACGACGGCGTCGAAGAGGCGCGCGCGCGTCTTGCGGCCACAGGGATGCCCACCAACTACCTGCGCCTGCGGGCATTGCCCATTGACGACAGCGTCCGCACATTCATAGAAAGGAATCCGACCGTCTTTGTGGTTGAGGCAAACAGTGACGGCCAGCTTCACTTGATTCTGACCACCGAAGAACCGGCGCAAGCTTTGAAACTGATTTCGATTGCAAAATGTGACGGACTTCCCCTTAGCGCTCGCTATATCGTCGAGCAGATTCAACTGGCATTAGAGGAGGAGCTGATATGAGTACCAGGACCAGGACAGGAGGCGCGGCGAGACGCGCCGCACGTCCCGCAAAGACCAATCGCATCGGCCTGGAAAAGACCTCCTATCGTGGACGCCCTTCGACACTGTGTAAAGGCTGCGGGCACGACAGTATCAGCCAGCGCATCGTCAATGCGGCCTGGGAGATGGGCCTGGACCAGACGCAGGTCGTGAAACTCAGTGGGATCGGATGCAGCAGCAAGACGCCGGCCTACTACCTGGGCTGGAGCCACGGTTTCAACAGCCTGCATGGGCGCATGCCGTCGGTAGCGACCGGAGCAGTAATCGCCAACTCCTCGTTGGAGGTGATCGGCGTCAGCGGAGACGGCGACTCTGCCTCTATCGGCATCGGCCAGTTCAAGCACGCGGTGAGGCGCAATCTGCCCCTCATATATATCGTTGAAAACAACGGTGTTTACGGACTTACCAAAGGCCAGTTCAGCGCGACCGCCGATGAGGGGCAGTTTCTGAAATATCAGGGTGTAAACGATCTGCCGCCGTTGGACATCTGTATGGAAGCGTTGACGGCCAATGCCACGTTTGTCGCCCGCAGTTTTGCAGGTGATCCGAAACAGTTGGAGGCACTGCTGAAAGCTGCCATAAATCACCGAGGCATCGCGGTGCTGGATATCATCAGCCCCTGCGTGACCTTTAACAACCACGATACGTCAACGAAGAGTTACGGTTTCGGGCGCGCCAACGAGATTCGGCTGCACGATCTGAACTTTGTGCCCGAATATGAAGAAATTGAAATCGAAGACTACGAGGACGAAATCGAGGTCGAATTGCATGACGGCGGCAGCATTATCCTTAAGAAAATCGATCCGGATCACAATCCGAGGGATCGCGCTGCGGCTTACAATGTCATCCAACACTCGTTGGACGAGCAGAAGCTGATCACCGGGCTACTGTACATTAACGAAGAGGAACCGACGCTCACCGAGCTACTAAACCTGACCAACACGCCTCTGGCGCAGTTGCCTGACGAAAAGCTGCGGCCAAGCCGGGAAGCCCTGGAAGGGGTTATGGCTACTCTGGCGTAGGAATGAGGCGACTTCCTACGCGGCGGGACGCGACAGGGTGAAGAGTGGAGAGTGGCTTCAGTCAGCCGGTCGCGATGTCGCGCGCGGCTGAGTTGGTTGGCTCTGCAAATGGGGTACGGGGCGGAGTTCGATCTCGGGACGAGGCCAGCGCTTCTCCATAATGGCCGCGCAGTTCAGGCGGCATCATGCTCGCAACTTCCAGCATGATCTCAGTTGTATACTCCTGCACGTCTTCCATCGTACCTGCGGGGAAGAGCACGGGCTGTCCGAATTGAACGGAGAGTGGCGTGCGTTTGAAGGGATTGAACCAGTTCTTGTGCAGGTGGGGAATCTCCAGCACTGCCACGGGCACGACAGGCACACCGGCATCGATGGCGATTCGCACTGCTCCGCTTTTTCCGCGCCGCATGGGTTTGCCGCGGTTACGCGTCCCCTCAGGAAACATACCCACGACACGCCCCTGTTTCAGGAGTTCCACGCTGTACTCGATCGCCTCGGTGTCGCGTGCGCCCCGGTTGATGGGAAATGCGCCTATGCGGTACAGAAGAAAAGTCATCACGGGATGAACGTTAAAGAGCTCCCTTTTTGCCATATAGAAGACCTGGCGCGGGGAAGCGACTCCCAGAACAAAACTGTCCATGCCTCCGGGATGATTGCAGGCCAGAACGACGCCGCCTTTCCGAGGCACGTTTTCCGCGCCCTCCACTCTCAGACCGCAGAACAGAGGGCGCAAGACGGTAAGCGCCAGATAACAGAATTTCCATAGACGGGAGGCGTCAGACGGGATCTTCATTCTCGCTTCAGTTCAACCTTCTGATTTCATCCCGAATCTGCTTCAGCACGAATAGTACGCGCTGGTCCTCCTGCGTGGGCTCCTGCTCTTCCTCCGGTATCCAACCTGCGAAGGCAACACCGCTGAAAACCATCTCGGCCTCGCCGGTAAACAGATGCAGCAGGTTTCGCAGTAGAAAATAGCGGCGCAGATCGCTTTCTGCGGAAAGCATGTTTTCCAATCCATAGTGGAGCATGCCCCGATCTCGCCAAAGGTTTGCCTCTTCCGGTTCCACGATCACCATGTAATTCAACACTGAAAGGGCGTCGGCCAAACGGTGTTGAGAGATATACACGGAGCGCAGGTTATTCAGAATGCGCAGCATCCAGGCGCGGGGGTCTGTCCGGTATTGCTCCAGAGAGACTGAAATGCGAATCGGTTGCTGGAAAATCTGAGTGAGGTAATAGGAGAGTTCCTCGCCGGCCACGACCTTGCCGTGGAATGGATCGAGAATCCACATTCCGTTCATGTCGTTGTATTCCAACATGAAGTGACCGGGCAGACCCAATCCCCGCAAGTTCATTCCCAAGCGGCGCCCAACCGCCATGTAGAGGAGGCATAGTGTTATGGGGAGGCCCAGACGGGTGTCGAGTACACGGTGAAGAAAGCTGTTGGAGGGCTCGTAGTAATTCTCGACGTTTCCGAAGAAGTCGTATTCGCCGTGCAGCACGGCGATCAATGCCTCGGCCTTCGCGCGGCCGAGTGCGCCGACGGGCATGCTCTGTTCGACCTGATCGGCAAGCTCATCCAGGCGTCTGACATAGCTATCTACATCCAGCCCCGGATCTGTGAGTTTGCCAACTAAGAGAGCCAGTTTCTCCGGACGATCGCTGTCCGTCCGCAATGCGGCTGAGAATTCTGTCAGAAGTTCCACCGGAGCTCCTTTCCGGTCCTAAGGCCTCTCTCAAAGGGACTAGCGCCAAGCCTTCGCTTTCGCGGTTTATCATTGGAAAGGCACGCGATCACGTTACCAAAATTCAACGAATCTGGCAAGTAATCGCAGCCTCCACCCGGAAAGGATACAGCGCAGACAGAGTACTGAATGCTTCTGGAGGCAGTCGAACAGCGTGGGGGGAAGGTCGGCCCTTTGAGGCGCGGCTTGGCCGACTTCGTGACAGTTCGAATCGATCAGAAGATGATCGCCAGAATGATCGAGTTCAGCGCGGCCAGTGCGATTGGCCCAATCAGCGCGCTGAAGCAGCCGCGACGCAGTTCAAAACCGCTCACCAGACTCGCGGCCAACCAGAATACAGCGGCGTTGATGAAGACACTGAACAGGCCAAAGGACAGTACGAGTAAAGGGAAGGAGAGTAAATTGAGGATGGGGCGCAGAATTGCATTCAGCAGACCCAGCACGACGGCAACGACAAGCGCCGTTCCGAAGTCCTCAATGTCGACGCCGAAAAGCCCGATACGCGAAATGACCAGGAGACTGAGCGAAGTAACTATCCAGATTGTCAGCAGTTCCATTGACCGGCTCCAAACGGAGTTTGAATTGTGCCTTCTTTCAGGCAGAGATAGAACGTTTCGCAATCAATTCCCCGCCATCGACTCGCACTACTTCGCCGGTAGTATAGTTGGACTCAATTAAGAATCTGACAGCGTGGGCGACATCGCAGGCTTCTCCCCAACGCTTCAGTAGCGTCCGATCGCTACTGCGGCGCAGCCGTTCATTGGTGTAGTGGGGTGGAGGCAGAACAGGGCCAGGCGCCACGGCATTCACGCGCACGGAGGGAGCCAGTTCCAGCGCCATCTGTCGAGTCAGGGCGAGAAGGGCCGATTTTGCCACTGCGTGTCCTGTAAAATTTGGCCAGGCATGCCAGACTGAGAGGTCTACGATATTGACGATTGCCGCTTCTGATTGCTCCATAAGGAGGGGGGCCAATTCGTTGCATACGTAAAAGCTTCCGTGGACCGAAACGGCGAGGATTCGGTTCCAGATGTCATAGCTTTCAGTCGGAAAGGGGTGCTGGGCGAACCAATCGGCTGAGTTGACGAGTACGCTCAGACGGCCGAACCGGGCGCGCACTTCCTGCGCCATCTTTTGCACGGCTTGCAGATCGGCGACGTCACATTGCACCGTCTTGGCCCTGACACCGAGAGCTTTCGCCTCTTGAGCAGTCTCTGCCGCTGCAGCGGCAGACCTGTTGTATAGAATGACTACATCGGCGCCGGCGCGGGCAAGATCCAGGGTAATTGCTTTGCCCACGCGATGCGCGCCGCCTGTCACCAGAGTCACACTGCCACGAATATCCATTGCGTCTTCCGTGCCCCCAACATTATGTATGGCGAACGAGGCGACATTATCGAGAGGCTACCCGGCGAAACTGTCAGCCTCTTCCTTACTGCGCCCTGTCCACTACGCGATAGGGCCAATCAAAAAAGCGACGGAAGCTGGTTTCTTCCGCCGCCTGATTTGCGTTAGATTCGCGCCGTCATTCTACTCGCGCATTGTATTCAATGTGCGCTGAATGATCTCCGCCTGTTCCGAGCGTGCCCGGTGCTGACGACGTCTTCGGCGCCGCGCTGACTTGGGCAGGATATCTTCCCCGCCTCCGGCTTCCATAGCGCGTTTGAAGGCCAACTCCATCGGCGAAAGAACCTCAATATTCTCAAACTTGTCAACTACCTTCGCTTCAGAATCTTCTCCCGAAGCGGCATCCCCATCCGTCGAATCCGCTTCTTCTCCTTCCGGCTCTTCCCTCAACCCCTTTATGCTGACATCGATGTGGCGACGGCGGCGATTCAGGGTTATGATGCGAACTTCCAGCTTTTCATCAATTTCCACTACATCTTCAGGCTTTTCGACGTAGTTATTCCCCATCTCTCGTACGTGAAGCAGCGCGTCAGTGCCCACTCCGATATCAATGAAGGCGCCATAGGGAACCATTCTCGTAACAACGCCTTCGACAATCTCGCCCTCTTGCAGGTCGCGAATCGTCCTGGTGTCGGGCGAAATCATGGTCAAGCTAATGCGGTTTCGCTCACGATTCAGACGCTTGATCCATACTGTGACGCTCTGGCCTTCCTCCACAATGTCCTTGACGTTGGTCACACGTCCAACAGTCAGCTCGGAGATATGGACCAAACCATCGCGGCCGGCGCCGATGTCGACGAAGGCGCCGAATTCAGTAACCTGCTTGACTTTGCCGGTTATTTCCTGGCCGACGCTCAGGCGGACGACCTTTTTGGCGGAGTCGGCCTCGCTTGTGGGCACGGCTTCTGTCTGTGTCTCGACGGTACGGGGTTCTTCGGTCATCTTCCGCTCCTCATTGACAACGGTATTGTCCCTACGCAACACCGTTACGCAGTATAACTTTTTTTACCTCTCAGGACAAAAGTACGGAGGTCCGAAAATTTATTAGGAATTCCGTCAGACATTGAATCGAATGTTCAGAATGTCACCGTCTTTCACGAGGTATTCCTTACCTTCCAACCGCAGGAGACCCTGATTGCGAGCAGCGGCCATGTTCCCAGCCTCTTTGAGGCTGTCGAAGTGTACAGTTTCTGCACGAATGAAACCCTTCTGCATATCGGTGTGGACGACTCCAGCAGCTTCGGGCGCTTTGGATCCGGCACTGACAGCCCAGGCTCTTACTTCATTGTCGCCGATCGTAAAGAAGCTGATCAAACCCAGAAGTCGGTAACAGCGGCGAATCGCCTGGTTCAATCCCTGCTCGGCGATGCCGAACTCAACCAGGAATTCGACGGCTTCCTCTGGCGTCATTAGAGCGATTTCGGCCTCTAATCGGCCGCGTAGAAAGAAGGTCTCGTCATTCAAGAGATGCGAATACATTTCCTCTTCATCGTCATCGCCTGCGTTTACGACTCGCAAGCGCGGTTTCAGACTCAGGAAGCCAAATCCACCCAGCAACTTCATCTCGTCTGCGGACAGTATCGCCTCCCTCAGAGGGGTCCCTTCTTCCAGCAACGGGTATAGCCGTAATAGCAGCGTTTCCTCGTGCTCCAGACGCTGACGCTCTTCTACCGGGCCCCGTGACCGCTGGGCCGCGATGCGTTCAAGGCGCCCTTCAATCGTAACCATGTCGTTCAGCAGGAATTCAGTTTCCATCGCCGCCAGGTCTGCGCCCGGGTCCACGTGGTCGTTGGGGTGGGGTACATTGGGGTCGCTGAAGGCCCGCCCGACGAGCAGCAGTGCATCATTGGCGGCGATTGCGTTCAACAGGGGGCCGCGAATCTGGCCCTCCCTGCCGAGGTCGCTCGGCAGTCCGGCAATGTCGTTGTAAGTCACTTGGGCGTAGACTGCTTTGCGAGGGGCGAACATTTCCGCAAGGAAACCGAGCCGCGAGTCCGGCACGTCCACTACAGCGGTGTGGACCTCCAGCTGGCCACTGGAATAGGCTGTCGCGGCTGTAGCGCTGCGGGTCAAAGCGTTAAAAATTGTTGTCTTCCCACTGTTTGGCCCGCCTACGATTCCGATTCTCATTGGTCAAAACTCATTCAGTCAATACAAAGTGCAGCTCCGCAGAAAAAGAGAAAGTCTCGTTTCGCTCGGCCCCTTTTGTGAGATGGGGCCCGGGCAACGACTGTCGCGGCACTGGTGCAATCATAACGCAGAATCACTTTCGGCGCACGGATTTGACGCGCACGAAACTGCGCTTGTGGGCTATTGGGGTAGGGTGTACAATTAGAATTCGACTGTCTCCGGCAGGCGCCGCGGGAACAACCCCATCAGGACGCCCCAGGAGTCCAACAGGCAAAATCCGGTCGCTCTGTTCGGCCCGGGGCCTCGCCGCAACACTGAAATACTATGGCAAGCACTGCTTCTTCGGTACAACCACGCGTCCATTCTGCCCAGTTGATGGATCACCGCAATCCGCGGGCCGCTCATTTGGAAGTCATCGAACCAGGTTGGGGAGACAAGCGCACGGCCAGGGGAAATCTGTACATACTCATTGAGTTAATTGGCAGCAGCCCGGTCGGCAGTCACGCCGTTCGTGAGATGCAGGCGACCGTTGAACTTACGTACTATTCGGCGGGTGGACCGGTTAGCCAGGTACTGAAGCAAGCGATCGCCGATGCCCATGAAGTACTGCGCAATATAAATCGCAACAGCCCGGACATTGACTTGCAGGCCGGGATCATTTGCGCTGCCCTCGTCCAAGGCCACCTGGTCATCGCATCGGCTGGCCCGCCTGTTGCGTTCGTCGCCACAAGTCAGCGATTAGACCAATTTCCCCTTGATGAAGAACGCTATTCGGGCACAATTGGCGGTGAGACTGAGCCGAACGTACATACTTACAGGCATATTCTCGACAGCGGTGATGCCCTCTTCCTTGGTGAGAGCGAGTGGACTCTACAGTCTGACGTCAGAACTATTGGCGGCGCCATCGTCAGCGCTTCCGTGAGCAACATGCCGGAGATGGTGATGCATCTTCGGGAGCAGGGCGATGACGTGCCACTTCTCGGCCTGTTGCTGGTTTACGCTGACGAAGAGCAAGCCGAGGAAGAGACGGCCGGCTCACCTCTGCCAACAGCCGTTGGGGCTGCACCTCCCGTTCACAGTGTGCCTGAAGAAGAGAGTGCGAGAACCATTGTCCCGCTCCGAAATCGAACGGACAGGTCAACTCCGGACTTGCCCAGTGCCACGACGATGCAACACCAGTTGACTGTCCCTATACGCCCGCCACGGAAGGAGCGAGGACGGTGGCGCAGACGGGCGTTTCGGCTAATGGACAGACCGTCCAGATGGTTCTCCAACTTGCTCCACGGACTCTTGCCTGAACGTCAGGCGCGGCAGAGCGAGCCGATTCAACAACCTGACACGGAGGGACCCGCCCCGGAATCCCCGCCCACGCGCCAGGACCCGTTTGAGCCGATTTCGCAGGCAGAGCCTCAGCCGACTCTGGAGGCCTCGGAACAGGCCCAATCGGAGGAACGGGTTCAGTTGCCGGCCCTTCCCGGGTACGCGCCACCGACACCTTCGCAGGGAAACCGGCGCAGGCTAATCATTACCATTGCGATTCTCATCCCTCTGCTTACTTCTGCTGTCGTCGGCGCCGCTTTCCTACGCGAGGGGAGCATTAACCAGGAAGAAGGTTTGCAACTCGTCGAGCTGGCCGACAGTAAGTTGCTCGAGGTCCAGCAGGCGTTGGCCGTGGAAGACAGGGCGACAGCACGGTCGTCTCTGAGTGAGGCGCAGCGGTATCTGGACGAAGCCATCGCCCTGATTGGGGTGACCGATCAGATTCAGGAACTGTCGGAGGTCATTGCAACCGAACTTCAGGATTTGCTACAGGTGCGGGCGCTATATTCCCTTGATGTGCCATTGCTGGAGTACGCTACGGATGCGGAGCCTCAACGCATTGTCGTATCCAACCAGGACATCTATGTGCTTGACAGCGGCAATCAAGCTATCTCCCACTATCGAACTAATCCGGAACGCACGCTGCTGGAAGAAGACAACGGGGCCATTTTGAAGGAAGGGGACGCAGTCTCGGGCGTAACCGTAGGCAGGTTGGTGGACATAGCCTGGCAACCCCGCATTTCCGGCTTTGAAGACAAAGCAAGCCTTCTGGTTCTGGACCGAAACAACAATGTTTTCCGGTACAATCGTCTGGATGGGGCGACGCATCTGGTCCTCAGAGAACAGAACTCTCTTGGAAGCATTGGCCAGCTGGGCATCTATAACGGACGCCTGTACTTAGCCGATGAACGGTCGGACCAGATCTTTCGCTATGCGCCGGCCGGTCTGGCCTATGATGACCCGCCGACGGAATGGTTTGACGAGCAAGTTCAGGGCGACCTCGCCGGGCTGATCGCGATGGGAATTGACGGGGATATCTGGCTACTCAGCGAAGATGGAACCTTACTTCGCTTCCGCGAGGGCCAGCAACTACCTTTCAGCCTCGAGAGAATTCCTGGTCTGGGCGGCTTGCTTGTCGATTTTGCGATGGCGGAACATGCTGATGGCCTGCTCTATCTGGCCGACGCAACGGACGAACGCATACTGGTTTACGACAAGGAAGGACGCTACATTCAGCAGTATGTTGACGCCGAAGACATAGCGCTGGCTGGTCTAAGAGGTCTGTTCCTGGATGAAGTCACCGACATTTTGTACATACTGACCAAATCTGGACTGTACGCCCATCCCCTCCCCCGCTGAATTGAGGTACAGGAGAGTTTTTCCACCCGTTTAAGAGTTGGTTGCAGATTTCCCCATTGATCGAGTTTCTCGCCAAGAAAGCACCACTTTAACCCGACGTTCCTCTTCGAAAATTGTTCGGCGCGGCGAAGATCGTGCTATAATTCCGGCATTATGTCAGAGTTTGGATTTACTCCTGCCAGTTCAGAGGGAGCTGGCGAAAAGAAGCGGATCGGTACCCGGCTAAGGGGCAGATCGGCAGTTTTTGCATTGGCGGGGTTATTTGCAGTTGTCGTATTGGTCATTTCCTTCATTATTGGCAGCGTCCTCGGCGGTCTCGCCCGAGAGTATGCCCAGCGAAGCAGCGTACCCGAAGTGACATCCGGTCTCCCCGACATGTCAAATACAAGTGTGGACTCAGGAAGTCCAACCACGCAGGAAGCTGTCACCGCCCAGAAAGTCGAGTTGCAGACGTTACCCGCAGAGTCCGAGGCTTCGGAAAGCCGGATCAACATTCTCCTCTTGGGATCAGACGAGCGAATCGACGGTGAAGAGCCTCCTCGCACTGACACGTTGCTGCTGCTTACCCTTGACTTGCGAAGACGCACGGCGGGCATGATCTCTCTTCCAAGAGACCTATGGGTGCCGATTCCCGGCTATAATCTGACTTCGAAGATCAATACGGCCTACGCCATTGGTGAGCAGCGCGGATATCCTTTCGGAGGCGCGCAGCTTGTAAAGGATACTGTTAGCAGCTTTATCGGTCAGCCGGTGCAGTACTACGTGCAGGCCGACTTCAATGGGTTCGTACGTTTCGTGGACGAGATCGGCGGCATCACAATCCACGTACCCCAAACCATTTATGACCCAGAGTACCCGACAGTTGACTACGGTTATCAGACTTTCTATTTGGAGGCCGGAACACGGATTCTGGACGGCCAGACTGCGCTCAAGTACGCCCGAACCCGAAACATGGACAGCGACTACGGCCGAGCAGCGCGGCAACAGCAGTTGATTCGTGCTATTGCGGACAAGGTAATTTCCGCCGACATGATACCTACGCTGATTGCCAGGGCCCCCCAGCTGTTGAGCTCCACTTGGGGAAGCGTCCGGACCGATATGCCTTTGCAAACTGCGGCAGAAATCGCCTACTTTGTGCGGTCCAACCCGTTTGAAGTTAACACATTGGTGTTAGACGACCGATACGGTGAGGAAAGTTATAGTGAAAATGGGGCCTGGATATTGCTTCCGGATCGCGATCTGATCCGTCCTGAACTTAAGAGGTTTTTTGATCCTTCGTTAGGGCCGAATATCGTAGCCGACTCAGCGGCCGAGCCCCTTCCTCAGATTCAACCCCGTACACGGGCAAGCGCCGAAGTTGGCTCCAGAGAGCTATTGGCCGCCGACGTGAACAGCGATGCACGCGTAATGGCCGCAAGGGAGGAAGTTCGGCTGGAGATCCTGAACGGCACGGGGCAAGCAGGAATCGCTGCCCTAGCACGCCGGCAACTTGAAGCCAGTGGCTGGCGAGTCGTTTCGATAGGCGATGCCGACCGCAGCGACTATCAGCATACCCTTCTCGTTAATTACAACACAGACGAAACACTCGTGCGGGAGTTGGGCCGCCAGCTCAATCTAACGGCCTCTCTGTATTCGCTTCCCGGTCTGCTCATTCCCGAGTCAACCAACCTGCGAATCGTGATCGGCGAGGACTTTCTCAGCACCATTGGCGGCTACACACAGTAGTCCTTGTTTCCCTTTCCACTTGCCCTGTCCTTCTCTAGTACGGCACCCTCCCATGGGCCTCGTCTACTTTGGCGAATACTGTTTCGACGCCAAGCTCGTCGTTTTTGACAAAGACGGCACGCTTTTTGATTTTCATGCCAGTTGGCGCCCCATATTTCTTGAGGCGGTGGACCGTCTGCTCTCTCAGTTTTCGAATCGAGCCGAGATGCAAGCCGAACTTTTTCGCAGCCTCGGTTACAGCGCCGCAGACGGCACTTTTAGCGAAGAGGGCCCATTTGCTACGGCCACAAGCGATGCCACAATTCACGCGGCGGCAACAGTTATACAACAGTTCTCCGGACCCGCGCCCTGGTATGAATGTGAGCAGCTGGTAAGGCGAACGTTTGCGTCGATACTCGTCAATTCGACTGATTACTTGCCGGTGATAGGGCTGGTTTCGTTTTTTTCTTCACTACACGAAAATGGCGTGCGCATCGCAGTTATCACCAGCGACGACAGCGCCCCAACCGAAGCCGCTCTAGCCAAGTTCCGACTTTCCCGTTTTGTCGACTATATCGGTTGCGGTGACAGTCCCAATCGCCACAAACCGGCGCCCGACCAGCTGTTGGCGGCGGCGAAGCTGCTTGATGTGTCTTTGACGCAGACTGTAGTGGTCGGGGATTCGGCGGCCGATCTTCGCATGGCCCGCTCAGCCGGCGCCGGGCTGGCAGTGGGAGTGCTAACGGGCGTTGGCAGCAGGAAGACGCTAAGTCCACTGGCCGACCTGATACTGGATTCGATTGCTGAGATCAGGTTGGGCGCTAGTCAGGCAGGTGAACAACCACTTGAGCCTGACCGTTCGTCAGGTCGGCCAAGCGAACTTTGAACGTTTCAACGTGCTTCGTCGGCATCTGCAGCCGGTAAGAAACCGAGACGGCGAAGCTCGAATCCACGACTTCGGCGGAAAACTCCGGCAACATGCGCTGAAAGAGGGTCACCTCTCTGTAGCCGATGACGGCCTCCACTTCCGCCATAGGCATCTTCTCGACCCGGTGCAGGGTACCCAGGGCAGATTTGACGCCCCCGCTGTAGGCTCTCACCAGCCCCCCTTTGCCAAGCTTTACGCCTCCGAAATAACGGGTAACCACAGCGACAATGTCGCCAATTCCGCTGTGAAGGAGCACCGTGAGCATTGACCGGCCTGCCGTGCCGTGCGGTTCACCGTCATCGCTCATCCCGGCATGTCCCGTTGATCCCGGAGGGCCGACGACATAGGCCCAACAGTTGTGGTTGGCTGTATCGAACTCGGCCCGAATACCTTTGATGAATGCCCTCGCTTCCTCTACAGTGGCCGCCGGCCCTACCGTCGTAATGAAATGGCTGCGACGAATCTTCTCTTCTACTCGATGGTGGGCGGCAGGTATCGGGTACGCCTGGATCATTTTTCGGGACCTGTCTGGCAAGAGTGGAATTGGGGCCAGCGCCTAGCTACAGGAGAGAGTAAGCGGCAAATCGATAAAAGAGGGGATTCACTGTGTGACAACCGTTTCTGGCTGTCCAAACGCCTGGGTGTTATCCTCCAAAACGTCCGACCATTCCTTCACAGCTCGTCTGAAGCGTTTCCAGAGAATTATGGCCATGACGGGCGAAGTGATGAGGAAGACACCCCATACGTGGGCGATTCCACCGCTGAAATAGGTCACCGCCAGCCATGCGATTAACATCGTTGACCAGATTCCGCCGGTATTGGCCCGCAGCGGAAAGCTCGTATTGCCCATCCCGCGCAGTGCGCCCGATTGAACAAACAGTACTGCCCAGAACGGTTGGGCTAAAGCAACCACCTGAATGGCGGCGACGCCATCGCTAACGACAGCGGTTTCCTGGCTGAACAGTCGCATGATGGGCTCGGCCAGCAGGTAGGAGGCGGCACCCATAGCCGCCATCCAGACAGCTGCCCAGCGGGTGGCGATGGCGGCTGCTTCTGCCGCCTCTTTCGGTTCGCGTGCGCCGACAGATTGTCCAACCAGGGCCGTGGCGGCAATAGCAAAGCCAAAACCAGGCAGGAAGGACAACGAGAGGACATTGAAGGCAATGCGGTGGGAGGCCAGGGCCGCAGTTCCCAGCGTAGCAACGATTGCCGTCATCGACGTAAAGGCGGCAGAAGTGAGAAGCTGCTCCAACGCGGCCGGTACGCCAATTCGCAGCACTGAGGAGGCCACGCTGATTTCGGGCAGCCAGTTGCTGCCCCCAGAAATGGAGACGCCCTGGCGGCCACGCCACATGACGATCAAGAGAAGAATTGCGGCCAGAAGGCGGGAGAGAAAGGTGCCCCAAGCGCTGCCTACTGCACCGAGCGCGGGCAGCCCGGCCACGCCGAAAATCAAACCGTAAGTCAAGAAAACATTCACAAAATTGGCCAAGGCTGTCACCCTCATTGGGGTCTGCGAATCACCCAATCCGCGCAGTGCGCCTCCGCCAATCATCAGGACAATCAGCACGACGACGGTTGCCATCGTGACTTGCAGATATTCCATGCCAATGCGGGCAACGTCCGCCTCTGTCCTGAACAGTGCGATTACGGGTCCTGCCAAGAAAAACCCCATCACGGCCAAGGGGAGAGAAAGAATGATGCTCCAAACAATTGACTGACGCGCCAGTCGCGCCGCGTCCGCAAGCTTACCGGCGCCGAATGCCTGCGCAACGAGCACACTGCTGCCTACGCTCAGAGCGCCCAGCGCGGCAATGATAAAGAACAGGACCTGCACGGAGGCGCCGACTCCAGCGATCGCCGCAGTGCTCAACTGGGCAACCATCCAGGTGTCGACGACCATCAACATTGTCTCAAGGAAGCTCTCGCCAATTACAGGCCAAGCCAGATTAAAGACACGCCTTTGTGCCGACGTGCGCGGGGGCTTCGCTGTGCCTGCGGCCACGGCGCCGTCAGCGGATTCATTCATTTCGATGCTCCTCTTCAGGCGTGGGTCGACCAGACAATGGGCTTCAGTGTATCAGACTGTCGGCATGTCCGCATTTTTGGGCGACTCCGTTCGTCGTTACGCGTCGGCCTCGTCTGCCGCCCAGAAGAACTCCTCTTCCTGGAAGCCAGTTTCAAAACCCAGGCTTTGGTAGAACTGTTCCGCGTCCCCCGTTTGTAGTCCCGCGTGGGAAATCCCGTGATTCCTGGCTTGCTCCAGCAGATGGATGACGAGCGCGCTGGCGAAGCCTTTGCCTCGATAGGGCAGAAGCGTAGAGACATCGTAGATTCCTGCAATGCCGCCGGCAAGGATAAGGGTGGCCGTCGTCACTGCCGTCTGATCAATTTGTCCGATGAAGTTGGTGACAAGGGCTTTCCGGCCGAAACCATGACGACGGTGGGCATCGTACCAGGGTTGGGCGGCGCGCTGGGTCGTGCCGAAGCCGAGGGCCGAAGCGGTCCACCAGGCGCGCAGCCCAGGCTTGTCCCGGACGGGAGAGATGCGAAGGGAGGATGGAGGCCCGCTCTTTGGAAGTTGCTGCAACTGCCGGAACATCCAAAGGTCGCCACGTCCCGTTGACAGACCTCTCTGTTTAAGCCGGTCGCGCAGATCCCTGGGGCGGTCTTCGGGAAAGAGCAGCCAACGAATCCCTCCCGTCCGACTGCTGATCCTGGTAAGCAGGGCATCGATCCGTTCTTCAAGGACTGCAGCAGGAAAGTTAGCGCGCAATATGTGGTTTCCCGGCGGGCCGTTGGCGATAATCCAGGCGGTCTCCTGGTCGACATGAACGCGGATACCATGCTGGCCGTGAAAGAGGCTGAAATACTCGATGTAATTTAGACGCAGAGCTTCGATCAGGTCGCGTTTTTTCATCAGTCGAACAGACCTTTGACCGATCTTGATTCCGTAATTGTATGGTTCGACGACAGGCAATAGGCACTTGTTCCCCCCGCCGGGCCACTTTGTGCTGCGCAAATTTCGTGATATAGTCAGCGCAGGCGTCAGGATCGCCCTCGAGACGACGCTCGGCGAGCGGATCCACGGCGCAGAGCCCTGCATTGGCGGGCGCAGACCGCTCCGTCTCGCACCACTTCATTCGACTCACGACACCAGAGATGGAAATCGAACGAGTTGCACAGAATGTCCGCGATGTGCCGGTGGAGGTAATCCGCCGCCGAATGAAGAAAGGGTGGCGGCGATTCCGGTAGGACTACCGTCCGAACTTTGACGAGCGGTTATTCTACGACGGCACGTCTGGGAAACCGGCAGTTATTGAGCGCGGGCGTAAGCATATTTTGCCCTGATTTCTTGTATTGGAGAGTTGGCTCGGTCTTCCGCACTAGTAGAAAAACCGGCATCCTTTAGGCTGTTTGAAGGAGCATACAATGCCACTGCCCCCCCTGCGGCGCGTATTCTCTTTGACACTCTCGCTGACGCTCTTGCTAAGCGGCTGTGCCCAGCCTGTTATGTGGCCCGTTTCGGCAACGCCAACAGTTTCGGTTCGGTCAACGGAAGCGGCCGATCTGGTGGAGTTGGCGAACCAACTTGCCGCTGAATACAGCTTAGTTCAGGACAGAGGACCGCTTGTTTCGGTGCAACCCGTCTTGACCGCTGACGGTGAAGATATTCTCTTTGTTGCCCACACCCACGGATTTCCCCCAGACAACCCCTCTTTCAGACAAAAAGTTTCGATCCATGCCGCCTTGCCGGAAGGCTGGAAGGCTTTAGGGCGCGTGGAATTGGAGTGCGCCGAATACCTGGATGCGTTCTCAGTCGAACAGGTGCGCATGGACGCCGTAAACCTGTGGCTGACGGTTGCCGGCGGCGTTGGCGCTCACAGCGGCTGTCTCGAACTGCTGCGCTGGGACGGCGAAGAACTGACCGTGATTATCAGCGGTTTCAGCAGCGGTCCGGACGCCGGTTCAATCGCGGACCTGAACGAAGACGGACGGATGGACCTGCTGCTGAACAACAGCGATCCCTACATCTTCTGCTATGCCTGCGGCGTGCGGCAGTACTGGGCCCAGCTCTTCTATTGGGACGGACAGGCGCTGGTGGAGGTGACGCCAACCCCCCTGGCCGACGATCAGCCCCCCGAGCTGCGGACCCTCAACGATCGCGCCGCGGCGCTGGCGGCCGCCAGCCTGTTCGCCGACGCCCTGGAACAGATCGAACGGGCAGAGGCCCTCGCGCCCGAAAACGCCACAGTCGCCTGGAATGCGGTCTGGATCCGTCACCACCTTGAGGCCAGCCGGGAAGAGGCGTCAGCGAGCCGCTATCCCTTGTTGAGCCACGTGTTCGCCGGCGACTGGGAAACGGCGTTCGATGCCCTGTGGGAGGCGGGCCCGGCGGCCCTTGTCAGCGACTCGCCGGTCCCAACAGACTCAGCGGCTGCCGGGTTCGAGCGCATCGTAGGCGCCCTCCTGGCCCAATACGCCGACACCGTTTTGGCGCTGCAGCCGGAACGGGCGTCCGTTCACGCTTTGGGCGCGTGGGGACGCTTTCTGATCGATCCCAATGACCCAGCGGTGAAGTCGGGCTTGCAACGGGCGGCAGCTCTCGCGACGGCTGACCAACGATACGCGGAACTGGCGCAGGCCTTCGCCGGGCGGACCGGCACAGTCTCGGCCGCCGCGACTGCCGCGCCACGACCAAGCGCACAGGCGCTTCAGAGCCAGCTTGCCGCTGAATATGGGTCGACACAGGACGCGTCGCGAGGCGTGGCAGTAAAGCAACTGAAGGCGGCGGGGGAGGCGGCCCTGGTCGCCGCCTTTACCTTTGGGCTTCCGCCCCTGAGTCCCGCCGCGTTGCACACGGTGTCGATCCACGAAGCCCGGCAAAGCGGCTGGTTCGAGTTGGGCCGTGCAGAGCTCGCCTGTGTCAACTACCTGGACGAACACGCGCTCAAGCAAGTCGCCATAGAACCTGTCGGCCTGTGGCTGACCGTGCAGGGCGGGGCCGGGGCGCACGGCGGTTGTCTCGAGGTCTTGCGCTGGGACAGTCAGGCCTTGTCGCTCGTCATCAGCAGCTTCAACAGTATCCCCGACGCCGGATCGGTGACGGACCTGAACAGCGACGGCCAGCCGGATTTTCTGCTGAACAACAGCGATCCGTACATATTCTGTTACGCCTGCGGCCTGCAGCGCTACATGGCCCGCTTTTTCCACTGGGACGGTGAGAAACTGGCCGAGGCCGCCCCCAGGTTGTTGCCGGAAGACCGGCCCCTCCACGTGCGCGCCATAAACAACCATGCCTTGGCGCTGGCCGAAGCGGGCCTGTACGCAGACGCGCTCGACGAGATAGCGCGCGCCGAAATCGCGGCGCCGTCCGATCCGACAGTCAATTGGAACGCCCTCTGGATACGCCACCATCTTGAAGTGAGCCGCCAGCTTGCGCTTGTCAGTCCATTCCCGCTTCTTAGCCACGTGTTTGCCGGCGACTGGGACTTTTCCTTTGAGGTCTTGTGGTCAATGGAACCTTCGAGCTTGTTCAGCGATACTCCGATTCCTGCCGGTTCAGCAGCCTTTGGATTCGAACAGACGGTTGGCCACCTGTTAGTCCAGCACGGAGGTAGCGCGCAAATCGTTCAGCCCGAAAGAGCGGATATTCATGCCCTGGTTGCTTGGGGACGGTTTCTGCTTAACAGCGACGATCCGGCCGTCCTTTCAGGATTGGAGAGGGCGACGGAATTGGCCCCCGGGGACGCCCGCTTTGCCGAATTGACTGTCGCATTTAAGGAATGGAAAGTCAGGGATTAGGGGTTAGGGGTTAGTAACTGCCGTTCTCGCCCCTGGTCCCTCGCTCCTACAGTTTCCCCTGGCCCCTGCCGTTGCTCTTTTTCTCGAATAGAAGGGGACAAAAGCCTTGCGAACAATCGATGTCCGTGATGTGAGACAGGCAGTCGGTGAACTCCTGCGCCATGCCGCGCACAGCTTGCCCGATGACTATCTGGAGGCGATGCGCACGGCACGCCGTCAGGAACATTCGCCGACCGGCCAGGGGGTCATTGAACTCCTGCTGGAGAACGCCGCCTACGCGAAAGCCGAGACGATACCCACTTGCCAGGATACGGGTATGGCGATTCTGTTTGTCGAAGTCGGCCAGGAGGTGCATTTCAGTGGGGGAGAGATAGACGCGGCGTTGCAGGATGCAACCCGCGATGCCTATTCCGACCTGCGAAAATCGGTTGTAAACGACCCGTTGCTGCGAGTCAACTCTGGCGACAACACGCCCGCGCTGATTCACTGGGAGATCGTTGCGGGAGATGAGCTGCGCATCAGCGCGCTGCAGAAGGGCTTCGGGGCGGAACTCATGAGCCGGGTCCAGATGTTTCCACCGTCCGTTGGCGAAGAAGGCGTGCAACAGTTTGTGCTTGATACAATCGAAAAGGCCGGACCAAACGCTTGCCCGCCCCTGATCGTGGGTGTCGGCATTGGAGGCTCACTTGACACTGTGGGCATAGCCGCAAAGAAAGCCCTGCTGCGTCCGATTGGCAGTGTAAGTCCAGAACCGCATGTTGCACGACTCGAGGGCGAACTGCTCGATGCCATCAACGGACTCGGCATCGGACCGCAAGGGCTGGGCGGCGTTGTTACTGCGCTGGCCGTCCATGTCGAAGTCCTGGCGACGCACATCGCCGCATTGCCCGCGGCTGTGAACCTAAATTGCTCTGCGCCGCGGCGCGCAACTTTGGCGTTGTAATGGCAAGAACAGTCCTGGCGCCTCTTGACGAGGCCACGGTGAAGTCCTTACAAGCAGGTGAGCAGGTAGTCATGACGGGCAAGATATACGCCGCCAGGGACGCGGCGCACCAGCGGCTGGTCGCGGCAATGGAGCGGGGCGAGGCGTTGCCTCTACCTCTGTCGGGCCAGGTCATTTACTACGTAGGGCCGGCCCCCGCCAAACAGGGCGCGGTCATCGGTCCGGCCGGGCCAACGACAAGCGGTCGCATGGACCCCTATACATTGCCTCTTCTGGAACGAGGCTTAGCCGGACTCATTGGTAAGGGAAGTCGTTCAGAGGAAGTAAAACAGGCGCTCGTGCGTCATCGGGCGGTCTATTTCGGCGCTGTCGGGGGGGCTGCCGCCCTGCTTGCCCGCCAGATCCGCAGCAGTCGCATACTTGCTTATCCCGATCTGATGAGTGAAGCGATTCGTGAACTGGAGGTGGAAGAGTTTCCTCTATACGTGATTAACGATTGCCACGGCGGGGACGCCTATCAGGCTGCAAGAGAAGCGTATCGCAGCGACGGTGAAAGTCATTCGCGGTCCAGGTAGTGCGTTTCGCTCTGCATTCTCAGGCGTTGCGCAGCCTGCTCGGCGGTGAGGTCGCGCTGAGGGGTCGCCAGCATTTCGTAACCGACCATGAATTTCCTGATGGTAGCCGAGCGCAATAGGGGCGGGTAGAAGTGAGCGTGAAGTTGCCAATGTGTATGATCGCTTGCCGAGGCCGGCTTTCCGTGCCAGCCCATCGAATAGGGAAAGCTGGTCTCGAAGAGATTATCATAGCGGATCAGCAGGCGTCTAAGGAGATCGGCTAGGGAGTCTCGCTCTGCTGGGGCAAGGTCCGTCAAGTGCTGGCGATGGCTCCGAGGCAATAGAAGTGTTTCGAAAGGCCAGACGGCCCAGAAAGGCACGACTGCAGCCCAGTCCCTGTTTTCCACGACAACCCTCTCCCCTGCCGTCAGCTCGGCGGAAAGATAGTCTACCAGCAGGGGCGCCCCTTCGCGCTCAAAGTAGGCCCTTTGCGCCCGGTCTTCCTTGACCGGCTCTGTCGGTATGTGGCGGGTCGTCCATACCTGCCCATGCGGATGCGGATTTGAACTGCCCATCATAGCGCCCCGATTCTCGAAAAGTTGAACATAACCGATCCGCTCGTCCCGGCTCAACTCTTCCACCTGTTCCGTCCACACATCCACCACGCGTCGAATGTCCGGCAGATCCATACGAGCCAGTGTCAGATCGTGCCGAGGGCTGAAACAGACGACGCGGCAGATTCCCGTTTCGGCCTGAGACTGAAAGAACGGGCCATTCTGAATCGTCCCACTCGGCGAATCAGCGCGCAGCGCGGCAAAATCGTTGTCGAAGACAAAGGTGTGCGTGTAGGCCGGATTGACCTTTCCGCCAGCCCGTTCGTTGCCAGGGCAGAGATAGCAGGAAGGGTCATATTTTGGTCTTGATCGGGACGGCGCAGTCTCCGTCTGACCTTGCCAAGGCCGCTTCATTCGATGGGGAGAGACAAGAACCCACTCTCCGGTAAGCAGATTTCGGCGTCGGTGAGGATGCTCAGTGGGGTCGAAGGGGACGGTCATACAGTGCAGGGAATTGGACGTGATCGTCTCAAAGAGATCATATCAGTTTAAGAGTCCCGGAGGGCTCGCCTGGCCAAGGCTATCGCGCCCAGCACGCCAGAGCGTCCTCCCAGAGAGGGCGGAACGATATAGCTGTCCAACCCGTCCAATACCGTCGGACTCTGAATGTAACCATTCAGCTGGGACTTCACTTCCTGGTGGATGCGTGGAAAGATATGCGTCTGCTCCATGACTCCGCCACCCATCACGACAAGCTGTGGAGACATGATCATCATAATGCTGGTGACGCCCAGGGCGAGATAGTGCGCCTCCAGCGCCCAGGCCTCGTGAGCGGGAGGAATAAGTTCGCCTGGCTGGCCCCAGCGTGATTCAAGGGCGGGGCCGTTGGCCAGGCCTTCCCAACAGTCACCGTGAAATGGGCAGGTACCGGCAAAGGGGTCACGTTCCCAGTCATGCGGAATTGCGATGTGGCCCATCTCCGGGTGGATCAGGCCATGCATCAGCTTGCCATCCACCATACCTCCTCCGCCGATGCCGGTACCGATTGTCAGATACACAAAGGTATCCACCCCCCGTGCCGAGCCCCAGCTGTGCTCTCCCAAGGCGGCGACATTGACGTCCGTGTCGAAGCCGATCGGTATGTCAAACGCATCGTTAAGCGTCGGTGCAACCGGCGTGTTGGCCCACCCTGGTTTGGGCGTATTGGTGATGTATCCGAAGGTTGGTGAGTTGGGGTCCGGGTCAACGGGCCCAAATGACGCTACACCGATGGCAGCAATTTCTTGCCGCTCCTGCTGGTCGCGAAAGAAGTCGATGACCCTGCCTAAGGTAATTTCAGGCGTCTCGGTCGGCAGACGGATTTCGGCCTGGATATCATCGGGCCCGGTTCCGACTGCGCAGACGAACTTTGTTCCTCCGGCCTCGATGCCTCCAAAAACAGCATTCATATCATTTACCTCACCACCTTGGGATTGCTGTCAGCGGAACTCGCCTGTCACCTTTCGGGCCTGGCGCGTGAATCCCTCCTGTGACCAGCCCGCCCGCTTTCCGATGCGATGACACAACCAGTCGTACAGGGTCATAGCCGCCTCTTGTGATCGCCAGTCTTCCCATCCTGACCGGGCATACAGATCCGGAATCGCGGTGCGCGCAGTTCGCTTGCCTCCGCCGCCGTCGCCGGCAACGTAACTGTCCACGATCACCCGATCGCTAACTTCGAGAAGAAGCCTTCCAAAAGCCTCCACCCCGGAATATGGAAGGCATGGGCTCACTGTCACCTGCGTCGTAATGCCGCGTTCCCGGGCTTGGCGCACAGTATTCAGACGCTGCCGAATCGACGGACAGTGGGGGGTCAGGATGCGACGCACATCTTCTCGATCCGTCTCGATCGTCAAGTTAAGCAGGAAACGTTCCCCCAACGATGCCATCAAGTCGAAATCTCTAGCCGCGAGCGGGGCGCGCGTCTGGATCACGAGCAGGCCGGGAGGCATTTTCTCAAACACGGAGAGACAGTGTCGAGTCAGTAGATAGGTCCGTTCGGCACTCTGATACGGATCCGTTGACGACGACATGAAAATCGCGGACTGCTTAAGGGCGCCACGGCGATGCAGCCTTTCCAGCTCCAATTCCAGTCGTTCGGCAATTCCTGTCCTGGGATAAACGTAGCTTCCCCATTCCAATCCCTCGTTGAAAAAGCGATGGACGTTGGACTGGCGCACATAGCAGTAGCTACATCCGAAACGGCAACCGATGTACGGCTGGAGCGTATGGCTGAATCCCTTCAAGAATCCACCAGTCCGGGTCAGGGCGCCGCGTGCAGGACGCTCATGCAGCAAGGTTTTTGGCTTAATCATGGATGTAGTGAGGCCGACATCAATTGTTGCTCCAGTATACCACTTCCACATACCAGGTGCTATACTTGCTACAATGACCAGGAATTTTCGTTACTGCCCTTTTTGCGCCAGTCCGGTTGTGGAAGAAGTACGATTCAACGCCTTGCGGCCCGTCTGCTCGGCGTGTGGATTCGTCCAATTCCACGATCCGAAAGTTGCAGTCATTGCCCTCGTCCTGCATGAGGACAGGGTCCTGTTGATTCAGCGGGCTGTGGACCCGGGGAAGGGGGAATGGTCTCTGCCAGGCGGCTACATGGACGCCGGGGAGATGCCCCAGGAGGCGCTGCAGCGGGAGCTACAGGAAGAGGTCGGTTTGCGCATCAAGATCGGTGCGTTGCTTAAAATTTTTCCCATGGTCAGTGACGAAGGCGAACGAATTGGAATCGTGTTGGCGTTTCAAGTGGAACCATCCGATTCACCGGAGATACCCTTTGTCGCCGACGACGCGCAGGATGCAGGGTGGTTCAGTTCAGATGATATCCCTGCAGAACTGGCTTTTGAATCGACTGAAATGCTGCTCAAGAACTGGAAAGCATCTACTGTTTTTCCCGCTAGCGAATGTATCCAGGAAACAAGCTCTCACACTGTTGATCGACCTGCCCGAGCCAGCTGATGAATCGATTGCCTTACTCTGAAGGTTCCAGTTCAACGTCTGCCCCACTTCCTGGCCCAGATGGCATACCAGAAGGGACTGACACCGACGGCCAGAGAGCCGTTGGCATCTGTCTTGTAACCGGCGGCGCCGGCTTTCTCGGCATCAACCTCGTCCGCTTCCTGCTTAAGAGGGGAATCCAAGTCGTTTCGCTGGACATTGCCCCTTTCGATTATCCCGAAAAGGACGCAGTAAAGGATTTGGACGGGGACATTCGCGACGTCGAATCTGTCCGCGCCGCGATGGAAGGCGTGGACCTGGTGGTTCACGCTGCGGCGGCCCTGCCATTGTACAGCGCTGAGGAAATCTTTTCGACCGACGTTGACGGTATACGCAATGTCCTGGAGGCGGCCTACGAATCAGGGATAGACCGGTTGATCCACATTTCGTCTACCGCCGTCTACGGCATCCCGGATCACCATCCCCTGAAGGAAGACGACCGGCTGCAGGGGGTAGGCCCATACGGCGAGGCCAAGATTGAAGCCGAAGAGATTTGCCAGGATTTCAGGGAGAAGGGAATGTGTGTTCCCATCATCCGTCCTAAATCGTTTGTCGGGCCAGAGCGGCTTGGGGTCTTCGCCCTGTTATACGACTGGGCGAAGGACGGCAAGAACTTTCCCATGTTAGGCAGTGGCAAGAATCGCTATCAACTGCTGGATGTGGAGGACCTGTGCTCCGCGATTTTTCTGGCGGCTACCCTGCCTGGATCAAGAGTCAACAGTACCTTCAACATCGGCGCGACCGAGTTTGCCACGATGAAGGAGGACTATCAGGCTGTCCTCAACTTTGCCGGTCACGGGAAACGCATTATCCCGCTGCCAGCCGCGCCGGCCATCTGGACCTTGCGCTTACTGGAAAAACTGGGGATGTCGCCTCTTTACAAGTGGGTCTATGAGACGGCAGCGGCCGACTCATACGTGGATGTATCGAGGGCCCAGCGTCTTCTCGGCTGGAATCCAAAATACAGCAATCAGGACGCGCTCATCCGGAACTTTGTCTGGTACATCGAAAACCTGGCCAGTTTCGAAGGAAGCAGCGGAGTCTCCCACCGTGTGCCGTGGAGCCAGGGTATCTTGAAGCTTGCCAAGGTACTTTTCTCATTTCCCTGAGATGGAATCATTCCTCACGGTTGGGCTGCCTGCCAGTTCTCTTACGAAATCTTCTCGCTATCCTCATCGCTGTCAGATTCCACGGGAATGTCTTGAGCGGGACCGGCCTGAGCCTGTCGCTCTTCAAAGCTGTCTGCGAATTTCCGGACTTCATCGGCGGCAGACCTTAATCCTACAGTCAGCCCTTCCTTCAGTTCAGCGGCGAGTTCGCTCTCGCGAACGCGATTGGCCACTTTGGTCGCTTGTTCCTGGAACTCCTGGCCCTGCTCGCTCCGATTGAATCGCTCGAGCGCCTCTTCAAGGCTACCCACCAATGACCCAAGCCCGCGGCGCAGGTCGTCTTCAAGTTGGAGACGCTGCTCACTGGTCCAGACGTTGCGTGCGGCGCGAGCCATAGCTTCAACCAGTCGGTGGATCTCATCGGTCAGGTCGTCGCTCTTGCTGAAGCTTCCGGCCTCTTCTCCGCCTTCTTGCTCCTCGGTTTGTTGTCTGCGTTCTTCATCCATTCTTATCTCCCTGTTAACGATGCCTATGCCTACTTTACGTCGGATAGGCGCTGCGGTTTCATGCGGCCGTCGGGTGCGTCTTGCCAGTTCTGAAACTCCTCCTCCAGGGCCATAGCCAGCGCCAATACGATGTCCTCGCGCCATGGATGAGAAATTATCTGCACAGCAACAGGGAGGCCTTCGTCATCCGCGGCGACCGGAACTACTGCGGCGGGATAGCCTGTCAGGTTAAAGGGGACAGTGTAGTCGAAACGCTGGTTGTCGCGTGTACCGACTGCAGGAGCAGTGTGGTGAGTTGCAGGACAGAGTATGGCGTCGTAGTAGCGGATAAACTGGAGTAGATTCGTGCGAAACAGGTCCCAGGCGTGAAGCAGCTCAACAACGTCCTGGCCCCGGGTCCCAGCCATTCGGCGCCAGCCGCGATCGATATCGCGGGCGCCTCCTACAAGGTCGAGAGGCCGATTTTCTACGACCTGGACGCCGGCGCGAGCCAGCGCCTGCCCTGAAGCCCCAACCGCATTTGCCACCGCAGAGGTCACCAGGGAGGAAGGATCGTAGGGAAAAGAGGCAATCGTCAGGGCGCGCAGGGGCAGTTGACCGGGATCGTAAATTGGTTTGGCAACGACCCCGGCA
Organism: Caldilineaceae bacterium; assembly: GCA_965232575.1. Lineage (GTDB taxonomy): Bacteria > Chloroflexota > Anaerolineae > Caldilineales > Caldilineaceae > Bin5. The sequence goes on along the minus strand of CBDDPZ010000009.1, from coordinate 94,467 downwards.
TCGAGATAGTCCGGCCCGGAAATGGTCCTCAGGGCGAGCAGAAGATCCTCGATGCGGTGGGCCACCGGCCCGATCTGAGTGCGTTGATCGGTAAACCCGCCCGGCTGGTTGTAGACTCCGGAGTTGGGGACGCGGCCCTGCGTCGGCTTGAGAGCTGTTACGCCACAAAAGGCAGCAGGAACGCGCAGCCCGCCGCCGGTATCGCTGCCCAGACCTAAAGGGGATCCCCCAGCTGCAATCAGGGCAGCTTCGCCCCCGCTGCTGCCGCCGGGAGAGCGGCTGGCGTTGTGCGGATTATACGTCTGGCCAATTATGGCGTTTTCGGTATCTGGGCCGCTTCCCGATGGCGGGCAATTTGTTTTGGCCAAGAGAATTGCTCCGGCCTGCTTCATCCTGGCGACAACTGTCGCGTCTGTGCGCGCGACGAGTCTCCTGCGAATGCGAATATCCAACTGGCTCTGCAGACCGGATGTTTCAAATGTGTCCTTTACGGTGAAGGGCAGGCCGTGTAGCGGTCCAAGCTGCTCGCCTTGAGTTTGTCTCTCGTCAGCCAATTTGGCCTGCTCAAGCGCGTCCTCTGCTACCACTGTTACGGCGTTCAGCCGGGCGTTGACAGTCTCAAGTCGCGCTTGAAAAGTCGCAACAACCTCCTGCGCAGAAATTTCACGCGCGTGGATGGCACGAATCAGTTGGGTGGCCGTAGAAAAACAGATCTCTTCCATCTCCAGTATCCTACCGCAGTAGAGTTCCTGCATCAACCGGAGGCGTTCGTGCGGCCCGCAATCGTAACGACGGTTCGGCCTCAATAAGCGGTGGCTTCTGCGAGCGGGAACAGTTTACTTGCACACAACGGCCCCTAGTCGTATTCTTTAGGTGGCCATATGCCGCGAATTGACTTAAGGGACTTAGCCATGACGCGTCCGAACATTCTATTTCTTTTTTCCGATGAGCACAGCTACCGCTGCTTGAGCCTGCTCGAAAGACCGACCGGCGAACCGGTTCACACACCTACACTTGACGGTCTGGCGGAGCACGGAGCCTACTTCAGCAGCGCCTACTGCCAGTCGCCGCTCTGCACGCCGTCACGTATCTGCCTGCTGACCGGACGGTCTCCAATGACCAGCGGCGGCTGGGCAAATGGATCCTACCTAAGACCGGAGATCCCGACAATTCCTTCAGTCTTTGCCGATGCCGGTTATACGACCTGCCTGGTAGGCAAGATGCACCTGGGCGGCACGAACCAGTCGGCTGGCTTTGCGTACAGACCTTATGGCGACCTGACAGGGAGGGCCGGGCATCAGCCGGACCCGCTGTCTAAGAGGGAGGGAGGCCATGAAATGCGCAGCCGAACCGCCGATGCCGGCATCACTGGAATTCCGGAGAGCGCATTGCAGGAGCAAGTAATCGTCCGCGAGTCCGTGTCTTTTCTGCGAGAACAGGCGGCCGCCCAGCCTGAAAGGCCTTGGTTTCTGTGTGCGTCCTTCAGCCGACCTCATTTTCCGCTGACCGCGCCGGGGAGATTCTTCAACAACTACTGGCCGGAAAGGATAACGCCTCCCAAGGTCGGACGAACAGGAGATACATCATTTCACCCCATGACGGTGGGCATGGCAAAAGGATTCCGCACTGAGGAAGTCTCGGAACAGGAGATGATGAAGGCGAGGGCGGCCTACTTCGCTTGCGTTGACTATTTGGACGAGATCCTTGGCGATCTCCTCCACCTGATGGAACGGAGCGGTCTTCTTGAAAACACGATCATCGTGTACACCTCGGACCATGGGGAAATGGCCGGTGAGCACGGAATGTGGTGGAAGAATTCGTGGCACGAGGCTGCGGCGCGTGTACCGCTGATTATCCAAACTCCCTTACAGCGCAGGGGAGACAGCCCGGTCGTCCGTGTGGACACACCGGTAAGCCTGGCAGACCTGTTCCCGACACTGTGCGGGTTGGCGGACATCGAGGCGCCGGACGGACTGGAGGGGCGCGATCTCTCAGAGGCAGTGTCAATCGGGAACGATCTGCCAGTAGAGCCTGTTTTTGTGGACAATCCGCTCCCACGCTGGGGAGTAGGGAGCGAGCATCGGGTCGTGCGCCTGGGCCAGTACAAGTTTGTCCGCTTTCGGAGAATGGGTCCCCACCTGCTCTTTGATCTGGAAGCCGACCCCCTCGAGCAGCGCAATCTACTGAAAAGTGGAACCGAGCCCGAGTTGGCAATTGGCCGACAGTTGAAAGCACTGGTCGACGAATCATGGGACTTCGATGCCGCCGAGGCGCAGCGCAACAAGGATGAAGAAGAGCTCCGGCGAAACTCCTTGAGGGGGGATGCCCGCAGACACGGCAACTGCTTTCAAATGCCGGATGGCCGTATTGTTGCCGCAGACACGGCGCTCTATGAGCCGAGAGTGGTCGAGCCATAGTCGACACGCGCATCGTGCACATGGCTGCTTTAGTACCGAGAACCATTGACTTATAGTTGCTTCGGTTGAGAACAATTGCCGAATAAAGGGCCAATCTTTTGTACAGAACTCAGAGGCGTTGAAGTCTCCGGCGCCGAAAAAACGTCCCCGGTTGCATGCAGTTAAAGATTGGTCGTGTGCTGTACCCCCAAGAAGCTGGTTGGGTAGGTCTATCGGGATGTGAGTGCAGGATACCTGTACAGAGGAGGCAAGTATGACAGTCGTTACCATTTCGCGTGAACTGGGCTCCCGAGGCACCCGCATCGCCGAGGCTGTCGGCCATGAGTTGGACGCGACCTGTATCGATAAGGAAGTACTTGCGGAGATGGCCCGACAGGCAGGGGTACAGGTCGAAGTGATCGTCGAGGCGGAGGAGAAATTGATGTCGCGCGCCGGTGTTGTCAGCCAGGAAATGCGTTCGCTATTCTCGGCAGATCCAAACCGGCGAAACAGGCCGATGGATCAAGCGACGTATGTGGAAGGGATGACAAATGCGATTCGCGCGCTGGCAGAACAGGGAAACGTGGTGTTCATCGGACGGGGTTCGCAACTGATCCTCGAAGACCATCCGACTGCGTTGCACGTCCATCTTTACGCGGCGCCGGATATTCGGGCCAATCGTATCCAGCGCCGCCGCGGCATGTCCGAAATCAGCACGGCCGAGCGTATAATTAACTTGGCAGACGAGCAGCGCCGCAACTGGTACCAGAGATTCTTCACCAGCGCAGACTGGAAGAACAGTCGGCACTATCACTTGATGTTGGACACAGGCCGCATCCCCGAGGCGACGGCAGTGGCGCTAATTGTGCACGCAGCGCGAACAGCTCGGCCCGACTGAGAGGAGCATTCATGAGTCAACAGCGCCCAGGCAGCCGGCGGCCCATTGCATCTCATACGACCAAAGGGCTAAAGGAAGTTGGCAAAAGATACTTGCATCCGCAAGCAGTGATTCTGATTGCTCTAATTTTGGGAATCGCCATTCTAGGTGCCTGCGGCCAGGAAGACGAGGAAGGACCTGCGCCAGAACCAGCGGCGACAAGCACTGCCACTTCTCTCCGTGTTGTTGTTACCTACACGCCGTCGCCGCCGACGGCAACCAATACGCCTCTCCCCCTGCCTGTGGAAACCGCGTCTGCTACACCAACTCCTACTGTCACCGCTACCGACGCGGCGCCGGCCGCGGTTGCGCCGCCAGCCAGCGATGCAAAGGTCACTGTTCTAGGAGAAATGAACATACGAAGTGGACCAGGTATCGACTATGATGTCGTCGGCGACGCCACTGCCGGCGAGGAGTATGCCATTACGGGAAAGAATTCAGAAAATGACTGGTGGCAGATTGACTTTCGGGGCGAATCCGGGTGGATCTACGCGCCCTTTGTGATCGCTGCCGACGCGGAGGACGTGCCCATCGTTGGTACCGCCGTGACAGAGGCCCCGGTTCCAGGGGAGGCGTCGACAGAAACATCGCCGACGACGCAGATCCCTATAGCGACTGTCGGCGGCGATATGAACGTACGCAGTGGACCGGGAGAGGAATACGACAGGATCGGAGGGGCTACCCTTGGCGAGGAGTTCGAAATAACCGGCAAAGACACGGATGGAGACTGGTGGCGGATTGACTTTGATGAACAGGCGGGGTGGATATACGCGTCCTTTGTGACCGCGACCAATACGGAAAATGTGCCCATTGTGGGCAGCTCGATGACAGAGACACCGGAGCCAACTGCCGGAACGGAGACAGGCTCGCCGGATGCCGCGAGCCCGGTGGTGACCATTCTCGGCGACATGAACATTCGTGAAGGACCTGGCACAGAATACGACAGGATTGACGGGGCCACCGCCGGCGAGGAGTTCACTATCACCGGAAAGAGTGCTGACGGTGAATGGTGGCAGATTGATTTTGATGGTGAGGCAGGGTGGATATACGCGCCCTACGTGACCGCTACCAATGCGGATAACGTGCCCATCGTCGGGGACTCTTCGACAGAGACTCCGGTTTCCACTCCCGTATCATCGGGAGCCGGGCCCACGCCAGAAGGCCCTATCGTGACGGTTGGCGGTGACTTGAATGTGCGCGATGGTCCTGGAACCGAATACGATCGTATCGGCGATGCAACAGCCGGCGAAGAATTCGCAGTAACCGGGAAGAGTTCGGACGGAGAGTGGTGGCAGATCGACTTTGGAGGCCAGTCTGGATGGCTCTATGCACCGTATGTTACTGCGACCAATGCGGAAAACGTGTCTGTCGTTGCTCCGACCCAGCAGCCGAAGCCGACGCCGGAAACCCAAGGCGTCAATTCTGCAGATTCGGGAAGGCGCACGGTGATCGCCCGCACTTCAGACGGTGACGCTCTGGGCGTGCATTTTAAGGAAGAGTGACTTACTGCTTAAAGCGAAGAGCCCGACCCGGCAAGGGCTGCCCAGGCGTTTCCACTGGGGCACTGTCGCGAACAATGGGAACACCGTTGACGAGTACCTCGCTGACGCCGCTGGACATTTGATGTGGTTCAGCGAAGGTGGCGTGATCCTGGATTGACTCCGGATCAAAGACGACCAGATCGGCGTAACTGCCTTCCGCGACCCTGCCCCTGTCTTTGAGTCCGAAGCGCGTCGCCGGGGCACCGCTTAGTTTCCACACGGCGTCTTCCAGAGAAAACAGACCCTTACGCACGCATGGCCCCAAGAGCCGCGCCGCTGATCCGTACTGGCGGGGATGAATGACGCCACCTTCGTGGTAGACGCCGTCGGTACCCATCATGTATTTGTCATGGGCGAGGAAAGGCTCGACGAAACGGTCGTCACCCTGGAAAAAGACGAGCAACACAGCCAGGTTCTCCTCTATGAGGAGATCACACAGTGCGTCAACCGGAGATTTATTCACCTCGTCAACATATTGGGCCAGGGTCTTTCCCAAGTATTTGCTGTTCTCCTTGCCCGGTAGCCAGGCAATCGTGATCGCGTCGAGTTCCCGTGCCTGGGCCTGCAAGCTACGGCGGACATGCTCACGCATTGACGGATCTCTCAGTTTGGGCAACGCCGCCAGGGGACCGTCGTGCCAGACTTCATAGGGCAACAGGTAGTTGAGTAGAGTTGAACCGGGCAGATAGGGATAGACATCGAAGGAGAAATCGACTTCGTTTACCGCGACCTGGTCGACGTAGGCAAGAATCGCTTCGGAATCGGCTTCGCTGGCCGCCTTAAGATGGGAGATGTGGACGGGTACACCGGCGAGCCGCCCGATGTCGACGGCCTCCTTCAACGCCGCCAGCGTCCCTGTCTTATAGCGCATGTGAGTAACGTAGAGTCCCTGCGCTTCGGCCATAGGTAGGCAGGCAGAGGCCAGTTCGGATGTGGGGGCGAAGCATTGAGCGGCGTAGTCCAGACCGGTTGAGAGGCCGCAGGCGCCTTCCTCCATGCCTTGCTCAACCTGCATCTGTATCAGACTCATCTGTAAATCGTCGGGAGCGGCCGGCCCCCAACCGCAGATTAGCGTTCGCACGTTGGCGTAAGGAATCTGGGCAATCGTGTTTTGCACATTTCGGCGGTCGAGAAGAGACATGTAATCGCCGAGTGTCTCCCAGCCGGTGTAGTCTTCCATGCGGAGGGCGTTGAGGCCGCGCATGTAGTAGAGCCAGTCATGCATTGTCTCGCGACTAACCGGCGCATAGGAGATGCCGTCCGCCATGATCACTTCGGTGGTGAAGCCCTGGCTGGTCTTGCTTACCAGGTGTTGTTTCCTGAGCAGCCAGCCATCGGAGTGATTATGCACGTCCACGAAACCGGGCGCGACTATCCGGCCGGCGGCATCGATGACCTGTGCCGCATCGGCCTCGCTGAGGTCACCGACTGCTGCGATCCGATCGCCCCGGATCCCCACGTCCCCTCGCCGGCGAGGCGCGCGGGTCCCGCCTATGATGGTTCCACCTCTGACGACAATATCATACATGCAATCACTCTCCGATCAAGGATTGGCGCGAAATTCAGACCCAGGAATTCAGCCGCCAACCTGCCCCGCCACTCTTTCCAAAGTCCTTTGGTAGCGGCGTTCCATCTCCGGAATCTGAGCTGCGAGATAATCCTGCTCGGCCTTTCGTGCTGCCTGGGTTCCGGGCGCAGCCGGAATGTCGACGACGCCGTGCGTGATCTGGTCATTTCCCCACTGATACGCGCAGATTTCGCCCTTGCTGATAATCAGGTTCATACCGACGTTGGCCTCGACGATGGGAACACCGTTTTCCCTCGCCCTGGCCAGAACAGCTTGATTCTGCTCTTTAGTCTTGCTGCCATAGGAAGGGATCAGGATGATGCGGGCTCCGTCCAGGACGAGAGCGCGAACGATGTCGGGATTCCAGCGGTCGTTGCAGATGACAAAGCCGGCGCGCCCGATCGGCGTGTCGAAGGCGCGCAGCTTTTGGCCTATGCGATTGAAGTGCCAGGAGGGATGGGCACCCTCTGCCAGCTGAACCTTGTGATAGCGGCCACAGATGTTGCCCTCCTGGTCGAGAAAGAGGGCGCAGTTGTAGGCTTCATCGCCGATTCGCTCGGCGAATCCAAATGCGAGGCAGGTCTTTAGTGTGCGGGCCAGTTTTTGGAAGCGACGGATATAGGGGCCGTCGATCGGCTCGGCCACTTCGATCAGGGCTTCGGCCCCAACGCGGCCCTCTACGACTTCCATGACGACATAGCCTTCAAGCGCGCCCTCGGTTGTCAGGATCATGCGCGGTTTTTCCTGCGCGGCCTCGGCAAACAGCTCTTCCATTCTGTCGGCATTGCCTTCTTTGTCCCACTTGGCGGGTCGATACGAGATAGCGGCTACTTTCACGCTTTCATACATGGATCTTTCCTTTTGGAACTGGACCTTCGTTCGTAAACTTGCCCTTCGGCGCTTCTCATCGCCCCGTCGAATCTTGGTACACCTGCCTCCGAAATGTCAGGGCTGTCCATCCTGGTTCAATTTCCTGCTGAGGTCAGATAGGCGGCATACAGCTTGATATCTTCCACGCGGACACCGGAAAAGTTGAGACGGAGGCGGACCGGGCCGTTTTCGTGCGGCAAGGCACCACCGTTTTGCCAGGTGACTGGTTGGGCAAGACCAGATGAGGTCGGCGCGATGCAGTCTGATGCCATAAATCCGGGTATCGTTTCCAAACGTTCGCTGATGACTTCAGCGGACACTGAGCTGTATTCGCCCAGGCCATCTATATTCAGAGCGAGCTGCGCGGTATTGGCGCCCAGATCGATAGGCGCGGAGACAACATGAGAACCTTGCCCTGGCCGCATTCGCTCGGCCGGAAATGGCCGAAAGTAGCCGAGCCGATCCCGGGGCCAACTGGCGACGCGCACGCCGTCACTGCTCTGTTCGGGCCAGGGGGCGTACCAGTAGAGCGTTTCGTCCCCGACCTGTTCGAATCCCTGCCCCTGGATCAGGGCCGGATAGTTGACCAAGGTATTGCCGTATGGCAGCTCCTGCCAGCCGTCCTCCGCGGCGGAAACGATGGGGTAATCGGGAATCGGCTCGCGGTAGTGCAGCGCGTCGTTGCTGACGGCGAGGCCGAGGTCCATGGTGACAAGACGGCGGTCGTTCGATGGGTGGCCATTCCACATGCCGTAGAAGCCGACGATTACATTGCCGCGATTCCAGAGGCCGGCGCCAAGATGAATCTGCTCGCCAGAGCTGCTGCCGGCTACCGGGGATCGGGGCGAAACGTTTGAGCGGCGCATCCCCATGGAGGAGGCCTGCGACCAATTCTCAAAGTCATAGGAAATGTGGGAGACCAGTTGGCGAACGCCGCCGGCATGTGAACCGCCCTGGCCGCACACATAATAGCAGCCGTTGTGGCGCGTTCCTCCCGCCATCTCCAGCCAGGACCCGACCGGGTTGGCCGGCGATTCGCGCCATGTCAGTCCGTCGGCACTGAATGCTGCGGCAAACTGATTCTCATATTTGCGCGACTGAAAGAGCATCTTAAAAAGACGGCCGGGGTCGGGATCGTCGGGGTCGTAGTAGACGACGCAGCTTTGCACGTGGTGCGTGCCCTGGTTCAGATCGACGAGGTTATTGTGTCGATTGCCGTTATACTCAACCAGCCCCAAGTCCGGTTTGCGCCAGTTGTAGCCGTCGGTACTGGTGGCGAAGCAGACGCGCTCGAACCAGCCGGAGTCCTGGCCCTGGCCGAGATACCACATCCAAAGCTCATCGCCGACGCGGTGAACGGTCCCGTAGTAGACCACGCGCTCGCTATCAGGGGCTCCTTCTTCTCCCAAGTCTATGGCGATGCGGGTGCGTCCGCATGGCGTCATGTGGCCTTCGAGGTGGAGCTCCACGCCGCACTGTAGAGGAAGGCTGTGGTCGTCGAAGGAAAAGAGGACGATCTCGTCCAACTGTTGCCGGGGACCGCCGTTGTGAATGTACATCCAAGGCTCCTGGACAGGCTTCTTTGGAATTGGCAGGCAAGGCGAGGGAGTAGAAGCCGCTCCCCTACCCCGCTAAAGTGAGTTTATCGGCAGGCAGGCGAAGGGTTACCAGGCCCTTGACACTGCTGGTTGTTCAGACCATTTCCGGTTGCAGCGCGCCCTCTCCAAAGATGACAGTGAATGTCTCCCCGTTTTCTGCCTTGGTGATCGCGTCCATGTAACAGGCGCTGAAGGCCCGCCGGGGTATGTCGGTGTTGTTGATTTCGGAGCTGTGGGGCAGGTGATTGTGCAGCAGGACGCTTTCGCCCGCCTCCAGCTCCAGAAAGACGATTTCGGCGTCGCGCGTCAGTTCTTCAGCCTGCTCGGGGGTCATGAAGCCCGATGGGTTGGATGGATTAATGAGCGTGTGGTGGGCGCCGGGCACGACCTGGACACAACCGTTTGCCACAGTGGCGGGATCCAGGGCCGTCCAGATCGTGATCAAGGGGTCGCGATCCAGGTAGACCCAGCGGTCCTGGTGCCAGATGAGGGGCGTTCCCTCGCGGGCCGGTTTGTTCATAAACATGGCGCGGTAACAGGCGACGGTGGTCTCCTCTCCGTATACACGGGCGCAGATGTGTCGGAACAAGGGCTTCTGCATGTAGGCGAGGAAGAGAGGGTCGTACTCAAGGTCCTGGATCTTGCGGTAGCTGAGGGTTGCGCCTTTGTGGCCCTTTGTCTGGGGACCGGGTTTGCCTGTGCCCGGTTCGCGGTCCAGCTGCATGGCCATGCGGTCATAGTCGAGCGGCGCCCGCCCCAGCATGATGTCATCCATGCGCTGCTGGAGAGCATGAAGTTCTTCATGGGTCAACACCTGGCCCAACCGCAAATATCCCTGGGTCTGGTACTGGAGCCACTGTTCGTTCGTGAGTGAATCGGACATTCTGTTCTCCTAATTGGGTCGGTCATCCTACCACGGGATGATCAAGCGTTTCCTCTTTGGAACTGGGTCTTGGGCCACTCCGGCTAACCGTCTCTTCACTATGTGTCTTAGCGAGTAGTCTCAAAATAGCTGGTCCTAGTCGATGCGGGTTCTGAGTCTGACAAGCCACTCTGTCACTTCGGGCGGGTCGATGGTGAGGGAGTACAGCTTGGTCCCAGGCGACACGTAGAAGCGCAGTTTGACATAGAATTCCGAATGGTTCAGCTGAGGATAGCGTGCGATCCGGTCTTCGCCGACGCCGGGCCAGCCTGGCTTGCCGTTCCAGGAAAGCAGGCCGTCGAGTGTGTCTTCGCGAATCGGATCGCAGTCGGCAGCCGTGTATCCCGGTATCGGATGGCCGGTGTCCTCGAGGAGCTCGTAACGCAGCTCGCCGGCGCCGGCGTCGACATTGACCCTGATGTGGCCGCCCTGCTCCTGGCGAAAACGGTGGGTTGTGAGAATGCCGGGCGCGTAGGACTCTGCTTCGACGCTGACGTAGCCGTCCGGGCGCAGGACGGCGACACCTTTGCCGCGGCGGTTGGGTGTTGAGTAGGGACCTTGCCAGGGCTGCGCGCTGTAGCCGTTGTGGGTCAGGTTGCCCGCCATGTAGAAGAACCAGAGCTGGTCATCGTGGAGGATGGGGCCGTCGGCGTAGACCATGCCGTAGTCCCACGCGCCTGCTTCGCCGCGGGCGATGAAGGGCTCGCGCCAGCGCGTCCAGGCGACGGTGTCGCGGCTGACCGCCAGTTGTGACTCAACGAATCCATCAACGCGGGCGGGCATGGCATTCGATCCGCTCTCGTCGCCCCAATAGCGGTCGGCATCGGCGATGTCGTAGGGTTCGGCCAGGTCAGTCTGAAAAGCCTGGAGCATGATAATGTGCAGGCCGCCGTTTGTGCGGGCGACCGGGTCGAAGCCGGCGGAATAGAATTCGGTTCCAGGCGGGTCCTGCAGGTCCTGTTCGATTACGGTGCGCAGGCCGGACCAGTTGAGAAAGTCCTGGCTGTCACGACGGCCGAGGACGCGAGTGCGGCGGTTCGAGCCGCGCTGGGAGTAGTAGACGTAGGGCGCGTCAGGGTTGATTACGCCGCCGAAGGTCTCATGGGGGGAGCCGAAATTGAACCTCATCTTCTGGTCGCTGTGGGGCCCTTCGGGGTATAGATGCCAGTCGTATCCGTCCGCCGAGTAGCGGGCCAGCCAGCGGGGTTCTCCCGACTCGTTCGTGCCGCTTGGTTTGTTGTCGATCTGTTTCCAGCGGCGCGTTTCGTCCGGTTCGCGGTGGTCCAGGATGGTTACGAGGTGATCGGCGCTGCCGGTGGTGATGTTGTTGCGCGTCGAGCCGTCAAACTCGACGAGATCCAGCACGGGCCGTTCCCAGTTCAGCCCGTCGTCTGAGTCGAGGGCGCAGAAAAAGGTCTGGGCTCCGGTCCAGGCGCGGTAGTACATTCGAAAGCGACGGTTGTTCTCGTCGTAGATCACCCGGCCGGGCTGGGCGTAGTTTGCGTCCCAGGGCTGGTCGAAGGGGATGGACAGGGGCGCGTCGGGAGTGAATTTTTTGGGCCGGTTGAGGACGCGGCGGGCGCCGGTCAGGGATTCGATGAAATAGTCGTCAATGAACAACTGTTTTCCTGGAGAGAGTTCCATGTGGCGTTTCCTGAAGGGATGGGTTCATGGAAATTGTCTTACACAGCAAGTAAGGTGTTCGATTACAAACAAGCCCAATGAAAGGAACCGCTCAGGCCTTGCTGCTTACGCCTTAATCCCTGTCAATGCGATCCCCTGAATGAAGTGCTTCTGCGCCAGGAAAAAGACGATCAGAATTGGCATTATCATCATCGTGGACGCGGCCATGAGTGGGCCCCACATGGTGCGGCGCTCGAACATGAAGGCCTGGAGGCCGAGGGAGAGGGTGAACTTTTCGCGGGAGTTGAGGAAGATTAGCGGGCCGGTGAAGTCGTTCCAAGCGAACATGAAGCTGAAAATGGCAACGGTTGCGAGAGCCGGCTTGGCGAGGGGCAGGACTATGGTCCACCAAATGCGCAGCCGGGAAGCGCCGTCGATGATTGCGGCCTCTTCAAGCTCCATGGGGATGGTTAGAAAGAACTGTCGGAGCATGAAGATGTAGAAAGGCGTGCCGAGCATGGCGGGGATGGTCAGCGGGTAAAAGGTGTCGATCCACTCCAGTTCAGCGAAGAGGAGATAAAGCGGCACGAGCATGACGATGTAGGGGATCATCATCTGGCTCACCATGACCATGAAAATTGTATCGCGGCCGGGCGCGCGCAGGCGGGCAAAGCCGTATGCCGCGAGCGAGCAGGTGAAGACGGCGCCGAATACGTGGGCCAGCGCGATGAGCAGAGTGTTGAAGAAGTAGAGGTGCATCGGGGCATAGATAAAGACGGCGGGAAAGTTGCCCCAGATGAAGGGATCGGGCACCCAGATAGGCGGGAAAGCGAAGATCTGGCGATCGGCTTTGAGCGATGTGCTGACCATCCAGACAAAGGGAAGCGCGAAAATAATTGCGCCGAGTACGAGAAGCAGTTGTGTTCCGCCGCGTTCGAGCAGGCGGCGAAGAGGTTGCCCTCTTGCGCTTGGATGGATTTCGCGTGTGGGTTGGGGTCCGATGGCCTGGTCGCGTAACATGGCGCTAACTCTGCTCCGCTTCGTAGTATACCCAACGGCTGGCCAGCTTGAACTGGACCAGGGTGAGGGCAAGAACGGCAACGAAGAGGATCCAGGCCATGCTGGCGGCATAGCCCATGTCCAGGAGGACGAAGGCACGGCGGTAAAGATAGAGCATGTAGAAGAGCGTCGATTCAGCGGGCCCGCCACCGGTCATGACGTAGGCCGTGGTGAAGACCTGGAAGGAGGCGATGACGCTGAGAACGAGGATGAAGAAGAGGGTGGGGCTGAGCATGGGTATGGTGACGTGTTGGAAGCGCTGCCAGCGGTTGGCGCCGTCGATTTCGGCGGCCTCATAGAGATGCTGGGGGACGCCCTGGAGGCCGGCGAGGACGATGATCATGGCGGCTCCGGAGCCCCAGAGCGCCATAAGAATCAGTGCAGGTTTGGACCAGGTAAGCGACGCGAGCCAGAGCGGGCCTTCAATGCCAATTGTTCTCAGAGTGGAGTTGATCAGACCCCATTCCGGCTGAAGAATCCAGACCCAGAGAATGGCGCCGGCGACAATGGGCACGATTGACGGCACATAGAAGAGCGTGCGGTAGACGGCGATGCCGCGCGCCTTCTGATTGAGGAGGAGGGCCAGGAGTGTGGCGATAATGACGTGGAGCGGTACGAAGACGAGGACATAGTAGAGTGTGTTGCCCATCGACATTCCGAAGCGCTGATCGTCGGTAAAGAGCTCGATGTAGTTGGCGAGGCCAACCCAGCGGGCTGGGGTAACGATCTCGTAGTCCATGAAGCCCAGCACAAATGAAGCGGCGACCGGGCCGATCACGAAGGCGAGGAAGCCGAGCCCCCAGGGGAGGAGAAAAAGATAGCAGGTCAGAGCCTCTCTAGCGGCGTTGGTGAGCCGGGGTTTGGGGTGGGCAGTGGCCATGGCGGCTGTCCTGGTTGGTCGCGCGGACAGAAGAACTGGCGGAACCGGAGCGACGGAAGGCCGTCCGGTTCTGCCAGTTTTCAATAGCGACTATGCGGACTCCAGATTTTCCCAGGCGGCGTCGAGCGCCTTCTGGACGTCGGCGTGGGAGGCGTCAAGCGCCTCTTGGGGGGTCTGCTTCTTGGTGAGGGCGGACTCCCAGGCGTTCTTGAAGCCGATCCAGAGTTCGGCGGCAGCGAGGCCGGCGATCTGACCGCAGCCCACGGAGAAAGTCTCGGAGTCGAGGTATCTCTCCATCATGATCTTCTGGCGTTCGGGCAGGACCGAGTAGTACTCGTCCAGCATAAACTGCATGGCCGGCTGGTAGACGGGCGGTGTGGGGGCGAAGATGGGTTCGCCGGGCAGCTGCTGGCGCTTCCACTCTTCTTTCTCCAGTTCAAGACCGACGGTTCCAGCTGCGCGCACATAGTCTTCGCTGATCACCCACTTCATGAATTCCCAACCTTGTTCGACGAGCTCGGTGTTGGGGTCGATGACGAAAGTCCAGCCGCAGGACCAGTTAACCTCGGCCCCTTCATTTGCGGCCGAGACCGGCATTAGGCCTGTGCCGTCGTAGTCGAGGTCGGGGAACTTGGCATAGCGGCCGATCATCCAGTTGCCATAGGAGCACATGGAGACCTGGCCCTGGGCAAAGGGATCTACCGGCTGACCTGCGAAGCCTTCCATGAAGGAGGAGGCCGCGGCATGACCGCCTCCGAACTCATCGATCATGTTTACGCACCACTCCAGGGCTTCGACCCAGGGAGCGGTGTTGATGAGGTTGGTGCGGCCGTCTTCGGACTGGCTAAAGCCGCCGTTTTCCATGGCGTAGATGAGCAACTGATCGGAAAGGCCTGGCGGGAAGTGGGGAAGGAAGCCGTAGCGTACGATCCTGTCTCCCTCCATCTTGTTGAGTTGCGGCGCCATTTCCATGATGTCGTCCCAGGTTTCGGGGCCTACGTCCGGATCGAGACCGGCCTCTTCAAAGTGGGTGCGATTCCAGAAGAAGTAGCGCGTGCCGGCGGTGTGGGGCAGCCCGTAGAGCGTGCCCTGCCAGGTGAGGTCGGCGATGGGGCCGGCCATGAAGTTGCCCTTGTCGAGGTTGTCCCGCTCCAAGAGGTCTTCGATAGGGCGGTAAAGGTTACGGGAGGCGAACTGGCGGAAGGTGTGCCGGTTCTGGTAGGAGACGTCGGGTCCCTTACCGGCGGCGACGGCGGTCACGTATTTGGGCGTGCCGTAGACGGCTTCACCGAGGTCGCCCAGCGAAACGGTGATGTGGGGATGCGTTTCCTCAAAGACCTGGATAGCACCTTCAATGGTAGGTCTGAGCCGCCACCAGATTTGGATGTTAACGGGCTCCTCTGAGGGCGCTGCCATGTCGCTGGCTGCTTGCGGGCCGGGGGCAACACAGGCGGCGAGGGTGAGACCGGCCACTGCGGCTGTGCTCTTCAGAAAGCTGCGGCGGCTGACGCCGGCCTGGACGACTGTTGTTTCCTCGGTAGTGATTCTAGCCATTTTACCTGTCCTCTCCTTTGCGATGCAGAAGGTATGAAACTGCTGATCGTTTAAGAATCGTCTCATCTCCGTTCAAGCCATAAATCCTCCTGTAGCTGGTGGGGACGCTCAGTTAAGACTTCGAAAAGTCTCTGACGGATTCTTCGAACCTGGGATGGTGGCAGCCGGCATGCGGGAACAGGCTAGCATGGTCTTGGTCGGTGGAGACTGCAACTGCGGATCGTCTACCAAGCAGTCGGAAGAAGAATTGTCATCTGGCCAGGCAGGGCTGTGGAAGAGTTCAGGGTCATCGTCTCTGGTCCGCTTGGAAGCCTGATGGGAATGGCTCCCAGCGTCGCATACTCTCAGCGCGTGTAATTCTATCGGATGCTGCAAGGAAAGGCAACCTTCTTGCGGTGTGCACAATAGGCTGGGGGGATTGTCTGCACTGCAGTTCATGGGATTTAGTTGATGGGCTGCAGTTGCTGGCGGCGCGGGCGTGGTCGGACAAGCGTTTACGAGCGTTGTACGAGAGTTCACGAGAGATTTATGAAAGTCCACGAGCGTTGACGTGTTTGGGCTTGTTTAGACGTTTTATGTCGAGTCAAGTCGGGTGGTTTCCTTTATTCTGGCCTTTGTTGCGGAGCGCATTTTGCGTTTGCTGACCCGTATCCAGATCGACTCCTGGTTTGGGCAGCCTCTTGAAGGAATTCACGGACGCAAGACTCGCGCAGATCACCGTGCTGAATTTCGGGACAAGTTTGGGTGGTCGACCAGATAGGTGCTGTAGACGTGGTTTCAGCGGCGCGTTCGTGTCTTTTTTTGTAACTGACGGTCGTCGCAGGGAATTCATTCCTTGGCCGATCATTCAGGCACATTGTAACACAGAAGGGATGCTATTTTGGTGACATTTTCGCACGATTTTTTGGGTTCGAGTTTCGAAAATTTAGGATTCGGTGACGTTTCACTGACCTGAGATCTGCACGCAGACAACAGGGTACCCACAAGGGGTGCCCCTACGGGTCACGGCGGTCGGGACGATCTTTGCCAGGCATGATCGGCGCTTCATCGGACTGCAGTGGTCGGTGGTCAGTGGTCGGGGATCAGTGATTCGTGACGCCCCTTGCGCTGATGTTGGCATTCGGCTTTGGTGGCGGACTTGGTCAACAGTGAAGGTTAAGGGCGAGTCTTCTTCGATTCTGGGAAGTATTGTCCGGACTCTGGAGGCAACGTTCTTTGCACTTCCTCTACATTTTCAGTCCAGCGGTGGTATAATTGTCGTCGCTGACAGTTCGCCTTGGATCGAGTGACCTGCCACTGCGCTTCTTGCGGCCTCACACCGATCGACAGGCGCCCTCTACCGAACAGAAGAGGAAAATTCGATGCCGCCGGACAAGACGCTTGATAAGCAACTCCTTCACCTAAAATTGGACGGATGGTGCGTTGTCGAAAATGTGATTCCCGCAGGCGAGGTCGCGGCAGTGCGTGAGAGTGTGGCGGCGGCGACGCTGCGACACCAGCGGCCGGACGCGCCGGCAAACATCGGCCATCGTACGGGGTTGATCAATTACGATCAGTCGTTTGCGCCTTATCTGGTGACACCCTGTTTCATTGAGCTGATCAGGGCGGCGCTGGGCCCGAACGTGCGCGTCTCGTTCACTTCGGCGATGATCAACTATCCGGACAATGCGCGCGGGGGGCTGCACTCTGACTGGCCGTTTAACCAGCGCAATGCAGGGCACATTCCGGCTCCGTATCCCGATATTGTGGCCCATTTCACGACGTTGTGGATGCTGTCGCCGTTTAGCGCGGAGAACGGCGCGACGATCATTGTGCCCGGCAGCCACCGGATGGAGACGAACCCCAGCGCGGCGGGTTGCAGCCACGATGAAAACAGGCCGTATCCGACGGAGATTCAGGCGACCGGCGAGGCGGGCAGCGTGCTGGTGATGGATAGCCGCATGTGGCACGCGGCGGGTGCAAACCGCACTGACGGCGCACGGGTGGCGATGGCGATCCGCTTCGCGCCGTGGTGGCTCAATCTGAACGGACTGAGGCCAGGATCCAGTGAGCGGGCAAGGCAGATGGAGGCAACGGGCCTGAAGGAGAACGAGGTCGAGGCAGTGAAGCAGGAAGTACTGACGGGGTTACCTGCTGCCGTGCAGCCGCTGTTCGAACACTGGGTGGAGGGCTGAGTGGACACAGATCGTCTGGCGACATCCCTGGCCGAAAAGGTTGATCCACAGCGGATTACGCAACTCACTTTGGATATGGTGCGCATTCCCAGCCCGCCGGGAGAGGAGCGGGCCGTCTCCGAGTTCTACGCTGACAGATTGCGGGGGGCGGGACTGGATGTGGAGCTGGACAGTGAGTTTCCCGACAGTCCCAGTGTCGTAGCGTGGTTGCGGGGGAGAGGAAGAGGGCCTACGCTGCAACTGGACGGCCATACGGATACGGTTGACCTGCCGGGGCCGGAGCCGCGTTTTGAGGAAGGGTATATCCACGGGCGCGGATCCGAGGATATGAAGGCGTCTCTGGCGGCGATGGCGGAAGCTGCTCGCGTCCTATGCGAAGCGGGCGTTCAGTTGGAAGGCGACCTGCTGTTGACTGCGCACGGCCGCCACGAGAGCGCCACGAATGAGACGTTGATTTCGCTGATCGAAAAAGGCGTACACGGCGACGCGGTGATCGTTACCGAACTGGGCGGCAAGGACCTGCCCGTTACAGGCATGGGCCTTGCTTTTTGGGAGTTGAGGATTGCGGGGGACGAAGAGGGCATACACGAGACAGTGGCCGAAGCGGGGGCTCCCCACGCGGTGATGGCCGGGTACCGGTCTGTGCAGCTATTGCAGGAGAAAGCGGCTGAACTTGCCGACATACGGCATCCTTATTTGGGAGCGGAATCGATTTTTATAGGGCGGTTTCAAGGTGGAGACTATTTTAACCGAATGCCGGCCGCGTGCGTTATTGGCGGTACGCGACGGTTTGGCCCTGGGTGCAGTCTGGACGAGATCCGCGAGGAGTTTGCGAGACTGGCGGCCCGGGTACAGGAGGAGAGCGGGGCAGAAGTCGAGGTCTGGCTGGATGGGATCGAGGGCTACAGCGTCGACGAAGAGGAGCGGCTGGCACAGGTGCTGCGGCAAGGGCACGAGCTAGTGACGGGCAGCGAGCTCCCGCTGGCTGGGACGAGGGCTGCGGCCAACGTTCCCCATTTTGTTCATCTTGCGCACGTCCCCGCGCTCTACTACGGCGCCAGCTATCTGACGGCCCATTCGGACCACGAACGGGTCGAACTGGCCCAGGTCGTGCGGGCCACGAAGGTCTACATTCATGCCATCCTCGCCTACCTGGGCGTTGCGGAGTCAAGCAAATGAGTGAAAAGCGAAGGGTCGTGGTTACTGCCAATATCTTTCCGGGGTTGGAGGTTGAACAGGAGGTGTTAGGGCGGCACAACATCGAACTGGAAAAGATCCCGTGCCGAAGCCAGGATGAGCTGGCCGCGGCCGGCAAGGATGCGACGGCACTAATCGTTGGTAATGTGCGGATCGATGCGGGCGTGCTTTCGCATTTGCCCCGCTGCCTGGCCATCGTCAAACCCTCGGTGGGTGTGGACAACATTGACATCGAGGCGGCGACGGAGGCGGGCATCTGTGTTGCCAATGTGCCGGACTACGGGACGGACGAGGTGGCTACTCACGCTATGGCGCTGCTGTTGAACGCGATCCGATATGTCGACGCCGAGGCGGCCGCCGTGCGCGGAGGTCGGTGGCAGCCCAAGCCCCCTTATCCGATTCAGCGCAGCGCGGGGCGCACGCTGGGCATCATTGGATTTGGCCGCATCGGCCAATCGGTTGC
Organism: Caldilineaceae bacterium; assembly: GCA_965232575.1. Lineage (GTDB taxonomy): Bacteria > Chloroflexota > Anaerolineae > Caldilineales > Caldilineaceae > Bin5. The sequence goes on along the minus strand of CBDDPZ010000009.1, from coordinate 75,686 downwards.
GAGAAAGGCGGCCGGTTTTGACTGGCGCGTGCTGGCGTGGGACCCCTATGTTGATGATAGCGAGATTCGAAGTAAGAACGCCGAACCAGTCAGTTTTGAGACGCTGCTGGCGCAGTCGGACTTTGTCACTCTGCACCTGCCGTTGACGGAAGAGACGCAGCGAATGATCGACGCGGGGGCGCTGGCGAAGATGAAGCCGACGGCCTTTCTGGTGAACACGGCGCGCGGGGGCATTGTCGACTCCGCGGCCCTGCTTCAGGCGGTCGAGTCGGGCCAGATTGCGGGTGCGGCGCTGGATGTGGTCGACGAGGAGCCGCCGGCGCCTGACCACCCATTATACTGTACGGACCGCATCCTGGTGACGGCGCACGTGGCATGGTATTCGGAACAGGCTTTCCGTGACGTGCGCGTGAAGGCGGTGCAGGAGGTGGCGCGCGTGCTGCAAGGTCAGTTGCCGCTTAACCTTCTCAATCCAGATGTGAAACCGCGTTTTGCCGTACGCGACGCTTAGCGACGGGCTGCCTTGGAGTTGGTTTGATTTGTGACAGTTTGGGGTCGGGAAGGAGCCGCTTCAAGGCAAAGTGGAAGTCTAATTTTGACTACGCGAAGGTCACATGAGGTTGCACTTCTTTTTGCTTCGCGTTCCTACGGGAAAATCCCCCTATTATTCCGGTCTTTTTCGTTCTGGAAAACTGTGTTAAGTTACCCCAGATGCCGGTCCGGACAAGGGCTGGCCTACAAAGACAGCGACAAGAAGAAGTGCAGCAGTTCCCCAACCTAGATCGAGTCGTTTCGGCCGCCCGCTGTCCCCGCGGGAACACAGCCAGGAGCCAAAAAATATGGCCCGCCAAATCGACATCATGTTCACCAAGCGGAACGTCCGAGGCGTTGCAACCTTACTTGACGAGGAGGCGCCGCGTACGTGCGACGCTGTGTGGAACGCGCTGCCGTTGGAGGGGGACGCATACCACGCCCGCTGGGCGGGTCGGGAGGTCTACACGCTGGTTCCGCCTCTCGAATCGGATCCTGGTCAGGAGAACGCCACAATCATGCCGATTGGCGGGGATCTCCTCTACTTCGAAGTCGACGCTGCGTCGATCGACATTCCGCCGGAAAGGCGCACCGGCCAACCGTTTATTGACATCGCGTTGTTCTATGGTCGCAACAACTTTCTGCTCGGCCCGGCCGGCTACATGCCGGGCAATTTGTTCGCCACCGTTACAGAAAACCTGGAAGGCCTGGCTGCAGCTTGCGAGAGCATCTGGCGCGAGGGCTTTGTGGGCGAACGCATGGTGATTAGACGCGTTGACAACTCCGACAGTTCATAGCAGCCGGGCTGCCGCAGGCCTTGTACTGGGGACAGAAAGAGCCGACGGCCCAGGCTAACCAGCCGCTGCCGCACAGGAGATCCAGAATGCAAACTTACTCGTCGAACTTAAACCTGCAGGCTCTGGAGGACGGAACGGCGCTGCCCGCGATGGTGACGCCCCCGCCGGGACCGCAGTCGCGCAAGTTAACTGAGCGGCTCAGCAAGGTCGAGCCCCCGACCAGCTCGGTGATTCCACGCGGACAGACGCCGGTGTTCTGGGAGCGCACGCGCGGGGCCAACATCGTGGATGCCGATGGAAACGTATATGTGGATCTGACTGCCGGCTTCTGCGTGGCGACGGCAGGGCACAGCAACCCGCGCATCGTCCAGGCGATTGCGAAGCAGTCGGAGACGATGATGCACAGCCAGGGCGGGGTGAATCCCAACCGCAATCGGGTCGAGCTGGCGGAGAAGCTGTCCGACCGGGCGCCGGGCGATCTGTCAGTCTCGCACATCGCCAACACGGGGGCGGAGGCGGTTGAAACCGCGCTGAAGACAGCGCGGATTTTCACCGGAAAGCACAAGATTATCGCTTTTCAGGGCGGGTTTCACGGCAAGACGACGGGCGCGCTGTCGGTCTCTTCGCAGAACTACTACCGTCTGCCATTTCAGAATATGCTGGCGGATACAACGCACGTGCCCTACGCCTATCCCTATCGGTGCCCAACGCATTCGGACGGCGACGACTGTTTTTTCTGTGACGGCGGCTATTTGGAGCATGTGCTGACGATGCCGGACTCGGGCGTTGCGGACGTGGCTGCAATTATTATGGAGCCGATCCAGGGGCACGGGGGCTGGATTGTACCGCCGAAAAAGTTTGTGCAGACGGTGCGACGCCTGTGTGACGAGCACGGGATCCTGCTGATCGCAGACGAAATCATAACCGGGTTTGGGCGGACGGGCAACTGGTTCGGAATGGATGAATACGACGTAGCGCCCGACATCATGGTGGTGGGCAAGGGCCTGGCGAGCGGTTTCCCGATCTCGGCCACGATTATGTCGGAGGAGGTCGCGGACGCGTGGGGCCCGATGATGCACACAAGCACGTTTTTGGGCAATCCGGTGGGCTGCGCGGCGGCACTGGCTTCACTGGCGGAGATCGAGGAGAAGAACCTGGTACAGCGGGGGGCAGAACTGGGGGATTACTTTATTTCGCGGCTGCAGGAGCTGCAGCAGGAGCACCATCTCATCGGCGAAGTGCGCGGCGTGGGCATGATGGTCGGCGTGGAGTTCGTCAAAGATCGAGAGACGCGTGAACCGGCGACGGAAGAGGGCGCGCGGGTGGTTGACGGTCTGCTGCAGCGGGGCGTTATCGCGACGAATTACGGGGGCTCTTACCATAATGTGCTCAAGATGTCGCCTCCGCTTGTGATTACGCAGGAGCAACTCGATTGCGCGATTGAGGCGCTTAACGAGAGCCTCTCGACGGTGGAAGCTGCGCTGTAGGAGAGCTGGGGGCGGCTGGTCGGAGCCAATAGCGGCTACTATTTGCAACCGGAGATTGACATGCTTCGCATTGGCATTCTCTATCCGCTGCACTCGGCCGAGGACGATTACCCCAACATGGCGTCGAGGCTGGAGCCGCCGGTGGAGGTTGCCGTCGTCCACACTGATGCGGTCGACCTACACACTGTCGAGGACTGCCGGCGCACGGGAGACTGGGACCATTTGGGTCCCGGCGCGGCAGAGCTTCTGGCACGCGGCGTGGATGTGTGCATGTGGGCGTGTACCAGCGGCAGCTTTGTCTACGGGCTGGCCGGGTCTGAGGAACAGGCGCGTCAGATCGGCAGCTATCTGGGGGTCCCTGCCTCCAGCACTTCACTTGCCTTTGTAAAAGCCTTACAGACCTTGGGAATCACGCGGGTAGCGGTTGCCGCCACCTATCCAGAGGATCTGGCGATCGAATTCGTCGGTTTTCTGAGAGAGGGTGGAATCCAGGTAACGCATTTGGATAGCCTGGGCATCTGGACTGCGGTCGAAGTCGGCGAGGTCGGTGGAGAGGAGATTATCGACTTCGTGCGGGCGAATGACCACGCCGATGCGGATGCGCTGCTGGTGCCTGATACAGCGCTGCATACGGCGGCGATACTTGACGAGCTGGACGCCGTGCTGGGCAAGCCGGTACTGACGGCTAACCAGGTTACGATGTGGCAGGCGCTGCGGCTGGGTGGACGAGTCCAGAGGCAAAGAGGTTTCGGCCAACTGTTTGCAGTTGCCGAGGACCCGGTAGGAGAACGAGAGTGAAGGGCCGCTTTCGAGAGTACGACGACCGCGACCTGCCAGCCCTGAGCGGCCTGTTCGCCCGAGCCGACTCCCATGACGGCGTGGCCCGCGCGCTGGCCCCCGACGCGGCAGACGAACTGCCGCTGTTTGCGTTCGCGCCGCGCTACCCTCTCGGACTTGAGCGCGGCTTGACCTGCGATGAGGTGCGCAGTCGACTCGGCAGCCGCCTGGCAGAGGTCGAGCGGCTGGTCCTTGTAGCCGCAGAGGGCGCCGCCATCGATGCCTGCGTGACGGTCTTCCCGGCCGGCTCCGAAGCGGCGTGGATGCTCGACTGGGTGGTGGACCCTGGGAAGCGGGAGAGGGTAGCACTCGATGGGATAGTTCAGACGGGCCTGGACCGCATCCAACATCTGGCGTCGAAGGGGGCGCGTCGAGTAGTCGATGACGACGCCACGTTGAGGATGAGTGGTGCGCCCGCAATGTGCAGTGTCGAGGCGCGGGGATTGCGTGAGGACGGGGAAATCATGGCCGGGCTGAGCAGAGCCGGTTTCCAGGCGGTCCGCACCTTCGCGATCATGGCCTGCGAGCTGGGAACAGCGCCTGCGGCCTTTGAGTCGAAAGGGCGCGTTCCTGAGGGAATATCGCTGCGGACTTACCGGTTGGGGGATGCGCCGGCTTGGATTGCGGCTTTCAACGCTTCGTTTTCCGACCATTGGGGCGGGTTTTCGTATTCGGACGAAAGCTGGGCGCGACACGCCTCTTCGCCCCGTTTCCGAGAGGAGATCAGCGTGGTGGCCGAGGCGGGAGGGGTTTTCGCTGGCATCTGCCATTGCGCGCCCAGTCTCAACCCCAGGGAAAAGGGCCTCGCTCATCTCCACATTCTTGGCGTCCATCCTGAGTTCAGACGCCGAGGCCTGGGAACCTGTCTGATGCTGGAGGCAATGGGCCGGCTGCGGGAAAACGGGTTCAAACGTGTTGAACTGGATATGGACAGTCTGAATTCCAGGGCGCTGCCGCTATACGAGCAACTGGGCTTCCGCGAGCAGGAGGCGATCACAATGTATCGCAGGGAGATAAAGGTGTAACGCGTGGCTGACCGCGCGGCGGGACTGCCTTTCTAGTCGACAATCTGGAGGAAACCTATCACTTGTTGCGCGCCGAGGGGGCGGAGATTCTGGTCGAGGATGTGAAGGTGGAGAGGGAGTTCAGCTATGACCATGTGCCAGAAGGGTCGCTGAAGGCGACGGACCCCGACGGCAACATCCTCGACATCACCGAACGCAAAGATGAGTGGGACGGCGTCAAACTCTAGGTGGATGGACGGCGTGTCCCGGCTCAGGAGGCAAAACTCTCTGACATGCAGCGACGGCGCGGCTGGGTGTCGAACAGCAGAACAACGGACAGTTCACCACAGGATTCCGGAGGCTTGAATCGATGAGAATCGCCCTGTTTGCACATGATGACCACAACCACATTGGCATTGTAACCGACTTCGGGATGCTGGATTTTTCGCGCGCGTTTCAGGCTCAACAGTTGATCCAGCACGGCGACGAAAGCCCACAACTGATCACTGACATGGTTGCCTTGATGAAGGCGGACCTGTTTAACGCAGAGACATTTCAGTCTACGATTATGTTTGTCTATGAACATCATCTGAATGGCGCTTTCACTGTCAGTGAGCCCACGCTGCGCACGCCGATTCCACAGCCGGGCAAGCTGATCGCGCTGGGGGGAAACTTTTCCCATCCTGGTGAGGAGGACCCGGACGAGCCGCCGCTCTTCTTCAAGCCGACCTCTTCCATCATCGGGCCCGGCGAGCCAATCGTCTTCCGGCGGGGTCTGAACGTGGTGGAGCCGGAGATCGAGTTGACCGTCATCATTGGAAAGGAGGGCAGCCACATTTCGCGGGCGGATGCGAACGGGTACGTGGCCGGCTACACGCTGCTCAATGACGTGACGGCACGTGACCTGCAAAATGTTGCCTTCGAGGTGCAGCGTCCATGGTCATACACGAAGGGGGTCGACACCTTTACTCCGATCGGGCCCCATGTCGTGCTGCCAGGCGCGGTCAGCGACCCACACAATCTGGCGATGACGATGCGCGTCAATGGAGAGGAGATCGAGCACGCCAATACGAACACGATGCTGTTTCAGATTCCCGTACTGATCGAATATATCAGCCAGTACATGCGGTTAGAGCCGGGCGACATGATCGCCACGGGTACGCCGGTGCATCCGCCGGGCCTCAAGCCGGGAGACACGGTTGAGTTGGAAATCGAGGAGATCGGGGTCTTGAGCAATCCAGTCGTGGCGGACACCCGGGATGGGTGAACGGCGAACGCTGCGCTTTGACGTGCCGGCTGCCGCTGTCGGTGAGCCGCCAGGAGAGGCGCTGCTGAACGCGGCGGTCGATCTTGAAACGTTGGGGGTCGAGCCGCCGCAGATCGAGCAGCGCCAGATCGGTTTCTGGATGCAGGAGAGGTTGGCGGACGGCCAGACGGTCAGCGTTCCGGCGCAGGCTGAGTTTTCGCCTGACCCGCAGGGTCGAATCAGGCTGACCTGGTTGGCGCCGCGCGCAGCGAGTGCGCCGCGGCGCGTCAACCTCGAACTGGCGGATCGCGGCAACGGGAAAGCCCAGCCTTTTCCGGCGATCCAGGTCTTGCCGGACGCCAATGACCGCGTCTGGGTAAGTCACGACAATCGCAACCTGTTAGGGTACTGCTACAGCGGGCAGTATCGCAAACCGTTCTTCTACCCTGTGAGCGGTCCGAGCGGGCGATCGGTGACGCGACTTGGGCATCCGCGCGACTTCAGTGGCGGCCACGACCATCACCGCTCGCTGTGGATCGAACACGAAAATGTCAACGATGTCAGCTTTGAGACAGAGCATTTGCACTTCTATGCCGGAACGGACTCCCCGCTGGTTGGCATTGGCCGCATCGCGCACGACAGATTTCTGAGGCAAGAGGACGGACCGGTGTACGCGCGGTTGGAGATGGCGCTAGCCTGGGTCAGCCATGAGGGGGATGTGTTGCTCAACGAGACCCGACGCGTACGCGTTTGTCCTCTGGCTGGGGGCGAGCAACTGATCGACTTCGACCTGACATTTGAACCTCAGGTTGAACAGGTCACGTTTGGGCAGTCCACGTTTGGCATCCTGGCGGCGCGCGTGGCCCATCCGCTGGAAGTGTTGCGGGGGGGAGGGCGCATCCTCAACGCACGCGGCGCGCTGAACGAGGAGGAGGTCCATCTTCAGTTGGCGGAGTGGTGCGACTATTCTGGGCCGATCAGCCCTAGCGAAACGAACGGGATCGCAATTCTTGGCCATCCAGAGAACATCCACCACCCCCACACTTTTCACGTGCGTGATGATGGCTGGATGTGTGCCGCTCCGTTTGGGCGCCATGCCAAGACTATTCACAGCGGCGAAACGCTGAGTTTTCAGTTTCGGGTCTTTGTTCACGACGGTGACGACGCGGCCCGCATCGCGGCCCGCTATGCCGAGTTCGCGCAGCCTCCGACGGTGTCGGTGTCAGAGGGAGAGGAAGGCTGACCCGGTATTGACGGGAGTCTGGCGACATAGTGAGTACTCAGAATTACGCGTGTCGTACTGCGTGACGATGGTTCGTCGACCCGGAAGAGAGGTGTTGTTGGGGCAGAGCGCGGTGAAGGAGGAAAGGTAGATGGGACAAAATCATCAGACGCTGGGGGCGATCTATCCAGACGATATGTGGTTGGATTACGACATCAACCGGATGATCGATGAGATCCGCAAGTATCTGCCGGAGCAGGTGCCGATGGTGTCGGTACGGACGCATGTGCCCATGTTTCCGGTGGGGGCTGAGACTGAAGATGGCAGCAGCGTGGAACTGGGTATCTGGCTGGCTGAGAACGGGGACATAGAGGCCGCCGCCGCCAGATTGATGCGGCTGGAGCCGAGCGTTTTCGCCTACTACTGCACGACGGCCAGCTTTGTGCAGGGCGTTGCCGGAGACGAGGCACTGAAGAAAAGGGTTGAGGACGCCACCGGACTGCCCTGCACAACCGCCAGCACCGCTATCGTCAAGGCGCTCCACTGCCTGGAAGTGCGGCGCGTCGCGACTGCCTCGCCGTACATGGAAGACGTGAACCAGGCGCTCATCAGTTTTCTGGCCGAGTGCGACATTGAGGTGGTGAACAGCAATCCCCTGCACTATCTGCAGGACCACAGCATCGTACCGCCGGAGACGATTCGCGAGGCCGCGCTGCGGTCAGACGTGCCGGAGGCTGACGCGGTGCTGATCAGCTGCACGGGACAGAAGACCGCCGACTTTATCTCCGGACTGGAGGAGGAACTCGGGAAACCGGTCGTTACGTCGAATCAGGCGACCGGCTGGCAGGCGTTGAAGATGATGGGGGTGGAGCCGAGATTGCCCGGGCGCGGCGTACTGTTTGAGAACTGAAGTCGATCCCAGATTTGATCGGCCCTCCAACGGCACTTCAGTCCGCAGCTTGTTCCTCAAGACGATCTACTACTTTGGGCCAGGGGGTTGGTCTGTAGAGGTCTTCCTCTTTGAGCGGATAGGGCTCTGGCGGGAACTGCGCGCAGAGCTCTCCGCTCTTCATCACCCACAGACAGTTGCGAGCAGACCCTATTCGGCGCCGTGCTGGGTGAAATAGAGGCGCAGTCCGACTGAGAGCATGTACAGGTCCGGATTGCGCAGGTAGACCAGCGGGCCGATAACGTCGTGCCAGCCGTGCATGAACTCAAAGATGGCGATTGTGATAATGGCCGGTTTGGAGAGGGGCGTGACGACGCGCCAGAAGATCATCAACTCGTTGGCGCCGTCAACCCGGGCGGCGTCGTCGAGGTTTATTATAGGAAACTGACAAAGGGGAGTCACCTCAGTAGTTTCTGTATATGCGTACACCTGGCCTCATCCGGACTCCTAATCGGTATGTATCGCGAGAGCAAAAGGACAGAACCACATGACTCGTAGAATCAAGATCTCATTTGAGAAACATGACGTCTCAGCCGTGGCCGAGCTTCTCGATGACGCTGCCCCGTTGACCGCCGAGGCTGTCTGGAACGCGCTGCCGTTGTCCGGCGCCGCTTACCACGCCAAATGGGCCAACAACGAAGTTTATATCCTTACGTCCCCTTTCGCGGAGAAGGATCCCGACAAGGAGAACGCCACCGTCTTCCCCATCCCCGGCGACATTCTCTACCTGCCGGTGCCTCCCGGCAATAAAGTCCCGCCCGACATGGCGGCGCAGTGCCGTGAGACAGGGCTGATCGATCTTGCGATCTTTTACGGGAGGGACAACTACCTGTTAGGTCCAGACGGACATATGCCCGGAAATCTGTTCGCTACCATTACAGAGGGTCTTACTGAGCTGGCCGCCGCCTGCCAGGACCTGTGGCGCAACGGCGCTGGCGATGAACGCATGACCTTCAGTCGACTCGAAGAGTAACCGATCCTCAGCTTTCGCGGCAGGCGTTGCTTCATCCGGATGTAGCCTGCTACTTCAAACTGGCCGCCGGTGCTAATCGTCTCGGTACTTTTCCTTTGACATGCGATGGCGAGATGTGAACTCTTCGCCTTCTGATAGAGGCATGAGTCCCCCGATCATCTCGCTGCGCCGTCCCATGTGCGCTGACTGCGGCTCGGTGATGCGGTCCAGCTCGGCGTCGGTTATGGGGAGCGTGTAGCGGACCTGGGGCTGGAAGCGCTGGAACTCTTCGGCGTAGGCTACGAGGGCGCTGTTGCCGTAGGCTCCGTCGGAGGTTTCGGCGCGCTTGCGGGCGTAGGGTCCTCCGTAGTACTGGCTGGCGATCTGGTCCAGCGCCCGCACTTTTTTGTCGATCACGTCGGTAATGTCGATATAGAGATCGGCGCGGGCGGTGCCGGCGTATTCGAGGCTGTTGTTGCCGATGTAGGCGGTCGGGTTCATGAAGTAGATGCAGGGAACGGGATGGCGCTCCTGGCGGCCGCGGCCCGACCCTTGCGCGAGCTGCCAGGCGTAGAGGGTGCACTGGCCGGTGGTTCCGTGCATTTTGAAGCCGCCGCTCTCGAATGGGTGATGGGTGATCAGCATGTCGGGCTTGACGGCGCGGATGACGTCGGCGATGGCCTCGATTTTGTCCTGGGTGACGAGGATGTCGTCGTCCTCAAAGCCGAGGTCGCGCACGTCGTCGAAGCCCAGAATGCGGCAGGCGCGGCGGACTTCTTCCAGCTTTTCCTCGACAGCTTGAGCCACATATTCTTCTACATCCAGATCGGCGCCAGCGCGGCGTCTTTGCTCGCCAAGTTCCCAGTGGTGGGAGCGCACCCCGGTGGTCAGGATTGCTGCGGTTACCCGATCGCCCTGGTCTACGTGGTGGGCGAGCGTGCCGCCGGCCATGTCGAAGCTGTCGGCGGGATGAGCGGCGACGAGCAGGATGTGAATGGGTCTGCTTGCCATGATCGGTTTCCTTTATTCTTGATTCGTGTTGCCGTATCCGGGTATTCGTCCGGCGGAACAGGTACCGCTGCCATCACTCGTCGAGCGCTGGGAAGAAGGTGAGCTCGGCGCCGAAGTTGGACATGGCGGCAACCGAATCGCCGCGGAGCCGCACTTTGATCTCGCGGGTGCGGTGGCTGAGAACGATGTCCCGTTCGGGCAACTCGAATCGAATGGTAATCCAACGGTTTATCGCCGGACGGCTGACGACCAGATAGCCATTGTGGCAGCGAGGGAGTTCTTTCAAACCGTCGACGCTGACTGCGTCCACTGCGACCCAGCTAGGCAGACGCACAAAGAGGGGACCCGGCCGCTTGGCGCGCACGCGCAGGTGGCGGTGCGTGTAGGGGGACTCTACGGCCGCGGCATCGGTTTCGTGATCGAAGTGCAGATGCACGTAGTGGCCCGCCGGGGTCGTCTCTACGGCTAGCCGGTAGACTTCACATAGTGACCCAACTGATCCGCCGACAATATCCATGTTGAAGCTGATGCGCTGCGCGTCCAAAGTCTTGTGCCCGTAAGGCGCGGGAAAGCCGAACGCGCCCAGATGTCTGTCGGCTACATTTCGCTTTCCGTCCTCGTTGTCGGGGTTGTCCGGCTCGCGAATGAATGAGGTGTCGCGTAACTGAGAGGGAAGCATATGGCAGCGCAGGATGCGCTCGGCGTCTTCAAAGTACTGCGGATACCCCCACTTTCCAAGCAGGAGCGCAGTTTCGACGATGTCCCCTGTGTTGTTGACTTCGCCGCGGTCCGGGTCCACTTCATCGCCGCTGCTTTCGATGACCCAGCCCAAGGCGTCGCGTATGTCATTCAGCCCGTTGTCATAGAAAGCGCGCACCCGCGCCATCAAGCCAGCGTCACGGGTCAGGTCGGCCAACTGGGCGAGCGAAGACATGACGCATGTGGTGGAGTGCGTGTGCCCGCCGAATGTCTCACGATCGTATGCGCCGGAGGGAAGGAAGAACTCGGCAGCGGCTTTATCTGCGAGCTCCAGGGCCAGTTCGAGCGCGCCGGCGCAACCGGTATGCCGGTGCAGCTTCACCAGGGGACCGATCGCCCGCGCCAGTCCGATAATGAATGTGGTAGGATGGAATTCGAATTTGGCCTCAATCCGATCTCTGTCCCAGCCCTTGTGTGGATGCCACAGATCCTGAATTGCAACTATGCTACGCTCTGCCAGTTCGAGAGCGCGGGCGCTGTCGCGGAAACGGGCCAAGGCGTAGAGGGCGTGAAATCCCTCGCGGATGTTATGGGGATAGAAATGGACCAGGGGGCCGCCTATGCGATCGCGGTTTAGGGGAAGAGGAAGATCGCCGGAATAGGAGAGGTAGGCGGCGCGGGCGTGGCGGTCGATACAGCCTTCGTCCACTGTGAGGCCCAACACGTCTTCGGCGTTGAGGAGGGCGTTGAGATGGCGGCCGGGTACGTGCGACTCGGAGGCCGAGGCACTGAAGCTGAGAAACGCTTCCGGCCAGACCTGGGAGCCGAAAAAGGGTACGTCGTCGTCATCGGCGTTGAAGACCGAACACATCGTGCGGCATCCCAGCCGGATCGCCGCTGCGATATCGGTCGCGTTGACATCTGCAAGCATTGGCTTAGCGTCCTTCATTATCTGTATCAGGTTGGTAATGAAACTGGAAGCCGTAGAGGCTGCTCTCCAGCAGAGAGAAGCAGATGCGCACGGGCTTGTTCCACAGGCGGCGCAGGTCAGGCGTGTCTTTCCAGGTAACCTGGCGCCAAATTTGGCGGGAGGGCGCGTGAAGCGGAACGGAGTCCTCCAGGCTGAAGCCGGGATAGGGTTTCAGCTCTGAATCGAGGAGGGCAACCCGAATCAGCCCGTAGGCGCAGTCGGCGTTGACGCGGAGGGCGTTGCCTTCGAACACGAACTGCTTGGTGATCACCTGGCCGGCTTCGTACTTGGGGCGGAGCGCGGCCCAGCCGTCCTCGCGCAGGACTAGGGCGCCGATGGCCCGCTGCAGGGGCAGGTCCGGGCGCACATGATCCATCATCGGGCTGCCGAATCCGTAGCGGGTCAGGTCCTCGATATGGCGGCGGGAGGCTGCTGCCGAAGAGAGGGGGGCGTGATTCGATACGCCGGCCGGACGCGTGTCCCGCTGTTTGTGGGGGAAGGCGGAACAGGGGATGACCATCTGTCCCTGGTGCAGGAGGTAGCCGGCGACGGTATGACAGAAGTAGCCGTAGTACTGGCTGCCGGGCGGGCCGTTGTCGGCCCAGGGGCGGTAGCCGTCGGCGCGGAAGAAGCGGTAGCCGTCGCGGCTGGCGTAGAGGGCGGCTCTTGTGTGGAACTGATCGCGCTGGTTGCTGCCGTCACGGTTGACAAGCCATTGGCGCTCCCCGTGCGCCTCCTCGACGATGCCGATGTAGAGGCCGCCCTCTTTGCGCACGGACATTGTATGGAACTCGACATTGGGGCCGACGTTGGGATCCCAGTCGCTCGACAGGATGATCTGTTTGGGAGACCAGTTGATGAAGTCGGCGCTCTCCTGGCGGCCGATTGTGCGGACGTGGAGATGGCTGGCGAAGGCATGCGAGGCCTGGGAGTATCCAACCCACTTTTTGTAGGCGTCGTCCCAGATGACGCGCATCTGGTGGTGGTGGCGAAAGGGGGAATCGTCGCTGATCACCTGCCAGTTGATGCCGTCGGCCGAGGCCGCGACGCGGGACATGACGCGCTGGTCCCGCCTGGTGGCCTCCATTGACGGATTGTAGACTGCCAGGAATTTCCGCCTTGGATCGGTGCGGTCGGGATTGAGGACGATTGTGCCGTTGTCGAAGTCGCGCACGACGATATTGGTCTTTGGGCTGTCCTCGAATGGCTGACAGTCCTCACGCAGGGGTTTGCGCCAGTGCATGGCATCGTCGGACTCGGCGTAGCAGAGAACGACTTCGGCGCCTTGGGCTGAGTTGGTGTTCCCGCTGACCAACGTCTTGTACCACATCTTGAAAAGGCGATCATCGGGATCGTAGAGGGCCGCGGCGGGTACGCTGGTGAAGTGGTAGCGCTCCCAGGGGAGGTTTTCGAACTCGACCAAGGCCGGTTCGGCCTTTTGCGGGGGCGGGACGGTTCGTTCGGCGTCGATCAGTTCGTCGAGGATGTAGTTGTCGAGGAAGAGCTGCTTTTGCAGGCCAATGTGCTTGAACGGCAGACGGTAGTCGGGGTTGAAATAGGGATAAGCGCTGGGATCCACTGCTCTGTCGCCGGCCCAGGTTTCGTCCATGCGGCGCTGCACGTCGACCATTTCAGAGTCGTACCTGGCTTCGGGGGTTTCGACCTGCTGTTGTTCGGTCATTTGTTGTCAGTCTCTAGCATGCATTGTGGCTTGAAACAGAACCGGGCGGGCTTCGTTCCGTTGACTTGGAACCTCGACGACTCTACCGCCGTTGAACGGGCAGGTCTGTTCGGTCAAGCCCCAAACTTCTGATTGCCTTTCAATATTGGAAGGTCAGTGGCCCTTTCAAAGAAAGACATTGAAGCGTGGAGGGAGTACAGTATTTTTGCCCTCCCAGACTCAATTGATGGAAGAGTAGAAAACAGTCAGACCAACACCTTCAACAGAATTATCCCTTTTGAGGAGTTTACGGGATTCGACTACGACTGTACCCTCATTGAAGACGAGAATGTCGTCAGCTGCGAAGTGGCAGCCGCTTCGTGCGTTCTGAGAGGCGACACGATCCGATGTTCGGTTTTCAACCCGCGCACGGAGAGCAGGGAACTCCATGTCATCGAACAGGCGGGTGCACTCGATCTCCTCTTGCCACAGGGATTCATCTCCGGACCTGACCTCTTCAAGCTGATGAAACCCCGATTCTTCCCAGTCCTTGAACGGATGTAAACAGGCCCAGTGTTGATGACCGGCAGGATTCATCATCCCTGTACACCATGAGGCCGCAACGGAAATCAGATCTGTAATGGCTCGTTCCTGACCCGCCGGTGGGCATATAACTCCTGAACGGGTTGGGGGAACTGATCGAAAATATGGGCGGGAACGAAGGCGCAGTTGCGTTTGCCGTATTCGACGCTCAGCCACCAGGGCGAGTAGCGGGCGACAACACATGACCTGATTTCATCGGTCTGGTTGGCGCCGACCGAGTGCCAGATACGGCTGTCGATGAGAAGGACATCCCCGGCATCACCGCAGACCTGCTCTTCGTGGGGAAGGGGACCGTGTCCGTTGATGCCGTCGTTTTCCCCGCGTGGGTTGCGCGGGTCGCGATGGGAACGAGGGACGACCCAGGTGGCTCCGTTCTCGTAGGTGAATGGCGACAGCATCCAGATGGAGGTGATGCTCATCACGAGGTCAGGAAAGGGCTGATTGACCCGCCCACAGTAGGAGCGATCGGTCAGGTCATGGGGCCAGTCGGAGTGGAAGTTGCGCCACTCGGGCGGATTGCTTCTTGGGGCGACGCTCTTGAATTCGGTCTGGGAGATACGCACTTTTGCGTGGTTTAGGGCAGACCGAACGATGGCAAGGAGACGGGCGTCGCCAAAGTAGGGCGCCAGGGACAACATATGGGTGACAGCCGACCAATCGCGCTTGTCGTAAGCCTCCATCCCGGTCGCCCTGGCTTTGTCGACGTCCAGACTGATCCGGCCAACTTTGTCTGGTGGAATGACGCCCTTCAGAAGGCAATATCCCTCCAGTCGTAACTGAGTAATCTCTTCCATTTCTCCTCTTCCTGATGGCTGAATGCCTGCCATGGATATGGTGGGCTGGCGGGTCGTACCGACTGTGTCGTTCAGCATCCGGCGTCCAGGCAGATCACGCGGGCAGGGCAGGTAGATGGGAGCTTGTTCCACTTACCCTGCCCGCCTGCTTCTCTGATTCACCGTCAATTGGGCAGATTGATGCCTCTCGTTTTTCAGGCAAGAGCGGGTATGGAAGAGACCCGCTCAAGTAATCAATTAGCGCCAGTCATCGACCGAAGCCGTGCCCGCGTAGTTGCAGCCCATGATGCGCCAGTAGCCGTTGGTCTCGCCGCCTACGACGACGACATGGATTTCGTCGGGCTTGTAGATCGGAATCAGTTCATCGCTGGCGGCTTTGAGCTTGGTGGCGTAGGGCTCGACACCGTTGAGCGCGTGGGGGTAGACGTAGTTCTCGATCAGCTGATAGTCCCAGTAGACGCCGGCGGGCATGGTGGCGTTTTTGTACACCCACTGGATCAACTTCTCTTTGGTGTCGAAGCCGCCGCGGTCGATGAACTGCTGCGCGGTGATCGGATCGAGCACGAAGGTGGGCGGGTTATGCGGGTTGAGGCCGCGCAGCATGTTGCGGACATGGTCCTGCCAATGCTTGGCGCGCAGGCCGAGGTTGAAGGCCGTCGAACGGCAGCCGCCGAAGACACTGACGGCGCTCTGATCGGCTTCGAATCCATGCTGGACGTGGAAGGGGATCCACGGGCTGCGCTCTTCGTTCTCGGCGAAGGTCACGCTGTTGTAGGCGTAGTTGTTGCCCTGGGAGCCGAGATAGGTCTCTTTGGGGACCGAACCGCCCTGGAGGTTCTGTGAGAGCAGACCGAAGGCGCGGCCGATGGTGGCGTTGGCGTGGTTGTAGGGACCCATGGCGCCGATACCCCAGTTCATCCCGATTTCATGGCGGACGGGACCGTTGACAACTGCCATGGCGGCGGCGGAGCTGGTGGTGCTGGCCCGCGCCGAAGCGCCGGTTGCCGCCAGGGCCAGGATGACGGGCAGGTATTCGGGCTTGGCTCCGGCCATCACGGCGTTGACGGCAACCTTTTCTACCGTGTACTCCCAGGCTTCGCGGGTGCCTGTTGGGCGCATCCGGCCTACGACCGTGTCCGGGCTGCGGCTGGAGCCTTCCAACATGGCGGCGACACGCTCCTCGGTGGGGAGGATGATGGGCAGCATGTCGGTCCACAGATTTTCAGCGAAGAGCTGGTTCAGGTTCTCCTCGGTATCGGGCTCGACGAAGCGGGGAGTGGAGCGGTCGAAGTCGTGGCCGCGGGTCTCCTCGGCTGACTTCGGCCGTGTGAGCGCGGCGATGACTTCGCTCATGAAGGGACGGCCCGTAATGTCGTCAGGGCCATCGACGTAAGCTCTCAACTGGGCCGGCGATCGGCCCATCACCGGCTGCGGCACAAACGCGTGGCGCAGGTAGGGTATGCCCTGCTGAAGCGTGGAGGCCTTCACCAGGTCCAGAAATATCCCGGTCTGGATGGAGGCTGTCGGAACGTTGTACTCAGTTTCCAGAATAATGCATTGGTCGGCGACCGCCGGCGCGCAGGTACTTCAATGGCCGACGGCCATGACGGCCCCCGCTCCTTTCTGCTGGATTTCCTCGTAGAGGTTCTCGTCCCTTTCCGTATAAACGCCCGACTTGCGGCGCACTTCTATGTTGATGTCGGGCCGGTTGTCGCGGAACCAGTTGGCCATCTGCTCGACGAGGATATCGCCGTCGTCGAAGCGGCAGTCGACGAGATAGACGGTCTTGCCGGCCAGGTCGCTTACGCGCGGGGCCAGATGCTTCTGGTCGATCTGGGGCGGGTAGCCCATTGGGTTGTGAACCTTCAGTTGTGTTCCCATGTTTGGCTCCTTTCGGTTTATTTTGGGCTTGAGCGCTTGTCTGGGGTCATTCTGTCATGGATTCGAAAAACTGGAAAGCGTAGATACTGGCTTCACGCAGGGTAAAGCGGATGCGTACCGGCTTGTTCCACAGGGCGCGCAGGTCGCTCTTGCCCTGCCAGCTGACCGTGCGCCAGATCTGGTCCGGCGCGCCGGTGAGCGGGTCGCAGAGCTCGGTCGAGAATCCTGCGTAGGGCGTGAATGTTGGGTCGAGGAGCTCGACCTGCACGTAGCCATAGCTGCAGTCGGCGTTGACGCGCACGGCGTCGCCTTCGAATACGAACTGCTTGGTGTAGACCTGGCCGGTCTCGTATTCGGGGACGAGCTTTGCCCAGCCATCCTCGCGCAGGATCAGGCCGCCGACGGCCCGCTTGGTTTCGGGGTCGCCCTGCAGTGCCTGGCGCGCTTGCCATGCCTGGCGGCGGCGCTCGAACTCCTCCGGCGGATACATTTGCGATGGGGAACCTCTATCCAGCCAGCTTTGCTTCTGGGGATTGGCGCAATAGGGGATTACCAACTTTCCGTTGTGGACCAGCTCGCCTGCCGGTGTAAAGCAGGCGAAGCCGTAGTCTTGATCTCCCGGTGAGCCGGTGTCTACCCAGGGTTCGGGGCCGCCGACCCGCTGCCAGCGTTTGCCGTCGCGGCTGGTGTAGAGTCCAAGACGACAGAAGGCCTGGTCGCGCCAGTTGTGGCCTTCGCGCTCCTGCCAGAAGGGTTCGGCCATGAATTCGCCGGTTATGCCGATGTAGAGTCCCCCGACTTTGCGTACCGACATGTCGTGCATCTCAAGGTCCGGCGGCAGGTTGGCGTCCCAGTCGGCGGAGAGGACGACCTCTTTCGGAGACCAGTTGATGAAATCTGCGCTTTCCTGACGGCCGATCTGGCGTTTGCGGTAGAGGAAGTTCTGGTGGTGGGAGTACTGGCTGTAGCCTATATAGCGCTGGATGCTTTCGTCCCAGATTATTTTCTGCTCATGGTGGTGGGGAAGGGGGGACTCTGCGCTGATGTTGTGCCAGTGGATGCCGTCGGGCGAGGCGTCGACGCTGGAGAGGCGAGGGCTGCCGGGGGGTCGCCTGGCCGCTGTCTTGGGGGGCCAGTTCACGAGCAGGTACTTTCGATCGCTGTCGCCGCGGTCGTGGTTCAGTGCCAGGCCGGACTGGGAGATGTCGGGGTGGACGATGTTGGTGGCGGTATGGTCCTGGAAGGGGAGGCAGTCATCCCGCAGCGGTTTCTCCCAGTGGAGGGCGTCCTTTGATTCGGCGTAGCAGAGGACCTGGCCGGTGTTGAAGGGATCGTTGGCCAGGCCCTGCCAGTACCACATCTTGAACAGGCCGTCGTCAGGGTCGTGAATGACGCCGGCGGTGCCCGGGTTGAACTGCACTTGCTCCCATGGAAGGTCGGTGAAGGAGAGGAGAGGTTCGGGGGCCTTTTGCGGGGCACACAACTCCCTCTTTACTCCGCTGAGATGATCGAGAATGAAGTTGTCCAGAAACAGCTGTCTGTCTGTCCCGATGTGTGGGAAGTGTAACGCGTAGTCGGGGGGAATGTAGGGGTAGTCCTTGTCGACGGGCCGGCTGCCGCTGAAGATGGCATCGGTCTTCTGTTGAATGTCGCGTTGCTCGGTGCGGCTTTTCGGCTCGGGAGCGGTCATGGCGGAATGAATTCCTTTTGACAGAGTCGCTAATGATGCAAGGATTAAATCCCCCACTTCTCCCGCATTTCGGCCATGGTCTTGCGGTTCTCGGCCTTGGGAATCTGGTCGGGGTGGGGGCCCATATGGCGTTCATCGACGGGTTCGGAGGCGAGCTGGTAGCGGTTGTCGGTGCTGAGGCGATAGCGGTTGGAGACGTTGTCGAGCGAGCCGTGGAGAAAGTACATGCCGAAGATCATGACATCGCCGGCGCGAAACGGGGTGGAGGACCACTTGACGCCGAGTTTTTCGATCAGTTCCAGGGGGTTGCGGCTAAGGTGACCTTCAGTCACATCATTGTGGGCGTCGGCTGTCCCGTATGTGCGGCGGAGGACGTCGAGCTTGTTGGAGCCCGGGCAGAAGGCGAGAGGGCCCATTTCAAGTGACAGGTCGTCAAGGGGGGTCCAGACTGTGTAGAGTTGCTTGGTGCCTGCGCCCATGAAGACGACGTCGTAGTGTGCGCCGGTGCTTTGGCCCCGCCTGACGGCGCGCGGCCATTTGTGATCCAGGGTTAGTGCCGGGCCACCCAAGAAGTGTTCGAAAAAGCCCATGATGCGGTCGGAGTTGACGACGCGCAGGTAGGCGTGCATGTTGACTACGACTTCGTTGCGCAAGATCGCGCTTTCGTTTTCGGGACCAATCACACCTTCTTCAGGCGGCGCGTCGGGATCCAGCAAACTCTGCGCAGACAGGTAGGAGAGTATGTCTGCGCGGGCGGACATTATCGCATCGCGGTCATAAAAATCGCGAATCAGCAGATAGCCATCCTCTTCAATTCTGGCATGCAGGGCGGCCATGTCGTCTGCGATGTCGTTTGCGTCGCGCGGTGTAAAGATATTCTGTCCGAAGACAAGCTCGTGGCCGGACATCGTGACTTTCATCCCGTCTGCGACAGTGATTGATTGCATCGTTCTTCACCCCCTTACTTTCTCCAAATGGCGGACAACGGACGGCGTTGCCGTCGGGCGATACGACCCAGCTCTAGCCGCCGGCAACGAGCAGATGGCCGTCGACAGTTCCGACGGCGGGGCCTTTATATATTGGGGCTTTCTGCCAACTGATTTGCAGCGTCATTGTTCAGGTACGCAGTTTTCTCACGGAAGTGTATACAATCTGGGATTGGGGGTCAAGCATGTCCCACGCGCACGTGGAAGAAAGCGCAAGGCTAGGCAAGCGCTACTGAAAATCCTCGCATGTCCCACGCGCACGTGGAAGAAAGGGTCTGCATCCGGATTGTGCAAGCGCAAAAAGAGCATGTCCCACGCGCACGTGGAAGAAAGTGTAGAAAATCTCTCTCCAGGGAATATCGACAGGCATGTCCCACGCGCACGTGGAAGACCGCGCGCTTCCGTCCCTCGCTCCTTCAGGATTGAACGAATCTCCAGGCGCGGCAAACGGGAATCCAACCGGGCCGGCACTCGATCTGCTCGGCTATGATTGTCGCCTCTTGCTTAATCGTGAATACGCATCTTATAAGACGCATGTTCTATAGCCAAACGTGCGACCTGTCCGGCTGCCGCTATGGGACAAATATAGAATATATATTCTATAATCAAGCGTACAACCTCATAAATGACCCACTCGTGACTGGAATAGAGAGAGCGGCGCCGGTGATGAACACAACCTTTCCTGACAGGTTGCAGATTTCCCACTCCTTCGATTCGTAATGTATACTATGGCCCTGATTGGGCGGTTAGCTCAGCTGGTCAGAGCGATTCCCTTACAAGGAATAGGCCGGCGGTTCGAGTCCGTCACCTCCCACTAAACTACATATATTTTTGGACCCCAGTGGTGATTTTCCCAGAGTGAGCCAAGATGAATAGGGCCAGCCCACGGTTGCTCATTGGGAATTCATTTTTCGGGCGGACCCCTTAGGACAGGGTGAGCGTCCGACTACTCACGCCCAATGTCTGGTCAGCTGTTCACCAGCTACTTTCTCGAAGAAGGCATTCGCCACACCGGCGCCTGGCGGGAATCCCTGTCCCAGCCCGCCGCCTTCGCCGCCTTCCGCGGCCAGGCGCGCGCCCTTCTCGAAAACGCCGCCGCCTTCCGCGCCATCAACGAGGCCTCCACCGAGCAGGAACTCATCCGCCCCCTCTTCGAGCTGCTCGGCTGGACCGACTACCTGCCGCAGCAGGGCAGCGACCGCAACGAAGACATCCCCGACCACCTGCTCTTCGGCGACGCCGCGTCCAAAACCCGCGCCGCGGCCAAACCCGGCCCGCAACGCTACCCCGACGCCCTCGCCGTCTCCGAAAGCAAACGCTTCAACCTGCCCCTCGACGCCCGCGAAGGAAAACAGGCCAGTTCGCCGCACGGCCAGCTCCTGCGCTACCTGGCCACGGCCGACATCAACTCCGACGGCCGCATCCGCTGGGGCATCCTCACCAACGGCCGCGTCTGGCGTCTCTACGACCGCCGCGCCCTCCCCCGCGCCAGCGGCTATTACGAAGTCGACCTCGAAACCGCGCGCCACGCGGACGACGGCTTCCACGCCCTGCGCGCCTTCGGCCTGCTCTTCGGGCGGCCCGCGTTCAGCCGGCGCCAGGGCGCGCAGACCAGCTTCCTCGAAGACGCCATAGCCGAAGGCCGCCGCTACGAAGAACAGGTCGCCAACGATCTGTCCGGCGCCGTCTTTGATGAAGTCTACCCCGCCCTGGTCCGCGCCCTGGCCGAAGAGAGCCGCGCCGAGCTGGCGGACGTCCGCCAGGCCGCGCTCATCTTTCTCTACCGTCTGCTCTTCCTCCTCTACGCCGAAGACCGCGACCTGCTGCCGGTCAACGACGCCCGCTACGACGACTACGGTCTGCGCAAATCGGTGCGCGACGACATCGACAAACGCATGGCCGCCAGCGACACCTTTTCCGCCTTCGCCAGCCGCTACTACGACCACATCAGCACGCTCTGCCGCCAGATCGACAAAGGCGACGCCTCCATCGGTCTGCCGCCCTACAACGGCGGCCTTTTCTCCGCTGGCGCCGCGCCCATGCTCGACCAGGTTCGCCTGTCCGACGCCGCGCTCGCCCCCATCATCCACAACCTCAGCCACACCGAAGGCGAATCCGGCCGCCGCTACGTCAACTACCGCGACATGACCGTGCAGCAGCTCGGCTCCATCTACGAACGCCTGCTCGAACGCGAACCGGTTCGCGCCGCGGACGGCGAGATCGTGGTGCGTCCCAACAGCTACGCGCGCAAGGACAGCGGCAGCTTCTACACGCCCCAACCGCTTGTTGACCTCATCGTCGAACGCACGCTGACGCCGTTGCTCGAGGAGCGCAGAGACGCCTTCCGGGCCAAAGCCGCCGCGCTGCAGAGCGACACCCGCGCCAAGGCCGCCCGCATCGCCGACCTGCGCCCTCTCGACCCCGCGGCGGCCGCGCTCGACCTCAAACTGCTCGACCCGGCCATGGGCAGCGGCCACTTCCTCGTCACCGCGGTCGACTTCCTCTCCGACGCCATCGCCGAGCTGGTCGAGTACGCGCCCACGGCCGCGCCCTGGCTGGAGGATGTCTACACATCCCCGCTGCTCGAACGCATCGCAACCATCCGCGCCGACATTCTGGCGCGCGCCGCCGCTGCTGACTGGGTGATCGACGCGGCGCAGCTGAGCGACCAGGCCATCATCCGGCGCATGGTCCTCAAACGCTGCATCTACGGCGTCGACAAGAACCCGCTGACCGTGGAGCTGGCCAAGGTCTCGCTCTGGCTGCACAGCTTCACCGTGGGCGCGCCGCTCTCCTTCCTCGACCACCATCTGCGCTGCGGCGACTCGCTCATCGGCCTGCGCGTCCACGACGCCACCGAGGAGATGAAGCGGCTGGGCAAGGGCTACTCGGTCAGCGCCATTCAGTCCGCCGAGAACGCGGCCGGGGGCATGAACCGCATCGAAGAGATCTCCGACGCCGATATCGCCGAAGTGGAGGAGTCGGCCATGCTCTTCCGTGAGGTCGAGAAGACGACCGCCCCGCTGCGCGGCCTGCTCGATACATTTTGCGGGAAGAACTGGCTGGCCGCGGGCATGAAGAAAAGGGAGCGCGACAATTTTGAGGTTCCCCTGATCGGTGTCTTCGCCTTGGGAGAAGAGCAGGCATTTTCGCTATTGGCGCAAGGCCCCGACGGCGTTGATGTCGCAGATCCGATCCGTCAACGCAGCTTCTGGCCCGACTTCACCGAAATGTGGGGCGATGCCCGAGCCCTCGCTGACCGTGAAGGCTTTCTGCACTGGGAGGCCGCCTTCCCCGGCGTCTGGCAAGGCTGGCAGGACGACCAGCCGACCGGCGGCTTCGACGCGGTCATCGGCAATCCCCCCTGGGACCGCATCAAGCTGCAGGAGGTCGAATGGTTCGCCACCCGTTCACCTGAACTGGCCCTTGCCCCCACCGCGGCCGCCCGCCGCCGCGGCATCAAACAACGCCGCGAACAGGGCGACCCGCTCGCGTCCGAATTCGACGCCGCCAAGCTGCGCGCCGACCGTCTCGGCCAGCTCATCCGCGCCTCAGGCCACTATCCACTGCTCGGCGGCGGCGACATCAACCTCTACTCGCTCTTCGTCGAGCGCGCCATGCGTCTGGTCAAGCCCGACGGCATAGTAGGCCTGCTCACGCCCTCCGGCATCTACGCCGACAAGACCGCGGCCCGCTTCTTCAAGTCGGTTTCCACCAGCGGCCGCGTCGGCGGCCTGTTCGACTTCGAGAACCGCAAGATCTTCTTTCCCGACGTTCACGCCTCATTCAAGTTCTGCGCTCTCATCTTCGGCGGCGAGGCGCGGAAGTTCGCCCAAACAGACTGCGCCTTCTTTCTGCACGACACCGCGGCCATTGACGACCCGGACCGCTGCTTCCCCCTCTCTCCCGCCGACTTCGCCCGCGTCAACCCCAACACCGGCACAGCCCCCGTCTTCCGCACGCGCCGCGACGCCGACATCACCCGCCGCATCTACGAACGCCATCCCGTCCTCGTCGACCGCGCACAAGGCGATGAGGAGAAGAAGACTTGGCCCGTGCGGTACATGCAGGGGCGATGTTCAACATGACCAATGACTCCCATCTCTTCCGCACCGCGGCCCAACTCGAAGCCGACGGCTTCTACCCGGTGCAGGGCAACCGCTGGAAAAGGGGAGAAGCATTGTATCTGCCGCTGTACCAGGGCCGCATGATCTGGCAGTTCGACCACCGAGCCAACTCCGTGCGCGAAGTGAATCCAGAGAGCACGCACAATCCTTATCTGAGCGAACCGGTCAGTCATCCGAAGAACAGCACGCTGACCCAAGCTTTTTGCCTCAGACGCAATACTGGATTGCCTGCAGAAAACGTGGAGTCCGTTCTGTCACAGTCAGAGGGTTGGACATTGGGTTTTCGTGACATCACTAACGGCCAACAAATGTTCGTACGATGATCGCAGCGGTCGTGCCCTGGGCTGGGTACGGAAACAAAGTGCCAATGCTTCTTCCTGTGTCGGCCGGAATATGAAGCCAGTAACGCAGCTTGCCTCATAGCCAACCTAAACTGTATTGCTTTCGACTATGTTGTTCGACAAAAGATGCAGAGTACAAACATGAACTGGTACATCGTCGAACAACTCCCTGTCATCGCGCCCGCCGACTACGACCGCGCCTTCGGCCCCGCCACCGCCCGCGAACTCGTCCGCCACCACGTCCTGCGCCTCACCTACACCGCCCACGACATGGCCCCCTTCGCACGCGACCTCGGCCACCACGGCCCGCCCTTCATCTGGAACGAAGAACAACGCCGCCACCTGCGCGCCCGCCTCGACGCCCTCTACTTCCACCTCTACGGCCTCTCCCGCGATGATGCCGCCTACATCCTCGACACCTTCCCCATCGTCCGCAAGCACGACCAAGCCGCCTTCGGCCACTACCGGACGAAGGCGATGGTCCTCGCCTACTACAACGCCCTCGCCGCCGGCGATACGGATGTTGAGGTGGCCGTCTGAGGGGCGGCTTCACCCTGGACGCGAAATCCGCTAGAATGTGCCTGACCCTTGACTGATCGATTTAATCACGTTCACGACAGAACTTGCGCAACGAGGTTTTCCGCGAGTGAGTAAAGTCACCATCGACAAGGCCACAATTCAGGCCGTTGCCCAGTTGATCGCCCAAAAATTCGACCCGGAGCAGATCATCCTCTTCGGCAGCCATGCCCGGGGCAACGCCGGCTCCCACAGCGACATCGACCTCCTCGTCGTCCTCAAATCCTTGGACGACTGGCCCAAACGGGGCAACCCCATTCGCAGGGCGATTGGCGAGAAATTCGTGTTGCCTGTTGACGTGATCGTAACCACGCCTGAACATCTTTCCGAGCAGCGCAACAATCCTTATTCCTTTGTCAACACGGCTCTCGAATCCCAGGAAATCCTGTATGAGCGGGCGGCGTCCTGAGCAGGGCTTTGAGGAACCCGACGTAGAGGCGGCAAACGAGGCGATAAAGTCGGCAGAAACCGTCTCCGCTTTCGTTACGATTGCCCTGGCCCAGGCGGAAAGCAGATCAGCTTTTCAGTATGCTATAGTGTAGGGGTCAGTCTGCGGTGTGTGCTTTGGGATCTGTGAGATGCCCCTCTACAGCAGTCCGCAGGAAGTTCATGTTGTTGACCAGTTGGCCGATCTGTTCGGCGTTACGGCCGATCAACCTGTCGGTGACTTCTACCAAGTGGTTAAGCTGTTCATCTGTGCGCTCTTGCCGTTCGGCGAGCTGCTCCAGGATGCGCTCCACGCGATCTAGGCGGTCGTTGGTTGATTGCGTAGTCATTTTCTCCTCCTGTGTTGGGGGCGGACTGTAGCAGAAAGATGTGGAAAGGTCAAGGGCGTGAGGCGGCGTAGGCGCCGTCCAAAATGGGGGCGAGTTCCGGCTGCCTCTGTCCAACTGCACAGGGGCTGCGGGCGAGACGCCCGCGATCTTTGCGCTGTCCAGCAGGGGCTTGCAGGCCAGCTGGTTTCGTGGTGTCGCTGGCAGCGCAAACCCAGTGAGGCGCCCCCAAATCTGGCGTACACCCCGAATGCACCTTATTTTTCCCGTTTCGTGGTCCAAAGATCGGGGCTCACCATATTCCGCTTTCCTGAGGTTATGCTCACTCAGTCGAAAGCGCGGCCGGTATGGCGGCGCCCCGCGATCGCGGCCTCTTCGTCGCCGGCGGGGAAGGTGACGCCTTCGTCGATCTTGGCGGCGACACTGCTGGCGTCGACGCCGTCGAGGAAGCCGATGTTGGCGGCTCTGCAGGCGGCGAAGACGCGGTCGCGGGCGGCTTTGAGGTCGCCCTCTTCGGTGTTTTCGGGCGTGCGCACGGTGTCGTAGCCGAAGGTCATACGCATGTCGGACGGGCCCCATTCAGCGAAGGCGATGCCCGGGACTTTGGCGCTGGCCTCGGCGTTGGCGAGGGCACGGATGTTTTCAATTTTGATGCCGAGGACCAGTTCGCCATCCGGGTTGAGCGGCCAGACGTCGGCCTTGCGCAGGTATTCCTGGGTTGAGACGCCCCAGACGTGGGCGGCGTTGTCCTGGCCGCCGGAGCCGCGGCGGCCCATATCGAGACCTTCGCCGACGCCGTGGGTGTGGAAGGGGAATCGAACCCACTCGACGAACTCTTTGACGGCGCCGGGCGTTTCGACATGGCAGAGCAGGATGCCGTGAATTCCGGTGGCGAGGACCTGCTTGATCATCCAGGCGTTGTTGCGGACGACGTATTCGTCGACGCCGTCGAAGGGTAGGGTGACGAGCACTGGGGGCGTGCGGTGGCCGGTTCGGGTTGGCCCGCCGTCGACCAGGCCGCGCATGAAAGCATTCAGGCCGGCAACATCGAAGGGCTGGTGCTCGATGCCGATAACCAGCCAGTCGGCGTGGGTCTGGGCAGACTTGACGCCGCCTTCATAGGTCAGTGTGCGGCCGCCGTCCCAGTAGACGGGCTGTCCGGCTTCCCGAAGTTCAATAATCTGATTGATTCGTTTCATTGTGGGTTTTCCGTTGCGTTGGGCACTGTCGGATGTCGTCTCGGTGAATCTTTGCAGGGCTACGCGAATGACCTTTTTTCGGGATGTGAAGATCGCTACATTCAGACCCAGTCTCGCAGTGGATGTTCACGATCCGCCAGCGGCAGAGGAGTCCGACCATTACGATGCGCGGCGTAGACGCCGAGGATCATCTCCAGCGCCCAGCGTGCGTCGCGTCCGCTGGAGATCGGTTCGCGTCCTTCTTCGAAGGCGGCGATCAGGTCGCGGACCATGTAGGCGTTGAGCGTATCGAAGCCGGGGTTGCTCGGCTTGAGCACGACTTTCCAGGCTGGCTCGACCATGGCCGGATTCCAGTTGGGATGGGGACAATGGAGGAGGTAGCCGTCGCGGTTCAGCAGGATTCCTTCGGCGCCGAGGATTTCAAGTCCGCCGGGCCGGGGGCCTGGGCGCACTTCGCGACGGCGCGAGTGGAAGGTTGCCATGATGCCGTTGTCGAAGGCGTATGTGGCTTCCAGGTGATTGCCCAGGATTGGGCCGATCTCTTCGTCGCCCTGGCGGGCGTCGTCGGGCCCTGCGTCTTTGCCGTCCTGGAGGACGTAGGCCTGTACCCAGCGGGGATGGCCGAAGAGGAAGCAGAGCATGTCGAGCGAGTGCGTGCCGAGAACCATCAGGTCCTGGCCGCCGCCGCGATGGTCCTGTTTGCCGGCGCTGTGGACTTCTTTGACTTCGCCGATGACGCCGTCCGCTATCATCTGCTTCGTCTTGTGGGAGGATTGACTCACGCGGCCCTGATGTGAAACGGCTATCTTTGTCCCGGCGCGGTCGCAGGCTGCGATCATGGCATCGGCCTGCGCCAAGGTTGGCGCGAAGGGCTTTTCGCAGAAGATGCCGCGCACGCCGGCCTCGGCGGCGGCGATGACCATGTCATGTTTCTGGTCCATCCAGCGGGGCGCGACGCTGACGATGTCCAGTTGCTCCTGTTCGAGCATCTGGCGGTAATTCTGATAGCGGCTGGCGCGGTCCACGCTAAGGCGCTCGCCCGCGGCGGCCAGTCCATCGGGGTCGGCATCGGCGACGGCGACCAAGTCGATTTCTTCCATGCCCAGGTAGACGGTGTCAAGGTTGTGGCCGTAGTTGCCGCGGCCGGTATGGCCGATGACACCGGCTCGGTATGTTGTCATGTCAACTCCTCTTCGCTGACGATATAGGCCTTGATGATCGGTTGGGCGCTCGATGTCCAGTTGGCGTCTCTGAATTCATCGTTTGAGTAGTCTGCGATAATGACGGCGCCGTCTTCGAGCTGGTCCCAGTTGCTGTAGCCGGAGTCGGCGGTAGCGTCGAGGCGGACCATGCGGTTGCGCCGGAACTGGTCTGGATAGACCCCGGAGGCCGCGCGCCAGGACCAGTTGATGTTGTGGCCGTGCGGGTTCTCAACCGAGGCGCTCACCGCCCGCCAGTGGGAGATGCCGCGCAGATCGCTGCCGAAACGGACGGGTCGGGCGCCAGGCATGCGCGCCGCTGTTCTCAGACAAAGGCGTCCATCGACGTAGACGGCGATTTCCCCTTCTGAACGTACGATTCTGTAGGTGTGCCATTGCGTCGTATCCAACGGGAAGCGATGGGCCGGTTGGGGGTGTGAATGGTCGCCCTCTCGCGCCGAGCCTGTGGAGCTGTGGAAGGCGGCTTCCGCCTGGCTGCTCCCGGTAACGCAGAGTTCCTGGGGGGTGATGCGAACGCGGCAGCCGGCAAAGAGGTCGCAGCCTTGGCTGGAAGGATCGGCCAGGCGAAGCTCGGCCTCCAGCTCCACGCGGGCGCGGCTGGTGAGCGCTGGATAGAGTGAGAAGAATACTTGATTCTCTGGCTCGCGGTCTGTCGTCATGGTGAGACAGCCCTTGTCGAGCTGGCAGCGTGACTCGTCCCAGATGAAGGATGCCGGCTCGAAGCCCAGCTTTTCGGCGGGGTCCCAGAGGAAGGCGTAGCTGGCAAAGGTTCCCCAGCGGTTGCGGTATGTGACCAGCAGCTTGCCGGAGCGAAGTCGATGCACGGCGGTGCGTTGGCCGTAGAAGGGCGCAAGTTGGGGCTCGTTCCAAGTTCTGCCGTAGTCGTAGCTGTGGATCAAGCGGCTGGGCTGACCGAAGGCGCCGTTGGCGAAGCCGATGCGGGTTATTGCCAGCAGATGGCCCGGCTCCAGTTCGACGATGCCCACTTCGGCGTCGCCGTGGTAGGGGTCGTCGGAGATTGTTGAGGTACGGTTCCATGTTTTGCCGCGATCGTTTGAGAAGACGGCGGTATTGCGGTGGTAGAGGTTGTGGCCGGGTGGAGGCGGGCTTTCAAAGACGTCGGTTTCGACCGGCTCGGTGCGGGTGTAGACCAAGGTTCCGTCCGAAAGATCGACTATGTAGCCAGGTTCGCCGCCGACGTCGTCACATTGGCTTGGTTGGCTCCAGGCGCGGCCGTTGTCTTGGCTCCAGAAGAGGTAGTTGGCCATTCCGCGCGGGGGCCGCTGCCAGAAGGCCAGGCGGGGCCAGTCGTCTCCTGAGGCACGATGGCCCAGATCGCAGATGATGACGAGGCGTCCATCGCGCAGGCGGCTCAACTGGGGGGCGACCCAGACGCTGTTGTGCTGCCAGACGTTGCGGTGGGAGATGGAACGGTGACCTTGCCAGGTGCGACCGCCGTCGCTGGAGTAGGCAACCATGATGTGGGCGCTGACGGCCGAGTGGGAGTCGGAGAGCCGGTAGACGGCGACCAGGCCTGAAGGCGTGGCAACGACGTTTGCGACGGAGTGGTACCAGCCGCGCGGGTTGGGGCAGACCAGGTCGGTCGGGTAGCTATTCTGATCTGCGATGACGAATTTTCTGTCGTCCGGGACCGCTCGCATCGATCTCAGTGCCCCGGCGGCAGCGGCAGGTCGACACGCACGTTGCCGCGGGCGTGGGATTGGAGGAAGCCGACCAGAATCTCAACTGTCTTTTTGGCTTCTCTGGCCGGGCTGAGCAGGTCACTGCCGTTTTCGATCGCGGCGATGAGGTCGGCGACGCAGGCTGGAATCCTGGTGTATAGGTGGGTTTCGAAGGGAAGGAATTCGGAGTTATTTCTGTCGCGACGGATGACGCGACTGTTGTGGACGTCGAGCATGGCGGTTTCGCCGTAGACCTGGAAGGTAAAGCTGGCTGCAAATTGCGACTTATTGGCGTTGACAAAGGCGCGCACGCCGTTACGGAAATGGACGTAGCCGGAGACTGCCGGATCGGTTGCCGGATCTCTGCCGCCGTCGCCGAGATACCTGTCATAGTGATCGTAGCCTGGTTCCAGTTCGGCAAAGACCCATTCCGGCTCCGAATCGGCGAAGAAACAGACGCCGTCGACGAGGTGCGTGCCGTTGCGGAACATCATGGCGCGCGGGCCGCCCAGCGTGGCGACAATGCGCTGCACTTCGCCGATTGAGCCGCTGCGGATCGCTTCTCTGGCGACATCGTAGTGGGGTCCCCAGCGATTGGTGTGGTCGATGGAAAGGAGCGTTCCGTTCGCCTCGCAGGCTTCGATCATCCGGGCGCATTCGTCAACTGTTGTGGCGAACGGCTTTTCGCAGATGATTCCCTTGGCGCCGGCGTTTGCAGCTTCCACCACGATGTCGGTGTGGCGGTGGTCTGAAGTGACGACGCTGACGATATCAAGATTCTCGCGTTCGATCATTGCGCGGTAGTCGGTGTAGGTTTCCAACTCCCCGAACTCCTGCCCCCAGGTATCCGCCACTTTTTCGAACAGCTCCGTCTTCAGTTCACAGACGGCAACGACGTCGGTTTGGGGGATAAGATGGTAGGCGCCCAGATGGGAGTTAGGGCTGGGCGTTTTCAAAATGTTGTCCGGTTCGGGAGCCGGCCGGTTGGCCGCGATTCCTGACAGACCGACCACGCCAACTCGATATCGCTGCGCCATCTGCCTTTTCCTCCTATTTTTCTTCGGTTAAGGATACGTTCAGTTTGTCGGCCCATGCTTCGATCTGGCCGAATGTCTCGCCCGGGACTTCGATGCCTTCGGCGAGACGTTGCTGCCGTGAACGGCGCTCGAAGTCGCCCGGCACCAGCACCTCGTCGAATCCCGGGGCCGGCGGTATCGACTTCATGGCGTCCAGGACGGCGCGGACGTTTCGTTGATAGCCTTCAAGAGGCGTGAATGCAGCTACGTCATAAACCTGCATGAACAGCCCCGCCATGGAAGTCAGCTCAGCGTTGAATTCACCGGCAAGCCCGCCCATGAGGCTGAAGAACAGTGAAAGCGCATACCCTTTGTGGCCTCCGAATGGCAGCATGTAGCCACCTTTTCTGAAGTCCTCGGGATTTGTTGAGGGATTGCCCTGGCTGTCGACCATTACGCCTTCGGGAACATCAAGCCCTTTACTCAGGGCTACCAGGATCTTTCCTCCAGCGACGACGCTCGTGGCAAAGTCAATCACGAAGGGGGCGTCATCGCCGGTGGGGATGCCCACTGCGATGGGGTTCGTGCCCAGGGCGCCGCGGGCGCCCCCAAAGGGGACGACTTGTGAGCCTGCTGCGGAAGCGCCACCCAGTGTTATCAATGTGATGCAGCCGGCCTTCGCGGCCTGCTCGGCGTATTCGCCCACGCGCCCAATGTGGGTTGTATTCTGGAAGGTGACGCAACAGACGGAGGAGCGTCTCGCTCGTTCGATGGCCCAATCCATTGCCTGGCGGCTCATCGTGTGGCCGAAACCCATTTTGCCGTCGACGTGCATTGTGTTCGCGCTCTCGCGGACGATTTCCGGGTAGGCTTTATTGTCAAGGTGGCCGTCTTCGATCCGGTCCAGGTACATAGGCACGAACTGTACACCGTGGGAGTCGTGGCCGGCGAGGTTGGCGTTGACGAGGATTTCGGCGACAGTGGCGGCGATGTCGTCTGGGGCTCCCGAGGCCGCGAAGAGTTTGCGGCTGATCCGTTGCAGGTATTCGGCTGAGTGGCGATTGGACTGTGTCATCAGGCTCCTCTGGAGTTGAAGCAGATTCGGTGCGGTAACTATCTCATACGGTGTTGGCGTTATGATCAGGATAGCTTTCAGGCCACTGAGCCAGGGGCTTCCTCAGCGTCACGAGCCAAAGGCAAATTGACTACCCGCCCTTCGGCTGCGGACTTATACCCTGCCAGCAGGATTTCGGTCAGGTAGGCGGCTTGGCGCGCATTCATCCAGCTCTCACGTTCTTCGACAATGCAGTCGATGAAGTAGCTGGCGTCAGTGCGGCCTTCCAGGGCATTCGAAAGCGGGGCCAAGGTTCGCTTGGGTTGGCCTCGTACCTCTTCCTGGGTTGTGCGCCAGAAGCCCATTGGATCGCGGGGATGGATCTCAGGCGGGGTCCAAGGCGGGTCGGCGTTGTAGATTTCCAGCGTCGGCCGATTGGCGCTCAAGAACAGCGATCCTTTGGCGCCGATGAGGTGGATCTGGTTGGCGCCGCCGGCGGGGTGGCTGGACCAGCCAATTCTGCCGCCAGTGATGGTGGCGGTTACGCCGCCCTCCAATGTCAACGAAAGAAAGCCGAAGTCTTCCATGTTGCGACGCTGGTGGGCCTCGAAAAAGTAGTTGGCGGTGCTGCCGAAGACGGTTTCGACGGCGCGTCCGGATATCATGCAGACGAACCCCAACGCATACACGCCGATGGCGTACAGCTCCGCCTTGGCGTCGACAAAATTGGAGATTACCGGGGGGTAGACCGCCTTACGCGGCGCGCCCAGCGTAGCCGTTCCATTTGGCCCTTTTGCAAACAGATTGTCGACGTGGATGGCGGTCAACTCGCCCAGTTCGCCTGATTCGACGACCTGGCGCGCCTGATCTACCCAAGGCTGGTGGTTGGAGCTAAACATCTGGCTGCGCACGCCGGCGCGTTCGACCGCGGCTACGACGGCGTCGGCATGCGATAGATAAGGTGTCATGGGCTTGTCGACATAGACATGCTTGCCAGCGTCGGCGCAGCGGGCGGCGATGCGGCCGCGACGCTCCGGGTCGGCGCAGATCGAGACAAGGTGTACGTCATCTCGGGCCAGCGCTTCGTCCAGGTCGGGCCAGTAGGGAATGTCCAGGTCCTCGGCGAACTGTCTGTTCAGCTGGGCGCGTTCGGGGGGTACGTCCTTTTCGTCAGTGAGGCCAACAAGGGTGCAGCGGGGGTCGGCGCGCAGGTTGAGGGCGTAGTTTTCCTGGTGTGTCAGCCTGCCGGATATCAGGAGGACACCGAACTGATGGCTGCTCATTGCTGGTCTCCTTCGGGGGACAGCAGCACGGGCTGTTTGGAGAAGAGTGATTTATCGATTGCGGCCACCATTTGCGAGGTTGACAAGAGCGCAGATTGTAGCAGTCTTTCGTCCATGCCACCAGCCAGATTCCCCGCACGCGCGGTCACTTCGGAATCAGTCTGATAGATAGCGCCGCGTGCGCCAAGGATGATCAGGTTCATGGAGGGATGATCATGGGCCAGGGAAATGGCCAGAAGGGCCGATTGGCCGTTCGCGTATTCCAGCGCGAGCGAGAGATGCCCTGCGTCAGCCGAGCCGGTGGCGTAGACCCGGCGCGGCCGGGCCGACAGCCAGTTTTCGGCACAGGCGCTCATTTCGGCCAGCAGCGGTTTGAGTTCGGGCGTGGACTGGGCTGCGGCCGCGGTCCAGCGGACGAAGACGGGCGCGCCGACACTGCCGGCGGCGATTGTTTCGCTTACGGTCTGGTTCAACACAGTCCAATCGTACATTGGAAATCTTCCCACCCTAGAGAAATTGAATTCTACCTCTGCCTTAACAGCGGCCTGGTGCTCCCCTTGCCCCGTCTCACAAAAGCCTGGAGCTTGCCGAAGTTGAACAAAGACACCCGCCTCTCCTTCAAACTCTTATCTTCTCCAAGGTTTTGGCAATGGATAGCGCAGGACCATCAATGACGCAAATCTCGGGAGGGATTTCATCTCCCAATGGGAAGTAGCCCCCCTCTTGTATTGCAATGAGAAACATAAGAGGCGCTTTCTTGGTCTTTGCGGCTCTGTACAGAAGGGAAGCAGCTTCCGGAATCGTCTCATGTGGACGTTGAACACGAATTGGGACAGGGCGCCCATCAAGATCATCTCTAAGGAAGGCGTCGATTCCCTTGTTACGTTGTACTGGAACGATTTCCAACCCTTTCAACAAAGCCAGAGCATCTTGATCGGCCGACTTGTAGGCATCGCGACCTGATTTCAACAGGTTGGATTCAGATCTGAACGGCTTGGCAAGTCTGCCCCGTGCAATCTCGATCGCGTCTCTTGAAATATCTATACCGATAGATCTACGATTCAAAAGCGTCGCGGCAACAAGCGTTGTTCCACTCCCACAAAACGGGTCGAGGATCACATCATTCTCATTTGAAGCGATTTGGATGATTCTCTCAAGCAGAAGTACCGGCTTCTGCGTGGGATACCCGACTCTTTCCTTCGCCTTGGGATTCAAATATGGAATGTGCCAGACATCGCTTAAGGGTACCCCTTTCTTCGCCCCTCCGGGTATAAAGTTGCCGCTTTCGTCCAGTTCGTAGACAGACTTTCCATGCTCATCACGCTTGCGTCGTTGAAGAATCTGATCGACGTTGGTAGCGACGGAGTAATCTTCATAAATCGTGTTAAAGGTATAGTTTTCGGATTTCGTGAAGAAGAATAGAGTCTGGTGTGAAGGAAGAAGATTCTTCTGAGAGTTTGACCATCTCTTGTAATGCCAGATTATTTCAGCCCGAAAATTACCGGCGCCGAATAATTCCTCTAGAAGGATGCGGACAATGTGGGAGGCATTTCGATCACAGTGAAAAAAGAGGGAACCGGCTGGGTTCATTACGCGTCGAATTTCTTTCAGACGCGCAAGCAAAAAACTGGCGAACTCAGCGTGGGAAGACCAAAGGTCTTCGAACGAAAACTCTCGCTTACGATCTTTTGTCAGCAGTCGATGAGTCTTTTGGGTGAAAAAGGGCGGGTCAAGATAGACAAGGTGGACGCTGTCAGCATCGAAATCGCGAACAATATCCAGACAATCGCCTTGAAACAACTGCGTGTTCATGTTGGCTACTTTGTATTTTCGTCCGCAAGCTACCTGAGTCGGGAAACTTTTTTTGGAAACACAGTTTGGTCGCTTCTCGCGAATCTCCTGCTCGATTGCTAACGACATTTTTTCTGGGCTAAATTGAATCAATGCAACTTCCGGGGACCTGCCTATGATTCGGCCTGGCGCGGGTTGAGGGCGTCGTTCAGGCCGTCGCCCAGGAAGTTGATGCCGACAGAGACGATGGCGATGGTCAAGCCGGGCACGGCGACAAGCCAAGGGCGGTAGCGCCAGCTCAGCGCGTTGTCCTGTATCATGGCTCCCCAGCTGGCCTGGGGCGGCTGAACGCCCACACCGAGAAAACTCAAGCCGGATTCGGCGACGATTGCGCTGCCAAAACCGAAAGTAACGAGCACAATCAGGGGGCCGAGCGCGTTCGGTATCAGATGCTTTATTAAGATCTTCCTCTGGGTGACGCCTATGGCGCGCGCAGCCTCGACAAACTCCTTTTCGCGCAACGAGAGTATCTGTCCTCGGATCAGGCGGGCGTAGCCTGGCCACTGGATCAGTGAGAGTGCCCCGAAAACGACGATCAGGTCGACGTAGGTAGGGGTAGAGAAGAATTCCAGGCCGGTCGCCTCGTACATCGAATCGACCCAGTCGGCGACCGGTTTGCGAAAGGTCGCAGCCATAAGCGAAGCGAAAAGGAGCTGGGGAATCGACATGGTTACGTCGATGGCGCGGCCGATCAGCCAGTCCGCCCACCTACCTGAATAGGCGGCCACTGCTCCGAGCAACATACCCAGAACGAGGCTAAACACCGTAGAAATGATGGCGACAAGGCCAGCGGTGCGTGCGCCCCACATGATCCGGCTCAGCATGTCCCGCCCCAGGTCGTCAGTCCCCAGGAGATAGTCCCTGCTTGGGCCCTCGGCGATCCGGTCCAGGTTTTGGAGCATATAGGGATACGGAGCCAGATTCGGCCCAAAGAATGCTGTTACGACGAGAAGCAAAAAGATGAAAAATCCCGCCATAGACAGCCTGTTGCGCACCATACGCCGAAAGGCATCGCTCCACAGGCCGCGAGTCTTCATCTCCTGCGCTTCCAGTTCAAGCGCCAGGTCCGCGGTATTCGCGGATTCCGACTGAGCCATCCCGATTTCCTCTGTAGCTGTTCCCGTCAGCCTTTTAGGGCCAATGCAACGGACATTCTTTCCTCGTCTGAACGAGCCCTGCCTTAGGTATCACAACTTAGTCGTAGGTTACGCGGGGATCCAGGAGAGGATAGATCAGGTCGACGATGAGATTCAGCGCCATTGTCATGCCGGCAGTGAAAAGCACCACACCGTTGATCATGTTAAAGTCGCGGCCCGCCAGCCCCTGTTGGAATAGACGGCCCAATCCGGGCAGGTTGAAGGCCAGCTCAAGAAAGACCGCCCCCCACATGAAGTCGTCAACCAGGAGTCCCAGAGAAGTCACTACGGGAATAAGTGCGTTGCGGGCGACATGCCGCGCCATGACCTTGACTTCGGTCAGACCTTTGGCGCGAGCTGTTCGAACATAATCGTTCTGCAATACTTCCAGTATTCCGCCGCGAGTCTGGCGAATTACGCCTGCCAATGAACGCGTAGAGATGATGGCGGCGGCAACAAAATAGGATGGATGCCAAACGCCCTTCCATCCACGGGGGACGTTCATGATGTCCATCCAAAGGACAGTGATGATCAGAATAACCGGTACAAGGACATAGGGAGGGATGGACCAGAAAAACAGGCTACCGCTGACGATGGTATAGTCGAGCACGGTATTGTGAAACCGGGCCGCGAGCATACCCAGGGGGATGCCAATAAACGTCATGATCGCCAACACGCCCAGAGCCAGCTGACCGGAGACGGGCAAGGCGCGTTGGATGCGCGGCCAGATCGGCGCGGCGTCCAAGAACGAATAGCCGAACTTGCCCTGGAGCAGGTTGCCCATGTAGGTGCCGAACTGCACGTGGAAGGGTCTGTCAAGACCATACTGACTGCGCAGATCGGCCACTTCCTCTTCATTCAGATAGACACCCTGCGCTGCCCACTGTGTACGCAGAATCGTTACCGGATCGATCGGTCCGAGATAGCCCAGAAGGAATACGATCATCAGGGTCGCAAAAAGTGTTGGGACAATGATCAGCAGCCGCATCGAAAGGTAGCGGGTCACGTCTCAATCCCCTGTGGCAAGTCGTTCGTGGTGAAGCGGAAATAGGAGACGGTCAGGGGCCAGCGCCTCAAGGGCAACCGGCCCCTGACCACAGTTCTTCACTTATAGACTACCGCTCTTTGAGGTAGGTTTCGGTCATCGTGTGCCAGAAGCTGATGCGGCTCTGATCGTAGCCACCGACCCAAGGCTGAATCTGGAACCAGCCGCGGATGTAGCCGGTCGGAATTACGAGCGCAGCGTCGGTGAACTTCTTCAGCATGGCTTGCGAGCGCTCACAGTATTCGGCGCTGTTGGGATCCATTGAGAGAAGCGCATCGATCTCCTCGTCCCAGCCCTCTTCGGTGTAGTTCGTCCAGGACTGATAGGCGCCGCCGCGCGTGTGGGCGATTCCTTCCAGCAGATAGCCCGGACGCGGGAGGAAGGAGCCACCGCTGGTTACGCGTAGCGCAACCAGTCCCTCACCGTCGACAAACTCGGCCTCGGCGTTCTTG
Organism: Caldilineaceae bacterium; assembly: GCA_965232575.1. GTDB lineage: Bacteria > Chloroflexota > Anaerolineae > Caldilineales > Caldilineaceae > Bin5. The sequence continues at coordinate 38,612 of CBDDPZ010000009.1, read as the reverse complement.
ATCTCGACATCTTCGATGCCGAGGTTAACGCGCCACATTTCCTGGATGATCTGGGCGGCGCGGATGCGGGGCGGATCGCTCCCACCGGTCAGGATGCGAATCTTGGGCACTGTTTCGCCGGTGGGCCCGTACTTCGACTCGGCCAGGAATTCTGTGGCCCTTTCCGGGTTGAAGGGATAGGGCTGGAAGTCGGCGTCAAAGCACTGATAGGAGGGAGCCATGGGGCTGCCGGCGTTGCTGGGCGCCTGCTCGCCTTCCCAGGCGATTTCGGCGACTTTCTCCCACTCGATTGCAGACATCAGGGCGCGGCGCAGGTTGACGTCGTCGGCCGGCTCCTGGTCGGTGACGAAGTACATTGCCCAGAATGCGGAGATGGGGATTTCACGGAAGGCCTCAGGTTGATTCTGGCGCAACAGGACAGACGAAGGACCTGCGAGCTGCAGAGCCAGGTCAATCTCGTCGTTCTCGAACATGAGGAGAATCGTCTGGAAGTCACGGATGGTCGTGGCTTCAATGCCGTCCAACAGGGTCGGCTTGCCCCACCAGTTCGGGTTGCGTTCGAAGCGGTAGATTGCGTCCGGTTCCGGTGACAGGTGCACCGGCTTGAAGGGGCCGCTGACGATCAGATCGGCTGCGTTCTCACCCTGGAAGAAGCGTTCGGCCATCGCGCCGCGCCATTCGGTCGCGTCGTTAAACTCGTCGGCTCTTTCCAGGAGATCGGCGTACTGGTCAAAGCGGGCGGGAGCCGCCTCACGGAAGCCCCACAGCTGCGGCAGCGATCCCTCGGGACGCCAAAGCTCAACTTTCAGTGTTTTGTCGTCCAGAGCGGTCAGGCCGGCAATCGTCTCGGTCTCGCCGTCGGCGAATTCGTCAATGCCCTTGACTGCGCCCATGACGAAGTTGCGCGGCCAGGAGTTGCGGTCGGAGTGGAAGATGTAGTTCCACCAGTCGATCGCGTCCTGGGCAGTGATTGATTTGCCGTCGGACCATACCGCCTCTTCCTGGATGTGGAAGATGTACTCGGTGAAGTCATCGTTCGCTTCCCAGTCGGTGGTGAAGAGACCGGGCATTACGTTGCCGTCGATGTCCACCAGGAAGGGAGGCATGAACATGTGGCCGAAGTTACAAGGGCTGCCATAGTCGATCCCGGGGAAGGGACCGGAGCCGCAGCCGCCTTCATGCACGACGTTGAGGATCTGGTCTTCGGCCGCATCGTCGGGCAACACGACTTCCGGCATCATGGCATCCGAGTCTCCTGAATCTGCCATGCCGTCTCCGGCCGGCGCGGCCGGCGCGACACATGCGGTCAGGGAGATGCCAAGGACCACGATGAGGCCCACTAGAATCTGCCATCGAATTCTCGACATGCTTTTCACTCCTTGCTGAATTGTTGCGCCCCGGTGTGGCGCGCAGTGAAATCCTGCCTGGAACTGATGAATTGGCGGCATCAGTTTGAAGCCACCTAAACAAGAACAGTTATCTGAGTCTTTATCCAGTCACCTCCTTTCTAAATGAAGACGCTCGCTCGCAAACTCAAGACCTAGGGATGTAAAACGAACGGGACCTCGCTGATTGGAAGCAGTGCCTGTCAAAGGGTAACTGGCCGGTAGGGTACCATCTTCGCGAAACAGCAGGCCCCGCTGGATTGGAACAATTTGGCCAGGTATCGAATCCCATGGCTGGAATTTCTGATGACTGCGCCATCAGAGTGGAGTTTAACGCTGGACGGTAGGAAAATCCGGTTCGTAAGCAAGTTGAGGTCTGTTGCCGGGCGACAGAGTACTCTGCATCCTTTTTGGTCAATCACAACGCCCCCGCTTTGGAAGTCTGGGCTGGGCGTTAGCGCTGGTTTGCGTTTGGGAATTCTGTCGTCGGTTTGGTGGCATCATACTGTATATCCTGGGTAATGTCAAAGGCCCTAAAATCGGTCTATGCAGCTCGTGTTCTGGGAGGGTCGGTCGGCCAGTTTGCAAAGCCATCAAGATGATTCGTATCGCCTGCGCTCTTTAAGAAAACCTGTCCGCAGGATTCTTTCAGACAAAAGGAGGAGAGCATGCCATGCGTGAAAGGGACTGCTGTGCCGAGGCAAGAGAGGTTTCGGCATTCACTTGCCCCAAGATCAGGCGAAAACCGGTCATTTATGGCATAATTGTTCCCGTGAGAGGGAAATCCAATCGTTCAGTTGCGTCCATTTTCCAAGGGAGGCCGGCATGGGTTCAGAAACTTACCGTCATTATTGGGAAAAGGGTTGGGCGGTCGAAGAGGGGGTTTTCAGCCGCGAAGAGGCCGACCGGATTGCCCGGATTGCACTTGACCTCAGCCAGCAGGAGTTGAGAGACGATGGCGACGGCTATGTCGTCGACAAATCGGATGATGGTGAGATCGCGCCGCGCAAGATCGACAGGCCATTTCTGAAGAAGGAGGAATTTCAGACATTCATTTTGGACCGGCGTCTGACCAAGTTGTTGGCGGAACTGCTAGGCGCTGCGCCCCTATTGTCGGGCGATCAGATCTTCATGAAACCACCCCAATTCGGTTCGGCCAAGCCCTACCACCAGGACAACTTCTATTTCCAGTGCGACCCCGGCGACCATGTAATCACTGCCTGGATAGCCCTTGATGACGTGGGCAAGGAAAATGGCTGCCTGCGCTACATCGACGGTTCGCACAAAGGGCCGATCCTGCCGCACGAATCGGTACCCGGCGAACCGTACAACCTGGTGCCGCCACCGGAGTTGATCGATCTGCAGAAAGAGTCGCTGGCCCTCGTCAAAAAGGGGGGTGTCGTTTTTCACCACAGCCAAGCGCTGCATACTTCCCACCGCAATGAGTCGGACAGGTGGCGGCGCGGCTATGCAACACATTGGGTGACATCCGATGTGACCTCAAGCAACGGCACGCTCGACAAAGCCTATTTCCGTCGCGATGACTATCCCGCCTGACTCCAAGGGGTAGGGAACGACCGGCCTGAAGTTGACCTCAGTTGCGACAAAGATACATAGCGTTATTGACTCTTGTAGATTCATTCAAAGGAGACGTCATCCATGAACCGCTCAACTGTTTCACTCCTGTTACTTGCCGTTCTTGCACTCGCGCTGAGCGCCTGTGTTGCGCAGGCTCCCGCCGCGCCTGCAGCTGAAGAAGAGCGGATGGAGGCTGAGGAAAAGCCGATGGCGGAAGGGGCCGAAGCCGACAGCGAGGCCGAGTTTGAACGAATTCTGGCCTGCGTCGAGGAAAACTTTCCGGCGGAAAGCTACTTTACCAATGAACTTCTGCCTGCTGTCGATGCAGCCTGGGAACCGATGGAATGCGACAGCGTCGATAGCATTAAGGTCGGAATGCCCTGGGTGCTGAACGACGAAGAAGCGCCGTGGTACAACGCGATCGAACTCGGTTTCTTCGCCGATGTCTGCCTGGAGGTTGAGCTGGTGGCTGGCGGACCGGGCGTAGACCATCTGCAGACGCTCGCCGGCGGCGCGGTGGATATTGCCGTTGTAGCCGGCGGCAGTCGCGTGCCGTCCATCGTCTCCAGCCCCACACCGGCTGACGTGGTTGCGGTCGGCACTTTCCTCAAGCACAGTCCTTATATCTGGCTGGGCCTGGATCCCGACACGCCCCAGGACCAGCGCTCCGACAAGGTATTGACGCCGCAAGACTTTATTGGCAAGAAGGTCGGGCTCCAAGGCAATGACGACTACCTGTTCTCTTTCATGGCCAACAAGCACGGTATTCCAACCGATCAGGTCGAGCTGATGGAGGCCGGTTTCACTCCGGATCCTGTCTTGGTGGGCGCAATGGACTATATCGGCGCCTGGATCGTCAACCAGCCGCGTCTCCTGGAAGAGAAAGGCTTCATGAACTGGGTCGCCTTCCGATTCAGCGATTGGGGATGGGACGGCTACGGGGATGTAACCGTGGTGCGCCGGGAAACCTTTGAGGAGAATCCCGATCTCGTGCGCCGCTTCCTGGCCGCTCAAACACAGGGATTGAACTACCTGCTCGAGAATCCTGAGGAGTCCGCTGATATCGCGGTCGTGTACGGCGTTGACGCCCAGCTCACCAGGGAACAGGCCCTCCGGCGCTTCGAGCTACAGGAAGCCTTGGTGCTCGGAAGCGACGACCTTCCCGTTTCTCACATGTCGGCCGAGCGATGGAATACCCAGGTGGCCTCGATGATCCAGTATGACCAACTGGAGCTAGAGGCCTGCCAGTAGTCTGGGCGCCAGGCGGCATGTCCTGCGGCAGCGAAAGTGTAGTTGGTTCCCGCGTCTTGGCGCGCTGCAGTGAACGCAGCCAAAGCCTTGCTTACCTTGAGGCAGCTAAGGACAAGGGCGTTGCTCTTGTCCTTAGCTTGCTTTTGCGTTGCGGGCAAAAAATAGTAATGGTATTCCTTAGTCCTCATAAATGATAATCGCTCCAAATCTTTATCACCATCGTTACAGTCAATTCAGGAAGATCTGGACAATGACCCGTCCTAAACTTCCCGTCTTGATGCTGGCCGGCCTGGCACTCTTGTTAAGCGCCTGTGCCGCTCCTGTGGCTATCCCCTCAGTTGACGGTGAGAATGGCGCGGCCACGGAAGAAGCCGGTGATAGTGATGCTGAATTTCAACGCATTCTGGCCTGTGTCGAGGAGAATTTCCCTGCGGAGAGCTATTTCACCAACGATCTGTTGCCCGACCTCGAAGTTGCCCGGGAACCTATGAACTGCGAGAGCGTGGACAAGGTCAAAGTTGGCATGTCCTGGATACTGAACGACGGCGGGGCGCCCTGGTACAACGCGGTGGAGCTGGGATTCTTCAGCGATCTTTGTCTGGAGGTCGAATTGGTGCGTGGCATGCCCGGATTTGGCCACTTGCCGACTCTGGCAGACGGAGGCGTGGATTTCGCCGTCAGTGCCGGGGGCGGTCTGATTCCCGTGTTCATTTCCGGTCCTGGCGGGGCCGACCTCGTCGCCGTAGGGTCCTTGATCAAACACAGTCCATATATTTGGCTGGGGCTGGATCATGACACGCCGACGGATCAGCGTTCAGAAAAGAAGCTGACGCCTCAGGACTTCATCGGCAAGACGGTTGGCATACATGAAGGTGAAGGCCACTACTTTGACTTCTTATCCCGCACGTACGGAATCTCCTCCGACGAAGTGGAGCTTGTCGAAACCGGCTTCACGCCGGATCCAGTTCTGGCCGGCGAGATGGATTACACCGGGGCCTGGTTAATCAACGAAACGCGTTTGATGGAAGAGCAAGGGTACATGAACTGGGTCGCGTTTCAGTTCAGCGAATGGGGCTGGGATGACTATTCAGAAGTCCTGACCGTGCGGCGGGCCACTTTGGAGGAAAACCCCGATCTGGTTAGCCGCTATCTGGCCGCGGTAATTCGGGGCCTTATGCATGTGCAGCGCAACCCGGAAGAATCAGCCGAGATAGCCGTCAGGTATGCTGTAGATGCCCAATTAACCAAGGAACAGGCTCTGCGCCGGTTCCAGCTTCAAGAGAATCTGGTTATGGGAGATGGCGAACTTCCACTAGGCCACATGTCCCCTGACCGTTGGAATGCGCAAGTGGCCTCAATGATTCAGTTTGAACAAATGGAACTGCCCGCGTGCGAGTAGGGGCACAATCGGAGAAGCAAGACTTTGGCAATCGAGTTTTCGCGGGTCGACAAGCAGTTCGGTGACGTCGAAGCGTTACAGGACGTCAGCCTGACCATACAGGACGGCGAGTTTGTCACTCTGATCGGCCCGTCGGGCTGCGGCAAGACGACGATGTTGCGCATTGCAGCCGGGCTGGAGGAACCGAGCGGCGGGAGTGTACTGGTGAACGGCGACACGCCGAGAAACGCCTGCCGCCAGCACCAGATCGGTGTTGCGTTTCAGCGCCCGGCCTTGCTGGCTTCTCGCACTGCACTGAGAAATGTGCGGATGACGTTGGAGATTACGGGCCGTGACGGCGCGTTGTCGCCAGACGAGCTGTTAACCGACTTTGGCCTGGGCGAGTTTCACCACCACTACCCGCACCAACTTTCCGGTGGGATGCAGCAGCGGGTCAACATTGCCGCCGCTCTCGTTCACGATCCAGACATTTTGCTGCTGGACGAACCGTTCGGCGCCTTGGACGAATTGACGCGTGAATCGATGGGTGAATGGCTGGGCGGCGTTTTGAGTCGTTCAGCCAAAACCGTGATCTTTGTCACGCACAGCGTGGAGGAGGCTACAATCTTGTCCGACCGGGTGGTCGTTCTCTCGGCCCGGCCCGGTCGAATTGCCGAAGTGATCGAAATCGAGTTGCCCCGACCGCGTTCCAGAGCCTTTCGCACCGACGAGAACTTCTTGCGCGAAGTAGCACGCGTGCGTTCTTCGCTCTACCGCGCAGTCGAATTGAGCGATTAACAGACTACTAACCGTCAGACAGCCGAAGCAACCGTAGGCCGCTATGCAGGTTGCTCTGGTACAAACTTAGTTCGCAACTCCCGTCAGGGTATCATCATGAACGAACGGCTTGCGTACCTTATCATGTTTGTTTCCGTGCCCATTCTTTGGGTATTGGCGATTCAGATTTCGGGATTTCCTTCCTTTCTGTTGCCGCCGCCCGATATGGTGGCAGATGTGCTATGGACCGAAAGGGAGATTCTGCTCTTTCATACCAGGATCACGATTATCGAGGCACTGACCGGCTACGCTGTTGCCAATGCGATCGCTATCGCCCTGTCGGTCTCCTTCCTGTACTTGCCCTGGTTCGAGGCCCTTGCCATTCCCTGGACTGTAATTGTCAAGAACGTACCATTTGTTACGATCGCCGCCATCCTGATTATTATTTTGGGCGACACGCCGCTGCCAAAAATAATTATTGTCGTTCTGGTGACTTTCTTCCCAATATTGGCAAATGTGACTAAAGGGCTGAAGTCGGCCGACTCAGTTCTGCTGGATCGGATGCAAACTTTGGATTCCAGCCAATGGGAGATCTTCACAAAGGTCCGCTGGCCAAGCGCACTTCCCTACTATATTGCTGCCCATGAGATCGCATTTACCGGCAGCATAATTGGCGCCGTCGTGGCCGAGTGGCTTTTCGCCCGCCAAGGCCTAGGCTATCTGATTGTTCAGGGCATGTCGCAGTATCGGGCCGACAGGGTGTGGGCTGTTACCATACTAGCCAGTGCGCTGGCGGTGGGCGCTTACATACTGGTAAAAACTATCGAAAAGTACCTATTCCGCTGGCAAGTACAGGACTTGAGTTGACTGCCGGCATTCCACTTTTCGCATACTGGAAAGCAACATGTACCCGAAAATAGATCCTACTGTAAAGTACGACGGGCCTGGCGCCGATTTCGCCTCGTTCACCGGAAGTCCCCTCTGGGGATACGGTATCGACGGCGTGCTCGAACGGGCTGTAACACAGGGATGGACCGTTTCGAGCAGGGAACGGCTGAACACGCCTTACGGGCTCTCGCCGCTGGTCGTCCACCTGGTCGCGCCAAACGGGCGCGACGTGATCTGGATTCCCTCGTACGGCGAGGTCTTGGGAGAGGATTCGCTCTATCACCTCAATTTCGAAAAATGTTTCTGGGTAATCTGGCAAGCAGGGGTGAAGGTGATGATGGTGGGCGGCACATCCGGCATCGCCGACTGGCGCCAGGGCGACATCACCGTCCGCCCCGGCGATGTCGTACTGCCGTGGAGTTTCTACACGCGGCCGGCGCATCGCGGCCTGCCCGGCACGCAGTTCGAGAGCATGTGGTCCAAATGCCGCTTCCTACTGGGCGATCCCTTTTGCCCGGAGCTGCAGACGCTGATGGCGTCGAAACTGGCGCCCTATGTTCAGAGCGGCCAGATCAGAAAGGTGCGGACCCCTGCCGACACCCGCGTCGCCATGATCGTGCCCGAATCGATAACCTTTGAGTCCGATTTCGACATTCTGCACTGGATGGCCGTCGCCAAGATCGCTTCCGAATGCCAGCCGGACCGGCCACCCATCGTTACCCTGCACGGCGACTGCCTCAACCCGCTTTTGTCCCGTTACCTTGGCATCCATGTTCTCTACTACCACATGGTAAGCAACTACGCTCACGGGTTGGAGCCGGAGCACGACATTCACGATTCCATCAACCACCTGTACACCGAGGTATTCCCTGAAATCGCACTGTCCCTGGAACTGGAACTGCTGGCTTCGATGCCGATTCCGGACGGCAGGGGCTGCCAATGCACAACCAGCCTGGGCGTTGCGCCGCCAGTTTTCAGTCAATCCCTCACCCAACCGGCATGACTGCCCTGGCTCCGTCACATCAATGATGAGCCTGGCAAGTATACAGTCGCATTCGCAAGCAACTGCTAAGAAAAGAACAGGAAAGATACAGTGACGACGATTCCAACAGCAAGCTATGCTTTGATAGGCGGCTCCGGCACCTGGGGGGCGCGTTTCCCCGAAGACCTGGAGATGCCCAATGTTGAGATGACCGACTATTTTGAGGGATTCGACACGCCATTTGGCCCCTCGGCGCCGTTCAAGCTGCTACGCATCGCCGGTCAAAACGTCTGGCGCACGGCAATGCACGGCATGTGGGACCACGGAGGGGGACCGGGTTCCCGGCCGCGCACGCCTTGGTTGGCGGCCAAGCAGGTGGCCTGGGTGCTGGAACAGGCAGGGGTTCAGTGGGCCATGGTAGAGGCTTCTGTCGGCGGCATTCAGAGACCGGACAAGCCGGGCGAGCCGCTGCCCCCCTGGAGCGTCACGATCAACAAAGACTACATGATGTTCTTCAGGCCGGAGGACGATCAACCCTTCTTCGGTGGGCGCAAGCGGTCAGCCCGCTTCAAGGATCCCTTCTGCCCGATCATGAGCAAGCTCCTTTTTGAAGCGGCAGAGAAGGAGCCAAAGTTTGCCGGCGTGTACGATAACGCCATCTATGTTTGCACGGCTTGGGGGCGCTTTGAGACCGCTAAAGAGATCCAGGTCTACGCTGATATGGGTGCGCACGTAGTGGGTCATACTCTGGCACACGAATTACCCGTCTTCCGGAAGGCGGGTGTGCGCCTGGCGTCGGTCGGCATCATCTCCAATCACGCAGAGGGCAGAGATGAATGGGTCGGTGACAGTGCCGATGCCATGGCCGATTTCTACTTCAGGTGCCCCCACTATTTGGGGCCGGTGATGGCGAATGCGATGCAGGCGCTCATTGAGAGCGGCGCGACGCCGCCCGATGATCCGGACATATACCTTTACGGGCTGGGACAGTTCCCGGTTGAAGGGGCCTAGAGATCTGGGAGCTTCCGGTTGACGAATTATACATTTGATCAGCTATACCAGGAATCTGGCCTCCAACTTTCGCCGAACTTCTGCTGGGTCTCCAAAGTATTATGGACTATCAGCCAAATATCCTGTTAATTGTCACAGACGATCATGGTCAATGGGCGTGCAGGCCTTACGGCAATCAGGAAGTGATCACACCTAACCTAGACAGTCTGGCCATTTCGGGCGTCGTCATGGAGAACGCCTTTACGCCTACACCAGTCTGTTCCCCGGCACGAGCCTCATTACTGACGGGACTGACGGCCTCGCAGCACGGGGTTCACGATTACATTGCGGCGTCGTTCGACAGGGGGCCCTGGCTGGCAGCTGAGCGGACCCTGCCACAGCTACTGCAGAGCGCGGGATACCACACTGGATTGGCAGGCAAGTGGCACGTTGGAAACGAGGACTCGCCGGCTCCCGGTTTCGATTCCTGGTTCAGCGTAGGTAGCGCCTATCCTCTACTTCACGAAGGGGCGCGCGAATTCTGCAATCAAGGTCGAATGGAGACCATGCGCGGGTTCACCGATGACATCATAGCTGACCAAGCCGTAGAGTTTGTCTCCGCAGTTGATGGACGCCCGTTTTTTCTTCTTGCCGGCCTGACAGCGACGCACGGGCCCTGGCACGGTCACCCGGAAAGGTTTGCCAGCTGCTATCATAACGCCGCTCTTGCGGACATACCGGTCGGAGAATCCTATCAGTTTGGTGAACAGGCTCTGGAGTCACTGAGCGTGGACCGGAGTCGCGAGAGGGAGGCGCAGGTTCAGTACTACGCCGCGGTCAGCCACGTAGACGAAATCGCGGGGCGTCTTCTGGAAGCCGTAGAGAGGGCCGGTAAACTGGACAGCACGCTGGTAGTTTATACGTCGGACCACGGGCTGAACTGCGGTCATCACGGCATCTGGGGCAAAGGGAACGCGACCCTGCCTCTGAACATGCTGGAGGAGTCGATTCGCGTGCCTCTAGTGTTTAGTTGGCCGGGTGTCTTTTCCGGGCAGGTGCGCCGAGGGGAAATGGTGGATCACCTGGCTCTCTTTCAGACGCTGGCGGAAATCGGGAAGACGGAATTGCCGGCCGAAACTGATTTCCCCGGCTCAAGTATGTTGCCTTTGCTTTTTGGGAACGAAGAGAGGCGGGATTGGCGCGACGTACAGTTTGGCGAGTATGGTCCGGTACGCATGGCCCGGTCGCGACGATACAAGCTGGTCCGCCGCCATCCGAACGGGCCTCACGAGCTCTTCGACCTGGTCGCTGACCCTCGCGAGAGCCGGAATCTCTTCGACAGCCCTGCGCACGTGACTGTGACCAAACATCTCTCCCGTCTGATGGGCAGCTACTTCCATCGCTATTCCAGACCGGGCAAGAGCGGCATGCTCGGGCCCGACCTACCGCAGCACAACATGACTGAGGCTTGGCGGGCGTAACCTTCAAGCTGGCTGTTTTTGTTTGGTCTTCAGGGACCAGAGCAGAGTCGCCCCGATTACTACCGTGACAATCAGGAACTGCAGACGAAATGCCTGGCTGATCGCCAACGGTGACGCCTCGGTAACGTCGACTGCTATGCCGGCGTAGCGCGCCACATTGCTGGCAAACACGGCGCCCAATAGTGCGATACCTGTTGTCTGGCCCATCATTCGCGTCAGTCCAATCATGCCTGAGGCAACGCCTAGACGCGCCCGAGGCGCGACCGCCATGATGACAGTACTATTGGGGCTCATGAACAGTCCGATGCCAACCCCCATGGGCAACATGCGCACTAAGAAGCCTATTTGGCCGATGTCCTGATTGGAAGTGCTGGCGGAGAGGAATCCGCCTACGAGAGCGGCAAGCCCCAAAAGGGTGACTCGATGGGCGCCGAGACGATCGGCGAGATAGCCGGCCGCCGGCGCAATCAGCGCGATTTCAATTGAGACTATCGCCATCACGAATCCCACTTGGAGAATTGTTAAGCCAAGCGCGAACTGCATGAAGAACGGCATCAGAAAGGTCACGCCTGAGGTGGCGATCGCGGCGAGTCCTGCGAGGCCAATGTGGAGACTGAATGGGCGGTTGCGGAAAAGCTCAAAGTCAAGCACAGGATGGGCGACGCGCCGTTCCACCAAGAAAAATGCCGCAACCCCGACGGCGCTGGCGGCAAAGAGAAGCAGCACATGGATGTGAACGAATCCTACCAGTTGGCCATACGTCAGACCGAGCGAGAAGGCGAACATGGTCGCGCCAATCAGCGCGGCGCCCAAAAGATCAAACTGTTGGGTTGTGCCAGAGGGCAGCAGAGCGGGAATGTACCGGGCCGCCAGCAGGGCGGCGAGAAGACCACACGGTACGAGCAAGAAGAAGCCGACCCGCCAGCTATACTCTCCAATCAGATATCCACCAAGGGTAGGCCCCACGAAGTGACCAAAAGAGTTGGCGCCGGCGGAGATGCCAAGTACCCGGCCTTTCTCTTCGTCGGGGAAGACCTCGGCAACGATCGCCATGGAAAGTACAGTGACGACCGCTGCCCCCGTGGATTGGAGAACGCGGAAACCGATCAGGAAGTAGACGTTAGGGGAAAGCGCGCAGAGAAGAGAGGCTAGGGCAAAGCAAAGCAGACCAACGATATAGATGCGTCTCTTACCGAACATGTCGGCCAGCCGGCCGACGCTCAATATCACTACGGTCAAAGTGATTTGGAAACTGAGAAGCACCCACTGAATTGTGGCAAAGTCAGTCTGCAGTTCCTGGGACAAAGTCGGCAGCGCAGCCTGGATGATACTATGGTTAAGGGCATGGACCAGGAGCCCCGCAATGACCGCCAGCAGCGCCGCCCACTTGCGGGCCGACCCTCCAGATGAATCATCCTTATTCATTAAGCGCCCAGGCCTGGCCCGAAGTAGGCATTCCAGCCTTTCTCGCAGACGAGCGGAAGGGAGATAGTTTTCGAATCGGAGTCTACTCTTGCCGGAGTTACAGGTTGCCTATCGCGTTTATCAGGTGGCCTGTATATAGAATTGAACGCATGTAATCTTCGACGTAAATGTTCTCGTTGGGCGCGTGGAGGTTTGAATTGGGGTTCCCTACGCCGCCGCCCGATATGCCGGGTATGCCGAAGGTCCCACACAACTGGTACATCGGCCCGCCGCCTGCCGATGACGGGTAAACGACCGGCTCTGCGCCAAAAACGTCCCGGGCAACTGAGATGCTCGCCTTTACCCAGGGGTGTTCAACCGGCGAACGGTACGGCCACAGTTGCGCCAGCAACTCGACATTGACGTCTGTGAAACCTCGCCTGTCCAGGTGCTCTCTCACCAGTCGTAGCACCAGTTCGGGATTCAGGTCGGGGACCAAACGAAAGTCTACTTTTGCCGAAGCCTGGTTGGGTAGGACTGTCTTCAAACCGGGACCTGTGTACCCGGTCAGAAAGCCGCAGATTGTGCAGGTCGGATCGAACAGGAGTTGCTTGACAACGTCCGGCCCGGTTGCGCCCTTCAGGAACGAACTGATGCCAAAGTCCTGCTTGGCCTCTTCCTCATCAAAAGGAATGCCTCGAAGATACGCCCACTCCTCCTCCGTCGGCTTGACAACGTAGTCCATCAGCCCGTCAACGGTAATGTTTTCGTTTTCGTCCTTGAGGCTGGCAAGCGCCCAAATCAGGCGCCATGCCGGATTGCCGACGATGGGGGCATTCATGGAGTGCAGGTCGCTGCTTGCGCCGCAGACTGAGAGGCCGAGGTAGGCGATTCCTTTCATTCCAAGAGAGATGACCGGTCGGCCGGCCCCGTCTCTGCGGCCCCCTTCCCAAAGACAGGCGTCCGCACCCGCCAAGAGTTCTTCATTTTCCTCGACAAAGCGCCCCAGGTTGGGGCTGCCAATTTCTTCCTCTCCTTCAACGATCCACTTGATTCGGAATGGAAGCTCACCGATCTCCTGCTGGTACGCCTCGATGGCCTGGACGCGGGCCATCCATGGACCTTTGTTGTCCGAAACGCCGCGTGCCCAAACGCGGCCCTCTCGGATCTCGGCGTCGAAGGGGCCGGAGTTCCAAAGATCCAGCGGCTCAGGCGGCTGTACGTCGTAGTGGTTGTAGATCATGAGCGTTTTGTCGCCGGTACCCATCTCGCCGTAGACGACTGGCGCTCCTCCCTCTACCTGAATCACTTTGGATTCGAATCCAACGCTCCGCAATCGGTCACTGACCCAATCGGCGGTCTCTTCAATTCCTATTCCCTGCGCAATTATGCTCGGCTTCCGACAAAACTCCTGAAGCTCGGCAAGAAAACGCTCCTGATTGGCTTGGACGTTGGCCTCGAATCGGTCCATTGGATTCTCCTCTGTTGACGTGCAGGGACAGGTGGGAACAGTTCGGTGCTCCTGCCCCGATTGATGCCTATGTGAAAGCTTGCCGCGTTCGAAAGACGGCCGACTGTACTGACTGCAGCGGTCCGGCGCCGTCTCCGACCGACGGCTGAGCGGCCGTCAGTTCAACGAAGGGCCGGCTTCGGTCGATACAGGAAACCGAGAATGTCTGACGAACGAGAGTTGAAGCTGATACTCCCGGTAGTACCGGCGGGTGGCCGCAACCATTTCGATGTACTTGAGCGCGGTGATCATCGGGTCAAGCACTGTAACCGGTACGGCGCGCGCGACGGGTTCAAGCAGGCCTGACCAGAGCGTGCATGCAAAGAAGACCGCATCGGCGCCATCCTCCTCCTGCGCGAGTCTGGCCTGTTCGACGCCCTCTTCGCGGGCGGCCCGGTCCATTTCGGCGACCACGATGCGCCGCAGTTCCGACTCATCCTGTTCGAACAACTGCATGGACATATCGGGGTCGGGATGGGCGAAGTGGGCTTCGCGCACGGATGCCAGCCATGGCGCCATATTGTATTGGTGGACCAGATGGTTCCAGGAGCCGCTGTTCTTATTGCCGGTGATGATCGTAACCCGGCCTAAAGCGGGTGCGGTGTGGGCCAGCGCTTCAAACGGGCCGGATACGGGGATGTTGACGAGTCTTTTGGCTTCCTGCAAGCCCGGGTCGGCGCAACAGCCGATCGATATTCCATCGAAGCCCTCTTTCTCGCCCTCAATTACTGCGTGAAGCAGCTGGTTTGTGAAATAGGCCGCCGGCGGCAGGTAAGGGGTCTTGGGCACATCCTGCAAGCTGCGAACAACAAGCTCCGTATCCGGGCAGGCAGCAGGCTGAAGGATGTTGGACGTGTATTCGTCGTACATGTCCGTTCCGAGCGGATTGATGTAAAGGATTCGGATGCTCATTTCTCTGCTCCTTTGCAATTATGGTCTGCACTGAGGCCGATTCGGCCGGGTAGTCACCTTTAAGTTCATCTCGAATCCTGCCTTAACGACGTAGATAGATGTCATGCCTTGCGTTGCGACTTTCTGAACTGCTGTCTGAACTCCGGCAAGAGGAACGAGGCCAGACCTGTAACTGCGGCCATGACAGCGAGGGCATACATACTTGTGTTCAGGCCGTAAATGTCGCCTAACATCCCGATGGGAGTGACGAGCAACGCCCCGAATCCCCAAACCATGCCCATCATTACGCCAGAGGCCATGGCCATCCGGTCCGGCGCGAGATCCTGGGCCAATACGGTGGCAACCGGCTGGCTTGCAAACAAGGTCATGCCGGCCACGATCAACATCAGCAGGCTAAGTATGCCGTCAGTCTTGACGAAAGCAAAGATTGCGGCGGCGGTAACCAGAAGCGAGAGCGCAATGACCCAAGAGCCGGAGTAGCGGTCGGAGAGATGACCGCCCACCAGTCCGCCCAGCGCGCCGAAAAGAGAAAGGGCAGACAGACCGAGGCCGCCGATGAGAAGGGAGACGGCCCGATTGTCGACCAGAAAGATAGGGAGGAAGGTCCTGAAGCCGCCCCAAATTGCGGCGCGGAAAGTCATCAGCACTGCAAGAAGAATCAACGGGCCGATGAAAGTCTGGGCCGCGGAAGCCAGCCAACTTCCGTCCTGGACTTTGGCGTCGGGTTTCGGCGACTCCTTGGGAACGTCTACGCCGATGAAGTAATAGATGGCAGCGGCCGCCAACAGCCCGAATGGAATCATCAGGTATGTTGACTCCAAACCGAATAGGGTGACAACACCGACACTAAGCAGGGGACCGACGGCAATGCCGATGTTGCCGGCAAACGCGAAAATGGACATTGCCGTTGCGTGCCTGCCACCGGAGGTGGCGCGGACCATCATCGCGGCGTGAGGATGAAAGATGGCGTTGCTGAATCGTCCAAAGACGACGCATACCATGAGCAGTGTGTAGGTCGGCGCGAGGCCGATAAAGCTCATTCCGATAGCGGCGCCGATCAGTCCCAGAATCATGAACCAGGCGCGGGGGAAGCGGTCCACGAGCCAGCCGATGAAGGGCTGAACGGGCATCAGCATGAAACTGGTGAGGGACGTAAAGAATCCCACGTCGGTAAGGGTCAGCGACATTCTGTCGATGAGCAGAGGCCACAGCGGAATGAGCGTGGCGTAGTACATATCCCCTACAAGATGACCGAGAGAGAGGATGCCGAGTCGGAACTTATCAAGTTTGAGCGTCTGGGCGGGGGGCGCTTGCGGCAGCGCTCCCACGTTGACGTCGGAACTCAAGTTTCGCTATCCCTTCCGATGCGGGTCAGCCCGCATGTACGTACAGGTCTTCTTTCACTATGGCGATGTAGTATCTTCCATCGATTGGTCAACGTTCGCGGAAAGTAAACGCGATCTGGGTGCCTTCGGGAACGACCTGTGTGTACCCAACCCCGCCGGTAAAGGACCAGCAGTAGCCGTCGTAGGGCATTTTGACTTCCTCGATGAGGTCTCCCCAGACATCCATCATGTCGACGGCGACGTCCCCTTCGCGCAGAAAGGTTCCGGGAGGATGCTTGATCCACATCAGGCCGCCTTTATGCGAGGTGAGGCGATCGGCCATGTAGAAGTCACCCTGCATCGGAGTCGTTGCCTGGGGAACGATATCGCCCTCCAGCATGCCGATGGCCTTCATGACATTGGCAATCCCGATCTGGCCGGAGTTCGTATTGTCTTCCCAGAGGAAGAAATCGGCAATAAGCTCCGGTGTCATAGAGGGGATGCCATGCGCCAGCGAGCTGCCGACGACGCCTGTCGCAGAGCGGCCGGGGGAATCGATCACGGTAAATCCCCACGCTTGCGCCATTTTTTCCATTTCTGCCAGCACGGTTTCATCGGGACAAGCGTCGCGTCTAATCAAAGTGAAGGGGATGGCATCGGGAGGATTCGAGTGGACGTCAATGGAGTGGGTCGCCACTTTGAGCGCTTCTCCAATCACGCCGGCCAGCCGTAACGTGACCGTGCCGCCAGAATCAGCAGGCCACATTGGGGCGGAAGACATGTTGATGCCGTCACCTGTCGGAGCGATCACCGGCGAAAAGTAGGAGCCGACCTGAAAGGCGAACGGATTGCCGACCGTAATGGCAACCAAACGTCCTTTCAGTTGCCTGGGATCAGTCGCCCGCACCGTTTTGAGGAGGGCTCCGGTCCCGTTTATCTCAGTGCCATGGATCGAGGCAGTAACAACCAGGGTGGGCCCGTCCTCGACACCGTTTACGATCACTACGGGCACACCAACCTTGTTGCCGTCGGCCAATGTGACATGGCCGAGATGGCCCTTCACTACTTCGCCGGGCGCGGCGCTCAGGCCTGCAAGTTCAAAGTTTGCCATTTGAAAAGCTCCTTAGTGACTATTCACGCGTGGAGAACCGATTTGAAATCCTGGCTCGACCCTCGGGCGGGGCGCGCCGGGAAAGAATGTGTGCGCCGAATCGAGCGGTGTCGACAGTTGCCTCTAGGCCTCTAGTGTGCAGGTGTCGGTTGGATGTCCGTGAAGGTGTCGGGAGGCCTGTTGGCCGCGTTCAATACAACCACCTCCACAGCATGGGCAAGCATGACTGACGCCGCGCCGACAACGACGCCCGAAGCCAGCCCAACCGACACACCGATAGTCAGCGCGAGTAACATGCTGACCAGGTTGACGACCATTCCATACTGAATGAAGCGTGTTTCATGCCGCTTCATGAGCCGTCCGCGATACAGGTTTTGCCATGCCAGCAAAAAGGTAAACGGAACCATGAACTGGGCGCCCAGTGTTGCGAGCGGCTTTATTTCGGCCGGGACACCAAGGAGAAAAGTGAAATAGAAATGATCCAAGGGGGTGAAAACCAGCAGGCCCATTACAAGGCTCAGGACCGCCCCCGATATCACCACAAAACGCCTTAGCGCCCGATAGGAACGCTCGTCCTGAAAAAGGGCAATGACGACCTCATGGCAGGCGCGCATCGGGCTGGAGAAGAACATGCCCAGGCCAAAAGCGACCGGGAAGGCGGACAGCGATGCTGCCGACATCGCGGAGCGAGCTATTCCGGCTACGACAAGAGGACGGGAGATGACTCGCATGACGTCGGTGGCGGCCAGCGGCAGGTAAAACCGCCATAGGCCGGTATAGGTCATGTCAGCATCGTTCTGATCAGGGGCTTCCTTCTTGGCGAGAATATGCGTATGAACGATTGGCCGGGCCCACCAGGCGATTACGAAGGCTTCGACTATCACGCTCAAGACCATCGCGAGGCCTCCCAGGACCGCGCCCGGAATACCGCCAATCCATACACCGACGACCATCGTGGCGGACAAGGTTGCCAGCCGGCATACCGTTCCCATTGTGATGTGGCGTGTGTAGCCATGTCTGATAAGGACGCCCTGCAGGAAGCGGCGCAGACCGATTGCGGCGGGCCATAACAGAAGCAGTTGCATGGCGGGCCGGGCAGCGGCCGCTACGTCCTCGGTCAGTCCTAGGAGTATACGGGTCATCACATGGTAGGCCGGTGTAAAGAAAAGCGCTGCGCTCACCACGGTCATCAGAATCGAAAGATGGAGCATGAAGCGCCACACCAAGTGATACATAGAGCGATTGCGAACCAGGGCTACCCCGGTGCCCAGCATGTAGATGATAGGACTTTCCATCAGGATGGCAATCGGTTGGGCCACACCGAAGGCGGCCAGCTCAAGTTCCGGTTGGGGCAGACGGGTGATCCCTGCACTTACCACAGGGTCGGCGATGCTCATCATCAGCCAACTGAGCGCCAGCGGATACCAGAATGCAAAGATGTAACGCTGGCTCAGTTTTTTCGGAACCACAAACGGTCAGCCTTGTAGGGAACTTCAAACTAAGCTCTTTACAGGACAGTGCCGGAGACTCTTCCAGCCCAGTCGCACGATGGCGAATTCTGCCTATGAAGTCCCCGGCACTGTCGAACCGTCGGTCTGGCTCTGCACACTGAACATCGGGCGACCGGCCGGGTTGTCGAGTTACCGGTCGTCCCAATGCGCGTCAGAGCGGATCAGATAGCAATCGTGTCCAGCGGCAATGCCCTGGAGATGACATGGCTGTGCACGACCGCCACCTGGCTCAAGCGCTACTCGGAATCGCGATAGAGATGCCAGTAACGTGTGCGCGTATCCGGAAAGGCGACGTAGCCGGCGATATCGGAAGCGATAGCCAGATTGAAGTAGCGGGCGCCAAGCCATATCCAAGAGGCATTGTCTATGTGGAGTCGCTGCGCCTGGCTGTAAAGCTCAAAGCGCTCATCTTCGTCTACAGTCGTGCCGGCCTGGCGAACCAACTCATCGGCTTCCTCCAGACAAACGCCGCTGTAGCGGTTGCCGTAGGAGGCGCAACCCAGCAGAATGTCCATGAAGTAACCAGGTTCGGCCACCCAGGGAAATAGAGTATCGAGCGCCGAGGTATGGGTACCCTGGTTCTTGCCTTCCTGATAGGCCGCACGCGGCATCGGATTGATGTTGACCGTGATGTCCGCGGCTGCGAGGGCGCTCTGAATGATCTTGGCCATGCTCGCCTGTTCGGGCGTGCCGAGATCGATGTTCAGATCGAATTCCAGATCGTCAGCATAGCCAGCTTCGGCCAAGAGCTCCTTCGCCTTGGCGATGGCCTCTTCTTCGGGCAGATCGTAGGGCCAGTAGCTGTGGTCATAGCCGGGCACCATGGAGGGCACGGGACCGAGACTGCGTTCGGCACTGCCGAACCACACGCTCTCGATGATGTCGTCGTAAGGAATCAGGTATGCGACTGCCTGACGTACGAGTTTATTGTTGAAGGGTTCGGTGTTGTGGTTGATCGGCATAACGATCATGTCGCCAATGCGCACTTGCTTCACCTGGACACTTGAGTCGCTGCGCAGATCGTTAATCTCCTTGGCGGAGAGGTCCTGGGCCATGTCGACCTCGCCGGCCTTGAGCAAGAGCACGCGGTCGGCAGACTCAGGTACAACGGTGAAGAGGATGCGGTTAAAGTACGGTTCCTTGCCCTGCCAGTTCGGATTGGCGCGGAACTCCATCACCTCATTCGGGATGCGGTCATGGATGTAGTATGGGCCGCTGCTGGGCATGTTGGTTTTGGCATACTCCTGACCCCACTTGTCGCCTTCGGCCTCACCGGCATCCATGTAGGCCTGGCTGTCGATCAGGTAGCCAAACTGGCAGCAGCTCATAAAGGGCCGCAGAATGGGCGTCCAGTCGGATGCGTTAAAGCGGAACGTGTAATCATCGAGCACCTCGAACCCCTTTAACGGCTCCTCCTTAGTGGCCAGGCGGACTAGCCGGTCGAGCGAAGGCGGGACACGCATGTTGCCGCGGCGATCTTTGTAGTAGAGGTAATCATTGGCAGTGACCTCATTGCCCGAGGGATAGTGTTTCATTCCTTCCGGCAATTTAAAGGTCCACTGCGTGCCATCCATCGAGATCACCATCGAATCGGCCAGCATCGGCTCAAAGTTCAACGCATCGCCAACCATGCTGCCGTCCTCAAGCTCGATTATGGCTGGCTGCGCCCAGCTTCCCAGGACATTGACCTGCGTTTCAGTCATACGCGGGAATGCGCCGGATGCGTCCCAGTCGAGCGTAGAGAGATCCTGACTGACGGCGACGATCAGCGTTCGATCTTCTTCAGAGGCTGTTGCCAAGGCCCTCTCGCGGCCCGTCATGTCTGACGTGTCTGCGGCGGTGTCTGCCTGCGGTGCACTGTCGTCGGGGCCGACCGCGGGGGCACAAGCCGCCAAGAGCGCCAGGCAAAGTAGGCTGACAACAGTCACCATTGTGAATCGGTGCGACATCATTTTGAATTGCATGTCTGCAAACTCCTTTTGGCGGGAATGCTGTGGGAAACGCCAGCTCGCTGTCCACAATGTCTCTCGGATTCCAGAATCAGATCCTGATAGCTGGCTCAGGATGCCGCTAATGAGCGGCTCTACGATGCCAAAGGTTTTGGCGCAAGTCCCGACAATGGAACACGGTTCCGAGACTGGCGCCCGGGCGTTTAAGCGGATTGCGAGTAAGTGGTAACGGCAGGCCTTTCGCGATTGAGGTCGTTATTTTCTACAAGGATACAGGCTGCGCTGTGCGTGTTGGCAATGTGGAAGAGCGGCGGACCAGGCTGCAAGCAGTCGTCGCGGCGATAGGGGCAGCGTGAGTACAAGCGGCACCCGGGAGGCAGGTCGATTGGGCTTGGCACTTCACCCGGCAGCTTCAGGCGCTCTTTGCCGCGTTGAGCAGGATCGGGAATCGGGACCGCGGAGAGCAAAGCCTGTGTGTAAGGATGGGCGGGAGAACCAAAAATCTCCTCCGTGCTCCCTGTTTCTACGATACGTCCCAGGTACATTACGGCGACCTGACTGCAGGTATGCTTGATGACGCTCAGATCGTGCGAAATAAACAGGTAGGTCAGACCGAGTTCCTCCTGCAATTGGGTAAGCAGGCGCAGAATCTGGCCGCGAACGGATACATCAAGCGCGGATGTAGGTTCGTCAAGCACGATAAAATCGGGGTGGGTGGCGATGGCGCGGGCGACACCGATGCGTTGCTGCTGTCCCCCGCTGAACTGATGAGGATAGCGTGAAAGGTGATCGGGCTGAAGGCCAACCTGGGATAGCAGTTGACGGACACGCTGGTCCTTTTCGTGCGCGTTCAGGTTTGTGTGCAGGTCCAGCGGTTCCCGCAGAATAGCGCCGACGGTCATACGCGGGGTCAGAGAGCCTCCGGGGTCCTGAAAGACCATTTGCATTCGACCGCGCATTTCCGCGACCTGCTCACTCTTGAGATCGGTGAGGTTGTGCTCCCCCATCCACACATCGCCGGAAGACGGTTCTATCAGCCTTAAGAGACAACGGCCTGCGGTCGTCTTGCCACAACCGCTTTCGCCGACCAGTCCCATCGTGGAACCCTTGGGGATATCAAACGATATGTCGTCAACTGCGCGCAGCCGGACATGGGAAAACATGCCGACACGGATCGGGAAATCTTTGCGCAGGTTGCGGATTCGTATGAATGCGTCGTTGTTGGCGAGTGCCATTTCCGCCCTCTGGGTCCGTAGCTCCGCCACAGACCTGATTCAGTCTAATGTCGGTTCAGCCTGCCTAAGCCGGCTCCAATTCCCAGGCTTCTTCGAGCATTTCCTTCTTGATTCTTCCGGAAACGATATGGCAGCGCGTAGTATGGTCCTGCCCTGCTTCGACCATGGGGGGCTCTTCGAGCTGGCAGATCTCTTCGGCGAAGGGGCATCTGGGATGGAATGTACATCCGCTGGGCAGATGGACGGCATCCGGCACAGTGCCTGGAATCGTGGAAATCGGTCTGTCGATGTCTACGCGCAGCGTGGATGCGATTAGCCCCTGCGTGTACGGGTGGCGGGGGTTGGAAAAAATTTCGGTCACAGGCCCCTGTTCGACGACGCGGCCTGCATACATGACGATAACTCGCTCGCACAGTTCGGCGACAACGCCAAGGTCGTGCGTAATGAACAGGCAGGCTGAGCCGGCAGATCTGACTCGCGTGCGAATCAGATCCAGCACTTGCGCCTGCACGGTAACGTCGAGGCCGGTGGTCGGTTCATCTGCGATCAGGAGCAGTGGATTAGCGCTTAGCGCCATAGCGACCATGACCCGCTGGCACATGCCGCCTGAAAGTTCATGGGGGTAGGCGCTGGCGCGGCGATCGGGGTCAGCGATTTCGACGGCGCGCATCATTTCGATGGCTTGGCTTTCGGCGATGCTACGTGAGCAGCCCTCCCGCAACTGAATCACGCGGCTTATCTGGTCGCCCACGGTGAAGAGGGGATTGAGGGCCGCGCGAGGCTCCTGGAAAATCATGGAGATTTTGCGTCCACGCACAGCTTGCATCTCGGCCTGGCTGAGAGACATCAGGTCTTCTCCATCAAGCCAGACTTCCCCGCTGACTATCCTACCCGGGGCCTTGACGAGCTGAATGATGGACTGTGCCGTCACGGATTTTCCTGAACCGCTCTCACCGACCAGCCCGGTGATTTCGCCGCGGTTCAGCCCGTAGGACACGCTGTTGACCGCTTTGACGATACCCTCATAGGTGTAGAAATAGGTATGGAGGCCTCTCACGTCGAGGAGAGTGTCCGGCTTGCGCACGTCAAGCATGTGTCAGGATTCCATCCGTTTGGGATCAAAGATGTCTCTCAATCCCTCCGAAAGCAGATTGAAGCCGAGGACGGCGAGCATGGCGGTAAGCCCCGGGAAGAATGAGATCCACCATTCCCCACTGACAATTCCTCCGACCCCGTCATTGATCATTGAGCCCCACTCGGGCGTTGGAATAGGCACACCCAGGCCGATGAAGCTGAGGCTGGCGGCAACCAGAATGGCCCAGCCGGCGTTGAGGGGGGCCTGGGCGAGAACGGGATCAAGGCAGTTGGGGATGAGGTGTCGAAATATGAGCCGGTGGGACGGGTTGCCCACCGACCGGGCGGCCTCGGCATAGAAGCTTTCCTTCTTGCTCTTCATCTCGGCGCGGACGACGCGAAGGTAGGAAGGAAAGTTGATGAATGCAATTACGGCGATGACGAGCCAGATGCTCCTTCCCAAGGCGGCGACGACGGCCATAGCCAATATGAGTGGCGGAAATGCCTGGAAGGCATCGAGAATGCGCATTAATATGTCGTCGAAACGGCCGCTGAAGTAACCGGTCAGTCCACCCAAAGGAACACCGATCGCAATCGCCAGGAGGACAGAGGCGATAGCGATGAAGAAATCGACGCGCGTGGCATAGATTACGCGGGAATAAATGTCCCATCCGACCTCATCGGTACCGAAGAAGTGCTTGCTGCTGGGAGGCTGGAACTGCTCATCCAAATTGGTGATGACCGGGTCATGAGTCGCAAGCAGCGGCGCAAAGATAGCAATGAGGACGAAGAAAAGAATGATGGCGATTCCAACCAGCGTCGACCAGTTGCGGCGCAGCTGGTAGAGAAAGCGCTGGAGGCCCGGCGGCATTTCCGTATTCAGCCCCAGTTGCAGAGGGCTTCCCTGTGCACTCATTTCTCAGTCCCCATCCTTTAGGGTCAGTACCACTTGCAAGAACTGATGCGATCCAATGGCGACCTGCCCGGCAGATGATCTGATGGCAGAACGGTCAGGCGGTAATCCTTGGATCAATGACAAAGTAGAGGATATCCACGATCAGGAAAACCAAGACGTAGAGGACCGCCGCGAGCAGGACGAAGCCCTGTACAGCGTTGTAGTCTTTGACGACGATCGACTCAAGCGCGTAGCGTCCAATTCCTGGCCAGGCGAATATTCTCTCGATAACAACGCTGCCTCCCAGCAGGTTTCCATAGACCAGGGCAACGAAGGTCAGCGGCGCCAGGAGAGCGTTGCGCAAGGCGTCGCGGAAGTAGATCTGGCGATCGGGCACTCCGTTGGCGCGGGCGGCCTGAATGTACTCCGATCCCAGTACTTCCAGCATGGACGATCGCATCAGGCGGGTGATGGGCGCCAGAGTAACCAGCGCCTGGGTCATGACTGGCAGCGCCAGATGTTGCGCGCTGGAACTGAAGGCCTTCCAGTTGCCTGTCAGCAAACTGTCGATGAGATAAAGGCCGGTGATTCGATCGGGCGGCGAGATGAGCAGGCCGATGCGGCCGCTCGGCGGCGGGAAGATCCGCAGCAGGAAGAACAGGACGTATATCAGCAGGAGCCCCAACCAGAAGGAAGGCACGGACACGCCCAGCAGGGTGATGCCGCGGCTCATGTTGTCGATCCAGCTGTTCCTGAAAACGGCGGACAGGACGCCGAGAGGTACGCCCAGCGCGATGGCGACCAGCAAGGCTACGGTAGTCAGTTCGAAAGTGGCAGGAAAACGCCTCATCAGGTCCTGGGCAACTGATTCGGAAGTAAACCAGGAGTCACCAAGGTCCCCGCGCAACACGTTTCCCAGCCAGATGAAATACTGTTCATGCAGGGGTTTGTCCAGACCGAGACGCTTCGTGATCGCCTCGATCTCTTCCGGGGTTGTATCGATACCGACAAACAGGTAGACCGGGTTGCCCGGAAGGACGTGTGAGATTGTGAAGATGATGACAGAGACCCCAAGCAAGACTGGGATCAGTTGGAGCAGCCTCTTTGCTACATATTGCAGCAATCTCATTACTTGAGGTTCTCCGGAACGATTGTGCCGTTTTCGACGATTACCTGATCGTCGACGTAGATATCGTGATTAAGGCAGCAGAAGTCCCAATGCGACTCGACGTCGTTGTCGCCGCCGACCGGCCAGAAGATGTTGCGGCCAAAGGCTATGAGGAAGTTGGCGTAATAGGCTTCAGAGTCCATGCCGATGACGTTCCAGTCGGCGCGGTGTTCCGTGCCCCAGCCGACGTGGGCCAACTCGTAGGAGCGCGGGTCGTTCCACTGCGCGAACCAGTCTTCCAGCAAGCGGGCCTCGGTACCGCCTTCAAATTTTACGATGCTGCCTTCGCGTACGGTGAGCTTTACCGGCTCGGTCGAGTGCCGGCGGAACTTCAGGTAGACTGTGCCTGGGTCCACCACGATTGTGCCGTCGCCCTGGCCTGGGGCGGCGAAGAAGGTCACCAGTCCCTGCGGCCAGTGATCCCATTTGCCCGGTTCGTCTGCGAGGCTGTAGAGCGTGTAGGCCTCGCGGCCCTCCTTGTTGACGACGAAATCGGTGCCGTTTTTGGACGTGATGCGCATCTCCTTCCCGGCAGTCAATACAGGTACGCCGGCTCGACCGCGATTGCGTACATCTTCGTTTGGAGAAAGGCGGCGCAGCACGTCGATTGGTTCGGTGACCATCAAGGCACGCGTACCGGCCTGGCGCGCCTCATCATGGGCGCGAGAATAGAGCCACTGGACTTGAGACATGCCGACCACCAGATCGGCCGCCTTCCAGGCGTCGCGAATGTAGTTTGACGAAATTTCAGGAAGGGTCGATGGCACAGTCATCTGAATTACTTCTGCGCCGATCTCCTGCCCGGCGGCCATGAACGCGGCCGGATAATGGGGGTAGAATTGGGTATCCGTAAAGAGTAGCAGTGTCTCGTCGGCCGTCAGCTTGCACCCTTCTAATACCTGACGGAACAGACCAACGTTTTCAGTGGCGGCATGATAGGATACCGAGAAATTCTGCATACGCATGGTATGTCTCCTCACTGGCTAAATGCCGGGCGAATGGCCGTGCGCGGCCATTTGGCCGGCACGGGGCGGTTTACTTCAGGCCGTTTGGAACGATAGCGCCGGCCTTCAAGATCATCTCGCCATCGAGATACAGGTCGTGGCGCAGCAGGCAGCCACCCGCATGTGATGGCATGGGCCAAGCTATCGACGGGCGATTCTGACCATGCAGGCCATTGTAAGGGGCAAGCGTGGAAAAGATGTTCATGCCAAGGTGAAGCATGATACAGCCGTAGTAGCTTTCCCACTCGGCGGTGTTCCAGCCCGGGCCGCCCCAGGCGGCCTTTTCATGCGTCCCCCAGCCGATATGGGCAATTCGATAGAACTCTGGACGATTCAGGCCGGCCAGGTACTCTTCGAAGCGCCGGGCCACCCAGCCGCCCTCGATACTAACTATCTTTCCGTCCTCGAAATGGGTTACGACCTGCTCGGGCAGCAGCGCGCTGTAGGAGCCGAGCAGTTCGCCGAGGGAGTCCCCGCCGTCCCATACCACCTTGCCATTGGCCGAGTCCTCGACGGGCGCGGTTGCGACCAGCCCGAAGCCGAAGTTATCCCAACGGCCCGGCTCGTCGACGATGCCGACCTGGCAGTGGCCGATGCGTCCTTCGACGCTTAATGTCAGATCGGTACCGGCCTCGGAGGTGATGCGCAGGGTTTTGGCATCCTGCATGCGGACGGCGCCGGCGCGTGTGCGGTCGATCATCGGCTGGGTCGGGAACAGTTTTCGCAAGAGCGTTTCCGAGCCGCCGACGGAGCAGTCCCACCAGCGCGTTCCGCTCATGATGATCTCTTCGAAGACGGGCGTGTACATGCCTATATCGGCCACCGCGCCCTTCTTTGTGGTCGGCCGGACAACTATGTCCGCCGACTTCAAAATGTCAGCGACAAAGGAGCCGCCCTGCACTGGGTTGGCGAAACTGGTCCCCTGGGTACGCGGTGGCATAATCACACGGACCCAATCCGCTCCAAGGATGTCGAGGGCATCGCTGTAGGCGCGCATGGCGCGTTCGTCGTACACATGGGTACTCAAGAGCGCGGCGCGCGTGCCCTCTTCGATCTTGCTCAGCGCCAACGCTTCGGCGAGTAACTGCGCAAAGCTATTTGTCTGTCCTGAAGTCATAATACTCTCGCTCCTCCGTTCGAGCGCTGCCCGCACTGCCGGCGTTGGGAATTTGATTCAACTCTACCGCAGGTATTCCGGCACGATTTCCTCATCTTCATTGACAATCAATTCACCGTCCAGGTAGAGGTTTTTGTGGCGGCAGCAGAGGTCAATGTGAGCCTTGGTATAGTTCGTGCCGCCAAGGCCGGAATGTTCGTGGGCAGCATTGAAGATGTTGCGGCCAGGCGAGACCATGACGGTACCGTACAAGCTTTCGGAATCCATGCCGACAACGTTCCACAGGGCTCTGTGCTCGGTGCCCCAGCCGGCGTGGGCGAAGCGGAATGCGTCCGGGTCGTCGAAAGAGCTGAGGTAGTCTCGCAAGAGCTGCGCGTCGAGACCGCCCTCGATGCTGGTGATGAGCCCCTTATCGAGGGTCATGCGGATTTCGGAGACGGTGTGCCTTCGCTGCTGCAGGATCACGTCACCTGCGCGCACAATGTAGGTGCCCTGGGCGGTGTCCTCCAATGGGCCGGTAGCCACGAGGCCGGCAGGCCAGTGGTCCCAGCGGCCTGGCTGGTCGGCGAGCCCCACTTGCGCGTGACCCTTGCGTCCGTCCTTGCGGAGAGTAAAATCGGAGCCGGCGGAGTCGGTGACCCTGATCTCGCTGGCTTCGGCCATGCGCTTCGCGCCCGCATAGGTGCGCCGAATCACGTCCTCGTTGGGAAACATCCGCTTCAGGTTGGCGACTGGCTCGTGAACCATGAGCGTGCGCGTGCCGGATGCAAGCGCTTCGTTGTGCGCGTCGGTATAGAGCCAGGGGATGGTGGTCATCGCCACGACCATGTCGGCGGATTTCCAGGCATCGAGTACGAGCTGCGCGGAGATTTCGGCGTCGGACGGCGCGGTGATTGCGAATGCTTCCGCTCCCAATGAACTGGCCGCGGCGAGCATTGCGCCGGGGTACTCGGGAAAGGCGAACTGCGCGTCAGTGAAGGCAAGAATTACCTCGCCCTTCTTTACGTTACACAGACGAAGATGCTCGGTAAACAGGCCAACCAGATCGGTGCCCTTCATTCCAGTCACCTCAACTCCTTTCGGGGCGTCAATAAACGCCCTGGTACAACTCGGATGGAAAGATTTCTAAGGCCGCGTTGACAACGACACGGCCAAGTATGTCCAACACGCAGTTCCTTCCCCATACATAGTCAGCATGAATAGTCGGCTTCCGCAAAAGCAAACCGCTCTTGCTCTTTGGGCTCTTTTGCCCCGCAGTTTGCTGTGGTCGACGATTTCAATTTGGGAACGAGAACGGCGACGATGTTCTGGATGTGTTCCTGCGCCAGCTTTTCGCCAAGCTCGGCTTGCCCCTGACTGCAGGCCTCGAATATGCGTCGATGTTCGCTAAGCGTCGCGCTTGCTCTGCCCTCAGACCGAAGTGTAGATGCGGGAATACGCCTCGACAATGTTGCGCAGATTGGATACGATTTTAGCGATAAAACTCTTTCTGTCAAATGCTGTTTTTGACTTCCACAAGGCATTCATCGCCAATGCTGGTGGTTGTCTTGGGTTCCTTCCATTCAGGTTCCCCGGACCGGATGCAACGCGTCCAGGTTGCCGGCGCGTTCCTATGAATCTGGACTATGACCACTGTTTCGCTAACGGGATCCGTGTGTTGTCCGCTGCGCCAGCCTTTGGGCGGCAGGTGGCGCTGGGCATGGCGATTGCTTGCGCACGGGGCATCGTGGCAGGTCATCAGGCGATGCAGAAGGGTGAGGAGAAGTATTTGCACGCGGGCAATGCCGGGCGCTTTAATCTTTACGGGAAGCAGGTAGGGTTGATTCCCGGCCGATTTTCAAACTGACGTATCTCGACTAGCTCCGCAACTTTTCTCGCAAAGCGTCGATTAGCCCTGGTTGTAGTTCGCTGGTCAGTGTTTCCTCGCGGCGGTTGAGCCCGCTCATGTAGGCCTTTAACAGGATGTGAAAGTCGAACAGGGCGGCGTCGAGGTTTAGGGGGTGGATGCGGCTGTCGTTTTCCAGCCAGTCGAAGGCGGCTGCGGTCATGGCCGCCTGACCGAGGATGTCTTCATCGGGATAGTTGTGACTGCCTTGCGCGTGCCTGCCCCCTATGGAGGTTTCCCAGCCCCACATATTCCAGTGGACGAAACCGTCTGTGCCATAGACGGTCACCTGCTTGTGTACGTTGACGCGTTCATCTTCGGCCAAAACATAGGGACCGTTTGTGCCGCAGCGCAGCAGGGCGCTGGACCCGTCCCGGTAGCGAATGGTTGCCATAGTGGCGTCGGGCGCGTAGTGCCGCTTGCGGCCTTCCTGCAGCCCGTTTCCGCCTGAAATCTGGGCGAAGACGCTTTCCGGCTCTCCAAGGGGATGGAAAGCGGCGACGGATTGCAGCACGTGCGTGCCCTGGTAGGCCATGTTCATGCGGGCGCCGGCGTCGATCAAGCGGACTTCGCCAATGGCGCCTTCTGCGACCAGCGATTGCAAATGGCGGCGGCGGGGATGGAAATGGAGCTGGTGATTTATGGCAACCTTTACTTTGGCGGAACCTGCAAACTTGTGGATCGCCAGATAGTCTTCGGCCTGGATAGCGAGCGGTTTTTCGATGATCAGCGCGCCGACGCCGGCGGTCTCGGCGGCTTCCATGACTTCGAGGCGCACGTCGGGCGGGGTGTTGACATGCACGAGGTCCGGCTTTTCGCGTTCGAACATTTCGCGGTAGTCGGAATAGCGGGCGTCGACGTTCCAGCGCTCGCCGAAAGCGTCCAGGTTAGCGCGGTTGCGGGTGGCGATGCAGGCC
This sequence comes from Caldilineaceae bacterium, assembly GCA_965232575.1. Classification (GTDB taxonomy): domain Bacteria; phylum Chloroflexota; class Anaerolineae; order Caldilineales; family Caldilineaceae; genus Bin5. Next base: position 8,885 of record CBDDPZ010000009.1, on the reverse strand, counting down.
AGTCGGCCGCGTGGAATGTGGGCGTAGGCGTCGGCATGGCCGTTGGCGCGTCCGCCGCTGACGCCGATGATGGCGCATTTGTAGGTCATGATTCTATGGTTCTCCGCTTCTGAAGAGTCACACAGCGATACGAAAGGGGGCAGGCGCAAGACTTGCTCCTACGGACGATCAGCATGGATTAGCAGGCCGCGCAAGGAGCGGTTGCAAGCCCCTACTCCCACGGCTTGAGCAGGACCTTGGCGCACTGTCCGCTGGCTTGCAGTTCCCAGGCATCGGCCACGCGTTCCAGGGGGAAGCTATGGGAGATAAGCTTGTCGAGTTTGTCGGGATTGGCGGCGATGACGCGCAAGATCTGCGAGGTATCGGCCATGTTGTAGTGCCAGGAGCCGTGCAGGCTGAGACCTTTGCGCAGCATGTCGGCGCTGACGTGGATGGGAGTGGAGTCGGCGCCGCTTTCGCCGACAAAACTGACGGCGCCTTTGCGGCGGGTGGCGTCGATGCAGAAGCGGTGAGCCGCGACGACGCCGGAACAGTCGATGCTGTGATCGACGCCGCGACCGTCGCGTGTGAGCGCAAGAGCGCTTTCCAACGCGTCGGGTTCGGTCGGATCGATGACCTCGACGGCGCCTAACTCCAGCGCCTTGGCGGCGCGGTACTTATTGGTGTCGACGCCGATGACAGTTGCCCCGCGATGCGTACCGTTGATGACGCCGCCGAGTCCTACCGGCCCCAGGCCGGTGATCAGCAGGGTGTCGTCGGGGCCTATTCTCGCGCGCTGCACTGCGCCGAAGGTCGGCCCCAGGCCGCAGCAGGCCATTGACGCGTGATCGTAGGAGACTTCGTCGGGAATCGGTACAAGCATCCAGTCCTGTTTGAGCATGTATTGGGCCATAGTAGCCCTGCCCTCGCCGCCGCCGGGTTGCGGGGGTGGCGCCTCTGCGTCCAGGCAGTGGATATACTCGCCGTCCAGACAGAGTTCGCACTGACCGCAGGGCGTTTGCGGCATCACGACGACGCGGTCCCCTGCCTTAACGCGGCAGGGTTGCGCTACTTCTACGACTTCGCCGGCGGCCTCGTGGCCCAGATAGGGGGCCTCTTTGCCGGAGACGTAGGTCTTGAACTCGGTACACATGGGGGCGGTGTGGATCTTGACAACGACCCAGTTTTCGCCGGCGGTCGGGTCTGGCGCGTCAACGACGCCGCCCTGCTTTGGTCCGAATACGGTAGCTGCCTTCATTGCTCCAATCCCTCCCTGGTTGCGCCTGATTCCGGCGGTACGGTCTTGGCCCGGTTCTGCAATCTGTACGATTTCACAGTTCGCCCACGAGTTACCAATTGGTGAACGAACCGTCGAGACGGCGTACCTGCGGCGTCTCGCGCCACTTTGAAGGCTGACTGGCGGCCGCCTCTCTATTGAATTCGATACCTAGCCCGGGCAGGTCGGTCGGCAGCAGATAGCCGTCCTCCCAGTGGTGTTGTACGGGCACGATGTCGGGCAGGATCTCGGCCGGTTTGCGGGGCTGTTCCTGTACGCCAAAGTTGGAGGTAGCCAGGTTCATTTGTAAGCAGGCTGCCGACGAGACCGGGCCGAGCGGGTTGTGGACGACCAGCTTGATGTAATGGGTCTCGCACCATCCGGCGATCTTGCGGGCCTCGGTGAAGCCGCCGGCGATGCACATGTCTACGCGGGCGTAGTCGATCCACTCCTCCTCGATCAACTGGCGGAATTCCCACTTGGAGGAGAACTGTTCGCCTGCGGCGAGGGGCACGTGCGTGCGCGGCCGCAATGTTTTGAAGGAGTCCGGATTTTCGGAGCGCAGGGGATCTTCAATGAAGAACGGTGCGTACTGCTCGACTTCACGGCAGAGCCAGATAACATCAGGAAGATCCAACCGAGTGTGAACATCGAAGCAGATGTCGATTTCGTCGCCGATGGCAGTGCGCACAGCCTCGAACTGGCGAATCGCGGCGCGCACCGCGTCGCGGGGCTCAAGAATGTTTCCGTCCTGGGGCAGGCCCCAGCGAACGAATTTCCAACCCTGCTCCTTCGTTTCCAGGCAACTCTCGACCAGCGGCTCCACGTCCATAGCATGGACATGATTGTGAGGATAGCAGACGACTTTGTCACGCACGCGGCCGCCAAGCAGCTCGTATACGGGGACGCCCAAGGCCTTGCCCTTGATGTCCCACAAGGCGATGTCGATGGCAGAGATGGCCGAGCTCAGGACGCGCTGGGCCGGGAAGAAGCCGCCGCGGAACAGCCATTGCCAAATGTGTTCTATGCGAAAAGGATCATGACCCACCAGAATCTCTTTGAAATGCTGAACGGCGCCTATCACCGCCTGCTCACGGCTGGTCAGACCGGACTCACCCACACCGAATATGCCTTCGTCGGTGTCAACGACGACAAAGAGAAAGTTGCGATGGCCGGCCCAGACCGGATAGGCGGTGATGTCGGTAATCTTCATCGGATGCTCCTTGGGGTTGACAGCGGGGTCGCTTTTCCCGCCAATTCAGGGGTTCCAGCGATTCATGTGTGGTCAAACTTTGATCAAGGGTCTATGCTGCGAGAAATTCGCGAAGATCTGTTCTCGAGATTTTAGCCCATATGATCCAATCTGAAAAACCGGAAGGCCCATGCTGTTGGATGCCCAAAGTGTGCCCCCAATTGCAGATCGAGGCGTGTTTCCGTATGATGGTGTCAGACTCGAACTCAGAACCGTTGGGGAGGCCAAAGATGCAAGCGCTCGTCTGGACCGCGCCGGAAAAGATGGAAATGCAGGAGCAGCCCGATCCCGCGCCTACTGCGGATGAAGTGGTTATTCGCGTGGCCTATGCCGGCATCTGCGGCTCGGAATTGAGCGGATTCCTGGGCCACAACGCCTTGCGCACGCCGCCGCTGGTTATGGGCCATGAGTTTTCAGGCGAAATCGTAGAGGTGGGGCGCGATGTGAACGGACTCGAAGTCGGCGACGCGGTTACAGTCAACCCGCTCACTTTCTGCGGACAGTGCCGCACCTGCCACATGGGGCTGACCCAGCTATGCCCGGAACGCCGGCTGGTCGGAGCGCACAGGCCGGGCGCCTTTGCTGAATATGTCAGCATTCCGGCTTTTGTGACCCACAAGCTACCGGACGGGATGTCCCTGCGCAGCGGCTCGCTGACCGAGCCGGTGGGGGTCGGTGTGCGCATCGGCAGGTTGGCCGGTGACGTGGACGGTGAGTCGGCGCTCATCATTGGCGCCGGCCCCATCGGTCTGCTGGCCTTGCAGGCGCTTAAGCTGGCAGGCGCTGACCAGGTCTTCATTACCGACCTCGATCCGGAGCGGCTGGCGATGGGCGGTGAGCTGGGAGGCATTACGATAACGCCGCCGGTTGGCGGCGCTGACGCGGCCAGCCAGGGCGCCGACGTGGTCGAGACAGTCAAGGAGGCCACGAGCGGTGAAGGTGTGGCGGTCTCGGTTGACGCGGTGGGGACGGGGGGCACGCGCAGCCAGTGTGTGGCCGCTACCCGCAACGCCGGCATCCTCATTCTTTCCGGCCTGCACGAAGAGACCAGCCCCATGCCCGCCGCGGCGATTATCCGTCAGGAACTGACCGTGCGCGGCAGTTTTGCCTACGGAGCGGCTGACTTTGCCGACGGCCTGGAGCAGTTGCACGCCGGCCATTACCGCCTGGACCCATGGATTGTCGAAGCGCCTCTGGCTGAAGGCGGCGACTGGTTCATGCGGCTCATCCACAGTCCCGGGAATGTTTCGAAGGTGCTGCTGGCGCCGGACAGAGGATGGGCATAAGGACGGAATGAAGGACCCGATCAACCGCGGCCGGAGATGGCGGTAACGATGTTGTCCCCGTCGGTGGGACGTTGGGGCTGTTCGGCCTGCCCGGCTTTGGCCGCAAGCAACGGGTAGGCGTCAAGCGGGGGCAAGCTGCCCAGTCGGGGCAGGTCGGGGACGCGCTGCATCGCTTTTTCGATGGCGGGCTCCAGTTGAGCGGCCTTGCGACGCTGGCGGAGTTCGTGTCGATCTTTGAAGGGAGGCATTACCTCGCCGGCGAACAGCTCCAGGGACTCGCAGATGTGCTCGTGGCGGTTGTTGCCGGCCTGTTGCACGAAGACGACCTGGTCCACGCCTGCTTCTTCGAGAGCTTCCAGGTTTTGGGCCACCTGGGAGGGACTGCCGATTCCGGCTGATGGTTCGTATTTTTCCGGCATATTGCGCTGGAAATCCTGCCAAATGTCGAATTCTCCCGGTACATGGCTGCCGGTGATGTAGAAGTGGCTGAGGGCGTAGCCGAAAAACTGAAAGTTGCGCGCCCCGCGGCGCTCGGCCTCGGCGCTGTCCTCGTGGAGCATGAAGCCGGCCACGATAGCCAGATTGGGGTTGACCGTCCTGCCGATGGGGTTGCACGCCTGTTCGAAGGTTTCGTAGTACTCCTCTACCCAGTGGGCGGCGCTGTCAGGATCGATGAAGGCAAAGGTCAACGCGCCCATGCCGTAGCGAGCGGCGATCTTGATTGTCTCACGGTTCGAGCAGGCCAGCCACAGGGGCGGATGCGGCTTTTGCAGCGGCTTGGGCACGACGTTGCGGGGCGGCATGGAGAAGCTATTGCCATCGAAGCCGGCGTACGGCTCCATCACCATCATCTTGGCCGCTTCGCGGACCGACTCTTCCCACATCTGATGCTTCTGTTCCGGGTCGATGCCGAATCCTTCCAACTCGCTGCGGCTGCTTGAGGAGCCGGTGCCCCACTCAACGCGTCCGTCGCTGATCAGGTCGAGCGTGGCGATACGTTCGGCGATGCGGGCGGGATGGTTGAATCCGCTGGGCATGAGCACGATTCCGTGACCCAGGCGGATCCGGCGCGTGCGCTGGCTGCACGCGGCGAGGAAGACCTCGGGCGCGGAGGAGTGGGAGTACTCCTCCAGAAAGTGATGCTCAACTTCCCAGGCATAGTCGATGCCGAGTCGGTCGGCCAGCTCGACCTGATCGAGGGCCTCTTGAAGCAGACGGTGTTCGCTGTCCTCAGCCCAGGGGCGGGGCAGCTGGTGTTCGTAGAAGATTCCGAATTGCAAGTGGGGTTCCTAGGCGCCGAAAAGCAGACAGACAGGCATCGGCGCCCAGACCATGTCGCCGACAGGGTCGAGCTGACCGGTATCGGCATCGCGGCTGAATACGCCAATGTCGTCGGAGTCTTGATTGGCGGCCAGCACCCAGGCGCCGGTCGGGTCAATGGTGAAGTTACGGGGCGTTCGTCCCCGGGTCGAGGCGTGGCCGGCGGCGGTCAGGCGGCCGCTGTCCTGGTCAACCGCAAATATGGCGAGCGTGTCGTGGCCCCGATTCGAACCGTAGATGAAACGGCCGTCCTGGGATACGTGAATGTCGGCGCAACTGAAACCGCTCTTGTCGGTGACGCTATCGGGAAGCGTCGAAATGGTTTGGATGGGATCCAGCGCGCCCGTGCCGGCGTCAAAGGCACACGCTGTTACGGTTAGATCCAACTCGTTGATGATGTAGGCGAAGCGTCCGTTGGGATGGAAGTCAAAGTGGCGCGGGCCGCCGCCGGCATGCACGGCAACGTGGTCGGGATCATTGGCTACCAGCCGCCCGTCGACAACACGATAGATCATCACCTTATCAATTCCCAGGTCGGCCACGTAGACGCGGCTGCCGTCGGGGCTCATGGTGGTGGAGTGGGCGTGGGCGGCTTCCTGGCGTTCCTGATTGGGTCCGCTGCCGTGGTGTTGGATGTTCTGAACCGGATCGCCGATGGAGCCGTCTGCGTTCAGGGGGTAGACCGCGACATTCCCGCTATAGTAGTTTGCCACGACGAGGGCGCCGCCACCCGGTTCGACGACAAGATGGCAGGGCGCAGTGCCGTGGGTCGGCTGTTTGTTGAGAAAGGTCAGCCCGCCTGTTGCCGAATCTATTGCGAAGCTGCTGACCTGCCCTGCCTCCACATCCTCGGTGACTGCGTACAGGATGTGCCCCTGCGGGTGCAAGGTGAGAAAGGACGGGTTGTCGTGTCCGGCGACGACGGCTTCCTGACTCAATGCGCCGGTCTCGGTGTTAAAGCGATATATGTAGATGCCTTCACTATCTCTCTGGGTGTAGGTGCCTACATAGAGGATGCGTTCCGTCATCGGGTGTCTCCTGGTCGTTTCGTGTATTGCAGATGGATGTTCGAGCTATCCGGCTGGACGTTTTGGAATGATGCGTCGTTGGGTAACCAAGACGTAAGGGGCTGGCGCAATTCCCGATTGCGCCTTTCTCAGATCGGAGCGGGTGTGGGCAGGTCTGGCACGTGCTGGTAGGCCGGGTCGGCTTTCTGTTTGCGCATTATGGCGATGATCTCGATCCAGGCGGGTAACAGGCCCTTCTTGCATTCCGGCATTTCATGTTTTATCAGCCGGTGCAGTTTTGGCAGATTGTAGCAGGGCACGCCGGCGTACATATGATGTTCGGTGTGATAGTTCATCTGCCAGTACAGGAAGCTGATGAAGGGATTGAGGTAGACCGTGCGGCAGCAGAGGCGGAAGTCGGGGACGTTGTCCTTGAGACCGGCATGCTGCAGATTGTTGCAAAGATAGCGCAGCCCGCCGCCGTAGAAAGGCGCAAAGGTCGTCAGGACAGGTATGAGCCACCAGCCATAGTAAAGGGACACAGCCAGAATCAGGCCGTGGCCCACCAACAGGAAGCGCGCCCAGGCGAAGAGCTGCCGCCGCTTCCGGGTCGCCTCCGGCGGAAAGAGCGAGCGCTCCCATTCCCCTTCAAGGCGGCCCAGGCTGAGTCGAATGGTCGACTTGAGCGTGTCGTACAGAACCCAGGGATTCACGACGGCGTTTTTCAGGAATCCTGCCAGGGTCAGCTCCATGGGGAGTTCCACTTCCAGGTCGTCGGGTGGATGCAAGGTGTATTTGTGATGCTCGACGTGGCTTGTGGAAAACATGTGGTGGTTGCGCCAGACAAGGAAACTGAAGATGCGCGTGAACAGAACGTTCAGCATCTTTGTTTTGAAGACTGTATTGTGGATGAGCTCGTGGGAGCCGTTATAGAGAAAGACGTAGAAGGTACCGTGCAGAAATAGAATCAGGAGCAGGGCAATCAGAGGAAGGTTGGCGGCCGCGTACCAGGCTGCAAGGCCTGTGAGCGCAATTAGCCCCAGATGGCCGACTACCTGCAAGGATCCTTGCCAGTCGTCGCGCTGATTTAGCGCGTTGAGTTCAGCGCGGGGGACGGGGACGCGGTACCAGTTGATCTTGACAGGATTTCGAGCGGCAACGGGCCGTCTGCGGCCATCCTTCTGCGTCAGTTCGTCGGCAGGCATTTGGCGCCTCCTTTAACGGCTACGGACAGGGATCATTCATCGGCCACAACGGTTTGACGGTCCGGTGTGGAAAACATGATCGTCATAATGGCAACGTCGTCGCCGTCGTTACTGGCGTTATGCACGACGTTGGCTGGAATCACGATGGTGTCTCCAGGCCCCATGGGGAAGAGTTCGTCCTCCAGAGAGTGAACAATGCGACCGCTGAGGACATGCAGGATTTCTTCACAGTTGGGATGGGAATGGCGGAAGTTTTCGTGCCCGGCTTTGAGAACGGCGCGGCCAAAGGTCATTGTGGCGCTGTTGCCCATTTTGCCATTGGCATACCAGACCAACTCGCCCCAGTCGAATTCCTGGACGGTTGCGTCGACGGCGTGAAGGACAGTTTTTTCGCTCATTGTCATGTCTCGCTTTGCGGATAGTCGTTGCGGTCAGGAGGTGATGTTGAATGGGAGTCGATACAGGCCGCTTGTTGTACTTAGCGCCATCTTACCATAGACGGCGCTAAGTGTCATGGCTTTGACAACACGGCGCCAGGGAAAACGCGCCAAGATGCGGACGTTATATCGGGGGATTACATACCTATGGGCGCCGGGGAACGGCGGATTTATCCACGAAGGGCCACGAAGAGACGCGAAGAACACCTTTTTGTCCGCGGAGGGACGCGGAGAACACCTTTTTGTTGATCCACGAAGGGACACCAAGGGGCGCTAAGAACATCTTTTTGTCCGCGTTCTGACACATGTCAACGAGCCTTAGTCAGGCAGGTAGGTTGTCTGTTCCGCCCACGGGCGATCGCGGGCGAGGCGGGCGATCTCGGGCCAGCTCTGCACGAGGGCATTATACCCCAGGGCTTCCTGGGCGCGGTTCTTCTGTTCGCAGACGCGGTAGAGATGGTAGGCGAGCTCGCGCGCGGACTCGGCGTCAGCCGAGAGCTTGACCAGCAATTTTGCGGCCCCGACCTCGCCGGCCTGGTTATGCGCGCGGATCAGATGATGCACGATCTCCCAGATGGTGCGGCGGCTGTCGGTTTCGGGGTCCCAGTCGTCGGGGAGCTCATCAGGACGCAGCAGACGCGCCTTGCCGCCGCCGGCGTTGAGGATGCCGGCCTGGATCATGCCGGCGACGCTGGTGTTCTTGGCCTTGGAGAGCGTTTCGGCGATGCCGAACTCGTCCTGGTTGAAGCTGGCCTGTTCGAACCAGGCCACGGCCCAGCGCGTGTCGGCGTCGAAGTCGCCTTCCTGTTCGGCGAGGGTCTCTTCCAGGGTCTCGTTGATGAGCGAGAGGGCTTCGCGCACGGTGAGGGAGTTGCCTTTGACGTCGAGGACGCGGGCGTAGCGGCTGAAGACGGCCATGCCGGGACCGATGGCGGCCTGCGCGAGGTCCACCGGCGCGATGTTGCCCGCCTGCATGGCGCCCAGGGCTTCAGGCAGTTCCTCTTTGAGCGCGTCAACGAACTCGCGGCGCGTTGCCATCGGCGCGTCGGCGGGGCGCGGACGACATACGAGTACGATGCTGGATGCAAGCGCGTTCGCGCCGCCTGCTACCGGACGATTGCTG
>CBDDPZ010000008.1:0-1775521 GCA_965232575.1 Caldilineaceae bacterium | reverse complement strand
TGCCGTCAACGGCCTGCAACCGGTTGTCTCCGTTGATGACGAGCGGATTGATCTCGGCGAGACTGGCATCACTCTCGACAAAGGCCCGGTAGAGGCTCCGGGCGATCCTGGTGAAGGCGGAGATATGTTCCTTGGGCAGTCCGATGCCATAGGCCAGCTGGCGGGCCTGGTAGCCTTGCATGCCCAGAAGAGGGTGGACGTGGACGGTGATTATCTTATCGGGCGTTTGGGCGGCGACCTCTTCGATTTCGACGCCGCCCTCGCTGCTGGCCATGATCGCCACCTTACGCGCGCCGCGGTCGAGGACGGCGCCCAGGTAGATTTCAGAACGGATGTCGGCGGCCTCATCCACCAACACTTTCTTCACGGTCAGGCCTTTGATGTCCATACCGAGGATCTGTCCGGCCGTTTCCTCGGCCTCAACCGGCGTGCCGGCCAACTTGATGCCGCCGGCCTTGCCGCGCCCGCCGACCAGCACCTGGCTCTTGATGACGACCGGTTTGCCGATCCGCTCAGCGATGGCACGCGCTTCGGCCGGCGTGGCCGCGACTTCCCCGTTGGGGATGGGCACGCCGTATTGGGCGAAGACCCGCTTCGACTGGTATTCGTGTAACTTCAAGAGAGAACTCCTCTTCGATTTAACTGTGATGTGCGCGATAGGTTGATGCACTATGATTGCAACTTCGCTGGGGAAGTTGAAAGACGCTCCGTTTGTCGTGCCGCCTTCGGGCTCAACCTTTCAGCCCTGTGAGAGCGATCCCTCTGATGATCTGGCGTTGGAAGACCAGGAAGACAATGAGCAGAGGGATGCTGGCAAGGCTGGCCGCGGTCATGATTTTCTCCCAGTGCGTGGTGGATTCGCCGCGGAAGAAACTGAGGCCGACGGGCAAGGTATAGAACTCGCGACTGTTGGCCAGGATCAGCGGCCACAGGTAGGCGTTCCAGTTGCCGATAAAGTTGAAGATCGCCAGCGCTGCGATGGCCGGTTTGACCAGCGGCGCGGCGATGCGCCACCAGATACCGAACTCGTTCATGCCATCCATGCGGGCGGCGTCCAGGAGTTCATTGGGGACACCGTCGAAGAACTGGCGCATGAGAAAGATGCCGGCGGCGGTGATGACGCCGGGAAAGGCGATCCCCCAGTATTGGGTGTAGCCGATGTGCCAGTTCCAGTCCACGCTCATTGTGTACCAGGGTATGATCAGCATTTCGGTCGGGATCATGAGTGTGCCGAGCATACCGATGAAGATGATATTCTTGCCCGGGAAATCGAATTTGTTGAGCGTGTAGCCGACCAGGGTGTCGAAAAAGACGACGCTTGTCGTACTTATCACGGCAACGATAATGCTGTTCAGATACCAACGCTCGAAACTGCTGGTATTGAGCACATTCAGGTAGTTTTGCAGGGTGGGGTTCTCGGGAAAAAAGGAGAAGTTTACCAGTTCGGGCGCCGGCTTTACGCTGGTCAGAATCATCCAGAAAAAGGGCGTGACCATGCAAACGCCGCCGATAGCCAGAAGGAGATATGCAATCAGCAGCCCCCAGCCGAAGCGGCGCTTGCCCCCCCTTTGGGCAGGGACGAAATGTTCCGCGATCTGCAGTGTGCCCTCAGTGCCGATTTCTGCAGAAGTAGTCATGGCCAACAGTTCCCGGGCGCCCCCGCCTAATACTCAACCCGCCGCGAAAAAAAGCGCAGCTGGATGATTGTAATCAGCAGGATCAGAAAGAAGAGAAGCACGGTGAGCGCGCCGGCGTAGCCCATCTTGTAGCTGGAAAACCCCTCGCGATAGACCTCCAGCACGACGGTGGTCGTACTTTTCAGCGGCCCTCCGGTACCCTGGGGGCTCATATTTTGGACGAGAGCAAACAGCCGCAGGTAGGAGATGGTGCCGAGGACGGTCAGGTAGACAATGATGGGATTGAGAAGGGGAAGGGTGATGCGCCAGAACAGTTGCCAGGCATTGGCCCCGTCAATGCGGGCCGCTTCGTAATAATGGCCGGGAATCTGCTGGATGCCGGCCAGAAAGATGATGACTGCAAAACCGAGATTCTGCCATACGGCAACTGCGGTGATCGATGGCAGCGCCTGCGCGGGGCTCTTGGTGAAGGGCTGTTGAGGCAGGCCAACAAGGTCCAGCGCCTGGTTGATCAGGCCGGTCTCAGGTTGATAGAGCCAGTTCCAGACGAAGGCGACCGCGACAGCCGATGTCACATAGGGCGCGAAATAGGCGACGCGGAAGACGGCGGAAAGGCTCCGGATTTGGGCGAGGAGCAGGGCAATGGCAAGCGCGATAACCAGCTGCGAGGGCACACCGAACAGGACGTAGCGAACGGTATTGGAAAAGGCGGCTGTCACTGAGCTGCGCGGCTTGCCGGCATCCTGCCAGATTTCCTGGTAATTCTCCAATCCCACCCAGGGTCCAGAGCCTTCGAACACGTTCCAGTCGCGGAAGCTGACATTAAAGGCGAGGATCGTCGGGTACCAGCGAATGACAACAAAGAAGACCAGGGCCACGCTCATAAAGATGTACGCCCAGATGATTTGCCGCTGGCGGAGCGTTAAGCGCATGGAGCTATTCCATCGTGATTTCTGCGTGTTTCAGGCGACCGATGCCCTGGCCCGTCCGACGTTACGACCAGGGGGCAGGCGGCACAGCGCCGGAAAGAGAATGACGAGGCGAGAGGGTAGCCTGTCAGCCAGGTACCCTCTCGCTTCGCGTCTGATATGTTCGGTTTAATGGCTGGACCAGAAGTCGTCCAGGACCTCCTGGTCGGTGTCGGCCGCGATCTGCAAAGCGGTAGCGGGGTCTTCGTCGGTCAGGACCACCATATCGAAGGAGTCGATGATGGCCTGGCGCTGCTGGCTCTCATCGGCGAAGAAGGTGGCGTGAGAATATTCCAACCCTGCTGCGAAAGCGCCGAGTTTTTCATCTGCCAGGAGTTCGGGATTGCTGCCGGCTTCGAGCTGGGCCGGCAGTTCGCCGACGATCTCGACCCACAGCGCGCCGGCTTCTGCGCTGGTGATGAACTGAAGGAATTTGACAGCTGCGTCGAAGCGCGCCTGATCGGCGGCGGCCTTCTTGGTCAGGCCGTGGGTCCAGTATGAGCCGAAGGTGCTCTTGACACCGTTATGCGAGGGCAGCTCGGTGACGCCGAAATTCATGTCGGGATTGTTGTTGGCGATGGTGCCGAGGCGGAAGGAGCCGTCGACGTGGAAGCAGACATGGCCGCCGACGAAGGCGTTGGTGCTGCCGTCAAACAGATCCCGATCGCCGGTGGCGAGCTCGGTGTGGAAGGCGAGCAGATAGTTCCAGGCCTGCAAGCCGGCCTCGTCATTGTAGCGGACCTGGCTGTAGTCGTCGCTGTAGGGCACGCCGCCGAACTGACGTACCAGAACCTCGCGGAACCAGTGATGGTCCTGGGCAGAGGGATCGGCGACAAAGCCTTGTACGACAAGCGTGCCGTCGTCATCACGCCGGGTGCAGGCGACAGCCTGATCAGCCAGCTCGTCCAGCGTCGCGGGCGGGCTTTCGGGATCGAGGCCGGCCTCCGCCATCAGGTCTTTGTTGTAGAAGAGGGCCAGGGCGCGCACGGCTGTGGGAAGCGTGTAAAGCGTACCTTCGACAAAGCTGGCCTGGACCATGGGGCTGAAATTTTCAGAGACCATTGCGGGCGGGAAGGCGTCCTCGGGAAGGGGCACCAGGTAGCCTGAATCGATCCAGACAGACTGCCAGCCATAGAAAAGCGTGGCGACATCGGGGCCGACGCCGGCGGGCACACTGGCGGCGATCTTGTCACGGAATTCGGCGTAGGGGATGTCGGCGTTGTGGACGACCTTGATATTCGGGTTCGCCTCTTCGAACTGGGCGATCAACTGGTTCATCGCATCGACTCTGGCGGCAAAGTTGTACTGCCAGTACTCGATTTCGACGACCTCATCGGCCGGGGCCGCTTCTGCGGCGGCGGCCTCCGGGGCCGCCTCTTCGGCGGGCGCAGCCGGGGCGGGGCAGGCGGCCAGGAGCATTGCGGCCGCCAGCAGGGCACCTGTCAGCAAGAACAATTTGGAGCGTTTCATCGTTGGATTCCTCCTTAGAGTAAAGTACAGAGAATCCTCTGTCCGGACCTCATTGCGGATGTCGTGGATCGCGGGTTGGCGATGTCTGACAATCGGATAAATCTCCTGGGATGTCGAGGTTCGTCATCTACAGAGAGCAACTGAAGTGTTAATGCGCGGGCCTATTCTTTACAGATCGATTTTGAGCAGGCGGGCGGCGTTGCCGGCGAAGATTTTCTGAATGTCCTGCGCCGGCAGGTTCAGGTCAAGACAGCTTCGCATCTGGTCTTGCAGGTATTCCAGGGTGAAGCCACGGGGAAACCAGCTGCTGTCGGTGCCAAAGATGATACGGCTGGGGCCGATGGTCTCGTAGTATTTGCGGAACAGATATTTGACGGTTACGTCGCCGGGGACCCAGCGGATCCACTGGAGGCTGCCGCTGGTGTCAACACAGACATTGGGGCAGGCCCAGCAGAGTTGGAGGGTTTCGCGTTCCCAGGCACAGCCGAAGTGGGGGATCACGAATGTCACGTCGGGAAAGGCTTTGGCGATATTGTGCAGCTTGAATGGGCTGATGTTCTCATGCCAGGCGATCCCGCCGGCGCTGCCCTGAATGCCGAAATGGATGAGTACGGGAATATCCAGTTCGGCGCATTTTTCCCAGACCGGCCAGATCGATTCATCTTCGATTGGCTGTTCGATCATGGGGGCGAGCAGTTTGTAGCCGCGCAACCCGAGCTCGGTAACGGCGTGCTCCAGCTGGGCGACGGCGTCGGGCTCGAAGGGATTATGGTGGGCGAATCCGATGAATTTGTCGGAGTGCCAGCTGACGATTTCGGCCAGATGCTCATTGCCGCCGCCGGTAACGAATCCGACGGCGCGCACGCCATATTCGTCCAGCTCCGCGGCCCAACGGCGGGCCTGCTCCCTGTCTCCCGGGTGGTCGTCGGGCGATTCCGGTTTGGGAAAGCCCCACATTTTGCGCCAGTGTTCCCCGTAGGGCCGGCTCATCTCCTGCACTGTGCGCGCCCGTTTCTCGCCCACTTTGTCGATGTATTTCTGAATCGTGTTTCCCATGTTGGGAAACCACGGTTTGCGGGTGGGAAAGTGTACATGGAAGTCGATGATTTCGAAGCCCTGATACATTGAAATTCCTCAGGTTAGATTTCTCAGGTTGCCTGGCCTTCGCGGCATGAGCCAGCCCTTCAGAGGCAGGACGAAGGCGGTCAGGAGAACCGGCTACCCGTGCGCCTGCAGCGCGTCTTGCGGCACGAGATCGGGATTGCGGGCCAGCAGGGTTGCCCCATGGGCCGGGCCTGCGCGGGCGGGAACGATTTGACAGCCGGGCAGATGCGCGATGAGTGCGGCGCGAAAGGCCTGGCGAAGGCAGGACGGTTGTTCCAGTACGGCGCCGGCGGTAGCGACCTTGGGGTCGGTCAGCAAGCCGACTTTGCGCAGGACGGAAGCGGCTGTGCCGGCAAGCGCTGCGCCGGCTTCATTCAGAATAGAGCGTGCGACGGCATCACCGGAGGCGGCCGCCTGCATGACGGAGGGGGCGAAGGAACGCAGCTGGTAGTGGGCGTGGGAGATACCGGAATCGAGTCCGGCGATCCAGCCGACCCACGCCTGCTGGGAGTCGCCGGCGAGGGCGCGGAAATGTTCAGAGAGATGGGTAGCAGGGCCGCGGCCGTCAAGAGCGGCCAGTGCGGCGCGTAGGCCGCGGCGGCCGATGTCATAGCCGCTGCCGGCGGCAATGAGCGCGCCGGGGTTGCCATGGAAGGCACCTGCCCAAGCCACGACCGAGTCGTTCAGGGAACGCCACGGGCAACTCAGGCCGCACGCCTTGAGCATGGAGGTCAGGATATTGTGCACATTCTTCTGATCGGATGTGCCGTCGAAGCCGGCCATGCCGGCGCAAGCGGCCTTCACTTCATTGGGGACAACGTCAGATTCGGCAAGAGCCTGCGCAGTCGCCTCGGTCAGGTTGGCGGCGGCCCGTTCCACACCGACGATATGATAGTTGGAGGGGCCGCTCTGCCCTTCACCTACCAAACGGCCGGCGCCGTTGGACAGAACGATATGTGTTTTGGTTGCGCCGCCATCGATTCCGAGAAAGTAGACCACAGGGAAATTGTAGCCCGAATGCGGCAAATGTCAAACGTAGAGGGGATAGTCTGGACCGTGATTTTTGGGAATTGGGTCGACGGGGCGTTGAATGACGAACGGGGGGACGGGGGTGAAGTTTGCTCGGCTGAAGAAAGGATGGGACAATTGGCTCGTCACGGCCTGACCTTATATTGGCGCAGGCGTGCGGGGCGGCCTGAAGGCGAGTAGAGAGATCTGGAAAGAGTGAAACCTGTGTGAATGGCCCTGGGATAAACTGAGTGAAGCGTAGACAGGCCGGGATGCTTATGCGACAAGCAAGAATTGAACGGACGACGAAAGAGACGCAGATTGTGCTGGAGCTGGCGCTGGATGGCAACGGCGCGGCGGAGGTAGAGACCGGAATCGGGTTTCTTGACCATATGCTGACGCTTTTGGCGGGACACGGGCTGTTGGACCTGACGGTGCAGGCGAGGGGCGATCTTCAGATCGACGAGCACCACACGGCTGAGGACGTGTGCATCTGCCTGGGGCGGGCGATCGACCAGGCGCTGGGCGACCGCAGCGGCATCGTGCGCACGGGGCATGCTTACGTGCCGATGGATGAGACGCTGGCGCGGGTGGTCGTGGACCTGAGCGGGCGGCCGTACTGTGTCTTCGACGCGGAGTTTGCGACACCCAAGTTGGGGGAGCTGAGCACGGATCTGCTGTTTCATCTGTTCGAGAGCATCGCGATTCACGGGCGGATGAACCTGCATGCGGCGGTGCTGTACGGGCGCAACGATCATCACAAAGCGGAAGGGCTGTTCAAGGCGCTGGCGCGGGCCCTGGACGGGGCGACGCGACTGGATGAGCGGAGGACCGGAGTCCCAAGCACAAAGGGGACGCTGAGCGCATGATCGCGGAAATACTTTTTCCTCGCACGCCGGCCGGGCGCGTCACCTCATATCGCCCGGCCCGTACCTGACTTACACATTCCCATTTCAAGGCAAATATCATGAACAGTGACGATTTGACGGACCTCGATATCCCTACGCTCGAAGAGATTCACGCGACGCGCGCTCGCATCGATCCCTATATTTTGCGCACTCCGGTGTGGCGCTGGCAGAGCAAGGAGGTGAAGGAGGCCCTCGGAGCGGACACGGAGGTGTGGCTGAAGCTGGAGCTGTTTCAGAGGACGGGTACGTTCAAGCCGCGCGGCGCGGTGAACGACATACTGCACCTTGACGAGGCGGCGCGGGAACGGGGTGTGACCGCGGTGAGCGCGGGCAATCATGCGATCGCAGTGGCGTACGCGGCCCAGATTTTCGGTATCAGCGCCAAGGTCGTGATGCCGTCCTCCGCGCCCCGGTTCCGGGTGGAGAAGGCGCGCAGTTATGGAGCTGAGGTGGCGCTGGTGGCCGACGTATATGAGGGGTTCGCCGAGGTGGAGCGCATTCGGCAGGAAGAGGGGCGGGCCTTTGTTCATCCTTTTGACGGCCGCTCGATTATCACTGGGCAGGCGACGGTGGGACTGGAAGTGTGCGAGGATGCGCCGCCGCTGGATATGCTGATCGTACCGGTGGGGGGAGGCGGCCTGGCCGCGGGCATCGGCGCGGCGGTCAAACAGCTGCAGCCGGACTGCGCGGTCTTCGGTGTGGAGCCGGAGGGGGCGGACACGATGCACCGCAGCTTCGCCAGCGGGGCGCTGGAGTCGATAGAGCGGGTGGAGACGATCGCCACGAGCCTGGGCGCGCCGGCGACGCAGTCGTACAGTTTCGGACTTTGCCGCCATTTTCTGGAGGATGTGGCGCTCGTCAGCGACGCAGAGATGATAGAGGCAATGCGGCTTCTTTTTCACGAGATGAAACTGGCGGTCGAGCCGGCGTGCGCGGCCTCGACCGCGGCCTTATTCGGTCCACTGCGTGAGCGGGCGGCGGGGAAACGGGTGGGGTTGATCCTGTGCGGCTCGAACATCGGCGTGGACACATTTGTCGGGCTGATCGGTCCGGGCGGTGGCGATGGCTGAGAGCGCTGTCGAACTGGCGCCGGGCCATAAAATTGGTCTGCAGCTCGAGGGCCCGGTGATGCTGGCGGCCGGCAGTATCGGCTACGGCGAGGCTCGGCACCGGGAGTTGGAGACGGGCCGGTTCGGCGGGGTGGTGGTTGGTCCGTTCACGCGGCACAGTCGAGGAGGCAGCCAACCGCCGCGCCTGGCGGAGACGGTGGGCGGATTTGTGCGCCGCGTCGGGTTGCAGAACCGGAGCGTGTCCGCGGCGGTTAGGCGGTACGGCCAGCTGTGGCCGCGGATGGGTTGTCCGGTCATTGCCCAGGTGGCGGACAGCGAAAGCGATGAGGCCGCGGAGACGGTGGGGCGGCTTTCCGCAGCGGACGGTATCGAAGGATTCGAGCTCCTGTGCCAGCCGGAGGCCGGCGCAAGGGAGATCGGACGGCTGTTGGAGGTCTTGCTGTTGGAGACGGACCTGCCGGTGTTGGTGAAGCTCCCTCTTTCGCGAGCTGCAGCATTGGCGCCGGCGGCTGTGGCCGCGGGCGCGGCTGGAGTGGTGGTGGGCAGCCCGCCGACGGGCGCAGGTGTACGACCCGACGGGCATATGGTCAGCGGGGAGATGTTCGGGCCGGGGGTCTTTCCGATGATGCTGGCGGCGCTGTTGGCGGTGAAGGCGCTGGACCTGCCCGGCTCGCTGAGCGCTTGCGGCGGCGTACATACACAGAAGCAGGCGCGCGACTGCCTGCAGGCGGGCACGGATGCGCTGCAGCTGGACAGCCTGGTGTGGGTGGAGCCGGGGGCGGCCGTGGCGCTGGCGGTCGGGTTGGGAAACGGTTGATGGGCCGGCAGATTGTTCACCCCGCGTTCATTCCTTTCTTTCTTCTCTTTCGTTTAATCTATATTCCGGCCAACGTTCTGAGTCATACGGGGCACGGATCGCCGTGGCTGAACGCGGCGCTGGGCTGCGTTGTCACGCTGGGCGCCGAGTGGCTGGCGCGGCGGATGCGGGTCGACATCGCGCGGCGCGAGCGGCAGCGCGCGGTTGGCGTGGTGATCCTGGCGCTGATTACACTCGGTTTCTTCCCGGAAGAGGCGCCGATCGGATTGATCCTGTGGGCGGGCAGCGGCGCGGCCTGGGGGGCGGCGACGCGGGGACTGGAGATAGGAGCGGTGTCGACTTCGGCGGCTGCTGGGGCCTGGGCGGTGGGTGCGCTGCTGGGCGCGACGGGGTTGTTCGGGCCGGGGAGTTGGCTGGCGGCGGTGATGTTGGGGGTTGGGTTGTGGTTTGGGCGAAGAGGTGAGGAAATGGAGGCAGATGACTGAAGAGTGATTTGCAGGATCAACACTTGGTCAATCCACAAATGACACAAAGTTACACGAAGAAAACGCTTCGTGGTCGAAGCGAATCCTGGTCGTCTGTTGCGAATATCACGCGAGAAGTTGTCCGAGTCTGCCCGCTTGCGACCCGTTTCTAGTCGCCTCTTGAAACCACTTCTTCTGACATTATTTCGACCTGCTGAGCGTCTTGTCCTTCCTGATTGGCAACTTAGAGAGCTGCAGCCAAGTTTCCCGGTTTCAGCAGGAGGGACTCTTGCCCAATAAGGTTGAGAGTCTTACCTGGGCACTGGAAACAGCGACATCTGGTGCACGGGTTGGCGGCCGTCCAGGAGTACGTAGGGGGCGGCCTTTTGCGGCGAGGGGACGCCGAGGGCGCGCAAGTGTTGCAGGTCGGTGAGGTTGCCCTGGCGGCGGGCGCGGAGGATGTGGTCGGCGCTCTTGGGGCCAATGCCGGGCACGCGCAGAAGGGTCGGTCTGTCGGCGCGGTTGAGCTCGATGGGGGCGGCGCGCAGGTGCAGGTCGGCCCAGGCCTGCTTGGGGTCTACGTCGAGGCGGAGGTTCTGGTCAGCGCCAAAGCCGATGTCCTCGGTATCCCAGTTGTAGTCGCGCAGCAGGAAGCTGGCCTGGTAGAGGCGGTGCTGCCGCTTCAGGGAGGCGGGCGGCAGGTCTTCGAATGGGGTGTCGGGCACGGGGTAGAAGGAGGAGTAGTATACGCGGCGCAAACGGGCCTGCCGATAGAGTTTCTCGCTCAACGATACCAATTCGAGGTCGGTGTCGCCAACGGCGCCGACGACAAACTGGGTGACGGAGGAGGCGCGCACCCGTTCGCGGCTGCGGATCTGCTCGGTCCAGAGAAGGCGCTGCATCAGATCGTCCCAGAACTCTTTTTGGGGCGCAAGGCTTGCCAGCCGTCCTGGGGTGGCGCCCTCGAGGTTGATCGAGACCCGGTCGGCCAACTGCATGGACCTGCGCACCTGCTCATACTCGGAGCCGGGCATGATTTTAAGATGGATGAAGCCGGGGTAGTTCCGTTTCTTGCGCAGAATCTCGGCTGTATCGATAATTTTGTCCTGGGCTCTGACCCCGCCGCCGATGATGCCGGAAGAGAGAAAGAGGCCGTCGACAAAGCCTGCCTTCTGCATGCGCAGGAAGCCGTCGGCCAATTCATCGGGTTGCAGGGTGAGGCGTTCGGCGCTGCTGCGGTCGGCGCGGAAAGGGCAGTAGAAGCAGTTACGCTCGCATGCGGTGGTCATCATCGTCCTCAGCACCGGCTTGGGGCCGCGCGGGGTCACCACGTTGAAGATGGAGCGGCGCAGGGAGGCGGCATTGCGTTCCCGCCGCGTGGGTTTGGGCGGCGCGGGAGTGAAACAATCGGGACGGGTGGGCTCGGCATGGGGCGCGTCACCGGCCGCTTCATAGCCGTTTATCTCGCCGATGCGGGCGATCTTTGCCATCGGTTCGAGAGCGATTGAAAAATTCATAAAGATATTATACGAACAAATGTTCGATTTATCAAGGGAAATAGAGAGATGCGGGCGCTTATTCAGCGAGTTCGTCGTGCATGTGTACACGTTGACGGCAAGGAGATTGCCGGCATTGGACAGGGATTTCTGGTGCTGCTGGGGGTCGCTGTCGAGGACAGCGAAGCCGAGACGGCGTGGCTGGCGCGCAAGATTGCCGGGTTGCGGCTGTTTGAGGACGATGCGGGCAAGATGAATTTGGGGCTCGCGGATGTGGGGGGCGCGGTGCTGGCGGTGAGTCAGTTCACGCTCTACGGGGATGCGCGCAAAGGGCGCAGACCCAGTTTTACGCGGGCAGCGCCACCTGCGCAGGCGCAAGCGTTATACGACCGTTTCTGCACACTGTTGGCGAAGGAAGGTGTAGCGGTGGAAAAGGGCGTTTTCCAGGCGCATATGGAGATTGAACTGGTGAACGACGGTCCGGTGACGCTGTGGTTGGAGCAGGACAGGGGCTAAGGACGAAGGAGGTGAGAGTATGGCGAGCAGACTGAGTACGGTTGTTGCGGCAACGCCGGAGACCGATTTGGCGGTGGTGGAGGCGATGGCGGCTCAGTTCGAGAGCTACATTATGCGGGGGCAGGTATACAGGACGGTTGTTGTGCCGACGCCCAGTGATAGCAGGGGGGCTGGGGAGCGCCCGGTCCAGAGCAGCGGTGGGGATGTCCTGGCGCGGCTGCACAAGCTGGGGGCGCAGTCGGACTCGTTGTCGGCAGAGCAGAAGAAGGCGCTGGCCTCTGCCAGCGCCCAAATTGACAAGGCGACTGGCCGGCTCCCTTCTCACTACCAGGCTCTGCTGTTGCGGGAAGCGAGGGCGCGGCTGAACAGTCTGAACTGGTTTCTCGACGACTGCAGCGAAAACCGGCGTGAGTGCCGTGTGCAGTACCCGTTTGAGATACGCAACCGGCAGCGGATTGCGGAGATCGGCAAGGCGTTGGAGTCAGGCAGCGCGGACGCGGTAGCGACTCAAGTAGCATCGATAGACCAGCGCATTCAGGGGATGCTGACGAGCGGAGAGTTCGTCTGGGAGGCAACAGTGGCGCACGTCTACCCGCGCGAGGAATACTGGTATCTTTATGGGTTGCCGGCCGGCCCGGATCCGTGACGCCTGATGGCGTTCGGCGGTTCTTGGGGTTCTCGTCTCAGGCCGGTCTTGGTATGAGGTGGATGGTCACTTCGTTGCGGTTATGGAACAGTTGGCGCATGTGGAGGATGGTATAACGTTCTAGCAGAATAGTGCAGGCAGGGTCGAGGGCCGCAGCGGTCTTCCCCAGTTTGAGCGTCATGATCGCTTCAGCGTGGGGATAGAGGAAGTCGGCGAAGGCGTTCATCATTTGCGCCGAAGCGCGCGCATCCATGCGCATATCGTTGACGAGAAAGTCGAAGTCATCGGGCCCTTCCTGCAGATACACTTCGGCGGCCATGCGCTTGTGGCGCACGCCGCGGTCGGCGGCGAGGCGGGGATGCAACTCGGCGGGGTCGACGGCGGTAACGTACTGCCCCTTTTGGCGCAGAACGCGGGTCCATCCTCCCGGGGCTGCGCCGAGGTCGAGAGCGACGCCGCCAGCGGGCAGATCGATACGAAATGCCTCGAGCGCCTCCAGCATTTTGAACTCGGCGCGGCTGACCTGATCCCTTTCACGGCGGAAGCGGCGCACGCCGCCGGCCCAGTCGGAGATGTTGTGGGAAGCAAGTGAAAGGCCGATAAAGGCCAGTTGCCGTTGGCTTGCGGCAGCTGGCTTGTCTGATCCTGGCGGCCTGTCCACGGCCGCGCAGACGACTGAAAGGATCTGAAATGGCTGCCGAACGTCCAGGGGCGAGTTTGCGGCGCTGGAGAGGGTGGCGGCAACGGCGCGGTTGACGTCGAAGGGCTTGTAGGGGAGATCGAGGAGGATGCGGCTCTGGACTGAGAAGCTGACGTCGGGGTCGAGCAGGTCAGCATATTCGGCTACGGCGGCATCGCTGAGACGGGAGAGGTCTCTGGGCGTGGCGACGAGGGGAATGGTGAGGTCGACGGGACAGATGTGGCGGGTGAAGATGGGAGGATCATCGATCCAGGTTTCGGCCAGGCCCCAGAAGCCTTCGTCGCAGTCGACGAGACAGACGCCGGGCGCGAGCTCGTCGAGGGGCTGACCATTGCGGCTGTCGCGGCGGAACTCCTCAAGGGCGAGGTGTATGAAGCCGGGGTCGGCGGAGAGAATTAGCTGGGGCATCTCAGCCTACGGCAGCGTGGATAGCGGAGGCGATGTTTCGGGCCCGCTGGGGCGCGTCGCCCACATAGGCTGACGCTTGTAACAGGCTGTGGGCGCGCTCCGGCGGTACCAGGGCAGTGATCCGCGGGTCGGTGATCAGGTTGTCTACCAGGGGATTGGATTGTCCTTCCTGCAGGGCTTTCCAGGCCACCAAGCTCTGTTCACGAATCAGCTCGTGCAAGTGCTGGCGGTCGCCGCCGGCTTTGACCGCTTCCATGAGCAAGCGTTCGGTGGCGGCAAAGACACCGTAATCGCGCAGGTTGCGGGCGGTGGGGCCGGGCCAGACGGTCATGCCTTCAAAGAGACGCTGGCAGCGAATCAGGACCTCGTCGGTCAAGAGGAAGGCTTCGGGCAGGTAGATACGCCGGTTGGCGGAGTCATCGAGGGTGCGCTCGAGCAGATTGAGGGCGCTGTTGTCCCACGCGATGCGGGGCAGGGCCGCGACCTGACGCGTTAGGCTGTCGATATTTTCGGCGGCGATGGGGTTGCGCTTAAAGGGCATGGCGCTGGACCCGACCTGCTTGGAACCAAAAGGTTCGCTCCATTCGCCGAACGGGGGCGACTGGAGGATGCGGAGGTCGAAGGCGAACTTGTGGAGGCTGGCGCACAACCCGGCGAGGGCGTTGACGACAAGCCAGTCCTGCTTGCGGGGGTAAGTCTGGGTTGCGGCTTCGAACGCAGGCAGGTCCAGCTTCGACATAACGCGTTCCTCGAGCTGCCGGGGCGTGAACTCGCTGTCGGAAAGAAGCTGGTCATAGCTGGCACTGGTCCCGACCGCGCCTTTAATCCCCTTGCCGCGGATATTGTTGCGGACGCGCTGCAGTTCTTCAAGGTCGGCGAGCAGGTCCTGGCCGTGCTGGGCAAAGCGGTAGCCCACTGTGGTCGGTTCGGCGGGCTGGATGTGGGTGAAGGCGATGGCGGGTGTGTCGGCTTCTGAAGCGATGCGTGCGGCCAATGAGGCCAGAGAGCGCCTCAGTCTCTCGATGATCTGGTCGAGGGCCGTGCGCAGTCGCAGGGCGTCCACGTTGTCGAGCACATCCATCGACGTCGCGCCGAGATGGATGATGGGGCCGCCGACCGGGCACTGTTCGGCGTAGGCGCGGATCTCCGCCATGATATCGTGACGGATTTCTTCTTCGATCTGCTGGGCGCGCTCAATGTTGATGTGGTCCTGGCGCGCCCGCAGATCAGCCACCTGCATGGCTGTGACCAGCCCGGCCTCGTATTGAGCTTCAGCCAGCGCCACCCAGACGCGGCGCATGAGTTTTCGCTTTTCGGCCTCGCTCCAGATCCTGCGCATGATCTCGCTGCCGTAGCGCCAGGTCAGTGGGGAGAGGTAGGACTCGTGGGTGAAGGTGGTCATGAGCGTTGACAGCAGGAGAGAGTGAAGAGGAGTGAGAAGTGAGAGGGCGCAATCGTGGATTTACCCCTAATTTGCAGCTCCTTGTTTTTCACTGTGTTGGCCTCAGTTGTTCCATAAATTCGGCTATGTCCCGGTGCAGTAAACTGTGCACCTGCCGCGTCCTCTGAAGATTGGACTGAAGCAGACCTGGGTCGACGGAAGTCATATAAGCGTGGCGAAAGAAGTGACGGAATCCGCGCAGAGCGTCGAGAAGGAGAAATGTCTCCTTGGACAAGGGAGCGGGGCGCACACCAGAGACGGGTAGGGTCATTCGCTGAAGCAAGGCGGCATGCCAACGGGCTACCTCGCTGATCTGATTTTCAAAGTGGGCGGCTATCAAGCGCAGGAGTTCTTCGATGGCATTATAGGTGTTGTGAATCTGAAAAGCCATGCTCTCCAACTGCATATCGGGAGCCTCATCAGAATTGAAGTCCTGTGCCCGATCTTGGACCCTTGCAAAGGCATCGTCGATATTCGCGAGCTGTGCAGCAATGTCTGATTCGAGAATTAAATACTCTTGGGCGTCCAAGGCACTCCCTCCCGACGAATACGGTCGGCAAACGGGACGGCGGAAAGGTCGACCAGATCGACGTCCCTTTCCAGCAGTGACGAAAATCGCCCGATGGCTTCGGTCAGCAGTTCGGGGCGGCTGGTCTCGATAGCGATGTCGACGTCTGAGTGCTCATAGAATCGGCGAGGCCGCACGACGGAACCGAAAATGTAGGCGGAACGGATGCCGAAATGACAACTGTGCTTGTCGAGAAGGGCAACGGTCTGCGCGAAGAGACGCTTCCGCTCCTTTTCCAAGCGTTTAGAGCGCCGCTCGATTGCTTCGTCTAAAACGCTGGTATCAAAAGGCATTTGTTAGAACCCATATTGGGCCAGAACAGTATCTACACGTCGCGAGCAGGCGTGGGCATTCGGACGACACGCGAGTTACAGGAAAATACGCCAACTCCTTCCAGACTCGGAAGGAAACCCAGAACCTCCTGACATTATCGCCTTCTGAAAGCCACATTCCAAATGTCTGTGGGAGCAAGTCGGTGGATCCTGAAACCAGGATCTTTCTTGGTTTACCGTGTTCCAGAGCGCAGCGCACCTCGCCACCTGAAAACTATTTGATGCTTGCATTGGCCTCCTGGTTGGGAATTCCTGCACAAGACCCGACTCTTCACAATGTTCATCTTCTACCTATAGCGTCCGGCCTGCATCTCAAACAGCTCGGCATAGCGGCCGCCCAGCGAGACCAGTTCGGCATGGCTGCCGGCTTCTGTGATACGACCCTCCTCGAGCACCAGGATCTGGTCTGCCATGCGCACGGTGGAGAAGCGGTGGCTGATAATCAGCGCCGTCTTGCCGGCCACAAGCTGACGGAAGCGTTCAAACAAGCGGTACTCGGCCTCAGCGTCCAGCGCTGCGGTCGGCTCATCCAGGATCACCAGCGCGGCATCACGCACGAAGGCCCGCGCCAGAGCGACCTTCTGCCATTCCCCGCCGGACAGGTCCACCCCGCCCTGAAAGCGCCGGGTCAGCGGCGTCTCGAATCCCTTCGGGAGCGCGGCGACCACTTCGTCTGCGCCTGACCAGCTAGCTGCATCTTCCACATCTGCGCCGACCCCTTTTTCCTCTAACGCCCCCAATTCAATGTTTTCCCGCAGAGTCAGAGCAAAGCGGGCAAAGTCCTGATAGACAACGGCGATACGACGCCGCAGCGATCGCAGGTCATAGGAGGCAAAGGGGACGTTGTCGAGCAGGATTTCGCCGTCGTCTGGGTCATACATGCGGGTCAGCAGTTTGACGAGCGTGCTCTTGCCTGCGCCGTTGGCTCCTACTAAAGCTGTCACCTTGCCGCTCGGCAGCCGGGCGGTGAAGTTTTCCAGGACGGGCAGCGTGCTCTCAGGGTAGCGGAAGCGGATACCCCGCATCTCAATAAGGTGCGCAGAGGACGGTTCTGAGAAATCCATTCCTCTATGCGGTGGGAGGGCAATTGAAGGCTTTGCCTGGTCGAAGAATGCAAACAGCCCTCGCAGGTGTTGATGAGTTTCAAATTGGATACCGAACCATAGTACCAGATTCAGAAGGCGACTTTGCATCTGGATGACAACATTCAAATAGAGCGCGATATCGCCCAAAGTGAGCTGACCCCCGGCGGCCCGGGCGACCACATACCAGAGGCCGCCCGCCAGCGCCAGCGAGTGCAGAGCGGTGAAGAACGCGGAGACGCGGAGATGGGCCAGGCGGACTTGCTTCATCACTGCGTAGGCCGTCGCGAAGCGTTCGTGAAAGCGCTGCAGAAAGAAGCTCCCTATGCCAAAGACGCGGATTTCTTTGGCGGCGGCCGGTTCGGTGGTGATGCGGGCGCAGTAGTTCATTTCCCGCGCGGCGCGCGAACGGTTGACCATTGCCACGTACTTGAGATTCTGCAGATGGAACTCACTGACAAGGTGCGGCGCGCCCAATAGAGCCAGCGCCAGGGGCAACAGGGGATGCAGGCGGGCGAGCAGGAGAAATGACCCTGCTAACGTGACCGCCGTGCCCAAGCCGGTTTGCAGAAAAGAAAACAGTTGAGAGGGATACATGGCGGACTGTTGCAGCAGACGCAGATCATCCTGAAACGCGGGCCGTTCAATGCGGACAAGGTCAGCGAGACGGGCCCCGGCATCCATCAGGCGTCGGTCCACCTCAGCTACGGCGCGATCCTTCAGCCAAATGGTCAGAGTCTGCTGAACCGGCTGCAGACCGGCCGGTATGACCACCGTCAGTGCGTAGAGCAGTGCGAACAGGATGACGGCTGGCTGCCCGCTGCCGTCCGCAACGGAGACGACGCCGGAGGGGTGGCTGATCGACACCGTGAGACCGTCAACCACCAGTTTCGAGAGCCAGACCTGCAGTACGGGCAGTAGGCTGACGACCAGAGTGACCGCCAGATGGAGGCCAGCGATGCCGGGCGCAGCGGTCGTTACCAGCGCCAGACCGCGGGCCCACAGGCGCAGGCCGTCAGACAGGCCGCGCGCTGCGCGGCCGGCACGCCGCCACAGGAATTGCACCACCCGGCCTGTTCCTTTCAGAGGATTCATGGCATCGGGTCCTCCGAGTCCAGGTATTGGACGGCCTGAAGACGGTAGAGCCGGGCGTACTCGCCGTTGCGGGCCATCAATTCCGTATGGCTGCCCGCCTCTTGAATGTGCCCGTCTGCCAGGTAAAGGATGCGGTCGGCCATGCGCACGGTGGAGAAGCGGTGGCTGATCAGGAGTGTTATGCGATCGCGGGTCAGTTCGTGGAAGCGGGTGTAGACCTCATACTCGGTCTGGGCGTCGAGCGCAGCTGTGGGTTCGTCCAGGGCAAGGAGCTGGCCATCGCGCATGCAGGCCCGGGCCAGGGCGAGCTTCTGCCACTCCCCTCCGGAAAGCTCCCGGCCGCCGAAGGCTCTGCCCAACTGCGTGTCCAGCCCGTCCGGGAGCTGGCGGATCAGCTCATCTGCGCCGGCAGACTCTGCGGCTTCGAGCAGACGGGCGGTGTCATGCAGGTGACCGATCTGCCCCAGGCCTATGTTTTGGCCGGCGGTCAATTCATAGCGTACAAAATCCTGGAAGATGGCGCCCATCTTGCGGCGCAGGGCATCCAGATCGTAGTCGCGCAAGTCGACGCCATTATACAGAATGCGCCCGGACGTCGGGTCGTACAGGCGCAACAGAAGCTTGACGATGGTGGTCTTGCCGGCGCCGTTGCGACCGACAAGCGCAACACAGTCATCCTTCCCCATTGTAAAGGAAAGATCGCGCAGCACAGGTTCGGTGCGGCCCGGATAGGTGAAAGAGACGTTCTCGAAGACGATGCCCCGGAATTGGGGGGTAGGGACGCCCGTATCTGGCTTTGGCGGCAGCGACTCTGCAGGAGGAGGAGCAGGCCGGTCGAAGGCGCGGCTGCGGTTCGGCAAATCCGGGGGCGCTTCCAGTATTCGGAAGAAGCTGGGTAGAAAGCCAAGCAGCATCGGCACGTACCCGATCTCAGCGCCCAGGGCCAGCAGATTCATCTGCAAAGCAGTGGCTGCAGCGCCGTAAAGCACCAAGTCGCCGACGGTGCGCTCGCCCTGCGCGACCAGCCACACGACATAGATGTAAACGGCGGAGGAAGCCAGGGTGGCCAGGACGCTGGCTATGGACACCTTAACTACAAGACGCCTGCGCATCTGGTTGAGTGACTCTGTCGTGCTGGCGAAGATGGTATCGTAACGGCGGCGGAAGAACGGACCAAGCCCGTAAAGATGTACATCTTTAGCAGGCTGCGGAAAGAGCATTGCTTCACGGCAATACTGAAGGCGGTGTGCCTCTGGGGTCTGGAAGTAGATGTAGTTAAAGGTACGCTCAGTGTATTCCTGTTGCCGCTTGAACTGCGGAAGGGTGGCCAGAATGAGCAAGATAGGGACAAGGGGATGCAAGCCAAGCAGCACCAGAGCCAGACTGCCGGCGGTGAATAGCTCCACAGCCGCATGCCCGATATATATCATCAGCTCAGAGGCCCCGGTAGCAGCGTGCCTGCGCGCACGGTGCAGGTCGTCAGCGAAGCCAGGATCCTCAAAACGGGCCAGACCCTGCCAGCGGTTGGCGGCGCGGATCAACTGTTCCGTTATGTGGCCGGTGATGCGGTCACCGGCCAGGGTCTGCAAGGTCAGAGAAAAGGGCTGGATGAGTTGCCCCAGGGCCAGAGCTGCGGCAGCCAGCCCGATCCATGCCAGCAGAGGAAGCTGGGTCGCGATGGAATCCAGATTTGTGAGCAGACCCAAGTCGAGCGTTGTGCGGTCAATGACGGCGCGGGAGAGCACGAGTTGCAGCGGCAGCAGAATCGCTTGCAGAAGCAGCAGTGTGAGGAGCCCAACGAGCAGACGGGGACTAGCGCGCCACACCAGCCGCACGGCTAGCCAGACGAGCCGTCTGTTCTCCTTGAACTGCGGCACCGGTGGTTGGGAGTCAGAAGGGGTCGACATTAGTGCCGCTCCCAGAGCAGGGCAAATGCTTCAGCGTGTTTGGCGGGAGTCATAGACCTGGCGCCGGATTGCGGCGATGAAAAGCGAGGATGCTGTTGTCTCGGGCCGGAGTTTCCAGAACTTTGTTCGGCGGCCGGCGGCGTCTCCACTACAGGATGGCTAGCCGCCGCGGCCGAACATGTTGTCACGTTCGGGGCCGACGGAGACATAGGAGACAGGCACGCCGGCCAACTCGGAGATGCGGTTTATGTAGTCGCGTGCCTGAACGGGCAACGCCACCCAACTGCCGCAGCCGGTTGTGGGTCCATCCCAGCCGGGCATCTCTTCCCAGAGCGGTTGGACGTTCATAAGTAGAGAGGTGTCGGGAACGGTGTCGGTGAGCACTGTGCCGTCCTCGAGGCGGTAGCCGGTGCAGATTTTGAGCGTTTCGATACCGTCGAGGACGTCCAGTTTGGTGATGGCGAGGCCGGTCATGCCGTTTAGCCAGGCGGCATAGCGGATGGCGACGCCGTCGAACCAGCCGCAGCGGCGCGGGCGGCCGGTGGTCGCGCCAAACTCCTGTCCGATGTCCTGCATGCGCTTGCCGATATCGTCGTGAAGCTCCACGGGGAAGGGGCCGTCGCCGACGCAGGTGCTGTAGGCTTTGCAGACGCCGACGACCTCGTCGAGGGAGCCGGCCGGCAGTCCGGCGCCGGAGGGGGCGAAAGCGGCCGTAGGATGGCTGCTTGTGACATAGGGGTAGATCCCCCAGTCGAGGTCGCGCATGACGCCTAGCTGGCCTTCGAGCAGGATATCGTTGTTCGCTTCCAGCGCCATGCGCAGGATGGGCGCGGTGTCGACGATGCGGGGGACCAGCTGCAGACGGTACTCCATCAGGAGATCGAACATCTCGCGGCCGTCGACCGGCTGCCCGCCAAGAATAGTCAGCTTCTGATTTATGGTGCGCAGCGCGCCGTCCAGCCGTCCTTCCAGCCAGTCGGTCTGGAGGAGGTCACCGATGCGCAGGCCGGAGCGGGTGGCCTTGTCACTGTAGGCCGGGCCGACCCCGCGCTTGGTGGTGCCGATGGTATCGGCGCCGCGGGCCTTCTCCTCCAGCTCATCCAGCGTGCGGTGGTACGGCAGCACCATCTGGGCGCGGCTGCTGATCCAGAGACGGTCGCAGCTGACGCCGATCGACTTCAGGTGCGCGATCTCCTCCAGCAGCGA
This sequence comes from Caldilineaceae bacterium, assembly GCA_965232575.1. Classification (GTDB taxonomy): domain Bacteria; phylum Chloroflexota; class Anaerolineae; order Caldilineales; family Caldilineaceae; genus Bin5. Next base: position 1,754,678 of record CBDDPZ010000008.1, on the reverse strand, counting down.
TTGCGGGTTGACGACGCAGCCGGTGCCGATGATATTGTGGACATTCGGATAGAAGATGCCGCAGGGAATGATATGGAGTACTGTTTTGCCGTAGTCGTTGACGACCGTGTGGCCGGCGTTGTCGCCCCCCTGAAAGCGTATGACATAGTTGGCCCGTTTGGCCAGGTAATCGACGATGCGACCTTTTCCCTCATCGCCCCACTGGGCGCCGACAACGGCTGTTACAGTCATTCTAATTCCCTGGATTCACTTGGTAGTTTGGCGCCTCTTTGGTGATGACGACGCTGTGCGGATGGCTTTCCTGGTAGCCTGCCGGGCTGATGCGCACGAAGCGCGCCTTGCGCCACAGGTCGGGCAGATTCTGCGCGCCCACGTAGCCCATCCCCGAGCGCAGGCCGCCCAGGAGCTGGAAGACGAACTCATTGAGGAAGCCCTTATAGGGCGCCAGCCCTTCGATGCCTTCGGGGACCGTTTTGCCGCCAATATCGGGTGAAGCGCCGTTGAGCGCCTGCCCGCCGGCGTAGCGGTCCGCCGCGCGGCCCTTCATCGCGCCGGCGCTGCCCATGCCCCGGTACTCCTTGAAAGAGCGCCCCTCGCGGATCACGACCTCGCCGGGGGACTCGTGCAGGCCGGCCAGCAGGCCGCCGAGCATCACCGCCGCCGCGCCGCAGGCCAGGGCCTTCGTGATGTCGCCGCTGTAGCGGATGCCGCCGTCCGCGATCAGGGGCACGCCGCAGGCGCGGGCGGCATCGGCGCAGGTGGCGATCGCGGTCAGCTGGGGCATGCCCGCGCCCGAAACGATGCGGGTCGTGCAGATCGAGCCGGCGCCCACTCCGACCTTGACAACGTCCGCGCCGGCCGCGGCCAGCGCCTGCACGCCCTCGGCCGTGACGACGTTGCCGGCCACGATCGGCAGGTCCGGGTAACGCGCCCGCGCCGCCCGCACCGTGTCGATGACGCCCTGCGCGTGGCCGTGGGCCGTGTCGATCGCAAGCGCGTCCGCGCCGGCGTTGACCAGGCTTTCCGCGCGCTGCAGGCCTGGCGCGCCCACGCCGATTGCGCCGGCGACCAGCAAACGGCCGCGGTCGTCTTTGGCGGCGTGGGGGAAGTCCTGCCGTTTCAGAATGTCCTTGTACGTGATCAGCCCCTTCAGGCGGCCGGCCGCGTCGACCAGGGGCAGCTTCTCAATGCGGTAGCGGTGCAGGATCGCCTGCGCCTCCTCCAGCGTCGTGCCCAGCCGCGCCGTGACCAGGTTCTCCGAGACCATGTATTCCGAGATCGGGCGCCGGTCGTCGCTGGCGAAGCGCACGTCGCGGTTGGTCAGAATGCCCAGCAGCCGGTTCTCGTCGTCGGTGATCGGCACGCCGCTAATATGGTAGCGGCTCATCACCGCTTCGGCGTCGGCCAGCGTATTATCGGCGCGCAGCGTGATCGGATCGACGATCATGCCGCTCTCGCTGCGTTTCACCTTGTCGACCTCTTCGGCCTGCCGCGTCACCGGGAGGTTGCGGTGAATGACGCCCAGCCCGCCTTGCCGGGCCAGGGCAATCGCCAGCTCCGCCTCCGTGACGGTATCCATGGCCGCGCTGACGAGCGGGATATTGAGCGCCAGCCTGGGATGGAGGCGCGTGCTGATGTCGACGTCCGCCGGCAGCGCTTCGGCGAAACCGGGCGCCAGCAGAACGTCGTCGAAGGTCATCGCATGCCGGGTGAACATGGCGTCAGTCAGCGAGAGGCCGGCCGCGGATAGGATGTCTCCATCTCGGGGCATATCTTCCGAATCGGACCTTGGGGCGTAGGGAGAACCGTTGCGTGTACTTTTCATTACAGAAACAGTCATCAGATTTCCTCCCGGAGCTTAATGGATTCCGCCAGCGTTTCGTCTGATGTCGCGATAGTCTTCCGCTCCTGACAAAAGTAAAAATAGCTTGAATCACCGTGGTCCATTTTACCACCGGCTGGGAAAGGGGCGCGAATTGGAAGGGAATGGGGGTCAGGGTTTAGGAGCTAGGGGTTGGTGAAAACCAGCGTAAGTGAAAGAAGTGAGAAACGCCTTGGGCGGTCCGACTCAGGGAGGTATCTTAATTAGGGTCAAGTCATCACGATTCGCCATCATTTGAAGCGGCGGGCCAGTTCGGCTTCAACGTCTGACCAGGAGAGCCCCCGCTGTTCAAGAAGTACGAGGCTGTGGTAGAAGAGATCGGCCACTTCCGCGACGAGGCGCTCGTCGCTTTCTTCGAGGGCGGCGACGACAACTTCGACAGCTTCTTCGCCGACCTTCTGAGCGATTTTGCCGGTCCCGCCGGCAATGAGACGTGCCGTATAGGATTCCGGGGTAGGATTGGCCTTGCGGTCGGCGATAGTAGTTGAAAGGGCGTTGATCAGTTCGGACATTTAGCGATCCATTTCGTTCTTTTCGGGAGTTTTCAGGGCTGTACAGGGAGAGGAATGGGACCTTGCGGGGCCGAACTAATAAGTAGGTGGGGGACCCGCGATGGACCGTCCTCGCATGTCTCTCAAGATGATCTCTTCGCCCAGAGCTCGCCGGATCTCTTCGCAGGGCTCTTCGTCGGCGATCAGAAGCAGGAGTTCCCTGGCGCGTGTCATAGCAACGTAGAGTCGGTCCAGTTCCAATTGACGGGATTCCAGATCTTGATCCGGGTCGAAATTCTGCCGCTCTCCAGCAGGGTCACCACTGTCATCCGGAAACTGCGTTGAGCCCAGGCGGGGAAGGAATACAGCCCGAAACTCCAGTCCTCGAGCACGGTCGTAAGTCCCTACTCTCACTCCACTACCTGAAATGCCATCACGGGTAAGTTTGGCGCAAGCGATGCCACGATTCTGTAGGAATCTGATGGTAGCCTCAACCTGTCTGTTGTGTTTCAGGAAGACTGCAATCTCGTTTGCACTGTATTTTTCGGCTGTGTTGATTTCGCGAATCTTCTCGCACAGATGGGGAATTTCGCAGTTGCAATCAACAAGGGCAAGATTCGGTTTCTGGTCGTCGCGTTCGTGAAAGCCCAGTTCGGCGTCAAGGACGTACTTATCGTCGTCATGTTCCAATGCAACCAGTTCGCGGCCCCGAATTCGTTTGGCAGCGCGGTAAACTGCGGGCACATTGCGGTAGTTCCTTTTGAGCACTTGCGCCCGGCCGGAAACATCAAGAGCTGCCCAGCCGAGCCGGTAACCGCCGGCATAGATACGCTGTGCAGGGTCATCCAATATGAAAATTCCATCTTTGGGCACGGGGTTTTGGGGGTCCCCCGCAACGAGGGCGCGGACAAGTTGCAGCTCGACCAAAGTCACGTCTTGCGCTTCATCCACGACGACGCAGCGATAAGGGGCTTGTGCGAGTCTTTGGACAGCATCTCTGGCCCGAATCCTTTTGTCAGCGAACGGAACTGCGTTGCGTTCACTCAGCTTACCGGTCCAGAGTTCAGACAGCTCCCATACCAGCTTGCGCAGATTTTGCGAGAGGGAGCGCTTGCGCCCAATCCGTTCAACTGACAGATAGTCCTCAATCCTTGCCAGCCCGTTCCCCTTGATTACCCGCTCGATCTCCTCTCTCAGATAATCCGGGCCGATTCGCTGCAACGGAGAGCCTGAAACGAGTTCCCTGCAGGCAGCGTCGAACATCTGATCAACGAGAGAGGAATGCGCCGGCGGCCAACTGTCGTATCTGTACGCAATTCTGTCGATGTTGGCGAATTCGACATTCGAGGGGGCCATGAGGAGGTTAAGAAAGCGCTTTTCGAGCAGTTCGGCAAGCGACCGGCTGTTCGAGGTGAAGAGCACTTTAGCATCGGGATACCGGCGGGCCAGTTCCGCCAGTCGATGCAGCCCGATCACTGTTTTGCCTGTGCCGGCTGCGCCGCGAATACGCGCGGCCCCCGACCAGTGGCGGCTGACAAGAGGCTTTTGGTCTGGATGGAGGAAGAGCTGCCATTCCTCAAAGTCGCCGCGGATGACGCGCCGAATCCGATCCTGGATGAGGAGGGGGTCGGTTTTGGCAGATTTTGATGCCGGAGGCGAGTGGGGAGGACGGCCCGACTCTTGCTCGGGTAGGTCAGGCAGCGAGGGTTGATGTGGCGACCCCGTGGAAGCGCGCTTCAAAGATAGCGGAATGTCAGGAACTGTTACCTGGAGATCAGCAAGGTCTTCCGAAGCCAGATCGACATAATGGTCTCGTCTTTCGGCCCAGTCATACATGGCATCATGGTGCCCTGCGTTGACGAAGACGAACTGGCCGTCATCTACTGCCAAGAGGATGCGCAGTTCGAGTGAAGCCCTTATTGACCAGAGATTGCTCTTGGGCCCGCCGCCTAGTTTTTCGAAATTGAGCCCCGGGGTTGCCGGGTCTTGGTTGAATTGGGAAACGGCGGTGACGAAACGCGCCTGATCCTGCGGAGTCAGCCGCCGGGTGTGGCGAATTTGCTGATTAAAGGATCGGGTCATGGCCAGCTTTACACTGTCCATCTCTATACCCCAGTCTCCTTAGACGCGCCTACATTCTGGTCCTGACAAGAATCCATGGCGGCAAGCCATCTCACCTACAAATTTCCGCCAGGCCAAGAGTTGTCTTATCGGATCGAGTTCAGGTCAGGTGATGGCGTCTTCGGGCAGGCGCACGGGTACGCCGCGCTCGAGCAGGTGCCGCTTTACGTCCATCACCTGGAGCTGGCGGAAGTGGAAGAGGCTGGCGGCCAGGGCCGCTTCGGCGCCGCCTGCGGTGAGAGCGGCGGCAAAGTCTTCCGGCCGGCCGGCGCCGCCGCTGGCGATAACCGGGATATTGACGGCGTCGGAGATGGCGCGAGTGAGGGCTACGTCGTACCCTTCCTGCGTGCCGTCGCCGTCCATGGAGGTCAGCAGGATTTCGCCGGCGCCGAGCGCTTCGACCTTCCGGGCCCATTCAACGGCGTCGATGCCGGTGTTGATACGGCCTCCACGTATGAATACATCCCACCCTTCGGCGGCGTCGCGGCGGCGGGCGTCAATGGCGACGACGATACACTGGCTGCCAAAGCGCCGGGCACCCTCGCTGACGATCTCCGGGTTGCGAACGGCGGCGCTGTTCACGCTGACCTTGTCGGCGCCGGCCAGCAGGATGGCGCGCATGTCATCGACGGTGCGAATGCCGCCGCCGACGGTAAACGGGATGAAGACGGTATCGGCGACGCGGCGGACCATTTCGGCGACGATATCGCGTGCCTCGTGGGTGGCGGTGATATCCAGGAAGACCAGTTCATCGGCGCCTTCCCGGTCGTAGACGCGGGCCTGTTCAACCGGGTCGCCGGCATCGACCAGGTCGACGAAGTTGACGCCTTTAACGACGCGTCCATCCTTAACGTCGAGACAGGGAATGATTCGTTTGGCCAGCAAAATCACCTCCAGAAAATCAGGGGCCAGGGGTTAGGGGTTTCTCGCCCCTGGTCCCTCGTCCCTCGCTCCTGCCGTTCCCCCTCGCTCCTCGTCCCTGCCGTTCTCGAGCAGGCGAGCCGCCGCCCGCCAGGCGGGGATCTGCGCCGGCGACGTTTCAAGCAGGAGGGACCGCGCCTCCTCCGGGCTGCACCAGCGGCCTTGGCTGTGGTTGTGGTGGCCGAGCCGCACGTCCCCTTCCCCGATCTCTGCCGGGAAATAGGTGATGGCGCGCCGGACGTCATAGCCGCGAATGTGGACCGTGAACTCGAGGGAGATAGGGCAGTCCGCGTACAGCTTGCGAATCGGTAGCCCAGTCTCGATGGCAAACTCCCGGCGAGCGCATTCCAGGTCGGTTTCCCCCGGCTCCACGCCCCCACGCGGGAACTGCCACTCCTCGAAAAAGTGATTATAAAGGAGCAGGAGCTGCGCTTCGTCCCGGCCGGCGGACGCCCCGCGGCGGATGGGGACGATGCCGGCGCTGCGGCGCAGGCGCGGGGCGTTGCCGACTTCAATCGCGGCCGGCAGCGACAGCGCGTCGGTGTAGAGCGCCTGTCCGATGATCACGCCGTCAATGCCATAATGTTCATGTCGTTTGAGCGCACGGATGTCGTCGAGGCCGGAGACGCCCCCGCTCGCCATCACCTGCAGACCGGTCAGATCGGCCAGTGTCGCCGTCGCCTGAACGTTGACGCCGCCGAGCAGGCCATCGCGGCTGATGTCGGTAAACAACGCCAGTTCCACGCCCAACGCGGCCATGCGGTGCCCCAACTCGACCGCGCTCACCTGGCTGACCTTCTGCCAGCCGTGGGTGGCGACCATTCCGTCCTTTGCGTCCAGCCCGACCACGATCCGGGAAACGCCCCAGCGCTCGAGAGCGGCGCGCACCAGTTCCGGGTCGCGCACGGCCGCGGTCCCCAGAATAATGCGGTCAGCGCCCAGCGAAAAGGCCAGTTCGATGTCCTCGACGCTGCGCAGCCCGCCGGTGAACTGAATCGGGATATCGACCGCCTGCCTGATCTGCACGAGGCGCCGCAGATTCACCGGCAGCCGTTCAGGGCCGGAATCGTCAGATTCAAGCCCTGGGTCGCCTGCGCCGACGGATTCGCCCGCCGCGAGCGCCTCGGGAGAAAGGCGCCGGACTTGGGGATGGAAATCGGACGTATCGCCAAAGGCGCCGTCCAGGTTGACGACGTGCAGCCACTCGGCGCCGAGGCTCTGCCAGTGGCGGGCCGTCCGGGCCGGGTTGTCACTGAAGACGGTCTGAGCGTTCGGATCGCCCCGGCGCAGGCGAACACAGCGTCCTTTTCTCAAATCAATCGCGGGGTAGATGCGCATGACGCTTTCTGCACCTCGTTGTTGAACGGCGGGGATCCACGAAGGACACCAAGAAACACGAAGAACGGCAAAAGCAGTTGGGGTTTCTTCGTGCCCCTTCGTGGATCGATGGTTTTTCAGGCATGCTGCCCCTGGGATGCGCTGTCGTAGATCGCTTCATCGAGTTCGGCCTGCAGTTCGATCAGCGACTCCTCGCCGAGGATCCCTTCGCGCGATAGCTCGTCCAGCGCGGACCGCTCGGCGCGCAGGGCCTCGATCCGCGCCAGTGAGACGATCTGATCGCGCAGGTTGGGCTGACTATCGAGTAGCTCATCGATCTGACCGCTCACGTGTTCTTCGCGTGCGGTCAGCTCCGCCTTTACCGTTGTATAGGCCGTCGGAATGAGCGCCCCGTCACGGTAGAGCCGGTCGACGTAGCTGATGGCTGAGCGGATGGCCAGCAACTGACCCTGGATACGTTCATACTCTGTAGGCTGCTTGGCATCTTGCGTCAACCCGAGCCGGGACAGCAGCCCTGAAATGGAGATTGCCTGCACCAGAATCGTAAAGAGGACGACAGCGAAGGTCATTGCCAGAAGCTGAGGCCGGTTGTCAATCGCAGCCGGCAGGCTCAGAGCTAGGGCCACGCTGATCGCGCCGCGCAGACCGCCCCATGACATCACAAGGAGGAAGGGGGCCGGGACATGATGACCGAAGAGACGGACAGCGCCGCCCAGCAGATAGACAACGAGGAAGCGGCCGCCCAGGACGGCGCCGACTGCGATCAGCGAAGGAACGAGATATGTGAGGAGCGCCTCCCATTCCACGCTGAGCCCGAGCAGGATGAAGATAAACGAGTTGGCGAGAAAAGCGATGTATTCCCAGACAGTGAAGAGCGCCATCCTGGTGGAAGGGGTCATGCCGCGGGGGCCTATATTGCCGTTGACCAGGCCTGCCACCACCACGGCCAGAACACCACTGTAGTGGAACTGTTCTGCCAGGATAAAGCTGCCGTAGGCGAGAATGGTCGTCAGCGTGACCTCGATCAGGTGGTCGTCGATATGCTCGATCAGCTTGGCGACGGCGTAGCCGAGGACGCCGCCGATGAGGAGGCCGCCACCCGACACCTTCAGGAAATCGACCAGACCCTCAATCGGATTGAGCGTGCCTTCCAAGGCCAGGGCCAGCATGATGTGGAAAATGACTACGGCGGTGCCGTCATTGAAGAGGCTCTCCCCTTCGACAAGGGTCATCAACCGCTTTGGCGCGCCGACGGAGCGGAAGGTGGCGACGACGGCTACAGGGTCCGTAGCGGAGATTAAAGCGCCGAAGATGAGGGCGGCCGGCAGAGGAAGAACGCCGGCGATAACCAGAACAGCGGCGATGATGCCGGTGCTGATGAGCACGCCCGGCACGGCCATGGCCACGATCGGCGTCAGGTCGGCTTTCAGATCCTTCAACTGCAGGTGAAAAGCGGCTTCAAAGATAAGGGGCGGGACGAAGAGGCCGAGCACAAGACCCGGCGTCAGTTCCAGGTGCATGCCGCCCCGGAAGGCCAGGACCAGCCCGGCTCCGACCAGCGCCACGGTGTAGGGCAGTCGTATGCGGCGCACGGCCAAGGCCACAAGCAGCACGACTGCCAGAACCTGGACGATTTCGAATTCCAGCTCGAAGAAGGATTCCACGACTTACTCCAGAACGGCAGAGGGGCGGCCTGGTTTCTTCAGCCTGCTGTCAATTTGCTCGTCCGCTGAGTCTACAGCAGGCGAAGCCGCGCCTCTGGGGACGTGCGGCACTCCGGGAGGGACAGCGAAATCCTCAACGATCTGCCCGTCCTGCACACAGGCAACGGCGGCAAAGGAGAGCTGCTGCCAGTCTTTCAGCGCGACGACGGGCAGGCCCAGCAGGTGCGCTCGGTAGAGGCTGAAGGTAAGGCCATGGCCGACGAGCGCCAAAGTCTCCTGTGGATGGCGGGAAGCCCAGTCTTCAATCCCTCCGCAGAATCGGGCGAGCGCGGTTGCAGCCGGTTCCCAACCGGCGATGGATTCGCGGGGGCTGCCGAACAGTTCGACGACGCGGGCGGTATAGTCGTAGGTCCATTCGGGGGAGCGGTGCAACTCATTGAAGCGGTCATCCTCCTCCACCGGCAGGTCTCTTCTTTGCAGAAGCGGCGCAACTGTCAGGCGAGTTTTTGGTTCGCGGCTTAACAACAGCCGATCGACTTCGTCCCAGAAGGGCTGGCGGGCGAGCGCCGCGGCCTGCTTTCTGCCAAGCTCATTCAACTGCCAGAGGGCGGCGTCGGTATCTGGAACCTGCCGCGTGCAGGCGTGGGCGATAAGATAGAGTTTCCGTGGCCTACTGATTTCAGTCGTAGTCAAAGTAGCTCCTGAAGATTCCAGCCGCTGTTCAACGGTTTCCGACATCCGGCTGGCCCTCCACGGTCTTAATGAAATTGCTAAGGATATGCAGGCCCACCGTGTGACTTTTCTCCGGATGGCATTGGATACCCCAGGCATTGCGGTGGCGAACGATGGACGGATAGTCGACGCCGTAGTCGGTGAGGGTGAGAATAGCATCCAGCTGGGCTGCGTCGCAGTAATAGCTATGGGCGAAGTAGCCGTAAGCGCCATCGGGAACACCTGCCAGAAGCGGGTCGGGACGCTGTTGGTGCAACTGGTTCCAGCCAATTTGAGGAATGCGCAGACTGCGGCCGCTGCGGTGGGGGTCCGGCATTTTGTCGGGGAAACGGCGAACGCGGCCGGGGATCAGATGGAGCCCCTCATGAACGCCCATTTCCTCACTCTCGTCGAAGAGCATCTGCATTCCGACGCAGATGCCCAGAAGAGGCAGGCCTGCGGCCACGCTGTCCAGAAGAGGGGCTTCGAATCCCTGGCGGCGCAGATTGTTGACGCTATCGCCGAAGGCGCCTTGCCCCGGCAGAACAAGCGCCCGCCAGCGGCTGAAATCGACCGGATGGTCGACAATATCGACCTGGATCCCCAGGGGGGCGGCTACGGTCTCAAAGGACTTGTAGACACTGCGCAGGTTGCCAACGCCATAGTCAACAATAGCGATCATTGCGAACGAGACAGACTCTTTTCCATAGCGATAGCAAAGTTGCGCACCAGCGGCGGTGGAAACTCCTCGCGAAAGATGGCGGCCGTCAATTCACGAATCCGGGTCTCGGCTCGTTCGGCCTCTTGGCTACTGAGCCGCTGGGCGCGCACCACGTCCTCGAACTCCTCCTCGCGCAGTACGAAAACCCGTTTGTCTGCATTATACCAAATCGCGAGAATCAGATCCGAAGTGCGGTAGGCTTTGTCCTCGCGCTGCAGCGGCCTGCAGACGGGAAGGTAGAGGCCGATGGCGGTTCCTTCGGCGTCAAAATACTTTTCGACCATTTGATCCAGATCGGGGAGCCAAAAGCGGAACCAGACAAAGCCCGGCGCGCCGATAACACTGTCTAGCAGTTCGAGGGTGGGCGCATTTTCAGTCCAGGCGGCCCGCTCGACCAGCAATGAATTGAACCACTCGGCGCGATAGTCGGTCATAGCGGCTTGGTGGTTCCAGTCTCCGCTGATAAACGATTTGAACGGTCGTTGGGACGACTGCGCTGTCTCGGTCATCATATCACTTTGAGCGGCAGTCCGATTTACAGACAGCCAGTAAAGTTGCGTCAGTATTTCCTGACGATGGTACGGTAGGCGTTGGGCTCGCGAAACTGGATCAGTTGGCGTTCTTCGCGGATGGCCCGTACGCGGTCCAGATCGATGGTCGCGACCGCATACCCTTCCATAGGCTCTTCCAAGACCGTGTAGAGTTCTCCGTCCGGCCCTGAGAGGATGGAGTCGCCCGCGAACTGCATCGTGGGCTCCTCGCCGACACGGTTGGCCGCGGCGACAAACAGGGCGTTTTCAGTGGCGCGGCTGACAATGTGCGCCCGCCACTGTTCATGGTGACCGATTTCCCAGTTGGCGGCGAGGACGATCAGATCAGCGCCGTCCAGGGTCAGGCTGCGGGCCGCTTCAGGAAAGATCAGATCGGCCCCGGTCATGAGGCCAAAGCGGCCCCAATCGGCATCCACGTTTATGAATCGAAAGCCGGAACGGTAGACTTGGCGCTCCTCGCCCAGAAGGTGCACCTTGTGATAGGAGGACATGACGTCGCCGTCCGGGCCCAAACAGGCCAGACCGTTGTACAGAATGCTCTCGACCTTCTCTTTAATTACCAGTCCGAATACGATATGCGTGTTGTAGTCGTCGGCCCGCTTGGCAAGGTAGTTTGTCGCGTGGCCCGGCACGCGCTCCGCCAGGGTTGTTGCCCGCAGTCCCAGTTCGGTTCCGGTATAGCTGAGTTCCGGAAAGACGATCAGATCCGTCGACTGTGTCGTGCAGATGCGCTCGACAAACTCCCCCATTTTGCGAAGGTTTTCCTCGGCGCTGGTCAGCGCGGGGGCCATTTGCACGAGAGCAACTGTGATTTCACGAGCCATGCGGAAACTCCGGTGGGCCTGAATCAGACATCAGGGAACAAAACCAGACCAGTATAGCACGGTTGACTCCTTTCCCCATCTTTCGCGTGCTGTGTTAGAATTTCACCACAAGGCAGAAAGGAGATCGTCAATGCCTGAAAACAGTTCCGTGTTCAGTCGGATCGCTGGACGCACGTGGATCATTCTGCTGGTGGCGGCGATCGTGATTCCGCTGGACCAGTGGACGAAGGAGCTGGTCCGACAGAACATCGCGAAGTTCGACTATATCATTCCGATTCCGGCGCTGGGTGAGTATTTTGTCTTTGAGCATGTGGACAATCACGGCGCGGCGTTTGGCATTTTGCAGGGAGCGGGCAGTGTTTTCATCGTCATTGCGGCCGTGGTGACGGTTGGCGTCTTCTACTATGCAATCCGTCACCTGCCGGACAATCAGACGCTGATACGGGTACTGCTCGGGTTCCAGGTTGGCGGCGCGCTGGGCAACGTAATCGACCGCATCATGCAGGGCTATGTAACCGATTTTGTCAAGATCGGTGTGCCCGGCGTCTACTACTGGCCGAACTTCAATATCGCTGATTCCTCAATTGTATGCAGCGTGATCGCTTTAGCGGTGGTCATCCTTTATCAGGACGCCCAGGTCTCCAGGCAGGCTAAGGAGGAGGCCATCGAAATCGGTGCGGCCGGATCATCGGAGGCGTAGCCAAAGGGAGCGGGTGGACAACGAGCGCCAAGAGGTGCGCCATCTTACCGTTCCCCCGTCTGCAGCCGGCCAGCGCCTTGATCGCTGGCTGACGGACCAGTTCGAGGAGGAAAGCCGCAGCGCGGTCCAGCGCTGGATTGCGGAGGGACTGGTCACCGTCGATGGAAAGCGCGCCGGCAAGGCCGGTTTGCCACTGGAAGCTGAAGCTGAAATCGAGGTCGCAACGCCGCCAGCAGCGGTGGAGACTTCACTGCAGCCCGAAGCAATTCCTCTCGACATCATATTTGAAGACAACGACCTGCTCGTCATAGACAAGCCGGCCGGTCTGGTCGTCCATCCGGGGCCGGGTAACACAGCAGGCACCCTCGCGAACGCAGTTCTTCACCATTGCCCGGAGTTGGAAGGGATCGGCGGAGAGAAGCGGCCGGGCATCGTTCACAGACTGGACAAAGGCACGTCCGGCGTAATCGTCGTGGCCAAGAATGGCGCGGCGATGCGCTTCTTACAGGAACAATTCGCTGGCCGGACCGTGTACAAGGAATATCTGGCGTTGCTGGAGGGCAGGGTCGATCCGCCGCGGGGCCGCATTGACGCGCCGATCGGCCGCCATCCGACGCGGCGGCAGCGCATGGCGGTGTTGCCCGCTCCTTCAGGATCAAGAGGTACGGAGGGTAGTGGGAGATCGGTGACTGGTGCGCGGGAGGCTGTGACCGAGTACGAATGCCTGCGCGTCTACGAGGACCAATCGAGCGGGCAGACGGTGCGTTTCTCACTTGTGCAAGCGCATCTGCAAACGGGTCGCACGCATCAGATACGGGCCCATTTTGCCTGGCGCAAACACCCCGTGGCCGGTGACACGGAGTACGGGTATAAGCGGCCGCGTCTGGCGCTGAAGCGGCCGTTTCTGCACGCGCACCGGCTGGGCATTCGACTGCCCGGGACGACAGAGCGGCAGGTGTTCAAGTCGCCGTTGCCCGCCGAGTTGCAGCGCATACTCGATCGATTGGGGGAGTGATTATATATGATCGACAAGCTCTACAAGATCGCCGAGGGGTTGAACAACCGCTTCCAGGACGGGGACGATCCCTTCTATATCGTCACGCGGCTGGCCGAGGAGTGCGGCGACGTCAACTGCAGTTTTCAGTTTTTAGTGGTCTGCTGCGGGGGCGGCAGTTACTGGCTACTCAAAACTGGTGTTCCAGTGGCTACGAAAGCCCGGTCAAGGCAGCCAGTCGGCGACGGCCTCTCGCTCCTCGAGAAGCTCCTGACCGCTGGCGGTAATGGCGGCGCGGTCGAAGTCAGTCAGCGGCAGTCCTTCCACAATCTGATAGACGCCATCCTCAACGGTCACAGGATAGCTGAATATCACGCCGGTGGGCGAGTCGTAAGCGCCGGTGCTGGGAATGCCCATGCTGACCCAGTCGTTCTCGGAAGCGCCTGCGTACCAGCTCTGCACATGATTGATACAGGCGTTGGCCGCGCTGGCGGCGCTGCTGGCACCCCGGGCCGCGATCACGGCGGCGCCGCGCTGCTGTACGGCGGGGATAAACGTCTGTCTGATCCAGGAGAAATCGCCGATGGCGGCTGCAGCCGGCTGCCCATCAATTTGGGCATGGAAGACGTCGGGGTATTGGGTCGCACTGTGATTGCCCCAGATGACGACATTCTTGACCGTGTGGAGCGGCCGCCCGGCCTTCTTGGCAAGCATGCTCTGAGCGCGATTGTGATCGAGGCGGGTCATGGCGGTGAAACGTTTAGGGGGTACGTCGGGCGCGTTGTGCATGGCGATCAGGCAGTTGGTATTTGCAGGGTTGCCGACGACGACGATGCGGACGTCTGAGGCGGCATTGTCGTTGATCGCTTTACCCTGGGTAACGAAGATGGGGCCGTTTGCGCTGAGCAGGTCTTTGCGCTCCATGCCGGTAGTGCGGGGGCGGGCGCCGACCAGGAGGGACCAGTTGGCGCCGGCGAAGGCTACGTCCGGCTCGTCGGTCAGGATAGTATCGGAGAGGAGCGGGAAGGCGCAGTCGTCAAGCTCCATTGCGACGCCTTCGAGCGCGCCCATTGCGGGCGGTATCTCCAGCAACTGGAGGATGACCGGCTGGTCGGGGCCGAACAGGTCGCCATTGGCGATACGAAAGATGAGGGCATAGCCGATATTGCCGGCGGCGCCTGTTACTGCTACACGAATCGGGTCATTCATCACTCTTGGGTCTCCAGGTGCGGCAGGGGGCGACGACCTCCTGCCTTCATTGATCTGTATCGGGTGGACTCTCTGCAAGATCCACCGCAAGTTCATATTGGCGGTCGAAAACGCGAAAGCCGAGCGAGGCGAAAACCGGGTTGAGACGGCTGTCTGCCGGCTGGTCCATAAGCGTCAACCTGGCATCGACGTAGCGAAGTTGGAGAGCTTGCAGCAGCGGGCGGGCGGCGTCCTGAAGATTGGCACCCGGATCGACAGCGATATCAAGGATTCGAAGACGAGTAGAAAGCTGGCCCTGGGCTGGCACGCCGGACGACGACGGAGAAACCAGCACATAGGCGACAGGCGCGCCATCTTTGGCCGGGATGGTAAGGCCGACACAGCCATATTGTTCCACATAGTTTAGCAGACTGCGAGCGCGCCGCTGCCAGATCATGGGAAGCTCGTGCCAGCAGTAGAAGTCGCGCAAAATCTGGCGGGGGTCGGTCTCCTCCAGTCGTTCGTACGGAAGCGGAAGAGGGCCTTGGCGGGGATCCCGCTCCCACAAAAGCAGTTCGCGTAAGCGTTTAAAGCCGACCTGGCGATATACCGAGCGGGCGTGGTCGTTCGTGACCAGCACCTCCAGCAAGATACGGCGAACGCCGCGCTCGACCGCGCGACGCTTGAGCTGTTCCATAAGCCGCCGGCCCCAGCCTTGACCGCGATAGGCCGGGGCGACGCTGAGGCCGCCGCACCAGCCTTCTTCACCGCGCACGGCCAGCAGGGCAGCCCCGACGCCTAGCAGCCGTCCCTCCTCTTCCGCCACCAGGACTGCACAGTCTTCTGGGGCAATGCTGGAACGGCCCAGATGCCCGAGCATGGCAGCCGGTTCCATGTGCATATCGTACCGGTAGTCGGCGAAACCACGGTTGAAGCCCTGACGCAGGGCCTCGACCTCAACCGAGGCGCCGGTCACGATAGTAGGCTGTTGCGGCTCAGGCATGGTTTAGGGCTTAGGGGCCAGGGGTTAGCTAGCCCCTAAGCCCTACCTTTTTGTGTCGTCAGCGGCCAGAAAAAGAGCGTTCCTCAGTGGACACTGGTGTTGAGAACTACTGCGCTCGCGCCACAAAGTCGAATTCGACGATGAACTCTTCGCCGACGTTGGCGACACTTGGCACCTGCGGAATCGTAAGTTCGAAGTCGTCTCTTGCAACGATTGTGGCGGCGCTTCCCCGCAGTTCAGTTTCCGAAACCACTTGCATTGTGACGATGAATAAGACCGGACTGGTAATGTCCCGAACAGTCAGGTCGCCCAGAATCTCGAACTCGACTTCGTCGCCAACTGCGACGGCATCGGGCAGACCAATAAGCTCTGTGGGGGTAAAAGTAACGAACTGGTACTGGTTCGTTTGCAGGATAAAGCGGCGGATTGCGCCATTGCGACGGTCGTTATCGGTGACGAAGGTACCGGCTTCGATTTGAATCGGCCCGATGACGCTGGCCGCGGGGTCTGCAGCGTCTACGGTCAGTTCACCTGAGAGTGCATTGGTTGTGCCGATGACCGTTTTGGGCTGGCCAAACAGCAGTTCATCGATTGAGAAGCGCGCCTCCGACTCTTCCGGCACAATTACAAAGGTAGTGCCGACGGAGGGCATCTCTGCACTCTCCGATTCCGCTTCTTCCTGTGCCGGAGCAGTGGCTGCGGGTTCGGGTTCAGGCGTGTCGGTCGGTTCAGGTTCGGGCACAGGCGTATCCGTGGGCTCCGGCATCGGTGTATCGGTCGGTACCGGCAATGGCGTGTCCGTTGGTTCAGGCTCGGTCACCGGAGTCGCAGTATCGGCAGCAGCCGGGGCTTCCTCCGCGTCCGAGCCGCCGCATGCTGCCAACAGAAGCGCCGCGAGCAGCACAAAGATGAGCAGCCTCAGGCGAGGAACGGCAGAATTGGCCGCGGTCGGGCTAGATTTCGCTGAAATGATGTTCAGTTTCATCGATCTGACTCCCCCATCCCAGTTGGATGACTATATTTGCGCTTCGCCAAGGCGCGGCGGATGCGGTCGGCTCAGCGCAAACAATGCGATCGAACATTCTGACCGCTCTAGATGCGGTGACCGTCCTGTTTGTCGCCTCCGCCCTCTCGCTCTTCGCCGTTGCAGTTAATCACAGTTAATCACGTCAATCCCCCAAAATCACAGTTCAGACAACGGGCGTCAGCGCAAACATTGTGGACCGATTTGGGGAGATTGGCAAAAAAGTTTTCGTACAGGCGGCTATCGCTGGAATCCGCCCGCGCCATAGCCGGTCAACTCCACGTAGCCGCGACCAGCGACGGGTTCGCCGTTCATCGTGCCGCGCACGACAGTGGCGCCTTCATAATAGGTGAATGCGACGTCCATCTCCTGATCGTCGATCAGCGGGTCGATCGTCAGTTCGATTTCGTGCCGGGGAAAAGTGACGTGCCAGCCGCTGGGGTAGACGGTGCCGCTGTCCGGGCTGGTCCACTGTCCTTTTGGCGTCAAGGTAAAGTCGTCCGGATGGATGGAAATCTGCCGGCCATCGGGAAAGCTGAGCGTGCCTTCAAAGATGTCCTGGGATGCGCCGGATGGCGTGCGGATTTCGGCGAACATCAGGACCGTGTCGTTGTCCAGGGTGACCGCGAACCAGTCCCAGCCGACGGCGTCGCTACTGAGGGCGGAGGTCCCGAACTCGTGGTCCATCCAGCTGAGCCCAGTGACGGCGGTCTGTACGCCGCCGAAAACGATATGGCCTGCAGTCTCCATGCGCACGAGACTATAGTAATGGTTGGCGTTGCCGGGATCCGGCCCTTTGCGGCTGTAGCCGGCTTCTCCGTGCAATAGAGGCGGGCGTGTCTCGGTGAGGGTGAGATCGATCGAGACGGGACCGTTGTCAGCCTCAGCTGCGGCCTGCAGGCGGAATTGTCCCGGCCCTTGTTTGACGCCTCCGCCCTTCCCTAGCCCCTCGCCTCTAGCCCCTAGCCCCAGTGCCGGGCTCCGGCGCAAATCCTGTGCCCGCCAGTCGTCGAGCCAGACTTCGTAGCCGGCGCGGCCGGTCGCGCCGGCTACGCCACCGGCACCGCGGCTGAAGCGGTCGAAACTGACATGGCGGCCGGCGGGAGCGCTGGTGACGGCGAAGTGGGCCATGTAGATCTGTTGCGCGGCGAAGTCGGACGGCCGGCTGGATTCGCCCGGCGCCAGAGCACTGCGGAAAAAAGTGAGTTGAAAGCCGTAATCGCCGCCGTCCTCACCGGTCAGGTTCCCGGTGTAGTACCACCACTCGGTGGCGTAGTCATTGTGGGGACCGTGGTCGCGTGGAAATTGGAACGCCATCGGCTCGAGGGCGCGGGCGAATCCATCGTCGACGGGTCGGCTGAGGACATCTACGACGTCGGCCGAAGCCAGGGAGGGCTGGGATGGTGCGCAGGCGCTGATCAGGAGCAGAGCCATTAGGAGCGACAGCGCGGGCGCTTGAACTTCTGGGAAAATTCTGGGGAACTGCGGGGGAACACCCGGGGGGTTCCCTGCCGTTCCCCTGGTTTTTCCCTGCCGTTTCACAGTCCATCTCCCCCAAATCCCTCAAAATCACAGTTCAGACAACGCCAACGCCTGGTCGAAGTCTGCGATCAGATCGTCAGTGTCCTCGATGCCTACGCTCAGACGCACAAGCTCGTCAGTGATACCCAGCGCACGCCGGTCCTCGGAAGCCGTGTCGAAATAGCTGACGATCGCAGGCTGTTCGATGAGACTCTCGACCCCGCCGAGGCTGGGGCCGATGCGCGGGATGCTGCAAGCGTCTATAAAGCGGCTCGTAGTCGGTCCGTCGGCTTCGACTTCAAAGCTGATGACCCCGCCATACCCTGACATTGTCCGGGTCGCGACCTCGTAATCGGGGTGGCTGGCGAGGCCGGGATACCAGACACGGCGGATCCTTGGATGGTCTTCAAGGTAGCGGGCGATTCGAAGCGCGCTCTCGTTATGCTGGCGCATACGCAACCCGAGCGTCTTGACGCCGCGCAGGATCAGATAGGCGCAGTGGGGGTCGACGACTGCGCCCAATATACCCTGGGACTGGCGCAAGGCCGTGGTGATGTCGAAACTTCCGGTGACGCAGCCCGCAAGCAGGTCGTTGTGACCAGCCAGGTATTTGGTCACGCTGTGGATCACGAGATCGACGCCGTACTCAAGGGGGCGGACGTTACAAGGCGTGGCGAAGGTGGTGTCGATGACTGTGCGCAGACCGTGGCGTTTGGCGATATCGACGAGGCGGGCATAGTCCACGCAGCGCAGAAAGGGATTGGTAGGCGATTCGGAGAAAATCAGCTTGGTCTCGTCCGTGATCGCGGCCTCGATGGCATCGTAGTCGCCGGGGGCGACGGTGGTACATGTGATGCCGAAGCGGGTGAGAAAGGTGTTGCAGAAGCCGCGCGTGCGGCGGTAGCAGTCTTCGGTCATGACGAAATGGTCGCCCTGACTGAGCAGAATGAAAAGCGTGGTGGTGATGGCTGCCATGCCGCTGGAGAGCAGGAGGGCGTCTTCGGCGGCATCCAGCGCGGCCAGTTTTGCCTCCGCAGCGCGCACGGTTGGGTTCCCGTAGCGTCCATACTCCTCTCGTTCCGGCACATCCCAGAACATGTGCTCTTCCATGTAGTTGATCAGGCTGGCAGTGTCCTCGAAGGTATAGGTACTGGTCTGAACGATGGGCACGGTCAGGCTGTCGTGAGAAATGTAGCGCATCTCCCCTGCGTGGACGGCCTGCGTCTGGCTGGACAGGCTGGGCACCCCCGCCTCGAGGCCTTTCCCGTTGGAGGAGGCTGGTCCTGAAGCGCCGTCGGAGCCAGGTTCCGCGCCGGAGTTCTGGGTTATTGTCGTACCGGATGTAGCCATGTTGTCTCCTTCGCAACGCATTTCAGCATCTCGGACTGTGATTTTGGGGGATTATCAGGATTAGGGGGATTAACTGCAACTGCGCTCCCCAGGCCGTTGACGTTAATCACAGTTCATCCTCTGAATCCCTGACATCACAGTTCAGACATAAAAAACCTCTTCCTGTAGATACACGGAAGAGGCCTGCACATAACTGTCCAGAGCGTCTCATCTGCCGGTGCATCCACACCGCCGGAATTGGCACCTGTCACGCTGCGGGATTTAATCTGCACAGCGCCGGTTGCCGAGGCTTCACAGGGCCGGCCCCTCCACCTCTCTTGATAAGAGTTTCGACAGGATCTCAACGTACTGATCTGAAATTGGACCGAAAGCGGGAAATCCTGCCAAATGGCTCGATTTAATTGTTAGCGACCATGGTAATCCAAGAATCTTCCCAATGTCAAATCCGGAACTGCGAGAAAAGAGTGAAGAGTGGTGAGTAACTGCCGTTGCCGTTCTCTCCCCCCTCTCTCCTCGCCTTTGAAGAGGTTTGCGGGCGGAATACGCCGGGGTTGGGAGCCTGGCTGACAGATTGTTGACGCTGTTTGACGCTTCCGAGTTTGCGCTTCGCCAAGTGCGCAGGTGCGGTCGGCTCAGCGCAAACCTCCCCCTCTTCGCCGTTGCTGTTAATCACAGTTAATCACGTCAATCCCCCAAAATCACAGTTTTTGCGTTGTCCAGCAGGGGCTTTTATGCCAGCCGGTCTCGCGGTGTCGCTGGCAACGCAAACAGACAATGGGCGTCAGCGCAAATTATCTGTATACTGTTTGGTTGATGTCAGTTATGAAAAGGGAAGCGGACAATATAATATGATAAGGTAGAGCCGGTAACGGCATGCCCATGAAGAGCGGCCGCTGAAAAGAGCGTGCCGAGAGATTCCTCAAAAGGAGTGATAAATGAACAGTTTAGGTAATGTCCCCAGAGTTCCCAGAAGGATGCCGAGCGGGTCGCCCGCCGTTGTGGTGATCGTAATCATCGTCGTGGCCCTTTTTCTGATGCTCTTCGCCCGCAACTTCTTTTACGCATTCGAACGCGTAGATGAGCAAGAGGTGGGTGTGCAGTTCCAGGGAGGAAGGATCAAGAATATTGTTGGCCCAGGCGTCTACACAGATGTCGGCCTCTTCGTCCAGTTGGTTCGCGTCTCCAGCCAGGCGATTCCCTTCAGCGTGCAGGACGAAGAGATCATCACCAAGGACAAACAACGGATCGGCCTGATAGTCAGCGGCGATATATTCCGACCGAACATCAACGAAGGAGACACGATCCAGGCGCTGTGGGCACAGTACCGGAGCATCTATCTACAGGATGACCTGGCCCGCAGCCGTATGCAGGACCAAGCGCGCCAGGCGATGAAGGTATGTGTCGGTGACCGCACCTTTGACGACAACGTGGTTGGCACGGCCAGAGATATTCTGCGCCAGTGTATTGACGATGAACTGAATAAACGGGCGGCGAATTTCGGTCTCCGGGTGGAGAACCTGGTTGTGCCGGATGTGATACTGTCAGGGGCGGTGCAGTCTGCATTGGACGCCATCGTACAGAGCCGGCTGGAGACGGAGAAGGCGGCGCAGGACAAGCTGCGGGCTGATGCCCAGGCTGACGCCGAGCAGGCGCGCCAGGAGGGTGAAATTCGCATTGAGCAAAGCCGGATCCAGGAGCAGGCCCGCCAGCAGACGGCCTTGGCCCAGTTGGAGGAGCAGAAGGTAGCCGCGCAGAGGGCCGTGATCGAAGCGGAGCGTGCCAACGAGCTTGCACGCGTCGAAGCGGAGAGAGCGGTGATTGAAGCGCAGAAACAGAATGAGCTGCTGGCCGCGCAGCGGGACATTGAGATCGCGCAGGCACTGGCCGTGGCCGCGGAAGAACAGGCCAAGGCGCAGATCGCGGTTGAGACCGCTCTGGCAACTCTGTACGCCGGGCGGCCTGAATATGTGCAGCTGCTGATTGCGCAGGCCAACGCGAGCGCGCTCAAGAGCACCGACAAGGTGATCTTTACGCCTGAAGGCATGACGCCGACGCTGGTCCTGCCGGGTCCCGGCATTGTGCCGACGGTGGACACAACGCCCAATTAAAACTGTGAAACGGCAGTTTTTAGTAGTCAGTAGCCAGTTTTTAGTAACTGCAACGGCACAACCTACTAAAAACTAGAAACTGCAGTTAATCACATCAATCTCATGAATCCCCCACAATCACAGTTCAGACAAGATGGGCGTCGAACTCTGGGTACACGGGGTGAACTGATCGCGGTACGCGCCCTGCAGGAGGCCGGCCTGCGCATCGTAGAGCGCAACTGGCGCTGCCGGGCCGGCGAACTGGATATCATCGCAGAGGAAATCGGCCCGGACTTCAGCCGGGGAAGCTCAGCGCAAACACGATGGTTGGTCGTGGTCGAGGTGCGCACCCGGCGGGGCCATATCTACGGTTCGGCCCTGCAGGCGTTTACGCCCAAGAAGCAGGAGAAACTGCGGAAACTGGCGACGATATATGTGCAGGAAGCGAAGTGGTCAGGCCCCTGGCGCATCGACGCCGTGGCGGTGCAGATGGACAGGTCCGGCAAGTTGATCAGCGTGGAGCATATCCGCCATGCCGTCACCGGATGAAAACGGCAGTTTTTAGTAGTCAGTAGCCAGTTTTTAGTAACTGCAACGGCACAACCCACTAAAAACTAGAAACTGCAGTTAATCACATCAATCTCATGAATCCCCCACAATCACAGTTCAGACAACTGATCGTGATCCTGGGGCCGACGGCTGTCGGCAAGACCTCTCTCAGCATCGACCTTGCGGCGCGCTTTGACGGGGAAATCGTGGGCGCCGACAGCCGGCAGATCTACCAGGGCATGGACATCGGCACGGCCAAACCGAGCGCAGCAGAGCAGGCGCGCGTTCCCCATCACCTCGTCGACATCCAGCCTCCCGACAAGCAGATGGCGCTGGCGACCTATCAGCAGATGGCCTTCAGCGTCATAGACGACATCCACCGGCGAGGGTGCCTGCCCTTTCTCGTGGGAGGCTCGGCCCTGTATCTACGGGCGGTGACGGAAGGGCTGCAGATACCGGAGGTCGCGCCCAATCCGGCGCTGCGGAGCGAGTTGGAGAGATTCGCGCAGGAGAACGGCCGTGCGGCACTGCATGCCCGGCTGCAGGCGTTCGACCCCGACGCGGCTGCGCAGATTCACCCCAACAACCTGCGCCGGGTCATCCGTGCGTTGGAGATCGTGCAGACGACGGGCCGCAGGAAGAGCGAGCTGGCAACGGCGAGGCCGCCATCCTATCAGATCCTTAAGATCGGCCTGGACATGCCGCGGCCGCTTCTCCACGAACGCGTCGACCGCCGCGTCCACGAAATGGTGGACGCCGGCCTGGTGGAGGAGATGGCGTCGCTGCTGGCGGCGGGCTATTCGCCTGACCTGCCGGCCTTCTCCAGCCTGGGATACCACGAGATTGCCGCACATCTGCACGGGGAGATCTCGCTTGCGGCAGCAGTCGAACGTATCCAGATTGAAACCCACCGCTTCGTTCGCCACCAGTACACCTGGTTCCGGCGGATCCCCGACATCCACTGGTTTGACGTTTCCGAAACGCCGCAGCCGGCCATCCGAAATCTGGTGGCGCGCTTTTTGACTGTGATTTTGGGGAATTAAAAGCAGTTGCAGTTAATCCCCTGAATCCCGAAAATCACAGTTCAGACACAAACGATGCGCGTCGGATCATAGACGGGTCGTAGGTATTTTGAACTGAATTCGTCTCATGTCGATTTTCCGAGTATCTTCAGGCTCAAAATCCGCCCAAACAGAGGCCGAAACACCCCATTTCCAGTGTAATTTCTCGAAATCGGTCACAATTAGCCGCTGGTCAGCGACTAGGACCGGCCCCCAAATGGGGCATTGCGGCACCGGGCCCTTCCCTGCTATAATGCGGGCCAAACTGCGAAACCTCAGTGGATAGTGGTTAGTCACCCCCGCCGTTCACTATCCACTATTCACTGCCGTTTTCAGTGGGTCGCGCCGTTGCCATTACTGACTACTAAAAACCAGCTACTAAAAACTGGTGTTTCAAACGGTCTTCCAACGGACAGTCCGCTTCTGCGAAGTATCCCTCTTGAGGCCATACCCCCTGTTAGCGGCGGCAAGTTGTTTCTTCAGCCGCTCCTGAACCTGCACGAAATCAAAGCGCTTGAAGAACTGTACAAAAAGCTGCCCGACTATTTCAGCGCCGATGAAAGGTTGTCGATACTGCGTGCCTATCTGGTGGCCAGCGACGCCCACCGCGAACAGACGCGCATGACGGGCGAGCCTTACATCCTGCACCCGATCGACGTGACCCATATACTGGCGGAGCTGCAGTTGGACGCTGACACGCTGGCGGCAGGGCTGCTGCACGACGTGGTGGAGGATTCAGTCTACACCATCGACTACCTGGAAAAAAACTTTAACCACGAAATAGCCGAGCTGGTGGACGGCGTGACAAAGCTCAATCGCATCAAAGAGTTGAGCAATATGCGCCACAGCGTCGCCGACGAAAAGGCCGAAAGCCTGCGAAAGATGTTCCTCGCCATGGTCGAGGACATCCGGGTCGTGCTCATCAAACTGGCCGATCGCGTCCACAACATGCGTACATTACAGGGCCACCCGGAACACAAGCGCCGCCGCATCGCCCGCGAGACGCTGGAGATCTTTGCCCCGCTCGCGAACCGGCTGGGAATCTGGCAGATAAAATGGGAGCTGGAGGACCTCAGTTTCCGCTACCTTGAGCCGGTGACCTATCGAAACCTGTCGCGGGCGATGGACCAGAAGCGCGCCGAGCGGGTCAGTTGGATGGATGAGACGCGGGAGACGCTGGCGAAGGCGCTGAACGAGGCAGGAATCAAGGCGGAGATCAACGGGCGCCCCAAGCATATCTACGGTATCTATCGAAAGATGCGTCGCAAGGACGTGCCTTTCGACCAGATCTACGATATCCACGGCTTCCGTATCGTCGTCAATTCGGTTGCGGACTGCTACGCGACTTTGGGCGTCGTCCACAGCCACTGGCGGCCGATTCCCGGCGAATTTGACGACTACATCGCCAGCCCCAAGGACAATATGTACCGCAGTCTGCACACCGCCGTCGTCGGCTCGAACGGCAAGCCGATGGAGGTGCAGATCCGTACCCATGAAATGCACCAAATCGCCGAGTTCGGCATCGCCGCACACTGGCGCTACAAAGAAGGCCGTCAGGCCAACCAATATCTGGACAACAAGATCGCCTGGATTCGCCAGCTGATGGAATGGCGCCAAGACGTGACCGATGCCCAGGAGTTCATCAGCGGGATGAAGACGGACGTGTTTCAGGACCGGGTCTACGTCTTTACCCCGCGCGGGGACGTTATCGACCTTCCCCACAGCTCGACGCCGATCGACTTCGCCTACCGGGTTCACACTGAGTTGGGCCACCGCTGCCGGGGCGCGAAGGTGAATGGTCGGCTCGTGCCACTGGACTTCCAGCTGCATAACGGCGACCAGGTAGAGGTGATTTCGGCCAAGCGGGGGGGACCCAGCCGCGACTGGATCAACCCTAATATGGGTTACGTCGCGACAACGCGTGCGCGCGGGAAGATCCGCACCTGGTTCCGCAAACAGGCCAGAGAAGAGAACATCGCGCAGGGCCGCCAGATTCTGGAAAAGGACTTGAAGCGGCTAAGCGTTGACCAGTCATTTGCGCTTCGCCAAGGGCCGGCAGATGGCGTCGGCTCAGCGCAAACCCACGAGCTTGTTGCCCGCATCTGCGGCTTTGAGGATCTGGACGGCTTTCTGGCTGCCATCGGCTACGGCGATGTGACAAGCCAGACGATCGCCCAGCGGGTGATCGAATACGAGCGCAGCCTCACAGAAGAAGAACCGCAGCAGCTTCTCAAACCAACGCCCCACCGAACCGTCTCGATCGACGGCGTACAGGTGGCGGGACTGGACGGCGTGCTGGCGCATCCGGCGCGCTGCTGCAACCCGGTGCCCGGCGACCCCATCGTCGGCTACGTGACCAAAGGGCGCGGCGTTTCCATCCACAAGACCAACTGCCCCAATATCACCTCCCTCATCCAGCGCACGGACCACGCGCGTCTCGTCGAGGTGCAGTGGGGCGCCAAGAGCGAAGAAATGTACCCCGTCAGCATACAGGTCAAGGCCTATGATCGCGCCGGTCTGCTGCGGGACGTGACCAGTCTCGTGGCCGATGAGAAGATCAACATGCGGTCGGCAGAAGCTGTGACGGGAATGAAGAACAACATGGCTCTGATCAACGCCACTTTGGAGCTATCGAACATATCGCAGTTGACCCGCATTATGACCCGAATTGAGCGTCTGCCCAATGTGCTGGAGGTCAGACGTTTGGTAGGATAACTGCAGTTTTTAGTTTTCAGTGGGTCGCGGCTTTGCATTGTCCAGCACGGTCTTTTATGCCAGCCGCTCTCGTAGTGTCGCTGGCAACGCAAACATTGCCGTTGCGGTTACTAAAAACTGGCTACTAAAAACTGCCGTTTCACAATTCATCCCCTGAATCCCCCAAAATCACAGTTCAGACAAACTCAATTCAGGAAACTGTCATCGCCTCCAGTTCGTCGATCATCCCCCCAATCACATCGAACCCTGCCTGCCAGAAGTCGGGATCGGTCATGTCGATGCCCGCCTCTTCCAGAATCTCCTGCGGCCGCGCGGAACCCCCGCGCGCAAGCATCCTCAGATAGCCCGGCTTGAAGGCGTCGCCCTCCTGCTGGTAGCGCCGGTAGAGCGAAAGCACCAGCAGCTGGCCGAAACTGTAGGCATAGCAGTAAAAAGGCGTGTGATAGATATGGGGGATGCTGACCCATTCATATTGGAATTCGTCGGTCAACGCAACACTGTCGCCGAACTGTTCCCACAAATTTTCGAAATAGAGACGGTCCAATTCCTGGGGGGAGGCGTTCTCCTGGATGGCCCGATGGGCAGCCTCTTCGAAAATCACAAAGAATGCCTGGCGCATCACTGTGGCGTAGATGTCGTCGACGCTGGCAGCCAGAATCTCGCGCCGCACCAGCGGATCCTTCTCCTCGGCCAGCAACTGCTCGTTCATGACCATTTCGGCAAAAACCGACGCGGTCTCCGCCAGAGGCAGAGAGGAGTGTTGGGTCAGAATAGAGTGATCCTCGGCCATCATGCTATGGACGGCGTGACCCAGTTCATGGGCGATGGTCGCGACATCCCGCACCTTGTTGGTATAGTTTAGCAGGACATAGGGGGTGATGCTCGGCATTACCGTTGCGCAAAAGGCTCCGGAGCGCTTTCCTTTCCGCACCTCGCTGTCCACGTGATTATCGTCGAAGACGCGCCGGGCCTTGCTGGCAAAATCAGGATCGAAGCGAGTAAAGGTGTCCAGGACAAGCTCGACTGCATCGTCATAGGGAACGTCCCGTGACGATTCCATCAAGGGCGCATAAATGTCGTAGCGGCGCAGTTTTTCCATTCCCAGCCACTTGGCCTTGAGCGCGAAGTAACGTTGGAAGAGAGGTGCGTTGCGGCGGGCGACTTCCAACAGAGACTGGACCGCGTCGTAGGGAACGTCATTGTTCAGATTGCGCACGGCGATTGGTGAATCGTAGCTGCGCAGCATGACGTTCTCGTTATACCAATCCCGCACCACGTTGATATAGATCTGTGCCAGAATTGGCGCTTCTTCCTCATACACTTTGTAAAGGCACTGATAGGCGGCGGCGCGCATGGCGGGATCAGGCGAGTAGGCGTGTGCCATCACCTCTTCGCGGGTCATCCGCTTCAGCTCGCCGTCCACCTCAAGCTCAAACTCAAGCCGGTTCGTCAACATCGAATAGATGGTTACGAGCGCGCTGGCGCCATTGATGTTTTTCAAGTTGATAATGCGCTCTGAATTCTCTTCCAACATGTACGGCTTAGAGAGTCGCATATCCTTCAGGAAGTGCCGAAAGTCCCCGTAGGATTCGGCATCCGGTAGCAGGGCTTCGGCTTCCTCATCGTCCAGTCCCTTCCACCAGAGGCTGAAGAAAAGCATCCGATTCTCTATCTCCGCATAAAGTTGATTCATACGGTTGGTGTAGGTGAGCGCGTCCGGAGATTGAGTATCCGACGAGAACCAGAGACTGCCGTAAGCAAAGAGCCGGTAGACTTGCGTGCTGATCTCTTCGTACTGGCGCAGGGCGTCGATCAGCTTTGCCGGCTGCATCTGCGCCGAGAGTTCCTCGCGCAGCGACTCGAACGCGGCGACACGCTGTTCGACCTGCGTCAGCAACGCTTCAACAGCATCGGAGGAGGGCGCGATCGTCCCGGACCCGTTTGCCTCGGGGTCGGACGGCACGAGTTCGGTGAGATCCCAACCCGACATCTGATAGCGTTCCCGTTTTTCTTCTGTACGTACGGCCATAGAGCGTAATTCCCTTTTCACTGGGATCGCGGGCGTCTCGCCCGCTTTCAATCTTCCTTGACAAGACGCCGCAGTACAGTGTGCAGAATCCCGCCGTTCTTGTAATAGTTCACTTCTACAGGCGTGTCGAGCCGGCTGGTGACGCCGAACTCACCCACAATTCCGTTTTCTCGCGTCACCCGCACGGTATACGCCTGGTTGGGCCTCATCTCTTCGGTCAGTCCTACAATGTCATACGTCTCAAAGCCGCTGAGGTCGAGAGTCTGCATGTTCTGGCCTTCCATGAACTGCAGGGGCAGGATCCCCATTCCGACCAGATTGGAGCGGTGGATGCGCTCGAAGCTCTCGGCGATCACAGCCTTGACGCCCTGCAGCCAGGGCCCTTTTGCGGCCCAGTCGCGGCTGGAGCCGGTCCCGTACTCCTTGCCGGCGAGGATGATCAGCGGCGTGCCATCCTGGTCGTATTTGGCAGCCGCATCCCAGATAGCCATCTCTTCGAGAGCTGCTGACGCTTCCGTCACCTGACTAGAGGCGGGGATGTAGGCGGTATAGCCGCCTTCGACACCGTCCAGCATCTGGTTCTTGATGCGGATGTTAGCGAAGGTGCCCCGCATCATGACTTCATGGTTGCCCCGCCGGCTGCCGTAGCTGTTCCATTCGGAGCGGGGAACGCCCTTTTCAATCAGATAGCGGCCGGCAGGGCTGTGCGGCGCGATGGCACCGGCCGGGCTGATATGATCGGTCGTGGTGCTGTCCGGCATGACGGCCAGCACGCGCGCGCCGACGATCGGCTGTACCGGGGGCAATTCAGTGCCCATGTCCTGGAAAAAGGTCGGTTCCTGAATATAGGTGCTATCGGGACTCCAGGCGTAGAGTTCGCCGCCGGAGATCGGCACCTCATTCCACTGCTCGTTGCCGGTGAAGACGTTGGCGTACTGCTGACGGAACAGGGCTGGTTTGAGGCTGCGATTGATCTCCGTCTGGATCTCGGCCTGGCTCGGCCAGACATCGCGCAGGAAGACAGGCTCGCCGGTGGGGTCGTAGCCCAGGGGGTCGTTGTCCAGGTCGATGTTCACAGTGCCGGCGATGGCGTAGGCCACCACCAGAGGCGGCGAGGCCAAAAAGTTGGCGCGTACGTCGGGGCCGATGCGTCCTTCGAAGTTGCGGTTGCCGCTCAAGACCGAGGCCGCGACCAGATCGGCATCGTGTATGGCGTCGCGGATCGGTTGCGGCAAGGGGCCGCTGTTGCCGATACAGGTTGTGCAGCCGTAGCCGACTGTATGAAAGTTGAGGGCTTGCAGATAGGGGATCAACCCGCTCGCCTCCAGATAGCTTGTGACCACCTTTGACCCGGGCGCCAAGCTGGTCTTCACCCACGGCTTGACGTCCAGACCCCGTTCAACGGCCTTCTTGGCGAGCAGGCCGGCTCCGATCATGACCGAGGGATTGCTGGTATTAGTGCAGGAAGTAATGGCAGCGATGACGACGTCGCCGTGCTCCAGTGAAAAATCAGTGCCCTTGAAGTTGACTTCGGCGCTGTTGTCCAGTTCGGCGCTTTCCAGGCCAAATCCCTGCGGGCCCACAGGCGCAGAAAGCATCCCGCTCCAACGCGTCTTCATGTTGGAAAGGGCGATGCGGTCTTGGGGTCGTTTTGGCCCGGCCAGACTGGGCCGCACGGTATCCATATCCAATTCGATGGTTTCGCTGAAAATGGGGTCGGGCGTGTCCTCAGTGTGAAAGAGGCCCTGCTCTTTGCAGTAGCGCTCGACAAGATCGATGGTCTCCGGGTCGCGCCCGGTGTTGGCGAGGTAGCGCAGTGTCTCCTGATCGACCGGGAAAAAGCCCATGGTGGCGCCGTATTCGGGCGACATATTGGCGAGAGTAGCCCGATCGGGCAGGCTGAGCTGGCCCAGACCCGGTCCGAAATATTCGACGAACTTGCCGACGACCCCTTGCTGGCGCAGCATTTCGGTCGCCCGCAGCACAAGGTCGGTCGCGGTTGCACCCTCGGGCAGGGCGCCGGTCAGCTTGAATCCGACGACATCGGGCATGAGCATGTAGATGGGCTGGCCCAACATGACGGCCTCGGCTTCGATGCCACCCACGCCCCAACCGAGCACGCCCAGACCGTTGATCATCGTGGTGTGGCTGTCGGTACCGACAAGGGAGTCGGGGTAGACATCAGGCGCGGCGGAGTCTTCCGCGGCAGAGGTCTGCACCACACTGGCCAGGTACTCAAGGTTCACCTGGTGGACGATGCCGGTTGCGGGCGGGACCACGCGGAAGTTGTCGAACGCGCGCTGCCCCCACTTGAGAAACTCGTAGCGCTCGCGGTTGCGCTCAAATTCGCGCTCGGCATTGAAGAAGAGCGCGGCTGCCGAGCCGAATCGGTCCACCTGAACAGAGTGGTCGATGACCAGATCGACCGGCACGACCGGGTTGATCTTGTTGGCATCGCCGCCCATGCGGGCTATGGCGCTGCGCAGCGCGGCCAGGTCGACTACGCTGGGTACACCGGTAAAATCCTGAAGGATGACCCGCGCCGGCTTGAACGGGATTTCAACCTTTCCGGCGGTATCCGGCCCCCAGCTGGCGATAGTCTCGATCGCTTCGCGAGTGATCTCGAAGCCTTCAGCCTGACGCAGTGCCGCCTCCAATAACACTTTGATGGAGAAAGGCAGCCGGTTCACGTTCGCTGAAGAGAGTTTTTCGAGAGCATCCAGCCGGTAGATCGTAACTGGACCACGGCGCGTGTTGAGGGTATCGCATGCGTTGAAATAGTCCTGTCGAGCCATTTCATCCCCTTGTAAATTTGACTGTGATTTTGGGGATTTTCGGGATTTGCTGTGATTAACTGCAGTTGCCTTTAATCCCCTTAATCCCAGAAATCACAGTTCAGACAGCCTGGTCTACTTTCTGACGGGTAGCCATATGATACCTGTATTGATCACAGAAGACATAATTTCGGGGTCTCTTCATGAAAGAAAAGTGCTGTTTGACGCTTCGCCCCTCTGCTCTCCTCCCTCCTTTGCCGTTGCAGTTCTTCGTGTCTCCTTCGTGTTCTTCGTGGATCAATGCCGTCCGGGGCTCAACGCAAACCTTGCGAGTGCCCTTGCTCACCCCCATTCTAATTTGCGCTTCGCCAAGGCGCGGCGGATGCGGTCGGCTCAGCGCAAAGTCGGCGTTAGGGCAGGGGTCAGAGGTTAGGGGTTAGTAACTGCCGTTTCGCGCGGGCTCAGATGGGCCTGACCGTCGGCGTGGTAGCTGCTGCGCACGAGGGGGCCGCATTCCATCCAGCGGAAGCCTCTGCGCTGGCCTTCGCGGCGCAGGCGGTCGAACTGTTCAGGCGTGTAGTACGCGGCGATCGGCAAGTGAAATCTGCTGGGCTGCAGGTACTGGCCGATGGTCATGATGTCGACGTCATGCGCCCGCAGATCGTCCATCACCACAAGGATCTCTTCCCAGGTTTCGCCCAGTCCGATCATGATCCCCGATTTGGTCAGGGTCTGCGGGTCGATGCGCTTGGCCCGCTGCAGGAGTTCCAGGGAGCGCAGGTAGCGGGCCTGAGGACGTACCGTGCTGTAGAGGCGGTCGACGGTCTCGGTATTGTGGTTGAGGATCTCCGGCTTGGCGTCCATGACGGTCTGCAGCGCGGCCCAGTCCCCCTTGAAGTCGGGAATCAGAACTTCGACGGTGCATCCCGGCTGCAGGCGCCTGATCCAGTGTATACTCTCGGCGAAGACCCAGGCGCCGCCGTCGGGCTGTTCGTCGCGGTTGACGCTTGTCAATACGGCGTGCCGCAGATTCATGGCCTGCACGCTTTCGCCGACGCGGCGGGGCTCGTCCGGGTCGAGCGGGCCGGGGCGGCCTGTCTTTATCTTGCAGAAGCCGCAGGAGCGCGTGCAAGTGTCCCCCATCAGGAGGAAGGTGGCCGTTCCACGTCCCCAGCATTCGCCGATGTTGGGGCACATCGCCTCTTCGCAGACGGTGTTGAGACTTTTGCCTCGGAAAAGCTGCTTGAGCTCGCGGAACTTGGGCGTATCGGCCGAGCGCACGCGCAGCCAGGGCGGTCGGCGGCCGGGGGTAAGCCGGCCTGGCCCCTTGCCGTCGTCTTCAGAGGGCAGCGGATGAAGGTCCACCGCGAAGACGGCTGACGCGGCATTCGCATCGGACGCCGGCACCGGATCGACACGGACCTCGCCCATCTCTTTCACTTCACTATTCAGACCTGTTGCCGCTCTCTTCATATATTCTCCAGGCGAGGAGTGAGTGAAGAGGAGAGAGCAACTGCCTTTCTCTCACTCCTCACTCCTCTTTTCTCGCAGTTCATGGTTGCCACGGCCAGGCCGACAAACATCCAAAACAGAACAGTCATATGGGGATAGGTAAGGTTGAACCAGTAGTGATCGGCAAATCCGCTGACGAGGGCGCCCAGGATAGCGCCGCCGAAACCGAGGAGCAGTGGCTCTCGCTCGAGCGCAACACCGGCGCGCCAGGCCGCGACAAACATGCCAAAAAATCCCGTCATGACCGCCAGAAAGATCAGGAGTCCTATGATGCCCATGTTTTCGGCGACGGTCAGATAGAACATGCTGACGCCGAGATAGATGTCGATGTCAGGCACGCCGGAGAATCCGACACCGAAAAGCGGGTAGCGGCCAATCAGAATCAGAGCGTCTTTGTACTCGCCGAAGCGCATCTGGGTTGCCACATCCCTGCCGGCCAGTCCTTCCAACAGGCGGGCAACATAGTCCTGGGTTTGCGGTAGGAGAAACAGCAGCAGGGCCAGCACAATCCCGATGGGCAGGAGACGCCGGTACTTGAGCGCGGCGGGCACGGAGAGCGCCGCGGCCATGCCAAACAGGGCGGAGCGGCTGAATGTCCAGTAGAGCGCCAGTACGATTGTGGCGAAGGCCGGAATGCTCAGCCACCTTGGGAACAGCGCCCGCGGCGAAATCAGCTGCGGCCCGACCATTGCCGCCGCCAAGATCATCATGCCCCCCAGGACATTGGGGTCGACGGCCGTTCCGATCGCCCGCATTGTGCCGTCCGGGTCGTCTTCGATCCAGCGCAAGGCGCCGGACCCGCCGGGGTAGTCGAATCGCACGAGCATGTTGAGCGCCCGGACGGTCCATGCCTCGGGAATCAGGTAGAACACCACCGCAATCGAGGCGCAGGTCCAGGCCGCCAAGAACAAAAGGCGGGTCACCCACGCCAGCTCTCTGTGCGTGCGCACCGTGTTGATGACGACGAAAAAGAGGCCGATGCCCAGCAGAATTTCGCCGAAGCGGCGGATGACGGTGCTGGTTGGCCGGCTGTGGGACATGCCGTAAATGAAACTGAACACCGCCATCAGCATGAAAAGCCCAATGAGCAGGCCGATCGGGGAGATCAGAAACGCCCGGGCCCGGCGAATGTTTCCTTTGCGAGCGGAGGGGGCTAAGGAGAAGCCCGGCCCTCCTGCGACCAGTTTAAGGGCCCAGACGAAGACGAGAGCGCCGAGCGCAGCATCCAGAAAGGTCGGTTTGAAGCCGAGACGAAAGGGCAAGCTGGCGAAAGGCAGGACGAAGACAACGCCGATCAGGGCCACATAGCCCCAGTGCGTATCAATCAGGATGAGCGTACCGCCGACGATCGCCGCCGCCAGAACGAGAGCGAGCAGCGGTCCAGCGATGCCGATGAGGAAAGCGATAGAGACGGCGCCGGCGGCTAAAAGTATGCCGATAGAGCCGCGGCGCACGAGCGGCCTGGTAGATAATACAGTCTCGGCGAAGTGCGAATATGCGGTCTGAATCATTCACGCAAGTATACCACAACGAGGGCACGGAGAGAGGAAAAAGAAGAGAGGAGAGAGAACGGCAACGGCGAAAGACGAAGGCAGTTACTCACCACTCACTACGCTTCACTCTTTTCTCGCAGTTCTGGTAGAATTTGAGGGCGAGGAGCGAGGAGTGAGAAACTGCAGTTACTCTCTTCTCACTACTCTTCACTCTTTCGCAGTTAGAGTTTGCGCTTCGCTGACGCCACAGATGGGCCCTTAGCGAAGCGCAAAGCAAGAGGCCATGACCAGACAAGAACAGAGATCGGGCGGATATACCGAAAATATCGTCGTCGCGGAAACCGATCTGTCCCTTATCGGGCGCTATCGGGACGAACCCGCGCCGCTGCTGCCGATCCTCCATGCCTTTCATAATCGCGACGGATTTATCTCACCCGAGGCGATCGAAGCGATCGGCAAGGAACTACGCATCCCCCTGGCAGACCTGTACGGCACGGTCACGTTCTATCACCACTTTGCCCGTGCGGAGGGCGGTTTACAGCGGCCGCGCGTCTGCACAGGGCCTGTCTGCTGCCAGCGGGGCGCGCTGGAGATAGTGGAAAGTCTGGACGGAGCGGAGGAGATGCCCTGTGCCGGCCGTTGCGACGACCCGGTCCCGCTGCTGATCGGCCATGAGACTTTTGTGATGAGCGCGCCGCTTCAGACGCTGCAGCGGCGGATTTCGTCACCTTTGCCGGTGCCGAACCCGGGCGGACGTGACGAGTGCGTTTTTGCGGAGATCCGCGAACCGGAGCGGGACAGCCTGGACGGCTACCGGCGCAGCGGAGGCTACGATGCCTTGATTCAAGCCGTAGAGAGGCAGAGCCCGACCGATGTGATCGAGGTGCTGAAGGAGTCGAGGCTGGCAGGCCGGGGCGGCGCCGGATTCCCCACGGGCATGAAGTGGCAGTTCGTACGCGAGGCGCCAGACGAGCCGAAGAGCGTGGTCTGCAACGCCGATGAAGGCGAACCGGGCTGCTTCAAGGACCGGGCGCTGATGGACCATGACCCCTTTGCCGTGATCGAGGGAATGACGCTGGCAGGCTATGCCACCGGAGCCGACCGGGGATTCCTCTATTTGCGCTACGAATACCCGGAAACGAACGCTCGGCTGGAAAGCGCCCTCGAGGCCGCCGAAGAGGCCGGGCTGCTGGGGGAGGACATTCTCGGGAGCGGCTTCACTTTCCAGCTGCATCTCCGGCGAGGCGCGGGCGCCTACATTTGCGGCGAGGAGGGCTCACTGCTCAACAGCCTGGAGGGCAAGCACCCTTTTCCCCGCAACCGCCCGCCCTACCCCACAACACACGGCTTCGAAAACCTGCCCACGGCCGTCAACAATGTGGAGACACTGTGCGCGGTGCCGCAGATCCTGCGGCGCGGCGCCGAATGGTATCAGGGCCTGGGGCTGGGCGACCACGCGGGCACCAAGGTCATCAGTCTCTCCGGAGACGTGCAGCGTCCCGGCAACTATGAAGTGCCGTTTGGACTGCCGCTGCGGACGTTGCTCTATGATTGGGCCGGCGGCCCACTGCCGGGGCGGTCATTTCAGGCCGCGACGATGGCGGGGCTGTCGGGCGGATTCCTGGCGAGCGAGGCGCTGGAGTCGGTTACGCTCGACGAACCGAGTATCCGAGGGGCAGGCGCCATGCTGGGCGCGGGTGGCGTGATCGTATACGATGACAGCCGCGACATCGTGGATGCGGCTCGCCAGGCGATGGAGTTCTTTGCCCACGAGAGCTGCGGCAAATGTTTCCCCTGCCGCATCGGTACGCAGCGCCTGCTGGAACGGCTTTCCGGCGACGGCCCCGACGAGCTTGATGCCTGGCGGCGAGAGATCAACGACATCGGCGAAGTCCTGGAACTGAGCGCCTGTGGGCTGGGCGTGGCCGCGGGTTTCGTCAGCGACAGTCTGCTGCGGAACTTCCCCGAGCAGGTGGCGGAGTTCCGGGGTTGAGCCAGGGCTGTTTGCGTTGTCCAGCGCGGGCTGTCATGCCAGCTTATTTGACGCTTCCGCCCTCACCGGGATCGCGGGCGTCCCGCCCGCATATGCCGCCGGGCGTCAGCGCAAACTTGTGGTGTTGCTGGCAACGCAAACAATGTGTGATGCTCAATTCGTGCAGCAATATTCCGTGAAACGATTCGATAGATTTAACGAAATGAACGGCGAATTATGGAAAAGGCTCTATGCAGTCGGTGAACGAGTCGCAGGAACTGCCTGCGCTGACCCTGGACGGTGAAAAGATTGTCTTCACGCCTGGCGAAACGGTCTATGAAGTCGCGACGCGGGCCGGAAAGGCCGTGCCGACACTCTGCTATGACCCGCGGCTGGAGGCGTTCGGCAGCTGCCGGCTCTGTGTGGTGGAGGTGGCGGGGCAGCGGGTGCCGGTGGCCTCCTGCACGACGCAGGCGGAGGACGGCATGGAGGTCACGACCGCGTCTGCGAAGGTGGAAGGGCTGCGGCGGACGCTGCTGGAGCTCGTTGCCTCCGAGAACCGCGAGGTGACGGTGGACGCGCTGCGTGGCGTGGCTTCACAGGAATTGGGCACGCTTGTCGACCGCTATGACGCCGGCCGCGGCCGCTTTGCCGGCGCGCAGTCGGGCCGCAGCCGCCCGGACGACCCGAACCCGTTTATCCTACGCGACTACGATCTCTGTATCTCCTGCTACCGCTGCGTGCGCGTCTGCGCGGAGCAGGAGGGTGACTACGCCATCAGTATGGCCAATCGCGGCTTTGCCACCCAGATTACAGTCGAGTTCGGCGGCCATCTGCAGGACTCGGCCTGCACCTTCTGCGGTCAGTGTGTGCAGACCTGCCCGACCGGCGCGCTGGCCGACAAGAAGGCGCTGCGCTTTGCCGAGAACAGTTCACGGAACGGCGGGAGCTAATCCTGAAAAACCAGGGGCCAGGGGTTAGGGGTTCCGCCCCTCGCAGTTGAAAGGACTTTTCGATGAACGCTACCATGTTTGACGCTTCGCCAAGGGCCGACAGATGGCGTCGGCGAAGCGCAAAGTCTGACACCCAGACAACCCGGACCATCTGCGGCTACTGCGGGGTAGGCTGTTCGCTGGATCTGGTGACCCGCGACAACCGCATCATCGCAGTGCATCCGGCTTTTGACGGGCCGGCCAACCAGGGTGCGCTCTGTGTCAAGGGCCAGTTCGCCTACGATTATGTCCATCATCCGGACCGGCTGACCCATCCGCTCGTGCGCGACGCGGAGGGCTGGTTGCAGCGGGCGAGTTGGGACGAAGCGCTGCAGCAGGCGGCGCAGGGCTTCATGGATGTGCTGCACAAACATGGACGCCACGCGGTCTACGGTGTCGCCTCCGGGCGCACGCCCAGCGAAGCGAACTACATGATGCAGAAGTTTATCCGGGTGGGGTTCGGCACAAACTATATTGACAACTGCAGTCGGGCTTGACACGCCCCGACTGTCGCCGGTCTGGCGGCAACAATCGGACGCGGGGCGATGTCCAATCCGCTGGCGGATATGGAAAAGCCGGATGTGATCTTCTGTATCGGCACGAACATGACGGAAGCCCACCCGGTGGCGGCCACGCGGCTGAAAAAGGCGCTTGCACGCGGGGCCAAAATGATCGTGGCCGATCCGCGACGCATCCGCCTGGCGGAAATGGCCGATCTCTATCTGCCGATCCGGGTGGGCAGCGATACCGCGCTGCTGCTGGGGATGGCGCACGTGATCGTGCGCGAGGGGCTGGCTGATCAGGAGTTTATCGCTACCCGAACCGAGGGCTATGATGAGCTGGTCGACCATCTGCAGGAAAAGACGCCTGAGTGGGCGGAGAGCATCACCGGCGTGCCGGCAGCGATGATCGAAGAGGCGGCTATCCTGTACGGCTCGAGCGATAAGGCCGCCATCTACTATACGCTAGGCATCACGGAGCATATCTGTGGCGTGGAAAACGTGCAGAGCCTGTGCAATCTGGCGCTGCTGACCGGCAATTTCGGCCGCGAGGGCACCGGTGTCAATCCGATGCGCGGGCAGAACAATATTCAGGGGGCCGGGGATAGCGGCGCTCTGCCCAACAACTACGCCGGCTTCCAACCTGTAGACGACAGGGCCAATCAGACCAAGTTTGAAAAGGCCTACGGGCGCAAGATAGATCTGGAAAAGGGCATCACCAAGGTGACGGCCCTGGAACAGTGCGGTGACAGGATTTTCGGCATGCTCATCGACGGCGAGAACACGGTCGTCTCAGACCCGGACCAGGAGCACTGCATCCATGCGCTGAAGAGCCTTGAACATCTCGTCGTGATCGATATCTTTCTGACAGAGACGGCGGAACTGGCGGACGTGGTGCTGCCGGCCGCGTCCTGGGCGGAGACCGACGGCCATTTCGTGAATACGGAGCGGCGCATCCAGCGCGTACGCAAGGCTGTGGAGCCGCCGGGCGAGGCCAGACCCGACTGGTGGATCATCGGTCAGATCGCGCAGCGCATGGGCATGAGCGGCTTCGACTACGACTCGCCGGTCCCGATATTCAATGAGCTATGCGAACTGTCGCCCATCTATAATGGCATCGACTGGGAATTAGCGGACAGCGGCCAGTACCAGTGGCCGATCCCCTACCGGGGGCATCCCGGCACGCCCCGCCTGCACGAAGATAAATTTATCAACGGCCGCGGGAAGTTCAGCTTCACCGACTACCGCGATCCCGCGGAAACGATCGATGAGGCGTATCCCCTGTGGCTGACCACGGGGCGGCGGCTGGAGAGCTACCATACGCGCACGCAGACGGGGAGATCAGAGGGTATTAACGAGCTCCTGCCGGAGGAGACGCTGGAGGTGCATCCAAGTGACGCGGCCCGCTACGGTCTGCACGACGGTGGCTGGGCCAGGATGAGCAGCCGCCGCGGGGCGGTGGATGTGCGCGTGCAGACGACGAGGCGCTCTCCGCAGGGGACGGTGTTCGCCAGTTTCTCATTTGCCGAAGTGCCGATCAACGTGCTGACCGGCTCGGGCTACGATCCGATTACGCATACGGCGGAGTTGAAAGTCTGCCCAGTGCATGTGGAACCGATTTCGGAGAGAGTGCCGTCGTTATTTACGCTTCGCCAAGGCGCGACAGATGCGGTCGGCGAAGCGTAAACACACTCACGGACATGCGATTTACGTTGTCCAGCGCGGGCTGTCATGCCAGCTTATTTGACGCTTCCGCCCTCACCGGGATCGCGGGCGTCAGCGCAAACTTGTGGTGTTGCTGGCAACGCAAAATTTCCCCCCTGCAATTCTCTGAGTTGAGCCCTAATGATTCCTCGCGTTGGTAGCAAGGTGCGCGCCCGCGTTACGGTAGTGGAAAGCGGGCGGCACAGAGTTCGGGATGATCAGTTGGCGACAGAAGAGCCGCTGGAGATTCGCTTGCAGGCGGGGGGCGAAACGCAAACAGTCGCCGTGACGATGCGCACGCCCGGCAACGATTTTGAACTGGCAGCAGGTTTTCTGCACAACGAGGGAATCGTCGGCGAGCCAGTACAAGTCAGCGGGATCACCTACTGTGTGGACGCCGACGTCGACGCGGACCAGCGCTACAATATCGTAAATGTAGGGCTGCGTCTTGCGAGGCTGCCTGAGTTGGCGACCCTCGAACGCCATTTCT
Organism: Caldilineaceae bacterium; assembly: GCA_965232575.1. GTDB lineage: Bacteria > Chloroflexota > Anaerolineae > Caldilineales > Caldilineaceae > Bin5. The sequence continues at coordinate 1,715,796 of CBDDPZ010000008.1, read as the reverse complement.
ACACGACAAGCGCTTGCGGCGTCTGCGGTAAGGCAAGTCTTGACGCCATTGAGATGCGCGACTGCCCGGCACTGACGGCGGGTCCGAAGGTCAGTCCTGCCGTCCTGACTGCCCTGCCGCAAAAGCTGCGGGCGGCGCAGGGACTGTTTGAAGCGACCGGCGGACTGCACGCGGCCGGCCTGTTTGACGCCGAAGGCAACCTCGTGTGCCTGCGCGAGGATGTGGGCCGCCACAACGCGGTCGACAAGCTGATCGGCTGGGCGTTTATGCAGCGCAAGCTGCCCTTACATGACGGTATCCTTCTGGTCAGCGGTCGCGCCTCCTACGAGATTCTGCAGAAGTCGACGGTCGCGGGCCTGCCGGTGGTCTGCGCCGTGTCTGCGCCAAGTCATCTGGCGGTGGACGTGGCCCGCCGCTTCGGCGTTACGCTGATAGGATTTTTGCGCGGAGAGCGGTTGAACGTTTACGCCGGCGCCGAGCGGATCCTGTGGAACGGGCAGGGACCGCCGGAAGAGATCGATAGTTCGTGAGGTTCTCTCTTAGTTTGCGCTTCGCCAAGGGCCCATCTGCGGCGTCGGCTCAGCGCAAAGTTTGTCCCCTTTTTTGTACTGTTCGCCAATCCCCAGAACTGCCGGAAGAATATAGCCGGCCGCGGCAAGATCAGTTTTCGTCACCCGGCTACACGCATGGCATTTGATTATTCGCGTCATGTGTGTCAACATAAACGGACCTGTTGTAACCGAAATTGATACTTTTTCACGACGATCCTCTTACGAACGCTCAGGATCGATGAGTTTACGGAGATAGACCAGAAATGAAAAGGGTTTCGCTCATTGCCCTGTTCCTTGTCCTCTGTCTGGCCACCGGCCTGCTTCTTTCCGGCGATCGGCTTGGGACCATTCTCGACACGAGCCTTCGCTCCGGGGAAATGGATCTTTCCAGCATCGAGGGGGAGCGGATCGAGAGGGCGTTACTCCAGGAAGAGGAAGTCGCGGAGTATGTGCCGGGACAGGTGCTTATCCGCTTCAAGAAAACAGTTACCCGCGACCAGATCTCCGACTTCTACGCCGAGTACGGGCTGTCAGAAAAGGACAATTTGGATAACGACCCCACCGACGCGGACCAGGGTCTGCGACTGGCGGGAGCGCCGGTCGATGTCGACGAAAACCTGATCGAAGTGCTGGCAAGTGACGAGAGAGTTGCCTACGCAGAGCCGAACTACCTGCTGCAGATCAGTGAGACGCCGCCTTCGGACCCACTTTTTGAGAATCTATGGGGTCTGCATAACACCGGTCAGACCGGCGGTACAGCCGACGCCGACATCGACGCGCTCGAGGCGTGGGAGATCGGCACAGGCTCGGAAGAAATAATTATTGCTGTGATCGATACCGGTATCGATGTCGAACACGAAGATTTCCAGGCTAATCTGTGGACGAACCCGAAGGAGTGTCCCAGGGGCGTGGGCCGGTGTGTAGAGAACGGAATCGATGACGACGACAACGGTTATGTCGATGACTTCCACGGTATCAATGCAATCACCAACAGCGGCGCGCTGATCGATGACTACGGTCATGGGACCCACGTGGCCGGCATCGCGGCCGCGGCCGGCGACAACAGGAAGGGCGTCATCGGCGTAAATTGGAATGCCAAAATCCTTGGCTGCAAGTTCATCACCGCCTTCGGGACGGGCACGACGTCCAACGCTGTCAAGTGCTTCAACTATATTTACGACCTGCGCAACAAACAAAAGCAGAACATTCTGGTTACAAATAGCAGCTGGGGCGGCGGTTCGCCGTCAAACGCTCTGCGAGAGGCCATGGGGCGCGTCAATTCGCCTCTGCATGTCTGCTCGGCCGGCAACTCCAATTCCAATCGCAAGCTCTACCCTGCCGCCTATGATCTGGACAACATCATCTCCGTAGCCGCAACCGATCACGACGATATTTATGCCGGCTTTTCCAGCTGGGGCGAAGACTGGGTTGACCTGGCTGCCCCCGGGGTAAACATTCTTTCAACGGTCCCGTCCGGACGCTGTCCCATGTGCCTGCCGTCCGGATATGGGGCCACGAGCGGTACATCAATGTCCGCCCCTTACGTCTCCGGCGCCGCCGCCCTCATCTGGTCGGAGTTTGAAGGGCTGAATAACCAGCAGGTTAAGCAGCGGATTCTGTCCGGCGTTGATCCACTGCCACCCCAGTCGAAGAAGACGTTGACTAACGGACGCCTGAACCTGTTCAACTCGATGGAGAAGGACTCGACGCCGCCCGCCACCGTTACCGACCTGTCCCCCTCCGGTGTACTCCTGACCAAGATCCTTCTTTCCTGGACGGCGACCGGTGATGATGGATTCACCGGGCAGTCGACTGCCTACGATGTAAGGTACGCCACGGCGCCGATATCCAATGCCACCTGGGATTCTGCCCAGCGCGTGGAGACAGCCCCGACGCCCGCCGCTCCAGGCTCCAGAGAGTCTCTGGAGGTAACCGGGCTGGAACCGGACACAACCTACTACTTCGCTCTGCGGGTAGCAGACAATGTAGGCAACGTTTCTGACCTCTCCAATATCGTCATCGCCCGGACCAGCGCGGGGACGATCGTATTTGAAGACGATATGGAAAGCGGGTCAGGCAAATGGACCATCGAAGATGCCGACGACAGCCTGTGGCATCTTTCCAGCCTGCGTTTTAACAGCCCCGAAACTTCCTGGTATTACGGTCGGGAGAGACAGCGGGACTACGACACGGGCAAGGAGAATGAGGGTACCATCACCAGCGGCATTATCGACATTGCCGGCGCCGACGATGCGCTGCTCACTTTCTACGAGTGGAGCGAGCTACAGAGAAACACCCGCTACGACCGGACACGTGTACAGATTTCCACTGACGGAACGACGTGGAGAACGGTCTTCGAATCCCACGGCACAGAAGGACATTGGGCGCGCAGGGACGTTGACCTGAGCCAAGCTGTCAGTGAGAGCGGCTCCATACAGGTCCGATTCTGGTTTGATACGATTGACGACACCTTTAACGATAACGAAGGCTGGTATATCGACGACGTCCAGGTGTTGACTGCAAAACTGCAGTTGCCCGGTGAAAGGCAACTCCTGCCCAATTTGGTTGCCCAGTCGATTAACATCGGCTTCAACCCGGCCGAACCGCATGCGGGCGAGACGACAACTATCCACGGGACCGTGCTCAACAACGGAAACGCCGATGCCCGTGCAGTCACGGTACAGTTCGTGGATGTCACTGACGAGGACGCGGCGGTGCCAATCGGCCTGCCGCAAACGATTGCCGAGATCCCCGTTGGGGGCAGCGGCGTCGTCCAGGTGCAGTACGACACTGTGGAGAAGAGCGGAGAACGCAGCGTCCGCATGGTCATAGATCCCAACAACTTCGTTTCCGAGCGCAACGAAGCGGACAATGCCGCTACCCGGATTCTCGCCGTCGCTGAGGCGCCCGCGCCGAACCTGTACGTTGATTCCGACAATATAGGCTTCGACCCGGCCTCGCCGCAGCCCGGCGCGCAGGTCACGATCCTGGCAACGATAGTCAACAACGGTACCGCGGACGCGGAAAGCGTCATCATTCAGTTCCGGGAGGGCAGAACGACGCCCGTCGCCTTGAACCAGATGATTGACAGCATCCCCGCAGGCAGCAGCGCAGTGGCCCGCGTTACCTACGATTCCGGCACGAGTTCGGGCGATCCGAGCATCACCGTTACTGCGGACCCGGATAACTTCATCACTGAGTTGGACGAGACTGACAACAACGCCAGCAAGACGCTGACGCTGCAGTCGGACGCCGAACCCAACCTGGCGCTTTCATCCAGCAATATCGGTATCGCCCCGGCTAACCCGGTGGAAGGCGATGAAGTCACCATCTACGCGACAATTCTGAACGCGGGCGATTCCGAAGTGCAGGACGTGCAGGTACAGTTCCTGGACGCGAACAGAAGTCCTGCGGCGCCGGTCGCAGCGCTGCAGGTCATTCCTTCGATTGCGCCCGGCAGCAGCGGCGTGGCGTCGATCCGGTTCGATACGGCCAACCGCAGCGGCGATCAGAAGATCCAGGTGCAGGTTGATCCGCATAACCTGATATCCGAATCCAAGGAGGGAGACAACAGCGCCACGGCCACGCTGAGTGTGAGCCACGGGCCGGCCCCCAACCTGGTCGTTGTGGCCGAAAACATCGGCTTTAGCGCAACCGAAGTGGCTGCGGGCACACCCGTGACCATCTACGCCACGATCTTGAACACAGGAAGCGCGAGGGCGGAAAGCGTGATTGTGCAGTTTGTGGATGTGACAAGTGACAGCGTAAAACCTGTAGGCGAGCAGCAGACTATCGAAGTGATAGAGCCGGGCACGTCGGCAGTAGCGGTCGCGCAATATAAGGCCTCAGGCGGGCAAGGCTCGCGAACGGTTCAGGTCGTCGCCGATCCTGGCAACTTCGTCCGAGAAATCAGTGAAGAGGACAACGAAGCCAGCGCCTCGCTGACCGTTGGCAGCGCTCCGTCGCCAAATCTGTTCATCCACAGTAACAACATAGCCATATTCCCGGCACAGCCCGTCAGCGGTGAAGAGGTAACATTACGAGCCGTTGTCGGTAATAACGGTTCGGCGCCGGCCGAGCATGTGTCGGTGCAGTTCTTCGACGTGACCAGCGGCGAAGCCCGACTCCTGGGCAGCGAACAGACGATTCCGGAAATCGGTGTCGGCAGCAGCGGCACGGCGGCCGTCACTGTCACCGAGTCGATTTCGGCCGACAGACCGATAGGAAACCGAAAGATCCAGGTGCTGGTGGACGCCAACAACCGCATCCGGGAATCGAACGAAGAGGACAATACGGCCACTCGCCTGTTGACCCTCGAGCCGGAGCCGATGCCGAACCTGGTTGTGCTGGCCGAAAATATCGGTTTCAGCCCGGCCAGTCCACGTGTAGGCGAAACTGTGACGATCCTGGCAGTCGTGCGCAACGATGGCGACGTAGTGGCGAGGAATGTAGTCGTACAGTTTGAAGATGTGAGCGCCGGACGGCCGGTGCCTATCGGAGAGGCACAGGAGCTGGACAGGATCGCCGTGGGCGGCAGCGGTGTGGTGACGGTGAAATTCACGATACCGGACGCCGCCGGCGCCTATAAGGTGCGGGTGGTAGCTGATCCGGGCAACTTCATTGTGGAAACGAACGAGATCGACAACAAGGGCACGCGCAGTCTGGAAGTGGGTTCTGCGCCGATGCCGAACCTGGTGGCCCTCTCTGACAACATCGGTTTCAATCCGCCGGCGACTGCGGCCGGAACCGACGTAATCGTCTCGTTGACCGTCGTCAACAACGGCGCAGCCGCCGCCGAGAACGTGCAAGTTCACTTCACAGACGTGACCGGCGGCCGCCTGAGTCCGATTGGCGACATACAGACGTTGCCGTCCATCGCTGCTGGCGACAGCGCCATCGCAAGCGTGACCTTCAAGACGGCCGGACGCTCAGGGGAGCGGCGCATCAGGGCGAGCGTTGACAGCCTGTCAATCATTCCCGAAAGCGATGAGACGGACAACACTGCCAGCAAGACCCTGCTGATCGCCGCGGGCGCCTCGCCCAATCTGTCGGTGCATGCAGCCAACATCAGCTTCACGCCCACTAACCCGAACTCGGGCGACGAGATCCGTATGCGGGCGGTCGTTCTCAACCAGGGCGGGGAAGATGTAGGTGAGGTCGATGTCCAGTTCCTGGACGTGACGAATGACGAGGCCGTGCCGATCGGTTCCGGTCAGCTGATTGACACGATTCCCGCTGGCAGCAGCGGAATCGTGGAGTCGGTCCTGGACAGTCGCGGCATGTCCGGAGAGCGCAAGATCCGGGTTGTGGCCGACCGCAGAAATCTGGTCTCTGAGTCTGACGAGACGGACAATCAGGCCGAGGCAGCGATAACGATCAACCCCCCTGCGATTCCCAATCTTGTTATCGAATCAAGCAACGTCGGCTTCCATCCCAGCAGACCGGTGGACGGAGATCAGGTTACGATCAACGCGACCGTGCTGAATGAAGGCGGCGGCGACGCCAGTGAGGTGATCGTGCAGTTTGTGGAAGGCAGCGGGCAGGGTGTGCCGATCAGCGAACCGCAGGTAATCGATCGGATACCGGCCGGCAGCAGCGGGGTTGCGCAGGTCGTGTTTGATACGGCCGGCAAGGACGATCCAAGGATTCAGGTGATCGTCGATCCCAACAACTATATTGCCGAAACGAAAGAGACGGACAACAGAGCGTCTGCCGCGCTGAGGATGGCAGCACAGCCGTTGCCGAACCTGACTGTCAAGAGCAGCAATGTTGCGATTACGCCGAAGTCGCCGCGCGAAGGGCAGCGGATAATTCTCACCGCGGTAATCGTCAACCACGGCAGCGCGCCGGCACGCGACGTGGATGTTCAATTCATGGATGCTACGGAACGGCCGGCGATACCGATTGGCGCGGCACAGTCGATCTCATCGATCCCGGCCGGAGGCAGCGCAGCCGTCGGAGTCGTCTACGACACGACCGACAACGAGGGTCAACGCCGCATCGAGGTGACTGCCGATCCCGGCAACTTCATCGAGGAAAGCAGTGAAAGCGACAATTCGGCGAACAAGTCGGTTGAAGTTCTGGAACGGGCTACGCCGAATCTGATCGTGCAGCCCCGCAATGTGGGCTTCAATCCGAGGACCCCGACCGAAGGCGACCGGGTTCTGATCCGAGCGATCGTACTCAATGACGGCGCCGAGGATGCGACCGATGTGGTCGTTCAGTTCCTCGACGTGACGGAAGCCGGGGTCGTGCCAATTGGCCAGCCGCACGTGATCGGTTACCTGGCGGCAGGGTCGAGCGCCACGGTCCCCATCATCTATGACACGCTTGACAGACCGGGCGACCGCCGCATCCGTGTTGTTGTCGATCCGAACAACTTCATCCGCGAAAGCGCTAAAGAGGACAATCAGACGGTGGTTACCTTGCCGGTGCAGCCCGCGATGGCGCCGAACCTGGCGATGTTGTCCGGCAACATTAAGTTTGCCCCGCAATCTCCTGAGCTACACGACGTGGTGATCGTCTCGGCCACGGTGCTCAACAACGGCACCGATACGGCCCATGACGTAGTCGTGCAGGTGCTGGACGTGACCGGCGGCGGTTCGGTCCCCATAGGTACAGAGCAGCTGCTGGATGCGGTTCCGGCCGGCGGCGGCGGTACGATAGAAGTTTCGTTCACCGACACGGGGGAAACGGGAAGCCGCCAGATTCGGGTGGTCGTCGATCCCAACAATGTAATCGCAGAGATGAATGAGCGGGACAATCAGGCGACCCGAGGGCTCTTCATCTCGCCGCCGCAACTGGCAGACATAGTTATAGGCGAGGACGATGTTGAATTCGACCCCGAAGAGCCTGTCGAAGGCAAGGAGACGACGATCTCGGCGACGATCACGAACCGCGGCAACGCCAACGCCAGAGGTTTCGTCGTACGCTTTATGGACGTGACTGAACGCGTGCCAAGGCCCATAGGCGGTCCGCAGCGGGTCGACCAGCTTGGCGCGAATGACACGACTACAGTTTCGGTAAGCTACGACACGCAAGGCAAAGCCGGGGAACGCAAGATCCGTGTGGTCGCTGATTCGGAAGATGCAGTGGAAGAACTGGATGAAGAGAACAACAGGGTTGAAAAGGTTCTAAAGGTGCGTACGGCTTCGGAAGCGTCCGAAGAGGCGGCGAATCTGGTAATCTTGCCTTCAAACATTCGCTTCTTCCCGGCCGTACCCGATGCCGGGGATCCGGTCACGATTACGGCGGTAATTCGCAATCAGGGCGAAACGGTGGCGGAGAACGTGGTTGTACGGTTTGAGGATGCCACCGAAGACGAAGCAGCCGAAATTGGCGAGTTTACGATAACTGAGCCAATTCAGCCCGGTGCGCGAGAACTGGCCGTGATGTCATACGATACGAGTGAAGTGGATGGAAATCGCATCATTCGTGTGACCGCCGACCCCGACGGCGAAATCAATGAGACTAACGAGGACGACAATACCGCCGAGCGCACGCTCCGCTTCAGCTCGTCGGCGCAAGGAAACAGGCAGGGGACAGGAACGGACAGTTTGGCGTCCTCGTCAGGCGACGAGAGAAGCGCGGCCGGGGCCAATCTTACGCTAAACGCACAGGAAGTCGTAGTAAACGTGGCGCGTGCCGGTGAAGGGGAGCTGGTGGTTGTCGACACTACGGTGCGCAATGAGGGCAACAGCGACGTGGGCGGCTTTAGCGTCCATGTCCTGGATGAGACTGACGATCTCAGCCCGCTCGGTATGCCGCAGACGGTGGAGCGTCTGGCCGCGGGTGAGGAAGTCACAGTGCGAACAGTTTTCCGGGCAGCGGACGGGCTGGGAGCGCGGACGCTGCAGGTAGTCGTAGATCCATCGAATCTGGTATCTGAAAGCTCTGAGTTGGACAACCGGGTCAGCGTGCTAGTGCCGGCGGACGGATAGCGCAGGTCAGTTTATCTTGCATAACGGCGCCCCTCCGCGTTGCTTTAGCGCACACGGAGGGGCGTTTCGCTGTCAAGACCGTTGACGAACCGATTCAGCGAAGTTCGCGGCCGGCCGATTTCAAAACAGACTCAACTGGCCCTGAGCCTGCACGCGCAGGTTTGTAAACACTCTCCCGGCTCCCTGCAGGGAAATTTCAAAGGGGAGTTCCGCGCCGGGCGTGATCGTCTCCCCGAACATGGAAAGCTCCATTACGTCCACAACTTCCCCAGCCTCGTCATAAATCGTTGCGGCTACCATTACCGACGTCAGTGCCGTTTCGTGCCTGTTGTGCAGAGTGCCGACGATCGCAATGCGTCCATCTCGGTCTACTACAGTAACGCCGGACACTTCCAGGTCCCGATATTCGGTGATGCTGAATTCATCAAAGGATACGCTCAGTTCATAGCTCTCCACATCGGCAGGATCGACGTCTACGATCGTGCGAAACGGAGCAGAGCGTTCAACCTCCAGCTTGCCAAACAGTGCCAGAGCCTCGACGGCGGCGATGGATTCGCCGCCGCTATTGAAAAATTCGGCATGCACTCGAGCGCCAAACACTTCATAGGCTGAGCCATTCACCAGTTCTCCAACCAACACCAGTTGCGGTCCAGACGCGTAACTGGTATGACTGCGGACAAATACGGCCGCTGGGACCGGCGTACGTGTAGGCGTGGAGGTGGCTGTCAGGGTCGGTGTCGCCGTCGGTTGCGGCGGCGAATCTGTGGCGCTTGCAGTCGGTGTCGCCGTCGGCTGAGGGGGCTCGGCCGTTATCGTCAGGGCTGCAGTGGGAGTTGAAGTTGGGGTCGGAAACGCGGTCTCAGTCGGCGTCGAGGTCGGCGGCGGAACATCTGTCTCTGTGGGTGTCGGTAACGGCGTAAGCGTCGGCACGGTAGCGGTGGCATCTACGCCGGCCTGCGCCGGAGCAGTTTCGGTAGGCGCGGCCGCCGCGGATTCCTGCCCCTCGGCGCTGGAGAGATCGGAGTCAGACGGCAGGGCGTCTCCGTCAGCGGGGCCGCCGCAGGAAGCGACAAACAGGAGCAAGGCAGAAGCGAAAAAGAGCGAGAATCGTTGCATGACTGTTGAATGCGCTATCGCTTCACTATTTGCACGCGAATTGCCGGTCGTCAAAAAATGGTTATGTGAACAGTTTACCCCTTTAAGCCGGAAGTTACGACACCGCTCACAAAGTGGCGCTGAAGAACGAGATAGATAAACAAAACGGGCAGCATGGTCATGGTGCCGAGCGACAGGAACCAGTGAATCTGGTATTGCCGCAGTCCGCCGCCGTGGCGGAATTCGGCCAGCGTCCGTTTGAAGGTCAACATGCCGCGCGCAAGCGTCCAGGTGTTATCGTCGGTCAGGTAGATCAGCGGACCCCACAGATCGTTCCAGGAGTGGAGGAAGAGGAATATCGAGGCCGCGGCCAACGCCGGGCCGATATTGGGCAGGATCACGTGGCGGTAGATGCCGATAGGGGAGCAGCCGTCGATCTTGGCGGCATCGTCAAGTTCGGTGGGGATGGTCATTATGTACTGACGCAGCAGGAAGATGTAGAAGGCGCCGCCGCCCATCCACATAGGAACGATCAAGGGGAGGTAGGTATTGAGCCACCCCAGGCGGTGGAAGAGCAGGAATGTTGGAATCGCCGTTACCTGCATTGGGACCATCATCGTGCCCAGCACAATGAAGAACAGAAAGTTTCGTCCAACGAAGCGCAGGCGGGCAAAGCCGAATGCCACCATGGAGGCGGAAAGCAGCCCTCCGAACATGGAGGCCACGGTGATAACGAGCGTGTTAAACAGAAACCGGGTGAAGGCCAAAGCAGTCCAGGCATCGATGAAATTTTGCCACTGCCATGGCTGCGGTGGGAGCAGATTGATGACGGTTTCTTCGAGCAGCATTTCCTTTGTCTTGAGGGCGCCCGAGAACATCCACAGCAGCGGAAAGATCATGATGATGCCGATCGCGATAGCGATCAGATAGTTCAGGGCCGGTCGCAGCGCGCGGCGGTATATCCAGAGACTGCCTGCTTGTCTGATATCCGTTGCCATTTATGCCTCCTGCGACTCGTAGTGAACCCAGCGCCGGGCCAGCCAGAACTGAAGTAAGGTCAAGCCCATTATTATCAGGAAGAGAAGCCAGGCCAGCACGCTGGCGTATCCGAACCGCCTCTCGGTGAAAGCGACGATATAGAGATAGAGCACATAGAAGAGCGTGGAACGCGCCGGCCCTCCTTGGGTCAACATGAAGCCCTCAGTGAAGACTTGCAGGGAGCCGATCATGCCGACGATCATCAGGAAGAAGATAGTCGGCGACAGAAGGGGCAAGGTGATGTGACGGAAGAGGGCCAAGCCGCTGGCGCCGTCGACCTTGGCGGCTTCGTGAAGATCATCCGGTATGCTCTGCAGGCCGGCAAGCATGATCACCATGTAGTGCCCTACGCCGTATAAGCGCATGATTATATAGGAGGGTAGGGCCCACTCTATCGATGTCAACCAAGCGACGCGATCGAAGTCGAAGATACGCAGAATCTGGTTGAACATCCCGTAGTCCTTCTCGAACATTGCGGCCCATACGAAGGTCATAGCGACACCGCTGACCGCGGCCGGCAGGTAGAAGAGGCCGCGGAAGAAGGTATGCCCCTTGAAGCGCTGATTGAGAAGGAGCGCCATGGCCAGCGAGATAATAATTGCCAGTGAGACCGTCCAGAAGGCAAATACGGCGCTGACGCGCAGCGAGCCGATGAAGCGGATGTCAAACTTTATCAGTTCCTCGAAGTTCGCCAGACCCACGTAGGTGATTTTCTTAAAGCCGGCGTACTCGGTAAACATCAGTCCGAGTGAAACCAGGAGAGGTCCCGCCAGGAATATCACGAACCCCAGAATCCAGGGTGAGATGAAGAGATATCCGTAGAGATTCTCCCTCCATGCCTCGCCGCGCGGCAGACGAAACCGGCTGGGGCGCATCTGCGGAAGCGCGGTGCTAGCTTGAGAAAGATTGGCCATAGGTGAGATTCACTTTCCTGCGCAAGGTCCTGGCAACGCCTGCCGTCCTGCCCAGATGCTTTTGAAGGGCCGCTGGTATCAGAATTTCAGGGCTCCCTCGGTCAGGCCGCGCTGGATGCGGCGATGGAAAAGAATGTAAATTAGGATTGGAGGCCAGGCCGCCAGCGAGAGGGCCGCCACTTGTAGACTCCAGAGACTTACATATTTGCCCTCGAAGTGCATAATTCCCAGAGGAATTGTGCGCAGCGTATGCTTGTGCAGATAGATGAGGGGCCAGAGAAAGTCGTTCCAGAAGAAGACGAAATAGAAGATGGTCATGGTCGCAATCGCCGGCATGGCCAGAGGGACCATGACATGGCGCAGGATCTGCAACTCTCTGGCCCCATCCACGCGGGCGGCGTCCTCCAGTTCCGGAGGAATCGAAATGAAATAGGCGCGAATGAAGATGATTGCAAGGGAGGACCAACTCATGTAGGTAAGGATGACGGCGAGGGGGCTGTTGAGCAAGGGGATCGGCAGATGCAGTGCAGCGGCCCAGGAGTCGAGGATGGCCATCAATTTGAAGCTGGGCACCATGAGCGCCTGGGTGGGCACGGCCATGCCGACCAGGAAATAGAGAAAGAGAGCCCGATTGGCGGTGAAGTGATAGCGGGCAAGCCCGTAAGCGGCGGTGGTCGAAATGGTAATGATACCGATGACCGAGACGACTGCGATCAGGATACTGTTGACATAGAGGCGGGCGAAGTTCCCGGTCTGCCAGGCTTCGGCGATGTTTTCGAAAGAGATGCGGGTCGGCAGGCCGAAGGGGGAGAACATGACCTCTTCGTTGGTCTTGAGTGAGGTGTAGGACATCCACGCCAGGGGATAGAGGATGCTGACGGCAGCGACGACCAGGAACAGGTAGAAGAGGAGCCTTACGGGCAGACTCAGTTCACGAAAGACCATTACGGAATCCTCAGTTAGAAACGGCTCCCCTGCCGGCGCGGGCCAGGGTGAACTGAAGGACGGACATGCCGATGATGACCAGGACGAGCACGAGCGCGATGGCGGTAGCGTACCCATGCTGAGTACGGGCGCCGCCCAGGCCAAGCTGGTAGATGTAGGTGACAACCGTCTCGGAGCTGTGGAAGGGCCCGCCACCGGTCAGTGTGTAGACGAGATCAAAGACGCGCATGGCGTCGATTGAGGTGATAACTGAGGCAACGACGAGCACTTCGCGCAGCAAGGGAACTGTAATTCGCGTGGTTAGTTGCCACGCTGTGGCGCCGTCAAGGCGGGCGCTCTCCTGGAGCTCACGCGGGATGGCCTGCAGTCCGGCGATGAGCAGAAACATGGTGAAGCCGAAATTGCGCCAGATGTGGACCGCGATGACGACGAATACATTGAGAGTACGCGTGCCGAGCCAGCCGAATTTGGGCCCGTCGAGACCGACAGCGCGCAGCAGGATGTCGACGATTCCGATGGTCGGGTCGAGCAAGAAGTTGAATAGGATCCCGATGACGACGAGCGAGATCACGAAGGGAACGAAGAAGATGCTGCGAAACAACCTGGCAAACTTAGGTCCGGATTCCAGGATGACGGCGAAGAGCAAGGCGACGCCGACTTGGACGAGGAGGCAACAGACAACGAAGAGAAAACTGTTGCGAAGCGCGCCCCAGAAGAACTCGTCACCGGCCATCTGAATGAAGTTTTCAAGACCAGTGAATCTGAGCGTGGAAAAGCTGATGCCTGTCCAGTCGGTAAAGCCTATTACCACCGTGCCGAAGAGCGGCAGGATGAGAAAGATCGTGTAGAAGAAGAAAGCGGGCGCTATGAGGAACAGCGCGAAGCGTCCATCATAGCGTCCCGTTTGCGGGCCCTTTTCTGACCCGCCCGTCAGCGTAGAGCGCCGCATTCCTGCTCCCAGTCGGATAAAGCTGCAAGTATTCTCCCTGCAGCGAGGGCTACATCCGTGCCTCGCGCCACTCGAGCACCAGATTTTCGGCGCGTTCGGCTGCCTCTTCCGGCGAGAGCGCGCCGCTCAATACGCCGCTGGAGCCGTGCCACAGGATCTCCTGGCCGATGTTGTAGTCCATCGCCCGCTCGATCATGATGGTCAGGGCCGGCGCGTTGTCCAGTAGGTCAATGAGCCGGGATGACTCCGGCCGCAGGTTTTCCATCGGCGTCGAGAGGGGCATGGGAGGCGCCTCGCCGGGCAGATGTTTGTACCAGATTCGGTGTGGTTCCTCAGACTGGAGATACCACTTGACGAACTCCTGGGCTTCCGCGGGATGGGCCGATTCCTTGGGCACGATCAGTGTGCGGGCGTTGAAGGAGACTTCGTCGGCGTTGCTCTCGGCGATATCGTCGATTGCCGGCATGAGCATGAACTGCAGGTCGATCTGCGGATTTTCCTGGGCAAACCATTCTCCCAGCAACCAACCGCCGGTCTGGAAAAAGGCGCCGTCACCGCGGAAGAGCTTGCCGAATGCGGCGGGATAGTCGTCGGAGAGCACGCCCCTGGAGTAGAATTCGTTGTCCAGGAGCTCTTTGATCAGCTCCCAGACCCTTACGCCGGCCGGATCGGTGAATCGCAGGTCGGACTCGTGGTTGACATCGAGGCCGCGGAGGAAGAGATCGACCGAGCCTTTGACGCCAAAGGTCCTGATGTAGAGGTGCTGTGCCCAGTGGCCGCCGGGCCATGCGTTTTTGGCCCCGATCAGGACTGGCGTGACGCCGGCGCTCTTGAACATCTCACAAGCCTCTGTGAAGGCGCTCCAGGTAGTCAGGGTGGCAGGATCGACGCCATGTTCGGCGAGGATGTCGGCGTTGTAGTACATGAGGTTGGCGACGGTCATGGCCCAGGGCGCGCCCCAGTAGCGTCCCTTGTAGAGGACCGAGTCGAGGGCATCGGGGTAGATGGCTCCCTTGCTTTCCTCGACGACGTCGGTGAGGTCCATGAGCTGGTCGGCCTCGATGAAGGCCGAAAGCGCGCCAGGGCCGGCGTCGGTCTGAAGGAAATCGGGCACGGCGCCACCGGCGAAGGCGGTTTTGGTAGCCTGCTCGTAGGCCAAGCCGGAGAAACCGCTGTGGGTGACGTGGATGCCTGGGTTGGCGTTGTTGAAGCTTTCGACGATTTCGTCCATCGCGCCCAACCAGGGTACGGTCGCCATTTCGGTCCACATTTCAAGTTCGGCGACCATCTCCTCCGGTGCATCGGAGTCCATATCGGAGGAGTCGACAGGAGCGGCAACCGGCTGGCAGGCGGCCAACAAGCCGACACCGGCCGCGCCTGTGGTGACTTTCAGAAAGCTTCGTCTGCTCAGATCTTTCATTTCTTCCTCCAAAGTGGTGAGTGTGGTTCGGAAAACGCGAATCGCAGGCTTAACCAAGGCGAGGTCCAGCAGGATATAGGCGATGACTGTCCCGAGCTCTCCCAAACGGCCTAATGCGGACAAATATCGCCTAGCACATCCATGAGAGCGTTTAGTGAACTGCTAACGGGTACGATGTCAGCTTAAGAAGAGACTGAACCGAGCACCCCACTTTTTCCCGGCAATTAGTGAGAAAGGCTGTATCTGTGAACGTGCCACTTCCATGAACAGGACTAACAGAGTCGGGGAGATGGGGGCGAATCGCCCCCGATCCCAGGTTCATTTAGTGTTCGCAGCGCTATGTTAGTTGTATTTGTCGATGATCCGCTGTACTTCGGCTTCGGCGGCGGCCATGAGTACTCCCAGATCCTCATCGGTATGCACGGCCAGGTCCCACAACTCATACATGGATTGCTGGGCCTCCTGCGCGCCTTTGAACAGGGCCCAGAAGCGCGTGTTGGTGGCGTAGGCGGGCATCTCCCCGGCAATCTCCATGAACTCCTTTCCTTCGATTGCATCGAGCCATCGCTGGTCGGCGAAGTGGCTCTTGGTGAAGGGGAAGTAGCCGGTTTCGAGGCAGAATTCGAGATAGGGATCTCCGAGCGCCCACCACTCGGAGAACTGGTAGGCGGCAGCTTCACGATTCTTGTCATCCTGGACGGGCATCCACAGCTCTTTGTCGTACCAGGGGGTTGCTGTGATTTGATGCACGGGATGGCTGGGTGTGTAAAGGGCGCCAAGTCCACCTTCTCCGATCTGCTTTTCGAAGTCTAGCAGGCCCCAGTTGCCGACCTCCTGGAATACGACTTTGCCGGAAACGAGGCCCTTTTCGGGCGGCTTTTCGGTGGCGGATCCGCTGGCATAGGCATCGCGCAAATACTGGAGGGAATCGCGGACACCGTCGTTGTTGATAGTAGCTTTTGTGCGAGTTTCGTCAACGTAGTACTGGCCGGCGGTCCACGGCAGATATTCCTGGATGGCGAAGTGCTGCCAGTAGGCGACACCCCAGATGTCAACCTCGTTGGGGTCAAAGCCATCTTCATCGGGGCGCTTGCCGTTTACGTCGCGAGTGACTGCGACACCCCATTCGATGAGTTCATCCCAGGTCCAGTCCTTGGGAGGCGGTTCCATGCCGGACTCTTCCAGGGCGGCGACGTTGTAGGCAAAGAGGACAACGACCTGTTCGTAGGGCATGCCCCAGAAGTAGCCGCCCACGGTCGGCGGGGCGTAGATGGCTTCGATGCCATCGACAAAGTTGTCGAAGTCGACCCCGGCGGCCTCCATGTACTCCTGTTGATTGACGATCAGGCCTTCGTCGATGGCCTGGATGACAGAGGTGTAACCGGCCCAGAACAGATCGGGCGCAGTGCCGGCCGCGAGGTCTGCTTGTACACGGGACATCTCATAACCTGTCTTGAGTTCCACCTGAATGTCCGTGCCTGGAACCACGGAGTCGTAGCGTTCAAGAATCAGTCGTTGGTTGCCACCGAGCATATTGGTGTCCGGGTGCGGATAGGTATAGACGATCGTATAGCCTTCGGCGGCGGGCATATCGCCCTCGTCGGACTCGGCGGCGGGCGCGGCCGTCGGCCCGCAGGCGGCCAGGAATGCTCCGGCAGTCGTGGCGCCGGACAAGGCCAAAAAGTCACGTCGGCTTACTCTGGGTCTGTTCATGGTGATCTCCTTTGGGTGATTAACGCAAGAGGTCCACTCGGTCCATGATCGAAGTAGATTCAGTCAGATTCTAACCAAGGGAAAACTGTCAACAATATAGAGTAAGGGATTGGGCGTGTCAAGTGTGCGAAATCTGTCGGATGTGTCCCTGAACTGGCGCTCGCTGTTGAAACTGCGAATGGCGGAAGATAGGCGTGTGCAGGACTGGAGGCCACGGAATGTCCCCTGTGGAGACAGTGAATTCTTCCCTTTGGACTGTTTTTGGGTGCTTGTCATCTCCTGAACTGATGTTACAATCAGCCGATACCCACTTGATTTACAAATCGCCAACAGTCCACTTGCCCAAACGCCGGCAACGGGCAAATCCGCACAGGGTTAGAGTTCCCCATGTCAGCTACAGCAGGTCACCATGCAGACTCGACAACCATACAGGACGAACCCTCGGAAAGCAAGGAGTTTCAGACCCGAGAGGTGCTGACGATCGTCACGGGCCATTTTGTTCACGACATTTTCACCGCGTTTGTGCCTCCTCTATTACCTCTGATTCGGGAAAAGCTTGCCGCCGACTACGCTACCATTGGGGGCTTGGCTGTTTTTATGCAGGTTCCCAGCCTTCTGCAACCGTTCATTGGCCATGCAGCCGACAGGATCAGTCTGCGTTACTTCATCATTCTGGCTCCGGCAGTGACTGCCAGCGTGTGCAGTCTACTGGGGCTGGCGAACAGCTACGTACTGCTGGCCCTGTTGCTGTTTGTGGGAGGTCTAAGCTCTGCTGTCTTTCATGCGCCGGCGCCGGCCATGATCGGGCGCATTTCAGGTCACCGAGTGGGAACCGGCATGAGCTTCTTCATGGCAGCCGGAGAGCTGGGGCGCACTGTGGGGCCTTTGTTGGTAATTGCAGCTGTCAGCTGGTTTGGGCTTGAAGGGATATGGCGGGTGGCGGTGTTTGGCTGGCTGGCCTCAGTGTTCCTTTACTGGCGACTGCGCGGGGTCTCGGCGCGGCCTGCGCAGGGCAGGGTGCTTTCATTGAGGAAGTTGTTGCCGGCCGCACGGAAAGTTTACCCTCCATTACTCTGGATCATGGCAGCACGTGTCTTCATGTCGATTTCGATGACGACCTATTTGCCGATTTTCATGCAGGATGTGAAGGGGTATGAGTTCGAGATTGCAGGGCTTTCATTGACGCTTCTGGAAGGGGCGGGTGTTTGGGCGCCCTGACTATGGGAACAGCCAGCGACTGGTTAGGGCGGAGACGGATCCTGATTGTTCTTTTTCTGGTGTCGCCCGTCCTCTTCCTGGGGTTCTTGAACAGTTCAGGATGGTTGCTCTTCGCATTTCTTTTGCCACTTGGATTCACGATGCTATCGCCATCCGCCGTGTTGTTGGCGGTTGTGCAGGACAGTTTCCGACAGAATCGCGCATTGGCAAACGGCCTCTTTCTGATGGCGAACTTTGTAATCCGGTCGCCGGCGCTGTGGCTACTGGGAAGCCTGGCGGACAGGTTCGGGCTTGAGACGGCATTCTTAATCAGCGGGCTGATCGCTTTTGCTGGCGTGCCTGCGATTTTGAAGCTGCCGGAGCGCCGCAGGGAAAATGTGGAGTAATATATCATCGACTGCGCCGGCGGCCCTGTAGATGAAAGCCGGTCTCAAGAAATGAGCTGCCAGAGGCGGGGCAGGAAAATGATCAGACCGGCGGCAACGCTACCCAACGCCGCTACCAGGACGGCGCCGGCGGCCGTGTCTTTTGCCACTTTGGCGAGTGGATGCGACGCGGGGGAGGCCAGGTCAACCAGCGCTTCAATGGCGGTATTGAGCAGCTCCAGCCCGATGACCAAAGCGATCAGGGCTACGACTATGGCCCACTCTGACCGGTTGATGCGGAGGACAAACGCGGCGATGACGACTGCGGCAGCGATCGCGACGTGAATGCGGAGATTGCGCTGACTCTGGAGGGCGCGGCGTACTCCGGAAAAGGCGAAGGCGAGACTCTGCCAGAAATTCCGGGTACGGGCAGGGCGCTTCATCTACCAGTCCGGCGTAGTCAACCGCGGCGTAAGGTCCTCGGTGATCAGTGAATCGAGGATCTCGGTCTGTTTGCGCCACATTTCTGCCTGCCGCGTTTCGGTGTCGTGATCGTATCCAAGCAGGTGCAGCGTACCGTGGACAACCAAGAGTTGCAGTTCAGCTGCGAGCGAATGGCCGTATCTCTCGGCCTGGCGAGAGGCGTAGGGGAAGGCCAGCAGCAGATCGCCTAGTTCGGCGTCCAGTTCGGCGGCCAAGGCATCGGGCATCTCCGCAGAGAGTTGTGATCCTTCCTGGACGGCGAAGCTCAATACGTCGGTCGGCGCATCCTGCTGACGGTAGAAGCGATTGTAACACCGCAATTCGTCGTCTTCCACCACCAATATTGATAAGGAGAACGCGTCCCGCTGGCAGGCATGCAGGGTTGCCCGTGCCGCGGCCGTCAGCCAGGCTTCTTCCACAGGCTCTTGATATCTTTCGTCAATTTCAATGAAAATCTGCGCGTTCGACATTGATGGCGCCCAACCGGACGCGTTGTACAGGCTACACACTGGTGGTGCAGACGGCAGGTTGTGGACCGCGGATAGACGGTCTTCAGCCCTTGCGTTACGCGGTACAATTATACCGCCGGACTCGACCGGGGCAATTTCTTGTGGAAGCGAGATCGCCTCCGTTAGAATTGAGGAAACTGAACGGAAGCAGTGAGCTCTGGCGGTTGCTGTCTAAGTACCGCGAGCCATTAGGCGTAGGCGAAAGCAGCTACAGTCATGTTTTTTGATCGAGCCAAGATCCATGTGCAGGCCGGGGCTGGAGGCAACGGCATTGTCGCTTTTCGCCGCGAGAAATTTGTGCCCAGGGGAGGACCCGCGGGCGGCAATGGCGGGCCGGGCGGCAATGTCTACATCGTTGCCGACCAGAGCTTAAATACACTGCACTCATTTCGAAGAAATGTACATTTTCGGGCTGAACGCGGCCGACACGGGGGCGGCAACCGGAAGGTGGGCGCAAGAGGTGACGACCTGCTGATTCCGGTGCCGGTGGGGACGATCGCGCGTATCGCGAAGTCCGACACGGTGGTGGCTGACCTGGTACGGGACGGTCAGCAGGCGTTGGTCGCCAGAGGGGGTCGCGGGGGTCGGGGAAATGCCGCGTTCAGAAGCGGCCGGAACCAGGCGCCGCGTTTGGCTGAGAATGGTGAAGCAGGAGAAGGACGCTGGCTGGAGATGGAACTGAAGATCGTAGCCGATGCAGGGATCGTAGGCGTGCCCAACGCGGGCAAATCGACGTTGTTGAGCGTCATCAGCCAAGCCACCCCCAAAATAGCCGACTATCCTTTCACAACGATTGTACCCAACTTGGGCGTGGCGGAGGTGAACCACGTCCAGATCGTATTTGCGGACATTCCGGGTCTGTTGGAGGGCGCGCACGATGGGGTCGGCCTGGGATTGGAGTTTCTGCGCCATGTTGAACGCAGCCGGGTGCTGGTCCACCTTCTCGACGGAGCAAGCCCTGATCCGGCTGGCGATTACGAGGTCATCAACCAGGAAATGAGGCTCTTCAACCCGACTCTGGCGAAGCGACCGCAGCTGATTGTTCTGAACAAGATCGATTTGCCACAGGCGCGGAAGATCTGGCCGCGCCTGCAGGAGGCGTTGGCCGATACAGGCAACCCTTTTTTTGCCATCAGCGCGGTGACCGGCGAGAACGTGCAGCAACTCATGTACGAAGTCAAAGCGCAACTGGATAGGCTGCCGGCTTCGGTTGCGACGGAGGAAGTTGAAGAGTTGCCGACGCTGTCGCCCGAAGAGGACGAACACGCATTCAACGTCACTCGACTGGAAGACGACCTGTGGCAGGTAGAGGGCGTAGCGATTGAGCGGGTGGCGCAGATGACGAACTGGGACTACTACGAGGCCGGGTTGCGGTTCCAGCGCATCCTGTCAGTGATGGGAATCTCCGACGCTCTGCGGGCACAGGGGGTTCAGGACGGAGATACAGTCCAGATTGGCGGAGTCGAACTGGTGTGGGGATACGAGAACGCGCTGGGAGAGTGACAGCGCCGGCAGCAAGCGGCCGGTTGAAGGTTTCCAGCCGCCGGTTAATAAGAGAGCTTATGGGCAAGAGCGGGCGTCGGTATCCTGTCACAGGGCTGTAGGAAACAGTGGGATGCGTACAGAAGGCAGATTGAGCGGCAAGCGAATCGGTGTTTTCGGAGGCACTTTCGATCCGATTCATATTGGACATCTGATTCTGGCCGTGGAGGCCCGGCATCAGTTGCAACTGGACCAGATCGTGCTTGCGCCGGCCGGGGATCCGCCGCATAAGCCGGACCGCCCGATATCTCCTCTGCGTCACCGGTTGGCGATGTGCCGGCTGGCAGTTGCCGACGACAACGGGATCTGTATCAGTCATATAGACGCCGAGCGCCCCGGTCCCCACTACACGTCAGATATGCTGCGGCTCTTCCATGAGAGTATCGGGGCGGAGGGGCAGTTCTATTTTCTGATGGGGTTGGACAGTCTACGGGATCTGCCGACCTGGCATGAGCCGGAATGGCTGGTGCGCAACTGTCGGCTGGTTGCTTTGAGCCGCCACGATGTAGAGATTGACTGGGCAGGCCTGGAAGCGAGATTGCCCGGAGTGCGAGAGCGAGTCATCGTGCTGGATATGCCTGAATTGGAAATTGCCAGCAGCGGTTTGCGGGAACGAGTTCGGGCGGGCCAACCGATCCGCTATCAGGTCCCCCATGCGGTTGAACGCTATATACGTAAACAGGGGCTGTACCGGTCGTAGAGCCAGAATTCAGGTACGACCTGAAGGCGCCTATCCTCTCTGAAACGCTTTTTCCAGTTGTCAATCGTGGGTCACGAAGTCATGCGGGGCTGCATTGAACAGCGGCCCCGCGTGGAGTTCGACGCCCAACTGCTCTAATGCCTTGAGAAACTGCTCGTCTTCAATCGTGGCGAATTGGTCAGTTGTCAGATTCCTGAGCATTTCGGCACTGACGTGCTTGGAACTGGCCGGCTGCTCGATTTCCAAATTGGGGGTCACGCCCTGGCCCTTGATCAGATTGCCGCTGGGAGTTAGCCAGTTGGTCACGCCCAGGAGAATAGCAGAGCCGTCGCTGAGCCCAAACTGGTTGAGGACTGTGCCTGTTCCGAATGTTGTCTCACCGATCAGGATGGCGCGACCGTTTTCTTTTAGGGCGCCGGCGGTAATTTCGCTTGCACTAGCAGTGCCTTCGTTTATCAGGACGACCAGCGGCATTTCCCTGGCGTAGCCGAGACCGCGGGAGCGGTGGACGGTCTGATTCTGATTGGCGTCCGATTCGATAAGTATCAGATCTCCTTTGGGCAGGAACTGGCTATTGGCCTGAATGGCCTGTCGTAGAAACCCGCCGGGATTGTTGCGCAAATCCAGTATAATACCCTGGTTGACATTCGCCTCGGATATCTCTCGTAGAACGGCTTCCAGTTCCTTGTCCACACCGGAAGTAAACTGCGAGATTTTGATGTATGAAACGTCGGTGTTGGGGATGGGAATGGGGCTCCAACTCACGCTCGGCACTTCAATCCGGTCGCGGGTGATCGGGACTGTCAGCGGATTCCGGACTTCAGGGCGGCGGACGGTAAGGACTACCTCGGAATCTGCCGGGCCGCGGACGAGGAATATCACCTGATCTAACGATTTCCCCTCGACCGATTCACCATCCACCTCCAGGATAATATCGCCGGCCAGAATGCCCGCCTGTTCGGCGGGCGAACCGTCGATTGGCGCTACAATCAGGACGTTTCCGTCTTCCATAGAGACATAGGCCCCGATACCCTCGAAAGAGCCTTCGAGGCTGGTTTGATGCAGCTTTACGGCGTCGGGAGCGAGGAATGTTGTGTGGCCCTCGTCGCCCAATGAGGCGAGCATACCTTCAATGGCACCGTAGGTCATGGCGGTGAAGTCGACCTGTTCGCGGTCGACAAAGTGGGTGACGACATAGTCCCAGGCTTCCCAGAATATAGTGAACTGGTAGGGACGCTCCTCGGCAGCCATCGCTGAGCGAATTGAGAAGCCGGAGATATTGCCGCCGACAAATGCCAACGCCATCAGCCAAAAGATCACTGCAGGCAGGGCAACCCGTCTAGCAATTTTGTTTCGGGTTGGTCGTATCATTCCATTGAATCCGTAGATGCACTCGGCGATCCATGTCCCGGAAGATGGTGCATGGCAGTCGCGTATGGTCTCTATTTTCTTGAAAGCGACATTAAAAAGTATCAGTTGTGCACGCGCTTTTGGCAAGTATTTAAAGGGGTTTTCAGCCTACGTTGGGGCTACGGTCTGCCTATGTTTTTTGTCCAAACTTTAGCCAGCGGATTTCAACTTGCAAAGGGACCAGGGCAGAGAGAGTTGGAGAGAAGGAGGGTGTTTGTCACGCGGCTTGCAGTCCATGTTGAGGACGAGAGGTCAGAATCCAGGCAAGGCTTGTTCCATGCCGCTACAGACAGAAACTGTCCCATGATCGGCACAACCAACCTGATAGTCCGATCAAGGGACAGTTCAGTTCTTACAGTGTATTCAGCAGACGTGAGCTTCCGCTATTCAAAGCCCGGCGACCGAGTTAAGGCGCCTTGTGCCACATTGGGGCTACAGAAAAGATGGCAGCTTTCGGGACTTGAATGGGGAAAACTCCCACGCGCCAGGAAAACAGAACGCAAGCCGACGGCGTCTGCACACTCTGAGGAGGAGAGCCTGGCAGCGCCGGCGGTTGCGAACACTCTGACTAGCTTAGTTCATGCTGATCGAAATCGAGCCAGAGTTCTGAGCAACACTGACGCTGGCCGGGAGCATGATGTTCTGGGCCAAGACAGCGTTGATCTGCGCGTTCACCGGAGCGAGCAGGGCTCCACCCACGGCCATGCCGCCGGCGCCAGCCGACTGGAGATCCACCATCAGATGCCCATCGCTCACCATCAGGTTGCCGACGAGGTCGAGCGTATTGCCAACCATGCTTACGCCGTCCTTCAGGGTGACGCGGAAGTGCATCGCATCGGGCTCAATCCAGACCATAACGGAATCGATCGGCTGATTCGGACCACTATTGGCTTCGAGAGCCTTGGTCACGTAGCTGCTGAACTCAGACTCGCTCAGCATCACCTCGCCCATGGTTAGTGCGCCAATCAGGGCATCCTGGGCCGACAGGGCCGCCTCGTGGGAGATCTCAACGTCTCGGTCGGGCGGAGCGGCCGGCGCGGTGCACGCGCTAAGGACTACCAGCAGCAGAGACAGTACAACGAGTGAAATGAGTGGGGTTCGTTTGTTCATGGTTCTGTTGCTCCTTGAGAGAATTGGGTTAAGGGAACTTTACTCTTGACCTCATCATAAATTGATAGAGAAACAATTAAATGATGACCATGAGCTATATCGTCTCACAAGAACAGATCAAGCGCAAATCCGAAAAAAGCGAAACAACTGCTTCAGAATCGACTCCGTGGAATCCTCATCTGAAGGGCTGATATTCAGTTTGCGACTCTATCTTCTCACAAGAACAAATCTTGTACAAGTCGGAAAATACAGGGGACGCCTCCTAGCATTGGCCGCTTTTGTGACGAGCCTGTGGGCTCCTGAAGTTGCGATCCTGCTTCTACCAATCTTTGATGACTGTGTGATCTCCACAGGAGTTTGGCGCCAAGTTGCGCCCAAGGAGAGTTCATCTGCGCCAATAATACACTTGACGGGCAAAGCTGTCAAGCCCGAAAATTGGGGTGCATCCCAAAATGGGGGTGAGTTTCTGGTCTACCTCTGGGGAGTTACCCTGGGACCTGTAGCATGCTACGCCTGACAACCCCAAATCTGGGATGCACCCAATTGTGAATGTGAATATAGAGTCCTGGCAGCTCTTGACGGCCATCGCAAATTGAATCCGGAAGCCGGCCAGCTTGCGTGCTTCCTCAGTGTCTCAACGTAAAGTCTGGAGTCGGACACTGTCCAGTAGAACATTTCAGGGGCAAGAGCACTGCTGTATGGATTCGTGGCCTTGCGATAGGGGATACGCGCCAAACCGTCCCATTTTTGACCGAGGATACCGGCTCACAATCGGCTTGTATTGGCACATCCTCACACGGCACCTGGCCTCACTCTTCGGATTCCTCCAGCATGTCGACGCCGGCCAGTTCCCGGTCCAGGAGATACAGCCCCGGTTTAAAATCTCCAATCAGACGGAGCTTTTGCACCAAGTCATCCACCAGCTCCTCTTCTTCTACCTGTTCGTCAACAAACCACTGCAGAAAACTGTCGGTGGCGTAGTCTCCTTGCTGGCGAGCAAGTTTGACGATTCGATCTATCGAAGCAGTCACTTTCTGTTCCTGCCGGAGGGCGCCTTCCATGACCTCCTGCGGGGAACCGAAGCCTCCCTCCGGAACGGGGACGGGAAACAGTTCAACACGGCCCCGACGGCTATGAATGAAGTGGTAGATCTTCATGGCATGGGCCATTTCTTCTTCTGCATGGTTGAAAATCCATTGAGAGAACCCTTTCAGGCCCAATCCTTCAAAGTAGTCGGCAGCAGCCAGGTAGGTATAGTACGCCTGCATCTCCATGTTGATCTGTTGATTCAGAGCGCTTTGCACCTTGTCGACAAACATGTGTCGTTTCCTTTCTGGTGAAATGTTGAATGTGGTCAGTGAACGGAGGTTCCGAGAACTGAGAAATCCAGTGCCCTGACAGCTGTGCGATTCGACAGGAGTTCTCCGGCGTCAGCCCGGCGATCTGATGCAACGGAATTTCCTACGTGTAGGCGGACAACTCGGAAATCAGGCGCCGTCCGATTGTCTCGGTAACGGACAACCAGGCAGCTATTGAATTCCGGGCGGTTTTGTCTGTCATATCTTGGATTCCACCATGCTGCAATCGCCGGGATATTCGATTTCGATGGTGATGTGGGTAAGGTGTAGGCCGTCGAGCTCCTCGCGCGCCCGCTGTTTAATTTCTCGAATTCGGTCCTGGTCAGCAGTCTGGTTGACGACGAGATGGGTGGAAAGTACGTGATGGTTGCCATCCAGCGACCAGAGATGGGTATGGTGGCAGTCTTCGACTTCTTTGATGTTGCGCAAGCGCTGCGCCAGATGTGACACATCCACCCCTTCCGGGGCCGCCTGCAAGAAAAGTTCAGCCGTCTTTTTCAGATGGCCAAGCACGTTGTAGAGAATGTAAAGGGTAATGAGGAGGGACAGGATAGAGTCCAGTATATAAAGATCAACGAAGAGCAGTGTAATGCCGACGATGAGAACCGCGACCCACCCGAGTACGTCCTCCAATAGGTGCCACATGACGACCTTGGCGTTCATGGTGCCGCCGCCTTGCAGACGCCATGCGGCAGCGCCATTTACGGCAATGCCGCCCAGCGCAAGCAGAATCATGCCCGGAGCGTTGGTGGCTTCGGGATGGAGGAGGCGCGGGACCACTTCTGCCATAACGAACAGCCCACCGGCAATGAGGACTGCTGCATTGATAAAGGCAGCGAGCAAAGAGAGGCGGCCGTACCCGTAAGAGTAGCGCGCAGGCGCCTCCCTTGCGGCGTGCTTCTCCAGGCCCCAAGCCATTCCCAGCGCTATCGAGTCACCGAGGTCGTGTAATGCGTCGGAAAGTATAGCAACGCTGTTGGTCAGGTATGCGCCAATAATCTCAACGACTGTGAAGCCCAGATTGAGGAAGAACGCGGTGCGCAGATTGGCCGAATCGCCATGATGATGGAGATGCAGATGATGGCCGTGGCCGATGTCGTGGCTATGTTCATGGCTGTGAGCACCGCCGGGTTCATGACTGTGTTCATGATGGTGGCTATGCTCGTGATCCATGAATGGACCCCAATTCTGTGGCGTAGTGCGCGATACGGGCGGCGCGTCATCGATATGCTGAACAATGTTGCACCAACCAGGCAGTTTTACCAAATTCAGGTGCCGCTCCCGGCCAGGTTTAGGCGAAATCGAAAATGTCATATTTGACATGCGCCCAGTGCGTTCAGAGAGAGGGGAAAGGAGAAGGGTCAACACGGGGCGGAATCAGGCCCGATTCGGGCGGCTTTGGCAATGTTGGCGTCGTACTCCTCAAGTTGCAGGTGGGTCAAGTAGAGCAGGAGCAGCAGCTTGATGCCCTCCAGGGTGACATAGACCGGATGATAGGACGGCTCTGGGACCTCTGTGCCGTGAATGATGGCAAGGGTACGGGCGTCCAGCACAGTGTAGAGGAGGACGGTCTGCGTTGCAAGCAAGAGACCAATGAGGAGGGTAAGCAGGCGTAATCGCCGAGACCAGTTTGCCAGCAGTGTGATCGCGGCAATAGCGGTGATCAGACCTATTTCTGTGGCATTCAGGGCATGAAATACGAGATGGCCGATTTCCAGGGCGACGGGCAATGTCAATGATGGGGCCTGGAACTTCAGAGGGGCCTCCATGAAGCTGATGGCAAGAATAAACCCGATCCAAAGCAATGTAAAGACAAATACGCGTTCCGTAATGCATGTCAGCAGCCGCTTTCCGATCGAATTCATAGATACTTTTCTGTTGCCCTCCGCAGCCTGAGACAGAAATTCAACGGCATCATCAGACGGATGATACGCTTCATCGAATCTGCAGATTGGCCTGACCAAGTTTAGAGGACGCGGTCCTCGCTGCGATGCCAGTTACATTGGCTGACACGAGTGGGAAGCCTAATTCGCTCGGAACGTAGGGAGTCCGTGTCGTGAGGCCGACGGCAGCGAAGGTACAGGGCCAATGAAATGCGCCTAACATCGGCCCTGCCATTCAAGAGCATGCGTTAGGACGGTCTGTCGACATCAGCCAGGGAAAGGTAAATGAATGCTCGTGTACAGATGGAGTTTTCCGTCTGCATCGGGCGGTAATCGGCGTGTGCAGTCAGCCAGACACTGTCAGTTAAGAACTGGCGGGATCAGTTGATGGGGCGGCGTCAGACGAAACAAAGGGTCATTTTGGCCGCTTCCTGTCAGATCGACCTGTGGCATGACTTCATCAATCATCTCTACCATGAGCAGAAAGTCTTCCACGGGCAAGGTCAGAGACATTTTGCCGACGCAGAGACGGCAGTGGCCCTGACTGATAGAGTCGCCATGCTCCAGGATGTTGGCGCGCGTTTTCATGATGTGCACTGCCAGTCGGTTAAATGCTTCAGCCGGTAGGTGAAGTCCGATTCCATCCCAGATCAGATGGACGGTTCCGTGCTCACACTGACTTACGTATTGCTGGCCGTTGCGTTCGGCTAAGATGACGACATGCTGACACATGGGCTATTTCTCCTGTGTGTTTGAATCTTAAGATCTAAATGCATTCGCTGTACCAGGTCGAGCACGAACCGACCCGGACACCAGTCAAGGTCATGAGGGCAGGGATGGTCCATTTCAATTATGCGGCCCTTTGGACGTGGTTGGGTTATGGACTATGCGGATCAGTCCACAGGCAATTTCCTGGCGATTCAGTTTCTGATGCCAGCTACTGATCGTAAAGACGGCTACTACATTTTGATGGATGTAGATGGCTCTCTCCGTTCGGTCGCGCCGCGACCGTCTCTGGCCTGAACCGGTAGAGTAGAAGAAAAGCCACCGTTGCACTGCGGGGCAAGGTCTGTTATACTCTGTTCACAGGTTCAGCATAGTTGAAAGTGGCTGGTGACAGCAGCCACTTTCCGGGATTGTTGTTCCTACTTTCAGCCGGCCCTTCGGGGCCGGTTTTTCATTTGGTTTGGACTGTCTGTTCCTTGAGTACGGCGGATTTATCCTGGGCACTGTTGCGGACGCGATGCTTCTGCTGGTATTCAGCCAGGTAGTAGCTGCCAATGACGAAGGCAGCTGCTGCACTTTGTCCGCAGATCGTTTCCCAAGTTGGGAAGATGCCGAGCCATAGGCTAACCCAATAGGGGAGATTGAGGGATCCTACGGGCGAGATCGGCACCCAACCGACGGCCTGCATTGTATGAATCGTGTTGCCCACCATAATGAGCAGTACTCCGCCGATAAGGATGCCGGTGATCACCAACATCTTTTTATAGGGCAGGCGTGTCTGGAGCTGGAAGGTGAAGAACCCGACAACGGCCGTTGCGAGGAGGCCGAGGGCGACACCTTGCATAACAATGGCCGGGCCTGCATCCAGTACGAGCGCCTGCAAGAAGAGTACCGTTTCGAAACCCTCCCGGTAGACACTGGTGAATCCCAGCGCGATAAAGCCAAGGGCCTGGGCCGACAGCAGACTTTCGGCCGCTCCACCCAATAGTGTCTTTTTGCGCTGGTGGAATCCTGCCAGCCAGTCCTTCCAGTAGACTCGATGAAAGAACCAGTTGGTAATGAGGAGGAGGACGCCCACGGCGATCAAGGAAACGACGGCTTCAAGGCGCTCGCCGAAACTGCTGAAGGCGAGCATCAATTTTTGGGCGATCCACCAGGTAATCACGGTAGCAACTATTGCCAGAATGACACCGACAAGCATCGAGCGTCGGAAGACGGCATAGGCGCCCACCATGCTGGCCATGAGAGCGGCGAGGATGACGATGGCTTCCAGCCCTTCGCGGAAAACGATGACGGCGGAATTGGTTATGATTGCCAGGGGTGCGGCGCCGCTGCCGAGAACAGTCTGGGCTTCGGCCAGCCCTTCGTCTAGAACGTCTCGAACTGCGGCGATCTCGGCAGGGGTACGGCGTTGGGCGACTACCAGAGAGAGCCCAGGCTGCCCCTGGAAGCCGTGCCAAAAGAGTCCGTCGAGGCGCGCTACCAGGTCGGGTGAAAAGGCCATAAGCCGCAACTCCGGCCCAGCGTCGAAGAGGGCGTAGGCCTGGATGCGGCTGCTTTCGGCCAGTTCGTACTCGCCGCGCGCCACCTGCTGCTCCATTTCGTTTAACAGTGTTTCAACTACGTTAAAAATGCCCTCGCCACTGCTGTCGTGCACGGCATCGCCGAGCGTCTCTTCGGTGATCGCCAGCGCTTCTTCCACTTGGGAGCGCACGAGCTTTCTTTCGTCGAGCTGTTCGAGTGCCACTTTCATTTCCTGAAGGAGGACAACGAGACGCTCGGCGGCGGCGGGGTCGGCGGCGGAGATGCGGGGGTAGAGCTCGGCCAGGAAGACTTCGGCCTGGTCACGGAAGGTGAGCGCTTCCAGGTACTCCGTTTCGATAGTGATCTGGCCGTTACGGACGCCATCGCGATATTCAATGTAGACCAGGTCGATGAAGAGATAGAGCAGTTGACTACGGCGGGCGAACTCCTCGGGCGAGAGATCCACAGGCTGATAAGAAGCGATGAGGCCGCGCAGGTCGGAGACGAC
Source organism: Caldilineaceae bacterium (assembly GCA_965232575.1). Taxonomy (GTDB): domain Bacteria; phylum Chloroflexota; class Anaerolineae; order Caldilineales; family Caldilineaceae; genus Bin5. The sequence continues at coordinate 1,685,895 of CBDDPZ010000008.1, read as the reverse complement.
AGCGGCCGTCTGGGAGAGATCGCCGGCCAGGACGTCCTCTTCAAGAATCCTCAGGTTCTGTTCAATTGCGGTAGCAGCGGACTCCCCCTCTTTTGCCACGAAGTCGTCGCGCAGGAGGACAAAGTAACCCTGAAGTTGACCAGTCCATTCGGCAGAGCGCGTCGGATATCCCTTTTTGGCCGCCTTTTCCAGGTTGTTCAGCGCCTCTCGCAGGCGGAAAAAGTAGGTATCTCTGAGGTCATCGCCCACGACGGCGAGGGTGGTTGCCTGATTGGTCAGTCCGCCAAGGTAAGAGTTTATGATCCGACGAGCCAAGTCATCGATCATGCTCACTTTGGTGGCGCGACGGAATTCGCGCAGGCGCAGCCAATCTGCTGCGCGGGCGCCATCTTCGGATTCAATGGAGGCGAGGGCGGCGGTTTGCGCCCCCCAGAGCAGGCCGGTCCAGAAACGGCCGCGGGCGGCAGACAGGGCGGGGCCGTCATTAGCCTGGGCAGCCTGGATGGCGTCGTCCAAGGCCTCTTGAATCCAGGCGTCGGCGGCGGGCGCCAAGACGACAAGAGACGACTGCAGATTTTCGGTATAGACCCGCGCTGCGGATTCGATGTTCGTCAGGGCTTGCGCGGCGAGGGTGTTCCTGGTTTCGTCTTCCTCAGCGCGCTCTGCCTCGTAAAGCGCCCGTTGCGCCTCAAAAGTGAAGCTGCGAAGTTGCTCGGCCACCTGCCACAGGTGGGCCTCGTCGCTGTCCTGCCCGTTCTGTGCGAGGGCGGAGATGAGACTGTTTTTGGATCGCGGTTGCGCGTGCGTGGTCTCCGCCATCAGGATTGCACTGCCCACAATCATTGCAATGCAGATCAGGCAGAGGAAAGCACGGTTTCCCGGCTTGACCGTCGGCTCGCCAGCGCTATTCACGACTTTCGTCCTTCACAGAAATTGCTCCAAGCCTCTTAGCCAGGTTTGGCGAGTCGCTGCGCCCTCCGTATTATCGGGCGCAGCGACTTTACAGATCAGGCCAGATCGAGAGCGATATTCAAGTCTGAAGCGGCCTGTGCTACCAAGGCGGCAAGCGCGGTTGCCAAGTCTTGGGCCTCAGTACCAAAAAGGTCGGCCTCTTCGGGGCTGAACTGCACGCCTTCCTGTTCCTGAGCAAAGAGATCGTCGACGTATGTTATCAGGGTGTCGAAGTCGGTTCGGATCTGCTCATGAAGCTGAACGTCGCTATCGGACACCAGGGGCGAGATATTATCGTAGGTGAAACTCAGCCCGGCGAGGATCCCTTTGATGTCATGCAGGCGGCTAACGGCGATGAAGCTTTCCTGCTCGCTGTCAGTGCCAGTGACGAAGACGGATTCCTTCCACTGTCCGAAATACTCGTTCATGGTAGGAATCATGGTGACGAGAGCGGTCAGAGCGTCCTCAAGCGTCGGTTCCCAGGCTTCGATGGCGCCCTGCATTTCAATGGTCGCTTCATTCAACCCCTGGGTGGCGCCGAAAAGCATGTTGGCTTCGGGCAATGCTTCGCCTACACTAATTTCGCCATCGCCATCCATATCGACCTTGAGGCCGGTGAATTCGGGATTCGTTCCCCAAAGCGTGGGTTCCAAAAGGTTATGGAAGAAGTTACCAGGGGATTCGTATACCCGGCCATCGGGCAGCTCGAGGGTCCATTCCAGGGCCTCTTCCGGATCCTCAGAGCCGGGGGGGCCAGCGTCGATCCAGACATCGTAGTGAGCCAGCGAGGGAACACCTGCTACGATGCCCTCATCAAGTTCATAGTAGGTGCTGGCGTCGAGCCACAGATCTCGCGCCTGAAGGACAAGGGCTTTGATTTCTTCCTGGTTATCGGCCCAAAGCTGTTCGTATGGGTCGGCATCGGAATTCGCCTCGAGCGCTTCCTGAACGAGATCGTAGTATTGCTGCGCTACGTCAGCTAGGCTGGCGGTGGCGTCCTGCATCAGTTCCGCATTCTCCAGTGCGTATTCCTTGACGGCATTCAGGTCCACCGCTGGCGCGGAATCCATGGATTCGCCCGAGCTTTGCGGGGCAGCTGGAACTGTCTGTACGACGCAGGCGGAAAGCGCCAGTATCAGAACGATGCAGAGGGCCGAAGTGAGATGCCTCCTTACACTAAAGAGGCGGTGCGAGAGTGTTCGCTGAATCATTTGAAATTGGTCTCCTGTATGGATTGGTTTAGAGATTCCCTCTGTTGCAGTTTTACTACGACCAACGCCTGACATGTTCGATTGAATTGCGTTGTTCAGCGGAACATGGCGGACGCCGACTTTTCACTACACCATGATATGCGACTGAACCGGCGCCTATCCCAGCTGTCATTGGCCGCGGTCAAACGGCGTGCTATACTGGAGACCGATCCAGCCTGGAATTCAGGTGACGGCTGCGGCAACAGCCGTCACGCAGTTGAAACATTGGGTTGGATTGTCCGATAGAGGTCGGCCCCAGGTGGGCCGGCCTTTTTTTATCCACCAGCCAGTCGCCTGACCGATTGCCGATTCAGGGCATTGCGCGGGCGCGGCACGGCGCGTTCGGGACTTAAGCGCAACTGATTCTTTTGGGATGCTTCATCCTTGTCGGGCTTGTCCTGCAAGCGACGTATGGCACGTAGGCTAAACAGCAGGATCGCGACCGCCACGAGCAGACCTAGCAGAATGACAAGCTGCAGAAAACCAACAATCTCCATTTCGATCCCCTGAATCGCTTATTTGACAGACTGTGGGCGATTGACAATGAGGAACAGTATATCACTGCAAAACAGGGTGTGAGGCTGGTTTTCGGGGGAAATTGGTCGCTGCAGGGGTAAAGAGAAAAGCGAAGGCGGGGTTAACTGTTGAATTAACCCCGGTTAACAGTCGAGTAGAGCTCAGAAGAACGACAACTGGCCGCTTTCCTCTTCTCCTGCAGGCTTTGAAGTTGTAGGATTCCAGTCGGGCAGGGGCAGGTATTGGCCGATCCGGGCTTGCAAGCGGCGGACCGTCTCCGGAGCGTGGCCTTCAAAGGGGTTATGGATGTAGCAGAAGACGTCTGTGCCGTCTTTGAGCAGTTCGGCGATGCGATTGGCCCATTTGTCCAACAGTTCCTCCTGGGGGCGCCGAATGAGCTTGTCATCGGGCAACGGGTCGCGGTCGTTGCCGATGAGGCGGATGTGGAGGGGAAGGCATGTGCCAGTACTCTGGGCGGCGGTCTGCCAGCTGGCAAAGGTATCGGGCTGACCGGTGCGTTCGACGACAACGAAACCTATCCCTCTCTCCAGAAGGAAGCGGGTAAACGCGGTCGTCATGAGATCAAAGGCGCGGACTTCAATGGAAAGAGGAATCTCCGGGGCACTGGTTGCGAGGCTGTCCACAAAGGCGGCGAGGCGGCGGCCGTCGCTGGAGCGGGTAAAGGTCGCTGGGAACTGGATGAGGCCAGGGGCGGCGGCGGGGCCGAGTGAACGCAGGACATCCAGATAGGCGGCAGTTGTCTGCTCCACATTCACAAGTCTCCTTTCATGGGTGATCTCCTTGGGGGCTTTCAGGGAAAAGGAGAACTGTTCGGGCACGCTTTCGAGCCAGCGAAGCAAGGTCTTGGGCGCGGGCAGCGCGTAGAAGCTGGTATTGGCTTCGACGCTGTTGAACTGCGCGGCGTAATAGTTGAGTTGTTGGGCGGTCGGTGTTTGCAGGGGGTAGAAGGCGCCGCGCCAGTCAGGGAAGCTCCAAGAAGAGGCACCGACGCGCAAAGTTCCCGTTCTTTCGGTCTTCATTTGCTTCTCGTTCGGGGCTGCAATGGACTGTGAATGGCCGAAAAGCGGCACTTTTTCACAGACGGAGCGTTATTATGTGCAACATGCACAAAAACAGGAATTCAATTTCATGCAGGATGGGCAGTGGATTCTTTCTTTCGATCGGGTATCCTTGCTCGTAATCGCTGGCCTGTGAAATGTCTGAGGCGCCGGCGCTGCGCTAGCGGAGCGCAATGCTGTGTTGATCAGTGATGGAAACACGGGCCCATGCTTTGAATGGCTCGTCTGCGCCACGGGGTGCGCGTGTTGCGATCAATGCCAGGGAGCAGCCGCGGCGGCACAGGTGGAGAAGATGGGCAGTATTATTTCAGGTCTCACTTGAGGAAGGAGAACTTTTCGATGTCAATGCTTGTGCGTGCTATGAAACACGGCTCGAAATTGCGAGCGATACCGCTTGCCGTTCTTGGGTTGCTTGTCTTTGCCCCATCTGCATTTGCCCAGGATGCGGCGCCATTTACGACAGATGAAGTTGCCTATTCGATTGACAACCTAATTCTGTTTGTCTCTGCGGTGCTGGTGCTGTTTATGCAGGCCGGCTTCGCAATGGTTGAAGCGGGATTCAATTCGGCCAAGAACACCGTGAACATTATGTTCAAAAACATCATTGACCTGGCGAGTGGTGTTTTCTTCTATTTCCTGATAGGTTACAGCATTATGTACGGTGCGCCGTTGATCGGGGGATTCTTCGGATTCGGCGGGTTTGGAATCTCGATGGAAACGCCGGAAGCGATGGCGGGCAATTTGAACCCCCAGGTTGACTTTCTGTTCCAGGTGGCCTTTGCGGCGACTGCGGCCACGATTGTGTCCGGCGCAGTAGCCGGCCGTATGAAGATATCGGGCTACTTGATCTACAGTATTATCCTCACCGCCATTATCTACCCTGTAAGCGGCTATTGGAAATGGGGTGGAGGCTGGTTGGACTCGATGGGCTTCTATGACTTTGCCGGGTCACTGGTTGTACATGCCGTGGGCGGATTCGCGGCCCTGGCCGCGGTCATCGTGCTCGGTCCGCGCATCGGACGTTTCGGCGGCGGGTCGACCAATCCGCTGCCTCCCAGCAATATGGCAATGGCTGCGCTGGGTGTCTTCATTTTGTGGATTGGCTGGTACGGCTTCAATCCGGGCAGTCAGCTTGCCTTCACGGGCGCGGTCAACACGGATGCGGTCGTGCTGATCGCCACCAATACGACGTTGGCGGCGGCATTAGGGACGTTACTGGCGATGGTCTACGGCTGGGTCAAGACGGGCAAGCCGAACCTGAGCTACACGCTGAACGGTGCGCTGGGCGGTCTGGTCGGCATCACGGCAAACTGTGATTCGGTCAACAACGTCGAGGCACTGATCATTGGTGCTGTTGCCGGCGTGCTGGTGTGCGTAGGCATGGAGGCGTTGGAGAACTTCAAGATCGACGACGCGGTTGGCGCGTGGCCGGTTCACGGCCTTTGCGGCATCTGGGGCGGGATTGCCACCGGTATTTTCGGAGGCCATCCCATTGTTGCGCAGATCGTAGGATCGATCGCGATTCCGGTGTGGGCGTTTGTTGCCGCTTACATTCTCTTCACGGTCATCAAGGCGTTGGGCGTGCTGCGCGTTTCCCCGGAAGAGGAGCAGGCGGGTCTGGACCTCTCCGAGCATGGTGTGGGCGCCTATCATCTGGTTGGCGAGGAGACCGGTTGAGCCGCTCTCCTTCCGAGGGGGTTCTGATTTCCGAGCTGAGGCTCAGTTCCACGTAAGTTCAGCGGGGAAAACGGTTCCGTTTCAGGTAATCGAATAGAAGACTGACAGGGCGCGTCCCTCTCGCGGAGTATCGATGGCGAGAGGGACGCTTTTTGTCTTCAGCCTCTTTCCGGTCGGCGCCGGGTTAAAGACGACTCCTGCTGACTGACCTCCGGTCAAAGCGCGGATTCCGGGCGTTGACACAGGACTTTCACCTTGTATAATCACACTTCAGCAGAGTTTGCCCTATAGCGCGCCGGCGCCGAGTGGGCAGGGGTCTATTCTGCTCTTACTGGAAGAGGCAGATTTACTATCGTCCTTTCACTGTGGCTGCGCCAGTCAACTCCAAGCCTCTCTACGAGACTCCTGTCGATTGCTCCTTGGCGTACTTGATCCCAGAAATGACAACCTACTTGGAAGGATGCTTTGGAGAAACGGACAATGATACGTAACAGCTTTGGCGTGGGTCCGGAAGGCTGGCATTCATACGATTACCACGGCGAGATCGTGACGGGCGCGGGCATATTCGTGCTGACGACGTGGCAGAAAGAGGGAGGCGTCAACGGCGGGGCGTTCATCTGGGCGGACCAGTCGCGCTGGAGTACGGATGTGCCGGAGAAACCGATTTCAATTCTTGCGCTGATTCACTACCGAAACTGGGTCGGTCTGGACCCCATCGATCTGAGAGGGTGCGAGGTATCGGTATATCTGAGGGGTGATAACCTACGACTATACGGCGCCGAGTGCTACTTCTGGGTACATGCCCCTGGCGTCCGCTGGCATTTTTCGGGAAACCCGGTCCTAATCGCGGACGAACAGTGGGCGCCGGAACCGAGCAGGTTTTGCCTGCAAAACGACGAATCGCTTTGGCATCGCAGCTACAGCAGCGAGGAATTCTGGGACCGCAGCTATCCAGAGGGGGGGCCGCGACTCGACAGTGTGCTAGGAGCTGTGCATAGCTACGGCTTTTCCTTTGTCGGATTCAGCCGCGAGGTCCAGGGAAGACTGTCGATGGCGGAGTTCGAGATTCTGCCTGGCAGATAGGTGGAGACGGGCTGACAGATGAGCGTTGAAAGGGATTGCCGGGAGGGCAGGCAAGATACGAGTCAGTTGAACTTGTGAGTTGTGCCGTATGGAAGGAAATGACGTTATGAACGGGCCAAGAGTCCAAGGCAGCGTCCCGATAGAGATTAGCTCGCGCCTTGAGCTGATGGTAGACGAATTCCTGATCGCGCGGCTGAGCGGCGGTGCGGCGCTGCGCCTGAACCGACCTGTGCCGCGCGAGGTGGCGCTGGTAACCGACAGGCCTTGGGAGGGGAATACCTGCACATCGTTCACGATCTTTCAGGACGACGACATCTACCGCATGTATTATCTCGGCCGCCATTTCGTTACGACGGAGGCGGGCCTTGACGAGGCCTCGCACCCTCACTTCGTCTGCTATGCTGAGAGCGATGATGGAATAAGTTGGGAGAGGTCGGAGCTTGGTCTGGTCGAGTTCAATGGTTCGGGCAAGAACAACATCATTCTCAGCAGCGAAGAGAGCGCCTGTCCGATGCATGCATTTGCGCCTTTCAAAGATGCAAACCCGGCGGCCGAGGCTGACGCGCGCTACAAGGCGTGGGCGGTGCGCAGTCCGCGGCTGGATGGTGCAGCACCGCGGCCGGGGCACAGCGCGGAGGTGCCGGACGGGCTGCACGCTCTGAAGTCGGCCGACGGAATCCGTTGGACACCGATGCGCGACGGGCCAGTGATTGCGGATGGGCTGCTTGACTCACAGAATGTGGTCTTCTGGGATACAGTGCGGGGGGAGTACCGCGACTACCACCGCAACGAGTTTCGCATCGAAAGGACGGGGGAAGAACCTTACAGCGCTCAGGCGCGGCCGAGCGGGATGAGGGCCGGTACGCGCGGTTCCCGCTATGGCCGTGATTTGCGCACGTCGACGTCGAATGATCTCATCAATTGGAGCGAACCGGACTACGTTGATTATTCGCAGGGCCGTACCGACGAGATATACAATAACTCGATTTTACCCTATTTCCGCGCACCCCAATTTTTCCTAGGATTCCCGACCCGATATATTGACCGCGGCTGGTCGGAGACAGTGGAAGACTTGCCGGAACCTGGCGAGCGTCGTTTGCGGTCCAGCGTGGACGAACGCTACGGCAGCGCTCTGACCGACGCCATGTTCATGAGCAGCCGCGACGGCCATACATTCAATATGTGGCCGGAGTCTTTTGTCCGGCCAGGTCTGCGGCCTGAGGGCAATTGGGTTTACGGCGACGGTTTTCCCAGTTGGGGCATCGTGAAGACACCTTCACCTATCAAGGGGGCGCCGGACGAACTGTCGATCTACGTGTCGGAGGGAGTCTGGCGGGGCGAGAGCATGAATCTGCGGCGCTATACGCTGCGGGTCGATGGATTCGCGTGTGTGCAGGCGCCGCTCAGCGGGGGCGAGCTAGTAACGAAACCGCTGATTTTTGCGGGCAGCCGCTTGCGCGTCAATTTCTCCGCCTCCGCCGCCGGCAGTGTACAAGTAGAAATTCTGCGGGACCAGATGGACGAGCCGATTGCGGGGTTCGGCCTCAATGACTGCGTCGAGTTACTGGGTGATGACCTCGAACGTGTCGTGCGCTGGTCGGGCGGGGTCGACGTAAGCCGTTTGGAGGGCGTACCTGTGCGGCTGCGCTTCGTATTGCGCGACGCGGATCTGTACGCGTTTCAGTTCGTCTCCATCTGACCTGCCATAAAGGACATGAATTGACTATGGCCAGTCTGAACGGAAGCTCGTTTCCGATTGATATCGGTTCCCGCCTGGAATTGATGGTCGATGACTATCTGGTAGCCCGGCTTGGCGGAGGCGCTCGGCGAAGCCTGAACAGACCGGTTCCTCGAGAAATTGCACTACATTTGGACGCGCCATGGGAGGGCAATGCAAGCGGCGGATTTACGGTCTTTGAGGATGGTGGCCGCTATCGCATGTATTACAGAGGTCAGAATTTCGAATACAGCAATACTGAACTGGGCACTCCCCGCGGCAAGTATATTTGCTATGCTGAGAGCACCGATGGCATTCATTGGGAGAAGCCGGAATTGGGCCTGGTCGAATTTGACGGCGCCAAGAATAACAACATCGTCTTGGATGCCGGTAACATTCTGAACGGCATGTTCTCTCCATTCAAAGACGGGAATCCTGCGTGCGCGGCGGATGTCCGCTACAAGGCGTTTGCACTGAAGCAGAAAGGTGACGCGAGAGGGCTTTGGGCGTACGGATCGCCGGACGGCATCCAGTGGACGGCGATGAGCGATGGACCTGTCATTACCAAGGGGCTGCTGGATACGCAGAATCTGGCGTTTTGGGACGGGGCGCGGGGCGAGTACCGGGCCTATCATCGCAATGAGTTCCGGCTGCCGCAGACGGGGGAGGAACCTTACGGGGCTCATGCGGTTCAGGCAAGTGCAGATGCCCGCAGGGCGGAGTCACAAAGGCTATCGGGTGGGAATGAGGGCGGCTTGCGCGGGTCTCGTTACGGCCGCGACATTCTTACGGCGACCTCCTCCGACTTCATACACTGGACTGATTCGGTTTACGTCAACTACAGCGAAGGACGTCCCAGCGAGTTGTATACGAATCAGATCGCGCCGTACTACCGGGCGCCGCATATCCTCTTGGGATTTCCGACGCGATATGTCGAGCGGGCGTGGTCGGAACCCCTGGAGGCCTTGCCGGAATTGGAGCATCGGCGCATGCGCGCCGGGATCAGCGAGCGCTACGGCTCGGCGTTGAGCGACGGCATGTTCATGAGCAGCCGCGACGGGTACAACTTCAATTTGTGGCCGGAGTCGTTCATGCGGCCGGGGTTGCGGCCGCGCGACAACTGGACTTATGGAGACAACTTTCAGAACTGGGGGATCGTGACAACGCCTTCTGCAGTTGCCGGGGCGCCGGAGGCGTTGTCCTTTTATGTGCGAGAAGGCTATTGGCGTGACGGGACAAGCAGTTTACGGCGCTATACGATGCGAGTGGACGGTTTCGTCTCGGTACAAGCGCCTATGGGCGGCGGGGAGCTGGTCACGAAGCCACTCATCTTTGCGGGCCGCGAATTGGTCCTCAACTTTTCGTCCTCGGCGGCCGGCAGCATCCGCGTAGAGATGCTGCGCGACCAGATGAACATGCCGGTCAAGGGGTTCGGGCTGGAAGACTGTGTTGAGGTGCTGGGCGACGAACTGGAGCGCGTGGTGCGTTGGAAGGAGGGCCGGGCGTTAGGCGGTCTGGCCGGGACGCCGATCCGCTTGCGTTTTGTGTTGAGGGATGCAGAGCTCTTTTCCTTCTGTTTTCGCGAGTGACAGGTAGAGCGATTCAAGTTACGACAGGGGGTGGCGTACAGTGAAAATCACAGCCATCGAGACGATCGCCCTGGTGGACCCGGGCAAGGCTTCGGAGACGGTAGTGCGGGTCCATACCGACGAGGGAATCAGCGGAATCGGACAGGCGGAGTCGCCATCGCTTGTGATCGAGGCGATTGTTCGCTGCGGCGGCGGGCTGGAGGAGTTATTGCTGGGGGAGGACCCCCTGCAGGTGGAGCGGCTGTGGCAGAAGATGTATGCGGCGACCGGGCTGTTTGGCCGGCGCGGCGTCACGATTGCCGCGATCGGGGCGGTGGAGACGGCGCTGTGGGACATCGCGGGCCAGGCGCTGGGCAGGCCAGTCTGTGAACTGATCTGGCAGGCATGCTGCACTGTAACGGAATCGAGTGAAATCAAGGAAAAGGTACGGCCGTACGCCACGGTCTACCCGCCGGGTGAGGATGTAGGCGAGATCGTCGAGCGTTTCACCCTAGCCAGGGAGCGGGGCTTGCGGGCGATGAAACTGGAGGAGTGGCCGGGCGGGTTTTCGCATGTGAGCATACAGCGGGACGTGGAGGTCGTGCGGGCGGCGCGCGAAACGATCGGCGAGGACCGCGATCTGATGATCGACGTCCAGAACCGCTGGTCCGAGGTGGGGCAGGCGCTCGACTCGGTCCGGGCGATCGCAGAGTTCCGGCCGTTTTTTGTCGAGGCGCCTCTGCCGGCGGACAACCTTGCGGGCCTGGCCCGGCTGGCCGATGCCGTTGACACGCGCATTGCGGTGGGCGACTGGGGGTTTACGACTCGATTCGAGTTTGAGGAGATCATGGATAAGGGGCGGGTGGATGTGGTCCAGCCCAGTTCAGTGCGTTCCGGAGGCATACGGGAGATTACGCGCATTGCTGAGGCCGCGTATCGCCGCGGGTTGATCTGTGTGCCACATGCCTGGTGTCATATGGTTGGGGTGGCGGCAGAGATCCACCTGGCGGCGGTGCTGCCGAATATGCCCTACTTCGAGATGCCGACCGCCTTTCCGGATTCCCCGATAATTTCGGAGCTGCTACTGCCCGCGGTCGAAGTGGACGCAGAGGGCTTTATCGAGGTGCCGAAGCGGCCGGGGCTGGGTTTTGCACTGAACGAAGAGGTGGTGGAGCGGTTTCGGGTGGCGCCGCATTAGTTGACTGAACTGTTATTCGCGTGGTTTTCGAGATGGAGTGCAGTTCTCCTTCCGACGGTTAAGCGTAGAAAGTAGGAGAGAAGAAATCAAGTCATCTCGTTACTGGCTTGTGGAGGCGTTTGGATGGCCAGGATGACGGCGGCGCGGGCACTGGTCGAGGCGCTGCGGGCGCAGGGCGTGGACACGATATTCGGGATTATCTCCAGCCACACGATGGAGATATTCGACGCGTTGCACGACCACCAAGACGCCATCCGCTTCATCAGCACGCGCCATGAACAGGCGGCGGCGATGATGGCGGACGGGTACGCCAGAGTAACGGGCAAGCCCGGCGTCTGTTTGACCAGTACGGGGCCGGGCGCGGCCAACTCGATGGGTGGCCTCGGAGAGGCTTACGCCGCGTCGTCGCCAGTTCTGACGATCACCAGTACGGCGGAAGAGCAGTTGTACGAACGCGGCCTGGGCACAATGCATGAGACCAAGAACCAATTGGACATGCTCTCGACGGTAACCCAGCACAGTGTCCATATCAGCAGCCCGGAAAGGGCTCCGGAGCAGGTGCGGGAAGCGTTTGAGCGTTTTGTGGACCGGCGCCAGCGCCCAATTGCGATAGAGATACCGTCAGACGTTCAGGGCCAGGAAGCGGAGATGATCATTCCGGGGCCGGTCCGGCCAGCGGCTCTGGAGGCAGAGCCGGCCGCGGTGGGGACGGCTGCGGAGATCTTGCTGGCAGGCAGACGGGTGGGAGTGATGGCGGGGACGGGCGTACACCGATCCGGGGCGGGCCGGGCGCTTACGCGCCTGGTGGAACGTCTCGGCGCGCCGGTATTTACGACGGCGAACGGCAAGGGCGCGATCGCCGAAGATCATCCGCTGAGCCTGGGCATGTACGGCGGCGAGTACAACTTTCCGCCAGGGGGCCAGGAAGACCCGCGCCAGACTTTCGCCAACAGTCTGGACGTTCTCCTGGTCGCCGGCTCCAGCCTTTCCTACTTCAGGGCGAAGTCGCAGGGCCTCCGTCAGCCGCCGCAACTGATTCACCTGGATATTGACGCCGCGCCGATGGACAGATGGTATGCAACGACAGCGCGTCTGGTGGGCGACGTGAAGACAGTGTTGGAGCAGCTCAATGCTGCGCTGGCGGAAAAGGCGGGTCCCGGCCAGAGTGCTTACGGGAAGGAGGCGAGCTTCGCGGGCGAGGTGGGTGAAGTGCGGGAGAGGATCAGGGATTACAAAAGGAATACGATGCCGAATGAGACGAAGATCATGGAGGCTATCCGGGCAGTGGCGGCCCGGGACGCGGTCTTTGTCGGCGACGTGGGAATCTGCAACCATCGCGGGGCCAACTACTGTCTGGATATTTACGAGGAGCGGAGTTATCTCATACCTGCTTGGGGCGGCCTGGGGTTTGGCCTGCCGGCTGCGGCCGGCGCCAAAGCAGGTGTTCCTGACCGACAGGTGATCTGTATTACCGGCGACGGCGGATTCCAGTTCAACATCCAGGAACTGGGAACCTGCGTGCAGTATGGGCTGCGGCCGGTCGTGCTTGTCTTCAACGACGATGCGTGGGGGCTGCTGCGCTACTACCAGAAGAACCGAGGCAACGGGCGCTACATTGCCAGCGACCTGCGAAACCCGGATTTCACCAGTTTGGCTGAGGCCTACGGGGCCTGCGGTGTGCAGGTGACTTCGCTGCCGGAGCTGGTCCAGGGGTTGGAGCGGGCTCTGGAGGCGGAGACGGTTACGGTGATCGACGTGAAGACGCCGGACGGTTTTGCCAATTTCAAGTAGGCTGGATGCGTTGCAGAAGTCGAGAGTGTACGCGCTGAGGGATCCGGCGACCTGCCGTTGACCAAAGAGAGGAGGACTGGCGCAAATGCAAGGGAATCTGACCTGTGGGCTGATCGGTCTGTCACAGGGCTGGTATGCCGATCTGTTTGCGACGGAACTGCTGGCGATGAAGGATGTCGATCTGGTTGGCGTTTGCGACCTGGGCAAGGGCCGGGAGTATATTGTGGAGTGTATCGGTATGGGCGCGGAGGAGTTTGCGGCCAAGTTCGAGGCTATTCTCTACCATGATGCCGCTGACTTACTCGGCCAGGATCTCGATTTCGTTGTGGTGGCGAGTGAAATAGGAGAACACTGCGAAAACAGTTGCCAGGCGCTGGAAGCGGGGGCGCATGTCTTTGCCTGCAAGCCGTTCAGCTTCATTGGCGACGAGGTGCTCCGGGCAATGCAGGTTGCCCAGAGCAACAATCGGATCGTAATGCCGGCTGTCCCTTCACGATTTGAGGACGGTCTGATCGAAGCAGTGCGCCGCGGGCGGGCGGGAGATATCGGCAGGCCGCTCACGGCGCGAGTCTTTGTCAATCATGCGGCGATGACCAGCCCCCCGTGGCAGCGGGATACGGCGAAGAGCGGCGGCCCGCTAGGCGAATTCGGCACATATGGGTTCGATATTGTCCGCTGGGCTCTGGGAGGGGAACCGGCGGAGGTCTTTGCCTACGGGGAAAACTTCATGCACCAGGACCAGATCGAGAGCTGGGACAATGTAAAGGCGCTGCTTCGATTCGACAACGGTACGCTGGGAAGCGTGCATGTCTGCACTTCGATCAGCTGGGAATACCCGTTCTTCGATCTGGAGGTGGTGGGCGAGAAGGGTTGCCTGCGCACCGACTATCACAACTATCCGGTCGTGACGCACGGCAAGTCGTCTGCGCAACTGGCGCCTATTCGCTACGCGCCGATGAATCAGCGTGAGATCGAGCACTTCGTGAAGGCGGTACGGGGAGAAGAGAAACTGCGCGTTACCCTAGAGGACGCCTACGCGGTGGCGAGGACGATAGAGGCGGTGCAGGAGAGTCTTACGGCGCACAAGCCGGTGCGGGTTGAGCTATGAGGATATGGGGGAAAAGCGGGTTGCTCACCCTCCGTAGTCTTGATAAAATAAATGTTGTTACATAGATGAGGCACTCAGGGCGGTGGATCTGCGACCGCAGGAGGTGTTGGGCCGCTATCCGCACCAATTGAGCGGAGGCCAGCGACAGCGCCTGATGCTGGCGCGCGTATACCTGATGCGCCCACGGATGATCGTTGCCGACGATCCGGTGTCGATGATTGATGCCGGCATGAGGGCTTCGTTTCTGAATATCCTGCTCGATTTCCGAGACAACTACGACATCTCGACCCTTTTCATCACGCACGATCTCTCGACCGCCATGTACCTGGGAGGAGAGATCATCGTACTCTACCAGGGCAGGATTATGGAACGCGGCAAGACAGAGGGCGTGACGGGTGATCCCCGCCACCCTTATGCGCAGCTCTTGATGAGTTCGGTGCCGGTACCCGACCCAAACAGACGCTGGAAAGAGGATCTGGCGGTGGCGCCGCTGGCCGACGTGGGGGCCGGCAGCTTTTCGGATCGAGAGCGCTGCGTGGCTTGCACGCGGAAAGCGCGGGGCGAGAGGTGGCTTGTGTTCTGTATCCGGGGACGAATGGCGAACAGAATCGGGGTTGAGTCAGGAGTGATGTCTGGAGCAGCTTGCAGCCAACAACGCTTTTGACCACCAGTGTGGAGAGGAAGACATGAACGAAATCGAAAGATACGAATTCGATCGCGTGGGATACATTACGGTTCCCGATCTGTTAACGAACGAGCAGGTCGAGAGCTTGGCAGCTGCTATTGACGCGCTGGAAGAGGAGGCGGTTGCGCGTGCGACGGAGGCTCCGCGCCGGAAGAGCCCGACTGGCCAACTCGAGTATCACCACAACGCCGAAAGGGGCTACTATGTCACCGGCGCGAGGGAAAAAGGGAAGACAATTATCATTGAGGACTTCTTCAACGCGGATCCCGTTTTTGACGTGCTGGTCAATCACGCGCCGACGATGTCCTACATTCACGCCATTGTTCAGGAGCGGCCGACGATCAATAACTCTGAAATCCGCATACGCTATCCCGGCAACCAGACCGGCACGCACATGGGAGGCCCGATCGGCGTAAAGCACAGGTACGCGTATAGCCAGAGAGGGATCAACTGTATGATGGTGCGGATGGTCTATTTCGTCCATGACGTTGGGCCGGACGACGGGCCTTTCTGCGTTGTGCCGGCAACGCACAAGAGCAATATGGTCTCACCCTACGAGGGTGGGAACCCGGACGAGGAGCCGGGCATGATCGGGCTGCCGGTGAAGGCGGGCGACGCAATTCTGTTCACCGAGAATCTGCGTCACGGTGGCCTTACGAATCGCTCCGATCGGACACGAAAAACAGTTCATATCGGGTACGGGCCGTTCTGGATGAAGTCGCAGAACATCGCCACGATGGACGAAGACCAGTACCTTCTGCCTCAGACTTATGCGCGATACTCACCTGAGCAGCGCCAGCTTTTTCGGGCGTGGCAGATTACGCTGGAACGGGAGTTTGGGGAAAACAACAGAGGATAGGTTCGCCATGCTTACGATAGACAGAGAGGAACTTGCCGGCATCCCCTCTTTCATTTTACGCGATACAAGGGTTGTTGAAGCCCCGGTCGTCGTTCATTATCACGGCTGGACGGGCGATAAGGGCAGCATCGAGAACCCGGACCAGGCGCTGGTGCAGCTGGCGTCGGCCGGATTTTGCGTGGTGGCGCCCGACTGTTACGAACACGGCGAACGCCGGACCGATGCCTGGTTTCGCGCCCAGTTCAACGGCTGGGCTTTTGTCTGCCAGGCGATGGACAGGACGCGGACGGAGGGGCCGGCGTTTTTCGAAGCGGTCATGGCGCTGCCATTCAGTTCAGACTGAAATCCCCAGGTTTGCGGCTCGTCGATGGGCGGGCTGATCGCGCAGATGGTCTTTGCCGAAAATAGCGCGTATGTCTCAATGGTTTCAATTGTGGGCAGGTCGAGCTTTTTCCAGGCCGATGAATGGTGCCGGCAGGCACAGCGGGGGACCTGGTGTGACGACTGGTGCGCGAAGTACGCTACGCAGTCTCATCCTGACCGGTTTACGGACCGGCCGGTCCTCTTCATTGACGGCGGACTCGATACCGACTGCCCGGCATCGACCAATGCGGAGACGGTGCGCCTGATCAACGAAAGGGGTGGACGGGCGGAGCATTTCGTGGACTCGGAAGTCGGTCATGCCCGCTCGCCGTCGATGCGGGCGCGGTTCGTTGACTGGATCATCAGGCACGACCAGCCGCCGCTGGGCTCCTCCTAACAGGTTGAAGCGAGACAACAGAAGGCCTGTCTCGCATTTTATTACGCATTGCTCAGGGAGGCCGCGTTTAGTTATGAGCACAAAATCAGGTACAGGAGCGACGCTCGTGGACAAGGGTTCGAACGAGCAGCACGATGTTTCCAAAATTATCGCCGAGATGGATGAACGGGGCTACTGTGTAATCCCAGAAGTGATAACACCGAAAAAAGCAGATGAAGCCCGCTCGGTGCTGGAACGCCTGCTGGCGGAGGAGGCAACTGAGGGCACCTGGCGGACGCGGACGCAGCGCGTGGCCCGCATCGCCGTCAAAGATCCGATCTTTGTGGAGCTAATGGCCCATCCCCTTATCGTTTCGATCTGGAAGGCGTATTTGGACGAGGATATGATCTGCTCCACTTGGACGTCGAACACCGCTTATCCCGGATTTGACCGTTACGGCTGGCATCCGGATTTTCCGTTCCAGCGAGTGAACCAGCCATGGCCGACCGATAACGTCAGCGGGCAGACGATGTGGTTGCTGGATGACTTGACGGAGGAGAATGGGGGCACAGGCATTTTGCCGTACAGCCATCTCAAAGGACACCGGCCGCCGCCGGAGATCGCGCACCAGTGGATTGAGGAGGCGGAGATCCTGACCGGGCAGCGCGGCAGTGTGATGGTGATGAACGGCAAGACGTGGCATTCGGCGCGGCCCAATGTCACGGACAAGGCGCGATCGGTACTGTTGGGGATGTATACGCGGCCTTTTTACGTTACGCAGGAGGACATGCGGGCACAGCTGGCCGAACTAGATAACCCGTCGGAACTGGTGCAGCAGTTGATGGGCGCGAACCAGTGGCAGCCAGGAGTTGTGACCAACAGGTACTAGCGCGGGCGGCCCGCCATCTGTGCTCAGATCAATGTCTGCGGTTGGCGGCAGCCCAATCTTTTCGACTTCGTCGGCCGACACAGAGAACGAGTTTCACTCCAGTTGAGGAGGAAGGTAATGCCGTTGATCAACCTGAAACATGCAGAAATGTTTGTAGAGGGGCTGGACCATCCCGAAGGTGTGGCGCTGGGTCCTGATGGCAAGATATATGCCGGCGGCGAGGCGGGACAGGTCTACCGCATCGACTATCAGGAGCGCCGGGTCGAGGAATATGCGAATACGGGAGGCCTCAATTTGGGTATGGCGCTGGACGCCGCGGCCAACGTGTATATCTGTACAGCCGACCGTGGCGCCGTTTACAAGGTGACGCCCGCGGGCGAGGTAAGCCAGTACAGCGCCGGTACTAAGGAGCGCCCGATGACCACGCCGAACTATCCGGCATTCGACGCGCAGGGGAATCTGTATGTGACCAATTCAGGATCATGGTATGGCAACGACGGCTGCACTTTCTGCGTCGCGCCGGATGGGACTTCAGCCGTGGTCGATACTGAGAACAGCCAGTTTCCCAATGGCTGCGCAGTCAGCCCAGACGGCCAATATTTGTATGTCGCGATGTCGCTCAGCCCTCCTCAGGTAATACGTTTTCCTATCGATGGTGGACGAAAGGCAGGACCAACCGAGACGGTTGTCGAGTTGCCTCACATTGTGCCGGATGGTTTGGCCTTTTGCGCGGACGGCAGTTTTCTAATCTCCTGCTACCGGCCGGACACGATTCTGCGTGTTTTGCCCAGCGGCGATCTGACCGTCCTGATGGATGACTACGAAGGAACGATTCTGGGAGCGCCGACCAATGTCTGTTTCGGCGGCCCGGAGCTGTCAGTGCTGTTCTGGGCCAATTTGGGGCGGTGGCATCTGGGATCGAATGCCCAGACAGGGCTGCAAGGGGCGGCACTTTTCTATCCGGAGATCAGTTCTTCATAGGATTTGAGGCAGTGGGGCGTTGGCCGACCCGACCGTCTCCGGCTTCATTGGCAACCCTCTGTTCAGTCGGCTATAATGCCAGATAGTGAAGCGTGAAAGGCGAGGCCGCAGGCCGCTTTTTGCCGACCACCGATTGCGCCACCCCCTGCCACCAAAGAAGCTGTCATGTCCTACGGCGCGAGCGCAGGACCCAATCTACTCCCCATATCATCACAACTGGGTCGATACCGGATACTGGAGCCATTGGGCCAGGGTGCGACGGCCGTTGTGTACCGCGCGCAGGACCTGACCGGCCGTCAAGTAGCTTTCAAGGTGCTCAATCCGGCGGCGGCGAGCCAGCCACATATGCGCTCATGCTTTCAGATCGAGTATCGAACGCTTGCCCGGTTGCGGCATCCGGGGATTCTTCAGGTCTACGAGGCCGGCGAGGCAAACGGCCGCCTCTTCATCGCCATGGAGTTGGTCGAGGGCGGGACTTTGGAGGAGTTTCTGCTGCGCGCAAAATCGATAGGCGAAGTTGCGGCCATCGACATTGCCCGCCAGGTAGCTGAAGCGCTCGATTATCTGCACGATTCCGGCAAGGTACACCGGGACGTCAAGACGTCCAATGTATTGCTGGGGCCAAGCGGTCGGGCGGTACTCTTTGACTTCGGCACTGTCTACGATATCGACAATCCGACTGACAATGCGCCGGGCATTTATGGTACGCCGGCCTTTCTGGCGCCTGAACAAATTCGCGCTAAAAAGGAGCCTGACAAACGTTCGGACCTGTACAGCCTGGGAATCGTCCTTTATCTAATGGTTTCAGGACGCAGACCCTTTTACGGTTCGAGGGAGGAGGTCCTGGATGCGCATATCTCGCAGACACCTCCTCCACCGTCGGCATGGGGATGGGTATCGCCCGAACTTGAGCAGATCATACTCAAGGCGCTGTCCAAGAAGCCGGAGGACCGCTTTGAAAGCGGAGCCGAGTTTGCTATGGCGTTGAGAGGCGTAGAGGTGGAAACAGAGCAACCCAAGCCGCGGCTGGCTACGCGTTTAAGAGCGTGGCTGGAGGATACGGTGCGGCAGGAGTAAGCGCCTGCCAAGTCTGGGGCGGAACCGACAGAGCGCTTTGGTCAGTCTTCGAGGCCGTTCATCAGAGCCAGCTTCACTTCACCGATAGCCCGCGTTACGTCGATTTCACGCGGGCAGGCCTGGACACAGTTAAAGACAGTGCGGCAGCGCCAGACGCCGTCAGCATCGTTGAGCACGCGTAGGCGCAGGTCGGCGGCGGCGTCGCGGTCATCGAAGATGAAACGGTGGGCCTGGACGATGGCGGCGGGGCCGATGTAGTCCTCGTTGGCCCAGAAGCTGGGACAGGAGGTGGTGCAGGCTGCGCAGAGAATGCATTTGGTCGTATCATCGTAGCGTGCGCGAGCTTCTTGGCTCTGGTAGCGCTCACCTGAGGAGGGCAAGTTGTCGTTGATCAGGTAGGGGAGGACGGCCCGGTACTTGGCGAAAAAGGGCTCCATGTCCACGACTAGGTCCTTGATCAGCGGCATCGAGCGCAGCGGTTCGACCTGGCACACGTCGCCGACATCCTGCATCAGCACCTTACAGGCCAGTGCGTTACGGCCGTTGATCACCATTGCGTCGCTGCCGCAGATGCCATGGGCGCAGGAGCGGCGCAGGGTAAGGGTGCCGTCCTGGTACCACTTCACCTGATGCAGAGCATCCAGCACGCGGTCGCTCTCTTCCACATCCACCCAATACTCTCCCCACCAGGGCTTGGAATCGGCCTCCGGATTGAATCTGCGAATTCGCATTTTGATGCGCATATTAGTAGGTTCGCTCCTTGGGATGGTGGATAGTGATATTCACCGGCGCGTAGTCCAAGCTGATCTTCCCATCCACCTTTGACGCGTAGGTGTGGGTAAGCCAGTTCTCGTCGTCGCGGGCCTTGTGATCTTCGCGGCTGTGGGCCCCGCGGCTTTCCGTGCGAGCGAGGGCGCTGGCTGCGGTCACTTCGGCAAGGTCAAGCAGATTTTGCAGTTCGATGGCTTCAAGGATGTCGGTATTGAAGCGCTTGCCTTTGTCCATGACTGTGATGTCCTGAGCAGATTCCTGCAGTTCCCGAATGCGGTTCAGGGCCGACTGTATGCCCTCTTCGGTGCGGAAAACACCTACTTTGTCCATCATGAGCGCCTGCATTTCGGCGCGCAGATCAGCGACATTGTGTTGGCCGTCGTTGCCCAGCATGTTCTGTAACATGGCCTGAGTCGGCTCCCAGGTTTCTGACGGCAACTCGGCCCAGTCGTTTTGCTGACAGTAGGCGGCGGCGGCTTTGCCGGCCCGTTTGCCGAAGACGACGAGATCGACGAGGCTGTTGGTGCCGAGCCGGTTGGCGCCGTGTACGCTGACACAGGCGACCTCGCCGGCGGCGTAGAAACCGGGCACTACGTCGCCCTGGGCATTTAACTGAACTTCGCCGTCGACGTTTGTAGGAATGCCGCCCATAGCGTAGTGAGCAGTAGGCTGCACAGGCATCGGCTCCACCGCGGGGTCGATGCCGAGGTAGGTCTTGCAGAACTCGGCGCTGTCGGCCAGTTTCGTCTCCACGACCTGACGGCCGAGGTGAGTGGCGTCGAGATGGACGTAGCGCCCGCCATCGATGCCTTTGTTGTCGCGGACCTCGAGGTAGATAGCCCGGCTGACCACGTCGCGGCTTGCCAGGTCTTTGAGGTTGGGGGCGTAGCGTTCCATGAAGCGTTCGCCTTCACGGTTTCGCAGGATGCCGCCCTCGCCGCGCACGCCTTCGGTAATGAGGATGCCCATCTTGTAGATGCCGGTGGGGTGAAACTGGAAGAATTCCATATCTTCCAGGGGGATGCCTTTGTGCAGAGCGATGGCAGGGCCGTCACCGGTGAGGCTGTGGGCGTTGCTGGTGATCTCCCACATGCGGCCAAAACCGCCGGTGGCGAAAACCAGAGCCTTGCCGTGAAAGACGTGGAGGTCGCCGCTGTCGATCTCGTAGGCGACGACACCGGTGGCCTGCCCGTCGGCGGAAAGCAGCAGGTCAAGCACGTGGAACTCATCGAAAAAGCGCACGTTGTGGGCGATGCACTGCTGATAGAGCGTTTGCAGGATCATGTGGCCTGTGCGGTCTGCGGCGTGACAGGCACGGCGTACAGGTTTTTCGCCGAAGTTGCTGGTATGGCCGCCGAACGGCCGCTGGGCAATCTTGCCTTCGGCGGTGCGGTCGAAGGGCAGGCCCATGTGTTCCAGTTCGTAGATAACGTCTACGGCCTCCTGGCACATGATATCGACCGCGTCCTGGTCGGCGAGATAGTCGCTGCCTTTAATCGTGTCAAAAGTGTGCCATTCGGCGCGGTCTTCTTCGAGATTGCCGAGGGCGGCGCCGATTCCTCCCTGCGCGGTGCCGGTATGGCTGCGCGTGGGATAAAGTTTGGTCAGAACGGCTGTGTCGCTGCCCTGGCTGGCGTAGAGGGCTGCCATCAGACCGGCGCCGCCGGCGCCAACAACGACCGTTTCATATTTATGCGTATGGATCATCTTGTCCTCATGTTGCGAAGCGACGAAACGTTTGGCGCTAATCCCGCATGTTGCGACGCGCTCGAGAGTAAGCCATCAGCCTGTCAAGCGCTGGAACAGATTTCCCAAGCCGCCGGCGCCCAGAACAATCGCAAGAGAACCGAGCAGGATCAAGAAAAGACCGAGGCCGTAGACAGCCGCCGTGAGCAGGAAATTGAGAATCTTATTGTGCACGTAGTCGTTGATCGAGAAGCGGACGCCGTTCATGCCGTGGGCCATGCCGATGAATAGAAGGGAGGCGTCGAAGAGGCGCCAGAACACGCCTGCCGGGCCGGACCAGCGTGCGTCAATGTTGTCGAAAGTGATATTTTCCACGCCCACGACCATGTGCATATAAAGAAGATGAAAAACAACTGTGATAAACATCACCAGCCCGGTAAGACGCATGAACAGCCAGATTCTGCGTTCGTGATTGGGTGCGCCGTAGTTGATTTTCCCTTGGACCGGTCGGCTCGAAGATATCGCCATTTTTCACTCCTCAGAAGATGCCCCGCAGGGTGATGATGGCAGCGGGCACAAGCACAATCACGACGAGCACCAGTTCGATCCGCACGATCGTCCGCTGATATCGCCCCAGCGCCGGGAAAAAGTCGATGATAATTATCCGCATGCCGTTGAATGCGTGGTAAAGAACTCCGAAAAGAAGAAGGACTTCCAGGACCTTGGCGGGCGGCGATGTGTACAGGACCGCATGGACCCATTCATACGGTCCCGGCCCAATTGCGGCAATGAAGATACTGACAATGTGCATGTACAGGAAGAGGACGATGCCGAGCCCGCTTGCCCGGTGCAATATCCAAGCCCACTGGCCCTCCGCTCCTCTGTAGGTAATGCCTCTGAAGATCGATGCTACCAGGGCAGCCATTGGCTGGGAACTCCTTTTTGCGGCATGGGAATTTGAGATGGGTGGTAGTTTCAGGGCACCTTGTTCCAAACAGAACGAATCGATAGACAAATCATAATCATCACCGGTGATCCTGTCAATTCAGGCCGGAGAAAGATAGATTTTGGGACACCGCTGACCTGTAAACGGTCAGGCCCAGAGAATCGAAGAAATGTTGGGGAGGACGGGTCGGATGATGGGGCGGGCGTGCTGAGAATCGGTCGGGGCTGTCCCGTTTTCGTCGTTACGATCTTGCTGAAGCGGTCTGGCGCCGATCTCCAAGAAAGATTGGCCTGAAAGTTTTCTTGCCGGCCCTGTAAGAGCCAACTCCAAATTTCTACTGACTTTCGCCCCGACGCATGCGCGCCAGAAGCACATCCGGCTCCCAGACTTCGATCTCAACGGTCGGTGTCAGGGTCTCGATATTGTAAACGATCAGGCGCAACTCATACACGCCCGGCGGAAGGTCGGCCGGGATACCCAGTTCAAACCAGGTGTCGACAGGCTCCTGTTCCTGCCACTGGCTCGTGGCCCTGGATTCAGCGTCAGTCAGGACTTCATCTTGTTGGAAAACTCTGTTTCCCGACTCGTCATAAATGCGGAGGGAAATCGCGAAATCGACTTGCTGATCGGGGCCAGTCCTCCATCGCATGCCCACCCAGAGCGGAAGATCTTGCTTCAAACTTATCGTCTCTTGAGTGGGAAGGCGGTCCTCCCCTTGCTCCAGGGCAAACCCGAGCAGATCGATGCCGCCATCGTAGTTGACGGCTGCCCGCCGGCGGCGATCTCCCTGGACGGGGTCGCCGCCGCCAGCTATGAGTTGCCTGATGCGGGGCAGAAGGTCGGCTGATGAAGCCACAAGTGCGAACTTTCCGTCGGCTATACTGGAGCCGCTGATGCCGATTACGGCACCCGTGTCCGACACGAGCGCGCCCCCACTTTGTCCTCCGGCGATTGAAGCGTCGGTCTGGAAGTAAGTAATCCGACCCGATTCACCTTGGCGCAGACGGGACAGGATACCCTTAACGATCGTCGGCTGCGGGAAAGATTCGAACTCGGCCGGGTAGCCTATGAGGTACATGTCGGCGCCGATGGGCGTGGTCTCCCCGTCGATCAGGGGCAGAGGCTCGGTGGGGATGTCGATTGGGCCGAGTACGGCCAGGTCGGCCTCCAAGTCCCAACCCCTGACGTGTACACCATCGAACTCAGCTCCGTTAGGAAAGACGACGCGCGCTGTATCGAATGGATAGACCACGTGGCGGTTGGTAACGACATACCGCCCCTCGAACAGGACGCCACTGCCGCTCGCCTCTCCGGTCTGAACGTAAGCGATAGCCGGAGAAACTTTCTGAAAAATCTGGGCCGAGGTGAGCTTGGGAGGGATGAAGACTGCGATTGTAGTGTCTTCAGTATTGGCCGTCGTTACCAGGGGAGCATAGATCCACGCCAGCGTCCCATAGTACCAGATTCGCCACCAGTCGCTGGTCTCATTACGGCCAATGATGGGGAACTGATCTCCGGGTTTAGCCGCGCCGACAATGGGATAGAAAGTGCCAGGCCCCCCGCGAACATTCATGTTTCTCTCGACAAGAACAATCGGTTCGGGTATAGGCGTCTGGGTGGGCTTAGAGGCTACGTCGGGAAGTACCTCTCGAACCGCGGTCTCGCTGGATGAGGTTGGTGTGAGGGGAGGGTTCGCCACTGCCGTCGCAAGGGAATCGATGAATCGGGGACGGCCCTCAAAGATAAGAGACAGCACCAACAGAAGTAACAGTACACCCAAGATCGCGGTCTGAATCCCCCATCTCTTCGCAGTGCCTTTGGAAGGCGGAGAGTCGAAGGAACGTCCGCAGTGACTGCAGAGCGCCTCTGAATCGGGGGTAAATTGGTCGCAGCCGGGGCAGCGCCTATAGCGTGTTTCTGCCATTGAAAAGGTTTAGCTGGATATAGAAAACTCCTCCGTCGCTTGCTGGAGGCACACACGGAAACAGGCAGGCCCGCGCAAAGTGCGCGGGCCAAAGTGATCCGGGCAACTGGGTGGCGGAAATACAATCCTACATATTTTCGATCAGCGCCTGGCCGAATTCACTGCACTTCAGCAAGGTGGCGCTCTCCATCAGCCGTTCAAAGTCGTAAGTGACCCTCTTTTGACCGATGGTTTCTTCCATCGCCTGAATAATCAGGTCGGCGGCCCGGTGCCAACCGAGATGGCGAAGCATCATCTCGCCTGACAGGATTACCGACGAAGGGTTTACCTTATCCTGGCCGGTGTATTTGGGGGCGGTGCCGTGGGTGGCCTCGAAGATGGCGCGGCCGGTCTCGTAGTTAATGTTTGCTCCGGGCGCGATGCCAATGCCGCCAACCTGTGCCGCCAAGGCGTCGCTGATATAGTCACCGTTCAGATTGAGGGTTGCCAGCACGTCATATTCGGCCGGACGCGTGAGGATCTGTTGCAGCATGGCATCGGCGATGACATCCTTGATGATGATGTCTCCGCCGTCGGCGGCCGGCAACTGACGCCAGGGGCCGCCATCCAGGAGTTGTGCGCCGAAGCTCTGGTCGGCGGTCTGGTAGCCCCAGTTGCGGAAAGCGCCCTCGGTAAACTTCATGATATTGCCTTTATGCACGAGGGTCACGCTCTCGCGCCCGTTGTCGAGCGCGTATTGGATGGCGGCGCGTACGAGGCGGTCCGTACCCTCCTGACTTACCGGCTTTATGCCGAAGCCGGCGGTATCAGGAAAGCGTACCTTGGCATAACTATCGCTGAAGGCCTCACTGAAGATCCGTTTGAAGCGCTCGGCTTCGTCGGTGCCGTCCTCGAACTCGATCCCGGCGTAGATGTCCTCAGTATTTTCGCGAAATATCACCATGTCAACCAGCTCCGGCTGCTTTACCGGACTGGGGACACCGCTGAAGTAACGAACTGGGCGCACGCAGGCATACAGGTCGAGCCGCTGGCGCAGGGCGACGTTGATGCTGCGGATGCCACCGCCTACCGGGGTCGTCAGAGGGCCTTTGAGCGCCACCATATATTCATCGATGGCGTCCAATGTTTCCTGCGGCAACCAGACGATTTCATTATAGACGTCGTTGGCTTTGTCGCCGGCGTAGACCTCCATCCAAACTATCTTTTTCTGACCGCCGTAGGCCTTGGCCACGGCTTCATCCAACACGGGCTGGCTGGCCGTCCAGATGTCCGGGCCTGTGCCATCGCCTTCTATAAAACAAACGATGGGATTGTCCGGTACCTGTAGATCTCCATTCTGGTCGATGTCGATCCTTTTGCCTTCGCTGGGAACGACGATCCGCTCATATGCCATCAGTGCAAAGCCTCCAAATAGGGTGGTTAAGAATGTTTAAGCCAGGTCTTGCTTTACTTTTTCAAGCCAGTGCGCGTCGGCGCGGGAGAAAATTTCGCCGGAGAACTCCCGGCCCCACGGGCCGACGAGCCAATAGATCAAACGGGCGGAGGATTCGGGGCTGAGAAGCGTGCCTTGCCGGTGGGCTTCATGGAAACGGCTGAAGTCGAGGCTTGAGTCGTGTGTATCTATGCTGCGAATGTCGGCCTGCATTTCCGTATCCACCATGCCGGGCGCGAGCGCGTTGACGGTAATCCCGGCCGCGCCGTCGGCCTGCAGCTCGGCGGCCAGGCAGCGCGTGAGCATGTTGAGGCCGGCCTTAGCCGCGCAGTAGGCGCTCCAACCGGGCGAGACATTTTCGGCCGCGCCGCTGGTGACATTGAGGATACGGCCATAACCCTGGTCGATCATGACGGGCAGCACATTACGGGCCATTTGAAAGGGTCCAACGAGATTGCAGTGGATGTTGTAAGCCCATTCCTCGGGGTCGGCCTCACATACTTGCTCTACCGGCCAGATGATGCCGGCGTTATTAACCAGGATATCGATCCGGTCGAACTGAGTGAGGGCTGCTTCCACGACCTCTTCGATCTGATCGGGATTGGTGACATCGCAGGGTACAGCGATCGCCTTTGCCCCGGCGCGGCGAATCTGCCTAGCGACTGTCTCGATCTGGTCTTCGCTGCGGGCGGTGAGTACGACGGCTGCGCCTGCTGATGCCAACAGGTTGCCAGCGGCGGCACCGATGCCGCGTCCTCCACCGGTGATGATCGCCACTTGCCCCTGAAATTTTTTGGAATGCTTACGCTCCGCTAAGGTTGTCAGAATGCTACCACCTGTCGACAAAACCGGGAATCGAGCTCGATAGAGCAAGATAACAGGTTATCCGCCGCGCCATTGCCAGGCGCTCATTTTTTGTGAAGTCTACCAGAAGCACGCCGAAAAAACTATTTCAAGGGATGATCGCATACGGTAACGAAGCGGTGTATGTCATAATATCGCGTATGGGACCGTGTGTGGACGCCTATCTCGGGTGTCCGTAGAAACAAGGGGAAAATCAATAGAATGTACTACTTTATGATACAAGCTCATAGTGGCTGGCAATACCTGACCTCACTGGCGCTGGTTGTGGCGGTGGCGGTCTATATGGTCAACTGGCTGCGGGGGCAGCCGTGGAGTACGTTGGAGCGGCGAATTGGGCTGTACGCTATCATTATCATAGATATCCAGCTGCTCCTAGGTGCGATCTTATGGGGCGTGGGAGCGAGTATGGGCATAGTAGGCGCAAATGCAGCCCGCACAATAGAGCATCCTTTCACGATGCTGCTCGCCATCATTTTACTGCACGTCGGCTGGGTATGGACGAAGAGGTCAGATGAAGCTGTCCGCCTGCGAAACGGCGCCGTGACCTTTGTGGTTTCGGGCCTGCTGGTGCTGTGGGGCCTGTTGCGCATCTGGGGAATTACGTAGGGAAGCAATGGGAAGAGAGGCCGGCTCTAATTTCAGGACGGCTTAATCCGGTCTCATACGGAGCGGCTCAATCACGTCTCACCTTCAGCCGTCGTACTCTCCAAAGGCGGCTACGACGTTTTGACCTCCGAAGCCAAAGGCGTTGACGATGGCGCAGCGTACGGGGAAGTCGAGCACTTCATTGCCGACGACATCAACGCCCAACTCCGGGTCTTCGGTGTAGTTGATCGTCGGTGGAATTATGTTCTCCCGTATGGCCATGACCGCGGCCAGTGCGGACTCGGCGCCAGCAGCGCCCAATGCATGGCCGACCATGCTCTTGATGCTGGTGGTCTTGGGCGTCGGCTGGCCGAAGACCTGGCGAATGGCGAGCGCTTCCACCTCATCGTTCAGCTCGGTACCGGTACCGTGGGCCAGGATCAGATCGACATCTTCCGGGGCGAGGCTGGAAAAGCGCAGGGCTTTCTGAATGGCGCGGCTGGCGCCGTCGGCGCTGGGGTCGGGCGCGGTCAGGTGGTAGGCATCGCCTGTCAGCGCGCCGCCGAGGACTTCGGCGTAGATTTGGGCCCCGCGTGCTCGAGCATGCTCCTCAGTTTCCATAATCATCGAAACCGCTCCTTCGCCGCTGACAAATCCGTTGCGATCGATAGAGAAAGGGCGACAGGCCTGCTGCGGCCTGTCCGTATCTTTGGAGAGCGGCCCCATGTTGCCGAAGGCGGCAAAAGTCAACATTGAAATGGCCGATTCGGTGCCGCCGGCGATCATCACATCGGCTTCGCCTCTCTGGAGAAAGTGAAACGCCTCCAAAATCGAATAATGGCCGCTGGCGCAGGCGGCGACGCTGGTCATGATCGGACCGCGCGCGCCGACCGCCATGGAGACGACACAACTGGCTGCATTGGCCATGGCACTGGGCACAACAAATGGGCCCACGGTCTTCCAGGACTTTTCGACCAGCTTTTCGGTGGCGTGCTCGATTTCAATGATGCCGCCCCCGCCTGTGGCCATCATCACGCCGACTTCGTCCCGATTGGCGTCAGAGATATCCAGACCGGCGTCGGTCAACGCCTGCTTTGTGGCGGCAACGGCAAACTGGGTGGCACGGGCCGTGCGCCGAATGAACTTACGATCCATGTATTGCCGCGCGTCGAATTCCTTTACCTCACAAGCGATGTTGTAAGGCATATCCCCGGCATCAAATAGAGTCAATTCGCCAGCGCCGGATTTACCGATCAGCAGGTTTTTCCAGAATGTGCCTGGATCGTTGCCAATGGGTGTGATCGCGCCCATGCCTGTGATCACAATCCGTTTCATACTTACCTTCCTTCTTCATCCAAGTTGCGCCCATTGGGAAATGGGGCGCATCCGACCCAGTCGGACGGAATTGGTTCTCCGCGCTTACCAACTGATGTATCCCTTGCTGACTCCAGAAGTCAGGACATTCGACGTTGGACAACTGCTTACACTTACACGCAAAGGGCAACGCTTTTCGTCCTCCATGAGACGGGCTAGAGGAAATTATAGAGGAGAGCAGTCATGACGTCAAAATCATAGTGAATTTCGGGAAAGTAATCTGTGCCGGGGGTCAACAGTGAGAGAGATGGTCCTGTCAATTGTGGCGACGGGGCGCCGCGGCATAGTGGAAGAATTCTCGACTGGCATTCGCGGTTACGCCTTGCCCAGAAGTGCGGCAAGCAGCGCCATCCGAATATACATTCCGTTGCGCATTTGCCGAAAGTAAGCGGCTCGGGGGTCGTCGTCAAGAGCGTAACTGATCTCGCCGACGCGGGGCAGCGGGTGCATGACGATCATCTTCTTCCCGGCTTTGGCCATCAGGTCCTGGTCGGCTATGTAAAAATCCTTGACCCTATCGTACTCAGCCAGGTCGGTAAAGCGCTCTCTTTGCACACGGGTCATGTAAAGCACATCCGCTTTTCCGATGACCGAGTGCAGATCGTCTACCTGGCAATAGGGATGGCCGGAAGCCTTTACGGCTTCCAGGACATCGGCGGGCAGGCGCAAGATATCCGGGCTGACGAAAATGAAGGAGACGTTGTAGTTCAACAGCAGTTTGGTCAAGCTGTGAACAGTGCGCCCGAAACGCAGGTCGCCCACCATCACGACGGTGAGTCCGTCGATCTGCTGCAACTCTTCCTGTACAGTGAAGAGGTCAAGCAGGGCCTGGGTGGGGTGTTCGCCGACGCCGTCGCCGGCGTTTATTACTGGCTTTTCGGCATAGTAGGCGGCGGTTGCGGCTGCGCCTACTTCCGGATGGCGAATGACGATCACATCTGCGTAGCACTCAAGGGTGCGGATGGTATCGGGCAGGCTTTCACCTTTGCTGACGGAACTGTACTGAACGTTGTTGATAGGGATCACTTGTCCGCCAAGGCGCTGCATTGCGGCGGTAAAACTGGAACTGGTGCGTGTGGACGGTTCGTAGAAGAGATTGGCCAGAATTTTGCCCTGCAACAACTCGGCGCCGCCGAAACGCTCGACCAGTACGCGCATCTCATGGGCAATGCCGAAAATAGCATTGAGCGAGGCGCTATCAAACTGATTGACGCTGAGAATGTCTTCGCCCGCAAAGCTCTCTA
The DNA here is from genome assembly GCA_965232575.1 of Caldilineaceae bacterium. Taxonomy (GTDB): domain Bacteria; phylum Chloroflexota; class Anaerolineae; order Caldilineales; family Caldilineaceae; genus Bin5. Next base: position 1,655,901 of record CBDDPZ010000008.1, on the reverse strand, counting down.
TCGTGGTTGTCATGTGCTCCATTCCTGTACTTCTTGTAATCGATTCACACCAAGAGCGCGCTCTACGCGTCAAAACACAGACCGACGGCGGGAGGCATTTACCCCGTTTTCAGGGTCTGGACCGGAGGAATTCGAGTTTGGCCGGTTCTCAACTGATACTACCCAAGCTCTTGGAAAAGTACACGTCCGCTTCCGCGTGTTGCCAGGACCCGTTCGCCATCATAGACGGTCTCACCCCTCAACACGACTTTGTCGACGCGACCCTTCACTGGCCGCCCGGCAAAGGGTGTCCAGCCGCAACGGGTACGCATGCCGGCGTCGTCCAGTTCATACACTTTGTCGATGTCCAGTTCTATCCAGGTCTGAGGCTGCTCCTCAAGACCGTAGATGCGACGGGGATTCTCGACGCAGCGCAGGAGCAGGTCGTCCAGCTCCAATTGGCCGGCGTCGACAGCTGTGAGCAAAAGAGGGAGCATGGTTTCCACACCCGGCACGCCAGGTAGTGTTGAGTTCGGAGTGTGTGTACCACCGCTCGGAGGCAGTTCTGAGGCCACGGAGGGGTTTCTCGCGACTCCCTCCTCATCTATTTCTTCTCGCCGCGGCATGCCTTTTTCGGAGAAAGTGTGAGGCGCATGGTCGGTGGCGAAAATGTCGATGACATCGAGGTTTTCCCACAGAGCCGCTACGTCGTCAGGTGAGGCTAATTTGGGACGCATGTCGAAACGGTTGCCGCCGCGTATATAGTCGTCTTCGGTCAGGAAAAGATGGTGGGGGGTGGCCTCGCAGGTGACCGAGATGCCTTGCTCTTTGGCCGCGCGGATGAGTTCGATTTCGCTGCGGCGGCTGACGTGTACGATATGCAGCGGCACGTGGTAGAGATGACTGAGAGTCAGACAGACGGGTACCATCAGCTCTTCTGCGTGGACGGCGACGGGGCCAAGCGTGGGCGCGGATGCCTGCGCCGCGCGGTTTTGCCCGTTTTCCGCGTCCAACGCGGTCTGCCGCCAGCCTTTCAGTTCGTCAGCACGCCGGGCCCAAGTTCGGAACAGGCGATGGAGGAGACCCAGTTCTTCGATGCGCAGGCTGCCGAATGTTTCGTTGACGTAGATTTTGAGACCACACGCCTGGGAGGCAACGGGGAGGTAGGCATCGATATCGGCTACGGTTGCGCCGACAAACAGTCCAACATCACAGACTGCCTTTTCTCCCACCAGACGCACCTTTTCCTGGAAATTGGCCGGGGTGGACGTGGGGGGAACGGTGTTGGGCATATCCAACACGGTCGTAACGCCGCCAGCGAGGGCAGCGCATGTGCCGGAATGGAAATCCTCTTTCTGAGTGTAGCCCGGTTCGCGGAGATGGACGTGCGCATCGACGAGGCCGGGTAGGCGTATTGTCGTCATCGGTCCTCAACCGAGTTCAGATAAAACTGCCCCATTCTACTTGAATGTCGCGGATGCGGCAACAGACCGATGCGCTGCGATCGGGGTCAGATTTTGAAGCATGATTTTACGGATCTGGTTTGGGTTTTCGGGATTGCTAAAGTGGGCCTTCAATGGCACGGACGTCAGCGGGGAGGAGTGAGAAACGACGGAAAGTCAGGGACCCCCGCGTCCTCCTCTCTGAGGGGGATCGAATTGACTAATTCAGGATCTGGCCATAGAACGGCTACATTTGACCAGTGGATAGGCTACTGCTATGCTTACCGCATCTCTGAGATAGAGAGTTTTGGGCTATGCCCAGCCAGCAGTTCTCTTCGCGTTTGGGCAGAGCCGACTGACCGTACCGCGACCGAAGCAGACGTTGGCGGCAAGCCGCCCGTTTCCGATCAGGAATGTCCACCCCTCGTCATATACGTCTAGGCAGCCGAGGATCGGCACTGGCCCTCTGGCAGACAGAGCATGTGGCTACGCGGCTGCGCGCGCTGTATCCTGACGTGTCAGTCGAAACGGTCATCATCCAGACCCGGGGAGACGAGTTTAAGGACAGACCCCTGCCGAGCATTGGCGGCAAAGGTCTGTTCACGCTGGAATTGGAGGAAAGGTTGCGGCAAGGCAGAATTGACGGAGCCGTCCACAGCCTGAAGGACCTGCCTGTTGTTGATCCGGAAGGGTTGGTTCTGGGTGCGATTCCGGCCAGGGACGATGTTGCGGACGCGCTCGTTGTGCGAGGCGCGGGAGAGGCAAGAGAGACGGTGCGGGAAGGCCTCCCGGCACTTCGAGAAGGGGCTGTGGTCGGTACAGGCAGCCGGCGCCGGGCGGCCCAGTTGCTGGCGCTGCGCCCGGACTTGCGGATCGTGGATATCCGCGGCAATGTGGACACGCGTGTACGCAAGACGCTTGATTCGGCGGGAGAGTATGACGCCGCGGTTCTGGCCGTTGCGGGGCTGAAACGGCTGGGGCTGGAGGCTCACATTTCGGTCACGCTGCCGTTTGAGACGATGTTGCCGGCCCCGGGCCAGGGTGCGCTGGCGGTGCAGTGCCGGCGGGGGGCTGAATGGCTGGCGTTTTTCAGGAGCATTGATGACAAGGAGACGCGTGCAGCGGTGACAGCCGAGCGGGCTTTCCTGGCCGAACTCGGGGGAGGCTGTCGCGCTTCCGTTGGCGCGCTGGGAGAGTGTAGCGCGAAGGGCGCGGATGCCGGCAGCTCCGCAGACGAGAGATCGGATCAAAGTCTGCGACTCTGGGGCCGGGTCAGTGCGCCGGACGGCAGCCGCCAGGTCGATGCGCGGATAGCCGGCCCGCGCGGAGAGGCAGACCAGTTGGGCCGGGCCCTTGCGCAACAGGTGTTACACCGAGGAGCGCAGGAGATCATCGAGCAGATCGCTGAGAGTGAAGGGACGCCGGACGAGAATCGGCAGCCATAGTAGACAGATTACCGTTTCCATCCAGATAGGGAAGAACCTCCAAAGATGACTACCCAGACGCTCACAGGCCTTCGAATCGCAAACACACGCGCCTTGCGTCAAGCGCCAACTCTGACCCGATTATTGGAAGCAGAGGGCGCCCAAGTGTTGCACTATCCCACGGTCGAAATTGAGCCTTGCGCCGATTCGACCGAGTTTGACGCAGCGCTGACGGAGCTGGCCAGGGGGCAATTCGACTGGCTCATCGTGACCAGCACCAACACTGTATACATTTTGGCCGATCGGCTGCGGGACCTGGGCATCGGGCTCGAAAGCGTTGCCCGGTCCAATACAAAGGTAGCGGCCGTCGGTTCGGCGACCGCGGCCGCAATCGCACAGGAGTTGAACCTTGTCATAGACCTGTTGCCGGAAGAGTATGTGGCTGAATCACTGGCGGCCAGCCTGCAGGTGGGCAGAGGAAGCCGGGTATTTCTGCCGCAGTCGGCGATCGCGCGGCCGGTGCTAGTGAAGGCTCTGCAACAGGCCGGTGCAGAGGTCAGGGCGGTGGCAGCCTACCAGACCGTTGTCGGACATGGCGGGGATGATTTGCCGCGGCATTTCTGGCAGGGGGATGTGGATGTCGTCCTGTTTACGAGCGCCTCGACGGTCCACAATTTTGTGAGCCGGCTCAAGGCCGAAAGCGGTGACGCCGGCATGCTCTGTGACGTGACTGTTGCCTGCATCGGGCCGATGACGGCGGAGGCGGCACGGCGGCATGAGTTGCCAGTGCAGGTCGTGGCCGAGAGTCGGACTGTTGAAGGGCTGGTACAGAGCCTGAAGTCCCATTTTGCCCGTCGCCGGCGATGACGACGTTAGATCCAGCGTCCGCTTCAACGGTCGTGTCGAGAATTATCTCAGATACCGGCCGCGTTATCCCCGGGAAATCATCCCTTTTTTGCAGAGAGAAATTGGTCTTTCAGGCGACTGGCGAGTCCAAGCCCTGCGTGAGCTATTTGAACAGCGCCAGGAGGACGGCGTGCTTGCATTCCCGTATGAGACAAATCTGTTTTGGGGGCAACTGGTGTGATTGAGTTGTAACGAGACTGCTTCAGGAAAAGATCTGGCAGGTGGTAATCGGAAGAATGCCATCTTGCTTGGATGAAATAAACATGGTGGGAAGACTATGAACAGCTTGCAACCTGTACAGACTATCATCAACGGTCATGCGACAGCCGCGGAGCCGGCAGTGCGTCCGCGGCGGATGCGGATGAGCCCGGCGCTGCGGCGGATGGTGCGAGAGACAACACTGTCGCCGGCCGACTTTATCTACCCGCTGTTTGTGCGCCACGGCCGGGGCGAGCGCCGCCCGATCGCTTCGATGCCGGGGCAGTTTCAACTTTCGGTAGACGAATTGGTCCGGGAGGCCGATTCGGTTCTGGAGCTGGGCATTCCGGCGGTGCTTCTGTTTGGTATTCCGGCGGAAAAGGACTGGTGCGGAAGCGACAACTTCAATCCCCACGGGGTGGTGCCTGAGGCGATCCGTGCTTTGAAGGAGGCCGCGCCGGAACTGATCGTCATCTCCGACATGTGTTTTTGTGAGTATACCGATCACGGTCACTGCGGAATTATCAATTCGCCGACGGTGGACAGCTACAACGCGGCGCTGCCGGAGGGCTATCTGCTCAACGACCCGACACTGGAGCTGTTGGGACGGGCGTCGGTTGTCCATGCGGAGGCCGGTGCGGACATCATTGCGCCGTCGGCGATGCTGGACGGCATGGTGGCGGCGATCCGAAGTACGCTGGACGAGGCCGGGTTGGCGCATGTGCCGATACTGAGTTACGCGGCCAAATACGCCAGCAGTTTCTACGGACCTTTCCGCGAGGCAGCCGAGAGCCCTCCCTCCTTCGGCGACCGCAGCCAGTATCAGATGGACCCGGCCAACCGCCGCGAGGCGCTTAAGGAGGTTGCGCTCGACGTCGCTGAGGGAGCCGACATGATCATGGTCAAGCCGGCGCTGCCCTATCTGGATGTTCTGGCGGCGGTGCGGGAAGAGTTCAACCTGCCCACGGCTGCGTATCAGGTGAGCGGGGAGTATGCGATGCTCCACGCGGCCGCGGCCAATGGCTGGCTCGACCTGGAGAAGTGCGCACTGGAGAGCCTGACCAGCATTAAACGGGCCGGCGCGGATATGATACTGACCTACTTTGCCAAGGACGCGGCTAGCTGGCTGGCTGAGAGGCAGTAAAGACAGTTGACAGTCCGCGGAAAAGAGTAGTCTGCAGTTTTGCATGTTACGTAAGCGCAGGAGGGCTGTTGCGGCGTGCAATCTGCACCGCATTCTCAGTGCCCCAGATTTGCCTGTCCTGTCCCGTTTGGCTATACTGATTCGGCTTTTTGGAAAGGGTTGGCGACAGGCCGGCTCTTTCAGTTCGGAGAGGTCGCATAGTCTGGCCGAGTGCGCGGGCCTGGAAAGCTCGTAGGGTGAAAGCCCTCGAGGGTTCAAATCCCTCCCTCTCCGCCTCGCGTGTTTGCATCGCTTCGTCAGTCGCTGGGTCCTGTGCGGCAGGGCGCCGTGAACCCCGTCAGGGCCGGAAGGCAGCAGCGGTAAGCGATTCGTCCTGGGCGCCACAGGGGCGCCTGGCAGCTGGCGAAGCGGTGCGAACACGCGACTTCCTTTTGGACCCAAACACCTTCAATTCACCTTCACTCGCCGGCGGACCGCCGTCAGCCCAAGAGACCGGGCACTTACCTTATTGCCTGGGCACGACGCCGAGGGCACACGACCTGAATCCCTTTGCTGAATCAGAATCCGACCCGTATCTATCTTTTCATTGGCGGCGGGCGGGCGCTCTTTAACGCGCTTGTCTTCACGATCAACCTGATATACCAGGTGGAGACGGTGGGCCTGAATCCTCTGCAGATGGTGCTGGTGGGCACTGTGTTAGAGGTGACGGTCCTGTTGTTCGAAGTGCCGACCGGCGCGGTCGCCGACGTTTACTCGCGGCGGCTGTCGGTGATCATCGGGCTGGCGCTGGTCGGCTGCGGTTATCTGCTGGAGGGGTCGATCCCGATGTTCTGGGCTGTGCTGGGCGCGCAGGTGCTGTGGGGAATCGGCTACACCTTTGTCAGCGGCGCGTTACAGGCCTGGCTGGCCGACGAGATCGGCGTCGAAGCGGCGGGCCCGGTTTATCTGCGTTCGGCCCAGGTCGAACTGATAGCGGGGTTTGTGGGTATCGGGGTCAGCGTGTGGTTGGCGAGCCGCTGGCTGCAGTTGCCGATCCTGGCCGGCGGAGTGCTGTACCTCGCGCTGGCCGCTTGCATGGCGCTGATCATGCCTGAAAGAGGGTTTCGCCCCACGCCGTCGGAGGAAAGGGAGACATGGAAGCAGATGGCTGACACTGCCCGCGCAGGGTTGCGCGCGGTGCGGGGGCATCCGGCTCTGCGCATTGTCGTTGGCCTCAGCCTTGTGACCGGGCTATACAGCGAGGGCTATGACCGTCTCTGGACTCCGCACCTGCTGAACAGCTTCGACTTTCCCTCCTTCTTTGGCCTGGACGATACGGTTTTCTGGTTCGGTGTCATTGGCGCAGGGGCAACGTTGACCGGGATTGCGGCCAACGAGCTGGCGCGGCGGGGACGGGCGGCTGAGGATCGGGCGCGTTCCATCAACTGGCTGACATTGCTCTATGGGCTGCTGCCGGCCAGTCTGCTGCTCCTCGCTTGGACTCGTACCTTCTGGACGGCGATAGTGGCCTTGTGGGGGATCAACCTGTGCCGCAGCACGATCGAGCCGCTGGAGAACGCGTGGATCGTGCGCAATACGCGCAGCGCCCAGCGGGCGACGGTCATCTCGCTGTGGGGACAGGCGAACTCTCTGGGTCAGGCGGCCGGCGGCCCGGTCCTGGGCTGGATCGGGACGGCCGCGCGCATTCCAGCGGCGCTGACGGTCTCTTCGGCGGTGCTGTTGCCGGCGCAGTGGCTGCTGGCGCTGGCGAGGAGGGATCAGTCGAAAAGTGACGAGGCAATCGGAGGCTGAGAACTCTATATGAGGCGAATCGATGGGTAGGGGTGCAGGTAGGGAACTGAAAATGACGATTGTGGAAGTAACTGAGGAAAGTCAGCTGTGGGAGCAGCTTTGGCCGGTGATTGAGCGGTTGGAACAGACAGCCGTACATCGAAGTACAGGCTGGACATTTCCGCTCCAGCCATGTGTTCACCGCGCTCGTAGAGGGCCGGCCAGTAGGATTTCTGCGTTTTGTCGTGCAGCGACTGGGAGAGGACGAAGGGCGACCGCCGATCGTCTTTCGAGATAAGGTCCTTTACGAAGCGAAGATCATCGCGTTCGGCGTGCTGCCGAAGGAGCGCAACCAGGGCATTGGACGCTCTCTGCAGCTGGAGGCGATGGGACGTGCGAGAGAACTGAACTGCTGCCAGGTCCGCTCTCGCAGCGATTATGGAAATGACGCCAACTTCCACTTAAAAACTTCCATGGGGTTTGGCATCCAGCCCAGCCTTGAGGACGATTCCGTCTATTTCGTAAAGGCTTTGCCCAGTGTAGACACGGTGGAATCCTCTTGAGGCGAGTTTGCGAAAAACTTGACTTGGTGGGAGGACTGGGCTATAATAAGGTACGATGGGGATGAACGGCTTCGACGGGGCATTGTCAGGCCTGAGACTGCAAGCCGTAGAGCGTCGACTACGTAAAAAAGGCGCAAAACAATACAAATGCCAAGAACACAGGCATGGCTTTCAACTTTGGTTTCACCCCGGCCGCTTCCGCGGCTGCGGCGGCCTAAGTAAGCCACCGGCCCTTTAAGAAGGGCCACGGCCCGTCCCGGTGGGGCCAGCAGGCTGGGCGGTTGCTGTCATACACTGTGAGCTGCGGCATCGGTACGCCGATAGCGCTGCCTAAGAGAATCGGCTAGTCAGCGATGCGCCTCGTGTTGATCCGAGGCCCGCCGACAAAACTGACATAGATCAACTAAGCTTGTAGACGTTTCAGGGCGGATGTTGCGGACGCGGGTTCGATTCCCGCCATCTCCACCAGTTTAGCGATGTTCGTGAGGGAAGAGCGTCGCAATAAGAAAGGCGATCCGGCTTATCATTGGATCGCCTTTTGGTTTTCGTTAGAGGGACAAGCTGCCTCTTATGGGACCAGGGATGGCAGAACACTCGGATGGATCACAGTGCTGGCATTTCACCTGACGTAGCTTAGAATGTGCGCATGACCGCCACTCTTGAATCTCGGACGGGTAAGGGAAGTGAGCCATGAACAGAGAGCAGATTCTAAGACGGCTCAGGGTGAACACAAGCCCACCCTGATGCAACGATTTGGCGTCCTTGAACTCGCACTCTTCGGGTCGGTTGCGCGCGATCGGGCGGAGGAGGAGAGCGATGTGGATATTCTCGTGCATTTCGACGGACCTGCGACATCGAAGCGGTACTTTGGGGTTCAGTTTTATATTGAGGACTTGCTGGCAGGCCCGTGGATCTGGTAACTTCAAGGGCGTTACGGAAGGAACTGCGCCCTTTGTGGAACGAGAGGCCATCGATGTGTGAGGCCGAGCGTGAAGGGCGCCACTGGCGGCTCTACGTCCAGGACATGTGCGAATTCTGCGAGAAGGTTCTTACCTACACGAAAGGTCTGGATTTAGATGCGTTCGTTAACGAGAGCTTGATCTATGATGCAACTCTCCGCAACATTGAACTTATCGGTGAGGCGGCAACCCATGTCCCAAGCGAAGTGCGCGAGGCACATCCAGAGATTGAGTGGCGCCAGATAATCGGGACGCGCAACCGCGTAGCGCACGTGTATCTGGGGCTGGATGACGACGTTATCTGGGACATCATTTGTACCGATATCCCGCGCCTTCTGCCCGCACTCCGGAATCTGCTGGAAACAGCGAGCGAGGAAGGCAAGTAGATTGCGAGACGGAGAAATCCAAGAACGAAAACTCTCGATGCGCTCCGGTACGAAATCGGTGTGCGTGCGAGCGATCAATGAGCCGGAGTTGTGGGGGCCCAGCGACCACTGTCGCGTTGAGATTGTATTCTCGTCCGGCTAACTTTGATCGGATTGGCTTTTGTCAGGCTCAACTCTTCAACTCCAGGTAGGCGATCTCCTCCTCAGACAGCTTGATCTCGGACGCCTCGACGTTTACGCGTACCTCATCGATGTTACGCGCCCCTGACAACGCGTGGATGCCATCGGGTTGGTTGTAGACGTAGGCCAGGGCGATATGGGGCACGGTGACGCCCTTGTCGGCGGCCAGTTCCTGCACGCGGTCGTGGCGCTTGAAGTTCCCCTCTTCACAGTAGACCTTGACGGCAAGCTGATCATACCATTCGGTAAATGTGTCCAGGTTGTCGCGGCGGAAGCGGCCGCTGAAAAAGCCGCCGGCCAGACTGGACCAGACAAAGAGCGTTACGCCGTTATCGCGGCACCAGGCGCGCGCGGCCTCACCGGCCGGCCCGCTGACGCTGATACAGTCTCGCCAAGGCGGCTCTATCTGGACAGCGAGGCTGAACTGGGGGCTGCTGGCGACGAAAGGGGTCAGGCCATGTGCGGCGGCGTATTCGTTGGCCTCTTGCAGGCGTTCGGCGCTCCAATTAGAGCCGCCGTAGGCGTCGATCTGGCCGGCCTCCTTGGCGGCGTGGAGCGTCTCGACGATCGGGCCGACCGGCTTATCGGGGTCGTCGCGGTGTAGCACGTAGAGGTCGATACTGTCCACCTTAAAGCGCGCGAGACTATCGTGGAGGTCGGACTGGATGTCGTAGGGCGTGACCCGTTTGCGGTCCTGGCTGTGGTGGGCGCCTTTGCCGAGGATGACGACCTCGTCGCGCAGGCCGCGTTCGTTGATCCACTGGCCTACGGCGCGCTCATTGTCGCCGCGGCCGTAGCCGTGGGCAGTGTCGAGGCAGTTGCCGCCGGCCGCGTGAAAGGCGTCCAGCACGGGGAATGCGTCGTCGAGACTCTGTGTGTTTATCCACATCGTTCCCAGTACGAGGCGGGAGATCGGCTTGTCGATACCGGGAATTTTGGAATAAAACATGAAAGGAACTCCTGAGTGATTGGGTGCGGACGATAGGTCGCCCCGGTGACGTTTGGCTTTGAAAGGGGATTATATACCTTTTGGGACAGTGAAATTCGCCGGATCAATCAGGGATCGTTGACGTTTGTCAGAAAAGTGATTTGCGGGAGCAAAGCGCGACTGACCCGCCCAAAACCGCGCAGTCACTCAAAGAAAACCCGCCACGCCTTCGGTGTTCTTAGCGGCCCTTCATGGATCGCGGCGGCGCAAATCACAGTTAATCTCCTTCAACCCCCCGGCCTCGCTGAGCAACGTAGCCTGTTCGGCCCACGGGCGATCGCGGGCCAACTCGGTGCGATCTCGGGCCAGCTCTGCACGAGGGCATTATACCCCAGGGCTTCCTGGGCGCGGTTCTTCTGTTCGCAGACGCGGTAGAGATGGTAGGCAGCTCGCGCGCGGACTCAGGCGTCAGCCGAGAGCTTGGTCCAGCAATTTTGCGGCCCCGACCTCGCCGGACTGGTTATGCGCGCGGATCAGATGGTGCACGATCTCCCAGATGGTGCGGCGGCTGTCGGTTTCGGGGTTCCAGTCGTCGGGGAGTTCCTCAGGACGCAGCAGACGCGCCTTGCCGCCGCCGGCGTTGAGGATGCCGGCCTGGATCATGCCGGCGACGCTGGTGTTCTTGGCCTTGGAGAGCGTTTCGGCGATGCCGAACTCGTCCTGGTTGAAGCTGGCCTGTTCGAACCAGGCCACGGCCCAGCGCGTGTCGGCGTCGAAGTCGCCTTCCTGTTCGGCGAGGGTCTCTTCCAGGGTCTCGTTGATGAGCGAGAGGGCTTCGCGCACGGTGAGGGAGTCGCCTTTGACGTCGAGGACGCGGTGCGTAGCTTCCGTCCCTTGAAGATCGTTTGCGACAAGAATGATTCCCGTTGGCGTAGCGGCTGGACGGCCTGCCGGGACCGATGGCGGCCTGCGCGAGGTACCGGCGCGATGTTGCCCGCCTGCATGGCGCCCAGGGCTTCAGGCAGTTCCTCTTTGAGCGCGTCTGAAACGAACTCGCGGCGCGTTGCCATCGGCGCGTCGGCGGGGCGCGGACGACATACGAGTACGATGCTGGAGGCGAGGGCATTTGTACCGCCTGCTACTGGACGATTGCTCATTTCCGTGCGAATGGGCCAAGTACCACTGATGGTGAAGCCGCAAAGATTCAGCGCGTTCAAGAAATGTCTCCCAACCGGTACTTCGTCCTGCCGTCTGTTGTCTTTCCTTCTCCGACTGCTTAAAGCTGCGTAATAGACGGTAACTGGAAGAGCTTGAAATGTTGAACAGGTCGACGAGTCGCTGCATCGCTCCAGATTCGTCATACCCTCAAGAAAGAACGTTTCTGCTTCTTCCTTGCTCGCGTGGCGGTAAGGCGCAGCTACCAATTCTTCAGTTTTGGGCACGGCAATCGTGGCAGAAGATCCTCCAGGGAAGGTTTGTCGCAGAGAACGGCGCATCCAGACATAGAAAAAGTCAGATAGATCGGCGTAGCCAATGTTGTCATAGTAAGGAGGGTCAGTGGAAATGAGCTTGTCAAATGAAATCTCCATTGCTGGTTTAGCGTCCGCCCGAGATGCGGTACCAGCATGGCCGTTTCCCAGTGTTTGCTCAACCCCTTCAATTGCCGGTCGATCAGGTTTGCATAGCTACCCGTAGACTCGCAGAATAGATTGCTTTCGGCATAGTCCCAAGTCATCGGAAGAGCTTGACGTGCAACCAGTATTCCGAAGCTGTGTGTTATTGACGTGCCAGCCACAGATTGTTGTCTGGTGATTTGTTAACTGATCGACTAGAAATGCCAAATACACGCTTACAGCCTCAGCATACGCGGTCGCGCCGGCGCCACCCTCGCGCAGGGGAACGCCATCGTCCGGCAACCCATAGCGGCCACCGCGTCGAGACGGATGCGTTCACGCGCTTCGCCCACCAAATCAGAGAAGGTCGTCAGCGCCACCAACTGACGGTCGGTGAACAGGTCTCGGCCAGCATAGGTGGGTCATGTCCGTAGCAGCTTCCAATCCCTTGACTCCGATCCGATTCGCACGCTTCCTGAAGTCTCGATATTCGGCTTTGCTGTCCCCAGAACTTGCATCGGGTCGCTCAGGGCAACATGCTCTTTGTGCTGGCGTTAGCGAAACGTAACCTCTGCCCCCATCAGGCGTCTTCGCTAATTTCTTGAGCCATCGGTACGCGCGCTTCGCGTCCAGACCGTATTCTATCGTCGCGGTCATTCAAATGAGCACTGGGAACACCAACTGTAAGACACGAGAATTGACACTTTACCATCTTTACGGATGTCGTATGGTCCGGAAAATGAGCCGACAATTCAGGCGGCGTCCCCGACCTTATCGAGTGAAGTGATAGCCGCCCTCTCCCCCAATGACCGGCTCCACGTAGGCTTCCTTCCCCTTCTTCTTCGACAGAATGAACGTGGACGCCAGCGGAACTTCCACATCATGCGAAGGCCGGGTTGGGGCTGCCAGCGCCGTGCGCGCCCACAGCCAGGCGATCACCGTCCCAGCTTGCGGCGAACCAGGTTAGCGCTTCAGGCCATCCCCATCCGTTGCACGATAGCCATCTCCATCGAGTCACGCTCCAATCTTGGGGTCCAGAGCGATTTACCGATGCATTCTTGCTCCAGCCCGTATAACGTCGCGCATCCTTCTCTACCGTTTAGTCGATTTGTCGCACTGCTCTTTACGCTCTTCAGCCCTTTCCGCTAGCCCTTCCAGGTCGCGGCGATGTCCACCTGACCACCGTTGCGCTCCGGGTTGACCGGCGGCCCGCCCGCAAACTTGGGCGGAATCTCGATCATCGCCTTGTTGATCAGCACCGCCACCGGGTTGAGGTCGCTGGCGTAGCTCTCCAAGCCCAGCCGTTGCGCCTCCAAGGGGATGGCCCCGCCCCTGCGGCGAAGGGGTCGTGGAAGGCGGGCAGACGCTCCGGGTCGAACAGGTCCGCCGCGCGCGGGTATCGCTCTCTGTTGTCCATACGCATTTATGGTCCGAACGCCTGTGGCACGTATGGCTATCTGTACGGAGAACGCGCCTTGGCATCCAGCTACGTCAGCTCGACTCATCGTGATTCTCCCACAGCGCCAGTTATTCGATCATGGCGAAGAACTCTCACGCATACTCCGTTCTGCGCAGTCAGTCGGCCCGCCCGATGACTCTTCCGGCATAATCGTGACGGACCAATCCTTTCCTTGGTGGAACTTCCAAAGAGCCTCCGGCCCGGCCGCACGAATCTGGCCTGGAATTGTTTTCCAGAGGGCCTCCGCGGCCGGCACCACCTTTGCAGTGTGCTCCGGCATGCCCGATGGCGGACTTTCAGACTTCTACGCGCAAATTGTTGACGTCAAGATTGCGTTGAAATGCGTCGACGAAACGGCAGGGCGACCCACGATGCAGCTTCTCCTGCGCCCAGAAACTCCTGCACGTCTGGCATCCTCAGGATATCCAGGCCGTCCGGGATCATAATGGAGGAACGCGTCAGCAGCCAGCGTAACGGGCGGACGGGTTTGGTGCAATGCGGCAGCCAGGGTCAGCGCCATTCCGGCTGTTGGCCGTGGACCGCAGGAATTGGCGGCGGGAAACTGTACGCATAAGTACATCTCTCTCTCCATTGCGATGCAAATTTTGGATCCGATGTCAATCTATTTACTTTGACGGCTGCAAAGGTCCCCGACTAGTCTATTAACCCAGCGCCATGCTTTTGAACGCCTCTACCTGGCCGCGGATGGCGCGCTCGGTGGGGAGGCGCTCAATGCTGGAGGCGCCGAAGAAGCCGGCGATGCCGGGCATCATTTTGAGGGCAGTGCCGACGTTTTCGGGCTCGTCGAAGGGGCCGCCGTGACAGATGACGATCTGGTCGGGATTGACCGCCCGGCCGGCGGCGGCCATGTCCTGCACTTTGTCGACAGCCTCCTCCAATGTGTAGGCGACTGCGGCGCCGATAGTGCCGGCGGTGGTGAGACCGACGTGGGCGACGAGCAGGTCGGCGCCGGCCTCGGCCATGGCGGTCGCCTCCTCCGGCGTAAAGACGTAGGGCGCTGTGAACATGTCAAGCTGATGGGCGACGGCGATGGCCTCGACCTCCTTGTCATAGCCCATGCCGGTTCCCTCCAGATTCTCGCGGAAGGCGCCGTCGAGGAGGCCGACGGTGGGGAAGTTCTGCACGCCGCTGAAGCCGATTTCCTTGAGCTGTTTGAGAAATACGTGCTTGAGGCGGAAGGGATCAGTGCCGCAGACACCGGCCAGGACCGGTATATCCTGCACGACCGGGAGCACTTCCGCCGCCATTTCGACGACGATGCCATTGGCGTCGCCGTAGGGCATCATACCGGAAAGCGAGCCGCGGCCGGCCATGCGGAAACGGCCGGAGTTGTAGATGATGATAAGATCGGCGCCGCCGGCTTCGGCGAACTTGGCCGAGATGCCGGCGCCGGCGCCGCAGCCGACGATGGGCCTGCCGGCGGCTTGCTGGGCCTTGAGCCGGACGATGATTTCCTGTCTTGGGATCGACATATGGAATGCTCCTTGGACAGTTCGTAGAGCGTACTTGGTGTGAAATTTAGCGGGGCGAATGGGACGCGCCAAGCCTACTCCTGGAGCATCTCCAGAAGCAGAGCAACCGCCTTTTCGGCAAATTCAGGGTCGTTGATATTGGCGTCCATCTCGATCAGCGGGATGTCGGCGCGCAGGTCATTTTTGAGGGCGTCGAAGCAGGCGTTGTCGGCATCAGGATCCCAGAAACGGTCGCCTTCGCTGTCCAACATGGAAACGCCGCCGAGAGGGATCAGCACTGATACCTTGCCGGCCTGGCCGGCGTTGGCGGCCGCGGCCAGCATTGCGCCCATCTGCCGGTTTTCCTCCTCGTTGGTACGCAGAAGAGTGACTTCCGGGTTCCACTCGTAGAGAGTCCGCTCGCGGTAATGGTCGGGCACGGTCTCGATGCCGCCGAAGTTGGCCATGTCCACGCAACCGGGCACGACAACGGTGGGGACGCCCTGGCTGGGCGCAGCCTGGACACGGTCAGGCCCAGCGCTGAAGACGCCGTCGCAGATTTCGTCGGCCAGCTCGGTGGTGGTCATGTCGAGACAGCCGGCGATGTAGCCGTCGCGAATCAGGTCCTCCATGGTACGCCCGCCGCTGCCGGTGGCATGGAAGACGAGGACCTCGTAGCCTTCGGCCTCCAGCAGGCCGCGGGCGTGGTCGACGGCTGCGGTCGTATTGCCGAACATGGAGGCGGCAATGAGCGGCCGCTCGTCGGCGGTGGCTTCGGCTTCGGTCTTAACCATGCCGGCGATGGCGCCGGCCGCATTGGCGTAGATGGCGCGGCTGAGGCGGTTGATGCCGGCCACGTCGACGACGGAGGGCATAAAGGTTATGTCCTTGCTGCCGGCGTAGACGCTGACATCGCCGCCGCCGACGGTGGAGACCATTACTTTGGGCACGCCGACTGGTAGCGTGCGCATGGCTGCGGTGGCGATGGAGGTCCCGCCGCTGCCGCCCATCCCAAGAATGCCGTCGAAACGCCCCTCGCCATAGAGGCGTTCTACGACGGAGGCCAGCCCCTGGGCCATGGTCCGCATGGCCTCATCCTTGCGCGTGCCCGAGGCCAGATAGGCCAGATCGCCACCAGCGGCGGCGGCAACTTCTGCGCGGCTGACATCGGGGTCGAAGGCCGGCTGGCCCATCACGCCAAAATCGACTACGAGAGTCTGCAGACCGGCAGCTTCAATCAGATCCTTGACAAACGCGTACTCAGCGCCCTTTGTGTCCAGCGCGCCGACGAGAAGAACGGTCCCGGACATGGCATTCCTCCTGTGATATATTGTGCATCACTATTTCAGGCCGCGTGGGCCCTTTCTTCCTCCTCCTGGGCTTGGCGCAGGAACTCCTGCACCTTTACCGGCTGGCCGGTGTGACTGCTCTCAATGGCGGCGAAAATCAGCGCGACCGACTGTAGATTGGCCTCGACGTTGGTCTCCATCGGTGGCCCGCCGTCCATCCAGTCCAGGAACTGGGCAATGAGCCACTCGTTTCTCCACTTGGCCTGTTCCATGAGCTGGACTTCCTCGCCCCGGCCTTCGCGGCTGTACTGCTTTGGCTGGTAGGGGTACCGCTCGATGCGGCGGCAGTCCATGATCAGGGTCTCATGTTCACATTCGGCGCGGAAGTACTCTTGCGACCAGCCGTTGAAGCCGCAGGCGTTTGTCTTGGCCCCCTCGTAGAAAGCGCGTGTACCGTTTTCGAATGTCATCATGACGTGGCCTTGCGAACCGGTGTTGTACTCGCCCCAGGTCGGGTTCCAGGTCTGGGCGTAGAGCGTGTCGCATTTTGAGTCAGCCAGGTCGGCGATGATGTCCAGATGATGAACCGACCCTTCGATCATCAGGGTCTCTTCCATTGTGTGGCGGAAGTGGGCGCCCCAGTCTCCAAAGTTGCGCAGCCCGCAGGTAAAGCGGCAAATGATGTAATCGATGGCGCCGGCCCGGCCGGCGCGCAGCTCGCGGCGCAGGGTGGTCTTGTCCTGGTCGAAACGATGGCTCATGGTCACACCCATCTTTTTCCCTGCCCGCCTTACCTTGGCAGCGATGCGCACGGAGCCTTCAAGCGTATCGGCGATCGGCTTTTCCGAGATAATGTGCATGTCGTGCGCGAGGGCGACATCGACGACGGACTCGTGGAAGGCCGGAGGGACGACAACGGTACAGAAGTCGGCTGCGTTTTCGTCGAAGGCGCGCTCAATGTCGGTATAGCACTTCTCAGGCGGCAACCCCAGATGCTGCTGGGCGTTAATAAGGACATCCGGATTTACGTCCACGGCGGCAACCGGTTCGATGCGGCCGTCAGCGATATTGGGGGGCAGGAATCGGGAGCACCAGCCGTTGCCCTGTCCGCCGGTCCCCACCTGGATCATGCGGTACTTGTTGGTCATGTGGAGTTTCCTGTATGCGAGAACTTTGTGCCTATGTTATTCAAGCAGGGCTTCAGCGCAGCGAACGCCACGGTTCCTCTTCAAACACGTCGACGAGTGCGTAGCCTTCTTCGCCGATGCAGGGGCCGAGGATGGCCAGCAGTTTTGCGGGGCTGCCCGAGTCGTTGAAGGAGGCATGGACGACGTCAGCGCCGATGAAAGCAGAGTCACCGGCGGAAAGTAGTTGCTTTTCCTGCTCGATCCACTGCTCAATCGTGCCGTCGATGACGTAGATCACCTCTTCCTGGTCAGGGTGTTTGTGAAAGGCATGGCCCTGTCCGGTTTCGAGTGTGACTTCGATGACGACCAGATCGCGGGCGGCGGTTGTGACGGGGCGGCTCGCCCAGCCCATGACGCCCCAATCCATGTGATCTCGCTCCATTGTCGAGGCAGTGATAAACTTACCTTTCATTGTCAATGCTCCTGTGAGAAGGGCTCTTCGGGCGGCGAAGGCAAGAAGAGTCCAGCAGATGAGGTCGTTCCTGTTCGAAGGTTTGGCAACGGCGGTGGTTTTTGCCATGCAAGTATACCATAGGGACGGCGCGGAGACACCAAATACAGGCCTACCTTAAGAATGGGAGAACTAGAGATGTCCGCAGAACGAAGGGCCCATTGGAAGGAAAAGCTAGGCGAATCACGCGAGGCGTTGTTTGATCTTCTCAACGGCCTCTCGCCGGAGGAGTGGCAGGCGACGGTATTCGCAGAGGGTGACACGTGGACGGTGGCCACCGTTCTCGCACATCTGGTCGAGAGCGAGCGGGGCATGAGCATCCACGTTCACAAGATACGCAAAGGGGAAGCCACGATCCCGGACGATTTCGACCTGGAGCGTTGGAACGCGGGCCTGGTCCGGAGAACGGGTGAGGTTGTGCCAAAAGAACTGATGGCCAGTGCGGCCGCTACCCGCGCCAAAACGCTTGAGGTGATGGAATCCCTTGACGGGAGCGAGTGGGCGTTGACGGGCCGTCATCCGTCGCGGGGCGAGATCACGATCGACCAGTATTACGAGACGATCCACGCCCATGAGGTGGGCCATCTGGAGGATATTCGCGCGGCGCTGGGGGTTTGAGGACTGGATGCGATCTATACATCCTGGCGAGATTCTGGGGGAAGATCTGGAGGAACTTGGCATATCGGCTGAAGCGCTGTCGAAAGCGTGAGGCCGAGAGAGACGACAGGGGCCGCCGGCCCCAGCACGACGTCGGTCGCTTGAGAGCGTCAAGGATATCGCCAATCCGAATTCAAACGAGATTCATTTCTTAGCTTGCGTAACGCGCCACCGCGGCCTCGTCGATGTCGACGCCCAGTCCGGGCTCCTGTGGCGCGGCAAAGCGGCCATCCTGCGGGATCGGATAGGAGTGAGCGATGGTCCCCTTCCAAGCCTGGGCTTCGTGGCTGTGCTCCATTATCTGGAAGTTGGGAATCGCCAGCGAGTAGTGGATTGTTGCGGCCACGGACAGGATGCCGCCGCCGCCCACGTGGGGGGCGATTGGCAAATTGAAGCTGTCGCAGAGCGCGGCGATGCGTTTGCCCTCGGAGAGGCCGGTGCGGGCGATGTCGGGCATGGCGACGTCGAAGCCGCGCAGCGCGATCCAGTCACGCCATTCCCAGACGGTGCGTAGCCATTCGCCGGTGGCCACCTGCATTGAGAGGGCGCGGGCGATCTCGGCCTGGCCGCGAATGTCCTCCGGCTGGCAGGGGGCCTCAAGCCAGCGAACGTCCAGCGCCTCCAAACCCCTCCCTAATTCAATGGCCGCCGACACATCGCGCGTGCCGTGCACATCCACCAGCAATTCGATTTCCGGCCCCACCGCCTTACGCACCGCCTCAACGACGGCAAGAATTTGTGGATTGGGCATGCGCAGATGCAATTTCAGGGCGCGGTAACCCGCGGCGAGCAGGGAGGTGGCGTGGGCGGTGGCGGCGTCCGGCTGTGTCCCGCCCATGCCGGCGTAGACCTGCACGTCGGGGCGAAAGGCGCCGCCGAGAAGCTTGTAGACCGGTTTGTTCAGAGCTTTGCCCAGGAGGTCGTAGAGAGCCAGATCGACGGCCGCGAGAGCGTCGACGTAGAAGCCGGTGACGTGGCCCCGCTCGCGCATGGCGCTGTATAGGCGGTACCAGAGGAATTCCACGTCGAAAGGGTCCTTGCCCAGCAGGAGGGGCGCGCACAGTTCCTCCACGATGGCGGCGGTAGCGCGGGGCGCGACGGGGGCTTGGCCCTCGCCCCAGCCGACCAGACCGTCATCGGTCTCCAAGCGCACCAGGCAGGTCTCATGGTTGCGGGAGTAGATCGAGGTCCAGGCATCAGCGGCAATTGTGTAGTCGCCGTAAGTCTCGACCTGGTCATCGGCAACTTTCGAATCTGCCCCGAAAGGAGGAATTTTCAGGGCAAAGGCTTGGATCGACGAAATTTGCATTGATTTCTCCGTTAATGGAAGGGCAGAAGCGATACGATTTGTCGATATGGTCAGTTTCGCTGTAGTGTAGCCGCCTACAGTCAAAGTGAGACCATGCTCAGCACACTATATGCGTTTCTGCATCCGTGGACAAGGAGAGTTTGCGTGGCAACCCACACCTGCCAGCGCCCATTTGCGTCGATTCAGAGAAGAGTTGTGAGCTACAGCGCCGAGTTGATCTTGCTATTTGCGGGTGTGCTGGTCTTGCAGGGTGTACTCCTGGCGCTACGACTGAATCCGCTGGTACGCGGCGTGCTGAGCGGGGACGGTTTCTCCAAAGGGGTCTACCACTTGTGGCTGCTGGGAACGGTCGATCTGCCGCTGGTTCTCTACTATGCGGGGACACTGGCGTCATCTGCGCAGGCAACGCTGACGATGCGTTGGTTAGGGTTGCGGTTGGAGAGAGTGGACGGCGGCCCCGTTGGCTACGGGAGGGCGCTGCTGCGTACTGCTGTGATGCTGATCCCATTTGAAGTGAACCATGTGTTTCTTGTGTGGGCCAACACACCG
Organism: Caldilineaceae bacterium; assembly: GCA_965232575.1. Lineage (GTDB taxonomy): Bacteria > Chloroflexota > Anaerolineae > Caldilineales > Caldilineaceae > Bin5. The sequence goes on along the minus strand of CBDDPZ010000008.1, from coordinate 1,636,036 downwards.
CAAGGTGTTCCGACGCAGCTAGCGCTTCAGAACGCAGTCGCAGGCATATTGATTTTGCTATATATGGTGACCGCTGCGCTGTCGCAGCGGCGGCAGAGCATCCATGACTGGGTTGCCGGCACGGTTGTGGTCAGCACACGTAATTCGTAGGGGCTCCAGCTTGCAAAGTACCCCCTTATTTGGCGTTGTTTGCCCATATTCAGAGGGTGCGCTATAATCCGGCGCATTATAACCGGAACGGAAACGCCAAATCCTCATCACCGTACCGGTACCCAGGTCGGCGACTTTTTCGGCAACGGTTTATCACCGATTTTGACAAGAGTTCGACGGACGGGTTTTTCATTCCACTCGCAGTTCAGAACCTCTATCAATACGATTGTTCAGTTGCGGGAAAACGATAGCAAGAAAGAGCACTGACTAACATGGTCAAATTGGCGGGTACACACAGTTTTGACGCTCCCAAGAGCGAGGTATGGGAAGCGCTGTTGGATCCCGATGCGCTTTCGCGGATTCTGCCTGGTTGCAGACGCCTGGAGAAGACTTCCGAGAACGAATTCAGCGGCGAGATCAGCATCCGCGTTGGGCCAGTGCAGGGCAATTTCAACGGAACGGTCACATTGGACGAGATAGATGCGCCCAACGGCTACCGGATGGAGATTGCAGGGCAGGGACGGCCCGGATTTGTAAAGGGAGTGGGGACGCTGCGCCTGGAAGGCGACGAACCGACAACACTGCACTATGACGGCGACGCACAGTTGAGCGGGCGCATTGCCAGTGTGGGACAACGTTTGGTCGACAGTACGGCGCGTTCGCTGACCCGGCAGGGACTGCAGTCGCTGGAGAATATCATTGCGGCGCGGCTTCAGCCGGCTGAAGCCGCGCCGGAAGCTGAGGCGGGGGATGCGGCAGCGCCTTCGAACGGCACTGAAGCGGCCTCGGAGTCGGGCGCCGGCGGCGCGCGCGGTCCGACGCCGCCGGGAAGTTCCGCCGGCACAGCGGCACAACCTGAAGTGGCAACGCCCTCGACAATGGAAGTGGGTATCAACGTGGCCAGAGATGTAATCTCAGACCTTGCGAAGGAGACATCGAGCAACAGCAGTGGGCGCAAGGTCCTTTACATTCTGGCCGGTTTCGCTGCCTTAGTATGGATGTGGCGGCAACTATTCGGCAAAGCCAAATAGATCGGATTTCTTCAGAGCGCTAAAAGAGGAGGAAGCTCTATGGGTATATCCATCGAACTGGAGGTCAATGGCGCAAGCGTCAGTAAGGAGGTTGAGCCAAGGCTGCTTCTTGCGCATCTCCTGCGCGAGGAACTGGGCCTGACGGGCACGAAGATCGGCTGTGACACGAGCCAGTGCGGCTCTTGCACGATCCTGCTCGATGGGCAGGCGGTCAAGTCATGCACCGTGCTGGCGGTCCAGGCAGACGGCAGTGAGATCACCACGATCGAGGGCTTGGGCAACGGAGAATATCATCCAGTGCAGCAGGCCTTCTGGGACAACCATGGGCTGCAGTGCGGTTTCTGCACGCCGGGCATGATTATTTCCTGCGTCGACCTGCTGAGCACGAACCCGCAGCCGAGCGAAGATGAGATTCGCCACGGGCTGGAGGGGAATCTGTGCCGCTGTACCGGTTACCATAATATCGTGCGTGCGGTGCAGGATGCCGCCGAGACGATGAACGGCTAAAGGAGGAACCAGAATATGGCAGGTGAAAGCAACGGCGCGGGTGTATTCGGTTCATCCATCCGCCGACGAGAGGACCCTGAGCTGATTACCGGGCAGGCAAAGTACACGGACGATCTCCGGCTGCCTAACATGGCCTACTGCACGATATTGCGGAGCGACTATGCCCACGCCAAGATCAACAGCATTGACGCCAGCGCAGCCGAGGCATTGGACGGCGTAGTTGCCGTCTACACGGCCAAGGATATCGAAGAGAGCGGCGTGCCGGGCGGCATTCCGGTCGGCTGGCTGCTGCCGGACATGAAGATCCCCGAGCATTTCATGCTGGCGAAGGACACGACGCGCTATGTCGGTGACGGCGTGGCGATCGTTGTCGCCGACGACCAGTACACGGCGCACGACGCGCTCGATCTGATCTACGTGGACTACGATCCGCGCGATGGGGTAGCCGATCCGAAGAAGGCGACGGAAGACGGGGCGCCACTTGTACATGATGAGGCGCCGAACAACATCGCCTTCGACTGGGAGATCGGCGACAAGGAGAGTACGGACGCCGCCTTTGCGAACGCTGCGCACGTCGCGAGCCTGGACATTGTCAACAACCGCCTGATTCCGAATGCGATGGAGCCGCGCGCCGCGCTGGCAGACTACAACAGCATCACCGGCGAGTTGACTCTGTACATGACGACCCAGAATCCCCATATCCACCGGCTGCTGATGAGTCTGGCCTCGCTGGGCTTGCCGGAGCACAAGATCCGGGTGATCGCGCCGGAGGTTGGTGGCGGTTTCGGCAGCAAGATCCATCACTACGCGGATGAGGCGATCGCGGCGTGGGCGTCGATGCAGACCGGCCGCCCGGTCAAGTGGACGGCGACGCGCACGGAGACCTACCTGACCGATGCGCACGGCCGTGACCACGTGACGCACGCCGAAATGGCGGTGGATGCGAACGGCAAATTCATCGGCTTGCGGGTCGACACGTACGCGGCCATGGGCGCGTATCTGTCCACATTTGCGCCGGCGGTACCTACTTATCTGTACGGTACTCTGATGTCGGGCGAATATGATCTGCCAGCGATTCACTGCCACGTTTACGGCGTGTTCACGCATACGGTACCCGTTGACGCTTACCGCGGCGCCGGCCGGCCCGAAGCCACGTTCGTCGTCGAGCGTCTGGTGGATGAGGCGGCCCGTGTCACCGGCATCGATCCGACCGAGATCCGTCGACGCAATTTCGTTGCGCCGGACAACTTCCCTTACCAGACACAGGTTGCGCTTGCGTATGACAGCGGCAACTATGAGGGCGCGCTTGACAAGGCTCTGGAGGCGATCGGTTACGACGACTTCCGTAAGGAACAGGCTGCGGCCAGAGACCAAGGTAGATACCTCGGTATAGGCCTTTCAACCTACATTGAGGCCTGCGGTCTGGCGCCGTCGGCTGTTGTCGGTTCGCTCGGTGCGCAGGCAGGGCAATGGGAAAGCGCGGTCGTGCGCGTCCACGCCACCGGCAAGGTGACGGTGTACAGCGGCTGTTCCGGCCACGGCCAGGGTCACGAAACCACCTACGCGCAGATCGTTGCCAGTGCGCTGGGTGTACCCTACGAAGATATCGACGTAATCGAGGGCGACTCCGGCGTGATGCCTCACGGTTGGGGCACGTACGGCAGCCGCAGCGCGGCGACGGGCGGCAGCGCGATCGCTTCCGCGGCCGAGAAGGTTGTTGACAAGGCACGGACCATCGCTGCCCACCTGCTGGAGGCCGCCGAGGAGGACCTGGAGTTTGACGATGGGAATTTCTTCGTCAAGGGTTCCCCAGATCAGGCGCAATCGCTGCCCGATGTCGCGTTACAGGCGTATCTCGCCCACAACCTGCCGAAGGGGATCGAGCCGGCGCTGGAGGCGACGAGTTTCTACGATCCTGAGAACTTCGTTTTCCCGTTCGGAACGCACATCGCGGTCGTCGAGGTTTGCGCCAATACCGGCCAAGTGGAACTTCAGCGCTATCTGGCGGTCGACGACGTGGGCAACGTCATCAACCCGATGATTGTGGATGGACAGGTACACGGCGGCATCGCGCAAGGCGTGGGACAGTCACTCTATGAGACGGCCGTATACGACGAGGGCGCCAATCTGCTGAGTGGTACGATGCTTGACTATGCGGTGCCCAAGGCCCACTTCCTGCCCTCTTTCGAAACCGACCGTACGGTGACACCGTGCCCGCACAACCCGCTGGGCGTCAAAGGTGTCGGCGAAGCGGGCACAATCGCGTCTCCGGCAGCAGTTGTGAATGCGGTCGTCGATGCGCTGTCTCCCTTCGGCGTGAATCACATCGACATGCCGGTAACATCGGAGAAGGTCTGGAACGCAATGAACTAGCTTTTGGATTCTCGTCTTCGGTGACTTTGGCGAACGCGGAGGTTCACCGAAGACGAAGTTCTCAAAGCGCACAACGGGAGTAAAACGAATGTACCCATCCAAATTCGATTACCATCGCCCGTCATCCGTTCAGGAGGCGGTTCAGATTCTCTCCAGCAATCCGGATGCCAAAGTCCTGGCAGGCGGTCACAGCTTGATCCCGGTGATGAAGCTACGGTTGGCCGCGCCTGCTGCGCTGGTCGATATCGGGCGCATCGATGCATTGCAGGGTATCAGCCGTTCCAACGGCAGCCTGCGCATCGGCGCATGTGTAACCTACAATGAGATTGCCAATTCGGCTGACGTGCAGGCCGCCGCGCCGTTGCTTGCGGAGGCGGCCGGCCAGATTGGTGATCGCCAGGTACGATACCGCGGCACGATCGGCGGCAACCTCTCGCATGCCGACCCGGCTTCGGATCTGCCGGCGGCAGCGCTGGCGCTGGGAGCGACCTTGCACGTGTCGGGATCCAGCGGCAGCCGTTCAGTCAGCGCATCAGATTTCTTTGTCGATCTGATGATGACCGCGTTGCAGCCGGATGAAATCCTCACCTCGGTCGAGATTTCGGCGGCTTCGGCGGGTACCGGTTCGGCATACGTGAAATTCGAACATCCAGCGTCCGGCTACGCGCTGTGCGGGGCGGCGGCGGTTGTGACGCGCGGCGCCGGTGGCAGCTGCACAGGCGCCAGCCTCTGCTTCAACGGTGTTTCCGCCACTGCAGTTTCGGCGAGCGCAGTTGCGTCGAGCCTGGTCGGGTCGGATCTCAGCGACGATGCAATCGTAAGCGCGGTCAGCGGGCTGTCGATTCCCGACGCGACAGGCGATATGTTTGCCTCGGCCGGTTACCGCCAGGAATTGGCCAAGTCGATAGGCACGCAGGCATTGCTCACAGCGAGAGACAGGGCATAGAGGCAAGAAGTGAGAATCCAGGAGTGAGGACTGAAGAAAGTTCTCGCTCCGCTCACTCCTCTTCACTTTCGCGTCGTCTTGTCGTGATCGGCTCCACCGGCTCCGGCAAGACGACGCTGGCGCGGCGGATAGCCCGCCAGTTGTCCCTGCCTCACGTTGAGCTGGATTCGCTTTACTGGGAAGCGAACTGGCAAACCGCGACCAGGGCGAATTTTCGTGGGCGTGTCCTGGCAGCAACGGCAGGCGACGCCTGGGTGGTTGACGGCAACTACAGCCAAAGCCGGGATATCGTCTGGCCCCGTGCCACGCATCTGGTCTGGTTGGATTATGGCTTGGCCCGGGTAATGGGTCGTGTCCTCCGGCGGACCGTCAGCCGCCTTCTTTCTCAACGGGAATTGTGGAACGGCAATCGCGAGTCCTTGCGAAGCATTCTTGGCCGCGACAGTATCATACTGTATGCATTTACCAGCTACCGGCGTAATCGTAAGAGATATTCGGCGCTCTTGGCCAGCGAAGAAGTCAAACACTTGAAGGTATACCGGTTCAAGAGGCCGGAAGAGGTCTCACTCTGGCTGCAGTCATTCGTTCATCCCAAATCAGCGGCGCCTCAATGACCACTCCAATACAGCTGCCCTCCGTTGAATCCGTCGCCGAAGCCCTACGCACCAAAGCGTATATTGCAGACCACAGCCTGGCGACGGCTATCTTTCTTGCACTCAAATTGAAGCGCCCCCTGTTTCTGGAGGGGGAGGCCGGGGTCGGCAAAACGGAAGTGGCAAAAATCCTGTCGCAGATGCTTGACACGCGTTTGATCCGGCTCCAGTGTTACGAGGGGCTGGATGTGAGCACGGCGGTATATGAATGGAACTACGCGCGCCAGATGCTCCAGATCCGGCTGATGGAGGCGACGGGGCAGGGGACGAATTCGCCGGCGCGTGTCGATGAAGCCTCGGGCAGGGAGTTGCGAGAGTCGGTAATCCAGGATCTTTTCAGCGACACATTCCTTCTGCGGCGGCCACTTCTGCAGGCGATAGACAGCCGCGGGCAGCGCAACGGGAAGGCGCCGATTCTGTTGATCGATGAATTGGACCGAGCGGACGAGGAGTTCGAAGCTTTCCTGCTGGAGGTGTTGAGCGACTTTCAGATCACCATTCCTGAGATCGGAACGATCCAGGCGGCATCGCCGCCGGTGGTGGTCATTACTTCCAACCGCACGCGCGAGATTCACGACGCTCTGAAGCGCCGCTGTCTCTACCACTGGATCGACTATCCCAGCTTTGAGAAAGAGTATGCGATCCTGCATGCCAAGGCGCCGGACGCTTCAGAAAAGCTGTCGCGAGAGGTTGTGGGCTTTGTGCAGGAATTGCGGCGCGGGGAACTGTACAAATTCCCGGGTGTCGCTGAGACGCTGGACTGGATGAACGCCCTCACCGCGCTCGATCAGGAGGAACTGACTGAGACCGTTGTGGACGAAACGCTGGGTGTGCTTCTCAAGTACCGGGACGACATCGAAAAGGTGCAGGGTCAGACCGTTCGCGAGATCGTTCAGGTGTTACGGAGCCAGGACGGCGCACTGGCAGCGCGCGATGAGTGAATCCGGCAGCGGCACGGTGGTCGAGGAGGTAGTCACGAGCGGAAAGAGTGAAGAGAACGGTGAGTACGAATCTCGCTCTCCGCGCCTCGTGCCTCCTTCCTCCGGACCGGATTCGGAACCCCCGCCCTCCCACGGCAATTTTCTTCAAAACATGCTGCTCTTCGCCCGCCTGTTGCGCGGGCTGAACATTCCGGTCACGCCAACCCAGATTCTCGATTTGGTGGAAGCGCTTACGCAGATTGATCTGCGGGTCAAGGCGCAGGCTCGGGACGCGTCCCGAGCAATTCTGGTCAGCCGGCAGGAGCATCTGGAAATGTTCGACGAGGCGTTTGACCTGTTCTGGCGGGCGAGGGAAAGGCAGGAGCTTGCGCGCATCGATCTTGGTGAACTGCTGCAACAGACGCCGCAGGGAGAGATTCAATACCGCCTGATTCGGGCCGACCGCGAGAAAAAAGACGAACACGATCAGGTCGACCAAGAGCCCCTTGTCGACAAGATATACACTTACAGCAGCGTCGAAGCTCTGCGCAGCAGAGACTTCGCGACGATGACCGAGTACGAGCTGCAGCAAGTGAAACTTTTCATGCAGCAGTTGCAGTGGACACCGGCAGAACGGCGCACGCGGCGCCGGGTGCCGGCCAGCCACGGCGATCAGGTCGACCTACGGCGGTCACTGCGTCAGAATGTACGCTACGGCGGCGAACCGCTGATCATTGCCCGACGCCAGCGGAAAACCCGACGCCGCCCGATTGTCGCGCTGGCCGACATCAGCGGTTCGATGGATCGGTACAGCCGCGTGCTGCTGCAGTTTCTGTATTCGATCACACACGCGCTGGACAGGGTAGAGGCTTTCGTATTCAGCACACGCCTGACTCGGATCACGCGTCATCTGAGGCGGCGAGACATCGACCAGGCCCTGGATCAGACCACGCACGCAGTGCATGACTGGGCCGGGGGCACGCGCATCGGTGAAGCGATCCGCGCCTTCAATTTCGACTGGGCGAGGCGAGTCTGTGGGCAGGGTGCGATTGTACTCGTAATCAGCGACGGCTGGGATCGGGGCGACCCGGAGATGCTGGGACAGGAGATGGGCCGCCTGCAACGCAGCTGTCATCGGCTTATCTGGCTGAACCCTTTGCTGGGTTCGCCGAGCTACGAGCCGCTGACGCGCGGGATTCAGGCGGCGCTGCCGCACACCGACGAGTTCCTGCCGGTACATAATCTGATCAGCCTGGAGCAGCTGGCGAAGGTGATGGCGGACGCGCAGACATAAAGGGAGACTGAAAGGCATTCACAGGGGCACGGGGCTAGCCGAGATGCACGGCGCTCCTCTGGAAGATGGTTTCGCACCGAAGGCCCATTTCGCTCACCAAGGGAAAGCAGGTCCTATCGTGAAAGAGATTCTGGCTGATATCGACAACTGGCAACAGGCAGGCAAACGGGTCGCTCTGGCAACGGTGGTGCAGGTGTACGGTTCGGCGCCGCGGCCGCTGGGGGCGAAGCTGGCCGTGTCCGAGGACGGCGCCATGGTCGGATCCGTCAGCGGGGGCTGTGTCGAGAGCGCTACGGTGCAAGAGGCGCTGGAAGTGCTTTCGACGGGCAAACCGCGTCTGGTCTCCTACGGCATCGCCGACGAGACGGCCTGGGAGGTGGGTCTGGCCTGCGGCGGCACGATCGAGGTGTTTATTGAGCCATTGGATTGGTAGCCGAGGGAAGGGCTAAAGTGGCTGAACTCTTCCATACAATCGCGCAGGCGATCCGGCAGGATGAACTGTGCGCGGTCATAACGGTACTGAGCGGAGATGAAATCGGGCGGAAACTGCTGGTACGTCGAGAACGTAAAGCGGATGGGAGCGCGTCCACGGTTGCGGCCACAGGTTCATTGGGGAACACGGCCCTGGAGCAGGCTGCCATTGCCCGCGCAGGGGAAGCGATGACGGCACGCCGGACGACACGCATTTCGCTGCCGGTGGAAGAGCAGGAATGGGATCTGCTGATCGACGTGCATGTGCCGCTGGAGAGGTTGGTCATTGTGGGTGCGGTCCATATCGCAATTCCACTTGTCTCTTTTGCCAGAGAACTCGGTCTGTACACGGTTGTTGTCGACGCCCGTCCCATCTTCGCTACCCAAGACCGTTTCGACCATGTGGACGAGTTGATTCGGAGCTGGCCTGAGGATGCTCTGCGTGAGATGGAGCTGAACGAGTCAACGTATGTCGTCACTTTGACGCACGACGAAAAGCTGGACACGCCCGCCCTGATTTACGCGCTGGAGCATCCAGTCGGCTACGTTGGCGCGCTCGGCTCGAAGCGCACGCACTCCAAACGGGTCGCTGTTCTGCGCGAGGCCGGGGTCAGCGACGAACAGATAGCCCGCATTCACGCGCCGATTGGGCTCGACCTTGGAGGGCGCAGTCCTGGAGAAATCGCGCTGGCGATCATGGCAGAGATTGTACAGGCGCGGAATCGCAGTAAGGAGACGGGCAGATGAACGTTCATCCGTTGATCGAGGTTTTGTCGCGCATATATGATGCAGACCGCCTCCTGACCCGTCCGGCCCAGTTGATGGCATACGAATCTGACGCTCTGACGGCATTTCAGCAGAGACCGGCAGCGGTGGTTATCCCGCAGGACAGGGCGGAGGTAATCGAGACGATCCGTCTTTGCCACGAGCACGACGTTCCTTTCGTCGCGCGGGGGAGCGGCACCAGCTTGTCGGGCGGCTCATTGCCGATCGCTGAAGGCATCGTCATCGCCCTGAACCGCCTCGACCGGATCCTGCGGCTGGACGCGGAGGAGCGCATTGCCGTGGTCGAGCCGGGCGTGATCAATTTGAAGGTTTCCGAGGCGGCAAAGCCATATGGTCTCTACTATGCGCCCGATCCTTCCAGCCAGTCGATTTGTACGATTGGCGGAAACGTAGCCTTCAACTCGGGCGGGGCGCACTGTCTGAAATACGGGATGACCAGCAACCACGTTTTGGGGATGACGGTTGCGCTTCCCGATGGCGAGGTCGTCGAACTGGGCGGCGAAAGCCTGGAAGGTGTAGGCCCCGATCTGCCGGGCTTTTTCGTGGGCAGTGAGGGGCTATTCGGGGTTGCGCTGGAGATTACGCTGCGGTTGCTGCCGATCCCGCAGACGTATCGCACCGTGCTGGCGGCGTACGACTCGTTACATGCGGCGGGGGATGCGGTGGCGGCGGTGGTGGCCTCCGGGCTGCTGCCGGGCGCAATCGAAATCATGGACGCTCTGGCGATCAAGGCGGCGGAGGTAGGCGCAAAGGCCGGTTATCCGACGGCGCCAGCGCTACTGATCGTCGAATTGGAGGGAGAAGAAAGCGCGGTTGAGGCGGAATTCGCGCAGTTGATGCGGCTGATCGAGGAGACCGCGCCTGTCGAGGTGCGCATGGCGCAGTCAGCCGACGAACGCGCACGCATCTGGAAAGGGCGCAAGGCCGCTTTTTCGGCGGTGGGAAGGTTGGCCCCGGACTATATCGTGCAGGATGGAGTTGTACCCCGCAGCCGGCTGGGGGATGCCTTAGCGGAAATTGACCGGCTCAGCGCCAGCTACGGCATCGACGTGGCCAACGTATTCCACGCCGGGGACGGCAACTTGCACCCGCTGATCCTGTTCGACGGCCGAAAGGAGCGCGCGCTGGAACGGGCGGAGGAACTGGCCGGTGAAATCCTCGAACTGTGCGTCAAGCTGGGCGGTTCCATCACGGGCGAGCACGGAGTTGGCATGGAAAAGCGCGCTTTCCTACCCAAAATGTATGGGCCGCTGGAAATGCAGGCGATGGAGGACGTACGACGCAGCGTGGACAGCAAGTCTCTCGCCAATCGCGGCAAGATGCTGCCATCGGGCGAGGCCGAATCGTTGACGCACGTCGGCCCTCATCCGCTGGAAAAGGCTGGCGTCATTTTCAGGGAGTAGGGGAAGGCCACGTCCCCGGAGAATCTATCGCGTAATTCACAGCCGGCGTGGCACGAAAATACTCAATGAGTCAGGTCTCGCTTCGTGGAGTGAGGAAATCGGACCGCGAGAATGACGCTTTGAAGGAAACACAGATTCAAGGGATGGGTCAGAGGTGAACAGAAGTATAATCTTTGCAACTGCCCTACTTATCCTCTCCGCTGTCGGGGCCTGTGTGCCGAGCGAAGATCCTCTTCAAACAGGCGCCGCATCCTTAGCTGAACCGCAACCCGCACCAACTGTAACACCGCCTGCGCTCAGTGAAAATGTCGCGATGCTGGGAACTGCCGATGCCTTTGAACGAAGCGGCTTCGCACAGCTGGCGATCGATGGGGATCCGGAATCGATCTGGAATTCGCAGCAGTTGGCGCCGCAATGGTTCTCGATAGTTTTCGACGGCTTTTACCTGGTCGACAGGATCGAGCTGGTTGTCACGCAACTGCCCGCCGGCGCAACTACGCACGAGATCTGGCTGGGGAGCGGGTCTGACACGCGCGTCCTCCAGGAAAGGCTCATCGACGTTCATACGGAGGATGGCCAGACACTTGAGATCACTGTCGAGCCTCCACGCAGATTGAACGAGGTCTTGATTCTCACTCTCGATAGTCCCAGTTGGGTCGGGTGGCGAGAGGTAAGGGTGTTTGGGTCGCCGGCTGCAGACCCATTGGCGGGGGCAGGGGGTGAAACGGAATCCAGCGGGCTCGAACGTAAAGAGGCTGAACCGTCTGCGCCGCTGGGAGAGAATGTTGCGACGGTTGGTTCGGGATTTGCCTCGGCAGGGGAGGAGTTGGCCGTCCTGGCGATTGACGGCAATCCGGACACTCTTTGGACTGCGCAACGCCCGGCGCCACAGTGGTACTCAGTCTCCTTCGACGAACTATACGTTGTTGACAAACTGGAACTGGAGGTCGCACAGTCTCCGGCCGGCCCGTCCACGCACGAGATCTGGTTGGGGAACGGCTCCGGCACGCGGACGTTGTACAGAAGGTTCGACAACCTACAAACGAAAGATGGTCAGACGCTTGAGGTTCCCATCGTTCCACCTCGCAGCATAAGCGAGGTTCAGGTCCTGACGCTTGACAGTCCGAGCTGGGTGGCCTGGCGCGAGGTAAGGGTATTTGGTTCACGTTCCGAAGGCCCTGTCGGCGATGCAGAACTGCCTCGATTCAGTTTGGACAAGATTGCCGAAGGACTTGCGTTGCCTGTACAGGTCACACATGCCGGTGACGGGACAGGGCGCCTGTTCGTAGTGGAGCAGGAAGGACGGATCCGCGTCTTCAGGAACGGTGACGTCGAAGAGATCCCTTTTCTCGACGTTTCAAGCCGGGTTCGATGCTGCGGCGAGCGGGGATTGCTCAACGTGGCCTTTCCGCCAGGCTACGCCGACAAGCAGTATTTCTATGTGAGCTATACGGACAGAGCTGGGGACACGGTCATTAGCCGTTTCACGACGACTGCGAATCCTGATCTCGCCGACCCTGAAAGCGAAGAAATCGTGCTCTTGATCGCCCAGCCGGACCAGGTCCACAACGGCGGCCGCATCGTTTTCGGTCCGGCAGACGGATACCTCTACGTTGGCAGCGGCGACGGCGGCCACCCCACGCTCAAGGATGTCGAGAATCGCGCCCAGGATCCCAGCACGCTGTTGGGCAAGATATTGCGCATCGACGTGGAGTCGGACGCCCAGCCGTACGGCATCCCGGCAGACAACCCATTTGTCAAAATGGACGGTCACCGCGGCGAGATATGGGCGCTGGGCCTGCGCAATCCGTGGGGATTTGCCTTTGATATGTTGACCGGCGATCTTTACATACCTGATCCGGGCCACATTAAGCACGAAGAGGTAAACTTTCAACCCGAGGGAAGCCGCGGCGGCGAAAACTACGGTTGGGACATCAAGGAGGGCAGCCGATGTTTCGAGTCTCTCCCGTGCAGTGCGCAAGGCTTGATTTCGCCTGTGGTTGAGTACGATCACGTGTACTCCTGTGCGATCGTGGGGGGCGCTGTCTATCGCGGCAGCGACTATCCCGAATTGGAGGGCGTTTTCTTTTATGGCGACTTCTGCAGCGGCAGAGTCTGGGGTTTGAAACGGTCGGAAGCCGATTCGACCCGAAGTATCTACGATGGTTGGCTGAGCACGCTGCCGGTGAACGCCAAGGTCCCTGTCAGCGGCGTGGGCGAGGATGAAGAGGGCAACGTGTACGTTACCGGCTATCAAGATGGCGCTCTGTACATGATTACGGGGGAATAGGCAGTCGATGCAGCCCAGCCTGCGGCCTTCGTTTTTGGTGGCGCCGGGGCACGCAAGTAAACTGAATGCCTATCACCAAGGGACGGCACTTCAAACCACGGACAGAGCGGGAGTCTGTTCGGCCAGAAGCTTGACCCATGAATGGCGTTGCTGAAATCCAAGATGTGGTGCGAGGGTCGAGGAGCGTGCGCGTCCTAGGTGGCGGCTCCAAACCAGCTCTGTCGCATCGAAACTACCAAGGTGACGCGCAAAGGCTCGACCTGTCTACTTTGAAGGGCGTCATCGATTATCAGCCCGACGAATATACCTTTACCGCCCGCGCCGGCACACCGGTTGGGGAGATGGCGGCGCTGCTGGCGGAGAAGAGCCAGTATCTGCCCTTCGATCCGCCGCTGGCCGAACACGGGGCAACGCTAGGGGGGACGGTCGCGGCCGGCCTAAGCGGGGCGGGACGCTACCGCTACGGAGGCATCCGCGATTTTCTGATTGGCATTCGCTTTGTCGACGGGCGGGGGCAGGAGATTCGGGGTGGGGGCACGGTTGTAAAGAACGCGGCTGGATTCGACTTCCCCAAACTGTTTGTCGGCAGTCTGGGAAGACTGGGGATTTTGACCGAACTGACATTTAAGGTCTTCCCCCGGCCGCCGGCGTTTGCGACGGTAGCAGCAGAATTTGACGGGCTTTCCGGAATGTTAAGCGCTCTGGATGCGGTGACGCGCAGCGCTATCGACCTGCATGCAGTCGATTTTGCGCCAGTTGAGGAGGGATGGACACTCTGGGTGCGCATAGGCGGACTGCTTAACGTGCTGCAAGAGCGGGCGCAGGCTTTGCAGTCGGTTGTGTCCGCAGGCACTGGGCAAACGCGTCGTCTCTCCTTGTACCAGGACCAAGAGGAAGAGAGCCTGTGGCAGACGGCGCGGTCGATGAGTTGGCTTACGAAGGGTACGGGGCTGGTTCGGATCCCCTTGACGCCGCAGCGGATCCCGGCGGTGGAGGAAGCGCTCAGCGGTTCGAAGACGGCGATGCGGCGTTATAGCGTCGGCGGAAATCTGCTCTGGCTTGGCTGGCCGGACGAAATGGCGCGGGAGGGTGGAGGGCAGGATTCCACTCAAGACCTGCACAGCCTCTTGCTGGATTTGGACCTGCAAGGCTTGCAGTTAATTGGCCGCGCGCGGCGTGAGTCAGCTAAATCCAAGGGAGGCGACACAGAGGGCGAGAAGAGTCCATTACTGGGCCGGCCCCTGCAAAACACATTCCTGCGACGGATCGCGGCGGCCTTGGACCCAGAGGGGAAGTTTGAACCCTGGTAACGATAGCGAAAAGCTAAGAAAATAGATTGAGGAGAAAGCAGATGAAAGCGATTCGAGTGCAAGAGGTCGGCGACCCTAATGTGCTGCAGTGTGTTGACGCGCCAATTCCAGAACCGGGCGCAGGGGAAGCGCGAGTAAAAATCGAAGTGGCAGGCGTCAACTTTATCGACACCTACCATCGACGGGGTTGGTATCCGCTGCCACTTCCTTTCACGCCTGGCGTAGAAGGCGCGGGGACAGTCGATGCAGTCGGCGAGGGCGCAGTTGAAGTAGCGGTCGGCGATACGGTGGCTTACGGGATGTCGACCGGCTCCTATGCCGAGTATGCGATCGTCCCGTCTAAGAATCTCGTCCAGCGCCCCGCCGGCGTGGATGCCCAACATGGAGCGGCCTCGATGATACAGGGGATGACCGCTCACTACCTCGCGTGCAGCACGTATCCGCTAAAGCCGGGCGATACCTGCCTAGTCCATGCCGCGGCCGGCGGCACCGGCGCCCTGCTGGTGCAGATCGCAAAACTTCGAGGCGCGCGTGTGCTCGGGACGGTTTCGACCGAGGAGAAGGCGCGCATTGCACAAGCAGCCGGCGCGGACGCCACTATCCGCTATACAGAAGTGGACTTTGCGGAAGCGGTGAGAGACCTTACCGGTGGCGAAGGCGTCGAGGTCGTGTACGATTCGGTCGGCATCGCCACTTTTGACAAGAGCCTGGACTGCCTGAAGCCGCGCGGCTATATGGTACTGTTCGGCCAGGCGAGCGGTGTTGTGCCGACACTCGATCCGCAGATCCTCAACCAGAAAGGCTCGCTGTTCCTGACCCGGCCCACGCTCGCATCGCATATGCTGACGCGGTCGGAGTTGGAGGGCCGCGCCAATGATATTTTCAACTGGATCGCGGAGGGGAAGCTGGAAATCCGTATCGACCGCACCTTCCCGCTCGACGACGCCGAGGGCGCCCATACCTACCTGGAAGCGCGCCAGACCAAGGGCAAGGTACTGTTGACGACATAACGCCAAAGATTGCAATCTCATGCGCCACTCAATTCCGGTAGACTCACTCGGTCCCCAAGCCCCGTCAATGGCGGAAGCCGTCGCCAGTTGCGTACATTGCGGCTTCTGCCTGCCCGCGTGCCCGACATATCTGGCGTTGGGGGAGGAGATGGACTCGCCGCGCGGGCGCATCCTGCTGATGAAAGGCGCGCTCGAAGGGGAGCTGTCCCAAGAGGAGGTGTTGCCTCACGTGGACCGTTGTCTGGGCTGTCTGGCCTGTGTCACCGCGTGCCCTTCCGGGGTTGAGTACGGCGAACTGCTCACGCCTTTTCGGGAGATGGCGGAAAGGCAGCGCAGCCGTTCCCCGATGGAAGATCTGACGCGCACACTGACCAATCAGACGCTCCCCTACCCTGGACGTTTTCGCGCCGCAGCGGCCTTGGGGCGCTATACGAAAGTATTCAAACCGTTTCTGCCCGCGGCGCTGCGAACGATGCTGGACCTGCTGCCCGAACGACTGCCGCCGCGCGTCGCTCTGCCGCGGCTGGCGACTGCCCGGGGAGAGCGGCGGGCGCGGGTCGCGTTGCTGAGCGGCTGTGTCCAACAGGTGCTGACCCCCGGGATCAACCGGGCCACAGTCGACGTGCTGACCAACAACGGCGTTGAAGTGGTCATTCCGCCACGCCAAGGGTGCTGCGGCGCGCTGGCGATGCATACCGGCGCCGCAGACCAAGCACGCGGGCTGGCCAGACGCAACTTTGACGCCTTTGACCTGGACGAGGTCGACGCCGTGGTGACCAACGCGGCCGGGTGCGGATCAGGCATGCACGAGTACCCGTTGTTGTTTTCGGGCGAAGCAGAAGAGCAGGCCGCGCGGGACTTTGCGGACAAGGTACAGGATGTGACTGTCTTCCTGGATGCCCTCGGAATCGAGCTCCCGCCAGCGCTGCCTGCGCCGATGACGATTGCGTATCACGACGCTTGCCATCTGGCGCACGCTCAGGGCGTGACGGACGCGCCCCGCCGTCTGCTAGCGAAGGTCCCGAATCTAACTCTTGTACCAATCCCGGAGGGGGAGATCTGCTGTGGGTCAGCGGGTAGCTATAACATCGAACAGCCGGAGATTGCCGCCCAGTTGGGCCAACGCAAGGCGGAAGCCATCCTCGGTACTGGCGCGCAGGCTGTGGTCACCGGCAACATCGGCTGTATGACCCAGATCGACAGCCATTTGCGGCAGCTAGGGAAACCCTTGCCCATATTTCACACGGTTGAGCTTCTTAACGGAAGCGTAGAGTGATCAAGAAACTGCGGGAGTCATCCTGCGTTTCGCGAATGAATGTTCCTCCGTCCAGACCAAACAGGTAATCGGTTTTTAACCAAACGTTAACTGCCTCTTGCAGCCCGTTTAACCCATCCAGCTTAACCTGATAGTCGAAGCAGCCAACCTCTCACTTCAGAGTACGGATGGCAGTTCGGCTCTGACGCAGGAAAACCTCGCAGGACCCTCCGGGGTGTTGGGCTCCGTCCAGGGTACTTCGATGCGTTTCGACGGCGGCCCAAAGGTGTGGTTCGTTCGGGGGGGACGGACTACACCTTTTCCCCTCTTTCAGTCGACCAGTATCGGGAAGCCTGAGCTGCAGGTCAGCTCTGCGTACAGTTGACTCAGTCGTTGGGTGACTGGCCCGCCGTCTCCCGTACCGATGGTGCGCCCGTCCAACTCGATCACCGGCGTCAGTTCGCCCATCGTGCCAGTGCAGAACAGTTCATCGGCCCGGTAGAGCTCCGGCAGAGAAATGTCGCGCACCTCCGCGAGGATGCGATGCAGGTGACACAAATCCAACACTGTAGCGCGGGTGATCCCTTCGGGGCAGGCGTGGGTGTAAGGTGTGGCGACTACGCCGCGTTTGACGAGGAACAGGTGGGTTGCGTTCGTTTCGGCGACGAATCCGTTCAGATCCAGCATCACTGCATCGTCGACGCCGGCCGCATTGGCCTGGATCTTGGCCAGAATCGAGTTAAGCATATTGCAGGAGTGAATGTTCTGGTCTAGACAGTCTGGGGGAATGCGGCGGATGCCGGAGGTGATCAAGCGGATGCCCCCGCGGTCGTAGACCGGCGGCTTGTGTTCGGCCAGGACGATCAGCGTCGTGCCGCTCGTATTGATGCGGGGGTCCATACCGCTGGTGTATTTGACGCCGCGGGTGAGGGTCAGACGGATGTGGACGTTGTCCTGCATTTCATTGACTTTAAGCGTGCGCCGCACTTGCTCTACGATATCCTCATTGGGAGGAACGCCTTCGTAGGCAAGGGCTTTGGCGCCGTCCTGGAGGCGGGCCAGATGCTCCTCCAGTTTGAAGATACGCCCGGCGTAAAGACGCAGGCCCTCCCAGACCGCATCGCCATTTTGCACAGAGGAGTCGAAGGGGCTGACTCCGGCCTCGTCTCTATGGACAAGCTGCCCATTAATGTTGACCAGAAGATGGCGATTGGCTTCGTAGAATTTCTGCAACATCGTTCAGTGCTCCGAGGCTCAACAACAGGCGCCACCAGCCCTATAATGGTCACTGACCATGATCTTTTGTCGTCAGGCGAAAACGGTACAGTTCCTGGTAGGCTTCCTGCGCCTGGACGAGAAGGTCTTGTAAATGCGGCGGCGGCGCCTCGTTTTTGGGACGGTACGGGGCGAAGCCGGTGGATTTTTCCACAGCTGCGTACCAGTAGGGCGCCCAGACGCCGTCACTGTCGCGGCGGCCCGGGGGCCAGGAAAGCATTTGCTCGGAGAAGGGCACAGACACCGCTTCACACAGCAGCATAAGCGTGCCGCGGGGATCCTCCAGCACGTCCTGGCTGTCGATGACAGGGGGAATCGAGCCGGAGTTGCGGCGGACGGTTTCGAACAGCCGCAATAGTTGCGGGAAGCCGAGATCCGACATTGTGGGGTGTGCCCGCACTTTGATGTAGGAGGTGATAACCTCGGCGGGCGACCGGATCAGAAAGCAGTTTGACAGCTTGTCCAGCCAGTCCAGCTCGATATGATCCAACATGTGATGGGCCATATGCTTCTGATACCAGATCGCCGCGCCCTCGGGCCGAGGACCTTCGGTCAGGGTGCGAGCGACGATGCGCCAGTCGGTCTCGTATCTGGCGATGACTTCATCACTCGCTGGGTGATCGATGCCGGTGACTTGCAGATAGTGAGCATAGAACGGCTCGTCGATCACGGTCGTGTCCGGGCGGTTTTCCCAAGCGCGCATGAGCGCCGTTGAGATGGTGCGCGGCGCGCACCACATGGCAATTCGAGTCATTTTGGTCCTCAAACTGCAGTGGATATGTGGGCTAGTGGTTTGTATGACGCCGCCGTAACTAGCTGCTGACCACGCCCGATTCTACCTTTATCCATCCTGCCAGTGTTTCTGCCAGCAGGCGGAAACGCCCGAGGATAGCGAGACTGTAGATATCGGAGCTAAGGATGGTATGCAGCGTCTCGGACTCACCTTCCAACAGTTCGAGACGGACATAGCCGCGACATTCCTGGTCTCCTGCGTCGTTTCCGTCGGTCTCCTGGGGACCGACGTCGGCGATGGCGCCATTGCTGCCAATTTGAAAGTGCAGGTGGGCGAGGTCGCCGTTGTGAACCCCAAGAGACGAATCGAATTCTCCTTCGAGTACAGGTGGAGCCATGATGCTCTGGCTCAGACTGTTCTCCTCCTGTTCTCCTCCGATTCGGGAGCCCATTGTTTCCATGGGGCCGACTCTTGCTGGGGAAACAGCGTCCCAGGTTGAGATTCGGGTAGCCTGCTCGGCGGGCTCAACGTCTCGAAGATGTTGCAGGGAACCTTGGCGATAACTGATCTGAAGTTTACAGGGCTCGTTAACTTGCCAGGCAACGACACCGTCGCGTGTTTGGATACATGCGATCCGGCTTCGTAGATGGAAGCGAAGGGTCACCAGATCATCCCCATCTACTTCAAGGCTCGTCATTTTGCGCCGCAGTTTCCGCGGCAGAGATTTCGACAGCTGGGGCAGGGAAGAATCCGAAGGGAATGCATAGGATCTTATTCGCACGAACTCTCTATCGATCAACCTTATCATCGTCCACTGCTCCCGTCACTGAAAGGGACAGAATCAGCGGTGTCCAGAATAAACGCGTACTCCAAGGCAACCTCCTCCAGGTAGTCGTAGCGGCCGGACTTGCTGAAATGACCGGCCCCCATCTCGGTTTTGAGTAGTAGCGGGTTGTCGTCGGTCTTGCACGCCCGCAGTTTGGCCACCCACTTGGCTGGCTCCCAATATTGTACTCTCGGATCGTTGAGGCCCGCGGTGGCCAGAATGGCCGGGTAATCCTTGGGATCGATGTTGTCGTAGGGTGAATAGCTCTTCATGTAGCGGTAGTACTCGGGATCGGCCGGGTTACCCCATTCTTCCCATTCGATGACCGTCAAGGGGATGGTGGAGTCGAGCATGGTGTTGACCACGTCGACAAAGGGAACACCGGCTACGACGCCCGCGAAAAGATCCGGCCGCATGTTCGTTACTGCGCCCATCAACAGACCGCCTGCGCTGCGGCCGCTGATCACCAGACGCCCGGGGGAAGTGTAACCACGGTCGATGATCGTCTCTGCGCAGGCAATAAAATCGGTAAAGGTATTTTTCTTCTTGAGATATTTGCCGTCTTCCTTCCATTGCCGACCCATCTCACCGCCGCCGCGAATATGGGCGTAGGCGACGACGAAGCCCCGTTGCAGTAGACTAACCAGGTTGCTGCTGAAGGAGGGATCGTAGCTCATTCCGTAGGAGCCGTAGCCGATCAGCAGGCAAGGATTCTGGGCGTCCCTCTTCAATTCGGTCGGAAAGACGAGCGAAACCGGCACGCGTACCCCATCGGGCGCGGTTGCCCAGATGCGCTCAGTCGTATAGGCCGCCGGATCGTAGCCGCTGACTTCGTCCTGTTTGCGCAGAGTTCGGACGCGATCTTTCATTGCATAGTCGAAGACCGTCGGCGGGGAGACGAGAGACGTGTAGCGATAGCGCAACACTTGGCTGGTGAATTCAGGATTCTGGCTGTGGGAGACCGTGTAGACCGGCTCTAGCTGCTGGACCCGGTGGGAGGGGGATTCTTTTCCCGCGAAAAAGGCCCCCGTGCGGAGATCCTGAATCCTGATGTGTGTAAGACCGCTTTCCCGCTCCCAGACAACCAAGAAGTCCTGAAACGGTTCGATGTGGTCCAGCATGACCTCGGCGGAATGTGGAATCAACTCCTGCCAGTTTTCTCTGTCGGGCCGCTCGATCGGCGCTGCCATTACGCGGAAATTCTCCGCCTCCCAGTTTGTCAGAATGAGGAAGCGTTCCTCCCCTGTACGACTGCGATGGTGGGTGACGAAGTACTCCATATCCTGCACGCGCGGTTGCACCAAAATGGGCCGCCCATCGCTTTGGTCGGCGTCGATGGCATAGACCTCGGAGGTTACGGCACTGCCCAGGGCGCAGAAAATGTAGCGTTCGCTTTTGGCCTTGTAGAGCCGCAGAAAGAAGCGCTCATCCTCCTCGTGGTAGACGACCTCGTCGTTTGAGGCGGCGTCGCCCAAGCGGTGGCGGTGCAGTTTGTGGGGCCTTAAGGCGGGGTCGAGCGTGGTGTAGTAGAGAGTGCGATTGTCGTTGCCCCACTCCAGCCCGTAGTACGTGTTTTCGATTCGGTCCGGCAACAGGTCGCCGGTTGTCAGGTCCTTGACCTTCAGCGTGTAAGTCTCCGACCCATCGGTATCAAGTGCAAAGGCCAACAGGGAATGATCGGGGCTGACCGCGAAGTTTCCCATGCGCAAGTAGTCTTGCCCTTCTGCCTCGACGTTTAGATCGATCAAAACCTGTTCGTCTGCGTCCAGACTGCCCTGCTTACGGCAGTAGATTCGATATTGCTTGCCCTCTTCTTCGCGGTAGTAGTAGAAGAATCCGCCGTGGGCAACGGGCGCCGATTCGTCGGTCTCCTTGATTCGGCTCTTCATCTCGTCGTAGAGAGTTTCCTGCAGAGCTTCAGTATGGGCCAGCATCGCTTCGGTATATCTATTCTCAGCTTCCAGATAGGCCAGTACGGCCGGGTTATCACGCTCCCGCAACCAGTAGTAGAGATCGACGCGTTCGTCGCCGTGATTGCGATGGGTGACGGCCTGGACCTGCGCCACCGGAGGCGTAAAATCTGCTATTGTTTGTGGCACAGCGACGTACTCGCCAGTCTTAACTGACATAGAAGCTCCTCATCTGCAATTGTCATGAACCGCATCAAGGGGGTACTGGCAGCCCATTATAATGTATCAATGTTTGATGCCCTATTTTTGAGGGTGGTGAAAAATTTGACAATGGGTGGGGCGTCGTGTAGCCTAGCATCGGTTTCTCCAGCACCTACAATCCGAACACGGACTGGATGTTCGGTAACCAGTTCAATGCGTACTACCGGGACGCCAAGCAGGTAGGGGCGTGGGAAGCAACCAAAGAGATGAACGACACGGCCTTCCCGTCGGAAGCGTTGGGCTTCGTGGTGGACCGCGAGCCGATTAAGACGGAAATTGCTCAGACATCGGCCGTTTACAACGAATTTGTTCTGCCGATCCAGTACGGCTGGGTCGCCTATGAGGATGGTGCGGCCGAGGCGATTGAGAAGCTGAACGAGGCCGGCGCACAGACCATCATCAATGAAGTGAACCGCCAGCTGCAGGAGTGGCGGGCCAAGAATCCGCGGTAGAGGCGAGCGTATCACAGTTGCAGGTATTGCAGTTGCGCGGATAGCGTTGTGCCGCTGCGCCGGCCTCTCAAAAGGCCTTGGCGCAGCGGCGAACGCTTACCCGTAGGCAGTTCAGTTCGTGCCGGTGGCAATCGAAAACACACAATTCCACACAAAAGAGAGGTGAGCCTCGTGCTTACACTCACTGCCAGCGTCCCTCTTGATACACCGCCCACCTGGGCTGTGATGGAGCGGGCGCTTTTTGATCTGATGGACCGGTCCGTAGATCCCTTTTTGGAGAAGTACACAGGGCCCGACGGGACGCTGATATGGGCCGACAGGTGGAGTAACTCACGTGACGGCGCCGATGATTTCTACGAGAGCTCCTACAACTGGCCCCTCTACTATCTGCTCGGGGGCGGCGATCACCTGCTCGCGCTGGGGCAGCGCCAGTGGGACGCCATTACAAAACAGCTGACAGAACTCGGCCCGGTGCTGGACGAGTATGAACGGGGTTATGACCAGTTCCACCAGAGCGAAAGCTACATCTATTTCTACTTTCTGTGTCTGGCCGACCCGACCAACGAACGAAACCGTGAGCGAGCCGCTCGGTTTGCCGGCCTGTACATGAACGAGAACCCAGATGCGCTCAACTACGATCCGGAGCGCAAATTGATCCGTGCGCCGCACAACGGCAGCGGCGGCCCGCGCTGGGGTTTTAGCGACAGCTCTGAGCCAAGTTACGGTTGGAGCGCAAGCATGCGCACTTACGGCCTCCCTTACACTGACATCCCGGGCGTCCGCGAATACGACGATCTAAAGGACCCGGCCCTGGCTCGCCGGATGGGCGAGGCGATGCAGGAGCGAATGGGCAAGGGGGACGTAGCCGGGAATCTGATGGTAACGAGTCTGATTGCGAACGCCTTCTTGCTTACGGGCGAGGAGAAATACCGGCGTTGGATAATCGAGTACGTGGACGCCTGGCGGGATCGGGCCGCCCGCAACGGTGGTCTGCTGCCGGACAATGTGGGGCTTTCCGGCGAGGTAGGCGAGTATATGGAAGGACGCTGGTACGGCGGTCTTTATGGCTGGAGCTGGCCGCACGGCTATTACAATATTGGCATGGCCGCGACCGTCAGCGGCGGCAACGCCTTTCTGCTCACCGGTGACAAGTCATATCTGCAACTGGCCAACGACCAGTATGACGCAATCTGGGATTTGGGAGAGATGCGCAGTCCCGGCGGCGAAGAGATGAGCCTGCGCAGCCACTGGGTGGACCAGCTGGACGACGAAGACGAAGGCATTTTCGTTGTTCCCTACAGGCATAATGACGAAGGCTGGTTCGATTATCAGCCGATGTCGCCAGTCTACCCAGCGGCAATGTGGAACATGACGATGGATCTCGCCGACTGGGAGCGGATCGAGGCGCTGCGGCGGGTGGAGAAGTACGACTGGCGCCGCGTCCAAGGTTTTCGGAACAAGGAGGATAACGGCCACGAACAGCCGTGGCTGCGTTTTCTGGCGGGAGACAACCCCGACTATCCCGAGAAGATGCTGGCTTCCACCTACGGGCAGGTCTGCCGCCGGCTGGCGTTGATCCGAGAGGACGAGGAAGACCTGACGCAGGTATATATCCACCACTGGCAACAGCTCAACCCCGTGATCACGGAGGCGCTGGTGCAGCTCACGCTGGGCGCGCCCCAGATCATCTACAACGGCGGGCTGCTCCACTGCCGGCTGCGGTATTACGACGCGGTCCGCAAGCGGCCGGGCCTGCCGCCGGACGTCGCTGCGCTGGTATCGCGGCTGGAGGCGAAGCGCACTGTAGTGGAGCTTGTGAATCTGAGTGCGTACGAGTCGCGCATCGTGTTGCTGCAGGCTGGCGGCTTCGGCGAGCACCGATTTGAGACTGTTCGATACCCGAAACGGACGAGTGACTACCCTGGCCAACAACAGGCATACCAATCGCCTGCCGTCGAGCAGACGACCGAAGAGTCAACGGTCAATGACGTCTGCTTGCAGGTTGAACTCCCGCCGTCGACGCGAATTGAACTGGAAATCACGACGGCCCGCTACGTCAACGAGCCTTCGTACAATTTGCCCTGGTGAAGGGGATCTCAATGAAAATTATCGCTCTCGACACGGTATGCCTTTCGCGCATGCACGATCCGGAACGGCAGTGGATCACTGCCCGATACCGCACAGTGAAGGCGGATTGCGCCGTTGTACGGGTCCAGACCGACGAGGGCTTGGTCGGCGTCGGTGAGGCGAGCGCTTACGGCGTGCCGCCGCTTATAGCTGAATGGGTCGACTGGCTTGCGCCCACGCTTATCGGCAAAGATGCGACAGATCCGGCCACGCCACCGCACCCCAACGGCAGGGACCGCGCCCATGACGCAGCCGTTGCCGGGATCGACTGCGCCCTGTGGGACCTGCGCGGAAAGGCGGAGGGCAAACGCGTCAGCGAACTACTCGGCGACAGCCCAGTCGCCTCCGTGCCCATGTACGCGTCCAGCGGATGCCGCTACGACTGGCGCGACCGCCCCGAGCAGTTGATCGAGGAGGCGCTGGAATATGTTGAAGAGGGTTTCCCTGTGATGAAATTCCGAATCGGCACACATTGGGAGTGGGACGGTGTGACCGTTGACCGCTTTCTCGGACTGGTGCGGGAACTGCATCAGGAGGTGGGGGGCCGAATGGAACTGGCCCTGGACGGCAACTGCCGGCTGACGCTGGATGAAGCGCTGCCAATTGCCAAGGAGTTGGATCGACTTGGCTTTGCCTGGCTGGAAGAGCCGATCCCCTGGAGCGATCTCGACGGTTACGCTACGCTTGCCGCTGCGGTGGATATACCTGTAACCGGAGGCGAGAGCTTCACGACGTTGGAACAGTTTCGGCCGTACATTGAGAAGCGGGCCTACGATATCGTACAGCCCGACGCGGGTATCTGCGGCCTGACTGAGTTGGTGCGCATCGCTGAGATGGCGGCGCATCACGGCCTCAAACTTTATCCCCATTCCTGGCATAATGGTTTGATGGCGATGGCGCACGCGCACGCGGTCGCGGCCTTGCCCAACCTGGAGATTCTCGAGGTTTGCCAAATTCAGGGGCCGCTGCAATGGGATATTGTCGCGAAGCCGCCGGCAATGAACAGCGGGCAACTACATCTGCCGGACCGCCCCGGTTTGGGAATCGAGTTGGCAGAAGAGGTTGCCGAGCGTTACCCTTACATCGAAGGGCACTACGCTTTGACGGTCGACCGCTAGTCGAATCACGGCGGCGGCGGGCGCGCAAAGGACTGAGCGGTAGGCTGCCCGCCTGACGCCAGATACTGGAAAACGGGAAAACACATGGCAAAAGTACGAGTTGCTGTCGTCGGCATGGGCATAGGCAGGCCTAATGGCCTCGCCCTGGCAAATAACCCGCGCGCGGAGGTGGTGGCGCTTTGTGATCTGGTCGAGGAGCGCATGACCGATTTCGCGGCGCTCCTGCCGCAAGCGGATGAGGTTCGCTTTTACACGGATTTCGACGAGCTATGCCGCAGCCAGGAGATTGACGCCATCTTTATCGGCACACCCAACCAGTTGCACGCGCCGATGGGCCTGAAAGCGACTGCTCATGACAAGCATGTCCTGGTCACGAAGCCGCTGGCCGACTCGGTGGAGGCTGCGGAACGGCTTGTGGAAACGGCGGAGGCGGCCGGCGTCGTCAATATGATGTCTCTCTCCACTCGTTTTTCAGCGGAGGTGCAGTACTTGGGCGCGCTGGCGCGGCAGGGCACTTTCGGCGAGCTCTACTACGCCCGCGCACGCAGCATTCGCCGCAACGGCATCCCGGCGTGGAACACCGGCTTCATCCGCAAAGGCGGCGGCGCATTTCGCGATATGGGCGTACACGTACTGGACTCGGCATGGTGGTTACTGGGAATGCCGCGTCCGTTAAGTGTGACCGGTGTTGCAGGCGCGAAGTTTGGGCCGCGCGGGCTGGGCTTCTTCGGGCGCAAGGCGCCGGATGAAGTCGCGGCGGCGCCGGAGAGTTACTACAGCCAATTTACCGCAGACGATTACGCCGGTGGATTCATCCGTTTCGAGGATGGCGGCGCCCTGCAGGTCGAGAGTTTTTGGGCCTCGCACCAACCTGGTGATCTACAGATCGAGTTGTTCGGGGAAGAAGCGGGTGCACAACTGCGGCCGCCAACGCTGTACACAAACGGCCCTGTCCCGGCCGCCGTGGTGGAAACGGCGAAGAGATTTGAGGCCAAACCGCTGGCGGGCCGCGGTCTGAAGGATGAGAACCGTCCTCTGGACATTACGTTTGACGGGCTAACCAAGGAGAGGAGCAAGGCGTGGAACGCGATCGCCGATCACTTCATTGCGTGCATCCTGGACGGCGTCCCTTGCGAGGCGCCCCTGCGGCATGGGTTGATCGTACAGGAAATGATGGAAGGCCTGTTGAGAAGCGCAGAAATTGGTCGGGAAGTACGGCTCGCCGGTGAGATAGCAGGATGAGGCTCCGCTACAGAGCGGCTTAATGAACAGGGAGGAGAAGGATGCCGATTCTAAGCGACAAAGATTG
The DNA here is from genome assembly GCA_965232575.1 of Caldilineaceae bacterium. GTDB lineage: Bacteria > Chloroflexota > Anaerolineae > Caldilineales > Caldilineaceae > Bin5. The sequence continues at coordinate 1,609,626 of CBDDPZ010000008.1, read as the reverse complement.
GACATTTTGGGAAGAGAACGGTTATATCGTGGTCCCCAATGCCGTACCTCAGGAGAATCTGGAGGCGCTTGTCGATCAGATCTGGACTTTCCTGGAGATGGATGAGAACGACCAGGAGTCCTGGTACAAGTACAGGCCCTATACGCGAGAGGATCTCTGCTCGCCAATTTCGGAGGCGGGGATGGTCGAGATGTACCAGCACCAGACCCTTTGGGACAACCGCCAGTATCCGCGAATCCACCAAGCATTCAGCGAGATGCTGGGCACGGAGAAGCTGTGGGTATCGCTGGACCGGGCCAATATGAAGCCCCCGGACAGGGCTGACAAGCCGGAATGGGGCCACAGAGGCATGATCCACTGGGACATCGACACCAGCGCATTGCCTCTGCTGGAAGGCGACGACATGGCCGCCACCTGGCTCCCGGACCCTGACACTCACATTGGGTTGCAGGGTGTGCTGTATCTGACCGACACCGACATCGATCAGGGCGGCTTTCAGTGTATTCCCGGCTTCCACAGGACGTTCTACGAGTGGATCAAGACACAGCCGGCTGACCGCAATCCCCGCTTTCCAGACATGACCGGCCTTGATATCAAAGTCGTGGGAGGCAAGGCCGGAGATCTGGTGATCTGGCACCGGTTGCTGGCGCACGGAAACGGTCATAACCGTTCGACGCGGCCGCGGCTGGCTCAGTACATCACCATGTCGCCTGCGCCGAAGAAGGACGAGGCGCAGCGCGAGACGCGTATCCGTTCCTGGCAGGAGTGCCGGCCCATGTCAAACTGGCCTGGTGACCTGCGCGACTGGGAGCGCCGGCATCAGACGCCGGCCAGGCTGACGCCGCTTGGGCGTAAACTATTGGGGGTGGATTCCTGGGACTGAATTCTCGACAGAACTGATCCTTCCCCTTTTACGACTCTCCAACCCCGCATTATCTGAAGGAATCCACAGGTCAGATCTGTGGATTCCTTCATTTTATCTCCCAAATATCTCCGATAGCTTTGCTAGTGGCGCTTTCCCTCTGCGCCGCGTTGGGCACGCGCCCCCAATACTATGGCTGAGAACTCTTCACCCCCTGAATGTTTATGCTCAAGATATTCGTAGCCAATCAGACATCGATTATCCGCAATGGACTCCGTGAGATAATCAACAATGAAGACGATTTTGAATTCATTGGTGATGTTGACAGCGGTTATCCGGCGCAGAGGCGCTGCCTCCAGATGCAACCTCATGTTGCGATCATTGATTCTTCTCTGCCCGGCCCTTCCGTACCTTCTCTGGTAGACAACCTGTCTTCATGCTGTCCAAAAATGAGCGTACGATTCTGGCGGACCTTGCCGGAGATATAGACATTCGGAATCTGGTCGAAAAGGGAATAAGCGGCTGTATTCTCCAGAACGAGCCGGACATTCTGATTACTCACGCCATCCGAACGGTGGGATTGGGCGCTGTCTGGTTCAGCAAATGCTTTATTGCCGAACTGCTGCGGCAAGAGTTAGACAGACCTCAAAATACAGGTGAAGAATGCGACCTGACGCGCCGTGAACGGGAGGTGGCAAAGCTCGTGGCAATGGGGCTGAGCAACAGGCAGATTGCCCGTTCTCTGGAAGTCAAAGAACGGACGATTGAATTTCATATGACCAATATTCTCCAGAAGTTGAATGTGAATAACCGAGTGGCCGTTGCCATTTGGGCAAGAGATTATATTCGGTAGACCTCCATAACAGCAGATCGGCATCCCGAATTCCTCCTCAGACCCCCTGATTGAGGGAATCCGCAGGTATGTCCTGCGGATTCCTCGGTCGAACATTGGGCAGAAAAATTTAAGGTAATAAAAGACAAGGACGCGGCTGGTCAGCCCACTGTCGATTCACATTATCGTAAATTCCCCCGTAGCCGCCCACAAGGAGGAGAAATTCATGAAAAAACTCGCCACGCTGTTTCTGACTTTGACAATTCTCGTTGCCTCATCGTCCAGTGTAGCTGCCGCGCCGGCAAGGGTCGAAAACGAACCTAGCGAAATTAAACCGTCGTGGCTGGCTGAATACGTGCCCCAGGGGCATAGCGGCGCCTCGTGCGAACCCATTCCGTTCCCCTTACTTGACGGGGGGAAATCCCTCAAACAGACAATTGTGGTCCTTGTAGGTCGCTATGTACACCGGGGTATGTCGATTCCATGTGCGATTCGCCCACCAAAAGGGTCTGCAGGGCAGTCACGTTAATTACCGGCTATGTATTGAGCAAGGCCTGCAAAGGCAGCCCTTGGGTCACGGCACTTTGCTATCTTGTTCCCGTTTACGTGACGGTAGAGACGTGCGAAAACATAACACCGCCACCCTCACCCTGCAAAAAATGGGACGAATGCGCTTACAAAAAGCAGGTTTGCGCAAACGTTCCATGTCAATAACCCGATTTTGGATTAGATTTGGAATTGGCAAGGGAGCCTTCATCCGGTAGTGGTTATGTGCTAAATGGTTGATTCAACCTGACAAAATCGTTGCCTCCAAACATTATTGTCAACATATAACCACTACCCCAATCCTTGTCAAAAAGTTGGAGAGACGGCCTTTGGGGGTTCCAAGTGTGAAAATTCAGACCGGTAATGTATGCTTCGGCTCCGTGCCATAATCTGCTCAACTCTCAGTTTCATTCGCGCATTAGGCATGACAGAGGAATTCAGATATACTCATCGTAGCCGTGTCATAGAGATGGTGAATTCTAACAGAGGCTAAAATGGTTAAAGGATGGGCCTCAATTGCAATTAGACTTGAACGACGTGCGTAAACGTTCAGTAGTCGATATTCATGGAGATCACCATGGAAAGGCTAAGAAAAATTCTGCTATGGGGGGATGACAGTAAGGGTAAATTCCGCCTTCACTGTTTCATCGTGTTGCTGGCAGCACTTGCGATCGATCACTATACTGATCAGCGTGCTGCTGACTTTCTGGGATTGCCTGACGGATTCTGGCGGAATCGGTTTGTATCCCTGTATTTTGCCCCGTTTTTTGGGGTGGGATTCTGGATTGCATACATGCTTAAATTGAAGCGTGAAAACGCCAGTGAACAGTGAAAGCGGACGGGTTCTTGAACGACGCGAAAAGCCAAGCCCCTCACCAATCCCGTCACAACGCCCCACTTTGATCAGCCCCAAGACTTCACCAATCATTCATTGCGCCCTCCCGTACACGCTGGTCATGCTATCCCACCAAACGTTGCTACTGCCCTCGCCGAAACCATGTAGAAGCCGCGAGTGCCACCACCCACCCCAAGACACAGCCGGCTGACCGCAATCCCCGCTTTCCAGACATGACCGGCCTTGATATCACAGTAACGCAGTTCGCAAGACCTGAGCAGCACGCAAAAGAAAACGACTCGGATCGATATGGTCCGAGTCGCCTATGTACTACCTACAGACCAGCCCTATTCAATCGTTTCCGGTATGACCCTGGTGCCGCCGAGTTTTCCACCAGGCGCTAATCCGCTCGCCTGTTCTGAGCCGATCATCAATCCAACCGCCGCCCCAAGAGCCGATAATCACAGCGGAAAGACCAATAAAAATTTCACGGCCTTCTAAACGTCCATCGAAACCGCCTAGGTAGTAGATAACTACCACCGCCATCGCAAAGCCAATCAGTTTCACGGGTCGAAACTCCAACGGTTCCAATATGTGTGCCAATACCGCCTTTATCACCGTGAACCTCCTTTCCTGGTCTTGGTTCATCGCCCAAGTCGCTACGAACAGCGCTGGGGCTTTCATCTGTTCTCACTCCCTTATTTTGGTAGTGGTTACATATTGACTGATGAGGCTTAGTCGAATTGGCTGGTTGCCGCCAGACCGATATCCAGCTACGAGGAGAGCCTCATCAGTGATTACAAGCATCTTCGTACATCGCTGCCCACATTGCAACAGCGAAGAGATCTGGGCGGTATCCCAGATTTTTGGGAGATTTGATTGACCAGGGGTGGCTTCAGTCAGTGTGAATGCGAGCGCGAGCACACCCATTGCGTTCGACACTCTTTGACCCACCGCGTGGCGCATCTTCTGACGTATCGGCGCGCTCCTTCATCCCATTCAAACCAGCAATAGGTTTTCGGGACCCAATAGCAACGAATGACAGGTCGGCACACCGTATGGGAGATGTCGCTGTTCAGCGATTGCACGGTGGTGGGAGATGCGCACAGATTCGCGCCGATCCCTACGTCCATACGCGCGTCGGCCGCCATCACCGGTGTAACTGTAATCGCGAGAATCGCTGTTGCTATAAGCAACATGATGATCTTTCTCATGGGAATGTCTCCTTGTGAAATCGGGTGATTGTGAAAGAACGCCCGATCGAGAAATGACCAAGGCATTCATAACCCAATTCTTAGCGCGAGGATCGTTGAAACAGAACGCAAGAACCCACAGGTAATACCTGTGGGTTCCTTCAGCCAGGGGTGGTTTGTATGGTCTACGAGTTTGGGGCGGGCCGTGACGTACAACCGATCCTCTCTGGGTAGGGAACGGGGAGAAGGCCAGATAGAATGGATTGCCGGCATAGAGGAGCGTCGTCTGACGCAGGCCGGTCTGCTGACACAGTGCGGATATCCGGGCGGCTATCTTGGCGCGGTAGAGAATGTGGGGAAGGATTCGTGTTCAGCCCGCCGCAACAGGCGCGCAATCAGCCCGCTGCGGCTGCGCCCTGCAGCACGGCCCAGGAGGGGATGTAGTTGTAGGCGTTGGTGGTGAAGAGAACACACCTGCCCCCTAGCCGGAGGGACGCGCGCGATCTCGCTAAAGACCAGATCGGGCCGCTCGAAATGCTCCACTGACCACTGGCTGACGATCAGATCAAGAGAATTGTCTGGGAAAGGGAGAACCTCTCCATCTGCCATGACAGGATGGATGACGGTCTGATTGTGTTGCAGATCGGCAAAACCCAAGCCCACACAGTCCACGCCTACGGAACGCGGAACGCTTTGCGCATTGGATCTGCTCGGCGGCCAGGCTCATCCGCCCGAGAAGCAGCGTCTGGGGCGTCGCAGCCTCTCGGGCGTCGGCGACGAGATCCTGATACTGCTCTCCTGCGTTGCGGAAGTTCGGGCACCAACGCTCAAAAATCTACTGGCGCTTGCGGTATTCTCTCGTTGTCGTAAAGTCGCCCACAACGACTGTCTCCCCAATGCGCTGAGCCGGTTTTTCTCTCTCTTCTCTCCGCTTGCTCCTCATCCTATGCTCCTTAGTTTAAGCCCCGTTTTTTGAACCCCCAATTGCCCTGGAGTAGAATGTCCTGTGCCCAGAGAGGCGCCAAGGGGCTCTCTGGGCGCGCCGGTTCTGCTTTCCAATTTGCGCAAGATCGAACGATAGCGAAGGAAACGTGCATTTCAGATTGCACTCCCAGGCTGCGGAGCAACAGACTGCCGCCCCATCCCACAGCGGTGTTTCCCTGCCCGATATTTTGGGGGCAGGGTCCGGCTATCAGCGCTATTTGTGTCTCCTGCTTCTGTTGGGCTTCGGTCTACGCCTGGTTATGCTGGATCGCTTTCGCTTTCACCAGGATGAAGCCCTCTACAGCTACTGGGCGCTGCATTTCCTCCACGATGATCCCCATTTTCTCAAACAGTGGATCGACAAGCCGCCTCTGTTCATCTGGCTGCTTGCCTACTGCTTCCAGGTTCTTGGCGCATCCGAGGCCAGCGCGCGGCTGCTGAATGTCGGTATCAGCGTACTCACGATCCCGGTCGTCGCCGCCATCGCCCGACGGGCATGGACGGCGGCCGCGGGCCTGGTCGCAGCGACAGCCATTGCGCTGAATCCCTTTGCGATCAGTTATGGCCCGACGGCATTCACCGATCCCCTGATGGTGCTGGCGGGCCTCTGTTCTCTTTACACTGCGCAGAGATCGCGCCCTCTATTGGCCGGAATTTGTCTGGGCGTCGCGATCATGACCAAACAACAAGGGGTCTTTTTTGTCCCGCTGGCGCTGGCCGTTCTGATAGCGGGAAACCCAAAGGCGAAGGCGATCGGGGCAACGAGCTTGCGCGCGGCAGGGGGGCTGGCCTTGACAGTTCTGCCGATCCTGTATTGGGACAGCCTACGCTGGGCGGTCGCGCCGTCGCCTTGGGACCTGGGCGTGCGCAACTACGGCGCGTTGGCGTTGCTTTCGATCAACCAGTGGCCTGACCGCGTTGCGAACATCGCCGATCTGCTCTGGTATCTTGCCGCCAGTCACATTGTATGGAGCGTTCTAGCCGCCGCTTGCGTGCTGGCGACAATTCATGCGCGGCGGAAGGGACATTCTTTGCCGCAGCGAAGTACGGTTTTTGCGATCCTGCTGTGTGGATGGATCGGCTTGTACTGGGGCATCCATGCTACTTTCAGCCTTCCGGTATGGGACCGGTACTTCCTGCCGCTAGCGCCGGCATTTGCCATCCTTTGCGGATGGCTCGGCGCCTGGATTCTGGCGCCAGGCTCCAACTTGTGGAGACAGGCAGTAGTTGGGCTGTGGATTGTGCTCTTAATGCCTGGCGCTGTGCAGGCGGCCAGGGGGGATTTCCCGATAGGCGGTGATCATGGCGCATACGACGGGTTGCGCGAGGTATCGGCGTGGCTGGATAGCCATAGCACGCCGGGCGCCATCCTGTATCACCAGGCGCTGAGCTGGCATTTCCAATTCTATCTGTTCGATAATCCCAGAGATTACACTTTGCGCTGGGTTGCAAGCCCGGTCGCGTTGGCGGACGATGCCGCTAAGAGACTGCAGAGCGCCAAGTTCGTCATCGCTCCGGCGTGGCAGCCGCCCAGGAACTTCCATCCTCATCTGGCTGCGCGGGAGTTGGAGCTGGTGCAAAGAGTCAGGGAAGGGCAGTTCACTATATACGAACTCTTATCGAGCGGACACTGATCTGGTTGTCGTCGACACCAACCAACCGGCCTGTTGGCGGCCACCGAAGGTAAAGGCAAAATGGTACAATCATGTATAAGGGACAACAATAATGAAAGTTGAAAAAAGTCCTTTCAATTCTGGCGTCCTTTCCAGGGCACAGGGCTGCCTGCTCGGCCAATTGATCGGGGACTCTCTCGGCAGTCTCGTAGAGTTTCAGTCACCGGGGGAGATACTCTTCGATTATCCCGAAGGCGTGCGGGATATGGCTGACGGCGGCGCCTGGAACACGATAGCGGGCCAGCCCACTGATGATTCAGAGATGGCCCTGCTGCTGGCCAGGAATCTTGCGTCGCAGGGGAAATTCGACCGGGAAGAAATGAGAAAAGCCTATGTGTTCTGGCTGAACTCCGACCCATTCGACGTAGGCAATACGATCCGAAGCGGGCTGAAGGGAAGGCCTGATCCGGGTAGTCAGGCCAACGGGGCGATGATGCGTATCAGCCCGCTGGGGATATTCGGCGCCAACTATACTTTGGAGCAAGTGGCGGAATGGGCGCGGCAGGACGCCGCACTCACCCATATTCACCCTGTCTGCCAAGAAGCCAACGCGCTATTCGCGATGGCGATCGCGCACGCAGTGGGCGCTGGATGCGGCGCGAGCGACCTGTATCAGGAGATCGCGGGCTGGGCGGAGGAGATGGACGTCGACAGCCGGTTGAAGAAGACAATTGCCGAGGCTGCCGAGGCTCCGCCCGACGATTTCATGCGCTTCCAGGGGTGGGTGCTGATCGCCTTCCCCAACTCCCTCTGGCAGCTTCTCAACGCCGAAAGCGTGGAGGAGGGGATCGTTGACACGGTCATGCGCGGGGGTGATACGGATACCAATGCGGCGATCTGCGGAGCGCTCTTGGGCGCTGTTCATGGTCGAGAAGCAATCCCCGATCGGTGGATCGAAACGATTCGAGGCTGCCGACCGCTGGCGGGGACGCCTGGAGTGATGCAACCACGGCCCGAATGCTTTTGGCCGGCGGATGTGCTGGAGTTGGCCGAGCAACTGATTGCGAAGGCTGATTAACTTCTGTCTGAATTGGGACCTATAGCGTTTTGGAAGGGGCGGTTATGGCGATGGAAGCGTTGAAGCGGGCGGCTCTGTGGTCGCCACCGTTGGAGGAGCTGGCGCCCTTTGTGCGGGAAGGATTGCGGGTCAACTACGCCTGTGTCGAAGTTGAAGTGACGGAGTGTCCCGACCTGAGGACGCTAGGCTGCGCCAGCCCAGGCATATGCGGTTCGACCGTCCTGCTCGAAGTGGGTGGAGAACCGTACGCCCACAATCCCAGGTACCGGAACATCACTTTCGATATGGCGGAGATGGCCAGCGACTGCGGCCAGGCCGAAGGTAGCCTTTTCGGCGCGGGCATGGCCTTTACAGGCGCGTTGGATGGACATTGCGGGGAGGTCATCGCCACTTTGCAGGCGAGTGTGGTCAACCGATCCAAGGTCGCCCGCGTTGGGCCACAGCAGGAGTGCATTGTTGAGCCCTATGCGTCCACGCGCCACAGCGGCCTTTCCAATCTCTTCCTGTCGGAAGGCCGGCCGGGACCTGTGCTCAAGGTCAGTGTGGAAAGACGGACCGGCAACGAACGCTCCTTTACGCAGGCACTGCGCAAGAGTTTGCAAAGCCATCCGGAAATTGGCGGGGACGGCGCGCTTCGGGGTACCCGTCAGGTGGGCTTAGGCGGCGTTTTTGTGATCGAGGCAGGCCAGATTCGCTCGCATATCATGCCGGATTACGAATGCATCGCCCACCGGTATTATGACACAGAGGCCGAGGAAGTCGTCGCCGATTTTCTCCAGTTCTATGAGCACATGGGGCCCGATTTACTCTGCTTCGCCGTATTCTGGACTGGAGATCCCACCGGCGGAGGGCTGCATCTTCGTGAATCGGGCGAACATACCCACTTCTTCCATATGGGTGATCTGAATCAGGCCGGGCATTATCACTATGATGTTAGTCCCGACACCATCCGTTATACCGGTTATTTCAACGTTGCAGCCGAACTTGTACGCATCGGCGACATCTATGCGGAACTTGAACGGCAGTCAAAACACACCGATGAGGAGCGGAGATGAAAATTTCAAAGGTAAGCGCGATGGGTCTGCGGGGCGCGACGCCGGAGGGAGGCTGGAGCGAGGAGCTGAAAGAGGAAGACTGCGTCCACACACTCGTTTTCGTCGAGACGGATGAAGGCATTACAGGTTACGGTTCTGTCTTCACCAACGATGGGCTGGTACTGGCAGCATTGGAAGTGCTGCGCCCGCTCTTGATCGGTCAATCCGCGATCGAGCCGGAGAGGGTAAGCGAGCGGCTGCACCAGAACACCTTCTGGCTGGGGCGGGGCGGCAGCGTCACGCACACGATCAGCGGCATCGACATTGCGATGTGGGACATCCTGGGCAAGGTTACGGGGCAGCCGGTCGGTCGATTGCTGGGCGGGCGCTACCGGGAAAAGGTCCGACCTTATGCCTCCTTGCTGATGGACCAGCCGGCCCCGCTGCGCGATGAACTGCAGATGTGGAAGGAGCAGGGCTTCCGCGCCTTCAAGATGGGGTGGGGGCCTTTTGGCCGCGTCAGCGACGATCTGGATGAAGAGATCGTGGCCACTGCCCGCGAAGTGGTGGGCGACGACAACCAGTTGATGGTGGACGCGGGCGGCAGCGACGCCCACTGGCAGGGCCGCTATACGTGGGCGCTGCGCTGCGCCGGAATGCTGGCCGATTACGGCGTGGACTGGTTTGAGGAGCCGCTGCGCCCTGACGACCTGGAAGATTTCATGCATTTGCGCCGCAACACGACGATCCCCATCGCCGGCGGCGAGGTACTGACGCGGCGTCAGTCCTTCCTTCCGTTTCTTCAGCAGGGCGCTTTCGACATCGTACAGCCGGATGTTGCCAAAGTCGGCGGCATCAGTGAGGAGCGCCGCATCGGTTGGATGGCGCAAGAAAATGGAGTGCGCCTGATTCCGCACGGTTGGAACACTGCTCTTGGGCTGGCGGCCGACCTGCAGCTGGCCTCGGCACTCGCAGACACGGACCTGGTGGAGTACAAGACGGGTTCGCCCTATATCGACGAGATCGTAGTCGGCGGCTGGCAGCTGGACGAGGATGGCATGCTGCCGATTCCCGACGGTCCGGGACTGGGAATCGAGTTGGACATGGATGCGGTGGCGCGCTACGCCTGACAACAGCGCTCGCTAGGCAACTAGCGGCTCACACCGCCGGGCGAGTGCGCCAGACACGTAGTTGCTTTTTGCCGAGGATAAGCCACCAAAGTGTCACCGTCTCGGAAGTGAAACCGGCCAGTAGCGCTGCCACTCCGAGGGCTGCGCCCTGTACCCCGAACAGTGGCAAGGCCAGAAGGGCGACGAGAATTGCGCCGGTGCGCATCGGCGCGCCAACGGCCATGGGCAAGGTGTCGCGCTCCATGAAGGCGATGCTGTGGAAATGGGCACGGTGTACGACAACGAACGGGAAGAACGTGTAAATCTGGAGGGGCACGCGACTTAGCTCGGCCAGGGCAGGCGTCAAACCAATGACCTGCTCCAGCAGGATAGTTCGCAGCGGCGTCCAGAATAGCAGCAGGCAGATGGTGAAGGCGACGAGTCCGCACCAGTAGGCGTAGAGAAGAAACGGACGATAGGAACGCAGTTCCGAGTGAAAGGGAGGTACGAGGGCGCGTAGTTCATTCAACCAGCGGTAGGTCCACTGTCCGAGCGTATAGGCAACTGTCAGCGCGGCCATCGCTTCTGCGCCGTGGGCGCCCCGCACGACGAACAGGTTGATGAGAGGCCGGCTGGACTCCTGCATGAAGTTCATGAGCGCAAGCGGCCAGGTAAAGCGGAAAAATGCTGCAAAGGTGATTGGGGGGCGATCGAGCCTGTCCGGCAATCCGCTGCTGAAGAAGCGCCAGAGATAGCAGATTATGGTGATGAATTCGGTCAGCGTTGCCGCATAGAGAACGAGGATCGGCAGCCAGATCGGACGCGTACGAATCGCGTCAACCTGAAGAAGAACGACTACGGTCCCGAGTCCGGCGGCGACGCTTAAGGTGGTGGCAATGCTGACAGTGCCGGTGCGTTTGCCGCGTGTCAGCACACCAGTGCCGAGTTGTGTCATGCCCCGCAACAGAGGCATTGGCAGCAGCCAGATCATCATCGCGCGTACGCGATCGCTTGTTTCGAGATCAATCCCGTGCAGGCCCTCGAGTAAATGGCGGCTGAGGGACGTTCCGCCGAGCAGCCACTGCACTGCCACCATCACTAGAGCCAGCGCGCCTACATAGTTCAGAACGCGCCAGAAGTCCCGTTTGTCCTCCACCAGCACCAGCCCGGCATAGCGAATTTGCGCCAGCGGGCTGGACAGTGCAGTTACTAGTCCCCACGCCAGACCAAAGGCAGCCAGCACGCGTGTCGCGTCAGGCATACGCGCCATTCCCGCATTGATGCTCTGCGCGCCGAATTCAAAGATAAGGATTGTCAGGACCAGGGGCAGGAGGAAGCGTGTAAAGCGCAGGTACATGAAGTGAAGGCCGAAATATGTGCTATGTGTTGAGGCTTACGGGAGAGCGGTACCGACACAACACGCCTTGTTGGTGTGAGATGGAACGGCCAAAGGCAGCCACAGTGATTATCACACAGGGCCAAAGTGCGCGCAACGGGATTGGTGTGCGCGGGTGCATTGACAACCGTCGGCGCCTATGCAACAATCAGATTAAGACCACGGGCAACTAGGTCCCTCTTTATCTCGGCCTCCTCACTTTTCGCTGTGGGACAACGATGGGCGTCAAGACACCAGATTGGGTGAAGCACGCAGTCTTCTATCAGATCTTCCCGGATCGGTTCAGTCGCAGCCCCCGTCTGCAGCACTCTCCTGGGATCCAGTTCAAATCCTGGGGCGCGCCGCCATCGGAACAGGGCTTCCAAGGCGGTGATCTCCTGGGTATCGTTGATCGGCTGGACTACCTGGAGGAGTTGGGCATAAATGCTCTTTATCTCAACCCGATCTTCAGCTCGGCCTCAAACCACCGGTACCATACCTTTGATTACATGACGATAGACCCGCTGTTGGGAGGGGATGCCGCGTTTCGCGAGTTGTTGGACCGGGCACATGAACGGGGCATACGGGTCGTGATCGACGGCGTCTTCAACCATTGCGGCCGCGGCTTCTGGCCGTTCCACCACATTCTGGAAGCCGGCAAGAGATCCCCTTATTTCGATTGGTTCCGCGTTAAGGGCTGGCCGCTGCGCCCCTATCACAGTAACGAGCAACAGCCCCACAACTATGCGGCCTGGTGGAATCTGCCCGCTCTCCCCAAGCTGAACACCGGCAATCCCGGCATGAGACGTTATCTGCTTGACGTCGCCCGCCACTGGATCGCGTTCGGCGCAGACGGTTGGCGGCTGGACGTGCCGGAAGAGATCGACGATCCAGTTTTCTGGCAAGAGTTCCGCCGCGTGGTGAAAGAGACCAATGCCGACGCCTACACAGTGGGAGAGATTTGGCATGAGGCCAAGGAGTGGTTGCAGGGAGACCGTTTTGACGGGGTGATGAACTACGTACTGAGCCGCGCTGCCTACGGTTATTTCGGCGCGGAAACGGCGCCGCGCGACTACCGGCCCGGCGGCTATGCGATCGAAAAGTTGGATACAATGGCGTTCGCAGCCGCGATCGAGCGGATGCAGGAGCTTTACGACTGGCAGGTCGTAACCGCCCAGTTCAACCTCCTGAACAGCCATGATACGGCGCGCAACCTGTGGGCACTGGGCGGAGATGTCAGCGGCGTGCGGCTATGCCTGTTGCTGCAGATGACGCTGCCGGGTGCGCCGTGCATCTACTATGGCGAAGAGATCGGCATGAACGGCGGCCCTGACCCGGGCTGCCGCGGGGCCTTCCCATGGGAGAATGAACAGAACTGGGATTGTGAGATGCTCGACTTCTACCGGCAGGTGATCGCTTTGCGGCACAGCCACCCTGCGCTACGTACGGGTGCGTTCAGGACCCTGGTCGCTGCCGGAGACATCTTCGGTTTCAGCCGCTCGATGTGCGGCGTCACATGCTCTCCGGACGAGGCAGCAGGGGACGAATGCTCGGATGAAAACCGGCTGGTCGTTCTATTTAACCGGGCAAAGTCAGAGGCGCGATTGGCGGTACCCTTAGCGGACGAAGGCCAGGAAGGGGAAGCCGACACTGCCTCGTCTCAACCGTCTTTTCGGGTGGTCTGGCCGCCGGGAGCCTCCGACCAGTTGCATTGCGCTCGCAACGGCACTCTTTGGGACCTGACGATTCCGCCCCGAGAGGCGCTAATCCTTGAAGGGGCGGCCCCGCCTCATTCCAACCCTTCGAAGAAAGGGCACAGTGGAAACGGTTAAGGTTATACTCAATCCATACGCGGGGCGAGGGCGCGGCGAACGTGTAGCCGGGGAGATCGAGGCTGCGTTTCGCCGCGGCAACGTTCCCTTCGAGATGGCCCAATCCTCAGCGCCTGGGGAAGCCATCTCTCTGGCTCGCCGCGCGAGGCTGGACGGTTACGCGATCGTGGCTGCCGCTGGCGGCGACGGGACAGTCCATGAAGTCGTGAACGGCCTGGCGGAGGCGATGCCTGAGGACGAGGCAGTGCAAGGGTTGGCCGTTTTGCCGGCAGGCAGCGGCAATGACTTTGCCGACGTGGTAGGGGCGGCTCGAGAGTTTGACGCGGCCGTACACGCTATCCGCGAAGGCAAGACGCGCGATGTCGATCTGGGTCGGGTCGAAGCTTTTGACGGCCGCAACACCTTGCGGCGCTACTTCGACAACAATCTGGGCATGGGATTTGAGGCGCAGGTGACGGTCGAAAGCCGCAAGATCAAGCGGCTGCGCGGGTTCGTTATCTATCTGTGGGCGACGCTGCGAACGCTGCGCGCCTATGACCAGCCGCACTTTGAGTTAAGTTGGACCGACGGCGACGGCAAAGTTCACAGGGCCGCCAAGCAGATGTTGCTGGTCAGCATCGGCAACACGCGACGGACGGGCGGGGCCTTTTATCTGACTCCGGATGCGGTTATGGACGACGGTCTGCTTGATCTGGCCTTCGCCGACGCGCTGTCGCAGCTTGGGATATTAAACCTTCTACCGAGGGCGATGACCAAGACAGGACTGTATGGTCAGAAGGCCGTCTCCTTCGGTCGGTTGCGCTCCGCTAGTATCGCGGTCCAGCAGCCAGTTCCCGTGCATACGGACGGCGAGATCTTGTCGCGGGAAATCGAAAAACTGACCGTCGAAGTGCAGCCCGGCCGTCTGCAAGTAATCGTGTAAAATTCGCTGCGGACTCCCCTTCTGGTATAATTCTCTTGACAGATTAGCGTACTACCCTACCTCCTTGCGTTCACTCTTCGGAATTTGACCGGCTCCAGTGAACTGGGGGCTAATCGGTTCTGCCAGTAGCACGAAGGAGTACAGGTAGACTTTGACAACATCAGAGAAGTTCGGCGCGGCTGTAGCAGAGACGAGAAGTATGCACACGCCTAGTGATGTACCAGGCGCGAACGCCGAACCAGAGTTGGCTCCGACGACCATTTCAGCGACGTCCAGCAGCGCGTTGCTTGATGCCCGTTTCTGGTCGGAGCTCTCACCGTGGCGCGTCTCTGCCGGTTGGTCGTTGGCCGCGGCGGCTTTGGCCGTTGGAATCGGCGACGTAGGCCGCGCAGTCTCCCTGCAGACGTTGGTACTTCTCTTCCTGCTGGTTGATCCCTTATGGGGAAACATTTGGGGCGGGCTTGCTACTCCGGATGGATTGCCCCGTATAAGGTTTACTATGGTGCAGAGGCGCCCGGGTCTGCCGTATCTGGCCTCGGGGTCGCCCGCCGCGCGCGTTTTGGGAATGCACGGTCCCAGCGTTCTATCGATCCTGACGCGGGCTTGGCTGCCGGGCGTGGCAGTAGCCTTTATGGCCGCATTTGCAATCGGCATGTCGGCCGTTTGGGCGACACTGATGGTGCTTGGCCTCGCGGTGGGCGCCTGGCTTCAACGTCACGTAGTGCTGGTTCCCGCCTCTGTATTTCACAGTCTCGCCGTCGTGGCGGCGCCCTGGTTCCTGGGCCTGACACTGTTTGGCCTCGATCCCTGGAGCGGCCGCCATGGGGCACTAATTCTGCTGTGGACATTGCATATTGGGTGCGCGAACAGCACTTTGGACAACCCGGGCGCGCTTGGACTCGCTGGCATGGCAGTGGCTCAAGCCGGTATCGCCCTGTTTCTGATATTTGGTCAGGCGCCCCTGCCTCTGGCAGTACTGGGCATTTTATGGCTGGCGACCTGGGTGGCGGTCTATCGCGGTCAGTCTCTTGTAAACTTTCAGGCCTCATGGACGGCTGCAATGCTGGTCAGCGCAGCAGCATTGCAGGGGACTGTTTTTTGACAGCGGTTCAGGGCCTCATAACTCAGGTTCTAGCAAAATTCACCGAAGTCGGAACTTCGCGAGTGAATTGGTCGTTTTAATTCTCGGATTCATCCACCATTGCGCAGGATACCTGTGTCTAAGCCTGTATTCAGGAGAAGATTGTGAGCGTTACGTCCCTCAATCACTTTGTTGGCATTGATACTCTGACCGGTAAACAGTTCTGGGGTCTTCTGAAACTGGCCAGGCAATTGAAAGAGGAATGGACGCAGTGCGGCCGCAATGAGCCGATCCTGGCGGGAAAGTCACTGGCGATGCTATTTGAGAAGCCGTCACTGCGCACCCGTGTCAGCTTTGAAATGGGTATGCAACATCTGGGGGGCTATGCGTTCTATCTCAGCCCGGCAGAGGTCGGCCTGGGCACGCGAGAGAGCCCGGCGGATGTGATCCGGGTATTGAGTGGTTATGTGGACGGCGTGATGGCACGCGTCTTTGCGCATCGCCATATCGAGGAGATGGTGGAATGGGGGAGCGTGCCTGTCATCAACGGTTTGAGCGACTTCAGTCATCCTTGCCAAGCGCTGGCCGATGTTTTCACAGTCTGGGAACAGCTTGGTTCAGTAGAGGACAGGACGCTCGTGTACGTAGGCGACGGCGCCAACAATGTTGCGACCAGTCTGCTGATGGCTGCGGGCAAGGTCGGGCTCAATGTGCGCGTGGTGGCACCGCGCGGGTACGTCCCATCTGGGGATGTGCTGACGGCGGCGGAGGCGGAGGTCGAAATTACAGACGACTTGGATGGCGTGAAGGGAGCGGATGTCCTGTATACGGATGTCTGGGTCAGCATGGGAGATGAAGAAGAGCGGGAAGAGAGGATGGCCGTCTTTCCGCCATACCAGATAAATTCGGAGTTGGTAAAGCGGACGGAGAACGAGGAAGTGCTTGTCATGCACTGTCTGCCCGCCCACCGCGGCGAAGAGATATCCAACGCAGTGGCCGACGGTGACCGCAGCCGCGTATTTCCGCAGGCCCACAACCGGCTGCACGCGCAGAAAGCAGTTCTTGCACATTTGCTGGGAGGTGTGGGGCTGCCTTCATGAGGGGGCGTGATCGAAGGAACCGCGAGTGCGGGAGACATATCACTTTCCGACAAGAGATTCTAAAACATTTCACCCTATGATTGTGAACTGGATTCATGAATTGTGGCAGATCCGACCGACTCGGACGGTCGGCGGAGACGGAGTCTGAGAAGGATTCCTCCTGTGTAGAGGGGATAACATGACTGACTTAGTGGCAATTCTCAGTCGCCTAACAGACTGGCAAAACATCGTAGATCTTTTCCTGCTGATGCTGATCTTCTACGCGTTGTTACATTTGCTGCGAGGAACGCAGGCCGCGCAGCTTGTACTTGGTATATTGATTATCGGCATCTTGGTCTTTGTTCTTGTCCGTACAGTCGAGTTGACTGCTTTCAGCTGGCTGTTACGAAACAGCTCCCTGGTTGTATTTGTGTCGATCCCTGTAATCTTTCAGCCGGAGATTCGCCGCGTTCTTGAACAGGTGGGGCGAAGGACGCCGTTTTTCTTACGCCGCACTAATGTGGGAGCCGAACCGTTGATCAATGAGATCGTCCGCGCGTGCGAGCAGTTGTCGGCGCGGCGCCACGGCACTTTACTGGTGTTGGAAGGCAGCGGCGGGCTGATGGAGTATATTGATCGCGGGGTAAAGATCGACGGGGAATTGACCGATGAGCTTCTGTTGACAGTTTTTTTCCCGGGCACACCTCTTCACGACGGTGCGGTGATCGTCCAGGACGGCAGAGTTGCAGCCGCGTCCTGTATTTTGCCACTGACAAACCGCAATATTGCCGACCACCAGCTGGGCACACGACACCGGGCCGCCATTGGGATCACAGAATTGACGGATGCCATGAGTGTGGTCGTTTCCGAAGAGACGGGCGCGATCTCGATAGCGACGGGCGGCCGCATGGCCCAGCGTTTGGAAGCGAACGAGTTGCGGCGCAGGCTGACCGAGTTCTATGATCCGCGACCAATAATGGGTAATGCAGAGACCGGAGAATTTCTTGCTGAGGTTTAATGAAATTCGGCGATACGGTCGCTCCATGAAACCGACGACGACACTGCTTCTGTCGGTTCTGTTGGCGTTTGTCGTTTGGTTTATCGCGATCGATCAGGAAAACCCGATGATTCGGGAGGAGTATGAAGAGCCGATTCTGATCGAAGTGCGAAACATGGGGCCCGGATTGCAGAGTGTGCAAGACCTGACGAGTCGTACGGCTGTGCTGACGCTGCGGGCCCCTCAGCGCGCGCTGGAATCACTGCAAGTGGACGATTTCAGCGCGGTCATAGATTTGGCGGGTCTGTCAGCGGGCAGCTACGAAGTGGAAGTAGAGGTCACGGCACTGAATCCCGACGTCGAAGTCATCGCGCTAGAACCGCGACAACTGCGTGTACAACTGGAGCCGATGATTTCACGATTTGTTCCGGTAGAAGTGGAGGTAATGGACAGCGCGGCGTTCGGGTACGACTGGCAGGAGCCGTTGTCGGAGCCGGCGGAGGTAGAGATATCCGGCCCACGGACACTTGTCACGCAGGTACGGTCGGTGATTGCAACAGTCTTTCTACGCAATGCCAAGAGCCAGGTGGAGCAGGTTCGGCCGCTTATCGCCCGCAATGCCCAAAACCTGGAGGTGGAAAGGGTAAACGTTGAACCGGGCACGGCGCGGATTATTGTACCCGTTGTGCAGCCGCCGGGGCGCAAGGAGGTGGTCGTGCGCGCCGATGTGCAGGGCCTGCCTTCGCCGAATTACCGCCTGACGGGGGTGAATGTCGAGCCGCAGACGGTTGTCCTGTCGGGCAGCCCGAGCGCACTGCGGGACGTTCCCGGATTTGTGGAGACGACTCCACTTGACATAGAGGGCGCGACTGACGACGTAAGGGAAAGCCTTCCCCTGATTCTGCCAGAGAATGTTTCCTCTCTTCAGGTCAGCAGCGTCTTTGTTACGGTCGGGGTTGCGCCGCTGGAAAGCAGCCTGACCGTCACTCGCAAGCCGGTCGTACAGGGCGCCGGCGATAACATGCGTATCACCGTTTCACTGGAAGAGGTCGAAGTGATCGTGAGCGGTCCGCTGCCGCGGTTGGAACTGCTGGGCCCTGAAGAGGTGCGCGTGCTCCTGGACCTGACGGGACTGTTGCCGGGCAGCCACTTGGTGGAACCGACGGTTGTGGTGCCTGAAGGAATCGTTGAACAGGGAGTGATCCCTGAAGCGATCGAGGTGTTGATTGAATCCTTGATCACCCCGACGGCCACGTCGACGCCTGAGCCAACCGAGACCCCGGCCACGCCTGTCCCGGAACCGGCAGAACCTACGACCGAGACGCCGCCGTCGGCAGTTGAGACGGTGCAACCATCGCCCGTGCCGGCGCCGACGGAAACGCCCGAATCGTCCAATTGAACTGAAATGACGCAACGAAAAGCAGTGGTCGCGCTTGTGGGGCGGCCCAATGTGGGCAAGTCGACCCTCTTCAACCGACTCATCGGCGCCAGGACAGCGATTGTCGAGGACTTGCCTGGAACGACCCGGGACCGAATTTACGGCGAGGCGGAGTGGGGCGGAGTTTCCTTCGTCGTGATTGACACAGGGGGCCTGGAAGCTCAGAAGACGGCCGAGTATCGGGCTGCGCGGCCGGGGGTGGCGCCTCTCGCGCGTGACTCCGCCCGCTACGTGACCGAAATCACGAACCAGGCGCGGATCGCAGTGGACGAGGCAGATGTAATCGTATTGGTGGTGGACGGAAAGGACGGCCTGACCGCAGCTGACGAGGACCTGGCCGAGTTTTTGCAACAGACGACCAAACCTGTCTTCCTCGCGGTCAACAAATCCGAAAGCGAACAGAGGCAACTTGACGCGACGGAATTCTGGGCGCTGGGTGTCGGTGAACCGATCGCGATCAGCGCTTTCCATGGAATCGGCGTTGGCGATCTGCTCGACCTGATCGCGGCCGAACTGTCCGACAGCCTGGTTGAGGATGAGAGGGAAGAAGACAGTGTTGCCATCACGCTTGTGGGCAGACCGAATGTAGGCAAGAGCAGTTTGCTCAACACCTTGATAGGGCGAGAAAGGGCAATTGTAAGCGAGATCGCCGGCACCACACGCGACCCCATTGACACAGAGATAGTCTATCATGGCCAGAAAATCACATTAATTGATACGGCGGGAATCCGGCGGCGAGGACGTGTGGAGCCGGGGATCGAGAAATACAGTGTGCTTCGCAGCATGCGCAGCATCGATCGAGCCGACGTGGCCTTGCTTCTCGTAGACGGAGTCGAGGGCGTCACCGCGCAAGATGCCCATATCGCCGGCCATGTACTTGAGGCGCACAAGAGCGTCGTAGTTCTGGTGAACAAATGGGACATTGTCGAAAAGAACACGCAGACGATGGTAGAATATACGCGACAGGTACGCGCAGACCTGAAGTTTCTTGATTACGTGCCGGTGCTTTTCATCAGCGCGTTGACGAAGCAGCGTGTGCAAAAGGTCCTGCCTACGGCGCTGGCGGTGGCGGCAGAGCGGCAGCACCGCATCCAAACGGCTGAATTGAACGGCGTCATTCAAGATGCCTATCACCGTTCACCGCCGGCCACGAAACAGCAACGGCCTCTGCGAATCTATTACGCAACCCAGGCCAGCGTCGAGCCTCCAACCTTTATATTGTTTGTCAACGACCCGGAGCTAGCCCACTTCAGTTACCTTCGTTATCTGGAGAACCAATTGCGCCGGCATTACCCGTTTATCGGTACGCCCATTCGAATTCGCCTGCGGCCCCGCTCCTGATTTGTATTCTTTGGCGACTTAACGACCAAGACAGTTGACTCCTTACCCTTCAGATGTTTCTAGCAAACTGGCGACGCCTAATGAATACAACGAAGACTTTTCGTACTGAAATCACGCTGCTGGTCGCTCTGGCGGCATCTGCGGGGTTCTTCGGGTATCTGGGCTACGGGCTCATTGAATTGCCGGTCTCCCCTGTGTCCTTTTCGGCTGATCAGGCGATGGTCTACGTAGAAGAACAGATGGCCTTTGGGCACCGCATAACCGGCACACAGTCCCATCGCGAGATGGGCGACTGGATGGTGCAGGAGTTGAATTCGAATGGATGGGATGTACTGATCCAGCCGTTTCGCCCGCTACCTGAAGTGGAAGCCCGCAATTTCATCGCCTATAAGGGATCAGGGCCGGTGATCATTCTGGGTGCGCATTACGATACCCGAATCTTTTCTGATGAAGACCCGGACCCCGCAAACCGTGAAACACCGGTGCCCGGGGCCAACGACGGCGCGTCCGGCGTGGCGGTGCTGCTGGAGTTAGCCCGTACGCTGGATGTGGATAGCACAAACCACACGATCTGCCTGGCGTTCTTTGACGCTGAGGACAATGGACGCATCCCCGGTTGGGACTGGATTCTGGGCAGCCGCTATTTCGTGGAGAATTTGGACGCGCTAGGTGAGTGCCAGTCGCCGCGTTACACGGTAATCGTAGACATGATTGGCGACGCCGATCAGCAACTTCTGTGGGAACCGAATTCCGATCGTCGCCTGACTGAGGCAATCTGGTCAGTTGCCGCGCAGCTGGGGTACGGCGAATGGTTCCGTCTCGAACCGGGCACACCCCTGCTCGACGATCACACACCTTTTATTGAGGCTGGCTTCACTGCCATTGACATCATCGACTTTACCTACCCTTACTGGCATACGATCGAGGATACAACCGATAAATTGGGGGTGGAGAGTTTTGAGCGGGTAGGCGCCACGCTGGAGGTGTGGCTGGAAAACGGCGCGCCGGGACCTTAATGTTCTCAGACCGGCGCAGAATTGAATCGAGTCGCCAATCAGGCAGATTTATTGAATACGCGAGGATCTTCTATACTTTGGAATGACTGAAACAGCGCGTTCTCACTGACAAGGCTACGATATCGGTATGGGTCCAACCATTTTTGAACTCGAAATCTTTGGTAGGGTTTTTGCTCCGGGGTGGTACGGTGTATTCATTGTCGGTGGTGCAGTGGTGGCCGCCTGGCTATCCGCAAGGCTTTCCCGGCGAGCCGGCGAAAACCCTGACCACATTTGGAACCTTCTGGCCTGGACGCTGCTCTTAGGCATCGTCGGCGCCCGCTTGTATCACGTATTCAGCACGCCGGCCGACGGTCCTGGTTGGGCCTTTTACCGCGAAAACCCGTTTGAAATCATCAGATTGTGGGGCGGGGGAAAAGAGGGTTTTGGGTTCACTGGTTTGGGTATTTACGGCGGGCTGATTGGGGGCGTAATTGCCATCGTCCTGTATACCAGGCGCAATGGGCTTAGCTTTCTGAGTTATTTGGACTACATTGGCCCAAACGTGCTGGTCGCCCAGGCGATCGGGCGGTTGGGAAACTTCGCCAATCAGGAACTGTACGGGCAGGCTACGGACCTGCCGTGGGCGTTCCACATCAACCCTGTACACCCCTGCCAGCGCCCAGATGGGGCACCCCCCTGCGGTGTCGCCGATATTCCACAAGCCACGCTGGACTGGTACGCCAGCAATGGGTTTCACCCGACCTTTTTCTATGAAGCCGGTTGGAACCTCTTGCTGTTTGGGCTGCTCTATCTCATCTACTGGCAGTTTGGGCACAAACTCCGCCGAGGGGACGGAGCGCTCTTGTACTTCATCGCCTACCCGTTGGGCCGCTTCTGGGTCGAATATTTCCGCCCGGACGCGTGGGTCATGGGCGAACTGGCGACCGCCCAGTGGATTGCAATCATTAGCGTTGCCGTCAGCATTGCGCTACTCGTAGCGCGCCACTACGGCTGGTCAGCCCAAGACAATCAAGATGATTCCCTATTCGCGCTGAGCCGACAAAACACCTCGCCAGGCGTTCCGCTCGCTGCGCAGGCCAACTAATTTGCCTTTACAGTTGAATAGCAGTTAGGGCGGTTAAGGATCGGACTTCGCGTCAGAGTCGGCGAATCCATTGGGGCGGGTCCTGCCGGCAAGAGAGCGTCCTGCAAGAAGCGGGGCTGCACGCCAACTTCCACTTTCAAGCAACCATTTCAATCAGGTAATCGACAACCTCGGCGTCGAGACGCCAGTTTTCGACGCGGATGGCGATCTTTTCAAGTTGCCTGTATGCCAGCGCACCGTTCTGGCTGACACAGACTACCTCCAGTACGGCCCGGCTCAGCGTATCTTGCCCTTCGGCTTCGCAGACCGAAACATTGTAGTCGCGGCGCAATCGGGCAATAAGGGGTTTAACGATGCCTCGCTTCTCTTTCAGCGAACTCGTAAGGGGTAGATATAGTTCAAGGGTCAGATGCCCAATTGCCAATTGACGTTACCGCTGAAGAGTCCAGGCCGGATCAGCATAGCGAATGCGGATCAGTTCGGCGCTGTGGCGAAGTTCGTTCGCGGAGAGCATCCCTGGCTCGAGGTCCTGTTCCAGCGTTGACGCGAATCCGTCCGCCATCGCAGCAGCAACACAGGGAAATTTCAACTTCTCCGAATCTGATGGCAACGCTAACGCATCGGCAAGCGTGACAGCCTGTTGGCGCAGTTGAAGCCGCAGATGCTCCTTCGCGGCGCAAGGAAGCGCGAGCACCTCCACCAGCCGCGCGACATCGCCGTAAAGTGGCAAACTGCCATGCTGTAGGACATAGCCTTTACGCCGGCTCTGAGCGCTGCCCATTAGTTTGCGGCCACCGGCGGTGATTTCGTAAGCGCTGGGCATTTCGAAACAGGCGGCCGATAGCTCGCGCCGGGCGCGAGCGCGGGCGCCGGCCTGCTCGGCTTTAAGTCCCAGAATTGTCAAGCCGGATAGCAAGGCATTGCTGAATCGCAGATATGCGTCCATCACGCCTCCGGCCATGTGTGGCTCTGCGATTGGGCCGGCGACGGAATAGGTCAGTTCGTTAACGTGAAGGATCGCCCTGCCGCCGGTCGCACGGCGCACCAAGCTGTAGCCGTTCTCGGCGATCCGGGCTTCGTCGACGTCCGTCGTCTTTTGAAAGCGTCCCAGACTGACGGTGGGACATTGCCAGCGGTAGAAACGCAGCGTTGGCGGGACATCTCCGGCGGCCGCAGCCTCGGCAATTGACTCGTCAACAGCCATGTTGGCTGCGCCGGATCGGGGCAAATCCTCAATTATCAAACGCCAAGGTGGGGATGACATAGAGAGACGCCGGATAGAAATGAACTGGCAACAAGCGGCCGGCTACTCACCTATTTCCAGGAATTGCCTGAAAGGATGCTGTTCAAGGCCGGCCGCAGCCGCTTAACTCCCGGGCAGAGAACTCTGTTCAACGTGTGCGACGGCACCCTCAACCGCGACCTCAATGCCTTCAACATTGTGGGCTCGTTTGAGCACGGCCAGCGCCACCGGCCCGGCTGACGGGCTGTAGGCGCTACTGGTGACTGTACCGACAGTGCGATCATTGACGCTGACGGGCGCGCCCTCCGACAGAGGCAGATCACTTCGAAGACGAACAAGTGAACGCGTTACCTTGTCGTATGTGAGTTGTCGGGCGATGATCTCCTGACCGGTGTAGCATCCCTTGTTCTCGGCGCATACCCAGGCCATGCCTGCCTCCAGCGGTGTAAAGGCGTCAGTCAGTTCCTTTCCTGGACGGGGACGGCCCAGTTCGACGCGGCAGGCTTCATAGCTGTCGTTGCCGGCGAGCAGGACAGCGCCTGCGCCAGCGAGTCTCTCTTGAAGCGCGCCTATTTCGTCGACAGGTCCGATGATTTCATAGCCGGGGAGGTCATAGCGCTCTTGCCGCAGAACGGTAACGTCATCGTCTTCAAGGAAATGGTCATCGGATTCCGGCTGGGGCAGACCGGCGGCCTGCAGCAGTTTTCCTGCCGCCGGACCAAACAGGCGCAGGCGGCCCAGGTCGGCACCCTCGTCGGAAACAATCACTTTGTCCATGAAGAAAATCTGGCTCTGCAGTTGCTGACGCAGGGAATCTGCCTGCCCTTCAGACGCCAGAAGGAGGAGGTCATCCTGGCAGCAGAGGACGGAAAAGACTGCGTCGATGCGCGCCATGGGGCTGGTGAGAATGGTCAAAGCGGCCTGACCAGGCTGGAGACGGGCGATGTCGTTGGTTGTCATCCTCTGAAGAAAGTCGACCCGGTCCCGGTCTTTCAAGCGCAGGACGCCGAAATCAGGCCTAGGCTGAAGGGCTGCAGTGGAGGTCAGAGCCTGGTAATCGCGGTCACTTACTGAAACAGTTGGCAAAGTGCTCATCGGATCCTCCAAATCGATCCAGTCTCAGGTCCCTGACGCGCATTCTGGCAGGTCGTCAATGACAGTTGCCATAGAAGAACATTCTGCCGACAGACATTTCGGCATGCCTCTTCCTGCGCAAGGAACGAGG
Organism: Caldilineaceae bacterium; assembly: GCA_965232575.1. Lineage (GTDB taxonomy): Bacteria > Chloroflexota > Anaerolineae > Caldilineales > Caldilineaceae > Bin5. The sequence continues at coordinate 1,584,904 of CBDDPZ010000008.1, read as the reverse complement.
GGGGGGACCTAAATCGAACTCAATCTGCCTTACTCGGATTCTCTAGAGCTACTATAGTTCATTCGCGGTAAATCCCACAGATTAAGACATCGCTGAAGAAGAGTGAGTCGCCTGAATTCTTCACAGTTCACTCCCCATTCTGCGCAGTTTGGGCCTCCAGGAATTTCAGGACCTGCCAGAACATTTCTTGGCCGGACTCGGTCATGTTTTCGCCAATCCGGAGGTAATGGCTCACATCGTCATAGTACAAGACCTCGACGTATATGCCCGCGGCGCGCAGCGCCTCTTCCAGTTCGTATGCCTGGCTAATGGGAATGATGCGGTCTACGTCGGTGTGAATGATCATTGTCGGCGGCAGATGGGAAGCGGTATAGACCGGCGAGAAGTAGAGAAAGGGCAGGGGATAGATGTTTGCCGGACCCAGTGCAGGGATCACGTAGCGGAACCGTTCGGGAAAGGTCAGGCGGTGGGCGTAGAAGTCGGCGCTGCCGCTAAAGGCGTTGCTGATGCCGCCAAGGGTCAGCCAAGCTGCAAACTGGTCCCGCTCATCCCGCAGTAGCCGGTTGACCATGGCGCTGCTGAAGCTGCCCCCCAGGGCCACCGCTGGCGCGTCGGCCAGGTCTACGCCCAAGTGGCCGCCGCGAGCCAGCGCCAGCGCGAGGCGGGCGTCCTCGGCATGGGCGGCTACGTCCAAGCCCCACGCGCCGGAAGGGGACAGCGCCAGAACCGTGTAACCGGCATCAGCCAGGGCCACGTTTACCGGTGCCCAGTCGTCGACCCAACCGGGGTAGAGACCAAACAGAAGGGGCAGCTTCTCGCCGGAATCGGGAAAAGGGCGATAGAGCCGCAGGGAGATGATACGTACCCCTTCGCGTGTGAAGGCGAAGGCGCGTTCCCAGGCTGCGGCGCCGGCGGGGAAAGGAGCCGTCTTTGTAACCGGTTCGCCAACCCAGAGATCGGCCGCCTCCGGCAAGGGGGCGGGCAGAGGCCGCGGCCGATGGCGGCGAAGCGTGAGGACAGGAGCCTGCGCCGTTTCGCCAGCCCGCACGGTAATTGGATAGGGGAGACCGAATGCGCCGCTGAGAGCGGTCTCAGCAAAGTCCGGGGCAACCGCCGCCGGTACATATTGGCCAGGAGGGATGTTGTCGATGCGATAGTGCCCAGTACTGTCGGTGCGGGCTGTGTAGGGTGTGCCCGTTCGAGTAGCGACAATAACTGCGGCGCCCTCCACCGGCTCACCCGCGTACAGCACCTGGCCTGATAGGCTGCCCCTGGCGAGGGACGGGTCGGGTTCGACCGGGCCACCCAAACGCTGCTCGATCATGTAACCGATCACATGCATTGTCGGGACGGGTTCACAGGCCGCGAGCAAAGCGGCGCTAAGCAGGAGAAGGGTCGGCCGGAAAACGGTCCAACCATTGCGGCAGAAGATACGGTTGGCAGTGTTCACATCGTGTCCGTCGAATAGAATAGGAGCGCACCGGCCTGCTTTACATTTGGAGTATATAACACGCTCTAAATTCCGAAAACAAAGGGGGTGATCCATGTACCCGAGGCAGGTGTGGTGGCAATGGACGCCCTGTGAGAAAAGTTGCGACGGGTGTCGGGGACAGCTATACTTGCATCCAAAGTTCCCTCCAGGCACGCCGGAACAACGGTAACCAGACGGTGGTTCTGCCTCGCGGTTCACGGCGGAACGCTTCGGATCAACCATTGCCGTCAGGCTGATCGTCTCCGACCCAGCGGACTGCTGACAAGTTGCCGACTCGACAAAAGGAGCCAACGAGATGCCCTCAGTAGACTTTGGCTGGCACGCGCCATCCTTCCCAACGGACGGCTGCGACGCCGACTCCTTTCTGGAACAGTTGCATACCCATCTTCAGTTGATGGACGGCCACTTGACATCGGTCTGGGTGGACGATCACGTGCATCCGTGGGGGATGTTTGTACCGAGAGAAACGCCTGCCACCGAGGTGGTGACGACATTGGCCTATCTCGCTGCCCGCTATCCCAACTACGACTGGGGCAGTCTTGTCCTTTGCCAGTCATATCGCAACCCGGCATTGACGGCAAAGATGGCCGCTTCGCTCCAGTGGCTGACGGGCGGCCGCTATATTTTTGGGATCGGGGCCGGCTGGCTTGAGGAGGAGTATGAGGCCTACAACTGGCCGTTTCCCCGACCAGCTGCGCGGATTCGCCAGTTGGAAGAGACGATAGAGATCGTCAAACTTCTGTGGACGGAGTCACCTGCCAGCTACGAAGGGCGCTACTATCGCATCGAAAATGCATATTGCCAACCGCAGCCGCGTCCGCTGCCGCCGGTGATGGTCGGTGGCGGCGGCGAACAGTTGACGTTGCGGGTAGTGGCCAAGCACGCGGACTGGTGGAATATGCCGGGCGGAACCCCCGAAACATATGCGCACAAGTTGCGCGTATTGCGAGCACACTGCGAGGCGGTGGGCCGAGATTTTGACGAGATTCGCAAGACGAGCGCCCTGCCTCCGATCGCGGTCCATCATTCGGAGGCCGTAGCCCGCCAGCAGGCGGAGGCGTCACCCTATGCGCTGGGGGGCAGAGGCGCCCTTGCAGGCACGCCGGACCAGGTGGCGGCGCAATTGCAGGAGTATATCGATGCGGGCGTCACCCTGTTCCAGATCCGAATTGCAGACTTCCCGGAAACGGCCGGCACGGAGTTGTTCATTCAGGAGGTCTTGCCGCGTTTTAGGGATTGAACTAAGTCGCGTACGCACTGCTTCCTATTCAGCTCGAACTGGTTCTTACTCTCAGGGATACGGATGGTGGCCGACAGAATAAACGTTGGGATTGTGGGGCTGGGGCTGGCGGCGACTGCTCATATCAGGGGATATCTGAGCCACCCTGCGGCAAAAGTACTGGCGGTCTGTGACACGGACAGCGGGCGGGCCGCTGAATTTGGCGAGCGGTACGGCGTCGAACGCGTATATGGGTCTTTCGCAGATCTTCTGGCCGACCGCGACGTCCAGGTTATCGACATTGCCACACCTACTTTTTTGCACGCGACGATGACGCGGCAGGCTGCGCAGGCGGGCAAACATGTCCACTGCGAGAAGCCGTTTTGCCGCAGTGTTGCCGAGGGGATGGAAGCAGTGGGGGCGGTGAAGAACGCCGGCGTCAAGCTGCTCGTTGGCGAGACGTATGTATTTCTCACTTCCCACATGAAGGCGCGAGCGCTTATCGAAGACGGCGCTATCGGCAGATCCCTGCAGATACGCCAGCGGCATGGCGCATGGCGCCGCCGGGCGGATCACGAACTGCATCTCAGCGCGGCGGCGCGCGCGTGGCGGCTGGATGGAGCGCAGTCCGGGGGAGGGCGCTATCCGTGGATGTTCGATCACGCGGTGCATTTCTTTGCCACGGCCGAGTATCTGATGGAGGATGCGATGATCGACGAGGTCTATGCGGTGGTTGCGATCGGAGGTGGCGAAAGGCGTCGTGCGGGCGCCTCCCACGACCCATACAGAACCGAGGAATTGGACATACCGATCATCACATGGCGCTACGCGGACGCAGAGCGGCAGGGCGTGTGGGTGCGGGCGGACCCGCTTAACGGCAAGTACGATACGATGCACGGCTTAAGCACGACGGTTGTCGGCACGACGGGCATGATCGAGGTACTAGGTGAAGGTGGGCACAATTTGCTGTGGGAGGGGAGACAGCAGCATCTGATTCTGCACCGGGAGGGGCGGGAGACGGTCTGTTTCCGATTCGATGAGGAGGCAGACCGCGTGTGGGATTCGGAGATCAGCTACTATGGACAGGGCCATGTCAATCAGGTCCATCACCTGTTGGAAGCGATACTCGATGATCGGCCGCTGCGTTACGGTGGCGAAGATGGTGTGCGGGCGGTTCGGTGCACGCTGGCGACCATCCGCTCTGCCGAGGAGCGCAGGCCGGTCCGGGTTGCCGAGGTGGACGAGGATTTTACCGCCTATGAAGATAGCGACGTCAAGAAGGCGTCCAAATAAACATGAACTGCCCCTAAGCCAGAAGCAGCCAAGTTGACAGTTTTCGATCTAAAAGAGGTCCAATAGTAGAAATCACAAAGTTCCAGTAGGAGGAATCGTATGTCCATTCGTGTTGATCTTCTCATCGACGCCCATTCGCTCGTCGGCGAAGGCCCCATTTGGGACGCTGATGCCAATGTGCTGTGGTGGGTGGATATCATGTCCAGCAAGCTGTATGCCTACGACCCGGCGAGTGGAGCTAACCGGGAATGGGACGTGGGACAGCACGTGGGTACGGTTGTGCAGCGGGCGTCCGGCGGGCTGATGCTGGCCCTGAAGGACGGCTTTGCCGCCTTTGACCCCGCCAGTGGGGCACTGGAGATGCTTGTCGATCCTGAGTCGCACCTGCCAGATAACCGCTTCAATGACGGCAAGTGCGATCCCGCCGGCCGTTTCTGGGCCGGCACGATGGCCTATGACGACCAGTCAGAGCAGGGCAGTGTCTATCGGATGGACACCGACCACAGTGTACACAAGATGATTGAGGATATTGGAATCTCAAACGGCATCATCTGGAGCCTGGACGCAAAGACGATGTATTACACTGATTCGCTCGACTTCGCCATTCGCGCCTACGACTACGATGTTGAGACGGGCGGTATCAGCAATGAACGGATCCCCATCAAGATTCCGGAAGAAATGGGATTCGCTGACGGCTTCACGATTGACGAAGAGGGGATGCTGTGGGTGGCGCATTACGGGGCCAGCCGCGTGCGACGCTGGAATCCGGACACCGCTACCGTACTGGCTGAGATCGAACTACCGACATCCAGCATCACTGCTTGTGCATTCGGCGGACCCAATCTGGACCAACTCTACATTACGAGCGCCTCTTTCCGATTGAGCGACGCGGAAAAGGCGGAACAGCCTCATGCAGGAGGGCTGTTCGTGGCGGATCCGGGTGTGCGAGGCGTTGCAGCCGACAAGTTTGGCGGCTGAGAGACAGACGAGAGGGTACCAGATCGGTCAAACAGGGAACGATTCGGCCGGACATTTCATCCCATGATCCAGGCTTATTGCGCAGTTTTGAGATGGCAGGAGTGCGAACAGTGGGACGAATTCGACTAACCATTCCGATATTTCTGGTGCTATTGGGAATTACGTGCGCGGCTTGCGGCGCCGGTGTTTCGGATATGACCTTTTCAGACTCGGCTTCGGTGAGCGCGCCCGCGATGGCGGATGAAGAGGCGTCTGTGGCGCAGCGAGCGGCTGATGGCGCAGAAGAGCCGCGCCAAGTCATCGCCAATGCCAACATCTCTCTGGTTGTGGCGGATACGGCGACGGCGCTGGCGGGTGTCGAGCAGGTCGTGTCGGATCTTGGCGGGTACGTGGCCGACATGGATCTGTCCAAGGGGAGGTATGACGAGTCGGAAGCGCTGCGCGGCTCGTTAACGCTGCGGGTGCCTGCATCAGGTTTGGAGGAGGCGCTGGACCTGTTGCAGGCGCTGGCTACGGATGTGAACTACCTGAATGTAAACAGACAGGATGTCACGGACCAGTACAGTGATCTCAATGCCCAACTGCGAAACCTGCGGGCAACCGAGACTGAGTTGCTGGCCCTGTTGACAGCGGTGCGTGAGAGGCCGAATGCCAAGGTAGAGGACATTCTGGCGGTCCACCGCAGCCTGACGCAGATCCGGGAAGAGATCGAGACGCTGCAGGGACGCAAGAACCTGCTGGACAATCAGATCGATTTCTCGACAATCTGGGTTGAGTTAATTCCGGACAGCGTTTTCCGGCCCATCGTGGAGGAGCCTTGGAGCGCAAGCGGGCCGGTACGAAATGCGTTGCGGGCCCTGGTGGCGACGCTACAGGGGTTGCTGACAGCGCTGATCTGGGCCGTTCTCTACTTGACGCCGCTGCTGCTTGTCTTTCTGATTCCGCTGGCTGTGCTGATCTGGCTAGTACGGCTTTGGATAAGTCGCCGTCGCAAAAACGAGGAATCGCCTTAATCAGGCTGACAGGCGGCGAGGCGCAGCCGCGTTAGCCTTTGAGCGCGCCAAAGGTCAAGCCGCCAGTGATGTATTTCTCCAGTGCCATGCCGGCTGCGACAACGGGGATTACGCTTACGAGCGAGATGGCGCTCATGTTCCACCATTCGGTGTAACCGGTCTGGCTGACCTGCATGGTCATGAAGAGTGGAATGGTGATTGCTTCACGGAAGGTCAGCGTGAGGGCGACGAGGTATTCGTTCCAGGCGCCTATGAGCGAGAGAACAAAGACGGCCACCAGGCCGGGCGCGGCCAGGGGCATGGCGATTCGGAAGAGGACGCCGAGGCGGTTGGCACCGTCGATCATAGCGCTTTCCTCGATTTCTACGGGAAGCCCTTCGAAAAAATCGCGCATCACCCAGACGATGAAGGGAATGGCACCACTGCTGTAAACGATGATCAGGGCAAGGCGGGTGTCGAGGAGGCCCAACTCGCGGAACATCACCAGGAAGGCGAGAATGAAGAGCGCGCCGGGGAACATGCGCTGGGACATGAAGCCCAGCACTATGGAATTGTTGCGGCCGCCGTAGTCGAAACGGGCGAGGGCATAGCCGGCGCTCGAGCCAATAACCAGAGCGATCGTCGACGAGATGAAGGCGATGAGCACGCTGTTCATAAAGGGATCGAGGAACCAGGTGAGCCGGTCGACGAAGAGGTAGCGCCAGGCGTGCAGCCCGGGTTGAAAGTCGATAAAGGGGAGGTAGGTCGCCTTGATCGACATGTCAATCGCGTTCTTAAATGAGGTGATTACCACCCAATACATGGGGAAAATGAGGATAAACGACCAGAAGAGCAGGATACAGTAAGATACGATCGTGCGAAACCGTTTTTGTGCGCTGAGTCCCATCAGTCCTTCCCCATCGCTCTTCTTGTCAGAACCAGGTATGCTCCGCCGAAAATCATCAGGACCAGCAGCAGAAAGTAGGCTTGGCTGCTACCGAAGGCCAGATCTCCGCCTTTGACCCCGGTGCGATAGATGGCAAGCGTCACCGATTCGGTGGCCTGTCCCGGCCCCCCGCCGGTGAGCACCATGATAATCTCCACGACTTTGAAGGCATCGATAATACGAATCAGGAGGGCGGTCATCGTGATCGGCATGATCAGGGGAACGGTTATGCGCCAGAAAGCCTGCAATTGATTGGCGCCGTCGACGCGGGCGGCCTCATGCAGGTCGGGCGGCACGCCTTGCAGCGCGGCCAAAAGCATCAGGATCATGAATGAGCTCCACTGCCAGACATCGATGGCCATCAACGCAACCATCGCCCAGGTGGGGCTTGTCAGCCAAGGGACGCCTTCAAAGCCCAGACTGCGCAGGATATCGTTGATGGGGCCGATGTCTTCCTGGAACAACATCCGGCCGACGATAAAGGACACGACGACCGGGCTGACCATCAAAGGCATCAGGAACCAGGTGCGAAAGAGCTTCTGGCCGCGGGTAATGTTGTTCAGCGCCAACGCGACGGTCAGGCCGATGATCAGTTGTGCAGGCACTACACCGAGCATGAAGACGACGGTATTACGGGCAGTGCGCCAGAAAGAACGGTTGCTCAGCAGCTTTTCGAAATTGGCCAGACCAACGAATTTCGTGTCGAAATCGCCGATGCGGTAGAGGTGCAGGTCCGTAAAGGCAGCGTAGAGGGTCCACAGTACGGGGACAGCCAGCAAGATGAGAATGATGGCAACTGCGGGCACCAAGAAGATCCACTTCCAGAGGTTGTCCCTGATTTCGAAGCGAGGTCGTTTCGAGGGGTAGATTTGGGGTTCAGTTGCCATGAGTACGCTGGGGGCTTCGCCCGCTGGCCCGACTGCTACGCCAAAAAGATAGAAAGAGGAGAGGTGGTAAGGGGCCGGAGGCGAGCAACCGGATTTGGCTCTGCGCCACCGGTCACCGGCCTCCGACCTATCAATCTGCGGTTACTTACCCAGGGTGCGGGCGTACAGTTCGGCCTGATGCTGGAGGCCACCCATGCGTTCGCTAATTTCGTTGAAGGCGGCTGCGACTTCGTCCAGGGCATCCTGGGGCGGAAGCTCATTGGCCAACGCCTTGGAGACGCCCAGTTCAAGCGCGTCGCGATACTGCACCCAGCCGCCGAAGGCCTGGTCGGTGACGGCGTTGGGATGGTCGAGGGTCTCGCGGGCGGCGTTCAGGTAGTCGAGCGCCACCTCTTCGCCCAGCTGCAGCGGGCCTGTGGCGAATTCTTCGACCGCTTCCATCTGGCTGAAGCGGTAGGGGCTGGCGCCGGTGAGGTCGGTGACGAACGCCAATCCACTTTCCGGCTTGGTCAGATGGGTGACGAAGCCCCAGACAGCATCGTAAGCCAGTTCGTCAACCTGGGCGGAGACGGCGATGACCCAGCCCCCAAACGCGTGGAAGGGCGCGTGGCTGGGCATGTCGAAGTAGTCCCACTCACCCGACTTGGAGTTGAAGACTTCGTGTGAGCCAGGCAGGATATTGTAGCCCTGCAGGCCCTGGATGACGGAGGTCTCGGGTGCGGTGGCGCTGGTGACGGCGTCCCAGTTGTAGGTCTGGGCGACGCGTCCGCCGTTCATGGCGTTGAGCGAATCGCCGTAGGTGAAATTGGTGCCGCCGGGGGGCGCCCAAGTCTGCATCTCTTCGACCCATTCGGTGAGGGCGCGGACGAAGCCGGGATTGTTTAGGCGGGCTTCGCCGGTGTCGAGGTCGATGAAGTAGGCATCGTCGTCGGGATGCTTGGCGTAGGCGGTGGCGCGGGAGTTGAAGCCCCACCAGAGGGTATCGCCGCGCTTGGTCATGCAGGCGGCGCCGAAGTCATCGTCCTCGCCGTTTTCGTTCCAGTCCCAGCCGGTGAAGAACTCACAGATGTTTCGCCACTGATCCCAAGTCACGGCGCCTGTATCAGGCGAGAGATCATATCCGTAGGCGTCCTTGAAGCGGCTGTTAATGTCCTCGTTGGCGAACAGGTCTTTGCGGAATGAGTAGTAGTGAATATCGCCGTCGTAGGGCAGGGCGTAGATCTTGCCTTCCCATGAGAGAGTATTGACGATACCGGGCAGAACGTCGTCAAAGTCGATGGCCTCCAGGACCTCGGTCGGAATCTCCTGCAGAGCGCCGGCGTTGATGACATCTGCGCGGGCGTTGCTGGGGAACTGGAAGATGTCGGCTAGGTAGGTGTCAGTGGCGACGGACTGCATGATCTTGTCGGTCAGCTCCTGCTGTCCGAAGGCGCCACGCTCGAGTTCATAACCGTTTTCCTCCACCCACGGCAGCATGAATGCTTCGACGCGGGCGCCCATGCCGTCGAGTCCGGCATAGCGGATGACGATCTTCTCCTGGGACATGGCTTCCTCACCGCTGCCGGCAGGCGCCGCGGGTGCGGCACAGGCGGCAAGGGCTGCGGCGCCGGCGGCGCCACCGACCAGGCGAAGAAATTGACGTCGGCTTACTTTGCTTTCCATTCTTCTTGTCTCCTTGAGAATGCAAGATGGATTATATAGATGCCTATTGGGGGGAGAGGCTTCCAGGGCACTTAGACTGGTTTCATCTGTGCCGCGGGCACGACTTGGCAGCCCTGTGGCCAAATGAAGAGGCGGCCGCAGAATGAATAACAAGCGGGAATTTTAACGGAAAACGGGGGGGCTGTCAAAATTTTCGGGTGTCTTATTTGCGGCGAGGTCGGAGAGGAATCATAGCTGACCGTTGCCAATTTGACCATGCCGTTCACCGGCGTCTTCAGGACCCGGGTTTGAACTGGCACATGTGAAGATAGTTGAATCATCCGAAGCGAACCTTTATACTGCGGAAGAGAACGGCGAGGAGCGTGCGGCGGAGCAGAGTTTTCCGAGACCGTTCAGAATCCGATTGCGAACACGAGGAGAGAGGGATGCAATACGTGAATTTCGGCAGCGCGGGCGTGAAGGTATCGCGCGTTGCGTTGGGGCTTGGACTGCGAGGCCAGCACGACGAAAAGGAGGCGCGCAATCTGGTCGCGGCTACGCTGGATTTGGGAGTGAATCTGTTCGACTGCGCCAACATTTATGGGTTGGGGGACGACCGGGCGTTCAGAGGCACATCTGAAGTGCTGCTGGGGAAGGCGTTACAAGGGCGGCGCGACGAGGTTGTTATCACGTCCAAGGTGCGCGGGGAGATTGGCGACGGCCCCAACGACAGCGGCCTTTCCCGTTACCACATTCTGCGCGAGGCGGAGCGATCGCTGCGGCGGCTGAATACCGACCGGATCGATGTCTACTTGATTCATGGATTGGACGAAACGACGCCAATGGAGGAGACGTTCTATGCACTGGACAGCCTGGTGCAGCAGGGCAAGGTGCGTTATGTGGGCATCTGCAACCACCAGGCTTGGCAGATAGTGCAGGCGCTGCGGGTGCAGGAGCGGTTGAACGCGGCGCCGGCGATCACAGTGCAGAACCCCTATAATCTGCTGAACCGGGAGCTGGAGCGGGAGATGTTTCCAATGGTGGCGGAGATGGGGCTGGGGGTGATGGTGTACAGCCCGCTGGCGGTGGGCCTGCTGAGTGGAACTTACACTCCTGACAATATGCCGGAAGAGAACAGTCTGTGGGGCGGGCGGCGGCGGCACGCTTTCCAAGACACATTGCGGGATCGGGCAGCGGACGTGGTGGCGGAGGTGATCGCAGTGGCCGAGCGCGTGGGGGCGACGCCGGGCCAGGTTTCGCAGGCGTGGATTCTATCACGGCCGGAAGTGACTTGCATTATCTCGGGTGCGGATGTGCCGGCGCACATCGAGGACACGGTGGGTGCGGTTGGCCTGGAACTGCCCGCGGAGGAAATCCGGCGGTTAGACCTGGTGTCGGCGGGTTTACAGACGGTATTGGACGGGTCGGTGTTTGAGCCGGACCGGTGAGGGATGGGCGGCCTACCCGCTTTCGTATTCATCTCGTAGATTTGGTTGGTCCCAAGAGCTTGACTTGCAGTATAACAGATTTACGGCCTATCAATTCAGCCGAATCGCACGCTCAACCTGAGCCGCAACTTGTCGTTCAGGTGCTGTACAAAGCTGTCCTTGGTAGGCATTTCAGGGTTATTTCGCATCGCCAGATACACCTCCTCCACAGTGGTTGAAATGAGTCGGCTGCGTTTCAATCTATAGGTATCTCCATCGGGAATGAGATTGTACAGCGCGAATCGTGAGGCATGGTCAGACGAAAATCCATCTGTTTTGAATCCATACCGACTGACGAGATTCGCATAAATGTATTCTTGTATCACCCAATAGCACTTTGTACCCCAGCTCTCATAAATGACGCCCTTGTTCATGAGTTGCGTTATCGCTCGTTTTATTGAATCGTAAGTATTCATTCCAAACGTGTAGGAGCTTTTCCGAAGATCAGATCCCTGATAGAAGTCTTTTATTCCTTGTACTAAGCCTCGTGTGCTTGTCGTAGAGTCCGTCTGAAATTCGACCGATACGAAATCTTCCACTGCGGGCCTCATAGTCTTGTGCCGCACAAGAATGTAATCTATGACACCCACGTTCGGAAGCCGGACTTCAGAAAAGATTACTGTATTGTTGAAATCGCCGAAATAATGTAAGGCGATGTCCGCCAGAACTCTGGACACGCTTTCAAATGAACCCCGTTCCTCAAAACGATGTGGACAGATCGCGCGAAGTCCGCCGCCATGCTCGGCAGAACAGACACCGAAAGGAAACTCAATCAAGCGGCTCTTCTTATCGCAGAGACGATTCAAGAATGGGCACTAGTGTCGCTCACGCGCTTCTTGCGCTTCGTTGGACCGATTCCAAAACGGGTATCCGAAAATCTCTGCCGGGCGATTTCCTACGTTTTGGGCCATACGTCTTACTCCCGGATCAACTCTTTCCAGATCGCGCGTATCTCGGCTGAAGAGAGTTCACTGTCCAATAGCCAGCCTAATGTTTCACTACACTGCCGGCAAAAGCTCTCACTGTCATCAGTGGCAATCGCCTCGACAGGCATCCAGGGAATCAATGGTCTATTGTCATCAAGAGCGAAAACAAGAATGCTATCGTGCCTTATTGAATTCAGGTTTCGGATATGGACGGAGATTGGGTGCTCCGAGTACACGATGTAAGCATTCATTAGCTTGAATCCAGCGCTCTTGAGAGCAACGGTAAGTTCTGCCCATGCGTTGGGGTCCCAATGATGAAATGTAAACACCATCCGTCCAGCAGGCATCTTCAGGACGCGCTCACACTCGGCGAAGATTCCTGCCAATACTTCCATGAAGCTACTACTGTCATTGGACGCTTTCGTTGCGACAGCGCTTTGCGCTTCGTCGTAGATCCATTCAACTTCGTCAGGAAGCATACGCGCCAGCCACACTCGGAAAAAGGCTGCCAAGTTACTGTATTGCACGCTATCGTAGTAAGGCGGATCGGTCACAATCAGATCTACTGAGTGGCTGTCAATTGGCAGATGTCGAGAATCACCGTGAATAAGCAAAAATCGTTGCCGGCCCCGCATAAGATCAGCTTGATTTGAGACCTCAACACCACCATCTACCTCACCCGATATCTTTACAAGCTCGCTCTTGCCATCTGGCCCAATCCTTCGCTCAATTGGCAACATCGCCCACTTGCGTCCCCTCTCAATGCGATCGCGGAAAAGCAGTTGCAGGTTACCGGATGACTTGCGGGGATTGATTGGGTTGTTCTCTAAGGCGGTATATTGGAACGAATACGCATGCAAAGCGAAGACATGCCGAATCGCGCCTGGCCGATTCTTGTACCAACCTTTGTAGCCACAGAGCATCGAATTGAATTCTAGAGACGCGGATACAAGAATGCCCATGTTGAATTTCACCGCGTCGTTGTATTCCTCCAACTGTTGAATAGCCTGAAAAAGATATAACAACTGACGAGATGAAAAGACGTCAAGATACGAGTGGATATTGTGCCGTAGAAGATCGCGGGACTTAGGGCCGTCCTTGACCTTAAAATCCTCTAGTGGGCCAAAGTCCAACCCGCTTCGTTGCGCCTCGACCTGGTCAAGACGCACTTGGTCGGCCTCGCCGGGCGAACGGAAGAAAAGCCCGTGCTCAGCGCAAGTGGCAACAATCGCAATCGGCGTATAGCGCGCATAAAAGGGCAAATCAAGCAGTTCCTCATACTTCTGTCCACAGAACGGACATTTTTTTTCGGCTTTGGTAACAAGGCGAGGGGTTCTGGTCGGGGCCATTGATTCGCACTGGTCATCGGTGATTTCCCAACTGTCGGGACAAATGCGAATCTTCCTGCCGGCTTCGTGACGAAGATCGAATTGGTCAATCTGTACGACCTCACAGCACGCGCAGGCCTTACGCACACCATGCAATGTATACTGAAAGTCCACAGTTTTCTGGCAAGTTGGGCACTCGGTTTGGAAGTAATGTCTCAGACCGGTATACAGCGTAGAAAAGAACTGGTCGAAAGCGGCTCGCAACTCTGCCAGCGACACCTGGGTAAGTGCGGCGCGTGCCTGTACGACTGGGATAGGGTCAATGTCTGCCCCAATGACATTCGCGCCTAATCGAATTGCTTCATGAAGCGTTGTGCCACCACCCATCATCGGATCGAGCACGATTTTCCCCTCCAACCCACCAGGGGTGTAGTAATCCAGACGCTCACTTTCTGGCACAAACTGCTTAAGAATAGCGCGAAACGTAGTGCCACAACGCCGTGCCCACCACTTGTGCAGATAGGTATTGGGACGAAAGAGATGTTTGTTGAACACCTCTCTACGGGAAAGTTTGTCAACAAATTTTTCGGGGAAGGAGCGATCAATTTTGAGGCTGTGTTCCGTTTGAGAAGAGCGGAACAGTTCGTCTAAGGCAAGTTGGCGGGCCTCTCGGACAACATGAGCGGAAGAGGAGTTGATTCCTTCTGGCGAGGGGTAGTCGACCATTTCTTTGATTTCTTTCTCACTGAAATTCTATTGAAAGTTAATATCCCGTTTCGGCTCGCACGACGACTAACATACAGACGCAGGTACCGCTTTAACGCTCTGCGATGTATCGACGGGGTCCTGGGGTTGTAGATGCTCGATCTCAATTGTGATCCCATCCCACTTTTCGCGGAGGTATTCGGCGACGAGACGTCGGTGACAGTGGTGGGGCTTGTGCTCGCTGCACAAGAGGCAGGCGTGATCAAAAAACTCGGGTTGGAACTCTTCTTCGATCTTTCGGGAAACCATGAGATCGCGGAATGAACGTTCATAGGCTTCCCATGTCCCCTTTTCTTTCTTGTAGGCGTCAAGTATTTCCTGGGTGGGCGCGAGCAAGGGCAGATGCAGGTAGTCGATCTTGCCGATTTCGCGCAAGAAGAACCGGAGATCGTTCTGTTTGGCAAAGCCGGAAAGCTGAGAGCGGTTGTTCAGGCGGGTATCGATAAGCGTGCGGACTCCTGATTCTTTAAGTTGTGTAAAGAAGGTTTCGGCGCTCTTCTGGGTAAAGCCGATGGTGAAAAGTTTCATGTTGCATTTCGTGCGCTGAAACTTCGAACTGGTCTCCTCTTCATTCAGTAATTCGATCCAGAGATTCGAACTAAACTACAACGGCCATGCCTTCGGCGCCGGTGTCGGCGGCGCCACTGAGCGCGCCGGTATTGGGGTCGATGTGGAGGGCATGGACGAGGGCAAGACCGCCGTGGCTGTAGGGGATGTGGATGGCGGGATGGCGCTTGTTTACTTCGTCGAGCACCCAGATGGGGATGCGGCGCTGGCAGCTTATGGCGTCGAGCTGACAGTCGAAGCGGGGGGCATGCACGGCTTTTTCGATGTCCATGCCAAAGTCGATGACATTAAGGATCACCTGCAGGACCGAGGTAATAATGCGGGTGGCGCCCGGCGCTCCCAAAACGAGGAGGGGTTGGGATCCGCCGTCGGAAGCTTCTTTACTGTAGACGATGGTCGGAGTCATGCCGGTGGTACGGCCTTTGCCGGGCGCGATCGAGTTGGGATGGCCGGGCAGGGGATGGAAATTGACCATTGAGTTGTTGTACATGAAGCCGAGGCCCGGAGTGATGACACCCGAAGATGAACCCAGCGAATGTGTGAGTGAGACGCAGTTGCCTTGCGCGTCGATCACGGAGAGATGGGTGGTGTGCGGAGTCTCAGGCTGGGAGGGAGCAGGTTTAATGGGCTGGCCGCTGTCGATACGTTCACGCCAGAAGGCCGCCCGATCCTTCGACATCATCCAGTCGAGAGGCACTTCCTCGAATTCGGTGTCGGCCATGTGCGGGTTACGGTCGGCGAAGGCGGCCTTCATGGCGAGGCCGACTGTGTAGATGTAATCGGCCGAGTTGTGGCCCATAGCGGCCAGATCGTATCCTTCCAGAACGTTGAGGATAGCGATAAGAGTAGCGCCGCCGTGGGGCGGGGTGGAGCTGGTTACGGCGTGGCCGCGGTAGCTGCCGGATAGGGAGGCGTCCTCGCGCAGGCGGTATTGTTCAAAGTCCTGCTGGGTGACGAAACTGCCGTTGGCAGCCAGATCGGATGCCATGCGCTCCATCAGCTGGCCGTGGTAAAAGTCTTCCGTGCCGTGTTGGATAATGTGGCGCAGGGAGGCGGCGTAGTCCGGATTTCGGAGAGTTTCTCCGGTGTCATAAGGCTCGCCATCGTCACGGAGGTAGATGCGGCGGGCCTCCGGGTTGCTCTTGATGTAGTCGCGCAGGCTCATCCCTTCCCAGTACTGGTTGGAGCGTTTCCAGCCGACGGCGAGTGAATCGGTGACTATGTAGCCGTCGTGGGCGGTGCGGACGGCAGGCTCTGCAGCCTGTTCGAAATCGATGGCGCCCCAACGCTCGAGCAGAGAAGAGAACATCTTGACCGCGCCCGGTGTACAGACGGAGGTATAACCGGCTTCGTTGACGTTGCCTTCAAGGAAGTAGCCCCAGCCGCCGGGATTGGGACGGATCAGCTTTTCCACCCACATGTCCTCCTTCACGAGTGCGCCGGCCAGCGCGGGCGCGTCAACTCCGATAGAACCTGACTGGCCGGCAAGATGGAGATTGATGACGGCATAGCCGCCGATACCGCACATCTGTGGGCTGACGACGGCCTGCACGAGGGCAGCGGTTACGGCGGCGTCTACGGCATTGCCGCCTGACCTGAGTGCCTGGGCGCCGGCTTCTACGGCGAGCGGTTGCTGAGCAGAGATTGCGGCGGGCATAGGGCTCGGGCTCCTGTTGGGAAAGGGGGACACATGGTGTAGACGCGCCGGCAGCTTGCGATGCACGGTGAGCGGCTAGAGGCGAGTGCCGTTAGAGAGAGAGCAGACCATGCGAATGTTGGTAGCGGTGAGTTCGCTCTGGTCTCGTTCCGAGGGGATGAGCCTGAATTCAAAAATATGTTCGCGACTTGGTAGATAGTCTTTAACGGATTCATCCTGCATCATCGAGAAGTGGAAAAAGGCGCTCTCATAGGGAGAATCGGGGCTTTTGCGTTTGTCCACCAGCCACAGGTGCGGGGAGATCTTGGTCAGGAAGCGCATATATCCGAAGCCCTTATCCTCGTTGTAATAGTAACACCAGCCGCGCACGGTAGAATCCGGCTGGCCCCACTCGGCGGAGCCGTCGGGCACGGGCAGTAGATTGGGGATCAGATAGCCGGACATGAACAGATCCACTTCCTGTCTCAGATTACCTGAGACATTGTCGAAGGCGACCACTTCCACGCGGCAGCCCTTGTTCTGGAGCGCCCGTACCACCTGTACGAAATCTCCGTCGCCGGTTGCGATCAGCACCCTGTCGAGGTTTTCGGACTGGAGCAGCGCGTCCACTGCCAGATCCAGATCGGAGTTGGCTTTGGCATAGCGGTTGCCGGTCTCGTCATCATACCAGCGAACGCGCTTAATTATCACTTTGTAGCCGAGATCGCGCAATGCAGAGTGGAAGCGAAATGCGCCGACGCGGTAGTCGACATCCCACTGGGCGCGTTCGGCGTCGTGTGTTACGTATGCGTTCAGACGCACCGGTTCACCCATATCCCGGCAGGCAAATTCGCGTAGAATATCGTACTGCATGCGAGAGCCGCCGTTGCGATAAATGTTGGCGGCGTCAACATATACTCCGACTTTAACTTGAGACTGTTGCCAAACCATAGAAAGTCCTTTTACCTAAAATACTGTTCGATTAGCGTTCAATATCGAGTATAGATTCTGTACAACTCAATTATACTGCACAGGCAAATACTATGCTATTTCCGGTGAGAGTCCTCAATGGAGGGCAAGTGAGCTATCGAAAATTACCGTATCCTGTTCTTAATGCGAGGAATGAGAGACCCCTTTGCCGGCCTCACAGGGGCGCGAATAGACTGGTGGGGCTGAGTCGCGGCGTCTACGATTGCGGGTCTGTACAAACTGTGGCAATGTTGGGCGGGGCAGAGTGACTTTCTTTGAACCCGTTGCGAGCGGGTTATTCTGGATATTGAATATTGAACCAATTCGGGTAATATAGGGCAGTCCTGAGCAAAGCATTTGAAGCGGAAAATGGATGACGGGCCGCGCCTATCCTGCGTACGGCATAGATTGAGGAACAGCAACAATGTTAAGGGCACTTCTACAATTATCCGGTCTCATTGACAACCTTTCCGAACGAGTTGGGGGCGTGTCGGTGCTGCTTGTGATCGTTACGGTAGCTGTAGGGTTTTACAATGTGCTTGTACGCTACCTTGCGCGGTTCATAGGCGTGCAGTTATCCTCCAATCTTTTCATCGAGATGCAATGGTATTTGTATTCTCTGGTCTTCTTTCTGGGGTTCGCCTATATCCTCAAGAATGGCATCAACGTGCGAGTCGATTTCATCTACGCGAATTGGAGCAGGAAGCGGCAGGCGCTGCTTGATTTTTGGGGGCATTTGTTTCTACTCGTTCCGTATTGCGTTATCGGCATCTGGGTGACTGTTAATCCCGTGATCACTTCGTGGCGGCAGTGGGAACAATCGCCGGATCCCAGCGGTTTACCGCGCGCTCCGCTGAAGACAATGATCATTGTCGCCTTCGTACTCTTGCTATTGCAGGCGATTTCCGAATTGATCAAACTATTCGCAGTTCTGCGGGGGGCAGAGGAAGAGGTTGAAGATCTGGCGGAACACCAGGAGGCCTTGCGAATCGAGTAGAAGTCAAAGAACCAGCTGCCGTCGTTTGCGGGTGGTTGCTGGTCTGAGGCAGTGTTGGTTGGATTCATACCAGGCGGGTCACACAAAAGGGAGTGACTATGGGGTTGGAATGGCTGGCGATAGTGATGTTCGTACTGTTCTTTGTGTTGATCCTGTACGGATATCCAGTGGCGTTTTCTTTCGCCGGGACCGCCTTCGTCTTCATGCTAATCGGCTGGGCGTTGGGCATATTCAATATGAATTGGATCAAGCTGTTGCCCAATCGCTGGTTCGGCACGATGTCAGACTTTACGCTGTTGGCAATTATATTTTTCGTCTTTATGGGTGCGATATTCGAAAAGTCGGGGCTGGCTGAGCGGCTGCTGACGACGGTTGGCATATTGCTGGGCTCGATGCGGGGCGGCTTGGCGCTGGCGGTGGTGCTGGTTGGGACACTGCTGGCTGCGGCCACGGGCGTGGTCGCAGCGACCGTAATTGTGATGGGGCTGTTGTCGCTGCCGATCATGGTGCGCTATGGATATAATCATAAGCTGGCTACAGGCATTATTACGGCGTCGGGGACGATGGCGCAATTGTTGCCGCCGAGCCTGGTACTGGTGGTGCTGAGCGATCAGATTGGCGTGGGGGTGGGTGATCTGTTTGTGGGCGCGTTGATTCCAGGACTGATCCTTTCCGGCCTCTACGCCTTGTATGTAATTGCAATCGCGATAGTTCGTCCGCAGGACGCGCCGGCTCTGCCGCCCGAGGCACGCACAGTGCAAGGTGCGGCGCTCATGCGCCAGACATTGATAGCCGTCGTTCCGCCAGTTCTGCTGATTTTTTCTGTGCTGGGCAGCATTTTTCAGGGTATCGCCACGCCAACGGAAGCGGGCGCGGTTGGCGCGATCGGCGCCTGTATTCTCACGGCGTTCAACCGCAATTTGAATTGGAAGCTGATCAAGGACGCAGCGCGCTCCACGGCCAATATCACTGCTCTGGTGATCATGATTTTGTTCTGTTCGACCTACTTCGGGCTGGTCTTCGACCGCTTGGGGGGTCAAAATTATGTGCAGGGGCTGCTGACGAGTCTGCCGGGCGGATTCTGGGGATTTGTGATTGTGGCCAACATTGCGATCTTTCTGCTTGGCATCAATCTGGAGTTTATCGAAATCAGTTTTATTGCGATGCCCCTGTTTGTGCCTGCCGCTCTGGAGTTGGGGTTCACCAATGCGCAAATGGTCTGGTTCGGGGTGATGATGGCGATCAATCTGAATATGGCGTTCATCTCCCCGCCGGTCGGATTCTCTCTGTTTTATTTGCAGAGCGTGGCGCCTCCGGAGGTAAAGACTGCAGACATTCACAAGGGCGCATTGCCATTCATGGTGCTGCAGGGCATCGCCCTCCTCATCGTGATCCTGGTTCCGGAGACGGTTACCTGGCTTGTCGAGGCGGCGTCGTAGGGGCTGCCAACGAAAAAGGGACGAGCGTGCGCTACGCTCGCCCCTATTCTATTTCTCTTTGTCGCTGCCGGGCTTTTCGCGTCACTTCTGCTCAAACTACCGACTTCGTCCTACGTATTGCAGGTAGCCGCGCTCGGCCAGACCGTGCCAGGCCTGAATCGCGCTGCGGAAGGCCGACCATTCTTTGAAGATGGATGCAAAGTCGGCGTCGTCGGCTGCGATTTCGTCGAACAACCCGAATGCAGATTCTTCGGCAGCCTGCATTACATCATCAGGGAAGGGCAGCATTGTAATGTCGGCGTCGTTGATGAGGCGGCTGAGGGCTGCCGGGTTCTTGGCGTCGTAGCGCGCCATCATCGTGGCGTTGGCGGCGTAGGCGGCCGTCTTGAGGACTTCCTGATACTGCTCCGGAAGTTTGTTCCACTCATCCAGATTGACCTGGATCTCCAGAGATGGGCCCGGCTCCCACCAGCCCGGGAAGTAGTAAAATTGGGCGGCCTTGTGGAAGCTCAGCTTCTCATCATCGTAAGGACCGACCCACTCGGCGGCGTCGATAGCGCCGGTCTGCAGGGCCTGGAAAATCTCCCCGCCGGGCAGTACTTGCACGGTTACGCCCAGGCGATCCATGACACGGCCGCCGAGGCCAGGAATGCGCATCTTCAGGCCTTCCATGTCGGCGACGGAGTTGATCTCCTTGTTGAACCAGCCGCCCATCTGCACACCGGTGTTGCCGGCCGGGAACTGGATGGTGTTGAATTTTTCGGCGTAGACAGCCTGCAGCATTTCCAAGCCGCCGCCTTCATAGAGCCAAGCGTCCTGCTGGCGGGAGGTAAGGCCAAAGGGCAGGGCCGTGCCAAAGGCGGTGATCGGGCTCTTGCCTACGTAGTAGTAGGAGGCAGTATGGCCGATGGGCACAGCGCCCTCTTCGACGACATTCAGCACTTCCAGACCGGGCGCGAGCTCGCCGGCGGCGCGGGCCTCAATTTTGAATTTGCCTTGTGTCATGGCCTCGACGCGCTTGGCAACTGTCTCGGCGCCGCCGAAGATCGTGTCGAGGGCGGGCGGCCAACTGGTGGCCATCTGCCATTCAATCTCGGGCAGGCTTGAATCCTCTGACACGGCGCCTTCGATCTGGCCCGGTGTCATGACTCCGGCCTGTTCACAGCCAGCGACGGTCAGGGCGGCTGCGCCTACGGCACCTGTTGCCGCCACTTTCAGGAATCTTCGTCGATCCATTTCAGTTTTCTCCTTCCTCGTTGATCTGTATGCAAAAGAGTATGCGCGAAATGCACCGTAATTGTACTCAGGCCGGGGAGTTCTGACAAGAGTCAGACAGCAGAAGGCGTCTAGTTGAGCCGGAGAAGAGCCGGTGCTGGGCACGCTTTCTGAGTGATGTCAGAGTCGAACTTTGGGCCAGATTGCCGACAAAGCCCGAACAGCGACGGTCGGTGCAGGTCGAAAGCGGGGCTCATTCTCCGGGACTCCAGTCCTGGCCGTCCAGATGGGCGCCGAAGGACATGTGGGCGACGGTACCGCCATCGACATAAATTGTCTGTCCGGTGACAAAGTCGGCGCCATCTGAGGCGAGAAAGGCAGCCACATGGCCGATGTCGGCCGGTTCGCCCAAGCGGCCCCAGGGCACAGTGGCTTTGAAAATAGCTGGATTGTAATCGGGAATGTCATCGAAGTAGCGAGGCACTTCGATGAGCCCGGGGGCGATGGCGTTGACCCGCACCTTCTGCGGGGCCAGTTCGACAGCCAGGTGGCGAGTCAGTGCGGCGACTGCCCCCTTGGTGGCGGCGTAGACGGAGTAATCGGGGACGCCGGCGTGGGAATGGACCGAGGCAAGGTTGATCACTGATCCGCCGCCATCTTCCTGCATATAGGGCAACGCACGTTGGATGCAGAAAACCTGACTGCGAAGATTAATAGCGAACAGTTTTTCGAAGTGGTCGGGAGTAACTTCGGCGAGTGGACTCGTCTCGGTCAGTCCGGCGTTGTTGACCACCACATTCAGCCCGCCGAGGTGATCGGCGGCAGCCTCCACGACCTGTGAGTATACGTCGGCGGATTGCGTGAAGTCACCCTGCACGGCTGCCGCGGTTCCTCCGACCGCTCGAATCTGCGCTACGGTTGCGGCTGCGCCCTCGTCGCTGTAGGGGTAGTGGCAGACGACCGCGGCGCCCTGACGGGCCAACTCCAGGGCGATGCCCTGACCGATACCGCCGCGATCGACGCCGGTTACGAGTGCCTTCTTGCCGCAAAGCGAATTCTTGTCGCTCATTTCACCTCTCCAGCGTGTGTGTTAAGCTCTGGGAGAAGAGACTCGGAGGACGCCCTCACACCACCCCAATTCTTCAGATTCATGTCTTAGGCTTACTCACTCGTTGCTTCAGATAGGCAAGGCTGCGTTGGATGCCGCCCACCGGATCGCCTGCGCCGCGGAATTCGAAAATGTAAAAGACGCGCTGGGGCAGCTGATCAAGCGCTGTAAGAATCTCAGCGAGAGGCAGGACGCCTGCGCCGAGAGGGACCGGAGAATCAGATGGATTAGCGGTCTTGTCTTTCAGATGGGCGGCGATGATATTGTCTGACAAGGTATCGATCGCGGCGACGACATCCTGGCCGTGGTTGGGATAGTTTCCCATATCCAGATTGGTGCGCAAAGCCGGAGAGGCCAGACGGGACAGCGCTCCGTGGACTTCAGCCAGAGTACCGCCGGGTGCGCGGGCGTAGTTCTCGAGGGCGATAACTGTGTTTTGTGCGGCAGCGTAGTCGACGACTTGCTGTGCGCGAGCCCAAGCGGTTTGGTCGTCGGCCGGCGGCGTCGGACCAGGAAAGAAGCGGACGAGCGGCGCGCCCAGTGTTGAGGCGGTGTCGATATCCTGGCGTAACTGCAGCGTGGACTCGGAGTTGTCGAAGAGCGTTGCTTGAGTGGCGTAAGTGGCCAGCAGACCGGCTTCGGCGATGCGGCGGGCCGCTTCGGCCAATTCAGCGTTGAGTCGGGGCCAGGTTTCCCGCCGCAGCTCCACGCCGTCGGCGCCTGTTTGGCGGGCGATGTCGATGAGCTCCCAGACTGAACACTCGCCGCTCTTGAGTTCCTCTTCAAACTGCATGGCAGAGATCAGAATAGGTCTGTGGGCGGGTCCCGCTGCGCTCGCAGTTTGGGTGGAATGTTCTGACTGGCTGGTCAAGATTGCCTCACTGGGAAAGATGATGTTAAGGAGAGAATGCAGTCTGTCGGCCGCGGCGTCTGCGGGCAGGAGAGACCGGGGCGCGCCGGCTCCCGAGTGGAGAGAGTCTTGAATTGGAATATACCCAGATGGTTTCTCCACCGATGGCAAGCCGGCGGCGGAAATGAATTACCTGTCTCAGCCTTTGGTCGTCCACTCCGGGTCCGGCTGAATTGTCGTCTCGGGCGGAGGACCGGGATCGGGGCGGCCGCTGCCTTCGAGGCGGCTGATGATCTGAACGGTCATGTCGCCTTCGACCAGGCACTGGCAGGACAGGCGCACGCCGGTCAGATCCTTTTCGGCCAGTTTCTCTTTTTCGGCGACGGTTATCTGAGTGGGTTCGCCGTCAACGAAGGCAACGCGGCAAGTGGTGCATTTGCAGTTGCCACCACAGGCGTGCAACTGATCGACGGATGCGTCCTCAACCAAAGCCAGAACGAGACGTTTGCCTGCCTGCACTTCGAAAGTGCCAACATTTTCAACTGTCAACTTAGGCATGAAAAAACTCCTGTGCTAGTAAAGTGTCGGTCCGAAAGCTCGATTGCATTTTTGGCGCCGGTCGCGTTGCGCCGCCTTCATCGCGGCCAGATTGGAGGGCGCAACAGATCAGGCCGCCAACCAAGACTTATCATTTGCGTCGTGCAAATGATTTCGTCATTTTCTCACACTTTCTGCGCAAACACGAAGAGAAGATCATTGACATTCGTTTGGGTCGGGCCGGTCAGGAGCAGGTCGGCGGTAGCGCGCAAGTAAGGATAAGCATCGTGGCGGCGGAGATTCTTGGCGGCGGAGAAACCGGCGCGCTCGCCTCTTGCGACAGTGCCGCTGTCGGCGATTCCGCCTGCACTGTCGGTGGGGCCGTCGGTGCCGTCCGTTGCCAGTGATACGATTGTCAGCCCCGTCAGGTGCTGCAGGGCGAGGGCGGCGGCCAGAGCGAGTTCCTGGTTGCGGCC
The DNA here is from genome assembly GCA_965232575.1 of Caldilineaceae bacterium. Taxonomy (GTDB): domain Bacteria; phylum Chloroflexota; class Anaerolineae; order Caldilineales; family Caldilineaceae; genus Bin5. The sequence goes on along the minus strand of CBDDPZ010000008.1, from coordinate 1,561,156 downwards.
GCCCTGACCGGGGTTGTCTCCCAGGCTGACGGTGGTTTCGCCGCCGAGAATCAGGCAGGCGGGGGCGGGAACGGGCAGTCCGCTGGCTTGCACCTCCCGCCCCAAGCCGACCAGCACTTTTGCGACTTCAGCGGCCTCGCCTTCAACGTATGTCGAGAGAAGAATCGTGTTGTAGCCCAGTTCGGTTGCCTTTGCGAGGGCCGCGTTGGCAGCGGTGCGATTGTCGGCGACGACGAGAGTGTTGCTGTTGTCGAAGACCGGATCGTGCGGTTTGGGCGTGTCGGGGATATCTCCAGCCAGCCCGGCTTGCAGACGTTTGCGTACGGAAGCTGGCAGGGCGGCGTCTATCCCGTATTTCTCGACAATGGCCCAGGCATCTACCCAGGTGCTTTCGTCGGGGACGGTGGGCCCGCTGGCGATTACGTCCAGTGGGCTGCCGATGACGTCGCTGAGAGCCAGGGTCAGAAGCGTAGCGGGCGCGGCGGCGCGGGCCAACTGACCTCCTTTTACGGCACTGGTGTGTTTGCGCAGGCAGTTCATCTCGTTGATGGTCGCGCCGCAGGCCAGGAGGGCGTCGGTCATGGCTTGCAGGTCGGACAGGGTGAGCGCTAGGTGCGTCTGACCGGTGTTATCGGTGGATTCGCCTGCGGGCACCACCAGGAGGGCGGAGCCGCCGCCAGAGAGTAGAGCAATCACCAGGTCGTCTGCATTGGCCTGCTCGACAAGGGCAAGCATTTCTTTGCCGGCGAGGACGCCGGCTTCGTCGGGAATGGGATGACCGGCCTCCACGACGCGGATGCGGGAGGACATTGCCGAAGACGGGTCGGCAGGCTGGGCGTGGTCGTACTTTGTCACCGCCAGCCCGCTGCTGATGCGGTCCTGGAGAACGGCTTCGACGGCACCGCTCATTGGCGCGGCGGCCTTTCCGGCAGCGACGACGAAGATGCGGCGGTAGCGGCGCAGGTCGTATGTCAGCGCAGGCGCGGGCTCGCGGGCAGAAAGGGCGGCGACGGTCAGGATTTCGTCCTGGCGTTGGAGGAGGTTTTGCACGGCTGCGAAGGGGTCGACGGCATCGAGGGCGGCGTCGAGGACAGCCAGGATGGGGCGGCGGACGGCCGGATCGGGGGCGAGGACGGATTGGTCGAAGCGGGTCATTCTATTCTTGTCTTTGGCCTGGCGAGAAGCAGTTCAACAGAGTCGAAACGGTTTGTTCGACGAACACGACTCTTCTCGGTTGGGTAATGAGCGCTAATCGCGGTTCTCCCGCAAAATCCTTTACCGGCCCTTCCACTTGCACGCCTGGCAAACGAGAAGTACCAGAAGGCTTAGTCTTCCCTCACTGGCGGCGGAACTTTTGCAGGCCGTCATCGACCTGGACCTGGCCGACATAGAGGTCGCCGTGGGAGTCGGCCCAGATGCCATGTGGACAGGCTTTGAACTCGCCCGGTTTGTCGCTGGGCTGGGCGCCGCCCCAGTGGCTCAGCAGGTCGCCGTCGAGGGTCCAGACGCTTACGCGCTGCTCCAGCTCGGCGACGTAGACGACTTCGCCATCGGGATCGAAATAGATGGTGTCGGGTTTGAGAAGGCCGGTGCGTTCCTCAAGGAAGTTGCCGTCGGTGTCGAAGAGCTGGATGCGGTCATTGGTGCGGTCACAGACCCAGACGCGGTCGTCCTTATCCAGGCGGACGCAGTGGGAGAGGGTGAACTGGCTGGGCCCTTCTCCCCAGTCGCCCCAGGAGAGGATGTGTTCGCCGGCGGCTGAGTATTTGTGGACGCGGGCGTTGTCGTAGCCGTCGGAGATAAAGAGGTCGCCGTTGGCGGCGACGGCCAGATCGGTGGGCAGGCGGAAGGGTTCGCCGGGCGCGCCCTCCTGGCCAGGCGTGCCGATGGTCATGACCAGCTCACCCTGGGCGTTGAACTTGAAGATGCAGTGGGTCTCGCGTTCGGTGCACCAGACGTTGTCCTCGCTGTCGATGAAGATTCCATGCGCATCCTCAATGACGTCTTCGCCCCAGGAGGCGAGGAAGTTACCGTCGCGATCGAAAACGACGAGAGGGTGTTCGCTGCGGGAGTAGACAAAGACGCGGTCCTGGGAGTCGCAGGCGACCGCGGCTACCCAGCCGAACTGCCAACCTGAGGGCAGTTTGGCCCAGTTTTCCACTACTTCGTACTGATAGGCACCGGTTCCGAATGGCATGGCAATCTCCTTTGCCTGGTTAAGTCCTGCCAGAGTTGTGGCGCGGCGCGGAATGGGGCGCTACGGATAGGATGCGCCACGGGCTTATCCCGCGCCGGGTGGTTCTAGTCGTCGGGTGTGCGTCAGATTTGGGGGCGCCTCACTGGGATCGCGGGCGTCTCGCCCGCAGCCTGTGCAGTTGGACAGAGGCAGTCGGAAACTCGCCCCCATTTTGGGATGCACCCCTAGTCGTCCCACGCTTTGACGGCAATCTTTATCACTTGCTCGTCGCCGAGGCGGTAGGTACCGTCGAGGGCGTGGAAACCGTCGCCTACGCGTTCGAGAGGCAGTTTGTGGCTGACCATGTCGCCATAGGGGAATTCGTTTTTCTCGAGAATGGGCAGGCCGCGCACGAAGTGCTCGTAGGTGCTGCCCCAGACGGCCTCGAAGGTCAGATTCTTGCGCATCAGGAGCTGGTTAATATTGAAATCGATGGAGCCCATATCGACGAAATGGCCGACCTCCACGTAGGTGCCGCTGTGGCGCAGGTAACCCAACCCTTCGGGGGTGGCGGCCAGGAATCCGGAGCATTCGAATACGATGTCGGCGCCCCGCTTCAGCGGTGTGTGCCAAAACACCTGCTCCGTGCGCTCTTCAACGCTGGTGACATCTTCGATGTTGATGGTCACATCGGCGCCGAATTCTTTTGCCAGTTCAAGACGTCTGGCGGGGCCGCCCACGACGATGATGTTGGCCGCTCCCATCTGTTTGGCGCAGAGGAGGGTGACGAGGCCGATGGCGCCGCTGCCCTGGACGACGACGGTATCGCCCAGCTGCACTTTGCCGCGCATGGCGGCGTGGACGCCGATGGTATAGGGTTCGGTCAACACGGCGACTTCGGGCGTGCAGTCGGTCTTTAGCATGCAGGTATTTTCGAAGCCCAGATAGATATAGTCAGCGAATCCGCCGTAGAAGTGGGGGGCAATGTCGGGGGTATCGTAGAAGCCGTATGCGCCATAACCGCCTGTACCCGGGGAAAAGATGACGCGGTCGCCTTCTTCGAGGGAGCGGCCGATGTAGTCTTTGGCGCCGCCGACGCCGATAGCCTCGATAACGCCAACATTCTCGTGGCCGAGGACCACTTCGCCCTGAATGCCGTTCTGCCAGTTGTGCAGATCGGTCCCGCAGATGCCGGCCAGTTCCTGGCGCAGTAGCACTTTGCCCGGTTCAGGGTCGAGAACGGGATATTCGCGGATTTCAAAGTCCTGTCCGTGGGCAATGACCGCCCGACCAGTTTTTGCCATGGTATTTTCTCCTGCTGCTGACTACGTGAATTCAGGTAGCTCTGTTTGTTCCCTGCGCTGGTGTGGAGCAGCAGAGGCCAGGGACGTCGTAGAGGTATTGAGATATGAAAGTTGGACAGACTGTTGTTGCGGCACAGACCGGGAGGGTCCGTACCCAGGGATTGGGCATCAGTATACTACAGCCATTGGCCGAGCGATAGTCCTTTGAGTCGAGTTCAAGCTGCGTTGAGAGTGATACATTGGTCAAGGTGGAGAGTGACTGCGCTAAACACCAGGCCGGGTGTACGCCAGATTTGGGGGCGCCTCACTGGGTTTGCGCTGCCAGCGACACCACGAGACCAACTGGCCTGCAAGCCCCTGCTGGACAGCGCAAAGATCGCGGGCGTCTCGCCCGCAGCCTGTGCAGTTGGACAGAGGCAGTCGGAAACTCGCCCCCATTTTGAATCGCACCCCACCAGGCCGGAGAAGCGGTCCGGGGCAGGTGAGCGTGCTACAATGGAGGCCGGTTTCTTGGAGAGTCAACGATGTCGCGGAGAGGTAAGGTGTCAAGATCAAGTGGAACGAGTACCACTGCCGGAGATGCGGCGGCGAGGACGCCGGCGACGGGACGAGAGCAAGCGGAACGGGAGGCAGAGTTTCGGATGGCCAGTGCCCGATTGCAGGCTGAGGGGAAGCGCATACAGGAGGAGATCAGCAGCTATCCGGCGCCGATTGCAGGTTGTGACGAGCAGTTCAACTATCTGTTGGAACGACGCTCGCAGATACGGCGTGAGTTGGCGCTGTTGCTGGAGGAGGAGAAAACTCTTTGTCAGCGCTTGCAGCGATCCGAAACAGGGTAGGCGCAAGAGGTCCTACAGGTCGGCGGCGCGAGATGATCAGGGCGCGGCGAAGGGAATGACAGTGCGGAACGCAAACGCGGCCGCTACAATGCTGGTGCGATTGGGGCTGGTGCGGTTGGGGGATGGACGGTCGCGGAAGGCTGAATGCGGGGCGCAGCTTTGACGCTCAACCCCACATGCCCCATTTGGCAAACCGCCGACGTTACTCCAGCTGGCGGATTACCGAGACCACCTTGCCCTTGACACTCACGTCTGCGGCTGGCAAGAACATTTCCGGATAGCTTGGGTTGGCCGGGCGCAGTCGGACCCGCTCCCCTTCCAGATAGAAATGCTTGAGCGTCGTTTCATTCTGATTGTCGATCCAGGCGGCGACCATTTCGCCGTTTTCGGCCCGTTCCTGATGGCGGAGGATGACGATATCTCCATCGAGAACGCTGGCATCGATCATTGAGTCGCCCTGGACGCGGAGAGCATAGAGCTCGGCGGGGTTGCGATAGAGGGTCTCGTTGAGATCGAGCCATTCGTCGGCACTGTAGTGGTCGGTGGTCTCGATCTGGATAGGCTCGCCGGCGGCGATATAACCGAGGACGGGCACCTGGAAGAAGCTGAAGGAGGAGCCGTCGCCACCCTGGTCGGTAGAGGGCGCGCCAGCCAGGTTGTCGGCAAGCCCTGCCTCCTGCAGGCGAGCCCAGTCGAGGCTCAAGCCCCGGCTCACTTCCTTGTCGCGTTTGATCAGCTTATCCCGCTCCAGTTTGGTCAGGTTGTACTTGACGACAGAGGTACTGGAGATGCTGCATGCAGTTCCGATATCGCGGATTGAGGGCGGGTAGTTATTTTCTTCGACAAATTCGGCGATAAAGGCGAGCATGCTCTTTTGGCGTTCGGAGAGTTTCATCGTCTTGCTCCTGTAAGGTTGATGCATCGACAATCGTATCGCAAAGTGTACACAGGTTGACGGTTATCCCAATTCCCACGGGTATTTCCCAATTCATATCCCAATTATACAAGAACATCTGTGCGGTGTCAAGTCCTGCTGCGCACGAATGTTCCAGATTAGCGGCGAGAAAGGGAGAAGGGGCTGATGAGGCTTACATTTCATGGCGCGGCGCAGGAGGTGACGGGGACGATGCACCTGCCGGAAGTGAACGGGCAGCGTATTCTGCTGGACTGCGGGACTGTATCAGGGGCGGCGGGGCGATACGTATGAGCGCAACCTGAACCTTCCGCGGGAGCCGCCGGTCGAACCGATTTACACGCGAGATAACGACAACTTCTTCTGTCAGCAGCCGGCAAGAAAGCGGGCGCCGTGTAGAATACCCCACTTTTCGGACTCTTCGGCGCCGTTGAAGTTGGCATCTTCCAGTTCAATGGAGATTGCGCCGCTGTAGCCGTTTTCCGCGAGAATGCGCAGACCTTCACCCCAGCGGAAGAGCCCCTGGCCCGGTATTGTGTAGCGCCAGCTGTGGGCGCCGTAGGCGATGCGCTCGGCGAAGGTGGCCGGCTGCTCATGGCCGTAGACGTACAGGTTCTCTTCGAGGATTTCGGTATCCTTGCCGTGCACGTGATGGACGCGATCGACGAACTCGGTGAGGAAGCGCAAGGGATCGATGCCCATGCGGATCAGATGTGAGGGGTCGTAGTTCACGCTCATGGACGGTGAGGGGACGTCGCGGAGGAAGGCGCGGTAGGACTCCGGCGTGCAGCAGAGCGCGCCGGGGCCGGGCCAGCCTTCGATGACGTAGTGGGAGCCGCTTTCCTCGAGGACTTCGGCGAGCGCGGCGAAGCTCTCGACCATGTAACCGTAATTTTCGATGCGCGGCAGCGCGGGGTCTTCGGGCAGCATGACGGCGAAGAAGTTCTGGGGGCCGTTAGCGGTGCAGGCGCGAATGCAGTCGCTGTTGCGGGCGAGGGCTTCGGCTCTACGGCCGGCATCGGCAGCGATCATTCCCTTGTTGTCAGGCAGATCGATGGAGCCAATGCGCAGGCCTGCCTCGGAGACCGCCTTGAAGGCGGTGAGGGAATCGGATGTCAGATCGATTGCTTCCAGGTCATTGGCTATGGCCCATTCCATGAGGGAGGAGATATCTCGCTGCCAATTGGAGTTGACTTGGCGGAAGCCGATGGGGAAGTTGCCTGTTCGTGTTTTCATTAAGAAGATCCTTTGGAATCGGTTGAAATACGGGTCGCGTCATTATGACACAGACCTGGTGGATAGGCTCATCCTGCGGGAGACATCAGTTGCATGGGATTCTATGACGACGACAAAAACGTCGAAACATACGTGCAGATGGCGGAGGGATACGACGGAAGAGAACTGGTAGATGTTTTGAAGAAGCACCTGCCGCCCGGCTCGACGGTTCTGGAATTGGGCATGGGGCCTGGAAAGGATCTGGCCTTGCTTGCGGAAGCGTTCACTGCGACCGGCTCCGAGCGGTCGGAGGTGTTTTTGCGTCGTTATCGCCGGGACCATCCGGATGCCGATGTATTGCTGCTGGATGACGAAGGTGATTCGTTGTGGCTTCTTTTGCGCCGGTCCTCCAACGCTTTGTCTACCCCTGTGCGGTAGGCCGGGTGGGATCTGTGATCCAGTCGCTCCAGGAGCCAGGGTAGAGGCGGGCTTCGCCGATGCCGGCGTGTTCGAGGGCGAGGGCGTTGTGGCAGGCTGAGACACCGGAGCCGCAGTAGAAGATCACTTCGGACGGGGGCCTGTTGCCCATCAGCTCACTGAAGCGGGCGGCCAGCTCGGCGGGTTCGAGGAAGAGGCCGTCGCGCAAATTGCCGGCTTGGGGCAGGTTGGAGGCGCCGGGGATATGGCCGCCGATGGGGTCGTGCGTTTCATTCTCGCCGCGGAAGCGGTCTGCGGCGCGGGCGTCGATGACGAGGGCGCCGCCGCTGGCGGTTTTTGCGAGCATTTCGGCAGCATCGACGACCAGTTCGGGGCGGGGATTGGCGGTAAAGCTGCCGAGTTGCGAAGATTCGACGCCGCTACTGGTGGGCAGGCCGGCGGCTGTCCAGGCGTCCCAGCCACCGTCGAGGACTGCGACGGCTTCGTGGCCGACCCAGCGCAGCATCCACCACATGCGGGAGGCCATACTACCGCCGCTGGCGTCGTAGAGGGCGACCTGGGAATAGTTGCTGATTCCCAGGCGGGCGACGGTGCGAGCAAATTCGTGCGCATCGGGCAGGGGGTGACGGCCCGTACAGCCGAGCACGATCGGCCCGGACATGTCTTCGTCGAGGTGGGCATAGACTGCGCCGGGAATATGGCTGTGGATGTAGGCGCGGCGGCCGGCTTCGGTGTCGCTCAGATCGAAGCGGCAGTCCAAGATGCGCAGATTGCTTGCGTCAGAGTCAGCCGTTGCAGCGAGAGCGTCTGCCAGTTGAGAGCAACTGATGAGTGTGCGGAACTGTTGCTCCTGTTCGTTCGCCATTTCAACAACTCCTTTTGGGATATTGCGTAGTCAACATTTTTCTACTGTTGCAAATCATCGAAGAGGATGGCGTGGACGACTTTGGGGCCGTGGACGCCCATAGTCAGATTGCCTTCAAGATCGGCGGATTTGCTGGGGCCGGTGATGATGGAAAGGTTGCGGCTCTGGCGCAGGTAGGCGTCCAGTTTTCCGGCGTGACGCATTTCGGCCAGCCAGTCTTCTCCGGTGGCAAATAGCCTGCTGAATGGGATCACGACCAGGTGTCGAAAGGGTGTCAGACTGGCGGCGCGGGCGTTGGCGCCGCGGCCGCCGACGACAAAGGAACCGGTGCTGGCAAAGGCTGCTTCGACAGTGGTAATGCCGGCCCGGACATGGCGGATGTGGTCGCGCTGCTGGGGATCGTGCAGGTCGGTCGGCTCGATCAGCTTGAAGCCCACTTCCTTCAGGATGAGGGGCAACCCTTCGATCTGTAACTGATCGAGCGGCCAGCAGAGGACCTCCCAGTCCTCGGGGCGTTCGGCGTCTGCGGTCTTGCGGGCCGATTGCTCTTCCTCCAGCCACAGTTGCAGGCGTGAGACGACGGACAGCCGGGCTTCGGTCACGGTCTCGAGCAGTTCGCAGCTGCCTTTGACGGCATGCAACTCCTGGGCGAAGCGTTGGGCCTGCGCCCAGGAGTTGCCGTCGGCTTGGGTGACGGTCATGCGTTCGGCGTGGGTCAGCGGTTCGCTCTGCGCGGGCGGGAAGGGCAGGTGGGGCTGTCTCAGGGTCTCTCGCAGGCGGGCCAGAATTGTATCACGAACGTTCATATATGGTTAGTCCAATGTTCGGCATTGCGGGCGGGGCGCCCGCGATCCCAGTGCCCGTCGGCTGCGGGCGGCGGGTAAACGGGAGAGAGTTTCACGATTGGCCCCGCAGTCTTTTGCGTTCCCGCCACCATTGCCGGAAGCTCTTGGGCGCGAAGGGCGCGAAATCCCGGTATGCGGTCCAGCCATTCAAGGGCGGAGGTAGGAGCTTGATGTTGCCCCCGCTCATGCCGGCGTACAGATTTGAGCCGATGCTGGCCATTTTGCCGAGATTCTCGTACATGCGGCGGCTGCTCATCAGGCTTGCATAGCTCTTGATGCCCCATGCTTCCGGCTTGGGCGCGGCTCCCTCCTGCACGAGATCGGAGCGCAGGTCGAGGAGAAGACGGGGCAGATCGATCTTGACGGGGCAGGCCTCTCGGCATGCGCCGCAGAGGGATGTGGCGTGGGGCAGCTCCTTGAATTGGGCGATTTCGGGGGCAAGGGCGGGTGAAATCACGGCGCCGATGGGGCCGTTGTAGGTTCCGCCATAGGCGTGGCCGCCGATCTCCTGGTAGACGGGGCAGGCGTTGAGGCAGGCCCCGCAGCGGATGCAGAGCAAGGCCTCGCCGTAGCCGCGCGCCAACATGCGCGAGCGGCCATTGTCGAGGAGGACAACATGCACCTGCTCGGGGCCGTCAACGTCGTCCTCCTGGCGCGGCCCGCTGGTCATTGAGCAGTAGACGGTGAGCTGCTGGCCGGTGGCGCTGCGACAGAGGGCCTGCAGTTGCAAGAAGGCGTCTTCGACGGTCGGGACGAGCTTTTCGATGCCCATGACGGCGACGTAGACACGGGGCATGCTGGAGACCATGCGCCCGTTGCCTTCGTTGGTGACGATGCAGATGGTGCCGGTTTCGGCGATGGCGAAGTTGCAGCCGCTGACGCCCATGCCGGCGGAGAAAAACTCCTGGCGCAACCGCGCGCGGGCCAGCGAGGTCATTTTTGTGGGTTCGCGGGTTGGCGGCATGTCCAGTTTGTTCTGAAAGACCTCGGCGATCTCTTCGAGCCGCTTGTGGATGACGGGTGCGACGATATGGCTGGGCGGCTCGTCGGCGAGCTGGATGATATATTCGCCCAAGTCGGTCTCGACGACGCGCAAACCAGCCTCTTCCAGGGCGTGGTTGAGGTGAATCTCCTCAGTTGCCATGGATTTGGATTTGACAACCAGATTGGCGCTGTTCTGGAGGGCGATATCTTTGACGATCGCCTGCGCATCTTCTATGCCCTCGGCCCAGTGGACGGTGCAGCCGTTGCGAGTCAGGTTCGTCTCTAGCTGCTCCAGATAGTCGGGCCAGTTGCTCAAAACGTGTTCCTTCATCTTTCGCACTTGCGACCGCAACTGCTGTCCCTCGACCGCTTCCATCGAGGCAAGACGCGCATTGGACATGCGGTCGGTGGCCTTGCTGACGGCGACGCGAAGATTGGGGTCGTTCAGGGCCTGCTGGACACGGTCTTTGTAGGGGGCGTGGATGTCTACTTGCATCGTAGTGGCTTCCTGTTGGCCGGTCGGGAACTGTTTGGGGCCGGCACGGTTACTCGCCCCAACGCCGGGGGTGATCGGCTTGCGCGGGCTCCGGCCGCGACGGCGGACGCAGACTGCTGCCGAGATGGTCGTTCAGTATTTCGGCGATGTGGTGGGCGCGGCAGTTCACCCCTTCGCGGCTGAGAATGCCGTTGATGTGGGTCATGCAACTTACATCACAGAGGACAATGGCGTCGGCGCCGGATTGCTCGGCGCTGCGCGCTTTGGCGCGGCCCATGGCGGCGCTAATGCCGCTGTTCTTGATGGCGAAAAGCCCACCGAATCCACAGCAGTCGTCGGCGTGGGGCAGGTCGACGACTTCGAGGCCTTCGACGCCATCCAGCAGTTTGCGCGGCTGTTCGTCCACGCCTAGCTCTCGATAGAGATGGCAACAGGGATGATAGGTCGCTCTGCCCTGTAGTTGGGCGCCGGTGCTGACGAGGCCGAGGACGTCTACGAGAAATTCGGTCAACTCGAAGGTGACTGATGCCAAGCGCTCGGCCTGGTGGGCCAAGTCCGTTTCCTGGGATTCCTGGAAAATCAGCTCGAAGAAGTGGCTTGTCATGGTGGCGCAACTGCCGGAGGGCACGACGATGGCATCTACTTCGCCGCCCTCCACCAGCGGCCCGAAGATCGACAGGAAGCGGCGGGCCAGCTTACGGGCCTCGTCGCGATAGCCGGCGTTGAAGGCCGGCTGACCGCAGCAGGTCTGTTCTTCCGGGAAGATAACCTCGATGTCGTTCTTCTCCAGCAGTTCGCAGGCGGCGATACCCACGCTGGGGTAGAGCATGTCCACCATACAGGTGACGAACAAGGCGACTCGTCTGGGTCTTTGTTCAAATGTGGCTTTGTGCATAGGATGTTCCACTATTTTCGGCCGGTGCAGCGACTGCCTGTTGCCGGCAGCGGATTACGGAACCATGCGCTGACTGCAGGACGGTGGGCAGTGCCGCTTAATCCCCCAGACAAGTGAGTTCTCTCTGGAAGGGCAGGGTCGTCACCTCGAGGCGACCGTCGTGAACGATACAGTTGACTTCGCTGCGGATGCCCAGCCCTTTGGCCTGCCCGCTGTTGTCGAAGTCGATATCGGGCAGGTAGATGCCCGGTTCGATCGTGAACATGACGCCGGGGATAAGTGTGCGGCGGTCCTGGGTCTCGACGTTGTCGATGTTGACACCGTTCCAGTGAGTATTCGGTCCCAGGCTGTGACCGGTGCGGTGGAGGATACCTTCGCCGTACCCAGCATCTACGATGACGGCGCTGACGGCATCGTCGACTTCGTAGCCGTGAAGCGTCTTGCCGGCTTCGAACGCCTGCTGAATCACGGTGACGGCGGTATCGCGTGCTTGGGCGACGACGGTAAAGACGCGGCTGGCGGCTGGCGGCGGCTCCGCTCCGCAGTAGGCTGTCCAAGTAACGTCGGCATAACAATCGTCAAGATCGTTTTTCTCTTTGGCCCACAGATCGATCAGCACAAGGTCGCCGAGACGTATCGGGCTGTTCTGCTGTGCGCTAGGCGCGTAGTGGGGCAGGGCTGCGTTGCCGTTGACGGCCACGATGGGATCGTGGTCCCACGTGAGGTCCGCGGCGCGAAATTGTTCGACGATAAACTGCTGAACGCCGTACTCGGTGATTTCCTGTTGCCGGCGCAAGGCCTGGGCCACGCAGTCGAAGGCCGCGTCCTTGGCCGCCAGCACGTGGGCGGCAGCGCGGCGGTGGCTTTCCATCTGCCGGGAGGTAAGCACGGCCTGCACGAGTTGCACCAGGTCGGCGCTGCTGACGACGGTAGCGGCGGTGGCGGTGCGTACCATCTCCAGGGTGCCGGCGTCTACGTTGCTGACGTAGGGGATGGCGCCATGGGGGCTGTATTCCATGGCTATCTGGTGGTCTGACCCCTGTGGCAGCATTGAGATCAGCTTCTGCTCCATCTCCTGCCAGCCGACGTAGAGGTGCAGCGGGCCGGCCATTTCGGGGTTTACTGCGCTGAAGGTGGACTGTTCGATGGCGTGGACCAGCCATTGCGGCTCGCCGTCGGCAGGGACCCAGAGGAACCAGCGGCGGGTCCCGGTGGATTCGAGGCCGGCGACGGAGGCGGCGATAGGGTTCTGGCCGCGAAAGTCGTAAAGGAGCCAGCCTGCGATATTGTGTTCGCGCAGATGATTGCGGATGGTTTGCAACTTCACGTACTGCTCCCTAAGAGATTGAACTTTGGTTTTCCATTGACGAGTCTCTTGATCAGCAAGCTCAACACCTTGAAATACACGACGAATACCAGTTATCTCTGATATCAGCCTACCAAAAGTAGTTGGAGACTCGTTAAGCATGAACTAAAGAATCAAATTGAGAAGCCCACACATTAGGATTAGGAAGAGTGTCAATAATAGGAAGATTAAGAACTTCAGCAACAGGTTCAGGAAGAACACGACCCATCCCCTATCAATCAATTTTCTGGTGCGCGCGTGAGGTGCAGCCGCGCGCCGACCGTTGGGTTGTAGATGAAGAGTCAGGATATGCGGCCATTATTCCATGAAGTGGCGATAAGGTCTAATTCCGGGCAGTGGTCAGAAATGGCCGGGGGTTCGCTTGCCATCAGAGCAAGCGCGCGTCATGGTTTGGTAGCGTTTGGCTTCTGAAAATCCGGGGCGCGCGCCGGTGACACTGGATATTGACAAAACATCAGAACATATGTACAATATGGGTGTATCGAATCGGGAGGACCCTGATCGGACACTGATGCGATGAATCAATCCAATTGCACATCATATTGAGGGAACTGTACAATGTATCAACAGATCACTTTGGTTGGGAACCTGGGCCGCGATCCGGAGATGCGGTACACGGCGAGCGGCGTAGCTGTAACTTCATTCCCCGTGGCAACCAGCCGGGGATGGACAGGTGCAGATGGGCAGAGAAATGAGAAGACCATCTGGTTCCGCGTGTCTGCATGGGAGAGGCAAGCCGAGACATGTAATCAATATCTGACGAAAGGACAGAGAGTTCTGGTTGTCGGCGAAATTGAGGAACCCTACGTCTTTACCGACCAAGAGGGCAATTCGCGGGCTTCCCTCCAAGTTCGGGCGCGAAACGTGCAGTTCCTCGGCACAAGAGCCGGGGCCATGGACGGCGGCGGTGGTCAGTACGGCGGAGAACAGAATAGACCGGTAGGGGATGGGCCCGGGCCGACTCAAGAGGCCGGGGGCGAGGAGGATATACCGTTCTAGAGGGTTGGTCTTGCTTGACTTGAGCGGTCCAATTGCAGCATGGCAGAGCCGACCATTGTGTGACTGCAGGCAGCAGGCCTTGACCCGAACGGCATATTCGTTTGGAGTGAAACAAGGGGGAGAGCAATGTACCAACAGATCACTTTGGTTGGGAACCTGGGCCGCGATCCGGAGATGCGGTACACGCCTAGTGGCGTGGCCGTAACCAACTTCAGTGTCGCCACCAGTCGATCCTGGACTGGCCAGGACGGCCAGCGCCAGGAGAAGACCGTCTGGTTTCGAGTGGCGACGTGGCGCGGGCTGGCCGAGACGTGTAACCAGTATCTGACGAAGGGGCAGAGGGTGCTGGTTGTGGGTGAAGTGGAGGAACCCAGCACCTGGACGGACCAGGAGGGGAATACGCGGGCTTCACTTGAAGTAACGGCTCGGACCGTGCGGTTTCTGAACACGCGGGCAGAAAGTGAAGCGCTTGCCGGCGGATGGGGTCAGTCCGGTGGGCAGGGCACGCCTATGGACGGCGGGCCTGATGGGGACGCGATGGCGGGCGGTGAGGAGGATATCCCGTTTTAGGTTTGGTTGACATTTGGGGAGGCCGTTCAGAATTCAATTAGGAGAGGAACGCCTGCGGGACTGTTTGGGAATGTTTTTGGCTTGGATTTTGTGAGAAATAGGACCGATCGATCCGCGAAAGCGGGCGAAGACCTATTATCTCTGATCCACCGAGGGCCACAGAAAGTCACGGAGAACATCTTTTTGTAGTCCACGAAGGGCCACGAAGAACACCTTTTTTGATCCGCGAAGGGTCGCGAAGAACACCGGAGGCGTATCGGATTTTCTTTGCATGACTGTACGGCCCTCTGCGGATTAGCCACACTTTGCTCCCTCAAATCGCTGTTCAGACAGAAGTAAACAAGCCCTAGAGGCTTCAGATTGCCCGCGCCGGTTGGGCGGCGCGGGCAGAATCTTATGTGTGGGCCGGTTTGTCAGGGTTGTACTGCTGACGTTGCAACAGCCCTGACCCGATGCGGCTCTTGTCGTTGACAGTGGATTTGCGTCGTGATAGGTTCGATATCAGGCAGTGGATGGCCGTTTTGGAGGTGTGGCAGATGAAAATTGTAGAGATTGAAACATTCCGCGTGCGAGTTCCGCTGCACCCCGTCAGCTGGCACAGCGCAAATATTGAAGGGTGGAGCGGCGCCTGGTGGGACCTTCCTATCGTGCTGCTGCGAATGACCACAGACAGCGGTCTCAGCGGGCTGGGCGAGGCACCCAAAGGCGTGGCAGAGAGCACAGTTCGCCAGTATGCACCGTTGTTCAGGGGACGGGATCCTTTTGACCTGAACTGGCAGCATTTGCCCATCGGCGACGTATGGAGCCATGCGAACAGAGCTTATCAGGCCTATGAGATAGCACTGTACGACTTGGTGGGCAGGGCGCTCGAGTTGCCGGTCTACCAGTTACTTGGGGGCGCATATCGTGACCGCGTGCGTGGGTCTCTTTGCAGCGGGCAGATGTGGCCTGATGATGCGGCAAGGCGGGCGCGGCAGGCCGCAGAACTGGGGATTGATGTGCTCAAGATGAAAGCCAATCTGGGCGACCCCGTGGTGGAACGCATTTCAGCCATCAACAAGGCGGTTGGCACAGCCGTAAGAATGACGGTCGACGCAGGTCAGCACCTACGACATCCGACGCATGTCCTGGAGCTCGCACGCGGCCTGGAGCCTTACCTCGATAACATTGAATGCTTTGAGGATCCCGTCTCGCGCAGTAATTTGGATTGGTACGTTCTACTTCGAGAGAAACTGAATTTCCCCTTGGCATTGCACCTGGGCAATCATCAAGAGGTAATCAACGCGGTCAAGCGCGAAGCGTGTGACTACCTGAACTTGGGCCGCAGCATGAACGATTTCAAGCAGGGTACGGCGATAGCCGAGGCAGCCGGGATGCCTGTCTGGCATGGATCGGGGGTCGGTCTGGGCATATCTGAGGCCTCTTACGTCCATGCATGCGCAGCGACGAAGGCGACAACGCTGTCCAGCGATATTGTGGGAGAGATGCTTCGCGTGGATGATCTCATTGTTCGCCCTCTTGAATTCGAGGACGGTTACTTCAAGGTCCCGCAGGAGCCGGGCCTGGGTGTTGAACTGGATGAGGAGGCACTGGAGCGGTTCGGAGTTCGCGAGTCTTGAACCGTTATCGGGTGCAGCCAAGTTCATTCTCTCGTCGGGCAAGGGGTGTCCTCTGAGGTCGAGCAGGCGGAGTCTGGTCAGGACATTACCGAGATTGGGTTCCGTTGACATTTTGGGAAGGCCGCTCAGAATTCAGCGGAAACGGAAAGCCTGCAGGCCTGTTAAGGATTTTTTCGCTTGCATGTCATGATAGACAAAACCAATCGATCCGCGAAGGGCCGCGAAGAACACCAAATGCGTATCGGATTTTCTTTGCGCAGCTGCGGGGCCCGGCGCAGATAACCACTTTGCTGCCGCAAATCACTGTTCTGACAAACGTCAACGAGCCTTAATTCCACATCTCCTCAATCATCTCTTCTGCGCCCAGCACAGGTTTCGCCGGCGCCTCTTTTCGGTGCACTTTGCTCCCCCTGTGCTCTTCTGCTTTGCCACTGCCAAATCTGACCCCATTTCCCTTCGCGTAGAATTTGGAATACATCCACGGAATTCAGTGGTTTGACATTCTTCAACAGCCGAGTCGATCTGGATACCGGAAGCCCAAAGGACGGGTTGCGTAGCGTCAGACGCGGGCGGACTGGCCGGTTCGGGCGGAACGCTGGGCGGCGAGGAGGGAGCGCAGGATGGTGCGGCCTTCGGCGCCGGACAGGCGAGGCGGGCTACCGCTGTGGAGTGCGTCGATGAGGTGGCGGGTGGCGTGGATGAAGCTCTGCTCCCAGCCGGTGGGGATGTCTTCAAAGGTACGGGTCTGGCCGTCGCGGCTGAGAGCTACGGGCGGTGCGTCGGTGAGGCGGCCGTGTCCTCCGTTAATCCAGATGACGCCCCTGGTACCGGTGATTTCGACACGGTCGTCCTGGGCGTAGTAGCGGGTGTCGATCTGGAGTTGAGGCGAGTAGACGACTTCGAGCGAGCCGAGGCGGTTGCCGGGGAATTTCCAGGAGACGATGGCGGGCGTGTCGAGGACGCGGCCGGGCATCAGTTCCATCTCGCCGATCCAGGCGTGTACCTCTTCGGCCAATCCCATGAAGTGCCAAGCGAGGGCGAATTTGTGGTGGCCGTCATCGAAGAACATGGGGCCACCGCCGCAGATCTCGGGGTTGAAGCGCCAAGCCCAGGCGGCGAGCGGCACATGCCAGGCGGTGGGGCTGAAGCCGGCGTTGCTCTTGATGTGAATGGTGAGGGGGTCGCCTATTTCGCCAGCTTCGATCAGGGCCTTGGCATGGACGACGGGCGGGTAGAAGATAAAGTTTTCGTAGACCCGCAGGGTCTTTTGGGCGGCCGCAGCGGCCGCGAGCATTTCGTCCGCTTCGGCCAGGGAGAGTGCCATGGGTTTCTGGACGGAGACATGCTTGCCGGCGGCGAGCGCGTCCAGGGTCACGGGGTGGTGGATATGATGGGGCAGTAGGATCTCGACGAGGTCGAGATCGGGCAGTGTGAGCAGGTCGTGGTGGTTGGTGAAGACGCGGGTGGGCGGCACGCTCCACTCGGTTGCCCGGCGTTGAGCGGTATTTGCGTCGGTGTCGCAGACGGCTGCGATTTGGGCGCGTTCGTTTTGGAGATACTCGAGGGCGTGGAGGTCGCTGATGCGGCCGGCGCCGATGAAGGCTACGCGCAACATGGGGCAGCAGTTGCTCCTCGATTCAGTTTTCGTCCATCTCCAGGCGGCCCAGATCTTTTGTCCGCGAGAGGGCCACGCGTTTTCGCGATGTCAGCCTACCTCCGTGTTGGTTGGATAAAGGTCGATGCGTTCGGCGTTGGCGCGCAGGGGGAGGCCGGCGGCATAGAGGACGGTGGCCGCGATGTCCTCGGACTGCATCATGAGCTTGCGAGCTTCCTGGGGAGGCGGACTGGGCCTCCGATCGAGGAGGGGGGTGGCGGTTACACCGGGGTTGATGATGCAGGCGCGCACACCGTGTAGGTTGCCTTCCTCGTTGGTGACGCGGTTGAGGGCTTGCATACCCAGTTTGGCGCTGCTGTAGGCGACGCCGGATAGCAGGCTGGGATAGTTGGCGGCACGTGAGCCGATGTTGATGATAGTGCCGGCGCCGCGGGCCTTCATTTGCGGCATGAGCAGGTTGGTGAAGAGATAGGCGCTGACGAGATTGACGTCGGCGACGACGCGCCAGTCTTCGATGGTGGTGGCGTCGATGCTGCGATTGAGAACATTAGTGCCGGCGTTGTTGACCAGCACATGGATGGGGCCGAGCTCGGCATCGATCTTCTCGACAGTGGCACGGATCTGAGCCTCGTCACCCACGTCACAGGGGCAAACTAGAGCGCGCCCGCCGTCCGCCTCGATACGTTGCGCGAGGGCACGCAGCACTTCCTCGCGGCGGGCAATCAAGGCCACATGCGCGCCCGCGGCTGCGAATTGCAGCGCGATCGCTTCGCCAAAACCGCTGCTGGCGCCGGTTACGATGACGTTCTGCCCGGAAAAATCGCTCAATGTATGGTCTCCTTTTCTGATCCTGAGCGCTTCCCCCGCGCGGGGAAGGCGCTCAGGCTTAGTCTTTGCTCAGTTTCAAGAGGTCGTCGACAGTGATGGGCTGACCTGTGGCGATGGAGTGGTTGGCGGCGATGCCCAGCAGGATGGAGGCGGCGCCGTCGATATGGGAGGCGGCGCGGGCAAAGGGATCTTCCGGCGGATCAGGATGGAAGATCTGCTCCAGCATTACGCGATCGCCGCCGCCGTGTCCGCCGACGCCTTCGGGGACCTCCACGTTATAGGGTGCGCCGTGCATGGGGAAGACCCAGATATGCTTGCCGCCGAAGTCATACAGCTGGTCGCCGGCTTCGGGGAGGGTCTCCTCCTGGCCGGCCACGAATGTGCGGCCGACGGCCTCGATCGCCTCGACTTCGATGCGGCCGCGGTCGCCGGTGACGGCGGCGCGATAGCCTTCCCAGGGGCAGTAGGCGAGCAGGGAGTAGCTGAGGATGATGCCGTTGCGATAGCGGGCGGTGACACTCATGGTGTCTTCGGCGGTGATATTGTCGCCAAAGACGTTGCGATCGCGCAGATAGCCGCTGTCGGCTTCGGCGTTCAGGTAGAGGTGTTTGAGGGTCTCGTCGGAATCGAGGCTCAGGGCGAAGGGATCGCCGGCGGCGGCCTCTTCGCCGGTGTAGCGGTCGTAGCTGTAGGATTCGCCGCGGGCGGCGGCGTTTTCGCGGCCGTAGAAGTGCAGATCACCTTGGGCGTAAACTGTCTGTGGGGTGGAGTCGATCCACCAGTTGATGAGGTCGAAGTGGTGGGTGGACTTGTGTACGAGCAGGCCGCCGGACTTGTCCTTTTCGCGGTGCCAGCGGCGGAAATAGTCGGCGCCGTGGCGGGTGTCGAGTACCCAAGAGAAGTCGACATGGCGGGGGCGGCCGATGGCGCCCTCCATGATGAGCTCGCGCACGGTCGTGGCCAGGGGCGCGTAGCGGTAGTTGAAGGTAACGCGCAGGGAGCGGCCGGTCTTCTCAATGGTGTCGAATATCTGGCGGGCTTTGGCGTCGTCGGTGGTCATCGGTTTTTCGGTGATGGCGTCGCAGCCCAGTTCCATGGCACGGCAGATGTATTGATGGTGGGTGGCGTCCATAGTGGTAACGATGACCACGTCCGGCCGGGTTTCGGCGATCATGCGGTCGAAGTCGGCGGCGTGGTAGGTGGGCAGCGGCCCTTTGCCGGAGCGCTCCTGAATCTGCTGGTTGTAGAAGTCCATGCGCGTCTGGCTGATGTCGCAGAGCGCGACCAGTTCATTCCACTGAGCGTAGTCGCCGAGGATGGCGTGGATGTACATTCTGGCGCGTCCGCCTGTGCCGACGAGTGCGTAGCGGCGAAGAGGTGAAGACACGGGAGAGTACCCTTTCTGTTCTTAACTATGATTCTTCATTTGAGGGCGGCGCGGGTCGAAGACTTGGGATCGCGTTGAGAGAGGCCATTAAACGACTACCTGGCCTACTGCGCCATCCGAATTCTTATGCCCCCTGCCGTCACCCCGGCATGCCTACTTGTCTGCCGGAAAGATCCAATGGCGGAGGTGGCCAGTGCAGACCGCGCTGGCCTGAGAGCTCCCGGTTTTTGACCGGCTGCCACTCCTGTTCGGGCAGGCCGACCAGTTCGCCGTCCTGCAGCCACTCCTCGTCGTTGCCATAGAGTTCATCTACCAGCAGCGCGGTCAGACGATGGCGCAGGGGGGCGTGGCTCTCCGCCTGGCTCAGGTCGTTCATTTCCTGCGGGTCGGCTTCCAGATCGAAGAGTTGGAAGCGGTTGCCAGTTGGGTAGTAGATTAGCTTGTACTGGTCCTGCCGGATCATGCGTGTGGCCATCGATCCTTCGCCCACTTCGCCGAAGAGATAGGGGCGCCGCGCCTCCCCGACCATGGAGATGCCCTCGACGCTCTCCGGGACCGGGATGCCGGCCAGGTCGAGCAGGGTTGGCATGACGTCCTGCCAGCCGACGAGACGGTCATCACAGGTGCCGGCGGGCGTGCGTTCATCGCCGACGAGGCCAAGGAGCAGCATGGGGATGTTGGCGGATTGCTCGTAGTAGAGCCGCTTGGCCCAGAGGCCGTGCTGGCCGAGCATGTCGCCGTGGTCGCTGGTGAAGCAGATGATGGTGTTGTCGAGCAGCCTCTCCTCGCGCAGGGTGCCGATGACCCGGCGCAACTGGTGGTCGATATGGGTACAGAGCGCGTAGAAGGCACGATGGATGCCCTGGAGTTCCTCGTCACTGAAGGTCGTGCCGTAACGCGTCTGGATCATCTGCAGCGCGTAGGGCAGATTGTCGAAATCCTGTGACCACGCAGCCCTGTGGGGAAGCGGAATGTCTACGTCCCGGTAGATATTGTAGTACCACTCGAGAGGGACGAGCGGTGGGTGGGGATGGCAGTAGGAGAGGAACCAGAAGCCCGGCCGGGTCGGGTCACGGCGGCGGATCATGCGGCACATCTGGTCGGTGGCCCAGTTGGTGACATGGGTTTCTTCGGACAGGTGCCAGGGGCGGTAGCTGTATTCGTTGTTGCTCATGCCGTGGGCGAAGGAGCGGCCGGGATGGCCCTCTTCGCCGAGCCAGAGCTCGTAGTCGTCGATGGCGCCGAGGATGGGGCGACCCTCCTCGGCGAGGATGACGTCGTCGAAGCCGATGCGATCTCGCTGGGGGTAGACGTGCAGCTTGCCAACGGCGTAGGCCTGGTAGCCGAAGTCGCGAAAGGTCTGGGCGACGGTCGGTAGCTGCGGCATCGGTTCCTGCACCTTGAAGACGCGGTCCCCGTGGGTGCGGGTGGTGGCGCCTGTCATCAGCGTGCGGCGGGCCGGAATGCAGACCGGGCACTCAGCATAGGCGTTGGTGTAGCGCACACCGGCGCCGGCGAGGCTGTCCAGGGTCGGGGTGCGGATTACGGAATGGCCGGCCCCCCGCATCAGGTAGGCGGGCCAGTGGTCGGTGGAGATAAGGAGGACGGAAGGCGCGTCCGGGCCGCGGTGGGATTGGGATGCCATGGCAGGACTCCAGACTTTAGTGGTATTGCGCCAGGTCGGCGATGGCGGCCTGCACTTCGCGGCTGATTTTCGCGGGGACCGGCGGGTTGAAGGGCGCGCCCTCGCCGCCGTCGATGTCGTCAAAGCCGCTCTGGACCATGGCGGAGATGACGGCGGAATAGTTGTAGCGGCGGCCGTCGCGGAAACGAAGCTCCTCCAGGGCGGAGATGGCGTCCTCGACGCGCTGGGACTCGGCATGGTCGCCGGCGCGCTGGGCGTTGTTGATGGCGTCGGAGGCCTTGCTGTAGGCGACGGCGATGCCAGATGTATGACCCTTGGCGCCGAGCTGGGAGGCGCGCGTACAGCGGTCACCGATGCCCCAGATAACGAGGCCGTTGTCACCGATGGCTTGCACGAGCGGCTCTACGTCGGCTTCGCCTGTGCCTACTTTTACGCCGACGAAGGCTTCGGAATCGCGGAATAGCCTTCCCATCTGCGGAAGATCGCGGCTGTCTTTGAAGTAGTAGATTAGACGGGCGCCGAAGCGGGCGTCCATTTCCTCGCCAAAGGCCATAAACTCGTTGTACATGCCGTCCGGATCGTAGACGCCGGCGAGGGGCATGATCAGATAGGCGTCAGGAGGACGCTGCAGGCTGTTGAGTTCGCTGATGAGGTCTTTGGCGTCGGCGAGGGGACTGGGCAGGACGCCGGCAACGTAGACACCTTCATCGCCCATGGCACGGGTGGTGATGTCGACAAGCCGGACCTGTTCGGCGCGGGTCATTTGGTGAATCGGGCTGGTGCCGGCTATGGAAAGCACGCGGGGGCGGCCTTCACTCAGGTTGTTGGTCTGCATCAGGTAGCGCACATTTTTCAGGTGCGCGTCGTAATCGATGCTGCCGGCGCGGTAGGGCGCGCAGGGGATGGCGGTCACGCCTTCGAGCGCGGAGAGTAGCGCATTGGTCGAGAGTTGGGGGGCAGTGGCGACAGTCATAGAGGCTCCTCCTAGGAACGCAGTTATTGCGGCTGCGCGTTTACCAATTCTTGAATTTGCAGCATGAAGTTGCGTAGTGCATTGTCAGTTGCCGTATTCTACCACTGACACTCGATTTCGCTCTACCCAATCCCAGTTGATGGCGACGCCGAGTCCCGGTCCTTGCGGGATGGAGACGTGGCCGTTGGCGTCGATGGCTTCGAGGTCATCTACGTAGTCGATGTACAGTTCGGGCACGTGGCTGGCGGGGGCTTTAGGGTGGAGCAGGCCCATCTCGTAGTAGTTGGTGTTGCGGATGGCGGCCATGCACTGTCGCTGGGCGGGGCCGGGGCCGTGGAATTCGAGATCGATGCCGAGGGCTTCGCAGGCATGTGCGAGCTTCATTACGCCGGTGATACCGTCGTAGCCGACATCACCGCGTACGTAGTCGGTGGCGTCGGCGAGCGCAAAGTCGATGTGGGGCTCGAGGGAGCGGACATGCTCGGTCTGGAGGATCGGCGTCGTGATCAGTTGGCGCAGCTTGCGGTGGGCGAACTGGGAGATGCCGCCGTCGCGGTAGGGGTCTTCGTACCAGAAGAAGCGGTTTTCGTCGCAGGCCCAGCCGACTTTGACAGCGTCGCCGAAGGTCATCAGCTCGCAGGCCGGGTCGAGCATGAGGTCCATCTTATCTCCGACCCGTTTGCCGACGGCGTGGACGTTTGCGACTTCCTGGCTGACGGGCGCGCGGCCCCAGCCGTGGATCTTGAAGGCGGGATAGCCCAACTCGAGGCACTGTTCGGCGAAGTCGGCAAAGGCTTCGGGCGTAGAGAGGCCGTCGGGCTGGCGGTCGCCGTGGTAGGTGCTGGCGTAGCAGGGGACGCTGTCCTTGTAGCCGCCTAGAAGTTTGTAGACAGGCTGGTCGTAAAGCTTGCCGGCGATATCCCAGAGGGCGATATCAATAGGCGCTATGCCGATGCGGGCGACTTGGCGCAGGGCGCGCCTGACTTCGGTGTAGATCAGCTCGCGCTGGAGGGCGCTGCGGCCGATCAGAAAGTGGACGAAGGTGGGGAGAGTGGAGTACTCTGCCCCGCTGCCGCCGGCGTACTCGCCGACGATGCCCTGGTCGGTTTCGATGCGGAGGACGCTGCCCTGGGACTTGATGCGGCTGTCCGGCTCGTAGACAAGGTTGAAGCCGTTGTAGTCTTTGCCGAGATTTTCTCTCTCGCACTCATAGGTATGGATTTCGATTTTGGTGATGACTGGGTCGGCCATAGTTGCTCCTCGTGTAGGGTGAAGGATGGGCTGGGAAGGCGGCATTGCTTCCTGGAGATGTTCGCCGGCGCTGATACGCAGTACAGACCGTTCAGGGCGCGTGCCCTCTTTGCGCGGGAAATCGGCCAAGCGGTGCATTGTCATCATTTTACACTGACTCAGGCGAGTCCGCATTCCCTGGGGAGGGCGAATTCATGGTGGGTGGTGTAGAGATCGCGGCTCTTTTCGAGCGGATGGAGAAGGCTGGGTTGTGAGGACAGTCTTCACATAGCGGGTCAAACCCGAGTTATGGCGAATGCTTCATGATTTGCGTAGATTCTTGCGGACCCAGAGATCCAAGCCAAATGCGATGAATATCCCAACAAGAAGGGGAACGAAGTTGAGGGTAGAGAAGGCATCGAACAGAGCAAAGGATAACCATACACTTATGCCGATAATAGGGACGAAGATAGCAACCGAAACCAGCACGTCTCTCGGACTTTTCCGTTTGTAGATCAGTTCATGGGTGAAGGAAATTGCGGAGACGGCAATACACATATAGGCGTATCGCAGCCGAAAGTCTGACTGGAGGCCGCCGAGCCAGTCGCCGAGGAGAAGAATTGCGAGGGTCCAGATGAGTATTGAGTGCAGGTAAGGCACTTTTCGCCATCTGGCCAAAATTCTGTCCATAATCGGATGTGTCTCCCTTTCGTCCCGTTATGGCGACAATGCGTTCGAAGCGTTCGAATTGACGGATGTGAAGAGTTCGCTATTTCTATTTGGGAGATGCATGTCCTTGTCAGGGAAAGTCCCGGCGCGTGGTAATAATGTCATGCTTTGCGATACCACTTGCGGTATAGGGCGTATATTCCATCGCCGACGAATGGCCCAATAAAGATGGGCAAAACCCCCAAAAAAGAATCCATTTCAAGAAAAGCGTAGGTAATCAACCAGCCAACTCCAAGGCCCGCATATCTGAGACCTGGCTCCAAAAGGAAGTCACCAAGACCATCCCTCTTGCAGACCAGAATATACGCGAGGCGCCCAGGAATGGCCACAATGATGAAGAGATACACGAACAGCGGGGTGTCGAAATAGCTGTAGGACATGAAGGCCGCGACTAAGGCAGCAATTAACAGCACAGCCCCAACAGTGATTCCGCCAATCTTCGTCTCAGTGAGGAATTCGGTGGCTCTACAGAGGGCTGAGGCAAGGCTACTCGCCAGTCCTTTTCGTTCCTGAGGGAAGTTATTCATCATCCAGAGTGCTTCCGACGGGGTGCGCTACGCGTGCAGCACGACCCAGCCGTCTTCGACGGTTACTTCGAAACTTTCGACTGACGGGTCTTCTTCTTGCGGCTCAGATTGCTCGACGGTGACATCGTAGGTGCGAACGCGCAGCCGGTGGGGATTGAAGACGGAGCGGCCAGTGGCGATGTCGAATTCCCAGCCGTGCCAGGGGCAGCGCAGGATCTGGCCGTCCCGTTCCCAGATGATTTCACCGGGGGCGGTGGAGCGTGCGGTGCCGGTGATGGCGCCGCGGCAGAGGGGCGCGCCCTGGTGGGGGCAGAGGCTGCGCAGGGCGTAGTATTCGCCGTGGACGTTGAAGACGCCGATTGAGCGGCTGCGCACTTCGACAATTTTGCGCTCGCCGGGGGGCAGGTCACTGACGCGGCAGATGGGATGGGGCTTTGTGCCGGCGCGACGAGGAGGCGTATTGGAGAATGGCTGACAGCCCTGGCTTGGAGTTGGAGCTGACATATACTTTCCGGTAACAGCCTGCTCAATAGGGCCAAGCGCGGGGCAGCGGCCTTTCCGCGGCCAGCAGCTTGCTGCCCAATTCATGACGCGCTGCGGCCAGGTCTGCGGCGTAGGCGGAGTCTTGGGTCACATCGCGGTAGTCACCCCACTCAGCCGAAAGATCATATAGATTCTCGGTTCCGTCGGTGTGGAGAAGATAACGAAAGCGCTCGGTGCGGAGTGATTTCCAGCCGGTATGCTCGGTGAGGGCTGAGGTTGCGCCGGGCGCGTCGTCGTGCAGGCGGGGCAGCAGGGACCAGCCCTGCAGATGAGGCGGAATCTGAATCCCTGCCAGATCGAGGATGGTGGGCAGCACGTCCAACGCTTCGGTGAGGCCTGAATCTCTGCGGGCGGTGAAGGTGTCGCCGGTCGGCCGGATGAGGAGGGGGACGCGGCTGCACTGGTCGTGGGCAGGGTAGCCTTTGCCGTATTTCAGATGCTCGCCCAGCCATTCGCCGTGATCGGAGGTGAAGATGACGACGGTCTCGTCTGCGATGTCCAGCTCATCGAGCGCGCCGAGTAGGCGTCCGACATGGTGATCCACCTCACTGATCTGGCCGTAGTAGCCCTGGTGGGCGAGCCGTAGTTCTTCGTCAGGATAGTTGTGCGGTCCGCGTTGGGCTTCAACTTCCGGCGGGAAGGTCGGAAGGGTGAGCGCGGCGGGATCATAGAGGTCGAAGTATTGTTGCGGCGCCACCCAGGGGGAGTGGGGGGAGTAGATGCCGGCGATGCAGAGGAAGGGCTGGCCGGTCCGGGCCTGGTGGCGCATGAACTCAATGGACTGCTCAGCGACGAAAGCGGTGTGGGTCATGTCGTCACGGCAGCGGGAGGCCAAAGGTTTTTTGGGGAAGCGTTCGGCCGGGTGGTCGATGCCGTCCTCGATTTTCATGGTCTCCTGCCAGACTTCGGCCATAGGCGCCTGGCCGAGACTGACATGGGGGAGTTGGTCGGGCGCGCGGCGGCGCACCCAGGCGCGGTAGGCATCTTCGTAGGAGCCGGGCTCGTCGGAGATTTCCATATGGTCGAAGCCGTAGGGCGGGTGGTGGGTACGGTGATCGCGGTTGGCGTGGGGCTGGAAGTGAAGTTTGCCGATATTGGCGGAACGGTAGCCGTAGGGGGCAAGCAGGCGGGGCAGGGTGACGGTGTCCTCGGGCACGGGCACGCCCATGTGAGTGATGCCGAGGGTGGAGGGATATTGTCCGGTTAGAAAGCTGAGGCGGCTGGGCATACAGACGGGGTTCTGCACGAAACAGTGGTCGAAGTTGACGCTCTGGCTAGTCAGCCTGTCGAGGTGGGGCGTGTGGATATCCTGATTGTCGTTTGCGCCGAGGCCATCCCAGCGTTGCTGGTCGGTGTAGATGATAAGGAAATTGGGACGGCGCATAGGGCTGGCCTCCTGCCAATCTGGATCGCGGCATCTTGGTACGCCTGCGAATTCTATTGGTCGGATAATGCGTAAGCAGGCGAAGGGTCCACGTTTCGGTTGCTTTGTCCGATCGGAAAGCTCGGATGTCTGGGAGGAATGGTTTTCACTTTCCGTCCGGGAATCGCGTTAGCGTTGTGACTACTCTACTATACCCGTTCTCCAACTCGAAATCACTCCCGGAGCGGCCCGTGTGAATTGGAGGCGTTTACGCGTTCGTTCCTTTGGTGCTAGTATGACTCTTACTCTGGAGGAAAGGGATGCACTTCCCTGCAAGCGCCTTTCAGACCACTTCGATTTCCGGAAAAGCGAGGAGCATAACATGTTACGCGTAGCCAAGCCCGAAGGATTTGGAAATATAGTTCTAGAAGAGGTTCCCATTCCGCCAGTCGGGCCGAAGGAGGTACGGGTGCGGAGCAAGGTCAGCCTGATCAGCCGGGGGTCGGAGATCCTGCGGCGCTACATGCACGAAGAGACGATCAATCCGGCCATCATGGGCTACTCGCTGGCGGGCGTGGTTGACGCGGTGGGGAGCGAGGCGGCGCAGCGCTTCCAGCCCGGGGATCGGGTGATGGCGGTTGCGCCGCATGCACAGTATGTGGTGCAGCCCGTCGACTCGAATATCGGACCGCGCGTTTGGCCACTGCCCGATGACATCTCGTTTGAGGAGGCAACCTTTTTGCCGCTGGCCAAAAGCGGCGTCACCTGGGCGCAGTCGCCGGGGATCCGGCCCAGCCATACTGTTGTGATCATGGGTCAGGGATTGGTCGGCAATCTTGTGTTACAGGGCGTCCGGTTACATCTTTGTGAGCAGATAATCGTTGTGGATGCGATCGCCAAGCGCTGCCAAATGGGCCTTATTTTCGGCGCGGACCACGCTGTCGACGTTACGGAGACGGACCCGGTGGAGCGGGTGATAGAGTTGACAGACGGGCGCGGCGCGGACATCGTGTTCGAATGTGTGGGCGGCGAGCCGGGGCTGAAATCGTTTGCGCAGGCCCAGGAGATGGTGTGCGACGGGGGAACGCTGCATTTGATCGGTCTCTACCACGGGCAGCCGTTGCCGCTGGACGCGGGCAAGATCCAGCGGAGGCGTCTGATTGGCGGCTACTACGGCGAAGATCCGCCTGAGGTCATGTTGGCCCGGACAATTGAACTCATGCGAGAAGGGCATATCCGCGTGGAGCCTTTGGTCAGCCACCGTTTCCCCTATCAGGAAGCAAAAGAGGCTTTCGATCTGCTGTATGGACGATTGGCCGAGGCGATGGGCGTGCTGTTGGTGTGGGAGGAGTAAAGCAGGAGAACTGGGTTACGATAGATCGGTTTCAAAAGAGCCACTCCTCTTCAGAAACGTATAGCCAAGAACAGGAAACCCGAACTACAGTTGCAAGGAGAGAACCGATGTCCTTTTCTGCCAAGGGAATCGTTCATCGCTCGACGGTCACGGGCCGGCGAGGCATGATCGCTTCGGCGCATCCGTTGGCTTCGCTGGCGGGTGTGCGGATTATGATGGAAGGCGGCAACGCTATCGACGCGGTGGTGGCCGTGGCCGCGGCGCTGAATGTGGTCGAACCTTACATGTCCGGCCTAGGCGGCGACGGGTACATGCATATCTACTCGGCGCGCGAGCAGGAACATACCATCCTGGACTATATGGGGCGCTCGCCGTACGGAGCAACTTTTGAAGAGGTGGGCGATGAGGAGAGCCGTGCGCGGGGGCCGCGCTCGCCGCTGGTGCCCGGGTCGTGCGGGGGCTGGCTGGCTGCGCTGGAGCGGTACGGTTCGATGGACGCGGCTACCGTGTTTCAACCGGCGATTGAGTATGCGGAGCAGGGTTTTCCGCTGACGGTGAAGAACGCCGAGTTCACGGATTTCAATGTGCCGGAGATGCTGAAGTATCCGGCGACGGTGGAGGCGTATCTGCCGCATGGCCGGGCGCCGGTTGCTGGAGAGATGATGATACAGCCTGACCTGGCGAAGAGCATGCGTGCCATCGCCGAGGGCGGCGCCGACGTTTTCTACAGGGGCGAGATTGCCGACAGGCTGATACGTTACATGGAAGAAAACGGAGGTCTGATCACGCGCCGGGACCTGGAGGACTTTGAGGTTGAGTGGCAGGAACCGATTTCGGTGTCATATCGGGGTCTGCGTGTGTATGCGCCGCCGCCGCCGTGCCAGGCTGTCCAGTATCTGGAGACGCTGAACATAATGGAGGGCTTCGATGTGGCGGAGATGGGCCACAACCGTGCGGCGACGATTCATCGCTTTATCGAGGCAGCCAAGTTGGCGCAGGCGGACAGGGCAGAGTTTGCAGGTATCGAGAGCCCGCCGACGGCCGGTTTGCTGTCTAAGGCGTACGCGGCCCAGCGGCGCGCCGAAATTGGCGCGCAGGCCCGGCCTTCCGGCGGCGAGCGCTATACGTCGGTGAAGATGGAGGACGAAGCGCTGGCAGGGGACCCGCGGCGGTGGATGCGGAGCGAATGTACGACACACTTCAGCGCGATCGACGCGGCGGGCAATGCGGTGGCGGTAACGCAGAGCCTGGGAGCAGGTTTTGGCTCGGCTGTCGTGATACCTGGGACGGGAATTGCGCTGAACAATTTTCTTAATTGGATGGACAGTGACCCGCAGAGCCCCAATGCGGTAGCGCCTAGCAGCAAAATAGAGATGTGCATGTCACCGGCGCAGGTGTGGGATGAGCAAGGGCTGCGCTTTTTGATCGGCACGCCGGGCAGTTACGGTATTCTGCAGACGACGCCGCAGATGATCATGAACGTCATCGATCATGACATGAACATTCAGGCCGCGATCGAAGCGGCGCGGGTCAAATCGACTTCGCCGGGGACGGTGATCGATGTTGAGACGCGGATTGGGGAGGATGTGCTACTGGAGTTGACGCATATGGGCCACAGGCTCAACCGGCTGGGACCCTGGAACGCCGAAGTAGGGGGCGGCCAGGGCATCATGGTCGATCCCGAGAATGGCGGGTTCATGGGGGGCGCGGACCCGAGGCGCGATGGGTACGCGCTGGGCTGGTAGCGGACGGCAGTGGTCAGTGGTTAGTGGTCAGTCGCCGGCGCCGGTGAATTCCGCCGAGTTCTGGTCACTTAATCGGCGCGGTTGGTGAGGTGGATGAGGCCGTCGCCGCTGTGGACGCGATGGACGCCGCGGCGCATGATGACGATGCCGTCGTGTTCTGCGTGCAGTTCGGCCAGGACGGCGCCGAGAGGGTCGTGGATTGTGCCGACGAGCTGGCCCGATTTGACTTCC
This sequence comes from Caldilineaceae bacterium, assembly GCA_965232575.1. Taxonomy (GTDB): domain Bacteria; phylum Chloroflexota; class Anaerolineae; order Caldilineales; family Caldilineaceae; genus Bin5. Next base: position 1,531,462 of record CBDDPZ010000008.1, on the reverse strand, counting down.
TGCAGCAGTTCGACGTGGGCTCGGAAGTAGCCTGCAAGGGGGGCGGACATGACTTCATCCATGTTGCCGTCGCCGAGGAGGTGCTGGGGAGGCGGGTCGGCGGCGGGCTCGCCTGCGAGCATGTCCAGGTGGTGCATGACGTTGAGGACGCCACGGGTGAAGCAGTCAACGTCCTGGGGGCGGGCGCGGCCGGCGCCGGCGGCTTCGGTGTAGAGGCAGGGCACGCCCAGATCGGTGGCGGCTGAGATGCTGCGTCCGGGAGGTATGGGCGGTGGATGGCCCCACAATACGGGCGCGCCGAAGACGCGTGCTGCGGCCAGGGAGCGCCGGCCTACTTCGTCGTCGCTGTGGAGGTAACCGGCTAGCGTGGGGATGTCTCCGACGATGCCGGCGCTGTGGAGGTCGATGAAAAAGTCGGCTGCGCTGATGAACTTGCTGGTGAGCCAGTAGGCGATGCGCTGGGTCAGAGTGCCGGTCTCGGATCCGGGAAAGACGCGTGCCAGGTTCAGTCCGTCGATGGGGCTGTTGCGGGTGGCGGTGGCGTAGGCGGCCATATTGCAGACGGGGACCATGAGGAGTGTTCCGCGCAGTTGGGGAGGGTTGACCTCTTCGGCGATTCGGGGGATGGCTTCGACGCCCTCATACTCGTCGCCATGGACGCCGGCGAAGACGACGAGAGTTGGCCCTGGCTCGGTTCCGGTCACAGTCAGCAAGGGAAGCTGCCACCAGCCGCCTTCGACGCGCGGCGAGATATCCAGCCAGCTGGATCTCTTGCATCCCCGCTCCAAGTTGGTCACGTCCAGTTCAGAAATGTGCATAATGATTCTCCTGACGGGTGGTCAATGTATCGCTGGCGGGTTACGAAGAGCCGCGAAGAATATCTCTTTATATCCACGAAGGAACACGAAGAACATCATTTTTTGTCCACAAAGGGCCGTGAAGAACACCTTTTCCCTGGATGGAAAGGGTGACCTGTCACTCGCCGAACTGAATCGAGTAGAGATCGGCGTCCTTAAGGACGATCCGAATACGGATGGGTCGGCCTGACAGCATGCTGAGATCGCTGCCGGCGGCCCACTGCGCGACCCGTTTTATCGAGTCGCCGAAGATCTCTTCGCTTTCGTCGAGGGAATAGCCGGGGACCGGGCTGCCCTCGTGATCCTGAATCTCCACGCGCAGGCTGCCGGCGGCGGAGGTGGCGAAGTTGAGGAAGAGATGGCGGCCAGAGAAGATGAGCGGTTTGGTGAGGCAGGAGCCGCCGGACAACGGTGCGTGCAGGGACACGAAGCCGTCGATGCGGGTGGTGTAGCGCCGCACGTTCATGCTGCGGCCGGTCCAGTAGCCTTCGGTGACGTAGAGCGAGAGTTCGGGCGGGGCGCCGGGCGAATCGGCCTCGGTCTCGATGAGTCCCCAGGCAATGCAGTTGTCGCCGTAGACCCAGCTGTCGACGATATTGGGGCCGGGACGGATGTATGCCTCTCCCCAGCGCTTGAAGTTTTCGCCGTCGCGGCTGGACATGAAGAGCCCGTCTGTGACTACGGATCCGTAACGGGGATGGACCTCGCTGCGGGCGCGGCGCAACTCGAGGCCGGGCAGGTGATCGGTCTGGGAGATCCAGCCTCTATCGATGTAGCGCATGGGAAAACCAAAAAGGATGTGAGGCGCGCGGGCGTAGGGCCGAATCTGGTTGGTGTAGAGGGGCTGTTCGGGGCTGTCGCCGTAGTCGAGCCACTTTGGCTCGGACCAGTTCAGAAAGTCGGGGGAGGTTGCGGTCTTGATACCGCGGACGCCGTGGGGCGCGCCGCCGCGAAAGTCACGGAAGTAGGCCCGGTACTCGCCCCGGTATTCGTCCCAGAAGGCCAGATTCTGGGAATCGAAGTAGCCCTCCGTAATGACGGGATCGGGAATGTCTTCATTCTCTCGCCGCATGAGCGAGAAGTTGATGGCGTCAGAGGATTTAAGGGCGTAGAGCGCGCGGGGCGATTTGCCGGGGACAAGCGCTTTGTACTCGGCTCCCTCCTGGCAGGTCGGGTTCGTATCCGGGAAGATGGCGGTGTCGCCGGCGCTGAGATCGATACCGGGAAAGCTTTTGGGCGAGAGGACGATGTTGTTGCGGCCGCTGCCCTTGTACTGCACGAGCCCGAGGGAGGGCTTGTTCCAGCGCTTGCCGCGGCTGCTTTCGGCATAGCAGAGAAAGTAGAGGTGGGGATAGATCATCTGGCCGCCGCCAACATCGTATTGCCAGGCTCCGTAGTACATGCGAATGCGCCCGTCGTGGTCCTGAAATACGGTGCGGTAGAGACAGGCGTTGCCCTCCCAAGGCTCGTCGGTCTTCAAGACCACCTCCCGTTTGACCGGCGGATGGAGGCGCAACTCGAGCGGGTCGCCAAGTTCCGCGAACAGGAAGTCGTCGATCAGGGGTTCGAGACGGGCGCCGATGTCGATTGGTTCGGCGTGTGTGGAGGCGGGGTTGCTCATGAGCGTCACCTTTTTGAATGGCAGTGGTCAGTGGCGGCAGTTGGCGCTGGTTGCTAGGTCAGAGATTCGGGGCGCGCAGGATAGTGTTGGTTGAAGGAAGCGCCCATTCTTCGTGATAGACGGTCGGCGAAGGCCGCGGCGGGGGATAGCCCGGCGGCCTGTTGTCGGGGTCATGCAATTCAAGTCGATCGCGCCCTTTTACATGATGGAGCCACTCAAGTTCTTCGGGGGCCGGGGCGACTTCACGGCGCAGAATGAATTCTACGTAGTCGAAGGCGGTGAAGGCGGCGTGGGCAAGGAAGACGCGGTCGACGCCGCGGCCGTTCCAGGTAGCGAGGTCGGGCAGGATCAGGGGGCCGGTGCAGACCTGAAAGGCGGCACCCTCACGGTTGACGTTGATGAGGTTGACAGGGTACTCGACGGTGACGCGTAGGCCGCTCTGCGGATCGCGGTAGGCGCAGCGGGCATTGAGCAGGGCATTGGCGAGGGTGGCTTCGATCAGACGTTGGCTGGAGTGCACCTCGGTTGGATGCTGGAACTCCTTGAGGCTGATGTCGTGTTCCTGATATGCAGCGTCCAGCGCCCGCGCGGATACCGGTTCAGATTCGTTGCTGGGGCGCTTGGCGATCGGGATCTGATGCGAGCGGCTGAAGGCCATGCGAAACTCGCTGCTCGGAATCTGGAAGAATCCCTGACGGGGGATGGTATATTCGGTGCGGCAGGGAGCGCCGACGAAGAGCTCGGCCAAAACGCTTCCATTCTCATCGGAGATGACACAGCTGGATTCGAGGTTGAAGCGCACATGGCGCACGTCGCCCTCTTTGCCGATGAAACCGCCGGCGTATTTGTAGTAGGGATCATCCTGCCTGGGGAAGGTCTTCCAGGTGAAAAAGGAGCGGGGAAAGTCGATCATGTCGGCCTCCGCGGCAGTTGGCTCTTTTCGAATTGCGGTTACAGTTTCCGGCGGTCTGAGGTATCAGTCCCAGGTAAAGAAGACGCTCAGCCAGCCCTCATGGCCGCTCATCATGCGATCAAACAGATCTGGCGCCTCGGTGTAGGGCGCCAGATGGCTGACGAGTGGTTCGATCTGCAACTCTCGGCGTCGGATGAGGTCGAGGATCACGTGCTGGTTGCGCACGCGCGTCCACGGCCAGTAGGGATGCGTGTCGCTCATGCCGGTCTGGTAGGAGCCGGTCATGACGACTTCGCGGCGGAATAGCTCGTTGGATTCGATGGGAATGGAGCCGCTGGTCGCGCCCACGAGGATGATACGGCCGCGATCGGCGGCGGCTTTGATCATTGTGGGGTAGTTGCCGATGAAAGACGTGCAGTGGACCTGTACCTCGGCCCCGCTGCCGGGCAACATGCTGGGCAGCGCGCCGCGCCAGCGCCAGGGCAACTGTGTGAGGACGCGGATTTCTTCGACCACATCCTGGCTGCCAGCGTCGACCACGTGGGAGGCGCCGAGTTGGCGGGCGAGAGCCAGCCGCTCCTCGACAAGATCGACGCCGATAAGAGGTTGGGCGCCGACGAGGCGGCAGAGCTGAAGCGCCAGCAACCCGACAACGCCGAGCCCGTGGACAGCGACCGATTCACCAATCTGGATCTGGGCGCGGCGCACGCCGTGGAGGGCCACGTCGCCGAGAACGCAGAAGGCGACTTCTACGTCGGTCAGATCGTTGGGCAGCTTTTGGACGCTGTACTGTTGGGGAATGACGACTTCGCTGGCTTCGAGTTCGGGTGTCACAAGCCAGTGGGTGGAATGGTTGCCGCTGCACAGCACGCGGTCGCCCACAGCGATCTGGTCGATCTCGCTGCCGACGGCCTCGACGACACCGATGGCGGTGTAGCCAAGCCCCGCGGGGGCAAATGCGGCCTGTTCGGCAGGGCTGGCCGTGCGGCGGTGACGAATGCCGTTCATCTCGGAGCCGGCGCTGACCTGGGTGAGGCGCGTGCGTACGAGCAGCTGATTGGACGCAGGAGCCGGCACTTCGAACTCTTCGATTTCAATTTGGCCCGCAGGGGTGAGGACCAACCGATTTCCCTTTGTCACGCGAGTTTCCTTTGAATTTTGGCGTCAGGCCGATAGACAGGAGTACACGGTCAAGTGTACAATCATTTACAGTTTGAAACCAATAGGAAATCCACGGGGCCGGGGGCCGATAATCGGCGCCAGAGGAGGAGTGCAATGACCAGCCAACGGACAGTTTACGTCAGCGGATCTTTTGTCTCCGAGAGTGAGGCGGGCGTCTCGATCTTCGATTCTGCTCTCATGTATGGCGACGTGATATTTGAGACAACGCGTACGTTTAACGGCCAGCCGTTTCGCCTGCGAGAGCATATCGAGAGGCTGTATGTTGGGCTGCGGACGCTGGAAATTGACTGCGGGTTGACAGCGGAGGGGATGGAGGCGGCGACGCTGGAAACGATCGAGAGGAACCAGCCCTGTTTTGCCGACGGTACGGACTTCCAGATCGTTCACAATGTCTCGCGGGGGCCGATGGGACTATACGAATCGGTCTTCGCCGGCGGCGTGAAGCCGACGGTGACGATCAACTGCTGGCCGCTGACGTGGCACCTGGCCGCGTTCGCGGACGCGTATGTGAAGGGCGTTCATGCGGTCATTCCGGCGCAGCGCTCGGTGCCCTCACGTTTGATCGACCCCAAGATCAAGAACCGCAGCCGCATCTACTACCAGATGGCCAACTTGCAGGCGCAGAAGGTCGATCCGGAGGCATGGGCCCTGCTGACGGACGAAGACGGTTTTCTGACGGAGGGCACGGGGTCGAACTTTTTCATGGTCAAGGATGGGGGCCTGCTGACGGCGGAGCCGCGAAACATTCTGCGGGGCGTCACGCGGCAGGCGGTTCTGGAGCTGGCAGAGCGACTTGAACTGTCGCGCCGGGAGTGCAATTTGGAGCCATATGACGTGATGACCGCGGACGAGGCGTTTTTCACCTCGACGCCCTTTACAATCATGCCAGTGACGCGCTTCAACGGTCATGCTGTGGGTACGGGCGAACCGGGGCCGGTGACGCGACGGCTGATGTCCGCCTGGAACCAGATGGTTGAGGTGGACATGGTGGCGCAGGCGCGCGCCTTTGCCGAGGAAGTGGGGGACGGAGGGGGATAGCGGTCAGTGGCTTGAGACAGCGAGGGTGGGAGCAGACACTGTTGGGTAGACACGTTGGTGGGGAGGAATAAACACGGTGGATTAACCAAAGGGGGGCGTTGCGGGGGGGAGGAACTCCCCGCACAAGGAAGGCCGCTTGCGGCCGATCGCCCAAATGAGTAACGGTTCCTGCAACATAGCCGGGAGAGTCAGTCCCGCGGCAGAGGCCAGTGGATTTTCTCTACGCCTTTGGCCTGGGAACGCATGATTGCAATCATAATCTCCAAGCTGTGCAGTGCTCTCCGGCCGCTGGAGATGCTTTCACCCCCATTTTCGATCAACTGGATCAGTTCGTCGACGGCATGGACCATACCGCTGCCGTAGTCGACGGTTCCGCCAAGCTGGCGGCTGGTGACTTCGTGCGGATGGTCCTGCGAGGTCAGGTAGACGACGGCTTCGGTGTTGCTGATGCGGATGCGGCCCTTGGTGCAGAGGAGGTCCAGTTCGAAATTGACAAGCGTTCGCTGCGAGATTTCGATGTGGGCGCGCACGCCGTTGGTAAAGTATAGAAAGGCGGAGGCGCCGGGATCGGTTTTGGGGTCGTGGCCGCCGTCGCCCAGGTATTCGGTGCGGTCTTCATAGCCTTCCTCCATGCCGCCGATGAGCCAGTCGGGGGCGGCGTCGGCGTACATGCAGACGGTGTCGATCAGGTGGGTGCCGTTGCGGAAGAGCATGGCCCGTTCGCCGCCGAGGTGGGCGCTGATACGGGTGAGGGAGCCGATGCGCCCTTCCTCGATCATGGCCTTGGCCTGGCGCCAGAAGGGGTCCCAACGGCGGCCATGGTTGACGCAGATCTTGGTGCCGTTCTTCTCCACTGCGGCCAGCATGCGGTCGGCGTCGGCGAGGGTGGTGGCGAGGGGCTTTTCACAATAGATGGCGGGGACGCCAGCCTCTGCCGCATCGACGACCATCTGGGCGTGGAGATGGTCTGAGGTGACAACGCTCAGGATGTCGAGATTCTCGCGTTCCAGCATGGCGCGGTAGTCGGTGTAGTGCGCGGCGTCGCCCCAGTTTTTCTCGTATCGGGACAGCAGCGCCGGCACGAGTTCACAGACAGCCACAACCTCGGCGCGGGGGTGTGCAGCGTAAGCGGCGGCGTGCGAGTGGGGCTGCGGGTGACGCGTCGACCAGAGGTTGTAGCGCGGCGGCGACTGGCCGATGCCGGTGAGCCCGATGATGCCGGCCCGGTACACTTTGTCACTTGGTTGATTGGTAACTGACATGATGCCCCCTTGTTTACTCATGTTTGTCGCCTCTGGTTATGTCCGCAACTGTTCACCTGCTGCAGGTTACCGTTTTTCTCGCTCCGCTTCTCTGCTCCATACAACGTAGGGATTCTCGCGATTTTCCAGAGGGAAGTAGACGCGACCGCGTAGCCGCTGGGATTCGTGGATCGCCATGATCATTTCGAGGACGGCGCGGGCGTCATGGCCATTGGTTACGGCGGTAACTTGGCGGTCTTCTTCTATCGCGCGGATCAGCTCTTCCACAAAAGTCCGGTTGTTCAGTTGGAATTTCTCGGAAACGGAACGGGGCTGGCCGTCGGGATTCAGATCCCATTCGGGCAGCGTGATGCGTTCCCAGGAACCGTCTCTGTCGCCAGGGAGCCAGAGGCGATAGGGGTAATGGTAGAGTTCACCCAGTGGCGCAGTGCGCAGCGAGAGGATACCGGCGGAGCCGTGGATCTCGAGGCCGAGCCAGTTGACATTTTCGCGCGTGTCGGTTTCATCGCTGCGGTAGGAGTCGAGGTGGGCGGTCACCCCGTTGCGGAAGACAAAGTAGGCGGCCAGCCCGTTGCCGGCAATCGGGCCGACGCCTTCGTCCCCTTCATATGTGTCGGCAGGGGTCAGTTCGCGGCCATCCTGGGTTATGTGGGCGTGGGCCCAGAGCACATCAGAAGCGGCGAAGAAACGAATGTCATCGAGGAGATGGGTGCCGAGGACGATGAGGTCCATAGCGCCGGCGCGGTGGTCGGCCTTGCCGTGGCGGCGGATCATCTGCACGCCGCCGATGAGGCCGTCGTTGATGAGCTTCTTGGCATGCAGCTCGTAGGGGTTTGCGCGGCGGTGGGCGACGGCGAGCCTGGTGTTGTGCTTTTCGCAGGCGGCGAGCATGGCGTCGGCTTCGGCCAGGGTACGGGCGAAGGGCTTCTCGCAGAAGATGCCCTTGACACCGGCTTCGGCGCAGGCGATGACCATGTCGGCGTGCTGGTCAACCCAGCGCGGACAGACGTTGACCAGATCCAGGTCCATTTGCGACAGCATTTCGTGATAGTCGGCGAAGCTGTGGGGCGCGTCGGTGCGTTGGGCCGCGGCGGCGCGCCCTTCTGGGTCCGGGTCGGCGACTGCGACGACTTCTACATTGGGCAGCCCCTGATAGGCCGTATCCAATTGGTGACCGTAGTTGCCGCGTTCGGTGTGGCCGATAATCCCGGCCCGATAGTTCGTTGGCATCGAGAACTCCAGAGGATCGTGGTCAATGGTTAGTGATCAGTGGCGGATTGCAGTTATTCGCCGGTGGAACGGATTTCGAGTTCGTCGAGGCCGGGAGCGAGGGGCAGATGTACCTGCGTGCCGGTCTTGTGGGAGATGTGGATGGCGGCGATCACTTCGAGCGCCTTGAGGCCGTCGCGGCCTGTCGAAACACTCTCTCGATCTTCGAGCAAACAGTCGATGCTCTCGCGGGTGGCGGAATAGAAGTAGTCGTCGAGTGTGAACTCGACCGGCATGTCGGGGATGGGTTGGAATTCGTAGCGGGTCCCATAGCCCTCGTCGGCTTCCACCAGGGGGCCGTATTCCCAGAGGCCGCGGCGTTCGCTGAAATGGACGCGGCCTCCGGTGCCGGCAATCGTGGTGTATCCGAGATGCTCTCTGCGCTCGGCGATGCTGTCGATGAAAACGACCACGCCATCTGAGCAGGCGATCATACCGGCGCCGCCAGGGTCGGCGACGCTCTCCTTGTTGAGATAGCCGGAGACGAGTTGTGGCTGTGCCGTTGTGAAGAAGAAGGCATAGTCGACGATGTGTGTTCCATTTGTCAGCAGCGGCCGGCAGCCTTCGTAGGTGATGGTCTTGACGCGGCCGACTGCGCCCTCGTCGATCATGCGCTTGAGCCGCTGGTAGTGGGGGAGGAAGCGGCGCGTATGCTCGGTGATGAGGCGGGAGCCGCTGCGGTCGCAGGCTTCTACCATCTTGCGGCCCCAGGCCACGCTGGTGGCGAGCGGCTTTTCGACCATGATCACTTTGATGCCGGCTTCGGCGGCTTCGATGACCGGATGGTGATGGTAGAGCGTGTTGGTCGTGACGTCTACGACGTCGAGACGGGCTTTTTCGTACATATCGGCGGCGGTGGGATAGCGGTGCTCGGGCTCGATCTCCCATTCATCGCCAAACTGTTGGAGCCGCTGCGGGTCGATGTCGGCGATTGCGACCAGTTCCGCGTCCTCGCAGCGCCGGTAGCCGGCCGCGTGGGAGAAGGGCCTGCGTCCCAGGCCGCCGATCGGCCCGGCGCCGACGATTCCGACTCTGACTTTGGCTTTTGACATGTGTATGCTCCTGGGACTGCGATGGGTTTTGGAGTGGAGTTTAAGGGTCGTTTGCGGTGATGGGCATGATGTAGTGGATCTGGCGGGCTACTTCCTCGAAGCCGAAGTCGGGGTAGAAGTGTGCGCCGACGTCGTTCTGGTCCAGAGTCTCGATGCGGGCATAGGTCATGCCTTGGGCGGCGAGGTAGGCGACGGCCTCTTCGAGCAGGCGGCGGCCGATGCCGCGCTGCTGGAATTCGGGCAGGACGGCAAAGTTGGGAATGCCGCCGATGCGGGAGGACGGATCGACGCGCGTGCTGATGTAGCCGACGATCTGTCCATCGACTTCGGCGACGAGAATACCTGCTGCATTGATTTCGGCGTCGTCGTCGATGTGGCGTTTTTTGCGCCAGCGCCAGTCTTTGCCGTGGATTTGCCCATAGAGGTTCTCGATATTCTGGTCGATGCAGACGCCGTCAAAGCAGATGGCTGTGAGCTCTCTCAGGGTTTCCAGATCGGAGGGTCGATATCGTCGTATTTCCATCGATAGCTCCTGCTGAGACTGAAGTCAGGCCGGCAAGCATCAACCGGCAGCTAGCTGCTTTACTCGACAAAGCGAAAGGCGTAGACGTCGGCATCTTGCAGGACGAAGCGCAGCCGCACAAGTTCACCGCTCAGAGGGCTGACATCGGCTCCCTGTGTCCAGCGCACGGTCCGATCGAGGTCATCCCCGAGGAGTTCGACACAATCGGCCAGGCCATAGCCATCGACAGCCAGATCGACCTGTCCATGCAGAATCTCCACGCGTACGCTGCCGGCGGCCGAGGCGGAAAAGTTCAGCTCCAGGTTTCGGCCTGTGAACCTGATCGGCTTGGTGATCATCTCGCCGCCGCTTGGGGGAGCGTGGAGCGAAACGAAGCCGTCCATGCGAAGGGTGTAGCGACGCTGGCTCACGCCCTGCCCGCGCCAGTAGCCTTCGCTGACGTACATTGAAAGCTCATCGGGCGCGCCGGCGAACTGCGAGCGGGTGGTGACGAGACCCCAGTTCTGGTAGTTATCGCCGTAGGTCCAGTTGTCCTGCGGACGCAGTCCTGGGCGGATAAAAGCTTCCGGCCAGATGTTGAATTCGAGGCCGTCGCGGCTGCTCATGAAGAGCCCGTCGGTCAAGGCGGCGCCGTAGCGCTCGTGCGCTTCTGCGCGAATGCGCCGGTGTTCCTGTTCGGGGAGGTCCTCGATCGAAGCCGACCAGGGGCGTTCAATGTAGCGAGCGGGGAAGCCGACGAAAAGGTGGGGGGCGCGGAAGTAGGGCGTGATCTGATTGGTGTACAGTTCGGCGATGCGGGTGGGGTTGTAGTCGATAAAGACCGGCTCGCTCCAGTTCAGGAAATCGGACGAGACACAGGTCATGATGTCGCGGCCGTGACGGAAATCGCGGTGGTAGTCGCGATATTCGCCGCGTTCTGCGTCCCAGAAAGCCAAATTCTGGGAATCGAAATAGCCTTTCGTGATCACGGGCTCATCGCGCATCGGGGTCCAGTGGATGCCGTCGGGTGAGCGGAGCGCGAAGAGGCCTTTGTAGCCTCTGTTGTTGGCGAGCGCCTTATATCTTGCGGCGTCCGGGGCGTCGGGATTGGGGTCCTTGAAAGGCACGAAGTTGATGGCGGGGCTGTTGTCGTCGCGGGCGTCGAGGATGATGTTGTTGTTGCGCGAGCCGTCGAATTCGACGAGGCCCAGGTCCGGTTTGGTCCAGTTAATGCCGTCGCTGCTTTCGGCCAGGCAGACGACTTCGGCATGGGGGTATTCGAGGGAGCCGGCGTCATGCGTGAAGTGCCAGCCGCGGTAGTACATGAGGTAGCGGTCGTCGTCCTGGAAGACGGTGACGTATCCGGAGGCGTTGCCCTCCCAGGGCGCGTCGGTCTCCAGAACGACCTCCTGGGGCACAGGGCGGTGGAGGCGCAGTTCGGCGTCGCGGGACAGGGCGGCGATGAGGAAGTCGTCGACGAGCAGTTCGCGGCGGGAGCCGATGTGGATTCCCGCGCCGGGCTCGATGTTTCTGAGTGGATTGGTCATGGTTAGCTCCCTTTGCGCCCGATTCCGGCTTGTTTTCTTGATGGCCGCTTCTCAAGGAGGCGGCAGCGCGCAGACTTTCCGCTCAGGCCGGTGTCACGCCGATGCGGGCGAGGCGCTGTTTGGCCTCGGCGTAGACGTCGGCGGAAAGCGGGCCGGCCTGAATGGCCTGCACGTTTTCGGCGAGGTGCGCGGGATTGGTTGTGCCGACGATGATGGTGTGGACGTCGGGGTGCGTCAGCGTATAGCGCAGTACGAACGAAGTGTCGCTTTCTCCAGCCTGCTTGAGTTCGGCCAGGCTCGCCTCGTTAAAGGCCTGCCATCTATCGGGACTGCCTATGCCGACTCCCGGCTTGCCGAGGGCCACGCCGCCGCGGATGATGGCGCCGGCGCCGGCCTGCGCGGTTTTGGTCAGCCAGTCTTCGTGGTCGCGCTCCAGTGCGGAGTAGGGAATCTGGTAGACGTCAAAGACATCCCAGTCGAGGTAGGTGGGCAGGTGGGGAAGCGTGGTCGACATGCCGATCCAGCGCACCTTGCCCTGGGCGCGCATATCCTGCAGCGCCTGCGCCAGTTCTCCCTGCTCACAGTCGGCCACGGTCGGGTTGTGCAGCTGCATTACGTCGACGTAGTCGACGCGCATGCGTTCCAGACTTTCATGCAGACCGCGGAAGAGATTCTCCCTAGTCCAGATATGGCCATCGGGGTGGCAGCCGCATTTGGTGGCCAGGACATACTCATCGCGGCGGTGGCGCAGGTAGCGGCCAATCATCTCCTCGCTGTTGCCGTAATCGTTGGCGGTGTCGATAAAGTTGATGCCGGCATCGAGGACGGCGTTGAGTTGGGCATTCATCTCTTCGTCGGTCATGGAGCGACGATGGCCGGCGCCGAATCCAAGCCTGGTGACTTCCAAGCCGGTTCGACCGAGGGTTGCCGTGGGGAGAGTATTGGACATCGTGAGCTTTCCTGGATGCAGTTTCGGTTCGGAGGTCGTTGCGTTCACAGGCAGAGGACAACAGGCTCTGCAGCTATACCCGCCCCGGGAACTCCTTGCCGCGGATGTGCATGAAGGGTGTGTTGCCCTTGCGGGGCGTTCCTTCGACCTGGTTGCGATGGTCTTCGCTGACGATGCCGAGATAGCTGGTTTCGGCGTCCAGGTAGTGGAGGGCGAGACCGCGACGGCGGTTGGGGGTGGTGTTGGCTTCGGTGCGGTGGAAGTTGAGGCCGTGGTGGAACATGCAGTGGCCGGCTTTCAGTTCAACGGGGACGGGTTCGGCCAGATGCGGTTGGGCCAGGAATCGATCTTTGTACTCACGGGCGATGGGCCCCCACTTATGGCTGCCGGGGATGACTGTCATGCAGCCGTTCTCGACGGTGGCGTCGTCGAGGGCGACCCAGCAACTGACATGGTTCTGGGGGGCGAACATGGGCCAGGCGACGGAGTCCTGGTGCCAGTCGGTCACGGTACCGTTGAAGCGGGGCTTCATCATCAGCTGGTCAGTGTAGAGCTTGATATTGGGGCTCAGGAGAACCTCGATCACATCGACGATTTCGGCCTTTTTGGCGACGGCCTCGAAGAGGTCGTCATGGTAGCAGAGATAGACCATCTTGCGGATCATGTCGATGCGGGGCTCGACGGTCTTTTCGCCGTCACGGAACTGCTCTTCAAACTGGATATAGTTGGACGGCACGTGGGTGAGGCGTCCGGCGGCGATGTCTTCGCAGCGCTGGCGGAGGGCCTGGATTTCTTCGTCGGACAGGACACGGCCGTAGGGCAAGTAGCCGTTATCGTCGAAATACTGTTTCTGTTCGGCAGTCAGGCTCATGTTTGGTCTCCTCAAAGTCAAGGGGCGCCGCGCCATTCTACGTGCATCCCGGCAAGTCAGCGACGCAGGAGTTTGGGTAAGAATAACTGTACGCCGAGTACACCTAACAGTCCAAACACGAGACTGGACGCAACCAGCAAGAACCCGCGCTGAACAGTATAGAGTAAGACGAGATCCGAAAGCAGGAGGGGGAGTGTTGGGAGTTGGCCACGCAGCATCGCCCAGGATGCGTATGCCCAGAAGCCGCCAAATAGAAGAACGCTTAGAATCGCGGCCACAATAAACATTGAGAGCGCTTTCTTTTCTGCCAGCGCTAAGAGCATGCCGCAGAGAGCGGCGACAAGGCTGAGCCCCAGCATGTCGGTCGGCCAGGCGACGTAGTCGCGCATGGAGGAAAGGGATATCAATCCCACATACGCGAGAATGGCCGCGACTGCCAAGACCACCGCGCTCTGTCGAAGATATACGCTCATTGTTCCGGCTCGTGCAGAGTAGCCTGCATCCGCAGCAGGCGCTCATCGTGCGCGTAGGGATGGATCAGGCGAAGACCGACCTCAACGGACCAGCCACTACTTCCTTTGGACGCGGCCATGATTCGCTCCAACTCGAAGATATAGAGGGGGAATCCCATATCCAGGCTTTCGTGGGGGGCGAGGGTCTGTTCGATGGTGGAGGCGCGGCTGTACAGGGACTGGTCCGCGTCGGGATCGTTGTCGCGCCAGGTGCTGCTGCTTCCGCCGATGCGGTTTCCGTTCAGGTACAGGTCAAAGAAATAGCTATTCAGGTGGACAGGGAGCTCCGACCGGTTGTGGAGCCTGAATCGCACATCGAGTTGCGCACTATCGGTACCGGCTCGGCGCACCTCTGTCAGCTCCAGCTCAAGGCTGCGCACAGTTTCGAGCGACCCAACATAGTTGGATACGGCCTGCCAGCTGGCCGCCAAAGCTGTGAGGCCCAAGACAATTATAATGGTATGGGCAACGCGCGGCACGGTTGGCGGTTTAATTAAACATATCCTGCGAAGGATCTGCCCCGAACCGAAATATAGTCGACATGGACCTCTTCATTTGTGCTCAGGTCTCTTGTCTTGGCCACCATGTAGTGCAATGCCCAGGCGCGTCGTCGTTTGGCCGAGGTATTGGGGCTTGAGTAGTGCAGGTTGAGGCTGTGGAAGAGGAGGCAGCCGCCGGCGGGAACGGGAACCGGAACCTCATGCGCTTTCATTTCCTCGGTCAGCAGTTGCGGCAGGTGCTTGAGTTGGAGCAGGCCGTAAGTGTGGCTGCCGGGGAGGCAGCGGATGCAACCGTTCTCGAGGGTTGCGTCATCAAGGGCGACCCAGCAGGTGATCTGGTTTTGGGGGATGAGGAAAGGCCACGAGGCTGAATCCTGGTGATACTCCTTGACCGAGCCATGTCCCGGCGGCTTCATGAAGATCTGATCCCCCAAGAGTTTGATATCGGGCTCGTCAAACAGCTCGGCGATCAGGTCGACGGTTTTTGGCTTTTTTGCGATGGTGAGAAATGTTTCGTGGATGGAGGCGGGAAAGTTGATTTTGCGCAACTCATCGAGCGCGCTGGCGGCCTGCACCTCGCCGTGGGCCACCACCATCTCTTTTTCCAGGACGGGAATCCCTTTGATGTCGGTCGCCACCTTGACGCGGCCATATGCAATGTCTTCGGTCAACTGCTGTAGTTGCGCCAATTCTTCAGGGTCGAGCAGCGTGGGGTAGGCCAAAAAGCCATCCCGCCAGAATGTCTCTTTTTGATCCGGCGTCAGAATCATCTTTTCCTCCATCGCGCTTGTGCAGCAAAGCTGACGGGCGCCAAACTACCTCAATCCAAACTCATGCGGGGGTCCAGTGCGTCCCGCAGGCCGTCGCCGATGAAGTTGATGGCGAGGACGCAGATGGTGATCATGAGACCGGGCGGAACCCAGTACCAGGGCATGTTTTCGATAATCTGAATGTTCTGGGCCTCGTTGAGCATGTTGCCCCAACTGGGGGTCGGCACCTGTACGCCGAGGCCGAGAAAGCTGAGACCAGCCTCGGTGAGGATGGCGCCGGCGATGCCGAAGCTGGCGGCGACAGTGATCGGCGCCACAACATTGGGCAAGATGTGACGCATGATGATCCATTTTTCCTCGACGCCAACAGCATGAGCGGCCATGATATAGTCGGTCTCACGAATTGAGAGAATGAGGCTGCGGACGAGGCGAGTTACGCCTGTCCAGCCGATGAGACCGATCGCCAACATGGAGTTGAATATACCCGGGCCGAGGATGGATACGAGCGCAATGAGAATGATCAGGATCGGGAACGCCATGACGGTGTCGGTTATCCGCATGATCACGGCATCAACAGTGCCGCCGTAGTAGCCCGAAATGCTACCCAGGATAGTGCCAATGGTGATGTATAGGGAGACGGCGACGATGCCCACGGACATGGAGACGCGGCCTCCGTAGACCACGCGGCTCCAAATGTCGCGACCGGTGAGATCGGTGCCCAGCAGATGGCCTTCCTCACCCGGAGCGAGGCCGATCTCTCTGATTTCGATCTTGTGGGGATGAATAGGTGCGACGACGGGGGCAAGGGGGAAGGCAACGATAATCAGGAGGAACATCAGGATGGCGCTCGCCAAGGCAAGTTTGTGACGGCGGAAACGGCGCCAGGCCCGGCGCCGCTGCGCGGCTGCACCGCCCTCATCGGCTTGGAGGGCGGTGGATATTTCTTGGAGTCCTTCGGGTTTTGTTTCAGCAGTCATGGCACAGTCTAGCTTGTGATAGCGCAACAGGGCCGGTGGCGGGCGCCTGACAGTTTGGAGCCGGCCCCGGCCAAGCGTATGGAAATGCTACTCGTAGCGAATTCGGGGGTCAATGGCCCCATAGGTCAAGTCTGTTATGAGGTTGCTAAAGACGATTGTCAGGGCCGAGACCAGGACCATGCCCATGATTAGGGGATAGTCGCGCGTGGCAACCCCGTCCAGATAAAGAATGCCCATGCCAGGCCAGTTGAAAATGGTCTCGATAATGATGGAGCCGCCGAAGAGGCTGGGGAGGCGCAGACCGATGATGGTGATCACGGGAAGCAGGGCGTTGCGAAGAATGTGGCGGAAAATGACAACTTTATCGTTCAGCCCTTTGCTGCGGGCGACTGTAATATAGTCGAGCCGCACAACCTCCAGGACACTGGAACGTGTATAGCGCATGATGCCGGCGGTCGAGTCCAGACCCAGCACGATGGCAGGGAGCACCAGGTAGCGCGCTCGGTCCAGCACGGTGCCCCACAAGCTCAGATCTCTGCCGATGGTAGAGTAGCCGCTGGTGGGCACCCACCCCAATTTGAGCGAAAAGAGATAGATCGCGCCAATTGCGGCAAAGAAGCCTGGGATGGAGATACCGATAAAGGCAAGGAAGGTGAGCACATAGTCTGGGGGCGTGTACTGATTCAGAGCGGAGAAGATGCCCAGGGGAATGCCCAGGAGAACAGATATGACTATGGCGGCGGCCATGAGGCGAAGCGTTGCGGGCAGACGGCGAGCGATTTCTTCGCCGACAGGGATTTTGCTGCGGATGCGCACGCCCAAATTGCCCTGGAAGAGTCCTCCCATCCACTGGAGATAACGAACGGGAGGGGATTTGTCGAGGCCGTACTTTTCGCGCAGTTTATCGGCGTGGGAGCCTTCATCACCGCCGGCTCCCGATTCAAAGTCCATAAGGATCATGGCCGATACAGCGTCGCCCGGCGCCAGTTCGGTGAAGGTAAAGGTAAGGATTGTGATCCCGAACAGCACGGGCAGCATCTGGACGATGCGGCGCAAAATGTAGCGGTTCATGGTAAGACCCAGGAGTGAAAGGAAAGGAGTGAGGAGAGAGAAACTGCTCTCACTCTCCACTCCTCATATCTCAAGCTTCGCGGTGCGTTACTCTCCTGCCAGGTACCAGTTCACCGGGTAGCGCTCGGCAAACGGTTCGTCCAGCTGACGATAGATGTTGTTGCAAACGTCGGCGCTGAAGGCGGAGTACCGTCTCGGCCAGAACACGGGAATCTCGCCTGCCTCTTCGGTGATAATCTCAGTGGCCCGGTGCAGCATCTCCTTCCGTTTTTGCGGATCGGGTTCGGACATGGCGGCTTCGGACAACTGGTCGAACTCTTCGTTGCAGTAGTGGCCTGCGTTGCGGCCAGCCGGCCAGCCGCGATCACAGCCCAATGAGAGCCGCAACTGATCCGGGTTGAACCAGCCACAGCAGGCATAGGCCAGGTGAAAATCGTCGTTTTCCAAGACGCGAGCGATCCAGGCAGGACCATCCAGGTAAACGAGGTCCACCTTAATGCCGACATCGTTCCAATACTGCTGCATGGCGGCGTGGATGCGCTTGCTCTGATCATCCTGGTAGTAGGTGACGAAGTCGACCTCCAGCTCGGGATCCCAGCCGGCTTCAGCCAAAAGTGCGCGGGCCTTGTCGGGGTCGAAAGGGTAGGTGGCGATATTGGGGCTGACGAATTCGGGGTTGGTGAGCCTCAAGTGGAGCACTTCAGCCAGATCGCCGTAATAGGCTTCGGCCATTGCCTCGCGGTCAAGCGAATACAGGAGCGCCTGCCGTATGCGCACGTCCTGCCACAGCGGCCTGTTCTGGTTAGGGAATACTGTCAGACCTCCGGCGATCTTATCGCCAAGCAGGACGATACTGGGGTCGTCCTTGTAGCGTTCATATTCCGTTGCGGTCACGCGACCGGCCATGTGGATTTCACCGTTCTCAAGTGCGGCGTAGGCAGTTGTGCCGCGCAGGCCGATGCGGAAGATGATGCGGTCGAGGTAGGGACGGCCGGCGTAGTAGTCCTCGTTGGCTTCGAGAATGTAGTATTGATCGGGCTCGAAATCGCCCATGGTGAAGGGGCCGGAGCCAACGGGATTGCGGACAGCGTATTCGGTTTCGCCCAGGTCGGCGAAGGCGGTGCCTTCAAGCAGGTGCTTCGGCCAGATGTTGAAGGCGGCCATATTGCTGAGGACGCTGCCGCGTGGGGCCACAAGGTTCAACTCGAGAGTGTAGTCGTCGAGCGCCTTGATGCCTGAGATTTCGTCGGCTTCGCCGGCTTCAAATTCGGCAGCGCCGACCAGCTGATCGAGGCCGGAGGTGCGGCCGTGGGAGGCGCCGGTATCGGGATGGAAGAACATCTCGAGCGAGAACTTTACGTCCTCAGCGGTGAGCTGCTCACCGTCGTGGAAGCGCACGTCATCGCGCAGGTTAAAGGTGTAGGTGAGTCCGTCTGTGGAGACATCCCAGCTTGTGGCCACGTCAGGATGGACAGAAACGGCGTCCGTATCGCGGTCGATCAACTGGCTGAAGAGATAGTCATCACGTGCGCTGAATACGAACCAGTTGCTGCCTGTCATGGCGCCGGCGCCGCCGGCCACCACCACCTCGCCGCCGTACTTGGGCGGTGAATCGGTGCAGATATGCATATGGTCGCTATCCAGGTCTGCCTCATCGTACCAAGGCTCAACAGGCTCTGCGGCTGTTTCCTCCTGCATCTCGGCCGGTTCAGTCGCGGCCGGCGCGACACAGGCGGCTATCATCCCGAGCAGCAGGATAAGGAAGACGGTGAGTCCAACGGACTTCCTCATAATCGACATGGTTTCAACCCCCTAGTTATGGTTGCGTTGCGCCCAGTCGTGTGGGCGCGAGCCGGATGCATGAATCCAGACAAGTCTGCGGCGTGCGCTTTGGCGAAGGTTGGTTACAGTCGCTACAGTCTGATTACAGTATCCATACTACCCGTAGAGGTTGCCCAAAATCCATTCAAAGCGGAGGTCGGGCGCCTTCCGGACAACAGGGCGGGGAAGTTCAGAGTCGTCGTCGCGTTTGACATCAATGGCTAGTGGCCAGTGGCGGTGCTGCCCACTGGCCACTGAACTATGCGTTTCTTACTCTCCGGCCAAGTACCAGTTGGCGGGGTAGCGTTCGGCAAATGGCTCGTCGAGCTGGCGATTGATGTTGTTGCAGACGCTGGCGCTGAAGGCCGAGTATCGAGTCGGCCGGAAGACGGGGATCTCACCTGCTTCACCGGTGATGATCTCGGTGGCCTGATAGAGCATCTCTTTGCGCTTGGCGGGATCGGGTTCGGACATGGCGGCTTCGGCCAAGGCGTCAAACTCTTCGTTGCAGTAGTGGCCTACGTTGCGCCCTGCGGGCCAGCTGCGGTCGCAGCCGAGGGAGAGGCGCAACTGGTCGGGATTGAACCAGCCGCAGCAGCCGTAGGAGAGGTCGAAGTCGTCGTTGTCATAGACGCGGGCGACCCAGGCAGGACCATCCAGGTAGACGAGGTCGACAGCTATGCCGACATCAGCCCAGAACTGCTGCATGGCGGCGTGGATGCGCTTGTTCTGGTCATCCTGGTAGTAGGTGACGAAGCTGATCTCCTTGTCCGAATCCCATCCGGCCTCGGCCAGGAGTTCGCGGGCCCTGTCGGGGTTGTAGTCGTACTTGGTGATATTGGGGCTTACGAACTCGGGATTGGTCAGCCGGAGATGGAGGACGTCGGCCAACTCGCCGTAGTAAGCCTCGGCCATTGCCTCGCGGTCGAGGGCGTGGAGCAAGGCTTGCCGCACGCGTGCGTCCTGAAACTCGGGCCGGTTGTGGTTGGGCCAGACGGTCATGCCGCCGCCGAGCTGGCCGCCAAGGAGGACGATATTGGGGTCGTCCTTGTAGCGTTCATATTCCGTTGCGGTCACGCGACCGGCCATGTGAATTTCGCCGTTTTCGAGGGCAGCGAAGGCGGTTGCGCCGCGCAGGCCGATGCGGAAGATGATGCGGTCAAGGTAGGGACGGCCGGCGTAGTAGTCCTCGTTGGCTTCGAGAATGTAGTACTGATCGGGCTCGAAATCGCCCATGGTGAAGGGGCCGGAACCGACCGGATTGCGGACAGCGTATTCGGTTTCGCCCAGGTCGGCGAAGGCGATGTCTTCGAGCAGGTGCTTCGGCCAGATGTTGAAGGCGGCCATATTGCTGAGCACACTACTGCGGGGCGCCACCAGGTTCAGCTCCAAGGTGAAGTCGTCGAGCGCCTTGATACCGGAGATTTCATCGGCGTCGCCGGCTTCAAATTCGGCGGCGCCGGCCAGCTGATCGAGGCCGGAGGTGCGGCCATGGGAGGCGCCGGTATCGGGGTGGAAGAACATCTCGAGCGAGAACTTTACGTCTTCGGCGGTCAGCTGCTCGCCGTCGTGGAAGCGCACGTCATCGCGCAGGTGGAAGGTGTAGGTGAGGCCGTCTGCGGATACTTCCCAGCTTGTGGCCACGTCAGGATGGATGGAGACCGCGTCGGTGTCGCGGTCGATCAACTGGCTGAAGAGATAGTCATCACGTGCGCTGAAGATGAACCAGTTGCTGCCTGTCATGGCGCCGGCGGCGCCTGCCACCACAACCTCGCCGCCATACTTGGGAGGTGAGTCGATGCAGACATGAATGTGGTCGCTGTCAACGTCAGCCTCATCGTACCACGGCTCGGTGGGCTCGGCCGCCACTTCTTCTTTCGATTCCTCCTCTGCCATCGCGCCCGTTTCCGTCGCGGCGGGGGCGGCGCAGGCTGCGAGCAGCCCGAGCAGCAGGATAAGGAAGACGGTGAGTCCAACGGACTTCCTTGTGATCGTCATGGTTTCAACTCTCCTTGGTGGTGTATGAATCCAGACACATCGCAATAGGCACTTTGGCGGAGTTCGCCAAGTCGGCCAATTGAGACGGGTGGTTGACTTCAGGACAGGTGAATCAAGTATGAATGCTGATGAAACGGGGTCCGACAACCACGTCATTGGGGCAACGGTTTGGTGTCCGAACTTCGCGAATAAGGAATGAGAGACAGCCCATTGATCCGGGACTGAATCAACGCTTGCGATACGCAGTCTCTACGATAGGTCTACGTTTTGTATACCACACACTCGCGGGCAGCGTCAAATCCATTTTTTGCTCCGAACATGTCCCGGGGCGACGTACATGGCTGACACGCCTCCAATAAGCCAAAAAATTTGCTTTGGAAGAGATACGCAAGGACAGAGATTAAGAGATACGGTCACATCCAGGTGCAGCACAGACTCGGCAGCTGATGTGGGTCCAGGTAGGGAACGGGCCCGTAGTGGAAGACCGCGCTCCTACGCCATCAAACGCGGTCGATACTGCAATGCCTCAGCCAGGTGCGGCGTATCTATCTCCTCTTCGCCGGCCAGGTCGGCGACGGTGCGGGCCAGTTTGAGAACGCGGTGATAGGCGCGGGCGCTCAGATCCATCTGACGGACGGCGGCCTGCATCAGGTTTTTGCCGTTCTCGTTCAACTGGCAGTAGCGCTGGACCTCGGCTGGACCCATGTCCCCGTTGACGACGATATGCGCTTTGTCCTGCTGGGAGAAGCGGGCCTGTTGACATGTGCGTGCTTGTTCTACGCGCCGACGAATGTGGGCGGAAGGCTCGCCGACATCGAGTCCGGAAAGCTTTTGGAAGGGGACGCGGGCTACGTCGACGTGCAGGTCGATGCGGTCGAGCAGGGGGCCGCTGATACGGCCCTGGTAACGTTGAACGGCAGTCATGGAGCAGGAACAGGGCTTGCGTTCATCGCCGTAGAAGCCACAGGGACAGGGATTCATGGCGGCCACGAACATGAAATTGGCCGGGAAGGAGAGGGTGCCGGAGGCGCGGCTGATTGTGATTATCTTGTCCTCCAGAGGCTGGCGCAAGCTCTCCAGATTCTTGGAGCCGAACTCGGGCAACTCGTCAAGGAAGAGGACACCGCGGTGGGACAGGCTTATCTCGCCGGGGCGGGGCATTGTACCGCCGCCCACCAGGCCGGCGTGGCTGATGGTGTGGTGGGGCGCGCGGAAAGGCCGGGCGCGGATCAACGGGCCGGCGCCGTCCAGTTCGCCGGCGACCGAATAGATGCGAGTGATCTCCAACGACTCGGATAGGGTGGCCACAGGCAGAACCGAGGGCAAGGCACGGGCCATGAGAGTTTTGCCGCTGCCAGGCGGGCCTACCATGCGCACATTGTGGCTGCCGGCACAAGCGATTTCGAAGGCGCGTTTAGCGTGCTCCTGCCCGCGAATGTCCTGAAAATCAACGGCGTAGACGATCTCGTCTCCGGCTTCGAAGGTGTTTGCACTCTGGGGAGAAATCTCCTTTTGGCCTGACAGATGGGCGACGATGTCACTGAGATGCCCAACCGGGAAAACGTCGATGCCTTCGATGAGTGCGGCCTCAGACGCGTTGGGTTGGGGAACGAAGAGGCGCCGGTAACCGACCTTTTGGGCCATCGCCGCCATCGACAGGGCGCCGTTTACGTGGCGGACGGAGCCGTCCAGGCCCAATTCACCAACGATAAGCGCGTCGTCCAACTCTGCCAGGACCTGGCGGGTGGCGGCCATGATGCCGAGGGCGATTGGCAGGTCGTAGGCCGGGCCTTCTTTGCGCAGGTCGGCGGGGGCCAAATTGACTGTCAGGCGATGTTGGGGAAAGAAGAAACCGCTATTGGCGATGGCGGAGCGAACGCGTTCGCCGCTTTCGCGCACGGCGGCGCTGGGTAGGCCGACGACGGTCAGCCGCTCGAGCCCGTTAGTGATATCGACTTCGACTTCGATCTGTTCGGCATCCAATCCTACAATGGCGCAACTCCGCACTTTGGCGAGCATCGACTCCTCCGTTGGGGGATAACCAGGTGACAGTATATTTTCTCACATCGGACTGCAAGTGATTTACCTGTTGAGGCCAGCCAGTTGCCAGGACCGTTCCAGGGATTCGGCCGCGGCCCGGGCGGCGTCGGCGGGAGCGAGGGCGCGGATACGTTGGCTAAACGGCTCGACCGTCACCGGGCCATCGTAGCCGATGGCGTCCAGTGCCTGCAGAAAGCCGGCGATGTCGGTGAGGCCGGTTTCGGCCGGCAACGTACGTTCGTTGTCGATCTGCTCGTCTGCGCTGCGGCCGGCGAGCGCATCGTTTACATGGACGTTTACCACCTGCGCGTTGGAGAGGTTGCGCACTTCTGAGACATCGGTGTGGCTGGTGAACAGGTGAAAGATATCTACGAGCAGCCCGACATCGCCGGCGCCCAGATCCGTGCCCAGCTGCAGGGCGCCCTCCATCGTGTGGATGAAGGCGTATCTCTTCTCGTCGCGCAGGGTCTTGGGGCCGACCCATTCGAGCCCGAAACGGATACCGTGATCGGCCAGGAGTTCTGCGATGGGACGCAGACGGACGATGTGAAATTCGTAGTTCTCGTCCCATGGGCGCTCGTCATCGGCGTTGGCGATAAAGGTGGATGTACGGTCTGCGCCGAGGGATTTGGCCAGGGCGGCCTGGGCGGGCAGTTCGGCCAGTTCCTGCCGCCAGCTTTCTTCCTCGGCGCGGTAGGCGACGGGCATGCTCCAGACGCCGAACTTCTGGTCGGCGCGCGCCATCTGTTCGGTGATTGCTTCAACGCCTTGACTGGCCGCGATCTGCTGAAGTTCGGCGATCGACACGTCCAGACCGCCATACCCGAAACGGTGAGCCAGCTGGACGGCTTCGCTGAACGGCACGTCGATGCCCAATGCTCTGGGGCTGAAGTTGGGAAACATGGTTTTCTCCTGACGGGAGCCTGGCGTACCCCCGAATTGTCAGCGGGCGCTTTCTCGCGTCCTGCCGTGAACGAGGACAAGCCGTCTGGCGCCTACGTTTAAGCGGAAATCGGATTCCCCTCCGCCGATTTTCGGCTGCGCAGCCCCAGGCTGGTGGTGATACCAACAAGGCCGGCCACGGCAATTATCAGGAATACCTGCTGGTATGCCTCAATGACGGGCAAGCCGCGCTCCAGAGCGCCGTGCAGCAAGACACCGGCCAGCGCAGTGCCGATGGCGACGCCCACGAAGCGAATCATACTATAGACGCCGGCGGCCGTTCCCATCTCTTCCTCATCGGTTTCCGACATGGCGGCCTGGTGTAGTGCGGCGAGCATAGTGCCAACGCTGAGCCCCTGAAGAGCCAGCAGAGCGAGAATCACGCCAATATGAGCTGATGCCGGTAATTGGGAAAAGAGAAAGACGGCAAGCGCCTGCCCACTCAGGCCGGCGAGAACCGGCCAGCGGCTGCCCCAGCGGTCGGCTGCGAGGCCTCCGAAACGCACCATCACCGTCATCGCGCCGGGGTTGATCGTCAAGATCAGGCCCAGGTATCCGGGACTGAGGTTGTGGATATCGACGAGATAAAGTGGTAGCAGAAAGCTGGAACCGCCCATTACAAACATGCGCATGGAGGCGCAGAGGGAAGCGAAGCGAAAGTTGCGGTAGCTGAAGAGATTCAGAGAGACGAACGGATCCGGGCGGCGCTTCTCCCAGACGAGAAAAGCAACGAAACAGAACAACAACGCGCCCAACAGGCGCCAGTCCCGCAGCGGGGCGACGCCGGTGATGGGACGGCTGGAGAGATAGAAAAGCCCCATGGTAAGGGCGCCGGCCAGCAGAAGGACGCCGGCCCAGTCGAAAGTGCGCCAGAATCGCGGCCGCACGTTGCTGAGGCCAGCGGGAACCCATTGCTTTACCGCGAACAGCCCCAGGAGGCCGAGCAGGAGAGCCGGTCCGAAGGCAGCCCGCCACCCCCAGGCATCGACCAGAAACCCGGCGAAAAACGGGCCGATGGCTGCGGTCAATGGGCCGATGGAACCCCAAGTGCCGAGCGCTTTGCCTCTTTCACCTTCACGAAAGATGGTGGCGATGAAAGCCATGCCGAGGGGCATTATGCCGGCGATGCCGAACCCCTGGACAGCCCGGCCAATCATCAGCCATGTCAGATTGGTTGCGAAGAAGGCCATTGCCGAACCGGCGGAAAAGATCGCGATTCCGGCCAGAATCAGACGGCGGCGACCGACACCATCGCTCAGGCGGCCGTAGACCGGCATCAGAATCATGTAGGGCAAGGTAAATGCGCTGGAGGTCCAGGCCACGACGTCGGCGCTCATGGCGAAGGTATCGCGCAGGACAGGCAGAGCTACGCGGCTCATGGAAGAACTGAGAGGCATAATTGTCGACGGTATCATCAGCGCGTAGAGAATCAGCCATGCCTGCTCCAGAGGCAAAGCATGCCCTTTGGCAGGAACCGGTTCGACCTCAGATACGTCTTTCCTATGTAAGCCAATCCGGCGGAGGATTGGAATGGGGGTACTTTCCACGTAGTGTACCTTTGCAACCGGAGCGCGAGACTTCAGCCAGGCGACCCGACTCTTTAACGGTTCAGACGGATTTATCTATCATACCTGTTGAGGGCGCAATGGGTAAATGTGTTGTTGCATCGATGCTCGTGTGCGGGAAGGCAGCAAAGAGGATCGTCGGTGTCGGAGCGGTATGCGTAACATCACGAAAGCGCAGGGCTGCAATCATACGTTGGCATTGACAAAACAGGGATGGCGTGCCAAGATGCAGAGACCAACACGGAACTCATCGACACCGTTAATCGGCGAGAGGCTTTCTTGGCAATTCAACAGACCTGCAGATAATTCGGCGGCCCGACTTCAGCCGGACTGCCCGGATGTCGCGCGCAAATGAAGCGTTGCGCGCACACAAGTTGTGGATTGCCCTGCTTCCAAACAACATGGCGCTCGAAAGACGAATTGTCCAGCGCCGTCTCACGTGTTCGAACGGCTGGCGGCGGGCCAAACGGCAACGCATTGACATGCCAGCCTCCGCAAAGGATACGCCTAAATGAAAGCTCTGATGTACCGCGGCCCGTGGAAGATGCCTGTTGAAGAGCTCGACGAACCTTCGCCGTCGGCTGGCAAGGTCGTTGTGGAGGTAAAGGCTGTGGGTATCTGCGGCTCGGATGTTCACGGGTTCACCGGCAAGAGCGGCCGGCGCACGCCCGGCGTCGTGATGGGCCATGAGTTTGCGGGCACAGTTGGCGAACTGGGGCCGGATGTGGAAGGTTACGCAGCAGGCGACGGTGTCGTGGTCATGCCTCTCTATACCGTTGCGGCGGGGGTGGATCCTTATCCGATCAACCTTTCTCCCCACCGGCGGCTGACAGGCATGAACGAGCACGGCGCGTATGCGCAACGCGTTGCCGTGCGCACGGCGCAGTTGTTTCCCAAGCCCGCAGACCTGAGCTGGGAGCGAGCTGCCCTGTGCGAACCGATGGCGGTCACGTTGCACGCCGCCCGCATTACGCCTATCAACCCCATGCAGAAGGTCGCTGTTGTCGGCGTCGGCCCGATTGGACTGTTGACGATGCTGGCGGCCCGCTTGAAAGGGGCGGGAACGGTAATTGCAGTTGACCGTTCGGTTCACCGGCTCGATCTGGCCGAGGAGCTGGGCGCAGACGCCGTAATCAACGTAGACGAGACAGATGCCGTCGCAATGATCCGGAAAATGACGGACGGCGGCGTCGATGTGGCGTTCGAGGCGGTAGGAATCAGTTCGACGGCACAACTTTCGGTTGAGGCCACCCGCAATGGGGGCAACGTAACCTGGATCGGAAACAATGCGCCTATGATTGAGGTGGACATGCAGAGCATCGTCACGCGTGAGATGAGCGTGCGCGGTTCCTATGGCTTTGACGAGACCGATTTTGCAGCGGCTATCGAAGCCTTGTCCTCCGGCCGCATGAACGTGGATCCGCTGGTGGAATTGGCCGCTCCGCTGGAAGACGGGCCGGAGTTATTTCGCAGCCTGGCTACCGGGGAAAACGACCTCGTCAAAATCATTTTGAAACCGTAGACGAATCGGACGGATGTGATAGGCGCAAAATTGGAGAGCGTGCTTGTCCAATCCGTGAACTGTGTGATTGACTGAATAAGGAGACAACCACGCAGCCATCCCAATGAAAATTGCAGCGTTTCCCAAGTGCTATCTGGACGACATATCCCTTCACCGCACGATGTCGGTCTTCGACTGGATCGAGCAGGCGGGGGAGCTTGGCGCCGAGGGGCTGGAGATGTACGAGGGCTTTTTCTGGAGCCTGGACGACGCCTATATCGATTCGATCGGGGAAGCGATCGATAGGGCCGGTTTCGCGATGCCAATGCTGTGCTGCTCGCCCGATTTCACCAACCCCGACCCCGTGGAGCGACGGCGGGCGGTCGATCGGGAAGCCTTGATGATCGGAATCACCCGGCGGTTGGGGGGCGCTGGCGCTGTCTGCCGCGTCCTTTCCGGACAGAGGCGGCCGGGCGTTTCGGTCGAGCAGGGACTGGAGTGGGTGGTGGAGTGCATTCTGGAATGCATTGCGATTGCAAAAGAGAATGATGTCGTTCTTGGGCTTGAGAACCACTATAAGGATGGATACTGGCAATACCCTGAATTTGCGCAGAGGGCGGATATCTTTGTAGAGTTGCTGAAGGCCATTCCGGAGCGGGATCATTTCGGCGTACAGTATGACCCGTCGAACGCGCTGGTTGCCGGGGACGATCCGGTCGAGCTGCTGCGACTGGTGGCGGATCGGGTCGTAACGATGCACGCCAGCGACCGTTTTCTGGATGAGGGGACGACGCTGGAAGATGTGCTCTTGCCTAACGGCCTGATCGGGTATCCTGATAAGCTGCAACACGGCATAACCGGACAGGGCAGCAACGACTATGACACCATCTTTTCCATTCTGCGAGACAGGGGATTTGAGGGTTGGGTCAGCATCGAGGACGGCATCAACGGCATGGAGGAGATGCGGGAGAGCATCGAATTTTTGAAGCGGAAACGTGCCCAGTATTTCGAACACCAGGAACGTTAGCGTAAGACGCGAGAAAGCGTTCTCGCTCGATTGGCAGTGCCGCGGAGGATGAGAGTTGTCGATCAAGTTTGGGACGGATGGCTGGCGGGCCGTCATTAGCGAAGATTTCACTTTTGAAAATGTGCGTAAGGTCGCGCAGGCGATCGCGGATGTCACGAACGACCAATTCCGGGGTCTGCCGCGTTTGCAGCCATCGCTGGTGGTGGGATTTGACACGCGATTCTTGAGTGATCGCTACGCGGTCGCGGTGGCGGAGGTATTGGCCGGAAACGGCATCCGGGTCTGGCTGAGCCAGGCCGATGCGCCGACGCCAATGATCTCATATTCGATCGTTGACAAGTGGGCTGACGGCGGCGTGATGATCACGGCGAGCCACAATCCACCACGTTATAACGGAATCAAACTCAAGGCGTCGTACGGCGGCTCGGCCAGCAGGGCCATGCATAAGGAGGTGGAGCGGCGCATCCATCTGCGGGAAGGACGGGGAGAGCAGCCCAGGATGTTGGCCTATGAGCAGGCGCTGAAGGCCGGCATCATCGAACGCTTCAACCCGCTGCCGGCCTTCCGTTCCCAGATGCGGAATCTCGTGGATTTTGATGCGATCGAACGGGCCGGGCTGTCGGTCGCCGTCGATGCGATGTACGGGGCGGGACGGATTTACTTGCGGCGGCTGCTGGAGGGAGCCGAGTGCCAAGTAACTGAACTGCGCAACGAGATGAATCCCGGTTTCAACGGCATTCACCCGGAGCCGATCGCCCAGCATCTGCAACCACTGGTGGCGGAGATGGCTACCGGCAAGTATCATTTGGGTCTGGCTACCGACGGCGACGCCGACCGTATCGGCGCCATTGACCCGGACGGACGCTTTATTGATCCGCATCAGATTATGGCGCTGCTGGTCGATTATCTGATCCAGGACCGGTCTCTGCGGGGAAGCATCGCCAAGACGGTCAGCACTACGCAGATGTTGAACCGCTTGGGGGCGCACTATGGGCTGCATGTACACGAGACACCGGTGGGCTTCCACTACATCAGCGATCTGATGCTGCAGGAGCCGGTCCTATTGGGCGGGGAGGAGAGCGGAGGCATCAGCATACTCGGTCACATTCCCGAAGGGGATGGATTGCTGATGGGGCTGCTGCTGACAGAGATGGTAGCCAAGCGGCGCAAGCCCTTGGGCGCGCTCATCGACGAACTGATGGAAAGGCCCTATATGGGCAGGTTCTGCTATGGCCGGGACGACCGGGCGGTGAAGCCGTTCCCCAAGGCCGATCTGGTAGAGGGACTGATCGCGAATCGGCCGAGTGCGCTGACAGGGTCGAGCGTTGCGCACGTGAACAATCAGGACGGCGTGAAGTTCATCCTGACGAACAACAGCTGGTTACTGATTCGACCCAGCGGCACGGAACCCCTTCTGCGTATCTACGCTGAAGCCTCGTCGCACGAAGCTGTGGCGACGTTGCTGGCGGAAGGGACGGTGTTGGCCCAGCAGGTATTGAAGATGATTTAAGCGGTCACCGGACGAGCCGTTGGATTTGCCTGTTGGCGGAGATCCGTTATCCGGCCAGGTGAAGGCAGACGGGGGCAACTTAACAGTAGTAGGCGAGGAAGGGCGTGAGCTGTACGGCTCGCGCCTTTGTAGTTTCCTGGGATCCATGCGCCCCGCTCTGCACAGGGTCGTATTCCGCTTGTCAGCTGAGCCTGGGAACCAGTCGCTGTCTGATTTCCTGGCGCGTCTGCTCGAAGGTCTGGCGAAGTTCCAGATCGGAGCCTTTCTGGGCGCCGACGACGCGCCGTGCGCAGGTGACACAACCCAGAGAGGCTTTATAGCTGCTCTGGTCGCAGTTGAGGCAGTCGCACAGACGAATCATCATGAGAGAGAAGGCAAGTGTGTCCTCGTTTCCATCACGCTGGCTTGCTACTTGATTGACCAGATCCTGCCATGCCGCGCCGCGTTCCCGGCCCAGCGGTCTGATGGCCCGATGTGGAAAAAGAATTTCACTTTGGGGGTACATGACGACTCCTCTCGTGAGTTTTCGGTTGTGTGAGACCGCCCGGATGCGGGGCAGATTCCAGCGCCTGACTATCGGGAACAGAATTCCCGGCGTTAACTCCAGAAGCCGGTAGCGAATAGAAAGACGATCAGGGCGAACAGGGCTATGGCAGACAGGCTGACAATGAGAATGAACAGAAGCGGCAGCAGGACGGCGGTCAACGAGCGCAGACGGGGCAACCGCGTCACTTCCTCGTTGGCTCTGGCGTAGACGGCGAAAGCCCAGATGACACCGACTACGCTGCAGACTCGGCCCAGACAGGGGATGGGTGAGAGGCCGATGAGCAGCAGGGGCGCCGCCGCAAAACCGGTGGCGGCGAAGAACGGCTGCAGGCGGCAGGTTGCGCCCAGGACATTGTTACAGACCATCACCAGGGCGCCGTAGACGATCCAGACGGCGAGCCAGCGCAACGGCCAGTTGATCCATTCGCCGAGGGCGCTGACGAAGGCGGCAAGCCAGCCAGGCAGGGGCTGCGGCAGGCCGGCGATCACCTGGAACAGTTCGCCCAGGTGGACAGGATCGAAAAAGGTGGAGATAGAGTTAAGAGGCGCTTCCTGTAAGAGAGACGCCTGCGCGCCTAAGCGCGCGAGCGGCAGTGCGGTACCGACCGATGCGGCCTGCTCCCAATTTACCAGGAACGGGAGGAAGCCGGCCAGCAGTCCAAGAAGAAAGACCATGCCCAGGGATTGGCGCATGGTTGTTTCGGTGAATCCGGAGGCGCGCAACTGGACTGCGTCGCTCATCTTTTGAGGCGAAGGCAGCCAGTTGTGCAGACTCACAGGCTGCCCCCCGCGATGACGAGCAGCGCGCCGAAAGCTACGGCGGCAACGGCGCTGACAAGAAGAAGCAGTAGCCAGGCGCCGACTGCCACCAGCGCCGCGGGGCGGGGAGACAGTTCGTGGGCTACTTCCAGCCCGCGAAAGGCGATCAGAACGCCCCAGACGTGGATAAGGACGGCGGCGACGGAGACGAACGGAATCGCGGTAAACAGATAGAGAAGACGGGGGGCGTTGCTGAGGGCGACGGCGCCCAGGGTCTGGCCAAGAGAGCCCTGGCCGCCGGCCGCACGGGCAAGCAGGTGGCTGGAGAGGCCAAACAGGAGCCACTGGCCGATCAGGCCGAGGGGCGTCGTTGCCAGCGTCAGGAGGCGGAAACCGACGCTGTCATACCCGCTATAGGCCAGGAGGAGAGGCCAGGCGTTGCGCAGGGCGCGTTCTATCTCGAACAGGATTTCGCCGCCTGCGGTACCCTGACGCAGGGATTGCAGGACCGTGTTCAGGAGGGCATCCGAGGGCGGCAGCGAGGCGGTCAGAAGGAGGCTGCCAAGGAGCTGTGCGACTGCGACCAGAACACCGATACAGGCGCACAGAAAGAGACCCTCAATCCAGGGATTGTCGTCGTCGACCATGTCTACGAATGGGTCGGGTTCCAGAAGGAGGGCCTTCCCGATGAACCGCGGGTAGTTCTGTGGCTGTAACATCTGGTTGCGACGTCAGTCCGGACAGCAAGCCCGGAGCGCGTCCCGTTTGAGGGATGGACTGTGCCTGAGCGTGCATCTGGATCATGGCAAGCCCCTTATTCGCTTCCGGCAATCATAGCACAGGGTTGACTTGCCCTCGAAAATCGGGACTGTCTGGTAAGCGGCGAGCAACGCTGGGGCAGCCGGCAGCGGCCAGCATCGCGTGAGGCGCGCAGGAGATCGAAATGTCAAATACCCCTACCTCTCTTCCAACCGGGAAGCTGCCGGCTGAACTGCTGGCGCAGCTGATTTCGACTTTGCCAATCGATGACCCCAACCTCTTTCTGGGCCCGGGCGTTGGCGAGGATGCCGCGATCATTGACACGGGCAGGATTTCGGCGGACGCAGCTTCTTCCACACGCGGGCACGGTGCACTGCCACAGCAAGACGGCGCCGATATGTTGCTCGCGGCCAAGAGCGACCCAATCACTTTTGCCACCGATGAGATCGGGTATTACGCAGTGAATGTATGCGCGAATGACCTGGCGGTGTGCGGGGCGCGGCCGCGCTTCTATCTGCCGACGGTGTTGCTTCCGGAAGGGACAACGGAGGTCGATGTCCGGGGGATTTGCGACCAGCTGGGCGCTGCCTGCCGCGCGCTGGATATCGTAGTTGCCGGCGGGCATACGGAGGTGACAGCCGCGGTGAATCAGCCGGTCGTGGCCGGTACGCTGCTGGGAGAGGTCGCGCGGGGCAAGGTGGTGCGGACGGGCGGCTGCCGGCCAGGCGACGTGGTCCTGCTGGTGGGAAGCGCGGGGATTGAGGGAACGTCGATCATCGCCCGCGAAATGCGGGGCAAGTTGCTGGAGCAGGGTTGGTCTGAGGCGGATCTGGACGAGGCGGCGAACTATCTGTACGAACCGGGGATCAGCGTGCTGGGGCCGGCGCTGGCGGCGGCCGAATCGGAGCTGGTGACGGCGATGCACGACCCGACGGAGGGCGGCGTGGCGACCGGCTTGTGGGAGCTGGCAGACGCTTCCGGCTGCGGGCTGGAGGTGGAGCTGGCGGCCATTGCGGTGACTCCCTTGACTGCGGCGGCGTGCGCGGCGTTCGGGCTTGACCCGCTGGGCACGATTGCGTCGGGGGGGTTGCTGGCAACGGCTGCGCCAGAGAATGTGGATGCGGTGCAGGGCCTGTGGCAGGAGATGGGGAGGCAGGTGCAGCCTATCGGGCGCGTTCTGCCGGCCGGGGAAGGTGTTTACGGCTTGCGCGAGGGTCGGCGCGTGTCTCTTGAGCGGTTTGATGCAGATGAGATTGTGAAGTTGTGGGGGGAGTGAACAGCGGTTACAAGTGGCTCGTAATCAGAGGCCTAAACCGGGACCCTCCCTTCTGAAGAATAAGCATCGGGCCTCCTGAATCTCATCAATTACAGGAAAACGTTTCCCAAGCGACGAACGCGCGAATTGGCCGATCTAATTGCAAACGCTCCCTTCGTTTACTTGGCTCACTGTCCCCCTTAAGTGACCTCTTGCCAGGAATTCGTCCCTGGTTCCTTGTCCGTCCCTGGCAATTTACTCTCATCACTTCCCACGGCTTCCACCGTTTCCAGTGTAATCAGTCCAAATCGGAATGGAACATCTCTGAGATTCCAATAGTAGAATGCGGAAATCGCGTATTGGTGACCTCTTGAAATTGAAAATAGAGTCGTTTATTTGAAAATGTAGACGAATTAATCGTTTCAAGATTTGACATATTTGAAAGAATATGTAGAATAGAGATAATCCTAATTGAGAAGACAGGATGAAAAAGGGGTAATCAAATGGAGAATATATCGAATTCACGACCAAAAGAGTCCCGTGATCAAAAGTTTAAGCGAGTTGCAGAGCGACGGGTGAATACTCTATTAGACAACATTAGACTTTTGGGCCAACTATCCAACAGGCGGAATTATGATTATACCAACGTGCAGGTCGCAAAGATTTTCAAGGCAATAGACGATGAACTGAAAACGGCGCGGTCCAAATTTCAGGAGGGAAGTGAGAAGCCTAAACGATTCACTCTCTAGACTCTCTTTAGATTTCGATTCGAGGAAAACTGATTCATATTCATTTGGGAGGCTTTACAGTGGTACAAGGTCAGAAGAGATTAGAGGAACTCTGTTTGAATCTTCTATATGCAGACACTGAAGAAGAGGTCATCAAAATCCTAAAGCAAGAAGAGTATTGGGACGACCCATCAGTTTGGAGGGCGTTTGGTGACAAGGAAGACAACTTTTCCACAATAGGCAACCAGTCCAGCAGTGCGGAGGCTGCGTTGGTCGAAAAGTTGGTGAATTCTGTAGACGCTATCTTGATGGGGGAGTGTCTCTCGGCCGGCGTATTGCCTAGTTCGGCTAACGCTCCTCGTTCAATTCCTGAAGCTGTCGCGCTCTTTTTCTTTGGTGACAGTTCGAAAGCAGATTCGCTAGGAAATATCTCTGACTGGCATGACAGAAAGCGCAGAGAGCTCTCTCAGAGGATCACTCTCGCGGCGACAGGTAGTCCAAGTCGGCCGAGTTTTACGATTGTTGATGATGGAGAAGGTCAGACCCCAAAGATGATGCCGCACACTCTCCTTTCCCTCGACAAACAGAACAAGATAAATGTACATTTCGTGCAAGGAAAGTTTAATATGGGAGGAACCGGGGCCCTTCGCTTTTGTGGGCGCGAGAACCTGCAGCTCATCATCAGTAAACGGAGTCCGAAAATAAAATTGCTTCCTACAGACGATGATTCGGTTCAACAATGGGGATTCACTATCGTTCGCAGAGAAAATCCAACAGAAGACAAAAAGGTCTCGACCTACAAATACCTTGCCCCGGAATCAGATGAAGTGCTTCGATTCCACTCGGATTATCTACACTTGTTCCCATCAGCAAATGAAGCTTATAGCAGAAGTACCTCATGGGGAACTGCCATAAAGCTGTACGAATATAATTTGAAGGGCAAAAGCCACATTCTGCTCAGCGATGGGCTCCTATATCGACTGGACATATTGCTACCTCGAATCGCACTTCCCGTTCGCCTACATGAATGCAGAGACTATAAGGGAACTGCGGGTAGTTTTGATACTACGCTCAACGGATTGGGAGTGCGGTTAAGTGATGATCGGGGCCAAAACCTAGAAGAAGGATTTCCTACGAGCAGTTCTTTTACTGTCAACGGCGAGCCTATGACTGCTTCAGTCTACGCATTTAGGCGAGGAAAGGCAGATACATACAGAAAGGACGAAGGGGTCATCTTTTCGGTTAACGGACAGACCCATGGGCATTTGCATCGAAATTTCTTTGCAAGGAAATCAGTAAGAATGAACAGACTTGAAGACTCTATATTGGTAATCGTTGACTGCAGCAACATCAGTGGACGAAGCCGCGAAGATCTGTTTATGAATAGCAGGGACCGGATGGCAAGGGGAGAATTTCTTAGAGAAATAGAAAAAGAATTGGAGTCAATCGTAAGAGAAAATCAACTTCTGCGTGACCTCAGCGAAAGCAGGCGGCGTGAGGATATTGCGTCCAAGTTGCAAGATTCCAAGCCGTTTCAAGATGTACTCAAATCCATCCTGATTAAATCCCCATCGCTAGCATCTCTGTTGAGTGGCAGGGGATCGCTTCCCAATCCGTTCAAACCGAAATCTACAAATCGACTGCCATTTCAGAGTAAGACACATCCTACCTATTTCAGATTCAAAGATGAGGATTATGGCCATAAACTCTACAAAGAGACGCCGCTAAACGTAAGAAGCAGGATTATCTTCGAGACTGATGTCGAGAACGAGTATTTCACTCGTGAAAAGTACGGCGGTAAGTTCTCCATTCAATGTCTTGATGGCAACCTGCAAAATGGGGTGCTTCCAAATCACAGACTCAATCTTAACAATGGCGTGGCGACGCTTAATCTGAATCTCCCAGATGCTGTAGCTGTTGGTGACACAATCCACTTTGAGGCAACTGTACAAGACGAGACCCTAATCGAACCATTTGTCAATTCTTTTGCTATAACGGTCAAGCCGGAACACAAAACCAAAGGGGGAAAGCGCGTAAAGCCTGACCCCCCTACAATGCCTCAGGGGCTGTCATTTCCCACCTTGATAGAAGTACATGAGGAAGAGTGGGACAGTCGAGGCTTCGACAAGGACTCCGCTTTGAAAGTAATACCTGAGTCCGATAGCGACGGCGATTCCTCCAGCTCCTACACCTTTTACATCAATATGGACAACATCTTCTTGAATACCGAACTGAAGACTACTAAAGAGAATACTGAAATCTTGAAGTCTCGATGGAAGTTTGGCATGGCGCTAATTGGTATGGCGTTGCTGCGAGACCTGGAAGGGGAAGAGGGTGATAAGGAACGCGAGAACGAAGTTGTAGGGGACGACGAATCCAGTCTTACTCCGGCAGACCAAGTATTTGGGTCACCGCAGCAATTGCACCGGTTCTGTTGCCTCTGATTGAACACTTGGGAGGACTGTCAGAAGATGAACTTACTGTCTAAGCCAAAAGAAGGGTTAGCTCTTGAGTTGGTGGACTAAAAGCAGCTCACGGCTGGCATCGTTATGCTTCCGCAGGCTGTTATACCATTTCCGGTTGGGCACATCCCTAAATTGCCCACTCTCAATGTTGCCAGAAGTAGCTTCCTTGAACCCTGCACTATCCATCGCTTCAAGATAGAGAGGCAATTGCGTGTCCGTGTTCGAAAACGAAATGAGTTGGACAACATTCGCGTCCCTGTGTAGCACTGTGCGCAGATTTGCAAACGATTTCTGTAACTCCTCGAAGTAACTTTTCTGCCCCAATGCCGAACGTCCGCCCATTGTGTAATAGGATTCCCCATGACCATCCCGAAGGTCGGTGATCCAGTAAGGAGCTGGAGTTTCTCGCCTGCCCCATACCTGCCATCGATGGTACAACACGTGAACACCTGGATAGGGTGGAGAAGTCAGAATTAGCTTTGGGCGGATTCCTCGTCTCTTTAGGCTGTCGGTCATCCGCCGACTTGCAGCTGGATAAATCCGAAGGTGCCTGAGTCCGGTTATCTTGTTCTTCTTAACACCGATTCTTCGCGCCGACATGACTAAGTCGTTTAGACCTCTCACCATCAATTGCACACGTTTTTCTAATTCGTCCCAGCAGTCGGAAACTGAAGGGGTGAAAGTTCTAGAGTCCAGCGCCCATTGTCCAACGCGAACAAGTGCGCAACGGGCAAATGAACGGCGACGAGGAAAAGTCAGCCCACCAACAAGATTTATTGCAGTTTCGAAATGCGGAACCAACTCAGACGGCATATTTCGCACCGAGGTCTTGGTAGCACTTTCGCCGTAACAGATTTGAGGAGTCACTTTCTTGACAGTCTCAACCCAAGTGAAAACTTCTGAAATATCCTGATTACTCAATGGGGTTGTCTTCACTTTCGTAACAAAATTGGCAAGTTCATTTATGTCAGAACCTGCTACGCGTCTGCCAGATGCCAAAGACTCAACGATAGTCGTGCCACCTCCCATAAACGGATCCAACACCCAATCACCTGGTGCGGAAAACTCCTCCAAAATGAAACGAACGATTTTGGGATTGAATCGAGCCGGATATTTGTAGAAGTCATGCGTGAGTCCTTGGACTCTCTCTCTAGAATGAAAGACCTTTTCAAATTGCCCCTGTGAGAAATTCACTCTCTTGATCCCTTTTTCTATTGCGGACGAAACCTCCTAACATTCGCCGCCATTTTAGCCCATCTCCTGTATCCTTCTAAATTTGCCCCTTCCATTTACAGCCCCTCTACCGTCTCGGCGGCGAGGTGGTCGACGACCGCCTTAACGTCCCCGCCTGATTCGTCGTAGACGCGCAGCTGGCGGTCGGCGCTGGCGCCGTTGGCGAGGATCTGTTCGATTGGGGCAATCTCTTTTTC
This sequence comes from Caldilineaceae bacterium, assembly GCA_965232575.1. Classification (GTDB taxonomy): domain Bacteria; phylum Chloroflexota; class Anaerolineae; order Caldilineales; family Caldilineaceae; genus Bin5. The sequence goes on along the minus strand of CBDDPZ010000008.1, from coordinate 1,494,223 downwards.
GCTGCCCAGTTCGGCGATTTCCTCGCCGACCAGTTCCAGCAACTCGCGCATCAGCGAGCGGGCGGGCAGTTCTGCCTGCTTGCCGAAGTCGATCATCTTGCCGTCCAACCCGTAGCGGGCGGCGCGCCACTTGTTCTCGTCGATCAATTCCTTGGTGTAGATACGGAAGGTGACGTTACGCTGGCGCAACTTCCAGTGCCAGAGCACGAGGGCCTGGCAGAGCGCGGCGATGGCGATCGCCTCGTCGACGCGCGGGCAGATGTCACAGATGCGGAACTCCAGGGTGGGGTAGATACTGTGGGGGCGCACGTCCCACCAGATCTTGCTGGAGTCGGGGATGCAGCCGGTGTTTGTCAGGGTTCCGATCAGCCCCTCATAGGCGGCGCGGTTGGGGAAGACGTCGGGAATGCCGCTGCGGGGGAAGTCCTCGAAGACGACGGCGCGGTAGCTCTTGAGCCCGGTTGGCTGGCCCTGCCAGAAGGGGCTGCTGGCGCTCAGGGCCAGGAGATGGGGCAGCATGTAGCGGAGGACGTTCATCGTGTCGATGGCGAAATTGGGATCCTCGAGGCCGACGTGAATGTGCATGCCGTAAATCAACAGCCGCTGGGCCAGCAGCTGCATCTCCTCCAGCACGCCCTGATAGCGCGGAAAGGGGGTCACCTCCTGCTCGGCCCAGCGGCTCAGGGGGTGTGTGGCCGCGGCTACGATGGCCAGGCCTTTCTCCTGGGCGAGGCGGCTGATGAAGGCCCGCTGGCGGAGGAGCTCCTCCTTGGCTTCAGCGGGCGTAGCGCAGACCGGCGTGCCCAGCTCCACCATCGACTGATGCAGCTCCGCTTTAATCTCCCGTTCCACGATCACCATCTTGCCATCTTCGATGAACTGGGTGATGAATGAACGCAGCTCACCGCTTTCGGGATCGATGATCTGATATTCTTCTTCGATGCCCAGTGTCAGTTGGGGTCGTTCAATCATAAGCTTTGCTCCGTCTGCGAAACGAGGAAATCGACGACCGCCTTGCCGTCTTCGCCGCTCTGCCGCCAGACATGGCGCTGCTGGTCGGAACTGGCCCCCCGCTGCATGATGGTGTGGACGTGGGAGACCTCCTCGCGGCAGTTGAGGCGGTCCAGAACGGGTTCGACCCGTTCGAGCAGTTCGTGCAACAGGTTTCGAATGGGGACCTCCTGTTCGATGCCGAAATCAAGCAGTTTCCCCTGCAGACCGTAGCGCACGGCCCGCCATTTATTCTCGGCGATGAGCGTGCGGTCGTAGAGGCGGAAAGACATGTTGCGGTGGCGCAGGTCCACCATCCAGGCAACGGTTGCCTGGATCAGCGCGGCGACGGCCAGCGCGTCGTCGATGTCGGGCAAGGCGTCGCAGACCCGAATTTCAAGCGCGGCCTGGTCGGTTGCAGGCTTCTGTCCGGCTTCGGCGCGCGGGCGCGACCGGTCCTGCTGATGGGAGTGGGGGCGGATGTCCCACCGGATGGCTTCCGGATCGGGTATGCTGTTGGTGCGCAGGAGGGTATCGACGTAGCTGAGATAGGCGTTGAGGCTGCGGAATGCGTTGGGGATGCCGGTGCGGGGCAGGGCGTCCAGCAGCACGGAGCGGTAGCTGGCCAACCCGGTATCGAGGCCCTGCCAGAAGGGAGAGGCGTTGGCGAGGCAGAGGATGTGGGGCAGCAGGTAGCGCATCGCGTTCATGACGTCGATTGCCAGATTGCTGTCATCGATGCCGACGTGAACGTACATGCCGAAGGCGAGCAGGCGGCGGGCGATGAACTGTGTGTCCTCGATCAGGGCGCGATAGCGGGGCGACTCCTCCTGTTCCCTTTCCCAGTAACTGAAGGGGTGGGCGCCGGCCGCCATCATTTTGAGGCCGTGGGTCGCGGCCAAATCCCGCATCTCGCGGCGGATGCGCAACAGCGCCTGGCGGGCCTGCTTGACATCCTCGCAGATCGGTGTGCCGGCGCGCGACGCGACCAGTTTACTCTCTTCTCTACGCCCCTTTTCCTCCCGCTCTTGGGAGTCCAAAAGCGTGAGCCCCTGGGCGGTAGCAAACCCGCGCAGCGCCCGGCTGTCCGGGTCGACAAACTGATACTCCTCTTCGATGCTGATATTGAAGGATGGTTGGCTGTATTCGGCCATAGCTCGCTCTTTTCTGACTGTGATTTTGGGGGATTTTCGGGATTTTGTGTGATTAACTGCAGTTGCGCCGTTGCCGTTAATCACAGTTCATCCCCTGAATCCCAGGAATCACAGTCCCTTTTCTTCGACCACGAATACCGGCACAATTGAGCCGCCGCCGGCGGTTACGTTGAGGAGTGTCTCGCTGCTCAGACGGCACAGGCAGCCGTGCACGCTTTCGCCGCGGAACAGAAACGGGTCCGAATCCACAAGACGGAGGTCGATAGCCACGCCGCCGTTCGCCGTCATTACCGGGAACTCCTCGTAGGCGATTTGTACCCGTTCCTGGACGACTGCCGGTTCTGTGACGGCAGCAGCCAGGGCCGCGTCCCACTCGGGCTGTTCCGTCTCCCAGCCGATGAGCACGCCTTTGCCGCCGTATTCGTCGTTCGGTTTGAGCACCAGCCCCGCGCGGTTGGCGCTGGCCCATGGCAGGAGGTCGATCGGATTACCGACCGGGTCGATAGTGGAACGCTCCTCGACAGTGCGGGTCCAGGGGATATGCGCTTTCACCGCTTGCTGCTCGGCTGCGGTCAGAAGATGGGCATTGCGCTCGTCGCTGGCGACGGCCAGGCTGGCCTTTTTGTGGAGCAGCTTGCAACTGAAAGGGTTGACCAGGCAGATTGCGCGGGCGTGCAGCGCATCGACGATCGGATGATCCAGGCCGTAGCGGAGCAGTAGCTCGCTGATCAGAACCCGCTTGTAGACGAAATCGACCGGTGTGCCGGAAGCATAGAGCCGCCCGTTCCTGAACTCCATCTCCTCCGGGGCGCAGATGACAGTGGTGATACCGTGTTCGGCGAAATATTCGACGAAGAGTTCGAATTCGCTGGCGGTGGGTACGCCGTGCCAGTCGACGATTGCGATTTCGGGCAGTTTGCTGCGATCGCCCCGCCATTCGTAGTAGACGCGCAGGAACTCGTCGAGAGCCGGCCTTTTGCTGGGCAGCGAGTGCACGGCATAGAGCTGGCCGAAGGCTTGCATGACCGGCATTTCCAGAAACAGGCTGCCGAGAACGTCGGAATAGGCCATGGAGGCTGGGCTTTCGCCGTTGAACTCGACAAAGCCGAGGCTGCGGCTGCCGTCCTCGTTGCGGGCGAAAAAGCTGTCCAGCCGGGCGGTGGGGATGGTGGAGCGGTAGCCGTGATCGATGTGAAGAAGATGCTCTTCTTCCGGTGTTGCGTGAATCTGCGCCCGCAGATCGGCGTCTTCCAGCATGAGGCGGGCCAGGCGGTCGAAGAGGCGAAGAATCAGTTCTGTGCGGTTGACCAGGTAGCTCCACTCTTCAGGCGAATAGAAGAGTGGACGCAGTACGGTGCAGAGAGGGCGCTCGCCGAAGACCATGTTGCGCTCCGCCATGCGCGCCGTGAGAAGATCCCAGCTGTCGCTGGCCAAGCCGGGTCGGGAGAGGAGATCGTGAAAGCGGGAGATGGCAGTCAATGAGTCCATTTGGCCCAAAGCCGTAATGCGGTTCTCAGCGACTAACGGTTTACTAACAGTTTACTTCAGTATACGTCGAATTTGCAGGTGTGTACTAATCGCTGAAATCGGGCAGCTATGGGCTGCAGTTTATACCGTAACCCGGTTCGCCGGCTTCGGGGTCACGGAAGGTCAACGTCAGGTCGAAGGTCTGATGGTCAACCAGCTGTGGGTCCTTGCTCAGTCCGACAGACAACATTGCTTCCACCCGGTAGGTTTCGTCCGGGGTGACAGGGTCTTTCAGGTGCAGGGTATTGTTGAGACGGGTATCGGTTTGAGCCAAGAGGACGAGGCTGTTGTTCTCGGTTCCATCGGGGTTGTAGACGATCAGCTCGACATTGGGGGCGTCATCTTCCAAGCGGGCGGGCAACCAGATGCGCACCCAAAGGCGTCTCAGATCGGGGTATGGATAGATCAGTATTCGCTCAAACTGCAGCGGCGCGTCTTGCTCAAAGAGATTGATTTGCGTCATATTCTGTGTTTGCGCTTCGCCAAGGCGCGGCGGATGCGGTCGGCTCAGCGCAAAGCCGGGGGTGGCTTGCGCACCCGCCCAAGCGAGTTTATGCTTGAAGGCGCGAGTGCGCTGCCACTTTACTGCTTGAATGCCGTTGCGCATTAAGTATAGCAGGATCTATTTTGATGAGATACCTGAAAATTCTTGCCGACGACCTGACCGGCGCTGCGGATTCCGCGGCCCGTTGCCGCCGGTTCGGGCTGCCAGCAACGATCTTTCTGGACATTCCAAAACTGCCCTTGCCAACGGGCGCGCTGGCCTTTACGTCGGACTCCCGCCATCTGACGGCAGAGGCGGCTGGGCAGCGCGTGCATAACATGGGCGCGTCGCTGCCTGACGTCGAAGGAAGGTGGTACAAAAAGATCGACTCGACCCTGCGCGGCAATATCGGCAGCGAACTGGACGCCCTACTGGATCTGGTGGACGCGCCGGCCGCCGTTGTCTGCCCGTCTTTTCCAGGCCAGGGACGCGTCCTGCGCAATGGGATTCTCACGGCGCCCGAACTGGGGCCGCCTGCCGTCCATCTCCCCTCTCTATTGCGCAAGCAGAGTCGTCATCCTGTTGCGGCGCTCTCTCTGGAGCAGGTTCGAGGCGGAGAGCTTGCGGCGAAAATGAAGCATCTGATGCAAGGACGGGACAGCTTCACGGGAAAGCAGCGAACCGTCATCGCTGTAGACGCGTTGACGGACGACGACCTTGACCGGGTGGTAGGTGCGCAGCAGGCGGGACTGCCGGCCGCACTGCTGTGCGGGAGCGCCGGACTCGTGGGTGCGCTCGCTCGACGAGTCGGCATAGAGAAAGGTTCTTCCGACGTTTGCGCTTCGCCAAGGGCCCATCTGTTTTGCGCTGACGCCCGCGATCCCAGGGCGGAAGCGTCAAATAGTCGGCTCAGCGCAAATTCAGCGGCGGGGCGACTGCGCTCCGCGGGGCAGTCGGTCCTTGCGGTCGTGGGCAGTGGCAGCGACGTTTCCCACCGACAGATCGACTTTCTGCTGCGCTCCGGGGGTGAAGCTTCTCATCCGGCAGTCAGCCGGATGCTCGTGCTGCCGGAGACCGAAGCGGCGGCCACGGCCACTCTGGATCCGGAGCAACCGATCTGGCTGTTGCAGCAGCCCCGGCCCCACCCCGGCACAGTTCTGGAAGGCGCTGAGGCGCGACAGCGGGCCGACCATCTGGCCCGCGTCAGTGTGGCAGCGCTGGCCCGGCGGCCGGTCGATCTGCTGCTGCTCGTGGGTGGTGATACGGCTATGCCTATACTCAGGCAACTGGATGCAGCGCGGCTCTCGGTTGAGCGGGAGCTGCTGCCGGGGATGCCGCTATGCAGTGCTGTCATCGACGGGCGCCAAACGCTCGTCGTGTTAAAGCCAGGCCATTTCGGTGAAGAAGGGACGCTCGTGGCGTTGTTGGACAGGGTTGGAGTCTGGTCATGACGCTAGTTTGCGCTTCGCCAAGGGCAGGTAGCGTCGGCTCAGCGCAAAGTCAGTGGTTAGTTGGGGGGCGTAGCGGGGACTGTCTTCCTGCACAAGGGACGCCGGAGCCGCCAGAGGACACGTAATGGCGAGGAGAGAGACACCTTTGCCGGCGTCGCTCAGGGTCGCGAAGCGCTTTTGGGTGAGTCGTTGCTGTCTACGCTATGGCGCTTGATTAAACGAGTGCGGCGATGTTCTCGCGCACTTTGAGGATGGCGTGAAGGATATCGTCCATCTCGTGCGGCTCGGCCAAAAGAACATTTTGGCTGATGGAGATGGTCTGCTGACAGAGGAGTTCGCTGTTGGGGCAGGGCGTGACGCGGCTGAACGGTTCGACGAGTGGAGGCTGGTGGTAGAGGGGGTAGGGATAGAGCGGGCCGACGGGGATGTTCTCGGCGCGCAGGGCGGAGATGAACGCCTGGCGGGTGAGCCCGCCGAAACGCCCGGCGTCGTAGCGCATGAGAAAGAGATGATGGGAATGGGCGTCGGCGCGTGGGTCCCAGCGCTGGGGAGTCAGGCCGTCAATTTCCTCCAGAAAACCGCGCAGCCGGCGGGCGTTGCTCATGCGGCGCTCCAGCTGGTCGTCCAGTCTGGTGAGACCCGCTGAAAGCACGGCGGCCTGCCAACCGCTCAGGCGCAGGTTGGTGCCGAGGTTGGGATGTTCGTAGCCCTGGCCGTCAGGGCTGCGTCCACAGTTGGCGATACTCCACATGCGCTCGGCCAACTGGGGATCGTTGGTCAGGAGCGCGCCGCCTTCGCCTGCGGTCAGATTTTTGCTCGCCTGAAAGCTGAACGAACCGGCAATTCCCAGGGCGCCGACGGGCTGGCCGTTCCAACTGCTGCCATGTGCGTGGGCTGCGTCTTCGATGACGGAGAGACCGAGCCGCTGTGCGAGCGGCAGCAGGCTGTCGAAATCTACAGGCAGGCCGCCGAAGTGAACCGGCACGATCGCTTTCGTATGCGGGCTGATAGCCGCTTCGACCGCGGGGATTGAGAGATTCCACGTCTCGAGTTCAACGTCGGCAAAGACGGGCACGGCGCCGACGGTGCGGACTGACGCAGCGGTGGCCACGAAAGTGTAGGGAGGTACGATCACTTCGTCGCCGGGGCCGATATCCAGAGCGCGCAAGGCGGTCTCCAGGGTTGTCGTGCCGTTGACCGTTGTGACGCAGAAGCGGGCGGCATGGCGGGCCGCAAAGGCGCCCTCAAATTCGGCCACTGCTGCGTCGTAGCCGCCCCATTCTCCCCGTTCAAGCACGGCCAGCAGACCGGCGCGCTCGGTTTCGTCCCACTGGGGCCAACTCGGCCAAGGCGAGGAGCGAACCGGTTGGCCGCCATGGATGGCAAGCGCAGTTTGCGCTTCGCCAAGGGCCGGCAGATGGCGTCGGCTCAGCGCAAAATTTGTCATATTGACCTCTGGGCAGGCAGGCTGCCCCCGCCGCCTGGGGTGAGCATCTGCGCGCACAACTTCAGCGCCTGCTTGAGAGCCTGTGGACTGGCTACGCCTTTGCCGACGATGTCGAAGGCGGTGCCGTGGGCCGGTGTCGTAATCGGCGTGGACAGGCCGCCGTGGACGGTGACGCCGCGTTCGAAGCCGAGCAGTTTCATGGCGATCTGCCCCTGATCGTGATACATGGTTACGACGCCGTCGAACTCGCCGCGACTTGCGCGCAGGAAGACGGTGTCTGGCGGATATGGGCCGGACGCGGCGATATCTTCTTCCTGGGCGGCCTCGACCGCCGGGCGGATGACATCGTTTTCTTCGCTGCCGAAGAGCCCGCCTTCGCCGGCGTGGGGATTGAGACCGGCCACGGCGAGGCGGGGTGACGGCTGCCCACTCTGGCGAATGGTGTTGTGGATGAGACGAACGGCGGGCAGGATTTCAGCGACGGATATGTGTTCATAGACGGCGCGCAGGGGGATGTGGGAGGTCACACGCGAAGTCCAGAGGCCGTCGAGCGTGTTGACTTCGCCGACATAGCCGCTAACGCCGAGGCGGTCCGCGAAGTAGCGCAACTCGTCCTCGTGGCGGCTGCCGGCCGCGTGCATGGCCTGTTTGTTGAGCGAGGCATAGCAGATGCCGTCAATGAAACCGGCGCGGGCGATATCGGCGGCAAAGTCCAGCGTTTGCAGGACGTAGCGGCCGGCGGCCGGACTCATGCGGCCGGGCGTGTGCGCGTCAGGCGGGAAGGATGGGCCGGTGAGGAGCACGGGTCCTGGGGCCGAGAGCGGCAGGTCCTCAATTGAGCTGTAACACGGCAAGTCCAGCGAGAGATCGGCGCAGTTCGCGCCCCATGCCAAGATCCAGGGTTCGCCGATGACGACGATGTTTACGCCGCCGGAACTGGCCGTCGATTTATCTTGCCCCGCTGATTCCGCCAGGACGCGGGCGACTATTTCGGGCCCGATGCCACTGGGATCGCCAAGAAGAAGGGCGAGACGAGAGGAGCGCGTCGGTGTAGCTGAACTGGAAGTCATTTGACGGTAGGATGTTGATGTTCAGGTCCGGCGCTGTGCGGAAGGACGAGAACTGCGGCTGCAGGAGAACTGTTGGCCCGGCGCCCAATGCTGACAGTGCCAAGGTCAGCATTGGGCGAATTAATTGTTCTGCGGATCAGGCGTATTCCAGAATCGGCTCCATTTGCCACGGGGTCTGCATAACGCCATCTGTGAAGGACAGCGGCGTTTCGCCGGTGATGGTGAGACGCGGATGGCTCTCGACTTCCGCCCGCAGGCTGGGGCTGACGTAGAAATCCTCCAGGGTCAGGGTATCGCGAATGAAGACCATTTTGGCGGCGTCCTGGGGTTCGGCGCAGATGCGCAGCGCGACTTCGAGGGCGCGTTCATCGTCGGCAAAGGTCAGGGGCAGGTGGGAGCGGGTGGCGCTGAAGATGCCGGATGTCACCGCGTTCATATAGGTGGCCTGCCAGTCGATCTTGCGGAAGACCCGCTCAGTGGTCACGTTAGCGAGGCCGAGGCCGGAGACATTGCCGTGGGTCTCTTCGGTCAGATCGAGGACAGTGATGATGGCAACGTCGACTTTGCCGAAGTTTTCGGGCTGGCGGGGGATGCTGAGGCGGCTGATAACGTTGGTGTCCATGCCGGTGCCGGAGATGTTTTTGCCCAGGTCACGTACAACCAGCACGTCCACGGCTGCAAAGGGGATCTGGGCCAGATACTCCTTGGCCTTGACCAGCAGATCCATCTCCTTCTGGGTGCCCACTTCGGCTGCTGTCAGGCCGGCGATGAGGGCGGTATCTTCATAGGCGTTCTCGACGGGGCAGATGGCGCCGCGGAAATTGGTGTTGGCCTCGTAGACGCGGGCGGCCGGCTCGAGATAGATCTGGAAGTTCCTGCCGCCGCCGCTGTGCATCATGGAGGCGCCGTGCTGTTTACCCCAGCCGATGACACACATTTTCGAGGGGCCGCTCTCAAGGTGGCTGCGGAAGTCGGTGTGCGGCTTGATGCGGCTGACTAGAATCGCGTGGTCGGCGGCCATCGAGTCTTTGCCCTGACAGACCGCCGGCCCGTTTGGGATGTTGCCAATCTCGGCCACCTCCATGGTCGCTCTGATCTCAGCGCCTATAGCCTCTTCGGTAACGCCCATGCCGGCGAGGATCTCTTTCTGTCCCTCTACGGTTGCTCCGCCGTGGCTGCCCATGGCGGGGACGACGTACGGCTTCATGCCGGCGGCCTTGAGGTGATCGACGGCCGCTCGCACGATGCGGGCGAGATTGGCGATGCCGCGGCTGCCGGCGCCGACAGCGACGGAATCGCCCGGCTGCATGGGCACCATGATGCCGCTTTCGGTCAGGGCTTTGCCAACGGCGGCGTGAATGTCATCGACCTGGGGTGTATCGAAGGTCTGGTGGACGGCCAGAAGTGTTTCGGGTAGATTGGCGGGGAAACGGATGTCCTGGATATCTTGAAGTAGATTCATAGTTTTCACTCCTTCGAAAGCGTATTGCCGGTAGGGCTGACAGTTCTGCGAAGCGCCTACCCATCAGTCTTCTGATTTGTCCAGCCAATAGGCCTTGATTTCTTCGAATCGATGTAAGCGGTCCCCGATTTTGAGGAGATAACAGATTGTTGCTTCCTGATATCGCTGTCTTGCTCGGCCAGAGTATTACGCTCCCAGAATACACCATCGGCATAACCCTGTATCGCCGGAAGCTCTTCAGCCAAGGGCCAAGCGCTTTTCGGCCAGACAGCAGTACTCTCGCTCGATCTCTACGCCCACATAGCGACGTCCCAGCTTTTTGGCAACAACTGACGTCGTGCCAGAGCCGAGGAAAGGATCGAAGACAACGCCGTCCGGATCTGTGCTAGCCAGAATGACTTTGGCCAAAAGCTTTTCCGGCTTCTGGGTAGGATGGTCAGTGTTCTCCGGCATCGACCAAAATGGAACAGTTAAATCGGTCCACAGATTTGAAGGATAGGTAAGGCGGAAGCGACCGTTGTCGGCACTTTGCCAGTCTTTGGGTGCACCATTTTCGTCAGTATACATGGCACGCACTCGGCGGGTGAGTTTGACCGCATCTACGTTGAACACATAATCGTCTGAAAGTGTACAGAACCAGATGTCCTCCGAGGCGTTCTTCCAGTTGGTTTTTGCACCCCACCCCTTTTCCCGCTCCCACGTGATCCGGTTTCGCACAATGTAATGGCGCCGCGCCAACCTGTGAATGGCGGAAGAGGAGCGCCAATCTCCGCACAGATACAGAGAGCCGTTTGGTTTGAGTAAACGCGCCAGTTGAGGCAGCCAACCGGCCAACCATTCCTCATACGCTTCCAGCGAGCGGGACGCGAATGCACGGCTATTGAACTGCTTGGAGATATTGTAGGGTGGATCGACAAAGACGAGGTCGGCGAACTGACTCGGTAGAAAGCCCAGTATACTCAGAATATCCTGATTAATCGTGCAGTCCAGAATCGCGTCAAGCTCCACAGGCCCATGCAGTGAAAGCAACTGGCTGCCAAAGTGATTCCGCTCTTCTTCACTCAATGTGATGGTACGGTTACGGGGTGCTCTGTCTTTCATGATCTCTATCTGAACTTAACGTAACGTGATGTTACTCGCTACCGACCACCTTGGCGGTGGCAATTGCAGTTTATCCTTTGACCTTGGTCACGATCTCTCGAAGCAGGCCTTCGAAGTCGTCGGTGGCGGCGGTGAAGGCGTCGGAAGCAATCACGAGCGGCGCGCCGAAGACGACGATTTCGGCGCCTAATTCGAGTGTTTCAATGGCTTGTTCGACAGTCAGCCCGCCGACAGCCTGTACCGGGATGTCGACGGCGTCGAGGATGGCCGGCAGGTCGTCGAGGGGGCTGAGGCCGGGAATCATGGCGCGTTCATCGAAGCCGGTGTGGACGATAATGACATCGACGCCCATGTCCTGGGCCTCTTTGGCTCGGCCGGGTTTGTCGGGGCAGAGCATCACATCGCACATGACCTTGCCGCCGCAGCGCTGTGCCATTTTCACCTGCTCGATGATGCTGGCGTCGTGGGCCACACCCATGACGACGACGTAATCGGCTCCGGCCTGGAACATCATCTCGGCTTCGAGTCCGGCTCCATCCATCGTCTTTAGGTCGGCCACGATGGGATGATCGGGGAAGGCCTCACGCATGGCGCGGACGCTGTGAAGCCCTTCGGCGAGGATCAGCGGCGTGCCGGCTTCCAGCCAGTCGACGCCAGCGCGCACGGCCGCGCCCGCCATGTCCAGGGCCTCTTCGATGGAGGTTACGTCCAGTGAAACCTGGATGATCGGTTCTTTTTTCGACAAAGTTACGCTCCGCGGGAGATGGAAAACGGCGATTTCAGACGCACAGTCGCGCTCTATCGACTTGCTTGCGAGAAACACGTCACTAACGTCGACCTTGAAGCCTACCAGAAGTTCAGATGATGCCGACTCGCCAGCGACGAACGCCCCATGAAGCGCATATTCCTGTCCGCGTAACGTGAGGACGGTGATGGACGCATCGGTGGGATCGACGATCCAGTATTCGGGGATTCCCGCCTGCGCGTACTCGCGGCGTTTGGTCACTTTGTCCCTTTCGGGATCATGGGGGCTGACAATTTCCATGACGAGATCGGCGCCCTCCCAGAACTGTTCGCCTAGTCTGTCAGCGTGTTCGGCGGCCATAAAGACAAGGTCCGGCTCTCTGAATTTTCCTTGCCCGAGTTGAATTCGCAAGGGGGCAAACATGACGACACCCAGCTCACGCTCTTCGACAAATCCCAAGAGCAACCGGTATAGGAAAGCTACAAGCCTTTGATGCGAAAAGGTAGGCAACGGGAGGACCTCCAACTGCCCTTGCGAAAATTCAATGAGGTGGTTGGTATCGAGGGCGAGATACTCTTCTTCGGTCCAGTGACCCTGGGCGGGAAAGAGCTGCGCGATCTCCCAGGTCGGTTCTAGTGCTTCTTCGGGTTTCATCGTTGGATAGGCCATAGCCTGCCTCGCTTCCATCCCCGAACAGATACGGGCGATTTTGCGTCAAGCGTCCAGACGAAGGACCGATTTCACGTTTTCGCCCTGCTCCATACTTTCGAAGGCCTCTTCCCAGTCTTCCAGGGGGTAGATGCCGCCAATGACCGGCGCTAGATTTACCTGCCCTGTGGAGAGCAGGGTGAGCACGCGCTCCCAGGTGGGGTAGAGGTGGCTGAACGTGCCCTGGAGAGTTATGGCTTTGCCCACCAGCGGGTCGAGGCTGAAATCGAGCGGCTGCGGTCCCCAACCGATCTTGGTGATGCGTCCATTGGGTCGCACCAGCTCCAGTGACTGTTGCAGTGCTTTGCTGACGCCGGTGGCGTCTATGACCAGGTCGGCGCCGAAGCCGTCTCCCAGAGATTCGAGCAGCGCAATCGGATCGTCGCGCTGGATGTTGAGTGTGTAGTCGGCGCCGAGCTCGGCGGCCACCTCCATGCGCTTGGCGTCGGCGTCGGTGCCGAGAATGACGAGGGCGCCGGCGCCGCGAATGCGGGCGATCTGCAAGGCCATGATGCCGATGGGACCCGGACCCTGAATCACGACGAGGTCGCCGGGCTTCATGGCGGTCTTTTCGACGAGTGCATTGTAGGCCACACAGATCGGTTCAGTAAGCGCGGCGTGCTCATCGGGGACGTTCTCCGGTACGCGATGGAGGATCTGCGGACGGGCCGCCACGTAGCGGGTCATGGAGCCGTCGGCGAGGGCGCCGTAGCCGAGGCGATTGGGGCAGAGGTTGTAGTTGCCGCTCAGGCAGTAGACGCAGGCGTCGCAAACCTCGGCGGCGGTCTCGACCGCAACCCTGTCGCCTATTTCCCAACCGGAGACGTTGTCGCCGACATCGACAATAACGCCGGCGAATTCGTGGCCGAGAACTAGCGGCAGGGTTATCTCCCACGACTGCATATTGCGCCACATGTGCACATCGGAGCCGCATACGCCGGTGGCCTTGACCTCGACCATCACCTGGCCGGGTCCCATTTGCGGCTCCGGTACGTCGCGTATCTCCACTTCTTTATCGCCGAATCCGAACTTGGCAACCGCTTTCATTGGGATGACTCGCTTTGCGTTTTCCTGGCGCTTCGCCAAGGGCAGGTAGCGTCCGCGAAGCGCAAAGTCTGCGCGTTGCGGTCTTGCAGGCCTGCCCCGGTCGCAGGATTGATTGGGATAGCTGATTATACCCGATCTGTGGACGGGCGGGCGAACGCGTCAGACATGAAGAGACTGAAGCTGAGAGCCCTGTTTCCGACTGTGATTTTGGGGGATTATTGTGGTTTACGTTTTGGCGCTGGTCGCTTAGCAGTGTCGTTTTTTTATCTGCCAAAACGCAAATTAGGGGGATTAAAGGCAGTTGCCGTTGCAGTTAATCACAGCTAATCCCCCAAATCCCGGAAATCACAGTTCAGACAGCGCGGGCGGAAGGAGAGGCCGGCAGTAGTCAATTTGGTGAAGTGTGTCGAGTCTCTGCGCCTGTTTTTTTCCCTAGCGCACGTGGATGTCGGCGAAGTCCATGTAGCGTTCCCAGTCGTAGGTGGTCACATCGTGCTTGCCGGTGCGTATATGGTAGCCGATGATGCTTCTGACGGGCTGGTTGACGAGGGGCAGCTCGTCGACGGCGATGCCTTCGGTGCCGTGCAGGCGATAGACGGGGTCGGCGTGCAGGGCGCCCAGAAATTCGCCGTGGGGGTCGGCCCACAGGTCCTCGTCGGCGCTGACGACATAGACGGGGCGAGGGGCGACGAGAGCGATAAGCATGTGCTGGTCGACGGGCAACTCGTCTTCCTTATCGTTGTAGCGTTTGAAGTTCTCGCAGAACCAGTGGGGATAGGTGACGTTGGCATGCCGGGCGGTTTCGCCGAAACGGCGGCGGAACAGCGCAGTGCCGCCACAGCCTGAATTGTTGGGGATGACGAGGGCGAAGCGTTCATCCTGCGCGCCTGCCCAGAGCGCGGTCTTTCCCAGGCGGGACTGTCCCATCACGGCGACGCGTGTGTGGTCGACGTCATCGTCGGTCTCCAGGTAGTCGAGCGCCCGGCGCAGACCCCACGCCCAGGCGCCGATGGCCCCCCACTCGTTGGGCACCGGCCTCGTCTGTCCGGCCTTGTAGTAAAGGGGATGGACGCCGTTCTGAAAGCCGTCATCATAGTCGGGGTCGAGGTCGCCATAGTAGACGGTGGCGAGCGCGTAGCCGCGCTCGATGATGCGTTCGACCGGCCAGCGGGAGAGGGCACAGCCGCGGCTGGCCTCGGTGGCGCGGTGGTTGCGTATGCCGCGGTCGAAGCGGTTCCGCATCCACTGCTGTGAAATGGTGATGCCGGGATCGCTATGGATGGACTGGTTGCCCTGAAAGTTGGGGACGAGGAAGGATGGCACGGGTTTCGGCTGGTCGTTGGGGAGGTAGAGGAGAATGTCCATCCTGGGACCGTCGGGGCGGCCGGTAAAGTAGACGGCGATCTCTTTGCGCGTCGCCTGGCCGTCGAGGGCGCGTTCGTCGACCGAGGTGACCTCAAAGGCAATGTTTTCGGGACGGCCAGGCGCTATGCCGTACACGTGCTCTTCGAACAGGCGCAGCAGCTCGGGGCGGCGCTCTTCCCTCCACATGGCGGCGTCGGTGACTGCGCGACCGTCCGCCATGCGCAGCGCATCGGGCAGCTGGTAGGTGGGCACGTGCGCCTCGTCATAGTTGACATCTTCGCATTCCCGCACCTGATTGTACCAGTCGCTGGCCTGCTGGCGGGTCGGATCCAGCTTGAGGGCCATTTCGAAGATCTCGGCTGCGAGCGGCTTGTTGTCTTGCAGCCCGTAGGCGCGGCCGAGCACTTCATAGGTAAAGGAGTGTGTCAGCAGTTCGGGATGGATGTCCACCAAATGGGTCAAGCTGGAGATGACATATTCAGGCTTGTCCCAGGTCGCCATCTCTTCGAGCAGAAGGTCCAGTTGTTCAGATACCTTGGCCATTGTAAATTCCTTGACTGCTTTGCGTATTGCGTACTGGGTGTTGTGCCGGCCGAGGTTTGCGCTGAGCCGACGCCATCTGCCGGCCCTTGGCGAAGCGCAAACTCAGATATGCAAGGCTGCTCGCACATAGTCCCGGCTTTGTTTGGCGCTTTCGACCGGCGACCAGTCCGGGTCGCGCTGCGAACGTCCCACCGAGTCCTGCTCGACAATCATCCAGCCTTGGTAGTCTTGCGCGCGCAATACGTCAAAGAAGGCGGGGAAGTCGATGCAGCCTTGTCCCAACTCGGCGAAGATGTCCATGGCCCAGGCTTGGCGCATGTGGATCCGCTCCCGTCTTACGAGCGCCAGTTTTTCGGGCCAGACGTCTTTAATGTGGAGATACCAGATGCGGTCGGCATAGTGCTCTGCCGCCTTGACGACGTCGCCGCCACCGTAGTGGTAATGGCCGGTATCGA
Source organism: Caldilineaceae bacterium (assembly GCA_965232575.1). Classification (GTDB taxonomy): domain Bacteria; phylum Chloroflexota; class Anaerolineae; order Caldilineales; family Caldilineaceae; genus Bin5. The sequence goes on along the minus strand of CBDDPZ010000008.1, from coordinate 1,478,674 downwards.
GGCACAGCCCAACCAGTTCCGGATCGGTCATCTCCATGATGCGGGCGACCTCGTCGGGCGTTTCGACATAGGTACCGGTGTGATGATGAAAGGTGGTCCTCAGGTTGAAGCGCTCTTTGCAGCGGATGGCGATGGCTTCCAGCGCCTCTGCCGCGCGCTGCCATTCCTCATCGGTCCAGCCGTCGCTGCCGTCGGCGGCAACGGAACCGGCGATCTCAAGGCGCTTGGGGGTAGTGTCGCCGGCAATGATGATCTCGGAGACATTGAATTGGGCAAGCAAGGCGCCGACGCGCTCCACGTGCTCGAGCATTAGATCCAGCGCCCCCTCCTGCTCCAGCGAGAGGGCCACGTAGGAGGAGGCCGCCTGCAGATGCCGTTTCTCCAGTTCGGCGCGCAGTGACTCTGCGTCGGCGGGGAAGAAGCCATTTACGCTGATTTCGGTGCCTTGGTATCCTGCCGCTGCCATCCCGTCCAGCATCTGGGTAAAACTGAGACCGCTGGTCTTGCTTCCGCCAAAGGATAGGACGTCCCAACTGATGAGAGCGCTTCCGATTTTCACTTTCAACATCGTCCCTCACTTTGCGCTTCGCCGACGCCATCTGCCGGCCCTTGGCGAAGCGTCAAATATGGTTGCGTGTCGGTGGGTGCCTGAGCGCCTATTTTGCAGATGGGTCAGGGTTGGGCGGGTGTACCCGATAACGGCAGTTTTTAGTCGTGTTCGCCGTTGCCGTTACTGAAAACTGTCTACTGCCGTTCAGCGAATGGCCGCCCCTGTCTCGTCGTCAAAGAGATGAAAGCGATTGAAGGAGAGGCTGAGGATATCTCCCTCGCGCACCTGTGTCGCGGCCACATCCTTGACCTTGAGGAGAAGGCCCTCTTTCTCAATGTCAAGGATCGTTTCCGAACCGAGCGGTTCGAGCAGGAAAACCCTGGCCTGATTGCCACTTTCGTCGTCTACTGTGAAATGGATCTCCTCGGGGCGGACGCCAAGAGTACACTTGCCGCCGGGACAGAGCTCGGCGGCGCGATCGGCCATTTCGGCACCGACCGGGATGACGAACTGATCGCTCTTGTGGACCGTTTTGCCGTTCTCCTTTTGGAGGGCGCCGGGGATGAAGTTCATCGGTGTCGAGCCGACGAAGCGGGCGACGAAGTTATTGGCCGGCATATCGTAGATCTCGCTGGGCGTGCCAAGTTGCTGCAGTGTGCCCTGGTTCATCACCGCGATCTGATCGGCCATTGTCATGCCCTCGACCTGATCATGGGTCACGTAGATCATGGTCGTGCCCAACTCATGTTGCAACCGCTTGATCTCCGCGCGCATGTAGACGCGCAGCAGCGCGTCGATGTTTGAGAGCGGCTCGTCCATCAGGAATACCACCGGCTCACGTACGATTGCTCTGCCGAGGGCGATGCGCTGCTGCTCGCCGCCGGAGCAAAGGCCCGGCGGCCGCTCCAGGGTATGGGTGATGCCCAGCATTTCGGCTACGTCGCGGACCCTGCGCTCGATCTCATCTTTTGGCGTCTTACGCAGGCGCAAGGGATAAGCGATGTTGTCGAAGGCGGTGAAGTGGGGGTAGAGGGCATAGCTCTGGAAGACGAGCGCGACATCGCGTTCGCGCGGTTCGAGGTCGTTGACACGCGTCTCGCCGATGTAGATATCGCCGTAGGTGGGGCGCTCCAAACCGGCTACGCAGCGCATGGTGGTGGTTTTGCCACAGCCGGAAGGGCCGAGCAGGACGACCAGGTCGCCATCCTTGACGACGAGATTGAGTTGATTAACGGCGCAGGTATCGCCGAAGTACTTTGTCAGACCTTCTATTCTTACTTCCGCCAAAATCTACTCTCCTTTTGCTCTCGGAAGTCAATCTAGCGTGGTTTCGGCGCCAGCCTATTTGACGCTGTCCGCCCTCCCTTTCTTTTTCCAGGTCTTCGTGTTTTCTTGGTGTTCTTCGTGGATAATTGTTTTTCTTTCGCCGGGCGGCAACGCAAACTCGTAGTGTTGCTGGCAATGCAAATTTGGTCACATCTCACTGTCCGCTGGCGACGCCAAATGTCAGCCCGCGCACGAGGAATCTCTGCAATGTAAAGGCTGCGACCAACACGGGAAAAACTGCGATCGTGCCCGCGGCGCTGACCACGCCCCAGTCGAGTTCGTGCTGTGGAATCTGCGCCTGGATCGCGATCGGAAGCGTCATGGTTTTCATGGAATTCACGAAGTAGAGGGCGATAATGTACTCGTTCCAATTGAAGATAAACAGCAGGATGGCGATCGAAAAGAGGCTGGGAAAGATCAGCGGCAGCAGGATGCGGCGCACAGCGCCGAAACGTGTATCGCCATCCATCAGGGCAGCTTCCTCTACGTCCATGGGGACGTCCATGAAGGTGCCGCGCAAGACCCAGACGGCAAAGGCGGTGTTGAGAACAGTGTAAAGGATGATCAGGGTATATTTTTCGTCAATTATTCCAAGATCACTGCCGAGGAGGAAGAGGGGGATGGCTGAGGCGATGGGGGGCAGAAGCGCGACGAGGCCCATCAGGCCGACGACGATGGCGACGAACTTGAAGGGCAGGCGCATCCTGGTGGCGGCGTAGGCGGCGGGCACTGCAATAATAAGGCAGATGATGGTTGCCAAGGTGGCGACGACGAGACTGTTGTAAACGTTTTCGAGAATGCGGCGTTCAAAGATGGTCACCCAGGCGTCAAGACGGGGATCTGTCGGGAAGAAACGGGGCGGGATGTGGGCGAGGTCGCGCAAAGATTTGATGGAAGAGATGGCGACCCAGTACATGGGGACGAGGGTCCAGAAGGCGGCGAGGTAGAGGACGATGACAACGAGCAGTTTTCGCGGGTTGAAACGGCGTTCCTGTACGGCCATTTCAACAGTTTGGGGCACGGGTTCGTTGGTTGTCGTCTCACTCACTTCTGTTTGTGCCATCAGCTTACACTCCCATGTAAACGGCCTTCAGGCTCATCGGCTTCGGCGCTCCACCCACAGATATCTAACGAAGATCGTGCCGGCGATGTAGGTCATCAGCAGCATGACGAGCACCGCTGCAGAGGCGTAGTGGGGCTTGAGCCGCTGGAAGGACATACCGTAGATGTACCAGGACAGGTTCCAGGTGGCGCGGCCCGGGCCGCCTTGAGTGGTCGCGGCAATGGTGCCGATGGTGCGGGTGGACCAGACAAAGACGAGGATGGTGGCGATGGCGAACATTGGCCTGATATAGGGTAGGGTCATGTCCCAGAAGGCGCGCCAGCGGGTTGCGCCATCGACGGCGGCGGCCTCGTAGATGTCGCGGGGGACTTGGTTGAGGCCGGCGTAGAGAAGCAAAAATGCCAAGGGGCTGATGCGCCAGATCTCGACGACACAGAGGGCGATAAAGGCGGTATCGGCCTTCACAAGCCAGATGATAGGTTCGAAGCCGAGTGCGGCGAGCGGAACGTTTACCAGTCCCAAGGTGGGGTGGTACATGATCTTCCACATCATACCGGCGACGATTTCGGAGACCATAAGCGGAATGATAAGGATGGAGATCCAAATCGCCTTACGGCCGGCATAGTCGCTGTGCACCAGAAGGGCCAGTCCCAGCCCGACAAGCAGGCACATGGGAACAACTACGATGCCCATCTTGAGGCTGAAAATCAGCGCGCCGTGGAAGATGGTGTCCCGGGTGAGCCGGGAGAGGTTGGCGAGGCCGATCCACTCACCCTTTTCGCTGGTGAGGATCAACCAAAAGTTGTAAACGATGGGATAGAACTGGACCAGGATCAGAGCCAGGAGGCTGGGCACGATCAGCATGACCCCGAGGCGGTTGTCGCGATAGCTGAATAGTTCGGACCACATGCCCTGGGGGGGCGGCGGCTGTAAGGCGGCGCTATTCGTGCCCTGTCCGGGCAAGGGACTGACGGTCTGCTGTACGGTCAACGAAACCCCTCCTTGGGCCGGTAGGTCAAAAAGGCGGTTTTTAGTGGCGTTCGCCGTTGCCGTTCACTAAAAACTGGCTACTGACTACTAAAAACCGCCGTGAGGAATGAGGGGGGATTCCCACTCCTCTCTTCTGAAATCACACTAGTTGGTAACACCCTCCATCTCGAGACGGATTTCGGCGCCAGCCTGCTCGCAGGCTTCCTGGCCGGTTATGTCACCGGCACCGACGGCGCTGAAGGCCGGCCCAAGGATGGCGAGGCTGATTCCGGTAGCCTGGGTGCTACGGGGCCGCCACTTCGGCGGCACCATCAGGGCCTCGAACTGGGCCGGGAACCAGGGCTTTTCCAGGATCAGTTCAGGGTCGTTGAAGACGGACTTGCGGAAGGGGATGCCGCCGGCGTGGGCGTAGGCCAGCGCGTGCTCCTGGTTGTAGTGCATCCACTCCATGTAGGTCCAGGCGGCGTCCTTGTGCTCGGAATGGGCATTGAGCACGAGGCCCCAGTGGCCCATCATGGAAACATGGGGAGCGCCGACCTCGGAGGCGGGCAGAGGCAGATAGAGCATCTTGCCGGCTACATCCGAGTCGGTCTCGTCTTCGAAGGCGGCGTAGGCGTCGCCCGGCCAGCCGATGCCCATCATGGCGCGGCCGGAGACGACTTCGGCGACCATCTCGGTGGTGCCGTAGGTATTGCCGCCAGGCGGCAAGTATTTGCTCAACTGCTCATAGAGCGTGAGCGCATCGCAGCCGGCCTCGTCATCGAGGATGACGTTGAACTCGTCGTCGAAGATGCCGCCGCCCATCGACCACAGCAGGGCCAAGGCGTCACTGCCGGCTGCGCCGCGCACATTGTATCCGTAGAAGGGCGGGTCGCAATCAGGACAGTGGACCTGTTCAGCGATCGCCAGAACGTCATCCCAGGTTACAGGCGGATCGAGTCCGCGTTCGTCGAGGATGTCCTGGCGGATGTAGAACATGATGACGTTGCCCTAGATGGGCAGGGCGTGCAGGTCCGGCCGCTCACCGGTCTGGAAGTCCAAGGGGATAGGGCCATAGGGGGGAGGCCAGGAGAAGACGTCGTAGGAGACCTGGGGCACGTCGTCGTCGCGGGTTGCGCCATAGGTTTCGGTCAGGTTGACCGACAGCCCGCCGTCGACGATGTTGGGCATCCAGGGATCATCGGCGAAGATGACGTCGAATTCACCGGACTCGGTGCGGGCCAGCGAGATTACCTTTTCGAAGAATGTCGTCCAGGGGAAAGGCGCCACTTCGACCCTGATGCCCGGATTTTCTTCTTCAAACTGCGGGATCAGAGCGACGAGGCCATCGGCCAGGGGGCCCTGGGCGGTGATGATACTGATGGTGACTTCCTCGGGCGTCTCCTCTTCCACGGCCCCGGACTCCGCCGGCGCCGCGGGGGCCGCGCAGGCCGACACCATGATTGCCATCACCAGGATGAAGATGGCGAACAGATAGAGCTTTTTCATGACTTTGCTTCCTCCTTACTGAAATTAGGTTTGGAGAGTTCTGCACTGGAGTTTCACGGAAATGCGATACTTTCAGTCACTTGGCAAGGTCGAGAGGCGGGGACGATCTATCTATTATTGGCATTTTGACTGGCTTGTATTTTGGAGGAAACTGCACGTCTTGTCAACCATCCAAAATCGGGAACGTCTGAGAGTAGCTTGATCCCAAAACAGGGACTTTCGAATTGGGCCTTCGGCCCAGTGGTTAGGAGTTAGTGGCTAGTAACTGCCGTTCACTATTCACTATCCACTGAAGTTTAGAGACTGCTGCCAGTTTGAAATTGTGGGCGCTGTTCTCGGCCTTTGGGAGCGAGTCAACCGGTCAAGAAATGGATGGGAAGCCATTCCGTCATTTGGCGCGATCGCGGGGAGGCGCCGTACGCTGCAGCAACTGTCTGAGGGTTGCTTGGGCTCTCTCGCCTTTGCTCTGCCCTTGAATCACGGCAGAGGTCACTTGCGCGGCCGTCTCTTCAGTCTTGGCGCGGGCTTTGCTGCTGGCGTCCTGCAGATTTTCAAGACCGGACTGCGCTCCGCCCAGCACCCATCTCATGCCTTGTACGGCCAGAAATGCAATGGCTAGCGGAATCAGGCAGAGAAGGAAGACGTGGATCGAGATCCAGACGACGGACAGATTGCGCCAGAATTCAAGTGACATGGGAATGAGGGAAGACGGCTCAACAGAACCAGTTGTCAAAGCCTGAATTATGCCTCGCATCAGGAAAAAAACAGGTTAAGCAGCAGCGGAATTGTAACAGAGCCGGACCCGCCCGTCCAGACTCGCCTGTCCTCTTCACCTGGGCCAATTGTTAGCGCTGGCTTTCGCTTTCTGCTACACTGCCCACTGCAGTGACCAGTCGCCGGAGACTAGCGGCTGGCGATACGATTATTCCTACTGGGCACGGGGCACTGGCCACCGGTCTTTTTCTACATTTTCGGAGTCTCGACATGACTGCACCCAGCGACTATCGACACGTATCCTACTTATGGGACGATGAAACGGCGGCCGGGCTCGACCCGGTCGGGCATCTCGTCTACCGCTCGAACTTGCTCGGCCAGGACCAGCGTATCACTAACACGGGCGGCGGCAACACTTCTTCCAAGTACATGGAGACCGACCCTCTGACAGGCGAGTCGGTCGAGGTACTGTGGGTGAAGGGGTCAGGCGGCGACCTGCGCACTTCGAAACGGGAGAACTTCTCCTCGTTGTATATGGAGAAGATCCGGCAGTTGCGCGCCATTTACGACGCGGCCGACGAGAAGGGGGTCAAGACGCCGATCGAGGATGAGATGGTGGGGAAGTATCTCCACTGCGTCTACGACCTCAACCCGCGTGCTTCTTCGATCGATACGCCGCTGCACGCGTTTATCCCGGCGCCCATCGTGGACCACACCCATCCCAACGCGGTCATTGCGATCGCCGCGGCCGAGGAGGGCGAGGCGCTGACCGCTGAGATATTCGGCGACCAGCTGGGCTGGGTGGACTGGCAGCGGCCCGGCTTCGAACTGGGGCTGGTGATGGGGGAGATTGCGGCAGCGAATCCGGCGATGGAAGGCATAATGATGGGTGGACACGGGCTGATCAACTGGGCCGGGGACGACAAAGACTGCTACGAGTTGAGCCTGGATATCATCGAGAAGGCGGCCCGTTACATCGAGAGCCGGGACAAGGGCGCAGAGACATTTGGCGGCCAGAAATACACAGCGCTTGCCGACGACGAGCGGGAGTCGCTGCTGGCGGCGCTGCTGCCGGCACTGCGCGGCATGGTCAGCCAGGAGAATGTATTTGTCGGCACGGTGCAGGCGGACGAGGCGATTCTGCGGTTCGTCAACAGCCACGACGCGGCCCGGCTTGCCGAACTGGGGACTTCGTGTCCCGATCATTTCCTGCGCACCAAGATCAAGCCGCTCTACGTGGACTGGGACCCGCGGACGAAGGATGTGGGGGCGCTGCTGGAGAAGTTGGAAGGCGGGCTGGCCAAATACCGGCAGGACTACGCCGATTACTACAATGCCCACAGGCATGCCGATTCTCCGGCGATGCGGGACCCGAACCCGACGGTGATTCTGATTCCGGGCGTAGGTATGATCGCCTGGGGCAAGAACAAGAGCGAAAGCCGGGTGACGGCAGAGTTCTACAACTGCGCGGTGGAGGTGATGCGCGGCGCGGAAACGGTCAGCAAGTACGTGGCGCTGCCCAAGCAGGAGGCCTTTGACATCGAGTACTGGCTGCTTGAGGAGGCCAAGCTGCGGCGGATGCCGCCGGAACAGGAGCTGGCGCGTAACGTGGTCGCTGTGGTCGGCGCGGGCAGCGGCATCGGCAGGGCGATCGCGCACCGCGTGGCAAAGGAGGGTGCGCATGTTGTCTGCGCGGACTTGAACGCGGAGGCGGCGCAGGCGACTGCCGACGAACTGACGGGGATTTACGGGGTCGGCATTGGCGTGGCGGGTACGGGCATCTCCGCGTGCGGGCCGGCGATTGGGGTGGGCGTGGATGCGGGCGACCGGGCCAGTGTGCAGGCGCTCTTCCACCGGACGCTGCTGGCCTACGGCGGCATCGACCATCTGGTGATTACGGCCGGCTACTACTATCCACCCGATGCCAGCGGCCAGATTCCCGACGAGAAATGGGATACAACTTTCGACGTGAACGTCAAAGGGGCGTATATTGTCGCGGATGAAGCACGCAAGATCTGGGAGGCGCAGGGGCTGCCGGGCTCGCTGGTGATCGCGACCAGTGTCAACGGCGCCGTGGCAAAGAAGGGCTCGCTGGCCTACGACACGAGCAAGGCGGCGGCGAACCACCTGGTGCGCGAGCTGGCAATTGAATTGGCGCCGAATGTGCGGGTCAACGGGTTGGCTCCGGCCACGGTCGTGACAGGCAGCTCGATGTTCCCGCGCGAGCGTGTGATTTCGGGGCTGCAGAAGTATGAGATCCACTTCGACGAGGCGGAGGAGACGGACGCGTTGCGGGACCGCCTGGCGGCATTCTACGCCCAGCGCACGCTGACGAAACAGGCAATTCTGCCGGAGGACCAGGCCGAGGCCGCGTATCTGCTGATCAGCGGCGCACTCGCCAAGACGACGGGACAGATTCTCAACGTGGATGGCGGGCTGGTGGAAGCGTTCCTGCGCTAGCGGACCGGATCGAGTGGTTGGACCAATTGCTGCTGTGAAATACAAACTGCTTAAGCGTGCGATACCGGAGAAACGTTGATGCCTGATACAGGATTTCCGAGCCCCGCTGCGCTGCGTAGCGGCGAGATCGATCTGATTACACACGTCCACACGGTTTGCGACCGCATCGACGCTGAAGACCCACTCATCCAGGCGGTGCTGCCGGAGCCGGCGCGACGGGAGCGGCTGACGCGTGAGGCCGAGGCTCTGCTGGCCCGCTATCCTGACCCGGCGCAGCGGCCCCCTCTGTTCGGGCTGCTTGCCGGCGTGAAGGACTTCTTTCGCGTGGACGGATTTCCCACGAAGGCCGGTTCAAAACTGCCGGCGGAGCTGTTCAAGGGGATGGAATCGGAGGTGGTGACACGCCTCAAACAGAACGGCGCGCTGATCGCAGGCAAGACTGTTACCACCGAATTCGCTTACTTTCAGCCGGGCCCGACCCGCAACCCGCACAACCCGGAACATACACCGGGCGGATCGAGCAGCGGGTCGGCCGCGGGCGTTGCGGCCGGCTTCTTTCCGCTGGCGCTGGGCACCCAGACGATCGGCTCGGTCATCCGGCCGGCGGCGTTCTGCGGGATCATCGGCTTCAAGCCCAGTTATGACCGGATCCCTACCGCTGGAATGCTCTTCTTCTCGAAATCTGTAGATCATGCGGGGCTTTTCAGCCAGGATGTAGCGACGATGCAACTGGCCTGCTCAGCGCTGTTTGGCAGTTGGGATGACAGTGCGTGTGCGCCTCCTGACGGTCTGCCGGCCCTGGCAGTCCCAGACGGCCCTTATCTGGAGGAGGCAGAGGAGGTCGGTTTACAGCACTTCGAGAAGACGTTGGACAGGTTAGCCGAGAGGGGGTTCCGCATCGAACGCATCCCTTTCTTCCAAGACTACGCCGATCTCAACCGGCGCCACCGCCGCCTGACTGCGGTCGAGGTGGCCCAAGTTCATAATGAATGGTACAGGGAGTATTCTGACCGGTACAGCGTCCATATGCACGAGATCATGAAAACCGGGGCTACCGTTTCCGACGAGGAACGGGATGAGATACGCGCTGATCAACTGCGTTTACGCCATGCGATGGAGGAGGCGCTCGTTTCGGCCGGCGCGGATCTGTGGATTGCACCGGCCGCGCCGGGCCCCGCGCCGCACGGGATTCATTCTACCGGCAACCCGATCATGAATCTTCCCTGGACGAACGCGGGGGCGCCGGCGCTGGCGATCCCGTCCGGGAAAATGGAGGACGGGCTGCCGCTGGGGGTGCAGTTCTGCGCGCCGTTCGGCGCGGATGAGCTTCTGTTGGCATGGGGTGAAATGATCGAAGCGCAGGTACGGGGATAGGATGATGAGCCGCCGCCTACGTGCCTTGACGATTCTCTTGCCGATAATGGCGATGCTGTTGCTGGCCGCGTGTGCGTCGGGTCAACTGCCCGCTCCGGCGCCGGAGGGAGACGGAGCGGCGCCTCCTCAGTCGGACGAGGCTGCAGCCGTTTGGCAGATCGGCGCAGCGATGCCCACGGCCCGATCGGAGATGCGGGCGGGTATCGTCGATGGGATCTTCTACGTGCCGGGCGGATTCGGCGGGTTGACCGATTTCGCGGCCTACGATCCGGCGAACGACAGCTGGACGACCCTGGCGCCGATGCCCGAACCGGCCCACCATATGATGGTGACCGGTCACAGCGGAAAGGTCTACGTCTTTGGCGGGGGGCCCGACCTGAGCTGGCAGGCTACGGCATCGATCTTCGTCTATGATCCGGCGACGGAGGCGTGGACTGCGGCCGGTGCGATGCCGGAACGGCGCATGAGCGGGGAGGCGGTCTCGCTGGGGGATTCTATCTATCTTGTCGGCGGCACGAACGGAACTACGGCTCTGCTTCGTTATGATCCGGAGGAGGACGCATGGTCCGTTTTGCCCGGCCCGTCACAGCCGCGCGAGCATGTGGCGGCTGTGGCTTTCAACGGCGAGCTATGGGTCATTGGCGGGCGTTGGGGCGGGGCGGGCGCGCTGGCATCGGTGGAGATATTTGATCCGGCCAGCGGTGCGTGGCGGGACGGTCCCGCGTTGAACGAAGCGCGCAGCGGGTTTGGCGCGGCCGCGGTAGGCGGCCGCATCATTGTTGCCGGCGGCGAGATTCTGGGACCGCGGCCATGGACCGCGCTTGCAAGCGCGGAGTTGTATGACCCGGACTCAGGCGCGTGGACGCTTTTGCCGGCGTTGCCGGCGGGCATTCATGGGATGCCAGTGGTTGGTTATGCGGGGACGGCGTATGTTCTGGGTGGTTCGGACCGGGCCGGCGGGATTGACAACCGGGGGCGGGTGTTGAAGTACAGCCCTTAAGGAAGCAGCCAAAGTCCGAAGAACGACTCCTGCCGCAAATGGGGCCTCCCGCGTATCTGTCGCGGCGTCAGCCCCACTCCCCCGCCGGATCCAATTGCTGAACCCGAGAAGAGCAGGATATTCACAGGCGGCGCGAGGCAGGCGAAAGTCATTCCTTCCTCAGCCGGAGGCCCTCAACATTGCCCGCCCTTTGATTGGCCCTTTCTGTGAACTCTCAGGTGTAGCAGGGCGCAGTACCCTCGAGTGGGTTCCAGGATCGGCCGAGAGCAATATGATCCTCCCGAATGGCCCGACTCACATATTCCATCCGCGTAACGGTGTGAAGCGGCAGGTTATTGCGACCTTCGCCTCCGACTACGTCCAAGGAGAACCATAGCCATGTTCCCGGACCTGCAACCTGCTGACTACCAGCCCGTTCTGCCATCAGATCTGCGCTATGGCATTGGCTTCGTCGGATGCGGCAACATCGTCCTCCGATCGCAGATGCCCGCTTACAAGAGGGCGTGCTACCGCGTCGTCGCATGTTGCGACAAAACGGAGGAGAAGGCTCGCAGGGTGGCAGCCAATTTCGACAACCCCCTGGTTACAACCGACGTGGAAGAGCTGCTTTCGCATCCTGAGGTGCAGATCGTTGACCTGGCAGTACATGCTCACCAACGCCTGCCTTTGGTCGAGCAGATCGCCGCCGCAGGCAAGCACGTCTTCTCACAGAAGCCCTTGGCTCCCAGCTTGCGCGAGGCCAAGCACATTGTTGAAATATGCCGCGACGCCGGGGTAACACTGATGGTCAATCACCAGGCGCGTTGGGCGCCCCCCCATCGAGCACTCAGACTCCTGGTCGAACGCGGTGTGTTGGGGCATGTCTACGCCGTTACCCACTTCCATCGGGCCTATCAGGACTATGGCTGGTACGCAGAGCATGAGGATTTCAACATCGTTGATCATGGTATCCACTATATTGATTTGAGCCGTTACTTCAGTGGTTACACACCGCGGCGGGTGAAAGCGACAACCACGATGGCGCCCGGTCAGAATGCGGTCTCCCCGATGATCTATACAATCCTCTTCGAATACGAGCCTTCGTCCCAGGTCATGACGACCTTGCACTTTAACAACATCGTTTCAGCCCCTGCTCTCCATGATCATCTGTGGTACCTGGATGGCACGCACGGGAGCGCGCTGCTCAGCGATCCTATGGAAACGGCCAGGTTGAGCCTGTCGTTCAAGGATTCCCCGGAGCAGGTACAGACTTTCGAGATCGCCGGCACATGGGGATATGAGGGCTTCGCCGGTTCGATGGGAGAGATGTTGCGCGCTGTGGAAGAGGGGCGCGAGCCGGAATGTTCAGGCCGCGACAACCTGGAGAGCATACGAATGGCGGTCGCGGCAGTTGAGAGTGCCAGCTCGGGCGAAAGTGTCGAAGTGAGCCGGTAGGGAGCCCGGTACCGCAGCCAGTATCAAGGCCGACGGGAGCGTCATGCCATGCGGATATGCAGTGGATCCTCTATCAGGTTCCGTTGACATTTTGGGCAGGCCGGTCAACAAGAACGGAACGCTGAAGGGCGGGGAAAGAGCGGAGAGGAGAGAGGAAAGAGAGAACGGCCCGCTCACTCCGCATTCGCGTTTCCGACTGTTCGCATCGTACTTGGCCTATAGACAGTGTCAACGACGTCTAGTGAACCGAATCCTGCCAACTTTCCGAAAAACCGATAGTTTATAGCAGACCGTCGGAACAGACGATGCGGATCACCTGCGGTTCTGAAGGTTGCGACATCTCGGAGTCGTCGGGAGGGTTCAACCGGTAGCGAAAGCGAAGAGCTTCGAGTCGTCTGAGCAACTCCGGACCGTCGAGCCGCCTGTTCCTGATCTCGGTTAGAGAATTCTCCGCTTGAGGGGGCAGATCGCTCAAGAAAATGCTTTGCAGTGTCTCAATTTGCAGTACTTTTGCGCTGTTCTCCCGCGATTCGCTCCGAAGAATTCCAAGTTGCTTAGAAATGAAACGTCGATTGCGACTGTCTGCGCGCTTCCGGAACCGCCCCAGTCGTCTGCCAAGGTCCTTCTGAAACTGATCGAAGGCAGCCATGACCCGTTCGTTCGTCTGAGGCGGTAAAGGCTGGGCGGGTGTGTCCGGTTGGCATTCTGCCGCAGCGATAAACTGGGAAGGGCTGATAGGGCGCGGACGGAGTTCACCATCTACGGCGTAACAGTTCTTGACATCGCCGGCGCTGAGGAGAACCAGCGTTTCCCCGGACCGCGGATCATCAAAAGGAGAAGGGTCAGCCTCCATCACCTGTGGTGACATTAAGGCCATCTGCATACGCTCTATTTCAAGCGGGACCTGTATTGACGCGCCAGCAGGCAGTTCTACCTGCCCCGATGGAACGCGAAGAGCCGATCGAATTCCGTCAGGCAGATCGGCTATGGTCTGCCACAGATCGGGCTCATGCTCCTGAATTCTCTGCAACAAAGCGATTGCGCGCTGGTTGGCAGAGACCTCGTCCAGTTCCTCATCGATCTCCGGCAGTTCTTTGCCCTCATAGATGCGGTACATGGCGTTGCCATTCAGCCGTTCAGCGTCGGACAGGAGCTTGCTGTCCAGACCGATGAGGTCGTGGAATGACTGGATGCGGTTGTGCAGGCGGTCTGTGAGCGACAGTTCAGCATCCACGGCGAGATCGGGCCACATGTTGTGCAGGTAAATCGTATCGTATTCACTGCCGATGCGGTCGACGCGGCCAAAGCGCTGGATCAGTCTGACCGGGTTCCAGTGAAGATCATAGTTGAGAACGCGAGCGCAGTCCTGAAGGTTCTGTCCTTCGGATACGATGTCTGTGGCCAGCAGTACGCGTATCTCAGGGCCGCGAAGCTCCTCGTTAGGGCCGAGATTCCAAGTCGGCGCAAACCGCTTAACGATGTTTTCGGCCTGGTTGCGCGTACTGCCCGTCATGAGTGCAATCTCAGGGTTTTCGCCATCAGCGTTCAACTGATTGTACAGATACTCGACGGTCGTTTCAGCTTCGGAGAAGATAAGCACCTTGCCCGACCTGACCTCGGTCCTGTTCAGGAATCTCCGCAACACATGGAGCTTGTCGTCATCTTCCGGGCCAATATCCCTGACGCGATCATAAATGCCGCTTAACAAATCGTAGTCGGCGACCAAGTCTTCAAGCCAGCGGTCGACAAAGAAGTCGGTGGTAGCGTGGACGAGCTTGGCCTTGTCAAGGTTGCGCCGGCGTCTGCGCTGCTCTTCCTGCATGAGAATTTCTAGCAGTTCGGCGGCGTCAAAGGACTGCCCGGAGAGTAGCCGCGTTGCCGTGTCCCCGATTGGAACGAAACCATTGTCAAGTGCCTGCCTGAAATTGTGGTTGCTGTTGATGAGCGACTCCAGCGTGGAACGGAAGGCCTCGATGCTGGACTCCAGCCGTTTGAAGAGGAGAACGTGCATCAGTCTGGCAATCCTGTTTCTGGCTCTGAACAGGTCACGATACTCCGGCTTGCCCTCCGCTTCCGGCCGTATGTAGTCGATAACCCGATAGCGGGCGCCTTTGTGCTCCCTGAGCGAAGCCTCAAGTTCCTCAAAGGGGCCGGCTTTGGCGTACACCTTATCAAGTCGATACTCAAGATTCGACAGTACGGGTTGCGGGAAGCGAACGGGGCGGCCGTCAACGGTAGCCGTTTCAGCGTATAGCTCCTTGACATCCTTACGGCGGCGGCGGATGAAGACCGGCGTGAGGACTTGCTCAACGTCGGCGCGGGGCACGGTAGGTCGCTCAGGCGGTAATGGAAACTGCCCTTTGGACCCATTGCGCTCCCACTCCTCATGTTCGGCGCGAAAGTTTTCGTACTCCGCGCGGTAGCGGTGCCAGATTTCGGCGTTGCGGAAGTAGTCTTCCAGAGCGAGCGGCTCTATGTTGAGGCCGTGGTTTATTTCGTCCAGAAAGAGACGGAGCTGCCGGTAGATGTCTCTTGGTCCGAGATTCTGGGGCGTGGCACTAAGCAGGATCACTTTATGGTCGCCGGCATCCAGGTAGCTGCGCAGCCCGGTTGAGCGTCTGTTGATGTTGCGGAAGTTGTGCGCCTCATCTACCAGTACCGGGCCGCGGTTAGGATACTCCTGCTCCAGAATAATTCCGTGTCCGGCTGCCTCGGCGTCGATATAACGCCCCAACTCCTCATCGAACTCAGCATCGGGCGCTGAAGTAATGATGCTGTGGGAGATCACCGCGGCGCCAAGGCCGAAGTCCTCGTTGACCCGCTGCCACATCGGTTTCAGGCCGGCCGGCGCGATGATCAGGGGCATGCCTTCGTTGGGGTAGCTGACCCGAAGTTGACGGAGGAGCTCCGCGCCGATGAATGTTTTGCCGAGGCCGACCACGTCGCCGATATAACAGCCGCCGTGCTGCTCGATCATGGCCAGCGCGCGGCTGACGGCGTCGACCTGGAAATTGGCCAGTTCGACGCCGTGGGAAGTGATGGGCAGAGGCGCGGCGGTACCCAGATCTGCGCCGTAGAGTTCGTAGAGAGCCTTGAGGAAAATATGATAGGGCGGGGTGCTGACAATGGCCCAAGAGCGGTCCAACTCGGTCACCAGGCTATCGCTGATATCCTCCGAGTCCTGCCAGAGGTCATCGAACCAGTGGCGCAGTTCGGTCATCTCCGCGTCACCGGTGACGCGGACGTTAAGTTCGGTGTTGCCGGTGAACCCGGTGAGAGTGAAGTTGGAGGAGCCTACGACAGCGCCTCCCGGTTCTGCGTGTCCTTGCTGGTACCAGCAGAGGTAGGCCTTGGCGTGGAGGCGACTACGCAGGTAGGCGCGTACCTCGACGCGGCCGGCAGCGATCATATCCCGCAATTGGGCGACTGCCTCCCTGGTATCGTCGGTCTGAGGTAGGACGGCTACGCCTTCGGAAACGTTGTCCACGGCCCGCTGCGCCATGCCGGCGCGCTGGCTGCGGCGGATAGTGGCGTCGGCTTGCAGTTGGGACTGTAGCGCCTGGGCCTGCTGCAAGCCCAGCGCCACCTCCTCCAGCACGCGACCATCGGTGCGGCCGACGAGGATGCGCACTTTTTGCAGGCGGGACAACTGGTCGGCCACGGCCCGGAAACCGCTCATGAAGAAGTAGCCGACGGCGATGTCAGCGCGCTCCGAACTGTTAAGCATCTGTTGGAGCCGGTCTAGGAGGGGCGGGTCGGTTGTGGCGTGGAGGATATCCATAGTCAGATAGTTGAGCCCGAAGCGCTGGCTTTGCACCCGGCGTACAATCTGCCAAGACCGGACAGCAGGACTTGGAAACTTTTCGACCGGTTCTGCTCCCGCGAAAGGTATTTCGCCATCATTCGCGCACCGCTGCCTTTCTGGAATCCAGGCACAAACTTTTTGAGGGCCTTTGAGGGTTTCTGAACAGTGTCCGGATCACGGAAGCGCGCCTTGCGACCGATCCCGCGTAGTCTTTCGTTTCCGAAGACGTCGGCCAAAGCGTCAGGCTCGCCCAGATACCAGGCTTCGAGTTCCTGGCACACGATCCGTACAAGGGTATCGCCCCGGCCAGCCGTCTGACAGGACTGCAGGAGCCGCTGCTTAAGCTGTACGCAGTCAGCGCCGTCGTTGTCTCGCAAGACGACAAAGCGCACGCCCGGCGGCCAGCCAGCCCACAACTTGCGCGGGATGTTCTTCTCCAGATCGCTCTTTCCTTCATAGGCCAAGAACTGGAAGGCCAAATCGGGATACAGACGGGCAAGCAGTCCGTTGAGCAGGTCCTGCATAGATGGCTCCTCGAGCAAGAAGACAACAGAGTTCACTGGGGCCGCGCTCCTTCGTGTTCGGTCTGTCTCCAGAACAGGCCGGGCAGGTCGCCTTCGTGAATGAGGGACTGCAGAAGCTTGCTATCGGACGCGCGGCGGACGGTGGTGAAGCCATCCTCCTTGACCAGCCAGCGTATTTCGTCAAGCTCCGCCCCGTTGAGGAAGTCGGGCGAGTGGGTGGACACGAATACCTGGCCGCCGCGCTGTGCCACTGCAGTGGCTACGTTCTGCGTCAAGGCATCTTTCAGGAATGCGAACACATCGATCAGCGACGACTTGCCCGAACCGTTCGCGCCGACCACGACGGTAAGGCGTGCCAGGTCGTTCAGCACGATGTCGCGCAAGCAGCGGTAGTTTTTGATGGCTATGCTTTCGATCTGCATGGAGTTGGAGGAATTTCTTCTCTACGACTCCCATCCCGATGTGGGGGGAGATTTCTCATCTAGGCTGATGGGAGAGTCTGCCAGCACGTGCCGAATCTGTTCATGACGTCCTGATAAACCTCAACTGAGTTCCTTCTTTGAATGAACCTTTTTTTCTCTTCGGATTGGATGATCTCACTTCGATCTCACCGTCCTTCTCCATTGGCGATAACGTCTTCTGCCTGAGATGACCGGTATGAAAATCCGTCTTGTCAGTCATTACGAATTTTTCAACTTCCTCTATAGCGACCCACCTATTTTGTCCAAACTCTGTGTGCAAAGCCTCTCGCAATGTTGTGAAATCGGCCGGCTCTATACCCAGAGTAAGTTGGTTAGCCGTTCCACTCTTGAACTTGAAATCACCAAACGGCACAGTTTTCCACATAGCTTTCTTCATCACGTCACAACTCTTCTCGTGCTGCGTGGCAAAGAAAATGGCATAAATGAGTCTCTCGAGTTTGTATAGCTCAAAATGGAGCACATACTTTGCGCCAGCATTTTTCAGACAGTCTTTATATAGGCCATAGAAATAGTCTTTTCTCTGTGTCCCGTCTGTTATCTCTAGCCCCCTTCGCCAATCGGAACAACCGAACAAATTGTCAAAGTGAGGCGCGAGACGCGGTTCTTCCCTAAACCGATTGATAGCTTCATACATAAACGAAATGTAAACCTCAGTTTTAGAATTGGCCAGAATCCGCCGAATGACATTCATTGGAGTATCAGAGACACCAAAGGGATCGATCATCACAAACGCAGGCGCCAATCTCCTTTTCTGCTCATCGATCTTGTTGAGGACTTCAGTTAACTTCTCATCAAATGTGGCTCTGGAGATGAGAATGTCGCAGTTATTTGGGATCTCGTCTTTCATCTGCTTTACTACATTGTCCAAATGTTTCTTTCGATCGAGATCCTTTTCGATAAACATGTATGTTATCTCACCCCGCATCCTCTGCTGCCCGGTATGTTTGATAAGGGTTTTTAACGCGATAACTGGTGATCCATCCTCTCCGCCTGCGTACTTTCCTGGGCCCGCGAAAGCATCGATGAACAGGACGCGTTCGTTCCATCGTCGCATAATTGGAAGCCAAGCATTCATATAGTTTTCCAGCACCCTATGTTTGCCAAGTGTGTGTTCTTCAAGCTGCCAAAGTGTCGTAGTAGGTGGCATTGTTCTCTTCTCCGTCTTATTTTGGGTATTCGTGCCAAAGTTGACCATCTAGCACTGCGCGTTCTCCCGACCGTTTATTATGCACGCCACCGAGCTGTTTGAGGAAGAAGGCTACATCAGCTCTGGCAGATTGATCACGTAGCGTCCGCGCCCAATCCGGATCCATCGCTCTGGCGCCGGCGCCGCTCTCGCCTCCGACAATCACCCATTGCAATACGCCTTGCTCCAGCCATTCGGCCAAGTCCAGCCGATCCAGAAGCGGCTCTGCCGATACAAAGCGAATGGGCGCAGGTATTCGGGCCAGCACGGACAGTCTGGGCGCGTATTTCTGGCTTTCAACCGACGTGCCCATCCAGATACGAGCCGGCCAGCCGGTGGGGAAGTGCTCCTTATGCCGCTGCCACCAGGCGACGGCCCGGCCCGGTCGCTTTGTCAGCACCTGAAATATATGACCGCGCCGCGCGGCCGCTTCTTGCATTACGAGAAACATTTCGAGCACAAAGTCAAACGGTACCCTGGGGTGGAATACATCCGACATGCTATTCACGAAGACGCGCCGTGGTTTCTTCCAGGTCAGCGGGGCCTGCAGGCGTTCAGGGAGCAGGCGTACATCATCCGGACTGGTCTCGTAGCCGCGGACCGACATCCCTTTCAGACGGGGATAGAGGGCGTACATGTAGCAGTGGTCACAGCCGGGCGACACTCGCGTGCAGCCGGTTACGGGGTTCCAGGTTTCGTCTGTCCACTCGATAGAGGATGGCATGATGGGCCTCCCTTAAGGAATTGCGACCTCAGGAATACTTCGACCGGTCAAAAACCGTTTATAGCACGCATGTTCTCACACTTTCCTAGCCTTGTCAAATTTCTTGTGTGCCCCCACATGTAACACCATTGTCACGCACTCTGAGCGCGGCGACGACGATTCTCAACCAGTTCCGTTACACCGTCATACACGGCTTCCCGCTCACCTTGGGTAAGGCCAAGCCAATCGAACACAGCGTCATCTATCAGCCTGCGCTCAGTTGATGGTGTTAGCACGTCCCAATCGGCAGTTTCAAAGATACCGTTATCGAAGTCGGGCAATTGCTTTGGTTCCACTATTTTCAGGCTTTCGAATTCGTACAACTCTACCTTGAGTGCCCCACCTCCCAAGTTCGCACGCCCTGTGAGATTGAGCATGAATTGGGATAGTGTTGAATTCAACGCTGCACAGAATTTCAGTAGAGAAGCCGGCGGATTGGAAACCGTGTGAAACACATTGGTGAAATGAGACCCGGTAGGGACATAAAACGTGCGTGCCGTAGAACCTATAACGTAATTCATTGCCAGTGAAACGGTCTTTCTTTTCCCCAAGTCATACCACAACCTGCGTCCAGAGACAGACCGTCGCAGGTTATATCCTTCCGATTCCCCCCACAGGATATAGTCCAATGCCGCTGTGTCCTCCAAATTATCTTTGTCTTCATGGCACATGAAGAGCATTCGCGGCAACCGAGTCGTATCGATAGCAATGCTTCTGGATTCGCGCGGGCTGATCATCATTGGTTTCAAGAATTCGTTCTCTATACCCCATTCCTCAACTTTATTTCTGTCCAGGCAGAAGAATTCGTTTGCGCCAGTCATGATCCCACGTTTGACAGTGGCGATATCCCCCAAGCGAACGAGCTTACCGCGGCCCTTTTTTTGAATCGTCCAATAGATGTCCGGCGCGCGCAGATACTTTCCTCCCCACTTGTCTCCAACGAACTTCCTACGCCCGCGAACGTCGGGCGCACTCTTCCCGGCTTCCATCAGGTCGGCATTGCTGACCGTTATCTCTCGGCGGCTTGTCGCATTCGCAAGCGCTTTCTCAAATTCCTCCCGCAGCGAAACAAAGCGGGTAAGCTGTGCGCCTTCGCCTGCGGTCTTTTGAATGATGCTGATCAAGGTGTTGATCTGCGCTGTGGAAAACTGTCTCTCGACCGCGCTTTCGTAGACGGCGCGTACATGGGAATTTTTCAGCAGGTACTCCTGTAACTTTGCGCCGTAGCCAACGTCCAGCCAGCTATTTGAACAGACGAAAACGTGCATCCCGCCGTCGCGCAACATCTGCAAAGCGCGGGCGTAGAAATAACAGTAAAGGTCGGATCGTGCCGTGACGGCGCTAGCGTATTCTTTCTTCAACTCATTCTTGTTTGGACCAATTTGCTCCTGACGAACATAGGGCGGATTGGCCACGACGATATCGAAACCGCCGCGCTTGTCGAAAACTTCGGCAAACTCGACGCTCCAGTCGACTACACCCTGAGGCGGTGAAGCCTCTGCCCGCGCATGTATCAGTTGATCCTGAAGCTCTTCAATTTCTGCTCTCAGCCTCTCTTTTTCTCCTCCGATGGACTTCATGAATTTCGCTTTAGTCTTCGAAAGGTCCTCTGCGACCATATGCACACCCGCGCGGAACAGGTCGCCAAAATGACCTGGATCAGGGTCTGGGCCGAGCAGGCTGTCGCCGCAGACGACCTTGAAATCCAGGTTGGGCAGAGGCTCAGGGTGATCGCCCTCATATTCGATAGCCAACGAAAGCCACAGCCGCAGCATGGCGATGTTGGTTGCGAAGGGATCGATATCTGCGCCGTACAGGTTGCGCTCGATGATCTGTAGCTTCAGTTCATACAGCCCACGCGCGCCCTCCTTCAGTTCACCGCTGTAAAGCGCGATCTGTAACTCGACCAACTCCTGCATCATGCCGAGGAGATAGGCGCCGGAGCCACAGGCCGGGTCAGCCACGGTGACCTCAGCCAAGGCTTCTGCCAGCCGCCGCGCGGCGGTGATATCAATGTGGGACGTGTCCCGCTCGTCCACGAATGCGGCGATGTCTTTGTAAGAGAGCTCCCCCCCCCCCCCGACCATATGTTCTATTTCATTCGTCGAGATATCACAACCCGCGAGATAGCCCTTCAGCGCCTCGCGGCACATGAAGGCCACCACGGGGCGGGGCGTGTAGTAGGAACCTGACTCGTGACGACCGGTCACCAGTTCCTCGAACACTTTGCCCAGCATCTCCGGGTCAACCGCTACCTCGATGTCGAAGGGTGTGGACTCCATTACGGTGAAGTTGAAACGGTCAAAAAGGTCGGTCAGAATCGGCCTGATGGCGTCGTCAGGTACGATGACGCCGTGGCGCTTGTCCAAGTCGGTCTTCTCGAAGAGGCCGCCGTTGAGGAAGGGGACAGCGCCGATTCGGGTCTGAACAAAGCCATTCTGGAAGTTCAGATCCTGGGATTGCGGGTTGTTGAGCCCGGAAAAGAAGAGCAGATCGATCCGGTCCGTGTAGAAACTGAATTTCTCTTCCTGTGAAAAATAGTCTTTCCAGAGGGCGTTGAGGTAATCCTTCTCACCGTTGAAAGTGAGCCATCCCTTGCGCGAGAGGAAGTAGACGAACATGAGCCGGTTGAACAGGGTCTGCACATAGAGCCTCTTGGCGTCCTTCTCGCCCTGACTAAAGCCAAAGCCTTTGACCTTTTCCAGCGCGGCATCGAATACGCGCTTGTATTCGGTAAAAAAGCGTTTTGTAACCGCCTCCACGTCGAAGGCAGACTCCAGGGCCATGCGGATACTGCCGGTCCTCCGCTTGCGTGGGAAGATGCCGGCGATCTGTTGGATGGCGGTTCTGCGCGGCAGGTCCCGTTCGACAACCATGCGACGCAGGATAGAGCGGTTGTCCTTAAAGGTGGGATAGATGAGGTGGAGTTGGCTGCAGGAGGTATTGGTGACGACCAGGAGCAGGTCACCCGCAAGCTGCCCAGAAATCAGCCGCGCCGCTTCGGCCGCTTCCGCCTTGCGCACGCGGTCGCTGTCCGGCAGATCAAGGGCGACGTAGACGATATGGACGCTGTCCAAGAAGGCGATGTGGTGGGCGTCTGTGGGAAGATCCACCCTGTCAGGAGCATCGGCCAAACTTACAGGGCCCGCTGCCGGGTGGAAGTCCAGCTCTTCCACAAAAAGCCGACCAATCGCCTCTGCCCGCGCCTGCACCGAAGGCGACGCCAAAATCCGTTCTATGTGCCACTCGACTGCGCGGGCTTCTTCCGAGGTTATATCGTACATACCTTTATCTCCTGGATCTGTGTCATTCCGGATCGTTTGAAATTACGACGACAACATCGCCTGTGTGGAGGATAGGGAGGATGGCGGGGCCAAAGCTGACGCTCGCCGGCGAAAGCATCAGCCCTTGAGGCCGGTGAGGACGACGCCTTCGATGATGAAGCGCTGGACGGCGATGAAGAGGGCGAGTATGGGGATGATGGCGAGGCTGGCGCCTGCCATGATGACGCCGTACTGGTTCCAGAATTCGCCGACGAAGGTTGCGAGGCCGACGGTGATGACGTATTTGTCATGGTCGGAGATGACGACGAGGGGCCAGAGGAAGTCGTTCCAGTTCCACATGAAGTAGAAAGCGATGAGGGTGAAGAGGGCGGCCCTGGAAAGGGGTATGATGATGCGGTGGAAGATATACCACTCGCCGGCGCCGTCGATGCGGGCGGCGTCGATCAGCTCGGTGGGGATGTTGTACATGAACTGGCGGAACATAAACATGGCATAGACGGTGAAGATTTCGGGCACGATCAGGGCGGTAAAGGTATTGGCCCAGCCGACCTGGACGGTCATGAGGTAGAGCGGGATCAGATAGACTTCAAAGGGGATGATCCAAGTGCTGAGCAGGATGTAAAAGATGATGTCCCGGCCGCGGAAGACGAATTTGCCGAAGATATAGCCCAGAAGCGCGCTGGTGTAGATATTGAAAATGGTCTTGATGACGCTTATGAAGGTGGTATTCCAGTAGAGGCGGCCCATGTTGGCGCGGTCGAAGACATCGATGTAGTTCGAAACCGTGGGGTTGATGGGGAAGAGACGGGGCGGGAAGGAGACGGTTTCGGCCTGGGGTTTGAAGGAGGTGCTGATCATCCAGATGAAGGGTACGACCATCAGTATGGCGCCCGCGCCCAGGATGAGGTAGTTGATCAACAGGCCGCGGCGCAGGCGCTGGAAATCGGTTGCGCCGCGGCTTAGAGACTGTGTATCGACCTGGCTTGGTACGCCAACAAAGTCCTGGTTAGCCATGCGTTACTCCGGTAAAGGACCAGCGCAGAGAGGAAGAATGGCTGCGTCGGGCATGAAGATAGCTCATAATTCCCAGTCGACCCGTTGCAGTTTGAACTGGACGAGAGTGAGGATGAGAACGATAGCGAAGAGGACGAAGGACATGCTGGCTGCCTGGCCCATGAACATGCGCTGGAAGGCGTAGTCGTAGATATGGAGCGCCAGCACCCTGGTGGAGTCCAGCGGCCCGCCGCCGGTCATCATGTAGATAGCCTGGAAGCCGCCGCTGAAGCCGCCGATTACGCCGGTGATGAGAACGAAGGAGACGACCGGTTTGAGCAGTGGCAAAGTAATCTTGAGGGCCAGTTGGATGCTGCTGGCGCCGTCGATTTCGGCGGCTTCGTAGTAGTCTTTGGGGATACCCTTCAATCCGGCGAGATAGATGATGACGGTAAAGCCCAGCCCGCCCCAGATGCCCATCACGATGATGCTGGGCATGGCCCAGGTGGTGGACTGGAGCCAGGGGACGGCCGGGATTCCCACAATGCTGAGGAGTTGATTGAGCAGGCCGAAACGGGTCTGCAGCATCCATTTCCAGATAGTGGCGCTGGCAATGACGGATGTCATCACGGGCAGAAAATAGATCAGACGCAGGAGGACGCTGCCCCGCTTGATGGGATTGAGAATGAGAGCGACGATAAGGGAACAGAACGCGCCGAGAAATGTACCGGCGAAAGTGCGGTACATAGTGTTCCACATGACCTTGTAGAAGAGCGAATCCTTGGCGAGCAGGACATAGTTGTCGAGACCGACAAAGGGCGAGACGTTGCCGAAGAGGCTCCACTCGTGCATGCTGATGAAGAAGGCGAAGAAGATGGGGTAGAACTTGACAGTCATGTAGAAGATGATGGTGGGAACGAGGGCGATGATGATGAAACGGTGCTCGGCGGCGCGCAGCGTGGACCGGCTACCTGTGAATTTTTGTACAATGGTTTGAATCATCACATCGCCTCCCACGGGGCGTTGGCGGTGTCTTCGGCGGGGACCGACCAACGGATTCTACAACAGCGGTACGGGATGAGGCAGAGTAGATTTGAAAACGGACGCGAATCGGCGGACCTGATTGCGATCCCGTCAACCAGTGTAAATGCCGGCGCGGATCACAGGTCAATTGGTGGTCGTCCGGCCGACCCCCACTAGCCAGCCCAGCTTGGGTGCTCGAACCTGAATTGAATGGGATATGGCGACTCCCACGCCTACAGTAGGCGTGGGAGTTTCACATTCGACGGTTCGCTTGCACTGCATGCCAGCTGTCCGGTCTAGACCCAATACTTGGCCAAGCCCTCGTCTATGACTTTCTGGATTTCGGCGTCGCCGTACTCCAGGGCCTCGGCTACCGTCCGTCCCTCATTGACGATCAGATGCAGGACGTCATTTTGAACGGCGCCGGCGCGCTCGGGCACGGCGGCGTAGTTGCGTTCATGGGGATTGACTTCAGAGGCCTCTTTAAGGCCGGGGGTTTCCAGCAGCCTGGGATCGGACATAAGGTCTGCGCGCTCCGGCACGAGGGAGATCAGTTCGCACAAGGCCCAGTAGGCGTCTTTGCCGCCGTCCTTGTAGAGGTACTCCATGAACTCCCAGGTGTCGCCATCGTTTTCGGGGTGGCCGGTTACGGCAGAGATAGAGGTTACCGTGTCCTTGTAGCCATACAGCGGGTCGGGTTCGCCGGTTGGGGTAGGTGGGTGCGAGTAGCCTATGTTGGGGTACATATCGGGATAGGTGTTGATGTACTCACCAACCACCCAGGTCTGTTCTTCGGTCATGGCGGCGAGGCCGTTGCCGATGGAGTCGAAGTTGGGGAATCCGGGGTCCCAGACTTCGTGGACGAGGGCCAGGTCGGTGATGTAGGTGAAAGCCTCACGGACTTCGGGGCTGGTCATGAGAGAGATCTGTTCATCGCCATTGTTCTGGATGACGTTGCCGCCCAGTTGATAGATCTGGCTCAACACGGGCCATTCGTCAGTGAGGGCGAATCCGGCGCGTGAAATGGCACCTGTCCCGTCTTTTTGTGTGAGCGCTTTGGCTGCGGCGGTGAAGTCGTCCCAGGTCTTGGGGGGCGACTCCGGATCGAGGCCGGCCTCTTCGAACATCTGCTTGTTGTACATCAGGAGGGTACAGGTGGTGCCGGTGGGAAGCACGTAGCGCCCGTTGGTCTTGATGTCAAAGAGGGGATAGGCCTCTTCAAACCAACTGGGCGGGAAGATGTCCTCGGGGAACTCAAGGACGAGATTTTCTTCACGCATCTGGTGCATGAAGGCAAGGGAACGCATTTTGATCATGTTCGGCCCTGTGCCGGCTGCGAGGGCGGAGTAGAGCTTCTCCACATAGCCGCCGGCAATGGACTGGACGTCAACGGTAATTCGCTCATTTTGTTCGGCGAATTTGTCGGCTACGCTGCGGTAGAGGTCCATGCGTATGTCCCACCAGCCCCACAGGGACAGTTCGACCGGTTCCTCGTCGGCGGCGCCGCCTTCCGTGGCAGGCCCCGCTGAGGGAACACAGGCGGCCATCGCCATTCCGAGGCCGGTAAGACCGGTTATCTTAAGGAACTCACGTCGACTCGAATTTTGCGATTTCATGTCTTTTCCTCCCCTTGTAGAGATTAGAAAATGGGCTACTTTGTGGAACTTCGTCCACTATGTGGTCGGCACTGGAGAACAGATACGGATGATGAGGACGAAAAAGAGATTGGTTGTTAAACGATGATATATGGACGCGTGGTCGGCGGCAGGATTCTAGCACATTAAGATAGCCCGGTCAACAGGGGCGAGAATCGACTGGGATTAGGGGGATTAAAGGCAACTGCCGTTGCAGTTAATCACAGTTCATTCCCTGAATCCCCCAAAATCACAGTTCAGACAGGATTGATACCGAGACGCCTGGCGCGAGCCGCGACCGACGCGGTGACGGCCCGGCTGATCTCCAGCTCATCGACGCGGGTGGAGCGGCCGTTGCGCAGGACGATTTCGCCATTGACCAGAACCGTGTCCGCACTACCGGCCCCCAACGTAAGCGCGAGAAGATGGACGGGATTGTTGGCAGGATAGGAGCCCGCGGCGCGTGCGGAGCGTACAACGACATCGGCGCGCTTGCCCGGCTCGAGGCTGCCGAGCTCGGCTTGGAGGCCGGCCGCGGCGGCGGCGTTGATGGTCTGCATTTCGAGCAGCGCGGAGGGGGAAAGCGGATCATCGCAGACGCGCGAGGCGGAGTGGGCCGCTAACATTGTTGCGGCGGGCGTGCAGTCGAAGGCTCCGTCGGCGCCAAGCGATACCGAAGCGCCGCGGCGATGCCGCTCTGCCATCCTGAATTCGGCGGTACGGGCGATGCCGAGCGAGAAGAATGAGATAGGACACCATACGATTTGGCAGCCGCTATCTCTAATCGCGGTCTCTTCGTCCTCGTCCAAAAGATTTGCGTGGACTATAACCGTGTTTTCGTCAAGGGCCCCCAGTTCCTGCAGGTGGACCAACTGGCTGACACCGGTTACCTCACGATAGATCTCGCCCTCACCGGGCGCGTAGCCGGCGTGCAGATGCAGGGGGACGTTGTTGACGCGGGCGCATGTGTGGGCGGCCTGCAGCAGTTCGGGGGAGGCGGTGCCGACGCCGTAGACGAAGACAAAGCCGCGCACCAGCGCATCGGCGTCCTGATTGCGGTGTAGTTCCGCGCCCAAGAGTCCCAACGCCCGGTCGCGGTCGACAGGGGCGCGGGCCATGAGGCGGGGGCTCTCCAGACCGGGCATGGCGGCGAGCGTCTCGCGCCGGTCCCAGAGGTAGGGCGGGGCGAAGCGCGCGCGCATGCCCACACGTTCAACTGCTTCCGCGGCGGCGTCGGTTGAGAAGAGCGTGCCCGGCTCGATAAACATGGTGAAGCCGCTGTGCAGCATCTCGACGGCGGCCATGGCGGTTGCGTCCGCTTCATCTTGCGCGCTGACGTCGGCTTTCCAGTCGGCGAACTTGATGGTCGACGCCTCTACATCGTGGATGTTGTCGAAGACGCCGCGACAGGCGGTATGGACAATATGATTGTGGGCGTCGATGAAGCCGGGATGGACGATTGCGCCTTCAGCGTCTAGAGTCTCTCCCGCATGGTAGCGCTGCCGCAGTTCGACGTCGGCGCCGACATCCAGAATGCGCGAACCTGCAATTGCTACCGCGCCGCGATTGTAGATGGCGCGCGCCGCGTCCATTGTGATCACCTGAGCGTTTCTGATAAGAATGTCGCACGGGCTATTGTTCATTGGACTAGCCTGCCATTCCCCGTTGCAGGGTCTGCCTCAACAGGTCGCCTGCGGTCAGATAGGGCTGGATCTTGGCGGCGAACTCCGCCACAGATTCTGCTACCGTTGCCGTTGATGTGTCCAGCCTGAATCTCTGCCGGAGCAGGGAGTTTTCGAATTCTTCCTCGAAGCGCTGGATGATTTGCTCGACATCCTCTTCCGGCACGACGGGGTAGGGATGCGGGCTTGCCGCCATCCGCTTGCGGATCACATCGGGCGCGGCTTCTACGAGAATTAGGACTGCGTCGGGCCTAAACTGGAGAATCCGCTGTTCCAGCAAGCGGGAGATCACCCCACGGTCGCCCTCTTCGCCGCGGCCGCCGTAGCCGTAGTACCGCGGCGCGTAGATCAGTTCTTCGAAGTAGAGGCCGATCCCAATGAAGTTTTCTTCGGACCCTGACGCCCAAGGTGTGTGATAGTAGAGGTTGTGCCGCTGGATCACCTCGGTCAGACGGGGGCTGAGCCGTTGGAAAGCGGCGATATCGTCGGGCGTGAGCTCCGGGCCGTGCGGCTTGGTATCGGGCAGCTTGTAGTGGTCATGAATCAGTTTGAACTCGGTGCCCAGGGACTCTTTGGTCCACGCGTTGATGGCGTGGGCCAGTGTTGTGGTGCCTGCATATTCGCAACCGATCAGAATCAGATACATTGGTCCGTTTCTCCCTCCATGCTGTTGTCCGGATTTTCGGCGGGTCCGGATCTACTACGGTTTGGTTGCCTCGAGTGACTGGAGAAGCCCTTTGATGTAACCGACCGAGTAAAGCAGCCCGTGATGCAGACTCTCGTCGTCATAGATCGTATGGGGAAAATGGCCAGGGATGAGGGCGCCAGTGAAGCCAACTTCTCTGAAAGTCTTGAAAATCTCCAGAAAGTCGCAGTCGGCCTCTTCGAGGAAGCACTCGCGGAAGGCGGGCGCGGCACCCTGTACGCCCTGGACGTGACCGTAGACGATCTGCCCGCGGCTGCCAAAGCGGCGGATAGCGGCGTGGATGTCAACGTTCATGGCGGTCCAGTTGCCAAGACAGAAGTTAAGGCCGCTTGCCCGGCTGGCGGCGATGTCCATGGCGCGTTGAAAGCCATTTGGATTGTAGAACAACCGCGGCATCCCGCCCAGCTTTTCCACGGGCGGGTCGTCAGGATGGAGAGCCAGTCTGACGCCGGCTTCCTCTGCCACCGGGACGATAGCCTTGATGAAATACTCGTAGTTGCTCCACATCTCCTCGCGGCTGTACTCACGATCGCGGAAGAGGGGGCCGCGATTGGCAAGTTCCAAGTCAAAACTGCTGACCTGAGCGTTGCCGCGGCCGGGCGTAGTCAGCGAAGTGCGCCAGGAATTGCGGGTGACTCCCGGCTGATTGACCATCCAATGGTAGCCATAGACGGGAATGCCGGCCCGCCCCATGTTACGAATGGTCTCAGCGACATTTTCGATCTGCTGGTCGCGCCCTTCCTGGCCCAGGACGATCTTTTCATAGCACCAGTTCGGCAGTGGATTTTCGATCGAAACGAGGTTGAGGCCGGCGTCTTCGCACTGTGTACGCGCCCTCAGGAGGGTTGGGAAATCCCAGAAGGCGCCCGTTTCACTGGCGGCCTCCGGAGAGAAGCGTGTCCGGTAATCAGGATGGGAGGTATAACTGAGGGCGACATCAAGGATGTCGAACTGTTTCAGAAAACTCAGGAAGTTTTTCCGGTCGGGCAGGGTAGCGTAAGCGCATATTCTCATGTTCGGCTCCAGG
Organism: Caldilineaceae bacterium; assembly: GCA_965232575.1. Taxonomy (GTDB): domain Bacteria; phylum Chloroflexota; class Anaerolineae; order Caldilineales; family Caldilineaceae; genus Bin5. The sequence goes on along the minus strand of CBDDPZ010000008.1, from coordinate 1,449,166 downwards.
CGTGATCAGGGTGAGAGAAGTGGATGCGACGCTGCGAAGGACGCTACACGATGAAATGGCGCCTGTTGGCGGGTCAAGCTGGCGCGGCGTTTCCACTGCTACGGCAGACGATTGACGAGTTCGAGTTGGGCGACCTGCATCTTGGTCGGCGGCAGGCCGGCCAGCATCGTCTCCAGATCATCGACGACCATGCGCCCGATGCCGTGCATGTCCTGCCAGACGGAGCCGGCGCGATGAGCGGAGAGAATCGTGTTGGGAGCGGCGCGAATGGGATGATCGGCGGCCAGCGGCTCCCGGGGGAAGACGTCGATGGCGGCGCGGAAACGGCCCTGATGAAGAAGGTCGGTGAGCGCGTCAAAATCGACCAGGTGGGAGCGGCTGATGAGGACGAGGACGGCGTCGGACCTGATCAGCGAGAGCAGTTCACGATCGAGCATAGCCTTGTTCTCATTGGACGGGATGGCCAATACGAAGATGACGCGTGCTTGTGAGAGCAGTTCCTGGAGGCTGACAGGCGTGCAGCCGCGTTCGCTGATGAAACTTGCGGGCAGCCAGGGATCGTAGACCCGAATCGGGCAGCGGAACGGGGCCAGCAGCGGCTTGAGTGATTGCGCCAGTCCGCCAAAACCGATAAAGCCGACGGGTTGGTCGTAGAGTGTAAAGGCCGTGCTGTTGCTGGGGTAAAGGTAGACTTCCTCGCCGCCGGCAAAGTCGCGGTGTGCGCTGACGATGCCGCGGGCGGCGGCGATGGCCATGCCGAGCGCCATTTCGGCAACCATAGGGCCGTAGGCGGGTGCGCAGCTCAGGACGCGGATGCCGCGCGCAAGGCAGATCTCATAGTCCAATTGATCAGGGCTGGGATGGCGTCCGCCGGTTTCCATGATTGCCCGCAGGTTGGGCATGTCGTCCAGCGACCTGCGCCGCCAGGAGGTGGTTATGATGGCGTAAGCGTCGCCGCAGGCACGGACGAATTCGGACTCGGGCATGTCTTCGTCCTTACCCCAGATTACTTCGACCAGTTCATGGAGTCGTCCCGCATCCTGGCTCGACATAATCATGTCCAGCGGACGGGGGTACGGATTCAGAATCACTTTCTGTTTGGCCATTGAGCGAAATTCTCCGAGGCGGTATCGTGGTGAGCCGCCAGTGCCACAAGCTGCGCCCGGCGCAGGCCTTTGCGCGAGAGATAGGGACTGCCGTAGACTAGTTAGAGCCCCGAGGCCGGTTCCGAAACGAAAGAACGCCTGGGGATCGGAGGCTATCAGTAGGCGCAATCAGCCGCGGCCTACGTATGGCATCTGATTGGCCATGACGGTCAGGGTGAGCACATTGGTATCCAAGGGCAGGCTGTCCATGTAGAGGATCGTTTGGGCGACCCCGTCGGAGTCCATTGTCGGCTCGACCATGGTAGTGCCGTTGGCCTGCGGAATGCCGGTACGCATGCGTTCGGTCATCTCGGTGGCGGCGTTACCGATGTCGATCTGGCCGCAGCAGATATTGTAGGCGCGTCCGTCCAGAGACGTGGATTTGGTCAGACCGGTAATGGCATGTTTGGTGGAAGTGTAGGGAGCGGAGTTGGGGCGGGGGGTATGCGCCGAGATCGAACCGTTGTTGATTATGCGCCCGCCCTGGGGCGTCTGATTCCTCATAATGCGGAAGGCCCGCTGCGAACAGAGGAAGACGCCGGTCAGGTTTACGTCGACGACGGATTTCCAGTCTTCATAGGAGATCTCGTCAAAATCGGCGCGTGGGGCTCCGCGGCCGGCATTGTTGAACAGGAGATCAAGGCGACCGAAGGCTTCGATAGTGCGGTCGAACAGGGCATCCACCGCGGTTGGATCGGTGACGTCGGTGGGGACGACCAGAGCCCGTTCACCGGCGCCGGATTCTGCGGCCGTTTCTTCCAGACGGTCAAGGCGACGTCCGGCCAGGGCGACGGAATAGCCTTCCGCGAGCAGAAGCAATGCCGTGCGTTTGCCGATGCCGGAGCCGGCGCCGGTGATGATTGCGACTCTACCGGAGGTGGTCATATTTGTGTGCTCCTTTGTAATCGTGGATAGTGGGCGTGCCGGCAGTTGAGTTCCGGTTGCCAGCCGCTGGTGTTAAGCATGCGCACAGTCTATCATGGCTGCAATCCTTTTCCTACTTTTCGGAAAAGGGCAGGCGTTGGGTTACATGCGGGGAAGTCAGGAAAGCATTAAAGTGAGACGGCAGCGGATTCTGGATTAAAACACATCATACACAGTGAGGAGTATCAACGATGAAGATTCTGCGCTACAGCTCCGACGGTTCGACAAGCTACGGTATTCTGGAAGAAGACGGCGTGATCCGCCAGTTGGCGGCCTGTCCCTTCGAGAGTTTGGATGAGAGCGGCGAGACAACACATTTGGATAACGTGCGGGTGCTGGCACCGATCGGGATGCCGCGGCTGATCGGGGTGGGGCTGAACTACCTTGCCCATGCTGAAGAGGGCGGGGCTACGCCGCCGGATCAGCCGATGCTATTCATGCTGCCCTCGACCGCCATCCTCGACCCGGAGGAGCCGATTGTTTACCCGCGGCAGGGGCAGAACGTCCATTATGAGGGCGAACTGGCGGTCGTCATCGGCAAGGAAGCGCGTCGCGTGGCGGAGGCGGATGCGCTAGACTGTGTGTTGGGCTACACCTGCGGCAACGATGTCAGCGAACGAGTGATCCAGGCCAATGAGATGGCGAACGGTTGTCTGCTGATTGGCAAGGGGTTCGATACTTTCAAGCCGCTGGGTCCCTACATTGCCACCGGTCTGGATTCTACGAATCTGGAGTTGACAACGCGTTTGAACGGAGAGGTCAAGCAGCACACGAACACGGACGACCTGATCTTTCCGGTGGCGCAGCTGATCGCTTATATCAGCGAGGCGGTCACGCTGCTGCCGGGTGACGTGATTATGACGGGCACACCGTCGGGCGTGGGTCCGGTACAGCCGGGTGATGTGGTCGAGATCGAAATTTCAGGGGTCGGCGTGCTGCGCAATCCGGTGGTGGCGGAGGAGTAATTTGGGATAGCGGTGTTGTGACGTCACGCGGCTTCCCAGTTTGCTTGGAGGATAGGAAGCTAAAGTGACGTCACAGACTGCTTCCCGCCTTTCTGCAACACCAAATGGCTATCTGCTCTGTCTGGCTACATACTCTCTGAGGATACTCCGAACCAACGTCTTATAAGAGGCGCCTAACTCCTTTGCTTTACTCCTGAAGAAAGCAACTGTCTCCTTGTCAAGAGATACCGTGATATTTTCTATCTCGGCGTCTTTGAAGACCAGTTCATCTGGGCGCGGCAAGAACGCCTTGTCTACAATTTGCAGATCTTCAATATCTGGTAGTTCAGGATTATCCGAATAGCCTACGGTCTCCCAAGTTTGCCTTGGCGGGTCAAGATTCCGGCTCATGCGCTCCCCTGTTCCAAGTATAACTTCCGATACTTTCTCCAGTACCCAGCCCCGAAAATCCTGATTCTGTTCGCTCTGTAGGTAAAGCGAGACGTCAAGAGGCGCCGTCTTCCATCATTTCATGATCATTCGTGAGTACCTGTCGAGCAACGCAGACTGGCGAAAGAGGCCAAGAGTGACCGCGGAGAGGAAGCGAACTTTTCCATGGCCTCCTTCATTCGCTCCATATGGGCTTTCTGACCTCTAACCTGATTTGCTTCAAAAAGGGATGCGCTCCCGAAGCAGAAAGAGCGTGCAACTGGAAATTCGGATAAAGACGCCAGGTAGTCTTTGCAGTTGGTTTCACCTGCTGACGAGTCGTAATTCAGCGTCAAGCGGACCGCCAAGTCGTGTATGACCGTTAGGTATGGAAACTGGACGCTTTCCAGACCCTTTGCTTCGGCAGCATACGCCTCGACAAATTCTGTTACTTGCGTTCTATTCTCGATACACAGGCTTTCAGCGGTGGCAAAGGCGTTCATGTATATTGCGGCTATCTTGTGGTCATCCAAAGTCAAATCCGGGATTTCTCCTTTTTCAAGAGTCTTCCCTAAACCCAGAGACCCGTCATTTTCCATTGCAATCATTGCCCAAAGTTGCAACCATTGATCGTTTTTCATCCGCTCTGTGCCCAGGGGCAGCGACAGGTTCGCCCCGCGCGTTGAAAAAGAGAGCAAGCGCCTCGTCAAGATATTGTAACGAGTTGAGATGTTGGGCAAAACGAGGCGGAATTTGAACCGGCTCAGTTGCAGGGATGAGCGCAAGGGATCCCGGGTCCAGGACGCAACCCGACAGCAGAAGAATCAGACCGCACAAGAGCAGGACTCGCTTCATCGTTACTCCCCTTTTTGTCTACAAATCCTCAACTTTTCACTTTTGAAGACCCTGGCCTCACTGCACTGAAGATAGAGCGACCGGTAAAATGCATCCCTTGAGTGAAAGGATAAAGCAGACAATGCCGGTTGGGGATAAATGTATATTAATTGTAACATGGATTAGGGGGTCTTACCAGAGAGGATAACAAGGAAGGCGAGGAGATCTGTCGCGGCTCATTATGCCCTTTGGCACGATTCGCTAATGCGTGATACGGGTTGAAGAGGTCAGTAGAAATGCTCTGCAGTCAGTCGCTGCGGAGGTATAGAGTATGCCCTTTACGATTGATGGCGTCGTGCCCTGGGGGAGGACGATGGACGAGTACTGCGGGATGTTCGACCTGGGGGAGCGGGACCTGCGCGGGCGGATTCTTGGGTGCGGGGACGGACCGGCCAGCTTCAATGCGGAGATGTCGGCGCGGGGGTACTCGGTCGTCTCGGTCGATCCGCTATACGCGTTCCCGGCGGAGGCCATCGAAAAACGCGTCGAAGAGACTTACGACATTATCATAGAGCAGTTGGCGCGCAACCGAGATGATTTTGTCTGGACCTATGTCCCGTCGTTGCAGGCATTGGGTCAGCGACGCATGGGGGCAATGCGCCGATTTCTGGCCGACTTTGCGCGGGGCATAGGTGAGGGACGTTATCTGGATGCCTCATTGCCTGACCTTCCCTTTGACGACAACAGCTTTGACCTCGCGCTTTCCTCTCATTTTCTGTTCCTGTACAGCAAGCAGTTTGACTTGAACTTCCATATACGGGCACTGGAGGAGATGCTGCGGGTGGCCCCGGAAGCGCGGGCTTTTCCCCTGTTGCAGGTTGGGGGCGCGCCGTCACCCCATGTACAGGGTGTCATTGACGCTTTCGCAGCACAGGACATTCAGGCTAGAATAGAGGAAGTGCCTTACGAATTTCAGCGGGGCGGCAGCCGAATGTTACGGCTTCGGAAATTATCTGGGGCGTGAACGGATGACTGGCAGTCGAAGTTCGGCAGAGGAAATCAGAATAGATGGCAGTTCTTCCACACTCTCACGAAGATTACGACCCCATAAACACACGCAGTAGCATTCCCGGCGCACGCATTATTACTGCGCGCACCTGCGGTGCAACGCAGATGGAGCTGTGGGAACAGTATATGCCTCCCGGCGGCGTAATCCCGCTGCATTACCACGACTGTGAGGAGAGCCTGACCTTTCTCAGCGGCGAAGTCGAAGTCACCTTGGGCGAGGAAATCCACCGGGTGGGCGCCGATACGACGGTGTTTGTCTCGGAAGGGGCTCTGCATGGGGTTCGCAATGTGGGGGATGTGCCGGTGCGCCTGATCGCAGTCTTCGCTCGTGCCATGCCTGCGATCCTATACCCAGACGCCGATACACGCGGCTAGAGACAGAATCAAAGCACTGTTTGAACTGTCAAATAGGTGCTATAATCGATACAGTCTGCCACTACGATGGGAATCGTACGCAACATGGCGACAAAACGAATGGCGGACAGCCCCCTGATCGCACAGGCAACGCGCTACTGAGTAGAGGATGAACACTCGCTTATATTTGGCGAAACTTATCGATGTAATGCTGCCGGTGCTGGCGATGGTGGTCGCGCTGGTGGTAGGTGTATTGCTGCTGTTCCTGTTAGGCGCCGACCCGATTGAAGCCTATAGCGCACTGATACAGGGCGCGCTGGGCAACGTTAGCGGCATCACGCAGACCCTGACCAAGGCCACACCTTTGCTGTTGGTCGGTCTTGGCATCTGCATCGCCTTTCGGGGCGGCGTGATCAACATCGGTGGTGAAGGGCAGATCGTCGTCGGTGCGCTGGCCGCAACTGCATTTGGGGTGGGGTTCGGGAATTTGCCGGCCTTGATCCTGCTGCCGCTGACCTTGGTTAGCGGGGCGGCGGCGGGGCTTATATGGGGCGGCATCCCCGGTCTGCTGAAGGCGCGACTGGGCGTCAACGAGATTCTCACCACGGTGATGATGAACCAGATCGCGCTGCGCCTGATGAATTTCCTGCTGCGCGGGCCGATGCTGGACCCGGAGCATATTGCGGCCGGCACGAGCATACCCCAGAGCGCAACGCTGCCAGAGTCGATCTGGCTGCCGCGATTGGTGCCGCGCACGCTCTTCCACAGCGGCGCGATTCTGGCTGTTCTCCTGGCGCTCGCGGTCTATTTCCTGCTTTGGCGCACGACGATAGGCTACCGCATTCGTGCCGTAGGCCTTAACCCCAATGCCTCCCGTTATGCAGGTATTCCCGTCCCCAAATATGTCACCTTGTCGTTGGCGCTGAGCGGCATGTTGTGCGGGTTGGCCGGCGCAGTGGAGGTGTTGGGCGTTCATCATCGTATGCTTGAGGGATTGAGCGGCGGCTATGGTTTCAGCGGGATCGTGGCTGCGCTCTTTGGCAAGCTGCACCCGTTGGGGGCGATTCCGGCCTCGGCGCTGTTCGGTGCGCTGCTGGTTGGCGCGGACAAGATGCAGCGGGCCGTGCAGGTTCCCAGCGCATTGGCCATCGCGCTACAAGGCCTCGTCGTACTCTTCGTCGTTTCCAGCGACCTTTATGTGAGACGGCGCACGCGGCGACGAGTTGGGGATGATGGGCCTGACGGGTCGCCTGCGGCGGAAGATGAGAAGCGAGAAGAGAGTGCAGAGGCGGAAGGGGAAGGTGAGGAGAGAGTATAGAGGAGTGAGGTGGGAGACATTCCTCCACGTTTACAGCGTGTGAAGTGATCTCATGAGACGGTGCTGTCACCGGGCCACACTGCAGGTGCGGGGGGTTACATGCGCCGAAATTTTCACCGCAAAATGCCGAAATGATTGACGAACTGTTTACGGTTTCCACACTGATCGGAATTCTGCATAGTTGTGTGCGGCTGGCAACGCCCTATCTCTTTGCCGCATTGGGGGAGACATTCGGCCAGCGTTCCGGCGTCCTGAACCTGGGCGTGGACGGCATCATGCTGATGGGGGCCTTCTTCGCCTTTTACGTCGTGTTCGAAGGGCATAATCTATGGGTGGGCGTGCTGGCTGCGATTGCGGTTGGCATATTGATGGGATTGCTGAAAGCCTTCGTCAGCGTGACGATGCAATCTCTGCAAGGCATAAGCGGAATCGGCCTCTATCTGTTCGGGCTCGGTTTGAGCAGCCTGCTATTCAAGACGCTGATCGGTTCGGTAGAAGGGGTCAGCGGCTTCCGGCAGATGGCCATCCCGCTGCTGTCCGACATTCCGGGAATCGGACACATTCTGTTCAATCATAACGCATTGGTCTATCTTGCCTATCTGATGGTACCGATTTCCTGGTTTGTCATTAACCGCACGACACTGGGCTTAAAGATCCGCGCGGTCGGGCACAACCCGGAGGCTGCCGACACCTTGGGCGTCAGCGTCAATGGGGTACGCTACATAACATTGATGATTGGCGGCGCGCTGGCCGCGGTGGCGGGGGCGTCGCTCAGCATTGGACTGCAAAACGTCTTTCAGGAGAATATGACGAACGGCCTTGGCTTTATTGCGGTTGCTCTGGTGTATTTCGGCAGTTGGCGCACGGTGGGCGTGTTAGGGGGCGCGTTGCTGTTCAGCCTGGTCAACGCCATGCAGTTATGGGTCCAGGCGCTGGATATTCCGGTCCCATCCGAACTGGCCGTTATGATGCCATACATAATGACAATCGTTGTGCTTGCTTTCACCGCACGGCAGATTCAGAAGCCGGCAGCTCTGGCCAGGTCGTATGAGCGGGGCGAGTAACGGAGACAAGTGCAACTTTTTTGATTCCTATTCCTAGAGAGAGAATCATGCTGAGACGAATCAGACATTTGACATTGATCTTCTTGCTGCTTCTCGCTGGCTGCAGGGGATCGGACGAGGATGCCGATGGAGAGACGGCTGGCGCAGACGGAGCCCCCTTTCGCATTGCGATTGTCTTGCCAAGCAGTACGACGGATATCGCATGGAGCCAGTCTATGTTCGATTCGTTGAAGGCGGTTCAAGCTGATATGGGAGGAGAGGAGGCCCTGAAGATTGCGTATTCAGAAGGGATGTTCCGTGTGACCGATGCGTCGGCGGCCATTCGAGATTACGCGTCGGAGGGATTCGACCTAGTGATTGCCCATGGCGCCCAATACGGCAATTCGGTGTTTGAGGTGGCCAGGGATTTTACGGAAACCAGTTTCGCCTGGGGCACGTCGTGGGATACGGGCGCAGACCGGGGAGTCGAAAACGTATTTGCCTACGGAGCGGTCGCCCAAGAGGGCGGTTATGTCAATGGGGTCGTCGCCGCGATGCTCTCGAAGACTGATGTCATTGGTGTCATCGGCCCTGTGGCGGGTGACGCCAAACTTTATATTGACGGTTTCATAAGTGGCGTAACAGATATCAAGCCGGACGCACAGGTACTCGTGAGCTACACAGGCTCATTCAGTGACACGACCCTGGCCGCCGAGGCCGCCCATGTCCACATTCAGGCCGGCGCCGATGTGCTTACCGGCTCCGCGCAGCAGGTCGTCGGGGCGATCGGCGTCGCCAATGAGAACGGTGTCGCCTGGCTGGGCACGCAGAGTGATCAGATATCCCTGGGCCCGGACGTTGTCGTTACCAATCAGATCTACAATTGGGCCAACGTTATCGCCGATATGATCACCAAGATCGAATCAGGGGAATTTGGCGGAACAGCCTACAAACTCACATTTAAGAACGACGGATTGCGTCTAGAGTTCAACGAAAACATTCAAATTGCCGACGAGGTTAAAGAGGCGGCCCGCGCCGCGATCGAGGACATCAAGAGCGGCGCGGTCGATCCGACATTATTAGGAGAAGACGAGTAAGGGAAGGGGCAGCCCGCTGTGAAGCGTTCTGAGATGTAAGGACAGATTTTCATGGGTACCGGTCCGCGCAAATTTGAAGATCGAATTGTCTACGGGATTGCCAGACCCACGGGTGGGCATCGTGCGGTAAACTTCCGCTTAAACGCGCCCTATGTGCAGATGTACGGAATCGTCAAGCGATTTCCGGGCGTAACGGCCTGCGATCACGTGGACTTTGACGTGCGCCGGGGTGAGTTGCATGCGCTGCTGGGGGAAAACGGCGCAGGCAAATCCACACTGATGAGAATTCTGTACGGTCTCTATCAGCCTGAGGAGGGCCGGATCCTGCGCGACGGCGCCGAGGTGACAATCCAGTCGCCTACTGACGCGATCCGCCAAGGGATTGGCATGATCCATCAGCACTTTATGCTGGTGGATACGCTCACCGTTACAGAAAATGTAGCTTTGGGCCTCAGGTCCAGCAGGGAACCGCTTCTGGATCTGGACCGAGTAGAGCAGGGCATTCGGGAGTTGAGCGAGGCGTACGGCCTGCAGATCGACCCGCGCGCGCCCGTCTGGACGCTCTCAGTCGGCGAACGGCAGCGGGTCGAGATCATGAAAGCCCTATACCGTGGGGCGGCCATGTTGATTCTGGATGAGCCGACAGCTGTTCTGACGCCCCAAGAGGCCGACGAACTGTTTGTCACTTTGGGTTACATGAAAGAGAACGGGTACAGCCTCGTTCTGATCAGCCACAAGCTGCAAGAGATCCTGGCCATCAGCGATCGCATCACGGTTCTGCGGGGCGGCCGTCTCGTGGGGACGGTTTCCACCGAAGAGATGACCCGCCAGGCGTTGGCGCGCATGATGGTCGGGCGCGACGTCATGCTTGAAAGGGCTCGCGACGATGACATCGATGTAGGTGAAGTACGGTTGCGATTGGAGGATATCAAGGCGCTTGACGTTACGGGACAACCGGCGCTGCGAGGTGTATCGCTTTCGATCGGGGCCGGCGAGATTTTGGGCGTGGCCGGCATCAGCGGCAATGGGCAGAGAGAGCTAGCCGAAGTCATAGCGGGTTTGCGCCCTATCACCGGTGGAAGTGTGGAGATGGACGGCATGCCGATTACCGACTGGACGACGGCGCGCCGTACTGAAAGCGGGCTGGCATACATCCCCGAGGAACGGATGCACGACGGGATCGTGCGTGACTTTGCCGTGTCAGAGAATCTTGTGTTGCAGGAGCATACCAGTGAGAAGTTCAGCAACGGCATCTTTCTTGCTTTTGATTATATCGCCCGATACAGCCGGCAGCTGATACAGGATTTCTATATCAAGACGCCCGATATACGCACGATGACCAGAAACCTATCGGGTGGCAATATCCAGCGGTTAATTCTGGCGCGTGAACTTTCCCGACGGCCCAAGGTGTTGATTGCCGCCCAACCCACACGCGGCATCGACATCGGCGCGATCGAATACATATATCAACAGCTGCTGGAGCAACGGGACACGGGAATGGCCACGCTGCTCATTTCGGAAGATCTAGATGAGCTGCTGGCGCTGTGCGACCGGATCGCTGTAATCTACGAAGGACAGATTATGGATATCCTCGACCGAAACGAGACGAACGCCGAAGAGTTGGGGCTGCTTATGGCCGGTGTACATCCGGCAAAGCAGTAAGGAACAAGGGAAGAAAGTAAAGCCCCGCCTGCAGGCGGGGCTTTTTGTTTGAGCCGTTGGTCGGACTCGAACCGACGACCTACGCTTTACGAGAGCGTCGCTCTACCGACTGAGCTACAACGGCAAATCGTCTCCCCACTATAGCGTATCGTCCATCAGAGGGGCAAATCTGACGACCGGCGCATGCCGACCTTCATTGCACACGCGTTACATAGCGACCATCGCGCGTGTCGATGCGGACGGTGTCGCCTTCCTTGACGAACATCGGCACGTTCAGGCGAAAGCCGGTCTCCAACTCCACTTCTTTTGTCGGCGTGTTGGCGGTATCTCCGGCGACAGCCATCTCTGCCCACACAACTTCAAGATCGATCGTCGTCGGCAGGTTGACGCTGATCGGCTCACCTTCGAATGATTCCAGTTCCACGACGGTATTGTCTTTGAGAAATTGGACGATCCCCTCCAAAGCGTCATTGGCCAAAGCGACCTGTTCAAAAGTCTCGGTATCCATGAAGTGATAGAGATCGCCATCCGTATAAAGATACTCGACATCGCGTGAATCGAGACGGATGTCATCGACGCGTGCGCCGCTGTTATAGGTCTTTTCGATGGTCGCGCCGGAGCGGAGGTTGCGTACTTTGAGCCGGATGGTCGCGCCGCCGCGGGCCATTTTAATGTGCTGGTAATCAAGTACCCGCCACAATTGACTGTCTTCTTCGTAGATGTTGCCTCTGCGTAACTGCTGAACTTCAGCCATCTCTTTTGCTTTCCCATTTCAATGAATTCAGTACAGAATCGCGACCGATTATAGAAGAGATAATCGGGGGTGTCAAAACCGCGGGGGTTGTGGGGCGGTTGAAATTATACCGAGAGGCTTCCGTCACTGTATGGGCAGAAGGAGGGTGGCGGGAGCTACTCGCCGAACTGAACCAGCGCCATCCTCAGTCGGTCCTCAACACTGGTTACGTCGGCGGGGATCTGCTGAAGGGCGCGCTGCGCTTCGACAACACTGTACCCCAACCCCGTAAGCGCTTCCATCACCTCTGCGTCGGCGTCGAGCGCGGTTGCCAGTCCCGCCAGTTCGCCCTCTGCCGGTTCCAGTTTGTCCTTGAGTTCGACGACGACCTTCTCGGCCGTACGCTTGCCGATGCCAGGCACACGCGCCACCACGCCCGGCTCCTCGTTGGCGACGGCGAGGCGCAACGCGTCGGGTGTCAAGGTGCTCAGTGCGGCGAGGGCGACCTTTGGACCGACCCCGCTTACGCCCAGAAGCGATTCAAAGATGGCAAGCTCATCGAGTTCTTCAAAGCCATACAGGCTCAGGTCGTTCTCCCGCACCTGAAGATGGGTATACAGAGAAAGATAGTCTCCCGTCTCGGAAGCGTGCGGAGGTCGGTTCAGGGGTAAAGACGCGGAGGCCGATGCCGGCGCCCTCATGGCCCACTTCGATGATCACAAAGTTGGCGTCTACGGCCGTAACAGTACCGCGTACCTGGCGAATCATGTCGTATCCTTTTCCGGAATGGGTGGTCTGCGGCGTGCGGTTATGCGTCAGCGACGAGCGCCTGGAAACGGCCCGTTTGCAGATGACAGAGGGCGATGGCTACGCCGTCGGCGGCATCGTCCGGGTGGGGGGCTTCATCCAGATCCAGGAGCTGGCGAACCATGGCTTGCATCTGATATTTGTCGGCGTTGCCGTAACCTGTGAGCGCCTGTTTGATGGTCGCGGGCGTATATTCGATCAGCGGCAGATCGGCCAGAGCGGCCGCCAGCAGGACTGCGCCGCGTGCCTGGCCGACAGTGATGGCGGTTGTTACATTTCTCCCGAAGAAGAGTTCTTCGACAGCAACTTCATGCGGCTGGAACTCACGGATCAGGTTCTGAATATCGAGGAAAATCTCGCGCAGGCGCAGGTGCATCGGCTGTTCGGGTCCTGTACGTATCACGCCGCAGGCGAGCAACTCATATTCGCCGGCGCCGTTCTCTATGACGACTCCGTAACCGGTTGAGGCGGTACCCGGGTCGATTCCGAGGACGCGCCACTCGCGATTGCGTTCGTCTGTATGGAAGGTAACGCTGCGCGCAGTCATGTCGGGGCTGCCATCTCAATTGTCGATGGTCGATCCGGAATGTGAGAAGGAGGCGTCAACTGAGCCTTTCAGAGCTATGCGACCTGAGCAACTAATTCGTCGGTGAGTTCAAGATTGTGGTGGACCTTATTGACGTCGTCAAGCTCTTCGAGCGATTCGAGCAACTGCAGGACGGTCAGGCCGGCACGTGCGTCAAGAGAGAGCGTCTGATTGGGCTGCATGATCAACTCCGAAGCATCCGGCTGAATGCCCGCTGCACGCAGCGTTTTGTCTACCTGGGCCAAGTCGGTCCTCTCCGTGTAGATTTCGACAGCATCGTCGCTTACTTCGACGTCTTCGGCCCCCGCATCGAGGGCCTCCATAAAAATTTCCTCCGCGTCCAGTTCAGTGGGGTTGCCGTCGCTGTCCTGGAGGTGTATCGCCACGTAGCCTTTGGTCGTAAATTGCCAAGCCACGGAGCCCGGCTCGCTGAGGTTGCCGTTTGCCCGGGAGAAACAGCGCCGCACTTCGGCGATGGTACGGTTGCGGTTATCGGTCAGGCACTCGAGCAGGACGGCGACGCCGTGCGGCGCGTATCCTTCGTAGAGGATTTCCTCGATATCGGCGGCGTCTTTGTCCAGACCGGCACCGCGTCGTATGGCTGACTCGATGCGGTCCTTGGGCATATTCTCGGCACGCGCCTTTTCGATAGCTAGCCGGAGGCGGACGTTGGCGTCACTGTCCGGGCCGCCTTCGCGGGCGGCAACCTGAATTTCACGGGCCAGCTTGGTAAAGAGTTTACCGCGGGCGCTGTCATTGGCGCCTTTCTTTCGCTTGATTGTAGACCATTTGGAATGACCAGACATTCTTGCTCCTATATCGCGCGAATCTCGCCCAGGCCCCCTTGGTTTCAGACAGCCTTATTGTTCACTACAGGCGACGGCCGCTGCATTCCATTGGCGCTTTGCAGGGATTGCCCGGCTCCGTCACCTGGACGACTGCGACGCTGGATGGCTGCACGGATGAAAGCGCTGAAGAGTGGGTGCGGGCTCGTCGGACGGCTCTTGAATTCCGGGTGGAACTGCGTGCCCAACATGAAAGGGTGCTCGGCCACCTCAACGATCTCGACAAGGCGGCCATCGGGTGAGCGGCCGCTCAGCACTAAGCCGTGGGACTCCAGCTCCTCGCGATAGGCGTTGTTGAACTCAAAACGATGGCGATGGCGCTCGTTGATCTGTTCGGGGTAGCCGGCGACGGCATAGGCGGCGCCCGCCTTCGAATCGGGCAACAGTTGACAGGGATAGATACCGAGCCGCATCGTGCCGCCCATATCGGCGATGTCGCGCTGTTCCGGCATCAGATCGATTACGGGCATCTCTGTGCTCATGTTGAACTCGGTGCTGTTCGGCTCTTCACTTTCCAACGCGGCGCGTGCGAACTCGATGCAAAGAACCTGCATGCCCAGACACAGGCCCAGGTAGGGTACGTTGTGTGTGCGGGCGAACCGCGCGGCAACGATTTTGCCTTCAATGCCGCGGTAGCCGAATCCGCCCGGCACTACGATGCCGTCGAGCCCTTCGAGCCGGTCCAGTTCGCGGCCCTTTTCCAGAGACTCTGAACTGATCCATTCGATGCCCAGGTCGTAGCCCTCGGCCAGGACAGCGTGAATCAGGGCCTCCTTGACACTCAAGTAGGCGTCCTCCAACTCGACGTATTTGCCGACAATGCCGATATTGATTCGCTCTTTGGGTTGGGCCAGTTCGATAACGAATTGGCGCCAAGCGCTCAGGCCGTCCCTGGACCCGTCGGCAGCGTTCAGGGCCAGCCTGTCGACTAGAAGCTCGTCAAGTCCGGCTTCCTGTAGACTGAGGGGAACCTGATAGATCGTGTCCACAGTGACTATAGGGATGACCGCGTCCTGGTCCACGTCACAGAAGAGCGCGATTTTCTCCTGGGCGTCGTCATCGACCGGGTAATCGGAGCGTACGATAATTACGTCCGGTTGAATGCCAATGTCGCGCAGTTCGCGCACGCTGTGTTGCGTTGGCTTGGTTTTGAGTTCTTTGCTGGCGACCAGGAAGGGCAACCAGGTGAGGTGGACATAGAGTGCATTATCTGAGCCGACATCTTTCCGCATCTGGCGAATTGCCTCGAGGAAGGGAAGCCCCTCGATATCGCCGACGGTGCCGCCGATTTCCACCAGGACGACATCGGCCTCGCTCAGGCGGGCCATCTGTCCGATATGACGTTTGATTTCGTTGGTGACGTGAGGGATCACCTGAATTGTGCCGCCAAGATAGTCCCCCCGCCTCTCCTTTGTGATCACATCGTTATAGATCTGCCCACTGGTCACGTTACTGATCTTGTTGAGATTCTCGTCGATGAACCGTTCATAGTGACCCAGGTCGAGATCGGTCTCGGCGCCGTCCTCGGTGACGAACACTTCACCGTGCTGATAGGGTGACATGGTACCCGGATCAACATTCAGGTAGGGATCGAGCTTCATCGCGGCTACGCGGATACCCCAAGTCTTGAGCAGAAGGCCGATGGAGGCGACGGTTACGCCCTTTCCCAGGCCCGATACCACCCCGCCAGTAACAAAGATGTATTTTGTCATCTTCAATTTCCCCTCATTGGGACGCTATGTTCTCTGAATGATCGATAGGAACACCGACCCTTCAGACAGGTCAGAGGATTGTACGGTAGTAAATTCAACAACAAAAAAGAGTACGGGGCCATTCCCCCGTACCCATCCTCCTGCGCACCGCCCTCGACAGTTGTCCCAGAGCGGAGTCGTGAATCATGTGGGATGACGGCGTCGGGAACTTTCATCACTGGCTCTCTGGTACGGCGCCGACCCGACGCAAAACCTGTTAACTAGCCCACAATAATCTTAACACGGCGACATCGCGGTGTCAAAGGAATTCAGATGGCGGCGGCGTTCAGGCCGTCGCCGAAAACAGGGATAGACGCGAGAAATTTAGCGAGATGGAAGGGCGTGTGCCTGCCCGCCCAGAGCAACGACAAAAGCGATGGCCCGCTCGTCGTCGTGGCTAAGGCTGACGGACCACTGGCTCAGACCCAGAGACTCGGCGCGGCGTGCGGCTGCGCCATGAAGTCGCACGGAGGGAGCGCCGCGTGCGTCGGAAACGATTTCCAGGTCGATCCAACGTATGCCGTCCCGCCATGCACCTGTTCCCAAGGCTTTGGCGATCGCCTCTTTGGCGGCGAAACGGGCGGCGAGGGACTCAACGCGTTCACGGCAGTGGCGCAGCTCCGCCTCAGTGTAAAGGCGCTCCAGGAATCTTTTGCGCGCGGGCGCGGCGTCTTCGTAACGCGAGATGGCCCGGCGAATTCGTTCGATTTCTACAATATCGACACCTGTGCGCAGCATCATTCTCTATTCGGTGCGCTTGCTGCCGAACTCAGATTGCATCACGGCGCGCCTCGTTCAGTCCTCCGACGTGCGGCGGTCGCTCGGACCGGTTGGTGACTGAGGATTGTCGCGGTGCTCTTCGCGATCGGTAAAGCCATGCAATTTGGAGACCACATAGAGCGGGCGGGCCTTGACGTCATCGTAAATGCGGGCCAGATACTCGCCGATGATACCCAGAAAAATCAGTTGAATTCCCCCCAGGAACAGGACGGCAACCAAGGTGGAGGCCTGGCCGAAGAAGGCGTTGTTGCCGGAGAGACGCAAGACTGTCGTCACGACTATTCCCAGCAGGCTGACAAACGCCAGGAAGAAGCCAAAATAGGTGCTGAGCCGCAGGGGAATGTAGCTGAAGCTCGTGATCGCATCCAGAGTCAGGCGGAGCATTTTGCTCAGGGGATACTTAGTGTCACCGGCAAAGCGCTCTGCCCGCTGGTATTCGATGCCGGTCTGGCGGAAGCCGACCCAACTGCTGAGGCCGCGCATAAAGCGATGCTTTTCGCGTAAGCGGCGCATCGTCAGGAGGACCTGGCGGTCGATCAGGCGAAAGTCGCCCGTGTTGACGGGAATCTCTACATCGGTAATACGGCGGAGAAGCCGATAGAACGCGCTGGCCGTCCAGAGTTTGAAACGGGACTCGCCGCGCCTGTGCGCGCGCACGGCGTAGACCACCTCATACCCTTCGCGCCATTTTTCGAACATCTCCCCAATCAACTCCGGTGGGTCCTGCAGGTCGGCGTCGATGATCGCGATCGCTTCCCCCTGTGCATAGTCCATGCCGGCGGTAATCGCGATCTGATGGCCGAAGTTGCGAGAGAAGTTGATGATTTTGACGCGCGGGTCCTGTTCGCGCAGAGAAAGCAGCATGGAAAGAGATTCGTCGCGGCTGCCGTCATTGACGCAAACCAGTTCCCACGGTTGACCGATGTCGCCCAGGACGGCGACCATGCGCCGGTAGAGTTCGGGAATCACCTTCTCCTCGTTGAAGATGGGCACGATAACGGAGATGACCGGACGCCGGCTGGGATCCTGAGAATTGGCGCAGCTCTGGTCCGCGCCCTTCTCCGGTGTTGCGTCGTCTGACGGGTTGGGCGCGTTGGGGGGCCGTTGAACTGTCCTGGGTGGCGCGGTCTCAGTTTGACGGTTCATGCCGATTCCTTCTTCACTCAACTTCCCGCCATCGCGTTTTGCTTTTCAAAAATAACCTGAGGGACGTCCGTCACAGAGGCATTTTCGCCACAAGCCGGCCCTGTACTGAATCGGAATTCAGATGACATCGCTCGCCTCAATCGTACTGAAATCCACAAGGTTGGTCAAGCGAAAGGGCTGGGGGGGTGTACGCCAGATTTGGGGGCACCTCACTGGGATCGCGCTGCCAGCGACACCGCGAGACCAGCTGGATGAGAAGACCCTGCTGGACAGCGCAAAGATCGCGGGCGTCCCCTTCGTGTCTCTTGGTGTCCTTCGTGGATCGCTGGCGCCTCACTGGGATCGCGGGCGTCTCGCCCGCAGCCTATGCAGTTGGACAGAGGCAGCCGGAAACTCGCCCCCATTTTGAATCGCACCCACGGAACCGGTCCCCGGTTGCGTGTTCGGAGAAAATCGGCTACGCTTTCGGCGGCAGGCCAGTTCACGACCTGGCGCCAAACCAACTTCGGGCGGAGCGGGAGGCTTGAAAGCCCGACGGCGGCCTCGTCGGCATACTTCTCCTTCCTCTCTCCTACGAGAAACGGAGTGCGCTTCATGCCTGTATTGCAGCCGGTTCCCCTGGCGGATTACGCCAGCCGCATCTTTCAAGCCGCGGACACGCCCAGGATAACAGCGGATCTTGTAGGGCAATCGCTGGTCTCGGCCAATCTGGCCGGTCACGACTCGCACGGCGTCATTCGAATCCCGCAGTATCTGCGACAGATCGACGAGGACGAACTGCGTCCCCGGTCCAGACCGGAGATTGAGCGCGAGACACCGGTCATGGCGCTGTACAACGGCCATCGCTGCTTCGGGCAGTTGGGAGCCAAAGTCGCAATCGAGGACGGAATCGGCAAGGCGAGGGAGAATGCGGTATCCGTGGTGGGGTTGAAGCACGCCGGCCACGTGGGGCGTCTAGGCGAATGGGTAGGACTTGCGGCCGACGAGGGGTTTATTGCGCTGGCCTACGCCAACGGCGGTCGCTCGGGCGGCCTTGTAGCGCCGTTTGGCGGCGCCGAAAGACGCATGGGCACGAACCCGATCGCGGTGGCAATACCACTGAAGGACCGACCGCCAATGCTGCTGGATTTTGCCACGAGCGCGGTGGCCGAAGGGAAGGTGCGAGTGGCCCTGAACAGCGGCAAACCGATCCCGGAAGGCTGGGCGCTGGACAAAAACGGTGCGCCCACCCTGAATCCTGCGGACGTGTACGATGGTGGGATGCTACTGCCGGCAGCCGGCCACAAGGGTTTCGGTCTGGCGCTCTTGACCGACTATCTGGGCGGAATTCTGACGGGCGCCGGCGGGCCGGGCATACCCGGCTCGATTCTGGGCAACGGCGTTCTGTTCATCCTATTGAATATCAGTTATTTCCGTCCGTTGGACGAATTTTTCGCCGATGGGGAACAGATTGCCGCCCGTATCAAATCCACAAAGCCGGCGCCGGGTTTCGAAGAGGTGCTGATGCCCGGCGAACCGGAGGCACGTTCAGCTGAGAGCCGTCAGAGGAATGGGGTCCCGCTGGACGATAACACCTGGTCTCAGATCGTCGAAGCCGCGGAGAAGCTGGACGTTGACCCAATGGTCTGAAACGGCCTGAACAGTTGTTCTCCAGCTGTCAAGATATCGGGCTGCCGCCAGTGGTCCAAACCCGCTTCTGACAGAAGCGGACAGATCTTGAGGTGAGCCGATAGCCGGGATTCGACTTCGCCGTCGGGGATGAATTGGAGGGTGGTTGTTTTTGCGGTCGAAGGTTCCTCTGCAAGCAAACCGGAGTATGCGCATGTCACGAGTTTCCACATCATCCTGGAGTCTGCACAGGGCGTTGGGGTCCCCACCTCTCTTTGGGCCGGGCGATCCCGAGCCGTGCCAGCCGTCTGACGGGATTATCAGTTTGCTGGAATTGCCGTCTGCCATGGCACAGGCCGACATACACACATTGGAGATCGTTCACTTTCACTTTCCCACTATGGACGCCGCCTATGCAGACGAACTGAAGGCGGCAGTCGGGGAGGCGGGAATCGAGCTGTTCAGCGTTCTGATCGACGCCGGCGACATCACGCACCCTGATGAAACAGTGCGGGTCGGTGAGATGGATTGGATCCGTTCGTGGCTGGATTTGACCGCGCGCTGCGGCGCCAGCCATGCGCGCGTTGTCGGGGGGTATCAGCCGGTGGAGCGCAACCACGCGCCGCTGCTGGACCATCCGGTTTTGCAGCGCAGCGCACAAGGCCTGCGTGAACTGGCCGACTACGGTTCCTCTATCGGTGTGCAGGTGATCACCGAAAATTTCCGGGAAACCACAAATCGGGCGGACCAGGTGCTGGCGATTCTTGAACTGTGTGAGGGGCGGGTCGGGCTATGCGCCGATTTTGGCAACTACAAAGGCGCGGACCGTTACGACGAACTGGCGGCGATCTTTCCCAAGGCCGATTCAGCGCACGTGAAGGCGTTATATGACGACAGGGGTCAGCCGGACGAGGATGAGTTTCGTCATTCGCTGGGCATGTTGTCAGAGGCGGGTTTCAACGGTCCGATGTCGCTGATCTTCGATACCGCGCTGCACGGGGACAGCACGGAATGGGACAATCTGGCGCAATTACGGACGGTTGCCGCGCCGTTCTGCGCCTGACAGGCGCGCAGACGCCGGGACTCGCGTGGGGATGTTCGTCCAGAGATAGGGTTGCGAAGAGGTGACCGGTCCCGAATCGAAAGATGCGCTCGGGATCGTTTGCCAATCAAGAGCTCTGCGCAGGCAAAACAGTCCATCGAAATCGATGGACTGTTCATTTACCGCTATTTTGCATCGTCAGACTGCCGACGCGTTGCTCTCATGCCTGCCTTGCAGATCACCCTACCAGAGCGGCGTCAAGGACGATTTCGTCAACCGAGGCCAGAGCTTTGGAGATGGGGCAGCCATCCTTGGCCTGGGCGGCGTAGTCGGCGAACTTATCGGCAGACAGCCCGGGAACTTCGGCCCGGCATGTCAACTCGATCTTGCTGATGGCAGGACCATCGGTCAGATGGACGGCGGCCGTCGTGTTGACACTTGTGGGTGTGAAGCCATCGCCGCTCAGCAGAGCGGAGAGAAACATTGAATAGCAGCCGGCATGCGCTGCGCCTATCAGTTCTTCCGGGTTGGTGCCGGGTCCGGATTCGAAGCGAGAGGCGAAGGAAAAGGGGCCTTCGTAGAGACCACTGCCTAGTTTCATTGTGCCGGAGCCGTCGTTCAGTGTGCCATTCCAGGTGGCGGAGGCATTACGCACGGTCATGGAGATTCCTCCTGATTGTGATGTGCTGATGGGCGATCGGGAAGCAACCGTCATTGAAAGTGAACCGGTTGGCAATTTGAGAATCGGGCAGCAACGGGCGGAATTTTAGCACAGTCTATCTGACAGATCAAACTTTCGGCCGGAAAGGGTGCAGGCGAGGAGGGAGCGGAGAGGAAAGAGGAAAGAGAGAACGGCCCACTCACTCCTCACTTCTGGGGTTGGGATGTTTCTCGTTTGCATCTTGTGATAAACACACCGTTCGATCCGCGGAGTCACACGAAGAACACCAAGGGCGTATGGGTTTTCTTTGTATGACTGCTCGGACTTTCATGGACCAGCCGCACTTTGCTCCCGTGAATCGCTGTTCTGACTAAGGTCAACGAGTCCTCGCCACCACTGCAGTGCCCGGCAAGCGACTACTGGACAGGCACGGTCGCCGAGGTGAAGTTCTGCTGCCAGCCGCTCGTCTCGCCACCCGCGTTCACCGCGCGGATAGTATAGTGGTACTTCCTACCAGCGGTAACGTCCGTGTGCGTATAGGAAGTGCCGGTCAGACTGTTTCCGCCAAACGGCTGCCAGTCGGACAGCGGGCTCCACCACACCATCAGTTCGTAGCGCACTGCCCCGGAGACCGCGTTCCAGCTGAATTCGATGGCGTTCGCGCCCGCCGCGGCCGTCAGACCCGGCGGGCCCCACATACCGTCCGGCGTCGATGTCGCGGTGGGCGCCGAATTCGATTGGGACGCTCTCGGTGTGTGCGTTGGCGTCGCCGTAGGCCACGTCTATGCCGGGGCCGTCGGCGTCGGGGCAAACGTGGTCGCCGACGCCCAGGCGGACCAGAGGCTCTTTCTCTCCGCAAATGCGGAGAGGATGATGTACCAGTACTTTGTCCCGGGAGCCAGCCCGCGGTCGCTGTAGCTGGTCGCAGTGATCCGCTTCGCGTCGCTGCAGGGCTGTGCCGATGGCCCGTCGCTGCAGAACCGCGTCCATGCGCCGTCGCGCCAGCGCCACAGTTCGTAGCTCTCTGCGCCGCTCACGGCCCCCCACGTGAGCGTGACCGCGGTCATGCTCGCGGCCGCCGCGGTCAGCGCAGGCGCGTTGAGGGGGCAGACCGCGTCGGTGTCGGCGTAATCGTCGGCGTTGCCGTCGGCGGCGTGTCGTTGTCCGCTTCCGTGGCCAGGTAGAAGGCCGACCCGGTCCGCTCCCCTCCTGTGTGGTAGGATATGAAGTGGTAGCAGTCATCCGGGTTGTCGGCGACTTTGTGCATGATCGGGATAAAGCCGTTCTCGTAGTCGGCGTCCTCGGCCGCTCGCAGCGTCACGGTCTGCGGTGTATTCCAGTTGTCCGGCGTGAACGTCAGGCTGCTCCCGCCGCTGACGGTGATGTCCCCGTATGTTTGTTGGGGGACAGCGCCGGCCGCCAGTGCAATTGTTTGCGTGACGGAGCTCTCGGCCAGGGCCGGCGCCGGCGTAACCGGCACGTACTCCGACCAGGCGTCGCGGCGGCCCGCGACCACCGCCGAGACGGAGTACCAGTAGGTCTGCCCGACAGTGACATCGGTATCGAAGAGGGCGAGCGGGTCGGCGCTACTGTCGAGCCGTGTCCAGGCGGAGTCGTAGCGCCAGAGTTCGTAGCCGTCCGCGCCGGCCACCGCGGTCCAACTGACGGCGACGCCGCCCGAGGGCTGTGCGATCGCGATCAGCGTGGGCGCGGCGGATTGCGCGTATGTCCCGTCGGCCATGGAGAATAAGACTATGGCCGCGAGGACGCCGGCCAGGACAGGGAGCCGCGCCGCAAATGAAGGAAAGAGGCGTCGCGAGATGTTCATTGGACGCGATGCCCCCGTCTATGGCCCCTTTCCGGGGACCCAATCGCGGGACGGGTTCTCTCTTTTCTCATTGTCGCACTCCTCTTCACTCGCGGGGCCTGTACCTGGACGAACGCAGCCCGTATTTCCACGCGGGATAAAAGTTGACAATAATCCTGTACCTGAATCTGGCGAGCCTGACAAGCAGAGAATTGAGAAGGGGTGCATCCCGAGTTTGCGCTTCGCCAAGGGTCGGCAGATGGCGTCGGCTCAGCGCAAAATTCGTAAACGTTGAACCGGAGAGCAGAACATGGAGATTACGAAAGCGGTCATCACCGCGGCCAGGCGCACGCAGAGAAGCCTTCCCCTACAGACGATTATCGACAGCGACGGTGTGGAGAAGTCGGTCCTGCGCATTCTGGTGGAAGAGGTAATCGACGCCGGCGTCGACGAAATCTGCGTCATTGTCTATCCAGGCGACGAGTCCGCCTATGCGACGACGGTCGGAGAGCATGCGGGCCGTCTCCGGTTCGTCCAGCAGGAGGCGCAGTTGGGCTATGCGCACGCGGTGTACTGCGCACGCGAGTTTGTTGGCCGCGACGCTTTTCTGCACCTGGTTGGGGACCACTTGTACGTCAGGCCCAATGGAGGGCGTTGCGCGGCACGCGTTGTCGAGGCGGCGCGCTCCCATGACTGCTCGGTCTCCGCGGTACAGGCGACCCGGGAGACTCTCCTGCCCTATTTCGGGGCTGTGGGCGGCCACCGTCTGGCCGGGCAGACGGAACTGTACCAAGTGGAGACTGTGATTGAGAAGCCTACACCCACTGAAGCGGAGCAAAGGTTGGTGGCCTCCGGCTTGCGGGCGGGCCATTATCTCTGCTTCTTTGGCATTCACGTTCTGACGGCAGCCGTCATGGAGATTCTGGGCGGCCTGCTTTCCTCTACGGATGCGGAAGGCGCGGATGAGCGCCTAGGCACCGGCCTCTCTCTGTCGGCGGCTCTGAACCTGCTGGCGCGGCGGGAGCGGTATCTGGCCCTGGAACAGCGGGGCATGCGTCTCGACATTGGTGTGAAATACGGCCTGCTCACTGCCCAAATCGCGCTAGCTCTGAACGGGCAGGACCGTGATGAAATGCTGACCCGGCTGCTGGAGCTGCTGATGGCCCGCTCGATGCAGGAGGGAGAGGAGACGATATAGTTTTCGCGGCCTGCGGTCGGCGGGAGTGGCGACCGCCAGGTAATCGGACCGGAAGCGTTCTGAGATGAGTACACTGGTCGGAATAATCAATGCAGCGGATGAGGATACCCGCAATCGCTCTCTAGAGCGGTTCGCCCGCTCCGCTTCGGCAGAGACGTTGCTGCGGGAGTGTGCGGCACTGGACCGTCTGCGGCGGGAGAACGAAAACCTGTATGAGCAGGTGCGGGCACTCTTTTTCCTGCACTCGATTCACCGGTTTCATCTGCCCGGCAAGCCTGGTTTTGCCGCCAGGGGCGCGATCCCTTTTGGGGGCTACGAAGATCTGCTCAACCGCCGCTTTGAGGAAGCGATAGAGACGTTCCTTCGCCACCAGTCGCAGGCAGGGCCCAGCGAGGCCCTATCGAGCGGACTGGCGGCGGCGTACCGTCAGCTTGGCTTCCAGACGCTGGCCGACCAGGTGCGGCGCAGCGTACGGTCTCTCGCTGGCAACCAGTGGATGTTTCGGGTCGGCCACCCGAGCGACCATCCTCTTCGGGTCCGTAACAGACTCCTCCGGCCTCTTGAAAATAGACTCTTTCCCATACTGTGCGAAACGACACCTGTGCGGATGGACCTGACGCACAGCGGCTGGAGTGACATCTTCTTTCTTAGTATGGATTTCCCTGAGGGCGCGCGGGTGCTGAACGTTTCGATCGACCTGAGCGTAGATGACGCGGGACAGAAACTGAGCCAAGCGCCGCGGCCGCCAGTGGAGGGCTATTTCCGGGTCATTGACCAGCCCGTTTTGCGGCTGGTCAGCGTTGACCTGCAGGCGCGTGCAGAGATCACCACTTTCGCGGAAGTCTTCGATTTTGCCCGCGACCATCTCGGTCTGCTGAAGGCTGCGCTGATTGCGGCCGGCATCGTGCCGCCGGGCATGGAAGGGGCGCACCAACCGCTATCCGATCTGCTAACCCGGTTGGTTGGCTCCGGCCAGGGTATTGAACTGGTGAGCAAGGTGAATGACATCCCGAAGGGATCGCGTTTAGCCGTTTCCACCAGTCTGCTGGCCTGCCTCATCACTGTCTGTATGCGAGCGACCGGCCAAGCCCGTTCGCTTACGGGCGGTTTGCGCGAAGAGGAGCGCCGGCTGGTGGCGGCGCGGGCCATTTTGGGGGAATGGCTCGGCGGTTCGGGCGGGGGCTGGCAGGATTCGGGCGGCATCTGGCCGGGGATCAAGCTGATCGAGGGAAGGTTGAGTTCAGAGGGGGATCCCGAGTTCGGCGTCAGCCGGGGCAGACTGTTGCCCAGCCATCTTCTTTTTGGCAGCGATGAGATCGGCGAAGCGACCCGGCAGGCCCTGCAGTCCAGTCTGGTCCTGGTTCACGGAGGTATGGCACAGGACGTTGGGCCGATCCTGGAGATGGTGACGGAGAAATATCTGCTGCGCTCTGAAGAGGCGTGGGTGGGGCGCCAGCGGGCGATCAGTACGTTGGACGAGATATTGGGGTATCTGAAGGCGGGTAATGTAAAAGCCATTGGCGAGGCCACGGAGCGCAACTTCAGAGGGCCAATTCAGACGATCATTCCGTGGGCAGGCAACCTTTACACGGACAGGCTGATCCAGCAGGCGCGCGTTGCGTTTGGCGAGCATTTCTGGGGCTTCTGGATGTTGGGCGGGATGTCCGGGGGCGGCATGGGATTCATCTTTGATCCGCGCCACAAGGCCGCCGCGAAGGCCCGGCTGCAAGAGATCATGAATGAAACAAAGGCACGCATGGAGCGTTCCGTTCCATTTGCCATGCAGCCGGTGGTGTATGACTTTTCAATCAACGAGCGGGGCACGTGGGCCGAACTGTACGAGCAGCCGGGTGCGGTGCACCGGTCGCATAAGGCCACCGCGCTCATGCCGGCGGATTACTACCGGCTGACTGTTCCGGCTATTCTGCGCCAGGATCCATGGCTGCACTCCCCTGCCCAGCGAGCAGAGTTGGAGCTTTTCGGGGCTGCCAGCCGCAGGGACCCGGCTCTTGTCGATATTCTCCCTTCACTTTTCCAACGCATGTTGCCACAGGAGCAAGAAGAGGATTCACAAATTTCGCTGGCGGCGATGCTGGAAGCAAACTCCTTTGATCGCGACCAGCATGAACAGATTCGCGGCGACCTGCGCAGCGGGCGGATCGGCCTAGCCCAGAACCGGCTGCCCACGCGCAGCCTTATCGAGGACGTTTCGCCTGATGAGATTGTCGATGCTACGGCGAGGTTGCCGGAACGTCTTGAGGAGATCGGCGCGGCCGCGTTCAGAGCGGGGGAGGTGGCGGTCGTCACCCTGGCAGGGGGCGCCGGCAGCCGGTGGAGCCAAGGCGCGGGGGTCGTCAAGGCTCTTAACCCGTTTGCGCGACTGGCAGGCAGGCATCGCAACTTCATCGAGCTTCATCTGGCTAAGAGCCGCCGCAGCGGTCGCATTTACGG
This sequence comes from Caldilineaceae bacterium, assembly GCA_965232575.1. Classification (GTDB taxonomy): domain Bacteria; phylum Chloroflexota; class Anaerolineae; order Caldilineales; family Caldilineaceae; genus Bin5. The sequence goes on along the minus strand of CBDDPZ010000008.1, from coordinate 1,422,933 downwards.
CACGCCCCTGCCTCACATTGTCACGACCAGCTATCTGACGCACCACGCGATTGCCGACGCGCTCGGGGACGACTGTGGCTACGCAGGGCCGCTTCTGCTGTCGCCGGGACGCAGCGTCGGCTTGCGCATGGTGCCAATGGTGCGGGATCTTCGTTTCGTCCGAGAAGAGACGCCGAGACAGGTCCTTGATGTGCAGGCGGAGAAAGTTCAGGAGAGCCTGCACAGTGCACTGATCAGCTGGGCGCGTTCGCAGGGAGAGGGCAGTGACTACGTGGACAACCTGCCCGACCAATGCATTCACCCTGTGGGCCACTGGTATGAACTGCCGCACTTGCTGCGCAACGGCGTTCTGCGCGGGCTGCTGGAAGAGAGGCCGCAGCTTCAGTATCTGATGATGCACAACATTGACACGGTCGGGGCATATGCAGATCCGGGGTTGCTGGGGTTGCATATCAGCACGCAGGCGGCGATGACCGCCGAGGTGATCCACCGCCGACTGGAGGACCGCGGCGGCAGCCTGGCGCGGGTCGACGGCAGGGTGCGTCTGGTGGAAGGTCTTGCGCTGCCTCGCGAGGAGATCGAGTTTCGTCTGACCTATTACAACACGAACACTTTCTGGATCCACATCGACCGCCTGCTGGGGACGCTGGACCTGGCGCGGACGGACCTGGAGGATGAGCGGAGCGTGGCGGAGGCGTTACGCCACATGGCAGCGCGTATGCCGACTTATGTGACGTTGAAAGAGGTAAAAAAGCGCTGGGGGCGGGGGCAGGAGGATGTTTTCCCCGTCACGCAATTTGAGAAACTGTGGGGCGACATGACGGCGTTGCCAGAATTGGATTGCGGTTACGTCGTTGTGCCGCGCATGCGGGGCCAGCAACTGAAGGAAGTGGCCCAGTTGGACGGCTGGCTGCGGGACGGCTCCGCGGCCTACGTCGAGGGACTATGCGACTGGCCGGATTAGCCGGAAGGCTACGAGCTAGGCCAGAACGGGGTTGGGGGCGTCGGGCAGATGCTGGTAGCTTGGATCCTGCCTCTGCTTTTCGAGGATGGCGGCGATCTCCCGCCACGTGGCCACGATGCCGACCGGGATAGGCGGCAGGTCATCCTCTATCGCCTTATGCAGTTTACCCAATTTGTAGCACGGCACGGCGGCATACATGTGATGCTCGATGTGGTAGTTCATGTGCCAGTAGAGAAACTGCACAAATGGGTTTACTCTGAATGTACGGGTGCAGAGGCGGAAGTCGGGAATGTTGTCCATCAGGCCGACGTGTTGCGTGTTGTTGCAGAGGAAGAGCAGCCAGCCACCGTAGAACGGCGCCAGCGTAACCAGCACCGGCAGCAGCCAAAGGCCCGGCAGCACGGTGAAATGCAGTGCCAGTGAGACGACGGTCAAGAGAAGATGACCGACCAGTAGAACGCGCGCCCAGTTGAACAGGCGCCGGCGCTTCTCTGTCGCATCCGGCGGAAAGAGTATATATTCCCAGTCGCCTTCCTCGCCTTCCAGGCGCCCAAAGCTGAGCCGTATCACCCCTTTTATGCGCTGGAACAGCCCCAATGGGTTGATGAGCGCCGTTTGGTAAAACCCTTTGCGCGTGAACTCGACGGGCAGAACGACTTCGAGATCGTCGGGGGGATGCAGGGTGAACTTGTGGTGTTCCTGATGACTCGTCCAGAAATAGACGTGGTTAAACAAGCCAAGGAAGCTGAATACGCGCAAGAAGAACTCGTTGAGAAACTTAGTACGAAAGACGGTACGGTGGCAGAGTTCATGGAAGCCGTTGAGGAGGAATGCGTAAAAGGTGCCATGCAGGAAGAGGGCGATGAGAAGGCCCCACCATAGCCCCGCCTGTAGGGAAAACCAGGCGGCCGTGCCTGTCAGCGCCAGAAGGCCCAGGTGTCCGAGCGATTGCAGAAGGCCGAACAGATCGCTACGCTTGTTGAGCTCGGCGAGAACGGCTCGATCGATGGGGGATCTGTACCAGTTGATTTTGGATTGTGCGGGTCCGTACGTCATGACCGGCGGTCCTTTCCATTTAGTGCATTTTGCGCTTCGCCAAGGGCCGGCAGATGGCGTCGGCTCAGCGCAAAACAGGTGTTTCCGGCTGCCCCGGCAACCTGGCGGTCGTAAGGCGTAAGATATGGGGGAATTGTACCTGATTCTCGACGGCCGCGCAACCGATAGAAGCGTACGCCCGCTGCAGTGTGCGGCCCTTCGGGCCGGGGAGATGCCGGGGAACTTCTGGGGTTTCCCTGCCGCGCCCCTGGTGTTCCCCCGGTTTTGGCGTGACGGCGCGGCCCTTCGTGGATCAGCCGCGCTTTGCTCCCGTGAATCGCTGTTCTGACAAAGCTGTTCTGACACCCGTCAACGAGCCCTAGCTGTTGACGGGGACGGAGGGCGCCAAATCAGAAGCAGCCGCTACGGAAAAGGCGATCTGTCCGTTCTGTTCAGCGGCGTTGACATGATCGCCGCTCCCCACACGTCCATCGAGGATTTCCAACGCCAGCGGGTTAGCCACAATGCGCTGGATGGTGCGCTTGAGGGGACGCGCGCCGTAGGCCGGGTCGTAGCCGTCCTGTACGATCAAGGCTTTGGCCTCGTCGGTCAGTTCGAGCGTAATGTCGCGGTCGGCCAGCAGAGCGCACAGCCGTTCCAGCTGGATTTCGGCAATGCCCTCCAGGTGATTAGCCGACAGACTGTGGAAGATGACGATCTCATCGACCCGGTTGAGAAACTCCGGCCGGAACTGCTGGCGCATGGCGGTCATTACGCGGCGCTCTACCTCTTCATCAAGCCCGGCGACGTCCAGGATGTACTGGCTGCCGACATTGCTGGTCATAATGATTACGGTGTTGCGGAAGTCGACGGTGCGCCCCTGCCCATCGGTCAGACGGCCGTCGTCCAGAACCTGCAACAACACATTGAACACCTCAACGTGGGCCTTCTCGATCTCATCGAATAGAATGACCGAGTAGGGGCGGCGGCGCACGGCCTCGGTCAGTTGGCCGCCTTCGTCGTAGCCGACGTAGCCGGGCGGGGCGCCGAGCAGGCGGGCGACGGTATGCCGCTCCTGGTATTCGCTCATGTCAATGCGAACCAGGTTGTGTTCATCATCGAAGAGATATTCGGCCAAGGCGCGCGCCAGTTCGGTCTTGCCGACACCGGTGGGGCCGAGGAAGATGAAACTGCCGATGGGACGGTTGGAGTCCTGGAGACCGGCCCGGCTGCGGCGAATCGCGGCGGCGACGGCGGTGACGGCCTGTTCCTGGCCGACCACACGGTTGTGCAGCTCTGCGTCCATGCGCACGATCCGTTCGCGTTCTCCTTCCATCAGCTTGTTAACCGGGATGCCGGTCCATTCGCTGACAACGGCGGCGATTTCATCGTCGTCGACCTCCTCCTTCAGGAGCGCGCCTCCGGCTTGGATGGCGGCTACATTTTCAGCAGCCGCGTCCAATTGCTGCTGCAGCTCGTTCATGCGCCCGTAGCGCAGTTCCGCAGCCCGCTGCAGATCATAGTCCCGTTCGGCCTGTTCGATATCGGTGCGCAGTTGCTCGCTTTCCTCCTTCAGCGTACGCAACGCCTGGATTGCGGACCGTTCGGCCTGCCAGCGGATGGAGAGTTCAGCGCTGTTTTCCTGCAGATCAGCCAGCTCTTTTTCGAGCGCATCGAGGCGCTGTTTGCTGGCCTCGTCGGACTCCTTACGCAGGGCTTCGCGTTCGATCTCCAACTGCATCACCTGGCGTTCGAGCTCGTCCAGCTTCTTGGGTTTGGAGTCGATCTGCATGCGCAGTCTGCTGGCCGCCTCGTCGACCAGATCGATAGCCTTGTCGGGCAGTTGACGGTCGCTGATGTAGCGGTGGCTGAGCTGCGCGGCCGCGATGACGGCGCTGTCGGTCACGCGAACGCCGTGATGGACTTCGTAGCGTTCCTTGAGCCCGCGCAGGATCGAGACCGTGTCCTCCACAGAGGGTTCGCCGACGAAGACAGGCTGGAACCGGCGTTCGAGGGCGGCATCCTTCTCGATATGTTTGCGGTATTCATCGAGGGTGGTGGCGCCGATGGCATGGAGCTCGCCGCGGGCCAGCATTGGCTTGAGCATATTGGAGGCGTCCATCGAACCCTCGGCCGCGCCCGCTCCTACGAGGGTATGCATCTCGTCGATGAACAGGAGGATATCGCCTTCGGCGTCCCGGATTTCGTTGAGAACGGCCTTGAGCCGCTCCTCGAATTCGCCGCGATACTTGGCCCCGGCCACAAGCGCGCCCAGGTCCAAAGCAACTAACCGCTTGTTCTTGAGCGTTGTCGGTACGTCGCCATTGACGATGCGCTGTGCCAAGCCTTCGGCGATGGCGGTCTTGCCGACGCCCGGCTCGCCGATCAGCACGGGGTTGTTTTTGGTGCGCCGGCTAAGGATCTGCACGACGCGGCGGATTTCCTGATCCCGGCCGATGATGGGGTCCAGATTACCTTTGTCCGCTTCGGCAGTCAGGTCGCGGCCGTACTTTACGAGGGCTTCATACTGGGCTTCAGGGGTCTGGCTGGTGACGCGCTGGCTGCCGCGCACGACGGCCAGGCCCTGCATGATGCCATTATAGTCGACGCCGTGGCGTTCCAACAGTTGACGGACTTCACCGGTGCGGGCCGAGGCCATCGCCATGAGGAGATGCTCGGTGGATGTATATTCGTCCTTCATGTTGACGGCGATGGTCTCAGCTTCTTCCAGAAGCTGTGCCAGTTCTCGCCCCATTCGCATTTCCATTGCACCGCCGCTGACGCGAGATTTGGCGGCAAGGCGCTGTTCCAGGCCGGCCTGAAGGTTTTCCCTGTCTCCCCCCATGCGATCGATAACGGCAGGTACGACGCCACCCTGCTGGCGCAGCAGCGCGAGCAGGAGATGCTCCGGCTCGATGCTGGCATGTTTGTATTCCCTGGCCTCGTTTTGGGCCTCGATAATTGCTTCACTTGCCTTCTCGGTCAGGCGATCGAATCTCATAAATCTCTCCTTTTACGTTTCCATCTGTAATCCTCAGCCGGCACAGCAGGATTCTCTCCTGACCGGCGCTGGCCGTGCGTTTACTGAATTCAGTATAATCTGCGTTCATCACAGGCGCGTTTGCAGAGTGTAAGAAAAAGATATGCGATTCCGGTGGAAACGCTGAGACCACTCTTGAGCGAGTAGAGGGGATGGGGTAAGCGGGTCAACTGCAGTTTTTAATTTTTAGTGGCTGGCTGCCGTTGCCGTTCACTAAAAACTGGCTACTGGCTACTAAAAACTGGTGTTAGGGCGGTCAGGACAAGCAGCCCGCCGCTGAGGAGGAAGAAGAGGGCGCCCATTGCCAAGACGATGTAGAGCGGACGGCTGGCGCGCAGTAGTTGACGCCGCCACAACAGTGGGACAGTCGACAAGGCGATCAGCAGCGCGCCGACCAATGTTTCTGCGGGCAGACGCGGAACCGGGTTGCGCCAGGGAGAGCGGGAGGTCTGTTGCACGGACTCGGCTGACGGGACGGGGACGGCGATTTCCGCCAATACGTCGTTCATGCCTCTGCGGCGCACGTATACAGACAGATTCCATTCGCCATCGCGGTTGAGGAAAGCGCCTTCCGCGGCGAAGGTGCCCTCGCCCAAGTCGGCCAGATCGAGGCGCGCCTGCCCCATTTTCCCTGATTCGTGGGAGAAGAAAAGACGCACCAGTTGGACCTCACCGATGTCGGAAGAATCCGGATGGGAAAGATGAACCCAGTAGCGATTGTGACCGACCCGATTTGGAGAGACCTGGAGATGAATGGCCAAGTCGCCCTCGTAGGCCATTTCGTTGAATGGCAACGAGGGCGCCACGGGCGCTGACTGTGGTGGAAGGTCAGGCGTGGGCGTCTGCACAAGTACCGCTACTGAAATGAACAGCACGGCAGCCATGCCAGACTCCACCGCCACCCGGCGCGTGAAGCGACCAAGTTTGGATTGGTGCGCGACGGTATCTTCCGCGCGCTGTACTGCACGATTGTTGAAGTAGGCGAGCGTGAGGATGGCGGCAACAATCATTAGTTTGATGAGGAGGACCCGCCCATAGGTGGTAGCGAAGAGGCTGCCAGCGTTCGGCAGCTGCACGAAACTGCTGAAAAGTCCGGTCAGGGCCAGGACGAATACTGCAATCTGTGCGCTTAGTGCGTAGCGCTTCAACAGGAGGATCATTTGCGCTTCGCCAAGGGCCGAGGATGGCGTCGGCGAAGCGCAAAGCAACTGCAGCAGCAGGAGCGCCAGAAAGATGAGACCGCCCGCCCAGACCGCTGCGGCAACAAGATGGGCGAAGTCAGCGGCGACGGCCCAACCGCTGCCGGAGGCGGCAGCGGCATGGCTGGTTGCAGCATAGGTAAACAGTGCCGCTGCCGTCAGCAGGGTGGCCCAGGTACGCTGGAGGAAGACCCTGCGCCACGTTTGTTCGCCGCCGAAAAGCAGCTTGGACCAAGCGCTGCTCACGAATATGATCGCGGCTACGAAGATCCACAGGTTCGGGCCGTAGATCAGCGTGCCGCCCAACGCAAACCCGATCAGCCAAGTATGGAGCACGAAGGAAACAGACCACAGACGGGGGGCCAAGCCGGATGGAATGGACCGGCGGAAGAAAATTTTGGCCCGATTTGCGCTTCGCCAAGGGCCGACAGATGGCGTCGGCTCAGCGCAAACATTGGGGGAAAGGAGGGGGACGACGGCTGCCAACAGCGTCTGCCGAATCAGCAGGAGTCGGCCTGGACGGGTGGCGAGCAGGAGTTCCGGGAAATCACTTACTCCGCCGAGGCGCAACGACTGGAAGAGGAATTGCAGCCAACCGGAGGCGATCAGGAGCGCTACACCGGCGATTGAGGTTGCGTTGATCAGCCTGTCTACAGGATTTTCGTGTTTGACGCTTCGCCAAGGGCCGGCAGATGGCGTCGGCTCAGCGCAAAGGTGGTTATCCGCTCCCGAATTTGACGCTTCGCCAAGGGCCGGCAGATGGCGTCGGCTCAGCGCAAACTGCCCCATTAGCCAGCGCACCGACAACGGCCCAGCAAGCAGTGCTGCGCCGAGTAGCGAGATCCAGCGAAGGAAGGAATCGGTGAGGGGCGGAAGTCCTTGCTGACGGTTGACAGTAACCTCCACGGCGTCGCCAGCAGGACGTGAGCCGTCGGGATTCAGGATTGTAAGGGGGAAAGAGCCGACCCACTCATGGCCGTCCACGCTGGAGAGAGTCTGCCAGACGACGGTGTAGACGCCCGGCTCGATGCTCTCCAGCGGCAGGGTCAGGTGGGTAGGATCTGCGGGGTCGATTTGCGGCGCGCCGGTTGGAATTTCGACTCCGGCGGCGTTGAGGATGCGGGCGCCGGTGAAGGCCCCTTCCAGCGGTTCGCTGAACCAGAACCGGATGGCTTCGGGAGGCTGCATGAGTTCTGCGTTCGGCTGGGGGTCGGCGCGTATGAGCAGCGCGTGGGCCTGGGCGGCGCGAGGAGATAGCGGCAGGGCCATTGCCGCGGCGAAACACGCCAACAGCAGGCCCACTGCTTTATTTGCGCTTCGCCAAGGCGCGGCGGATGCAGTCGGCTCAGCGCAAATCTTCAGGACGGCCGCCCCTATTGGCTTGGCCGCGCCATACCAGGGAACCTTCGACATCGTGCAGCTAATGTAGATCCCAAGGGGTTAGGGGTTCCTCGCCCCTGCCCTTCTGGCGCCCGCTCAGCCTTCTACGGTTTCGGGCCAAGAGAAAGGCGCCGAGAAGCAACATTACCGGCGCAGTACTGCCCAGGCACGGAATCTCCGGGCCCTCTGAAGCTGGGGCGGAGGCGGGGGGCGTCGATTGAGGCTCCGTGCTCTCCACCGGTGTTGTGCTCGTGGGGGATGGTTGGACATTCTCCGCCGCTTTTGTTGGCGCGGCTGTTGGTGTAGCCTCCGCCCCTGGCTCGTCAGCCTGGATGGTGAACTGAAATTCGCCCTCGGCCTCATCGCCGTCGTCTGCGGACAGAGTGCGCCAGCGAACCGTGTAAACGCCGTCAGCCAGGGCCGATTGCAGCGAGACGGTCATCAGCGTGCGGTCGTCATCGTCGATGGCGGCGTCGTCCTGATCAACCCTCTGGTCATCGGGGCCGTAAACTTCAAGGCTGTTTTGGCCTTCACGGCGAAAGAGCTCCTGGGTGAACCAGACCTGCACCTGCTGCGGCGCCTGGGAAACGACTTCGTCAGCGGAGGGCACGGAACGATCGTAGTCGGCATGGGCCAAGACGGCAGTGGATAGTGGAAAGTGGATAACGGCCAGTAACACCGCTCCCCATAGCAGTTTGGCTATACATCTACGCAGTTGGGTCGCGATCACGGGCTAGCCTCCGTGGCTGTGACTGTGTCCGTCGTCTTGTGTTTCATTGGATTCAACTTGAACGCAGTTGTCGTTTCCGCTTTCCTGGCCACCGTTATCGTCGCTCGTTTCGTTGTCGTCATGGCCATGACTGTGGTCGTCATGGGTGCTCTCGGATTCTTCCTGATCCTCCGCTTCCATCTCTTCCTCGGGCACGAGCAAGCAGGCAAACCAGTCGGCGACGCTGCCGGAAAAGTGGTGTTGCTCTTCGTGCGCGGCCGAGGCAAGGGGTACGGCGCTCTCCAAATCGTCATCGGCAAGTGCCGCTGTGAGCTCTGTGAGTGTTTCGGCCAGCGCCTCCGCCTCTTCGTCCAGTTCTTGCGGCCAGTCGACAGCTGTAAGGAGGGGCACGAGATATTTGATCTGTCCGGCGTCGCCCGGCATGATGCCGTCGCCGTCTTTCAGGCGCCTATGCAACGCGTGGATGTCGACCTTGTCGAGAAGATAGGCTGCGGAGACGGCGTCAAAGACGGGATAAGCGAATTTCTGTGCGGCCATCTCGTCCTCTGTCGTTTCAAGTTCGGCCAGGCGGGCTTCAAGAGCGGCGATTCGCTCGGCCAGAGATTCAAGAGTGGGAGCTTCATTCTCGTGGGCGTGGCCGTCTCCTTCGCTGGCAAATGACGGGGTGATCGCAGAAGCAGCGTAGAAAAAGGAAAAGGCAACTGCCGCACACAGCAACAGTACAGATAGGCGACCAGAGTTTAGCGCTTTCATGGAAATCTCCTATTGCATGGACGAATCATTAGCTTCTGACAGCCAGGGGATTGATGCGCTGCGATGTCATTCAATTATAACTGTGATTTTGGGGGATTAAAAGCAACTGCGCTCGCCCAGGTGTTGCCGTTAATCACAGTTCATTCCCTGAATCCCGGAAATCACAGTTCAGACAGCGGGAGGGCCCTAGCGGCAGAAACTCAGGCCAAGGCTATCGAGGTCATTGTTCTCGATTTCCCGCAGGTTGGCAAGGTCGCCGAGTTCGGGTGGAATCGACCCGACAAGCTCGTTGCCCGAAAGATCCAGTGTTTCCAGATGGATGAGAACGCCCATTCACGCCGGGAGCGTGCCGACCAACCTATTTTCGGAAAGATCGAGCGCCGTAACCCGTCCGACGTCGTCCGTCGTAATACCGTACCATTGCACGACGGATGTGTCGGAATCCCGCCAATTCGTACTGCGCTCCCACTGCGACCCGCCAGTGGCAAAGTAGAAGGTGATCAGCGCCTCTCTACAGGTTGGCAGATGAGTGCTGCTGAGATCTTCGATCCATATGCTCAGCAGATCTGAAGGCATACAGCCGGAGAAATGGTTGCCTGAAAGGTGAAGAATCAGCAGGTCATCGAGCTCCTTCAGCCACCAGGGGAATACCCCCGTCAGGCCGTTGTCTGACAGGGCAAACACGGTCAGACCAGTCAGCTTGCTGAACTCGGTCGGGATGGGGCCGCTCAAGTCGTTCTCTGACAAATCCAGCCATGCCAGACTTGAGAGTGTGCCCAATTCAGCGGGGATCGACCCAATGAGGTTGTTATCGTCCAACTCAAGATTTGTGAGAGCAGTGAGATTTCCCAGTTCAGCCGGAATCGGACCCTCCAGGTTGTTGCCAGACATGCGCAGAATTCTCAGGTTCGGGAGGCTTCCCAACTCGGCTGGAATCGACCCGCTCAGCACGTTCCTGTTCAGATCCAGTTCAATCACGCGGCCATTTTTGTCGGTGGTTACGCCTCGCCAGGACCCGAGTGGCTCATCGGTCAACCAGTTGCTGTCCTGGGCCCAGTTCGCGCCGCCGGTGGCATGGTAGACGGCGACCAAGGCATCTCTTTCTGAAATGGGGCCCGGCAGCGCATTGCCCTGCGACGGCGCTGACGCCTGAGCGGTTGAGAGTGCAGTTGTCGCGGTGGGTTTCGGTGAAGCAGTTGGCGTGGCGACGGGGGAAGGTATCGGCGTGGGCGCCGTTGAAGATGCTGTCGGTGCAATGGAAGAGGATGCGACCATGATTTCAACAGGGGCACTCCAGTCACTTTCGGAACCTTCGTAGCGGGCGCGTACTCGCACCTAGTATCGCTCGCCCTGGTCCAGACCTGTGATCACGTAGGAAGGGAGCGTTGGATAAGCGTTCCCGGGTTCGTCGCGCCGGGTCGGAAAGTTCTCGCCCACCCGCGCCCAGGTGAGTCGATAATCGAGAGGCGTGTCGGCAGGAGCATCCCACGTGATTTCCAGTTCACCAGGTTGGCTGCTCTTCACGCGCAGTCCGCCGACGGCCCGACTGCTCTCTTGTACTGTTTGACGCCTCCCCCCTCCCTGGCTTTGCTTTTGCCGTTCTTCGCGTCCCTTCGTGGATCGGTGTCGTTGCTGTTGCCGGGGCTCAGCGCAAATTCAGTGTCCCGGAGCGGAGCGAAGAAAGGGAGGGAAGGACAGCCATCACGGCTGCCAGTATCAACCAGGCGCCTAGCACAGTCAGAGCTAACTTAACCTGATTCCTTTTCAACATTGCAGTCTGTTCAAAGAGTAACGACAGCAGGCAACCAGGTCAAAAGGCAGGAGAGAACAAAAAAAGACGACATCTCCTAAAAAACAGAGTCAATGTCGCCTCCCTTTGGATTTACAAGGTCGGGGCGAGAGGATTTGAACCTCCGACCTCTTCAACCCCATTGAAGCGCGCTACCGAGCTGCGCTACGCCCCGACACAGACAGAAGTATACCATAACGGCGAGAAAAGAGAAAAGAGGAGTGAGTAACTGCAACTGCCGTCGCCGTTCCTCTCTTTTCTCACTCCTCTTCACTCACTCCTCGCCGTTCCGCCCAAGCGCGAGCCGATGAAATCGAGGGCGCCGTTGAGAAATGCGGCAGCAGCCATACGCCTTTTTCCGGCGGGCTGTACCTCGTGCAGAACCAGCAAGCCGTCGCCGGTTCCGACGGCGACACGTCCGTCGACTTCGACGACAAGGCCGGGGGCGGCGCGACCGGGGATGGCACTGCTCCGCCACAGTTTGAAGTTCTGCTCTTTCCAGCTGGTAAAGGCGGCCGGCCAAGGGGAATAGGCGCGGATCATGCGTTCGATGCGCGCCGCCGGCAGCGTCCAGTCAATCTGGCCGTCCTGTTTTTTGACCAAGCGGCAGACAGTCGGCTCGCCGGGCAGGTCGGCCTGTGCGACAGGGGCGGCATTACCGGCCAGCCATCTGGGAATCGTCTCGGCGAGCAACTCTGCGCCGCGTGATGCCAGCCGATCGCTGAGGGAGGCGGTCGTATCGTCGGCGAGGACAGGCAGGCGAACCTGGGTGAGTACAGGCCCGGTATCCATGCCGGCGTCCATCAGCATAATTGTTACGCCTGTCTCGTTCAGCCCATCCAGAAGCGCTGCGGTGATGGGTGACGCGCCCCGATAGGCGGGGAGAAGGCTTGCATGCACATTCAGACAGCCATACGCGGGGATTTCCAGGACGCTCGAAGGTAGAATCTGTCCGTAAGCAGCGACAACGATAAGATCCGGTGACAGCATGCGCATCCATGTGAGCGGATCTGGCTGCTCCGCTGTGCGCGGCGCGTCAGTTCGACAAAGGCCTTCCGGTTGTATTACTGGCAGGCTCTGTTCAAGGGCGAACTTTTTGACTGGCCCGGCGACCAATTTTTTGCCCCGGCCGGCCCGTCGGTCGGGCTGTGTGACAACGCCGACAACCTGACAATCCATCTGCGCGGCCAGACCGTGCAAGATGGAGAAGGAGGGCAAGGCGAAGGCGGGCGTGCCCATGAAAACGATGCGGTTCGTTTCCGTTACTTTGGACTGGGGAAATGCAGGCAGAGCGACCATAGACGCTATTTTAGCACATTCTACGGGACCGTTTGGAAACTTTCGGCGGGAACATGCGTAAAGTAGATATGATGGCATGCAGACAGTGAAAAGATTACTTGCCTGTTTGCGCTTCGCCAAAGCGCAGCAGATGCGGTCGGCTCAGCGCAAAACAAGGGGTTCAGCGGGACTAACGGCAGTTTTTAGTGGCTTGTGTCGTTGCTGTTAATCACAATTAATCCCCTTAATCCCCCAAAATCACAGTTCAGACAGCGCACATAGCCGACGGAGAAGAGCAGTGGAGAACAAGAAAGACGAGCAGCAGGACGCGGTGGATTCCTCGCAGGCGGGGTCGGATGAAGTTGAGGAGACGCAGTCAGAGTCGTCTTCCGCCGCATCCGCCACAGGATCGATTCGCGCTGAGCCGACGACATCTGCCGGCCCCTCGCGAAACGCAAACAGCAAACGAGAAAAGACGTTCTCGCCCTCCTCAGATGAGACCGACGATGCTGGCTATGGCGAGCACCCCGAACCATCCCCCGCCGAGCAGTTCGCGGACTCGGCGCGTACGCAGGCCGGCGCGGCCGCCAGTGCCCTGCGACGCGGAGAATTTATGCACAGTGCCGCCATCGACGTAACGGCTGACAACGACGACCGGTTAATCGCGCTGCTGTGTTATGTGACGCAGGTGCTGATACCGCTGGTGATGCCAGCCCTGGTGCTGTTGAGTGCGAGCAGCAAAAACCGCCCGTTCCAACGTTTCCATGCTATCCAGAGTCTGGCGCTATCGATAACCTTCATCGTGTTCGGGTTGCTTATGGGTGTCAGTTTGACCATTGTGGCAGTGGTGCCGGTCATTGGGTGGCTGGTAACAGGCCTTGTTGTAGCTTGTCTCATGCCGTTACTCGTGTTGATGGGCTTCCTGGCCCTGGCTTACTATGGTTATCAGGCTTATCAGGGAAAACGGTTCTCGATCCCTGGATTGACGAGTTTTCTGCAAGACCAGAACTGGCTGTAGATCCCAAACCCCAGGGAAACTTCCGGGGTTTCCCTGCTTTTCCCTTGCCGTTAATCACACTTAATCCCCCTAATCCCCCAAAATCACAGTTCAGACAGCGCACATAGCCGGGCAAGCCATCGCGCTTGTCCGGCCTTTTCTGAGTTTGCGCTTCGCCAAGGCGCTGTTTGACGCTTCGCCCCTCTGCTCTCCTCCCTCCTTTTGCCGTTGCAGTTCTTCGTGTCATTTGACGCCTCCGCCCTCCCTGTCTTTGCTTTTGCCGTTCTTTGTGTCTCCTTTGTGTTCTTCGTGGATCAATGCCGTTCAGGGCTCAGCGCAAATCCTGGAGGGGGAGTCAGCTTCGCGTCTGCTGGATGTCAGCCAGATGTTAGGAAACGGCATATAGTTCGCGTATACTGAAGGCGAGGCTTGAAATCAGACTGTGATTTTGGGGGATTATTTGGGATTAGGGGGATTAAAGGCAACTGCCGTTGCAGTTAATCACAGTTCATCCCCTGAATCCCAGAAATCACAGTTCAAAGAGCAGGGTAACAGTTGTGATTTCCCTCAGGACTACTGGAGGAAACCGTGTTCGACGAAAACATCGATGAGCTGCTGCGTTGGGGATGGATTGTCTTGGCCGTGTTTTTCTTTTTGACGGAGATATTCACCGCTGGGTTCGTGCTGCTCTGTTTTGGTATCGGCGCGCTCGGCGCCGCGCTGGTGGCCTTTTTGGGAGCAGGCCTGGCATGGCAGATCGTAGTCTTCATTGTTGTTACGATAGCTGCCGTCGTGCTGGCGCGCCCCTTCGCTGACCGCATTTCGCGGCCCGGTGTACAGCCAATTGCGGGCAACCGGATGATCGGCAAGTGGGGGGTCGTCTTACAGACAGTTGACCCGATAGAGGGTACAGGTATGGTACGGGTAGGAAGCGAGAGATGGCGCGCCGAGTCGAAGGACAACGTGCAGTTGGAGGCTGGAGAGGTCGTGAAGGTAGTAAGCGTAGACGGTGTACGTCTGCAAGTTCAGGCGACCGAAGAAGAGAGCGGGGATTCGGACGACCAGGTCGAGTCTGCCGCATAGTAAAGGAGAAGCGAAATGTTAGCAGCACTGGGGCCAGTTTTGCTACTGGCGATTATCGCCGTATTCGTGGTTGTGGTTGCGATTGCAAGCATTCGCATCGTGCAGCCTTATCAGAAAGGCGTCGTAGAGCGGTTGGGACGCTTCCAGCGCACCGTCCAGCCGGGTCTTACCTTGATTGTCCCCTTTGTCGATGCTATCCAGAAGGTGGACATGCGAGAACAGGTCGTGGACGTGCCACCGCAGGAGGTGATCACGAAGGACAATGTGGTGGTCACGGTTGATGCGATCGTCTACTTTGAGGCCACGGACCCGGTCAAGCTTGTCTATAATGTGGCAGATTTCTATAACGCGGCCACCAAACTGGCCCAGACAAATCTGCGTAATGTGGTTGGCGAGATGGAGTTGGACGCGGCCCTGACCAGCCGCGATCATATCAACGCCAAATTGCGCGAAGTGTTGGACGACGCCACCGACAAATGGGGTGTACGCGTCGTGCGGGTAGAGATCAAGCGCATTGATCCGCCGGCGGACGTCACTGAAGCGATGCACAGGCAGATGAAAGCCGAGCGGGAGAAGCGGGCCGCCATTCTGGACGCCGACGGCGACCGCCAAGCCCAGATCCTGAAGGCCGAAGGTGAAGCCGAGGCGGTCAAACGGGTGGCCGATGCCGAACGATATAAGCTGGAGGTGGAGGCCACCGGCCAAGGCAATGCGATAACGACCGTGTTCAACGCAATCAAAGACGCGGAACCGGACGACAGGCTGATTGCCATCCAGTATTTGGAGGCCCTGAAGGTGATGGCAGACGGCGACGCGGCAAAAATCTTTTTGCCCTACGAGGCGACCGGTGTGCTGGGAGCGCTCGGAGGTGTGAAGGAACTGTTCAATGAGCAGAACGGGAGTAACGGTAGAGGCTAGCGCCTTCGGCGCAGTGGTTAGTGGCTAGTGGACAGTGGCTAGTAACTGCAGTTCACTATCCACTATTCGCTATCCACTGCCGTTACGCCTGGCCTACGCGCATGACCTCGAAGATGCGGCGCTGGGTCGCTTGCGCGGTGGCAGCAACGATGACGAACACCATCACGGCAATGAAGATAAGGGTGAGTTGGGTGATCTCGGCCTCAGCGATGACGGGCAGCATTGGCGGCAGGATGGCTTTGGAGTCGGCTGCGCTGCGGAAGAAAGGGGTGAAGAGAACGGAAACCCAGACGCCGATCATCGCGCCGGCGGCAGTCCCGTAGGCGACTAGCACCGCGTACTCCACGGCGAGCTGGATGATCAGTTGACGGCGCAGCGCGCCAATTGCCCGCAAGACGCCGAACTGGTAGAAGCGTTCACGCAACGAGGCGTAGCTGTGCATCAAAAAGGCCATCACAGCCATTAACGCCGCGGCCAGAAATCCGACCGTTAGCGCGCCAAAGACCCCGACCCGCTCCAATTGCGCCTTTTCCTTGGTAAGTGAACCGACTACATCGTGCCAGCGCAGCGTTTCGATTCCACCGATCCGAAGCCTGCGGCGCACTTCCTCTCCCTGGTGGTTATCGGGCGAGCGCAGCCAAACTTCATAAGGATAGATGGCGCCGCCGATCAGATGCAGATAGTCCAGATTGGCGATGATAACGATCTCATCCTGCTCGACAGTAGGAAAGTAGTCGTAGACGCCGCTGATGAAGAAGTCGGTTCGCATACTGATCCCAGGTTCCAGGATCACCCATAAATCCAGGCGATCCCCGACGCGCAGCAGGTGCTCTGCCAGAAACTCGCGCGAGACCAACACCGCTTCGGGCGCGGCGGCTAACCGATTCATGAGGCCGCCGAGCGAATCATCGGCGAAATCCGAGCGGAACCAGGAGACTGAAGCGAATTCAGCCCGGTCCACACCCATCATTCGTTTCGTCTTCCTGCGGGCTGAGGAGAGCCCCTCGATACGCATGCCGTAGTTGCCTACGCGAATGGCGCGGTCGGCATCGAACCTCTCGGTAAACCAGGAGAGTTCAGGGGTCCAATCCCCTACAGTCTCGTCTGCGTTAATGGTAACGGGTAGGAAACGGAAGTCTCCGCCGGCCTGGTATTTTATGCGATCGACCAGCCACTCATCCATGCTTGCGGCCAGAGAGTGGGTATAGATGCCCAAGCCCAAGCATATGATCACAAGCAAGAGAGGGTTCAGATAACTGTGCCCCTGCCGGCCCAACTGGCGCAGCGCGAGATGGAAGGCGGTGCCCGGCAACAGGCTCGCCAGCTTGTCGAGCAGATTCATCATCGGTGAGAAGAAGCGCATAATCAGCAGCGACGCAGTCAGGATCACGAGCGCCGGCGCCAAGACCAGAAGCGGGTCACTGTACAGTTCGGACGCGTCTTCCTGCACGAGGAGCGCGAACGCCTCTTGCTGTCCCAGTTGCTGATAGGCATAAACCGTGGGCACGATGAGAAGAAAGTCGAGATAGGCGCGGCGCCATAGGGGGCCTTTGTCGGGACGGGCGTAGGCGGTTTCATATTCGACAATGCTGGCGCGCGCGGCAGTAATCGCTGGAAGCAGACGGGCGATGAAGGCCAATCCCAGCGCGGCCACGATCAGGTAGACGTCTACGCCCTGCAGGGAGACGGGCATTGGCTCGCGCACAGTGAAGTCGAGGAAACTGTCGGTGTAACCCATGCCGCGGGCGATCAACATGCCGAGGCCCAGGCCTAGCGGTACGCCCAGAAGGAAGAGCAGCAACTCCTCGACCAGCACGAGCCAGAGCACGCGCATTGTACCGGCGCCGCGGCTGACCAGTACAGAGGTCTCCCGCTGCTGCGAACGGGCGATAATGCCGGAAATCAGCACCAGAAAGTAGAGCAGGAAGCCGATCGCGGGCACGTTCATGCTCAAGAGCAGCACGGTCAGCGTGGTCTGACGCTGGACGAACTCTTTGAGAGGATCCAGGGGAGAGACATCCAATTCGGCGCCCGGAAGGTATTTGCCGATTATGGTCATGCCTCTTTCGAAGCCCCGCGCATAGGCCGCGGCGAAGGCCGGATTGAGAGTGCTATCGTCGAGAGAGATGCGCCAGCTGGCGAAGCGGGAGCCACCGGCCACCATCGGCTGCACACGCTGAAGGTAGTCGGCCCGCCGCACGAACAGCGCCTCCTTCATCGAAATGTCGGGGGGGCGGAACCAGAAAGTGTCGTTCGGATCGCGAGCCTTCCACAGGCCCACGATCTCCACTTCGCTACCGGGCAGGGCGGCGGTCGGCGCAACGCGGAACTTCTCGCCGGGATGGACGCCCATGTCCGCGGCCAAGCTGTCGTGCATGAGCACGGGGAGGGTTCCGACAGAAGCCCCATCGCCGGTTGGGTCTTCCCAGACCGAGCCAACGGTAATTTCCAATTCAGGCGCGACGCCGGCCAGGTAAACCAAGTCAACCTGTGTGAGAAATTTACTTTCGTCGCCGTAGCGTTCGTCACCCTCCGGAGACAGCAACATCATGCTACCGCTCTCGAGGTGAACGCCGACTTCGTCGATCGGAAGGCCGATTTCGCTGGACAGGGTCGCAGCAACGCTGCGGCCGGCCCGTTCGGCCGCGGGCACATCCATCGGTTTGCGAGAGGAGGGGAAAAAGTAGACGCGCGTCGAAAAGGGCGGGCGTCCGGTGCGTGAGCTGAGTGCGTCCAGTTCTTCGTTAAGAATTACCCTATCGACGGCCTGTGCGAAGAAGCCGGCGCTGCTGAGCAGACCGACTGTCAACACAATTTGGAAGAGCGCCAGCAGAGTCAGACCAAAATTGCCGGCGAGGCGCTTGTAGGTGAGACGTGTCAACCCGCCAAATAGGCGGGGTACGGTGAAGAGAATGCGCACAGGGTTTTGGTCAGGGGTCAGGGGTTGTTTTAGGGCTTAGGGGCTAGGGGTTAGGGGTTAGTAACTGCCGTTGCTCGCCCCTGCCGTTCCCCCTCGCCCCTCGGCTTGGTCAGGCGAGTTCCTTGGTCCGCACAGGTTCGCGCAACATCTCCTGGCCGGGGCCCCACATGAAATGTTCGTTGAGTCTTTCGTTGCCATCCATCTCCATGAGTTCCTCAAAGACGGACAGCGCCTGATTGTAGGAATGTGTCTGTTCGCATTCGAGCGCGTCCAGGAAGAGGAGTGAGCGGTCCCCGGTCTCGAAGGCGAGCAATTCCCGTTCCATTTCCAGGACTTCGGGCAGGATTTGGGTGTAAAGGATTTTCTGGGGAAGCGGGTCCACGCGGATGGGGTGGATGCCGCTTCTGTTGACGATGGCGGGTACTTCGACGACAACATCGTCCGGGACACCGGCCAAGGCGCCGTGGTTGGGCACGTTTACCTGGAATTGGCCTTCATTGTCGTTGACCAGGCCGTCGATGATCGGCACCTGCTGCTCATGGGTCTTTTCCGAGCCGAAGGCTTCGATCAGGCTGGTGGAGGGATCGCTGGTCAGTTTGGTCATCTGGGCGACGCGTTTCTCCAGATTCTCGACAAAATAGGGCCGGGCGAGATGGGTGTCCGGTCCGCCCCAAGGTTGTGGGAACCACCACATTTTGGTGTCGATATCTGTATGATACCACCAGGCTCCGCGGCGGGGTGTGTCACCGACGGGCATGAGTCCGTACATACGGTACATATGGATCGTGCCGCGGCTCATCTGGATGTCGTGGGTACGCTCGGCGACATGGGTTTGCCAGAAGTTTTCACCCTCCTCGGAGATCCATTTTTCCAAGATCGGATAGGCGTCTTCGCCCTTGTAATAGAAGTGGGTGAGCCAGATGTTGTGATTGAGGCCCGGCGCCTGCCAAGTGAGGTCGGCAAGGTCTGTGAAGCCGAGTGTTCTGGCGATCTCATGTACGCCGTAATGGCCATGGCAGAGGCCGCAAACTTTGATGCTCGAGGTGCGGGTCATCAATGTACAGCCCTGGTAGACGGGATTACCAGACTGGATCAGCCAGGCATCGGGGCAGATTTCCTCCATATCGCTGATCACGCCGAGCATGAGGTCGAGATTGACGAAGTTGCTCTGACGCATGCGCCCGCCATGATAGTAGCCGTGCTTTTCCATCAACTCACGACTGTCCCGCTGTTTCTGATGGCTGCTGGCCGAGGCGGTGTTGATGACGAAATCGGAATCCTGCAGTGCGTCCCGCTGGTTGATGGTGCTCTCAAAGCGCAGGTCGGCGCCGAGTTCGCTGGCGTAACGTGCGCCGAGTTTATGGATCATTTCGAGCCTGTCGGCGTCGATATCCATAAAAGTGATGAGACTGCCGTTGAGGGATTCGGTCAGGCAGATATCCTTGACAAGGCCAAGGGAAAACTGGGCGCTGCCGGCGCCGATGACTGTCAAATTGATTGGGGTGGACATAGAGACTCCTTGGGTCTAAATAGCGGCGCGATTCTGAAGGGCGCGCCATTGGAAGCATGGATTCCGAAACCTGTCTCTCGTGTGTATATTCGCCGGGCGGTTGAACCGCTTCATGTTGCCCGATTATGTCGATGGCATACGAGTTCAATGTTGGAAGGAGAAATCCTGGAATTGACTTCGTTAGAGAATGTCGATGATTCGCCTATCCATGAGAAACTGGCGCAGATATCTCCAGACATCAACTGTATCGGGGCTGTCAGGTGTGCCGACATTGACCAATAGTACTCCAGTTTTCGATCTCTTCATCACTGTCCATTACTTTAAGTTAGTTGAGACGGTATAATTTTACGCTTTCAACGCGGGCGCGACAAGCCGAGTCGGGCCAACAACTCATAGCACCACCACAGGCATCAGAACTTCTTAGCAGCCGCGATCTCGGCGTGCTCCGGGAGGTAGGGCACGTCCATACGGTCCCAGACGGCGCGCCCTTCTACCGCATGGATCCCCATCAGCTGGCGGCGGTGCGGGGTATCCGCCCAGTCGACGATGTGCTGGGGCGGAGGTGTGCTGCCCCACTTTTTTACCCAGAAGGGCATGTAACCGTAGATGAGAATACGGCGGTCACGGGGGCTAGTGTTGGCCAGACCCGAATGCCAACAGAGGACGTTCCAAATAATGGCTGAGCCGGCGTTGGCGACGATCTTTTTCAGGCCCGGCATCTGCTCCAGCGTCTCACCGACGTACTCAGTCCGGGACGGGTTTGCGTCCCGCTTGTGGCTGCCGGGGACGAGACTGAAGCAGCCCATATCGGGCGTTTGATCGTCGAGGAAATAGAAGACTTTCGCCTTGAGCATGAATTGCGCATGTCGCCAGGCCGGCCAGTCGCGATGCCAGCCGGTATGGGCATTTGTGCCGGCATGATGGCAGTGGGCGACCATCTCCATTGTCTGTACGTCAGGCCCGACAGTTTCCTTCAGGATGGGTAGCACGAGCGGGTTCTCGGCGATGTCCAGGAAGAGAGAGTCGTATTGATGGATGTCGCTCATGGTGTGCGCATCCGGGCCGTTGCCGTAGCCACCCTTGTAGGTGCCGTTGCGAACGGATTCGGCCCACGCCGGCTCGGTCTGATTTTGAATGGCCTCGTAGGCGGCCCGAACGCGATCCAAACCGAACGGTTCGAGCGCGTTTTCGATGATCAGATAGCCATGTTCGTCGATCTGTTCCCGCAGTTCCGGTGTGAGCATTTGTGCCTCCTTAACTGCAGTTTTTAGTTTTCAGTAGCCAGTAACTGCCGTTGCAGTTCACTAAAAACTGAAAACTGACTACTGAAAACTGATGTTCCGGCGATGCGTATTGCTGTCCGCATTGTAGCAGTAGGCCCGCGCCGTGGTCAATCGAGAAGGAGTTCGGCCAGCGCGAGGCCGCTCTCTCCGGAGACCGAGTAGAGCAGATAGACCTGGCCGCCTTCCTGGTAGATACCGGGATCGCGGAGTTGGCGGGCAGGTTCATGGATCGCCCCACGCTGCGATGGCCCCAAGGGCAAGTTGACACCCTCGTAATCGGTTTCCGGTTCCAGAATCGAGAATGGGACGGAGGCCTTCCACTCCCTCCAGTCCGGGCGCAAGTCGACGGTCGCACAAAGGATGTGCTCAGGGCAATCGCCGGCGCGGGAATAGAAGACGTAGAGAATGTCGTCCAGTAGAAGCAGGGCCGCATGCCGCTGGTCGCGGTCGAAGAGGACTGGGCCCGGTTCGAAACCAGTGCGCCCGTCACGGCTGCGGAAAAGGATGCCGGGCATAGCCAGCGCGTAGACCCAGCTGTCGGCCGTGTCGGGATAGCGGAAGACACGGAAATAGCTCGGGCCGAGGATTTCTTTGTCGGAAGTAAAGCTGAGACCATCCTCAGAAACGGCAAGCAGCGACCGCTGCCCTTCCAGAAAGGGAAATCTTCGCTTCAGTGGATCGGCGTCAAGATCTTCCGGCCGCACAGACGGCCCGTGATAGTACATGAGAATACGCCGGTTTTCTTCGTCGACGTGCATGTCGGGGCTGGCGATATGGTTGTAGCAAGGGGTCTGTTCCAGACGCAGCGTGCCCGGCGAGTATACGGTCCACGGCCCAGCAAGCTCGTTGGAATATGCCAGACGGATAGATTCGCCTTGATGGTGGGCAAAGTAGAGGTAGTATCTCCCTAGCGGATTCGGCAGCCAGTCCGGCACGCGCAAGAGTGACGGCCCGTTGATATTTGCGCCGATGGATTCGTCCAGGGCAGGTGTGATAATCGGATTGGCAGGAAAACGCTTTACCTGCATGAGGCATCTCCCGGTGACGGCTTAAGGGCTTGGGGGTCAGGGGTTAGCTTGCCGTTGCTGGCCCCTCGCCCCTGGCCCCTGCCCTTGCGGCTCAGCGCCAGTCAGGCAGCGCCGGGAAAGGGATACTCGTACCAGTCCAGCAGGCCCAGGGGGGCTGCAGCGCCGGCGTAGAGGATCAGCGATGTGTATTTGTCAGCGAAGATGCGGCCGCCCCCAACCCCATCGATAACGGCGCCGGAGGGATCGGCGAATTTGGGGCCGCTTTCCTTGGCTTCCAAGTTTGCCATCAAAGCAGCGAAGGTGTTGGCCGCGACCCGAAGATAGCGCTCGTCACCGCTGATGCGCCAGGCGTAGGTCAGCGCCTCCAGGGCATGGGGCGTGGGCGCAGTCCTCTGAAGGGACGGGAGTTCTTTGTAGTAGAAGACCCCGTCCGGCCCGAGACAGTGCTCGATGAGATCATCCATCACCGACACGATCAGTTGCTTTACTCTCTCGTCGTCTTCGATCAGCAGATAGCGGGCAAAAGAGTTGACGGTAAGGGAGATCATAAAGGGCACGCGCGGCATCGTGTGACTGGTATAGGGGGCTAAGAGCGCGCCAAATTCGTCATGCCAATCGAGAAACATCTCGATCAGCCGCCGGGCTTCGTCGCGCCAGCGCTGTTCTCCGGTGCCGAGCCAGAGACCGACATAGGCGCGCAAGGCCCATCCCCCTTCGCGCACGGTCGCCTCACCCGGTTGGCTCATCGTCGGTATCGCCATGTGGCGGAGAACGTTTTCGCCGACTGAGTGCGCCACTTCCAGACTTTCCCGCCGGCCGGTGAGGAAGTAATAGTCCAGAAAACCTTCGGTCCACTCATGGGATGGAATGCATCTTCCGGTGGCGTGGTAGCGGGTGTGGATACGCAGGCCGCCATCGATCAATGGATCCGGGTGATGGTGACAGAAGTCTACGTCGAGCCAGTGTTGGGCGCTCACCAGGGCTGAATCGAGGGCGCGGCGCTGGCCAGTGAGGGCATAGTAGAGTGTGCAGGCGTGGGGGCGGTCGTACTCGTTGTTGACCCAGACGTTTTCGCCTTCACCCCGGCCCTGGTTGGTGTAGCCTGAATCGGGCGCGTCGCCGAAATGCATCATGCCCAGCGCTTTGGGGCGTCCGTCGTGCAGGTTATTGAGGTCAGTGTAGAGGCGACGTGGGAGTTTCTCCGGGAAGTAGGTCTCGATCCAGGGGTTGTTGGCCCGATACCAGTCCACCGGCAGCGAAGGTCGATCCGGTAGTTGGAACTGTAAACTGCGCTGGCTCAAAACATCGAGGGGCGT
This sequence comes from Caldilineaceae bacterium, assembly GCA_965232575.1. GTDB lineage: Bacteria > Chloroflexota > Anaerolineae > Caldilineales > Caldilineaceae > Bin5. The sequence continues at coordinate 1,399,710 of CBDDPZ010000008.1, read as the reverse complement.
ATCGGACCCGTGGAAGTGGAGCTGGATGCGGTGGGTCTTGGCCATGCCCTGCAGGATCGGCGCCGGCGGCTCTCCGGCAGGATAGAGCCAGCAGGCGATGCCCTGTGTGTGGCCGTGTAGTCTTTTGGGAAAATTCTGGTGGGCTTGGTGGATAGAGAGGCAGAGACCGCCTTGCCTGTCACGCCAGTTGCACCAGAAGTCACCGTAATAGGAGTCGATAAAGTGCTCGTTGGACTGATAGAGCATCGTTTCGGTATCCAAAGTCTGTGAGACTTCGCTTTCACTCTGGCTGATGGAGGTTCGATACCAGCCTTCGCCGAGAGCGAGTTGGGGCGGCTTCCCAGTTTGAGAAGCGGCAAAATCAAGGCGCAAACTTTGCAGTGTCACCTCCGGCATATCCAAGGTGTGCAGAAATTGGTGCTCAATTTCGATGTATGGCTTGCCGGCGTAGGCGGTTATGCGGCCGCGCAGCGCCAGGAATTCGGCGCCATCAGGTTGCAGGTGGCGGCCGCGCACGAGAATGACGGCACGAAGCGGGCCAGCCTCATCGATCTCCAGCTCGACCGCGCCGCTGCTGCTACCGGCCGCGGCAGCATCGGTCTCCATTGTGAAACCGGCGAAGGGCGCGGGCCACGCTGGACCCTCCGCGAGGACTACATCCTGTACGGGGAGGAAGCCCTCCCGCGGCACGCGAAAACGCAACGGTCCCGTGTCGACCAGCAGACCGCCGGCATCCTCCGTCACCTGCACTTGCTGCTGCGACCGCGGCGCAGGTTCAGAGGCGATGCGGAAGTTGAGCGTCTTGGAAAGGTTGCCAGGCAGGTCCGGTTGGAGGTGGACCAGCAGCCACTTGACACTGCCGTCGGACCAGTGGGCGAGGGCGCGCTGTTGGGAGGGCAACGCTTCGCCTTCCTCTTCGATGACAAGATTGGCCGCGTCGGTCAATTTGCCCTGTGCAAAGGGTATGCTGACTGTGACCGGCTCGGCGATGCGATCAAACTGGGAGAGCTTCTCGAAATAGAGGGTGCTCACTTTGTATTTTCTCCTTGGCACTGTTTGGTAAGCAAGCTTCTGGGCGATGTGCAGAGGGAGTGCGCAGACCCGGACAGCCGTTTTGACGAATTGTGGGCGGAAGTGTCTGACAATTACAACGTCAGTGTCTAATAACATCAGTGCGCAGAATCGTCAAGTGATGTCGTAGCAGGTATAGGTGATAAGAGCCGCGGGCAGGTCATTGGACCGGTCCGGGACGCGTGATAGAATCCCTACAAAACAAATGCGCTATCGCAGCCGGAAATTTGAAGTGAGGGTGCTTGGTTTGCGCTTCGCCAAGGGCCGGCAGATGGCGTCGGCTCAGCGCAAAAGTTCCCTTCTTCTCTCACCCTTTTCTCCTTGGAGAACTCGACATGCCACCCAACGTTCTATTCCTGATGAGCGACGAACATCGCGCCGATATCACCGGCTACGAGGGCGATCAGGTCGTGCGTACGCCTACGCTGGACGGTTTAGCGGAAACGGGCGTCGTGTTCAGAAACGCTTACGCAGCTTCGCCGATCTGCATTCCGGGCCGACAGGCGATGATGTCGGGTCAGTTTCCGCGCACGTGCGGCTGCGAAATCTTTGCTCAGGACCTACCCGTGGGCCACATGACGTTTGCCCGCCGTTTCAGCCAATACGCCTATCACACAGTCGCGGCCGGCAAGCTGCACCACACGGGGACGGACCAGATGCAGGGTTGGAGCCAGCGCATCGGGTCGGCGATGCAGGTGGCCCCGCATTTCGTCGCCGGCCGCGACGAGGACTCCTTTGCCCGTCACACGAGACGGTTATCCTCAGTGAAGTGGAGCGACACGAAGGAGGTGCTGCGGGCGGGCGTCGGTCATTCGCCTCACATCGTCCAGGACGAGTACGCGCTGACCGGTGCGCTCGACTTTATCAAGCAGTACTTCACCGACCCGTACTACGACCGGCAACAGCCGGAACGTCCCCTGCTGCTTAAAGTAAGCCTGAACCAACCCCACTATCCGTACTTCACCAGCGAAGAGAAGTTCACTTACTATCTGAACCGGGTGGAGCCTTTCCTGGACGAACCGGTATTCGAACATCCCTTTCTGGGCCAGCGCCAGGTGCGGGTGGGCGTGGATGCCTCGCTCCGGGAACTGCGCCGCGCCGTCGCTGGCTACTACGGTATGATCGAGACGATCGACGAGATGTACGGCTCGCTGTTGACCGCATTGGAGCATGTGGGCCAGGATCTTGACGACTGGATCATCGTCTACACGAGCGATCACGGGGAGATGCTGGGGGAGCACGGTATCTGGGAAAAGCAGAAGTTTTTCGAGGCCAGCGCGCGCGTGCCGCTCATCATCCGCTGGCCCAAATCATTTGCCGGGGGCAGGGTCGTCCAGGAAAATGTCAACCTGTGTGACCTGTTCGCCACTCTGTGCGAGTTGTGCCAGATCCCGATTCCCGAAGGGCTGGATAGCCGCAGTTTGGCGCCCCTTCTGCGCGGCAGTGGGGCAGACTGGCGCAACGAAAGCGTCAGCCAGTTCGGGGCGCGAAACCTGATGATCAAGTGGGATGATCTGAAGTACCAGTATTACGGTGAAGAGATGCCGGAGGTGTTGTTCGATCTGAATCGGGATCCGTCCGAGCGGCAGAATCTCATCTCCGATGATCAGTATGCTGGGGTGTTGGCGGAGTTCCGACAAAGGCGGTTCGAGTTGGGGTTCGGGCCCGGCGCGCAGGAAAGTTATGTGAATGCGGGGTATTAGGTTCCGTTGATATTTTGGGCAGGCCGGTCAACAAGAACGGAACGCCGAAGGGCGAGGAGAGAGCGGAGAGGAGAGAGAACGCTGTGAATGTTGCGTCTCTCGCTCGCCAGTCCAAACTCTTGACTTGATCTGCGAGGACAACTCCGGTTAGCCCTAGCCCCGCAGGAATTGCAACTTCGAAGGGATAGCCCTTTACCTGACTGGTAATCGGACAGAGAATCGCCAATCCTGTTTTGCCGTTATAGGATCCTGGCGAGAGTACATCCCCCTCAACCCCGGTGGCGGGACGTCGGCCCGCCTGTTCGTGTCCAGTTTGCGGCGTGAAATTGATCCAAACGGCATCGCCGCGTTGAGGAATGTAACCGGGCTTGGTTACCACTCTTCGCCGCCCGTCGCGGGCCCGGTGTTCACTTCGCTGTGCAAATTGTGCTCTGTAACTTGTGCCAGGAGATCGTCCAATTTCAGACGGGGAGCCGGGACTGGCGCAATGACTAACTCTTCTCCCCGCAATGACATTCTGACCGGCGAATTGACTTCGAGTCCAACCTGATTTGCAAGGGGTTTTGGAATGCGCAGGGCCAAACTGTTGCCCCACTTCTGAACGCGAGTTTCCATTACACTGTTTCTCCAAAGCTACTCATACAAACAACAGGTCTGTGACTTCTCCACTGTCGTAGATACAATGAGCATACAATAGGGGCGGTTTCCGCCAAAGTTCGGAATCCGCCACGCATGCTCTGATTGAATTGAATTGATCCTGAGGCAGTGGGGGAAGAAGAGGCAAGGTCCCGATTTGGACTCTGCCTTTTTCATATATATAATTGCGCTTGTCGCAGAAAGTGAATATATAGTTCGTAATGCTTACGTTTCGTCCCCCGCAGACGTACGAAGTATTCTGCACAAAGTCGAGCATCTCCTCTATCCTGGTAGTTGCCAACTTAGAACAACGATTTTCGAGATCGACGCCGATCAGAATTGCGCGCCACTGACAAGCGCGCAATCCAAGGAGATTTTGCGCTGAGCCGACCGCATCTGCCGCGCCTTGGCGAAGCGCAAACCAAGCATGGGACGCAGAGTCATTGATTTGAGCATGCCCGTACATAACGACATGGTGGTCTTCCCGCGGGTGACTCGTCCGACGTTGTTGATGTATGAGGATTGGGAGGGTTTTGCGAGCGGCATCGGAGCCGCAGAGCATGGCGTAACCTCGCTTACGGCCCATTACCTGACGATTCTAGGGGACCACGTCGGCACGCACATTGACGCGCTGAAGCATCTGGTTCCCGGCAAACCGGGGCCGGAAGGGATCCCGCTGGAGTACTGCTACGGAGACGGCGTGCTTCTGGATTTCCGGCACAAGGAAAACGGGGCCGGCATCACTGCGGCCGACGTGGAAAATGCGGTGCGCAGAATAGATTACGAGATCAAGCCTTTGGATCTTGTGCTGATTTGGACGGGGGCGGGCAGTTACAACGATGAGGACAGATACCTGAGTGAGCACAGTGGCATGACCCGCGAGGCGACGCTATGGTTGATCGAACGCGGGGTGAAGGTGATGGGCATTGACGCGGTAACGTTTGACCCGCCGGTTTGGGCGATGTTTGAGCGCAAGCAGTTCTGGGAAGCCCATCGCGTCATGTACGAGCATGAGTACTATCATGTAGAGAACCTCTGCAATCTGGAGCAGATTCCGCGGCCGCACGGTTTCACGCTCTCGATGCTGCCGGTGAAGTGGGTGGGGTCAACCGGTGCGCCTTTGAGGGCGGTTGCTATAGTAGAAGATTGAACAGGTTGCATTTCAAACTGTGATTTCGACTGTGATTTTGGGGGATTAGTTGCAGTTAATCACAGTTCAGACAGGACAGCGACGTGATTCCAGTCCAAGCCGGACTCATATGGAAGGCAAGTTCAAGTTGCAACATGATTGCGTACCACGCTGAAGACTGTATTTCACTTTAACCTTCATTTCAAGGAGAAAAGCATGAACAAGCTCAGCAGACGATCATTCCTTCGGTCGATGGGGATGGCCGGCGCCGGCGTCGCGCTGGCGGCCTGCGCCGCTCCCGCCGCGCCCGCTGCCCAAGAATCTGACGGTGGCGACATGGCCGGTGGGGACGGCATGACCGGCAACCTGCAGATCTGGGTCCAGCACTATACACCGACGGAGAGCATGGAGCAGGGTCCCAACAATCCCCTTCCTCACAACATGATCCAGGTAATCTCCGACGAGTACATGGAAGCTCATCCCGGGGCTACGATCGAGATTATCAGGAAACCGGACAACCTGGCTTCTCATGAGTGGATCGTAACGCAGCAGGCCGGCGGCACGATTCCGCACATCGTGTGGACGCACTCTTTCTGGGTGCAGGATGAGATTGACAAGAACTGGTGGATTCCGCTGGATCCCTTCTTCGAACAACCCAATCCTTACGTGGGCGCCGGAGACCCGGGCAGCGAACGCTGGCTGGACCAATTCTACGAGATTCCTACCGAGGCCAAGCGCGGGCCGGACGGCAAGCACTATGTCGTGCCGATCGACCTGGTGACGACGTTCTTCTTCTACAACAAGAACGTATTCGACGAAGTTGGCATTTCGGCTCCGAGCACCTACGGCGAATGGATTGAAGTCCAGGAGGCGCTGCAGGATACCATCATCCCCAACGCCCGCCTGGCATGGTACCAGTCCCAGGTCGGCGCGATGCTCTACGCCAAGAAGGATGATATTATCAACGCTGACGGCGGTGTCGCAACGTTGGAGGAGGTCGGCTGCGCCATGAAGAACGGGCTCTACAGCGCCACTGATCCCGAATATGGCGAGTGGTTCCGGCTAGTCAAGCAGTTGATCCCCTATCTGGCGCCGGACTGGGCGGCCGAGGGCGCGGACTTCAACCGCAAATTCCTCCAAAAAGATGTGGCTGTATTTGAAGACGGCAGCTGGCGCTTCGGCTACCTGAAAGCCGATCCGCTGGTCGATTTCGAGTGGAGCACATTCTACGCTCCCACCATCACTGAGGCCGATTCGCCGTTTGCGATTGGCGAAGCGGCGCCCCCGATCGGCGGCGCCACCGCAGCCCAATGGGCGCTGGCAACCAAGACAGAGCAAGATGGAATCGTGCCCCTGGCTGTGGACTTCCTCCGCTATGTCACTGCGCCGCAGAACGCCGGCCGCATGATCGCAGAGACAGGCACCTTCCTTCCCAACATCAAGGGCGTTGACGTCAATCCCGATCTGAGAGAACCGTTGCGCGCCATCACCGAAGGGTTGGGCGAGGCCGGTATGGTCACCTATCCCGACAAGATCGGCACCGAGCAGCGGGAAAAGATCGCCAACATCTGGACCGACTTCAAGCTGGACGTCGTATCCCAGGATGAGGCCGCAGAGCAGATCAATGAGTTGCTGATCGAGTACGCCGATGAGGCGATTGAGAAGAACGGCTGGGATTGCGGTTGATAGTTTCTAGTTTCCAGTTTGCCGTTGCAGTTCACTAAAAACTGAAAACTGACTACTAGCCTTTTAATCGAAGCTTATGGACGCAGGTGGGTTCCGCGACTTAATGTGTGTGGAGCCCACCTGCACTGTGGAATCGAGCATACGACCATGACTACAGAAGAGATTCGCGCACCTGCTTCGGCCGCAAGGCCGTCGGTACCGCAGGAGAGGCAGGCCACGCTCGGGCAGCGTATCTATCGGTACCGCTTCGTTTACCTGATGCTGGTTCCCACTTTCGCGCTGCTGCTAACGTTCAACTACTACCCGGCCTTCATGGGGTTGTACCGGGCCTTTTTCAAGTGGGACATTGGTCTGCAGCCGGAGTTCCTGGGGTTAGGCAACTTCGAGAAGCTCTTCATCAGGGATGATGTTTTTATCAAGTCGCTACGCCACGTGAGTCTGCTTACTTCGTGGCGGGTGATCAGCGCGGTCACTTTTCCCTTTATCGTCGCCGAGTTGATCTTCAACCTGCGTAGTCACGTACACAAGTACACGTACCGCGTCCTGACGATTCTGCCGGCGGTAGTGCCGGGCATCGTCATCTTGCTGCTATGGCAGTTCATCTATGACGGTACGCACGGTCTGTTAAACGCATTCCTTGAGGGTATAGGACTGGAGGATTGGCAGCAGCCTTGGCTGGGGAGCCCGAAAACAGCTCTGTACGCGGTTACGTTTATGGGATTCCCCTGGGTGGGTGGGGTCACCGTACTTATCTACCTGGCGGGCCTGCAGGGCATCTCGGATGAAGTTATCGACAGCTCACTGGTAGACGGATGCTCCGGCCTGCGGCGTCTGTTCGCGATCGACATACCTCTCATTCTCGGTCAGTTCAAGTTAATCATCGTGTTGGCGGTCATCGGCGGCCTGCAGGGCTGGGTAGCCGTCTTTGTGATGACGGCCGGCGGGCCGGGGACGGCGAGTATGGTGCCCGGGCTATGGATGTACAATAACGCCTTTTTGTGGAACAAGATGGGGTACGCTTCCGCCATCGGTATGTTCTTGTTTGTATTGATTATGGGTCTGACAATCTTGAATGTGAAGTTCGTCAAGACTGGTGACTATTAGGGGGCCAGCGGTTCGTAGACGGGGATTACCGGGACAACGGCCAGGGACAGAAGCAGGGTTAGCCTGGACCGACAGGAGAGTTGAGCGATGACCGTACTGGAAGGACAACCGCAACCAATCCAACGTATGCCTCTGGTCGAGGGTTGGCGCCGCGCCTGGCGCACCGGGGATTGGTGGCGTCATCTGGGACTGCTCGGCTTCCTGTTCTTCATGTTTCTGCCGTTTATCATAACGATAATCATTTCGTTCAAGGATATCCCCCAGTTTGACCATTATCCGTTCACAATTACGATTCCTCTCCACCCGGAAAACTATCTTGAAGCCTGGCGCATCGTCTCCCGCTACATCCTTAACAGCCTGATCACCAGCGGCACCTCGGTGGTTGGTATGGTAATTCTGGCGGCGATTTCAGCGTGGGCGTTTGCACGCTATCCTTTCCCTGGAAGGGAGCTCTTCTTTTTCGGCGTGTTGGCCCTGTTGATGGTGCCAGGGGAACTTACCCTGATTCCGGCCTTCCTGTTAGTAAAGGACCTCGGTCTCCTGAATACCCGCTGGGTATTGATCGCCCCTTACATCGCGGGCGGGCAGGTTTTTGCCATCTTCATCCTACGCCAGTTCTTCGAAGCTCTGCCGGGCGAGATGTTTGAAGCGGCGCGGATCGACGGCGCCAACGAGTTGCAGGTATTCCGTCACATTGGCATCCCGCTATCGCAGTCGATTCTTGGCGTCGTCGCAATTATGCACGTTCTCAGCACATGGAACGACGTTATCTGGCCCCTGGTTACACTCCGCAGTAATGAACTGATGACCCTGACCATCGGACTCTACGCATTTCGAACGGCCTGGTACACAATCTGGGGTCCTCTGATGGCGGGTTATGTAATCGCTTCGATTCCTCTCATCATCCTTTTCGCATTTACCAGCCGTCTGTTTGTCGAAGGGCTTAGCTCCGGCGCCATCAAGATGTAAGCCGCTTGGGAGCGCTGCGGTCTCTCCTGCACATTTCAATGCGTTCCATTTACAGCTATCTTGGCCTATGGAGAATCGCTCTCCGGCGTTTCAGTTCCGAACCGGTGCTGACGTTATGTCTTCTGCTCGGTTGGAGCGTAGTGGTGGCGCTGGCATCGGCACCGCCGATGTACACTGACGCAGCCAACCGCTCCTTGCTGCAACACGAACTGCAGACCGTACCAAACCGCTCCGCTTTCTCATTCTTCTATCACTATGTAAAGGGATCCAGCGTCGAAGGCGCCGATTGGGAGGCGTATCAGACCCTGAATCAGTACATGGAGACCCGCTACAACCAGGACCTGGGGCTTCCGCACCGGTCGGACATGCACTATGTCAAGAGCGATCTCTTCCAAGTGTTTCCCCTGCGTGACGGCCAGTATGAACTGCGGAACAAGCCTCTATTGCGAGGCTACCTTGGCTTTATCGACCGTCTTGAGGAGTACGTTTCCGTTGCCGAGGGCGGATTCCCCGCGCAGGGAAGCACCAAGGGGAGCAATGACGAGGTCGTAGACGTCCTTGTCAGCGAGGAATTCGCGGTGGAGGCCGGATTGCAAGTGGGGGAGGGGTATACTCTCTTTGACCCAAGCGCACGCACATCCACCGGCAATATTGTGCGGTTGGAGATACCGATACGTATTGCAGGGATCTGGATTCCCCGCACAGAAGGCGCCACCTGGCATTTGCCGGCATTATCCTTCGCAAACGTTTTCCTCGTTCCTGAAAGCACCTACATCAGCGAGATCGGGGTGAGAGTTCCGCACGCCTTGACCGATGTCGGCTGGTACAGGGTTGTTGACGGCGACTCGGTTCGCGCTGAAGATGTGGACCGGTTCCTGGGCAGAGTCAGTCGTGTCGACTGGCAGATCAAGAGCCGGATATCGACGACATATCTGGAACTGTCGCCGGTTTCCGCGCTCAGGCGATACCGGCTCGTTGCTTCGACCCAGGCGATTTTGCTGCTTCTTTTCAGCATTCCTATTTTAGGGCTTGTACTCTACTTCATCGTTCTCATTGCCGACAGCATGGTAAAACGGCAGCAGATTGAGATTTCAATCCTCAAGAGCCGCGGGGCAACGACCGGTCAAATCTTCTCAATCTATCTGCTGCAAGGCGCTACGCTGGGAACCGTTGCGCTGGCAATCGGCCCGCTGTTGGGGCAGGTGGTGGCTCAGTTCATAGGCGGGACGCGCTACTTCATGACATTTGAGGCGCAGACGCCGCTGCAGATTGAGATGACGACGACCAGTATGACGTATACGGTTATCGCTATCGGCGGCGCCCTCTTTGCTACGGTCCTGCCGGCTATGGGGGCGGCGCGGCTAGCGATTGTCGAAGCCAAGCAGGAGATAAGCCGCCGACAACGCCGCTCCTTTTGGGAGCGTTCGTACCTCGACTTTCTGCTGCTGGGCATAGCGAGTTACGGCTACTACATGCTCAGAACCCAGGGACGGATCGCCTTTCTGCAGGCCGATGTGCCCGCGGATCCGCTGGACAACCCGCTGCTGTTTCTGGCGCCGGCACTCTTTATTCTAGCGGTCGCGCTGGTGGCCGTCCGTCTCTTTCCTGTCATTGCTGTCCTTTTGAGTCTGCTGTGGGCGCGCTTGGGCGGGATCTCGATGCTGTTGGCATTCTACAATCTGGCGCGCACGGGCAGGATATACACCAGCTTGTTGCTACTCTTGATTTTGACCACAAGCCTTGGCACCTTTACGGCATCGATGGCGCGCACGCTGGATGCCAACCTAGTGGCGCGCATTTTCTACGAGGTCGGAGCAGATGTGACCCTGACTGAAGGGGCGGCGCTGCGGATACTTCCCGCTGACGACGGCGGCCCAGTAGAGGAGGGGGAAGAGGAGTTTGTCTGGATCAACCTACCGGTGGACGAGCACCGGCAGGCGCCGGGGGTCAGGGCGGCGACCCGTATTGGCGAGTTCCCCGTCTCCACGCGCGTCGGCAGCAGGTTGGTCAGCGGAAGGCTTTTCGGCATTGACCGCAGCCAGTTCCCGGAAGTCGCCTATTTTCGGCCGGATTTTGCGGACGACTCTCTTGGCGCGCTGATGAATGCGCTGGCCCTGGAATATAGCGGCGTCATTGTCAGCCAGTCGATGCTAAACGCACTCGGCCTTCAGATTGGCGACACGATCGCGCTGAGCGGACTCGTCCCCGCAAGTAATGCGACGTTTGATTTTCAGATCGTGGGGGCAATGGAGCTGTTTCCGACCGTCTACCCACAGGACGGAGAATTCTTTGTCGCCAACCTCAATTACATCTTTTCCCTCCTTGGCCACGAGGTCCCTTACAGAGTTTGGCTGGCCACGGAGGAGGCCATTGATCCGGAACTTTTGGTAAGTTCCTTAGACGATCTTGGCTACAGGATTCTATCGATGGAAGATGCGCATTCGGAACTGGCGGAGGCGCAGGCAAGGCCAGCCCGGGTCGGGCTGTTCGGATTTCTGTCCGTAGGCTTCATCGCCGTGGCCCTGCTGAGTATGTTGGCACTGGTGATCTATTCGGCGTTGTCGTTTCGCCAGCGATTCATTCAGCTAGGCATATTGCGGGCGATGGGTCTTTCAACCAGCCAGCTTGTCTTTTCGCTTGGCGGCGAACAGGTGACGGTTACGACGGCGGGCATCGCCGCCGGCAGCTATCTGGGTCTGCTGAGCAGCTACCTTTTCATACCCTTCTACCAGATCGGATACGATCAGGACGATCTGATCCCGCCGTTTATCGTACAGATAGCATGGGACGATGTGGCGCAATTGGTGATGGCGATGTTGATCATGGTGCTGGTGGCCGCGGTCGGCACGCTCTGGTTGCTGGTGCGGATGAAGACTTTCCAAGCGGTGAAAATGGGTGAAGCTCTCGCCTGACTATGAGCGGTGGCGGAACATGAATGTGGAGGCGGCCATCAGCTATAAACCAGTGGAGTTGATATGAAAGTTGGTCTAGACGCGCTTACCCTCAAAGCGGTCAGCCTTGATCCGTTGGAGCTACTGGGGCTGACCAGGGCGGCCAATTTGGAGGGCCTGCACTTTTCGTCAAGGCTTCTACAGGGTCGCGACGATGCTTATGTAGACAAGCTAGCTGCCGAAGCACAGGCCCACGGACTGTATCTTGAATTGGCAGGCGCCGGTGTCAACCCCGGTCAGAGCGGGCGGACCGTTCCCGAGATGGTGGCAGAATGGAAGCCTCTTTTCCCGCTGGCCAGGAAGTTGAACGCGCCGATCCTGAATACCTGTTTTGGTCTGCTCAAGGAGCGCACGTTTTCTACGCCGACGCTGGCAGAACAGATCGAACTGACGATCGAGGTATTGCGCGAGTTAAGTCTGATCGCTGCAGATTTCGACCTGATGATCACGATGGAACTGCATGTCGATCTGACTTCATTAGAACTCGCGCACATTATCGAAGCAGTGGATTCGGCGCACGTACGCGTCAACCTGGACACGGCCAATGCATTGGGGCTTCTCGAAGATCCCGTAGACGCGGCCCGCGCCCTGGCGCCTTACGTTCACACGACCCATTTCAAAGACACATGCATCTATCCCACCGAGGAAGGGTATAACTGGCTTGGGGGCGCGCCTCTGGGGCGCGGCCTTGTCGATCTGCCGGCGGTCGTGGAGATCCTCTATCGGGCCAATCCGAACGTTCATTTGAACATTGAGGACAGCGGGGGGTTTATCCCGATTCCCATGTATGACGGGACTTTCCTCAACAGCTTCACTGATCTGACACCTGTCCGCATGGCCCGCTTTACGCGCTATCTGTGGCGGGGCGAGCAGCAGGTGCGGGCCGGCCTCCATCCGCGTCCGGAGGAGAGCAAGGATATCGATTGGGCCGCTGTCATTCCGGCCCGGCTTCAGTATAATGTCGACTATGCACGCCGTCTGCGCGACGAGACGGTGGCGCGCTTCGGGGTCGCTGAGTTCAGCGTCCCGTTACCGACACGGGCAATTGGCCACTGACTTCCACCAGGGGGAATTCCAATGACAGATTACAGCGCCGCGGTGATCGGCTGTGGTCGGATGGCTCGGGGACACATGCAGGCGTACAAGGAGTTGGGCATTCCGATCGTAGCGGGGGCCGATATCTCTGAAGATGCTCTTCAGACATTCGCCGCGGAGACGGGCGCTGAGGGGTTGTTCACTGACTATAAGCGAATGCTGGCTGAGATCCAGCCGGATCTGGTGTCAGTGGTGACACATGATGCGTTGCATTGCTCCATGGTGGTGGCCTCGGCGCAGGCAGGGACGAAAGGGATTGTGTGCGAAAAGCCGATGGCGATGAATCTGGCGGAGGCTGACGAGATGCTGGCAGCCTGCCAGGCATCCGGCTCGCGGCTGACCATCAGCCACCAGCGCTACTATATGCCGCAGTATGCTCGCGCCCGGCAGCTGATTGCTGACGGTGCGATCGGCCGCGTCGTTTCCGCTGAGGCCTCACTCAAGCCCGGTTGCCTGATGACGGACGGGACGCACACGATCCACATGCTGTTGGCGCTGCTGGGAGACCCGGAAGTCGACCACCTGTTGGGACAGGTGGACGGACATGAAGGCTATGAGTATTACGGTCACCGCTGCGAAAACGCGGGCATCGCCTTCCTGGCATTCACGAACCAAGTGAAGGCCCACTTTGTGTGGGGTTGGCTGGCGCGCGAGGCTGCACAAGAAGGCGGAATCAGGCGGCAGAAATCATTGGATCCAAGCTGGAGCGATGCGCGCCATCGCTACCACCATTTCATTATTCACGGCGATGAGGGCAGGCTGGAACTCTACGGCGACGTATTCAAAATCGCTGATCTCCAGTCGACGCCTGCTGTGCGCATCATTCGGGGCGGCGAAATCGAGGACATAGAGATTGAATGGCCGGCGCCTGTCAGTGCAATTGGGCTTGAGATCCAGGATCTGATCCAAACCATTGAAACGGGGGCACCCCATCCACTGGATGGGGAAAACGGTCGCAAGGTCACAGAGGTGATGATTGGCATCTATGAGTCGGCGCGGCGGCGCTCTACAATCAGATTCCCGGTCGAGGTGCGGGACAATCCATTCCTGGCGATGTGCGAAACAGGAGATTTTCCTCCGCAAGGAGACGAGACCGGAAGACACGTCGCTCCGAACGAGCGGGAAAGATGGCGAGTCAGACGGAAATCTTAAGACGAAAAAAGGGGTGCAGAGATGGGAATTTTGCAAGGAAAGGTTGCACTGGTAACCGGTGGGCGCCGAGGGATAGGGCGAGGCATCTGCCTGGCGCTGGCTGCGGAGGGGGCCGATGTGGCCGTTAACGATGTAGAGGGGGCGGGACAAGCCGAGGCGGTCGCGCAGGAAGTTCGCGATTTGGGTGGTCGCGCGATGGTGGCTATGGCCGATGTTGCTCAGCCCGAACAGGTCCAAGCGATGGTGGACCGGGTCGTGGGAGAGTTGGGCGGGTTGGATATATTGGTGAACAATGCCGGCGTGGAGTCGATCGTTCCCTTCCTGGAGATTACGCCGGAGGAGTGGGAGCGTGTGACCAACATCAACCTTCGGGGCGAGTTTCTCTGTGCTCAGGCTGCGGTCCGACAGATGATTGCCGGTGGGAAAGGCGGCACAATCGTCAACATAGGCTCGGTTCAGGCGGGGATGGTGTTGCCGGGCCGGGCGCACTATGCGCCGAGTAAACGGGGCGTGGAGGCGCTTACCGCGAATCTGGCGGTTGAACTGGCTGAACACAGCATACGCGTCAACTGTATCAACCCGGGTCTGATCGACACGGACATGACCAGCTGGGTAATGAAGGACCCAGAGATCCTGCCAGTTGTGCTGGAAAATATCGCTCTCAAACGTGCGGGTGAGCCGGACGAAATTGGGCAGGTGGCGGCATTTCTTGCTTCGGACAAGGCCAGCTACGTGACGGGGCAATCTCTATACGTGGACGGTGGATTCCGCATCATGTAAAGCGCCGGTGGTCTGTGGCCATGAGAAGTGCTGGGCGCCCATTGTGAGGAGAGGAAAATGAAGATTGGCCATACTGGAATCACCTGGGGAATTCCAGGGGATGTAGAGGAGGCGTACCGCGATACCGCAGAACTTGGCTATCAGGGCTTCGAGACTTTCGCGGCGAAGATTCTCGAACTTGACGGAAGCAGGCCGGGCGGATATCGCGGCCTGGTCGACAGTTTTGGCATCCCAACCGCTGCGGCCTACTGCTACAAGGAGTGGATCAACCCGGAGACAGCGGCCGCCGATCTGGAGGACGCCCGCCGAGAGGCAGATGGCCTGCGCGCGTTGCCCGGGGGAGAGACGCTCGTGCTGCAGGCTGGCCCGCGTCCCGCGGACGGCTACACGCCGGACCAGTTCCGGCGGCTGGCCAACGCGCTCAATCAGATAGGCGATTATTGCGGCCAGATCGGTCTCGCGGCCGGGCTGCATCCGCACACGGGGACGGCTATCGAGACCCGTGAAGACATCGACACGATTTTGGGGCTGGTAGATGCATCCCTGATCGGATTCGCGCCCGATACAGGGCAGATCGCAAAGGGGGGCAGCGATATTCTGGAGGTGATGCGCACGCACCGGGACCGCATTGTCCACGTCCATCTGAAGGACTGGAACGGAAACTACGAGCGCGATGCGGACGGCAAAGAGATCGACCGCAGCGGCTATGTCAACTACGAGCCGATCGGAAGCGGCATTTTGCCCATGGCGGAGATATTCACGATCCTGTCATATGACGGCGGGTTTGGCGGGTGGATTAACGTTGAATTGGACGGGACCGCGCGTGCGCCGCGGCCGCCGCGGGAGGCGGCGCGGATGAGTCGAGCCTATCTTGAAGCGCTGCTCGGCGATGATGCCGGCTGGACTTCCTGAGAACCGGCGAGGAAAGTAAGCGTTTACGAATCAGATAACGTTACGCGGCCGGAGTGACTTGGAACTCGAAATGAAGACCAATTTCGTTGACGCCCTCAAAGAGGATGATCAGGTGGGATTGCGGGCTGCGTCCAAAGTCGACCTGCATTGCCACGCCTTCTTCAGCACACGCCGAGAAAACCTGGAAAGACGATTAGGCCATGCGCTGGAACCGCCCCCTGCCAAGATGGAAAAGCTGGGAGAGATGATAGTATATGCGACTAATGTTTTGGACCCCTATTTAAGAAACTGGGAGACCATTGAGTTCGTGGTGGAGTCTGCTGTGTGCGACGCGATCGAAGACGGCGTTGTTGTACTGGAGATGAGTATCGACATCCGACGCGCCGCGTATTACGCAGATGGTCTGGCCGGTGTGGAAAGGCACATCAGCGCATTGGCCTCACGGTACCGACCGCAGATCGATTTTCGCCCGGAACTGGGTATTCCCCGTCAGATCGCGGCGGACCCTGAACTGATGTCGCGTGCGCATGAGGCAATTGAGTTAGGCTTTTTCCAGTCGATTGACCTGTACGACCACCAGGAGGCGTGTGCGCCGGAGGTGGTCGAGCCATTGTACGCGAAGGCAGGGGCCGCGGGCATGAAACTGAAAGCACATGTCGGCGAATTCGGGGGCGCGGAGGAGATTCGGCGGACGGTCGAGCTGCTGGAGTTGGACGAGGTGCAGCACGGCATCGGCGCGGCAGAGTCGGTCGAGGTCATGCGCTGGCTGGCCGGGAACCGGATTCGACTTAATGTGTGCCCGACGAGCAATGTCATGCTGGGTGCCGTGCCTGACCTGGCGAACCACCCGATCCGCCTCCTCTTTGACAACGGCGTGCCGGTGACGGTCAACACAGACGATCCGATGATATTCGACCAGAGCGTTTCTGACGAGTACCGCAGTTTG
The DNA here is from genome assembly GCA_965232575.1 of Caldilineaceae bacterium. Classification (GTDB taxonomy): domain Bacteria; phylum Chloroflexota; class Anaerolineae; order Caldilineales; family Caldilineaceae; genus Bin5. The sequence goes on along the minus strand of CBDDPZ010000008.1, from coordinate 1,383,576 downwards.
TACCGGGCAGGTGTTTTCAGCGCCGACGAGCTGGATGACATTCGGCGAGCGACGCTCGAGGGCGTCGTCAATTGAGTCGCCAACTATCTTGAACTGTGATAGGCTACCACACTGTTGGCAGCCTCCACGCCCACCAGCAGTCACCCGACAATCCCTACATTTCCCAAATCGCTTAGAGGAGAAAGACGGTCATGTATGTCATCATTGCCCCTTTGAAGATCAAGGAAGGATTCAAGGAACAGTTCGTCGAAGAGATGTTAAAGGACGCCAAGGGCTCGATGAAGAATGAGCCCGGTTGTCTGCGATTTGATGTGATCCAGGATGGCGACGATCCTAACCAGATTTGGCTCTATGAGGTCTATGTTGACGAGGCCGCGTTCCATGCGCACATGGAGACGCCACACTTCATCACATGGCGTGATGCAGTCGAGGATTGGATTGCTGAGCGGCCGGAAGGCAAAGCGATAGGCGCATCTGTCATCTGGCCCCCTCGCGAAGACTGGAAAAAGTAAAGCGGCGCCGGTCCCTCCAAGAGATGGGCATGGACCCGATCATAGGGAGAAAACCAATGTCATTCACAACACGCCCGGTCTTCATGGGCCGCCACGGTGTCGTCACAGCCGGACATTACCTGGCGGCGGCGGCAGGCATGCGCATGTTCGAGAATGGGGGGAATGCGATCGATGCGGGAGTAGCCGCCGGGTTCGCGCTCAATGTGTTGGAGCCGCAGGCTAACGGCATCGGGGGCGAGGTCCCGATCCTCATTTATAGCGCGCGGCAGAAGCGGGCGTACGCCATCAACGGACAAGGTTACGCGCCGAAGGCCGCCACCATCGCCTGGTTCCGCTCACAGGGGATCGAGATCATACCGGGGGACGGTTTTTTGCCGGCGACCGTGCCGGGCGCGTTCGGCTCGTGGACGACGGCGTTGGAGCAGTTTGGGCGGTTAAGACTCAAGGATGTGCTGGAGCCGACGATCGAGTTGACGGAAGAAGGATTTCCTGTCTACCCGGAGTTGCACGGATCATTAACCAAGCTCAAGGAGAGATTCGAGAACGAATGGCCTAGTTCTGCGCGGGCTTATTTGCCGAACGGGCGGGCGCCGGAGGTGGGCGAGATCCTAGCCAATCCGGACTGGGCGGAGACGTTCAAGGCAACGGTTGATGCCGAGTTACGCAACAGCCACCTTGGTCGCGAGGCGGGGATTGCCGCGGCCCGCGACTTTTTCTACAAAGGGCCTATCGCCGAAAAGATCGTCGCCTTTCAGCGCGATACGAAGGTCCGCGACGCCAGCGGTCAGTGCAACACCGGCCTCCTGGCAGAAGCAGACTTTCATGAATACGCCACCAAGGTGGAGACACCAGTCACCTTCAATTATCGCGGCTACGATGTGCACAAATGCAACACGTGGTGCCAGGGCCCTGTCTTCCTGCAGCAGTTGGCGCTGCTTGAAGGCTATGACCTCGGCGCGTTCGAACATAATTCAGCCGACTACATCCACACCGTGATCGAAGCGTCCAAGCTGGCATTCGCCGACCGTGAGGAGTACTACGGCGATCCGGACTTCGTCAACGTACCGCTGGACCGCCTTCTTTCAAAGGAGTATGCAGCCACACGCCGAGAACTGATCGAGGCCAGCAGCGCGTCTTTGGAGTTGCGCCCCGGCGCTGCCCCGGCCAGCACGCCCACCCGTGCGGAAGCGGATCCGAACGTCTACACAGGCGATACAACACACGTTGATGCTGTCGATCACGAAGGCAATCTGTTCGCGGCGACGCCCAGCGGCGGGTGGATCCCCTCTTCGCCGGTCGTAGAAGGATTGGGCTTCCCGTTAGGGACGCGCGGGCAGATGTTTTACCTGGACCCGAACCACGCCAACGCGCTCGTGCCGCGCAAGAGGCCGCGTACGACGCTTACGCCCTCGCTAGCGACTAAGGACGGCGAACCTTTCATGGCTTTCGGCACGCCCGGCGGTGACTGCCAGGACCAGTGGACGCTGCAGTTCTTCCTCAACGTCATCGACTTCGGCATGAACCTGCAAGAGGCAATTGACGCGCCGAGTTTTCATACACATCACTTCCCCAACTCTTTCTATCCGCACAACGCCAAGCCGGGCAGCCTCACGGTGGAGGCGCGCATTCCCGAAACCGTGAGGGACGCGCTTGCCGAGCGGGGACACGAGATTACGGTAGGTGGGGAATGGAGTCACGGCAAGGTGCTTGCCATCACATTCGACGCGGAGAGCGGTCTTATCTCCGCCGGCGCCTCGCCGCGCTGGCAGATCGCGTATGCTATGGGGCGGTAAACGCAGTGGTCAGTGGATAGTGGTCAGTCGATGCAGTCACCAGCCAATCCGTAACAGACAATTGGAGGCGCAGAATGCAATCGCCACACGGTATAACGGCTTCGGCCTTTCGGCCGTCGGTGATGGGCAGGAACGGGATGGTTACCTCAGGGCATGCTCTGGCCTCGCAGGCGGGGATCCGAACGCTGATGGGCGGGGGCAATGCTGTGGACGCGGCCATTGCCACGGCGGCCGCGCTGGGCGCGGTTGAGCCAGCGGGTTCCGGGGTCGGCGGCGACGGCTTTATTCTGATCTATTGGGCTGAGACTGGGCAGGTCAGCGCGGTAAACGCGACCGGTCCTGCTCCTGGCGCGGCCACCCGCGAACGCTATCTGCAGGATGGCGGGATCCCGATGAAGGGGATTCGCAGCGTCTCAGTGCCTGGGCTGGTCGATGGGTGGCTGCTGGCGCATGAACGTTACGGCGCGCTGCCGCTGGAGGAGGTATTCCGTCCCGCCATTTCGCTGTGTGAAGACGGTTTTCCGATCAGCCATCTGCTGGCGGGCGGCCTGCAGGCGGAACACGAGCGTTTCGCGGCCGACCCGCACACGCGGGCCATTTATACAAGTGACGGGGATCCGATCCCGGCGGGCGGAATTCTCTGCAACTATAACCTGGGCGAGACACTGCACAGGATCGCCCAGGATGGAAGAAAGAGTTTTTATGAGGGGGAAATCGCCAGGAAAATCGCTGAGTTCAGCCGGGCGCACAACGGCCTGTTGACGGAAGAGGACCTTGGCAACTACCATGCGCACTGGGCCGAGCCGATCCACGTCAACTATCGCGGCCACGAGGTCTACGAGATGCCGCCCAATTCGAGCGGGCATATTCTGTTGCAGGAACTGAATATCGTTGAGCTGTTCGATCTGCAGAGCTTAGGGTGCAATACGGCCGAAAGCGTACATCTGATGGTGGAGGCCAAGAAGCTTGCTTTCGCAGACCGCGAAGAGTATATGGCGGACCCGGAGTGGGTCGATATCCCGCTAGAGGGGATGCTATCGAAATCGTATGCGGCCGAGCAGGCCGAGCGCATCGATATGAAACGGGCGGCGGTCGATGTCGCGGCCGGCGGACCGGAAGCGCACGAAGACACGACCTGCTTCTGTACGGCGGACCGGGCGGGAAATCTGGTGTGTATCCTGCAGAGTATCCAGTCGGGCTTCGGTTCGAGCCTGATTGCGGGCGAGACGGGCATTCTGCTGAACAACCGCATGACCTACTGGCATTTGGAAGAGGGGCACGCAAACTGCTTGATGCCGGGCAAGCGTGTGCGCCATACGATGAATCCCGTCATTGTCACCAAAGATGGCAGGCCGGTGCTGACGTGCGGGACGCCTGGGGCCGATACACAGGTGCAGACGAACCTGCAACTCGTTACGCATATGCTTGATTTCGGCATGACGCCGCAGGAAGCGGTTGCCGCGCCGCGCTGGCGCAGTTTGCAAAACCCGATGGAATCGACGATCCCGCATGTCAGCTCCAACAACCTGCAGGTGGAAGACCGTTTTCCAGAGGAAGTGCGGAAGGAGCTGGCACGGAGAGGGCACGAACTCGAACTGGTAGGGGATTGGGGCGGCCCGGGCAGCGCGCAGGCGATAGTGGCGCATCCGGAGTCGGGCGCGCTGATTGGCGGCTCCGACCCGCGGCGGGATGGGTATGCGGTCGGCTATTGATGGCGCAGCGTGTTTCGAAACCGCGCGGCAGACAGTTCTCTGACAAAAGGAAAAAGTGTGATGTCCTCTCCTAACATTCTCTTTCTGATGACAGACCAGATGCAGGGCCGCGTGCTGGAGCCGGACAACCCGTGCCAGACGCCGTATCTGGACAGGCTGGCGGCCAGAGGGGTGCGATTCCGCCGGGCGTATACGCCTAATGCAGTCTGCTCACCGGCGCGAGCCAGCCTGATGACCGGGTTGCTGCCCCATAATCACGGTGTGCTCTATGTTGTGCACACGGTTGACGATGATCAGGCGGCGCTGAGGACGCAACATCCGCACTGGGCGGAGCGGCTGACGGAGGCCGGCTACCGCACCGGTTACTTCGGCAAGTGGCATGTGGAGCGCTCGAACGAACTGGCCCGCTTCGGCTGGCAGCAACAGGGAGAATTGGGCGGCTACCGCGACGGGAGCGACGTCAACTTCTCGTTGGAGCGCTACCTGGACAGCCCGCCCGGATATGAGCCGAACCGCTTTTACGGGGTCTGTGATCTGCCGGCCAGCGAGCGTGGGATGGGCAAAAAGACGGACGCGGCGCTAGCCTTCCTTGACACAGCTTTGGACGACGATCCGCCCTGGTGCTGTTTTGTCAGTTTCACCGAACCACATGACCCCTTTTATTGCCACGAGGACGCGTTCGCGCAGTACGATGTGGACTCGATTCCACTGCAGCCGAACGTCCACAACGACTTGAACGGCCAACCGAATCTCTACAAGCGGACGGCGCAGGTATGGAGCGATTGGACGGACCGGGAACATCGCGAGGCCGCGGCCTGCTACTATGCTTCGATCAGCGAGATCGACGAGCAGTTCGGGCGTTTGCTGGAGCGGGTGGAGAGCGCCGGGCAGCTTGACAATACGATCGTGGTGCTGACATCGGATCACGGTGATTTTCTAGGCGCGCACGGGCTGTACTGTAAGAATATCGGCGCGTTCGAAGAGGCGTACAACATCCCTCTATTGGTGGCTGGACCGGGTGTGGTGGAGGCGGAGGTGAGCGACGCCCGAGTCGGGTTGCAGGATGTGGGTCAGACATTGTTGGAACTGGTGGGGGCGCAGCCGCTGGGCCAGATTGATGGCCGTTCTTTTGCACCGGTGCTGGCCAGCCCACAAGACACATCAGCTTACCAGCAGGGTTTTGCTGAATATTACGGTGGGCGGTATATTGTCAGCCAGCGGCTACTGTGGGACGGAGACTGGAAATTCGTCCACAACGGCTTCGATTATGATGAGCTCTACAATCTGGCCGCAGACCCCTTTGAGATGAACAATCTGGCGCAGAATCCGGCACATGCCGAGAGATTGGAGGCGATGACGCGGCAGATGTGGGAGATCGTCGTTGAATCGGGGGACCACAGTCTCTTCAACACGCACTATCCATCGATGCGGATTGCCGCAGCAGGGCCGGTGTAGTTTTTGATTCGAGTTTTCAGTTCTTGGTAACCGCGGCGTTCGCCAGCGTTCGTTAATGTTGAGAGTTGTCATTCAGACAAGCGGGAGAGAAGGTAAGGGTCAATATGAACCAACCACTGACTGCCGAGCAAGTCGATTTTTTTCGAGACAACGGTTACTTGATCCTGCGTAAGGTTCTGGATCCCGAATTGATGGCCCAGACACGGGACGCCTGGTGGGATGCGGCGCCGAAGGAACTGAAACGGGACGACCCGAATTCGTGGGTGGGCGCCTTTCCCGACTCACGCTTTACGTGGAAATACCGCGACCGCAGTTTCGAACCGTGGATGATCGATCTTCTTTATGGCAATCCAGAACTGCAGGCTGTTGCAAAGCAGCTACTCGGTCCGGACTTGAAGATCCCGGAGCGCATCCGGGGCATCTACTGCGTCTTCCCGGATACGGACAGGGCGCCGCGGCGGGCCCACTTTCATGTTGACGCGCACGCGTTTCATCTGGGTGTGGTGGGCTACGTGGACGACGTGCCGCCCGACGGAGGCGGGTTCACGGTCTGGCCCGGCAGCCACAAGCATTTCTATCATTCGTTCGAGACGGCCTACACGTTCAACCCGTTGGGCGGGAAAGAGGATATGTGGGACACGGACGAGTGGCGTACAGTGCTGCAGATCGACCCGGTGCATACATATGGGTCGGCGGGAGATGTTGTGCTGTGGCATCACCGCATGGGGCACGGCGCCGGCCACAACCGGTCGATCCAGGTGCGGCAGGCGGTCCTGTACGACTTCTGCCGGGCCGATCTTGATGCTGTTCAGGACGAGCCTCCGCCGGACGACATGTGGCGGGACTGGCCCGGGATCAATGGGAGGTAGGGCCGACAGGCAATGAAAATCACGGACATCAAGACATATCTGATGCAGGCCAGCGTGCCCGGCGGCGGCTGGACACAGCGCAACTGGCTGTTCGTCAAAGTTTTCACCGATGAGGGCATCTATGGCGTCGGCGAGGCGTCGGGATGGCCCCGGGTGGTGGAGACGGCGATCCAGGATCTGCGCGAGATTCTGATCGGCGAGGATCCATTTCTGATTGAGCGCATTTGGCAGAAGATCTATCTGGCGATGATGGGGCACGGCATGACCGGAATCGTCGGCGGCGGCGCGCTCACCGGCATTGAGATGGCTCTGTGGGACATCAAAGGGAAGGCGCTGGGCGTGCCGGTCTGGAATCTGCTGGGAGGCAAGATCCGGGATCGTATCCGGCTCTATGCGCACGCACAAACAGCGGAAAGGGCGCAGGAGTTGGTTGCACGGGGTTTCAGCGGGCTCAAGACCGGGGGCGTGGTAAACCCGATCGCAAAGATACGAACATTGCGGGAAGCGGTCGGACCGGAAATTGACCTGATGGCCGACGTGCACGGTCCGCCCTGGTTCAGTGTACGGGATGCGATACGGGTTGGCCAGGCGCTGGAGGAGTTCGACCTGCTCTTTTACGAAGATCCGGTGCCGCCCGAGCATGTTGAAAACCTGGCCAAGGTCGCGCGCCATGTCAATCTGCCGATTGCGGCGGGAGAACGACACACGCAGATCTACGGGGTGCGGGATCTGATCGAACGGGAGATCGTGGATGTGATCCAGCCGGACACGGGCCGGGCCGGCGGTCTGATGCAGATGAAGAAGATGGCGGCGATGGCGGAAGCCCACGGGATTGGCTTTGCTCCCCATGACGGCTCATTGGGGCCGGTGGCGGAGATGGCCGCGGTTCACCTGTTGGCCACTCTACCCAATTTTCTCATTCTGGAGCACCTGGAGGACGACGCGCCCCAACGGTACGAAGTTATGCAGCCTCAGCCGGAAATCGTTGACGGTTCGATCGTCGTGCCGGATGCGCCTGGCCTGGGCGTGGATATCGTCGAAGATGCGATCGCCCGCTATCCGTCCACGGGCAACGTCGCTACGCCCCGGCAGGATGAGTACGTTTACTTTCAGGCCAAGTACGGCCGGGCAAAATGGCTGGAGCAGTAGCCGTTAACGACAAACGGAAGCCCAGCTGCAGGCCGCTTTCCGGGCCCGACGCCCCTTTCTGAAAGTCTGTGCCATAAGGAGAAGCATGGCAACGAAATCGGTCCGAACTTACGAGCTTTCGGCGGATGCCAAGAGGAAGTTGCGGTCAGTCTCGACCGCAACGCTAACCAGCCAGCTGCAGAAACATGGCCTGCGCAACACATTTCTGGCCGGGCTATACCCGCTGCGGCCTGATCTGCAAATGGTGGGCTATGCCTTCACGCTACGCTATATCCCGGCCCGAGAAGATCTGGCGGATGAACGCTACGACAATACTAAGAACGTGCAGAGGCTGGCAGTAGAGGCCGTAGGACCGGAAGATGTTCTGATCGTGGACGCCCGCGGCGACATCAGCGCGGCCTCGCTGGGCCACATCCTGGGGACACGCATCACCCGGCGCGGTGCGGCCGGCTTCGTCACCGACGGCGCGCTACGGGATACACCTGGCTTTCGGGAGCTAGAATTGCCGACCTATATCCGGGCGCCGCACGCCACAACCTCATTTGTGGCCCACCACCCGGTTGAAATGCAGGTCCCCATTGGCTGCGCGGGTGTGGCGGTGACGCCGGGCGATGTGGTCGTTGGCGATGCCGAGGGGGTAGTTGTAATCCCTGCCCATCTGGCGGAGGAAGTTGCCCAAGGCGGGTACGAGCAGGAGATCAGAGAGGCGTTCTTCCAGAAGAAAGTTGCCGGCGGCGCCAGCATTGTCGGTGTCTATCCGCCCAACGATGAGACTCTGGCAGAGTTCGAGCAGTGGCGCCGTGAGAAGGGCGTTTAGCGAAACGCATGCGGGCAACGGTCTTTTCCGGTCTATGGCGGGTTTCCGGCAAATTGCTTCAGAGGCTTCAGCTAGCGCACTGATGCCTTTTGTAGCACTCGCGGAAGGTTGTCGGAGTTACTTGAATGGCGGCTCCTATTTCGTCAATGCGCCTGCAAGAGAAGCAGGGGAAATTCGTACCGCTGCCGGCCACGCATGTCAGGGATTGGGAAAACCGGACCTAAGGCACTAATCCCCTCGAAGTCCACGCAGTTCCGCCTCCAACTCGCGTATTCTGGTAGTGTTCGCATGTTGCCTTCCCCGGCCAAAATAGTTTGCGGCGACGTTGGCCAGAATCGCGATTACCATAACCACGATAATTTCGTTGAATAGTCCCCTTCTTTGCTTCTGATCGGCCACAAAAGACGAGACCAAAGCTTCATCTACCAGTTCACTCTCTTGGGCGAGTTCCTGTAGCGCCAATGTGATCCCGGTAGTACTGGAACGGAGCCTCGGCCCATCAACGACAATCTGGCTCAGAGCATACAACATCGCCACAATCGTAATTGCATTGAAGACCACAGGCGGCAGCAACTTGCCATTCATTTCTCATCCTCTTTGTCCGGACACTCCGTTTGAACATCACGTTTCAAGGCATTGCATGAGGCTGTCTCTTAACATCAAGCTGGCGCGCGCAGGCAAAAGGTACCACAGGAGTTAACGCTGACATGGGGAATGCTGTGGGTGATGGCCGAGGAAATTGCTCGAACACCATCGGGCTGCCCGCGGCCGGTCCTGAAAGTTTATTCAGCAGCACAGACGCCTTTTGCGCTGCCGATGGACGGCGACATTCCTGACAATTGGATGTCGTCTCCATCTTCTAAGAAACCCTTCCAGTTTCTTCCAGAACCAGTACGGCGCGCATTCAGCATCAGAGATAATGGACTTCCAAAGAGGGGCAGAGGCGCTAATCCCCGCGCAGTGCGCGCAGTTCTGCCTCCAGTTCACGAATCCTGGTCGTGTTTTTGAAATGCCGTCCTCTGCCAAGATAGTTAGCGACAACATTGGCCAGAATCGCGATGACCATCGTCACGATCAGGTAGTTGGCAAGCCGTGTTCGCATATCGCGGTCGGCCGAGAGGCCCGAGGCTATGGAGTCGTCCTCGAGGACGCCGTCTGCGGCGAGCTCCTCAAGAAGCTGGATGGCCTCAGTCGAGCGAGTTAGGCGGGCGGATTCTCCTGTCACAACCTGGAATAGGGAAAACAACATCGCCACAATCGTAATGATATTGAATACAACGGGTTGAATCAATGTGCCATTCACTTTTGTTCCTCCTTATCCGGGTGCTCTTGTCTGCCTTTACCTTACTACAGATTCGGGGCAATTCATTGAAATTACTTCACCAGAATATTTGAGCGCGTTCTGCGTCGACACTTTCGCGCTGGGTCGGAGACCGAGCCGAAATCGACTCCAGACAGATTAAGCGTGATTTCTTCTTCGTTACGTATCCCTTGTCTACGGAGAGAAGGTTGATGATTCGTCGATCCAAGAATTGCACACTGGCCAAGCTTTTAACCGTTCAGCAGATTTGTCAGCAGGGATTTCGCTTGCCTTGAAGCCCGCCCTCGATGACTGATTCTGTTTTTGACCGAGGTTGGCAGTTCTGCCAGCGTTCGCCCCTCGTCCGGCGCGAAGAATATGGGATCGTAGCCAAAGCCGTTTGATCCTCGCGGCGCCCTGGTGATCAGTCCTTCCAGCGTCCCCGTGCATGTTTCCGTCTCGGCCGCAGGCCGCGCAATGGCAATCACACATTGGAAGCGGGCCGTCCATGGACGGGGATGTGGATGCAGCTCCTGCAGCAGCTTCTCGTTTTTGTCCTGATCGGTTGCTCCGGGGCCGGCGTAGCGGGCGGAATGTACACCCGGGGCCCCCTGCAGGGCATCTACCTCCAGGCCACTGTCATCGGCCCAGGTCCACAGGCCGGTCAGGCCGGCGTAATACTGCGCCTTCAGTACGGCATTGGCGGCAAAGGTGTTCCCGGTCTCGACGGCCTCCTCCAGGACCCCGATTTCATCCAGATAGGTGAGCGCCAGCGGCAGGTCTTGCAAGAGCTTGCGGTACTCCAGGAGTTTTCCCTGATTGTGTGTCGCAACCAGAAGCCGTTGTTCCATTTCAATGCCCTCAACGAATCGCGGGCCTCCCATGCCCTTGTTTGACTGTTTGTCGCTTCAGCGCTCCCCCCTGCCGTTCCCCCGCGCTTCAGCGCAAACTTCGTGGATCGTTGCCGTTTCTTTCGCCGGGCGTCAGCGCAAAGTCTGTGCGCCGTGCGGCACTTCGCACAATAACATATAACACAGCAGATCCAGATTGGTTAAAGAAGCCCTTCTCTCTTGCCATTTCGCAGGTAAGGGGCTATCATACACGCGGTCGGCAAAGGTACCTTCAGGCTGTTTGCGCTTCGCCAAGGGCCGGCAGATGGCATCGGCTCAACGCAAAGGTGCGGTCGGCTCAGCGCAACCCCATAGCACCCCAAGACAGGAGAGAGCGGCAGTGTCGTATCACCCGTTACGCATCTTCAGCGGTTCTGCTCACAAAGAGTTGGCCCTGGAGATTGCCGAAACTCTTGGGGTGGAGCCCGGTCAATCCACAACTCGCCGTCTGCCCGACAGCGAGATACACGTAATGATCGATGAGGTCGTGCGCGACCAGGATATCTTTCTGGTCCAGTCCTGTTGTCAACCCGTGAATGACCATGTCATGGAGTTGATGCTGTATCTTGACGCATTCCGGCGAGCGAGCGCCCACAGTGTCAGCGTGGTCGTGCCATATTTTCCCTATGCTCGTCAAGAGCGCATGGCCCATGGCAGAGAGGCAGTCAGCGCCCGGGTTATCGCCAATATGCTGGAGATGATGGGGGCGGATCGCGTAATCTTTGTAGATATCCATGCCAGGGCGATCCAGGGCTTTTTCAACATCCCTGTCGATCCGCTTTCTGCACTGCCGATACTGGCGGACTATTTTCGGCAGCCAGAGTGGGAAAACGCGGCCATCGTGAGCCCGGACGTGGGCCGGGCCAGTTTGGCGGGCCGCTATGCGCAACTCCTTAATCTGCCGCTGGTGGTGATGCACAAACGGCGCACGAGCGTTAGTGTTACCGAGACGACGCACGTTGTTGGCGAAATCGCTGGTATCCGCCCGATCATCATCGACGATATCATGGCCGGCGGCAGCGTGCTCAGACAGATCGACGCCCTGTACGAAGCCGGGGCGGAGGGGACTGCCGCATTTGCGGTTACACACCCGGTATTACTGCCTTCCGCACTGGAGCATCTTCAGTCCGACGATCGCATCGCTAAGCTGGTCGTTTCCAACACGCTTCCCGTCTCCCCGAAAAAACGATCTGACAAGGTGGTCGTATTGTCGATTGCACCGATGCTGGCCGATATTATCAATCGCATCCACCAGGGTCGAAGTATTTCAAAGAAGCTTATACTCATGTAAGAAGGCCGGGACGGCAGGGGCGAGGGACCAGTTTGCGCTGCCAGCAAGACGAGGAGACCAGCTGAATTGCCAGACCCGCTGGACAGCGCAAACAACGAAACCAGCTGGCGACAAGACCGCGCTGGACAACGCAAACTAAATGTTTTTGCAGATAAGACAATACCAACACACCATAGTGCGCGCAAAAACATTTACCCGGAGAACCTAAATGGAGACACTGCAACGTTCCTGGATTGACAGGTCTGATGAAGAAGATAGCCAAACATATGAGGACGACGCGAGTCTCGACCCCGACATAATCGAAGACGAAGAGATATATGTAGCGTCATACTCGCAGTTGATGTGGTGGCGTTTTCGCAAGCATCGCATGGCCGTCCTCTCCGGATTTCTGGTTATTATCCTGTACGGGATCGCTGCCTTTGCCGAATTCGTGGCGCCGTACGATCCGGAGCAGTCCTTTGTTAAGTATAAGTTTGTGCCGCCTATGAAGATCCGGATCATCGATGCGGAAGGAAATCTGCGCAGGCCGTTTGTCTACAAAATTATCCGTGAGCGGGATCCCGAGACCTTACGCAACATTTACAAAGAGGACGAATCAACTGTTCATCCGATCCGCTTTTTCGTACGGGGAACAGAATACGAACTATGGGGTCAGTTTGCAACGTCCTGGCATCTCTACGGGTTGGACGTTCCCCATGAAGAGCAAGGTCTCTTTCTGATGGGTGCTGACCGGCTGGGGCGCGACCTGTTCTCCCGGCTGTGTTACGGCGCGCGTATTTCGTTGACCATTGGTCTAGTGAGTGTAGTAATCAGTCTTGTGATTGGCATCCTGCTCGGCGGCATTTCCGGCTTCTATGGTGGCGCCATTGACAATGCCATTCAACGCCTGATCGAGTTCATCCGCTCCATACCGGAGATTCCACTGATCATGGCGCTGGCTGCGGCTCTGCCTGCCGACTGGCCGGTGGTGCGCCTATATTTCGGCGTAACGATACTTCTTTCGTTCGTTGGCTGGACCGGTCTGGCCCGGGTCGTGCGCGGGCGTTTTCTGAGCATGAGAGAAGAGGACTTTGTCATGGCGGCCCGCTTCTGCGGCTCGAGCGAGATGCGCATTATACTGCGTCACATGGTTCCCTCGTTCCTCAGCCACATTATCGCGTCCTTGACATTGGCGATTCCGGGCATTATTCTGTCGGAAACGGGTCTGAGTTTCATCGGTCTGGGTCTACGGGCGCCGGCTATCAGTTGGGGCGTGCTGTTGCAGGAGGCCCAGAATCTACGTTCCGTCGCCCTCGCTCCATGGGTATTGACCCCTGGCTTGGCGGTGGTTCTGGCTGTTTTGGCTTTCAATTTTCTCGGCGACGGCATCCGCGATGCCGCCGATCCCTATGCCAAGTAGGTCGGAACTGCAGTTTTTAGTAGTCAGTTTTTAGTAACTGCAACGGCGCAAGCCAACTAGAAACTGCCGTACAGAATGACGACTGCCCATACATGAAGAGAACGGATTTCACTCATGACAATTTCATCTTCGCAGATCGACAAAGTGGCCGACGCCGGCGGGTCCGCAGAGTCCCAGGAGATGCTGCTGGAAGTCAAGGGACTGAAAACGCACTTTTTCCTGGCGCAGGGAATTGTGCGGGCGCTGGAGGGCGTTGATTTCACGGTGCGACGCGGCCAGACCGTCGGCCTAGTGGGAGAAAGCGGTTGTGGCAAGTCGATCACGGCCCGCTCTATCATGGCGATTGTGCCGTCACCGGGACGAGTCGTAGAGGGCGAAGTCCTCTTCCACTTGCAGAATCAGGAGAACGGCAGCGTCACCGATCAGGTCGTTGATATGACCAAGATCGACGCCATGGGCGCGCAGGCCCGCTCTATCCGCGGCGGCGAGATTTCGATGGTCTTTCAGGAGCCGATGACTTCGCTCAGCCCTGTTCACACGATTGGCAATCAGATCATCGAGGCCATTCTCCTGCATCAGGATGTAGACAAGGACGAGGCGCGCGCACAGGCGATCGATGTGCTGAACAAAGTGGGCATGCCCCAGCCGGAGCGCACGATCGACCGCTATCCCCACCAGTTGAGCGGCGGCATGCGGCAGCGCGCCATGATTGCCATGGCCCTTTCCTGCCGCCCCAGCTTGCTCATCGCAGACGAACCGACTACGGCACTGGACGTGACCACGCAGGCCCAGATTCTGACGCTGATGCGCGAGTTGCAAGATGAGCTGGGGATGGCGATTATCTTCATCACGCATGATCTGGGCGTGATTGCGCAGATGGTCGATTATGTGGTGGTCATGTATCTCGGTGAAGTGGTGGAGATGGCTGACGTCGATACCATTTTCTATGATCCCAAGCATCCGTACACGCAGGCACTGCTGCGTTCGATTCCCCTATTGGGCCGCAAGTCGTCTCAGGGCATTACCAGTCAGTTGACTGCGATTCGCGGCTCGGTGCCGGATCCGTATTCGATCCCGGCAGGTTGCCCGTTCCACCCACGCTGCCGCAAGGCGATTGCCGGCGTGTGCGATACTCGCAATCCACCTCTGCTGGAACTGGAAGGCGGCCACATGGTCCGCTGTGTGTTGTACGAGTAGCGGGCCAAATCCGTATCTACGCTGGAATCTTCATCCGAGGTCGCGCGTCGCGACCTTTTTGTATTGCGCCTATCCAACCAAGATAAGATGACAACTGGAGTAATCGATCTATGAGCACAGAGTTAGACGCTCAGCCGGCCGGAGAGTCGAAAGAGTCGGAGGCTGAGGGTCAAATGGCTTTGACGCCGGTCTGGCAGGAATCCGCCCTGCAGGCCGGCTTTGTACATGACTGGCTGGTGGCAGGGCCACTGGCAACGCCGATTGCGCAGGTCGACGGATACACAGGTCCGGATTATAAGAATCGGATCGTCGCAGATGTCAGAGCTGCGGCCGTGGAAGACGGGAATGAGGAGGAAGGCGCGATCCCGGCGTCTTCGGAGATCTTTGCGGGCACCCTGGAGCGACGCAAGTTTGACCCCGACCGCGATGAAACCAGGTGGCGCGTCGTGCGCTGCCTCGACGATCACTTCGTTGATCTGTCGACTTTTCACCATACGCCCCATTATCTGCAAGCCTGGGCCTATTGTGTGCTGGACGTTCCCAGTGCATGTGATATGAGCTTTGCCCTCACGACAAACGGCCCGGCGGACATCTGGGTCAATGGAGAAAAGTGCCACCGGGTGGAACATTTTCATCATCAGCTTCCCGAAACCGTCTCCTTTCCGGCGAAGTTGAAGGAGGGGCGCAACGAGGTTGGCGTCTGTTTCGAGGCCGTAGCGATGCGAGAGTGCCCGTATGTCATGGCCTTGCAGTTGACAGATCAAAGGGACGAGGGCGGTAGGTCCCAACAGCAGGACGGGAACGGACTCAATAGCTTCCGTGTGCTGCTGCCGACGTCGGTGCGGCCGGCAAGCAGGAGGCAGACGCTGGAATCGATCTTCGATCAGGCTTACCTGGACAGGGACGTATACAGCCGCCATGCGAAGGTGACAGTAAGCTGGCCGGATGGGCAAGCGGTAACCGACGATTTTGCGCTGCGGCTGATGCGCAAGGGCGGACGCATCTACAGCGAACACCACACCAAGGGCGAAACGAGGGACGAGGTCGTTCTGGGAACCGCGTTCCAGTTTCCGCAGGATGACTACGAAGTCTTTCTCTTTCCCAATCCCGAGCACTATTATGTCAACGACCTGCGGGTTGAACGCCGGCTGGACGTTCACATCGTCGGCAACAATGAATATTCCACGGAGCGCTACGGCACCTACCCGCAGCGGCGGCGGGAGGCCCTGCTCAATGCCGCGCGCCGCGGCGCCGAGGGCAGCATCTTTTCCGAGATCGCGGCGATGGAACTGGACATGTGGGACAATCTCAACGAACAGGTCATCCTGGACAGTATCGCTTCGATAAACGAGCGGGCAGATTGCAGCGACTTTGATCTGGTCGGTTTGCTGGGTATGGCGGGGCGCTATGTTGAGGAGCCGGGGTTCCCGCAGGCGCTGGTCGAGCCGCTGCAGAACTGTTTTCTTAACTTTCGCTATTGGATGGACCAACCGGGCGCGGATGCGATGTGCTTCTGGTCGGAAAACCATCAGATCCTCTTCCACACTTGTGAGATTCTGGCCGGCCAGCTGTTGCCAGACGAGCTCTTCGCGAATGCCGGCCTGACCGGCAGTGAACACCGCGCCAAGGGCGAAGAACGTGCGCTTTCGTGGCTGCGAAAGCGGGCCGGGGGCGGCTTCCGGGAGTGGGACTCCAATACCTACTTTGAAGAGGACGTGCTGGCTCTCAGCCATCTGGTCGATCTGGCAGAGAACGACGACGTGCGTGAACTGGCGGCAGTTGTGTTGGACAAGATGTTCTTCGGGCTGGCGGTCAACTCCTTCAAAGGGGTGTTCGGCTCCAGCCACGGGCGCACCTACACGCCTTATATCAAGGATGCCTTTCGGGAGCCAACGTCTGGCATCACGCGGCTGCTGTGGGGCAAGGGGATTTTCAACCGGAGTATCCGGGGGACGGTCAGCCTGGCCTGCGCCGTCAACTATCAGTTGCCGCCGGTAATCGAGGCGATCGCCATCGACCCGGCTGACGAGATCTGGAGCCGGGAACGGCACGCGGGTCAGCTGGAAGCGTGGTGTGATCGGGAAGACGGAGAATGGGAGATAAACAAGGTCACCTATAAGACGCCGGACTATATGCTGTGTTCGGCGCAGGATTACCGGCCGGGCGAGTTCGGCTACCAGCAGCATATCTGGCAGGCTACTTTTTCGCCGGAGGCTGTCGTTTTCGTTACCCACCCGCCGTGTCTCAGCGAGGACGGTTCGCACCGGCCCAACTTCTGGCACGGAAACCTCGTGCTGCCGCGGGCGGCCCAATGGAAGGATCTGTTGGTAGCTATCCACCAGTTGCCGGAAGATGACTGGCTGGGCTTTACCCACGCCTATTTCCCGATTTATGCCTTTGACGAGCACGAGATCCGGGACGGCTGGGCGTATGCCCGCGTCGGGGAGGGTTACCTGGCGATAACGGCCTCAGCGGGACTGACGCTCACAGAAAAGGGCAAGAGCGCGTTTCGAGAGTTACGCTCGTACGGGCAGAACAATACCTGGTTAGTGCAGATGGGTCGGGCTGATGTGGACGGAAGCTTTGCCGAATTCGTGGAGAAGGTGACGGCCCTGGACATCACGTTCGGGGAGGACAGTGTACACCTGACCAGCCTGCGGGGCGAGAGCATCGACTTTGGCTGGAAAGGGCCTCTGCTCGTCAACGAAAAGGAGGAACCGACCAGCGGCTTCCTCCACTTCGACAATCCCTACTCCAGCACGGAACTGGGCTCGGATAAGATGAGCATTCAGTTCATGGATCTGCTGATGCAGCTCGACTTTTCGTGAGATGAAAAAGACGCAAAGGAGTACTCCTTTGCGTCTTACAATCTACACATGTTTAAACTGAGGTGCCGTCGCCCACGCCTTGGCAGATTGACCGGCAATTTCGCCCTAAGATGGGAGCAATAATTTCAGGTCCTGGCGCAGTTCGTCGAGAGTGTAGCTTGGCGGGGCGCCCCTCCGACGCACTTCATCCATGATATCGTAAACCGACATGCCTGCCAGTTCAGCGGCGCGCGCTTTTGTGATGTCGCCACGTTGGCAGGCGGCAATTGCGTCGCCAGCCTTCCATCGCTGGATCGCCTCCGAAAGCATTTTCCTCGCAAGCGCAGTCCGATCTATTTGCTCTTTGTTGGCAATTTCATCCAGTCCTTGAACAATCGTTTCAGGGACTCGCAAATTCAGTTGCCGCACGTTGTCAGCCATGTCACTGGCCTCCTTGCCGTTCAAACCATATGGTCTCGGCTGAACTTTGAAGCGCTTGAAGAATCGCCAAGTCGGTGTTCATCATCACCGCTATCCGCTCCAACAGGTTTACACAAGTGTCGTAAGAAATCTTGTGCTGAATGAAGCCCTGTAATGGAAAAACCTGCAAAATCGTATAGTGTTATGCCTTCAGTTCTTGCTATGGACCGTCCTTTACGTTCCTCGATCAATACATGAAGATTCTTCGTTTGTGCATAGGCTAGAGATTCACATTCACCCCAACCGAGCATATTCGTCATGTAGAGATGCTGGGCGAATGCAATTTGAGCCGATGAGAGCTCGACGACGACAACTTGCTCTGACCGGATAGCAGCGTCAATTGCGAAAGCATCAGACTTACCTCGCTCATAGCCGGCCTGCACCGTTTCGCGAAACACTGCGGGAAGATCGAGGACTTCAAGCGTCGTTTTCTTCGGGGCGGATGATGACCATGTAGCGCATGGGCGCCTGGCTGGTGTTGACCAGGCCGTGCAGTTTGTGCGGGTCGAATACGACCGCTTCGTTGGCGCGCAGTGGATGGCGTTCTCCGTCAATTTCCAGCGTCCCCTCCCCTTCAATCATATAGAAGGCTTCGAAGCCCCCGTGCTTGTGAGGGGGGTGGGAGCGCTGGCCGGCTTCAACCTCTGAAATGTGGACGCGCAGCGGCTCGCCTTTCACGTCCGCGTCGAGAAGATAGCGGGAGATTCCCTTCTTTTCAAGATCCAGGAACTGCACGATTCACTTCCTTTCCGCGAGGGCGGTTGCTAACTGCAGCGGCTCGCTGGCCTGTCCAAGATGAATACTGCTAGCGGCGGGGATAGAACACATCGAGCAGAGGTTCGATGTCGGTATAGTCATAGCCATAGGTCTCTTTGAAGCGCTCCTGGATCTGTTCCTCGGCTTCTGAGGGGGAGCGCAGAGGGAAGTCCAGCGGCTGCTTGTTCATGAGCGCCGATTCGGAGGCGGCCAGGGACATCTCCTGGTCCAGGCGGGCTTCCTGCACGCCGTAGGTCGGTTCGATGTCGTGAAGCACGGCGTTGGCGATGCTCATGAACTGGTCGGCCATGTCGACGCCGCGGCCGTTGTTTTCGCCGATGCCGAGATGGGCGTAGGGGTTCTCCCAGACGATCTCCTGACCGGGCAGATCCAGGCTGATACTTTCAAGGACCTGGCGGCCTTCGACTTCGATGAATGAGCGTTGCGGCTCGTAGGCGGCGGCGATGGCGCCGTCCTGGTAGGTTTCGGGGTCGGTGAAGTAGACGGTGTTTTCGACGATGGCGCCGCGCGTGCCGTCGATCTGGGAGATGCCGACAGTTTTGCGACCCAGGGAACGGGCGTGGATTACGTTGGAGTAGATCATGGTCGCGGCGGCGCCGTTTTCGAACTCCAGGAAGCTGATGGTGCAGTTCTCCCGGGAATGATGGCGCTTCATGCGGTCGATGATGGGCACGACGTCGGTCACGTGAGTGAGGCCGAGGATCGACTTGGGAGGGCTGCCAGCGAGAAGGCGCAGCATGCTCATTCCGTGATAGCCGCCTTCGTGAAAGATGCGGTAGATGCGTCCCACTTCGCCGATGATGCCGGAATCGATCACCTTGGCCTGGAAGCGGGCCATGGGTACGCGGTGGTAGTTTTCCGCCACCTCCAGCTTGACATTGTTGCGTTCGGCGGCCTCGATCATCATGTCGGTCATGGGGCGTGTGACGGATACCGGCGTCTCGACGATAATGTTGATGCCGTTCTCGGCCAGATAGCAGCAGATGGGATGGTGGGCATCGCCGGGCACAACGACGTCAACGACATCCAGTTCCTCGCCGGCGACCAGGTCGCGCACGCTGGTGTAGGCGTTGACGCCATACTCAGCAGCGACTTCGCGCAGGACATCCTCTTCCTTATCGCAGACAGCGACGAACTCGAACACTTCGTTCATTTTCGGATAGATAGGCAGATGAGAACTGCGGCCGCGGCGGCCCAGACCGATCAGGGCCAACTTCAATTTGCGTGGCATCGTTTGCTTTTCCTTTGACGGTGTGGGGATTGTGCGTTCCGGGATGACGAGGTTATCCGAAGCAGATCCAGCGCACCCACTTGTCGGCGCGCAGGCTGTGGTCGGTCCAAGGGGCGAGCAGGATCAGATCGGTAGGCCGGACGGTCGTGCACACGCCGTCGATGGTGACGGTGGCCTCGCCCTCCAGGATGTACCAGAAGCGCTGTTCTCCGTGCTTCTCCGGCTCGAAGGGGTTTGCCGGGGTCGTGATGCGCTCGGCGAAATGGTCGATCTGTTCCTGCGCGTCGCGAATCTCGTAGCCTTTGCGGAGGTTGACTTCGGGAATGGCGCTGCCATTAATGATCATTGTCGTGGTACCTGGTCGTTTTTAGTAGGCAGTTTTCAGTTTTTCGTAACTGCCAAAGGAACCTGCTCAATTCAAAAGGCCAACTGTTGCAATTAGAGGCTGGCGTAGGGGTCGGCGGCGTCGCGCATGCCGTCGCCCATGAAGTTGAAGGCGGTCACTGCGATGACCACCATGAGGGCGGGCGCAACCATGGTCCAAGGGGCGATGGCGACAGCGCTGATGTTCTGTGCCTCCTGGAGGAGCACGCCCCAGCTGATTGCGGGGGGCCGCAGGCCGAGACCGAGAAAGCTGAGTGCTGTTTCGGCGAGAATCATCGAAGGGATTGCCAGCGTCATGGTGGCGATGATGTGGCTGAGGAAGGAGGGGAGCATGTGGCGGAGGATAATGCGCAGTTCGCCGCTGCCGGAGAAACGCGCCGCCATGACGAACTCTTCCTCGCGTAGCTGGAGGAACTTGCCGCGCACGACGCGGGCCATGCCGGTCCAGCCGATAAAGGAAAGAATGACAGTAATGCTGAAGTAGACATAAAGAATCGGCCAGCCGGGCGGCAGGGCCGCGCTCAGGCCCATCCAGAGCGGAATAGACGGGATCGAGCGCAGAAACTCGATGATGCGCTGGATGATATTGTCAATGGTGCCGCCGTAGTAGCCTGACAGGCCGCCCAGCAGGATGCCGAGGACGAGGCTGATGACGACGCCGATGAGGCCGATGGAGAGGGAGAGGCGCGCGCCGTAGGCAACGCGTGAGAACATGTCGCGCCCGAGCCGGTCGGTGCCCAGCAGGAAGAAGCCCTGCTCTTCGTGGGGCACGTCCAGACCGAAGAGCTTGGTGGTCGCAGCAATTTCACCCCATAACTTATACTCTTCCCCTTTGGGGAAGAAGCGGATGGGATGGATAATCTCCGTGTCCTCGTGGTAGTTATTGCGGAAGGTCTCCGGGTCCCGTTCGCGAATGGTCTGGTAGATAAAGGGCATGCGCCAGTTGCCGTCGGCATCGACGATATGAATCGGCGTCGGCGGGTGCAATTTGTATTTGACGAACTTGGCATCGGGATCGTATGGCGCGACGAATTCACTGAAGGCCGCGATCAGATAAAAGACGATCACAACAAAAGTGCTGAAGACGGCCACGCGATGACGGCGATAGCGCCACCATATCAACTGCCAGAAGGAGGCGACTGCAATGTTCGCCTCGTCTTCCCGGGTCTCCAGGTAGCCTTCTTCCTCTTCAGGGTCGTCCTCATATAGTGTTTGGCTTTGTTCGTCGATCGTCATCGTCTGTTCGGGTCCATTTGATAGCGCTCAGATTTCCAAATGTTCGGGCATTCGACACTCGCTCTTGAAATACGAAGAGTCAGCGCAGGAAACTGTTATGAAATCTCTTCCAGTCGGATGCGAGGATCAACCCATGCCAGCAGCAAATCGGATAGCAGTGTGCCGATCACCGTCAGCACGCTGAGCATCATGATAAAACTGCCGGCGAGAAACATGTCCTGGTTGATCAACGCGGTGAAGAGCATCGGGCCTGTCGTCTGCAAGCTCAGCACGATAGCCACGATCGTGGTGCCCGAAATCAAATCGGCCAGCGACCAGCCCACTGTGCTGAAGAAGGGGTTGAGGGCGACGCGGGTCGGGTACTTCCAGATGAGTCTGGTCTCTTTGACGCCTTTGGCGCGGGCGGTTTCGACGTAGGGTTTGTTGAGTTCGTCGAGCAGATTGGCGCGGGTGATACGGATGCCGTTGGCGGTGCTACCTACGGCGAGGATCACGATCGGGATCCAAACATGGGCCAGGAGATCGAGTATGCGGTCGATGGTCCAGGGCGCGTCCATATATTCGGGGCTGAAGAGGCCACCGACGCTCATATCGGAATAGCTCGTGACCAGCCACATGATGACGAGGGCGAGCATGAATTCCGGTAACCCTTTGCCGATGAAGTTGAGCGCGGTGACGACATAGTCGATCACCGAGTACTGATGGGTCGCCGAATAGACCCCTAATGGGATGGACACGAGCCAGCCGAATAGCAGGGTTGTAAACGAGAGTATGAAGGTGAGGCCGAGCCGGTCCCAGATCAGGTCTTCCACCGGTTTCTGGAATAACATCGACTCACCCCAGTCGCCGCGCAGGAGGATACCCGAAATCCACTTGAGATACTGAATGTGTTGCGGCTGGCCCAGGCCGTAGCGCCTCTCCAGTCTGGCCATCAGCACCTCGTCGACTTCATCGCCCTGTTCGCGCAACTGCGCGGCGTAGGTCGTCAGATAGTCGCCCGGCGGAAGCTGGATGATGATGAAGGTGACGACCGAGATCACGAAGAGCGTCGGTATCATCACGGCGAACCGGCCCAGGATGTATGAGAACATGAAAAAACCTCAAGGAGTGAAACTGCGAGGAGAGAGTGAAGGAGAGAGAAGAGAGGGGGCGACTGCAGTTACTCTCTCCTCACTCCTCGCAGTTAGCTCTGCACTTCTCAACTTACATATGGTTTTCTGGATCTTCCCAGTACCAGGTGGCGTTGTCGATGATATGCTCATAGACGCCGCGGCAGCAGTCCCAGGGGTTGCCGGCGTGGATGCCTTTGAAGCCGTTCTTGACCATGACCAGGCGGGGCAGCTCGCCGAAGAAGCCGACGGAGGGCAGTTCTTCGGACCAGATTTCGAGGATCTGCTTGAAGAGATCGGCCTGCGCTTGCTCGCCTGGGGTGGCGCGAATCTGGTCCCACAGGTCCCAGATGGTCCAGATCCAGTGGCCGGCGGGCGGCTCCTGGGCGATGGGATTGGAGGGATCCAGCTTCCAGGCGGTCCAGGCGTTGCACCAGGGGCGGTCGTTGATGTTGCGGTGCTTGACCCAGATCTGGGGGTCGGCCAGGGGCACGAGGTTGCGATCCATGAACGAAGTCGTGCATTCGACGTCGTTGGACTGGTGGAGCTCGATACTGAGCGAGCGGTCGACGCCGCGGTAGTTGACTTCGAAACCGAGGTCGCCGAGGTAGTCGATGAAGGTCTGACTGAGGTCAGAGATTTCAGCGCCGCCCAGCATGGTCCAGCTAATGCGCTCGCCGCTGCCGTCTTTCCAGAGACGGTAGCCGTCGCCGTCCCTGTCCGTATAACCGAGTCCGTCGAGCAGTGCATTGGCGCCGTCGGGATCGTAGTCGAGGTAGGCGTTGCTGAGTTTTTCGTAGTGGACGGGCGACTCGACGGGAGGGCCGTACTGCATATTGGTTCCAAAGCCGTCGTAGATCAGTTCCCTGACGTTGTCGCGGTCGAAGCCCAGGGAGACGGCGATGCGGAAGTCGCGTTCCTGGAAGAGTTCGCGGCGGCGGTCGTCGTTGGTGGTCATGTTGAAATGGACACCATAGACGGCGGTCCAGCGCCAGAACTGGATCTTGTAGTCGCCACTCTCCTCATTTTCTTTGAGGACGGTGAGGTCGGTGTTGCGGATATGGCGGGACTGGCAATCGATCTCGCCATTAACAAGCCGCAGCGCGTGGACATCGGAGTCGTTGAAAAGACGGAAGGAGAGGTCGTCAATGTAGGGCAACTGGTTGCCGGCCGTGTCCACTGCCCAGAAGTAGGGGTTGCGCGTGCAGTTGACAATCTCTTCGGTGTACTCGCTTTGCAGAGTCCACGGATAGAGCATGGGGCAGTCGGGGTTTTCGTGGCGTCCGCTGCGCATGTCGGTGTAGAGTTCCGTCCAGTTGTCGAGGCCGGCGTCGGCGATTTTCTGGTCGAGCGCGGCCTGGTCGTCGGTGTGGTCTGGGTGGAACTGACTCATGTAAGCGGCAGAGCGCACTGGGCAGCTCAGAACAACGCCGCCCTCCAGGTGGAAGAGTGCGTTCGGGCCGGCGAACTTGAAGACGACGGTCGTGTCGTCGGGGGCCGTCATCTCTACGGGAACATTCTCGCCGTCGGCCGGGCTGGTGAGCCAGCCGGGGAAGACGGGGGTGAGCGTCTCGTTCTTCATCTCTTCCTCGAACCAGAAGACGAAGTCGGCGCTCGTGAAAGGCTCGCCGCTGGACCACTTCATGCCTTCACGCAAGTTGAAGACATATTCGGTGGCGTCGTCGCTGACCGACCAGGACTCGGCAATCATCGGGTTGACGGTGAGCTCCTGGTTAATCGACAGGATGCCGCGGATGATGACCTGGTTGAGGGCGAAGTGGTCGGCCTGGCCGCGGAAGCCGGCGCGCCAGAGGCCGCCGTAGTTGCCGGTCCCATCCAGCCCCTCCAGCACGAGCGGGTTGACGGGTACGCGCTCATCAACGGGCGGCAGTTCGCCGTTGGCGACCATCTCGGCCAGTCGGGGCGCTTCGTTGTACATGGACCCTGAATCGGGGGCGGCTTCTGCAGCAGATTCGGCGGGCGCCTCTTCCATCGGCGCCTCGGCTGCGGGTTCTCCGCCTGCGCCGCAGGCCACGAGGACGGTGCCCGCCGTCGCCATCGCTGAGACGCGCATAAAGTCGCGTCGCGACACATCGGTCTTGGGAATCTTGAGACTCCTCATACGGTTGTCTCCTTGTTTGTGAAAGAAGAATAAAGCGAGGAGCGGAAAAAGAGAGTCTTCCCGCTCCTTTTTGCACAGTCTGGCTTACATATGGTTTTCCGGATCTTCCCAGTACCAGGTGGCGTTGTCGATGATGTGCTCGTAGACGCCGCGGCAGCAGTCCCAGGGATAGCCGGCGTGGATGCCCTTGAAGCCGTTGCGGACGACGACCGGCCGGGGCAGTTCACCGAAGTAGCCGACGGTGGGCAGTTCTCTGCCCCAAATGCGAAGGATCTCTTTGAACAACTCGTTCTGCTTATCGCCGTCGGCGGTGACGCGGATCTCGTCCCAGATGCGCCAGAGGTCCCACTGCCAGTGGCCGTCGGGCGGCGGTTCGCCGATGGGATTGTCGGGATTGACCGACCACATCTGCCAGGCGTTGCCCCAGGGGCGTTCGGTGTTGGCGCGGTTGATCCAGATGACCGGGTCGGCGAGGGGGATGAGGTTGCGGTCCATGAAGGTGGTCCTGGCCTCGATGTCGTTGTTGCGGTCGAGCTCCTGGGCGAGGGCGCGTTCGGCGCCGCGATAGTTGATCTCGAAGCCCATGTCAGTGAGGAAGTCTATGAGCATCTGATCGTTGTCGGTGACCGTCGGGCCACCCAACATGGTCCAGCGGATGCGTTCGCCGCTGCCATCTTTCCAGAGGCGGTAGCCTTCTGCGTCGCGTTCGGTGTAGCCGAGGCCGTCGATGAGAGCATTTGCCCTATCGGGGTCATACTCAAGGTGGGCATTGTTCAGCTCTTCGACGTAGAGGGGTGATTCGACGGGCGGACCGTACTGCATGTTGGTGGCGGTGCCGTCGAAGACGAGCTCGTTGATGGCGTCGCGGTCAACACCGATGGAGCAGGCGATACGGAAGTCGCGTTCCTGGAAGAGCTCGCGCAGGCGGGGTTCCCTGGCGGTCATGTTGAGGTGCAGACCGTAGACGGCGGTGCGGCGCCAGATCTGGAGTTTGTAGTCGCCGGCCTCTTCGTTCTCCTTAAGGACGGTTATGTCGGTGTTACGCACATGGCGGGACTGGCAGTCGATTTCGCCGTTGATGCACCAGAGCGCGTAGACATCCGGGTCGGTGAACTGGCGGAAGGTGAGGTCGTCGATGTAGGGGAGCTGGTTGCCGTCGGTGTCCACTGCCCAGAAGTAGGGATTGCGGGTGGCGGTAACAAGCGGTTCGGTAAAATCGGTTCCGACAGTCCAGGGCCAGAGCATCGGCGATTCGGGATTCTCATGGCGACCGCTGCGCTTATCGACGTAGAGATCGGTCCACAGTTCCAGGTCAGCGTCGGCGATCATCTGGTCGAGCGCGGCCGGATCGTCGGTATGGTCGGGGTGGAACTGTTTCATGTATTCGGCGGAGCGGACGGGGAATGAGAGAAGAATGCCGGCGCTGTAGTGGAAGAGCGCATTGGGGCTGGCGAACTTGAAGATGACGGTGGTGTCATCGGGTGTACTGACCTCGGCGGGCACGTTTTCGCCGTCGACGACGCTGGTGAGCCAGGCCGGGAAGACGGGTGTCAGCTCCTCGTTGTGCACCTCTTCGTCGTACCAGAACCTGATATCGGCGGAGGTGAAGGGCGCCCCATCGGACCACTTCATGCCTTCGCGCAGATTGAAGGTGAACTCGGTGGCATCGTCGCTGACCGACCAGGACTCGGCGATCATGGGATTGATGGTCAACTCCTGGTTGACTGACAAGGCGCCGCGAATGATGACCTGGTTGACTGCGAAGTGGTCGGCCTGGCCGCGGCGGCCGGCGCGCCATAGGCCGCCGTAGTTGCCGACGCCGTCAAGGCCTTCCAGTACAAGTGGGTTGACGGGTACGCGCTCATCAACGGGCGGCAGTTCGCCGTTGGCTACCATCTCGGCCAGTCGGGGCGCTTCGTTGTACATGGACCCTGAATCGGGGGCGGCTTCTGCAGCAGATTCGGCGGGCGCCTCTTCCATCGGCGCCTCGGCTGCGGGTTCTCCACCTGCGCCGCAGGCGACCAGGACCGTGCCGGCGCCAGCCATCGCTGACAGACGCACGAAGTCACGACGCGTAACTTCAGACTTGATGGGCTTCAGACCTTTCATGGGATCGTCTCCTTGAGTAGGTACGGCTAAGGAAGTTTGCACCTCTATTTGACGCTGTCCGCCCTCCCGTTCTCTTCTTCTCAGTGTTGTTTCTTTCGCCGGGCGGCAGCGCAAAGCCTGTATACCTGGATTTATGGCAATGATTGAAACGTGCCAATTCGCAGACCGCCAGCAGGAGAGATTCTCCGGCGTGCGCAGAAGTATACCCGCGGGGACTGCAAAAATCAAATGACTTTTCGCCGTTGTTTGCGCTTCGCCAAGGGCCGGCAGATGGCGTCGGCTCAGCGCAAATTCATTGGGGCGGAAGTTCCAGTGGCACAGTCGGACTTAACGGTTTGCCGGTCGAGAATCCTTTAGGTCGTCAACAAGAAAAACAGAAACCTGTGAAGGGCGAGAGAAGCCACCAGAAGAATGAGAGTGGAGCCGAGAGCGATCGCGGTACGCCGCAACAGAAGGTTCTGCGGTACGGCTGTACGGAGATAGTTTTCGACAATGATGACCATGCTCAGGCCAATGAGGCCTAAGATAACAAAACTGAAGTTATGTACCGCCGACCTTGCCCAGCGATTGACGTCGAAGGCCTCTATCAGAAGAAGCAGGTTCAGCCGCAATCTCGTCAAGAGATAAAAGGTGAGGGCAACAAAGGCGACCCATCCGACGAAGTAGGCAACGTATTTGGCTCTGATTTCCCAGGGTGACTGGGCATCGAACTCTTCGTGCACCGACTTCATCCCAATTCTCCGCTGGCGGTGACGCCGGCGAGTGTCAACTCCTCGGCGAAGTGGCAGGCGGCGAAATGACCGGGCGCGATTTCGCGCAGCTCCGGCGTTTCCTGGCTGCATTGCTCCTGCACGTAGCGGCAACGAGGGTGAAAGTAACAGCCGCCGGGTGGGTTGGCAGGATCGGCCACGTCGCCTTCCAGGACAATACGGGCTTTTTGCTGCCGCATACGCGGGTCGGGGTTGGGGACGGCGGAGAGCAGGGCCTCGGTATAGGGGTGGTACGGCTGGGCGAAGAGCGCCTCGGTTTCGGCGACCTCGACGATCTTGCCGACGTACATGACGACGACACGGTCGCAGATGTACTCGATCACGCTGAGGTCGTGGGAAACGAAGAGATAGGTCAGGTTGAAGTCTTCCTGCAGGTCCTTGATCAGATTGAGGATCTGGGCGCGGACGGAGACATCGAGGGCGGAGACGGCTTCGTCGGCCACGACCAGTCGGGGGTCGAGGGCGAGGGCGCGGGCGATGCCGATGCGCTGTCTTTCGCCTCCGCTGAAGGCATGGGGATAGCGGCGCATGTATTCGGGCCGCAGGCCGACCCTGGCGAGCAGCGATGCGACGCGGTCCTCCAGTTCCTTGCCGGCGGCGACCCTGTTGATTTTGAGGGGGTCTCCGACGATATCGATGACAGGCATGCGTGGATTCAGGGAGTTGAAGGGGTCCTGAAAGATCATGCGCACCTGCTGGCGATAGGGCTTCATCTCGTTGTTGGTCAGGGGGCCCAGGTCGACCATCTTTCCATCATGGTCCTGGAACAGGATCTGGCCGCCGGTGAGGTCGTAGGCGCGCAGGATGCAGCGGCCGGCCGTTGTCTTGCCGCAACCGCTCTCTCCCACCAAGCCGAGGGTCTCGCCCTGCAGGACGTGGAAGGAGATATCATCAACGGCTTTGACATGTCCGACTGTACGCCGGAAAAAACCGGCTGTGATGGGAAACCACTTCTGCAGGTTCCTGACGTCCAGCAGGACTGTTTGCGCTTCGCCAAGGGCCGACAGATGGCGTCGGCTCAGCGCAAAATCCGGGGCTGCGCTGCCGTTCGTCTGGGTTGAATGTTCTGAACCGTTGGTCGATTGTGCGCTCATTGGTTTATGCAGTGGATAGTGGATAGTAACTGCAGTTTTCTATTCACTATCCACTAATTGTGGAATATCATGGCGTTCATTTGGCGAGGCGAGTGGGTACCCATCCGCCTATTCGTCTTCGTACAACAGACAGTGGACCTCCCGCCCGGGTCCCAGTGGAATGGCAGGCGGGTTGACGGCGTCGCAGCGGCCCGGCATGAAGTGATCGCAGCGGGGCCCGAACATACAGCCGGTTGGCCGGTTGTAGGGATCGGGAACCATACCCCGAATTGAATCCAACCGCTGCATATTGCGGCTTACGCCAAGCCGGGGAATCGACTTGAGCAGGGCCTGTGTATAGGGATGTTTGGGATCGTGGAAGATCGAGTCCACGTCTCCGCGCTCGGCCACCTGCCCCAAATACATTACGACAACGTCATCGGCCATCTCGGCGACCACGCCCAGATCGTGGGTGATGAGCATGATGGCCATGCCAAACTCATCCTGCAACGCCTCCAGCAATTCGAGAATCTGGGCCTGGGTGGTGACATCGACGGCAGTGGTCGGCTCGTCGGCGATGAGGAGGGCCGGGTTGCAGGAGAGGGCCATTGCGATCATGACGCGCTGGCGCATGCCGCCGCTTAGCTCGAAAGGATAGGTATCGAGGCGCTCTTCAGGGCGGGGAATGCCGACGCGGCGCAGGAGGTCGACGGCGTGCTCCTCGGCTTCATCATCAAGCATATCGGTGTGCAGCTTTATCGCTTCGGTGATCTGGTTGCCAACGGTATGGATGGGGCTGAGCGAAGTCATGGGCTCCTGGAAGATCATTGAGATGTCCTGGCCGCGGATGGCCCGGATCTCTCTGCCGCGGGGATCGAGCGCGGCCAGGTCGATGATCTCCGTCGATGAACTCCCGTTGGAGCCGACCTCGTCTGACGTCCACGCCCCGTTCCCGGCGGTCGACAGGCGATCGGGGCGATGGTAGAGGATCTCTCCTTCGACGATGCGGCCCGGCTGATCGACGATCTGGAGGATAGAGCGGGCGGTGACACTTTTGCCGCAGCCGCTTTCCCCGACGACGCAGAGGGTCTTGTGCTGATGGATGGTAAAGTCGACCCCGTTGACAGCCTGAACGGTGCCTTCGTCGAGGAAGAAGTGGGTCTTGAGGTTCTTAATTTCTATCAGTACGGACGTTTCCATGGAACGGCAGTGAATCGTGAATAGTGGATAGATGTTAGCGGTTGTAAGGGTCGGCGGCGTCGCGGAGGCCGTCGCCGAGGAAGTTGAGTGCGAGAACAGCGACAAGTACGGCCAGGCCCGGGATCAGGAGCCAGGGTGCGGTGGCGACTGAGCGGATGTTCTGGGCTTCCTGCAAGAGTACGCCCCAGCTGACGACCGGACGGCGCAGGCCGAGGCCCAGGAAGCTGAGCGAGGTTTCTGCCAGAATCATGCCCGGGATGGAAAGTGTGAGCGAGGCGATGATGTGGCTGAAGAAGGAGGGGACCATGTGCCGCCAGATGGTGGTCAGCTCGCTGGCCCCGTCGAGGCGGGCGGCCATCACGAAGTCTTCGGTGCGCAGTGAGAGAAAGCGGCCGCGCACGACGCGTGCCAGGCCGGTCCAGCCGATGAAGGAAAGGATAATGGTGATGCCGAAGTAGATGCGCAGGGGCGGCCAGTCGGTAGGCAGGGCTGCGGCCAGTCCCATCCAGAGCGGGATGGTGGGAATGGAGCGGATGAATTCGATGATGCGCTGGATGAGATTGTCGGTCGTGCCTCCGTAGAAGCCGGAGATGCCTCCCAGCAGGATGCCGAGGAAGAAGCTGAGGAAGACGCCGAGAAGGCCGATGGACATAGAGACGCGCGTGCCGTAGATCATGCTGCTCAACAGGTCGCGGCCCATGCGGTCGGCGCCGAGGAAGTAGACCGGGATTTCGGCATCGGTGGAGCCAACGAGGTGGAGATCGGTCTCCCAGAGCCCCCACATTTTGTATGGTTCGCCGCGCACGAAGAAGCCGATGTCGACGATCTGCTCTTCGTCGATTACAAATGTCCGCTTAAGCGCTTCGGGGTCGATTTCAACCTTGTAGCCGTTGACGTAGGGGTCCCAACGCATCCCTTCTTCCGTCTGCCGCAGGAAATGGAGGCGCTGCGGAGGCGCCCAGGTGTAGTCGGCGCGGATCACGCCGGGGCTGGAGGGCGAGAGAAATTCGACAAAGAGGGCAATGGCGTAGATGATCAGCGTCACGATCCCGCCCGCCATGGCCAGGCGATGCTTGCGGAATTTCCACCACATCAGTTGCCATTGGGAGGCTACGGAGACGCTGCTCTCTACTTCGGCAGGGGCTGCTCCCGATGAGGCCGCCTCCGGGGGTAACGTTTTTGCATCAGTTACGGCCATAAGAAACACCAGTGAATAGTGGATAGTGGACGGCAGTTTTTAGTAGCCGGTTTTTAGTTTTTAGTAACGACAACGGCCCCTGTCTGAACTGTGATTTCCGGGATTCAGGGGATTAACTGTGATTAACGGCAACTGCAGTTGATTTTAATCCCCCTAATCTCGAAAATCCCCCAAAATCACAGTCAGAAACGACAACTTTGCGCTGACGCCTGGCGAAAGAAAAAACAATTATCCACGAAGAACACCAAGAAAACACGAAGAACTGCAACGGCAAAAACAGGAAGGGCGGAAGCGTCAAACAGCAAGCCAATTAAAAACTGAAAACTAGAAACTGCAGTTTGTTACTCCATGCGGATGCGGGGGTCCAGCCAGGCAAGCAGGAGGTCGGACACCAGCGTGCCGATGACGGTCAGAATACTCAATAACATGATGAAGCTGGCCGCCAGGTACATGTCCTGCTGCAGGAGTGCGCGGATCAAGAGGGGGCCAGTGGTAGGCAGGCTTAACACAATCGAGACGATGGCTGCGCCCGAAACGAGAGTGGGCAGCACCCAGCCGACGGTGCTTACGAAAGGATTGAGTGCGATGCGCACGGGATATTTGAAGAGGAGTCTCCATTCCGGGAGGCCCTTGGCGCGGGCGGTCACGACGTAGGGCTTGCGGAGTTCGTCGAGCAGGTTGGCGCGCATGATGCGAATGAGACTGGCTGTGCCTGCGGTACCGATGATGACTACCGGCACCCACAGATGGGCAAAGAGGTCGGCTACTCTTCCCCAACTCCAGGGCGCTTCCTGGTATTCGGGAGAAAAGAGGCCGCCCACGCTCTGATTGAAGTATTTGAAGGCGATGTACATCAAGATAAGCGCTAAGAGAAAATTGGGCGTGGCGAGGCCCAGGAACCCGATAAAGGTGGCGAAATAGTCGCCGATCGAATACTGTTTGACGGCCGAATAGATGCCAATAGGGAATGCCACGACCCAGACAAATAGGAGGCTGGCCAGTGACAGGACGAAGGTCAAAGCCAGGCGTCCCCATACCAGATCGGACACCGGTTTGTTCCAGCCGAAGGAGTCGCCGAAATCGCCTCTGGTCACGATGCCTTGCATCCACTTGAGGTACTGAATGTGTACCGGCTGACCAAGCCCGTATTGCTCTTCCAGGGCGGCCATGGCCGCCTGATCCATGTCTTCATCCTGCGCAGCCATGGCTGCCACCATGGTTGTGAGAAAGTCGCCGGGAGGCAACTGAATGATGACGAATGCGACGATTGAAATCGCGAGCAAGGTCGGAACCATGTAGAGCAATCGGCGCAGAAGGAATTGAAGCATTGAACACCTGTTTTGTCTGAACTGTGATTCCTGGGATTCAGGGGATGAACTGTGATTAACGGCAGAAACCGCATGACAAGATGGCAAAAAAGACCTGATCGAACGAACGACGGAAAAAAGGGAACCGGCTGGAGCGCCCGGCGCCCAAGATGCCCTTCGGGCAGGGAAACTGCGGGGGAACTGCCGGGAAAACCCTAGGGTTCCCCTGCCGTTAAACGGTTTACCCGCCGGATGAGAAACTCACGAGACGAAGGCGGGGGAAAGCTAGAGACACGAACGCACAGGAGACCCCGGCACAGCCATAACGCCGGGGGCCAGCTGGTGTTAAGGTGTGCCCGATCTCCGTAACCGGCCCGTTAGACGTTCAGAGACACAGCCGGGGGACGCGAACCCTTTCACGTTTCCCCAAAAAGGCGAGAAAAGAGATGAAGAGGAGAGAGAAAAGAGAGAACGGCAACTGCAGTTACTCACTCCTCACTCCTCTCCACTCACTCCTCGCAGCTACTCACCACTGATCCAATACTGCTCAGGCTGCGTCGGAGCCGGTGTCGGATACTGCCAGGAACCCGGCATGGAGGTAGGCACGTTGTGGAAGTTGTTCTTGACAATGCCGTATCCCGCAGGGCTGGAAGAGGTGCCGATTACGTAGAACTGATCCTTCGCAATCGCCAGGATCTCCTTCATCAGCTCGATCTGCTTGGCCTGATCTCCAGAGGAAAGAATCTGTGCGTACAGATCCATCTGGTGCTTGACGATGTCCGGGGGTTCTTCCGGCTGCGTCATGGCGCCGGCGCCACTGGGATTGGTGCGCCATGTCACCCAAGCCTGTGCAAAGGTGGACTCGCGGCTGAAGGGGAAGAAGTGACGCGGATCGAGGAAGATCTGCGGGCCGGTGGCGGCGCCCCAGACGTGAACGTCGTGCTCGTTGGCATCTTTGCGCTGGTAGAGCAGTGTGCGGTCGATGATGCTGAGCTGGGCGTTGACGCCGCAGTCTTGCCACTGGTTGACGGCCATTTCGGCGCGGTCATGGAAGCCAAAGGCCTCGGTGGCCTGCACCACGAATGACAGCGGCTCACCGTCCGGGCCGAGGAAGTAGCCGTCTGCGTCTCGCTCTGTCATCCCAGCCTTAGCGAGGTACTCATGCGCCAGATCCTGGTCGAACTCGGTATAGAGCGAATACCACTCTTCGTCGTAGAACTCTGTCATGTCCTTGGGGATGGCGCTCTGCATCGGTTCGCCCTGGCCGATGTAAAGGACATCGATAATTTCTTGACGGTTGAGGCAGTGGGACATGGCAATACGGAAGTTCTTGTCGTTGAAGATCTCCCGCAGGCGTTCGTCTTTGTGGTTCAGATTGAAGTGGAACCCGGTGGTATTGCCGATGCTGCGGGTCTCGAAGAACTGGTATTCGCCGGGTTCGCGATTGTCGGCGATAACGGCTTTGTTGTCATTGGTGTTGAAGTGACGGCTCATCATGTCGATTTCGCCGTTGAGCACCTTCAGCAGGAGGACTTCCCGGTCTTCCAAAATGTCATAGACGACGCGGTCGATGTAGGGCAGCTGATTGCCTTCGGTATCGACTTTCCAGAAGTAGGGATTGCGCTCCAGGATCAACTGGGAGCCTTCGCCGTACGCTACCGTTACTTTCCAGGGCATGAGCGTGGGCAAATCGGCATTGAACCAGCGCGAGTCGGAGGGTGTACCAGGCACGCTGGCGCACTTCATCTGGTAGAGATTTACCCAGTCGTTGGCGTTGTTCTCTGCGATCAGTTCATCGAGGTTTTCGGTGTTGTAATCCACGTGGAACTGGGAGCAGTAGTGCTTAGGGACACGGGTGAAGATGCTACCGCTGGGGGTTGCCAGGTTCTGCAGGAAGAGGCCGTTGGGGGCATCAAAGGTGATCTTGAGGGTGTGGTCGTCGATCGCTTCGAAGATTGCGTCGGCCTCTCCGGCCCTCATCCAGCCTGGTGTCCCGCCGGGGCTCAGCTCTTCATTGAGGATCTGGTCATTCCACCAGAAGACCAGGTCGTGAGCGGTGAAGAGCTCACCGTCCGACCACTTCATTCCTTCTCTGAAGGTGAAGGTGTATTCGCTGGCGTCGGCACTGGCGCTGACACTTTCGGCGGCATTGGGGACAACACCTTCCCACTGCGGTGACCAGCCCATCAGATGAATATAGCTGACGGTACGGACCAGCCAAGCGGTGTCGGAACCGCCGACGAGGGCCGTATTCCAGGTACCGCCGTACTGCCCGATGCTTTCAACCGGCTCGACGATGGCGGGGTTGACGGGCAGACGCTCAGCCAGGGGTGGCAGTTCGCCGTTGCGAACCATCTCCTGGAGCTCGGGAGCCTGGTTAGGGCTGACGCCGTCATCGGCCTCGGCCATCTCTTCTTTGGAATCATCCGCTGCTGCGGGGGCAGCATCCTCGGCAGGTGCTGCCGGTTCTCCGCCGCCGCAGGCAGCCAGAGCGCCTACTGCCAGGAGTGCGACCAGCAGCAGTGCTAATAGACGGATGGGTTTCTGTTTCTGCATTGACTTTCTCCTTTGATGATTTTTGCCTAGGGTCAGGCTTTGAGCATGTGAAAATATTACGGTGATAAGTGCGCTACCGCGGCGCTGCTTAAGCGCTGCCTTAAATGCTTTTATGCGCCGCGAGATGGACGCGAATTGGAGAGAGGGCGGGCGCATTATAGCTTGAATCAGGATGAAAGCCAAACTGAAGACCGGTGGTGACGCGAGCTTTGCACCAATAGCGGAATGTATGGGCAGGAGCTTCCGTATGATGGTGGGCAGGGTGAGTTTGTGAGGGTGTTTACGAGAGATGTTTGAGAGTCCACGAGCGTTAACGTGTTTGGCGGTGAGCGGCCCGGAACTGTAGTGTTCAGTGGATAGTGGCTAGTTAACAGCGGAGGAGAGGGGAGAGAAACTGATTCGTTCGCTACGCTCGGGGACAGGAATTGACTGGGGTTGCGTTATTATGAGAACAGTTTCACAACCTTCAGATAATAATTGGCAGATCGACAGTTTTTCAAGTACAATCTCCTGCACCGTTCGCGGTGGCTTGTGTGCCGCCGTAACAGTTGCTCACTCTCTCTATGGATAGACTGCCCTCCGAAACTGAATCCGTCCTTGATATCTTTAGACAGGCGGGAAAACAGATATCGCATTATCTCATCTGGTTTCTCAGTTTCGCGTTGGGGGTTGGGCTTATCCTGCTGCTGCATGAGATCCTGGAGGTGCTTCTCTTTCTGCGGGTCAATCCGTGGCACTTGCGCGCCTACAGGGTATGGTCGATCTTTGTTTTGGGTATGGCTTTGGTCGTGTGTATGTTTCTGGTCGAAGGTTTCTTACGCCGCTCTCGGAGCAAAGGGCGTCTACTCAGCGCCACCTTGACCGTACTATCGCTTGAGTTGGTGTTGATTGCCCTCTCGGCGGCAGCGCTTTTTTACACAGATGTCAGAGATTTCCTTCTATTCTGACCGGCTCTGCAGGCAGCGCCTGCATATGGGGTTCCCCGACTCTCAGCCGAAAACCTACTTTCGCAGGAGGTAGCGCTTTGTCTCAGAACGACAGCGAGTCTGTAGTCGAAACTGAACAGCCCGAAACTGAACAGGCAGAGAACGGCACGCGACGCCATGATGCGCTTCTTGAAGTCTCTGATCTGAGGAAGTGGTTCCCGATTCAGAAGGGTTTCTTCTCGCGCACGGTAGGCCAGGTGAAAGCTGTGGACGGCGTGAACTTCTACGTGCGTCCAGGGGAGACTTTGGGCTTGGTAGGGGAGAGCGGTTGCGGTAAGACCACGACAGGCCGGTTGATCATGCATGCCTTTCCGCCCACGGCAGGCGATATCTGGTTCGACGACCAGGAACTGGGGCCGGTCAACATCGCCCAAGTGGACAACCAGCAGTTGAAACGGCTGCGGCGCAACATGCAGATGGTCTTTCAGGACCCCTATTCCTCGCTCAACCCGCGCATGAACTTGCTGCAGAATGTGGGCGAGCCACTACTGGTCAACGAGATCGCGAAAGGGCAGGAGCTGGAAGACCGGGTTTCCGAACTGCTGCGGGTGGTGGGGCTGCGGCCCGAATATCTGAACCGCTACCCGCACGCGTTCAGCGGCGGCCAACGTCAGCGTATCGGCGTAGCGCGTGCGCTGGCGTTGAACCCGCAGCTGATCGTGCTCGACGAGCCAGTCTCGGCGCTCGACGTGTCGGTGCAGGCGCAGATCCTCAATCTGTTGCAGGACCTGCAGGAGGAGTTTGACCTCACGTACCTGTTCATCGCCCACGATCTGAGCGTGGTCGAACACATCAGCGACCGGGTGGCGGTGATGTACGTGGGCATGCTTGTGGAAAGCGCGCGGACAGAGGTGCTGTACCGCAACCCGTTGCATCCTTATACAGAGGCCCTTCTGTCATCGGTGCCGAAGCCGGACCCACGCGACCGGGCGGAGCCGATCGTGCTGGAGGGTGACGTGGCGGACCCGGCGAACCCGCCGAGCGGCTGCTACTTCCATCCCCGCTGTCTCTATAACGACAACGACCGCTGTATGGCCGAGACGCCGGAGCTGCGGGAGGTTGAGCAGGGCCATTTTGTTCGCTGCCACTATGCGGGCGAGTTGGAGTTGACGGGCGTGGCGTAGCCCGAACAGCAACCCTCGGATTTTGCGCTGAGCCGACGGCACCTTTGCGCTGATCTGACGCCATCCTCGGCCACTTGGCGAAGCGCAAGTTGGCTACATGTTTACCTGTTGCCAGATATGCGGGGTCCTAGGCCGGCAACAAAAGGTGCGCCAGGTCAGAGCATACCGTATGAAATTGGAATAGACCGGAGATAGACTGCGACTTTGCGCTGACGCCCGGCGGGGAAAAACAACACCGATCCGCGGAGGACGCGGAGAACTGCAACGGCAAAAACGGGGAGGGCGGAAGCGTCAAACAAGATGGACAGTGACAACGGTTCGGGCGTGCAATCAAATATCGACTTGGAAGAGTTTGGCCTGAACGCGGGTGAATCTCCTGAACTCCTGGGGAACGGAGTCCACAGGCCAAAGGTCATGCTGCTTTTCCCGCCCAACTGGACGCCGACGATGCCGCACCTGGCGCTGCCGACGTTGACGGCCTATCTGCGGCAGAACGGCGTCGACGTGATCCAGCGGGATCTGAATGTCGAAGTCTTCGACGAAATTTTGAGTCGGCGCTATCTGACGAGCGCGCTGGCGCGGCTGAAGCGGATGCAAGGCGCGTCGAAAGGATCAGCGGGCCCGGGGCAGAGGCAGATGCCAGGGCCTGAGAGGATAGGCTGGGCTTTGGAGGCAGGCCCGCGCCTGGCCAAGCGGGTGGAGCGCGCCAAGGCGGGGATTCGCTCTTCCGCATTTTACGACGGCCCCATCGGTCTCGAGATGTTGAGTACGCTACTCGACTGTCTGGAGATCGCGAATCTGCCATTTTACCCCGCGAGCCTCCATTTTCAAGGGTACGATTCGGCCGGCCCCCCTGACAACAGCCGCTTCCTGCTTCACGGCGTGCGCGACGACCAGCACAATATGTTCCTGGATATCTACCGGCGTTTGCTGCTGCCCGATATCGTGCGGGAACGGCCGGACGTGGTCGGCATTTCGATCCCGTCGATGGCACAGATGCTGCCGGGGTTGACGGCGGCGTATCTGGTCAAGGAGGCCGGGCTGGATTGCCATGTGACGGTGGGCGGGCCGCACATCAGTATGCTGCGCGCCCAATTTCCGGACGCGCCGGCGTTGTTTGAATTGATTGACAGCGCGATCGTCTTTGACGGTGAGGCGTCGCTGCTGCAACTGGCGAGATTGTGTTTTTCGCAACGAGAGAAAGGGTTGGATGAGAGAGCGGGTGGGCGGAAACACAAACAGGTTGCGGCTGACGAGAGTCTGGCCGACATTCCGAACTTAATATACAAAAATGGCAGCCAGATCCGGGTCAACGAGCGCAAGGAGCAGGAGAAGATTGCCAATCTGCCGATACCGGATTTCGACGGACTGCCGCTGGACCGCTATCTGGCGCCGGAGCTGGCGCTGCCCTTGCTGACGGCGCGAGGCTGCTATTTCGGCAAGTGCGCGTTCTGCAACGTGGGCTACGGCGAGCCGGAGTCGTTCAGCCAGCTGCGAGCGCAACAGCTGGCGGAGCAGATGCTGGCCCTGCACGAAAAGTACGGGGTGAAGCATATCTTCTTCTCGGACGAGGCGGTCACGCCGCGCAATCTGCGGGACCTGTCGAAGATCATGCGCGGGCGTCCGGAAACGCTGCACTGGGGCGGCTGCGTGCGTTTTGAGAAGGTGATCTCGGGACAGCTGCTGGAGGATATGGAGGTGGGCGGGTGCAGGATGATCCTGTTCGGCCTGGAGAGCGCGTCGGCGGCGATTATCGACCACATGATCAAGGGCACACAGCTGCCCCATATGAGCCGGATACTGAAGGAGAGCGCGACGGCCGGGATCTGGAATCATACGTTCTTCTTTTTCGGCTTTCCCGGCGAAACGATTGAGGACGCGCAGGAGACGGTCAATTTCCTGTACGGGCACAAGCAGTACATCCATTCGGCGGCGATGGGCACCTTTTTGATGGAGCGGGACTCGCCGGCGCACAAGTACCCGGAATCTTTCGGGGTAAAACGGGTGATCGAAGACCCGTCCAAGGACCTGGCCATCTATTTCGACTTCGAAGTGAGCGCGGGCATGAGCGAGCAGATGGCGGAGATGGTCCACGACAAGTTCCTGGAATCGCTGCCGCCTAAGCGATACCCGCAATTCTATATCAGTGATGTTTACCGTTTTCTCTACGCCAGCCATCTGAGCGAGCGGCATCTTCCGCATCCACCCTGGCTTGTGCCGGAGGATGGGGTCGTGGGGTAGGGAACTTTAGTGGTCAGCGGCCAGTGTCCAGGGTAAACAGTTCTGGGCATTGACTTTGCGCTGACGCCCGGCGGCATGCGGGCGGGACGCCCGCGATCCCAGTGAAGGCGAAGGCGTCAAATAGCTGTGCATAGCAGTAAACCTATATTCATTTTCACCAAGGAGAGTACGATGCGAAGAATGGCACCAACACCGATTTCCCGGCGCGAGTTCATGCGCGTGTCGGGCGTGGCTGCTGCCGGTGCGGTAGCCGTAGCCTGCGGCGCGAGCGGCGAACCGGAGCCGGTGGAAGAGTCTGCGCAGGCAGACGACTCGGCGGCCGAGTCTTCCGAGGCTGCGCCGGCGACGCCGGCGTCACAATACGGCGAGGCGCCGATGCTGGCCGAGATGGTGGCGGCCGGCGACCTGCCGCCGGTGGACGAGCGCTTGCCGGTCAACCCGATGGTTATGCCGGTGGCTGAGACGAACGGGAATTACGGCGGCACGTTCCGCCGCGGCTTCAAGGGCGTCTCCGACCGCTGGGGACCGACGAAGATGCAGGACCGGGGGCTGTCCTGGTACGACCAGAACCTGAATATGCAGCCGCGCATGGCGGAATCGTGGGAGATCAACGATGACGCATCCGAGTGGACGTTCCACCTGCGCGAGGGCATGAAGTGGTCGGACGGCACGCCTTTCACGACGGAGGCGATCCGCTGGTGGTGGGAGGAGGACGAGACGAACACGACGATCTCACCCAGCATTGGCGGCACGTGGGTCTCCGGCCCCGAGCGCACGCCGATGGAGCTCGAAATCGTCGACGATTCGACGGTGACATTCAAGTTCCCCTTGCCCAACCCTCTGTACGTTTTCCGGCTTGGCCGCCAAACCAGAAATCTTTACCTGCCCGGTCACTACCTGAAGCAGTTCCACATGGAGCTGACGGACGACCAGGATGCGCTGCAGACACAGGTGGAAGAGGCGGGCTTCAACAGTTGGGAAGAGTACTATACGGACCGGCGGTGGTGGTACCTGAACCCGGACCTGCCGAGCATCGGCCCGTGGATCTCTAGGAATGAGCTTTCGAACGAGTTGTTCCTGATGGAGCGCAATCCCTACTTCTTCGGCGTTGATTCGGACGGCAGGCAGCTGCCCTATGTGGACGACGTTACGCACAGGCTGTTCGAGACAAACGACGTTTTCGACCTGCGGATCATCAACGGCGAGATTGACTTCCAGGCGCGTCATGTGAATATCGGCAACTTCACGCTCTACAAGGAGAATGAGGATGCTGGCGACTACCAGGTCTTCCTTGGTTCGGCTTCGGGCCACTCGGCGATCCAGTTGAACCTGTCGACGAAGAACGAGCGGCTGGCGGAGTTTTTCAATATTCGCGACGTGCGGATCGCGCTGTCGGTTGCGGTGGACCGGGTGGCGCTGAACGAGTTGGTGTGGGACGGTCTGATGACGCCGCGGCAGTACAGCCCGCTGGAGAGCTCGGCGCAGGCGTACCCGAAGCAGGCGAACGCGTGGATCCAGTACGATCCGGACCTGGCGAACGAGCTTCTGGACGGCGCGGGTTATGCGGAGAAGGACAGCGACGGTTTCCGGCTGTTCAACGATGGCAGCGGGGATACGCTGAGCTTCGTGATTGAAGGGACGGCGCAGCCGGGTACGACGAGCGAAGATACGGTGCAGGAGGTGATCAAGTACTTCGCGGCGGTGGGCGTCAAGGCGGCGTACAAGGGCTTTGAGCGTTCACTGTACGAGGAGCATCACGGCGCCAACGAGATTGAGGCTGCGTGGTGGGGCGGCGACCGCACGGTCGTGCCGCTGGTCAACCCGACGATCTGGACGTGTGAGCAGCCGGACCGGCCGTGGGCGGCAGGCTGGGCGCACTGGCGTAACAGCGGCGGCACCAGCCCGGCAGGCGTCGAGCCGCCGGCGGGCCACTGGGTGTGGACGATCTGGGAGATCTGGGACGCGATCAAGATTGAGCCGGATCCGGACAAGCAGACGGCGATGTTCCACCAGATTCTGGACATCTGGGCGGAAGAACTGCCGATGATCGGCTACCTGGGCGAGCGCCCGGCGCCGATTATCGTCAAGAACGGTGTCCGCAACTACCTGTCAGGATTCCCGCTGGACGATACGACCGGTGACGAGCATCTGCTCCACACCGAGACGTATTTCTGGGAAGATCCGGATACGCAGAGTACGTAGAACGGCAGGGGAACTGCGGGGAAACCCCTGGGGTTCCCCTGAATTTTCCCTGATTTTTTGGGGGGGGTTTCATGCTGGCCTATATTGTTCAACGTATTTTGTTGATCATTCCGATGCTGATCGCGATTTCGATTCTGTCGTTCGCTGTTATCCAGCTGCCGCCGGGTGACTTTCTGACTTCTTATGTTGCGCAGCTGCGGCAGGAGGGGGATGAGGTGGACGAGGCGGAGTTGGAATCGCTGCGCCAGCGTTACGGGCTGGGCCAGCCTGCGTATGTCCAGTATTTCAAGTGGATTTACGGCGTGCTGGTGAAAGGAGACTGGGGGCAGTCTTTTGAGTGGCAGAAGCCGGTCAGTGAGTTGATCTGGGAACGCCTGGGGCTGACGATGGCGCTGTCGATGGGGGCGCTGCTGGTGGGGTGGTTTATCGCAATACCGGTGGGGGTCTATTCGGCGACCCATCAATACTCGTGGCTCGATTATCTTATGACGACGTTCAGCTTTATCGGCCTGGGGACACCGGGTTTTCTGCTGGCGTTGATCGTGCTGTTTCTGGCCCAGTCCTGGCTGGGCATGAATGTGGGCGGCCTGTTCTCGGATGAATATGTTCTGGAGCCGTGGAGCTGGCCGAAGATCGTGGATATGTTGAAGCACATCTGGGTGCCGATGTTGATCGTGGCGGTGAACGGCACGGCGGGCAACATCCGCATCACGCGCGCCAACCTGCTGGACGAGCTCAACAAGCCGTATGTGGAGACGGCGCGGGCGAAAGGTGTGCGAGAAAGGGCGCTGATCTGGAAGTATCCGGTGCGGGTTGCGCTCAACCCGTTTTTCAGCACGGTCGGCTGGTCGCTGGCCAGTCTCGTTTCGGGCACAACGCTGGTGGCGATGGTGTTGAGCTTGCAGACGACGGGGCCGCTGCTGCTGCGTTCGCTCACCTCGCAGGACATGTACCTCGCGGGCAGTTTCCTCTTTCTTCTGAGTACGCTGACAGTAATCGGCACGCTGCTTTCCGATGTTCTGCTGGCGGTGGTGGATCCTCGCATACGGCTGCAGTAGGACTGCAGGGACGAGCAACGGCAGTTAGGCAGTTACTAACCCCTGACCCCTAAGCCCTGAACCAGCGTTCTTATCTCAACTTCAACAATCTAATCCTTGTCGGTGCGGTAGAAGGCGACCTGGTCTTCGTCGAGGGCGACGCCGAGGCCGGGGCCCGTTGGCGGCCGGGCTTCGCCGGCGCGGATTGGGAGGGGGTCCTGGAGCAGGTCGGTCTCGTAGAAGAAGG
The DNA here is from genome assembly GCA_965232575.1 of Caldilineaceae bacterium. Classification (GTDB taxonomy): domain Bacteria; phylum Chloroflexota; class Anaerolineae; order Caldilineales; family Caldilineaceae; genus Bin5. The sequence continues at coordinate 1,340,996 of CBDDPZ010000008.1, read as the reverse complement.
GGCTGAGGATGTCGCAGGGGAAGGTTTCGGCGTCGATGGCCGGGGTGGCCATGGCGAGGTGAATCATGGCGGCGTTGCCGATGCCGAGTTCGAGGTTGCTGCCGACGGTGCAGACGAGGCCGGCGGCTTCGGCGACTGCGGCGACGTTGCGGGCCGGGGTGATGCCGCCCTTGCCGACGTAGAGGGAGAGGACGTCGGCGGCCTGGGCGCGGGCGACGGCCATGGCGTCATGGGGCGAGTAGACGATTTCGTCGGCCATGACGGGCAGATGGGTGCGGCGGCGGACGTCGGCAAGCCAGGAGACGTCCTGATCGGGCGTGGGCTGCTCGACGAAGTAGATGTCGTAGCGGTAGAGCTGCGGTATGGTCTGGACGGCGGTGCGCACGGACCAGCCGCCGTTGGCGTCGACGCCGAGGCGCACGTCGGGGCCGATTGCTTCGCGGACGGCGGCGACGCGGGCTACGTCTTCGGCGGGGTCCAGGCCGACCTTGACTTTCATGGTGTCGAAGCCCTGGTCGACGGCCCAGGCGGCGATGGCGGTGGCCTGATCGGGTGCAAGCCCGGAGACTGAGAATTTCGTTTTGACCCGGTCGCGGACGGGGCCGCCGAAGAGGCGGTAGAGGGGCAGGCCGGCGACTTTGCCGAGGATGTCCCAGAGGGCCATCTCTATGCCGGCCTTGGTGAAGGGGTTGTTGGCGACGGCGGCGTTGACCGCGGCCATGAGGCGCTCGATTTCGGTTGGGTCCCGGCCTATGAGCAGCGGCGCGAACATGCGCTGGATGAAGTGGGCGGCGGTGGCCTGGTCCTCGCCGCTCCAGATTGGGGTGCAGGAGACCTCGCCGAGGCCTTCGATGTCCTCGTCGGTGTGGATTCTGACGAGGAGGAAGGGCGATTCGGTATGGCCGCCGCGGCCGCCGCGGATAGCCCTTTCGGGGCTGATCGGCACTTTGACGGGAATCGTCTCGATTTGCGTTATCTTCACTGTTTTCTTGTCCCATTGGGATAGTCGAATCGATAGGGAACGCCTACGGTCAGGTCGTTGAAGGTGACCGTTGTGTAGCGGCGGCCCCAGCGTTTTTGCGCGCCTGTCTGGCCGCTTGTGCGGGGCGCGCCCAGGGCGGGCGGCAGGAGGATGGTCGCGGCAGGCAGGGGAGAGGCCGCGTGGAGGGTTCCTCCTTCTGCGTCCAGTGTGATGCGAAGCTGGTCGCGACTTGCGGTCCAGTCGAGCCAGTCGTCGGCGGAGAGGATCGGCATTCCCTCGACGACGGCGGTGTCCCAGTTGCCTTCGATAAGGGGGCTGGAGTATGTGGCAAAGCTGACTGGATGGGAGTTGAGGGCGACGGGGATGTAGTAGCGACGGGCGGCGCGACGGATGATGGCGCCGGTTTCCTCTAAGGCGCGTTCGACCGTCCATTTGAAGCTGAATACGAATTCGGGGTGGATGAGGCATTCCTCGGTCCAGTGTGTGGGTTGCTGGAAGCAGTCGATGAGGGCGCCAGCCTCGTCGACGAAGCGGAGGGGACGTCCTGAGCCGCACATGTAGCCGAGAAAGGGCGAGACGGCGAGGTAGTTGAGGTCCATGCGGACGCCGAGCTCGGAGAGATCGCGGGCGGCGTCGACGTAGCCGCGCCAGCGGACGGCATGGTGGCGAATTGTGTGCACGGGGCGTCCGAACTCCCGCTGGTAGCGCTCGATGTTTTCTGCGAGCATGGGCCGGACGAGAGCGCTTTGCGGCTCCTCGATCTGCATCTCGCGCACGGTATCGGCTTCGAGGGCAGGGTGTACGCTGAAGGTATGTCCGTCGGCTTCCCAGGCCTCGATATGGTCGCGAGTCAGGTTGGTTTTGGGAACGACGTAGAAGGTACAGCGGGCCTGCCTGCGGCGCAACCCGTCGAGCAGAGTTTCGAACTGGGGCAGGGTAGACCAGTCGTCGTCGCTGGTCATGATCAGTGTACTGGTCCGCTCGGCGTGCGGATAGTACCACAGCCGCGGGCGGGGGGCCAACTCCTCGATCAGGCGGGCGAGCAGGGCGCTGTGCAGGTCGGCCTGCGGGATCAGCATCTGCTGCAAGGGCAGCTGTCCAACGAACAGTTCGCTGGGCCGGTAGATGCCGTCGAGGCCGGCAAAGCAGAGATCGATGTGGTCGGGGTTGCCCTGGCGCAGACGGGCGACGGTGTAGGGGAGATCGTAGGCGAAGAGGACCGCGGCGCCGCGTCCTAACGTTGCCGATACGACGGCGGGCGTTCCTGCATCTGCTCCATTCACGGCAGGGCGGATGGCGGCCAGCTCGCTTGCAGCTTCTGCGGCGTCGAGCGTCCACTCGACGGCAGGCGTCACGACCTGGACCGGTTCGCTGTACAGGCCATGCAAGGTGGGATGACTGGTGTCGATCTGCAACAGGCCGCCATCGAGACCGCGGAAGGAAGGGCGCAGTCCCAGTTCTTCGGTCAGCTGCGGTTCGGGCTGAAAGGCGATGAGCCGGCCGCCACCTTGCATGTAGTCGACCAGCTGGCCTATCTGGGCGCGGCTGAGTGCGGTGCGCGGCAGGATGACGAGATCGTGTTGGGCCAGGAGAGTTCCGTGGAGGACGCTGATGTCGTCTTCGGCAAAATCAACGAACCCTTCCATGCGCAGGATCTCGGCCAGATAGTAGCTGTAGCGGCTGCGGGCTTCGCCGGCATTGTGAAACAGGAGCATCGTTGGAACCTCGTTAACGACAGTGAATAGTGGATAGTGGCGAGTAACTGCAGTTCACTAACCACTAAAATGCGTGTTAGTCAAAGGCGGGTACGGCGACCGGGCCGCCTCCCTGTTGGGCGGACTGGAGGGCGCAGATGCCGGCGGCAATCGAACGGGCGGCCTCGCGCGGGCCGATGGCCGGCTCCTCGTCGGCGGTGATTGCACGGAGGAACTGTTGGGCCTGTTCGATCTCCATGGTGCCGTGTCCGAGCGAGTGCTGGTGTTGGATGGCCGGATTGCTCCAGTTGGGAACGGTGACGGGCGCCATGCGGCGGGCGCCGGCTATCCTGTCATGATAGTGATAGTTGATGGTGTCCTCGACGGCGCCGCCCTGATCGCGGGTGCGTTCGAAGGAGCCGGCGCTGCCGTAGACGGAGTAGTAAAGGCAGTAGGGGCGGACCATGCCGTAGGATACGGTCACCTTGGCGGCGGCGCCGTTGCCGGCTTTGAAGAGGGCGACGGTGGTGTGCGTGGTCTGCCAGCGGGACTGCCGTTGGGCGTGGTAGGCCTGTGCCTCGATGAAGTCGACGCCCATAAGCCAGCGCAGGGTGTCGATGGCGTGGGGACCGCCGCCGAGGAGAGTGGTCTGGGGCGTCTGGGGGTGGATGCGCCAGTGATCGGGTGGGCGGTCTTTTACAATGTCGTCCATGGTGTGGAGGTATTCGCCCTCGCCGTAGAAGATTTCGCCGAGGTCGCCGGTGCGGATCATTTTCTGCACGTCGCGCAGGCAGAAGGCGTAGCGGACCTGGTTGCCCATGTGGTATTTGAGGCCATGGCGGTCGGTGAGCTGGATGATACGCTTACATTCGGCCAGTGTGGTTGCCATAGGGATCTCGGAAAGGACGTGCTTGCCCGATTCGAGCGCCATGATGGCGTGCTGCCCGTGCAGATGGTCGGGCGTGGCGACGACGATGAGATCGATGGCGGGGTCTTCAAGCATGGCTTCGTAGGTGGGGAAGCGAGTTTCGACGCCGAATTCGTGGGCTACGCGCTCGGCGAGGCGTTCATCTTGGTCGCAGACGGCGGCGACTGTCGCGCCTTCAAGGATCTGAAAGGCGCGCAGGTGGGAGCGACCTTGGCCGAGGCCGAGTACGCCGACTTTGCGCTGATCCGACCGCACCTGCGCACTTGGCGAAGCGCAAACCCGGATTTTCCCATCCTGAGGCGACGACGCGCGTCGGTGTGAGTTTTCCATAGTCGTTTACTCTGCGCGTGAAACGTTCATTGTTTGACACCGGTGAAGACGATCCCTTGAATGAAATATCGCTGGGCGAGGGCGTAGAGCAGGATGCAGGGCATGCTGACCATGACGCTGGCGGCCATGAGCAGGTGCCATTGGGTGACCTGATAGCCGCGGAAGAGATTGATTCCGAGGGCGAGGGTGTACTTTTCGGTTGTGCTGAGGAAGATGAGCGGATTGAAGAAATCGTTCCAGTGGTTGAGGAAGGAGAAGACGGCGACAACGCCCAGTGCGGGCCGCGATTGGGGGAGGATGATATGGCGGTAGATGCCAAAGGTGCTGGCGCCGTCGATGCGGCCGGCGTCGTCGAGATCGAGAGGCAGGCGCATGTAAAACTGGCGGAGCAGAAAGATGAAGAAGGCGCCGCCGCCGAGCCAATAGGGCACGATCAGAGGGGCGTAGGTGTCGAGCCAGCCGAGAATGCGAAAGAGAATGAAGGTCGGGATGAGCGTGACCTGATATGGGATCATGATCGTGGCCAATAGGATCAGGAAGAGCAGGTCGCGTCCGGGAAAGCGAAGACGGGCAAAGCCGAAGGCAACCAGGCTCGAGGAGATCAGCTGGCCGAGCAAGGCGAGTGCGGTGACGAAGACCGTATTCCAGGCAAAGCGGAGAAAGGGGATGGCATCGAGCACGGCCGGGTAGTTTTCGGGCCGCCACGGGTTGGGGATCCACTGGGGCGGGAAGATGAAGATGCGGCCGCTGTCCTTGAGGCTAGAGGAGAGAAGCCAGACCAGAGGGATCATCATCACGCAGGCGCCGGCAAAGAGGATAGGATAGATGATAAGTTTCTGTAACAAGATGCGTCGGCGTCTGCTGGCGAGCCAGTGGGGCGAGCCTGAAGAGTGCAGCGCGGCGACTTTGCGCTGAGCCGACGCCATCTGTCCGCCGTCGGTGACGGGCGCCGGGCGATGTGTTCTACTCACCTCTGCCTCAACTCGCCTTCATAGTAGACCCAGAGCGCGGAGGAGCGGAAGACGACTACCGTCAGCGCCAGAATCACGGCAAACAGGACCCAGGCCAGAGCCGAAGCGTAGCCCATGCGGAAAAACTGAAAAGCGTTCTGGTAGAGATATAGCACGTAGAAGAGGGTCGCGTAACGCGGGCCGCCTTCGGTCATGATGAAGGGCTGCACGAAGACTTGAAAGGATGCGATCATATTGATGACGAGGTTGAAGAAGATGACGGGTGTCATCATTGGAATCGTGACATTGCGGAACTTCACCCAGACGCCGGCGCCGTCGATATCGGCTGCCTCGTAGAGGTCGGTGGGGATGCCCTGGAGGCCTGCGAGATAGATCAGCATGGGCGCGCCTACGGTCCACAGACTCATGAGGATCAGGGAAGGCAAAGCCCAGCGGGTGTGGCCCAGCCACAGGGGACCATCGATGCCGACGAGAGCCAGCGCCATATTGAGCAGGCCGAACTCGGGGTTGAAGATCCACAGCCAGAGCATGGTGCTGGCTATTACCGGGACCAATGTAGGGATGTAGTAGACCGTGCGCCAAAGGCTGACGAATCCCACTTTCTGGTTCATCAGGAGGGCGACGGCGAAAGACAGGACCAGCCCCATCGGCACGCTGGCGAATACGTAAATCGACGAAACTTTTAGCGCCTGCCAGAAGAGGCGGTCATTGACCAGTTGATCGAAGTTGCGCAGCCCGATGAAGGTGGGTGGACGGATCACCTCGTAGTCGGTCAAGCTGAGATAGAAGGAGGCGATAATGGGACCGACTACAAAGACAACCAGGCCGACCAGCCAGGGCATAATGAAGAGGTAGCCCTCGATTGCCTCGCGGCGGATGTGAGCCGGCATCCGTCTGAAGGATGCAAGAATTTGCATAATGAAGACCAACCAAAATGGGGAGATGGTGAACTGCCATCTCCCCATTTTCTGTTGCATAAGAGGGACTACTGTCCCCATTCGGCGGGCCGGCGGGCGAAGATCTCTTCGACGGCGGCGCAGGCGCGTTCGGTCGCTTCTTCAACTGTGGCCTCGCCGGACCAGATGACTGAGAGCTCCTGGCCGACGGCGCTCCACCATTCGCCGGTGTCGGGCGTCGGGTAGTAGTCATGGCCATAGTTGGCGAAATCACTGATGGCTACGCTGATGTCCTGGGGCTGGTGCAGCGCCAGGTAGTCATCGCTTTCGACGACTGCGGTCAGGCCGGGCACGCCGTTGGCCATCATGCCGGTCTGCCCGCCTTCGCCCATCAGGAACTTGACGAGCTGCCACGATTCTTCAATGTGTTCGCTGCTGCTGAGGACGGACCAAGCGTTGGAGCCCATCTGCACGCTGCGAATGCCGGTTTCGGGGTGGGCGGGCATGTGGGCGAAATCCCAATCGAAGCCGGCCTGACGGATCTGACCTTCCTGCCAGGTGCCGCCAAAGTAGATGGCGACTTTGCCGGTGAGGAAGGGATTCTCCTGTCCTTGCAGGGTAACAGGCGCGGGCATGACCTCGTGTTCAAAGATCAGGTCGGCAATGTACTGGAGGCCGGCCTGCGATTCGGGGGAGGTCAGGGTACAGCTGGCGCGGTCGTCGCTGAGGACGGCGCCGCCGGCGCCATGGATGAAGGAGGCGCCCCAGTAGGGGGGATTCAGCGGACTGATGTAGAGACCCCACTGGTTATTGTCCGGATCGGTCAATTGTTCAGCATAGCTGAGCATATCGTTCCATGTCCAGTCAGCGGATGGGAAGTCGAGACCAGCTGCAGCCAACAGGTCCTTGTTAATGTAGAGGACTTGACCGCCGGCATAGAGCAGACCGCCATAGAGGCCTCCATTCCAGCCCCATTCCGGCTCCATATCGTAGAAGTAGGCGGACATGTCGACCTGGTCAGCTTCGATGAAGGGCGCCAGGTCTACAAACATGCCGCGAGCGGCGCCGGGGATGACCCAGTTCATCTGGTTGATGGTTATGTCGGGCGCGGTACCGGCGGCAAACTCCGTCTGCAGTTTGTCCCAGTAGGCGTCGATGGGACGGAACTCGACTTTCACGCTGATGTTGGGATTCTGCTCGCGGAAGCCGTCGATGGTCTGCTCCAGTGTATTGTTCCAGGCGTCGCCCAGACCGTAGGAGGCGAGACGGATTTCGACCATTTCGGCGGCGGATCCGCCGTCACCGGCGGCAGGGGCCGCGATGGGTGCACAGGCGCTGAGCAGGAAAAGGCACAGAATGGACAGTGCCAACACTGTACTGAAATTGATTCTACGAGAATTCAGCTTCATCGATCGCGATCTCCTGGGGCTGTGGAATTGTATAGATTTCGCATGGTCATCTTGCGGGCATTTACGGACCGGCAGATGCACACGTTTCGGAAGTATATCAGTTTTGCAATAGAAGCCAATTCCTGTCCGGCTCAGAGTTTGCGCTGCCGCCTGGCGGAAGAAACGGCATTGGTCCGCGGAGGACGCGGAGGAACGCGGAGAACTGCAACGGCAAAAAACAGGGAGGGCGGAAGCGTCAAATAGGCAAAAGCTAAAGACAGCGCAAAGCCGGAGGCGTCAAATTAAATTCGGTGAGGCGTAGGTGCGAGTAGGGGGTCGAGGCCTGGGAAGTCCCGCTTTTTGGGTACCTGTGACACTTTTTCGTAGTTGAGTTTCATAAAGATTAAGATTAGGGCTTGACATTATGAATATTCTTAAGTATAATATTGATAATATTTTGAATGGTATACGAAAAATCAAAAGAGGTAACGTGATGTTCATGGAACGGATGGCACTGGAAGAGAAGTTGCGGCGAGAGAGACTTACTTCGGAGGCCCGGACGTTTCAGGGACTTCGTCCGTACCGGCGCGCGCCGCGTTGGCAGGTGTGGCTGTTTACGCGTTTGGGAGAATGGCTGGTAGCGTGGGGAACGTCTTTGCAGCAGCGCTATCGACGAGCAGAGGCCAGGCTGGCGCTGCCGGAATACTCGAGACATGACGGGATGGAGCAGATGCTATGAATCCACTACCGACGGCCTGCCCGATCTGCCAGGCCAGAGATCTGACGGTTACGGGCTTCTTTTGCCGCGAGTGTGACAGCCGGGTGGAGGGGCGGTTCCTGGTCGAGACGCCTTTTGCCGGCCTGTCGCAGGAGCAGCTGGCGTTCGCGGCGACGTTTATACGCTGTGAGGGGAAGTTCAACCGGATGGAGGAGGAGCTGGCGCTCTCGTACCCGACGCTGCGGGGGCGGCTGCACGAGATGATCCGGGCGATGGGCTTTGAGCCGGGCCGCGATGAGCCAACGCCGCTGCCGGAGAAAGCGCGGCGGCAGATCCTGGAACAGCTGGAGGCGGGCGAAATCAGTTATGAAGCGGCCATGAATCAGTTGCAAAGCGGATAGAACTTTACGGCAGTGAAACGGCAGGGGACAGGGATGAGGGGCCAGGGACCAGCTAACCCCTAAACCCTAATTCAGGGGGAATGAAATGAGTGAGCAGATACAGGTGGAGCCGGAATCTCCGAATCCGCGCGTGCGGATTCGTTGCGGAGGAGATCTGCGGGTCGAGGGCTGGGAGCAGGCGTTGATTGAGGTGGACGGCCAGGGAAGTCAGCCGGTGGTGGAGTTTGCGCCGGCGCCCGGCGAAAAACGGCAACGATCCACGAAGAGGCACGAAGGAAACACGAAGAACGGCAAAAGCGAAGAGGGGGAGGGCGGACAGCGTCAAATAGGGCCGGAGCAGCTTGAGATCGAGGCTGAATCTTCGCTGGTAGTGCGACTGCCGTTCGCAAGCGCAGTGGTGGAGAGCGCGGCGGGCGGACAGGTAAAGGTGAGCAACGTGCGCGGCGGGGTGGAAGTTGAACAGGCCGGCGGGGATCTGCTGGTGGAGGAAGCCGGCAGGGTGCGGATCGGGAGCGCGGCGGGCCGGGTAAACGTGGCGAAGGTGGCCGGCGGGGTGGAAGTGACGAGGCGGGCGCACGGAGATCTGATTGCGGAGCAGATTGGGGGCGGGATCTCGATCGCCGAGGTAGCGGGGCGATTGACACTGCAGAATGTATCCGGCGCACGCGTTAAGCGTGCGCGGGCGGACGTGGACGTGCTGAACGCGGGTGGAAACGTTGTTGTGGAGAGAGCGGAAGGCGCTGTTGAATTCATCAATGTTGACGGCGCGGCTGCGATCGGCAAAGCGATGGGCCGGGTCAGCCTGCGCGGGGTGCGGGGAAAGGTGGCCTGCGACAGGGTGAACGGGGAACTGCATCTCGCGGAGGGGGGGGAGGTGGCGGTGAGCCGGGTGATGGGGGATATTTCAGCTGAGAGCGTTCGCGGTGCGCTGTCGTGTCGGAAGGCCCATGGGCGGGCGACGCTGCGCGACATTGGCGGATCGGTCTCTTTTGGTGGGGTGGGCGGCGATCTGGTTGTAGAGGGATGCGGCGGCTCGCTGTCGGCCAAGTGCGGCGGCAGTGTTGAGTTATCGACAGTTCGGGGCGATGTGCGTGTGACTGCGGGGGGTGATGTCCGTTGCCGTTTGGCCGAGGAGGAGGGAGGCTCTTTCAAGGCGGTCTGCGGCGGTGGGCTCACTGTTGAAGGCGGCGCGACCATGGTCGCACGCGGCCCGGGCGTGCATACGTTCCGCGCCGGCGCGGGGAAGAACAGTTATTCTCTTGTTGCCGGAGGCAGCGTGCATCTCGAATCCGCCGGCATGCTGAAGGGGATTGGCGAAGAAGAGGGCGTGAAAGGGGCACGTCACGCCGCGCGCGCGCAACGCCGCGCTTCCCGGTCGCTGGGCAGGACGCTCCGGAGGACGCTGCGGGCGGCGGGCAAGAGGGCGGCTGAAGGGGATTGGGAGGATGTTCGCAGCTGGAGCTTCAGCTTCGACACGGATGCGCCGTCGTCCGGGACTGCGGTGCGAGTCGAGGAGCCGCTGACTGACTTTGAGGATATCGATGTGGAGGTGGACGTTGAGAGTGAGGCGGACGTTGAGCCGGTCTCCGAGGAGGAGCGGTTGACGGTTCTGCGTATGTTGTCGGAGGGCAAGATCACGGCTGCCGAGGCCGAGGAGCTGTTGGATGCACTGGGCAGGCGGGGCGTTGTCTGAATTGTGATTTCTGGGATTCAGGGGATGAACTGTGAAACGGCAGGGCGAGGGGCCAGCCAACCCCTGACCCCTGGTCCCAAAATCCTGACGTTATCGGAGGGACAGAATGGACAAATCTAGTCAGGATGGCGGCAAGCAGTTGCCGATTCGCTCTCGGTCGGCGATTACGATCCGCGGCGAAGGTGAAGTGGCAGAGGCAGAGGAAGGCGGGCAGGTTGCGCTGCCAGAGATCGTGCGCCAAGTTCGGGAGGGCAGCCGCCAGCCGTACGGCACACTCTTGCGCCGTGTTCTCTTTTTCTGGCTGCGCGTTTACGTATTTGAAGTCTATACGAACGGAAAATCGAAAGCGGTAAATGTGCGTATCCCGATCCCGTTGCCTGTGATCGGGGCATTTTTTCAGCCTAAATTGAGTTGGTCGCAGGCGTTTCAGTTTATCGAGCAGAGCCGCCGCACGCAGGGGATTCCGCCGGAACGTTTTCTGGAATCGTGTATGGCGCTGGAGTTCTTGCGGGTGTACGAGGACAAAAGTGACAAAGAAGAGTTGGTGGTGATCGGATTTGACTGAACTGGAAAGCAGAATGAAAGCGGCGATCGAAATCGAATCTCTGAGCAAGACATTCCGCAGTCGCGGCGGCAATGAAGTCGAGGCAGTCAGCCGGCTGGACCTGACGGTGGAGCCTGGGCAGGTCTTTGGTTTTCTGGGGTCGAATGGGGCCGGCAAGACAACCACGCTCAAGATGGCGTGCGGCCTGGTGTTGCCGACAACGGGAACGGTGCGCCTCAACGGATATGACGTGGGCATGCAGAGGGGCCAGGCGATGCGGCAGATCGGCGCGGTGCTGGAAGGGACGCGCAATGTCTACTGGCGCATGAACGCGTGGCAGAACCTGCTGTACTTTGGTCGGATAAAAGGGGTCTCGTCGAGCAGGTTGCTGAAGGCGAGGGCGGAACGGCTGTTGCGGGAACTGGACTTGTGGGAACGCCGCAAAGATCCGGTAGGCGAGTTCAGCCGGGGTATGCAGCAGAAGGTGGCGATCGCGGCCGCGCTAATCGCCGACCCGCCGATTGTGCTGCTGGACGAACCAGCATTGGGGTTGGATGTGCAGGCCGCGCGCACGGTACAGGATTGGATTGTCGAGCTGGCAAAGGAACGCGGAAAGACGGTTGTGTTGACGACGCACCAGCTGGACATGGCCGAGAATCTTTGCGACCAGGTGGCGATCATGAGCCATGGGCGGCTGCTGACCCACCGCCCCACGGGAGAGCTACTGGACCTGTTCCGTCGGGAATTCTATCAGTTACGGCTGCGGGGCGTGGTCGAGGCGGAGAAAAGCGAGACTTTTCCCGGATTCGCGGCCAGCCAGGAGAACGGGCACACGGTCCTCTCCGGGGAGGTCGGCGCCGACCTGTCCGTTTTCGACCTGGTAGAACGGGCGCGGCTGGCGGGTATGGACCTGATCAGCGTCTCGCCGGCTGAGCCGAATCTGGAGGAGATTTTTGTCGAACTGATCGAGCGGGCGGAGGATTTGCGCTGACGCCCGGCGAAAGAAAAAACAATTATCCACGAAGAATGCGAAGAAAACACGAAGAACTGCAAAAAGGAAGGGCGGATTTGCGCTGAGCCGACGCCATCCTCGGCCATTTGGCGAAGCACAAACAGTCAAACAGACTGGGCAGGACGGTGGATTGGAATTGGTCGCGGGCGACCGGCCCGCTGGCATTGAAATCAGAGGGTAAGGCAATGGTGGTGGCAGGAACGGTACTATTGAATGAGTGCCAGAAGCGGTTGATCATAATGTGGTCGTACCGGTTCAATTTCATGCTCGAGACGTTCATGATCGGGTTTCTCTTCGTCGGGATCAGCTTTTTTGTGTCGGGCGGCAGGCCCACGCCGGAGCAGATGGCGCCGGCGCTGTTGGGATACCTGATATGGTTTTTCGCGGTGTTCGCGATTTCGGATATGAGTCAGGGGATCCGTGAGGAGACACAGACGGGAACGCTGGAGCAGATGTACATGAGCCCGCTGCCTTCGGGCCTGCTGCTGGCGGGGCGCTCGGTGGCGTCATTGTTCATCAGCAGCGCCATGGTTGTTCTGATTGGCGGGATACTGATGCTGGTGCTGGGGATCCGGATTCCGATTCGTCTAGCAGGTGTACCGGTCTTTGCTCTGACGCTTGCAGGGCTGTACGGGTTCGCCTTTTTCATGGGCGGAGCGACGTTGGTGTTCAAGCAGGTGAATGCGCTGAGCAATTTGCTTACCAATATGCTGTTGTTCCTGAACGGCTCCTTTCTGACGGTAGAACGTATGCCGGGCTGGCTGGAAGGATTTGCCCGCAGCCTACCCTCTACGCAGGGAATCGACGTATTGCGCCGAGTTGTGTTGGACAATTTGTCCCTGGCCAGCGTGTGGCAGGACGGAAGCCTGGTCTGGTTGACGGTGCATACGGCGGTCTTTCTTTTTGCTGGGTGGGGTGTATTTCTGTGGGGGGAGCGGGTTGCCCGCAGGCGCGGTTTGCTGGGGCAGTATTAGGGGAAAACCAGGGAAACGGCAGGGGCGAGGGACCCAGGGGCCAGGGGGCAGCTAACCCCTAAACCCTGGCCCCTAAGCCCTGAATGAAGAGGATGATATGGCTACAGCGGAAGAGCGAATGCGGGTCTTGAAGATGATCGAAGAGGGGAAGATAACCGCGAAGGAGGGCGCGCGCCTTTTGGGCGCATTGGGGAAAAATGATGAACAGGCGCGCCGGCAGCGGGGGTCAGCTGACAGCAGCGCAGACGAAGGGGGGCGCTGGCTGCGTCTACGGGTCTCCGATACAAGGAGCGGCAAGACGCGGGTCAATCTGACGATTCCGATTGGGCTTGTCAACATGGGGTTGGCGGTCGGGGCGCGGTTTGTACCGGACGTGGCTGAACTGGACGTAGAGGAGATTCGGAACGCCTTGAGGTCCGGGCTGCATGGGAAGATACTGGAAGTTCGAGATGAAGAGGAGCTGGTTGAGATTTACGTGGAGTAAGAAAGACCCCGGGTTTGCGCTGACGCCCGGCGAAAGAAACGGCAACTATCCACGAAGAACACGAAGAAAGCACGAAGAACTGCAACGGCAGGGAAGGGGGAAGGGCGGAAGCGTCAAAGTTGAGGACGTAATTTTTGGCAGATCGTAGTTGAATCGTAGGCAAATTGTCCACTAGACTGGTTGCGCCGATTTCGGCCATCATTGCGGCTGACAGATGAAGATCCACCAGAGTAATTGTCGAGCGGCCACGGCGGCTCTGCCGCATTGGTTTGGCGGTTATGGGCAGAATTCTTAAGGACCGGCTCGCCATTACTGCGGTTGACAGGAGGAGGGTAAGAGCTTATACTTAGTATAGCCGTGCCCCCCAAGACGAACGGCTTTATAAATGTTCAGAAAAACTCTATACAAAACCGTCGGTGCAGTGGATTTTCATTGTGCCGGGCACAAAACAGTTGACACTCAAGGATGAGCGTGAACGCCGAACGTTTTGCGAATTGTAGCCGGATTCCACATCGAGTTGGACTGACTGCAAAGGCTGTAAACACCTGGGTGCGCGCCGTGCCCAGGTGTTGTTTTTGGGGCGCGCTTATTGTCTGAACTGCGATTTCCGGGATTTGGGGGATGAACTGTGATTAACGTCAACGGCTGGGCGAGCGCAGTTGCTTTTAATCCCCCTAATCCCGATAATCCCCCAAAATCACAGTCCGTTTTTTCGGTGCCACCCTACTCAGAGAAAGGAAAGCAGAATGGACGCGATTGCCAGCCGTATCCTCAAAGCCCGCCAGTACGCAGCCGAACGCGACGAGCGCCTCTGGGTTAACAACCTTCAGGTGAAGATTCACGGCGAGAATTCTGATCACCGCGTTTCGTATGATCAGGGTTCCTGGGATTGTGATTGCGAGGAGTTTCAGCGCAGAAGCATATGTGCCCACGTAATGGCGATGGAAGAGATTCTCGGTGAGGCGGTTGAACCTGCGATGCTCCCCATGCCGGGATAGCGCAGGGCGAGCAGAGTCCAGAAAGTTTATACCTTAAATGCCAGGCCTTGCGGCCTGGCATTTTTTTGGGTTCAGGGTGGGTAGGCGTCAGTTTTTAGTGGTCATTTTTTTTCATGTGTCCGTGCCTACGCGACGGAGGGTTTGCGCTGACGCCCGGCTGTCTGAACTGTGATTTCCGGGATTCAGGGGATGAACTGTGAAACACCAGTTTTTAGTAGCTAGTTTTCAGTAGTCAGTAACGGCAACAGCAACCAGCCACTAAAAATTAAGAACTGCCGTTAAATCCCCCTAATCCCAATAATCCTCCAAAATCACAGTCGATTTCAGGGAAGGTAGGACCTGTGGAATAATAGCGGGATGAGCAGCGCGAAGAGGGTTTGCGCTGAGCCGACCGCATCTGCCGCGCCTTGGCGAAGCGCAAAATGGATAAAACGCACGGCCTGGCTGCTGATCGGAATTCTGATCAGTGTCTTTTTTCTTTATCTGATTCTGCCCGGTCTCCATCTGCCGGAGGTGTGGCGGACGATGGGGCAGGCCAACTACTGGTGGATTGTGCCCGGTGTGGCGGTCTATATGGTAGGGCTGTGGGCGCGCACATGGCGCTGGCACTTTATGCTGCGGCACTTGAAGCCGGTCTCGCTGGGCAGGCTCTTTCCGGTGGTGTGCATCGGTTATTTCGGCAACAATGTCTACCCGTTTCGGGCCGGGGAGGTGATGCGGGCGTACGTTTTGTGGCAGCGGGAGGATATCCCGATCAGCTCCAGCTTGGCGACGGTGATCATTGAGCGCGTTTTCGACGGGCTGGTGATGCTGCTGTTCGTGTTCCTGGCGCTGCCGTTTGCGCCAATTCCGGCGACCTTTCAGCGGTTTGTCGTCTTTGTCACTTTTCTGTTGCTGATCGTCACCGCGCTTTTTATTTGGGTTACGGTGCGGCCGCGGCGGATTGCGGCGTTGTATGGCTGGCTGGCTGAACATCTGCTGCCGGCCCGGATCCGCGAACGGACGGACGGCTACTTTGAACGGTTCATGGCGGGGCTGGGCAGCCTGCGCAGCGGCCGCGATCTGCTTCTAATTTTTGCAACTAGCATCGTGGTATGGCTGATGGAGACGGTCAAGTACTGGTTTGTGATGCACGCGTTCGCGTTCACTGTCAGCTTTCTGGCGCTGATGTTGATCAACGGGATCGTCAATCTGGCGACAACGCTGCCGTCGGCGCCCGGGTACATCGGCACATTTGATACGCCGGCGATCGAGACGCTGACTGCGTATGGGATCGATACGCAGTTGGCCGCCAGCTATACGCTCACGCTGCACGCGGCGCTGTGGGTACCGGTAACGCTGCTGGGGGCCTATTATTTCTGGCGAGAGCAGCTGCGCTGGAGTGACTTCAACAAGGCCCAGAAGCGGTTGTCTGAACTGTGATTTCCGGGATTTGGGAGATGAACTGTGAAACACCAGTTTTTAGTAACTGTAACGGCACAACCCACCTACGGCAACTATCCACGAAGAACACAAAGGAAACACGAAGAATGGCAAAAGCAAAAAAGGGAGGGCGGATTTGCGCTGAGCCGACGCCATCTTTGCGCCGAGCCGACGCCACAGATGGGCCCTTGGCGAGGCGCAAACAGGCCACTTGGCGAAGCGCAAACAGGAAGCGTCAAACTCGGGAAAATGGCAGCGTGCAGAAGACACGCCTTGACAACGGCCTGCAGATCCTTCTGAAGGAGAGCCACCTGGCGCCGGTCGCCAGTTTCTGGATCTACTACCGGGTGGGGAGCCGTAACGAGATGCCCGGCGGCACCGGCATCAGCCACTGGGTAGAGCACATGCTGTTCAAGGGTACAGAGAGGTATCCGCAGGGCGCGTTTGACAAGGCGATTGCCCGCGCCGGCGGCGCGTTCAACGGCATGACCTGGCAGGACTGGACGACCTATTTCGAGACCTTTCCGGCGGAGCGCATCGAACTGGCGCTGGACGTGGAGAGCGATCGCATGGCGAATGCGATCTTCGACACGGAAGAGACTGAGTCGGAGCGTACGGTGATCATCAGCGAGCGGGAGGGCAGTGAGAACAGCTACCGCTGGCTGTTGAATACGGAGATGCAGGCGGCGGCGTTCCAGACGCATCCGTACCGGCACCCGGTCATCGGTTGGAAACAGGACCTGCTGACGATGTGCCGCGACGATCTTTACGAACATTACAGGACGTATTACACGCCCAGCAACGCGGTGGCGGTGGCGGTGGGCGATTTTGACGGTGCGCAGATGGTCGACCGCATCGACCAGTATTTTGGCGGACTCGAGGCGGGTCCTACCGTTCCGGAGATGCGTTTGCAGGAACCGGAGCAGCGGGCGGAAAGGCGCATCGTGCTGCGGGGCACGGACCAGACTTCCTACTTCGGCCTGGCGTTTCATGCGCCGGCCGCGCAGCATCCAGACTTCTTCGCGCTGACGGTGCTGGACAGCATTCTTAGCGGCGCGAAAGGGATGGGGCTGTTCGGCGGCAGCTCTTCCAATCGCAGCAACCGGCTTTATCGGGCGCTGGTGGACAAGGAGCTGGCGGTAGGGGTCTCTTCTTCGTTCATGCCGACGATTGATCCTTATGTTTTCGGCTTCAGCGCCACGCTTGCCCAGGATATCACCCACCAAGAAATTGAGGACACGATCTGGGCGGAGATCGAACGGGTGCAGAAGGAGCCTGTAGCGGCGGCGGAGCTGGACAAGGCGATCAAGCAGACAAAGGCGCAGTTCGCGTACAGCAGCGAAAGCGTGACGAATCAGGCCTACTGGCTGGGCTTCAGCGAGATGATCGCGGACAGCGAATGGTTTGACGTCTGGCTGGAAAACCTGGAGGCGGTGACGGCTGCCGACATTCAGCGGGCCGCGCAGACCTGGTTCAGCCGCAGCAAACAGACCGTTGGCTGGTACCTGCCCGATTTGCGCTGACGCCCGCTGTCTGAACTGTGATTTCCGGGATTCAGGGGATTAGCTGTGAAACGGCAGGGACGAGGGGCGAGGGGCCAGCTAACCCCTAAACCCTGGCCCCTAAATCCTGACGTTATCATCGCTGAGCAATGTATCTTTCGCGGCTCCACCTGGAACATTTTCGCAATTACAGAGAGTTGGACCTGTGCTTCAACGCGCCCGTGATGCTTGTGCAAGGCCGCAACGGGCAGGGCAAAACGAATCTGCTCGAGGCCGTCTATTATCTGGCGACGAGCAAGTCGCGCCATGCGCGGATGGAGCGGGAAGCGGTTGACAGGGCCGCGGCGAACGAGCCGATCCCCTATGCCCGCATCCGGGGTGAAATAGTGCGAGGGGAGAAGTCGACGACCCTTGAAATTCTCTTCACGCTGCGCGGGGACGGTTTGAACTACACGAAGCAAATTCGGGTGAACGGTGCGCCCCGGCGCAGCATGGACCTGATCGGACATTTGCGGGCGGTCCTCTTTCTGCCCGAGGACCTCACCCTTATCGCCGGCAGCCCCAGTGAGCGGCGGCGCTACATCGACGTCGCCCTCTGCCAGATCGACCGCGGCTACTGTCAGGCGCTTTCCCGCTATCAGAAGGTGGTTACGCAGCGGAACAGCCTGCTGAAACAGCTGCAGGAGCAGACGGACGGCCCTTCGGCGTCGGCGCAACTTGCATTTTGGAATGAACAACTGGTCGATCTGGGAACGCAGGTGCTGGTCAGGCGGCATACTTATCTGGCCGATCTGACGCCGATCGCACGCCGCGTGCATGCGGAACTCACGCAGCAGCAGGAAACGTTGGAATTGCTGTACCTGCCGAGCTTCAATACGGGGTTATACTCCGAACACAGTTACCAGCGGCTGCGCGACGGCGAGGAGGTGGCGGCGGAAGGGCTGGCGCGCATGGAGACCAACGCGGCGACGATCAGCCAGCGCTTCCGTGAACGGCTGGAAGGCCGCCGGGGCGTGGAGTTGAAGGCAGGCAGTTCGCTCTACGGGCCGCACCGAGATGAACTGGTCTTCCTGGTCAACGGTTGGAACTTGCGCACGTACGGCAGCCGGGGGCAGCAGCGGACGGGCGCGCTGGCGTTGAAACTAGCTGAACTGCAGGCGATGGCGGAAGCGACTGGCGAGAAGCCGATTTTGCTGCTGGACGACGTGATGAGTGAATTGGACGAGCAGCGCCGCGCGGCGCTGCTCGACGCTCTGACGGATGTGCGCCAGGGGATCGTGACGACGACCGACTGGGGGCAGTTTTCGGCGGATTTCCAGCAAGGGGCGCAGCGGCTTCAGATCGAGGCCGGCATGTCGAACACCAGTTTTTAGTAGCCAGTAAGGGCGAACACCGTCAGACCACTATCTGAACTGTGATTCCCGGGATTCAGGGGATGAACTGCTGATTAACTGCAACGGCAACTGCCTTTAATCCCCCTAATCCCAACAATCCCCCAAAATCACAGTCAAAATTGCCGTTATGAACGAGAGACTCTACTACGAGGACGCGTACCTGATCAGATTCAGCGCGCAGGTGGCCGAGCGGCTCACACACCAGGATCAGCCGGCAGTGCGGTTGGTCCGGTCGGCCTTCTATCCTACCTCCGGCGGGCAGCCCCATGACACGGGCCGTTTGAACGGGACGGCGGTGGTCGACGTGCAGGTTGGGGCGGACGGTACTGTGCTGCATCTGCTGGCGGAGCCGCTGCCGGAGGAGGCTGAGAACGTAAGCGGGAAGATCGACTGGGCGCGGCGCTATGATCATATGCAGCAACACTCGGGCCAGCACTTGCTGTCGCAGACGTTTTTCCGACGGCTGGGATTGGAAACGGTGAGCGTGCATTTCGGCGATGCGCTCAACACAGTGGACCTGGACGGTCCTCCACTTGCGGCGGCGCAGCTAGCAGATATTGAGACGGCGGCCAACGAGATGGTGTGGAAGAACCGGCCGATCCGTGCTTACTGGGTGAATGAAGAGGAGCGGGGGAAGGTACCGCTGCGCCGCGCGCCGGCGGTGCAGGGTTCGACGCGCATTGTGGAGATCGACAAGTTCGACTGGTCGGCGTGCGGTGGTACACATGTGCGGCGAACGGGGGAGATCGGGCTGATCTCACTGCTGCGGATTGAGAAGCGCCGGGGCAAGAGCCGTGTGCATTTTGTGTGCGGACGGCGGGCGCTGGCGGATGCGGCGGAGCGTCGCGGGTTACTGAGGGAGACGGCCGGATTGCTGGACAGCGGCGTGGATGACGTGCCGGAATTGGTGGCGAAACTGCAGGAGGCGCTGAGGAGCGCGGAGCGGGAGCTGAAAGCGCTGCAGGAAGGACTTGTCGAGTACCAAGCGCGTGAATTGCTGGCGGAGGCAGAGGCCGCGGGGGGTCTGCGGCTGGTGGTGCGGGAGATGGCAGATAGTGAGCCAGCGGCCGTACAGAGACTGGCGAGCGCGCTCGTCGCCGGGCTTGGTGTTGTGGCGTTGCTTGGCTGTGCGCGAGGGGATAAGGGGACGGCAGTTTTTGCCCGTTCAGAGGACTGTTCGGTACACGTTGGCAATCTGTTGCGAGACACGTTGAGGCAGTTCGGGGGTGGGGGCGGCGGTCGGTCGGATTTTGCCCAGGGCGGGGGTGTGGCGGCGGAGAAGCTGTCGGATGTGCTCAGTGCGGCGGCGGAGACTGTTCGGCAAGCCTGCGCTGTCTGAACTGTGAAACGGCAGGGGAACGGCTGGGGTTCCCCCGATTTTTCCCTGGGGTTAATCCCCCAAAATCACAGTCGCAATTCG
Source organism: Caldilineaceae bacterium (assembly GCA_965232575.1). Classification (GTDB taxonomy): domain Bacteria; phylum Chloroflexota; class Anaerolineae; order Caldilineales; family Caldilineaceae; genus Bin5. The sequence goes on along the minus strand of CBDDPZ010000008.1, from coordinate 1,321,245 downwards.
GGGATTTACCATGCCGGTCGGCCAGGAGACAGGAAGACTCTCAAATGAATAGCAATGGAACCATGCCCATCTTGCCGGTTGAAGCGTACACGTCCCAAGACTGGTTCGACCGCGAGCAGAAGTACATATTTTCGCGAACGTGGGCTTTTGCCGGTCTGACGGAGGACGTCAGCGAACCGGGGCAGTATGTAGCCGTGCAGGCAGGGTTGAACAACATCTTTATCGTGATGGGTCAGAACGGGCAGCTGAGGGCCTTTCACAATATCTGCCGTCACAGGGGGACGCAACTGCTGCGTGCCGTCGGCAACACAAAGAAGGTCATCACCTGTCCCTACCACGATTGGACCTACGATCTGGAGGGTTGTCTGCTGTCCGTTCCGGACAGGAAAAATCAGTTTCCTGATTTGGATATGGCGAGTCTCGGGCTGAAGAAGGCTTCAGTCGCTCGCTGGCGAGGTATGTTGTGGGTCCATCCTGACGAGACCGCCTGTCCGGTGGAGGAATGGTTCGGCGGCGTGGAACGCCATCTTGGCCCTCACAAAGTCGAAGAGTTGGTGGAGTACAAGCGCGGACGCGCCGAATACGACATTGCCGCCAATTGGAAGATCGTAGTCGAGAACTATATTGATGGCTATCACTTGGCTCATCTGCACTCCGGTACGTTGTCGATGTACGATCACAAGCGCATCGAATCCGGTTTCGTCGGGCCGCACTTCTTCTTTTGGGAGCCGCTCAGTCCGGAATACGCGGCGGACGTGGAGAAGAATGCGCCGTCACCGCTGGTTGTCCCGGCCGAGCAGGCGGGCGCGTGGGTGCCGATGCTGTTTCCGGGCATTGGACTGGCAGAGAATGAGGACTCTTGGTCGGTGTTTCATTTGACGCCGCTGGCGCCCGACCGCACGCGGGTCGTCGTCCGCACGAAAATGGCTGACGCTTCAGTGCTGGCGTTCGCTTCGCAGTCGATCCGTTCTTTCAACTTCTGGTCGAAGCGGGTCCGGGGCAAATATAACAGTGACGATACCGACGACCCGATGACATCCGGCGACTTCATGCAGGAGGACATCTACGCGTGCGAACAGCAGCAGCGGTCGCTAAAGAGCCCTTTTTTTGAGCATGGGCCTTCGTCTATAAAAGGGGAGGCCGGTGTGCGGCAACACCAGGATCTGGTGATGGAGTGGTTGAGGGAAGAGTGATGACCGGAGATCAGTGATCTGCGGGGACTGACTGAAGGGAACAGCCATGCGACCGCCGGGGTATGAAATGCCTTTGGCGGTCGCTCTCTTTTGGGAGCTATTCTTCGAGCACGAACTGCGATGGCGCGGGGCCCTCGACGGCCGACCTGTGTGCCCGCCAGTGGTCCAAAATCAGGGGAAACTCCCGTTCCATAAAGACGTAGTAATCCCGCATTTCTTCAAGACGCTGACGGCGGGCGGGGGAGGCGCCGTCGAGCAGAGCGAGACCTCTTTCAGACAGACGTCGTAACTCGGTAAACTGTTTTTTCGCTTTCTCCTCCATGATGTGTGACCAGGAGTCTGGCACGACGCGGTAATGATCGCGTCGTTGGCCTGGCATGCTTAGCCGCTCGATGATCCCCATCTGGATAAGCATACGCGTGCCGGTGCTGATGGAGGACTTGCTGGCCTGCAGGGCTTCGGTCAGTTGGTGCATCGTCTGATGCGGGGGATCGCAGATGAGGAGCCAACTCAGGATGCGGCCGGCCATGCGGGGCAGGCCGGCCTGTTCCCAGTATAGGCCGAAGCTCTCCACATATTCGTGCATATTCTTCATCTGCAACGTGACTTCCGTGGTCAGCGGCGAATGATTGGCGGCGCTCATGTTTCCAGGGCCAGTTTTTGTTGTTGGCGACCAATGACGCTGCTGAGCAGGACCAGCAGGACGATGGAGATGAGGGCCAGCACCGCGATATCGAGAGCGATCTCGGCGATGCCCGCGCCGTTCTGGCTCACCTCAAGCAGTGGATTCATCAGATAGTAGGTGGGAAAGAGGCGGCCGATCCACTCGGGCGCCTGTGGAAATATCTTGAGGATGCCGGGCGCGTAGAGCAGGATGCCCACGGCCTTGATGATACCCAGGAAAGTATCCATGTCCTTGGAGACGGAGCCCAAGATGATGCCGAAGGCCGAGGACATCAGCCCGCCGAGGGCGATCACGAGCAGGAGGAGGGCGATCTGGCCGGCGAAGGCGCCGTTGATCAGCAAAATGACCGAGCCCATGATTCCACTCAGAATGAAGCCCATCAGCGTCTTGGACAGGTAGACGTCGAGCAGAGAGGTGGGGGTAGAGGTCAAGGCGACCAGTGTACGATTCTTTTTTTCGTCGAGCAGCGATGCGGCCGGGAAAAAGAGCCCACCGAGTACGATCGACATGATCAGGAGCAGGGGCAACAGACGCTGCGACCAGGTCTGTGTGTTGGCGCTGCCGATCTGCTCTACATTGACGCTGACGGGAAGCTGTTCGATGCCGCTCCCGATTCCCTCCGTCATGGCGCGCGCGACGACCGATTCCAGGAGCAGGAGATTGCGTACGCCGGCCTCTCCCCAGCGGTAGACCGTGAAGTCGATCTCTGCGCTGTCGCTTTCGAGGGCCGCGGCGAAGCCGGCGGGCAGGCTGAGGCCGATCTCTTCGCTGCCGCGTTCGACCGCGCTTTGCAGCGCCTCGTCGGAATCGTAGATGGTGGCGTTGATGCTGGGATGGTCGAGCAGCGGCCTGGTGAACTGTTCACTGGCGCTGGAGTCGTAGATGCCCAGGCGCGGTGTTTGCGCCAGGAGGTCGCCGAAGACAAGCGCGATGAGAAGGCTGAGGACGACCGGCATCACAAGTACATAGACGACCATGAAGTTGGTTGCGCCGAGGCGTGCGTCTTTTCCTATCAGAACTGCAATTCGCTGGATATCCATCAGAATTTCCTCAATATGGCGGCGGTTCCGACCGCCATCGAACCCACGCCAACCAGGAGCAGAAGTGCCAGGTTGCCGGCCACCTCTGCCCAGCCCGCGCCGAAGTTGATGATGCGGTGCAGAGAATCCACGAAATAATAGGACGGGATGAGCTCCATCCAGTCGGTAGAAAGGCCGGGCAGGAGAACCGAAAAGCCGGGGAACACCATGGGGATGATAAACACGATCGTCCACCCCATCACCGATGTACTGTCCTTTGAGATTGCGGCGATAAAGAAACCCAGGCCGACCATCAGGAGACTGCCCAGCAGTAGCGTTGTCAAGAGCAGTAGCGGCGCCGTGCCCAGAATACCCATCACGGCACTCAGGAGCAGTACCTGGCCGAAGGCTAATACCATCCCCATCAGGGCCTTGCCGACAAAAAACTGATGCAAGCGCAGGGGGCCGGTGACGAGGGCGCGTGCGGTGCCATTATCGACGTCGCGGTTGAGGAGCGTCGCCAGTCCAAAGACCTCTATGACCACGATCATCATCAGTAGGAGGGGCGCGAACCGATCGCGCATCGAGAGGGGCGCACCGGTCATGTCATTGCCGAGCACGACTTCGGTGTCGTTGAAACGGGCTAAGCTGGCCAGCGTCTCAGGGTTCACGGTATTGGCGACGAGCACCAACACATCATGGAATATCTGCTTGGCTTCGGCGGGGACGCCGGGTGCGTAGTAGGCATTCAGCTCCACCTGCTCCCCTCTGGCGGCGGCCGCGGACAGGTCTGCAGGAAGCGACAGGCCGACGAAGAAATCACCAGTCTCTTCGAGCGCGGTCAGCATCTCGGCCTCGGAGTCGAAGATGGTGTAGTTGCCCGGGCTATCAACAAGACGCTGGTAGAGGGGAATCTCCCGATCCTCGATGAAAAAGGCCATGCCCAGACTTTCGTCAACCTGGTTGGGGAGCAGGAAGTAGATGATAAGGTAGACGACCACGCCTATAGCGGTGACAATGGCGAAGAAGCGGTGGCGGAAGAAGAGTTTGATATCATTGACGACGAGTGTGCCGATCATCCTTGTAACCCCCTGCCGGTGATATCGAAAAAGATATCTTCCAGCGTTGCTTCCTCGCTGTGGACGGTGAGGATGCGTTCGTTCTTAAAGAGATCGAAGACTGTCTGCGGGGTCTGGTCTTCATCGAGCGTCACTTCGCGCACCGCGATATCGCCGTTGGCCAATTCGATCTCTACTTTGAGCGCGCGCATGCCGAAGCGCTGTTTGAGACGGGCCGGCGTGTCGAGGGCGACGATTTTGCCTTGGTTGAGGAAGGCGACCCGATCGGACAGCTTGTCGGCTTCAACCATATCGTGGGTGGTCAGAAAGACGGTAGTTCCCGTCTGGGTAGCGGCGCGGATCAAGGTGTGGATCGTCTCGGTGGAGACGGGATCGAGGCCGTCGGTTGGTTCGTCGAGGAAGAGCATTTTGGGATCGCTTACCAGGGCGCGCGCCATCATGAGACGTTGCTTCATGCCTTTGGAGTAGTTAGCGACGTGTTCCTTGTCGCGGTCGCCGAGGCCGACTTTTTCGAGCAGGTTCATGGCGTCGAAATTGGTTACTTTATAGAGTTTAGCAAAGAGATTGAGATTTTCGACGGCGCTCATCTGCTCGTACAGGTTGGTGAATTCAAAGGAGATGCCGATTTCCTGCTGAACCTGTTTGCGCTCCTTGACGATATCCATGCCGAGGAGGGTGGCTGAGCCATTTTGGGGCGTCAGCTGACCGGTCAGCATCTTGACGACGGTCGATTTACCGGCGCCGTTGGGGCCGAGGAAACCGATGACTTCGCCTTCGGCCACATCGAAGGAGATATCGTCTACGGCAAGGATGTCACCGTAGCTGAAACTCATATCCTTCACTGAGATCGCGGGTTGTGCCATGCTGTTGCTCCTTACATCCAGGCGTATGCGCCGATCGTTTGCGATTCTTTACCTTTGCAAATGATGTTATCAATTGTAGCGTGTTCTGTTTGTTCTGTCAATACCGAACAAACAGAACTTTCTGACAGTTTCCTGACATTGGGCGGTGTACGAGATATGTAATGCGTGACGCGTATTACGTATTCCACATCTGCGCGGAAGGCCTTGGTCTTTAGCATTGAGGTTCAGGCAGCTTGCGTGTATGAGCGGTTGGGAAATTCTGGATTCCTGTCCTGTAGCGTATACTTTGCTGGAGAAAAGGACAGGGTGCGCAGGCAATCCGCTGGCGCTCCTGTTTGAGGCGGTAGAATCGACGCACAAGGAGAATAGCTGAGAATGGAGACGCTGACGCTCAATGATGGTGGACGTCTTCCTGTATTGGGATTGGGCACGTGGCAGATGGGGGGCGGCCGCAGCCGCGACTATTCGCGGGATGACGAGATGACGGCCCTTATCCGGGATGCGATCGAGATGGGGTACAGGCACATTGACACGGCGGAGATGTACGGCGTCGGTCATTGCGAGGAGTTGGTGGGGCGGGCGATGCAGGCCTTCGCGCGTGAGGAGATTTTCCTGACGACCAAGGTATTGGCCGACAATTTACGCTACGACGATCTGTTACAGGCTCTGGACCGCAGCCTGGAACATTTGCAGACGGATTATGCCGACATGTACCTCATTCACTGGCCCAATCCGGACGTGCCGCTGGAGGAGTCGTTCCGAGCACTGAATCGCGTCGTGGCGGAGGGCAGAGTGAAGCGGGTCGGAGTGAGCAATTTTGATGTGCAACTGCTGCGCCAGGCGCAGGCGCTTTGCGAGACGCCGGTCGTGACAGACCAGGTGCGCTACAACCTGTACACGCGTGCGCCGGAGCAGAACGGGCTGCTGCGCTACTGCCAGGAGAACAATATCGTCCTCACCGCATATTGTCCGCTGAAGGACGGCGTGATGCAGAACGAGACTGTGCAGGCGGTTGCGCGCAAGCACGGCGCGACGGCGGCGCAGGTAGCGATTCGGTGGCTGACGCGGCAGCCGCAGGTGGTGACGATTCCGATGTCGACCAACCGCGACCATTTGCGGCAGAATCTGGAGGCGCTGACGCTGGCGCTGGATGAAGAGGATGTGCAGCGGTTGAATCAGGTTTCAAATTAGGCCTCGATTTACAGGCCGCTCAGACTGAATTGACAGGAGAACCTATGCTTCCCATTGAATCGATCCGCCGGGTATTGGACGCCGGGCTCACGAAAGGCGCCGACCTGACAGAAGTCTTTCTGGAGAACAAAGAGAGTCTTTCCCTGACTCTGGACGAGGGCCGTCTGGAAAAGGCGACGCAAGGCAACGATATCGGAGGGGGCGTGCGGGTCTTTTATGGGAACAACGCGGCCTACGCCTACACCGATGATCTCACGGAGGAGTCTCTGATCGAGGCGGCCGGGGTTGCGGCGGCTGCGGCCGAGAACGCAAACAATGCGCAGGTCTGCGCCGACCTGACAAAGGGGGATAGCCGGGTCGAGTCCCGGATCGAGCGCCCTTTCGAGGAGATGCCCACGCAGGACAAGGCCGGTATTTTGCGGCAGATGGACGAGGTCACGCGACAGCACAGCCCACATATTGTCAGCGTGCAGTGCGGCTATACGGAAACGCGGCGCCGGGTATGGGTCTATAACTCAGAGGGTGTCTGGGCGGAAGATGACCGCGCCTTTCTCGAATTTCAGGGGCAGGTGGCTGCGCAGAAGGGGGACGTGCGGCAGTCCAGCGCCACCGGTATCGGCGGACAGGTCGGGCTGGAGTTTTTCGACGACCGTGACCCGGTGCAGATGATGCCGGAAGCGGCTGACACGGCACTGCTGATGTTGGACGCGAGGCCGGCGCCTGCAGGTGAGATGCCGGTCGTCATCAATAATGGTTGGGGGGGCGTCCTCTTCCACGAGGCCTGCGGCCACTGTATGGAGGCGGACTTTATCACGAAGGGGGCATCGGCCTACACGGGGCTGGTGGGCGAGAAGGTGGGGCCGGATTTCCTTACCGCTTACGACGACGGCACGATTCCTGGCCGGCGGGGGACGATGCGCTTCGACGACGAGGGCGCGCCGACCAACCGGACTGTGCTGATCGAGAACGGCATTCTGAAGGAGTATATGTGGGATCTGACTGAAGCGCGCCGGGCCGGCCGGGTGTCTACGGGCAACGGACGGCGACAGTCGTTCCGCGACATGCCGATGCCGCGCATGACCAATACGTATATTGACGCGGGCCCGCACGACCCGGAGGAGATCATCCGCTCGGTGAAAAAGGGGCTGTATGCCAAGAGGCTGGGTGGCGGCCAGGTGGAGATCGGCCGCGGGGATTATGTCTTCACGGTTACGGAAGGCTGGCTGATCGAGGACGGCAAGCTGACGGCGCCGGTGCGGGGCGCTACGCTGGTAGGCAACGGGCCGGAGACGCTGCGCCTGATTGATATGATCGGGACAGACATGTCGCTGGACCCGGGGCGCGGCATGTGCGGCAAAGGGCAGTGGGCGCGGGTCAGTGTCGGCCAGCCGACGGTGCGCGTGCCGAAGCTGACGGTTGGCGGGACGGAGTGAACGGCGGTGGTCAGTGGTTAGTAGCTGGTGTACCGAGACAACGAATCAGCCTGCGCCTTTGGGGGCGGGAGTAGGAGCATAAGAGTGGACTATCTTAAATTTGCCAAGGACGTGGTTTCGCGGGCGGTCGAACGGGGCGTGGAGGCGGAAGCCTATATCAGTGTCGGGCAGAATACGTCCGTCAATGTAGACCGGGGAGAAGTGGAGAAGCTCTCGCAGGCGGGCTCAAAAGGGCTGGGCGTGCGCGTGATGCGGGAGGGCAAGATGGGCTATGCTTACACGTCCGACTTCGGGGCCGGCAGCGTTGGGAAGACGATCGAGGCGGCGGTCACCCTGGCCGACGTTGCGGACGGCGATGAGCACCGCTCTCTGCCGGCGCCGCAGCCGCTGCCGGAGGATGATCTGGAGGTCTACGATCAGGCGATCGTTGATTTGCCGATCGGGCGTAAAGTTGAGATGGCCAGGCGAATTGAGAAGGCCGCTTTGCGCTACGACGAGCGCGTCGTCCTGACGAATCGATGCACGCTGATCAGCCAGTACGGGACAGTGGCAATTGCCAACTCCAAGGGTGTCGCCGGCAGCTACGACAAGAGCTTCATCGGCGGCTTTGTGATGGCGATGGCCGCGGACGAGAATGACCGGTCGGTGGCGTTCGGATTCGACTTTGGCTCGCGACTGGCCGACTTCAAGCCGACTAAGGTCGGTAAAGACGCGGCGCGCAAGGCGGTGGGCATGTTGGGCGGCAAGCCGGTGCCGACGCAGCGCGCGTCGGTGGTCTACTCGCCGATGGCGGCGACGAGCGTTCTGGGCGCGCTTTCGCGGGCGCTGGGCGCGGACGCGATGCAACGCAACCGGTCGTTTCTGGAGGGCAAGATCGGCGAGGCGGTGGCTGCGGATATGGTTACCGTGCTGGACAACGGGCGGCTGCCAGGCGGGATCGCGACGCGGCCGTTCGACGACGAGGGCGTACCGACTGCGGCCACGCGGCTGATTGATGAAGGGGTCTTGCAGACGGCTTTGCACGACCATTACACGGCCACCCGCGACGGCACGGCCAGCTCCACGGGCAACGCCAACCGCCGCGGGCACGCGTCTATGCCGACGCTGGACGCAAGCAACTTCTACTTCCAGCCGGGGCAGGAGACGCCGGAGGAGGTGATCGGCAGGGTTGAGCAGGGGCTGTACGTAGAGAGCGTGATGAATACGGCCAGCATCAACCCGATCAGCGGCGATTATTCGATCTCGGCCAAGGGGTACTGGATCGAGAATGGCGAATTGAGCCATCCTGTGAACGAGGTGACGATCGCGCTGCCGATGCAGGAGTTGCTGCACAATGTCAAGGCGGTCGGGAACGATCTGACGTTTGTGCCGATGATGGGGGCGTTGGGGTCGCCGACGATACGTGTGGATGGGGTGATGATTGGGGGGAGCGGGTGAACGGCGTTGGTTAGTGCAGTAACGATCTGTTAAGCGTTGTCCGCTAGAAATCAGGGTCGTCTGGCATTGACTTTGTTCTCCAATATTTGTGGGGACGTACCACGATCTGATCCGGGCGCAGGGCGACGGTTTCAAGTGCGCGTCCGTCGGGATCGCTGAATTCAACTTCAAACGCAAGGCCGTTTGCGAGAATCTCGACCACTGTGCCGACTTGCCCGCCGCTGAGGTTGAATTCGGGTATATCGTGTGTGAGGGCGACCATGTCGTGTAGTTTGATGTTCATGCGCCTGCGACTCCTGTGTTCGGGCTAGCGCTGTATTGGGTTGCATATTACTGAGGAGTTGAGAAAGGACAAATATCAGAAGCCGTCAGATGGGAACTGGTCTTGAGGAAGCCATTCTCGGGACGGAAGGTGTCGAGCCCGTATCCGATGTACATGACCTTAGCCTATTTGAATCACGTTTCTATGTTTGGACCTGTCCGGGAAGACTGAGCATGCCAACGATTTCGATGTTCTATGGCATCATAGTAAGAATGTACTATGCGCCAGGTGAGCACCCTCCGCCACACTTCCACGTCTATTACGCTGAATATAGTGCGAAGGTTGATATTCGCACTTGTGAGGTTATTGACGGCCGGCTTCCGAGGAGACAGACAAAATTGGTTCTGGCGTGGGCGGAACTTCACCAAGAGGACCTCATGGCAGACTGGGAACTCGTCATGAATGGAGAGGAACCTTTCAGGATTCCACCGTTGCGGTGAGAGATAGCCAATGTACCCTGCCATAATTGCTGTCGCTTGTGAGGAAGACTTTACCCTGTCAGTAGCCTTTGAAAATGGGGAGAAGGGGCTACTAGACATGAAGCCTTACCTGGATTTCGGCATTTTCAAGAAGATCAGAGACCCGAAGGTTTTTGAAACGGTTCATGTCTCTTTTGACACTATCGCTTGGGAGTCCGGCGCTGATCTCGATCCTGAGTTCGTTTACGAGAAGTGTCGCATCACGCAGCGACGAAAGAGATCGGCTGATCAGTAAGAGAGCCGGCAGTCCGCCAAAGGCGCGGATGGGGCGGTTGACGCCAGAGGAATCATACAGAGGCATGGAAGAGTAGCCTGGTCAGTCTGCAGAGCAGCCGTTCCCCTCTCCTCTTCTTGTACGGTCACCGTCAAATCTGAGAGTACGACCGTGCCCAGCAGCGCTGGCATCGTGCCTGCGCGCTCGTGTGCGGTTGGACAAGCGGGGCGTTTTGGCGTTCAATAAAGGCCTGCCCGCCTGTCCATTGGAGCTCTTCTTTTGTCCCGCTCGCGCGACCCCTATGCCGCATTCCGCATACACGATTACCGGCTGTACGTTGTCGGCTGGGTGGTAGCGCGGATGGGAACTTATATCCAGAGCATTGCGATCGCGTGGGAGGTCTACCAGCGTACTGGAGAGGCGCTGTCGCTGGGGTTGGTGGGGCTGGCGCAGGCGCTGCCGCTGATGGTGCTGGCGCTGCCGGCCGGGTTGCTGGCGGACCGGTATGAGCGGCGGCGGCTGTCGATCTTCAGTCTGCTGGGGATGACGGTGACCTCGCTGGCGCTGGCGGCGTTCTCGGTCAGGGAAGGGCCGGTGCTGTGGATGTATGCGCTGCTCTTCCTGGACGCCAGCATGATGACGGTGGGACGGCCGGCGCGGACGGCGCTGCTGCCACAGCTGGTGCCGGCGGAGGTGTTTCCGAACGCGGTGACGTGGAATATGAGCCTGATGCATATCGCGTCGGTTGTGGGTCCGGCGCTGGGCGGCATCGTGGTTGCCGTCAGTGTGCAGAGTGCGTATTTTGTGGCTGCAGCGGGTTCGTTGTGGCTGGCTTTTGTCCTTACGCGCATCCAGTTCCGGCCGGTGGACGAGAAGCCGGAGCCGGCCAACTGGCAGACGCTGCTTGGCGGTATCCGGTTTGTGTGGGACAAGCGGATTCTGTTCACGATCATGGCGCTGGACCTGTTTGCGGTGCTGCTGGGCGGGGCGGTGTATCTGCTGCCGATCTTTGCCGAGGATATTCTGAACGTGGGCGCGACGGGTTTTGGCTATCTGCGGGCGGCGCCGGCGGTGGGGGCATTCCTGATGGCGGTGGCGATGATCTATCTGCCGCCGATGAAGCGGGCAGGACACGCGCTGCTGCTGGCGGTGGCGGGATTTGGCGTGGCAACGATTGTTTTCGGTTTTTCGCAGAATTTCGCGCTTTCGTGGGTGATGCTGTTTCTGACGGGCGCGCTGGACAATATCAGCATGGTGGTGAGGCAGACGCTGACGCAGCTGCTGACGCCGGACCGGATGCGGGGGCGAGTATCAGCGGTGAGCGGGATATTTATCGGGGCGTCGAATGAGCTGGGCGGCTTTGAGTCGGGGCTGGTGGCGCAGTGGTTCGGGCCGGTCATTTCGGTGGTGAGCGGGGGGATAGGAACGATCCTGGTTGTGACGGGGGCGGCGGCGCTGTCGCCGCAGTTGCTGCGGCTGGGCGCGCTGCATGAGGCGCAAGCGGAGGAGAAGGAGGCGTGAGGGTAGAGGTTCCTTGGGAGACTACTCTATTGGTCTACCCTGCGCGACAGCCGAGACGATTGGACGCAACCATCCCCTTTGTCTAATTCCTTCTCCATTTGATGTAGCTCAAACATCGAATTCCACGAAATCAGATCAGAATTGATTATGAGCCTCTTGACCTCAAGGGAATTCCGTGATTAGAGAGCTTCGGATTTACCCCGCGTACAAGCCCTCCGGCGTCGACTGGCTCGGCGATGTGCCCGCGCATTGGGAGGTGCGGCGGCTGAGAACCGTTGCCGAAATGCGGGTCAGCAATGTTGACAAACACGTCAAAGATGACGAACTTCCTGTCCGGCTCTGTAACTATGTTGATGTCTATAAGAACGACCGCATTACTGAAGACATAACGTTCATGCGGGCAACCGCAACTGCTTCAGAAATTGAACGCTTTCGACTGGAAATCTGTGATGTCCTGATCACAAAAGACTCTGAGACCTGGAATGACATCGGCGTTCCCGCCTTAGTCGAACATACTGCAGACGACTTAGTCTGTGGCTACCATCTAGCACTGTTGCGGCCATCGAAAAGATCTCTCGATGGCGCTTTTCTTTTGCGCGCCCTGCAGAATCCCACCATAGGTTATCAATTTCATGTTTCCGCCAACGGCGTAACACGCTATGGTCTCACACACGAAGCTATCAAATCGGTTCTGGTGCCCCTTCCACCACTCCCCGAGCAGCGCGCCATCGCCCGCTACCTGGACCACGTGGACCGGCGTATCCAGCGCTACATCGAGGCCAAGGAGAAGTCGATCGCGCTGTTGCAGGAGGCGCGGCAGGCCACTATCCAGCGCGCCGTAACGCGTGGTCTTGACCCCAGCGTTCCGCTCAAGCCCTCCGGCGTCGAATGGATCGGCGATGTGCCCGCGCATTGGGAGATTCGGCGCGCCAAGTATCTCTATCATGAAGTTAATGAACGTTCCAGCACTGGCGCGGAAGAGTTGATGTCGGTGTCTCACAAGACGGGTGTGACACCGCGCAAGAAAAGCGTCACGATGTTCCGGTCCGAGACCAATGTTGGCTACAAGCTATGCAGGCCAGGGGACATTGTGATAAACACGATGTGGGCGTATATGGCAGCCCTCGGTGTAGCACGGCAAGTCGGCTTGGTGAGTCCTTCTTACAATGTTTATCGCCCGATTGACGGCGAGGAAATGAATCTGGACTACATCGACCCCTTACTGCGAACAGAGACATACAGAACCGAATATCTGGTACGTTCCACTGGCATTACTGTCTCGCGCCTTCGTCTGTATCCTGATTCCTTTTTGGATATCCCACTGCTATATCCCCCTGTCGAAGAACAGGCTGCCATTGTCGCCCACCTCGGCAAAGCCACCGCCGGCATCGACGCGGCCATCGACAACGCCCGCCGCCAAGTCGAATTTATGACCGAATACCGCGCCAGCCTGATCGCGCACGTGGTCACCGGCAAGCTGGATGTGCGGGCCGCGGCAGCGTCGTTGTCCCCAGAAACCGCAAAACAGGAACCTGTGGGCAGATCGCCCGTGTCATAGCTGGCGTTCGCCGCACCGTCACAATCTTGCGCGGCAGCGCCAACCTTGACACCAGGCCCCTTGCAACTACAATGTTGTAACTACGAAGGCGACGTACCGTCGCACTGGCGATGGGATGCGGCCAAGGACAAGGCAAATCTCCAAAAGCATGGTATCAGCTTTGAGACCGCCATGCTTGTATTCGAAGATCCGTTGGCCCTGACGCTTGAAGACCCGTACCCGGACGAAGAACGCTGGCGCACGATCGGAAGGATTGTAAACATCGTGATGGTAGCTCACACCCAGCCTGCCTTCGATCCGCTAACCGGAGAGAGGTTGGACGTATTATCAGCGCCCGCAAAGCGACCAGCCACGAGAGGAGGATGTATGAAAAGGGAGAGCAGTAAGCTGACCGGAAAGCAACGTGCATATTCTGAACAGCGTGCAGTTCTTCAATGTGACGGGCGCTCATCCGCCGAGCAGGCCGCCAACGGCGGTGGAGTATACGAAGGCGGGGTTGCCGTGGTTCGACTATTACGGCGGTGATCTGAAGGCGTTGGAGGGGGCGCAGAAGTTGGCGGGGCTGGACAGTGTTGCGGTAAAGAAGCTGAAGAAGGGTGAGGGTATGCTGGCTGATAATGAGCCGGTGGAGCCGAAGGTCGTGAAGAAGCTGGGTAAGGGGAAGGTGAGAGAGGGGGAGTTTTAGTGGCTGGGATTCACTAATTTCACTGTCTTGTCGATGCTATATGGGTGGTGCTTTGCGATCATCAGGCGTATAACACCACCTGTTCATTTTCCACTTCTACGCGGTAGGTGCGGACGCGGAGTTTGGGGTCGTAGAGGGCTTGGCCGGTTTTGATATCGAATTCCCACTGGTGCCAGGGACATTTCAGGATTTCGCCTTCACGGGTGTAGGTCATGCCGGTGAGGCCGTCGGGGAGGACGAGGGGGCGCAGGCGGCCGCGGCAGAGGGGGCCGGCCTTGTGGGGACAGATGTTGCGGAGAGCGTAGTAGTCGCCGCCGAGATTGAAGACGCCGATCTCCCGCCCGTTGACGGTCACGATTTTGCGGCCGCCGGGCGGAATTTCGTCGGCGGTTGCGATGACGTGCGCGGGCATCAGTTGAGGCCGTAGAGCTCGGCGGCGGTGTCGTACATGACGCGGGGGCGCAGCTTTTTGTCGAGCGAGCGCATGAGGCCGCTCGGTTCTTCCCAGTCCCAATGGGGATAGTCGCTGGCGAAGACCAGGATTTCGTCGGCGTGGAGCCAGTCCAGGAAGGTTTCGAGGGCTTTGCGGTCGGGCGCGTTGGGAAAGGGCTGGGCGCCGAAGCGGATGTGTTCGCGCAGGTATTCGCTGGGCAGGCGCTTGACCCAGGGCGTGTAGTCGCGCAGGCTCTTCCAGTCGGCGTCCATGTGCCACATAAGGCCGGGCACCCAGAAGGTGTCGTGTTCGATGAAAAGGAACTTGAAGCTGGGGAACTTTTCGAAGACGCCTTCGCAGATCAGGCTGGCGGTATGGGCCATGGCGATCTGGGGGCGGGCCATGCGCATTTCCAAGTAGTAGGTGGGGAAGCCGGCCGCGGTGGGCGGCGCGGAGAAGCCGGCGCCCTCGCCGCCGAAGTGCGTACACATGGGCAGGCCGTTGCGTTCGCAGGCCTCGTAGATAGGGTGATAGATGCGGTTGCCGAACGGGTGGAGGCTGCCGGCCGGCATCAGGACCTGGGCGACGCCGGGATGATCGCCGAGTCGGTCGATCTCGGCGGCGGCTTGTTGGGGGTCGGCGGGCGCAATGTGAATCGAAGCCTTCATGCGGTCGTCTTTGGCGACCCACTCTGCCAGCGTATAGTCGTTGTAGGCGCGGCAGTAGGCGGTGGCGTAGTCGACGGTGGGATGGACGGCGATGTTGTAAGGCCCGCCGCCACCGGTGAGGACGGCCATGTCGATGCCGTAATGGTCCAGATGCTTTTTGCTACAGACTTCGGGGACGGTTGACGGGTCGGGCTCGTCCTCGATGCCTTCCCAAAGGTCCGGGCGGGCATGGCCTCCGGGCATATTGGTGTAGCCCACGTGCGGGGTCATCGAGCCGAAATCTTTAATTTGCTCTACATACTGCCGCGGCAGGTAGGGGAAGAGGGACTCGATGCCTGGCGGATTGTGGTGCACGTCGCAGTCGATAATCCGCTGTCTTGCGGCGGTCTGATCCTCTGACTTTTCAGAGGGAGTCGCTTCTGCTGACGAGACGCTGGCGTTGCCAGTTCGCTCCATCACCACGGTCGCCATATTCCGCTCCTTTTCTTTGCTTCTCCCGCGAAATCTCTTGTTCAGGCGGGCCTGTGCGTCCTATCTTGTGGGAGGTTGACCCGCTCTCAAAGACAGTCTTTCCAGAAAGTCGTTTTCATTTCTGCTGCTTGAGCGCGGCGCGCGCCTGCTCCAATATGTCAGGCCCTGGCGGATAGTGCCTGCCGGGCACGACTCCTTCGGCCAGGATCCGCTCCTTAGCCATTCCTTCCGCGGTCTCGTACACTTCAGTCAGCTCCACGCACTCTTCGGCGAACCAGGAGGGCACGACGACGACGCCGTCATTGTCGCCGACCAGGACGTCGCCGGGCCGGACGAGGGCGCCGCCGCATTGGATGTCCCCATTTTCCTCGGCCGGGAAGGCCCACGGCCCGCCGCCGTAGGGCGTGCGATCGCGGGCGTAGATGATCAGGCCATACTCCTCCTCGATCATGATGTCGAGGTCGCGGATGCCGCCGTCGCATACAACGCCATCGGCGTTGTTCATCCTCATTTGGAGGGCCTTGACGTCGCCGAAAACGGCGGGGCTGGCATTGCCCATGATATCGACGACAAGCACGTCGCCGGGGCCGCAGCGGGACATGGCCCTGTAATCGATGGCGTCCTCGCCCTGGGGCGAGTCCGCGGCCAGGTCCGGGCGGGGCGGCAGATAGCGCATGGTGCGGGCGCGGGCGGCCAGACGTTTGCCGGGGGTGAATGGGCGCACGTTTTCCATAAAGGGCAGAGGCACGCCGGCATAGCTATGGACAATGTGCCACACGGTGGCTACCGGCAACTCTTTGAAGCGATCCAGGATAGACTGCGGCACTTCGACCGGTGTAAAGGAGCGTTCAGTCATCGGGCATCTCCGGAAAATCGGTGGACAGCGAATCGTGCCGAATTCAGCGACTGCGCATTGGCCGCTGCAGTCAAATGTGCAGTTGCATGATCATACGTGAAAACGGACGAATCGTCCACCAGGTTTGCCGGTTGCGGAAGGAGCAGCCGGGAGCAGGCGTCCGGGCCACCCGTGACAACGGCAAATGCGACTACCCTTGCTTCTGTTCGCGCGCGGAACGCACCTGCTCGTATGTCTCCGGCCCAGGGGGATAGTACTTGCCGGGCACGACCCCTTCAGCCAGGATTTTCTCTTTGATCATCGTCTCGGCTTCCTCGTGCACCTCGGTCAGTTCGACGCACTCTTCAGCGAACCAGGAGGGCACGACGACCACGCCGTCGGCATCGCCGACGAGGACATCGCCGGGCCGCACCAGGGCTCCGCCGCACTGGACGTCGACGTTTTCCTGCGCGGGGATGGCGTAGGGGACGCCGCCGAGGGGGGTGCGGTCGCGGGCGTAGATGATGAGGCCGTACTCCTCCTGCACCATGATATCGAGGTCGCGGATGCCGCCGTCGGTGACGACGCCGTCGGCGTTGGTCATCTTGAGCTGCAGCGCTTTCACATCGCCGAAGATGCAGGGCCGGGCATCGCCCATCACATCGCACACGAGGACGTCGCCGGGGCCGCAGCGGCCCATGGCCTTGTATTCGGGCGAGTCTTCGCCGATCTGCACCTCGGCCTGCAGGTCCGGGCGGGGGGGCAGGTAGCGCAGGGTGCGGGCGCGGGCGGCGAGTTGCTGGCCGGGCGTGCAGAGGCGCACATCATTCATATAGGGAAGGGGTACGCCGGCGTAGCGATGGACGGAATTCCATACGGTGGCAACCGGCAGTTTTTTGAAGCGGTCCAGAATGTGCTGCGGCACTTCGACCGGTGTAAAGGAGCGTTCGGTCATCAGGTGTCTCCTGGTGGGGTGGATACTTGATTATTTAATGCGCGCTAAACGCGCTCAGATAGAGATAGATGGTGAATTGGACCCGAAGGCCGCTTGCGCCGGGGCCGACATCGGCATGAGTCAGGCATAGTTCTGCCTCTGGTCGGGAACGGTGCAGATACAGGGTCCGGGGGAGGTCCCCGCCATGGCGTGATCATACCCGAAAAGGAAGGAAATGCCTATCAGAAAGGGTGGCCGGAATCGGTCCATTTGGGGGAAGTTTAGGGCGGGCCCCAGACCGGGCCAGGGGCGAGTGTCCACCTGCGTAGGCGGACATCGTTTGAAACATTTTCGTCGCGGGGGCGGATTCAGTGTAAGATAAACAAATTCTGCCCACTACGGAAAAGCCCCTCCATGAAATCGAATGAATCCACGCCAGCAGCCGCCGCGACGCGGTCGCAGTGGGGTCTGCTGATCGCCCTGATGATACCGGTCGGCATGGCGACGATGAACATGTCGATGTTCGGCGTGGCTCTGCCGACGGTTCGGGATGCGTTCGCGGTGGAGGCGGACATGGCGGCCTGGTTGCTGGCGGCTTACAGTCTGCCGTTCGTTATCTTCATGCCGCTGTACGGCAAACTGGGGGACAGCCTGGGCAAGGCGCGTCTATTCCAGAGTGGGATCGTCTTCTTTTTCGCCGGCTCCGTTATCTGTCTGCTGGCGGGAAACTTGCCGCAACTCCTGATCGGCCGCGTTCTGCAAGGGATGGGCACGGCCGGCTACTACCCCCTTTGCATCGCCATCATCGCGGAGCGCTTTCCGGCGGGGCAGCGGGGCAGGGCGATGGGAACGTGGAGTTCGGTGGCGCCGGGCGCGGCGACGTTGGGGCCGTTGTTGGGCGGGTTTGCCGTCGATCATTTCGGCTGGAACTACGTCTTCGTGCCGAGCCTGCTGGTTGGGCTCATCGCCCTATGGGCGGCGTACCTGCGCGTGCCGTCGCAGCGCCCCATTCGCGGGGAAGGACTGCAGGCGTTCGACTGGCTGGGCGCGGCCTTGCTGGGCGGCGCGCTCGTATTTGCCATTTTTTACCTCTCGAGCCGCACGGTAACCGGTGTCGAACCGCTGCGCGATTGGCGGTTGTTGGCGGCCGCTGTCGGTTTCGGGTTACTGTTCTGGCGACGGGAGGGCCGGACACCGCGACCGCTTGTCAATTTCTCTCTCTACCGGCGCAAGAATTTCGGGGTCGCCTCGCTGGCGGCCGGCTGCCGTATGGTGATGATGCACACGGCCAACTTTCTGAACGTACTTTTTCTGACCGATGTATACGGCTTGGATGCGATTGAACTGGGCATTTTCACAACGATCTTCTCCGGCGCGATCTTTGCCACGACCCAATTGGGAGGTCAGTTGTCGGATCGGATGCACTGCCGCTGGATTGTGGGAGGCGGCTTCGCGATCATGATCAGCGCGCTGGCCGGCCTGGCCTTGTTCCCGCTGCCGCTGTTGGGCGCGGCAGCGATGATGCTGACGCAATCGCTGGGCGGCGGGCTGGCGATGGCAGCTCTTCACCGCGCGGCGATGGAAGAGATCCCCATGGAAGAGAGCGGGTCCGCGGCCGGGTTATACAGCACGGCGCGATTTGGCGGCGGCGTCGTCGGCGCGACGATCGCAGGGGTGGGGCTACAACAGGCACTACTGTTCGCGCCGGGAGCGGGAGAGGCCTACCGGTTAGTTTTCGGTGGTGTTGCGGCGATCAGTCTGGTCAGTCTGGTGGTGGCGTGGAGGTTGGAGCGGTAGGGATATAGTCCTGCGCGCTGGATTGCTTCAACTGCAACAGGTTCTGCTGGGTGATAGCAGGTTGATAGCTGCTGTCCAACATTTCCGATGACTCGAAATCATAGTTTGCAATCACAACTTCTTGATTGATCACCCGCTCAGAACCGTTCTTCTTTCTTTTCATCCCCGAGAATGACTGAATTGTGCGAATGGAGAAACTTTCATACATCTCTCGTACTTCAGGAATATCGTAGGATGAAAGCATCCATTTGCATTTGGTCGTGGACAGTCGATTTGCAAGTCGGCGATGATCTTCCCAATCTTGCATATTGTGCTTATAATTACATCCGTTTTGAGGATAAGGGGGATCGATGTACATGAATGTAGTCTTACGATCGTAGCGTTCTATACATCGCTCCCAAGGCAGATTTTCAAGTATGACAGTCTGTAATCGGGCATGGACAGGACGCAAACGATCTTCAAGATGCTTGAGCGCTCCAATCAATCTATTCCCATGCCCTCCATCTGTGATGCTAGTCTGAAAACGCGGATAGTCAAGTTCGCCGCCCCAACCAGCCATCAATATGTAGTAAAAGCGATGAGCGCGTTCCACTTTAGAGAGATTCTCAACATCCTGATCTGCTAAGAACTCAAACTTCGCACGTGAAACGATCTCCCACTCAAAAGACTCGATCAACTCTTTGGGCTGTGTTTTGAGCGCTTCAAAAAAATTCACTAATTCCTGATCGATATCGTTCAAGACCTCAACCCGACTTGGAACTTTCCCAAATAGCACCCAACCAGCGCCTGCAAATGGCTCGACATAACAGGTATGTTGCGGAATCAGTGGAATAATATGCTTACGCAAGCGCGATTTTCCTCCGACCCAGCGAATAGGGCTATTGAGCATTTTATGTTTAGAAAGACTCATTCCAACACCTCTCAATTTCAAATGTCTCTATTAGAGACAATATAGCATCTATGAAATCAAGAGTCAAGTCCTGAACAAATGTTCGTTGAATCCAGAGTATACTTTTACAGCCACAATGTAGCGAGTCGAATGAACAGCGCAAATCGTTTTGGAGAAAAGCTACGCAGACTGCGTCTGCACCATAAGATGACTCTCAAGAGACTCTCAGAGCAATTGGGGTATGCTACGCACAGCTACATCAATGAAATCGAACTCGGTCGCAAATCACCGACGATACAGCTTGTTATGATGGTATCACAATTGTTCAATGTATCCACAGACCTATTGCTCAGAGATGACCTTGATTTAGACGTTACTGAATCAACCACTGGAGAAGAGTAATGTCAATTCCCTTCGTTGATCGACCTCCTTCTTCAACAGAGATTGAGAAGTTCAGGTTAGTGCTGAGTACCTATCAGGATGGTAGTGGAATGCTGGTTCGTCAGGGTTTTACACTTCCTGGTTGGCGAGACTTCGAGCGTACAGTTGCCACTGTATTTGGTGGTGTTAATTCGGAAAGCAAGTTTATCTATGACGTCTTGATCGAAATGGGGCAAAAAAAATCTGATTGGAATTTCCTGTAAAATGCGGGGCACATTGCGTGAAGTGCAGCGTAAGAACCATGTTACTATAGAACTTTCAAACGCCTCTGGAGAATTCTGGGATTCGATCAAGGTAAAGAGGGATTACACAGGAATCCTATCATATGTATCCCGACCGCATTGGTTCTATTCTGATCGATATAGTTGAAGGATGGCATAGCAGTGTTGGGATCGAGAATGGGGGGATAGTTGATACTACGGGAAGTTTCTTTCTTACACTTCAATGGAACAAGACATCCGGGCTGTATCAACTCTTTCAGTACTCAATTGCAGTACTCAATTGACCTCCCCGACCCCATGCAACTTGACTGGCGCGTAGAAGGACGAAGATTGATTGGGATGGACAATAACGGCACTCTGTTTGAATGGTACGGACTTTCCGGTGGACAGTTGAAATACTATCCTCCTGTTGATTGGGCAAGTTGGCACTCAGAGCCGTTTTCACTCGAACCACTGCCAGACGATCTGGAACCCGGTCTCCAGAACAAAGCCATGCAGTACTTTCCAGAAAAGTGGAATAGATTGTCAGGCGTTAAGGTCAAATAAAATTCCTGTCTGGTCAATAGGACTTACTCCCAAGAAGTGCAATCTGCAATCGTTGTCGTCCGCCATCTATATAGTTAGAAAAGCCCCTCACTTCATTTTCTGTCCTGGCGCCTTTCTGCAGTTGCATATTGCTTAAGCCTCTGGTGACGAAGCTGTTCCCCAGCCGCCGCCGCCGGGGGTCTCGATGCGCAAGCGCTGGCCGGGCTGCATGCGGCGGGTGACTTTGGAGGAGAGCTCTTCCTCCGAGCCGTCGGTATCGATGAGAAGATTGCGACCGGGCACGGCCGGCGCGCCACCGGCCAGACCCCAGGGGGCAATAGCGCGGCGTTCGCTGAGAATGGTGGCCGTCGTCGGCCTGAGGATCTCGTACTCGCGCACGATGCCGTCCCCGCCTCGATGCTTTCCGGCGCCGCCGCTGTCCCGCCGCAGGTGATAGCGGGTCAGGCGCAGCGGGTAGGCCATTTCAAGGGCCTCGACCGGTGTGTTGAGCGTATTGCTCATGTGGACGTGTGCGCCGCTGAAGCCGTCCCCCTGTGGGTGAGCGCCCATGCCTCCGCCGAGCGTCTCGTAGTAGGTCCAGGGCGAGCCGTCAACGTTCTCACCCCCCATTGTACAGTTGTTCATCGTGCCTTGGCCGGCCGCGGCGACGCGATCGGGCAGAGCCTGGGCCAGCGCGCCGAATACGGCGTCGGTGATACGCTGGGATGTCTCGACATTGCCGCCGGCGACGGCAGCGGGCGGGCGGGCGTTCACCAGACAACCGGAAGGCGCGTCTACCTGGACAGGCGCAAAGCAGCCGGCGTTGACCGGCACGTCTTCGCCTACGAGGCAGCGGACGACGTAGTAGCAGGCCGACCTGGTTACGCTGAGGGGGGCGTTGAGGGAGCCGTAGATGCTGGGGCAGGTGCCGCTGAAGTCGAAGGTAACGGTCTCGCCGCTGACGGTGGCGTTCACGCGGATGGGCGCGGGGGTTGTGCGGCCGTCAACGACCGATTCGATTGGATCCTCGAAGGTGTAGCTGCCATCGGGCCAGCCGCGAATGGCGGCGCGGGTGAGGCGCTCGCTGTATTCCTGCAGATGGCCGGCATAGGCCAGCAACTCGTCGTTGCCATGACGGGCCGCCAGTTCGTGGAGGCGGCGGTCGCCGACGGCGTGGGCGGCGCGTTGGGCGGCGAGATCGCCGCGGCGTTCGTCGGGCGTGCGCACGTTGCGCAGAACCAGCTCAAGCAGGGATTCCACCAGCTCTCCGCCTTCGTAGAGCTTCAAAGGCGGAATGATGATGCCCTCCTGGTACAACTCGGTGGAGAGGGGCAGCGAGCCGGGCGACATGCCGCCGACGTCGGCGTGGTGGGCGCGGCTGGCGGCGAAGAAGTGGGGGGCTGACGGCGAGGAGTGAGAGTTTATATTCTCCCCTGTGTTCTCGTCACTATGCGTGCCTCGTTCGCCATTGTCTTCGCTCAAAAAAACAGGCGAGACCAGGGTGATGTCGGGCAAATGGGAGCCGCCGAAGTAGGGATCGTTGAGGATGACGACATCGCCCGGCTGCCAATGGTCGAATACGGCGAGGGCGGCGGCGACACTGTCGGGCATTGCTCCGAGGTGGGCGGGAATGTGCGCGGCCTGGGCGACGAGCCGTCCGGAGGCGTCAAAGAGCGCGCAGGAGAAGTCGAGGCGTTCCTTGATATTGGGAGAATAACTTGTGCGCTGGAGGGTGATCCCCATCTCCTCGGCGATGCCGCTGAAACGATGGCGGTAAAGCTCAAGTGTGATGGGATCGGGAGCCATGAGGAAGCAGTGGTCAGTGGTCAGTGACGCTGGCATCCGGTCACTGGATTTCATGCGTGAGACTCTTGCGCCTGGGCCCAGGAGAGCACGCGCAGGCCGAAGAGGATGAGGAGCGCGGCGATGCCGGTCCAGACCCAGAAGCGGAAGAAGGCGCCGCGCAAGGCCCACTGCGCGGCGAGGGCATCGTTGATCGTCTTTGGGTAGGCCAGTTCGTGCCGTTCGCCGATCGCCACGTTGGTGAAGTTCTGCCGGCGGCCATCGGGCCAGAGGACAGTCAGCTCATGCACTTCTTCTTCGTCTTCCAGATCGAAGACGACAGTACGGTTGGCGGCGTCGACCTGGCCCTCCAGTGTTTCGAATTCGAGGACGAGAGAGAGCGTCGCACCATTGGTGGCGTAGACGTCATCCTCGGGGACGGTGAAGGCGACCCAGTGGTGGCCCTCCGGCACGTCGGCTTCGTAAATTTCGGCGTCGGGCAGGCCGACTTCGAGTGCATCGCGAACCGGGATCCAGAGCAGGAGAGCGGCCACAATCAGCGGCAGCAGAAAAAGCAGAAGACGTTGCTGGGAAGTCAGTGTCACCATCGTACAACTCCGCAGGGAAGATTTCGTTCGTTTTTCAGAATCCAGTTTTCAGTTACCTGGCAGAGAACCCCTTAGGGCGTCCGAAACGTATCATAACACAGCCGGGGCGCAAGACCAGCTTCAGGCCCCGGCGCGCGCTAGGAGGAGATTGTGGCGCTCGTCGACGCGTGCGGACCAGCCAGGCGCGACAACGGTGGTGGTGTCGAACTGAAAGACGAGCGCGGGGCCTTTGAGACGGTGGCCGGGCCGCAAACGAAGACGATCATAGCAGGCAGTGGCTGCTGCACTATTTGAACCGAACCAAACCGGTTTGGCGGCCACGTGCGCTGCTTCCGGGTCGGAAGGGCCGAGGGGTTCCTGCGGCAGGCTCAGCTCGGCGCCGGCGCCGGTACCGCGCAGACGCACGGCGACTGATTCGACCGTTTCGGAGGGCATTGCGTAGCCGTAGCGGGCTTCGTGGGCGGCGTGAAAGGCTTTGATCGAACGCTGCACAGCGTGGGAGGCCTGCGTCGCGGTCGGCGCGGGCAGGTCGAGGGGGACGGAGAGTTCGTAGCTTTGTCCACGATAGCGCAGGTCCATAGAGGTTTCCAATGCGGGCGCGTCGACCCCTTCGGCGGCCAGCACGGCTTTCACCCGCTCTTCCAGTGTCGCGGCTTTCTCCTGCAAGGGTGCAGGCTCCTCGGCCAAGCTACCCGCCTCGATCAGCAGGGCCTGGGAGGATTCGTGGACGACGTCGGCGATCAGCAGGCCCAGGGCGCTGAGAACGCCGGGGCTGGGGGGCAGGAGGATGCGGGGAATCCCGAGGGCGTCGGCCAGGTCACAGGCGTGAAGCGGGCCGGCTCCGCCGAAGGGCACGAGAGTGAAGGTGCGCGGGTCGAAGCCGCGTTCGACTGAGACGCGGCGCAAGGCCCGTTCCATGCGGGCATTGGCGACCTGGATGACGCCCAAAGCGGTCTCATGGATGGAGAGCCCACCGAGCCGGGCGGCCAAGTCGACCAGGGCCGCCTCGGCCGCGGCCACATCGAGCGCCATAGCCCCGCTGCCGCCGAGAAACTGACCGGCATCCAGGCGTCCGAGGACGAGATTGGCGTCGGTGACGGTCGGTTGTTGGCCGCCGCGTGCATAACAGACGGGACCCGGTACGGCTCCGGCGCTCTCAGGTCCGACTCGCAGGCCGCCGCCAGCGTCCACGCGCGCCAGGCTGCCGCCGCCGGCGCCGACGGTATGAATGTCGATGACGGGCAGCCGCAAGGGTAGGCCGGCCACTTCGCTCTCGGTGGTGCGGGGAACGCGGCCGGGGCAGAGGGCGACGTCGGTGCTGGTGCCGCCCATATCGAAAGTGATGATGCGCGGGCCTTGCTGGTCCTGACTGCTGTCAGGTTGTGAGGACGAAATGCGGCTGGCGGCTGGCGGCCTGTACTCAACGCCGGCAAGCTGTGCCAGTCGAAATGCGCCAACGACGCCGCCTGCCGGTCCGCTAAGGACGAGACGGGCCGGTTCGCGCGCTGCCTGGGCGGCACCGATAGCGCCGCCGTTGGACTGCATGACGCGGATGGGAAGGCTGGCCCGTTGCGAACTACCGCTTTGCGGACGCGGGCCACCGGCGTCTGCGAGGGCGTCGTTAAGGTGTTCGAGGTAGCTGCCTACGAGCGGGAGCAGGTAGGCGTTGATGACGGTGGTGGCGGTGCGCTCATACTCGCGGTATTCGGGCAGAATGTCACTGCTGAGGGAAATGGCAAGGTGCGGACAGGCACGGTGCAAGAGCTGGGCGGCGCGGCGTTCATGCTGGGGATTGCGGAAGCTGTGGAGAAAGCAGACGGCAAGACTCCGGGGCGCGGCTGCGGTGATCTCGGCGGCTGTGCGGGCGAGGGCCTCCTCATCCAAGGCGGTGAGGACGTTGCCTTCAATGTCCAGCCGCTCCAGCGCTTCGAAACGAAGATCGACCTCCACCAGCGGGTGCGGTCGTTGCTGATGGAGAGCGTAGAGATTGGGCCGGTTCTGGCGGCCGATCTCGATGACATCGACGAAACCGGCCGTGGTCAGCAGGGCGGTACGTGCGCCGCGCCGCTCTAGCAGGGCGTTGGTGGCGATGGTTGTGCCGTGCACGAGTTCGGCGTCAACGGCCGCGTCTTCAGCGGAGGAGGGCACTATGCCCAGGTGGGTCAGCCCGGCCAGAATCGCGCGACTCTGGTCTTCGGGCGTGGTTGCCTCCTTGTGCACTTGCAGACGGCCATCCTGCAACAGCACGAAGTCGGTAAATGTTCCGCCAACATCGATTCCAACCAGGGTCGTGGGCATCGTAGAAGTTCCTGAAGGTGGGAGCAACTGACGGTGTTCTGCGGCGGGCGAGTGAAACCTGTTATCTGTCCGAAATGATGCGCACGTGCGCTACCCATTTGACCTGCCGCAGAGCGTCGTCGGTTTCGCTGGGAACGATGAGACGGACGAGGCCATCGGCCCGCGAGAGAGGCCGGCCCTCGAGCGTATGGGCGAGAATGACCGGCCGCTGTGTGGGTCCGGCTAGCTCGGCCCGCAACGCGCGCGTGCCGAAGCCGTCAGCGCTGACCACTTCCACTTGCCCCCAGTCGCCGGTCCAAAGCAGGTCGACGAGATCGAGAAGGCGCAGGCCGGTGAAGGCAAAGGGTCCCGACGTGCCGTGGCCGGTGGAGACGATGTAGCAGTCTGGCACGGTTACCTGTTTTGCGCTCGCTGCGTGCTCAGGGAGACGGCCAGCCGGGACGAAATTGAGGCTGCGCAGAGCTGCCGGGGCGATGCGGCGGGCGGACCCATCCGGCAGATGAACGGTCAGGTCGGCGTCGGGGGACGGCGGCAAGGGATTGGGCTCGTGTGAATGGGGGGCGAGCGGGTCGTGGACTGTCACGATTTCGGTTCCATCGAGAATGTGAGGGGGTAGCCGGCGGCGCGGGCCAAGGTGTGGGCGTCGCTGATCAGCCGTTTTGCCTCGGACTGAGGACGGGAGCAGACCGGGGCCACCCCTTTCGAATGCGCCTCCCAGGTGACGGTTTCCGCGATTTCGGTGGACAGGCTGAAGATGTGGCCAAGCGTATCGACGACGAATTCGTAGGGGGTCACATCATCGTTATGGACGAGAATGGTCCACGGCTCTTCTCGGGCGGTGTCGACCGTGGTATCCACATCGGGATCGGTGCCGGTCTGGGCGGCCATCGCCGGGTCCGGGCGGATTGTTTTGTCGATGGCCTGGCCCTTGTCGCGGGCATGGAGCAAAGAGCAACCGGCGAGGCCGGGTAAGATCGTGGAGGATGTCTGGGGCTGCTTGGATCGGTGTCTGGCGACCATAGAGCAGAAAGTACCACAGCGGGCGTGTAAAGGGCAAGATTTTAATCAGTTTTTAGTAGTCAGTTCTAAATTTTCTGTTACCCCTCTCATTTGGGGCGGTTTGGTGAGTATTCAGTTCAGACTTTATGTGATTGATAAGACTGTAGTGGATAGCGGCCAGAGACGGCGCGGGCTGGTAGGCAAAGGTGGCTCGCCTCAATTGTTCCAATTGTCCACGAAGGAAGGAGCTTGCAGAGAGGGGAGCGTTGCGGGGGGTTTCCCCCGCACAAGGAAGGCCGCTTGCGGCCGACCGCCCAAAGGATTAGGAGAGGGTGGAGAAGAGAGAGGCACATTCGCTCGTCTCAGTTAGATTCGGGAGCTGATTTTGAGGGCGTCGCAGGCCGATTTCGGCAATTTGCCTGCGCGTTTCGAGCGTGCTATACTGCGCCCGTCCGCTAAGTTCTTATTTTTGGTTGCGGCTGCTGACCGCCAGCACGGTGAATTGGCCGCCGTCAACTCCTATTCGTCTATCCTGGATGTACGTGTCGCGTGCCGCGGTGTGTTGCTACCGCCAATCTGCGGTTGCATCGTCCCTAAGACGTTTTTCGGCTTGCGCTGAATCGCAGCATTATCCATTGTCACGCTTTCCTCTTTGTGGACGGTTTTGGCAACGAGTCCCGCCAGGCGGAAAGGAGTAAGTGCTCGCCCCCGCCTGCGCGACCGAACAGTTCTGCCGCAGAGAAGAGAGTGCATCCGGCTCACCCGCATCCGATGCCAGTGAGGTAGGTGGGCCCAATCTTCACCAAAGGAGCAAAGGAGCAAAATGGCAAGTGTAACCTACGAACATGTCTACAAGCGCTTCGGCGACGTCGTGGCCGTCAATGATTTGACGATCCACGTCGAGGACAAGGAATTCCTGGTCTTTGTCGGCCCCTCCGGCTGCGGCAAGACAACCAGTCTGCGCCTTCTGGCCGGGCTGGAGGAGATCACAGAGGGACAGATTCTGATCGGCGACCGCATCGTCAACGACGTGCCGCCGAAGGACCGGGACATCGCAATGGTGTTCCAGAGCTACGCTCTCTACCCGCACATGAGCGTCTATGACAACATGGCGTTTGGCTTGAAGCTGCGCAAGACGCCCAAGGACGAGATTCAGAGGCGTGTAGAAGAGGCCGGTGGGATTCTGGGCATTGAGCATCTGCTCGACCGCAAGCCGAAGCAGCTTTCGGGTGGCCAGCGCCAGCGCGTTGCTGTCGGTCGCGCGATCGTGCGTGAGCCGGCGGTGTTCCTTTTCGACGAGCCGCTGTCGAACCTGGACGCCAAGCTGCGCGTGCAGACGCGTGCAGAGATTTCCAAGCTGCACCAGCGCTTGGCGACGACCTTTATCTACGTGACCCACGACCAGGTGGAGGCGATGACGATGGCCTCCCGCATCGCGGTGATGAAGGACGGGGTCCTGCAGCAGGTCGACTCGCCGCAGAACCTGTACGACCACCCTGCGAACATCTTCGTGGCCGGCTTCATCGGCAGCCCGAGCATGAACTTCTTCGATGCCACGCTGGTCGAGAGCGACGGCAAGATGGAGGTCAACGCGGGCGGCTTCCGGCTGGATGTGCCGGAAGAGAAAGTGACGGAGTGGCGAGAGCATGTTGGCAATGAGGTGATCTTCGGCATTCGCCCCGAGGACATCCACTCGAAAGAGTTTGCGCCGCCGCAGATTCTCGAGTCCGGTATGGTGGCCCAGGTTGACGTAACCGAGTTGATGGGCAATGAGATTTTCCTCTACTGCCTGACACCGGACGACAAGCAGTTCATCTCCCGTGTCGACCCCCGCGTGCGGGTTTCGACAGGCGACGAGATTGAGCTGGCGATCAATATGGCCAATGCACACATCTTCGATCCAAAGACGGAACTGTCGCTGGCCAGCTAAGTTTGAGCAGCGAGGGGAGAGGAGCGGGGAGTGAGGACCCTTTCCTCCTCCTCTCCTCCGGTTTTCTCTCCCCCTCCTCAACGCGCCCTCTCCTTCGACAGTTGTACCTGGCAAGACTTCCTTGTTGCAAGCGGGACGTCTTGTCCCGCAGTTCCAAGCCACCAGAACGCGGTGACCGGACGTAACGACTGTCCACTTTTCACGCATCACTGCCTGTCTTCTCTGAAGGCGGACTGTCAGATTCCAGAGTCGATTCCTCCAACTTAATATCACTGTTCAAACAAGGAGCGTAGCATGAAACTGCTTTATCGATTGACGGTACTCCTGCTGTTGTTTGCTGTCTTGCTGGCGGCGTGCGGGGCTCCGGAAGAGCCTGCGGCCGCGGAGGCGCCGGTTGCAGAGAGCGAGAGCCAGACGGAGGAGATGGGCACGACGGAGGACTATCTCAATGCCTCGCGCGAGGAGACGGTGATCCTGGACCGGACGAGCCCGCTGCAGGGGGGTGATAACTGGAACCCCTACGTGCGCGGCAGTGCTGTCGGGTGGGGCTATACGGAGTTTTCGGATGTGCTGACGTTGTTGAACTACGGCAGCGGCGAAATCGAGAACTGGCTGGCAGAGTCCCTGACCCCCAACGAAGATCATTCCGTTTGGACGCTCAAATTGCGCGCTGGCATCACCTGGCAAGACGGTACGCCGTTCACGGCCGACGATATCATCTTTTCGACCGAGCTGCAGATGAACAACGATGCGCTCGGCCAGCATTTCGCTTACCAGGAATGGATCGAGTCGGTTGAGAAGGTGGATGATCTGACGGTCATCTACAACCTTAAGAAACCGAATGTGCGTTTCAAACTGGAACGTTTCTCCGATAACATTTGCGGCGTCGACTATTTTGTCCCCAAGCATATCTGGGAAAACGTGGAAGACCCGGCGACTTTCAAGAATTTCGACCTGGAGAAGGGGTTGCCGATGGGTACCGGTCCCTACAAGCTGGCCAAGGTCACTGAGAACGAAACGATCTGGGTGCGCAACGACAACTGGTGGGCTGCCGAAATCGGTCTGAAGAAGCTGCCAGAGCCGAAGAAACTGGTTATGTCCTACACCGGCACCGAGGAAGTCCGCCTGGCGACGGCGATTGAGGATGACTATGACGGCCTGCACGACATCACATTCGGCTCGTTCCAGGCATTGGTGGCGCAGAATCCCAACTGGATTGCGTTCCAGGATGAGATGCCGTTTGTCTGGCCCGATCCATGTGCGCGCAGCCTCACGGTCAACAACTCGATCGAGCCGTGGAACGACAAGGATATGCGCTGGGTCCTCAACTACGTGATGGACCGCCAGCAGATCATCGATATCGCCTATGAAGGCACCTCGATCATGGGCCCCTATCCGTTCCCGCTCTACCCCTCGATGCAGAAGTTCGCCGACCTGGTGCCGGCCGAGACGATCGCCAAGTTCACCCAGCCCAACCTGGCCGCAGCCGAGGAGATCCTTCTCGCCAAAGGTTATGAAAAGTCGGGTGACTACTGGGAGAAGGACGGCGAAGAACTGAGCCTTGAGATCCAGGTCTACGAAGGCATCAGCGAACTGGAACGCGTCGCCGATGTCTTCGCCGAGCAACTGCAGCGCTTCGGCATCAATGCCGTCAAAGTGAACCTTATCGGCGGCACCTGGGTCGAATACCTGGACACGGGCAACTACGAGACACAGAGCGGCTGGCAGACCTGCGGCTCGATCGTGGAGCCGTGGAATACGCTGCGCACACTTCGCGCCGATGAAGTGCCCCCCGCAGGCGAACGCCACCAGCTGCCTCACTCCAATCGCTTCCGCTGGCATAATGCCGAGTTCACTGAACTGGTTGACCAGATTAGCGAGTTGGGTTGGGACGATCCATTGTTGTTCGAGCTTACGGCACGAGCCCTGGAGATCTACTACGACGAGATCCCGGCGATTCCGACAGCCCAGTCCAAGAAACTGGTGCCCTTCAATACCACTTATTGGACGAACTGGCCGACGATCGACAACTACTATCAGCGGCCGGTGATCTGGTGCCCCAGCTTCGTGGGTATCCTGCCGGAGATTGAATCGACGAGCAAGTAAATTCAGTGGTTAGTGGTCAGTGGTCAGTAACAGCGCTGGCCACTGACCTATGAAATTCTGCTTATGCG
The DNA here is from genome assembly GCA_965232575.1 of Caldilineaceae bacterium. GTDB lineage: Bacteria > Chloroflexota > Anaerolineae > Caldilineales > Caldilineaceae > Bin5. The sequence continues at coordinate 1,290,561 of CBDDPZ010000008.1, read as the reverse complement.
CGGTTTGACCAGAGAGTACGTTCTGCAGCGTTTTCTGATGTATCTCCTGACCATCTGGTTGGGGTCTACGTTGATCTTCGTGATCCCGCGTCTGGCGCCGGGCGATCCCGTGAGCGAGATGGTGGGCCGCCTTTCGATTGATGCGGGTTACATTGAGAACGCCGACAAGTTGATCGAGAGCTGGAAGGCTCGCTTCGGGCTGGATGCCCCGATTCATGTACAGTATTTTCGCTATTGGGGCAACGTGTTCCGGCTCAATTTCGGATATTCGCTGTCGCACTTCCCAACCGAAGCGTGGACCATGGTCAGCGATGCACTGCCGTGGTCGCTGGGTCTGTTGGCCGTGGCAACCGTGCTGTCCTTTTCGATTGGCGTGACCATCGGCTCGCTGATGGGCTGGCGGCGCACACCGCGATGGTTGCAGCTGATCCTGCCCAGCAGCTTGACCTTTACTGCGATCCCCTACTTCATGTTCGGCATTATGCTGATCTATCTGGTGGCATTTGAACTGGACTGGCTGCCGGCAACGGGGGCCTATTCGCGCCGAGTGGACCCGGGATGGAACCTGCCATTCATCAAGAATGTGCTCACCCATGCGATTCTGCCGGTGGTGTCGATTGTGCTGACCTCGATGGGCGGCTGGGCGCTGGGCATGCGGGGGCTGATGATCAGCGTCAACAACGAGGACTACTTTCTGCTGGCGCAGGTAAAAGGGCTGTCGCCGACGCGCATTTTCTTCCGGTATGGTGTGCGTAACGCGATCCTGCCGGCGCTGACGGCGCTGGCGTTGGGCCTGGGCGGGCTGATCAGCGGGTCCATTTTGGTTGAATTCATCTTCGCTTATCCGGGGACCGGTTACACTCTTTACCAAGCGATCATCTCGCAGGACTATACGGTGACACAGGCGATCGCTAATCTGATTATCATGGTGACGGCAACGAGCGTTTTCCTGCTCGACCTGCTTTATCCCTTTATCGACCCGCGCATTACCTACAAAAGGAACATGCGCTAAGGCAAGAAACCGCAAATACCATTGGCTGTCGGACAACGAACCGTTGAAGAAGCAACCACCCCGGCGCGCGGCTGGGGGTTGAATACGTGGGACTCCCCGTGGCTGAACTTCAAGTTCCTGCTGGGCGTTGGTATCGTCCTGCTGATTTTGCTGTTCGGCTTGCTCGGCCCCCTCTTCTGGGACACTGATCTGGCCTATACCGGAGCCGGGCCGCTGAACAAGCCGCCGGTGTGGGAGGAGGGGGGCCTGCCGGAACACCCCTTAGGGACCGAGAGTAACGGGCGCGATATGCTGGCGCAGTTGATTTTGGCTACACCTTCGTCGCTCAAGGTCGGGTTTCTAGCGGCGATCATCGGCATGGGCATCGGCATGGTACTCGGTTCGGTGGCGGGCTACGTTGGGGGATGGTGGGACCACGTGATCCGCACGCTCAGTGACTCGGCGGTAACGATCCCGGCGCTGGTCGTGCTGGTTGTGATCGCCTCCTACGTGCAGATGACCGACACGACGGCGATGGCGCTGATCCTGGCGGCATTTGCCTGGCCCGGACCGACTCGCCTGGTGCGCTCGCAGATACTTACTTTGCGCGAACGCAGCTACGTGCGGATGGCGCATCTTTCGGGCGCGCCGGCGCTGGAGATCATGTTCGTGGAGATGCTGCCCAACATGCTGCCGTGGCTGGCGGCCAGCCTTACCGGGGGCATTTCGGTGGCGATCCTGGGCGCGACCGGGCTGGAGGTGCTGGGATTGGGCCCGACGCGCGTGCCCTCGCTGGGGCTAATCATCAACCAGGCGACGACCAACGCGGCGCTGGTACGGGGCCTGGTATGGTGGTGGCTGCCGCCGATCATCATCCTGATGGTCATTTTCGTTGGCTTCTTTCTGATGACGATTGGGCTGGATGAGATCGCCAACCCGCGCATCCGGCAGTTCAGCTCGTCGCGACGTGAGCGTAGGGCGGAGGGAGAGGCGCCGGCCGTCGAGCACAAGGGTAGCGGTGTTGACGGCGAAGAGGATGCAGCCCTTGAAGTGGACGATCTGCACGTCCATTATTTCACGCCGCGCGGTGAGGTCATTGCCGCAAACGGTGTCAACTTCAATGTGCGCAAGGGCGAAATCTTGGGCCTGGTGGGTGAATCCGGCTGCGGCAAGACGACAGTGGCGATGGCCATTTTGCAGGTCGTGCAGCCGCCTGGCCGGATCGTGCAGGGGGAGGTACGAATCGAAGACCGGGACCTGGTCAGCCTGTCCGGGAAGGCGTTGCGCGAGGTGCGCTGGCAAGATCTGGCCCTGGTGCCGCAGGGCGCCATGAACTCGCTCAACCCAGTCACGCCGATTCGCGAGCAGATGGCCGACGCAATCCTGGCCCATGAAAACATCGGTCGCTTGGAACTTGAAGAGCGTATCCTCGGCCTGCTGAATGACGTCGGGTTGCCGGAGCGGGTCATCAACATGTACCCTCACGAGTTGAGCGGCGGCATGAAGCAGCGGGTCTGCATTGCCATGTCGATTGCGCTCAACCCGCAGGTGATCATCGCAGACGAGCCGACGAGCGCGCTGGACGTGGTGGTGCAGCGGGTGGTGGCGCAGACGCTGCTGGAGGTGAAGGAGCGGTTGGGCGTCTCGATGGTTATGATCGGCCATGACATGGGCTTGCAGGCGCAACTGGTGGACCGGATTGCGGTTATGTATGCAGGCAATCTGGTCGAGGTGGCGCCGGTGGAATCGGCTTTTGCGGAGCCGCTGCATCCGTACACGCAACTGCTGATCGAATCGATCCCGTCGATCAAAGAGCGGAAGCCTTTGAACGTGACGGAAGGACTGACGCACGACCTGCGCAACCCACCGCCCGGCTGTATTTTCCAGTTCCGCTGCAAGCATGTCGAGCAGATTTGCCGCGAGCGCCGGCCGGACCTGGTGGAGAGAGAGGATGACCACCTGGTGGCCTGCTGGCTCTACGAGCCGGAGCGCCATTCCCTAATCGAGCTGGAAGAGGCATGACCCAGACTGCTAAGGCGGAACCGCTTCTCCAGATCAGGGACGCCTCGATGGAGTTTGGCGGCGGCTTCCTGAGTTCGCAGCAGCCCTTGGTGGCGCTGGACTCCTTCAGCCTCGACCTGTACGAATCGCCGGCCCATATCACAACGATTGCGGGTGAAAGCGGCAGCGGCAAGACCACTCTCGCCAATCTCGTGCTCGGCTTTATCACGCCGACGCAGGGGCAGATCCTCTACAAGGGCGTTGATATCTCGCAAATGGACCGCCGGCAGCGCATGACCTACCGCCAGGAGGTCCAGGCCATCTTCCAGGACCCCTATGAGGTCTTCAACCCCTTCTTTCGCATCCAGCACACTTTCAACCTTGTCATGCGCCATTTTGCCCTGGCCCGCGACAAGGCAGAGAGACGAGATCTGATCGAGGACGCGCTCAACGTAGTCGGATTGCGCGGTGATGAGATATTGGAGAAATACCCCCACCAGCTGAGCGGCGGACAGCGGCAGCGGGTGATGGTGGCGCGGGCCTACCTGTTGCGCCCGCGGCTGATTGTCGCGGATGAGCCGGTTTCGGCGGTTGACGCTTCGCTGCGGGCCATGATCCTGGATATCATGCTGCGGCTGCGCGATGAGCACGGCATCTCCTTCCTGTACATCACGCATGACCTTTCAACCGCCTACCAGATCGGCGACAACATGATTGTCCTGTTCCAGGGCATCACTGCCGAGACAGGGGATACCGGCAGAATTATCGAAAACCCACAGCACCCCTATGTGCAGGAGTTGATCAACTCGATCCCGGTGCCGGACCCGAAGGTCAAGTGGGACACGGATATCAGATTGCCGGCTGAAGAGACGATGCGAATGCAGGGCGCGGAGGGGACAACCCGCGGCTGCCGATTTTACCCGCGCTGCCCGCACGGGATGGACGTCTGCCTCGCAGAGCAGCCGCCGCTCATCCCGGTTGAAGGCGACCATGCCGTAGCTTGTTATCTGTATGAGGACGGAAATGAGGAGTGAGTGAAGAGAAGTGAGAAGTGATAGAAAAATCGCCACCTCCGCAGCGCTTCCTCTCGGACCGCCCGCCTGCTCTTGCACGCTGCCATACACGCCTACAACAGAAGGAGTCAGACGATGACGTCCCCATTCACCGACTTTAACCTGATGCGTGATCTGCATCAGGACGGCGGCAAGATCGTTTTATTGGTGATGGATGGTCTGGGCGGGCTGCCGGAAGCGCCCGGGGGAAAGACTGAGTTGGAGACGGCCCACACTCCGAATCTGGACCGGCTGGCCGCGGCCGGTTCGCTGGGACTGAGCGTCCCGATCCGGCCCGGAATCGAACCGGGGAGCGGTCCGGCGCATCTGAGCCTGTTCGGTTACGATCCGGTGCGATACATGATCGGGCGCGGCGTGCTGGAGGCGCTGGGAATCGGCTTTCCTCTGCAGGCCAACGACGTGGCTGCGCGCGGAAATTTCGCTTCGGTCGGCGACGACGGGCTGATCACGGACCGGCGGGCGGGGCGGATCTCCACTGAGGAGTGTGTCCGGCTGACGGCCAAGCTGCGGGAGGTGAGCGCGGGGTTGTTTGAGGACTGTGAGGTGTTCGTCGAGCCGGTGCAGGAGCATCGCTTCGTCTTTGTGCTGCGGGGCGAGGGACTGGGAGGCAGTTTGACGGACACGGATCCGCTGGTGGTGGGGCGGAGGCCGTTGCCGGTGCGTGATGAGAGCGGAAGCAGCGAAGGGGCGCGGTCGGCGGAGCTGGTGAACCGCTGGGCGGCGCACGCGCGTGAAGCGCTGGCCGACGAGCCGCAGGCGAACAGCCTGAATCTACGTGGCCTGGCGCAGGACCCCGGGCTGCCGCTTTTCCCTGAGATCTATGGGATGCGGGCGGGGGCGATCGCGGTCTATCCAATGTACCGGGGGGTGGCCAGTCTGGTGGGGATGGAGGCGATCCGATTTGAGGGGGACCGTCCACAGCATGAGATCGACGCGCTGGTCGACGCGTGGGACGATTTCGACTTTTTCTTTGTGCACGTTAAGAAGACGGACAGCTACGGGGAGGACGGGGATTTCGACGCGAAGGTCCACGAGATCGAGGCGGTGGATGCGGAGATTGCGCGCATTGTGGAACTGGGGCCGGGCGCGCTGATCGTTACCGGAGACCACAGTACGCCGGCGGTTCTGGGCAGCCATAGCTGGCATCCGGTGCCGACTTTGCTGTGGAGCCCGCAGGCGATGCCGGACGGGGTCGGGAGATTCGGGGAGCGGTCCTGCGCGACCGGTCAACTGGGGCATTTTCACGCAACGACGCTGATCCCGCAGGCGATGGCGCACGCGGGCCGGTTGAAGCGTTTCGGGGCGTGAGACGGCAGTGGTTAGTGTTACTGCAGAGGCCTGGGATTGAGCGAATGTGGGCGGCATGAGAGAGGATATCGTTAGGGCTGCGCGGTGTCTTTGGGCGGCTTCTGGGGTTGTGTGTCTGACGGGGGCCGGGGTGAGCGCGGAGTCGGGTGTGCCAACTTTCCGCGACGCGCAGACCGGTTTGTGGAGCCGTTTCAACGCGGACGAACTGGCATCTCCTCAGGGGTTTGAACGGGACCCGGGTCTGGTGTGGCGCTGGTACATGTGGCGGCTGGACCAGTTGGAAGGGGCCTCGCCCAACCCCGGGCATCGTGCGCTGGCGGAGCTTGCCAGTCTATGCGAACGGTTTTTGCTGGTAACGCAGAATGTGGACGACCTGCACGAACAGGCGGGCAGCGCGGACGTACTTCACCTGCATGGCAGCTTGTTCGAATTTCGGTGCGCGGCGTGCGCGGCGCCGTACCAGTTGAGGGCAGAAGAGCGCCGGGCGGATTCGCCGCCCGCGTGCGGTCTCTGCGGTGATCTGGTGCGGCCGGATGTGGTGTGGTTCGGCGAGAGCTTGCCGTGGGACGCGGTGGAAGAGGCGGCGGCGGCGTCCCATCGCTATGAAGTAATGCTTGTGGTGGGCACGAGCGGTTTGGTGTATCCCGCGTCGCAACTGCCGCTTATCGCCAGGCGGGCGGGCGCAACAGTTATTGACGTCAACCCGGAGCCGGGTCCTATCTCCGCGATCGCCGACATTTTTCTCCAGGGCAAGAGCGGGGAGATACTGCCGGCGCTGGTGCGAGTTGTGACTGATTTGCGGGTGGGTGGCTGAGTGTGCAGCTCCGCCTTGGGGATGCAGGCGTTTCCAACTCTTGGCCTGCCGGTCAGAGCAGTTGACCATAATTTTTGTTGATTCCTGTGGTCTGGAAAAGGCACAGCCGAGGAGTGACAGATGGAAAGTATCGCTGCGGTAATAGTTGGCATCTTGGTAGGGGGTGTAGCCATTTGGTTCGTGCAGGGATCCCGCGCCAAGAGTCGCCTGTCAAGAATGGAGGCGGATTACCGGGAGGAGAAGGCCGCGCTGGAAGGTCGGCTGGCACACGCAGTCAGTGCCGAAAAGATCCTGGAGACGGCCAAGATGCAATTGAAAGAGAGCTTTCAGGCGACAGCCAGCCAGGCGTTGCGGGCGAACAACGCCCAGTTTATGGATTTGGCGCAGGAGAATTTGGGCAAGACGTTGGAGGCGGCCAAAGGCGATTTCAAACAGCGCCACGAACAGTTTGAGGCGCTGGTCAAGCCCCTTACCCAGAACTATGAGAAGCTCAACCCGCAGATTGACTTGCTGGCGCAGCGGAGCGATAACCTCGCGGCCGAGACCGGCAAGCTGTCGAGCGCGCTGACCGACAACAGACAGATAGGCAACTGGGGCGAGGTGCAGTTGCGGCGAGTCGTCGAACTGGCGGGGATGCAGGAGTACTGCGACTTCGCAGAGCAGGTAGCGGGAAGCGGGTCCCAGATCAGGCCCGACCTGACGGTGCGGCTGCCGGAAAAGCGGACGGTTATTATCGATGCCAAGACGTCGACCGTTGCTTACATGGAGGCGCAGGAGGCGGACGACAGAGAGAAGCGTGACGACTCTCTGAAACGGCACGCCAGCGCCCTGAAAGCACAGGTAGACGACCTGGCGAAAAAGGACTATGGCACGAAAGTGGAAGGCTCGTTGGGTTTTGTCGTGATGTTTGTTCCCGGAGACCAGTTTCTGGCGGCGGCGCTGAACGCCAACCCTGAGTTGATCGAGTACGCCATGAGCAAGAGGGTGGCTATCGCCACGCCGGCATCGTTAATTTCGCTGTTGTGGTCCGTAGCCAACGGCTGGCAGCGGCACCGCATCGCCGAGAGCGCCGAGGTCATATTGAAGGAAGGCGTGGAACTGCACAATCGTATGATGATATTCATCAGTCGTTACCAAGAAGTTGGAAATCGGTTGAAGAGGGCGGTGTACGCTTTCAACGATTCTGTAGGCTCATTTGACAGCCGAGTTGCGCCCCAGGCCAGAAAGTTCGCCCAACTGACCTCCAACAGAGAGGACAATTTCCCGGAGCCACAGCAGATTGAGGACCAGGCCCGAATCTCAAAGTACGCCGGGGAGCAGAAAGAGAGTCTGTAAGAATTGCCAACGCAGAGAGGATGACGTGTCTGGGAGCAGGTCAGAACTGGAGAGGGAGATCGCCATCGCCCAGAAGGAGTTGGATGAGGCTCGACTCAAGCTGGTGAAGCTGCGGCGCCAACTGCCTCCGGAGCCTGTGAGCGATTACGAGCTGAAAGACGTGGACGGCCCCATCAGACTTTCGGAGATGTTCGGCGACAAGAATGACCTCATCCTCATTCACAACATGGGAACTGGCTGCTCGAACTGCACGATGTGGGCTGACGAGTTCAATGGCGTGTGCCACCATTTGCAGAGCCGGGCCGCGTTTGTGGTGGTGTCGCCTGACAGCCCGAGCGTGCAGGAAGAGTTCGCGAGGAAGCGGGGCTGGCGGTTTCCGATGTACTCGGCGGAGGGGACGACGTTCATCGAGGATATGGGCTTCCGGTGGGAAGAGGAGGCGTTCCTGTCCGGATACCAGCCGGGGGTCTCAGTATTTCACAAGAACGCAGACGGCAGGATCGTGCGCGTAGCGAAGGACTCGTTCGGCCCGGGTGATCTGTATTGCGGCGTGTGGCACCTGTTCGATCTGCTGCCGGACGGGCCGGCCGGTTGGGACCCGTTGTTTGACTACCCCTCTGCCAGCGGCTGAGATAGATATTTGCCGGGCAGGCGAGCGAGTCTGCTCCGTTCATTCATGACAACCTGTTACGTCAGATAGCGTCGCTGCTTGAGCCGCCGGCTTTGTTTGAACAGGGGAACTCGACGCGGGGGGAGTGAGGGTTGGTCGGCCAACAAGCCAGTGGTGCAAAGGAGGTCTGACCAACGCCAAGATCGACGAGTCAGGCCTCCGGTTACTTGGTTACAACTCCTTCATTCTCAAGAGGATTGCTGTAAGGCGATCCACCAATGTTTCGAGATGCTTGGCGGCAAGATTCGTCGCAACTCTATCCCAGAAGGCGTCAACGTCTGGCTCTTCGTCGGCTTGCAGCAAGGTGGCAAGCCGTTCGATGGATCCATATCCTTGCTCGTCGCTTAAATTCTCGAAAGTTTGGCGAAGTTCGTTCGCCGTCCACGTCTGTGCTGCGTGTGCAGCGTATTCCAGCATTTGCCCTACAATCTCACGCCGGATTTCACGGTTCGAGCCGCGCTTCACCTCCACCAATGTCGGCACAGCATCCTGGTCAATGATCAGGTGGTCGAGGGACCAGCGCTCATTTGAGTCTGAGCTTTCGGCGATTCCTTTTTCACGGGTAATAAGGATCCAACGTCTCGGATCATCCGGCCGTACCTGTTCGCCGTCTAACAGTTCTGGATTGTTGGCAATTAGAGCTTGCAACTCATCCTCAGCGGAAAAAGGCTCCTCTTCCAAGGGTGCTAGTTTTCCACTCTCGTCCTTAGTGTAATAGGGAATCACCTCAGAATTGGGGGCTTCCGGCGTCCATCTTGACCAATCGCAGTACAGCTGATCGCTTGCAGAATTCAGTTATTCATTGCGCCGTCAATGTGCTAAGATCGTACTATTTCCCATAAACTGTCCGCTCGCTTTTCGCGAAGTAGTAGCGTGTCTCACTTGTCTATAAGGATTGCGAATGTTGTCTCCGCGATTGTTTGCTCTGGTGGTCGGAATCAATCATTACCGGAGCAGTGTGATCTCCGATCTGGGCGGCTGCGCCAACGATGCTAGGGCGATTTACGGATTCCTGACCCAACGGCTGGGCGTGCCGACCGAGAACATCCGGCTGCTGACTTCGACAGGCACTGAACCGGATGAGAAGCTCCCCTCTCGACAAAACATCATCGATGGCTGGCGGTGGCTGATCGAGCAGGCCAGAATCGGCGACCAACTGTTTTTCCATTACAGCGGGCACGGCTCCCAAGCCATCTCTGCCGATCCCAATGAGCCGGACGGTTACGACGAGACGCTGGTGCCAAGCGACAGCCGCACTCCGGATGACAGGGGCAGACCGATCTACGACATATTGGACAAGGAACTGGCAGCGCTGATCGCGGCGGCGGAGGAGCGAGGCGCGCGGGTAACGGTGGTGCTGGACTGCTGCCACGCCGGTTCGGGCACGCGTGCATTTGTGCCGGTGCGCCGGACCGCGGCCGACCGCCGTGCGCGGCCTGCGGGCACGGTTCTGCCCGAAGCGTCGGGCGCAAGAACGATAGCCAGCCGCCACTGGTCCGGGAAGCTGGGCAGCGACCACGTGCTGCTGGCCGGTTGCCGGGATGAGGAGATGAGCCACGAGTACCGCTCGCCGACCAACGGCACCTGGTACGGGGCGATGACCTATTTTCTGCTGCAGAAGCTGCAGGGGTTGCATCCGCAAATGAACTGGCGGGAGGTGCACGACTCGGTACAGACCCAGGTCCACAGCGTCTATGCCCGGCAGATCCCCCAGTTGGAAGGCCCGGGCAACCGAGCCGTCTTCGGCGAACTGACGCCCCATGCCGGCCCCTATTTGAACGTCATTAGTGCCAGAGAGGCGGGAGATGCGGGAAACGACGTGATCATTCGCATCGGCGGCGGCGCGGCAGTCGGTCTCACGTCGGGCAGCCATGTGGAGTTGTTCCCGGCTGGCAGCGATGCACTTGAAGGGCGGGGACTTGGCCGCGGCGAGGTAATTGAATCCAGAGTCGATTCGTCATACGCCCTGATCAAGGGTGTGCGCCGCACCGAGTTCAGTCTGCCTGCCAGGGCGAAGGTGACGGCTTACGGATACCAGAGGTTGATGTACGAGGTGACCAGCGCCGATCCTTTTCTGCTGGCGGAGTTGACCACAGCCCCTTCGTCCCCATTCCTGCACGCGGTGGGAAGAAGCTCGCAGGATGGATTCACCCGCTTCCATGTGGCCGTTGAGAACGACGCCTACGTCATCCAAGACGGCAGCGGCGTCCAGATCGTGCAGGAGAGGCCGCCGCGTACGCAGGCGGGTGCGGCCAAGACGGCTGAGTATCTGCACCATCTGGCGACCTTTCACAATGTGCGCACACTGCGGAATCCTTCGCCGATGGCGCTGCTGGAAGAGGCGTTGAACATTGACGTCCAGACTTACACACGCGCCAGCCTCACTTCTCCCAAGGACGGCGAGCCACTGGGCCAGGACGGCGTGCTGCCGCCGGGACGCAAGCTCTGGGTCACAGTTCGGAACAACAGCTCAGAGAATCTCTACGTGACCGCCTTCTCTCTTTCCGCGCAGTTCGGCATACGCCGCATCTACCCGGAGCGGGCACCCTACCAATTGGTGGCGCCGGGCAAGGAGTTTTTCATCAACAACATCGGGCCGGTCGTGAAGGACCCGGGAGCGGAGTCCGAGACGGAGATATTCAAAGTCTTCGCCACACGCGTTCCCACCTCCTTTGATGTGCTGGAGATGCCGGAACTGAACGAACCGAACGGGACCGAACAGACGCGGGCCTTCGGCCCTCTGGCCGAACTGATGAACGGCATCCGCTACGACGGCCCCCGCGTGCGCAATCTGATGGTGCAGCGGGACGATACACATGATCGCTGGATTACGAAGCAGGTGGCAGTTACAGCCCTTCGACGACAGGAGGAATGTGCCCTGCCGCAGGGACGGAACAGGATCAATGTGGGAACGGACCTGGACATTACGGTGGAGAAACCGGCGGGTTTGGGGGGCCTGCTGGTTGTAAGCAGTCTGAAACATTTCGCCTGGGATACAGAAGATCCGATCTCCTTGCCGCCGGGACTGAGCAGTCCGGAAGCGGCGCCGTTTTTCCAGCCGCTCTCATTCTCGCACAACGCGGGAGCCGGCGGCGGCTCGCCCGGTGTGCTGGTTCTGGACACATCGGCGGAACAGCTTTCGACGATCAGCGCCGAGTCCCCGCTACGGATTGCGCTCAGCGTCGAGAATGACCCGGGTATAGCAGGGATTGTCGCGGTTGCTTTTGACGGCGAGTATTACTACATGGTCGGCTATCCAACCGACGCCCAGAATCTGTCCCAGTCCGGCGACAGAAGGCGCATGGCGGTGGAGATCACCCACTTGCCGATCCCGGATGCGGCGGTGGCCAAGCCCGGTTTTGCGGGCGCCCGGCGAGGGTCAAGGTCGAAGGCGGGGGAAGAGACTGCGACTGAAGGAGGGCCAAGCAGGGGCGTGAGAGGGATGTTCCAGCGGCTATTCGGCTTTCTCCAGGAAGAGTGGCGGATGGCGGAAGCCGCGGCGCGCAAGGACCCGGCGTCCGGCGACGCGGAAGGTGGAGTGGAACCGCCCGTCCGCGATGCGAAACATGCTGTGCGCGTGCTTTTCTACAAGCTGTTCTACCAGAAGCTCCCGCCGGATCTGGGCGTGCGCCAAGTCCGCTTGGAGCCGGGTGGGACACCGGTCTATTCGAAGGTAACGTCGCAGGATGTGTCCAAGGCGCGTCGTGCGCTGCTGATCACGCACGGTTTCGGCAGCAGCACTGAGAAGCTGGTCCAGAGGGCGCTGCCCCATCTGATGGAGCTGGACGAATACGACCTGGCGTTGACGTTCGACTATGAGACGATCAACACGGGCATTCGCGAGAGCGGTCTGCTGATGACAACGCAACTGCGCCGTCTCGGTTTTGGCGCCGAAACGGGGCCCCCGCTCGATATTTACAGTCACAGCATGGGAACACAGGTAGCCCGAGTCTGCGTCGAGATGGAGAGCGGCCACCGGTTTGTGGAGCGGGTGATCATGGTGGGGGCGCACAACACCGGCACGGCGCTGGCCGAATCTCACCGGCTCATTCCCTGGCTGGCAACCATCATACTCAATCAGGCGGGGCTGATGAACTATGAGCTTTTGGCCCAGCTTCTGATTATCGGGATCTCGCGACTGACCACAGGGATACAGGACCTGGCGCCGAGCGCGGAGCTGTATGAGAAGCTCAATGACCCGCGCAATGAGGTGAACGTGAAGTACTATATCCAGATCGGCGTAAATTCCGAGATGGACGGCCCTGTGAACTGGCGCAAGCTGTTCTCCAAGACGGAGATGACGCGCATTCTGGACAAGGCGTTGGACCAGGTTCTGGGGCCGAATGACCTGCTGGTTGGGGTGGCGTCGGCGCGGGGTGTGCGGGGCGGCAACTGGCCGGACCTGCAGGTGGATGTTATCGGCTGCCACCACTTCGAGTATTTCTACGCCGAAGAGTCGCTCGAGGCGCTGCGCCGGCAGTTCCAGTAGCTCGTGGCAGTCTGAATTCGGTTCCCGGCAGCCAGCGGGCGGCGCGCGTCAGATCTCCTGACGCTCGGACAGTTCCGCCCAGCGTTCGAAGGCCGATTCCAGCGACGACTCGACGGCTGTCAGTCTGGCTGACAGGCTTTGCAGCGCCTGGTAGTCGCTGCCGCTGTCGTTGATCTGCTGCTGCAGACTCCCCTGTTCTTCTTCCCAGCCGGCAATCTCCGACTCCAGACGCGCCAACTCCTGGCTTTCCTTCCAGGTCAGTTTCTTGCCCTTTCCAGCCGGGCGCGGGGCGGTTTGTCCATTGGCGGCGGGCCGACCCGGCGCCGGCGCACATCGGGAATGGTCAATGCGGCGGGCCTGCTGGTTCTGGCTGTACAAGCGCCGATACGTTGTATAGGGGGCGGGGTAACGCTTGCCCAGGCGTCCGTCCTCGAAGGGCATGATGAAGTCGACGGTGCGATCGAGAAAGTAGCGGTCGTGGCTGGCAACGATCAGGCAGCCGCTGAAGGCGTCCAGAAACTCCTCAAGCACGGTCAGCGTCTGCACGTCCAAGTCGTTGGTTGGCTCGTCCAGCAGAAGCACGTTGGGCTGGTGGACCAAGGTGCGCAGGAGGTAGAGGCGGCGGCGCTCGCCCCCGCTGAGGCTCCCAATGCGCCCCCACTGCATTTTGCGCGGAAACAGAAACCACTCCATCATCTGGGCGGCCTCAACGCGGTTGCCGTCGCGCGCCTGAATCAGCGGCGCTTCCTCCTCGATGAACTCGAGCAGACGCTGCGCGTCGTTGAGGTCGCGCGTCTGCTGGTCGTAGTAACCGAGCCGCACGGTTTCACCCCATTTGATCTGCCCCACGTCGACTTCGACTTTTCCGGCCAGCAGGTCGAGAAAGGTGCTTTTGCCAGCGCCGTTGGGGCCGAGGAGGCCGATGCGTTCGCCCGGCTCGAGCGCAAAATCAACCTGATTAACAGCAGCCGCGCCGGCGTAGAACTTGGTCAGGCCTTTCGCTGTGAGAACGGTCTTGCCGAGCCGGCGGGTAGCCAGGGCCATGACCACGCGATCGGTGTCGGAGTCGTAGTGGATGCGCTGGAGTTCGGCGACGCGTTGCTGGCGGGCCTTCTGTTTGGTGCCCCGAGCCATCGGTGTCCGCCGAATCCATTCGAGCTCGCGCTTAAGGAGCTTCTGGCGTTGGCGCTCCTCGGCGGCCAAGCGGTCGTGGCGCAACTGGCGCAGCTCCAGGTAACGGCTGTAGTTGCCGGTGTAGGAGACGAGCTGGCGCCGGTCCAACTCGACGATACGGTGGACGACACGGTCGAGGAAGTGGCGGTCATGGGTGACCATCAGCAGGGCGCCGGGCGCGGTGGTCAGGTAGTCCTCCAGCCATTCGATGGTCTCGATATCAATATGGTTGGTGGGCTCATCAAGGACCAACAGGTCGGCCCGGTCGATCAAGGCCCGCGCCAAGGCCACGCGTTTGCGCTGCCCGCCGCTGAGGGTTTCGACGCGGGCATCGAAGTCGCTGATTCCCAACTTCGTCAGGATTGATTTTGCGTTGGCGGCTGCGGCCCAGCCGTCGCTGCGCTCCATCTCTTCGGAGAGTTCCAGCAGGCGCTGCTGCAGGGCCTGGTTAGCCGGTTCGCGCTCGAGGCGCTGGCTGGCGCTCTCGTAGTCCCGCAGAAGGCGCATCTGCGGCGAGCTGCTGCGGAAGAGTTGCTCGAGAACGCTCGCGCCCTCGTCCAGCTGCGGCTCCTGTTGGACCATTTCGACGCGCACGCCGCCCCAAACGGTGACCTGACCGCTGTCCGGCGCTTCCAGGCCGGCGATCATGCGCAGGAGGGTCGTCTTCCCACTGCCGTTGACGCCGATCAGGCCGATGCGTTCGCCGGCGTTGATGGAAAGCGAGACAGCATCGAGCAACAGCCGTTCGGAGAACTGCTTGGAGACGTTTTCGAGGGAGAGAAGGTTCATGCGGACTGCTGGATCGCCTGCAATGTGGCTGGATTTTCCAAGGCGCTAGTGTCGCCGAGATCTTCGCCCAGGTAAGCGGCCCGGATGAGGCGGTGCATCACCTTGGCATTGCGCGTCTTGGGGAGCGCGGAGCAGAATCTGACCTCTTTGGGCCTGAGCGGGCGGCCCAATTCGGTGGTGATGCGCTCTTGCAGGGCGGTGCGTAAAGATTCGTTGACGTCGACGCCCGGTTTGAGGACGGCGAACACGACTACGTCGTTGTCCTTCAGGGGGTGGGGCACGGCCACAGCCGCGGATTCGGTGACATCGGGATGGGCATTGACCAGGGTTTCGACTTCAGCCGGCCCAAGCCGCTTGCCGGCGATGTTGATGGTGTCGTCACTGCGGCCCAGAATATACCACATGCCGTCCTCATCGATGGCGCAAAAATCGCCGTGTACCCACATGCCATCGAAACGGCGCCAGTAGGTTTCCAGGTAGCGGTCGTTGGCGTCCCAGAAGCCGCGCGTCATTCCGATCCAGGGCTGACGGACAATCAGGTCGCCCACCTCCCCGCGCACTGGGTTGCCGGATTCGTCGACGACATCGGCGTCCATTCCCGGAATGGGTCCGCCGAAAGCGGCAGGTTTGAGCGGTTTGAAAAAGCTACCGGCCAGGATGCCGCCGCTGATTTCCGTGCCACCGGTATAGTTGAGGATCGGCTTGCGGCTTTCGAGCACATTCTCGAATATCCAGCGCCAACTGGACGGTCCCCAGGGGCTTCCGGTGGCCCCGACTGCCCGCAGGCGCGAAAGATCATGGCGGGTAACGTAATCGGCGCCGTGGGGCATCAGCGTCCGCACGAGCATCGGCGAGAGTCCCAGAAGTGTGATCTGGCGCCGGGCGCAGAGTTCCCATACGCGGTCGACTGACGGATAGTCGCCCGCGCCGTCGAAGAAGAACATTGTGGCGCGGTTGAGCAGGGTGGCAAGAACGAGCCACGGTCCCATCATCCAGCCCATGTCGGTCATCCAGTAGACGCGATCACCCGGCTTGACGTCCATGGCGTGGCGCATATCCTGAGCGCCCTTGACGGGAAATCCGCAATGGGTATGGACAGCACCCTTGGGCGGTCCGGTGGTACCGCTGGTGTAGATGATCATCAGCGGATCCTCGGCATCGGTCAGAGTAGTGTCGGCCTCGGTTGGCTGCGGGGGAACCAGCTCATGCCACCAGTGGTCCCGTTTCTCGTGCCAGGGGATCTGCGCGGCGGGCGACGAGGCGGGGAGCCGCTTGCAAACGATCACATGCCGCACGCCTGGGACATCGGCCAGCGCTCTGTCCAGCGTCGATTTCATAGCCACAGCCTGACCGCGACGCAGGAATCCGTCGGCAGCGAAGACGGCTTTGGCGCTACCATCGCTGAGACGGCTTCTAATGGCGGACGGGCCGTACCCGCTGAACAGGGGCAGGACGATGCCGCCTATTTTGATCACCGCCAGAAAGGCGACAGCCAGTTCGGGGATCATCGGCATGTACAGGCCGACGGCATCGCCGTTACCGATACCGAGACTGCGCAGAGCATTGGCGCAGCGGCAGACTTCCTGGTGGAGTTGGGCGTAGGTAAGGGTGGCGTTTCCGCCCTCCTCCCCTTCCCAGATAAGAGCAGTTTCGGACGCTGTCTCGGTTTCCTGCCACTTGTCGAGGCAGTTGTGAACGATGTTCATCTTCCCGCCGACACACCAGCGGGCGAAGGGCGCGCCGTCGGATAGGTCGACAATTTGCGAGTAGGGTTGGACGAAGCGAATATCGAGGTCCTCCATCACGGCATCCCAGAACCAGCCGATATCTTCGACTGAACGCGTGAGCAGATCGTCATAGGAAGCGATGCCGTGCCGGTCCATAAACTGTTGCAGATTGCTTTGCGCGATCCAGTCAGGATTCGGCTGCCACGCTATGTCCTGGCCGAAGGGGAAGGTGTTGGTGGACATGACCTGATTTGAATTGGGGACAGTTTGACCTTAGCCTGCCTTAGTAGCGTCCTATTATAGCGAAGAATGGAGTAAATGGAAATGGGGGCGAGAGAATCACAGTTGCCGCTGGACAGCCAGTGCGCTGGCAGCGGCGTGGCAGTTGGCCATCAAGAGACGAAAGCCGGGATCTGCGAGCTAACAGGATTCTGGAGCGCCGACCAGATCGAGACGACGATGAGAGCCTGGCCGGGTGCACGGAGCAGCCGGGCTGCGTTGCTGAGGGATGGGAGGAGCCAGCTCTTATTACCTGCGTTGGATGGCCGAGCGCGCAGGGAAAAGGACGGGCTGGCAGCCAGTTCGATCAGTAGGGTCAGATCGCTGGAGACGAGGAGAAGCACGCCCGCTGGCAAAACGCCGAAGCGCGGGGATGTAAGCGCCAGCCCGAAGGCAAAGCCGGTCGCGGCGAAAAGCAGGAGCGTGTAGGCGGCGGCCGCCGCCTGCAGCGGCTCTCGACGGCGGATCCGCCACAGAAGCGGAAGGCCGGTCAGCGCGCCGACGAGCAGTGACAATATCAGGACGAGCAGTCGTACACCTCCGATGGTCGCGTCATATTGTGCGACCGCGACAGCGAACAGAAGGTAGCCGGCAGACATTGCGAGGATGCCGAACAAGGTCCGCCTGGAAGCAAGCGCTCCGGCCGCAAGATGGCCGCCCAACAGGAAGAAGGAAATGGCGGCGGCGATGCCCAATGCGTAGCGGGCGGTTTCGGTGCCGGTGCGGGTGAGGAGATAGCCATACCAGGCCAGAAGGAGCAGAGTCAGCGCAGAGGCCGCTTGCAACCAGACGGGGAGGCGCTGCCAGTGCGGTCGGGATGCGCGAAGGAGTAGCCCGCCGGTCGCAAGAGAGGCCCAGAGGACGAGTAGAAACCAGGCAATGAGGTCGAGGACCGGCATCGGGGCGCTCCGTCATCCACCGGGCAGGGCGGGAAGGGAAGAGGGAAAACGGCAGGGGCAAGGGAACAGGGACGAGGGGTTAGCTAACCCCTAACCTCTGGCCCCTAACTTCGCTTCCCCCGTGCCCTCACTCCCCGCTATTGGCGTCTTGCAGATTGGCGGCGTACCCGAGGAGTTGGGGCTCGGCCCAGACGGCCCAATTCCAGCGGCTGTTGCCCAGGCCGTCGGTCATGAGCTGGAGGACCGCGTGTTGCCCGGCCTGGTTCGGCAGGTCGGTGACGAAGCGTTCCCACTCGCAGCTCTGCTTTGTGCTGCTCCAGATGCGCACGCCGTTGAGAAGAACACGGAAGGCGCAGAAGTTGTCGCCTTCCATCTGGGCGCCGTCGCGAAGGCCGATCGCGAACTGCATGCGCAGACGATCGACCTCAGGGGGTACATGCAGGTCGTATTCTACTACGGCGCTGCCTTCGACCGGCGGATGCTGCCACAGAGCCGGCTGCTGCACCATGCCACAGCTGGCGGTGTCGATTCGCACCTCCATCAGGTCCGGCGTACGGGTGGCGCTCTGGCGGGAATTGGGGAAAAGCTCCAACAGATCGCATTTCCAAACGAGGGCATACCCAATTTCGTCTGTGCCTTCTTCTTCCAACAGACTTTGCCAGAGCTCCTCCTGCCACTTGAGATAGCTCAGATATTGGGAAAGCTGTAAGAGCGACTGCTCGTTCAAATCGTGAATGCGCCGGATTACGGCGTCCAATGTTTCCTGTTGGGGCCTGTGCATATAGGTCTCTGGTGGGTGGTTTCCGGCTTTCGGTGCACGCCGGCGCGGCAGTCGAGGGCGGCTAGAATGCCGCGCCCATCAGCGTTTCCCAGCGGGAGGCGGCGGTCGGGTTGCTCAAAAGCACGAGGGCGACATAGGTCGGTTCAAACGGACGCCGTATCAGCTTCATGCCGGCTTCGCGGGGGCTCATGCCGCCTTTTTTGCAGTTGCAGCGTTTGCAGGCGGTCGCCAGATTGGTCCAGTTATGATCGCCGCCGCGACAGCGGGGGATCACGTGGTCCACGGTCAGCGAGTGCTTGCCCGGCGTGTCCCCGCAATACTGACAAGTGTAAGCGTCTCTCAGAATCACGGCGCTGCGGGTGGGTGGGACAGAGCGATGGGGCAGCCGAACGTAGCGGGTAAGACGAATCACCAGCGGCTCAGGCAGGGCCTCGCTGGCGCTGTGCAGAATGCGTTCGGTCGCCTCAACCAACTCCGCCTTTTCCCGCAGCAGCAGTACGACTGCCCGCCGCACAGAGACGAGGCTCAGAGGCTCGAATGTTGCATTCAGTACCAGCACAGAACGGGACATGGTTAAGGTGACGGCACACCAGTTTTCAGTAGCCAGTTTTTAGTAGCCAGCAACTGCCGCCCCCCAGCAGACCACTAAAAACTGCAGTGCAGATTATACCAGCGCCACGACACGGGCGCGAATGATGACCTCCATCAGAAAGAAACAGACGATTGCGAAAAGAATTGTCTTTACATTTTCATCCTGCAGGCGGCTCAGATAGAGATAGGCTGCCGGCAGGGTGATAACGGCGACGGTCGCGTAGAGAATGTGAACAAAAGCGCGTGACAGGTTCCCACTCAGCCCCTGACCGTGGAGCACCCACCCCAGCAGAAACTCCGCGATCATCAGCAGTTCACCGATTACTGCGGCGCCGTACCAGCTGCTGTCCAGCGGGCGGGAGCGAATGCGGAGCCAGATGGCCCACAAGCCTAATGCAATAAAGAACAGGATGCCGGTTTGGGCCAGACCCCGATGAATGTCGCTCAGAGAATTCACTGTAACGGAAGATGGTCGTTGGACTGCGCGTCTTTGTCGTCGGCTGTTTGGTGTCAGCTACCGCTGCGGATGGACGCTCAGGTACTGGTGCAGCACCGACTCCACGTGCCCGCCGATCTCATACGATTCCCAGCCGGGGCTGCCTGCCAGGGCGAAAATGCAGCCGCCCATCACATAGGAATCCTGTTGCATTGCCTGATCATACCAGACAAGCTGTTCCACGTAAGCGCCCGGACCCCAGGAACCGAAGCCGTGCTGCGCCCAATACGCCTGAAAGTGCTGCCAGCCTTTGGCGTCCTGCGGGCCTGGACGATTGGTCACAAGGCCGTCTACGCCCAATTCTGTCATTACCAGCGGGATCGCCCGCCCGGCGGGCTTCAGGATCTGGTTGTAGACCTGGCGGTAGCGCAGTGTCAGCCAGCCGGTGTCATGCGGGGCGATCCCCGGGTAGCGGCCCTGGCCTTCACGGGTGCTGGCGAAGTAGATTGTGGGGGCGGAATACTCGTGCAAGCCCAGCCAGCCGTCGTGGACCTGTGCTTCGGCAACGGCGGGCAGAAAGTGCTCCCACATTTCGAGGGGCGGCTGACCTGTGCCGAAGTTGCCGATTACGCTGCGGAGACCACCTTGGGCGAGGAGCCGGGTTCTCTCGACTTCAAACTCGGTCAGGCGTTTGAATTCGTCCAGGTTTCCAGCCACCGGCTCATTGTAGGCTTCCCAGCCGTCGTAGTGGAGGCGGCGCTCGGGATGGTCGGCGATAGGCCAGAGACGATTGACGAAGTCCTGTGCGGCGGCCTTCGCGTTGAGATTTTGCAGCTGCAACTGGGGCAGGTCGATACGCCCGATCAGCCGGGTATTGGGCGCCGTTTCTTTGATCTGGCGGGCGAAACGAAAGTCTAGCTCCAGTGTCTTGACGACGGCGACGCCGCCGCTGCGCAGCAGGTTGAAGACGCTGGGATGGTTGCGGGTGATGAAAAGACCGAGCTTGCTGGCCGGGCCGGGCGGGAACGGGGTAACGGTCGGCGTCGGCGTGTAGGTGGGCGGCGGCGGGACCGGTGTTTCGGTCGGGAACGGCGTGTTGGTCGGAGTTGGGGTCGCGGTTGCTTTGGGCGGCGTGGGCGGGAAGTCGCGCGCCGCGGGGCGCAAGCCGCGCATCTCGACCCAGGGCAGATACCTGTTGTACGGGCCGGGCGTTGAGGAAGTTGCCGACAAGGAGGAGGCGTCCAGTGATGGTTCTCCGTTGTCGCAGGCCCCGACAAGCATCCCAAGCCCGGCGGCTGCGGCCGCCAGGAAGCGGCGCCGCGACCAGACGGGTTGTCGATCCGGAGAGGCAGGCCGAGCCGGTGGGGGCGGGGTGAGCCCCGGAGATGACTCGGAATTCGGATCGGAACTGTCGTTTCCGTTCTTGCTCGAAGAATCAGGGACTTTCTCTGTCTGCATGAAATCACTATAGCACCGAGTTGGCAGCGGTTCCAAGTGGAGAGCGTTCTTGTCATAGGGACATGACCTTGTGTGAAGAGGGGAGAGGGGCCCGGGCGGGGCAGAGACTGAGACACTGCGCCCCTTGTGCGAAGCTCTTCCATTTTTGGGATACAGGTCCGAAAAAGCAACGGTTTGCAGGCGGGGAGAGAAGCTGCTAAAATGCGTGCAGCAGTATATTTCATTTGCTGCGCCGAAAGGCCGTCCAACGACAGGAGAGAACTATGCAGAAGTACAAGGTCAGTATCGAATACTGTGTACAGTGAAACTACACACCCCGTGCCGTCCGTGCGGCGGCCGACCTATTGGAGAACTTCACGCCAGCGATTGAAAGCCTCGAAATGATTCCTTCGGGTGGTGGACTGTTTGAGGTGCTGGCAGGCGATAACCTTGTGTTCAGCAAGAAGGCTGAGGGCCGCCATGCGGAAGAGGGAGAGGTACTCAATCTCTTCTCAGAGGCGATCGGCCTGGAGCCGGCCCCGCGTGCGTAAGCACGGTTTCGGTGAATTGATTTGAGGCGCTCACCTGACGGTTAGCGCAATACCCGCTGCAAGTTGCCTTGCAGCGGGTATTTCTTTAGGAATACTGAATACGAAGGACACACCGGAAGGAGAGGCCGCCCGGGCCGCGCCTGCCGATTCGGGCTTGCTCAGAGGCCGGTTGGCAGGTCAACGAACTCAAAGGCGATGCCGAATCGCTGGGCCAGATGTTCCCCCAGGGCCTGCACGCCGACGGTTTCGGATGTGTAATGGCCGCCGTACAGGAGATTGATCCCTGTGTTGGCGGCTTCGTAGTATTGGGCATGGCTGGTTTCGCCGGTGACGTAGGCGTCACAGCCGAGGCTGGCCGCGTCCGTGATCCTGTCGGCGCCGAACCCGCTGAGAATGCCCACGGTCTGCACAATGGGCGGCCCCTCCGCCTGAACAAGCTGGGGGCGTCCTACCTGTTCCTCGAAGCGGGCTACCAGTTCTTGAAAGTCGACCGGCTCATCGTATCTGGCCAGGACGGCGAGGGGGGTGCCTTTGACGTCGGCCCACCAGTCGATGACCGAAAGACCGAGGCGCCGGGCGAGTTCAGCGTTATTTCCCCACTGCGGATGGGCGTCCAGGGGCAGATGGGCAGCGTAGAGATTGAGATCATTCTCGATGAAGGTACGCACGAGCTGCCCGTAGCTGCCGGCCAGAGGCCTGGCGTCGCCCCAAAGAATGCCATGATGCACCAACAGAAGGTCGGCGCCGCGTTCGAGCGCAGCGTGGACACAGGGTTGGTGCGCGTCCACCGTTCCGACGATTTTATCGACCTGCGCGCGTCCTTCAATTTGCAGCCCTTGCGGACCGTAGTCGGCGACCTCGTTAATGCGCAGGGTGTCGTCAAGATAGGTGACCAGCGCCTCCCTTTGCATAGTACGCTCCTTCTGAGAAGAGAAAAAAGAAGGGTGAGAAAGTCAGTCTGGCGACCGGGTCGCAGCCGTGGCCGGGTGGTCGCTGCTAGCTGGAACCTTCCTGATCTTTCATGGCTTGCGGACTGCGGCGCAGGAACTTTCTGACGCCGCGGACGAATTTGCGGCGGGGAAGGAGCACGCGGCGTCCACAAGTCTCACACAGCAGGCCGATGTCGGCGCCCACGCGCACGATTTCCCAGCTGTCGCCCCCGCAAGGATGGGGCTTGCGCATCTGAACCAGATCGCCGGGGTAGAGTTTTACGTTAATTGCGAGCATAGGCCGCGAGATTCATGAACTGCATGGCTGCCATTACTGAGTGACCCGGATTGGACCTCTCAAAGGCCGGGAATCAGGTAACGACGGCCGTCTCTGCCGGACGGTCGGCGGCCGCGGCGGTCCCGCTGCGCAGGAGTCCGCCGACGGCCAATAGGAAACTAAGCAGATAGACGAGCCAGCCGAGGATGGGAATCCGGCCGAGGACGACGATCAGAAGCGCCCCCATCAGCAGGAGGAGGAGCGGACTGCGATCTCCGCCCAGTCGCTCGCCGATCTTCTCCCCCAGCCAGACACCTGTGAACAGCGGGCTGAGGAACCAGATCACGGCAGAAGAGGCGAACAAAAAGACGAACACTGCGATTCCAGGGAACACGCCCCAGAACGCCCAGGTAAAGGCGACCAGAATGATCGATGCGATAGGGATGAAGATCAGCAGCGCCGCGGCCAGCAGCCCGTACAGGCCGGTCTCGACCGGATTTGATCGAATCGCGGCAGCGGGACGGACCAGTATATTGGGCCGAAAGCGCAACAGCAGCCAGCCGAGAATGGCGACGCCGATGCCGATGGCGACGGTCCGGAAAATCCAACCGAAAATGGCCCCTGCGAACGTGCCGCCACCGGCTTGGTCCGCGGGCGGCGCCTCAAATTGGATGTCGCGGGCGACGCCGGCGGCAAATTGGCGTTGCTCTGGGGCGGAGTACGTGAGTTCGCCGCCGATGCGGGCGGCATCACTGACGCTGAATTCGCCGACTTGGATATCGGTGTCGCCGCCGATTGTGCCGGATAGATAAAGCACCCCCAGAGCGCCGTGGAAGTCACCACCGATGGCGCCTGAAATATCGGCTTCTCCAGCGCCGACGTAAATGTCACCGCCAACTTCTCCGGTGACGTTCAAGCCGCCCGTTATCTCCTGTGAACCAACGCCGGTCGGAAAGGTTGTCTGACCGCTGCCAGCGCCGAGTAAGGCATCATCGGCGACGGTTCCCGTGATTTCAACGCCACTGCCGGCAGCACGCAGATCGTCCAGAACCGTGCCGTGAATGACGACGCCATTGGCCACCGCCCACAGGTCTCCTTCAACTACACCGTTTGGGCCGATCTCTATGTAGGAGGCGGCGGCGAGCAGGTCGCCTTTGACGGTTCCATCGATATATATCTCTGCGGCGGCAATATAGAGGTCATCGTCCACAATCTCACCTTCGGCAAGGCGGTAGGTCTCGTCGCCGGCAAATTCAGCGGACAGGGCGGCGCCGGAAACGGCCACGGCCAGAAAAACCGTGAACGCCACGACCAGCCAACGAATGGATACCGTTCGCAGATTCATTTCTCGTCTCCTAATGGGTAAGACCGGGCCGATATTGTCCCGACGACTCCACGTCAGCCAACGAAAGAGACGGGGAGGAAAACGGGGGCTCCAGTGGAATTTGTCCTGATATTACATTAAGATATTGACGCTCCCAAAGTTTCGCGCACAGAGGGCGCCCTATAGCGGGCTGACATAACGGACGCGGATTTGGATCCCGTCAGATGACATTGTGGAACAGATCCGGCTCCTGGTACGCGCTGGGAGCGGGATAGGCGCGGGTGTAGTTTTCGTAACGGGACAGGCGGCGGCGCAGTGGTCCCGGCAGCGCCCGCAGCATAGACGGGCCGCCACTGTATTGGCTGGCATGGGCGCGGCTGGCCCGTTCTTTATGGTCAAGAAAGGCGCGCACGTCGATGCGGGCGTGGATCGGGGTCTCCCAGCTGGCGATCTCGACCAGATCGACGTCTTGATTGCGGCCTACCTGGCGGGGATTGCGGCCTGTCAGCTGCATAAACTTGACGATCCAGCGCAGCATGCTTTTGTCGAAGCTGGTGTAATAGAGTTTCTGAGCCGCGTGGGGAGGCAAGCCGCCGCCGTTGCGATCTGCGTTCGATCCGTCCGCCTGTCCAGCCGCATAAAAGGCGGCAGTGACGGCCTCGCAGCAGCGAATGTGGTCGGGGTGGCCATAGCCGCCGTAAGGATCGTGGGTAATGGCGACCTGCGGTTTCAAGCGGCGGAAGTAGTCGATTAGTTCAGCCACCAACCGTTCGAGCGGCTGTTGCACCAGCGCCCTGGGGTGCTCATTGTCGGGCGAGCCGCGCATGCCGCTGTCGCGGCAGGGCAGATTCCAGATACTCGTGAGGCCCAGTTCGACGGCGGCGCGGGCAAGTTCTTCGCTACGCACCTGCGCGAGCGTGCGTTCACTCTGGTTGCGGTGGCTCTCGGTTACGGAGCCGGCGTCGCCGTCGGTGGCGATGATGACATGCACTTGCACGCCTTCGGCCGCGTAGCGGGCCAACGTGCCTCCCGGCCCAAAGCTCTCGTCGTCGGGATGGGCAAAGACGCCCAACAGTGTTCGTAAATTGGTCATATTGTGTTGCTCGCTCGTTGTGACCGGTCGTCAGCCGCCTGAAGACTGCGCCGGTTCCTGCGGATTTGTTCTGCTGCGGAGAAAACTCCAGATTATTCCATGTACCAGTTGTTCGACCGGCGCGCGGTCGTCGGTGAAAACGGGTGTGCCCGCGAGCGGATTGGCCGCTCGCACGCGGGACAGATCGCGATCGCATGATGATGGGCTGCCGCAACCGGCGACCTCCAACGCGAACTGGCGGAATTCGTGTGGGAGCGAAGGGGGCAGGGCGGCGACATTGGCGGCAAATGCTTCCGGGGTCGCTAGCCGGTTGGCGGCGAGGACGAGGGAGTTGCCGAGGTCGTCGGGCGGCCCCGGTTCGTCGATGATCAGCACGGAAGGGAAAACCGCGGCCAGGGTGGCGGCGAGGGCATCGACGAGGGCAAAATCGGTCGGAGAACGGCCAACATTGATCATCAGGACCCCCTGCTCGCTCATATGCTTGCGCGCCAGTTGGAAGAACTCGACGGTTGTGAGGTGGAACGGTATGTATGGCGGCCGGTAGGCATCCACGAGGACGATGTCGAAGATTTCGTCTTCGGGCTGGTCAAGCAGCCAGCGGCGGCCGTCTGCGGCCACAGCTGTCAGATTGGGGTGGGTCATGTCAAAGTAGCGCCGCCCTACTTCGATAATCTGAGGATCCAACTCGACGCCGACGATCTCAAGCGGGCCGTAGATCTCGGTGTACAGATTGGGCGCGGTGCCAGCGGCCAGCCCGATCACAAGGACTCGTTCGTGCGGGTCGACTCTGCCCTGGGGTCGGAAGAGCGGCGCCAGCAGGAAATAGTCCCAGATGCCCTGGCTGAGCAGGCTGTCGGGATGGTAGACGCTATGGATGCCGACGCCTTCGTTGAGCTGAAGGTGGCGCTCGCTGCCCCATGCCCGAACGAGAATGTAGTTGTAGAGAGATTCGTCTTCGTATAGAATTGGGCTGTTATCCCGGCTGTCCCAGTGGGCGCGCACGCTGCCGGGATCGATGAGAGCCAGCGCGAGTGTTGCGCCCAGCGCCAGCAGCGCCATGCCGTAGATACGCCGGCTGCGGCCGTGCAGGAGCGCTGCCAGCAGTGTGACGGCCAGCAGCCAGAGGGCCAGCAGGTAGAAGCTCCAGCGGGTGCCGTAAGCGGGTATCAGCCAGAGAACCGGCAGAAATGTACCGATTATGCTGCCGAAGGTTCCGATGGCATAGAGGCGTCCGGCCACGCGCCCCGTCTGCTGAAGGTCGGTTACCGCCAAGCGCACTGCCCACGGGCTGACCGCTCCCAACAGGATCACGGGCAGGCTGAAGAGCAGCAAGACGACAAGCAGCGCGCCTGCGAGCAGACCTGGAAGATAATCGTTCAGCCCCACCGTTGCCAGGCGCAGTATGGGCGGACTGATGGCCGGCGTGAGCGCGACGCCCAGCCCGGCAATCGTCACGAGCGTCAACAGCGCACCGAGGCTGGGGAAGCGGTCGGCCAGTTTCCCGCCCAGCCAGGCGCCTATCGCCAGGTAAGACAGGATCAGTCCGATTAGGGCGGCCCAAACGATCTGGCTGTTTCCGAACCAGGGTTCCAGCAGACGGGCGGCGCTCAACTCAACGCCGAGGGTGACTGCGCCCGCCGTGAAGACGAGCATCCGGAAGACAAAGGTTTTCATACAGGAGCGACACGGTCCCGGTAGCTGCGGTTACGCCCACAGAACTGCCGCAACAGTATAGCACATCAGACACGCGCCTGGAGAGATACCAATGGGGGTAGGACGGCGACAGACCCTGAAACTGTGCATAGTTTGCGTGCCGTTGTCAATGCTGCTTGCCCGTTGCCAGATGACCAAAATGGGATCAGTTACGGGCGGAGAAGCTGGGTGAAAAGGGGGATGCGATGAGTGAAATTGGCCCGATAGCTCTCTTTGGTTCGGGGGAGACGGCGCCGGGGGCCTACCGGATTCATGAGCGGGTGATGCGCGAACTGCCGGCGCCGGTCCAGGTTGCCATTCTGGAGACACCGGCCGGCTTTGAGTTGAATTCCCCGGCGGTGGCCGGAAAAGTCGGCGCGTACCTGGAACGCCATCTGCGCAATTACGCGCCCCAGGTTTCGATCGTGCCGGCGCGCAAGCGCGGCACAGAGTTCGATCCCGACGACCCCGAGCTGGCAGGTTCGATATTTGAGAGCAGTTATCTCTTTATGGGGCCGGGCAGCCCTTCTTACACGGTGCGCCAGTTGCGCGACAGCTACGCCTGGCACGCATTGCGGGCCCGGCACCGGCTGGGCGGAGCGATCTGCTTCTCCAGCGCGACAACGGTGGCGTCCGGCCGCTACACGCTGCCGGTCTATGAGATCTACAAGGTCGGCGAGGACCTTCACTGGATCGAAGGGCTGGCTTTCTTCAGCGATTTCGGACTGCGGTTAAGCGTCATTCCCCATTGGAACAACAACGACGGCGGCGAAGAACTGGACACCAGCCGCTGTTACATGGGCCGGCCCCGCTTCGACGAGCTGCTGGGATTGCTGCCGCGGGGGGTGACGGTACTGGGCATCGACGAAAACACCGGCGTGGTGATCGAGCCGGCAACGGGAGAGTGTGAGCTTGTGGGACAGGGCGGCGCGACGGTGCTGTCTTCGGAGGGCGAGCAGGTGTTCGGGAGCGGGGCGCGCTTCTCTGCTTCGGCCCTGGGGGACTGGCGCCTGCCGCCGACGCCGCAGGACGGCATTCCGGGGGAGATATGGCAGCGGGCTTGCGCGGCGCGGGACGCGGCTGAGAATCCGGTGGAGGAGCCGCCGCCGCAGCCGGTACAGGAACTGGCCGCACGGCGCCAGGCCGCGCGCGCCGAGCGCAACTGGGCGGAGGCCGACGCGCTGCGGAACGAGATCACAGCGCTGGGCTGGCAAGTACACGACACGCCGGACGGGCCGCGTCTGGAGAAGGCGAAACCGCAGTGACCGGCGAACGGTAACCGATTTCCTCTCCGGTTCCACCTACTTCACGATACACGGTAAGGATCAAGAACGATGGGATCAAGCGCTATGACCAGCCTACAGGACCAGATTCGGGATAAGTACGAATCCTACGCGCATCACACGATCTCTTATCACATACTGGTCAACAATGAGGGCCAGGAGCGTGAACGGCGCTTCGATGTCTGGGCCTCACGGGCCGAGATCGAGGCGTTTGCGAGAGACGGTTACATGGCGCGTGAGGCTTTGATCGAGGGCGAGCCGCTGGAGATGCTGCGCCGGGCGCTGGACGCAGTGGAAGAGGCGGAGTTTGAGGAAGCCGATGGGAGCCGTTTGCGCGGCCGCGATTGGATTCCGCGGCATCTGTTTGACAAACATGCCGACTTTCACATGTTGATCAATTATGAACCGCTGCTCTCGCTGGCGC
Organism: Caldilineaceae bacterium; assembly: GCA_965232575.1. Classification (GTDB taxonomy): domain Bacteria; phylum Chloroflexota; class Anaerolineae; order Caldilineales; family Caldilineaceae; genus Bin5. The sequence goes on along the minus strand of CBDDPZ010000008.1, from coordinate 1,262,195 downwards.
GCGCGGTACTGGGCCCCTTTGTGCGCATTCGCCAGCTGGCGGCCCGCATCAGCTATCCGGGCCAGCCGGTCCAGTTCACGCGCTGGCATCACCATCAGCCGGGCATGACGGAGCCGGTTCCGCCCTTTTTCGCATTTCCGCACAAGCTGGACTGTCTGATCTATCTGGACGAGTTGAACGACGCCAACGGGCTGCTGGCGGTGGCGCCGGGCACGCATCTCCAAGTTGGTGAGGAGTTGCCCTTGGAAGAGTATGGCGACATAGCGGGCCAGCGGGAGATCCGTGCGCCGGCCGGCACCTGCGTGGTCTTGCACGGCAATTTGTGGCATCGCGCCATGCCGACGGGCGCCGGAGGCAAGAAGCGCCGCGTGCTGATTCTGAGCTACGGGCCGACGTGGATGCGCAGGTCGCCGTTTGGAGACAGGCCGGAGAACGGGCTGATGGAGAAGGTGATCGAAGAGGCGGATCCGGAGACGCGGGAGCTACTGGGTATTGGCGGGTATCAGTAGGGGGTAGGGTCGGAACTCTACGCTCAAATGCACGAAATGGGTTAGCCAATTATTGACCGCAACGAGACGATGAGACTCTCCGCAACTCACATTTCGTTGTGCCTTCCCGAACAACCAATCTAAAGATAGGACTTTGCGATGGCCAGGTATGGCGACCTGTTTCGAGACTATCTGAACGGGCTTCAGACAAACCTGAAACTGGGCAACGCCACCGAGCACACGCACAGACCGGCGCTGAAGACGCTGCTTGAATCGGCTGGCGACAAGATCACGGCAACCAACGAGCCGAAGCGGATTGCGTGCGGCGCGCCTGATTTCGTCGTTACCAAAACGGTTCAGAATCAGTTGACCGTCGGGTACGTTGAGGCGAAAGACGTAGGATACGATCTCGACCAGATAGAGAGGGACAGCGAGCGGGCCAACCCATCAACGACCAATGGGCGGCAGTTGAAACGTTACAGGGCGTCACTGCCCAACCTTCTTCTGACAAATTACACGGCGTTTCGCTGGTATGTGGACGGCGAACAGCGCATGAGCGCCTGCATCGCTTATGTCAGGAGCGATGGCAGCCTGTCTCGCAATAAGACGGAGTTCTCCAAATTCAATGAACTTCTATGGGAGTTTCTGAACAGAACACCAGAACGCATCGCCAGCCCCGAGGACCTTGCGCAGCGCATGGCGCGGCTCACACACATGATACGCAGCGTGATTGAAGAGGGATTTCGACAGGGCCATGTTTCTCAAGATGTGAAAGATCTGTTCGACGCTACAAAGCGCGTGCTGGTTCCCGACCTGGAAGAAGACGCCTTCGCCGATATGTTCGCGCAGACTCTGGCCTACGGCCTGTTCGCGGCCAGAGTCAACCACGACGCCGGCCCTTTCCGCAGACAGGATGCAGCACACCGGGTCCCGCCGACAAATCCTTTTCTCCGGCGTTTTTTCTCGGTGGTCACGGGCCCTAACCTGGATGATGAGCCGTTCGTCAGCTTCGTGGACGACCTGACGCAGCTATTGGGCAACGCGGACATGGAGGCTATCCTTTCCGACTTCGGAAATAGGACCGTGCAGCAGGATCCGATCATGCACTTCTACGAGACTTTCCTGGCCGCCTACGACCCATCATTGCGCGAGCAACGCGGGGTGTACTATACGCCGGAGCCGGTCGTCTCCTACATCGTGCGGTCGGTGGACTGGCTGCTGCGCCAACACTTTGACTGCCCGACCGGACTCGCCGATCATGCGATGACCAGTTATGAATATGTGGACCATGAGGGAAGAGAAGAGCAGAAACAGTCGCACCGCGTCCTGGTGCTGGACCCTGCCTGCGGCACGGGGACGTTTCTTTACGCGGTCATCGATCACATCAGGGAATACTACCGCAAGAGCGGCAACGCCGGCATGTGGAACGGGTACGTCAAAGAGCATCTGCTCAAGCGGCTGTTCGGATTCGAACTGCTGATGGCGCCCTATGCCATGTCCCACCTCAAGCTGGGTATGCAACTCGCCGCCCAGGACATCCCCGTAGAGAACCGGCCGGACTGGTCATATCAGTTCGACAGCAGCGAGCGTCTGGGCGTTTACCTGACCAACTCGCTGGAACAGGCCGAGACACAGGCGATGACGCTGTTCGGCCCGCTTCGCGTTATCACAGAAGAAGCCAACGCCGCGGCCGCGATCAAGCGCGACCTGCCGATCATGGTTGTTCTGGGCAATCCTCCCTACTCAGGCCATTCGGCCAACGCCAGCCGCAAGGAGCGCAAGCTCACATGGATCGGAGAGCTTATCGAGGACTATAAGAAGGTCGATGGCAAGCCGCTCGGTGAGAAAAACCCGAAGTGGCTGCAAGACGACTACGTGAAGTTCATCCGTTTCGGCCAGTGGCGCATCGGACAGTCGGGCGCGGGCATCCTGGCGTTCATCACCAACAACGCCTACCTGGACAACCCGACGTTTCGAGGCATGAGGCAACAGTTGATGGACTCCTTTACCGACATCTACCTCCTCGACCTGCACGGCAACGCCAAGAAGAAGGAACGCGCGCCCGACGGCGGTCCTGATCAGAATGTCTTCGATATCCAACAGGGCGTTTCCATAGCTCTATTCGTCAAAGAGGCAGGGAAAAACGGCCCTGCCATCGTACATCACGCCGACCTGTGGGGGACGCGGGAAAGCAAGTACAAAGCCCTCGCCGCTTCGGAAGTGTCGAACACGGTATGGAAGACAATCGAGCCATCATCGCCCAACTATATGTTCAAGCCCTGGGACCGCGAACTTGAGGAAGAGTACCAGCGTTGGCCGAAGATTACCGAGATCATGCCGGTGAATTCGGTCGGTGTCGTCACCGCGCGCGACAAACTGACGATTCACGGGTCGCGCGCCAGGGTGATGGAAGTCGTGCGGGATTTTGCCCAACTACCGACTGAAATGGCCAGGGATAGATATAACCTTAGCAAAGATGCTCAAGACTGGAGAGTTCAGTGGGCGCAGGAGACCTGAATCGTTCCGGCTTGAATGATGCGTTGGTGAAACCGATCCTTTACCGCCCGTTCGATACCAGGTACACCTACTACACTGGAGACAGCAGGGGCTTCATCTGCCGACCGCGCCCGGAAGTGATGCGCCATATGCTGGCGGGGCAAAATTTGGGATTAATCACCACACGGCAGACTCGTGATCCATGGGCAGCCCTTGCCACCAGTTCCGTCATTGCGCACAAATCTCTTGCAGCTTATGACATAAACAGTCTCTTTCCCATTTATATTTATCCTTCAGAGCAAGGGACAAATGGTGGCCTCTACCAAGCCGACGAAAGGCAGCCCAACCTAGCTCCCGAGTTCTCCCAGGATTTAGAACATCGCTTCGGACTTGCGCTTCATTGAGGAAGGTAGAGGCGACATTCTTGAGACCTTCGGGCCGGAAGACGTATTCCACTATATCTACGCCGTTTTCCACTCGCCTACCTACCGCCAGCGTTACGACCAGTTCCTGCGCGCCGACTTCCCCCGCGTTCCCAGTATTGATGATATCGAGTTGTTCCGGGCGCTGGTCGGGTTGGGCCGGCAGCTCACTAAACTCCATCTGATGGAGTCTCCCACGCTGAGCCAGGCAGGAATAGGCTTCCCTGTCCCTGGAGACTCTGTTGTAGAAAGCGGCTATCCCAAGTATGTGCCTCCGGGCGGCTCATTGCCCGGCCAGGCAGCGCCGATAGAGGAGGGCAGGGTCTACATCAGCAAAGACAACAGCAGGTCCGTCAAACGCGGCCAGTACTTTGAGGGCATTTCGCCGGATGTATGGGCGTTCCGGTTCGGCGGGTACCAGCCTATGGAGAAGTGGCTGAAAGACCGCAAGGGCAGGGCTCTTTCATTCGACGACCTGAATCACTACCGGCGCATAGGTTTTGCGCTGGCAGAGACCGGGCGACTGATGAAAGAGATTGACGCGGCGATTGAAGATGCGGGAGGGTTGTTCAAGTAGTTCTAATCCAGATTGAGACTCGAAACACGGGGTAGGGCAATTTATGGTGAGCCCCGATCTTTGGACCACGATCAACGACAACCACCTTACTCGGTGGTCGTCGCAGAGGCAGGGTTGGTCATATTGGTCAACTGTGAGGCGTCCGGTCAGCGCGGCGGGTGCATGGGCATGACCACGTGCAGGAACTCTTCGTCGCCGAGGCCGAGGGGCCGGATGGTGCCGGGGCGGTTGGACTGGGTGGTCTCGAGGACGACCTGCTCCTCATCGATCTGACTTAACACGGCGATCAGATAGCGGACGTCGAAGTCGATCTCCAGATCATCCCCTTCCACCATTGCATCCAACTCATTCTTGCTGTTGCCCATTTCAGCGCTGCTGGCGGTGAGATGGAGGTTGCCGACGCCGCCGTCGCCGTTGGGTTCGATCTTGAGGCGGACGATGTTGGCGTTGTCGCGGGCGAAGAGCTGGGCCACGCGCACGGCCTGGAGGAAGGCGTCGGTGCCGACCACTGTGCGGGTGGTGTGGCCCTTGGGGATGATGGCCCGGTAGTCGGGGAAGCGGTCGGCGATCAGCTGGCTGACGAGATCGACCTGGTGAAAGGCGCCGCGGGTCTCGCCCCCCTTGCCCCAGACCCGGAAGAGAATCTGATTGCGGGCCTGGGTCACAGTGACTTGGACGGGCTTTTCGTCATCGGCGTCGCCGATGACGCGGCCCAACTCGCCCAGATGGCGGGCGGGCACGACGACCGCCAAGTCGTCGGTGAAGGCATCATCGACTTCGATGCTGCGCACGCTGAGCCGGTAGCCGTCGGTTGCGGCCAGTGAGAGGCGCTCTTTGGCAAAGGTAACTTCGACACCGGTGAGGGTCGGGCGGCTTTCATCGGTCGCGGCGGCAAAAACGACCTGATCGATCATCTTGGTCAGCCCGGCGGTCTCGAGCGCGATCGTGCGTCCTTCGAGGGCTTCGGCCGTCTCCTCGGGCCCGTCGCCGTTATCGACGGTGGGAATTACGGGAAACTCCTGCGCGTCGATGCCCTTGATGTTGACATCGAAGTTGCCGCAGGCAAGATGGAGTGTTTGCGTGCGTACGGACAGCTCCATCTCGATCGTGTCGGGCGGCAGGCTGTTGACGAACTCAGTCAGCAGGCGGGCCGGCACGGTGATGGCGCCTTCATCCTCTATGCGGGCGCCGATCCAGCAGTTAACACCGATCTCCAGATTGGTGGCGGCCAGGCGCAGTTGATTATCCTTTGCCTCCAGCAGGATATTTCCGAGCACCGGCAGTGTACTGCGGGACGATACCGCGCGACCGACGATTGACAGGCCCTTCGACAGATTCTCCTGAAAGCAGCTTACGCGCACTTTTACCTCCCGAACATCAGGAAATTGTTCCGAATATGATGCGTTTTCAGATTGTTCGCGCTCTTACAGCGAAGCGGTAATATGTTGAACAAATATAGCATAGCGGAATTGCCAAGCCAAACCACAGGACAACAAGGAATCCGGCCAGTGGGATCATTATTGGTCTAAACTATGATTTCCGGGATTAAGAGGATTTAAGGGCAACTGCAGTTAATCACAGCAAATCCCGAAAATCCCCCAAATCTCAGTCGAAATCGCAGTCCGGTTTGGCGCCGGGCCGTCTGACTCTCTATAATGGGGGGGGTGCGCTGCCTCTTCGCCTTCTGCGGGCGAAAGGGGCGAAGGCGGATGGAGGCCCGGGAGGCTTTTCACTGTTGTCTGAACTGTGATTTCCGGGATTAAAGGCAGTTGCAGTTAATCACAGCGAATCCCGAAAATCCCCCAAAATCTCAGTCCGCTCCGCAACGATTCCAGTTACAGCGTGTTATAGATTATGAACGGAGACGCTCTGAACGAAGCGGAAAAGAGCGCCAACGAAGGCCGGCCCGGCGGGACTGCGGCCGAGCCGCAGGAGGACGAGCGGGCGATAGAATCGGCGCTGGTGGCGCGGGCGAAGAGGGATTCGCAGGCGTTTGGCGAACTGTACGAGCGCTACATCGATCGCATTTACTCGTATGTGTACAGCCGGGTCCAGAATGTCGAGGATGCGGAGGACCTGACGGCGCGCATCTTTTACCGGGCGCTGGACCGGCTGGACCGTTACGAGGACAGGGGACTGCCCTTTGGCGCGTGGCTTTTCCGCATTGCCCATAATTTGGTGGCCAACTGGCGCCGCGATCAAGGGCGGCGCACCTTCGTCCCGATCGATGGGATGGTCTTCCGGGCAGAACGGCGGGACGAGCCGGAGACGACGGTAGAGAGGCGGGAAGGGGAGGAGGCGTTGTGGGCGGCGATAGAAAGGTTGCCTGAGGAACGCCGCCGGTTACTCTTCCACAAGTTCGGAGACCAACTTACAAACATTGAGATCGGCGAATTGATGCAGAAGAGCGAAGGTGCGATCAAGTCACTCTATTTCCGCACACTGGCGGCGCTGCGCACAGATTTGAGCCAACAGTTCGAGGACGGTGAGGCAGAAGGAACGCCATCCGTTGCCGAACAGAAGAGAAAGAAGGCATCCGATGGGAAGCGCGAACATAGTGAGTAGGTGGCAGCAGTTCAGAATCGACGTCGTGCGGGTCATGCCCTTTTGGCAGGCGGCGCGCAGCGATACGGAATCTGAGGCGATGGAAGACGAGTGGACCGAAGAGGAAGAGGAGCGGTTCGCGCATATGGTGAGCTTTCTGGGCAGGCTCTTCCCCTTTGTACGGCCGTCGCATGAGTTCCGGACGCAGTTGAAGGAGGCTTTGCTGGCGGAGCACAGACGGCGCCTGGCCAGCGAGACGGCACTCCCGGCGCGTCAGGAGGGCGGCATTTCCTGGCGCTGGTCTCTGGCAGCGATGGCGCCGCTGTTGATCGGGGTGCTGGCAACGATACTGTGGCGGCGCAGCCACCGTTCGAATGAGCAGCTGATTTCGCCAGTGGGAGGGCGGTAGGGCCGTATCCCGACGTCTATAGATTGCGAGGCAACGCCTCCCGGCTCCTTTGTGGGGTCGAGGGGCGTTTTTTTCTATTGCTTCTTGCTTTTTTTCTGGCCGCCGGTGACGCTACTCACACGGGACAGTTTTCCGGCGGGCTTCCGGGCTGATCGCGCGGACGTTTTCGGGGCAGAGGGCCGCCGTGTTGCGGCAGCTTCGTCAAGCAGGCTCCCCTGTACAGGCTGATTCACAGAGGCAACGGCGGCTTGCTCACCCTCAGGCTGGGCAGAATTGGTCTCGCTTTGCCTGCGGGGCTCTGCTGCGCGCTTAGCGGCGGGCGCCGGCTCTCCGGTGTTGCTGGATTCTCTGCGCCGGGTTGATGCGCTGTTGGCGTCGGGCGGGGATGTAGTTTTCTGGGCGCCATTCTGACTGGATTTGCGGCGGGATTTTGCGCGGCGGTTGGCGACTTCGCCGTTGGCCGGTTCTGCTACGGTCGGCGCCGGGGCGGGCCGTTTCCTGGTTGGGGGTTTGGACTTTCTGGTCGCTTCGCTGGCGACCTTGCGCGTCTTGCTCCGAGTAGGGGGTTTTGCAGCTGAAGCATTGGCGGCGCGCTTCCCTTTTGCAGGCGGTTGCGGCGTTTTCGCTTGGTTGCCTTTTGCTCGAGGCGCGGCCGCGGTGTCCCCTCTGCCATTCAGCTGCGGCTCGGGCGGCGACGGTGGGCTGTCCATGGCCGCCACGACGGGTGAGACCGCCTGCACGGCCGCCACGGCGTCGCTGCTGGCCAGGTCCACCTTGCGCGAGCCCAGCGCGCTGCGTCCACTGAAGGGAATTTCGTCCAGCGCGAGCGGCTTTGCTACGCCCCTTTTCGTTACAAATGCAGCGAAGGCATGCTCCGGCGTCAGCATGGCCGCGCCGACCAGGTCGCCGGTGCGCTCGTCGAGCTTGTGAGCGATAATGCCGCCGCCGCCGCGGCCCTGCAGGCTGAACTCGTTGATGCGCGTGCGTTTGACGTAGCCGGCAGACGTAACCGTGAGCAGCTCGCCGTCGGGCGCGACGGGCAGCGCGGCGATGACTTCATCGCCGCGCTTGAGGTTGATGCCGGCGACGCCGCGTGCGGCCGTACCCATCGCCCGCACCTTTTCTTCGGGGAAACGAATCGATCGGCCCGTACGGGTGACGAGCACGACCTCACCGTTGCCGGACGTCACGAGCGCGCAGGCCAGCCCGTCTTTGCCATTCACACTGATCACGTCCTGGGCGTTCAACGCGACCTGGGTAAAGTCGGCGAGGGCGATGCGCTTGACGGCGCCCTGGCGGGTGACGAGAAAGAGAAAACCCTCCGTTGCGGCGTGCGGCAGCGCCAGCATAGAGGCGATGGTGTCCCGGCGGCTGAAATCGGTCAGGTCGGCCAGATGCCGGCGGCCCTCTTGTGGGAGCTCATGGACCCCGAGGCGGTGACAGCGTCCATTGGCGGAGAAGATGAAGAGTTGGTCGCGAGTGTTGGCTGTGAACAAGGCTGCGGCCGCGTTTTGGGCTGCCTGGCGCAGGCCGGCGCGGTTGATCCCTGTGAAGTCCAGGCGCCGCAAGGAACCGTTGGCGCCGAGAGCCACCCAGACGCGGCGGTCCGGCAGCAGATCGGTGGCGGTGAGGGTGCCTTGCGCGCGTTCGACGATCTGCGTGCGACGGCGGTCGGCGTGCTGCTGGCGCAAAGCGAGCAGATCTTCGCGGATGACGCCGAGGATCTTGCCGTCGTCGGAGAGCAGGTCTTCGAGGTAAGCGATTAACTGCTGCAGCGTCTTATGTTCATCCTGGAGTTGTCTGCGTTCAAGGGCGGTCAGCCGTCTCAGCGGCATATCCAGAATGGCCTGCGCCTGGACCTCAGTGAAGCCGAATGCGCGTATCAGATTGGTACGGGCGGTGTCGACGCGCTGGCTGCGGCGAATCGTACGGATCACTTCGTCAAGGATGTCGAGCGCCTTGAGCAGACCTTCGACGATGTGTGACCTGGCCCTTGCTTTGGCGAGGTCGAACTGCGAGCGGCGGCGGATTATCTCCTGACGGTGCTCGATAAAGAGCCGCAGGATGCGCTTAAGCGTGAGGGTGACGGGCTCGCCATTTACGAGGGCCAGCAGGGACATGCCGAATGTCTGCTGCATTGGCGTCAGCTTGAGCAGTCGGGCCAGCACGGTTTTCGGGTCGACGTTGCGGGTCAACTCGATGACGATGCGCATGCCGGTCCGGTCGCTCTCGTCTCGCAGGTCGGTGACGCCATCGATTTTGCCGTCGCGCACGAGGAGGGCGATGCGTTCCAGCAGATTGGTCTTATTGGTCTGATAGGGCAGATCGGTTACGACGATACGGCTGCGGCTGCGGCTCATCTCTTCGAAATGGGCCTTGGCCTGCATGATCAGCCGCGCCCTGCCGGTAGCATATCCCTGGGAAATGGCATCGACCTCTTCTTCGCCTTTGGTGGCCTGGCGATAGCGAAAGAGGATGCCGCCGGTGGGGAAGTCCGGTCCTTTGATGAACTGCAGCAGATCGTTGACGCCGACTTCGTCAATTTTATCGAAGTGATCGATCAGATATACGGTGGCGTCGACGACTTCGGCCAAATTGTGAGGGGGAATGTTGGTCGCCATGCCTACGGCGATGCCATTAGCGCCGTTGATCAGGAGGTTGGGCAGCGCGGCCGGCAGGATACCCGGCTCTTTGAGCGTCGTGTCAAAGTTGTCGTTCCAGTCGATAGTATCCTTTTCGATGTCGGCCAGCATCAGATCGCTGATGGCCGCCAGGCGGGCTTCGGTATAGCGCATGGCCGCGGCGTTGTCGCCGTCGATTGAGCCGAAGTTGCCCTGGCCGTCGACCAACGGGTAGCGCAGGCTGAACTCCTGGGCCATGCGCACCATGGCGTCGTAGACGGAGGCATCGTTGTGGGGATGGTACTTGCCCAGCACTTCGCCGACGATACGGGCGCTCTTCTTGTAGGGTTTGTTGCTGATCACCCCCATGTCGTGCATGGCATAGAGGATGCGGCGATGCACCGGTTTGAGGCCGTCGCGCACGTCGGGCAGGGCGCGGGCGACGATGACGCTCATGGCGTAGTCGAGATACGACGCGTGCATCTCGGTAGTGATTTCGATCTCGCGGACGGTTCCTATCATTAGAACACCGGTTTTCAGTAGCTAGTTTTTAGTAGCCAGTAACTGCCGCCCCCCAGTAGACCACTAAAAACTGCAGTCGATGGCCGTGTTGTCTGAACTGTGATTTCCGGGATTAAGGGGATTGAAGACAGTTGCAGTTAATCACAGAAAATCCCGAAATCCCCCAAAATCACGGTCGAAATCACGCTCTCTCCAGCTTCAGAACATTCCGCAGCTCGATGACCTGGTCGCGGAGGGAGGCGGCGCGCTCGAACTCGAGGTTTTGGGCGGCTTCGTGCATTTCCTCTTCCAGATTGGCGATCCGTTTGACCAACTCATCCGGAGAGAGGGCAGCCAGATCCCGCGCGGCGACTGCTTCGCCCTCGTCGACGCTGTAGTCGGTCTGCTCCTCGGCCAGGACCTTCATACGGTCGGTCAGATCGCGGATTCCCTTGACGATGCTGCGGGGCTCGATACCGTGGGCCAGGTTATGGGCCTCCTGAATCTGGCGGCGGCGATTGGTTTCGCCGATGGCATTCTCCATGGCTTCGGTCATCTTGTCGGCGTAGAGAATCGCGCGTCCCTCCACATGCCGGGCGGCGCGGCCGATCGTCTGGATCAGCGATGACTCACTACGCAGGAAGCCCTGTTTGTCGGCGTCCAGAATCGCGACAAGGGTGACCTCGGGCAGGTCCAGACCCTCTCGCAGAAGGTTGATGCCGACGACCACGTCGTAGACACCGAGGCGCAGATCGCGCAGGATCTCGACCCGTTCCAGGGTATCGATCTCGCTGTGGAGGTACTGGACCTTTACGCCCAGGTCGGCGAGATATTCGGCCAGGTCTTCGGCCATCCGCTTGGTGAGCGTCGTGATGAGGGCCCGCTGCCCGACAGCGACGCGTCGATGCACCTCGTGGAGCAGGTCTTCGATCTGCCCCTCGGTCGGCCGTACTTCGACGATTGGATCGAGGAGGCCGGTCGGGCGAATGAGCTGTTCCACGACTTGTACGGCGTGCTTGATCTCATAGTCGCCCGGCGTGGCGCTGACGTAGATGACCTGGTTGACGACCTCGGCAAACTCATCGAATGTGAGGGGGCGGTTGTCCAAGGCGCTGGGCAGCCGGAAGCCATGCGCGACCAGCACCTCTTTGCGCGAGCGGTCGCCGGCGTACATGCCCCGAATCTGGGGGATGGTCATGTGGCTCTCGTCGATGATCACCATCCAGTCGGCCGGGAAGTAGTCGAGCAGAGTCCATGGGCGGCTGCCGGGGGGACGGCGCGCGAGGTGGCGGCTATAGTTTTCTACGCCGTTACAGTAGCCGATCTCCTGCAGCATCTCGATGTCGTAGCGGGTCCGCTGGCCAATGCGCTGGGCCTCCAGCAGCTTCCCCTGGCTCTCCAACAAGGCGACCTGCTGCTTGAGCTCTTCTTCGATATCAACGATCGCCTCCTGGACCTGGTCCTGATGCGTGATGAAGTGCTTGGCCGGGAAGATCTCCACCTCGGGGTAGTCGTCCAGGATTTCGCCGGTGAGCGTGTCGATCTCGCTGATGCGCTCGATCTCATCACCCCAGAAGCTGACGCGCAAGGCGTTGTCGCTGTAGGCCGGCTGCACCTCCAGCACATCTCCGCGCACGCGGAATTTGGCCCGCTGCAGGGCGGTGTCGTTGCGCTCGTAAAAGATGTCGACCAGGTGGCGCAAGACCTGGTTGCGGCGTACCATCTCGCCTATGGTGAGTTTCAGGGCCACCTGTCCGTAGTCCTGGGGGCTGCCCAGACCGTAGATGCAGGAGACTGAGGCGACGATCACGACATCCCGCCGACTGAAAAGGGCGCTGGTCGCAGCGAGACGAAGACGCTCGATCTCTTCGTTGACCTGGGCATCCTTTTCGATATAGGTATCGCTGCGGGGGATATAGGCTTCCGGCTGGTAGTAGTCGTAGTAAGAGACGAAGTACTCCACCATGTTATTGGGGAGAAACTCACGGAACTCGCTGTAGAGCTGAGCGGCCAAGGTCTTGTTGTGAGCGATGACCAGGGTCGGCTTCTGGATCGCTTCGACGACCTTGGCCATCGTATAGGTCTTGCCGCTGCCGGTGACGCCGAGCAGAACCTGGTGGGGCATCCCTTCATCAATGCCGGCGGCGAGTTTAGCGAGGGCCTGGGGTTGATCGCCCATCGGCTGAAAATCGCTGACTACCTGAAATTGAGTCATTTCCGGCTCCGTAGACTGAACTGCAGTTTTCAGTGGTCTGCTGGGGGCGGCAGTTACTGGCTACTAAAAACTAGCTACTGAAAACTGGTGTTACGAGCGCAGTGCGCAGATCAAGCTTACCATATTGCGCAAGGGGATTGAGACATTTTACGCTGCCACGCCGTCCCCAGGGCGGAGGCCGCCCGCGGCGTCTTGGCATCATAGGAAATTCACATTTGAAGTGTAGGCCGGGCGGCAGACCAATGGTGTCCAAAGAACGATTTCAATTGACTGAAGGAGACCTTTCAGATACCGAACTTTTGTTCGTGTCTTGCGGCTATTATACATACTTTGGCCGTATCTGTCCAGCAGGCGCAAGCAACGCTGGGGCAGGAAGTGGTCATTCCGACAGACGCGCTGATCGTGTATAATCTGATTTGATGAGAGTATTCCGTTGCCAGCAGCGAAGCCATCGAAAGGGTGTCCGGCGTAGCGGCGGCGCCTGTCGGCGCGTCTTTGCGCTGGCCGCCGCGCTGCTGGCCGCCGCGTTGCTGGCATTCGATTTCGGCGGCGGAATTCCACAAGTGAAGTTCGCCGCTGCCCAAGTGGCGACTACGCCTTCACCCGGTTCGCAAAGATCAGAGACGACGGCGACAGCGGATCTGCAGGCGGCAACGGCCACGGCGACCCGCTCGGCCCGGGAACTGCTCGAGTCGATTCGCGCCACGGCCACCGTGGGGGCGCAACTGACAGCGACGGCGGCGGCGGAAGCCACCAATTTGGCGCTCACGCCGTCGGTCACGCCAACGCCAACGCCCTCGCATACGCCAATACCATCCCCTACGCCCACCCCTTCACCCACGCCTACGCCTGGCCCGGATGAAATACTGGAAGCGCGCATTGACGACTTAATCGCCGGTATGAGCGTCGCAGATCGCGTTGGCCAGTTGTTTGTGGTTACGTTCCAGGGCAACGACATCGGACCGAGAAGCGACATAGCCGAGTTGATTGAGGAGTACCGGGTGGGCGGCGTGGTGATCAGCCCCAGGAACCGCAACTTCAGCAACTACAGCGGTACGACAACGGAGGACATCGCGCGGCTTACGAATCAGCTGCAGGCACTGGCCTACGGCATCTACCTGGCGCCTGCGGAGGCGTTGAACGTCAAGGAAGGCGGGCCGGCCATTCCGGGTGTTTTACAGTCTGGCCTGGAACAGAGAGCGCCGCTGGAGATTCCGCTGTTGATCGGCGTGGAACAGGGCGGAGACGGCATGCCGGGCACAGCACTGCGCGCCGGATTCACCGCGATCCCGCCGCAGATGGCGCTGGGGGCCACCTGGAATCCTGCTTTGGTGGAGGAGGTTGGCGCGGTCCACGGTCGGGAGATGCGCAGCGTGGGGGTGAATCTACTGCTGGGTCCGGCGCTTGATGTGATAGAACAGCCGCGTCCGGATCTGGCGACCGGATTAGGGCTGCACTCGTTTGGCGGTGACCCGTTCTGGGTCGGACGAATGGGCCAGGCCTATGTAACAGGAATCCACCGCGGCAGCGCCGGTCGCGTCGCTACCGTAGCGGGACATTTCCCCGGCCTGGGCGGTACGGATCGCCGACCGGATGAGGAGATCGCGACAATACAGAAGAGCTTACAGGAGCTGCAGCGAATCGAACTGCCGCCATTTGCCGCGGTCACTGAGCGGCCATCTGCGATCCTGCGAGTGGATGGAACGATGGCCGCCACCGAGGCGCTGATGTCCGGGCATATTCGTTTCAGCAGCTTTCAGGGCAGTCGCGAGCGCACCCCGCCTATCAGCCTGGCACAGGAACTGGGCATTCTCCTGAATCTGAACGAGTTCGCTCCCTGGCGTGCGGAGGGCGGTATTCTGATGAGCGACGCGCTGGGCGTTATGGCCGTGCGCCGCTACTACGACCCGCCTCTGCAGGAGTTCCCGCGGCGGCGCATCGCTCTCGACGCGTTTACGGCTGGCAACGACCTGCTCTATCTGGCAGATTTCTCGCTGACTGACAGCTGGCTGGACGAGAGAGCCAATATCAAAGAGACGATCATCTTCTTCCGCGAGCGATATACAAACGATGCCGAATTTGCCGCGCGCGTGGATGCCTCGCTACGACGGATTTTGCGCTTGAAAGTGCGACTGTACGCCCCTTTGAATGAGGACGACCAGGAAGCAACCGGTCTCACGTCCCGCGAAGAACCAATTGTAATCGACTTAGCAGATGTGGTCGTGGGGCCGGGCGACCTGGAGGAGGGGTTCAGTGCCGGGCATCAGAGAAAGGCGCAGATGCTGCTGGACCAAGTCGCCAGTGAGGCGCTGACAATCTTTTTCCCCGATTCCCCGGGGCTGACCGATCCGCTGCCCGCGCCGCCGGGCGAAGACGAGGACATATTGATCTTCACCGATAGCCGCATTCTGCATGAATGTGACGGCTGCGAGGCTGATGCCATCGTAGATCCGACCGCGTTGGAAGGGATCATGTTAAGGCTCTACGGGCCGGAGGCAACCAACCAGTTGCGAAGGGAGCGGATTCGAAGTCGTACTTTTGCCGAATTGAACTCTCTCCTTAATGGCACGGCCGACTCCTCGGTAGCAGAGACGTTGGAGGAGGATATCCTGAACGCCGACTGGCTGATCTTTGCCATGCTGGACGTAGACGTAGCCAACCATGACAGCAGCGACGCGGTCAAACGATTTCTGCGTCAGCGCAGTGACCGGCTGCCGGGGAGCAAGCTAGTGGTGCTGGCGCTCAACGAACCATACTTCTTTGATTCGACGGAAATCGGGAAGATGACGGCTTTTCTCGGCGTCTACTCCAAGACCCAACCGTTCTTGGAAGCGGCCGTGCGCGCACTGTTCCGGGCCCAGACAGTCACCGGCGCGCCTCCGGTCAGCGTGCCAGGCACACGATTCAGCAATCTGGTCGAGCGGCTGGAGCCGGATCCGAATCAGCGGATTGACCTGACTATCCTGAACGAAGGCATCGTAATAGAACAGGCGGAGGATGACGAGCAGGAGCTTATCCAGACCGACTTGAAGCTGGGTGACAGTCTGGAGCTGCAGGCCGGCCCGATCCTGGATCGCAACGGGAATACGGTCCCTGATGGAACACCTGTGAACTTCCGGCTGATCTATGAGGGCGAGGAGCTTGCCATCCAGTCAAATCCCGTCGCTACCCGGGGCGGACTTGCCCGCAAATCGGTGATTTTGGAGAGAACGGGCACACTCCTGATCGCTGTCAACAGCGTCGAGGCAGACTCCAGCACGGAGATCCGGGTGCGCATTCCTGACCCGGACGTTGCATCGGACAGAACGCAGATTGAGGTCACGAACCCGGAGCGGGCCGTCACGCCGGCGCTTACTCAGGCGGCGTCGGCGACAGCGGTGCCGACTTCGGAAGCGGTCCCGACACCCATTGCGGAGGCCGGGCCGGAGGCGGTTGAGGTCGATGTCGCTTCGTTGACGATTGCTGTAGTCACGCAGTTGGTGGTGCTGGCGCTGCTGCTCGTGGTGCTGGTGCAGGTGATGCCGCGCCAGTTGCTTGTTCAGCGTTTGCTATGGGCGATGCTCGTAGGCTGGGGCGCGTACATTCTCTACGGTGTGGATGTAATTCCCGGCGGCGTGTGGATCCAGGTCAATCTCGCCCCCTGGGATAGCGTCCCGATAGTCGTGATCGGTATGTTGATCCCGCTGGTCTGGCTGCAGTTTCGGTCGGAGTAGGTGTTCTTGCTCTTAGTTTTTCGTTTCTTGTCGCGCCTCAGGTAGCGGGCCTCGCACGGACACCCACTGCACTGGCAGGACCGCTTCCGTTCGGCTGCACTGGCAGATCTTCCTGGCGGCGGAACTGGTTCATATAGAGTTCGTAGTAGAAGCCCCGCTGGGCAAGCAGCCCTTCATGTGTGCCCCGTTCGATTATCTCTCCGTCTCGCAACACTAACACCTGGTCGGCGCTGCGGATCGTGCTGAGACGGTGCGCGATCACGAAGCTGGTCCGTCCTTTCAGCAGGTCGTTGAGCGCGGCCTGGATTCTCTGCTCGGTGCGGGTGTCGACGCTGCTGGTGGCCTCGTCCAGGATGAGGATACGCGGGTCGGCCAGAGCGGCGCGGGCGATGGCCAGGAGTTGACGCTGTCCCTGGCTGAGGCCGGCGCCGCGTTCGCCGAGAACGGTTTCATAGCCGTCAGGCAGCCGCGCGATGAAGTCATGCGCCTGGGCCAGCTTTGCGGCGGCGATGACCTCCTCGTCAGAAGCGTCCGAGCGACTGAAGCGGATATTGTCCATCACCGAACTGCTGAACAGATAGGTATCCTGGAGGACGATGCCGATCTGCTCGCGCAAGCTGTGCAGCTGTACGTCGCGCACGTCGACACCGTCGATGCGCACGGACCCGCCGGTTACATCCCAGAAGCGGGGGAGCAGATTGATAATGGTCGTCTTGCCAGCGCCGGTGGGTCCGACGATCGCGACGGTCTCACCGGGCTGCGCGCTCAGATTGATACCCTTGAGGACCGGCTCGCCGGGCACATATTCGGCTTCCACGTTTTCCAGGGAAACGTTCCCTTCGATTGGGGGCATCGGCTGGGCGTGGACTTTTTCCTGTACCTCGGGGACTTCGTCCATCAGCTCAAAGATGCGCTCCACCCCGGCGATGGCGCTCTGGATGTTGGTCCACATGACGCTGATCTGGGAGATGGGCATGTTGAAGCGCTGCGCAAAGCCCAGAAATGTGACGATCAGGCCGAGAGAGATGGTCGAACCTGCCAGTGTCTGGCCCTGCAGGAGCAGCACGCCACCGACGCCAACGACGACAGCGATGCCGAGGAATCCGAGCGCTTCCAGCGTGGGCGCCAGGGCAGACGTGTAGGCAACGGCCTTGATATTGGCGTCGCGGTTGACGGCATTGCTTTGCCGGAACTGCTCAATGTTGGTTTCCTCGCGGCTGAAGGCCTGGACCTCGCGCACGCCGGATATACCTTCCTCCAACTCTGCGTTGACGTCGCCGATGCTCTGGCGGGTGACGCGAAACGCTTTGCGCGCCTGATTGCTGAACCACAGAGTCGCCAAGCCCATGAGCGGCACAACGCTCAGGCTGATGAGCGCGTAGGCCCAGTTCAAAACGACCATCTGCCAGACAATCCAGAGGATCAGCAGCACACTGCTCAACACCTGCACCAAGGCAAAGCTGACGACCTGCTGGATCGTGTCGGAGTCGTTGGTGATGCGGCTCATCAGATCACCGGTCTCGTTGCGAGTATAGAAGCCGAGAGAGAGGCGATGGAGATGGTTAAACAGGCGCACGCGCAGGCGGCGCAGAACGTGATGGCCGGTCCAACTCATGCTGAAGAACATCAAGCCGCCGGTGACCGACCCGACCAGATAGTAGGCGGTAATGACCAAAGTGATATTTAGGAGGCCGCGCAGCAGGTCATTGCGGGTGGGGTCGCCCATGGCGACCTCCGGAGCCCACCAGCAGTTGGCCTGGCTGTCGGTTTCCGCCTGCAGATCGATTTCTGCCGGAAGTTGAAGCCCTCCGCCTTCCTCGCCGGCTTCACCGAAGGCCGCCGGGGCTAGAAAGCAGTCCACTGCCTGGCCGATCAATACCGGGCCAATCACCTGTGTATAGGCGTTAACCGCCATCAGTACGGCAACGAGGGTCAGAGCCAACCAGAAAGGACGAAAGTATCTACTGAAACGGGACAGAGTGGCGCCAACGCTCTTCGGCTTCAGCGTCTCCTGTCGTAACATGCGGTCACCGAACATCGGGCACGCTCCTGGGAGAAGTAGTGCGTAACATGGTCTGCTGCCGGCGCGCTATGCTTCCGCGACCAGCGGCGTTTCCTCCTCGACCGTCGCGTCTTCCACCAACTGACTGTGGTAGATGTCGGTGTAGATCGCGCTGGTCCGCATCAGCTCTTCATGGTTGCCGCGGTCGACGATGCGGCCTCTATCCAGGACAAGGATCTGGTCGGCGTTGACGACGGTGCTGATGCGCTGGGCAATGACAAAGCTGGTGCGTCCCACCATAAGCCGGTCCAGCGCATTCTGGATGAGCACCTCGGTCGCGACATCGACGCTGCTGGTGGAATCGTCGAGGATGAGGATGCGCGGGTCTGTCAGGAGGGCGCGGGCGATGGCGACGCGCTGCTTCTGGCCGCCGGAAAGGGTTGTGCCGCGTTCCCCGACAGCAGTCTCGTAGCCGTCGGGGAAACTGACGATGAAGTCGTGCGCGGCCGCGGCCCTGGCGGCGGCCTCGACCTCGGCATCGGTGGCATCGGGGCGGCCAAAGGCGATGTTGTCGCGAATCGTGCCGGTAAAGAGATTGGTCTCCTGCAGCACGATGCCGATCTGACGCCTCATGCTGTCCAGCGTGACATCGCGCACGTCCCAGTCATCGATCAGGACCTGTCCTTCACTCACGTCGTAGAAACGGGGGATAAGGTTGATAATCGTCGTCTTGCCGCTGCCGGTTCCCCCCAAGAGGGCGACGGTCTCGCCAGGCTGGGCCTCGAAGGAGACGCTCTGGAGGACAGGGTCGGTGCTGTTGAAATAGCGGAATGTTACATCGGTAAAGCGCACGCGGCCCTGTACCTGCGACATAGGCTGCGCCCCGGGTTTGTCGGTAACCTCGTTCTCGGCGTCGAGGATTTCAAAAATGCGTTTGGCGCTGGCGCTGGCCTGGCTCATCTGGGCGACGATAAAGCCGAGCTGGCCAACCGGGAAGAAGACATAGATCAGATAGAGGCTGAACTTCTGCCACTCGCCCAGCGTGAGCGTATCGAAGAGGATCTGCCTCCCGCCAAAGTAGACGACAGCGGCCTGGCCCAGGTTGGAGATCAGAAAGATGAAGGGGAAGAGGAAACTGAAGATTTTCGAAACGCGAATGTGCTGATCCATGAGCTGCTGGGTCGCGTTGTCGAACCTATCCTGCTCCTCTCTTTCGCGCACGAAGGCCTTGACGACGCGGATACCGGCCAGATTTTCCTGGAGGATCTCATTGAGTGCCGAAAGCCGGCGCTGGATCTCGCCGAATAGTGACTGGGCTACTGAGCCGAAGACCATGAAGAGGATGAGCGCCACTGGCAGCACAGGAAGGATGATCAGGGTCAGCGACAGGTTGGTGAAGGCCAGCACTGCCAGCGAACCGATGAGCAGGACGATGGACTGCACGGCCAGCAACATCCCCTGGCCGATAAACATTCTCAGCTTTTCGACATCGTCGGTGGCGCGGATCATCAACTGGCCGGTGCGATTGCGGTCATGGTAGCTGAAAGAGAGCCGCTGTATCTTTTCGAACAACTCGTTGCGAAAATCGAAGGCCAGGTCCTGGCTCACCTTCTGGGCCAGGAAGGCCTGGGCGAAGGCGAAGAGCCCGCGCGCCAGCGAAAAGACAACGATAAAGACCATCGCCCAGTAGATTGGCCCTTCGGCACTGACAGCCCGTTCTGTCAACTGATCCACCGAAAGCGGCAGCTGATCGAGCGCGGCGGCCCGCTCCGACTCCGGCAGGGCCAGGATCTGCCGGGCGAACACGCTGTCGGTTACGGTGTCGAGGACGTTTTGCACCAGCTGGGGGACGATAAGCTGCGCCACGATGCTGATAAACAGCGAGGCATAGGCCAGCGTTGTGGTGAGCTTGTAACGGCTCAGATAGCGGAAAGAACGGCCCAAGTCTTTCATGCTGCCGCCGCCTTCGGGCCGGCCGCCTGGACCACCGGATCCGCCGGCGCCAGGTCTGTCAAATGGTCTTCGTTGGTTCACATGCCACTCCTTGGGGAGAGGGTCAGGGCATAACAGGTCGATGACAGGCGACCTTGCCGTTGCCGCTCGGCCGGCCGCGATCTTTTGTCGCGAAGGGCAAAAGGGGCGGGCGGCGACTACATATCGATACTGTCTTCACGTTTCCGCTGCAACGATTCTACCAGCTTTGTTAATAACCTCTGCAACATCTCGCACTCCTCGGGCGAGAGTTGCGCGATCAACTCGTTGAGAAATTCGAGATGCAGGGGGGTAGACGAACGAATCAGGCTCCTGCTGTCGGTCGTCAGCCGGATGCGGAACGCCCGCAGGTCGTTCGGGTCCAGATGACGTTCGATGAGACGCAATTCCTCCAAGGCACGCAGGTGCGCGCTGATCGTATTCTTACTCAAACACTGGCTATGGGCCAGGTCTGTGGGCGTGAGCGCGGCCTGACTATTGCGTTCTGCCAGGTAGAGGCGGATCAGGATACGCCATTGGGGCAGAGAGATTTCTTCGTCCCGCATGCGCTCGCCCAGGATGCGATCATACGCTCCGGCACACATTTTGATCAGCCGCAAGACCTCCATCCCGTGGACATGGTCCACGCCGGACTCGGCCAGAAGCTGATTGAAGCCGAACTGCTCATCTGGCGCGTGTCGCGAGTCCCCGTCACCGGGCGCGTTCGACATGGTGTTTGCCGCGCCCGACCACTGTGGATTGGGATTAACTGAAGGGCTTGCTTTTGTCATAAACAGAATTATACGGTATCGAACTAAAATATGCAAGTGTGCAGGGTGGTCGACGCACGGAAGCGCCCCAGCCACCGCCAGAGCAGACTCTTTGTTCACGAAAATGGGGAAACGCAACGATTGACTGTTCTTTGTGTTATAGTTAAAGTGTACGGACAGACTCGAATCTCACTAGAAAAGGTGGGCTGACGATGAGGGCGAATGAACGCTTTTTGTCCGAGTCGGAATGTTCACATGGAATTTACGCGCATGTACAGTAGCAATGGCCAGCCGCGGCGGGTTGTGATCACCGGCATCGGCGCGGTGACCCCCCTGGGCCTGACTGTCGATGAGACGTGGGATGCCCTGCTGGCAGGCCGGTCAGGCATTGAGACGGTCACCAAATTCGACACCAGCGAGCTGAATACCCGCTTTGCAGGCGAGCTGAAGGGGTTCGAAGCCAAGAACTATATGGATCGCAAAGAGGCCCGCCGGCTTGATCCATATATCCAGTATGCTCTTGTGGCAACGGAGCAGGCGCTCACCGACAGCGGGATCGATCTCGGCAAAGAGACGCCTACCGATATCGGCGTGTTGATCGCCAGCGGGACCGGCGGCCTGACTTCCCTGCTCGACAATTTCAGGTTGACGGAGAAGCGCGGCTTGCGCAAGGTAAGCCCGTTTCTGATTCCAAATATGCTGGTGGACAGTGCGGCCGGGAAGATCGCCATACTCTATGATCTGCGCGGCCCCAACTTTTCGGTGGTGAACGCCTGCGCCAGCGGTACCGCGGCTACCGGTGAGGCATTTGAGTTGATCCGGCGCGGCGACGCGCAGGTGATGGTCACAGGCGGCGCGGAGGCTGCTCTGCTGCCTATTATCATGGCCGGCTTCGACATTATGGGCGCCATGAGCCAGCGCAACGACGACCCGTCGGCGGCCTGCCGTCCGTTCGACAGCGACCGGGATGGCTTTGTGATGAGCGAGGGGAGCGCGATTCTGATATTGGAGTCGCTTGAGCATGCGCTGGCCCGCGATGCCCGCATCTATGCGGAGGTAATCGGTTACGGCAACAGCGCCGATGCGTATCATATGGCCGCGCCCCATTTCGACGGCCAAGGCGCCGAAGATGCGATGAATATGGCCCTGCGCAAGGCCGAGAGCTACGGGGTGAAGCGCACCGATGTGAATTACGTCAACGCGCATGGAACGAGCACGGAACTCAACGACCCGGGCGAAACGAAGGCAATCAAGCGGGCGTTGGGCGAGCATGCCTACAACGTGAACATCAGCAGCACGAAATCCATGCTTGGGCACCTGTTGGGAGCGGCCGGTGCGATAGAAGCGATTGTCTGCCTCAAAACGATCGAGAAAAGCGTGATTCTACCAACCATCAATCTGGACAACCCCGATCCATCTTGTGATCTGAACTACACTCCGTTGCGGTCTGTGAAGGCAGACGTCGCAGTGACAATGAGCAATAGTTTTGGTTTCGGCGGCCACAACTCATGTCTGATGCTGCGGCGGTTCGAGGAGAATGGGGTATGACAGCGCAAGCGCACGAGGAAAACGGGACAGGGAGCGAATATGCAGCCGCGCATTTGAACGGGCACTACCCGGCCGCAGAAGCGGAGCAGCAAATGGTGGACAGGGTGCAACCGCCCTGTTATGCCCAGATTATCGGCTGGGGCTATCAGGTTCCCGATCGGGTGGTCACAAACCATGATCTGGAACAGGTCGTCGATACCCAGGACGAGTGGATTCGCACGCGCACGGGCATTCAGGAGCGACGGGTCGTGGCCGCGTCCCAGGAGACCACTGCCTCCCTGGGAACGCAGGCGGCGCGCAAAGCCCTTGAAGTGGCCGACCTCCATCCGGCCAAGGTGGACCTGATTATCTGTGCGACCAGTTCTCCGGAGCATCTTTTCCCCGCCACGGCCAGCATCATCCAGGACAATTTGGGGCTCATCAATGCCGGCGCGTTTGATCTGAGCGCTGCCTGCTCCGGCTTTGTGTATGCTCTCAGCGTCGCCCGCGGGCAGATTCTGGCCGGGGACGCCGAGTATGTGCTGGTCGTCGGCGCTGAAACGCTGAGTCGGTGGGTGGATTGGACCGACCGCACGACGTGCGTTCTTTTCGGAGACGGCGCGGGCGCAGTGCTGCTAGCCGCCAGTGACGTGCCGGGCGGTGTCACGGCTTCGGTGCTCGGCAGCGACGGGTCGGGCGCGGAGTTGTTGACGATTCCGGCCGGGGGGAGCGCGGCTCCGGCCAGCCTGGAGACGGTCAGCAGCGGTTCGCATTACATCCAGATGGACGGGCGGGCCGTCTTCCGCTTCGCCACCCGAATCATGGCAGACGCCACGCGGCGCGTGTTGGACAGGGCCGGTGTTCCGGTCAGCGAAGTCGATCTGGTCGTGCCCCACCAGGCGAACAAGCGCATTATTCAGCATAGCGTGCTGCGGCAGTTGAAGATCCCGGAAGACAAGGTCTATGTGAACGTCCACAAATACGGCAACACGAGCACGGCCAGCATTCCCATTGCGCTATGCGAAGCGATTGAGGAGGGGAAGGTGGCGCCGGGGGATAATCTTGTGTTTGTCGGATTTGGCGCCGGTCTGACCTGGGGCGCATGCGCCGTCAAGTGGAGCGTGCCGGTGGAAAAGCCGGAGTCGACCTGGTGGAAGAATACGCAGCGGCAGGCTACCTATCAGGCGGCGGCGGCGCGCTCGATGTGGAAACGGGCCATCCGGCGCATCTACAGCCAGGTGGAGCCGCGCGCCATGGCACGGCGCCCGGTCCGCAGACCGGAAGAGGAGCAGCAGGCGCCATAGCCTCCCACCACACCGACCGCGCTACCGCAGATCTGCTCAACCTATTCCCGACAGAACGCTAAGCCGACATCCGCAAACGGACAGTATGGAGCTTTACTCATGCCTATTACCGCAGTCGAAAAACGGAATCAGCTCATGCGCGACGGCTTCTGTATCTTCGAGAATGTGTTGGAACCGGAGATGGTCGTCAAACTGAATGCCATGAGCGAATGGACGATCGCGCAGGAGGATGAGGAGCATTTTGAACGACACCGGTCGCAGGGCTGCATCATTCCCTATTGGAAGTATCCCCACCCGGCCTTTCCGGAACTGATTGCCCATCCGGGCGCGCTGGGGGCGCTGGCTCAACTGGGATTTGACGAGCCCAAAGTCTGGAGCGGATTTGTCATCAGCAAGCCGCCGCATAGTCCTCCTCTATACTGGCATCAGGATGGCGTACTGTGGGAGCATCCGATCAGCTACACCGACCAGCCGCAGCAGTACTTTCTGATGTACTACCTAGTCGACACCAGCCCGGAAAACGGCTGTCTGCGCCTGATCCCGGGGTCGCACCTGAAGCGGCACGCGCTGCACGATATGGACCGCCGTGCGCATGACGGCGACGAAGTGGGCCGCGCCAAGGACATGAGCCACCCGGCATTTCAGAAGGCTGAAGGAGAGGTCGATGTCCCGGTGCGCGCGGGTGACGTGGTTATCGGCGACGCGCGGCTGTTGCATTCGGCGCACGCGAACCAGAGCGACCAGTGGCGGACGGTACTCACTATCTGGTACTGGACCATCTATGACGAACTGCCCGAGGCCGTCCAGGCAATTGTCGCCGAGCATGTCACTGGAGTCGCTGAGTGGGCTGCGTGGGCCGAAAAGGTAGACCCGGCGGTCCAGGCCCTGATACCGCGCTATTCGGGTGACGTTGAGGCGATTCCCTGGGGTAGGGGCCCGAAGGAGGGGTTGTTCTGAATCCGGCGCGTCACATGTTTCGCCATTCCACCCTCCTCCCCCGTCCACTTTCTTCTGACCGGTAGTGCCAGTCGACGTGTGTGGTGAGTGAACGCACGCACTCTGGCCGCTGGACCAACAAGGAGTGTTTCCCGTGATCCAGGCAGCAATCACCGGTGAGCGGCAGGTCGCGTTTCACGAAATGCCCGATCCGCAGGCGAAAGCGGATTGGGCGGTCGTCAAAGTCCATGCCTCTGCGCTATGCACCGAATACAAGCTATGGATGGCCGGCCAGAACCAGGCGGTAATCGGGCACGAGGGCGTTGGAGAGGTGGTGGAAGTCGCTGAGCGGGGACCGGTCAGCGTTGGGGACCGGGTCGTCGTCCTGCCCCAGTTTTCCTGCGGCCGCTGTCACCTTTGCATGAGCGGCGACTATATCTACTGTGAAGACAGCCACGATTTCGCCGCGGTGCATGGCTCGACGGCCGGCGCCGGCACGTTTGCCCACTACACGCTCAAGCCGGCGTGGCTGCTCCCCAGGCTCCCCGACGATGTGAGCTATGCGCAGGCGACGATGGCGATTGACGGCATCGGCGCTTCCTTCGGCGGGTTTGAGGCAATCGGCGTCAACTCGCAGGACACGGTGCTGGTCACCGGCCTGGGGCCGGTCGGGCTGGGGGCGGTGGTCAACGCGCGGTTTCGCAATGCGCGGGTTATCGGCGTCGAACCGGCGCCCTGGCGGGCGAACCGGGCGCTGGAGATGGGGGCGGAAGCGGTACTCGACCCCAACGATCCGGACATTCTGCAGAATATCCGCAGCCTGACGGAGGGTAGGGGCGTGGACTGTGCGGTCGACTGTTCCGGCCGCGTCCCGGCGGAGCGGCTCTGCATTGACGCCACCCGCCGCCGGGGACGCGTGGCCTTTGTCGGGGAGTGCCGAGATGAGCTTACAATCACAGTCAGTACCGACATGATTCGCAAAGGGTTAACCGTTGTCGGATCCTGGCTCTACAATATGGGCGACTACGCCAAAGTAATGAAGGTCATCCGGCAGTCGCCCCTCATCGATCTGCTGATCAGCCACCAATTGCCGATGAGCCAGCTTCAGACGGGCTTCAGCCTGCTGGCACAGGGCGAGGCCGCCAAGATCGTGGTCGACCCCTGGGCGTAGCAGTTGCAGGAGAGTCGTTCGGCCAGTCCATCAAGTCTCGCACAGTGAATTGGAGCACATAGACGATGAATCTATCGATATCGCCCAGCTTTCAAGGCAGTTTACTCGATACGTCACCGGAGGCGTTTGGTCCACTGCGCGCGTCGAGCGATGCCCTTTCCGACATGAAGGAGTTGCGCTGGCGGTTCGAGCAGGACGGCTATCTGTATTTGCCCGGCCTGCTGGATCGAAGCCAGGTCCTGGAGGCCCGGCTCGAGATGCTGAGAAAACTTGAGGCTGCAGGCTGTCTGGACCCGGACCATCTTATGGAGGACGGTGTTGCTCACGCCGACTTTGAAAATGCCTTCATGGTAGAGCTGACCAAAGACAACGCCCCACTCATCGAGTTGCTCTATGACGGCCCAATGATGGCCTTCTATGAACAGTTCCTGGGCGGAGAGGTGCGCCATTTCGACTATACCTGGTGCCGCTCGAAACCGCCGGGTGAGACAACCGCTACGCCGCCCCATTACGACATTGTCTTTATGGGACGCGGTACGCAGCGGCTGTATACGAGTTGGACGCCGCTGGGCGACATCCCAATCGAGATGGGCGGGTTGATGATCCTGGAGAACTCCCACCGCTTCGAAGAGATCAAGGCCGGCTACGGAACTTTGGACGTCGATGCCTACTGCACCAACTATCCCGATGCCGCCGAGATCGAAACAGGGGAGAAGTTGTGGCAGCACCCCAATGGGGGCGCCTATTCCAAGGATGCGATTGTCGCGCGGGCCGAACTGAAGAGCCGCTGGCTGACTACAGACTATGCGATGGGCGATCTGCTGGTATTCAGCATGTACACGATGCACGCCAGCATGGACAACCAGACCAACCGGATTCGACTCTCCACCGATACGCGCTACCAGTTGGCCTCCGAACCGGTGGACGAGCGTTGGATCGGGGACAATCCGATTGCCCATGGGATTGAATCCAAGCGGGGCATGATCTGTTGACCCACTGACCACATCTGAACGCAGCATCACACACAAAAGGGCCGCCGCATGGCAGCACTGCAACAGGCGTTTTGGGAGATGGATGTGTACGGATTCACTCTGTTGGAGGGAGTCCTGAGTGGGGCGGAGGTGAAGGTTTTACGCGCCTCGCTGGCAGAGTGGGCGGCGAGGCTTGGCGGCGAACAGCGATTTCTTGGCCAGGCCGGCCACGTGAGCAACCTGCCCGTGCTCGACCCGCTCTACCACCCGCTTATCGATCACCCCCGCACACTGCCCGTCATCGAGTATGTGCTGGGTAAACAGATTATCCTGGGCAGCCTGAACGCGCGCATCGTCAGGCCAGGGGACCCGGTGCAGGGTCTGCACAGCGATATCCGCGCCGACCTGTTGAACATGGGATCCCCGGTGATGGTCAACACGGTGTGGCTGCTGGATGATTTCACGCCGGATAATGGGGCCACTCGCATCGTGCCCGGCTCGCACAGGAGCGGAATGTCCGGGCCGCCGGAGGGGATGGATGTAAAGCATGTCCACCAGCTGGTTGCGCCGGCCGGCAGTGTACTCGTTTTCAATGGGCAGTGCTGGCACGGGGGCGGGACCAACCAGACAGAGACCGACCGCCACGCGCTATTCGGCCACTACCGCAAGAGCGCGCTGATCTTTCAGGTCGATCCCCACGACGGTTTCCAGGAGGGCTGGCTGGACGACCTGACGCCCCGCCAGCGTGAGTTGCTGCGCATGGATAACGGTCTCGCCGCGCCCCACGCGGCCGACAGCCACCTGCGCGTCTCGTTTTCGCGCGGCAAGAAGATGGACTAGCGCGCCCAGTTTCGGAGATGGACTGCGACGCAGCGGGACATGTCCAGGCTGGAAGTGCGTTCAATTCGGCGGGCCGCTTTTCTTTACTCTTTGACTGTGATTATCGGGATTAACTGCAGTTTCTAGTTTTTAGTGGGTTGTGCCGTTGCAGTTGCAGTTACTAAAAACTGGCTACTGACTACTAAAAACTGCCGTTTCACAGTTCAAAAACGTGTGCGGAGTGATACCCTGCTGCCGCGTCCCAATCCTCTCTGCCCATTCCTGCAAAGAAGACTTCCCTAATCGATTGCGGGCATCTTGACATCCTGCCAGGAATCCTGCTCTTTGGGATCAAACCGCTCCAAGGCCCCGATTTCGGCTACCAATTGACGGCCCTCGTCGAGGTTCGCCAACTCGCCCAGGCTGATGAGCTGTATGAGCGCGTTGCCGATGACGGTCGCTTCGCCTGGACCGGCCAGAACGGGGATACCGGTGGCGTCGGCGGTGAGCTGGTTCAGCAGCCGGTTGCGGGAACCGCCGCCAACCACATGAATGACCTCGATCGGCCGGCCGGTCAGGGTCTGCAGCTCCTGAAGGACATCGCGGTAGGCCAGAGTCAGGCTTTCGAAGACGCAGCGGGCGATGTCGGTGTCACTCTGCGGCAGGGTCTGACCGCTCTGCCGGCAGAAGGCCTGGATGTGGGCGGGATGGTCGCCGGGGGGCAGGAAGCGGTCGTCGTTGGGATCGACGAAGGAGCGCAGGGGTTCGGCTGACTCTGCCAGCGAGACCAGTTCCGGGTAGGAATAGGCCCGCCCTTGCTGTTCCCAGGTAGACCGGCACTGCTGCAACAGCCACAGGCCCATCACGTTTTTGAGCAGCCGGAATGAGCCGTAGACACCGCCTTCGTTGGTGGCGTTGACGGCGAGCGCCGCTTCGTTGACTATAGGCTGGGCCACCTCAAGGCCGACGAGACTCCAGGTACCGCTGCTGATATAGGCGAAGTTCTCGGTCTGGGCAGGGACGCCGGCGACTGCGCTGCCGGTGTCGTGACAGGCTGGTGCAATGACAGGGATGTTTTCGAAGGTCCCTAGGCGCGTACCCGGCTGCACGACCTCCGGGAAGAGGGAGAGGGGAATGCCGAGGGCGTCCAGGAGTTCGCCGGCCCAGGAACGGGTAAAGGGGTTAAGCATCTGAGTGGTGGTGGCGTTGCTGAATTCGCACACCTGAGCGTCGCTCAACCAGAAGTTGAGCAGATCGGGAACGGTGAGGAAGCGCGCTGCGATCTGCAATTGGGGCGAACCACTCTCGACGAGGCTCATCATCTGGTAGAGCGTGTTGATCGCCATGAACTGGATACCGGTCTGCGCGAACACCTCTGCCTGGGGAACGCGCGCGAAGACCGCTTCCAGCATTCCCTCGGTCCGACTGTCCCGGTAGCAGACCGGGTTGCCGATGAGATTTCCGTCGCGGTCGAGGAGGCCGAAGTCTACGCCCCAGGTGTCGACGGCCAGGCTGGCGGGGGGTTCGGCGGCGTGGGCTCTGCTGCGGTCGATGCCGGCCTGCACCTCTCGCCAGAGGTGGAGAATGTCCCACTGCAGGACGCCGTTGACGGTCAGCGCGTAGTTGGGAAAGCGATGTACCTCTTCCAACTGCAGGCCGGAGCCATCGAAGTGTACCGCCATTACCCGGCCGGACTCTGCGCCAATATCGATGGCGAGAACGGTGGCGCGTTTGCGTGTCATACTGCAGTTCCTCGTTTCTAGTTTTTAGTGGGTTGTGCCGTTGCCGTAGTTACTAAAAACTGGCTACTGACTACTAAAAACTGCCGTGATGTCAGTCCCGCAGCGACATCACATCTTTCTCGTACTGCCGGATCTCCTGCATAAAGGCCATGCCCACCGGCACATCCTGCTGCAAACAGTGGTAGTCCCACACGGCCGCGTGCGGCATCGCCTTCAACTCTTCCATCAGTGCCAGGCGGGTGGTGTAATCCGCATTGCGTTCGATTTCCTGCATTGTTTCCCTTGGCTCCAGCAGGGCCAGCAGCAGCGCTCGCAGCGAATTGCGCGTGCCAATTGCCCAGGCCGCCACGCGGTTGATGCTGGCGTCGAAGAAATCGAGGCCGATGTGCACGCGGTCCAGATGGTCGCCGCGCACGATCTCCTGCATGATCGCCTGCAGCTCGTCGCTGAATGTGACGACGTGGTCGCTGTCCCAGCGCACGCCGCGGCTCACATGGAGGACCAATTCCGACACGAAGAGCAGGCAGGCCGAAATTTTATCGGATATCACCTCGGTCGGGTGAAAGTGGCCGGCGTCGAGGCAGAGGGCCTGGCCGTTCTGCGCCGCATAGCCCAGATAGAATTCGTGCGAGCCGACGACATAACTCTCTGAACCAAGACCGAAGAGTTTACATTCGATGGCATCACGGTTGTAGCGGGGAACGATCTCCTGCTTGAATATCTGGTCCAGGGCGTCTTTCAGCAGCCGGCGAGGCGTTGTCCGGTCGCTGGGCGTGTCTTTGAGGCCGTCGGGGATCCAGATGTTGGTCATCGCCGGCGTGCCCAACTCCTGTCCGAAGAAGCTCCCGATTTCCCGGCAGGCGATGCAGTGTTGGATCCAGAACTGGCGGATGTCGTTGTCGTAGGAGGCCAGGGTAAAGCCATCTTCAGCGAGGGGGTGGGAGAATAATGTCGGGTTGAAGTCGATACCGCGGCCGTTCTCTTTGGCCCAATCTGCCCAGCCCTGAAAATGGCGCGGCTCGATCTCGTTGCGGGCCGGCTTTTCATCGGTGTCCGGGTACATCGCGTGAAGATTGAGACGGTGATTACCGGGGATGATGCTGTATGCGGTGTCCAGATCGCTGCGCAGCTCGTCCACAGTGCGGGCGCGGCCGGGATAGTTGCCGGTCGCCATCAGGCCGCCGCCCAGACCCCGCCCCGACTCTTCAAAGCCGAGCACATCGTCGCCCTGCCAGCAGTGGAGGCTGATGGGAACGCCCCGCAACGTTGCCAGGGCCTGCTCCGTGTCCACCCCGATGGCCGCGTATCGTTCCTGGGCCAGGGCGTAGGCGCCTTCGATCTGTTTCGATGTCGTAGCAAAATTCATCAGATCACTCCAGATTGGCGGGTTTGCATTTTTGGCGCAGGGCGCTAAGCCACCAGGTCTCTTATCTGCCAAAATGCAAAAACGTTATTGCTATTCGTATCGCCGTTCGTCAGTCAGCTGATCCGGCGAGACGCATTGTGTCCCACAGTGTTTCTCTTGCAATTCTTTATGCATACCATCACGCGATCCGGGGTCAATTGCGTGTCTACCAGGACGGGTTCATCGCGTATCAACGGGCGCTTCTTACGGGACGCCGCGCTGGGAAACGGCTGATGCGAGTGTTTTTGCAGGTACTGTTGGTGGAGGAGGACACATTGCGGAGCTATAGTGCAGTAATACTTTTCCGTTCACGCAAAGTCCATCAGAGACCTATACTTTTGCATTTTTGGCGCAGATCGCTAAGCCACCAAATTTTTTATCTGCCAAAATGCAAAATTGTTGAAACTGCCGCAATGGAGACTTCGCAATACGCCGGTCGGTCATCGCCCTCAAGGCTAGTCTTCCACCGCCACCTCTACTTTGAAGTGATTGCGCAACTCTTTGAGCAGACGGGCGCTGACATTGCAGTATTCGTTGGGGAAGGTAAGCTGATGGCGAGAGCCATTTGTCTCCAACACGACAACAAACTGATCCCGGCCTTTTGGATCGCGTACGGCGTCGAAAATCTCCCGCAGCCGGTATTTGTCGCGACTGAACTGACCGGAACGGCTGAACGTGATGCGCAGGAGTTGGCGGCCGTTCTCGACGTGTGGAGACGTGTTCGCTGCTTCAGAATCAGTAACTTGGGCGGCGACGGCCGACCCTCCGTTGAACATTGGGGGCTGTACTTCGGGTGCAGGCTGCTCCGATACCGAGCCTCCCCTGGCCTGATCCTCGCCTGTCTCCGACTTTTCGGCCTCGTTGTCTGTACGTTCTTGTCCTGCGGGCGCGTCGAACATGCGTGAGGCAGCGTCCTCCTCTCTGTTCTCCGCCAGCGAGCTAGGGGCGAGACCAGGGGATTCTGGGTAGCTCTCAGAGCTCGCGATGCCGTCCGCCTTGTCGGTTGCCGTTTCCTCTCCGGGTCCCGCCGCCGGTCCGCCTGGCATTTCGGCACCGAAAGGAGGCGCCGTGATGCTCATGGGCGGCCCGCCGGGTAGAAAGTCATCGGGCGGCGGGATGTGTTCCAAGTCGCTCCCGTTTGACCAGGCGCCCGGCGCAGCGTTCCATCCGCCACCGACTTCGGTCTGCTTCTCATCGGTCTTTGCCTGCCCGAACTCAATCGAGGTTTGAAGCGTATCCACCAGGACGCTTGTGCGCCCACCACGGGTCTGCGCCTTCCCCTTGACCAGCACGACCCGCTCTTCTTGTAGATTCTCTTTGCACTTTTCGTACACGTCGGGAAAGAAGACCGCTTCGCACTGGCCTTGCATATCCTCCAGTTGGACAAAGGCCATCTTGTTGCCCTTCTTGGTCACCGTTGTGCGGATCGAGGCCAACATTCCGGCCAACGACACATTTTTGCCATCGTATCTCTCGTCCAGTTCCGGGCAAGGACAGGTGGTGAATCGACGCAGGTCCACGTTTAACTGCTGCACCGGATGGCTGTTTACATAGACGCCGAGGAGATCCTTCTCCCACTCGAACCGCTCCCGATCGCTGGTCCTGGCTCCAGCCGCCGTCTCGTACTCCGGCAGTCGAATCGGGAACTGTTCCGGTTGCGCCTCTCCATCGGCACCGGCAAATAGATCGAACATCGACAACTGCCCACTCTCTCTGGCACTGTGCGTGGCGGCCGAACGGGCGATGCATTGATCGATTACGTCGAGAAGCTGGCGGCGGAGTTGTCCCTTTCCCCGTTCGGACTGCCGGCCAAAGCGGTCGAACGCGCCCACCTTGATCAGACATTCGAGCGAGCGTTTGTTCACTTGGCGAAGATCGACGCGGTCGCAAAGGTCCTCAAGGTTGGGGAAGGGGCCACCCTCCGCGCGGGCGTCCAGAATTGCCTGCACCGGGCCGACGCCCACATTCTTTACCGCGGCCATGCCAAAGCGGATGGCAGACCCCGCGTTTACAGGAAATTCAAATGCCAGGGTCGGGTCCTTCGGAAGTGTCTCCTGCTCCGCCTCCTCAGGCAGGTCCTGGCTCGCGAAGTCCAAGCCGCTGTAGTTCACGTCGGGCGGAAGCACGTGAATGCCCATACGCCGGCATTCCTGGATGAAGTTGATCACCTTCTCTGTCTTGTCCCGCTCCACAAGCAGGAGCGCTGCCATATACTCAACCGGATACTTCGCCTTCAGGTAGGCGGTCTGCACAGTGATGACTGCGTAGTCGGCAGCGTGGGCCTTGTTGAAGCCGTAGCGGGCAAAGAATTCGATGTCTGCGTAGATGGCCTGCGCCTCGCTGGCGGAGATGCCGTTTTTGCCGCAGCCGCCGATGAACAGCGCCTTATGGTACTCAATCTTCGCGGCGTCCTTCTTGCTGATGGCTTGCCGCACCAGATCCGCATCGCCGGGCGTATAGTCGGCCAGCTGATTCAGAATCTGGATTATCTGTTCCTGGTAGACGATAATCCCGTATGTCTCCGCCAGGATCGGCTTGAGCGCGGGATGTTTAACCTCCATCTCCTCTTCGCCGTGCATCCGCCTGATGTAGTTGGGAATGTATTCCATCGGGCCCGGTCGGTAAAGAGAGATGGTGGCGATGATGTGCTCGAAGGCGGTGGGCTTCATCTCGGTGAGAACGCGCCTCATCCCCGGGGATTCCACCTGGAAGACGCCGCTCACTTCACCGCTTGACAGCAGGCGGAAGGCAGGCTCGGCTTCCGGGCCTTCGATTGGGATGGAGTCCAGGCCATATTCGATGCCATGATGCTCCTTGATCAATCGACAGGCCTCTCGCATGACGGTCAGCGTGCTCAGGCCGAGAAAGTCGATTTTCAGCAGACCCAACGATTCCAGGATGGGGAATTCAAACTGGGTGATTGTCTCGGTGATCGACCCTCTCGAACCTCGCATCAGCGGCGTATAGTTCGTCAGTTCTTTATCGGCGACAATGACGGCGGCCGCGTGGATGCCGGCGTGCCGGGCAACGCCCTCAAGCTGCATCGACGTATCCAGAAGTGAACGTTCCCAGCCATCTTTATTGTGGAGTTCTTTCAGCTCCGGATCGTAGAACTCATTGCCTTCGGTAAGCACGTCCTGGATCGTCGCCGGTTTGCCAGGCATCGCCGGGATCATCTTGGCGATGCGATCGACGTCATCCAACGAGATATCCAGGGCGCGGCCCACATCGCGAATGGCGGCGCGAGCCTTCATCCGGCCAAAGGTAGCGATCTGGGCAACCTGATCGCTACCGTATTTTTCGACGGTGTAGCGGATCATCTCTTCCCGCTGGTCGTCAGGATAGTCGAGGTCGAAGTCGGGCATTGTCACCCGGCCGGGATTCAGAAAACGTTCAAAGATCAAATTGTTATGTATCGGATCCAAACTGGTGATGCCGATACAGTAGGCGACCAACGAACCTGCCCCGGAGCCGCGCACGTTCCACCAGATGTTGCGGCTGCGGGCAAAATCGCACAGATCGGCCACAATCAGAAAATAGACGTCGAATCCCATCTCGTGGATTATGCGCAGCTCCCGCTCTTTGCGCTCCTGTATTTCATCATCGCCGGCCCTGTCGCCGTAGAGACGCTGCAGGCCCTGATCGGTCAGATGCCGCAGATAGGTCTCGTAAGTAAAGCCCTCAGGGATGACCATGTCCGGAAGGTGATAGTCGTCGTCGTCCAGATCGACGTCACACTTTTCAGCGACGAGGAGGGTGTTGTCGAAGGCGGAGGCAGGGAGATCGATCAGGGGGCGGAAGGTGTCTTCCATCTGTTGGCGGCTCTTGAGGAAATAGCTCTGGTCACTGAGCCGCATCCGTTTATCGTCGTTCATCCTGGCATTGGTCTGCACGCACAACAGCACTTCATGGGGGGAGGCATCATTCTCACTCACATAGTGAACGTCGTTCGTCACCAGCAGGTCCAGGCCGACTTTATCGGCCCAAGGAATGAGAGTGCGATTTACCCCCTGCAGTTCGGGAATATTGTGTTCCTGAACCTCGATAAAAAAATTTTCCCTGCCGAAAACATCCGCATACCACCCCAGACGCTCGTAAGCCTCTCTCTCTTTGCCCTGGGACAACAGGGCGGGCACCTCTGCACCGAGACAGCCGGTCGTGCACAGGATTCCCTCTGCATGTGCGGCCAGGAAGTCATGGTCGACTCGGGGCTTGTAATAGAATCCATCGGTATTGCTGCGGCTGACGATCTTCAGGATATTACGGTAGCCGGTCATATTTCTGGCGAGGAGCAGAAGGTGATAGTTTTCCCTATCCAACTGTGGATCGCGGCCGCCCATCGGCCGCTGCCAGAGGGTCTGGTAGGCCTCTACGCCGATAATCGGTTTGATGTCGGCTTTTCGGCAGGCCCGGTAGAACTCGACGACACCGTGCATGGCGCCGTGATCGGTCAGGGCAAGCGCCGAATGTCCCAGACGCGCGGCCTCGTTGACGAGATCGTCAATGCGGCCTAGTCCGTCGAGGAGAGAATACTCGGAATGGGTGTGGAGATGGACAAAATCGTTGGACATTGGAGGCTCGGGAAGTCAGGAGGATGAAGGTCAGATTCAGCGCGGACGCGCCGCGGACAAGATTGTCACAATCATACATCAAGCATACATCAAGTTCGTTGCCGCAAACAACGCGTAGGACAGGCGAAGCGGAAGCTCATGCAACGATTATTCGGCACTCAGATCCTCTATGGTCAACTGATGCCAGAACACCTCGCCGGCCTCGATGCTTGCCTGAATTCGATCGTCCCGATAGAAGTTGCAAACGACAGCGAATGAGCGCTCACCGGGGAATGGGGTCATCAAGTCGGCGTTACGGATGGCCCCTTTTGTGTCACTCCCATTGGCAGTGCAGAAAAATTCCACGGCGACTTAGCAAGTCTCGACTTAGCAAATCTCTCAGTGCTCTGCCTTTTGATTCGCACTCGTATTCTTGCCTTCATCATACCCCAATCACTCACCGCAAACAAAGCGTTTCTGATGCCGATTATCGAGGCAAGGGGCTCTATCTTTCCTCATACGATGCACTTATATTCCTCTAACTTTGCGTTGACTTCGATCTAATGTTGGGCCGTTATCCTGATAGTTGCATGTGGCGGTCAGGCAGCCACATCGAAACTCAAACAAGACGATCAGTTTTTTATAGCGCTCTTAAGCCAAAGCGCTGGCGCTAAATGGAAAGTTTAGGAGGCACAAAATGAGCAGGATCGTACGTTGGGACCCGTTCCGTGAGATGGTTTCGGTGCGCAATCAGATGGACCAGATCGTAGGTGATCTCTTCCGGGAGCCGGCTGGATGGCAAGGAAACGGCGACGGAGGCCACATTCGCCTACCGCTGGATGTCAGCGAGGATGACAACAGCTACAGTCTGAAGGCGTCTTTGCCCGGTATCGACCCGGCTGACCTTGAAATCAGTTTTTCGGAGAATTCGCTTACCATCCGGGGTGAGACCCATGCGGAAAGCGTGGGCGAAAACGCCAAGTGGCATCTGCGGGAACGCAGCTTCGGCAAGTTCGTGCGCAGCATCACGATGCCGGCAGCCGTAAACGCCGACGACATCAGCGCCGACTACGAGGATGGCGTTCTCACCCTGACCCTGCCGAAGGCCGAAGAGGTCAAGCCCCGCATCATTGCGGTGCGCGGATCGGGTGAAGAGGCGGTCACAGCCTAGACTGGCTCCCGTCTGTCGTTAAAGCAGAAGGATCGGAAGAGGCACCAGCTACGCTTCAGCCGGTGCCTCTTTTTGTACTTTGCCATTTGTCCGAAATGGAGGGGAGGAACCCCGACAACAAACTCTGTCGGGGCCCCTTAAGGAGGAAGGAAGAAGAATGGTCGCGGCGGAAGCTTATACGATGCCGACCCCACACGGCAACAGCTTCTGCCACTTGCGACAACTATACCCCAGATTCATCCGCCTTTCACTATGCAATTTGCATAATGATTCCTCTATTTCGCTGGATGGTTTGACCGCATGAGGAGCCTCTACAGCGGACCTTCCCGTTCAAGACGTACAATTTGTACAGCCACCGCGACTACGCCGCAGTCGTGAGCGGTTCAGCACCGGCCTGTGATAAAATTATGCAGCAGGTTTTGATCTACTCAGGACTCAGAGATATGACAGAGACAACCGTACCTTTGACTGCCCGCGTCGCCTGCGCCGGCTGAGCCTCAAAGCTCCCTCCCGGGGCATTGTCGCAGGTCGTGCGGCAGATGGCTGCGGTCTTTCCGCAAACCGAATATCCGGATATACTCATCGGCTTGGGCAAACCAGACGATGCGGCCGTCTATCGCCTGGATGACGAGCGGGTTCTCATTCAAACGACCGACTTCTTTACGCCGATCGTTGACGATCCCTGGCTGTACGGAGCGATTGCCGCCGCCAACTCCATGAGCGATGTCTACGCAATGGGCGGAGAGGTACGCGTCTGTCTCAATATTGCCGGATTTCCCGAAGATCTGCCGGCCGAGGTGATAGGCGAAATTCTGGCGGGAGGCGCCGCCAAAGTGCAGGAGGCCGATGCTGCCATCGCCGGAGGACATACGGTGACCAACCCTGAGCCGTTCTATGGCTTGAGCGTGACAGGCGTCGCCGCCCCCGGTTCGCTGTTCCGCAAGGGAAGCGCAGCGGCCGGCGATCATTTGGTCCTGACCAAACCGCTCGGCACCGGCATCATCACCACGGCCGCCAAGCTCACGGGCCAGGCCGAGAGATCGGCCTCTCGCAAAGCGCGTCGGGCCCTGGGAAAACCGGATCTTCAGCCTACCCATCTTGAACACGCCATTGGTTCCATGACCCGCTTGAACCGCGCCGCGGCCTTTGCAGGCCGTGCCGCGGGGGTTCGAAGCGGCACGGATATTACTGGTTACGGCCTGTTGGGGCACGCGGTGGAACTGGCGACGGCGTCTGCCGCTGATACGCCGGTTCAACTCCAGATCGATGCGGAGAGTGTGCCGGCCTTACCCGGTGTCTTCGAATATATCGAGGCCGGCTATCTGACCCGAGGAAGCGCCCGTAATCCTGAGCACTTTGGGGCGCATGTCGGCGCGGCCCCCAGCGTGACCGCGGCCCACAAAACGCTTTTGTGGGAGGCTGAAACCAGCGGAGGTCTTCTGCTTGCGGTTCCCCCATCGGGTCTCGGTCGATTCCGAGACGAATGTGAGGGGAAAGAACAACCCTTCTGGGAGATCGGAACCGTTCAGCCGGCCCTGGGGGATCAACCGGTCATTAAGCTCCTCTAGGGAACCACAGTGCCGCGGCCGCCCAAGCCGAACGGGTAGACGCAGCAACCACGTCCATGCTCCAGCGTCTCTTTTGCCGTGAGCCGACGCCATCTTTTGCGCTGACGCCCGGCGACAACGGCAACGATCCACGAAGAACACGAAGGGGGCACGAAGAACTGCAACGGCAGGGAAGGGGGAAGGGCGGAAGCGTCAAACAGGCCCTTGGCGAACGGCAAAATCGCCTTTACCCGATTCGATCCCCTATGCGTAATGACGTAACAAAAGGATTCCCTACACGGCATTGGATGAACCAAAGGTCTCATCGTCATCATCCGTGCCCTGCTGCTGCGCCTCCCCATCCCCTGCGTCCTCTTCGGCCATTGGGGCGGTAGCCTGGGGACGAGCCCACTGTTCACTGCTCCAGTCGGTTCGCTCGTCACCGCTGTTCACATCTGGTTCCTGGCCCGCATTCGTGGAAAACTCGGCGAAGTCGTAGTATTCGTCCTCGCCCTCCTTTTGTGGGACAGGCAGGGGCCGGCCAGGCGTATCGACCCTATAGCCGCTGTCCGCCATAGGGGGCGGTTCACCTTCTGCGTAAAGCGATTCGCGCTCTTGGGAAACGCTGCCGGGGACGTCCAAAATGGGCGGAGGCGCGCCAGCCAGCACGCTGACCGGCGTTGACACTGCCGGCATCGGCGAACGCGAACGCATTGGCGCAGGGAGGAGAGTTCGGTTCACTTCCCAAACGCGAAAACGGACTATGGCCATACCCAGCAGGCCCAGACCCAGCAAAGCATAGACGCCGAGGGCAACGACGAGCAGCAGCAGATTGACCAAATCCATAACGGGAAGACCGGAGCCTATGTTTTGGAGTTGCGCGGCCAGAGGGCCTGTATTCAAGACCTCACGGCGCAAAAAGAGGCCGAGCGCGACGTAGAAGCCCACCGCGACCATCGTCATCACCCAATTGCTCAATACGGCAAGGATGTAGTCCCCTGCGGTCGTCCTAAACTGCATCGGCTGGTCGCTCAGCGACACATGGTTCAGAATCTGGCTGCGCAGACGGTTGCGCCCCCAGTAGTAGTAAAGTCCCAATGTCAACGGCGTAAAGAGAACGAGCAAAAACCATTCCCAGAAGATATCGATCGTCTTGCCCTCATACTCCAAGCGCAGACCATTGGGTGTGAGCGTATGAGCGTATTGCCAGCGAAGCATCCTGGTCGCGGAGAAGCCGAGAATTACGTATAGCCCAAGAGTAATCAGCGTGTAGAATCCAATGATAATGAACTGCACAAACACTTCTGCACCGGAGCCGTCAAACTCCAGCTGCTGGTCCTCAAAATATGTATTTTCGGTGACTATCCGTTGCCAGCGAGCATATCCCCAGGGCACGTAAATGCCCAGAGTAATCCCCGTCAGGATTGCTATCAGAATCAGATTTCCGTATACATTCAGCCAGCGGCCGCGAAATTCCAGATTGGTAGGCATGGCGGAATCCTTCCGAGTAGAAAGAGATCAGTTGAAGGCCAAAAGGGGATCGTTCAAAGCTGTCAAGACAGTATAGCCCACGGGAACTCGCTTGACAAAGTGGGTCTGTGAAGGGGTGCATCCCAGATTTGGGATTGCCCAGAGGAGTAGGCTGCGGATCCCAGTGTAACTCCCCAGAGGTAGACCGAAACTCGCCCCCATTTTGGGACGCACCCTCTGTGAAGTCCGGCATTCATCAAGCTCCTGCGCTTCAGATTACGCCGTTGTCATGCAACGCCTGGATCTCCGATTCTGTCAGGTCCAGTTTTTCTTGCAGCAGCTCATTGGTATGCTCGCCCAACAACGGCGGCGGACGAAATATCTGCGCCGGAGTGCGATCCAGCTTGGGCACCGGCCCGACCAGTCTGATCCTGTCTCCGTTGCCGTCGGTGACGGCTTGCACCATCTGCCGGTGCTCGGCTTGGGGACTCCCCAACGCGGTCGGAATGTCGTTGACCGGTCCGCACGGTACGCCCGCCGCGCGCAGCCGTGCGATCCACTCGTCGGTGGCGCATTGGCGGAAATGGGCGGCCAACGCCGGAATAAGCAGTTCTCGAAACCGCACGCGGGCCGGATTTGTGGCAAACCGTTCGTCTACTGCCCAGGTGGGTTCACCTACAACCTCTGCCAGTGAAGCGAACTGACCGTCGTTGCCCACCGCCAGCATGAGATGGCCGTCGGCGGTAGCAAAGGTCTGATAGGGCACGACGGTGCCATGTGCGTTGCCGTAGCGGCGGGGCGGGTCGCCGGACAAGAGATAGCCGCTAGCGACGTTTGCCAGCCAGCTTAACTGCGTATCGTAGAGCGCGATATCGATTTGCTGGCCCTCGCCCGTCCGATCACGGTGCTGCAAGGCCGTCAGAATCGCAACCACAGCCTGAAGACCGGCGGTGATGTCGACTATCGCCACCCCCACTTTGATGGGCTCGCCATCGGTTCCTTCGCTCGTTGGACCGGTGATGCTCATGATACCGCCCTGGGCCTGGATTACCGTGTCATAGCCGGGAAGGGCCCGATCGGGGCCGGTCTGGCCATAGCCGGTGATGGCGCAGTAGATCAGACCGGGATTGTCGGTGCGGAGACTTTCATAGCCCAGCCCCAACCGCTCCATCCCACCCGCCTTGAAGTTCTCCACAACGACATCGGCCTGCGCGGCCAGCCGTCGGAAGATCTTCTGACCGGCCTCAGTCTTCAGATTCAGTGTCAGACTGCGCTTGTTGCGATTTGTGCAGAGAAAGTATGCGCTCTGCCCACCGTCGGTGAATGGGGGACCCCAGTGGCGGGAGTCGTCCCCCCGGCCCGGCTGCTCGATCTTTATCACTTCGGCGCCGTAATCACCCAGCGTCATGGCGGCATAGGGACCGGCAAGGACGCGCGAAAGGTCGAGAACGGTGATATGGGACAGGGCGTGGAGCATGGGAGAGGCGCGGCGCAGTTGGGCTGAGGCGAGAAAAGAGTGAAGGGCAACTGCAGTTACTCACTCCTCTTCACTCACCACTCGCAGTTGACCGTCAGTATTCGACATGCAGTATAGCACACCTCGCGAAGGGCGCGACACGGTTGTCTTGAATCGATGCGGCGGAACGGAAGGGCCATCTAAATGTTTTTGCAGATAAGACGTAACTACCACACCATAGTGCGCGCAAAAACATTTACTCACCGAACGCGCTGGCCGCGCCGATTGTGTTCCAGCGCGGAAAGAGCACTATAATGCAGATAGGTTCCGGTTCGGAAAAAGGCGAGGAGAGAGAAAGGAGAAGAGAGAAAAGAGAAAACGGCAAAAGGCGAGAAAAGAGTGAAGAGAAGAGAGAAGAGAGAAAACGGCAACTGCAGTTACTCACTCCTCAATACTCAATACTCTCTCCTCGCAGTTTTACTCACTCCTCTTTCCTCACTCCTCGACCGGGCCATCTTACTCTTTCCAACACCGAAAGGAATCGCTTGTGAAGCAGTATTCATCTCCCCCGGCCATGCAGCTCGATGCGTCAAAGACCTACACGGCTACGATCCAGACCAACCGCGGGGATATCGTCATTGACCTCCACGCCGACAAGGTACCGAACACGGTCAACAACTTTGTCGCGCTGGCCCGCGACGGCTTTTACGACGGCGTCAGCTTTCACCGCGTGATCGCCGATTTCATGGTCCAGGGCGGCGACCCCACCGGTAGTGGGCGGGGCGGCCCCGGCTACCGGTTCAACGACGAATTTCACCCCGAACTGGTACATGACGGACCCGGTGTACTGAGCATGGCCAATGCCGGACCGAACACCAACGGCAGCCAGTTCTTCATCACACACGTGGCCACCAACTGGCTCGACAACAAACACTCCGTTTTCGGCAAGGTGCGCAGCGGCCAGGATGTCGTCGATTCGATTCAGCAGGGAGATATGATGGAGCGGGTAGAGATCGAGGAAAGCTAGAGGCAAAAGGCAAGGAGAGAGGAAGGAGAAGAGAGAAAAGAGTGAAGGGCAACTGCAGTTACTCACTCCTCACTCCCAGCAACGGTATCTTCAGTTCAAAACGTAGTTTTTGGCTCGCGGGTCGCTCTCCACCGCCCATTGCATCGTGTACAGCTGGTGGTAGCGACCTTGTCGCGCCAGCAGCTCTTCGTGGCTGCCCTCCTCCAGCACCTGCCCCTGATCCAGCACAACGATCTTGTCCGAATTGACAATTGTATTGAGCCGGTGAGCAATGACAAAGCTGGTACGCCCCTTGAGCAGCTGCTCCAAGCCGACCTGGATCTGTCGTTCCGTCGATGTGTCAATGGAGCTGGTGGCCTCGTCCAGAATGAGAATGCGGGGATCCGCCAACAACGCGCGTGCGAAGGAAACGATTTGACGTTCTCCAACGCTCAGGTTCACACCGTTTTCCCCAACCTGGGTGTTGTAGCCGTCGGACAGCTGGCGGATGAATTCATCGGCGCCGACTGCAACTGTGGCAGCTTCTACCTCGGCATCGGTCGCGTCCAACCGTCCATAGCGGATATTGTCACGGATGGTCCCATCGAAAAGAAAACTATCCTGCAGCACAATGCCTAGCTGTGCCCGTAGACTGGCCTGCGTGACATCGCGAACGTCATGGCCATCGATCAGAACGGCCCCGCCGGTCACGTCGAAGAAGCGGGAGATAAGACGAATCACCGTGCTCTTGCCGGCGCCGGTCTCGCCGACCAGGGCTACTCGTTCGCCCGGCTCAGCAGTGATGGTTACGCCCCGCAGCACGAGTTCATCTTCCTTGTAGTTGAAGTGAACGTTTTCCAAGTCGACCCGGCCTGCAATCGGCGGCAGTGTAAAGGCCTGGGGCGCGTCTTTCAGATCCGGCTCCGTGTCGAGCAGGGCGAAGAGGCGCTCACTGGCGGCCATCGCC
Source organism: Caldilineaceae bacterium (assembly GCA_965232575.1). Lineage (GTDB taxonomy): Bacteria > Chloroflexota > Anaerolineae > Caldilineales > Caldilineaceae > Bin5. Next base: position 1,219,424 of record CBDDPZ010000008.1, on the reverse strand, counting down.
GCCTGAAAGGTGTAGTAACGCCGCGACAGTTCACGAATCGGATCGAAAAAACGCTCCACCCAGATCACGAATGCGGCCAGTACGCCGGCGGTCAGTTGATCGCCCAGGATCAGCCAACCGCCGACACCGACGACCAAGGCAGTCGCGAGTGAGCCGATAAAGTCGACCCCGGGAAAGAAGAAGGCGGCCAGCTGGGTTGTGCGCACATTGGCGTCAAAATAGGAGCGGTTGAGATCGTCGAAATGGCGCGAGTTGGCCTGCTCGCGCGAGAAGCTCTTCGTCACACGAATGCCGGTGATCGACTCGTTGAGAAAGCCATTTATCAGCGACAGGCGTTGCCGCGCGGCGCGATATGCCTGGCGCACATAACGGCGGAAATAGTTGGTGAGCGCGATCATCGCCGGCATGACTGCAAAGGTCACCAGCGCCAATTGCCAGTTCAGCAACAACATCGCCACGATAATCCCGATGAGGATGAATGCGGATCGGGCCAGCCCTGTGATGGACCAGGTAACGAAATCCTGCAGCACACTGACATCGCTGATCAGCCGGCTCATGAGGCGGCCTACGCTGTAGTCATTGAAGAAGCCCATCGACAGCGTATGCAGATGGCGGAAGAGCTGACTGCGAATGTCGGTGACGATGCGGGTACCGGCATAGGCCATCACTGTGAGGCGGGCGCGGCTTGTAACCCACTCCAGCGCGATGGCGGCGAGGAAGAGAAAGGTCCAGAAGCGCAGTGTGCCGACGTTGCCGGCGCGGATGCCTTGGTCAATGGCTCGCTGGATAATCCAAGGCGTTCCCACGCTGAAGACGGAGGTTGCGACGATCAGAAGGAGAGAAATAACGAACTCCCGCTTGTAGACGGCTACGTATACCATCAAGCGCTTAACCAATCGGCTATCGTAGGTCTTCTCCTGCGCCTCCTCTTCGTCCGGCAACAGGTCCTGAATTTTGCGCTCCCGGCGAAGCCTTTCCTGTTCAACGGCCGACAGTCTGCTAGCCGGTGTGGACTTGGCCCCCTGTTCGCGGCCAAACGCATCCCGCTGGCGCGGGAGTTTCTCGGTTATCATACCTGTCTCACTTTGTGGGGAGGAAGCCTGTCCATTCCCTCGGTATGAGTGAGCAACAGTTCCACTGCCATTCGAATTGCTCATCTCAATTTCGCCCTTCTTCCACGACCCCGGCAAGTACCTGGGGCCGAACTGGAGACCCGTCCGGGCCCGCTCCTTCTGTCTCAGCTTGTTCACGCAGCTGCGCTTCCAGCGCTGCGAACTCCTCCTGATCGCGCAGTTGCAGATCGTAGACGCTGCGGTAGAGCCCACCCGCGGCCAGCAGTTCATCGTGGCGACCTCTTTCGACGATGCGACCGCCTTCCAAAACGAAAATCTGGTCGGCGTTTTTCAAGGTAAGAAGTCGCTGGGCGATGATAAAGGTCGTGCGCCCTTCCATCAGCACGTTGAGCGCCTGCTGGATAAGGTGCTCGGTCTCTGTGTCGACGCTGCTGGTGGAGTCGTCCAGAATCAGGATGCGAGGTTCATAGAGCAACGCACGCGCGATCGCCACCCGCTGCTTTTGTCCGCCGCTCAGGGTCACACCTCGCTCGCCAACCACCGTTTCGTAGCCGGCGGGGAACTCCATAATGAAATCGTGCGCCCGCGCCGCTTTGGCCGCGGCGACAATCGCGTCCGGTGTAGCCGCGGGCGTGCCATAGGCGATATTTTCGGCGATAGTCACCCCGAACAGGAACGGGTCCTGAAGGACGATTCCGATATGCTGGCGCAAACTGTCCAGTGTCAGGCTGCGCACGTCATGTCCATCGATCCGGATAACGCCGCTGGCCGGGTCATAGAAGCGGGGGATGAGATTGGTGATCGTCGATTTGCCGCTGCCGGTCGGCCCGATCAGTGCGACAGTCTGCCCCGGCTCCACCTTGAAGTTTATGTCATCCAGCGCCCGCGGCCCACCCTCGTAGCCAAAACTGACTTGCTCAAAGGTCACCGCGCCCTGCGCCTCTTGCAGCACGACAGGGTTATCCTCTTCCTCCACCTCGGTGGGTGTGTCGATAATCTCAAACACCCGCGTCGCGCTGGCCCCGGATGTGGCAGCCATGTTGACCAGAAAACCGAGCCGTTGCACGGGGCCGTTGAGCATCATCACATAGGCCAGCATCGCGAAGAGAGACCCGACCGTGACCGTGCCTTCGATCGCCCGTGGACCGCCGACCAGAAGAAGCAGGAAGACACTGCTCAAAAGGATGAAAGTGAACGTGGGCCAGTTATTCGCCCAGATTTTGATGATGCCAAAACGCTTGGCGAACCAGTCCTCGTTGGCCGCGTTGAACTTTCGCATCTCATCCGTTTCGCGGGCAAACGCTTTCACCACCTGGATGCCGGTCATACTCTCCTGCATCGTGGAGGAGAGCTGACCCATCTGCTCCTGAACGCGTTTGAAGCGGGGCCGGATGACCATTCCAAAGCGCAGCGTCAGCACCAGCAACAGGGAAAGTGGAATCAGCGCGTACAGAGCAAGGCTGAAACTCTCCAGCACCATGGCGACAATCACGCCCCCCAGCAGCAGGAGAGACGCCGTCAGGTCCATCAGCCCCTGGCCGACAAAACGTTCCGTCTCGGTAATATCACTCGTGGCCCGGCTCATCAGATCGCCGGTCTGCGCGCGGTCGTGAAAGGCAAAGGGAAGCCGCTGCGTCGCGTTATAGAACTGGTTGCGCAGGTCATAGGCCACGCGATGGGTCAGCCATTCACCGTAATAGCGCTGACCGTAGGCGGCGACGCCGCGCACGACCGCGATGCCGAGGATCCACCAGGCCGCGGTGAAGAGCGCGCCGGCGCGCTGCCCCTCGATGCCCAGATCGATGGCGTCCTTCAAGATCTGCGGAACGTAAAGATTGAGCAGCGAAGCAAAGAGTACCGAGACGTATGCAAAGGCCGCCTGCTTCCAATAGGGTCGCAGAAAGCCGATGAGCCGCCGGTAAACGTCCGCGCGGGCCTTGGGTTGTTGAGGAGGTTCCATTTTCAATTCTCTGTCCTCTTAACCGTCTGGGCGTTTGTGTTTTCTAAACCGCTACAGCGAAACAATAGTATATTTTATCAGATCGCGGCGTTTTTGTAAACCCATTTGGGTACTGTTGCCAGTGCAGAAAGCTAGTTCCGTTCTTTAAGCGTATGGGCTGCGTATGGTATTCGCATGATAGGCGCGTCGCACCTCAGTTGTGCCGTCTGCCAGAAGTCTGGACGAGGGATGCTGAGACAGCATGAATGTGCGGTATAATGGGGGCGCGTGCAGGCTGTGCAAGTCGGTTTTCAGTTACTGTAACTCAGTCTTATCTGAGTCTGTTGTGATCTGGGGATGATGATATTTGCCGGTGGGCAGTTGGCGGCGTACGGATGCAAGTGGATGTGCTGGAGGAATCTTTGAGAGGGGGCGGTTAATTCTTTACCGCAAAGAATATAGACGAAGCCCGAATAGCCCATTTTCTGGAGTTACTCCATGAGCAGTCAGGACGTCCGCTGGGTCCAGAGATCCAGTCAGTTTGACAAGGCGTTTTCCCAATTGAAAGGAAGCTGTCGAGCTGGCGGAGCGACGGCAGCTCTCGCGGTTGGAATCTCAGGGGTTGATACAGGGCTTTGTGTATACACATGAACTGGCGTGGAAGACGCTCAAGGACTTTCTTGAAGCGCGCGGCGTTCGTGACCTATACGGTTCGAGAGACTCGACCCGTGCAGCCTTCAGCGCCAGCTTGATTGAGAACGGCGAATTTATGTTTTGGCAGACAAGAGACCTGGTGGCTTAGCGACCCCCGTCAAAAAATAAACTCGCAACGTCAATGCCTCTTTTTCAGGCGGAGGCGCGTAAACCTAATTCAGCGGAGGAACCATGACCCACAGAGTAGCCGTCATCGGACACACCGGTCGCGGGAATTACGGCCACTATGTCGACGAGGCCTTTGTCGGCGTAGAAGGCGCCTCAATCGTCGCCCTCGCCGACCCGGACGACACGGGCCGCCAGCAGGCGATCGAACGCACCGGCGCGGCCAAGGGATATGCCGACTACCGGCAGATGCTGGCCGAAGAGCGCCCCGACATCACCGTTATCGCTTCGCGTGAGATCGGCGACCACTATGAACTGGCCATGGCCGCCGCGACCGCCGATACGCACATTTACATCGAGAAACCGATCGCGGCCTCGCCAGCCCAGGTGGATGAGATGGTCGCGGCCTGCGAGAAGAATGGCAAACTACTCATTGTCGCCTGCCCCTGGCGCGGTCATCCTCCCATCCAACATGTCGCCATTCCCCTCATAAAAGGGGGCAAAATCGGCGAACCCCGTATTGCCCGCATCCACGGCATGAACGGCCACGAAGGGGGAAACCAGCTATTCCTTGACCTTTATCCGCACTTTTTTGATTTTCTGTGGCAGATCTGGGGTCAGCCTCTCTGGTGTCACGCCCACATCACGCAGGACGGCAGAGACGCTACGCCGGACGATCTCATGCAGGGGGCCGAAGGGATGGGCCTTGTCGCCGGCAACGGTATACGCGCCTATTACGTCTTCAACGACGGCTTCGCCGCCGACTTTGAATCCTATGAAGGCGACCATAAGGAGCGCCCCTACCGCATCGACATCCACGGAACGACGGGCACGCTCTCGCTGCCGGGCCCGATGAGCAACCAGCCGGACATCTACTATCACCCGCTGGTCAGTCCGGGACTCTTCAACGATGACCGCTGGGAGGTGATCCCGTCTGAACCACCTCCTGACGATCACAAGTGGGTCAAGGCGCATCACCGCATGGCCCGCTCGATGCTCGACATGCTCGATGGCCGCGAGCCGGAGTTCCCACTGCTCGATGGGCGCACCGCCCGCCGTCATCTCGAATGGGCGATGGCGGCGCATGCTTCGCATATCGCCGGCGCGCGCGTCGCCCTGCCATTGACCGACCCGAACAACCCGTTTGACTCCTGGCGCTGACGCGGCGGTTCGACCGCCCAGGCGGGAGAAGACAGTTCAATGCTGCGCCCTGTTGGAACCGGGCGCCACAGGAGATATTCCCATGCAACCTTTTCTTGATTCCACCAATTTTCTGCAGGATAGCGCTGAATTGCGACTTCGTATGGAACGGGACGGCTACCTGTTCATCCGCAATCTGCTTCCCGCCGCGGTCGTCGTGGATCTCCACATGCAATGCCTCGAGATTGCGCGCGCTGCCGGTTGGGTCCAGCCTGGCAAGCCGCTGGCAGACGCGGTCGCCGACCTAAACGGTTTCTGTGTCGAACCGGAGCCGGAATACATGCAAAAGTACCATGCCATGTACAAGCTGCCGGAGTTCCACGCCATCCAACATCACCCAAACTTGATGGGCCTCTTTGAACGCATGTTGGATGAGCCGGTACTGCCTCACCCCCGCATCATTGGACGCACGATCTTCCCGCAGCGTGAAGCTTTCACCACGCCGCCGCACCAGGACTTCATTCCGATTCAGGGTACTGCCGACACCTATACGGCCTGGATCCCGCTGGGCGATCTACCCAACGAACTGGGCGGCCTGCAGGTGGCGGCCGGATCGCATCAGCGCGGCGTCTACGACTTCCAGCCGGCGATGGGGGCAGGTGGACTGGAGGTACTGGACCCGCTCGACGGCACCTGGGCTTACAGCCCGTTCGAGCAAGGAGACGTGCTCATTTTCCACAGCATGACGGTCCACAAGGGTCTGCCGAACAGTTCGGACCGGTTACGCATGTCGATAGACGCCCGCTACCAGAAGGCCAGCGAACCGATCGCGCCCGGCAGTCTGCAACCGCACAGCCAACCCAGTACCTGGGAGGAGGTCTACGCGGACTGGCCCGACCTCGACCTGAAATATTACTGGCGGAAATGGGACCTTGAAGTGCGCGAATATGATAACAGATACCACGACAAGCGCGACGAGATGGCTATACGGATGGCCAAAGAAGGCGATACGCGGGCCATTTCGACGCTCCAGCGTATCATCGCCCGCAACGAGGACCCGGCCAAGCGGCGGGAGGCTGAGGAGTTGCTGACGGCGCTGCAGGAGCCCGCGGACGCGTAGGGCCGCTACGCCCGTTGGGAGCAAAAAGAGGCGCCGACCGCACAACTGCCTTCAAGTGATTAGTGGTTGGTGGCTAGTAACTGCCTTTTCTATCCACTATTCACTGCCGTTTCCCGATTTGCTCTTTGATTTCAATATGCGTTATACTTGTGTACACTTTCGGGGAGTAGCGCAGCTCGGTAGCGCGCTTCGTTCGGGACGAAGAGGTCGGAGGTTCAAATCCTCTCTCCCCGACCAGTATGCAGCATGGTCGAGCCGTCACATAACTGTCTGATCCCGGTGGTCCGACTACTCTGCCAATTGATGTACGTTTTGTAGCTTGCCGTCGGGGCAGGCTTTTTTCTGTGACGGCATTTTTAAGGGATTTTCAAGGACGGAAACGGCAGTGACTTTGCGCTGAGCCGACGCCATCCTCGGCCATTTGGCGAAGCGCAAACAGTTGTGAAGGGCACAGCGAAGCCCACAAACAGAAATGGATAGCCGGGTCAACTCCTGTTCCTCATTGACCGAGCGCGATATCGCGCTGCTATATCGGATCGAAGCCAGTCTGGCCATCACGGCCGACGTCAGCCGTTCTGACGTAATGCTCTGTTGTCTGATGGATCCCCAGGAAGATCCCCTCTCAAACATTGAGTTTATCGAATCACCGGCTATGCAACGCGTCCCAGTTGGGCAGATCCTGGTTGCCCGGCACGCAGCGCCCCATTCGCTTTCCTCCATCTATCGGGACGACATGACCGGACGCACTTACACATTTACCGACCAGCCAACGGTTCATCGAGCCCTGATGGACGACCACAGAGACAGGATGGCAGAGAGTAAGATTCCCCCCGAACGCATCAGCAGCGGCGCTCCGGTAATCCAGCAGGCGTACACCGTTCACAACGCTGTTAATCAGGCGATTGCAGCTCTGCTCATCGAAACGAATTTGATTGAGTACGAACGGCATCGGCGCCGCGATCGGCCATTCCGCCATGCAGTACGCTGGCTGCAAAGAATGGCAGTGCAGGGTGAGATCGAGACGGCCGATATATCGGGCGGGTTCGGCAGTCTGGATGGTATCTACCTGGTAGATGAGCATTTCTGCATCAGCTACATGAGCGGCATCGCCATGAACCTGTTTCGCTCCATCGGTCTTGTAGCGGACATGCGCGGCGCGCCAGTTTCCGATCTGGAGGAGCAGGATGAGGAGATTGTGAGCCAGGCGATGCAGGCCAATTGCTGTGTGCAGACACGCCACGAGTGCGAAGACGGTCGCGTCTGGGTACGCACTGCAATCCCTCTGCGCGCGCCACGCGGCGCCCTGTACCTGATGCAACGACGCGTGCGCCGCCAACTGCCGTGGACTAAACTAATGCCAACGGAGGGCGCGCCGCAGGTCGATGGCGTATTGGTGCTGGTGCATAATGCCACGGAGACAGTACAGCGCGAGCGCGAACTAAAGGTCAAATCGGCGATGATCCAGGAAGTGCATCACCGAGTCAAGAACAATTTACAGACCATTGCCTCCATCCTGCGCATTCAGAGTCGGCGATTCCAGGGCGGGGAAGGCAAACAACAGCTGACCGACGCAGTCAACCGCATCCTGAGCATGTCGGTGATTCACGAATACCTGAGCCAGGATGAACACCGCCCGATCAATATCCGCGAAGTCTGCCAGCGCATTCTGGGACAGGCCCAACAGGTAACGGTCAATCCGGGACAACACGTAGAGATTGCGATGGAGGGGCCGAACATCCGCCTCCCAGCCAGCCAGGCCACTGCCTCCGCGCTGGTTGTCAACGAACTGCTGATGAACGCAATGGAACATGGTCTGCGGGACCGACATAGGGGCGAAATTCGCATTGCGCTCGAAGACTTGGGGGATGAGGTGCGCATTACGCTGCTGGATAACGGGTTGGGGCTGCCTTCCGACTTCGACCCGGATGAGAGCCGCGGGCTAGGTTTGCAAATTGTCTATACGCTTGTCACCGATGACTTGAAGGGCAAACTGCATTTTGAACAGGTGACCGGCGACGACATCGGCGCTGCCGAAGGCACGCGCAGCGGCACCCGCGCAATTGTCACTTTTCCAAAACGTTCGATCAACATAGAATCTGTCCTAGTGTAACCGAAGTGGTCTGGTGATAGCGATTTTGCGCTGATGCCCGGCGAAAGAGGAAACAATGATCCACGAAGAACATCAAGGACACGAAGTTTGCGCTGACGCCCGCGATCCCAGTGAGGGCGGAAGCGTCAAACTAGAGGCCAGCAGAACCACCAGCCATTTAAGACATACCTCTGGCCGCCAGCATCTTTGCGCTGAGCTGACGCCATCCTCGGCCACTTAGCGAAGCGCAAACAGCCAGCCGCCGATTCCAGATTCTTGGCGTTTGGCGACCGGGAAAGGGTTAGACTGTGGAGCGTACGCGCATAATCATTGCCGATGATGAATCCCTCATTCGGATGGACCTGCGGGAGATGCTCACCAACCTGGGCTACCTGGTTGTAGGCGAAGCGGGTGACGGCCAGAGCGCTATCAACCTCAGTTGGGAACTTCGTCCAGACATCGTGATCATGGACATCAAGATGCCGGACGTGGATGGCATCGAGGCTGCCCGCGTCTTGACGGAGGAGCGCCTGGCCCCGGTGCTGCTGTTGAGTGCATACAGCCAGCAGGAACTGGTGCATCGCGCCCAGGAGGCCGGCGTAGCCAGTTATCTGGTCAAACCGTTCCGAGAAAGCGACCTGACCCCTGCGATCGAGGTGGCCCTGGCGCGTTTTGAGGAGTTTCGAACGCTGGAAAATGAGATCGATGACTTGAAGGAGACGCTCGAAACGCGAAAAACGGTTGAACGCGCAAAAGGCATTCTGATGCAGCTGCAGAACATGAACGAAGCCGAAGCCTTTCGGCGCATTCAAAAGATGAGCATGAACAACCGCAAGCCTATGAAGGCTGTGGCCGAAGCGATCATTCTTGCCCATCAGGCCGGTGAATAGCCAGAACTTGGGACTTTGCGCTGAGCCGACCGCACCTTTGCGTTGAGCCGACGCCATCTGCCGGCCCTTGGCGAAACGCAAACAGCACTTGGCGAAGCGCAAACAGGACTGATCATTGGCGTGATCGGTCACGAACGACTTCCGTACTATGAAATCTTCAGATGGCGCGCCGCCTGAGTCGCGACTCTCGATCATCATGCCGGTCTACAACGAAATCGGCACACTGGAGGAGATTATCCGCCGCGTGCGCGCGGTCGACCTTACAGTCAATGCCGATAGCACAACGGAATTGAACGGCAGCCCCATTCAACTGGAAAAGGAGATCATCATCGTTGATGACGGCTCTACCGACGGCACGCGGGATATACTGGCCCGTCTGCAGGGGGAAGAGCCGGAAGATCTGCGTATCATCTATCATGAACGCAACGGGGGCAAGGGCGCGGCCTTGCGCACGGGATTTGAGGCGGCGACCGGTGCGATCTTCGTCGTGCAGGACGCCGACCTTGAATACAATCCTGGAGACTATGTCAGACTTCTCGCCCCAATTCTGGAGGGGCGCACCGATGTCGTCTATGGCAGCCGCTTTCTCGGCGGCCCGCGTGCGGCCATGAGCCTCGCACACACGATCGGCAATAAAGGCGTCACCTGGTTTACCAACCTACTTTACGGCACGGTCCTGACCGATATGGAGACCTGCTATAAGTGCTTTCGACGGGACGTAATCGAAGGGATGACCCTCCACAGCCAAAGGTTCGAGATCGAAGCCGAACTGACGGCAAAAATCCTCAAACGCAACTACCCAATTTTTGAAACGCCTATCAGCTATAACGGGCGCCAATTCCATGAAGGCAAAAAACTTACCTGGCGGGACGGGTTTACGGCCATTGCTACGCTCATCAAGTACCGTTTCAGGGACTAAGGTGGACATTTGTTTGCGGTGTTTCTGACCAGTAGCCGCCGCAGTACGATACGCCGCTTCTTACCGCCCCTGTCGGCCGCATCGATCCTGGCTCTCTTCGTCCTACTGCTCTTTTACCGCCTCCTGTTTACAGATCGAGTACTGGCCAGCGGCGACATCCTCCACTACTTCTATCCGTACCGCGACTACGCAGCCGCCTCCCTGCGCGCGGGCCGAATTCCTTTCTGGAACCCGTACATCTTTATGGGTGCGCCATTCCTTGCCAATCCGCAGGCCGCGGCGCTTTATCCTTTACATTGGCCGCTGAGCTGGCTGCCCGTGACCCGGCAACTCTACTGGAGCGGCGCTATACACGCCTGGATCCTGGCACTGGGCGGTTACGCGCTGATGCGGCGCTGGGGAATGGGGTGGCTGGCCGCGGTCGGCACCGGACTGGTGCTGGCGGGGAGCGGATTCTACGGCGGATTGCTGGGACACATCAATCAGATGAACGGGGCGGCCTGGCTGCCCTGGCTCCTGTGGGCGTTGGAAGGGCGGTGGTCATGCATGGAAAGAGAAAAGAGGAGTGAGGGGAGCGAGGAGTTTTCCGGCTCTTCACGTCTTGATTCTCGCTCCTGGGGATACGCGCCCTTGCTCCTGCCTTTCGCGTTGTTTGTGGCGCTCACTCTGCTGGCCGGTCACACACAGACGACCTATATCAATCTTTTCGGTGTGGGTGCATGGCTGCTGGCAACAAGCCCGCGCGCGTATTCGCACGGTATTCGTCATCTCTCCGCCACCTTCCTCATTTATGTCCTGGGCGTCCTGCTGGGCGTCCTGCTCGCCGCCGCCCAACTGTTGCCCACGCTGGAACTGAGCCAGTTGGGACTGCGGAGCGGCGGTCTCAGCTACGTGGATGTGACCAGCTTCAGCTTGCGGCCGCTGCTGCTCCACTGGACGCTGCTCCCTTCGTACGGCCTGCGCGATCTGAGTGTTGTCTTTTCCACGCTCGGTTACACCGAGTTTGTCGCCTATGTGGGCGCGGCAGGGCTGCTGCTGGCCCTGGTCGCGGTGGTCAGTAGTTTGCGGCAGACGGCCGAAAGGAGGCCGTGTTTGCGTTGCCACCCGGCGAAAGAGAAAACAATTATCCACGAAGTTTGCGATGACACCCGGCAACAGCATGCGGGCGAGACGCCCGCGATCCCAGGAAGGGCGGAAGCGTCAAATAATCAAGAAAACACGAAGAACTGCAACAGCAAAAAAGAGAGTTTGCGCCGACGCCCGGCAACGGCATGCGGGCGAGACGCCCGCGATCCCAGGAAGGGCGGAGGCGACAAACAGGACAGCGTCAAAGAGATAGGTCGCTGGCCTTTGGCTGCTCTGTGCGGGCTCTTTTTTGCCGGTCTGGGCCTGTTCCTGGCGTTTGGACGCTGGAACCCATTTTCGCTCCTCTTTTATCATCTGATCCCCGGCTTCGACCTGTTTCGCACACCGGCCCGCTGGATGATGCTCTATACACTGGGCATGGCTGTATTGACAGGAGCCGGGACGGAGTGGCTTTGGCGCAGGTTGAAAGCCGGCGGCTTTGCGTTGCCGCCCGGCGCAAGAAACGACAACGATCCACGAAGAACACGAAGGAAACACGAAGAGGGGCAACAGGGAAAAAGGGAGGGCGGACAGCGTCAAACAGAAAACACGGTCCCGTTGCGCTTGTCACGCGCCGCTGGTGTGGCCCTGGTTGCAGCCCTGTCGCTCGATCTGCTCCTGGCCGCGCGTGCGCTGCCGCATACACAGCCGACCGCGCCCCAGGCCGTCTACGACGTGCGGACCGCGTCTGCCCACCTGCTGACGGAGCCGCAGCGAACACTCCACCCGGCGGCCGCGGGGCGGTTGTTAAGCATCAGCGAAATCACGTTCGATCCGGGAGACATGTCCGACTGGCGGCGCATCCTGCGCGGCGGCGCGCGTCCACAACTCAGCGAGGCCGCCTTCTCGGAGTTTATCATCGCGCTCAAGTCCCAGGAGATCCTGGCGCCGAACCTGTCTCTGCTGTGGCGCATCCCCACCGTGGACGGATTTGACGGCGGCGTGCTTCCTCTGCAGCGCTACAACGCCTTTCTGTCGCTGCTGATTCCGCCGGCGGAGCTGGTGCCTGACGGCCGCGTGCGCGAACAGTTGCAGACAGTTCCACGCGGCGACATTCTCGACCTGATGGACGTCCGCTTTGTGATTACCGATAAAGTGCGTGACGTGTGGTTCGACGATGTCTACTTCGACCGTCAGATCGGCGCAACTCTCGCAGCGAATTTGAGTGACTCGGTTGGTGAATGGTCAGGAGGCGGGGCTCGACTGACGGTAGACGCGCCGCACAGTTTCGAGGCGACCGCGGTGGCTGTCGTCGGTTTCGCGACCGCAGACTCGGACGTCCCCCAAGCGGTATCCCCCAATCTACCCCTGGCGGAAGTAACCGCCCTGAGTCGTGGTGGTGAACATCACGTTATCGGCAGGTTGCTCACGGGCCGGCAGGCAGGCGCTTTCAAAGTGGTTGTCGGCCCGGCGACGGGGGCAACTGGAACGAGCGCTCCCGTCATATTCCAGGAGGGGAAAACTGGACAGCAGGAGTATCTGGCCTTCTTTGCGCTGGCGGAAGCCGCCCGTCTGGACGCGCTGGAGATCGTATTGGCAGAAGACACCGCAACCGTCGGGCTGGCGGTGCAGGCGGTGACGTTGATAGACGAGCGCACCAAGACGTTCGTGCCGCTTCTTCCCAGCGATCGCGGCAACTTTCAGCGCGTACACAGTGGCGACGTCAAGATCTACGAGCGGCTCGGAGGCAGCGGGCGGGCGCAACTGGTCGAGACAGTGCGGCCGGCGTCATCGTTGGACGAGGCGGCAAATATGCTGCGCGTTTCCGATGTGAAGAACGCCTCTCATGATTCGGCGGTCGTCGAGGCCAGCGTCGAGGCGGTGGCCGCCTGGGGGCTTGCAGACCAAGCCGGTGCGCCGGCAGACTTTGCGCTGACGCCCGGCGGGAGAAACGGCATTGATCCACGAAGGACAGGAAGTTTGCGCCGACGCCCGGCAACGGCATGCCGGCGAGACGCCCGCGATCCCAGCGAGGGCGGAGGCGACAAACAGGAAGCGTCAAACACAGGGGAGATCTCGGTCATCTCTTACGCGCCCGAGCGGGTCGTCATCCGCGCCCGATCCGAACGACCGGGATTTCTCGTATTGAAGGATGCCTATTATCCTGGCTGGCACGCCGCGATCAACGGCGAGCCGGTGGATGTCGTTCCGACCAATGTGTTGTTTCGAGGGGTACCGGTGCCAGCTGGTGAGAGCGAGGTCGTATTCTCGTACATGCCGACTACCTGGCAGACCGGTCTGCGGCTCAGCCTGGCGGGCGGTCTCCTCTGGCTGCTGCTGGCCTCGTTCACTTACGGCCGCGCGTGGGGGAGGAAGCGCTGACCCTTTACTTCACGGCGCATAACGCTGTGATGTATAATTGAAGAATGGAAATTCTTTTGCAGCGCTGAAAATCGACGATTCGTTTCCAGTAGTCCGTCCCCTTTAGCCTGACGAACGGACAACCGGAAACCAGTGAATACGGTTCAGGCCCGAAACCGAAAGTGATCAACGCATTCAATCGAATCGTCGTCGTTGTGCTTTGGCTGGTTCTGCTGGCTGCCATTGTCTACACGACGATTTTTCCAGACAGTACCTTTAGTGCGCTTGTGGGTGGTCTTTCGCTGGCGCAGGCGTTCCTGCGCGTGCAACAGCAGGCGAACAGCATGAACTTCCTGATCGGCCAGGTGGCAGTGGGATTCGTCGTTGTGCTCATCTTCGGCAGCCTGCTGTGGTTGGAGTTATGGCCCCACCGCCAGCGCGGGGTACGCATGAAGACGGTGAAAGGCAGCTCGGTGGAGTTGGACACGGACAGCATCGCGCGCCGCCTGACCTGGCATCTGGACCAGCTTGCCGACGTAATTACGGTATTTCCGGACGTGAAATCCCGCGGCAATGCAGTTGACATTCAATTGGAGGTCGAGACCGCGCCCGATATTGACGTGCCGATGAAGACGGACGAGGTGGTAGAATCGACGCGGGATATCATTGAAGAGGATATGGGACTACGGCTCGGAAAGTTGGACGTGCGTATGCGCCATCTGCCCTTTGAGGATGAGTGGGAAGCGTGAAGTTGAGCGCCCTTCTGGAGAGCCTGCTGTTCGTGGCGGGGGACCGGTTACACCTGCGCAGCTTGCCCAAGCGTCGGGCTGCCCTGAAGTAGAGGTGACCAAAGCCCTGGCCGCCTTGCAGCAGGGATATGAGGAGGAGAATCGGGGTCTGCGCCTGCAGCGCCGCGACGGTCGCGTTTTGCTTGTGACAAATCCTGCCGCTTCCCAGGTAGTGGAGGATTTTCTCAACCTGGACTTGCGCGTGCAGTTCAGCGCGCCGGCCCTTGAGACTTTGGCCATCGTCGCCTATCTGCATCCGGTGACGCGGGCGCAGGTGGAGGCGGTGCGAGGCGTAGACTGTTCCGGCGTTCTGCGCAAGCTGCTGCAGCAGGGCCTGGTGGAGGAGTTCGACCGTCTCGAAGGGCCCGGCCGGCCAATCCGTTACGCCATAACCGACCAGTTCATGCAGCATTTCGGGCTGACCAGTCTTGAGGAGCTGCCGCCCCTGGAGACCGACGGGGAGGAGTGAAGGGGTCAGCCTGTTCTTCACCTAATCAATGATTCTTAACCACCAAGAGAAAAAATTGGCACACGAAGAAACTCCATTGCCCGCGAATTCAGATTCTCCGACCCCTTCAAGCGCAGAAATCCTTAGAGAAAACATTGTAAAGTCGCTTGAGAGGCAAGGCTTTGAGTTGCGAGACAATCGGTTCCATTTGCCTGGAAACTTGGACAAAGAAAAGATACGTTCACTGCATGCTGAAGCGGCCCGTCATAAGGTAATGAAGAGGAAGAAGAATCTCCTCAGGCATGAGCCTGCGCTACTGCAACGATTCGCTTCTGGCCATGAGGTTGTCCCCGATGAGATCAAGCCTAAGTTAGTTGAAGTTCATCCCAGGTCTGTGGAAGAACTCCTGTTTCGATATGCCAGCCTGCATTGGAGTGTTCCGGTCTCAGCAGGGTATGGCCGCAGATTACGCTTTCTCGTATTGGACCAGAACACAGACAAACTGATTGGTCTGTTCGGATTGGGCGACCCCGTATTCGGTTTGAAAGATCGCGATGCCTGGATTGGCTGGGATTATGAGGGACGTCGAGAAAGGCTTCATCATGTTGTGGATGCCTACGCATTAGGCGCGGTCCCTCCATATTCCTTTCTTCTTTGCGGCAAGCTTATTGCGTTATTAGCTATGAGTAATGAGGTGAGAGAGTCATTCAGGCGTAAGTACGGGGGGAACTCTTCACTGATACAGAAAAGAACGCTGTCCGGACAAATTGCCTTAATCACAACAACTTCTGCCCTGGGGAGATCATCACTTTATAACCGCCTCCGATTCGGGAAACGGCTGGCATTTGAGCGCGTTGGCCAGACCCAAGGGTTTGGCGAATTTCATTTCTCCAATGGACTTTACGACTCCATAATGGAATTTGCGAAGTCAAAAGCAACAGCAACCGCTAAGCATGAATTATGGGGGGGTGGATTTAGAAACAAGAGAGAAGTGGTTCGGAAAACACTTGCCGAATTAGGAATATCTCCAAGCTGGCAAAATCATGGGATCAGACGGGAGATATATGTGTCTCCTCTGGCCAAGAACACTCGCAGGTTTTTGAACGGAACTGATTCTGAGTTAGATTACCACGATCAATCTGCAAGTACTTTGTTCGAGTGGTTTCGCACCAGGTGGTTGCTCCCTCGTAGCAAGCGAGAGCAGAGGTATAAGGAATGGATTCCTCAGGATTGGGTGCTGTGGCAAGATGAGCCGACCAATGGATGATTTGTCTTCAGGCAATTTCAGAGAACTGCCAAGATCCCTCGTTGATGAAGTCCTTAACCGCACTCAGGGGATTGGGCAGGAGTTATTGCAATCCTTTGAAGAGCTGCGCGAGAAAAAGGAGGAATGGCGCAGGCAGCTAGTTGATTCTGGTATCGTGAAACGTGATTCCAGCCTGCCGCGCGTGCAAAGCCCCACCACCTGTGGCGTTGACGGCTCTTACGCTGTCGAAAGACTCCTGGCTACGGATTTGGTCGTGGCCGGTGCGGTCGCAGTTGAAGGATTAACTCCTCCCTCCGAAAAACGCCACTGGCCCGACCCCCGTCATTTCGTCCATGTTGAGACCGAAGCCCATAACCCTGACACAGATTCTATTTTACGAGCAGGAATGATGGGAATGGAATTAATTTTAGCTCATAATGCTCCTCATGAGCTTGTTCTATTAGATGGTTCGTTTACGACTCCTGTCATTTACTTCAATCAAGGGTTCAACAAAGCCAAAGAATATCTCAATCTCAAAACCGTCAAAGAATACCTGATAGAAAGAATCGAGTCTTTTTTGGATGCGTACCACTATGTACTATCCGCTCCACGAAGTGACCGGCAGTGGATAGCTGTGCCAAAATACACTACCAATCGAGAGATAGGCAGGAAATTCAATTGGCCAGATTCTCACGATGACCGTGGTTTGTTAAGCTCTGTTTTGGAGGCAGGCGAATATACATTGCCCACTCTACTTCACCAGCCCACGCAACCTTGGCATCTCAATACCTCAGTGGTTGATGAATTCTCTGATATTGTAGAACGAGATAAGATCAACATACTGGTCGAACATGTGATACGGTCTTTGGGCAGTATCCACGTCCTTTATTATCGACCTTACGCTTACATGCCTGCTTTGCGACTGGAAATGAGTCGAACCATTGCCAACAATCAGGCTAGATTGAGCATAGTGTTACAAGGGATCAAGGACCAATGCGGCACAGCCGCTATAATGGAACCCTATCCCCTGTATCTGGCGGACAGAATGATCAAGCATTTGCCACAAGCTGTCCCGATTTTTCGCCAGATAACAGGTCAGTACCTTGCGGAAGACTACCAGGGCAACATTGATGATATCTTTGTTGGCCTTCACAGTTATCGCACAGAATCAGGAAGGTAAACGTGTCCGAACAGAACTTACATCAGTTGGTTGATCAGGCCGAAAGAATCGGAGTCATTGGCTCTCCGTCCTCCACAACAGAGCTTGCGCTCGATATTTTAGCCAGCGCAGTCAACAAGAAGCTAGTGGGCGAACTAGCGTTGTTCCGCTACCTGCAAGACGATTTTGATCATTACGCTTTGGGGCAGATCACTGCGGTTTCCTTGAGAAATATCTGGCACGAAGACCCCACAATGCGGAGTCTTATTCGGCAACGAGGCACGATTGACGCTGTGAGCGAAAGACAGGACACTCATCAGGGGGAAATGAATATCAGTGCTGTCTTTTCCGATGCAAATGGCGATTATCGTCCCAGCAGCTTAGGGACGGTTCCGGCTACAGGAACTTCCACTCAGCTAGTGGATGACCAAGTTCTGAATGTATTGCTTGATCCATACAAGGAACAAATTTTCTATTTGGGAAACGTCTATGGTTCAAAGCCGAAATTGCCCCTATGGTTCAAACATTTCGATGCAGGTGAGTATGGCGCGGGTGAAGCTTATCATCTAGGAATCTTTGGCAAGACAGGTTCTGGCAAATCGGTCTTGGCCAAAATGATTATGTTGGCCTATGCTCGCTACGGAAATATGGGAATACTAATAATTGACCCACAGGGTGAGTTTTCGCAGGACGCTTCGGGAGTGGGAGTTTTGGGCAGCTTCGAACTTCCAGTAAGAGAGGTCTTACAAAGGCTGAACAAAGAAACAGAGGTTATTGGCATACAAAATCTAATTTTAGACAGGTGGGAACTGTTTTCTCAGATACTCTATGAGTCATCCTTTTTTGAAAGACTCAGTGTTCCTAAAGGAGAGAATCGGGAGATTGCTGCCAATACTCTGGGAGACAATCTCAAAAAGAAAAAAGTGAAACTAAGAGACCTACACAAGCAAGAGTCTTTTGACCAGGCTTGGCTCCTTCTTGGACGAGATGATATTCAAAAAATCTTCTATCGTACCTCTGCATCTCGTGACCGCTTTAATTCTGTGTATGTAGATGCTGACAAAACTGAGTTTTATGCCGACATATGGAAACCAATTACCCAATTGTTTAATAGCACCCGTTCTGGCGCGCAAACGGCGGAAAAAATTCTACATAGCTTATTCAACACACAAAACAAACCCTTGATTATTGTCGATCTGACGGCTAAGGGTGAAACAAGCCTCTTCTGGAATGATACCATTCAGGCGTTAGTAATAAAACGGCTTCTGGAAGGAATTCGATCTTCGGCTGAAAGCGCTTATGCCGACAAACAGAATCTTAACACTCTAATTCTCATGGATGAGGCACATCGTTTAGCCCCTGCTGGAAACCTCGACAACGAAACCTTGAAGCAAGTCCGCAGCATCTTCATTGACTCGGTGCGCACTACTCGCAAGTATGGTGTTGGCTGGATGTTTATATCTCAGACTTTATCCAGCCTGCACCGCGAAATTGCGGAACAGTTACGTATCTATTTCTTTGGTTTTGGTTTGTCAATGGGAACAGAGTTTCAAGCTTTGCGAAATCTCGTTGGAGGGCGCGGCAATGCCCTTGAACTTTACCAACTCTTCCGCGATCCGCAGTCTTCGTTTGATATTGCCTCACGCGAATACTCGTTTATGACCATCGGTCCGGTTTCCCCTCTTTCATTTTCCGGCACACCACTCTTCTTGAACGCCTTCAATACTCCAGAGAGTTTCTTAAAAGCCAATGACAGGATAGGCAATAATTCAGTTCAGACTTCCTTGGGGTTTCGAGCTGCTTCTGGATCGTGAGATATGCGCAGTGAAGTCATATCAGGCAATCCAGCGTTTCACTCCTCCACAGCCTTCAACAATCGTTCCGCTATCCACGCCGGCAGGCGCGTCATGCGGCCGGTGCCGTCGACACAGATGTGCCGCGTGTGGCCGTCGGCGTAGACGGCGCCGGTGTGCGGGTTGCGGATTTCGTAAACGAACTCGACCTGCCGGCTCCGCAGCGATCCCAAGCGCGTGATGACTTGGACCGCGCCGCCGAAGCGGATAGCGTTACGGTAGCGGCACTGCAGGTCGGTTACGGCGAAGTTATAACCGGCGCCGGCAATCTCAGTATAGGGCATCCCGGCCGCCGCCATCCAGGCGACGCGCCCGGCCTCGAACCATACGACATACTCGCTGTGGTGGACGACGCCCATCTGATCGGTTTCGGCGAAACGGACGGTGATGTCGAGAGGAAAGGCGGCGTATTCAGGCTTGTGCGTCGGCATCGGTCAGGGGATTATCGCTCCTGTGTGGGTTGTCCCGGTTTCAACGTTGGGAGGCACTCGACGATGACGCTTCGGGAGCGGGAGGTCGGGTCACTTGGGGATGCCGGAAAGCAGCGGCTCTTTCACTTCCTTCAAGAACGTGAGATCGGCCACTTTGGGCTGAGCGGGCGCCGTCTGTTTCTGACGGCCACTTAGCGAAGCGCAAACAGTTCTGGTCCGTTACTCATGAGCCTCTACATATGAATTGCTTGCCCCTCAACGCCGTGCGCCGCTTCCATGACGACTTCGGCCAAGGTCGGGTGGGCATGCACGTTGTGCGCGATCTCGGCGGGGGTGAGTTCCATCATCTGGGCGAGGGACAGCTCTGGCAGGAGTTCGGTTGCGTTGGGGCCGACGATATGGGCGCCGAGGATTTCGCCGTATCGCTGATCGGCGACGATCTTGACAAAGCCGCTGCGCACGCCTTGCGCCTGGGCGGCGCCGTTGGGCATGAAAGGGAACTTGCCGACATTGACGGGGTAGCCGGCTTCGTGCGCGTCGGCTTCGGTCATGCCGAGACTGGCGACCTGGGGAACGCAGAATGTGCAGCGGGGCATAAAGATGTAGCGCTCGGCCGGGATCGGCGTCGTCCCCAGGCCGGCGATGCTTTCGGCGGCAACGATGGCCTGGGCGCTGGCCACATGCGCCAGCGGCATTTTACCGGTGCAATCGCCAATCGCGTAGATGTTTTCGCGGCTGGTGCGCATGTATTCGTCGATTTCGATGAAGCCCTCGTGGTTGAGGGCTACCCCGGCGGCGTCCAGACCGGCGTCCTCGGTATTGGGTGAAATCCCTATTGCGAGGAGTACTTTCTCGACTTCGAACGTCTGAGCGCTCCCGTCGTTCACGTTTTTGACCGTTACGATGACCGACCGCTCGCCGACTTCAAAGTCCTCGGTGCGGCTCGAGGTCAGCACTTTGATGCCCCGTTTCTGGAAGGCCCGTATCGACCTCCTGGGCCGCGTCGGCATCTTCGAGCGGCAGGGCTTGATCCAGCATTTCGACGATCGTCACCTGTGCGCCGTAGGTGGCGTAGATGTGGCTCAACTCCATGCCGATGGGGCCGGCGCCCACGACGAGTAGGGAGGCGGGGATTTCGTTCAGACGAATGGCGTGGCGATATTGCAAGACGCGCTCGCCGTCGGCTTCGACGTCGGGCAGGTCACGGGCACGGGCGCCGGTGGCAACCACGAAACTGGCGGCAGTCAGAGTACGCGGCTCGCCATCCGGATTGAGCGGCCCGGCACTGACCTGTACGGTGTTGGCATCAGTGAAACGGGCATGTCCTTCGATGACGTCAATGTTGTTCTTCCTCATCAGAAAGCCAACGCCCTTGGTCTGGCGGTCTACGATCTGCAGGGAGCGATCGACTGCTGCGCTGTAGTCCACCTGCAAATTGTCAAAAGTGAGGCCAAACTCCTTCGCATGCTGCAGCGTTTCCAGCACTTCGGCGCTCTTGATGAGCGCCTTCTTGGGGATACAGCCCCAGTTCAGACAGACGCCCCCCAGATGCTCGCGTTCAATGAGGGCAGTCTTCAGATTCAGCTGCGCGGCGCGAATCGCGGCCACGTAGCCGCCCGGCCCGGAGCCGATGACGATCAGGTCATAGTCATAATTGCTTGCCACAAATGCCTCCGCTGTTTAGTGGCTAGTGGATAGTGAAAGTGGATAGCGAACTGCAGTTACTAACCACTATTCACTGCCGTTCTCACGCGCCCCAGTTTTCCAGCCGCGCTACCACATTTGTCAAAAAGCTGTCTGCGCCAAAGCCGTCCAGGATCCGATGATCAAAGGCAAGGCTCAGGTAGCACATCGGACGAATAGAGATGGTATCGTCCGCGCTGGGGAGAAGGGGGTCGGCGAGTGTGCCGGCAGTGCTGCCACCGCTGTTCACGACTGCTCGCTTACTGATCCTGCCGACGCCTAGAATGGCGGCTTGGGGCTGGTTAATGATGGGGGCGCCAAGAAGGCTGCCGCTTGTCCCGTGGTTGGTGACGGTGAAGGTGCCGTCGCGCACTTCGTCCGGCGACAGTTCGCCGCGGCGGGCCCGGTCGGCCAGAGCGTTGACCGCGCGCGCCAGCCCCTGCAGATTCAGTTCATCGGCGTCCCGGATCACGGGTACAACCAGCCCGTCGGCCACGGCCGCGGCGATGCCCACGTGGATGCGCTGGCTCAGGACCAGTCCCGCGTCGGTCCAGCGACTGTTCACCGTCGGATTTTCGCGCAGGGCGGCTGCGACGGCGGCGACAAAGTAGGGGGTGAAGGACAGATTGACTCCCTTTTGCGCGAATGCCTCTTTGTGGGCCGTTCTATGGCGCACAACGGCTGTCATATCGGCCTCAAAAATCGTTACAACGTGGGGGCTGGTGCGTACGCTGCGGCTCATGTGTTCGGCAATCGCCCGCCGCATGTTGGAGAGGGGCTGCAGAACTTCGTCTTCGCCGGTCACAGCGCCGGCTTTGCGCTGACGCCCGGCGGCATGCGGGCGGGACGCCCGCGATCCCAGTGAGGGCGGAGGCGTCAAACAGGGCTGCACTGCGGGCGCCTGTTGTTCACGCGCTTCAATATAGGCCAGCAGGTCCTTCTTGGTGACGCGCTCCTGGCGCCCGCTGCCCCGTACTTCGTCCAGGTCGATGTTGTGTTCGGCGCTAATGCGGGCGACGACTGGGCTGACGAATTCGCGGCCTTCCGGTTTCGCATCTGATGCAGCCTCACCCGCGCGCCGGGATTCGGAGAGAGAGGAAGAAGGGGCCGGTCGGTCGGTCTCTTTGCCCGACAGCGCCTTTTCCCCCTGGCCCTCTACCTCCTCAATGATTTCCTCTTCCTGGTCACCGATGTAGGCAATGACGGAGCCAACCTGAACCGTTGTTCCCTCGGCGGCCAGGATCTTGAGCAGGATTCCGGCTGCGGGCGCGGGCACTTCAGTGTCGATTTTGTCGGTGGTGATGTCGAGCAGCGGTTCCTGCCGCTGCACCGGTTCCCCAGGCTGTTTGAGCCAGCGGGCGACGGTCCCTTCGAAGACGGTCTCGCCCAGTTGGGGCATCTTCACTGGAGTTGGCATGGCTGGCGCTCCAACTGCGTTTACGAGAACACCAGTTTTCAGTAGCCAGTTTTTAGTAGCCAGTAACTTTGCGCTGACGCCCGGCGGAAAACGGCATGCGGGCGAGACGCCCGCGATCCCAGGGCGGAAGCGACAAACAGGCCCCTGCGGCAACCACTAAAAACTAAAAACTAAAAACTGCGGTTAGACCATGGGTTTTTGGCGCTGAACAAGCTGTACCGTTACCTGCCAGGGATCGCGCAGGAAGCAGAGCTTATCTCCAGTGGGTGCATTGTTGATCTCGCCGTCGGGCGTGGCGCCGGCCTGAATAAGGCGCTCGCGCTCGCCCTCAATATCGTCGACGCTGAAGGCAAAGTGGAGATTGAAAGCGTTGACCTGGGCGAAATCGATCGGTACATATTCGTCATTGCTGTACAGCTCCACCATGCTGCCGTTGTCATCGTAGACAAAGTTCATGTAGGGAGGAACATCGCTGGCAGAGACGATTCGCAGGCCGAGGTGTTCCTTCCACCACTGTACCTGCTTGCGGACGTTGGGTACGTTGATTGCAACGTGTTCAAGATTCATCGTTTACTCCGTGAGTGGAAGTTTGATGTGAGTGAAATTGGTTGAATTTTGCTGCCGGTACATGGTCTATGGTAACGGCCTGAAATGCAGGAGTTGGCAGGCCATGATAGCTTTCGGTCTAGGCGCGCTTTTCAGGACGCGGTCCCGCTTCGCCTTATGAGTACAGTTGCAAAATCGGTTTTCGTCTCGCAATTGCGTGCGAAGATCTTGATGTGGAACGGATTTCAAACTCAGTTGTAGTTTACCACAGCCGACGTTTTCGGCATGCAGTCCTGCGACGCCTGTGAACAGTCGCTGCGCCGCCATGACGGGATACCGCTGCGGGTCAAGATGATTGGGGGCGTTGCGGGGGGAATCCCCCCAACACACAAGGGAGGCCGCGCTTGCGACCGACAGACGAGAGCCTTCCAAGTGTGTCTTCGCCCGGAGGCATCTCAGCAGCAAAGACGCAAGACCGAATTTGCATTTTGGCAGATAAGAAACCTGGTGACTTAGCGACCTGCGCCAAAATGCAAAAACACTGTCTTACAAATGGTTCGTCGGATGCCAACCCGATGCATTAGGTTTGCCGCTGGGGTTTATGCGCCGGCGATGCGTTCGAAACGGGTCGGTTCCCGCTCCATTTCAGCCTGAACAAAGCGCTGGAGCAGGTTTGATTTCACTTCAGCAAAAGTGGAATCATCCCAGCGGTTGCGACGCTCCTCCGGATCTTCCTGCAGGTCGAACAGCTCACCGTATGTGTGGCCCCGGTAGACGGTGAGCTTATAGCATTGGTTCACGAGCGTGCGCAGGTGCAGCGCGGTGGGCTGGTGGCGGTTCTCGACGAGCACATGGTCGCGTGCTGCGTCGGCCGCGCCGGTCCAAACGTCCAGTTGATCGGCGCCCTGCATCTGCCCAGGGATATCGATGCCGGCCGCGTGCAGGAAAGTGGGCGACAAGTCGACAAGCGATTGAAGCGAGTTGTTCACGGCGCCGGTGGGAACCCGCCCTGGCCAGCGGACCAGAAAGGGCACACGGATCAGATCTTCGTAGTGAAAGGCGCCTTTGGCGATCAGCCCGTGCTGGCCGAGATAGTGGCCGTGATCGGTACTGAAAACGACGAGCGTGTTGTCGGCAATGCCCAGATGATCCAACCTGTCCAGAATGCGCCCTATCTCGCGATCCATCAGGCTGACCATGCCGTAGTAGACGGCCATGTTTTTGCGCAGGGCGTCCGGTTCAAGCAGGTGGCTGTTGAAACCGTGATTGCCGAAGGGCGTCTCTTGCCAGGCGGAGAAGTCAGGTTGATGCTGCTGCGTTTTGGCAAAATGGGGCGGCATCGCATTGAGTTCGCCCGGTTCGAGGCTGCCCGGTTGCATCGCATCGGGATCGTACATTGATGCCCACGGTTCAGATACGAGGTAGGGGGGATGGGGATCGTGGAAACTGCTCCAGAGGAAGAAGGGTTTGCCAGCGGCGGCAGCGCGCTCGATGGCTGCGATCGAGCGTTCGGCGGTCCAGACGGAGTAGTGGTACTCCTCCGGCAGGTCCCAGGCGTGTTCCCGCTTGGCCGCATTGGGGTCGGGCGGCCAGGACTGGAAGAAGTCCTGCCAGTTGGGCAGGCCGTTTTCCTCCATCCAGATGCCGTAATGTTGCCCGGCGTGGGCTTCGTCGGCGTGGTTGCGCGCCACCTCTACATGTTGAAAACCGTACCACGGCCCGTGAAACTCTCGCCAGAATTCGAGATCACGCAGAGTGGGTTGACACTCGAGAGAGGTCTGTTCCGGACGCGAGGCCAGCGGCTGAAAGTGGGCTTTACCGATAAGCGTGGTGTCGTAGCCGTGCTGGTGCAGCAGGTCGCCAACGGTTGGAACATCTTCGCCCAGTTTTACGCCGATGGTCCAGCATCCATGCCAGGCCGGATACTGGCCGGTAATTATCGATGAACGCGAAGGCGAGCAGACGGGATTGTTGCAGTAGGCGCGGTCGAAGCGGGCGCCTTCGCGGGCGAGCCGATCCAGGGCGGGCGTCCGGATACGCGGATTGGTTACGCCGAGGGTTGAGAAATGCTGCTGGTCGCTGGTGATCAGGAGGATATTCGGATATGCTTTCTCTTCGATACCTGAGCTCAATTGGAGTGGAGTGGACACGTGCAGCCGCCTCGAAATCGACGATCGCTATTTGCTGGGAATCCTATCATAGGCTGCATACGCGCGCTAGTCAGTCGTGCGTATGCGTGCGTCCTATTGGGGGTTGAGTTCTGTAGATTTTCGGTGGCGTTTGCGGAGCATATAGTTCTGGAAATCGGAGCGCACCAGACTGGATGACAGTCCCGGGGCGTACCACCGTGTTATACTGATGCCCATAGACCCCAGTGGCTGGCGGCCAGTGCCACTGGCGGCTACGAGTTGTTGATCACTGTTCACTCCAGTTTCCCTACCCTCCCTTGGCAACTGACAGAACTGCATAATGCGAGGAAAACGATGACACAGACCATTTTGGAGAGTGTGCAGATCCACTGGCAGGACCTGCGCGGACGCACCTATGATCTGATGGATGTTCTGGCCGATGCCGATCTGAACGCCTGCCTGCCCTTCCCTGAATCCCAGAATATCCTTTACCAGTTCTACTGTATGTTGGGCACGCAGGAGAGCTGGCCGCCCGTGTTGCTGGAAGGGGGTATGCAGGGCTGGGATTGCAGCCTGCAACCGGCGCCTGCCGGCGAAGTGCTGCCAGTTGAACGCGTGCGCCAAGGAATGGAGGCGGCAGACGCTACCTTGCTGGCGACTTTCGAGAAGGTGGACTGGCTGCAGGTCTTTGAGAATGGCTCGACGCCGCTGGCCGGTTACTATCGATTGGTAGAACACGAGGCCCATCACCACGGCCAACTGATCAACCTGATTTACGCCAACAACCTCCCCATTCCCGAGAGTTGGGCGGATTCGTGGGCGCTTACGCGCGACGAATAGAGCTTGTCAGGACGGCGCCGCTGCGTGAGTTGCGAGGTCCACCTGTTGGCTCTGATAGCCCGATCAGGCGGAGAAGATGGCAGCCGTTTTATGGCACTACCTTGGCAGTTTTTAGTAGTCAGTAGCCAGTTTTTAGTAACTGCAACGGCACAACCCACTAAAAACTAGAAACTAAAAACTGCAGTTATACACATGGTAACAGCAGAGAATACAGATCCGCTACTCAAACAGCAGGAACGAAATTGAGGCCCAGGTAGCGCCCTCCACCCCTGTTCCGACCAGCAGCGCCCATTGCCCATCCTCGCTGCGGCCGAGGGTATCGTAGGTTTCACCGTCGGGAACGTGGCCGACGATCGGCGCCTCCAGAGAGGGTCCGCCGCGCAACCGCAACCTTCCTCCCTGGCCGGTTTCGATGGTAGCGCGGCCCATCTGTACTCTCAGCTCTATATCCCGCAACTCCACCAGCGAGGCTGCAATCCAGACCGGTTCCTCGATATCGGGGAAGAAGATCGCGACCCAATGCTCATCGGAGCTGAACCCGGCCACAGGATAGGCTTCACCGACGGCGACGCCTGCCAGGACCTCGGCGATGGTTTCCGGTTTACTGCGCACGCGCAAGGCACGGGTCGTAACGATTGCCAGGTGTCTGGTGACATCACCCACTTGAAGCAGGGGGTCATCGGTCGGCGTCGTGACGGGTACCGCCTCCTCTGCGTCCGCCTTTTCGTCAGAGATGGACATTTCACCGAGCGTTACCGTAAAGGCCGGGCTGATCGGCGCGCCGTCTTTCAGCACCGGCATATCCGTGCCGGGAAATTCGAAGATGTCAAAAACGCCTCCGTCTGTATGGAGCATGGCATAGAGAGTCTCCGTGGCGGCATCGACATCAATGTCTACAGCCAGGTCGGTGGTGATCCCTGGCTCCAGGTGCGCTTGCCCGATGATCGGCCCGAAAGAGCCGGCATCATCGGCGTGAATGACGACCCAGCCTTCCACCGGAACGACAGCTTCGGCAATCATGACCTGACCTTTGATCACTTCCTGAGGGTGGACTGTGACGCTCGGTTCCAGATCGCCGACCGCCATGGCTTCTTCGTCGGTCTTTTCCTCGTCGGCGGCCATCTCGGCGTCTTCGGCCATCGCCTCTTCCGTCGCCTCTTCGGGTTCAGCGGCCATCTGCCCGTCTTCAGGAACAGTCAGGGCGGTGGCGTCTCCGTTCAAGGTTACATCTTCGGCCCAGATCCAGCCGATTGTCCCTACATCCGGCACCTCCACTTTCAGCCAGCTGCCGTCTTCGGTCCGCCCGATCACGGTGATGACGTCACCCTTGAGCAGACCGGCGATAATTGGCGTCTCTGCATTGGCAGCCTGGCGAACTCGCAGCGCGTTTACAGCCACCGTAGCCATCAAGGTCACCATTTCCGGCTCGACCGGCTCCGCGGTTTCTTCCGCAGGAGGGGGTGCGGCAGGCGTCAGGATCTGCGTGATGTCACCCTGAAAAGGATAGCAGCTGCTGATTAAGAGGGGCAAAACTGCCATTGCCCAGAACATCGAGACGCGAAAGCGATTCGGCATGGTTCCTCCCAAGCTGGCGTTTGCCCGCTGCAATGGACGGGGACTCGGGGGCGGAGTTGTCTGAACTGTGAAACGGCATGGGCGAGGGGCCAGGAACCAGCTAACCCCTAAACCCTGGCCCCTAAATCCTGACGTTATCACAGTCAATTATGGCATGGCAAAAGATTGGCTGTCAAATGATTTCGGCCCGCCTCCGCATCCGAAAACATACCGAAATGGGGGTGAATGCGCGGCGCGATCTCTACGCTTTGCGGGTTCCATTTTGAGGATCCGGGTCCAGACGGAGATTTTGCTCTGACGCCCGGCGAAAGAGAAAATAATGATCCACGAAGTTTGCGCTGAGCCGACCGCACCTGCGCACTTGGCGAAGCGCAAATATGCAACAGCAAAAAAGGGGGGCGGAGGCGACAAACAGTCAAACTAGCAGGCACTTTTCCACGGACTTGCCGGCAGGCGCGATCCCCACTGTGGGTGCAGAGAAAAACGTTTGACAGGCGGTGGGCGCCTGCTTATACTGGGCGCGTCTACGCTACCTGCGTCTATACTACTCTTTTGTCTGAACTGTGATTAACGGCAAAAGGCGAGAAGAGAGTGAAGAGAGAGAACGGCAACTGCAGTTACTCACTCCTCCCTTCTCGCAGTTACAGTCAACTTTCGCGGCGGCCTGTTCGCAGGCCGCGGCGGCAATATCTTTCATGACAGCCGCGCCCGCCCGGAGGACCCCATGACAACAGTACGCGATCGGATGTGGCTTTGGGGCCATGAGGCCGGTAGCCATGACACGGAATGGGCTATCGGACACACCTCGCGCATAACGCCGGTGGAGGCCGCGTTCTATATGAACGTGCCCAATATGATCATGGTGCGCTACCATGACAAGCCTGAGATGCCGTTCGACCAGTACGCAATCCCTTTTCGGAGGCTGAAGCGGGTGTTCTGGTCGGTGGTGGGCGGCGCGGGGCGTTCTTCGGATGAGGAACGCAGGCATGTGCAGGAGCTGGCGATGCGCAATCCGAACATCATTGGCGTCTTCATGGATGACTTCTTCAGACGGCCGCATGACGGGGGCGATCTGGGTGTCCTTTCGGTCGAGGAACTCCAGGCGCTGCGCAGCCAGTTCGAGGTGGCCGGACGCAGGTTGGAGCTGGGCGTCACGCTCTACACCTATCAACTGGACATGCCACTGGAACGCCATCTTGCCCTCTGTGATTGGGTCTCCCTCTGGACGTGGATAGAGCCGGATTTGAAGGACTTGGAAGCGAATTTCTCCAAGTGCGAAGAACTCGCGCCTGACAGCCGCAAACTGTTGGGCTTGTACATGTATGACTATGGACGGCGCCGGCCGATGCCGGTGGAGTCGATGCAGATGCAGTGCGAAAAGGCCTTGCGCTGGCTGCACTCCGGACGCATCGAGGGCATGATCTTCCTGGCAAGCTGTATCTGCGACCTGGAACTGGAGACGGTGGAATGGACGCGGGATTGGATTGCCAGGGTGGGTGACGAGGTGCTTTTTGTCTGAACTGTGATTTCCGGGATTGTGGAGATGAACTGTGATTAACGGCAACAGCGGAACGGCAGGGGAACGGCAAAGAAACGACACGACGGCGAGCGCAGTTAATCTCAGCAAATCCCAATAATCTCCCAAAATCACAGTCAACATTCGGCGTCGGGTAAATCGTCTCATCTTTACGCGAACGTGATATATTTACATTGATTGGAAAGTACAGGAAGCAGTTCTCCCCCGGGGTTGACGCCCTGGGCAACTGCGCCATGCCCCGATTTGCGCTGAGCGGACGCCATCTGTTTCCGACGGCCACTTAGCGAAGCGCAAACTGACCCGGCAGCGTTGGATGCGCGACAATTTCGCGACATGCACGCAGTCTGGAGTTGGGTATCTGTTATGGAGGCAGAGAATGACCACAGCGGCTGAGTTTCAGGAACACAATGCACTGCTCGATGATCCGCAGGCGATGCGCCGGCAGATGGAAATGGACGGCTTTCTGTTCTTTCGCGGGCTGCTGCCCGCGGATAAGATCGTGGCTCTGCGACGCCTGATCTTGCAGGTCTGCGACAACTACGGGTGGATTGCGCCGGGCACAGAGCTGATGGACGGCATCGCCGACCCATCGGCGGACGGGATGGAACCTTTCTGCGGCGTCGGCGTGCCGCCGGAGGCCTACGGCGATGTACAGCGCCTGGAGTCCTTCCACCGTCTCGCGCACAATCCGGCCGTGGTCGAAATGCTTGGAAAACTGTTTGATGAAGACGTGCTGGTACACGCCCTCAAGATCGCCCGCCTGATGATCCCGGCGAAGGGCAACGCGCCGACGCCGGCGCACCAGGATCACATCTTCATCCAGGGCTCAAAAACGGTCTATACTTGCTGGATTCCGCTGGGGGATTGCCCGCGAGAGTTGGGCGGGTTGAGCGTGCTGCGGGGTTCGCACAAGCTGGGCGTCCTGCCGGTACGGGCGGCAGAGGGCGCCGGCGGCCGCCATGTTATTTT
This sequence comes from Caldilineaceae bacterium, assembly GCA_965232575.1. Taxonomy (GTDB): domain Bacteria; phylum Chloroflexota; class Anaerolineae; order Caldilineales; family Caldilineaceae; genus Bin5. The sequence goes on along the minus strand of CBDDPZ010000008.1, from coordinate 1,189,388 downwards.
CAGTGACGATGCACCGCAGGAATGGTTCGAGACCGACTTCCAGATCGGCGACGTGCTGGTTTTCCACAGCCTCACCGTCCACAAATCGATCCCGAATCGGACGCAGAACCAGATCCGGCTGTCGGCGGATTTCCGTTATCAGCCACCCTCACTGCCGATTGAAACGAAGTCGATCACGCCCCACTGCAATGTGCTTCCCTGGGAAGAGATTTACGCCGGTTGGGAGTCGAAGGATTTGCAGTATTACTGGGAGCAATATGACCTCGACTTCCAGGAACATGACGATTCGCTTGTGGCGGTCCAGGAGGGTTGAAGGGCTGATGGCGAGGAGCGGGAGGTGGATGACCCCTCGCTGGGCCAGCCTTGCAAGGGCTGCCTTGCGTTCACGCTGCCGGCGGGCAGTTACTCCGCCCGGCTCTATTCCCCGGCGGAGGGTAGGTACACCGGCGAGCCGCGGGACCTTGCCGGCGGCGAAACGGGAATCGATCTGGGGCCGTTCAGCCACGATATCGTCGTGCACATCGAGGCCGTCGGCTAGTGGTCAGCGGCCGGTGCGGTATTTCCAGCCGAAGAAGGGGTTGCGAGATGGAACTTAAACTTTCTTGCGCGGATTTCACCTTTCCACTGTTGCCGCATGACGACGTACTGAAACTGATAGCGATGATGGGGTTTCAGGGGGTGGATATCGGGCTGTTCGAGGACCGCTCCCATATCTATCCCAGCCACGTTGTGGACAATCTGGCGGCGTCGGCGCGGGACCTGTCGAGCCGGGTCCAGGACAAGGGGTTGGAGATCGCAGATGTCTATTTCCAGGCGTCCGGTCCGGGGTTGCCGGCACTGGCGATAAACCATCCCGACGCAGAGGAACGCCGACAGGCGCGCGACCTGTTCCCGCGCGTTGTCGAATTCACGCTGCGCTGCAACGCGTCCCATATCACGATCGAGCCGGGGTTGCCGTGGGAGGGTGAATCGTACGAGACTTCGTTGAAGCGGGCATGCGAAGAGCTGGCCTGGCGGGTGGAGCTGGCGGAGGCGGCGGGATGTGTGTGCGCTGTGGAGCCCAACGTTGAGTCTTTGACGCGTACGCCGGAGCAGACGCATCGCATGCTGGAGATGACGCCGGGGCTGACGCTGACGCTGGATTATTCGCATTTCGCCTACCGGGACATCAGCGACGACGAGAGTGAAACGCTGATCCCGTACACCTCCCACTTTCATGCGCGCGGGGGACATAAGAACCGTCTGCAGTCGTTGATGCAACACAATGTGATCGACTATCCGCGGGTGGTGCGCGCGCTGCGGGATTCCGATTACGAGGGCTATGTCTGCGTCGAGTATGTCTGGGTCGACTGGGAGGGCTGCAACGAGGTCGACACGCTGTCGGAAACGATCCAGATGCGCGATCTGCTGCTGTCGGTGGACTTGGGCGAATAGTCTGATTCGAAGGCAAAGGTGAAGGCGCCCTGGTTGTCCTGTGAGCACACCCAACCTCCACCTTCACACTCTGTTTCGGTTGGATAGCGCCGGCCGGATTCTCGGGACACGTGAGCCGGTTCCGGAAGCAGGTCCGCGGTTTGCGCTGATTCGCGGCAGGACAAGCTGCGCCTGGGCGGTGCGGGCTGACGTGCCGCAGGGGATCGCGGAGGAGCTTGACTGTCTGGCAGGCGCGGAGCCGCCGGTGGCGGATTTTTGTGACGCTCCTGTGCATGGGGAGCGGTACAAACCGCTGGTGGGCGGTGAAGTATACGCGGGGCCGGCGTTCAGTTTTCCCAAGACAGTCGAACAGCCTGATGCCACGGAGCACGTGAATGCGTTGCCGCTTTTTGCGCGCCATTTTTCGGGGTGGACAGCTGCGGAGATACCGGGAAGGGCGCCGTTAGTGGCGGTAGTAGAGGATGGTCATGCGGTGAGCGTCTGCTTCTGTGCGCGGCGGTCGGAGAAGGCGGCAGAGGCAGGGCTGGAGACGGCGGAGGCGTTCCGGGGGCGGGGGTTGGGCACGCAGGTGACGGCGGCGTGGGCGCTGGCGGTGCGGGCGTCGGGGCGGGTGCCGCTTTACAGTACGTCGTGGGAGAACGGGGCTTCGCTGACGGTGGCGCGCAAGTTGGGGCTTGTGGCGTATGCGTGTGGGTGAAGTTTGGGGTAGGGGTTTCTTGTTGTGTGATTGAACCCTTAAGGCACGAAAGATAAATCAATCGTAACTGAAATGCAAAACGGCCTAACCTGAAATCTCGGTAATCCAAATCAAGGCACGCCCGTGCGTATTCTCCCACCAACTCCCAACCAAGGGTGTTCCGCGTAGTCTGATCGCATACACCATTGTCAAATACCGTGGCTAAAGGCATAATATACCCTAACTTGGGAGAATGCGCAGACATACGTATACCATCCGGGCAACCTATTCTCCAGCAACTTCTGCGTGCCCCACGATACAGTCAAACTGAGACTAGAACCCGGCCGAAAATCCCATGTCTGAACCAATACTTCGCAAACTGATTTTGAAACGTTTCCGCAGCCTGCCGGCCGAGGTAGTGGAATTCGACAATCCCACCTTTCTCGTCGGCCAGAACGGCTCCGGCAAGAGCAACTTCGCCGACGCATTTGCCTTTCTGGCCGATGCCATGGCCTCGCCGCTTCAAGCAGTTCTCGCACGCCGCGGGGGTTTCTTTGCGATCGGCAACCGCAGTTCAGCACGTGGACGGTCTGCAAACTTGGGTTTTGCGGTTGTTCTACAGAACCCAGACCACGACACTTCTGAGGCGCGTTATGGGTTCGAGTTAAGCCCCTTGGGACAATATGGTTTCGAGGTGGTACGTGAACAATGTATTGTACACCGGCCTGATGGCTCTTATAGTTGGTTCGATCGATCGGCAATCGCCACACCTTGGCGCAGCAATGTATCTTCCCTTGTCCCTGTCCTAGAGCCTAATGCCCTCGCTCTTCCCCTCGTTGGCGGTGATGCCCGCTTTCAATCCGTATTGCGATTCCTTTCCCGCATGCAGATTTGCCGAATCGAACCCTCGGCGTTGCGAGATTTGCAGGATCCGGACGAAGGTGTGCGGCTGCGTCCTGATGGCGGCAACGCCGCTAGTGTTCTGCGGGAGATCCAACGCGCTGCTCCCGACGACTGGAAGACCATCCTTGGGCTCCTCGAAAGTATTGTCCCAAGTACCGTCGACGTTAAACCCAGGAAACACGGGAACAAACTCACGATGGAATTTGCTCAGGACTGGACGTTAAAGGAACACGTTAAATTCGAAGCCTATAACATGTCCGACGGCACGTTGCGCGTGTTGGGCTTGCTCGCCGCGGTATTCCAGCGTCCTTCTCCTTCACTTCTCGTGATTGAAGAACCTGAAGCCACCATCCACCCAGGCGCGTTAGGCTCCGTGCTGGACGTGTTGCGCCATGCAGGACGTACTATGCAGGTTATAGTGACCACACACAGCCCAGATATCCTCGATGCTGAGTGGATCGAAGATCGGCACCTCCGCGTCGCACAATGGGAAGCGGGAATGACAAGGATTGGTCCGGTGTCACCCTCGGTACGACAGGCATTGGCCCAACACCTGATGGGCGCGGGGGAACTACTGCGTGCCAATGCCTTGACCCCTGCTGAACTCTTTGTCCACGTTCCGCGCCAGCTTAACCTATTCACCGAAAGTGCTCTAATGTGAAAATCCAGCCCATCGTCGAGGGCCATGGCGATGTAAAGGCTTTGCCTGTATTGTTACGTCGTCTGATCACAGAGGCACAGGCCTGGGGTATCGAAGTCGGGCGACCAATCCGCAAGCCACGCAACCAGTTGGTACGCGAGACCGAATTGAAGAGAGCGGTCAGGTTAGCGCTACTCCAACCCGACTGTTGCGCTGTTATTGTCCTGTTCGACGGGGACACCGACTGCCCCGCAGATATGGGCCCGACTGTCCAGAATTGGACGGTACAGGCAGCCGGGGACGTGCCCTCCGAGGTCGTGATCGCCCATCGAGAGTTTGAAGCTTGGTTTTTGGCCGCCATCAAGTCGCTACGCGGCCAGAACCGTATTCGTTTCGACGCCCAGCCTCCTCCCGACCCGGAACTGCCCCGCGACGCCAAGGGGCACTTGGAAGCTCGGATGGAGTCAGGCGCCACTTATCTTGAGACTACGGATCAGCCGGCCTTAAGCGCCAGCTTTTCGTTGGCTGAAGCTTATCGGCACAGCCGCTCGTTTAGGAAGCTCGCGAGTGCATTCGGGCGATTGGTTAGTTCCATGAATTTAGAAATTGGCGAATGGCCTCCTGCCTATTGGGCTGAGGAAGGTTAAGGGTTGTACGTCCAAGATTGGCTAGTTGTTTGGAGGAGTTAGAGTTCATCTTCACCGGTAGCAACACCTGCACATAACACATAGAAGAGCGACATTCTCTCTTCTGAACGCAGGAGAAACCTTATGCTTCTGGACGAGCTAATTTCTGTCATAGAGACGTTGAAGCGGCGAATCGCCGACCACGGCCCGATACTGAGAGTCAATGAAACACGCACGCGCTTGGCGTTGATCGACCCTCTCTTGCAGGTCCTCGAATGGGATACGACAGATCCTTCGATCGTCATTCCTGAATATGACGTCAGCGGACGCAAAGCTGATTACGCACTGTTGGATCAGAAACGGCGTCCGAGCGCAACTATTGAAGCGAAAAGACTAGGAGAGTCATTAGGTTCGCATTTGGGTCAGATGATCAATTACTCAAATTTAGCAGGAATCGAGTACGCTGGTATTACCGACGGAGACCAGTGGGAGCTGTACGAAGTATTTCGACGTGGTACTTTAGACGAAAGGCAGTTACTAAATGTAAGGATTTCAGAATCTCCTTCTTATCTGATCGCTCTCAAGCTCTTGCTCCTCTGGCGGCCCAACTTGTCTTCGGGTCAGGTTGAACAAGCAAGCAAGCCGATAGCTGTGACCCCTACCATAGTTGGTCCGGTCCCACCTGTTTCTGGCTCACTTGATTGGGTACCGCTGTCTAAGTTCGTTGCCCACAAGACTACGAATCTTCCAGAGCTCATTCGATTTCTAGACGGCAGTGAACATCCGTTGCAGGCTTGGAACTCATTGGTTTTGCTAACAGTTGAGTGGCTATGGTCCATGGGACTGCTAACAACAGGCAATCTCTCGGATTTTTCGAGCGAGGCTCGTCATCTCGTCTACACTGAAGCGATCCACCCGTCTGGAAAGCAGTTTTTCAACCCTAAATCGATCGCGGGGACGCCAGTAGTCGTTGAAGCGAATTTTAGCAGGTTTGACTCCGTAAGGAGGACGAAAAATTTGTTGAGCGGATGTGGTCAGGATCTGTCGCGTGTGCAATTGGGAGTCAGACCCAAGTGACACTCTGCTGTTCCGTCCTCTACCCCGACATTTTCCCCCTTAACCTGAATTAGGAGTAAATGAGCGTCTGAACAAGGTGGTGGAATAGAAGTTCGACAACCAAAATTCACCAGCAAGGAAAGGCGCTCAAGATGAGTATACTCATGTTCTGTGATGTCGATGATTTCTGTCAGTGGCTGAGTAGCTGGGAGGATGCGAAGCTGTATGGACTGACCGGTAAGCGAGGGCCAGCCCCTCGGCTGAGCTTGAGTGAAGTGATGACGATTCTGGTCCACTTTCATCAGTCGCATTATCGCAATTTCAAAGCCTACTATATGCAGCAGGTGTGTGAGCGTCTGCGCAGTGAATTCCCTGCCTTGGTTAGTTATACGCGCTTTGTGGAGTTGATTCCATCGGCTCTGCCAGCCATGTGTCTCTATCTGCGAGTGCGCTTTGGCCAGGGGGCAGGCGTTGCATTCATTGATTCAACCCCGTTGTCTGTCTGCCACAACCGACGCATCGGTCGTCACCGGGTCTTTGCCGGGATGGCCACGCACGGCAAGAGCAGCTTGGGATGGTTCTATGGTTTCAAGCTCCATCTGCTTGTCAATGACCAGGGAGAGTTGCTGGCGGTTCAACTCACGCCCGCCAACACCGATGACCGCAAACCGGTCCCACAGATGTCCAAATCGTTGTGGGGTAAGCTGGTTGGCGACCGTGGCTATCTCTCCCAGGCTCTCTTCGAGCAACTCTTCGCGCAAGGGCTGCAACTGATCACGCCGCTTCGCAAAAACATGCAGAATCGACTCGTCCTTCTCCAGGACAAGCTGCTGACACGCAAACGTTTCATTATCGAGACCATCGTTGACCAACTCAAGAATGTCTCCCAGATTGAACACACCCGTCACCGCAGCAGCACCAACTTTCTCGTCAATCTCATCGCCGGTCTGATTGCCTACACTTGGCAACCAAAGAAACCGTCCCTACATCTCCACGATAATGAGCTGGCCCTGGTCCCAACCACTAGCTAACTCCGAACTCAGGTCCCTTAAGAACCATGACCTCGTAAACCCTTGTTCCTTTTCCATCTTCCAACCGTCATGACCAGTTTGAACAGAGCGGGACGTCACCGGCGTTAGTAATCGAAAAAAAGGGATTCAAGACCGCTCTGTAGCTTGTCCGCGCTATTGTCCCATTTTCGGGTACATTTTCCTCCTCTCCGCTATTGAGCGGTGCCCGCGGTTCCACTACAATCAGAGCGCGAAAAATTGAACGAAACCTCTGGTCTCCAGACACTTACCACCCAGCATAAGAGGGAACTCCTTGCGCGTTGTGCTCGTTAGCAAGGCGCTCGTTGTGGGCGCGTATCAGAGGAAGGCCGAGGAGATCGCCCGGCAGGGGGTGGAGCTGACGGTGCTGACGCCGCCGAGCTGGCGGGACAGGCGCGGGACGCAAGAGGCGGAACGGCTGCATACTTTCGGCTACGAACTGCGTACGATTCCCGTCCTATTCAACGGCGCATACCATATACACTTTTACCCTACACTGGTAAAGGAGCTGCGGGGGCTGAAACCGCAGGTTGTACATGTGGATGAGGAGCCATACAATTTGGCTACGTTTCTCGGTGTGCGGGCGGCGCGGTCGGTGGGCGCGAAGCCGCTCTTCTTTACGTGGCAGAATCTGCTTCGCCGCTATCCGCCGCCGTTCAACTGGTTCGAGCGCACTGTATACCGCGCCTGTTCGCTCGCGATCGCCGGGAATGCCGAGGCTCGCGACGTGCTCGCGCGCAAAGGCTACAAAGACGAAATCGTGGTGTTGCCGCAATTCGGCGTCGATCCATCCATATTCCGGCCGCAGGAAGAGGAGGAACGAGCAAAGCAAGGCGAAAAGGAAGAGGCGTTTCACATTGGCTACGCCGGGGGCCTGTTGCCCGAGAAGGGGCTTGACCTGCTGCTGCGGGCGTGCGCCGGACTGGAGGGTGACTGGCGGTTGACGCTGGTAGGCAGCGGGGAGGAGATCGAAGCGCTGCGGAGGCTGGCTTCCGAAAGCGACATCGCAGACCGGGTCACGCTGGGCGTCAGACTGCCCAGCGGGGAGATGCCCGACTTCTATCGCTCGCTGGACACGCTGGTGCTGCCCAGCCGCACACGGCCCAACTGGAAGGAGCAGTTCGGACGTGTACTTATTGAGGCGATGGCCTGCGGGGTACCGGTGCTAGGCAGCAGCAGCGGCGAGATCCCCAACGTCATCGGAGATGCCGGGTTGGTTTTCCCGGAGGGAGATATCGAAGCGCTGCGTTCGCAATTGAAGCGGTTGATGAAGGATCGGGCGGCGCGCAACAGACTGGCGGAAGCGGGAAGGCAGCGCGTGCTGACCCATTTCACGATGAAAGAGATTGCCCGGCAGACGGTGGCGGCGTATAAGGCCGTAACCCATGGCCGCTAAAGACTGATTACATGCAGTTGACTATGAGAGTCGTCGTCAACGCCCAGCTACTACATACAAGAGGCGGTTACCGGGGGGCCGGGGTCAGTAACTACTGCCGCAACTTGCTGACGGCGCTTGCGGCCGAGACCGACGGAAATCAGGTGACGGCTTTTGTCAACGACCGCGATTTTCGCTTTCCGCAGAGGCGCCCGGGGATGGAGCTGCGCCATACAAGCTGGCCGGCCGCCGCCCCGGTGCTCCGCATCATCTGGGAGCAGACGGCGCTGCCGCTGGCCGCGATGACGGCGCAGGGGAACCTGGTGCACGGCCTGGTGAATACGCTGCCGCTGGCGACGAGGGTGCCCGGCGTGGTGACAGTCCACGACCTCAGCTTTATACGGATGCCGGAGCGATTCCCCCGCCTCAAGCGATTCTACCTTGGCCAACTATGCCGTGCCAGCGCCCGCCGGGCCCGGCGGGTTATCGCAGTCAGCAAACAGACGGCAGCGGACGTACGGGCGGAGTTCGGGGTGGACAGCCGGCGCGTGGAGGTGGTGTATAATGGGGTCGGCGGGCAGTTCCGGCCGCTGCCGGCTGCTGAAGTCACCGATTTTCGCGAGCTCATGGGGCTGCCGGATAGATTTTTGCTTTATGTTGGCACGCTGGAGCCGCGCAAGAATCTACCCCATCTGCTGCGGACCTTTGCGAAGTGGCGGGCGGAGAGTGTGATCGGGCGCGACGTAGGCCTGGTCGTGGCGGGCGGCAAAGGCTGGCACTACCAGGAGATTTTCAGCCTGGCGGACGAGTTGGGCTTGACGGGCGGCCCGTCCGAGAAAGGGCCAATCGTACAGTTCCCCGGTTTCCTGCCGGAGCGGGACCTGTGTTTGTGGTACAACGCGGCCAGCGGATTCGTTTACCCCAGTCTGTTCGAGGGCTTTGGCCTGCCGGTGTTGGAGGCGATGGCATCGGGGACGCCGGTCATCTGCAGCAACACACCGAGCCTGCAGGAGGTGGCCGGCGACGCGGCGCTGATTGTGCCGGCGCAGGATCAGTCCGCTCTGCAGGACGCGTTCGAGTGCCTGTTCACAGACCGGCAAACCGCTACTGTATTGCGAAAGCTAGGACTTCGACAGGCGAGGAATTTCTCCTGGGAACGGACCGCGAAAGAAACGATGGATGTATATGAAAGTGCAGTAAGTGGAGGTTAAAGGAAGGTGCAGAGCACGAGCAACATTTCGCACACCGCGGGCCACTGAATGAATGCCGATGACGACCGTACGGATGAAACAGCGCCGAGGCCGCCGAACACCTCAACAGACCCTCAACGGGCGGCGGACGAGCGGGGAGGCAACAGGATCACCTGTTAGAAACTGGCTGACTGCCCTGCTCATTCGGGTCCCGTCGCGGTGGTGGCCGGCGTTACTGCGCATCAGCGATCTGATTCTGATCGTTGTCGCGTTTGTGTTGGCCTACTGGGTGCGCTATCGGCTGCAATGGTTCCTCACCGTCGATCCGGCGAACCAGGCTGAACTGGTCACCTATCTGCCGTTCGGACTGGCGCTGGTCTTTCTCCTTTTCTTTTCGTTTCAGTTCTCCAGAGTCTACGTTTACCGGCGAGATCGCCTCTGGATTGAGGAGGTCTACGCCATCGCGAGCGCGACCACGATCGGCGTTGTTGTCCTGATCATTCTGAACCTGGCTTTCGGGCAGCTGTCTTTCAGCCGCCTGATCTTCCTGTACACGGCCGTGCTGGTCACGCTGTTGCTGGGAATCAGTCGGGCAGTGATCTACACGGTGCGCGGCTATCTGCGCAACCAGGGGATCGGCCTGGAACGCGTGGTGTTGGTGGGCGCCGGCGACGTGGGGTTAATGGTTATGCGCACGATTGCGGCGCGCCCCAGCCTCGGATACGAGCTTGTCGGCTTTCTGGACGACAATCCAGACATCAATCAGACGGACATCGGCCGCTTTCAGGCGCTGGGCCCGCTGACCAACTTTTACGATATCCTGCAAAACCATGACATCGACACGGCCATTATCTGCCTGCCCTGGCGGAGCCACCGCACAGTAGCGCGTTTGCTTGATCTGTGTGAACAGAACAGCACCAAAGCACAGATCGTGCCGGACTTTTTCCAGCTGACGAAGAACCAGATGCAGGTAGAGCGGCTGGACGGTATTCCGTTGATCACGACACGGGCGGTATCGATTGCGGGCTGGAATCTGTTCGTGAAACGGGCGCTGGATGTGACCCTGGCCACGGTCATGTTAGTTCTAGGACTGCCTCTGGGCGCGTTGATCGCCCTGTGTGTCCGGATCAGTTCGCCGGGGTCGATATTCTACGCCCAGACGCGCGTCGGGCGCAACGGACGGCAGTTCAAGATTTTCAAGTTTCGCTCGATGATCGCGGACGCCGATGCGCAGCTGGACGAGATGGCCGATCTCAATGAGGCGTCGGGTCCGCTCTTCAAGATGCGCGATGACCCGCGTCGCACCTCTGTTGGGCGAATTCTGCGCCGCCTCAGCCTGGACGAGCTGCCGAATCTGATCAATGTACTGCGCGGCGAGATGAGCCTTGTCGGGCCCCGTCCCAATGTGCCGGAGGAGGTAGCGCAATATAAGGACTGGCATCGTAAACGGCTGTCGGTCAGCCCGGGGATGACCGGGCTCTGGCAGGTCAGCGGCCGCAGCGACCTGACCTTCGATGAGATGGTCCTTCTCGACATTTACTACGCCGAGAACTGGAGCCTGACACTGGATCTGAGCATACTGCTGCGCACGATCCCGAAGGTTTTGGGCGGGGAGGGGGCTTATTGAGTGTTTCTAGTTTTTTAGTTGTTAGTTTCCCCACTCGTAGGCGATCGTTTCCTCGACTTGCGCCTTGAGTTTCCAAAACCTCGAAAACCCCACTGGCAGGCAGTAGTTCAGTCACTCCCTTGCAATTGAAGACCCATACGCTCCGGCAGGAAGAGGCGGGGCTCCATTTCGCGCAGGTCGGGCGCGACGGCCAGCGGGAATTCGCATTGGGCAAGAATGTCTTGCTCGATGGAGGCGCCGGGCGCGATCTCGATGACGGTCCAACCGTCGGTGTCGAGGCGGAGCACGCAGCGTTCGGTGATAACGAGCACATTTTGGCCGGTCTGACGGGCGCGGCGGCCGCTGAAGGTGACATGCTCGACCTCGTTGACGAACTTACGCACTCTGCCCTCGCGCTCGATGTGCAGGCGGCCACCGGCGACGTCGAGGCGGGCGCCGGCGGTGTATGTGCCGCTGATGACGATGTTTCTGGCGTTGGCAGTGATGTCGACGAAGCCGCCGACACCGGCGGTCACGTGGGGGCGGGCGGCCAGCCTGGAGACGTTGATGTTGCCCTCACGGTCGATCTGCATGAAGGAGAGGAAGCAGCGGTCGAAGCCGCCGCCCTGAAAATAGCTAAACTGGTCCGGTGAAGGGATGATAGCCTGGGTGTTGGCGGCGCAGCCGAACTGGAAGCCCTGCAGCGGCATGCCGCCTACAGCGCCCTGTTCGATTACCCAGGTGACGGCGCCGTCCAGCCCCTCTTCCAGCAGAACCCGGGGCACGAGCGCGGAGATGCCGAAGCCGAGATTGACCGCTTCGCCGTCGCGGAGTTCGAGCGCGGCGCGGCGGGCGATCACCTTTTGCAGGCCCCATTCGGCCAGCTCGAAGGTTTCGGAGGGGACGCGCACCTCGCCGCTGATGGCGGGGTCGTAGTCGGTCTGGGTGGTCTGCATGGATTCGGGTACGATCACGACCGCGTCTACGAGAACGCTGGGCACGCGTACGTCCTGGGCAGACAAGGTGCCGGCTGAGACGCGGCGCTCGACCTGGGCGATAACGACGCCGCCGTTGTTGTGCGCGGCCAGGGCCACATCGTACGCGCCCAGAAAGGCGCCCTCGCGCTCAAAGGTGAGATTGCCCAACTCATCGGCAGTCGTCGCGCGGATCAACGCGACATCCGGGTGCAAAGCGCGCAGATAGAGCCACGTCTGGCCGTCAAACTCCACCAACTGCACGATATCTTCGCGGGTACGCTCGTTCATGCGCCCGCCCTGGCGCCGTGGATCAAGGAAGGTGTCCATGCCCAGCTGTGTGAGGACGCCGGGGCGCTTGGCCGCGGCCTCGCGCAACTGGTGAAAGATGAGCCCGCTGGGAATATTGTAGGCTTCGACTTCATTTTCGTAGATCATGCGCCAGACGGCAGGCGACTCCATAGACGACGGGCCTGAGGGGAGCGAGCCTGCGATCACGCGCGTCAGCAGGCCGGGTCGGGCGATGTGGTCGATGCCGTCGATGCCGTACATGTCGCCGGCGGCGATGGGGTGAATGGTGGTCAGGTTCTGCGGATGGCCTTGCTGGGCAAAACGCTCGCCCAGAGGCCCGCAGCAGCGCGTCCGGGCAGAGCAGTCCGCTGGACGAGTTGACAGCAACCATCGCCCCGTCGGGGATGAGGGCGGCGGCTTCGGGAAGGGTGACAAAACGGGTGCGCGGCATCGGTCGATTTCACCTTTGCGGGAGAGAGGGGCGCATATAAACGGGCAAAATGGATGCAAACGCCCGCGGCCTCGCGATGGACCCATTATAGCGGTACGGGCGATTGGCGCAAGGGTTGGCGGATGCGGCTCTGTGCGAGAAAGGCTCGGTGGGAAAGCCGGCGGGCGGAGAAGAAACGGGTTATGCGCGCAGGCGGCGGTAGGCCTGGTCGCCAACGGCAGCGGTGGCGACGCGGCCGATCTCGTCGGCCTGCAGGAGCGCGGCCCAGGTGTTTTCGGGCGTGACGTCAAAGGGCTCATTGTCCATAAGCGGGGTTTCGGCGCTGATGGCCATGGCCGCCCGCAGCGTGGGGCCGTCGGTGGCCGTGTCAATGGAGAGTTGGGCCAGATGGGTGGGCAGGCCGACCTCGGCGCAGAAGCGGGCGACCTGCTCGCACTCGTCGACGGTCTGCTCCAGCGCCAGCTGGGTGAGCAGGCCCATCGCAACCATCTCCCCGTGCAGGTAGTCTTCGCGTGCGGCGGGCAGGCGGGTGAAGCCCATGGCAACGGCGTGGGCGGCAGTGACACCGCCGCTCTCGAAGCCGATGCCGCTCAAAAGCGTATTGGCTTCGATTACGCGCTCCAGGGCGGCGTCAACCTCGCCGCGATAGTTGGCCTCGGCGGCGGCAACGCCATCGTCGAAGACGGTCTGCGCGCACAGTTCGGCGATAGCCTGGGCCGCGATGGTGGGGCGCCCGCCGATGACGGCGCGGCCAGCCGGGTTGCGGTAGCAGGTGCGGGCTTCGTAGCGGGTGGCCAGCGCGTCGCCCATGCCGGCCACCAGGAAGCGTACAGGCGCGGCCGCGATCAGCTGTGAATCGACCAGCACAATCGCGGGGCTGTCCGGGAAGGACTCGCCGCCGTGGACGATGCCTTCGTCGGTATAGATGACCGATAAGGCGGAGCAGGGCGCGTCGGTCGAGGCGATGGTGGGGCAGATGACGACGGGTATTGCGAGCCGGGAGGCTACACACTTGCCCGCGTCGAGGCATTTGCCGCCGCCGACCGCGATCAGGCTGTCGAAAGTCGTGCCCTTCGCTCGCAGGCTGGAGGCGGCCCGCTCGATTTCGGCGTAGGCGCATTCACCTTCGAAGATTTCGACCGTGGCCTCGATCTGCATGGCGCGCAGGCCGCCGAGCAGTTGCTCGCCGTGGCGGCGCAGGCCACCGGCGCTGATGTAAACAGCGGGTCGTGTGCTGGGGATCAGCGCCAAGAAGCGGCCGAGATGGTCGAGAAGATCCGGCCCTTGCACATAGCGTGCCGGCGCGATCAGTCCGGTGGGCGGCGTCTCTCGTCCGGTGTCGGCGAGCGAAAAGATCGGCTTGGGGGAGAAGTCGTTATTGGTAGTCATGGGGCAGTGGCCAGTGGTTAGCGTGGTCTCCTGGATCACCCTGCAGTCGTGCATGAGATATTGTCGTCTGCTTCCCCTTTTCGTGCAAGGGGGAATGCCGCTGTCAGAGGGCCAACTCGCTGAGGCGGTCGGTGATGACGTCGGCGAGGCGCAGGTCGTAGTCGAGGTGGGGCGCTTCGAGGAGGGTGAGGGCGGGATGGCGGCGGCGGGCGGCGGCCAGGCGCTGCGGCAGGTCCTGGCGGAGGTGGCGGCCGCGGTGCAGGAAGTAGGGCAAGGCGACGATCTTGCGGGCGCCCTGGGCAACGAGGCTGTCGATAGCATCGGCGATGCGTGGCGCGTTGCAGTCAAGATAGGCAGTGGCGGCGAGAGGGTAGCGGGTCTGCGCATGCAGCCAGGCGGTCATCTGTCTGACCGGCTCGTTGGCGTGCTCCAGGGGCGTGCCGTGGGCCATGACCAGGAGGGCGATCTGTGTTCCATTGGCCGCGCTCGGCGCCGGGTCGACCGCTTGGACGCGCTCGAGAGCGATGGAGGCCAGCTTTTCATGGAAGCCGAGACAGGGGGCGACGCGGATGGTCAACTGTGGAAACTGTGCGGCGACTTTGGCGACGTCGCCGGGCAGATCCTCCTGGACGTAGACGCCGTCGATAAGGAAATAGGGCTGGATGGTGACGGAGGTTGCGCCTGCGCCGACACTCTTGGCGACGGCTTCGGCGATGGTTGGGCGACTGAAGTTGAGGAAGCCGGCCTCTGCGATGGGAGCGACGCCGCGTTCGCGCAGACGGGCGGCCAGCCGGATCATGGAGGCGCCGCTGTCACTGTGCAGGCTGCCGTGGCCAATGAGGACGATACTGTTCATTGATTCGCGGTCGGCCGCCGTTGGCCACCGGTTACCGACCAACGAGAGCCAGCTCTAGGTAAGATGGAGTCCGCACTCGAGCTTGCTGAGCCCAACCCAGCGGCCGGCGCGCAGGTCGTCGCCGGGTTGGACGGCCTGGGTGCAGGGCCAGCAGCCGATGCTGGGGTAGTTCTGCTCGTGCAGCACGTTATAGGGGACGTCGTGAGTATGGATGTAGGCCCAGACGTCGGCTTCGGTCCATTTTACCAGGGGTGAGACTTTTACCACACCGTACTTGTCATTCCAGCGCAGGATGGGCGTGCCGGCGCGGGTGGGCGACTGGTCGCGGCGTAGGGCAGAAACCCAGGCGGCGCTGCCTTGCAGGGCCTTTCCCATAGGCACGACTTTGCGGATGCTGCAACATTGGTCCGGGTTGCTGCGGTAGAGGTCGCGGCCGTGGGTCCGCTCCTGATCGGCGACGCTCATTTCGGAGGTCACGCGGCGGAAGGGGCGGTTGTAGTGGCGCTGGGCGCGTTCGATCAGGGCCAGGGTTTCGGGGAAGAAGTAGCCGGTGTCGATATAGAAGATATCTACATCGGGGTTGATGCGCATGGCCATATCGATCAGCGCCATGCCGCTGGCGCCGAAGGCTGAGCCGATCGAGAAGCCATCACCGAACTGTTCTATCGCCCATTCAAGGATCTCTTCTGCGGATTTCTCTTCCAGGCGGCGGTTGAACTCGTTGATAGAGGCCAGTTGCCAGGTATCAAACGAGAATGTTTCCTGCGCGAGTGCAATCACAGTATATTCCTCTATATCGTCGATCTGTAGCCTTGGCGCCGGTCTGTCTGCGCTGGGATTGTCGGTTGGCAGCGCGTATGATAGCTAGGTGGCCGCGACAGCGGGGCTACGGATCTGGGATGTTTTCAGTTGTAGGAAGTTAGCGGGCGCTCATCGCGGTCTTAGCGCGTCCGGAATTTTGGGTTCCCTGTCCACACAGGGTGGACGCACGTTTCTGTTGGATGAGCCAGTCAGGGAATCAACAACAACAGGAGGAGGTGGTACACAAGCAGCGAGAGGAGGAGGAGACAGTAATCATTTCGAGGATGGTCGATGTCTGTCCAGGTTTCAAGGCATCCGTTTGGGTTAAGCCATACGTTTGGATACGCATTCCCTTGTGCTCCCTCTCCGCCTGCTATGCCGGGGCATAGTTCAGGCTTTGACAACTGCATGCAATGGATGAAGCGCCGGCAAGGCTTTGGGGCGTGCTCTGCTGGGCTGCATCCCCCTCACTTTTGTGAGGTTGGGGAACAGTATACACAAAGCCGGGGGACATGTCAACATCGAAAAAAGTTGTTGTCTGAACTGGAATTTTTAGGATTAGGGGATGGGCAGGATGGCAGCGGAGATGCGTGCCTACGCGATGGGGAGCGGGAGGGATAGCCGGTCAGGCTGTCACGAATTCGAGGGTGGTGAGGTTCAGATCGGGGGAGCGCTTGGACAAATAGAGCATTTCGATGCCGACGACCTGGTTGGCCTCGTTGTAGTCGAGGACGATGCCGGGCGCGACCTCTTCGGATTCGACGATGGTAGAGTCATCAAGGCGCAGGTAGAGGGCGTCGGCTTCTTTGTCGATGTGTAGTTTCATAGCTTTCCGAGTTGTCTTGGCGCTGGGCAGTGAGCTTAGCCATCAAACTAAGTAAGCCGCCTGCGAGAGGTGCGGCGTCTCCGGGACGGCGGGGCAGGGATCGCCCCCGTCTCAGGAAATTCGATCACGAAGCGCGGCGTGAATGGGTGGTTGGTCGCGCTGACTGAATGAATACGATCAAGCCGGTATGCCCGGTTCTCTCCATTGTCTGCACGGATGGCATGGAGGAGGATAGTGCCAGCTCTCGTGCGCCTCAAGGAATATGGCTCAATCAGTCGATGCCGCCCGTTGTAGCCAAGATTAACGAGCAGCCGGTTGACGGCGGCGAAACGCACGGGCTCAAGAAGGCTGCCTGGACCCGACTCCCAGAATGTCGAGGGTGGAATCCAGAGTTCCTCGTCCTCTTTGAGAGGAACAGGTGGGAGTTCCTCAGTGAACTCTTCTCCGTAAAGCCATGCAAAGATGTGTGGCACTTCCACCCAAAAGTGATCAAAGTCCGGCAGTGCTCGCAACTGGTGCGCCAGCATGTTCCCCCACTCGCTCTTCAATTCCTCAAACATCGGCGAGGCCTGGATGCTTTCGGCTGAGGGGACCGGTATTCCTTTCACTTGGCACTTCTGTCTCAAAACATCCAAAACGAGGTCAGGGTGCCGGCGGAAATCGGTTCGCCGGAAGAGATTTACGATGTCATACAGGTCCCGAGGGCGAGAACGCTCTCCCATCGCGCGAAGCTTTTCAGCGAAAACTTCCTCAAAGCTATAGCAGCGAACTTGTCCAGGCGCAGGCAGTGCATCAGGGTAGTCGTGGCTGATTGGCCTCAAGACCGGTGGCCGCACGACGAGTTCGTCCTGGGTTAGGTCGAATTTGATGCTAGCAGGGCCGGGCGTGTTTCGGGGCCCGCGGTAATAGACGCGCGCCTCGATGGAACGACCGGATGGCCGACTCCGGCATACGGGTTCTCTCAGGGAGAAGTCGATGCCGGACTCCTGGTTGACGCGATCGAGCAGGCGCGATATTGCCTCAAGTACATCGTCCGGTTCGATGGGCCCATTCTCAAGCACCGTGAAGTCGAGGTCCTCAGAGAAACGGTAGGTCTCGATGTAGCATTTCTTCAGGCACGTTCCCCCCTTGAACACCCAGGTATCGTGGAGCCGCGGCTCGAGCCCGATTCCCCAGAGGACCCAACCAAGTACATAGTCCTTTTCAACAACGTCTTCACGTAGCGCCCAGCGACGAACGCGGTCGTCGATATCTGCGCGGCTGATCATACGCTTTCTACCATGTCGGGAACGAGCCTTGGTGTATTCACCCGCAGATTCCACTGAGCTGTAATCCGACCTTTCGGAGGTCCGCCAGGATCGAGTTGGCTCAGGCCCTTCGTAATGCGGCCGCGGCAAGCCTCGACGAAGTCAGTATCAGCGAGAGTTCCTCTTTCAGCCAAGTAACCTAGCCGTTTGAACACAGTTCCCCGACCTAGCCGGTCTCCGTATTGCAGTAGTTTCGCTTGATCAGCGTGCTCGCTCTCGAAGTATGCTTGTAAGACTTCGGATGCATGCAGCGCGCCGCCTGCCGCCGCCGGAACATCCAAGATGTCAATTATGGTGCGATGTGGGTCTGACACATTGACCGGTACACGCTGGCGCCAGACTCGGCGCGTCCCGAATAAGCTGCGATTGGGCACGGTTCGGATGAGGAAGTCAGTTCCTTGTATTGTCTGTTGGGCCGGCTTGACCTTTCTTCCCGCGATAACGTAGATCACGTTAAATATCTGGTCCGTCAGTCCCCAATGCTCGAGGGCACTCCAGCCGCCGATATAACCTGGAGAAAAGAGTGTTGCTGCCACTATCCAAGGATCTTCTCGCCACGCCTTAGGCTCGGATGCTTCGAGGGGCACACAGATATACCAACCCTGGCGGACGCGGGCAAGCCAGCCACTATTGGCGAGATTTGCAAGCAGACGACGTGTGTGACCGAGGTCTGTGCTGAGCACTGCAGCAGCCTGAGCAGCGTCAAACGGGCCGGAAAACGCCCGGTGGAGCATCATGAGCTGCTCCCGCCGCCGCCCGGTCACGCCGGCGAAAAGATTATTCTCGTGATAGGCCGAAGGCAAGAATTCTTCAGAGATACTCGTCATAGAATACTCTCAGTATACCAGATAGTATATCCGAAGGCGTTTATTTCCATTGCCGCTGGACATTATCGACCTGCGATATATGTGGGGTTCTTTGAAACTGTTAACATTCCGGCTGTGCCAGATCTAGGTACTCCTCTGTCACCGCCTTCTCATGCAAACAACCCCCTCTTGACCGCCCGCGGCGGTTTGCGCATCTCCTCCGGCGCCTCCGGCAACTCATCGGCTAAGAAGCATTCTCCCGCAATGATTTCCTCGAAAAGCTTGGCCTGTAAAGGATAGGCTGCCAGCGTCGCTTCAAGAACCCAGAGCAATTCGAGCAGTTCGGTGGTGAACTGGCTGGTCCAGCACTCGGGGCGGATGTCGTCCAGCGGGGAGGACTTCCTGCCCGCGCCCTTCTTCATGCGGTACCTGAGCCACGACTGCACGACCTTGAGGCCGGACACTTCGAAGGCGTACACGTCAGGCGTGACAGGCGTGAATTCGCCCGCGCCGACGTGGAGCGTAGCGGTCTCGTCGTTGTAGGAGAATGTTTCGGGGTAGCCGTCGGCGTCGCCGGGCACGGCTATGGTGCATCGGGCCGCGCCAGGCGGGATTTTACCGCGTGGCTTTCCTTCGGGGATGAACCGCTCACCGTAGGTGTGCAGCCAGAGCAAGTGTGCTCCGGCAGCGCGCATCCGCTCGAATAGTTCGACATCGCGGGTGATGGGCACGCGCAATTCACGCGTTTCCAGTTCTTTAGTGAAACGCGCGGTGAAGGCCGGATGAGCCAGGACACCGTAGACGTATGCCAGAAAGTCTTCCGGCGTGACCGAGCGTTGGTAGGCTACGCCAAGCATTCTTAGCAGGCCGGGCAGAACATTAGCGTGCAAAGTGTCAGCAGTGCGGTAGAGGGGGATGATGTTCTTTGCCCCACGACCTGAAAAATGGTCCAGATCGGGTATTGCGGAACAGGCAGTAAGTGCTGGCCCTGCGCCAAGCTTAAGAGACAACAGGCTTGTCAGAAAGAGTTGCTTATCCCCTTGGGCGCGCCATAGATCGGGGCGCGGACGGGACATCAGACGACCGTCGGCAATGATGCAATGACGGTCAAAAGAACGATACGCATAACTTTGCACTTCAGGGATAGGGGCGTCTCCCGGTAGTCTGGCAATTGGAGTTGGGTCGCTGTTATCCGTCAAGGCAACGCCGTAAGACAAATGAATCTCGCGGTCACCCGTTCGCCGAAACGCTTCCGCTCGATCCTCGGCGTGTAAGAGTGCGCGCCATCGACGCTTCAACGTCGCTATGTCTGGTGCAATAGGCCAAGTCCGTTTTAATTGAACGCCTGAATGTTGCCACGGCAACAGGTCGGTCAGGGGCGGCCAATCGAAGTATTTCCCCCCGCCTGCCGGACGAAACGGGGACTGCCAGTCATCCGGGCAATCTTGCCATTCCACTGTCGAGAAAGCGGTGATGCCGTCGAGAACGGTCAGTTTCTCTTGGCGCGTCCCTTCAACGCGGGCGTAGTGGACGCGCGCGGGCGTGTCCGTTGTCGCCTCCTGCGCGCGAAAGGCCACGGCAATCGCCACAGGCGTCTGGATGGCAAAGACGTTCTCGCTGCGACGTGTCCCCCGCCCCTCGCCGCCGAGGTCGAGAATCCAGATCTCGTCGCACTGGCGGCGCATCTGCTCGCGCATCCCACAGAATGCGTCGCCGTCCAAGTAGCTCGATGCGCTGATATAGCTGACCACGCCCGGCCCGCCGCTGTCGTGCTCAAAGACCTTCCACAACGCCCAACGCCAGAAATAGACGTACAGGTTGTAAAGATTCTTGAGATGCCCGCCATGCCCGGCGCTGACGGCCGGATCAAGAAAATCGCGCAAAATCGCGCGTTCTTCCCCGTCACCATGGCGCACCCAACCGCCGGTGCGGGCTCTGTTCGCGTCGGTGGCGGCCTCATGCCGGTCGTAGGGCGGATTGCCCAAGCAGACGATCACTGGCACACGGCTCTTGACCTTCAAGGCGCGGGCGTGCTGCTCAGCGATTGGCTGCAGGAAGAGTGGTGGTTGCAGTGGCTTGGCGTTGGGGCTTTCGAGCGCATCGGTCAGAAAGACGTGCGTGCCCTTCGCGGGCAACTGCCCGCCGCGGTCGCGCAGGGCGCGGCTGACGCGCAGTTCGCTCACAGCATAGGGGCCGACCATCAGCTCAAAGCCGTACAGATTTTCGGCCAGCGTCGTGGCCTGCCCGGCCACCGCGCCCGCGCCCTGTTCGGTTTCGACGCGATCGAGCGCGTGTTCGATAACGCCGAGCAGATAGGTGCCCGTGCCCGCGGCCGGGTCAAGCGTGACCACACCGTCATCGGCGAAACCCAACGGCTTGCCCAGACGCTCCACGAGCAGATTGTCGATCAGGCGCACCTGGGCGCGCACGACCTCAACCGGCGTGTAGTATGCGCCGGCGTCCTTGCGCAGGTTGGCATCATAGACGGCCAGGAAATCCTCATAGAAGTAGAGCCAGGGGTCGTCGGGACTGGTCAGCGTTGACGGCGGCGCCACCGCGACGACACGCAGCAGCAGGTCGAGCGAGGCGGCGATGTCGGCGCGCGCGTGGGGATCGGTCAGAACTTGCAGCGCCCGCGACAGCAGATTGTGCTGCGCGGCCAGCGCGTTCTCGGCGCTTCCGAGTGTGAGCGGGTCAGCCCCCTCGCTGCGGCCCAGCAGCAGCGCGAAGAGGACGGTCTGGGCGTAGGCGTCGGCGAAGCGTTCGTCCGGCGCGTCGGGAAAGAGCAGTTGCCGCCAGTCCTGCGCCAGTTGCACCAGTGGCGAATCCGGGCGCTTGAGCGCGTCGGTCACATCGTCGCGCAACATGCGGCAGAGCGGCGCCAGCAGCTCAGCAAAGCGTCGGAGGTCAATGCGGCCTTTGCTGTCGGTGGGAATGAAAGGCTGCCACATCAGGAAATCGCGCAACAGACTTTCGAGCGCGTGCGCGTCTTGCGGCCCTACCGCTTTCTTGCCCTCGGAGGCGACATCGCCGGAGAGACGGACAATTTTGCCGGTAAGTTCGCCGTCACGATAGAGCGCCCATTCGTTGCCGTCGGTGTACAGAAGATTGGGGATGGCCGAGAAGCGTTTGAATTGTTCGCGGTTGCGGCCCCTAAAGCGGGAAGCGGCGGCGCCAACGCCCACGGCTTTTAGCTCCACATAGCCGGCGAGCAGCTTGTTCAGATGGACCGCGTAATCAGGGCGGCCCAGACGATCGGGCAGAGGCGTTTCGCCCGTGCAGACGACATCCCAGCCCAGTGCGTCGGCGGCAGCGCTTACGAAATTCTCAAATGGCGCGCGCAACTGCTCTTCCGGCTCGCCGTGCGTGATCTGCGTCGATTTTTCTGTTACCGTTGCGGCAAACTCTTGCAACGCCGCGTGAATTCGGGAGGTTGTGTTCATAGCTATTGTAGGATGACGGAACCTGAACTTTCCGTCAATCTACCACTTTGCCCGGACGGGACCAAAATGACTGGATCTGCGGCCGCTTTGCCTGTGTTTGGACGCTGTGCTATCGTTGACGCCAAAATCCACCCATTGAAAGGATGAAATCATGACAACCCTTTTTGGACGCGAGTACAGCCGGCGGGAGCTTTTGGACCGGGTTGGGGATATGTCCCAGCTGGCGGGGACGCGGAAGGCGGAACTGGTGGAAGGGATCGAGCGGGGGTCGGACCTGATCGAGGTGTTCAACGCGTCGGGGCTGTGCTTTTCGGTGTTGCCGGGACGGGCGCTGGATATCGCGTCGGCGCACTATAAGGGGATGTCGCTCTGTTTTCGCAGCAGCACGGGCGATGTGGGGCCGGCCTTTTATGAGCCGCAGGGGAACGGCTGGCTGCGGGGCTTCTTCGGCGGCCTCACGGTGAGTTGCGGGATGACATTTACGGGGCACCCGGAGGTGGACCCGGAGGAGGAGAACGAGGAGCTGGGGCTGCACGGGCGCCTGGCGTTTTTGCCGGCCAAGAATGTTGTTGCCAACGCAGGCTGGGAGGGCGAGCGGTACGTGGTGCGCATCCACGGCAAGATGCGGGAAGCGGTGGTCTTCGGCACGAACCTGGAGCTGACGCGGGAGATCTCGACGGTGCTGGGCGAGAAGTCGATTCACATTTACGACCGCATCGAGAATCTGAGCGTGGACCCGTCGCCGCTGATGTTCGTCTATCACTGCAATCCCGGCTTCCCGGTGCTGGACAGCGGCACGCGCCTGCTGATCAACAGCGAGAAGACGACGGAATGGCTGGAGGACCGGGAGGTTGGCCCGGAAGTGTACCAGGTGGCCAAGGCGCCGCAGGATGACGACCGCGACGATGTGTTCGTGCACAGGCCGATAGCGGACGCGGACGGGAACGTGCATGTGGGGCTGGTCAATGATGGGTTGGGGCTTGGCCTATACTGGAAATTCCCGATCGCGGAGATCCCGCTGGTGAACCAGTGGCAGCATTTCCATCGCGGCACGTATGTGACGGGCGTGGAGCCGGGCAACGTGAGTATGCTGGGGCGGGCGTGGAACCGCAGGGAAGGTTATCTCAGCTATATTCAGCCGGGCGAGGCGCGGGAGTTTCATATGGAGATCGGCGTGTTAGATGGGGCGCAGGAGATCGGGGAGTTTGAGAGCAAGGTGTAGGACGATGAGAAGAGAGGGAAGAGGAGTATTGAAATTACATTAATCCCGCAGAACCATCTTCTCTGCCCAACGGACAACTTGCTGCGCCTCAAAGCACAGGTCTTCCAGATAGACGCCGACAACCCGATTTTTCGCGATTGCGAGATTGCTTCTGGCGCGGTTCAACCACTCTCTAGGGTCGTCGGGCGAAAATCGCTCAACTGGCTTCATATACGACTCTTCCTTCCTGCAGGGCCGGTTTTATGGCTAGCGCATGGCTGTTTCGGTAGCGCTCCACATCCGCGGGCGAGACCAGAATCACGTCAACCGGGACGCGCACGCCATATAATCTCTCATGAATGCGGCCCCTGAGTCTTGCATCGCCCCCTTCCTTGATGATGAGCAGGTCGAGATCGCTATGACGAGTCATGCCGCCGCGGGCGGCGGAGCCGAAGAGGATGATCTTTTCAGGAGCGGCGACTTCGACAATGCGTCGAATTACCTCGTCCAACGTATCTTGGTCATACATGGCCAACTCCTGATTGCGTAAACCTTGCTGAAGCAACCTCCGCGAAATGTTACTCCCCTCGTCCTGCTGCGTCAAGTCTTGCGCTTGAACGGGTGTTCCCATGTTTCATCGAGACCCAGCCACTGATCATCGGCCACTGTTCACTCTTGCGGCTGGCGGGAACGCCGTTCGACCCGGGCAAGGTAAAGGCAGACGGCGAGGAGGAGAAAGACCATTGAGTAGTTGATGCCGAGCGCGGTCTGGAAGCTCCAGATGTCGGAGAAGATGGCGGTCCAGAGGGGCGGGAGCATGGCGCCGGCGATCATGGCGACGTTGAGGACGCCGGTGACGGCGCCGCTCTGCTGGGGGTAGAGGCGGGCGCCGTAGGCGAGGGCGGTGGGGAAGAGGCCGGATAGGGTGAGGCCGGTGAGAAAGATGCCGATCACGAGCGGGGCGGCGGTTGTGCTGAAGATGACGAGCGGGTAGGTGAGGGCGAGGCCGGCGGCCAGGATCAGCAGGGTGACGGCATAGCCCAGACGCTCGGCGTAGGCGGCGCAGAGGAAGCGGCCGGCGGTCAGGGCGATGTAGAAGACGGAAATCATGGAGATGGAGTAAAAGGTGGAGAGGCCGGCGGACTCCTGCATGAAGAGGGCGACCCAGCCGAGCAGGCTGAAGGCGACGCCGTTGTAGATGAAGGCGATCAGGAAAAGGGAAAGGAAGCCGGCGTTGCGCAGCATCCCCAGGTTTGTAGTGAGGACATCGTGAAGATCAGCCCAAACTGAAGAGAGAATTGAGGTCCTGGCCCCGCCCTGCGGGGTCTTTTTTTGTTCGGGATCCAGTGCCCGCTCCAGTCCATCATTCCCGTCCGCGGTCCCTGGCTCAGAAGGTGAGGCCGTCGACGGGGAGATGCGGCGAATGAGCAGCAGCGCGCCCCCGCCGTAGACGAGCCAGATGAGACCGGTGGCGGCCATGGTCCAGCGCCAGGGCACGCCCTGCTCGAGGACGATGCCGAAAACGAGCGGGGAGATGGTGGCGCCGACGGCGTAGACGCCGTGCAGGACGTTGAGGGCGCGGGCGCGGCTGTCGCGGTTGGCGTCGGCGACCATGGCGTTGATGCCGGTGGTGAGGGAGGACTGGACGATGCTGATCAGGGCGAAGGCGGCGAGGAACAGGAACCAGATGCGGGCGGCGCCGGCCAGGGCCATGGAGGCTGCCAGCGCGAGCGCGGCCATCCAGACCAGCTTGCTGTAGCCGAGCCGGTCGGAGGCGACGCCGGCCAGAAGGTTGCCGAGGATGCCGCCGACGGCGCGGGCCGGGAAGATGAGGCCGATCGCGGTCAGGGTCAGGCCGGTCGCCATGTACTCGTCGGTGATGAAGGGCATGACCGACGGGATGAGGACGGCGGCGGTGCCGATGAAGAGATAGCCGGTCAGGCCGATCGCGGTCACCGGCAGGGCCGGCGCGATCGCGTCCGACGCGGCGGCGCGGTTCAGTTTTGCCATGTAGATTACTCTCCGACGCTTTCGTTGGTCAACTGCGTCTCTCGAAAACGGTGAACGTGGGTCTCGCCGCGGCCGGTGAGGGAAACGAGATCGGCTTCGATTTGCACCAGATTGCGCGCACGCAGCTGACGCAGTGTACGCTGCATCTTGGCCGGTGTCCAGCGGAAGTGGCGGTAGAGCGTCGAGACGGCCAGTTCGTCGCTGGCCGCGGCGCTGCCTTGGTGATGGTGAATGTGGCCGAGAACGACCTGGTGGTCGAAGCTGCGGCGCTGGTTGCGGCGCCGGACCATGGTTGAGACGAGACCGTACTTGGGTGAAAAGACCCAGGCGGCGAGGAAGAAGAGGAAGGTCATCAGCACCATCGAGGCGGAAATCGATGAGTCCCAACGTTCGCTCAGGCCGAGGCCGAAAAGGTCGTTCAGCCCGGCGAGGATGTCGCTGAGGTTCACCACGCCCAGGAGGTTGCCGCGCGCCAGGTCGTAGCCGGTGTAGGCGCCGGCCGCGCCGATCAGCGAGCTGTAGAGCAGCATGCGGGGCAGGCGGTCGGTGAGCAGGTAGGCGGCGGCGGGCGGGATGATAAAGAAGGCGACGACCAGAATCGAGCCGACGGCGTCGAAGGCGCCGACCGCGACCAGGCTGACCAGGACCATCAGGCCGTAGTGGAGGAGGGTGGGACGGAAGCCGAGCGCGGCAGCCAGGGTCGGGTCGAAGGTGGAGAGTTTGAGCTCTTTGTAGAACAGGACGATTGCGAGAAGGGTAAGCAGAGTCATCACCGCCATGACGGTGATCGATTTGGGCCAGAAGACGAGGACGGGCTCCTGCTGGGTGAAGCCGGCCTGCCAGGCTTGGGCCGGGCTGTAATCGCCGCAGTTGGTGCAGATCTCGGTGAACTCCGCCTTATCGTCGCGCGGGCTGATGCCCAGTTCGCGGCAGTTGGTGCACTGACGCGTCATTTCGGCGCGGGGGTCGTCGGGCGCGATGGTCACGGATTCGCAGCCGCTGAGGCAGTGGCTGTTGGTGTTGGCCCAGGCGACGCCGATTTCGCCGACCATGACGGCGTCTTCGTCGAGATGCACGTCGCTGACGACGCGGGAGACGAGGATGACGGCGATGGCGAAGAGGAGGGGGAAGGCCAGGCCGAGGGCGGCATCCTGTTTGACGAGACCGGAGCGGTAGATGAGTTCGGTGAGGAGGACGGTTGCCACGCCGGCGGCGGCGGCGCCGACGATGAGCCAGGCAGATGAGAGATCGGGATGCTGGCCGAAGACTGAGCTCATGAGGATGAAGGCGACGACGATGCCGAGGAGCACGGTGTGGCTGATGGCATCGCTGGTGAGGGACATGCCGCGCAGGAGCAGGAATGTGCCCAGCAGGGCGCCGGATACGGCGATCAGGCTGCCGACGATGGTCGCGGTGTGCTGGGGATTGCGCAGGAAGGCGTTCAGATCCTCGCGGGCGATGAAGTTCAGTAGAAATTGGATGATGAGTTCTTCGAGTTGAAACATTGAACGGCAGTTTCTAGTCGTTAGTTTTCAGCAACTTCATTGGCCGGCAGTGACTCTGATGATGGCGTATTGGCGGCGTTGCGGATGGTGTCCAGTTTGTATTCGAGTTTGGCGACGGATTCGGGGGGCAGAGCGTCGGCGATGTCCTGCTGGCGATCTTCGGTGACGATGGGCAGGTCGAGGTCGTCGGCGTACTGGCGGTAGACGGCCCAGAGCTTGTGGCTGCGGTCGTCGCTGGCTGCGGCTTCGATGCCGGCGGGCGTGAGCATCCAGGCGCCGTTGCTGCGTTGGGCGTGGCCGCGAGCGTGGAGCTGGCGCAGGCCCTCTCTGGCGGTTGCGCCGCGCACGCCGAAAAGGAAGGTCTCCGGCGCGGGCAGGTCGGCGCGGCCGTGGTCGATGGCGTAGTGGTAGAGGTCCTGCAGCATGGTCTGGGCGGCGAAGCGGCGGCGGTCGGAGACCCGGCGCAGGAGAGTCCAGACGAGTCCGCGGCCGGGCGCGAAGCTGAGGGACAGCGCCACGAGCAGGAAGGCGACCACGACGATCAGGGGCCCTGTGGGAATATCCGCGTCGACGGCGCTGACGATGGCGCCGGCGCCGCCGGCGAATGCGCCGAATACGGCGGAGAGAATGACCATCTGGCCGAGCTGGTTTGTCCACTGGCGGGCGGCGATGCCGGATGCGATCAGCATGCCCACCATGAGGATGACGCCGGCCAGCTGCAGGCCGAGCACGATGGCGACGACGATGAGGGTGGAGAGCAAAAGGCTGAGCAGGTTGACGCGGAAGCCGTTGGCGCCGGCGAATTCGGCGTCGAAGGTGATCAGTTTGAACTCCTTCCAGAAGAGGGCGAGAACGATGAAGGAGACCGCGCCGACGACGGCGATCAGGCGTACATCGCGCTCGACGATGGCGGCGGCCTGGCCGAAGATGAAGGTGTCGAGGCCGGCCTGGCTGGCGTCGGGGCGCGCCTGGATGTAGACCAGGAGGGCGATGCCGGCGGCGAACCAGGCCGCGAGCACGATGCCCATGGCTGCGTCCTGCTTGATGCGGGTAGTGCCGGTGACGAGGCGGATGAAATAGACGCCGAGCCAGCTGGTCACGCCGGCGCCGATCAGGAGCAGGCCGAGATCGCGGCCGGCGAGAAGAAAGGCGATGGCGACGCCCGGCAGGGCGGCGTGGGAGAGGGCGTCGCCGAGCAGGCTCTGGCGGCGCAGGACGGCGAAACAGCCGAGTACGCCGCTGACGATGCCGAGCAGGGCGCCGCCGAGGACGACGGTGCGCAGGGTGTAGTCGTACTCGACATGCAGGAATATCTGGCTGAAGGGCACGAACAGGGCGGCAACGAGAGCGGTGGCGCCGATCAGGAGCCAGATGCGCCGGTCGGAACTGCGGTTTCTGGTGGTCAGTTTATCGTTTTTCGTCATCCTGCCAACACGTCTACTTCGGTCGTAGCCGAACACTTGGGTACGCTGACGTTTGCCTGAACTGAGTCCTGTAAAGGCAAAACCTTTTTTGTCCACGAAGGGCCACTAAGGGTCACGAAGAATGCCTCTTATGGTTACTCCTCTTCCAGGCCGGCGATTCGCTGGCCTTCCTGCAGGTAGGCGACGCGGCCGCCGTAGGTCTGGCGCAGGTTCTCGGGGGTGAAGGTGGCGGCGATGGGGCCGCTGGCGACGATTTCTACGTTGAGCAGTGTGACCCAGTCGAAGTACTCGGGGGCGGTCTGCAGGTCGTGGTGGACGACGACGACGGTCTTGCCGCGGGCGCGCAGTTCACGCAGGATAGTGATGATGGCGCGCTCGGTGACGGCGTCGACCGCGGCGAAGGGCTCGTCCATGAGATAGATGCAGGCGTCCTGCACGAGGGCGCGGGCGAGGAACGTGCGCTGCTGCTGGCCGCCGGAGAGCTGGCTGATCTGGCGGTCGGCGAAGTCCTGCATGCCGACCTGCTTGAGGGCGTGCATGGCGGATTCGCGTTCGTTTTGCCCGGGCCGGCGAATCCAGCCCATGCGCCCGTAAAGGCCCATGATGACGACGTCGAGCACGGTGGTGGGGAAGTCCCAGTCGACGCTGCCGCGCTGCGGGACGTAGCCGACGAGGCCGCGGACCTGCTCGTAGGGCTGGCCGTAAAACTGGACGGTGCCGGCGGCGCGGGGAATGAGCTTGAGGGCCGCTTTGATGAGCGTACTCTTGCCGGCGCCATTGGGGCCGATGACGGCCATGAGGACGCCCTCGGGCACGCGCAGATCGATGTCCCAGATGGCCGGTTTGCTGTTGTAGGCCACGGTCAGATCGTCGATCTCCAGGGCCGTATTCGAGTCGTTTTGCGGGTCACATCCGCTGTGGACGCTCACGTCAGTTTACTCCTCGCGGGGGCGCGCAGGTTCCTCTGCACTGCCGGCGGATAGGATCCCGTCGCGCGCCCGGGGGAATGAGCGCGACCCTGACGAACAACGGGATTCACCACCGAACAGCGGTTAGTTTTCCTCAGCTTCACAGTCGACCGTGAGCAACGCCTCCGGTGGGGTGATGTCGATGCCGTCCGGCCAGTCGGGAATAACGGCCGGGGCGCCGGCGCAACGGTAGGACTGCAGGATGGTATAGACATTCTCGGCGATCATGCCGATGTAGGCGCCGCCGAAAGTGCCGGGCATGCCCATGGCGTCGGAATAGAGCTCGCGCACGCCGACGCGGACCGCGCCGCCTTCGGCTTCAATGGCGGCCTGGACCGCTTCGATGGTGTCGGGCGAGATGCTGCTCTCGACGAAGAGGACCGGGATACCCTGTTCGACGACGAACTGGGCGGTGCGCTGGATGTCGCCGACGCCGGTCTCGTCCTCGGTGCTGATGCCCTGGATGCCGGCCATGCGCCAGCCAAAGGCGGCGCCGAAGTACTGGAAGGCGTCGTGGGAGGTAACGAGGTAGCGCTGACCATCCGGGACGGAGCGCATGCCCTCGTCGGCCCAGGCGAAGAGCGTGCGCAGCTGCTCATTGTAGGCATCGGCGCGGGCGGTGTAGGTGTCGGCGTTGTCCGGGTCGAGCTCGGCAAACGTCTGGGCCAGGTCGGCGGTGGTAATCTCCCAGTTGCGGGGGTCGAACCAGAAGTGCGGGTCGTCGGTACCGGCCTGGGTCTGGTCTGCGCCGAAGCCGCCGATGACGAAGCCGCCGTCCTTGACCGGTTTGGAAAGGCTGTAGATCAGAGTGCCCTGCTCGCGCAGGGCTTCAAAAACGGCATCGAACTGCCCTTCCAGGTGCAGCCCGCTGTAGATGACCATGTCGGCGGCGTTCATGGCGCGTATATCGGACTCGGTGGGCTGGTAGAGATGGGGGTCGACGCCGGCGCCCATCAGGGGCGTGATCTCGATGCCGGCGACGCCGTCCGTGAGGATCCTGGACAGGTCGCTGGCCTGGGTGGTGGTGGCGACGATGCGGAATGTGCCGTCGGCGCGAACACCTGCGGCCGCGGGCGCTTCGCCGCCGGCCTCGACGACGGCGGGCTCTCGCTCACAGGCTGTCACCAGGAATGCGGCGAGTAGGAGCAGGGGAAGGATGTGCGTCTGTCTGACGTGTGATTCGGGCGGCCGCAAAGACGGCCAGGATGTAAGTAGGTTCAGCATGTTTCGGCCTCAAACGGGTATGGATTCATACGTTCTTAAATAAATTTTTATCCGCGGCTAATTCATAAATAAGGATAGCCTAATATCCCCCGTTTGTCAAGGGGTTGGGAGAAAATTCTTCAGGGCAATTGCATCTAATGTGAATTCAATTTGATACCAGGACTTTTCACGCGGACCGCATCCTGGGTGTGCGCTGAGCCCCGGACGGTATTGATCCACGAAGGGACACGAAGAGGCACGAAGAACTGCAACGGCAAAAGGAGGGAACGGCAAAGAGGGGCGAAGCGTCCAATAGCGGGCGTCTCGCCCGCACCGCCGATATGCGCAAGCTCTTGATCTCATTTGGGATCTACATTAGATCCAGAAGCGACTCGTCGAGTCCATGACCATGACCCGACTGAAAGGCTGACCGGCGACGCCCCGGCAATGCTGGTTTGCGGTTTGACGGTTTTGGAGCGCAGGATGTGAGAGGTGTTCGAGGAATACAAGCTGCTCGCGCTCAGTGCCGGCAACTGTCTGACAAGCCTAACCCTGATAACGTCATTGACTACGATACCCTCACCACAGCCGTAGATGACTCCGCTTCGGGAATCGGAAGCCCGTCTCCTTCAACCCCTCCAGATGGAAGACGATGGCTTCAGAAATCTGCTGAAAGGTTTCCTCGCGTGTCTTACCCGTTACAACACAGCCGGGCAGGTCGGGCACGTAGGCGCAGTAGTTGTCAGTTGCTTTTTCAATCACGACCGCATACGCAAGTCCCATCATCTGTTCCCTCCCTCTCTGAGTCCGGCCTGTTTCAAAATACTGTTCCATGTTTTTGGTCTTAGGTTATCTCGGCCATGTCCCGCAATCGGGCCTTTCGTTTTGTGTTTCGGGATCACTTGACCTTTCACGTTCCATCACATCCCGCTACAGTTGCGCAAATCGACGAGGACCCACCCCGCAGACAGGTCTCACTAAAAACTGAAAACTAGAAACTGCCGTTAAGGTCTATACACCTCCTCCGGCGTACGCGGCAGCACCAGCGCCTCCGCCGAAATCAGCATCGCCGCGCCGCTCGCCGCCTGCTCCAGCGCCGCCTTCACCACCAGCGTCGGATCAACGATGCCCGCCTCCACCATATCGCGCGCACACCCCTGCCCGACCTCGTACGCGTACCCCGGCCCCCGCTCGCGACACGCGTTAACAACCAGCGGCCCGTAGGCATCCGCATTCGTCGCGATCACCCGCGCCGGCTCCTCCAACGCCCGCGCCAGCGCCCGCATACCCATCGCCTCCTCACCGTGCCCACAGGCCGCCGCCTCCACCGCCGGAATCACGTCCAGATAGGCCGCGCCCCCGCCCGGCACAACGCCGCCCTCCAGGCCCACCTGCACAACCTTCACCGCATGCGCCGCCCTCTCCACCAGCGCATTGCGCTCGCTCTCCGTATACGCGCCCACGCGCAGCTCACCGATCCCGCCCTGCAGACGCCCGATCCGCTCGCGCAGCTGCTCCCTCTCCTCGCGCTCTTCGACCAGGTCCAGCCGGCTCTGCAGCGTGCCGGTCTGCGCCTCCACCGACGGCGCGTCCCCGCCGCCGCCCACCACCGACACATACGCCTCCGTCGCCACCAGCCGCTCCGCCCGCCCCAGATCCGCGGCCGTCAGGTCGTGCGGACCCATGCCGGCCACGTCCGTAATGAACGCGGCCCCGGTCAGCAGCGCAAAATCGCGCATCATATCCCGCCGCAGATCCTCGACCGGCTTGATCCGCGCCGCATACGCCGTGACCGGCCCCCGCCGATTCGCCGCCACCAGCGCATCGATCGCCCTCTCCCACATATTCTTGCAGATGATGAACAGCCTGTCCCCGCCCGCCTGCGTCACCAGGTCCAGCAGGTGCAGCACATGGCCCGGCTCCTCAAAATGGAAATCGGCCACCACCACATACGGCTCATCCAGCGCGGCAATATGCCTGAACTTGTCGCTCAGCAGATAGCGCGAAATATACTCGCCCGGAAAGCGCGACCCCTCGCGGAAGCCGTAGTCATGCCCAAGCCCGTACCCCGGCTGGATCAGGATATTCCCGTATGGCCCCAGCACGTCGATCATCTCCGCCAGCAGCTGCGCGATGCGCGGGTCTTCGATCACCGCCCTCGCCACCCCCGCCACATGCTCCGGCTCCGTCAACGGGACCGACAACGCCTCCAGCGCCGCAACCGCCGCCGCCACGCCCTTCTCCAGCCCGCGCTGCAGCAGGACCGGATCGGCGCCGCCCGCGATCAGACGGTGCAGCTCGCGCGCAATGCCCCGCGCCAGCACCGCCGCCGTCACGCTGCCGTCACCGAACCGCTCGCGCATGTGCCAGACAATGTGCCGCATCATCATCGCGCCCGCGTTCTCCATCCGGTCCGGCAAATCCGTAAAGCGCCGCGCGATCGTGGCGCCGTCGTCCAGCGGCTCAAAACCGGTCGTATTCACCCGCTGGCTGACGATATTCCCGCCCCGCGGACCCAGCGTCAACGAAAGCAGCCGCGCCAGCGTGTCGAACCCGCGCCGCATCGGCTCGCGGCATTCCGCCCCGAACACAACCGACGGCGCCCTGAGCGAAGACGCGGCAGAGCCGCCCGCAGAGGACCGCGAACGTGTCGGCATGGCTCAGCCCTTCAGGGCGCCGAGCGTGATGCCGCTGACAAAATAACGTTGCAAAAAGGGGTATACAACCAGAATGGGGACGACCGTCACCAGCGTCTGCGCCGCCCGCAGCGAGCGGTCCGAGAACATGTCGAAATCCTCAGGATTGCGCATGAACTCGTTCATGTCCATCTTCACCACCACCGTGCGCAAAAACGTCTGCAACGGGATCAAGTCCCGGTCCGCAATCAAAATCATCCCGTCAAACCAGGCGTTCCAGTGCCCCACCGCGCCGAACAGCGTCAGCGTCGCCAGCGCCGGCACCGAGATCGGCAGATAGACATGCAGCAGGATCTGCCAGTACGTGGCCCCGTCGATGATCGAGGCCTCCTCCAGCTCCTTCGGCACGCGGCGGAAAAAGTTCATCATCAGGATCACATTCCACAGCGGCAACGCCTGCGGGATGATCAGCGCCCAGATCGTGTTCAGCATGCCCAGCTTGCGGATCACGAGGAACCACGGGATCAGCCCGCCGTTGAACAGATACGCGAAGACCACCGACCCCATGATGATGTTGCGGAACGGCATCTCCTCCTTGCTCTTCGACAGCGGGAACGAGATCAGGATGATCAGGAGCATCTGCAGCGTCGTCCCAACCACCGTCCGAATCACCGAAATCCAGAACGCGTTCAGAAAGACGCCCGCCTCCAGCACCTTCTCATACGTGATCGGCGTCGGCCGCACCGGCCACAGCGTCACCAACCCGCCCGTGGCCGCCGCCCGGTCACTGAACGAAAGCGCCAGCAGATGAATCAACGGAATAACACAAGACAGCCCCAGCACCAGCAGGAACGTATGATTGAATATATCAAAAACCCGCGATCCGAAGCCTCTCCGTTCAGCCCTGTTCATCTACACGCCCCAACGAACCACTGCCTCCCTGACCACTAACCACTGACGTAGTGCAGCGCTACGCCGGAGCCGACCGGGGACGCCGGCTCCCGTGCGCCCAGGTTTACTCCTCCTCCTCGTCGACATAGATGCCGGAGCCGATGACCATCTTCTCGTCGGAGGCGCCAACCTGGAGGCTGACGGCGTAGCCGAGCTTGGGGGAGCCGGTCTCCTCGTCTCCTTCGATGGCCGGGTTATCGTAGTGATATCGCAGAAAACTCTTACCCTCGCGCCGTGCGACTCCTATCAGCAACTCGGCGAACGGCACGCCTTTGGAGTCCGTCCTCGTCATGTCCGTGGGATTGCCTTCGCGAAAGGGCTCGGTGCCGTGAAACAGGGTGACGCCCCCACCACTCACGACATACAGGTAGATGGAGCCTGCCTTCCAGTCCCCTCCTTCCACCCGGAAGGCGTTCTTGATCTCGACGAGGGAGATATCGCCTTCGAACTTGAGGGCCTCCTGGTAGATCCTGGCCGCTTCATCGACAAAAGTGATGAGTGTCTCGCGGTCCACGACTTCGGAGGCGGTGACCGCGGGCCTGGGGAGATCGGCGATGCGGACTTGGACATGGGAGACGTCCTGCGAGAAGCCGCCAACGAGCACAAACCGTCGTCGGAATGGGACGGCGTATGCCGTCTTCAGCCCGTCGTCGTAGTATTCGACGAACCCGCCGCCTTGTTCAGCGACGGCCAGGAGTTCCTCGACGACTTTGGTTCCGCGTTCGTCCTCGACGTCGAGCAGGTTTCTGTCTTCGGCGCTACGGTCGTTCCCGTGAGCGTAGACGCTTCCGTTAGTGGCGAAGATGATGAGGAAGGTCGAGCCGGATTTCCAGTCGCCCTCCGTTTTGACCCACTGCTTGAGCTTCGCCGCTTCGTCCAGATTTGTGGCGATCCTTTGGATTTCGGCCTGGGCTGCGAGGACCCAGGTCTTGAGGCTTTCGGGGTCCGTCACCTGGGCAGCGGTTACCTTGTCCATCGCGGCTTCATTGTCGGCGATCGGAGGTATTGGCCGGCAGGCCGCCAAGCCTATCCCTAACGTCGCGACACCTGCCGTCTTGAGAAATGCGCGTCGAGAAACTGCATGGCCTGTCATCGCTCTTTCCTTTCTGTAAAGTGGTGAAGCAGGCGTTCCGGTGTGCGCCTGCGTGAATTCGGTAAACGGCTCCGCTGTCAACGGCGAGGCCCGCAGCCTAAACCGTTATCTGACCATGGTAATTCAGAGGAACTGCCGGCGTTCTGCTGGAATCGACTGCCCTTTACGAGTAGGGCCTTACGCTACTTAGCGTTTGAAACCAATTACGCTCACACTCTCACAGGCCTTCGTGCACGCCCATACATCAAGCTAAATGCACATACCCTCTGCATTTACACCAACCGCCTGCAAGGTGTCCTTACTATGCTTCATTCAAGCAAATGGCCCTTCCCAACTAGCATCAGGCCCCACTAACCACTAGCCCCTGACCCCTAATAGACCTGATAATCCGTAAACCGCGAAATCAACCGCAAACTCACCACGATCAAAATCAGCCCCAGCACAGAGCGCACCAGCCCCACCGCCGTCGCCAGACTGAAACGCGCCCCCAGCAGACCCTCGCGATAGATCCACGTGTCCAGAATATCGCCCGTCGAGTAGACCGCAGGATTGTACAGGTTCAGCACCTGGTCGAAACCGGCCGCATTGAAAAGCAGCCCGAAGTCCAGACACAGCACCAGCAGCAGCGTCGGCAGCACGCCCGGCAAAATGATATACAGCACCCGCTGAAAACGCCCCGCCCCGTCGATCGCCGCCGCCTCCAGCAGCTGCGGATCAATACTCGTCAGCGCCGCCAGATACAGGATCGTCGCCCAGCCCACCTGCTGCCACAGATGGCTGGCGACCAGCGTCGGCACAAACGTCCGGTTGTTCCCCAAAAAGATGATCGGCTGCTCCACACCCGCCCGCTGCAGCAGCTGGTTCACCACCCCCGCCGAGCCCAGCATCTCCAACATGATCCCGCCCAGCACGATCCACGACAGAAAATAGGGCAGATACACCAGGCTCTGCACGCTCCGCTTGTAGAACAGCTTCCGCACCTCGTTCAACAGCAGCGCCAGGATAACCGCGCAGAACTGCAGCGTCACGATCTTCGAAGTCGCAATCACGATCGTGTTGCGGAAAATCTGCCAGAACGACGGGTTCTCCAGCATCAGCTGGAACTGCTTCAAACCCACCCACGGGGACTTCGCAAACCCCAGCGCCGGTTTGTACTCCTGGAACGCGATCCGAATACCGTACATCGGATAGTAGCTCAGCAGCGCCAGATGAATCAGCGCCGGGATCACCATCACGTACAGCGGCCACAACCGCGGCAAATAGCGAACAAACCTGCTGGCCTGTCCCTTCAGATCATCAACAACCGGAGCCAGTACTTGCATAACAAAAAAAGTGGATAGCAGGCGCCCCCACTATCCACTAATCACTATCCACTATTTTGCCGCCCACCACTCATTGATCTCCGCCAGCACCTCCTCGCCGCCCTGCGCCAGCCACGTCGTCACATACTCGTCGAAGGCGTCCACGGGCAGCTGGCCGGTGATGATCCCAAAATAGGTCTCATCCGTCAGCTTCTGCAGACCCGTCCATTTCTCCTTCTGCAGCTCGGTCGGCGCCGCGTTCCATTCATTGCGGATCGTGTCCGCCAGCGAATGCTCCGCCAGGAACAGCCAGCCCTCGTCCTGCATCGTCTGCAGACCGGTCGGGTCATCCAGCAGCAGCTCCATCATCGCGTCCCACTCGTCGCGCGGCACCGTCTCCTTATAATTCAGCTTCCACTGAATGTTGTTCATATTCGAGGTCGGACTGATGTTGGCGCCGCCGCGGGTATTGATGACGCCGTACCCATGCGTGCCGCCGGCAACAGGCACAACCCTGTCCTCGCCCTCGACCCACTCGTAATTGTGCCCTTCGAAACCGTGATAGCGCCGCTGCGGGCTCAGCACGATCTCCGCCTCGAAGTTCGCCTGCTTGATGATCTTGTCGATGTTTTCAGAACCATTGCGGAACGGGAAAACGCCTGTGCGCAGCGGGCTGAAGTAGTTCTTGCCCTTGCGCACCGGGCCTGCCGGCACGTCAAACCAGTCCCAGCGGGCCTCGGGATCGTTCGCCATGCTGCCGATCGCCCCGCCCACCACACCGCCCCAGGGGTGCGTGTAGTTCATGCCCACACGGTTGCCCTCGATATCGGTGCGGTTCTCCTGGTAGCCCTTCGTGAAAAAGTCGGGGCTCAGGATCTTCTTCTCGTACCAGCGGCGTATCAAGGCCAGCGCATCCTTCATCGCCGGATCGATGCCGTCGAACTTCAGACCGCCCTGCCCGTCCTTCGTGAAGGTGCTCACACTCGTATACCACGACGGCAGCACGCCAAACCCGCCGAAGACCGGTCCCAGGCCGCCGTACCAGCTCTGCAGATCGCGCGAGGCCGCTATGGCCACGGTCGTGCCGGGCGGGCCCGCGCCCAGATCGTTCGTGACGAAAGCCTCCGCTACCGCCTCCAGCTCATCCAGCGTTGTCGGCGCATCCATGCCCACCTTCTCCAGCCAGTCCGTGCGGATGAAGAGGATCTGCTCATCCTGGCCGGCCTGGGCAATGCTCGGGAACGCCATCTTGCGGCCGTCCACCTCCGCGTACGCCCACAGTTGGTTATCGCCCCACGCGTGCGACTCCTTGACCCACTTGGGGTGGGCGGTCGCCTCATAGACGTCGGTAATGTCGGCCACCAGGTCGCCTGCCACCATGTCCTGGAACATCGCCAGCCCGATCCCCGGCATCAGGTCCGGGATATCGCCGGCCGCCATCGCCAGGTTCATCTTCTGGTCGCGCTCCTCGCCCTGCACATACGTCCAGGGGATATCGTACTCGATGCCGAACAGCGCCTTGATGTAGCGCAGGCTGTGGTTGTCGTAAATGTCGTCGTCGCCCTGGAAGCGCGTATCCGCGTCCGTGCGTGTAAACGAAGTGATCGTCACCGGCGGATTCAGCGGCATCCCTTCCGGCAGGTCTGGCAGGTCCGTCGTCCAGCCCTTGGGATGGTCCGGCGAGCCCGGCATCAGCCCCAGCGGCGTCAGGATCTCCTCCGCCGTCATCGCCGCCATCGGCGCCGCTTCCGACACCGCCTCCGGCGCGTCCGGTTCAGGCGCACAGCCGGCCAGCAGCGCCCCGCCGCCAACAACGGCCGCCCCCTTCATAAATTCACGACGTGATACTGAAGATTTCGCCATAGTGCGTTCCTCCCTCGGCGCAAAGCCGCTATGTCTTCTGTATAGAACTGTACTGTATCAATATAGCGCGCTGGTTGAATCCGGTGGTCAAAACAATGAGGCAATTACGCCGCGACTATAGCACGGGTCACCAGCAGTGTCAAACATGATTTCCTTGGAAGGTCTGTACCGGACCATCGGCTATTTGAACTCCGAACTTCAGACCGGGAGTGAACTGTGCACGCAGCGGTCTAGGGCTAGTCTTGCGCGCCTACGGTGGTGCATGCGGTCAGGTCGTTCAGTTTTACGCGAAGTCAATCCGGGGCCTGAACTGCGGGACGCGTCAGGGGAATAAGGGCCACTTCACGACTGGCTAAACGGGGAATTGAGCGTGTAGCAATGGGAAAGTTGTTGGAAAATGGAGGAAGCTGGAAGAGTCGAAGCCGGTAGTGCTCAAATGTGCGATGTATCGGCATCACCTCCTGGAGAATCCTCACTCAATACATTCTCCAAAGCTTCAGACAGATTCCAGATAGGAGCTTGGCCACCGTCTTGCAGCATTTGAACGATATGAGGAACTCCTGCGGCTGCTAATCCATTAGCAATAGCCATCATGTGAATAGGATCGGCCATAATATCCACTTTCTCATCTACTGCAATGGCAATTAACATAAGAACTTGCACGCGCCAGCTGTCAGGTCCGTCAAATACAGCTTTTCCAGGGAGCGTTAAGATAACGTAAGGGAATTATATACGATTCTACCCATTGAATCCATCATGCCTGATTGAACAGGACAATTAAGAACCAATTCTTGGTTTTCTAAGTCCTACAATTGCCCGTAGCCCCACTCCACGAAAAGATAAGTCCTTCTCACAAACACCTTCTATCCCTCTAAGTAGCAGGTAGAGGTTATGCAGGTCATCTTGACTTACATTGAGCCTTCCAGTTCTCCTATCACGATTTGTGATTTCTCTCCATGAGCCATACGCTTCGTTAAGATCATGCTTGCTGACTACTTGGTCTGAACCTAGAATCAGCCTATCCCTCATGAAACGGGGATGCTCGGCTCGGTACTGATCAAGCAATGGACCTGTCTGAAACTCATTCACATTTCTCCTTGCCATAATTCTCTCTCCATAGCTCCTTTCTATTGTCGTTCAATCCGTCATCACCAGTTTTCGCCATGTGTACATGATTGAAGTGTACCCCAAAAACTGGACCACAAGCTAAGGTGCATGTGCGACGGTCAACAATCGATTCATCTGCCCCCAAAGTTGACACGGGGAACGGACCACCCCGTAGGTCAACCATCCTACCGAATTCCGAATGAATAATGAATAAAGAGAAAATCGCATGGTGGTAAAGGCAGGGGATGGGATAGCCACAATGAACATCAGGGCGCCAAGACTTCCATCCTATGACGAAAATTGGACTGCTTGATTTCTAGTCTCCGGTTGGCGAAAATTAGCCGCCCTTGGGAAAGTGGATGAAACACAAGCCCTTAAGGTGCTGACATTTATTCACTGGCAGAACGACTCGCCACACTTGCGTCCTGCCTGGTCCCTCTGGGGCCGCGCCAGACGCTATCAAGCTCGTTAATATCACTGCAGACGTCTCTTTCAACTCTCTGTCCTTCCAGCCCTACCGCAACCACCTCCAATGCGGTTATAGCTCTAGGGAAGGTGCAAGGGGATCTCTACAGACACTCTCGGCTCTCCAACCAGGGCGTTCGCGAGAACGACAAGGTTTGTGGCGTCGGCATTGACTTCAAACAGCGCCTGGCAGATCGTCCAGACGTTTGGCGGGAGTTTGCGCGGCCGATCTGGCCGGAACGACACCACCACCCTGCATCTCTCTCCCTCCGGGATGTGCGTATCTGGATACCAAGACGGCATAAATCGTCCCCGATCTTGTATATAGTGTTCGTATTCACGCCCTTGCCCGTCGCGCAGCTTGAGCGCTCTGACCTCCATTATCTCCATATCCGCGGCGGACTCATTGCGCGCCCGGAAACGCACCCTGATGAATCGGTTGTTCTCTGCGCCGTTGGGCGTCAGAGTATGGCCGGCGCTGTTGGTCACTGCTGAACCGTGATCTATCACTGATAGCACGCACCAGGTCACAGCAGCATGTGTTTTGCATGCCAGGGGCGTCGGCGTGGGCGTCCGTGTTGGTGGTCTCGGCGTCGGCGTGGGCGTCCGTGTTGGTGGTCTCGGCGTCGGCGTGGGCGTCGGTTTTGACCTCAACGCTGCTGTCGGCCCGAAGCTGCCCACAATCTGTTCGATCAGGTGGTCTGCCGCGGCGTCTTGCGGAGGAGACAGCACAGCCAATAGGTAAGCGTTGTCCTGCCATCGCAAGACAGTAACGACCGTATGGGCGTAGAAAAGTCCTTGACTTCGAAGATCGGCTGCGCCAACCGCTTGAATGGCTGGGAGGTTGTTGATGATCCGAGCCTCCACACGCTCCAGATCGATGGGAACCTGTCGAATCGATCCCAACATCTCTGGCAGCAGTTGAACTATGGCCTCGGAAGGCAGATCGTCGTCAAGCGGCCAGACGGCGGCAAGCGCGATCGTGCGGGCTGTTGGGCGCGGGAACATATCTACGTCGACAGCGAGGTAGCCCAAGCGCTGGCCTTCAGGCGTTTTCAGGAAATCTGTCAACTGATCGGACACATCCGAGAAGAATCTCTTGATGATGCCCCACAGAGGATACCTCTCGATCCGCGGCAAGTCGATGGTCTGCCATCCTTGGGGGACAGCATATGAGTAGCCAAGCCGGTCGTCGCGAAGGGTCTGCCAATTCGCCGGCACCGTAATTTCCAGGTTCCTTGCGGCAGTGGGGATCGGAACTGCCGTGTCCGTAGGCGACGGCGCCGCGGTTGCAGTTGGGCTCTGGGTAGATG
Source organism: Caldilineaceae bacterium (assembly GCA_965232575.1). GTDB lineage: Bacteria > Chloroflexota > Anaerolineae > Caldilineales > Caldilineaceae > Bin5. The sequence continues at coordinate 1,148,649 of CBDDPZ010000008.1, read as the reverse complement.
TTGGGGTTCGGGTTTCGGTCGACAGCGGAGTAGGCGACGGCGCACCGGCGTCACCATTAACGTTCAGGGGAGTCCATTCACCGCAGTTGTCCGTCGCAAACCCTCTGTCTGTCGGCGCAATCTCAACGATGGGACGCTCTCGCCCACCGGCCGCAATGGTCTCCTCCGGCGTGCCGCCAAACCCGCTGAGCCGCTTCCAGGAGCACTGGGCGCCCCCTGGAGCGGCGTAAAGTCCTGGAGAAACTTCTGCGCCGATCAGCCAGGTTCCATTGGGTATTGTGACCAATGGGCGTTGGGGCGTTGCGGTTGGCGAGATTGTCTGTGTTTCCTGGTTTGCCAGAGTGAAGCCGAGGGACGCGGCCGCCAGGATGAGGATCAGGATCGCAATAGGCGCGCAGAGTTTCGCTCTCAACATCTTCTTTTCTTTCCATCTGTGACACACTATTTTCTACGCATGTTACTATGAAGAGATGCGATCTCAAAGGAAGCGGCTGATGATGAGGATGGGCGCGGCCAACGTAATCGCCAGCGAGATTTTGCTGTGCATGGTCCATCACCCTTGACGCCTGGACATGGAGCGCTGCGAATGGGCGCCTGTCGTGTCCCGCAAGGGCCGGCGCGGCTACGGGCGGGTCCAATGCCGCGTTCTGGCGATAGTCGGCGATGCTACCGAGGAGAGCACCTACCGTCGACACAGATTGCGGAAACAGCGTCGCGACGACGCTTTTCGTCGTGTTGGCGATGGCTTCCGCTCTACTGACCCGCCCTCCAAAAACTGGAGCACGAGCTAAAGTGTACGTGTGACGGTTTACGAGCGAATCCCCTGCCCTCACATTGGACACGTGGCGCGTGACACCCCATAGGTCAACCACCCTTCCGGGATCCGAAAAGCTGAGGGGAATATCGCATGGTGGTAAAGGCAGGGGATGGGATAGCCACAATGAACATCAGGGCGCCAAGACTTCCATCCTATGACGAAAATTGGACTGCTTGATTTCTAGTCTCCGGTTGGCGAAAATTAGCCGCCCTTGGGAAAGTGAACGAAACCCTAACTCTAAAACTGCTGACATTTATGCGCTGTCGGAACGACCCGCCGAAGGGAACCACTGTGCAGGACTGGGGGGTCCAATACACCTATGTATTTTCAGCTGGAGCCCTGCTGGTATCCCGCACCATTAACGCAGCATATGTGACATTATAGCTATTGTCGCAGAAATTCCAGCTGTGCAGCCACCAACCATCTTCCTCAGAAGTGTTCAAGTGGTGTTCGAATTCATCGATTTTGGAGAATGCGACAACCTTGAACTTCCTGTCATCGTTGTCAACGTTTTTCATTCAAGTCTCCTTGTCTTCACTTCTTGCAGTCGGAAATTGTATACCCAGATGAAGTTGACCCCAAAAACTGGACCACAAGCTAAAGTGTATAATGGAGCAAGTCACCAAGCCTGTGAAGGGGCAGCACGATGGTCAGGCTACGGCGGCGCCACGACGCGGCCTCCAACCCCACCTCGTCGCTTCCACCGAGCCGCCACTCTTATCATCAACCGCCTCTCCACCCTCACCCACCCCATCTAACCCACCACCCACAAAACGAACAAACCCCAAGACTAACCCTTCCACCTCACCCAATCCGTGCTATAATACCCCCAAACAAAAACACCCATCACAGCACCACACCAAACCAATGACCAACCACCCACACACCCAACCACACCAACGCCAAAAAAGAGAAAACCCCACGACCTGACCCGACCCAACCCAACGTGACCCGACACCCTACCCCCACCGCCAGCCAACCGCAATGAGTCTGCCGTCTGTTAGAGCAGTGGACGAGCATCGCAGAGAACCTGCCAGCACCACAAACAGACCCCCGACACCGAAAAACCGATGCAAAAGCGTAACGACAACAAAAACGACCAGAAAAATTTTTCGCCCTACTTTGCCCGACATGACCCGACACTTGACGCCAACTGTGTCCCACCATTTCACCATCCGTACAACTCTTGTTCATCTCTCATCAGCCCTCGCAGGCCCACAAACCCAACCAAACATACGCCAAAAAAAGAAAATCCCACTACCTAACACTACTTATCACGACTTAACCCAGCCAAATCGAACCAAAAAACGAAAACACTCCGTCATAGTCCGTCGAAACCCGTCATGAACCCCCACCTTCCGCTCACCCAAGCATTTCCCTTGTTACCCACCAACACAACAATCGTGTATAATCCGCACTTGTCGTGTACCCTTTGCACGATTCCTCAAAACAGCGTCATACAGTTCACCCGAACTGTGCCATACATAACACTTCAACCCTTTTCACCCGCACAGGAGATCAGAATGCTTGGAAGTCGTATCCGCACTATTTCGATTCTCGCCGCGCTCCTCGCCCTGCTGGTCATGACCGGCTGCGTCGCCGCAGACTCCGGCGCCCAGTCCGGCGACATGGCTGCCGACGAAATGGCCGAGCCGGCTGAAGAAGGCTACTCGGAGGAGATGATCATCGGCATGGGCGCCCTGCCCGTCACCCTCGTGGGCAACACCGTCCCATCGCTCCAATCCCGCATCTTCTCCAAACTGATGTACGAGACCCTGGCCGTCCTTAACGAAGAGACCGGCGCCATTGACCCCGTCCTGCTCGAATCCATGGAGCTCGTCGACGATGTCACCGTCCGTATCGTGATCAAGGAAGGCATCCAGTTCCACAACGGCGAACTGCTCACCGCGCCCGGCCTCGCCAAGAGCTTCGAGCTGCTCAGGGACGCCGACCCGCAGAAGTTCACCTGGTCCTTCCGCCAGCTCAACGACTACGAGTCCTACGAAGTGATCGACGACTACACCATGGAGTTCACCCTCATCGAACCCATCGATCGCTGGGCCAATCTCTTCGCCAACCACATGCCGCTGGCGCCCGATCACCTCGAAGCGGTCGGTCTTGACGGCTACATCGAGGAACCGGTCGGCACCGGCCCCTACAAGTTCTCCTCCTGGCAGCGCGACAGCTACATCACTCTCGAGCGCTGGGAAGACCACCCCGACGGCCTGCCGGTCATCGAAAAAGTGACCTTCCGCCACATGCCGGAAGCCGCCGTGCGCGTCGCCGCCCTCAAGAGCGGTGAGATCCACATCGCCGCCCACGTGCCCCCGGACCAGATTGAAAGCCTCACCGCCGACGGCTTCGAGCTCTACGCCGGCGACAGCATGCAGAGCATGTACGTCGGCATCAACATCTACGGCCGCAACGAAATCCTGAATGACGTCCGCGTCCGCCAGGCCATGCTCTACTCCGTCGACCTTGACGGCATGTGGAACACCATCGCCGGCGGCTTCGGCACCAAGCTGGACTGCCAGATCGTCGCCCCCGGCGGCTTCGGCTACAACCCTGACGTCCAGACCTATCCCTACGATCCCGAAAAGGCCAAAGAGCTCCTCGCCGAGGCCGGCTACCCCGACGGTTTCACCATCACAGGCTCCGCCACCACCGGCCGCTACTTCCGCGACCGCACCTTCATGGATGCCCTCGCGGCCCAGTGGGCCCAGGTCGGCATCACCGTCGAGATGGAGTACCCCGAGTCCTCCGTCTGGCTGCAGGAACTGATCGACCAGACCCTGCCGCCGATCATGAACATCGGCCTCAACTGGTATCTGAGCGACAACACGACCTCCATGTGGGGCCCCGTCGGCGACAGCGCCCCCGATCCCGGTTTCCTTGAAATGACGGCCGCCAAGCGCACCATCGCCGACCCGGTCGAGCGTGAAGCGGTGGTCAAGGACATTGCCGCCTACATCTGCGACAACGCCCAGGCCCTGCACGCCTACACCATTCCGGCCCTCTATGCCCTAAGCCCGGGCCTGCCGGAACTGTCCTTCAGCAAGTCGTTCGAGATCTTCATCCCGACCGAATAGGAAACACCGAGGAGAGAGTGAAGAGGTTGGTTTAGGGGTTGGGGATTAGGGGTTAGCTGGCCCCTGTCCCCTCGACCCTCCCCTGCCGTTTCGTCCCTCACTCCTCGCCCTTCCCATGCGCGCCTTCGTTATCCGCCGTCTGCTGCAGGCGGCCCTTGTCATATTCCTGGTCGTTACGCTGGTCTTCTTCCTGATCCGCGTGTCCGGCGATCCCGCCAGCCTCGGCGTCAATCTGGATCCAAATCGCACTGCCGAGGAGATCAAGGAGGAATACGAGGAGATCCGCCGCAAGATGGGGCTGGACAAGCACCCCATCATCCAGTACGTCGTTTTCTGGCAACGCACCCTGCAGTTCGATTTCGGCTACTCCTTCCGCTACGGCGTGCCCACGACGACCGTGATCTTCGAGCGGCTGCCCAACAGTCTGCGCCTGGGCGCCGCGGCCCTGATCCTTGGCATCGCCCTCGGCCTGCCCCTGGGCATCATCGCCGCGCTGCGCCGCGGCTCGATCGTCGACACCGCCGCGACCATGGGCGCCGTCCTCGGCATCGTGACGCCGCAGTTCTTTCTCGCGATCGTCCTCATCCTGATCTTTTCCGTACAGCTCAGACTCTTGCCAACGTCCGGCGTCGGCACCTGGAAACATCTGATCCTGCCCTCCGTCACACTCTCCACCGGTCTCATCGCCACAGTCGCCCGCATCGCCCGTTCCGGCATGTTGGAGGCGTTGGGGCAGGACTACGTCCGCACCGCCCGCGCCAAAGGCCTGGCCGAGCGCGCCGTCATCTTCGGCCACGCGCTGCGCAACGGCAGCCTGTCCGTCATCACCGTCACGCTCTCATCCCTGCCGCACCTGATCGGCACCGTCGTCGTCGTCGAAGTCGTCTTCTCCTGGCCCGGCGTCGGCAACCTGATGGCGCAGTCGGTGATGGCGCGCGACTATCCCGTCGTCTTTCTCGACGTAATACTCTTCTCCGTCCTGACCGTCGTCACATTCCTGGTCATGGACATCGTTTACGTTATGGTCGATCCGCGGGTCCGGCACGGTTAGCAACTGCAGTTTACTAAAAACTATCATGTCCACAGTTATAGAGCAGAGAAATATCCTCGCCCGCAGCCCGCACCGCAGCATATGGGGCGAGGCCTGGACCCATCGACAGGGCATCGTCGGGGGATTTCTCCTGATCGGCTTCGCTTTCATAGCCGTCTTCGGCCCAATGTTAGCCCCGCATGACCCCATCGCCATCGATCTCGGCAACCCCTTCGCCGACCCGGTCTGGCTCGATCTCGAAAATGGCAAAGGAGTGATGGGTACCGACAACCTCGGCCGCGACGTCTTCAGCCGCGTTCTCGTCGGTTCGCGCATCTCTCTACTCGTCGGCACATCCGCCACAATCGTGGGGCTGGCGATCGGCATCGTCATGGGGCTGATCGCAGGCTACCGCGGCGGCCTCGCCGGCGACATCATCATGCGCGTCGCCGACACCCAGACCGCCATCCCCTTTCTCGTCCTGCTTATCGCCGCCGTCGCCTTCATCGGCGGCGGGCTTCTCAACATCATCCTCTTCCTCGGCATCGGCGCCTGGGTCGGCTACGCCCGTCTCATTCGCGGCGAAGTGCTCAGCATCCGCGAGCGCGACTTCGTCGAGGCCGCACGCGCCATCGGCGCCGACGATATGCGCATCATGTTCCGCCACATCCTGCCCAACGCGGTCGCGCCCGTCATCGTCGCCTCCACCCTTTCCTTCGGCGGAATGATACTCACCGAGTCGGCCCTCAGCTTTCTCGGCTTCGGCGTCTCCACCCTGATCCCAACTTGGGGCAAGATGGTCGCCGACGCCCGTGACTTTATCACCACCGCCTGGTACCCCAGCGTCTTCCCTGCCCTGGCGATCATGCTCGTCGTGCTCGGCGCCAACCTCCTCGGCGACTGGCTGCGCGACATCTTCGACCCGCGCCTGCGCGGCCGCCAGAGTTGAAAACCAGGGGAACACTTGGGAAAATCGGGGGTTTCCCGGCCGTTTCCCTTGCCCTCCGCCGGAGGCCGCTGTGAAGTTTCCCATCTGGACCCAGGCCGCCCGCCTGGCAGCACAGGCCCCGCCCGAACGCAACCGCTACGTCGACTTCCTGCGCGCCGTATCCATCTGCTTTGTCATCCTCGGCCACTGGCTGTTGGTTGTTACCTATACGGTGGATGGGGTCTTAGCAACCGCGGTTGTGCTCTCTGTCATCCCCTGGACCCACTGGCTCACCTGGCTCTTCCAGGTCATGCCGGTCTTCTTTCTCGTCGGCGGCTATGTCAACGCGCTTGGCTGGCAATCGGCCCAGCGGCGCCAGGCGGGTTACGCCTCCTGGCTGGCCCGCCGGCTGCAACGACTGATCGTGCCGGTCCTGCCTGTTTTAGCCGCCTGGGCGCTGATCGGAGCTTTCTTATCTGGCACAGTCAGCTTTGGGAGCAGCGGGTTCCGCGTCGATACTTTTCTGCTCAAAACCGCCTCCCAGTTCGCGCTCCTGCCCGCCTGGTTCCTCGTGGTCTACATTCTCATAGTCCTGCTCGTGCCCCATCTCCTACCGGGCTTGGCAGCGTTACGGTCTCGCCTCCTTCTGGGCGCTGGCCGCCGCGGCCGCGCTCGTCGACCTGCTCTCCTTGGGCGTCGGCTGGCGGCTGCTTGGCTGGCTCAACTACCTGTTCGTCTGGCTCGCCGTCCATCAGCTGGGCTTCGCCTGGCAAGCCGGTCGCATCGGCGGGCCGCGCCGCTGTCTCCTGTGGGCCGCCGGCGGGCTGACCGCGTTGATCGCGTTCGTATCGCTCGACACCTATCCGGTCAGCATGGTATCGGTGCGCAGCGAAGAAATCAGCAACAGCCTGCCGCCCAGAATAACGTTGCTGGCACTGGGCGTCGGCCAGAGCGGCCTGCTGCTGGCCCTCGAAAGGCCGGCGCGGCGCCTCCTGGAACGCGGCGCCCTATGGACGACGACCGCGCTGATCAACGGCATGATAATGACCGTCTTCCTGTGGCACGTAACTGCCTTGGAAACGGCGATCACGCTGATTTTCCTGATAGGAGACTGGGAGAGGATTTTCTGGCTGTCGATTGTTCCCGGCACAGCCGCCTGGTGGCTCACCCGCCTGCTGTGGATCGCCGTCCTCGTCGTCGCCCTGGTCCCCTTCGTCGCCCTCTTCATCCGCTTCGAGCGCATCGGCCAGGCCCGGCGCACCGCCGGGCCCCCGGCCTGGCGCCTCCTGCTCGGCTGCGCCTTCGTCTGCCTCGGTCTCTCGATCCTCACCCTCCGCGGCATCCCCACCGAAACCTGGCCGGGGATCAACCTCCTGGCCCTGAGCCTCCCCTTTGTCGGCGCCGCCCTCGTCTGGTTCGGACAGCAGTGAATAGTGGATAGTGAAACGGCAACGGTAGTTACTAACCACTCGCCACTAAAAAAGTGGCACAAGGAGAGATCTACGTTGAAAACGGAAAAGAAGCGCACAGAGACAGCATCATTTGGAGTAAACGGGCGTCGAAGCCACGATTCTTCGGCTTACTACGCGAGGCGTATCAACGAAGACCTGACTCGTAACAGAAAGAAGCCGGCTTCATATTCGGAAAACCCGCTGCCGGATCACTTGGTCAATCGGGTATTGTTGGATTCCTGCGTATCTCCTGACAAGAGCAATCGGCTGCCCCCACGCAGCGTACATCTGATGGTGACATCACCGCCATATGCGGTGGGCAAGGACTACGATGAAGACCTGTCTTTGTCCGAGTACCGCAAACTGCTGCGGGATACGTGGAAAGAGACGCGGCGGGTCCTGGTGCCGGGAGGAAGAGTGTGCATCAATGTAGCGAACATCGGCCGCAAGCCGTACATCCCGCTACACGCATATATCATTCAGGATATGGAGCGGCTTGGCTTCTTAATGCGGGGAGAAATCATCTGGGATAAGGGCAGCAGTGCCGGCAGTTCCACTGCTTGGGGTAGCTGGAGATCGGCATCCGATCCCTGTATCAGGGACCAGCATGAATATATCTTGGTGTTTAGCAAGGATGGCTACCAGCGCCCCAAGGTGGACGAACGCAGCAATACCATCGGCCGCGATGAATTTCTCGATAACACGCGAAGCGTTTGGCACATGACCGCGGAGTCCGCCAAACGCGTTGGCCATCCTGCTCCTTTCCCTGTGGAGCTGCCCAAGCGGTGTATTGAATTGTACACGTACGCAGAGGAGGTCGTCTACGACCCGTTTATGGGTAGCGGGACCACCGGAGTAGCTGCTGTTGCTAGTGGTAGATGTTTTGTCGGCTACGAGATAGACGCCGACTACCAGAGTCGGGCTATGCAGCGGATCAACGCCACGCAATTGGATTTTCATAGTGAACTCTCTGTTAGCGAACCTGCTAACTAACCCCGCGGCAGTTGAGACGCTCCAAACAGGGTTGACCCAATTCCCTCCGTCTATTGAAACAATGTGAGAGAAACCCCATGACCACGAACCAACTAGCGCTCACGAAAGACGAGATCCGGCTCTATCACCAACAGGGGTGGTTGGGGCCTTTTGCGCTTATTTCGGAGGAGGAGATGGCGGCGGTGCGACGGCGGATTGATGAGGAGATCCTGGAGCCGGGCAAAGCGCAGGGGCTGGCGGAGAAGGACTATTTTCATAACCGGCACCTGGATAACCGCTGCGTCTATGAACTGCTGAGCCATCCCAACCTGGTGGAAAGGGCGGCCAGCCTGCTGGGGCCGCATCTGGTGCTGTGGCGGACGAATTTTCAGATCAAGGCGCCGCTGAGCGAGCAGGAGGACTGGGATACGGAGGTGCCATGGCACCAGGACTGCGCGTATTATCAGCCGTCGCCGAATGTGATCTTGTCGGCGTGGATCGCGGTGGATGAGACGACGCGGGCGAACGGGTGTATGCAAGTGCTGCCGGGGAGCCATAAGAGGCTGTATCCGCACATCGAAGACCCGAACGCGGAGATCTTCAGCAGAGGGGTGGATCCATCGACTTTCGACGCCAGCGATGCGGTCGATCTGGAACTGAAGCCGGGTGAGTTTATCTTCTTTAACGAGAGCACGCTTCACTATTCGCCGCCGAACAGGTCGGAGTCGCGTCGCTTCGGAATCACGCCGCGGCTGACGGTGCCTTTTGTGGACGTGGGCAGGCGCGAGCAGATCAACGTTCTGATGGTGAAGGGCGAGGACTATATGGGGTTCTATAACGTGGTGGAGCCGCCGAAGGGCAGTGGATAACTGCGGTTTTCAGTTTTTAGTGGGGCGCGCCGTTGCCGTTACTAAAAACTGACTACTGGCTACTAAAAACTGCCGTTCCGAGGGTTTGGATGCGTCGTGCAGGTTTTCAGAAGATCATTCTTCGACCACTAACTCGTTGGGGTACATCATCCGCCAGGGGCCGGGCATCTCTCCGACCGGGACTTCGATCACTACGGGCCGGTCGGCGGTGAAGGCTTCGGTGAGGGCGTCGCGCAGGCTGTTGGCGGAGTGTACGCGGAGGCCTATGGCGCCGAAGGACTCGACGAAGGCGACAAAGTCGGGGTTTACGAGGTCTGAGGAGATGATGCGGCCGGCGTAGAGTTCTTTCTGCATGCGGCGCACGTTGCCGTAGGCGCCATCGTTGAAGACGACCGAAACCGTGTTGATGCCATGCTGTACGGCGGTGGCCAATTCCGTTGCACAGTAGAGGAAGCCGCCGTCGCCGGCGATGGAGAGGACCGGGCGATCGGGGGCGGCTACTTTAGCGCCGAGCGCGGTGGGGAATCCCCATCCGAGCGTACCCTGATAGTTGGGGGTAAGGAACGTACGCGGCTGGTAAACGGGCATAGCCATGTTGCTGGCATACCCGACCTGCGTTAACTCATCGACAAAGATGCCATCATCCGGCAGGGTGTCGCGGATAGCGCGAATGAAGTCCATCTGGGGTTGGAACGAGTCAAAGAGTTCTTCCATCTCCTTGTGCAGGGCAAGCATTTCGGCGGTGCGGGAAGGGCGCTGGAGGTTGTGGCGCGCCAGGACCGGCAGCAGGGCACGCAGGGCATCCTGGCTGTCGGCAACGACTGTCACGGCTGCAGGGGCTAAGAAGCTTGAATCCTGCGGCGCGATTTCAATGCGTATCAGAGAGAGATTGTCCGGGCGCTTCCACTGAATAAACGGCTTGGTCAGTCGTGTGCCGATGGCGATGGCCAGGTCGGCCTTTTCCCAGAGGCGTTCACCGGCTGCGTAGGTGTGACTGAAGGGATGGCGGCTGGAGAGGATGCCTCGCCCGCGACCGCTGGCGATGACAGGCGCCTGGAGGGCTTCGGCCAGCGCGCGGACCTCTTCGCCCGCGTCCATTGCGCCGCCACCGATGAATATCACGGGGTTGCGTGCCTTGCCCAAAAGCCGAGCCGCTTCTTCGATGGTGTCGGTATCCACTGCTGGCTGGCGCACGGTCAGGGGAAATGGACTGTCGTCAAACTCCGCCTTGCCGGAAAGGACGTTCATAGGCATCTCCAGCCCGACGGGCCGCGGGCGGCCTGAACGCATTTCGCTGAGCGCCGTAGCCAGCAGTTGCGGGAGTTCGCCGGGGCTTTCGGCGCGCCGCGTCCATTTGGTCAACGAACGCATAACGGCCAACTGATCCGGGATCTCGTGCAACATTCCGTAACCGCGGCCGATCTGATCCATATGGATCTGGCCGGCGAGGCAGAGTACAGGCGCATGTGTCGCGTAGGCGGTTGCCAGCGCCGCGGTGGTGTTGAGGAATCCGGGGCCGGGCACGACGACATAGACGCCGGTCTTTCCGGAGGCGAGCGCGTAGCCGAGGGCCATGTAGGCTGCGCCCTGCTCATGGCGTGTATGGATGGCGCGAATTTGGTCGCCGGCATCGTAGACGGCGTTGTAAAAGTGGTCGTTCTGTACGCCGGGCAGGCCGAAAATCGTGTCGATGCCGTGGGAGAGGAGGCCTTGGACAAGCGCTTCGCCACCGGAACGGCAGTGGTGAGTGGTCAGTGGTGAGTGGTCGGTGGTCAGAGGAGGGAACAGGTTGTTTGGCCTTGTAACGGGCGCGGCTTATCTGTGCGGCCGCGATTTGGCTTTGGCTGCAGAGTCTTTTGGGCGCTATATGTTCAGGGCCGGCGCGCGGCGGGGGGGCGCGAACTGGAGCTCGTTGAGCTCGACGGCCTCCTTTCTGTAGACCTGGACGCGGTAGGAGCCGGTGTCGGGCACGTACATGAGTCCGTCTTCGCTGACGACGACGGACTGCGGCCAGCGCAGGAGCTTCTGGATTTCGAGTTTGGCCATGTCGCGCAGGCGGTTGGGGTAGGCGTTGGTCATCATGTAGGAGATGGCCACTTTGGAGAGGGTAGCGTCGCCGATGAACTGCTGCACGTAGCGGCCCTCTTCGTTGAAGAGCTGGACGCGGTTGTTGCCGCGATCAACGACGTAGATGTCGCCGTGCTTGTCGACGTCGACGCCGCTGGGACGGTTGAACTGGCCGTCGCCGCAGCCGGACTCGCCGACGGCCATCTTGAATTCGCCGTCGCCGCTGAACTTCTGGACGCGGTCGTTGCGCCAGTCGGCGACGTAGACATCGCCTACCTCGTCGACAGCGATGCCCCAGGGCATGTTGAACTCGCCCTCGCCGCAGCCGTAGCTGCCCCACCCGCCGAGGAGGCCGCCCTCGCGGGTGAACTTCTGGACGCGGTGGTTGAGTGTGTCGACGACGTAGAGATTGCCCCCGGCGTCGAAGGCCATGCCGGAGGGGCCGTTGAGCTGGCCGGGCCCGCTGCCTTCCTCGCCCCAGCTGTCGATCAGCTCGCCCTCGTTGTCGATGATTGTGACGCGGTGGAGGGCCTCATCGGTGAGGTAGAGGTTCTCGTCGGCGTCGGCGAGGATGGTAACCGGCCAGGTGGCCTGGCCCGGGTCGTCGCCGTAGATGCTGAAGGAGCCGAGGTCTGCGTCCTCGGTGCTGTATTTGCGGACGAGGGCGGTACCCTCGTTGCGGCAGAGGATGAAGAGGCGGTCCTCCTTGCCGAAGGCGAGGTCGATGGGATAGTTGGTCAGCCGCCGCATTCCCAGCGTCTTGTGGAAGGGGAACCCGGCGCGTAAGAGACCGTATGGTCTGCCCACGGTGGTACTCCTTTTTTTGAGTTTTTAGTTATTCGTTTTTAGTAAACCCCGTTTTGCTCGGTAGGTGCCGAGAACTGTTAGCTGTATGGGTGGATTTGCTCAAATTGGCCGTTGACGATTGGGGTGGGGTCGATGCCCATCCACTGTTCGAGTACGGTGCCGTAGATGCCGCGGAAGTCGATAGTGTGCTCCATGTCCTCGCCGTGGACCCAGCGGGCGGGGTCGAGCGAGGGGTATTGGGCGTAGAGACCGCCCTGGACGTGGTCGCCGATGATGAAGGCGCCGCCGCCGGAGCCGTGGTCGGTGCCGCTGGCGTTGTCGCGGATGCGGCGGCCGAACTCTGTGAAGACGAGCATGGTGACCTCGGAAGAGGCGTTGTGGGCGCGCAGGTCCTCGAAGAAGGAGGTGATGGCGGTGCTGAGGTCGGCGAGCAGCTTGGGATGGTCGGGGACCTCGTTGGCGTGGTTGTCATAGCCGCCTTGGGCGGTGTAAAAGACGCGGGTACCGAGCCCGGCCAGATGGACGCGGGCGACGTCGCGCAGGCTGGTGGCGATGGCGCTGTCGCCGTACTCTACGGTCGAGCTGTAGCCTTCTTTGGCCTTCTTGAGTTCGTCAGTGCCCTGGATGACGTTAAGGCCGGTCTGCGAGAGATAGTCCATGACGTAGCCGGCACCGACCTCGTGGCCGTACATGCCTTTGAAGACTTCGAGCGCCTGGGTGCGACGGCGGGGTTCGTCGATGCCGGTGAGCAGGCCGTAGGTGTCGAGGTCGGCGAAGGAGGTCACGGGGACGCCGGGCACGGCCATGGCGCGGGGCAGGCCCTGGCCGACGTTGACGCCGGTGAGGACATTGTGGCCACCGGGGTCGATTTCGCGGATCATGCGGCCGACCCAGCCTTCGGTGCCGATTTCGATCGGTTCACAGGTGTGCCAGATGTCCATGGCACGGAAGTGGGAGCGGTTGGAGTTGGGGTAGCCGATGCCCTGGACGACTGCGATGTCGCCGGCCTCGTACATCTGCTGCAGGGGTTCGCAGTTGGGGTTCCAGGCGAGGGTATCGTGGATGGGCAGGACTTCGTCCTCTTTGAGGCCTACGACCGGCCTGGAGTCGTAGTAGATGCCGGCGGTATAGGGGACGACGGTGTTCATGAAGTCGTTGCCGCCGCTGAGCTGTACGACAACGAGGACGGGGTCTTTCTTGTGGTCGACCATCTTTACTTCCTTTCTGTACTGCAGTTTTTGGTTTTTCGTTTTTCGTGAACACCTTCCGGCTGTCTAAGTGGGATGGTGTTGCTAAGAGCTGCAAGTCAGGCGAATTGGTATTCGCGGGAGGCGACGATCAGTTGGAGCATCAGGATGATGCGGTCGGTGCTTTCTTCGGTTTCGCCGTTGGTGCTGCCGTTTGAACTGAAAACAAGGTCGCCGCCGCTTTGGGCGAAGCGTATGAGGTCGGCGCGGGTCTTGTCTTCCAGGTTCACGGGGCCGGCGAGGTCGAGACAGTTGTCGACGAACTGCTCGGGGGTGAGGCTGTCGCCGGCGGCGCGCAGGCGTTTGATGACGGCTTGGATGCCCGGCTTGCTGGCGTCGCCCACTTCGTCGACGGCGAAATTGATGCGTTCGGTGAGCATGCCGCCGTCGATCCACTCCTGGCCGGTGTGCCAGCCCTCGACGGTGGGCGGGTTGAAGAGTTCCTGGCCCATCAATTTGGCGGCTCTGTGGTATTGCGGCATGCCGGGTGAAGGTGTGCGGTTGGTGCCGACCAGCTTGAGAACGCCGGTGATCAGCTCGGTGGGGCTTTTCACCCTTTTGAAGCGGGCCGCCTTGAAGAAGTCGCTCTTGAAGAGCGTGCGCAGGACGTGACGCATGTCACCATTTGACTCCATAAAGGCGTCTGCCAAGGTTTCGATGGCGTCCGGGTCCTGGGGCGGCGTCACGTTCCAGGAGGGAACCTGCGGCTCGTCGGCGACGAAGAAGTTGTAGAGATGGCGGGAGATGAAGCGGGCGGTTGCCGGCTGCTCGACGATGATGTCGATGATGTCGTCGCCGTTGAAGTTGCCGGTGTGGCCGAGGAAGGTCTTCTCGCCAAAGTCGTGGTCCTCTTCGCGGAAGAGGAATTCGGGAGAGTAGAAGCCGTGGGGATAGAGGGGAACGGGTTGCGCGAAAGTCCAGCCGGTAAATGCGAGCGCGCAGTTCTTGATGTCGTCCTCGGTGTAGTTGCCCACGCCCATTGAGAAGAGTTCAAGCAGCTCGCGGCCGTAGTTCTCGTTGGGTTCGCCCTTGATGTTCTCGTTGTTGTCGAGCCAGTTGATCATCGCCGGGTTCATGGAGAGCTCGAGCAGAATCTCGCGTATGTTGCTCATGCCGATGCGGCGGAAGAGATCGATCTGGTCGTCCATGGCGAGGGCGTGCTCACCCTTGGCGTAGCCGGTGGCGAAAACGTGATGCCAGAAGAGGGCCATCTTCTCTTCGAGCGGGCGCGGGTTGTTTATCATGCGGTAGATCCAGGTGCCGGAGCGGATTTCCGGCCCCTCACCGCCAAAGTAGCGCTTGATGATATCCTCGTCGATCGGCGGGCAGCGCTCCTCGTCCACCAGATCTTCTACGACTTCGTCGTACCCTTTTGCGGCGTAGGCCTCGAGCTCTTCTCGGCTGGCGCCGAACCCTGCCCGGCGCAGCAAATGAGCCATCAGGCCCAGATCCTCATCTGCCATATCTACCTCCTTTCTGCAGTAGTTAGTGGTCAATGCGAACTGTGACAAGCGAGTCAGGATTCTCGCAGAAAGCTTTCCATTTCGGTAACGAACCAGAGTGACAGGGCGCCGCCGCGTTCATCGGGGCCGAATATGGCGGGGCGGTCGAGGTAGTCGCGCTTGCTTTGCTGGACGCCGGTGCCGGTGCAGACGTCGACAAGGCCGCCGTGGTCGTCAATGCGGGCGGCGACGCCTTGCCAGACGCGGGTCAGCATGTCTTTGTAGCCGGCGTCGAGCCAGCCGCGGCGCAGACCGCGGGCAAGGGCGTAGCCGACCATGCAGGTAACGGTCATCTCGGGGTAGGAGCCGGGGCCGTTGACGACCTGGCGCCACATGCCGCTGCGGTGCTGGTAGCCGCGCAGAGCCTGCAGATGGCGGCGGTGGATCGCGAGTACAGCGGCCCGGTCGGGATGGCTGTCCGGCATGTAGGTCAGCGTTTCGGCATAGCTCAGCGCCGCGAAGCCGTTGCCGCGGCCCCAGTAGAAGGGGGTACGGCGGTCGTGCCAGAAAAGCCCGTCCGGTTGCTGAACGTTGGCATCCAACAGGAAGCGGGTCAGGATATCCAGGTACGCGTCGTCGCCGGTGAGCTTGAAGGCGCGGCCGAGCACGGCCGCGGTGAAGAACATGTCCTCGACCTGGTAGTTGGGGTTCGACGGGGTGGGCACGCCGTTATCGTGGGCGGAGCGGTAGCGGTCGGCCGTTTGCACGAGCAGGTCGGCATAGCTGGCGTTGCCGGTTGTTGCGGCCAACTCATCTGCCCAGACGAGGCCGGCCAGATTGGCGCCGCCATCGCCGCCGGCGGGAAACCACGGCTTAGAGCCAGACATATAGGGTGCGACGATCGCTTCGATATCGGCTGACGGATCGTCTCCGTCCGGGTCCAGTTGTGCCAGACGCAGCCGTCCGCTGACGGCGACACCCTGGGTATAGATGACCGGATCGAGTTCATGGCCGTATACGCCTGCCAAAATACGGGCGACGTCCAGGGGCGAACGGGCGGCGCGAGTTTGCAGGGCGCTGCGCGTGGGGGAGCGGGCTGTTTGCGTTTCGCCAAGGGCCGGCAGATGGCGTCGGCTCAACGCAAAATCAGGCACCTGCGCGAGAACCGTCCACAGCTTGGCCAGTTCGCCTTCCAGGTCCGCCGCGGCGCAGGTCAGGCGCAGGCTCAAAACGGGCGGAAGCAGGTTGGGTTCGCCGGTAGACAGCGCGCCCAGGAGCGAGCTGTCGGACGGAAGTTCAGACGCATTCAGCACGGAACGGAACTGCGACAGCAGCTCCAGGCAGAGGGCAGACCCCTCCCAAATCGTGCCTTCGCCGGTCCGGATTTCGAGGACCAGGTCCGGCCCCTGGAAGCTGACCCAGCGCCAGAGGTAATGGGCTTCCGGGTTGGCGTCGTAGTAGCTATCTCCTGGGGGAGGGTAGGCGGTACTGGGATTGCCGCCGGCGCCGTTTTCGGGCGCCGCGCCCAAAGCGAGGCCATCCGGATTGCCGCAGGGCACCGCGCTCAGCGCGTACCGTAGGGAAAGGCCCGCCGCCGCGCTGTACGACTGCAGCGCGGCAAGCGCGGCATCGGCGTCTTCCTGTTTGCCGGAGAGGCCGCCGATGAGGACGAGCTGGAGGCGGTCCCCCGCGGGCGGCTGGTCGGTGCCGTGCAGCAGGGCGGGAATCTGCCGTTCGCTACGGGTGACACCGCAGGCGTCGAGGTGCCAAAAACCGGGCGCTTGTGTAAGGAGGGCTTCGATCTGTTCGTCGAGAGTCATGGGACGGCAGTGGTTAGTGGTTAGTATTGTTGCTGGCGGGCCCGCATTTTTTGCAGGGAAAAGGTTTCCGATTCGTAGAAGTCGAAGAGGGTGGCTTCGCGTGTGCGTACCTCTTCGGCCAGTTGCAAGACATCGTCGACGTGTTCGGTTGGGATACGCACAACGCCGTCGGTGTCGGCGAGGAGCAGGTCGCCGGAATGGATGCGCAGGCGGCCGACGGTGACCGGTGCGCCGAAGCGGTTCATGTTGAAGACGCCGTGACCGGGTACGGCGCCCCAGCCCCATACGGGCAGGCCGACCTGGCGAATGCCCACCAGATCGCGCGCGGTGCCCTCGACGATGACGCCTTCGACGCCGAGCCGTTTGTGGACGCGGGCCATGCCGTCGCCGAAGCAGGCGCCGCGACCCGGGTTGGTGTCCATATCCTGGAAGACGGCGATGAGGGGGTCCTGCTGGCTGCCGAGATAGTCGTAGTAGTCGATCCACTCGAGGGCGGTGGAGTCTTCGTCGTTGGTGGTGACTTCGGCGGTGACGGCAAAGCCGGCGACGAGGCCGAGGTCGGGTAGGAGGCAGCGGATGGTGTGGTCGGTGTAGTCGAGATTGGGCAGGCCCAGCTTGAGGGCGACGGCGTTGAAAATGGTAGCGGAGTCGTAGCGCTTCAGTGCAGCGATCTGCTCAGACAGCATACAAGGGTCTCCTGATTCGGTGTATCGTTGACAGGCGGGGGACGCCTGTCGTTGTTTTGTCATTTTCCGGGTTGGTAAGGCGGGCTTTCGTTCGTCTCTGTAATGATATAGACAATCGTTTCAGATCGCAACCTGTGTTTTTGCGGGGTGCGTCCCAAAATGGGGGCGAGTTTCGGTCTACCTCTGGGGAGTTACACTGGGATCCGCAGCCCACTCCTCTGAGCAACCCCCAATCTGGGATGCACCCTTTTTGCGATTGGGGGATTCAAAAAAAAGGCATTTATCCGCGAAGGGGCGCGAAGGAACGCGAAGAAAACTCCCCTCTACTCCGCACTGGATCCATCTTCAATCCGCGCGTCGGGCCAGCTCAGCACCTCCTCGCGCAGGGCGACGCCCAGGCCCGGCTTCTGCGGCAGTGAGAGCATGCCGTCGTTAATGGGGATGCGCTCGGTGACGACGTCGTTGTACCAGCCGTCGTAGTAGGCGCGCACGGTCTCGAGACACATGGCGTTGGGGATGTGCAGCATGAGGTGGGCGGCGGCCCAGAGGACGACGGGGCCGGTGGCGTCGTGGCCGGTGATGGGGAGGTAGTAGATGTCGGCCTGGGCGCAGATCTTGCGGGTTTCGCTGATGCCGCCGGTCCAGGAGATGTCGGGCATGATGATGTCGGCGGCGTTAGCTTCGACGACGCGGCGGAAGCCGAAGCGGGTGAAGAGCCGCTCGCTGACGCAGAGGGGGATGCGGCTTTCGGCCTTCAGACGGGCGTATGATTCGACGTTGTCGGGCGGGATCATTTCCTCCAGCCACATGATGTTGTAAGGCTCCAAGGCGCGGGCGATGGCGATGGCCGCGGGCAGGTTCCAGCGGGCGTTGCCCTCGATGGCGATCTGCATTCTGTCACCGACGGTGGCGCGAATCTCTTCGACGCAGGCGACACCCCGTTTGAGCGTTTCGTTGTCGAGGTAGTGGCGGACCGGTCCGGGCGCGCCTGTTTCCGTGTCAGCCGGTTCCGGCGGCAGATCGAACGGCCAGATCTTCATGGCGCTGATGCCCTGCCGGAACAGATCTTCGGCTAGCTGGCCGGCGCGCCCTTCCGTCCAGGCACGGGCGTCTTGACAGGGTCCATGACCGAGGCAGGTATTGTAGATGGGGATGCGGTCGCGGCTGCGGCCGCCCAGCAGGTTGTAGATAGGCTGGCCTGTGTACTGGCCGGCAATGTCCCAAAGAGCGATGTCGACGGCGCTGATGGCGCGCGTCTCGGCGCCCCCGTAGCCATAGGCGTTGACGGCAGCGAACATGGTGTGCCAGTGGCGCTCGATGTCAAGGGGGCTTCGTGCCAGCAGCAGGGGAGCGAGTTGGTCGTGAATGAAGGCGCTGACGGCGCGGGGCGCGTAGGAGGTCTCGCCCAGCCCGATCAGACCGTTGTCGGTGTGGATGCGAAGCCAAAGCGAATGGGGATGGCGGCCGAGGCGGATGGTTTCCAGGCGGGTGATTTTCATTGGGAACCGAATGAAGTGTACTCTTCATCGGGAACGTGGCCAGATGGAGCGTTCGCTAGGGAGGGGACAGAGGCTCCACGTGACAGATAGTTCTTTCTCTGGGGCTCCTCGCGCTACCTGTGGGAACGGGGTGGCGTGATTGTTTGACGCTTCCGCCCTTCCCGTTTTTGCCGTTCTTCGTGTTTTCTTTGTGTTCTTCGTGGATCGTTGCCGTTTTCCTCCGGGCGTCAGCGCAAATTCGCAGGTGTGGCCGCGGGCGCGGCTGGGCCTGCGGTCGAGCGTCAGGAGTGGGCAGTCCAGCGCAGCGACGAGCACGGATGCATCAATGACTGACGTCACTTTCGATCGGCATCACGGGCGCGAAGAATTTTCTGGGGCTCAACCCGTGTCTCTGCCACCGCTTTCCGTTCGCGGACTCCTTGCAGCCAAGCGGCCACGGAAGGGCGCGAGGCGATACGTTCCAACTCCCCGCGCAAGAACTCCTGCATGGACCGGCCTTGAAGCGCAGCGCGGACAGCCAACTCATCACGAACTTCCTCAGGGACATTTCTTATCGTAATTTGAACAGGCATGACTGCATTATAGCACACCCAGGGGGACCCCAGGGGTTCCCCCGCAGTTCCCCTGCCGCTGAGTCTTTGCGCTTCGCCAAGGGCCGACAGATATGGCGTCGGCTCAGCGCAAACTCAGTGGGGCGGGACGATTGAGGCCAGCTCGCTGCGCATGAAGTCGATGTAGCGGCGGTATCTTGACGGGGACGTCTTCCAGGTGGTGGGGGTGCCGTGGCCGACCCCGAAACGCTTCTGCTCCCCGATCGCTTTGGCCTGGTGATGGGCGTCTTCGCGCCAGAGGTCCTCGTCCCCCTGCTCGATGACGGTGATGGCATGGGAGTTGGAGAAGATGCAGACCTCTTCGCCGAGGGCTTGGCGGACGTTGACGATGTCGTTCGAGTAGTTCTTGAGGCCGCACTCGACCTGAATGCAGTGGAAATCCAGCTTGGCCAGGTGGGGCAGGCGGGGTTCGATCCAGCCCATCAGCGCCATACTGCTGATCAGGCCCTCATCGTGGATGTACTGGAAGGCCTTTATCTCACCGGGCAGGGCGAACTCCACGTAGTGCTCATCGGAGATCATGTCGGCCGACGCGAACCACTGCATCAGCTGGTAGCCGTGCACGCCGAGCATTCTGGCCAGCCGGCACTGCTGCCTGATCACCTCCTCGTGTCGATCCATCAGCGCGAAGACGAGGTCTTTCTGGAAGAACATGGCATCGAAGAGCTTGTCGTAGCTGAGCATGTAGAACGAGGTGGGGAAGGGCGCCATGTCTCCCATATAGAGGAAGACAGTGTCGTCGAAATGCTCGATCAGCTTCTTGGTGAAATCGTAGGCGCCGGTCGCCAGCATCTCCTCGGCGGTGGGCGGCGGTTCGAGGCGCTCAACGTCGGCAGCGGTCTCGAAGAGCGGCTCGTCGGGCGGCAGATCGGGCGGGAACTCGTGGTAGCGGGTCTTGCTACGCGAACCGGTGTCAACGAGCACGGGCACGCCATCCTCCTCGGTGACGTACTGCTTGCCGCGCTGGCCGTAGGCTTTGCCGGTGCCGCAGGGGATGTAGTCGAGGCCAAGGTCATCGTGGAGAACGTCGTAGAACTTCAGCTTCTGCTCATCGGTCCCGTGTGACAGATGGAGGAAGTTCAGCCCCAGTTTCTCCGGCCAGTGCGGCATCATCGACCAATTGGGGGACACGTTGAGGGCGGGGTACATATCCATGGGTTCGCCGTTGATGGCGGCCATAAATCGTTCGAGCGATGTCATTTCCTGCAAAATCCTGCTCCTTTTGAACTGCGGTGGTCGGTGGGTCGCTGGCTAAGATCCGATGAGTTCGAAACGATAGTTGCCGGAGCCGACATCGACGTCGATATAGCCAGCGCGGGCGCTGGCGGATGTGATCCCGTCGCGGCCTGCGAGATAGGCGTTGTCTTGCCAGATGGCGGTGCCGTCTTCGCTGACGGATATATTGCTCAGGTCAAGGGTGGGCAGGCTGACGCGGGCACGGCTGTTGACCGGGATCGTGACTTCGAGCGTTATGGATTGATCGGTGCGCCGCCAGCGGGAAGAGATGTCGCCGCGCACGGTCCTGATGGTGGCGGCGGCGTGTTCCAGGTCGCCGAGCGGGTGCGGCTCGATCCGAATTTCTCGAAAGCCGGGCGTCATGAATCCGGGGCCGTGGTAGTCGGGGCCTTTGATGCCGGCCAGATCGTTGTAGAAGAACTCGTCGATCGAGGCCCACATGATCATGCTTTCGGCGGCGCCGACGGTGCTCTGCAGGCTCCAGGATTCCCAGATGGTGGTGGCGCCCTGCTCGACCATGTAGCCCCAGCCGGGATAGCTGGGAGTGGCGACGAGGTCGTAGAGGACTTCGCCCTGGCCGTGTTGCGTCAGGGCGTCGATCAGACAGGTGACGCCGGTGTTGCCGGTGTGATGATGGCCGCCCCACTTTTCGACGATGTTGTGGACGATGTCCTGGACAACGCCGGCTTCGCTGGCGGGCGGCACGATACCGAGGGCGAGCGGGAAGAGGTTGGCGGTTTGTGAGCCGGTGGCGTAGCGGTGGGCGGCGGGATCGAGCCACGCGTGGTTGAGGGCGTCCTTGATGGCCTCTGCCAAGCGGCTATAATGGGCGGCCTCATCTTCCTTGCCGAGGTAGTCCGCGACCTTGGCGACGATGGCGGCAGTCGAGATAGTAGTAGCCAGTCCACAGCAGGGGCGGCGGCGTTTCGGAGGAGACGAACTCTTCCTCGCCGGGCGCGGCGCCGGGCAGCATGTGGTCGCCGTAGTGGCCTTCGCTGACGATGTGGTTCTCGGCAACTGAGGTGAGATAGTCGACCCAGAGGCGGACTGGCTCGTAGTGCTCTTCAAGGATGCGGCTGTCGTCGAAATACTGGTAGAGGTACCAGACGAGGATCGGGTAGTTGCCGCCCCAAGCGGGGTCGGGATCGTCGCGCTGGACGTAGTTGGGACAGATGTCGGGGACACTGCCGTTTTCAAGTTGGGCGTCCTTGATGTCGTCGAGCCACTTAGTCCAGAAGCGGGGCATGTGTTTGCGGGGGTAGAGCGACGAGGCGATGGTAGCCGGGTCGGTCCAGGCCCAGTGCTCACGGTGGAGGCAGTCCAGGGGGATGCCGAAGAGGCCGTTGGTTACGGTCCAGTGCACCAGTTCGTGGATGCGGTTGAAGAGTGGATTGGAGCACTCGAAGCCGCCGGAGAGATCGACGTCGGAGTAGACCACATGGCCTTGGAGCTCTTCAATGGTGACGGGGCGGTCGCTCTCGACCTGAACGTAACGTACGGGATGGTAGGTGAAGCGCGGTGCGTAGCTCTCGCCGTCGGGGTCGCCTTTGAGGATGTAGACGTCGATCTCGTCGCCTTCTTCGTGGGCGCTCGCGCGGGAGCGGTGGCGAAAGTAGAATTCGCCGGATTCCTGATCGACGAGGCCGCTTTCTTCGAGGACTTGGCAGGCGTACTTGATGGTAACAGTCGTGCCGCGTTCGCCCTTGAGCCGCAGCCTGGCCCAACCGCCGAAGAGCTGGCCCAAGTCGTAGACGTGTACGCCGTCCTGGGGCTGGGTGACGTTTACCGGCTGCAGCTTCTTGTTGACGCGGATGGGGGGCATGACCTGCGCAACCATCTTTGTTTGCGCTTCGCCAAGGCGCGACAGATGCGGTCCGCTCAGAGCAAAGCCGGGAGCATCCTTGTCGACGGCCGGGTCCCAGTGGGCGTCGTCAAATCCGGTCGCTGCCCAGCCCGGTTGCTCGCGGCGGGCGTCGTAGGTCTCGCCGCCGTAGAGGTCGTTACGGGTGATGGGGCCGGGGGCGGTCTTCCAGCCGGCGCCGGATGCGACGGCGGCCGTGCTGCCGTCGGCGAAGTCGACGTTCAGCTGAAGGCGCAGGCGAGGGGAGTCGCCGTAGCGGTGCTCCCAGCCGGGTTCGCAGTACCAGCCGTTGCCGAGCATGACACCGACGGCATTGGCGCCCGCCTGCAGCAATTCGGTGACGTCGTAGGTCACGTAGAGGACGCGCTGAGTGTAGTCGCTGGTGGCGGGGTCGAGGACATGATCGCCGACGCGCCGGCCGTTGAGATAGAGCTCGTACCAGCCCAGGCCGGAGATATGGAGGCGGGCGCGACTAACCGGCTTGGCGAGGTCGAACTCCGTGCGCAGGAGGGGTGACTCTGTTTGACGCTTCCGCCCTCCGCCTCCCTTCTGCCGTTGCCGTTCTTCGTGTCCCCTTTGTGTTCTTCGTGGATAATTGCCGTTTTTCTCGTCGGGCTCCAGCGCAAAATCGGTAGGCGCGCCGATCCAGTGTCCAGTCCAGTCGCTTTCGTCAAGCAGGCCCATGGTGAAGGCGGCCGGTTCACTGTAGGCACTGGCGCGGTCGTCCTTGTCCCAGACGCGGACTTGCCAGCAGCAGTTTTCGTCGCTGGACAGAGTGTCGCCGGCGTAGGCGACGTTGACGGAGCGGTCCGATGTGACCTTGCCACTGTCCCATTTGTCGGCGCGGCCGGCCTGGAGGTTTTCGGCGCTGCTGGCGACGAGGACTTGGTAGGCCGATTGGGACTGGTTTCGGCGGTCTGATTCGAGGAGCCAGCCGAAACGGGGCTGGGGGGTGTCGATGTTGAGCGGGTTGGGGGCGTACTCGGTGGTGAGGTCGGTTGGGGTGAGCATTTTCAGTTTAACGACAGTGAATAGTGGCTAGTGAACTGCAGTTGCGGGCCTTAACAGACCACCTTGAGTTCGAGGTTAGCTATGCTGGCGAATTTTTCTATCTTGGGCAGGATGTGGCCGACGCCCAGGGCGAAGTGGTGAGTCGGGCCCTCCTTGCACCAGGCGTTGATGAAGTCGGCGGGGCCGAGCGAGAATTTGAGACGGCTGTCGGTGTTGCCGATCTGCAGGACAGGGCCGGGTATGCTTTCGGCCTGGGCGGCCAGGAGCTTGAGATTGCCCTGGCGGGTCTGGGTCATCGACAGGACGGTGACCGGCCCGTGCTTGACCTGGGTTTCGACGCCGACGCCTTCGCCTTGTTTGCCGTGATAGAGGGCGAGGCCGCGCAGCAGGGGGCGCCCTTCGGCGATGTCGATGTGGAAGGGGCCGTCGTGGCCGGCGAGGATGAACTCTTCACGGAAGTCCATCGCCGTGACCTCGGAGTAGCTGCCGCCGGCGCCGAAGGTGTCGACGATTTTCATCACCTGGCAGTTTTTCAGATCGCCTTCGCCGCTGCAGGGCACGCCGCGTGCGGTGAGCAGCGAACAGCCCAGCGCGAACCCGGCCGCTATCTGTGTATATTCATTGCCGTCGAGGCCGCGATAGTAGTAGGTGAGGCCGTCGAGATCGAACTCATCGACGAGGCGGTCAAGGCCGACGGCGACGCGATAGGCCCAGTCGAGCGCTTCGGAGGAGGGCCGCGTCGCGAGCGGGTCGGAGGGGGAGTCTTCGGCCAGGTCAAAGATGGCGAGCGCCTCCTCCTCCTTAGCTTTGATGGCGGCCGGGGTAACGCCGTTGACCATCTGCGCCAAGTCGCACATCTCCAGAATCTCGACATGGGTGCTGAGCTGGCCCTGGTGCTGGGTAAAGTCGCTGTACATATCGAGCATGCCGGGGTAGGTGTGGCCGAGGAAACCCATGCGGCTGCGGCGCAGGGTACGCAGAGCGCCGGCGGCCTCGGTCCAGTCGCGGATCTCGGCCCAGGCGCGGCGGGCCGGCTCCTCGCAGCCCTCTTCCTCGTCCAACATGCCGGATACGACGTGGAAATCGATATCGCAGCGGTGAAAAACTGAACTGAGTTCAGGTACGCAGCAGGCGCAGCAGTTCGCGAGCCACTCTTTGGTGTCGGTGTTGGCATAGTCGAGCGCAGCCGAGGGCTGGAGATTGAGGACGAGGACAGGGACTTTGGGGATCTGAACAGCGGGCAGGACGGTTGAGCTGGTGGCGTAGGTACCGACGTAGCAGAAGACCATATCGACCTGCTCGCGCTGGAAGAGGTCTCCGGCGGCGCGTCCGCCGGGGGCAGAGTCGACGAGCCCGGCGCTGACGACATCAGCCCACTGGCCGACGCGGTTTTCGACGCGGGCCTGGTAGCCTTCGAGCTGCTCCTTCAAACCCGGAAACTGGGGCCAGTACTCACCAAGGCCGATACCGAAGATCCCGATGCGGGGACGAACGGTTTTTCGCTGGCTGCTCATGCTCTTTTCCTTTGTTCACTGCGACAATCAGCCACTGATATGGTCTTCCTCAGCCTTTCGCATCAGGTCTTCCACCGCGTCGACTGCGGCGCGCATCGCCGATTCCCTGTCGGATGATCCGCTATCTCCGTCCTGGTCGATCTCAAAGCCCATTTCGACCATCAGCTGCTTGGCCAGCTTTACGGACTGGCTGGCGTCGGGCCCATAGCCGTCGGCGCCGACGCTCATTGCGTACTCCCTGGTAATCGGCGCGCCCCCCACCATGACCTTGACCTTGTCGCGCAGGCCGGCCGCTTCCAGCGCTTCGATGTTGGTCTTGAAGAAGGGCATGGTGGTGGTGAGGAAGGCGGAGAAGCCGACGAGTTGGGGCTGGTGTTCGTTGACGGCGTCGATCAGCTTCTCCGGACTGACATTTACGCCCATATCGATCACGTCAAAGCCGGCGCCTTCGAGCATGATGATGCACAGGTTTTTGCCGATATCGTGTACGTCGCCCTTCACGGTCAGCATCAGGACTTTGCCGACGGGTTCAACACCGGTGTCGCCCAGTATGGGCTGCAGGATCGCCATGGCGCGTTGCATCGCTTTGGCGGAGATCATCATTTCGGGCACAAAGTATTCGCCGATCTCGAAGAGACGACCAACTTCCTGGAGCGCCGGGATCAGTGCCTCGAAGAGGATCTCCAGGGGGTCCATCCCTAGTTCGATGCCTTCCTGGGTGAGCTTTTCGGTGATCGGCGCGCGTCCTGAAAGCGTGTTTTCGTACAGTTCTTTTTTGATCTCTTCTTCGCGGCTCATGTGGTGTGCCTCCGGTTCCGACAGCGATGCCTCTCGTCCGTATTCTTGATGCGTACTGTGTTTCTACTGCGAAGCGACAGCGGTTTCAACTTCTCAGGTAGTGAAACAAGCCTCCATTTCCTCCAGGAATTCATCTACGCCCACTTGCCGGTATGACTCGTGGCCCGGGGGGCGCGGCGGATGGGCGTCTTGATCGAGCGTTTGCCGCACCGCTTCCGGCAGGCGATCGAGGCTTAGTTGAACGATGTCCACGGCCGGTTGGGCGGCGCAGATCTCTACGGTTGGCGCAGATGTGTTGTAGTAGTAGACGGATTTGAGGCGCGTCTTGAGTATTCTGCGGGCGTAATCGGGCAGCGCAGGGTGTGCGTCCCGTTTGACGCTTCCGCTCTCCGTTGCCTGTTCTTGCCTGCGTTTGGGTGTGAAGTTCTGCGGCCAGAAAAGGCGGTTGATGTGGAGGTCGAAGACCTTTTTGAGCATGGCGGTGGGCGCGGCGGTGGCCGTGAACCAGTTCGATTTCGGCCAGACGTCGAGCCAGGCCCATGCGCCGCCGATGCCGGCCTCATCCAGTGTCAGGTCCAGGCAGCCGGCGCCGGTGGCGATGCCTATTGTTTGCGCTTCGCCAAAGGCCTGTTTGCGCCTCGCCAAAGGCCCATCTGTAGCGTCGGCTCGGCGCAAAAGATGGCGTCGGCTCAGCGCAAAGTCGGCGCGAAGGCCGGACGGGTCGCGTGTGCGGGACGCTTCTGACGAGTCCTGGCCGATGATGGCGAAGTGTTGCGGGTAGATGAAGAAGTCGCTGCCAGTGGCCCGTTGCACATCATAGAAGGCGGTAGTCAGGGCCAGCAGGGCGTAGGCGGTGTGGAGGACGCCATCTTCGAGGCGGGGCGAGACGACGCAGACGCGGTCCTGGTCATGGTACTGTGCGCAGAAGGCACTGAAGTCGACGCGGCCGTCTGCCCCTGGGCGCCGGTATTCGAAGTGTGAAGATCGGAGTTGCTGGCTCGTGTGCATCGGAACTCCAGTGGTCAGTGGCTAGTTGATTTGCTGACGATTGCAGTTGAACTCTTTCTGCATGGCGGAGCGGATGCGCTCGATGTAACGCACTCCCATATTGTCAGGACAGAGGTTATGCGTCAAACCGATATGCTCCAGATGTTTTTTGGCGAGTGCGCCAACGAGATAGACGCCGGGCCGTTCGCAGGACTCAAATGTGTCTTCGTCGAATGCCAAGTTGCCGTTGAGGAGCCGTGAGCACAGATCCGGGTTGGGTTTGTGGCCGATGAGCATGTAGCAGAGATCGTAGTTCCACTTCTTGCGGCCGCTGGGTGTACGCACGACGGCAGTGTTGTCCTCCAGCGAGATGACCTCGCTATCGGTCAGGATTTCGGTGTTGACGAGGCGGGCATCGGGTTGGCCCCAGATCGTTTTCTGGTCGTTCAGCATCTTCTCGACCGCGTCGCTTGATTTCCGCACCACCCAGAGGATCTGGTTGCGCGGGCAGAGGGCGATAATGCCGTCCGCGGAAGAGAAGCCGCCGCCGATGAAGAGGACTCTTTTGTCCCGGATATGTTCCCATTCGTGGAAATAGTGTTGGACGGACCCGTTCAACTCGCCGGGTATGCCGGCCAGATTGGGTTCGTCGTAGGAACCGGTCGCCAGCACGACCCGCTTCGCCTGTAGGCGGGAAGTACGGCTCCCATGATCGCGAACCTCCAACACAAAGCCGCCTTTTGTCCCTTCGATGTCGACGAGTTCGTGGTGGGTCTTGATGGGGAGATCGAATTTGACGGCAAAGTCGCTGTAACTCTGGATCAGTTCGTCGATCAACGGGTGATGCTCGTCGCCTTTTCGGGCCACAATCGCGTCTTCCGGGTCCAGTACCATGTAGGAGAGAAACGAGTGCATCACCATGTGCTTCATATAGCGCCGGAGATTGTGACAGATCTCCTGACGCTCGATGCCAAGAACGCGAAGGCCCATGTCGCTGAGCACTTTGAGCACCGCGAGCCCCCACCCCCCGCAGCCGACCACGATCACATCATAATGGGTCCTATCATGTACTGTACTTTGATTTGCGGCCATGCGATTCATTGGTGCTGCGACGGTCTTTTGTGGCTGTGGTCGGCTGGAAGAGTCGGGTCAGGTCTTGATGGCGCCGGAAGTCAAACCTTCGACGAAGAGACGGCTGGTGAAGACGAAGAGTATCACCAGAGGAATTGAGCCGAGAAGCAGACCGGCCATCACGCGCCCGTAGCTAGTGTAGTATTGCTCCATGTAGGAGTAAAGCCCCGGTGTGAGCGGCCACATTTTGCGTTCCGGGAGGGTCAGGGTCGGCCAGATCAGGTTGTTCCAGGTACCGAGGATGTTGAGCACGGCGACGACGCCGAGCATCGACCGGGTCAGCGGCAGGGCCACGTGCCAATAGATCTGCCAGTCGGTGGCGCCGTCGATGCGACAGGCGTCGAACATCTCGCCGGGCAGGCTCTCGAAGAAGGCGCGCAGGATGAGGATGCCGATGAGCTGTCCGCCTGCGATCCAGGGCAGGATCAGCGACCAGTAGGTATTGATAAGGCGTAGATCCCTGATCAGGACGAAGGAGGGCACAAGGGTCAGCGACGCCGGCACCATCATCAGGGCCAGCACCGCGTAGAAGACGAAAGTTCGGCCCGGAAATCTTATCTGAGCGAAGGAATAGGCTGCCAGCGAGCTGAGGAGGAGCACGCCGATGACTGTCGCGCCGCTGGAGATGATACTGTTGAGCAGGAACCGGCTGATGATCTCCCAGGCGAACTCGTAGTTCTCCCAGCGCATCGGCCAGGTCGGCAGGAACGGCACGCGGGTGAACTGGGAGGGGCTCTTGAAGGAGATGATGACCGCCATGATCAGCGGCGCGACCATCAGCGCGCAGAGAATACCCAGGGCCAAAGTACGCCAAGCGTCGCCGCGGTGCAGACCGCGTCCCTGGTTCTGCGCGGGGCCACCTGTTATTGATTCGCTACGCGTCACCATGCCGAAATCCTTATTGCGGTGCGTATTGCGTATTGCGTAATACGGGGCAGGCGATATGCATACTGTTAGTATTCCTGGGACCTTATGTAACGCATGTTCAGAATCGTCGCCACCAGAGTGATCAAGAACATGACGACGCCAATTGCGGATGCGTAGCCCATGCGGCTGATGCGGAAGGCGTTGAAATACATCCACATCCCGGGCACCTGGGTCGAGTCGATTGGCCCGCCCTCTGTCATCGCCCAGACAGCGGAGTACTCCTGCACGCCCCACATGATGGTGAGGACGACGAGCAGTTTGATCTGACCGGTGATGAGGGGCAGCTCGATGTAGCGCAGCCGCCTCCAGCCGCTGGCGCCGTCGAGCAGACCGCTCTCCACGATCTCGGCTGGGATCGCCTGCAACCCGGCCAGCAGAATCAAGACCGAGACGCCGTCGATCCAGGGGAAGTTGCGAAACATCACCGCGTAGATGGCGATCTTAGGCTCTGCCAGCCAGGCGTGCGTCCAGTCTTGCAGGCCGACGCCGATGAGGATGGCATTGAGAGGGCCGATGGTGGAATCGTAAATAAATTTCCAGAGCAGGATGAGAACCACCGCCGGGATAATCACCGGCAGAATCATGAAGAAGCGGAAGAAGTACTTGGAGCCTTCGCTGCGGATACGGTGAATCAGGACCGCCACGCCGATCGAAAGTCCCACGAATGCGATCAGGTACCAGATCGTCAATAGGGCCATATTTCTGAGGGAATGGATGAAGACATCGTCATCGGTGAAAAGCTCGATGAAGTTGGCGAGCCCGATGAACGTCCCCTTCAGACCCGCGTTCCAATCGAAGAGAGAGTGGTACAGCCCTGAGACGGCGGGGTAGTATTGGAAGATGAGGAGGAAGACGAGAGTAGGCAGAACCATCAAGTAGCCTGCCCTCGTCTCCCATATCCTTTGCTGTAGCGATTTTTTCATGCTGGGTTAGGGGTCAGGGGTTGGGGGTTAGAGGTTAGTAACTGCCGTTGCCGTTACTCGTCCCTGTCCCCTCGTCCCTGTTCCCTGCAGTTACGCGCACTCGTTGCCTTGCTCGTCGATGTAACGCGTGGCGTAGCCCTCGAACGCCGTCTGGTTCTGTTCGATGCACTCGTCGATGCTGATCTCGTCCAGCAGGTAGGACCACCAGGCCTTGCCGCAGGCCTCCGCCGCCTCCAGGTCCATCGTGCAGATTTCGTACTGGAACATGGTCACGTAACCGATCGATTGGACCACGCCCTTGTGTGCCTCGGCAAAGCGATCGGGTACCCTCGTTCCCCTCACGTTCGGCATGTTCTGGCCGATTTCGCCCTGCACTAATTCCACGTTCTCAGGGTGGGAGAAGTAACGCAGCAGGTCGATAGCCGTATCGAGCACGCCGTCTTTGCGGGCACGGGTGGAGATGGCAAAGTTGTCCGTCACGGTGCCGACGTTGGGAGCGACGGTGGGCGGATCGGTCACGTATTCGCTGCTCTCTGTGGTCAGAGGCGGCGCCCAGAATGTGGCCCACTCGAAATCCATGAGCGGATCGATCTCCAGTTGCGGGATGATCCAGGAGCCGTTCTCCAGGATCGGCGACTTCTTGGTGAGGAAGAGCCGATTGGGGTCGGGCGCGCGCACGGTCCAATCAGCGCGCCGGTACGGGACGGTCTGCTTCCACAGCTCCAGCCATTGACGGAACTGGGGCAGGTGGGCGTGGTAGACACCATCGCGGATGGCGCAAGCGACCTCGGAAAGTTCGGCGAAACCCTTGTCGGGGTTGACGAGGGGGGCCAAGTCGCGCTCCATGATCATCGAGCCGATCTGCTGGCGATACCAAGCGTCGGTGTCGGCGGGGGAAAGCGTAAGGAAGTCGTAGGCGATCAGGCCGGCGTCGTGGGCCACCTGGCAGTTTTCGAGGAATTCGGCATAGTTGGCGGGAACGGAGATGCCAAGCTCTTCAAACATATCGACATTATAGAAGAACCAGGTCGTGTTGATACCGTAGGCGACGTTATAGAAGTTGCCTTCGATGTTCAACATGGTGTTGGGCGTGGGGTAGAACTGGTCGAGCCAGCGTTCGCTGCCCGGTTCACCGGCGGCGACATAGGGGTTCGGTTCCTGGAGTGCGTCGGTCAGGACGATCCACCAGTCTTTGTCCACGTCCTCTTTGATGATCCATTGGGCCGCGGGCATGATGTGGGGAACGGTACCTGCGGTCTGCTGGGCCACCATCCATTCGCGGCTGTTGACGCCAGTGGGCAGCCTGATCCATTCAATCTCGACGCCGGCATGCTCTGCCTTGTAGGCGTCAAGCACCTCCAGGATCTTGTTGTGTGGGTTGGGGTTGTCCTCGCTGCGCTCCATGCTTTCGGTCGGGGTCCAGCCACCCAACCACGCAATCAGGTGCTGTGTCACCTCGGCCGGCTCGCCGTCCTGCTGTTGCGACATGTCGCCTGCCGGAACACACGCGGCCAGAACAGCGCCGGCCGACACAACGCCAGCTGTCTTCAGGAAACTGCGCCTGGAAAGGTTCAGATTCTCCATCTTGTCATTTCTCCTTTTGCGGTCAGTGTGCGCACATGGAAAAAACCGATAGAAAGCGGGAGGCCTGCGTTCCCGGGTTTGCGTTTTGGCGCTGGTCTCTTCGCCACCGGGTTCTCTTGTCTGCCAAAACGCAAAGTCGATGGTGGGCCGGAAGCAGTGGGAGTACAACTGATTCGCTACTGCTTCGTTATTTGAGAGCGAGTACTATGGGGTGTAGCGAGCGCAACTCTGACAGATTATAGCCGATTGGAGTTTGGAAAGCAATCGCCGTTTAGGGGTTAGGGGCCAGGATTCAGGGGCTGGCCGGTCCCTGGCCCCTAACCCCTGCCGTTTGCCGTTGCAAGTTTCATCGTAGCAGTGGTAGTGTCAATATACGACTGTGATTTCAACTGTGATTTTGGGGGATTTTCGGGATTAGGGGGATTAAAGGCAGTTGCCGTTGCAGTTAATCCCCTGAATCCCAGAAATCACAGTTCAGAAAGTGGGGCGCGCCGTTGCCGTTACTAAAAACTGCCGTTGGGGAAACCAGGAGGGCAGAGATGACGTTTCAGTTCGAAGACTGGATGGTGCACGAGTACCATCAACAAGGATTTCTGATCTTTCGGGGGATTGTACCGCCCTCGCTCCTCACGGACTTGCGGCGCGAGGCAGATAGGGCGCGCGCGCTGGCGCATGAACTCAACGGGCCGCAAACACAACGCATCCAACCGCTGGATCGGTACGCGGAATATATCGACCTGCAACCGTTCAGGGACTACGCCGAACTCGACGAACTGCGCCTGTCAGTAGAGCAGCTGCTGGGGCCTGGGTATACACACGCGCATCTGGACATTATGGGGCTTCTGGTCGAGCCGCAGAATCGACCGTGGCATTGCGGATGGCACCGCGACGGCGTGGTGGAGGTGCCGCCGGAGGCTCGCGATGCGGAGATGGAATCGTTCATGGCGACGGTATGGAACGATCTGCGCTATTTCAACCAGGTCAACTGCGCCATCTATGCGGACGCCTGTACCTGGTACGTGCCCGGCAGCCACCTGCGGCAGCAAAATCTCCCAGACGAGGTCGAGTCGACAGGGGACCCGATAATGAAGGAGGCGCCGGCGGAGTGGAGCGACGCGGAGGCGGAGCAGTTTTACTTCGAGCACTGCCGCTCGATGCCGGGGGCGATACAGGTCTATCTGGGGCCGGGCGACTTCATGGTCTATCGCAACCTGGCGTGGCATTGCGGCATGTATCTGCCCTACCAACCGCGGGCGACGATCCATGACATTATCCGCCATACGGGCAGGAACGCGTGGATGGGAAAATGGGATAAAGCCAAGCAGGCGGCGCGCGGGCGGGTGTCTGTGGGGCGATCTTGATTCTGCGTTTTGATTGAACCTACTCATGCGCGGTAGGTCTCGTTGGCCGTTGACCGCCACTTTTGATTGTGATAACGTCAGGATTTAGGGGCCAGGGTTTAGCTGGTCCCTGTCCCCCTCGTCCCTGTTCCCTGCCGTTTCACAGTTCAGAAGGTGGGTTGCGCCGTTGCAGTTACTAAAAACTGGCTACTAAAAACTGCCGTTTCAAAGGAGACACATTGAATGCTGAATAATCGATTGAATCGCCGTCAGGTATTGCGGCTCGCCGCTGCACCGGCCGCTGCGGCTCTGGTCTCGTGTACAGTCCCCATGCTGCCACTCGAAGAGTCCAGCATGGCCTCTGACCCCGCCGCCAGACGCTGAGAACGTGACCATTTCCCACTGGCAGCCCTTCTCGATAGGGCACAGGAACGCAGTCGAAGCACTGAAAGAACAGTTCGAAGAACAGAATGATGATCTGATCATTGACGTCGTGCCGGTGTCCTGGACCGCTTATTGGGATCATCTCTCTGCCCGCTCCGCCGAAGGCGACCCACCGGATACGTATCGAATCCCCATGGGGTTGGCCGAAAACCACATCGCCGCCGACCGTATTCTTCCCGTCAGCGAACTGCTCCTCAGCAATGCGGACATCGAGGAAACCTACCTGCCCTGGACAGTGCAACGCGCCAAAAGAGACGACCGCCGATGCAAGTTTCCGGCCGGATGACAACGCCGCGGTCTGCATCGACTCCCTCAACCACTCTACTCCCTGGGAGTGGGTCGGCTGGATCGAGTGGATCACCGAGTTCAGCGATGCCCGAAACAGGGTCGTCAACGAGGCTGAAGATGTGGAAAAGGCGTTCGCAGACATGATCACCAACCTGAGACCATCGCTCAATATACCGCCTGACCCTGCGCCGCGGCGCGTACGCACAACACGAACTCAGGCAGTGATACTCGACGTGGTTAGGGGTTAGCTCATCCCTCGTCCCTTGTCCCTCGCTGTCCCGCCTGTTCGGTCTTTTTCGATGTAAATGGAACTTGGCCGCTAGCCGGTGGTGCTGGAGGGAGAGGAGCCTTTCCTGAGCCAGCGTTCACGCTGGACCGGGTCGGAGATGGCGCGCAGGGCAGCGGCCAGCAGATTGAGGCTGAGTGTGGTGAGGAAGATGGTCAGGCCGGGGAAGGCGACGATCCACCAGGCGGTGGCGATGTACTGGCGGCCGCCGGCGATCATGAGGCCCCACGAGGGCTCAGGGGGTTGGAAGCCGAAGGGCATACGAGTGGGTTGAATGAACACCAGTCGACCAGTGCCGACGGGCTACTGAGCCTATAAGCCAGTCAGCGTAGGTGGTCGCGTTCTCATACACAAATTTCCCGGCGGTCCCACAATCTTCGCATGGTGAATCAATCCACTGCCAAGCTTGTCTGGTGCCAGTGGATTGGCTATGAACGTCTTCTGGCGCGCTTGACCCTGGCGCGTTCCAGCCGTTCTTCAAGAGTTGGTTGAGAAGTAGCTTCGTGACTGCCTAACTGAGTACCGCCGTTGTCTCTTGTGGCAGAGGTAGATGGCACTGTCGTTTCCTCGCTGTCAAGCAGAGCTGATATCGTCGAGAGCGCTAAGGGCCGATTCAAGTTTCCCTGACGCATCGCATCCTGTGTTTCGAACGACAGCAGGCAATCGAGACACGCTGACTTGCAGCGTTGGTCGTGGTCCTTGTCAACAAATAGGACTCTTCTCGTTTGGTCGAGCCACTCTCTGCCGTATTCCAGCAGTTCCCGAACATGGCCGGCCCCTCCGGGAACGTTGTCATACAAGAGGGCGCCTAATCCGCGCCCCGATTCCCCAGCTGGAATTATGACTACTCCTAATTCGCGTCCATCAAGTTGTAATATCTGGGCCGCTGCCCGGTGCAATCCGTAGCCCAGCGTGGTAACGAGCGGAAAGTCTGTCCGGCGCGCGCCTAAGCACTTCGAAAAGTCCAACAGAAGTACGTCGGTTACCTCCCGAGCCGCCAGGGTCTGATTTCTGAGCACCGAAGCTGGTTTTGTGTGCCAACATCGGTGCGTTTCCTTTGGGCTGTTCAGGCGGGCATGGTCCTCAAAATCCTCTGGTAACCCCACGCGTCCCTGTCCGGGCTTGATTTCGCTATCGGAATACCCGCAGCGCAAGCAGATTGCGAATCCACGCCGTTTGTCGCCTCTGTTGTAGATCAGCAATTCGCCGTCTTCCCGGTAGGATGCAGTAAGCCCCGATACCCCGCCAAAATCGTCCCTATGAATGTAGCCGGAGCCTTCTAGCGAGGCAGGAGTGAAAGTAGCGGACACCGTTTCCACGCTGCCAACAAGCTCAGGATCGGTGCTCCACCTGGGAGGGTCCCAGGCGGCGCTACTGAAACCGTATTGAGGTACGATGTATGGAGTAGGGCTTTGCTTGGCTGGTTCCCCGCAGAATGGGCAATTTTTGATTGCCTCTCCAGAGGCCCAATAGTAAAGGTGGTTTTTTCTGCACTTGGCGTACAGTCCCCTGAGACCTATGGCCGTATTAATGTTTTCTCCTGTCCAGTGCTTGAGGATGCCTCGAGACCTGATCAACCGTCCTCCCGCCAGGAGTTGAGAACCAGGCACGTACTCCCGCAGGGCAAGGAGACTATTGCGTTCCAGCCGGAATTGGTCTTCTTCCCTTATCCGATTGGGCCGATCCTCATCAGGGGACGTAACGCGCAATTTCAGCACGTTAATCGGGAAGCCGTAACGAGGCAGAAACTGGCGGTCAGCCAACGCCTCTATCACGGTTGTGTCATACCGGAGCCGCAGTTGGTAGTGGATAGCATTGGCCTGCCCCCATGCGTTCGGTTGACCTTGTCTAACTGTATTCCACTGGTCTAAGAGAGCGTCATATTCCCTCTGCCAGTCCTTGACAGCTTCTACAAAAGATTCGATGGTTTCCCTAATCTTTTCTTCCCATATGATCGAACCTGAACCGAGGGGAGTGCCGGCGAGCAAGTCAAACGATTGCTCGGTTATCACCTTTTCTCCTTCTACTCGCAAGAAATCTGTAAATTGCTCGCTTAGCGGCGGGTCACCAGAAGTTTCAGGTGTTTGCAGTGGTGGTTTGGGACTTCTACTTTCCCACCAAAGCGTCCGTTGCATGCCACAAAATCCGCCCATCCTTCCATAGGCGTCCATCGCCCCTACCTGTGGGCGGTAGACCCTACTAAAGAATTCCCCCAAAAGGAAGGCGTGCAAGTGCCTCCGTGCTACTCGTTCCCTATCCAAGAAAACGACCGGCCGCCGCAACGGGGTGCTGAGATAGTCGCCGACCCTGTGGAATACCTCGCGGTCGAAAGGTCGGGGCCTAGAAAAAGTTGTGACTACAGAAGAACCGTCGGCGCGCCTACCGGCCCGGCCCGCTCGCTGGAGGTAGTTGGCCTTGCCAGGCGGCACATTGCTCATCAGAACGCCGTTGAGTCCGCCAATATCTATACCTAGTTCCAGCGTGGTCGTCGAACTGAGAATATTCCTAACTCCAGCCTTAAACAGGTCCTGCAGCCTCCTGTTCTCCTTAGGGTCAAGTTGGGCGCTGTGTTCCTCTGCCCATAAGCCCATCCGAAAAATGAGTGAATCTCGGTACTCCCGCCGCCGCCGGCCCAGCCTTGCGTCATTGTCCAACTCTGCAGGTTCTACCGCCTCTAGCGTTCCCTCGCACCCCGTATCAGGGGCACAACCTGCTACGTTTCTCGGCCACACGTGCCCTGTTGTCCGGCACCGGAACAGCGTTACTGGCCGCCGAAGACCAAGTTCGAAGAAATCCAACCTGATTGCATTTACCGAACTGTTTCCCTTTGCCTGACGCTGGTCCGTCTTAAGCCATGGTAAGCTATTGTCTCTTGCGGCATCCAGCAATTGGCTATAGCAGGCACGAAGCAGCTCTGCTGATGCGGCCTCGGCATGGGAATCCGACATGCCGCACCCCTTTAGCGCCGCCGCCGCGAATCTACGCCTTCTCTGCCGATTGGTTGTGCCGATGAAGCGGATTAACCTAGCGCCTCGCGCCTGATCCGCCGCCGCCCATCGTCCAATTAGCAACCTGCCAAAGTTGTAAGTTTCGTCAAGGTCTTCACCCAACGTAACCGCCCCGTCTGTTCGAAGCGTGTCACAGAGTGAGGCAAGCAAATCCGTCCAGTGCTTACCAACATTGTCACGCAAGGTTTCTGTTGGTAATGCCCCCAAAAACTGCTTTGGTGGCACCAATTCTTCAAGCCCGGGGTAGGTGACTTCCACCAGTCCCAGAGATTCCAGTGTATTAACAGATCTTCTGATCGGACTGGCCAGTTCACGACCTAACAGTTCGCGAGAGCGTTGGCTAACTTTACGCCTATTACCCTCCCACCTTGATTGAGACCAGTTGTCGACTGAGTCTTTAATCGCGTTAGGATGGTCCAGGATCTGGCTCAATGAATCGCGTTTGGAAAGCGCTTCGGCCCAATCCTTGACTGAGCCGCCCGCCGTGAGTTGTGTGAATTGACTTTGGAGTTGTTCGCGTTGCTGTTCTAGATAATGACGCACGTCAGCACTCAAGTTGGGCTCATTCAACTTTTGAAGTGTTCTTTCTATGTCGTCACGCACCAATTGCAGCACCTCTTCGTCGGCACGAGGCGTCTCTTCCAAAACATTTACAATTGCCGCGCGCACAAGCTGCTGTTCATGCTGATTCGCCAAGAGCGGACCTAGGCGCGCTGCCTCGCGGCGGCTGTCGCTGAACGTGAGCAAGCGACGGCCGCGGGCCGGCAGCCAATTGTTGCTGCCTTCTCCAGCTGGGAACTCTGGCATCTCCGCCAGCAACGTCTCAGCCAAAATGGATAAGGAGAGCGGAGTACCCGAGTAAAATGAGGTGATCTGTGATTCCTCGGCCTGACAGTTGGGGCACTCACTATGTTGAGCCATACGAACAGCACCCGCGGCGCCGATACCTCTACGCTCACCCGTGGCGGGGTCAATATATACGGCCGCATTCGCTGAAGCCGAAGGGTCAACAGTGAGAAGCAGTTGTCGTGAGCGTTGGGAGTCGTCTTCGCCTTCTCTTGCCCCTGGCAGTGCCGGGGCAAGAGCTTCACCAGTATCCATGCCTGCAAGTAACCACTCGCCGCAGTTCCGGCATCTCTCCAACGAGAGCGTTCTGTTTCCGCAGTAACCACATGTGTCCTGGTAGCCCGCTGCGACTGCTCCGAGGGGAGGTAACAGGGCGTCCGAACCACTACATGCAGCGTTGAGGCAAACGGTGAGCCCATCCACCGGTCGGGCCAAAACATGTATGCGGTGTGGCACCAGTGGGTAGGATGTTGGCTCAAGCCGGGCCGAAGCCGCTAGCTGGAGCAATAGGACGATAGCTCTTGCAGAGTACTCCGTCCACTCGCCAAATATCCGCTCCCCCAACTCGGTCATGGAGATATGCTGATTGGTCCAGAGGATGTCTTCCAGTTGATGAATTAACGGAGCGGCGGACAAGCTGTTATGCAACAGTGCCGCCGGGCGATTTTCTTCCGGATCCAGCTTCTGAAGGTATCTGCTGGATACAAACGTGGTCAGTCTCGACATCAACTTTCCACACGCGGCCTCATCGACCGCCAACTCCTGTTCGCCAGCGCTGTCTTCAACGATGGTCGGGCCGTCCAACCACTCTCCGACGGCGATGTCTTCTGCGGTTGGCGTATCTTCCGGAGGAGACGGATCACCCATTGGGGCTTTGGACTGTTCGCCGGCAATCACATGAACCATTTCAGCAGGCTTACTGAAGATATCCGATGCAAAATTCCTTAGTTCTTCCTGATCTCCCGAGCCCAGAGTCGCGGAGGTAGCATACTGCAAGACATCCTCGGAACGCAGGCCGCAGCGAAGGAGTAGCCGTCGAAGCAGCAATGTAATCTCCGCGGCCAGCGTGCCGGTATACAGATGCGCTTCGTCCAGAACGACCGCGCGCAGATTCGGGCCAAAAAAGACCGAATCCTGGGGTCGGCACAGCATGTATTCCAACATAGAGTAGTTTGTGATGACGATGTCGGGAGTCGGCCCGCGCTGCGCTTCCTCGATTCGTTCTCCGGTGTGTGACTCCAGACCCCTTGCCTGCTGGCGAGTGCGCATCCGGCATGGTTCCCATGGAGGGATGCCCTGGGAGTCGGCCTGCTTCTTGTTCTCAGGTGTCTCGCTGGTGAAGTGGAACAACGTCACTTGCGATTGTTCCTTCAGCCAGGTGTACAGCCGGTCTACCTGGTCGTTGACAAGGGCGTTCATGGGGTAAAGGATGATGCATTTGGCCCCCTGACTCTCCTGGGGCGGATTCTGATAGAGGTCATTTAGTATTGGGAGCAAGAAGGCCTCGGTCTTGCCCGCCCCGGTCCCGGCGGTCACCACGATCGCGGGGCGGTTGCCAGGTATTCCCGATGACGCCTTCTCTATTGATTCGAACTGGTGGGTATACAGTTTTCGGTCTTTGGGCATCGCCAAAGCAGAGTCCAACACATCGCTCAACCGGGAATGAAATTTGCCGGCGCGCGCAAGGTCGGCCAGCGAAGTTGACGCTGTTTTGCTTGGAAATGCGCCTTCCACCCATATGTCACTGATCAAGCCCCCCTGTTCAGGCGGGCCACACCAAATCCTTCGGGCGATATCGCCCAGATTGAGGTCGCGCACGAAGTTATCATCCACAGCGAAGTCGACCATCCGCCGACGAAGCGAACTCGTCAATTTAAGGGCGTTAAGCTGTGCCATAATGCCTGGTCTCCTACAAGAGTGACGACAAAATGCGCAGACCAAGATACTCCCGGAACGGCGCAGTGCTCAGGGCAGTCTCCACATTGTACCGGTGTACATCGGCCAGTTCATTATAATCCGATGATGTAAGAACAGGCCGTACAAGGCCTCGTTTCACGAAGTTCTCATCCACATTCATCAGTTTTGCAACTTGATCCAGCATTTCGTTTTCCCTCGTCTGAAGACTGCCCGACCCGGGAGACAACCCCGCAACCAAGAAACGCATACGGTCAATCAAGCCCTTTTTTTCAGTGGCTCCTCCAGGAAAAGGCAGGTTTGGAGACATAATCCATATTTTGGCAATTCTTCCCATCAGGAGCGGATCTTTATAAAGTAGGGTAAGCAGAGCCTCAGATACAGGATCATCAGCGGAAGCATGGCCGAGGTCCGTGATGATCTCCCATGCCGATTCACTGTCCGGCATCCATCCGGCGAAGACCTGGCGGACTGACGAGTTCCATTGTTCCTCAGTTGCTGTGTCGGTCAGACCGTTGGGGAGACCCTCGTCCAGCAACCAGGATATGAGTAGCTGCGCTGGGTACTGTTGCGCCAGCGCTATGATACTGGGCAACCAGCTTGGTGACATGATGGGAGAGTGCATCCACTTGAGTAGGGCCGCCGTTTCCTTTGCGTTGGTGCCTCTTGCGTCGGACTAGGATGGGTTGGTAGGCGACCACGACCCGATTCTGGCCCCTTCGTAAGCCAGTGCCGTGAACCCGTCCTCTAAGGAGCCATCGGGAATTGGAATATCCCACTCGCAGCCTTGATGCTCGACGTTCTCCAGCGCGTTCAACATGACAGGAGGCTCGCCGATCTTCCAGAGGACTATCGTATACCCCCGACCTGGTTCAAGCGGGTGGCGCAGATAAAGTCGGAGCTTTGCGTTATCACCATCCGGGGCCCGTTCAAAAATTCCCGGATCGTGCACTTCTGCCGAAACAACCATTTTGAAATTTGTGAAATTATACGGGGGACGAAGTTCCAACGACGCGCCATAACCGCCCAATTGACCTAACGGACTCGGACGCCGCCAGAGCCGTTTAAGAAAAATCGGACCTTCCAGTAGGGCGAGGCTGTCTGCGTCCTGTCCGGCGCCTGGAAGCAACACCTTGTACGGAATCTGTTTGGCGTCTTGCACAGTAAGCTTGTCCTCGCTCTTTACCACCTGCCAGCCACCGTCAGTTGCTCGAAGCACTCCGCTCACGTTGAGGACGTGCGTATGCTCGACAGAGGCTAATTCGCTACCCCGTCTCAAGCCAACTCTGAACTTAATCTGGGGCAGGGCCAACGAATTCCCTGCGGCCACTACCCGTGTAATATCGAAGTCCTCAGTTAGGTAATCCCCGTCTTCTCTCAATTTGAAGTCCAACGGTCTTCCGCCAAACCTGACGTACTGCAACTCGGCATCGCTTTCAATTCCTGATATCCGTACGCAAGAACCCTCATACCTGTCAAGACGAATACGGTCTGATGGCAGAACTCTGGTTCTTACCTTTTTGGACCAATCAGGTTCTAGAGGTTCAGAGGGAGCTCCCCCATCTAAACTGGAATTCCAGATCTCCTCGTCGCACAGGGTCACTCGCACCGCTTGTTCAACGCTGGAAGATAGAAGGTACAGCATCTTTGCGTTGCTACCGGAGCCGAGTTCATGGAATTGAAGGTCCAATGGCTCAACCGCCAGATCGGGACTAGCAAGAAGCCCATACGCCCTGTTCGTCTGGCGTCGCTTGCTATAGGCGTCGAACCGCCTCCCGCTCTGCAAGTCAAACAACTCCACGTCCTCGTCTTGGTCCCACAATTCCAATAGCTGGCTAGCCTGAGTGTCGCCGTTGTCGTCCATTATTGATGCAACAAGCGTTGGCTTCTCTGAAAGCAAACCAATTTCCTCAGGATAACTGGAATAAACACCATCGGCGGCGGCGACCAGCGTGGTCAACGAATTTGCCCCAACTCTTACTTGATATCGCTCCGCTATAAGATCAAAGTCGGCGAGATTGACAACCGCACATGTGAACTCTGGCGCCTCCGGCCAGCGCCACCGCAAACGCGGATTGTCCAAGAATTGCGGAGGAGCCTGTTCTCTGTCGCCTGCCTGCCCTATTTCTGCAGTACCAAGATCCAGATGCCGTCGCGCTTGCTTGAGCAACTCATCCGCCCACTCCGGAAGCACCCAGGGACTGTTAGCCAGGACTTGGCGGGATTGAAATTCAGTAATATTGTTCTTGCGGTAGTTTCGTAGGGTATCCCACAGTTTGACAAAGGATGGCGAAACCATCTGTGTTCCTTGCTCGCCCAGGAGATACATAATTGCCTGAGTAGAGGGTTGGCCCGCCAGCCAGTGTGCCAGCCGTTCCATTCCTTTCTGCGTAAAACCGAACTGAAGGTACACGCTGAGATAGTAGTTCTGAGTACCCTCTATGCCAAAGACATGGCGTAAGTCGAGTTTTCTCGCGGCTGCTTCTATCGCAACCTTGAATACTTCTCGCGGTTGCCCCTGCGCAAACAAGATTCTTTCCTGATGTTCAGTAAACTGGCCACGAACTGCCGGCCACACTGTTCCGTCACTTGCTCCCCGGCGGGCGGACTCGGATGCTAGAAAGAGAAGCAGGCAGCCTGCTGCTTCCGTGTAGGAGAGGCTGAGGCCGCAGGACTGTAATGCAACCCTCCTTGCGTTACTGCCCTCCAGCCACCTCTTTAACTGCCAAGGGGACAGGGAAGCCCGGTTGCAAAGCCACTGAAAGTCCTCCTCGTCAGCCTGTATTTCACATAGCGATCGAGGCCCTGGGATGGAAACCAACCGTTCTACGACTGCCTCAACCGCGGCGGTAAGGGCTTCGTCACCATCAAGAGAATATGCGTTTCGGAAGATTTTCATAAGATACCTGAATTCGGAGTTAATGAGCGTCTTATCAAGCCGGTAGAATAAAGGTTCCTAACCAGATTTACCGGCAATGAAAGGCGCTCACAATGAGTATACTCGAACGCTTCTGTCATGTCGATGATTTTTTTCAATGGATGGCCGCATGGGAGAATGCGCTGCAATTGGGGGTGGGGTGCAAACGCGGGTCCTTTCCCCGGCTGAGCATGAGTGAGTGAAGTGATGACGATTCTGATCCACTTTCACCAGTCGCATTATCGCTATTTCAAGGCATACTACACCCGACATGTATGGAAGCATATGCGCGCTGAATTTCCCGGTCTGGTCTGCTATTCGCGCTTTGTAGAGTTGATGCCATCCGTCTTGCTGCCCTTGTTTTTCTACCTCCTGAGTCAGCGCGGCCAAATAACGGGCATCGCCTTTATCGGATCGACCCCGATTCTCGTCTGTCATACCAAGCGCATCCGCACGCATCGAGTCTTTGCCGACTATACTGAGCGGGGCAACAGCAGCATGGGCTGGTTCTATGGCTTCAGACTCCATCTGGTGGTCAACGACCAGGGGGAACTGCTGACTTTCCAACTCTCATGCCGGGCAACGTAGAGGACCGCAAACTAGCTCCACAGATGGCCAGGGAGCTATGGGGAAAGCTGATTAACGACCGTGGCTATCTCTCGCAGCCACTCTTTGAGCAACTCTATCAACGGGGTCTACAGTTGATCACTCCCATTCGCAAAGCATGCAGAATCGACTCATGCTTTTCCAAGATAAGTTGCTTCTTCGTAAGCGCTCTGTCATTGAGACGATCATCCACCAACTCAAGAACATCTCACAGGTCCTGCATTCCTGTCGTCACAGCCCTGTCAACTTCCTTGTCAACCTCGTTGCTGGTCTACTTGCCTACACTTGGCAATCCGAAAAGTCTTCTATCCATATCGCTGACAAGGAGTTGGCTCTCTTAATCTGCTTTGATTTAACTCCGAATTCGCGTCGATAGCATAAGTCCCTGCTAACCAGTGGTATTGGCGGGCGCGGTTCTGTTGCGGAGCCAGCGTTCACGCTGAACCGGGTCGGAGATGGCGCGCAGGGCAGCGGCCAGCAGGTTGAGGCTAAGTGTGGTGAGGAAGATGGTCAGGCCGGGGAAGGCGACGATCCACCAGGCGGTGGCGATGTACTGGCGGCCGCCGGCGATCATGAGGCCCCACGAGGGCTCGGGGGGTTGGATGCCGAAGCCGAGGAAGCTCAGACCAGCCTCACTCAGAATCAGGGTGGCCACCTCGAGTGTGCCGAGGATGACAAGGGGCGAGGAGACGTTGGGGATGATGTGGCGGAAGATGATGCGGGCGTTGGTGCTGCCGATGGCGATGGCGGCGTCGATAAAAGGGGAGTTGCGGTAGGCGAGGGTCTGCCCGCGTGCGAGGCGGGCATAGGCCATCCACCTGACGATAGCGAGGACGACGACCAGGTTCCAGAAGCCGGGGCCTAGCGAGAAGAGCACGAGGAGCGCGAGCATGATCACAGGGATGCTCATCTGGATATCGACCAGGCGCATGATGATGTCGTCAGCTTTGCCGCGGTAGTAGCCGGCGATGATGCCGAGCATGGTGCCGATCAGGCCGGAGACGAGGGCGCTGCTTAGACCGACGGTGAGGGAGACGCGGGCGCCGAAGATGATGCGGCTGAGGATGTCGCGGCCGAGGGGGTCGGTGCCGAGGAGGTGGCGCGGCGCGTCTTCCTGTGCGGCCGGCGAGAAGGGGGGCATGTTGCGCATGCGCAGGTCCTGCTCAAGCGGGTCGTGGGGCGCGAGCAGTTCGGCGGCTACGGCTGCAAGCAGGATCAGAGTGAAGATCGTTAGCGCAATAGAGGTTACGGGGTCGCGCAGCAGAGCGCGGGGAATGAGCCATGCGGAGGCGCGGCGTGTCTGTTCTGCTTCTTCTTGCAACAACAACCTTTTCTCTGCGGTCATAAAGGAACAGTGGCGGCCGCGGTTCTGGAGGGAGCCGCCGGGGTTACTGGAAGCGGATCCTTGGATTCAGGTAGACATAGCTCAGGTCGACGAGCAGGTTGACTATGATCACCATGCAGGCCACGACGAATACGGTCGCTTCCACGAGGGGAAGGTCCCGCCGTTGGAGCGCCTGCAGGGTGAGGAGTCCGATGCCGGGCCAGGCAAAGACGGTTTCAACCAGGATAGCGCCGTTGAGCATGGAAGAGAGCATGTCGCCGCTGATGGTGACGACGGGAATG
The DNA here is from genome assembly GCA_965232575.1 of Caldilineaceae bacterium. GTDB lineage: Bacteria > Chloroflexota > Anaerolineae > Caldilineales > Caldilineaceae > Bin5. Next base: position 1,104,067 of record CBDDPZ010000008.1, on the reverse strand, counting down.
GCGGCGTTTTTGAGCGCATGGACAAAGACGATGCGCCGCTCGGCAAGTCCCTTGGCGCGGGCGACGGTGATATGGGGCTGGTTCATCTCGTCCAGCATGGCGCTGCGGGTGATTTGGGAGATACGTCCCAGGGGTGAATAGCAGAGCGTCAGCGCGGGCAGAGCCATGTAGGCGAAGCCGCCGTAGCCGGATGTCTTGAACCAGCCGAATTGGACGGCGAAGACGAGGATCAACATCAGCGCCATCCAGAAGTCGACCATGGAGACGCCCCCCAGAGAAAGGATGTTGATAATCCTGTCGAGGAAGGTATGGGGGCGCAGCGCGGCGGCGGCGCCGAGGAGGATACCCAGTGGCGCGGCGAGCAGGAAGGCGGCGGCGGTAAGGCGGAAGGTGGCAGGGAGACGCTCGATCACGAGGGGGAGGGTGGGCGTCTTTTGCCAGAAGGAGTCACCGAAATCGAGGCGTATTGCTCTTACGGCGAATCTGGCGTATTGGACCGGAAGGGGATCGTTGAGACCCAACTGGTCGCGAACCTGCTGGACGCGTTCTTCGGAGGCTTCGACGCCCACCATGATGCGGACCGGGTCGCCGAGAATGCGGCCTGTTATGAATACGATAGTGATAACGGCAAAGGCGACGCCAACCGAGTGGATGAAGCGTCTGCGCAGATAGAAAAGAATCGGATCGCCCTTTAACTGCGAGGAACAGGAAGAGGGGAAAGAGAGAGCGGGAGATGCTCTCTCTGCTCACCTCTTACTTATTATCTCCTCGGCGGAGGAATCATCACCCCTGGAAGCAGTGTATCACGTATTGTGCGTTCACTGATTTACGAGCCCCTGTGGGCAGTGCCTTCTCAGCCCGTTACTTGGGTGACATCTCCTTGGCCTGCAGGCGGTGATCCAGCTTCACGTCCCAATTCAGATCTTCGCTGATGAGGTAGGCCAGGTCCAGATGGGCGATGAGACCGTAGGCATAGTCGTCGTAGGCGACCTGCGCGGCCTCCTGCAACTTCATGTCACGGGCCTCGCCCGAGAGGTTGCGGGCCTCTTCCCAAAGCGCATCGACCTCAGCGTTGCAGTAGAGCGACACGACCCCACCGCAGGTGAAGTAGTTGACATAGGAGAACCAGAGGTCAAGGATCTCGTTGCCGTGGAGATGGACGGCGACCCAGTTGGGCTGGCCCTCCAGGTCCGACCAGTTATGGCTGAACTGGGGGTTGAAGGTGTCCGGAGGCATGACGCTGACGTTGGCGTTGAAGCCGACTTCGTTCAGCATGCCGCCGATGGCCTCGATGACCTCAACGTGGCCGGCGTGCAGGCCCTGGCGGGAGGCGAGGGTAAACTCCTGGCCCACGTCTACGCCGTCGGCCGCGGCGTCCTCGAGGAGGGCGCGGGCCATGTCGGGATCGTAGGGATAGGGCTGGAGGTCGGGGTTGTGCCCGGTGGCGGTCTCATTGACGATCTGACCGGTGATGGTCGCGGCTCCGCCCAGCAACGTTTCGATGATCAACTCTTTGTCGATGGCGAGGTTGAGGGCTTTGCGTACGCGAATGTCCTCAAACAGCTTTTTGTTGCCCATGCGGGCGAACATTGTCTCGACGCTGGCCACAGAGGCGCAGCGCAGGCTGTCGTCGCCCATGGCCGCGTTGCACTGGTCCGGCGTCACGAACTGGGCGATGTCGACCTCGCCGGCCTGGGCGGCTGCGGCGCGAACCGTATCTTCGGGCAGGAAGCGCCAGACCAAGCGGTCAAAGGATACTTTGCCGCCGGCCTCGTCGGGGTTGTCGTGGCCCCACCAGTCGGGATTGACGACGTAGATGATCGATTCGCCGCGGTTCCACTCGTCAAGCATGTAGGGACCGGTGCCTACCAGTTTGGTCGAGTAGGTATCCGGCTCTTCGTTGATCTGCTTGGCGGAGGTGATGGCGACGAAGTACATCTTTTCCAGCAGGATCGGGTCAGGGTTCTCAGCAGTGACATTTACAGAGTGTTCGTCAACCGCTTCGGCGCTGAGCTCACCGCCGATAAAGCCCCTGAGGTCGCTGACCAGGTCGGCTTCAAACATGTAGTTGATGCTTGTGGCCACTGCTTCGGCGTTCAAGGGCGAACCGTCGTGGAATGTGACGCCCTGGCGCAGCTGGAACTGGATCGTGCTATCGTCGATCCGCTCCCATTCGGTTGCCAGCAGGGGAATGATCTCACCGGTGGCAAAGTTGCGCGTGACCAGTGTTTCCACAACGTTCAAACAACCGTTGCAGTTGGTTTCAGCGGCGGCCAGCGGCGCTTCCAAGGAGGTCATTTCCTGGGCGACAGCGACGACGAGTTCGCTCTTCGCCTCCATCATGTCCCCGTCGCCCGAGTCGGCCGGCGCGGCAGCGGGCGCGACACACCCGGCCGCGAGCAGCAGGAGCAACAGGGCTGCCAGTGGTACAGTTGTACGAATCACTAACTTACGGAGTGCCATCTTTCTGAATCTCCTTTTCTACGTGTGATGATGTATGAAACGCGGATGAGGAATTGGCGGGGTTGCATATGTTCGCGTTTCGGCGGACAGCAAGACCCTTGCCAATGACGTTTAGTTTCCCCGGCCCCCTTTGGGAAGGGCACCGCGGGAACGACTCCATTCTACGGTTTTATTGTTTTGTGTCAAACGCTACTTTTGACTGTGATTTTGGGGGATTGTTGGGATTAGGGGATTAAAGGCAACTGCCGTTGCAGTTAATCACAGTTCAGACATGAGGTAGGCGAGGCTTTCGCGGGCGGTCCGTTCAGGGCCGGGCGTGAAGTCGAATACTTCCACCGACCGCCAGCGGTCGTAGTTGAGGTTGTCGAGCGTCTGTAAGATGGGCACGAAGTCCAGGTCTCCCATGCCCGGGCCGCGCAGGTTGGGATCGTTGAGGTGGACGTGGTGGAAGAGGGGATGAACGGCCCGGATCTGATCGGGGATGGGTCGGGGGTCGTTACTCATGGCCTTGGTATCGACCATCATCTGGAGGCCGGGGTGATCGACCTGGCGCACCAGATCTGCTGCTTCGTCGACATTGACGATGAAGTTGGTTTCGTTGGTGCTGAGCGGTTCGACGCAGAAGAGGACGCCCTGCTCCTGGGCGCGCACGCCGCAAGCGTGCATGATCTCGGTCGTGGATTTCCAGGCTTCAGCGCGCGAACGGCCGGGCGGCACGTCACGCTGTTGCGGCGAGCCGAAGATGAGCACCTCGCCGCCCAGATCGGCGCAGCAGTCGATCAGATCGAGCAGGTACTGGGCGGTGCAGGCGCGGACATCGGGATCGGAATCGTTGAGCTGGAAGCCTTCGGTCTGTGCCAGCAGCCAGTGGAGGCCGACGACGGAGAGGCCGGCGCCTTCGACGGTGCGCCGGATACGGTGGCGGTCGGCGGTGGATAGGTCGGTGACAAGGTTGCAGAGGGTGAAAGGCGCCAGTTCGAGGCCCTGGTAGCCAAGGTCGGCGACGAAGGCGGCTGTCTTTTCCAGGGGCCAGCCTTCGAAGAGTTCGTTGCAGATGGCGTAGGGCATGGCGGTGTCATCCTCTGCTTTATGTCGTATCGCGTATTGCTAAGAGACGCGGGCGGGCGACCCCGCGTGCAGTGGGCGCTAGTTTCGATCGATTAACTTGCGCAGGAAAGCCCCTTCAGTCTGCACGATCTCGTCATCGTTTCCGGGCTCGAAGTTTTCGGGTATGAACAGTTCGAGGGAGAGCGCGCCCTTGTAGCCGACGGTCTTGAGGTCGTCGATCAGTTGGGGGATGTCTGCGACGCCTTCGGCGAGACGAGCGCCGCGCCAGCGCCAGATCGTATTGCCATCGGGGCCCTGGCTGGCAGGCTCGGGCAGGCGGTTGCCGATATGACAGTGGGCTACGTAAGGGCCAAGAAGGTCCAGGCCCATGCGGGTGTCTTCGATGCCCACTTCGACCATATTCTGCACGTCGTAGATGGCGCCGATGTGGTTGGGGTCGAGATCGCGCAGGAGTTCGAGCGTGCGCGACGCGGTGACGGCGAGTGTACCGGTATGGATCTCATAGGTCGCCTTGACGCCATACTCGCTTGCCAGTTCGGCCAGTTTGGCGTAGCCGGCGCGCGCGGCCAGGAACTGCGGCCAGTAGGGTTTGGTGCGGTCGTGTTTGGGGGCGTCGATGCGGATCGGAGGCGGTCGGTCGGGGTCGATGGCCAGGGCGCCCTTGAAGAGCTTGATGACGTGTTCGGTATCGTCGTAGCGGGCGTTGGGCGCGAGCGCGGCGACGCGTACACCAGTGCGTTTGACGGCGGCGCGAATCTGGTCGGCCTTGTCGAGGATATTGTCCGGGCTTACGTCGGAAAGATGGCGGCCCCAGAAGAAGGGCTCGGCGTTTGGATCATCGGGGTTGTAGCGGCAGCGCAGCTCGACGGCGTCGTAGCCGTATTGCTGCAGCTTGTCGAATGTTTCGTCCAGCTCCCAACGGGGAAGCATTACGGACGTGCAACTCAGTTCCATAGGAAACTCCTTTGCGGCGGAGAGATCAGGAAGGCAAGAAACGGGAAGATCCCGCCTCTCGCTGTTTTCAGATTACACCGGGATTGAGTTCGCGACACTTTTCGAGAACCGCGATCTGGGCGCGTATGCTCTCGGGGGTGATGTCCAGTTCCTTACCTTGGCGGATAGAGGCGTAGAGGGCGCGATACAACTCCTGTACGGAGGCGGCGCCGTCGTAGACAAAGGAAGCGTGTTCCTCCTTCCAAGGTAGCTGTTCGCGATTGTAGACGCGGTCGCGGGCGATGGGCGCTTCGTCCAGCACCAGGGACGGGGCTTCGGCGGGATCGAAGTATTTCAGGTGCGCTTCTTCGCGGTAACAGGCCATGGAGCCTTGCGTCCCCAGGACCAGAAAGTTCGGCTGGGGGACGGCACAGGCGGTGGTGATGTTGATCTCGACCAGCGGGCCGTGGTCGGGCTTGGGTTTGAGGATGATCTTGACGTGACTGTCGGCGTCGCCGGCATAGAGAGGGGTGGCCTCCATGTGGCAGAAGACTTCCGGCTCTGGGTCGTCGATCAGGAGCCTGCCCATGTCGACGAAATGGGGGCCGCTGTTGTTGAGCATGCCGCCGCCGTAGCTTTTCATGGTCTGCCAGTCCCAGCGGCGATCGAAGCCGCCGTTGTGGATGCGGACCTCGATGATGCGCCCAAGGACGCCGGAGTCGATCACCTCGCGCACTTTGACGAAGTCGGCGGCGTAGCGCAGATTCTGATGGACGGTGAGGGTGCGGCCGGTCTCTTTGGCACCGGCGAGGTCGCTGGCCATGGGTTTCTCGACGATGACGTGCTGGCCGGCGCACATGGCCGCGATCGACTGTTCGGCATGGAGGTTGCTGGGTGTGGCGACCACCATGAGTTCGACGGCTTTGTCGGCGACCAGCTCCTCGTATGAGGCGTAGGCGAGGCAGTCGAAGCGTTCGATGGCTTCGGCCTGGCGTTCCGGATCGGGGTCGCAGACGGCGACGACGCGAAACTGGTCGGGGAGGTGGGCACAGGCGTTGGCGTGGTTGTTCCAGCCGGTGCGGCCGAGGCCGGCGATACCTACGTTGATTGGTGTTTGATCTGTCATTTTAGTTTTGAGTTTTCAGTTTTTAGTGACACCGCTCGTAGGGAGTGGATCGGTGTTCAGACCAGCTCGGGATGCTGGAGGATGTGCTGGTAGATGTGGTTGCAGGATGTCATCTCCATCTTCTGGCGGGCGTGATCGAGCAGGAGGCCGATCTGGGCGGCCTGCTTGTCGATGCGGTAGATCGACCAGGGGTGGAAAATGGGCATGTAGTATAGAAGGTCCTGCTGCGTGCAGTAGTCGATGCCGGGCGCGTAGGCTTCGTAGACGCCTTGGGCGTCGCGGGGCATCTCATTGGGGTAGGGCCAGGGCAGGAGCGGCGGCCAGTGCACGGTAGCGGGCTGGCCGGTGAGGATGTTGTCGTGCCAGGCGTGGGAAGGCGTTTCCAGGAGTTCTGGGAAGCCTTCTTCCGCGTACCAGAAAGGCTGGTCCAGGAGGGCGGGCAGGGTGCCATTTGGACCTTTGCCGACGCTGCGTACATAGCGGTAGCCGGCGTCCCACATGACTTCCAGAACGGCATGCTGGCCGCGGAAGCCGTGGGTGTATCCGCCGGGCGCGGTCAGGCCGTTCACTGCGCGGCCGAAGGTATCTTCGATAAGTTTTTTGGCGTCACCGAGTTCATATCGGAGCGCGGCTCTGTCGTCGCCTAGCTCTTTCAGGTTGGGATGGGTGAAGGTGTGGCACTGGATATCGAATAGGGGATGGTCAAGAATGGCGCACAGTTCGGGGCCGCAGAGCTCCAGCATTTTGGCGACAAGGAAGAAGGAAGCGGGCGCGGCGCGCTGCAGGTGGACGTCGGCGACGGCGCGCACGCCGTCGAGAAACTCGGCGATATGTTCGGGGGTGTAGCTGAAGCCTCTTTGACGTCGGTCCTTATCCCACCAGGGGAATACGCCTTCGGTGTCGTACGCGGCGACGTAATAGGACATCGTGTGCCTCCCTTTCATTCAAACAGTTGGACGCGTGCAGAATTTCACGATCGCTGAAGCGAAATCTCAGCCGCATCACCCTTCTACAGCTTGCTCATCTTCTCTAACACCGGCCAGAACTCCAGTTGCTCCACCGCGTGGCTGCGGTAGATGCCGACGCCGTCGACGCCGCAATCCATCGCTACTTCGGCGGCGCGCAGCATCTGGTCAGGTTGTTGAAAGCTGCCCGGATGGTAACAGGAAAGCTCGGCGATAACCGGTGTGCGCCCGCCGGCCACTTCGACGGCGTAGCTCAGCTGCCGCTCGAGCGCGTCGAGATCCGAGTTGGTACGGAACCAGATATAGAACTCGTCGACGATGCCTTGCTCGAGCCAGGCCGGCCAGTCGTGCAGGAGTTTGAGATAGTCCTCTTTTTCGCCGGCGATAAGGGTGGTCGAAAAGATGGCGTCGGGACTGGCCTGCTTGACCGCGGCCCGCATCTCGGTCAGGGCAAGGGTGACGTAGTCGGCGCGAAACTGGATCCATTCAGGATCGTCGTTGGGCAGGTCGAACGGGTTCTTGCCGTGTTTGGCCTGGAATTCGTTGACGGTGCGGTCTTCGTAGCCGTAGGGGACGGCCCCGTTCTCGTCCTCGTTTCCGAGCACGAACTCGACCTGAATGCCGTCGCCCTGGGTGTGGGCGAGCGTATCGAGGAACTGCTCGGTCTGTTCGGCGCGGACTTCGGGGAAGGCAGCGCTCAGGTAGAGATCGTCGCCGGGTTGCAGGGTGTAGGAACGGGTGCGGGTGAGGCTGCGGAACTGCGGATTTTTGGCCGCGAAGTCGGTCATGGTGGTGGTTACTTTGGGGGCGTCATAGATGGGCCGGTGGCTGTCCATGACAGCGCGGGCCTCGGCTGCGGTCACGGGGGGGCGCAGAAAGTCGAGGGACCAGCCATAGGTGACGCGTGCCCAGCCGTGGCGGGGGAAGGAGTTGTAGTTGATGTAGGGATCGACCTTGATGCCGACGGCATGGGCGGCTTCGGTCAGGGCGCGGGTCTGGTCTCCGCCGACGATTTTAGTGATTCCGACGTTGGCGCATTTCTGCACCCAGCCGGGCAGGTAGTCGGCGTAGTCGGGATCGGTGGGAATCCTCTCTACAACGGGCGGTCCCCAGAGTACCAGGCGTTCAGGCATTTTTTCTTTTCCTCTTGGTGATGGAAAGTTGCTCGTTGCCGGCGGTCTCACCGGCCACTGTGGTTACAGTTCTTCGTCCAGCCCCTCCAGAAGGCGGTCTACTTCACTTTCGTCGTTAAAGGCGGCCACGGAGATGCGCATGGCGACTTTGACCGGGTCGGGCGGGGCGGTCAGCCATTGGGACTTGACCACCGTCTGATGGCGTTCATGCATTTTCTCAACCAGGCCGTCCATATCGGTCTTGGTGAAGCCGTCGAACATCAACGAGGTAATGCCGGCCGACTTCCCCGCCTCCTGGGGCGTAATGATGCGGGCGCGATCGATGTGGCCGACGCCCTGCCGCAGGCGATCTGACAGTTGGGTTATTCTTTTCTGCATTGTATCCAGGCCGATGCTTTCCATGATCTCGACGGCGCGGCCGAGGCCGACGACGAGGGCATGGTTATAGGTGCCGATCTCGGTGCGGGAGCGGGCGGTCGGCGCCGGTGTCGGGGCATCGGGAAGCGACCAGGGGCTGCGGTCGGGAATGAAGTTGGGGCGAAAGCCGGGGAGCTGTTTTTCAGAAATGTACATATAGCCGGTACCCATGGGGCCGAGCAGCCATTTGTGGCCGGAACCGACGGCAAAGTCGCAGTCGAGTTCCTTTAGGTCCACCGGCATCTGGCCGACCGATTGGGCCAGGTCGAGCATGACGGGCACGCCGGCGTCGTGGGCAATGGCGGCTGCATCCTTGCAGGGGAGCAGACGGCCATTGGGGGAGGCGATGTGGCTGAGGCAGATCAGGCGGGTGCGGTCGGTGAGCACGGATGCGAGATCGCCGAGGAGATGTTCGTCGTACACTTCGCCCAGCACGATGGTCTTCACGCCGTATTTCTGCTCCAGCGCATAGGAGAGGCCGTAGGTGCTGACATGCTCGAGCGAGGTCATGACGAACTCGTCGCCCTCTTGCCAGTCGAGGCCGCGCACGATCTGTTGCATGGCCCGGGAGGTGTTGGTCTCGATGCCGAGCTCCTCTTCCTTTACATTGAGCATCCGGGCCAGTCCGCTGCGGGCGGCGGCCTCACGTTCGGTGTGTGACTGCCGGCCGGCGGGGGTGGCGGGGCCGTGACGCGCCTCGGTTTCCATGGTCTCGCGCACGGCCTGGAGCACGGAGTCGCTGGCGGGGCCGTAAGTCCCGGTCTGAAAATATCCGACTTCCCGGGTCATGGGAAGGTCCTGCCGAAGCTGTTCAACCGTCATGCGTGACATTGCGTAGGCCTTGTACTGGATGGCGTTTGAAAGAAGACCCTCGACGGGACGATTTCAGGCTCTGCGAACGCTGGAAAAAATCGCCAGGAGGGTATTGCGAATGATAACCGACAATGACAGTTTCTGTCTAAGGAGAGGGGTACTGGTTGACAGAAATGGGCATCCTATCGGTGGGGTTTCGCCAGTTGTGTGGACGGACAGCGCCGGACGCTCCAGGTTGGCAGAATAGGGTGCCTCAAGTAAGATTGAAGATCGTAGAGAGAAGCAAGAAAAGACGACTTCACTACCCGCTTCTTAATGTCGTTGATACGAGTTTGCTCGATAGGATTCGGTGGCGAATGAACAACAGTGACCACCACCTACTCGCTACCAAATGGGTCAGACATCACCGCTGCCACAGGCGGCTGCAGAGAGAGTAGAGAACCGCTGGTTCGGCCGCCCGCGCTGGGGGATTGCGGCGTTCCTGGTGTTTGCCTTGGTCGTGGTCCTGGCCAGCAGCATCAACACGCCCCAGGCCCGTTTCTTCGCGGCCGAGCGATTCCAGACGTTTGTCACTATATTCCTCAGCCTTTTCATTGAAGCCGCCCCTTTTCTGATTGCCGGTTCAGTCGTGTCGGGCATCATCGCTGTCTACGTGAATCAGGGGATGGTGGAACGCTACATACCCAATCATCCGTTGCTGGCGGCGCTGGCCGGCGCCGGATTGGGCTTTGTTTTCCCTGTTTGCGAGTGCGGCGTCGTGCCGGTGACACGACGGCTGTACGGCAAGGGGCTGCCGCTGCCGGTGGGGATCGCCTTTTTGCTGGCAGCGCCGGTGATCAATCCGGTCGTGATCTTCAGTACCTATGCGGCCTTCGGTTGGGGACCAGTGCTGTGGGGGCGGGTCGTATTCAGCATGCTTGTGGCGTTTACGGTTGGACTGATCTTCCATCTGGCCCGCCCGCGAGAGATCCTGCTGCCCGAGACGCTGGCCACCTCCAACGGCCACGACGACGATGATAACCACGACCACAGTCATGATCACGATCATAGTCACCATCACGACCACGGTGGCTCCCGCCCGGGCATCTGGCAGGCGCTTGTCATGGCGGGCGATGATTTTCTGGACATGGGCCGCTATCTGATCGCCGGGGCCTTGCTGGCGGCGGCGATGCAGACGGTTGTTCCCCAGTCCACTTTGCTCGCTATCGGTCAGGGGCCGATTATCTCCGTCTTTGTGATGATGGCGCTGGCATTCATTCTGTCGGTCTGCTCGACGGTGGACGCCTTTATCGCCCTGGCTTTCAGCAACGCCTTCACGACCGGATCGCTTTTCGGCTTTCTCGTGTTCGGGCCGATGGTGGATATCAAGAGTTCACTGCTGTTTCTGGGGGTTTTCCGACGGCGCACCGTCCTTTATTTAATTCTGCTGCCGCTGGCGCTGGTGGCGGTTATCGGTGTCTTCTGGAATGTGCAGGTGGGTATTTGACGGATAGTTTGGCGCAAGACAGGACAGACAAGAAAGTGACACAGGATTCCGTTACGATGACCGGCAGACTGGTGCGACTGACCAAGGTGCAGGCCGCTCTCAAAGGGCTGCTTCTGCTGGGGCTGGGCATCTTTTTGTTCACGCGCATCACGTCCGGCACGCTCAACTACTACATCAGTCAACGGTTTGACTGGCTGACGGTGGCAGCGGTGATCGGTCTCATTGTGGTGGGGTTAAGCTACCGCTACCTGCTCCAGGAGGCCGAAGATACGCCCGCGGCGTCGGATGATCCTGCATCCGTCCTGACGGGCGAGGCTCGACCACCGGCTGAAGAGAACGACCACCATCATGGCCACGCTTTGGGGTGGTCGGGGTTTGTGCTTATCTCCCTTCCTATAGTTCTCGGGCTGCTGGTGCCTCCCCGTCCTCTGGGCGTGGCTGCGCTGCAGAACCGTGAAATCAGCGCGGGGGGGTTGGATAGCGTTCTGCCGGCAGCCGTGCGTTCGTCGCTGGCGCAAAATAGCAGCGAGCGCACGATTCTGGATTGGGTACTCGCCTTTCACCAGGGAGAACGGCCGGCCGAAACCGACACTGCCGATGTCGTTGGCTTTGTCTATCTTGATGACGCCGCGGACGAGGTACAGTTCACCCTCACCCGTTTTGTTGTCGGCTGCTGCGCGGCCGATGCCATGGCCGTTGGCCTGCCGGTCAGCCTGGCGGCCGGTCTATCTTCTGAAGGGGAGTTGGAGGAAGGCCAGTGGGTGCGGGTCGTTGGACAGTTCGCCACGCGGGGAGGCAGTGACATCCCTGTACTCGTGGCGGAGCAGCTGGAGGCTGTACCGGAACCTAACCAACCCTATCTCTATCCCTGACGCCTGTGACATGATGCCAGTGCTCGGAGGCCGGGCGTACCTGCGGCCTGTATCTGGTCCCCGGCCCTCGAATTCATGAGCCGTTTTGATCTGACCGTACTCTCGATCCTCAGCCTGTGCACGCTGTTGCTCCTCGGCCTGTGGGGACAAAGCCGCCGGGTTGCCGGAGACGACGGCGCCGTCTACCTGCTCTACAAGACGGTCGATGAAGTCGGGCGCGCCCAGTTGCACTCGTTGCCGTTCACGGATGAAGAGTTCAGCGCCGACCTCTCGCCACGCCCCCTGACCCCAACTGAAGTCAGTGTATGGGATTTCGCGCCGTCACCCGACGGCAGGTTGATCGCCTACGGGGCGCTAGGGGAACTGGGGTTCAGCGATCTGCGGCTGATCGATCTGGCCAGCGGACAGGACAGGCCGTTGTTGGCCTGCGAAAACGCGTCATGCAGTGGACCGAGTTGGTCGGCCGACGGCGCACTTCTGGCCTACACGCGTCGTGCGGTCAACGCGTTTGCGTCCGGTGTGCTCAGCCCGCCGCGGATTTGGATTCTGGATGTGAAATCGGGCGAAACTGCGCCGATCTTCAGCGACAGCCAGCGTCTTGGACTCGACGCCCGCTGGTCTGCTGATGGGGCGTGGCTCTGCTTCGTTTCGCCAGAGGAACAGCAGTTGGCGGTCATCAATCTGTCTGCGGGGCCGGCAGGCGAGGCCGGGCAGACCGACTTTTATCCAACCGCCACCGGTGAGACATGCTCCTGGGACCGTTCCCTACCCAGGCTGTATACAACCGATTTCAGGCAGAGCGGCGATGAATGGATGACCCATCTGATCGCGATCGACGTTGAAAGCGGCGAGCAGGTCGAGTTGAGTGAGGTGGGGAGCGACGCCGCGGCCCTGGTCCACGACAGTTCGGCCGTCCCGTCGGCTGACGGCGCCTGGATCGCGTTTCGGCGCAAAGAGTTGGAAGGCCCGGGCGCGACGCGGGCCAGCCAGATTTGGCGGATGCGCCCCGACGGCACGGAGGCGGTCGCGCTGACAGCGGATCCCGTCTACGATCACGGGCCGCCGGTCTGGAGTCCCGACGGACGCTTTCTGATCACGCGACGGTTTCCCCTGCGGGGGCCGGATGTCGTGCCCTCGCTGTGGCTGATCGACGTGGAAAACCGCGCAGCACGTCTCCTGGTGGAGCCGGGGGACTTCCCGGCGATTGCGTCGCGTGATGCCGGCAGCGGCCAGCCGTCCCAGTAATCGGTACCACCGCCACTGACGGCGAACGCTCGGATACTGGCGCTCGCTATGTTGAAATCCCCAGCAGACCGCGGGTGAGCTGAAAGTCGATGTGCTTGTGAACAGTGCATTGCGGCTGGTAGCTGCCCGCCAGCGTTTGCGCTGCCAGATCCAGGATCTGTTGCGGCCACGCGCCCGGGTCGCCGCACAGCCTCAAATCCGGCGCGGTGCGCGCTTCCTCGCCGGCAAGCTGCAGGATGGGCACAAGCGGATGCCCCGCTCTCAACCTGTCGGAGTAGGCGATGATCAACTGCGCGCCGCTGGCGCCGAGACCGGTCAGCGTCTCGCTCCAATGGGAGGTGGGCATTTCCATCAGGTGGAAACCGACTGCCTCCGCGGCCTGGCCGTAGGCGAGGGAAGGCGCCAAGTCGGCAGCGTCTATTCCCAGGGCGGCGCGAAAGGCGGGCGCCTCGATTAAACCGCCGGATACAGGTGTGACGACCGTGCCGCCGGCGGCCGCGACCCAGCGGGCGATGCGTGCGAGGGTTTCCGCAACAGCTGCGGGCACGGCGCCGTCGCTGAGCAGCGCCAAAGACAGCTTGCGGTCGTGTTCGTTCTGCCGGCGCAGCTTGGAGTCCTGCTCGGCGAAGTAGCCGTCGATCTTGTCGAGGACACTGGCGATGCCGCCATCCAACTGTACGCTGGCCCAGCCGAAGTCCTCCTCGGCAAGGCCGCCGTCGCGCAGCAACGAATGGATGTAGTCGTTGTGGGCCTTTTCGCAGCCATGCTCCAGAAAGAGACAGGCGCCCACCAGGGGATGGGTGGCGTAACCGATCATTGTGCGGGCATAGATCGCCTGCGTTGAGGCGAAGGCGACGCCGCAGCCCTCTGTGTGGGGCAGGGCGGTAAACAGGGGAGGCATCCCGGCTTCACAAGGACCGTCGGCCTTCGGCTCAGAGGCCACCCGGTTGAGACGCTGCGCTGCCATGCCGGCGATCTGGCTGGAACAGAGACTGGTGGGAAGAATCAGGCCGACACGCGCGCCTGCCGGTTGGGGCAGGTCGGTCCGCTCGAGCTCACCGGGTTGCGTTCTGATCGAGAGCGGATTCCCGTCCGGCTGCGGGCGCTCCAGGATCGTCTGCAGTTGGCTGTGGTCCTGCTGCTGCCAGTTGCGCCAGATGGAGATCTGCGAGTGACCGGCAAGCTCGCCCTTGCTGCGCCGGCCGGACACGATCTCCACCAGAAGATCGAGACTCTCGCCGCACAACTGGTCCATCGTCATCCCATCCAGGTAGGCGCCGGCGTTCACGTCCATTTCCTCGGAGAGCAGCTCGAAGCGCGACGTCGTTGTCATCACTTTGATCGTCGGCACAAATGGGAAATTGGTGATCGAACCGTTGCCGGTGACGAAAATGATCAAATTCGAGCCGCCGGCCACCTGACCGGCGATGCTTTCCAGGTCGTTGCCCGGTGTGTTCATAAAGTAGAAGCCGGGCGCCGGGTCGGGCGCGGTCCCGCGCGGCGCCGAGACGTTCGCGGTCTTCACCATCCGCTCCCCGTAATCGACAACCCAATCCAGCCGCACGTCGGGGTGGCGCTTGATTGCAGCGCCGATCGACTTGAGCGCAATGTTGTAGAGCCCGCGCAGCTTGTTTCCGCCGGTGGGATTGCCCTCAGCGGTCTGGCCGTGCCAGGCCAGCCGCTCCTTGAACTGCGCAACATAGTCGAGAAAGGCCCGCGCGGTCGCCAGATCGCGCGTGTTCTGCAGGAGATAGGCTTCGGCGCCGATCAGTTCGTCGGTCTCGGCCAGGTTGGCGCGTCCACCGTAGCGAATGACCTCTTTGGCAACGGCGGAGGCCAGAGGATTGCCGGAGAGCCCGGAGAAGGCGTCCGAGCCGCCGCATTGAAGGGCGATGTTCAGATGGGCCAGCGACTCCGGTGTTCGCGGCAGGGTCGCGATCTCAGGCAGCCAGTGCTCTACGGTTGCCGACGCTTCCGTCAAGTCGGCTTCCCAGTCCCCGGACAGCGTGAAGAAGCGATGCGTCACTTCCGCCAGGGGATATTCATGCGCGCGCAGGTAGGCCTCCAGCTCGGCGTTGCTGATTGCATGGTCGGCGTCCGGGTGTGTTTCGAGTACATCCACCGCCAGTACCGCGCCGACATTCGGATGTACGATCAACCCGGCAAGCGTGCGCAACACAAACTCTCGGTTGTTCAGCCGTTCATAGCCGCTGCCCTCGGTGTGGGCGATAGCAACGATGCCGTCGAAGCCGGGGAAGGCGCCGGCGGCTGGCTGCAATGTCTGCGCCAGACTTCTGACAAAGGCGGCCGTGCTGGAGGTCGTCCCCAGGATGACGATCGTGTTGCGTGTGCCGACGCCGCGCCCGCCGGCGCGTCGGAACCCCAGAAAGGTGCGCTCCTCTTTATATCGGTCCACCTGCCGGCCAGGGCGAAAAGCCGCTTCGTCGACTTCGTAGGGGATGATCCGGTCCTGGAAATTCGGTTGCTGCGGGAGGGTGAAATCGAGGGCGCGTCCGCTGAGCGCCTCGATCATGCCGACGTTGCATACATACTCGCCCGGCGCGATCGGACGCGTCGCCATGCCGAAAGGAAGACCCCAGGACATCAGAGGTTCGCCCTCTGCAATCGGTTCGATAGCGAAACGATGGCCGACGAGTATAGTTGTATCGAGCCTGAACCGCGCGCCGTCACGCTCAATTGTGAACCCGGCTGCCAGGCGGCGGGTGGCGATGGCGACATTGTCGCTGGCCTGCGGCAGGCGGGCGACGTCATCAAAGGGAATCGGTGTGTTCAGGTCGGGCTGGATTGCCGTGTGCGACCGTTCTTTGTGTGTCATCAGGGTTCTCCGTTACTCGACATACACTTTACACCAGACCCTCTACGCTTCTGACGCGCGGACGGGCTGAGTCGGCATCCACCGCATCATACCGATCATTGCCAGCACCACCAAAGCGGACGTGGCCGCGCCGATCCAATACGGCACTGTCGGCCCCCGGGCAAATATGACACCGGCGATGGCCGTGCTGATGATCGTGGACAGATTGATGCTCGACTGAAACCAGCCCAGTACGCCACCCCGGTCCTGATCAGCCACGAATGAGGTGGACATCGACTGCAGGGGAGGACTGGCGATCCCAAATCCGACAGCAAAGAATAGTGAGCCGAATGCCCCAAGCCACGGCGTCGTTACGATCGCGTAGATCGTCATGCCTAAAGTACGCAGAACACTGCCTATCACGACAAGCTGACCCTCGTCGAAGCGCCGCGCCAACCGCCGCAGCAGATAGGTCTGTGTGAACAGCTGGGAGACCCCCACAACGGAGAGCAACAGGCCGATGCCGACGTCGGTGACCTCCCGGCTTTCGCCCTTGAACAGTACAGCTTCGCCGAAGAGCGCAAAGGTAGACTGCAACAGCCCCAGCGCAAACTGACCGAGAAAGGCGATCAGGAGGATCGCCAGCAGCGGCAGGGCCCAGGGAGCGCCTCCCAGCAGACTGCCGATAGTGAGGCTGCCGGCGCGGCGGGCGCGGGCGCGGCGTCTTTCCTCTGCCGAGAGCGTCTCATCGAGCGCGTACCAAGTGAGCAGGACGACGGCCGCCGCGGCGGCCGCGGCTACCAGAAATGGCACTGTGGGACCGTAGGCTGCGGCAAGCACGCCGCCCAGCGCGGGGCCGAAGATGAAACCGAGGCCGAAAACGGCCAAGATGTAGCCGAGGCTCTCGGTACGCTTTTCCCGCGGGGTGATGTCGGTAATGTATGCCTGGGCTACGATGATATTGCCGCCGGTGATTCCGTCCAGGATGCGGGCAAAGAAGAGCCAGCCAAAGCTCGGCGCAAAGGCCAACAGCACAAAGCTGACAACGGTCCCGATCTGGCTGACGATCAGAACCGGAATCCGTCCGTAATTGTCGGAAAGGCGGCCGACATATGGACCGGCGAGGAATTGGGCGGCGAAGAAAGAGGAGGTGAGCAGCGTGATCATCTCCGCCGACATATGAAAGTGCCGCTGCGCATACAGCGGCAGGACAGGAAATATCAGAGAGGCGCCCAGCATCTGGACAAAGACGACCAGCAGAATTGTCAGCAGTCGTCTGTTGACCGTGCCGGACTTCATACGTTCTTTCGCCGCCTACGGAGTTGCCGATAGCGGCGCGGCCGCGGCGCGGTGGGGGGCAGCCAGGTTATGGGACCAGGTTACCCTCACGGCCGGCGCGGGGAGCCGCGGTCTTGAGGGATCACAACTCATGGCTGGCTCTGATCCTCTTGGGGCTGTTCCTCCTGCGGAATGGTCAGTGAAAGGCCAACCCAAAGGTTATTGGGATCTTCGCCGACCAGATCCTGGTTGGCTTCGTAGATTTCTGTCCAGCGATCCATATCTCCGTATAACCGAAGCGCAATGTGGCGCAGGTTTTCGCCTACCCGGACAATGTAAGTTTCGGGCAGGTCCACTTCCAGCCCGCTGTGGTCGATCGAAGTAACCCCCTCAATCCCGGCCGCCAACTCCAGCAGTTCGAGTTGAACAGCGGTGTACGTCACAGTTCCCTCCAGAATCAGTTCGCCGGGGGGCGCTCCCGAGGCCCACGTAGCCTGTATCCCGAGGGCGGCCAGTTCTGGACGTTCCAGTTCATTCAGGAAGGTGGCCAGATCGAAAGATTGCACGCGCGCCGCGGCGATAATGGTCGCCTTCACGTCAGGGGAGGTGCTGGTTGCCGCAGTGGGAGTCGGGGGCGGTTGAGTCGGTTCCGGCGTCGGCGCCGTTGTGGAAGTCGGGAGCGCGACAGACGAAGTCTCGGGCGTCGGCGTGCTTATTGTGGAGGCAGTGCTGATCTGTGAGCCGGTATCGGTCTCGTCTACGCTGGTCGCGGGAGCCGGTTCGTTTCTGGTGAAGGAGGAGTAGACCGCGTTCAGTTCGCCCGGGATGGTACGCAGTTGCCGCAGTGCGGTGAGAAGCGTATCGCTCTGGCCTCGCGAGAAGAAGATGACAGCCAGCAGCACGGCGGCGATAGGAATTGCCCAAGGAAGACGATTGCGCCGCACTTTGGGGACGCCTTGTTTTGCCACCTGTTTCTTGTCCAGCGGGGCCGGGTAGTATGCGGTGCTGAACTGCCGACTTGCTTTGCCCACCGCGAGTTGCGTGCCTTTGGCGCGGCCCCGTCTGCGGGCCTCTTCCTGCCGTCCCAATTGGAGTTGCTCCTGGTGGGAACGCAGCAGCCATTCGCCTTCGCTGCGCAGGATGTCATCGGCGGGGATGGCGGCCACGTGCTCCCGCATCTCCTTGAATTCACCGCGTTTGCGATAAATGAGAGCCGCCAGCAGATGGAGTTCGGGCGCCTCCAACAAGGAGATGCCCTGATCGATTCCTTCCAGCGCGGCCACTTCATTCCCCATTGAGTAATGTTCGAGGGCGCGGTGATAGATGGTGCGAGTCATTTCCGCGGGCGTATAGTGTGAGGCTACATTAGCGTCACAGGCGGGGCAGTTCGCGAACGACGGGGTAACTTCAACCGGAGCTCCGCAATCGGGGCAAGCCAAGTGCATACGATTCTATCCAGACCTCTTACTGCGTTAGATGTTTTACTAAAGGTAGGATTGAGCGACCATAAAGTCGCAAAAGTCAGTCCACTGTCACGCCACACTTACGGGTTGGATGGTGTGACCGGAGCACAGAAAAAGTTCTGGATTAAAATTTTATTTTTTGGCAAGCTGATTCGGGGAGAACAGGCTTGCATGCCCAGCGTATGGGACTTTCGTATTGAACGCAGCCGTTTCATTTGACCGCGCCCGGTTCTGCCGATACAATAGCCAGCGGGAGGGGATGTGTCCCGGTGGACGCCCTGGTCTTCAAAATCAGTGGCAGGTGGCGCAGAGCCGGCTGCGGTGGGTTCGACTCCCACGCCTTCCCGCCACGCCTTACCTCAACATTCTGCCCCCAACCCTTCGCCGCCAAAAATCGCCAATCGCTCTTCCTGGCTGGTGAGGGGCGCGCTTTGCGGCCGGTAATGGAACTGAAGGGCACGGCGACGCGACCCGGTAGTGTTGGGTGGTGTGCCGTGGTGGAGCAGGCTCTGAAAGATCAAGAGACCGCCCGGTTTCAGGGGTACGGCCACTGACCCGGTGGTGTCGACGTCGGTGTCACAGATCTGCCAGTCCCGCCGTCTGAAGTGTACGACCGGTCCTTTCAGATGGCTGCCGGGCGCAATGATCATGCAGCCGTTCTCGACCGTGGCCTCGTCCAGGGCAATCCAGCAGCCCACGACCTTTGCGTCAAGTTCGAGCTGAA
The DNA here is from genome assembly GCA_965232575.1 of Caldilineaceae bacterium. GTDB lineage: Bacteria > Chloroflexota > Anaerolineae > Caldilineales > Caldilineaceae > Bin5. The sequence continues at coordinate 1,085,266 of CBDDPZ010000008.1, read as the reverse complement.
AATAGGCGTGATCCTGATGCCAGGGCTTGTCCCGGCCCAGACGGGGCGGTTTGAGCAGCGCCATGCTTTGGAACAGAACCGGCGCTTCGCCGATTAGGCGTTCAACCAGCGCCAGCAGCAGCGGGTGATGGGCGAGTGCGTTCAGGCGTTCGTCGTAGTCGACGAAGCTCATAAATTTGCGTACATAGTCCTGCTTTTCTTCAAGCGGCAGATCTTCAATCGCTACGCCAGCAGAAGCACGCTCGTACTGGACCCCGTTGAACTCCTCCACTTCCCCCGACAACAGGTGAAACAGCCCGTCCAACGCAACCTGCACTTCCTGCGCGGTGAAGGCGTTTTCAACAATCAGAAAGCCCTGCTCGTGAAATTGGGCCACATGCGCATCGGTCACAGCGTCAAAGCCTTCGACACCTGTGACAACCTCTGTCGGATCATACAGACCCGTAGGGAAGTCGCCTGTAAGGCCGTCGTCGAACTGCCGCTCAGGGGCCACTACCGTCATATTCTGTCCTCCGACAACCGGAATGAATGGACTGTCCTGTCGTTAATCCTGATATTCGGCGCACAGGCGTCGAACAAGTCCCCGTCGACCTTGATTGCAGTGCAGCCGGCGAGGGGGATATGAACAAAATGGACGGCTGTCGAACCGTCCCTTTCCACCGCCGTCAAGAGGAGTCGGCGATTCCCTCATTCAGATACTACCATACAATACAAAAAAACTGAATCAGTTATAAGCTCTAAAATTGGCGCAAATGTTTTGAACACATTCGGCTTGGCGACACAGACGGGCAGCAACTGATTTTGGTCGTCTCCTATTCGCTACTTTCTATTGGTGCAGTTCAATTCTGGTCCAGAAACGCGGCCACTTCGGCACCGGTGGGAATGCCAAGGCGCGCGCCTTTTCTGGTACAGCAGAGCGCGCCTACCGCTGAAGCGAAACGCAGCAGTTCTTCCCACGCCATTCCCCGTGAAAGGCCGGCGGCGAAGGCGCCGTGAAAGGCATCGCCGGCGCCGGTGGTGTCCTCTGCCGCGATCGCAAAGGCGGGATAGCTGCCCGCGCTGGCGCCAAATTGGCTGTCTGCACGGTTGCGCCAGCACAGTCCCCGCTCGCCGAGGGTGATGATTGTCGAGGGTGCGCAGCGACTCAGTTGTGTCAGGGCTTCATCCACATCGTCCTGCCGGCTGAATTGACGCGCAAAGTGCTCCGACACCACCAGAAATTCCACCATTTCCATCAACGTTTTCGAGCCGGGATGGAGCGTATCGCCATCCAGCACAGTGGGGATGCCGGCGGCCCTGGCACGGGCGATCAACGGCTCGGCTGCATCGAGGTAATGTCCGTCCACCAGAACCGCACGCGGGCGGCAGTCTTCCAGATGGAACTCCACTTCGTCCGGCATTTCCCGGCCGAGGCCGTAGTTGACGAGCGCACGCGCGCCATCCGGCTTGACGAAAATGGCGGAAAGGGATGTCGGCCACTCGCTGCGGGCGACCAACTCTGTGTTGACGCCGGCCGCGTTCAGCTCCTCGAGATGTTTGTCGCCGTACATGTCCCGGCCCAGATAGCCGGCGAAGGCCACGGAGAAACCGAGACGGGCGACGGTCATGGCCGCGTTGGCCGCCAGACCTCCGCCGCATGCGTTCAACTCGGACGCCTTCATCTTTTCATCCGGGCCAATGTGACGGTCCACGGAGAAAATCAGATCGTAGCAAGCGATGCCCAGACAGAGCACATCGACGACCAAAACCGGGGACCGTTCCTTTCCCTGCAACGGCGGACCGGCTGAGTGGTGATTATCTTTCATTCTTCAAGCCAGATTGGATTCGACCACGCCCTGCCTCCTTGCCGGTCGCGTACGGTTACCCGGCAGTAGTGGCTGCTCCAGTCGGTCAGGTCGAACTCGGCGCTGGTGAGACCGTTGTCCCAGGCGCGCTGGGCGGCGCTGCCGACGCCGGTCAGGAAGATGCGTTCAGCGGGCGAGCAGTGGACGGTCAAGCGCTTTCCAGGGATAAGATCGATGTCATAGATCTCGGGGCCGGTGCTGGAATAGAATGCGCCGGCCTTCAGCGCGGTCAGCAGAGCTTCGGGGGAGAGCTCTTCGGCTTTCACATGCACCCAGCCGCGGCGAAAGTCGTGGTGCTCTTTGAGATGGGCGTCGTCGGCTGCGTAGGCGAAATAGCGCTGGCGCTTGTCCAGTAGTATGTCCATCAGATGCCAGCTATCGGGCCGGTCATTGGCGTCGTCGGCTATGCCGTTGTAGACCTCGACCGCGTGGGCGGGGCCCAAGGCTGCGACGTCGTTTTCGGTAAGCGTGTACCAGTGGGGATGGGCGATGCCGACAAAGGCGCCAGCTTCCTTGGCCCTGGCGGCGAGTTGGGCGCCGCTTTCCTGCGGGGTGGTGGGCGTGAAATCGAGGGGCAGGCCGGCGGCCACGATATGCCAGGGGGAGCCGTTCTCGATGGCTCCGCTATGCAGTTCGGCACCGATGATGGTCGTAAACCCGGCTGAACGATAGGGCCGCGTGTTGGTGATCGGAAAGTCGTACTGTTCCATAAAATGATCGGTTAGGGCGATAAAATCGTAGCCGCCCTGTTCATACAGTCTGCAGACCTCCTGCGGTGACTTCGCCCCGTCGGAGCGGGTCGAGTGGGTGTGAAGATTTCCTTTCCAGAAGCGGCCGGGGTTGGCGAATGGCAGTAGTTTCATGGTTTCTCCAATCAGTTGATGTGACGGTTTGCAAAGGCCTGTTGAAGGGACAAGCGGTTGGGTTTAGAATGATCTGTTTGACCGCTGGTTTGTATCTGGTGAATGGCGCATGGCTACTGGTCACCGGCAAGGTCTTTTTCGTCCAGGAAATCGGCAATGATATCGGCGAAGTTGTCCAGCCGGTGAACGCGCTGGGCATAGGCCGCGGCACGGCCGCCGACGAGAACGGTCAAGGCCTGGTTTTCGGTATGCTTGCGGATTGTGCAGTCCTCCACATTGCCGTGATCGCTGGCGACAATCAGAAGGGTCTCCTGCCAGTCCATCACATCCAGCAACCCGGCCAGAAAACTGTCAATGCGTTCAAAGTCCTCGATGGCTCCGCGCAGATCGCGGTAGTGGCCCAGGACGTCGGTCTGCCAGTGTTCGAAAAAGGCGAAGCGCACGGGCTGGGCGAGATGCCAAAACTGCGCGCCCGCCTCCTGCGGCGAGTAGAGCGGTACTTCGGGATAGCCCAACTGCGTGCGCCAGCCCTGGCCGGTGAAGTTCGCGGACAGGGCCTGCTGCGCTACCATCTCTCTCCATGTCCGCAACTGGAGACCACCGCGCCGCGCCGCGTAAGGAACCGCGCTCAGCAGGCGTTTGCCCCGCTTGACAGCGTCAAAATATCCCTGGGGGTAGGCATTGACGAAGGCGGTTGCATGACCTGCCGCGTGGAGCCGGGCAAAGATACCGGCCTCATCAAGGATGTCTCTGACACGCTGGTCCGGCCGTGGACCGTAATGCTCCCCTAGATAGGCGGGGGCGTTGACGCCGGTCAGGATTGCCGTCTGGCCGGTGGCGCTCTGGGGACGGCCCGGCACACCCAGGTGGGCGTCGGTCGGGATCAGATGTGCGTCGCCATGGCTGAAACGCCCACTGGACACGGTAAGGGAACGACCGTCGAAAAGCTCCGCAAATGTCGGCAGTTCGGCCGCTGCCAGCGGGTTGACCTTCGGGTCATCACACCCCAGGCCGACGCCGTCAAGAAACAGAAAGAGGACTCGGCGCATGGTGGTCAGTGGTCACCGGTCTTCACTCTCGAGCAACGCCACCAACCGCTCCTCCAGAACGTTCAGGCCGGCATCGACCTCCTTATACGCCAGCCCCAATCTCGCCGCGGCCGCGCGGGCGCGTTCGCTCTCGTCCTGGGCCGGCAACTGGTGGAGGTAGAGCAGCTCCTCGTAGTTGCCGAAAAAGGTGTCGCGCAGTTCAGGATGGCGGTCGAGGCCCAGCGATTCGATCACTAGTCCTTCGTAGTGGTGGGCGAGAAAATCGGTCAGATAGAATGTGCCCGGCTGCCGCTCAGCCTGCTGATCGAAGAGCGCGCCGCCGTAGAACTCGTAGCAATGGGGGCCAGGGATGCGCACAGCGTGGGGATAGCGGGCGAGCAGGGCATCGAGAGCGCCGATCGTGCCGCAGTCGCCGTAGCCGATGAGAATACGGTCGAAGCGGCCCGCCCATGCGTCCAGTTTTTTCTCCACGGCCGGGGCGATGCGTTCGGGGCGGTTATGGAGCTGGGCGGGGACGGCGGTCAGTTCGTAGTCCCAGCCCCGCCGGTTGGCGATGGCGACCAATTCCCGCACGATTGCGCCGCAGGCTATGATTCCGATTTTCACGTTGGTTCTCTTTACCTTGCAAAAAGAGCCTGAAAAGGGACTGTGATTTGGGGGGATTGTTGGGATTAGGGGGATTGAGGGCAGTTGCCGTTGCAGTTAATCAGCAGTTCATCCCCTGAATCCCGGAAATCACATTTCAGATAGTAGCTGCCCCTCGTGTAATGACAACATCGTAGTTACAATTGCATTCGGTGTCAAGGTTACTATACGTATCTTGCCCACCAGTCCGCGATGCACTTCCCTACAGGTCCTCGGCAATCGAATGAGCCAGCGTGACATATCTCTACCATCTGCCGGTAAGATGATGCGCGGCTGGCTCACCCCTCTCCTACTCCAGCGCCTCGCGCATCGCCCGCAGATGGGTCGGGGTTGTGCCGCAGCAGCCGGCGATCACGTCGACGCCGAGAGCCTGCATCTGGCGGGCATAGTCGGCCATCACTTCCGGCGTGCCGTCATAGATAACATCGTCTCCCTGCAGGACCGGCAGCCCCGCGTTGCTCTGGGCATACAGCACGACGCCTGGGGGACGGTGCGCAACCATCTCGGTCATCACAGTCTGGATCTCGTCCGGGCCGTTGCCGCAGTTGGCGCCGATTACCTGTACGCCCCAGCCGGCCAGCGTTTCCACCGCCTGCTTGGGACTGACGCCCATCATCGTGTGCAGGTTGGTATCGAATGTGAGCATGGAGACGACGGGCAGGTCCGTCGCCTGTTCAACGGCGCGTACAGCGGCCTCCACTTCCTGCAGATCACTCATCGTTTCGGTGAGGATGAAGTCGGCGCCGGCCTCGGCCATGACCACCACCTGTTCGGCGAAGAGATCCGTCGCTTCATCTATCGTCATCACGCCGAGAGGATCCAGCAGCTCGCCGGTCGGACCGACGGAGGCGGCCACCAGCACATCGCCAGCTTCGTCGGCGACTTTGCGCGCCAACTGCACGCCGGCCGCGTTCAGTTCCTCCAGCCTGTCCTGCAGGTCGTGCATCTTGAGCCGGGCGGTCGTGCCGCCGAAGGTGTTGGTCGAAATGATGTGGGATCCGGCCTCGACGTAGCCGCGATAGACCGCCTTCACCGCCTCCGGGTTGTCCACATTCCACAGCTCAGGCGCGCCGCCGCCGGTGAGGCCGGCGTCCTGCAACATCGTGGCCATGGCCCCGTCACCCAGCAGGGGGCCGCCGTGCCGGTTCAGCCGCTCGACCACCGGGTGGGGGCGCGGTGTCAGCCATCCGCCGGAAGAGGAGTCGGGTGTTATCGCCGACAGTAGTTTCCGTATCCGTTGCGGGGGATAGTCGGCTTCAAGCCGAGCGGCGACGGCCTGGGCCACCTCCTCGGGATTCCCCTCCTGCTCCTGCCAGTCTGAACGCAGCCAGCCGTCCAGGTATTCGTCGGTGCCGGTTGCGCCGGCGCGCATGGCGGCTTCGTCGATCGCGACCTGAAAACGGGCCGGCAACTGGGCCTTGTGCCGGTTGCGGCGACCCTCGCGGGCCACCACCATTGACGGGAATTCCCGCCAGTATGTAATCTGATATTCCGTCATGAAAATTGGACCTCTGGTTAAGTATTCGGTGGCCATGGAGCCGGTAGTCCATCGCGGTTCACCGGCAAGTTGCCACAGTCTTCTTCAAAATTATACCGATAGGCGCGCAGGAATGCCTAACGGTAGCCTATGTGCAGAATCGCGCTGTTCCCTAGTTGAAATTTGGCGATCTTTGCGATACCATTGCCTAGACTTGACGTTATCATTATTGATTGTCCAGGCCAATAACCGGAAACCTGTCACTCCCCAGGCACGCAGTTCCCCTGACTGCTGACTCCGGCTTTTCAGCCGCCTGACAACGGGCGGGCAACAGTTCAGACATCATCTAGCGGATCCATTTGACTCAAAGGAGACAGTTTCATGAGAATCCGACAATCGTGGACAGTAGTGGGTGTCATGGTCATCCTGGCGCTGCTGATTGCGGCTTGCCAGCCGGTCACCGAGGCACCTGCCGCAGAAGAGATGGCGGGTGATGATGATATGGCCGCGCCGTTGAAGGTCGCCTTCGTCTATGTCGCGCCCATCGGCGACCTCGGGTGGACGTATGCGCACGATCAGGGACGGCTGTACCTGGAAGAGAATCTGGAAGGCGGCGCGGAGACGGTCTTTATTGAGAACGTGCCCGAGGGTCCGGACGCAGAGCGCGTGATTCGCGACTTTGCCCAGAAAGGCTATGACCTTGTCATCACCACCAGCTTCGGCTACATGGACCCGACTCTGACGGTCGCCCAGGAGTTCCCGGACCAGCACTTTGTGCATGTATCCGGCTTCAAGACGGCCGACAACATGAGCACGCTGTTCGGCCGCATGTACCAGCCCCGCTATTTGAGCGGCCTGGTGGCAGGCAGCATGACCGAAAGCAACGTCATCGGTTACGTGGCTGCCTTCCCGATTCCTGAGGTGATCCGAGGAATCAACGCCTTCACGCTGGGCGTGCGCGAGGTAAATCCGGATGCCGAGGTGCGGGTCGTGTGGACAAACACCTGGTTTGGTCCGCCCGAAGAGAAGGAGGCGGCTGAAGCGCTTCTGGACCAAGGGGCCGATATCATCGCCCAGCACCAGGACACGACGGAGCCGCAGAAGGCCGCGGCCGAGCGGGGCGGGACCAGCATCGGTTACAACAGCGACATGCGCGCGTTCGTCGGTGACTCTGTCCTCACCGGTCCGGTCTGGAACTGGGGCCCGGCCTTCCTGAAGTTCGCCGAGCAGGCGCGCGACGACAGCTGGGTTACGGAGCAGTACTGGGGCGGCATGGATGACGGGATTGTTGGCCTGGCAGATTTCAGCCCGGACGTTCCCGATAACGTAGCCGCGATGGTCACCGAAAAGCAGGCCATGATCGTTTCCGGTGAGACGGACGTGTTCTGCGGCGCGATGAATGGCCAGAACGGTGTCCAATTCCTGGAAGACGGCCAGTGCATGGACGACGGCCAGATGCTGGGCATGGACTTCTTTGTGGAGGGCGTTGTCGGTGAGGCGCCGGGTGAGGCCGCACCGCTTGGAAACTAGCCCAGATTTCGGCCCGCAATTGAATCGATTGGAGTTCCACTTTTCGATTTGGGCCGTCTTTCTGCAAAAGGTTGTCTCCTGAATCAATTCGATCGTGATCGCTAAAGATTGCTCCTCTCCTGGTGTCTGATACCGTAAGAGAGGAGCAATCTGTTTGCCGCATGACTTGAAGTCAAGATGAGTGAGTCCGTTTGTAATTGTAGCGAAAAGGAGTAAAGTTACATGAGGATTCGACATTTGAGGATAGTGATTGGCGTTCTGCTGATTCTGACATCGCTGAGCAGCGCCTGTCAGCCGATCGGCGATGTGCCTGCGGCAGAAGGGGAGGCAAGTTCCGCTAAAGCTGTCGAGTCGATGAAGGTCGCCTTCGTCTATGTCGGCCCGGTGGGGGACCTTGGCTGGAGCTATGCACACGATCAGGGCCGGTTAGCGCTGGAGGAACTCGGCGTGGAAACAGCTTACAGTGAACTGGTGGCGGAAGGATCGGACGCGGCTCGTGTGCTGCAGAGTTACGCCTCCCAGGGTTATGACCTGATCTTTGCCACCAGTTTCGGTTATATGGATAGCGTTATCGAAGTCGCGGCAGGGTTTCCGGACGTGAAGTTTGAGCATGCCACCGGATACAAGACCGCTGAGAATGTCAGCATTTACGACGGACGCGGCTACCAGGGATGGTACCTTGCAGGAATGGTTGCCGGTGCGATGACACAAACCAATATCCTTGGTTATATTGCACCTTATCCGATTCCGGAAGTGGTGCGGAATCTGAACGCCTTCGCCCTTGGCGCCCAATCTATTAATCCCCTTGTAGAGGTGCGGCCGGTATGGATCTTTGCCTGGTTTGATCCGCCTGTTGAACGCGAAGCCGCACAGGCCCTCATCGATGCCGGCGTGGATGTTGTGGCCCGCGAAAGCGACAGTGTCGAACCGGATAAATTGGCCGAGGAGCAGGGCGTCTATGCCATCGGCTACAACGTGGTCAACCCGGACATCGCGCCGCACGCATTGCTGACCGCACCCATCTGGAACTGGCAGGTTATTTATGAGAAGAAAGTGCGCGACGTGGCTGCCGGGACGTGGACAAATGAACCGATCTGGTGGGGCATGGAAGAAGGCGTGCTAGACCTGGCACCAGTCGCTGAATTTGTGCCAGCGGTTGTACAAATAGCGGTCGAGGAGGCCAAAGCAGGCATTCTTGACGGCAGTTTTCAACTTTTCTGCGGCCCGATCAACGATAATGCCGGCACAGAACGGGTCGCTGCCGGTGAATGTATGGACGACCCTGCCCTACTCAGTTATGATTGGTTGGTGGCAGGTGTTACAGGCGAGATCCCGCAGTAGGGAAGACAGTACGTAGCAGGGCGAGACTGGGGCGACAGAAAATGAGGTTACGGCCGGTGGCCTCTTTCCCGGCCTGTATTCCACCTTTGACGGCAGCGTACTTATACACTCTCTAAATCTCATGACCAACTCTGCTCCGCTCGCTGTGGAAATGCGGGAAATCACCAAACGGTTTCCCGGCGTCCTGGCAAACGACAGTGTCGATCTGACGATCAATAAGGGTGAAATTCATGCCCTGCTGGGAGAAAACGGCGCCGGCAAATCGACGCTGATGAATATCCTCGCCGGGTTGTATCTGCCGGAACAAGGTCATGTGCTGGTGCACGGCCAGCCTGTGCATATCGACTCGCCCAGGACGGCGTTTGATCTGGGCGTCGCGATGGTCCACCAGCATTTCAAACTGGTGATGAATCAGACGGTCGCCGAGAACATCATTCTGGGGTTGGATGACCCTTATTCCGCTCCTTCCGAGCAGGGACGCTTCAAACCTCTGTGGCTGGATATGCAGCGGGTGCAGAGGCGCATTGCCGAGGTAAGCAAGCAGTATGATTTGCATGTGGACCCGGAAGCGTTCGTCTGGCAGTTGAGTGTCGGCGAGCAGCAGCGGATCGAGATATTGAAGGCGCTTTACCGCGGGGCGGACATTTTGATCCTTGATGAACCGACAGCCGTTTTGACCCCTCAGGAGGCTGACGCGCTGGGCCAGACGATGCAGCGCATGGTGCAGGAGGGCAAGACGATCATCTTCATCAGCCATAAGCTGGATGAGGTGACCCGATTCGCCGACCGGGTTACGGTCCTGCGCCAGGGGCGGGTGGTCGCCACCGAGGACGTGACCGGCGAAACGAGCGCCGCGCATCTGGCCGAACTGATGGTGGGGCGGTCGGTCATCTTCCGCATTGACAAGGAAAAGCAGGAATTCGGCGAGACCTGTCTGGAGGTCGAAGGCGTCAACTGCCTGAATGATAAGCGCCTGCCCGCCCTGCAGGATGTTTCGTTGCAGATCCGCAGGGGCGAGATCCTTGGCATTGCCGGTGTTGCCGGCAACGGACAGAAGGAGCTGGCCGAGCTGTTGACCGGTCTGCGGCGGGCCACCAGCGGGCGCTTTCTTCTGCTGGGACAGGACCTCACCAACCGGACCCCGCGCGCCATCATCGACGCCGGCATCGCCCACGTCCCGGAAAGCCGCATCCACGTCGGCTCGGTCGGGTCGATGAATGTGGCTGACAACATCGCGCTCAAACATTACCGGGCAAGGCCGGGGCCATTCCTCGATCGCGACCGCCTGGACAAGATGAGCGCGGCGTTGGTGACCGAGTTCAACGTGGACACACCCGGCATCACGACCAATGCAGGCGCGCTCTCCGGCGGGAATCTGCAGAAGCTGATACTGGCCCGCGAACTGACGACGGACCCGAAGCTGATCATCGCGGCCCATCCGACTCAGGGGCTGGACGTGGGCGCGACCGAGGCGGTGCGCCAGCGACTGCTCGAACAACAGGCCGCCGGGGTCGCGGTACTGCTGATCAGCGAAGATCTGGACGAGTTGTTCAGCCTGGCCGACCGCGTCGCCGTTCTCAACGGCGGGCGCGTGATGGGCGTCGTCGATATCGGCGCGGCCACCCGCGAGGAGATCGGGCTGATGATGGCTGGCGAACAGACGGCTTGACCGACATACGCGATGAGTATGGACATTCTGTACAAAGTTGGCTCAGCCGTTCTGCTGCTGGTGGGCGTACTCTATCCGCTGGGCGCGATCTACATGATGATGAAGTTCCTCACGCGCGAAGATTTCCCGCGTCCCTCGCCCGCCTACATGATGCTCCATTTCGTCCTGATTGCGACAGTGCCTCTGGCCGGAATTCTGGGCGGATTTGCCGGCTTCGCGCCGACACTCTGGGAAAGCCAGGTCATCCGCATGATCGTCTACGGCGCCGGCGTTCTCTCGGTGGTCGCATTCGCGATGCTGCTCGTCAGCAGCCGTGCGCGGCAACCAGACCGCAGTGAATAACGGCTGGCGGACTCCACAAGCCGCCCGCTATCAGTCTGATGACTGACGCCCCGGTCTACCTTCCCCGTACGACATACCGCCTGTTCGCCGCGGGCGGCGTTGCGGTAGCGCTACTTTTCCTGTGGGAGATCCTGAACGGATTCAGCCTGTCCGCCCTCTTCTTTCTGCTGGGTGTGACCGGGTTCACGCTCATCCATTTGCGCTGGGCGCTGATGCGGCTGGAGTTGACCGCCGACGGCGTGACCGTGCGCGCGCCGTTGCAAGAGTCCCTGCAGATTCAGTTCCGCCAGATGATCACCTGTGAAGAGGCCGGACGCTTCATACCCGGAGTGAGCCTTGTCTACTGGTCCGTTTCCGCTGACGGTATCGTAGACACGGACGTTCCCCGTACGATATTTTTGCCGGCTGTAGCGCGGCAGGAGGAACTGCTGGCCGCCCTGCAGGAGCGGATGCCCGATTAACGTGATGGCCATATAGCGATGGGGGCTTGAGCAGAGTGGCGGCAGAGCAGCCAAAGGTGTTGTTCGTCACGGGCGAGTATCCGCCGATGGTGGGCGGTGTTGGCAGGTTTACGGCCGAACTGGCTGCGGCTCTGCAGGCGCAGGGCGCGCAGGTCGCCGTCCTGACCGACGAGCAGGTGACGGCGTCGGCAGAGTCGGGTGTGGTTCGAGTGCTGCCGCAGCGCCGCCATTGGGGCTGGCGGATCCTGTCCGATATTCCCGCCTGCGCCCGCGCCGTCGGCGCCGATTGGATTCACGTTCAATTCCAGACGGCCGCCTACGGGATGCATCCGGCCATTAACGCCCTGCCCTACTTCCTGCGGCGACACGGGCTGCGCGCCGCCTGGACATATCACGATCTGCGCGTCCCCTATCTCTTTCCCAAGGCCGGCGCACGCCTGCGCAACTGGGTTACGCGCCTGCCGCTGCACGCCGCGGATGCGGTTGTGGTTACGAATCAGAGTGACTGGGAATCGGTGCAAGGGCAGGTGCAGCGCGGCCAGCTTCACCGCATTCCGATCGGCAGCGACATCGAGAGCCGTCGGTTCACGGCGGAGGAGCGGTCCCTGCGCCGGGTGGCGCGCGGCTACGGCAGTGAGCAGCTTGTGCTGGGTTACTTCGGCTTTCTCAACGCCAGCAAAGGCGGGCTGACGCTAATCGAGACGGTAGCGGCGCTGGCGGGTGACGGCCGGGATGTCCACCTGCTGATGATCGGTGAACGGGTGGGGGCCAGCGACGAAACGAACTTCAAGTATCTGCAGCGGGTGGAGGCTGCAATTTCTGAGCATGGGCTGGACAGCCGTGTGCAGTGGACAGGCCACCAGTCGGATGCTGAGGTTGCCGCCGACTTTAACGCCATAGACATGCTGGTGATGCCCTATGAGGACGGCATGAGCATGCGCCGCAGTACGCTGACGGCCGCCCTGGCCAACGGCTGCGCGATCGTGACAACGCACCCGCAAGACCCGACGCCGGAACTGAGGGCGGACTCCGACCTGCTGCTGGTTCCGCCCAGAGACCCGGCTGCGACCGCGGAAGCGGTGCGGCGTATTGCTACGAACCCGCGGCTGGCGGAGAATCTGCGCGCCAATGCACGCAAGGCAGCCCGCCAGTTCAGTTGGGATGTGATCGCGGCGCGGCATCTGGAAATGTATAGCGCGTAGGAGGCCCTTCCTCATATTTCCATTTCCTGCCCGTTGACCCGCTCAAGGTCGCGTTGTACACTGTCGGCATCCTAACGATTCGCAAAACCCACTAGCAACTGACCATCAGCGAGAGCAGGGAGGCCAACAGATGGAATACCGTGCATTTGGACGTACAGGACTGGACGTATCCGCAATCGGCTTCGGCTGCTGGGAGATCGGCGGCGGGTACGGACATTTTGACGAAAGCGACGTTGTCAAGGCGGTGCAGCGCGCGCTCGACCTGGGGATCAATCTCTTTGACACGGCCGAGGGCTACGGCTTTGGCCAGTCCGAGCAGATTCTGGGCAAGGCCCTGGGCGCGCGGCGTCAGGAGGCGATCGTCGTGACAAAGTGGGGCATCTACCAGGATGAAGGCAAGTGGCGCCGCGACAGCCGCCGCGAGACGGCTCTGGCGGCCATCGACCGCAGCCTCCAGGCGCTCGGAACCGACTATGTAGATGTCTATCTGGTCCACTGGCCGGACAGGGATGTGCCGCTGGATGAGCCGATGGGCGTGCTGGAGGAGATTGTGCAAGCGGGAAAGGCCCGCTTTGTGGGCGTTTCCAACTTCCGGCCGCAGCAGATCGAGACCTGTATGGAGACGCGGCGGGTGGACATCGCCCAGTACGGCTATCACATGTTCGACCGCCGCCTGGAGCGCGAGATTTTCCCGACGATTGCAAAGCACGGCATCGGCCTGATGACCTACGGTTCGCTGGCGCATGGTCTGCTGACCGGGACGTTTACGCCCGAGACGACGTTTGACGAAACTGACTGGCGTTCCAACGGGACAGCCTTCAACATCCCTCTGTTTACGGAGGAGGTCTTTGCCAGGAATGTGGCTGCGGTCGATGACCTCAAGCCGATCGCTGCCCGACACGGCAAGACAATGGCGCAACTTGCGCTGCGTTGGGCGCTATCGAATCCGGTAGTAAGTGTGGCGCTGATCGGTTTCCGCCGCCCCGAGGAGGTCGAGGAAAACGTAGCCGGTCTCGACTGGTCACTTGACCAGGAGACGCTGGACGAGATCGATGCAGTGTTCGCTAAACACGGCGTGGATACGGCGCCGGATGCCTGGGTGGAGTAGTGATCACGTAGCGGGAGATCTGCTGGCGTTAAAGGATATCTCAAAACGTTGCCGAATCCGATTTCACAGGGAAAGGACTTTGTTGCATGGCAACTACGCGCCTACGCGTGCTGTCTGAGGAGCAGGTCAGGCAGTTCAGGCTCAACGGTTTTCTGACCGTAGAGGACGTTTTCTCGGCGGCGGAGGTGGCGGCTTTGGCGGCGCATACCGACCTAATCGCCGCCGGCAAGGTCGAACACATCCCGGAGACGAGCATTCAGCTGGAGAAGGTGTTCCGGGAAGGCGAACGTGAAGTTGCGGACCAGGTGCTGTCGGTGCGCAAACTGTACAATCTGGCCGTCTATGATGCGGTCATGTGGGGCCATGCCACCCATCCCAAGATCGTCGACATCATCGCCGATCTGCTGGGCTGCGATGACATCAAGATGTACGGGGACCAGCTATTCATGAAGGCGCCGATCACGGGCACTGAGCAGCCGTGGCACCAGGATTCGGCGTCGTGGCGGGACATTTTCCCGATGGACCTGGTTTCGGCGTGGACGGCGATCGATCAGGCTTCGGTGGAGAACGGCTGCCTGAACTTCTGCCCCGGCACGCACCGCTGGGGGATGCTGCGAGGGCCGCAGCTGGGTTGGTTCCTGGAAGACCTGGGAAGCGAGCAGTGGCCGATCGTGCCTGCGCCACTGAATGCGGGCAGCGTCAGTTTTCATCACAGCCTGGTACTGCACCAGAGCAACGCCAACCTGTCCGGGCAACGCCGGCGCGGCTATGCGGTCCACTACATGCGCGCGATGTCGCAGCGGGACGAATCGGTTATGGACGCGCCAAAGATGCCGCCGTTTAAGCAGGTCCGGGGGCGTTCGTTTGCGGGGCGGGTGTAGTTCTTAGCCTGGGAAAAACTGACAATAGATCGACCAACCGGCACGCGAACGGCGTGCCGGTTTTCTCTTCAATCGCAACTTTCTGGCACTATACAGCACCCGGCGCGCCGAGTGGATGGGGGCCATTCGTCATCGGGTTGGCGCGGGCGAGGGCGTAGACCGCGTCCTGGATTTCGAGGATGCGCACGGCATGCTCGACATCAGGCGAGAAGCTGCTGCGCCCTTCCTCGATGGCTACCAGCGCCCTGCGCATGATCTCCTTCATGCCGCGGGTATGCGGAGATTCCTCGTGGAAGGTCACGCCCTCGGTTGTGTGGACCTCGGTTACCCTGTTTCCCTGCTGATCATATCGTTGCAGGACCGTCGCTTTGGTGCCGATGAAGCGAAAGCTGTGATCCCCGGCGCGGGCGCCTGACGGGTAGCTGTAACCAGACTCGACGATACCGGTCACACCGTCGTCCGTGCGTAGTATTCCCACCGCCACATCCTCTACTTCGCGTGCGTACATCGAATTTGATATGACACCGCCGACAACGGTGACGGGGCGATCGCCGACGAACTGGAGGAAGGTGTCGATGCCGTGGGCGGACTCGGTCGCCCAGCAGCCGCCGCCGGAGATGCTGGCATCGTTGTGCCAGGCGGAGGGCGTGGGATCGTAGCGGGAGGGCGGCCCGTTGTTGAGGCGGCTGTTGTAGAGGACGAGGTCGCCGAAGCTGCCATCGTCGATCATCTGCTGGACGATGTCTACAAGCTCCGTTCCCCGGTTTGGCAGGGTCAGGGCGCTGAAGACGCCGCGCTCGGCGCAGAGTTCGGCGGCGGGGCGCAGGCGGTCGGCGCAGTCGGCGAAGGGCTTGTCGAGCAGGAAGGGCAGGCCGCGCTCAGCGCAGGCGCGGACGTGGTCCGGCATTTCGGTATGCTTGCCGGCGACGAGGACGGCGTCGGGCCGGCTGGCGTCGAGACATTCGCCTGCGGTGCTGTAGGCGGGACAGTTAAATTCGTCGGCCAGCAGCTGGCGAGGGCCCTGTTCGGCGTCCATGACGGCGACGATTTCGTGGCCGAGGTCGCGCGTCGTGCCGGCCATGCCGCGGCCGTGGTGGCTGTAGGAAAGTAGCGCAGTTCGCATGGTTGTGTACCTCAGATCCAGCCGTGCTGGCGGGTGACCGGCACGCCGTGGCGCTGGTGGGTCCAGGAGAGGCCGCTCTCGAGGACGACCTCGCGCCCGCTGATGGCCGAGCTCTCGGCGGCGAAAAGGATCTCCATGATGTGGCGGCCCCACTCGCCAGAGGAGGGCGGCTCGATGTCCTGTTCGATCGCCTCGACAAACGACTTCCATTCATGGTGCATCTCGACCGACGGGTCGTCGAAGGGGATGTCCTTCCACTCGTCTCCCTGGCCGACTTTGACGAACTTTTCGCCGTGCTGGCTGAAGCGCAAGGTGCCGTTGGTACAGATGACCTGGCTCTCAAAGTTGGGCGCGCCGTCGGCGAAGCCGACCGAGACGGCTACCCCGGCGAGGCCGTTCTTGTAGCGGATCAGCGCGGTGGCGGTGTCGTCGCTGGCCTGGTAGTGGGCGCGTGTGCCCATGCTGGCGGAGACGGAGACGGCCTGGGAGGCCATGAGCCAGGTGAGGCGGTCGACGACGTGGACGCCGTTGGCCAGCCACATGCCACCGCCGTGGAAACGGCTGCGGTACTGGGGCGGGCGGCTGGCGTAGTTCCAGTTCTTGGACATGTAGCAGACGATCGTCATCAGCGGGCCCAGCTGGCCGGAGTCGAGGATCTCCTTGGCCTTGAGGCTGGTGCCGTAGTAGTGCTGGGTCTGGCCGACCATGAGCTTGACGTTGTTGTTGGCGGCCGCTTCGATCATGTCGTCACACTGCTCGAGGCTGAGCGCCATCGGCTTTTCGACGAGGACATGCTTGCCGGCATTGCAGGCGTCGACGGTGAGGCGGTGGTGGAGCTGATGGCCGAGCACGACGGCCACGGCCTCGACCTCGTCGTCTTTCAGAAGATCAGTGTGCGTGGGGTAGCCCTTGGGGATGTCGTACTTCTCCATGTATTCGCGGCGATTCTCTTCGAAGAGATCGGCGACGGCGACGACTTCGACGTTATCGAGGGTGTCAATGGCACTACAGTGGGCGCGTGCGATGCCGCCCAGCCCGATGATTCCGACTTTCAATTTCGCCATGTCTGTCTATTTCGCTCCTGTAGGTTGCAGCAGTTGGTACGATTTATTGGTCTTTTGAGAAGGCATGCTCGGTTTTTGGCCGGGATTGCAGGTTTAGTTTGCCATGCTGTGCCGGTGGAGTAAAGCGACCCGCGCGGCGATGCGCCTCAGATCCAGCCGTGATCGCGGGTGACGGGAATGCCGGCGCGCTGGTGGGTCCAGCAGAGGCCGCTTTTCAGGACGACATCGCTCCCGCTGATGGCTGAGCTCTCGGCGGCGAAGAGAATCTCCATGATGTGGCGGCTCCATTCACCGGAGGTGGGCGGCTCGATGTCCTGTTCGATCGACTGGACGAACGATTTCCACTCATAG
Organism: Caldilineaceae bacterium; assembly: GCA_965232575.1. Taxonomy (GTDB): domain Bacteria; phylum Chloroflexota; class Anaerolineae; order Caldilineales; family Caldilineaceae; genus Bin5. Next base: position 1,068,316 of record CBDDPZ010000008.1, on the reverse strand, counting down.
TGCATGACGGCCGGCGGGTCTTCAAAGGGGATATCCTGCCACTCATTCCCCTGCCCGACCTGTAGGACCGGTTGTCTGCCGCCGATGATGCGCACGGTGCCGTTAGTGCAGATGACCTGGGTATCCATGATGGGCGGCCCATCGGCGAAGGCGATCGAAACGGCGACGCCGGCCAGGCCATTTTTGTATCGAATCAGCGCGGTGGCGGTATCGTCGGCGGCCTGGTAGTGGGCGCGTGTGCCGATGCTGGCGGATACGGATGCGGCCTGGGAAGCCATCAACCAGGTGAGGCGGTCGACGACATGGACGCCGTTAGTGAGCCACATGCCGCCGCCGTGGAAACGGCGGCGGTACTGGGGCGCGCGGTGGGCGTAGGTCCAGTTTTTGCACGAGTAGCAGACGATCGTCATCAGCGGGCCCAGCCGGCCGGAATCGAGGATCTCCTTCATTTTGAGGAGGGGGCCGGAGAAGTGCGGGGTATGGCCGACCATGAGCTTGACATTGTTGCTGGCGGCGGCATCGATCATGTTGTCGCACTGTTCGAGGCTGAGCGCCATCGGCTTTTCGACGAGGACGTGTTTGCCGGCGTTGCAGGCGTCGACGGTGAGGCGGTGGTGGAGATGGTGGCCGAGCACGACGGCCACGGCGTCGATCTCGTCGTCCTTCAAGAGCTCGGTGTGGGAGGTGTAGCCTTTGGGAATGCCGTATTCGTCCATGTACTGGCGGCGCTTCTCTTCGAAGAGATCGGCGACGGCGACGACTTCAACGTTGTCGAGGGTGGCGATGGCGTCACAGTGGGAGCGGGCGATGCCGCCCAGTCCGATGATTCCGACTTTCAAAGTGGCCATATCAGTCTTATCGCTCCTGTGAGGTGTTACTTGAAGACGCCGCTGGTGATGCCTTCGACGATCTGACGCTGGAAGATGAGGGTGATGATGAAGACCGGGATGGTCGTGAGGATGGCCACGGCGGACATGTTGCCCCAGGAGACGTCGAATTCGCTGCGGGCGCCGATCACTTGGGCTTCGGAGAGGGCCATGGTGATGACCTTGACGCCGGCGCCGCGGGCGAAGATGAGCGGCGTGAAGAATTCGTTCCAGCCGATGATGAAGTTGATAAGGAACATGGTGGCGATGCCGGGGCGGATCACAGGCAGGACGATTTTCCACAGCAGGGGGAAGAAGCTGGCGCCGTCGACCTTGGCGGCATCTTCGATCTCGACGGGCACCTGGCGCAGGAAAGAGACCAGCACCCAGGTGGTGATCGGCAGCAGCGCGCTGCCGTAGAGGATCAGCAGGCCGTGCAGCGTATCCATCAATTTGAGCGTCTGGTACATCTGAAAGAGGGGGATGACGGTGGCGGTGCCGGGCAACATGCTGGAGGCGAGCAGTCCGACCATAACCAGGTTTGCGCCGGGAAAGTCCAGGCGGGCGATGGCGTAGGCGGCCAGCAGGCTGACGGTGAGCGCCAGGATGGTGGAGAAGGTGGCCAGCAAGGTGGAGTTGAGCATGTAGCGGGCGATGGGCAGCGCGCCGAAGATGTCCTGAAAGCGTGCGAGGGCCAGGCTGCGCGGAACGTAGGTCAGCGGTACGGTGAATAGTTTCCCGCTCGGGGCGAACGCGGTCAGGAAGATATAGTAGATCGGCAGCAAGACAACGATCAGAAAGAGAATGACCGTAAACGTGAAAAGCGTTGAGCGGATTTTCGGCCAGAGGTTGGTTTGCGTATTCATAGGACGACAGCAGCCAGATTCGTTACAGACGTTCCCAAGCACGGCGGAGCAGGCCGTAACCAAGGACACCTACGACCAATACGATGAAAAAGAGCAGCATGGCGATGGCAGAAGCGTAGCCGAAGTTCAACACGCGGAAGCCTTCAAGATAGACGAGATAAGAGAGCAGCGATGTCGCGGTGCCGGGGCCGCCATTGGTGAGCGCGTAGACGATTTCAAAGGTGAGCACGCGGAAGATGGCGGTGAAGATGATCATTGAGATGATGAGCGGCATCAGCAGCGGCAGGGTGATGTACCAGTAGGAGCGCACGCCGTCGGCGCCGTCGATTTTGGCGGCCTCGTAGAGCTCAAAGGGAATCCCCTGGAGGCCGCTGAGGAAGATGACGGCGAGGAAGGCGGTGTTTTTCCAGACGTCGGTGATGGTTACGGCGAAGCGGGCGGTGGTGAAGTTGACCAGCCAGAGCGGGCGTTCGCCGCTGAGCCGCCAGATGATGTCGTTGATGAGCCCGTAATCCTGGTGGAAAATCCAGCGGGCGGCGGTGGCGATCACTATGGGCGCCATGGCCCAGGGCAGCAGATTGACGGCGCGCGTAAAGTTGCGCATTTTGAAGCGCTGGTTGAGCAGCTCGGCGATGGCCAGGCCGAGCACGACCTGCAGGGCGACGGAGGTGACGGTAAAGAAGAGCGTGAAGGTGAGGGTAGCGTCGACGTTGGCGTCGCGTGTCAGCGCCATGTAGTTATCAAGGCCGACAAAGTCGAAAGTACGGCGCACGGGACTGTTATCAAAGAAGCTGATGTAGAAGGTGCGCAGGAAGGGATAGACCGAGGTAAGGAGCCGCCACAGAACCACTGGGGTGACCAGTAGCCAGGCCAGAAGTATGCGACGTGTGCTGAGGTTCTGTTGACCGAACAAGGACAGAATACCAGTGGTCAGTGGTTAGTTGCCGGTGGCCAGTGCGGATGCTGGCCACCGGTAACTTTCTACGGATTTTAGCCCAGGTCGCGTTCGAGGATTGGGTTGATCTTGTCCATGGCGGCCGTGACTGCTTCGTCGAGACTGACCTGATCGGTCAGGTAAGCGTGAACGTTCTGTTCGGCGGCGTCGTAGATTTCCTGGATGCTGGGTGTAACCGGGCGAGCCTTGACAAGTCCGCCGGCCTCGGCCAGATCCAAGAGGAAGGGCGAAGAGGGCGCGAGATCCTGGACTTCGGGGTCGGCCCAGAGGGAGACGCGGGCGGGCACGCGGCCGCGATAGATCTGCTGCTTCATGACGTCGGAGCGTGCGGTGAAGCCGATCCACTCGGAGGCCAGGTCCTGCTTGGGCGAATGGGCGACGACGGACCAGCCCCAGCAGCCGGTGATCGTCTCGGCGTTGTCCGGTCCCATTGGCGGCAGGAATGCGGAAACCTGATCGGCCCAGAACTCCTCGTTGGTGCGCATGGCGCCGAAAAAGCCATCCCAGCACCACCACATAGCGTACTTGTCGGAGAGCCAGCCCTGGAAGACGGAGCTATAGTCCTCCTGCGGGACGGAGTCGGGGGCGATGTCGTGTTCGGCGTAGAGCGCTTTATAGAAGGCGAGCGCTTCGCGTGCGCCGTCGTTGTCGAGGTTGTTGATGGCGCCGCCGGCCTGGTTGGTCCAGTGCTGGATGTCGTTGCCGAGCTGTCCGCCGATGGTGGCGGAGAGGGCGATGCCATAGCGGTTGGCGTCCTCATCGGTGAGGGCCGTGCCGACTTCGACGAGTTCGTTCCAGTCGGCGGGCGGGGAGACGCCGGCTTCCTCGAAGAAGTCGGTGCGATAGAAGAAGATTTCGGTGTCGTTGCCCCAGGGGATGCGGTAGAGGACGCCGTCCCAGGAAGAGACGTCGTGGATCAACGTCTGGGGCCAGTCATCGAGATCGATGTCATAGAGTTCGACGACGGGCTCGAGCGGAGAGAGCCAGCCGGCGGCGCCGTAGATGGAGGCCTGAAAGTCGTCGGAGTGGAAGGCGTCGGTGCCGGTATCGCCCGATGCCAGCCGTGTGGTCATCATCTGCTGCCATTCGATGTAGACGGCCGGCGCGACTTCATAGTTGACGATGTTGCCGGTCTCTTCCTGATACTGGTCGATCACACCCTGGAAGAAGTCATTGCTGTCGGCCCAGTAGACGATGTTCAGTTCCTGCGGCTCGGCCATGGTTTCTTCGCCGCCGCCATCTTCGGTGGGTGCGGCCGCGGGCACGGCGCAGGCGCTGAGCGCGGCGAACGCGGCGCCGGCTCCGGCTGTCTTGAGGAAGGCACGCCGGGAGACAGGGCGCGTTAACGAAGCACTTGCTTTTCGGGTCATGGGATTCCTCCTGGATTGGAAAGGGAGTAGGGAAGGATCAGTTGTCTACACTTTGTGAATTGCAGTTCAAGTAGCTGGATGAAGGTCAGTGGTTCACCGCATGCGACGGACGACGATTCGTGTACAACGTCGCGGTCAACATGCTGTGGGCCTGCCACGGGATGATAGCAGAAATACCAGAAGCGCCGCAAATGCCTTTTTTAGACCATAGGGAACTTGCCTACCATCAGACGGAGAGATTCATTTGGAATTGACCTTTCGCATACAGGGGGACGGGGGGTGCATCCCAAAATGGGGGCGAGTTTCCGGCTGCCTCTGTCCAACTGCACAGGCTGCGGGCGAGACGCCCGCGATCCCAGTGAGGCGCCCCCAAATCCAGCGTACACCCGGGACGGGAACCCACTCCGCACGATGCGCAACGTTCTGGTACAATACGGCTCGGAGTTGCTTCCCGTTGGCCATCCAGGCGCGATAGCGAAATGATCACCCCCTTCAAACTGCAATGCGAATATGCCGTCGATCCGGTGGGCGTCGACACGCGGCGGCCGCGCTTCAGCTGGCTGCTGCGCGCACAGGAGCGCGGTCAGAGGCAGTCGGCCTACCGGATTCTGGTCGCCAGCAGCGAGGCTAAACTGCTGGCCGGGGTTGGTGACAGGTGGGACAGCGGCCGGGTGGAATCGGCAGACATGGCGCACGTCGAACATAACGGTGCGGCGCTCGTCAGCAATGAGCGCTGCTGGTGGGCGGTGCGAGTGTGGGACGGGGACGGAGCTGCCAGCAGATTCAGCGCGGCGGCGGTGTTCTGCATGGGGCTGCTGGAGGCCGGCGACTGGCGTGGCAGTTGGATCGGCGCGGCCGATAGGACGATCTCGGCTCCCTTATTACGGCGGGCGTTCACGGTGGACAGGCCGGTGCGGCGGGCGACGGTCCACATGTCGGGACTGGGTTACGGGGAGTTGTATGTAAACGGCGCCAAAGTGGGGCGGAGCGTGCTGGACCCCGGGAATACGTATTACAACAACGACCAGCCTTTTGCACTAGATGCACGCGTGCTCTACATGAGCCACGATGTCACGGAGTTGCTCCAGCCGGGCGTAAACGCTATCGGTGTTATGCTGGGTCATGGCTGGTATAGTGCAGAGGATGACATCCCGCCGTCGCCCAGTCACCGCACGCCTTACGGGGACAGGCCCAGGCTTCTGCTGCAAGGATTTATTGAGTACGAGGATGGCGGGCAGGTCAGTATTGTCTCTGACGGCGAATGGAAGGCGGCGCCGGGGCCGATTACATACAACGATTTCAACAACGGCGAGCATTACGACGCGCGCTTGGAAAGAACGAGGTGGGACAGCCCCGGCTATGACGACGCGGGCTGGCAACCTGCTGTGGCGGTGGAGGCGCCCGGCGGTGCGCTAACGGCGCAGAGAATGCCGCCGGCGCGCGTGATCGAGACGCTACCGACGGTCGAGATGACCAGCCCGCGCGAGGGTGTGTATATTTTCGACCTGGGGCAGACGATCACGGGATGGTGCCGGCTGCGCGTGCTGGGGCCGGCGGGCGCGACGGTCACGCTGCGGCACGGGACCTGTCTGTACGCGGACGGGACGCTGGACGCGCGCAGCAATCTGTGCAACGCGTCCAATTCGGAGGAGGAGTACAGGCAGGGGACCGGCCGCGACGGGGGCGTACATCATTGCGCGCGGCAGACGGACAGTTATACGCTCAGAGGAGATGATGTCGAGGTATGGGAGCCGCGCTTCACGCTGCACAGTTTCCGCTATGTGGAGGTGACCGGCTATCCGGGCGCGCCCGCGCTGGAGAGCGTGGAGGGGCGGGTTGTGCACACGGCGGTGGGGACCGGGAGCCGTTTTCGCTGTTCGAACGAGCTCTTTAACCGGATTCACAGCAATGTACACTGGACGCTGCGGGGCAGTTTTCAGAGCATCTCGCAGGATGCGGCCGACCGTTCGGAGCGGGTGGCATGGCTCGGCGATCCGGGCTTTATCGCCGAGGACTATCTCTACAACTTTGAAAGCGCCAGTTTCTGGGCGAAGTGGTTGGAGGATATCGCCGATGCGCAGAAGGAGGACGGCGATGTCCCGGTGGTGGCTCCGCTGCACTGGCGCGCGACGATGGACGCGTATCTGAGATGGATGGACTGGGCGAGCACCTACCCGATCTTTGTGTGGCAGGTCTACCGGCATTACGGGGACTCGCGCGTTCTGGCGAGGCATTACGGTCCGCTGAAGCGGATGATGGCGTTTTACGACGCGCTAGCGGATGGGCATATCATGCGCCGCGGCCTGGGCGACCACATGGAACCGCAGGCGGACGGAACCTCCAGCTTCAAGCCGCTGCACACGCCGATGCCGCTCACGTCAACGGCTTACTACCAGCACTGTGTGTGGATCCTGGCGCAGGCGGCGCGGGTTCTGGGCGAGGAAGAGGACGCGCAGCGGTACGGTGCGCTTGCCGAGGAGATCAGGGAAGCGTTCAACCGCGAGTTTCTGGAGGAAGAGAACAACCAGTACGGGGACGGAAGCCAGACGGCGAACGCGGTGGCGCTGCACCTTGACTTGGTCCCGGAGGAGAGGGTAGAGGCGGTCGTCGCCAACCTGATTGAGGATATTCGCGTGCGCCAGAACGGGCATCTGACGACGGGCATCATTGGCACGGCGGCGCTGGAGAATGCGCTGCCGCGCTACGGGCGGGCAGAGGTTATGGCCGAACTGATGTCGCAGACGACATTCCCGAGTTGGGGCGAGCAGATTGCCAAGGGCGCGACGACGGTGTGGGAGTCTTGGAACGGCGATCCGGAGGAGGAGTTGAGCCTGAACATGAAGATGTTCTGCAGCACGGAGGTCTTTTTCTACCGTGCGCTGGCGGGGATCAGCCCGACGAGCCCTGGCTACCGGAGGATCGCGATCTGCCCCAAGGTGGTCGGCGGTGTGACCGAGGTGGAGGCGGAGGTCAAGACACAATCGGGCTTAGTTGCGGCGGCCTGGCAGCGCGAGAAGGGGGCGCTCGCGCTGCGGGTGAGCGTGCCTGTCAACACGACGGCGGAGGTCAGCGTGCCGCGGTTGGGACAGGGCGCGGCGGCTATCAGCGAGGGTGGAAAGACAGTTTGGGAAGAGGGCGTGTACAGACCGGGCGTTGCGGGGATCGAGGCGGGCGAGGAAAACGGGGACGTTATCACTCTCCAGGTAGGCTCCGGCTCCTACAATTTTCGCCTGGTCGAAGAATAAAAATCAAGCCTGAGGGGAACAAGGATGACTATGAAGATTGCAGTTGTGGGAACCGGCGGCGTGGCCGAGAGGAATTATCTGCCCTACATCGTGGAGCGCGAGGACATTCAACTCAGCTATTTGAACCGCACGCGCAGCAAGGCGGTGGCGGTGGCGGAACGGTTCGGCGGGCGCGTGGCGGCCGATGCGGCTGATCTGATGGCGGACGAGCCGGACACCTGCCTGATCTTTACCAAGGAGACGGACCGTCTCGACGCGGCGAACGCGCTGCTGCCGCACGGGCCGAAGCGGCTCTTCTTCGAGAAACCGCTGGCGGCGCGGCACGGGCAGGCGAACGTGGTCGAGGAGGATTTCTTCGACGCGCGGGATATGCTGCAGGCGGCGCACGTCGCGGGCGTGGAGACGGCGATGGTGTTCAACTACCGCTTTTTCGAGCAGACGCGGCTGGCGCGGGAGATCGTGGAGCGGGAGGAATTTGGACAGCCGGTGCATTTCACGGGCATGGTGCACTACAACTGCTGGAGCCACTGCATCGACCTGTTGCTATACTTCATGGGGCCGGCAGCCAGTATCAGCGCGCAGGCGTCCTCGCCAGGAGGGGGCGCCGACGAATCGCGCAACGTGACGGTGGCTGCGCGTCTGGTGAACGACGCCACCGGCACACTGGTCGGCACGTCAGCCATCGATCCCAAGCTGCCGCTCTACGAGTTGACGTTCGCGTATGAGCACGGGCGGTTGAGTATGCGGGACCTGGACGGCGAGATGGAGGTGATCAACTACCGCACGGGCCGGCATGAACGGCACAGTCTGACATTCGATATCTCGCGCTGGGACCAGTACCGGGCTTCGTTCGGCAAGGCGATCAACGCCTACCTGGACAGCGTGCGGGATGAGGCGCCGCCGCCGATTCCGGGCGCGGCCGGGTTGCGGGAGCTGCAGTTCGAGGCGGGGATCAAGCGGGCGATTGCCAGCGGCGCGACGGTGGATTTGGAGGAGGCGTTTGGGCTGGGAGGGTTGTGATTCAACCCGCCTTCGCTACGAAGCATGGCAAGAGGAGGGCCGAGCTCAGGCCTGTACGGGATGTTTCCAGCTTGATTCCTGTGATAGACAAAACCGATTGATCCGCGAAGTCACGCGAAAGGGCCGCGAAGAACACCAAGGGCGTATCGGGTTTTCTTTATGTGACTGCGCGGCCCTTCATGGATCGGCCGCACTTTGCCCCCGCAAATCCCAGCTCAGACAAACGTCAACGACGCCTCGCCACTGCAGTGCCCGGCAAGCGACTACTGGGTAGGCACGGTCGCCCAGGCGAAGTTCTTCTGCCAGCCGCTCGTCTCGCCGGACGCGCTCACCGCGCGGATGGTATAGTAGTTGAACGGGCCCCAAAAACTAGACCACGAGCTAAGGTGTATCAATGGAGCAATTCACCCAGCCTGTGGAGGGGCAGAACGATGGTCAAAAAACGGCGGCGCCACACGGCGGCCTTCAAGTTCCGGGTTACGCTGGAAGCGCTTGAAGGCAGTAAGATGATTCGCCAGTTATCGAGTGAATACGAGATTCATGCCAACCTGATCCGGACCTGAAAACGGGAATTGCTTGCGACCGAGTTTTAGGGTAGCATTTCGGACGGGAATCTTTTGGGTACTAGGTCCTCTTTGATTGCACAGCTATTCGTAAGGTTAACGCTTTTAGTTTCCTAACTTTTGCTTATGACAGACAAATCTACCTATGTCCTCATCATAGAAAACTGGTGGGAGTCCTTTCCATCTAGGTCAAGGTCTCGGGGAAATATCGCGGGCGGACTCGTCATTCTCGAGAATCTTCGTGAGAACTTTGACTTAGATATTGAGGCGCATAAGGCTACGGGAAGCGATCAGTTGAGAAACGCTACCCTCCCAAACGTTCAAAAAATCCTGACACGATTTTGTGAAGAAAGAACTCTATCGAAGGAGGCAGGAAGGACAAATCGTGGCTTGATGAAAAACCTCCAGTCTTTACTGCATGCGCTATCTGACGCTGGTATGGACCAGCTCCCTTCGGAGTCTAGGGAACATGAAATAGCGAAAATGCAAGCCTTCCTTGCCGAAAAGGCGCGGGATATTCTCAATGCGGAGAAAATATCGTTTGACTATAGGTTGGGCACGACATCACGCGAGATGGTTGGCAGCATTTTGGCGTCGGCTGGCAAACGTCTGAAGGCCGGCGAAGTCGCGGAATATCTGGTTGGAGCAAAACTTTCCCTCCGCTTTCCCAAATACGATATAAGAAATTCGGCAGCGAGCGCCGCCGATCTTCAAACGAAAAAACAGGGGGACTTTCAGATCAATGATTGCGTCTTTACATGTATCCGTGGCACCCAACAGCGGGCATTTTGCCAAATGCTTACACAATCTGAATGACGGGCTAAGAGTTTTCCTTCTGGTTCCCGACGACTCGTTGGTAGGTGCAAGGCAAAACGCGCGGAACGATACAAATAGTCGAATTTCCGTGGAATCTATTGAGTCCTTTGTCTCCCAAAACATAGAAGAAATATCCGATTTTTCGGGAGAGAAGGTTGCTCTAAATATGAAACGGCTCCTAGACACATACAATAAGAGGGTCGAGAAAGTTGAGACTGATCTGTCGTTGCAGATCAAAATTCCTGCGGCCTTGGAGAATTGAATGAACAATGATGTCCGTGAAGTGCAAGCAGAATCACTACCCAACGACTTTACAAATTTGCCACAAACTTTCGTAGAGTATTTCGCAGGCATTGGCCTCTTTCGTATGGGACTAGAAGCAGCGGGCTGGCAGGTGGTCTACGCAAATGATTGGAGTCCCGATCGCGAGCAAATGTACAAAGGCTTCTTTGGCGAAAGCTACCTAGTGCAAGATGTTTTTTCATTAAAAGCCGAAGAGCTCCCTCTTTCAACACTAGCGACTTGCTCCTTCCCTTGTATAGACTTGTCGCTAGCCGGGAAGCGACAAGGCATTAACGGAAGACACTCGGGCGCCTATTGGGGCTTCTATGAAATACTGAAGAAACAGGGAGAGAACGCGCCGCCTATTGTATTGTTGGAAAATGTAACAGGATGGTTATATTCCAATGGCGGCGATGACTTTCGCGTTACGGCTAAGTCTCTCAATGAACTTGGATACGCCTGCGATGTCTTTATGCTAAATGCTCGTTCATTTGTTCCGCAGAGCCGCCCTCGTCTCTTCATGATAGGAGTGAAATCGGCTGGCTTAGTTTGTGATTCCCCGTATTTCACATCTCGATCCAAGAGATTGATGCCTCCCCGATTGAAGTCCCTCATGCTGGAAAACGAAGATATTCAATGGGCGCGTCTGGAAATTCCGGAGCCTCCACCCTACATTAGTGAAGGTTTTACCGATTTCACTGTAGAAAAGCTTATGCAAGACGACCCGCGTTGGTGGTCTGAGCGGAAGGTAGAAAAGCATCTCGCCATGATGCCCGTGTCTCATTTTGAAATGGTCAAGCAGTTGGCTTGTGGAAGCAAGGAAAATTTCAGAACGTTTTTCCGACGACGTCGCGCGGAAGGGCAACGTGCGGAAGTTCGAAGTGATGACATAGCAGGCTGTTTGCGTACGGCAGTAGGGGGAAGCGGCAAGCAATTCCTAGTCGCAGCGGGTAACGGGAAAATCCGCATGAGGACCCTCACGGCACGGGAATATGCCCGCTTACAGGGTGTGCCCGATTCATTTCCTATTGTGGCAAAGACAGAAAGGCAGTCCCTTAGCGCATTTGGAGATGCTGTATGCGTCCCCGTTGTGACGTGGATCGCAACACATGTATTGCAGCCTCTGATAGAGATTATACAGGTAGAACCAAGAACAAAGTTGCACAACAGCCAAGGGCCAATTTGGCAGGTTGTCTGGAAAAGCTCTTAGCCATCTGCTCGAAAATTCCACACCAGTAAAGTCTGACTAAATTGTTCTGTTGCCAATAGGTGTGCAACCCACCTTCAGCAAGGCTGCCAATGGTCGACAAGGTAACACCTCAGGTCCGCAGTCGCATAATGGCGCAAGTGAAATCTAAAGGTATGAAACCTGAAATGCAGGTGCGCCGACTGCTGCATGGATTGGGTTATCGTTATCGACTGCACAGAGAAGATTTACCTGGAAAGCCTGACCTGGTGTTTCCCGCGCGACGCAAAGTCGTTTTTGTTAACGGGTGCTTTTGGCATTTCCATTCGGGTTGCTCTAAGGTGCGGATTCCTGCTACCAATCGGGATTACTGGGTGGAAAAGTTGGAGCGCAACAGAGCTAGAGACAAGCGGAATGTCGATCGGCTTGAAGAAATGGGTTGGGCCGTGATGACTGTGTGGGAGTGCCAGTTGCAAGACACGGCTTCAACGGCTGAGCGTCTGGTTGCATTTCTTGATTCGTAATAGCGGAAGTAAAGCCCTTGTCGCTAATTGAATGGCAATCGATGCAGTTTCAGCCGGACACAACGCGTCATTCTGTTTGCACAACGCAATTGCAGCTTACCCCGTTTCTTGCAACTCAGTCTTGGGCCGCTCCTTGGTCGGGTCGACGAAGGGGACGCGCACGACTTCGGCGTCGACGATGCCGTCGGCGGGGAGCTGGACTTTGACCCGGGTGCCGCGTCTCCAGTGGGAGCGGGGCATGACGGCCAGCGCGATGTTGGACTCCTGAGTCGGGGACCAGAAAGCGCTGGTGACATAGCCGACGTCGTCGCCGGAGTCCTTATCTTTGACCAGGTAGAAATCCTCGTTGTACCAGACGATCGGTTCGCCGCCGACGCGCAGACCGATCAGCCGCTGCCGCACCCCTTCCTGTTTGATGCGGGTTAGCGCCTCTTTGCCGATGAAATCGCCCTTGTCCAGGTCCACCTGCCAGCCGAGCCGCACTTCGTAGGGGTTGTTCTCGATGTCCAGATCCTGACCGTAGGAGAGAATGCCCGCCTCCAGGCGACGGATATGGCTGGGCGCGATGACGCCCAGATTGAACTCCTCACCCTGTTCCAGGATGTAGGGCCAAACGTCGTCGGCGTGCAACATGGCGTCATGCAGATAGATCTCGAACCCGACTTCGGCGGAGAAGCCGGTACGTGAAATCGTGACGCGATGGCCGTTGACCGTGTCGTGGATCAGACCGTAGTAGGAGATCTCGCGCACGTGGGGGCCGACCATCTTCTCCATCAGCGCGGCCGACTTGGGCCCCTGGATCTGCACCGGAGACACGTCCAACTCGTAGATCTCCACGTTGAATTTGCCGGAGGCATTGACGCCCTGCGCCCACAGCAGCACGTCGGAATCGGAGATGCTGAACCAGAACTCGTCGTCGGCGACGCGCAGCAGCACCGGGTCGTTGATGACGCCGCCGTGCTGGTTGCAAAGGATCACGTAGCGGGCCTGCATGGGGGGCAGGAGGGTGTGGACATCGCGGGTGATCACATAGTCCACAAACGCGGCCGCGTCAGGTCCCTTGACACAGATTTGGCGCTCGACCGCCACGTCCCACATGCTGACATGCTCGGTCAGGTATTTGTACTCCGCCATCAGCCCGCCGTCTTCGGGCTTGACGTAGGCGCGCGGGTGGTACTGATGGTTGTAGACGGTGTATGCCCAGCAGCCGGCGGCCTTGGACAGATGCCACCAGGGGGATTTCCTGATGCGGGTCGAGATAAGCATGCGGGCGTCGCTGTTGCCGCTCTGCCGTAGATTGATCGGCAGCCGCCGCCGCTTGAGAGCGTCGATGAGTAGTGTCTGTTGCATGTGGAGAAGCTCCGTGGTTTTTAGTTTTGAGTTTCCAGTTTTTAGTGGCCGATAGCCGGCAACGTTTTATGCCTTCATCCTTGCGCCTCGTGGATCGTAGAGAGGCTCTCGGGCAACTGTTGCAGGAAGACGTTCGCCGAAGTAGAGAATATCCACGCCGGTTCCCACTTCGGTGTAGTCGGTGGGCAGGTAGCCGTAGACGATGCCGCGGCCGATGGTGTGGCCGTAGTTGGCGCTGGTGACGTAGCCCAGGAAGCGGTCTGCGTCCATGATCGGCTCTTTGCCCATGACGACGGAGTCGGAGTTGTCGAGGGTCATGCAGCAGAGCTGGCGCGTGTTGCCCTGGGCGCAAAATCCTATCAGTGCATCGCGGCCGATGAAGTCACCCTTGGTTATGCGCAAGGCGAAATCGATGCCAGCTTCGTAGGGATTGTACTCGGTGTGGATGTCCTGGCCCCAGAGACGGTAGCCCTTTTCGAGGCGGAGGGAGTCGAAGGCGCCGCCGCCGGCCGCGATCAGGCCGAGAGGCTCGCCCGCCTCCCAAAGGATGTCCCAGAGGCGCAGGCCCTGTTCGAACGGGGCGTAGAGCTCCCAGCCGAGTTCGCCGACGTAGGAGATGCGCAGGGCCAGCACGGGGACCTCGGCGACCGTTATCTGTTTGGCGGTCAGGTAGGAGAAGGCGGCGTCGCTCAGGTCGTCTTCGCAGACACGGCTGAGCAGGTCGCGGGCGCGCGGCCCCCAGAGGCCGATGCAGCATTGGGCAGGCGATATGTCGGTCAATCGAGCCGAGCCGTCGCCGGGCAGATGCGACTCCATCCAGGCCAGATCGTGGAGACCCATTGCGCCGCCGGTTACGATCATGAAGCGCTCGTCGGCGAGGCGGGTGACAGTCAGGTCGCACTTGATGGCGCCGCGGGGGGTCAGCATGGCGGTGTAGGTGATGGAACCGACGGGTCTGTCCATCTGGTTGGCGGCCAGGCGCTGCAGGGCGGGGAGCGCGCCAGGGCCGGTCATCTCGAAAATGGCGAAGGGTGTCAGATCGAAGAGGGCCACCCGTTCGCGCGTGGCTGCGTGTTCCGCGGCGACAGCCGGGGACCATTCCTGCGCGGCCCAGTCGTTTCGCGCTGTGCCGTTTACATTGAGTGTTTCGAGCAGGGCCAGGTTGGCGTCGAACCATTGGGGGCGTTCCCAGCCGGCGTTCTCGAAGAAGACGGCGTCCAAACCCTGCTGGCGAGCAAAGAAGGGCGTCAGGCGCAGGTTGCGGGGGTGGGTCATCTGCTGGCGGGGGTGGATGATGTCGTAGACCTCGCGGTACTGCTGGGCGGCGCGGGCGCGGATATAGGGGCGGCTGAGGGCGTGCGGGTGGAAACGTCTTATGTCGCACTCGTGCAGGTCTGTGCTGGGCTCGCCGTTTACGATCCATTCGGCGACCGCTCTGCCGACGCCGCCGGCGTGTGTGATCCAGACGGCTTGGGCGGACCAGAAGCCGGGCAGTTGGGGGGATTCGCCGAGCACGGGAAAGCCGTCGTTGGTGAATGAGAAGATGCCGTTGAGTTTGCGTTTCAACTCAACATCTTTGAGGCTGGGCATCAGTTCGCCGGTTGCGGTCAGCGCGGCCTTGAAGTGGGCCGGGGGGAAGGGCATTTCTGCGGGCGGCAATCCATCCATGGCGCGGTCTGGGAGGTCGTTGGCGTCCACCAGGAGGGGTTCGTGCAGGTAGGAGCCGATGCCGATGCTCTCGCCTTCCTGCCGGAAATACATCGCCTTGTCCTGATTGCGCAGGAAGGGGAGGGAAATCTCCTCGGTGGCGCCGGCAAGTTCGGGCAGAGGCGCGGTCACGGCGTAGAGGTGTTGCATCGGTGAGAGCGGGACCGGCACGTTTGCCATGCCGCCGACTTTGGGCGCCCAGATGCCGGTGGCGGCGATGATGAGGTCTGTGTTGATGTCACCGTGGGTGGTCTGCACGGCGGTGACGCGCCCGCCGGCGGTAGCAAAACTGGTAACTTTGACGCCACTGAAAAATTGGGCACCGGTTTGCTCAGCCGCGCGCGCCATCGCCTCTGCTGACCGGGTGGCCTTGGTCTGGATGTCGGAGGGGACGTAGAGCGCGCCGAGGATGCGGTCGGAGAGGAGTGGAAAGTGGGTGCGCGCTTCGTCGGGGGTGAGCAGGTGGCAGTCCACGCCCCAGGCGAGGCCGTAGCCGTGCTTGCGTTTGAGGTCGGTGAGGCGCTCGGGCGTCCAGGCGACTTCCATGCTGCCGACCTGGCGGGTGCACGGTTCGCCATCGAGCTCCATTTGGGTCCAGAGATCGACGCTGTGGCGCGCGAACTCGGTCATGGTCTTGGAGGCGTTGATCTGGAAGACGAGGCCCGGCGCGTGCGAGGTGGAGCCGCCGGTTTCGAATAGCGGGCCTTGATCGACGACGACGATCTCGTGCCATCCGAGTTTGGTCAGGTGGTAGGCCACGCTACAGCCGGCGATTCCGGCACCGATAATCACTACCTGGGCATGTTTGGGCAACATCATTGTCCCTACTTTCCGGTGACTGCGTTCCGGCCTCAGGCCATAATCTTCAGTTTCTCATACGGTACGACCAGCCGCAGCGGTTCGTCGTTGTAGAAACGTTGGATGTCGCGCACGATCTCTTCGACCAGGCGCATGCGGTTCTCGACAGTGTGGCCTGACACATGGGGGGACAGGAAGACATTGTCGAGATCGCGGATGGGATGGTCGGGAGACAGGGGTTCCGGCTCAAAGACATCGATGTAGGCGTTGAAGCGGTTCTTTTGCAGCTCGGCAACCAGGGCATCCTGATCCAGAACCCAGGAGCGAGCGGTGTGGACGAAGAGTGCTCCGTCGCGAATCGACTGAAAATGGGCGCCGGTGATCATTTTCCGGGTTTCGGGGGTGATGGGGGCGTGCACCGAGATGATATCGGAGTCGGCAAAGATCTCTTCGAGGGAGACGCTGCGCACATCGAGCAGGAGGGCGTCTTTCTGGCTGAGATAGGGGTCGTAGACTGACACGTCGCAGTTAAAGGGTTTGAGCAGGCCGATGACGCGGCGGCCCACCATGCTGGCGCTGACGAGCCCCACTTTTTTGGAATAGAGAGAGTGACCGGGCCAGTTGGGGGCGGGTTTCCAGCCGCGTTCGACCTTCATGGTGTGTTCGTAGGGCCAGAGGTTGCGCTGACCGCTCAGCATTGCCCAGAGCGTGTATTCGGCGACGGATTCGGCGATTACGTCGGCGGCGCTGAGGAGCACGATGCCGCGTTGGTGGCCGGATTCTGCCAGGCGGGTCTTGACCGAGCCGGCGGCGTGGCCGACGATCTGCAGGTCTTCGGCTGCGGCTACGTGTTCTGCGGTGATGAGGGGCGACCCCCAGGAGGTGACCACGACTGACGCGCCGGGGATCATCTCGAGCAGCTCATCGCTTGTGTAGTTGCGATCAAGCTTGTTCCAGATCACGGTGCCCAGGCTCTCCAGTATGGAGACGGCCTCCGGGGAGAGGATGTCTTCAGAGAGACCAGTCGGGGGCAGGTAGAGAATCTTTCGTTCTTGCGTCATGCGAATGTGTCAGCCTTTCACGCCGCTGAGTGAGATGCCGCGGATAATATAACGCTGCATGAGAACAAAGACGATCAGAGTCGGGAGAAAGCCGAGCACCGCGCCGGCCATATCCAATCCTGCATCTCCGCCAGAGCGCGCCACGGTGCCCAAACCGACGGTAAGGGTGCGCATATCCGATTTGGATGTAACGATCATGGGATAGAAAAAGGAGTTCCAGTTGCCCATAAAGCGGAGAACAGCCAGTGTCGCCATGGTGGGTACGACCTGCGGCATCAGCACGTGCCACCAGTTCTGCCAGAGATTGGTGCCGTCGATGGTTGCGGCATCGTCATAGTCGCGGGGGATGCTCAGGTAGGCCTGGCGCAGCAAGAAGGTACCGAAAATGGAGGCAAACCAGGGTCCGATGAGAGCCGTATAGGTGTTCACCAAGCCTAGTCGCGAGAGAACGACAAATTGGGGCACGATCAGGGCTGTATCGGGCATGATCAGAATGCCCAGGAAAAGCATGAAGATAACGTTCTTGCCCCAGAAATTGCCCCTGGCGAAGGCATATCCGGCCATACTTGAGGTGATCACGCCGCCCAGGGTTGATATGACCGCGACATAGACACTGTTGAAGAGCCAGCGCAACGCGTCTGTGCGGGCAAAGAGTGTCTGGAAATTCTCCAATGTCATCGGCGTTGGGATCAGTTCAATTGGGAAGGTGATAAAGCGGATGTTTTGCGTGAGAGATACAGACAGCATGATCAGAAACGGCCCAACGGTTGTGATCGCCACCGCCGCCATCAGTATGTAGATGATTGTCTCTCGAATCGGGTTGGGTTTTTCGACTGATGCGCTGCCGGTTTCGGAAACAGACATCTGGAGAACTCCAAAGCGATCATTCCAAGATAAGAAGCCAGGCGCCGGTCTCTTCCGACAAGGGTTGTCCCCAGG
Organism: Caldilineaceae bacterium; assembly: GCA_965232575.1. Taxonomy (GTDB): domain Bacteria; phylum Chloroflexota; class Anaerolineae; order Caldilineales; family Caldilineaceae; genus Bin5. The sequence goes on along the minus strand of CBDDPZ010000008.1, from coordinate 1,050,768 downwards.
GACCGGCAGTTTTCCTACCAATTCAGCTAATAAACGTCGTCTCCAAAGCGCAGATAGCGGGACTGAATCAGTGCGATGATCAGAATAATGAGGAAGAAAAGAATCGACAGCGCGGACGCGTAACCGAAGCGGCCAAAGTTGAAGGCTTCGTTGTAGATCTGGTAGACCACGGTCGTTGTCGCGTTTACAGGCCCGCCGCCGGTCAGAATAAAGATTGAACCGAAGACCTGCAGTGCGCCGATGGTGGCGATAACGATGATAAAGGCCGCGGTCGGGCGCAGCAACGGGATGGTAACGTAACGGTGAAGACGCCATCCGTTTGCGCCATCTACTTTGGCGGCGTCATAGAGCTCATTGGGGATGGCCTGCAGCCCGGCCAACCAGATGACCATAAAGTAACCGAACGCCTCCCACAGACTGATCCCGACAATGCTGGGCATGGCCTGATACACATCGATCAACCATTTCTGGGGCGAGATGCCGACCAGCCCGATCAGAAAGTTAAGGGGGCCATCGGGGCGTGGAGAAAGGAAGCGACGAAAGATCAGAGCAAGGACCGCCACCGACGTAATATTGGGAAGAAAGTAGATCGCACGAAAGGCTTTCATGCCCCGCAGCGGCCGGTTTACGAGCACAGCAACACCCAAAGAAATCCCCACCAGGAGGGGGATATACATGAGCGTAAACCAGGCTGTGTTGAGCATGGCTTTGTGGAGCTTGGCATCGGTCAGCATACGCACAAAGTGATCCAGCCCGACAAATTCACGCGTCGAGAGCAGATCGGTCTTCAGGACACTGTAACGGAACATCGAAAACCAGGGAACAAGATTGAAGATCACGAAGACCAAGGCGTTGATGATGATAAAGGGATACCAGGGCAGGGAACTCCGCAATCGTTTCAGGAATTGGGAGGAAGCGCGCTGGGATGTACTGGCAACGGCCATGATCAGTTTCTCCATTCCGAACAAAAAATCGCAGAGTTGTCGGGACGGGAGACTATCCCGCTTCTCCGCAACTCTGCGATCTTTGTTGGGCCTACTGCAAAGGAGTTGGCTCCATTATCCGTACTGTTCCAGCAGAAGCGCATCGATTTCGGTCTTGATGGTCTCCAACGCTTCTTCCACTGTGGCCTGACCAAGCACGGCCGCCTGGAATTGCGGGCCGGCGACAACCTTGCTCTCCTGCCAGAGCGTATTGGTGTCGACACCGGCAAACAGGAGCGGTCCGAAGCGGTTTACGTAATCGAGCGTGCAGGGGGCAGGATTCCAGTATTCCTTGGACTTGTTGCCAACGGGCGTGGTGCCTGCTAGGTTGGCGCGTGTCCCGACCTGTTCCGGCATAATCATGTACTTGACCCATGTAACCGCAGCATCGACCGCGTCGCTTTGACTGGTGATGGCCCAACCCTGGCCCGAAACGATGCCGGAAACCGCGGTAATTGAGCTGTCCATGCTGCGGGGGTGGCCGATTACATACTCCAGGTCCGGGTTTGCTTCAACGTCCTGAACGCAGGCTGCATCTTCCCTGCGCGCAGTCACCTGTTCCAACGATAGCCAGTAGTCGGGCAGGCCACCCTGTTCATCGACGCTGCCGATGGCGTATTCCAGCGGGACCCAGCCCTCCTGGAACTCTTTGACCCAGCGGGTCAGGGCATCGATGACGGGCTGTTCAAGGAAATTGGAGTCGGTGCGGTCGTCCGTATACACCTGGCCGCCTGCTTCGTGGACCGTAACCAGGAAGCCACCCCAACTGAAGGTGCTGAGGCTTTCCAGATACCAGTTCTGCTCGGCCGCCCGCTCACCCAAGGCATAGAGTTCGTCCCAGGTCTCGAATGAGGCGGTGGCAAGGTCATAGCCCAGTTCTGACAGCAATCCGCCGTTGTAGGCGATGCCATTGACTTCCGCTTCGATCAGCGGCATGTAGAGAACACCGTCAAGGCTTGCCGCATCGACTTCGGCAGCGGTATAGTCGGCCAGGTCGTCGGCGCTGAGAAGGTCGTCAAGACCAAGGATCACGTCTTTCGTGATATAGGCCGGCACCGTATCGGTGGTTGCATCCCAGATATCCGGCGCCTCGCCGGCCGCGGCCGCGGCGTAGAGTTTCTCGCGACGCCCACCCCAGGGCTGTACTTCGACCTCCACCATGATGTCGGGGTGAGCTGCATGGAATCCCTCGTTCAAAGGGGCATAGACGATATCGCCGTCATTCTCGGTGCGGGGATAGGCCCAGACATCGATGGTCACAGACTCCATACCCCCAGCGTCACCGCTATCTGCAGGTGCGGCCGGGGCTACACAGGCTGCCAGGAACGAGGTGGCGGTCACGCCGGCTGACAGTTGCAAAAATTGACGTCGGCTCAAGACTGATTGCTGCATCGGTTCCTCCTCAAGGAAATATTTGGAAATTGGCAACCGCAAATCTGGATACGGTGAGGCATTATTTTTATTGTGTGGCGGTTGCGTGATTATAGCGCAAATGATGCGAAGTGGGACAATCTACAGGATTCGATATGGGACCTGTTGAAGTCATGCGAGCAGGTGGCCGGCTACATCTGCTTGTGCCACCGACTCCTGCTTGCCGCTGGTCAGGTCTTTGACGGTGACGGTGCCGGCCGTCAACTCATCCCCGCCTAACAGCAGGGCAACGGGGATGTTGCGCTCCTCGGCGTATCTGAACTGCCGGCCCAGGTTGTCCAGATCCGGGTAGAGATCGACGCGCAGGCCGGCCTCCCGCAGCGTATGTGCCAGCTCTACGTTCGCGGCCAGCGTCTCCCGGTCAAAATTGGTAACCAGCACCTGGGGTTGTCCGGCCAGTTTTTGCGGGAAGAGGCCGCGTTCCTCCATGATCAGGAGGATGCGTTCCAGGCCCAGGCTGAAGCCGCAGGCGGGGATCGAGCGGTTGCTGAACATGCCGATCAGGTCGTCGTAGCGTCCGCCGGCGCCGCCGGACCCGCTCAATGTTGGAAACTCGATTTCGTAGATGGGCCCGGTGTAGTAGCTCAGGCCGCGCGCCAGGTATGGGTCGATGCGGATGTGATCGCCGGCCGGACCTGAAGCCGTCAGCGTCACCACTTCTTTCAGTTCGGCCACAGCCTGCGCGCCGCTGGCGGAGCCTGCCAGCTTTTCCTCGAGCCAGCAGAGCACGGCGGCGGTGTCGTCCGGCGCCGCGGCCATCAGTTCCAGAAGGGCTGTCGCAGCCTTCTGATCGAGGCCCCGGGCGTGCAACTCCTTCTCCACGCCGTCCAAGCCGATCTTGTCCAGCTTGTCGACTGCGACCAGCGCGTCGGATTCCAGTTCAGTGGGCACGCCGGTTATCTCCATCAGGCCGCGCAGGACGCCGCGGTGATTCAGGCGCAGGAGAAAGCCGGACGCATCGCGCCCGCGGAAGCCCAGCTCCTGCAGGACCTGAGCGCCGGCGTTGAGGACCTCGGCTTCGACCAGCTGGCTGGAGGAGCCGACTACGTCAAGGTCGCACTGGTAGAACTCGCGAAAGCGTCCCTTGGCGGGCCGGTCGGCGCGGTAGACGGGCGCGATATGATAGCGCTTGAAGTAACGGGGAAGCTGGTTGCTGTACTCGGCGACGATGCGGGCGAGCGGCACGGTCAGATCATAACGCAGACCGGCGTCGGCGATTTCGTCTTCGGTCGGGGCGTCGGCGAGCGCCCGTTGCAGCTTGACGCCGCGCTTGGCGACGCGGAAGATCAGCTGATCGCCCTCTTCGCCGTATTTGCCGAGCAGTGTATCCAGTCGTTCCATCACCGGGGTGTCGAGCGGTTCAAAGCCATAGCTTTGGTAGACGCGTTCGATCACATCGATGACATATTGCCGGCGCAGCACGTCCAGGGGCAGAAAGTCGCGGGCGCCGCTGATCGGCTTGGTTTGAAATCGGGCCACTGAAGTATCTCCTGATAGGTTGCGCTTTAAGAATGAAGAGGCAGCGCGTTGAGCAGCATCTTACACGAAGAGACGGGGAGATAGGAAGAATTGGGGAGAGGGGAAGGTCTTCTATCTATTCCAGTCCGCTCTTCAAGACGTCGCGGTAGGCGGCGACGCGGTCGCGGCGCAGCGCGCGTTTGTGGCCCAGTAAAGCTTTGAACGTTTCTCTCACTATCTGCAGGCGAAATTCGAGAAGCAGATAGCGCCGCAGCAGATCCGCCCACATAGGGCCGTGCCACTTGTGCACGTAACGCACCTTGCTGCGGTTGAAGAGGATGTGGCGTCTGGCGCTGACCTGGCCGCTGCTGCGGCCCTCGGCGTGAATGACGATTGCGCCCGGGTCGTAGACCACGCGCCAGCCGGCGCGCTTGATGCGGCGGCAGAGGTCGGTCTCTTCACTGTACATGAAGAACTGTGGATCGAATCCGCCGAGCGCGGCCAGCACTTCTCCCCGCACCAGCAGGGCTGCGCCGACCAGCCAGTCGACGTCCTGGCGGGCGTCGGCCGGCCAGTCGGCGAGGTGGTAGCGGCGGGTCCACGGGTTGCGGGGCCACAACTGCTCGAGCCAGGTACTTTCAAAGTAGCCGGTGAGGGGGCCGGGGAAGCGGCGGCGGCTACTTTGGAGTGCGCCGTCCGTGTAACGCAGCTGCGGCCCGATCGCGCCGATCGTCTCGTCTTCGTTGATGCCGTTGTAGAGCGCCCACAGGCTGCCGGGCAGGAGTTCGGTGTCCGGGTTGAGGAAGTAGATGAATCGCGCCTTGGCGGCGGGACGCGGGGATGGGTCCGTGGCCGGACTGTTGTCAGATGTCCGAACTGCTGTGGCTGGGCCCACCGCGCCGGTCTGATTGGGCGCTTCTCCCTCTCCGTATTGCGGCGGCTGGGGGTCAAACTCCATCGCTTCCAGCGCCCTGTTGTTGCCGCCGGTGAATCCCAGGTTTTCGTCGCTGAAGATCGTCTGTACCCAGGGGAAGCGGCTTGGCAAGAGAGATGGCGTGGCGTCTTCGCTGGCGTTGTCGAGCACGACGACCTGGATGGTGGCCTCGTTGTTTGGCCCGAAACGGCGCACAAGAGTCGAGGAGTAGGAGGCGGTCTTACGCTCTGCTTTTTCGTCGCGTCCTTCGTCTATCGGCGTGCTCTGCTGTTCGATCGAAGTAAGGCAGGCGCGCAGATGGTCCCAAACGTTCCAGGAGATGATCACGATCACCAGGTCCGTCGGCGGCGGTCTCCTGTCCGTCTGCGGGAGGGCCTCGCCTCTTTGAAGGTTCGCTCGGCCGCGAAGTCGTTGAAGCATCACGTTCGCAGTTGGCTAGAGGCCGGTTGGCGGGCGTTGCGCAGGGATATTCGCTGATCTCTGACCGCTGGCGGTTTCGATTCAGCTGCTGCGCTGCACGACAAAGGCGCAGAGGCCCAAGAGCGATCGCTGGCAGAGGTTGTCATTGAAGGGAGCCAAGTCATGAACCGCGTGGTCGAGAAAGCCGAGCGCTTCCTGATGGGAGGCTTCGATTGCATCGCTGGCGCACACGGTCTGAACGATCTCCTGCACGGTTGTGGACAGGATGCTGGGGTCGCCGGCATCGGCGCGCTCCCTGGCCTGGAGCAGCCGGGCCACCACCTTTTGCGGCTGGGGCAGTTCGCGCAGGTAATAGAGGAACGGCAGTGTCAGGGTACCCTGGCGCAGGTCGCTTCCTACGGGCTTGCCCAGGGTGGCGTCGGTGCCGACAAAGTCGAGAATGTCGTCCACGATCTGGAAGGCCATCCCGAACTGATAGCCGAAGGATTTCAGCGCCTGAACCCGATCCGGCGGCAGGCCGACCAGGACTGCGGCCGCTTCAGTCGCGGCGCTGTAGAGACTGGCCGTCTTGGCATAGATGCGCTGGTAGTAGGCCTGGCGGTCCTGGCGAAAATCGTTGCGATCGGAGAGCTGGCGCATTTCGCCGTCGACGATCACGCGCAGGGTATCGCTGAAGATGGTGATGACGCGCACATTGCCGGTCTCGGCGGCGAACTGGGCGGAGCGGGCGAACATATAGTCGCCGGCGAGAACCGTGGCCCCCGCGCTCCAGGAGGCGTTGAGCGTGGGTGCGTCACGTCGCAGCAGCGCGCCGTCGATGACATCGTCATGGACGAGCGTGGCGGTGTGCAGCATCTCCACAGCCGCAGCCAGGGCGATGAGTGTATGCGGGCGCCGGTCGTCACCCGGGGCCGACGGCGTTCCGTCGGCATTGTGGCGTGAATTGTTAAGCTCGAGACTATCGTCTTGAAGACCTGCGGCCAGCAGCGCCAGAGCAGGCCGCAACCGTTTCCCGCCCTGGCCGATCAGTTCGAGGAAGGCGTTGGCCAGGGGCGCGAACACGTCGGCGTCAACGCTCTTCATTTTCTCTTCGACCTGTTCAAGCCCCCCGCGTACCGGCGCAAGCAGCGCCGACGCGTCCTGCGGCGTTAACAGCGCGCGGCGGAATTGCTCGCGCGAGATCTCTGCGCGCGCGTCAATGGCGTCCGAGTGCGGCATCAATTGCGGCCTATCCTGCGCCGAGGGTCTCGCTTCCGTATCGGTGAGCTGTTCGACTTGAACCTGGTCAACCATAGGAAAGCTTCACAAACGTTCACATGACAAACTACGCTGGACGGTCGGCGGCCATCGAAACCGCTTCCGGCGTTGGGTCACCGGCCAGCGGTGCAAAGATCGAACGGGCGACAGCGGTCGTGCGGTCCGCTATCTCCTCTATGGGCACTCCAAGGAGCTCGGCCAGCCTCTCGGCCACCAGGGCCACATACGCGGGTTCGTTGCGCTTCCCCCGCATTGGATGCGGCGTCAGCCAGGGAGCGTCGGTTTCAAGCATCAGGCGGTCGAGATCCAGTTGCGGCGCCAGTTCGTGCAAGGCCCGTGCGTTCCTGAATGTAATCGGACCGCCTAAGCCGAGGGCGAAGTTCCAACCGTGGGCCGCTTGCGCCAGTGCAGCGTCACCGGAGAATGCGTGCAGCACGCCCCAAAACGGCCGCTCTGCCAGGGGGGAATTGCACGTGCGTGCGCCGGCCACCCACGCTTGCAAGATCCGCGCCAGATCAGTCGATGCCTCCCGGTTATGGATGATGACCGGCAGGCCCAATTCGGCGGCCAGGTTCAACTGTGCCCGAAATGCCTGTGCCTGCTGTTGGCGAGAGACAGTCCCCCAATGATAGTCCAGCCCGATTTCTCCGATAGCGACAACCTTGGGATGATCGACCAGCCCGCGCAGCTGTCTCAACGTCTGTTCGCTGAAATCGGCGCTGCTGTTGGGGTGGATTCCCACCGCAGCGTACACCTGCGGGTGCTGGTCGGCCAGTTCGATAGCCTGTCGGCAGTGGACCAGATCAATGCCGGGATTGACAATCCTGTTCACACCGTTCGCTTGTGCCCGTTCCAGCACGGCGGCACGGTCCGCATCGAACTGCTCCATGTCCAGATGGCAGTGGCTATCGACCAGCGTCGGAACAGTCATTTGCGCTCAATTGGCGAAGTGGCAGCGCATCCGGTTTTGCGGTTCCTCTCAAAGGGGGCGCACTTGACTTTTTCTGGCATACGCTATTTGTTAATTTTATCACATATTATCACTGCATAAAAGCGTCAGAGGTCAGAGTGGCGAACTGTCAGTACGGGGGATAGGGGGTGTTCCCTATTCTCTACGAAGGCTTTCGCCTACAACCCCGCCAGTTTTTGGCCATCGGCAAGGATCGCCGCCACTTTTTCCTTGCGGGTTGTCTCCGTGTAGATCCGGATCAGCGGCTCAGTGCCGGAGAAGCGCACCAGCAGCCAGCCCCCATCCTCCATCGGGAACTTGTAGCCGTCGATGGTGATGCGGTCGGTGACGGCGATGCCGCCCAGCCTCAGCCCGGTGATATCGACGTTGTCGAGTCTTTTCTGGGCTGCGGCTTTCATGTCCGCGCCGGTCAGGCGGATGTCGACCCGGTCGTAAAAGTGCTCACCGACTTTTTCGAAGAGAAGCTGAAGAAGCTCGGTCGGCCTCTTGCCGGTGCGCACCATCAGGTCCAGCAGGCAAAGATTGGACAGGATGCCGTCCCTCTCCGGCACATGGCCGCGAAAGGCGTAGCCGCCGCTCTCCTCACCGCCGATAAGCGCATCGTGCTCCAGCATCGCCGGCGCCACGAACTTGAAGCCAACGCCTGTCTCCACTATAGGCACGTCGTAGGCCGCGCCCAGCTTATCCAGCATCGAGGTCGTGCTGAGGGTCTTGACAATCGGACCGCGTTCGCCGCGCACCTCAAGCAGGTAGTAGGCGAGCAGCCCGTAGACGCGCAGCTGATCGACGAACTGGCCATTCTCATCGCCGAAGCCGCAGCGGTCGGCGTCCCCGTCAAGAATACAGATGCAGTCGGCCTCTACGGAGCGGGCGACGGCCAGGCCGGCGTCCACATTGGGGGGAATCGGCTCGGGGCGGTCCATTTCAGGAAAGGTCGGATTGCGCTGCGCATGGATTTCGATGACTTCGGTTTTGCCACCGCCGAGGATTTCGGTCAACCAGCCGGCGCCATTGCCCCACATGCCGTCGACAACGATTTTGAGACCGGCGTCGCGGATGTCTGTGACATCGATCAGGCTGGACAGGTGGGCGAGATAGGCGGCCTGTGGCTGATGACGCCGCACTGTGCCGGCGGCGAGGGCCGCGTCGAGAGGCATGTTCCGTACCCCGTCCGAATCGGGGATACGGGCTTCGATGGCGGCCAATCCATCAGGCGGCACCGCGCCGCCGCTGGCATCCCGCACTTTGAAGCCGTTGTCCTCGGGCGGATTGTGGCTGGCGGTGATGTTGATGGCGCCGACAGCGTTGTTATTGACGGCAGCGAAGCTGATCACCGGCGTCGGTGCGGCCCCGTCGATCAACAGAACCTGCAGGCCGTTGGCGGCCAGCACCTCCGCCACCGCGGCGGCGAAGTGTTCACCCTGAAAGCGTTGGTCGTGGCCGACAACGACCGTTTGGGAGGCAAAACCTTCGTCTGAAAGCCAGTCAGCAAAGCCTTGAGCACAGCGGCGCACATTGGCAAAGGTGTAGTCTTCGGCCATACGTCCGCGCCAGCCGTCGGTGCCAAAGCGAATTTTCGTCATAGGGATTCCTTCGGAATGGGAGTTACTTCCAACTTTGAAGATGTTTGCGAAGCAGGAGCGCCTGCGGCCCAACGACACGGACAGCCATGATTGCCTGTTACCTTCCTGTAAGCCTACTGCATATCAGGGGAATGGGCAAAGAAAGGGCGTCAAAAAGGCTTCCGCTGTTTAACTCTGTTTGCGCCCGATGAACAGCCCTTCGCGCAAGTGAAAGCGGGTACGGCCGTCCTCGCGTTGGGGATGGAGGAATTCGTGCGTTTCAGGCGGGCCGTGCCAGAGCAGCACCCGCAGATAGGACTGCATTACCTTATCGTGACGCGCGGCCCAATCTTCGAAGACCATCTGTTTTTCGAGGATTTCATGCTGGGTCAGTTGCAGGCCGACCTGCGCGTAACCCTCCAACCACTCCTCCACACTGAGGCAACGCCCGTGGCTGGGATCGCGCAGCTTTTCGAAGGCGTTGACAAAATCGCCCGCTTCCCCTTCCGGCACGACGTTGTCCACAACCGCCAGAATGCCGCCGGCGCGCAGCACGCGCACCGACTCGCGCAGAAATGCGCTGATGTCAGGGAAATGATGGGGCGCGATGCGGCAGGTGAGCAGATCGAACCGGCCGTCCGCATAGGGCAGGCTTTCGGCGTCGGCGTGCTCGACGGTCACGTTGTCGACGCCGCGCGCTGCAACCTGTTCGCGGGCGACGGTCAGCATCTCCGGGGTGATGTCGGTCGCCAGGACATGGGCGACGTGAGGGGCAAAGGCGAAGGCGGTGTGCCCGGCGGCGGTAGCGATATCCAGCGCTTGCCAGTCCGGCTGCGGCTCGACAAGCTCGACTAGCCGTTGCAGACTGGCACCCTTAGCGTGGGGCCGGCTGGTGATATAGGTCCGGGCATGGGCGCCGAACTGTTCTTGCACTGATCTTTTGTCCATCTGTCCTAGCCTTTCCGGCAATCCTGGTCGAACTTCCCTGAACGGGCCTCTTGTATGGTGTGTAACAGGGGTTCGTGAACATCCGCCTAGCCGTTGCTGGCGATGATGCACCGGTCGGCCAGACCGTAGGGAGCGCCTTCGTAGTTGGTGACGAGACCGCCCGCCTCGCGCACAAGCAGGACGCCCGCGGCGACATCCCACGGCTGGATCCATCCTTCCCAGTAGGCCGAGAATGCGCCGGCGGCCACATAGGCCAGGTCGGCCGAAGACGCGCCCATCCGCCGCACACCCCGGCAGATTGGCATGATGCGTGCGAATTCCGCCGCGTTGTTGTCTTCGTTCTCGGCGCGGTGGTAGGGGAAGCCGGTCGTCAACAGCGCGTCCGCCAGTGTGGTTGTCCGGCTGACCTGCAGGCGCTGCTGCTCGCCGTTGCGCCGCCGCAGATAGGTGCCCTGACCGGCCTGCGCCCAGAAGAGATCGAACTGCGGCAGGATCAGCGAGAGACCAAATAAGGTCTTCTCACGGTGGATGAGGGCGATGTTGATGCCGAACCAGGGCACACCGGAGGCGAAGTTGATCGTACCGTCGATGGGATCCACCAGCCAGAAATACTCGTCATGCGGCTGTTCGTCGCTCTCTTCGCCCCAGAAGCCGAAATCGGGTGTGAGGGAGGCCAGGCGGTCGCGAATCAATGTCTCGCAGGCCAAGTCGGCCTCGGTGACCAGATCATTGGGCGTTGACTTGGCGTGGATAGAACGCAGGCCATCCTGTTGCATCGCCAAGGCCAGTTCGCCGGCTTGGCGGGCCAACTCAAAGAGAGCAGTCTTCGCGACTGGCATCTCCTCTTCCTGGCGTTGCGTCTGCTCTGTAGCTGCCGTTGCGGTCACCGCTACATCTCCTCGCGATAATGGAGGCCGCGCCGCTGCTTTTCCTGCATCGTGGCCTTACGGATCATCTCCTGCACTTCCATCGGATCTTTGACGTTGTGGAGCGTGAATTCAGGATGGCTGGGATCGGTGCTGGTTATCGTGATATCGCCCACATTTAGTGCCCTTTCGCCCAAGTGCTGAGTCACCGACGTATCGCGTACGCGCACCAGTTCGATCTCGTGGTAGCTGCGTCCCAGCAACCCGCGGATGAGCCGTACACGCTGGTTGGTGAGCTCATAGCGGACGCCGATTGACAGGTAGGGCCGGCCGGACCAGAGCAGCTCCTCTTTTTCGAGGGGGCCGGCGCTAGCTGCAGAGGATTCCGGTGCAGGGCGTGCCGTTTCACCGTCTTCAGAATCACCCGAGCGCGAATTGGTCTCGGCGATGGAATGATCGGCTTCGGTTTCCATCGCATCGAGGGCCGCAAAGACACCGTCGGCCAACGCGTTTACAATGGCCTGCAATTGGGGTTGAGGGATGGCGGTGATTTCGACGCCGCTTTGGGCCAGCGACTCATAGAAGCGGGCAGTGACCACCTGTCGCACCGTCTGTTCGTTCATAGAGCGTTTCTCCGGTTTGTCAAACCCATAGGCATTAGTATGGGTCTCCGGCTCTTTCGGAGGGGCACGAAAGCCGGCTGCGTAAGAACGGTATGATAGTGCCTAGGCAGGCATTGCGCAAAGCAGAGCCCTACCGGGCCGAGACAAACATTGGGGGCGCCGGAGGCCCGTCTACAGGTCTGAATGCAGTCGGTGGAGATCCCTCGCGCTTTTGCGAGAGCCAATCTCGTGATGTAATATCGCTATGGGTTGCGTGTACGACTGAAGACAGTGGGGCGCCGCCTTACGCAGAGCGCGGACTCTTGCGGCTCACAATAATCTCTGCTGGCATTTTTGGAAAGGACAGAACTGTGGACATCAACTGGTACGGTTTCTCCTGCTTTCGTCTGCGAGAGCGCGGCGTCACCGCAATCTGCGATCCCTTAAGCAGGAAGGCGACAGGCATTCAACTGCCCAGGCTGCGTGCCGACATTGTGACCATCAGCAGTGACTCGTCCGCCCACATCCAAGGCGCAGACACCGTCAGCGGCGAGCCGAAGATCCTGCGAAGCCCCGGTGACTTTGAAGTCAAACAGGTACTCGTGACCGGCATGCCGACCTCTCAAAACGGCACGCGCAACGTCGCTTTCTTCCTGGATTTCGCCGGCCTCACGGTCGGCCATTTGGGAGAGATGGGACAGGTTCCGGCCAGCGCCAGCGGGGAGGAGCTGGGCGATATCGACGTACTGTTGGCGCCGGTGAGCGGACCGCACATACCCGACGTTTCTCGCATTGCCGAAGTGATCAGTCAGCTGGACCCGCGCATCGTCGTGCCGATGCAATACCGCCACGAAGGTCTACGCAGCGAGCAGTCCGAATCCCTGGAGCCGGTGGATCGTTTTCTCAAGGAGTTGGGCATCAGCGAACCGGAAGTGACAGATACCCTCAAGCTGACGAAGCACAGCCTGCCCGAAGAGACACAGGTGGTGCTCCTGCGCCCGACCGGAGCGGCCCGCCCCGGTTAACTGCGGTTATCGGCAACTGTGCAAGACGCTATCGACAATTCCTCTAATTGCCCCCGGCAGAGGTGCGCCAATTGAACCTTTGCCGCAGCCAGACCTTCAACAGCACAGGACGAAGTCGGCGCCAGTTGTCGTTCAGCTCGTACCGGACTTCGTCCGCGAGATGCGCCGGGCGCGGAGCGTAGCGGAACTGAACGTAAATTTCAATGATGCGCCGGATGAACGGGATGCCTTGGGGAAGACCTTCTGCCAGCAGCGCCTCTCGTTCATAGGGCGTCATCGCCTGTTCGACGGGCACTCGTCGAAATTCACTCTCTTCTCCGGCCTTTCTACAGGGCATCTTCAACCTCGCAGTCCAGTTCAGCAACCGTTCGTAGTAGATCTGGGGTTCCTGCATAAAGGTCCTGGGACCCTGATACATGCGCCGCCGAAGAAGCCATACACCTGCGATCAGTGTCAAAACGACCAGGATGACGCTGGTTGTGACGACAGGGGTGCGAGTTGGGAGTCCGCCGATTCCCGTGACGGGTCCGGCGATGTCCTGAGGGAACTCTTCTTCAAAATCCAACGCGTCATCGAACAGAAAATCCTCGTCTTCGGGCGAGGTCTCATCCATACCCGGGATCAGACCACTGTCCTGGAGCTCTACGCCCGAAGGGCGATCGAGAATACTCTCGCCGGCGGTCGGCTCGAACTCAATCCAGCCGTATTGCGGGAAGTATACCTCCACCCAAGTATGCGCGTCCCGTTCCGTAACCAGATAGGTGCCGGTCTCCGGGTCGTAGGTTCCTTCGGCGTAGCCGCTGGCCGCGCGCGCGGGAATCCCCTGGCTGCGCAGCATGGCCGCCATGGCCGAAGCGTAGTAATCGCAGTAGCCGCTCTGGATGTCGAAGAGGAAATACTCCAACGGGTCCTCATCTGCAGCTGGGGCCTGGATCCCTTCATCGTAGGCGAAGGCGCGCAGGTATCGCTCCAAGGCTTTGACTTTGTCGTAGGTTGTGGGCTCGTCGGCCATTACCTGCTCGGCCAACTCTGCGACCCGAGGTGAGAAACTGACGGGAAGTTGAAGGTAGCGGTTAAGAGTCTGTGCCGGATAGTCGACAATCCCCGCCTCACGCAGTTCCCGTATGGAGACTGTGGTTTGGTTGCTGATCACCTGGTAGCTTTCGCCAGCCTCCAGTGTGATTCTGGAGCGCGCCCACATCAGTTCGATATCCCCGCTATTTGTCGAGGCCGATTCGGCGGGGTTGCCATAGTCTACCGGTTGCTGAAGCGCCGCCAACGGTATGCTTGCCTGCACGACGTCCGGCATGGCGAGGAGGATGTTCCCGGTCGGAGTACGAATGGTGATGGTCTGAGTGACAGGCACGCGAGCGGACCACAGACTCGCCGGGATCGGCTGATTCGAACGGTATGTAGTCTCGCCCTCGGCGGTGTTGATCCACTGCCGGCCGGTGAAGCGGTCGAAAGCAACGGCACGCCAGTAACGTCCGGACGGCGCCTCCACCTCCATGATCAGGCGGTCGCTGACGGTGCGCTCGCCACCCAGGGTCAAGGTGCGGCCAAAACCTGTCTGGACCGGCCGGGTCTGTCGATTCAGTCCCTGATAGAGGCGGTTCCACTCCTGCATTGCCGCCTCCCAGCGCATGTTGACGGGCTGCAGAAGGTCATGGAAGGGGAGACTGCGCCCCATGTTGGGCGCGATAAACGCGAGGGCGATCACGGCCATTGTGTACATAAAGCCGGAGCGCATGAAATCGAAGTTGATGTCCTCGCTGAAATAGATGCTATGAGAGCGCCAGCGCTGTCGATGATCGACAAGTGTGGTCCAAGCCAGGAGCAGCAGTGCGACAATGCAGTATGCCACGAGAAACCCCATCACCGACACAGGCGCATAGTGGGTATTGACCAGAAGCGCGATGCCGGCCATAAGGACGCCCCGCCAGACGTGGCCGTGCCGAAAGACCGACCAGACGCCCAGGTAGGTGAGCCACCAGACGAGAAAGCCGATTTCGAAGATGAAGACAACGTTGTCGTTGCTGGCTTGCCGGTTAATGGCGGCTTCGATCCACTCCAGCCAGCGCTCCAAAAGGAAGTAGGCTCGGGCCTGCAGGACGGGAATGCCCCTCTCGATAAAGGCCTGCACACGCTGCTCGTCCTCCACGAGAAAGGTCATCAGAAAAAACACCCATGCCAATCCGGTCGCAAAGCTGTGGGAAAGCATGAAAAAGCTGTCAAAACGGCTGAAAGAGATCAGCGCGCCCATGGCCAGCGCGCCCAGAACGACAGCTATCAGCATGCTCATGCTCATAGCGCCGGTCCAGCCGGCATTACTGAGCGAGAGTGCCAGGATGACATAGATGAAGCCGAGAAGCAGCAGTGTGACCATCCGCCCCTCACGGAAATAGGCAAAGGGAGAATGGGTCTGCTCGTCAGATTCCACGCGTGCGTCCAATAGAGTAGCGGCTGCATCCTCAGGCGAGTCGAGTGCGTACTCTGATATACCGGCGTCGGCGGCAGGACCGGCGAATCCTGGTACAGTTGAGTGAAGTGGATCCCTACTTTGGTCTCGCATAGTCAGATTTTCAGGTTGCCAGGCAAACCCCAGGAGTGAGAAGTGAGGAGTGAGTTGTCTTTTCCCCTCTCTCTCCTCTCTCCTCGCTGTTCCACTCTTTCCTCTCTTCTCTTCACTCTCTTCTCCAACATCAGAGCAGTAGCCACAGCACGCCGGCAAACAGAGAACTGAGGACGACGGCCAGGGCGATGGCAAGCCACAGCCGCACTGCGCTAATGCTCTCAAAGTGGTTCGTCAGCCGCAGCGGCGGAGCCGTCAGGCCCAACAGCCACACCCGCTGCGGTGAGGCGTCGTCGGGCGATTCGCCTATCTCGACCTGCACGGTGCTGTCGGAGACAAGCCGCCGCCAGCGGGCGGCTTCCAGCCGGTGCTGTGCCGCTCGCAGAGACTGACGGATCTCCGACGCAGCGGCTTCGGCGCGATTGGACGCGGTTGCAGCCGCAGTTGCGTCCCCGGCTGCGGCGGCCTCTCTTTCCAGGGAAGCTGCCATACTGTGCCACTGGTCTCCGACTGACCGAAAGTCCACATCGATCGTTTGTGTGGTCCGCTGCCACAGGAGTTGGGTCTCCTGCTGTGTCTCCTGCTCCGTCGTCAGAAAGACACTGCGCAACAGCGCCCAGTCAGGCAGTTGGGGCGTGTTCTGGGCCAGAAGCCGACGTTTACCGGCGTCGAGACGGTCCAGATGGATGAGAAACCCGCCCGCTTCCTCTGTCAGTGCTGCATTGGTGGCCCCAGAAACTGACCAGGAGTTCAGCAGGTTGTTCAAGGCGCTCTCGCCGTCGACCCGCCTCTGAAAGATGGGGCGCGCCAAGGCACTGATGGACATATCGTTCTGGGATACTGTAACGGTAATCTGCCAATTGGCAAAAAGCGTGCGATACTCCGGCAGGGGCAGGGTCTCCCCAGTCAGTATCTCTTCTCCAACCAGCGACACAGCAGCCTCTTCATTGCCTTCCTGCAGTTGTTGCAGAACTTCGTGCAACAGCAGCGCCCGACGTTCGGCTTCCAGGGTGGCCGGATCGACAACATCGGCGGGCAGACGAGCCAACCGTTCAGTTAACAGCAGGGCCTGGGGCCAGTTTTCCTGCAAGCGGGCCACCCGCAACTGCTGCTGCAGACCTTGGGCCACCCAGCTTTGCAGTTCGATGCGGGTCGGCTCTTGCGGCGTCGCCGGGAGAGCCTTCTCCGCCTCCGCCACCATGAGCGCAACGTAGACGCTATCGACGGAGCCATCCGCGGCGATTGCGCGCCTGCGATAGAGCGCTGCCAGCCGATAACGCACCCCAGCGAGAACCGTATCTGGACGGACGTGTTCTTCGCCCAACTGCAGCGCTTGCGTGTACGCGGCCAGGGATTGTTCATAGAATCGGTCGCGCGTCGCGGTGCGGAGGGCGGGGGCCTGATGCAGCTGCGCGTACAGATCACCCAGCCGCTGCATTGATTCCAGATCGTTTTGGACGCGGATCGCGTTCTGGGCAGTACGGATCTCCTGTATCCATTGAGGATGGAGTGCCTGGAAGTGGACGTCTGTCGTCGGCGGCCGCTCCTCACGCAGCCATTCCAACTGGCTGGCGCGCATTTTCCAGCCGCGCGGGGATATCTGCAGCCAACTGTCCGAGGGGGCCAGCCAGCGGTCCATGTCGGCAAAATCGATCGTTACGCGCCAACCGCTGATATCGCTGGACCAATTGAGCAGCTCGGATATTGGGTAATGGAAGTCGAAGGTCTGCGCGGCGGCGAGGGGCAGATCGTAGCGCAGAGTGAGACGCCGCCGGGCATCAGCGTCGAATTCAGCCTGAACGCTCTGCCCAACCGTCTGACCTGCGGACTGGAGGGCAAGCGGCTGTCCATCCAGGGTCACAGCAATGTTGCGAGGCAGGGAGCGCCCGGCGGCAGCGGCGATTGCGGGTTGCGCGACGAGCAAGGTCGCTGTGATCGCCTCGTTTTCCTCATTATGCAGGCGGTAGGCGGCTTCGATTTGCAGTGTCAGCGAGCGGCCGTCAACTGATGCGACACGAACGTCCAAAGTGTGGGTAAGCAGAACCAGCGATGTCTCAAGGGCAGGTTGCAGGAGAAGATGTGACGCAACGGCAGATTCCGATTGGCGTCTTCGTTCAGGGATGCGGTTCTCAACCGGAGGCGCGGCCAGCAGGAGATTGCGGCCGCCGGCCAGGAAGATTCCACAACAAAAGATACAAAGAAAAAACCGGCATAGAAAAGTTGCGATCTTAGGGTACTCTTGATATGATGCCATGCGCATAAAGCGAGGAGTGAGCGAAGAGGAGAGAGGAGTGAGTGTCGCTCTTCTCTCTCTCCTCTCTCCTCCCACCCTCTCTCCTCATATGATACGTCTGTTGATGCAGTGGGACATCAAAATGGGACATGAACAACCCTATTTTGAGTTTGTCATGCGCGAATATGCACCGGGACTTATGCGGTTGGGAATCAACCCCGCCGAAGTCTGGTATACCATCTATGGAAACGGTCCGCAAATGCTAACGATCGGCGAAGTTTCCGATCTGGAACGGCTCCAGGCAGTTCTGCACAGCGAAACCTGGCAGAATTTGCACAGAAGACTTTTGAGGCACGTAACAAACTACAAACAGAGGGTTGTAGAGGACAACAGCCGCACTTTTCAGTTGTAGGGAAGCGGAACTGCAGTTTCTAGTTTTTAGTTTGCCGTTCACTAAAAACTGACTACTGACTACTAAAAACTGCAGTTTGTCGTTCGGGAGAAAATTCATGGCACTTTACGTTCGGAAATTGGAGGAGGAAGAGTGGAAAGAGTTGGAGCGTATCATCCAGAATATGGAGAATGACGTTTCGATTCAGCGCCTGATGATCATCCTCCTGTCTGATCAAGGCCATAAGGTCCAGGAAATCAGCCGCGAAGTCGATCTGCATCCGATCAATGTGCGGAAGTGGATCCACCGCTACAACAAACATGGCCTCGATGGTTTGCGCAGCGGAAAATCGCCCGGCCGCCCGCCCGTATTTACGGCGGCGCAGCGGAAGGCGATCGTTGACATCGCCTCTACCGATCCCACCTCACTGAATCTGCCTTTCAATCAGTGGTCGCTGCAGCGGTTGCGCAAATACCTGATCGACGACGAGGTCGTAGACCAAATCTCCGTGGAAACTATCCGTCAGATATTGCGAGCACATGGCATTCAACCCCGTTTAATGGGTAGCCAGCACCAGAGTGAGGTGTGAGTATCGTCCCCCTGGCGCCTCTCGGCCGTGACGGTGTTCACTCTTTCCTCTCTCCTCTTCACTCTCTTCTGCGCCTTACCAGTCATGCTTCACCACGAAGCGGGTATCAACCAGTATGGCCGCGCCGTGCGCGATTGATGCCCAGTCATAGACACTGTGCGCGGTGGCGATCACCACGCAATCGGCTTTCTGAACCTCTCCTTCAAGATCGGTGACCGCGGTAAGAGGAACCCCCATTTCCGCCAAAGACAGGATGTATGGGTCGTGATACCTAGCCTCCGCGCCCTTTTGCAGGAGGCGTTGCAGGATATCGACGACCGGTGACTCGCGCGCATCGGCGACGTCGGGCTTGTAGGCCGCGCCCAGTACCAGAACACGGCTGCCTCTCACAGCTTTGCCGGCATCGTTGAGCGCATCCTGCACTTTCTGCACCCAATAGCGCGGCATCTCGGCGTTGATCTGGCCGGCCAATTCGATGAAGCGGGCCTTGGCGTTGATCGACCTCATTTTCCAGGCGAGAAAATGGGGGTCAACGGGAATGCATGGACCTCCAACCCCCGGCCCTGGCGTGAACCTGGTAAAACCGAAGGGTTTGGTTGCGGCCGCCTCGAGCACCTCCCAGCTGTCCAACCCCAGTCTGTCACACATCAGCAATAGTTCATTGACCAAAGAGATGTTGACGAAGCGATAGGTGTTTTCGAACAGTTTGGCCATCTCTGCGGCGGACGGAGAAGAGACGGGCACCAGCGTTTCAAAAACCGGTCCATAGTAGGCCTGGACCGCGGCAAGGCAGTTTTCAGTCACACCGGCTACGATCTTGGGCGTGGTCTGAATCGTCCAATCGGTGCGTCCGGGGTCAACACGCTCGGGTGAAAAGGCGACAAAGAACGCCTCGCCCACCTGCCACCCTTGGGGTTGGGCGGCTGCTTCGAGGAGGGGCAGCAGCAGTTCGGTCGTTGTGCCGGGATATGAGGTGGATTCAAGGACGACGATCAAGCCCGGATGCAGATGACGGGCGATCTCCCGGCCGCTGGTGAGAATGGAGGAAACGTCCGGCTGCCCTTTACGGTCGAGCGGTGTGGGCAGACAGATTGAGACCGCATCGCACTGCCCCAGGATGGCGTAGTCGCTGGTCGCGCGCAAGCGAGAGGCCTGGGCGAGTAAGTCAGCGTCGGCAACATCGGCGATGTAGGAGCGTCCCTGATTGACGGCCTCGACTTTGGCCGGGTCCACGTCGATGCCGACTACTTCATAGCCGGAGGCGGCCAGGGCGGCTGCCAGAGGCAGGCCCACGTAGCCGAGCCCGACGACGGCGACGCGCGCGGTGCGGTTGAAATACCAGTGGTTAGTCGTTAGTGGATAGTGGTTAGTTGCCATCCCTTGCCGTTCACTATCCACTATTCACTATCCACTTTTCCCGGTATACGTCCCAGTGTTCCTGGAAGACATCGGGAGCAACGGTGTAGAGCATCTCCAGCACGAGTTGGCCGAGGCGGCGAATCTCCCACTGGGCGGCTTTGTCGACCGCGCGCAGCCAGAGGAAGTGGCTCCAGGCGGCGAAGTTCATGCTGGTGACAATACGGGTTTCGGTTGCGTTGGGCAGGAGAAAACGGGCGTCCTCTTTGCGGATTTTCAGGCTTCGTAAATTGGCATACGCTTGGGCAGTTTCCTCGATGGCAGCCACAAAGAGAGAAATGGTCAACGGGGTCAATTTAGGAGGAACCACCACTCCCATCTGTTTTGCCCAGCATGACACTTGAGAATGGAACTCGCTCTCAATGGAACCGCACCATTCTGTCGCTCGTTTAAGTTTAGCAGGATGAGAATAACGAAAATCAAATCCGCCATAGACCCATTCGACTATCTGTTTGGCCATGTGCCGACCACCAAATGTCAAAGCCCAACACCCTTCGCGTTCTCTCAAAGAACCACCAAAATCGATGTCCAATTGGGCCCATATCTGCTGCTGGATCCATTCCAACACACTACGCGTTCCTATCAGCGTGACTACACGGTTGTCAACTTTGCCGATATGCCCATCACCCTCCAAGTACCCCCTGATGAAATGACGGGCCAAGTCTCCCGATAACGATGGAGGCTTCAAAATCTTGCTTTTGGCCGGAATCACTCCATGTTTCACCAATGCTTCGGCTAACCGCTTGCCCGGGATTGTTAACCGAGCCGACCTCTCTCTCCCTCCCGACACAACACTACCACCCCACAGCTTTCCCAGCCTTGCCAACCATGCCTTGTAATCAGAGAGTTGTGAAATAGAAGCGTGATCCACCAAGCCATCTCTTTGCGCTACATTGCCATCAGCATAGATCAGACCCAATATCTGTGCTTTCAAAGGCGTATCGATCTGGTCAAAGAAATCCGTTTTGACGTGCATTGTACGAGATTCCCCACGACTACGATATTCGCCACCATTGCGAATTACAATGTTCCGTATGGTAGTGGGGTGAACATCATATTCTCGCGCTATGTCTTCACCGCTAAACCCTTGACCATACAGGTCAGTGATGAACTCCTCCTGTTCTATGCTGAACAAACAATGGCCGTGCCGTTTTCCTGACTGTGATTTCGGCAACGGAGGGACTTTAGGTGCCAGATCAGGTTCAATCTTGTCATAACTGGTGTACCTCTGGCTCTCCTGGCTGAAGCTGGCTAGTCGGTGGCGCACTAGCTGATGGGTGCAGGCGCGACTGATCCCTTCAAAAAAAAATGTTGCGGATCCATGATGGATCTGGGCCTCGACATCGTCGAGCCCGGGCTGGGTGAAGGCAAGAAGCGTCACGCGCAGGGGGCCTTCTTCACGCGGGCGCAGGGATGATGTGTCTACGACAAGTGAGGGCATGGGCGGAGGCGGCGGGACAGTGGCAGGCTCCGATGGACGTAACCCGTTGCCCCTTGGTTCGCTATTAGCGAACTCGGCGTACACCATGGGCGCGATCGATTGGAGAAGCGGGAGCGCTTGCAGTCCGATCCCGCGGCGAAAGAAATCCAGCCAGACGCGCGTGTTGGCGCTGACGAGCCAGCTGCCGTCGGCTTCCTGCGTAACTTCGCAGTGGCGGTTGAGCATACGCCAGCGGAGCGGCTCATCGCTGTTGCGCACGCGCATCGTGGCCACGATGTGCTCGATGATATCCTCGTGGCCTTCCTTGACGCGGTTGATGATGAACCGCGGCGCGGTACCCATGCGGTGGGTGCTACGATAGCAGACGCGGCCGGCATACTCGATGACATTTTCGGGATAGGTGCTGGCGCCGTTCCAGATGGTTGCCAGATCGCTCATTTCGAGCAGGTCGGCGGGATCGAGGGCCGGATTTGCTTGGGAGTAGGCTACGAGTTCGATGTTCATAAGGCAGTTGGCAATTAGTAGTTTGGGGCTTGACGGGGGGATGCAGGCCGTAATAGACTCAAGCGGCCAACGGGAGATCGGGTTTCCTCTCGGCGAAGTAATCCTGTACGGTGTAGATTTGCAGGACAGGCCACTTCTGGAACCGCCCTGCATTGACAGCCGCATCCCGCATCCCGCTGGTTACTTTCTCTTCAAAGCACGTGAAAACGCCCATATCGGCATTGGCTTGCCGTCTGGCCTCGTTGAAAGCCTGCACGTGAGCAGGTTGCGTCTTTCCGCCCTTCACTTGCGAAACCACGTCCACAAAGACACCTTTCCTGATGGGCAATCGACACCAGCCGTCTATGCCGCCGTCGCCCCGTTGCCGCTTGTTTGCTTCCATCCCTGGCGTCAACGAGGCCGCCCACTTCTCAAACTTGAACGGGTCGTACTCGGCCAACGTCCTGGCGTCGTCAAGCGTCTTGGGCATCCCCACGAACTCAATATCATCCCAGAGACTGTCAAAATGGCGTTCTATGCGATTCTGAATCACCTTGCAGGCCTGTACGCAAATGTCAATGCCAATCCACGGCATACCA
Source organism: Caldilineaceae bacterium (assembly GCA_965232575.1). Lineage (GTDB taxonomy): Bacteria > Chloroflexota > Anaerolineae > Caldilineales > Caldilineaceae > Bin5. The sequence continues at coordinate 1,028,588 of CBDDPZ010000008.1, read as the reverse complement.
AGATTCTGCGCTGCATGAATGGTCGTGCCGCAGCCGCAGAACGGGTCAAGTACTATGCCTCTATTGAGATTGCTTGCCTTGAGAATGCGCTCCAGGAGTGTAACCGGCTTTTGTGTCGGATAGCCAAGATTTTCTTTTGAAGCTCCTTGCACTCCCGGAACGTCTGTTATTGTGTCGGATAATCGGGTACCTTGGCACGTTGACAAATAACGCTTGAATCTGGGAACTGTTCCGCTTTTCGGCCAGTGAATCATATTTTTGGCATCCAGCCATTCTAACTTTTCAAGGCTATTCATTTGAGACCAATCCGCAGTAAGTTTTACTGATTTGGGCAATGACGTTGGACAAACCCAATGTAATCCTTTGGCCGTAACATCTATATTGCGCCATACGGAACCAGAACAACCATGACGAATTCCTTGAGCTGTAAGAGGGGTGGCTTGATACCGGCCTCTGTTATCCCTGAACTTAAAATGTTTGGATATGTATTCAGATGAATATGGGATAAACACGGGAGTCAACTTGGTGACTTTTGACTTGGCATACAAGAATATCGTGTCGTGCACTGACCCCAACTTGTATGGAGAGGCGGTTGGCGCATTCGTTCTTTTCCATGTAATTTCATTCCTGAAATTCTGTTTGCCGAAGATAGCATCCAGCACCAGTTTCAGCTTGTGACTCATGGTCGGATCGCAGTGCAGATACAGGCTCCCATCCTCTGTCAGCGCCCGGTGGCACTCTTTCAGGCGGTTAGCCATGTAGGACAGGTAAGCGAGTTCCGGCCCAGTGCCCAACATGAGCTTGAAGCCTTCCATAGTGCGGGCAAGATCGTAGCCTCCCCCCCCGCCACTTCATGGAAATCGTCAATGGCTTCGTGCCAGTGCCAGGTGTCGTTGAACGCTTCCCTCATGGCGCCGCCCAGGAAAGCGTTGTAGATTCGTTTGGAATTAAAGGGAGGGTCAAGGTAGATGAAAGAGATTGATTCATCAGGGACGTACTCCTGCATGATTTCCAGACAGTCCCCGAAATACAGGCGATTGGGTTGCATAGCGTCTTCTCCTTATGTGCATGGCCTTGGGGATGTGTCATTTTCACACACTGAGTCAGACGCTGCAACCTGCCCGTTTGTTCTGCTAGACGGCGACTTTAGCAACAACAGCCATAAGGCGCGCGCTCAGGCGACCGGCTTGCCCTTCGGACCGTATAAAGTCATAGGAAATTAGTAGTTAGGGGCTTGACAAACGATCCATTGTCGGGCATACCATGTATATAGAATCAGCCAACACACAAAGGAGCCCGTCAATGGATTTGTTCAGAGTTTTCAGACAGTTCCCAGACCACGAAACCTGCATCGACCACTTGGAAGCGGCGCGCTGGGGCGATTCCCCCACCTGCCCGCATTGTAGCAGTTCCAGAGTAGCGCGCAAGGCCGACGGCCAGCGTATAGGCCGGTGGAACTGCCACGAATGCAAGGCCAGTTTCAATATGTTGTCCAAAACCATCTTTCAGAAAACCAAGATACCCTTGCAGAAATGGTTTCTGGGCATTGCGCTGGCGCTGAACGCCAAGAAAAGCCTGTCTAGCTGCCAGCTTGCCCGCGACCTTGACCTCAACCAGAAGTCCGCATGGTACATGAAGATGCGGATCAGAGAGGCGATGGTAGAGGATACGGACGCTTTCCTGCACGGCATTGTGGAAGCTGACGAAGCGTTTCTGTCCACCGACGGTAGCAATCCCCGCAGTCTCAACCGCAACGACGACGATTCTACCCCCCCCCCCGTGGGCGCGGCACGCGCAAGCTTCCGGTAATCGGAGCCGTTGAGAGAGGCGGCAAGGTTGTTGCCAAGCCCTCGCCGAAGGTTACGGCCAAGAGCCTGCACAAGTTCCTCAAACGCCATGTAGACGGCGGTGATAGCGTTCTGGTGACAGACCAGTTCCCCGCTTACCGTCGAATGGGAGAATGGGTTCCCCACTTCACGATCAATCATGCCGTTCGCTATGTCGAAGGACTCATTCATACTAACACAATCGAAGGTTTCTGGTCACTGGTCAAGCGTGCGCTGTACGGTCAGCATCACCATTACAGCAAGGAACACGCGGCAGCCTACATTGTTGAGAGTTGCTATAAGTACAACATCCGCAAGTCTGCCAACCCGTTCGCTGACTTCATTCGCGGGGCGGTGTCGGTATGAACGGGCGATTGTTTTATGGGGACTGCTTGCAAGTGATGGAGAGCATCCCCCGCAACAGCATCGACCTGATTTACCTGGACCCGCCGTTCAATTCCAACCGCAACTACAACGCCATCTACAAGGATGAAACAGGGCGTCCACTGCCTGTGCAGATAGAGGCGTTCTGCGACACGTGGGAGCTTAATGAGGAGCGGGAGCGCACTATCCGGCATATGCCTATGCTGATGCGGGAAAGCGGCATAGACGACGCTACAGCGGAGTTTTGGCGTCTTTGGATGAACGCGCTACGCAAGACGCAACCCCGCCTGCTGGCCTATTTGGTGTACATGGTGGAGCGGCTTCTCAGGATGTATCCTCTTATGAAGCCTACGGCCAGCCTGTACTATCACTGCGATCCCACGGCCAGCCACTACATCAAACCGCTTCTGGACGCTATTTTCGGACACGAAAATTTCCGCAATGAAATCACCTGGCAACGCATCGGCTCTACGCAGAAGGGCAGCCAGTTCGGAAGTCGGACGTGGGGGAACAACACCGACATTCTGCTCTACTACGCCAAGAACCCGTCAGCTGCAAAGTTGGACCCCATGCGCCCTCCTTCCGAACTTTCGGAGGAAGAAATAGAGGCCAAATTCAAGCACATAGACGAAAAAGGCGAACGCTATTATGACGACAGCTCGCATATTTGGCGGACGCCCGGCATGGGGGAACGCCCGAATCTCTGTTACGAGTGGCGCGGCTTCACCAATCCGCATCCCGCAGGGTGGCGATTGAGCAAGGAGCGACTGGAAGAGGAGTACCAGAAGGGCAACATCGTTATTCTGGACAATGGCCGCTTGCAGCGGCGCAAGTATCTCAGGGACTACAGGGGCGCGTCCTACGGCAACCTGTGGACTGATATACCGATGGCGCTGGGAAAGGAGCGCATGGGCTATGCCACGCAGAAACCGCTTGCGCTGCTGGAGCGCATCATCCGCGCCAGCAGCAACGAAGGCGATACCGTCCTCGACCCGTTCTGCGGCTGCGCCACGACTCTTGAGGCGGCTGAACGCTTGGGGCGACGCTGGATCGGGATTGATATTGCGATTCACGCCATCAAGAGGGTAGCGCAGGTTCGGCTGCAAGACCGTTGCGGACTGGAGCCCGACAAGGATTTTACAGTTGAAGGCGTGCCCCGAACACTGGAAGGCGCTCAAGATTTGTGGGAGCGCGACAAGCATCATTTTCAAAAATGGGCAGTAGAACAAGTGGAAGGATTCTGTACGTCAAAACGCAGCGCTGACGGGGGGGTAGATGGACGCATTTATTTTGAACTGTCTGATATGAAGCAGCTGCAAAGCATGGTAGTGGAAGTGAAGGGCGGCAAAAGCGTGAACATTCAAGTTCTGCGCGCTCTCCGAGGCGTGCTGGACAGTGAAGATGCGATGATGGCCGGATTGATCATCATGCACCCGCTGGGAGAGCGCCAGGAACGCAATTTCAGAAAATTCATGGCGGAGGCGGGCGATCTGGTGGTTAATGGTTTCCCCTACCCGCGTATGCAGCTTCTGTCAGTGCCCGACATCCTGGAAGGCAAGCGGTTCAGCCTGCCCAACATCGCGGGGCGGCACGAGCTACAGCCCCGCCTGGTTCCAGTGTAGCAGTACTTGAATCCCCCGCAAAGCCCCTAACTACTAGTTGACAGGCAGTTTTTAGTAGTCAGTAGTCAGTTTTAGTGAACGGCGGAAAGGCAGTTTTTAGTAGCCAGTAACGGCAACCGCAGCGCCCCCTCTTTGAGCTGTGATTTCCGGGATTCAGGGGATGAACTATGATTAACTGCAACGGCAGTTGCCTTTAATCCCCCTAATCCCGATAATCCCCCACAATCACAGTCGAAACCTGCAGTTAACTGCTGATTAACTGCGCTGGACTGGGAGCGCGGGCGTCCTCGGCGGCATTTCGTGGGTGCAGTTTACCACAGTCCGCCCCTCGCCCCTGCCCTTTCCCGTACATGTTCGCTCAACGTCCCCCCAGGAAGGCCCGGCGCACATCGCGGTTGTCGAGCAGGGTCTGGGCTTCGCCTTCGTAGGAATTGCGGCCCAGTTCAAGCACGTAGCCCCGGTGGCTGGCTTCAAGGCCCTGGCGGGCGTTCTGTTCGATCATGAGGACGGTCAGGCCGATCTCATTGTTGAGGCGCCGGATGTTTTCGAAGATCATGCGCGTTATCAGTGGGGAGAGTCCGGCGCTCGGCTCGTCCATCATCACGATCTTGGGTTCCAGCATCAGGGCGCGTCCGATCTCAAGCATGCGCTGCTCGCCGCCGGACATGGTGCCGGCCATCTGGCTGCGCCGCTCCGCCAGGCGCGGGAACAGCTCGAAGATGTATTGGATGCGCTGGTGGATGCGCGCCTGGTCGTCTTCCAGATACATGCCCATCTCCAGATTCTCCATGACCGTCATCTGCGGGAAGACACTGCGCAACTGGGGAACGATGGAGATGCCGGCGCTGAGGACATCCTGGGGGCGGGCATTGGTGATCTCCTGTCCGTCGAAGTGGACGGTTCCCTGGCGCACGCTGACAAAGCCGTAGATTGCCTTGAAAACGGTCGACTTGCCGGCGCCATTGGGCCCGATGACACAGACGATCTCGCCGGGATGCACGACGAGCGTAACGCCTTTCAGGATGTCAAAATCCTGGTAGCCGGCATAAATGTCGTCAACGGCGAGGAGAGGGGCAGACATTGGAAACCGAGGAGTGAGGAGTCTTTTCCCCTCTCTCTCCTCTCATGGGATTAGGCTCCGAAGTAGGCATCGATAACGGCTTCGTTTTGCAGGATTTCCTGGGGGGTGCCTTCGGCCAGCTTTTCGCCGTAGTTGAGTACGTAGACCCGGCTGCAGAGATCAGCGATGAAGTTAATGTTATGCTCGATCAGGAGAAAGGTCTTCTCCTGCTGATTAAGGGTGCGGATGCGGTCCTTTATCGTCTCGATCAAAGTTGGATTCACACCGGAGGTGGCTTCGTCCAGAAGCAGGATGTCGGGGTCAGGCATCAGCGCCATCCCGATCTCCAACAGGCGGCGCTGTCCGGCGGACAGGTGGCCCGCCTCCTCGTCGGCCAGATGATCGATCTGAAGAAAGTCGAGTAGCTGATGGGCGCGGCGCGCGGTGCTGGCTGGGCTGGGCCGGAGCATGCGCAGGATCGATGTATCCCGCCATTGGTGACTGATCAGCATATTTTTGAGAACGGTCATTTTGCGATAGACGCGCACTGATTGGAAGGTGCGCGTCAGCCCCATTCTGGCGACCTGATAGGGGCGCGCGCCCGTCACGTCGCGACCCTTGAAAAACACCTGGCCGCTGTCGATCTTCTGTAAACGGCTCAGGCAATCGAAGAGGGTTGTCTTGCCACTGCCGTTGGGACCGATCAGGCCGACGATTTCGCCAGGGTAGATTTCGAAATCCACATTGTTGACAGCGGCCAGACCGCCGAAGTATTTAGAAACGGTATGCCCCTCCAGCAGGGGCTGTTGGTCAGAGGCGAACGGCGAGGAGTGCGGAGTGAGTAGTGAGTAGGGGAGGGATTGCCGTTCTCTCTCCTCTGCACTCTCTCCTCGCCCTTCCATTATTTGCTCCTGCCGACGCGACTCAAGAGCCGTCCGAGCGATGTGCTGCTGCGGTCTCCCAACGTGCCTAGAATCCCTTCCGGCATGAACAGCACGATCACGACCAGCAACACGCCAAGCGCCAGCAGGTGCACGCCGAACAGATTGCCCCAGAGGAGGTCCTGCAGAAAGTAGATGACGACAGCGCCGAGGGGCGGGCCCCAGACCGTGCCCAGGCCGCCCAGCATCGACATCATCACCATCTCGACAGTGCGGGCTTCGACGAAGACGACATCGGGATCGATAAAGGTATTCTGCCAGGCCCAGAACCCGCCGACGATCCCTGTGAAAAAGGCGGCGATCATGAAGGCGGTGATTTTGTGGAGCGTGGTGTTGATGCCGCGCATCTCTGCGCCGATTTCGTCCTCGCGAATTGCGATCAGGCTCTGGCCGAACTCGCTGCGCTGGATCCACCAAACCAACGACACGACCAGGCCCATGACCGCCAGCATCAGATAGTAGTCGCCCGATCGGTTGAGGATCGGCGGCAGGTTCAGGCCGACGCCGCCGCCCGTAATCGGGCGCAGCACGCGCGCAACCTCGCGCATCGCCACCAGTGTGCCGAGCATGGCGATGGAAAAGTAAGGTCCTTTGAGACGCAAGGTCGGCAGGCCGATCAGGAGAGCGAAGAGAGCCGCGGCAACCCCGCTGGCCGGCAGAGCCTGCCAAAAGCCCCACTGCGGGGAGATCAGAAGGGGGGCGCCAGTCACGAGGATGCCCATAATATAGGCGCCGATGCCGAAGAAGACGGCGTGGCCGAAGTCGACGTAGCCGGTCATGCCGCCGATCAGATTCCAGTTGGAGGCCAGGGTCACCAGCACAAAAATCTGGCTACCGACGAAGAGAGCGACGCTGGAGACGCCAGTGTATGGGTACAAGGCCAGAAGGAGAAGCAGCAGCAGCCAGAACGCCAGCCCGGTCCAGCCTGTGAGGAGCGAGTGAACGGGGGCGAGAAATGGGAAGGAAGGCTTTTTCTTTGCTTTTTTCGCGCTCTTGTTTGCGGGCGGCCCGGTTCCCATCACTCTGCCTCCGCGTCGATAGGGCGCAGACCGCCCATGAGCCCCTGAGGCCGCACCACCAGGATCAGAACCAGGAGGATAAAGCTGGTGGCGACGCCCAGATTGGTGCCGATGCCTGGCACATAGGTAGAGACGAAAATCTCGGTGACGCCGAGGACCATGCCGCCCATCAGCGCGCCGGGAATACGTCCCAGGCCGCCCAGAGCCGTGATTGTGACCGCTTTCAAGGTGAAGGGAGGCCCCATGAATGGAAAGATCGCCTGCGTGGGGCTGAGCATGGCACCGGCGGCTGCGGTCAGGGCGATGCAGATACCGGCAGTAATGGCGTAGACGCGGTTGATGTCTACGCCGACGATGCGGGCGGCCGTCTTGTTCTGGGCTGCGGCGCGGATCGACTTGCCCAGGCGGGTGCGCTGCAGGAAAAGGTGCAGGCAGACCATGATCAACAGGGCCGCGCCGAAGATGATGGTCTTGACGATCGGAAATGTGACGCCCGCCAGCTGCACGGAGCCGTTGTAGGCTACGGCCACATTACGCGGGTCCGACGTGAACTGGATTTTGAAGAGATTGGCGAGCGCGATCGAGACGCCGAAGGTGACGAGCAGAGTCATCAGATGGGGGCGCTCGACGATGCGGTTGATCAGAACGATCTGCAGCAGATAGCCGACCAGGAACATAAAGGGCAGGATCAGCGCCAGCGAGGCGAACGGGTCCATGCCGAAAAAGCGAAAGAGACCCCACGCCATGTATGCGCCGATCATGAGGAATTCACCGTGGGCCAGATTGATCACACCCATCACGCCCCAGATCACGGAGAAGCCCAGTACCATGACCGCGTAAAAACCGCCGAGCAACAGCCCACTGACAAGAGCCTGCAAGAGTTGGTCCATAAAGGAATGACCTGAGGCCAGCGTTGTCTAGCGGTCCTGCCAGGCTGGCGCTGGGTAGTTCAGTTCGGCGACCGCTGCATCGGTCGGCGCCACAACCAGTATCTCCCCATCCTGGATCTGGATTGCACCCATCGGTTTGCCAGCATTCCTCCCCTCTGCATCAAACTTGATGGGCCCGTAGAACGTGACCACATCCAGGCCACGCAGAGCCGCTCGCACCGCATCCGTCTCCAGTGAACCTGCCTCCTCTATCGCTATGTGCAGCGCCAATGCCGTGGCTGTCGATTCCGCCGCCTGGTACGTCGGCGCCTCTCCCCAAAATTCTTCATAGCGCGCCGCATACTCCGCTGCCGTGCCAAAGTATTCGTCCGCGTAGCTCATCGACGCCTCCCACTGCGTCGGTCCTATCACATATTCGCTATCCGCACCCACCTCTTCTACCAGTTTCGGATTGCTCGGACCCACCGTGATCACCATCGCCTTCGGGTTGAAGTCCAGCTCTTTCGCCGCCCGAATGAAGAGAACCGCATCGTTGAAGTGACCACCTCCCACGAAAATGTCCGGCTCCAACTCCTTGAACTTCGACATGATCCCGCTCACGTCCGCCATGTTCACCGGGTAGGTCTCGACTCCCAATACCTCCAGGCCATATTCCGCAGCCCAGCGCTGAGCGCCGTCCGCTACACTGGTCGGAAACGCAGTGTCCTCGTAGGCGATGACGACCGTCTTGGCCCCTTTCTCTGACAGCAGCTGCAAGGCAGAACGGGTATAGTTCACCGCCGGCGTCAACACCGCAAACAGGTTCTGAAATCCCCGTTGAAAGAGCGGTTCCGCCGCTCCGTTCCCCTCGATCATGATCTTGCCGTACTTCTCCGCTATCGCACTCGCGCTTTGCGTCAGCGATGAACTGTACGGCCCCAAAAGAAAATCGACCCGGTCCTCGTTGATCAGCTTTTCCACCAGACGAGCCGCCGTGTCCGGGTCCCCCTCATCGTCGTACATGACCAACTCGACCCGGTAGCGCTCGTCTCCCACCTTGATGCCGCCGTACTCATTGTTCACCCAGTCCAGCCACAGCCCGTACCCCTGGCGCGTGTCTTTGCCCTCGCGGGAGAACTTGCCGGTCTCGCTGACGGCCGCGCCGAGATAGATAACCTTGTCTGCCTCCGCGCCTGCAGCGGCCGTGTCGGGCTCGTCCACCGGCGCAGGCGGCGCCAAGACGCAGGCCGTCAACACAAGAGAAACGACCAGCAGCAGCAAAACCAGCTTCAGAATTTGTCCCATCTCTCATCCTCCTTCGATCCACGCAACAGGTCAAGACGAATGCATCCATTACAAATCTGATGATACTGTAAGCGATTTCCCACTGTCAACTGAACTGAGGGGCGGGGTGCATCCCAAAATGGGGGTGAGTTTCTGGCTACCTCTGGGAAGTTACCCTGGGACCTGTAGCATGCCACTCCTGACAACCCCAAATCTGGGATGCACCCGAGGGGCGAAGGATGAGGAGAGAGCGAAGAGGAGAGAGAACACCCCTCACTTCTCTCTTCTGGGGGTTTGGGTTTCCCCGCCGTTTTCCTGCTGTTCCTGTAGATTTGTGCTCGGCGCGGGGAAGTCCGATTCATCCACGATGGGCACAAGAGATTCTTCTGATGTAGGTCCCGGGACCTGGAGCTTACAAATATCGACAGCAGGGCGAGAGGCCCAGGGCATCTCAGAGTCGCGGCCGCCGTGCAGATGACGCGCGTCCCAACGGATCACCCAGGGTTTGCTTCCTCCAAAACTGCGGTGCTACAATCACTTTCGCTGTATGCAGGCGCGAACTGTCGATCAACGCCGCAGTAACGGTTATTTTCCTTTGCAGCAGTGGGCAACCACCACCTTCGAACCAGTACTGAAGAGCGATGGTTTTTCGCTGCCCCTCCCCCAAATGAGCGAGACTTGTGAGCAAACAATTTTACGGCGGCCAGGCAGTTATTGAAGGCGTGATGATGCGGGGCCGGAAGGCGATGTCGATTGCCGTGCGTAACAGTCAGGGCACCATCGTCGTCCATGAGGAGCCGCTCACGGCCAAGATCTATACCCGCAAGTGGGGGCAATGGCCGTTCGTGCGGGGGCTGGCCCTGTTGTGGGATGCGCTCGGGCTGGGCATGCGGGCGCTGATGTGGAGCGCGGACGTGGCGATGCAGGAGGATGATGCTGAGGAGCAGGTCGAGTTTTCCGGCCCGGTGGCGTGGACGACGATTGCGACGAGTCTCGCTTTTGCAGTGGCAATTTTTTTCCTGCTTCCTACCATGGCCAGCCGCTGGTTTGCCGGCTTTTTTGAACACAATCCCTATCTGGACGCCGTGGCCGAAGGCGGCATCCGCCTGATTCTGTTTGTGGTCTATCTGTGGGCGATCAGCCTTCTGCCCGACATCCGCCGCGTGTTCGCCTATCACGGCGCCGAGCACAAAGCGATCAACGCCTACGAGGACGGCGCGCGACTTACGGTAGACAATGTACAGAAGTACAGTGTTCAGCACGTACGCTGCGGCACCAGTTTCCTGCTGTACGTGCTCGTGATCAGCATCCTCCTATTCGCCCCTCTCACCTTTGCCTGGATCGAGTACCCCTGGCTGGCGTTGCTTCTGCGCTTTGTCTCCCGCCTGTTGCTCGTCCCACTGGTTGCCGCGATCTCCTATGAGATTATCCGCTTCAGCGCCAATCATGCCGAAAACCCGCTAATGCAGCTTCTGATTACGCCGGGCCTTCTGCTGCAGCGCATTACCACCCGCGCGCCCGATGATTCGATGGTCGAATGTGCGATTGCCGCCCTGCTCCCGGTGCTGGCTGCCGATGGCATCGAGGGCGTCCCGCCCGCGCATCCAGGGCAGTCTGACGAGGACGCGGCAGGCACGCCCCGCGCCTACGGCGAAGCGGTAGCGGATTAGCCAACTGCGACTGTGATTACAGTGATTTAACTGCTGATTAACTGCCTATGCCGGCATGAGTGCAGTTAATCAGGGGTTCATCTTTGTAATCATAAAAATCACAGTCCGGCGTGGCGGCTATGACCAGGCGGAGCGGGAATCGCGCGGGTCCTGCTGGTTATACATCTCTGCGTGGATGACCTCGGTGAGCAAAATCTGCTGGCGCGAGGCGCTATCCATTCGACCCAACTCGGCCAGATAGCGCGTCATGCTTCCCAGATCCCTCAACTCAAGACCATGCAGGGTGCGGACGAAGGCGATCTGAAACGGGTTGCCGGTCAACAGACGGGGAATGCGCAGGCTCTGCATAACGTCCTCGGTCAGGTCGCTGTCGGGGTCTCCGGAGACCGCTGCGAACTCCACCGGTAGCCCGTATGCGGCAAGCCGGTCCGATACGTCGTAGTTGGCGGAGGGCTTGGCGGCATTCCACATACTTTCCAGATAGCGAAGGGTGGCGGTCGAGACCGGCGTGAACTCCCCGTCCGGATAGAGAGAGGCAAAACCTTCTGCCGAGGAGACGTCGCGCCAGAGCAGATGCTCCAGATTGTACTCCTGCGCGAGCGTGCGTACGAATGCCTGCCGCGCCATTTCGGTCTCGCTATCGTACGCAGCCCGGCCGCCGTCCGGCTCCTGATCCGGCAAGGCAGGTGGGCTCTCGCCGACCACAGCCTGAGCGCTCTCGCGAATATAAGAGGCCAGAATGTCTGCGAGAGGGTGGGACGACGCTTCCTGTCCGGTGAACAGGGCCGTCAGCCGTTCGAGGCGATGGGGCGTTGTCCAGATGGCGCGCAGGCGTCCTTCCCCTCCCCTGTAGCCGGCCGCTTGGCTGCCGGCATCAACGTCCTGGCAGCCGCGCATGAAGGCCAGGCAGCGTGCCCACATGTTCTGGCTGAGATGGGGCCGGTAGAGATGGGAGGTGATCGCATCCTCCGGCGGCAGGGGCGGCATGTTTTCGCTGACGGACCAGTCCTGCAATGACAGACAGGTTTGTTCGAGAGCGTGGTCCATCTGCTTCAGCATCTGTTCCAGACGATCATGGACGCGGCCCAGCCCTCGCCATACGCTGTCCTGCAAGAGGGTAGTCAGTTCAGAACAGGCCAGATTGACCCGTTCGCGCCGCAGCTTCTGCACGCGCTGCGCCCGCCTCCGGTATGAGGTGGTTGCGCCGAGAAACGCGCCGAACATCAACCCGATAAATGTGGCGGCGTTGGCTTCATTGCCAACGAAGTCGACGACAGCGTCCAGAGACGCGCCTGTCATCAACTGGGTAAGTACGGAGGGGTCGTTTTGCACGATGACGATATTGTCCGCATTGTTCACCAACCCCGAACCGAACAGATAAAGCAAGGTCAGTATGACGATACCGCTCAGCAGACCAAGCACCCGCGTCAATGAACCGAACAGAGATGGTTTATCGGCGAGCGTGCGCCGATAGCGGTTGCGCCAGTCGCGCAGTTCCATGTGTCGTTCAACGCGGTTTGCCTCGGCAGGAGCAAAGGCGGCGGCGTCCCCTGCTGTCAGCGACGGATAAAGTCGTTCCTGCTCCAACTCAAACAGCCACTGGTGGAGTTGACGTCGCGCATGCAAGAGTCCTGACGGCTCGGATCCGATCAACGTGAGCAGGTGGGCGCGCATCTGCTGCGCGACGGCCGGCAGAAAGCGGTTGTCGGCGGGGTTGACAGGCAGACCCTCCTCGTCCAGGGCGCCAAGTCCCCAGGCCGTGTCCAAAGCGCCCGCGCCGAAATCCTCTTCAGACTGGGCCAGCACCCCCTGGAACTGATTGTCGAAGGCGGCCTGCCAGCGGACCGGATCGAGACCGCGCAGCTTGCGCGCCGTCGCTGCCGACAGCACATATCCCGGATGGACTGCAAGATCCTGGATCGACTCGGGATTCAGTTCCCTGAACAGTTCGGGCATCTGCTCGATGAGCCGGTTCAATACCTGATGTGAGGTTGCGCCTAAATACTGCAGGGAGGCCAGTGGTTCGAGGCGGTCGACAGTACTGGCGGCAGGTGAGCCGGCGACGGGAGCACCGTCTGCGCTCCCAGGCTGGAGCAGAACCCGCTCACGCACGAGCCGCTTACCCTCATGCTGTTGCGCGGCCCGAAAGATATAGTCCAGCGGCACATGATCGGCCGCTGCGCCGAGCAGGCTGTAAGGGCGTTCGCTGGCGTTGCGCAGATCGATACCGACCTGTTCATCAATATAAGCGGCTCCATCGGCGGCGATGAGCGCCTGAAGCGTGTTGCCAACGAGAACGGAGAGCTCGTAGCTGTTGCGGGCCAGGCCTTGATTGCTCTTTTCCCGATCCACCAGGTAGATGCGGTCAAAAAGCGGTCGTCCCAGCCATTCCTCCGGCAGTGTGCCCCGTGCCTTGGAACCTTTCCAGATGGAAGAGATGACCTGTTTGAGGTTAGCGCGGCGCAGGCCGGAGAACGCTTCCAATTCGGCCAATGCCGCGTAGCAGGAGGCGTCTTCGATAGTGCGGCTGCTGTCGGTGGCATAGCTGCCGGCGGCGAAGATGCCGACGACCTGGGCGATGTGACGCTGGCCCAGATAGTTGAGCTGGTGCGCGATCGTTGGCCAGATCAGCGCAGACGTCAACGGTTCATAGAGGGGGGCAATCACATACAGAGTCGTCTGCACAAAGGGGTCGCCGGGAACAAGCGTATCGGCGCGGATGGGATCGATAATGTTGGAGGCGACGAGATGGGCGATGCTGCCCCCGTCCTTGAGCGCAGCGCGAAATGCATGCCGCCGTGTTGGTGGTTCAGACGGGGCAGTGGGCGATGCAGGGGAGTTATCTGCGTTGCCGGGAACGCCACCAGCGCCAGCGTCCTTGTTTGATCTCCGGAAGGGCCAGGGCAGGCCCCTACGAGAAGGCTTAGCGGCTGCGTGCCGGGCGCCTCCAGCCCCAGGCGGATTCGAGGAAAAAGGTGTCGACTGCCATTGCAGCGGGCGCAGCGCGTCTCCGGCCTCCGCCAGCAAAAGGCTGGCCCGCCGCTGGCCCGTTGCCCGCCGCCAGTGGTTGGTGGTCTGCGGCGGTTCAGGGATGGCAGGGGGCGGGGAACGCATCAGGCCGGTAAGCAGCCGTTCGAGATAGAAGGGCGGCAGTCGGTCATCACGCAGGGTGAACAGATTGAGTGCAATCTCGTCCTGATGATTAAGTTGGTCGGAAGGCAGGAGGGCAGCAAAGCGGGTGATGCGCGTCAGATCGGGGCCGTCAACGCCGGTAGCGATTCGCTGTTCCTGGGCAGACTGCAGACGCGGCGCCAGATGGAGCATCGTCTGCAGGCCCCATCCACCAAGACATAGTATTGCGGCTCGGCTGCGGGTTGCACCGGGAATCATGGTAGTTTTCAGTAGTCAGTTTCTAGTTTTTAGTTTTTCGGTGCCCGGTTGAGTTTTGCGCTACGTAACTTATTCTATAACACATGGCCCAAGTCGGTACAGGGCTGCCGATCTCCGGCAGGAATAGTTGGCAAACCAGCGCTAGAAATCTTTTTCGGTAATTTCGGGCAGGTCGACCCAAGCAGGATGGAGATGAAACTCCTCGCGAGCGGGGAAATCGAGCTTATTTTCATATTGGGCCCGGAACTCGTCCAGGCGGTCGATCAGCGTCACCGGCAGGCCGTGGACGATCCAGACGGCATCCATGCGTCCAGTGTCACCGGTGGGTATCCATTTCATATCCTCCTGACCGACCATCGCCATTGCCAACTGGGCATCGTCTTCGCGCGTTGACGGTGTGGCCGCCAGGCGGATATGCTCCAGATTTCCGTCGTGAAAGCTGAAGCGGTCCGAATCCCAGCGGATATAGGGGTTCAGACGATCCAGCCACTGCTGGACGCGGTTGTTGGGCAGCGGCCGGGCCTGCTGTGTCTCTTCGCCATGTTGCACACCGATAATGTGGCGGATATCGACGCACTGCAGAACTCTGCCTAACAGCCCCCTTTCGGTGGCGATTGCATTGGTGAGGTTCGCGAACAGCTCCTCGCCGCTGACCGCCTGGCCGAAGTTCAAAGTGCGGTCGATAACGGGCCCGAGCAGGACCTCCCAGTCGCTGGGGTAAACGATCTGGGCTGCGTTGCGATAAAAGTGCTGCAAATAGTCGCGCCCGACTGCGCCGGTCTCCAGTTCATAGTATGTGTTGGTGCTGGCGGTGCCGTCGGGGATGCGGGGGTCGATCCGTTCCGCGGCCCGCCTGGCCGCATGATTGGCCCGGCCCAGCGCGCTGCCGGCATAGTCGATCTGCGAGCGAAACAGTTCCCGCAGTTGTGTGCCGTAGGCGAAGAGACGCTCGACAAGGATTCGCTCCAGGATGTCGCGGCGCTGGTGAAGACGGGCGCGGGCCTTGCGCTGGCGCATGTCACGGGCACGGTCGCGGGCCTGACGGGGATTGAAGGCCGCCAGCATGAGGTCGCCCAGGCCGCCGGCAATCTGGCCGATTTGTTCCGCCGCGCCGCCCTGCTGGGCCAGGAGGGAACGCCAGCGGACGCGGTCCTCCTCCATGACTGGATGATTGTTCAACAGAAAGAGTCTTTGTTTGATCAGAGATTCGACGGGCGCGGTGGAGGGATTCAGCGGCGCCAGCAGGTCGGCCAGCGTCAGCGCGCCGCGCAGTCCGGTATCGAGGATAACCTGGCGAAATGTTTCGTCGACCGCGGACTTGAAACCGAGCCATGCGCCGCGTTGTTCCTCGACCTCCTCGGTCATCTCTTCCAGCCGGTCGTTGTCGAGCGAGAGATAGCGGGAGCGCATCCTGGCCAGGAGCCCCTGCCAGGCGGTGACAACCTTCTGGCGGGTCTGTGGGGAGATAGGCTGGCGCGGGTCGTTGAGTTCCGGCCCGGCGGCCAAGCGCCTCATGCAGTCTGCCAGGAATGCCTGTTGCCAGAAGTTGACGAGTGTCTCGTCCGGCGCGACGATCGCGGAGGCGGCAAAGCTGCTATAGACCAGGTAGTTACCCTTTCCCGGAGGCTGTCCTTTGCGGCGATCGTTCACCACCTCGGCGGCGGCAACGCTGCCGGACATGCGTTCGCGCACGACGTTCACTTCCAGCCCGAGAATTTCGCTGCTCAGATGGCTGATGGCTGTGAGCTGGATCAGATGTGCGGCCAGGTTTTCGGCATCGGCTTTGCGAGCCAGGCTGCGGCCATCGCGGTTGGTACGCCCGACCAGAAAGATAAAGTCGAACGGTGCATAGGGTGTGTCGGGCAGCGCCCGCTGTTCGCTGGGATAAAGTTCCTGGAACTGCTGTGTTTCCTGGAAGTAGTTCAACTCTTTGAGCGCGGCGTAGGCGTTAGCTTTAATGCGTCGGCGCTGCAGGTCGCTGTTAATCTCCTCTTCGAGCACGTCCGGCAGGAAGAAGATGCCGACGACGCGGGCGTTGCTGCGCACGAGAGCGCGCACACGGTGCGCCACGTCCATAAACATGCCGGCGCCGGTGCCGCCGCAAAGGCTGCTGACGATGTAGACGAGCTGATAGTTGCTCATTACGGGAAAGCGGCGATTCTGCGCCATCTCCAGATCGCGGATCTTGTCCAAGGCCGCGTATTTCGTCTCCAGCAGCCTCTTGAAGGTGACGTAGTTGCGGAAGAAGGACAGCCGCCCGATGGGCCGCAGCTGTTTGGCGCCGTTGTGGATATAGCCCAGCGGGATCGACGGGTAGTCCCACCAGCGGGCGATTTCGGGATGGTTTTCGAGGTTGTCGACGAGGCGCGTCGCGTCGAATTTGCCCATGTAGGCCGATTCATCGGCGTAGAGAGGCTCCTGATCGAGCCTGTTGATCAACGGTTCGGTGTCCAGCGCCAGCAGTTGAATCATCGCCGGCAGAGTTTCGCCGCCCCATGCTTTGCGCAGGCGCCGTTTGACCGCACGCACAGCATTGGTGCCCATACCGCCCACACCAACCACGAGGGTCGGATAAATTGTCGGCTTTTCACTAATAAACGGTGCCCCGTTCTGGTCCATATCCGGTTTCCTTCTCAAAAATATTATCGTTCGTACTCAGTCTCTGGTCACTGCGCTCGTGCGTGCCGGTTGCCAGGTTGCCGCCAGCTGTCTGAACATCTGGCGCCGGCAACTTTGCGCTTCGCCGACCGCATCTGCCGCGCCTTGGCGAAGCGTCAAACATGGTCCGGCAGTAGCGCATGGAAAACCGAGAACTAGAAACTGTCTCGCGGGCTGCCCCAAGGGTCGGTCGAACCCGTGCCGGCGGGTGAACTGTTCTGCTCGTCGCCAAACGCCCCATCGCCCGGAGTCGGAGACGACCAGCCCCAGTTGTCGCCGGACGGCTCTGTCCGTCCGAATTCACCGGACCCTGTGGCCGGGTAAGCGTCCGCTCCCCAGCCTCTCTGGTCCCAGGCGGACTCTTGCGTTCCTTCGCCGGCATCTTGCCAGCTGTCCGGACTGCCGGAACCGGCAAAACGCTCAGCCGCGGTATCCGCGATATTCTCAAAGGCAGGGGAATAGCTTGGCGAACCTGCCGCACTTTCCGGTCCTGGGACGGGCGGCGGGTAAGACGCATGCGCTGGCCCCCCGGCCGCATTCGACGCAACGAACGCGGCACCCGGCCCGTTGGCGTGATGCCAGCTGGCCGGACTGTCGGAGGCGGCAGCGTACCCAGGCGTAAGTGAGGAATCCTGCCCAGGCAGAGTCAATCCCAGATCTTCGTCGTTATCCATATTGTACCCGCGAGTGCGGGCACGCGCCACCACGATAAGCAACCCCAAGAGCGCCATCGGTCCGCTGCAGAAAACCAGCGGGAAGGTGTAAAACGGACGCAGCCACCACTCTACATAGCGCTGATAGAGGGTCGGGCTGCGGAAGCTGATATCGACCGACCGTATCCCGTCGGCCAAGCCGACAATGCTCAACAGCAACTCGCCGCTGTAGAAGGAGCCGCTCAGGGCATCCTTGGGCAGAGCCTTGCGTGCGATGAGGGTGATGGGAACCTCGAAGAAGCCTTCATCATCGGGCAGTCCGTTGATTTCCACCGGGGGGGCTTCGAGGAAGCTTTCACCCAACGACATGACGCCGTTGCCGGTCTCTCCCGATGCGGCCATTCCAACGATTTCAACCACAAAAGGCGTTTTACCGTTGAAACGCAGGAGAAGCGATTCCGTCGCCTTTTCGCCGGCCCGCCCCAGATCGCCAAAATCGAGCGCGCCGGCGACACTCCACTCCACATCGCGAATCTGTAGACGGAATGGCACTGTCGCCGCTGAGGACGGACCCGCGCCGGATGGGGGGTGCGCGGAAAGGACATCGAAGTCCTGGCTCGGACCGGCCAAACTGAGGAGCCCGTGACAGCTGCCTGCGGACATGGGACCCTCGCTCTGCAGGCGAACCGGCAGCGCCCAGTTCGCTGGCTGCAAACCGTCCGAGCCCGCGGAGTCAGCCGCTCTGTCACCCGCCGCCTCGAAGGTTTGCAGGTCACCGGCGGTGGCGGTGAGGCCGCTACAGCTGCTTTCGGCCAGTTCAACCGTCAGGCGAAAGGGCGTGTCGCCGCTGTAGGCGACCGGCAACAGGATCTGCTCGTCCAGCCGGAAATTCGGTGACGTATCGTAGAGCAGCGCGCCGAAATCGGCCTCCTGCACCTGGATGCGCGCCTGGGAGCGGGGAATGTTCAGGAGCACAGGCAGCGAGGGGGCGGGACGCACCTGGACTTCCATGGGCAGGCCGGCCGGACTGAGGGCCGACAGATTCAGTTGGCCTTCGTATTGGCCGGGGCGCAGCAGGTCCAGGCCGTCCACATGCAGGAGCGCTGTCTGGATGCCGTTTTCGGGCACTTCCACGGAGAGGCTTACAGAAGCCTCGCGCATGATTTCGCTTGTATCGGACCGGCGCAGGACCAGCGACGCTTCCAGCGTCCCGATCTCTTCAAGCGTACTCGCCTGGACCGTCAGCGGCCATCCTTCGGGCGGCATTTTGGCCAGATCGATATCGGCCGGCAGGCCGCGCACATAGATCGCCGGTTCCACTTCCAGAAGCGTGCGCGCATAATCTCCAAAACGGACCCCATCGATTGCCGCAGTCAACAGGAAGAGCGCCTCGTAGTCACGCCCATCCTGCGGCATAAAGCCGTCGTCGGAGCAGACATGTTCACCACAGTTTATCCGCCTGCGGTAAACTATATCCCCGCCGTCAAGGTCGGTAACGTAGACGGCGGCTTGGAGATCCTCCAACTGGACGCCGGGGCCAAAGCCCACCTGCAGTTGCAGGCTGCCGTCTTGCAGAATTCCGGGATTGTTGGCAGAGGGAGAGAAGACCTGCGCCTTGGGCAGATCCTCTGCGGTGTGAAGCCGGAAGGTGCGCCGCAGTTGCAACGGTTCTCTATCTTCTCCCAACTGAATCATGACATCTTCCACGCCGCCGGAAAGCTGCTGGGCGGCGACCGTTCTGCCGCTGACCGGGTCCTGACCCAAGAGAGGAATCGGCAGGTTGCCGTTGAGCATCAGCGGCTCGTCCGCAGCGGGCCCGGCGCCGGCAACGACGACGAGGGGCGACTTGCCGGCAGGATAGTAGCGCGTTGAGGCGGCATTGCCGTGTACGCTGGGAGGCGGGAAGAGCAACTCAGGATAGCTGTTGGCCTGGACAACGGCAAAGCTGCTCAGGTCGGTCGTTTTGGCCACCCATTCGCCCGCCGCCAGCGGCGCGACAGCAACGTTGAGGTCGATGTTGCCGTCGGCGAGCAGGCTCTGTGTCGGCATCGGCGCGCCGTCCCGTTCTACAGCGGTGATCGCCGACTCCGGGCTGACAAAGGCGATACTGCCGGCGCTATGCGCCTTGCGAATCGAGATTGTCAGGTTGCCCTGCACATTGCGGTGGGTGACGACCGAGCGATCCGACTTCATTTCGGCGAAAAGTTCGCTGAAGATGAGCAGAAGGTCCTGCGAACTCTTGGCCTCCCGCGCCAGCGGCGAACTGGTTTTGAGAAAATCGCCGGCGCAGCCCGCATCGGGATTACAGAGGATCACAGGGTAGAGCAGTGCGCCGGCGTCCTCGATCTGCGCCATTAGATTGGTGATGGTCTCCCGCTGGCCGGTGACCTGTAACGGGGCGGTCGGCTCCCCATCGGTCAGCAGCAGCACGTACTGGCTGCGGTCGGGGTCGCCGTGAAGTTCGAGCAGGCGCAGCGCTTCCTTCAGCCCCAGATCCATGCGTGTGTAGCCGCGCAGCGCATACGCCTCGGGGGACTGAAGCGAGGCAGCCAGCCTGCTACGGTTTTCGGCGCTGCCGACCTCCTGTAACAGGCTCATCACGCCGACGCCCTCAGCGGTACTGTCGAAACGCAGCACGGCGATGCGGTCGGCACTGTCGGCGAGATGGACCAGCAGGCGGGCCGCGCTGTAGCGCAGTTCGTTGGGGTCGCTGGGGGCGTTTAGACTGGAGTTTTCACAAGGAGGACCGGCGGGCGGTTGGCCTTGCGGCCAAGGCCAGCAGGTGGCCATGCTGCCGGAGTCATCGAGAATGACGATTACGTCAATGGGGGCAGCCCCGGTCGCGGCCTGACGCGTCAGAGCGGAGCGGGCTTCGGCGTGTGCCGGCGCGGCGGCACCGCCCGTTATCAACAGGAGGAGGAGAGAGGAGAGAGTAGTGAGAAGTGAGGAGTGAGTGGGCCAGCCTCTCCGCTCTCTTCTCTCGGTCGTCGTGTCGGTTCTAATGGCTTTCACACCTTTTATCTGAACTGTGATTTCTGGGATTCAGGGGATGAACTGTGATTAACGTCAACACCCGGGCGAGCGCAGTTGCCTTTAATCCCCCTAATCCCAATAATCCCCCAAAATCACAGTCAAAATTGTATCACAGCGCAGATTGGCAATACAAGAGCAACGTCCAGGTCTGGCGCCCGTTTTCGGCTCCGGTTTCCGGGTACTTGACAACGGGAAATAAGCCCCGGAATTGGCTATACGTTTCTGAAAGACTACAAGGCGATTACACTGGAGATGTAGTTGGAGAGGCCGTGCCTGCAGGCGTTTTCCGAATCCTGATTTCCGGTTATGGATAGGTTCCCGGGCGCGAGGCAGTTACTGAAATGTTCGACATAACGCCCGGAAACTTCCGCACGGCTATTGGGCGATTTGCCTACGATCCGCCAATGAAATACAGACCCAGGCGCCAAGTCGTGTTGCGTTCCGCTTTCGAGGACTACTGGCGTTATGATTTTTGCGTTTCGCCGACGCCATCTGTCGGCCCTTGGCGAAGCGTCAAATTCGGATCTCTTTCGATTCCACGACTCTCACAGATACTGCGGGTTGATGATGCGGTCGTTGGCAAATGGGGCGTGATGTCTGAACTGTGATTTCCGGGATTTGGGGGATGAACTGTGAAACACCAGTTTTTAGTAGTCAGTAGCCAGTTTTTAGTAACTGCAACGGCAACGGCGCAACCCACTAAAAACTAGAAACTGCAGTTAATCCCCCAAAATCACAGTCTGATTTCAGGGCGCGGCCCACGTGAGGAGTCTCGTTTCAGATTAAACAACCGTTAGCCGTCGCTGTCCGTGGCTGAAAGCTCGGCGAGCATCTGCGAGAGCGCGGCGACGAACTGGTCGGTAGGCAAGGCGCCGGGGATCAGCCGACCCTCTCCGCCGGCAAGGACGACGAACGTGGGTGTGCCGCGAACAAAAGGCGCGCCGTCCTGCATATCGCTCTGCACAGCCAACGCGGGCGCGTCTCCTGCCAGACAAGTCGCAAATGCCTCGGTATCCAACTCGTATTCAGCCGCCAACTCCATAAAGTAGCTTGTGTTCTCTGAACGGGACCACACATCCATATCGATAAAAAGGCGGTGATGGAATTGCCAGAAGGCCTCTTGCTCGGCTGCGCACTCGGCCGCGACCGAGGCGGAGAAAGCAGCAGGATGGATATTCTCGATGGGAAAATGCTTGAATACCCACATCACTTCACCCTGACTGACAAACTCTTCATCCAGAACCGGTTGTGTTGTCAAGGCATGGCGGCTGCAGTAGGGGCATTGGAAGTCGCTGAATTCGACGATTACGATCGGGGCGTCGCTACTGCCCTTGTACATGTCACCGGCCACGGTAAAACCAGGGCGGTCAGGATTGGGCGCCAAGCCCTCCGCGGTCGCCCAGAAAGGCAGCCTGCCATCTCCTTGCTGCTGTTGCTGCTGCGCCTGGGCCGCGCCCTGGGGCGTGCCGCCGGCCGCGATCGTCTCGATCCATTCGTTGAAAGTATCGTATGGCTGCGCGCCGGTAAGAGAAAAGGCTTCGCCGGTCTCTTCAAAGACGAATCGGAAGCTGGGCGTGCCTGTGAAGCCGAGGGATTGGGCTTCAGACAGGCTCTCGTTCACCTTTGTCAGCTGGGTTTCATTATTGGCCATGCAGGACCCGTATTGGATGGGGTCGGCGCCCAACTCCTGCGCCATTTCGGCAAAGAAGGATAGAGCTTCTTCCCGAGGCGCCCACTCTTTCTGCGTCCGGAAGATCCTGTCATGCATCTGCCAGAAGAGGACGATATCCTGCTCCGCTACACAGTTGGCGGCAATGGCCGCGGCCAGCGCGTTGGGGTGTATCGAGGAAAGGGGCATATCGCGGAAGACGAACTTCACTGCGCCGCTTTCGGCGAACCCGGCCAGGAGCGCCGGTTCGGTCTGGATCACATGGCGGGCGCAGAAGGGACATTCGTAGTCGCTGTATTCGTAGATGGTGATGGCCGCGTTCGGGTCGCCGCGGTAGGGATAGCCCTCAGCGGTAAAGCCGACAGGGACGCCTCTGTGCATGGCAGGTTGTGTGTCGCCAGCGGGGGCAGGGGCGACGGCCGGGGCAACGATGTTGCCTTCGGCATCGGTGGTGCATGCTGCGACAAGTAGAAGGGGGAGGACGAGGAAGGCGAGAAGAGTCAGGCGCGGCCCACTCCTCTCTTTGCCTGCGTCACTATTTGACGCTTCGCCAAGGCGCGGCGGATGTGGTTGGCGAAGCGCAAACACCTGCTTGGTACGGCGCATATGTCGGGCTTGCAAATTCATGGATCCTCCTTCTGAACTGTGATTTTGGGAGATTCAGGGGATGAACTGTGATTACCGGCAACGGCAGCCAGACCACTAAAAACTGCAGTTTATTGAGTGCATTCGTCACGAAGGTATGAGGCCTCCTTATTGTAACGGTGGGAGCGGGAGAGTACTAATCTGGAGAGGCGGTTCATTTGCGCTGAGCCGACGCCATCTTTTGCGCTGACGCCCGGCAAAAGAAACGACAACGATCCACGAAGGAGCACGAAGAACGACAAAAGCGAAAAAGGGAAGGCGGACAGCGTCAAATAACACGAAGAACTGCAACGGCAAAAGACAGGGAGTTTGCGCTGCCAGCGACTAAATGTTTTTTGCAGATAAGACAAGACCACTGCACCGTAGTGCGCGCAAAAACATTTACACCACGAGACTGGCTGGCTTGCAAGCCCCTGCTGGACAGCGCAAAGCCGGAGGCGTCAAACAGGCCCTTGGCGAAGCGCAAATTTGGTTCAGCAGGCTGGCGTACTCTGTGAGTGTTCGAGTTTGGCTGAAAGTGCGGTTGCATCGTACTATGGAGACTTTGAAGGGCAGTCAAACTTCAGTGGATAGTGGTTGGTTGTCAACCGTCCCACTATCCACTATCCACTATTCACCATTCACTGCCCCTCGGTGAGAGAAAGGCATGGACGAAACGACCCTGCCAGCAGGTGTTGAAGCAGCAGAGGCGCCCGAACCCCTGGGGTTTTCCCGGCAGTTTCCCCGCAGTTCCCCTGCACAAAGGGCCCTGACCGGGCATTTGCGTCAACTTGAAGCGGAGGCGATCTACGTGCTGCGGGAAGTGGCGGCGCAGTTCGAGAGGCCCTGTCTGCTCTTCTCCGGCGGCAAAGATTCGATCGTCTGCGCGCATCTGGCGCGCAAAGCCTTTACGCCGGGGGGGATTCCCTTTCCGCTGCTGCACATCGACACCGGCCACAATTTTCCTGAAACGCTTGCCTTTCGCGATCAGCTTGTGAAGAAGTTGGGCGTTCGCCTGCTGGTGCGTTCGGTGCAGGATTCGATCGACGCCGGACGCGTGCAGGAGGAGCCGGACAGAGATCCCAGCCGCAACCGGTTGCAGACGGTTACACTGCTGGATGCGGTGGCTGAGCTGCGCATCGACGCGGCAGTGGGCGGCGCGCGGCGCGATGAAGAAAAGGCGCGTGCGAAGGAGCGCTTCTTCTCCCACCGCGACGCCTTTGGCCAGTGGAACCCCAAGAATCAGCGGCCGGAGCTGTGGAACCTGTTCAACGGCGCCAAACAGAACAGCGAACACTTCCGCGTCTTCCCTATCAGCAATTGGACCGAGCTCGACATCTGGCAGTACATAGCCGAGCAGGGGATCGACCTGCCCAGCCTCTACTTCGCGCATGAGCGGGATGTGGTCAACCGGGACGGGATCCTACTGGCGATCGGGGACTACGTCGAGCCGCGGCCGGGGGAAACGGTCAGGCGTGAACGGGTGCGCTTCCGCACAATCGGCGACATGACGTGCACGGGCGCGTTTCGCTCTTCTGCGAGCAGTCTGGCGGAGATCATTGAGGAGATCGCCACCGCCCGCGTAACAGAACGGGGTGACCGGGCCGACGACCGCCGCAGCGAGGCCGCGATGGAAGACAGGAAGCGGTTAGGCTATTTTTGACTGTGATTTTGGGGGATCATTGCAGGAAATCACAGTTCCGACAGAATAAAGATACACTGGGAGTTGTGATGGATCTACTTCGCTTCTCCACCGCCGGCAGCGTCGATGACGGCAAATCGACCTTGATCGGGCGGTTGTTATACGACTCCAAAGCGATATTCGAAGATCAGCTGGAAGCGGTCGAGCAGGCGAGCGCGGCGCGCGGCGACCCTTCGGTCGACCTGGCGCTGCTCACAGATGGGCTGCGGGCGGAGCGGGAGCAGGGCATCACGATCGACGTCGCCTACCGCTATACGGCGACGCCTAGACGCAAGTTCATCATCGCGGACACGCCCGGGCACATCCAGTACACGCGCAATATGGTGACCGGCGCGTCCACGGCGGAACTGGCGATCATACTGGTTGACGCCCGCAAAGGTGTCCTCACCCAGTCGAAGCGGCATAGCTTCATCGCTTCTCTTTTGCAGATTCCCCATATCGTTGTCGCGGTGAACAAGATGGACTTGGTCGGATACAGCGAGGCGCGCTACCAGGAGATCGTCGCCGAGTACCGCGCGTTCGCGGCCAAGCTCAACGTGCGCGACGTCGTGTATATCCCTATTTCCGCGCTGCACGGCGATAACATCGTCAGCCAGAGCGAAAATATGCCCTGGTACCACGGCGCAACACTGCTGCACCATCTGGAGACGGTCAATATTGGGGCCGGCCGCAACAACGTGGACTTTCGCCTGCCGATACAATATGTGATCAGGGCGAACGCCGCGGCGGATCTGGACTTCCGCGGTTTCGCCGGGCAGATTGTATCCGGCCGCATTGCGGTGGGCGAGGAGGTTGTGGCGCTGCCGGCCGGGATTCGCAGCCGCGTGGCAGGGATCCACCGCGGCGACGAGAGCTGCGAGCGGGCCGCTGCCGGCGATGGCGTGGTGATCACGCTCGAAGATGAGATCGACATCAGCCGGGGGGATATGCTAGTGCGGGTGCGCAACCTGCCCCGTTCATCGAACCAGATCGACGCGACGCTGTGCTGGATGAGCGAAGAACCGATGAGGTTTGCGCTTCGCCAAGGGCCGGCAGATGGCGTCGGCTCAGCGCAAATCGAGGGGCCGGTTGCCAATAGCTTCAGCGGCCAGTGGTACTGGTTGCAGCAGTCGACGCGGCGGGTGCGCGCCTCGGTGCGGGAGTTGAACTACCGCATCAATGTGGACACGATGCACCGGGAGGATGCGCAGACACTGCATCTGAACGAGATCGGCCGCGGGCAGATTGTGACCACGGAGCCTCTTTTCTTCGACTCGTATCAAATCAACCGCGCCACAGGCAGCTTCATTCTCATTGACCCCCATACCAACAACACGGTTGCGGCCGGCATGATCCGGGACCGGGCGCGGCGGGTGAGCGAACTGGTGCAAAGACAGGAAGAGGCAGAGCGGGCGAAACGCCCGCGATCCCAGAGAGAAGCGCCCTCTCTGCGCACAGTTCGTTCCTCCAATGTGGTTTGGGAACCGGTCGCGGTCACGCGGCGGATGCGTGAGGAGCAGAACGGACATGGGGCCGCAGTGCTCTGGTTCACGGGGCTGTCCGGTTCGGGCAAGTCGACGGTGGCGAAGGCCCTGGAACAGAAGTTGTTTGCGTTGGGCGTGCGTACCTTTTCGTTGGACGGGGACAATGTGCGTCATGGTCTGAACAGCGATCTGGGCTTTGGCGCGGAGGCGCGCGCGGAGAATATCCGCCGGGTGGCGGAGGTGGCCAGACTGGCGTTTGAGCATGGCCATATCGTGCTGTGCACGTTTATTTCGCCCTATGCAGCGGACCGGGAGGCGGCGCGTGCGCTGGCTCCGGAAAACAGCTTCTGGGAACTCTTTGTCAAGTGCGACGTAGAGATCTGCAAGGAAAGGGATCCCAAGGGGCTATACGAACGAGCCGAGCGCGGCGAGATTCCGAATTTCACCGGCGTCTCGGCCCCCTATGAGGAGCCGCTCCAACCGGAGATGGTGCTGGAGACGGACCGGCACAGCGCGGACGAACTGGCGCAGCAGATCCTGGAAGCGCTGGCACGAGCCGGGATACTATCTGAACTGTGAAACACCAGTTTTTAGTAGTCAGTAGCCAGTTTTTAGTAACGGCAACGGCAATGTAAATGTTTTTGCAGATAAGACGTAACCACCGCACAACAGAGCGCGCAAAAACATTTAGCCGCAACCCACTAAAAACTAGAAACTGCAGTTAATCCCCCAAAATCACAGTCGCATTTGCTGTTCGGCGGGCGAGACGCCCGCGATCCCAGGATGCGATCCGTAATGTAGATCCCAAATAACGACTGATCGGTGGGATTGTTGAGAACTGCGATTGTAATTGGCGGCGGCATGGCGGGACTATTCGCCACCAACGTGCTCGCCGACCATTGCGAGCAGGTCACTGTCCTGGAGCGGGACGAGGCGTGGAGTCCCAGGCCACGGGCCACCGGTCACAGTGTAAATGCGGATAGCTTGCCGCAAGCCGCTGGCCGGTCCGGGGCACCCCAAACCCGCCATGTGCATGTCCTTCTGTTGCGGGGCGTGCAGGTCCTGCGGAAACGCTTTCCCGGCCTGGAGGAGGAGTTGCTGGCCCTAGGCGCTCCGCCGCTCAGCTGGCTGAAAGATACGGCTGCCCTGGCCGGCGGCAGTTGGTTACCCCGCTTCGATTCAAACCTTCTTGGTTTCAGTGTCAGCCGCACCCTGCTGGAAAACCGGGTACGCGAGCGCCTGCGCCGCCGCGGCAACATCCAGTTCCGTACCGGCCACCGTGTGGTGGGGCTAAGCGCAAGCCGTGCACCGGCCTCCTTGTTTGCGCTTCGCCAAGGCGCGGCGGATGCGGTCGGCTCAGCGCAAATTTTCCGGCGGCCGTTAACGGAGGCCGGTGCGAACGAATCCCGCGTGACCGGCGCGGTCTACACCGTGGAAAATGAAACGGCCACGTTGCATGCCGATCTTGTCGTCGATGCCAGCGGCCGTTCTTCGCGACTGCCCAGTTGGCTGGAAGATCTCGGCTACGCCGCGCCGCAGGAATCGACCGTAAACGCCGACGTGGGATACGCCACCCGCTGGTACAAAATCCCGGAGGACTGGCAGGCGGACTGGAAAATGGTGTTGCTCGCCACCCGTTTTCCCGATATTAAGGGGGGCGCGGTCGTTCAGCCGGTCGAAGGAAATCGTTGGGTCGTGACGCTTGTCGGCTATAAAGGGGATCATCCACCGATCGACGAGGCCGGTTTCGAGGAGTTCGCCCGCAGGTTGATCGGACCGCAGGTTTGGGAGGCGATCAGTGCGGCCGAACCGCTTACAAGCATCGGGGGCTACCGGCGCACCGAGAACCACTGGCGCCACTACGAAAGACTAAAGCGGTGGCCGCAGGGCCTGATCGCGCTGGGAGACTCAGTCTGCGCGTTCAACCCGGTCTACGCCCAGGGCATGACGGTGAGCGCGCTTTCGGCGGAAATCCTTGACGACTTCCTAAAGAGGAGAGGGAACCGATTTGCGTTGCCGCCCGGCGAAAGAAAAAACAATTATCCACGAAGAACACGAAGAAAGCACGAAGTTTGCGCTGAGCCGACGCCATCTGTCGGCCCTTGGCGAAGCGCAAATAGGCAAAAAGGAAAAGGGAGGGCGGACAGCGTCAAACAGCAGGGGGGCCTGGAGGACGCCCCTCTCGCCGGTCTGGCCTTTCAGAAGGAGCTGGCGAAGATGCTGCAAACCCCATGGCAGCTGGCCACCAGTGATGACTTTCGCTGGGCGGGCCGTAAAGCCGGTGACGCCAGCCTCATCGAGCGCTTCATGCACCGGTATATCGAGCATGTGCTGGACCGCATCCACCGACCGGATGTCTGCCTCGTTTTCTTCAACGTCGCCCATCTAATCAGCCCGCCGGCCACCCTCTTTCGTCCCCGCATCGCTCTGCCTATCCTGTGGGAGATGGTGAAGAACGGCTGAACGGCAGTTTTTAGTAGTCAGTAGTCAGTTTTTAGTGAACGGCAAACGCTTCTTCCCATTTGTCGTCCAGCGCAGTGTGTCGACCAACTGATCACCGGCTACCGATAAATGTTTTTGCAGATAAGACAAGACCGACATACTGAAGAGCGGCGCAAAAACATTTACATGGCGGAGATACGCTTCAGCGCGTACTGCCCAAAGATGGTCAGCGCCTGGTCGTCGTTCAAGGGGTGGAAGAGACCGGGACGGACGTCGCGCAGATAGCGCTCCAGTGGCAGACTGCGGGACATGGCAGCCCCACCCACCACGCGCACTGCGTGGTCGACGGCCTCGACGGCGTTGTTGGTGACGGTGAATTTGGTAGCGATCACAGCAGAGGTGAGTTCATCCCGCCGCGCGCTGAATTGATCCCAGTCTCTGGCCGTGTTGTAGAGGAGTGCTCTGGCCTGGAGCAGCAGCAGTTCGGCCTGGCCGAGACGGCGCTGGATGCTCTCCAGTTCGGCGATCGGTTTGCCAAGAGCGGTGGGCACGCGTTTCGTGGCGTAGTCGGCTGCAAAGTCCAGGGCGGCCTGAGCTACGCCGAGGTAGACGGCGCCGACGGTGCAGATGAACCAGGCGTTGGCCGGAGCTTTGCCCGTTGTGCGGGGGCTGGGCGCGCCCCGCCCGATCATCTGCTCATCCGTCACGCGGGCGTTGACGATCTTCAGATCATGGCTACCGGTGGCGCGCATCCCGAAAGAGTCCCAGGTTTCGATAATTTCGAAGTGGGGACCGGCAGGGATGACGAAGCGGGCGACGTGGCCGCTGCCGTCCTGCAGCGCCGCGGGAATGATGAAATAGTCCATCGCCGGACTGAGGCTGGCAAAGGTTTTGAGCCCGTTGATGAGCCACGCGGCCTTGCCATTCTCTTGGACCGGTTCGGCGGTGGTTTCCGGCAGGCCACCGCGACTGGGGCTGCCCAGGTTGGGCTCGGTGGCGACGGAGTTGATCAGCGCGCCCTGTTCAACGGCGTCTCGGCAGACCTGGGCGAAGAGAGGTTTGGGCCAGCCGCTGCGATCCTCCTCGGAGGCGGCGCCTGCAACAATTTCGGCAGAGCCACCTACCACCTGCACGTGCATCACAAAGCTGAGCGCCGTGCTGCCGTCTCCCTGCGCCAGCGTCTCCATCGTCAACGTCGACTCCAGCAGATTGGCGCCCCAGCCGCCGAACTCTTGGGGGACTGCCAGAGCCGGCAGACCGACCCGCCGGATGTCAGCGAAGTTTTCGTGCGGGAAGGATCCGTCGCGGTCATGCTGGGCGGCTCGCTCCCGCAGGACGGGGATCAAGCTACTTGCAACGTCGATAAAGTGCTGCTGACGATCGGTTCTCGGGTAGAGCATACAGCCTCCGAAACTGAACTGTGGTTTTGGAGGGTTCAGGGGATTAACTGTGAAACGGCAGTTTTTAGTGGTCAGTTTTTAGTTTTTAGTAACGGCAACGGCGCAACCCACTAGAAACTGAAAACTAGAAACTGCAGTTAATCCCCCTAATTTGCGTTTTGGCAGGGGTTTCTAAGCCAAGTTGTCCAGTAGACGTCGCCAAAACGCAAACCACAACAATCCCCCGGTTTGCGCTTCGCCAAAGGCTGGCGGATGGCGTCGGCTCAGCGCAAAATCACAGTCAAAACTGCCGTTCGATACACTGGTGTTCCTGGCAACCATTTTGGCGATGCGCAGCGCGTATTTTAACATAGTTCTGACGGGATTAACTATAATCACTGCAGGGGAATCCCAGGGTTTTCCCGGCAGTTCCCCCGCCCGAAGGGCCCATTCTATGAAGCATAGTCAGATACGTGTTCTGATCGCCAAGCCGGGGCTGGACGGCCACGACCGCGGCGCAAAGGTCATAGCCAGAGCATTGCGCGACGCCGGATTCGAGGTGATCTACACGGGTATTCGCCAGACGCCCCAGATGATCGCCGAAGCCGCGTTGCAGGAAGACGTGGATGTCGTTGGCCTGTCGATCCTCAGCGGCGCGCATATGACGCTCTGCCCCAAAGTGGTCGAACTGCTCCATGCCCAAGGCCAGGAGGATGTGCTGGTGCTGTTGGGCGGCATCATTCCTGATGAGGATGCCGCCCAACTCAAGGCCGTCGGCGTCCACGCGGTCTTCGGGCCGGGCACGACCTCAGCCGAGATCATCGCTTTCATCAAAAAGGCAGTTTTTAGTAGTCAGTAGTCAGTTTTTAGTGAACGGCAAACTAAAAACTAGAAACTGCAGTTTGCCAATGCCCAAACCAGTTCCCACCCAGCAACTGATCGATGGCCTTCTCCGGGGAGACCGGCTCGCGCTTGCGCGCGCCATCAGCCGCGTGGAGGACGACGCGGAAGATGCCGCCCGGATCGTGAAGGCCGTGTTCGCGTACACGGGCAAGGCGCATTTGATCGGCGTCACCGGCGCGCCGGGCACGGGCAAATCGACGCTGGTATCGGCGTTGGTCGAGAGCTACCGTGCAAGCGGCGTGACCGTGGGTGTGCTGGCGGTGGACCCGACCAGTCCTTTCAGCGGCGGCGCGCTGCTGGGGGACCGCGTGCGTATGACGAGCCACAGCGGTGACGCCGGCGTCTTCATCCGCTCAATGGCGACCCGCAGGGGGATGGGCGGCCTCGCCAAAGCAAGCGCGGACGCGATGCTGCTGCTGGACGCGGCCGGGTTTGACCGCATTCTTGTCGAGACGGTGGGCGCGGGCCAGGCGGAGGTCGAGATCGCCAGCATTGCCGATACAGTCGTGGTGGTGGAAGCGCCAGGTCTGGGCGACGAGGTGCAGGCGATCAAGGCGGGGCTGCTGGAGATCGCCGATATCTTCGCCGTCAACAAGGCGGACCGCAAGGGCGCGGCGCGCACGGTCGCGGCGCTGGAGATGATGCTGAAGACGGGGGCCGCAGCGGCCCAGACTATCTTACATCACGGGCAGCGCATGGAGTTTGCGCTTCGCCGACCGCATCCGCCGCGCCTTGGCGAAGCGTCAAATATGGGCGCGACGGCTGCCGAAAGCGACGCCGAGGAGGGATGGTCGATTCCGGTTTTGGAGACGGTCGCAGTCAGTGGGGGCGGCGTCGCTCAGCTGCGGGATGCGCTCGAGCGGCACCGGACATGGCTGGACGAAAGCGGCGCACGGGTCGCGCGTGAGAGCAGACGCCTTGACCATATGCTGCAGACGCTCGTCCAAGCCGAAATGTTGGCGCGGATGGAACGGGCGTTGTCCCCGGACTTGCGTCGGGATCTAGTGGAAAAGATGCAACAACGGGAGACTGATCCCTACAGCGCCGCGGCAGATTTGGTGAAGAAGCTGTCGGCGTAGAATGGCCGATCTTTTGTGCTATAATCGGACTGTAACAGTCGCCGTCGCTCAGGTTTTTGCAGGTGTTCGGCAGATGGAGTTGCAAAAACCTTCGGCTCACACTGGAGACATGCACCTTGCACAGTCCAGAAGTCGCCACTCCAGTCTGGCGCATCGCTACGCTCTTTCTATACCAGGGCGCCTGGAGTGAGCAAGAATACCTGGCGCTGGAGACCAACCGGCGCGTCGAATTCGACAACGGCTTTGTGGAAGTACATGATGCGCCGACCGATAAGCACCAGGCAATCATCTTATATTTGAGCATTGCTCTCAATAGTTTCGCCCAACAGATCAGCGGCGTTGTGCGAACAGCTGGTCTGCGCCTGCGTCTGTGGGATCGAAAATACCGTGAACCGGATATCGTCTTTCTACGCGATCGCAACAACATCCTGCGCCAAGAGAACTTCTGGGGTGGGGCCGACCTAGCAATCGAAATCGTCAGCCAGGGCCTTGAAGACCGCGAGCGGGACCTGGTGACGAAACGGATCGAGTATGCGCGGGCGGGCATCCAGGCGTACTGGATCGTCGATCCCGAACAGGAAACCGTCACGGTTCTGTCCTTATCCGGCGACGTCTACTCCGAAGGCGATCTCTTCGGACGCGGCGATGTCGTTACATCTCCCCTGTTGCCTGAACTAGCCCTGCCCGTCGCGGAGATCCTGGACGCGAATTAGGGCCGCGAGGATCAGGTGTTTTCCATTTTTCCTTCAATGGGGCCAGAACTCCGGACAGGTCTATCTCCGCGTGTGCGGAGGAGTTGACTGTATCATGGGCCTGGTTATGGCGCAAAGCGGGCGTTTCGCGCGTTTTGCCGGGAATCAGTGTGCGGTCCGGGTTTCTGGCCGGCCCATCCTTCAGGAGATCCATCAATGAAGACCAAGAGAATTGCCTCCATCTTTCTACTCCTCTTGCTGGTGGTTCTTGTTCCCGGAATTGCAGCTGCCCAGCAGGACTCGACTGCGGACAGTGCGCCCAGCATATGCGATTCTGCCGAGGTAATCGGGCCAGGTGATACCGTCACCGACGACCTCTCCGACGAGCTGGCAGCCCATACGGACATTGCCAAAGTCAGCACCGCCATCTCAGGAGGGAAGATACTGACTGCCGTCTTCCACCTGAGAGACCTTCCGCAGTCCCTGACATTCAACAGACCAGGCACTGCACCAGGTTCGATCGAGTACAGTTGGGAGGTATGGGCGGACCTGGACGACGACCCGGGCACCGGCTTTATGGGCGGTTTCGAATACCTTCTGTCCGCCTATCATACTGTGTCCGAGGAAGACAACAGGGGCAAGTTGAAGGCAAGCACCTGGTCCCTGGGCATCGATGGGCCGAAACCCGTCCTGGATGCCAAAGTCGAGCTGTCTGCCGAAGCGGACACGATCACAATAACCGGCGGCGTACCAAGACTCAAGCCTGGAGTGAGGCTTGCATTCAGAAGCACTGATGCGCTGGGGGGATCCGATCAGTTAGGATGCTTTCCTGCTTTCGGCGAGATTGTGACGCTCGTCGATTGCGAATCCGGCCCAGGTTCCATCCTTCCCGGACAGACCGCGGTTGACGATATCTCACATTCGCTGCCGCCGCATATCGACATAACTGAAGTCGAGACCTATTTGCGCGATGATATTCTGACCGTCGTATTCCATTTCCGGGAGCTGCCGTTCAGGCTCACTTTCAATCGAACCGGCGTGCCCGAAGGACAGATGGAGTATGTGTGGGAGGTATTGGTCGACGTGGACGATGACAGAGAGACCGGCGTTGATGGGAACGACTTTGCGCTGTCAGCCTTCCACGTCCCGCCTCAGTCCAAGGGTGGGACCAACAGCACGCAGTCGATCGAGAATGGAACGGAAGGCGCCGGCTGGGAACTCTCATCAGATGGCGACATAAGAAGTCTGTTTTTCGGCAGCGCAACGCTGGAACAGTCTGCCGAAAACAACACCCTTACTCTCAACGGGGCCGTTCATGGAATCACGCCGCAGTCGCGACTTACGTTCAGGGTCTACGACTATTTGCACGGGTCCGATTCGGTCGGATGCTCTGCGCCGGTTTTCTGGGAAGATGACACCCCCCAGTGCAGTTCCGTTGAACCCTTTACTCCGGGCGATTCCATGACCGACGACGTTTCGGATGTGCAGAAATGGAGGCTGACAGTGTCCGACGAGCCTGTAGACGCTGACAACGCCCACATCGATATCACCGGTATCGACTCTTCCTTGTCGGGCGAGAAGCTGAAAGTGGTATTCCATCTGCGAGACCTTCCAGAGAGCCTGACTTTCAACAGAACCGGTATTCAGAAAGGCGTGATGGAGTACAGGTGGGCGGTGCAGATCGATGTTGACAACGACAGGCATACCGGCTTTGGCGGAGGCTTCGAGTACCTGCTGTCAGCTTATCATATTGCTTTCCTGTCAGAAAGCGGGGAAAACGTCATAACCCCTGTCTCATACGGACTAGAGTCAAACGTTTGGAGAATTGGGTCAAGGAGCTATGTTGCTTTCGGAGAATCGAGCCATATTGCCTCCACGGAGGCTGACACGATTACGCTTTTTGGGAAAATACCTGGAATCACTGCGGATTCGCGGCTTGTTTTTGTTACAACCGACGTGTTGAGGGGCGATGACCAGCTGACGTGTCAGTTTCCCATGAATCCGGCGCTGTTTCCTGGCCCTTGCGACAAGGGTGAGACCATTATCAAGCCGCGCCAGACTATAGCCGACGAAGTGTCTGACGAACTGCCGGCCCACGTTGACCTGATCGGCGTTAGCACGGCTCTTTCCGGTGAAACGCTTGCGGTCATATTCCAACTGCGGGACGTGCCGGAAACGCTCGTGTTCAACAGAGCAGGCGTAGGCGAGGGCGTGTCCGAGTACAGTTGGGAAGTGTCGATTGACGTTGACCCCGGTCAGGAGAGCGGCCAATTTGGGCTGGACTACGAGATGTCCGCCACCCATACTGTCCTTCCAGAAAACAGAGACAGCGATACCACTGCGGCCATCGAGAGCACTGTGGAGGCTTATACTTCGAGAAGAATCCAAGACGGTTTCAGAAGGATGGGGGAAGCGGCGATTGTCGTTTCTCCCAGTGCCGATACAATCACGCTGGTTGGGGACATACCCGGCATAACGCCCGATTCGAGGCTCATCTTCAACGCGTATGATTCACTGGACGGCAATGGACAGGTCGAATGTCAAGAGTTGCCACCATCGGGACGGCAAAGGTAGGAGAGAGGGACGAGGGGCGAGGGGACAGCTAACCCCTGACCCCTAACCTGGGCGAGACGCCCGCTATTTGCGCTTCGCCAAATGGCCAGGGGATGGCGTCGGCTCAGCGCAAACCCGGCGGCACAGCGCAGTTAATCAGCAGTTAAATCACTGTAATCCCCTCAATCACAGTCAATCATAGTCCGCCGTGTTGGGCCTGCCGCATCCGGGAGCCGGCCCAGCTGCTGGCTACAGGTTTGCCGGCGGTGGACTTGTGAGCCAGGCCAGCGCCGCACTTTCGGCTTCCTGCTGCGCCTGCGGGAGGTTGTCAACGGATTTCTGGAGATTTGGTTCGAGGAAAAGAAACGAAACCTCCTTCACGTTGACTCCTGTCGCCTTGCTCAGAGCGAGCGCGTAGGCCCCGCCCTGCAGGCGGTAGCGCGCCATCGCCTGTTCGACGTCTTCTTCGGAGCCGACGGCATCGGTCTTGAAATCAACGATCACGAAGCCGTCCTCTTCTTCGAAAAGGAGGTCGATGAACCCTTCAACGATGCCGTCGCCGACGGGGCCTGCCACAGGCGCCTCCCGCCACAACCGCTTCGATGCCAGCGCGCGCTGCACGAGGGAACTGTCGAGCGCGCGTTGTACGAGACGTCCGATCTCATCCGCTCGCCTGGGCACGCCCTCGGCTGCGGCCTGCGCTTGCACGTTTTTGTCGAGGTCGCTGCCCGTATGCAGATCGACAACCTGCAGAACGGCGTGAACCGCGCGGCCGATGTTGGTGCCGGCGCGACCGCGCCGCCAGGGTTCGTCGGGGATCTCCTGTTCCTCCTTCTCATCCTGGGCGAGCCGGGTGGCGGCCGCGGAAATGGGGCGGCTGCGGAAAGCGAAGAGCTCGTTCCTCTGTTGTTGCCAGTGCCGGCGCGTCTCGGGAGTGTCATCGGCGGCCGCTTCTTCACCAGCGGAAACCAGGGCGCGCGATGCGGCGGCCGGGGGATCGAATCGCTGCCAGAGATGATCTGCGCCCTGCATGAACGATTCGATGTGGACGGCCGCAGACTTTTTGTCCCCTGCTTTGCGGTAGAGGCTGACGATGAGGTGATCACGGGCGCGGGTGGCGGCAACGTAGATCACCCGCACATCCTCCTCCTTTTCACGCTCCTTTTCGGAGTCGAGCAACTCTGCGTAGCCGGCCGTCTGCAACTCGGCTTTGACCTCAATGCGACCGCTTTCGCGATCGAACAGCACGTACCTGGCCTTGTTGCTCGGTCCGACATTCAGGCCTGCCAGGAAAACGATAGGGAACTCAAGCCCCTTGGCGCCGTGAACGGTCATCACGCTGACCGCGCCGGCGTCGGACTCGCGGACGACCGACTCGCGCGCTCTGGCCTGTTCTTCGCGCTGGCGATCGGTCCAGGCGAGAAATGCGCGCAGGGAGGCTTCGCCAGTCGCGGCGAAAGCGCGGGCGCGGTCTATCAGGAAGCCGTAACGCGTCCAGCGCTCGCGCCACTGTCGCTCATCAAGAGCCAACTCACGGAGCCGGCGGGCGCGCACGAACTGCTCGATGAGCGCGGCCGGGGCGGTCCATTTGCGGTGTTCGTGAAATTCTCGCAGGACGGCCAGCGCTTCGGCGACGCAGCCGGACGGGGGGCTGTTTGCGCTTCGCCAAGGGCCGGCAGATGGCGTCGGCTCAGCGCAAACTTCGGCAAGGTAGTCAAACTGGCCACCCGCTTCGACAAAGGTAAGCAGATCGGCGTCGGAGCAGGCGAAAGCCGGGGAGCGCAGGGCGGCAACGATTGCGACCGGGTCGGTCGGGTCGTCGATGGCGGCGAGACAGTTGAGCAGGTCGCGCGCCTCCTGCGTATTGTAGATGAGGGAGGCGCTTTCGAGCCGGAAGGGGATGCCCGCTTCTTCGAATGCGATCTCAAGGGCATCGAAGCCTGTGCGGCGCGGCATCAGAACGCAGATGTCCTGGTAGGAAGCAGTGCGCAAGACTCCGCCTTCGTCTACCGAACGGACCTGCCAGCCCTCCTCGATCGCCGTCCGGACCGCGTTGGCGATGGCTTCGGCTTCCTGGCGGCGCGCGACGCCTACGAGCCCTTCGACTTCTCCGCCCATGACGCGGACGAGGGGCGGCTGGCCATCCGGCGCGCCGGTTACGAGGTGCGCGTAGACGGCTTGCGCTTCGCCCTGCATCCACTGGCTGAAGACATGGTTGACCCAGTTGATGACCGGCGGCAGCGAGCGGAAGTTCTGTTGGAGCAGGACGTTTCCTCCGCCGACCGCTCGTCGCATCTGTTCGACCTGTTGAATGTCGGCACGGCGGAAGCGGTAGATCGACTGTTTGGGGTCGCCGACAACAAAGAGCTTGCCCGCGGTAGGCGGCGCCTTGCGCCAGTCCCGGGGACGGTCGTTGGGGTTTGTGCGACCGTCAGTCTCTTCGGCCAGGAACAGGGCGATCTCCGCCTGCAGCGGGTCGGTGTCCTGCATTTCGTCGATGAGGATGTGGGTGAAACGATCGCGAAAGTGGTCGCGTGCAGGGATGTTGTCCCGGAGCAGATCGCGTGCGAGGACGAGCATGTCGAGGAACTCGA
Source organism: Caldilineaceae bacterium (assembly GCA_965232575.1). Lineage (GTDB taxonomy): Bacteria > Chloroflexota > Anaerolineae > Caldilineales > Caldilineaceae > Bin5. The sequence continues at coordinate 991,079 of CBDDPZ010000008.1, read as the reverse complement.
CTTGGCCGGCGTCCCTCCGTTCGCGGGCGTAATCGAGCGTAAAGCTTCGCAGCAGTTCGAGCACTGGGAGCAGTTCCGACGCCTGCTCGCTTTCGCCGGGCTGCGATGGCCCTTGGCGAGGCGTCAAATACGGGTCGGCGAACGGGAAGCCGGCGAGCAGGTCGTAATTCTTGTGGAAACTGTCTGCGATCGAACGCATGTGGCTTAGGGTCATTCCCGCGGCCAGGGCTGGGCGGAGGGCCTGCTGCGCCTCGGGGTCGTCGAGGGTTGCGTCCAGCCATGCTGCCCACCGATTTTCGAACGCGATCTCGGCCTCGATCTCGTCGCGGATGGTGAAGCCCGGCGGCAGGCCGGCCGCCAGCGGACGCTCGCCCAGGAGGCTGCCGGCGAAGCTGTGCAGCGTCTGAATTGAGGCCTGATCGAGTTCTGCCACGGCGTGCAGGCAGCGTTCCCGCTGCGCCTGGGGCAGGCTTGTGTCGTCTGCGGCCAGTTCGAGGCTCTCTGCGATGCGGGCGCGCAGCTCGGCGGCGGCAGACTCGGTGAACGTGATGGCGGCGATCCCGCCCAGGTTCGCCCGTCCGGTCTTGATGAGGGCGACGACGCGATCGACGAGACTGCGTGTTTTGCCGGCACCGGCGCCTGCCTCGACGACCATATTTTCGTCGAGGCGTTCCAGGATTGCGTCGCGTGCCGGCTGGTCGGAAAGCGTGCTCATCAGCTTGCCTCCTCGTCGGCCATCGTTACGTAGACGGACAGGCGTGGATCGTTGCGCTTGCGGCACCAGTGCCACTCGCGCCGGGTGGGGCAAAGATTCTTGAAGTCGCAATAGCGGCAGTTGCCTCCATCCTTGCCCGGATTGGCGGGAAAGAGGCGGCCTCCGATGCCATCGGTTATGGTACCGACGACATCGCTGAAGGCGTCAAGCATCTCTTCGAGCGTTTTCGGTGTGGGAGGGCGGGTTGCGAATTTTCCCTTCTCGGTCACGAACCAGTAGGCGACTCGCACGTCGACCCCTTCGCCCAGTAACTGACGGGCGGCGAGACCATACACGGGCAGCTGCAGGAGTTTGCCGCGCTGGACGGGGTCTTTGTTCATGTTTGCGTAACTGCTCGTCCCGCCCGTCTTGTAGTCGAGAACGAGGGCGGTATCGCCGGACGGTGAGAGGTCGATGCGGTCGATAAAACCCCGAAAGCGGAGGGCGCCGGTCTTGGCGCTCGACCACTCGACGGAATTCAGCGTCGAGTGATCTTCGTTCCCGGAAAATCCAAAGGAGCTTTCGACGGCATGGGGTGATACACCATGCTTTTTGCGAAGTTTGGTGTCTTCTTTGAGGAATCTTTCCAGGTCGCTGAGCATTTCGTTTCTGGCCAGCTCCCAGAGGAGCGGCTTTCCGGTGACGCCGCGCTGCTCGGCCAGCTGAAATTCCTGTTTGGCGATGGCAATGAGTTGGCGGCGATGGTCGTCCGTCCAGGGTTGGTCGGGCGTCGGGATGGCGCCTTGATCCTGCGCTGTTTGCGCTTCGCTAAGTGGCCTGTTTGACGCTTCCACCCTCCTTGTCTTTGCCGTTCTCCGCGTTTCTCCGCGTCCTCCGCGGATCGGTGTTGTTTCTTCCCGCCGGGCGTCAGCGCAAAGATGGCGTCCGCTCAGCGCAAATCGAATGAAGCGTTCAAGGATCTTGTGCAGCAGCGCCCCTCGCTCCAGGGCCGAAATGGTGGCTAGCTCCTCGGGCTGCTCCGGCGCGGCGATGCCGAGCACATTGGAGAGGAAGTAGCGGAACGGGCAGGTTGCCCAGGTTTGCAGCCGCGTGGGCGAGAAGACCTCATTGTTTGAAAGCCCGATCTGTGCGGCGGGAGAAGGGGCGGACGAGAGGTCACCGTCCCAGCGCGTCAGCGGCGCTGCGTACCTGGCCCGCTGCATTTCGAGGGCGCGGGCCAGAACGGGTTCCGAGTTTGCGAGATGATGGGTGGCGATGGGGTTGCCGAGCCGCCGCCACTGCAACAGGCGGTGGAGATCGTAGTCATGGATGTCGGCGGGCTGCGACTTTGCGCTTCGCCGACCGCATCCGCCGCGCCTTGGTGAAGCGTCAAATGCCGCGACGGTGTTGATGCCGTGTTGGGCCGATATCACTTCTTCAAACCAGGGCTGTTCTCGCAGTAGGACGAGGTCACGCGGGGAGGAGAGCATCGAGGGGTAGACGGGCGAGTTGTATAGGCGGGTGGCCTCTTCGAGAAACCAGCGGGACGGGTGCTGCTCGCGCTGGGCGATATTGTTACCGCGGGCGAAGGTAAGCACGCGGGCGCGTCCGGCCGCGGCGGCGACGAGATAATCGTACCGCTCGTCGGCGGTTGAGCTGCCCGGGAGTCCCGCCTGATCGCGTTCCCGCTGCGGCAGCAAGGGGTCGTCTGGGGGTTGCGCGGGTACCAGGCCCTCGACCATGCCCACGAGGTACACCTCGTCGAAGCGCATGCCGGCGGCGAGCCTGACGGAGCCGACGAACAGGCCTTCGCCCAATGCGCCTGCCCGCGCGGCGGCTCGATTGAGCGCTCCGTCGAGTGCGGCCCGAAAAGCGTGCATGTCGGCGCCATCCTCTACTTCATCGAGGATGAGCAGCTCTTGCAGAGCCGCGGAAAGGGAATCGAGATTCTCTTTCTCCACCGACGGGTTTGCGCTTCGCCAAGGGCCGACAGATGGCGTCGGCGAAGCGCAAATAGACTCTGCGTCAAGATACCGGTTGATGAGCTCTTCGGCCCAACTGACGAACTCCGACCATGTCTGGCAGCCATTGGCGCGGGCAAGGGTATCGTGCAGTCTTAGCATAAAATCGCGTAATGCAGTCGCTTCTTCCGCTGACTGCGCCAGCTTCCTCTCCTCGCCTTCGGATAGATCCTCGCTCTGGTCCTGGGCCGCTTGCCGCTGGCGCGTCGCATAGTGCGCCAGGCGGTCGCGCCACTGCTCAATGCCGGCGACGACGCCCGCTTCACGCGAAATTTCGTCCCAACGCGAGGGGCTGAATGCGGCCGATTGGGCTTTGACGGGACAAGAGGTGAGCCAGCGCATCACTTCTTCTCTGGGCAGGTCGCTGCCGGCAAGATCGACGATGCCTGTGAGCATGCGCCCGACCGGGGTCGCGGCCAGATTTTCGGTCGACGGGCCGGCGATGGGGATGTTCGCGGCGGCGAGCTGTTCGGCGATGAGCGCGGCATACGGCTCCCGTTGCCAGTACAGGATCGCGATGCGGTGGAAGGGGGTACCCGCGTGGGCGGCGGAAGCGACCGACCGGACCACGCTGCGCACCTCTTCGCCGGTGTCGGATGCGACGAGCAGATGCGTCTGAGGTGGGGTCGGCGGCGAGGGCGCAGGCAGCGGCGATGCCGTGTTGGGGAGGACACTGTCGGCCTCCGGATCGCCGGTGGCGGCCAGTATCATCTCGCAGTTCTGTGCGTCGCGGAGCGCGTCGAACAGGCGCTGCTCGGCGGGCGTCAGGGTGCGCGGCAGGTAGGCGATAACGAGGCCGAGCGAGTTGAGGGCGGCGCCGGCGCGACCGGTACGCACGGCCTCGGCGGCGGCTTCTGCGAGCGCTTCCCGGTCGTAGTATGCCTTGGTGCGGTCGCGATAGCGTGTGAACAGCCGGACGATTTCGCCAGAAATTCCCCCGCGTCGTTCGAGCCTGGCGAGTGTGTCAGGAACGGCGGAGCGAAGATCCCGGAATGTCGCGCGCAGGCTTTTGTGGAAGGAGGGATGGGCGCGGAAGGGTTCAAGCTCGCCTGCGGCCTCGCTGGCCACACTGCGGACGGCGGCAAATTCAATTGCGGGCTTGAGCGGACGGCGGCTGGCGTCTGCCAGGCTGGGGGCTCCGAGCAGTTCCGCGAGGCGGGCGAGCGGTAAGAAACGAACGTTTACGAGGCCGCGCCTGCCGATATCGCGGCGCAGGTGGAGTCCGGCATAGGGTGTTGGTACGACGAGGGTGACAGGGGCGAAGGGGGCTTCGGCCTGATGATCACGCAGGAGGCGTTCGAGACGCGCCTGGGCCTGTTCGACGTGTACGACATGGGTGGAGGATTGCTGCATGTTTCATGACTCCATTGCGGGGCTTAGGGCACGCGGTCGATCCATTGTCCACCCGAGTATACGTCAGGATGAGCGGTGGCCGCACATATTCCTGAGGGTGAAGACGTGAGGGGCGCCGCGATCATGCGGCGGCCGGTAGGCTGCTGTTTGACGCCCGTAAGAAGACGGTGATACCGTTGGCGTGGGACGGATACTGATATTGGAGAGATAGCAGTTGGACTCGAAAGGGCACATAGCCAACATGACCACAGACAGTTGGAACACCGAGGCAGACGTTAGTATTGCGCTGTTGCGCGGGATCAACGTCGGCGGAAAGAACATGCTGCCAATGCAGGAACTCTCCGCACTGTTTGTGGAAGCGGGTTGCGAGGACGTTCGGACCTACATTCAGAGTGGGAACGTTGTATTTCGGACGGGGTCCGCGGTTGGAGAAGAGATCTCATCGACCATCAGTGCGTCGATCTTGAGCCGCTTCGGTTACCGGGTTCCCGTAATAACGCGCACGGCGCGGGCGTTCCTGGAGATCGTGCAGGCCAATCCCTTCTTGGAAGCCGGTGCGGAAGCGGACAAACTGCACGTCATGTTTTTGGCGGAGCTGCCGGAAAGCGCCAGCGTGGAATCGCTGAACCCGCAGCGCTCGCCGGGCGACGAGTTCGCAGTGCTGGGCCGTGAAATCTATCTGCACTGCCCGAACGGTGTTGCGCGCAGCAAACTGACGAACAGCTACTTCGACTCCAGGCTTTCGACGATCAGTACGACGCGAAACTGGAGGACGGTGCGCAAGCTTCTCGAGCTTGCCGCTGGCGAGAGGTAGGGACCTAAACCGAAGTCGAGGCAGTTCCAACATCCTGGTTTCGGTCTAGCACACGGCTTTTGTGGCATTGCCTCATTCCGTGCCGAATGTCGGATAACCTGTGAGCAGGATCCAGAGTCTTTCCAAATTACCGATCACCTCACCGATGCTATCTGAGCGGCACTTTGCACTCTGAGCAGAGCCGGTCGCTCCAATCTGGATGCTCCTTTTCTCCTTCTTCGTGGTCTAGTAATTGGGACCAGCCACAGTTCTGGTAGGACTAGGTGTTCCTTCTGCCATTCGATTAGGAATTCGTTGGAAAAGGTTGCGATAATAGGCGAAATCCACTTTCGACGACAGAGAACCTGACAGGCGATTTTTGGGCTATGAGCACAGAACACGAACATACGCTCAACGTCTGGCTGGCCTCACATTTGAAAAGCTATGGGTTGGCCGCCAAGCAGGAAGTTAAGAAACCGGGAAATCGCCGTTTGGACGTTGAAGTAAAGATTGGCCCGTTGTCGATTGCGATAGAAGCTGAGCATGGTCAGAGTAGCGCGAAGAAGGCGGCCGCCATCCGCGACGCCGACGCCCGGTTAAAGCAGAATCTGGCCCAATGCGCGCTTGCCGTCTGCTACCCTGATGACACGACTGAGGAATCACTGCCGTCAGCCCAACTGCTCTGGACCGTGCGCGACCCGGCTGCGCCTACACCCGCGTCTGCACACTGGGGTTCCGGTGACCTCGAACAGCTGGTCTCGGTAATCCGGCTCACACCGGCGCAACTCGGCGACCCCGACTCGGTGGCCGCCGCGCTGTCCAGCAGCCTGGACGGCGCGGTCGCGCGGCTCAGTGAAGGCCAGAAGCGGGATTTAGCCAAGGCGTTGGACTTGCCTGCCAGTACAAAACGAACAAAGAAAAAGCCTTGGGATCCGGCGGCCAAGCGGGCTTTGCTCGTGATTGTCACCGCGGTCATGTTCCATGCCCGGCTGGATGGCCATCGACACAGACTGAGACCAGAATATGACAGCAGAACAGACCCGCCAAAACCTTTTGACGACGACTGGCCGCCCGCTATGGCGCAGCAGTGCGCTGATTCTGCCGATCCTATCCAGGCGTTCGCAGATGCTTGGAATCTGATCCTGGCGCTCGATTACAAGCCGATCTTTGAAACGGGACGCGCAGCCCTGTACTCCTGCCCCAATGACCCGGCCTATACCGCGGCGATTCGGGACAGCGCCCGCGCTGCGCTGGCCGTGGCGCGCACCATCGCCGGGCTGCGCCATGACCTCCTAGGCCGCATCTTCCATACCGTGCTTGACACCGCACGTTATGACGGCTCCCAGTTCAGCCGCGAAGAGGAGCGCAAAATCAAGGCGCGCGAGAAGGCGTTGTTCGCCAACAAGCCGGTGCATCTGTCCCATAATGGCGGGGCATTTCTGTATCTCGCCGATTTTCTGGCCAAAGATGGCAACGGTACGGTGGCAGCCATCTTGCCATTGGTCGGCGCAACCAATTACTCAACTGAGGAAATACGTAAATACCTGGCGGAGCAATTCCATATCGAGACGATCGTAACTTCCCATGACCCGGAGCGCATCTACTTTTCCGAAAACACCAACATCGGCGAGATGTTGCTGATATGCCGGCGCTGGCCTGTGGATAGAGGACCGAAACCACCAACACGAGTGATCAATCTGGCAGAGAATCCCGCGTCACCATCCGCCGCAATCTCCGCTGCGCATGCAATCAAGGATGGCACTGTAGCAGCCCAAGGAACAGGAACGGTGCAGGAGTGGCCAGAAGAAAAAATCGCGGCCGGCGATTGGAGCGCGGTGCAGTTTCTCTCTCCGTACTTGTGCGTAACATTCGCCGCCCTAAAAAATGGAGACCTGTTCCCGTCAATCTCTCTGGGGAGGATTTCTAAAATTGGTCCGGCCGGTCAACGGATACGAGACGCCTTCGTAAAGTCTACAATGCCGGACGAATTGGGCAGAGTTGCCCTTTGGCAGCACGATACTGAGACTACTCAATCAATGGCGGCACGAGCGGACACGCATATCATCGCCAAGTCGGGAAAGGCGCATTTAGCCAAAAAATATTGGCAACAGCGCAGCACTTTGTTTTTGCCGAATAGGATGCGTTTGAACACTGTCAGGACAGTAAGCGTAAGGTTGGACACCCCAGCAATTGGTTCGGCATGGACACCGTGTAGACTCATTGCTGGAGAATCAGGCATCGAGACTTTGGAAAAGGCCGTCTGCGTATACCTTAATTCGTCACTTGGAATCTTGGCATTGTTGGGCGATCGGTCGAATAAGACCCCTTCTTATCCTCAATTCTCGCTAGATGACCTACGCAGACTGATTGTGCCGGATTTTACCGCCATAGGTAAAGATGCGACCGCTTCGTTGGCTGCGACCTATGACAAGTACGCCAGTAATGTGCTGCTGCCGTTGCCGCAGATAGACCACTGCCCCGTCCGTCGGGGGCTGGATGATGCCATTCTTGAAGCGCTGGATTTGGATGGAGAAATGGTGGCTACAATCCGCCGCAGCTTGGCGGCGGAGCCGTCAGTAACGGGGAGGCGGTATAGCGCATGACCTGTCCAGTAGGACGAATCGCAGGAATCTGAAGTGAAACCTGAATAGGGTAGGACAGGTTAGGCAGTGCGATGGAATGAGGGTAAACAATTTGCGAATGATTCGCATTACTTCCACACTTGAAGTGTTGCAGTAATGCCCTATTGCAACATTTGTAACACTTTACGACTAGACGCCATTTAGTATTTGGGCTGGGCGCGAAAATTGACTTTCGCTTCTCACTCCTCGTCAACCCCTTCTTGCTCCTCATCCTCCAACTCGGCTAGCTCGGCGCGCAGGGCGGATAGTTCCGTCTCCAGCTCTTCGATGCGGGCCGCAAGTTCCTCCTGGCGTCGTTCCTTCTGTTCATTTTCACGCGCGGCAGCCTCTGCCTCCTCATCCACCATGCGGGTGTCGTTGCGGATGGCGAGAAGATGGACCGCCCAGAAGGCGGCCGCGGCGCCGGCGCGCACGATCCCATCCAACGTTTCGGCGCCGAAAAAGTCTGCGTTGGGGTCGCCCAGCGCCCACAGAAGCAGACGGTAGACGACCTGCGCCAACTCGAACAGGATCAGCAGCGCGCCCACCAAGGCGATGCCGTACAGATAGACGCGGCGGGGCCAGGATGTCCGCTCGGCGCGGCCGGACTCATTGTCCTGCTCGGCCACGCGCTGGGCGGCGCGCCAGTGCAGCGACCAAACCGGCGCGCCCACGGCGATGAGGCTCACCCCTGAGGCGAGTTGGTGGGCGCGAAAGCCTTTCTCAGCCGAAGCCCCGCCGATGATGGCTAAGTCCAGCAACCCCCGCAGCAGATCGACCAGCCCGATCCACAGCAGAAGCAGGCCGGTGGCGGCCACGGCGTAGTAATAGAGCCGCCGCACGAACTCGCTCTCGCGCGAGTCGCCGTAGCGCTGCGCCTCGGCCGCAACCTGCAGCCAGTGCCAGCGCCAAGCCAGCGCGCCGACCGGCAGCAGGCCGAGGGGGGTTGTGAGATCATCGATATCGATATCCCCGGTATCGACCGCGCCGAACAGAAACAGGACCCCCAGTCGCAACAACATCGCCATAGGCACCAGCGTAATGCCGGCGGCCAGCACTGTGGCGCCATAGAGAAAGAGGCGCCGCAGTGCCATGCGGCCTTCCAGCGGCTGAGAGGCCATCAGACCGTTCCAGTAGAGATTGTTCAGCCGCCAGGCCAGTCCGCCGACCAGAACGGCGGCCAGCGATCCGGAGATGCCCCGCTGCCACCAGCCTGTGCCTACTGTAGTCAGGCTGGCGCCGCCGAGCGGCTCCAACAGGGCGCGCCAGACGAAGTTGAGGGTATCGGCGGCGCCGGTGAGCAGCAGGCCAAGCCCTACCAGACCGGCAAGCAGTTGGAAAAGGCGGCGCCAGCTGCCGGCCCAGCCGGACTCAACGCCCAGGTCACCGTCCCCCTGGAGCAGGCGGGCGAAAAACATAGACAGTGTAATGTGGAGGCCGGCGTGGAAAAAATTGGCCACCCACCTGCCCGGTCGCACCTCTTCCTCCCCCGGCGCGGCGCCGGGGAGAAGTTCGAGGCTGCCTTCAATGATGTGATAGAGGGCGCGGGCGCTGACATATACCGTGGTAGCGAGCGCTGCGTATATAAACAGCTTGCGTAAGGCCGCGCGCGACTCGCCTGGTTGCGCAACCAGGCGGCGGATATATCGCCAGTGGATGAGAAAGATGGGCGCGCTGACGATCAAGAACCCGCCCGGACGGGCGATGGCACTTTGCACCGAGTCGGCGGCGTAGACCCCCAGAACCCTTTCGTCGGTGATCCACTGCTGGACCAGAACATCGATCAGGTCGTAGGCAGCAGCCAGCCCGGCGATCAGACTGATGAAGGCGATGAGATAGAGATAGAGGCGGCGGATCATCGCCAGCCGGGTCGTTTCCGTTATTGTCTGCTCGGTCATTGTCTGGTCAGTCATTTTTCACGCCCTCGAAGGCGAGGAGAGAGGACACCGGAGGAGAGAGTGAAGAGGAGAGAGAAGGGCAGTTACTCACTCCTCACTACTCAATCCTCACTCCTCGCAGTTGCGCTCGCTCCTCGGTATTTGGCCTCAATAGAAGAGGTCGTCGGTGTCGATCTTCCACGCGTCGTCCTCGCGCACCAGGGGAATCGTGCGCCGGTAGGTCGATGTGCCGCTGTCGAACAGGCCGCCCTGGTGGAAGTTGTCGATCGCCACAGTTACATATGCCTTGTCGCCCTCGTCGCTTATGTCCACGTCCAGGATGCGCAGCCGACGCGCGGAGCGGCCGGAGTCGTAATAGTCAAATCGCTCCCGGAAACGTATATTGTCTTCATCTTCGAGTACATCTCGAGAGTAGTGGCTCATCGCGACGTCCGGCTCATTGCGCACGGTGGCCAGGAAGGCGTCGTGGACCACCGCTTCCGGCGTATCCTCGTTGAGGTATTCGGCGCTCTGCCAGCCGCGGCCGCCTGTGAACGCAATGGTGATGACAGCGCCAACGACCAACAGCAGCACGCCGAGAATGATGCCCAACGTAAAGCGATCGATTTTCATGCCCATGGGTCCGCTTCCTTGTTACTCATCCGACTACTCGAAACCGGTCAGTTCAAAGGTGGCCTGTGAACGTCCGTCGATAAACTTTACGACAGGGAAGGGAGCTGTCTGCGCCACCCATGCCCTGGTCGTGCGGTCATTGGACTTCAACTCGACGACCCAGGTATCGAAGGGGCCGGCCGGCACCGTAACCCTCTCGCTGCGCCGCACTTGGAGGGCCACCCGCTCCATCCGGCCGGCGACCGGCAAGAAACTGTTGATACGGGTAGCATAGCCCTGCGCCAGCGGAAGCGCCCGCACGATCAGCAGCAGTGTGCGCTCGTCGCGTATATCCGAAGGCACTTGCACGCGCTGATAGACGGTTGCACCCTGGCGATTTGTAAGCGCGATGTCGACCTGGGCGCCCTCGAACTGCGTCTCCACCACCTGCTTCCCACCCCCGAATGTACGGACGAGATGGCTGTAGACCGGGCGATAGCCGACCGGCTGCATCTCGATCGTCGCCTGCTCACTCACACCGGCGTCGAAGATCTCGCGAGTCAACGTCCAGCCGCCTTCCCGCTCCCCCCGGCCTACCTGGTAGGCGGCCGTGCCGACGATTCGGCCTTCCCGGTTCGTTACCCGATAGGCGCTTGTCTCGCCCTCCGCCCACACGGGCTCGCCAAAAATGAGCGGCTGCGGCGGGGCGGAACAGGAGGAGAGAACGAACAAAAGAAAGGAGAGGGTAAGTAAACATTTTTGCAGATAAGACAAGACCAACACACTGTAGTGCGCGCAAAAATGTTTAAGGAGAGAGGAGAGAGAGAACGCCTTCGCGACCGCGAAAGGGGTTGTTGAATGCGCTACCTCTTCTCTATATGTTTGCGCTGACGCCCGGCAACAACATGCGGGCGAGACGTTTGCCGTGAGCCGACGCCATCTTTTGCGTTGAGCCGACCGCATCCGCCGCGCCTTGGCGAAGCGCAAACAGGCCCTTGGCTCACGGCAAACAGCGATCCCAGGAAGGGCGGAAGCGTCAAATAGCTTAGCGTAAGGCAGGCGACGCTCACTTCTCACTGCTCACTCCTCACTTCACGCATTTTTTTCCTGCATCCACTTGACCGCGGCCGCGGCCAGCGCGGCCGCGCCGATCGGCAGGGCGTCCTCGTCGATTCGGAAGGTGGAGGTGTGGACGTAGTAGCGCTGGGGCCAGTCCGGGTTATGCGTTCCCAGACGCAAAAAGCTGCCCGGCGCGGCCTGCGCCATGTAGGCGAAATCTTCGGCGGCCATCACCATTGCCGCCTGCGGCGCGTTTTCCTCGCCCAGGAACTCGGCCGCGGCGTCCAAAGCGATTCGCGTCGCTTCCGGGTCCAACACGGTGGGCGGGTAGCCCTCCTTGACCGTCAGTTCAAAGCTGCCGCCCATGGCTTCGACGACCCTGCAGGCCCGGCACAGCTCCTCTTGCAGCAACCGGCGCGCCTCCGGCGTGAAGCTGCGAATCGTCCCGTTCAGATAGACGCTGTCGGGGATGACGTTATTCACGGTCCCGCCGTGAATCTGCCCGATGGTGATGACGCCCGGCTCGAGGGGGTCCAGGCGCCGGCTAACGATATGGTGAATGGCATGAACCGCGTGAGCCGCCAGCACGATCGGATCGTTGGCCGCCTGGGGGCGCGCGGCATGGCCGCCAGCCCCGCGCACGGTGATCTCGAACTCATCGGCCGACGCCATCAGCGGGCCGGACCGGCTGGCGACGACACCCAGATCCTTTGTGGGATCCACGTGGATACCAAAGACCGCGCCAACGCCTTCCAGCGCGCCCTCTTCCACCATGCGCATGCCGCCGGACTTGCCCTCGTCGTCGGAGGCCTCTTCGCTGGGCTGGAAGAGCAGGCGCACGTTGCCGGGCAGGCGGCCCTCGTCGGCCATCTCCTTGAGTAGCGTCGCGGCGCCCATCAGCATCGCCGTGTGTGCATCATGGCCGCAGGCATGCATTAGGCCGGGCCGCTCGCTGTCAAAGCTACTGTCATTTTCTTCCTGGATCGGCAGGGCGTCCATATCGGCGCGCAGCCCAACCAGCGGCCCGTCGCCCCCGCGGAGATGGCCGACGACACCGGTCTTGGCCACCTCAGTCTGCGTTTCTATCCCCAAGTCCAGCATCGTCTTGTTGACGAAGCCGGCGGTGCGATGTTCGGTGAAGGTCAGCTCCGGGTAGCGGTGAATCGTGCGGCGCCACATGCTGATTTTGGGCTGGATGGCTTTGGCACGCGCATACAGTTCTGCGCTGGTAATCGGTGTATTGTTTGGCATCGGCGCCTTCCTGGTCGAGCAAGTTCGACCTTCGCCGCCTGATTTGACGCTTCGCCAAGGGCCTGGCGAGGACGCGAGCGGTTCGGGTGCTGTGGGCGGCTATAGGTCTGGGAAAACCATCAACTACACATCCTGCGGGTTCACTGCAGTCGTCATTCCATTATACTACGCTTCTGCGCTATGGGCTCTGCCTGCATTTTCGGTGGGTGTAGGCCAGCTGCGGGCGAGACGCCCGCGATCCCAGTGAGGCGCCCCCAAATTTTGCGCATTTCGGCCAATGCAGGAAAATTAGGTGCATCTTCCTCTCGTTACCGGGACCGGCGGCATTGACAGGCCGCTGGCCCACCAATATCCGAGGAGACCAATGACATCCGTTACCAGCCGTGAAATCCATTTGCGCAGCCGTCCGCACGGGTTGCCGACCGCGGACAACTTTGCGCTCGTTAGCGTCGAGGCGCCGGCGCCCAGCCAGCCGGACCAGGTGCTGGTGCGCAACCGCTTTATCTCGGTGGACCCCTACATGCGGGGGCGAATGCGAGATACGCGCAGCTATACCCCTCCCTTCGGGCTGGATGAGCCGCTCACCGGCGGCGCGGTGGGTGAAGTGATCAGTTCGACCAGCGACCAGTTCGCGGTGGGTGACTTCGTTCTGCATATGTTCGGCTGGCGGGAATACGCGCTGGCCGAGCCGCGCCACCTGACCAAAGTGGACCCGTCGCTGGGTCCCCTCCAAAGCTACCTGGGCGTGCTGGGGATGCCGGGCATGACGGCCTATGTCGGCCTGCTGGACATCGGCGAGCCGAAGCAGGGTGAGACGGTCTTCGTTTCGGGCGCCGCGGGCGCGGTCGGATCCGAGGTCTGCCAGATCGCGAAGATTCAGGGCTGCCGCGTGGTGGGTTCGGCCGGTTCAGAGGCCAAAACGCGCTGGCTGAAGGAGGTCGCCGGCGTGGATGTGGCGATCAATTACAAGGAGACAAGCAATCTGCGGCGTACGCTCAAGAAGGCCTGCCCGGACGGTATCGACGTATATTTCGAGAATGTCGGAGGGGTGCATCTCGAGGCGGCTCTCCAGTATATGAACAACTGTGGGCGCATCGTTGTATGCGGGATGATCAGCATGTACAACACCACGTCGGCGCAGCCCGGCCCGGCAAACCTGGCCCTGATGATCGGGCGCCGGTTGAAGATGCAAGGCTTTATCGTTTCGGACCATCCTGAACGACGCGACGACTTTTTGCGCGACGTCTCCGGCTGGATACGCGAGGGAAAGCTCAAATGGGAGGAGACGATTCACGAAGGGATCGAGAACACGCCCGAGGCATTCATCGGCCTGTTCCATGGCGAAAACCTGGGCAAGATGCTGGTCAGGGTGTGAGGGCGCGGAACGGCAGTGAATAGTGGATAGTGAATAGAGAACTGCAGTTACTAACCACTGACCACTATCCACTAACCACTTAAAAACTTCCGAGTAGTGAGGCGAGCCTATGGGTACGCGAGCGATGCAACCCTCGATGGGGCTTTATTTTGAGGAGTTTGCGGAGGGTGACGGATGCGAGAGCGTCGGCCGCACGGTAACCGAGGTCGATATTGTCAACTTTGCCGCGCTGTCCGGTGACTGGAACCGGATCCACACCGACGCGCACTACAGCCAGGAGCAGATGTTCGGCGAACGGGTCGCCCACGGACTGCTGGTGCTGAGTATCGCCAGCGGATTGGCGGTGCGGATGGGCTTCATGGAGGGTACTGTCCAGGCCTTCATGCAGTTGGAATGGCAGTTCCGCCGGCCCGTTCTTATCGGGGACACGGTGCGCCTGCGGGCGACCGTGCGCGAAAAGAAGCCGATGCGGCGTATGGGCGGCGGTGTGGTCACTTTCAAAATGGAGGTGCTGAACCAGAAGGATGAAGTCTGCCAGCGCGGTAGTTGGGAGATCCTCTGCAAGAGCCTTCCCGACCAGGCAGAAACGGAGGGGTGAGTTTGCGCTGCCGCCTGGCGAAAGAAAAAACAATGATCCACGAAGAACACGAAGGAAACACGAAGTTTGCGCTGAGCCGACGCCATCCTCGGCCACTTGGCGAAGCGCAAACAGTCGAATAGCGCTCTCTCCTGCGAATGATTCTCTCCTCGCCTTTCGTTTTGACGTTTGCCCTCCCACTGGCGCTGTTGGGTGGTTTGCTGTTATGGCTGGGACGCCGTCAGCGGCAAAGCAGCGGCCTGCCGACGGGCTCGGTGATTTACCAGGACACCGGGGCGTGGCAGGAAACGGAACGTCCGCTGCGCAGCCGCCGCTACGGGTTGGTGGGGCGCCCTGATTATCTTGTGCAAACGCGTGACGGGGGCAAGAGTTTCGTCGTGCCTGTGGAGGTCAAGAGTCGCGCCCGCCCGGCCCAGCCGTACGCCAGCCACATCCTGCAACTGGCGGCGTACTGCTTGCTCGTCGAGGATAACTTCGACGCTGCCCCCCCCTACGGCCTGCTGCGCTATGCCGACGCTACGCTGCAAATTCCCTACACCGACGAACTGCGCCGACGCGTGCTTGAGTCGGCCGCGGAGATCCGCCAAGCCCGCCGCGCGACGGAAACGCGCCGCAGCCACAGTGAACCGCGCCGCTGCGCGGCCTGCGGCTATCGCTCCGCCTGTGGGTCGGAGGCGCTCCCGGAGTAGTTTAACGGCAGTGAATAGTGGATAGTGAATAGAAAACGGCAGTTACTAACCACTAGCCACTAACCACTGAAAGGGGCGAGGGACCGGGGACCAGGGGCGGACGGCTCAACAGAGAGAGCACTGAAAGTTGTGAAACAGGTCGCACTGGAATCCACCGTAATCAGCCACGGGCTGCCCTACCCGGACAACCTCAAACTGGCCCATGAAATGGAGCGCATCATCCGCGACCATGGGGCGGTTCCGGCTACCGTTGGCGTCATAAACGGGGAGCTGATCGCCGGCCTCAGCCCGCAACAGATCGAGCGGCTGGCCGCTTTGCGCTGCCGCACGGCGAAAGAAGAAACAACGATCCACGAAGAAAACACGAAGTTTGCGCTGACGCCCGGCGGCATGCGGGCGGGACGCCCGCGATCCCAGGAAGGGCGGAAGCGTCAAACAGGCAAAAACGAAAAAGAGAAGGCGGACAGCGTCAAACAGTTCGAACGGCAGGTGGGCAAAGTGAGCCGCCGCGACCTTCCCGTCGTCGTCGCCCGCAAGCTGGACGGGGCCACGACCGTCGCCGCCACCATGTGGATCGCCCACCGCGCCGGCATCGAACTGTTCGCCACCGGCGGCATCGGCGGCGTCCACCGCAGCCGCGGGCCCGGCCCCAGTGCCGATGTAAGCGCTGACCTGCAGGAACTGGCGCAGACTCCTGTGATCGTCGTCTGTGCAGGCGCAAAGGCGCTGCTCGACCTGCCGGCCACGCTCGAATACCTGGAAACGCACGGCGTAACTGTCATCGGCTACGGTACCGATGAGTTCCCGACCTTCTACAGTCGCAGCAGCGGCCTTCCGGTCGATATCTGTTGTAACACGCCCCAGGAGGTGGCCGATATCTGGCGGGCAAAGCGGGCGTTGAACTTGGCGGGGGGGCTGCTCGTAGCGGTACCTGTTCCCGAAAAGGATGAGATTCCCGCCGCGCAGATTGAGCCGCAGATCGAGCAGGCGCTGGCAGAGTGCGAAGCCGCCGGTCTTCGCTCGGCCGATGTGACGCCCTACCTGCTGCGCCGCATCGCCGAACTGACCGGCGACCGCAGCCTGCGGACCAATCTGGCCCTGCTACGCAACAACGCCCGCGTAGCGGCTGCCATCGCGGTGGCGTTGGACAGTGAATAACCGGAAACCACCTGCGATTTTGCGCTGAGCCGACGCCATCTGCCGGCCCTTGGCGAAGCGCAAACCGTAATTCACCGGCTGTCAGTTGCTGAAAATCAGTTTCTCGAACTCGTTCCGTTCCAGGACTTCCTGTTCCAAAAGCGTTTCGGCCAAGAGCTTCAGCTTGTCCTGGTTGGTCGTCAGAACTTCCTTGGCCCGCGTGTAGGCGGTCTCTACAATCCGGCGCACTTCGCGGTCGATGGCGCGTGCCACATCCTCGCTGTAGGAGCGCCGTTCGCCCAGGTCCATGCCCAGGAACGGGTTGGAATCGCCCTGAACCAGCTGCATGGGACCCAATTCGCTGCTCATGCCAAAGCGGGTTACCATCGCCTTGGCCAGCTTTGTCACCCGCTCCAGATCATTGGCCGCGCCGGTGGTGATCTCCTCGAAAGTCAACTCCTCGGCGACCCGCCCGCCCAGCAATCCGGCCAGCTCATCTTCATACTCGGCCTTGCTCTTGAGCAGGCGGTCTTCGTCCGGCAGAGGCATGACGTAGCCCAGCGCTTGGCCGCGGCTGACGAGACTGATCTTGCCGACCGCGTCGGTATGTTCGAGCAATGCCATCACCACCGCATGGCCCGCTTCGTGGTAGGCGACCACCCGCCGCTCTTCGTCGCTGAGTATCCGGCTCTTGCGCGCCGGACCGGCCATTACTCGTTCAATCGACTCCACCAGTTCATCCATGCCAATGGCGCGCTTGTTGCGGCGGGCGGTCAGAATTGCCGCCTCATTGAGCAGGTTTTCCAGGTCGGCGCCCACCATGCCCGGCGTCTGTTTGGAGATTACGTTCAGATCGACGTCCGGTCCGAGCGGTTTGCCGCGCGCATGCACTTCCAGGATTGCCTCGCGCCCGCGGCGGTCCGGCCGGTCCACCACGATCGTGCGGTCAAAGCGGCCCGGCCGCAGCAGAGCCGGGTCGAGAATGTCAGGGCGATTGGTCGCGGCGATCACGATGACCGTGGTATCGCTGTCAAAGCCGTCCATCTCGACCAGAATCTGATTGAGCGTCTGCTCCCGTTCATCGTTGCCGCCGCCCATGCCGGCCCCGCGATGGCGGCCGACCGCGTCGATCTCATCGATAAAGATGATGCAGGGTGCGTTCTTCTTTGCCTGTTCGAACAGATCACGCACGCGGCTGGCGCCCACACCCACGAACATCTCCACGAATTCGGAGCCGCTGATGCTGAAAAAAGGCGCGCCCGCCTCGCCGGCCACTGCCTTCGCCAACAGCGTCTTGCCGGTGCCCGGCGATCCGACCATCAACACGCCTTTGGGGATACGCGCGCCCAGGGCCGCGAACTTTTCCGGCTCCTTCAGGAATTCGACAACCTCCTGCAGCTCCTGTTTGGCCTCGTCTGAACCGGCCACATCCTCAAAGGTGACGGTGGGGCGGTCGGCCTCCTCCATCTTTTTGGCGCGGCTGCGGCCGAACTGCATCGCCCGGTTCTGCCCGCCCGCGCCCGCCTGGCGCATGATGAAGATGAAGAAGCCGAAAATCAGGAACATCGGCAAGAGCATGATCAGCCAGTTGATGAAGGCGTTGCTGTTGCGCGCGCGTTCCACGTCGATTGGAATGGCGGCCAGCTGGTCTGCGGTCACCCCAAATGTCTTGAGCGAATCGAGCAGGCTTTCGCCAGACTCTTTGCGGCTGCGTTCGCGTCTACTGTCAGAAATTTCGACTGTGATCTCGTCGCCCCGCACTAAAATTCGCTGTACAGAGCCGTTGCGCACGTAGTCCGCCACCTCGTTCAGGCCGATCAGGTTGTTGGCAGAGCTTGGCGGGTTGATAAAGAGGCGGTAGGCAAAAAATATCAGGACGGCCAGCAGGATCCAGATCCAACTGCGTTTGAACAGTTGCCGGTAGCGCTCGTTTGGGTCTTCATCCGGAGGACGTTCGCCATCCGGTCTTTTTTCATTATTCATTGTAACGGCAGTTTTTAGTAGTCAGTTTTTAGTTTTTGGTAACGGCGACGGCGCGACCCACTGAAAACTGAAAACCGGAAACTGAAAACTAGAAGTGCAGATTACGCAGTTGGTCTGCGATGCTGACGCCGGTGGCGTGGGTCTTGGCTTTATGAACGGGGGGTTTGCCCCGGTGCCGGGTACGGTGAGGGAGCGAAGATTCGTCCGGCTTGTCGCTGAAGCTGATGATCAGACAACCGCGCTCCTTCAACCATAGAACGGCCTCACGTACCTCCTGCGTGATGCAGATTTCCTGGGATAAGCGTTCCTCGGCCGGCACGTCATCATCCAGATTGTTCATATGCTCCAACGTTGCCACAAACTCCTCACGCCGGAACTGTTTGAACGGGGTCGGATCTCCGAGCGAAACGGCCATATTGACCGCTTCGTGGGCCTGGCGCATCGCCTCGCTCACCCGCCCGCCCCCTGCTATGCAGACTTCGGCATAGCGCACAAACTGCTCAAATGTCTGGACCGCGCCGTCTTCGATACGTTCAAGCAGATCGGCGCAGTCGAGGCCATCGTTATTGAGAACAAGGCAGATATAGGCCAAATAGTCCTGGTTGTCCCCGGTCAGGTGATGATAGTGGGCGCGGTTGAGTTGTTCATAGTGCTGTGCGAACAGGGCGGCATTGAATTTGTCGCCCAGCAGGCTGCCCACGGTACGGTACAGCCCCTTCAGCCGCGCCACATCGATGGCGCGATTGTTGCGCCCGCGGGCGCCGATGGCTGTCTTGTCCAAATCGAGAACAACTGCCGTACTTTCGTCTAACCGCAAACCTTTCCCCTGCGCCCACTTAATCCAGTCCACCAGCTGGCTCCAGCGGTTGGCTTCGAACATGCCGGTTTCGTCGTTGGCAACAAAACTCTCCGGTTCGCCGGCCTTTTCGTTACCGATAAAGCAGACGCTGGGCAACACGGCGCTGTCCGCAGACAACGCCCCGTTATCGAGCGGCGGCTCGTCCGCGGAGCGCAAGGAACGCATCACCTGGAAAGTATTTCCGTCGCCGGAGAGTGTATCGCCGATGAAAAGCAACTCTTCAACTGCGCAGCTCCGCCGCCGCTGCGCCTGTTCCAGGATCCACAGCGCGACCTGGGCGTACGACTTCTCCTGTTTGCGGGGCACGGAAGGCGCTGGCAACCCGAGTTGGCTACGGGCGGATTTCAGGCCGGGGATTTGGCGCGTGATCGGCTCCAGGTTACGGTAAACGATCAGATCGCCGACAAGCTCATCCAGGGACGACAGTCCAAAGTTGTCAACGGCAATCGGATAGGCTTCTCTTGTCTGCGTGTTGGCCAATTCTGCACCTTCCATTTCTGTTCCCGGACTCGTCTTTGTCTTTGAGCAACTCCACCATACGCAATTTGCGCTGCCGCCCGGCGAAACGCAAATAGGCAAAAGCGAAAAAGGGAAGGCGGACAGCGTCAAACAGTTGACGGAACCGGAAACCAAGAACGTACTGCTCAAACTGCCGTTGTACTTCATACGATTCTACCCTATGGCAGACCGATCTGAAAAATTTTGTGCCTGTTGCGCATGTTTGCGCTGACGCCCGGCGGAAAACGGCAACACCGATCCGCGGAGGACGCGGAGAACGGCAACGGCAAAGAACGGGTAGTTTGCGCTGCCAGCGACACCACGAGACCGGCTGGCTTGCAAGCCCGTGCTGGACAGCGCAAAGCCGGAAGCGTCAAATAGCAGCGGCTAGCGCACAGCATCCAGTACTGTGTCGGCGACAGGCATCCGACTCCCGATAACCTCTTCCTGACTGTCCAGGTACCCCTGCGACATCAGCAACTCGGCGTTGAGCAGACTGCCGCCGGCCGCGCCCCGAATCGTGTTGTGACCAAGGGCCAGGAATTTAACGTGCAGAAGCGGGTCCTCCCGCAGCCGGCCTACCACCGTCGCCATGCCGGGAACGCTGCCCGCCAGCCGGTCCATGCGCGGCTGCGGACGGTCCGTCTCCTCCCGGTAAAGGATCGCCTGTTGGGGCGCGCTGGGAAGGCCCATGCGCTGAGGCAGCGGATCATACTCCGCCCACGCTCGCCGTACATCCTCCAGGCTGGGGCGGCGGACGAACTCCACGCTGATGGCCGCCAGATGGCCGTTGCGTACCGGCACGCGGTTGCAGTGGGCGCTGACGACGAAGTCGGCCATCTGCACAGCCTGCCCGTCAAATCGGCCCAGCAGCTTCTGCGGCTCCCGATGCTCCATTTTCTCCTCTTCAGAGCCGATGAACGGTATTACGTTGTCGATAATGTCCATCGACGTCACGCCCGTGTAACCCGCCCCGCTGACCGCCTGCATCGTCACCGCGAACACCTTCCTGACGCCGAACGCTTCGTGCAGCGGGTGCAGCGCGCTCACCAGGTGGGTCGTGGAACAGTTGGGATTGGTGGTTATGAAGCCCGGCCACCCTCGCTGGCGCCGTTGCAGATCGATCAGCCCCACATGCTCCGGGTTAACCTCCGGGATGAGCAGCGGCACGTCCGGCTCATAGCGGTAGGCGCTGGCATTGCTGCACACGATGTAGCCGGCCGCGGCCATCTCAGCTTCGATCGTGCGCGCAGGTCCGCTCGGCAGCGCGCTGAACACGACCTGGCAGTCGATACGCGGCGTCATCTCCTGCAAAATGATATCGTGCAGATGGGCCGGCATATCGCCCCGCAGCAGCCAGTTGCAGGCGTCGGCGTAACGCTTGCCCGCATTGCGCTGCGACGCGCACAGCACGCTCAACTCAAACCAGGGGTGCCCCTGCAGCATCTGCACAAACCGTTGTCCCACCGCGCCAGTGGCTCCCAGCACC
Source organism: Caldilineaceae bacterium (assembly GCA_965232575.1). Lineage (GTDB taxonomy): Bacteria > Chloroflexota > Anaerolineae > Caldilineales > Caldilineaceae > Bin5. Next base: position 970,170 of record CBDDPZ010000008.1, on the reverse strand, counting down.
CCCACGCGGATCTTTGGTTGACCGTTCATCGATATCCTCTGTCCTGACAGTGATCTACCTGATTCGTAACGACTCCGTCTTTGTAAATTTGCCCCTCTTCATATCCATCCTCAACCAATCGTCGCAGTCACTGACCACCTGCTATGAACGACAGAAATGCAGTTCGACGATATCGCTGAGTACCCCGGCTGCGGTTGCCTCCACCCCGGCTCCGCGGCCCTGAATGACCAGCGGGTTGGGGCTGTACCAGCGGCTGTAGAGTTCGACCAGGTTGTCGGTTCCGGTCAAACGCCCCAACGGGCTGTCCTTGGCGATTGCCGTCAGGCCGACGCTGCAGGCGCCTCCTGAAAGCGTGGCGGCATAGCGCAGAACCTTGCCGGCGGCGGCCGCGCCAGCTACTTGCGCACGGTACTGCTCGTCCAGCGATGGCAGCTCCGACAGAAAATCGTCCACACTCAGGCCTGCCATCCGCTCTGGATAGAGCCCGCTGATTTCTACCTGTTCCATCTCCATATGCCAGCCGATTCCCCGCGCCAGAATTAGCGCCTTGCGGGCCACGTCGACGCCCCCCAGATCATCGCGCGGGTCCGGCTCGGTATAGCCCAGGCGGTAGGCCTCGGCGACGGTCTCGCTGAAGGAGCGGCCCTCTTCCAGGCCGGTCATCAGGTAGCCGAGCGTGCCGCTGAAGGAACCGGCGATGCGCTCAATCTCGTCGCCGCTGGATACCAGCCGGTTAAGTGTAGCGATCACCGGCAGACCGGCGCCCACCGTTGTCTCCCAGCGGGCATGGCTCAAAGTACGGCTGATGCCGTCATACACATCTTGGACGACGGTCAACGGCTTCTTGTTCGCCAGAACGACCTGACAGCCCTGTTCCAATGCCAGCAACAGGGCGTCCACCGTATCATCCGACGCGGTGCAATCGACCACAACCGCGCCCGGCTTGCCAATTTCGTCTACCATCGCTTCCGGGCTTTTGTAGGGCTGGCCCAGCGGATGGGACGCGAGCGCGCTCCCCTCCTCCTTGTGTTGCAAGATCTCGTCCAGCAGTTCGTCCGTGACCCCCCCTTGCGGCTCAACGACTGCGCCGCTGCTGTCGCATAGGGCCAGAAAGCGGATGCGCAGATCGTACTTCTCACGATGATGTGACCGTTGTTCCCCGATCTGACGCAGCAGGGCGCGGCCAACGCCCCCCAGCCCGAAGAGGATGAGCGGCTTCTCCTGATCCGCAGACATGCCAGCGACGTTGTCCATCAGGCAACTCCGTTTCCAAGTTCGAATGTGTCGTGAATGGCGCGGATCGCCTCATCGGCCGCGGTCTGCAGGACGACGAGGCTGATATTGGCCTCGCTTGACCCCTGGGCAATGGCGATCACGTTGATGTCCCTTTCGCCCAGCGCGTTGAAGACCCGAGCCGCAATGCCGGGTGTGCCCTTCATGCCGGCGCCGATCACCGCTACGATTACGATATCCGGCTGAATGCTGATCTCTTCGATCATATGCTGGGCCAGTTCGCGTGCGAACTCGACCTTGAGCGCCGCCATCACCGCATCGCCCTCCGGCTCGGGCACGACAAAGCAGATGCTCTGCTCGCTGCTGCCCTGGCTGATCATCAGCACATTGGCGCGCTGACGGGCCACTGCGTCGAACGTGCGCGCGGCGATGCCGGGCACGCCGATCATCCCGCGGCCGGCTACCGTAATCAGGCACAGATCCCGCACCGCGGTGATCGCCTTGACGCCATGGTGCAGTTGGCGCGTCTTTTCGACGATGCGCGTGCCCGGGTGGGAGGGATTGAATGTGTTGAGAACTCGCAGAGGTATCTGGCTCTCCACCGCCGGGGTGACGGTCTTGGGGTGCAATACCTTGGCGCCGTAATAAGCCAATTCGGCCACCTCCTCGTAGGAAAGCTCTTCCATCGAGCACGCGTTTTCGACGATGCGGGGGTCGGCGGTCATGACCCCGTCCACGTCCGTCCAGATCTGGATCTCGTCAGCATCGAGTGCCGCGCCCAGAATTGCGGCAGAGTAGTCTGAGCCGCCGCGTCCGAGCGTCGTGGGCACGCCCTTTTCGGTAGCGCCGACAAAACCGGTGACGACCGGCACAACGCCGCTCTGCATCATCGGCAGCAGCCGGTCCCGGCAACGGTTCGGCGTGGCGTCCATCAGCGGATTTGCGCTGCCGAACTGGTCGTCGGTGATGATCAGCTCGCCTGCGTCCACGAACTGGGCCTTAACGCCGTTCGCCCGCAGCACAGCCGCCAGCAGCGGCGCGCTCAGCCGTTCGCCTACCCCGCTGACGACATCCAGACCCCGCTGCGTAAGTTCACCGAGGACAGTGATGCTGCGACACAGGCGCTCGAACTCACGCAGGCGGTTGTCGAACAGCCTGCCCAACCCGGCGCGCTCGACCCCGTCCTCGATCAGTTGCCCGGCCACCACCTGATGCCGCACCAGCAGCTGGCTGCGGGCATCGCGGTAGGGGGTCTCGTCGCCGGCCGCGGCCGCCTGCGCAGCGTCGATCAGTGTGTTGGTCACCCCGCCCATCGCGCTGACGACGACCAGTACACCGGGGTTCTCCGGGCGCTCCTCTGTGATTTGCGCTTCGCCAAGGGCCGGCAGATGGCGTCGGCTCAGCGCAAAGCCGGCGCTCTGGGTCTGCTTTTCGACAGCTGCAGCCACTATCTTTGCTGTGCTGCCGATAGATTCGGTTGTACCGACCGACGTCCCGCCAAATTTCATTACGATCATACGTGTTCAACTCGCTCTACAGGAAAAAGTACAAAGTAAAAAAATACCTCGCGCCGTGCAGACGAGAGGTAGCCAACTATCTTACTGCCTCTCATCTTCCAGAATGTATCTGCCGGAATTGGCACCTACGTCACAGAAGACCTTTCATCTTCCGATACCGGGTTGCCGAGGCTTCACAGGGCCGGTCCCTCCGCCTCTCTGGATAAGAGTTCAGCTATTCAATTGTAGTGCGGGAAAATATAGCAGAGGCCGTGGGGGATGTCAAATTTCGCGGGTAGGTGGCAAGGAAACACGGGGAATATTAGGGAAAGGGCGACCAGAGATGTAAATGTTTTTGCAGATAAGAGAAAGCGAACACACCACATAGCGCGCAAAAACATTTAGCAGAGGGGCGAGGGGCGAGGAACCCCCCTGACCCCTAACTAAGGTCGTAGTGCGCCTGCAGGCTGCGTACGTTCAACTCGGCGGCCATCATGGCGCGGATGCCGTTTACCGCCGCCTGCGCCGCCGACAGCGTCGTGATCAACGGGATCTCCATGCGCGTGGCCAGCGTGCGGATCTTCTGTCCATCGGCGCGGCTGTTGGGCCCGAGCGGCGTGTTGATGATCAGATCGATCTTGCCGTCCCGCATCGCGTCCAGGGTCGAGTAAGCTCCGTTGCCCGGACTGTGAAGGGATGCTTCCGTGGCCGCGGCCTTGTTGAGAACAACCACGGGCAGCCCCACCCGTTGGATAAGCGCGGCCGTGCCCGATGTCGCGTAAAGGGCGAAACCCATGCGGCTGAAGTCGCGCGCCAGTTTGAGCGCCGCGCCCTTATCGTAGTCGTTGACGGTGATGAGCACCCCGCCGGCGGTCGGCAGCCGGTATTCCGCCCCCAACTGGCTCTTGGCGAAGGCGTGGCCGAAGTTGTGCGCATGCCCCATGACTTCGCCGGTGGAACGCATCTCCGGCCCCAGCAGTGTATCCGCGCCGCTGAGCTTTTTCCAGGGCAAAACGGCTTCTTTGACGAAGAAGCCCTGCACCTCCGGCTCCTCCACCAGACCCACTTCAGCAAGCGACTTGCCGGCCATCACCCGGGCCGCCAGTTTGGCCAGCGGGACCCCCGTCGCTTTGCTGACAAAGGGCACGGTGCGGCTGGCGCGCGGGTTCACCTCGATCACGTATACCACGTCGTCCTTGATGGCGTACTGTACGTTCATCAGCCCGCGCACACCCAACGCCAGACCCAGCTTTTCCGTGTACTCACGAATAATGCTCAGATGGTAGCCGCTGATCTTGTAGGGCGGCAGCACACAGGCACTGTCCCCGCTATGGATGCCGGCCTCTTCGATATGCTGCAAGATGCCACCGATCACCACCCGCTCGCCATCGGCGATTGCATCGACATCGACTTCGTAGGCATCTTCGAGGAACTGGTCCACCAGGATCGCAACCTCCTGGCCGCTGGTCGTCATCTCCCTGTCCACGTCGACGGCGTAGGACATGTAATGGCGCAGGCTCTCCTCGTCGTCCACGATCGCCATCGCCCGTCCGCCCAGCACATACGAGGGGCGCACCACCAGCGGATAGCCGATGCGGGCCGCGATCGCCAGCGCCTGCCCGGTGCTGTGGGCGATGCCGCTGGCCGGCGCGGGGATATCCAACTCGGCCAGCAACGCGCTGAACCGTTCGCGGTCCTCCGCCAGCTCGATCGCCTCCGGCTGCGTGCCGAGGATGGGAACGCCGGCGGCCTGCAGACCTGCCGCCAGGTTCAGCGGCGTCTGTCCGCCGTACTGGACCAGGACCTTCACCTGCGACCCGCTCTCCGCCTCCCGGTGATAGATATGCAGGACATCTTCCAGGGTCAGCGGCTCAAAGTAGAGCCGGTCGCTGGTGTCATAGTCGGTGCTGACCGTCTCCGGGTTGCAGTTGATCATCACCGTCTCGAAGTCCATCTCCTGCAGCGCGAAACTGGCGTGGCAGCAGCAGTAGTCGAACTCGATCCCCTGTCCGATGCGGTTGGGCCCGCCGCCCAGAATGATCACCTTGTCGCGCCCGGTGGGCGGAGCCTCGCCCTCACTCTCATAACTGCTGTACAGATAAGGCGTAAACGCAGCAAACTCCGCCGCGCACGTATCCACCTGATGATAAGTCGGCATAACCCCCAGCCGCTCCCGCAACCCCCGCACATCAGCCTCAGTCCACTGAGGTGACTCAGCGCCGTTCTCTCTCTCCTCTCTCCTCTCCGCTCTCTCCTCACATTTAGGCGTTTCATTCAAGATGCGCGCAACCTGCGCATCGCTGAATCCCATTCGCTTCGCCTGCCGCATAGTCCACGCGTCCAAAATTTGCGCTTCGCCAAGGGCCGGCAGATGGCGTCGGCTCAGCGCAAACTGGCCTGCTCGTTCGATGGAAACCTGGAAGCGCGCGATCTCCTGCATCTGCGCCACAAACCAGGGGTCGTAGATTTCAGAACACTCCCGCAGGGCCCCATAGTCCGCCTGCCGGTCCTCCGTCGGCCCGTCAATGGAAACCTTCCGTTCGGCCTCCAGCAGGCGCTCAAAGACGGCAAAGAGCCGGTCCCGGTTGGGGACGCGCATCAGGTCCGCGGCGGAGGCGCCGGGCGCGTGGCCCTTCAGCTGACCATCACCGTCGCGGGTCAGAGGCCCCAGCCCGTCGCGCCCGATCTCCAGGCTGCGCACACCCTTCTGCAGCGCCTCCTTGAAGGTGCGGCCAATCGCCATCACCTCGCCCACCGACTTCATCTGCGGCCCCAGCTCCCGGTCGACGCCGGGGAACTTCTCAAACGCCCAGCGGGGGATCTTGACCACCACGTAGTCGATCGAGGGTTCGAACGCCGCCACCGTCTCCTGCGTGATGTCGTTCTTGAGCTCATCCAGCGTATAGCCGACCGCCAGCTTTGCCGCCAGCTTGGCGATCGGGAAACCGGTCGCCTTCGAGGCCAGCGCGCTCGAACGCGAGACGCGGGGGTTCATCTCGATCACCACCACCCGCCCCGAGTCCGGATCAACCGCGAACTGAACGTTGCTGCCGCCCGTCTCCACACCCACGGCCCGCATGACCAGCCGGGCCTGGTCCCGCAGGCGCTGGTACTCCTTGTCAGTCAGGGTCTGCGACGGCGCGACGGTGATGCTGTCGCCGGTGTGAACACCCATCGGGTCGAGATTCTCGATCGAGCAGACGACGACGAAATTGTCGGCGCGGTCCCGCATCACCTCCAGCTCATACTCCTTCCAGCCGATCAGCGACTCTTCCACCAGGACGGTATGCACGGGGCTCTCACGCAGCCCCCAAGCCACCTTTTCGTCGAACTCCTCCTGCGTAAAGACGGTGCCCGCGCCGCTGCCGCCCAGGGTAAAACTAGGGCGAATGAAAATGGGGAAACGCCCGATAACGGTCTCGAAAATCTCCCGCGCCTCTTCCAGCGTATGCGCGATGCGGCTGCGCGGCGATTCCAGCCCCACTTCGGTCATCGCCTGCTTGAACAGGTCTCGATCCTCCGCCACCTGCATCGCGCGCAGATTGGCGCCGATCAACTCCACGCCGTAGCGTTCGAGAATGCCCTGCTCCGCCAGCGCCACCGCCAGGTTGAGCCCGGTCTGTCCGCCCACCGTCGGCAGCAGCGCGTCCGGCCTCTCTTCAACGATGATCTTCTCCAGCAGTTCGACCGTAAGCGGTTCCACGTAGGTGGCGTCAGCCATCTCCGGGTCGGTCATAATCGTGGCTGGGTTGGAGTTGACGAGCACCACCCTGTACCCTTCTGCCTTCAGCGCCTTGCACGCCTGCGCGCCCGAATAGTCGAACTCACAGGCCTGGCCGATGACAATCGGGCCGGAACCGATGATCAAAATCGATGAGATATCTGTGCGCTTGGGCATAGGTTGAACCCTTGCGTTCGCTTGTTGGCCGCCCTGTCCTGTGGATAGCGCAGCTGCGTGCTAAAATAGGTGCTTGCCTCTACCAGACAGTTCGTCTTTACAGGAGGCAGCGGCAGCGCATTGTCAAAACATAGTCGGCGGTCGAAGTTCCCGCCTTACCAAAACATAGGGAGATTGTAACGTGACAGATCGCGCCTCACCAAAACAAACGCGCCTCCATCAAGGCGCGTCCGTGCTGTCGGGGATGGCGGTGGTCGTCGTGGCGGCCTACATCGCCGCGCAGATGATGGCTGACATCGCCAGCCTGAAGATCGGCGTCGTGGCCGGCCTAGCCGTCGACATGGGCACCTTCGTCTATCCGGTAACCTTCACGCTGCGGGACCTGGTCCACAAGACGCTCGGCAAGCGCAACGCCCAGGTGCTCATCGTCGCCGCCGCGGTCATCAACCTGGGAATGGTGCTCTATCTGATGTGGTCGGCCGCCGTGCCCAGCGATCCCGAATCATTCGGCGGCGCCGAGTTCAGCGCCATCTTCGCGCCGCTGTGGCGTATCGTCTGCGCCTCCATCATCGCCGAGCTGGTCAGCGAACTGGTCGACACCGAGATCTATCACCTTTTCGTCAGCCGCGTCACCGTCCGTTTCCAGTGGCTGCGCGTACTGGTCAGCAACTCCGTCAGCGTGCCCATCGACAACCTGCTCTTCGTCCTGATCGCGTTCTCGCCATTCGCCTTCCTCGGCGCGCAACTCGTCGACTCCTGGGCGGTCGCCTGGGAGATCTTTGTGTTCAATCTGGCGGTGAAGTATGGGGTGACGCTGGTCAGTATGCCGTTAATTTACCTGACGCCGGACCGGAATTGGGCGCGAGAAGCAGATGAATAGCACCTGCCAGTATATAGAAACGCAGTGTTTCGCGTACATGGTATACTAGTTTGGGTCATCGGCCTGTCTGCTCAATCCTCCCAGCCGCCGCGCCCCACCAATTCAGCCAAAGCGAAGCAGTCCGCGCGCCAAGAACCGCAGAGTTCTGAACATGCTATCCATTAAACCCGACCACTGGATCCGCCAGCAGGCCCAAGAGTGCGGCATGATCGAGCCGTTCGAGGAAAGACAGGTACGCGAGGGGGTGGTCTCCTACGGCCTCAGCAGCTTCGGCTATGACATCCGCGTGGCAAAAGACTTCCGCATCTTTACGCCCGCCACCGGCGAGCTCACCGTTATCGACCCCAAAGCGGTCGATGAACGGGCCCTGCAGAGCTATCACGGCGACGACTGCATTATCCCTCCCAACAGCTTTGCGCTGGCCCGCACAATCGAATATTTTCGCATCCCGCGCAACGTGCTGGCGATCTGCGTAGGCAAATCGACCTACGCCCGCTGTGGCATTATCGTCAACGTGACACCCTTTGAGCCCGAGTGGGAGGGATATGTCACGATCGAGATCAGCAACACCACCCCCCTGCCGGCCCGCATCTACGCCGGTGAAGGCATCGCCCAGGTGCTCTTTTTCGAAGGCGAAGCGCCGGAAATCTCCTACGCCGACCGCAACGGCAAATACCAGAAACAGTCCGGCATCACCCTGCCCCGCCTGTAGGAGATAAGTAACGGCTCTGCCACACCACACTCGCGACCCCGAGCGAGTCAATAAAGGTGTTTCTCTCTCCTCGCCTGCCCTACAAATCGTAGATGGCGCGCATGTTTTCACCCAGCACCAGCGCCTCATCCTCCGGCGAGAAGCCAGCCATCCGGATGCCGTTGACCCCGTGCACAGCGATGCCCCCCGGCGCATTGGAGCCGAAAACGATCCGGTCCGCGCCCAACTCCCCGCTCTCCACGATCTCTGAAATCGTGTACGGCTCGGCCGCGGCGATCAACGTCGTGCCCAGATAAATGTTGGCGTTCTCCTGCGCCGCCTGCACCGCCGACCTCACCCACTCCCGATAGCCCATGTGATCCATGATGATCGTGACCTGGGGATGGTTCCTGGCGATGTGGGCGATGTACTCCGGCGCGCAGCCGCTCAGATGGGAGCCGGAGTGGATCGTTGCCGTGATGCCGAGCGAGCGCGCCAGGTCCATCACCGGATCCACCGCAGGGCTGTCCAGGCGGTAGCGGTGGCCGGCCGCCATCAGCTTCACCGTGCGCGCGCCGCGCCGCACACAGCTTTCCAAGTCTGCCAGTGCATCCGGCCCCATCGTTGGGTTGACCAGACAGCCGGGCAGGATGCGCGGTTCGCCCTCGACCGCGTCCAGCACCGCGGCGTTGCCCGGGCGGGGATCGGCCGGCACACTGCCCTGGAAGACCACGCTCACGTCGATACCGGCCTCGTCCGCATTGGCGAGCAGACCGGTCGTTCCGTAGGGCTTACCGGCAAATTCATCCGTCATATAGGATTCGAAATCGGCGACAAACTGACTCATTTTGGGCCTCCGGCATGGATGGATGGGTATTGCCTGCGCTGCCGCTCCCCGATTTGGGTGCGTTTTACAGGCAATATAGCCTAACGACGATCACGCTAGGCGTCAAGCAACTCGAATCCAGTTGAATGTCCCTCCGCATTGCACGATCGCGGGCGCCCGTGCTATACAGTGCCTGCACGCCTTATCGCAAACAGCCCGCCGCGCATCCGCAACGGAGCAGTCCAATGACGACCCAGCCCTTTCCCGCGCCCGAAGATCTGACCATCTGCTTTGCCCACGTAGCCTATCAACTGGAGGCGATCTTTGCCCGCCGCCAGGCGGACCTGGGCAGCAGCGCCCCTGCCGGGCAGCAGCGTATCCAAAACTTTCAGGTCTGGACACCTGACGACCTGACCGCCCGCCTGCCCGAGGCCGATGTGCTGCTGGTTTCCGGTTTCTGGCAAAACGAACTCCTGAACGCCGCGCCCCGCCTGCGTTTCATCCAGTCGATCGGCGCCGGCGTCGACCAGTTCGACCTGGACGCGCTGCGGCGCCGGAGCATCCGCCTGGCTACCGCCAGCGGCGTCAACAGCAACGCGGTCAGCGAACATGCCATGGCCCTGATTCTGGCCTTCACCCGCCACATCCACACCGGCCGCGATCGCCAGCAACGCCATCTCTGGCGCGGCATGATCGGCGACCTGTCCCTGCGCGAAGACGAACTGGGCGGCAAGACCCTGCTCATAATCGGCCTGGGGAAGATCGGCTCGCGTCTGGCCAAGCTGGCCAGAGCCTTCGACATGCGCGTGCTGGCCACAAAGCGCAACCCGGCCACCGCCGCCGGACCCGCCGATTTTGCGCTGACGCCCGGCGGAAACGGCAACGGCAAAAAACGAGGAGTTTGCGCTGACGCCCGACAACAGCATGCGGGCGAGACGCCCGTGATCCCAGGAAGGGCGGAAGCGTCAAATAGGAAGCGTCAAACAGTCCACCCGCCGGAGGAACTGCCCGCCCTCCTGCCGCAGGCCGATTTCGTCGCCCTCACCTGTCCGCTGACACCGGCCACTGAGAAGATGATCGACGCCGCGGCCTTCACGCAGATGAAAGAGAGCGCCTATCTGATCAACGTCGCTCGCGGCGGCTGCGTCGACGAACCGGCCATGCTGGCAGCCCTTCAGTCCGGCGCCATCGCCGGCGCTGGCATCGATCACTTCTGGAACGAGCCCCTGCCGCAGGATTCACCCTTCTGGGACCTCGAAAACGTCCTCATCACCCCGCACACCGGCGGCGAAACCCGCATGTACGAAGAAAACCTGATCGACATTCTGCTCGAGAACCTGGAACGGCTCTGGCGAGGCGAGACTGAACTCCACAACCAAGTTGTATAAGGGGTTTTGTTCTAGAGGCTCCGTACCTACTAGGACCAAGTACTTCTGCATCACGGGATACTGGTCATATTGCCCACAATTCCTGGACGCAGTTTGCGGGAACTGCTGTGGAATCAAAGGAGGTTCCCTTTGGGGCGGTATAGGTTGACATTCTCAGCGATGGCAAGGGGATCTGTCTTAGAGGGAAATGCTTGACGTCTCGGCTAAGAAGGGAAAGTGTACTAAAGAGAAAAGCTCTGGGAAACCTATATCTCGCTGTGCATGGAAGCAAATATATCTTGGCTAGACCAACTGTTACTTAACTCTCTTCATCCTCGAAGGAGAAAGCTTGGAACGCGGCACCAATGTCATATTCCAGGTGAGGGGAATCGCCTGACCTTCTGGAGTTATCCTTCTTTGGCACATATTTGCCATCACTTACAGGTAGTAACTCGTCGTTAAAGGAAAGTGCCATCGTAACGCTTTGGCGGCTTAGTTCTCGGCGTTTCTTGCTCAGTTCGGTTATGACCACTTCAACTGATACTGGTCGTTGCGTTCTCTCGAAAGTTGTATTGACAATACGCGAAACTTCATCAAACAGACTCGCATCAGGTCGAGAATAACCGTGTTCTTGCAAACCATACATTCCTTTTCTTCCGATCCACACGATACCGGAATCTTCTCGCTCCGGCTGAGAATACAAAGAGAGTGCGGCATGCCAATTGATTATCGGTCTTTCCTCATCAGGAAATAGCCGGTTGCATTCCTCCGCAATCTCCGTGTAGTGGGCGGCACGGCCTAAAGAGCGCAACGCATGCACGAGCATGCGTTGCTTTGACTTTGTAACTTGCCCAGTACGCAACTGTTGTTCTGCTTCACCCAATTGGATTCTGTCGGCACGAGTCAGGAATCCCGGCAAAGCATCTACGGAATGGAAGTCCTGTTTGCTACCCGAGTCCCACAAGTCATCAATGTTTCTTACGCTACTAATATAATCAGCAACATCATAATCGATCGCAATCAGACTGACCTCCAAAGGAATGACTTCAATCGATTTGAAATTCCATACTCCGACCAGCATCCGCAGTAGGCTCATAGAGATTTGGCTCCGAATTAATAGCGACCCACCGGACTGCACAAAATCTGCAGCGAATCTCAACCATAAGGGAGCCTTGAGTGCTTCTGCGCGCAGGGCTTTCGCCTCAAGCTGGCGGACTCTCTCCCTGGTAATACCAAAGAGCATTCCTAATTCCTCTAGCGTTTCTGGAAGGTTAGAGTCTAAATGAAAACGTGCTCGAACAATCGTAGCCTCTCGAGCGGGTAGATCGTCTAGAAACTGGTCAAAGGCCGTTCCCATATCTTCAATTGACAAATCATTCAGATCAGAGGAGAAAAGCAATCGAAATGGCTCGATGAATTGGGGATTTACTCTCAAGACTGTTGCCCAAGGAAACACGAGTGTACCCGGGACACAACCATCAGCAACCATAGCCCATCGGCGACCTACAGCAAGCATGTCTGGTGGAGGTGCTTTCCACCCACTACAATTGAATGCTAAAGCCATGGCGCTAGCAAGTTGGGAGTGGCTTGTGTATTCTACCTCTGCTGTGGACCACCTTAACATTCGATTGACCCACCACCTCTCGGCAACGCGTACGCCTAGGTAGTGAACACTGACGTAAGTACTCTCCTGCTCTTCACAGCTGTGAACTTCCCCTGTCTCCGGATCGATACGATCCAGGATCCGACTAGCAGATGCCGTACCATCCTTCTTTTCTTCCAGGCAAATGATGGTTCCTTTAGTGCACTGCTCTCTCAAGGACTTTTCGACAGTGCCTTCCAATCCTTCCAGACCTGCCAAACTGACAACATCCTCGACCGAGAAAGCTACGGGCCGTGCTGCCAACTGCCGTATAGTTTCACGAATGATTTCGGCCATGGCTATCTGTCCTCTAGCAGTCCAGCGGCGATTGACAGACCGGCAGTTCTTGACTTTTTGGCAATACCGTTCCACTTTAGATCGTCAGGAATAGCTTCCGCACTGTTGACATAACGCCTGAAGATAACAAACCTGCTTAACCACTCCGATGTCCCAGCGTGCCGCGCCAGATGGTCGTAAAGGTTTTCCAACCTGCAACCATGATCTGCAAATTCGATCTGAAGTCTATGCACGATGTCACCCAATTCCCAGGCTTTCCTCGCTGACAACGGCGTCCTCGACAGTTGCAGTGTCTTTGCATCTAGCTGCCACTGTCTGATTTCACGCAATGTCCTTTCGTATATTCCAGTTACGATTCGCATCGTTTCTGCAGGGTCATCCGGCAAGAGTTCAAGGTCCTGAAGGGCCACGGACCCCTGATAGGAACTTCCTCTCTTTTTGAATGAGACTTTCGCGCGAGCTTCTTTCTTTTTTGTCACGATTCCCCCCAAGCAGAAATAAATGCATCTACATACCTACCACTGTTCTCTGCTTGAACCAATTCGGCCTTGTCCAAAGCTACGCCTATAGCGAACATGCAGTAAGTTAGTTTCGCCTGGTCATGAGTAGTGCGGTTACGGTATGCTCTATGGCCACTATTGATGACTACTGTATTTGCATCTAGCCATGCAGTTTCGTTGCGGTCGGGATGATCCTCAAAAGCTACTCGGGGACCCTGATTCTTGCGGCTTCTTCGCCGCTTCGCCTGCGTTGTTCCCTCCCTATTGGGCTGGAGAGGTGAGGAGCCATTACGCGTACCTTGCTCAACGCTGTTGTCTTGTTCGTTAGTGCCAGTGTCTTCGCTTTGATTCCCGGTTTCCGACGCTAATGTATTCCCGTCGCTGCCCTTACGCAGGGCACGCGACTTTCGAAGTAACCCATCGAAATCCTGTAATTCTGGCAAGCGACCTACCAATTTGGATAATTCGCGTTCCAGTTTTGCTGAGAGTTGGTTTCTCTTTTGCCCAACTACAGCTACTCCATGCTCTGCTAGATATGCTCTTAGCTCTTCACGAACAGGATAGAGCATCTGATCTAGCTTTCTGCGCTGCCCTGGCCCTCCCTTTAGCTCACTCTTGTTAGTAGTCAAGAACTCAATGAGGCCGGGGATTTCGAAAATTCCAAACAACCTCGTCCCTAGCACGCCCGTTGACTGTCCAAAGAGTTCTGACTTAATCACTTTGCCATGTGTGCATAACAGTAATCCATACGTGTTCTCGTCGATTGGGCAGTCGCGCTCAGAGACACCGATTGCTCCCCAACCGAACTCCTTACCGCCCGAACGAAGCAGAATATTTTTGCAATGGGACAGTGAGGCGGTAGCAATTAGCTCTTTCTGAGCAATCCAAGTCCCATTAATTTTGAATCGCGGTTTAGTCGAGTAAAGGCCTATTGCCGAGTAAGCTCGACTGAATTCGGAAATGAACAGAGGAAGGTAGTGGCGCCTCACAATGCTTTCAAGGCAATTCGAGTCAATATCGGGTCGCACCTGACCCCGTCTGAAATGGACCTCAACCCAGGTACCTTCATCTTTTAGCTTAACTGACTCTACGAGATTCCACAGCAGAGACCCGTCGTCATGCCACCGCCAGTCTGATGCATTGACGGCCCCATCGCATTGAGTTTCAGTGACCACTCGGTCAGCAATGTTGAAACTGATCTTGGCGCCGACTCCAGCGAACCCGATTCCTCCTCCTCGGGACTTAAGCTCGGCTGCAAAATCATGGTATTGGGCAAATGCGTCAGAATCCATTCCTTTTCCGTTGTCCTTAACAGTCAGAATGTTTCCCTTGCTGTCCCAACCAATTGAGATTTCACTGGCTTTAGCATCAAGAGCATTGGCTACTAACTCGATCAGAACCACATCGAAAGTGTCATCGTGGTACATGTCGGCCAAGTTTTGCACCAGCTTCTCAAAGTTGACTCTGCTTTGAAATTCTTGCATTCGACATTCCTTTGGCTTCAGATCATCCACAGCTTAAGATTATCTAAAAAGCGCTATCACAAAAATCGTATGATGTCAAATTTTCTTGTCGCAAAACCTTCACGAAACTGATCAACTTTGGTTCCGGCACGTTGAGAAATGTGTCAATCCGGCCGGTCCACACTATTCAAAGTGTTCTCCGAACAAAACTGAGAACTTCCCCATCACCAAGAGGGGGCATTTCGCCTTTCTTCCCAAAGGGTAGTTCTTTTGTGAAGTCATGTTAACGGTGAGGCGTCCACATCGGTTTTCATTTGGGAGAAAGGTGCAGGGAATAGCTGCGCAACTTCTCTACTAGCCTCTAGAGGCGGCCAGATTGAATTGTCAGCCAAAGAGTTGGTAGAATGTCAGGCATGTCAGGCGCCGTTGTGCGACACTGAGGACATACACCTGAATCCGTGCCCAGACGGGGCTGTCTGCACCCCTACAGTTGCGCCTTAAAAGGTCAATGATGCCATCCTTGAAGATTCCGCCCCGACACAAACCGATTTGCGCTGACGCCCGGCAACAGCATGCGGGCGAGACGCCCGCGATCCCAGGAAGGGCGGAAGCGTCAAACAGTCCACACGCTTTCCGACGACGATCCGGCCTGCCTGTACGGCTGCTGACCGGCGCCGCAGTACTGCTCGGCGTTCTGTTGATTCTGCAAGCCTACCCCGCCTTCGCGCAGGAGAAATCCCTGCTCTGGGAGCGCTTTGACGTGGATATCATTATCCGCAAGGACAGCGCGTTTGAGGTGACCGAGCATCAGACCATTCGCTTTACGCGCGGCACCTTCACCTTCGGTTATCGCGACATCCCCAAAAAGCATTTCAGTTCCCTTGACGGCTGGACCCTGACAGACGCCAGCGGCAACCGCTATCGCTATGCGAGCTACGGCAAAGAGCCATATACATTTACCGTCACCGATAGGGGCTCCCGTTACGTCATTTACTGGTATTTCCCTCCCATCACCGACCGGAGCGAGACGTTTAGCCTTGCCTATACTGTGCGCGGCGGCCTGCGCTATTATGAGGGCGGTGACCAACTTTGGTGGAAAGCGATTTACGGGGAACGCAGCTTCCCCGTGCAGGCGGGGCGGGTGAATGTCGTGGCGCCCGCCGCGATTCAGGAATGGGCCGCGTACACGAACAGGGGAGAAGCCTGGCAAGACGCCCGCGAGATCGCCTCGGCTTCACGCCTGGAAAGCGGGCGGGAGATTGCGTACGTGATCGACAGCAGTCTGGCGCCCGGTCAAGCGTTTGAAGTACGGGTCGAGTTTACGCCCGGCGTGGTGGCCGGGGAACCGCAGCCGTGGCAGATAAGGGCCGATGCCGAAGCGGCCGCGCGCGAAGCGAAAATACGCTTTCGCGAGCGCTGGGCGCCGATTCTTACGCTTGTGTTCGGCACTCTCGGCCTGCTCTTCCTCCTGGGCGGACCGGCCGCGCTCTACCTGCTCTGGTACCGTCTCGGCCGCGACAAGCCGGTCGAGATGGTCGCCGATTACCTGCCCGAGCCGCCCGACGACCTGGCCCCGGGCGTCGTTGGTACCCTTCTTGACGAGCAGGCCGATATGCAGGACATCATCGCCACGCTTGTCGACCTGGCGCAGCGCAAGGTCATCAGCATCACCGAAGAAAAAACGGGGCAATTCCAGGTTGCGCGCGACTTCACCTACCGCTACGAAGACCGGAACCTGCCCGTCTCCTCCTTTGAGCAACACCTGCTGGACAGCCTCTTTGATCGCAGGAGTGATGTCCGACTTTCGGAACTGAAGGACAAGTTTCACAGGGAGGTGCCGGCCCTCAAGCGGGCGCTCTACAGCGAAGTGACCGCACAGGGCTTTTTTGCCCGCAGCCCGGAAAAGGTGCGCAATCAGTACGGTTTCCTGGGTATAATTCTGTTTGCGCTGGCAGGGTTGGCTGGCATGGGACTCTATACGCTGTTCGGCGGTCTGACCGGCGCCGCGGCTCTGCCCGGCATCGGGCTTGCTGCAACCGCCTTCGGCTTCCTGCTGCTGTCCCGTTTCATGCCCCGCAAAACCGACCTTGGCGCCGAGCTGGCCGCGCGCTGGCAGGCGTTCAAACGCTATCTGCGCGATATCGACCGCTACAGCGACCTCGAAGAACAGAAGGAGCTATGGGATCGCTGGCTGCCCTATGCCATCGCCTTTGGCGTGGATTCCCAGTACATTCGCAAATTTGAAGCGGTTAACGCGCCCGCGCCCGGCTGGTACATTCCCGACCCGACATTGTACGGACCATACCGGCGCGCGTACTATGGGCCCGGTTACCCCGGCCGGCCGGTTCGATCGGATGTCGGCGGCGGGCGCGTTGGCGGCGGAACGCCTGGTATGCCCTCCGGGTCCCCGGGAGGCGGGGGTCTGGGCGGAGGCCTGGGCGATGTCAGCCGCGGGCTAGGCAGCAGTCTGTCAGGAATGAGCATCGGCCTGGGCGCGCTGCTCACCGGCACCAGCGCCACCATGACCAGCCGGCCCAGCAGCACCTACACAGGCGGCGGCGGCTGGAGCGGCGGCGGATTCTCTGGTGGTGGCTTCGGTGGTGGGGGCGGCTTTGGCGGTGGTGGGGGCGGCGGCGGAGGTGGGGGTGGTTTCGGATAGGATTGGAATGCGTCTGCACTCTGCCAGATTAGCGTGAAGGTTGCCATAAAGTGAATGCTCTCATATTGGTTGAGATAGCGCATCCTCGGGAGAAATAAGGAGCGAACCATGCGCGGAGGCGGTCGTATCGTCGGCCTGGCGATCATGGCAATTTCAGCCGTCCTGTTCGCGGGCTGGCTCGCGGCGGTGGCAACGTCCGGCACGACCACCGGCGGGATCGCGCTGGGCGTGTTCCTGGCGCTGATCGTGTGCGCGCCCTTGCTGGGCATCGGCTTCTATCTCTGGCGCAAGGGACAGCAGGAGGAGACCGAATTCGCGCAGGTCGCGCAGGAAAAGAAGATCCTGAACATGATCCTCACCCAGGGCCAGGTGAGCGTGCAGGAGATCATCGTCGAACTGCAGCAGCCGCGCGAAACCGTGGAGGACATGATCCGCAACCTGGTGGGCAAGCAGCTTTTCAGCGGCGCCATCAACTGGGAGGAAGGCCTTCTCTACAGTGTCGACAGCCAGAAGCTGACCGACGGCCGCAACTGCCCCAACTGCGGCGGCAAAGTCGAACTGGCCGGCAAGGGGCTGATTCAATGCGGCTGGTGCGGCAGCGAGGTCTTCCTCACCCAGCGGGCCGCAACGCAATTGGACAACTCGGCGTAATGAATAGAGAACGTTTCAACTCCACTATAAATGTTTTTGCAGATAACAGAACACTAACACTTACAAAGGCGCGCAAAAACATTTAATAGCAGGATCGGATTTCGCCCCGTCTGATCGACGCGTCGAAAACCGGCCGGACAAGAGGACAAAAATGACCGATTCCTTTGTAAAAAAAGCTGACGAGAGCATGGGAGCCATCGAGCGGGTGCTCAAGGGACTGCCGCTGGTGCACGAATACACCGATAAGGCGTTGCGGCGGGAGGCCGACCACCGCTTGCGGCAGTTGCTGGTGACCGAACTGGAGCAGGAAAAGCAGCGGCTCTACGACGTGCAGAAGAAACTGCTGCGCAGCGGCGGGCTGGCCTGGATCGATGACGCCGCCGGCGCGATTCAGAGATTGCAGACACTCATCGACCGCATCAAGACGGCCAGCTACGGCTACGCCGGGCTGTTCGCTGCGGTCAAGATCCAGGAAGCGCAGCTTGACGCCCTGCACCGCTTCGACGCGGCCCTGGCGGAGCGCGCCCAGGAGATCAACGAGAGGATCGACGCGTTGGAGGTCAGCGCGACAGAGCGGGATGCGATCGGCCCCGCCATCGAGGCCGTCAACGACACTGTGACCGAACTCCAGCGACTTTTCGACAAGCGCAGCCAGGCGATCACAACCGCGGCGGACAGCGAATAGCGGCCCGCGCAGTATCTGGCCGGCGGCCGAGAACCATTGCCCACCGGCGTTCGACAGACAGGAGAAAACTGATGGCAAGAATTATTGACGTAATCGAAGCGCCGGACCAGGGCGCGCAGGAACTCGTCGTGCGCGTGCCGGAGGTCGGCTCCGGCGATTTCCGCTTCGGCAGCCAGGTAATCGTACGCGAAAGCCAGCGCGCCGTCTTCTACCGCGACGGCAAATCGCTGGACCTGTTCGAGCCGGGACGGCACACCATCACCACCGCCAACCTGCCGATTCTGTCGGGACTCCTGCGGATGGGCACGGGCGGCCAGGATATCTTCACCGCCGAGGTGTTCTTCGCCAACATGCGCGAGTTCACCGACATGAAGTGGGGCACGCCGGAGCCGATCACCCTGCGCGATACCGACCTGGGCCTGGTGCGCCTGCGCGGCTTCGGTCAGTACACGATGCAGATCGCCGACCCCAAGCGTTTTGTCGACCAGTTTGTCGGCACGCAGGGCATGTACCGCACCGGCCAAATCAACGACTTCCTGCGCAGCGCCATCATCAGCCGCATGACCGACATGTGGGGCGAGAACATGACCAGCATTCTCGACCTGCCGCGGCTGTTCGACGAGCTGAGCGCGGCCATGCGCGCCACGCTGCAGGACGATTTCACCGCCATGGGGCTGGCGCTCAAACAGTTCCGCATCGTCTCGATCAGCCCGACCGAGGAGACGGCCAAAGCGATCGACGAACGGGCCAGCATGGGCGCCATCGGTGACATGGCCGCCTATATGCAGTTCAAGACGGCGCGCGCATTGGGCGACGCGGCCCAACAGCCGGGCGGCGCCGGTGGGACCGGCGAAGGCCTCGGCCTCGGCGCGGGGATCGGCCTCGGCGCCGGCATGGCCGGCATGATCACCAACGCCATGAACGCCTCACAGGGCGCGGCACAGTCCGACGGCGGCGCGCCAAACCCGCCCGCAACGCCCCAGCCCCCCACGCCACCCCAACCGCCCGCGGCCCCGGCCGTCATGACATTGGAACAGGCCGCCGCCTACCTGCAGGTTTCGCCCGACGACATCCAGGCCCTCATCGACGACGGCTCACTCCAGGCCAGGCGCATCGGCAGCCAGTACCGCATCGCCCGCAAGGCGATCGACGACTTTCTGGCGGGGTAGAGGGAGTTCGGCCCGCCCGACCTGTGTCGGGCGGCACCTTATCTGGCGACGCGCAGTCGCATCCCCAGCGAACGGATAATCCTTAAGACGGTACCAAAGCTTGGATCGCCATTCTCGGAAAGCGCTTCTGACAGCCCTTCGCGAGTCATCCCTATCTCTTGCGCAAATTCGCTTATATCGCGGGCCCGGGCAATGTCGTCGAGCGCGGCGCAAATCAGACGCCCGTCGCCTACGTCTTCTTCGAAGGCCGCTTCAAGATAGAGGCGGGCATCTTCCACAGTGCGCAGGTGATCGGTGACATTCCAGCGGGTGAATGTTTCGATCATGGCTTATTCCCACCTCGCCTCTTTCCACTCGTTTCGTCCGCCGCTCAAGCACTCCCCTCAATACAACTCCGGCCGCCTGTCCGCAAAAATGGGAATCTTCGCCCGCGTCGCCTCCACCGTCTCCAGATCAATACGCACGGTCAGTAGCGCCTCCGTCTCGCCACCCTCAATCAACGTCTCACCCCATGGATCGATCACCGCCGACGCCCCGAAGAAAGAGACATCATCCGACGTCCCCACGCGATTGCACGCCGCCACAAACCACTGGTTCTCGATCGCCCGGCTGCGCAGCAGCGTCCGCCAGTGCATCCGCCGCGGGTGCGGCCACGCCGCCGGCAGAATCACCAGACGCGCCCCCTCCAGCGCATAGCGCCGGAACAGCTCCGGGAATCGCAGGTCGTAGCAGATCGCCAGCCCCGCGCAGCCCCACGGCAGCTCGTGCATCGTGCCCGATTCTCCCGGCGCCAGGTACTTCTCTTCATTCATCAGTCGGAAAAGGTGCATCTTCCTGTAGGAGGCCGCCAGCCTGCCCTCCGGGCTGTAGAGCACCATCGTATTGAAAAACTGCCCATCCTGGCTCTCCAGCATCGACCCGGTCAGCCAGACATGGTTGTCCCTTGCCAGGGTGGCGAAGCGTCCGAACCAGCCGGCATCACCGGCCTCGGCGGCCAGGGGCGAGGCGTAACTGCCAGCGTTTTCCAGGTCGATAGAGCTATGCCACAACTCCGGCAGCACCACCAGGTCGCTGCCGCGGCCGGCTGCATCGGCGATGAACGCCTCCGCGCGCTCGAAGTTGCACGCCGGTTCGCCGAACAGACAGTCCATCTGCACCAGGGTGAGAACGAATTCAGACATAAGAAGTGTGCCTTTCCGAGATTTCGGTTGTCAGTAGCCAGCGGTTCGCGCAGTGACTAGTCACTGGCCGCTGATCACTGGAAACTGGGGTTGTCAAACGTGCTGATCGTGAAACGGTCGGTCTGCCGACATCGCAAAGCGGGCGGTCTGCCGCCATCGACGAGGATTGGATTGCCGTCAGGATCCACGATTACAAAGTTTGCGCTGCCGCCCGGCGGAAAACGGCAACGATCCACGAAGAACACAAAAAAAACACGAAGTGGCGGTTAAGCTGACGGAAAAACTGCCTAAATCGGTGACTTCGTTTTCTCCTGCAGATCAGAATGCAATGATAAAGGCTATGGGCTCATATTGTCCATTATCCGCGGGCTGCGGCTCACTGCGTTTCCTCCGGGTCGGGCAACACCTCCACCGCGGCGCCGGGGGCAGGTCCGCCGTACTCTCCCAGCCTGCGCGGGCGGCTGCTGCTCTCGGAAGTCTGGCTGCGCGAACGGGACTGATTGGGCGCGGCATTGACATTCAACTTGCGGCTGGGAAGGGGACGCGTCGCGCGCCATATCAACCACACGCCCAGCAAAGGCAACAGCGCCGGCCACAAACGCAGCGGAAGATTCTGTTGACCGAGGCCAACCGAAAAAAGGAAAAGGCCCAACAGCACCAGGACAGAGCCGGGTACCAGCGCCCACCACAGCTGCCACCGCTGTCCCAAGAGGTAGAGCAGAAAGAAGACGGCCCCCAAGCCAATGAAGAGGACTGTGCCCAGGACGGCCGGTTCCTCGGTCAGACTGCTCAGGGCGATCGTGCCGCCCAACATCAGCATGAAACCGCCCGGGATGATCGCCCACCAGCGCTCGGCCCGGTCCAGCAGATAAATGTGGGCGAACGCGATGGCCTGACCGACGAACAGGACGCCGGCCGTAATGCGCTGGTCCAGCGCCGGCAGGGTGGAGAGGTAGACCATCGCCGCCAGGGCGATCAGCGTCCAGCCGGGGATCAGGCGCCACCAGTTGTCGCGGGCCGAAAGATAGCCGCCGACAAAGAGGAGCGCGAACAGGCCCAGCAGCGCGGCCGCCGCGTACTGAACGTAGGGTTCAAAGCGGACAAAGACATCCAGGTTGAACAGCAGCAGCCCGACCCCCGCCAGTGACAACAGTACGCCCCAGATGAGGCTGTTGACGCGGTTATCGCTGTTCTTAACGGCCATCACCTGCGCTCCCGATCAGCGGCCGGCAGATGGCGTCGGCTCAGCGCAAACATTGGACGCCATGCCGCGCCAGACCGTCTCCGGGGTAAAGGGCAGCGTGTCGTACCAGATGCCGAGCGCATCGTGCAGCGCGGCGGAGATGGCCGGCGCGGTCGGCAGGAAGGGCATCTCCGCCATCCCGCGCGCGCCCAGCGGCCCCTGCGGGTCCGGCAACTCCAGGATCACGGGCACGATCTCTTCGGCCACATCGGCCACGCCGGGGATCAGATAGTTGCTCAAGTGGGGGGTGATCGTGAGTCCCTCCTCCTGCAGATAGTTCTCCAGCAGCGTCCAGCCTATGGATTGGGCCACCGCCCCCTCGATCTGCCCTTCCACATGCTGCGGATGAATGGCCTTGCCCACGTCGTTGACGCTGATAAGCCGCTTGACCGTTACGTGCCCGGTCTCCCGGTCCACTTCGACGTCGGCCACCTGCGCGCAATACCCGTAGGTGATGTTGGGGTCGCAAGCGCCGGTCTCGCGGTCAAATGGGGTCGTGGCCCGCGGATGATAGACGAACTCGGCCCGGGCCGGGCGTTCCTCATCGCGCCACAGCGCCATCGCCCGGTCGGCCGCGCCCTGTATGGCGTTGCCGGCCATGAAGGTCATGCGGCTGGCGGAACTGCTGCCGCTCGAGCCGGTCACGTCGGTGTCGTCCGCCTCCAGCTCAACCTGCTCCGGCGACAACCCCAGAATCTCCGCGGTCATGAGGATGAAAGCCGTGTGCGCGCCCTGGCCCACCTCGGCGCCGACGCAGCCGACGCGCGCCCGTTCAACCGTCTCCCCGCCGTGCAACTCCACCCAGGCCGTGCAGTGCTCCGGGAAGCCGAAGCTGTAGCCTACGTTCTTGTAGGAGACGGCGATCCCCCGGCCGCGCGCAATCCGGCCGCGGGAGGAATCGAGGCTCGTAGACAGCAGCCCGTTGCCACTGCCCGGCGGCGCGTCGCCGGCTGCTGCTATTTGCGCTTCGCCAAGGGCCGGCGGATGGCGTCGGCTCAGCGCAAAGGAAGCGGACCATTGGCCATTGCTCTTGCGCCAGCCGCCCTGGCGCGCGGCTTCGGCCAGCACCTCTTCGGTCGTACAACCGGCGGGGATGGGGCTACCGGTGACCAGGGTCGAGCCGTCTCGCAGAATATTGCGCATCCGCAGCTCGACCGGGTCGATCTGCAGAGCATGCGCCAGCTTGGTCATCTGCATCTCGGCGGCGAAGTGGGCCTGCGGCCCGCCGAAACCGCGAAAAGCGCCGCCCGGACAGTTGTTGGTATAAATGGTGCGCGCGTCGACATGCGCGTTCGGAATCTCATAAGGGCCCAGGCACATCAGGGTGGCGTTGGCCAGGACCTTGGTACTGGTATACGCGTAAGCGCCGGAGTCGCTGGTCAGGTCCATCTGCGCGGCCACGACTTTACCGTCCCTGGTTGCCCCCCACTTGGCGCGTATGACGAACGCATGCCGCTTATGGTGCCCGATGATCGACTCCTCCCGGCTCCAGACGGTCTTAACCGGGCGGCCCGTCTTCCACGCTGCCAGCGCCAGCGGGATCTGAACCGACATATCCTCCCGCCCGCCGAAAGCCCCACCGACAGCCGGGTAGCGCACAACGATCTGGTTCGCGGGCAGGTCGAGGGCATGGGCGATCTGTTCCTGGTCCTCGTGCATCCACTGGCCGGCGACGATGACCTCGATGCGGCCGTCCGCGCGCAGATGGGCGAGGCCGGCCTCCGGCTGCAGGTAGGCGTGTTCCTGCGGATGTGTGCTGTAGACGCCTTCCACGCACACGTCGGCCTGGGCAAAGCCGGCTTCGATATCCCCGCAACGCAGGCGATGGACGACAAGCAGATTCGACTGTCTGTCCCGCCCTTCTTCGTAGGGAAAGTTGCTGAAGGGGTGGGGATGCAGCGGCTGCGCGTCGGCAGCCAGCGCCTGGTCCGTGTTGGTGATGACCGGTAGCGCTTCATACTCGATGTCGAGCAGCCACGCCGCGGCCGCGGCCTGCGCCGCGGTCTCGGCCACGATCAGCGCCACCTTGTCCCCTTCCCAGCGTATGATCTCGGCCTGGGGCGTGCTCCCCAACCCACACAGCACAGGCTGGTCCGGCATCACCAGTCCGTATTCGTTCACCGGCACGTCCGCAGCCGTCAGAATAGCGATGACGCCCTCCGCGGCCGCGGCCCGGGACGTATCCATGCGCACGATACGTGCATGGGGTATACCGGCGAAGACGATCTTCAACCACGCCTGATCGGGCAGGTCGATGTCGGCGGGGTAGGCAGCCTGGCCGGTCACCTTCTCGGCCGCGTCGAATCGGGGTATGCTGCTACCAACTGCACGCATCAGAACACCTCTATGTTTGCGCTGCCGCCCGGCGAAAGAAACGGCAACTATCCACGAAGAACTGCAAAAAGCAAAAAAGGGGAGGGCGGACAGCGTCAAATAACACTAACCACTGTAGTTCAAGCCCATTTCGGGTTGCCGGCTGTAATCCCTTTGAAATAGGTCCGCATCTCTTCGATCTGCGTTTCCATCTCACCGTTTGGCCGGTATGTCGGGCCGAAACCGACGACGCGGCGGGCAAAGTCGGCATAAGCCAGGGTGATAGGCGCTTCCGTAGCGAGGGCGATACGGTAGAAGCCGGTCTTCCAACGTTCTGCCGTTTTACGCGTCCCCTCCGGCGTGATAACCAGCACGAACTTCTCACAGCGGTTCATTTCGTCGATCACTTGCTGCGCAAGATTGCCGGGCGCCTGGCGATTCACCGGTATGGCGCCCATCCAGCGCATGAGACCGCCCAAGGGGTGCTCGCAGGCTTCTCTCTTGACCATCCAGCGGGAATCCAGCCCGGTGGCCAGGAAGAATCCAACCGCCAGCACGGCATCCCAGTAGGACGTGTGCGGAGCGCCGATGATTACCAGCTTGGGCACGTCAGGCAACTGCCCCTCGATGCGCCAGCCGAGCAGCGTATACACCAGGCCGCCAATAGCGCGGGTCAGCCAGTTCCCGCGCCGCGGCAGTGAGGGCGACAGGACCGTATCCGCGCCGGGCACGTTGAATCCCGGCAATGACCGCCTTTTGTAGAAATGAAAAAGTGCGAAAAGGAAAAAGATCCCGAGAAGAAAGACAATCTCACTCCGCATTCCTCTTCTGATCATAGATGCGAAACCCTCTCTTCTGATAGTTGGGCAGCGCCGCTGGGTGGTCCAGCGTACAGGTGTGGACCCAGACCCGCTGCGGGCCCAGCGCCCAGGCGCGGCGCACTGCCTCTGTCAACAGCGCGCCCCCCACGCCGCGGCCAACAAAGGACGGCAACAGGCCGAAATAGGCCAGTTCGACTTGGCTGTGCTGTTCGTCCAACTCAAAATAGCCGGCCGGCGTCTCGCGCACATATCCTATCCATGTCTGCATTCCGGGCCGCTCCACCCAGGCCCGCCACTGGTCATCGGTCCAGGGCAGACGCTTCGTCCAGGCGTACTCCCGTCCCACCTCGGTATAGAAGAAGCGATTCAGCGCGGGGAAGGTCAGTTCCGCCCGCCGGACGGCAAACGGTTCCGCGGGCGAACTGGCCGGCCGCAGCGCCTCTGCGCTGGTCATCTCCAGATAGTAGGTGATTACTTCGCTTGCAGCGGTTTCCATTTATGCGACTCACCCGTTTGAAGAAAGCGACGTGTCAAGTCCTCTCTTACTCCTCACTACTCGCTCCTCTCCCCTCGCCCTGCAGCCACCACCGCGTCCAGGATCTTGCGATAGCCGGTGCAACGGCACAGGTTGCCCGTCAGCGCCTCCTGCGCCTCCAGGCGGTTGGGGTCAGGACGCTCGGCCAGCAGCGCCGCTGCCGACATCACGATGCCGGGCGTACAGAAACCGCACTGGACGCCGCCGCTTTCGATCAGCGCCTGCTGCACGCCGTGCAACAACTCCGTCGACTCCGCAGCCGACGCGGTCAGCCCCTCGACCGTCACGACTTCGCTGCCCGCCGCCCGCTCCGCCGGCACGAGGCAGGCCATGACCGCCATGCCGTCCAGATAGACGGTGCAGGCCCCGCACTCACCCTCTGCGCAGCCCTCTTTCACCCCCAGAAAACCAGCGGCCCGCAGGCTGTCCAGCAGCGTCATGCCGCCGTCGAGTTCGACAACTGTACCGTTGACGGTTGCCGCCGCGCCCAAGCGCGGCGAGACCGGCCAGCGGCCTTGCGTATCGCCCCACAGCGTCACCGGCGTCTCCAGCCAGCCATCCCGCTCGCGCCCAGCGCGCAGTTGGCGCAGCAGGCGGGCGACCAGCGTCTCGACCATGGCCGCCCGGTATGATGCGCTGCCGCGCAGATCGTCGATCGGCCGCGCCTGTGTTGCCGCCAGCCGCGCCGCCTCCACAACTGTCTGCTCGGTCAGTGTTTTGCCGATCAGAAAGGCTTCGGCCTCCGTCGCCCGCACCACGGTCGGCGCAACCGCGCCCAGCGCAATCGCCGCATGGGTGACCGCTGCCGAGTCCCAGTCATCCCCGCCGCCGCAGGCAATCGAACCGGCTACGCTCAATATGCTGATCGCCTGCGCGCGGCGCAGCCCCAACTTGATAAAGTTGCCGCGCCGCGCCGAATCCGGCAGGGGAACTGTGATGCGCGTGAGCATCTCGTCGTCCGCCAGGTCCACTTGACGCACCCCGCGGAAAAAGCGCGCCAGCGGCAGCGTGCGGCTGCCGCGCGCCGCACTCTCGAGGCGCACACTCGCATCCAGCGCCATCAGCGGCACAATCGAGTCGTTGGCCGGGCTGGCGGTAACGAGATTGCCGGCGACTGTCGCCCGGTTCCGAATCTGCGGCGCGCCGACCTCCCAGCACGCCCGCGCCAGCGGGAACGCGCCTTCCACGACCAACGGGCTGCGCACGCACTGGTTATGCGTCACCAGCGGACCTAGATGGAGCGCGCCGTCCTCTTCCCGGATGTCGGCCAGGCCCGGGATGCGCGTCAGATCGATCAGCCCCACCTGGGCGCTGTCCGCAGTACCGTCGCGCGCCAAATCGATGAGGAGGTCGGTGCCGCCGGCAATGAAACGGGCGGCAGCGCCGTGTTCCGCCTTCAACTTCAGGGCATCAGTTAATGTGGTGGGGGATGTGCAGAAGCGGTACATATCAGTCCACTGCAAACGACTAGAACCCACCCGCAAACGTATCGATCATCAGTTTAACATCGCCCAAGGGGTAAAGGATTGGGCAGGTGGCGCCGTTGTCCATATACTCGCGCACCTTTTTCTTCACGTCATCCGGCGTGCCGCTGGCTGTAATGCGGGTGACCAGTTCGTCCGGCACCAACGGCATCGCTTTACGCACCTGCTCTATCGTCGCCGGCCAGCCCAGAATCGACTGAATCTGTTCAACAACCTCCGGCTTGACCCCGCTGGCCTGGGCGATGTGAGGCTGCTGGCCCAGGTACTGGGTGAGCAGCTCGCGCGCGCCGTCCAGGGCCGTCTGCTGGTCCTCGTGCACCGAGCAGACGATCAACTGCGGGCGGTCGATTTCATCCAGGCTGCGCCCGGCCCGCTTCGCGCCGGTTTCCAGTCGCTCCAACGCCATATGGTTATAGTCCGGCGGCACACAGTAGTTCAACACCGCGCCGTCGGCGATCTCCCCGGTCAGCTCCATCATTTTCGGCCCGGTCGCGCCGATCATCAGCGGCACATTGCGCGGCGTCTGGCGTCCATGCACAACATCCAATTCGATGCCGTTGACCTGATGAAACTCGCCCTCGAAGGTGACATTTTCCATCGCCAGCAGACGCCGCACGACCTCCACCGTCTCCCGCATCGCTTTGAGCGGCCTGCGCCGGTCGATGCCCACATTCTTGGCCAGGGGGTCCCACCACGCGCCGACGCCGCAGATGACGCGGTCCGGCGCCAGATCATCCAATGTCAGAAAGGTGGCCGCCAGCAGCCCGATGTTCCGCGTCCAGTTGTTGATGACGCCGGAGCCGATCCGGATACGCTCGGTGACCGCAGCAAAGGCGGCCATCGGCACGATCGCATCCCGCACCAGGCGGCTTTCCGCCTGCCAGACCGCTTCGAACCCCTTTTCCTCCGCGTAGCGTACATGCGCCATCCCCTCACGGATCGAATGTTTATCCTGCAGATAGAGCGCTACGCGGCTGTACTTTGGCGCGGCCATAGAAACTCCTGAAATCGTGCCGATTGCGTAATGCGTATAGCGCAGGATGCCCCTGCGGGTTCTGCGGCAGTCGGTTTGCGCTGAGCCGACCGCACCTGCGCACTTGGCGAAGCGCAAATTCCTGGTAGCGCGGGCGCGGCATCCTCTGAAAACCGCCTCCCCATCTCTGTTGCATTGTACACATGTCGGAAAGCAGCGTCAAAGACGCGGAAAACCACGGTTTTTGCGCTGACGCCCGGCGGCAAACGGCGACGATCCACGAAGGACACCAAGGAAACACGAAGTTTGCGTTGCCAGCAACACTACGAGACCAGCTGGCTGAAAGATCCCGCTGGACAACGCAAAAACTGCAACGGCAAAAAACAGGAAGTTTGCGCTGACACCCGACAACAGCATGCGGGCGAGACGCCCGCGATCCCGGGAAGGGCGGAAGCGTCAAACTATCCCGAATTATTGTCCGTCAAATGGGCCGGTCTGTTGACCGGACTTAAGCCGCATAACGGCAGGGGCGAGGGGCGAGCGGACCAGCTAACCCCTGGCTCCTGGCCCCTTTTCGTGGTAGAATGCCTCTGTGCCAGTTGGTTCGCAGACAGTCGTTTTGCCGGAGGAGGGAGTATGGAAGCCTCGGAACTGGCGCCGGACGCGCCTCGGACTCAGACAGACCCATCCCCATCGATTCGCCCCGACACCGCGGATGCCGTTGCTCCACACGACGCGCCGGGCAACCCCTGGGCGCCGGACGAAGGACGCTACGTCTCCCTCGAAGAATACTGGGACAGGTGGTATGAAAACCCCTACCCCGACATCGACGTCAGTTACGAGTGGAACAACGGCAGACTGGAGGCCAAACCCTTGCCCAATGCCCCGCAACTTGACCTCTATAACTGGTTCCTCGCCCTTCTGCTCTGTAATGTCGAGACCTTTCAACACGCGGCCCTGATCAACCTGGAGACCGGCTTTGTCCTGAAGATAGAGGACGCTGCGGAGCCATCGGGGGCGCGCATTCAGGTGCGCAAGCCGGACACCGGCGTGATTCTGCACAGCAACCCTGTGTCGTGGGGCGGGAGTGAACAGCGCCACTTTGCCGGCGTCTGCGACATGGTTGTCGAAGCGCTGTCCGATTCGACGCCGGCCGAGGTTCTACGGGACACGGAGGAGAAGAGGAGGGACTATGCGCTGGGCGGGGTGAAGGAGTACTACATCCTCGACCCAGACGGGGAGCGCATGCGCTTCTACCGGCTCGCGGCCGATGGGTGGTATGCGGAGATCCGGCCTGACGCCGAGGGTGTAGTGCGCTCGGAGGTGTTGGCGGGTCTTCAGTTCCGGCTGACGGATCTGCGGCGGCGGCCGCGCCTGGCGGAGTTGGCTCGGGACGAGGTGTATTCCGGGTACGTCATACCTGAGTTGCAGGTCGCCGTCACCAGGGCTGAAGGGGCCGAGGAACAGGCCGCAGTCGAAGCGGCGGCGCGTCAGCAGGCAGAGGAACAGGCCGCAGTCGAAGCGCAACGCGCCGACAGAGAAGCGGCGGCGCGTCAGCAGGCAGAGGAACAGGCCGCAGTCGAAGCGCAACGCGCCGATAGAGAAGCGGCGGCGCGCCAGCAAACTGAGGAAAGAATGCAATCATTGGAAGCTGAATTGGCCCGACTGCGTCAACAGTCCTCCTGAACCGGCTGTACCGGATTACCCCGCCCCCGCGCCCGATCTATGTCGCGTCTTTATTGACCAGACTGAAACCACCGCTGGTCAGACGATTCTCACACAAGATCCGGGATGCGTTTCCGCGTCACGCAACACATTTTTACTGCCCCCACTCCATGCTATAATGCCGTCCCATGTACAAACAACGGATTGCGTCAGTGGACCCGAGCGACGACGACCGCGACTGGCGCCAATCAGATTGGGCCACCGATATCGACGACGGCTGGTTCTGGCAGCTTATCCGCGGGCGGAGGTCCGTCCGCCGCTACCTGCCCGATCCGGTCGAGCGCGCGCTGCTGGAAATGCTGCTGACCGCCGCAATCTGGGCGCCTTCAGCCCACAACCGCCAGCCCTGGCGCTTTTGCGTTGTCACTTCCGACCCGGTCAAGCAGGCGTTGAGCGACCGCATGGGCGCGCGCTGGCGCGCCGACCTGAGCGCCGACGGCGTGGACGCGGAGATCATCGAGCAGCGGGTGCGCATCAGCCATGCCCGCATCACCGGCGCCCCGGCGCTGGTCGCGGCCTCCCTTTCCCTGGAAGGCATGGATGACTACCCGGACCGGCGCCGCCAGGAGGCTGAATGGCTGATGGCCGTGCAAAGCACCGCGCTGGCCTGCCAGAACCTGCTGCTGGCAGCCCACAACTACGGCCTGGCCGCCTGCTGGATGTGCGCGCCCCTCTTCGTGCCCGACCTGGTGCGGGATGTCCTCGACCTGCCGGAAAGCTGGCATCCCCAGGCGCTGATCACGCTCGGCTACGCCGCGGAAGAAAAAGAGCGAGAGCGGCTTCCACTGGCAGAACGGGTAACCTGGCGCTGAGCCGCGCATCCTTCAATTCGCAATAAGAAAAACGTATTTAATGACCCCAAAACCGGATAATTTTTCCCCGGTCGTGGCCCTGGCCGGCGGTGTCGGCGGGGCCAAATTCGCGACCGGCCTGCAGGAAACCCTGCCCCCCGGCGCGCTGACCGTCATCGTCAACACGGGCGACGATTTCGAGCACTGGGGCCTCACCATCTGCCCGGACATCGACACCGTGCTCTACGGGCTGGCCGGCGTCAACAACCCCCAGACGGGCTGGGGCCGCGCCGGCGAAACCTGGGAGGCGCTGGCCGAAATGGCGCGCCTGGGCGGGGAGACGTGGTTCCGGCTCGGCGACAAGGACCTGGCCCTCCATCTGCTCCGTAACCGCTGGCTGAAAGCGGGCGTCAACCTGACCGAAGTCACCGACCGCCTGCGGCGAACGCTGGGCGTTCCCTCCCGCGTCCTGCCGATGTGCAACGAGCCGGTGCGCACGCTCGTGCATACCGACGAGGGCGATCTTCCCTTTCAGGACTATTTTGTGCGCCGCCGCTGCGAACCGACCTTCCGGGGATTGACCTTCGTCGGCGCGGACAAGACGGCGCTCGCCCCCGAGGCGGCCGGGGCGCTGCGGGCCGCGGCGCAGATCATCATCTGCCCCAGCAACCCCTACCTGAGCGTCGACCCGATCCTGTCGGTGCCCGGTCTGCGCCAGTTGGCGCGGGAGAGCGACGCGCCGGTGGTGGCGGTCAGCCCGATCGTCGGCGGGCGGGCTGTCAAGGGGCCGGTAGCCAAGATGATGCGCGAGATGGGCCATCTCAAACACCTGCCGCTGACCGTCGTCGAGCACTACGCCGGTCTGCTGGACGGATTCGTCATCGACCAGCAGGACCGCGCCGAGGAAAGCCGGCTTCCCCTGCCCGCGCTGACGACAGATACGATAATGACCGACCTGCCCTCCAAGCGACGCCTGGCCGCCGAGGTCCTGCAGTTCGGTCGGTCGCTTATGGAAAGCTGATTCCGTTTTCCACAAATCGATCAAGCGTTGAGAGTGAACGGAGTTATATGCCGCGCCAGACCGAACCGAACGCCAACAATGCAATGGGCAGCCTGCTCCAGGCCATGCTGCCCCGTAGCAGTGTGCGTTCCGAGAACACACAAGCCATTTACGGACACCCAGGCCTTAGGCCCGACATTCTGATCACGGCGCCTGGCCGCGTGCCCGTTGTGATCGAGGCCGAGTACATGCCCGCCGCCGGCGTCGAAGCGGAGGCGAAGGACCGCCTCGGGCTGGAGACCACCGCCAACGGTCGCGTCATCGAAGCCGCCATCGCCCTCCGCTATCCGGACGAAATAGGCGAGGCCCACGATCTGCCCACCGCGCTATCTGTCGCACGCCTGTCATACTGCGTCTTCACCGAAAACGGCGGCGTCAGCCGCTTCCCCGAGTCCGGCTGGCTCGACGGCTCGGTTGAAGATCTTGCCGACATGGTCCGCCTGGTCTCCGTCCCGCAGCACGCCGTGGACCGGGCAACCACTGCGCTACAAGAGGGCATCGACGGCGCCGCCAGACTTCTCGACGACCTGGATCGTACCCGGCCCGGCATCACCGCGGCCATCGCCAAGCTACTGGGGATGGCCAACGTGCCCCAGACCCGCCGCATGGCCTGCGCCATCATCGCCAACGCCCTGGTGTTCCACGATCAGATTGCCGGGATGCACGCTAAGATCAAGTCCCTTGCCCTTGCCTGCGGCGACGGTGTGGACAACCCGCAGGGCGAGGTCCTTGCGGCCTGGACCGCCATCCTGAACATCAACTACTGGCCCATCTTCGCCATCGCCAAGGATATACTGGGGCATTTCGACTCCGCCGACGCGGCCAGGCTCCTGCGCCGGTTGCGGGACACCGCCCAGGCCGTCAACGCAACCGGCGTCGAAAACGCCCACGATCTCACCGGCCGCATCTTCCAGCGGCTCATCGCCGACCGCAAGTACCTGGCCACCTTCTACACCCTCCCCGCGTCCGCGGCGCTGCTGGCCCGGCTCGCCGTCGCCAAGCTGGAGGGTGTCGACTGGTCAAGCGCCGAGGCCATCGGCAAGCTGCGGATCGGAGACTTCGCCTGCGGCACCGGCGCGCTGCTTTCCGCCGTATACGAACAGATCGCCGCCCGCCACGAGCGCGCCGGCGGCGATGGCAGCAAGCTGCACAAAGTGATGATGGAGGAGGCGCTCTACGGCTGCGACGTCATGCCGTCGGCGATTCACATCACCGGCTCAACGCTATCGGGCGTCGAACCGGCGGTCGGCTTCACCAACTCCCGCCTCTACACCATGCCCTACGGCCGCCAGCAAGACGGCGGCGTGATGATAGGCTCGCTGGAGTTGCTCCAGTCTTCCAACGTGATGACGCTGTTCAACACCAGCGATCCGGCCTTGCGCACCGGCAGCGCGGGCGAAGAGACGGCTGCCCAGGTCAGCACCGAGATACCCGATATCGGTTATGACCTGGTGATTATGAACCCGCCCTTCACCAGCGCCACCAACCACGAAGGCGCGCATGCCGACATTACCAACCCTGCTTTCGCGGCCTTTGGCGCTTCTGATGCTGACCAGACCGCGATGGGCGCGCGCGCCAATAGGCTGGCGAAAGAACACCTGTTCTCACGGCAACGCTGGACTTGCCTCCACTTTTGCGGCGTTGGCCCACAAGAAGCTCAAACCAGGTGGAGTCTTGGCGCTGGTGTTACCACTTTCTGCCTCTACCGGCCTGTCTTGGCTGGGCTTTCGCAAGATGCTTGCGGAACACTACAATGAGTTGACTGTGCTATCCATTGCTGGCGCTGACAACGATGCCCTCTCATTTTCCTCGGACACGGGAATGGCTGAGTGCCTGGTTGTCGCTCGCAAGCTCAAAGTGGACGAACGGCTCGATGACGCAGACTTTCTGATTTCCCTTAATCGAAGGCCACAGGGGTTCGCCCACGCAAGCGCATTGGCAACAAAAGCTCTCGACGGCAATCAGATCAGACGCATTCAGGATGGCCCCTACGGGGCTACTCCTTTGAAAATCGGGGAGGAGATGGCCGGGAAGATGATTACACTGCCGCGCTGGCCGAGTGAGGCAGGCTGGGGTGCTGTGCGCTTATCCGACTACTCTGTAGCTCAGACTGCCTACGCTCTCTCACTATCCAAGCTGTGGCTTCCCGGAACAGCTACTCCAGTCGAACTGAAAACGGCATTAGTGGCTGAAGTTGGTGAACTCGGCTTAGTGGATCGCGACATCACTGGCCCAGCCCCTAGAGGTCCCTTTGACAAGGCGCCTCCAAGTCCCACGGCTACCTACCCCGCCCTGTGGAGCCACAATGCCAAAGAAGAGACACGAATGATATGTGCGCCTGATTCACAGTTACAAGTAAGATCAGGCATGGAAAGAAAAGCAGTTGGTGTCTGGTCCACTGCAAGCCGAGCCCATCTTAGCCGTGATTTTCGGTTTAATTCTCAACCACTGGCAGTAGCATTTACCGAGCAACAAAGCATTGGCGGTCGAGCTTGGCCGAGTGTGACATTCAGCAACCAACGGCTTGACTATGCCTTCGCCGTGTGGGGCAACAGTACGTTGGGGCTGTTGTGTTTCTGGTGGCACTCCAACCGCCAAGTCTCAGGCCGAGGAGTGATTACAGTAAGGGCGGCCGAATCTCTCTCAGTTTTGGACTTCCGCCGCCTCACGGATGAGCAGTTGCGCATGGCCGAGATGATATTCGATGAGTTCCGAGACAAGGAGTTGATGCCCGCTTACCTCGCGGACGCCGACCCCAACCGCGCCCTCCTGGACAAGCGGGTTATCTGCAATCTCCTGGGCTTCGACGAGGAGATCTACAAGGCCGTCCGCCTCCTTTCCGCCAAATGGTGCGCCGAGCCGTCGGTGCATGGCGGGAAGAAGCGTCCGGAGAGTGTTAGGCTGGTAGTTTGACAGTGTTGCGGCCAGATGCACTGTCCGCCGTACTCATTGAGCCTGACAGCTACCCCGAAATCGTTACTGCAACGACCAGACCCACACCCTCCTCCACGTGGGCTCCGGTGAGTTCACTCCGATCGCGCCCGAACTGTACGCCTTCAAAGTGTCCGGCCTTAGGTAGTGCAATCCTGGCTCAAGTACCGCATGAATAAAGGGTAGGCCGGCCACAAGTCCTCGCCCTTGGATGACATTCGCCCCACCCGTTGGACCAGCCAGTTCACCACCGAACTGCTCGAATTCTTCTGGGTTTTGGAGGGCACCCTGGCGGTCTATCCCGAACAGGCGCGGCTGCCTCAAGAAGCCATCGCGGGCGAATGCTCTTAGGCGAACGAGTTGCCGGAAATGCGCAAGCCGCTGAGCATCATTTGCCGGTATAGCTCAAAAGTGCCACAATAGCGTAAGAAGATTTGGGCAAGCAGTGCCCAATCTGATTTCCGTGCCGTCCCTCAAGATATGCCAATTTCCAGACTTTTGCCCGTCGATAGGCAGATTCCGGCAATCGAAAGAAGCTGGAGTATTTTGCATGAGCAGGAAACTCAGGTATCTTGACCTGTTTGCTGGAGCTGGGGGACTCTCTGAAGGATTCATCCGCTCCGGATATGAACCCGTCGCCCACGTTGAGATGGACTGGGCTGCCTGCTTCACCCTGCGAACTCGCACCGCCTTTCACTGGCTGAAAGACCAAAACGCCGAAGAAAAGTATCGTGGCTATTTGCAAGGACGTATCACTCGCGCCGAGTTATACGAACTTGTACCGGCGAGACTGAATCAATCTGTTATTCATGCTGAAATCGCCAAGGACACCTTGGCGAGCATATTCCGACAGATCGACTGCCTTCTGGATAACAGACCTCTTGATCTGATCATTGGCGGGCCTCCATGTCAGAGTTACTCACTTGTCGGTCGCTCACGCTCGGCCAACGGGATGAAAGGGGACAGTCGGAATTACCTGTACACGTATTACGCCGAATTCCTCAAGAAATATAAGCCCGCCTGTTTCCTCTTTGAGAATGTGCCTGGGCTTAAGTCCGCAAGGGAGGAAAACGGTAGGCTGTACTTGGATAATATGCGGGACCT
Source organism: Caldilineaceae bacterium (assembly GCA_965232575.1). GTDB lineage: Bacteria > Chloroflexota > Anaerolineae > Caldilineales > Caldilineaceae > Bin5. Next base: position 934,552 of record CBDDPZ010000008.1, on the reverse strand, counting down.
CTTTCGAAAATGCGGTTACGAAACACAATCCAGGATACTGTCAGCGCAAGACCACGGGGTTCCCCAGAGCAGGAAAAGGGTCTTTCTCGTTGGCAGTCGGGTAGGATCTGTCAAGTTTGATTTCCCGAAACTGAAAAAATATACTCCTGATGTTTTTGTCGAAGAGTTTCTCTCTGATCTGCCTCCCCTCGCGGCGGGTCAGGGCGGTGCAGGTCCATGCAGCGTCCAACCATATGATGGATCATGGTTGTATGAAACAGGTGTAAAGAACGATGATCTCCCAGTGACCTGGCATCAGGCGCGGCCCCACAATGAGCAGGACCTTGAAATTTACAGAATTGCGGTCAATCGCTGGAATAACGGTGAGGCTCGGCTCAATTACAATGACTTGCCCGAACATCTGAAAACGCACCGCAACAGAAATTCATTTCTCGATCGATTCAAGGTCGTTGCCGGAGATTTGCCATATTCCCATGCTGTCGTTGCCCACATCGCCAAGGATGGCCACTATTACATTCATCCTGATATCGACCAGAACCGCTCCCTGACCCCCAGAGAAGCAGCCAGACTCCAGACGTTCCCGGATGACTATTACTTCGAGAGCCGCTTCAAAGTTCCCCGGCGGGGGCCCGCTTTCCGTCAGATTGGCAATGCAGTGCCTGTTCTCCTTGCAGAGAAAATAGCTGACAAACTGAAGGAGGTCTGGCCGTGAGCGCAAGCGATTCTTTCAGAATAAGACCGGCCGGCCGACACATCCTGACAATCGGCCGCGACCTCATTCAGGACAGTTATGCGGCGGTTGTGGAATTAGTGAAGAACGCCTACGATGCTGATTCCCCCGATGTGAATATCGAGTTTACGGCAACTCCTGTTCTCGATGGCTATACCATCGTAGTTTCCGATCATGGTCATGGCATGTCAAGGGATACAGTCATCAATAAGTGGATGGTCCCTTCTACTGACGATAAACTCAGTAGAAGAGAAAGTCCTGCCGGCCGTACCATGCAGGGAAGTAAAGGGATTGGCCGCTTTGTGACTGCCGTACTTGGCAACGACCTACTCTTGGAAACCACCACGTCAGAAGGAGAGAAGACAACTCTCTTTGTAGAATGGGAGGATTTCAGTGAAGCTCAATTTCTGGATGATGTGGAAATCCTCATCGAAACCATGGAGACTTCCGAACCATCGGGCACACGGTTAGTCATAACGGGAGACGAGAACTCTTTTGCCAGTTGGGATAAGAACCAATTCTATAAGCTTCGATTTGAACTGAAAAAACTGATTTCACCAGTGAGCGCGGCCTTGAGCCAAGACACATTCCGCATACGCCTCACAGTGAATGGCTTTCCTGATGTAAAAAATGTTACCGAGGAAACGATTGACCCCTATCCCATCTTTGACCTTTCTGACTACAAGATTGCTGGCACAATCAGTAAGGAGGGAAACGGGATTCTGACGTATTCATCGCAGAAAGCACGCAATTTATTGGAGGAAAAGATCCCCTTTGATTCAGGGAAGCCTACCGGCTGCGGCGAACTTTCGATCGATGTCCGAGTTTACGATCGTGAAAAGGAGGCCATCGATTCCCTGATCGGGCGTGGCCTTAAGGATGAATCCGGCCATTATGTCGGAAAACTTCAGGCAAGGCAGATCTTGAATGAATACAACGGCATCGGCGTGTACCGCAATGGGTTCCGTATCCGACCGCTGGGTGATGCGGAGTATGACTGGCTGAAACTGAACGAGCAGCGCGTCCAGAACCCATCACTCCGGATCGGCAGCAATCAAGTGATTGGATATGTGCAGATTCAATCGGAGGCGGAGTCCGGTCTGATAGAAAAAAGTGCCAGAGATGGGTTAAAGGAAAATCGTGCGTTTGAGCGGTTGAAGGGTATCACCAAAGAGGTCATAGAAAAACTCGAAACGCGCCGCTTTGATTACAGGAGAAAGGCGGGATTGAGCAGATCTGCCCTTAGAATGGAACGGCAGTTGGATCGCCTGTTTTCGTACGATGAGATGAAGGGCGCGATTCGGACGCAACTCAGCAGAAGCCTTGTCGGCCAGGGAGCTGTCAACGAAATTATCGAAATTATTGATCGGGAAGAGGAAGAAAAGAACAAGGTCGCAGAAGAAATTCGCAAAGCTGTAGCCATTTACCAGGGTCAGGCTACATTAGGAAAAATCATAAATGTAATATTGCATGAAGGCAGACGACCTCTCAGCTACTTCAAGAACCAGATTCCGCACATCAGACACTGGCATGGATTATTTCAAGAGTCCGGAAATCCTGCACAGCTCGCGAAAGTCCTGCGAATGGCTGAAGGCATAGGTCAGAATGCGGAGGTCTTTGTGATTCTCTTCAGCAGGCTTGATCCTCTTGCAGCCAAAAAGCGCAATACAAGAAAGCCACTCATATTAAAAAAAGAGATCGTGGACACATTTGGGGTCTTCGACAATGAGATGAAATCTCTCAATGTTTCTGCTCAAGTAAAAGGGCCGGAAAGGTTTATATTTCCCTCTTGGCGTCAAGACATCTATGCGATTTTCACAAACCTTATCGACAATAGCCTCTACTGGATCAGCGAAAAGGGAACTCCAAGAAGGGAGATCACCATTGACATTCTGGTAAGCGGAGACTCCTTGCAGAGCATCGACTATCGTGACACAGGACCCGGAATCGAGCCAAGCCTCATCGTAAGCGAAGTGATATTCGAACCCCAGTTTTCTACCAAACCAGATGGAACGGGTTTGGGTCTTGCGATAGCTGGCGAAGCCGCGGAACGGAATGGTCTCGAACTGAAGGTCTTTGAATCTGACGAGGGGGCCTGGTTCAGACTTCAACCGAAAACAGAGATTGGATAATGAATACAATTAAGATATTGCTTATCGAAGACGAAAAAGAGCAGCAAGGCATATTCAAAGATGCTGTTGAGGTCTTTAATAGTAAGAATGACTGTACCGTAGAGGATGACACTGCGAAGAATATCCAAGAAGCCACAGACAAATTAGACGGATCTTTTGATGGTGCAATTATCGACTTGAAGTTGGGTGATGACGAAGAAGGAGGAAATGAAATCGTTCGCCAATTGGGAGAATCTCTCGCCAGAATACCTGTAATTTTTGTCACGGCTTTCCCTGATTCGGTCCTTGAGCATCCATCGGTCATCAGCACTCGCAGTCGTGATGAAGGAACATACGAGTCTGATCTTCAACGGTTTCAGGCGATATGCGATACGGGGCTAACTCGTATCATGGGAGGACGAGGTGTCATTGAGAAGAACCTGAGCAAGGTTTTTCTTGAGAATCTCCTGCCACAAATTTCAACGTGGGAGTCATATGGACAAGAAAATTCGGCACGAGCGGAAAAAGCACTCCTCCGCCACACGTTGAATCATCTGTCTCAGCTTCTTGAGGAAGGCGAGGACAGATTTTTCCCAGAGGAAGTCTACCTTTACCCACCTTTATCAGACAGAATCACAACAGGAAGTATCGTAAGAGGGCATGACCAGTGGTTCGTCGTTTTGAGCCCAGCCTGCGACCTGGTTATCAGGAATAACGGGAGGTTCAAAACTGATCGTATTTTACTCGTTGAAACTGAAAAAGAAACTGATGTTGTACAGACTGCGTTGGATGGCATCACCAAGCAAAGCGGGAAGAAGCGCAAACTGAGAGACGTTTTCAACAACAATTATACGGACTACTACCATTGGCTTCCGGAAACGAGCTCTTTGGACGGAGGAAGATTTCTCAATTTCAGGAGACTGAAGAATATGAATGAGGACAAATTCCGCAAAGAGTTCGAAAGGCCTAAGATTCAGATATCTCCATCCTTCGTAAAGGATATTGTTGCTCGCTTTTCTTCGTTCTATGCTAGGCAAGGTCAACCGGATATCGAGAGCAAGGAAACCATAGATCGCATCTTGGCACAATCAGCGAACACCCGATAGTGGATGTCCATTCCCCGGAGCAGCGCAGTTTCAACATGTCCAGAATCAAGGGGAAGAACACGCGCCCCGAGATGATGGTTCGCAAATGGCTCTGGGGGAATGGATACCGATATCGACTCCACAGGAAGGATCTGCCAGGGAAACCGGACATCGTCCTGCCCAGATACCGCACAATTATTCTTGTTCACGGTTGTTACTGGCATCGACATGGTTGCTGGATGACGACAACACCCGCAACGCGGCAGGAATTCTGGCTTACCAAGTTTCAGGAAAACGTCGACAGAGATGAACGCAATCTCCAGGCACTGCTTAATGACGGATGGCGAGTGATGGTGATCTGGGAATGCACGCTGAGGGGGAAAACCGCTGACCCGGAACTGGTTGCCAACCAGTTACTGGATTTTCTGGAATCTGACACCAGGTTTTGCGAATCCAAGACGGTACGGTGTGTAAGACATAATGAAAATGGGAATCACTAATAATACTAACCATTAGGTCTTATCAGGCCCTATTGGTCTGGAAGTCGATGTAGGTTTTCTTTTTGTCGCTTGTCTTGCGTCTCAGACTTCGTTTGGTTAGGCCTAGAATTGAAGACTATGGTTGGCCCCAATGTCTAGACCGAAAAACGGGGAACATAAGGTGCATTCATTGGATTCCAACCACCGGATCCATAAATGAGCTTGTCGATAATTATTCCGGTCAAGCCCTTTAGTGAGGGCAAGAGTCGCCTGGCCGGCTACATCTCTCCCCCGACGCGCCGCACGCTCAACCGTAATCTACTCACGCGCACACTGGATGCCGTCCGCTTGGCGCAAATTGACGCAGAGATCGTTGTCGTCAGCCGGGACAACGACGCGCTGGACGTGGCCGCCCGTTTGGGCAGCCATGCGCTGACCGAGGAACCATACAACCCCCTGTCACGCGTAACCGGTCCCTGGGCGTTCTCTACTGACCATGAATCGCAACTCAACGCGGCCCTGGCCCAGGCCGCCCGCTACGCGATGGCACGCGGCGCAACCAGAGTTCTGGTTCTGCCCACCGATATGCCCAACCTGACAGCCGAAGATGTGCGCACGATGGCCTCCCCTTGCGGCCGCGCCCCGCAGATCAACATTGCCCCCAGCCGCGATGGCGGCACCAATGCGCTCATGCTGCAGCCGGTCCAGGCCATCCCCTTCGCCTTTGGTCGCGACAGTTTCCAACGTCACCGGCGCCTGGCCGCGGAGGCGGGCATCCCCGTCCGCGTTGTCGAATCGGACACTCTGTTGTTCGATGTGGATCTGCCTGAAGACTATGAAGTGGTCTTTAACAGCCGTGTTTAGTGAATAGTTGCGAGTAGCTGCTATCCCCCACTGCTGCAGTCTGCCTCTCTCTTCTCATCCCCGCAGTTTCTCGCGTTGCGAAATAACAGGTTTCCCACGCGCGCGCAGTCTCACCTAAACCACGAGCCGGGGCGATGCAAACTCCAAAATCGCCCTTGACAGATAATACCATTAACCGTATTCTCTGCTCACAAAGGATGGCCGACATCTTTTGCAGAGAATTGGGTGCAATGCCGGTCTTAGGGTTAACCCAGAACACCGTTCACAATCATGCAAAAATGCCCGGCAGATGGTGTCGCAATATCCTTCGGCGTTGGAATCCCGATCTGGACACAAGGGTTATCTCAAGGGGCCAATCCGTGAAACGGGTGGACAATGACCGCGTATAGGGTTGAGTAACTTTCGATCGTTCACTTTTCAGACAATCGCAGTTGATTGATTATGAGCCTCCCTACTTTTCCACAAGCTATCATACCAGGCATGTTACGCGGCCGGGGCCAACTCAACAATCTCGGCAGTTTCCTGTTGAGGGAGCCGCAGGTCGTCCTCACGGTTGCCTTGGTCGTGTTGATGGGGATTCTGAATCCCCGCTTCCTGACCGCCCGCAATCTGATCAATGTACTCCGCCAGTCCTCGATCAATGGGATCGTGACAGTGGGGGTCTGCTGGATGATGATCAGCGGAAGTTTCGACCTTTCCGTCGGCGCCATCGTGTCGCTGATCAGTGTGACGATGGTGGCCATGCTGGAGGGGGGCAGCGGGATCGTGACCACCTGCATCTTCGGCCTGGGAATCGGACTGGCGACCGGCATTTTCAACGGTTTTCTGGTCGGCAGGTTAAAAGCGAATCCTATGCTTACCACCCTGGGCACGATGACGATCTTTCAGGGGATCGCCCTGCTGAGCGCCGGCGGCTACTACTACCGAGTTCCTCGCAACAGTCCATTCCTTCTGATTGCAGATGGCTTTGTGGGCCCGTTTGCGGTACCCACAATCATCTTCCTGGTCCTGGCGCTGATCATGCACCTGATATTGTCGGAAACTTCCCTGGGGGCCAGGGTATATGCGATTGGCGGAGATGAAGAAGCGGCTAAGTTGGCCGGTGTGCGGGTCCCCCTGTACCGGACGCTGATGTATATCGCCACCGGCCTCTGTTCCGCAGTCGCCGCCATGGTTGTCAGCGCGCGCGCCGGCTCCGGCCACTATTTTATTGGGCTGAACTACGAGTTTCATGCCATCACGGCCTCCGTCCTGGGCGGAAACTACATCTTTGGCGGCAGAGGCAGCGTGGCCAGAGGGGTTTGGGGCGCGATCCTTGTCGCTTTACTCAACAATTCGCTTACGATTCTTGGATTTGAGCCGGAAACACAGCTGGTTGTCCAGGGCGTGGTGACCGCCGGCCTGGTTGCAATTCAGGTCATGGGCAGGGAACAGCAGACCGAATCGGCGCCCCAGTGACCAGGGGCAACCGTATTGTGGCGAGTAACTGTTTGCCGCAGTTCGAGAACGTTTGCCCTTCTTGACGCATCTGCTGCGAACTCACGAGGTCTTACATGGCCGAAAATCCAACGCCGGAAGATCAATCGACTGTCGAATCCGGGCTGGTCGAAGAGCCATCCCGGAGGCCCGCAGGATGGCCGACGGGAAGATGGGGGCGGCTCCTTCAGTGGCTCATCGAATATCGTGCCTGTGTCCTCCTCGGGTGTGCACTCACCTATGCGGTTCTGTTCGTCCCCTTCTTCGCCACGGAACGCAACATCACCCAGATGACAACGCAGTTCTCGATTGACGGGATTATCTCGATCGGCCTGACCGTCCTGATGATCGCCTGGGGAATCGACCTCGGTGTGGGGGCAACCATGGCGCTGGCGGGCGTGGTCTTTGCTCTGTCCCAGGACTTGGGCGTTCCTATGGCAGCCCTGCTGGGCGTTCTGGCCGGGGCCGGTGTCGGGATCGTCAATGGCTTTGTTGTGACCAAGATGAGGGTCAACTTCTTCATCGCCACGCTTTCCACTATGGTCGCGGTAAAGGGCCTGACATTCATCATCTCCGACGAAACGACGATTTACGGTCATGCTGAGGGGTTTGGCTGGATGGGGTCGGCAAAGTTGGGGATCTTCGAGTTTCCTGCCTTGGCCTTCTTTGGCGTCGGCATCATCGTCCATTTGATCATGACGCAGACCAGCCTCGGCGCCTACTGGTACGCCATCGGGGGCAATGCCGACGCGTCGCACCGGGCCGGCCTCAACGTGAATCGTCTTTTTGCGCTTTCCTTCGTGGTGGCCGGCCTCTGCAGCGGGATCGCCGGCGTGTTGCTGGCGTCCCGCGCCGTCAGCGCCAATCCCGGCGTGGGCAGAGACACAGCCCTCTTCGCCATTTCCGCCACGGTAATCGGCGGCACATCCCTGTTCGGAGGCGTGGGCAACGTCCTGGGCGCCGTAGCCGGCGTCATGTTCTTAGGTGTCGTCCGTAACTCGCTCAATCTTCTCGGCGTCAGCGCCTACTGGCAATGGGTAATTCAGGGCGTCATTCTGGTTTCCGTTGTGGTCTCTGATGTCTACATGAATCGCAGACGCCGAACGGCCTGACCTAATGGCCCGGGCTTCTGCAAAGACCCCGTAGCTGGGGCCGCGAAAGCCTTCGGCCGGCGCCAGGTGAAAGGAGAGCCTATCGGGAAAACGGAGTTCTGATCTGAAGGGAGACGTTTCTTCTGCGCATCTGATGTGAAATCGACCCGCGTGGACAGTCTGATCCAGACAAAGGAGAGCAGAAATGAGGAAGCATTTCGGAGTTGTGATCGTTGTTCTGATCTTCGCATCCCTGTTGACGGCCTGCGTAATGCCTGATGGGCAGATGATGGCGACAGACGGGAGCGGCGCCGCGGAGGTGCAGACGGAGGCCAAAGATTGGCCTCTGGCGCAAGATCTGCGCATCTGCCACATCATTGAACTGGGGCATCCCTACTCGACTGCCAAAGTCACGCTGGCGGAAAAGGAGGCTAATGTCTTCGGTTTCCAATATGACGTGTACGACACACAGGGCGACATACCGAACGAGATCCGCCTGATCGAGGACTGCATCACCAAGCAGTACGACGTGATCGCCCTGGTTCCCTATGACATGTCGGCGCTCAACGATGCCCTCCGGGAAGCACAGGAGGCCGGCATCCCCGTAATCGCGGAAGGCGCTGATCTTGACGAAGAAGGCCTGGGCTACGTGAACACGATGATCGGCTCATCGGGCTGGGCCGAAGGCGAGACGGCCGGCAAGGCCGTTTGCCAAGCCCTGGAAGACGGTCAGGGTTGGGTCATCATCGAAGGAGCCACCGGTCATGGTCTCGTGCCGCAGCGTTCGTCCGCGCGTGAATACGTTGCCGAAAACTGCCCTGGCAGAGAACTGATCGCCGTGGACACCGGCATGTGGAACCGCGAAGAAGCGCGCACGGTGATGGAGAACTATCTGACCGCCTACCCGGACCAGATCCACATGGTCTACTGCCATAACGACGATATGTGTCTGGGCGCAGTCAGGGCTATCGCAGAGGCCGGTCTGGCCGACACCATCAAAGTGCTTGGCGTTGATGGCGGCGCCAAGGAGGTGTACGATGCCATTCGTGACGGCACCATGTGGGGCACCGTCCTGAATGATGCTTCGTTCATCGCCGTCAAGATCATCCAGTCCGCCAGGGACCTGGCCGAGAATCGCCCGGTGATCTTCTGGCAGACTTCGCCGGCCGTCCTTATCACCAAGGAAAACGTGGATCTCTTCCCCGATCTGTGGTAATCGGCTGAAGAAGGAGTGGGAGATGGTTTCTTCTCCCGCTCCTTCTCACTAACTCCTATCCGGAGGAGGATCACCTTGGAAAGCAACTATATTGTGGAAATGAAGGGAATTTCCAAGCGATTTGGCAGCGTCCAGGCGTTGAACCAGGTGGACCTGGAGTTGCGAGAGGGAGAAATTCTAGGGTTAGTGGGCGACAACGCGGCCGGGAAATCCACCCTGATGAAGATCCTCAGCGGCGCGCACATTGCCGACAGCGGGCAGATCCTCATAAATGGCAAGGAGGTTTCGATTCGCGATCCCCGCGACGCCCGCAGTTGCGGCATCGAAATGATCTACCAGGACTTGGCGCTCTGCAACAACCTGGATGTCGCTCGCAACATCTTCCTCGGCCGTGAATATACAAGAGGTCTGCCGCTTCTGAGCATCTTGGACAAGAAGAAGATGTATGCCGAATCTGCCGCGTTGCTCAAAAGGTTGAATATCAATATCAGTTCCCCCAGGCTGAAAGTTGAGAAGATGTCAGGCGGCCAACGTCAGATGGTGGCGGCTGCCAAAGCGATTGCTTTCGATGCCAAGATCCTGCTGATGGATGAGCCCACCGCGGCGCTGGGCGTTCGGGAAGCCAACACCCTGCTGCGTTTAATCAAGGACCTGCGGGATGGCGGTCATTCCGTCGTCCTCATCACGCAGCGCGTGCCCGATATTCTGGCCATCGGCGACCGTGTCATGGTCCTCAAGGGAGGGCGAAGGCAGGGGGTTCTCAACGTCTCCGAAGTTGGGTTGGATGACGTGGTCGAGCTGATTGTCAGAGGGCGCGCAGGAGCGGAATCTGAGGAAGATACGTTGGAATACCTTTCCTTTGGATAGAATAGCGAGATAAACACTATTCGCTGCAACCGGAAAACTGACCTCAGAAAACCAAGTGAGGTAGATGAGATGACGAACTCAGGGCAGGCGCTGGCCGGGAAGGTGGCTCTGATCACCGGCGGCGGGCGGGGCATTGGGCGGGCTATCGCCGTCGCTTTTGCCGGCGCGGGGGCAGCCGTCGTTTGCGCGGCCCGCACCCGTTCGGAAATTGAAGCCGTCGCGGCTGAGATTGAGGCGGCCGGCGGGCAGGCGCTGGCCGTGAGGACCGACGTGGCCGACCTGGCATCGGCGCAGAAGGCGGTTGACGAGACCGCGGCGCGCTTCGGCGGCCTGGATATCCTGGTCATCAACGCCGGCGTCTCGCCGGGGAGAAGCGAGGTGGCCGAGAGCGACCCGGCCAGTTGGAATCAGACGATCGCGATCAATCTGACCGGCGCCTACTATTGCGCGCGGGCGGCCATCCCCCATCTCAAGGCGCGCGGCGGGGGCAAGATCATCACCATCGGCTCGGGGATGGGGCGGCGCGGCGCGCCCGGTTCATCCGCCTACAGCGTCTCCAAGGCCGGGCTGTGGATGTTGACGCGCGTGCTGGGTCAGGAGTTGAGGGACGACAACATCAGCGTCAACGAACTGATTCCGGGGCCGGTGAACACGGCGATGATGCCCGGCCCGGCCACGCGCGGCCCCGGCACTTTCGATGGTGAGTGGTTCAAAGAACCGGAGGAGGTCGTGCCGCTGGCTTTGTTCCTTGCCGGCGCGCCTGACGGCGGCCAGACGGCCCAAAGCTTCAGCCTGATGCGCCGCGATGTTTAGGTTAAGGACACCCACGAACCCTCGTCTGCCGCTTTGTACATCGCCTCCATGACCGCGCTGCGGTAGGCCGCTTCACCGGTCTCCGTCACAGTCGGGGGCGTACTTCTCTATGACCACATGCACAGTGTGCTGATCGACGGGGAGTACCCAAGCGAGCGGCGGGTATTCTGTGACCGGGAGGACTGAAATGATATATCATAAGCCCTTGAAGATCATTAACGGTGATCCGCTGCGAAGTCTAAAGCGGCGCTCCAGGATGAGTGGGAAAAGCATGAAGCCCGCATGGGCTGCCGGTATTGTTATCGCGCTCCTGCTGACCACTTCCTGCGGCGCCAGGTCTGCAATCTTTTCAGAAAGCAATTCATCTGGCACCTGGTCCGTCGTCGCTGTGGACGCTGATGGTGGCGAGGTGGGCGTTGCTCTGGCCACCTGCGTTGCCGACGACTTTAGACTATCCCAATCAACCGTCGGCGGGTCAGGGAATGACGCAGAACGAACGATTTATCAGGTGTATATCAGCATCTCCCTGCTCGGAAATGTCGAACTGGCCCGCCTTCTGCCCGGGCATGGCGTAATTGTGGCCCAGGCGCAGGTGGACGCGCAGAACAGCGATCGGATCGATAGGGCTGCGAACCGCTTACTGGCCGGCGCCTCTGCTCAAGATGTGATTGCCGCAGCCACGTCCGGTGACTCCTCCATGCAGACGAGGCAGTACGGCGTGGCTACGCTGGCTCACGGAGAGGCGAATTTCACCGGGGACGAGAACTCCGACTGGGCCGGCGGAGTCAGCGGCCCATCCGTTTCGGCCCAGGGGAATATTCTGGTGGGACCGGCGGTTGTCAGCGCTCCGCTGGAAGCGTTTCAAGAGGTTATGCAACAGCCTGGCGCCGTCCTGTCTGATGGACTGGTCGCCGCTCTTGAAGCCGGCGCCATGGAAGGGGGTGACAACCGTTGTCCTCGAGAACAGACGGCTCAATCCGCTTTTCTCGCGGTAGCGCATACCAGCGACCGGGGAGACACCTTGAGCCGGTGGCTGACCGTTCCACCCCAAAGTATTGGCGAGCAGAACCCGGTGGTTCTACTGCGCCAGGCCTACGATAGGGGAGAGTCCTCACCGGTAGAAGTCAACGGAATCGGAAGCGGCGCCCTGCCTCCGTTATCTCGGGGACTGGTCGCGTTGGTCTTGACCTTGGCGTTGGCCTCAGGTGTTGTTGTGTTTTGGATTGTTAAGAGACGGGGGCGTCGGAGGCCTCCTCAGCATTGAGCCCCGGCTATTGCCTCACCCGCGTTTCAGCCGGGCTCTCGCTCATCCGAGGTAGCCGAGAGCCGCCCGGCCATTTAGAGTCAGCGCCCAGACGACCCAGAGCTTCAGCCTGATACGCCGTGATGTTTAGGTTAAGGACACCCACGAACCCTCGTCTGCCGCTTTGTACATGGCTTCCATGACCGCGCTGCGGTAGGCCGCTTCACCGGCGGTTATCAGCGGGACGGATGCCCTTGCGGACGGGTCCTGCGCGTTGAGCGCGTCGAGGAAGAGGTCGAATGCGTGGGGCCAGGCGGGGGGCAGGTCGGTCCAGGGCTGCTTACCGTCCGCGCCCTCCAGATTGGCGCTGGTGATGTACAGATCGCTGCGGTTGCGGATGTAGGCATGGCCTTCGGTACCGCTGATTTCGGCGGTGATCGGTTCGGCCACGTCCACCCAGGCGGCGGCCAGCGAACCGATTGCGCCGCTGCTGAAACGGAAGAGCGCCTCGCCGGTTTCGTCACAGTCGGGGCCGTACTTTTCTACGACCACATTCAGGGTAGCGGTCACCCGGTCCACGTCGCCCAGAATCCACAACATCAGGTCGAGCGCGTGTGTGCCGAGGTCGCCAAAGGCGCCGACGCCGGCCTGCTGCAGGTCGGTCATCCACAGCCAGTCGGGGGTGAAGATATCGCGCAGCGCGCCGGAATGACAGTTGACGAAGCGGGCGCGGGTGATCCGGCCGAAGACGCCCTGCGCCACGAGGTCCTTGAGGGCCTGGTGGACCGGGATGCCGCGCTGGAAATAGCCGGTCTGAAAGAGGAGACCGGCCTTGTTGATGGCCGCGGCCATGCGGTTGGCGTCCTGCGCGCCGATGCCGAGCGGCTTTTCCACGAATATATGCTTGCCTGCGGCGGCCGCGGCGGTGACGAGCGGCTCGTGCTGATCGGTCTCCGAGCAGATGATAACGCCGTCGATGGCGCCGTCGCTCCAGATGGTGTCAACGTTGTCGAGGGCGGGCGCGCCGAGCTGTTCGCTGCAGGTGCAGGCGCGAGCCGGGTCGCGGTCCCAGATGGCGACGGCGCTGACGTCGGAGCGGGCCTGCAGGCGCTTGACGAAACCGGGTGTGTGGATATGGGCGCAGCCGACGAGTGCGATGTTTGCCATGAAGAAATTCTCCAGAAGTGTGTGTGGGCGCCGCTGCCTGCGGGAGTACGAACAGGTGGCGGCAACCGGATCGGGGCGCCCGCAAGGCGCGCCTCCATAGTGTAGCGGATCGGTGGGCAACGCGCTATCGCGCGGCGGAGTTGCGCGCGCCAAGGGGACACGATACCGACGCTTCCTGGGTCGGCGCAGGGGGGACATGTTTTGCGGGCGCGGCCTGGGGTGATAGCATCGGTCTTAGGGCGCGGGCAGGATAGCGAGCCAGGGCAATCTTCTGATCAGATAGACCAGAGAGTAGACAACCGGGAAGGTGTGAACCGTGGCTGACAGCCGTCCAATACTGGCAATTACCTTGGGCGACCCCGCCGGCATCGGGCCGGAGGTAGTTCTGAAGGCATTGCTGCATCGAGAGGTATTTGCGGCCTGCCGGCCGCTGGTGGTCGGCGATCAGGGTGTCCTCGACAGGGCAGCGGCGTGGCTGGACGTCCGGCCCCGCTTTGAACGCATCGTTGAGATCAGTAGCGGCAGCTATGAAGAGGGGACGGTGCCGCTGCTGGATTTAGCGAACGTCGCCCTGGCCGATGCGCCGGTGGGGCAGGTGAGCGCCGGCGCGGGACGGGCCGCTGTGGAATATGTGATGCGCGCCTGTGACCTTGCCATGGCGGGGCAGGTGGAGGCGGTGGTGACCGCGCCTTTGAACAAGGAGGCGATGCACCGGGCCGGTCTCCTGTACCCAGGCCATACCGAGTTGCTGGCCGAGCGCACCGGGGCTGAACGGGTGTCGATGCTGCTGGTCGGACCAACGCTGCGGGTGGTGCATGTGAGTACCCACGTCTCGCTGGAGGAGGCGGTCCGCCGCGTTACGCCGGCGCGAGTGCTGGAGGTAATCGAGCTGGCTTACCGCGCCTGCCGGATGCTGGGGATCGAAGCGCCGCGGATCGCGGTGGCAGGGCTGAATCCCCACGCCAGCGAGAACGGGCTGTTCGGCGTGCAGGAGGCGGAGCAGATCCAACCGGCAATCGAGAAGGCCCGCGCCCGCGGCTGGACGGTCTCCGACCCGCAGCCGCCGGACACGGTCTTTCTGCGCGCGACGCGGGGCGAATTCGATATCGTCGCGGCCATGTACCATGACCAGGGCCATATTCCGATGAAGTTGCTGGCTTTCGACAGCGGCGTTAACGTGAGCATTGGCCTGCCGATTCTGCGCACCTCCGTGGATCACGGCACCGCCTTTGATATCGCGGGGACGGGACAGGCCAGCGAGGAGAGCATGCTGGCGGCCATCCGCGTCGCGGTGACGATGGCGAACAGCAGTGGTCAGTGATCAGGGCTCGTTGACGTTAGTCAGAACAGCGATTTACGGGAACAAGGTGCGGCCGATCCGCCCAGGGCCGCGCCGTCACGCAAAGAAAACCCAATACACCTTTGATGTCCTCTGCGTCCCTCCGCGGACAAAGGAAAGATGTTCTCCGCCACCGGCAAATTGTAACCTTTTGTCTCGGCAGATTGAAAGGTTTCTACCTCGGTACGATTATCTAAGGTACCACCCAGAGGCCTCTTTCATTCACGCACAGCAGGGGTCGGACATGGTTATTGCTGTTGCCGCGGCCGCATGCTTGAGTTTGCATTGAATGCCGTTTGGCAGAAGCATGATGAAGATCCGGCTCCCCAGCTCTTGGCTTTCCAGCAACCAGCTCTCCACCTTGATCCGGCTGAATCGAAGAATCAACGACTCGTAATAGGACTTGCAGCTCGCGGGTTTACTGGAGTTTGTCGAATACCTGCCCCAGGCGGCGGATGCCCTCTTCGATCTCCGGGATACCGTAGTGGGCGAAACAGAGGCGCAGGCAGTGGCCGAGAGCGTCGACACTGGAACAACGGCGGCCGGGCAGAAAGCCGACTTTGGCGCCGGCAGCCGCCTCCAGCAGTGCCGTCGTGTCGAGGTTATCGGCGCAGGTGAGCCAAAAGAAATAGCCGCCGGCGGGTACGGTCCAGGTCGCGCGGTCGCCGATGCGCCTGTGCAGAGCCGCGTCCATTGCCTCGACCCGCTGCCGGTATGCGCACCGCAGACCGTCCAAATATTCCCTCTGCCCGCCCCCTTCCAACGCAACACGCACCAGATTGGAAGTGAACTGGTTGAGACCGCCGCCGCTGTCGACCAGCCCGCTGGCGGCGAATTGACGCGCTCTCTGCGCTGAAGTCTGCACCCACCCCAGGCGCAGACCCGGCGCCAGTATCTTTGAGAATGAGCCGAGGGAGAGCACTGTGCCGCTGTCTGCAGCGGCGGCGAAAGGACCCGGCGGCGGCGGTCCGAAGTCGAGGAGATGATAGACCTCGTCGGCGATGATCAGGAAATCATGTTCCTCTGCCAGGGTCAGCATCCGCTGACGGCGGCTTTCGGAAAGCGTGCGGCCCGTCGGGTTCTGATAGGTGGGGATCGTGTAGAGAAAGACGGGGCGGTGGCGGGTCAGCGCCTCTTCGACGGCCGGCAGCACAAGCCCATGCTCATCGGTCGGGACCGGCACGGCGTTGAGCCGGTGGTCCTCCTGCAGGATGCGCAAGGCGAGAAAGTAGCTTGGCTCTTCGACGAAAACGGTGTCGCCGGGACGGGTGAAGAAGGTGCAGATCAGGTTGAGGGCCTGCGACGCGCCGGCGGTGATCATCAACTGCTGCGACTGCACATCCGTGCCGTAGCCGCGGCTGAGAAAGGAGGCGAGCGCCCAGCGGAAGCGGCCGTCTCCCTGCGGGAAGCCGTAATTGAGCAGCTCGGTGTCGCCTTCGGCGAAACGTTCGGCCGCGACCTGGCGCATCAGGTCATGGGGCAGAAGCGCGAAGTCCGGCTGGCCGATACCAAAGTTGATACTGTCTACGCTGCGGTCGACTTGAGTCGAGCGGTCGTACATGGAGTGGGCTACCGTTGGTCAGGGGATACTGGCCGCTGCGGTTCAGATATTCTCATCGAGCAGTTTGATACGCTTGCTGCCGATGATGGACATGGCCTCCCGGTCCAGAAGTTTGATGCGCTTGCGTCCGATTTCGATCAGCCCCTGCGCTTTGAGATCGTTGAGGACTTGCGTGGCCGTTTCGCGGTAGGTGCCGATGCTTTCGGCCAGGTCCTGGTGGGTAAGGCCGGTCACTTCGTCGGACTGCTGTTCGTCGGAGAGGCGCAGGAGCAGATTGGCCAGACGGGCGGGGATGCCTTTGAAGGCCATGTTTTCGAGGCTTTCTTCGGCCTCTTGCAAGCGCTTGCCGGTGATCTCGAGAATGCGCAGGGCGACCTGGGGCTTGTTGAGGATAAGCCGTTCCAGGTCGTTGCGGCTCATGACACAGATCAGGCAATCATCGATCGCTTCGGCAAAGGTGTTGTGCATCTTCGTGCCCAGCAGGGCCATCTCGCCGAAGAGTGTGTGGGGGCCAAGGGTTGTGATGACCAGCTTTTTGCCTTCAGGGCTGATGCGATAGAGCTGCACGCGGCCTTCCTTCAGGATGAAAAGGACTTCACCCGGCTCCTCCGGGCGGTAAAAGACCCGTCCCTTGCGCACGGTGCTCATCGTCGTAATTCGATTCAATTCTTCCATTTCTCTGGATGTCAGGTCCTGAAAGACCATCAGCTCAGAGAGAAACTTCATCTTTTCCGCCGGTTGCAGCGCCGCGGACATCTTCATGATCGCCATGTTGGGTTTCTCCTATTTGCGCGATGGCGTCGGCTCAGCGCAAAACACGCTGCGGATCTGGAACGCTCGGCGGCCTCGGTTCCTCGCTTTCAGCTATTGGCCCGAATTTATTATACGCGTCGGGGCGAAATTATCAAGCTTTTTTGGCGCTCTCATTCCCGATTTGATAAAATGCGGGCATGAATGTGCGCTTTCCCCGGCCGTCTTTTCGTAAATCCGTTTCCAATGCGCCCCTGCTTGCGAGGGGCGCATTTCATGCTGGCGTCCAAAGTAGGCGTGTTCCGAACAGGTCCGGCAGATTTTCCACCTCACGTCGCATGATTCGGTCCTATGGCGGCCTCAGCATCCTGTCCATTCTGGCGCCGCTTGTGATTCTCATGTCGTGCAATCGTGTTGCCATGCCGGCGCCGACTGCGCCCGCGGCGGTCAGCGAACAGCGGTCGGCGGCCGTTGCGTCACTGGCGGATGGCGAAAACGCCTCTTTGGGCCTGAAAAGCTTGAGACAGGTGGTTCGCTCCCTTAACGCGGGCGTCGATCGAGTTACACTTTCCGGGCCCAGGGAAAAGACAGGCGCCGCGGGGGACGGGCAGTCGAGTCTGACCCCAATTGCGACGGCTACGCCGCCACCCGCGGGCCTGCAAGGGCAGATTGTCGGCGGCGAAGAGGCGGCGCCCGGGGCCTGGCCGTGGATGGTCGCGATCCAGGCCTTCACCGAGACCGGCTACCACACCTTCTGCGGCGCCTCACTCGTCGCCCCCAGTTGGGCGCTGACGGCCGCCCACTGCGTCGTAAACGCCGCGCCGGACGAGATTGTCGCGACAGTTGGTCCTCACAGGCTGGACAGCGATCAGGGGCAGAAAAGGTCGGTTGACCGTGTCGTCCTGCATCCTCGCTTCGGATTCGACTTCGCCCACGACTTCGCTCACGACCTGGCGCTGCTTCATCTGTCAGAGCCGGCAGATGCCGAACTGGTCACGCTGCTGGGCGCTGACAACCTGGATCTGGCCGCGCCGGGCACGCTGGGAACGGTGATTGGCTGGGGCGCGCTTTACGAGGACAGCAATGGGGGGGCGCTCTCCTACGACCTGCAGCAGGTGGAGCTCCCGATCGTGTCGGAGGAAGAATGCGCCAACTCGATGGGCAGGATGATCACCGAGAACATGCTGTGCGCCGGATACAAACAGGGGGGTAAGGACGCCTGCCACGGTGACAGCGGCGGCCCCCTGGTGGTGCCGGACGGCAATGGCGGCTGGCAGCTGGCCGGGCTTGTGAGCTTTGGCATTGGCTGTGCGCGGCCGACGTTTTACGGCGTCTACACGCGTGTGAGCCAGTACCACGACTGGATTTTGGCGCAGATCATCCGGGAGGAAACGACCAAGGAGCGTGAGGAGTATGCGATCATGCTGCCCGCTGTGTACAGCGACGCGGCCGTTCTTATGCTGCCCGCGGTTCACTATGGGCCGGAGGAGCGGCCGAAGTCCATTGTGTCGCCGAACCCGCCGCCTATTTCCGACGGATGGATAAGACAGGTGCGGGCGCCGATTCTGATGTATCACTATGTTAGCGCGCCGCCGGCCGGATCAGATGTTTACCGACGGGACCTGTCGGTAACGCCCGACCTGCTCAGGAGCCACCTGCAGGCCCTGGATGACGCCGGGTATACGTCGATCAGTATGTATGATCTCGTGGGCCATCTGAACCAGGGAACGCCGCTGCCGGAAAAGCCGGTCATCCTCACCTTTGACGACGGCTACCGCGACAATTACGAGAACGCGTTTCCGTTGTTACAGGAGTACGGCATGACGGCGATGTTTTTCGTCGTAACCGACTATATGGATGAGGGAAACCCGCTCTATCTGTCGTGGGATATGGCGCGGGAGATGCAGGACGCCGGCATGTTCATCGAGTCCCACGGGCGCAATCACGCCAGTTTGCGGAATCGGAACGATGACTACCTGGTCTGGCAGGCACTGGGCAGCGCCGAAACGATCGAGTATGAACTGGGGAAACGCCCCCGTTTCATCACATACCCGTTTGGGCACTACGACAACAACACGATCCGTATTTTTGAGAGCGCCGGCTTCTGGGGGGGCGTGACGGTCAACGCGGGGGCCACGCACTCGACTGAAAATCTCTTCCAGTTGCGGCGCGTGCGCGTGCGGGGGACGACGACCCCCGGGGAGCTGTTACGTCTCCTGGGGTTGAATTGGTGAACTTCAGTTTTTAGGACTCGTTGACGTTTGTCAGAACAGCGATTTACGGGAGCAAAGTGCGGCTGCTCTGCCCAGGCCGCGCAGTCACGCAAAGAAAATCCGATACGCCTTTGGTGTTCTCCGCGTAACTCCGCGGACAAAAAGGTGTTCTTAGTGTCTCTTCGTGGCCCTTCGTGGATAAAAAGATGTTCTCCGCGGCTCGATCGGTTTTGTTTATCACAAGATGCAAACGAGAAACATCCCCAACCCCGGCCGGCGGGGATGTCGGCAGTAGATTGTAGGCAATGACTGTAGCCCGCTGGAGTCAGCCGCTGGGGCGCAGCCCTTCCGGCAGGCGGCTGACGTCGGTCACCAGGTCGGCCAGCGCCCGCAGGTTCTGCGCATCTTTGCCGTCGCCGTCTTCTTTTTTGGGCGTCTCCAGCAGCATGGGCACGCCGTCCCAGCGTAGGTCGTTGAGGATGTGGCGAAAGCCTTCCACGCCGACAAAACCTTCACCGATGTGCGCGTGCCGGTCTTTGCGGCTGCCGTGATCATTTGCGCTGTCATTGAAGTGCCAGCAGCCGACGCTTGCGATACCCACCGTCTCCTCGATCTCCACCATCATGGCCGCGTAGCCCTCGGCCGTGCGAAAGTCGTAACCGGCGGCCAGCGCGTGGCAGGTATCGAGACAGACGCCGACGCGCGCCTTGTCCTTTACCAGTTCAATGATCCGGGCCAACTGGGCGAAGGTATAGCCCAAGGTGGTCCCCTGCCCGGCCATCAGCTCCAACAGGGTGATTACGCCGCTGCATTCGGGCAGTTGGGCGTGGATGCGGTTGAGGGCGTCGGCGATGCGCTGCATGCCGGCTTCTTCGCCGCTGCCGGTGTGCGCGCCGGGATGGAGAACCACATGCCGGATGCCGTAGGCGCGGGCGCGCGCCAACTCATCCGCATAGGCGGCAACGCTCTTTTCCCACAGCGGATCTTTGGGCGAGGCCAGGTTGATGAGATAGGAGGCATGGCTGACGGCGTAGGCGACGCCGCTGGCGGGCATCTGCTCGTTCCAACGGGAGACATCCTCTTCGTTCACCTGCGGACCTGACCACTGGCGGTTGCTCTTCATAAAGACCTGGACTGCGTTGCTGTGTGCGTCCGCAGCCGCATCGAGCGCGTTGCTTACGCCGCCTGCAATCGACATATGCGCGCCGAGTTTGAGTCCTGACATGGATTGCCTCCGGAACCGCAGTTCTTGGTAGCAGGTTCCTGGTTTTCAGCAACGCCGGGGGAGGCCCGGCGCCGTTACGATATCTGAAAACCGAAAACCAGTTTTTCACTCTCATCTGGTTTCTGCTATTCTACCGGATGCGTTCAAATGCGGTCAAAACCGGTGGTCCCCGTTCCGTTGCAACTGTGTTTTCGCCAGCAGTTGGGCCCTGTGTTTGAGAATACACGAGAGGAATGATCGTGATACATGAATCCGTCTACGAACTGCGCCGGAATCTGAAAAACGCGGTGGGCATTGACGACAGCGGGCGCGTCGAACTGCTGGACGCGGAGACGGTACGCGCCGGTCTGATCGATACGCTGGCGCGGGATGCCGTTTTCGGGACCTTTCCCGTGAAAACGTTCAGCCGCTGGCTTATCTGGGAGCTGGGCCAGTTGTTGGACGCGTGCCCCGCCAGCATTCACGAATTGTACATGGCCAGGGCAGCCAACGTATGGACGAACCGCACCGTGCCGGCGATGAATATGCGTTTTTCCACCTACGAAGCGGGGCGGGCCGCCTACCGCGCGGCGCAGCGTACGCAGACCGGCGCCTTCATTTTCGAGATCGCGCGCAGCGAAATGGGTTACACCTTCCAGGAACCGGCCGAGTTCTCGGCTGTCCTCATCGCCGCCGCCATCAAAGAGGGATACCGGGGGCCGATCTTCATCCAGGGCGATCATTTTCAGGTGGACGGCAAGAAGTACAAGTCCGACCCGGAAGGCGCGCTGAACGAGGTGAAAACGCTGGCAAAGAAGGCGGTGGCAGCCGGTTACTGGAATATCGATATCGATACAAGCACGCTGGTGACGCTGGAGCCGCCGTCGCTGGACGAGCAGCAGCGGGAAAACTACCTGCGCTCGGCCATGCTCACGAAGTTTATCCGCGACCTGGAGCCGGAGGGCGTCACCATCAGCCTGGGCGGCGAGATCGGCGAAGTGGGCGAAAAGAACTCGACCGTGCCGGAGCTGGACGCCTATATCCACGGCTACAAGGCTGCGCTGGGCGAGTTGGGCGACTACGCCGGGCTGAGCAAGATAAGTGTCGCCACGGGCACGGCCCACGGCGGCATTCTGCTGCCGGACGGTACCCAGGCGGCAGTGGCGGTAGATTTCGATACGCTCGAAGACCTGGGCGAGCGCGCCCGGTTCCACGGCTCCGGCGGCGCGGTCCAGCACGGCGCCAGCACGCTGCCGGATGAACTGTTCAGCAAGTTTCCCGAAACGCAGACGATTGAGATCCACCTGGCCACCGGTTTCACCAACACTTTCCTGGATCATCCCGGTCTCCCCGAATCGTTGCGCCAGGAGATGTACGCGCATCTGGACGCTCACCACGCGGACGAGCGCGGCGCCAGCGATTCCGACCTCGTTTTTCATCTAAAAACGCGCAAAAAGGCCCTGGGGCCGTTCAAACCGGAGCTGTGGGCACTGCCGCGTGAGCGGGCGGACGCGATCTTTGCCGGTGTCGAAGATCACTATGCCTTCTTCTATGAAAAACTGAATGTCGTCGGCACGCGCCAACTGGTTGACGGGATCGTTACGCCTGTTGCCCACCACAGGCCGATGCCGGTTCTGGGGCGGGGCGCGGGGGACGATGAAGGACTTGCCGACTAAGAAACGACGGTGGTCAGGCGCCGGTTTCCAGCGGCCGTCAGGAACCGCGGGCCGGCCGCCGCGAACCGCTGCCGGTCCCGGCTGCAAGCCACTCGCGTATGCTGCTCGCTCTTGACGTCGCCTCCTCAACCTGTACAGTTGCCCTGTTCGATCCGGCGAGCGACGCGATGCTGGCTGAACATGTGTGGCGGTCGCGGCGGCGTCAGACAGAGGAGACGCTGCCGGCGGTGGCGGAGGCGCTTGCGCAGGCCGGCGCGGCGATGGACGACATCCGTTTTCTGGCCGTTACCACCGGGCCGGGCAGCTTCACTGGCGTGCGCATCGGTATCAGCGTTGTGAAGGGGATTGCTCTGGGGCTACCGCAGCCGCCCCGGTTGATCGGTCTGCCGGTGTTGAGCGTGACTGCGGCGCGGTTCGTGCCGCTGGCGGCCCCGGGCGCCGTCGTATGGCCGCTGCTGCAGGCGGGGCGGGGGCGCTTCAACTGGGCCGCGGCGCCGGCTGATGATCCGCTGTGGCTGCCGGCCGCGGCCGAACACTGCGCTGGACAGGCGGCGGCGCTGGTTACGGCGCTGCGGACAGAGGGGCGTCAGGTATGGCTGGTGGGCGAGTTGAGCGATTCCCTGCGACAGGTTGTGCAGGGGTTGGTCCATGTCCACTGCATCGATCCGGCCGCCGAATTCGATCTGCCGGAGCAGAGTAAGAGTGCGCCCCGGCTCCCAGGCGGCGCGGGAGACGACCGGACCGGCTTATCCCAGACCCGGGGCGAGGGGTTGGCCCGTCTGGCGATGCGCCACCTGCGCGCCGGCTCCCCGGCGCAGACCGAGCCGTTGCAGCCACTCTATCTGCGCCCACCACAATAGGCAGAAACCAGTGAACAGGGATCGGGCGGCAGGCAACCCCGGGAGCCACTGATGTATGCCAGTGTACGATGGCTAACTTTCTAAACCGCCAAAAAAGACAGTCCATGCCGCGAGACCGGGTCGGCCCACAGACGTGTCCGCTGGCGATAGGACCTCTGACCCTGCCCGATCTGGAAAGTGTGATGGCGCTGGAATCGGTCAGTTTCCCCAGCCCCTGGTCGCTGGCCACCTACCATCATGAACTGACCCGCAACAGCCGCAGCCGCTATCTGAAAGTTGGATCGGCGCCGCCCCCGGGGGGTCAAGCGCCTGGCAGCGGCCCGATTGCGGCGGGGGCCGCACTGCCCGCGCTGATCGCGCAGGGAGGCATCATGCTCTTCGGCGCGGAGATGCACATTGTCACGATCGCGGTGCAGCCGGCGTGGCGCGGGCGGTCGATCGGCGAATGGCTGCTGCTGGCGCTGCTGGCGCTGGGGCGGGAGGAGGGCGCGCATACCGCCACGCTGGAGGTGCGCGTCAGCAACGAGATCGCACTGCGTCTCTACCGCAGAGCCGGATTCGAATCGGTCGGCTATCGCCGGCGCTATTACCCGGACAAGGAGGACGCCCGCATCCTGGCCCTGACGGACCTGCACAGGGTTCGCGTATGGCAGCCGCTGCGGGAGCGGTTCGATGCGCTCTCGGCGTTGATGGCGCGCGGGGTGGAGGCGCCGGGGTAGGGGCGAGAGGAAAATTGGGTGAGGTGGGTCCCAATGTCTAGACCACGAAACGGGAAAATGAGGTGCATCCAGACGGATGCGGTATGTACGGTGAATTCCTGGAACTGATTTGGAGAAGAACTGTTGAAAACAGTCAGAAATTTCGTAGTGGTCCTGGCGCTCATACTGATCGGTATAGTGATTGGACTCGCGCTTGGCGGGCAGGGGGAGCGCGGCGGAGATGTGCAGACGTCGTCGCCTGCTCCCACAACCGCGACGAGTACGCGGTCGGCTGCGCCTACGGCGACGAAGGGTTCAGGCGCGGAGGAGACGAGCGCCCCCACTGCTGCGCCCGCGGCGACGGAGAGTTCAGGCGCGGAGAGCGGGGCGGAGTGGGGCGTCGTGGTGCGGGTGGCGGACGGCGATACATTGACCGTACAGTTCGACAACGGGGAGAAGGAGACGCTCCGTCTCCTGGACGTGGATACGCCGGAAACCGTGCACCCGAACCGGCCCGAGGAGTGCTACGGCGCGCAGGCATCCGACTTCACAAAGACGTTGATGGGGCAACGCGTCAGGGTCGAGGAGGAGGGGCGGGACAGGTACAAGCGCCTGCTGGCCTATGTGTGGACCGATGCTGGCGAGGACAGCGTGTTGTGGAATGTGCGCCTGCTGGAGGAGGGGCTGGCCGTCTACAACGACTATGGCAACCCGGGCCAGTACGCGGACACGACGCGTGCCGCGGCCGAACAGGCCATGCTGGCCGGGGTCGGATTGTGGTCCGCTTGTGAAATCGGGGAGAGGCCCACGGTCGTTCCCACGCAGTCGGTTGGCGCCGGTTGCCCGCAGGGTTGTATCAGCCAGCCCGATCCGTCATGCAGCATCAAGGGCAACGTAAACACAACCAGGGACACGAAGATCTATCATGTAGAGGGGGAGTCGTCCTCCTACGGACGGGTGAATATGAAGGAGGCGGAGGGCGATCTCTGGTTCTGCACCCGCGCTGAGGCTGAGGCCAACGGCTTCCGCGCGCCTGAGCGGTAGGCGAGTCCGCACTTCATTTAGGGCTCGTTGACGTTTGTCAGAACAGCGATTTGCTGGAGAAAAGTGCGGCTGATCCATGAAGGGCCGAGCCGTCACGCACAGAAAATCTGATACGCCTTTGGTGTTCTTCGCGCCCCTCCGCGTGACTCCGCGGACGAAAAGGTGTTCTTAGTGTCTCTTCGTGGCCCTCGTGGATAAAAAGGTGTTCTCCGTGGATTGATCGGTGTGTTTATCACAAGATTCAAATGAGAGACATCCCCAACCCCAGGAGTGAGTGGGCCGTTCTCTCTTTCCTCTCCGCTCTCTCCTCGCCCTTCGGCGTTCCGTTCTTGTTGACCGCCCTGCCCAAAATGTCAACGGAACCTAATGTTGTTGACGTGGAGGACAGTCGGGCCGGGGCAGGGTTCCGGGGTTAACTACCCGTCGACCACTCTTTTATCGAATCGTACAGAGTACGATCCTGGCAAGATACCCCCCTGTTCCTGCGCCAACCTCCTTGCACCCAGATTCGCGACTTTCGCCGATTTACCGCACCTGATATGATAGATGCTTAGTGCCACACCTGTCCGCTACCCTTGCGGGGTGGCGGAGCGTTCGCTATGTTAAGGAGAGTTCTGTGTCGATGCGTAAGAAATCAACATTTACGCGATCTGTTCGCCATGGCAGCGTGAAGAGATCGGTCTTGCGTGCGCTGGCGCTCTGCGCGGGCGCGCTGTTTCTGGCCGGCTGCGGACTTTTTTCCGGCGCGGAGGCTACGCCCACGCCGACCCGCCAGGTGGCGGCAGTTGTTCCCACGTTCACGCCCACGCCTGAAGGCGCGCCGGCCGCGCAAGGGTCTGGCGACGGCGCTACAACTCAGCAGGCTGCGCCGGCAACTGCGCAGCAATCGGCCCCGGCGCCTACCGATACACCGCCCCCCACGGATACGCCTGAGCCCACCGTGGCCCGCTTTACGGTCAAGACGGACCTGACCGCCACCAACGTCAACGTTCGCACCGGACCGAGTACCGCTTTCGGCATCATCGGCACCGTCGCCAGGGGGGCGCAGTTCGACATCAGCGGCAGAAATGTGGAAAATACCTGGTTTCAGTTCTGCTGCGTCGCCGGCCAGACGGGTTGGATTTTCTCCAACCTGGTCAATGTAGAGAACGCGCACCTGATCACGCTGGCGCAGAACATCCCGCCAACGCCCGTCCCGCCAACCCCAACGCCGGTGCCGCCTACGGCGACTCCCGTGCCAGCCCAGGTAGACCATTGCGCCGGCATCGGCGGCGACGGCTGCAAGTTCTGGCTGAGGGATACAGATCCTGCTGAAAATGGCGGTAGAGAGTTGAAGCTTCTCATCGGCTTTGTGCATGGGTGGCGCAACAACGAGGTCCAAATACACGGCAGCTACTTTGTTGAACTGCAGAAGGACGGGATCCAGATAGCCGGGGTGGATCACAATACGCGCGGCGGGAAGTCCATCAAGGAAGGGCCTAAAGGCAAAGTATACAACTACGAGAATACGATTCCTGCCAGCCAGCTGCCGGGTGGAAACGTGGCTGGCACCTACACCATCTGGGTCAAAGATGGCAACGGTGAGCGAGACAGTCAGAACTATAACTTCACCCTGCATGGAAACCAGGGTTTAGTGTGGTTGGTATTTGATCAGAGACCGAGATAGGGAGACGGGGCGATTATGACAGAGGTTGCGCGACAGCGGCTGCCCACCTTCACAAAAATGATCTATGGGCTGGGCGATTGGGGCGCGGCCTCGGCCTCGACGGCCCGCACCCTCTTCTGGCTCTACTTCACCGTCAGCGTCGTGGGGGTGGACGTGGGCCTGGCCGGGATCGCCTTCATCATCGGCCGCTTCTGGGACGGCGTCAACGATCCGCTGGTCGGCATTCTCAGCGACCGCTTCCGCAGCCGCTGGGGCCGGCGGCGGCCATTTATGCTGCTGGGCGCGCTGCCTTTCGGCGTCGGCTTCTTCCTCATGTTCAGCCCGCCCCCGTTCGAGGGGAATGTGGCCGCCGCCCTCTACTACGCGGTCATCTTCATCCTGTATGATACTGCCTTCACGATCGTCAACGCGCCCTACGCAGCCCTCACCTCGGAACTGACCGAAGATTATGACGAGCGGGCCAGCTTGGCCGGTTGGCGCATGGGGAACTCGATCTTCGTTTCCCTGCTCACGGCCGGGCTGTTCAAATTGCTGGCGGAGGGTCTCTTCGCCGGCTGGTTCAGCGGGCCGGACGCGCTGCGCAACGGCTACGCGGTGGCCGGCGCGCTCTGGGGGCTGGTCGTGGCCGCGTCGCCTCTTCTGGTCGTGGCCTTCATACGCGAGCCGGAGCGGGAGCTGCCGAAGGAGGAAGGCCGGCCCAACTTCATTCAGATCACCAAAGAAGTGTTCGCCAATCGCCCTTTCCGCATCGGCGCCGCGATCTACGTGCTGGCGTTCAGCGCGGTCGACATCATCACCGCCGTGTTCGTCTGGTTCCTGATCTATTACATGCAGTTGGAGGCGCCGTTCGACAGTTTGGTCCTGGCGGCTGTGCTGGGCGTCGCCTTCCTCTCGATGCCGCTGACGGTGCAGCTGATGCAGCGGTACGGAAAGAGCCGCACGTACATACGCATGATGATCTTCTGGGCGGCGGTCATGGCGGTTATCAGCCTGCTGCCGCCGGGGAATGCGCCCCTGGTGCTGATTGCGGCGGCCGTTGCCGGAATCGGATACGGCGCGGCCAACGCCACGCCCTGGGCGATTGTGGCTGACATCATCGAAGAGGACGAGTGGCACAGCGGTCAGCGCCGCGAGGGGGTCTACTCCGCCTATCTGGTCACCTTCCGAAAGATCGCCACCGCTTTCGTGGTCGGTTTCATCGTGCCGCAGGTTCTGGCCGCCACCGGCTTCATCGAGGGCGCGGCCGAGAGCCAGCCGGCGGCGGCGGTGCTGGCATTGCGCATCTTCATGGGCGCGGTGCCGGCCGTTCTGCTGGTTCTGTCGATGTTCGCGGCGGCGCGCTATCCCCTGGACCGGGCCGCGCACGATGAACTGCGGCGCAAGCTGGCCCTGCGGCGGGCAGAGGAATCAACTGCAGGGGCCAGGGGGTAGGGGCTAAGGCTCGTAACAGCAGTAGCCAGTTTTTATAACTGCAACGACTTCTGAACTGTGATTTTGGGGGATTATTGGGATTAAGGGGATTAAAGGCAATTGCCGTTGCAGTTAATCACAGTTCATCCCCCAAATCCTGGAAATCACAGTTCAGACAGTTCCCCCGCCGTTATGCGGCTTACCGGCGTTTGCGCGTCCATTCCGTTTTGGCGGTCTTCTGCCTCACGGCAGCGGGGCGCGTATCCGCGACGATACAGGCTTCCAACTGCGTGCGGAGCGCCTCAACATCCAGCCCACCATGCGAGGCGATCATCACAATCTGCGTGCGGGGCGGCTCATCGCCCCATTCATCGGCCAGCGTCAGGCTGGCGCGTTTGCCCACCATTTGCAGAATCATCCTGTTGTCCGGCATATCATGGAGCTGAACTGCACCTTTAGCGCGATAGATGGTATTGGGCAGTTCCTCGAACATCCCACGTAGCGCTTTCAGCGACAGCGGTTTATCCGTCGTCCAACTCCAGGTGCTGAATACCAGCGTATGGTCGGTATGTTCATGGTGGTGATGCCCGTCATCATGATCGTGATCGTGTTCCTCATCCACGCCATGCACATGCACATCGCGCTCGGCGCGCCGATGCAGGCGTTCCGGCGCATACTTGCCCACACCCAGCACCAGTTCCAGCGGCGCCTGTCCGTAAGTCACTTCCAGAATGCGCGCTTCCAGCGCATTGCGTCGAGTCAGATCGGTTTGGATGTCCACTACGTTGAGAAACACCTTTCTCATCTTCATTCTCGGCACAATGCGTCGAATCAGATCGGTTTTGATGTTTTCCAGTTCCTCTACCGTGACCAGATCGACTTTGTTCAGTACCACGATGTCCGCGACGGCGATCTGATCCAGCGCCAGCCCGAAGTTTTCTTCGTCCAGTGTCAGGATATTATCGGCATCCACGACGACCAGAATGCTGTCGAGCCGCGCCAACGGTTTGATTTCAGGCATCAGGAAGGTATTGGCGACAGCGATAGGATCGGATACACCGCTGGCCTCGATGATGATGTATTCCGGGGGATCCTCCCGCCGCAGCAGTTTGAGGATTTCCTTCAGCAAGTCACCGCGAATCGTGCAGCAAATGCAACCGTTCGACAGATTGACCGTTTCGCCTTCGACACCGACCACTAACTGGGCGTCAATGTTAATCGCGCCAAAGTCGTTCACCAGCGCCGCAATCTTCAGACCGTGATTGCCGTGCAGGATGTGGTTAAGCAGGGTGGTTTTGCCTGCGCCGAGAAAGCCGCTGAGAATCGTCACTGGCGCCGGGAAATGATGGTTCTCCATATCAGGTGTTCCTAATCGTGATTTATGATGTGTCGGGCAGCCGCTGGCGCAGCCATTCAATGACGGTGCGCGTGATATATTCCCATTCTGATTTCGGGGCATTGACTGCCAGACAGGTTTCCATGCGCTGGTTCAAATCATCCCCGTCTACACGCCCCTCTGCGCCAATGACGACGAGCTGCGAGTGCGGCGCTGCATTTTCCCAACCATCCTGAGTTAAGGTCAGGCTGGCGCGTCTGCCTACTACCTGCAAAATCCCTTTTTGACCGGGGGCATCCGCCAGAAAGAATATCCCTTTGGCGCGATAGATCGTTTCCGGCAGGCGGTTGACCATCCGTTGCAAGGCGCGAAATGAGACAGGCTGCGAACTGCGCCAGCTCCAGGTGCTGAAAACCAGCGTGTGGTCTGTATGTTGATGGTGATGTTCGTTGTCTTCATACTCATGTTCTTCATCTTCGGCATGAACATGAATATCGTGTGGCTGGCGGCTTGCTAAACGCTCGATTTCAAATTGACCCACATTCAACAGCAGTTCAAGCGGCACATCTACTTGGGTTGTTTCGATGATACGTGCCTGGGGGACGATTTGCCGGATGTAATCCCGCACCGATTGAAGCTGTACCTCATTCACCAGATCGACTTTATTCAGGATGACGATATCCGCCATGCCGACTTGATGGATGGACAGCGCCTCATGGCGCTTGTCGAGGCTCAGAATCTGTTCGGCATCCATCACGGTCAGGATGCTGTCAATCTGCACGCGCTGGATCGCTCGAAACGTAAGCGCGACTTCGAGTGGATCTGAGACACCACTGGTTTCAACCAGAATATATTCGGGTGGCTGTGGACGCTGGATCAGGTCGCGTGTGGCTTTGAGAAAGTCGCCCCGGATGGTGCAGCAGATGCAGCCGTTGGCAAGGCTGATCGTGTCTTCCTCCATACCCACAACGATCTGCGTATCGATATTGATGGCTCCAAAGTCATTCACCATCACAGCCACGCGCAGACCATGCTCTGCATGAAGAATGCGGTTGAGCAGCGTGGTTTTCCCAGAACCCAAAAATCCGGTAATGATGGTTACGGGAATGGGTTGGGGATCAGATTTCGGGTTCAAAACTCACTCGCTTTCCTTTTCATCTTACCAATCTAATTGATACTTGGCATCAAATCGTGTTGCGCACAAGATCTCCGATGGCGTGGTCGGCCCAGGGCGCATCTGTCGGGTTGGGCATCATGTCGGTATCCGACCAGTCAACCTGACAGCCGAGCGCGGTGGCCTCCTGGGCGATGCTGAAGTTAGGCATCACGCGGTCGAAACCCATTACTTCATCGGCGCCGGGCGGCATGATGGCATCGAGGTCAATCCGATCACCGCCGATGTTGTAGACGATATTTGCAACCGGCAGAATTGAAACGACAACGCGTAGGCGCTCTTCCTCAGTGGGGGCGGCAGTCGTTCCAGGCGCGGCCGGGGCGCAAGCGGCCAGGAGGAACAGAATTGCCAGGAGCGATGTCAGAATTCGAAGTGAGTGAAGCATCTGCGGGTACCCTTTCGTCAGGCTGATGACGTGTGCCCCCACAACAGGCGTCAGGCGCCGACAGAGTCACGGCAGTCGGTGCAATGCCCAAAGAATGAGACATGACTTACGTCGACCTCAAAGTCGTACTGGGATTCCATCGCCCGGCGAAATGACCGCAAGACGCTGTGCGGCAGCTCAAGCAAGCTGTCGCAGGAGCGGCAGACGAGGTGGTGATGCGGTTCGGGCCCGGCCATCTCGTAGGCAAGCCGGCCGTCGGCCATATGCACCATCGCCAGGATGCGCTGTTCTGTCAGAAAGTGCAGTACCCGGTAGACGGTCGCCCGGCTCAGAGTCGGAGCGATGCGGTGTACATGGTCGTACACCGCTTCGGGCGTGACGTGGTCACCGAGTTGACAGACGGCGTCCAGGATGAGCTGGCGTTGGGGTGTTACCCGGTAGCCGGATTTGCGTAACTGCCGACTGATCTCTGTCGTATTGTGGGACATGATAACTCTATCTGTTGCAATATCATCATCGAGACAAAACGTCTCACCAACAGAGGGGATTATTTCATATGAAACACGTTTCTCATAACTGCTGCACCGCCGCTATCGACAGGGTACCACTCTCATCTGACGCCGCGATACGGCGATCATCCGGTGACCAGGCCAGGCCGGCAATCGGGTTTTTGAACACAGCGTCCGCCAGCATAACGGGTTTCTTCTTCTCGATTTTCCAGATTGCCAGCAAACCATCTTTCCCACCGGAAGCCAGCAGCATACCCCGTCGTTGAAACTTCAGGTGCTTGATGAGGTCCCGATGCCCTTCCAGCATGATCGGTTTCGTGTTTTCCGGCCCCTTGCCGGAACAGTCCCAGACTACCGCCTGGGTCCCGCCGCCGGTCGCCAGATAGCGGCTGTTGAAGCTCCATGCCAGTTCCAGCACCTTCGTTTCGTAGCCCCACATCTGCAGATCCTGCCCGGACTCGACGAGCCAGAAATGCACCGTCGAGTCCTGATCGCCGGTGGCGATATGCTTACCATCGGGACTCCATTCCAGTGTGAGAGACGAGCCCTGCCATTCGAAACGGTCGAGTGGTTCCGCTTTTGTGGGGCCAAACAGCACGACTCCATTGTAGGCAGAGACGGCGAACCGTTTGCCATCTCTGCGCCACTTTATGTCAGTAATGGTGCTGTTCGCATCGGGATATTCGTAGTGCAACTCCCCGGTGGCGTTCCACAGTCGCAGTTTGCGCCCGGCGGCTGACACCAGCCAGTCGCCGGCAGGGCTGAAAGCGACACGCTCCACCCAGCTTGCGCCGCCTGCCATTTCAGAGGTCTGCGATCCTGTCTTGGTATTCCACAGCCGTACCTTGCCGTCCTGCCCGACGCTGGCGAGGAGACGACTGCCTTTGTGCCACGAAAGCGCCATCGTGCCAAGGGTATGACCGGGCAGCTTGTGCTGTAGCGCGCCGTCTGCACCGTTAAACAGCTTGATTGGCCCAGACACACCCGCCACTGCCAGCTTTTTGCCGTCCGGCGACCATGCCAGCCCGATCGGATGATCGTCAATGTGGGTACGCCAAATTGCCTTGAGCGATGGCTTCGGCGTTTTGCGCCCGCCTTTGCGCCGCATCATGACACGAGACATGCGCGAAAGCCTTCTTCCAGTGCAGACCGATCCAGGTTACGCCCGATAAAGACCATCTTGTTATGACGCTGTTCATTCCCCCACGGACGATCCGGGCGGCCGTCAAAGAGCATATGCACCCCCTGAAATACGAAGCGCTCATCTTGGCCGCGCAGGCTCAACACGCCCTTCATACGGAAGATGTCCTGGCCCTGTTTGACCAACAGTTGACCTAACCAACGATTGAGCCTCTCCAAATCAAAATCACCGGGGAGGGTGATGCCAACGGAAGTCACCTCTTCGTCGTGTTCATGATCGGGCTTGTACTCGCGGGTTTCGAGGGGGGCAAGCACTGCATCCGTGCCGCACAGGTGCGCGTCGAACTCTTCAGGGTGATGTTCGGTGAACAGCATGTAACAGCCCGGCTGCTGAATTACGAAGTCGAAGACGGTCTCGCCATTTCCGTTCAGAACGAGCTGGTTGTGCTGTCCTTTGCCGAGGCGCAGCGTCTCGCCTGCCTGTACTGCCTGCTCATCTTCAGAGAAGGTCAATACGGCGTCCATCAGCGTCGCCTCCTTCGCCGCCGATCCACTATTTGCCAGCGGCAGGAGTGCGGCCCCCATCACCGGGTCAGGGCCTTCACCCATCACCCATTCGTACGTCCCGGTGTTCAGTTCATAGATACCCGACCACTCAAACGGGTATTCCGGCTCCATGAACTTCGGGTCGATTTCCAGTGCCCGGTCGAGGTTGAAGCCGCCCACATTGAGAATCTTGTCCATCTCGACCACCGCGTCGCGGGTGCGGAAGATTTTCGCCATGCTGTTCATGCTCTTGATACGTGCTTCGAGTCTGTCGAGGTCTTCCGGGGCAACCAGATCTGTCTTGTTCAGCAGGATCACATCCGCAAAGGCAACCTGTTCTTTTGCCTCATCGCTGTCGTCGATGTGTTCCCAGATGTGTTTGGCATCGACCACCGTGACAATCCCATCCAGCATCAGTTTTTCCTGCATATCATCATCCACGTAGAAGGTTTGCGCGACGGGACCGGGATCCGCCATGCCGGTGGTTTCGACCATGATGTAATCGAACTTATCGCGGCGCTTCATCAGATGACCGAGAATGCGAATCAGATCACCCCGAACGGTGCAGCAGATGCATCCGTTGTTCATCTCGAAGATCTCTTCTTCCGCGCCAATAACCAGATCGTTATCAATGCCGATCTCGCCGAACTCATTTTCGATGACGGCGATTTTCTTGCCGTGATTTTCGGTCAGGACGCGGTTGAGCAGCGTGGTTTTGCCTGCCCCCAGAAAGCCCGTCAGAACGGTCACTGGCACTCGTGCTTCAACTGTGTTCATCATGTTCCTGTCTTCTCCATTCAACTGTCGTTTTCGCTTTCGGCGGAGAACGCTTCAATAAGCGCCCGCGTCAGCGCGGTCTTTGGCTGATGCAGCATCCCGGTGATAGCGATAAACTGCATGACTAAACTCCCGCTGCGATGGCTTCATCCAGCGCAAACAACGGGCGGTAGGCATCATGCCCTGCGCCGTAAGTTCGATCCATCAAGGCAGCGTACTCGGCAGCATAGGCGGGATTGGTGCGCCAGCGCACACCGAGATATTCCGCCGCTTTGACGATGCCCAGGACACCGTGTTTGATCTCTTCAAAAGTGTAATCTGGCCCCACCGGGACGCACATCCAGCGAGCGAGGTTCGCCGCCGTTCCCCGGTGATCCGGCGCGCCGTCGGCGCCCAGCGCGGCATAATGCAAAGGCCGAATCTGTGGCAGCCAGCGCACGGGCGTATTTTCCTGCTCAACGTAAGCGTAAAACGTGGCGATATCGCTCTCCAGCGGAATCTGCACCGCGACCGCAGTCGCCAGCGCCAGCCTGTTCGACCCGTGTGTCACCAGCCCGGCGGCTTCACGCAGACCGCGCCGCACCTCCGCCAGATTCGCGCTTTGGCGCTCTGCCAGTTCTGGCAGACGTTCACACTGTGCCAATGCCTGCGCTGCGTTCGGGCAGTCAGCCGGTTGACGCAATGCTCTCACCTCTGCATAGAGTGCCTCATCACTGAATACCAGCAGCGCGCCGGGGCGGTCATCAGCATCAGGCAGATGTAAGCCGTACAGGGTCACCGCCGGGCGCTCTGCCGCGCCGGGCGTAGGCAGGGTGTCAGCGCAGTCGAGCCATGTAGCGTTCTGCGGCTGCCACAACCCGCGCACCACCTGCGTCCAGGTGAAGCGCGTACTGGACGGCGCGAGCCGCAGATGCGCGTCAAAGTCCAGAAAGCGCAGCAGCCCCTTATGATGCTTGACCGACTCTGCCAGGTCATGGCTGGCATTCGCCGGGACACCGACCCATTCGCCTGGCTGAATTCCCGCCGCCTGATGCAGTAAACGGCGAGCGCGGTAGGCATCGCGCACCAGCACAACCGACGCGCCGCCCAGGCGTTCCGACCATGTCGCCTCTGCCGTTTCAAGCGTCACCTCGGCGTGTAAAGCTGCGTTAGCAGGTAGGGTCAGCCGCTCATCCAGCGGTGGATGCGCGGCATAATCTGCGCCACGAATTGGCAACCCACCGAGCGCCTCCACCGGGCAGAAGCCCCCTAACCATAACGTTCCCCAATCAACGGGCAATTTCAACATCTTTGTCCTCTTTATTTTTTTGTCTATGGGTGTCTGTGCTCGTCATGGGCGTACATGACTGCCTGCAAATCAAGAAACCAGCCTTCCCTAACCAGGGATAAGGCCCTCACAACCTTTGTCCAGACACAGCCCTGAAGTTGTTCTGGCTGGGGCGCCGGGCGGTCTCCCACGACGGCTTCGGACGAGCGTCTTTCGAGAAAAGGATTCTCAGACAGGGGCTCTTCGCCTGAATGCGACTGCCAGTGCGAATATCCCGCTTGCTACTAGGGTCATGGCAGGACCGGCGGGCAGATTGAAGTGGTAGGAGATGTAAAGGCCGGTCACGGCGGCCGCGGTCCCTATCAACGCGGCCGCTATCATCATCGAGACAAAGCGTCTCACCAACAGATAGGCCGTGGCGGCAGGTGTCACCAGCATCGCCATGACAAGAATGACACCCGCCGCCTGAATTCCGATCACGATAACAAGGGCAAGCATGACCAGGAACACATAGTCGACGATGTTGGTACGTTTGCCGAGAACCTGGGCCCCCACGGGATCGAAGCTGGCGAACAGCAGCCAGTGGTGCAGAGCGAACAGCCCCAGGATGACCGTCACGGTTATCCCAAGCGACACATAGATGCTGGTGGGAGAAATGCCCAGGAGCTGCCCCAGGAGCAGGTCTTCCATATCGACCCGAATCGTCGTTGAAGTCGACAGCATCGCAAGTCCCAGGGCAAACATGGCCGCAAAAAGGATGCCTATGGAGGTATCCGTGCTGAGGCCCGCGCGCCGGCTCACAATCCTGACGAGCACGGCAACGGCGACGCCTGTAGGGACGGCGGCTATGGCCGGGTTGATGCCCGCGATGAATCCAAGCACCATGCCCGGCAGCACGGCGTGGGCGAGAGCGTCCCCCATGAAGGCGAGGTTCCTGGTGACAACATACGCGCCAATCAGGGGACACATGACGCCAACAAGCACCGAGCCGATCAGGGCCCTCACCATGAAGCCGTACTCGAGCGGGGCGACAAAGAACTCAATCACGTCCTCTTGCTACCGCTCCCCGTCCGTCGTGAGGCGCACACCGTGGGCGCCGTACAGCTGCTCCATGACCTCGGACGTAAACACCTCGTCGGGAGGGCCGCAGGCGCACACGCGGCGGTTCAGACACAGTACCTGGTCGAAGCGTCCGGCCAGGTTGGTCAGGTCGTGGGTCGCCAGCAGGACAATGCGCCCTTCATTGCGCACTGTTTGGAGGACCTCTACGAGGCCCTCCTGGGCGCCGGCGTCAACGCCGCTGAAGGCCTCATCCAGGAGAAGCACACTCGCCTCCTGGGTGAGCGCCCTGGCCACGAATACCCTCTGCCTCTGCCCTCCCGAAAGCTCGGTCATCAGAGCGGAGCGATGGTCCGACAGGCCCACGCGGCACAGGCAGGCGTCGACAAGCTCGCGATCTCTCTTCCCGGGACGCCGGCACCATCCCAGTCTGCAGCAGCGGCCCATCATGACAACGTCCATGGCGGTCACGGGGAACCGCCAGTTGACGCTCTCTCGCTGAGGCACGTAGGCCAGCGCTCCACTTCCCTTGTCCACACGGTGAAGGGTCACCTTCCCCTGGCGAACGGGGAGGAGCCCGGCAATCGCATTGAACAGCGTGCTCTTGCCGGCCCCGTTCGGTCCTACAACGCCCATCAGGGTCCCTGCGCCTACGTCGAAGCTGACGTTACTCAGGGCCTTGTGCCCATCGAACTCGACGGTCACGTCCTGAAGCGACATTCTGGCGGCGTGCGGGTACGGAGGGGTGTTCATTTCAATGCCTCAACGATGCGTTCCACGTTTGTACGGACCATGCCAAGGTAGGTGTCAGCGCCGCTGCCCTCGGGCCCAAGGGAACCCGAAAAGAGCCGGAACAGCTGCGCGCCGGTTTCGGTTGCTATGGTTTGCGCCAGCCTCTCGCTGACCGTCGTCTCGCCAAACAGCGCCGGCAGATCGTGTTCCCTTACCACCTCGACCAGTGCCGCGATGTGCTCCGCGGAGGGCTCCACGTGCGTCGCAAGTGACGGTATAACCAGGCCAACTATCTCGAACCCATACAACTCTGCAAAGTAGGAGAAGGCGTCGTGTGATGTAACCAGCAGTCTGCGTTCCGGCGCCACCGCGCTGACCTGCTCCTGAACCCAGGCGTGAAGCTCGTCGAGCTGCTCCCCATACTCTGCGGCGTTCCGAAGGTAGGTCTCCGCGCCTTCAGGGTCGATAGCCGAGAGCCGGGCAGCTATCTCGTTGACCGCGACCTTCACCCGGATCGGATCGAACCAGAAGTGAGGATCCAGAGGGCCGTGGTGGTGCTCGTCATGGCCGTGCTCGTCTTCATCATCCTCGTCATGGCCGTGCTCGTCTTCATCATCCTCGTCATGGCCGTGCTCGTCTTCATCATCCTCGTCATGGCCGTGCTCGTCTTCATCATCCTCGTCATGGCCGTGCTCGTCTTCATCATCCTCGTCATGGCCGTGCTCGTCTTCATCATCCTCGTCATGGCCGTGCTCGTCTTCATCATCCTCGTCATGGCCGTGCTCGTCTTCATCATCCTCGTCATGGCCGTGCTCGTCTTCATCATCCTCGTCATGGCCGTGCTCGTCCTCATCATCCTCGTCATGGCCGTGCTCGTCCTCATCCCCGTGATCGTCATGCATATCGACCATGGCGAACTCGATCGGATCGACTCCTTCACCAAGCGCGACGATCTTGGACTCGTCTGCACTGGCGTTGTGCAAGAGATCCTGCAGCCAGTCGGCCTCCAGGCCGAGACCGACAGTCAACACAAGATCGGCGTCAGCTACCCTGGCAACGTCGCGAGCGCCTGGCAGAAAGGTGTGCGGATCGCCGCCCACTGGTAGCAGGCCGAAGACCTCTACCCTGCTTCCACCAACCACGCGAGCCCAATCGGCCACGAAGTTGGTGGTTGCCACCACCTGGACCGGCGACGCGGCAGTCTCCTGACCCAGCTGGGCAGATGTCGATTCAGGCGCAACTGGCGTGCAGGCGGCGAGGAGGAACAGGATTGCCAGGATCGATGTCAAAATTCGAAGTGAGTGAGGCATCTGCGGGTACCCTTTCGCCAGGCTAGTGGCGTGTGTGCCCCCACAATAGGCGTCAACAGAGCTGCGGCAGTCGGTGCAATGCCCAAAGAATGAGAGATGACTTACGTCGATCTCTAAAGTCGTATTGGGAATCCATCGCCAGGATGTGCTATTCTGTCAGAAAGCGCAGTACCCGGTAGACGGATTTGCGTAACCGCCGACCGATCTCTGTCGAATCTGTGGGAAATGATAATTTTATCTGTTGCAAAATCTTGCAACAAGGCAGAGTATAGCACAGACTGACGGTGGTGTCAATACCGGTTTCCCGTCAACTCAAGGCAATCGCATCTTCATTTTGAAGTACCTTGGCAAGCGGAAGATCAACCCGGCGAATGCATCGTCCGAGGATCAAGCAGGTCTCTCAGGCCGTCGCCGAGCAAATTGAATCCAAGCACAGCCAGAAAAATCGCTGCGCCAGGTATCAGCAATAGGCGCGGCGCGGTTTGCAAGTGCGGGCGGGCGTCGTTGAGCATAGCGCCCCATTCCGGCGTGGGGGGTTGCGCTCCGAGGCCCAGGAAATTCAGGCCGGCGATGCCCAGGATGATCCAGCCCACGTCCAGGGAAGCGATCACGACGATGGGGCCGATGATGTTGGGGGCAATGTGTCGCAGAATTATGCGCAGGTTGCCAGCGCCGGCGACGCGTGCCGACATCACGTACTCCATCTGTCGCGCCCCCATGGTGACCGCACGGATGATGCGGGCGTGCCCCACCCACCAGACCGCGCCGGCTGCCAGCAGCACGTTCAACAGTCCGGGTCCCAGCGCTCCCGCTACGGCCAGCGCCAGGATCAGCGATGGAAACGCCAGGAGCAGGTCCACGATACCCATCAACGCGGTGTCCGGCCAGCCGCCATGGTATCCGGACGCTATGCCCACCGTCAGCGCGATGGTCATGCTCAGTACCAGCGTGGTGATGGCGGCCAGCAGCGTCATGCGCCCCCCATGAACGACCCGGCTGAAGGTGTCCCGACCCAGATGGTCGGTGCCCATGGGGTGTGTGATGGACGGCGAGAGCAACCGTTCGGGCAAGTTGATCTCGGTGGGATCATCTATCGGTAGCCAAGGCGCCAACAGTCCCCCCAACAGCAGCGACACCGCCAGAAACAACCCCAACATGGTTCCGGGCTCCCGCAACGGCGCTGTCCGCCGCTGACGCGCCCTCCCGCCTATGGACAGAACGGGAATCCGTTCTCCGGCACTCTTAGCATCGCCAGGTTCAGTTGACATTTTGGGGAGGTCGTTCAAAACTGAAACCGATCTGTCCGCGAATTCATGCGAAGGGCCACGATGAAAGCTTTTTTTATCCACGAAGGACCGCGAAGAACACCATAGACCACACTGGGAAGTTCCTTGCGTGAATGCGCGGATCAGGCTCATTTTGCTGCCGCTAATCGCTGTCCAGCCAAACTTCAACGAGCCCAGTCATCCGCGGCTACCTCTCTTCCCGTCCGAAACGCAGGCGCGGGTCGGCAGCACGCAAGGCAACGTCCGCGGCCAGGTTGACCAACAGGACCACCACCGCGATGTAGGTTACGAACCCCTGCACCACGGGGTAGTCACGGGTCAGCGCCGCCCCCACCATCAACTGACCCAAACCGGGCCAAGTGAAGATGGTCTCCACTATGACGGCGCCGCTGAGCAGGTAACCCAAGTGCACTCCCATAGCCCCGATAACCGGCAGCAGCGCGTTGCGCAGAGCGTGCCGAATGGCGAAGGTCTGTTCCGACAACCCTTTGGCCCGCGCCGTTCGAATATAGTCCTGGCCCAGGGTTTCCAGCATGCTGGCGCGGATGAGCCGCATCAGTTGAGCCATCGGCGCCAGAGAGAGCGCGATGGCCGGGAGGATCACTTGCTCCGCCGAACCATAGCCCAGAGCCGGTAGCCACGACAGTTTCACCGCGAACAGGATGATCAGTCCATAGGCCAGGGCGTAGGATGGAGCAGCCGCGCCCACCAGCGCCGCCAGGCGGGCGACAGCATCTATGGGACTGCCCCGCCGTCGTGCCGATAGTATGCCTATGGGCACGGCGACCAGCAGCGCCAAGGCCAGGGCGGCTGCTGTAAGCAGCGCGGTCGGGACGGTGCGGCGGGCCAGCTGGGCGGCCACAGGCCGTTCGGTCACGTATGACTGACCCATGTCGCCCGCCAGCGCGCTCGAAACCCAGCGAGTGTATTGCACCGGCAGGGGGGCGTCCAGGCCCAACTCGATGCGCATGGCTGCCACCTCCGCCTGGCTGGGCATCTGGGCCGGGTTGCGCTGGCGCAGTACAATCTCGGCCGGGTCTCCCGGCGCCAGATTCAGCAGCGTGAAGCTGGCTGCCGAGATGCCCAGGAGCAGCAATGGCAGCGTGGCCAACCTTCGTACCAGGTATACTCCCATGCTGGGGAACCTATACCTGCGCCCGTAATCCCACTACCTCGCTTACTCGCTCAGTCCAACTCGGTGGTCGAAGAAATAGTGGGAGGTTGGGTGGGCCTCGAAATCGATGACCCGATCACTGACACCGTACACCATATTCACATGCGCCACCGGCAAGAATGCGGCTTCTTCCGTGACCACCGCCAGAGCCTCGCAGGCTATTTCCTTTCGACTCTCCAGGTCGGCCACGGAGGTGGAGGGGGCGACTATGTCCACCAGGCGGGAAGCGTCGTAGTGCCCATAATTGTTGGTCCCGCTGCCGCTGGCGTCGCCCTTCAACCCGGCGAACTTGCTGATGTTGTACACCGGGTCTCCCCCGCCTTGCACGACAGTGTTGTACCAGCCGAAGAGATCCCATGCAGGCTCCTTGACCACCGACCATTCTGTTATGAGCACCTTGGCCTTGATGCCCACATCAGTGAGCATGGCCTGGGCAGCCTCGGCCATAATGGGCAGCTGGAACCGCTCGGGGTAACCGCCGATAATAATTTCCAGCGGCTGACCTTCCTTGTCTAGGATTCCGTCGCCGTCGCTGTCGGCGTAGCCGGCCTGCGCCAGCAAATTGCGCGCTACGTCAGGATCGTAACCCAGCGCGTTCACGCCGGGACACGCCACCAGGGCTTCCGGGAGCAGGAGCTCAGCGAAGGACCCGGAGCCGGGAGGAGTAACCAGACCGGCGATGCTCTTGCGGTCAATGGCGTGGGCCACCGCCCGGCGCACCAGAGGGTTGGCCAGGGCGCCGCGCTCGAAATTCACCCACCACAGGACCAGCGCGGTGCCGATGCCGGAGGTCTCGGTATGTGTCCCTTGGTGGGCGTTGATCGCCTGGGCGCCATCTGGTGATACGTTGACGGCAACGTCAATGTCCCCGGCTTGCAGGGCCAACTCCCGGCTGTTGGTGTCGGGAATGGCGACGTGCTCGATGCCGGCCAGCGGAGGCGTTCCGCCCCAGTAGTCGTCGTTGGCTACGCTGTTAAGGCGTTCCTTTGGCGTGTACTCGGTGGGGATGTACGGGCCGGTAAGGGCTCCGGCGGCGATGAAATTGCCTTCTCCGGCTGCGTCCGCCGCCGCCGCATCGGTGATGGCGAGGGCCGGCAAGATTAACAGGCCCGGCAGGGTGGGCTGCTGTACCGTCGTTTTGATGGTGATGGTTTGCCCGTCCTCGACCGTTATCGTGTCAACGGACAATGTATCGGCCGCGGCCGGCGACATTCGGATAGCCCGCTCCAGGGAAGCCTTCACCGCTTGCGCATCCATCACGTTCCCGTTGTGAAACTTGACGCCCTCCCGGATTCCAATCCTCCAGACAAAGGGGGCTATCTGTGTGGCTTCCGTCGCCAGCCACGGTTCGGGACTCAGGGTGGTTCCTGAGAGTCGGAACAAGGTCTCCGACATTGCCGATTGGGTGGAGACGTAGCCGCCCTCCACCGGATCCAGTGGGCTGTCCAGCCAGATGACGCCCGCCGTCAGCGTGGGCCGCTCCGTTGCAGCGTCGGTGACGGCAGCGGATTGCGACTCTTGGTTCGCCGAACCCGCTGACGCGGCCTGGGCTGCCGAGGCGCCGGCGGATGTTGTTCCAGGCGCGGCAGGGGTGCAAGCGGCCAGGAGGAACAACAGCGGGAGAACAGATGACAGAATCCGAAGTGAGTGAAACATCTGCGGGTACCCTTTCGTCAGGCTGGTGGTGTGTGCCCCCACAATTGGCGTCAGGCGCCGGCAGCGCTGCGGCAGTCGGTGCAATGCCCTCCGTCGTATTGTGGGATATAATAATTTTATTTGTTGCAAATTTTCGCAACAAGACACAGTATAGCACCGGCCGACGGCGGTGTCAACACCGGTTTCCCGTCAAATGCTTTCTCACTTCCAAACTGCTCTTGCTGACTGTACCATCTTGCCGGCGAGACAGAAAATCTCCGGATGCTCCACAAAACTCCTTCGTCGAGGCGCGTCTGCTGCTGACCGGATTTACTCCGTGTCCGGCACGTTGCGGGTGTCGATAGGCCTCAGGGGTTCGTGATCCGTGGTCACTTAAGTCAGGCGTCTACGCGTTCGATGCGGGCGCCGACCGCGCGCAGCTTTTCATCCACGCGCTGGTATCCACGGTCGATCTGTTCGATATTGCCGATGAGGGTGCGCCCCTCGGCGCTGAGCGCGGCGAGGACGAGCGCCATGCCGGCGCGTATGTCGGGGCTGCTGACCTCCTGGCCCACGAGCCGGGACGGGCCGACGACGACAGCGCGGTGGGGGTCGCAGACGATGATCTGCGCGCCCATCGCCACCAGCTTGTCGACGAAATAGAGGCGGCTCTCGAACATCTTTTCGTGAATCAGGACCGTGCCCTGGGCCTGGCTGGCGACGACGACGGCGATGCTCATCACGTCGGGAGGGAAGGCGGGCCAGGGGGCGTCGTCGATCTTGGGGATGGCGCCGCCGAAGTCGGGCCGGACGCGCAGGTCCTGCTCGTCGGGCAGCACGAGCGAATAGCCGGTGAGCGCGGCCTGGGGGTCCTCCTGCAGGCGCATTTGCACGCCCAGCCGCTGGCAGAAGACCATCTCCAGCATACGCAGATGGTCGGGGGCGACGTTGGCGATGCGCAGCGCCCCGCGGGTGATGGCGCCGAGGCCGATGAAGCTGCCGACCTCCATGTAGTCCGGGCCGACAGTGGCGCTGGCGCCGCGGAGCCGCGCCTGGCCGTGGACGTGCAGGGTGTTGCTGCCGATGCCTTCAATGGGGCAGCCCATGGCGACCAGCAGGCGGCACAGTTCCTGCACGTGCGGTTCGCTGGCGGTATTGCGCAGAGTGGTCGTGCCCTCAGCCAGGGAGGCGGCCATGACCGCGTTCTGCGTGGCGGTCACGGAGGCCTCATCCAGCAGGATATCGGCGCCGCGCAGTCTGCCGGGCGCGGTCAATTCGAAGCGGCCGCTGTTGGGGCGGGCGAAAGAGGCGCCCAGCTGCTCGAAGACCAACAGGTGGGTGTCGATGCGGCGGCGGCCGATATCATCCCCGCCGGCGGCGCCCTCGACGCGGAAGGCGCCACGGCGGGCCAGGAGCGGCCCCATCAGGTTCAGCCCGCCGCGGATGCGCCCGAACAGACGGGCGTCGGGCGCGTGTCCGTGCAGCTTGTCGGCGCGCAGCGTCAGCCGGCCGCCTTCCTGGCGCACGTAGACGCCCAGCCCCTCCAGAATGGTCAGCATGGCGGCGACGTCGTCGATCTGCGGAACATTCTCCAGGGTGACTGTCTCGTCGGTGAGCAGAGACGCGGCGATGAGGGGGAAGGAGGCGTTCTTGTTGCCGCTGATGTTGACCGTCCCCTCGATGGGGTGACCGCCCTGGATAGCAAATGAGGCCATGCTTTCTCCTTTGGTTGTTGCCCGATGCGGACGGTGAGTCAGTTGAACCCCGCGGTACCGGGATTTGCCTGCAAGATTGTCGTTGGCAAACGCGGAAAAAACGCTACGTGTCGGCCGCCGTTGTCCTGATCCATCGCCTAGTCACACAGATCACAGGTCAGTCAATTGTAGAACGGTCTACCCTTCCCGTCTAATCCGTTTACCGGGCGGTTTTGTACGCTTAATGATCGAGGATGTAGGCCGCCGTCGTTCGTGTATTTCAGGCTTGTGTGATAAAATTAAAAG
This sequence comes from Caldilineaceae bacterium, assembly GCA_965232575.1. Taxonomy (GTDB): domain Bacteria; phylum Chloroflexota; class Anaerolineae; order Caldilineales; family Caldilineaceae; genus Bin5. The sequence continues at coordinate 890,659 of CBDDPZ010000008.1, read as the reverse complement.
GCTAAAGCGCGCCGCGAAAACGCCATATTGAGAACGGACTTGAAATGGGTTTGTCCGCCCGAACCGGGACGCGTTTGTGGGTATCATAGACAGTATTTCAACCGGCTACCGCTTTGTCAGCCAGCGTCCTGGCCTGCTGCTGCTGCCGCTGCTGCTGGACGCGCTGTTGTGGGTTCTGCCGCGTTGGAGCATCAGCCCTCTGCTGGGAAGGTTGGCCGATTTTTACACAGATCTGGCTGCCGATCCGCAGCTGGCGGCGGAGAGTCCGTTTGCGCTGGACCAGATGAGCGAGTTGCTTGAAGTTTTCGGCGAGACGAGCAATCTGGCCCAGTTTCTGGTGAACGGCCTGCTGTATCACGTGCCGAGCTTGCTGGCGACGCTGCCCGGCATTAAGGGAAGTCATCCCAGCGTTGAAATCGACTCGATCGGCGCGGCGGGTCTGCTGTCGCTGCTCTTCGGCCTGGCCGGTCTGCTGATCGGCGCGACCTATATGAATCTGCTGGCCCAGAATCTGCCGATCGGCGAGGCACAGAAGGCGCTCTCGCTCAACATTCTGGCGGGCCGCATCGTCCGCCACTGGCTGCGCACGATCGGCTTCCTGGTATTCTTCGGCCTCGGCCTGCTGATGATCTACATTCCGGGCGTGATCGGGGTCACAGTGCTGGCGCTGATCAGCCCGGTGCTGGGATCCGGGGCGTTGTTCCTGTTCGGCGGCCTGATCATGGTGATCCTGCTCTATCTCTATTTTGTGACGACGGCGCTGGTGCTGGACGATCTGGCGATTGGGAGCGCGGTGCGCCGCAGCATCCACCTGGTGCGGAAGAACTTCTGGCCCACGGTCGGGTTTGTTTTGCTGACGACGCTGATATCGACAGGAATGGGGCTGCTTTTCCGCCAGATCACCCAGTGGCATACGCTGGGCGTGGCACTGGCCACGTTGGGGAACACCTTCATCGGCACGGGTTTGGCGATGTCACTGCTGGTCTTTTACCGGACGCGCATTTTGGCGATGCAGCAGGAAGAAACGGACAGTTTTGCCTGATATTTAGTCGGCGCGAGCGTTGCGGACGCGCCCCGATCTTCTCTCGGCAGACACCGGCCAACCCGGCTTGATGATAAGCTAAGAACGGGGAACCGCAGCCAGCGATGATATATTGGGGCTGAGCGCTCTGAAACGGGCAGTGGCCTCGTCTGAAATGACCGGAGGAATACGTGGCAGAAAAGATGAACAAACAGAATTTCGTTTATGGCGCCGACCAGATTCAGGTGCTGGAAGGCCTGGAGGCGGTGCGGAAGCGGCCCGGCATGTACATTGGCGGGACCGATACGAAAGCCCTGCATCACATGGTATACGAAGTGGTGGATAATGCCATCGACGAGGCGATGCAGGGCCGCTGCGACAAAATCGTGGTGACGATCCACAAGGATGAGAGCGTCACGGTGGAGGACAACGGCGCCGGCATCCCTGTAGGTATTCAGAAGCAGACCGGCATGCCGGCCTTGACGGTGGTGATGACGAAGCTGCACGCCGGCGGCAAGTTCGGCGATGTCGGCTACAAGGTGTCCGGCGGGCTGCATGGCGTCGGCGTGAGCGCGGTCAACGCGCTGAGCACGTGGATGGAGACGGAGGTCAAGCGGGACGGGAAAATCTGGCGGCAGCGCTTCGAACTCGGCGTGCCGGTGACCGAGGTGGAGGAGGTGGGCAAGTGTAAACGCGGGGAGACGGGCACCATCCAGCGTTTTCTGCGCGACGATACGATCTTCGACGTTCTCGAATACGACTGGAATACGCTGGTGACCCGTTTTCGAGAGATGGCCTTCCTGACGCGCGGCATCGATATTCATTTTGTCGATGACCGCGGGGAGACGCCGCGTGAGATCAGCTTCTATTTCGAGGGCGGCGTGCAGACGTTCGTGCGCTATCTCAACAAGAACCGGACCGTACTGCACCCGCCGATCTACGTTGACATGCAGGTCGATTCGACCCACGTGGAGGCGGCGATCCAGTACACGGACGGCTACAATGAGTCGATCTTCGCCTTTGCCAACACGATCAACACGCCCGACGGCGGCAGCCATCTGACCGGCCTGCGCGCTGCGGTCACGCGGCAGATCAACGACTATGCGCGCAAGCAGGGGATTCTGAAGGACAATGACGCCAACTTCAGCGGGGATGATACGCGCCAGGGGATGACCGCGATTATCAGTGTCAAGATTGTGGAGCCGCAGTTTGAGGGGCAGAACAAGCTGAAGCTGCTCAACAACGAGGTGCGCTATCAAGTCGAGACGGCAGTGGCCGAGGGCATCAACAGCTGGATGGAGGAGAACCCGCGCGAGGCCAGGCGGATCACAGACAAGTGCCAAGTGGCCTTTCGGGCGCGAGAGGCCGCCCGCAAAGCGCGTGAGCTGGTGATCCGCAAGAGCGCGCTGGAGAGCCTGACTCTGCCGGGCAAGCTGGCGGACTGCTCCAGCCGCGACCCGAACGAAAGCGAACTCTACATTGTGGAGGGAGACAGCGCAGGCGGCAGCGCCAAACAGGGCCGCGATCGACGCTTTCAGGCCGTGCTGCCGCTGCGGGGCAAGATCCTGAATGTGGAGCGCACCAGTCTGGATAAGACCCTGGGAAACAAGGAGATCCAGTCGCTGATTACTGCGATGGGCACCGGCGTGGGCGATGATTTCACCGTCGAGAACCTGCGCTATAACCGGATCATCGTGATGACGGACGCGGACGTGGACGGCGCGCACATCCGTACGCTGCTGCTGACGCTGTTTTTCCGGTATATGGGGCCGCTGGTGGAAAACGGCCATCTGTACATTGCGCAGCCTCCTCTGTACAAGGTGCAGATCACCGACCGGCAGAACGGCAAGGCAAAGCGGTCGGAGCAGTATGTGTACAATGACAACGCTCTTTCCCAGATCCGGAAGGAGATGGGTACGGAGAATATCAAGCTGGAGCAGCGCTACAAGGGGCTGGGGGAGATGAACCCGGAGCAGCTGTGGGAGACGACGATGAACCCGGAGTACCGGACGCTGCTGCAGGTGCAGGTGGAGGATGCGGCGGAGGCCAACCGCACCTTCGACATGCTGATGGGCAGCAGTGTGCCCCCCCGCCGCCGGTTCATCCAGACCCACGCCCACGAGGTCCGCAATCTGGACGTATAGGCGCGGCGACGGCAAACGCAAGGCCCGACTGTGCACGGTCGGGCCTTTTTGTTTGACGCGTTCTGACGCACTGACGACCGAAAATATCCTTCCCCACCAGAGAAAGAAAGAGGCATGGTGACGCTCGATTTCAGACGGTATCAGAGTGAGTCCCGCAAGACATGGAGCCTGGTGCATACGGACCACGCGATCGTGTATCCGACGTTAGGGCTTGTGAATGAGGCGGGTGAGGTGGCGGGCAAGATCAAGAAGATTTTCCGCGACAAGGGGGGCGTCATATCGGAGGCCGACCGCGCCGCGTTGAAGGACGAATTGGGTGACGTGCTCTGGTACCTGACGCAGATCTGCACGGAGCTGGATCTGTCGTTGGAGGAGGTGGCGGAGCAGAATATTACGAAGCTATTCGACCGGCTGGAGCGGGGCGTTATCGGCGGGGAAGGGGATGTAAGGTGAGGACGAGGAGAGAGGAGTGAGAGAACATCTGCTACGAGTCGCAGTATCTCACTTCTCTCTCCCGGTGTTCCTCTTTCCTCGCCCTTAGAGGTAGTCGCGCAGGCGGCGGCTGCGGCTGGGATGGCGCAGGCGGCTGAGGGCCTGGGCCTCGATCTGGCGGATGCGTTCGCGGGTGACGCCGAACTTTCTGCCGACCTCTTCGAGCGTATAGTTGTAGCCGTCGACCAGTCCGAAGCGGAGCTGGAGGATGCGCACCTCGCGGGGGGTCAGGCTCTGGAAGATCTCGTCGATCACCTCCCGCAGGATCTGACGGCCGGCGGAGTCCTGCGGGCTGTCTGCGTCCTCATCCTCGATAAAGTCGCCCAGGTAGCTGTCTTCTTCCTCTCCGACCGGCATTTCCAGACTGAGAGGCCGCTGGCTGACGCGCATAATGTGCTCGACCTTGCGCGGGGTGACGCCCAGCTCCTCGGCGATCTCCTCGGTGGTCGGGTCGCGGCCCAGCTCCTGCACGAGCTGGCGGCTGGTGCGGGTCAGGCGGTTGATCTGCTCGTACATATGCACCGGCACCCGAATTGTGCGCCCCTGGTCGGCGATGGCGCGGGTGACGGCCTGCCGGATCCACCAGGTGGCATAGGTGCTGAATTTATAGCCCCGGCGGTAGTCGAACTTCTTGACGGCGCGAATGAGGCCGATATTCCCTTCCTGGATCAGATCCAGGAAGGGAACGCCGCGGCCGACGTACTTTTTGGCGACGCTGACGACCAGGCGGCTGTTCGCCTTGATCAGATGCTCCTGCGCGGAGCGGCCGTCGCGGGCCAGCCAGAGCAGCTGTTCGCGCTCCTCCCATTCGACCTGTTCCTGATTGAGGCGGTGGTGGGAATCGCGCCCGGACTCCATGCGTTTTGCGAGATCGACCTCTTCGGCGGCGGTCAGCAAGGGAACGCGGCCGATCTCCTTGAGATAGAGGCTGATGGAGTCGTCGATCTCGATCTGGCTCAGATCGAATTCGTCCTCTTCCGCGCTTTCGGCCGGATCTTTCTTCTCTTCGGCAGGAACGTCCTCTTTGGCCTGCCCGACAGAAATGCCCTGCTCCAGCAGGGATGCGAAGATGTCGTCCAGCTGCTCAATATCGTTTTCGGCTTCAGGCATGACTTGCAGCACTTCATCGTAGCTGACAAAGCCCTTTTCGCGGCCGAGTTTGAGCAGATGGGCGAGGATCTCCTGCGGACTGGAAAACTGCAAGTCGGGCTGCGCCGCGCCATTTTCAGACACGGCTGCGCCATTTTCGGGCAAGGGTTTATTTGAATCCCCATTGCGCTGTTGCGCAAGTTCCTTTGCGAGAAGCATTTCTTCAGCCATCGTCACCTCTTTTCGTAGATTCGTAAACGCTGTTCACGGCTGGCCGGACTCGAAGCGGCCAGTCGTTGGCGCGTAGCAATGTTCAAATGGGGGGGTATATCTCACGCGACCCCCGGCCGACTGCCCGCGAGCGGGTTACGCCGGGATTTTGAAATCCCAGATGCGGTCCGCTTGCCCATATTGACGGGCGCAGGACGGACACTGAAGCTGCGCCGGACCGATGGCGGCCAGGGGATGGGCGGCGCAGGCCGGACAACGGAACAGGTATGCCGGGGCGGTCTCGCCCGGTCCGGCTTCAGGTTGCGGCCGTTCTGCGGCGCCCGGCGCAGCCGCGCGTACGAAGACGCTGGGCGCAAGGGGGAATTTGCCGCCGATATGGAAGAGGCGGCTGTCCAGACGAGCGAGCAGATGGGCCGGCAGGCTTCTCTTCAGCGCGGGCAGGCGAAAGTGAGATGCGCCAAGGCGTTCATCCACACGCAGGCCGGCGCTTTTCATTTTTGCGGCCATCCAGCCGGGATGAAAGTCGAAATTCATGGCGACGAACTCAAGCGGCGCCGGGTCAAAGGGCGACCAGCGCTGGCGGCGAGCGAGCCAGCGCAGAACCGCCTTCAGGTTGCGCTTGTTGGCATATTCGAGCACGGCCGTGCCGCGTTGATGCAGAAGCGGCTGCAGTTGGGCCAGCGCGGTTGGCACATCGGCCAGATGGTGCATCACGCGCACCATAACGAGCGCGTCAAGGGCGCCGGGGGCCAGGGGCATCCGGTAGAGATTGCCGGCGACGAAGACAAAGCGCGGGTCGTGTCCCCATTTGCGCACGGCGTCGGCCAGCATCGTGCGGCTGTAGTCGAAGAGCACGATCTGATCGTAGCCAAGATACAGATCGGCCAGGCGGCCGAACCCGGCCCCGATTTCGGCGATACGGCCTCCGTGCGGGGGCAGGAGGCGCTGAAGCGCGATCCGTTCGACGGCATCCTCGTACTCGCGTCCCTGGCCTTCCCAGAAATCCTGACGGTAGCCGCTGCCCTCATAGTCGATCACCGGGACAGCGGCGGGCGCGATGGCGTCTGCCTTGCTATTCGGCTCTTCGATTGCTGCGCAGTTCGCTGCAGCCAGGTTGTTTGCCGACATGCGGGCCGCTCCACGGCGATCAGGAATCCAATACGCACCAACAAGTAAACGGATGCGACGGGTCCGCCTTCGCCCTGACGCATCCCCTATAAGGACGGATACGAAGGTGTGAATGTTTCATGTGAAACATTCACAGGACATCATGGGGTCGAAAGACGATGAGAAAGCATGCGCCCCGCGCGCATCTGTACAGTATAGCACGCGGATTGAGCAATTTCAATACCCTATCGGATTTTTCGAATACGAAATGTGCACAGGCTGCGGGCGAGACGTCCGCGATCCCGGTGAGGCGCCAGCGATCCACGAAGGAGACACCCGCTATCCCAGTGAGGCGATTTGCCGTCCGGAATCCCTGCGCCTACAATGTATTTTCAGTGTATCTTCGGTGTATCTTGGGTAAATTGTGAGGAGAATGAAAATGGAAGAAGTCGCGTATCGCTCGAAAGTGCGCATCGAGCGGGTGAAAGGGCCGCTGCGCAGAGCGTTTCTGCCGGCCGAGGCGGGGCATACGAAGTTCGGCGTCCATTCGGAGGTGGCCGAACATTACGGCGTGGACACCGCCATCCACGAGCCGCATGCCACCACGCTCGACTATGTCAACGCAGCCACAGGCGGCTGACTGACCGGCACCTTCGGGGGCGCGCTGGAGGCGCGCAAGATACCTGCGGGCGACGGCTATCTGACGGCCGACGTGGAAGCCGAGATCGAAAAAGACGGCAATGTGCTGATCATCAAACGGATTCACGCCACGTACACATTGAAAGTGGCCCCCGAGCAGCGGGAGACGGCGGAACGGGTTCACGGGTTCCATGCGCAGTTCTGCCCCGTGGCGCGCAGTCTCGAAGGCAGCATCGACATCTCCACCGAGCTGCGTATGGTCGATCTCGATTGAAATTCGGGATGCCGGCGGGCCGCGACCTGCCGCTGAACGCAAATCGTTCGCGGTTTCGCATACGATGGCGTTTGACAAGGTGAGCGCCGCGTGCTAGACTGTCAGTCAGATTGACTTTTCCACTGAAGAAGCAAGCATGAATCCAACCAGTACGCGCAGCGCCCAGTTGAGGAGGCGTCCCCGCCAATAACCAGACAGCCGTCTGGGCATTTGCGCGCGGGCCCGGTTTCCTCAGAGGGAATCAGCCGATTGCAAAGCTCCCCGGACGGGGGGCTTTTTGTTTATGCGCTTGTAAAGGGCAGTGGGTAGTGAACTGCAACCACGAATAGCGAGAGGGAGAGAGGAGATGCATAAGGCAGGAATCGCCGGGGCGACAGGCTATATCGGGTATGAACTGATCACCTTGATTCACCGGCATCCGGAGCTTGAAGTGGGCTGGTTGACGAGCGAGCGCAATGCGGGCAAGCGCTACGACCAGGTCTTCAGCACGCCCTGGGACTACCCGTTGATCAACCTGGAGAACGCCTATCTGCGCACAGATGAAGTAGACGTCGTCTTTCTGTGTCTGCCGCATGCGGAGTCGATGGAGGCGGTGAGACGATTCTATGCCGGCGGCGTGCGCGTTATCGACCTGAGCGCGGATTTTCGCCTGAAGGACACAGCCGTCTATAAACGCTGGTACGGCGTCGAACACAGCGCGGCGGAGCTGTGCGCCGAGGCCCGCTACGGGCTGTGCGAACTGTATCGCAGCCAGCTGGACGGCGCGCAGCTGATCGCCAACCCCGGCTGTTATCCCACCAGCGTCAATCTGGGCCTGTACCCGCTGGCCAAAGCGGGCTGGCTGGGGGAACGGGTGATTATCGACAGCATGAGCGGCGTATCGGGCGCCGGCCGCAAGACGAACCTGACCTACCAGTTCGTTGAGGCCAACGAAAACATCACGCCTTACAACGTCGGCCACCGTCACCGACACATCGCGGAAATGGAGCAGGTGCTGGGCGCGGCCAACGGAGAGCGGCGCGGCCACAGATTTCTTTTCACGCCCCATCTTGTGCCGGTCAACCGGGGCATCCTGAGCACGATGTATGTGGACGCGCCGGCCGGCGTGACAGAGGAGCGTATCCGCGAACTTTACGCGGAGAACTACGCGGGCGAGCCGTTTATCCATCTCCTGGCCCCCGGCGTGCAGGCCAGCCTGGCGCACACGGTCGGCACAAATCGCTGCGCCATCGGAATCACGGCGGCGGACCCGTCGCTGCCGGATGGGGGCGAGTATGTCATTACCGCCTCGATCGACAATCTTATCAAAGGCGGCAGCGGGCAGGCGGTGCAGAACTACAACATCGCCGCGGGGCTGGACGAGACCGCGGGATTGGTTGTCTGAACTGTGATTTGCGCTGCGGCGATCCACGAAGGGACACGAAGGGGCGCTAAGAACACCAAAGGCGTATCGGGTTTTCTTTGTGTGACTGCGCGGCCCCAGGCGGGCATGCACGTCTTTGGGAAAGCCGGAAACGGGTGGAATCAGGCCGGGCGTTGAGCGAGCAAGAGACCGTTACATTCCTGGAGGGCAAGATCTCGGTGGCCGCGGCCCTGCGTTCTCCGTATCGCGCGGTCCACCGCGTGCTGCTGCGGGCAGACCGGCAGGACCGGACGATGCGCTGGCTGCAACACCGGGCGCGGGAGGCCAATGTGCCGGTGGCCCGGGTCGACGCGGCGGAAATCGACGCCGTCACCCAGGGCAATTCCCACGGCGGCATCGCGGCCGAGGCAGGACAGCGGCGGTTTGTCAGCCTGGAGGCGTTGCTGCCGCGCGGGCATGGACCGGCATTTGTCGTCATGCTGGACGGCATCGAAGACCCGTTCAACTTCGGTCAGGCGCTGCGGGCGCTCTACGCGATGGGCGCGCACGGCGCGGCGCTGCGGCCGCGTAACTGGATGAGCGCGGCGGCGACGGTGGCGCGGGCCTCAGCCGGCGCGTCCGAGCTGATGCCAATGGCGCTGGCCGGGACGGTTGCGGAGGCGGCGGAATTCTACCGCGAGCGGGGGTTGACGGTGGCCTGCGCGCAGAAAGAGAACGCGCAGCCGATGGATGAGGCCGATCTGACCGCTCCGCTCTTTCTGCTGGTAGGCGGGGAAAAGCGGGGCGTCACCCGGTCATTTGTTAAGCAGGCCGATTTAAGTCTGCAGGTCCCGTACGACCGGTGCAGTTACGAACCGTCTCTGGGCACGACTGCAGCGGCGGCGGCGCTGGCATACGAGGTGATGCGACAGAGAAGGCAGGCGCGGCGCACTGTGTGAAGGCGGCGCCCGTCGGCTTTCCTGGCGGGCATCAGTGCGCCAACCACGGCACGAGGCAAGGCTATGAACCTGAGCGAATCTGACACGCTTACCGTCGACCCGGCGCAGGGGGAAGGGCGCCACGTCGTCGTCCTCAAGATCGGCGGAAATGAGCTGGACGACGAAGCCTTCCTGTTCGGCCTGGCGCAGGCGGTAAAGCGTTTGCGGCAAGACGGCAAGCGTCCGGTCATCGTGCATGGGGGCGGCAAGACGATCGCCGACTTTCAGAGGCGGCTGGGGCTGGAGCCCCGTTTTATCGAGGGGCTGCGGGTTACGGATGAGGAGAGCCTGGACGTGGCGGAGATGGCGCTCAGCGGCCTGATGAACAAGCGGATTGTGCGCCAGTTTGTGAACGAGGACGTGCGGGCCGCCGGCATCAGCGGGGTGGACGACGGCACGGTCTTTGTGGAAAAGATGTGGCATCCGCAGGGAGACCTGGGCCGCGTGGGCGAGGTGCAGGACGTTGACACCGGGCTGCTGACCATCCTGTTGGAAGCGGACATCGTGCCGGTAATCAGCCCGATCAGCGTCGGCGCGTTCGACGGTCTCAGCTATAACGTGAACGCCGACCATGTGGCGGCGGCGATTGCGGCGGCACTGGGCGCGAGCAAGTTGATCTTTGTGAGCAATGTGCCGGGCGTTCTGATCGCCGGGCGGGTCGTGCGCGGCATCACTGCGGACCAGTGCGAAGCGTGGATCGCCGAGGGGAGTATCAGCGGCGGCATGGTGCCGAAGGTCAGGAGCGCGGTTGACGCGGTGCGGCGCGGCGTTACCCAGGCGGTCATTACGAATCTGGCCGGCGTGCAGGAGGATGGGGGCACCGGAATCATTGGAACAGCAGGAGATACACAATAAACAGCCAATTATCTATTCGAATCTCCATTTCTGACCGCAACAATCTGACGCGGCCGCCCATCTGGAACTGAGGTAGATGTGGAGCAGACCAGGATGCGCAAGAAGCTGATCGAAGTCGCCCTGCCGCTCGACGCCATCAACGCCGCGTCCGCGCGCGAGAAGTCGATCCGCCACGGCCATCCCAGCACACTGCATCTGTGGTGGGCGCGGCGCCCGCTGGCCGCGGCGCGGGCCGTGCTCTTCGCCCAACTGGTGGATGACCCGTCCGACTTGCCGGAAGAGTTCCCCACTGAGGCGCGGCAGAGGGAGGAGCGTGAGCGCCTCTTCGGCATGATTGAGGAACTGGCGCTGTGGGAGAACACGACCAACGAGCGCGTGCTGGAGGAAGCGCGTGCCGAGATACGCAAGAGCTGGCGCCGGACCTGCGCGGACAACCGCGACCACCCGCGCGCGGCGGACCTGTTCGACCCGGAGCGTCTGCCCGCCTTCCACGACCCCTTCGCCGGGGGCGGGGCCATCCCCTTGGAGGCGCAACGGCTGGGCTTGGAGAGCTACGCCAGCGACCTCAACCCGGTGGCGGTGCTGATCAACAAGGCGATGATCGAGATTCCGCCCAAGTTTGCGGGCGGGCCGCCGGTCAACCCGGAGCGCAACGCCGGTCAGGTGGGCATCGCCGCGACCTGGAAGGGCGCGGTGGGCTTAGCCGAAGACGTGCGCCACTACGGTGAATGGATGCGCGACGAGGCGGAGAAGCGCATCGGTCATCTCTACCCCAAGGTGGAGGTGACTGAGGAGATGGCCGCGGAACGTCCCGACCTGAAGCGCTACGCGGGACGTCAGCTGACGGTGATCGCCTGGCTGTGGGCGCGCACGGCGCGCAGCCCCAACCCGGCCTTCGCTGATGTGGAAGTTCCGCTGGCGTCCACGTTCATTCTGTCGAAGAAGAAGGGGAAGGAAGCCTACGTGGAGCCGGTCATTGGGGGAGAGGGCGGCTATCACTTCACCGTAAAGACTGGGACGCCGCCTGAGAGCGCTAAGCGGGGCACGAAGTCTGGCGGAAGTGGAAGTGTCTTTCTGTGTCTTATGTCGGGTGTGCCAATGCCGTTTGAATACTTGCGTTCTGAAGCACGGGCGGGGCGGATGGGCGCGCGTCTGATGGCTGTTGTTGCTGAAGGGGACCGGGGCAGAGTTTACTTGTCGCCAACGCCAGCACATGAATCTGTTGCCCTGAGCGCGATGCCTGGGGACACGCCGGAGACAGACTTGCCCGAACGTGCGCTCGGATTCCGGTGTTCAGCAATACGGCATGACCAAGTGGCGAGACCTGTTCACTGACCGTCAGTTGGTGGCGCTGACGACCTTCTCTGATTTGGTGGGCGAAGCGCGTGAACGCATCCGTCTCGACGCGGTGGCCGCTGGCCTGCCGGACGATGGCGTCCCCCTGCGCGAGGGTGGCGCCGGACGCCACCGCGTATGCTGAGGCGTTGAGCGTGTATCTCGGAGTCGCACTCAGCAGAATGACGGACATCTGGCAACGCCTTATGCCGATGGGAAGTGGTCGAGGATCTCAAGTTCGGGTAGATCTATTTGGACGACAGGCCATTCCTATGGTTTGGGATTACGCAGAAAACAATCGTATTCGGGGATGCAGCCGGTGACTATGGAGTTACGCTTGGTTCGATTCTGAATGTGTTCAAGAAGGCGTTGAATACCGGAAGGGGGAAAGCTCTTCAACCAGCGACAGCTACGTCATTCTCGCAATCCTTAGAATATCGCGTAATTTCCACCGATCCACCCTACTATGACAACATTGGTTATGCTGATCTTTCTGACTTCTTCTACGTCTGGCTGCGATGCTCACTACGACCAATTTTTCCCGATCTTTTCGCCACTCTTGCGACTCCAAAGGATGAAGAACTCGTGGCTACTCCCTACCGCCACGAGCAGCATAAGGAAAAAGCTGAAGAATTCTTTCTAAAGGGCATGACTCAGGCCGTTGAACGCTTTGCCCAACAGTCACATCCAAGCTGTCCGGTCACTATCTACTACGCTTTCAAGCAATCTGAGAAGAAAGGCGATTCCGGCATTGTTAGTACAGGTTGGGAAACCTTTCTTGGCGCTGTAATTGATGCAGGATTTGCCATCAGCGGGACTTGGCCGATGCGGACGGAACTCAGCAATCGTCCGGTAGCAGGCGGCGCGAACGCCCTCGCGTCCAGCATCGTACTCGCATGCCGTCCGCGCCCCGCCGACGCGCCGATGGCAACCCGCCGCGAGTTCGTCGACGCGCTCAAAGAGGAACTGCCTGAAGCCCTGGGCGCCATGCAGGCGGGCAACATCGCGCCCGTGGACCTCGCCCAAGCCGCCATCGGTCCCGGCATGGCCGTCTTCAGCCGCTACGCCCGCATCCTCGACGTCAAAGGCAACTCCCTCACCGTGCGCGAAGCCCTCTCCCTCATCAACGAGACCCTGGAAGAGACCCTCGCCGAACAGGAAGGCGACTTCGACGCCGACACCCGCTGGGCCGTGGCCTGGTTCGAACAGGCCAGCTTCAACCAGGACGACTTCGGCATCGCCGAAACGCTCTCCAAGGCCAAGAACACCAGCGTCGCCGGCATGATCCAGGCCGGCATCCTCAACGCCGGCGGCGGCAAGGCGCGTCTGCTGCGTCCTGAGGAACTGCCCGACGACTGGGACCCCGAAACCGACAGCCGCCGCACGGTGTGGGAGATCGTGCATCATCTGATCCGCGCGCAGAACCAGGCCGGCGAGGTCGGGGCCGCAAAATTGCTGGCCAAGCTCTCGGCTGACGCTGAGTCCGCGCGCGAGCTCGCCTACCATCTCTACCGCGTCTGCGAACAGAAGAACCGCGCCCAGGAAGCCCTGGGGTATAATGCCCTCGTGCAGAGCTGGCCCGAGATCGCCCGCCTCGCCCGCGATCGCCCGTGGGCCGAACAGGCTGCGTTGCTCAGCGAGGCCGGGGGCGCCACAGTGACCAACAACGAAGCAGTCGTCGATACGATGGTTAGGTAATCCCCATTTCCTGGGGATATAAGAGTGAGAAAACCCTTGGCTCGCCTCCATTTGGGAGGCGGATGGAGAATTGCTGAGCGGTTAGCGATTAAAATAAAGGACCCTTCAGGAGGAGAAAGTGAACGCAGAAGAAATTATTCAGGCCGAAAAGGATTACGTGCTTGGCGTTTTCGGGCGGCCCCCGTTTGTGCTGACGGAGGGCAAGGGCTGCACGGTGTATGACAGCACGGGCAAGGCCTACCTGGACCTGGTGGCCGGCATTGCGGTGAACGTTCTGGGCTACAACGACGCGGAGGTGGAAGAGGCGATCAAGGAGGCCGCGTCGACCGGCATGTACCACACGAGCAATCTGTATCACACCGAGCCGCACACGCGGCTGGCGAAGAAACTGTGCGAGACCAGCTTCGCGGACAAGGTGCATTTCTGCCTGTGCGGGGCAAGCGCAAACGAAGGCGCGTTCAAGTTCGCGCGGCGCTATGCCCGCGAACACGGCCACGAGGACAAGTATGAGATCCTGGCCTTCAGCGACGCCTTCCACGGACGGCTGTTCGGGGCGCTGGCGGCGACGCCGCGCGAGAAATACCAGCAGCCGTTCGAGCCGCTGATGCCGGGCGTGCGCTTCGCCGCGTTCAACGACCTGGATGACGCGCGCGCGCAGATGAGCGACAAGGTGTGCGCGATTATCGTCGAGCCGATCCAGGGCGAGGGCGGCATCAACCCGGCCACGCCCGAGTTTTTGCAGGGGTTGCGGGACCTGGCGGACGAATACGGCGCGCTGCTGATCTTTGACGAGGTGCAATGCGGCCTGGGGCGCAGCGGCGACCTGTGGGCCTACCAGGGCTATGGCGTTGAGCCGGACCTGATGAGCGCGGCCAAGCCGCTGGCCGGCGGCCTGCCCATCGGCGCGATCATGATGAAGCAGAAGGTGGCGGATACGATCCATGCCGGCGATCATGCCAGCACCTTTGCCGGCAACCCCTTCACCACGCACGTGGCTTCCACGGTGGTGGACCGGGTGTCGAACCCGGCGTTTCTGGCCGACGTGAAGGAGAAGGGCGAGTACCTGATGGAGCTGCTGGCCGAGTTGAACAGCCCCCACATTCTCGAGATCCGGGGCAGAGGCTTGATCGTTGGCATTGAACTGGACATCGAGGCCGGGCCGCTGATGGAGAAGGGGTATGAAGCCGGACTGCTGCTGTTGAGCGCGGGCGATAAGATTTTGCGCTTCGTGCCGCCGCTGACGATCAGTAAAGAGGAGCTGGCCCAGGCCGTGTCGAAGCTGGGCGCAATTTTGCAGGAGATGTAGCAGTGGGTAGTGGTTAGTGAACTTCGCTCATTGCGAAGTTTGCTGGCCGCTGGCAACCGAGGTGATGAACGAGATCCGCATAGAGCCGGCCGTTGAAGAAGACATCGGTGATATTGCCGCGCTGGTCAATGGCTTTGCGGCGGAAAACCTGATGCTGCCGCGCACCGAGGAGAGCATCCTGCAGTCGCTGCCGGACTGGCTGGTGGCCGCGGGGGACGGCTCCCGGCTGCTGGGGTGCGGCTCCCTGGTGCCCCTGACCGAGCAACTGGTGGAGATACGCTCGCTGGCGGTGGCGCCGCAGGGGCAGGGCAAGGGTATCGGCCGGCGGATCGTGGAGGAGTTGGTCCAGATGGCGACCGCACGCGGCTATGCCCAGATCTGTGCGCTCACCCTGGAGGAAGGATTCTTCGAAAAACTCGGCTTTGCGGTTGTGGACCGCTGGAGCATCAGCCCCAAGCTGTGGCAGGACTGTATCTACTGCCCCAAATTCCACCACTGCGATGAGATAGCGGTGGCGCGCAATCTGACCGACAGCCCCGTCAGCCAGGCCCGGACAGCCCAGGCTGCGGCCTCGCCTCTGCTCAAATGGCAGGCGTGGCAGCCCCTGAAGCTGGCATACAGGCACTCAAACAGCGAACCGGGAACACGCAAACCGATCCAGTTGGACCGGAGATCGTCGTCCGGGGAGGAGGAACAGTGAGGGCCACGCTTGCCCTGGCCAATGGCCGCATCTTTGAGGGCGAAAGCTTCGGCGCCCGGACGACCGTGGTGGGGGAGGTCGTCTTCAATACCAGCCTGACCGGGTACCAGGAGGTGTTGACCGATCCCTCCTATCGCGGCCAGATGGTGTGCATGACCGTGCCCCACGTGGGCAACACGGGCGTGAACCGCGAGGACGTGGAGAGCGACCGGCCCCAGGTGACGGCGTTCATCGTGCGCGAGGTCAGCCCGGTCGTGTCCAACTGGCGCGCCAATGAGAACCTGGGGCGCTATCTTGAGCGGCACGACATACCCGGCATCAGCCAGGTGGATACGCGGGCGTTGACCCGGCTGCTGCGCGAGGAGGGGGTACTGCACGGCGCGCTGTGCACAGACGGCAGCCGCACACAGGATGAACTGATCGAACTTGCGCGCAATTGGGCGGGGCTGGACGGCCGCGACCTGGTGCAGGAGGTAACGTGCGAGGAGCTGTTCTACTGGAGCGCCGAGACGGAGGGCGAATGGACGCCGGTGGCGTCGGGCGAAGCCGCGTCCGGGCCGTGGGAGGAGGATATCGAGCACGCTTCGCCGCTGGTGGTCGCCTATGATTTCGGCATGAAGCGCAACATATTGCGCCGCCTGGCCAGCCACAATCTGCGGGTGGCGGTTGTGCCGGCGGATACGCCCGCCCAGGACGTCCTGGACCTCGATCCTGATGGCATATTTCTCAGCAACGGGCCGGGCGACCCGGCCGGGGTGCCGTATGCGGCGAGGGCGGTCGCGAGGTTACTGGAGAGCGGCCGGCCGATGTTCGGCATCTGCCTGGGGCATCAGATCATCGGCCTGGCGTTGGGGGCGGAGACGTTCAAGCTGAAGTTCGGCCACCATGGCGGCAACCAGCCGGTCAGCGACGTGGACAGCTCGAACATCCAGATCACGGCGCAGAACCACAATTACGCGGTCGACACGGAGACGCTGCCGGACAACGTGGAGGTCACGCATCTCAATCTGAATGACGGGACGCTGGAAGGGATGCGTCTCAGCGACCGGCCGGTATTCTGCGTGCAGTATCACCCGGAGGCCAGCCCCGGCCCGCACGACGCGGACTTGCTGTTCGCGCGTTTTGCGCAGACGGTGCACCGGTTCCACGCGGACAGGCGGGAAGCCGGTGTTGAGGAGCCGGCTGTGGGCGGTCTTTCGGCCGGCAGCTGAGGGTTGCCAGGGTGAGATTCAAATGGGGGGGGCGAGTTTCCGGCTGCCTCTGTCCAACTGCACGGGCTGCGGGCGAGACGCCCGCGGTCCCAGTGAGGCGATCCCAAATCTGGGGTGCACCCTCTACTCGTCTTCCGGAGCTGTTGCAGCCACTTGGCTGAGGCAGCCCGCTTCGGTGAGGTGAGTCAGCAGTTTGCTTCGGCTTTCTTCACGCCGCTCCTCGGGCGACATGCTCTCCCGTTTCTCCCGCTCCTTTAGCCGCCTCTCTTCCTCCTCAGGATCGATGCTGAAGATATCGCTCGGTCCCTTTCCCCGGATGACCTCCATATCGGCGGGGATATCCAGAGCAACGGCCTCCATCACTTCGGGGGCGGCGAAAATAGGGCTTTGTGTGCGCAGGGCGAGGGCGATGGCGTCGCTGGGCCGCGCATCTATTGTGAAGCTGTCTTCGCCGCGCTGTGCGTGCACGGTCGCGTAAAAGGTGTCCTTCTCCAGGGCGGATACCGTCACCGATTCGATCTGCACGCCTGCCTTGTCCAGCAGACCGGCCATAAAGCTGAACGTCATCGGCCGGTGAAGTTTCTTCTTTCGCAGACTGAGGGCGATATCCTCCGCCTCGTATGGTCCAATCCAGATTGCCAGCAGGCGGCGCAGGCTTTCGTCGGTAAGGACCAGTATCCTGTGATCTCTTCCCGGTTCTGGCACTACGATGTCGAGTACGGAGACGGGGGTCATGTGTTTGCTCCTGGGCTGTTGGGAAGCGGCTGGTCTCTGTAGTCGTTCAGCGAAATTCGAACGCAGCTGGTCGCGCAGCTTGCGGCGGGACTTGTGCAGACGCCCTTTGACGGCGGGCACGCTGATCTGCAGGAGAGCGGCGATCTCGCGCACGCTCAACTGCTCGAAGTAGTAGAGAAGGACGGCCTCCCGGTTGGCCATCGACAGCTGCGCGACGGCCGCCAGGATCAAGCGGTGCGTCTCTCCGGCCTCGGCGGCTTCGTGCGGCTGCGGCGCGCTGTCGGGAAACGGCAGCGAATCGAAACTGCGTCCGCCGCTGAGCAGCTCGAGCGACAGCGTCTCCACCCGCGGTCTGCGCAGGTAATTTTTGCACAGATTGACGACGATGCCACACAGCCAGGCGCGGAAGCTGTCCGGCTTGCGCAGGCGATCCAGCGAGAGATAGGCATGCAGGACGGCTTCCTGGGTCAGCTCCAGCGCCCGCTCCCGGTCAGCGACGATGCGAATCGCCAGGGAGAGCGCGATAGGCTGATGGCGCAGTATGAGTTCATCAAATGCCGGCCGCTCACCTTTTTGGGCGCGGCGCACAAGTTCACCGTCCGTCATCGACACCGCCGGCGGTTGTTCGTTTGGGCCAATGGGTGCGAGTTTCCGGTTGCCTCTGTCCCACTGCACAGGCTGCGGGCGAGACGCCCGCGATCCCAGTGAGGCGACCCCTAATCCGGCGTACACCCGGGCCAATCCGCAACTGTCTTTCACCTGTAGTTTAGTGGTATAATTCCAGCAGATGGTTACCATGCGCTCATTTGACAAACCCGTTGCGCATTAAACGAGGTCTGCGGGAACGCTCTCCAGCCTACACTCGTTTCTTCTGGAGATCATACTCTTGTTTTTCTGGTCTGCCGCCCCGCCTCGGCGCTGGCATAACAAATCGGTATAGCAAATCGGTAGCGCATTTAACAATTCGTGCAGGAGTGAAGCCCGGATGAAGACCGAAAATCTCCTCTCAGGAACCGCCCACCGACTTGCCGCCCAACACCTTTTCAGCGTTCGGTCCGGCCTTCTTGCACTGATAGCGCTGGCGGTCAGCGCCTGCGCCGCGCCGGTATACAGCCCGCAGGTAGGCGTACCCACGCGGGCGGTCGCGGAGAGACCGAGCGGCGAACCGGCCATATCCATTTCGCCGACCTCAGGCTCGGCCGGCGTCTATGTACAGGTTACCGGCGAAAACTGGCCGGAGGGCAGCCTGGTTTTGGTCGCGCTGCGCGATGAGCGCGGACGCAGCGGCATTCTCGCCGCCAGCACCGCGGACACGGCCGGCACGATCAGCACAGGCTTTCTCTACCCGATCAGCCCGCGCTGGCTGGAGGCGGGCACGCATACCGTGCTTGCATACACGTCGGATGGAAAGCACGAGGCGACTGCGCCCTTCCAGACCGGCGATGACGTCGAGGTGACTGAAGCCGACACCGCGACGGCCACGGCGCAAACAACGACGGCGCAGCAAGCGGAAACGGCAACGCCTACACTAACGGTTACGCCTACACCAACGGTTACGCCGACGCCTACCCCGTCGGTGACACCGACGATCACGCCTATCCCCACGCCGACGCCGCTCATCATCACCGACTGGCGCGGCGACTACTGGAACAATCCGAACCAGTCGGGACCGCCGCTGCTCACGCGCAACGATCTGGTGATCTTCTTCAATTGGGGGGATGGAAGGGCGGACAGCAGTTTGGGCGTGGACCATTTCAGCGCCCGCTGGCAGCGTACACTCAACTTCGATGCCGGCATCTATCGCTTCAACATCGAAGTCGACGACGGCTTCCGGCTCTACATCGACAACGTTCTTGTGCTGGATGAGTGGAAAGAAGGCCCTGCACGCACCTACACGGTCGATGTGCCCCTCAGTACAGGTTTGCACTCCATTCAGGTGGACTACTTCGAACGCACGGGGGTGGCCCTGATGCGCTTCTGGTGGGAGCGCAACGACTCGTTCAGCGGCTGGAAGGGAGAATACTTCGGCAACCGCGCCTTACAGGGAAACCCGGCGCTGGTGCGGGACGAACCGCAGATCGATTTCAACTGGGGCGAGGGCAGACCTGCGGCCAACCTGCCCGCAGATCATTTTTCCGCCCGCTGGCAGCGGCGCGTCTCCTTTGAACCCGGCACCTATCGCTTCTTCCTGCGGATGGATGACGGCGCACGCGTCTACCTGGACGGTCAACTGATTCTCGACGAATGGAAGGACGGCGCCGACCGTACAGTTAATGTCGATGTGAATCTGCCGGCCGGTGAGCGCGCCCTCCGGGTCGAATTCTTTGAGAATTCCGGCGTGGCGCGCGTCAGCTTCTGGTGGCAGCTCGCGCCAACGCCAACGCCTACACCGACGCCGACTGAAGAGCTGGCGCCGACGGCCACTGAGACGCCGACACCAACCGAGACGCCGGAAACAGCGCCGCCTGAGACGCCGACCCCGACTCATACACCGGAACCAGTTCCCACCGAGACACCGACTGCAACGCCAACACCAACCAATACGCCGGAAACGGCTCCCACTGAGACACCGACTGAGACGCCGACGCCAACCGCGACGCCGGAAACGGCTCCCCCACCGCCCGATCCGGGAGATCCGACGGCCACGCCAACACCGACGCCGGAAGGCACTTAGTCCGGATCATAACGGAGGAGGTCCACGCCGTGGCACACAAATACTCGGTTATCCTGGTCACGCTGGCCGGTGACGGCGGCAACGTTTGGGAGAGGCCGCGAGAGGTGCTGGAAACGGTGGCCGACGCCGGCTACGATGGCGTCGATCTGGATGCGGAGCCGGACCGGATAGCGCCGCGGTTATTCAATGAGGTGGCGTCATTGGCGGCGTCCCTGGGTCTGAAGATACCGGCGCTCATCTGCGCCTGGGGCGGCTGGCACGCCGGGGAGGTCCGCGATCTCGCGTCCAGTGATGAAGCGGTGCGCAGCTATGCGGTGCGCTATACCCAGAAGTGCATTGACCTGGCCGCGGGTCTCGACGAGCCGCCTCTGATCGAAATTGCCGCTGTCCCGCCCCACAGTGAATACCCGGTCACGAGCGTGCCGCGCCCAACCCTGCGCCGCAATTTTGTAAAATCGACACGTGAAATTGGCGCCTATGCCGCGCCGCGCGGCGTCAGAGTGGCAATTGAACCGATCAACCGCTTTGAGGGTTATGCCGGTTTCCTGAACAGCATTGTGGAGGCGAAGAGCATCGCAGACGAGGTAGGCGCGGACAACGTTGGCGTGCTTGCCGACTTCTTTCACGTCAACATCGAGGACGGCGCCCTGACCGATACATTGCGGTTAGCCGGCGACAGTCTCATGAGTATTCATTTGGCCGACAATAACCGCCAGGCGCCCGGAACCGGGCATATTGATTTTCTGCAAGTAATCAGGACTCTGAATGCAATGGGGTACAGCGGCTATCTGTCGCTCGATGCGGTGCCGGCCAAACCGGACTGGAAGACCCTGGTGAAAAGCTCGATCCGCTTCATGAAGCAGATGGAGCAGACGGCCGCCTTGCAGGAACGCATCGCCAGCGCCGAGCGCGGGGACAGTGGATAGCAGCAGATTACTGCGAAGAGAAAACATAAGGGCGTTCACTTCTGGCTGACGTGGCTCACGTCAGCCAGGTCTTTTTCCCGATCCCATAACGTCTCCGCCGGCAGGTTGACCACGTTGACGATACGCTTTTGTTGATAGACTCTCCAGCCTTGTCTACGCAGGCGTCAACCCTCTGAACCGCTCAACTAAGATAACTGTGCTCACAATCACGCGTTACGCCCATACACTGCTGGGCTGTGCCCCGATCCGGCGGGGCGAATGAACGTATCTGCCAAGACCGGCGCGCCCATTGATACGAAACGAACCTGATCCGGCAAGAGATGCCGCCAAACTGCTGTGGCTGCATAGGCCTGTAAAGATTATACTACGGTGGCGGGCCCGCTGTTTCACGTGAAACAGTGGGCCGAAGGGGTGATTGGCGCTCCCTGTTTTCCCGCTGCGGAACGGTCGTCGTCACCCACGGGCCATTGCGTTTGGTTGCGAAAGGAGAGAAGCAATGCCTTCATATGAGCTTGCGGAGCAGGTTGCCATTGTCAGTGGCGCCGGTCAGGGGATGGGACGCGCCATTGCGCTACGCCTGGCGCGTGAGGGCGCGGCGGTGGCCGTGGCCGATATCGATAACGAGTCCGCCATGCGGGTGGCAGCCGAGATCGAAGCGCGGCACGGCACGGCCCTGGCCCTGCAGGTCGATGTCACCAGCCGGACCGATACCGAGCGGATGGTGGCCGAGTGCACGGCCCGGTTCGGACACCTCGACATCATGGTCAACAACGCCGGTGTGCTGGCTGTCACCCCTGTGCTGGAGCTGGACGACAGGGCCTGGGACTGGCAGATGAACGTCAATGCCAAGGGCGTGTTGTACTGTTCACAGGCGGCAGCCCGCCAAATGATCGCCCAAGGCGAGGGCGGCCGCATCGTCACGATCGCCTCAACCGCCGGCAAGATCCCGTCCGGCAAAGACGTTCCCATCGCCGGGTACGTCGCCAGCAAGCACGCCGCGGTCGGATTGAGCAAACAGATGGCGCTGGAGCTGGCGCGCTACGACATCCTGGTGAACTGCGTATTTCCCGGCGTCGTGGACACAGAGATGCTGCAGGTCGTCCATGGCGAAATTGCCCGACTTGAGGGCACGCCGGAACAGGAGGTGCGGGCGCGGGCGCGAGCGTCGATCCCGTTAGGCTATTTCCAGTCTCCGCAAAAGGTGGCCAATATGGTGGCCTTCCTGTGCTCGACCGACGCAGACTATTCGGTTGGCTCGGTCTTTGATGTTACGGGGGGAGCGTTTCCCTACTACTGACCCTGCAGGTGAGCCGCCTGCGCTTCCAGGGCGCGAAAACGGCAGTTGCAGATCCCCCTGTCGGCGCGGTATGATGTGCACGGCCGCGCACTTATATAGCATTACGAGCATTACGGCTATATAGCATTTACGGCAGTGCACGAAACAATCCTTCAGCTTGTTACAAGCAGGCGATCCTTCTCTTCCGGTTCTTCAACTTTCCATGAGGAGCACCACTTCTCGACGCAGAAGAAGCGCTGAAATTCCAATGGCAAACCGAGATCTGTTCGACCTCACAGGGCGGAATGCACTCGTCACCGGCGGAGGGCGCGGGCTGGGCAAGTCGATGGCGATCGGATTGGCGCGCTACGGCGCCAACATCGCTATCGTCGACATCGACCTGGAAACGGCACAAAGTACAGCCGAAGAGATCAGGGCGCTGGGCGTGCAAGCGCTGGCCTTGCGCGGCGATGTCCGCAGCGAGGAGGACGCGCAGCGGACGGTGCATGCGGTTTGCGAGACGCTGGGCAGCCTTGATATTCTGCTCAACAACGCCGGCATCGCGACCGTAGAACCGGCTGAGACGCTCAGCCTGGCCGACTTCAAGCGCGTCTATGATATCGACGTGACCGGCGTGTTCATCTTCTCCAAGGCCGCCTTCGGCCCAATGTCGCGGCAGGGGCGCGGCAACATCATCAACATGGCCAGCATGGCCGGCATCAGTGCGCTGGACCCGCAGAAGCACACGCATTACAACTCAGCCAAGGCCGCTGTCATCATGATCACAAGATCGCTGGCCGCGGAGTGGGCGAGCGCCGGTATCCGCGTCAATGCCCTCGCGCCGGGCTATATGATCACGCCCCCGGTAATCGAGATGCGGGCAGAGGACCCTGAACGGTGGGAACACTGGATGTCCAGGGTGCCGATGGGTCGCGCCGGCGAACCTCCTGAGCTGCAGGGCGCAGTCATCTACCTGGCATCCGACGCCTCCAGCTACATGACCGGAAACATCATGGTCATCGACGGCGGCTATACCTGCCAGTGAGCCTGCCGAGTAAATGGGTCACGGTTCGGGATGACCCTACACCAGATCCATGAGAGGAGAGAACTTATCATGGCAGACGGAATGAGGTACGTGTTTAAGGTAACCGATGTTCCACTGATCCAGTCCCCTGACGGCACGATGCAGGACAGCGTCATGATCACCGAAGACACATGCGGCTCGGACCAGTACACGGCCGGCCTGTTCTGGGTGCGCCCGGGCACGCACGGCCACTCCGACGTGCACCCGGCGCAGGATGAGGTCTACTACATTATTTCAGGGCGCGGGGTCCTGCACCTGGAGGGGGTGGAACACCGGATGGAGGCCGGTGACGTCGTCTTCGTGCCCAAGGGCCACGAACACTCCGTCTCCAACGACGGTGACGAGGTGCTCAGCCTCTTCTGGGCGATTGGCGCCGCCTGGAGCACGTTGCCGGAGATCCGGGACGAACTCAGCACGTGGCCGGAGATCCCAGTGGACCAGAATTGGTAAACGACGGTCGATAGCGAGCCGGTCTTGCGCCGGCCTGCGGCCGCCGGAAAACAACTACCGGGTTTGGAAGATGGTCCGATTCTGCATCTTCGGCGCCGGCCAGATGGGAAAGCGCCACGCGCGCACACTGGCGGAACATCCCAAGGCGGAGGTATACAGCGTCTGCGATCTTCTGCCGGACGCCGCGGCCGACCTGGCCGGACGCCACGGCGCCATAGCCGTAACCGACCATAAAACCGCGCTGGCAGACCCGGCGGTGGACGCCGCGGTCATCACCACACCGGCAAGCTCCCATGCGACGTTGGTGGTCGCGGCCGCGCGCGCAGGCAAGGCGATCTTCTGCGAAAAACCGCTGGCGGAAGACATCTCCACCGCCAGCGCTGCGGTCGAGGAGGTCAGAAAGGCGGGCGTGCCGAGTTTCATGGGCTTCATGAAACGTTTCGAGCCAAGCCACCTGGCCTTGATCCAGGCTGTGCAGGCCGGTGAAATCGGTGATGTCGAACTGGTGCTGCTGACCAACCGCGATCCGAAAGTTACCCTGCTCGATCTCAGCCGGCAGACACATCGCACGGCGCCCTACACCCTGCTGCGCGAATCAACCGTGCATGACTTCGATTTGGCGCGCGCTTTACTGGACGATGAACCTGTGGAGGTCTACGTAGCGGCCTCGAGCCTGGTGGAGCCGGAACTTGGCAGATTGGGCGAGGTCGACGCCGCAATGACGACGCTCAAGACCGGCCGCGGCGCCCTTTGCCACATCAACAACATCTGGCGCACAACCTACGGCTATGACCAGCGGCTCGAAGTGCATGGCGCCAAGGGGATGTTGCGCGCAGAGAACCGGCCGGAAACAAGCCTGGTGCGCTACACGGCCGCGGGCGCGCTGCACGACAGGCTGCACTCCGGCCCTCCCGACGGTTCGCAGTTCTACCTCCACAAATATGCGGCAGCCTATCCGGCCGAGATGAACCACTTCGTCGAGTCGCTGGAAGAGGGCAGGCGGCCCATGATCAGCGTGGAAGACGGCTACCGTTCACAACTCCTGGTCGAGGCCGCGGTGGAATCCTTACAGACAAACCGTCCCGTGCAGGTTGCGGAGCGGTAGCTCATCGGCCAACCCTATTACAGACGGTCAATCAAAAAGGAGTCGAACAAATGTACGCCAAAAAGCCCAAACTGTTCGTCCTGGCAATAGCCCTTTTCGCAATCCTTCTGGCCGCGTGCCAGCCGGTTGTCGAAGCCCCCATGACGGCGGAGCCGGCAAGCATGCTGCCGCTGGCGAAGGTGCGCTTCGGTCTGCCGGGCGCGCTGACACACTTCGACCCGGCGCTGCCCGGCGAGACATCGGAGGGATCGACCATCAAGCTGATCAGCGGGCAGCTGCTGCGTTTCGATCAGTACGGTGTGCCGCAGCCGGACCTGGCCGAGTCCATGGATGTTTCGGACGACGGCCTGGTCTATACCTTCACTCTGCGCGAGAATTTGAAGTACTCGGACGGCACGCCGGTTACGGTTGGGGATATTGTCTTCACGTGGGAGCGGATCAAGGACGCGCCGCCGACTGATCAAGGGCCGATCGCCAATGTCGTCAGCGTGGAAGCGACGGATGACAGAACGGTGGTGTGGACGTTGAGCATAGCCGAACCCTCGCTACCCTTCTGGTTTGGGCGCACCGGCTTCTCGGTCCACCCCCAGGCCCAGGTAGAGGCTGACCCGGACGGCTATTTCCGCAACCCGGTCAGCGCCGGTCCCTACTACGTCGCCGCCGGCGAGCCTGGCGATCCAGTAGTGACGCTGAAGGAAAACCCCCACTACCAGCTGGGCCCGATGGCGGTGCAGGAGCTTGAACTGCACTGGGTACCCGACCCGACCTCGCGCTCATTGCTGCTGGCCACCGGCGAGCTGGACTACGTTTACGAACTGCCGCCACAGGCGCGCGCCACCTTCCCGCCAGAGGTCGAGACCTTCGTCGTGGCGCTGGGCGGTGTTTTTCACCTGAGCATCAACCAGCAGATCTCCGAAGATCACTGTCTGTCCAACCGCGACGTGCGCGAGGCCATTTCGCTGGCCATCGACCGCTCCGAGATCAACGAACGGGCGCTGTTGGGCATCTCACCGCCGGTCAAGGGGTATTTCTACACCGGCCAGCCCCTGGATGTCGGCATTCTGCCGAACGGGGGCGAGCAGGACCTGGAAGCGGCCAAGGCGTTGATGGCGAACACGCCGTGGGCGGACGGCGGCTGCTCCTTCCAGGTGACGACCTATGGACCGCGGCCGGGCTATGTCGAAGGGATCCTGGTGTTTGCCGAGCAGCTCAAAGCGCTCAACATGGAGGTGACCCCGGACGGCCAGGAGGTTGGCGTCGCGTTGGACATCATGGCCAACTCGCCGGACTATCACGCCGGCTGGGCCGTCACCGGCAACAACGGCGGGCCGCCCGAGAGCTACCTGCGCAACCAGTTCCTCGACGGCTTCTGGGCGCAACGGTCACGCATCGACGATGCGGAGATGAAGCGCCTGTTTGATGAACTGGGCCAGACGGTCGACCAGGCCGCCCGCGAGGACCTCATCCGCCAAATCCAGTACCGGGGCTACGAAGTGCAGTCGATCATCCCCTGCTGTGAACGTTCGGTGATGGGCGGCAGCCGCGTCGGTCAGAAAGCGGTCAGGACCGTGACCGGCGCCTCGCACTTCATCGTTGTGCCTCTGGCGGACGTGGAAGAATAATCGGTCGTCCGCGGCTCGCGGTCGGTACAGGCCGCGAGCCGCGCGGCTGCAAGCCAGGAGTAAGGCGTGAGGAGGAGAACTGCGAGGATCAATAGGCGCGGGACCCGGAGGGCGTCCTGGCCCAAGCAGCCAAACGTGAGGTGTGAGCAAAGCGGCCAGACAGGCCGGACCCGCTCCGGGTTGTCGCCGATCAGCCCTCCTCGCCTTTCTCACTCCTGAAATGGCTGCATCCCTTGGTGGTTTGGCGGCAAGGACGCTGCGTTTGCTGAGGCATCCCGTACTGCGGCGGCTGGCGCAGGCGTTCTTCGTCGCCTTTCTGCTCATGGTCTTCGCCTTTCTGCTGATCCGTCTGATCCCCGGCGATCCGGCCATGATCCTGCTGGGGGACGTGGCCACCGAGGAGGACCTGATCGCCTACCGCAAGCTGCTGGGGATCGACGGTTCGATTCCGAGTCAGTTCGGGCGCTACGTCTCCAATCTGGCGCGCGGCGACTTCGGTGTCTCGATCCGTTCGCGCGAGCCGGTCCTGTCGATCGTGCAAAAGCGGCTGCCGGTCTCTTTGTGGCTGACGGCTACGACCATCTTCATGACAGTCGTGCTGGCGCTGCCATTGGGCGTCGCGGCCGCGCTCTACCGCCGCACATGGTTCGGGCACGCCTTTCAGATCGGCGCCTCGGTTCTTATCTCGACGCCGGTCTTTTTCTCCGGACTGCTTCTGATCCTCCTGTTCGCCGTTCAGGTCAACTTGGCGCCCATCGCCGGCTATCATGCCGGATTTCCGGCCAACCTCTATTATCTTTGGCTGCCGGCGCTCACGATCAACTTTGTCCTGGTGCCGGTCCTGGCCCGCATTCTCCAATCCTCAATTGTCGAGACCGGCTCTGAGGAGTTCGTAGAGGCCGCCATCATCCGCGGCACGCAGGGATGGCGTTTCTACTGGCGCTATCTGCTGCGGCCGTCGCTTGCGCCCACCGTCGCCGCGCTGGGCTACTTTGCCGCGACCGTCGTCAGCTACGCCGTTATCATTGAAATCATATTCAATCTGCCAGGGATCGGCATGACACTTGTCGACGCTGTGCGCAATCGCGATTACCCACTGGTGCAAGGGATCGTCTTCCTGAGCGGTCTGCTCGTGGTCGGGCTGACCTTCATGGCCGATCTGGTCAACGGCTGGCTTGATCCGCGAGCGAAGTTACGATGACACCTGCGAGCACGGGCGTCCCGTCCATCGGTCATCTGCGCCGGTTTGGATTGCGCCGCCACTGGCGTCAGCTAAACGCTGAAAGCCGTTGGGGCGCGGTCATCCTGGCGCTGATCCTCGCGCTCAGCGTCTCCGTCCCCCTGTTGAGCTCCAATGACCCTTACGGTTTCGTCGATCTCCCCCTACAGGCGCCCAGCGCGGCGTTTCCTTTCGGCACCGATCATCTGGGGCGCGATCTGCTTGTACGCGTGTTTGCGGCCGCGCGGCTTGACATTGCCCTGGCGATCCTGGGCGTCAGCGTTCCCATCGCAATCGGCACCTTCATCGGCACGCTGGCTGGCACAACGCGCAACCGCGTCGCCGAGACCGTCTGGGACGGTCTTGTCAACGCGTTGACGGCATTCCCGGAGATCATCCTGGTGCTGGGAATCGTGGCCATGGTGGGGGCGGACGTCCGCGGCCTGCTGATCGCCATCTGGATATCGCGCTGGGCCCAGTATGCCCGCATCGCGCGCGCCAAATCATTGTCACTGCGCGACGCCGAGTTCGTACAGGCCGCGCAGGTGCTGGGCTATTCGCAGCTGCGTATCCTCATCCGCCACATCATGCCCAATGTCTTTTCCGAGGCGCTCGCCTATGCCCTCAGCGACTTCATCTTCATCATCGTCATCATCGGCGGCCTCTCCTTTCTCGGGCTGGGCGTACGTCCGCCCACGCCGGAGTGGGGCGCGATGCTGGCCGAGGGGCGACTCTACCTGCGGACCGAGCCGTGGCTGATCCTGTTTCCCGGCTTTTTCCTTTCGCTGACGGCCATCGGCGTGGCCCTGCTGGCGCGGGGATTGGAGCGGATCAGCAAGGGGGAGGATGAGTGAGGCGGGTTCGTTGACGTTTCGGGAAGGCCGTTCGGAATTCAATGGAATCGATCCGCGACGGCACGCGAAGAACACCTTTTTGTCCGCGGAGGACGCGGAGAACACCTTGCTTTAGAAGGAGAGTGAGATAGAGCCACTGCTGGAAGTCAAGGACCTCTGCATCAGTTTTCGCAAGGGCGGCGGCAGAAAGCTGCCCGTGATCGACGCTGCCAATCTCAGTCTGGACCGGCGGCAGGCGGTCGGCATCGTCGGCGAGTCCGGCTCCGGCAAGACGATGTTGTGCCGGGCGCTGATCGGCACGCTCCGGCGTCACGGCGCCGGGATCGTTTCGGGCACGATTCGCTTTAACGGGCAGGCGCTGGCCGGCGCTCCCGAGCGCGTCTGGCGCAGCATTCGCGGCCGCGAGATCGGCTACATCCCGCAGAGTTCGCTGGCCGGCCTCAATCCTGTGCTGACAGTCGAGACCCAGTTGGTCGAGTCGATCACGGCGGCGGGGTCGTTCAACCGTCAGCAGGCCAGGCAGAAGGCGGTTGCGCTGCTCGAACAGGTGCAGATCCCCAGAGCGGAGCAGGCGCTCAAAGCCCGGTCGCACCAGCTTTCCGGCGGTATGCGCCAGCGGGTCATGATCGCCGCGGCCATCGCCCAGGCGCCCAAACTCCTCATTGCGGACGAGCCCACCACCGCCCTCGACGTAACAATTCAGCGCGAGATTCTGAGCCTGATTACACAGCTGCGCCAGGAGTTGAACATGGCGCTGATCCTGGTCTCCCATGATCTGGCGGTGATTGAAGAGGTTTGCGACAACGTGATGGTCATGTACGCCGGCGCGTCGGTCGAAGCCGGCCCGGTGGCAGCGCTTTCGAAGGCGCCCCGCCATCCCTACACAAGGGCCTTGCGCGTCTCCCGCGTGGACCGGGCCGTGCCGGGGCAGGACCTGGAGGCGATTCCCGGTGACGCCGCGTCGGTTGGCTCGTGGCCGGCGGGATGCCGCTTCTGGCCGCGCTGCGCGCTGGCCGACGATGACTGCCGGCGCGATCCGCAGCCGGCGCTCATGCCGGTTGCGCAACAGCTTTCCGCCTGCATTCACCCTGAACGTATGCCAGAGTTGGAACGATAAGTGATCGGATATGGCTGCCCTTACTTCTGAAACTGAAGAAAAACTGCAACGGTCCGTTATCATCGGTCCGTTATTGGAAGGGAGGGATATCACGGTTACGTTCGGGCGCGGCGCCGAGGCGTTCGACGCCGTGCGCGCGGCCAACGTCACCGTCCACGGCGGCGAGGCAGTCGGCATTGTCGGTGAGAGCGGAAGCGGCAAGACGACGCTGGCGCGGACGCTGGTCGGTCTGCAAAAACCAAGCGCAGGCGAAGTCCGGCTGGAGGGGCAACAGGTCTTCAGCGCGGCGGCCGAGCAAGGTATGCCGAGAAGCGAACGCTGGAAGACCCAGATGATCTTCCAGGATCCCTACTCATCGCTCAACCCGCGCCTGCGGGTCTGGCAGGCGGTGGCGGAAGCGGTGCAGGTCTGGCAAGCGCTGCCGGGCGCGGAGGCAAGGGGGCAGGCGTTTCGGCTGTTGAACGCCATGGGCATCAGCGACGATCAGGCCCGGCAGTTCCCCAAATCACTGTCAGGCGGGCAGCGGCAGCGAGTGAGTGTGGCGCGGGCGCTCGCCCCCAACCCCAAGGCGCTGATCGCAGACGAGCCGACTTCGTCTATCGACCAATCGGCGCAGGCGCAGCTGTTGAATCTGCTGCGCCGACTGCAGTCGGAACGCGGGCTGGCGATCATTTTCATCTCGCACGACCTGGGTCTGGTGCGCTATCTGACGTCACGCGTCTACGTGATGCAGAAAGGCGACATCGTGGAGACGGGAGAGACCCAAGCCGTCCTGGAGCGGCCGCAACATTCTTATACGCGTCTGCTCATCGACTCGATTCCAGGGCGTTGAGCCGTGCAGCGGCCAGCCGCCGGGACGGAAGAAAGGAGTTATGGCTATGAACAGCAGTTCCTCGCTTGATCAACTTCTGATTTCGCCCGATATATTCAGCGATCCGTACCCCATCTACCATCAGTTGCGCGAAGAGGAGCCGGTCTACTGGAGCGATGCCTGGGGATGTTGGGTGTTGACGCGCTACGCCGACGTGGTTGCGGTACTGCGCGACTATCGCCGCTTTACCAACGTGGGACGCATCGCCTCCTTCCTAGACCAGTTGCCAGAAAGCGTGCGCGCGCAGATTCGCCCGCTCTACGACAACTTCACGGTCGGGATGCCGAACACCGACCCGCCGGAGCATACGCGGGTGCGCGGGCTGGTGAACACGGCTTTTAGCGCACGCGTCGTAGAGGGTATGCGGCCGCGGGTGCAGGAGATTGTCGACGGACTGCTTGATCAGGCTGAAAGCGGCGGCGCCATGGAAGTGATCGGCTGTTTCGCCTACCCGTTGCCGGCGATCGTGATCGCTGAAACGCTAGGCGTACCGGCGGAGGATCGTGACCAGTTCAAGGAATGGTCGGACGACATCGTTGCTTTTCATGGCACAGGGCGCCCTCATATCGAGACGATCATGAAGAGCACGGCGGCGCTGCTTGAAACCAAGGCGTGGCTCCTACGGCTGATCGAGGCGCGGCGGAAACAGTCGGAGGATGACCTGATCAGCGCGCTGGTGGCTGCGGAGGAACGGGGCGACATGCTGAGTGAGACCGAGCTGGTCGCCACCTGCATCACGCTGCTGACAGCCGGTCATGAGACGACAACCGGACTGATCGGGAACGGGTTGCTGGCGCTGCTGCGCCATCCGGAACAGTTGCGCAAGCTGCGGGAGAATCCGGCCCTGATCGGAACGGCGGTGGAAGAGTTTCTGCGCTTCGACACCTCGTTCCTGCGCGCCTGGCGCTTAACCGCAGAAGATGTCGAGATCGGCGGCCAGCGGATTCCCAAGGGGCAGACTCTTTCGCTGATGTTGGGGGCGGCAAACAGGGACCCGGCCCAATTTGATGATCCCGACCGGCTGGATATCACCCGCGATCCGAACCTGCATACATCTTTCGGCTGGGGCATTCACTTCTGCGCGGGCGCGCCGCTTGCCCGCCGCGAGGCCGAGATCGCCTTCACCACCCTGCTGCGCCGGTTTCCACATCTGAAACTGGACGAGGAGGGTGTCGAATGGCAGCAGAATAACACCTTTCACAATCTGAAGAGCTTGCCGGTCATTTTGCAGTAGCTTTTGCGATGATCTCGGAGGCGGGCAGAGGAGGAAGGCCAATGAAATGCTATGGTCTGACCATTATTTTGAAGGATGATCCCGAAGTCATCGCACAGTACAAGGCGTACCACCGGCAAGTCTGGCCGGAGGTGCTGGAACACGCCCGCAACCTGGGCATCCTCAAGACCAGGATATTCCTCACAGACCGGCGCCTGTTCATGTACATCGAGACGGAAGACGGGTTCGACTTTGGCCGCGCCTTTTCTGCGCCTGGGGGCGGGGCTGCACGGCTGCGAGAGTGGGACGACTTGATGCGCGGCTTCCAGGAACCGGCGCCGGAGGCACAGGCGGGCGAATGGTGGGCGCAGATGGAGCTTGTGCATTCGGCCTGAGACGCGGTAGCGCGGCCAGCTGCAGCGCATTGAACAACTTCGAATCGCCGGTCATGCCGTAGCCTGGCGGGCCGGTCTGTCAATAAACGAGTGTCCTTGAGGAGGATGAAACGATGTTTGAAATCATAGACAACCATGTTTCAGTGGATGTCGCTGATCTGGAGGCAACAAGAAGCTATCTGGAAGAACATTGCGGTCTGAGCAAGCTCAGAGAGGTCAACCGGCCAGGGCTTACAATCGCCTGGTATCCGGGCCTGGAGCTGTGGCAGGCGACCGATGACGCGGCGCCCGGCATTGTGAAGCATGTCGCCTGGCAGGTTGACGACATCGACGCCGCGGTCGCCGATCTGAAGGCAACGGGGGTCACTTTTGACACCGAGGAGATCCAGCAGATCGATGTAGACGTGGTGGACACGGGCGAGATTGTGCGCTACATATTTTTTTCAACGCCGGTCGGATTGCAGGGCGAACTGTATGAAGTCAACCCGCCGCGCGACTGACACGCGGAATCCGCTACCCAGTGGTCGGAAACCCGTCACCGTCACTGGCCGCTAAGGAGATGACATGATAACGAAATCCGAGGAAGAGCTTCATTCCCTGGTCAAACGGGTCCTGCTGGCCGCCGGCGCAGATGAGCAGAATGCCGAGGAGGTGGCCCAACACCTGGTGCTGTCCAACCTCAGCGGGGTGGACACGCACGGCATCTGGCCCATACCGATCTACGTGGCCGGCATACAGGCCGACGAGATCTTTCCCGCGGCCAAGCCGGCGATCCTGCAGGAGACCGTCACCAGCGCACTGGTGACGGGCAACTGGACCTTCGGCCACGTAGCCGCCAAGTACGCGATGGAGCTGGCGATCAGCAAGGCCAGCACGCAGAACGTGGCCGTGGTCGGCATCGTGCAGCTGCACCACATCGGCCGGCTGGGCCACTACGTGGAGATGGCGGCCGCCGAAAATATGATCGGCATGGTCTGGGCGGGGGGTTTTGGTGAAGTCACGCCTGCCACCGTCCCCTACGGCGGCAAGACACCCGTGCTGCACACCAATCCTATTTCGATCGGGCTGCCGGCGGGCGAAGAGTCGACGATGATGTTCGACTGGGCCACGACCGCGCTCTCCGGCGTCAAAGTCGACAACGCCTACCACCGCGGCGAACAGCTTCCTCCGAACTGTATCGTTGACAAGAATGGCATCCCAACCACCAACCCGGACGACTTTTTCGCCGGCGGCGGGCACCTGCCGTTCGGCGGGCACAAAGGCTATACGCTGATGATGGCGGCCGAGTATCTGGGGCGGATCTTCACCGGCGCGGACAGCTACGTGGAAGCGGGGCGAGCCGGCGCCATCATGCTCCACCAAGGCGTCACCATGATGGCGATCAAGTCGGACCTGTTCCAGCCCTTCGCGGAATATGCCGAACGGGCGGACGAGATGGAGCGGCGCGTGCGGGCGGTGCCGCCGGCGCCGGGATTCGATGAGGTGCTGGCGCCGGGCGATTTGGAGGCGCGCACGCGGGAGCAGAGACGGCGTGAGGGCATTCCGATCGCCGAAGATATCTGGCAGTCCATCACCGAGGCAGCTGCATCGGTCGGTGTGGAAATCGCGTAGATTCAGACGGTCACAACCCAGCAGCCGGCGGCATACAGATCAAGGAGAACACAATGACAAACCCGCAAATCTCTGCCGAAACCATCGAGGCGTTGCGCCGGATCGACAGCGCCACGGTCGCCAATGCCATCGAACATTTCGAAGTCCGCGACCCGGTCACAGGATACGCCTCCCTGGAACTGCGTTGTCAGTTCCCCGAGCAGGAACCGATGGTGGGTTTCGCGGTGACCGCCACGCAAGACACCACCAGCGCCGGCGATGACAGGCCCAATCGCCTGCACGACGTTCTGGACATGGTCGCGGCCGCGCCCAAACCGGTCGTCCTGGCCGTGCAATACACGGGCGGGGACCGCATGCGCAGCTGTCTGGCGGGCGACATGTTCTGCTCGGCGCTGCAGAAGCTGGGCGGGGTCGGCATTGTGACCGATCTGGGGAGCCGTGACTTTCACGGCATTCAGCAGCGCGCGCCGGGGTTCCAGCTCTTCTGCCCCGGCGCCGTCGTCTCGCACGGATACGGCGCGTATACCAATACGGGCACAACGATATCGATTTACGGGCTGACAATTCAGCCGGGCGACCTGTTGCACGGGGACGCCAACGGTGTCGTTTCGATTCCTCTCTCGATCGCCGAGGAGGTGGTCGACCAGGCGCAACGCGTGCTGGAGGTGGAGCGGTCCTACTTCGATTTTCTTGCCAGCGACGAGTACAGTTACGCGGGGTTGAAGAAGCGGATGGGGCGCGACGAGTAGCGGCCCTTGCGCCCGCATCTGCGGTTACATTTGAGCTGGATCCAGAGGAGAGTCCAGATGACGGCTAATCAGACGCCGACCACACGCGTGGAATCGGCGCGCGCCCGCGTCCGGGAACTGATGGCGCACCGCGAGTCTGGCGTATTCCTGGCCTTGGTGATCTTCTTTGTGGTCATGTACACGGTTTCGCCGATATTTCGGAGGCCTTTCAACCTGACCACGATTCTGCGGCAGATTTCGGTGACATCGATTGTGGCGATGGGCCAGACGCTGGTGATCGTATCGGGCGCGTTCGATCTGTCGCAGGGGTCGATAGCCGGCCTGGCGGCGATGGTCACGGCCAAACTGTGGAAAAACGCGGGTCTTGATCCGCCCATCGCCATTATCGGGGGGTTGGGGGTCGGTGTGGTGTGCGGTTTTCTGAACGGTGTTTTGGCGGCACGCTTCCGCCTTCATCCGATTGTGATGACGCTTGCCACCGGCGCGGTCTTTCTGGGCGTCAATTTCTACATCACGCGCGGGGAGTCGATCATCGGCCTGCCCGACGGCCTGACCTGGCTGGGCAAAGGGCTTATCGGTCCGGTGCCGGCTCTGATCGTCCTGATGTTCATCGTCGCCTTTCTCATGCATATTCTGCTGACGCGGACGCTTTTCGGGCTGCGGGTGCGCATGATCGGCGGCAACTTGAAGGCCAGCCAGGATGTGGGCATGAATGTCGAACGCATCCGCGTCGGTATCTTCACCCTGAGCGGATTTCTGTCGGCGCTGGGAGGGATCGTCCTGTTGGGTCGGGTGGGCAATGCGCTGCCGCAGATCGGCCAGGGGCTGCTCTTCCCGGTGGTCACGGCTGCGATCGTGGGCGGCACGCTGTTGACCGGGGGCGTTGGCTCGATGGCGGGCACGTTGATCGGCGCGGCCATCATGGGGATTGCGCGCAATTCTCTGGTCGTCTTGCAACTGAACATCTATCTGCAGGATATCGTGCAGGGCATGTTGGTGGTGGTGGCCCTGTTGATCGACCAATTCCGGCGGGGAGAGTTAAACTGGCGCATCATTTTGGGCCGCGATCGTTGAACGGGGGCCAGGCCTAGTGTCCGGTTTCCAGTGGCGGACGCTCTCTGTGCTCAGCGTCCGCTGGTCACCGGGGTAAGGAGGTGGCGATAGCAAAAGACCGTCATGCGTACCGAGTCGCACCGCAGGACTGGATAGATTATCTTTCAGATGAAGGAGGAAAGAGTCATGAAGCGATTGTTATTCGGCATAGCGTTGATCGTGCTGCTGGCTGTAGGGTTGGCTGCCTGCACAATGCCGGAAACGGTGGTTGTTGAGAGGGAGCCGGATTGTGGTGACACGGAGCGGTACATTGTCAGCGCGCCGCTGGTGCATCCTTACATTACGGCCTGGCAGGGCGGCGCCGAGGCCGCTGCGGAGGAGCTTGGCGTGGAGATCGTCTTCCTGGCGCCGGCTGAATACAGCCCTGAGAAACAGTTGGATATGACGGAGTCCGCCCTCTCTCTGCCCTGCATCGCCGGCCTGAGCGTGATGACGGGCGTGCCGGATATCATGGAGGGTATCCTGGCCCAGGCCAAAGAGAGAGGACTTGGAACCACCCAGAATGCCTCTTGCTCCGAGGCGGTCAATGCCGACGTCTGCATGGCGACCGACTTCTACACGGCCGGCGCGACGGTAGCCGAACGGCTGGTGGAGCTGATGGGCGGCGAAGGCAACGTGGTGGTTGCCTTTGGCGAGCCAGGCAATGTGGTAGACAAGGACCGCCAGGCCGGGCTTGAGGACTACTTCGCCGAACATGCGCCGGACATCAAAGTGATCGGCGTGCTGATCGACTGTGACAACCCGGAGGGCACGGTACGCTGTGCGGAAGAGGCGCTGGTCACCTATCCTGAAATGGATGCCTACTACTCGCTCGGCAACCTGAATTCGGTGGGCGCGACGGTGGCTTTCCCGGACGCTGGCCGCGACGATGTTATCGTTACGGGCGTGGACGACGCGCCGGAGATCGTCGAAGGCATCCGCAATGGAACCGTCTCCTTCACCTACGTTCAGCAGCCCTATGGTCAGGGATACCTGGCGGTCTACATTCCGTGGATGATAAAGCACCAGGGCGTGCAGGCAACTACACAGTATCTTGACACCCGCATCACGCTTGTCGACCAGTCCAACATCGACAGCTACCAGGATACGATGAAGCAGAATTTCCTGGAGATCAAGGAGATAGTCGAAACGGAGATTATGCAGTAAGAGAGGCGGGGAATCTCGAGGGGTGGGAAGAGAGATCTTCTCACTCCTCAAAACGATTGTGAGTATACCCATGAGCATTGAGCACGCGGTTGAGATGCGGGGAATCTCGAAGAGATTTGGCAACGTCCAGGCGCTCAACGGCGTCGATCTGGAGTTGAGGCACGGGGAGTTGTTGGGCCTGGTGGGCGACAATGCGGCTGGAAAGTCCACGCTGATGAAGACGCTCTACGGGTCGGTGATTCCGGACGCAGGGGAGATCTTCATCGGAGGGCAGAAGGCCGCGCTGCGCAATCCACGCGACGCCCAGGCACTGGGCCTGGCGATGATATACCAGGACCTGGCGGTCTTCAACAATCTGGACGTTGCCGCCAATGTGTTCACCGGGCGGGAGTACACCAAGCGGTTCCTTGGCATCACTTTTCTGGACAAGAAGCGGATGTACAACGAGTCGGAAGCGCTGCTGTCGCGGCTGCGCATCAACATCAGTTCGCCCAAGCTGCTGGTCGAGAGGATGTCGGGGGGTCAGCGCCAGATGGTGGCCGTTGCGCGGGCGATCGGCTTCGATGCCACGATCTTGATCATGGATGAGCCGACAGCCGCTCTGGGGGTGAAGGAAGCCAACACGTTGCTGGACCTCATGTCTGAACTGCGCGATCAAGGAATTTCGATTATCCTGATCACGCATCGCATCAGCGATGTGCTGTCCATCGGGGACCGGGTGATGGTGCTGAAGGGCGGTGAGAGGCAGGGGATCCTCAACGTTGAGGATTCAACGCTGGAGGATGTCGAGTACCTGATCGTGCGCGGGCGGCCTGACGACAGCGGCTGATGTACTCTTAGACTGATCGTACGCTTTCGGCCGCGTTGCGTATTGCGTGGCGACAGGCGAGACACCCGTGACTCGCGGCGCAGACCGTACGAAAGGTCCTGGCATCATACGGAATTCACACCGGCGGCGCTAACCACAGCCGCGAAGCGGACGGAACCGATGGCAGAGAAAACGACATCATTTGCCGCTGGATTTGACAAAGCCACCCTGATCACGGGCGGCAGCAAGGGTATCGGCTCAGGCTGCGCGCGGGTGTTTACACGGGCGGGCGTTTCACAACTTTGTGGAGACATGGCAGTGGACCGGGCGCAGCGGGACGATAGAAGAGGCGGGCAACCTCTGCCTCTTTCTGGCAAGCGATGCGGCCAGCTTCATCACCGGCGCGGAAATACCTCTCACCGGCGGCATCGAGCTTGGCCAGGGCCCTAAAGTGACGGTCAGCGAGCGTGAAGTTAGACCAGCAGCGAAAAGTGGATAGGACACACCACCACCCACTCGCAGTTATATTCCGCTCTCTCCTCGGAATCCTATCTCTCTATTCGAATTAACTTCAACTGTCAGGGGTGACCAGATGCAGCGGCTCCAGCCCCTTGGAGACCCGCTCCACGTTGGTGGCCGCGGCCTGGCCGCGGCGCTGTGTGGTCTCCCGGGTTACGCCGGCAATGTGCGGCGTGCAGAACATGTTGTCCATCTGCAGCAGCGGGTGGGAGCTCGGCAGCGGCTCGGTCGCGAATGCGTCCATGCCGGCGGCCCGGATCTGCCCGCTCTGCAAAGCCTCGACCAGCGCGTCCTCATCCACCAGCAGCCCGCGCGCCACGTTGATCAGTACCGCGGTCGGCTTCATCAACGCAAACTGCCGCGCCCCGATCATGTGTTTGGTCTGGGCGGTGCTGGGTGTGTGGAGCGAGAGATAGTCGGCCTCGGCGATCACATGCTCCATAGCGCCGGGATCCCCGAAGAAGGAGACATGACACTCGTCGCGCACCGACTGCGGGATATCGGCGATGTCGATCGCTATGATCTCCATGCCCATGGCGTGGCCGCGCTTGGCCAGTTCCCGCCCGCTTGCGCCCAGGCCGATCAGGCCGAGTTTCTTGCCCGCCAGTTCGTCGTTCAGCGGCAGACTGAAGAGTTCGGCGCGCATATTCGCCTGCGCTGTACGATGGTTCTTGGCGATCAGGAGCATCAGGGTAAGCGCATGCTCGGCCAGGGCGATGGCGCTGAAGGGACCGGGCGTGTTGGCAAACGGCATTCCCTTCTTAAAAAAATATGGCATATCCCAGTGATCGACACCGACCGAAAGCACCTGCCATAACTTGACGCCGGCCTCCACTGACGCATCGACCATCTCGTGCGTGCAGCCCGCGCACGCCACGACCACGTCGATGCCTTCAAATTGCAGAGCCACCGGCTTATCACGATCGTACATCTTAATTGGATAACGCCCGTCGACCGCCTCGACAAAACCATCGTACCAGTATTGCATGACGGGATTGAAGGGAAGAAAGAGAATTTGCATTGTCTGAACCTCGTTGGGGCAGTGGGTAGTGGATAGTGGTTAGTGGATAGCGGCGCTTAGCCGTCCATGATGCCATGTAAACGATGGGGCATCAAACCGGGTCGGGGCGGCGCGGGTCAGGCTGAAATCTCGACGCCGAGGCTGTTTGCCGTCTCGACCATCTCCTGCCAGATGCTGTCTTCGACCGGGATGCCGTGCGCGCCGCGTTGCTGCGCGGCGCGGTACTCGGGTTCGCCGGGGAAGAGGACCTCGTTGACACCGGGTTGAGGGCGCGCCGACTTTACCCAGGCGATCTGCTCCCGGACCGTCTCGATGAACTCGTCGTATGGAAGCAGGGCCTCGATATTGATGGCCTGGAAGTAGACGCCGTTGCCCGTCTCCTCTCTCTCTTTGCCGGTACAGCCGGCGCCGGAGAGCGCACCCGCCAGCAGCTCGGCCACGATGCCCAGCGCAAAGCCCTTGTGGCCTACGATCCCGCCCAGGGGCAGGAGAGCGCCCTCCGGGGGGCCATAGAAGGCGGCCGGCTCGGTGGTGGGGTTGCCGTCGGCGTCGATGATAACGCCGTCAGGCAACTGTTTGCCTGCGTAGCGGGTTACCCGGACTTTGCCTTCAGGAAATACCGATGTCGTGATGTCGACCATGACGGGCCACGGGCCGCCGCTCGGCATGGCAAAGGCAATGGGGTTGGGGGAGAGCCGTCGTTCGGCGCCACCCCACGGGGCCACCGAGCCGGTGGTGCCGTAGGAGTTGACGACCGCCATGCCGATCATACGCTCCTCGGCCGCCATGGTGGGGTATTCCCCCACCCGCCCCACGTGCTGGCTGCCGCGCACAACGACCGTGCCGATGGCGACCTGGCGCGCCTTTTCTATCGCGAGCCGCATCGCCTGGCGGGCGATAACGGGACCCCAGCCCTGATGCGCCCGGATGACGGCTGAGGCCGCGGTCTCACGTTCGATCTCGATAGGCGTGCCCGGCCGGATCGCGCCGCTGCGAATTTCGCCGACGTATTGCGGTATGCGCATCACGCCGTGCGAGTCGTGTCCCAGCAGGTTGGCGCGCACCAGCACCTCGCATACGGTTTGCGACTCGGCGTGGGGCGAGCCGGCCGCATCCAGAATCCGGACGCCGATCTCTTGCAGTTGGGCGGCGGTAAGATACCTCATGTTTTTTGCTCCCAGGTGGGTGCGACGCGGAATCCAGCGACCGCCGCTCAGGCCAGCGCCTTCACACTGCTATCGTCGAGCGGCTGCAGCGGCGTGAAGTCGCGATTGTTCTGATACCACGGGCGCTCGCTGCCGGCGCAGGCGTTGCTGACGGCGTTGTAGATCAGGTACATGATCGCCCGCCGCCAGGGAGAGACGTTGTTCGCCGAACCGTGCAGCACATTGCAATGGATGAAGGCGACCGATCCCGCCTGCCCGACCAGCGCTTCGATCCCGTTCTCCGCCGCGAGCCGTTCAAAAGTCGCATTGTCGATGTGATGCAGCGCGTATCCTCTGCCGGCCGCGTCCTTGTGCAGCCGGGCGTCCAGAAGCCCGTGGCGCTGCGAGCCGGGCACGACCAGGAGGGGAGACGTGACCGCGGTACAGTCGTCGATGAACACCGATACCATGATACAGTTCGGTTCCGGCATGCCGTCGATCGAATGCCAGGGCGGGTAATCCTGATGCCAGTCCCAGGACGCGCCGCCGCCGAAGCCCTGTTTGGGGTTCAGACGACTCTGATGCAGATAGACGTCGTCCTGCAACAGCTGGCGGACCGGGTTCAACAGACGGGGGAGCAGCGTAAGGCAGCGGAACGGCTCGGAATACGTGTGCGCCCCAAAGGCCAGCCTGACCGACGACGTATCCTCCTTTTCGGAGATGATCTCCGGCCCCTGGCGACTGAGGATATCCGGCAGCTCTTCCTGCAGAACCGCCACTTCATCGCTGTCCAGCAGATCCGGGAAAAACAGGTAACCCTGCTCGTCATACTGCGCAATCTGCGCGCTGCTGAGTTTCATGGTTCGACCTCCGCATTGGGCACAACAGTGCAGTCGACTTGGCGCTCAACGCGACCTGGACCACATGCCCGGATCCGAGGAGGAATACGGCCAGCCTGAACCGCCGACCATGTGGAACTCGTCCGCTTTGCCACACAGCCAGTAGAACATTTCGGCCACGCGCGGGACCGATTGCCATTTGCGGTGGCCGCCGCAGAAATAGCTGCTGGTAAAGGAATAGTCGGCGGCGGCGAAATCAAAATCGGCGCGCGCGTTCCAGTCGCGCGCCGGCGGCGTTGTGCGCCAGTACACCCACTTCAACAGGTTGCGCGTCGATTGATTGACCTTGTCGGGTGACGATGCCAGATCGAATAGGCTGTGACGAACACCGAGCCGGCGGGCGCGGTGGTCGGTACCTGGCCGGCCAGATGACCAAAGCGCTCTATGTCCTCTCTGGTTATGGGCACCAGATGAGAGCCGGGCAGGAACAGGGTCGGCCCCATCTCCATGCCGTTCGACTGAGGAATATAGAAGACCTGCAACAGATTGCAGGCGCGCTCGAAGTCGGAACCGGCGTCGATGTGCCAGTAATTGGCTTTTACCGGCCCCACCAGGCGATGGTTGGCCATCCACTCGGGCAGCTGGAAGTTGGCGCCCAGCAAGGAGCGCACGACGCCGGCGACCGCCGGATGCAACAGCACTTCGTCGATAAACCGTTCATCCCGCACCAGCTGATGGGGGTCTGCTCCCTCCTCGTCAAGATACTCGAAAACCCAGCGGTTGGTGGAATCCGGTATCACGCCTTCGAGGGTGAGGATGCCCGTTTTGCAGAATTCCAGGACTTCCTCATCGGTCAAGGTAGGCTTGATGTCATCCGTCGCGCGAAGCGCTTCCCTCGCCATTGGTCACCTCCTGTCCGGTATGCACGAGCGTCTTAAGACTCATCGTCAGATTTTCGCTTCAAGAATCTGCAGAATTTCAAAAACCATGTCGTTGGGTGAGCGGAAGAATGCCAGGCGGCGCGAGCCGAAGGCGGCGCTGATCTCCACCCGTTCGACTAGAACCTCCAGGCCCATGGCGGTGAGCCGTTCGTACTCCCGGTCCAGGTCCTCGACTTCGAAGACGGCGTGCGTCAGGCCGGGCATCAGCTCGCGGCCGAGTTTGTCCTCGAAGACCGTCCTGGGCGTAAGAAAGATGCGCGTGCCGCCAAACTCGACGAAGGCGTAGTCGACCTCCTCACCGTCGGGCGCGGTGAACATCTCGCGCAATACCAGTTTCGCCCCGATCTCCTGCCAGAACGCGATTTCGCTGTCCATGTCATCGACCTTCATGCCGATGTTCCAGAGCGCGGCGTCCATTTATTCCCATTTCTCCAGAATGAACTCGCAGGTAACATGCACATCCGGGCTGTGACCGGACAAAAGCCGGGCCGGAAAGCGGATCACGCGCCAGCCGGCGTTGATAGCGTCCAATACGGTCTTATAAGGCCAGTCGGCGGGGTCGAAGGGGCCGTCGGAGACTTCGCCGTCCGCGACCTGCAGCATCCCCACGACCTGGGAGGTGACTGAGGTGGTTGCGGTCTGCAAGTAGAGCAAACTCTGGCGTCCGGCCCCGTTTTCCTCCAGCGCCTTGCCCAACTCTCGCAGCCGTTCCTCGGTCAGCTCCCCCTGCTTCAGTTGCTCGATACACTCTTCCAACAGTTGCGCGGCGGCTGGATTCATTGTCAGGCGCTCCTTGGTGTTCCTTCGCGGCTCGTCCTCAGCTGACGACAACCGCTATCTCAAGGTCGGGAATCTCCTCGTCAAGCGGGAAAAAGGGCCGCTGCATGCGCTCAAAGTTCAGGTTGCGCACATGGGCCGGGGTCGGTCCGGGCGTGTCGACGATGAAGGCCGCCTTCATGACGTCGCGGTAGGCGTAGCGGTAGTTCATCGGATTCTTGACGCCGATGAACTTGGCCTGGCGCACATCCATGCCCGCGCTGCGAAACTGCTCATCGCCCCAGTCGTAGGTCGGCTGCGACATGACCAGAAGCTGGATGCTGCCGATCTGCAACACGGCCGAGAGGCCCATCGAGGCCCAGGTGCCGCCAAAGAGACCGCCGTCGTAGAGAAAGCTGCCGTCGCTGAGACGACGCACGACGCCGCTGACGGGTACGGGTTCGCCCCAGGCCGGGTCGAGGCTGTAGCCGACCTGCAGGCTGACCGTCCGGCCGATGCCGGCGCGCGCGCAAGCCTGGGCCGCGGCCGGATCGACCACCATCAGAAAGGCAGGCTCGTCCACGCCCAGCGCCAGCAGTTCGCCCAGCAGAGCGACGCTGTCACCGGGCGCGCCGCCGCCGGCGCAGTCGGCGGTGTCCACCAGCAGCACGGGCCCCCCCTCCACCCGGCGGCCGCGGGCAACCGCCTCCGCGACCGTCAGATGCTCCACTTCGAACGCGCTGCGCCGCGCCCAGAACGCCGCGGCCAGCGCATGCGCCTCATTTGCCGCCAGCGCGGGGTCGTTGTCCGTCACCACGACGCCGCCGCAGCCCATGCCGGGCAGGTCGTTGTAGGGGTGGACCTGGAAACAGGATACGGAGAGGATGTGCGGCTCCTCTTCCAAGCGCCGCGCCCGCCGGGTCAGATGGGCCATAGGGCCGTCGCCGAATGTCTGGCCGTTGCAGGCTCCGCAGATAATGGGAACTTTGGCCAGGGCCATCACCGGACTGACGTCG
Source organism: Caldilineaceae bacterium (assembly GCA_965232575.1). Taxonomy (GTDB): domain Bacteria; phylum Chloroflexota; class Anaerolineae; order Caldilineales; family Caldilineaceae; genus Bin5. The sequence continues at coordinate 847,012 of CBDDPZ010000008.1, read as the reverse complement.
CCTCTGACTGTCCTCAACAGCAGGCTGGCCCCGCGTTCGCCGGTGGAAAAGGTGTCGTCGTGGGGATAGTGGGTGAACGACACCAGGGCAGTGGCCTGTCTGACCATGCGCGGGGTGACGTGCGCGTGCAGGTCGAGCGTCATGACGATCGGCAGGTCCGACCCCACGATGCTGCGCACGGCCTCGAGGACGTCGCCCTCCGGGTCCTCTTGCGAAGCTGCGACCATGGAGCCGTGCATGGCGAGGATGAGGCCGTCAAGCGGCATCGCGGCCCGCAGTCGCGCCAGGAGCCTTTCCTTCAGCTCGGTATAGCAGTCATCGGTGAGCGCGCCGCCCGAGACGCTGCGCGCCGCCAACAGCGGGAGCGGCTGCGCGCCCTCCTCCGCGCAGATGGCGAGGATGCCGGCGACTTCGCAGTCGGTGCCTGCCAGTTGGAGCAAGGCATCGCCGTCATGGACATAGGAGTTATGAAACAGGGCCAGATCGGTCTGCGTAGCCGCAAACTGATTACTTTCCTGGAAGATCGAGCCGATGCCGATACGCATTGCTGTCATTGGATTGTCTCTTTGGGCCCCATTTGGCGCAGGGGGCGCATCGAACAAACGCAATTAGGATCGAACAATAGGAAAGTATCAGATGTTACCGATGGGCGCGTTCCAACGGATGGACAGAGAGATTATACCCACGTATCGGGGGAAGGCCAATGTTGGTTCAAATAGAGGCATGAAAGTAAACTAAAGTAGATAACTCAAACTGGCTTAATCAAAATGGAGACAAGCATGTTACGTTCTGCCTCACTATCTGCCGTTCTCGTACTCGCGTTCCTCATGGTCGGTTGCGTTGCCATCCCCACCAAGAGCGAACCGGCAGCCTACACGCAGGCGCTCGTGCAGGATGCCATCCGCCTTTACGATTATGAAGGCCGCCAGGCAGCCATCGACCACTACAGTTCATCCACAAGCGTGGACGGGCAGTGGTACGTCTTCATTATCGGCGGAGATGGGTACACCATCGCGCACCACAACCCCGAAATGATCGGGCGGGACCCCGCGCTGCGCGTCGACGTCACCGGCTACTTCTATGGCGACGACGTTCTGAGCGCGACCGAAGCAGGCAAATGGGTCAGCTACGTCTTCAACAACCCGGAGACGGGCGAGGAGACACGCAAGCACTCGTGGGTCGTGCGCCATGAGGGGCTGTTCTTCGGGTCGGGCTGGTACGAGAAGGAGTGAATTGGAGGGGACGCGGAGTGGGATGCGCGCCCTGGGTCCAACAGACAGGAGGATGTTTTGAAAATCGGACTATTCACAGATAGCCTGCCAACTTCCTTCAGCGAGGCGCTTGATTGGGTTGTCGAGCACGGGATCGAAGCTGTGGAAATCGGAACGGGCAATTTCTCGCCGGCTTTGCATTGCAACCTGGATGAACTGCTGCATAACGAGGAGGCCCGCACAGCCTTCAGGTCCGCCATAGAAAGTCGCGGCCTGATGCTGAGCGCTCTCAACTGCAATGGCAACCTGCTCGACCCGCACCCCGCGCGCGGCCCAGCATCGCAGGATGTCTTCTTTAAGACGGTAGAACTCGCTCATAAACTCGGCCTGGATACCATCGTAACGATGAGCGGTTGCCCCGGCGACCCGAGTGGGACACCCTACCCAAACTGGCCCACCCACCCGCAACAGCCGGAATACGCTGACCTGGAGCGCTGGCAGTGGGATGAAGCAATCACCCCTTTCTGGGAAAAGGCCGGCCGGTTTGCCGCCGACCACGGCGTCAGGGTCGCCATCGAACTACACCCCGGCCAGTCCGTGTATAACACGCGCACTATGCTGCGCCTGCGCGCGATCGCCGGGCCGAGCGTGGGCGTCAACCTCGATCCCAGCCACTTTTTTTACCAGGGCATGGATCCGCTCATCGTCATCCCTACGCTGGGAGAGGGGTTCATTTTCCACGTCCACGCCAAGGACACCCGCCTCAACCCTTCTGAAATGGCTCTCAACGGCGGCCTCGATATGCGGCCGATGGACCTGGTTGCCGAGCGCTCGTGGGCCTACCGCACGCTGGGCTACGGCCATGGGGAGGCATGGTGGCGCGATTTCGTGAGCGCGCTGCGCGTGGCCGGCTACGACGGAGCGCTGAGCATCGAACACGAAGACCCGGTGATGAGCGCATCCGAAGGCATCGTCAAGAGTGTGCAATTCCTTGAGCCGCTGATATTGAGGACGATGCCGGAATAGTTTGCTTGTCGCAAGAGGGTTGCCTGATTGTGAGGGAGCAAGCACACGCGGGTCGTGCGCCATGACGGGCTGATTTTCGGGTCGGGGTGGTACGAGAAGGGGTGACTCGGCTGGCTGGCACTGAAGAGGGAAGCGCTCCGCTCTTCAAGAGAGGGAGTTGGCACTTGCGCCGCGCCCGACGAATAACGAGGCCATTTCTTCAGCTGGAAGCGAAGGAGACTCCTCGTGCAGATAACAGGCCGCCAGGCGATGCGCATCCGTCTGGAACAGTGGCGGCGCGCTACCGGCGCATTTCGACATCGCATGAGGACAGCGCGCGAAGAACTTGCAGCCATCGCCTGCGCCTGTCGCTGCCGTCGAAGCGGCCATCGCTTCTGTATTCCAGCGGCGGTCCGGGTCGGGTTGGGGCACGGAGCCGATCAGCAACTGCGTGTACGGATGCTGCGGCTGCTTCACTACGAGGTTAATGTCCCCCGCCTCGGCTACGGAGCCGGAATACATGACAATAATGTTTTCGCTGATCTGATAGGCCGTGGTGAGGTCGTGGGTGATGTAGACGACGGAGATGCCGAACTCTTGATTCAGTTGACGCAGGTTTCCCAGAACGGTGGCTCGCAGCGAGGCGTCGATCATGGAGACCGGTTCGTCGGCCACGATAAGGCGCGGGCGCAACAGCAGCGCGCGCGCAACCATTATGCGTTGTCTCTGCCCGCCGCTCAGTTGGTGGGGGCGCCGTCCCAGGGTGTTTTCGGGCCGCAACCCCACTGAATGCAGGGCCTCCTCGATCAGCGTCTGACGCTCCTGTGGCGATTTGGCCAGGCCGAATTTGGCAATCGGGGTCGTCAGAACATGGTCGACCTTGTAGAAGGGATTGTAGACCTCGAACGGATCCTGAAAGACGACCTGCACATCGCGTCGAAACGAATGCCATTCCGCGGTGGAAAGCCCTCGCAGATCCTTCCCCTGATAGAACACTTGCCCTTCGGTTGGCGTCTCCAGCCCCAGGAGGATGCGGGCCAGCGTTGTCTTGCCGCTGCCGCTTTCTCCGACCACAGCCGTGATGGAGGGCGGCTCGCTGGCGATGGTCAATGAAAAGTCTTCCAGCGCCGTAGTGCGGTTGCGGCTGAACAGGCCGCCGCCGAAGACCTTGGTGATATGTTGAACTTCGAGCAAGGCGCTCATGCGACTCGCGGCTCGTGGCAGATGGCCGGATTCCGGTTAGGGAATTCCGGTTTCCGGCTGCGAATTGTGAATCAGTTCCAGACGATGACAAGCTACCCAACGCTCCGGTTGCACCTCATCCAGCGTCTGCTCCTGTGTGACGCATTCGGTGGCGGCATGGGGGCATCTGGGATGGAAAAGACAGCCCGTTGGCCGCTCAAGCAGCGAAGGCGGCAGCCCCGGTATGCCTTCCAGAGCGTCCTTAACTTCCAGAGACGGCAAGCATTCGATCAGCAGGCGGGCGTAGGGATGCAGAGGACGGCTGAAAATCTCCCGCACCGGCGAGACCTCCACCAGTTTGCCGGCATACATGACCCCCACTCGGTCCACAAACTGGGCCATGATGCCCATATCATGGCCGACGAGGAGCACGGCCGCCCCGACCTCTTCCTGGACGCGGCGCAAAGTCTCCATTATCTGCATCTGCACCACAACGTCGAGCGCGCTGGTCGGCTCGTCGGCGATAATCACTTTGGGGCGCATGCTGATGGCCATGGCGATGCAGACCCGCTGCTTCATCCCGCCGCTCAACTCGTGCGGGTACATGTCGGCCACCTGGGGCTCCAGCCCTACCCGCGCCAGCAGATCATGCACATAGGCTTCCTGCTCCCGCCGGCTCATCATTGCCGCATTGGCGCCGCTGTCAGTGCCGTTGGACCCGGCGGCGGCGTGATCTTTCATGCCATCGAGCAGTTGACGCCGGATCCGGGTAACCGGATTCAGGGAGTTCATGGAGCCTTGCGCCACCAGCGCGATCCCTGCCAGGCGTACCTTCCGCATCTCTTCGCCGGAGAGCGCCAGCACATCCTGTCCGTCCAGCCAGACCTGACCGGATTCGATCTGTCCGGGCGGCTTGATCATGCGCAGCAGAGCCATTGCCAGCGTCGTCTTGCCCGAGCCGGACTCCCCGACCAGGCCGAAGCGTTCTCCCGGCTCCAGGCTGAAGCTCACGGAGTCCACCGCTTGCACGACGCCGCTGGGCGTATGGTAATGGACCCGGAGGTTGCGCACTTGCAGCGCGGCTGATTGCGCATGCGCTTCGCCAGTTGAACGCGGTTGCGGCGTCATACGCTTCTCCTCAACCTGGGATTCGCCAACTCATCCATGCCGACGGAAGTCAGGTAAAGGGCGATAAAGATCAGGACAATGATCACCACAGGGGCTACCCACCACCACCAGTATCCTCCGAGCACACCGGCATGGAGGATGACCCAGTAGATCGTCATGCCGAGGGTCGGGTGGGAGGTGGGCCCCAGCCCCAAGGCTTCCATACCGATAGTGGCCAGGATGGCCGAAGCGGTCGTGTTGACGAGGTTGGCGACGATAAAGGGAATGAGGTTGGGCATGAGTTCGTGGACTATAATCTCGCGCCCGCGCATGCCGGACATGCGGGCTACATCGACATAGGCGCGCTCCTTCAGCGAAAGAACCTGCGAGCGAATCGTGCGCGTGGGCCACAGCCAGGCCGTGGCGGCCACGATTAGGGACATTTCGGTCGGGTTGACGCCTCTGAGAGCGATTGCGATCAGGATCAGAATCAGGATGCTGGGAATGGTCAGCCCTACGTCCACAACCAGACGGATGACAGCGTCGATGATGCCGCCGTAATAGGCGCCGGCGAAGGCCAGCAGGCTGGCGAAGCCCACGCCCAACACGCCGGCAAGCAGACCGACCCGCAACGTGAGCGGCGTGCCCACGATCATGACCGCCAGCAGATCCCGGCCCACCTTATCCGTACCAAATGGGTATTCGGCAGAGGGTGATTGGTATGGCGGCGCGGAAAGAGGCGAGGCGTCTTCGATGTTGACAAGCAGCCGGCCGACAACAGAAAAGAGCAGAAGGCCCAGGATCAGACTCAGCCCAATAGCGAGGGACGGGTTGCGGCGCAGGTAGCCCAGCGCCTCCAGGAACGGCGAGCGGTTGTTCAGACGCGCTGTCCCATTGCCATTTGAGCGCATAGTCATTCAGGTCTGCCTTCTGATGCGTGGATCCAGCATCGGCAAAGTCAGGTCCAGGATCAAAGTTGTGGTGGCCAGCGTGAGGATGATCGTCAATACGATCCCTTGGATGACGGGATAGTCTACGCCTTTGATCGAGTTGAAGAGTACGGTGCCGATGCCGGGGAAGCCAAACACCACCTCGACCAGAAGCGCGCCGGAAAAGACATACCCCATGGCCAGAGCCAGCGAGGTGATCTGGGGCAGAATCGCGTTGCGCAGCCCGTAGTCGAAGAAGAGGCGGCCGCTCTTGATGCCTTTGGCTTCGGCCAGGGTCATGTAATCTTCGCCCTCAACCGTGATCATCATGCCGCGCATGGCGATGGCCCAGAAGCCCAGGCTCGACAGAAGGATAGATAACGCGGGCAGGATGGAATGTTCGAGGGCTTCGAGAAGGAAGCGCCAACTCAGGTTGGGGATGGTGCCGATGCGATAGCCACCGTGCCCGGGAAACCAACGCAACTCAAAGGCAAACACGAAGAGCATGATTAGCCCCAACAGATAGTAGGGGATGGCCGCCATGGTCATGATCGGCGGGGCCAGGGAGCGGAGCCAGAGAGGCGCACGCGTCCAGGCGACGAGCGCGCCAAAAAACGTTCCGAATACAAAAGAAAGAAGCGTTGTCATGGTAAGGAGACCGATTGTCCAGAGCAGCGCCTCGCGCAGAATCTCCTTGACCGTTTTGGGGTAGAATGCGATCGAATGGCCCAGGTCGAAACGGGCCATGTCGCCCAGATAGGTGAGGTACTGCCGCCAGAGGGGCCTATCCAGGCCAAACTTGGCGTTGTAGACCTCGACCATCTCTTCGATGCCTTTTCCCCAGGCGCTGCCCGACTGCACCTGTTTGATCATGCGTTCGCGGATCGGATCCTGACCGGACAGCCGCGGCAGGAAGAAATTCACCGTCGCGGCCGTCAACACGATCAGGAAAAAAAAGGCGATTCGTTTCAGGAGATAGCCAGCAGCCCACATTGGCAAGCCCCAGTGGCCGGTGGATGGTGATAGACGGCTAGTGAAGGGCAGCTAGCTACCCCACCAGCCGCTTTGCGCTATTGCGCCGATTCAAGATGAAGCAGGACCAGGTGGAAGCCGAGCAACTGGGGCGCTTCGTTAACATACTCGCCATCCTTACTGTCAACGGTCGGCCAGTTCTCCCAGTAGGTCTGATTCATCGCCATGTTGTGTTTCCAGTTGAACAGCATGACTGAAGGCAACTCGGGCAGCCAGATCTCCATCGCTTGGCGGAAGAGCGTCTTCATGGTCTCGGTATCATCCGGATGCACCTGTGACATCGCCAGCACGATCTCGTCGAAGTCGGTGTTGCACCAGAGCGACTGGTTTGAGGCCCAGTTGGAGGCCGGGCCGCCTTCTTTGCCGCAGGTGTACAGGTTCAACGCCTCGTAAGGTTCCTTCAGGCTGCCGGTGTGGCCGGCGGGGAAGGCGGTGTGCGTCTTGGAGACGAAGCGGTCCCAGGCGTCCGGCGGCGTTGTCAATTCGGCATCGATCCCGCCGCGTTTCAGCTGCTCGACCAGGACCTCACCGGGGGCGTTCCAGGCAAACCAGGACTCAAGCGGCACTTTGATGGTGTCGCCATTGGCGTCCGCCCACATGCCGTCGCTATTCATGCTATAGCCGGCGGCCTCGAGATGCGCGGCAGCTTTTTCGGGGTTGTACTCGTTGGTATCGTACTGTTCGAGCAGGTCGGAGATCGACTCGGTGTACTGTTCCAGGCCGGGATACGGCGGGTAGGGCATTGGGTTGGGGCTGGTCAGGCCCTCGTAGGCGACGTCCGCGATCTGCTGCCGGTCGATCAGGTAGGAGATCCCCCAGCGCACGTCAGCGTTGTCAAAGGGGGGCTTCTCGTTGTTCAGCCACAACGCTTGTGCCCACCAGTCCACATAGCCGTAGGGGGCCTGGCGACCGTAGTGGGCGGTGACTTTCTCATTCCGTTCCACTGCCAGCCGAATCGAGGCGCCCTGCAACTCGGTGATATCGATCTGGTTGCTGGTGACAAGCTCGATGAGGCGTGACTGATCCGTGCCGCCGACGACAAACATGACGCGTTCCATGTTTAGTGCATCGGTCAAGCCGGACTCAACCGCCCACCAGTCATCGCGGCGGTCAAACATCTTCTGTTGCGGCGAAGAGTAGACCACCTTGAGGGGGCCGGTCGTGACGGGCCAGCCCTTCTCGATGTCGTAGTGCGTGAATGTGGCCCAGTCCTGGCCTTCGAAAATATGCTTAGGCATGATGGGGAAGGCGCCCGAGTCCCACTTCCAGACGAAGAAACGGTCGTGGTAGCGGGGGAAGGAGAAGTTCAGGGTGATGAGGGCGGTGTGGTCGTCCACCGCGACAGCCTCTTTGGTGTACTGCCGAACTTCGTTGCCGAAGCGGACCTCACCGCCGATTTCGATCAGGTGGTTGATTGTATAGACCACGTCATGGGCAGTGAAGGGCGTGCCATCGCTCCACTTCACCTCCGGTCGCAAAGAGATGGTCAGCTCGGTGAAATCGTCATTGTAGTCAAAGCTCTTGGCCTGCCACATGACCGTCTCATCTCTGAAAGCATTCCAGTAAGCCATGCCTTCATAGATGACGTTGAGGCCGCGCTGGTAGTCACCGCCGATGGCGAAAGGCGTGTAGATCTCCGACTCTTCAAACTCATCGCTGCCCCACCAGCCGACGATCAACGTCCTCTCTCTGGGAACATCTTTGACGCTTCCCTCACTGGTTGTGTCTGCGGCCGGTTCGGACACCTCTTCAGAGGCAGGCGCGGCTTCCTGAGCACAGGCGACTGCCAGTAGAGCCACCAAAGCCAATAGCACAACTATCGTCAGATGCTCGCGGAACTTCCTACGCTTTTCCATTTCCTGTTCCTCCCTTTGGCCTAAATGGATGTGTTCGATTGCGCCCCTGCTCGAAAGGGACACGGAATAGGTAGTCGTTACGCGCTGGTTTCCCTGACACTGCGGTACTGCCGATGGAATATGTGGTTTTGAGGGACATGAGTGAAATGGGAATACAGGAAGGTCGGACGATTCCCAAGGGACAATTATTCACTCTATTGTAGTTGGAGAGAGGGCATTGGCACAAACGCAAAAAATCGACCGTGATGCGGCGGTTCCGACCACCTCTGGCATACCTGTCAGAGCGACCATTCGACTCCCTGTGTCAACCGAGGATGTCGGAGCTGCTCCATAAATCGGAGTCAGTGCTCAGCGATCGTCATCTTTCTCGATCATGTACTGCCATCCGCCGGCAACCCAGCGTGCGCGCTGGCGTTGCAGTCCTTTCAGCAGGACATGGCGTGACTCCGCGCTGTCAACCAGGTCGCTTTTCTCAAAATAGTGCGCGAGTTGGTCCAACCGGCGCAAGCAGTCTTTGTGGCCGCGGCGGACAGTTCGTTCGATCTCGGCTTCAGCGCCAACGGTCCGCCGAAGGGTCTCGATCTGTTGTCGGTAGGGCGCTGCCCAGGCTTCGGGAACGCGCTCGTCGTTGACAATGGCCTCTGCGGCGCGGACGTTGGCTTCAACCCCCTGGCTGAAACGAATCGTCAGCCTGCGCACCAACGTGATCATCAGGTACACAAACAGACCTACACCCGCAACCCACAGCGCTGTCCAGAAGAGAAGCGTATCCATACGTTTACTCCACCATCCGGAGCCACTCTCTCATCTTCCGGGCGCCTGTCTCGTCACCTGCGTAGAGACCGGAACCGACAGAAGGACTCACCACTGGCTATCCTCTTCCAAATCTCCCACGCCGTGCAGCGTCAGCTCCTGGGCGAAATGACAGGCGGCGTAATGGTCGGGGCCGACTTCCAGGAGCGGCGGTATTTCCTCTTGACAGATCTGCTGGGCGTACTGGCAGCGAGGGTGAAAGTAGCAGCCGGGAGGCGGGCTGGCCGGGCTGGGCACTTCACCCTCAAGCGTAATTTCGTCCAGCAGGGCGTCCGGATCAGGTCTTGGGATTGCGGACAGGAGCGCTTCCGTATACGGGTGCCTGGGGTTCAGGAAGAGCTCCTCCGTCTCGGCCTGCTCCACAATCTTGCCGACATACATGACGGCTACCTGATCGGAGATATGCTGGATGACACTGAGATCGTGGGCGATGAACAGATAGGTGAGGCTGAATTCCGCCTGCAGATCCTGCAGCAGGTTCAAAATCTGGGCCTGGACCGAAACATCCAATGCCGAAACCGGCTCGTCACAGACGATCAGGCTGGGATGCAGGCTCAAGGCGCGGGCAATGCCGATGCGCTGGCGCTGACCGCCGCTGAAGGCGTGCGGGTAGCGTTTGAGGTACTTGACGTCCAGGCCGACCAGGTCGACCAGTTGGCGCACGCGCCGTTCCAGATCCTCGCCCTTTGCCAGCTTGTTCACCCGCAGCGGCTCGCCGACTATGTCCAGAATGGTCTTGCGCGGATCGAGGCTGGCATACGGGTCTTGAAAGACCATCTGCATATGGCGGCGCGTGGCGCGCAACGCCTTGGCATCCAGGCCGGTGATGTCGGCTTGCCGGCCATCGATACGCAACAGCACCTGTCCGTCGGTCGGCTCGATCGCGCGGATTACGCAGCGGCCCAGGGTCGTTTTGCCGCACCCCGACTCACCGACCAGCCCCAAGGTCTTCCCGGCGGGGATGCTCAGGCTTACGTCATCGACGGCGCGGACCTGCCCGACTACCCGGCGCAACAGACCCTTCTCAATGGGGAAATACTTCTTGAGGTTATGTACTTCGAGTAGATTGCTCGTTTCCATAGTCGTTATTCGTAGAGGATACAGCGCACCGAATGCCCCCGCTCAATTTCCAGAAAATCCGGCACGCTTTCATCGCAGCGGCCAGGGATGAACTGCTCACAGCGGTCGGCGAACGGGCAGATATCCGGCGGGTCGAGGGGGACGGGGACAATGCCCTCGATCGTTTCCAGACGGACCCGCGCCCTGCGTCCCGTCCTGGGAATCGAGCGCAAGAGGGCTTGGGTATACGGATGCTTGGGCGTGCGGAAAATCTGTCTGACACTGCCGTATTCCACTACCCGCCCCAGGTACATCACCGCTACTTCATCGGCCATATTCGCAATCACACCCAGATCATGGGTAATAAACATGATCGACATGCCCATCTCGGCCTGAAGCGTTTTCATCAGACGCAGGATCTGGGCCTGAATGGTCACGTCCAGCGCTGTCGTCGGTTCATCAGCGATGAGGAGCATCGGCTTGAGCGCCAAGGCCATGGCAATCATCGCCCGTTGCCGCATGCCACCCGATAGTTGATGGGGATAGGCGTCTACACGTTCCTCGGGGTTTGGAATGCCAACCAGCTTCAACAGTTCAATCGCCTGGGCGCGCGCCTCGGTTTTGGGCACAACGTCATGGACCAATATGGCCTCCATGATCTGCTCACCAACCGAATGCACGGGTGAAAAAGCCGTCATCGGCTCCTGAAAAATCATTGAGATGTCGCGACCCCGGATGTCACGGATCTCTCGTCCCGATGGGGCTAGCGCAGCCAGATCGATCACCTCTCCGTTCTTGTGCAGAAGAATCTCCCCCGCCATCTGTGCAAACTCAGGCACAATGCGCAGGATCGACTGCGCGGTTACGCTTTTGCCGCAGCCCGATTCACCTACAACACCCAGTGTACGGTTCCTGTGAATCGTGAGCGATACACCGTTCACCGCCTTCAGCAACCCCTCTTCCAGGGGAAAGTGGGTGTACAGATCTCTGAGTTCCAGAACCAGCTCTTGCTGTTCCATTGCCGTTACTTGTAGGGGTCGGCCGCGTCACGCAGCCCATCGCCGATAAAATTGAACAAAAGCACGGTTACAATCACAAGCAGACCAGGAATAAGCATCCAGGGCTGCACAGCCACGCTACGGACATTCTGCGCATCTTTCAACAACGTGCCCCAGCTGACCGCCGGCGCACGAATGCCCAGCCCCAAGAAGCTGAGCGCCGTCTCTCCCAGGATCATGTTCGGGATAGCCAGGGTAAGATGGACGATGAGATAACTCATAAACCCTGGCAGCAGATGTTCAACGATAATCTGCATATCGGTGGAACCGGCGACTTTGGCCGCGATCACAAAGTCCGACTCACGCAGTTCAAGCAGTTTGCCCCGCACAACCCGGGCCAACCCCGCCCATCCTATGATGGATAGGATGATGGTGATGGAAAAGTATATTTTGACCGGAGACCAGCCCGGGGGCACCGCCGCACTGAGCGCCATCCACAGCGGTATCGTGGGAACAATGATCACGAACTCGATAATGCGCTGGATCAACATGTCGGTCGCGCCTCCGAAGTAGCCGGAGATGCCCCCCAGGAGACAGCCAAGGATAAAGCTGATCAAAACGCCGACCAGGCCAACGGACAAACTGACCCGCGCACCGGCCAATGTCCGTGAAAAGAGATCGCGCCCAAGCGCATCGGTACCAAAGAGAAAGATCACGCCTCCTTCCTCTGGAAGAAAGAAATGGGTGTCCATCGGGATAAGACCCCAGAACCGATAGGGTTCTCCTTTCTGGAAAAAGCGGAGGCGGTAAATCCGTGAAGTGTCTTCAGTATAAACGCGGGTGAAGGTCTTGAAATCGATCTCTCCTTCCAACCCATATACGAAAGGGCCCTGGAACCGGCCTTCACTATCAAAGAGGTGAATGCTGGAGGGGGAGGCGCTCAGAAAATCTTCGTGTTTCGTCAGCCGGCCATACGGGACCCAAAACTCATAGGTTATCGCGAACAAATAGAGGATGCCCAGCAAGGTAGCAGAGACGACAGCCAGCCGGTGTCTTTTGAATTTACGCCACATCAACTGCCATTGCGAGGCCAGGAAATAGCGCTCTTCGGCCGTGGTCTCGACCGCACGCGTGTCCCTTGCGCTCGCTAAACGGGCCGTTGCGTCCGTTGACATCTCAGGCCTTCCCTTCAAAACGGATGCGTGGGTCAACAACGATCAGGAGAATATCGGACAAAAACGTGCCAATCAGCGTCAGAATTCCCAGAAACATCACAATACTTCCCGCCAAAAACATGTCCTGGCTGATAAGCGCCATGAAGAGAAGAGGACCCGTGGTCGGCAGACTCAGGACGATGGCGACGATCGTCTCGCCGGAAACGATGCGCGGCAGTTGCCAGCCGACCGTACTGACGATCGGATTGATAGCCATGCGCACCGGGTACCTGAACAGCAACTTCCCTTCGGCAACGCCCTTGGCGCGGGCGGTGATGACATACTGTTTGCTTAATTCATCCAGCAGCGTGCCTCGCATAACGCGGATGATTCCTGCCGTGCCTGCCGTGCCGATGACGATGATAGGCACCCAGAGATGGGTGAAGAGATCCCATACCTTGGCCAGGCTCCACGGGGCCAGAGCATACTCCGAAGAAAACAGGCCGCCCACGCTAATGCCGAAGTATTTGAAGAACAGGAACATGAGGATGAGCGCCAGCATGAAGTTGGGCGTCGCCAACCCGGCAAAACCAAGCACCGAAAACAGATAGTCGCTGAAACCATACTGGCGGGTGGCGACGTAAATCCCAATTGGCACGGCAACCACATAGGTAAAAAACAGGGTGATGAGGGAAAGCAGTATCGTATAGGGCAGACGTTCTCTCAGCAGCTTTCCTACGGGCTGGTTCCATTCGAAAGACCGGCCCATTTCGCCCCGCAAAAAGCGGCCAAACCAGCGAACGTACTTCTCCACCGGGGTGGCGTCAAGGCCATATTCCTGCTTGAGGGCTTCGATTTCAGCCTCATCGATGATATCTCCCTCCTGTTCCAGGCGCGCGACGTAGCTTGTCAGAAAATCGCCTGGCGGCAGTTGAATGATAATGAACACAACCACGCTCAGGAACAGGAAGGTAACGATCGCGTAGATCAATCTTTGCGCGATATAGCCGATCATTTCTTCGCCTCGTAGGGAGATTGCAACAGGGAGATCCGCCTGCCTTCATCAATCGCCTGCTGGGCTTTGATGGCAATCTCAGTCATCCGAAAGACCTCCTCAACGCCGGCAAAAGATCCGTCCTGAACTGAGCGGACAAACGCGGTGTACCAGTTCGGCGTGTCAGGGATCTCGAGGTTGCATACCCCAGCCTGTTCGCTGATCAACTTTGCGGTCTCTTCATTGGCTATGCTCTCCACCACGCCCGCAGTGCCCGAAATCATTATCCGCTCATCGCCATGGCTGGGCGCAGTCGCCGGGCGCAGAAAGTCCAGCACCACTGTCGCGACCCCGCCATTACGCATCCGCAACAGAATGGCGGCCTGGCTGGCGCAGGCCGGATAGTCCGGATGGGCGGCCGTCGTCTCCCAGCCGGTAACTTCCGTGAACACATCGCCCAGCGCCCACACGAGCCAGTCGATGACATGAACGCCCACAAACGGGACAATACCGGGGAAGGTCTCGCGTGAGCGAAAATGGTCCGGCCGCCTGGCTCCCCACCGGTAGGAGATCTGGCTAAAGCTGCCCAGAGGCTCCCCAATCAGACCGGCGTGGACCGCATCGCGAACTGCCTCAAACCATTTCATTCTGCGGTAGCCGTGCAGCGCCGCAAGCGGGGTCCTGGCCTCCCTGGCCGCCGCGTACAGATGCGAAAGGGTCGCCAAATCCATCGCCAGCGGCTTCTCAGTCATCACGGCGATGCCGCGTTTCAGGCATATTTCGGTCAATCCCGGAACTTGCTGCGGTGGAACGCAGATCTGCACCAGGTCCGGAGATTCCTTGTCCAGCATCTCCTCATACTCGGAATATCTTTTTGTCTCTGACGTCACGCCCGGGGCGTTGGCGAAAGAGTCCAGCGTTTCGCCCGGCATCGCTAGGGCGACGGCTACGACCGCAACGTCGGGCAGATCCTGCAACATCTGCTCGTAGTAATCCAGGTGTCCTGAGTGACCGAGTAGGGCGAATTTCATTGGCGTTTCCTCTCTACCTTTCAGCCTCTATAGCAGCCTTTCGCTTCCGGCCTCCTTGGGCGCCCACAGTTCTTCGTGCGTATAGTTCTGCGGGGCGGCAAGGGTTCTCTGGGGCGGTTCCCAGTCGGGCCGAAAACGCTGGATCAGCGTCACGGCGTTTTGGGATGCGATACGATCGCGGGTTGCCTCGTCAATATCCGCGGACTCCAGCTGTGCCTGAAGGATGCGAAAATCGTAGTAGGGTAGGTCACTGCCGAAGAGAATCCGCTCGCTGCCGAGATCGTTGACCAGCTGCGGCAGGTCCCAGTCGGACTTAGCGCCTTTGGGCCTTTGTACAATCTCAAACCAGACGTTCTCCAGCTGCTTGCAGGGCTCCATTTCCTCTGCGGTCCCGGCATGGACGATGAAGGCCAAGTTGGGAAACCGCCGCGCATAGGCGGCAGTCCGGGCCGGACTCTCATGCAAAAGGCAAAGCCCGCCGCCGAGTGACGCAACTTCGAGAAAAGGATAAAGCTGTCTTTCGAACGTCATGCCGGCGGGATGCCACATGATGCCCCGGAGGCCGCCTTCAACCAGCGTCTCTTCGAGGGCATCCACCCCGACCTGGCCGTGGCGCAGCTCGATCAGAGCCAGGCCGATGGGAAACCGATCGGGAAACTGCCGGCAGGCGCGGACGATTATCCCGTTCTGGTCATTCGTGTCCAGTACACCCCTGACCTGCGACGAACCGACCGCGGTCGGCCCTATAACCGCCGCGACAATACCCGCGGAGGCCATGCGGGCCAGACAACGACCCGTGGTCTGCCCAACAGCAGGATCGTAGGTAATGGTCGTCCCGATATGACAGTGTACATCCACATAGGGTCGCATGTTCACTCAACTCCTATCGCGCGCCGTTCGCCGGTTGCCCGACGCGCCGCTTCGATAATGGCCAGATTGTGCCGCGCCTTTTCACCGTTCACCGGCATCTCCGAGCCGCTGGCGAGCGCCTCGAAAGTCGCGGCATAGCATCCAAAATGACCGCCAACGCCCGGGTTCTCTTTCACTGTCGGCTCGGGTATTTCCAGAGAACGCCAACCTTCTTCCTCCCCGGTGTAGCGCCAGAACGGCTCCTCGTCGCGGTGAAACACCCGAATCGATCCAGCGGTCGTATGCACTTCGCACCAGCGCCCCCGTTCAGCTGTCGGCGTGGGCGAACACCATGATGCCGACACCGTCGACACGGCCCCATCCTCATGTTCAAACAAGAGGATGGCGAGATCGTCGACGTCGATATCGAAACGCATCGTCTTTACTCTGGCTTCAACGTAGCGGACCGGCGAACCCATCAGCGCTTCGACCGAGTAGATCTCGTGATAGGCGGTATCGATAATGCAGCCGCCGCCCACCGCCTTTTGGGCGCGCCAGGCCATCGCAGGATTGGCGTGATCGCTGCCAAAGTCAGCCGGTTTCATCCCCATGCACTGGCCGCGACCAAAGATCGGTTTCCCCACTTTCCCTGATCGGAGCTGGGAAAACGCCTCCTGCATCGGCAGGGTAAAAAGCAGGTTGTGCATGATGGCATAGGGTACACCGTTGCGGTTGACCGCCTCCAGTATCGCATCAGCTTCCTCCAGGGAAGTCGCCATCGGTTTTTCAGAGATGACCGCCACGCCGGCTTCGGCTGCCTGAATGGCGTGTTCGGCGTGCAGGGCGTGCGGCGTGGCGATCGAAACCGCGTCGATTTCGGCTTTGGCCAGCATGTCGCGATAGTCAGCATACCTCTGCGCCGGCGGCACTTCAAGCGTATTGCCAACATAGGCAAGGTTGTCGGGCACCGGATCGGCCACCGCGACCACGCTCACAGAATCCGGCAGGGCAAGATATACGGAAACATGATTGAGGCGCACGATACCGCCGCAACCAATCAGACCCAAACGTATCGGCTTTGTCACCTTTTTGTATGGTTGAGCCATTATGAAATCGGCGCGGGGAAATCACAAGGCGATCCCGGCCTCTCCTTTCTTAATCTTCTAATGGAAGTGAAACGGCGTAACAGGCTGACTAATATGGAGCGCTGACGAACAGTAAGAACACCCTGCTTTCACCCGCGGCGAAAACAGGGTGTTGCACTGTTCTCCTCGCTACCCCTTACTCTTCAATAAACCACTGTGAAGGCATGAACGGGGCGTAGAAATTGTTGTCCGATATCCAGGCGGCGCCCTCCAACGGCACGTTGTGGAGGCGATTGCTGATGATGACCGGCCGCGGCGTAAAACCGATGGTGCCGATCATCGGGATTTCGCTGGTGAAGTACTCATAGTACTCGGCGCCAAGCCTGTCGAACTCCTCGGTGCCGACAGCGGTCAGTTTGTACTGCTCAAAGATTTCCCGCTGCCGCTTGATCTCTTCGGGCGGCTCCACGCCCTCCTCGCCATTGGTCCGGAACCAGTCCTTCCACGTTCCGGTCCAGAAAGAGGTCTGGTCGACAGCGTAGTTGCTGCCCAGGGAGCGGCCGAACAACGCGTTTCTGTCCAGATGCCAGGTCGGAATCTGCAGATCATTGGTGGCCAGCCGTTGCGAGAACAGACCGCCCTGCTCACCCAGATTTTCGACAATTGCCTCAAGCCCGACCTCAGCCCAGTCATCCCGGACCAGTTCAGCCATGGCGATCTTGGGGCCTTCCGATACACCGACGTGGATCAGCATGCTCAGCCGGCCTTCGCCGTCAGGCCGCAGACGGTACCCCTCGCTGTCCCGCTCGGTCAGACCGATTGAATCGAGAAGCGCGTTGGCCCGCTCCGGGTCATACTCCGCGTGGGTCGTGGCCCACTCCTCCTTGAAGAAGCTCAGACCGGGATTGACGGTGGCCGGGAAGGGTCTGCCCAGCCCGAAAAAAAGCGTGTCGTTCATGCTCTCGCGGTCGATACTGATCGACAAGGCAATGCGGAAATCCCGATTGTTGAACAACTCCCTCAGAACCGGGTCTTTGACGGTGCGATTGGGCATCAGACCCAACTCGGCGGAGAAGAGGTTCTGCGCGAATTCGACGCGATAACCTCCCTGCTCGGCGCCTTGCTGAAAGACCGACATATCCTTCATATCGATGTAATAGGTCTCGAAGTCAAATTCACCGGCGCTGGCCTTGAGCGTCTGCACCTCCTTGTCGCCCGTGATCACGGCCTCGATGCGATCAATATAGGGCAGCTGGTTGCCGGCGGTGTCCACCTGGTGGAAGTACGGATTGCGCACAACGATGGCGCGGTCGCTGGTGATCTGCTCGGTCGTCCAGGCCCAGAGGGTGGGACCGTCGATCCGGAAGTTGTTCCGAGGCCGGTTGTGGAAGTTGAAGGCTTGCATCCAAGTCTCAAATCCCTCTTCCTCAGCCAACTTCTGCGCATCCTCGTTGTAGTCGATGTGCCACTTCTTGAGCCAGTGCTTGGGCATGATGACATTGTTGTCGGTGGCTACACCTGTGCGGCCCAGGTAGTTCATGATGATGGGGTAGGGCACACTGAAGCTGATTTCAACCACCGTGTCACTGATCTTGGTGAAGACTGCCGGCTCGCCTCCGGCGCGCCAGATCGACCTCGGCCCGGCGGGGGAAAGCTCTTCATTCAACGCGACATCTTCCCAGGCGAACATGATGTCGTCCACCGTGAACGGCTCTCCATCCGACCATTTATGGCCCTCACGCAGTTCTATGGTCAGGGTTTTGAAGTCGTCGGAGAAATAGTAGTCCTTGGCGATGTCCAGAAAGACCTGAGTGTTGCTGAAGTCATAGCGGAAAAGGCCATTCATTCGCAGGGTGGCGAAGCTCCAAAGATTGATTGGGTTGACCTCTCCGAAGCGCAGGGTGCCTCCGTATGTGCCAATCCGGTCCACCGGTTCAATCACCTGCGGCTCAGCCGGGAGCCGCTCATCCACCGGCGGCAACGTCCCGTTGGCGACCATCTCGGCCAGCATAGGGGCTTCGTTGTAGGCCGAAGGCGCCTCTGCCTCCGTACTCTCGGCCTCGGCTGCCGGTTCAGGCTCGGAAGCCTCGACGGCTGCTTCTTCCGCTGCCGGCGCTGCGCCGCCGCAGGCCGCGATCATGGGAAGCAGCAGGATGAAGATGGCCGCAAATGCCAAAATACGCAGTTGTGGTTTCATTTTTACTCTCCTTTGGGGTTGTAAACACGGAACCCAGACCTGCCCGAGTTAAAGCATATATAATCGTAGTTTTTTCTTTCCGTGTTGTCAAGGAGATAAAATTTTCGGGTGAGATTCAAAATGGGGGCGAGTTTCCGGCTGCCTCTGTCCAACTGCACAGGCTGCGGGCGAGACGCCCGCGATCCCAGTGAGGCGCCCCCAAATCCGGGATGCACGCCAGAGAAGGGGTGCGTTTCCAGAAGTGAACCTGCTGTGCTATACTTCGTCAAATTTTTTTCAATCTTTGACCAGGAAGTGCGCAATGCCCCGGTGGCGAGCCTACTACACCCCTTCAACTGTTGCTGAGGCGCTCTCGCTGCTGCATCAGCACAAGGACAAGGCCCGCATCATCGCCGGCGGCACCGACCTGATCCTCGATATGGAGGCCGAACACACTGCCGCGCCCGAAACGCTGGTGGATGTGACCAAGATCGCCGGCATTGACCGCATCACGCAGGAGGACGGCTGGATCGTTCTGGGGGCCGGAATCACCCATACGCAGATTGAAAGCAGCCCGCTACTGCGCGCCCAGGCCAGATGCCTGACCGAAAGCTGCGGTGTCATCGGCGGGCCGCAGGTGCGCAATGTGGCGACGCTGGGCGGGAATGTGGCCCACGCGCTGCCGGCCGCGGACGGCACGATCGGACTGCTGGCGCTGGAGGCAGAAGTCGAGGTCGCAGCGCACGGGGCGCGCTCCATTCATGGCAGCCGCTGCTCTCCATCTTTGCCGGCCCCGGCCGCAACCGCTTGGCCCCCGATCAGATGCTGCACGCCTTCCGCTTTCGACCGACCGCGGCGCGCGCGGGCAATGCCTTCGACCGCATCATGCGGCCACAAGGCGTCGCGCTGCCGGTCCTGGGTATCGCCGCCAGAGTCCGATTGGACGCTGCTTTGCGCCGGGTCGAGGATGCCGTCATTGCGATAGGGCCCGCCGGCCCGACCCCCTTTCGCGCCACCCGGGCGGAAGAGGTCTTGACGAATTCCGAGGCATTTGACGACGACACTGTGGAGAATGCCATTGCCGCGGCCCAGACGCAGGCCAGTTTGCAGACCAGCAAGTACCGCGCGTTCCAGGCGTATCGCCGCGAGATGATAGGCGTGCTGATGAGGAGAGTGCTGCACACGGCTGTGGAGCGGGCGCGCATGAATGACGCGCCGACAGGAGCACATACGTGACACAACTTACTCTGACCGTCAATGGCGCACAGCGCTCTCTTGACGTACCGCCCAGCCGCTACCTGGCCGAGGTCTTGCGCTACGACCTGGGGCTGACCGGAACCAAAATCGGCTGTGATGAGGCCGAATGCGGCTGCTGCACCGTCATTGTCGACGGCCAATCGGTCGACTCCTCCATCTACCCGGCGTTCAAGGCGCAGGGCGCGCAGGTGTTGACGATCGAAGGTCTTGCCCAATCGCGGCCCGACTCCCAGGACGGTTCCGGCTGCGAGCAAGAACTGCATCCGCTTCAGGACGCTTTCATCCGCCACGGCGCGACGCAGTGCGGCTTCTGCACGCCCGGGTTCATCATGCAGGCCAAGACGCTGCTGGACGAGAACCCGGACCCGATCGATGCGGAAATCAAGGAATGCTTGAAGGACACCTACTGCCGCTGCACTGGCTACACGGCGATCATCAGCTCGGTGAAGGCGGCCAGCGAATATCTGCGCACCGGTTCGATGCCGGATGCGGCGCTGCCGCCGATGATGAAGCCGCTGACGCAGCCGCTGGGGACAGGCGGCGACATGCACTTCGCCTTCTCGTACGCGGTCCACGCCGCGCTGGTGAGCGTGGATACCGAAACCGGCGAGGTAGCCGTAGAGCGGGTGATCTCTGCCCACGACGTGGGCCGGGCCAACCCCCTGAGCCTTCTCGGGCAGATCGAAGGCGGAATCGTGATGGGCATCGGCAACGCCCTGACCGAGAACTATATCGTCGAAGACGGCATCCCCTGGACAGAGCGCCTGGGCCAGTACAAGATGCCGGGCATCAAGATGACGCCGCAGATGGACAGCCACATCGTCGAACATCCGACCGCAGATGGGCCGTATGGCGCCAAGGGCGTGGGCGAGATCAGCTCGATCCCCATCAGCCCGGCGATCACCAACGCCATCTGCAACGCTGTGGGCGTTCGCTGTCTGGCCCTGCCGGTCGACCAGGACGCATTGCTGCTGGCGATGCGAGACGGCGAGAAAGAGATCGACGGTCACTGGGGCCAGACGGGGCTGGCGGTGAACGGCCAGCCACAGCACTGAGACCCGATACGCGGTTCCCCATGCAACTCCACCATGCTCTGCGACTGCCGTCGGAGGCGCTTTCCGTCGTCACACTGGTCGGCGCCGGGGGCAAGACGAGCGCGCTCTTCCGGCTGGCGGACGAGGCCGTCGCCCGCGGCCGCCGCGTCGTCACCACCACGACCACCCACATTTTCGCCGCCCAGGCGGAGCAGGCGCCGGCCCGTCTCGAAGTAAAGCCCGACGCGATTGACTGGGCTGCGCTGGAAGCGCAACTGGCGCGACACGGGCACTGCCTGGTCTGGTCGCCGCCCGGTGGCCGGTCCGCTGGAGCCGGCGACAGCCCAACAACTGCATCTCCGACAGATTCCAAACGCCAGGGCCTACCCCCGGAGATCGTGGACGCGCTGGCGGCGCGGGCCGGTGATCTCGGCATCAGTCTGATCGCTATCGAAGGCGATGGCAGCCGCCGCCGCCCGGTAAAGGCGCCCGCGTCCCACGAGCCGGTCATCCCCGCCTGTACGACCCATCTGGTCCCGGTGGCAGGTCTCGATGGGCTGGGGCTGCCCCTGGACGAACCATACGTGCACCGGCCTGAACAGGTGCGCGCCCTTCTGCAAGAAGAGGACGCGTCGACGCGCCTGACACCGCGCATGCTGGGACGGCTTCTGGTGGAACCTTACGGGCGAGGAGAGAGCAGGGAGGAGAGAGGAGAGAGAACACCACCCGGCAGCGCGTCCCGACCTTGGGGCGCGAGACTGATCCCGCTGCTGAACAAGGCGGAGAGCGCGCCCAGGCTGGCGGCGGCACGGCTGATCGCCCACCGTTTGTCACAGCAGAATCAGCCGGCGCTCATCGGCGCGGTGGGGACGGAGAGCCGGACGGCCATTCGCGAGCGCTGGGGCGCGACGACGGCTGTTGTGCTGGCCGCAGGAGAGAGCCGCAGGATGGGGCAGCCGAAACAGCTGCTGCGCTGGCAGGAGGAGCCGCTGGTGACGCGTGCCGCCCGCATCGCGCTCGAGAGCGGCGCTTCGGAAACGGTTGTGGTTACCGGCGCGGTCGGTGAGCAGGTGGAGGCTGCGCTGGGCCCCCTGCGCGAGGCGGGACGGGGACGTCTGCGTGTCATTTTCAACCCGAATTGGCAGGATGGTCAGGCGGGGTCTGTGCGCGCCGCGGTTGAAGCGCTGCCGGCCGTTTGTGAGGCCGCCCTGTTTCTGCCGGTGGACCAGCCCCGCCTTCCGGCGGCGCTGCTGCGGCGGCTATGGCAGAGATGGCGCGGCGGCAGCGATCTGGCGGCTGTCGCGGTGGACGGTGCGGTACGCGGCGCGCCAGCGGTTTTTGACCGGCGTTTCTTCGGCCGGTTGAGGCAGGTCCAGGGCGATCGGGGCGGGGGGAGGCTGCTGCGCCGGCATGCGGGGGAGGTCAGCGCGATCGAGGCGCCGGGCGAGTGGCTGGTTGATGTGGACACGCCGGAGGACTGGCGGACGGCGGTGGATAGTGGTTAGGGCTCGTTCTTGTTGACTGGCCTTCTCAAAATGTCAACGGAACCTGGAGTGAATTCCCTCACGCCACACGAATCCAGTAAAATATGTAGTTCCCTTATTGATCACTGGTGTTCGAAGCTTCGTCGGCGCGCCACGCTTCGCTGATCAGGCGAAAGATATCGGTCTCGGTAACGATGCCGATGGGCAGGAGTTTCCCGCCGCCGGACTCTGCCGGCTGGACCACAGGGATGCCGCCGACCTTGGTCTCCATCATCTTCTCTACCAACTGACCGATCGATGTTTCCGGCCCGACCGCAACGACGTCGGCGGTCATCACATCCCGCACCGTCAGCCACACCTCATCAAGGCCCGGATCGTAGCGGCTGGCTACGCTTTCGGCGGTTTCCGCCTCGAGCACATCGGCGTCTGTGACGATTCCGCACATATAGCCGTCCTGGTCGATCACAATGATGCGGCGCACATTGTTTCCCTCCATCAACGCCGCGGCATCCACGGCCAGCGCATCCGGATCAATCGTGATCACCGGCGCGCTCATGATTTCGTTTACCAGTATGCGGTGCATTGATGACTCCATTGTGCGGGCGCTGGGCAACGCCGGTCACGAATCAGGGGGCTTTCCAGGAAGAGCGCTCGACGACGAACCGCAGTACGTCGGTCGTGGTGAAAATGCCGACGACTTTGCGTTCCACCACCACGGGCAGCCCGCCGATTCTGTAGTCCAGCATCAGACGGCAGGCGATATCAATTGAACTGTCCGGCGCAACGGTCACCGGGTCGGCGGTCATGGCGTCGCTGACAGGCAGCTTCGCCCAAAAATAGTTGATCTCGAACAGGCTCAGCGTAGTGACACTGGACGGGGCCGCCTGGCGCAGATCACCGAGGCTGACGATGCCGATCAGATGGCCGTTGTCATCCACAACCGGCAGACGGCGGCAGCGGCGCTCCGCCATGAGGTCGCGGGCGTCTGCCAGGGAGTCCTCTTGGTGGCAGGTATGCGGATTCGGCGTCATCCAGCGCTCTACCTGGCCGCTATCGGACCCCATCGGCGCCTCCACACCAGGAATTCGCTGTCAGCAAATGAATTCTCGCCACTGGATGCGGTCCATCGCCGTCCGCATCTCAGACAGCAAAGCCTCGCTGTGGGGGCCGGTCGCACAGAAGGACAATGTCCGCCGGGAACCGTTGCCGTCCATTGTCAGCGATTGGTCGCCGGTCGCTTCATACGCCGGCCGCATTTGACCGGCAACGGGCGGTCTGCCGCCATCAGTGACCTTTGAAGTTTGCCCGTCTGCGCGGCTGTCGAAACAGACCATGAGGCGGTCGGCCGGCAGCAGCCCGACAAGGCGGTCAGCCCATTCTATAACGACGACATGGCGAATAGCGGCAGGGTCCGGCGGGCGCGCCCAGTCGTCGAACGACGCCTCGTCGACGATATCAAGAATCTCCTCCATGCCCAACCCGTACATCTCGCCGGCCAGGGACTCTCTGTCGGCGGACAGCCGGTAACTATCCACGTGGAACAGACGCACGTCTTCTGTCGGGGACGTATATTCGTTGATCAGGGTAAATGTCGGGCTGGTGACGCGCGCCTGCACGCCCAATCCCCTAGCCAGACCCTGCGCAAAAGTCGTCTTGCCTGCGCCCAGCTCGCCCACAAGACCGATCAGGGCGCCGGTGGTTCGCGGCCGCTCGCCGATGCCAGGCAGTTGCGGACAACGAATCGCCCGCCCCAGCAGTTCGCCGAGATTTTGAGTGTCCGAGGGAGAAGAGGATAAGATCGGGAAGCGGAAGTGATCGTTCACCCAATTGATCTCTGACAAGTCCGCCGCCCGTCACGGGACCGGCCTGCGGGCGTCCCGCCCGCGATCCCAGTGATGCCCGGCGGCCCGAAGTTCGGAATCGATACCCTCACGCTTGCGATTGTACCCCTCACTTTGCCGCAAAGCCAAATGCAGGAATTATTGCGTTCCTGTTACAATAAAGATTAGTTGCTCGTGGAAAGCACACAAGCCAGGGAAACCCCAGGGGAAAATCGGGGGAACCCCAGGGGTTTCCCGGCCATTCCCCGGCCGTTCCCCCACAGTTAATCACAGTTCAAAGGTTTGCCGCTGCAGTCATGCTGTCAGGATCTCCCTTACGCCGTCTCCTCGTCGCCGGTCTCCTCATCGCGCTATTCGGTGTATTCTTCGACGTAATCGTCCCGCGGTTGGCGCCGTGGCTGACGATCGCGCCCCAAAACGTTGATGATGGCCGCCTGCCGGGCGATATAAGACTCTCCGGGTCCCCCACCTTCCGGACGTTGAGCATCGACGGGCGGGTTGTGTTGGAACGCGCCGGTTCCCACTTCGGCAGACCTCGCATCAGTCCTGACGGCACCCTGATGGCGATTACGGTCGTGCCCACGGGAACGGAGACGATCGGCCTGGCAGAGATCTATGTGATCGAGCGCGCCACCGGACGCGTGCTCGAACGCATCCCCGGTCACAACCCGCGCTGGCAGACGGGGCGCAGCAACCGTCTGCGCTTCGATCAACTCGAAGCCAACGGGATTCGCTCCGCCCTTTACGACGCCGTCAACAGATCGATCATACGCGAAGACAGCCTGCAGCCGGACGACAATCCTGCTGAATTGGAGTCGGCGGAGTTGGAAACTGCGGCGCTGACCTATCCGGCGACGATTCGGGTGGCCCATCATCCGGAAAACAACTGCCGCAACGTTCCCGACTGGCAGGTGGACGTGATCCCTTTCGAAGAGTATGTGGCCCGCTCGGTCCCCGCGGAAGTTCCCATCTCCTGGTCACCGGAAGCGCTGGCCGCCCAAGCCATCGCCACCCGCACGTATGCCTGGTACCAGATCCGGCGCAATCGACGCTACTATGACGTGACCGACTGGGCCAATTTCCAGATGATGTGCAACAATCGCTTCGCTTCCACAGACGCGGCGGTCAGCAGGACGGCAGGCCAGTACCTGGCCTACGCGGGCGACAGCAAGAGCGCGCCGATTATTGCCATGTACAGCGCCAAGAACAGCCATCCGACGCTCACCAATTCGGCGGTTCCCTATCTGCGGGCGGTGCCGGACGAGACCAGCCTCGGTGAAGTTCGCTGGGGGCACGGCTACGGCCTCAGCCAGTGGGGCGCTGTCCGGCGGGCCAGGGCAGGCCAGACCTATCGCCAGATTCTCGGCCACTACTACACAGACGTCACCTTACAGAATGCCAGCCAGCCGACGCAGGCGATCGGCGGCCTGATCGGTCTGTCCCTGAAAGGCTATTTCCCGATCGGCGGTCTGCGCTGGGGCGCCCTCGCGCCCGCGGCGCCTTTGTCGGGCACGGTCGACCTCGACCCTGGCCCGGACTCTCTGCCCATCCGCGGTGTCTGGCTGCGCAACGCCGATATCACGAGCGGCAGTACGATCACCGCTTCTCTGACGCTCAGCAATGCGTTGCAGGAACAGAAAGCGCTGCAGGTAGACTGGGACCCGCCTTCTGCACCGACATTCGAAGCGCCATCAACGGTGGAGGTGAAGCGGGCCACGCTCACGCTCGCCACCCCGGAAAGGAACGCGCGCATCGGCCTCAGCAACAACTGGATCTGGCAGGGGGAGGGCCTCTACAGCACCACCGGGGAAGCTGTCGATGATGCCGCGGCCGATGGCAATCGCGCCATGGAAGCACGCGCCGATGACCATGAGCTGGGCTGGTGGTACGGGCCATACGCAACCGACATCCCCCATGATGCCACCTACCGCGTCCTCTTCCGGATGCGCCGCGGTGAACCTAACGCAGACGGTGACGACAATGCACTGCCGGATCAGCCCATCGCCCATTTGGATGTGACCGACAAGGGCGGAACTGTGCGCCTGGGCTTGCGCGACATCTGGGCGAGTGATTTCACCGACGCGAACGAATACGTCGAGATCCCCGTCGATTTTCATCTATTCAACCCGGTCGAAGGGATCGAGTTCCGCGTAAAGTGGTTCGGAGACGTAGATCTGGCCCTGGACCGGGTACAGCTGTGGCAGCTGCAGAACATATCGACAAAAACGAAAATCGATTGGGCTCTGCCCAACAGCGGCACTTCAACGGTTTCCGCGATCGCGTTCGATAGCGCCAGAAATGCCAGCCCGGTCGTCACCAGGCAGATCAGATTTGGCAGCGAACAGCCGCCTGTGTTCGGCGATCTGGAGCACCTGCAGAACTGGTGGACAAGGCTGCCTGTCCTGATTTCAGTGCCTGTACAGGACTCGAACAGCGGGCTGGACGCGAGCAGCGGACGGTTGCTGCTGGACGACCAGGAGAAGAGCGCCCATTTCAGCCTGCCCAACGAGCCCCTGGCCGCGCAGAAACTGTCAGCGACCCTGACCGAGCTCGACGACGGCGCCTACACTGTACGCTTTCGGGCCAAAGATCGGTCCGGGTTGCAGGGGGAAAGCGAGTCCGGCCTGCTGCGCATCGACCGGACGCCTCCGACTGTTCAGGCCCAGGCCGTGCAGGCACCTGCCGATACCGCGAACGACGAGAACGGAAGCGCTGATGACTCTGCCGGTCAGAGCCTTACCCCTGCGTCCACAGCCAACCCACGCGGGCTGTTCAGCGGGCCGGTCCAGGTCACCATCGAAGCTGAAGACGCTACCAGCGGCGTCTGGGGTATCGCCTATGTCCTCAACGACGGGTCGGTCGAACTCTACAGCGAGCCCTTCACGATCGCTGAGGATGGCGTTTACAACATCCGCTACTGGGCAAAGGACAATGCCGGCAACTATTCGAGCAGCCACCGGCTGCGCGTCTGGGTGCGCAGCGGCGGTTCATCCGACGACGGTTCATCCAGCGACAGTTCATCCGACAGCAGTGCATCCAGCGACGGTCCGCTCAGCGGCAGTGCACCCAGCAGCAGCGCACCCGTCGACGGCTATCTGTATACGGTGTTCATCCCGGGGCTGAATAACGACGAATAGGGCGAGCGCCACTGCAGTTTCTAGTTTTTAGTGGTCTGCTGTTTGCGCTTCGCCAAGGGCCAGGTGGCGTCAGCAAAGCGCAAAGTTGCCGTTACTAAAAACTGCCTTGATTCACAATCCATTGCATGAGCTGATCACCGTGCTCCTTGACCAGGGCGGTGGCCCGTTCAGAGTCGGCGGCCTCGGCCCGAATTTCGAAAAGAGGCTGCTCGGGGTTGGGGCCGATATGGACCCACTCCTCGGCCCCGAAGTGGACCTTGAGGCCATCGATCGTGACGACGCCGTCCCCCTGATAGCTCTGATTCAGCAGGCGCATGACCGTTCCTTTGGCTTCCCACGGGCAATCGACCCGGTGGTGCGCCATAAAGAAATGCGGCAGGTCGGCCACGATTTCGCTGACCGCTGCCTGACGCAGGCCAAGATATTCGAGCAGCCGCACAGTCGCCAGCAGCCCGTCAGAAACCGGCTGCAGATCGGGGAAAATGAAATGGCCTGCCCCATCGGTGGCGAACAGCACATCCTCGTCCGCCGCCCGCATCAGGTCCCGCAGATCGTTCTGCGTGAACACGATCTGTCCCCCGTACCGGTTCACGACCGTCTCGAAGGCACGCGGCAACACCGCCGGCAGGGCGACCCTGGCGCCGGGATTGGCGTACATGGCCAGCTCCAACAGGAGTAACGCCGCCGTCAGATCGTCCAGCACGATCCCCTTCTCATCGATAAGAAAGACCCTTTCGCCGTCTACATCGAGTTTTACGCCGACACCGGCGCTGAGGACGCCCATGATTTTGGCCATATGCTGGAGCTGATGGCGGAACTGATCGGCAACGGACGGTCTGCCGTCATCGCGCAGGGCACCCAGCTTTGGTCCGTTCAGAGGCAGATAGTCGACTTCGAGGAGGTTGAAAATGGTCGACAGGGTATCGCCGCAGAGGCCGTGGGAGGTATCGACAACGATCTGAGGATGAACCTGTGGGCGCGCGGCGCGGATGCGGTCCTGGTCAACACAGGCGAGAAAGCTCTCGATATAGCCTGCCGTGGGGTCGGCAGGATAATCTATCTGTCCGACTTCGTCGAGGAAGGCGCGGCGGAAGTCTTCGCGAGAAAAACTGCGTTCGATGGAGCGTTCGGTAGCCCGGCTCTGATCGAGGCCCTGGCTGTTCATGAAACGGAAGTCGACGACGCGCTGGTCGAGTGGGCTGAGGCGAACATGCACGCCGGCCGCGGCAGAGGAGTGCGTGCGGACGAAATGACGCGCGACGGGCACGGGCACCTCGCCGAGATCCCAGACGTCGACGCCGGCGCTCGACAGACCGCTCATCAGGGCGCGTATCAGCATGCGGGAGCTGCGGTGTGAGTCCCGGTTGATGACGACGTAGCTGCCGCGCGGGAGATTGGCGCCCAGACTGCTGCCGAGCTTGGCCGCGAATTCGGGCGTGATGTCAACGTTGACGACGCCGCTGACGCCGGCTCCGCCGAAGAGAGAGCGGCGGCCGCGGCCGCCCCAAATGATGCTCTCCCGCACGACCGCGCCCGGCTCGATGCGCTTGTTCGGCCACAATTTCACGTCGGGATGCACAACACAGTTCTCGTCCAGCACACAGTTGTCGCCGATGACGACGTCCTCATAGGCGATGGTGCCGCTCTTGAGACTGCACTGGCGGCAGACGATCGCCCCCAATAACTCGCAGGTCTCCCCTATGTAAGTGTTGCGCCAGACGACGCAGTTCTCCAAACGGCTGTACCGGTCCACGATGGTATAGTCGCGGACTACGCACGGCCCCTGGATCGTCACACCCTCCTTGATTTTGACAGCGTTGCCGAGATAGACCGGCCCGTCAATCTGTGCATCGGGGGCAATCTCCACGTCGGCGCCCAGGATCAGATCCCTTTGGGCCGGGGAACTGCTGGGGAACTGCTGGGAAAACCCTGGGGTTTCCCCGGGGTTCCCTTGGTTTTCCCCCAGGGGGTTCGGCAG
The DNA here is from genome assembly GCA_965232575.1 of Caldilineaceae bacterium. Taxonomy (GTDB): domain Bacteria; phylum Chloroflexota; class Anaerolineae; order Caldilineales; family Caldilineaceae; genus Bin5. The sequence goes on along the minus strand of CBDDPZ010000008.1, from coordinate 817,800 downwards.
CCAGACTTTGCCGCTGATGAGGTCGGCATTGGCGCGCATGTACTCGCTGATCGTGCCGACGTCACACCAGTAGCCCTCGGCCACGTAGGCTTGCAGCCGCTCCCCCCGTTGCAGGAGATCGGGGAAAAGTTCGGTGGAAAAGTCGTAGGCGGCATCGTCGGGGATATAGTCCAGGACCGCCGGTTCAAGCACATAGATGCCGGTGTTCACCCGGTCGGAGCGGACCGCGCTCCAGTCCGGTTTTTCGAGGAACTGGGTGATGTTGCCATTTTCGTCGCTGACGACTGCGCCGTATTCAAGGGGGTTGGGAACGGGATAGACGGCGAGCGTGGCGAGAGCGCCGACGGTGAGATGGTGTTGGACGACGGCCCGGAGGTTGAAGTCGGTCAGGGCGTCGCCGCTGATAACGAGAAAGGTGTCGTTGAGATAGGCGGCGGCGTTCTTGACACCGCCGGCGGTGCCGAGAGGCATCTCCTCGACGACATAGGTGATATTGAGACCGAGGGCGCTGCCGTCACCGTAGAAGTCCTGGATTACGGAGGGCAGATACTGGAGGGTTATGACGACCTCGGTAATGCCGTGATATTTGAGCAGCTCAAGAATATGGCCGAGGACCGGCTTGTCGACAAGGGGGACCATCGGTTTGGGACGCCCAATCGTCAGGGGACGCAGGCGGGAGCCTTCTCCGCCGGCCATGACTACGGCTTTCATAATTTGTGTCCAGTGACCGAACCCCAGTGGCTAGTGGTTAGTCACCCCTGCCGTTCACTACCCACTATTCGCTATATAGGCGGCCAGGGATAGTTCCGCTGGTGAACGGGCGGCGATGGATATTGGCGGGAAGTGAGCAGTTCGCGGATGCGGCGGCGCAGGGCATCCAGTTCGGGAGCGCTGAGAAGCAGGCCCAGCGCGCTGTGCACCGGACCGGTGTCGACGAGACGCTGCAGCGACGCCAAGTCGGCCAGCAGCCCTTCCTCAATCGATTCTCCGGCAAACTCCCAGATTACGGTACGCAGCTTATATTGATGATGGAAGCAGATGCCGTGGTCGATGGCCCACATATGCGCTGGGCGAGGAGTGAGAGGCGAGTATGCCGTTCTCTCTTTTCTCTCTTCTCTCCGCTCTTTTCTCGCCGTTTCATAGAGACAATGGCCAGCCTTGCGGTCGGCGTTGTTGATGAGATAGTCGAAGAGTGTGAGGCGGCGCAAGGCGGGGGCATAGCGGGCATCCTCGCGCATGTTGAAGTAGTGTATGTCCGGATCGCACTCGATGAAAAACTGGATGCTGCCCGGCCCGCGCGGCCCGTCGCGCAGCACGGTGGGCGGCACGAGACGCCAACCGAGGGCCTCGCTGACCACAAAGGCGGCGGTCTCGCGCTGGCAGAGGGTGCCTGCCGGGAAATCCCACAGCGGATTCTCACCGCGCCGCGGTTTGTAAACGGCTGGAATTTCGTGCTGATGGTGATGAACGGTTGCCAGAAAGGTGTAGTTGGAGCTGTATGGCAGCAGTCCTTTCTCTTCGATTCTACCCTCTGCCAGAGCGCTCAATATCTCGCCGTCCGCTGTCGCGGCCGGACCGCCGCGCCCATCTTGGGAGAGCGGGCGAGACGCCCGCGATCTCAGGCTGTCGTCTTCGCTGCGCGCCCGTTGTTCGAGGTTGTCCATGATCGCGGCAAGCAGAACCTCGGTGGATAGTGAATAGTGGATAGTGGACGGCAGTGACTAACCACTAGCCACTACAGTTACACAGACAGCGGAAATGCGTGGCCGTTCGTGCGCGGGCAGAAGTGACCGTCCGGCTCGATGACGCGTCCGCACAGGGGGCAGTCCGGCCGGCCGGCGGCCACGACCTGCAGGGCATGTTCGCTCAAAGAGCGCATCTGCGCCCGCGTTGCATAAAAACGGGCCTTCTGCTCGTCACCCTGGTCTTCGACCGTTTCGAGACTGGGTGGACCGGCAGCCAGGTCCTGCTCTTCCTCGCCGACATCCAGTATAGCCTGTGCGATCAGGACCATCAGGTCCTGCCGTTCATCGTATCCCAGCCCGAGTTGTCCAACGCGAAAGGCCGGCTCCAGCGGTTCGCGCAGACTGGGCACGGCGGTCTCTTCCTCGACAGCCGGCAGGTCGGCGCGTTCCTTTTCCAACTCCTCCAACAGTTGCAGAATCGAGGTTGCGAGAGCGGCCACCTGCTCTTTTTCCATGAGCAGTGTGGCCATATCGGCGCCCTGGCGGGCCTGCAGAAAGAATGTACGCTGACCAGGGCGCCCGACCGCGTCGGCAACGATTGCGCTAACTGGATTGAAGTCGAAGGTAAACTGTGATTCCATATGCCTGTGGCAGGTGATCAACGGCAGTAGTCAGTTTTCAGTAGTCCAGTTTCAGTAAGGGCAGAAGGGCAGCCACTAAAAGCTAGAAACTGCAGTTCCGGTCCTTCATTCTAACTTTATCACAGGGAAACCACCGCTGTCATTCATGGCCAGGATGCTTGGTCCAAAACGATGGAAAGCGACGAGGCTGATCGATGCGGTGCTGATCTGGATGCGCTGGAAAAGATCGAGCGGCGTGCCCAGGTAGTAGGCCAGGCTCGTGCGCAGGACATCGCCGTGGGCAAAGACGGCAACGACCTCGCCGGCGCGCTCCGTGCGGATGCGCTCCAGGGTTGTAATGACACGGTTCTGCACCTCTCGCAGCGTTTCGCCCCCGGGGAAACGGAAGCCGCCCGGAAAGATTTGCACCAGTCTCCACGCCGGCCGTTTGCTCAACTCCTTCAGTTCGCCCCCGCGCCATGCGCCGTAATCGACCTCCAGGATGCCCGGCTCGACCGATACGGGCAGGTCCAGCGCCGCGGCCAGCGGTTGGGCCGTCTCCAGACAGCGCAGGAGCGGGCTGGAGTAGACGGCGGTGATGGGCTGATCCTTGAGACGTTCGGCAATCTGTCGGGCCTGCTCCTTTCCCTTTTCGTTCAGAGGAACGCCGGGCGTCCGGCCGGCCAGCGCGCCCCGTTCGGTCCATGCGTTTTCGCCGTGGCGAATCAGGAAGAGATAGGTAGGGCGCGGGGGTTTTTCCTTTTCGCGTTCGCCGCCGGCTTGGCTTTCCCCTTCGTCTTTCGCTGCCTTTGGCTCCTCTGTTGTTGCGCTCTTGTCCTCGATCAATCCAATCTCTCTTCCCAAGGAGTGGCTTGCCGCTTGTGCGGGTTGTTTGCGTTTTCATTGTAACCGTGATCCGGCGCTGTGTAAATGCGGGATGAAGAGTGAGGATGGCTGGTAAGGCAGAACGCGTCGTTTCAGAGGGGTAATGGGGCGGGCGTCGGAGCGACCACCCAGCGGGGACTATCCACGGAGGGTACATGAATCTGTGAATGGATCAAAGCCGTGAGTGAATTTGGGCAGTTGGCGTGTAGGAAGCAGCGGTCTGCCGCCTACGCCAGATTGGAATGCTATGGACTCTCAGCCAATAGCCGCTTCAAGGGCCAGAACGCTCTCCCGCCTTCGCCAACCAGCCTGTTGATCAGACTCTCCATTCCGCTCTTCGTACTAGGATTGCGGTGCAGTATCTCCAATACCTCGATCCACTGATTGTCCGACTCCCAGAGCCACATAACTCGTTGGCTTTTGCCGCGAACGCCCCCTTCATGCAGATAGAGCCGGGCAATCTCAAGGGTATCCTCTGGCGCCGCTTGCGCCAGTTGAGGGCTCGCCTTGACAAGTCCAATATCCCACCTCAAGATTCCGTTTGCCCTTTCAAGGGTCTCCTTCACTCGCCGCGCCAGCCAGATAGGCTCAAAAATTCCTTTGTCCAGGTTGATCCATTGGCCGAATTCCATGTACACTTCCCGCTCTTCATCATTCTGTAGCACCCAGTCCCAGAATTCCCTTATCCGTCTCTTAACCTCCTGACTGAATATAAGGGATTCCTCGGCTTTCTCTCGGGAAATGAACGAGCGCCCAATAAAATTGACAAAGTGCGCATGTTGTTTCGGACTGTCATTCTTCCAGAACGCCTTAAAAAGTTGATGATCGAACCCGAACACTTCGTAGTGCATGAAGGCAAGCGCAAGATGCTGCGCAATTCCTTCATCCGGTTTCTTGAAATGTCTCTGCTGACGAGGGAAATCGTTCTCTCTTAGAGCCAGGGCCCGTTGATACAAATCCTGGAATACCGGATCGAGAAACATTTCTTCGTAGAGATTCCTTGCAAGATAGCCCTCCCATGCCGATGTGTAGAGATGCTTCTGGGCTGGCTCTTGAGAGAAGATTCGCGGCAGAAGCTTTCGAATCCAATCCCTTTCTCGGAAATAGAAATTTGGTAGGTAATATCCGTAAAGAAACATCAGTGCGCGTGTGTTTTCTTTCCGCAACACGCTCTCGTACAACGCCTTGACATCATCGGAAATCTGTTCTTCGACGTCTTCTTTGAATTTTCTGCCATCCTGAAAGACAAACTGCACAAGTGCCTGGAAAGCCCTACCGCGCACAGAGTTGATGGCCATTGTGAAAGGATCGATGACACTGTAGTTCGTTTCGTTGGCCGAACCAATGAGGGAAGGCGCGGTTTCGATCTGTTCGTCTGCCGGAGACGGATCGGGGTATGACAGCAGGTAGCCTATAGTCTCCAGTATGCGGTCGCGATGTCTGCCAAAATCGACCGGCGCCAAACCATCCTGTTCAGTAAGCAACTCGCGCAGAACATCGGCCATTGCCGAGTGAACCGCATCCCAGTTGGCAAGCCAGGAAGAGGCGTACAGGCCGGCAAGATCCCGTGGTCCTCTCTCAAGCCGGTCTCTCTCGCCAGAGTTCGTCATAGTTGTGAAGAGTTCGATCACGCCATCCCAATCGACCTCTGACGCGGCCGCTCTATCTTTCTTTATCGCTTCCTGGATCCCCATCAAAAATTCGTAGGTGTAATGTTGATCAAGTACACCGCGCTCAAAGAACAGACCAGCGCTGTCGACGTACTCTGACAGCCGTACAGGGATATCGTCTTTCAAGAGATCGCCCATGCCTTGGGCATTCAAAGGATTGTAAAAGTCAGCTTCACTGTTTTGAGAGTTCAGCTTCTCCGGCGTCCACGCCTGGCGGAGTTTCCCGGCTATTTCGACGACGGGCAGTTGCCCGAATTCTTCTTGTGAAATTGGGCCTCGCGGTGATATGAATTCGCCATCCCTCTCAATGATGCTTGGTTGCGGCTTATAGTCCGGATCAAGATGGAAGCCCGCTTCGTCCACCCTCTTTTTCAACGCAGGGTTCTCGTTGAGATAGGGCACAATCATGGAAAGTATGTGTGATCCCTTGTGTATCCTGTATTCGTGTGGCTGGTTGAATTTCCGAATAACCCGCTGCACGTATTCCTGCTTGTCATTGTCAGACAACACAGGAAATCCCTTTTGCAAAGCTTTCTCATATTCAGCGCCAGAAGCGATCTCGCGAGATTGCTCAACTTCAAACAGTTGAAAGAGGGCACTCTTGAGTTCGTCCTTGAAAACTTCCGGGCAAAGGCTCAGAACAAACAGCCGGTACCGCCACATCACACGGCTCTCCGGCAGAGAGGCCAGATGTTCCTTGTAGATCCTTCCGACGTCTCCAGATTCGGCGCACCGTTCCCCGATCAGACGAACTGCCAGCGTCTTGGCGGCAGCCGCCAGTTCGCGCACATCTGCCTGCCACTCCCATGCTTCCGACTGGCGCAGTTCCAAAGTAAAGAAATCCACCTCTGCAAGTAGAAACAGGTCGGAAACGGCCATGATCTCAGCCAATTTGCTTGTCGTTAGGACCAGCGCGCGCTCCCCGTACTCGGCGCCCACGGCAGCCAACTGTTCGAATAGCTTCATGCGGGCGAGATCCTTCAAATAGAAGGGACTTTCACGATAGCGGGACACCTTGCCCGTCTCTTCTCCTGAACGCACAGTCAGCACGGCCTCAGCAAGGAGGAGGAAGCTTTCAAAGTCGTTGGCGTCAGCGAGGGTGCTGAGCATCCCCTCATATTCAAAGCCTGAGTGGTTGTATATCTCATCAAGCAGTGGTACCCACTGCTCAGCCCGAATCTTATCTATCATGCGCGCCAACTGATTTGCCGGCAGGGCGCAGCAAATCCGCAAGAAGCCGTACACTACCTCCTGGCTCCGCATATCTGTGGATATGGATATCGCCAGCATAATATCCACAACCTGCGCCGGACATTTTTCCGCCATGCGACGAAGGTAATCGAGTTCGGGGGTTCTGGTCGCAAAGGGGCTTGCGTCTTCTTCCTTGATGGCATCCAGAAAGCCATTTCGCCAGATCCACTCCAGCCACCGTTCGTCAGCCTTGTGGATAGAAATACCTCCGAGCGTCCAGATCTACATTTATGAGCTCACAAAGTCTGCTTTTTGTCCAACTTTGGTGGGCTGATTGAACTTGGTATTGTCATGGTCAATTCCTCCAAATCGATCAAGTCACGGGGGCTTCGGAGGATCCCCACTCAGGAATTGATCAATCTGTCTGTGCAGATAGATCTGTCTGTCCAGATCAGTTGGCCGAATCAATGCTGTCTGCATTGTCGATCTCAAAGTCCTTGCAACAGACCTATCGAAATCTGATTTCGTAAAGTTTAGAAAATCCAGGCGCTTGTTCGGAAGTTACACCATGATGGGCAAGATCGACTTAGGTCACCAAATATTTTCCCAAGACCCACTTCCAGGAACATAGAGCCGTACCTTTCAAAAGGTTTTTCCCTGTGCCCCAAGTGACTTTCTGACCCGACCGCTCATTATAGGATAGAGGATTTCTCGCAGCGAATGAGCAGCTTGCGCAATGCGGTCGGGATTGTTCTCATCCTCTATAGCCAGTCAACGCCCCCCTAGAAACATATCTGAAGGCTTGCGCCTTGTAGTTGGTCCAAGGCATGAAGTTCGTCCATGCGCCTGCAAAGATCCTCTTGTTCCGGGGTCAAACGAACTGGCGGTAGAGACCCTTCGCCGGTCCATTGCGGTAGCAACTCATCTGCCATTGTTTTCGATAAACCTCGATTCTTAGCGGTTCAGTCTGTACAGATTATACACTAGACGATCAACCTTCACTCCAGACCTTCTGATGTCAGAGCAGTTGCATCCCGTTACGTCAAAACTGTCGACAGATGGTAGGGCCGCCTCTCGTGGCCTACCTATCCCGCTATTGTAGCTTCGGGATTCTGATGAATTACCCCGCAATCGATGTCGTTGCGCATTGACGTTTTTTCCGCCCTGCTTTAGCCTTGCAGTATACCGGCCCTTCGTGTCGGGGCGGCAACACGCGCCAGTCGCGGCATTGGAGCATGACCTGAAATCATAGAATTCAGGTGCTGAAACCATGAACCACAGCGAGATCGTCAGTTTCATTTGGGATGTAGCCAACCTCATCCGCGACACCTTCAAGCGGGGCAAATACCAGGACGTCGTTCTGCCTTTGACCGTGCTGCGGCGGCTGGACTGCGTGTTGGCGCCGACGAAAGAGGCCGTGCTTGAACGGCAGGACGAGTTTCGAGGACGGTTGGACAACCTCCACAGGCAGCTCTGCCGTGCGTCGGGATTCGCATTCTACAACACGTCCCGTTATGACTTTGAACGGCTGTTGGCGGACGCGCCCAACGCGGCGGCCAACCTGAGAAACTACATCGCCGGCTTCAGCCACAACATGCGCGAGGTCCTGGAGCGCTTCGATTTCGACAACACCATCAGCAAGCTCGACGAAGCGGGCCTCCTGTTCCAGGCGCTGGAGAGGTTCGGGAGCGTCGACCTCCACCCCGACAACGTCGACAATGCCGCGATGGGCACCATCTTCGAGGAGTTGATCCGCAGATTCAACGAAGCGCTGAACGAAAACCCAGGGGAGCACTTCACTCCCCGCGACGTCGTTCACCTGATGGTCGACCTGATGCTCGCGGGAGACGAAGACAGCATCAACGTCCCGGGAATTGTGCGCACCGTTTATGACCCGTGCTGCGGCTCGGGCGGAATGCTGACCATCGCGAAAGAGCGCATCACCGCCGGTTACCGCGAAACCGACAACCTCCTGGCAGACCCCATCAACCCACAAGCGGAGATCTACCTCTACGGCCAGGAAGTGAACCCGGAGACCTGGGCGATCTCCAAGTCCGACCTGTTCATGAAGGACCCGTCCGGCCGCGACGCCGACAACATCGTCTTCGGGAGCACGCTTTCCAATGACCGGCACGCGGCAATGACCTTCGACTACCTGATCGCAAATCCGCCCTACGGCAAGGACTGGAAACGGGACGAGCGCGCGGTACGGGATGAACACGCGCGCGGCGACGCGGGCAGGTTTGGCCCCGGTCTGCCGCGCATCAGCGACGGCCAGCTTCTCTTCCTGCTGCACATGCTCGCCCGCGCCAAACAGCCGGGGGAGGGTGGCTCGCGCATTGCCATAATCATGAACGGATCGCCCCTTTTCACCGGGGACGCGGGCAGCGGCGAGAGCGAGATACGTCGTTTCATCTTTGAAAACGATCTGCTGGAAGCCCTGATCGCGCTGCCAGAGCAGCTCTTCTACAACACGGGCATCGCCACCTATGTGTGGCTTCTCAGCAATCGTAAGGCCCCGGAGCGCCAGGGCAAGGTGCAACTGATCGACGCCTCATCCTTCTGGGAGCTGATGCCTCGCAGCCTGGGTGACAAGCGCCGTGAGATTCCACCGAAAAAGGCGCGGGACATCCTGAAAATACGCGAGGACTACCGCGACGGCGACACCCGTATGGTCACCAAAGACGGCAAGCAGGAAGAAACGGTGGTGAGCCGCATCTTCCCCGCGTCGCACTTTGGCTTCCGCAAGATCACCGTGGAGAGGCCGCTGCGGCTCAACTTCCAGGCAACCGCAGAGCGTGTCGCTCGCGTCAAGGAGGAGCGGGCTTTTCAGAACCTAGCCAAGTCAAGGAAGCGCGGCCAGGCAGCTGTTGAGGAGGAAACGGAGGGCCGAAGGCTTCAGGAAGAGATAATTGATCTGCTGGAAAACCTGCCGGACACGAAGATGCACGACAGGGCAGACTTGGAGGAAAAACTCGACCGCGCAGTCAAGGCCGCCGGCCTCCAGCTGTCTGCCCCGGTGAGGAGGGCCATTCTGGCCGCGCTCTCCGAGCGTGACGAAACCGCGGCCATCTGCCGCAAGCGGGACGGCAGCCCGGAGCCGGACCCCGATCTGCGCGATGAGGAACGCGTGCCGCTGACGGAGAATGTGGATACCTTTTTCGCACGAGAGGTCGCGCCCCACCTCCCCGATGCCTGGATCGACGAGTCCAAGCGCGACGCCAGGGATGGGCAGGTGGGCGTCGTTGGCTACGAGATCAATTTCAACCGCTACTTCTACCGGTATGATCCGCCGCGCGCGCTGGAAAAGATCGATAGCGACATTCGGGAGATTGAAGAGGATATCGTTCGGTTGCTGAGTGAAGTGACGGCCACGGCAACTGCACACTGATTCCTGCATCACAAGACTAAAAAAAGGTCGGTATAGTAATACAACATACCGACCTTAATTGACAGTGGCATTGCGGTCTTGTATAATATCGGCTCTTGCCATCACAGGGGGGCCGAAAGGCGTGGCGCGCAATGACCGTCGAACTCAGTGAGGAGATCCTTCACGACGCCGGCATCGGCAACTTCTTTCGTCCCAGCCAGCTGGAGCCGCTGGGAATCCCCTACCACAGGCTGCGCCAACTTGAGAGAGACGAAGCTGTCGAGCGCGTCGGCTGGGGCCTCTACCGCCTTGCCGCCGCAGAGCCTACCGATGGGTTACTCGCTAGCCTTCGTTTGCGCCCGCGTTCCCAACGCGATCGTCTGCCTTCTTTCGGCGCTGCAGGTACACGAGATCGGCACACAGCTCCCACGCCACGTCTGGATCGCCATTCCGTACAAGGCAAAACCACCTGCGCTGACTGATATGGGGATTCGTCTGATCCGCTTCAGCGGCGCGGCCTGGACCTATGGCGTCCAGGAGGCGAAATTCGAAGGCGTGCCGGCTCGCATCACGTCACCGGCCCGCACCGTCGTCGACTGTTTCCGGTTCCAGCGCCTGATCGGGAGAGAGGCGGCCCTAGAGGCGCTGCGGGAGGCGCTGCAGGATGGGAAGGTGACCACGGCAGCGCTAAGACGCACGCTTGAAGAGTTGCCATCGCGCAGCCTCAGAACCATATTGGAAGCGGGTGTGCTTTGACGGTTGGGCAGCACCAAAGTAAGAGCAAAAAAACTTGGCAAGAATGACCGCAATGCACAAACCCTATTCCGACTACAAGCCGTCCGGTGTTGAGTGGCTCGGCGAGATTCCGGCGCATTGGGAGGTGAAGCGGCTGAAGTATCTCGCGACCCTGAATGACGAAACGCTCCCCGAGAATACCGATCCCAACAAGGAGATCACATACGTAGACATAGGGAACGTCGATTCTGTGAAAGGAATCACGGGCACAGAAGACCTGATATTTGAGAACGCCCCTTCAAGAGCACGGCGCATTGTACGCCAAGGCGATGTAATCATCTCAACGGTTAGGACTTACCTGAAAGCAATAGCGCGAATCGAGTCAACGAGTACCAATTTCATCGTGTCTACCGGCTTCGCGGTAATACGTCCTCGCCAGTTGGACGACGGATTTATTGCGTATGCTCTTGGCTCTCCATATTTTGTTGAAAGTGTTGTAGCGCACTCGGTGGGAGTGAGCTACCCAGCAATAAATGCGAGCGAACTCGCCTGGCTTAATATCGCTTTTCCACCCATTCCCGAACAAGCCACCATTGCCGCCTTCCTGGACCGCGAGACTGCCAAGATCGACGCCCTGACATCCAAAAAACAGCGGTTGATCGAACTGCTACAGGAGAAACGCACCGCCCTCATCAGCCACACCGTTACCAAGGGCCTCGACCCCAACGCACCGATGAAGGATTCCGGCGTCGAGTGGCTGGGAGAAATCCCGATGCACTGGGAGGTGCGGCGGTTGAAGCACTTGACTGAGAAGATTGGAAGTGGCAAGACGCCGAAAGGCGGTGCGGAGCGATACGTTAATGATGGTGTCATCTTCCTTCGCAGTCAGAACGTGCACTTTGGAGGGTTGCGGCTTGCCGATGTCGCGCACATCGACACCATTACGGACAACGAAATGTCAGGTAGCCGCGTTCGGGAAGGTGACGTGCTTCTGAACATAACGGGGGCTTCGTTGGGTCGCAGTTGTGTTGCTCGACTAGAGGGTGCAGATGCCAATGTTAACCAACACGTCTGTATTCTTCGCACAGTTCAGCGACAGAACGATCCTGATTTTTTGGCCTACTCAATTGAATCGCTGTCATTGCAAGACCAGATATTCAACAACGAAAATGGTGTCTCTCGTGATGCTCTGAATTTTGAACAGATAGGAGAACTTGTGTTTCCGAGCCCTGCCTTAGTGGAACAAAAGTCCATCGTCGCTTTCCTGGACAGCGAAACGGCCAAACTCGACAGCCTCGTCGCCAAAGTGCATAAGGCCATCGAACTGCTCAAGGAACTTCGCGCCGCCCTCATCTCCGCCACCGTCACCGGCAAGATCGACGTCAGAGAGGAGGCAGGATGCACGTAGACGTTTCTGAACGGGCCTTCGAAGACGCCATCGAAGCCGGCCTGCTTCAGCACGCCCAAGGCGCGTTGGGTGAGAGACGAAATTTCTATCTGGATATGCAACTTGTCGGCTACAACAAGCGCCACGCCGAGGATTATGACGCTAATCTGTGTCTGATCCCGCGCGATGCGCTCGACTTCGTGCTTGCGACGCAACCCCAGGAGTGGGAGAGGCTGACCCAGCATCACGGAGAACAGGTGAAGGAACAGTTCCTGAAGCGCCTTTCATCCGAGCTGCGGAGCAGAGGCGCGCTCGACGTGCTGCGCGACGGAATCAAGGACATGGGCTGCCGGTTCCGGCTCGCCTACTTTCGCCCCGCAAGCGGGCTGAATGAAGAGACCCGGCGGCTGTACCGGGGCAACCTCTTTTCCTTCCTTCGGCAGCTTCACTACAGCGAAAAGAACAACAAGAGCCTGGACCTCGCGCTCTTTCTCAACGGCATTCCCATCTTCACCGCGGAGCTGAAGAACCCGCTCACGGGGCAAAACGTTCTGGACGCCATCCACCAGTACCGCAAGGACCGCGATCCCCGTGAACCGCTACTGGCCTACGGACGCTGCCTGGCGCACTTCGCCATCGACCCGGACCTGGTCTACGTGACAACGCACTTGGCAGGGACCCGGACGCGTTTCCTGCCCTTCAACCGGGGGAAGTTCGGCGGCGCCGGCAACCCGCCCGTCCCGCTGTCTGGGACTGGCTACCCTACATCCTATCTTTGGGAAGAGACCTGGACGCCCGACAGCGTTCTGGACCTGGCGCGCCAGTTCATCTACGAAGTCCGGGAGGAGGACGAGAAGGGCAAGAAAACCGGCAAGCGCTTCCTTATCTTCCCCCGCTACCAGCAGCTCGACTGTGTACGAAAACTGATAGCCGACGCACGCGAGCAAGGGACAGGTCGGCGCTACCTGATACAGCACTCGGCGGGAAGCGGCAAGACCTTCACCATCGCATGGCTTGCCCATCAACTTTCTACCCTGCACGGCGCCGATGACCGCCGCGTCTTCGACTCCATCGTGGTGATCTCCGACCGGCGCGTGCTGGACCGGCAGCTGCAGACCGCGATGCGCCAGTTTGAGCAGACCCTGGGCGTTGTCGAAAACATCGACACGACTTCGCGGCAACTCAAGGAAGCGCTCGAATCCGGCAAGACGATCATCGTAACGACACTGCAGAAGTTCCCCGTGATCGCGCAGGAGATCGGCAGTTTGCCGGGCCGGCGGTTTGCCCTGATCGTGGACGAGGCGCACTCCTCGCAGGCCGGTGAGGGCGCTCAGGGGCCGAAGGCTGTCCTTGCTTCGGCGTCCCTTGCAGCGGCGGAGGAACAGGAGAGCGGCAGCGCCGTGGAGGAGGAAGATGAGCTGGACAATGCGGCGCTGGCACAGATGGCGAGCCGAAAGCAGCCTGAAAACGTTTCCACCTTTGCCTTTACCGCGACCCCGAAGTCCAAGACGATGGAGCTATTCGGGGAGCGCCGGTCCGACGGCTCTTTTGCACCGTTCCATCTCTACAGCATGCGCCAGGCAATCGAGGAAGGGTTCATTCTCGACGTTTTGGAGAGCTACACTACCTATCGGTCCTACTGGAAACTGTACAAGACGATTGAGGACGATCCCCGCTACGACAAGGCCAAAGCCGCTTACCTGCTGAAGGCGTACGTAGACCTGCATCCGCATGCCATTGAAGAGAAGGTGCGGATCATGGTCGAGCACTTCATGGCAAAGTCACAGCATGAAATCGGCGGCAAGGCCAAAGCGATGATCGTGACCCGTTCCCGTCTGCACGCTGTGCAGTACAAGCTGGCCGTGGACCGGCGCCTGGCGGAACTCGGTAGTCCATTCAAGGCTCTCGTCGCCTTTTCGGGTACCGTGCACGATGGCATCGCGTCCTACACCGAAGCTGGGATGAACGGTATCCCGGAAGTCCAGACGGCCAGGACATTCGAGGGCCCTGAACACCGGCTGCTGGTTGTCGCCAACAAATTCCAGACCGGGTTCGACCAGCCCTTGCTGCATACCATGTACGTGGACAAGAAACTTGGCGGCGTGAATGCCGTGCAGACCCTTTCGCGGCTGAACCGGGTCCACCCGCACAAGTCCGGCACAATGGTCCTGGACTTTACCAATGAGGCGGATGACATCCAGGCCGCCTTCCAGCCTTACTATGAGACGACAATTCTGTCGGAAGCAACCGATCCCAATCTGCTTTACGAGATTCAAACCGGGCTCAAAACATTCCCGGTCTACACCGATGAGGACGTGGACTCCTTTGCGCGGTTGTTCTTCAGCGGAGAGGCCACCCAGGATCAAATTTATGCCGCTCTCGCCCCTCCTGTCGCCCGCTTCTCCGACCTGCAGGAGGACGAGCAGCGGGACTTTCGGAGTCAGCTCACCGACTATATGAAACTGTATTCGTTCCTGGCCCAGGTGCTTACTTTCCTGGACGCCGATCTCGAAAGGCTATACGTCTTTGCACGGCATCTGCGCCGCTTGCTCAAGGTCGACCGGGAAGAGTTGCCGCTCGAAATCCAGCAGAACATCGACATGGAGTCCTATCGCATTCAACAGATCAGTGATGGAAAAATCGAATTGGAACGGGGCGGCGACAAACTGGAGCCGATGCGCACGAAGGAACATGACCAAACCCTACCGGAGGAGTTGGAAGCCCTTTCCCGCATCATAGCCGACCTCAACGAGCGATTCGGCATCGAGATGGGACCGGAACACCGCATCACCCTCGGCCAGATGATGGAGCGGCTACAAGAGGACACCGCGCTGGAGGTTGCCGCCGCGGTCAACACGATGGAAAACGTCCGAATCGCTTTCGACTACAAAGTTGAGCAGGTCATCCAGGAGATCGTTGACCAGAACTTCGAACTCTACAAGCGAATAACCGATGATCCGGCGTTCGGGGACGCAATCAAGAATCACCTGTTTGATCAGTACCTCCGCAAGCACGGCAATGACAGGGACTCTGGCAAGTGATAGGTGGACAGCGGTAATATCCTTCCATCACCGCTTAAGAATTTGCTGAATGTAGTTTGGGGCCCACTTCATACTGGTGATTGGGAACACTCACTCCCTACAAGTAGTATACGCTGTAATTGTTGGGATTAGGGAACCCGAAATTTTCTTCTTCAAGGGCATTATGTTCTTGGCGAAACGTTTCGTATATCTCTTTTTCTAGCACATTCAACAGACCTAGAGCAAAAAGAAAACCTGAGTCCAACTCAGTTCTCAACATATTTGTCGTAATTTTCTTTAGCGAATTCGCTGTGGAATGGCCCACTAAGCCCAAGCCATAAACACTCGCACCTGAAGCGAATACCATATCTTGCCTGTGACTCAAACTCTGACGAATGGAACTGCCGAATGAATCAATGTGTACGTTGAAGTTGGCTTTTAGGTACAGTTTGTTCATTTGGTCGAGGCCAGTTTCTTGTTCCAATCTTTTAATCCCCACCCTATTTTCCCCCAAGATATTTGCGGCCCATCCTTTATGGTCTTTAGGATTTGAGAAACCGTGTTGATGGTATAGAGCCGCAGCATTTTGTTCTCGATATTTCAAAATAAAGGTGCTGACTATCGCAATTTCATGCAAAGTACGCCATCGGGCAAAAGCGTCATCCGCATAACCTGCCTTTAACAACACGAGAATCGCACCTGCCACTTGGCAGCCTCTCGCTTGTAATTCATGCAGAACCGCGAATAAACTCTCGTGTCCTCTATTTTTTTCTCGATTTTCGTAGTAAAATTTGGTTGAAATATCACTGGCTAACGCTATGTAGATTCTTAGCAGGGGCAAAGATTGCGGCCAGAACTCCGCAACACTTTGTTCCATATCAAGCAGCTCTAACTCGGACTGCTTGAACTGATTCAAATGTGTTGCCGCTACTCTATCTAACAGCTCGAACAACTCTTTCATGTTCTCGGGAGTCTGTTCATCTAACTCAGGTATATCTAATCCACGAACATTCAACTTGTCCCGGACACTTTGCAAAATTGCTGCATCCATGTACATACCTTCCTCCCCTCTGGTGCAATTGCGGTTCCAAAAAAAGTAGCATACCGCGATGCCATCTGGCCTGTCAAGTGTGCGAGCTTTGTTGGACAAGACAATCGCATCTAAATGTGAACAAGAAAACCGCCAGAACTTGGCTCAGAAGAAGGTGCTGATTTCTGGAAATCCTTGGCAATCGTTGGCAAATGCAGGTTTTCGGCCAGTTCGGCCGCCGCCAATTGCGGATAATCTGAAGTGGGCCCCAAGAGCTCGACCACTAGCTGAATTGTATAATGGAGCGAATCACCAAGCCTGTGGAGGGGCAATTCGATGATCACGAAACGGCGGCGAAACACCGCGGCCTTCAAGTTACGGGTTACGCTGGAGGCGGTTGAAGGCAGCAAAACGACTAGCTATCCCACCACAACGGTACAGGGGCAGTGGCCCTGTACCCTCTCATGCAAGAATATCAAATAAATGTCATTGTATACGCAGGAGATTTTTTTCACGCAAACTCTCGTAATCTCTCGTACGAGCGTTTGACGTGCGTAAGCAAGCGTAACCCCGTTTTCGTGAGATTTCCCTGACATCTTGCCTCTTCAGACCCGGCCCGTATCCCTGCCCCGGTACCAACAACAAGCGTGTCGATTCCGCCTGCGCACGGTTGCTTGAACTGTGATCCCATGCGATTCAGAGAACGGGCAGGATGGCGCTGCGGACCCCGGAAATGGGCAGCCCATTACTTTCCCCTATCCCTCAGCGAGTCTGCCGCCCTCTTCGCCACGCCTTAAACTAGGTCCGCCCCGAAGAACGCCAGAACGCACCAACGCAATTCACCGGCCGGTCCTAAAGTGGAAGGTCTGCGCGGCACCCATGGCAGTCGGCTTGCAATAGCGGACAATGTGATCCTGGTCAGGTAAAGAACTCTCGCTCATGAAACAGCTAGGCGGGAGGAGAAAGCTTGAACGGCGGGCATAATGTCAGTTTTAGGTAGGATCCCGCTGGTTCTCAGTCGTTCTCTCCCCTGTCCGGCTGGTCCGGAAGTTGCAGCGAACTGAACAAGCCCGGAGGGCAGAAACTTCATGGCAAGGAGCCATCGCCGCGGCCCCAATAGCGGTTAGCTGAAGCTTTCGACGCTGCATTGGCAGGGATCCGCCACTCAGCTTCGACGAGTCCTTCCGGGTCCGCACCGATCAATTGCCCGGCTGTCACCGCTGCCGTGTGCCCGCATCTCCACGCAGTTGATGCTCCCGTTGTCGTCGTCCGCAATCGCACTGCCGTTGTCTATGCTCTACGGCCCATGCTACAATTGGGATCCTTTCAGCAACAGGAAGCACCTATGTGCCGCGACAGGGCGATTTTCTAGTGGACAGAATGCGAGGCGTGATGAGAAAAGTGCAGGGAACGAGGGGCGTTGTCTCTCTCTGCACGCTGCTGGCGGTTGCGCTGGTCCTGTGGCAGGGAACGGCGACGACAGCAACTGCATCGGTCCTGGCGCAGGGGCCGTCCCCCGTTCATGACGATGAAGCGAGCGCGGCCCATCTCTCCCCTGACGGTTGCAGCGAACTGATCATCAACGGCGGTTTCGAAGCGACCGACCTGCACTGGGGCCTGGCGGGTACGGCCTTGCCGCCGATCTACTCCACGGCGAAAGCGTATGCGGGTGAACGCTCCCTGCGGCTGGGGATCGAGGACAGCGCCAACCTGGATGCCAGCGACAACCTCTACCAGGACATTGCGCTGCCCGACTCGGCGCAGCACTTCACGCTCAGCTTCCACTTCTGGACGAGCCACGAAGATGCGCCCGGCAGCGACATGCAGCTGCTGAACATCTACGAAGCGACAACCGGCGTACGCTTGGCGCAGCCCTGGGCACGGCTCTCCAACGAGCAGACATGGCAGTTCGAACAGATCGATCTGACCCACTTCCGCGGGCGCACGCTGCGCATCGAGTTCGGCGTGCATAACGACGGCGGCGGCGGCCGCACAGTGCTCTACCTGGACGAAGTCAGCCTGCTGGCCTGTGAACCGGACGCAACGCCATTTGTGACACCGTTTGTGACGCCGCCGGCGACCGCGGCCGCGCCCCAGCCCAGTGGCACACCGCCGCCGGCCGCTACCCCACAACCGGTGACGACGCCTGTGCCAGACGGCTGCGTCGCCAGCGATACGCTGGCCAACGGCGACTTCGAAAGCGTGCTGGACGGCCTGTCCAATTGGATCGTGGGCGAATCGCCGGTCCCTCCGATTCTCTCCAACCAACCGTCCGGGGGCGCCTTGTCATTGCGGCTGGGCAACCCGCCGGGAAGCGGCACGCAGAATATCCAATCCTACTCCTCCGTGCGCCAACTGATCCAGCTGCCGGCCGGCGCGTCGAGCGCGTCGTTGAGATGGCACCATCTTTCGCGCAGTCAGGATCCGGCGACGCTCAGCCCGGCGTTGGCGTCTGACCGCCAGGAGCTGATCCTGCTGACATCGTCTCTGGCGACCGAGGCAATCCTCTACCGCAATCGTGCGGAGAACGCGGCCTGGGAGACAATGACGGTCGATCTGACCCCTTACCTGGACGGGTCGTACTATCTCTACTTCAATGTCTTTAACGACGGCAACAGCAGACGCACCTGGATGTTCCTGGACGATGTGCAGCTGCTGGTCTGCTACGGGAATGCAGCTGCGCCGAGCGCGGACGGCGTAGCCAATGCCCAGCCGTCAACAGCGCCGCCTGCCGCAACCTCTTCGCCGACAGATGAGAGCACGGCCGTGCAGCCCGGTTCCGGCACACAGACGCCGGCTGCGAACGCCACCCCGGATGGGGGCGCGAGCGCGACGCCGGCCCTGGCCGCCCGCGGCACGATGATCGCAGTCGGCGTTTCAACGCCTTCATCCATTATCAGGCGGTCCAGCCCATCCGCTGCCCCGGCCCAGGTCACGGACGTCACCGTGTGGCAACGGTTCCTCCGCATCTCGCAGACTGCCCAGGGGCAGACCTTTATCTTCCTTCTGCTGATCGTTCTCGTCGCTATCGGTTATCTGCGTTTTCGCGGGAGCGGAGGCCCTCCACCGTAAGGGCCGGCAGCCTCTGCAGTTTCTCGTTTCCAGTTTTTAGTGGCTTGCTGTTTGCGCTTCGCCAAGGGCCAGGTGGCGGTCGGCAAAGCGCAAAGTTGCCGTTCACTAAAAACTGACTACTGACTACTAAAAACTGCTCCCACTCAGGTTTGTCGAATCCCCGCCAATTGGACTAGAATGGCTGTGCTCACCACGATATTTCAACTGCAGTTTTTAGTGGCTTACGCCGTTGCCGTTCACTAAAAACTGACTACTGACTACTAAAAAACTGCCTTTTTGAGGAGCCTATGCTTATCATGAAGCCGGACGTGCCTGCAGTGGCGCGCCGGTCGCGGCGCGACGACCACCACATCCCCGGCAAAAACAACGTTGACGGCGTTGCCCCGGGGAGCGAGGCGTCTGCACAGGATGCAGACCGCGATGCAGTACCACCCTGTTCTCTTAACGTAACCATCTATGGTCCAACCGCTTATCCCAATGGTTTCAGCGCGCTGGCCTCGGAATGGAACGATCTGCTGGCCCGCAGCCGCTACGACACCTTCTTCCTGACACATGAATGGCAGTCGGTCTGGTGGCAGCAGCTGGGGGCGGGCGAGTTGTGGATCCTGGCGTTTTATCGAGGAGAGAACGACCAGGGGAACCCCAGGGAAAGGGCTGGGGAACCTCAGGGGTTACCCGGCAGTTACCCGGCAGTTACCCGGCAGTTGGTTGGGATTGCGCCCTTCTATCTGAGTGAGCATAAGCGGGGCAAATGGGCGGGGAAGCGCAGTCTGCAGCTGGTCGGCTGTGTGGAGGTGAGCGACTTTCTGGACATCGTTATCGCCGCCGGTTGGGAGAAGGAGGTCTACTACTGTCTGCTGGACTGGCTGCAGAGCGAAGAGGCGCCGGCATGGGACTATCTGGACCTGTGCAATCTGCCGGAGGACAGTCTGAGCTACAAGGCGCTGCCCTCGATTTTCCGGAACGCGGGTTTACGGGTGGAGGTCGACCAGGAGGATGTGGCGCCGCATGTGCATCTCCCCGCCCGCTACGAAAACTATCTCATGCAGATCGACAAGAAACAGCGCCACGAGATTCGCCGCAAACAGCGCCGGGTGGAACGGGAGCTGGATGTCGGCTTTACGCTGGTCCAGTCGATGGACGCGCTGCAGGGGGCGATGGATGAGTTCCTGCGTTTACAACGCATGAGCCGTCCGGACAAAGAGTCATTCATGACGCCGCACATGGAACGATTTTTCCGCGTCATGGCCGGCCGCATGCTCGAAGCGGGCCATCTCCATCTCAGTTTTCTCTCTCTGAACGGTGAGAACGCGGCCGCGCTGCTGGCGTTCGAATACAAGAAGGAGTTGCTGCTTTACAACTCCGGCTACGACACTGAAAAGTGGGCCGGATACAGCCCCGGTTGGGTCTTGCTGGGCTACGTCATCCAACACGCGATCGCGCGCGGCATCGAGGTATTCGACTTTCTGCAGGGCGATGAGGAGTACAAGTACCGCTTCGGCGGCCACGACTACCGGGTCATGCGTACCTTGATCATCAATGAAACTGCAGTTTCCAGTTTTTAGTTTCTGGTTTTTAGTGGCTTGCTGTTTGCGCTTCGCCAAGGGCCAGGTGGCGTCGGCAAAGCGCAAAGTTGCCGTTAATCCCCTCAATCCCCCAAAATCACAGTTCAGACAGTTGGATACTGGGCGCGGCCGCCGGCTTGACCGGCGCGCGTCGCGGCAGGGATGCAACCATGACCGAAAACGGATCAGTTCCAGTCAGTGACGGCAGTGACCAGAACGGGGCGGGTTCCGGGCCGTCTGCGGCGCCGCAGACGGAGCCTCCCCCCCGCCAGCCGCGTGCAGAGCGCACGGACGCCTTTACCTTTTCCACCTGGCTGCTGGAAGGGATGGCCGGCCTGTGTGAAGAGCTGCGACACAACGATCTCGGTCTGCCGCAGGACTTCTGGACGCACGCTTACGCCGCGCGGCGGGAGGGACTGCTGGCCTGCCGCGCGCTGATCGACGCCGCGCTGGCGCGCTGCGAAGCGGATGCGGCGCGACAGGAGGAAAGTCCCGGCAGCCAGCGCGGCCGGGTCGAAATCGATTGAAACCGCGTCGCCCAACGACTCGCGCCCGGTAACTCCCCCGCGGTTAGGAGTTAGGGGCCAGGGGTTAGTTGCTCGCCCCTCGCCCCTGTCCCCTGCCGTTAGGAAAGAGCCTCCTCCTCTGTCACTATCCTTTGCCTGCTTGGCCTCGGCGGGGCCGGGTCGATCGCGGCCGGCGCCTCTCCGGCTTCGCCCATGAGGCGGAGCAGCCGCTCGCGCAGCACGTCGGCGGCGCGGCGGTGGGACTCCAGGCCGGCCAGGTTGGTCAGTTCGTATGGGTCCGCTTGCAGATCGTACAGATACTGCTCCACATAGCGGTCAGAGCTGGCATCCCGCCTACCATCCTTGTCCGGCGCGGTGACGCCATACTTCCAGCGCTGCGTGCGCACCGCCCGCCCCACCTGGGATTCGCTTATCTGAATCAGGGCATCCTGCGGCCAGTCCGACGACTGGCGGCTGACAAGCGGAACCACTGAACGGCCCTGCATCTGCTCCGGCACTTCGAGGCCGGCTGCGTCCAGCAGTGTCGGCGGCAGGTCCACCAGGCTGACGATCTCCCGCACTTCGCCGCCGCCGAAAAAGCCGGGGCCGGTCAGGGCGGTGGGCAGGCGCACCGACGCTTCGTGGCAGGAGCGCTTGTATTCGTCGTTGCGCGTCTTGAAATGGCAGCCGTGGTCGGTCGTGTAGAGGACGATTGTGTTCTCGTCCAGCCCCAGACTTTTCAGGGCGTCGAGCAGGCGTCCCAAGGCCTCGTCCAGCCGTTTGATCATGCCCCAATAGCCGCCCAGATGCTGCTGGGCGGAGCCTCCCAGGGCGAGCAGATCGGGCGGCGTCCAGCGGCCGGCGTAGCGTTCGCGGTAGCCGTCGGGCGGGGGATAGTCGTCAAGATGGTTCTGATGATGCGGCTCAATATAGGAGAGGAAGAGAAAGAACGGGTCCTGCTGGTGGTCGTCGATGTAGCGGATGGCTGCGTCTGTCAGGGCGTCCACGCGGTAGCCGGGCAGCTTGACGGCTTCGCCATCATTGTCATACATGACAGTATCGTAGGCGTCCGAGGTAAACTCCAGCACATTGGACGCCAGCCAGTCTTGGTAGCCGCCCCGGTTCGCTTCCGGCACAGGCCCAGTGATGCCCCGGTCCGCCAGATGCCACTTGCCGATATAGCCGGTATCGTAGCCCGCCTCCCCGAAAAAATGGGCGAGCGTGCGCGCATCCTGCGGCAGAGGGATGGCGTTGCGATAACAGCCGGTCGCGGTGGCGTACATGCCGGTCTGCAGACAGGAGCGGGCCGGTCCGCAGACGGGCTGGCAGGTGACGGTGGTGTGCAGGTGGGCGCCCTGCCGGGCCATGCGGTCGAAGTTGGGTGTCAGATCGAGCGGGTTGCCATGGAGGCCGGTTGAATCCCAGCGCTGCTGGTCGGTGAAAAAGACGATCACATTGGGTTTTTGGGATGTTGCCTGCGCTGCCGCCTCTTCGTTTGCGCGCGATGATGGACGGGGCATAGTGTGCTTCCTCCAGAATCGACTGTGATTTTGGGGGATTAAAGGCAACTGCCGTTAATCACAGTTCAAAAGGGGTGGATTCAGATTGGCTGGCGCCATCTGGTCAGGCATTCTATCCCATCACACCGGGGAACGCTATCGCCCACTGTAGTTGGGTGCGTGGTCAGCAAAACCGCTTGGCGCCGCGGAAAAGGATAAACCAGTCAGGGTGTTCAGTTTGGTAGTTTAAGAATCGACGTTTATACTTCTCTGGGAACTGACGCAAAAGTGTCGCTTACCACAAAACTGCATACTCGCCTGCCTTTCGTTCCCGTCGCCGTCATTTCGAAAAGCGGTTGCGGGGCGGGAGGACAGATCCGTTGCCAGGCACATGAATCTCTCTGTGCCTTGTGTGTCCCCTTTCTGCGTTTGGAATATATCCTGCCGTATCTGAGAAGAAACAAAGATCCAATGAACTGTCTGCCTTCCCTTCAAATGGAATTCCGACTTTTGCGCGTGCGGGCAGGCAAAGACGCTGCCCGCTTACCTTTTGCCAGGCGTCTGAACCGCAGGATGGGGGCCGCGCTGGCCCCTTGCGCGGGCATCGGGCGCGCACTCCTCCCAATCGCGCTCAGTTTCGCGCTGGCCGGCTGCGCTCTCTTGCCGGCGGGCCGCAGCGCAGAAATCGCGGCCAATGAACCTACGCCGACCCCGATCCCGACCTCAGTGGTGCCGGTCAAGCCGACCTATTCGGTTAAGGTAGGCGAGATCATGCGCGAACGGACCTTCAGCGGGCGGGTGGCGCCGGTGGTGGAGGAGGCGCTGTTCTTCCGCACAGGCGGCCGCATCCGCAATGTCTACGCCAAGCGCAACGACCTCGTCACCGAAGGCCAGATTATCGCGGACCTGGAGATCGATGACCTGGAGCGCGAGTTGACCTCCACGCAGTTGAGCCTGGAGCGGGCCCAGTCCCGGCTGTACACAGCGGAGAGGAATCTCGAATTTCAGATCCGCAGGGCACAGATCAATCTGGACATCGCCTCGCTGCAGCTGATCAATCTGCGAACCGAACGTCCGGATGACAACTTCGCGATATCGGTCCAGGGCAAGCAGGTTGAGCTGGCCGAACTTGCGCTGGAGCAGCTGACCGAAGGCGTAGATCCGCTCCTGGTCAATGACGTCGCCAGGGCGCAACTTCAGGTTGAAAAGCTGCAGAGCGCGATCGCCGACGCCACGATCACCGCCCCCTTCGACGGCAAGCTGCTCTCCGTCTCGCTGACCGGGGGCCGCCCGGTGAACGCCTTCGATTCGGTCGTCTCCATCGCGGACATTGATGATCTGGAGGTCAAAGCCGATCTGATCAGTGATCAGATGAATGAGTTGGCCGAAGAGATGGTGGTAGAGATTTCACTCGTCGGCCGCCCCGGGGAAATTCTGACCGGATTCGTGCGGCGGCTGCCCTACCCGTTCGGGAGCGGCGGCAGCGGCGAAGTGATCGACCCGGACAAGTCCACCCGCATCACTATCGATCAGTTGGCGGAAGACGCAGGCTTTGAACTGGGCGACCTGGTCCAGGTACGGGTCCAACTCGAACACAAAGATTCCGTCCTCTGGTTGCCGCCCCAGGCGATCCGCGTTTTTGACGGCAGGCGGTTTGTCGTCGTGCAGGACGGCGATATCCAGCGGCGGGTCGATGTGAAAGTGGGCATCCAGACCCCTGACCGGGTGGAGATCGAAGAAGGGCTGGAAGAGGGCCAGGTCGTTGTCGGACAATAGAACCGGAGAGCAAAGCGTGGAGAGTGGACGGCAGAAAACCACGAACCGCTAGCCGCTCTCCACCGCGGTCATGAAACTTCTTTTGCGCGTCGCGGCGATTATCGTTGTCGCCATAAAACGTATCTTCGCCCAGCAGTGGCTGGCTTTTGCTCTGGTCCTGGGGCTGATCTCCTCGATCGTGCTCGTTATGAGCATTCCTCTCTATGCGGATGCGGTCTACTACCGGCTGCTGCAGGAGGAGTTGACGGACACGGGCATCAATGAGACCTACTCGCGCCCCCCGTTCGCGTATATGTTCCGTTACCTGGGGTCCACGTACGGCCCGCAGGAGTGGGAAGATATCGCGCCCCTGGACACCTATCTCAGCAAGCAGGCGGCGGGCGAGCTGGGCATTCCGCATAAGAAGACGATCCGCTATTTCAAGACGGACAACTTCCGCCTTTTCCCCACGGAGCAGGTCGCGTATGCGGATACAACCGATCCGTTGGAATGGGTGAATCTGGGTTTCATTTCCGGCTTTGAAGAAGCGATCAATATCATCGAAGGCGCATTCCCCGCGGTCTCGCCGTCCGACTCGGAGGAGGCGATAGAGGTACTCGTGAACCGGGAGCTGGCGGACGAGATCGGGTTGCAGGTAGGCGAAGAGTACATGCTTTTCCGCCGCATCCGCTCCGAGAACGGCGACAGCCAGCGCTACCAGACGCCGGTGCGGGTTGCGGGCGTGTGGGAGCCTGCCGACCTGAGCAGCGATGTCTGGTTCTACAACCCGTCGACGCTGGAAACGCTGTTTGTCATCCCGGAGCAGAGCTATCACAATCGAGTTGCGCCGGTCTACCCCCAGGACGTGAACCTGGGCTTGTGGTACCTGGTGATGGACGGCTCGGATGTGACTTCAAGCGATGTAGGCCGTCTGCTGGTGCGCGGGCGCAGAGCGGAGCAGAAGGTGTCGGCGCTGATGGCCAACAGCCAGTTGAGCATCTCGCCTCTGGACGCGCTGCGACGCTATCAGCGCGCCAGCGGTCTGCTGACAACGCTACTTTATGCATTCAGCGTGCCGATCATCGGTCTGTTGCTGGCATTTATCGGCCTGGTGGTCGGCCTGGCGGTGGCCCGGCAGCGCAACGAGGTGGCGATTTTGCGTAGCCGCGGCGCGACGGTGGGGCAGGTGGCCGGCATCTCCGGCCTGGAGGCGATCTGTCTCGGCGTCCTCGCGCTGCTGGTCAGCATGCCGCTCAGCTTCTCGGTAGCCAAGCTGATCGGCTCGACCCGCAGCTTCCTCGACTTCACGATCGAATCGGATCTGCGGCTGGTTCTGACCCAGTCCACAATTCAGTTCGGCATCGGCGCGGTACTGATCGCCTTTCTGGCACAGACACTGCCCTCTTTCGGCGCCGCGCGTCATACAATTGTGACCTACAAAATGGAGATGGCGCGTACTTTGCGTCCACCGTGGTGGCAGCGCTCCTATCTTGACATTCTCTTGCTGATTCCGGCCGGATACGGCATCTATCTGCTGCAAGAACAGGGCAGCATCAGCATGCCGGGCGCGGTCACGGATGACACGATCTTTCAGAATCCATTGCTGTTTCTGATCCCGGCGTTGGGGATTTTCGCGCTGACGCTCGTGACGCTGCGGGTCTTGCCCTATTTCATGCAGATAATCGCCTGGTTTGCCTCCAAGGGGGGCGGGGTGGGCGTGCTGCTGGCCAGCCGCCAACTGGCGCGGAACCGGAGCATGTACACGGCGCCGATGATTCTATTGGTGCTGACGCTCAGCCTGTCCGCTTTCACCACATCGCTGGCGCAGACGCTGGACGGGCACCTGTTCGACCGCGCATACTACAGGGTGGGAGCCGATGGGCGTCTGGCGGAGTTGGGCGACACGCCGGTTTCAGCCGGAGGAGGCGGCTTCCCCGGCGGCGGCGAGGAGTCGTCCTCGTCGGACGGCGCACCAGAGACGGCGAGTTGGACCTTTGTGCCGGTTTCGGAACATTTGCGCTCTCCGAACATTAGCGCCGCCACCCGTTTCGCCCGCTTTGAGGCGCGGGTACATCTGGACGGACGCTGGCGGGATGCCCATGTCTTCGGCATCGACCGCCTCGACTTCCCCAAGGCGGCCTACTGGCGGCGGGATTTCGCGGCGGCGTCACTCGGTTCACTGATGAACTCGCTGGCCCTGGCCTCCGAGGGCGTTCTACTGCACCGGGATTTCATGCGCGATCACAATCTGCTCGTCGG
The DNA here is from genome assembly GCA_965232575.1 of Caldilineaceae bacterium. GTDB lineage: Bacteria > Chloroflexota > Anaerolineae > Caldilineales > Caldilineaceae > Bin5. Next base: position 791,551 of record CBDDPZ010000008.1, on the reverse strand, counting down.
CGATACGATTCTGGTCGGCGCGGCGCGCTACGGGCTGCGGGCGGAGATGCAGATGCAGATCGTCGGCGATTTCCGCTACTTCCCCACCTGGTACCCGGAAGCCGACGGCCCGCTGGTCGTCGGCAACCTCGATTATCTGTTCGAGCGGATGGGGGGGCAGTTCCCCTACGATGTGCTGGTGCGCACCGACCCGGGCACCGACTACGAGGGTCTTACCCGGGAGCTGCGGCAGTACGACATAAACGTCATCAACTACTATTCGGCCCGGCAGCGGATTGCGGATGAGCAGAAACAACCGCAGCGGCAGGGGCTGTTCGGCGTTCTTTCGGTCGGCTTTCTGGCGGCGGCGCTGCTGACCGTGCTGGGATTCTTGCTTTACACGCTGTTCTCATTCCGCCGCCGCTTCATTGAACTGGGAACGCTGCGTTCGATCGGCCTGTCCTCGGGGCAGATGACGATGTTCCTGGCATGGGAGTTGGCCTTTCTGATTCTGGTTGGGATTGGCGCGGGCACACTGCTGGGCACATCGGTGAGCAACCAGTTCATCCCCTACTTGCAGGTGGGGAACACGGCCGCGGACCTGACACCGCCGTATCTGGTGGGGATCGCGTGGCCGGCGATCACGCGTGTATATGCCCTGTTCGGCGTTCTGTTTGTCGCCGCGCTGGGCGTTCTGATCACGCTGCTGATGCGCATGAAGATATTCCAGGCGATCAAACTGGGTGAAACGGTGTGAACTGCAGTTTCCAGTTTTCAGTTGCTCGTTTTCCGTAACTGCGTTCGACGCGAAAGAATGATGTTTCTGAGAGTCGGAAACTAAGAACAAACATGTCTGAACCATTTATTCTCTGCGACGGTCTCGTCAAAATCTATCAGGTCGCCGACCTGGAAGTGGTCGCGCTGCAGGGGTTGAATCTGTCGGTGCGTTCCGGCGAGTTGATGGCGATCGTTGGCGTCAGCGGCAGCGGCAAGTCCACGTTGATGAACATTCTGGGCGGGCTGGACAGGCCGACGGCGGGGCAGGTACGGGTCGGTGACTTCAATCTGCTGAAGATGTCGGAACGGGCGATCAACCGCTACCGGCGGGAACAGGTCGGATTTGTATGGCAGCAGAGCGCGCGCAACCTGGTCCCTTATCTGAACGCGGTCGAAAACGTCGAGTTGCCGATGACACTGGCGGGGTTCGCGGGCAGAGAGAAACGCAAACGGGCCGAGGAGTTATTGGAGAGGGTCGGGCTGGGCGAGCGCATGAAGCACCACATGCGGGAACTGTCCGGCGGCGAGCAGCAGCGGGTGGCTATCGCCGTCTCGCTGGCCAACAGTCCAACGCTCCTGCTGGCAGACGAGCCGACCGGTGAAGTGGACACGGCCACGGCGCTGACGATCTACGCGACGCTGCGCACGCTCAACGAAGAGTTGGGCCTGACCACCATCATCGTCAGCCACGACCCGACCATCGCCCGCCACGTGGACCGGGTGGTCGCCATCCGCGATGGGATGCTCGCCAGCGAGACGCGGCGCCAGGTGCGCACGGTCGAACGTTTCGACGAAGCGGCGCTCAACAGCGGCGGCGATGGCATCGTTGAGGAACACGAAGAACATTTCGAGGAGCTGGTCGTGCTGGACAGCGCCGGGCGTCTGCAAATCCCGAAGGATGTCCTGCAGCAGTTCTCGATCCACGGCCGGGCGATGCTCGACATCACCGATGAGGGCATCTTGATCCGGCCGGTGGAGAGCGAAAATGCCGAGGCGCCGGAGCTTGTCGCCCAGGAGCAAGCGGCGACCAGACGTCTTCAACAGGCGGGCGCTATCGGCGGTTTCTTCAGCCGCTTCCGCCGCAAAAGCAGAGAGTAGCGGCCGGTACACTGCGCTGATCACTTGTGTACAGTCACGAACAATCGGACACCGGAACACAGATGGAAAACAATCCTTACCCCAATACGGCCATCGAAACCGAGGATGTCTGGCGCGTCTACAAAACCGGCAGCCTGGAAGTCGCCGCACTGAAAGGCGTCAACCTGCAGATTGCGCAGGGGACCTTTGCCGCGCTGAAGGGACGCTCCGGCAGCGGCAAGACCACGCTCCTCAACTGCATTGGCGGCCTGGATTCGCCGACAGAAGGAAAGATCCGCATCTTCGGCGAGGAGATTCACGCCTGGAACGAACGCCAGCTGACGCGCTGGCGTCGCGAGCAGGTTGGCTTTATTTTCCAGTCTTTCGGGCTGCTGCCCAGCCTCTCCGCCTTTGAAAATGTAGAGTTGATCCTGCGCATGTCGGGCGTCAAGGGCCGCGAACGCCATGACAAGACAGTGAACTGCCTGGACCTGGTCGGCCTGACCCGCTGGATGCATCACCGGCCTTTTGAGTTGTCGGGTGGGCAGCAGCAACGCGTGGCCATCGCCCGCTCGCTTGCCAACGACCCGAAACTGATCCTGGCGGACGAGCCGACCGGCGAGTTGGACAGCACGACGGCGCGGGAAATTCTCAGCCTCTTCCAGCAGATCGTGCGCGAACAGAACGTCACCTTCCTGATCGTGACCCACGATAGCCTCGTAGACGACTATGTGGACTATGTTCTGTATCTGAAGGACGGACAGATCGACATAGAGAGGCTGGGCAACGGTCACGGGCCCGCCGCGGCCACACCAGAGGTCGTCAACGCCGCCGGCCCGGTGGCAAGCGCCTAAACAAGCGGCAAATCCCGGCGCGCCGACTCCGCTCCCCGGCCAACGTCGTCAGCCATCCCACTTCGAGAAGGCCCGATGAAAACCGTCATACTGGAGAAACCCGGCAGCCTGAATCTGACGGAGACCGCGCCGCCGGCCGAACCGGGACCGGGCGAGGCGCTTGTGCGCGTGCAGCGGGTCGGGATATGCGGCACCGACCTGCACGCCTTCCGCGGGCGGCAGCCCTATTTCAGCTACCCCCGCATCCTCGGCCATGAGCTGGGCGTGGAGATCGTGTCTCTCGACCCGCATACCGAGAGCAACCTGCGCGCAGGCGACCGCTGCGCGGTCGAGCCGTACCTGAACTGCGGCGCGTGCAGCGCATGCCGCCGCGAGCGCATAAACTGCTGCGCCCATCTGCAGGTGCTGGGCGTGCATATGGATGGCGGCATGCGCGAGCTGATCACCGTCCCGATCGACAAGCTGCACCGCTCCGAGACGCTGCCGCTGGAACATCTGGCCCTGGTCGAGACGCTGTGCATCGGCGCGCACGCCGTGGACCGGGCCGGCCTGGAGCCGGAACAGTCGACACTGGTGATCGGCGCCGGCCCGATCGGGTTGACCGCGGTGGCCTTTGCGCGCCTGGCCGGCGCCGAGGTCGCGGTGATGGAAATCGACGAAAACCGGATGCGCTTTGTGCAGGAAAACCTGGGCGTGGAGCATCTCATCGACGGCCGCGGGGACGCGGAGGCCCAGTTGCGGGCCGTATTCGGCGGCGACCTGCCGCTGACCGTTTTCGACGCAACCGGCAACGCGCGCTCGATGATGAACGCATTGGGCCTGATCGAACAGGGCGGGCGCGTTGTCTTCATCAGCCTGGTGCAGGACGATATCACCTTCCCCGACCCGGAATTTCACCGTCGCGAGACGACGCTGATCAGCAGCCGCAACGCCACCAGCGCCGACTTCGCCCGCGTCGTCCAGACCCTGGAGACCGGCGCAATCGATCTGGCCCCCTGGCTTACGCACAGCGCGCCGCCGGAAACGTTGACCGGCGAGTTCCCCGGCTGGCTCCGGCCGGAGAACCAGGTTGTCAAGGCGATGCTGCATTTCTGAACCGCGCGGGGGCCGGCTTTGGTCACTGCTTCGGTCCGACCCGACCGTACCGCGCCGCTGGCCGCCATCCACGATGCACCGGTGTTCCCACCTTTCACACAGAATACAGACGAACAAGCAAAGGATGACAACGTGTCGAACTCTCCCTCCCCACAAGGATCGAAGCTGCGCCACGCGGTGGTCGGCATGGGTGCCGGCATTTTCCGTTCCCATTCGATGGGGCTTTCCCTCGATGATGTAGAGGTGGTCGGCGGCTCGGATGTGGCGCCGGAGCCGGGCCAGGAGCGGGCCGAGGAGTGGGGCTGCCCCTTCTATCCCGACCACCGGCAGATGCTGGCCGAGACCAGGCCGGATGTGACGGTGATCATCACGCCCCATCCATTCCACGCGCCGATCGCGATCGACGCGCTCAACGCCGGCAGCCATGTGCTGGTGGAAAAGCCGATCGCCATCCAGGTCAAAGAGGCGGACGAGATGATCGCGGCGGCGCGGGCCAACAACCGCGTGCTGGCTGTGAACTACCAGTACCGCCAGCTGCCGCACGTGCGGGCGATGAAGCGGTTGATCGACAGCGGACAGCTGGGCCGCATCCAGCGGGTGACCGGCATTTTCCCGTGGATGCGCACCGCGGCCTACTACCTACGCGGCGGCTGGCGCGGCACGTGGCGAGGCGAGGGCGGAGGCGTGCTGATGAACCAGGCCCCGCATGACCTGGACTTGGTCTGCCACCTGGTCGGTTCGCCGCAGCGGGTCTACGCCGCCACCGCAACCCGCCTGCACGCGATCCAGACCGAGGATACCGCCACCGCGCTGCTGGAGTGGCCGGAGGACGCGCAGGGCACCATCTATTTCAGCACGACCGAGAGCGGCCCCCGCACCTTTGAGGTGTCCGGCACCGGGGGGAAGATCACGCTGCACCAGGACCGCATCGAATTCGAACGCTACGAGACCGATTTGCGCCAGCTGATTACCGACAGCCCCGAACCCTTTGTACGCACGGAAGCGGCTGAATCCGACGCCGGTGTCGAAGATGAGCCGGAACAGCACGGGCATGCGGCCGTCTACAACGATTTCCACCGCGCCATTCGCGAGGGCGGCGAACCGCGCTGCAACGGCGAAGAGGGATTGAAGTCGCTGGAGCTGGCCAATGCGATGATCTACAGCGGCGCCACCGGCGAGGCGGTGGAACTGCCCCTGGACCGGGAGGCGTACAGCGAATTATTGGAGAGGTTGCAGGCGGAGGATGTGTAGAACGGCGAGGAGTGAGAGAAGAGCACTTCATGTCTTCTTGTTCGGTAAACTTTTGGATCGTTATGAGTGCAGAGAACGCAAGGGACGACGGAGTTTATCTAGTATCCTATAAAATTCCTCATGTTTACGAACACGACTGGCCACTACTGCAACTGCGAAAGCGTGTTTTAGAAAGGTTCCTAAAAGAGTGCCGTATTGCCATCATTGCAGAGAACCAAACCCGCAATTGGGATACGGATTAGGAGTAAGACTCGATTACATGAAACGCCTAGATCCAACCGCTCGCGGTGTATGGAAGTCGATCTGGCTTTTTCTACGACGAGGGATGAGAAAGGAGGAATGACGTATGAGCACCAAGGCCCGGAAAGGCAGTGAGCGACCGGGCGGGGCACTGCTTGGCAAGGCACGGGAAGTAACAACAATCAAGTAATATTCCCTCTCTAAATCGTACTTTGGTATATAATTCCCTTTCTGACGCCTGCGAATTTCAATCGACAGGGCGTGGCCAAGATGAAAGAGAACTGGATATACGAAGACTTACGCTGACATAAACGCCATCTGCGCCGTCTGCACACCGATCTCGGCGAGCGCGGGAACTGCTTTTCGACTCATTGCAAAGTAGTCGGGCACTCTTTCGATGCCAATGCTGTCGGTAGCCGACGGCTTCCGCTGCTGCAACCGTCGAGCCGGACCCCATAAAGGGATCGAGTACAATCCCTTCACCCAAAGGCAGCGACGCGTAGACGATTTGGCGCAAAAAGGATTGTGGCTTGAGACTGGGATGCGGCGCAATTTCACGCTCTTTCTTCGGCGTTCTCCCGCTTTCGATCACGTCCTCAAACGGTCTTCCGTCCGGCTTGCGACGGAGTCCACCCGTCTGATATCGAGTCAGGCAGTCGCTCACTTTCATCCCTTTGGGCATTGGTTCACGAAACATACCCCACGGTTCGTATGCTCCACGCGCCATAGAGCAGACTCCAGGGAACTCTCCTTCCGCGTTCTTGGGACGGTCCCCACCGCGCAGCGTGCGCACAAGTCGAATGATCTGGCCCCTAAACTCCAGTCCCGCTGCCGACACGGACGCAAAAACATCCTGAGCCAGAAAAGAATTCGAGGCGATGAACAGATGTCCACCGGGCCACAGGACACGTCTGACAAGGCGCGCCCATTCAAGGAAGTACTGCGAAAGACGCTCTCTTTCACTCTGTGAGAGGGCGGTAAAACGAGGCAGCGGCGAACTCTTGCTACCATCGAATGCAGGGGGGATACGCCAAATCCCGCCGTTGTCATTCGCTCTTTTCTCCAGTTGTACGGAATCATACTCTTTCACGCCGTAGGGGGGATCTGTTACAACTGAATGCACGGAATTCTCAGCAACATTTTTCATCCATGCGAAACAATCGGCTTGAATCGCGACAGAGTGAAGTAAAGTTGTGTGTGGGAAAATTCTGCGTAAACGGACTCCAGTCTTGTGTCACAACCATTCTCCTCATTTCAGCGATCAATCTAAAGGCGTGCCCAGATGGTAAGCAGGACTCTGTTCACGTATAATCTCCTCAAGGCGCTGGCGCTCCCCGGCGCTTGCCGACAGCAGACGCTCCAACTCGGAAAGACTTATCAGAATCGTCTGTGGCGCGTTACGACGTTTGATAATGTAACGCGTCTAGCGACCATTCCGCCAGGCACTCTTGTTTTTTGATTCAATGCGAGATTTGGTGCTAGCTCTCAAAGAGGGAACAGGGCATCAGTTTCAGTCTAAGCAACGACAAGCTCCCACTCAGTTGCCTGCATTTCCTGGTGAGGAGCTCGTCGAATTTCGAGAGGTGATTCCGCCTCAAGGAGACCAAGATGGCTCAAGATTTCGATAGGTGAAGCGTCTTCAAAAAACATCTCAACCGCTTCCTCTAAATTCTTTTTCGCCTCCTGTACGGTCTCCCCCTGGCTTGCTATGCCCAGATCTTCACAATAAGAAGCGTACCACTCGCCATCTTTTTCGACTGAACATTTGAGTTTCCAAATCATCTCTTTCGCACCTGCCGTTAGCGCAGTGACTCGCTCAGGAGAGCCACAAATTTATTGAAGTTGAGAGAACGGAGGAAAGACAATAAGCAAGGTGTGATCATGTCGTCAGCCCTCCTTGCTCTCTCAACAGTTCTTGATGTTTTTGCGCTTGTCAGGAGCAATATACATTCCATGTTGGTTGATGTCAATCCATTTGGAATGCACCACTGCGACACGTCTTTTCGACCGGCAGAAAAAGACATTAAGCATGATAGTCGGCTCATCGGACCCAGTCCTGTCCTTCGACATATCGTGAGGAGCCTGCTCCAGACAACTGGCCGCACCAGCGATTTGGCCGCTTAACAGCGCATCGGGCCTATGATATATTGCCAGCAGTGGCGATGGTCGCGTATGGCCCGCCCTGATGACGCAAAGATGTATCAAGAGCCGGAGTTCATTGACAGAACGGCGTAGCGTCAGACGGTGACGAGCTACGCGCCGCAGATATAGTAGAATAGACTGCCGGGGCTTCTCGTTCAATGGTCGCACTGACCAGAACAGGGGGACGAACAATGCAGGTCAGCCGCGAACAGTTCATGGAGCAGGGATATCTCGTGCTGCGGGAGGTGATCCCACCGGACCGGCTGGAGCGGCTGCGGGCCGATTTTGAGACGCTGGTCGGGAGGCAGAGGAAGATCTGGGCGCGGGAGCGGGGCCCGGACGACCCGCCCGGCGGCGTCTGGGAAACGCAACCGCAGCCGCGGCTGGTCTCATACAACAGGCTGATCGACGAAGCGACGGCGAGCACAGTTGAGGTTTGGCTGCAGGAGAGTACGCTGGGGGTAAGCCGCCAGCTGTTGAGCGTGCCGGAGGCGGCGTCGGTGGCCGGCATGATGTTGATGTGCAGCCCGGCGCGCGATCATGGCCCGGCCGCGTGGCATCGCGACATCCACCCGATCGACATGGCGCCCCTGGCCGGCCTGCAGAAGGACTTGAGGGAGAACGGGCCCAAGTACGTGCAGTGGAACATCCCGCTCTATGACGACAACGTGCTCTGGGTTGTGCCGGGCAGCCACCTGCGGCTCAACACCGAGGCCGAAAACCGGTCGCTGTCGGCCGACCCGCGGCGCGGCGTGCCCGGCGGCATCCCCGTGGCGTTGAAAGCCGGCGACGCGGTCGTCTATATCAACTACCTGTTGCATTGGGGCAGCAACTACAGCCCCAGGACGCGCCGCACCATCCACGGGGGCCATTCGATCTTTCCCTACTACCCCGACATCTCCTTCACCGAGTTCCTTTCGCCCGGGGCGCGGGCGGCGTTCAGGCAGTGGGACGGGCAGAGCGCGGCGCAGCAGGACACGACCGAGGCCGCGTTGCGGGCGGCGCTGAAAGGCGATACCGGCGCCTACTTTGCCGCGCTGGAGGCGCTGCAACCGGGCGTGGGTGAAGATGGCAAGATGGTCCTGACGATCTACCTGTGCAAGGCGGTTCTTCATCTCCAGGTTGTGAAGCATGAAAACGCGGACAGTGACGCGGACTCCGGTCCTCTGGAGAGGATAACCGAGGACTATCGCCAGCGGGCGCGCTCTTCACATTCGATCTCGATCAACTGGGGGCCGCAGTTCGCGGAGCGCTTCACAGTGGAGGAGGCCGCCGCGCTCCACAGGCGCTTTGCGATCCTGGACGACAGACTCCAGGCGGAGGACGAGCATTTCGCGCCCGGTTTCCAGGCGCGGCCGATGCGCTATTTCTTCAACGAAATGCCGGCCGACTTCACCCTCGAAGACTTTATCGGCAGCTGGAACTGAGCCCTACAGTTCATCCTTCAGCCACTCCGAGCCCTGCGCTTCCAACCTGGCGCGCAGATCCTTCTCCAGCCGCCCGATCATGCCGCCCGGGCCGAACGCTGTGTTGCCGGCGTCGGCTATCAGGTTGTGGCCGGTGATGGCGACGGACTCATCTGAAGCCAGAAACAGCATGACCTCGGCCACCTGTTCGGGCAGGGCGGGGCTGCCCATTGGGTAGGCGAATTTCTGCGTGCGGACCGCGGCCGGATTGTTGGCGAGCATCTCGTATTTCTTTTCGGTGAGCATACGGGCGGGGGTGAGCGCGTTGGCGCGGATGCCGTCGGGGCCGTAGGTGACCGCAAGATGCTGGGTGAAGTTGATCATGGCCGCTTTGGCCGGGCCATAGGACGAGATGCTGGGACTGCCGGCAAGGGCGATACCGGATGAGACGTTGATGATGTTGCCGCTGCCCTGTTTGATCATCAGCGGGACCACCTCTTTGCAGAAGAGAAGCGGCGCGGTCACGTGGCACATGAAGCCGTCTTCCCAGTCCTGAAGCGTGACCTCCTCCAACATGCCCCCCGGGTTGTCGATAACGGCATTGTTGACCATGACATCGACGCGCCCGTACCGCTCCACGGTGAATTGGACCAGGGCTGTGATGTCCTCTTTGATCATGACATCGCAGCGCTTGTAGGCGATCTCACCGCTGAGACCTTCCGCCTGCGCGAGGACTTTTTGCGAGTTCTCCGGCGTTCGGCCGCGGTCGCAGATGACGACGGAGGCGCCTTCGCGGGCGAATGCCAGCGCGCCGGCTTTGCCCAACCCCAATGTTGCGCCGGTAATGATGGCGACTTTGCCTTCCATTCTCGTTCCCATGAGTTTCTCCTTATATTCGGTGGCGGTGCTGCAAGTTTCACCCGCTGATCGCTATTTGACGCTTCCTATTTGACGCTGTCCGCCTTCCCTTTTTCGCTTTTGCCGTTCTTCGTGTTTTCTTGGTGTTCTTCGTGGATCGTTGTCGTTTCTTTCGCCAGGCGGCAGCGCAAAGTGCATCTTGCGGGATGGCGCGGGCGGCAGACGGCCCGCTGCGCAAAAAGGGGTCAATCGCTGAAAGAGAAGGAATAGAGCGTCGCGTCCCGCAGTTCGAAGATAAGCTGAATTTCCCGGCCCACCAGCGCGGCCAGGTCCCGGCCATCGCGCCATTGCAGGGGGAGATCGGTGACATCCGCCTGGACCGAAATCGAATCGGACAGACTCTTGCCATCGACAGCGGCCAGCGCCGCTCTGACCTGACCGCTGTCCGCGTCGGCGCTGAGGTGGAGTTGACGTCCGCTGCACAGCACAGGCTGCGTAACGAGCGTAGCGGTCTGAGTCTTGTTGGCCGGCGTCAACCCGGCAAACCCATCCGGGCGCAGCGTCGCCAGCCCAAGATAGGCGGAGCGCCAGTCGGTGTGGGGGCCGTCGCTGCCGCCGTAATAGAGCTGCAAACGCCCGTCCTTGAGGAACGGATAGGCCCCCGCGTAGATGCAGCCCCAGTCGAAGCTGCCTTTTTCCCCGCGCTCGATCAGGGGCGTTCCCGGGGCGATGCGCTCCCATCGCACGGTATCGCGACTCCAGGCCAGCTCACAGTCGACCAGGTCTGTCTCGGTGTTGAACATCATCAACAGGCCGAGATAGAGCTGGGCACAGGGGAAGGCGATCAGGGCGTAGGTCTGGCGTTCGGGTTCGTCGGGCAGGGCGCTGAGGACTTCGACCGCGCGCGCCCAGGTCTTGAAATCCTCACTTTCGGTGCGGCCGACGGTGCGCTGGCGTCCGTCAAAAAGGCGGGTTATGCCGACATACCGGGCGTGGCGTTCATCCCAGAATAGATTGTTGTGGGTATCCCAGCGGGCGTCGATCTCGGGGCAGGGCTGGATAGGGGACCAGCGCAGGCCGTCGGGCGATCTGGCTGTGCCGCCCTCCATGAATGCCTTGAACCTGCCGGCCGGGTCGGGATCATGGGGGTCGAGGGTGACGCCGACGCCATGCACGTCGCGCATGACCAGATTGTTGCGGGTGGAGCCATTGAACTCGATCAGGTCGAGCTCCGGCCTTTCCCAGCGGATGCCGTCAGCGGAGACGGCGTAACAGACGCCCATCTCGCGGTGTTTCCTGACGTGTTCGGCGGCTCTTGCGCGGGCAAGCGCAGCGCGGTAGGCGCCGCGTTCGCGTTGTGCGGGCGGGGTCTCGGTCGTCGCCGCGTCGATGATGAAGGGGTTGTACCAGCACTTGTAGAGGTTGTCGGCGCGGTCGAAGATCACATTGGCGTAGAGGTTGTCGTGGCGGACTTCCCAAGGCAGCTCTTCGCCGAAGAGAGGATTTTGGCTTGCTTTGCGCGCCCGCCCCGGCGTCACCGTCAGATGATCGGCTTGCGCCCAGAGGGCGGTATCCAGCAGCAGGTATCTGTTGTCGATCATGTGCCGGTCCGTCCTGTGAGCGCGATGCCGCGCACCATATATTTCTGGCCGATGAAGAATACCGCGATCATGGGCAGCGATGTGAACACAGTGGCCGCCATCAGCAGTCCCGGCACCGGATCGCCCTGCGCGATCTGCCATCTCAAAAAGGCCAGGCCGATGGCGACGGTGTAGGTGCTGTCCTGGCTCAGGTAGATGACCTGTTTGACGAAGTCGGTCCACACGTTGATGAAGGAAAAGATGGCGATGGTGGCCAGCGCCGGCTTGGTCAGCGGCAGCAGGATGCGCCAGAAGATGCCCAGCTCATTGCAGCCGTCGATTTTGGCGGCGTCGTCCAGTTCCGGCGGCAGAGTCATGAAGAACTGTCGCATGAGAAAGACGTAGACGGGGTTGGCGAAGTAGCTGGGCACGATGAGCGGCAGCCAGGTGCCGACCCAGCCGATATCTCTATAGAGCAGGAAGCGGGGAATAATGACGACCCAGAAGGGGAGCATCATGGTGCTGAGGAGGACCATGAAAAGGAAATTGCGGCCCCAGAACTTGAGGCGGGAGAAGCCGAAGCCGACGATGGAGGCGCTGATCAGCTCGCCGACGACGGAAAGAGAGACGATGATGGCGGTGTTGATAAAGTAGCGGCCAAAGGGGACGCTGTTCCAGGCGCTGGGGTAGTTTCCCAGGTAGAGTTCGGAAGGGAAGATGCGCAGCGGGATCTGATTGAAGTCTTCAAAGGTTTTGAGCGAGCTCATAATGACCCAGAAGAGCGGGAAGATGAACCAGACAAAACCGACGGCCAACAAGGTGTAGGCGAGCGCGTCGCGCAGGCGGCGCTGGGCGGTCTTGCTCTTGCTCCAGGAAGCGGTCAGCGCGGACACGGCGCGGCTACTCCTCACCCTCGTAGTAGACCCAGTAGCGGGCGACGCGGAAGTTGACGATAGTCAAGGCGAGGATGATGAGGAAGATCATCCAGGCGAGCGCGGAGGCGTAGCCCATGCGGTAAAACTCGAAGGCCTGACGATAGAGATAGAGGCCGTAGAAGAGGGTGGCGGTGCCGGGGCCGCCATTGGTCATGATGAAGGCCTCGACAAATGATTGCATGACGCCGATCGTGGTGACAATGACGTTGTAGAAGATAGCGGGCGAGATCTGGGGCAGGGTTACGTGCCAGAACTTGGCCCATTCGCCGCCGCCGTCGAGGTCGACGGCCTCGTAGAGATGCTGGGGCACGCCTTGCAGGGCGGCGAGGATGATGAGCATGGCGGCGCCGGCGGTTGCGATGGCTTTGAGCGCCAGGGAAGGCAGCGCCCAGGCGGTATCAAAGAGCCAGTTCGGTCCCTCGATCCCAACCAAGCCGAGCGCGGCGTTGATAGGCCCGTTCTTGGCGAGGATGGTCGTCCATAACAGCGCGAGGCCGACGCCGCCGATGACGCTGGGCATGTAGAAGGAGGTGCGGAAGAAGGGGATGCCGCGCACGCTCTGATTGAGCAGGATGGCGACCAGGATGCTGATGGCCGTGCCCGCGGGGACGGTGAGGAGGACATAGGTAAAGGTAACGCGCAGCGCGTCGGCGACCCTTTCGTCCTCGAAGAGCATGCGCTGGATGTTTTCAAAGCCGATGAACTCCGCCTCGCCGATCAGCTGATAGCGGGTGAAACTGAGGACGAAGGAGGCGATGAAGGGGTAGACCATCAGGAAGCTGAAGCTGACCAGCCAGGGGGAGATGAAGGCCCAGCCGACGATGTGTGGTCTCAGCTTGGCCCAACTGATATTCGGCGCAACTGTCCTGGGGGTCTGCATCGGCGATCCAGGAGGATAGAGAGTGGTGAATAAAGCGCAGTGGATAGTGGCTCGTGAAACCATGCGCCACTATCCACTGTTGTGCGGAAGGTATCAGGCATGCGCCGCCAGGATTTCGTCGGTCTTCTGGTCGACGATGACGACCTGCTCTTCGACGCTTACCTCGCAGCGCAGCACGTCGCCCCAGAGGATCTTGATCTCGCCGAACCATTCGAGGACGCCGGGGAGCTGCGGCGTGAAGATGAAGTTGTCGAGGGCATCGAGATAGGCTTCGACCGCTTCGGGGCCGCCCCACGTGGCCTGGTAGTCCGCGTCTTGCCAGACGCCGGCGTTGACCGGTTCGGCCGTGCCGGAGAGGGCGATGTTCTTCTGGTTCTCGAAGTTGGCGAGGTACGTAATGAACTCGAAAGCCTCCGCCGGGTGCTGGCTCTGCGTGGTGACGATGTGGAAGTGCATCGAGCCAAGGCCGGCGCTCTCCCCCGTGTTCGGCGAGCGGACCCAGGCGACCGGGGTGAGGTCGGCCTCGCTGCGACTTACCCAGTAGAGGGAGCCGCGAGAGGCGATGCCCTGGACGCCGGCAGCCCAGGGGTAAATGCCCAGAGCCTGGCCCAGGCCCTGATAGTCGTCCACGTTCAACATGCAGCCGTCCTGGCAGATCATGTCGACCGCGAACTGCTGGCCTTCGATGAACTCGGGCGTGTTCCAGGATCCCTTTTTGTTCTCGACGTCGATCAGTTGACCGCCATTGGCGACACTCCAGTTCACCAGGCCGTCCTGTTCGATATTGCCAAAGCTGAAATTGGAGCCGATGATGTCTTCGCCGAGGTCGTTGATGGCGCAGGCGGCCTCGCGGTAGTCGTGCCAGTCCCACCATTTGTCGCCGTTGTGGTCGTGCTCCCAGGGCATCGGCACGCCCGCCTCTTTGAAGAGGTCCTTATTGATGCCCGTCATGACGATATTGAGCTGGAAGGGGACGGCCTTGACCTTGCCCGGCTCGTAACCGACATGATTGGGGATCCGGATCAACTCGCTGCCCTCCTGGCCGGGGAAGGGCGTGCCGCTGGCCTCGAAGTAGGGGGTGAGATCGGCAGCGATTTCGTGGAACGCGCTCAGCTGCAGATCGAAGAACAACATGATGTCGCCCCACTCACCGGCGGCGACGAGGATAGGCATGCGGCGGTCAAAGTCGGCGACGGGTTCAAAGATGATGCCGATTTCGGGGTTCTGTTCGGCCCAGTTGTCGAGAAAGCCGTTCATCAGCTCACGGCGCACGCCGGAGCCCCACTTATTGAGGAAGCGCAGGGCGACTCGTTCCGAGGTAGGGCCTGCGGAATCCGTCGTGGTTGGCGCGACGGGGGCCACACATCCGGCCACGGCCGCTCCCGCTACGACGCTACCAGACACTTTGAGAAAATCACGTCTGCTTGCCTTGCTTGCCATCGGTCATTCCTCCATAGGTTGTGCATCGAAAGTACAGAAGTGTGTTACGTTCCCCTGAATCCCTCCCTTCACGTTCTTCGCGGTGGCGGCGGACAGGCCATTTCAAAAGCGAGACGCCAAAGCCAATGAACCCCTGAAAATATAGCGCCTGTGAGAATCCTATTATAAAATACAGTTCATGCTGTGTTAAACAGCAAAAAAATCCTGATATTTGCCGACCCCTGGAGTACACCACCCATGCAATTTGGAATCTGTCTACCGATTGCCGACGCGGGCATCGCGCATGCGGCCGGCTTCGATTTCGTTGAACCGACGGTGCGATCGCTGTCGCCGCTGGACCCGGATTTCGACGCCATCCGCGCGCCCTTCGACAGCGCGCCGCTGCCCACGCCGGTCTTCAACGTCTTTGTGCCCTCCGAGGTACCTGTCACGGGGCCGGAGGTGGAGTGGGAGCGGGTGGAGAGCTACCTGGAGGCCGCCATCGGCCGCGTGGCCGCGGTGGGCGGCGAGAAGATCGTCTTCGGCAGCGGCGGCGCGCGCAATGTGCCGGACGGATTCGACAAGGAGGAGGCCTTCACGCAGCTGGCGCGTTTCCTGCGACTGGCCGGGAACGTAGCCGTGCGCAACGGCGTGACCATCGTCATCGAGCCGCTGAATTCGCGCGATTCGAACATCATCACCAGCGTCGTCGAAGGCATGGAGCTGGCGCGGGAGACCGCTCATCTGCGCGTGCGCCTGCTGGCCGACCTCTACCATATGATGGAGGACGACGAACCGCTGGAAAACATCACCACCTGCGCCGCATGGATCGAGCACGTGCATGTCGCGGACACGCATCGCGTTGCGCCCGGCAAAGGCAGTTACCCGTATGAGGAATTTTTCCGCCGTCTGCACAAGGGCGGCTACAGCGGACGCATCTCTATCGAGTGCCGTTGGGACGACCTCGCCGCCCAGGCAGGCCCCGCCGGGGAATATCTGCGCCGCATGTGGGACGAGACAGGGGACAGGGATTAGGGGTTAGGGAATAGGAATGAGAAGTGAGGGGAGAGGAGTGAGGAGTGAGTGAGGAAAGAGGAACTGGAGGAGAGGGAAGGGTTGACTCCTCGATTGTGAATTTTGCCATCCTCGGCGCGGGGATGGTGGCGGAGTACCACCTGAATGCGATCCAGGAATGCGCCGACCTGGGCGCGCGCCTGGTAGGGGTCGGCCACTACAATCCGGCCCGCTACGGGGAGATCTCCCAGCGCTTCGGCGCGCCGGCCCGCTCCTATGACGAACTGCTGGCGGACCCGGCGGTCGACGCCGTCTGCATCTGCACGCCGAGCGGTCAGCACGCGCAGCAGACGATCGCGGCCGCATCGAGCGGCAAGCATGTGCTAGTGGAAAAGCCGATGGCGCTCTCGCTGGCCGACGCCGACGCCATGATCGCGGCCTGCCGGGAGAACGGCGTGCAGCTGGGCGTCTGTCTGCAACGCCGGGCGGAGCCGCTCTTCCGCCGCGTCCACGACGCCATCCACGGCGGCGACCTGGGCGAAATCACGCTGGGCGTGGTGACGATGCCCTATTTCCGCGATGAGGCCTACTACGCCCAGGCGGATTGGCGGGGCACGTGGGAGATGGACGGCGGCGGCGTGCTGATGAACCAGGGCATTCATATTATCGATCTGCTGCTCTGGTTTATGGGCGACCCGGTTGAGGTACATGCCTTCGCCGATTCGCGGCATCGCTCGGTTGAGATCGAAGACACGGCCGGCGCGGCGCTGCGCTTTGGCAACGGCGCGGTGGCGACGATCACCGCGACGGTGGCCGCGGAACCGGGATTCCCGCACCGGCTGGAGGTCTACGGGACCAACGGCGGCATCCAGATCGAAGGGGAGTCTGTCCTGCGCTGGGGACTGGCAGACGCGGCCAAAGAGACGGTCGAGCCGTGGCCGGTCGCGACCGAGCAGGTGGACCCGGGCATGGCGGGCGATCCGCGCGGCATCTCGACCAGCGGCCATATCGCCATCCTCAAGGACTTCATCGCCGGCATCGGCCGCGGCGAGGACCCGGTCATTGACGGGGCTGAGGGCAGGCGCAGCCTGGCTGCAATCCTGGCGGTGTATGAGGATAGTTTTTAGTGGTTATTTTTTGTGGTCGTTCTGTCCAGACTGTGATTCCTCTCATTCGGGAACTTCCAGGACGGCGCGGCTTAATTCAGAGAGACATAGCATTATGACAACTGCATCCTTTACTATCAGCGCTTTTGGCGACGAGATCGCGGACGACCTGGAGTCACAGCTGCAGACGCTCAACGACCTGAAGATTTCCTGCCTGGAACTGCGGGCCGCGTGGGGGCAGAACGTCCTCCACATGTCGGATGAGCGGGTCGCGAAGGCGCGGGCGCTGTGCGATGCTCACGGCGTGACGGTCAGCGCGATCGGCAGCCCGGTCGGCAAAAGCCCCATCGAGGAGCCGATTGAGACGGAGGCGCAGAACCTGCGCCGCCTGATCGAGATCGCCCGCCAGCTGGGCACCAGCAATATCCGCATCTTCTCCTTCCACCCGCCCGAAGACAGCAACGACTACGACAGCTACGTGGACACCGCCATCGACCGGCTGCGCCGCCTGACGGACGTCGCCGCGGAAGAGGGTGTCACCCTGCTGCTGGAAAACGAGAAGGGTATCGTCGGCGACACACTCGACCGCTGTATCAAGCTGGTCGACGCCATCGACAGCCCGCATCTCGTCTTTCTCTGGGACCCGGCCAACTTCGTGCAGGTGGGCGAGGAGCGGATCACCGAGCGGGGCTGGCCTCGGATCGGCGGCCGGGTGGGCTATGTGCATATCAAGGACTGCAAG
The DNA here is from genome assembly GCA_965232575.1 of Caldilineaceae bacterium. Taxonomy (GTDB): domain Bacteria; phylum Chloroflexota; class Anaerolineae; order Caldilineales; family Caldilineaceae; genus Bin5. Next base: position 774,196 of record CBDDPZ010000008.1, on the reverse strand, counting down.
CTGGAGGGAGGCGTCAAAGCCGCGGGTGAAGGCGACGGACAGATCCCCGAACTGCTGGACCGGCTCATCAGCAGCGGCTATCAGGGGATGCTGGCCCTGGAGCCGCACCTGGCCATCGCCGCGCACAGCAGCGGCTTCAGCGGGCCAGATGGCATGGCCTACGCCGTGAAATCGCTGCGGGCAGTGATGCGCGACGCAGGGGCTGTGGAAAGCTGAATCTAAATAGATCTTGTATTGATGGTGATATGGAAGACCTGTCCGACAAAATGAAATCAATGTAAACGAGCTTGGGAGACCAAAAGCCGATGATAGACCTTGATAATCTGCTCACCAAATGTGAAAGAACCGTCGACTTCGCGGCTGAGCGGCTGCGCAACCTGGTGGAAGCGCACCCGGACTATTTCCCGATGTACACGCAGAACGGGAAGTGGATGCACGGCGGCGAGGCGTGGACAAACTGGTGCGAAGGCTTCCTCGGCGGGCAGCTCTGGCTGATCTACCAGGCCACCGGCGACGAGTATTTTCGCGAGAAGGCCGAACACTACGCCCGCCTGCTGGAACACCGCAAGACCGACCGCAACGTCCACGATCTCGGCTTCCTGTTCTTCTCCACCTGGAAACGCTGGTACGACATTACCGGCGAGGAGGACAAGAACGCGGTCGTCATCGAGGCCGGCCAGACCCTCGCCAAGCGGTTCAAGGAGAAGGGCGAATACCTGCGCTCCTTCGTCTCCGACGAGAGCCTCTTCATCGACATTATGATGAACGTGCCGATCATCTTCTACGCGGCGCAGGAGACCGATGACGAGGAGTTGTGGGAGACGGCCTACCGGCACTGCCTGACCACGCGCCGCTACCTGGTGCGGGGCGACGGCAGCACCTCGCACGAGGGCATCTTCGACCTGGAGACGGGCGAGTTCCTGCGCCAGACCACGCACCAGGGCTGGCGCGACGACTCCTCCTGGGCGCGCGGGCTTGGCTGGTCGCTCTACGGCTTCGGCACCGTGTACGGCCTGACCGGGGACGCCCGCTTCCTCAAGACCAGCCAGGACAACGCCTGGTTCTACATGGAAAACACGCCGGACCACGGCGTGCCGCCCAACGACTGGATGGAGCAGGATCCGCAGAACCCGCACGAAAGCTCGGCCGCTGCCATCAGCGCCAGCGGCCTGATCCAGTTGTCCCAGCTGGTCGGCGACCCGACGCTGGGCAAGCAGTATCACGACTACGCGCTCCGGATCGTGGATACGCTGACCGAGCCGGAGTTTGTCGCCTTCGAGGACGAGGGCTGGGAGGGCGTCCTCAAGCAGGGCATGTACCACGAACGGCTGGGGTTGGGCGTAAATGAAAGCGTGATGTGGGGAGACTACTTCTTCCTGGAAGCGGTGTGCAAGGTTTTGGGAGTGGAATAACACGATGTCCAAAGTCGCATTAGTCACCGGCGCCGGCCGCGGGATTGGGCGCGGCATCGCGCTGGCGCTGGCAGAGAGAGGGTGGTCGCTGGTTATCAACTATCGCGGCAATGCGGCCACGGCCAACGAGACCGCCGGCCTGGTCCGAGAGGCCGGCGGCGCCGCGCTGGTGGCGCAGGCCGACATCGGCTCCGCGGCGGACAGGGCGCGCCTGGTGCAGGCGGCGCTGGAACAGTTCGGCCGCATCGATCTGCTGGTGAACAACGCCGGCATGGGGCCGCGCACGCGTATGGACATCCTCGAGACGACCGAAGAGTCCTACGACGAGGTGATGAACGTCAACCTGAAAGGACCCTTCTTCCTCAGCCAGCTGGTGGCGCGGACGATGCTGGAGCAACTGGAAAGCGGGCCGGCAGAGGACGCTGGCGGCGGGCCGCAGATCATCAATATCGGCTCGATCAGCGCTTACACGAGCAGCCCGGCGCGCGGCGAATACTGCATCTCCAAGGCCGGTGTCGGCATGATGACGCTCCTGTTCGCCGACCGGCTGGCGGAGAGCGGCATCAACGTCTGTGAGGTGCGGCCCGGCATCGTCGAAACCGACATGACGAGCACGGTGAAGGAGAAGTACGACACGCTGATCGGCGACGGCCTGACCCCGATACGCCGTTGGGGGCAGCCGGAGGACGTGGGCAAAGCGGTGGCGGCCCTGGCCGAGGGGCTGTTCCCGTTCTCGACCGGCGCGGTGCTGGATGTCGACGGCGGATTTCATATGCGCCGGTTGTGAGACGCACTGGTTGTGAGATGACAATGGCCCGCAGACAGGGGAGACTATAACGTATGAAACTGATCGTTTTCAGCAAGATGCTCCAGGAAAAGAGTATTGCCGAACTGATCGAGCTGGCGCAGAAGCACGGCTACGACGGCTATGACCTGGCGGTGCGGCCCGGCCATCCGGTCAACCCGGACAACGCGGCCGCGGCCCTGCCTGAGGCCCAGGCGCAGATGGAGCAGGCCGGGCTGCAGATCGGCATGGTCACGGGCAACTTCGATCTGCTCACGGCCGACCACCCCCTGGCGGAGCCGTTGCTGGCCGCGATGGACAGCGCCGACGTGCGGCTGCTGAAGCTGGGCTATTTCAGGTTCGAGCCGCAAACGATGGACTACTGGGAGCAGGTGGAGAATGTGCGCCGGGCCTTTGCCGCCTGGGAAAGACTGGGCAGTATCTACAACGTCAAGATCTGCTATCACACGCACTCCCACTACTGTATGGGCCTCAACGCGGCCGCGCTGATGCACCTGCTGCGCGACTTCAATCCCGCCTACCTGGGCGCGTATCTGGACCCCGGCCACTTCGCGGTCGACGGTGAACCGTTCGACTTCGGCCTGGCGATGGCGCGCGAGCACCTGAGCATCCTTTCCGTTAAAGATGTCCTCATCGAGCGTGTTGAGAAGAACGGCCACGGCGCGGCCAAAGCGCGCTGGGTAGCCGCCGGCGAGGGGATCGTCGACTGGACGGCCGTATTCACCGAGCTGCGCCGGATAGAGTATGACGGCTTCCTCTCCATCCACTGCGAGTATGACATTGACGACGGCGAGGATTGGTTCGAGACCTTCGTGCGTGAGGTGGCGTTCTTCCGCAAGATGAGAGGGAACGGCGAGGAGTGAGGAGTGAGAGCGTCTATCGCCCCTCACAGGTTAAGTATGGAGGCTCAAGCTGATGATAAAGAGTCTTAGCGTAAAAGGCCTGAACAACCGAGTCGATGCCGACCTGGAGTTCAATGAAGATCTGAACATAATTACCGGCAAGAACGGGTCGGGTAAGACGACAGTGTTGAAATTGCTCTGGTACCTAATCAGCGGGAATCTTGAGCGGATTATCCCTGAGATTCCTTTTCAAAGTGTCTCAATCGAGACTGACTCGTTCTCCTTGTCAATTGTGAAAGAGACATCTGATGAAATCCTGGTGATTTCACAATTTTCCGGAAAAAAGGAATCAGCAGTTATAGAAAATATTGAGGACGTAGACATCATCTTCGATGAACTGAGCAGACCGATCGCACGCGCGACGAAGAAAAGCTTATTCTTTCCGACATTCAGAAGGATCGAAGGGGGGTTTTACGAGGAAAGTCTCTATTTCCGTACTGAAACCGGCATGTTCCTATTGCAAACAGCATTGTCGAAGCTTTCAGATGCTTTGTCGATCTATAATCACAAATTCATTGCTTCAATCTCAACCAATGATGTTGGCCAATTTTTGGAGCAGAAGTACGGCGATATCCACATAAGAATTAGTAATCTTCAAGCGAAGGTATTAGATGATATTTCGCAGAGAATCCAAGTCTCCCCTGGTGGTGAAATAAAGTCTGCGACTTCTCAGACCGCTCCTTCTGTACTGAATGAGATTCAACAGCTTGCTGACGAACGAGACCGGTTGCGCAGGCCGTTTGTGGCGCTGTCTGAGCTTACGCAAAGCATCTTACAGTATCAGGCAATTCGAGTCAGTGGACGGAGTGCCCGCGATGAAGACGCGGACGGGATTACTCTGGGAGAAGAAGTAGGCGAGACAGCTCTTGGTACAGTAGAGGAGGCTATCGAGTCTGACAAACTCTCTTCTGGAGAGAAACAGATGCTGAGCTTTCTGTGCTACAACGCGTTCAGCGAGAATACGCCTATATTTATTGATGAACCGGAGTTAAGCCTTCATGTGGACTGGCAGAGGCTCTTGCTCCCAACGCTACTAGAACAGGGGACGGACAATCAATTTTTTATTGCCACACATTCACCCTTCATCTACTCCAAGTATCCTGACAAGGAAATCTTATTGGGAGACGATCGGGGGTACAACTAATGCCGTTACCGTACCCCACGGAAGATGAGTTGGTCAACACGCTTCGTCGCTCCGCCCTGCCAACAGTTCTTGTTGAAGGCAAGGGGGATATGCCCATTTATCGATGGGTAGAGGAGCGCCTAGGCAGCCGCGAGGCAAGTGTACAGGCTGCCGGTGACAAAAACAAGCTACTGGCTGTTTTCAGACGAAGGCAGGAATTCTCCCATTTGCCGGTTGCATTTGTCGCCGACAGGGATATGTGCCTTTTCTCAGAGATTCCGTCAGAGTACGATGGAGTGATTTGGACAGAAGGGTACAGTATAGAAAACGACCTGTACGTAGACGCTGAACTGGAAAACTTACTGTGTGCGGAAGAAACATCGGTACATCAGCAACTGCTAGAGGCGATTGTTGAGTGGTTCGCATTTGAAGTTGAAGAGTATCTAGAGGAAAGATACTTCAAGGTCAGCTATCATTGTAACGATGTTGTCCCGCTTGGTCAGACGAAAATGGGCGAGGACTTTGCCAGCAGCCGGGGATTTCGTCCGCCTGGAGAGGAGATCCATCGACAGATCAGAGAAGCATATCAGCTTCAACTGAGAGGAAAACTGCTGTTCCAAATGCTGATTCGCTTCCTTAGCGCACAAAACCGGCAACAGAAGTATAGCTATAGTGACCTATACGACAAAGCGTTTGGGATGACTCCTCCTCATCCTTTGAGAGATCGATTGGTACAAGAGATTGAACGAACGATTGCGGAACAGAAAACTTCACTGCAGCGCCCCAAACCATCGCAGTAGACAATAAAAGGGCATATATTCCAGGGCGCCACAGACCTATTGGGAAGCCCCTATCTCCTTTTTCCAAAGGACTAACTAAAGAGCCACTGACTTGTCGGCATTCGTGACAACAAAAGAAGGCATAAGATGGAAGAGGTCAATGCACAAGAGGTCATTGAAGAGGCGATACTAACTGTCGCCGAGATGAGTCCGAAATCTACGGACGGCAAATGGCTTGAAGACGTCACCGTCGCGGCAGGCCCTCACATAAAGGAATGGGACATTGAAGAGTGCTATCTCTGGCGGAAATGGCCTGAGCGGGCGTATCATTTCCCGAGCACGACAAATGTGGACGTGGGAATCGATGCCGTCGCCATCCGCCGCAGCGACCGCCGGCATATCGCCATCCAGTGCAAATCACGTCAACTGGACGAACACGGCAAGGGCGAACCTATCGTCAAAGATGAAACGGCCGAGTTTGCCAACGCGTCTTCCGGTTCATTCTGGGCTGAGCGATGGATTGTAACTAACGGGGATAATCCCCTGAGCGAGAACGCAAAACAGGCCTTGTCCATGGCGGATAGACCAGTCAAGATGGTGTACATTGCAAATGACCTTCGACTACAGAAGACAGACTCTGCACTTGAGGAATGCCCACACTGCCTGCCAAACCCCGACGGCGAACCAAGAATCCAGACTAAATCCTGTATGCAGGACGAAGTCGTTGCCCAGAGCGTCCGCATCCTCAAAGAACACGAACAAACCGAAAGCGGCGGCCTGCCGGCAGGCCAGGCGCGCGGCAAAATCATTCTTCCCTGCGGAACCGGAAAGACCCGCATATCGCTGCGCATCATCGAAGAACTGACCCCGAGCGGCGAACTGTCCATTGTCCTCTGCCCTTCCATCGCCCTCGTGGCCCAGATCAGGCGCGAATATCTTCAGCACACCACAATTGGAGTCAGGGCGCTTGCTGTCTGCTCCGACGACACCGCCGCGAACGACCCCAAAAAGGAAGGGGTCAGGAACACCGCCAAAGACCCCACCGCCGACAACAGCTACGTCAGCGCCTCCGAGGTGAAGGGCAAAGTAACAACCGACGCAAACGAAATCGCCGAATGGATCTGTCAAGGCCAAGGCGGCAGCGACATAAATGTCATCTTCGGCACTTACCAGAGCGGCAACAAAGTCTCCCAGGCGCTTGCATTGGCCGAGGCCAAGGCCAGAGTGCTTGTCGCTGACGAAGCGCACAGGACAGCCGGGCTGCGCCGCAAACGCACAGCCAAAACCGACCGGATTTCGCCTGAAGAGCAGCGTATTCGGGATTTCACCCTCTGCCACGACAACGACGCCTTTCCAGCCACCTACCGCGTATATCAGACCGCCACGCCCCGCATCTACGACACAAGCAAGACCCGCAGCGATAAAGCCAGCGATTGGATTGTCCGCTCCATGGACGACGAGACCATCTTCGGCGTCGAGCTTTACCGCAAAAGCTATGTTGAAGCCGTTCGCAACGGCTGGCTGTCCGACTACCGCATCATCGCAATGGCAGTCAACGATCCAACTGCCTATATTGAAGCCAACGAACTGGCGCAGAAAACCAAGAGCAAAGGCAAAAATGCCTTGACTTCAACCAACTACCTGCGCGGGCTCGCCTTCTCCCTCGCCATGGGCGGCGCTACCCAGGACAAAGGGAACGGTGAAGTCGTCATCAAGTCCTGTATTGCGTTTATGAACACCGTCGACAAGTCGAAGAATATGGCTGCCGACTTGCAGACCAACGCCGTACGCGACTGGGTAGAAAAGTGGCTGAGCGAAAACAGGGAAGACCAGCGCGCCGCCAACTACACGCTGGAGCACCTTGACGCAACCAGCAACGTCACCACGCGCGAGAACGCCAAGCTGAGGCTTGCCGAGGCCGGCGAACAGGAACCGCACGGCATCATCAATGTGGGCATATTTGGTGAAGGAACTGACTCGCCTTCGCTCAATGCCGTCGCCTTTCTCGAACCCAGAAAAAGCCCCATAGACGTCATTCAGGCCGTCGGGCGCGCCATGCGCACCGCGCCGGACAAGGAACACGGCTATATCATCTGTCCCATCCTGATTCCACCGAACGCAGATCCGGAAGAGTGGCTGAGCACGAGTGATATGGATGATGGATGGCAGGAACTGGGACAGATACTCCTTGCCCTCCGCGCGCATGACCAGAGGATTGAAGACGAGCTGGCAGACTTGCTTTATCTGTACATCCCGACCCCTCCTGAAATAGAACGCACCATTGTCGCCGTCGCCAGCGGAGAAGAGAAACGAATCCAGTACCGGCAGCACGACGGGCCTCCGGGGAAAGCGCAAGAGGCTGTGGAGCGGGTACTCGACGGGAAAAGCACGCTCGTAAAGGAGTTTGAACCCATCACTGAAGTAATGCCGGGCGTCCAACCGGCAAACGAACCCGCGCCACTGGCCACCGAGGAAGGAAAACCCTTGCAGTATGACGCGACTGGCGATCGCCACAGCACAAACGAAGAGAATATGCAGCTCATAGGCGAAAAAGAGGAGACAGGCTACACGCTCAAAGAACCTTCGCAAATTGTCACCGGGAAGAAGAACGAAGACGGAACCGTAGAACTGCGCCTGGACTCCGTTGCCCGCGCCAAATCGGCATCGGATGGCACTCCGGGAACTGTGGACATCAGGAAAACCAAGGCCAAAGCCAAGAAGATGATCAACGAGGGCGCGGGCATACGACTTCAAACAAGGGACAAGAAGAGGGCGCGCCGCAGAACACGGGAAGAGATGGCCGAACAATCCGCGATGCAGATGCTCTTGTTGAGCGGAATGAGCGATCACGGAAACGCAATCAAGATGAACCTGCTGTCCAAGTCCGGCCTGAGTGATAACCGGATCTTGCGCGACCTGAACATCCTTGAATTCAGCGTCAAGGAAGCTGCCTTTCACCTGCACGGCGATGGCCTCTCAGCTGCGCTGGACGAGCATTTCGGGCTAGACAATCTGAAGCCAGACACCCTTCAAAAACAGGCCGACGGCTGCACCATTGCGGCATTGCTAATGATGAACGCCGCGATGCTACACCAGCGAATCAAAATGGGGGGGGGTGGCTGTCAAACATCAGCAACCTGTCGGCCATCAAGAGCGACACCAATGTCGTCCGGCGCATAGGCCGAGAGTGGGAACGCATCTTACGACACGACTTTCGTCCCGTATTGGAACCCGCTCTGGAAGCTATCTATGCAACTGAAGAAACCGGCAAAACCGGCGGGCTGGAACGAGCCCTGCGCCACATCGCAGCCGAGGCCGAGCGCATCGCCGAAACCTACGCCGACATGGGCGCGGACCACGCTGGCCCTCTCTTCAACCGCGTCATGGGCAATCAGGCCAGTGACGGCGCCTATTTCACCAGGCCCACAGCGGCTTCAATTGCAGCCCGGCTCACCCTGGACGCTTGTGGCGAGGCAGACTGGTCCAAAGACCAAGTGTGGAAAGATCACAAAATAGTGGACCTGGCCTGCGGCAGCGGCACATTGCTTGCAGCCATGCTTACCGAAATGAAACGCAGAGCCAAAGAGCGCGGCGCGAGCAACGACCGGCTCGCAGAACTACAGAAGTTAGGCGTCGAAGATACCATCAAAGGCCTGGATATCAACCCTGTCTCGCTGCAGCTGGCGGCATCGCAACTGACGACGGGCAATCAGGAAATCGGATACCGTCGCATGGGTCTGCACCTGATGCCCTACGGCCCGCATCAGGATTACCCAAAGCGTGTCTCAATTGGAACACTTGAACTCTTAGGGCAGAAGGCCGTCATTCCCAGAGAAAGAGAACTCGGCTTTGCGGACGACGATATTGCGTCACACCTTACATGGAGCCCGTCCGACGACACCGAACTGGAAGATGCAGTTTCCGCGGTCCAAGAGGCGCGTATCGTCATTATGAACCCGCCGTTTACCAATCGGGCTAAGATGGGCGAGAAATTTCCAAAGGAGACGCAGCGTCTGATGCGCTCCCGGGCCGACGGGATGGAGAGAATTCTGGTGGAAGCCGACCCCGACCTGATGGAATTCTCAGACAAGAATTCCATCAGGCCACTTTTTGTGGCTCTGGCGGACCACATACAAAAGTGGCCCGATGGGGTGGTGTCGATGATTAATCCGACTATCGCCCTATCTGCCACGTCAGGACTGAAGGAACGACAAGTGTTGGCGCAACGCTTCCACATTCACACTGTGTTGACCACCCATCAACCCGGCAACATCAACATGAGCCAGAATACCAATATCAACGAAAGCATCGTTGTCATGCGCCGCCACCAAGACGGCCCCAAGCCTCCCACCCGATTCGTACACCTGGACAGGATGCCGGTCAATGAACGTGAGGTCGGGGACCTGCACCGCTGCCTGTTGCAATGCTCACAAGGGCAGATGTCGAATGGCTGGGGGGAAATATCGCACTGGCCCGCCGACCGTATGGAAAAGGGTGATTGGACATCGGCCATCTGGCGATCACCTGAACTGGCAGAAGCCGCGACCACGTTTGCCAATCACCCTGACTTACGGGCAATCAGTGATGAACCTGGCCTGTCGGTGCATGCGACAGGCCGTGTTCTGCGCGGCTCGTTCGAGCGCGCAGAACACGGCACTCCCGGTAGTTTCCCAATACTGAAGTCGAAAGGGAGCGAAGGTCAACTGAGAATACGAAGCGAGCCTGATGAATACTGGATACCTAAGAAACGGGACAATCGCCAATTCCAAATGCACGACGACTCCTACCCCGAAGCGGACAAAATTCTCAAAAAGGCCGGATATTTGCTCATAACCGCCGGGCAAGACAATAGTACAGCACGTCTCACCGCGACCGCAGCCGACGCCCGATATGTAGGCAATGGATGGATGCCAGTCACAGGGCTGTCCCTCGAAGAAGCAAAAGCGGTCTCAGTATTTATCAATTCAACCGCCGGAAGACTACAACTGATGCGGAACCCGGGGAGGAAAATATCATTCCCTACATATAGTGCAGCAGAGGCAGCTAATATTAGGATCCCTAACGTCAAGGATGCCCGTATACGGCAGACCCTATCCGACTGCTGGGAGCACACCAAAATGATGGAAGTGCCCCAGTTTCGCGACGGGGAGTGCGAAGTCCGCGTCCTTTGGGACACTGCCGTTGCCGAAGCCATGGGCTGGGACTCTAAGGAATTAGCCCGGCTGCGCGAACTACTGAACAACGAACCACACGTCCGAGGACTCGGTTACAATCAGTATGCGGACCAAATTGAGGACAATAACTCTACGATAGACAATCAGGTGTAGAGATTCCGACTGAGACTCGAATCTTCAGACTTCCCTCTGGTATGGCGCTTTGGCCCATAAACCACAAAATGAACAGAGTGAAAGGAACGCATTTTGCCTTACCCCTACCCACTCGTATTCAGCACGCTCGGCTCGCCGGGATGGTCGCTGGAACGCGCGGCGGAGCAGGCGGTCGCCGACGGCTACGCCGGGCTGGAAGTGCGCATTCTGGACGGCCAGGTAATCGCGCCGGACCTGCCTGCCGAGCGCCGCGCCGCCATTCGCAGCCTGATGAAGCAGCACGGGCTGGTCATCGCCGGCATCGGCGCGTCCACCCGCTTCTCCTCGCCGGACGCGGACGACCGCGCCAAACATCTGGCCGACCTGCGCGGCTATCTGGCGCTGGCCAGCGATCTGGAGGTACCGATCGTGCGCACTTTCGGCGGCGGCCCCTTTGAGGGCCAGGCGATGGACGAGGTGATCGATCTCGTTGCCGCAAGCCTGGCCGAGGCCGCGCCGGACGCAGAGCGGCATGGCGTCACCATCTGCCTGGAGACCCACGACGCCTTCTGCCGCGGGCAGGAGGTTGCGGGCGTACTGAACCAGGTCGATTCACCGTGGGTCAAAGCGGTCTGGGACGTGCACCATCCCTTCCGCATGGGTGAATCGACCGAGGATACGTGGGACTATATCGGCGCACGCCTGGCCCACGTCCACATGAAAGACGCCCTGCGCCGGGAGGATGGCAGCTGGGCGTTGAAGCTGATGGGCGAGGGCGAAGTCCCCTGCCGCGAGATCCTCCACCTGCTCGCGGCGAAAGGCTACGACGGTTATATCTGCGCCGAGTGGGAGAAGGCGTGGCACCCCGACATCGAGGAGCCGGAGATCGCCCTGCCACAGCATGCGCGGGTTCTGCGTGAGTGGATGGCGGAGTGAGTTTTTAGTTTTCAGTTTCTAGTTTTTAGTGACGGCGTCTCCTGGAGTTGGGTGACGGTCAGGGACGGCTGGAGCCGGAGGTTGGAAACAGCGGGGTGAGTGGGGTTGCGATGCGCACGGAAAAGCCGAAGGGGCTGTACCTGCTGGGGGAGAGCGCCTTTGCCCGCATATACGGGGAAGACACGCGTCGGGACATCGAAGCAGAGGTGGAGATCGTCGCGCGGTTGCAGACGCCCGAGTCGATCGCCGCGGACCCGTCGGCGCTGGCCGATGTCTCGCTGATCTTCTCCGGCTGGGGCATGGCGCGCGTGGACGAAGCTTTTCTCGACGCCGCGCCCAATCTGGAGGCGATCTTCTACGCCGCCGGCACGGTCCGCTATTTTGTGACCGATGCCCTCTGGGAGCGGGGCGTGCGCCTGACCAGCGGATACGGCGCCAATGCCGAATTTGTGGCGCCATACACCCTGGCGCAGATCATCCTCAGCCTGAAACGCGTCTGGCATTTCGCCAACAGGCTCCGCAGCGAAGAGGGCTATGACCCGTTCGAAAAGGAGCCGCTGCCCGGACTCTACACCGGCGTCGCCGGCCTGATCTCGCTGGGCCAGATCGGGCGCCGGGTTGCCCGCCTGCTGCAGGAAACGCTGCCCGCCGTGCGCGTTCTGGCTTACGACCCCTTCCTGACGCCGGTCATGGCGGCGGAACTGAACGTGGAGCCGGTCGGGCTGGAGGAGCTGTTCCGCAGCTGTGACGTGGTCTCGCTGCACACGCCTTGGCTGCCGGAAACGGTCGGCATGATAACCGGCGCGCACCTGGCCTCGATGAAAGAGGGCGCTGCGTTCATCAACACGGCGCGCGGCGCGGTCGTGAACGAGCCGGAGATGATCGCGGTCCTGCAACAGCGCCCGGACCTGTTCGCCCTGCTGGATGTCACCTACCCGGAGCCGCCCGCCGCGGGGTCGCCTCTTTACAGCCTGCCCAATGTGCTCCTCACCCCCCACATCGCCGGCGCGCACAACACCGAGTGCCTGCGCATGGGCCGCGTGATGGTGGCCGAGCTGGCCCGCTACCTAGCGGGTGAACGCATGGAATATGAGATCACGCAGGAGACGCTGCCGCTGCTGGCCTGAGCGGGCCTGGCCGCGGCCGCACGGGCGGGATGGCTGGGAAGTCTCCGTGCCCGACAGGAGCGCCGATGTTTTTGCCCGGACTCGTCTCGATCACCTTTCGTCAACTCACTGCAGCTGAAGTCGTCGCCCTGGTGACGCAGGCCGGCCTGGCCGCGGTCGAATGGGGCGGGGATATCCACGTTCCACACGGGGATGAAGCGCAGGCGCGTGCCGTCGCCCGCATGGGCGCCGACGCCGGTCTGGACGTGGCGGCCTACGGCTCCTACTACCGCGTCGGCCACCCGGAAACAGGGCCTTTCGAAGCGGCGCTGGCCTCGGCCGCGGCGCTGGGCGCGCCGCAGATCCGCGTATGGCCCGGGAACCAGGGCAGCGACGAGGCGGACGAGGCCTACTTTCATGACGGTGGTAGAGGACAGCCGCCGCATCGCCGACCTGGCCCAGGACGAGGGAATCGGCATCGTCTACGAGTTCCACGGCAACACCCTCACCGACACGAACGCGGCGGCCGTGCGTCTCCTGCAGAGCGTAGACCATGCCAATGTGCGCTCGCTGTGGCAGCCGCCCCGATTCGCCGCGCGCGCCGACAACCTTGCCGGATTGGAGATGGTGCGGCCCTGGCTGGAACATCTGCATGTCTTCCACTGGCATCCGCAGACGGGAGAGCGCCGCCCCCTGGCAGAGGGTGAGGATCTCTGGCGGGACTATCTGGCGGCGGCGGGGGATCCCGACCGCACGCGCTACGCGCTGCTGGAGTTCGTTGAGGACGACGCGCCGGAGGCCTTCCTGCGCGATGCCGCGACGCTGCTGCGGTGGCTCGGCAACTTCCCTGACACGAGCAACTGACCTCGACGCATGGCCCACGTCCGCCAGCAGGCGCCCGCCGACTTGGACAATTCGGGCGCGGTCCTCGCGCTCATGGTCCGCCCCTGGACGCCGGCCGCGGTCAATCAGCATGTGCGTCTGGCGCTGGGGGATGCTGAGTGTGCTGCGTGCGACGCGGTCTGGGTGGAGATCAGCTATGGGCTGGAGGGCGCGCCGCTGACCTATCTGCGTCACATCCTGCAGGTTGACGGTTGGCGCTTGCGCCGAACAGATCGAACAGCTGCTCAACGGCGAGACCCCCTACGCGACCTGGCGCAGCCTTTGCCCGCCGGCGCTGCTGATGGCGCGCGCCGGAGACGCCGACGCGCAGGGCAACCCGACCTTTCAGATGACGCTGCAACTGACCGTCAGCGGGCTGACCGACGGCGGACCCCGCGACGGCTCCGCTATCACGTTCGCCCTGGACCGGATCAGCGGCGAGGAGCTTCTGCGTTTCGGCGAGGCGTTCGACCAGGAGTTGCGCCAGGCGCTGGAATACTGGGGGCCCGACAGCGCTCTGACCGGCGCAACGGCGGCGTCCGTCCTGGAGGTGAACAGTTTCAGCAGCCGCGTCAACGCGGCGGCCTATGACGCGCTCGGCAGCGACTACAGCCACGACTACCTGGCCGAACCGTTCTTCCGTGAGGCGTTCGAGGGCTGGCTGGGGATGCTGCCCGCTGATGGCCGCGTACTGGAGGTCGGCTGCGGGCATGGCAGGCCGATTGCGGCCGCGCTGGCGGGCGCGGGACAGCGCGTTACCGGCATCGACCCGTCGGCGCGGATGATCGCCGAGGCCCGTCAGGCTGTGCCGGGGCAGGATTTTCGTCAGCTGGCGCTGGTGGAGTTGGAGGAAACGGAGGCTTTCGACGGGGCCTGCAGCTTCTTTTCGCTGCTGTGCATGGACCCGATCGAACTGCGAATTGGCCTGGAGCGGCTGCACTGGGCGATGAAACCCGGCGCCCCGCTGCTGATCGTCTCCGGCGTACCGGACCTGTTCACCCGCACATCACCGCTGCGCAGCGTACAGGGCCGGACCACCTGGGAGTGGCCGTACGATCACGAGGACATGGCCGCCGTTCTGACTGCGGGCGGGCAGTGGCAGGTGGAGGCGGAGGCCCTGCGCTTTTACGATACGGACACGCTCGAACAGATCGAGGCAACCTCGCTGGACCAGCTGGCGGCTGATCCCCGCTATCTGCCCGGCGCTGAGATGTCCGATCCGCTGGAATTTGCGACGGGGAAGCGGGTTGTTAAGGGGGTATATGCGCTCGTCGCGCGCAGGATGGTGGTGGATTGAGGCTAATGGAAGCGCTGGTCTTTGGCAAGATCAAAGCGCACATTCACCAAAGTGGTATTGTGCGGCCAGCGACTTCATGCAGGAACTGTGCAGTTGCGCCAGAACTCTTGTCTACGAACGGTGTTTCCTTTATCCCGCATCCACGCCGAACGCGCCCCGCACCGCGATCTTGAAGGCCGTCTTGCCGTCCAGCTCGTAGCCGCCGTCGAGGGCGTCGAAGCCCTCGGCCACCCGCGCCAGGGGCAGGACATGGCTGATCACCGCGCTGAAGTCGACGTCGCTGCTCTGCAGGACCGCGACGGCGCGCGTGAAGTGGTGGTAGCGGCTGCCCCAGACGCCTTCGAGGCGCAGATTGGGGCGCAGGAAGTGGCGGTGCGGGTTTACCTCGATCGTGCCGACGTCGACAAAATGGCCGACCTCGACGTAAACGCCGTCTTCTTTCACCAACTCCAGTCCTTCGGGGAAGGCCGGGAGGAAGCCAGCGGCCTCGATGACCACATCGGCGCCGGCGCGACCCGGCGTCATTCCCAGCGCCGTCTCCCTGCGCTCGTCGGCGTCGGGTACCGCCATGATGTCGACCGTCTCGTGCGCGCCCAGTTGGCGTGCAAGCTCCAGGCGGCCGGCCGGTCCGCCAATGACGATCAGGCGGCTCGCGCCGCTGATCCTGGCCGCGATCAGACACATCATGCCGATCGGACCGGCCCCCTGCACGATAACCGTGTCGCCGATTTTGACATCGCCGCGCAGCGCCGCATGCACGCCGACCGTGAACGGTTCGGCCAGGACGCCCACCTGCGGTGGCGCATCCATCTTGATCATGCACGACTCCGGGTCGGACAGGTAGATGTAGTCGGCGAAGCCGCCGCTGAAAGGCTCGTCCGCGCTGCGGTAGCCGTAGATCATGCCGCTGTTGCGGGGATGAAAGACGACCCTGTCTCCCTCTTTGACCGGGGTGCCGTTAAAGTCGGTGGTCAGGCCTTTGCCCAAGGCTTCGATGATGCCGACGTTCTCATGCCCCAGCATCGTTGCCGGCTCGATCCCCTTCTGCCAGTTGTGAATATCGGTGCCGCAGATGCCGCATAGCTCCTGCCGCAGCAAAACCGTACCCGGCGCGGGGTCCGGCACAGTGTATTCGCCAATGCTGAACTCTTTCCCTTCCGTAGAAACTGCAAGTCCTACCCGTGTCATCGTTGTCTCCTTATTTCTTTTTTATCGCCTGCGGTGGCGCTGTTCACCGACACCCGCCTCTGCGCTCACACGCTCATGGCGATGAGCTGCGGCTGGACCACCCGCGTCAGCTCTGCAACCGTCAGCTGCAGCATCGTCCTGTCATCGCCGCCGCCGGCGTAGACGAACCCAGGGCCCAGGTCCGCGATCGAACTGTCCAGAAGGACCTCTACAGCCGTGCAATGGCCGAACGGCGGCACACCGCCGGCCGGATATCCGAGCAGTTGCAGCACGACATCCGGCGAGGCCAGCTTAATGCGCTTGATGCCCACGCCGTGCAGGTCCGCCAGTGGGCGCTTCTCCACGCGGCGTTCGCCGTGGCTGATGACCACGAACGGGGCTGGCGGAGCCTCCCTGTCTCCCGGTTTTTGAGCAAGAAACAGCAGCGTTTTGAGAATGCGATCCGGCCCCACGCCGAGGGCCGCAGCGGCAGCCGGCACAGTGGGCGTATCGCCAATTTCACGTAGCAGTTGGGCTTCGATCCCGTTTTCCTCAATAAACCGCTGCAGATCGTCCGATGTGCGCATTGGGTTTCCCGTCATCTTTGCCGAAGGCTATTGCGACTCCAGTCTGTAGACACTTACAAGAGCCTGAGCCATGCATCTACACGATGGTTGAAATGTACCAGTACACCAGGGGATACGCAAACGGATCATGGCTGAATCGCGGCTGCAAGTGGCGTGCAGCTTCCCGTTGTGATAGCATACTCTGCGACAGCCTGAATGGGGATCGCGCCCCCAACAGTCTAGTCTTTAGCTTTCGGTTTTTGGTGGACTTTGGCGCACGCAAGATATTACCAAAAACTGACCACTAAAAACTAACCGACGCCATGCCAACCACCTCGATACACGGAACACCCGACTACGCTGAGCTGGACGCTCTGGGGCTGGACCCTTCCGACAAAGAAGTCGTCTACTTTTCGTCGAACATCAACCCATATGGGCCGCCGGCGTCGGTCGTCGAGGCTGTTGAGAACGAGATCAGCCGTTCCTTCCTGGCGCGCTACCCGGACAGCCGCAGCCAGCGTCTGCGCGAAAAGATCGGCGCCTACCACGGCCTGCCGCCGGACGCGGTGCTGGTGGGGAACGGCACCGCCGACCTGATCTGGCTGCTGGCGCACGCCTATGGATTCCAACGCCAAGCCGCTATTCTATCGCCCACTTTCAGCGAGTACGCCGACGGCGTCATCATGGCGGGGGGGCACCCCATCCATCTGGCCCTGCCCGGCTGGCATCGTATCAGACGCCGCCGCTACGCTCCGGGCGGCACGACGCTGGCGCAGACGCGGCAGGCGTTGGAGACGTCCTCGCCCTGGCTGGTCTTCATCTGCAATCCGAACAACCCCACGGGCGAATACCTGTCACCGGGCGAGTTGCGCTATCTGTGGGAAGGCGCGCCCCATGCCCTCTGGGTCTTCGATGAAGCCTATGCCGAGTTCACCGAAGACCCCTGGAGCGCGGCGCAGTGGGTTATGGGGGGAAGGAATGGCAACTCCGGTAGAGCGCGCGGATCGGGCTGCGTTGTCCTGCGCTCGATGACAAAGGATTTCGCGCTGGGCGGGCTGCGTCTTGGGTACCTGCTGGCGGCCCCTTCGATCGTTGAACGCTTGCAGCAGGCGCAGCCGCCGTGGAGCGTCAACGGCGTTGCCCAGTTGGCCGGCCTGGTGGCGCTGGATGAGATGGACTGGCGTGAAGAGACGACCACGCGCCTGCGCAGGGATCTTCGGGACCTGCAGGATGGTCTGCGCGCCTGCGGCTACGCGCCGCTGCCGACGACCGTCAACTACTTCCTGCTGCCGGTTGGGGATGCCAAGTCGATGCGCGACCGGCTGGTTGAAGAGCGACTGTTTGTACGCGACTGCACCTCGTTCGGTTTGCCCGAACATATCCGCATCGCCGCCAGGCCGCCGGATGAAAACGCCCGCCTCATCGAAGCCATGGCCCGGATTGATCATCTGCCGACCCGAAAGCCGAATTCAACAGCAGCTAACAACCGCTGAACATTGGCCGCCGGCCAGTGAAATCATGATTGAAGCCATCACCTTCGACTTCTGGGACACAATTGCCATCGACGATTCGGATGAGCCGAAGCGGCAGGCCTTGGGCCTGCCAAGCAAGGCCGACGCGCGCGTCGATCTGTTCGCCAGCCACGTGACCCAGAAGCATCCAGAGATCGCATACGAGCAGGCGGTGCAGGCCTATCAACACGCCAACGAGAGTTTCCAGCACGCCTGGCACGAGGAACAGCGTACGCCGGGCATCGCCGCCCGCATGTACGACGCCTACGAATTCCTCGGTCTGCGGCCGGGGCCGGGACGGTTCTCCCGACTCATGCGCGAGGTAGATGAACTGGTCCGCGAGATCGAAACGATGGAGGTACGCATCCAACCGGACTTTACGCCGGGCGTGCATGCCGCCCTTGACGAGCTTTCCCTGCACTACAAACTGGGCATCATCTCCGACACCATCCACACAACCGGCCGCGGGCTGCGCTATCTTCTGCAACGCCAGGGCCTGCTGCGTTACTTCAACTACATGCTCTTTTCGGATGAAATCGGCGCATCCAAACCAGAGCCCGACGTCTTCCGGCAGGCCGCTCTCGGTCTGGGCGCCGCGCCCTACCAGATTGTCCATATCGGCGACCGCGAGAGCAACGACATCAGCGGCCCCCTCTCGATCGGCATGAACGCCATCCTCTTCACCGGCGTCAAAGACCGCGGCAGCGACTCCACGCAGGCCCATGCCGTCTGCCGCACGTACGCCGCGCTGCCCACTATCGTCCGGCGCCTCTCAGCCACAATCAGGCCCTTCCAACCCGGTTTGGTATAGTGGAGCCTTCACTGCACAGGGCATACGAAGCCCTGGCCGACCGCTTCGCCGCGCACTTTCCCCCGCGTCTGCAGGGCCTCCGCACCGTTGGACGCGAAGCCGAATTCCCCGTCGTCGATCAGGCCGGCCGCGCCGCCGATATCGACCGGCTGTGGCCCCTCCTTCTGGAGCGTGAAGTTGCCGCAGAAGACAACAAGAGGGGTTCTCTCCCTCCTCCCTCATCTTCCCTCGCTCCTCTGAAGATAAAGCGGGATGCCGTCAACACCGACCTTATCGTCGGCCTCGACGGCGCCGCCTACAGCTACGCGCTCGAAGTGGGCAAGGGCACCATCGAACTGAACATCGGCCCCTGCGCCACCCTTTTCGAACTGGAAGGCGCCTTCCGCACCGCGCTGGAGCGGCTGGCGCGGGCCGCGGCGCAGCTGGGCTGGCGCGTGCTGGGGTATGGCGTGCAGCCGCTCTCCCCGCCTACACGCGCCCTGCTCTCGCCCAAACAACGCTACCGCGCCCTCGCCGACATCATGGGCGCGGACTGGATCTGGTACACCGTAACCGCCAGCGACCAGACCCACGTCGACGTCAGCCGCGATGAGGCGGTCGGCATGCTCAATTTCGGCAATCTGGTCGCGCCGGTCGTGGTCGCCCTGTGCGCCAATTCGCCGGTGGCGGCCGGCGCGTTAACCGGCGACTGCTCCGGTCGCGAAGGCCGCATGATCAACGCCCTCTACGGCGAGCGCCACGGCATGATCGCCCGCCCTTACGCCGACCTGACCGACTTCGTCGCCCGCCTCAGCCGGATGCCCGCCCTGCTGCGCCGCGAAGGAGAGCGCCTGCTGCCCGACGGACGTCCCTTCAGCGACGTGCTCCGCGCCGACTATGGGAAAGCGAGACGTGAGGAAAGAGGGGAGAGGAGAGAGAGACTTCCTGTTTCGCCTCGCTCCTCTTCGCTAACTCCTGACGCATTTGACGCCTTTTTGCTGCACGATCACTATATCTGGCACAGCGCCCGCCTGCGCACCGCCTACGGCACGGTCGAACTGCGCCCGGCCTGCCAGCAGCCGCCGCACGAACTGATGGCAGCGACGGCTCTCTATCTGGGGCTGGTGGAGGGGCATGAGGAGATCGCTGACTATATGCAGACCGCGCTCGCGGCGGCTGGGGAGGAGAGAGGGAGTCCAGTTCCTCTTTCAGAGTGCTGGCCGCGTATGAGACAGTACCACGAACAGGTCGTCCGCGCTGGCTTGGCCGCGCCTGAACCGGCGCCTGGATTCCTGGCCGGGGTCCTTGGGCTGGCGGAGGCCGCCCTCGCCCGCCGCGGTTACGGCGAGGAGGACATGCTCGCTCCTTTATGGCGGCGATTGGAGCAGAAGGAAAACCCGGCGCAACGCGTGCAGCGGGTCTTCGCGGAGGAGGGGTTGGAGGGGCTGTTAGCGTTTTCTGATCTGGAGAATTACGTGAAGGAAAGGCAGCGTCCGTTTAACGGCTTGGATAGATGAATCGAAATCACCGACTATCATTGAGGAGAAAACCTCATGCCCACCAAATCACTTGATGTCGCGGGGCAAACTCCGGGCCTTGCCGAACCGATTCACCCAAGGGAACATTTAACGGAGACATTGCAGGAGTTGGGAATCACGCAGTACCGCCTGGCCAAGACTATAGGCGTTTCTCCAATTCGTATCCATGAAATCGTTCACGGCCGCCGGTCGATTACCGCGGACTCTGCGCTACGCATCGGAAAGGCCCTGGGGATGACGCCCGACTTCTGGCTGACCTGCAGCGCATGTACGACCTGGACGTCGCCCGGACCAAGACTGACACCAGCGCTATCGAACCGCTTGTTGAGGTATCTCTTTAGAGCAATTTTCGTCCGACAGCCAAGCTCCACGGTTCCTGCAACCGACTAGCGCCCTCCGAACAACTGACCCACATCGACATTCAATCCGCCGCTTTAGCCTTGGTCGCCGACCTGAGGTATGTACTGGGCGATCTTCTGCGCCAGTTTGTCCATCGGCATAGTTTGCAGATAGGCCTTGCCCGGTCCCCGCAGCGTTGCGAGGAAAAGACCCTCGCCGCCGAGCAGAATGTTTTTGAAGCCGCGCACGATCTCGACATCGAAATCGACGGTCGGCTCGATCATTGCCACGTGGCCGGTATCCACGCGCAGCAGCTCGCCCGGCTGCAACTCCTTGACCAGGATCTCGCCGTCGAAATTGACAAAGGCTCTGCCGGGGCCGGTCAGCCGCTGGAGAATGAAGCCCTCGCCGCCAAACAGACCTGCGCCGAGCCGCTTGCGGAAATGCATATCCAGATCAACGCTCTTGTCCGCGCACATGAACGCGTCTTTTTGCACGATCACCGACTGGCCGTTAGCGAGGTCCAGATCGAGGATCTTGCCGGGAAACTCGGCGGAAAACGCGACCTCGCCCTCGCCCCTGTTGACGTAATAGTCGACCACAAACAGGGATTCGCCGGAGAGCGCGCGTTTGAACATCTTCCCCAGACCGCCGCCGGTATTGGTGTCCATCTCCACGTCCTGCGTCATCCAGCTCATGCCGCCGGCGGATGAGTAGATACGCTGGCCGGGGCTAAGCGTGACCGTGACGACCGGCAGGGTTGTACCTTCGATTCGATACTGCATAGATTTCACTCCTTCGTGAGTGGCCAAGGCCTGTGCGGCAGCTGCTGATATCAGCGGACGCAGCCAGCGAACGTCCGACCCTGGATATGATGATAGACCGGCCCTTCGCCGTCTCGTGTGTACGTGGAACGCGCCGACATGTAGGAGAGCGCGATCGCGCGCCGCCACCTGTCCGAGCGGTTGGGCGCGGTGTAGTGGAGCAGGAGCGAGTGGAAGAAGAGACCGCCACCCGCCTTCACCGGCGCCAGCTGCATATCGGCCTCGTCATAGTACTCGGGATCGACTACGTAGTCGTCGGTGACGTTGATGTGGGGCTGCGGGCCCCTCTTGTGGCTGCCGGGAATGACGGCCATACAGCCGTTTTCGGCGGTGGCGTCGTCGAACGCGAACCAGCAGGAGCAGAGATCCATCGGCTCGATCGGCCAGTAGGGTGAGTCCTGGTGCATGCCCTTGGCCGAGCCGACTTCGGGCGGTTTCAAGAGGACCGCGTTGCGGAACATCTTGATGTCCGGCCCGATGATCTGTTCGAGAACGCTGACGATGTTGCCGTTGCTTCCCAGCGCGTTGAAGCGATCATCGGACTCGACCAGGCCGTCGATTTTGCGGATGCCGTCGCCCGGCGTATCGACGTGCAGTTCACCGCGCTGGACGCGCGGCTCGATCTGCACCTGAATCCGCTCCTGCGAGCGGCTGCCGTGGGTATATTCGCGCATACGGGTGCGCAGCCCTTCCACCTCATCCGGATCAAGCAGTCCTTCGACGACCAGATAGCCGTTGCGCCGGTAGCTGTCGATCTGCGCCTGCGTCAGTTTAATTGACATGTTGACTCCTTGGTTCTGAATCAGGCCGGTTCCTTCGTCATCTCGCCTTTGTCGGCGGCCGCGGCGTTCATGGTGGCCGCGGCTCTGTCCTGCGCCATCTCGGCAACGCTCTTGGTATGCAGACGCGCCGCGCCTTTCCAACCTTCCCGCAGCTGCGCGCGGGTATTGCTGCGCTCGGCCGCTTGCAGCCGGGCCTGCGCTGCGGGGACATGCTTCTGGTACTGCGGCAGCCAGCGCGCCTGCGCTACAAGCATCTCATCGGTCATCTGCCAAATCTCTTCCGGATTGCATACGGCCGCGGTCAGAGGGTCATGCAGCATGGCCTGCTTGAGCAGCATGACGTCGCCATGGACGGCGGCCTCGACCGCCATGCGCTGGACCTGGACGCTGGCGGCACAGGTGGCGGCGCAGGCGAGGGGCAGATCGCCGACGACGGGCATGTTCATGCCGTTCTTGTCGACATAGCCCGGGATCTCGATGCAGCAGCCGTCGGGCAGATTGGTGATGTGGCCCTGGTTGATGACGTTGAAATGGCCGCGGTAGGGGCGGCCCGTCTCCAGCCCTTCGATGATATAGGAGCCGTGCTCTTCGCTGCGCTGGTCGGGCGCGATGGTGGGCGGCTCCTGTTTCATCCAGTTGGGGAAGTCGGTCTCAAACCAGTTGCGGCCTTCGGTGCAGACGCGCAGATAGCCGCCGGTCTCGCCGTTGATCCAGCGCGAGAGGTCGATCCAGTCGTTGATTTCATCGGGGCGTTTGCGGTACCAGGGCACGTATTCGCTCACGTGCCCGTTGGATTCGGTGGTGTAGTAACCGAAGCGGCGGATCATGTCGATGCGCAGCTTTTCGGTGGTTGGATATTCCGGGTGGCCCTCGAACAACTCCAGCATGCGCGGCGCCATATCGATGCCCCGCCATTGCACCTGGGTGTACCAGGTCTGGTGATTGATGCCGGCGCAGATGATATCGACCTCATCGCGGTGCAGCGTTTCGTCCGCCGCGATCAGGCCCTCCCGTTTGGCCCACTCTTCGATGCAGCGGGTGATCTGCCAGTGGCCGCCCTGCACGCCGTGGCAGAGGCCGACCGTGCGTACGCCGCCATACTGGTTGCAGGCCCAGACGTTCATCGCCATCGGATTCGAATAGTTGAGAAAGAGGGCATCCGGCTTGGCCACCGCGCGGATGTCGGCGCAGACGTCCAGCAGGGCCGGGATCGTGCGCTGGCCGTACATAATGCCGCCGGCGCAGATCGTATCGCCCACGCACTGGTCGATGCCGTATTTCAGCGGGATGTCGATATCCAACTGAAAGGCGTCGAGCCCGCCCTGGCGCACAACCGAGATCACATAGTCGGCGTCGGTGATCGCTTCGCGGCGGTCGGTCGTGGGCGTGATCGTGGCGGGCAGACCGTTGGCGTCGATATCCCGCTGCGCCAGCTGCATCACCATCTCCAGATTGCCGGCGTTGATATCCATAAAGGCGAAATGGGTGTCGGCCAGCTCGGGCACGGCGAGAATGTCGTGCATCAGCTTGCGGGTAAAGCCGATCGAGCCGGCCCCGATCATTGCGATTTTTATCGGCATGGAATGGTTCTCCGTATCATCCAGCGCGCTGCCCAGTGTCTGCTGCCCCATCTGATTACGCGAAGGCATTGAGAGATAAAATTTTTCGATGTGCACTCTATTATACGACAACTACGGGGAACGCCCACAAAGGAAAGGGAACCGGGCGAGGGGAATGGTTCGATGGGCTGGCGCCGCTCTTTATGAGCGCAGCGTTGGGAGGAGCGAGAAAGAAGCGGACCTCCTCACTCCTCGTCTGCGTGCAGTGTCTGCATGCAAGAGCGTCAGCGCGTAAAGAGGTTGCGCCGCACATAGCGGCCGTCGTCGGAGGCGAGGAAGGCCAGGGCCTCGCCGACCCCTTCGGGATCACCCAGACGGGCGCGGGCGTCTTCCAGGTCGAACGCCTGGCCCTGCGCCTCAGCTGATTCCCGCATCTGCCTCAGTTTCAACTCCGTCTCGATACCGCCGGGACAGACGACGTTTACGCGGATGCCTTTGGGCGCCAAGTGATTTTCCAACGTCATTCCCATCCCATTGACCGCGCCCTTGCTGGTCCCATAAGCGATCGAAGAGCTGCCGCCGGTGACGCCCGCCCCCGAGCCGACCAGCAGGATCACGCCCTTCTCGCTGGCCTCGAGCAGAGGGTAGGCCTCCTTGACGCAGAGGAAGACGCCGCGCACGTTGACCGCGATCACGTCGTCGAAGACGTCGACGGGGAAGGCGTCCGGCATCAGATTGGGGCCCCGCAGGATACCGGCGGAGCAGATGAGGACGTCGAGGCGGCCGTGGCGTTCCTTCACGTCGCTGAAGACCCGCTGCGCGTCCTCGCGGCGGCGCACGTCGAGCCTTTCATAGCGGGCTTTGTGGCCCTCGGCCTGCAGAGACGCGGCCAGCGCCTCGCCGGTCTCGTCTTTGATATCGGTGATGATCACTTCAGCCCCGCGCTGCGCGCACAGCTGCGCGGCCGCGCCGCCGATACCCTGGGCGCCGCCGGTGATGAGGATGATCTTGTCCTTTACGTTCGCCGCGGTCGATGTCATAGTCCGTTGCCTGTACAAATGGTGGATGGATGGTGGTGTATCTGATGGGGAAACCGGGGTTTCTCGGTCCTCGCTAATCCATGCTGAGGCTGGCGCTGCCCGGAGAGTCGGCATTGAACTCCATTGTAACAGAACGGCCGCCGTCGCTGAAGATCACCTGGGCGTATTCGTCGGCGCTGGCCGGCTGGCCGGTGGGCCGCCGGTAGTCGCCCAGCAGGCGTTCCCGGTAGGCTTTGTAATCTTCGACCGCGGCGCGGTAGCGCTCGAAATCGGCGGCGGGCGCCTCCCACAGTTTTCCGCTGTAGCCGAAGCCGCCGGCGGCATGGGAGAGGTAGTCGTAGGTGGTGAAATCATGGCGCTGCTGGCAGATGTTGGTGTTGGCGTAGTTGCCGGGCAGCACCGTGTTCAAGCCGTGCTGCAGGGCGCGCACGAGCGCGGAGTGGGTGGTGTGATCGTTCATCCAGAAGCTGTGGCCGCGGCGCACGGTGCCCAGCTCGATCCGATGGCCGCCGCTGGCGCACTGTTCGATGAAGAGCTCCGGGCAGGCCTCTAGAATGTCGTCCAGCACCTGGTAGAGGCCCTGCACGTGCTGGACCTGGCGCCAGCCGATCTCGCCGTGCGGCACGCCTTGCTCCCAGTTCGAGCGCGGGTCCTGGTTATAGTCCCAGCGGATCCAGCGCACGCCCCACTCCTCGTAGGCGCGCACGATCCGGTCCAGCCACCACTGGCGCGCCTCGGGCAGGCCCAGGTTGATCAGGGCGAATTCGGGATGTTGGAAGTGGAAGCCGGGCCGCATTACGGGCGGCCGCTCGGGCGTCTCCCAGAACCAGTCGGGATGATCGCGGTAGATTTCGCTGTCCTTGTTGGCCCATTCCGGCTCGAACCAGGTGCCGTATTTCAGCCCCTTGGCGCGCACGTAGTCGGCGAAGGGGGCGATGCCGTTGGGGAATTTCCTGGGATCGCCTTCGCTCCAGTTGCCGATGCCGTCGCGGAAGTCGCCGGCGAACCAGCCGCCGTCCACGCAGAAGTACTCGAGGCCGGCCGCGGCCGAGGCGTCGACCGCGGGCCTGAGACTCTGGTCGCTGTAGTTGTTGGTGAAGGCGAACCAGTGATTGAAGGTGGCCGGGGGCAGGACCTCTTCGCCGCCCAGGGGAGGCATGACGTGGCGGCGGATATGGCGGCGCAGGGCGTTGCCGCCGTCGTCGAGATCGCCGTCGAAGGCTGTCAGGAGGACACGCGGCAGCGGCAGTGACTGGCCCGGCTGCAGATGCAGCGCCAAGCCCCAGAGACCGGCCTGCAGGCGCACCGGCCAGGGTGTATCGGGGTCGTTTACCTCGCGCGTCGCCTGCGTCAGGCTCATGCGCCAGAGGCCGGACCATTCGAGAAAGAGCGCAAAGCCCTGGCTGCGCGAGCCGTCGCAGATGATGGCGCAGGGCAGATGGCCGTCGGAAGGGCGGCCGCCTTCTCCCGCCATGACGGCGAAGGGGGCATAGACCTGCGGCGTCTTCAGGAGCTGGCGGTCGACGATGGCAAAGTCGTGGGGCGGAAAGAAGTTGGGCAGAAACTGCACGCCGTTCACCTGGCGGACCCATGGCTCGCCGAAGGCCGGCTGGAGCAGAAGGTCCAGGTCCCAAGTGAGACATTCGCTCAGGTTTTGCAGCGGCCGGCTGCCCCGGTTGGTGAGCGTGCCCCAACATTCGACCGCGCGGGTGTCGGCAAAGAAGCGCATGCGCCACTGGACTTCGGCGCCGTCGCCGGTACGGGCCGTCAGAACGCGCTCTGAATTGCCGGCGCTCTCTATCCCGGCTACATGCCAGGCCTCGGGCGCGATGCCGCCGACGCCAAAGGGGACGGCCGCTTCGTCTGCAGCGATATTGGGGAGTTGCAGCTGCTCGCGCAGGATCTGAAACCAGTTGCTCATGTTCAACTCCTTTTAGGGACTGGACCGGGGAGAAGGTGAAGAGGAGGGAGGGGTGAGAAATCTTTACCCACCCCTCCCTGTATGTGGATTACCACTCGTAACCGGTGTCTTCACGGAAGCTCTGCACCCTCTGGGTCAGGTCTTCATCGAGGCGGGCGGCCAGGTCTTCGACGCCGATGGCGCCGAGGGAGAGTTCTTCCAGCCCGGGCCAGAAGACATCATCCATCGCATACTTGGTGCCGACCGGCCCGATCCAGACCCAGTCCTGCACGGTCGCCAGGGCCGGCTGCAGGAACTTGGCTTCGTCGCTGGAGTACCATTCATGGTCGAGCAGCGAGAAGACGCAGGGCAGCGAATGTTGCGATTGCAGCCACTGGATCATGACGCCATCGTCGTTGAGGTAGTCGATGAAGTCGAGCGCGTCCTCCGGATTTTCGCTGGCGGCGTTTACGTTGAGGCCCCAGCCGCCTTCGCCGACGACGACGGGGTCGGCGCCGTCGATGCCGGGGCGCATGGTGAAGCCGAAGTTGCCTTCGGGGAAGGCCGTGGCGGCGAAGGGGATGTAATCGATCCAGATGCCGCCCATGGCCATGCGTCCTTCAGCCAGCCCGTTGAAGACGGCCGGCAGATCGGGGGAATCGACCTCGTGGGTGAAGATCGGGTCGTGGAACAGCTCGGTGAGGGCGCGGATCCCCTCGGGCGTATTGACGCTCCACACGCCGGTCTCCTCATCCAGGTAGGTGCCGCCCTGCTCGTAGATGGCGCCGCACAGATACTGGATGTTGTGATAGTTGCGCATGGAGAGGCCGGCGACGTTGATGATGCCGTCGTCGTCGGCCTGCGTCAACGACTTGGCGTCCTGCCAGACGTCATCCCAGTGGGTGTAGGTCAGGGGCGGGTCCATGCCGGCCTCCTGCCACAGGTCGAGGTTGGTGATGAAGCCGATGCCCGGCGTGTTGTTATGGAGCGGGATGCCGTAGACGTCGCCCTGGTAGGTGTAGTAGTCCATCACGGCCGAGAAGAAGCGGTCCTTGATGGTGCCCATACCGCCGAGCGTCTCGGTGAGGGGCAGAAGGGTGTTGGTCGCCATGAAGGAGGCGGCCGCGGCGCCGTGGATGGAGAGGAGGTCGCCTGCCGTGCCAGCGCTGAGGCCGGAGGCGTAGGTGGTCCACGGGTCGGTCTTGGGCTCGACGGTGACGTTGCGCTCGTCGTTGGCCTCGTTGTACTGGTCGGCCAGCATATTCCAGGCATTGTCATGCGGCGGGTAGCTCATCGACCACAGGCTCAGTTCGGTGACGGCCATATCTGGCGCCGCCTCTCCGCCGCCGTCGGCTGCAGGCGCGGCCGGCGCGGCCACGCAGGCGGCCAGGAGCGAGGCGGTACCGAGGCCGGCGGACAGTTGGAGCATTTGGCGGCGCGTCAGTTGATTCTGGTTCATCGTTTTCTCCTCTGCTACTGATGTGTTGATAAAAACGTTTCCGATGCAGGCAGCTTCACGAACCGTCAGAGAATAAGCGAAGCGCGGAGAACCGGAGAGCCGGCTCCCCGCCCGTCAGTATTTCAGCCCCGTAAGTGTCACCCCGCGCACGAAGCGGCTCTGAAAGAAGGAATAGAAGACGACCACGGGAACGACGGTGATGACCGCCCCGGTGAGGAAGAGGTCGTAGCGCGGCCGGCTGGACCATCCCAGCAGATAGGCGAGGCCGAGGGGCAGCGTCCGCATCTTTTCCTCGTAGATAATCACCAGGGGCCAGAGATAGGCGTCCCAGTTGGCCAGAAAGCTGAAGATCGCGAGCGCGCTGAGGGCGGAGACCGACAGCGGCAGGACGATGTGGCGGTAGATCCACCAGTTGGATGCGCCGTCGATGCGCCCGGCGTCGAGGAGCTCGGAAGGGAGGCCCTCCATGAACTGCCGCAGCAGGAAGATGCCGAACGCGCTGACGCAGACAGGGATGATGAGGGCCTGATAGGTGTCGGCCCAGCCCAGCCTGCTGACCAGGCGGAAGAGCGGCAAGAGGGTCACCGCGGGCGGCACCATCAGCGTGCTCAGTATGATGGTGAAGATGACTTCCTTGGCGGGAAAGTCGAACTTGGCGAAGACGAAGCCGGCGATCGAACTGCTGAAAAGGATGAGCAACACGGACGGCAGCGCGACGACGATGCTGTTGAAGAAGAAGCGCCCAAATGCCTGTTCGCGCAGGATCAGGGCGTAGCTGCCGAGGGTGGGAGCCTCGGGCAGGAAGGTGGGCGGCTTGGCGATGATCTCCGACGCCGACTTGAAGGAGGCGAGGACCATCCACATCATGGCGCCGAAGGCGATGAACGCGAAGATCACCAGGACCAGATGGGTGACAAGGGAAACCAGCCGCTCCCGCAGGCGTATGCGGGCATCGGCCCCCGTTGCGCTCTCGAGGCTGACCTCGGTCATGGCAGTCGCCTCTCCGTTCGAACTGTCAACGCTCTCCTCGCTTCATGTGGGTCTGCCCGCTCAGTCGTAAAGGGAACGGAACAGGCGCAGCTGCAGTACGGTAACGACGAGAATCACGGCGAACATCAGGAAGGATATGGCGCAGGCATAGCCCATGCGGTAGTTGTTGGCGCCCAGTCCGTAGTTATAGACGAGAATGCTGGGCATGAGGGTACTGTCGGCCGGCCCGCCGCCGGTCATCACCTGCACCATGGTGAAGTGCTGCACGCCGTCGATGACGATCAGGACCATGACCAGCACGAGCGGATTCTTCAGCAGGGGAAGGGTGACCCGCCATAGGGTCTGCAAACGCGTCGCGCCGTCTACCTTTGCCGCCTCGTAGTAGTCCTGGGGGATGTCGAGCAGCCCGGCCAGGAAGATCACCGCGGCATAGCCGTATGTCTTCCACACGTCGGCGATGGCCACGCTGTAGATGGCCTGGGCGGTGCTGCGGATGAAGCTCTGGGGCGGAATCTCGACCAGACTGAGCAGGTAGTTGATGAGACCGAGGCGGGGGTCGTAGAGCCACAGGAAGAGCATGGCGACGGCCACCTGGGAGATGACCACGGGCATGAAGATGAAAAAGAGATAAAAATTGCGCCCGCGGCGCAGCCGCTCCAACAGGAGCGCCAGCCCGAGCGAGAGCACGATGTTCAGAACCCCCTTGGTGAGGACGAACTTGACGACATTGCTCATCGACGCCAGGAAACGCCTGTCATCCAGCAGGGAGATGTAGTTATCGAGGCCGACGAACCTGGCCCTGCTGGGGTCAAGGCTGTGGGTGTTGGTCAGACTGGCATACAACGCGTAGAGGATGGGGCCGAAGGAGAAGATGCTGAACCAGAGCAGGATGGGGACAAGGACGGCGAGAACGAAGCCGTACCTGTTCAGGAACCTGGCCCATCGCCTCTCTCTGAGGTTGATTGCCGCCATGGTGAGGGGTTCTTTCGCGGCGCGCAGGTCGCGCGGTGCGGTGCGGGCGGCGGACGGGTGTGCCGCCGCCTCTGGTTTCCCGTAGCCTGAATCCGTGCAGGAAATCTTCTATACCGGAATTAAGGGTCAATTCTGCACGAGTCACGGGGGTCTGTCAACCGTCGGAAATTATCGGGTGCATCCCAAAATGGGGGGCGAGTTTCCGGCTGCCTCTGTCCAACTGCACGGGCTGCGGGCGAGACGCCCGCGGTCTTTGCGCTGTCCAGCAGGGGCTTGCAGGCCAGCTTATTTGACGCTTCCACCCTGCCCGTTCTTGCCGTTTTCCTTCCTTCGCGTTTCTTTCATGCCTCTTCGTGGATCGTTGCCGTTTTCCGCCGGGCGTCAGCGCAAACTCGTGGTGTCGCTGGCAGCGCAAACCCAGTGAGGCGCCCCCTAATCTGGGGTGCACCCGCGGGGATATGATGCGCTAGTCGCGGGCGCAGAAATCGTGATAGAATGTCGCCACGTTATGTGTGTTGCGCGCAGCCGCAATGCCGGAGGAGGCAGCATGAAGTCCAAAGAAGCCTTGCGCGACAGTTCCCAAACCCAGATAAATTCATCCCGGGCGGCCAGGACAGGGAAATCCGAGCCCGCAAGCTCGCCCATGCAAGCGGACCCCCCTGCACAGCCCGGCCCGCCTGTCAATCCCTTTGCCCCCGACGATGGCCGCTACGTCTCCAAGGAAGAGTACTGGGCCAGATGGTATGAGAATCCATACCCGGACATTGACGTCAGCTACGAATGGAACAACGGCAGACTGGAGGCCAAACCATTGCCGAATGAGCCGCAACTCGACCTCTACAACTGGTTTCTCGATCTGCTGCGCCGTTTTATCAGTACATACCCTATTGCAAAGCTGATCAATCTGGGGACCGGCTTTGTCCTGACGATAGCGGACCCTGCGGAGCCGTCCGGACAGCGCGAGGCGGTGCGCAAGCCGGACATCGGCGTGATCCTGAAAAGCAACCCGGCGCCGTGGGGAGGCATTGACCAGCGCCATTTCGAAGGGGTCTGCGACATGGTCGTGGAGGCGGTCTCGGATTCCACGCCGGCGGAAGCGCTCAGGGATACGGAAGAGAAGAGACGGGACTATGCGCTGGCCGGGGTGAAGGAGTACTACATTCTCGACCCCAGCGGCGAGCACATGCGCTTCTACCGCCTCACTCCGGGGGGCCAGTACGAGGCGTTGCAGCCCGACGCTGAGGACGTAATCGGTTCGGAGGTGTTGCCCGGACTCCAGTTTCGGATGGAGGATTTGGAACGGCAGCCGGATCTGGTGGAACTGGCGCTGGACGATGTGTACTCCGGGTATGTGATACCCGACCTGCAGATCGCCGTCACCAAGGCTGCCGCTGAAGCGCAACGAGCCGATGCGGCAGAGCAACGAGCGGAAGAGGAAGCGGCCGCCCGCAGAGAAGCTGATGAGCGGATGCAGGAGATGGCAGCCGAATTGGCCCGCCTGCGCCGGCGGTCTTCCTGAAATAAAGAAGCGGCAACCTCCCACACAACCTGTTCACAGAAAAATGTATCCCCAAAGGGCCCTCTTTCGCTTTGTGTTTGCGTGCGGGCCTTGCAGCGCGTTTCTGCGAACCTCATTTCCGACGAAACAGCTTGACGCCCGAAACATAGGGAAGGTCCTTCACCATGTCCACTGACACGACCCTGTCCGGTCACAACGCGCCCGGACGCGCCGACCAATCTGAAGACGCGGTCGTTGAGACGCTGGAACACATTCTCTCCCGCTCGAAAGCGGCGCGCAGCGCGCTGGCGAGTACGCTGCGGGAGGGCGGCACTGCGGTCGGCACGCTCGC
The DNA here is from genome assembly GCA_965232575.1 of Caldilineaceae bacterium. GTDB lineage: Bacteria > Chloroflexota > Anaerolineae > Caldilineales > Caldilineaceae > Bin5. Next base: position 742,361 of record CBDDPZ010000008.1, on the reverse strand, counting down.
CGGGGCGCGCAGCGAAGATATGGGCGTGGAAGGGGAGCGCCCGGGCCTTGCCGGCTATGACGGCGAGGGGGTTGTGCGGGTGCTGATTCAAGTCGTGTGCTGGGCGGACCTTACTCCAGACCAGCCGAACGGCTATTTCAAGGGGCTGCCGCTGGACCGGCCGGCGGCGCTGCTGTTCGTTGCGCCCGCGGCGCGGCTGGCAGCGCTGTGGCCGGCGCTGTGCCGGCGTGCGGACGAGCAGTTTACAATCATTGGCGCGACGACGCCGGGCGACCTGCGCGCCGCCACCGTATCCGGCGGAGAACGCCGCCTGATGTTGACCAGTTGGGTCGCGCTGCTGGACTTGGTCGAGAGGGTGGTCAACGCCGCCGGGGACGGAGACGCGGAGACCGACATCAGACAGCTGATTGGACAACTGCGCGGACGCATTGACCGCATGGACGCGGACAACTGACGAACCTATTGACTATCCACGCTGAGAAGCATATTCTGGGACAGCTTTCAAGTCCAAACAAAATGAGCACAGTAATCAAGCCTATCCGCACGGAGAAGGATCACAAGCGGGCCTTGGCGCGCATCGACGAAATCTTCGACGCTGAAGAGGGGACGCCCGAGGGCGACGAGCTTGATGTTCTTGTTGATCTGGTCATGTACTACGAATCCAAGACGGTGGATATCGGCTTTCCCGACCCGATTTCCGCCATCGAATTCCGCATGGATCAGGCCGGACTGACGCAGCGAGACCTTATTCCCTACATCGGTAGCCGCTCCAAGGTCTCCGAGGTCCTGTCGGGCAAGAGGGATCTCACCATGTCGATGGCGCGCGCATTGCATGAGCATCTGGGCATTCCCGCTGATGTGCTTTTGCAGAAGCCCGGCGCGGAATTCGATGTTGCACTAGACGAAATCGAGCCGCGCCGCTTTCCACTCAAGGAGATGGCAAAGCGGGGATGGGTTCCCCAGATTCGAGACCTTATCGATCACGCTGAAGAGCTGCTGCGCGAGCTGATCGACCAAGCCGGAGGACCGCAGGTCGCGGCCCTTCCCCTTTACCGCAAGAACGGCCACCGCCGCATCAATGCCAAGACCAACCCTTACGCGCTGAGGGCATGGTGCTGGCGCGTTCTCGCTCTTGCCAACCGGAACCCGCCCCGGACCAGCTACCGACCGGGCACGGTAACGGGGCAGTTCATGCGTGAGGTCGCCCAACTGAGCGTATATGAGGACGGCCCGCGGCGCGCCCAGGACTGCCTGGCGGAACATGGCATCGCGCTCGTGATCGAACGGCATCTGCCCCGCACGCATCTCGACGGCGCGGCGCTGTGTTTGCGGGACGGCCGCCCGGTCATCGGTCTGACGTTGCGCTATGACCGCATCGACAATTTCTGGTTCAGCCTCATGCACGAGCTGGCCCACGTGGGCCGCCATCTCGGCTGCGACGAAAACGAACTCTTTATCGACGACCTCTCGCTGACTGGAGGAGACCCGCTTGAGGAAGAAGCTGACAGAGTGGCCCGGGAAGCTTTGATCCCGCCGCGTTTCTGGGCGTCCAGCCCGGTACAGGAGAGGGCCACTGTGCTGGCGGTTTACGACCTGGCCCGGGAAGCCGGCGTCCACCCGGCGGTCATCGCCGGCCGGGTGCGCCACGAGCGGGGGAATTACCGGCTGCTGTCGCAGCTGGTCGGCAGCGGCAAGGTCCGGCGGCAGTTTGCGCACGGCGAGTGTAGCTTGGAGGAGAAAGGCTGATGATAGCGGCCGTCTCGGAGCGAGCATCCGAGCTGGAGCAACTCTGCGTACTTTACAATGTTGAACGCCTGGACCTGTTCGGTTCAGCCGCGTCCGGCAGAGCCAGAGAAAGGGAGCCAGCGATCTGGACTTTCTGGTCGAGTTCCAGCCGTTGCCCGCGGGGGCGTATGCCGATGCTTATTTCGGGCTGTTGGAGGCCCTGGAAACGCTGTTCGAAGGTCCTGTTGACCTCGTTGTCGACTCGGCGCTGCCGGAATCCCTTCTTCCGGCAGCGCGTTGAAGAGACCAGGACACAGATCTACGCGGCTTGAGGCCAAGAAGTACCTGTTTGATATTCGCTTTCAGAAAAACGTCCAACATTTTCCCGGCCCAAAAGCCTGAAACCGGAGGAAAGCATGAGCAACATCTGGCAAGTGCAGGAGGCGAGGGCGCGCTTCAGCGAGCTACTGGAAGCCAGTCTTGCAGAAGGACCGCAGATCGTCACCAAGCGCGGGAAAGAGGCCGCGGTGCTTGTGCCGATTGAACAGTGGCGCAAACTGGAAAAACTAGCGAAACCAAGCCTGAAGGCGTTCCTGCTGGCCCCAGAGCCGCGTACAGAGGCGTTAACCCCGCCCAGAAGGAAGCTGCGCCTGCGTCCGGCTCCAGATTTAGAATAGAGGAATGCTGTGTATCTCCTGGATACGAACGTTGTCTCCGAGTTGCGACGTTCCAGACCGCACGCGGCGGTTCTGAACTGGATTCAAAGCGTCCCGGAAGAGCAACTTTACCTTTCCGCTGTGACCATTGGAGAAATACAAGCAGGTATTGAGGTCACGCGCCAACAGGATCCCAGCAAGGCGGAGGAATTGGAGCGCTGGCTGGATGGAGTTATGACGGTGTATGAAATCCTGCCAGTCGACGCCAGTGCCTTTCGGGTATGGGCGAAGTTGATGCATCGACAGTCGGACACTTTTTTGCAGGACACTCTGATTGCCGCAGTTGCCATCGTCCATGATCTGACCGTTGTTACGCGTAATGGGCGTGATTTTGAGCATACCGGCGTGCGCCTGCTTGATCCGTTCGCAGGTCGAAATGAATAGTCTTCAGAGGTCAACATGGAACATTAACACCGACCATCTGAACCGCTGCATCGATACGCTCAGAAGCGCCTGGGAAGGATTGCAGCAGCGCGAACCCGGCGACGTGTTGTATGACATCTACCGCGCGGCCTGTGTCAAGGAGTTCGAACTTGTGCTGGCGCAGAGCGGAAGATTGCTGAAGAAGCGGCTGCGCCCCTACTTTGCCAGCAACCGGCAGGCGGACCAGCTCTACTTCAACGATATTTTCCGCCACGCCGCCAAGCATTGCCTGATCAGCGAGGACGCCTGCGAACGCTGGCTGGAATACCGCGCCGCCCGCAATGAAACGGCGCGTGAATACGGAGAGCATTTTGCTGAGAGGACGCTGAAACTGCTGCCCCAGTTCATCGTCGACGCGGAGGCGTTAGCCGGTGCGATCGAAGGGGGGCGGGATGCGTGACCGGCTGCATCTGAAGGCGAGACATCGCCGCATGTTGGAAGAGATCCTGAGCGAACACGTGCCCGGTGTCGAAGTGTGGGCCTACGGCAGCCGGGTCAGCGGTCACAGCCACGGGGACAGCGATCTGGACCTGGTCCTGCGCGGGCCGGATTTGGAGGAGATTTCGATCGGGCAGCTTGTCGACCTGGAGGAAGCCCTGCGGCTGTCTACGATCCCGTTCCTGGTGGAGGCGCGGGACTGGGCGCGCCTGCCGGAGAGTTTTCATAGAGAGATTGAGAAGGATTACTGCATACTGATTTCAACGGCGTAAAGCGTAGCGGGCGCAGCAGGCAATGGCCCAGCGGCCGCGAACTGCGAAGGGATGTTAAAGCGTGAGCAGTCTCAACATCAGCAACTTCATCTGGGGTATCGCCGACGACGTGCTGCGGGATCACTATGTGCGGGGCAAGTACCGCGATGTCATCCTGCCGATGACCGTTATCCGCCGCCTGGACGCGGTGTTGGAGCCGAGCAAGGAGGACGTCCTGCGCATGAAGACGCAGCTGGACGGGGCGGGCATCACCAACCAGGACCGCGCTTTGCGGCAGGCTGCGGGCGAGGCGTTCTACAATACGTCCCCTTTCCGGCTGCGGGACCTGCGCGCCATCGGCAGGCAGCAGCAGTTGCGGGCCAACTTCGAGGCCTACCTGGACGGGTTCTCGCCCAATGTGCAGGAGATTCTGGAAAAGTTCAGGTTCCGCAACGAGGTGCCGCGGCTGGTGGAGGACGATATTCTGGGCTTTCTGATCGAAAAGTTCCTGGACAGCTCGGTGAACCTCAGCCCGCGGCCGATTCTGAACGCGGACGGCAGCGTGCGGCTGCCCGGGCTGGACAACCACAGCATGGGCACGGTTTTCGAGGAGCTGATCCGGCGTTTCAGCGAGGAAAACAACGAGGAGGCGGGCGAGCATTTCACGCCGCGGGACGTGGTGGAGCTGATGGCGCACCTGATTTTCAAGCCGGTCGCGGAGCGGGTGCAGTCGACCACCTATCTTGTCTACGACGGGGCCTGCGGCACGGGCGGCATGTTGACGGTGGCGGAGGATGCGCTGGGCGAGCTGGCGCGCGATCAGGGCAAGGATGTCTCGATCCATCTTTACGGCCAGGAGGTCAACCCGGAGACGTACGCCATCAGCAAGGCCGACCTGATCCTGAAGGGGGAGGGCGTCGAGGCGGACAACATCCAGTACGGCTCGACGCTGTCCGGGGACGCGTTCCCCGGGCGCGAGTTCGATTTCATGCTTTCGAACCCGCCTTACGGCAAGAGCTGGAAGAGCGACCTGGAGCGGATGGGGGGCAAGGCGGGCATGCAGGACCCCCGCTTCGTGGTGGAGCATGGCGGCGACCCGGATTTTTCGCTTGTCACCCGCTCCAGCGACGGGCAGATGGTCTTCCTGGCGAACATGGTGAGCAAGATGAAGCAGGACTCGCCGCTGGGCAGCCGCATTGCGGAGGTGCACAACGGCAGCTCGCTCTTTACCGGCGACGCGGGCCAGGGCGAGAGCAACATCCGCCGCTGGATCATCGAGAACGACTGGCTGGAGGCGATCATCGCGCTGCCGCTCAACATCTTTTACAACACGGGCATCGCGACCTACATCTGGGTGCTGAGCAACAGGAAGGCGGCCGCGCGGCGGGGATATGTGCAGCTGATCGACGCGAGCGGGTGGTTCCGGCCGCTGCGCAAGAATCTGGGCAACAAGAACTGCGAGCTGGCGGCAGAGGATATCGGGCGTATCTGCGACGCCTTTCTGGCTTTCGAGGAGACGCCGCAGTCGAAGATCTTTCCCAACGCGGCGTTCGGCTACCACAAGCTGAACGTGGAGCGCCCTCTGCGCCTGCCCGGCATCGACCCGGCGCGCGCGTACAAGGCGAGTGAGATCAAGCAGCTGCGGGCGCGCGTCGAGCCGAGCCCTGAGGCGCCGCCCGTGATTCGCAAGATCCACCGGCCCGGGGTTGCGGCCGACCCGCTGCGCGGCCTCGTTCCAGTCCAGATCGACGGCATGCCGGTCGTGGTCGAGTATGCGCCTGATCCGGAATTGAAGGACAGTGAGCAGGCGCCGCTGCTGGAGGAGGGCGGCATCGGAGGCTTTCTGCGGCGGGAGGTGCTGCCGTATGCGGCGGACGCCTGGTATGACCCGGGCAGCGTGAAGGTGGGGTACGAGATCAGCTTCACGCGCTACTTTTACAGGCCGCAGCCGCTGCGCGCGCCGGAGGCGATCTGGGCTGATATACGGGCGCTGGAGCAAGAGGCGGAGGGGTTGTTGGCGGAGATCCGGGGCGGGGTGTAGGGATGTCGATTGTAAAGTTCAGGCGGCGAAACCTGGTCAGGATTTGTCGACATTTGTCTGAACTGTGATTTACGGGATTTCGAAGATGGGCTGTGATGCTGATGCGAGCGACTGGCGTGGTTGCGCTGTGGTGCGTGGGGGTGCGAGGATGGGGCAGTTGGCGGCGTTCCAGACAGTTCATTCACATCGTTGTGGAGGATGCGCCGGGCCAGGAGGTGATATCATGATTGAAGACATTGAAATTCTGGAAAAGAAATTTATCGCTAAGACAGCGGCCAAGTACCGCAGCCGGGGCTATGAAGTGGAGGAAGACTGCCCGTTAGAATTCCTGCCTGGCTTCCGCGCCGATCTTGTCGCGCGCAAAGATGGCGATGTGCGGGTGATCGAAGTAAAGTCCAGAACGTCTCTGGCGTTGACGCCGAAGTTGAATGAGCTGGCCGAAATTCTGTATAACAAGCCCGGTTGGAGCTATGACCTGCTTCTGGTGGGCGAACCGGAGAAACTGGAATCGCCAGAGGGCGCGCAGCCGTTTACAGAGGAGGAGATCCGGCAGCGTCTTACCGAGGCGGAGGCCGTTCTTGAGAAGGGTTCGAGTGAGGCTGCTTATCTGCTGGTCTGGTCGGCTTGCGAGGCCACTATTCGCAATCTGATCGGGACGGAGGGGATTGCCATCGCGCGCGTCACGACGGCGGCGTACGTCCTCGATATGGCGGTCATGCACGGCATCATTTCGCGCGAGGACTACGACTATCTGACCGACATGGTGAAATACCGAAACGCGATTGCGCACGGTTTTGATGTCAACGGATTCAGCGACGAAAAGGTGACGGAGTTGATCGAGGTCGTCCTGCGGTTGCTGGATTCGGAGCCTGAACTGGTGTAGCGGCAGCGGAAGGATGCCGGCAGCGCCGGGGTCTTCGCCCTCTGATCTGAAGCGAAGGGGCAGATCCAACGTTCAGATCGAAATCTCTGATGCAGATCGCGAGCGCTTCGTTCGGCAGGCCCATTGTCAGTCCAGACCAACGTTCAGGCGGGCTACGAAATCAGCTGATGCCCGATGCGGCTGCAGCCGCTTGCGTTCGGCGGAGGAGATCCGGGCCATTCGCTTCAGCACGCAGACAGCCAAGTGAACGGACTGGGGTACAGATTTGATCAGCTTCACGGCAAATTGCTCACTTATTGACAGAGCCGCAGCCAGGAATGTATGCGACGCCGAGAGCGCCCTGCCTCTGGCGACCGGCGATTGCCGATACGTATACGTTGCAGCAGGAGATGAAGGAGCGGCCAGCGAAGACTATGGGCCTGGCTGCAGTAACGACGTCCAGGGGACATAGACACCCCGCCAGCATTTTGACATAGCTCTCGTCACTGAACGAGAAGACGGGAGGCGATTCCATGCCAATAGATGTGCAGGACGTGCTGAAGATCAACATCGTCTTTGTTGGTATCAGTGTTCTTAACGACCCAGGGAAAATCGCCGCATTTTCGGACGCGGTTGGCGCCGAAGTTCTTAGGGCAGGAGAAGAGATTGGGATTGTGGGCGGACTTTCTTCAGCCGCTTCCGCGATTGGACAAAGGCTGGCTCTGCAACGCGATAGAATCCGCATAGGATCGTCGCTTGACAGAACCATGATAGAGCGCGAGTTTCCATCAGAAAGCGACTTGCAGCGGTTGGCGGAAGTCGCGGACGAGGCCTTGCGGGGCAGAGAGGGGGAGGCTCTTCCCAGAGCCTTTGGACAGAGATCTTGAATTGGTATAGGACCAGGAATTGGAGATCTCCCGCCTTACAGTATATCGGGCCGCGACTGTTCCGTGAAGACAGGCTGTTCGCTCCAGAGGGATGGGCATTGGCTGTCGGCGCAGGAAGGCTCCTTCTTGATTCGTCTGCCGGACGTATAAACTGTTCAGAGTTGAGCCGCGTTCCGGCGATGAGAATTCATCGCGGGTGTACATGAACTTGAACTTCCATAAAGAAGATCAAAGTTTGCAGGATCTGAAAGAGATGCTGCGCACCTTTCGTTACGTGTGGTCGCAATCGCATGACTTTGCGCAATGTCTGGACGAAGGGGGGCATCGATGGACGAGCGCAACGGCTACGCAGCGCGGAAAACCCACCTGACCCCATACTCAGGGAGGGACGCCACTTTACAGAGAATCCAACAGCGCCCTGGTATTCGTTAGACCGAGAGCAGCCGCACGTCGGAGCGTTCTGGGGAGCGTTCTTGCCTAAGCAGGACCATTTGGCAAGCGACAGCAGTACGGGCTCGATGCTGGCTGGCGCTGGGATCATAGTGCAGGAGTCGTTCTGGGACAACGTTGAACCACCGACGCGACTCGAGAATGCAGGCATCCGAGAGCGCCACCGATTCATTTGTTTGGGGAACGCTCACCCCGAGGCATACTGCTTGGTCGATTCCGCCGCTTATCGGCGAAAACCCGTATAGCCTTGCCTTTGGCATAGCCCCATCGGGCATTCGTGCGCGCCTGGACGAGTTCCGAGCGCTGGAGGACGGATGGTACGACGGCTACGGAAGCGCACCGATTTCGCAGGGGCTGGACTGGCTGCGGCAACACGCAGCGTACAATGTTGGCGATGCCCCCGCCCCGTACATTTACCCGAACGCCCGAAGGGGGCGTGCAGTCTGAATGGGATATCGGCTCCTTCAAGCCCAGTTTAGAGATCGATTTGGACGCACGCGTCAGCGAGTGGCATTGTCTGGATATAGACGCGGACTAATCGCACGAACGTGAGTTGCAGTTGGAGCGCCCTCAAGATTGGCAATGGCTTGCAGAGCTGATTGCTTCTGTTGCAGGGCCGGGCAACGTGAACTGCGATACCCTCCTTGTTCGATCAGATCCACCACAACTTCTTTGTCGAGGGACGCGTCAGTTCGCAGGCATTCAAGCCTTTCCCCAAAGACAATAACCGACTTTCGGTTTATGACGTCGACCAGCATAACCGCTGAAGGATTGCGTGGCGACACTACGTCTGTGAGCTGCAAAACGAGTCCGCAGGGGTCATGGCAGTTACCCCAGCCGAGTGTCACGACCAGTATCTCCGGCATCGAACACGATCCCGCTCCATTCCCCGTGCCCGCTGTCATTGACTTTAGCGAGATTAAGCAAGAGCGGCTTAAGAAAGCTCAGCAAAAAAACTTGTGGCAGTATGCCAACAGACGCGGCTGGCAATATGGGCCGATCGAGTAGCCTCCCATCCTACCCCACCTACAAGCCCTCCGGCGTCGAATGGCAGGGTGATGTACCCTGCTCATACGGAGGTGCGTCCACTCAAACGGATTGAGGTAGGAATACACATGAGAAGGTACTATCCGAACCAACTGATTCGGACTTTGCTTTCGATTATCTGGAAATCGGCGCAGGCAGGGCCGGCTTACTGACTGATGGGAACCTCGTCCACATTCGCTTCGGAGACGCACCGTCTCGAGCCAGACGCGTAGTTAGCAGAGGACACGCAATCGTTTCAACGGTGCGCAACTACCTGAACGCGGTACTGGTTCGTAGATGAAACGGAGAGTGGTCTGATTATGGTTCAACAGGATTTGCAATTCTTACGCCACGTCAAGGGACTATCCCAAAATCTGTAACCTATTTGGTTCAGAGTTGTTCATTTATCGATCAAATGCCAGCTGCAACCAGTTGGACTGGCCTATTGAGCGAATTTCTGAAGGCAAGTTCAGTTCTTCCCGCGTTTGTATCCCCTCCACTCTCCGAGCAGCGCGCCATCGCCCGCTACCTCGACCATGTGGACCGGCGTATCCAGCGCTACATCGAGGCCAAGGAGAAGTCGATCGCGCTGTTGCAGGAGGCGCGGCAGGCTATCGATCCACCGCGCCGTCACGCGCGGTCTTGACCCCAGCGTTCCTCTCAAGCCCTCCGGCGTCGATTGGCTCGGCGATGTGCCCGCGCATTGGGAGATTCGGCGGCTAGGGCTTTTAGCTACGAAATTCGGTAGCGGGATAACCCACTCGCGGCGGAAGCAACTGTCTACCAGGAGGACGGGGTTCCGTTCTTGCGCAAGCCAAAATATACACTTCGACGGGCTTCGAATGCACCAACGTTGCGCGAATTGCACCCAGTCTCCACCAGGACCTGTTGGGGTCTCATGTGAAAACCGGTGACGTACTGCTCAACATCTCAGGAGCATCCATCGGACGCGCATGTTCGGCCTTCCCGACAGCTTCTCAGAAGGAAACGTCAACCAGCACGTTTGCATCATTCGTCCTCACCAGAGCCGCTTGCTGCGAACTGGTCTGCTGGCCGCATATCTGTCCACACCTATAATGCAGCGCGAAATTCAAATTGAGCAGAAGGGAGCATCCAGAGAGGGGTTAACCTTACAATCGATTCGAAATTTCAGAGTAATTGTCCCGCCTCTCCCCGAGCAGCTCGCCATCGTCGCCCACCTCGAAAAGGCCACCGCCGATATTGACGCAGCCATCGACAACGCCCGCCGCCAAGTCGAATTTATGACCGAATACCGCGCCAGCCTGATCGCGCATGTGGTCACCGGCAAGCTGGATGTGCGGGCCGCGGCAGCGTCGTTGTCCCCAGAAACCGCAAAACAGGAACCTGTGGGCAGATCGCCCGTGTTATAGCTGGCGTTCGCCGCACCGTCACAATCTTGCGCGGCAGCGCCAACCTTGACACCAGGCCCCTTGCAACTACAATGTTGTAACTACGGAGGCGACGTACCGTCGCACTGGCGATGGGATGCGGCCAAGGACAAGGCAAATCTCCAAAAGCATGGTATCAGCTTTGAGACCGCCATGCTTGTATTCGAAGATCCGTTGGCCCTGACGCTTGAAGACCCGTACCCGGACGAAGAACGCTGGCGCACGATCGGAAGGATTGTAAACATCGTGATGGTAGTTCACACCCAGCCTGCCTTCGATCCGCTAACCGGAGAAAAGGTTGGACGTATTATCAGCGCCCGCAAAGCGACCAGCCACGAGAGGAGGATGTATGAAAAGGGAGAGCAGTAAGCTGACCGGAAAGCAACGTGCCGAGTTGCAGGCTTTGGAAGAACTGACCGATGATCAGATTGACACCTCCGACATACCCGAAGTTCTTGACTGGACAGGCGCCCGCCGCGGTGTTTTCTACCGTCCCGTGAAGCAGCAGATCACGTTGCGTATCGACGCGGACGTCATCGCATGGTTCAGAGCGAGGGCCCAAGGCGGCCGCGGCTACCAGACCGACATAAACCGCGCTCTGCGCCGGCACGTCGCGCGCTGCGAAAGAGAGATGACCAGATGACAGATTGGGAATCGTGCAAGGCCGTCGAACGGAACCCGGGTAAACTCGGGAGGGCCTGGGTGTTTCAAGGTACGCGTGTGCCTGTGTCCGCCCTGTTTGAGAATCTTCGTGATGGCGCCACCGTTGATCAGTTTCTCCGGAAGCCGTTTGGGGATTTTCGACTTCGTGGCCGCGTATCCAACTGCGAATTGGGGATGTTTCTCGCTTGAATCTTATGATAAACACACCGTTCGATCCGCGGAGGGACGCGGAGAACACCAAGGGCGTATCGGATTTTCTTTGCGTGACGGCGCGGCCCTTCATGGATCAGCCGCACTTTGCTCCCGTAAATCGCTGTTCTGACAAACGTCAACGAGCCCTGGTAAGGCTTTGCAGCCTGAATCCGGGAACCTCACTTTTATTCTTCAAATCGAACTCTCAACCTCAATCATGACCAGCCGACGCCAGCAGATCACACTACAGCCTGAAGTGCTGCGCTGGGCGCGCGAGCGGGCCGGCCTTTCCCCGGATCAGCTTGCAAAGAAGATGAATGTGAAGCTGGAACGCGTGTCAGAGTGGGAGGCCATGGGCAAAATCAGCATCGCCCAAGCGGACAGGCTGGCTGAAAGGACCTATACACCGCTGGGTTATCTCTACCTGTCCAAGCCGCCCGAAGAGTCGCTGCCCATCCGAGATTTCCGCACCCGGGGCGACGCCCTGCCCAGACGTCCAAGCCCCAACCTGCTCGACACCATTTACCAGATGCAGCGGCGCCAGGATTGGATGCGGGACGACCTGATCGAAGGCGGCGCAGACCCGCTGGAGTTCGTCGGCGCCTACAGCCTGACGGACGGCTATATGGAAGTTGCCGCGGCGATGCGGGCTGCGTTGGGCCTCGCTGATGGCTGGGCGGAGGAGAGGTCCAATTGGAGCGACGCACTTCGTTTTCTGCGTGACAGATTGGATGAGGTTGGGATACTGGTCGTGTTCAACGGCGTTGTAGGCAACAATACGAAGAGGAAGCTTGATCCAGATGAGTTTCAAGGCTTCGTCCTTGTGGACGAGTATGCCCCGCTCGTCTTTGTGAATAGCGCGACTTTATCGCCGCGCAGATGTTCACCTTGGCCACGAGGCAGGCCCACCTTTTCATCGGCGAGACGGGCCTGTCCGTTTTTGACAGGCTGTTGCCCACGGACATGGGGCGGAGCGGTTCTGCAACCAGGTCGCCGCGGAGTTCCTGGTGCCGCAGCAGGAGTTGCTGGAAAAGTTCTGGCCAGCTGTTCAATATTTGGACAACCCTTATCAAGCAGTTGCCCGGAAATTCAAGGTGAGCGCCATCGTCGCAGCGCGTCGCGCGCTTGATTTGGGGTTGATCGACCGGGATACCTTTTTTGCCTCCTACGATGATTTTAAGGGCCAAGGCAGAAGTGCGCCTTCCCCGCGCAGTGGAGGGCACTTCTGGAACACGCAGAAGATGGCGCATTGGGCCCCGCTTCGCCGGCGCTGTCGCTCGCGCCGCCAGGGAAGGCCGTTTGTCGTATCGAGAGGCATACAGCTTGACCGACCTGAAAGGAGATACCTTTGAACGCATGCCGGAAAAGATGGGGGTTGTCCTTTGAGTCGACAAGTGCAACCGTTGTTCGTACTGGACACCAACGTATTTATAGGCGCACACAATGACTATTATGCGCCGGCTTTCTGTCCTGCGTTTTGGGACTGCATTCCCCGATATTTTCACGCTGGGCGTCTGATCAGCATTGACCGAGTGCTTGCGGAATTAACGCAACCGAGTGACCTAGTTCAGTGGACGCAGCAGAACGCGCCGATAGGTCTTTTCGACTTCTCAGGGATCAGCCAGTCGTAACTGCCTACAGGACAATTATGAACTGGGTTCAGAACAATCCACAGTTCCATACTGCGGCAAAAAGCAAGTTTGCAGCGGTAGCGGATGGATGGCTTGTCGCCTACGCCCAAGCCCATAGTGCAGTCGTAGTGACGCACGAGACATTTCGTTCAAATGCCAGGAGTAGGGTACGCTCATACCTAACGTCTGCCAGCAGTTCAACGTGCGGTATCTGAACACCTTCGAAATGCTGCGCCAGCTTGGCGTTCAGTTCGATTTGAGACCGACAACATGACCACCGACACCTCTGAGCGCGGCCTTGAGCGTCTCATCTGCACGGCGCTGACGGGGCAGCCGTGCGACGCGGCGGGCGCTGACGCGCTGCGTGACCGGCCGGCCGCTTACGGCGCGGGCTGGATCTGCGGGGATGCGCAGGACTACGACCGGGAGCACTGCGTCGACTTGGCGCAGCTGTCTGCCTTTCTTTACGCTACGCAGCCCGATACGGCCGGCCTGCTGGGCCTGGAGGAGGACGGTCCGACGCGGCGCAAGTTCCTGGCGCGGCTGCAGGGAGAGGTCACGAGGCGGGGGACGGTAGAGCTGCTGCGCAAAGGGCTCAGGCACGGGCCGCACCGCATCGATCTGTTCTACGGCACGCCGTCGCCGGGCAACAGGACGGCGGCGCGGCTTTACGGGCAGAACCGCTTTTCGGTTACCCGGCAGCTGCGCTACAGCAACGACAACAGCCAGCTGGCGCTGGACCTCTGCCTTTTCGTCAACGGCCTGCCGGTCGCTACCTTCGAGCTCAAGAACAGCCTGACGAAGCAGACGGTGGATGACGCGGTCGAGCAGTACGAGCGCGACCGCAACCCGAGGGAACGGCTTTTCGAGCTGGGGCGCTGCCTGGCCCATTTTGCGGTGGACGACCACGAGGTGCGGTTCTGCACCAGGCTGGCGGGCAAGGCTTCGTGGTTCCTGCCTTTCAACAAGGGGTGGAACGACGGCGCGGGCAATCCGCCCAACCCCAACGGCCTCAAGACCGACTACCTGTGGAAGCAGGTCCTCACGCGCGAGAGCCTCACAAATATCATTGAGAACTACGCCCAGGTCGTCACAGCGAAGGAGGAGAAGACGGGGCGCACGCGGCGCGACCAGCTCTGGCCGCGCTACCACCAGCTGGACGTGGTGCGCGCGCTGCTGGCGGACGCGTGCGAGCATGGGGTTGGCGCCAGGTATCTGATCCAGCACTCGGCGGGCAGCGGGAAATCGAACTCGATTGCGTGGCTGGCCCACCAGTTGATCGGCCTGGAGCGGGAGGGCGCGGTCCTGTTCGACTCGGTGGTCATTGTCACCGACCGCAGGATTCTGGACAGGCAGATCCGGGACACGATCAGGCAGTTCGCCCAGGTGGGCGCGGTCGTCGGCCATGCGCAGAGCTCCGGCCATTTGCGCACGTTGCTGCAGGAGGGCAAGCGCATCGTCATCTCCACGGTGCAGAAGTTCCCCTTCATCCTGGACGCGATCGGCAACGAGCACCGCGGCAGCAGGTTCGCGATCATCATCGACGAGGCCCACTCGAGCCAGGGCGGCCGCGCTTCGGCGTCGATGTCGATGGCGCTGGGCGAGACGAACGCAGAGGAGGAGGAGACGACCGAGGACAAGATCAACCGGCTGATGGAGTCGAAGAAGCTGCTGCGCAACGCCAGCTATTTCGCGTTCACGGCCACGCCCAAGAACAAGACGCTGGAGATCTTCGGCCGGCCCGTACCCGAAGGCGGCGCGACCAGGCATGTGCCGTTCCATGCGTATACGATGAAGCAGGCGATCCAGGAGGGTTTCATCATCGACGTGCTGGCGCATTATACGCCGGTCAACAGCTACTACCGGCTGGTCAAGACGGTGGCGGGGGACCCGGAGTTCGACATCAAGCGGGCGGGCAAGAAGCTGCGCCGCTATGTCGAGGACAACGAGCACGCGATCCGGCTGAAGGCGGAGATCATGGTCGACCATTTCCATGAGCAGGTGGCGGGTCTGCAAAAGATCGGCGGGCAGGCGCGGGCGATGGTGGTCACGAGCAGCGTGCAGCGCGCGATCAGCTATTTCCATGCGGTCCGGGCGTATCTCGAGGAGCGCAAGAGCCCGTACCGGGCCATCGTCGCCTTTTCGGGCGAGCATGAATACATGGGGGCGAAGGTCACGGAGGCTTCACTCAACGGCTTTTCTGCGAATTGGATCGCGGAGCGGATCCAGGAAGAGCCTTACCGGTTCCTGGTGTGCGCGGACAAGTTTCAGACCGGCTACGACGAGCCGCTGCTGCACACGATGTACGTGGACAAGCCGCTGGCGGGCGTGAAGGCGGTGCAGACGCTGTCGCGGCTCAACCGGTCGCACCCCAAGAAGCACGACGCTTTCGTGCTGGATTTCGCCAACGAGGCCGACATGATCGAGGCCGCGTTCGGCGACTACTACCGGACCACGGCGCTGGCGGAGGAGACCGACCCGGACAAGCTGCATGACCTCAAGGCGGCGCTCGACGGCTACCAGGTCTACGGCCCGGAGCAGGTGGAGGATCTGGTCGAGCGCTACCTGGCGGGCGCGGACCGCGACCGGCTGGATCCGATTTTGGACGCGTGTGTCGCGGTCTACCGGGAGGAGCTGGACGAGGACGGGCAGGTCGATTTCAAGGGGAAGGGCAAGGCGTTTCTGCGCACCTACGCGTTCCTGGCGGCGATCCTGCCCTATACGGACGCGGAGTGGGAGAAGCTGTCTATATTCCTCACATTTCTGGTTCCCAAGCTGCCGGCGCCGGTTGAGGACGACCTGGCGAAGGGGATTCTGGCGGCGATCGACATGGACAGCTACCGCGTAGAGAAGCAGGCGGTGCGGGAGATCCAGCTGCCTGACGAGGATGCGGAGATCGAGCCGGCGCCGACCGACGGCGGCGGACACAGGCCGGAAGCGGAGATGGAGCGGCTCTCGAACATCCTGAGGGAGTTCAACGAGCGTTTCGGCAACATCGCGTGGCAGGACCAGGACAAGATCGAGAAGATCATCACGGAGGAACTGCCGGCGAAGGTTGCCGAGGACAGGGCGTATCAGAATGCGAAGGTCAACTCCGACAGGCAGAACGCGCGCATCGAGCACGACAGGGCGCTGGAACGGGCGATGACGGGGCTGCTCGCCGATCATACGGAGCTGTTCAAGCAGTTCAGCGACAACGAGTCGTTCCGGCGCTGGCTGCTGGAGAGATCTTTTGAGGCTACGTATGGCGGGGTTGCGGCGGCGGGAGGTAGTTGAGTGGCGTGGGTGGGGCTGGGGGACGGTACGCTGCGGGAGACCGCCCGCGAGCTTGTTGACACCGTCCGGCGGCGAGCGGCGGTTGATGTTGACGAGTTGGGATGCGCTGTTGGATTTGATGGAGAGGGTGGTTCGTGGGGCAGGGGACGGAGAAGCTGAGACTGACATTCACCAGTTGCGCGGCATGATCGACCTGTAGGGCGTGGACACCTGACCACTACCACAGCACCAGTCGGGAGGCCGCTACCTGGCCCATCGCAGCGCTAGATTTGGGGAATTACATACCAAAGTAGCATGAGAGAGGTTAACAGCAGGCTGATCATTGAGGCCAATCATACAGTGGGACCAATCACAGAAGACCGCAGAGGCGCAGAGCCCGGTGATGTGATAGCAATGCAATCATGCTATAATTGCGTGACCTGCTAAACGGAGGTTTGTTATGGCCAGCATCACCGTGCGCAACCTCGAAGAAGGGCTGAAGCGCCGGCTGCGCGTCCGGGCAGCTGAGAACGGTCGTTCCATGGAGGAGGAAGCCCGCGTCATCTTGAGAACGGCGCTCTATCACCATCCCCCAGCCCGGGAGAACCTTGCGGCCGCCATTCGCGCCAGGTTTGCCCCCCTGGGCGGGGTCGAGTTGGAAATCCCTCCGCGTTCACCCATGCGTAAACCGCCTCGATTCGACTGAGATGATCGAAAATGATCATCCTGGACACCAACGTCGTCTCAGAGCTTATGCGCCCCAACCCCAATTCCAACGTTGTGGATTGGGTTGCCGGGCAGGCGGCTCTAGACCTCCACTTATCCACAGTCAGCGAAGCCGAGTTGCTGTACGGTATTGAGATTCTGCCGCCCGGTCGGAGACGGGACAGACTGCTTGCAGAGGTAGAAGGAATGCTCCGGGAGGATTTTGATGGACGCATCTTTTCCTTTGACAGTTCCGCAGCCCGGGCCTACGCCGTGATAGCCGCCGCTCGTCGCGCCGCCGGACGCCCCATCAATCATGCTGATTGCCAGATAGCGGCCATAGCCCGTTGTCGGAGCGCGTCGGTCGCGACAAGAGATGTGGACGATTTTGAGGGGACCGGCATTGAAGTGATCAATCCCTGGGCTGATGGATGAGTCTCTGCGAACCCGGCGGCAGCGGGACCGGAGGCGACGGGTTGACAGATTACGCTGTTTGCATAAGATAGACTCTATCCTTGCAGGATGGATCATTGCTTCGCAAGCCGCCTGTGCGCCCTTTTTCGAGCAGGGGCGCATCTGACACAATCTGGCCTGCCCACATTGGCCCGACCGTACCATCATATCCACAGAAAAAGGAGACCCATATGCAATCGAACAAGTTGAGCAGACGTCGTTTTTTGCAGGGTTCGGCGCTGGTTGCGGGCGGCGCGTTGATGGCGGCGTGCGCTCCCGTGGCAGAAGACTCGGGTGCGGCTGCAGCGGACGAAGGCGATTCGATGTCGGAAGAGCCGATCGAGCTGGTCGCCCAGTATTGGGGCACCCGGCCGGAGTTCATCGAAGACCGTGAAATCCTGGCCCAACGCATGACGGAGAAGTTCCCGAATGTGACGGCCAGCCAGAATTCGGTACCCGGCGGACAGTACGGCGAAAAGGTGCTGACGGCGATCGCGGCCGGGACACCGCCGGACACGATGCAGCTGAACCACAGGTGGGAGCCGTTTTTCCGGGGCCAGGAAGCGCTGCTGAACGTGATTCCTTTCGCCGACGCGGACGACGAGTTCAGTTTCGACGTGTTCTACCCGCGCATCATCGAACTGGGCACGACCGAAGGCCAGCTGGTTACCGTGCCGCGCGGTTGGAACCCGTTCGTGATCTACTACAACCGGGCGCTCTTCCACGAGGCCGGCCTGGACGATCTGTCCACCTCGTGGGAGAACGATACCTGGAACTGGGACTCGTTCCTGGAGACGGCCCAAGCGCTTACCGCGGACTCCGACGGGGACGGCAGGACGGACGTGTACGGCATGTTCTTCCCCTACTGGTATCCGTTCCTGCGGCTCGGCGGCGGGGACGTGCTGTCAGACGACCAGCAGTCTTCCGGTCTCGGCAGCCCGGAGGCGCTGGCTGCGCTTCAGTGGCTGGCAGATTTGCGGCTGACGCACGGTGTCTCCCCCACCCCGGCGGAGATCGAGGGGCTGGGAAGCGCACAGGACCTCTTTACGGCCGGGCGGGTGGCGATGTTCACGGCCGGCGCGTGGGGGATCGGCGCGCTGACGCGCGTTGAGGGGCTGGATTGGGATGTCGGGCCGCTGCCGCGCGCGGCGGGGCAGCCTCCGGTCGGCTATACCCAATATTACGGACACGGTATTCCCAAGGGCACACAGAGCGCGGAATGGTCGTGGGAGTACCTCAAGATCATCAGCGACGAGGAAAGCAATATCACGGTGGCGCAGACGATCGGCGACGTGCCGGCAATGCGCCATATTGCGGAGAGCGAACACTTCGCGGGGCTGCCCAAGCCGCCGACGCGGCAGGTGTTTATCGACAGCGCCCCCCACATGCAGGTCTGGCCCACGATCGCGCCGATTACGGAGATCATGTCCAGGGCGATCACGCCTGAGCTGAACCTGGCATTTCTGGGGGAGAAGTCGGTTGAGGACGCGGTCGCGGCGGCCGGGCCCCAGGTCGACGAGATCCTCGCCGCATTCTGGGGAAATTAGTAGCGGCGCGTTGAGCGTTCCGAGTTTGCGCTTCGCCAAGGGTCGGCAGATGGCGTCGGCTCAGCGCAAAGTTCCCCGTATGCCTCCGAAGAGGAGAGGATTGTTTCCTCTCCTCTTTTGGTTTAGCGCATACATTAACTGCTGGCGGCGGGGCGCGCTCCGGGCCGCCAGCAGTTGACCACCAGTTTTCGGAAAGGGAGAGGTGATGCGCAGCAGGCAAGCGCAGGTCGGTCGGGCCGCAGACGAACTCGCGGCCGGGAAACGACCGCGCATGAGCGGCATCGCGCGCAAGGAGGCGATCGCCGGCTACATCGCGATTTCACCCTGGCTGCTGGGGTTTCTCATCTTTCAGCTGGCGCCGATCCTGGCGGCCTTCTATATCAGTTCGACCGAATGGCGCATCCTGTCGGCGCCGGAGTTCATCGGCGTGCGTAACTTCGACAAGCTGCTGTTCAAGGATGATCTTTTCTGGCAGAGCATCAAAGTGACGGTCATCTATGTCATCTTCCGCGTGCCTGTCTCGGCCGTACTTTCGCTGGCGCTGGCGTTGCTGATGAATCAGCAGCTGGCCGGTCGACGGCTCTTTCGCACGATCTACTATCTGCCGGCGGTCATTCCACTGGTGGCGGTCAGCATGATGTGGATCTGGATCTTCAACCCGGAATACGGGGTGCTGAACTCTTTCATCCGGTTGTTTGGCGTTGAAGGACCCCAGTGGATTCATTCATCGCGCTGGGCGCTGCCGGCGCTGATTATCATGAGCCTGTGGCAGGTGGGGACCGGCATGGTCATCTTTCTTGCCGGGCTGCAGGGCATCCCGGCCCATCTTTACGAGGCGGCGACGATCGATGGCGCGAACACATGGCAGCGATTTCTGAAAGTCACGTTGCCGATGTTGTCGCCGGTGGTGTTGTTTGCTTTGGTGATGAACGTTATCGGAAGTTTCCAGATCTTTACGCAGGCCTACATCATGACTGCGGGCGGCCCCGGAAACGCAACCCTTTTTCTTGTCCTCTACATCTACCGTAACGCCTTCGAATGGTTCCACATGGGCTATGCTTCGGCGCTGGCGTGGGTCCTCTTCGTGGTGGTTCTGGTCATCTCGCTGGCGATGCTGCGGTCGTCGGAACACTGGGTGCACTACGAAGGCAGGATTGGAGGCGCTTGAGAGTGGCCACCGGTCATCCGCCGCGAACGATGAGAAACACGATCGGTTTGCCGTCCAATCGATATCAGCTATTGAACTGGACCACCAGGACTTTAATTCACCTGCTGGCCCTGGCGGGCGCGGCCGCCTTCCTGGTGCCTTTTTTGTGGATGATCTCCACTTCGTTGAAACCGATGGAGAAGATCTTCCAATACCCGCCGCAGTGGATGCCGGACCCGATCCTGTGGGGCAACTATATCGAGGCGCTGACGGTCATGCCGTTTGGCCTCTACTTCCGCAATTCGATCTATGTTACGGTGCTGAGCGTGGTGGGACAGATACTTTCTTCAGCGGTCGTCGCTTATGGCTTTGCCCGCCTGCGCTTTCCCGGGCGGAATATCCTCTTCATCATATTGCTGGCGACGATGATGCTGCCCTGGCAGGTGACGATGATCCCGCTCTTCATTCTGTATCGCAGTCTGGACTGGATCAACACCTACTATCCTCTCATCGTCCCCAACTTTCTGGGTGGCAGTCCCTTTTTCATCTTTCTGCTGCGCCAGTTCTTCCTGACCCTGCCGCTGGAGCTGGATGAGGCGGCCAAGCTAGACGGCTGCGGACCGTTCCGCATTCTGTGGCAGATCCTGCTGCCGCTGGCGGTTCCGGGGCTGACGACGGTTGCCATCTTCTCCTTTCTGTGGAACTGGAACGAGTTTCTGTGGCCGTTGATCGTCCTGAACGATGTCGACAAGTGGACGATTCCGCTGGGGCTGAACGGATTTCGCGACCAGTACGGCACAGACTGGAACCATCTGATGGCGGCCTCGTTTGTGGCCTCGCTGCCGGTCATCATTATATTTTTCATCTTCCAGGGCTACTTCATCCAGGGGATCGCGACGACCGGGGCGAAGGGGTAGGGGCGAGGAGTGAGTGAAGAGGAGTGAGGAGAGAGTCATCCCGCGCTTCGGATTGGTTACTTTTCATAGCTTGTGGGGAGTTATTTGATGCCTGCGGAGAACGTCCTTTTCATCCTGACGGACCAGTGGCCAGCCTCGGCATTCAGTTTTTGCGGGGCGGATACGCCGGCGCTCAAACAGCGAAGCGGTAGCGCATCGACCATTGCGACGCCGAATATCGACCGGCTGGCGGCGGCGGGGACGGTCTTCAGCAACGCCTTCACCACCTGCCCGCTGTGTACGCCGGCGCGGGGCACGCTGCTGACGGGGCGGTGGCCGCACGAGACGGGCATCACCGACAACTACGCGGTGGGGTATTCGCAGCAGGTTTCGCCGCCGCTGACGTTGAGCGCACCTGGATCGACGAGGCGGCGCGGCTGGGCTACCACGTCGGTTATTTCGGCAAGTGGCATCTCGGACCGATCAACCCGGAGGCGCGCGGGGCCCACCGTTTTGACCCCGACGCGGAGGCGCAGCGCCAACCCTATGATCCGGAGACGAGCAACTTCTCCTACCAGTTCGCCAAGGACAACTACGACCGGCAGACGCGGGGTTTGATAAGAGGCCGCGCGCCTTTCTGGGGCGATACGGCGCAGCCCCTGGAAGAGTGCCCGCCCTTTCCGGTGATGGAGAACGGCATCCGCTTCCTCGAAGAGTGGGCTGCAGGCGATCGCAGCAAACCGTTCTTTCTGACCGTCTCCTCGGCGGAGCCGCACTTCCCGCACCATCTGCCCGAGCCGTACGCCGGGATCGCGCAAGAACTCAAGGCCAAGGTGGAACTGCCCGTCAATCTGAGCGATAACTGCGCCGGCAGGCCCTGGTTTCACGCGGTGGCCTGGTGGCCCTGCATGGATACATCGCCGCTGGATGAAGATGAGTGGCGCGCGGTCGTCGCCTACTCGCACGCGCATATCATGATGGTGGACGAGGCGATCGGGCGGGTGCTGGACACGCTGGAGCGGCTGGGGTTGCGGGCGTCGACGACGGTGGTCTTCGTCGCGGACCACGGCGACATGGAGGGCGCGCACAACCGCTTCGACAAGGGGGCCTATTTCTACGAGGAGGTGTGGCGCATTCCGCTGATCATACGTGCGCCCGAAAGAGGGCCGGCTACCCAGGATGCCTTCGTTTCGCTGATCGACGTGGGCGAGACGCTTTTCGGCCTCATCGACGCCGCGGCAACGGCAGAGGGGCCGCGCGCGGGGCGGGACCTGCTGCCGCTGGTGGGGACGGGCACGCTGCCCGCGGACTGGCCGCAGACGGCGTACGGCGTCTACAACCTGTACAACGGCATGAACTTCGCGGCGCGGGCGATACGGGACGAGCGATACAAGTACGTGTGGAACCCGCAGGCGATCGACGAGCTCTACGACCTGGAGGCCGACCCGCACGAGATGGAGAACCTGGCAGAAGAGCCGGGCCTGGCGGCCATTCAAGCCGGACTTCGCAATCAGCTGATGGACTGGCTGGCGGAGATTGGCGACGATCTGCCCAGCCGGGCCGAACAGCTGCCGCGCGCGGGCACGATCATGGCGACGGGTGAGGCGGGGCCGTAAGGGCAGTTTCTAGTTTTTAGTGGTTAGTTTTTAGTCTTGGTGGCCCCTTGCTGTCAGGTGAACACCAGTTGCTGAAGACACTGATCCGAAAGTCAAAATCAATAGGGAACAGGATACACATGAATCGCACGATATCGCTTGACGGCAGCTGGCAGGTCATCTTCGATGAGGACAACAAGGGCCGGACGCTGAACTGGCAGGATCGAGAACGGTTCCACAGCTACCACGCCATCGAGGAGGTTGCGGTTCCCGCCTGCCTGGAGGAGTTCAGACAGGACTACGAGGGCGCGGCCTGGTATGGCAAGAGCTTCCATCTGCCGGCGGAGTGGGAGGGCAAGACGGTGCGCGTGCGGTTCGAGGCGGTCAACTACCGGGCAGAGGTCTGGGTCAACGGTGAGGCCGCGGGCGCGCATGAAGGCGGCTATACCGGCTTCGAGTTGGAGATCGGTGATCTCCTGGATGCGGGCGCGGAGAACTTCATCGCCGTGCGCGTCATCACCCCTCTGATCACCCGCGATGTCGTGATCGACGGGCTGGGGCGGGACGATATGCCGCACTGGCGCGGCGCCATCGCCGGCGGGATCTGGCAGCCCGTTTCGCTGATCGCCACGGATGCCGTCTACATTGAAAGCGTATTTGTGACGGGCGACATCGGTTCCGGCGATGTGCGGGTGGAACTGGCTCTGCGCAATACCAGCCTCAAGAGCCAGAAGGCCGAAGTGCGGTGCGAGATCGCCTCTTGGTCAGACGGCAAGCCTTCTGGCTCGGTCAGTGCAAAACACATACTACGGCCGGGAAATAGCGAGGTGGCGCTGGCGTTGAACGTGGCCGGCCACAGGTTGTGGCAGCTGGATGATCCCTTCCTTTACCTGGCGACGACCAGCGTGCAGCTGGCGGATGGGCTTTCGGACCGGGTGGAGACGCGGTTCGGCTTTCGCGAGTTCACGGTCGAGGACAAGAGCTTTTATCTCAACGGGAAAAAGATCGTCCTGAAGACGACCTTCAACGAGGCCTTCTACCCCCATTCGCTGGCCTATCCGCGGGACCTGGAACTGCTCAGGAAGGAGTTCAAGCTGATCAAAGAGGGCAACATCAACATGGTGCGGCCCTGGCGCAAGCCGCAGCCGCCGGTCGTCTACGATATGGCCGACGAGATGGGCGTGCTGTACGTGGGCGCGCTGCCGGTCGAGTGCATGGACAACTGGCCGCAGATCACCCCCTACACGCGGCAGCGGATCGAGAACGAGGTGACGGAGATGGTGCTGCGCGACCGCAACCATCCCTCGATCGTCATCTGGGAGATGTTCAACGAGATCCTGCGGGACGGGCTGAAACGGCTGCGGCACACGACTTCGCTGAAGGCGCGCGAGCTGGACCCCACACGGCTGATTATCGACGAGGCCGGCGGCTTTGCCGGTCTGTGCAGCGTCTATCTGCCCGGGTCCTACGAGCCGACGCTGATCAACGACGTCCACGACTACCCGGGCACGCCGTTCGCGCAGGAGAACTACGACAATCTGATGCTGCTGGGCAAGACGGAAGCGGAGCTGGCGGCGATGGGGCGCACGAGTTTGGGCCGGCACACGCGCAGCCACATCGAGCCCGGCCTGCTGACCAACATCTCCGAACTGGGCTACGGCAGCATCCCCGACCTGGAAGCCAACATGGCCCAGTACCGCCGCGAGGGCAACCCCATCACGCCGGACTACCGCATCCATGAACGCCTGCACGACTCCTACCTGGCGGTCTATGAACGGACGGGGCTGGAGGAGGTCTTCCCGACGTTCCACGACTTCATGCTCGCCTGCCAGGAGGTCCACTACACGGGCAACAAGCTGATGGCCGAGGCCTGCCGCATCAACGGCGACATCGCCGGTATCGGCATCCACTCGCTCAACGATGGCGACTGGATCGTGGGGGCCGGTCTGATCGACAATTTCCGCAACCCCAAGCGCGCCTATTACGCGATCCAGGAGACCTTTGCCGATCGCTATCTCGCGATTCGCCCCAGCGCGCAGAATGTGTACGCGGGTCAGGGCGTGCAGGTCCTGCTGACGTCGGTCAACGACGAAGAGGCTGTGACGGGAACGCTCTCGCTTCAGGTCACGGCCGGCGACGGGCAGCGGGCGCTCGAACACAGCGAAGAGACCACGCTGCCGGCAGGGATCGTCGATCTGGGCGAGTACGGCGTCGCCACCGACGGGTTGGCAGGGCGCTGCCTGGTCGAGGTCGCGTTCGGCGCCGGCGCTGAGACGGTTGCGAGCAACTGCGCCAGCTTCTACGTGCTGGCGCAGGCGGGATCGGCCCTTCCCGGGCAGGACGTGGCGCTGATCGATCTCGACGGCGCGCTGGGCGCGTATCTGAGCGGCTCTGACCTGCGTTCTACGCCCTTTTCGGGGGAGACGCCCCGCAGTCAACGGACGCTGGTGAATCTGAACGGTTGGGGCGGCGAGGAGCAGCCGGTCTTCGCCGAACTGGCGCGCTGGGTCAGCGGCGGCGGGACGGCCGTTTTCCTCGGCATGCCGCCGGAGAACACGCTGACAACCAGGTATCGCATGGAGAAACATCTTCCAAAGGACCTTCTGCTTCCGTTCACGGTGACCTATTACAGCGGCAAGGGTCTGTGGACGCCGTGCAGCCACGTTGTGCGCGAGCATCCGGTCTACGACGGTCTGCCGTCGGCCTGCCTGATGGGGCAGGAGTACCGCGACGTGGTTTCGCGCTGGTCGATCGTGGCGCCGGAGACGGACTGGATCAGCGGCAACGTGACCTATGACTGGTATGCCGGCCTGAAGCACAAGCAGAACTACACCGGCGTGACCGCGGCCTTCCACGGGGCAGACTTGACGGAGATCGCGCACGGTGAAGGCAGTTACATCCTGTGTACGCACCGGCTCGTCGAGAATTTGGGTAAAGATCCGCTGGCGGAGCGGCTGTTCAGCAATCTGGTGGGCTGGGTTTTGGGGTAGTCAGTTTTTGACTGTGATTTTGGGGGATTCTTGGGATTAGGGGGATTTGTGCTGCGGCGATCCACGAAGGGCCGCGGAGAACATCCTTTTGTTGATCCACTAAGGGCCACGAAGGGACGCGAAGAACACCGAAGGCGTAGCGTTTCAGCTTCAGGAGACAGTATGGACAGATCAGCGCATGATGAGATTCCGTTCGACCTGTTCGCGAGTTTTGAACGTATCGGGGAGGGCAACCCGGTCTTTGCCTGTGAGCCGCCGGAGTGGGCTGCGGCCGCGCATGCGATCGTGGTGGGCGAGACGGTCCATTACCTGTGGGGCAGGCGCAGAAAGGACAACTACTGGGTGCTGATGCACAGCACGGCGCCGGCGAGCGACCCGGCGGCCGTTACCCACGACCCGAGGAACCCTGTCCTTGTGCCCTCGGAGGCCGGGTTCGACGATTTCACCACCGAGTACCCTTTCCCCTTCCTGAATCCGGCTGACGACAGGTTCTATGTCTACTACCTTGGCCGGCGGCTGAAGCCTCCCAAGCAGACGGGCTTACTGGTGAGTGACGGGGATTTCGGCGCGTGGACGCGCGTGCGCCCGACGCCGGTGATTGCGGCGGACACGGCGTTCGAGAGCGCAGGCTCGTCGCACCCTTCCATGGCAATCGACGGCGATACGGTCCACATCATCTACACGGGCGAGTCGGAGGGGCCGCCGGTCATCTGCCACGCGACCGCGCCGACCAGCAACCCCGCGGCCGTCACCAAGGACGCGGCCAATCCGATATTCAGCGGCAGCGGCCTGGCGTGGGACAGCGGCGGCGTACGCGAGGCGGAGATCTTCAAAGGGCCGCGCTACTTCCACATCCTGTACGGCGGGCGGGCGGACGACAGCGAGGTTTGGCAGATCGGGCACGTGCGCACGCGGGATTTCCGCAGCTTTGAGGCGAACCCGCACAACCCGATCTTCAGGCCCGCCGCGGCGCGCGGGGCATGGGACTGCGACGGTATCCTGACGCCGCAGGTCTTTGAGGCCGGGGACGCCTACTACATGCTCTATGCGGGGCGGAAGGGCAGAGAGTGGCAGAGCGGCCTGGCCAGAGCAGGCAAACCGCGCGGGTTGTCTGAACTGTGATTTGTGCCGCCGCGATCCACGAAGGACCGCGGAGAACACCTTTTTGTTGATCCACTAAGGGACGCGAAGAACTGCTTTTTTTGATCCGCGCTTTTTGATCCACGAAGGGGCACACAAAGGCGCTAAGAACACCGAAGGCGTAGCGGGTTTTCTTTGCGCGACGGCGCGGGCCTGGGCGGATCAATCGCACTTTGCTCCCGCAAATCACTTTTCTGACAAACGTCAACGAGCCCTAGAAACCGGGTCGTACATCATCGGCAGGGGGGCGCTTATGACGGCGCAAATCAAAACGAACGAGTTCAGGCCAAACCCCGCCGCGTTGGCAATCGACCCGGAGTTACGCCTATCGCTCACCTGGGTTATTGCCGCGCTGATCTGCCTGGGGTTAGCCGTGACGTTCACGGGCGAATTGCTGGTTGAGCCGGCACAACGGTTGCCCTTCATCCAAATACCCTGGGTATGTTTTGGCCTGGCTGCGCTCATCTGGTTGCTGGATCGGTTGGGTGGGACCAGGCTCAGCCACTGGTTTACGGTCGTTGCGCTGGTCGTCTGTACCAGTGTGGCTTTCGTCTGGTATGGTGCGCCCATCCTGCTACTCTTGATGGTTCTGCCGCCCATAGTGGCCTCGGCCCTCCTCACCTGGCCTGTAGCCGTCCTAACCGGATTATTGGAAACCTTGTGGGTTCTGTTTCTCGCCCCAGCCATCACCGGAACAGCGGTAGATCCTATGGCGATGACCGTGACGGTCGGCACGATCTGGACGGTAATCGGCCTGTTGTTGGTCATCATCCGCCTCCAGGATCAACGCAGCCAATGGTTATACGATCAGTTTCAACGAGCGCGGCAGCTATTAGATGAAACTCGGGATCAAAAAGTCCAGTTAGTCCAGATGCAGGAGGACCTGAAGACCGCCTACCAGACCCAGGAACTGCTCAATCAGCGGTTGGTGGCCCTACGCCAGATTACCGAGGAAGCCCATCAGGCCAAAGCGGCCTTTGTGGCCAAAATCAGCCATGAATTTCGCACGCCCCTGAATATGATCCTGGGGCTGATCGATACGTTAGTCGAGGCACCTGAGGTGTATGGCGAACCGATACCGCCCCGGCTCTACCAGATCCTGGAAATCGTACAACGAAACAGCGATCACCTGGCCGGTTTGATCGACGATGTTCTGGATTTGAGCCAGGCTGAAGTGGGCCGCCTGGCTCTGCATCGGGAATGGGTAGATTTGGCCGATGAACTTGAAAAATCGCTGATGATGGTGGTGCGTCCGCTGCTCGAACAGAAAGAGCTCAATCTTCAGATCAGTATTGCCGACGACTTTCCGCTGGTTTACTGCGACAGAACCCGTGTCCGTCAGGTCGTGCTCAATCTAGTCAGCAATGCGGCCAAGTATACCGAGCATGGCGGCATTACAGTCGACGCCAGGCGACTGGGTAATGAAGTCCAGATCAGCGTGACCGATACGGGCCCCGGTATCGCCGCTCACGAATTGGAAAGGATTTTTGAACTCTTTGCCCAAGCAGGACAATCACAACCCAGCCATGGCACCAGCGGCTTGGGACTGAGCATCAGCCGGCAGTTCATCGAACGCCATCACGGCCGGATTTGGGCGGAAAGCGAACTGGGAAGAGGCAGTACCTTCGTGTTTCGGCTTCCGATCCAGCCAGCTGACCTGGTGTTGGGCGAAGGTGACCGACCACCTGTTGAGCGGCGTGTCGCCGAAGATTGGATGTGGCGCGAGCGGGCCACCTGGCCCCAATTGCCCGAGATGGCCCGCAAACAGCGCATCTTGATCTGCGATGAAAACGGCGAGTTGACCGACCTCTTCACCCGCTATGTCGATGACATGGAATTGGTCGGTGCGCGCAATCTTTCCCAGGCAATCGATCAGTTGCAAAGCCATCCGGTCCATACGCTGATCCTCAATTCGTCCTCGCCCCAAGATCTGGTCACACAGGTTGAAGAGGCCCGTCAGGCCCTGCCCGATATGCCTATTGTTGGCTGCGCCTTCCCCGGAAAAATAGAAATGGCCATCGAGGCTGGGGCGGTTGGTTATCTGATCAAGCCCGTCAGACGGGCTGATTTGGTGACGGCGATTGACACGTTAGACAGGCCGGTGAAGCGGCTGCTGATTGTGGACGACGACCCGGACATTCGGGAACTCTATACGCGCATCCTCTCGATTATCGATCCAACGCTGCAGAGCCAAACCGCCGCCAGCGGCGCCGAAGCGCTGGCGATGTTACGTCGCTGTGTCCAAAGCGGGGACGCGCCGGATCTGGTTCTGCTGGACATTCTCATGCCCGATATGTCCGGTTGGCAGGTGCTGGCGGAGAAGAATCTGGACCCGACTCTCCGTGACATTCCGGTGATCACCGTTTCCGGAGAAGATCAGGTTTCCTGGCCGACACGAAGCCCTGTGCTGGTGGCGACAATGGGGTTGGGGATGTCGGTTCCGAAATTACTGGAGTGCTCGCAGCGGCTTTCGGCTATGTTGCTGCAGCCTGATGGTGAGGTTGATTCAGTGGATGAATCAACCTAAGCGCTTGCGTCAACGCTTCAGCCGTGGTCCTACGCTTAGGCTGCCACCCGATTACACACCCGATCTAACGCCTGCACAAACTCCTGGCGACGGACAGGTTTTGCCAAGTATTGCGCGGCCCCCAGCGCCAAAGCCAGATCTTCCCGACGGATGACGGAGCAAATGATAACGGGGATGGACCGGGTATCGGGGTGCTCATGCAGATAGGTCAATAGCTCCCAGCCATCCATATCAGGGAGTAGAACATCCAGCACGATGGCAACTGGTTTTTCCGTGGCAATGGTGTCAAAGAGACGCTGGGCATCGGCAAGATGGATGATCTGATAGCGGGTATTGGCGGTATAGAGCTGGTAAAAGGTCACCAGGTCGGCGTTATCGTCCACCACGAGTACGGGCACGGCCTCTGTGTCCGCGGCACCGGCAGTTGAAGGCAATGCAATCTGAAAAACAATGGTTTCACCGCTCCGATAGATGTGGAGGGCGCCCCCCGGATCGGCGAGAAGCGACTGGATGAGGTCGCTGTTGGGCAGCGCACCGGCAACTGTGGGGCCACCGGCCACGCTGATGGTGATGACATTCCTTGCCATTTCAATCCTGAGGGTGATTTCGCCCGCCGGACATCGATTAACCAACTTCTCGATGGCTGTCAGCAGGATTTGGCGTAGGGCTACGGGATGAATCGCCGCTGTCAACTCGTCTGGAATGGGTGCAACCGTCAATTGGGTATGATGTTTGGCGGTTAGCGCCTGCCCTACCTTTACCACGCCTTCTATCACAGATCCCATATGGCTAACGGCCGCGGGCGCGTTTTGCTGCATAGCGGCCAACTCCTGCTGCACCTGGGCACGCCAGGGATCGGTTGCCCCTCTGGCGCCACTGGTGAGTGGTGCGCCATCTATTTCAGTTGAACCAGGTTGCTCCATCGGGGACGCAACCCCTCTCTCGCTCTTTTCCCAGCGGCGTTGCGACCAAAGGGACTGGGCAAGACCATGCACGGCTTGATCCTGTATACGGCGCACATGACGGGGCGTGAAGCCCATACGTTCCGCCGTGGCTTCTTGTGTCAGCCCCTGAACATAGCGATAGGTCAACAGATCATGGATGCGCCGGCTACGGTCCTGATGGGCAACAGCCGGTGTCGGTTTCAGCGCCTCAATCGCCTGGATGATGGCGGCCTGAAAGGACTTACCCTCTTGCTGTGGCTGACACCCCAACACCTGCCACAGCAACGCGGGCGGCTGGTACGTGGGATCGTGGAGATTGGCCAACCCTTCGTGTAGATTCCGTTCAAAGGTTTTGAACGTTTGCATGTCCTAAAGATGTCCTAAAGATATCCTTGTTCACCCCAATCCGGTGTGCCATCATGGTTGAGCTATCTTATTCCAGAGTTAGTCTGGAGTCAATGACCGTTTTGATGGCGAAGTCTTTACAAGGAGTTAAAAGATGAACCGTACAAACCCAAGTCGACGTGAGTTTTTGCGACTGGCTTCCGCCACCGCCACAGGAGCGTTGTTGGTGTCCTGCGTGCCCTCGGCGGCACCAGAGGCGCCCGCAGCCGAAGCGCTTCCAGCTGAAGAAATCACGGAGATTAACATCTTTGGCTGGGGTACCCCCGTAGTCGAACCATTTCACGCACGTTACACAGAGGAAACCGGAGTTCGCGTTAACTACGAGCCCTTCCCCGCGCGGTGGGACGAGGTACTCAACAAATTTACGCTCTGGGGTGAAACCGGCTATGACGGTGTGGACGTGTTGTGGGCCGACGACTTGATTGCAGGGCAGTGGACAACGAACGGATGGGCTCTCGACTTGTCCGACACCGCGTCGCTCCTACGGGACGAAGAGGACTTGGTGGGTGGAATCAGAAGGCTCAACGAGGCCGTAGGGATGGTCGGCAGGATCTTTTTCTGGTTAGGCGTCATGCCGTTTTGGCACAACAAGGACATGGTTGCGGAACCACCTAAGACGTGGGATGAACTGGTAACCGTTGCCATGGCGCATACGAAACCTGAGGAAAACATTTGGGGCTAGCGACCTTTGCCCCCAGTGGAACACCACTCTCCTTATGTGCAACCAGGCTGGCGCAAATACCGAAACAATGGACGACGAGGCAACGCTTACAGCCCTGCAGGTCATGTACGACTGGGTACATGAGTATAAGATCACGCCACCCTCTATCGTGTCGGAGTCAGAGGGGGATGTGGTCAGTCTGGCCGCCAACGGCGAAACAGCTATGTGGGGGATCGTATCTGACTTCAGTTACCGAGCTTTACTGGATGTAGAAGGCGGCGTTCTGAACGAGGAGAACCTTGTACCGACCCGTTGGCCCAAGGGACCCGTTAACGATACTGGCCTGCTTCACGGCTGGGGCTGGATGGTCCCCAATGCCCTCTCTCCGGAAAGACGGGAAGCAGCGACAGATTACCTTATGTGGCAGGCTCGGGACGATATCCTGAAAGAGTTTTCGATCGCAATAGAGTTAGCGCCACCCAGAAAATCAATGTTCGATGATCCTGACATT
Source organism: Caldilineaceae bacterium (assembly GCA_965232575.1). Classification (GTDB taxonomy): domain Bacteria; phylum Chloroflexota; class Anaerolineae; order Caldilineales; family Caldilineaceae; genus Bin5. The sequence continues at coordinate 710,871 of CBDDPZ010000008.1, read as the reverse complement.
GTGGAAGCGATACCGATGTTGGCCGCGGGTCCAGGTTGGGCGGAACAGGTACGGGACTCCAACCTGCGTACACCGCCGATTATCTCTCCTCACATGACAGAGCTCCACCAGATTTACGAAAACGTTTGCCAATTTCTCTTCTCCGGAGAGATGAGTCCAGAGGAAGCACAGGCGTGGGCGGTAAATGAGATTAAGTTGGTGGGCGCATGAGATGAAGATGGTCTGAGTCTAGTCGAAATGTAGCTGGATAGCGGATAGAGGTCAGACTTTCCCTGACCTCTATTATTTTATCTGGAAGAACGCAAGTATATATTCTGGATCAGAGGGAAATGATAAGTAACCATAGGAATCATATCAACATTGGCATCGTAGGGGTGGGCGTGTTCGGGCAGGGCTTCGTGCCGATTTATCAGCACCATCCCCAGGTCAACACGGTGTCGATCTGTGACAGGGACGAATCGAGGCTCCAGGAGATAGGAGACCGCTTCAGGATCGAAAAGCGGTTTCGCGATATGGAAGCAATGCTGGCCGATCCCGACATCCACGCAGTCCATATCCTGACCGACCAACCCATGCATGCGGATCATGCTGTGGCTGTACTGCAGGCCAACAAACATTGTGCCTGCGCGGTTCCCATGGCCCAGACCCTGAAGGATTTGTGGCGGGTGATTGCAGCCCAGCGGCAATCCGGCAAGAATTACATGATGATGGAAACGGATGTCTTCTCTGATCAGTTCTTCTTCGTGCAGGACTTGTACGAGCGAGGAGAGATGGGGAAGATCACTTTCATGGAGGGGTATCATTTTCAGGATCTGGAGGGAGCCAAAAGAGATGGCAAGCAAGTTGTGGCGGCGCCCCCCATGCATTACGCCACCCACGCCGTGAGTCCCTTACTGGCTCTTCTGAAGACACGCGCGACCAAGGTGCATTGCTTCGGGTCAGGCACCCTCCGACAAGAAAACGGGGGGAGTGCAGTCAACCCATTTCCTTTTGAAACGGCGATCTTCCGTCTGGAAAACTCCGATGTGGTTGCCGATATCAAGCGATTCTGGTATCAGACGACACGGCAGTTTGGGGAGGGGTTCAACATCTATGGGGAGAAGATGGGATTTGAGTGGAAGTGGTTGGATAAGGATAGTGAGGACTATGCATACGGCAGGCAGATGGCACTCACAATCGATCACTTGTTGCTCAAAAGGGCTTCTGATTTGTCTCCAATAAATCGTGGATTCATCACAAACGCGGAACGAATTGTGGTGCCACACCGGGATGATCTCCTTCCAGAAGAGATCAGGCGATTCAAGTATGTTCATAATCCCTGGGACCATGGCGGTTCGCATCCGCATATGATTCATGAATTCATCAGCAGCATCGTCGAAAACCGAAAACCCTCGGTGGATGAAATCCGGTCAGCCGATTTTTCGGCAGCCGGGATCTGTGCACACGAATCGGCTCTGAAAGACGGGAAGTGTGTGGATATCCCCGACTTTCGCGAGTGAAGAAGAGAGAACAAGGCGGCATCGAGAATGAAGAAGAGATTTGAGAGAGAAGAGATTCTGGGGCGGCTGAGAGCCCAAATCAATAAAGGCCAGACCATTCTGGGTGCCGGTTGCAGTGCGGGCATCATCGCCAAATGTGCGGAATTGGGTGGGGCAGATCTGATCATCTGTTACAGCACCGGCATTTCAAGACTCAAAGGTCTGCAAACGGAGACAATCGGACATTCCAATCCCATTACCCTGGGTATGTTTGATGAAATCCAGAATGTTGTCAGAGATACGCCGATCATTGCCGGGGTCATGGCCAATGATCAGACGGACTATGATCTGGATAGAATGATCCAGAAGTTCATTGACCAGAGGTTTGATGGGGTGATAAATTTTCCCACCCAGGCAGATATAGAAATGCGTCTTCCCAGTGTTAAAGACCAGAATGATGCCAGGGGGAAAGCGGTTGGCATATCCTGGGGGTTTGCCCGAGAGGTGGAAATGATTCGTAAACTCCGTGACCGAAACGTGTTTACCATGTGTTATGTCTACACTCCACAACAGGCGGCAGATATGGTTAAGGCTGGGGTGGACGTGGTCTGTGCCCACGTTGGGGGCACGTCCGGGGGTCTGATCGGGTTCTTAGCCGCCCCCCTGGAAAAAAGTCTGGAGAATGCCCAAAAAATAATGGAAGGGGCTTGGGCGGTGGATTCCAATGCCATCTGTCTGGCCCATGGCGGTCCCTTTGCTGAACCTGAAGATTTGCAGGCGTTGTATGAACAAACGGACGCCCAAGGCTTTGTCGGGGCCTCTAGCATCGAGCGGATTCCGGTGGAAAAGGCGGTGCTGGGTACCGTGAAAGCGTTCAAGAACTATCAGTTTCGACAAAGAAAAGGGGATGAAGGCCATTAAATCAGTTGTCTTAGCCGGGGCACTAGATACGAAAGGCCGGGCGTATGCCTTCGTTAAAAATCTCATCGAAAAACAGGGCCTGCGTACCCTTGTGGTGGATTTCGGCGTTATGGGAGAGCCTGGCCTAGAACCGGATATTGGCCGAGCGGAAGTTGCCAAAGCCGGTGGCGGAGACATTGAGGGAATGCGCCTGGGCCGGCGAAAGGATGCAGCCATGCAAATAATGGCTGATGGTCTCCCGGTTATTGTGCGCAGGTTGTTCGATGAAGGGCGGTTGGACGGAATCCTGGCTATGGGCGGGGGCACCGCTATTGCCGCCCCAGCGATGCGGGCGTTGCCGCTAGGTGTGCCCAAGGTGCTGGTCACCACCGTAGGCGGCGGGGATGTTCGGGGTATTGTGGGTACCAAGGACATCACCCTCATTCAAGCGATCGTTGACATCGCTGGGATCAATCGCATCAGCGGCAGGGTCTACACAAATGCCGCCGGAGCAATGGCCGGCATGTTAGCTTTAGAACCTTCTGAAATTGAAAACGATCGCCCCTTAATCACTGCATCCATGTTTGGGAATACCACGGCCTGTGTGGAGCATGCCCGGGGGATCCTGGAGGACAACGGCTTCGAGGTCTTGGCCTTCCACGCCACCGGCAGAGGCGGCAGGATGATGGAAAGCATGATTGAGGACGGTTTCATCGCAGCTTGTCTGGACGTGACCACCACCGAACTGGCCGACGAAGTTTGTGGTGGTGGGCTGAGTGCCGGCCCGCATCGTTGTCTGGCCGCTTCTCGGGCTGGTATCCCCACGGTCCTTGTCCCAGGTTGTGTGGACATGGCCAATTTCGGAGCCTTTGATACGGTTCCGGAACAGTATAAGGACCGTAATCTCTACAAGTGGAATCCAAGCGCCACTCTGCTAAGAACTAATGTAGATGAAAACCGTCGTATCGGCCAGATGATTGCCGCCGCCGCTAACGCCGCCAAGGGGCCGGTCTCGATTGTGATTCCACTCAGGGGTGTTTCGATGCTGGATAGGGTCGGTGGAAATTTTTGGGATCCGGAGGCCGATCAGGCCTGCTACGAAGCGATCAAGGAAAAGCTAAAACCGGGCATCCCACTAATCGAACTGGACAACAACATCAACGATACGGAGTTCGCCGACAAGGCGGCTGAAATACTGCTGGATATGTTGAGGACGAAATAAACGAAGTAAGCCGTGTAAGCGGTTGACTTTTTATAGGAGAAGATACGAATGGAAAAGCGATTGATCACAAGAGCAGAATCCGAGGAGAAAGGGTATTACGAATTGGAGCGCGGCAGTCTGGTTTGGTTTGTCAGCAAAGATTTGGGAGATTGTCCTATCACCATGCTTCATGGTTACGTCAAAGGGGCCAAAGTCGGCCAAAAAGGCGCAGGTCCACAATGGCACGATTTTGATGAGATCATTCATATGCTGAAGGGAGAAATGACAGAATTCATCGATGGGGAACCCTACCCTTTGAAACCGGGAGACACGGTGCTCATCCCTGCCGGAGCAAAGCACTATACGCTCACCACGACTGATGGAGAAGTGGAATTCATCATTGCCTTTACCACGCCGGAATATGTCATTCATATAGATGAAGAGGACGGCAGCGTTACAACGCTCACTCTGCAAGAGATTCTTGCCCAAAACAGGTGATCCCCTCGGTCCCTCCATTCCGAAACCCTGATAACGAATCAAGGGGCCATCTGCACTGCAAGCCTGTTGCCAGCGGCTCTTGTCCATGCTGGAATTGGAGCAGTTTTATGGCACAACATACGCTCAGCGCTGTGAAGAGAAAGACTGTAGTGAAACAGTCGTTCGGGAAAGCCATCAGAAGGTACTGGGTAGGTTACGCGCTGATTCTCCCGGCATTGATATTCAGGCTTCTCCTCACGGGTGTTCCACTGATTCAGACAATCTGGATGAGCTTCACCGACAAAACGATGACGAGACCCGGCTCCTGGATCGGATTGGACAACTATGCCCGTATGTCGCAAGACTACCTGTTTCGGGCATCGATTGAGGTCACGTTTATCTACACTTTTGCAGCAACATTGTTGGAGTTGGTGATAGGGTTAGGGATAGCGTTATTGCTTATTCAGGGTCTGCGCGGCACATCGCTAACGCAAACAGTTATGCTGATGCCGTGGGCTGCAGCTCCCTTGGTGGCCGCTTTGATGTTCAGGCTGCTGTTCTTCGAAGCGGGGGGTGTGTTCAATGATCTCGTGCTCCGTTTCGACCTTGCCTCAACGCGGGTGCCTTGGTTAAGCGATCCGACAATGGCCAGGATATCGGTAATCGTCACCACGGTCTGGAAGAATGTACCTTGGGCTGTGCTGCTTTTGCTGGCAGGTCTGAAGGCCATTCCCAAGAGGCTCTATGAATCAGCGGCGGTCGATGGCGCCGGACCACTGCAGCGATTCCGCCACATTACACTCCCTTTGCTCTTGCCTATATTGCTGGTGGTACTGTTGATTCGGGGGGTGGCCGAGGTGCAGACCTTCGAGCAGATTTTGGCCCTGACGCAAGGAGGTCCCGGCACCGCAACCGGGATTATCTCCTTATATGCCTACGAGCGGCTCTTTCAGCAGTTCAATTTTGGATACGGCTCTGCTCTGACTGTGCTCCTGTTGCTGCTGTCGGTCTTTATTGCGGGAAGCATGACCTGGCTCATCAACAGAGAGAACCGGCGACATTGACCAGGCCCAGTTTTCAATTGTGATCATGTGATGAGGACGGGAGCGACATGAGCAACAGAACAAGAACGTATCTAGTAACTACAGCACAATATGCCCTTCTTGCCTTGGTATTGGTCTTACTGATCTTTCCCGTTTACTGGATGGGAATCACCTCGTTCAAGACACAGGACGAGGTGTATATGCTGCCTCAGAGCTACTGGCCTCAGCATTTCACTCTCGAGGGATACCCGCACCTATTTCGCCAATTGAAGTTCGGCCTGACACTGATGAATAGTGTCATTGTTGCAGGCTGTGCTGCCCAGGGCAGCACCATCATGGGTGGGTTGGCAGCGTACGGTCTCAACAGGTTCGAACTTCCCGGCAGGGGGCTACTCTTTGCTGTTTTGGTTGTCAGCATTGCTTTGCCGGGGATGACCACCGTGGGGCCAATTTTCTTAGCATATCAAGGTCTTGGTCTCTACGACACCAAGATTGGATTGATCCTTGTCAATCTATCGTTTGGCCTATCCTTTGCCATCTACTTCTTGTTTGCCTACTTTCAGACTATACCTCGTGAGCTGGATGACGCGGCACATATCGATGGATGCACGTGGCTGGGTATTTTTTGGTATGTGATCCTTCCCATCGCTCGGCCTGCTGTGGTCACTACTTTCCTTATCGGGTACATCGGCGTATGGAATGAATATCTCCTTGCTAACATTCTCACGGCGAGCGAAAATGCAAAGACACTCACTGTCAGAATCCTTGAAATCGCCCCGGCCGCTCGTATAGAACCCTACCAACTGTACGCAGTAGGTGGGATCCTGAGTCTTATTCCTGTCATCCTGATAGTTATGTTGGGGCAGCGGCACATCGTGGGAGGGATAGTTAGAGGCGCCGTAAAGGGCTAGTAGCCGCCGTGAACCGGCACTAGATCACCTCAAGTTGTGACCAAAAAGAGGAGGATTGGGGTTAAATGAAACTGCTGACATACGACTCAGGAAGCGGGCCACGTTGTGGGGTTCTGATTGACGACCAGATGGTCGATTTGACTGCCCTGCTAGGCGCTGACCAAACCTTGCCCGATGTCCGCGCGCTACTTGAACTTGGCGACTCGCCCATCGACCGCGTGGTCGACGCCCTGGCGAGGAATATCGCGCCCCCCTTCTATTCTTTCCTCAATGAGCCCCCTGGGACTCGAACCCAGAACCCACGGCTTAAAAGGCCGTTGCTCTACCAATTGAGCTAGGGACCCGTGACAACGGCCCTCAATTCTAGCGCAAACTGCGAGAAAAGAGAAAAGAGGAGAGAGAACGGCAACTGCAGTTACTCTCTCCTCATCACTCACTCCTCGCAGTTCAGCCACGGTCCAGGCTAAAGGATCAGCGGCTCATCAGTGTAGTATTCGTCGCGCAGAGAATCGGCCTGGACGATCCAACTGACGAAGTCGAGCTCTTCGCCTGCGAGGTGGGCCGGGATGATGCGGGCCAGCTCGTCGGGCGTGCGCTCGGCCAGCTGGCGGTATGTAAAGATGCCGGCGGCGTAGAGCTCATCTTCGAACACCTGATCGACGCCGGCGATGCGGGTCAGATCTTCGGGCAGCGGACCGTCGTAGACCGCGCCGATGCGGTTGTTCGCCTGGGCCAGCTCGCGTGCCTGCTCAGTCCAGGCGCGGGTGTCGCTGCCCGGCAGGGCTCTGGTGATCTGTTGCAGCGATTCGGCGCCGGCGCGGGAAAGCTGGTCCCAGGTAAAGATGCCGACCTGATAGAGGCGCCGCTCGTAGAGACCGCCGATGCCGTAGACGGCGGTGAGGTTGTCCGGCCGATTCGAAAGGTCCTGTGCGGCGGATGGCCCTGGTTGAGCATCTTTGCGGCCGCGGCGGCGTCCCGCCTTCGCAGTCGCATCAGCTGCCGGCCCCGGCGGCGCGCCATAGGTCTGCGCGGCCGGCCCTTCGGGCAGCGGCTGAGATACTCTCGCGGCGGACGACACCGCTGATAGATCGAGACGACGGCGCCGTCCCCGATACCAGACCCATTCGACCAGGGTCGAGCTTACCCAACCGAAAAGCAGGCCGACCAGAATATACCCGAGCAGGCTTGTCAGATCCATACATTCCCCCGTGCGCCTCGAAGAAGAGAGACACAGTGAAAATCAGTGTATCCCGCGCCCAAATGGTTGTCAAAGCGCTCTTCCCCCGGCGTTCCTGCGCTGCCGCGCGGCCTCGAAGAGAATGACGGCGCCGGCGGCGGCAACATTGAGCGATTCGGTGGCGGCGGCCATGGGAACCGCTACGGTCGCGGCTCTTTCCCGCATCTGCGAACTCGCCCCGTGCGCCTCGCTGCCGAGCGCCAGCGCCGACGGTTCGCTCCAGTCGACTTCATCGTACAGAATGCTGCCCTCTGCGCTTGCCAGGTAGAGGGGCTGGCCTGTGGGCAGGGCGGCCCAGACCGCGTCCCACTGCGCCAGGATACGAATTGGGACGCGGAAGTGCGCGCCCATCGCCGCGCGCAGGACTTTGCCATTGAACGGATCGACGCAACCGGGCGCGAACAGGACCTGGTCGACCCCGGCGGCGGCGGCCGTGCGCAGGAGGGCGCCGGCGTTGCCGGGATCCTGCACGCCGTCCAGAATGAGGGAGAGCGCGGCGGCGGGTGGCAGGGGCAGCTCCGGCGTGGGGACCACGGCCACAATGCTCTGCGGCGATACGGTCTCGCTGATCTTGTCGAGAATGGCGGGGGGTACCAGGTAGAGAGGACAGGCCCGCTGGAGTTGTGTCACCAGGTCCGGCTGCGCTTCTGCTGCAGCGGCGGTGATGAAACAGGCATGGAAGGCTGCGCCCATTGACAGGGCGTCCTGCACGAGACGCGTTCCTTCCAGCGTACAGAGGTTATGGGCTTGTCGCTGGCGGCGGCGGCGCAGCCTGGCCGCCAGTTTGATCTGTGGATTGCCGGCGCTGGTGATCTCTTTCATTCAGCAATCTGGAGAACGGCGGGGGAACTGCAGGGGAGAGGCGGGGGAACTGCAGGGGAACCCCAGGATTTCTCCTGATTTTCCCCGGGGTTCCCCTGGGGTTCAGTTCAATTGGCTCTTGGCCAGGTCGGCCAGTGCGCTGAATCCGTCGGCGTCGTTTACGGCGATATCGGCCAGTACTTTGCGGTCTACCTGTACGTCGGCCTTCTTGAGCCCGTAGATCAGGTGGCTGTAGTTGATGCCGTTGATCCGGGCCGCGGCATTGATGCGGGTAATCCACAGCCGGCGGAAATCGCGTTTGCGTGTGCGGCGGTCGCGATAGGCAAAGGCAAGTGATCTGATCATCGCCTCATTGGCGCGCTTGAAGAGCTTGGACCGGCTGCCGAACTGCCCCTTCGTAAACTTGAGTACCTTTTTATGGCGCCTGTGCGCATAAACCTTTGGTCTGGAACGTGCCATTGGTTGAATCCTTAACTGCGGTTTTTAGTTTTCAGTGGCTGGCTGCGGTTTGCGGTTTGCGCTTCGCCAAGGGCCGACAGATGGCGTCGGCTCAGCGCAAAGTTACCGGCTACTAAAAACCAGCTACTAAAAACTGCCGTTGGGGTTCCCCGGCCCGAAGGGCCTAGGAAACCAACTTTTTGGCCGCTATGGCCTGACCTTTGTTCGGGCTAGTAATTTTGTGGCGGTAGTCGCTGACCTTGCGCTTTTTGCGGCGCAGGTGGTTGCCGCCCTGTTTCCGGCGCAGCAACTTGCCATTCTTCGTCACACGGAAGCGCTTTTGCGCGCCCTTATGGCTCTTCATCTTTGGCATAGGTCTTCAACGGCGAGGAGAGAGTATAGAGGAGTGAGGAGAGAGACGACCGTTCCTCTCTGTTTCTCTCCGCTCTTTTCTCGCCTTTGCCGTTCCTCTCTTTTCTCTTTTTTCTCCGCTCTTTTCTCGCCGTTGGCGTCGTGCAAGCCTTAATGCTAGCATAGCCGGCTGCCAAGCCCAAACGGCGAGGAGTGAGGAGTGAGTGACTGCCGTTGCCGTTCTCTCTTTTCTCTCCTCTTTTCTCTTTTCTCGCCGTTTCACAGTTCAGACGTTTGGGGCGAGAAGCATCACCATGCTACGGCCTTCAAAGCCCGGGCGGGATTCGACGACCGCTTCGTCCGCCAACTCTTCCGTCACCCGTTTCATCAGATCGAGGGCAATGTCCCGGTGGACGATCTCACGACCGCGGAAGCGGATACGTACCCGCACTTTGGCGCCATCCTTCAGGAACTTTCTCGTCTTATTGAGAACGACCTGAATGTCATGTTCGCCCGTCTTAGGCCGCAAGCGCACTTCCTTGATCTCGATCTGCTTTTGGGCCTTGCGCGACTCCCGCTCCCGTTTCTGTCTCTCGTAGAGGTACTTGCCATAATCCATAAACCGGCAGACCGGCGGTTTGGCATTGGGCGCAACCTCTACCAGATCCAGATCTCTCTCCTCGGCGGCCTGCAGGGCGGCCTGCACATCCATGATGCCGAGTTGCGTGCCAACTTCATCGATGACCCGCACCTCACGCGTACGAATCCGGTGGTTGATTCGTGTGGTGTTTCTGCTAATTCCTGATCTCCTTTTGTCTGAACTGTGATTTTGGGGGATTATTGGGATTAGGGAGATTAACTGCAGTTTCTAGTTTTTAGTGGGTTGCTGTTTGCGCTTCGCCAAGGGCCCATCTGTGGCGTCGGCAAGGCGCAAAGTTGCAGTTACTAAAAACTGGCTACTGACTACTAAAAACTGGTTTTGCGAATCTCATGCGAGCAGCATAGCACGAGCGTTCCCAGGGCGCAAACGCCGTTAATCACAGCCCATCCCCAACTGCGGTTTTTGACTGTGATTTTGGAGGATTATTGGGATTAGGGGGATTAAAGGCAGTTGCCGTTGCAGTTAATCACAGCTAATCCCCTGAATCCCGGAAATCACCGTTCAGACAATCACAGTTCAGATGAGCGGCTAGCGATGCGTTCGGCGACAAGCGATGCGAACTCTCCTGCGGGCATCCCGTTCTGGCGGACGCCGTCGCGACGGCGCAGCGAAACGGTCTCTTCTTCCACTTCGCGATCGCCGACGATCAGCATATAGGGAACCTTCATGCCCTGGGCCTGCCGGATCTTGTTGTTCATGCGGTCGCTGCCCAGATCGGCGGAGACCCGCGCCCCGGCGTCGGCAAGGCGCTTTTCGATCTGCGCCGCGTACTCATTGTGGGCCGACGTAACGGGAATGACCCGCACCTGTTCGGGCGACAGCCAGACCGGGAAGTTGCCGCCGTAATGCTCGATGAGGAAGCCGATCATGCGTTCGTGCGTGCTGAGCGGCGCCCGGTGAATGCACAGCGGGATCTCCTGCTCGCCGGCGGCGTTGATGTAGGAGAGGTCCAACCGTTCCGGCTGCACGAAGTCGACCTGATTGGTGGCGAGAGTGAACTCGCGGCCGATGGCGCTCCAGATCTGCACATCGATCTTGGGGCCATAGAAGGCGGCCTCGTCCGGCTCCTCTTCAAACGGCACGTTGCCCTCGGTCATCGCCTGCCGCACCATCTCCTCGGTCTGCTCCCAGAGGGAGCGGTTGTCGACGTACTTTTCGCCCAGCTTTTTGGGGTGATGCGTGCTCAGGCGCATGACAAAGCGCTCGATTTCAAACAGATCGAAGTAATACTTGTACAGATCGACGACCCGCATGAACTCCTCGGCAAACTGCTCCTGGGTGCAGTAGATGTGGGCGTCGTTCATCTGCATCGAACGGACGCGCATCAACCCGAAAAGCTCCCCGCTCTGTTCATAGCGGTAGCAGGTTCCGTACTCGGCCAGCCGCACGGGCAGTTCGCGGTAGCTGCGCAGCTTGGAGCCGAAGATCTTGTGGTGCATTGGGCAGTTCATCGGCTTTACGTAGTAGGTGACGCCTTCCATCTCCATCGGCGGGTACATGCTGTCTTTGTAGAAAGCGAGGTGTCCGCTGCGCAGGAAGAGGTCCTCCTTGGTGAGATGGGGCGTGCGCACGCGATCGTAGCCGGCCGCCTCTTCGGTTTCCTTAGCCAGGCGTTCGAGCTCCTCGATGATGATTGCGCCGCGCGGCAGCCAGAGAGGCAGACCCGGCCCGACTTCCTCTTCGAAGATAAAGAGCTCCAGTTCGCGGCCCAGCTTACGGTGATCCCGTTTCTTGGCCTCTTCGATCTGATCGAGGTGTTTCCTCAGTTCTTTGCGGTTGCGCCAGGCGGTGCCATAGATGCGCTGCAGCATGGGGTTTTTCTCGTCCCCCCGCCAGTAGGCGCCGGCAACCGCGAGAAGCTGAAAGCCGTCGGCGACGATTTGACCGGTATGCTCCACATGGGGTCCCCGGCACAGGTCTTCGAACGTATCATGCTTGTAGGTGCTGATTTTAAGGGTTAGGGGCCTGGGGTCAGGGGTTAGCTGTTCCTCGCCCCTCGCTCCTCGCTCCTGCCTTTCGCTGCCGTATTCGTCGATTTCGCCCTCGGCCAGGCCATCGATCAGCTCTAATTTGTAAGGCTGGTCGGCGAAGAGCTGGCGAGCCTCTTCGACGCTGACCTCGCGATAGTCAAACTGGTGCTTGCCGCCGATAATCTGGCGCATGCGCTTCTCGATCGTTTTCAGATCTTCCGGTCGGAAGGTGCGCGGGGATCCGTCCTGGTCAACGCCGAGATCAAAGTCGTAATAGAATCCGTTTTCGATCGGTGGTCCGATCGCGAACTTGGCTTCGGGATAAAGTTCCAGCACCGCCTGCGCCATGACGTGGGCTGCGCTATGGCGGATTTTATACATGCCATCGATTTTACTAGCCATCTCCGTTGCTCCTGACTGCAGTTTCGACTGTGATTTTGGGGAATTTTCGGGATTAGGGGGATTAACTGCGGTTTTTAGTTTCTAGTTTTTAGTGGGTTGCGCCGTTGCAGTTACTGAAAACTGGCTACTAAAAACTGCCGTCTAGCCACTGCTAGTCAACCACGCAGCGCTCCACCAGGTCAGGTAGAGCAACTGCTGCATCCCCTTTACCAACGGCAATGGGTCGATCCATTCGCTCAAACGGTGGGCGTCGCCGCCATCGGTAAGGCCCACACAGATGGCGGGAATGTTACGGCTGAGGGGCACATTGGCATCTGTGCTGCTGATGCGCGCATCAGTGCGCTCTTTAACGCCGAGCTCCTGCAAAATCGCGGAGGCGGCCTGTACGAGTGGATGCTGAAAAGGGAGCGCGCCCGGGGGCCGATTGCCAATCTGTTCATGTTGTAGAGTCAGGCCGTCGCCGTACGCGCGATGCGCATGCGCGTGGCGCTCTATGATCTTTCCGATCTGGCCGTCCAACCAGGCCAGTGTTTCGGGTGATTCGCTGCGCAGGTCCAACTCCATCCACGCCTCCTGGGCGATGGTATTGATGGAGGTGCCGCCGCAGATGCGACCGATATTGAAAGTTGTACGCGGTCTATGGGGAACCTGCAACGTAACGATCTCCGCCGCCAGCGATGCCAGTCCGTGAACCGCGCTGGCGGCGCCGAAATCGCCCCAGCTATGACCCCCCGGCGCGACGGCGGATGTACGATAACGCCGCACACCCAAGGCTTGGTGAACGATGCGGCCCAGGCCCATCCCTTCGAGTACGATCACGGCGCCCAAACGGCGAGGAGTGAGGAGTGAGGAGTGAGGAGTGAGAGACTGCAGTTGCCCTTCCTCTCTCTTCTTCACTCTCTCCTCGCCGTTCTCCCCGGCCAGTCGATCCACCACCCGGCGCATGCCGCGCAGGTCACCCACACCCTCTTCCATCGAGTTGGCGACCAGCCAGATGTCCACAGGCGGCGCGGCAAGGTGGGTCAACGTCTCGGCCAGGATGAGCAGGCCGGCGACACCTGTCGAATTGTCGCCGATGCCCGGTCCGCGGATCAGTCCATTGTTCAGACGGCACAAGCGCAGGTCGGTTTCAGAAGGAAAGACGGTATCGGTATGGGCGGACACAAGCAGGGCGGGTTGATCCTGCCCGCCCCGACCGCGAACCCGGCCATAGACATTGTCCAACCGATCCCGCGTCACATCGGCAAGGCCGATGGCCCGCATGCGATTCTCGATCCACGCGGCCCGCTCGGTCTCGGCGCCGGTGGGAGCGGGGATCTGCTGGACGGCGATGCAGAGGTCAATAAGCTGTTCGAGCCCGCCGGCATAGGCTGCAGCGGCAGCCTGCACTGCGCTCCCGTGGGGAAGCCCATCAATCAACATGGAAAAACCAGGGGAAAATCTGGGGAACCCCTGGGTTTTCCCAGCCGTTCCCCAGAAGTTCCCCGTCCGAAGGGCCCCTATTCATACCAGTCGGAGCCAATGAGCAGTCCATCATGGCGCACGACCCAGGCATGCTTCGTCTCCTCGGCGCCGGTGGCGGGATTGAGGAAGACATAGTCTACCCACACACCCTCTGCGGTGGCGTTCAACATCTCGTCGCCGAAACGATAGCCGGTGGAGTCCACGCCCAGGTCTCCCTTCAAGTCCTCACCCAGCAGATCCGGGTTGGCGTGGGCGATTACCAAATCATTCTCGTCGACGATGTAAATATACCAGGCCCCATCCACGCTTTCCGGCGTGTTGTAATAGGCGACGGCTTCTTCCCGACCATGCGCTTTGTAGTAGCGCAGTGCCTTGTCCACCATGGCGACTGTGTATTCGGCCGGTTGCGCCTTGGTTACGCCCAGCGACAAAGTCGGGAGGACCTGGTACCAGCCGGAGCCGAAGATCAACCCATCGTGCTTAACCACCCAGGTATGCTTGTACTCCTGGTTACCGGTAGCAGGGTTGAGGAAGATATAGTCGACCCATTTCCCTTCCTCGGTGGCGCCAGCTATCTGTTCGCCATGCCGGTAGCCGGTGATATCCACCCCCACAGGGCCATACAGGCTCTCACCCAGCAGATCCGGGTTGGGGTGGGCGATTATCTCGTCATTTTCATCTACGATGAAGACATACCATTCGCCGTCCGTGCTTTCCGGAGAGTTGTAGTACTCGACCGTCGCCTCGCGCCCTTCGGACTCATAACGCTGCAGCGCCCGCTCTACCATGGCCACAGTGTAGCCGGGACGGTCCGCTTTGGTGACACGCCGGGAGAGGTCGGGAAGAATCTGGTACCAGCCGGAGCCGAACATCAGCCCATCCCGCCTGACCACCCAGGAATGCTTGTACTCCTGATTACCGGTGGCCGGGTTGAGGAAGAGATAGTCTACCCACAGTCCCTCTTCGGTCGCGCTGAGCATCAGGTCGCCGAAGCGATAGCCGGTGACATCGACGCCCAAGTCACCCTTCAGGTCCTGGCCAAGCAGATCCGGGTTGGCGTGGGCGATCAACTGATCGTTCTCATCTAAGATAAAGACATACCACTCGCCGTCCACGCTCTCCGGGGAGTTGTAGTAGTCTACCGCCGCCTCCCGCCCCTTGGCGTCGTAGAGCCGCACCGCTTTCTCGACCATGGCCACGGTGTAGCCAGGAAGATCCGCCTTGGTAACCTGACTGCGTGACTTGGTGACGGAACCATCCATCTGTGAATGGGGCGGCATGTACTGATAACAGCCGGACACAAACACGGCGGCGGCTACCAGAACAGTTGCCAGCTTACTCAGTAACATTCGATTGCGCATTATCTTTCTCCTGTCGCGCTCTTCATTGAGGGCCGGCGCCATTTGGCCGAACGGCTGTACATGCAGATTTCACAGAAATATACCGAACATACCTACACCGAGCCATCAAGTGAGGTGTGTTCGGTAGAAGGAAAAATATCTGCTCGAACCGCAGTTTACTATTCACTATCCAAGTTTGCGCTTCGCCAAGGGCCGGCAGATGGCGTCGGCTCAGCGCAAGTAAAGTGGGAGATACTGGACTTGAACCAGTGACCTCTACGATGTCAACGTAGCGCTCTAGCCATCTGAGCTAATCCCCCGGATATTAGAATTCAACTATAGCACATCGTAGTTTCAGCCACAAAACGGCAGTGGAACTGCGGGGGTTTCCCTGTCATTCCCCTGTCGTTCCCCTCTCTTCGCGGGGTGCATCCCAAATTGTTGTCCGCCAAGTGGAGCTGATTCATTGACCAGGCTGTAGCCAACACTGGTCAGACGAATCTCGCAAAAAATCTGGGACGCACTCTCTCCGCGCGCCTATGCTGTGCCCGTGCCATTCTGATGTATAATGACAAAATCTCTGTGGTTAGTGGAAAACGGCTCGTGGATGGCAGCCCCACTAACCACGATTCACTTTTCACGACAGCGTTCAGACCAACGATGGAGAGTACAATGAAAGTTCTGATAACAGGGCAGTGGGTCATGAGATTTGTGGATGGCTTCCGGGAGGACTTTCCGCAGGTGGAGTTTGTGTTTGCGGATACGGCCGAAGAGATCGCGGCGAAGGCCGCCGACGCGGAAGCCGCCTTCGGCCCGATGAACAGCAGCCAGCTGCAAGCTGCGCCGAACGTGCGCTGGATCCAGTCGCCCAGCGCAGGCGTGGAATGGATGCGCAATGCGCCGGAGCTGGCGGAGCGGGATATTACCGTCTGCAATACGCGGGGAGCGCACGCCGCGACGATTGCAGAGCATACGATGGGGATGCTGGTATTCCTCACGCGCCAGTTCGGTCCCCTGTATAAGGCGCAACAGCGGCACGAGTGGGGCGTTCCCGAGGGCGCGCGGCTGGTCGGTCTCGTCGGTCTGAAAATGGGTATCGTCGGCCTGGGGAATATCGGCCGCGAGATCGCAAAGCGGGCCGCCGCTTTCGAGATGGAGGTCAGCGCGGTCGACGTCAATCCCATGGAAAAGCCCAACTATGTCTCCGACCTGCAACTCTTGGACGGTATGCCGGCGCTGTTGCGGGAATCGGACGTGGTGGTGGTGACGGTCCCGATCACTGCGGAGACGCGGGGCATGATCGGGCCGGAGGAGCTGGCCCTCCTGCAACCGGAAGCCTTTTTCATCGTCATCTCGCGCGGGGGCATCATCGATGAACCGACTCTGATCCGGATGTTGGAGGAGGGCCAGCTAGCCGGCGCGGCGCTGGATGTGGCGACCACGGAGCCGCTGCCGGCGGACGATCCGCTCTGGGACGCGCCGAATCTGCTGATCACGCCGCACAGTTCCCCCTCTTCAGTCCAGACCTCGGCCAATGTCAGGCGCATTCTGAGCAGCAACTTGAAACGATTTCTGAATGGCGAACCGCTACAGAATACGGTAGGTGTCGAGCGCGGCTACTAAGTTAGGGCTTAGGGGCCAGGGTTTAGGGGTTGCTCGCCCCTCGCCCCTTGCTCCTGCCGTTTGAACCCACACTTAAGGAGATCACAGCATGCAAGTCGTTGACGTTATCGCCCACTGCCTGAAAGAGGAGGGCACGGAGATCCTTTTCGCCTATCCGGTAAACCATCTCATCGAATCGGCCGCCGAATTGGACATCCGCACAATCATCGTGCGCCAGGAGCGTATCGGTCTGCACATGGCGGACGCCATCAGCCGCTTGAGTTCGGGCGACAAGATCGGCGTCTTCTGCATGCAGTCCGGCCCCGGTTCTGAGAACGCCTACGGCGGCGTGGCGCAGGCATTCGGCGACTCCTCTCCAATCGTCGTTCTGCCCGGCGGCTATGCCCGGCCGATCAACCAGGTGCAGCCCAACTTCAACTCTGCCCAGAGCTATGCCCCCGTCACCAAATCGAGCGAGCAGCTGATCATGCCGGAGATGACTGCGGACGCGATACGGCGGGCGTTTCAGGCGGTGCGCAGCGGCCGGCCGCGGCCGGCCCTGGTAGAAATCCCCGCGGATATTGCCTCTGCCGAGGTCGCAGAATTTGACTATCAACCGGTGAAACGGCTGCGCTACGGGCCGGACCCGGCGGATGTGGAACAGGCGGCGGATATGCTGGTAGCGGCGGAACGGCCGGTGATCTATGCCGGCCAGGGTGTCCACTACGCCAAGGGATGGGAGGCCCTCAAGGCGCTGGCAGAGTTACTGGAAGCGCCGGTTACGACCACCCTGAACGGAAAGAGCGCCTTCCCCGAAACACATCCTTTGAGCCTCGGCTCGGCCAACCGCTCCCACGCCAAGGCGGTTGCGGACTTCCTCAACAACGCCGACGTAATTTTCGGCATCGGCTGCAGTTTCAGCATCACCAGCTTCGGTGTACGCATGCCGGCCGGCAAGACGATCATCCACGCCACGCTGGACCCGGCCGACGTCAACAAAGACGTCGTCAGCCAGCACGCCCTCATCGGCGACGCCGACCTGACGCTGCGGGCGTTGATTGCGGCCGTGTCGGAACGGCTAGGCGGACAGCCGCGCGGCCGCCAAGCCGGCGTCGCCGCCAAAATTGCAGAGATCAATGGCAAGTGGGAGTCCGAGTGGGCGGACAAGCTCAACAGCGACGGTGCCCCGCTCTCCCCTTACCGGGTGATTCGCGATCTCTACGACTCCGTCGATGTGGCCAATACCATCATCACGCATGATGCCGGCAGCCCGCGCGATCAGCTTTCCCCCTTCTGGAAATCGATAACGCCGCTCTCCTATATCGGCTGGGGCAAGACGACACAGCTGGGCTACGGCCTGGGTCTGGCGATGGGAGCCAAGCTGGCTTGCCCGGACAAGCTCTGCATCAACGTGTGGGGCGACGCCGCGATCGGCTTCACCGGCATGGACTTCGAAACCGCGGTGCGGGAGCGCATCCCCATTCTGTCGGTCCTGTTCAACAACTTCTCGATGGCGATTGAGATTCCGATCATGCCGGTCTCTCAAGAGAAGTACGGCGCGACCGATATCTCCGGCAACTACGCCAAGATGGCCGAGGCGTTCGGCGGCTACGGCGAGAGAATCGAGACGCCGGACCAGATCAGCCCCGCGATTGAGCGCGGCATCCAGAAGACGGAGGAAGGCGTGCCGGCGCTGCTGGAGTTCATCACCGCGAAGGAGACGGAGATCCCGCAACATATGTAACGCGTTAAGGACGGACCGATGAGCCAGAACAGTGAACGAGTTCCCATCTGTGTGGTCGGGTGCGGCGGCATGGGCCATCGCCACACAATCGCGTACCACACCCTGGAAGAGACCGGCATGTCGAATGTGGCGTT
This sequence comes from Caldilineaceae bacterium, assembly GCA_965232575.1. GTDB lineage: Bacteria > Chloroflexota > Anaerolineae > Caldilineales > Caldilineaceae > Bin5. The sequence goes on along the minus strand of CBDDPZ010000008.1, from coordinate 692,696 downwards.
GATGGCGGTCTGCGACATCAACCGTGACAATGCCGAGCGGATCGCCGCCGAGGTGGAGCGCCTGTTTGATCGCAAGCCGCTGATCTTCACCGATCTGGACCGCATGCTGGCCCACCCGGATATCGCGGCGGTCGACGTGGTTACCGACGGCTCCAGCCACCACGAAATCGCAACGGCGGCGCTGGCGGCCGGCAAACACGCCCTGGTGGAAAAACCGTTGGGCATCACCATCCGGGCCTGCCGGCGCATCATCGACGCGGCCGAACGGAGCGGCACTGTACTTGCAACCGCGGAAAACTACCGCCGCGATCCGGTCAACCGCATGGCGCGCGCCGTAATCGACGCCGGACTCCTGGACGATCCTTTACTGATGGTCCAGACGTCGCTCGGCGGCAACGATGTGATGGCCGCTACGCCCTGGCGGCATCTGAAGGAAAAGGGGGCGATCGGCCTGGACATGGGCGTTCATTACGCCGATATCATCCGTTACTATCTCGGCGAATACAAGCGTATCTTCGGACGGGGGTTGATCGTGGAGCCAATCCGCCGGCGTCCCGTCGCCGAAAACCACCCGCTGATCTCGTACCGGGAGCAGACGCCCACCTACCCGGAAACGATCGAGGCTACGGGCGAGGACTCGATCGTGGCGCAGTACGCGATGCAATCCGGCGCGACCGTGCAGTTCTCACACTTGGGCGGGGGCAGGGGAAGCAGCCGTTTTGAACGCAGTGTTCACGGCCGCTGGGGCGCGCTAGACATTCCCCGGGACCGGACGGGCGAGGCGGTGCGGCTGCGTCTGGCGGAGCGGACGCTAGAGGGCAAGGAGATCCTGAGCCTGCTGCCCGACTTCTCTCTGAACGACATTACTGCCCGGCTGTTCGGCGAGGACGGCGTTGTCTATGACTTGCCCGACGTACCCCATGCCGAGATGGCGCTGGACGCCAGGCTGCTGGCGATCGAATATCACGACTTCGGTGAGGCGATTCTGCAGGGTCGCGCGCCGGAGGTCGACGGCCGCGACGGCATGATCGCGGTGGCGGCAATTCTGGGCGCCTACGAATCCGCGGCTGTGGGGCGTGCCGTCGATCTTGAGGAGTTGTTGTCGGGCGCGGTGCGCACCTACCAAGAGGAGATCGACGACGCGCTGGGGCTGTAATGCAACCGGGCGGCGGGGCAGGTCTGGAGTACAACGTTAACATGCGCTATCCCGTTGCTATCTGAGCGCGGGGGCCTTTCGCCGGTTCACGACCGCTACTCGCGCTGTGTTGCCAGAGGATTCGGCGATACGACTTCGAGAAGCATCGGGTCTCCGGGCACATCCACCAGCCAGCCGGCCACCCATCCCAGCTCCTCTTCTGCCGAGAAAACGTCGGTCTTCGCTACGTAGAACCAGCCGCTGTCTATCGTGCGGCCGAGCAGGCGCAGTTGTTCGCCGGGCGGGATAAGCCCCAGCGATTCGTAGTTTTCACCGGGGCCCCGGCGGAGATTCAGCACGACAGAGGAGAGAGCATAGACGGGGGCGGCATCTTCGGCAGCAGGGGTCGCGGCGGCGGTGTCGGTGGTGAGGCTCACCGTCGGTTCACCGGCCGCAGTCGCCGACTGCTGCTGGGCCTGGATGGCCCGCTCTTCCTCCAGGCGCAGCGCGACCCGCGCCTCTACGGTCGCCTCAAGCGCGGCGGTGGCCGCGTATTGAGGTTGATTCTTGGACCACTCTTCGGTCAGGCGCATCGCGACCCGCGCCTCCACGGTTGCCTCCTGCGCGGTGGTTGGCCCACTCTGGGAGCGAATCGCCAGCGCGGAGAGCGCAATCAATGTGATGACCAGGGGAACGGCCGCCGCGCCCAGCCAGACGAATCGCCGGGTCCTGTTGACGGGCGGGGGGATTTCGATGATGACTTCCGGTCTCAATACCGGCATCTGACGCCGGTGGGGCACAAGCGCGTTGGGTTGATGCGCCTCGGCTTCGTGATTTGCGCCTGTGTGTGTACTGCCCGTGTCAGCAGAATTCGGGCCGGCGGCGGACGCTCCTGGGACCCAGCCGCCATCGTCAGCGGAGTTTATCGAATGCCCTTCTTCTTGGGAGGAGCGCGGCGAGTTGTGGTTAATCACTTTTGCAACGGAGATCAGATAAACTAGATCGCATATCGACGACGGTTGTCGACTCCAATGGTTCCAACAAGCAAGGGCTATTTGCCGTTCGCCAAGGCTATTTGACGCTTCCGCCCTCCCCGAGATCGCAGGCGTCCCACCCGCATGCCGCCGGGCGTCAGCACAAAGTTTGCGCTTCGCCAAGGGCCGGCAGATGGCGTCGGCTCAACGCAAAGGATGCGGCCGGCTCACGGCAAACAATGTGAACCGATATTTGAGTGTATCACATGCGCTACCGCTTCGCTATCCCAGCGCTGAAAGCAGGTGCGATTCAAGATGGGGGCGAGTTTCCGGCTGCCTCTGTCCAACTGCACAGGATGCGGGCGAGACGCCCGCGATCCCAGTAAGGAGACCCCATGCTTATCTCAATACAGGAAAACCTGTTGCCCGGCGAAACGTTGAACGAAAAGCTCGACTGCGCCGAGGCGCTGCAGATCGACGGTGTCGAGATTCAGGGCCGATCGCGACTCTATGACCGCGTCAATGAATACGAGGCCGCCTTCCGCAATCGCACGGTGCGCATCTCGTCCGTTTGCGGCCAATCCACGTTCGACTGGCTCGACCCGGACCTGGCCAAGCGCCAGGCCAGCATCGACGAATCCAGACGCAACCTGGAAGCCTGCGGCCATTTCGGCGCCGTCGGCCAGATTGTGCCGCCGATCTTCGGCCCACCGCGGCTGCCGGACCTTTCGCCGCTCAAGGATGCGGTGGCGCTGGAAAAGGCGTTGCTGGTCGAGATCACGCGCGATCTGGCCGCGTTCGCGCACAGTCATGGCACGCTACTGCTGCTGGAACCTCTCAACCGCTATGAGCAGCACCTGCTGCGACAGCAGGAGGACGGGGTGGAAATCATCCAGAAGGCAGGGGACCCTCCCGGCGTGGCTCTGCTGACCGATTTCTTCCACATGCATATCGAGGAAGTCGACACACCGGCGACGATCCGCAAGATCGGCCGGTACATCGGTCATGTCCACGTGGCTGACAATACGCGTGTCCAGCCTGGCATCGGTGACATCGACTGGCAGGCAGGCATTCAGGCTCTGGTCGACGTCGGTTTCAAGGGCTATCTGACATACGAATGTCGCGTCGCCGGCGAGCCGCAAGCGGCCCTGGCGCAGTCGGTTTCCATGCTGCGGGAAACGATCGCGAGCGTCCAGAACAACTGATCAACGGCGACTCGGCGCAACGCATCAGCATACCCTGTCAGGGAGATCATATCCCAGAGAATTCCGGTTGGTCAATCGGTTCCCTGTGCAGGATTTGACCCGAAATGGGTGTGCGCTTTTGAGGGATTGCCGTTCCGTTACACTGGTAAGCGGCCACTATCGGGCCTGAAACATCCCAGAAATCGCGGCAAAATCTGTTCTGGGCAATTTGTGTACGATCCAACTACTGTTTAACGCTTCGCTCCTCTTTGCCGTAGCCGTTGCAGTTCTCCGCGTTTCTCCGCGTCCTCCGCGGATCAATGCCGTTGCTGTTGCCGGGGCGCAGCGCAAAACCACCGCTGCGCCGCGGAAACATCCTCCTCAATTCCTCTGCTTCATCTCCAGAATTTTTCCAGATTTCAGTGATACGCTGTAGAGAGTCAAGGCGGTGACTGCGAATAATCCCGCCGTCTCAGCCAATCTGCATCGCATTGTCAGTTCAGGAGACAGAGATATGACGGATTCGTCAGCGCTGATAGGCATGAAAGAAATAACGAAAGTCTATCAGATGGGGGAGACAAGCCTACCCGCGCTGGCCGGTGTTTCTCTTTCAATAGACAAGGGAGAGTACGTAGCGATCGTCGGTACCAGTGGTTCTGGAAAAAGCACGCTGATGAACATTATCGGTTTGTTGGACCGCCCCACGGCCGGTGTCTACCAGATTCGCGGCCAAAGGGCAGATGACCTGACCGGCAGACAGCTGGCAAATCTGCGCAACATGGAGATCGGATTCGTATTCCAGCAATTCAACCTGCTGGCGCGTGCGCCTGCCTGGCGGCAGGTGGAGCTGCCGCTTTTCTATGCAGGTGTTGCTCGCAGCGCCTCTCGCCAGCGGGCGCTGGAAGCACTGGCGCAGGTGGGCCTGGCTGACCGCGCAGACCACAAGCCGGAGGAACTTTCGGGTGGACAGCAACAGCGGGTGGCGATCGCGCGTGCTCTTGTCAACCAGCCCAGCCTGTTGTTGGCGGACGAACCAACCGGCGCGCTCGACACCCGCACCGGTGAAGAGGTGATGGCACTCTTCGAAAAGCTGCACCAGGAAGGGCTGACACTTGTCATCATTACGCACGACCAGGAGGTCGCCGAACGGGCCCGTCGCGTAATTACAATGCGAGACGGCACGATCATCTCCGATTCGCGCGGCGCGGCGGGCGGAGAGCGCAACGGGCTGAGCAGGGCCGCGCTTGCACCGCTGCCGCGACTTGTCACGATAGAGAAAGATGAGGAAAAGAGGTATGAAGCTGTTTAGATATTTCCGGGTTGCTGTGGATAGCATCGCCGCCAACAAGATGCGGGCCGGTTTGACGATGCTGGGCATTATCATCGGCGTGGCCGCGGTCCTGTCAATTCTGGGTGTCGGACGCGGCGCGTCGGCAAACATCCTGGACGAAGTTGCCAGCCAGGGCACAACACGCTTGACGATCAGCCCGAGCACAGCGAGCGAAGGAGAGGGCGCCGGCGCCCCTGTTCAGATGCTGACAATGGGCGATGTAAAGGCGCTTTCCGACCCCGCCTTCCATCCAGATGTTGTTGAGGTCGTGCCCCAATTTGGAGGCAACATCCAGCTGGTCGCCGACAGCAATAACAAGCAGACCCGGGTGACAGGCACGACTGTTGACTATGCCGAAGTTCACAGACTGGAGATGGCCGAGGGCCGCTTTCTGACGGAGGACGAGATCACCCGGATGAGAAATGTAATCGTCATCGGAACGGCGGTAGCGACGGACCTTTTCGAGCGCACGCAGGTGGTAGGCGAGAGCGTGCGCATCGACGGCGAACCGTTCATGATCGTCGGTGTGCTGGAAGAAAGCGGCAACGCGGGTTTCGGCAGCAATGACGACAGTGGGTTCATCCCAATTGGCGTGGCCCACGGACGCATCTTCAACGTGCCCCGCTATCGGGGCGAATACACTGTTACATCGATATCGGCGAATGCGGTAAGTGAAGAACGGGTGGAGGCAGCCGAGCTGCAGATCGAACAGACCTTGCGTCTGCGCCACGGACTCGGCGCGGACGACGACAATGACTTTACCATCAGCACGCAGGCCAGCCTGCTGGACACGATCGGCGCCGTCACCGGCACGCTTACCCTGCTTCTGAGCAGTATCGCTGCCATCAGCCTTGTGGTAGGCGGAATCGGCATCATGAACATCATGCTTGTATCGATAACGGAACGCACCAAGGAGATCGGCCTGCGCAAGGCGCTGGGCGCACACACCAGCGACGTGTTGCTGCAGTTTCTGATTGAGTCGCTGGTGCTGACGTTACTGGGGGGCCTGATTGGAATCGCCATCAGCTACGGCTTAGCTCTGCTGGTGCAGAGAATCCCCAACTTCCCTATCGACCTTCTGATAGGGGTCGACGCAGTGATCATGGCTGTGGGTGTCAGCGCCGGTTGCGGGCTGATCTTCGGGCTGTATCCGGCGATGCGGGCGACTCAGTTGGACCCGATTGAGGCATTGCGATATGAGTGATGCTTTTTCGAGGAAGAGGGCGAACGGACGGCGGCCGAAGTTGATGGCTGAAAGCAGGATAGATTCATTCGTGAACGCGCATCGGATACAGCTGATTTCGAAACGAACGACAAGTTCGTTCACCAATTGAAGGGAGTTCTCTCATGAACAAGAAACGTATCTTACTCATTCTGGGCGCCATCGTGGTTAGCATTGTGCTGGGCGCCGGTTATGCAGGTTTCTCTGGCCTGATTGGGCCAGAACAGACGGCAGCTGGAACGGCAATAGCAGCCAATACGGAATCGGTCGCCAGCCTCGAAACCACGCTCATCCGCCCGGCGGACACGGCTGTAGACAGGGTCACCGCGGCCGGCAATATCGAGCTTGTAGACACAAAACAGGTGGTTGCGCAGGTCAACGGCTACGTAGAAGAAGTGCTGGTGGAAGTTGGCGACGTGGTCAGCAGCGGTGATCTGCTGGCGGCGCTGGATCGGGACGACCTGCGCAGGGCGGTTGACCAGGCCCGCATCAATCTGACTTCGGCTGAACTACAGCTTGAAAATCTGTTGGAGGCCGCCAGCGCGGCTGAGCTTGCCGCGGCGGAAGCGGAGCTGAAGTCGGCCGAGGAGAATCTGGCCGAAGTACAGAACGGCGCCAGCGAAGGGGAACTGGCCGCAGCGCGAAGCAGTGCCGCCTCCGCTTGGGCGAGATACAATGACCTTCGCGCTGGAGCCAGCGAGAATGAACGCATCCAACTGGCGGCGGCGGTGGAAAACGCGCGCGTAACCATGCAGGAAGCCCAGACCGAGTATGACAAGGTAGCTTGGCGCGAGGATGTGGGTATGACGCGGCAGGCGGCCCAATTGCAGCAGTCGACAATCTCCTACGGGTCAGCACTGGCAGCCTATGAGGAGGCAGTTGCGCCGGCCTCAAAAGCGGATTTGCAGTCTGCGCTGAGCCAAGCCCAGACCGCACAGCAGCAGTTGGATGATCTGTTGGCCGGCCCTACGGCCGTGAATATTGCGGCAGCTGAGGCGCAGGTCGCTGCGACCCAGTCCAGACTGGACGCACTGCTGCGCGGCGCGGATGAAACGGATATCGAACTGGCACGGTTGTCGATCGAGCAGGCGCAGCTAACCCTGCTGGAGGCAAGGCTCAACCTGATCAAAGCAGAGTTGGTCGCTCCGGCTGCGGGTACTGTTTTGCGGGTCAATGTGGATGAAAGCGACCGGATTTCGGCGGGAACCGTCGCGATCACGATAGCGGACCTGAGCCAACTGCAGTTGACGATCGATGTCGCCGAAGTCGACATTCCCAAGATCAGCGTCGGTCAGCTGGCGGACGTCACGATTGATGCCTTCCCCGAAAGGGTGTTTGCAGGGATGATCAGCGGCATCGAGCCATCAAGCAACGCCCAGGCAGGGGTGATTGACTACCCAGTGACGGTACGGTTGATCGATGAAGCCCTGACAAACGTAAGACCGGGCATGACGGCTGTTGCCACCCTGCGCAGCGAAATGGCGGATGCCCGCTGGCTGGTGCCCACGAATGCAGTTCAGGCGTATAACGGCGAGACGGTTGTGATCAAGACGAGAGACGAACAGACGCAACCTGTGGCGGTCGTCGTTGAGGGAGTTCAGGGCGAGTGGACTGTTGTCCGTTCAACGCAGTTGCAGGGCGGCGATGAAGTGCTGGGCGCTACTACTTTTGTCAGTCAGGACGACGATTGGGCTCCCTTCTCCGGGCCGCCCCGGGGCGCTCCTGGCGCCGGTGGTGGGTCTCCCTAGAAGGCGAGAGAGCAGTAGACCGGGAACAGCGCAGGCTGCAGGAACAGATTACGCTGGATCCACCGTGGCTTGGATACTGGAAACCTGGGCCGTACAGACGCGAAGGACCCGACCCCATGCCGGTCGAGCAACTTGCCTTAGCGGTAGAAACCAGTTATAACGGGCCTGTGGCGGAAGAACACATTCTAATCGTTGACGACGACCGCGAGATCGTGCGCCTGCTGCGGAGCTACTTGCAGCGGGAGCGATACGCGGTGTCTGTCGCCTATGACGGGGAGAGCGCGCTGCATTCGCTGCGGAGAGAGTCGCCGCAGTTGATGCTGTTGGATCTGATGCTGCCGGACAGGGATGGTTGGGAGATCACGCGCACAGTCCGCGGCGACGAGAAGCTGGCCGACACGCTGATCATCATGTTGACGGCGCGGGTCGAGGATACGGACAAGATTGTCGGCTTGGAACTGGGTGCGGACGACTATGTTACCAAGCCTTTCAATCCCCGCGAAGTGGTAGCGCGGATGCGGGCGCTGCTGCGGCGCAGCCAGCGGACGACACCGCCAATGACGGCGCTGGTTGTTGGTGATCTGCGGATGGACGTGGAGCGCCGTGACGTGCAGGTGCGGAACACGGCCGTGGAACTGACGCCTACAGAGTTCAGTCTGCTGCAGACGCTGATGGAAAGCCCCGGCTATGTCTTCACACGCACAGAACTGATGGATAAGGCATTGGGTTACGACTATGACGGCGTGGACCGGATGCTGGACAGCCACATCAAAAACCTGCGCCGCAAAATCGAGGTCGATTCCCACAAGCCGAAGCTCATCCAGACAGTCTACGGGGTCGGTTACCGGCTGGCCGGAGAGCGGGAATGAACCGGCTATGGGTACGGCTCAGCCTGGCTTTCGCTGCGATCATTATCATCAGCTTTGGCGCCATCTCGTACACGGCGCGACTGTACTTCGCCGACAACAATCTGCGCTCGCTGACTCTTGTCTATTTTTCCAGGGAAGCTGGCCTGATCGATCGATTGGAGGCGCATTATGGCGCGCGAGGAAGTTGGCAGGGCGTCTCGCCACTGCTGGAAGGCGCCGATTCCGCGCTCTTTTTCAACGCCGCCAACAGGACAATCCTCGTACTGACCGACCCGGAGGGCCAGGTCCTCTACGCAACCGTCGGCCCGGACAGGCCGAGCCGCCTGGAGGCGTCCCAGTTGCAGGAGGCAGTACCCATCAACGTCGAAGGGCGTATCGTCGGCTTCCTCGACCTGATTCGCGGGGATGCGTCCTATAACCATCTGTTTACTTTCACGGCGCCAGATGACATCTCGCCAGGATTTGCGGAGCGGGCCAGCGCATTTCTGTTGCAGGTTCTTCTCATCGGCGCCGTACTGGCGATCGTCTTCGGGATCCTGGTAAGTCGCTGGCTCTCTGCGCCCCTCATTCATCTTGTAAATGGGACGCAGGCCATCGCCAGGCGCGATCTCAGTTTCCGGGTGGCCGAACAGGGCAGCGCCGAAATGCGGGAGGTGTCAAATTCCTTTAATAAAATGGCAGCCGCGTTAGAGGATGCGGAGACGCTGCGCCGCAGTATGTTGAACGATATTGCCCACGAGCTGCGCACCCCCCTCACTGTTCTGGAAGGCAATCTGCGGGCAATTCTGGACGATGTCTACCCCCTCGACAAGGCGGAAATCGCCCGCCTGTATGATCAGACCCGCCATCTGCATCAGTTGGTGGACGATCTGCGACTCGTGGCCCAGGCAGAGGCCCGTCAGTTGCCGCTGCACCGCAGTCCCAGAGATCTGACGGTTCTGCTGGAAGAGGTAGCAGAGCTTTTTTCCCCATTGGCAGGAGAAAAGAATATCTCTCTCGATACCAGTTTGCCGCGCGCATCCGTTTTTGCTGCCGTTGACCGCATGCGGTTCGCCCAAGCATTGCAGAATCTTCTGACAAACGCATTGCAGCACACGCCGGCCGGTGGGGTGATCACGCTTTCTTTGCGGGCGGAAGAAGAGATGGCCGCGATTACTGTGGCCGATAACGGTGACGGCATCGCACCAGAAGACATTTTACGTGTTTTTGACCGCTTCTACCGAGTCGACAAAAATCGAACCCGAGACAGCGGTGGCGTTGGGCTGGGATTGGCGATCGCGCAGGCGCTTGTCAAGGCCCACGATGGAGAGATTGAAGTGACCAGCGCAGGAATGGGGCAGGGCAGCACATTTTCCATTCGACTGCCGCTTGCACAGGCCAAGCACCCTCAGGAACTTGTACCTCCACAAGGTGCAGTAGGCCCCGAAAGCCCGATCACGAGCCAAGGTGTATGATAGAACCACGCCCCCAACCCGCCCGGCCCGTCCTCAGCACTGTTCTCAAATCCATCGCACACGCTCTTGTCATGTAGCCGGCAGACGTCTCTGCGAAACGCGCCGCGCAAGAGGGCGCAGGCCAATTGCATCGAATTAAGACAAGACCTCTTGAAGCTGCCCGAAACGGGCAGGGGCGGTCAATCCCCGCGTACACGACGAAACCAACAGAATATTACGAAGACATAGATCCCAAAAGGTCTATACCTCCCACCGTGGGGGCACCCCTTGTGGGTACCCTTGTTCATCCCTACTTTGGACTGCACCCCGCAAGAAGGCGCATTGACTTTTCCGTTGTCGATTCTTATAATCAGGGGGCCGCATCCGCTGATCGACAGCGGATTTGTTTTCGCAGACCGAAGCCGGCAATGACAGATCACAGTTCCCATATGGCCGCCGATGACAGTTCGCCCGACCGCGCAACCACTCTGGCTGTCGTCGCGATTGGCGGCAACTCTCTCATCGCCGACAGCAGCCGGCCGGAGATCGTCCACCAGTGGGACGCGGTGCATGAGACAACCAGACAGATTGCCCGGATGCTCGAAAGTGGCTGGCAGGGAGTCGTAGTCACACACGGCAACGGGCCGCAGGTGGGGTTCATCCTGCGGCGCAACGAACTGGCCCTCGGCGAAGTCCACACGATTCCCCTCACTCTGGTCGTCGCCGACACGCAGGGCAGCATCGGCTTCATGTTGCAGCAGGCGCTCAACAACGACTTCCGTCAGCGGCAGATCCAGCGCGAGACCACAACCATCATCACGCAGACGCGGGTGGACGAAAACGACCCGGCCTTCGACAACCCATCCAAGCCGATTGGCAATTTTCTGGATGAAGAGACGGCCCGCAGCTTTGAGAGCAGAGGCTGGCACGTTGTCGAGGATGCCGGGCGCGGCTGGCGGCGGGTTGTTTCCAGCCCGAGGCCGGTGGAGATCATCGAAATCGAGGCGGTTCGCCAGGCGGTGAATATGGGCTGGGTGGTTGTGGCCTGCGGCGGGGGCGGCATCCCGGTTGTGCGTGACGCCGGCGGCCAACTGCAAGGTGTCTCCGCGGTGATCGACAAGGACATGGCGAGCTGTCTGCTGGCGGTCGATTTGGGGGCCGACCTCTTTCTGATCAGCACCGGCGTGGAGAAAGTGGCCCTGCACTTTGGCAAGCCCGAACAGATCGATCTGGACCAACTCACCGTTGTCGAGGCCAAACGGTACCAGGGGAAGGGGCATTTTGCCGCCGGCAGTATGCAGCCCAAGATCGACGCCTGTATTGAATTTCTGGAAAACAGCAGCAATCCCCACGCCCACTGCCTGATCACGAATCCGCAGAATTTGGGACGAGCGCTGGCAGGCGAGACGGGAACGCGAATCAGTTTATAGTGGTCAGCGGACGCGCCGCTTTGCCAACCAGTGGAATTGCAGTTACTGAAAACCGGATACGAAATCCCTAAAATACAATCAGGAGCAGGCTCGAATGCAAACCGATTTGCGCGGTCGTGATTTTATCAGTGATATGGACTTTTCGAAGGAGGAGATCGAGACGGTTCTGGACGTAGCCCTTACGCTCAAACGGGAGCGTGCCCTGGGAATCGGTCATCCGCTTTTGCGCGACAAAGCGCTGGCCATGCTCTTCTTCTTCACCAGCACGCGCACGCGCTCCAGCTTTGAGGCCGGCATGGCGCAGCTGGGGGGGCACGCGGCATTCATCGACCACGAGACGACACAGATCAGCCATGGCGACACCGGCAAGGAGATCGGTGAAATTTTTGGGCGTTACTATGATGGCATCGCCATCCGCCAGTGCGACTGGGGCATAGGCAACGATTACATCAACAGTGTGGCCGACGCCAGCCGGGCGCCGGTGCTGAACATGCAGTGCGACATCTACCACCCGTTCCAGATCCTGGCCGATCTGTTGACGATCATCGAAAAGGTCGGCGATCCCCAAGGCAAGACGATCAACGTCAGCTGGGCCTATGCGAGCAGCTACCAGAAGCCGATCTCCGTGCCGCAGAGCCTGATCCTGCAGATGACCCGCTTCGGCATGAACGTGCGGCTGACCCATCCGCCCGAATACAAGTTGATGCCGGACATCGTCCAGCAGGCTAAGGACAACGTCGGGCAGCACGGCGGCAGCTTTGAGATTCTCGACGACTTCGACGCCGGGTTCCAGGGCGCCGACATCCTCTACCCCAAGAGTTGGGGCGCGCTGCTGACGACCGATGACGACGAGGAGAGCGCCGAGATAGGCAGCCAGTACACCGATTGGATCACCGACGCCCGCCGTATGGCCCTGGCCAACGACAATGCCCTGTACATGCACTGTCTACCGGCCGACCGCAACATCGAAGTCACCGACGAAGTCATCGACGGTCCCCAATCAATCGTCTACGATGAGGCGGAGAACCGCATGCACGCCCAGAAAGCGGTCATGGCTCTGACAATGCGGTAAAAATTCAGGGGCCAGGGGTTAGGAGTCAGGAGTTAGTAACTGCCGTTCGCCCCTCGCCCCTGCCCTTATTCACTCGAAGGAGTCCGCACCGTTGCCGTTAATCACAGCAAATCCCCCAAATCCCGAAAATCACAGTTCAGACAGGATCGTCGTTACCGGTATCGGCATGGTGACGCCCCTGGGACACGATTTGGAAAGCTCCTGGGCTGGGCTGATTGCCGGAAAATCAGGTACCGGACCTATCACCCACTGGGACGCGACCGGATTCCCCACGCAGATCACCGCCAGGGTGAACGATTGGGAGCCGCGTGACTACATGGACCGCAAAGACGTGCGCCGCACCAGCCGCGGCACGCAGTTGGCGTGGAAGGCAACGCAGGAGGCGCTGACCCGTTCCGGTCTGGACCTTTCGAAGGAGGACCGTTCCCGCGTCGGCGTTGAAATGGGGCTGGCCTTCGGCGGCTGGGATATTGTCGAGGAGGAGGGCCGCAAGCTGGAGGAAAACGGTCCCAAACGTTTCAATCCGGCCAGCGCCACCGCGGCGCTGATCAGCAGCGCGCCCACATTCATCGCCATCAAATGCGGCATCACCGGCCCCACCAACAGCCAGGTGACCGCGTGCGCCACCGGAATCACCAGCATCGGCGAAGCCGCTCGCCGCCTGCAGCGCGGGGAGGCGGATGTGATGCTGACCGGCGGGGCCGAGGGCTATCTGACCAAGATGGCGATCTCCACGTTCAGCCGCCTGGGCGCGGCCAGCACGCGCAACGACGAACCGGAGAGCGCCTGCCGCCCGTTCAGCGGCGACAGGGACGGCATGGTCGTCGGCGAGGGCGCGGCCGCGTTTGTGCTGGAAACACTGGAGCATGCACAGGCGCGCGGCGCGCAGATCCTAGCCGAGTTCGCCGGCTACGGGCTGAGTGAAGATGCCTTCGATATGGTGGCGCCGGAACCGGGCGGGCATGGCGCAACCGAATGTATGCGTATTGCGCTGCGCGAGAGCGGCCTCGGCACCGACGAGATCGACTGGATCGTCGCCCACGGCACCGGCACAATTTTGAACGATAAATCGGAAACCGCTGCCATCAAACGAATCTTCGGCGAGGACGCCTACAACATACCGGTCACCAGTCTCAAAAGCAGCATCGGCCACGCCATGGGCGCAGCCGGCGCGCAGAGCGCGGCCGCGATCGTGCAGGCGATACAGACACAGCGCATTGCACCGACGATCAACTACAATGAACGGGATCCGGACTGTGACCTCGACTACGTGCCCAACGTCAGCCGCGTCTGCCAGGTCAATGCCGGCCTTTGCAACGGATTCGGTCTCGGCGGCCAGAACGCCTCTCTGATTCTCAAAGCGTATAACGGCGGTTTTTAGTTTTCAGTTTTTAGTGGGTCGTGCCGTTACTGGCTACTAAAAACGACTGTGATTTCTGGGATTTTCGAGATTAGGGGGATTAACTGCCGTTGCAGTTAATCACAGTTAATCCCCCTAATCCCCCAAAATCACAGTTCAGACGGAGACGGAATAATGCGTATCGAAAATCCCTTTCGTAAAGTCGAACGGTTGAAGCGGGTCAAAAATCTGCCCACCAATCCCCGCGAAGAGCGGGTGCCGCCGGGTCAGTTCGTCACCGAACGTTTTCCGGTGTTGACCTACGGCCCGACGTATCATTACGCTTCTCTGGATGGCTGGGATCTGCGCGTCTTCGGGCTGGCCCAGGAAAAAAGCTTCTCGTGGGAAGAGTTGACGGCCTTGCCGACCAAGACCCAAACCGTCGACATCCACTGCGTCACCCGCTGGAGCAAACTGGACACGACCTGGACGGGTGTGCCCTGGCGGGAATTTTTGCGCCACATCGAAGTCGACCCGGCGGCCACGCATGTGATGGCCCACTGCGACGGCGACTATACGACAAACATCGCTCTGGATGTTCTCGACGACGACACGATGCTCGCCTACCTCTACCAGGGCAAAGCCATCGAACCGGACCACGGCTATCCCCTGCGCCTGCTGGTGCCGAAGAAATACTTCTGGAAGAGTGCCAAATGGCTGCGAGGGTTGGAATTCATGCGCGGCGACCGGCCCGGCTTCTGGGAACGCTACGGCTATCACATGAAGGGGGACCCCTGGCTGGAGGAACGGTTTGGTTAACTGCAGAACTGCAGTTTTTGACTGTGATTTTGGGGGATTAAAGGCAGTTGTCGTTGCAGTTAATCACAGCTACTCCCCTGAATCCCGGAAATCTCAGTTCAGAAGGTGGCTGGCTGCCGTTGCCGTTTACTAAAAACTGGTGTTTCATAATCAGATGTCGGCAAAAATCCCAGGGGAACCCCTGGGAAATCCCAGGGTTTTCCCAGCCGTTTCCCAGAAGTTTCCCGCCCGAAAGGTGAAACGCACGGTCACGGCCCGCATCCCTACTGCGGACGGCGCTTTCTGCCTGCATCATTTCCGCAGCGCATGGGACGACAAAAACCACCTGGCCCTGGTGATTGGCGATCCCGAGGGCGAAGATCTGCTCGTCCGCATCCATTCGGAGTGTTTCACCGGCGACGTGCTCGGTTCTCAACGCTGTGACTGCGGTGAACAACTGACGCGGGCGATGCAGGCCATCGCCGCCGAAGGGCGGGGCGCGCTCATCTATCTGCGGCAGGAGGGGCGAGGCATCGGCCTGGAGGAGAAGCTGCGCGCCTACAATCTGCAGGATGAGGGCTACGACACGGTTGACGCCAACCTGTTGTTGGGCCACCAGGCCGACGAACGGGACTACACGGTCGCCGCCCTGATCCTACAGGAGCTGGGCGTCCGGTCGGTGCGGATGCTGACCAATAACCCAGCCAAGATCGAAGGGTTGGCCGCCCTGGGTATCGAAGTGCGGGAACGGATCCCCCTGCAGATGCCGTCGAATCCGGAAAGCCACGCCTACCTGGAAGCAAAGGTCGCCCGGATGCGTCACATCATCCGGCTTAACGGGCAGAGCGGGCCAGAAAGCGATGAAAAACCAGGGAAAATTCAGGGGAAAATCGGGGGAACCCCGGGGTTTTCCCAGCCGTTCCCCAGCAGTTCCCCTGCCGTTCCGCGCCTCACGCCTAATCTGGCGGAAGCGTACCGGCCACAACTGGATGGATTGCGCGCTCGTATTCAACTGCGAGAAAAGAGTGGAGAGAAAAGAGAGAACGACCCTCTCTCTCCTCGCCGTTCTCCTCGGCCTTTCGTCACGCTCAGCTATGCCCAGAGTCTCGACGGTTGCCTGACCGCCCGCCAGGGAACGCCTTTCCCCATCAGCGCTCCCGCGTCCCTGACGATGACCCACGCGCTGCGGGCCGCCCACAGCGCGATTCTGGTCGGCATCGAAACGGTGCTGGCCGACGATCCTGCATTGACAGTGCGGCTGTTCCCCGGTGACAGTCCCCAGCCGGTTATTCTCGACTCCCGGCTGCGCACGCCGCCGGACGCAAGTCTCCTGCGTGGTCGCGGCGGCCCCTGGATCGCCACCACGCTCCAGGGAGCGCAGTCGTCACGCCGGCAGCGCCTGGAAAAGGCCGGCGCACGCATCTTCACTCTGCCCGCAGACGAAAGTGGACGCGTAGATCTGGCCGCTCTCCTCACTTGGCTCGACGCGGAGGGCATCCGGTCGCTGATGGTCGAGGGGGGCGCCCGCGTTTTGACCAGCTTCCTGGAAAGCGGCTTGGCCGACTACGCCGTGATCACGATCGCGCCGGTCTTTCTGGGTGGCTATCAGGTGATCCAACCGGCGCGTGCGGGGAACGAGTTCGATGCCGTGATGCCGCGTCTGCAGAATGTCCAACAGGTGCAGTTGGCGACCGATACAGTACTGTGGGGGGAGTTTGCCGTGAGCCGACGCCATCCGCCGACCCTTGGCGCACGGCAAACAGGACTGTGATTTCGACACAGTTCAGACGTTGTGCCGCCAATCGTGTGAAGCGGCGCGCAGCGCTGTTCACGGCGCCGGGCGCGGTCGAGATATGCACCGAAGAGATGGCGCCGCCGCAAGGGGACGATCTGCTGATCGAAACGGTCGTCTCCGCCATCAGCGCCGGCACGGAGATGCTCTTTTTCCGCGGACAGGTTCCCGCCGGCATGGCAGCCGACAGCTCGATCGTCGGCCTGACCGACGCGATTAGCTACCCGCTGAAATACGGTTATGCCTGCGTAGGGCGCATCTGTGCGTTTCCGTCGACTCGACAAGCGGATGAAAGTGGGCATGTAGACGCGTCAGACAGAGAGGACAACCGCTACTACTTCGCCTTCCACCCCCACGAAAGCCACTTCTGCGCCAACCCGCAGACGCTCCTTGCAGTGCCCGAAGGGATGCCGCCGACTCAGGCCGCGCTGTTGCCCAGCGCCGAGACAGCCGTCAACCTGGTGATGGACGGCGCGCCGCTTGTGGGCGAGCGGGTAATGGTGATGGGGCTGGGCATCGTCGGGCTGCTCACAACCGCTCTGCTGGCGCAGTTCCCCCTGGCTGCACTGATCGCCGTGGACCCGCTGCCGCAGCGGCGGCGTCTCGCCCTGCGGCTGGGCGCGAGCCAGACGATCGACCCCGGCAGCGCGGACGGCCCTGACCTGCTGCAGGAGGCGCTGGCAGATACAGGACAACGGCACGGCGCCGATCTGATTTACGAACTCTCCGGCCAGCCCACAGCTTTGGATGCGGCGGTCTCGGCGGCCGCATTCGGCAGCCGCATCGTGGTCGGCTCCTGGTACGGGACCAAGCCGGCGACGCTCCAACTGGGCGGCTCTTTTCACCGCAACCGCATCCGCCTGATCAGCAGCCAGGTGAGTACAGTTGCGCCTCACTTGCATGGCCGCTGGACAAAGACCCGCCGCATGGAGAGCGCTTGGCGACTGTTGGCGAAGCTGCCGGCAGATGAACTGATCTCGCACCGGTTTCCGCTGGAACAGGCGGCTGCGGCTTACAGTCTCATCGACAGCTGTCCGGAACAGACTTTGCAGGTCATTCTGGACTACCAAACTGCAGCGGATAGTGGCTATAGTAACTGCAGTTGCTAACCTCTATTCACTGCCGTAGAAAGGACCGATTCGATGTACAGGTTGGCAGTACAGCGGGACTTTGTCGCCCAGCATTTCCTCATCGGCGGCGATTGGGGGCCGGAAAACCACAAGCATTCCCATCACTACCGGCTGGAGTTCCAGTTGGAAGGCGCGGATCTGGATCAGCACGGCTACCTGGTGGATATCGTGCATGTGGAAGAGCTGTTGGAAGGGTTGGTGGGCCGCTATCGCGATAAGACGCTCAATGACCTGCCGGAATTCGACGGCCTCAATCCGAGCATCGAGCATTTCTGCCGCATCGTCGCCAACAGCTTTTCCGACGGGCTGAACGCCGCCAATATCAGCGCTGTCACCGCCCGCATCTGGGAAAACGAAATCGCCTGGGCCTCTTACCGGGTGGAGCGCAACGGCGGCCGCTGACCGCCAGCCACTGCAGTTCATGCGCATCGGCCTGCTCATTTACGGCTCTTTGGACACGCTCTCGGGCGGTTATCTTTACGACCGCAAGCTGGTCGAGCATCTGCGTCAGGCCGGCGATTCCGTCGAGATCGTGTCGCTCCCCTGGCGCAGCTACCCGGCGCATCTGGCCGACAACCTCTCGTTGCGCCTGTACCGGCGTCTGCGCGACCTTTCCGTGGACATTCTCCTGCAAGACGAGTTGAATCATCCATCACTGGCGCTGGTCAATCGACGGCTTCGACCCCGCTATCCAATGATCTGCATCGTGCACCACCTGCGCAGCAGTGAGCAGCACCCGCGCCGGTTGCTGCCCCTGTACCGGGCGGTAGAGCGTTCCTACCTGCGCACGGTGGACGGCTTTATCTTCAACAGCCGGACGACCCGGCAGGCGGTGGCGGAACTACAAGGAAAGAGTGAAGAGGAGAGAGGAGGGAGAAAAAACCTCGCTCCGCTGGGCGGCGTGATCGCGTACCCGGCCGCTGATCATCTGCCGGCGCCGGACACCGGCGGGGCGCAACAGTTACAGAACGATGCCGGTCCGCTGCGCATCCTATTCGTCGGCAATCTGATCCCGCGCAAGGGGCTACACCATCTGATTGCCGCGCTTGCCCGTCTGCCAAGGGCCGAGTGGCTGCTGGACGTCGTCGGCGACGATACGGTCGACAGGAGTTATGCCGCCGCGCTGCGCAAGCAGACCAGCGCAGCCGGCCTGGAGGACAACATCCGCCTGCATGGACGCGTATCGGACAGTGAGCTGGCGCAACGGTACAGCGCCGCGCACCTGCTGGCGGTGCTGTCTTACGAGGGGTTCGGCATTGTATACCTGGAGGCGATGGCCTTCGGGCTGCCGGTGCTGGCCAGCGTTCACGGGGGCAGCGGCGAGATCGTCCGTCACGGCGTCAACGGTTTTCTGGTCGAGCCGACGGACGCGGATGGCATCGCCGCGCATCTGTCTACCCTGGCCGGGGACAGAGAGCGGTTGGCCGCCCTGGGCCGCAACGCCCGGCAGCGCTTCGCTTCCCACCCGCGCTGGGCGGACTCGGCGGCGGCGATCCGGGCGTACCTGGCAGCCTGTATTGAGTGATCATCGGAACCAGATATGGCAGACGCTTTCGATTTCACACGCTACCTGGCCTCCAAACGGACCGTAGACGACCGCGCGCTCAACCGGCAGGTCTGGCAGACGCTGGCGGATGCAGTGGATGACGAACTGCCGCGGGACCGCCCTTTGCGCGTGCTGGAGGTGGGCGCGGGGATCGGCACGATGGTCGAACGGTGCGTGGAGTGGGGGCTGTTTGGTCGCTCAGGCTTTGACGTTGATTACACTGCGATCGATAGCGAGGAGAGCAATATCGAGGTTGCGCGGCGGCGGTTAGCCCATCTGCCGGCCGGCGGGAAACCGGATCTGCAGGTCCGGTTGCAGACGGCCAATCTGTATGATTTCGCGGCCGGACGAGAAAACCGGCAGCGCTTCGATCTGATCATCGCCCATGCGCTGCTGGACCTGCTCCACCTGCCGACGGCGCTGCCCAGCCTGTTGCAGATGGCGCCGCCCGGCGGCCTGTTCTATTTCAGCATCAACTTCGACGGCGCAACGCTTTTTCTGCCGGAAGTCGACCCGGCGCTGGATGGCCGGATCGAAGCGCTCTATCACCGCTCGATGGACACACGCATCACAGATGGGCAGCCCTCCGGCGACAGCCGCACCGGACGCAAGCTGTTCCACGCGTTACGGGGGCGCCGTGCGGAGGTGCTGGCGGCCGGCAGCTCCGATTGGGTCGTACATCCGGTGGGCGGAGGTTATCCGGCTGATGAGGCCTATTTTCTTGGTTGTATCTTGCACTTCGTGGATGTGACGCTGCGCGGGCATTCGGAATTGGACGATGGCGAGTTTGGGGAGTGGCTGACCATACGCCGGGGGCAGTTGGCAGACGGGGAATTGGTGTATGTCGCGCATCAGTTGGACTATTGTGGGCGTGTGGGTGGATGAGAGTTATTCGTCCTCAAAGTAGGCAATGTCGATGCGTTTCAGTTCGTAGGTGGCCTCGGTGGTAACGCCGACATTGTAGTCAAGCATGTATTCGGCAAGTTGACGTCCGTCGATAAGGATGATCTTTGTACCAACGGTCCTCACATAATCGCGAGCGTCCTGGGTGAAGGACGAAGTGGTGATGAACACACCTTTTGCATCTCTCTGACCAGCCAAAGCTCCCACAAAGTTACGGATCTGAGGACTGCCAACGGGACCCTCCCAGCGTTTGGCCTGAATGTAGATCACATCAAGACCAAGCCGGTCCTCATTGATAATTCCGTCGATACCACCGTCGCCCGAGCCACCAACCGCGTTGCCGGCCTCCTCCCAAGATCCACCGTAATCCATCCCGACCAAAACATCTACGACGAGGCGTTCGAAAAACGACGGAGAGCAATTCTTTACAATCTCAAGAATCTCGTTCGTGAGATAGGTTCGAATCGTATCGTACGCTGCCTTCAAATTTTCCTCTGGCGTGTCTTCATTCGGTTTGTCCGAAGGCTTGTTTTCGGACTCGGTGGTATCCTTCTTGAGTGCATTCCGGTATTCCTCAAACTGGTTTAGAAACGTCTTGTCTATGCGGGTAGGATCGTCGGCCAATACTCTACGACCGCGTTCAGTAATGCGAGAAGCTCCCCCATCCATGTATTCCAGGAGACTAGCGTTTCTCAACTCCATTCGCGTCCAACTGATCCTACCGGCAAGCCTATTCCTACCGCCGGAGGTACGTTCATTTATCTCAGTCGCCGTCAATTTGAAATGCTGTGCGAGATGATCAATCAGCGACGATTTGTCGTGAATCTTTCCGTCTCCTAGCAATTCCAGTATTGGTAACGTGAGGTCGAACATGGTGGGTATCGGCATTCTTCTCCGGGGCAAGATACTGGCTCCAGTCTACTTTCTCTCTCAAACAGCAGTCACTTCGACCATTAAACTGCGTCCAACGACTCGGAGCGCCTTCTGCACCTGAGCGATGGGAGAGTTGCGCTCCGGGTCGATTAGTTTCTGTGCGGCTGACTCGCTGATCTCCATTTGGCAGGCAAGATCCGCGTTGCTGATACGTTGCTCGCGCATCGCTGAATAGAGTGCCAGCTTGGCTGCGAGTACAGTTGGTACTGCGACAAGCTCCTGGCTGGCGCCAGATTGGCTGGGTGTGGGGATTTCCCACTGCGCGTGGACATACCCCACCAAGGCTGTGGCGAGAGCGTCTTCGGCCATTGTTAGCGCTCCGGTCCGGTCTTTGCCGCCCGTTATAGCTTCTGGGACATCGGGAAAGGTGACCATAAGACTTCCATCTTCGTCAGGGACGAGCTCACACGGGTATGCGTAGATCATAGTTCAGAACTCCCTGCGGTCGATGTCCAGTTGGCGTAGCATCGCGGCCAGTATGCCCTTCGACAATTCGCCTTGTTTCACCGTGGTGAATCGGGTACCGATGTAGAGGCGGCCGTGACTTCCCTTTCCGCGGGCCGGATCGAAACGGAATTCCTGTTTCGTCTTGCGGGCATAGTTCCTGGCCCGCTTGGTGAATTCCCGGCTGTTCATAGTTTATTGTCGCGCCTTGCTATGCGGATCGCAAGACTGAATGGACATTAGAGTCACGCCCTGCCGTCATAGCACGCCCGCCTCCAGTATTGCTCTGAGACGACGCGAGGGCAGTACCTCAAGCGTCCGCGCTAGCGCGGCAGTGGTCACTTTCCGATCCCGTAGCGCCTCGCGCAGGGCTTCCAGTGCGGCCTCTCTGCCGACAAGCCGGTAAAGACCCCATCCGACGCGCTCAACAGCCTCATCCGCCTCAAGCTGTCGCAGCCTGTGGTAGGGGATCCCCAACGGCTCCAGTTGGCTTGGACGAAAGAAGGCCCCGATACCGGCTTGGTGAAGGATCTCCACATTGAGTTCAGCGGTCATTGCGCGTGTCTCCTTACAGCCCTGCAGTTGGACGCGCCGGCATTTTACAGGATCGCAGCGCCATTGTCGATTTAGGTCGGTAATTCATGTCATTTTGCCGATTTTTTTAAGGTGGGCAGGGGTTTTGCCTGCCGCGCTTCACTCCCTTTGGACGGTAGCTTCCTCCTTGTACGATCGGCTGCTAACCGCGGGTATCTATGAAGTACAGCAGGCACGCATCCCGGCTGAAGAGGGCTAGCCCACACACTCTGCGGTTAGCAGAGCGCAATACGCGTCAGGCGATTTATCTTTTGACTCCTAGAACTCTTATGTTATAATGGCTGACGTATGGACAGAATTCCGCTCCGCCCACAATAAGAAAGGACACAGAAAATGGAACTTCAGTTAGTCTGTACTGGCTCTCTAGAAGAGATTGCAACGATTGTCGAAGCGATACAGAAGGCAGGAATTGGGGAGGAGGCACTTCCAGTAACAGACATCCTGATAGAGTCTGATGAGTCGAAAGGGATCGTGCCCGCCGATTTGATGCGTCAAGCGTTGAGGCGGCAACCGTTGACCAAGCACACAAGAACAATGTTGAAGGCGATCTGCGAATGCGAAGAAGACGAGAGATACCTGTCGCGCTCCGACATTTGTGAAGCGACCGGCCTGAACCCCACCCAACTCAACGGCGTTTTGGGAAGGTTCGGCCAACGAGTGAAGGGCACAGATGGCTATGACGGAACATCGAGCTACTTCGAATACCGGTGGCTCGAAGAGTCCAACGAATGGTCTTACCGTCTGCCGGATACGTTGCGCGAAGTGGTACGCGAGATTTTGAGTGGCGACAGTACACGCTGAACTGACCATTCTTGGAGCCAGAGGGGCCGGAGCAGATGACGGCCGGGGCGCGGAAAATTGCGTGCTTCGCAGGCTCCGCCACAACTCCAAGACGGCACCAGATTTGTGCACGATGCTGAAAACGATAACAATTCTAAATATGAATCACCGGCTTCACAACCGGCGAAAAGGAGACAAGATGGAATTGACCAATATCAACTTCCAAGCTTTGATGGATCCTAATGATCCACTGGACCCAACACAAAGGGCGATACTGTGGCACCTCTGTGTGGCTGAGGAAAACAGAGGAAGGGTACCCCGAGGCACGCTTCTTGAGGCAACAGGCTTAATCGACCCAGATCCGGTCGTGAATGATTACGGACTCAGACGTAAATTGGGATCGATCACTCAGCGACTTAATACCTGCGCCTGGTATAGATCGCAAAGGGACGGAACCGTCGATGGTGGAAGGTGGTATCTTCTACGTGAGGATCTGCGCGATGCGGTGCGCGACCTCCTGACCCTTTTGAATACCTAAGAGTGTACAATCACGGAAGGCGGTGGGAGAGCAGGTGAGGCATTTACAAACTGGGTTTAGGTAACCGGGAGAGAAAGTGGACAAGGGAGTTTTCGGAATCTACGAAAAGGAGGAAAATGATGACTGAAAAAGGGATTGAATCGGGAAGCGGGAGAAAAGAAGATTTCTGGAGGCATCTCGGTGAAAGGCGGCCCAGCGCGCCCAACGCGTCCAAGTTCATTGAGGGTTTCAGAGGCCACACGTATGAGAATAAGGTTGAGGTTAACGGGTACGTCTTTACCCTGTATCAATATGTGGCAAGTGAGACGGTTGGTGTGTACTTGAAGGCGAACCACAAAAGAAAACAGTCTGTGGACACATTCGACGAACGCATCAGGCCTTATCAAGAACTCTTTGAAGACAGATTGTCGAAGACACTGTACCGGCTCGAGAATTCGCACAGTTACTTGGGTAGGGGCTGGAGATGGAGTTCGCTCTTGTGGGTCGGCTCCACGTATCACTGCAGAAACTGGGATGAAATGGCCGACTTTCTGGACGGGAGGCGGCAGGCATACGAGGAGATTCTGCGAGAGGGGGCGTGAAAGAGATGGGCGGTTGGGCGGCAGCTAGAAGGTGATGACCGGAGATGATGACATTGGTATCGAAAACGACCCTCATGCCGGTGATGAGCCTATGTCAGCCCGGTACTCTTCCACCAAGCTGCTGACATCCTCAGGGGTGATCTTCAGGTCACGTGTTCGCTGTTCGCCATAGCGGAGGAGTTGTTGCCACTCGTTTTCCTCCTTGTACCGATATAAAGCTTTCGCGCAGAAGCGCGCTGCGGGAACAGCCTTCCCGCTTCGTCATCTCTTCCACCCAGTCTGCCATCTCGCGAGGAAGAGAAAAAGTGATAGTCCTGGTTGTTCGCGGCATATACACCTCTCATTCTTGCGTTTGGTCAGGATTCTGCGCTTTTCATGGCCCCTTTGTCAACTATCTCTTGCCTCTGCATTGTTTCCATCCATAAGCTCCACGATCTCATCGACAATATCATAGGCGGCGCGGGGACGGCCGAGCTTGCGGGCGCGGGCTGCCATCTGTGCCATATTTGACGCTTCGCCAAGGGCCGGCAGATGGCGTCGGCTCAGCGCAAATTCACTGCCCCCGGCCCAGTCGCTGACGATGGCGGCGATACCGCCGGGTGAATCGCAGTAGGCGCCGGCGCCGTTCTCCACCACAAGCGACACGTTGCCCTCCTCCTGCCCAGGAATAAATCCACTCAACAGGATGGGAAGCCCGCAGATCAGCGCCTCGGCGATTGTGCCCGGCCCGGCCTTGGTGATCACGCAGTCGCTGGCGGCCATCCATTCCTGCATGTTATCCACGAAGCCACACACTTGCACCGGAATCGGCCAATCTGACCGCTGCAGCGACTGGCGCAGACGCTTATTGCGTCCGCAGATGACGATCAGTTGTACAGCTGTCCACTGTTTGACGCTGTCCGCCCTCCCGTTTTTGTTTTTGCCCTTCTTCGTGTTTTCTTTGTGTCCTTCGTGGATCGTTGTCGTTTCTTCCGCCGGGCGGCAGCGCAAAGTCTCCGCCAGACGGTGCGCCACTGCATGCGCAATCGTCGCGACCGGGCCCATGCCCTCGCCGCCGCCGAGCAGTAGCACGGTAAACCCGGTGTCCGCCAGCCCCAACCGGGCGCGCGCCGCCTCTTTGTCCGGCAACGTACCGGCAAAGGCAGGACGGACCGGTAGACCGAGCAGGCGGACCCGGCGGGCGTGGAGGCCATGGTGACGGGCTGCCTCGGCCGCGACGTCGCTGGCGACAAAACAGCGTTCGGCCCGCGTATGAAACCAACCGTGATGAAACGATGCCAAGTCCGTGACGACCGTCACGAAGGGAATGGGGGCGCGCTCCTCAAGTAGATGAAAGAAGATGTGCTGCATCAGCGGATGTACGGAGATGACCAGGTGCGGGCGGTAGGCTTGCAGGACCTTGCGCAGTTCGTTGCGGCAGAGCAGATAGACCAGGCGCAGGACGGCGGAGTGCACCCGCTCGTTTTCGAAGACGAGCCAGAGCAATTTCCAGAACCAAAGGGCGCGGGCAACGATTGGGCTGTACAGGCGGGGCATCCGGTTGATGGGCCAGGGGGTGTAATCGGTCCACAGATCGACGATCTCCACCTGAAACCGCCCGGGATAACGGACGGCGAAGGCGGCTTGCAGGGCCTGAGCGCTGGCGCGGTGGCCGCCTCCGGTATCGCTCATCAGAATCAGAATTCGACTGTGGTTCATGTGTGGTAACTGCAGTTTCGACTGTGATTTTGGGGGATTATTTGGGATTAAAAGCAGTTGCCGTTGCAGTTAATCACAGCGAATCCCCTGAATCCCGGAAATCACAGTTCAGAAGGTGGGTTGCTGTTTGCCATTACTAAAAACCGGCTACTAAAAACTGCCGTTTCGATTATACTGTAGATGGAACCACAAAGCCATGTTTGCCGTTCGCCAAGGGCTTGGGGGCCAGGAGAGGTTAGCAACTGCCGTCCCTCGCCCCTCATCCCTGCCGTTTGGCGTCGGCTCACGGCAAAGTCACCTGCTTTCAGGACGCTATGAAATCCAAGCTGGCGGTTCTCATTTCGGGTAACGGATCGAATCTGCAGGCCATCATCGACGCGGTGGCGGCGGGCGGCCTGGACGCGCAGATTGCGGTCGTTGTCTCCAACCGCAAGGACGCATACGGGCTGGAAAGGGCGCGGCGGGCGCAGATCCCCGACCGATACTTTCCACTGAAACCTTACCGGGACGCGCAGCGCAGCCGCGCCGAGTACGACGCCGACCTGGCCGCGCTGGTGAGCGAGTACGCGCCGGACTGGGTCGTACTGGCCGGGTGGATGCACATCCTCAGCGAGCACTTTCTGGGCCGCTTTCCCAACCGGGTCGTGAATCTGCACCCGGCGCTGCCCGGACAGTTCCCCGGCGCGCACGCCATGGACGACGCGCTGGCGGCCTTTGAACGGGGTGAAATCGACCATACCGGCGTGATGGTCCATCTGGTGCCGGATGCGCGTGTGGACGAGGGGCCGGCGCTGGCGCAGCAGGCCGTTTCGATTCATCCTGGCGATACACACGAAATACTGGCCGAACGCATCCACGCGGTGGAGCACCGGCTGCTGGTGGAGACCCTGAGAAAGCTGACCGGATAACCTCTGCGGCCAACAGCGGGGACGGACTCTGACCGTTCAACCCAGCTTTCGGAGACTATGATGCGACTGGGACTCAACACAGGCTATTCCGGCGGCAAGATCGCGCTGCCGATGGAGCTGATCCGCGAGGCGGACCGGCTGGGCTACTACGCGATATGGACGGCTGAAGCCTACGGCTCTGACGCGGTATCGCCCCTGGCGTGGATCGGCGCGCAGACCGAACGGATTCACCTGGGTACCGCGATCCTGCAGATGGCGGCGCGGACGCCGGCGATGACGGCGATGACCGCCATGACGCTGGACCAGCTGTCGGGCGGGCGCATGCTCTTGGGGTTGGGTGTCTCCGGTCCGCAGGTGGTGGAGGGCTGGCACGGCGTCGGATATGCCAGGCCCTTGGCCCGCACGCGCGAATATATCAACGTTGTGCGCCGGGTTTTCGCGCGTGAAGAGCCGCTGACCTTTGAAGGCGAGTGTTACCAGTTGCCCTACCGTGGGCCGGGCTCGTGGGGGCTGGGCAAACCGCTGAAAAGCATCCTGCATGGGCGGGCAGACCTGCCGATCTACCTGGCTGCTATCGGCCCGCAGAATGTGACGCTGGCCGCGGAGCTGGCTGACGGTTGGCTGCCAATTTTCTTCGCGCCGGAGCATTACGACGCCACGTTTGCCGAGGCCGTGACTGCCGGGCGGGCGCGGGCCGCGCAGCACGGCAGGCCGGACGCGTTCGACATCGCGCCGTCGGTGGCGGTCATGGTGGGGGATGATCTGGCGAGTTGCTGGATGCAGCTCAAGCCGATGCTGGCCCTGTACATAGGTGGGATGGGGAGCAGGGGCAGGAACTTCTATTACAATCTGGCCTGCCGCTACGGTTTCGAAGAGGCGGCAGACAAAATCCAGACAAGCTATCTGGCCGGCGACCGGGCTGGCGCGGTCCTGGCTGTGCCGGATGCGCTGGTGGACGCGGTTGCCCTGTGCGGCAGCCGCGCCCGCATCGCGGACCGTCTGCAACTCTGGCAGACGGTACCGATTACAACGCTGACGGTGATGACCGACAGCGTCGAAACTGTGCGAATGATGGCTGAGTTGGCGCTGTAGAGGACCGGAGAATCAGTATTCGGCCCCGTGCGCCTGCCTGAGCGGCACACGGTTCGCTATTTGCTGTTTGACGCTTCCGCCCTCCCCCTTCTGCCGTTGCCGTTCTTCGTGTTTTCTTTGTGTTCTTCGTGGATCGCTGCCGTTTCCCGCCGGGCGTCAGCGCAAATCGCCAAGGGCCGGCAGATGGCGTCGGCTCAGCGCAAACCTCTTACTTTCTCTTCCCTGTTTGTTACTGCACCGCGCCGCGGGCTGCAACCATCTGCGCGGGCCTCTTCAACATCCCCCACATGATGGTGGCGCCGACGATGGAAAGGGACACACCCAACGCGAATAGGCTGGTGTAGCCCCATCTCTCAATGATCTGGCCGCCGCCGAAGCTCACCAGCCCAAAGCTGAGGCCCATCGCCGTGTTTACCGCGCCGTAGGCCAGCGAACGCCAGCGCTTCTCGATCATCTCCATCTGATAGACCTGAAGGGCGGGCATGCGCACGGCCGAAAGGACCATGGAGGCGAATTGGCCGAGGGCGGCGGCAAACCACTGGGGAATGAGAATGAGCGGGATCATGCTCGCGGCGCCGCCGACGGTCGTTGCCATAAGCGTCCAGCCGTTGCCGCGGCGGCGGGCGAGCATCGGCAGCAGCATGGGAGCGAAGATGGAGGCGAACTGCCCCGCGCTGGAGATGACCCCGATCGCAAAGGTGGACAGTTGCAACTCCGTGTCCATAAAGGCATTGCAGAAGGAGTAGCAGGTGGCGCCGGCGGCCTGGCTGAACCAGACGAAAAGGATCAACAGGCTGACAGGGGCGACGGGAAAGGAGCCCGGAAGAGTTGGTTTCTCTTCATGTTTGCCGCTCCGCTCCGCATCGCCGATGCGCAGCAAGGGTAAAATGGCCAGCAGCAGAACCGCAGGACTCAGCCAAAGCGCCAGACGATATGGGGCGGGGCTGTCCAGTCCGACACCAATCATGGATGCGATGAGGCCCGGCAGCAGGCCGGCAAAGGGGGTACCGACGAAGGCGCCAAGCCCGCGCAGGACGCCGGTCATAGCGTAGGCGCTGTTGCGGTTTTCGTCAGAGGTCAGCCCCATGAGGGCAGGCACCATGTTGATGCTGAAAAGGGCGTAGCCACCGGAGACAACCATCATCGAGAAGACGGGCCAGTAGTAGCGGAGGAGCGCCGGCACCGATTCGGTCAGCGGCAGCATCGCCATGCCCAAGACTGTCACGACGATGCCGATGCGCATCGTGCGCGTCAAGCCCAGCCGGCTTCCCAGGGCGCCGGCAGGCAGGCTCATCACCATGTAGCTCAATGCGCTGGCTGAGTTAAACACGCCAAAAAAGACCATGCTGTAGCCCAGCCGCAGAACGTAGAAGGTCTTCAGAAAGGTCTGGATGCCGAAAAAGCTGACCGCCACAAGTCCGACGACAATCAGGAGCATATTGACATCATGATGGAAGCGGGGGCGGTCTGTCCACAGAGACAGGAGTTTCGTCATGGGAGCACTGTTTCGGCTGAAAGCTGAATCGGTTTAGAAGTTCATGCCAGAGGGTTATCTTACACCAAGAACGGGTTGAAGGAAAACCCGAAATGGGTCCGGACTATGTGTTGAAACGGAACGCTCTGCGGACCGATTTGCGGGTGGATACACCGGTATTCAGAGCAACCTCTTCCGGCGAACGCGCGTGCGTTTGCTGTGCGTAGGGTCCTGGACAATATGGGTACGATCCGTCTACGAGTCCAGGCTGCGCTCAGCCCTCGATCGGCTTGGAGGTGTAGGGTTCCTGGCTGATGAGCTGGGCGGTCATGCCGCCGTCGGCGTAGATGTTGGCGCCGGTGATGGAGGCGCTGCGGTCGCTGAGCAGGAAGGCTGCCAGCTCGCCGATCTCCTCCGGAGCGATCACGCGGCCGATGGGAATGTTTGTGCGCCAGTAGGCCAGGCACTCTTCCGGGCTGGGCGCGGCGTCCTGCAGGTCCTGCCAGATCTGGGTATCGAGCAGACCGGGGGAGATCGCGTTGACGCGAATGTTGTGCGGGGCCATTTCGAGGGCAAAGCTTTTGCCCATCATCACGACGCCGGCTTTGGCTGCGTCGTAGGGGCCGGCGCCGGGCAGGGCGGCGTGAGCGTGGACGCTGGCGATATTGACGACGCTGCCGCCGGGGGACTGCGTGAGCATCTGTCGGCAGACCTTTTGAGTCAGAAAGAAGACAGCGCGCAGGTCGACGCGGATAATGTGCTCCCAGTCCTCGGCGGTCGTTTCCAGGAAGGGCTTGGCAAAGTTGATGCCGGCGTTGTTCACAAGGCCATCAACGCGGCCGAATTCAGCGATGGCTTTCTGCACCAGTTCGGCCTGGGCCTCGTCGTCGCCGACATCGCAATGCACGGCCAGAGCATCGCCGGGCAGGCTGTCGGCAACGGCGCGAGCGGTCTGCCCGCGGATGTCGGCCACCACCACGTTGGCGCCTTCGCGACTGCAGACCGCGGCGATACCGGCGCCCAAGCCACCGCCGGCGCCGGTCACAATGACGGTTTTTCCTGTCAGTAGCATCAGATTCTCTCTCCGTCCTGCGCTAAGTTTGACGCTTCCGCCCTCCCTGTTTTTGTTTTTGCCGTTCTTCGTGTTTTCTTTGTGTTCTTCGTGGATAGTTGCCGTTTTCCGCCGGGCGTCAGCGCAAAGTTTGTCCGTTGGCATAGACCGGTTCTGCAGCCGCCAGTGCCGTTTTGCGGTCTCGGCGCACGCGTGCCAGGTAGTCGCGCATCGTCTCAAGGTCGAACTCCTCGATCAGCTGATCGCTGGAGACGCCCGGGAGCTGCGAGCCGAAGACCAGGTGGCAGTCCTGCTTGATCAGTTCCGTGAAGGCTGCGGTCGCGCCGTAGCGTTCAAAGAGCGCCTGCAGTTTGTCCAGATTGTAGTCGGGATGGAGCAGGCGGCGGTCCAGGTCGAGGCGGGCGGTCACGACGGGCGAGCGTCCGGTGCGCTCGCTGACATCCCGTTTGACGGCCAGAATCTCGCGGCCGGCGACGTCGACAAAGATGGACTGTTCCTTCCAGACGGCAGCCAGATTGAAGCCGAACTCCATCGCCCATTTGCTCAACATGCGCCCGCCGGCCCACATGGAGGGCCAGATCACCAGTTCGGCGCGGTTGTGGCAGAGGCCGGAGCCGACCTCCCAGTAGTTGAGATCAAAACAGATGCACAGCCCCACGCGGCCGAAATCGGTCTCGAAGACGGGTGTTTCGACACCGGGCGTGATGCCGGCTGCCAGCTCGCCGTGGGTGGGGAAGTTCTTGCGGTAGACACCGACGATTTCGCCTTGGCGGCCGATGAGAACGGCGCAGTTGTAGCGCTGCCCGTCTTCGCTGAGCAGGAGTGGGCAGACGACGTATAGTTCATGCTGGCGGGCGGCCTGAGAGAGCGCGGCCACGGTCGGCCCGTCGAGAGTCTCGGCCGCGTTCCATGGATCGGCAGTGTCAAGGCAGTTGCAGATTTCGGGGAAGGCGACCAAGTCGCTCTGCTCCTGGGCGGCATCGGCGATATAGCCGCACATGCGGTCCAGCGTTTTCTGCAGCCGTCCCGGCTCGTCTGCGGGCAGGGTGGGAAAGTTGACCAGGCTTATGTTGGCAAAGCGGCTCATGGGGTGCCTCCTGTCGGCTGGGTCGCAGCGTATCGGTCGCGCGTCTGATGCGACCATTTTCGCCGGTACCTTCAACCCTGTCAACCGCAAATACCGGTTATCGGTTGGTGCAGCCGGCAGTTCGTCTTTTTTTGGGAAGTTGGGCCTACGGGCAGCGATTGCAGCATCGCCCGCGTTCAATGTAAGATGCGGCGAGGAACTCTCTCACGATTCAACGCGCCACGGAAAGGCCGCTCCATGTCGAACACGCAGTCGCGTCCCAATATCATATTCGTGCTGACCGATGACCAGGGCTACGGGGATCTGTCCTGCCTGGGCAATCCAATTCTGAAAACGCCTGCGTTAGACCGCCTTCACGCCGACAGTGTGCGTCTGACCGACTTTCATGTGGCTCCCATGTGTACGCCCACGCGCGGCGAGCTGATGACGGGACAGGATGCGTTGCGAAACGGGGCGACGTTCGTCTGTATGGGGCGTTCGCTCCTGCGCGCGGACCTGCCGACGATGGCCGATATCCTGGCTGACAACGGTTACCACACCGGCCATTTCGGCAAGTGGCATCTGGGCGACAATTACCCCTACCGGCCGCAGGATCGCGGTTTCCACGAGACGATCCACCATCCCGCCTTCGGCATCACCTCAGCGGCCGACTACTATGGGAACGACTATTTCGATGACTATTATCGCCATAAAGACGAAATCAAGCAGTACATGGGCTACTGCACCGATGTCTGGTTCAAGGAGGCGATGCGCTGGATGCAGGGCTGCCACAGGCGCAATGAGCCGTTTTTTGCCTACATTGCGACAAATGCGCCGCACGGCCCGTATTGGGTTCCCGATGAATACCGGCAGCCATATCTGGACGGAATCCGGCAGGATGAGGCCAGCTTTTTCGGCATGATCGCCAACATTGACGAGAATATGGCGCTGTTGGAAAAGTTCCTGCTGGATAACGAGATCCGTGATAACACGATCCTGATTTTTATGACCGACAATGGCACGGCGATGGGTGAGGGGATCTACAATGCCGGAATGCGGGGCAGGAAGACTTCGTTATACGAAGGCGGGCACCGGGTACCCTGTTTCATTCGCTGGCCGGCGGCGGGACTCGAGGGCGGCCTCGACGTGGGCGGCGTGACGCGCGGGGTCGACATCCTGCCAACACTGATCGATCTCTGTGATCTGCAGGCGCCGGACGGCTGGACGTGCGATGGCTTGTCGCTGGCTTCGCACATGCGGCGGCCGGACAGGGTGCCGGCTCGGACGTCGGTCGTGCAGTATGGACATGCAAACGAAGGCGCTCAAACCGGCTTCACTGGCAGGGATCGGGCCGCGGTGATGTGGGGGCGATGGCGGCTGATCGACGGTCAGGAACTGTACAACATCGGGGATGACCCGGGCCAGCAACAGGACGTTGCCGCGGCCAATCCGGAGCTGGTCAAGCAGCTGCGAGGGCAGTACGGCGCCTGGTGGGACGGCGTAAGCGATACGCTCACGAACTATCAGCCCCTGACGATCGGCTCCGACGCGGAGAACCCGGCCCGCCTGTGCAGCTGCGACTGGGCCTGGGTGTATGCCGATAACCAGCGCGGCATTCGCGGGCCGGTGATGGACAGCGGCGCCTGGCACGTTGAAGCGGCGCGCGCCGGTCTCTACAGCTTTACGCTGCGCCGCTGGCCGGAAGAGTCCGGCCTGGGCATCTCCGACCCGGCGCCGGTTATGCAAGGTGTGGACGGCAGCTGGCCCGCGGGTAAAGCGCTGCCGGTTGCCGCCGCTTGGCTGCAGGTGGGCCGCAGCGAGCAGACGCTGCCCGTGCCGCCGGACGCGACGGCGCAGACGTTTGAAATGGCGGTGGAACGCGGGCCGACCACGGTGAAAAGCTGGTGGCACGACGATCAGGGAAACCAGTTGGCCGGAGCGTACTATCTGACCGCTGAACGACTGCGAGACTGAAACTTGGTTCAGAAGCCGTTGCCGTTACTACTAGTTCAACAGTCATTCATTGACGGATAGAGATGTGCGAGACTGATGCGAGCGTCAGCGGTGGTGAAACGCCAGTTGACGGTTGATGCAGAAGCATTGCGACAGTTTTGCCAAGCTGAGACTCGCTGCATCAAGGTCTGTTTGTCAGGGATGCGAGCGTTCAAGCACTGTCGATGCAGGACACTGAGTTCGATTTCAGCCATATTGAGCCAACTGCCATGCTTGGGGGTGTAATGGATTTCCAGTTTGGCGGCGATGCGGCCCGACCCTGTGCCTGTGTTCACCTGCCCATTCAGTTCCTTGCGCTCCTCCGCTGTCAAGCGCACCCGATATCGTTTCGCTGGCATCTTCCCTCTCCTTGTCTCTGCCTTCCAGAGAGTATGCCTCTGTTCACCTATCCGTCAAACCCTGTATGTTAGACTGCTAGGACTCGTTGGCGTTTGATTTATTCTGACAAATGGCGCCAATCGTAGGATGTTTACAAAGAGAATTGCCGACCATCAGTGGCAGAAACGATACGCATTTCTGCAAGGACACCTTCGAGCCTACGCAGGGCAAGAGGAGACGTGTCGCCGTCTCGTTGAGGCAGTCCACTGGATTCTGCGCACCGGCGCCCAGTGGCGTGAACTGCCAGACAGGTATGGCAAGTGGAACAGCGTCTTCAAGCGCTACGCACGCTGGGATGAGGTGTTTGGGCCGACATGTTTCACGCAGGACCCGGACATGGCGGCAGTGATGCCCGACAGCACAGCTGTGTGCGTCCATATGTGCGCAGCGGGCGGGTCAAAAAGGGGGGGCCTCAGCAAGACCAGCGCTTAGGTCGGAGTCGGGGTGGATTTAGCAGCAAGACCCATCTCCTCGTCGCTGCCCTGGGCTTTCCCCTCAAGTTCATCTTGACTGGGGGTGAACGCTCATCGCGCTCATTGAGCGAAGCGGTAGCGCATCATCGACATGACCCAGGCTGAATCGTTGCTCGCCCCCTTCGATTTTGACGCCGTCATTGCCGACAAAGGCTACGATTCCGACCCGTTGCGAGAGTTGCTCGCAGCCCAACAGGTAGAGGTGGTCATCCCCTCCCGTCGCAATCGCGAACAATCACGGGACTATGACGAAGAGCGCTACCGAGAACGCAACATTGTCGAACGTTTATCAACAAAATCAAGTGGTATCGACGCATTTTCACTCGCTATGACAAACTCGCACGACGTTTCATCGCTTTCTTGCATTTCGCTTCTACACTCATCTGACTCAAACAAAATGTCAACGGGCCCTAGAAACTGCCTTTCTGCCGTTCGGCAGGTCGCGGCCGTTTGTGAAGCCGGGGCCGCCGGCGGCCATGTGGCCGTAGCTGGCGCCGTCAGGGTCATCCGTCACCCAGAAGGAGAACAGCTGCCCCGATTGCAGATGGAAACGCAGCCTGCAAGGTTGACCGGCCAGCGCGGAGAGGTCGGCGCCGGACGGCCACTTCACCTCGGCGCAGGTGCTGTCCACACTGAGCGCAGCGCACGCATCCGCGCCCAACCCTTCCACAGTTTCCCCGTTACCGTCCAACACGGACACCCTCAGTTCGCCCTGCGGAGCATTGATGTTGACGAAGAGGCGGTCCCCGTTAAAGGTGACGGGGCGCGTCGTCAGTATTCCGCCCCCCGCGCCGGCTTCCATGCCTGCGAAACCGTCACGGCGGAGGGTGGCCAGCCCGGTGCTGGCGCCGGCGTACATGACGCGCCGCGACAGGCCGGAATCGCCGATGTCGTTGGGACCCAGTTTTGGTGACAGGCCGGAGAAACCGGCGAAGTAGATAAAGATGCGGTCGTGGACGACCATGCAGAGGCCGCCGCAGGCATGAAGATAGGCCCGGTTCCAGTCTCCTATTTTGCGGCTGGAAGCGAGGAAGGGGGTACGATCCGGGCGGCTGAAATGAAAGCCGTCGCGGCTGTAGGCCAGCTCCAGGTCCATGGCTTTGGGAACGCCTTCGGCGGCGCAGATGTCGTTTTCCGGGCCGCGGAAGATGGCGAAGAAGCCCAGCATGAGGCTTTCATAGGGGGTCACGTTCACGTCGTAAAGGGCGACGCGATGGTTGGGGCGGGCGGGGTCGGGCTGGTCATGGTGGTCGACGCGTTGCCAGAAGACCTCGTCGTTATCCATGTCCCACTGCGCGCCGCGCAGGAAGTCGTCCGATTCGCTGTAGAAGCGGGCGCGCAGCCTGGTGGTCTCGTCAATACGACCGGAGCGGCGGATGCTCATGCACCATTTGCGGCGGAAGGGGTTGTAGAAAAAGGATGTGTTGTCGCCGACTTGCGTGGTGATGACCGGATCGCTCCAGTGGATGCCGTCCGGCGAGACCTGCGCCCAGCCTTCAGAGACCATCTCCCCCTTGGCCATTTGAGACGGCCAACTGCCGGGTGGGATGGGTTGCCCCGGCTTCGGCTTGTAATGGCGATAGTATTGGAACATCTTGAAGCGCTGCGCGGGGTCGGGCGTGTCGCTGTCGAGCCAGACGAGACAACCGTCGCGGTCAGATCCAACGTTGTTCGGCCACACCAGGTTGGTTCCGGGCGTGACATCGAGTTGCGGGCGTTGCCAGTGAATGCCGTCGGTGCTGGTGGCCAGAGCCGTACTGTGGAACCAGCCCGGCATATACCAGAGTTTGAACAGATTGTCCTGCGGGTCGTACCAGGCACCGTCGTTGAAGGGCGCGGCCATCGGGCAGAAGCCGGAGTCCATCTCCTCGTCGGTTTCGGGTTGGAGCACCGGGCTTTGCGGGTGGATTTCCGGTTTGCCATAAGCCCGTGTCAGGGAGGTCTCAGCGATCAGGAAGTCGTCCACGAAGAGCTGGCGGCCCAGGTCGATAGGGATGACCTGCGGGGGATGGGAGAGATAAGGCACGGGGATCGGCTCGCGGGAGCTTTCGATCACGTTGCGCGGCGGCCAGGTTTGCGGGAGGGTGATGCCGTTGTAGAGTGTTTCGTTGGTCATTGTCTGATCTCCGGGAGGAGTGAACTGCGGTTGGGTTGGCGGCGCGGGTTACGAATTGGCCATGAATTAGCCAATGCAAGACAAGTGTCTACAAGAGGTGCCAGCGTCCTTTGGGCACGACCAAGTCGGAAGGTAGGAGGACTCCTCACGAACGCCAGATCATCGGAGGTTACTGGCGTAGACGAGTTCGATATCGCCGTGGATGGCGTAGAGACGGGCATGGTAAAGCCGCACGTCGATCCGGAGCGGTGTGCCCACGTGTTCGGCCAGGCCCGCCTGATCCTGCCATTGGGGCTGCCAAGCGGTCGAGTCGCCGCGAAATGGTTGGCAACGATCGAAAGTGTAGCCGGGTAATGGCTGACCTTCCAAGTCCGATAGCTGGACGCGCACCTCCCCATAGGGGGCCTGGACATTGAGCAGCATCCGATCGTCGTGGAGACGCACCCAACGCGTCGTCAGATAGCCGGCGCCAGCCATTGATTCGAGATAGACGAAACCGTCCTGCCGCAGCCGGTGCAGGAGGATGGCAGCGTAGTCCGGCTCGTCGCGGCTGAGCGTGCGCGCCTGGAAATGCTCCCCTTTGGTGCCGCCGGAATAGATGCGGATCTGTCCTTCGTGGTCCACCGCCATCGAACAGGGGTAGATGCCGCCGCCACCATATTCGCCCGGTTCGTTGAGACCGACAAATGGTTGGCGCAAGGAGCGCTGGAAGCGCAGTCCGTCATAGCTGTAGACAAGTTCGCCGTAGATCTTCCCCTCCAGCTTCTGCCGCCACTGGTCAAGCGGGTCGGTCTCGAACATCCAGAGGATACCCACGTAGATTCCCCGATAGGGGAGAACGACGATGCCGTAGAACTCACACATGGGGGGGTCGAGGGGATCGGGGTGGAAGATGACCTCCGGTTCGCTCCAGATGCGCCAGTCCTGCGTCTCCATCAGGGCGATGCGGCGGTCGCCGTGGCTGGGGCGGGCCAGGGTGATATGGCTGTTGCGTTCGGCGTGACGATAAGTGAAGATGCCGGGGTCCGGCGTGCCGGGATGCCAGCGCGATGTGTGATCGATCTGCCAGTTGTAGCCGTCGGCGGAAAAAGCCAGACGCGAGGCGCGCTGCCCGTCCTCGTCAATGGCGAGGATAGGCCACTTGAAGCGGCCTTCGGACGAGCTTTCATCGAGGAAGACCGAGCCGCCGGTGGCCATGCGCTGCCGGTCGAAGATTTCGTGGGGGCGCATACGCGACGGCAGGGGAACGGTTGCGGTCAGGTCCGGGCGCTCCCAGTGGATGCCGTCCTCGCTTTCGGCGGTCAGAAACCACTCGTCCTTGCGATAAACCGTCCCTGGCATCGTCTCTCTGCCTAGATAAAACATGCGCCATAGCTTGCGGTGGTCGTCGTAGAGCACGGTTGGATAGCTGAACGGATTTTCGGTGGGGTCGGCATAGGTGGCCTCCCGCACCCATTCGGGCTGTCCCAGGCGGCGGGCGATGTTGTCGCGGCGAGCCAGACACCAATCGTCAAAGAAAAAGAGGGAACGCAGGGTCACGAGAACGATCCTTAATTTTGGAAGCGCTTACCGGTTGCCAACTGCAGTTTTGACTGTGAGTTGGGGGGATTATCGGGATTAACTGCGGTTTTCAGTTTTTAGTGGCTGGCTGCCGTTACTGGCTACTAAAAACCGCCGTCGGGGCAAAGATCCCTTCGTTCAGGTCCAGATC
Source organism: Caldilineaceae bacterium (assembly GCA_965232575.1). GTDB lineage: Bacteria > Chloroflexota > Anaerolineae > Caldilineales > Caldilineaceae > Bin5. The sequence goes on along the minus strand of CBDDPZ010000008.1, from coordinate 654,920 downwards.
TTCGGCGAAGTGGCAGCGAACCCAGTGCCCATCTCCCATATCACGCAGGTCCGGTTCTTCAGCGAAGCATTGTTCCTGCGCGAAGGGGCAGCGGGTGGAGAAGTGGCAGCCGCTGGGCGGGTTGAGCGGGCTGGGCACCTCACCTTCGAGGACGTAGCTCTGCTCTCGGTGCGTCGGATCGGGGATAAGGACGGAGGCGAGCAGGGCCTTGGTATACGGGTGCTTGCACTCCTCAAAGACCTGCTGCGTTGTGCCGAGTTCGACCAGCCGCCCCAGATACATGACGGCAATGCGATGGCTGATGTGCTTGACGATGCTCAGGTCGTGGGCGATGAAGATGTAGGTCAGATTCATCTGACTTTGCAGATCGAGCAGGAGGTTGATGATCTGGGAGCGGACGGACACGTCCAGAGCCGAGACGGGTTCGTCGGCGACCACGAGCGGCGGGGAGACGACCAGGGCGCGGGCGATGCTGACGCGCTGGCGTTCGCCGCCGCTCAGTTCATGGGGGAAGCGGTCGGCAAAGTGCGCGCCCAGCCCCACGGTCGGCAGGATGTCGAGCACCCGTCTGGCGGCTTCGGCGCGGCCGATCTTCTGGGCAATCAGCGGTTCGGCGATCACATCTGTGACGCGCCAGCGCGGGTCGAGAGAGGAGAACGGGTCCTGAAAGATAATCTGCATCTGGCGCCGCACATCCAACATCTCTTTGCGGGAGGCTGAGGCGATATCAAAGCTCTGTTGTTCGCCGTGCAGCAGGATGCGGCCCTGGTCCGGTTCGACAAGGCGGAGGAGGCAGCGGGCGACGGTGGTTTTGCCGCAGCCGCTCTCGCCGACAAGGCCCAGACACTCCCCTTTGTTGACGGTGAAGGTTACATCGTTGACCGCCTTGACGTGACCCACTGTGCGACGCAGGAGGCCGCGCTGGACCGGGAAGAATTTACTCAAGTTTTCGACCTGCAGGATAGGTGTGTCAGGCATAACTTCAGTTTCTAGTTTCTAGTAGTTCGCAGTTCACTAAAAACTGACTACTGACTACTAAAAACTGCCTTTCTGCCGTAGCGCTAATCATCGACGTAGAGCCAGCAAGTTGCCGAATGCTGCGGCCCGAACTCAACGACCGGTGGGTCCTCGACACAGCGGTCATGTACGGATGGACAGCGATTGCGGAAGCGGCAGCCGCTGGGCGCGTTGCGCGGGTCGGGCACGGAGCCGCTGATCGAATGGAGCTGCTCGCGCGGCGGGGTATCCGGCCGCACGATGGAGCGGAGCAACGCCTGGGTATAGGGATGCTTGGGATCCTGAAACAGTTCGACAACGGGGGCTTTTTCCGCCATCTGGCCCAGATACATGACGACGACAAAATCGGCCAGCTGCGCGATGACAGCCAGGTCATGGGTGATCATGATCACGCTCATGTCCAGATCCTTCTGCAGGCCGCGGATAAGGCGCAGGATCTGGGCCTGGATGGTCACGTCAAGGGCCGTGGTCGGTTCGTCGGCGATCAGAACACGCGGCTCGCAGCAGAGAGCGATGGCGATCATGACGCGCTGGCGCATGCCGCCGCTCATCTGGTGGGGATAGTCGCCAAAGCGGCGTTCGGCGTCGGGAATGCCCACCTTGTTGAGCATGGAAATGGCCAGCTCCTGGGCCTCCTCTTCGGACAGGTCCTGGTGCTGGCGAATACTTTCCATGATCTGCTCGCCGATGGTGTAGACCGGCGTTAGGGATGTCATCGGCTCCTGGAAGATCATGGCGATATCTTTGCCGCGAATGGCGCGGATGGCATCGCCTTTCGCGTCCAGACTCACTAGATCGATAGGCTGGTCGCCGCCATCGGGGTGATAGAGAATCTGGCCGCTTGTCTCGCTGGAGGGGAGAAGACGCAGGATCGAGCGTGCAGTGACGCTCTTGCCGCAGCCGCTCTCGCCGACGATGCCCAGACAGCGCCCGCGTTCAACGGCAAAGTCGACACCGTCCACCGCGCGCACGATGCCGGCCAGCATTTTGAAATGTACGTGCAGATCGTGAACTTCGAGAATCGGTTGCGAATCGGGCATGGTTAAATACGAGATAAAGAGAGAAACGGCAACTGCGGTTCCTCACTCCTGATCTCTCACTCCTCGCCTGTTCCCATTATCTGATCTCGGAGTACGGGTCGAGCGCATCGCGCAACGCGTCGCCGAGAAAGTTGACAGCCAGAACGGTCAGCACCATGAAGACGCCCGGGGCCAGCAGCCACGGGTGCTTGGTGAGGACCTGGACCGACTGCGCGTCCTTGAGCAGGGTGCCCCAGCTGACGAGCGGGGGCGTGATGCCGATGCCCAGGAAGCTGAGCGAGCTTTCGGCCAAGATCAGACCGGGAATGGAGAGCGTGGCGACGACGACGATATGGCTGAAGCAGTTCGGGATGAGGTGACGGAATAGAATGGTGGGCGTGCTGGAGCCGGCCGCGCGCCCGGCCATGATAAAGTCCGACTCTTTGAGCGCCAGTGTTTTGCCGCGGATCTGACGGCAGAGACCGGCCCAGCCGATCAGCGCGAGTACGATGGTGACGCCCAGGTAACGGTGCAGCGATGAGAGTTCCGGCGGCAAAGTGGCGGCGAGGGCCATCCACAGGGGGATGCGCGGGAAGGACATCAGCACCTCGGTGAGGCGTTGAATGAGAATATCGGCCACACCGCCCCAGTAGCCGGACGCTACACCGATAGTTGAGCCGAGGATGACGCTGATGAGCATGCCGATGATCGGCACGGAAAGCGAAATGCGGGTAGCGGTCAGGACGCGCGAGAAGACGTCGCGGCCCAGCCTGCCCGTGCCGAAGAGAGCGACCATACCGCCTTCTTCAACGCCGAAAAGGCGCGTGCCGCTCGTTATCAGACCCCAGAGTTTGTAGGGTTCCGCTTCGACGAAAAAGTAGATCGGATAGACCAGTTCCGGGTCTTCGGTGTAGGTGGTGAGAAAGGTGCGCGCGTCGCGCTCGCTCTTGTAGCCGTAGACGAAGGGCCTCACAAGCTTTCCGTCGCGGAAGATATGCACGCGCTGGGGGGGCGCGCGCAGCGCTTCCTCGTGAACGTAGTCGACGCTGTAGGGCGCAAAGAAGTCGGCGAAAAGCGCCACAGAGACCATCAACACCAGCCAGACGATGCCGATGATGCCGAGGCGATTGGCCATAATGCGCGCGCCGAGGATGCGGCCGCGCGAGGCAACCTGCTCAGAGGAGGTTACATCGACATCAGCAGCGGGAGGACGCGGCGCGCCCGGTTGCAGTGGGGTCTGTGTCTGTTCTGAAATGACGCTCATGTTTAACTGCAGTTTTCAGTTTTTAGTGGTCTGCTGCGGGGGCGGCAGTTACTGGCTACTAAAAACTGGTGTTTCGCTCCTGGTTTGACGCTTCCGCCCTTCCCGTCTTTTGCCGTTGCCGTTCTCCGCGTTTCTCCGCGCCCTCCGCGGATCCATGCCGTTGCTGTTGCCGGGCGTCAGCGCAAAGCCCCTGACGTTAGTCAAAGCGGACGCGCGGGTCGACCCAGGCCAGCAGCAGGTCGGCGACCAGGTTGCCCAGCACGAGCAGGACGCTGAGAAGCATCAAGATAGCGGAGGCGACGTAGACATCCTGGGCCTGGAGGGCAGAGTTGAGCGTGGGGCCGATGGTGCGCAGCCCCAGCACGATGGCGGTGATGACGCCGCCGGAGACGATCTCCGGAAACTGCATGCCCAGCAGACTGATCAGCGGGTTGATGGCGACGCGCACAGCGTGTTTGATGACGACGATCTTTTCGGCCATCCCCTTGGCGCGGGCGGTCTCGACATATTGGCGGCCCAACTCATCGAGCAGATTGCCGCGCATGATGCGCATCAGGGAGGCGATGCCGGGAATGCCGCCCACGAACACCGGCAGCCAGATGTGGGCGGCAAGGTCCTTGACCCTTCCAAAGCTCCAGGGCGCGTCGGCATACTCGGGCGAGTAGAGCCCGGTCAGCAAGGGCAGGTCGAGGACGAAAGTCATGTAGACCAGTATCGACAGCGCCAGCAGGAAGCCGGGCATCGAAAGACCGATGAAACTCATGACGGTAAAGACATTGTCCGACACGGAGTACTGGCGCGTGGCGGAATAGATGCCGACCGGCAGGCCCACGGCCCAGGAAAGACCGAGGGAGAGCGACGCGATCAGCATCGTATAGCCCAGGTTGGTCCAGATGACTTCGGAAGCGACGCGATCGTAGGTGACGAGTGAGACGCCGAAGTCACCCTGTAGAAAGGCAAATAACCAATAGAAGTACTGTATGGGTATCGGGCGGTCCAACCCGTACTCGCGGCGGATATTATCGCCCTCTATTCTCGCTTCCTCTTCACCCCAGCCGCGGTTGCCTACGAGGTTTTGTTCATAGGTGGTGATAACGTCCCCGGCGGGGAGATTTATGACGATAAAGCAGATAAAAGAGATGAGCAGAAGTGTGGGAATTGCTATCAACACTCTGCGTATGACGTAATCCAGCATGTGGACCCCGGGACTGCAGTGGTTCGCGGCTTGAGGCCGTTAGAGGAGAGAGTGAAGAGGAGTGAGGAAACGGCAGTTTTTAGTTTTTGGTAACAGGGCCAGTACCCAGAAACCATTCAAAACTAGAAACTTCCAACGTTCTCGCTTCTCACTCCTCTTTGCGCTTCGCCAAGGCGCGGCGGATGCGGTCGGCTCAGCGCAAAAATACACGCTTTTAGTACTTGATGTAGAACTGCTCCGGATAGGCGTAGGTGAAGTCCTGCAGACCATTGGCTACTTCGGGGCAGTTGCCGACGCGGTTGGCGACCAGGACCATGAGCGGCACGTCGGCGATAATATGGATGTCGAACTGCCAGTCGACGTGGTACTTGAAGAGCTCCTTGTGCAGGCGTTTGCTCTCCGCAGGGTCGATCTCTTTCTTGATCTCATTTTGCAGGGCGAACATCGCTTCGCCACCCTCGGGCGGTCCGAGTTCTTGCAGCCACTCGGGGTCGTCATTGTAGTGCACCGGCAACATATCAAGCCCATGCCCCTTCGGGGTAAAGATCGGCTGGAAGGGCCGCATCAGGGGAATTTCATTGGCATCCGTGCCCCACATGTAGGTATGGGACTCGCCGGCACGCCAGCGGGAGAAGAGGACCGAGCGCTGGATTGCGTTGAGGCGGGCGTCGATGCCGGCGTCGCGCCAGTCTGCCACCACCATTTCCGCGACCTGCTGATGCACCGTGATCTCAGTCGCTGCATCCAGGATAATCGTCACCGGCTCGCCGCTGGGGAATGTCCGCATACCGTCGGCGCCCTTCTCCAGACCCAGTTCATCGAAGATACTGTCAACCTGGGCCATGTCGAACTGCCCGTTGGTCATGGTGATGGAATCCATGTCATCATCCCAGTAGGGAGATGAGGAGGCAAGGGCGTAACTCGCTGGCCGCCCGGCGCCGAAGTAGAGCGTTTCGTTGACCTCGTCGCGATTGATAGCCATTGACAGGGCATTGCGGAAAGACTTTTTGCGGAAGAACTCGGCGAGCTCCCTGTCTTTTTCGTTCTGGAGGCGGTAGTTGATGGTGATGTGGTTGCCGGTGGTAAAGGAGGTGCCCGGCCAGAACAGCAGCCGGTAGTCGCCGCGCTCCTCGTTTTCGCGCAAGGTCGGCAGGCTCTCGAACAGCTGCATGTTGCGAATACCGACATCGATCTGCCCGGCAATTGCCATCAGCACCGCGTTCTCCTGGGTGCCGGCGTAGGGGAAGAGGTAGTTGTCGCAGTAGGGAAGCTGGTTGCCGGCAGTATCGACGGCGCAGAAGTAGGGATTGCGTTCCAGCCGCAGCCCTGATTCGTCATAGCCCTTCGAGATCCAGGGAGTTACGCCGGGGAAATCGGGATCGAGATAGACGTCGTTCTCTCTCAGATCCTTGTATTCAGCCCCATCGGTGTACCTGGGATGCCACTGCATGAGGTGATGCTTGGGCTTGGTTGCCAGTGTGCGGCCGCGGAAGAGGAAGGGGAAGGTGGGATAAGGGGCCGGGAACTTAAAGACTAACGTGTAATCGTCCGGCGTTTCCAGGACCACCGGTTCGCCGTCCACAAAGCAGCGGGTAGGCGCTATGGGCGTGTACTCTTCGTCGAACCACATATCCTCCCACAGGAAGAGAACGTCCTCGGAAGTGAACGGTTCGCCGTCGGACCATTTCATGCCCTCTCGCATATTGATTGTGAGCTGGGTGGCGTCACCGTTCCACTCGAAGCTCTCTGCCAGGTATGGTTCCCAGCCACCTGTCGGCAACCCGGCGCCGAATCCCTCCAGGTCGGTGGGGATGTCGATAAAACCGCGGTTGACGATGTAGGCGGGCGCGGCGCGGTCGGTCTCGTTGAGGGTAAAGCCGCGAATCGATTCGCTGTACGTTCCGACCTCATGGATGGGGGTGACGATGCGCGGGTTGACCGGCAGGCGATCATCCACCGGGGGCAGCTCGCCGGCGTCCACCATCGATTTAAGCATCGGGGCTTCATTGTACTGGGACGAGGACTCTGCAGCCGGCGCCTCGGATTCGGCGGGCGCCTCCGCGGCCGGTTGGTCGGCTGCAGGTTCGGCGTCGCCTGCGCCACAGGCCGCCAGCAGTGAGCCTGCCGTCATAGCCGCCGATAGCTGCATAAACTTACGCCGGGTGATCGTGCGTCTTGCCATGACCTTTCTCCTTTGACTTGATGCGAGGTACGGTTTGTCCCTTCGTGCGAGAAGAGAGTATTGAGAAATGAGAGAACGGCGTTCTCCTTCTCTCTCCTCCCTCCTCACTTCTTGCCTTTGCGTCTGGCACTGCGGGGAACGATGGCGGCAGCCCTAACGGCAAACCTTGCGGCTCAAAAAGATTCATCTGAGGCGAATGCCCTCGGATGCGCCGCATTGTACTGTAGCCATTATATTGCTGTCAACCAGTAAAAATTGGCCGGGCCGCAGTACGTAGACGGCGCGATTGCGGTCGAAACACCGGGGGAACTTCTGGGGAAATTCCGGGGGCGCCGTTCCCCTGCCGGGGCGCGACGGGGCTGCTGTATTTGCGTTTCGTCAAGGCGCTGTTTGCGTTTCGCCAAGGGCCGACAGATGGCGTCGGCTCACGGCAAACATATTCAGTGCTCGCATTTTCGTGTCCCTCAGCGCCCGCCGAGGCCGGACAGAGCGATGCCCTTTCGCTAATGCCTGGAGAGGTTGGGGTGTGCGCGCGTGTAGATGCGGCGCTAGTCGTCGGCGGCTGTGGCCAGAAGGTCCAACTGATCGTAGGTGCCGAGGGCGATCAGCTTATCACCGGCCTCCAAAATGAGATCCAGGCTAGGATTGACCGTGATCTTTCCCGCCTGGCGGCGGACCGCCAGGATGCTGGCACCGGTCGTTTTGCGGATTTCGGCTGCGGCTAGGGTCTGCCCGCCCAGTGCAGACCTTTCGCTGACGAGGATGTCGCCAATGAGAATACTCGGCTCCTCACTGTTGACGGCATCCTGGGGCATCACCACGTCCATGAATTCGACGATATTGGGGGAGAGCATCTGGCGCGCCATGCGATGGCCACTGGCCACGTAAGGATTAATGACATGATCCACGCCGGCGCTCTTCAACTTTCGCTCGCTGCCGTGGCTGTTGGCGCGCGCGCTGATCGTCAGATTCGGGTTCAGCCCGCGGGCCGCCAGTACAATGTAAACATTGTCGGAATCGTTGGGCAGGCAGCAGCAAATTCCTACCGCCTTCTCGATTCCTGCCTGTAAGAGGACATCGTCGTCGGTCGCGTCTCCTTCGACAAACGTTGTCCCCAGATTTTCCAGATCCGTGCGCAAGTTGGCCAGCATATCGACCACGACGAGATCCGAGTCTGCATTGAGCAGCTCTTTGACCACCTGCTCGCCGACGCGACCGTACCCGCAGACGATGAAGTGGGCGTTTAACTTGCCAATGCGGTTCTGCATGCGTCTTCTCCGTATATACCTGCGAAATTCACCCGTTACGACAAACTCTGCGACCGTGCTGAACGTGTAGGCGGTGGCGCTGACGCCCATGATAATCATGACCCCGGTAAAGATGCGCCCGGTGGGTGAAAGCTGGCGCACTTCGCCGAAACCGACGGTGCTGAGCGTGATCACGGTCATGTAAAGGCTGTCGGTCCAGGACCAGCCTTCGAGCCACATGTAGCCAAGGCTGCCGACGGTAAGCAGCGCCAGAAAGATCGCCAAAACGGTTATCAAGTTTCGATAGAAGTTTCGTTCTGCGACCGGCAAGAGTTCAGTCCTTTTGCGCCTCCGACGGCGCCTCTTTCTGTGCATCTACATCGTCGTCGGCCGACGGTTGCATTTGGCCGGTCATCTCTTCCATCAGTTCATCCAGCAGAGCTTCTCTGACCTGCGACTGGGGCTCTTCGGCCAGCCCTTCTGCGACTTCGAAGGCAGCCTCCACGGCATGCATGACGGCTTCCTGCTCTGAAAGACCGAGTTGGTCGGCAGACTCGCGGACTGCGTCAAGCGAACTGGCAACCACGCCCTCCAACTCCATATCGTTTTCATTCGCCCCATGGAGAGCGCCGTAGACAACGCCTTTGACAGCATCGGGGGGACGGGCGCCGGCATTGCGCATGGCGGTAAGCGTACCGCTCACGGCGGCCCCCACAAAGCGGCTGCCGTGGGAACCTCTGCTTGCGATCGAACGAATCGCGCCTTCGGTGGCGCCAAAGGCGATTTCGACGCCGTGGCGGGTGACGTCCCGTGACCCGTGGCTTGCGCGGGCCACGGCCTGGCCGATCTGCGTACTGACCTGTCTTGCGGTGGCGCTGCCGAGGGCGAGGCTGTCGACCGTATAGCGGATGGAAGAGGCTATCTGGTAGGCGGTAACGCCGGCCGCCACATTGAGGCCGGGGATGGCGGGCAGATAGCGGAGACCGGCCAGCGGGAACTGGGAGATCGAGCTCAGGCCCGGCACGAAGCTGAGGGCGCGCAGGTTTTCACGCGTCTGCATCATCAACTCGTTCATGACAACTTCGTTCCTCGCTTCTCCCTCCTCCTGTATCCGTCCCAGCGCGCCCAGCGTAAGGAGGCCGAGAACGAAGGCGATCGTGAACAGAAAATCGTAGCCGGTCAGAAACACGGCGGGAAAGCTCACGACGCGTGCGGGATCGATCCACTTGAAGATAATCTCCAGCTGGCGGGCGTTGAGAAAATCAACCAGCGCCCCGCCCAAGAGGGGGCTGATGCCGGCGCCCAGGTTGATGGCAAGCGAGGACGCGGTCAGAAAAGCTGTCGCTCTGGCCTGCGGAACCATCTTCATGCGGATCGCAGTGGAGGCCACCTCGATGCCGGCGGTAGCAACGCCGAGCAGGAAGTGGAAGAAGAAAAAGAGAGGCAGTGTGAGCGCGTGTCTGTCAGGATTCGTAGCAAAGGTCCACCCCAGGATAACCAGAAGAAAGAGTGAGGCACAGATGGAAAGAACTGCCTTGCAGCCGAATCGGTCGGTGAAAGATCCCCACACCCGCAGAAAAAGAACATTCGAAAGCTGACTCAGCACACCTAGGCCTACGACGAGGGCTAGCGGTAGTTCCAGCCGAATCAACATATAGACTGCAAAGAACGGGACCGCGAGCTGCGCTACGAAATTCCATATGAAGAGGAAGGTGAGCAGCCGTCTGAAATTGTCATCCTGCAGGGGTCCGGCAAGCATCTGCAGAATCGATGGCCTGGCGCCCTCCGGTTTCGCCATGCGCGGTTCCGGGATCAACGTGGTCACAGCATCGGAGCAGAGGCCGAAGACGACACTTCCAAAGAGGATCGCGTAGGCGTAGCCGAAGATGAGGTTTTGCGGAGACGCGTTTGCCGCCCACCAGTCGATAAAGAGCGCCGCTGCCAGACCGGACAACGCCGCGGAAGCCGTTGCGGTCCGCAATCGCTGCGCAAAAAACCCCCCGATAGTGCCGGTGGGAGCCAGGTCGCGCAGCCAGCTTGTCCATCCGGTGATTTCAATAGCATTGCCCGCTCCTCGAATCGCAGTCAGAAGCAATAGGAGCGTGACCGCGACCTGGCTCGGCGAGATGATCGCGAACGGGATCAGCCCTATCAACAGCCAAGAGAAATCGACCGCGACCGAGGCCGGAATCGTAACGGCTTTGCGCATACGGATACGCTCGATCGCGATGACGGCCGCGATCTGAAGCGGCTGCATGATAAACGGAATCGCGATCAGGATGCCGATGTGAAAGTTGGATGCGCCAAGAGCCAGGGCGTATGCGGCCAGAAAGCTCCCCGACATCAAGCCGTCGATGGCAGAGGCGGAAATGGTGCGAAAGGTCAAGGCCCTCATGCCCCGCCGGAGCAACTCTTGGGGTCGCAGATCTTCAGGTTGGAACAGAGACGAGAAAGGCACGAAAGCATGTCCTCTTTCAGCGATCAGGTTTCAGTTCGAACGGTCGCGGCGCGCGCAGTGAGCAACAAGGACTGCATGGTCGGTTGACGGGACCTCCCAGACCATCTCTCATTTGGAGCGCTGGCAAGGTGTCGAGCATTATTGGGAATGGCTATCTTCTGTTTTTGCCTTTGTGGCAGCATGAATTTTACCACAGCAAGCTGATCTCAGACGATGATTCCCGGTTTTCTCCAACCCAAAACAGAATTGACGGATGAGGTGCGCCACCGCGGCCTGAAGGCGTTGACGTTCCAGGCGCTCGCGGCTTCGGGCGCCGACGGTTTGATGTCGGGCGGCTTTCTGGCCGCGTTCGCCCTGTTGCTTGGCGCGTCCAATTTTCACATCGGTATTCTGATGGCGCTGCCTTTCATTATGCAGACGATCCAGATCGCGGCCGTCATCGCGATCGAGCGTTTGCGCATGCGGAAGTTGATCGCAGTGCCGTCCTACTTCACGGTCTATATTTCCTGGGTGCCGATTGCCCTGATTCCTTTTATCGTCGAGATACCCGATACGCGTGCAGTCCTGTTGCTCCTGTTTTTCACGGGAATTCGCGGCGTGGGGAATGCCCTGGTGAACACGAGCTGGACCAGCTGGCTGCGAGAGATGGCGGTGGCGGGCTCGATGGGGGATTTCTTCGCCCGGCGGTTGCGTGTTGCAACGATCGCGGCGGCGGTGACCAGTCTGGCGGCCGCTTTCTATATTGATTGGTGGAAGGGAGTCGCGGCGGAAGAAAACGTTATCTTCGGTTACTCGTACGCGATACTGTTCGGAAGCCTCGTACTTGGCCTCAGCGCGGTAATCATGATGACGCGTATCCCTGAGCCACGCATGGCTGCGCTTGACGGAGTTCGGCCGTCGATAATGCGAACACTGGCGGCGCCTTTGCGGGACGTCAGCTACAGACAGTTGGTCAGTTTTCTGGGTTTGTGGAACTTTGTGGCGCATTTGGCAGCGCCGTTTTTTACGGTCTATATGCTGACGAAGCTGGAGTTGTCACTTTCGATCGTTGTCGGGCTGGGCGTGTTGAGCCAAGTGGCCAGCGTGTTGTTTCTGCGCGTCTGGGGTCCCCTGACTGATCGCTATGGCAGCAAGGCGGTTTTGTCGATCTGTTCTTCGCTGTATTGCCTAGTAATCCTGGGGTGGACCTTTACCACATTGCCGGACAGGTACGCGTTGACGATGCCGCTCCTGCTGTTCCTGCACTTCCTGGTCGGCATTGCAAGCGCGGGCATTAACCTTGCATCGACGACGATTCGGATGAAGTTGGCCCCCCAGGCGCAAGCAACCGCGTTCCTGACGGTATCATCTTTGGCTTCCAATCTGGGCGCTGCGATCAGCCCGCTCTTGGGCGGAGCATTCGTCGACTTTTTCAGTGTGCGGCATCTGAAGGTGGCGGTGGAGTGGGTCGATCCAGAACGGGTGGTGAACTTCCCCGCGATGTTTTTGACAGGATACGATTTTCTGTTCACCGTTGCCTTCGTCCTTGGCTTGTTCACGTTGGGAACCCTTGCCAGAATCAACGAGGAGGGGGAGGCGGAGAGCGAGGTCGTGCTTGAAGAACTGATGTCGCAGACAAGAGAGAACCTGCGTGCTCTCAACTTCGTGCCGGGTATAAGCTTTGTTACCCGCTTGCCGCTAGCGGGTCTGCGCTATCTGCCGCCCATTCCCGGGCTGAATGTGGCAGCCAACGTAACCGCCTATCAAATCGCTTCTTCAATTCGGTACACAGTTGAAGGGATCGCGTTTGGCGCCGGAACAGCAAGACAGGCCCAGGCCCGCATCAACCAGGCCGTAGCGCGCACGAGCCGAGAGTCGCGGGACATCTCGCGGCAGGGCGCCGCGATCGCTTTCGGAGCGACGCAAGGGTCGGTGCGGGCGATCGCCAGGAGCGGTCTCGACGCGGGACGGTTGGTCAAGAGTTCGGTAAGAGGCACGCTGACAGCAGTGAGCAGGGTGGGGGGCCATCCAGAGGATGCCGTGAGAGGGGCAGTTTCTGGAGCGATTCACGGAGCGAGTGACGCCAATCTGGAGGTGGGGGTAGTAGTTGCCCAATCGCTGGATGCGGTACGGGACTCGGCCGCTGAGCTGGGGCTTTCCGAGCAGGAAGTAGTCCAGTATGCGACGGAAGCCGCCATCCAAGCGGCAGAGGAGCTGGCCCAAGAGCCGCAGGAGCAGGTGAAAGAAGTCGTGTTAGGCGAACTTATGGAGAAAGAGTGGGTGCCCCCGACCACTGATTAAGCGCGCAGTGCCGGTTGCCCAAGACAGCATACCGCTATAGGGCGAAACAGTCGGCTTTCTTCTTCACATAACATATCCGGGCTGCATCTGAATCCCCACTGCACCCCGGCGCAGACCAAAATAAATTTGCAAATAACTGAAAACAGCAGGCCAGAAACCGCTAGTGGTACGGGTCGGCCGCGTCGCGGAGGCCGTCGCCGAGGAAGTTGAGCGCGAGGACGGTGATGATGACGAAGACGCCGGGCAACAGCAGCCACGGCGCCAGCGCGACCGAGCGCAAGTTCTGGGATTCCTGCAGGAGGACGCCCCAACTGATCGTCGGGGGCCGCAGCCCCAGGCCCAGAAAGCTGAGCGATGTTTCGCTGAGGATCATCGCCGGAACGGCGAGGGTGGCGGAGGCGATCAGGTGGCTGAAGAAAGAGGGTACCATATGGCGCAGGATGATGCGCATTTCGCCGGCGCCGGCGAAGCGGGCCGCGAGGATGAACTCCTCCTCGCGCATAGCCAGGAAACGGCCGCGCACGGCACGTGCGAGAAATGTCCAGCCAATGAGCGAGAGGATGATGGTGATGCCGAAATAGACCCGGATGTTGGACCAGTCCTGGGGCAGGGAGGCGCTCAGGGCCATCCAGAGTGGGATGGAGGGGACGGAGCGGATGAACTCGATGATGCGTTGGATCAGCACATCGATAACGCCGCCGTAGAAGCCGGAGATGCCGCCGAGGACGACGCCGAAAATAAAGCTGAGCGCGACGCCGATCAGGCCGATGGAGAGGGAGATGCGGGAGCCGTAGACGATACGGGTGAACATGTCGCGGCCGAGTTTATCGGCGCCGAGCAAGAATATTGTAGAGAAAGGCGCCTCTGCGCTTTCCCCGGCGGAGGCGTCGTATATGGGTTCGCCAATGCCGAAGAGATGGCGGCTGCCCCGAAAGAGACCCCAGATCTTGTACGGATCGCCCTCGACCCAGAACCGGACGGGGTAACGCACGGTTTCGTCAGTCTGGAACTCCATGCGCAGGGTATCAGGGTTGCGGGCCTGGGTGAGGCCGTAAACGAAGGGCCTGCCCTGGAACTCGCCGTTGTGGAAGAAATGGACCCGCTGCGGCGGCGCGTAGGTGAGGGCGACCTCATAGGTTTCAGGATTATAGGGGGAGAGCACTTCGGCGAAGATGGCGACCAGGTAAAGGAGTATAACGACTACGCCGCCCACGATGGCCATTTTGTGCTTGATGAACCGCCACCACATCATCTGTAGCGGCGAGGCGACAAATACGCGTTCCTGCTCTTCCTCGACAGGAAGATAGGCGCCGGCATCGTCGACACCCAGAAGATCGCCGGCAGCGGCGGCGGGAGAGGACTCCGCGGGGGTTGGAGTCTGTTCGCTGAGCGATTGGTCAGCGCTCATACTACCCTCCCATCCGGATGCGAGGATCGAGCAGCGCCAGCAGTATGTCCGAGATCAGCGTACCGATGATGGTCAACGTGCTGAGCATGAGTAGGAAGCTTGAGGCAAGGTACATGTCCTGGGTCAGCAACGCACGCAACAGCAGCGGGCCGGTGGTGGGCAGGCTGAGCACAACGGAGACGATGATTGAGCCGGAGACGAGTTGCGGCAAGGCCCAGCCCATGGTGCTGACGAAGGGATTGAGGGCCACGCGAGTGGGGTATTTGAACACAAGCTTGATCTCGTTGAGGCCCTTGGCGCGTCCCGTTTCCACATAGGGCTTACTCAGTTCGTCGAGCAGATTGGCGCGCATGGTGCGCACAAGACCGGCGGATCCGGCCGTCCCCACGATGATGGCGGGCGCCCAAAGATGCTTGAGCATATCGCCAAACTTGGCAAAGCTCCAGGGTTGATCAACAAACTCCGGCGAGAAGAGGCCGGAGATATTTGTGTCGAAATAGGCAAGAGCGATCCACATCATGATGAGGGCGAGCATGAAGTTGGGCGTTCCGAGACCGATGAAACTGAGGGCGGTGAAGATATAGTCTCCGAGCGAATACTGGTAGACAGCGGAGAATATACCGATCACAAGGCCGACGATCCACGAGAATATCAACGCAGCGAAGGCGACCACCACCGTCAGGCCGAGACGGTCCCAGATCAGGTCGCTGACAGGAAGCGACCACTCGAAGGAGAAGCCGAAATTGCCTTGCAGGACGTTGCCCAGCCACTTGGCGTAGCGTACCGGCGCCGGCTGGTCCAGCCCGTACTGCTTGATGAGGGCGTCGACTTCATCCTGGCGCACGTCGTCACCCATCGCCATACGGTTGGCGATATAGGAGGTCATATAGTCGCCGGGCGGCAGTTCAATAATGATGAATGAGATCAACGAAATCATGAACAGCGTCGGGACCATCAGGATGAGACGGCGGAAGATGAATGAAGACATAGTGAAAGGCGAGGAGTGAGTGTAGAGGAGTGAGGAGTGAGACGTTCTCTCACTCCTCTTAACTCTCTCCTCTCTCTTAGATGTTCGTTAGCTCTTGAGATAGTACTGCTCGGGCACGGTGCTGCCGGGTGTCTGAAGATGCCAGGAGGAGACCCCCTCGCGTGGGACGTTGCCCATGTTCTTGCTGACGACGACAGGCGCAGGCAGGCCGACCGCCATGCTGAACGTCCACAGATTCTCCTTGTTGAGATCGAGAATCTGCTGGAAGAGACGCTTATGCTCGTCGAAGTCCGGCGTGGCCTTGATGGCCTCGTAGAGGTCAATGGTAGTACGCAGGTCGCCAGTCGGCTCGACACCGTTGGCGCCACCGGAGTTGTACCAGAGGGCATGGCAGGCGGCGTGGTGCGAACTGCCCTGTGCGAAGGGCATGAAGTGCCGCGGGTCGATCAGCGGGTTGAACTCGGCAGAGCCGGTCCAGACGGTCATATCATGCTCGGAGGCCTGGACGCGCTGACTCCACAGCGGGCGGGCTTCCTCTTTGAGCGTCAGCTGCACGCCGACGTCGGCCATATACTTCTGCATCAGCTCGCCAATACTGCGCCAGGAGCCAAAGACCGGCGCGTAGTTGAAGATGATGCTGAGCGGCTCGCCGTCCGACTTCAGGCGCACACCGTCGGCGTTCTTTTCGTTCAGGCCCATCTCGTCCAGCAGAGAATTGGCCAGGTCCGGGTTGTACTCGAGGGCGTTCTTGGCCTGCGACTCATCATAGAAGGGGGAGGAGGCGAGCGGCGACGGCTGTCCCGGCGTGCCCTGGCCGAGATAGACGGCCTCAATGACCTCATCGCGATTCATCGCGTGCGACATGGCAAAGCGGAAGCGCTTGTCGTTGAAAATCTCGTGCAAAACCGGGTCCGGATGGCAGAGATTGAAGGAGATGACGGAATCGCTCGTTTCGCCGAACTTCCAGAGCAGGATTTCGTAGTTGCCGACCTCCTCACTCTCCTTGAAGAGCGAGAAGTTCTCCATCAGGATATGGCGGTGCTGCATGTCGATATCGCCGGCCACGGCGCGCAGGTTGAGGACCTCTGAGTCTTCGACAATATCGGTCGATACGCGGTCGATGTAGGGCAGCTGATTGCCGGCCGTGTCCACCTTCCAGTAGTAGGGATTGCGTTCCAGCACGACGGGGACTTCGGGCGTAATCTTGGTGAAGCGCCAGGCGAAGAGGACCGGCACGTCGGTATTGAGGCGAGGGGTGAGCCGGTTGTTGAAGTACTGATGCCAGAACTCAAAATCATTTTCCTGCGCCTGCGCGTTCAACTCTTCTTCGTCGGCGTAGTTGCGATGGAACTGGGTCATATAGTGCTTGGGATACCAGGTCATCGAAGCGCCGTTGGCCCCGGCCATCAGGTTCATGAAGATGCCATGCGCGCCGGGGAAGGTGAAGCGGATGGTGAGATCGTCGGGCGCGTCCATGACGACAGGCTCGCCGCCGACGGTCAGCCAGACAGGGAAGCTGGGGGCGAGGTCCTCATCGCCCAGCACGTCCTCATACCAGAACATGAAGTCCTCGGAGGAGTGCGGCGTGCCGTCCGACCACTTGACGCCTTCACGCAGGTGGAAGGTGTAGGTCGTGCCGTCATCGGAGACTTCCCAGGATTCGGCCAAATTGGGACCGATATCGGAGCCGTCCATGTTGTAGCGCACCAACTGCGGGTACATGAGGCGATATCTAAAAATGCCGGCATCGCCAGGGCCTACGCCGATGCGGCGCCAGGTGCCGCCGTACTGACCGACCTCATTCAGAGGTTCGATCACCATCGGATTGGAAGGCAGCCGCTCGTCCACGGGGGGAATTTCGCCGTTGGCGACCATATCAGCCAGCATCGGCGCCTCGTTGTACTGGGATGCGGGCATCGCGTCGCCGCTGTCGGATGCGGCGGGGGCTTCGGCAGCGGGCGCCTCCGCGGCAGGCGCGTCGCCGCCACCACAGGCAGCCAACACCGCGCCGGCGGTGGCAAAGGCGGATACCTGCAAGAATCGTCGTCTCGAAATGTGCTTTTGGGTCATGGATTTCCCTCCAATGGGTTGATTATATGCCGCAAACTACAGTTTTTCGTAATCAGTTCTTGGCTTTTCGTTGCGCCTTGTCCGCACAAGTCGAGTGCGGTTACCAAGAACCAGAAACTGAGCGGAAAAACAAGGAGCTGTTGCCGGTACCGGCCATCAGCTATATCAAAACAAGAAATGTGTTACCGAATTTGCGCTTCGCCAAGGGCCGGCATATGGCGTCAGCGAAGCGCAAACCTGCCCTTGGGGTCAATACTCTCAGCAAATCGGGTAATCAGGGAAGCCTCGATATCGGGGGGAGGGCTCGGGGCTTTGTGTTGACCGGTTTCAGCTTTTTTGGTTGCAGTCCGGGCCAAAGTCAGGACTACCACTGACGCTTCAGCCAAATTGGCCGGTAGGGCATTGTATATGCAGAGAAGGGCAAAAGCAAATTTGTCGGGACGGGACGCGGGGAACCGCAAAGGCCGGTCGACCAGAGCAGGCCCCATGGTCGACCGGTCACCGGCCTCTTTCGTCAGCGCAGAACTTCGCGGACCTGGCGCTCGCCGTTGCCGGGCACATTATAGGCGAAAGTGTTGGCCCAGCGGGAATGGGGCGACTTGTTGGGCGCGGAGCCGTGGATGACGAGGGAGGTGAAGAAGATGCCGTCGCCCGGCTCCATCGGAACGGTCACGCCCTCGTCGCGCTTGTAGTAGCGTCCGGGCAGGAACATGCCGAACGTCTCCTGGTGCCGCTCATGGTCCTGCAGCCCCCAGCGGTGGCTGCCGGGGATAAACTCCAGGCAGCCGTTTTCGAGCGTCATCGGATCGATGGCGAGCTGGCAGTTGAGCATCATCGGCTGATTTTCGTCGGTCTTCCAGTAGGCGTAGTCCTGATGCCACGGCGTCGCCGCGCCGATGCCGGCCTCTTTGGGCAGGAGCTTGCTGTGATAGAGGGCGACCTGCGGGTGCATCAGCTCGGCTACGATATCGACGAGCGTGTCGCTGCGCAGGATGCGGTTGAGGGTGGGGCTGATCAGTTCGCTGTGCATCAGCTGGCGGATGATCTTGCTCTCGTCGGGCGCGTCCTCGTCCTCCCAGGCGACATGAACTTCGGGCGGGGGGTCGTCCACCATGCGCCGGTGAATGTCTGGCAATTCCTGTCGTATCTGCTCGATCTCCTGCTGGGGGATGAGGCCTTTCTTGAGCAGATAGCCGTTGGCTTCAAAGGATTCTTTTTCCTGGATTGTGAGGCTCATTTGGACTCCTCTCGTTCGTGGTCAGCGGCTCTGCTTGCGCTTCGCCAAGGGCCTGTTTGACGCTTCGCCCCTCTTTGCCGTTGCTGTTCGCCGTCCGGGACTCAGCGCAAAAGATGGCGTCGGCTCAACGCAAAGTCGTCAGGTTCGAAATGTGAAGCTGTAGAGCTTGCTGCGATTGAGGAAAAACCGGATCTGGACTGGGCTTCGTTGTGCGCCTTCGCTTGTTTGTTGCTCGTTATTCCACCTGACCTGCCAGTGCAGGTCGTCGGTTTGCAGAGGAAGGCAGTCGGCGCGAGAGAAACCTTCGAGAACGCGCCCGTCGGGACAGCACAGTTCGACGTGCAGCTGGCCGCCGGCGGCATCGGCGTTCACCTCAAGGGCGCCGGCGCCCGCGGGCAGGAGCAAGGGTTTGGTTACGACCATTGCCTCGCCGGCCGCGGCGAGCGCGACGAAACGGTCCCGCTGCCAGGTGGCGCGCCCCAGCCGCTTGACGCGCTTCTCCATGTCGACCTCGCCGTGCGTATGCTCGCAGCCGGTGTAGTACCAGTGAATTTCATCGCCCTCGATGATCGGCTCTTTGGCCGTGCCGATGATCATGCCCCGGTCGAAGGCGTCGCCGGCGCCGCGCGGAAGCGCGGCGGTGCGGGCGCGGTCGGCGTGCTGCCAGTTGATCCCATCGCGGCTGTAGACGAACTGGCCGTCGATGGGGCCGTCGCAGGGGATCTGGTTCTTTTCACCCGGGATCTGCTCGGCGGTCACGTAGAGAACGCCCAGCAGACCGATATGAAGGCTCCCATAGCGAAAGGCGGACATGTTGTGGAACTCGGCGCGCAGCGCGCCGTATTTGCGCCGGGCGATCTCGTCGTCCCAGTTGCCCGGCTCCAGAATCGGGTAGGCGTCCTTCCAGGGGCCAGCCAGAGAGGGGCTTTCCGAGTAGCAGATGACGCGACGCTTCTCGCTGTCGTCAAAACGCTGGAGCGAATAGGCCCGATAGATTCCATCTACCGGGTCCCAGGTTACGTTGAACGTGCCCTCGTTGCTACGCTTTACCACCGGCTCGAGACAGTTATGTGTGCGCCCCTGCCCAGGGAGGGACACGGTAACGTTGTCATTCCAGTGAATGCCGTCGGGGGAGGTGAGCAGGAAGATGCTGCGGTAGCGGCGGCAGAAGCCGATCGCCTTGTAGCGTTGGTCCGGGTCCGCTTCGTCGCGGTCGATGAAGACAGAGGCGCCGTGGAGATCCCAGATGATGTTGTTGGCAGAACTGCCGTTGAATGTGAAGATGCCCAACGCCGGCTTGACCCAGTTGATGCCGTCGTCGCTCTCCGCGTACAGGGTGAGGTCGCCGCGGTCGTTGTCGACGAAGGCGCGTCCGTAGCGGTCGGCGGTAACGCCGTTGCAGTGGTAGGGTCTTTCGTCGGTGCGGGGGACATAGAGGCTGGGGATCTGGTAGTTGCCGTCAGGCACGCGCCAGTGGGGGCCCATGCGGCCGAAGTACCACATCCGGTACTTGCCTGCCAGATCGTCGTAGAGGGCTGTGCCGTAGAGATGGATGCGCTTGCTCATGCCGGGGCCGCAGTATTCCCAGAGCTTGTCCGGATCGGGCTCCATGACGAATGGGGTCTTGGCGCAGGGCTGGACTTCGCGGGTAATGCCGTCTTCCTCCTGGATCAATGTCTCGTCGAGGAGAAGGACGCTCTCACCGCCGCGGAGTGGATAGGCGTTCGCTGAAGGGTCAGGATTTGCGTTCATGGGCTGATTGAATTTCCTGTGGGCACAGCGGGCACAGAAGGGGGGGCAAGCGGCAACGCATTTAGAATGTCCACATCTACTATGTCCATTGGAGTTTCACCGGGCGGTTAGTGCGCATCGACTCGATCGCGGCCTCGGCGATCAACTGGGCCTGGTAGCCGTCCTGCAGCGAGGGCGAGACGGCCGCGCCGCTTTCGAGCGCGGTGATGAAGGCATCGAGCGCGTAGGCGAAGCTCTCCTCGCCGTAGTAGTCAGGGAAGCGATTCTGCGTGATGCCCATCGCGGTGAACCGGGCCAGATTCTCGGAGGGGGCCGAGCCGCCTTGCAGCATCCCTTCGGCGCCAAAAACCTCGACCCGGTCATCAAAGCCATAGACCGCGCGCCGGCCGTTCTCAATCGTACACAGCGCGCCGCTCGGGAAGCGCAGGACCGCCACCGCGGTGTCGACGTCGCCCATCTGTCCGACAACGGGGTCAATGAGGCAGGAGCCGGTTGCGTAGACCTGGGTGGGTTTCTCCGCGGCGAGCCAAGGCGCCAGATCGAAGTAGTGGATCATCTTGTCGCGCAGCAGGCCGCCGGAGCGCTGCAGAAAGGAGAGAGGGGCCAGCGCAAAGTCGCGGGCAATGATGCGGATGGACTCGATCTGTCCGATTGCGCCATCCCGGACCTGCCGCTGCATGGAACTGAATTCAGGCTGGAAGCGGCGGCGGAATCCGATGAATACCGGCGGGTCGCTCGCGGACGCTTCGTCCATGAACGTTCTCACTTTCTCGATGTCGAGGTCGATCGGCTTTTCGCAGTAGGTCGGTTTGCCGGCCCGCATCGCCTGCCGCAGCAGGTCGACGTGCGTATCGGTCGATGAGGCGATCAGGACAGCATCGACGTCGTCCGCCTCCCAGATCTGCTGCGGGCCGCGGGGAACCTGGCCTCCGCGGGCGTCCGTGAGCCGCTGCGCGGCGGCCTGATCGACGTCGAAGATGTAACCGAGTTCGGCGCGGGGATGGGCGGCGATGTTGCGGGCGTGGATTGCGCCGGCACGGCCGGCGCCAAAGAGGGCAAATCGCATCACTTCAGTGTCCAGTCGCCAGTGATGTACATCAGGGGCTAGGGGCCAGGGGATAGCGAAAACCTCGCCCCTCGCCATCGAGACCTTCGGATGAATCGCTATTCTGATAAACAACCCCAGGATTTTCCCGGCAGTTCCCCCGCAGTTCCCCGCCCGAAGGGCCCTGGTTTTCCCCTGCCGTGCGCGCCGAGGGTCACTCGTCGTCCGTGTCGATATAGATGCCGGAGCCGACGACGGCCCTCTGTTCCGAGTTGGGCACCGGGAAGCTGACGGCGTAGCCGAGCTTTGGGGAACCGGTCTCCTCGTCTCCTTCGATGGCCGGGTTATCGTAGTGATATCGCAGAAAACTCTTACCCTCGCGCCGTGCGACTCCTATCAGCAACTCAGCGAACCTCACCCCTTTGGAGTCCGTCCTCGTCATGTCCGTGCGTTTGCCTTCGCGATACGGCTCGGACCCGTGAAACAGGGTGACGCCCCCGCCACTCACGACATACAGGTAGATGGAGCCTGACTTCCAGTCCCCTCCTTCCACCCGGAAGGCGTTTCTGACCCCGGTGAGGGCGCTATAGCCTTCGGACATGACGGCCGTGCGGTAGGCCTCGGCCGCCGCTTCGACAAAAGCGATGAGTGTCTCGCGGTCCACCACTTCCGACGCGGTGACGGGGGGCTTCGGGAGATCCGCGATCTCGATTTGGACATGGGAGACGTCCTGCGAGTAGCCGCCGACCAGCACGAATTTTCTTGCGGTGATCCCGGATGTATATTCGACAGCGTATGCCGTCTTCAGCCCCTCGTCGTAGTATTCGACGAAACCGCCGCCCTGAGCGGCAGCCGCGAAGAGTTCCTGGACGACCTTGGTGCCGCGTTCGTCCTCGACGTCGAGCAGGTTTTTGCTTTCCGCTTCACGATCGTTCCCGTGAATGAACGGTTCTCCGGTCTTGAGGAAGATGATGAGGAACGTCGAGCCGGATTTCCAGTCGCCCTCTGTTTTCAGCCCTTCCCTGAGCTTCGCTCCTACGTTCATGTCTGTGATCGCCTCGATATGCGCCTTCGCACCGAGGACGAAGGCCTTGAGGCTTTCGGGGTCCGTCACCTGGGCAGCGGTTACCTTGCCCAGCGCGGCTTCACTGTCGGCGATCGGAGGTATTGGCCGGCAGGCCGCCAAGCCTACCCCTAACGTCGCGACACCTGCCGTCTTGAGAAATGCGCGTCGAGAAACTGCACGAACTGTCATCGATCCTTATCCTTTCCTTAACTGCAGGGGAACCCCAGGGTTTTCCCGGCAGTTTCTGGTTTTTAGTGGGTTGTGCCGTTGCCGTTACTAAAAACTGGCTACTGACTACTAAAAATTGCCGTTTCACAGTTCAGACAGTATAGCACCCTACTGGCCGCTGAATTCGAGATATTCGCCGGGAATGCGCGAGCGCGCGTACTCCCGGCTGGCTTCGCGGTTAGTAAGGACTTCGGGAATCTCACCCTGCCAGTAGGCGGGAGGCTTGTCCCAGACGTCATCGCGCCGCCGGTGCCAGGCGAGGATGAGCGTGCGGCGCTCATCGGTCAGGTTGCGGCGCGCCGAGTGCAGCAGACGGGCGTCCGCCAGCACAAAGGAACGGGCGCGCACGCAGACATCGACCTGGTCGGGATGGTCGCCGAACATGACGGGGTGATCCTCTTCGATGTAGCGCGCGCCCTGTTCGTGGGCGGGCACAAGCTCATTATGCAACTCAATTCGCTTGTGGTGCGTGCCGGGGATGACCTTGAGACAACCGTTCTCGACGCTGGTGTCGCTCAGATAGTAGGAGACGAAGATCTGCTGCGGCCAGGGCGTGACGCTGATCGGGTCCTCCCAACTCGCCCAGTCCTGGTGCCAGTAGAGGGCCGGTTCGCCCGGGTCTTTTGTGAGGATGATGATGCCGCCGGTGCTCTCAAAATCGCCGAACCCCATCTCCTCGAGCGCCTGCCGCGCCGGCTGCCATTCCAGGAGCCTCCTGATGACGTCGTTCTCCTCACCGCGTACATTGACGTGCTGGCCCTGATACCTCACGTCGGGCGGAGGAACATGGGCGGCGATGAGGCGCTCGGACTCTTCGCGCAGCTCCTGCAGGAACTCCTCGGTGAGAATGTCGTCAATGAAGCAGTAGCCATCCTGCAGCATCTGTTCCCTTTTTGCCAGGGCGATTTCGGGTTGCATGGTTTCCTCCAGGCTTGTCGCAGCCGGCGATGGCTACAGCCGCTCCGGGTCGAGCGCGCCGTCGCCGAAGATCAGCGAGTACTCGTGATTGTGGGAATCTATCGTAGCGGCATCCATGTAACAGACGCTGAAGGCGCGGCGGGCAATGGAAGTGCTGTTGACCCCGGAGCTGTGCGGCAGATAGTTGTGGAGCAGCACCGCCTCGCCGGCCTCCATTTCGAGCGGGATTGTCTCGGTCTCCGCTACCAGAGCATGGGCCTGATCGTCGGTCATAAAGCCGGAAACGTGGGAGGGGTTGATCAGAGTGTGATGGCGGCGGGGTGCGATATGGACGCAGCCGTTGGCGACGGTGGCCGGGTCGAGCGCGGTCCAGATGGTGATCAGAGGATCGCGGTCGAAAAAGGTCCAGCGGTCCTGATGCCAGACGAGGTGGGTGCCGCCGACGGGCTGCCCCGCTTGCACGCCGCCATCCGCCGGGTCGGCCGCGGGCTTGTTCATAAACATGGCGCGCATACAGGCGACCGACGTATCTGTGCCGTATACCATGCAGCAGATGTGGCGGAAGAGCGGCGTCTGCATATAGCGCAGGAAGAGCGGGTCGAACTCGAGGTCCTGGATTTTGCGATAGTGCAGCGTGGCGCCTTTGTGCCCTTTCGACCCAGGACCGGGCGCATCGGTCTTGCCGGGGATGCGGTCCAGTTGCATCATCATGCGGCTATAGTCGACCGGCGCGGTGCCGAGCATGATTTCGTCCATGCGCTGCTGCAGCGCCGCCAGTTCATCGTCGGTCAGACAGCGCCCCAGGCGCAGGTAGCCTTCCCGTTCAAATTCCTGCCACTGGGCGTGGCTCAATTCTGCCAGCATTGAAATTTCTCCAGTCGCAATGTTTGCGCTGTCCAGCGGGGTCTTTGCGCCAGCCGGTCTCGTGGTGTTGCTGGCAGCGCAATGTATGTACACCGTGCGCGCATACTGCGCAGCGGTTGCGCATGACCTCCGCGGCCGAACGCTAGTCGACTTGGTAGCCTTCCAGGTCGCCGATGTTGTCGACTACCTTGGTCACGGCGTCCAGGAACTGCTCCATCAGGTCGGGGCCGTTGGGGGCGGAAAGGTGCGGCTGCAGGAAGTTGAACTCCTGGTCAACCAGTTTTTCGGTAACGGGCAGCGAGCCGATCGAGTAGTCCGCCTCACCGTCATAATGGGGGCATTGGAAGGGGCAGCCGTGCCCGTACACGTTCTTCTCCTGGAAGATGGCGCGGTGGTGGATCGGGCCGGACGGCATCGGCTTGCCGCCGGGGTGGAAGAGGAAATTGGCGCTGTTGACGTAGGTGAGGGCGGTTACGCCTTCGGCATTGAGCGCCTTGACAAACGCCTCCCTGGGCACGCCCAACTCTTCTTCGTTGTAGAGACTGGAATACATGTGGTAGACATGTTTGACCCCGGGCGCGATGTAGGGCGGCGTGATCCCCTTCACCTTGCTCAGCTCCTGAGTGAGGAGATCGCAGTTGGCGATACGGGCCTCGTTGGCCTCCTCGAAGGTTTCCAGCGCCTCGTAGGCCACCGTCATCGCGTAGCGGTCGATGCGGTGGTTGTCGCCGTAACCGCCGGTCGACGCGTACTTGAGCAGTTCGGAGTTGGTGAGGATCTTGGACAGCGTCGAGGGATGCTGCCCGCCCAGCGCGCCGCGCTCGTAGTATTCACGGCTGTTGGTCGTCATCACCCCGCCGCTGGTGGCGGCGATCGGCTTGCCGGCGAAGCTGAAACAGGTGATGTCGGCGATGCCGCCGATGATCTGGCCGTCCACCTGCGCGCCGGTGGCCTGCGCGGAGTCTTCGATGAGGACGATGTCGTGTTCGCGGGCGATGGCGAGCAACTCTTTCAAATCGACCGGATGGCCGTAGAGGTCGACGGCGATGATGGCCTTGGTGCGGTGGGTGATCTTGCGGCGCACGTCCTCCGGGTCGAGCGTGTATGTTTTGGGATCGACGTCGGCGAAGATGGGTACCGCGTTGTTGTGCATGATGCAGCTGACGCTGGCGATCCAGGTGAAGGAGGGGACGATGACCTCATCCCCCGGCCCGGCCTGCGCGGCCGTGAGGGCGGAGTTCAACGCCACCTGTCCGGACGAAACGGGCAGGGCGTATTCGACCTGCATCTTCTTGGCGAAGGCCTCGGAGAACTCCTCCCAGTCGGCGGCCTTGCCGCTTTCCCACATCGGCGAACGGTGGTGGCCGGCGGAATGGGGTTCAGTGGTGACGGCCTTCTCGCCGCCGAGTAGGGCTAACTTGCTCATCGTCAACTCCTGACTGAAACTGACTGTGATTTAATCAGACAAAGGGTGGGCGTGCCGACAATCATAGCATACGGAGTTGGCAAGTCAACAACTGAAATGAACAGGCCTACAATATAGACATTGCATGCCATTCTTGTTATACTTGCCTGCATTCTCCCATAACTCTAGGGGAAAACCCCCGCCGTTTCCCTGCCGTTTGACCGGAATTCCTACTTCACAATTTTACAGAAAGGAACAGAACGATGACAGACCGTGCAGTTTCTCGACGCGCATTTCTAAAGACTGTTGGTATCGCCACCGCCGGCGTAGGCCTTGTCGCCTGCCAAGCGCCGATAGCGCCGGCCGGCGACGGTGAAGCCGCGGTGGGCGAGGTCAAGGAGTTGGTCACCTACTGGGGCTCCTGGACGCCAACCCAGAGTATGGAGCGCACCGAAGACAACCCGCTGCCGCACAACAAGGTCCTTGAGGTGCTGGACGGGTACATGGAGGAACACCCCGACGTGAGCATCGAGTGGATCCGCATTCCGCAGGGGATCAGCAGCCGTGAATGGACGATTGCGCAGCAGACGGCGGGAACGATTCCGCACATCGTCACCCACGCGCACTGGCACATCAAGGATGATTTGGACAAGGGTTGGTGGACTGAGTTGACCCCCTACTTCAACCAGCCGAACCCCTACATCCCGGCCGGCGACCCCGGCAGCGCGAAGTGGCTGGACCAGTTCTTCCCGATTCCCACAGGTGAGACGCTGATGCGGGACGGGTACTACAACATGGTGTTCGGCCTCGTCACCACCTTCTTCTATTACAATGTCGACTGGTTCAACGACCTGGGCCTCGAATCGCCCCAGAACTACGCTGACTTCCTCGCCATCTGCCAGGCCTTCCGCGACGAAGACGTGGACGCCTACGGCGGCTGGACCGGCCCGGTCTCGGATACCGACCACTGGTACCGTCTCCAGATGGGCGGCATGCTCATGGCCGGCGAGGTCGAACCTCTGGTGAACCCCGACCGCGGCACCGCCACCTATGAAGAGGTCGCCTGCGCCATCGAAAACGGCATCTACCATGCGCATCTGCCGCAGTACCGCGAGTGGATGGAGCTGTGGAAGCTAAACGTGCCCTTCCGGCCGGCGGACTGGACGACGCGGGCCACGGACACGCACACGCGCTTCCTGAACAAGGTGGAGCCGATCATGGAGAACGGCACCTGGTCGTTCCCGCGGTTGCTGCACGACCCGCTGGTCGACTTCGAGTGGAGCACCTTCTTTGCGCCGATCCTGACCAAGGAGAGCAGTGACCTGGTTACGGATCCGCCGACGCCGGCATGGCCGATTGGCGGCCCCGTAGGCGACCAGATCGCGATTACCACCCGTTCCGAGAAGGACGGCGTGATCGATGCGGCCGTCGACCTGATGCGCTGGATATCGGTGCCGGACAACCTGCACACGATCCAGTCGGAGATCGGCACGCTGATGCCGAACGTGAAGAACGTACCGGTCGACCCGCGCTTCGAAGAGCCGTTTGCGCTGCTGACCGAGCAGATCGGTGAGACGCAGATGTTCGTCTACGAAGAGGTCAAGCTGGACGCCGAGGCGGCCGAGCCGATCGGCCAGGCCTGGCGCTCCTACATGCTCGACCAGATGGACCTGGACACCGCGCTGAACATTATCCAGGAATCCTTCGACGCCTACGCGGACCGCTACATCGAGCGCGAAGGGCTGACCTGCTGATAGTTAGGAGAGAGTGAAGAGGAGTGGGAGGCAGTTACATACCTCTCACTCCTCACTACTTGCAGTTCCTCACTCCTCAAATGAGGATACGCTGATGGCTGTAGAAGAGATGTCCGCCCTGCCCGATGCCGCGGCCCAGACCCCACCCCTGCAGGCGCGCAGGAAGTCGCTCGGAAAACGCCTCTACGAGGGGCGCGTCGCCTACCTCATGCTCGCCCCTACCTTCGTCTTCCTCCTGATCTTCATGTACTACCCCGCCCTGCTGGGGCTGTACCGGTCGGCGTTCAAGTGGGCGCCGGGCCTGGACTCGGATTTTGTGGGCCTGGGCAACTTCGTCCAACTCTTCACCAAAGACCGGGTATTTCTGAACTCGATGGACCACATGCTGCAGCTGGCGACCTGGTATGTGGTGTCGACGGTGGGCGTGTCACTGTTCATCGCGGTGCTGATACACCGACTGCGGGGCGGAAGGGTGCAGTATACGTTCCGGTTGGGGATGATTCTGCCGGTGGTTATTCCCGCGATCGTGCCGTTGATGCTGTGGAAATTCATCTATGACGTGAAGGTAGGGCCGCTGAATCTGTTTCTGACATGGATAGGGCTGGAGTCGTGGACGCGGGCGTGGCTGTCGGACCCGAACGTGGCGCTGTACGCGGTGATGCTGCGTAATTTTCCGTGGGTGGACGGGGTGGCCATCCTGATTCTGCTGGCGGGCCTGCAGGCGATCCCCTACGAGATCGTCGAAAGCGCGATGATCGACGGCGCCTCCGAGATGCGGCGCTTCTGGTCGATCGAGCTGCCGCTGATCGCAGGGCAGATTAAGCTGATTTCGGTGCTGACGATCATGTGGGGTGTCCAGGAGTTCACGGCGGTGTTCGCGATGACGCAGGGCGGACCGATCAACAGCACGATGGTGCCGGGGATGTGGATGTTCTGGAATGCTTTCCGCATCAACAAGATGGGCTACGCTTCCGCCATCGGCGTCGTCCTGTTCCTCCTCACCCTTGTGCTGACGCTGATCAATATGAAGTACATTACGACTGAGGAGTATTAACGGCAGTTTTCAGTTTCCAGCTTTTAGTTTTTAGTGACACCCGCTGGTGTGGGAAGAGAACGAAAAACTCGAAGCGATAGACTGCAGTTGGGGGTTAGGGCATGAGTGCGGCGGGGACGGAGACGAGAGATCTGTACAGGCGCAGCAGAAGTGAGCAGGTGGGCGTGTTCCTGCGCGGGGACTGGTGGCGGATCGTGCTATTGGGTCTGTTCCTGGTGGGGGGGATCGCGCCGCTGGTGATGGCCTTCCTGATTTCGCTGAAGACGATCCCGCAGTTCGCCCGGCAGCCGTTTGCGCTGACTTTCCCGCTGCACTGGGAGAATTATGGATTTGCCTTTGAGATCGTGCTGGAGTTCATCAGGAACAGCATAATCGTCAGCGGCGTGACGGTGGTGGGCGTCCTGTTGCTGGCGTCGTTGTCGGCCTATGCGTTCGGGATTTTAGAATTTCCGGGCCGGCAGGCGCTGTTCTACCTGGTGCTGTCGCTGATGATGGTGCCTTCGGCGATGACGCTGATCCCGTCGTTTGTGCTGGTGAAGGATCTTGGCCTGATGAATACGTATTGGGCGATGATCCTGCCGTGGATCGCGAGCGGGCAGGTCTTTGCCATGTTTATCCTACGCACTTTTTTTGAGAGCTTGCCGAAGGAGCTGTTCGACGCGGCGCGCATTGACGGCGCGAGCGAGTGGCAGGGATATTGGCGCATCGCGCTGCCGCTGAGCAAGTCGATGCTGGGCGTGGCCGCGATTCTGAACATTCTGGGCACGTGGAACAATCTGATCTGGCCCTACCTGACCATCCAACGGCAGACTCTCCTGCCCCTGACACCCGGCCTGTGGGCCTACCAGACCGAGTATTTCACACGTTACGGGCTGACGATGGCGGGGCTGTTGATCGGCTCGGTCCCCCTGGTTATCCTCTTTATATTCACCAGCCGCTGGTTTGTGGCGGGACTGACTTCAGGAGCGATTAAGGTCTAATTTTCTCAACAACCGCTTCGCCCCCGAATCGGTCATCGACCACCCCGCATCAGAACCGGCCACTGCGGCATTGTCAACGACCCCGACCGCTAGGCGGGCACCAGACTAATAGAAAACAGAACTCATACGTCGGATCGGAGCAGTTCGACCTGGTCCGATGTTTTTTCGCGTCCCGGAGCTGTACGGAGTTCCAGAAAAACCGAATTATGTGAACCTTACCAACTTCGGAGGAGGAAATGAGCCGTAGAATCAAGATTATAGTTGTTGCCATCGCATTCTATCTGCTTGGCATCGGAACGACAGTGGCTATGGCCCAAGGGGATCTTACCTTGGAAGGACTGGCTGAAATATTGGCCGCCCTTACGGGCCGGGTGGACAGGATAGAGAGTAGATTGTCGGCCTTGGAGGCAACGCCGGAACCAACGTCGACGCCGAGACCCACTTCCACACGAAGACCGACATCGACACGAAGGCCGACATTGACGCCAAGACCGACGCCAAGACCGACGCCAAGACCGACGCCAAGACCGACGTCAACCCCGCGAGCGAATACAATCACAATCTCGAGGACATCGAATGTTCGCGCCGGCCCTGGCACAAACTACAATATTGTCGGTCAGTCAGAAGTAGGCACAATGTACCGGGTAACAGGCAAGAACGCCGCCGGAGACTGGTATCGTATTGACTACAATGGACAGGTGGCTTGGATATGGACCGGTCTGACCAATAATCGCAATCTGGCTGTTCCGGTTGTGAGGACGCCAGTACCGCCACCCAGCAGCCAACCGGCCCCAACTCCTGCGCGTGACACACAAACGATCATCATTGACGAGACACGTCAGTCCTATTGGGCAGCTCCGTCTGAAACCGACTGGCGAGGGACACTCAGGCCCGGACCAGGGAAATACGCTGTACCTCCCGGTGAGTACGTCTATGTATGTACGAAGACGGGAAATAATTTCTGGCACAAGAATTTTGTGCCAGGCGCTCCCGACGGTTGGGTCTGGATCAGGGCAATTGTCTATTTCCTGGACGAAGTCTATTGCGATAGCTAGACTGTCCCCTACGGCGCGCCTGCAGATGCAGGCGCGCCGTACCATCTTTGCCGCCAGAGATCCATCCGCCCGCAACAGGTTTGAAAGCATCCAGCCTGCGTTTACAATGGAGGCTGTCTCTCTGTTCGCAGACATCTATCGATGCATCCCTCTTGCGCTCTGGTCCTTGGCCTGCAATTTAGATCCCGCCTAAATCAGCGCCCTTCTGCATGCGCCTGAATCCGTGACCCAGGAGTCTCTCCCACTTCAGCAGAATCAAGCACCCTTAACTGAGAACTCTCAAAATGACCGCTCCTTCCTACTCCACCCTCCTGCAACTTTTCCGCCAGCCGCCCCTCGACTACAGCGACTTTGTCACCTGGTTCTGGGAGACGGGAGAGCTGGACAAGGAGCGCATCACGTGGCAGCTGGAGGAGTTGAAGAAAAAAGGCGTCGGCGGCACCTGGTACTATCCGCGCTATCTCGAAGGTGAGCGGTACGGGACATGGCCGGCCTATTTCAGCGAAGAGTGGTGGGAGTTCTTCCGCCATTCCGTGGCTGAACACGAGCGCCTTGGGCTGGAAGCGTGGTTTTCCGGGTGGGAGGGACGCGAGTACTGGCAGGACCTGATGCGGGCGGAGCGCGCGGCGCGGCCAGAGTTGGAGGGACGGCACCTGGTCATACACGAGGCGCGCTCGCAGGAGGTGGGGCCGCTGCAGCTCGACCTGCCGCAGGGGGAGACGGTCCTGGCCGCGGCCGCATACCGGATTGAAGGCGGGGGGCTGGATCCCGACTCTTGCCGGGAACTGGCACTGCCGGAGCCGGGGCAGTCGCTGGTTTGGGACGCGCCGGGACCGGGCTGGCTGCTCGCTGCCGTCGCCAGCCAGCCACACGATCTCGACTACCTCAACCCCCATGTCGCGGCCCGCTATCTCGAAATCTACTGGCAGGAGCATGAAGAGCGGCTGCGAGAGTTTATCGGCAGCACGCTGACGCTCTACGGGCAGGATGAGCTCTATGTGCTCAACGGCAACATCCTCTACGCGCCGGCGCTGGTGGAACGGTTCAAGGCGGATAAAGGGTACGATCCCGCGCCCTGGCTGGTCGGCCTCTTCCACGATATCGGCGGCTTCACCGACAAGATCCGCTGCGACTACTATGAAATTATGTCGGCGCTGCTGGAGGAAAACCTTTACAGGCCGCTGTGCGCCTGGCACGAAGAGAGGGGGATGCGCTACGGCACAATCGCGACCTGGGGGCGGCAGGATATGCTGGGGCAGACGTGGCATTACGGCGACTTTTTCCGCCTGATGCGCTGGTTCCACGTCACCGGCAACGAGGACCCCGGAGCCAGTCTGCCGGGCGAACGCTGTTTCATCGACGCCAAGCTCTCCAGCTCGATCCTGCACATCTACGAACGGGAGCGGGCGGCGATGTGCGTCTATTGGGGGTCGGGCTGGGGCATGACGCAGGAGGAGAATGTTGCCTGGACGAATGAGAACTATGCCTACGGGCTGAATCTGTACAACCAGCACGGCGGGCTGTACAACACGCTGGGCGGCTGGTATGAGTGGGTGCCGCCGTCGATACACTGGCGCCAGCCCTACTGGGCGCACTGGCAGACGTTTGTGGATTATGTGTCGCGCTTGAGCGCGGTGATGAGCCAGGGAACGCACGTGGCGGACGTGGCGCTGCTCTACCCGCTGACGACGGTCCACGCCAACTGGTTGCGGGGGGACTCGTTCACGAGCGCGGCCGACGAGTGCGCGATGACGACCTTTGCGCTCGCCCGCCAGATCTACGAGGCGGGGATCGACTTCGATTTCGTCGACGACAACCTGCTGAGCCAAGCCGCTGTGCGCGACGGGACCTTAGAGATCGCCGATATCCAATTCCAGGCTGTGCTCCTGCCGCCGATGACGACGATCCGCCGCGAGACGCTGGCGAAGCTGCAGGAATTCTATGATGGGGGCGGCACGGTCGCGGCCTTCCGCCGACTGCCGGGCGCATCGCAGGAGCACGGCCGCAATGATCCCGAAGTCCGCGCCCTGCTGCAGCATATCTTCGGCATCGCTTCCAGCGAAGAGGCCGCCCACCCCACAGAGGCGCATAGCCAGGCGCTGGGCAGTATCTATCGGCAGCGCAATGAAAACGGCGGGCAAGGTATCTTTATGCCAAGCCAGGAGACGGCGCGCACGCCCCATGCGGCTCAGCGGGGGGTCGATATCACGGCCGTGATATCGGACGCGATCGACCAGGACGTGATCGCTTCAGAGAAGAACGTCTTCCACACGCATCAGAAGATCGGTGAGCTGGACGTCTACTTCCTCTACAATGTCGAGCCGGCACGGAGAGAGCTGACGTTTACTTTGCGCGTGCGCGGCGAACCGGAGATCTGGGACTGCTGGAACGGAGAAGTGTTGCCCTGGCACCGCTTCTCCTGCACGGATGACAGGACGACGGTGCGGCTGACGATGGAGGCCAACCAGGGCATTGTTCTGGTACTGCGCCCGCCCAGGGGAAGACCGGCTGTGACGGCGGACAATCTGGGGGCGATCACGTATGTGGAGGCGATGGACGATACTGTGGAAATCAGATGCATAATCGAAGACGGGGGCGGCAAAACGGTGCGCGTGCGCCATGCGGGGCGCGAGTACGGAGCACAGGCCCGCTTCGTTCCGGCGGCGACTCCACTGCACCTGACGGGCGAATGGTCGTTCCGGTTGACGCCGACGATGGACAACCGCTGGGGCGATTTCCGCGAGCCGGCAAGCGATGAACACATCGCCGCGGAGGCGCGACAGTTCCGCTACTGGGAGGAGGAGACGACGGGCATTGCGCAGGGCTGGCACAGCCGCGACTATGACGACGGCAGTTGGCCTGTTTTCACCTATACCTTTGGCCCCTACTGGCGGGCCAGCGGCCCTTTCCCACGCGGGCGGGTCACGCCGCAGCTGGCGGCCTTGATCGCCGGGGATGCAGATGCCCTGGATGCCGAAGGGAAACAGTGGGAGGCGGTCTGCTATTCACAGGAATTCGGGCGACCGGGCACCGACGTATGGGGCGGGAGCCACGGGGTTGGGGATTCGTTTCTGTGTTTCGACGTTGCCGACGAGCATGAGGAGAGTGTGCGCTACCTGTACACGCATGTGCAGGCGCCGCGGGATGGGCGCTGGGTCCTGCATCTGGGGGCCGACAGCGGGCTGGTGGAGCAGGCGTGGTTGAACGGGAAGGCTCTGCTGCCGGACGAATCCGGGGAACCGGCTCCGGCGGCGATAGAGGTCAACCTGCAGGAGGGGCTGAATCTTCTCCTGCTCGCTTGCGTCCAGCCCCCCGCCCAGCCCTTGCGGGCGTACGCAGCCATCTTGGAGCCGTCGATAACCCCTGTGCGGGACCGCCCCGCGGCGCGGCTGACCTGGTTCACCGAGCCTTCCGAACTGGTCTATGAGATCGCGCCGCACAGAGAGAACCGCGTCGGCTGGTACAGGTGCGAGGCGCCGGCGGGGACGCATACGCTGCGTCTGGATGTGGATGCCGAGCGCGTTCAGGTCTGGGTCAACGGCGTGGAAGCGGCTATCCGGGACGGGCAGGTCCGGCTGGATGCTCCGTTGGCGGATGTCTCCCAGATAGCGCTGCGCGTCGAACAGAGGGCCGGCGTTTACGCCGGCGCGGCCATTCGCCGGCCGGTCCGCTTCGAATGCGCTGAGGCGTCCCTGCCGTTGGGCGATTGGAGTCAGTACGCGTTGGAGAGTTACTCCGGCGGGGCAGTATACAAGAAGAGTTTTTCTCTCGAAAGCGATCAGCTACAGGGTGAAGTCATTCTCGACCTGGGCGCGGTGAACACGACTGCGGAGGTGGCCGTCAACGGGCAGAACGTGGGCGTGCGACTGGCGCGCCCCTACCGCTTCAACATCACCGATCCGGTGCGCGAGGGGGCCAACGCGCTGGAGGTGACCGTTTACAATACGCTGGCGAACTATTTCAGCACGGGACCTTATGAGTCCGAGTATGTCTTCCCGGGGCAGACGGTTTCAGGGTTACTCGGCCCGGTTACAATCGATTTTCCGGCACAGGTTACGCTGGTAGCCAGGCCGGTAGTGAACAGCAGTTTTTAGTAGTCAGTTTTTTGTTTTCAGTGGCGCCGCGTTCTCGCTCGCCTGCCTAATTGTTAAGAACCGCGGCTACGAAGGCGAAAGTTTCACGAGGAAACAGCCATGAAGATCTGCACTGTTCAAGCATACGCGCTCGCCTATCCTGAACCCCATTACAAGGGCATTGAACGCTACATCACCCTGGCGCGGGTTGAGGCCGATGACGGCACGGTCGGTTGGGGCGAGTGTATCTCCCAGTTTCGCGAGGCTGCGCTGGCGACGAAGCTGATCATCGAGCAGGGCTTGGCGCCGCTGCTGATCGGAGAGGACGCCCGCGATGTGGAGCGCGCCTGGCACAGGATGCTGGCCCATATCTGGTGGTACGGCCCGGAAGGGATCGCCGCCTTTGGCGTGAGCGCGATCGATATGGCGTTGTGGGACCTGAAGGGCAAGGCGCTGGGGCTGCCGGTCTGCCAGATCTTGGGGGGCAAGCTGCATGACAAGGTGGTGGCGATGGCGTCGATCATCTTTGACATGGAAGACCTGGAGTGGACGTTGAACGAGTTTCGCTGGATGGTGGAGCAGGGCTACCATTACGTCAAGGCGGGGTGGGGCATGCACCCGGGCGCGGTCTTCGGGCAGGACGCCGGGCGCGATATCGAGTATGTGCGCCGCATCCGTGAGGTGATCGGCGATGAACGCGAGCTGATCGTGGATACGCCGGGCGCGCGCAATCTGTGGGACGTGCCGACGGCGATCCGCCGCTTCCGCGATCTGGAGCCGTACCGCCTGCGCTGGATCGAGCAGCCGCTGCTTCCGAGCGATCTGGAGGGGCATGCCCGGCTGCGGGCCGCGGTGGCGACACCGATAGGGACCGGCGAGGATGAGTGGGATATCGAGAGCTACGGGCGCCTGATCCGCAGCGGCGGCGTGGATGTGGTCCAGATCGACCCAGGCCGCAGCCACGGCATCACCGGCTCTCGCGAGGTGATCCGGCTGCTGGAGATGGAGAATCTCCAGTTCAGCCTGCACACGTGGAGCAGCGCGCTCAACAGCGCGGCCAGCGTCCATCTGCTGGCTATCAGCAACCACGGCGTCAGCATGGACCTCAAGCCGCATGAATCGCCGATGCAGCATGAGCTGGTCAGCGATCCCTGGGTGCAGGAGGGCGGATACCTGGCCGTGCGCGACGCGCCCGGGTTGGGCGTCCACGTGCGCGAAGAGATCGTGCGCAAGTACTCGTTTGAATGAGACGGCAGTGAATAGTGGATAGTGATCAGTGGCTAGCATATTAGGTTCGCTGATCGCTTGGAGGAGGGGAGACGGTGTCAGAAATCCAGACTGCCCCGCGGCGGGCGCTGATCACCGGTGGGGCGAGCGGCTTCGGGCTGGCGATTGCGGAGGCGCTGCTGGCGCGCGGCGCGCCGGTCGCGATTGGGGACATCGATCGCGACCGCCTGCAGGATGCCGAGCGCGGCCTGGGCAGCGACGATCTGCTGGCCATTGAATTGGATGTGACGTCGCCGGAGTCAGCGGCGGCAGCGGTGGCGGCCTGCGAGGAGCGCTTCGGCGGCCTGGACACGCTGGTCAATTCGGCCGGTGTCATCGCCTTCAACCCGCTTGAGAAGATCAGCGAGGCTGAGTGGGACTGGGTGCTCGACGTGGACCTGAAGGGCACCTTTCTCTGCTGCCAGGCGGCCGCGGCGTTGTTGTGCGCCAGCGGCCGCGGCCGCATCGTCAACATCGGTTCCGACGCGTCCAAGGTGGGGTTCCCGCTGTTGGCCCACTACTGTGCGGCCAAGTTCGGAGTTGTTGGGCTGACCAAGGCGCTGGCGGGCGAACTGGCGCCGCGCCAGGTTACGGTCAACTGCGTCTGCCCGGTCGGCGTATCGGGAACCGGGATGGGACAGGAGATTCTCGACTTGAAGACAGCGGCCACGGGCATGCAGCCGCAGGAGATCCTGGCGGCCACGGCCGCCGACATTCCCTTGCAGCGCAACCCGACGGTGCAGGATATCGTGAATGCGGCGCTCTTCTTCATCTCCGACGAAGCCGCTTTCCTGACCGGGTCGGCGCTCGACGTGGACGGCGGCATGCGGAGCACGATTCCGGTGCCCGGCATGGATGGTTGAACTGCAGTGGATAGTGCATAGTGGATAGTGGTAAGTAACGACACGGACTGTTGACAGCTGATATCAGGGGTTAGCATGGAACGGGTTGCGTTTGTGATGTACGTCAAAGAGGGGGAGGAGGAAGAGTACCGGCGACGCCACCGGGAGGTCTGACCGGCCGTCGCGGCCGACCTGGAGCGGGCGGGCGTGCGCAGCATGAGCATCTTCATGGCCGAGCGGCAGCTGTTTTTGTACATGGAGGCGGAGGATTACGCGGAGGCGGTGCGCATTCTGGCGGAAAGTCCCGAGTCGGTGCGCTGGGAGGAGTACATGGCGCCAATCATGGAGGACGAGAGCGGGGACGACTACGATCCGTACGACGCCTATCCTGACGGGATGCCGGAGGTGTTCCACTGGCGGGTTGGCGGCGGGAAGGGAGACTAAACTGTCTCCATGTGAGTTAAGACTTGGGCGTTACAACATGACAATCAGTCGAATTCATGATGGTCGTCTCGTTCGTCTTGTGGATGAACTTTGCCAATTGGCAACAGAGACAGAGTGGGTTGAGTTCAAAAGGAATTACAATTCTGCCCAGATGATAGGTGAGTACATCTCTGCTCTGGCGAACGCAGCGTGCCTGAAGTATAAGCCGAAGGCATATCTTCTCTATGGCATCGAGGACGGAACGCACGAGGTTGTCGGAACGTCCTTCGACCCCTACACTGAAAAGGGCAAGAGCAACCAGGATCTGCTGCCCTGGATAACGGCTGGACTAATCCCGAACCCAGGTTAAATAACTAAGAGGTGGCAAATCAGTCTCTCTCTTTCACTTTACCCTTTGATAATCTTTGATTGACTTCGACACACTATCAAAGGATTTATCAAAGGGTGGCCCCAA
The DNA here is from genome assembly GCA_965232575.1 of Caldilineaceae bacterium. Classification (GTDB taxonomy): domain Bacteria; phylum Chloroflexota; class Anaerolineae; order Caldilineales; family Caldilineaceae; genus Bin5. The sequence continues at coordinate 617,355 of CBDDPZ010000008.1, read as the reverse complement.
CGAAACCCTATGCCACGCGGCTGCTCAGAATGAACGTCAACCTGAATCTCTGTTGCGCCTCCACACATTTCCGCCAAATTTCATCAGGTCCTAGCACAGTATTTTCGAGAAATGTGATTCATGTTCGCCTCCTCAATTGCTGGCAACAATGTAAATCAAGATTTTTGCCCATGAGAAATATCTGTGTACTATGGTTGGCCCCAATCGCTAGACCACGAAATGGGAAAAATAAGGTGTATCCTTGAGGGATATCTTTGTGCTTCTCTACACAACTCAGTATACTTGCTCTTCATCACCGATTCAAGCCGGACTCGTATTAGGGTGCATCCCAAAATGGGGTGAGTTTCTGGCTACCTCTGGGGAGTTACCCTGGGACCTGTAGCAGGCTACGCCTGACAACCCCAAATCTGGGATGCACCCTCGTATTACGTTTCTCAGGATTTTCGACCAAAGTCCGTCGCCGTCAGCCACGCCGATACAACAAAGCAGGAGTTAGGTGTTCACTCTGACACGTCTAACCCAGGATCGGGCCACGACGACAGAGGGATCGCGCCCGTATGTTTGCTCGCCAAGTCTTGAAAGAGATTCGTGGTGGAAAGGGTCTGAGGCACGAAGGACGAAAGGTAAAGATCGCCATAGGCGGTAAGGCTCGTGTTGGTGAAAACTGTGTACCCGACCGCCGACCGGACCATGTACCCCGTGCGTATAGACGCACCTTCTCAATCGACTGCAATCATCGATGGCGTGTCCATGCTCATTGCGTTCAGCCCATAGCACACGAAACTCTGGGCAAGCAGACAGTAACGATATGATCTTTCTGAATCGAGATGTGTGACGATATCGCAGGGTCGTTACCCGCCACTGCTGTAGATTCGCCAACGCGATTTCACGCCAACCGCGCCCCAATATTTTCCGCATCGGTGTCTTGGAATCCAAAATCAAAGCAAGGTTGTTGATGGATTTGTACTGATCCTTGACACCGTTGAGAATTTTCAAGTCAAGATCGTGAAAGGCCATGAAGCACCTGTTGGCCCCGATGAGATCGCTAAAAGAATCCGCGATGAAGGCGGGGACGCATAAATTCTCCAACAATTCCCACACTTCTTTGAAAACATCCTCGCCACATGAATCCCGTCGCACTATTTTGCTATCCATGACCTCGCTCGCCATCGCGAAAAACTCTCGCCGTTCCAGAGAAGTCAGTTCAAACGAATCAGCCAGTTTTTGCAAAACTTCGCCATCTAGTCTGGCTTGCGCACCTCGCTCGATTCTGCCCACTATTCTGGGCGTCAACCCTGTCTGGTTCGCCAAATCCTGTTGAATCCAGTTGTGGCCGCTAAGAAAGTTCACCTGTTCCTTACGTAAAGCTGCAACGACTTTTCCAAAGGTCTTGTGATCCATTGTTTTCTCCGCAGGCTATGTGAATTGCGATAAGTGCAAGAATCGGAATTTCAATTTCCACATTTCGGGAGATTTGAGCGAGACGGAGCCACTCTCGGAGAGGTATGCTACTCACGAAGTTTGGTTTTTCGATGCAGCATAACCTTGAAGGAAAGGATACCTTGAATCGCTATCTATTGTACAATGCGGGATGCGGAACCTGCTCGTCAATCGCCGAGAAAATCAATGAGGTGGCGGGGGAGGTTCTTGTTGTCCGCAGTCTTTCCGAGTTGGAAATCCAGCAGCTTCTCAAGAACGCCCGCCCTGACTGGAAGTGGGAACCTATGTTGATGGAAGTATCGGCCGACAAGAACATTTCGGTCTACGCCGGTATCAACATGCGGCTCCGCTTAATGCAGACACTCGGCATATCTAAAGCCTTGCGTGTCGCGTCATTGGTGTACGACTCGACGCACCCCGCGTTGCCAGAAAGACGATCGTTTCTCAAGTATGGTGGCAGTGTTGCCGCGGGTCTTGTGGTGCTCGGCTTGCGCCCATCCCAACTGAATGCCTCTCAATCCATCGAGAATCCCGACACCGGCACTCAAGCAACTGTGAGGCAGTTGACCGGAGCAGAACTTGAGAACGCAATCGTTGAAGCAGAAGGGAATGCCGACTTCTCCAAACTCCTCACCCATCTCACCAACGACGGATACTCCAAGAACAGGGGGAACGCATCCGCTGTTTCTATATCAGCCGATAACAAAGAAACAGTGACCGTCGTGACCATGCCCTTTGCCGGGTCAAGCGATAATGCAAGTTCGCAAATCAAGTTCGCCAGTTCTAACTCACGATCAGAGGTCGGCGCCGGCAAATTTGACTGGCTAGGCGGTGAGTTTTCGCGCGCAAGAGTGTTCGAGGTCGTCTCTGGGGTTGTGAGACATACCAGAACATTCAGAAAGGGAGAGGACGGGTCAATCATCGAAGACCCAGTTGGTCAATCAAGTTCACGTTCAATTTTGCCTCTGGATTCCAGTGTGCACCCAGCGTCATGTTCCGGCTGTATGAAAATATGCGCCCTTATATGGGACTACGGTTGCACCCTTTCTCAGGTAATATTGTGTGGCGTAATTTGCGCCGCATACACAGGACCAGGGGCAGTGCTGTGCCCCTTCATCTGCCTGGCGATTTATGTCTTCCTGTGCTGGTGGCAGGAAAACTTCGTCTGCTCAGAGGCTTGTAGAATGGGCGGATACTGTTCGTAAGGAATTATCATGAATCAGTATGTTTTCAGGATTTTCGTCATTTCCGGATTGGTCGGGACAATCGTCGCACTCCTCCGATGGTGGATTGAAGGTCGACAGCCAGTAGCCTTCATACTGATTTCATGGACAGCGAGCGCGTGCGGCGCATTGCTTTTCGTCAGGTTCCGCCAATCCACTTCTTGATCGAAATGCCGTGTGGGTGCATACTCAAACCCACCCGGCCTACATCAGGGTGGACCAAGAGAGCACGGAACACCATTCCACACCAATTGGCGATGAAACTGCGCTGGTTGAAGCCGGAACCTGAACCTTGGACGGAAGTCCATAACTACTTAATGCCTACTTCTATAACAAGAAACAGATCGATGTGCTGATATTTTGCACTTCTATCTATGAAAAATATCTAGGCACCACCCTCAGTACACTTCACTTTACTTTGTTTAATCCTTTACTTAACTGTGGTGGATTTCGGCTTGTAAGTAAAGGATTTAGACAAGGTTTAAGTAAAGGTTTCAGCGAACGGAAGATTTCACTTGATTCGCTTCCTGACGACAAGAAAACCTGGAGCCAACCATGACCGCCATGAAACTTGCCGGCGCAGCTTGGGCCTACGTGGGCGCCAGCTTATCGGAGTCGGCCGCGATATTGCAGGCGCTGGGCATGCAGGCGATGGACCTGATCGCCGTGCCGGGCGGGCTGCTGGACTCACAGGAGATCGAACGCGATCCCCAGGGGCAAGCCCGGCGCGTGACCGAGGCCGGTCTCCCGCTCAGCAACCTGCTCTACATCTTCGGGGACGGATTCGACGACAGGCCGGTCAATTCTGTCGATGAAAGCGTACGCAATGCCAATCTGGATACGTTCAAGCGGGTACTCCAGTTCTGCACCGCCGCAGGTATTCCGTCGGTGCTGATGCTGCCGGGCGTTGACCAGGTCGGCATATCGCATGAAGAGGCGGTGGAGTTGTCGGCAGCGGCGATGAACGAACTCGCGGCGCTGGCGGCCGCCGAGGATATTCTGCTGCTGTTCGAGCCGCATGTCGAGTCGGTGCTGGAAAGCCCCTTTGATACGCTGACATTTCTGCAGCGGAATCCCGCGCTCAAGATCGTGCTGGACTATTCCCACTTTGTGGCCCAGGGCTACCAGCCGGCCGACGTGGACCCCCTCGTCCCCTACGCCGGTCATGTCCATCTGCGGCAGGCCTGCCGCGACAAGCTGCAGGCGCGCTGGGACGACGGGATTATCGACTTCCCCGCCGTCGTCGAGCTGCTCGAGGCCGCGGGCTACAACGGCTACCTGACGCTGGAGTATGAGCACGATCCGTGGATGGACTGCGACCAGGTGGACGTGATGACCGAGACGATCAGGATGCGGGATGAAATCCGAGAAACGGCAGTTTTTAGTAGTCAGTAGCCAGTTTTTAGTAACTGCAACGACGCAACCACGAAAAGCTGAAAACTGGAAACTCCCATGCCCGACATAGCCCGAATCGCCGTCATCGGAACCGGATGGTGGTCCACGACCGCCCATATTCCCGCGCTGCAGGCCAACCCGAACGCCGACCTCGTCGCCCTGGCCGACATCCGCGCGGACGCGGTGGAGAAAGCGGCAAGGCATTTCGGCGTGGAGCGGACCTATACCGATGTTCACGAGATGCTGGCGCAGGAGCGGCTGGACGGCGTCGTGATCGCGGTCTGGCACGCTGCCCATTACGAGGCCGCGCGGCCCTGCCTTGAACACGGGCTGCACGCGGTCCTGGAAAAGCCGATGACGCTGTTCGCGACGCACGCGCGCCATCTGACCGAGCTCAGCCGCGCGCGCGGTTGCCAGCTGATCATCGGCTACCCCTGGAACTACAACCCCCATGTGCTGCGGGTCAAGGAGGCGCTCAGTTCGGGGCGGTTGGGCGCGATACGCTATATCAACAACATGTTCGCCTCCAGCGTCATTTCGCTGTACCGGGGCGATGACAGCGTCCACGATAACCTGTACCAGTATCCGGTTACCGGCCCCGGCGATGTCTACAGCGATCCGGAGCGGTCGGGCGGCGGCCAGGGCCATCTACAGGCGACCCATTCGATAGGGCTGATGCTGCATATGACCGGGCTGAGGCCGGTCAGCGTGCTGGCGCTGATGGACAATCTCGATACACGGGTGGATGTCGTCGACGCGATGATCGTGCAGATGGACAACGGCGCCCTGGCCAATGTCGGCAGTTCCGGCACGCTCCATGCGGGCGGCCCGGAACAGGAGATGGTTGTGCAGATCTACTGCGACCGGGGGTGGATCAACGCCGACATTATCCACAGGAACTGTTCAATTTACTATGCAGACGGGTCTGTAGAGGAGTTGCCGCCTATGACTGATGAGCAGAGCTATCTGTCGTCGGCGCCGGCGAACAACCTTGTCGACGTCATCGTCCGCGGCGCGCCCAACCAGTCGCCGCCGGAAGTCGGCTGGCACACGGTGGAGCTTCTCGACGCGGCCTACCGTTCGGCGGCCGATGAAGGGCGCCGGGTGCCGGTCAGTTCGCTGTATGAATCTGATTCGTAGTAACTGCACCTGACCTAGAGTATGGCATTACTAAAAACTGACTACGAAAAACTGCTGTTAGGAGCATCAGCCGTGAAGATATTTATGGTAACCGACATGGAAGGCGTGGCGGGAGTCGTCTCCTTCGCGGACCAGTCCTTTCCCGACGGCCGCTACTACGACGCCGGAAAAAAGCTGGTGACCGGCGAGGTCAACGCCGCGGTGGACGGCCTGTTGGATGCCGGTGTGGAGGAGGTCCTCGTCTGGGACGGACACGGCGCGGGCGGCATCGACTTTGATACGTTGCATCCGGCCGCGCTGCTGCTGCATGGCCGACCTTCGCCGCCGTGGAGCCGGTTGCAGGAGGTGATCGGACGTTACGATGCCTTTGTCATCGTCGGCCAGCACGCCATGGCCGGGGTCGTAACCAGCAACCAGAACCACACGCAGAACAGCCGCACGGTGGACGCTTTCCGGCTCAACGGCACGCCGATCGGCGAGATCGGGCAGCTTGCTCTCTTCATGGGCGGGCTGGGGCTGCCGCTGCTCTTTCTGAGCGGCGAACAGGACGCCTGCCAAGAGGCGGAGGAGCTGGCGCCGGGTATCACGACGGCGGCGGTGAAGGAAGGGCTGGGACGCGGCTCGGCCATCTCACTCTCCGCGCAGGCCGCGCGGCAGCGCATCCGCGAGGGCATCGCGGCGGCCGTGACCAAACACCGCCAGGCCCCGATCGCGCCTCTGGTCTGGCCCGGCCCCTATGAGCTGGAAAAGCGCTTCTTCCATACCGACACGGCCGACGCGGAGATGAACAAAGCGGGCGCCGAACGGGTGGACGCGCAGCGGGTGCGCTTCCGCAGCGACAACATTCTCGATATCGTCTACCGGTGAAAAGGCAGTTTTTAGTAACTGCAACGGCTTCTGAACTGTGATTAACTGCAACGGCAGTTGCCTTTAATCTCCCTAATCCCAGAAATCACAATCAAAAACCAGAAACTAGAAATTGAAGTTAGTAGAGGCCCGGGCCTATGTCGGGCGGCAGGAGCAACTGGCCGTCTGTGATCTGGAAGTAGGCCGGATGGGCGGCCTGTTCGCGAGGTCGCGACAGGGGCATGAACTGGCGGTAGTTGCCCTCGAAACAGTCGACGTCGAGGCGCAGGTGGGCGCAGAAGTTGACGCTGTGAACGAGCGCCAGACCGGGGTTGGTGAGGTCTTGCAGCGTGATATAGAGACCGTGATGGCGGCCCCAGCAGTAGGCCAGCAGCGAGTGGGTATGGCCCTTGCAGGTCTTCACCGCCAGCCCGGACCAGCCCAGACGATGGATCCAGTCGAGATTGTCAAGGTCATCCAGGCTTTCGTCGACCACCACGGGCACGCGCGCGGCCACCTCGTGGAGCGTGTCGGTATAGGCCCCCAGGTCGCGAGGGGTGGGCTGCTCGATATAGTCCAACGCCGCTAACGCCTGCGGCTTCCGCCCGGCCACCCGGTCCAGTACTTCGAGCATCATATCGGCCTTCTGGTAGGCTTCATTGGGGTCTACCGACAGGCGCGGTCCGCCCGCCATACCTGCGGACTCCATCGCCCGGGAAGCCGCGGTGTACACTTCGATCAGGCGCTCGGCGTCCTCGGCCGGCGACTGGCCGCGCAGCTTGAGCTTGAGATAGCGCAGGCGGTCCCGTTCAATCCATGTCGTGAGGTCGGCGGGAAGCCCAGAGGTGTTCTCTATATTCTCACTCCTCTCCGCTCTCTCCTCATTTGTCGGGGTGAGGGCATCGTTGAAGCCGACGACATGTTGGACGAACAGGCCGCGCCGCCTTGGGCCCAGGTAGTCCGCCGGATAGCGGCCGGCAAAGTCGGCGCCGAGGCCGGCGCTCAGGTCCCGGTTCAGATAATCCGCCGTGTAGGCGGCGTAGAGCGGCGCCGGCAGGGCTGCGCCCCAGGCGTCGTGGATGGCGGCGTCGAAGGGTGCCATGCAGTTGAGCATGGCCAGCCGCGGCATCGGCGTGCTCTGTAACAGAGGCTCTTCGTCCGCCAGCTGTACAGCCAGTTCGACCGCGGCCTGTTCCAACCTGATCCCTTTCTGGATGGGATCTTCGTACGGGTCATCCTGCAGCCAGGCGGCGATGGCCCGGCACAGCCGGCGCATGAGGCGATCCTTCTCCTCATGGGACAGGTCGGGCGCGGGGAAGGCCCACACGTCCGAGAGCAGGATCGCGCCGGTACCCTGGACAGCGGCTCCCCCGCGGGTGCGTGCCCGCACGGTGACCGCGGCATAGGTGATCGCCTCGATCACGCCCTTGCTGAGGTGCAAGGGGACGCTCAAGCGCTCATCGTCGAAGGTGACCTCCACCGTCTCGACGCGGATGTCGGTCGCTTTCATGGCAGTGACCCTCTTAACTGCGAGGAGTGAGTGGTGAGGAGAGAGGAGTGAGTAACTGCAGTTGTCGTTCTGCCGTTCTCTCTTTTCTCTCTCCTCTTATCTCTTTTCTCGCCCTTTTCGGTCGCGCAGTCGCAGTTGGCGCATTCAGGCGGATCTGGCGATAATCGAAGTGGTTAAGCAGATCTTCGACATGGAATCCGGATCAAGGACTGAAGGTTCTCCATGCCCAAAGACCGTTCTTACGTTCGCGCCAGCGATATCGGCGCCTGGAACTTCTGTAATCGCGCCTGGTGGCTGGCCCAGGTGCAGAAGACGCCGCACGAACGGCCGCAGCAATTGGATTGGGGCGATCAGGCCCATGCGGAGCACGGGCGCCTCACGTCGCGGGCGCAGCGACTGCGGAAGAGCGGGATCGCGCTCCTGGCCGGCGGGCTGATCCTGCTCGGCCTCACGCTGCTGGCGCAGCTGTTGTTATGATAAGCTGTTTCAACGGCGAGGAGTGAGTATAGAGGAGTGAGTGGTTGTCCCTCGCCGTTCCTCTCTTTTCTCACCGTTCCTCGCGGTTGCCGGTCTCGTTGAAACGCTCAGAACAGATTGAGCAGCCCCGCGCCGAACTCGCTGGCGAAGACGAGACTGACGATACTCATCAGCTTAATCAGGATATTCAGGGACGGGCCGCTGGTGTCTTTGAACGGATCGCCGACGGTGTCCCCGACGACCGCGGCCTTGTGCGCGTCGGAGCCTTTGCCGCCCATGACGCCGGTCTCGATCCACTTCTTGGCGTTGTCCCAGGCACCGCCGGAGTTGGCCATCATCACCGCCAGCATGAAACCGGAAGCGATGGCGCCGAGCAACATGCCGGCCAGGGCCTGCGCCCCGAGCAGAAAGCCGATGAGCAGCGGCACCACCACTGCGAGGGCCCCCGGGATAATCATCTCGCGCAGCGCGCTCTCCGTGCTGATGGCGACGCAGGTCTTGTAGTCGGGTTTGGTTGTGCGCTCCATGATGCCGGGGATCTCGGCGAACTGGCGGCGCACCTCCAGCACGATCTCATAAGCGGCCTTGCCGACCGCGGTCATGGTCAAGGCGGCGAAGAGATAGGGCAGCATGGCGCCGACCAGCATACCGGGGAGCATGATCTTCGCATTCAACAGATCGAGCGTTTCGAGGTCGGCGGCCTGGACATAGGCGGCCATGAGCGCCAACGCGGTCAGCACGGCGGAGCCGATGGCGAAGCCTTTGCCGGTGGCCGCGGTCGTGTTGCCGAGGCTGTCGAGCGCGTCGGTGCGGTCGCGCACCTCGTCGGGCAGGTCGCTCATTTCGGCGATGCCGCCGGCATTGTCGGCAACGGGGCCATAGGCGTCGGTCGCCAGGGTGATGCCCAGCGTGCTGAGCATGCCGACACCGGCCAGGGCGACGGCGAAGAGGCCGTTGTCGCCGCCCAGCCAGAGCGCGAGCATGATCGCGACGGCAACGATCAGGACGGGCGGCAGCGTGCTGTTCATACCGACGGCCAGCCCTTCGATGATCAGCGTTGCCGAGCCGGTCTCGGCCTTCTGCGCGATGCCCTGGGTGGGCTTCTCGGTGTAGCTCGTGAAGTACTCGGTAAACCAGCCGATGCCGTTGCCGGCGACCAGCCCGACCACGACGACTGCCAGAAAGTTCCAGCCGACGCCGGTGTAGGCGATCACGCCGGCGGCCAGGACCAGGACGAGCACGGACGCGCTGTAGATGGCCCGGCGCAGCACGCCCAGCAGGTCTTCCTGGGACGCGCCCTCCTGCGCCCGCACGAGAAAGGTGCCGATCAGGGCGGCGATAACGCCCACGCCGGCGACGAGGAAGGGCAGCACGATGCCGGCGCCGTCCGCCACCACCGCGCCCAGCGTGGCCGCGGCGATGATGGAGCCGCTGTAGCTCTCGAAGAGGTCGGCGCCCATGCCGGCCACGTCGCCGACGTTATCACCCACGTTGTCGGCGATGACGGCAGGGTTACGCGGGTCGTCTTCGGGGATGCCCTGCTCGACCTTGCCCACAAGGTCGGCGCCGACATCGGCGGCCTTAGTATAGATGCCGCCGCCGACACGGGCGAAGAGCGCGATCGAACTGGCGCCGAAACCGAAGCCGGTGATGTAGAGCATGTTGCCGTTGAAGAGGAAGTAGAGGATCGTCATGCCGAGCAGGCTGAAGCTGACGACGGCCATGCCCATGATCGAGCCGCTGCTGAAGGCGACGCGCAGGCCGTCATCCAGGCTCCTGCTGGCCGCGGCGGCGGTGCGTACGTTGGCGCGCACGGCGATGAACATGCCCAGGTAGCCGGCCGCGCCCGACGCGATCGCGCCGAGGACAAAGCTGAGCGCGGTCTGCCAGGCCAGGAAAATCGCGATGATGACGGCGACGACGACGACAAATCCGCCCAGGAAGGTATACTCCCGGTTGAGAAATGCGGCCGCGCCCTCCTGAATGGCGGCGGCGATCTCCTGCATCACCTGGTTGCCGTTTTCCATGGCAAGGACGCGGCGCGTCTGAAAGACCAGGTAGATCAGGCCCAGAACGGCGATGACCAGCGCAAAGGTGATCGCCGGCGTTCCGAGCGTATCGATCGCGTTCATATAGCTAAGCGGTAGCGCAAACAACATCGAGAGTCCCTCCAGGTGGGTTAGGGATTAGGAGTCAGGGGTTAGTAACTGCCGTTCTCGCCCCTGGTCCCTCGCCCCTGCCTTTTGCTGAAACCAGATTAAGTGTAACGCCTTTCGGCTAGTGGGAGAAAAAGATGCGCTACCGCTTCGCTATTTTAGCGCGAGACGGCGATGTAGGCTATTGTATTTATAATATTCTCACCGCCGGCACTCTCACCAACAGCAGTTTTTAGTAGTCAGTAGCCAGTTTTTAGTAACTGCAACGGCGCAACCCACTAGAAACTGCAGTTAAATCCCCCTAATCCCGATAATCCCAGGAATCACAGTCGAAACTGCATTACCAGACATAAAGGAAACCCATGACTGAACAGACGGTCTCCGAACAGTTGGACCTGAGCGGCAAAGTCGCCATTGTCACCGGCGCGGCCGGCCTGCTGGGCTCTGCGATGAGCCGCGGGCTGGCGGAAGCGGGCGCGACCGTCGCGGTGACCAGCCGCGATGGGGAGCGAGCGGCAGAGTTTGCCGCGACCTTGCCCGGCAGCGGCCACGCGGGCTTCGGCCTGGCGCAGGACGACGGCGACGCCATACCCGCTTTTGTGGAATCGGTGGCGCAGCGCCTGGGCCAGGTGGACGTCCTGGTCAACAACGCCTACGGGGGCGGCGCGCCCAGCATCGACACCGCCAGCGCGGAGGACTTCAACCGGGCCTATCACACCGGCGTGACCGCCTATTTCCTGCTGGCGCGCGAGGTGGTGCGCCATCTGCGCAGCCGGCGCGCGCCCGGCTCGATCATCAACATCGCCAGCATGTACGGGGTCGTTGCCAGCTACCCGGAGGCGTACACCGGTTTCGGCGTCAACAGCCCGCCCAACTATCACGGCCTCAAAGGCGGACTCATCCACCTGACCCGCCATCTGGCGGTCTACTGGGCGCAGGACGGGGTGCGCGTGAATGCGATCAGCCCGGGACCTTTCCCTTCTCCCAACGTGCGGGAGTCGGAGCCGGCGTTCGTCGCTAGGCTGGCCGAGCGGGTGCCGATGAAACGGATGGGCGAGCCGGAAGAACTGAAAGGGCTGGTGGTGCTGCTGGCGAGCGACGGCGGCAGTTACATCACGGGGCAGAATATCCTGGTCGACGGCGGCTGGACCGCGTGGTAGGAGGGCGATGGTCAGGGGATAGTGAATAGTGGCTTGAACTGGCCGTTTGTCGGGAAAACACTGTCAAGAACAGGAGTATGAGGATACCTAATGACTGAAATCGGACGGGCGAAAGAGCTGCTGGATACGCCGATATTGTGGGTGGATCTGGATATTTTGGAGCGCAACATTGCGTTGCTGATGGGCAATTTCAGGAATGCCGGCGTGAACTGGCGACCGCACACGAAGGGGATCAAGATACCGGCGATCGCGCATAAGATGATTGCGGCCGGCGCGATCGGGGTCACGTGCGCCAAGCTAGGCGAAGCGGAGGTGATGGTGGCGGCCGGGATAGATGATATCCTCATCGCCAATCAGGTGGTGGGGGCGCAGCTTCAATGGGGCCCTGCCGCCTCTGTGGATCAGTATGACAGAGAAGGGTTCGTAGCGCCAAAATATGCGCGGCTGGCCGCGTTGCAACGCCATGCCGATGTGAAGATCGCGGTGGACAACACGGCGACGCTGGAGGATCTCGGCGCGGCCGCCCAGGCGATCGGCGTCGAAATTCCGGTCGTCGTCGAGCTCAATGTGGGCATGAACCGGGCCGGCGTCGAACCCGGCTCCGCGGCTGTGGCGCTGGCCGGCGCGGTCCACGAGCAGGACGGGCTGCAGCTGGCGGGGATGATGGCCTGGGAGGGACATACACTGGACATCAAGGATGACGATGCGCGCGCCGGGGCGATCCAGCAGTGCATCGGTCAGCTGGCCGCCTCGGTACAGGCCGGCCGCGACGCGGGGCTGCCGGTCGAGATCGTCAGCTGCGGCGGCAGCGGCACGATGGATGTAACGATGCACCAGCCAGAGGTGACCGAGATTCAGGCCGGGGGCGCGATTTTTGGCGACGCCACCTACCAGATGTGGGGCGTGCCGACCGACCCGGCGCTCTTCGGCCAGGCCGTGGTCACGAGTCGCCCCGCGCCCGACCGCATCATCACCGACGCCGGCTTCAAGACGCTGCCCGGCATGGAACGGCAGCCGAAAGCGGTCAACCTGGACAACGTCGTCAACATCTCCGCCTCGGCCGAGCACGGGGTGATCACGCTCTCCGAGCCGAACAGGAGCGTACAGGTGGGCGACGTGCTCGATTTCATCGTCGGCTACGGCGACGCGACCGTCTTCCTGCACGATGCGATGTACGGCGTACGCGATGGTGTCGTGGAGACGGTCTGGCAGGTGAGTGGGCGGGGTAAGCTGCGCTAGCTTCAACAGATAAAGCAGACAAAGGGCAAAGCCATGAACATCGACGTCGTCGAACTTGCCAGTGATCTGATCGCGATGCCCTCGGAGACGCCAACGAGCAACCGGGCGATCTCCGATTTTCTGCGCGGGGCGCTGGAGGCGGGCGGCTTCGCGGTCGAGGAAGTCACCTATATCGACCCGGCCGGCGAGGAGAAGGTCAGCCTGGTGGGGAAGAAGGGCGCGGGGGCGGGCGGGCTGGGCCTGTTCAGCCATTCGGACACGGTGCCGGGCGACGCCGGCTGGGAGCCGTTCACGCCGGCGCTGGAAAACGGAAGATTGGTGGGACGCGGCGCGGCCGACATGAAGGGCCCCCTGGCCGCGTCGATTGCCGCGGCCTGCCGCTTCAACGACGATGACCTGAAGCAGCCGCTCGTTCTCACCGTCACCGCCGACGAGGAGGGGGGACACATCGGCGCGCATGATATCGTCCTCCGTTCGCAGACGTTGACGAGCGGATGGCCCCAATACTGCATCGTCTGTGAACCGACGGAGTTGCAGCCGGTCTACGCGCACAAGGGCGGCGCCGGCATCACCGTCACGGCGCGGGGGGTCGCCGCGCATACCAGCACCGACAAGGGCGTGTCGGCCAACTTCAAGATCGCCCCCTTTTTCGCTGAAATGACCGAGTTTGCAAAAATTTTCCGCAGCGAGGAACGCTTCCAGAACCCGCTTTTCGACCCGCCGACGAACGGCTTCAACATGGTGATCAGCGACGGCGACACCGCCACCAACGTGAGCGCGGCGCGGACCGTGATCCGCCTGAGCATTCGGGCGATGCCGGACGCCTGCTTCGAGGAGGCGGTGCAGATGGTTGTGGGGCGGGCGGAAGCGCACGGCCTGGAGGTGGAGCATTGGAGCATCAGCCCCTTCTTCGCCGCTGCGGACGGCCCGCTGGCGCAGGCGGCCTGCCGCGCGACCGGCGCGGCGAAGGCGGTCACCGTACCCTACGGCACCGAGGCCGAGTGCTATCAGAAGTATGCGGACGCGCTGGTGCTCGGGCCCGGCAACATCGCGCAGGCCCATACGGTCGGCGAGTGGATCGCGGTCGAACAGTTGCGGGAGGCGGTGGAGGTGTACACGCGGCTGATTGAGGACCTGTGCGCCTGACAGGACGGATTGAATCGCTCAAGATCCCGCTGTGGTTATCCGTTTCTAGTTTCTGGTTTTTAGTTTTTATGTGGTTGCGTTCTCTCGGGCGTTGCGGGGGCTGCCGTTACTGGCTACTAAAAACTGCCGTTCTGTTCTGGCCCTTCCCGATGACGATTACGCTCGCTTCAGACGGTGGTTCAGCGAATTGGACTGGGGAAAGTGGGACCGGCAGATTGAAGAGGACTCGGCAGAAGGAAAATTGGACCATCTCATTGCCGAGGCCCTCGAGGCAAAAGAAAAGGGTACGCTCCGGGAACTCTGAATGCACCGGACCACACCCCAGCCGCCCTGACTACTGTGACCGTACGGACCTGCACGAAAGAGGACCTGATGGGAAAGGGCAATGGTATGGAGATCGACGTTGTCGAACTTGCCAGTGAACTGATCGCAATGCCCTCGGAGACGCCGACGAGCAACCGGGCGATCTCCGATTTTCTGCGCGGGGCGCTGGAGGCGGGCGGCTTCGACGTCGAGGAGCTGGCCTACATCGACCAGTTCGACGTGGAGAAGGTCAGCTTGGTAGGTAAGAAGGGCGCGGGGGCCGGCGGGCTGGGCCTGTTCAGCCATTCGGACACGGTGCCGGGCGACGCCGGTTGGGAGCCGTTCACGCCGGCGCTGGAAGATGGACGCCTGGTGGGTCGCGGCGCGGCCGACATGAAGGGCCCCCTGGCCGCGTCAATCGCAGCGGCAGGCCGCTTCAATGCCGCTGACCTGGAGCGGCCGCTGGTGATCGCCGTCACCGCGGACGAGGAGCGGGGCCACACGGGCGCGCACGATATCGTCATCCGCTCACAGACGTTGACGAGCGGCTGGCCCCAATACTGCATCGTCTGCGAGCCGTCGCAGCTGCAGCCGGTCTACGCGCACAAGGGGGGCGCGGGCATCACCGTCACGGCGCACGGGGTGGCCGCGCACACCAGCACCGACAAGGGCGTGTCGGCCAACTTCAAGATCGCGCCGTTCTTGGCCGAGATGGCGGAGCTGGCGCAGACCTTCCGCGCGGAAGAACGCTTCCAGAACCCGCTCTTCGACCCGCCCACCAACGGCTTCAACCTGGTGATCGACGACGGCGGCACCGCCACCAACGTGACCGCGGCGCGCACTGTAGTCCGCCTAGGCATCCGCGCCATGCCGGACGCCTGCTTCGAGGAAGCGGTGCAGATGGTTTTGGAGAGAGCGGAAGCGCACGGCCTGGACGCGGCCCACAGAAAAGGCGGCCCGTTTTTTGCCGACGCGGACGGTCCGCTGGCGCAGGCGGCCTGCCGCGCGACCGGCGCGCCGCGCGCGGTCACCGTGCCCTACGGCACCGAGGCATCGTGCTATCAGGCCTATATGGACGCGCTGGTGCTCGGTCCCGGCAACATCGACCAGGCGCACACGGTGGGCGAGTGGATTGCGGTCGAGCAGTTGCAGGAGGCGGTGGAGGTGTACACGCGGCTGATCAAAAACCTCTGCGCCTGACGGGACGGTGAACATTCCGGCGAACACAACGCGCTGCAACGGCCCATATTCGGGCGGCTGGAGGTGACGGTGGCGCGGTCGACGAGATAGTTGGAATAGCCGTAAGGAAAAGAGAGGCTCCGAGCGATGACGCTCGGGGCCTTGCCATCCTCAACCATCTTGTTCAAGTAAGGAAGTCTTGCCTATTTGCTCCAGACTCGGAGTTCGACTTGTATCTCCAGGCTTCCTACCACTCACATGTGTTGTTGGTTCGCTCGAATCGGATGCGGCGGCTGATGGTTGGCTAGTCGTTGGGATGCAGGTCTTCAACTCTAAACGGATGAGTATAACTCTCCCTTTGTACAAGGCGGGAGCAGGGGTGTCTATTCTACCTCTTCCCACTCAGAGTGACCTAAGAATTGACAGTATGCCCACTTTTCCACTACCCGCCTTTCGTATACTCAATGTACACATGATTGGTGTGCGTTGCGAAAGAAATGCTATACAGATCAACATCGTTGGGGTCTATCGACGAGCCATAGGCAACCCTGTAGGCATCGGCACTCTCCTGATGAATAGCCTCTTGTATTCCACCCCAGCGATGTTGGGAATGCAAAGGGTTCTGGCAGATTCCATCGTCCGTGTAGACGATTTCGGGGGACCACGGGTCGGCGAATAGTTCCTCGATGGCGTCCACCCGTTCCGTCAGTGCCGTCACCGTCTCGGCCAGACTTTCGAGCGTCATCTCTCCGCCCTGTGCCAACAGAGCGGCCGGCACAGCTAGGGAGAACAGAGCAACAGCGATAGCGATGCGGATTGCGTGTTTCATAGTTGTACCTTTCGATAGTGTGATGAAATAGGGTTACAATTCGCAACACTCGGCGACGATGCAACACCCCGGACATTGATCCACACACGGACTCATGGAGGGCATTTGCAATACCATAATCCTAACAGTTGACTCGGTCCCGTTGACATTAGCTCTTGCCAGGAATAATCAGAAACGAACCAGCTGAAAGTGCAGCCTGCATTGAGGTCGCAAGTATGTCCCTCTATCCAGTTTAGCGGTTTCTGACAGGAGTTGTCTCGCTCATGTGGGCCAGTTATAGGGCTAATACCCAAACCTTTCAAAGTACAGCAGGAGGTAGCTACACGGTGTCTTTCAAGCCATAGCGCCAGTCTGACTGAAATATAGCTGCATTCCTTGGAGGATGAAGCAGTAAATAGTCGAATCACCATCAACCCCCAAGTGTGCCGCGGACAGGCCTGCATCTAGGGAACACGCAATTCCTGTGTATCAGATCCTGTGGATGCTTGCCTGCGGCGATAGCGTCGAAAACCTCCTCCAGGAATATCCCTCTATCACGCGCGAAGACATCCTTGACTGTATTGGCTATGCAGCCTCTTTGGCCGAAGAGCAGTTGCCCCCATGTAGCTGCTCACCTTTGGCTCACCCCTCATACACCACCCCACCCGAGCCACACTCACTCCCCAATCTTTGACACTAATCCCCTCCCCCCGTATAATCCAACCCATTCCCTTCTTCAAATCTCTTCGCGACCGCCCAGGATTCTGCCTTGCGACGTCGCTGAATGCCAAGCGCAAAACAACGCCTTTCAGACAGAGGAACAGTCCCATGACACTGACAGTAACGATGGACGCCCCCGCGCAGACGGCGACGCGGCCGGAAGTCACCGCCGAACACGCCGCCTCCTTCCGCGAAAACGGCTTCCTGGCGCTGCCGGACGCGCTGACGCCGGATGAAGTGCAGGCCCTGCGCGATGAGACGGCGCACATCTGCCGCGGTGAGATGGGCGAAGTCAACGGCCTGCCGCCCGTCGGCCCCGATGACAGCGACGACGAGGTGATCCAGCGCACGCTCTGCGTGCATTTCCCGCACAAACTCTCACAGCTGATGTTCGACACGCTGGCGCATCCGTCGATCTGTGACGTGCTGACGCGGGTGATCGGCCCCAACGTGAAGAGCATGCAGTCGATGCTCTTTATCAAGTCGGCGGGCAAGCCGGGCCAGGCCTGGCACCAGGATGAAGCCTTCATCCCGACGCGGGACCGCTCCCTGAACGCCGCCTGGATCGCGCTCGACGACGCCACCGTCGAGAACGGCTGCCTCTGGGTCATCCCCGGCTCGCACGCCAACGGCCTGATCTGGCCCGCCAAGGAGCATGACGACGAGCGCTTCGACTGCGTGGTGGAGGCGTATGATTTCCCCTACAGCGACGACGACGCCGTGCCGGTCGAAGTGACTGCCGGCAGCATCGTCTTCTTCAACGGCTATCTGCTGCACCGCTCCCTGCCCAACCGGGCCGCGGGCGGATTCCGCCGCGCGCTGGTCAACCATTACATGAGCGCCGAATCGCTGCTGCCCTGGCGCTATCCGGGCAACGCTGAACTGGGTGTAGCCAGCTTCGACTTCCGCGACATCGTGATGATCGCCGGGCGCGACCCGTATGCCTGGAAGGGCACGGAGGAGATGTCCTTCTCGCACATCCGCCCGGACCGGGAAGGCGGCTGCCAGTGGCCGACGAAGAAGGAAGAGGATTGAACGCGCGCGATTATTTGCTGCGTCTGCTGAGACAACGCGACGAAAGGTTTCCGACATGAAATTCAGCGCGGTTTTCATAAAGGCGCCCGAGGGCTACATCGGGTTCGTAGAAGAACTGCCCGGCGCGAATACGCAAGGGACAACTCTTGAAGAGGCCAGAGCGAATCTGCAAGAGGCCATCATGCTGACATTGGAGGCGAATCGCGTCCTGGCAGAGGAATCCATTGCCGAAATGCAAGAAGATGTAATTCGTGAATCTGTTATCGTGCAGATATGAAGAGACGGGATTTCATTCGTCATCTTGAAGATAACGGCTGTGAATTTCTCAGGGAGGGCGGCGCCCATACGATCTATGTGAATCGCAGAACGCGGAGAGCGTCTGCTGTGCCAAGACACCGGGAACTGAACAGGTTTCTGGTGAGAAAGATCTGTAGAAATCTGGAGATCCCACCACATAGCGCCTACACAGGTTCAAAAAGCTATATCAGCTATCTTTTCACAAACCAAAGGAGCCAAATCAATGTCCAAGTTGCAACACAACGCTATCAGCCGGCGATCTTTCCTCAAGGCAGGCGCGCTGACGGTCGGCGGAGCGCTGCTGGCAGCCTGCGCGGCCCCGACAGCAGCCCCAGCCGGCGACAGCAGCGGTGACGCGGGCGCCAGCATGGAGACGATCGAGATGCGCCTCTCGGCCTGGGCCGACGTGCAGGACGCCGTCGTCTATGAGAACATGGTCAACGCCTACATGGCGCAGAACGAAGGCGTGAGCGTCTCCGTGGAGCAGTACCCGGGCGGCTACTATGAGAAGATCCAGGCCAACTTCGCCGCGGACGATTCCGCCGACGTCCTCTACTTCCAGGGCTGGATATGGCAGGCCTACGCCGAAAACCAGGTAATCTATGACATGAGCGACTATATCGCTCGCGACGGCGTCGATGACTTCTTCCCCGGCGGCGAAAACTACGACAACCAGACGCTGTGGCAGGGCGGCCGCTACATGACCCCCACCGACACCGGCTCGCTGGTGATCTATTACAATAAGGACCTCTTCGACAAGAAGGGCGTCGCCCATCCGCAACCGGGCTGGAAGTGGGAAGAGTTCCAGCAGATAATTCAGGACCTCTCCTATGAAGAGGACGGCACCAAGTTCTATGGTTGGGGACAGGCGCAGGGCTGGAACGGCGCCTACGGCCGCAGCACCACCTTCATGCGCCGCAACGGCCATATCGAATGGGACCGCATTACCGAGCCGACCGAGGCCTACTGGGACAACGAGGACATCGCCTCCGCGCTGCAGTACCTGGTCTACGACGCCATTGCCAACGACTGGAGCCCCGGTCCGGAGGTGGTCGAGGGCGGCGGCGTCGGTGTCGATACCGGCCGCGTCGCCATGTACCTGGAAGGTCCGTGGGTGATGCCCCGCCTGCAGGGCGAACTGGCCACGACCGAAGAGGGCATCAATTTCGACGTGATTGAGGCGCCGACGGGCACGGCCGATACCAACTTCACCTTCGGCCACGTCCACGGCCATGTGATCACATCACCTTCCGCGAACAAGGATGAGGGCTGGGACCTCATCAAGTTCATCCTCGGCGAAGAGGGCCAGACCATCATCGCCAACGGCGGCCGCATGTGCGGCACGCCCGACAACATCGCCAATATCTGGGGCGAAATCGCCTCCGGTGTCTATGGCTTCGAGAACACCGACGCTTTCGCCAACACGATGCGCGAGAGCTCGATCTCCGTGATCTTCGGTGAAGGTTCACAGATCCAGGCCTACGGCGGCGGCCCGATCACCGTCCTGTGGGACAAGCTGCTGGGCCAGACCCAGTCGGCAGCCGAAGCGCTCGCGATCGCGCAGCCGGAAATCCAGACGCATCTGGATCAGTACTGGGCGGACCGCGCTTAATCAGTGCCCCGGCGGCCAGTATATCGGTTACTGTAGTTTTGAGTTTTTAGTGGGTTGCGCCGTTGCCGTTGCAGTTACTAAAAACTGACTACTAAAAACTGCCGTGCTGGCCGCCGGTTCCCCAACGGCGAGGAGTGAGGAGTGAGTAACTGCTCTTCTGCCGTTGCCGTTCTCTCTTTTCTCGCCGTTCCTCGTCAAACTGGGAGTACACCTCTTTGACCGCCACCACATCATCGCCCGCCGTCCAGACAGAGCCGCAGGCCCGACGGCGCATGTCCGCGGCCCAGCGTCGGGACCTGCGCGACGGCCTGCTCTTCACCAGCCCCTTCATCTTCGGCGTGCTCGCGCTCTGGGTCGGGCCGATGCTCTACTCCGTTTTTCTGATCCTGCACAAATGGAACATGCTGGCACCGCCTAAGTTCATCGGGACGGGCCATTTCGAGCGCATGTTGAACGACCCGCTCGTGGGCAAGTCGCTCGTCAATACGGCCTACTACACCTTCATCGGCGTCCCGCTGCAGCTGGTGGTCGCGTTCGCGCTGGCTGTGATGCTCAACCAGCAGATCCGCGGGCTCAGCGTCTATCGCACCGTCTACTATCTGCCCTCCATCACCCCTGCCGTCGCCTTTGCCGTCGTCTGGGTCCAGATCCTCAACCCTGAGTTCGGCGTGCTCAACGAGGTGCTGCACTGGTTTGGGCTGGGGCCCATCAACTGGCTTTTCGAACCGGCCTGGGCCAAACCGGCCCTCATCATCATGAGCCTGTGGCTGACCGGCTTCCAGATGATCATCTTTCTCGCGGGTTTGCAGGGCGTGCCCCAGGAGCTGCAGGAGGCGGCCGAGATCGACGGCGCCAACGCCTGGCGGCGCTTCCTTAACGTAACGATCCCGATCATTTCGCCGATCATCTTTTTCAACATGATCATCGGCATCATCGCCAGTTTCCAGGTCTTCACCACCGTCTTCATCATGACCGACGGGGGCCCGCAGAACGCCACTCTCTTCATGGTGCTCTACATTTACCGCAACGCCTTCGAACTGTTCCGGATGGGCTATGCCGCCTCGCTGGCCTGGATCCTGTTCCTGATCATCATGGTCTTCACTGCCATCCAGTTCTTCTTCGCCAATCGCTGGGTCTACTATGAAGGCAGGCTATAGAGGAGACGGTTCAGGGGTTAGGGCTCAGGGGCCAGGGGTTAGCTAACCCCTCGTCCCTGAGCCCTGTTCCCTGCCGTTGCTTACGTTATGACTGCAAGAACAACCCTGCTCCAATCCCGAAAAACGCAGACGAGGATCGGTCATCTCATCCTGCACATCATGATGATCGCCCTGGGGCTCACCTTCCTCATGCCGCTGGCCTGGGTGGTCAGCACATCGCTCAAGCTGCCCGGCCAGGTCTTCATCACGCCGATCGAGTGGATCCCGACCGAGCCCAAATGGGATAACTATATCGAGGTTTTCAGACGCCTCCCCTTCCATCTCTTCATCCGCAACTCCTTTTTCGTCTCGATCATGGGGACGATCGGCATGGTGCTGAGTTCGCTCACGGTCGCATACGGTCTTTCGCGGCTGCGCTGGCCGGGGCGCGACTTTGTCTTCACCGTTCTGCTGGCGACGATGATGCTGCCCGCCGTGGTAACGATGATCCCGGTCTTCATTATTTTCAAGGAGATCCGGTGGGTAGGGACGTTCTACCCGCTGTGGGTGCCGGCCTGGTTTGGGGCCGCCTTCTACATCTTCCTCATGCGCCAGTACATGCTGACCCTGCCCCTAGAGCTGGACGAAGCGGCCAAAATCGACGGCGCCTCCAACTTCCGCATCCTCTGGCAGGTGATCGCCCCCCTTTGCGGGCCGGCCGTCGCCACGATCACCATCTTCGCCTTTCTGCAGCACTATAACGCCTTCATGGAGCCGCTGATCTACATTTCAGAAAGCGATATGTACACCCTTCCCCTCGGGCTCCTTTGGTTCAAAGGCCGTTTCGGCAACTTCTGGCACCTCGTCATGGCCGCGTCGATGATCACCATCCTGCCGGTCATCCTCATCTTCTTCTTCGCCCAGCGCCAGTTCGTCCAGGGCGCGCAGTTCACCGGGCTGGCCGGCCGTTGAGAACGGCAGTTTTTCGTTTTCAGCTTACGATTCAACCATAGTCGATTTCATTTTTTATGGAACTAATCACTATACTAACCATAGGCATCAACAATCTCGCCTTGCTTCTGAGCCCTGTCTCGTCCTTACGACAAATACTGGGACATGCTTGGCAACCCATGACTCTCAACAATGTGCAGCAATGGAGAACGATGATCCTCCGCTATCGACATACACCCCGTTTCCAACAGCTGTTCGCCGCTCTGTCCACCTTTCCAGATTTTCGTATGCTTTGGGCAGCAGGCAACAATCACGAACGCGCCATCGACGATTGCAGCCGGTTACGCAGCTATATCTACACACATGGCGTGCATGGGCCAGTGACCTACACGGTCTTCACCAACACGAGCCTCAGTTCCTATGGCGATCTTTACTCTCTGCTCTTGTTCCTCAAGATCATGTTACGGCTGAACTTTTCCAAGACCTGGTAGATAAGGACAGGCACGCTCTATCCCTCACCCCTTGGCCGAATCCCGGACTTATCTGAATTTACGCTTTGATGAGTGGAGTGCTGAGAACAGCAGTTTTTAGTTTTCCGTAACTGCACGCGCCTCGAAAATCAGTGTTCCCAAAAACTGGAAACTCAAAACTCGCTCTAAAAGCCCCCATATATCCGCAGATAGTGGGCATAATGCGTCAGGATGCGCTGGAGGTAGAGGCGGGTCTCGTTGTAGGGGATGCGCTCGATGAAGAGGGCTTCGTCGGGTGCCGAGCGGTCGAACCAGGTTCTGGCGTTGCCGGGGCCGGCGTTGTAACCGGCGAGGGCGGCGACGGGGTTTTCACGGGCGAAATCCTGCACCCAGCGCAGGTAGTAGGCGCCGAAACGCACGTTGACGAAGGGGCGGTTGAGCAGACCGGTGGCGTAGTTGGGATAGCCGAGGCGTTGCGCGATCTCCGCGCCGGTGGTGGGGATGATCTGGGTCAGGCCGCGGGCGCCGGCAAAGGAGCGGGCGGGCGGCTCGAAAAGGCTCTCCTGGAGGATGAGGCTGTAGAGGAGGAGGGGATCGATGTCGAAGTCCGCGGCTTCCTTTTCCACGAGGCGGGAATAGTGCCTGGGGTAGGCGACGCGCTGGATAAAGAGGGGCACATCGGCGGTATGCCGGGCCTGGCTGAGTTGAATGAGACGGTAGGCCGCGCTGATTGAGAGCCGGTTGGCGCCCAATTCCTCCAGATGCACCATGAGCGGGAACAGGGATGCGGGATCGTCGCGGTTGCGCCAGTAGACCTGTTCGAGCAGCTTCAGGCCTTCGGCGCGGAGGTCCAGCTCCAACAGCAACGCGCCGCCGACCAGGGCCTGGTCGGCGGCTATGGCTATCGGCAGAGCCGGGTAGCGGCTGCTGCCGGCATCAGACGCGTCGGGGGCGTCGTGCCACGTCCTCAGCCAGTTTTCGGCGAAGGCGCGGCTGCCATCGTCGCCGGGCAGCGCGGCCGCGGTCATTGCATCCATGCGGGGGATGAGGTCCTGCCCCGGACGGCCTTGCCGCGCCAGTTCCAGTCCGGCCAGCACACCGTAATAGGTCTCCGGCTCCTGGGCGGCGAGCGACTGCCACAGGGAGCGGGCCGCGTCTTCCTCGCCCAAGGCATAGCGGGCGCGGCCCAGCCAGTAGGACGCTGTGCCCGATCTCGCGCCGGGATATTCGGCCAGCAGACGTGCGAAGCTGTTGGCGGCCAGGCCGTAATGGCCGTAGGTAAAGGCGCCGATCCCCAGTACCGCCAACCCG
The DNA here is from genome assembly GCA_965232575.1 of Caldilineaceae bacterium. GTDB lineage: Bacteria > Chloroflexota > Anaerolineae > Caldilineales > Caldilineaceae > Bin5. The sequence continues at coordinate 593,801 of CBDDPZ010000008.1, read as the reverse complement.
GCCGGCGCGCGTGGGCTGTCCGGGAAGCTGTCCACCAACATCAGCAAATCTGCCACGGATTCAACCAGGAAGTCGGCCGTGGCCTTTGAACGGCCCCCGGCTCCGATATCCAGGGTGCGGTCGGCGCGGATGGCGGAAAGCGCGCTCAGCCAGAGGGCTTCGGGGGCGAGCGGGTCGTCGGGATGATCTCGGGCGAAGGTGCGGTAGACGCGGCGGGCTGCGGCGGGCGCGCCCTGCGCGTTGGCCAGCCGGGCGCGGGTCAGCCAGGCATCGCCGAAGCAGTCGCAGGCGGGATACCAGTTCATCACCTGTTCGAGGGCGCGGATGGCCGCGTCCCACTGCTCCAGCCCCATATGGGCGCGGCCAAGCCCCAGCCAGGCTTGCCCGGCGCGTTCATCCTGCGGCGATTCCTGAAGGAAGCGTTCAAAGGCGTTGACGGCCGGGATGTAGGCCTCGGCAAAGACATCGATCTGCCCGCGCACGAAGAGATCGACCGGCACGTCGCGGTTCACCAGCTGGATGAGAGACTGGTAGGCGGAGTTGCTTTCCGGCTTCTCCTCCAGGGCCTGTCGCCAGCGGGCGATGGCGGCTTCCTCGTCGCCGGCGGTGGAGTAGGCGATGCCGGCGCGGTACATATAGCCGGCCCGGTGGACCTTCCATACCCTGTAGCCGAGGATCGCATCGAAGTCGTCGTCATCCCGGCTGCGCTCTTCCTCTGCAGGCTCGGTCGCGGCCAGGATCTCATCGTAGACGGACGCGGCCTGACTCCAGCGGCCATGACCCTCGAGAACGCCGGCCAGCCGGTCGAGAAGACGGACTTTTTCCCAGTTGCGGCCGGCATGGTTGGCGGCCCGGCGCAGTGCGTTGGCGGCCTGCGGCCAGTCGCCGGCCGCGAGCCAGGCATCGGCGATGCGCTCTTCCACAACCGCGGCGACCTCTGCGTGCTGTTGCAGGAAAGCTTCGTAAGCGGCGGCCGCTTCGGCGTTGCGGCCCAGACGGGCCAGCGTCTCGGCGCGCAGGAATACGGCGTGGCCGCGGCGGGGGTCATCCGCTGGCAGGGAGCCGGCCTGCGGCGAGATCTGTTCCAGCACGCCCAGGGCCGACACCGGCTGTTCGTCGGCGAGATAGGAGAGAGCCAGTTGAAAGCGCGCTTCCTGCCGCTGGACGGAGGTGATCCGGGGGTCGGCCAGCAGCGTCTGGAGCAGCCGCCGCTCCCCGCTGTAGTCGCCGTCCTCGTGCAGCCAGGCCGCCTGCTGCAGGGGGGATGCCGCCGCGAATACTTCAACCGTCGCCCGCGGACGGGGGGCGGAACCGCTCGCCTGCGGCGGGACAGGGGTCGGGTCGGCCGCGGCAGGCGCGGGCGTCGCGACCGGCGCGGGCGTGCTGGTGTCAGTTGCGGCGCCGATTGAGGAATCAGTGGCGATGGCGATAGTCGTGGCCGTGGCGGCCGCGCTTCTGTTCCCGCAGCCGCCGAACAGCAGGACGAGCAGAGCCAGAATCGAGCAGGGGAGCGCCAGGGGAACGGCGGAGGAGCGGCGGGGAAACGGCAGGGGAACAGCGGGGAAACAGCGGGGGAGCCTTAATCCCTGTTCCCTAATCCCTGTTCCCTGTTTTCCCCCTTCTTTTCCCCTCGAAAATCGCAGGGAATGATCAGTCCGCGCGAGGCGTTCCGTGTTTGCCTGCACGCTTACGTCAATGGGGCCGCCGGTCATTCGATAATGGTAGCAGGGGGCGTGGACTGTGTCAATAAGAGGTGGGAAGCCGCAGTCGTCCGCCCGTGGGAACGGGCTGGTCTGCCGCCTTTCTTTTGTTCCGGTATTGGGCCTATGCTATGATTTCGTGCAAAAGGGAAGCGACCAATCCTTGCAAGTTAAGACAACCCGGCGCCCGTAAGAGACACGAGAACGGTTTACTCGCAATGTATCAGCCACGACTGTTTCAACGTCTCGGAACGCGCTTCCCCTCCACCCGGTACCAGGGCAGCAAAGCGAAGCTGGTTAACTGGATCTGGGCACAGATTCAAGAACTGGACTTTACGACGGCGCTGGACGCCTTTGGCGGAACGGGCATTGTTGGCTACCGCTTGAAACAGGAAGGGAAGTCGGTCACCTATAATGACATCCTCCGCTTCAACCACCAGTTTGGTCTGGCATTAATTGAAAACAATTCTGTTCTGATACGTCCTGAAGATAGCGAATCGGCGCTGCAACGACATCCACATATCAACTACCCGTCATTCGTCCAGAAAACCTTTCACGATATCTACTTTACCGATGCCGAGAATCGCTGGATCGACCAGATCCGCCACAACATCGCCGCAGTGACAGATCCGTATCGCCGGGCATTGCTTTTCTTTGCTCTGGCCCAAGCATGTCTTATCAAACGTCCCTACAACCTGTTCCACCGCAAGAACTTGTACCTGCGTTTCGCCAAGGTCGAGCGCTCCTTCGGCAACAAGACCTCCTGGGACAGGCCTTTCGAAGATTGGTTTCGGTTTTTCGTTGACGAAGCAAATCAGGCGGTCTTTCAGGGCGCCGGCGACTGCCGGGCCATCTGTGGGGATGTCGTCGATTTGGAGGGGAACTACGATCTCGTCTACATCGATCCGCCCTATATTTCCAAAAAGGGCGCAGCGACAGATTACGCCGACTTTTATCACTTTCTCGAAGGCTTGTGTGACTACGATGAATGGGAAGGCCGGATCGACTGGGGTTCGAAACATCGACGCATGATGCGATGCGCCAATCCCTGGACTGACAAGGCGCGAATTCGCTCAGCTTTCGACATCTGTTTCGAACGTTTCGCGCAGAGCGTTCTGGTCGTCTCCTATCGAAGCGACGGCATCCCCAGCATTGATGAACTTCGCGGGCTTATGACCCGCTACAAGTCAAACGTGCGGGTAGCCGTCTTCGGGGACTACAGGTATGCGCTCTCGATAAACAGACGGTCGCAGGAGGCCCTGCTGATCGGCACATAGATCATTGCGTATTGCGTAGCGGATACTGTTCGGATGCGCTCCTTTTGAGCAGGAGCGCGAGTCGTTAGCCGCCATACACATTCATTCACTACGGTTTCACAAAGAGAGCGCCGCAATTGACACAGGAATACAACGTCGTCGTGGGCATGGAAGTCCACGCGCAGCTGTTGACGAAAACGAAGATGTTCTGCCGCTGCAGCGCGGACTACCAGGGCGCGCCGCCCAATACGCACACCTGCCCGGTCTGCCTGGGGCTGCCCGGCGCGCTGCCGGTGAGCAACCGCGCCGCGGTCGAAGCAACGATCCGCACGGGGCTGGCGCTCAACTGCGAGATCGCGGAGACGGCGGTCTTCGCGCGCAAGAACTACCATTACCCGGACCTGCCCAAGGGCTACCAGATCTCCCAATACGAGCTGCCCCTCTGCCGCAACGGCTGGGTCGAGATCGAGCTGCCCGACGGCGACGTCAAACGTATCCGCATCCACCGCGCCCACCTGGAAGAGGACACGGGCAAGAACACGCATGCGGGGCTGCATACACTGGTGGACCTGAACCGGGCCGGGATGCCGCTGCTGGAGATCGTCACCGAGGCGGATATCGCCAGCGCGGACGAGGCCTACGCCTTCCTGACCAAGCTGCGCTCGATCCTGCGCTACCTAGGCGTCAACAGCGGCAACATGGAGGAGGGCGCGCTGCGCTGCGAGCCCAATATCAGCGTGCGCACGCCGGAGCAGGCCGCCCGCGGCGAGTTCGGCACGAAGGTCGAGGTGAAGAACCTCAACAGCCTGCGCGCGGTGCGCAGCGCCATCGCTTACGAGGCCGAGCGCCAGGCCGACGCGCTGAACGGCGGCGGCGTGATCGAGCAGGTGAACATGGGCTGGGACGAAGACCGCCAGCGCACCGTGCTGCAGCGCTCGAAGGAGAGCAGCGAGGACTACCGCTACTTCCCCGAACCGGACCTGCCGCCGCTGGTGGTCGACCGCCAGTGGGTGGAGGAGACCGCGCGCACGTTGCCCGAGCTGCCGGACGCCAAGGAGCAGCGCTACCGGCAGGCGTGGTCCTTGCGGCCGGCGGATGCCGGCGCCATCACCGGCGAGAAGGCGGTGGCCGACTATTTCGAGGCCGCGGTGGCCGCCTACGGCCAGGAGGACGGCAAACCCCAGCGCATGGCCAACTGGATCACCGACGAGCTGTTCCGCCTGCTCTACGCCGACGGCGAGGGCCAGGACCTGAGGCAGATCGCGGCTACGCGCGTGCAGCCGCAGCAGCTGGCCGCGCTGGTGCAGATGGTGGACGCGCGGGCGATCAACGCCAACACCGGCAAGAAGGTGCTGGAGCTGATGTACAGCAGCGGAGACGATCCCCAGGCCGTCGTCGAGCGCGAAGGGCTGGCGATGGTCAGCAATACGGACGTCATTGACGCGGCCGTGCAGGAAGCCTTCGACAGCAACCCGGACGAGCTGGCCCGCTACCGCAGCGGCGAGAAAAAGCTGTTCGGCTTCTTCATGGGACAGATGATGCGCGCCACCAAGGGCAAGGCCGATCCGCAGGCGGCGCGGGCGCGGCTGCAGGAGATGTTGGATAGCGCTTAGTTTTCAGTTTCTAGTTTTTCGTGATGCCCCGCTGGGGCGCTCGTTGTTCAAATCTCAGCTGTCGGCAACCGTCCACTATCCACTAATCCACCATCCACCGACCACTGAGGGCCCATGTCTCTTTCTCTTACCCATACCCGCAACGAAAAGACCGCGCCGCACAGTCACCGCACGCCCGGCTTCGCCTCGCTGGAGTTGAAGTGGGAGGCTGTGACGCTCTTCCGCTACATCTATGATCCGGACATGCCCCAGTCCGAGTCGCCCAAGCCGTTCTTCCACCCCGTCAACACGCTGGCCGGCGACCTGATCACCAACTACCGCCCGCATGACCACGTCTGGCACAAGGGCATCCAGATGACGATCGCCCACCTGGACGGCCAGAACTTCTGGGGCGGGGGCAGCTACCGCCACGGCGAGGGCTATGTCGACCTGCCCAACAACGGCAGCCAGCGCCACGACGGCTGGGAATCTATCGAGGTGGAGGACAACCGCTTCGCGGCCACGGAGAAGCTCTCCTGGATCACACAGGCGGGCGAGCGCTGGATCGACGAGACGCGGGGCATTGCCGTGGAGACCGTCGACCCGGACGCCGGCTACTGGGCGCTGGACTTCACGACCAGCCTGCGCAATGTGCGGGGCGAGTCGCTGCACATCGGCTCGCCCACGACCGCGGGACGTCCGCTGGCCGGCTACGGCGGGCTGTTCTGGCGGGGGCCGCGCTCGTTTGACAACGGGGCGGTCATCACCGCCGCGGGGCACGAAGGCGCGGAGGCGATGGGCGAGGCCGCGCCCTGGCTGGCCTACACGGGCCGCCACGACGGCAACGGCCATGCGTCAACGCTCGCCTTCCTGGACCATCCCGCCAATCTGCGCTATCCCAACAAATGGTTCGTGCGCCAGACGCCCTACGCCTGCGCCAGCTTCGCCTTCATGTTCGATGAGGTGTATGAGTTCGGGGCGGGGGAGACGATTACGCAGCGGTACCGGCTGGTGGTCGCCAACGGCGGCTGGGACGCGGCGCAGGTGGAGGCCGCGGCTGAGGCGTGGCGGGGGTGAGACGGGGGCTGGAATCCCGCAATGATTGACCTCAGCCCAAACCACCTCAAAACGGTGAGGCAGATTCTGGCGGAACACGTGCCGGCGTGCGAAGTGCGCGCCTTCGGTTCCCGCGTGACACGGTCTGCCAAGGCATATTCCGACCTCGACCTCGCGGTCGTCGGTGTCACCGCATTGGACCGGAGCACGCTTGCGCGGCTGAAGGAAGCGTTCGAGGAGTCCGACCTGCCGATTCAGGTAGACGTGCTCGACTGGCAGGAGATTTCCCAGAGTTTCAGGGAAATCATTGCGAGAGACTACGCGGTCCTGCAGAAGATGCCGGCCGGGTCAGGTGGGCGCGTTGCCAGGGGATAGCGAACAGAGTTCAGAGACGATGGGGCAGGTCAATCAACTGCCGGAAACGGCCTTGGAGAGCAGGCCGGGCAACCGGAGCGGTCGGGATTAGGAGGTGGTGGTTTTGCGTACGCTTGGGACGACGTATAATTGCTCGAAGCAATCAACGATTTAGTGGGTTCGCATGTCGATAATTTACACTGACCAGGAAATCAGTCAACTGCTCCATGAACGGAAAGTTCTTCCAGCCGAATGGCCCACTCAGGTTCGATTCCGCGACAAGCGAGGGCATAAAGAATTTGATCTGGACGTGTCGGGCGAATCAGGAAATGAGTTTCGCGTAATTCTGCGTCGGAACAGTCGCAATCTCTTCAACTTTTCAGTCATTTTGGCAGTGCATATCCCCCTATCCACCCAACTGTTTCGCTTGCGTCGCTATAATGGGAAGAGCCATAGACATACGAATCCCATTGAAGGCGTGACCTTCTACGACTATCACATCCACATGGCTACCGAACGTTATCAGGGAATCGGTTCGGATGAAGATACGTATGCGGAGGTGACGACAAAGTACAGTAACTATTCCGAAGCATTCGAGTTAATGTTGAGGGAAGGGAATTTCGTCGGGCCTCCAACCGATCAGATGGGGCTTTTCTGCTAAGGGAGCTTTGTCATGTTGCTAGACACGATTGAGCGCGAATTCAGGGAAAAGGTTTCTTCTGAAGTTGAACTCATGGCTGAGGGGAAGGGGCGCTATCAGGTGTTTACGCCATTTCGCTTTGACGATGGCGACCATCTGTCAATCGTCCTGAAGCAGCAGGACGGAGAGCGTTGGGTTCTCTCCGATGAAGCAAATACCTACATGCGGCTCACATATGAGATAGATGAAAAGGATTTAGGGCGCGGCAACCGCAAAAGGATCATAGATAACGCCTTGTCGGTATTTCAAATCGAGGATTGCGAAGGGGAACTCCTTATCGATGTACGCGATGGACAGTACGGAGACGCGCTTTACTCGTTTATACAAGGCTTACTGAAAATTTCAGATATTACGTATCTATCCCGTGAGCGTGTTCTTACTACCTTCCGAGATGATTTTCAGGCCCTATGCAAGGAAAGCGTACCGGACGATCGCCTTACCTTTGATTGGCATGATCCGCAAAGAGACCCTAAGAAGCTGTATCGGGTGGATTGTCATGTCAACGGAATGTCTCGGCCGCTGTTCGTCCATGCTTTGGATGGAAATAGAGCGACGCGGGATGCTACGGTTGCTTTGCTGAAGCTTGAAGGATGGGGGTGGAAGTTTCACTCATTGGCGATATTCGAAGACCAAAAGAAGATCAGCGGGAATGTTTTGGCCCGCTTCAGTGACGTCTGTGGAAGACAGTTTTCCAATCTGACCGGTAACCGGGATCGGATTGCGCGTTACTTTGAGGAAATCATTTCAGCCGGGAATGGGGAGTCAGGCTGATGGGAAGCCTGCGAGTTCCAAGCCGGAGAGACACTGACCCCAGCGCTGCCGGCTAGGGTCCGTTGACATTGCGGGCAGGCCGGAGGGTTGTCTGAACTGTGATTTTGACTGTGATTTGTGCTGCGGCGATCCGCGGAGGGATCCACGCGGAGAACACCTTTTTATCATGGCGCGCTTTGACCTTCCGCAACACCCTCACCAATCCCCAACTCCGGCAGACTTTCTACAATCTCCACCGTCTCCAGGCTGACGCTGATGACTTTGCCGATGAGGCGCAGGATGTACTGTGGATCGTCGGGGCGGTTAGGGTCGTTGACGATGCCGCTGCGTTTGTCGGTCTTGACGCGGTACTGGTCGATCACCCATTCGAGCGCCGAGCGGTTGCCGAGACGGTAGTTGAATACTTCGCTGGGAATGCCGTCAAGCGTGAGGAAGCCGTTGTAGCGCAACTGCGTCTTGTCCTTGGAAAGCCGCATCTTTTCGACGCGCCAGTCGAGCGTCATGTCGGGCGTTTCGACTTGGGTGAGGGGATATTCGGGCTGTTCTTCGTAGCCGACATGAATCGTCGCCAGCCGTGCGCCCGCCTCAGCGAACGCGCGAAAATCGGGCGCGAAGGGGATGCGCGGCAGTTCGCGCTTGAGGTTGGCCTGGTAGCGTTCGCGGTAGCCGGAGTGGTGCAGGAGGCCGTAGACGTAGTGGAAGATGTCCCACTTGCTGATCGTGTCGTCACTGTAGTGGGCGCGGAAGCGGTCCAGCGCCCAGTCGGTGATGTTCTCGCGGCGGTTGCCGCCGTCCTCGTCGTAGGTGTAGTAGGGGAAGCATTGGGAGTCGCCAGTGAGGTGAAGATCTGCTATCTGTCTCGCCATAAGGCAGTGGAATGGCTTTCTATTTCCAGCCGCTGTAAGACAGATCGTCTGATTTTCTGCCTCGGTAGTCGATGTAGGAAAGATGGATGGAAAGACGTATACACTGTTGTTCATTAGTCGATCGAAGTAAAGATTCGACTGTGTAAACGGACGATATAGAGAGCGCCGAACATTTTCAACTGTAAATCGCCCTGACTTGCCCTTCTTGAGTTCTTGTTTTAAGTCGCCGCTCCAACTGATTTTCGTATCATCGTCGATAACAAAGTCATCGACGTTTGCAGCTTGATCCCCCTTCCTTTCCCATTTATACACCTGCTCGTTGTAGGTATCGATCATCCTGGTCATGTTTGCGGCAAGGGCAACAGGATTGAAGTTATACGCCCACGCATCCCGATTGGTCTTTACACCGTTACTAAATATTCGAAAGATTACATCAACCTCTTCTTTCTTGCTCACCTTGGCTGCTTTACTCCCCAATGGAACGAAAGTTTCAAATTCCGAATGAAGTCCTTTTGTAAGCCACGTATGCCGTCGGTCAGGCCTAATTGGGGTCCACTCGACATTGCCGTACTGTTCCTTGGTCTCAAGATATCGGTACTTCTCCTCTTTGCGCCAGAACTCATCGACACAAGCGTAGAACATGTCAACTTGAGAATCTGTCAAGCTGTTCTTCTTAACGAGAAGGTTGATGCTGACACCCACTTGGATGCCAAAGACGTTGTGCGTGGTACCGGAAAGCTTGGGATTCTTGCGCACGTTCCCGCCCAAATCCAGAATGTAGATGGCGTCGAAATCATCTGCAAGATGCTTGCGCATCCCGTCGAAGGCGACGGCGTCGAGAAAGCTGTTGTTGGTCACCAAGGCGACAATCCCCTCATCGCCGATGCGGTCGGACGCCCACCGGATCGCCTTTACATATGGATCAGTTAGGGCAGTCTTGAGAGTCGCCTTCGATGCTTGTGAATATGTCTCCCGCACCCGCTCATCCATAGTTTCGGATACTTGCGGTTCTTGTTGTTGTCATTTTCGTTGACCTGCCCCACGTTGTACGGCGGATTGCCGATCACCACGAACATCGGCGTCCGCTTCTGACTCTCCACCCGCTGCGTGTTCTCTTCCGCAAACAGCGGCAGCTGCCGGTCCTCAGCCAGGTCAAACGTGTCCACCAGACAGATGCCCTCGAACGGCTCATACATCCCCGTGGCGTCGTAGTACTCGTGCTCGATGTTCATGCTGGCGATGTAGTACGGCAGCAGCATCACTTCGTTGCAGTGCAACTCGCCCGCGTACTTGCGCTGAAGCGCCGTGCGCGGGATCTCGCGCATCATGCGCACGATGAAGTTGCCCGTCCCCACGAACGGGTCGATGATGTGCACCCCCTCATCGCCCAGCGAACGCCCAAACTCCCGCTCCAGAATCGCGGCCACGCTCTTCACCATGAAGTCAACGATCGGCTGCGGCGTGTACACAATCCCGTGCGTATCCGCCACCTTGACCGAAAAACCCTGGAAAAACTGCTCGTAGACGGTGTTCAGAAAGTGCTGCTTCTGCGAAAAGTCGCTGATGGTGGCGGCCGTGCGCTCGATAGCAAGGTAGAAGCGGTCCAGGCTGCCCAGGAAATCGGCGCGGCTGAATGACTGCGACGTGAGGGCGTGGATCACGCTTTCGATCTCGAAAGCGATGACGTTGCGGTGGGTGAAGTCGGGGTTGTTGAAGACGGTGCGGAAGAGGCGCTCTGTCAACAGGTGCTGGATCAGCATCTCTTCGACCGCTGCTTCCGACAAATTCGGGTTGATCGACTGGCGGCACTTGTCCAGGAATCCGGCAAAGGCCGCGGTGAAGGCCGGGTTGCCGCCCCGCTCCCGCTGAATCAGCTTGGCCAAGCCCTGGCCGATGTCCGCCACCCTGTCCTTGAACTGCGCGACCGCCTCCTCCCACGCCACATACTCCTGCGGCCGGTAGCCGAAGAAGGTCTGCAGCGTATCGATCAACGGCCCCGCGTCCGTCAGGTCGGCGTCCAGGACCAGCCGCCCGTTCTGCCACAGGATCGCCCGCCGCGGCGTCTGGAAGAGGATGTTGTCGCGCGGGTAGCCCGTCGCGAACTTGCGCTCCACCTCCGCCGGCAGGTCGTCGTGGATGTCCTTGGCCTCCCAGTACCCGTGCGTCAGCCGAAAGTCGTCGATCAGCGCGCCGTCGACGACGATGCGTTTGCTCGCGCCGCGTGCTGATGGCGTGTTCGGGCACGAGGGTCCAGCCGCACTGGCGCGCGCAGTGTTCGAGGAGGGTCTGGAACGCCGCCCGCACCGCGGTTTCGTGGGTGACGCCCAGCTTGGCGAACTGGTCGAGCGCGGCGTAGTAGGTCTTGACGGACTTGTGCGTTGGCTTGAGGTTGAGCGTGGGCATGGGATTGCGCTCGCGCGAAAAATGGTAAAGTAGATGTTCCCTATAATACTATATTGGCTGGCTAGGAGGTGATGCTGCAGGCCGGTTGGCAGGTCCGGGGACGGCGTTGCTGCTTGACCACCATCTTCCCCCTCAAAGCAGCAGCCACGCTTTGCGCCAGAGGACGCCGCCGTACCCGGTCAGCTTCGGGCGCCCGCTTTGCGAAGATGCAGCCTTGCGACTTTTTTGATTCCAAAAGAGATTCACATTAGAATTTCCTGAAGCAGTTATCTCCCCTCGCTCTGCAGCCGCGTCGCACAACAGGACCATGACAAGCAGCAGCACAAGTCCGCCTGACCAGGACAACCGTCTTTCGTTTCGGTGCCTCTCGCTGGACCTTGAAGTCGGCCGGGACGAGCGCATCTTCAGGTTCGCTGCGGTGCGTCCGGACACCGGTCAGACCTTCGTTTACCCCGATGACGGCGGTGGCGGCTTGAATGCGGCACTGGTCAAGCTGGACGATCTTGCCGACGGCGCGGACTTTCTGCTAGGCCACAATCTGATCGCCTTCGATCTGCCCCACCTGCAGGCCGCGAACCCCCGTTTACGGCTGCTGCGCCGGCCCGCGGTGGATACACTCAGGCTCAATCCGCTGGCCTTTCCCCGCAACCCATATCACCACCTGGTCAAGCACTACCAGGACGGACAACTCATCCGCGGACGCATCAACGACCCGGAACTGGACGCCAGGCTTACGCTGGAGGTCTTCAACAACCAAAAGGGCGCTCTGCGCGAGACGCCATCGGACCTGTTGACGGCCTGGCACTGGCTGACCACAGCCCAAAACGGGGCGGGATTCGATCAAGTATTTACATCTCTACGGGGTTCGCGCCGCCCGTCCAATGGCGAAGCGGGTGGGGTGATCCACGCTCTGCTGGCTGGCGTCGCCTGCCAGACACACGCCCGCGAGGTCATGGCTGAAGCGGTTGGGCACGGCTGGGCGCTGGCCTATGCACTGGCGTGGCTGTCGGTGTCCGGGAGCAACTCGGTCATGCCCCCCTGGGTGCGGCATCAGTTTCCCGAGGCGGGGCGGTTGGTGCGGCGGCTGCGCGACACCGTTTGCGCGGATCTCGCCTGCGACTGGTGCCGGGAGCGGCACGACGCGCGCAAGGAGCTTAGGCGCTGGTTCGGCTTTCCCGACTTCCGCCCGGAGCCGACGGACGAGGTCGGGCGGCCTATGCAGCAGTCCGTCGTCGAGGCGGCGATGGCGGGGGAACATCTGCTGGCAATCCTGCCCACGGGCGCGGGCAAATCGCTCTGTTATCAGATCCCGGCCCTGTCCCGCTACGACAAGACAGGCGCGCTGACGGTGGTGATCTCGCCCTTGGTCGCGCTCATGGCCGACCAGGTGGCGGGGCTGGAGAGGCAAGGCATCGACTGTTGCGTCACCGTAAACGGGCTGCTGTCGATGCCCGAGCGCGCGAATGCGCTGGACCGGGTGCGTCTGGGGGATGCCGGCATCCTCCTCATCTCGCCGGAGCAGCTGCGCAGCGTCTCCTTGCGCCGCGTCCTGGCCCAACGGGAGATCGGCGCCTGGGTGATGGACGAGGCCCACTGCCTTTCGGAGTGGGGGCACGACTTCCGGCCTGATTACCGCTACGTGGGACGCTTCATCCGCGAACGCGCGGGGGAAGGACCGATTCCGCCGGTATTGTGTCTGACCGCGACCGCCAAACCGGATGTGAAGGCCGGTATCGTCGATTACTTTCAGAAAGAGCTCGGCATCGAGTTGAAAATCTTCGACGGCGGCGCCCAACGCGCCAACCTGGAATTCGTCGTCGTCAAAACCAGTAACGCGGAAAAGCACGCCCATGTCCACCAGATCCTGATGGCCGATCTGCCGACAGATCGGCCGGGAGGAGCCATCGTCTATTGCGCGACGCGGCGGCAGACCGAAGAACTGACGGCGTTTTTGCAGGCTAAGGGTGTGGAGGCGGACTTTTTCCATGCGGGCGTGCCGCCGGAAACCAAGAAAAATGTCCAGCAGAGCTTTATCGGAGGCGAACTGCGGGTCATCGCCGCAACCAACGCCTTTGGCATGGGTATCGACAAGCCGGACGTGCGGCTGGTGGTCCATGCCGACATTCCCGGGTCCCTGGAGAACTATCTGCAGGAAGCGGGCCGCGCCGGACGTGATCAGCAGGCGGCACGCTGCGTTCTGCTCTACACACAAGACGATGTGGAGCGGCAGTTCGGCATGTCGGCCCGTTCGCGGCTCACGCGGCGGGAAATTCATGGCGTTTTGCGGGCGCTGCGAAATCTGGACCGCAAGAAACGCAGGGGCGACGAGGTTGTAGCCACTGCAGGGGAGATTCTGAGAGAGGACGAAGAAAAAGCTTTTGAACGCGATTCCACCACCGACGACACGCGCGTGCGCACCGCGATCGCCTGGCTGGAAGAGGCGGTGCTGCTGACTCGGGAGGAGAACCGGGTGCAGGTGTTTCCCTCCTCGCTGCGAGTGAGTTCAAAGGGGGAGGCGCGGGACAAGCTCAAAAGGCCCTCCATCTCACATGCCTACCGCCGCCAACTCATGACCATCGCCGAGAAGATGATCGAAGCGGACGCGGATGAAGGTATCACCACCGACGATCTGATGTTCGCTTCGGGCTTGACGCCGGAGGGCGTGCGGAGCGCGCTCGACGATCTGGAGCAATTGGGCATCGCCAGCAATGATACTGCGCTAACCGCCTTTGTCCACGCAGGGGTAAAAAACTCCTCACAACGACGCTTCCTGGAAGCGGCCGAGCTGGAGGAAGCCCTTATCGCCACTATGCAGGAGATGGCCCCCGATATGGGCAGGGGCGACACATCATTTCTGCATCTCCGCCTCGCCACCCAGCGACTCAAAGACGACGGCCATACCTACGCCCTGCCGGAACGCGTGCGACGCATAATCCGCAGCATCGCCGCGGACGGGCGCGGCGAGGGGGGCGGGGGGGGAAGCCTCGGGGTACGGGGACGTGACACCGAAACTATACGAGTGACTTTACAACGCGAGTGGAGCGCGTTAGAGAAGACTGCAGCGTTGCGCCGCGAGGCTGCCAAACGTTTGCTGGAGCATTTGCTCGCCAGCCTGCCGCAGGGTCGACGAGGCACGGATCTGCTGGCTGAGACGACGCTGGGCAAGCTACTCACAGCGGTCAAGTCCGACCTCACATTGAGAAGTAAAGTCAGGCATCCCGACAAGCTCAGGGATCGCGCCCTGCTGTGGCTGCACGAGCAGGAGGTCATTCGGCTGCACAGGGGGCTGGCCGTGTTCCGCCCGGCCATGACCATTCGGCTGAGTAAGGAGAGACGCGGCTTCGCCGAGACCGATTTCCAGCCCCTCAGGTTCTATTATGATGAACAGGTGCTGCAGATCCACGTGATGATGGAATATGCGCAGCAGGGCTTGGCATCCTTTTCCGATGCCGTACGCTTGGCGATGGACTACTTCAGTTTGCCCCAAGAGGAGTTTTTGCAGCGCTGGCTACCGGATCGGGACAGAGAAATCTCGCGGCAGACCACGCCTGAATCATGGCGGACCATCGTCGAAAGCCTGAATAATCCCATCCAGCGCCGCATCGTGGCAGACGATCGGGAGCGGACGAACGTGCTGGCGCTGGCCGGCCCCGGCTCCGGCAAGACGCGAGTATTGGCGCATCGTATCGCCTATCTGATACGCGTGCGGCGTGAGAACCCGCGCAGCATCCTGGCGCTCGCTTACAACAGGCACGCCGCGGTTGAGATCCGCCGCCGCCTGGCTGAATTGCTCGGCGACGATGCCCGCGGGGTGATCGCGCTTACCTGCCACGCTCTGGCTATGCGTTTGACAGGAGCCAGCTTTTCAGGACGGGCGAACCAACTCGACGACGAAGATTTCAAGGCCTTTCTCCGCCAGGCAACCTCTCTGCTACGCGGGGAAGGACTGCCGCCCGAAGAGGCGGACGAAATGCGGACGCGCCTGCTGGCGGGCTTCCGCTGGATACTGGTGGACGAGTACCAGGATATTGGTCCGGACGAATACGGTCTGATCTCCGCGCTGGCGGGCCGGACTCTTGCTGAAGAGGATGATAAGCTGAGCCTGTTCGCAGTGGGTGACGACGACCAGAATATCTATGCCTTCAACGGCTCGTCGGTGGAATTCATCCGCCGTTTCGAGATCGACTACAGCGCCAGATCTTTCTTCCTGACCGACAACTACCGTTCCACCGCCCATATTATCGAGGCCGCCAATACGGTAATCGCGCCGGCGCGGCAACGGATGAAGACCGAGCATCCAATCCATATTGATCGGACGCGCAGGAAGGATCCGCCCGGCGGCCTGTGGACTGACCTTGACCCGGTCGCCCAGGGGCGAGTCCAAATACTGCCGGTGGGCGACACGCCTATCACCCAGGCGCAGGCGGTCGTCGCCGAGTTGAAGCGACTGTCCGGTCTAACTCCTGATTGGAACTGGTCTGCTTGCGCGGTGGTGGCGCGCGCTTGGCGCTATCTGGATCCGGTACGCAGTCTTTGCGAACTTGAAGGGATTCCAGTGCAGATGGCGAACGAAGATTCCTCGGTCTTCCGGCATCTGCGGGAGACGCAGGCGCTCGTGAACTGGCTGCGGGAGCGAGACTCGCGCCTGGTGAAGAGTGCCGATCTCAGAGACTGGTTGGAGGGACAACCTGCGAGTCCTTGGATCGAACTGCTGCAGGAAGCGATAGCCGCATACGAGTTGGAGACCGGCGGCGCGGAAACAGCGGTGGATCAGTTCATGGAATGGCTGGCCGAGTGGGGACGTGATCTGCGCCGCCGTCAGCGCGGTCTGCTCCTGCTGACCGCCCATCGCGCGAAGGGGCTGGAATTCGACCACGTGGTTGTGCTGGACGGAGGCTGGGACCGTCTCAGTCGCAGCGAGGATGCGGACGCCCCGCGCCGGCTGTACTACGTGGCCATGAGCCGTGCAAGGGAAACCCTTACCCTGACGCGCTTCCCGGGCGCGCACCCGTTCCAAAAGGCCTTGCGAGACAATCCCTCGGTGTTGCGCCGCCAAGCGCCTGTCACACTCCCGCCGGCGGCGCCGGAACTCGCCCACAGGTATCAGCAACTCGGCTTGCGCGATGTCTTTCTGAGCTTCTCAGGATACAAGCCTCCTGACCGTCCGGTGCATGGCGCCATCGCCGCGCTTTCCCCGGGCGATCCACTGCAGGTGCGGGCCAGAGGGAGGCGGTGGGAACTACTGGATCGCAGCGGCACGGTTGTCGGACAGCTTGCCGGCAATTTCGAACCCCCGGCGGGAACGCGCTGCACTTCTGCCAGCGTCTTGGCCATCGCCACCTGGAACCGCGCATATTCAGAGCCGCAGTACCAGAGCGGCCTTCGCTGCGATACGTGGGAAGTGGTCGTGCCGGAACTGGTATTCGAGCCGGATCCGTAGTCGCGCCTACCTCCTCACACCAACAGCGCCCCCTCATGCCGCAGCAGCCACTCCTTGCGCCACAGACCGCCGCCGTAGCCGGTCAGCTTGGGACGCCCGCCGCTGCCGATGATGCGGTGGCAGGGTACGATGATGGCGACCGGGTTGCGGCCGTTGGCCGCGCCCACCGCGCGCACGGCCTTGGGGTTGTCGATAGCGTGGGCGATCTCCTGGTAGCTGGCGATGCGGCCGTAGCCGACGCTGAGAAGCTGCTGCCAGACCTGACGCTGAAACGGCGTGCCCTCCAGATCCAAGGGCAGATCGAAGCAGTGTAGTTCGCCGGCGAAATAGGCGTCCAGCTGGCGCCGCGCCTCATCCAGAAGCGGATGCGCGCCGGACTGCAGCGAGGACAGGGAGCGGGACCCGCTTCTCTCTCCTCTTTCCTCTACACGCTCTCCTACCTGTTCCTCGACATATTCGACCCTGCTCACCGCCGTGTCGGTGGCGTGGATTTCGATGGGGCCGATAGGGGAATCGTAGTTCATGACTGATAAAGACACTGTTTACTCCGCGATATTTGGAATTTGGATATTGCGATGATCAAGCCTTCCGCGCGCCAAAGACCTGCGCGCTCACTGACCACTATCCACTAACCACTGCTGTCACCGCCGCAACTGCTTGCTGCGCTGCTTGCGCGTGACGGTCAGGGCCAGGCCCTGTTCCTGCAGAAAATTCTGGTAGAGCCGGTAAAAACGCTGGCGGTCCTGCCGCTGAATGACCGCGGTGACGTCTGCCGCCTCCAGCACGTAGGGATAGCCGCCACCGGCAACCGCCTCGGCCAGAACGAGTGCGACAATCTCGTCGGCGCGGCCGGATTCCAGCAGCCAGCGCGGCATCTCCAGCCGGGCCGGCGCGTTCTCCATGCTGACCCGCGCCAGGCAGAAGCAGACCTGCTTATAGAAATCGGCGCGGCCTGCATCGCTGAGACGGTCCAGGCGTGCGCATACCCAGAACGGGCTGCGGTCCCCCCAATCGGGCAGCGTTGCCGCCAACAGGGAAGCGTCGTTGATGTGCGCCGGCGCTGGCGCCGGCAGACCATGCAGCGCCGCCATCAGCGTGACGAGGTCGCGGCTGTAGGTGTTGTCCACATAGCCGACCAGCGGCGTACGTGTGCGCTCGGAGCAGGCCAGCAGCGCCTGCACAGCCTGGACATAGCCGTGTTCACGGCCGGCGCGCAGCTGCCCGGCAAAGGAGATGATCAGCGAGCCGTCGAAAAAGCAGACCGGCCGGCGGTCAAACGGCCGCCCCGCACAGCGCTCCATGAACTCACACAGCTTGGCGCACTCGAGAATGAAGCGCGCCTGGTTCACGCGCCAGTTGGGGAAGACGCCGTCGTCGCCGCCCGAGTCGGTCAGATCGTCCGGGGCCAGCACATCGTCCGGGGCCATCACCTCGAAGGCAATATCCTTTTCATAGCGGCCGCCGGCGTCGCCATCCGTTTCCCTGCTCCGGTCATTGAAGAACCAGCCGATCTGCACCGCGCCCACCGGGGGCGCGTAGTCGGTGGTCGGTACGATCTGGCTGCCGTCCACGGCCAGGACTGGCCGGCCTTCAAGAGCATCCAGCGCCCAACGACGTGCCTGCTCACGGTTCTGCCAGGTTGCGCCCAGTGGGATGCGCATTCCATCCGCGCGGTCGAACTCTGCCGTGGGCAGTGCGCCGGGCCAGGCGTTGTCGATGGCGTCGAGTTTGCGGCTCAGCGAAGCGGCGGAATCGGCCTTCACCTCTTCCAGCCAGCCCTGCATGCGCTTCCGCTCTTCCCGCCGGTCGTGTTCGTATGAGGAGAACAGACCCTTCTTCCGTTCCAACGCGGCGGCCGCCGCGCTTCGCACAAACATTCAGTCTCACCTCAACAGGATATGGACAACGGCTTGACCGCATTGCGTGTTACGCGCAAACGGTCTCTTGTTACGCATAGGCCCAACCCAGACTTGCCAAGTATAGCACATTTGTGCACAGTTTACCTTACGCAGTCCGGCTATGTTATTATAAAGGGCGCTCTGGTGACGGCCGCCATGTGGAACCCGGCCGAGTTGGACAGAATATGAACAATCCCTGGAGACGCCACCATGCTGAAGCGTATACATATACGTGGTTACAAGTCTCTTGCTGAGGATGCCCCGGCGCTGGTCGGATTCGAGGAACCGGAGAATGGCGTCCACCCGCGCCGGATCCGATTGATCGCGGAACTGCTGAAGACACAGGAAATCCTCGGTCAGACCCAACACATCGTCACCACTCATTCGCCGCTTCTGCCCGATCTGCTGGCAGACGACTGCCTTTACGCGGTGCGCCGCCTGAATCGCGAGACCCATATCGATCCGTTTGCCACAAGTTGGGGGCCATTGGGACGAGGGGGTGATATAGATCGACCGCGCCGCACAAGCGGACGATTCGTTACAGCGCTTCGTCAGGGATTTGTGTACGACATTTCGGGGCTGGCAGGGGTAAGTTGTTCAATGCGCTCACACTTCGTTATTTGAGCGCTTTTGTCGGACAAGCAGATCGTACTGGAGTCGGCTGTGCGCAGCTTGTTCAGTCATGTCTTACTGCTTGACCTGATTCTACGCAGTTCGTCTTCTGCCGCTTAGCATACGTTACTTTCGTTGCTGTTACCATGAATCAGCCGCAGCCATTGCCTTTCGTGCCCCCAAACGTGGAAAAGAGCATAAGGAAAAGAGAGGCGAGAAAGGTTCCCCCCGCGTACGGTGCAGTGGGGATCAGCCTTCTGCTGCTGATGGTCCTGTTGGCCGCCTGTGGCAGATTGCGCTCTTCAAGCGTGGAAGAGGAAGACCCGCTGTCGGCGTTCGACGCGATGCCGCATTATGAGATCGAGTTCACCCTCAGCGACGATCTGAGCTTTCTGCAGGGAGCGGCCCGTGTCCGCGTCCCGAACACCAGCGCCGACCCCTGGACGCACCTGGTCTTTCGCCTCTACCCGGCGTTGCCCCACTACAATGGCGAGTTCAGCATTCAGAACGTGACGGTCGAGGGCAGCATGGCGCCCTTTACCTATCTGGAGCAGAACACTGCCATACGGGTGGACCTGCCGCGGGCGCTGCTGCGCGGGCAGACAACGAATGTCTATCTGAGCTGGCAGCTGCGCATCCCCCACTGGGACGCGGATACTTCGGGGGCCTATCGCCTCTTCGGCCTCAGCCAGGCGTTCCTGAGCCTGCCGCTCTTTTACCCCTCGTTGGCCGTCTACATGCCGGGGCCGACCGCGGCGAGCGGGCGCTGGTGGCTGGAGCGAGGCACCAGCCGCGGGGACGCGGCCTTCAACTACATCTCCCGATTTGTCGTTACCGGCACCATCCCGATCGATCAAATCCCCGTGACGAGCGGCCAATTGATTACCTCCACCGTGGTCGGTGAGCAACAGATCCTACACCGGTGGGAGACGGAGCCGTCGCGCGAGTTCATCGTCCACATGAGCAATCGCTTTCAATCCGACAGCCTGGACGCGTACGGCACGCGCGTCACCAGCTACTGGTTGCCGGGGCATGAGGAGGCGGGGCGGGCCGTTCTGCAGCACACAGCGGCCGCGCTGCGGGTGTACAGCGACTGGTTCGGGTCCTATCCTTACCCTGGGCTGCGGGTGGCGTCCGCGCCGATCAGCTTCCGGGGCATGGAATACCCGCAAGTCTTTCTGCTGGGCGTACAGTTGTATGACCGGTATCGGGACCAACTGGAGATCCGGGCGGTCCACGAGGTCGCGCATCAGTGGTGGTACCAGCTTGTCCACAACGATCCGGTCAACCAGCCCTGGGTTGATGAGGGGCTGGCCGAATACTCCAGCCGCATCTACTATGAGGCGGTGCACGGCCAGGACGCGGCCGACATTCTGGAATACCGCCGCTGGCAGGCGGTCGTTGACGGGTTGATCAGCCGCGAAGAGGACGCGGCGCTGGCGCAGCCGGTGATGGCCTTTGCAGACGGAAGGATGTACGAGGGCATCGTCTACGGCAAGGGCGCGCTCTTTTTCTCCGCGATCCGCCGTACGCTGGGAGAGCGAGCGTTCAAGCAGTTTCTGCAGAACTACCTGGCCGACTATCAGTACAAGATCGTAACGCCCGGGGATATGTTGGCGGCGTTGCGCGGGATCGATCCAGAGGTCGCCGACATGCTGTTCAACGAATGGATCGGTCCGCTGGCGAGCTGGCCGCCGCAGGGCGCAACGCCTGAGACCGAGTGAGCACTGTGCCGTAGCAGCAATCTGCAATGGGCGCATGCGCGCACAGGCTTGGCGGTGATGGGCGTGTAGGCGAGCTAAAAAATGACGAACGTCCTTTGGATCGGACTGGGCGCCGCGCTGGGCGCCAACGCCCGCTACTTTGTCAGCCTGTGGCTGGCAGCGAAGTTGGGGTCAGCCTTCCCCTATGGAACGCTGACGGTCAATGCCGCCGGCAGCCTGCTGCTCGGCTTCCTGGTTGCGGCCGGCTCCCACTATCTTGCCCTGTCACCCCAGCTGCGGCTGCTGCTGTTTGTCGGCTTCCTCGGCTCCTTTACCACCTTCTCCACCTTCGCCGTCGAGAGCATCGCCTTCTGGCAGAACGGCCGCGTCTGGGGCGGACTGGTCAATATCCTCGCCAACAACGGCCTCAGCCTCCTGTGCGCGGCGCTCGGTATCCTGCTGGCCGGTCAGTTTCATAAACCGTGACCCGTGCAGTTGAAGAATGGCCCGCGACTCGAGCCGTTCTCAGTGCAAGCAGGTCGATCTACTCGCCGCCCAAGGTCCGACCGCCGGCGTCAACTCCGGGCAAAATTTCAGCCCGTATGGATTGGACACGACGGGCGTCCCCCTCTATACTGCCCAAGAATATCAGCGCTGATACAGCGAAACAATAGCGCATTGAACCACACCCCGTCTGTATTACGCTCAGCATAACGGCAGACAACTGATCTACGCGCGCAATCAACCCCTATGGAGCCATGCAATGGCCACGGATTTCCGCTACGAACCGACCTGGGACTCCCTGCAAAACTATGAAGTGCCCCAATGGTTTACGGACGATAAGCTGGGCATCTTCATCCACTGGGGTCCCTACTCCGTGCCCGCCTTCGACAATGAATGGTATCCCCGCTTCATGTACCGGGACGAGATTTCGCGCAAGGGGCCGAACTACCACCAGCACCACACGGAGACCTGGGGGCATCCGTCCAAGTTCGGATACAAGGATTTCATCCCCCTGTTCAAAGCGGAAAACTGGGACCCGGCCCAGTGGATCGATCTGTTCCAGAAGGCCGGCGCCCGTTACATCGTGCCCGTCGCCGAACACCACGACGGCTTTCCGATGTTCGCCAGCACGCACACCCGCTGGAACGCGGCCCAGATGGGGCCGAAGCGGGATGTCTGCAAGGAGTTGGAACGGGAGACCCGCGCGGCCGGCCTCAAATTCGGCGTCTCCAGCCACCGGGCCTTCAACTGGCGCTACTACACCTACGCGGATGACTTCGACACCACGGATCCCGGCCTGGAGGAGCTTTACTGCCCGCCCCACCCGGAAGACGCGCCCGCCAGCTGGGACTTTCTGCAGAACTGGTACGCGCGCACGCTTGAGATGATCGACTATTTCCGCCCGGATGTGCTCTGGTTCGACTTCGGCTGGCATTTCGATGAGTTCGCGCCCTACCGCCCGCAGGTCGCCGCCTACTACTACAACCGCGCCCTGGAGTGGGGCAGCGAACCCGTCCTCCAGTACAAGGACAAATTCCCGGACGGCGTCGCGGTCTATGATGTGGAACGGGGCAAGCTCGACGACATCCGCCCGCACTACTGGCAGACCGACACCGCGGTCAGCTACAAGGCCTGGAGCTACATCGAGGACGATGAGTTCAAAAGCCCCGCAACGATCATTCACGATCTGATCGACATCGTAAGCAAGAACGGCAACCTGCTCCTGAACGTCGGCCCGCGCGCCGACGGCGTCATCCCGGCGGAGGCGACCCAGCTGCTGCTGGACCTGGGCGCATGGCTGGATGTGAACGGGGAGGCGATCTACGGGACGCGCCACTGGGAGCGGTTCGGTGAGGGCGATACGGCTGTGGTGGTCGGGCACCTGTCCGAGCGCAAGAATCTCCCCTTCACCCCCAAAGATGTGCGCTTCACGCAGAAGGACAACGCCCTCTACGCCATCGTGCTGGGCTGGCCCGGCAGCGAGGCCGCCATCACCTCGTTGGGCAGCGGTTCGTCACTCGGCAGGCGCATCAGCGGCGTTTCGATGCTCGGCAGCGACGAGCCTGTCACCTGGAAGCAGGACAGTAACGCGCTGACCGTCAGCACACCCGGTCAGCGCCCGTGCGATCACGCCTATACATTCAAGATTGCGCTGCAGGGGTAGCCATGTACAGGCGCCAGATCGAGCCCTCCCACGACCTGCCCCACGCCTGCCAGCGCTTCCTGGATGATCTGCGCCGGTGGGCATACGAGTCCATCGACCGCTACGCGGACGAGCCGGCCACCGATGTCCATGATCAGGGCACCTACACCACCGGCTGGGAGCCGCTGCTGCGCGCCGGCCCGGACGAACACATTCTGCGCTTTCTGCAACAGACACGCGATCGCATCCGCGATCATTTCACCCGGACGCAACAGTGGCGGCACGGTTACTGGCGCATGCAGGAGGCGCACCACGGCACCGAGCACTATGAGCTGTTCCTGGGCGCCCTGCAGCGGGTCCTGCCGGACGACCGCGAGACGGCCCGGCAGCTGGACGATGCCGGCGAGCACATGGGCAACTGGTCGACCGGGGCGCCGGACTGGTTTGATTGGGACCGGCAGCGCTTCCACTCGCTCTTCTTCGGCGCGGACGGGCTGCGTACAGAGCCGGGCATGGCGCTCAATACGCCGGACCACCTGCGCTGCGTCAACATCTGCTTGCTGGCGGCGTCTAACCCGGAGAGGACCAAGGACCGTTATATCGAATTGGCAACGGTCTACGCGGGGGAATGGGCAGACGCCATCCTGGCCGGGGACGCACTGCCGATTGCCCTGACCCCCGACGGCGTTCTGTACGAATTCAGCGCCGACGACAAAGCGCTCTACTACTCTTTCATGGGCGAAGCCCCCGACCTGCAGGCGGAGGTCGACCGGGCGGAGAATCTGCTCGGCTCCGACGCCGTCAACACATTTCTGCGCCTGTGGCAGGAGAGCGGTCAACTCCGCTTTCGACAGGCGGCCGAACGGCTGCTGGAGCCGCTGGCCGCGCAGCTGGCCGACCCGGACGCCGGCGCGGCCGCCGATGCGGTGCGGACCTATCGCCGCTGGACCGGCGATACGCGCTACGACAAGGCGGTATTGGAGGCTGCGGCCCGGCTCAACCCCTTCGACATCGCCGAAATCACCCTGGACACAGCGTTCAAACGCCCTGCACGCCGCGCATCGGGCGTGGGCAAACGCTCCGACGCGCCGCGCTGGCTGGAAGACGGCCGCGAGCGGCGCCACAATCCGATTACTCTGGCGGTGGCCGCGGAGATCGGGGAGGACAGCGCGCTGCACGCACGCGCCGTGGATTTGGCCCGCACCTACTTTCTCCTGGCGCGCGCCGCCTTCCCGGACGGCCGTGATCACGGCTGCTCGGCGCGCTCGGTCAGCGCGATCGCGCGCGGTCATGGCCGCGAAAACCACGCCGGCATGACGACGGCGGTGCTTAGTCCGGCACTGGGGTTACAACGGGGCGCGGACGCGGATGCACACAGTTACTACAGGGGCGGAATTGACAACAGGAACTGAGATGACACCCCTACAGCTCGGCATCATCGGTTGCGGAACGATCGGCGCCGTCCACGCGCAAACGGCCGCGGCCTCCGATCAGATCGAGCTGGTTGCCGTCGCCGATGTGCAGCGGGCGTTGGCGGAGAAAGTTGCCGCGGCCCATACGGTGGAGAGGGTCTACAGCAGCGGCGCAGAACTGCTGGCCGATGCGCACGTAGAGGCTGTGGTCCTGGCGCTGCCGGCCTCTTTCCGCATCGAATTGGGGTTGCAGGCCCTGCGCGCCGGCAAACATCTGCTGACGGAAAAGCCGGTAGCCCGCAGCGCCGACGAAGTGCGCCGGCTCATCTCTGTCCAGGGGGACCGGGTCGCGGCCTGCTGCTCCTCCCGCTTTCACTTCCTGGAATCGAGCCGGATCGTTACCGACTGGATCGGCCGGGGCAAGCTGGGCGCGCTGCGCCTGCTCCGCTGCCGCGCCATCTTCCCGGCGTCTCCGGCGCCGGAGACGCCGCCGCCCGCCTGGCGGCTCAGCCGTGAGCTGAACGGCGGCGGCATTCTTGTCAACTGGGGCTGCTACGATCTGGACTATCTGCTCGGCATCAGCGGCTGGCGTCTGCGCCCGCAGACGGTGCTGGCGCAAAGCTGGGGCGTTCCCTCCACCTTCGCCGATACGGTTGCGCCGGAATCCGACGGGGAGACGCACATCGCCGGGCTGGTGCGCTGCGCCGACGGTATCGCGCTCACCTATGAGCGCGGCGAGTACGCCGCGGCGCAAGCGGAGACATCCTGGGAGGTGATCGGGGAGACCGGCTCGCTGCGCCTGCGGATGACGCCGGCGCCGGAGAAGGAGATTCTGCAGTTTGAGGCGACCCGCGCCGAGGGGACCATCTCCCGGACGTTGTGGTCGGGCAGCGATTCCTACATGGACATCCACCGCGGCCTGCTGGAGGACTTCGCGACCGCGGTCCGCACAGGCCGTCCTCCCAAGACGACGCTGACACAGGCGTTGGTGGCGCAGCAGATCACCGATGCGCTGTACAGGTCGGCGGAGACGGGGGAGTCGGTGAAAATATCTGCGACCTGATACGGCCGCTCTTCCAAAATTCAATTCACAGAGAGAACACGACAGAATAGGAGTTTACAGCGATGAACTATGCATTTATGAGCTTTTCCTGCCCACAGGCCACCTTCGCGGAGATGCTGGAACTGGCCGCGCAGTACGGCTACGACGGCATCGAGCCGCGGGCCGCCGGCGCTCAGAACCACGGGGTGGAGTTGGAGGCGTCGGCGGAGCAGAGAGCGTCCTTCCGCGGCCAGGCGGCTGACGCCGGCATCGCCATCTGCTGCCTGGCCGCGGGCAACCGCTTCGCCGATCCCACAGACCGGGACGTCCAGGTGGAAGAAACGCTCCGGTACATCGACCTTGCCGCGGACATCGGCGCGCCCGCGCTGCGCATCTTCGGCGGCCGGATTCCGGACGGCATCAGCCGGGAAGCGGCCATCGGCGGCGTGGCGGACGCACTCTCGCGCCTGTCGGGCCGAGCCGGCGATCGCGGCGTGGTCGTATGCATGGAAACGCACGATGACTGGTGCAACCCCGCCGACGTCGCCGCGGTGATGGAACAGGTCGACCACCCGGCGATTGCCGTAAACTGGGATGCCGCGCATCCGGTGCGCACAGAGGGCTGGACGCTGGCAGACTCCTATCGCACCCTGCGGCGCTGGATCCGCCATGCCCATGTGCACGATCTGTTCCTGGACGCGAATCGGCCGGACTACACGGCTTTTGGAATGGGGGATATCGATCATAAAGAGGTGTTGGAACTGCTGCGCAGCGGTGGTTACGAAGGGTATCTCAGCGGCGAATGGATCAACTGGGAGCCGCCGGACGTTCATCTGCCGCGCGAGATCGCGACGCTGCGCGGCTACGAGCGCGCGCTGGCGTGAGGAAAAGACGCCGGCCGCCGCGCCGGTCGCGTAAGCCTGCGACAGTCACAAGTTATCCTTGCACAGACACCGGGGGAACGACAGATGTCCATCCGCCTGCTCGACTTCGATCTCCATATCCTCAACATGCGAAACAGAATGCCCTTCCGCTACGGCATCGTCACCATGACCGCGCTGCCGCATCTCTTTTTGCAGGCGCGGGTCGACGTGGACGGCAAGCAGGCGGACGGGATCGCCGCCGAGGGCCTGGCGCCAAAATGGTTTACCAAAGTCCCTGATTCATCCACGGCCCAGGATATCGCCGAGATGCTCGACGTAGTGCAGGCGGCCTGCCGCCACGCCCAGGAAGCCGGCGCGGCGGACACGGTCTTTGACCTGTGGCAGGCCGCCTACCGGGCCCAGGAGGCCTGGGCCGCGGGTACGAGCTATCCTCCCCTGCTGTGGGCGTTCGGCGTCTCTCTGGTGGAGCGGGCGATTATCGACGGCTTCTGCCGGGCGACGGGCACGACCTTCGCCCAGGCTGTGCGCGCAAACAGCCTGGGAATGCAGCTACACAAGCTGCATCCGGAGCTAACCGGGCAAACGCCGGCGGATCTGCTGCCGGCGAAGCCCCTGGAGCGGATCATCGTTCGGCATACGATCGGTTTGATCGATCCCCTCACCGACGACGAAGTCCTGCCCGCCGATCAGGTCGATGACGGGCTGCCCCAATCTTTGGACGCGTCGATCCAGGCCTACGGATTGACCCACTTCAAGATCAAGATCGGCGGCGACATAAACGCCGACAGCGCGCGGTTGCAACGCATCGCCGCGCTGCTGGACGAACGCAATGTCGATTACCAGCACACGCTCGACGGCAACGAGACCTATCACAACGTTGCCGATTTTCGCGCCCTGTGGGAAGGGTTGAACGCCGATCCGGCCCTCGACAGCTTTCTGCAGCGGCTGATTTTCGTCGAGCAGCCCTTCCACCGCGATATCGCCCTGAGCCAGGAGGTGGGCGCGGCCCTACGCGCCTGGCGCGAACGGCCGCCGATCATCATCGACGAATCCGACGGGGCGCTGTCCAGCGCGCCCACCGCCCTGGAAAACGGCTACGTGGGCACCAGCCACAAGAACTGTAAAGGCATCTTCAAAGGCATAGCCAACACCTGTCTCATCCGCAACCGCCGGCGTCAGGAGCCGGACGCACTGCATATCATCAGCGCCGAGGACCTGTGCAACCTGGGGCCGGTGGCGCTGCTGGAGGACCTGGCCGTGCTGGCGACGCTGGGCATCGAACACGCCGAACGCAACGGCCATCACTACTTCGCCGGCCTGTCGATGCTGCCGGACGACGTGCAGGCACAGATGCTGGCTGCGCACGGCGATCTCTACCGCCCGCACACGACCCCTGGCGGCCGCCGTTTCCCGACACTGGCGGTAAAGAACGGCGCGGTGGATGTGGACAGCGTCACGACCGCGCCCTTTGGCCCAAAAACGGTTCTTGACCCATCGCAGTTTACGCCGGCGGCCGAATGGGAATTCGCTTCGCTCGGGCTGGATTGAACGCGTGGCGCAGGGATAGCGCGGCAGCGGGCAGAAGACCCGTTTCAGTCGAAGATGTGAAGCCGCAGAAGCGCAACTTTAGGGCGGCGGCCGTGTTTTCTCCTGTAGAAGGGTATAAGAATTTTCATCCTGCTTCCTTCCACATGCGAGACTGTTCCCCCGCTCCTGCGCCGGAAGGAACATAAGCAGGGGAACGCGCTCCCATACAATGTCCCATACAATGGATTCCACGACACCGCCATCCACAGCGGAAGAAACTGAATCCCAGGAAGCAAGCGTCGTACTGGCGCCGAACACCGCGTGGGATACTGCGACCAAGAGAACGGTCCTGATCGTGCTGCTCGTCGTCGGCGCGCTCATCTTCTGGCTCAGCCGCCCGGTTCTGCCGATTCTGATTATGGCAGGGCTTGTCTCCTACTTCCTGATCCCGATTGTCGACCTGTGTGAACGGCTGCGCATTCCCCGCAGCGTGAGCACGATCGTCCTGTACCTGCTCTTCCTGGTTCTGTTGATCCTGGCCCCCGTTCTGCTTGTGCCGGTTCTGCTGTCCCAGCTCAGGGCGCTCTATTTTGATGTGCCAGCAGCGGCGCGAACCTTTCTACTCTTTCTGCAGGAGTCGGTCGCAGACCTGCCAACCAGTGGGACCATCCTCGGCCTTGATGTTACGTTTGAAGGGGTGGTGGGCCAGATTCAACAGACGCTGGCCGATGAGATTGCGGTGGAACGGTTCCTGCCCGGCGCGCAGCAGATTCTGGACTACGTCAATCAGCTTCTGAGTACGGCGACGAACGTAGTGAGCAGCACCGCGACCATCGGCTTGACGGTTGTTGGCAGCATCGTCAATATCGTCGTGTTCCTGCTGCTTCTCTTCTTCATCAGCCTGTACTTGACCAAGGACGCGCCCCGCATCCTGCGGTACGTGGAAGGGCTGTTCCCGGTTGAGTATTATTCGGAAGGCGTGGAGTTGATGCGCCGGCTGCGCAACATCTGGAACGCCTTCTTTCGCGGGCAGCTCATCCTCTCTCTTTCGATCGGGGTGGCGACCTATTTTTCGCTGAGCCTGATGGGGATGCGGGGCGCGCTGATTCTGGCGCTTCTGGCCGGGGCGCTGGAAATCCTGCCCAATATCGGCCCGATTCTGGCGATGATCCCAGCCGTCATCATCGCCCTGGCGCAAGGGAGCTCCACGCTCGAGTTGAGCAACCTGAACTTCGCTCTCCTGGTAATCGGGGTCTACTTCATCATTCAGCAACTGGAACATCAACTCCTCGTGCCGCGCGTGATCGGCACGAGCGTTCATCTGCATCCGGTCGTGGTGGTGTGCGGCGTCGTGGTGGGGGCAAGCGTGGGGGGGATATTGGGCGCGTTTCTGGCCGCGCCGGTCATCGCCAGCCTGCGGCTGATCGGCAGCTATACCCACGCCAAACTGCTCAACTATCCACCCTTCAGCGAACGCCGCCAAGTTGCGCAGGCGCAGCGTGTCGGCGTCTACCGCAGGGTCGTTGTTTCGGAAGCAGAGGATCCAGCTGCACGCCCCGAGGTGGAGTTGGAAGAGGAAACGCAGGCGCCGCCCGCTTCCCAGACCGCCAATTCACCCGCAGGCGATTAGACGCAGCGCAGGCGCGGCGGCGGCCTCCCCAGGTCGTTCACCGCTGCATAGAATCCACCAAAGGCAGACTTGCATATACGTCGAGGGCGAGGAAGTCGCGCGCCGACGGCTCGTCCGACTGGTCGTGAAGATCTGAATGCGCTGCGGTTTCCGGAGCCTGCCGCTGCGCGCCGCCCTTCGAGGAATGTTGCCGGGCCGGGAGATATGACCGTCTGTGATAGGCCGCGGCGCCGATCATGGCCGCATTGTCCGTACACAGAAAAAGAGGCGGGCAGTGCAGCGGCAGACCGATCTTGGCAAAATGCCGTTCAGCCGCCCGGCGCAGCAACCCATTTGCGCTGACCCCGCCGCAGATACAGACCTGCTTCACGCCAAACTCGGCGGCGGCATCCGCGGTTTTGCCCACCAGCACATCCACCACGGCCATCTGAAATGCGGCGGCAATGTCGGCCGCTGTCTGCGTCCGGCGCGCATCCGTTCCCTCCCGTTCGAGCTGCCGCATCAGATTGAGAACGGCGGTCTTCAGGCCGGAGAAGCTGAAATTGAAGCGGCGCTCGCCGTGGACGGGTAAGACGGTGGGCAGGGGAGACGCCTGCGCGTCCGGTTGGCGTTCTGTCCGCCGGCCCGGCCGCATGAGCGGGCGGGGGAGATGGAAACGGCCGGGATCCCCGGTCTCGGCGGCCGTCTGAATGGCCGGGCCGCCCGGATAACCCAGTTCCAGGAGGCGCGCCACCTTGTCGAACGCCTCCCCGGCGGCATCGTCCAGGGTCGCGCCTAAGAGCCGGTAGCGGCAGTGCCCCTCCATCAGCACGAGCTCCGTATGGCCGCCGGAAACGATCAGAATCAGCGCCGGGAACTGTTCCGATGCGCTGCCGCTTCGTTGCTTGCGCGCGATGTCGGGCGCAGAACCGTCCGCTGGCCCATTGCTGTCTCCGGAGCTTGGAGAGTCGGAAACGGGCGAACTGTCCACATATAACCAGTTGCTGTAGATGTGCCCTTCCAGATGATTCACCGGAACCAGCGGCAGACCGCTGGCGAAGGCCAGTCCTTTCGCCAGATTGACGCCGACAAGAAGACTGCCGGCCAGGCCTGGTCCGTGGGTGACGGCGATGGCATCCAACTCGCGCACATGCGCCACCGAGGCATCCGCCAGCGCGTCCTCGACGACTGTCTGAATCGCGAGAACGTGCTGACGGCTGGCGACTTCTGGGTAGACGCCGCCGAAACGCCGGTGAAGCTCAATCTGACTGGCAACCCGGTTGCTGAGGATATGGCGGCCGTCCGCCACGACCGCGGCCGCGGTCTCATCGCAGCTCGTTTCGATCGCGAGAATGCGGCATTCAGGCGAGCCGCCTGCGTTCGTCACGCTCATTTGTCTTCGCCCAAGGTGGACGGGCGCGCTGCCCAAAGCAAAACGATCAGGCCGACTATCGCCAGCCCGATCAGCGCCACCAGTTTGTAGAGGCGATCATCCAGCAACAAAGTCAGGCCGCCGAAAAGTGCGCAGAAGGCCCAATAGCCAACCACGATAGTGTTTTCGGCCAGGCCTTTGTCACGCAGACGCAGGTGCAGGTGATCCCGCCCGCCCTGGCCTACCGAGACGCCCCGCCGCAGGCGGCTGTAGATCAGCCACACCACATCCAGAATCGGCAGGCCGAGAACCAGCAACACGGTGGCAAGCCTCGCCCCGCCGATAATCCCCAGCGCGGCCAGCGCAAAACCGAGAAAATAACTGCCGCCGCTGCCCATGAAGACCCGTGCCGGGGCGAAATTGAAGACCAGAAATCCCAACCCGACGCCGAGCAGCGCCACAGGCAGCACCGCCACGCTCAGCTGGGGCGGCTCGGTGACGAAGATCATGTGAATGCTGAGGATGGCGCAGAAGATAACGGTGACACCGGCAACCAAGCCGTTCAGCCCGTCAAGGAAGTTGACGGTATTCATCATTCCCATGAACCAGAATAGCGTCAACGGGCCGAGCAGCCACCAGGGAAAGCCATCCGGCCCGAAGAGAAAGCCGCTTGCGAACGGATTGTTGACGTGCTTGATAAAGATCAGGCCGGCGATGGCGATCAGGCCGGCGGCAACCTGGATTGCGAATTGGGGGGGCCAGGAAAACTCATAGCGGTCATCGAGAAACCCGGCAATTGCACAGAAGGCGCCGCCGATCAGCAGTGCAATAAAACGGCGGCTCTCCTTGGGGTCGTCCTGGGGCGGCAACCAGGAGACGTCAAGCTGGGGCAGCGCCCCGGCCATGAGCAGAAGAAGAGCGAGCACGGTCAGGGTAAAAGCGGCAAAGATAGCCAGCCCGCCTGTACGCGGCACGACACCCGCGTGTCTGCGGCGCTCGCCAGGGCGGTCCACCAGGCCGAGCCGGAGTCCGATCCGCACGGAGACCGGCGTAAGAATGAGGGTAAGAATCAGGGCGGCAAGCAGAATCGAGAGGTAGAACACGGTCGTGACCGGATAGGGCCGGGAAGCGGGGCGCTCCCAGGGCTTACGGACGCATAGAGCCAAGCGTGCGTGGGAAGGCGATCGCCTCCCGCAGATGCGCCACGCCGCAGATCCAGGCGACGGTCCGCTCCAGGCCCAGACCGAAACCGCTATGCACAACAGAGCCATAGCGACGCAGATCGATGTACCAGTCATAGGCGTCCATCGGCAACTCGTGCTCCTCGATGCCGGCAACCAGTTTGTCGACATCGGCCATACGCTCACTGCCGCCTGTTATCTCGCCATACCCTTCCGGCGCCAGCAGATCGACGCTGCGGCAGACCTCCGGCCGGTCCGGTTCCGGCTCCATGTAAAAGGCTTTCACCTGTGTCGGATAGTGATGGACAAAGACCGGCTTGTCGAACTGGGCGGCAATGTAGGTCTCGTGCGGGCTGCCGAAATCATCGCCCCACTCGATATGGGGCACTTTGTCCTCGTACCCGGGAACCAATTCACCGGCGGCGGAAGCGCGGTTGACCATGGCCACGGCCTCGTCGTAATGGATGCGCGGAAAGCTGGGCATCACCCGCTCCAGGGCCGACGTATCCCGTTCCAGCAGCTTCAGCTCTTCGGCATTTTCCTCCAGACAGCGCTGGACGATATGGCTGACGAACTGCTCCTCGATCTCCATCAGCCCGTCCAGGTCGCAGAAGGCGATCTCGGGCTCCACCATCCAAAACTCTTGCAGATGGCGGCGCGTTTTGCTCTTTTCGGCGCGAAAAGTCGGCCCGAAGCAGTAGACTTTGCCAAAGGCCAGGATAGTGGCTTCACTGTAGAGTTGACCGGTCTGGGCCAGATAGGCCGGCTCACCGTGGAAATCGATCTCGAAGAGGGTCGTTGTGCCTTCGGCGGCGTTGGGGGTGAGGATCGGCGTGTCCACGTTGAGGTAGCCGTTGTTGTCCAACCAGCCGCGGATGGCGCGAATGACGGTCGCCCGAACCCGCATTATCGCCCACTGCCGGCTGGAACGAATCCACAAATGGCGATTCCTGATGAGAAACTCCACGCCATGCTCTTTGGGCTGAATCGGGTACTCAGCCGCGATCTGGATGACTTCGAGGTCGGTCACGTCCAGCTCATAGCCGCCGGGGATGCCCGGCGCGCGCGTGTCCGCTTTGACGGCGCCGGTAACCCGCAGGCTGCTCTCCTGGGTGAGTGCGCGGGCAAGTTCAAACGCCTCCGCGCTGACATTTCCCTTGAACACGACCGCCTGACAGATACCCCCGCCATCGCGCACTTGCAGGAATTGGAGCCGGCCTTTGCCGGTCTTGGTATAGAGCCAGCCCTCCAGCGTTACCGTCTCGCCCACATGCGCGGACATCTGCCGAATCGTGATTACCTTGTCCAATGATCGGTCCTCTGCAGTGATGGGTAGGCGGCCCTATGCACTAAAGGCAGGGTCGTCATTTGCGCGGCTCTCATCCGTCATCTCCTGTGCGGAGCCGGGCGCTTCTTCCTGGACCCCGCCGCCATCGGTCGAGTCTGCGCTCGGCTTGTTTGCCTCCCCGCCTCCGTTGTTTTCAGTTGTCGAGTCGGCGGACAGGCCAAACCACGCATCCAGCTGCTGCCCGATACTTTCCAGAAGATACTCCATGCCTGCCGGCGGGCCGACGGCGGTTGCGCCGGCAAGGTTCAGCGAATGATCGGCCTGGAACTCCCCGCCGCCTCCGTCCCTGTATGTGGGCCGGATAACGTGGGTATAGATATACACTTCGGTTTGCGGCTGACTCTCCTTTTCGGCACGCTGCGCCTGACTTGCTTGCGCGCGCGCCGCGCTGCCGCGCCGCCGGGAAGAGCGCCGCCGGTTCTCGCTGCGGCGGCGATTCTGGCTCTTGGAACGAGTCCGCTGCGATGGCCGGACATCATCGTCTTCCGCCCCCTGCTCGGCAGCGAGAGACGCCTCTTGGGAACCTTTCCGCCGGCGACGGCGGAAGTAGCGTCGCTTTCTGGACCGCCCTCTGTCCTGTTTATCGGATGGTTCGGTCGCTGCCATGGAAGGTCATTTCCTTTCGCAAAGGCTATGGTTATTCGCCGCCGGCCACTGTACTCTGGGCAATCAGTTCGCCGCCGGTGTTGCGCAGAACCACGGTCGAGCCGCTTTCCCAGGCCGCTGCATCCAGGCCCCAATAACGATTGATGCTGTTGTTCTCTCCGGAACCTGTGTTCAGGCGGATCCCGCTTCCGGGGAACAAAAGGATGTCGTCGAAAGTATAGATCGGCCCTCCGTCGCGGCTGAGGGTCCACCCTTTGAGGTCGACGGCGCCATCGCTATCGTTCATGACCTGCACCGACTCCGTCGCCAGATCGCCGGCATTTTCGATACGCAGTTGCAGGCCCTGTTGCGGCAGACCGACCGCGGCGCCTCCTGGCGCGCCACCCTGCTGCTGAGAGGCGGGAATCTTCAAGCGCTGGCCAATGTAGACCAGGTTCGGATCGGTCAGATCATTGATCTCCAGCAGCCTGTTCGAAGAGACGCCGAAGCGCGCAGCGATGGCCGACAAACTGTCCCCGGCCTTGACAGTGTAAATCTCCATCTCGCCCGGATCAGACGGCACCGCGTCTGCTGTAGGGGTTGCGGACGGAGAGGAGCCGCTCCCCTGGGCCGTCTGCGCATCCCCGGCCGTTGGCGTTGCAATCAGAACTACCGCTGGCGCCGGTGTCGCCGGCACAATCAACTCCTCCGGCCTGGGCCGCCGCTGCTCCGCTATCCAAACGACGGTCACGGCAATCGTCAAACTGACAAAGGCGTTGACGAGGATGAAGAAGACGAGAAGACGGCGATTCATTTACCTGCGGTGGCCTGTGGCTCAGGGAAAAGATGGCCAGTGGACACCACTAGCCACCGGCCACGAACACATTGTAGCACAAATCGCTGAAACTATGTATCGCTGTAGTATTCTCCGCATAGGCCGCTGGCACTTTGACAGACGGTGGCAACAGAACAGGATCCGCTACATTGGCGGTTTCCCTGTGCATGGTAGAATAGGCGGTGCAGCCTGGACTGCTATCCATGTGATTGAGGGGCTGACAGGACAGATGTGGATTCATATCGGAGAACCGCTTATCTCCGTGTTGCGTATGGTGTAAGGGGAGGCGAGACGCCCCCATCGATTTTGCCCGCCGCTGCATGTCCGAACCACTGGCGCCGGCAACGGGCAAACAGAGGGATGCAATATGCTGAAAAAATTTCTGACCAAAGTTGTCGGTGATCCAAACGAGAAAGAGCTGAAGCGGCTTCAGCCCCTGGTTGAAGAGATCAACGGGCTGGAGGAACGCTTCGAACGGATGGACAACGACGAATTCACAGAGATGACCCGGGCGTTCCGCCAGCGGATCGTCAGCGAAACGACGGAACTGCGGGATGCGCTGGCCGGCGCCGAAGGCGAGTACGCGTCGGTGGCAGGCACCGATGAGCAGCGCTTTGCCCGCATCGAAGTGGAACGAATTCGCAAAGAGCTGCTGGACGAGGAGCAGGATATTCTCGACGAGATGATGCCGGAGGCGTTCGCCGCGGTGCGCGAAGCGGCCCGGCGCACCATCGGTCTGCGGCACTATGACGTGCAACTGATCGGCGGCGGCGTACTCCACTCAAGCAAGATCGCGGAGATGAAGACCGGCGAAGGTAAAACACTGGTGGCGACGCTGCCGCTCTACCTGAACGCGCTGGCCGGGCGGGGCGCCCACCTTGTCACGCCGAACGACTATCTCTCAAAAGTCGGCTTGCAGTTGATGGGGCCGGTCTACCAGCTGTTGGGGCTTTCGGCCGCGGTCATTCAGAACAGCGCCGGCAACCCGGACAGGGGCAGCTTTCTGTACGATCCTGAGTTCCCCGCGGAGGACGACCGCTTCCAGAACCTGCGTCCGATCACGCGGCAGGAGGCGTACCGGGCGGACATCACATACGGCACCAACAACGAGTTCGGGTTCGATTATCTGCGCGACAACATGGTGTTGGACAAGGAGCGCCAGTCCCAACGAGAGCTGCATTACGCAATCGTGGACGAGGTCGACAACATTCTCATCGACGAGGCGCGCACACCGCTGATCATTTCGGGCGAGGCGCAGGAGAGCAGCGACTATTACAGACAGTTCGCGCAGCTTGTCCGCGGCCTGCGGGCCGGCACGGACTACGAAGTCAACGAAAAGGAGAAGGTGTCCACGCTCACCGAAGAGGGCATTGCGGCCGTAGAGAAAAAGCTGGGGCTGGAGAATCTGTACGATCCGGCCCATTTCGAGATGCTCCCCTATCTCGACAACGCGCTGCGGGGCCATGCCCTCTATCACCGCGACAAAGACTACATCATCCGCAACAACGAAGTGATCATCGTCGACGAGTTCA
Organism: Caldilineaceae bacterium; assembly: GCA_965232575.1. Classification (GTDB taxonomy): domain Bacteria; phylum Chloroflexota; class Anaerolineae; order Caldilineales; family Caldilineaceae; genus Bin5. The sequence continues at coordinate 557,977 of CBDDPZ010000008.1, read as the reverse complement.
CGGGGCGCCTGATGGAGGGGCGGCGCTACGGCGAGGGCCTGCACCAGGCGATCGAGGCCAAGGAGGGCGTGCGCGTCAAGAAGGAGTCGATGACCCTGGCGACGATCACCTTCCAGAACTTCTTCCGCATGTACAACAAACTGGCCGGCATGACCGGTACCGCCAAGACGGAAGAAGAGGAGTTCCAGAGCATCTACAATCTCGATGTCGTGGCGATCCCAACCCATCTGCCGACGATCCGCCTGGATGAGGAAGATGTGATCTATAAGAACCAGTCGGCCAAATTCGGGGCTGTCATCGATGAGATCAACCGCTCCCACGAAGCGGGGCAACCGGTGCTGGTGGGCACGGTTGCGATCGAGACCAGCGAACTTGTCAGCCGTATGCTGAGGCGCCGCGGCATTCCTCATGAAGTGCTGAACGCCAAGAACCACGAGCGCGAGGCAACGATCATTGCGCAGGCGGGACGGCCCGGCGCGGTCACAATCGCCACCAATATGGCCGGCCGCGGTGTCGATATTCTGCTGGGCGGCAACTATGAGGGCCTCGCCAGAGATCAGCTGCGCAAAGACGGCGTCGAGTTGACGGGCATCCCCCAATTGGCGTGGAACCACTGCCTGGAGCTGCTCAAAAACGACCAGGACCCAACCGAGACCTATAACACCCGCTGGGCCGCGGTCCTCAAGGAAAGGTGGGACGAGACGAAGCAGGACCAGGAGAAGGTCAAGGCTGTGGGCGGCCTCTACGTGGTCGGCACCGAACGCCACGAGGCGCGGCGCATCGATAACCAGCTGCGCGGCCGCTCCGGACGTCTGGGCGACCCGGGCGCCAGCCGCTTCTTCCTCAGCCTGGACGACGATCTCGTGCGGCGCTTCGGCGGTGACCGGGTGACGGGCGTCATGGACCGTCTCGGCCTGGAGGACGATCAGCCGATCAAGCACAATATGATCAGCAAAGCGATCGAAAACGCGCAGACCCGGGTGGAGGGCCATAACTTCGACATCCGCAAGCACGTGCTCAAATACGATGAGGTCGTCAATGAGCAGCGGGAGACGATCTACATGCAGCGGCGGCGGCTTCTGAACGAACCGTCCCTGAAGCCTGCCATACAGGAGATGATCACCGACGAGATCGATGGTGCTGTGCAGCAACACACCGCCACGCGCTTTGAGGAGGAGTGGAACCCGGAAGACCTGCTCCTGGCGCTGCGCACGGTCTTCCCCTTTCCGCAGAACTTTGACCCGACCCCGTGGCAGGAGTTGGACGCCGACGCCATCACAGAGCAGGCGGCCGCGATCGCGCATCAGACCTATGACCAGAAGGAACAGGATATCGATGCCGAGATGCTGCGCGATGCCGAACGCCAGATCATGCTGCGCGCGGTGGATCACCGCTGGGTCCGTCACCTGACCGATCTGGACAGGCTGCGCGAAGGGATCGGTCTGCAGGCGATTGCGCAGGTAGACCCGCTGGTTGCCTACAAACGCGAAGCCTTCGCCATGTATCAGGCGTTGATGAACGACATCCGCTCCGACATTGTGACGACGGTGATGACGTTGCAGGTGCAGAAGGCGCCGACGCTGCCGACACCGATTGCGCGCAATATCCAGACAAATCGATCAGACACATCCCAACCGCGAACGGTGCGCAACACCAACAACCGGCCCAAACGCAACGACCCCTGCTGGTGCGGCAGCGGCAAAAAGTATAAAGTCTGCCACATGAGGGCCGATGCGAAGCAGGGCAGCGCGCCCGTGCGCGAGGTGGCGTAGCCCAGGCGGCGCAGAGAGGACGCCTTTGGGTCGGCCACAGAATATCTACCGCCCCGCAACCCGTATCAACACTGTGCGGCGCTTCCAGGTCACGGTCTGATTCAACATTTGCCCCCTGATCCAGTTCTCGATCTGCTCTACCTCATCAGGCTGCATCCGTTCAGCCAGCCGCTCGGCATAGGATTTGCGCTCGCCAGAAGCCGGGCCGAACCAGCGCCGGACGTGCGCATCGGTAATGCGCAGATCGGTATCGGTGTCGATCCGCTCCATCGAGACCCGCCCGGCCCGCGCTTCGTCAGGAAAAGCAGCGGAAAGCGCGGCTTGCAACGTCTCCTCGTCCCAGTTGACCAGCCGATCCGCGGCATCGGCGTAGATCGCCTCTTCGGCCGCGACCAGCCGCTCGGCCAGCTCCGGTTGGAGTAGAGAGCGATCCCCCAGGGCGTAGATTCTCTGCGTATGTCTCGGTATCGTCTCGGCCAGGGCAAGCCAACCGTCCGCGGCCAGCTTTTCGGCCAGATGCGCCAGGGCAGCCTCTTTGTCCACGGAGCCAAGCAGGGCGTTGCGTCCGACTATCGCATCAAAACGGACCTCTTCAGCATCGAACCGTTGCGCCGCTCCACCGGGCGCCCCTTTCAGGACAATTGGCCTCTCGACTTCGTCCAGGCTTTGCGCCTGCTCCTGCAGCGCCTGCCGGTCCGCCTCGTTGAACGCCAGCGCGTAGACGCCGCCTTCGGGCGCGCGCCGCAGCGCCTCCCACGTCAGCAGACCGCTGCCGGCATTCACATCGAGCACAACGCTGTGCCGCTCAAGGGCCCCGCCAGCCAGAATGCGATCCCGTAGCGCGGCAGTCGCTTCACCAGCCTGCGCAATCGTCCGCTGGAGCCAGCGATCGCGGGCGGACTCATCGGGCGCGAATGTCAAAATCTCCGGCGGCGCGCCAAAGCCCTCCAGCATGGCGGCCAGCTGGGCCTCGCGCCGCCGTGACCCGGCGGCGCCGATCCCGGCCTCATACCCCTGGCCCGTCGGCTCGTAAAAGACCTTGCCCTGGAGCGCGCTGGGAAGATACTGCTGCGCCACCCAGTGGTCCCGGTAGGCGTGCGGATAGAGATAGCCGGCCCCGTGCCCAAACCCCTCGCTGTCGCGGTTGGCGTCGCGCAGGTGATTGGGAACATCGGAATCAGGCTCATTGCGCACAGCCTCGAGCGCGTCGAAGAATGCCAGGACCGAATTGGACTTTTCCGCGGTCGCCAGATAGAGCGCGGCCTGCGCCAGGGGAAAGTTGCCCTCCGGCAGGCCGACGCGGTCAAAGGCTTCGGCGCAGGCGTTGACCACCTGAACCGCTTGCGGATCGGCCATGCCCACATCCTCGCTCGCCAGGATCAACATGCGCCGAAAGATATAACGCGGCTCCTCGCCGGCGTAGACCATCTTCGCCAGCCAGTACAGCGCCGCATCCGGGTCGCTGCCGCGCAGGCTCTTGATGAAGGCGCTGATCGTATCGAAATGATAGTCGCCCTCTTTGTCATACAGCACGGCGCGGCGTTGAATCGACTCCTCGGCAATGGCGAGTGTGATGCGGACGGTGCCGTCCTTGTCGGCGTCGGTGGTCTCGACGGCCAGCTCCAGCGCATTCAGCAGGGCGCGGGCGTCGCCATTGGCGATCGAGACCAGATGATCGATTGCGTCGTCCTCGATCTCAACGCGCCGGCCGCCGTAGCCGCGTTGGGGCGTGCTGAGAGCGGTCTGCATGATCTGCCGCAGATGCTCTGCCGTCAGCGTCTTAAGCTGAAAGATGCGGCTGCGGCTGACCAGGGCCTTGATGACTTCAAAATAGGGGTTTTCGGTCGTCGCGCCGATGAACGTAACCGTGCCGTTTTCCACCCAGGGCAGGAGCGCGTCCTGCTGGGCCTTGTTGAAGCGGTGCACCTCATCGACAAAGAGAATCGTACCCTGATCGTGAAGCGCCCACCGCTCCTGGGCCTCCGCCACCGTTGCGCGGATGTCTTTGAGGCCGGCCAGCACAGCGTTAAGCGCGGTGAAGTGGGCGGCCGTCGTGTTGGCGATCACCTGGGCCAGGGTCGTCTTGCCGGTACCGGGCGGACCGTAGAAAATCAGGCTGCTCAGCCGGTCCGCCTGAATCGCCCGCCGCAGGAGCCGGCCGGGGCCCACAATCGCCTCCTGGCCAATGAACTCATCGAGGGTGCGGGGGCGCATACGCGCGGCCAGGGGCGCGTTAGCATCGATCCGTTCCGCGCGTGCCTGCGCAAACAGGTCCTCCGCCGGCTTGCGCCCCTGGGTATAGGTCACCACAATGAAACCGACCTCGCGCTGGCAGGACCCAGGCAGATCGCCAACGATCTTTTCTCCGCATCCGGCGACTGAGACGAAAACTGAAGTCGATTTGGGCACAAAAATTGTGGATAAACCATCCATATGTGGGGAAAAGTGGGATAATTGGGGATAAAGTGGGGGATAACTTCGAAAAAAGTGGATAATTTTTGTTTGTAACTCTGTTCTCTCTTTATCCCCATTTCCTGCGAGTTATGCCCAATCGGGGACAACTTGTGGAGAAATACTACATCCTGTGTCGAACATTTGTTCGGCGGATTGTTCCGTCCAAACCTATCCCCTACTTTCCTCTGAATTATCCCCACTGAAATTACGCTCCTCGAGTCGCCTCACCACTACATACAGACACGATTCTCTCATGCCTCATATATATAGTTTCTCGGATTCACATATCCCCATATCCCCAGCCCCTACGAAGTCATACTAATTAATAAAAATAAATCTATGACAAAAATTTCTTTAAAAAAGATAAGTCAATCAGAGTCAATCAGAATAGAATCCGGTGAAAAATGAGGCAGCGGATTTGAATAACCGCCCCATCCATCAACGATCACATATGGAACAAACCGGACGCCAAAATGAAACTGTTGTCCTGGCTCGGGCAGTTGATTATAGTAGCCAAGCAGATCACCACGTTCCACATGTTGTCCTGCGTCGACGACAAACGTTTGAAAGCGCGTGTATAGAGACTCGCCCCATGCGTGGGAGATGCGGACAAAGCGGCCATACCGTTCGCGGTCATTGCCGATTGTGGTGACGATGCCGCTGTCCGCCGCGATGATTCTCTCGTTGGGAAGCATTTCAAAGTCGACGCCATTGTGTCCGAGGAGTGATTTAGCGCCTACCACAAAGCGGCGATAGTACTCCGGGCGGGCTCCCCACGCCTGGACGACGCGCCGCCGACCTTCAAATGGCGCCGTCAGGTAGACGCCCTCCGGTTCGTAACACCCGTTTTCGATTGCGCCTTGAACAAAGTCAAAAAACATCGGCTGGGCGTGTGTTGAACCTTGATCAAGCCGGTGTCCAGACGTGACGCCTGTGTCTGAAGGATCCACGATTCGGACCGGCAGAGGCGGACGGAGTCCGCACAAACCTGAGTCAAAATTCTCTGTTCGGATTCGACAACAGTTCTGTAAAAAGGTATACTTACCGAATGCGCCCGTTACGGTGAAGGACGCAACAGATCGGGACATGAGAGGACTTCAAGTAGTATAGTTGTGTCCGCGGATTTGACAAAGAAAATCACGACAAGGAAGAGACTGTTCGATGCCAATTTATGAACTTGCCTGCCAAGAGTGCGGTCATCAATACGAACGCATCGTGTCATTTTCCAGCACCGTTCTTCCCGCTTGCCCGGCCTGCAGCTCGGTCGAAGTCACCCGGCTACTCAGTCAGCCGGCCATTCACTTCAAAGGCAGTGGATGGTACATAACCGACAGCAAGAAGGAGGATGAAAAGAAAAAGGCCGCGGCCCAGAAGAAAGAGGCGCAAAAGACTGACAGCAATGGCTCCGGGCCGGAAAAGGCCGCAGAGAGCGAACCGAAAGGCGAGTCCAAGAGCGAAACCAAGGCGGAATCGAAGAGCAGTTCACCGAGTGAATCCAAGAGTACCGCAAAAGAAGACGGGTAGCCCTTGCCCGTTTTGATAGCGGCTGTGGTGAGAGGGCAGTCGGGTATCCTCGCCGGCGCGGCCGCGTATCTGAAATCATATCGCGCACAAACAACGGCGTGGCTGCGCAGTGGTCCATGCCTGATTACCAACACCCTTGCCTACTGAGTAAGGGTGTTTTTGCACTGTTCAGGGAGCGTTGTGGGACGGAGGGTCCGGCCGTTGCGAAGCGAGTTGAGGGTGTCTCCGCGGGTGTCTCTTCGTTGTCAGGGAACCGCTTTCAGCTTATCGGCCAGAAGGGAGGCGAGAAAGGTGCGCTCCTGGTCGCCGTCGAAGAGGATCTTGATCCGTTTATCCACGCCCTCCCCGCTCACTTCCGTAATCACGCCATCGCCGAAATGTGTGTGGACAATGCGCTGCCTGCAAGCGAGCTGCGCCAGCGTACGCTGTTGCGACTGGGTCGGCTGCGGCGCTTTCACAGTCGCCGCCTCCTGCAACGACGTAGCAATGTTCGCTTCCCGGTCCCGCCAGGCTTCCGCCAGAGTTCCAACCGTCTGCTCCGGATTCCTGGAGAGGGAGAAGCGCAGTTGATTGGCGCTTTGCACCGCCGCGGCCAGCGCATCCATGGAGACGCCTTTCTCCCGGCCGCTGCGGCCATCCAGGGCTGTCAGACGGCTGGCCCGGCTCAACACCGACAAGAAACGGTCCATCTGCTTAACCGGATCGTCAAACGGATCGATCACAGCCAGCTGAATGCCGTGGAGCCGGCACAGTTCATCGCGTGTCTGGTCGCGTTGCTCCTCCTCCAGCATCTCCCAATCGTCGCGCCGGCGCCGCCCTTTGCCCGTCAGGCCGGAGAAGCGCACGGCGACACCGACCGGCTGGCACAGATAGTCCAACTTGAGACGGCGGCGGGTAGCAGGGTTGATCAACCAGTCCGGGCTGATATTGGACTGCAGGTCGGGGTCATCGAATACGCGGGCGAAGATCTCGCGCCAGGCGTTCACTGATAGATACGCGGAGGACATGGAATTGTTACCTTGGAAACTTTCGGTTTACAGTCTTTCGCGAGCGCTTGCTTGTCAACTGAAATCCGACGACTGAAAACTGCACGGGGAAGAAAACATATTGTACAGAACCGTTCCCGCTAAACAAAAATTGGCAGGCGTTCACCAGCATCATCATCCACCGCCATGACGAAACCGGACAGCCGCAGCGAACCACCGGGGGAACGGCAGGGAAACACCAGGGGAACGGCGGGGACAAACCTGGAAGCTCCCCGGAAGCTCCCCGGAAGTTCCCCTGCCCGAAGGGCTTCAGGTGTGCGGGCACTGGACAGCAAAGGGATCGCGAGCGCGGCGACGCTGGTCATGCTGCTGTTCATCCTCAGCCGGGGAACGGGCCTGCTGCGGGAAATGATCATCGGCGCCCGCTTCGGCACCGCGGCCGATCTGGACGCCTACCTGGCCGCTTTCCGCATCCCCGACCTGCTCTTCCAACTGGTGGCGGGCGGCGCCCTGGGCAGCGCCTTCATCCCCACATTCGCCGCCGCCTGGACAGAGGACAGCCAGAAACAGGCGTGGCTGCTGTTCAGCCGCGTTCTGAACCTGTTGACCCTGTTCCTCCTCCTTCTGTGCGGGATGGCGATGCTGTTTGCCGAACCTCTGGCCGCCAGGATGATCGCGCCGGGCTTCTCCGTCGAACAGCAACGGATGACGGCTTCGCTGATGCGCTGGATGCTGGCGAGTACGGTCGTCTTCGGCGCTAGCGGCCTCATCATGGGCGCGCTCAACGCGGTGCAGCACTTTCTGCTGCCGGCCGTCGCGCCCGTGCTCTACAACTGCGCCATCATCGCCGGCGCCTGGCTGCTCGCGCCGGTGGTCGGCATCCACGGCCTTGTGATCGGCGTGGCCGCCGGCGCCGTGCTGCACCTGCTCGTGCAGTTGCCGGCTCTCCTGCGGCAGAACGTGCGCTACCGCTTCAGCTTCCGTGCCGGCGATGCGCAGGTGCGGGAGGTGGCGCGGCTGATGGGGCCGCGCGTGCTGGGGCTGCTCTTTGTCCAGCTCAACTTTTTCGTCAACACGGTCCTGGCCAGCGGCCTGCCGGACGGCAGCCTCAGCGCCCTCAACTACGCCTGGCTGCTGATGCTGTTGCCGCAGGGCATCTTTGCCCAGGCCGTGGCGACGGTTGCCTTCCCCACCTTCTCGGCGCAGGTCGCCGCCGGCAACCGCGCCCAGCTGCTGGAAACGCTCACCGGCCTGCTGCGGCTGATCCTCTTCCTGTCGATACCGGCTGCGTTCCTGCTTTTTGTTCTGGACGAACCCCTGATCGAGCTTCTCTTCCAGCGGGGGCGTTTCGACGCCGCCAGCACCCAGGCGGTCGCCTACGCGCTGCGCTTTTATGCCCTCGGGCTGGTCGCCCATGCCGTCGTCGAAATCATGGTGCGGGTCTTTTACGCACTCCACGACACCGCCACGCCGGTGGTCGTCGGCGTCGTCACCATGGCGCTCAACATCCTCCTCAGCCTGGCCCTGATTGGGCGGTTGAGTTTTGGCGGCCTCGCCCTGGCCAACAGTATCGCCACCGCGCTGGAGATGATCGTCCTGCTGATCCTGCTGGGACGTAAGGTGCGCGCACCCAACCAGGAGGCAGGGCAGGCGACGACCTTGCAGGGCCTGCCCGTGCGCCAGCTGCTGACGAGCGGCGGGCGCTCCCTGCTTGCGTCCGTGGTCATGGCCGGCGCAGTCCTCCTCGGCTTGGAACTTCTGCCCGACGGCAGCGCCGTCTTCGGGATTCCCGCCGGCTGGATCGCGGCCGTTGTCGGGGCCGGGACCGGCGTTCTCATCTATGCGCTTGCCAGCTACCTTCTGGGCAGCGCCGAGATCCGGCAGCTGGCGGCCTTGGCGCGCAGACGCGCGCAAACGTAGAGCTAACCGAACGCTAACGCAAGGATAAGAAACCGCGGCTATACTGGATTCGTAATGGTATAATACAACTACAATTCAGCCTGTTCAGTCAGGTGACAGCGCCGTGTCAGGTGCGCGTCAGGAACCGAACGCCAGGCTTGTGTAAACTTAAGACGTAGACTTGGAAAACAGTTCCGGGTCTGCGTTTAGCCAGATAACAAACGAATCGGCCGCAATCGGAGATTCGTCTCCTAGTTAAACACTCTCTACGAGGTGAGATATGTTTTTCTTCGATCCGCTCTATTTCATCATCAGCCTGCCTGCGCTTGCGCTGGGTTTGTGGGCGCAGATGAAGGTCAAATCTGCGTTCAACAAGTATTCGCGTGTGGAGGCAGGGCGGGGCGCGGCCGGCGCGCAGGTGGCGCGGCGCATCCTCGACGCCAACGGGCTGGGCCACGTCAACGTCGAAGAGACGCGCGGCTTCCTCTCCGACCACTACGATCCGAGGTCGAGGACGCTGCGCCTGAGTCCGCAGGTCTATCAGAGCAACAGCGTGGCCGCGGTCGGCGTTGCCGCGCACGAGGCGGGCCACGCGTTGCAGCACAGCGCCAACTACGCCCCGCTCGCCCTGCGCAACGCCGTCGTTCCAGGCGTGCAGATTGGCAGCTGGCTGGGGCCGATCATCTTTATCATCGGCATGTTTATGGGGTCTGGCCTGGGGTTCACGATCTCGCTGGTGGGTCTGATCCTCTTCGCCGCGGTCGCCGTGTTTACGCTGGTGACGCTGCCGGTGGAGTTTAACGCCAGCAAGCGGGCCAAGGAGATCCTGGTAGCGCAGGGGTTCGTGGGTCAGCACGAGATGAAGGGGGTCAACGCTGTGCTCGATGCCGCGGCGCTGACCTACGTGGCCGCCGCGATCCAGGCGATCACGACGCTGCTCTACTATGCCTTCCTCCTGCTGGGCCGTAGGGACTGAACGCACGACAAGGTGGTTCTGCGAAGGCCGTCAGCCAGACACGGAACCACCCCCGGCCTCGTCAAAGCGGGGATACAAAAATGCGCAGCATCTGCATTCGCGCAAACGCGGCGCATCGCTCTGAGGGAGCATGAAATATGTTTACAGGACAACAGACTTCTGTGCGCTTTTTCCGCACAGGACAGCGCATCTCACAGCAGGCCGGCGGTTTCGGGCGCTGGCTGTTCATCGCCCCGGGGCTGATACTGATTCTCTTTGGCGTGGCGATTCTGCTCTGGCCGGAGTTATTGGCCTATATGGTGGCCGGTCTCTTCATCGCCATCGGCTTCAGCCTCACCGTTTGGGGCTGGCGCCTTTCCCAGCGCCGGCGCAACACCGCGGCCCGCTGGGAAACTATCGACGAGTATTGAAATCAGCGATTCTCCGCAGCCGGTGATCGGTAGCCCGTGCAAGGAACCGATCACCGATCGCGGACTACTGACCACTGGTGTTCAGCCGTCGTCGACCTCGATGACGTGCTCTTCCTCGCCGGACCGCCACACCCCGCTGCGGTCGCCGACCGACCATTTCGAACGGATGTGGATGAACCGGCTGCCCCGCCCTCTGCGCGGCTGCGCCGTCGGCCGCGGCGCGCTGCGGCTGAGCGCGTTGGATGCCAGCGCCGGCAGCTGTTTCTGCAGCAGCTGCAACCCGGCCCGCAGCGCCAAACCGGCCAGCCCGGCCGCCACCGGCAAACCGACTTTCGCCACTAGCGCCGGCAGTGTGTTGCGGCTTTCAAGAGGATAGCCGCCCTCAACATTGTAGCCGCATTCGCCGCAGTGCCGCGCCGTCATCGCTACATCCTGCCCGCAGTTGGGGCAAACCCGAAACACCTCGCTCATACCTGGTTCCTTTCCCCTGCAAATTGAGTACTCAAAAGTATAGCATCCTTCCCGTGATCGCTAAAGCAGGGCGCGCGGCCTCTTTTTTGGGGGTTGTTGGGGCCAATGAGGTAATGATATAATGTTGCCGGTCATGGCCGCCCCTTCACAGTCCACAGGCACAACTCATGGCTGACGTCGTGCAGACTCCTCACGCTGACGCGAGCAGCATTCCAATGCAAAGTACGAGTCAGACTTCGCTGATCCAGAGGATATGGCGGGCGAAGCGCTACTACCTGTACCTCGTGCCTATCTTCGCGCTGCTGGGCGTCTTCTCCTACTACCCGCCGCTGATGGCGCTCTACTATTCCTTCACCAACTACGACGGCCTCAGCGGCAAATTTATCGGGCTGGAAAATTTCACCGACCTCGCCAGCGACCGTATCTTTCGCGCCTCGATCAAGAACGCCGTCATACTGCTGTTTGCCAATACGATTACTGGTGTGATCCCGCCGTTGCTTGTCGCCGAGATGCTCTTCTCGCTGCGTAGCCAGCGCATGGGGGACTTTTATCGCACGGCGTTTCTGATCCCGACGCTCGTGCCGGCCATTGTGATCATATTGACCTGGCGCTATATCTATCATGCCCGCTATGGCTTGATCAACAGCGTTCTTTCGGCGGTTGGTCTGGACTTTCTGACGCATGACTGGCTGGGCAGCTTCGATACGGCACTGGCCGCGCTGGTGTTCTTCAGCTTTCCGTGGATCAACGCAACCATCATGTTGATCCTGCTGGCCGCGCTCATCGACATTCCCACAGAGTTGATCGATGCCTTCCGTCTGGATTCATCTTCGACCTTCCAACGGATCATGCGCGTGGATCTGCCGTACATCGTCGGCGCCATACGCCTGGTGATCGTGTTGAGTGTCATCGGTACGTTGCAGGGGTTCAATCTGCAGTTCGCCATGACAGGTGGAGGCCCCGGTTCAGCGACGATGGTGCCGGCGTTTCATATGTACAGCCAGGCCTTCTTTTCATCGCGTTTCGGGTACGGCTCGGCGATTGGCACACTCCTGTTCCTGGTCATCGTTGGCCTGACCGTGATGACGCGCCGCTATCTGCGGTCCGGCATCGAGTACGAGGCCTAGAGGCGCACTGCCGGAGCGATCGCGATTCGTTGATATCGTTTTCCTGGCGTCGAAATGCTGGAGGAGAACGAGATGTTTTCTAGCGTGACAACAAGCGTTAGCCGCAGAAGGCCATCGCAGCAAAAGTCGCTGCGGGCAGGGTTGCAGCGTCTTCAAGGGCTGTTGCACCTGGTTCTGCTTCCGACGCTGTTACTGTCCCTCGGGCCGCTTGTGCTGTTGCTAATCGGCGCCGGCAAGACAGCCCACCAGTTCGAAGCGCACCCCTGGACACTGACGCTGCCCTACCATTTCAAGAACTACTGGGTTATGGCCGGCGGTATGAGCCGTTACATTCTCAACAGCAGCATTATCAGCGCCATCGCGATTCCCTTTGCGCTGGCGCTGGCGAGCTATTCCTCCTACGTCTTCGCCCGGTTCAGTTTTCCGGGGAAAGAGATGTTTTTCTACGCGATTATCATGTTGATGATGATTCCGTTTGTCCTCTATCTCGTGCCGCAGTATCTGTTGGTGTTGAGCCTGGGGCTGATGAACACGCGCTGGGCGCTGATCTTTCCCTATGCGGCCGGCGGCGCTGTCTTCGGCGTCTTTCTCATTCGTCCCTTCATGGCCGGGCTGCCCGAGGAGCTGTTCGAGGCCGCGCGCATCGACGGCGCGGGCGACTGGCAGGTGTTCTACAAGATCGCGCTGCCCCTGTGCCGGCCAATTATGGCGACGCTGATGATCATTCTGCTCCTGGGTCAGTGGAATGACATCATCTGGCCGTCGGTGACGTTGACCTCGGACAAGGGGTACACGGTGACGCTGGGCATATTCAGCCTTGCCAAATCCGTTTTTCATGGGTCGAGTCTTGGCCAGACACAGTGGGGGTTCATGTTCGCCGCCTTTGTCATCTCTTCGCTGCCGCTCGTGCTCGTGTTCATACTGGCGCGCAAGGCGTTCATACAAGGGTTGTCGAGTGGGGCACTCAAATTTTAGGCGTTCATGCAGAGCTATAGCCGTGGATGCAGCAAGTGCAGGGGAACAGAGGAGAAGCCTATCGATCAATGCGCAGCAAACGGACAGTTTCAAACGGGACTTAAGCCAGCAAAGGAGAAGCTACCGATGAAATCCAGGGATACGTTTGCGCAAACGCAGAGGAAGTCCTACACAAGCCCGCGGCGCCTGATCTTCACCGTGGTCGCCGTCGCGCTTGTCGCCCTGATGGGCGCATGCGCGCCGCAGGTCGTCGAAGTCGAGAGGGTGGTCGAGAAAGTGGTGGAAGTGCCGGCAACCGGTCCGCCGGAGCTTGACTATCAGGGTGAGCTGGTCGTCATGTTCGACGGGGGCTACATGCCGCCCGAGGGACTGACAGATGCCCAGAAAGCGGCCGGTGAGACCGGCAACGAGTACATGGCGGAGCTGATCGCCCAGTGGGAAGAGATGCATCCGGGCATCGACGTCGTGCCCTTCGGCGTCCCGGAGGCGCCCCCCGGCGCGCAGACCGCTCTGATCTGGTATATGAAGACAGCGATCGCCGCTGGTCAAGGCCCCGACCTGATGCGCTACTACGGCAGCACCGGCTACGATGGCGCTGAAGGCGATAGAGGGCTGCTGGTTCCCCTGGATGCCTACTTCCGCCAGGCCAACCCGTACGTGACGGACGGCAAGGCCGGCAGCGAACGCTGGGTCGACCAATGGGCGAACGGGTTCGACGGCATACTGGCCCAGAGCAAGAGCCTGGCCGGACGCTACTACTCGATTCCGCTCGAAACCGCCGCGCCATCGCTCATCTACTACAACAAGACCGCGCTTGATGAGCTGGGCCTGGAGTTCCCCAGCCCGCGTACAAACATCACCGTACTGGTCGAGTTGTTGAAAGAGTTGAAGGCGGCCGGCCATGAGACGCCCATGCACCTCATGTGCTGCTCGCCCGCCGGCAACTGGGACAGCCTGATTTTCGACCATTCGATCATCGAGCCAAAAGGACTGGCGGAGTGGCGGCTGGACTACAAGGTCAGCCTGAGCGAAAATGTGATCGAGGCCGAGGAGTTCGTGCGCGCAATCAAGCAGGGCCTGTTCGCGGCGACCGATACCGAATACAAGGAGACGCTGCGGCTTGGAAAGCTGTGGGTGCCCTATGTGACCGAGGAGTGGAAGATCGGGGCGCCGGTGCAGTTGAGCGACTTCTTGACCGGGAAGGTGCTGATACGCATGAGCGGTTCCTGGGAGGCTGAGGCCATTCTGGGCAATCCTGAGGTCGATTTTGAGGTGGGCGTGGCGTCCGGCCCGGTGGTCGGGCTGGTGGATTCCGAGTATTCGCTTGAAGAGGAGCCGGGACCGTTTGTTGGCGGGCCGGCCGGCGCCTGGGTGGTGAATGCCGCTACTGTCAAGCGCGGCACGCTTGAGGCTTCGGTTGACTTCCTGCAATTCCTTTCCGCCAACTGGGGCCATGCGGTCAAAGGCCGCCCGGGCCTGGTCCCCGTGATCAAAGACGTGGAGCCGAACGTGCGGCCGGAGGTGGCCGAACCAGCCAAGGCGCATATTCCGACAAGTGTGATGCGCTGGTCGTATGCGGACATGGTTGATGCGGGCGCGCGCGAAGAAGCGTTCATCATCTTGCAGGAGTTCTACCTGGACCAGATTACTATCGATGAAGCAGCCGAACGGATGCAACAGGTCTGGGAGGAGTGGGCCGACCGTGCGATCGAGACGAACAGCACGGAGAACGGCGGCTCGTGGGATCTGAGCAAGTGGTAAGGAGAGGCGGGCTGCAAGGCGGCCTGCAAGGCGGCCTGCGCCAACGCTGGGAACAATTATCAACAGGCCGGTCATGGGGAACGCCGCGTGCATCCCCATGACCGGCGCACTGTATCAGGAGACGGACATGGCGCAGACGGCGATACAACAGATTGAGGGCTGTATCGAGGCGCTGCAACAGGGATCGCTGGAGGAAGCGCAACTGCGAGAGGTGATTGAGACGCTGCGTTGGGGGCGCGCCTGGCAGCAGGATCTGCTCTATCTGCAGGCCAGCCAGACATCGGTGGCTTCGCAGGTGATAGGGTTTTCGCTGGTGGAGGGCGGTGAGGTGGTGGAGCAACATCCAGGCGACCCGTGGCCCTACGAGACCGTGCTGGATGCCATGCAGGACGGCTGGCGGATCGTGCAGTTCCCCAATCTTGCGCTGGTGCCCGATGAGAACCGGCCCACCGGGCTGGGCTGCGAGTTCATTCTGGAGAAGTGGAGATAGAGTGATGAAAATCTACTACGACTGTGAGCCGACTCTGAACGATAACGAGGTCCTGGAGCTGTGCAAACGGGGCTATATCCGGCTGGAAGCCGTCGTGCCGGACGACGTCAACGCGCGCGCCCGCGCCTTTCTGGAGAAGAACAGTTCGCATGAGCCGACCGAGATCCTGTATGAAGATTGGTTTATGGAGGGCGTGATCAAGAATCCGCAGGCCGCGGGCGCGGTGCGCTCGCTGCTGGGCGTCAATTTCGGGCTGCCGTTGCTGATGAGCAATCACCGCGTCGAATATCCGACGGAGGCGCAGGGCTGGCACCGCGACGGCAATTCAAAGTTCACGCATGAGCTGCGCAACCTGCAGGTCTTCTATCTGCCGCAGGACTGCACGATGGAGATGGGTCCGACCGAGATTATCCCCGGGACGCATCTTCTCTACTCGGCCAATGACCACCTCAAGCATCTGGACCGTGTGCGCGGCAGCGAGTTCATGGCCGGGCCGGCCGGCTCGATCTTCATCACCGTCTACTCGATCTGGCACCGGCGCTCGACTTCGATGCGGGCGAAGAAGCCGGGGGTCCGGAATGCGTTAAAGTACAACTATTTCCGCACCGCGCCGCCGCAGCGCGACTGGCGCTTCGATCCCGACTTCGACTTCGGCAACGCGCCCTACCTGCCGACGGGGGACTCCGGTTACTATCGCGATATATGGCTGGCAGCCAGCCATGCGGCCGAGATGTTCCTGTGGCTGTGCGGCAAGCATGCGCAGTTCAAGACCGAGGGCGGACAGACCTGGCCTCTGAACGCGGCGACGGCCCGCTTCGCCGACGCGCCCTTCGGCGTTCCCCCGGGGCTGTGACACGAGGGCTGCATTCGCCCCTTCCCACGGCGCCGTCTTTTCCTCGTTAGCGACAAATCTGGCCGATAACGTTTATCCTCCTAACCCATCCGCGTTTATGGATAGGAGGATAATCCCTACGCGTACTTGGTCACGATGACAGGATCACAAAGTGACTGGACCAGGTGAATCAGAATGAGGACGCCAGCCCCTGCTTAGAGAACGAAGCGTTGTTCAACTAGCGTTCGGCAATGCTTCTGCAGCAGCTG
Organism: Caldilineaceae bacterium; assembly: GCA_965232575.1. Lineage (GTDB taxonomy): Bacteria > Chloroflexota > Anaerolineae > Caldilineales > Caldilineaceae > Bin5. The sequence goes on along the minus strand of CBDDPZ010000008.1, from coordinate 542,031 downwards.
CAACGCGGTCGCCGTCATTTGACAAGTTTTATAGCATAAGCTATACTTAGAATTTGATGCATGCGATTTAATTATTGCGATTGTTTGAAAATGGACGGAAATATCGCGCATGACAAACATTGCCCAGGGCGAACTGCCAGACAACTACCCACAGCGCATAAAGGACGTCCGGGAAATCAGTGAACTTACCCAAATGCAGTTCGCGCAACGAATTGGCGTCTCTTTCGCGACGGTCAACCGTTGGGAGAACAGGCGGACGCGCCCCAACCAGCTGGCTTGGAACCGTATCCTCGAGATCGAAGAGTCGCTCGACGCATCCATGATCTCAGAAAAGAGTCCGTCCTATCTCCCGCCATCATCGGTCACGCCGAGCCTGAATTTTGCGGCAGACCCGGAAGCGGTCGCAGCCCTTGTAGAGGCCCACCGCCTGACCTACGGGCACCTTTTCAATGCGGCTTTCGCGACCGAGACCTCCCTGATCGACCCGCTGCCGCATCAGCGCATTGCAGTCTACCAACGTATGCTGGACCAGTCACCTCTGCGCTTTCTGCTGGCGGACGACGCCGGCGCCGGCAAAACGATTATGACCGGCCTGTACATCCGTGAGATGCTTTCGCGCCGCCTGATTCGCCGCGTTTTGATTGTGCCCCCGGCCGGCCTGGTCGGAAATTGGGAACGGGAGTTGAGGACGCTTTTCCGCCTGCGCTTTCGCATTGCCGCCAGTTCGGACGCTCGCGCCGGCAACCCCTTCGCCGGCCCCGACAGCGACCGCCTGATCGTCAGCCTTGACACGTTGGCCGGGGCGCGTATGTTCGCCCGCCTCAAGGACCCGGAGACGGCGCCCTATGATCTGGTCGTCTTCGACGAGGCCCACAAACTGTCGGCGGATCTCGAACCGGACCTGCGCGTGCGCAAAACAGACCGCTACCGGCTGGCCGAGGCCGTCGCCGGAGCCGAGACCGACGGCGAACGCTGGCGGTTGCCCTGGTCGGCCTACCATCTGCTGCTGCTCACCGCGACCCCCCACATGGGCAAGGAGCGCCCCTATTTTTTCCTGTGGCGCCTGTTGCTGCCGGATACGCTATCGACCTATGACGCCTTCGTCGACTTTCCCAGAGAGTCGCGGCGCAGGCACTTTATCCGCCGCACCAAAGAGGAACTGGTGCGCTTTGATGAAAAGCCGCTCTACCCACAGAGAAAGTGCGACACGCTGAGCTACGACCTTGCGCAAGGCCCGGGTAGCGAACAGGAACTGTACGACGAAACGACGGACTACATCGCCAACTTCTACAACCGGGCCCAACATCTGAACAGGTCCGCGGCCCGTCTCGCGATGAGCGTGTTTCAGCGCAGACTCGCAAGCTCTACCTACGCCCTCATGCGCTCGTTCGAAAGGCGCAAAGAGAAACTGGAGGGCCTGATCGATGACATCAGGAGCGGTCGCCTGAACGAGCGGCAGATGGCTACCCGGCAGAGCCGCCTTGAGGGCCTTGAAGACATTTTCGATACCAGGACGTTCGACGAATCGGCTGCCGGTGAAGACGGGGGCGCGGACCAGGAGGCGTTTGAAGAGAAAGCGCTGGGCGCAACCGCAGCCGTCAGCCTGTCCGGACTGGAGGAAGAGCTTGGCAAAGTCGCAGAATTGCTGGACAAAGCGCGCACCCTTTACGAAGCCGGAGAGGAGTCCAAGTTCGAAAAGCTGCAAAGCGTCCTGAGCGACTCTGAATATGCCGGCGAAAAGCTGATCATATTCACCGAGCATCGCGACACGGCCGACTTCCTGATTCGCAGACTCGAGGGCCTCGGCTTCACCGGCAGGATCGCCCTCATTCACGGCGGCATGCCCTACCAGGAGCGGGAGAGGCAGGTGGATTTCTTCCGCAAGCCCGCAGTTGAAGGCGGCGCCGACTATCTCGTCGCCACCGACGCGGCCGGCGAAGGCATCAATCTCCAGTTCTGCTGGCTGATGGTCAACTACGACATTCCCTGGAACCCCGCCCGCCTGGAACAGCGCATGGGGCGCATTCACCGTTACGGGCAGCAGCGCGATCCGGTCGTCATCGTCAATCTGGTGGCCGGCGCAACCCGGGAGGGCAGGGTGATGAGGACGCTGCTGGAGAAGCTGGAGACGATCCGGCGCCAGCTGGGGTCGGACAAGGTCTTCGACGTAATCGGGCGTCTGTTCCAGGGCGTGTCGATGCGGGACTATCTCGCGCAGGCAGCCGCCGGGGATGAGAAAGAAGCCATCCGCCGCATCGAAGGGAGCCTGACGCGTGAACAGGTCGCGGCCCTCGAAAATAAGGCGCGCTCGCTCTACGGGGAAGGGGGCGAAGTGCGCCGCGCGCTGCCCCAGCTGCGGCAGGCGGCTGAGCGGGAGCATTACCGGCGTCTCATTCCCGGCTATGTCCGTCGCTTTGTCGAGAGGGCCGCGCCGCTGCTCGACCTGCGCATCGAAGGGGACTGCGAATTTGCGCTGGTGGCGGCCCGACCCCGTGCCCTCGACCCCCTGCTCACAGCGCTCGAATCCTATCCCAACAAAGTTCGCAACCGCCTGACCGTTCACAGGCCACAACCCGGCCCTGACGCGGTCTGGATGCATCCGGGTGAACCGGTCTTCGACCGGCTGGCGAACGAGATCATCCTTCGGTACAGCGATGACGGTTTGCGGGGGGCGGTCTTTGTCGATCCCGACGCCGATGAGCCCTACCTCTTCCATGTCGCGCTGGCCTCAGTGGAACAGGCGGCGCAGCCAGGGGCGGAGGGCGCGACCGCGCCTGACGCCAGGTTGCTGGAGATGCGGCTGGTGGGGCTGCGCCAGAATGCGGACGGCGCTGTTGAAGCGTGGCCGGTGGAGCGGCTTCTTCTGCTCAAGGGCGCGCCGGGTTTCGCGCCAGGCCGGGAGCGGCTGGCCATTTTGGCCAGCAAGCTGGTCGCGGATGCGGAGGCGTTCGCCCGCGACGCGGTGTGCGGGCAACTCGTGCAGGCCCAGCGTCAGCGCATCGTTGCCGACCTGCCTTCGCGGCGGGAGCACGTCAGCCGCGGCTATCGCTTTCAGGAGGCGGAGCTGGCCGCGCGGCGCAACAATCTTCTGGCTGGCGCCCGCGACGGTGACGCCGGCGCCCGGCGGGAGCTGGAGGAGGTCAAGGCGCGTCAGCGCAGCCTCAACGCGATCCGCAGCCGGCGCCTGGCCGAACTCGATGCGGAGGCCGACAACGTGCGCGCCGGGGAGTTTGAATTTCTCGCCCACGCGCTGGTCGTGCCGGCACGCGATCCGGAGATCGTCGAGCAGTTCGACGTGCAGGTGGAAAGGGTGGCGATGGAGGTGGCAACTTCCTTTGAGGAGAGCCGCGGCGCGCGCGTCCGGGATGTTTCGCGGCCGGAGACGGCGCGCCGCGCCGGTCTGCCCGACTGGCCGGGGTTTGACATCCTGTCCGTGGGTCTTGGGGGCACGGGCCGCAACATCGAGGTCAAGGGCCGTGCCCGCGCCGGCGCGGTTGAGATCACCGACAACGAATGGGCCGCGGCCTGCAATCTACGCTGCGACTACTGGCTGTACGTCGTTTTTGACTGCGCCACGCCGCACCCGCGGCTTGTGCGCGTGCGCGACCCGTTTGGTAAGCTGTTGGCCAATAGCCGCACGTCTGATTCCTATACCGTCAACGCCGAGTCTCTCTATGCGGCTGCGGAATAGCAAACTAAAGGGAGGCAAACAAGTGGGGATAACACAGGTGACGGTTCTCATTCGCAATCCGGCCGAGCCGGGCAGAACATGGGAAGGGCTATTCCTCGTCGATACCGGCGCGATCGATTCGCTGGTTCCCAGGCCGCAATTGGAGGCCATCGGTCTCAGGCCCAAGGGGCAGCGTGTATACGGGCTGGCAGACGGCAGCGAAATCCGGCTCGACATCACGACTGCGGACATAGAGTTTATGGGCGAAATCGTCGGTGGGACGATTGTGTTTGGCGCGGAAGGCGCGGAGCCGCTGCTGGGCGTGACCGCGCTGGAATCGGTGGGTATAGAAGTCGATCCGCGTAATCAGACACTCAAGAGATTGCCGACGACGCGACTCAAAGGGGAAGCCAGTATGGTGAGCCCCGATCTTTGGACCACAAGACGGGAAAAATTAGGTGCATCTAGTCGGATGCGGCCGGCTCTAAGCAGAGCACGAAGCGCTCTTCTGCCGGCATGCGATAGTTGAGGCTTTATCCGATGGCAAACGCAATTGCACAAGCTGTATCAAAATAGAGCCAATACCCATACAACCAGGAATGCCGGCCCGATGACAGACAAACGCCTGATCGAAGTCGCCTTTCCACTGAAACAGACCTCGCTTGACTCTGTGCATGAAAAGAACGTGCGGCATGGGCATATCTCTACGCTGCACATCTGGCCGGCGCGTAGGCCGCTGGCCGCGTCGCGCGCGGCGCTGATCGCGACGCTGCTGCCGGACCCGGGCGACGCGGAGAAGCGCAAGGCGATCCTGGCGCGGATGGCGGGGCGCGTGGTTGAGAAGATCGAGCGGCGGCGGGTGAGCGGGCGCCAGGTTGAGAAGGTGAAAGGAGGAGACGGTCGGCGGCATTCTTCACTGGGGACGGGAGAACGGCCCTGATTTGCAGTGGTTCCGCGATGAGATCCGCAAGGCCTACGGGGGGCGCGCGCCCAAGGTGCTGGACCCGTTCGCGGGGGGCGGCGCGATCCCGCTTGAGGCGATGCGTTTGGGCTGTGAAGTTACGGCCATGGACATCAACCCGGTCGCCTGGTTCATCCTCAAATGCACGCTTGAATATCCCCAAAAACTGGCCGGGCAGACGCGGCCGCTGCCGGCGTTTGCGCTGCGCGACGGCGAGTTCATGGAGAGTTTCCTCAAGGTTAAGGGATTCAAGGGCGCGTCACTGCGAACCATGCTGGAGCGGCTCGGACATGGGGCGGGTGAGACGCAGCTGAGCTATTTGAGCCAGGAGGACCCGATCTTCGAGGCCGATCTCGCGTGGCAGGTGCGGGCCTGGGGGCGCTGGGTTCTGGCCAGGGCGCGCAAGCAGCTGGCATCCTACTACCCGACCTACGCTGAATTCGCGCCGCTGGCGTCCGACAGCGAAGAAGCTGGACCGCCTCCTATGCAGGACTGCTGGAGATCGACACAGAGGGCGTAGCGCAAATCGATCCGCTCAACGCTGCTTTCGACGCGGGCTATCTCAAGGACCCGCGCAACCCGCGCTGGATCGCCAAGCCGACGGTCGCCTATCTGTGGGCGCGCACCGTACGCTGCAAGCAGTGCCGCGCCACGCTGCCCCTGCTCAAGACGCGCTGGCTGTGCAAGAAGGAGCGCAAGCGGGTGCTGCTGACGATGGAGCCGGACGGCGGCGGAACCGGCGTCGTCTTTGGGGTGGAGCCGGACGCGCCGCGCGTCGGCGGCAACGCGGCGCAGAGGAGGGAACATGACAGGCGCGCCGGCGCGGGCACGATGTCGCGTACCGGCGCTACCTGCCCCTGCTGCGGTGTGATTATGACGATGGAGGATATCCGCCTGGAGGGTCAGGCGGGGCGACTGGGCGCGGTGATGACCGCGGTTGTGGTGGATGGGCAGGCGGGAAAGGAGTACCGGCTGCCGACAGAGCATGAACGGTCGGTGGCGGAAGTGACGGAGGAGAAACTGGAGGCGTTGTACGCTGAGATTCCGTTTGGGCTGCCGGAAGAACCGCTGCCAAGCAAAGAAGCTCCTGGAATACGTGTCCCACTCTACGGATTTGACACGTGGCGCAAGCTGTTTACGAATCGGCAGCTCCTGGCACTGGGAGAGTTCGTTCGAACGATACGCGATGCCGGAGATTCTTTACAACAGCATTCTGATGGACAGGACTGGCAACAAGCAATTTTCTGTATTCTCACTTGCGCCTTTGACCGGATGCTTGACTTCAACGCCACGCTATTGGCATGGATCACAAGCGTTGAGGCTATCCGAAATGTGTTTGTTCGGTATGCGTTGCCCATGTCCTGGGACTATTGCGAAGCCGTTCCTTCAAACGCCGTACGCGGAGGATGGGAGATGTGCCTTGACGCAGTCTGTAAGGCGCTGGAAACAGCGACAAGAGCGACAAATCACTTTGCTCCTGTTCCCACAACAGCTATTGGGAGTGCATCGTCTACAAAATTCTTGGAAAAATACGATGTAATTATGACCGATCCTCCTTACTATGATGCAATTCCATATTCGGATCTCATGGACTATTTCTATATTTGGGGCAAGAGAACTGTAGGCAACTCCTCCAGCGAGTTCAGCAATGCATTTTCTGGTTTCCTTGGCCCCAAGTGGGACAACGACCTATCTGACGGAGAGTTGGTTGATGATGCCAGCAGGTTCAATGGCGATCGCTTTGCATCGAAGGAGAGCTACGAACAGGGCAACTGGCCAAGGCGTTCCGGCGTTGTTCGGAGAGCCTGAACGACAACGGGCGGCTGGTAATCGTGTTTGCCAACAAGAAACCTGACGCTTGGGAGACGCTGGTGGCCGCTGTCATTCGAGCCGGGTTTGTCGTGGATGGAAGCTGGCCCGTTCAAACTGAACAGGCTGCTCGCATGCGCGCCCAGACATCAGCAGCGCTTGCTTCATCGATCTGGTTAGTCTGTAAGAAGCGCCAGCCCGTCCCGGCTGGGACAGCAGCGTGCTGCAGGAGATGCGGGAGAACATAACCCAGCAGCTGCGCGACTTCTGGGACGCCGGCATTCGCGGGCCGGACTTCGTGTGGGCGGCGACCGGGCCGGCGCTGGAGGCGTTCAGCAAATACCCGGCGGTCAAGAAGGCCAACGATCCTAACCAGCTGATGAGCGTATCCGAGTTTCTGCGCGAGGTGCGGCGCATGGTCGTCGACTTCGTGGTCGGCCGCGTGCTGTCGCAGGACGGCGAGGAGGCGGTGACGGGGCTGGACGACGTCACCACCTATTACCTGCTGCACCGCCACGATTTCGGCATGGACGACGCGCCGGTCGGCGGCTGCATTCTCTACGCGCTCTCCTGCAACCTTTCCGACGCGGCGCTGGTGAACCAGCACGACCTGCTGGCGCAGGGCAGAAAGCGCGGCGCCGGCGAAGCGGTTGAGCAGGACGGCGGCGAGGAGGAAGAGACCGGCGGCGGGGGCGGCGCCAAGGTCAAGCTGAAGCCCTGGAACCGGCGCACGGGCCGCAATCTGGGAGTTGAAGGCGCGGGCGGGCGTCCCGTGCCGCTGATCGACCAGGCGCACAAGCTGATGCAGCTCTGGCGCGGCGGCGATCAGGGCAAGGTGAACGGTTACATTGACGAACGCGGGCTGCAGCGCAACGCGCTGTTTGCGCAGATCCTGCAGGCCTTGATCGAGCTGGCCGAGGCCGGTTCGGAAGAGCGCTCGGTCCTGGAGGCGCTCAGCAACCATGTTGAGGCCCGAGATCATGTGATCCCGACGCGCCAGGGCCAGTTTGTTTTTGGATAGATCCGGCATGACGACTGGGCGTTCACAGCACAGGGGTTGCCGCTGGGCGGCTTCTGGTACAGCGACTATCTTGACGCGAGGTGATCTGATGCACTTTGAAATCCTCGTTGCAGCTATCGATCTTTATTAGGGCCTGTTTGAAAATAGTCAGGGGAGGGGACAAATGCAAAAAATAAGATCCGTCGAGGAATTTATCGAGTGGACAGAAGATTTGCAAGGGGAGATGATGCTCTATCGCGGTCTGGCTAAGGCAGACTGGGATGTGTCGTCATCAGCGTATCGGAGAATAGAAAAATCGGAAAATGAATCATCGTTCACGAGTGACTCCATGATTCATGGCTATACCGCTGAACTATTGAATGATGCAAGCTTACGTGCCTTTCGGGAGAGGCAGGGCAAGAACCTCGCTGATTTAGAGATGCTGGCAGAATTGCAACATTATGGCGCGGCAACCTGCCTGATTGATTTTAGCGAGAATGCCATGATTGCTCTTTGGTTCGCATGCTATGAATGTCCCAGCCATGATGGGAAAGTTGTCGCGGTGGAAACAGGTGACACCACTGATTTTTTTACCATATCCTATGAGGATATTAACAAGCCAATTGAATCATTCCTTGATCAGGGAAGATTGTGCAAATGGAAGCCCGACAGCATTAACAATCGCATTGTCTTTCAACAATCCACTTTCGTATTTGGAACAGGAGGAATAGATAAGAGGGGTGTTGATTACAAAGAAATTGAGATAGAAGCAAATAAAAAGGAGAACATCAGAGAGACATTGAAAAAATCGTTTGGCTATCGGAGAACAATCCCTTTTTGATGATCTCGACGGGTTTGCCCGCTACAATTCTCACAATAGACCATATTCTCTCACGACGGAGAAACTTTATTCTTTGGGTAAAAGTTTTCACCAGCAAAAAAGATTCGAACGTGCAATAGAGTGGTACGAAAAAACGACTGAGTATAATCCAGCAATTTTACAAGGCATACCACGACTGTAGAGTTGCAAGAACACAATTGCTTTTAAGAGAATTCAGATATGGATTCAATTATTCACTGGAGAAATATAATGAATTGTGGAATCAGTTTGCACATAAAATTGCAGCATTCTTTTAGGAGAGAGGCACTGGGTTGTCGTCAGTATATTGACGGAGGTTTGACAAGTGAGCAGAAGGAGGAACAAAAAGAATTGAAGAATAAGTTGATGGTATATCTGGAGCGTGAGCATGACGGATCGTGGAAACAATTGGAGGGTGAATTGGGGGAAGACTTGAAAGAGGATTGTATGAACTCATGGGAAAAGATCCGCAAAGAGTTCGACTTGATCAAATAAGTTGATTGGACACGCGGTTGCGCGGTTTCCCCCGGCTGGCGCCCTCACTGGGCTGTGTCTTTTTGGAAAGCAGGAATGGTTGAACACAGCAAAAACGTAACCGAGGAATTGGAAAAGAGCGGGCTGCTCGATCTGATGTACCCGCAATATCGGATGCTGCTTACGTGTATGGCGAAGATGGCAGACGCGCAGGCGGTAGAGAGTTTCCGGCAACGCATGCCCAGATCAAAGAGGTCGGGCGGCTACGATTTCACTTGACGCCTGAGCTCGTCTCCGAGTTGGACTTCGATTGTATCAGGCTGGGCATCGTGGAAGTGGTGTCGACAAGTGACCGGTAACCTATCGAACGGGGATCGGAAAGAACAAGTGGAGACGAATTTCGGACCACGAACGAACAACGTATCGTATCGGCAGCTCGGCGAAATGGCCGAAGATACGACGGCTGCAGGACAATGATGATGCGCCGCTGTTGCCGCCTGTCGTCCCCCAAAGTGATGCAGTGCTCGGTATCCAACCCGGAGCAGCCAGACGTCAATAGCGCCAGGGCGCTGCGTCCGCAGACGCTTCGCTGCCGCCCGAAGGTCGTCGGAGATGGCCCAACTTCCGCTGTCAACGTCGATGGCGACATATTCCCCGTGGTGGTCCGCCTCGACCTGCGGACGGATGTCCCGCTCATATATCTCGTCGCCCAAGCGGGCAGTCTCTTCGCGAGGCCGGCGCGGGGGCATGGTGGTTTCCCTACCCTGGACGGGCGCCGTAGTCTCTGTGTTCCTCATGCGTCCCCCTTCAAGGCGTGCTTCTGTACATGGGGCATTCTACTACTTGCGGGCGTGTGCGACAAGGAAAGAGGGGCCGCCACAGGGACGCGGAGAACATCAAGGGCGTATCGAGTTTTTTGTGCGCAGCCGTTCGCGGACTAGCCGCACTTTGCCCCCCGGAAATCGCTGTTCAGACAAAGGTCAACGAACCCTAGACAAATCCCAGATGCCAATGGGCCTGCGCACCCAGGCCGCTACAGAAGATTCAGTTGTGTGCAAAGAGGACAAGATGAGCAAGAAACGTACCTGGACACCCTGGCACGAGGTCGTCAGCCTGCGCGATGATCTGAAGAGCGGCGAGCTGTCGCTGGCCGTATTCGCCGCCGACCTGTATGACGTCGTCTTGCAGCGAGGGCAGCGCAAAGTCTACGAAGACCCGGCGGAGTTCTTTGCCCTGACCTTTCCAACCCTGAATCTGCGCGATCTGGCGCGCGATGTGGCCCAGCGGCTGGCAGGGCAGAGCGACAAGGCCTATCGTTCGCTGTCTGTCACCTACGGCGGCGGCAAGACCCACACGCTGATCACGCTCTGGCACCTGGCGCAGGACCTTTCCGCGCTGCCGGGGCTGCAAACCGTCGCCGAGTTTGAAGCGCATACCGGCGGCGCAATGCCCCGCGCCCGCGTCGCCGCGCTGTGCTTCGACAAGATCGACCTGGAGCTGGGCGTTGAGACACCCGCGCCGGACGGGTCGCGGCGGATGCTCAAGCATCCCTGGAGCATCCTGGCCTATCAACTGGCCGGAGCCGAAGGGCTGCGCATGATCCACGCCGAGGGCAAGGACGAGGAGCGCGATACGCCGCCGGCGGAACCCCCGATCGTTGCTCTGTTATCGAAGCCGCAGGAGGAAGGACTTGCCACGCTTGTGCTCCTGGACGAAGCGTTGATGTACCTGCGGGCGCAGGTCGAGACCGATCAAGCGGCGCGCGGGCGCATGGTCGCCTTCTTCCAGTACCTCACGCAGGCGGTCGTCAAGGTGGACCGCTGCGCGATGGTGGCTTCGTTGCTCGCCTCCGACCCCGGCAAACACGACGAGTTGGGCAATGAGATCTTGCGCGAGGTGTCTGAAGTTTTTGGGCGCCAGACGGAGGAGGACGCCAGCCCGGTGAGCAGGGAGGATGTATCCGAGGTCCTGCGGCGGCGTTTCTTCAAACCGGAGTCGATCCGCGAACAGGACCTGTTCCGACCGCACGTCACCTCGGTGGTCGCAAGCGTCGCCGCGCTCGACGAACAGACAAAGAAGGGGCGGCAGGCGGCCGAGGACCGTTACCTCAGGAGCTATCCGTTTCACCCTGATGTCACCGAGATCTTCTACACACGCTGGACCCAGTTGCCGCGCTTTCAGCGCACGCGCGGCATCCTGCGCACCTTTGCCATCGCGCTGCGCGACGCTGAGAAGTGGGATACAAGCCCCCTCGTCGGCCCTGCCGTTTTCCTGGACGCGCTGTCCGCGACAGACCTGGCCGAAGCGGCCAGCGAACTGGCCTCTATCGCCAGCGTTGAGGCCGGCGCCGGCGGCCACCAGGCGTGGCGGCCGATCATCCAGGGCGAACTGGACAAAGCGCGCCGGATCCAGTCCGAAGCGACCGGTCTGAACCACCGCGAGATAGAGCAGGCGGTCATTTCCGTCTTTCTCAGTTCGCAGCCGATCGGCCAGAAGGCGCAGACGCGCGAACTGATGACGCTGCTGGGCACGACAAACCCCGACAGGATCGAGTTGGAGAAGGCGTTGCTCCACTGGACTGAGCTTTCCTGGTTTCTGGACGAAGCGGAGGTCAATACAGGGGGCGCCGGTTCTGTTGACGCGGCGCAACTGCCGAAGGCCTGGCGGCTGGGGAACCGTCCCAATTTGCGCCAAATGCACGACGACGCCTGCCGCAACCGTGTCCCCGACCCATTGATTGAAGCAAAGCTGATCGAGGCGATCGAAAGGGAAAAGACGCTCACAAGCGGCGCTTCAGCGGCCGGCGCCCGCGTCCATACGCTGCCGCGGGTCCCCAGGGATATACAGGACGATGGCGAGTTTCACTTTGCCATCCTTGGCCCGCAGGCCGCCTCGGAATCCGGCAAGCCGAGCGCGGAGGCCAGGCGCTTCCTCAACGAAACGACGGCGGCGGACCGCCCCCGCGTCAATCGCAACGCGGTCGTGCTGGCCGTTCCCTCCAAGGACGGACTTGAGGCTGTCCGCCTCCGTGTACGCGAGCGCCTCGGCTGGCTGGAGGTCGGAAACCAACTCAAGGGCCAGTCGATCGATCCCATCCGCGAACAGATGCTCAGCACGAGGACGCGGGACGCCGGAGGGCGCATTTCCGAGGCCATCAGACAGGCCTATTCCATCGTCGTCACCGTCAACGAGTCCAGCGAAGTCCACGCCTTCAAGATTGCGATTGGCAGCGATCCTCTCTTTACGACGATCAAGGCGGACAGGCGCGCCCGCATCCAGGAGACCGCTATCAGCGCCGAGGCGATGATGCCCGGCGGCCCTTATGACCTGTGGCGAGAGGATGAAACCGCACGCCGCGTCAGAGACCTGGTGGGGGCCTTCGCTCAGAACGCCAAACTGCCCAAGATGCTGCGCTACAGGGAGATCCTGGACACAATCGTACAGGGAATCAAAGCGGGGATCTGGGTGGGGCGCACGATGCGGCCCGACAAGACGTTCAGGACCTACTGGCGGACCCCCGTTGATGACGTTGCACTGAACGATTCAAGTCTGGAGGTGATGCTGCCCGAGTCGGCTACGCTCAGCGACATTGCCCCCACGCTCCTCCGGCACGGGGCGCTTCCCGGCCTCTGGCCCGCTGCCGAGATAACCGTCCACGACGCGCATCACTATTTTTGCGGCGGTCATACGGTGACGGTGCCGATGGAAGGGTACGACGACATCATTCCCATTCCCGCCTGCGACCCGTCCCAGGTAGACGAGGCGATCTCGCAGGCGGTCGCCCAGGGGTTGATCTGGATGACCAACGGTCCCGCTTCGATCCTGGACGAACCGGTTCCCGCGGGCATTCTCGCTCCCACAGCTGTCCTCCGTCCGCCGCCAGAGCCGATTGCGGTCAGTGAGTTGATGGCCGAGGAGATACCCGATGCCTGGACGGACGGCGAGACAAATGCCTTGGCCGTTTTGACCGCACTGTCAAACAGACGAGAGGTCAATCTCCCTTGGAGTACGGTCAAGTCTGCTCTTGACGAAGGGATTCGCGCGCGGTGGTTGGAACTGAGTCCCCAGAGCGCCCAGTGGCCCTCCGATCTCGCCGGCGCCCAGTACGTGCTGCTGAGGAAGGCCGAGGCCCAAATAGGCGGAGTCAGTGAAGTTGTCCCCTACAGGACAGACGGCAAACTGGTAGCCGAAGCTGCCCTGGAGGCTGGTGGCATTCAGGACCTTGCAGAGTTGATGCCGGAAATTCTTAAGGCTCGCGGGGATACCTCTCTCAAGTTTAAGGTTCGCATTGAACTGGGCGGCGAAGCAGAACCCGACAAGGAGGTAGTAGACAAAATTAACGTACTGCTTGCGGAAGTGTCTGAGGGTCTCCAGCTTAGCTGATTTGATACCGTGACTGTGTCCCTTACATGATTGAGGTCAAAGGTTTCGGTGAGAGCGGTAAGTTCGTCATCCAGGGCGTTTCCAAAACCACAGACTTATGCTACATTGATCCGCACATCGATCCCACCCAGGAGAGCACAATGATCCACGACAAAACCAGCCACACCTGCGATGGCGAACCGACCCTGACCGATTCGCAGGTTCTCGAATTCTGCCGCGAAGGCCATCTTCTGCTGAAAGGCGTCGTGCCCGACGAAATCAACCGCCGCACCTGCGACTATCTCGAAGGCAAGATCCCGGCCAATCCCAGCTACATCCCCGACGGCCTGAGCGAGGCCGACCTCGAACGCATCCGCGCCTCCCACGAACCGAGCACCATCTTCCTCGAAGACTGGTTCGTTGAGCACGTCCTGCTCAACCCCCACGTCGTCGGCGTCATGCGCTCGCTGCTGGGCCGCAGCTTCGGCCTGCCCGTCCTCGCCAGCCACCATCACGTCCAGTGTCCCATGCCCGCGCAGGGCTGGCATCACGACGCCGACCACGTCTTCGGCCCCGAGCTCAACTTCGTCGAGGTCTTCTACTTCCCCCAGGATACCCCGGTCGAGCTCGGCCCGACCGAACTGGTGCCAGGCTCCCACATCATGCCCACCAAGCGCCCCAACGAAGAGGGCGGGCTCTTCGCCGACGGTCCCGCCGGCACCATCGGCATCCACCACCAGAGCATCCTGCACCGCCGCGGCGTCTCCACCGCCAAGGGCACGCGCCACATGCTCAAATACAACTACTGGCGCACTGCCCCGCCCCAGAGAGACTGGATCACCGAGCCCGAGTTCGATTTCCAGAGCGCCTACTACGGCGGCCACAACCAGGCCCGTTACGTCGCCCACATGTTTTACTGGCTCTGCGGCAGGGGAGAAGAGTATCGCATCATCGGCGGCCAGGCCTGGCCGTGGACCAGCCCCAACCAGATCGGCCCCTCCTACGGCTTCGGCAGCGAACGCGGCTACCAGCCCGACTGGCGCAAGCAAAACCAGGACGGCTACGCCTCTTAAGTTGTCAGCTTCTGGGTAACTACTCAGCCGCAGTCAATTCGCGCCCTAAAGCGAGGCGAGCAAAGGTGTCTCTCCTCACTCCTCTTCACTCTTTCCTCGTTTGAGTCACCTGTTCGCCAGGAGGGTCCAGTCAAAGACATTTTCTGGGAATCTCCCGCTCTGGAAGAACTGGCTCGCGCGCAAAACGTACACCCGTTGACTGATGTGCAGATTCTGTTTGGCACGTGGCCGGGCGACGAAGATGACGGCTTTGAAGAGGCAGTTTACGATCTTAGACATGCTGCCAGCGCGAATGATCTGCATGGTCGTGTACTGACTAAGGCTGAGTTAGTTACTTAAAAGCTACACCCCCCGCCCCGCCTCGATCACCCGCGCAACCAACCCGCCCGCCTGCATCGGGCCGGTCAAATCCTCGTTCAGAAGCGCCGCCGGCGCCGCCCACAGCATCATATTCTGATAATAGTCCGCGCCGAACGCGCGCTGACCCGTATCCGCGTCGCCGCGCACCGTATTGGGCGCGTCCCAGGTATAGCCCCAGCGGCAGCTGATGTTGTGCAGGCAGCGCTGCAGCAGATCGCGGCCGAACGCCTGCTGCCCGTTATACATGTACGTCATCGCCAGCATGTACAGCTCCGGCGGGAAATAGCTGAACGTGCCGTAGCCCCCCACCTTGGCCGGCTCGCCCTCCGCCGTGGCATAGTTGACCGCGCCCGACTGGCTCAGCGCGCAGTTGTTCTCCGCCACCGTCTGCAGCGTCCGCTCCACCCGCGCCGGCGGGAACGCGCCCGCGACCCCGTGCCAGTCCGTCACCCACTGCCCGTCCAGCTGGTAGCCGAAGATCAGGTCGGATTTCTGCCCCGTCTCCGGCTCGTTGAAGTTCAGATAGTAGGCGCCCGCCCACAGATGCTCCTCCAGCGCCGTCGCGCCCGCCTCCAGCCAGGCGTCACAGCGGGCGCGATATTCGTCGTCCCCCATCGCGTCGGCCATCCGCCGCATGATCTGCACCTGCGCCATGCGCACGCCGCCGGCATGGGTCACATACCCCTTCCAGCCCGGCTCCGGCGCCTCGAACCATTCCGTATCGCCCAGCCCGTGCGAATCGGTGCCCGGCGTCGGCATCGCCATCACCTGCGCCAGCCCGTAGGCCGGCCGCAGGTTCATCGAAAAGTCGTTGCAGCGCTTGAGCGAGTCCCAGAACTCGGCCAGCGCCGCGTCGTCGCCCGATACCTGCCAGTAGCGGTCGACCATGATGACGTAGCAGGCCCCGTTGAGGACCGTCTGGTAGCCTACGTCCGGCGCGCTCAGGCCGTAGCCGGGCCGGTTCGCCTCCACCGTCGCCGTAATGCCCCCGAAGATCCACGGCGGCCGCCCGTCCGCGAACTGGTACGCCTTGTAGCCCCGCAGCGTCGACAGCGCCGCCTCCGGGAAGAAGTAGACCAGCGGGATGTTGCCGTAAAAGCTGCACGGCAGACACTCGATCTGCGGGCAGCCGCGCGGGCATTCGTTCAGCCCGAACAGCCCGTCCTCCTCCCCGCACCAGTCCCCGATCGGCGGCTGCGCCTGGCCCCAGATGCTGCACTCCGGGATCAGATGCAGGTTGTTGATCAGCGCGTCCGCCAGCCAGCCCGGCAGTTCCTCCGCGCCGTAGAGCGCCTCCTGCCACGCGATCACCCGCCCCAGAAGCCGCTCATGGTTGCCGGCCAGAAACCGGGCCGTGGACAGCGCGTCCGCATAGTGGCGCGCGTACATATGCGTGAACAGCTCCGTCTCCTCGTGCGCGGGCGCGCCGCCCGCGCGCCAGTGCGGCGCATGCCAGGCCAGCGCCACGCGCACCGTCCGGCTCGCGCCCGCGGCGAGGTCAAAGGGGATCGTCAGCGACGCGCCGCTGTCCTCCGGCGCAGGCGCGGGGAGTTCATCGGCGATCCGGCTCCACGCCTCCCTGTCCGCATTGAGCGCGCCGCCGGCTGCCGCCGCGTCCCCGTCCACCACGGCCAGCACGTAGGCCATCTCCCAGGCATCGCCCTGCCGCCCGCTCTCCACCAGCACACCCTGCAGCGGACCCGTCAGCGGCTGCCGCCGTACACCCTCCTGCGGCCCGAAGCCGGGGAAGTTGAACACCAGCGTCCCGCTCTGCGCAGCGCCGCCCGGGTTGCGCAGGTGGATCTCAAACACCGCGCCCGGCGTCATCGAGACGACCGTGTCGCCGGGGATGAACGGCGACCACGCCCGCATGCCCACCTTGACCGGCGCCGCGCAGGCGAACTCCATGTCCACAATGGGATAGTGCCCCCAGTAGTCGATCGAGTCGGCGATGGCCGCGCCGGCAAGGCCGATCTCGTCATACAGCGGCGCGTAGTCGGTCGGCGGAAAGGTCACCGCGCTTTGGCTCGGCTGCGGCGTGTCCCGCTTGCCCAGCGTGTCCGAAACCAGTATCCACGCGCCTGCCGCGCCGTCTTCGTCCTGGCAGGCCAGCCCCAGCATCGGCAAATTCAGAAGCGCCCGCGGCTCCACCAGGTGGTTGAAGATCGTGCTGTAGCCGAACATCCCGTTCGGCTCCACGTCGATGCAGCCGGTATCCAGCCCGCCCAGCGGCATGCCGCACGTGGGCCGCGGCTCCCCGCGGTAGACAATGCCGGTGACGGGCTCCGTGTAGCCGGCCGCATCGAAGCTGTGCCAGCGGGCATGGAGCAGGTGTGGGGGAAAGAGTCGGTCACTCATCGGGCTCTCCTCAGCGCTTTGGGCAAGGTAGGCATCCTACAATCTGTCGTTCAGTTGGCCGAATCAACCGCAAACGTCAGCTTTCGTCCCAATCCCGGAACACTTGCCCTGCGGGTGGGCGCGACGTCTTCTGTGGCTGCACTACGACATATGCAGCTGACGACCCCGCTTACTGACCCTGGCAGATTGTTGCCTATCTGATGTCGAAACACAACAAACCGGGCAACGCATCGCAGGGCTTTCGCGACGTACAGTCCGCCCCAATTCTTTGCGGCATTTCACGACATCGGTCTGACATCGGTGGAGGTCGGACCGCGGCTGGCTGGAAGAGGAACTGCGCAACAAAGTCGGTGTCAATGCCGGCCCACAGGCGTTGGACGCGGTGCAACGGATGGCGGCAGACGCCGGCGTCAATGTAAACTGCGCTTGGCGGCGGGGCGGTGATCGGGCTGTACGGCGATGTGGCCGGGGATCGCTTACGTCAGCAGACGCTCCATCAACTGAAAAAGACTGTTCTGAAAGCCGCCGTCAATGACCAGCGAATGGCCGGTGATCGCGGCGGCGTCATCCGATGCCAGAAAGACGGCCGCGGCCGCAACCTCCTCCGGTTGAACAAAGCGGTTCAGGGGGATCGTCTGCTCCCGTTTGGCGCGCATCTCCGCCGTCGGGTAGGAGTAGTCGGTCATCTCCGTCTCGGTCGTGCCAGGATGGATCGTGTTTACGCGGATGTTGCGGTCGGCCCACTCCACCGCCATCACCTTGGATAACATGGCGACCGCCGCCTTGCTGGGGCCGTACGCCCCCCTGTTGTAGTGCGCCGCGAGGCCGGAAACCGAACCGATGTTGATGATGTTGCCGCCGCCCTGCCCAATCATAACCTGGGCCGCGGCCTGGCTGCACAGGAAGGTACCCTTCAGATTGGTGTCGATCACCCGGTCCCAATCCTCCTCGCTCAACTCCTCCATCGCCGACCTCAGCGTGATGCCGGCGACATTGGCCAGAATGTCGATCCGTCCCAGTGTTTCGACGGCTGTACGCATCAACTGCTCCACCTGGGAGCGGTTCGAGACATCCGCCCTGCCGGTCAACGCCCGTTTCCCGAGGGCCTCAATCTCGCCCTGCACCAGGCGCGCTTTCTCGGCGGAGGCATGGTAACCAACCGCCACGTCCGCGCCCTCACGGGCGAACGCAAGACTGATCGCCTTGCCGATCCCGCGCGAGCCTCCCGTAACTACCGCGACCTTGTTCGCTAAACGCATTGCCTTCCCCACCCGTACCAGGACAGTTGATCTGCTGAACGAGCCTGCCTCTCCTCTTCACACTCTCGCCGTGCGTGCGCGCGCTTCATCAATGTGCCGCCGGACTGCCTCCTCCAGCGGCGAAATCTTTACATTCAACTCCCGTTCGATGCGCTCGGTCGACCAGTTATAAATGTTGGGCTGATCGGGCGCTGATTCGTCAAACGTGACCTTGGCATCGGGAAGCTGCGCCTGGATGGCGTCGGCCCATTCCTGAGCCGTGATTTCATAGGCCAACGAATTGTAGACCGCGTAGTTCAGCGCCTCCTGCAGACAGAGTTTGGCAAACAGGTCCGCCGTATCGTCTACGTGAATGATGAGCAGCCTCTGATCGCGGCGCGAGGGAACTGTGAACGGGTTGCCCGCGGCCAGTTCGTCGATACACTTGCTCTGCCAGGCGGAGAAGCCCTTCGTCCGCCCCGGCGCGGCCACGTTGGCGATGCGCAATCCGGGAATCTGCATGCCGTAGCGCTCCATGTATTTGGCCGCCATAAACTCATTCCACAGTTTGTGCGCCATGTAGACGGTAACGGGGTAGCAGTGATCATCCTCCGTAACCGGGCGGTCGCCAAAAGAGTCCTGCAGACCGTAGACGGCGATGGTCGAGGCGTAAACGACGCGTCGAATACCCATCAGCCGCGCCGCCTCGAATACGTTGTTCATGCCCATCTGGTTTACCCGCATCGCCAGCTGCAGCTTCTCCTCGGACTCCGGCGGCAGGATATAGGCGAGATTGACGATCCTTTCCACGTCGTACTTTCGGATCGCGGCGATGATGTCCTCGAAACGGGTGACGTCTGCCACGACGATCTCCACGTTGTCGAGGTCGGCTACCGCGCTGTAATCGGGATAGAGATCGAAGCAGATAATGTGCTGGCCCAGGCTGTGCAGACGCCTGGTCAACCGTGAGCCGATCAGCCCGGTTCCGCCTAAAATCAGAATGGACACAATAGCTCCCTGACATAGGGTTGCTTGTTCATGGCCTGTTACGCAAGCACGGTGCTGGCCAGCTCGTCGAACTCCTCCAGCGTGAGGGACGGCTGCGTCTGCAAACGTTCCCGCAGCTTGTCCAGGATCAGTTCAACGTCCCGTGAATTGTACCGCTGCCCGGTCACGTCCAACCGGGCGCGCACCGCTTCGCCGTGGAGGGTCGTGCTGCCGAAGACGACCGTCCGCTCCTGCCCGATCACGTGCGGGTGGACGCCCTCCATCGCTTCCCACAGCCCCTTGACGATGCAGTAGACATGCAGTTCAGCCTCGTGAATGTAGGCGTTTTCCCCCACCAGCGGCTTATTGATCTGGCGCCTGAAACCCGTAACCTCCTCAACGAACCTGGACAGCTCTGTCAGCTTCTCCAGGCGGATACCGGTGGAAAGGCCATAGTGCGTCTCCAGCGCGACGACGACCTCCTCCATTTTGGTGAGGCCGCCCTTGTCACCTAATCCGTTGACGACCAGGTCCGCCGCTTCCGCGCCAGCGCCCACCGCGGTCAGCACATTGGCCGTGCCCAATCCGAGATCGTCATGGCAGTGGATCATCAGCGGCACGTCGACCAGATTGCGTATCCTGCGCACAAGATGCTGCACGCCCGGCGGGCATCCGTAGCCGTCTTCGTAGAGGATCAGCAGGTCGATGCCGGCCCGCGCCGTAACCGAGTAGAACTCCTGCAGAATCTCCCACGGCGTGCGCGATACGTCGGGATGACCGTAGGCCACGCGCAGGCCGCAGCGCTTTGCATACTCGATCACTTCAACCGTGCGCGGGATCAGCGCCTCCCTGGCCGGGCCAAGCTCCATGACCTGCTCGTCCGACGCCCAGATGAGGATCGGATGCTGGAGGACGTCGACCTGCGCCACTTCAAGCTCCTGGCACCGGTCCACGTCCCTCTGCCAGTCCGCCGACCAGACGCGGGCAAAGCCGGTGATCGCCAGTTCCGGGATCTCGCGCCTGATCAGTTTGGCTGTCTCGTAGTGGCCCTGCTGCGCGCCGACATAGCCGATATCAACCTGCTGCACGCCGGCCTCGTACAGCTTCTCGGCGATCCGCACTTTGTCTCCCGTCGTCATCGACAGTCCGGGCGTCTCCTCGCCCTCGCGGATCGTGGTGTCGCGCACATAGAAGCGGTCCGGCAGATCGAGCGTGCCGCGCACCTCCTCGGTGTGCATGTAGCGATCCAGACACCACTTGTCGGGCATGTAGTAAGGCCCGAACTCCGGCCTTGATTTGCTGGACATTGCGGGTTCATTCTCCATTATTGGCAAATGGGTGTTTGAAAAGGCCTGCCTGGCAGGAGTGCATCCCAATATTGGGGCGAACTCTCGTATACCTCAGGAGGCACCCAAGCCATGGTCAGTTCCCATTCCCGTTTCCGCCAGAATAAGCGCCGTCTCTGACCACTGCTTTTCTGGGCGGTCGGGCCTATTCGGCCCTCCCTTGTGCGGGGGCTCCGCCCCCGCAACGCCCCCTCTCCTACAACATGCCTAGCCGACCTGGTGTCGACATTGGTGACATGTGCCTAATCGAAAGGGTTTCGCCAAACCACGTCGCGCCAGTCCCATCAGATCCCCGTAGGCGCCGGCCCTGTGCCTGCCTTCGCATCCCCTCAAACTGACGGTACCCACGATAATGTCCGACCTGGCGCCTCCCCTGCGTCTTTCCAAAAGCCGCCAGACTATTCCCACCCCCAATTTGGGTTGCACCCCCTGGCAGTGCATGCTTGACAGGGCGTGCAAACGGTCGATAGCCGCGGGCCTCTATCGCGAGAGTTCGCACAGAAGTCGCGTGATCCCCTCATGGACCAACCGTTCAGCCTGCGGCTGCGGCGGCAGCCAGGGCCGATTCCGTGTCGGATAGCCCCATGACTCGTAGCCGCCGGCCGGTCCCAACCCATAGTCCTTTTCGGTTGCCACGTACCCTGTTATCCCGTTGGTGTGGCTGAAGACAAACGTCTGCCCGAAGGGCGACACCGCGTCTGCGTAGAGCTGGTACTCGGCAAACATCTCGGCAGTAAATGTGAGGAAACACAGCGCGTCGCCGACGGCCAGCGCTCGCATCGAAAGCGGATGAAACTGCCGCTCGCCGCTCTCGGCAACCGCCAGCAGCTCGCGAAAGCGCGTGCTGTCCGGGTCCTCTGCCAGCGCCGCCCTGCATTCGGCTGCTGTCGGCGGCTCTTCCAAAGGCAGGGACAGATCGAGCGAGCGCGTTTTGAACGCGCCAGGCGCAACCGGTCGCGCGCCGGCCAGCGCCTGCTTGACGGCAAACGCCAGCGAGAGTCCGGCGGCATCACACGCGCCGAAACCGCCGCGCAATGGATGGCCGTTGATGTCGCCGCAACAGGCTTGCGCGAACATGAATACGCCCTCCGGCTCACCTTCTCTTGCCAGCAGGTCGCGCAAATGCCTGACCGCGTAGCCCGGAAAGTCCGGCCCGATCTCCTCGCTCAGCCAGTGGACGATCACGGGATGGGCGGCGTGCGAGAAGAGCACCGCAATCCGCCTGCCGTCCGCATCCTTCGCCTCGAGGACGTCCACCCACGGCACAATCGCGCCGTCGGGATTCGGCGCCATCACGATTTCGCCGTCCTGCATCAGGCGCCGGTTGTATCCGATCTGCACAGGCGCGCGGCCCGCGTTCAGCACGCAAGGCTGGAGCTCATCATTGGCGCGCTTCACCAGCCCGGCAATGCAGTCGGACAGCCACTCGCCCGCCTCAGGCGTCATTTCGCGCCCGTCAACGCCCGGCGCATTGTGCGTCTGGGTTGTGGTGATGATGATATTGCCGCTTGGGATATCCGTTGTCCGCTCGATGCGCCGCAGAAGGTCGTCTGCATACTCGACGCTGAACGTCCCCATGTCTGTCGCAACGATGACAAGCCGGTCATCATCTGCGCCAAGAACCAGTGCGCGCGCAAACAGGTCATCGTAGACGACCGGCCTGTCCTTGACGCGCGTAATGACCGCTTCGGCCGCGCCGGCCAGCATGGAAGGGGCGTGCTTCATCGTTTCACCTCCGGCAGCAGAAGATGCGACGGATACTCGGCGTTGTGGTAGATGGTCTGGTTGGCCGGCCGGCTCGGCAGGTCCTCACCGACCGGCGCGCCCGTGTTCGGATTCAGATCATAGGCCGGATACAGCGACGAGGTCACCGCCAGCTGAAGACAGTGACCCGGCTGAAAGGCCATCGAAGTTGCCATGAACTCAATTGTGTACTGGTACACCTGGCCCGGCGTGATGGGGGAGGGGGCCGGACTGTCAATCTTGTCCGCCCCGGCCCGGTACGAAGCGCGCATCACCGCCGAAGTCAACGGAATCGAGCTGCCGTCCGGCTGAAGATCGCACAGCAACGCCACCCAGTCCGTATCGACGCAGTCGCTGGCCGCGTAAAGGGTGATGAAGGCCGTGCCGGTTATCTCCAATTCCTCTGTCAGCGGCGCGCTGGTGTAGGTCAGCACGTCGGCGCGGCGCAGGGCGTAACGATAGTCCATCGCCAGCACGTGGGAGTCCCTTATCGGGTCGGGCGACTCCGCATCTTCCACCGAGGGCACGGGGTCTTCGGGGTCGTATACATACCGGTCGCCGGCCTCCTCTCCGGGCGGCGTCAAATCCAGCGTCCCGTAGCCGGCCCCCTGCTCCCCTTGCCTGCCGCCTTCGGGAAACAGATTCGCCGCCCCGCCGCTGTGGAGATAGAAGGCAACCTGCTCCATCCCGCGCACGGGCCACGCAGGCTCGTCCCGCCAGCGGTTGCGGCCCATGGTGAAAATCCTGACCTTGGCATCATCGGCCTGCCCGTTCTCCTCGCCCTTCAGCCAGTAGTCGAACCAGCGCAAATGAACTGCCCTGATGTCCAGCACCGCCGCTTGCGTGAACTCCAGATCACCCAGGCGCGGCTGCGGATTGGCCGACCCGGCATGGTCCCACGGACCCACGAGCAACCACTGTTTGTCGCGCCCGGGCGAGCGGGCCGCCATGCCGTTGTACATGTACATCTCGCCCCACTGGCAGTTGTCAAACCAGCCGGTGATGTGCAATGCAGGCAGGTCAACAAGCTCGAAGTAGTCCTCGAACGACATCTGCTGCCAGTACTCGTCGTACGTGTTGCGCTCGAGCCACGTGCGCCAATATGTGTTCGTGCGCCCGACCACCTTGTCGACATCCTTGAGCGGTCGCGTGCGGATCAGCTTGTTGAAGTTGTAAGGCGAGGCCACGCCCGGCTGATGCGAGGTCAGCGGCTCGAACGGGTAGTGCTGCATCGTGCGCCCGCCGGTCATGTTCAGCCAGCGGAACTGGAAGACGGGGAACTTCCCGTTCATATAGTTCTCATCGTGCATCCAGCGCATCCCGCCGGTGACCGACGTGACGACCGTGGTCAGGTGCGGCGGACGCTCACGCGCGGCAAGCCACTGCACGGTGCCGCCGTACGACCCGCCCATCATGCCGATCTTGCCGTTCGACCACGGCTGTTCCGCGATCCACTCGATCGTGTCGTAGCCGTCCTTCCCCTCATTCACGCGCGGCTCGAAATGGCCTTCCGAATCGAATCGCCCGCGCGCATCCTGAAGCACCACCGCATACCCGCGCGCGCTGAAGAACTGGGCAGCCTCCACCATGCGGGGAGCGATGTTGTCATAGGGCGTGCGCGCCAGGACGACCGGGTAGGCTTTCTCCGCCGCCGGCAGGTAGATGTCGGTCGACAGTTTCACCCCGTCGCGCATCGGCACGGGCGTGTCCCACATAAAGCGAATGTCGTCTGTCAAAACGCCCCGATCCTTTGCTGGCAAATGTGCGCTGCGGGGGAGAGCAGGGGGGATTCTCTACCGGCACGCGGACACCGGCAATGCAACAACAGTACAACGATCAGCATGAGTCCCAGGGGGAAACGCGTATGCTCGAAATAGCTGTATCCGTCTCCGTTTGAGTGGATGATGACCGTTGGATAATTGGTGGGATCGCCGCGTCGACTAACCACTCAACGACCCCTCCAGCAGGCCGCGCATGAACAGCTTGCCAAGCAGCAGGTAGACCGCAATCGTGGGCACGGACGCGATCAGCGCGGCGGCCATCTGCAGGTTCCAGGGGATGACGCCCATGCTGGAAAAGTTCTTGATGGCTACGGTAACCGGCGCCCTGGCCGGGTTGCCGAGCACAACCAGCGCCATCAGGTACTCGTTCCAGATCCTTGTGCATTGCCACACACCCACCACCGCAAAGGTCGGCCCCGAAAGCGGTAAAATGATGCGGCGGTAGATGCCGAAAAAGCCGCAGCCGTCGATCTTCGACGCGTCCACCAACTCATCCGGGACACTGGCATAGTACCTGTAAAAAAGGAGCGACGTGATCGGTATGCCAAAGATGCAGTAGGCCATGATGAGGCCGTTCACCTTACCGTACAGGCCCATAAACTGCAAGACCCACACCAGTGGGATAAGGATCCCCTGGCCGGGCAGAAACATGCCGAACACGAACAGGAACAGAATCACAATTCGAGCCGCGAAAGCCCCACTTGGCGAAAACATAGCCGTTGAGCGAGCCCAGAAAAGTTGAAACGATGGCGCCCGGAATCGTGATGCGCACGCTGTTCCAGAAGTTGGTATCCATCTGATTCCACGCCTCGCGGAAGCTGCCGAAGTCGAGGCTCTTGGGCATATTCCAGATCTCGAATGAGCTGATGTCTTCGAGCGGCTTCAGCCCGGTCAGGATCATCACATAGAAGGGCACCAGGTAGAAGGCGGCAAATGCGATCAGGACGGCATACTTGGTGCTGCCGGCCAGCAGACGATGCCAACTCATTCTCTCTCCTCACGCAAAACGCTGATCAGATAGGGCAGGACCAATGGGATGGACAGGACGAGCATGAAGGTGGCGACCGCCGCGCCCAGGCCGTAGCGGCTGGAGCGAAAGGTCTGCTCGAACATGTAAAAACCGAGCGTATCGGTCGCAAAACCGGGGCCTGTGCCGATGATGCTGGGAATCTCGAAGTTGCCGATGGAGCCGGCGCCGGTCAGCACAATCGCAGTAAAGGTGACCGGCCGCAGCATGGGGATGAATACATGACGATAAAGCGCGACTCGTGCCGGCGCCGTCAATGACCGCCGCCTCCCGCAACTCGTCGGGAATCGCGCGCAGACCGGCGAGGTACAGCGCCATAACGAAGCCGGAAAACTGCCACGCGCCCATAATCGTGATCGCCAGCATGCCCAGCTTGGGGTGCATGTACCAGAGGGGCCGGAAGTTCTCGAATCCCATGTTGGCAATCAGCAGATTGATCCCCGCCGACGGTACCTGCAGCCAGCGCCAGGCCGTCCCGCTGACCACCGCCGAGACGGCAAACGGCATCAAAAAGACGGTGCGAAAAAACACTTCGCCCCTGATCCGCTCATTGAGAAGCGCGGCCAGCAGAAAGCCGATGACGATGCACTGCGACATGTAGCCGACCGCAAAGAGGACGAGGTTGCGCAGGTCGATGTGGAAGCGGGGATCGTTGACCAGACGCTTCCAGTTCTTCAGACCGGCAAAGGAGAGGTCGAGCGCTGGGCGGTCCCAGTTTGAGACCGAGATGTACAGCGTCCAGCCCATGAAGATGTAGATGAACACGGCCACGGCGATGATCGACGGGGCCAACACCAGGATCGCGACTTTGCGGTCGTCGCGGAGCCACTTTGGCAGCAGGGCCGGAAGCGACTTTGCCCTTGCGGAAAGTTCGGAATGCATGGCTCGATTCAGGTGCTTGAGATGGGAAGGCGGAAAGCGGATAGAACTGGCGCCTACCCGCTTTCCGTGCGAAGCCTGCGAATCAGTTACTCGCCAATGCCGGAGTCTTTGGCGGCCTGAATCAGCTCCTCCTGCGCACGGGCAACGTCGCCGTGCCCGGTCAGCATGTTGTTCACAATGTTGCCGAGGTCGGTCACAAAGCTCTGCCGCACCAGACCGCCGATGAACGGCAGCAGTTCATGTGTCTGCCAGGCGTCCATCGACTCGCGCAAGTACTCGTCGTAGAGGCTCACGTCGCCGTCCGTGCGCACCGGAATCGAGCCCTTGAGCGGATTGAAGGCGTCTTGTCCACCCTTCGAAGCCACGACCTTCAGCCAGGCGATGGCGTTGTCCCGGTTGGGCGCATTCTTGGGCAAACCGAAGGAGTCGGCCACCCAGACATATTTGCCCTGATGATTCGGTATGTCGGCCCATCCGACCAGCTCTTCGATTCCTTCCGACTTGATGAAGCCCCAGAACCAGTCGCCCATCAGAATAATCGCCGGGGTCTCGTCGTAGTCGGCGGCAAAGCGCTCCACCTGATCGCCCCAGCCGACCTCCAGCCAGTCGCCCGAGGCGTACTCCATCGCCCGCATGTGAAGCGCCAGCGCCTCCGCGACTTCGGGCGCATCCCAACCGACCGAACCGTCGAACAGGCCGAGATAGGTCTCGCCGTCGGTCACGCTGTTGAGGAAGTAGTTGTAGGTGTGGAAGGCCAACGCCCCCAGAGACGCCCCGCCGATGGCCGGGATGCCGGCCTCCTTCAACTGTTCCGCCACAACGAAGAACTCGTCCCAGTTTGTGGGGGGCTCGGTGATGCCGGCGGCCTCAAACCTGTCGTGCCGGTACCACATGATGTTTTGGCGATGGATGTTCACCGGCACGACATAGGGCGTCCCTTCGTAGGAGACGTTGTCGATCACCGACTGCGGGAACACGTCATATAGCCCCTCTTCCGAATAGAGGAAATCCAGCCCCTCCATTCTGCCGGGCACGACGTGATCCTCGACGACGCCCACGCCGGCCCAGACCTGGAACGAGTCCGGCGGCTCGCCGCCCAACATCCGCGTCTCCAACACCGTCTTCATGTTGACGCCGTCGCCGCCGCCGATTGCTGCGTTGTCGAACTCGACATCGGGATAGCGTGCGTTGAAAACCTCGATGATGGCGTTGAGCCCGGCCAGCTCGCCGCCACCGCTCCACCAGGAGAATACCTCGACCGTGCCGCTCGGCTCGGCGGCCTCCATCGACATGTCTCCCGCCTGCTCGGTTGCGACCGGCTGGCAGGCAGCCAAGGCCAATGACACAATGATGAGTAGAACAAGGCAAAAGCGTTCCATCGTTCCTTTCCCCCTTGTGAGTAGTTGATGACCAGGCAAGTTCGGCTGTACGATGTCAATAAAATTGAATAATTTTAAATTCGCGTGGGGCTATTCTAGCATAGGGGTCCCTTGTGAACAATCGCCAAAAAAGTGCCAGCGTCCTGGCGGTGAACCATAACGCAGCGTGAAAGGGGGAGTAATACTTCGTTAATGCTGCCTTTCTGTCGACTGGAAATATGGGGAATTGCGTTTGCCCACCCCCTCTGGCTCGGCAGCGCGCGGAGACATAAACCGCCATAGCGATATCGACCTGCGCATCATCAAGAAGGGGGAACGCGCTCGACCTCATGGGCCAGACTTACGAGGGGCTGTACGGGGTGGGCGCCGCGGTCGCCGTAGTCGTCGTTTCGCCGGCTGCACTTGGAGGGCTTATTAGGAATCAGAGGTCAGCGTTGGGCGCGCCCAGTTCCGCGGACAACTCCGCGGCAACCTGCATGACGGTCTGGGCGAAGTGGGGCAGCTGCTCTTGCGTGATGCGTGTCGACGGCCCGGAGATGCCCAGGGCCGCGATCACCTGCTGGCGATGATCGTGGATCGGCGCCGCGATGCAGCGCACGCCGGCAAAGGTCTCCTCATCGTCGACCGCATACCCGTCGGCGCGCACCGTTCCCAGGTGACGCTTCAGGAGCGAAGGCTCGGTGATCGTCCTGGTGGTGTAGGCGATCAGCGGAGCGCTCGCGACCCACTCCGCCGTAACGGCATCCGGCTGCGCCGCCAGCAGCGCCTTGCCCAGCGCCGAGCAGTGCAGCGGCCGGCTCGTGCCCAAGCCGAAATTCACGCTCAGCGCGGCCTGCCCCGGCTTGTGCGCGATATAGATGACGTTGTTGGCCTGCCGCACGCCCAGATTGGCCGTTTCCCCGCTCTCGTCCCGCAGCTTCGTCAGGAAGTCCCCCGCAACGTCCGGCCAGTCCAGCAGCGTCGCCACCTTGCCGTAAAGCTGGAAGAACTTGGCCGGGTTCGAGGTGAACTCGCGCGTGCGTTCATCCTGCAGCAGATAGCCCTTCGCCATCAACGTATACAGCAACCGATAGGCCGTGCTGCGGTCGATTCCGAGCGCTTCCGCCACGTGAGACGGGCGCACGCTGCCGTCCAGCGCCATCTCCAGCGCCGTCAGCCCCCGCTCCAGCGACTGCACCAGCTGTTGCCCGCGTTTCGGCTGCATAATGCTCTCTCTGTGTTGCGCTATTCGCACATAGCGCGTATCTTGTATACCAAATGCGCCTTACTGTCAATCAACGAACGCCCCCGTAGGGGCAGGCCCTGTGCCTGCACAGGCGCGCTGTCTAACCCATTGCCCCGGTGTCGCGCGGTCCCCCCCGCCTGCCAGTACATGAACGACCACGACGGTATTGTGTGTGAGTGAGGAGGAACTGCGACATGGCAACGGTTGAACTTACTTGGCAGAGAGTTTCCACCACCGGCGGAGACGAGATTCACCGTTGTGAAGTCAAGGCCCGCAACGGCAAGGACGCGCTGTGCATGGAGGTGCACGGGGGCAAACTGACGGGCGGAATACACATCGTCACTGCCTACTACTGGTTGGAAGACAGCCAGCGCTCCATACCACTCTACCCCTATGGGACATCCGACAGTCTCGATGACGCAAGGACGGCGCTGACGGCGTGGTATTTCGAAAACGCGCCGACGTTGCTGATGACGCTGGCCGGGTGAGGGCGGGGGGCTTTGGGGACGATAGGACCGTGCAATTCGCTGAGGGAGCCTTGCGTTGTTGAGGATAGCCCGTGGACAATCCGATTCCAGCAGCATGTTTGGACGGCGTGCACACGGGCGGCCGGAACGGAGCCAGATTGACTTGTGCGACATTCAATGGGGGTGATTCTGCGAGCAATCCTCGAGGACGAACGGTCATATTGGTCAAGGGTTAGCCGAGGGTGATCGACGGCAACGGGCGCCGGCCAACAAATGACCTGTCGCACGGCTACCGTTCCAGAGTACCTTCATCCTCCCCCACGTCGGCGAAGTTTGTGATCGTTACCTCGCCTTCGGGAAAGTCAGCGACGATTCTCAGTTTGCCCCCTATCGCTTCAATGTAAGAACGGAGACTGGAGATGTACACGTCTGCCCGCTGCTCCAGTTTGGAAATCGCGGGCTGGTTCACCTTCAGCATCTGCGCCAACTCCTGCTGGGTCAGCGCCCGCGCCCGGCGCAACTCGTGCAACGGCATCTCCGCCAGCAGATCCGTCTTTATCTCGTCAATGCGACGTCGGCGCTCCGGCGAGAAATCCTTGGTCAACTCGCTGAACGAATGACGTCCGCTCATTCTATCAACCCCTCCCTTCTCAGCTCCTACAGATGTTCATCGTAGAGGTCATCGGCGACCGGCACGTACTCCTCGTAAAACCGATCGTTACCGCTTTTGTCTCCGCCGATAAGTAATATGGACGTTCGCCTGGGGTCAAAGGTGTAAAAGACTCGCCGCCGCTCTGCGCTCGAAGCTCGCGCATTACCCCGTGACGTGAACTTCTGACGTCCGAGGAGTAGGGGTACGGCAACTCAGGGCCATACGCCATTAGCAGTTCGACCCTGACGGTCACATCGTCTTGCTGCCTCTTCGAAAGCGTCTGCCACCATTGCCCAAACTCGTCCGTGTATTCGACCTCCCAAGACATGAATGCATTATATTCCTAATATGGAATATAATGCAAATGAAACTTAGACACAGAGGGGAGGAAGACTCTTGAGGCAGCGCTGCGCCTGCGGTGACCGCCGCGGTGGTGAGCCCCATCCAGATAGACATTTGACGGCTCGAGGAGGCTCAGCACATCATGGTGGCCGGGCATTACGCAGGGCAGCCGGGGTTTGATTCACGCGGAAGGAGAACAGAGAAGCCAAACGGACCAGAACAAAGAGCATAGGTGTACAGCGAGTCCCAACGCATAATTGGCCTTGTCAGACAAGAATTAGCGGAAGTACGGGGAGATGTGAGCGCTGATGACTTCCAATCAGTGGTATCATCTGCCGCGAAGGAAGGGATGGAACTTCACTTGTGGAACATCGCACCCAGCGGAAGGATTATAGCAGTGTTTTATCCAGCAACTGACGAGGCCCTGGCACGACAAAGAAAGAGAAGTACATAGGAGCATTGGAGCGTCCAATATGAGGGCTGGAAGATCCGGTGCTTCCACCTACTCACACGTCACCCCGTCCCCGTCCGGATCCCGCATAGATTGATACGACGAAGGGTCGCTACGAACGGGCGCGATGCCGTTGTTTTGTCCCCTGCGAACGTCAGCGCCGCAAAGTCATTACCTGAAAGGCCGAAAAGACGCCTTAGAACACCGCCAGTGCAATCGGAAATCCGGGGATCGGGCTGCAAACGCAGAAAAGCGCTGGATCTGGCCTCGTGGGTCTAGTCCAGCGCTTTTCGCGTCTGGAGGTAGGGTATACCGTTTTCTTCACCTCTTACCAGTTGGGATCTTTGAAAGCCAAATCGATATTTTCATCGCAAAGGGCCAAGAGCCCCGCACCTACCGCGAGAGAATCGGGGTCAAAATTGTCTATGCCGGTGGCGAACTGGTCCATCGCCGCATCGCAATAAGATAACGCGTCGACAGTGAGGTCATGAAATTTTTTCAAATTGTCGGGTGGCGTCAGGTTTTGAATATCCTGATAAGATACTTTTATTGATGCCATCGCAATCGCTACTCTTGTCTTCCAATCGTCGCTCAACATCAAAACCGGATTTTCGCCTGCTTGGATAAAAAGATCGCTGATAATTCCTAGCGATTCGATTATGCCCCAATCGCTAATGAAAATTTCCCCGATTTCTGTCCTGTACGCTTGTTCTTTTCGAACATCTGGCGTCGGCGTGCTAGTCGGCCTGGGAGTGGCCGTGGGGATCGGAGTAGGGCTGAAAGTGGCCGTGGGGATCGGAGTAGGGGTAGGAACGACTTGCACATCGTCGGCATGGCTCGCCGTCACGTACGGCGCATATACCCACCCTGCTGCCCTTCGTAGTCAATCTGCCACCAGTCCCCGTTCAAGTTTCTTCCTGTGATGTTGAACTCCGTGCCAGCTTCGGCTACGCTAATTATATCGTGGTGTGTCCCGGGTCCACGCCGGACGTTCATTCTACGTTGGATCGTCAGGGATGGATCGACTGACAGGGGAGTAGGCGATGGGGAAGCAGTTGCGGTGTGTGTTGCCGTCGGAGTCTCAGTAAGAGTCGCTGTTGCGGTTGGTGTCGGTGCAATGGCTGTCTCGACGGCCGCCAGGCGTTGGGCTAGGTCGTCTTGTATAGTGAAGAGTTCAGCGACTTTGGAAGTCAAGACTTCAACTTGTGCAGCCAGGTCTTCGAGGGTAAAGTCGCCTTGTGCCATGAGGACCCCGGGCGCGATCAAGGCCAGCACGACGATGCCGATCAGCAGATGACGTTTCATGTGAGAAATTCTCCGGTGGTGACAACTCCCAGCCGGGGCCGGAGGCTATGATCGCAGGGATGCGCATATAGGGCGAACGCTCAACTGCCGCTTCAAGCGTCTTTTTTGGGGTGCTTCAGGTGTGGAATACCTGCAGAAGCGGCAGAAGCGTAAACGCCCGGTGACGATAAAGGAGGCTCGCCACTGAGCCGCCTACGAGGAGACATCGCATAGACATCGCATAGACATCGCATAGACATCGCATAGACATCCCCGACTCTAGAACATATCCCCTGCAGAACAAAATCGCCTGCCCGCAGAAGGATGCTCTGAGCGCCGTTTCCGAGCGTGCTAGTATCTGAAGACCCGACTACAATCACCCGTAGACGCTCGCTCAACACTCGTACGAGCATCCTTCGCACCAGGGAGTACCTGTCATCCCGCAAATCCAAAGAAATCCTGCAAATCCTGATTCAGACAATCCACCCAGCGCTCGCAATCTCTCGTAAACGCTCGTCAACTTCTCGTACAAACGCCCCAATCAAAACCTGAGAAACTTCCCCACAGCCCCTCCCCGCCAAAATACACAGATTGCAAACCAAACTCAGCTACTGTAGAATACCGGCCATCCTCGCACAGTATCTACATCAACATCCCGAGAGGAGAACACAGTGAACGCTAAGCCCTTGAAAAGACGAGAATTCCTGCAACTGACAGCCGGCGCCATCGGCGGGGCAACCCTCCTCGCCGCCTGCCAACCGGTCGCATCCCCGGCCGCTTCCGATGACGGCGCAGCCGCCGAAGGCATCCAGCTCGAATACCTGGGCTACGAGCCCGACGAAGTACACGGCGAGGCATTCGACAAGTTCAAAGAGGTCATGCCCGACGTGGACCTCCTCATCAGCCCCACCATCGGCTCCTGGCCGGATATGCTGGCCAAAATCAACGCCCGCATCGCCGCCGGCGATCCCCCCGACATCGCCATCGTGGCCACCTATGGACCGCCCAGAATCTGGAGCAAAAAGGGCATTCTGGTCGATCTGAATCCGTATCTCGACGCAGACTCCGACTACGACGACGACCCCGTCGCGCCCGCTCTGCTCCAACTCTACACCGTCGAAGGCAAGCTCTTCGGCCTGCCCAAGGACTATGTGACCCACGCCGTAATCTACAACAAGGGCCTATTCGACGAGGCCGGCGTCGCCTACCCCGAAGACGGCTGGACCTGGGCCGACTGCCTCGAAATGGGCCAGCAGCTGACCGCCGGCGAAGGGCAGGACAAGGTCTTCGGCTGGATGACGCAGACCGGGCCCTGGGCCAACGAACATTGGATGTGGGCCAACGAGGGTAAAGGATACTTCGACCGCTGGAACTGGGACCTCACCACGCCGACGGCCAACGATCCGAAGAATATCGAAGCGATAGAATGGCTCGTGGACACCATCCTGACCCACGAGATCTCACCCTCGCCCGAACAGTTGTCCACCGAAGGCGCCAGCTCACGCCAGCTCACAGGGCGCATCGCCATGTGGGCCAGCCACACCATCGATACCGTCGCCCTGCTCCAGAACACCGACAAGATCGACTGGCATGTCGTGCGCAACCCGCGCGCTGTCGAGGGGGGGCCCAAGACAACCATGATGTGGACCTCCGGCTTCGGTATCGTCGCCGACACCGATCATCCCGACGCCGCCTTCGCCTTCCTCAAGCATATGTCCATCGGCGAGGGTGCCCTCGTTTTGGGGAGAACCGGCTTCTCCATCCCGGCCGGCCGCCCCGAAGGATTCGTGACCGAGGAGATGGCTGCCCGCGGCGGCGAAGTCTTTGTCGATGCCTGCTTCAACTCCGACCTGGCCGCCAACGACTCGCTCGGCGTCAACCACGGTGAGCTGCTCGGCACCGCCGTCATCCCCAATCTTGAGGCCGCCTTCCTCGGCCAGATGACCCCCGCCGAAGCGCTCAACGAAATACAGGTCGTGATGGAGGACATCCTCGCCGACGCCAATGAGGAGCAGTACTAAAGGTCTGATGTTCGCCTGGGTTCAGTCCACAAGCTGTCCGGCGGTCTCACGTGAACACGGAGCCGTTTGTCCCGCGAAATTGCAGCGTTCGGAGCGGACAGGCGCGTAAAATCGATCCGGAACTCTCCCAAGCCTGCGATATGCCTGGAACCCACGCCGTCCATTACCCGGCTCCAGGTGTATCGCAGGACAGACTATGGCTCAGTCACAGGTTCTGACCCGCTTCGTCGCCAAGACGAAAACGCGTGAAATCCGCTGGCACCGATATGAGGGCTATCTCTTTGTCGCGCCTCTCCTCATCGGCATCGTTGCCTTTATCTTCCTCCCCATCGCCGCATCCCTCTACATGAGCTTCCATACATGGGATATGGTCAGTCCGCCCGAGCTGGTTGGGCTCAAAAACTACGCCCGCCTGGTCAGCCGCGACCGTCTCTTCTGGAAGGTCCTGGGCAATACCTTCAAATACGCAGGCTGGATCATCGTCCCCTCCGTGACCTTCCCGCTCATTCTGGCCGCACTGCTCGACCGGCCAATCAGAATGCGCTACCTCTACCGGCTCGCCTTTTTTCTGCCGCTCGTCACCTCCGTTGTTGCCGTCGGCCTCATGTTCCGGTGGCTGTATGACGGCGAGTTCGGTCTCATCAACTACGTCCTCTCCTGGGTCCGCATCGACGGACCCAACTGGCTCATCGATCCCTTTTGGGCCATGCCCGCCGTCGCCATGGTCACCGTCTGGCAGGGGCTCGGCTACAACATGGTCCTCTACTTGGCCGGGCTGCAGGGGATCCCCGAGCATCTGCATGAAGCCGCCACTATCGACGGCGCAGGGCCTTTCAGCCGCTTTTTCAGAATCACCATCCCGCTGCTCACGCCCACCATGTTCTTTATTCTCGTCATGAGCGTGATCGGCACCTTCCAGACCTTTGGCCTCATCTATGTTATGACCCAGGGCGGACCGATAAACTCGACCAACGTCTACATCTACTACCTCTGGCAGATGGCCTTCGGCAGCTCCAAGATGGGATATGCTTCGGCCATGGCCTGGATCCTGGCCCTCGTCATCTTCACGATCACCATGATCCAGGTTCGTCTGGCCAGGCTGTGGGTGCACTATTGAGAAACCAGCGTCGATAAGGGGATAACCCGTGCAAAGAGTTTCATCCATGCGCGCGGCGCGCGTTGAGCGTGTGGCCAGTCTCAGACAACAAGAGCTCGTGGCCAACACCGTTACGCACATTCTGCTGATTGTGCTGGGTCTGGCCGCCCTGGCCCCCTTCTGGTGGATGATCTCAACCTCTTTCAAGACCGAAT
This sequence comes from Caldilineaceae bacterium, assembly GCA_965232575.1. Taxonomy (GTDB): domain Bacteria; phylum Chloroflexota; class Anaerolineae; order Caldilineales; family Caldilineaceae; genus Bin5. The sequence goes on along the minus strand of CBDDPZ010000008.1, from coordinate 506,969 downwards.
TCGAGGCATTCCAGATCCCCCCGACCTGGCTCCCGCTTGAGCCCACGTTGGAAGCCTACGGGGACCTCTTCCTCGACCAGCCCTTTGGGCTCTTCTTCTATAATAGCGTCAAAATCGCTGGTCTGGGTGTCGGCGGCCAACTCATCACATCCTCGCTCGCCGCCTTTGCCTTCGCCCGGCTCGATTTTCCCGGCAAAAACGTTCTCTTCATCATCGTCCTTTCGACCATGATGGTACCCTATGCCGTCACCGTGATCCCGCTCTATATCGTCATGCACCGCATCGGCTGGGTCAATACCCATCTGCCCCTGATCGTCCCCGCCATGCTCAGCTCCGCCTACGGCACATTCCTGCTCCGCCAGTTCATGTTTTCGCTGCCGGTCGAGCTGGAGGACGCCGCCCGCATCGACGGCTGCAGCTCCTTCGGCATCTACCGGCGTATCGCCCTGCCCCTGATGAAGCCGGCCCTGGCCACCCTGGGCGTCTTCTCCTTCATGGCCTCCTGGAACAACTTCTTCGGCCCGTTCATCTTCCTCGACCGCAAGTATCTCTTTACGGTCCAGCTCGGCGTCGCCCTCGTGCAGAGACAGTGGTACACAAGCTGGCCCCGCCTGATGGCCGGCTCCGTTGTTGTCACGCTGCCCGTGCTCCTCGTTTTCCTTCTGTTGCAGCGCTACTTCGTCCGCGGCATCTCCCTGACGGGCATCAAAGGCTAACGTTCTCTTCATCAGCCGCATATCCGTTCCGCGCGCTGCGCCGGCCGCGTCGAAGGGCGAGGAGAGAGAGGAGAAAAGACAACTCACTCCTCACCACTCACTTCTCATTTTGTGGAGGCGTGTTGGAATGCATGCGCCTAGAGGGACATTTCCCAGCAGCGTACGTTCGCCGCGGTCGCTGTGCCGGCCTCGATGACAAAGCCCAGCCGGCGCACCCGGTCGCGCGAACTCCCTTTGACATCTATTCACATTATGTTACTATCTTTCCCCAATAGTCTTCCCTACTCCGAAAAGCAGTTCCAATCCACTTCAATCGACCCAAGGAGAAACCGACGATGGAGAATAACGCATTGGTCAGCAAGCGGCTGTCACGTCGCGCATTCCTGCAAACTGCCGCGGCGACTGCCGGCGTCATGGTGACCGCGGCCTGCGCCGCGCCCGCACCCGCCGGTGACGCGATGGACTCCGGCGACGACGGCGGCATGGAGACCGTCGAGCTGCGCCTTGCCTACTGGGGCTTCCAGGTAGAGAAGCAGGGCGTCCTCCAGGCGGCCTTCCAGGAAGCCTACCCCAACATCAAGCTGCAGGAGGACATTACCTCCTGGTCCAACTATTGGCAGAAGATGTTGGCTTCTACCGCCGCCGGCGATTCACCCGACATCATGCATCACTCGCCCTACTATCACGTGCGCTTCGCGCACAACGGGGTGACGATCCCGCTCGATCCCTTCATCGAGCGCGATGGCGTCGACCTCAACGACTTCTATGAGGGCTCAATCACACAAGGGCGCTGGCAACCCGGCCAGATCCGGTGCGGCTCGGGCGACCTGCACGCCTTCCCCACCGTCTGGCACTCGGGCACGATGTGGTTCTGGAACAAGAACTGGTTCGCCGAGAAGGGCATCCCCGATCCGGACGAGAGCTGGACCTGGGACACGATCGTCGAGGCGGGCAAAGAGTTCACCGTCATCAACGACGACGGCTCGGCCGAGTCCTACGGCATGGACAAACCCGTGGACGGCAATTCCCGCATGAACTTCTGGATCTTCCAGGCCGGCGGCGCCTTCTATGACGAAGACTACAACGGCTGTCTTATTAAAGAGGACGCGCCGATGGAGGCCTTCCAGTGGATGGTCGACCTTGTCAACGAACATAAGGTCGCCATGCCGCCCGAGGCCAACCTGCAGTTCAACCCCTTCCAGACCGGGCGCGTGGCTTTCGCGGTGATGGGTGACTGGATGATCCCCTCCTTCTCCGAGATTGAGGAGTTCGAGTGGGACGTCTTCACGCCTCCCTCCCATCCCGTTACCGGCCAGAACACGATCGACGCCTATCAGAACGGTATCTCGATCACCAGTTCCGCCGCGCACCAGGATGAGTCGTGGGAATATATCAAATGGCTGACGATGGGCGACGGCGCGGTCATGTACGCTGAGACCATCTTCCCCTTCCCCGCCCATATTCCGACCGCGGAGGGCCTGATCTACGTGCAGGATCGCACCGATCCGCCCACGCAGCTGTGGATCCTCAACCAGTTGCTCAAAGACGCCACGCCCGTCTTCAACGGCCCCGCCGAAGGCGAGATCGCCAGCATCGCCGTCGAGGAACAGGAAGCGGCTATGCTGCAAGTCAAGACGGTGGAAGAGGCGACCGATGCCCTCGAGTCGCGTGTCAACGCCGTTCTTGAGCGCTCCCGAGAAGAACTGCTCGGATAGCAAGCAGCGAGGAGTGAGTAGAGAGAAATGAGGAGTCATTTCTCTCTACTCGCAGTCTGGAGAGAGTTGTATGAGCGCTGTAACGACACCCGCGCGCGGCAGGGTGCGCGAATTTCTGGGGAGCAACCGGGGGCGGGAGGCGATCGAAGCCTATATCCTCATCCTGCCCACCATCCTGGGGCTGATCGTCTTTACCGCCAGCCCCGTGCTGGCCTCGCTCTACTACAGCTTTACCCGCTGGAACCTGTTGAGCACGCCCAAGTGGCAGGCCTTCGACAACTATATCGAACTCCTGACCGAAGATCCCCTCTTCTGGATCACGATCAAGAACACGGGCTACTACGTATTGGGGACCGTCCCCACCGGAACCGTTCTCGCCCTCTTGCTGGCGATAGCGCTCAATCAGAAGATCCGGTTTGTGGCCGTCTTTCGCACCATCTACTTCCTGCCCGTCGTCTCCTCTGTGGTCGCCATTTCGGTGCTCTGGCTCTGGCTCTACCAGTCAGACTTCGGCCTCGTCAACGAACTGCTGCGCTTCCTGGGTTTCCGCGGCGTGCGCTGGCTGAGCAGCGTCACCTGGGCGATGCCGGCCATCATCATCATGAGCATCTGGCATGGCCTGGGTTACAACATCGTCATCTTCATCGCCGGTTTGCAGGGCATTCCCCAGGACTACTACGAAGCCGCCACCGTCGATGGCGCAAACGCCTGGCATAAATTTTTCAACATCACCATCCCGCTGCTCTCGCCCGTCACCTTCTTCGTCCTCACCCTGTCCGTGATCAACTCCTTCCAGGTATTTGCACAAGCCTATGTGATGACCAGGGGCGGGCCGGTCAACTCCACCAAGACCATCGTCTACTATCTTTTCCAACAGGGGTTTGAGAACTTCCACATGGGCTACGCCTCCGCGCTAGCCTATGTGCTCTTCGTTATCATCGTCAGCCTGACGTTGTTCCAGTTCTGGTTCCAGAGACGCTGGGTCCATTACGAACTCTGAGGTAGAACCACCATGAGCGCACAAGACGCAACCCCCATCGGTGAGGCCCGCACGACGGCGATGCTCGGCGCCTCTGCTTATGCATCCGAAGGCCTGACCTCCTACAGAGTCCTTTACGTCATGTGGCGTGTGCTACTCTATTCCGTTCTCACCCTCGTTGGCGTCACCATGCTCCTTCCCCTGTTGTGGATGATCTCCACCTCGCTCAAGGAGCCGGGCGAGGTACTGCTGCTGCCGCCGAAGTGGATCTCGATTCCGCTGCAGTGGGGGAACTACCCCAGACTTTTCGACGTGCTGCCCTTTGATCTCTTCTTGATCAACAGCATCAAGATCGCGGTGTTTGCCACGGTCGGCGCCCTCTTGAGCTGCTCAATGGCCGCCTTCGCCTTCGCGCGCATGCGCTTCCCGGGCAAAAACATTATCTTCGCCATCATCCTCGCCACGATCATGATCCCCTTCCACGTCACCCTTATTCCCCTCTTCAAGCTCTATCGCGACATCGGCTGGCTCAGCACACATCTGCCGCTCACCGTGCCGTTCTTCTTCGGCACCGCCTTTGGCATCTTCCTCATGCGCCAGTTCTATCTCACCATCCCCCAGGAAATGGTGGAGGCGGCGCGCATCGACGGCTGCAGTTTTATTCAGATCTACTACCGCATCTTCCTGCCCCTCTCCAAGCCGGGCCTGGCCACCCTCGGCATCTTCACCTTTCTTGGCTCCTGGAATAACCTCATGGGGCCCCTGATTTTCCTCACCAAGGTCGAGACCATGACCATCACCCTGGGGTTGACGCTGTTGACCAATCAGTCGGGTGGGCGCTGGGAGTTGATCCAGGCCGGCGCGGTCATCAGTATTTTGCCGATCACCGTCATGTTCTTCATCGGCCAGGAGCATTTCATCCAAGGCATCGCCCGAACCGGAATCAAGGGGTAGGCCGGTGGCGCGCGGCCGCTTTCTGACTACCGACCACCGGCGGCTGCAGCCATGATCCGCATCGGCCTCATCGGCTGCGGCGGCATGGGCCAGTCCCACCGCGCGGCCTTCCGGAAACTGCAGGGCCGCGCCCTCTTCACCGCCGCGGTCGACCCGGATCTGCCGCGTGCCCAGGCGACCGCCGACCTGATGGGCTGCGACACCGTCGCGGCCGACTATCTCCAGATCCTCGACCATATCGACGCCGCCATTCTCGCCGTGCCCCATCACCTCCACCATCCCATCGGTATCGACCTGCTGCGCCGCGGCAAACATCTGCTGATGGAGAAGCCGCTGGCCAACTCGGAAGCGGAATGCCTGGACCTGATCGAGACCGCCGAACGCGCCAACCGCACCCTGATGGTCGCCTACTGCATGCGCTTTCACCCGATCGTCGTCGAAATGGAGCGCCTGCTCAAAGCCAGGGCCTACGGCGATCTCTTCCAGCTTTCGATTTGGACCGAGCAGCATACGCAGGGCGAGCCGGGCAGTTGGATGCACCGCAAAGAGACGCTCGGAGGCGGCCAGCTTTTCAGCCACGGCTGCCACTATATTGACATCCTGATCGCCTGGATGGGGCAGCCCGTTTCCGGCACCCATATCGGCACCAACTTCGGCACGCCCTGGATGGAGGGTGAGGGCACATCCAACGTCTCACTCAAATTCGCAAGCGGCGCGCTCGGCTACCATTTCGGCACCTGGGGCGCCAAAGGCACGCGCCTTAAATACTCTTTTCACGCCCACTGCACCGAGGGCATGTTGGAAGGGCAGATCAGCCAGGGGAGATTGCTGCTTCACCAGGGCGCGCTTGAAGCGGAGAAAGGCAGCGAGGAGCTGTTGCTGGAGACAGCCGTGGGCAAGCATCTCGAGAACGAGCTGATCCACTTCGTCGACTGCCTGGAGCACGGCCGCCGTCCGCTCACCGACGGCCGCCTCAGCCTGCAAAGCCTGCGCGTCATCTGGAAGCTCTATGAAGCCGAAGCGCAGGGCGTGGTGGCCGACCTGCGCGCAATCGGCAACGGGTGAAGTGCAGCAACTTCGCAGGCAGGATGTGTACGAAGACAGGATTCTGAACTAGACGAGCGTCAACGACTGGACCGGCAGTGACTTCGCTTCGAGCGTTGACAGATTGGCAACTTTACTGGCATGGTCGATATCGATGCCGACAAGCTGGCCACGCTCATCGAAATCCAGAATTACTCCCGGGGCGACCTCCGTGGAATCCGTACTCGGTTTTTCGGAGAGGTCAATATAGAGGGAATCCGTGTCAGGATAGTAATGGAATTTCATAGGGCTGTCTGGGTGTACTACAGGACCGGATGCAGATAAACTCGTATATGGTAGAGGCGATAGACAGACTCGGGAGAAAGAGGCAGATATGACGACACCAACATTTCGTTTCGCCGTCATCGGCCTTGGCCGCCGCGGATGCTACCACATGGAGAGCCTCGAAGCGATGGAGGGAGTGACGGTCCGCTGCGTCGCCGTGGCCGACCCGCGCGCTCCCTCCCCCGAAGAAGAGGAGCGCTTCGGCTCCGCCTTCTACCACGACTATCGCCAGTTGCTGGCAAATACGCCCGACCTCGACTTCGTACTCGTCGGCAGCTACGCCGTCGATCACGTCGAACATGCGCTGGCCGCGCTGCAACGCGGCATCCCCGTCTTCCTCGAGAAGGCCGTCGCCTTCTCCTGGGAGCAGACCGTAAAGCTGTATCAAGAGGTGGTCCGTCATCAGTATCCCCTCTTCATTGGCTTCAACCTGCGCCGCTTTCCCGCCACGCTCGCCATGAAGCGCATCATCGACGAAGGCAGTCTGGGCCGCATCCAGAGCGTGCTCGGGCACGTCAACACCGGCAACCGCTGGTCGCAAGGCGTGTGGTCGCACTTCAGAACGCCGCCTTCGTCGACCCTGGTCGAAGGCAAACTCACCCACGACACCGACACCATCCAGCACTGCCTGGGCGCAGAGGTCCTGGACTGTACAGCCACCATCACGCGCAACATCTGGACCGAAGGCGACGACAGGCCCATGACCGCAGGCGATTCCTGCTCCATCTCCGGCCTGCTCTCCAACGGCGTCCTCTACACCCTCCATCTCACCACATCCGGGCCGGACTATGAGCGGCGCTACGTCGTCAACGGCACGGAAGGACAGTTGGATGTCGTGATGCACAGCAGGCGCGCAGGCCAGACGCCCGCGGCGGTGACGCTCTGGCGCAACGGCGAAGAGCCGCAAGCCATCGATCTGCCGCCGGCCGTCGGCGGACACGGCGGCGCTGACTTTCGCATCCACCGTGACTTCGTCGCCTGGCTCCAGTCCAACCCAACGGGCCCCTACGACCCGCGCTCCATCCTGACCGGCATGATCATCCCCTTCGCCGCGCAGGAATCCATGGCGACCGGACGCCGCATCGACTGCGCCGCGCGCCTGCGTCAGGCCACCGCCGGCGTGAGCCAACAAGTGAGCGAAGAGAAGTGAGAAGCGGCCAAGAGATTCTCACTCCTCACTCCTCTCCACTCTTTCCTCTCTTTTGAAGGGAGTTTCGTTATGCGCAGTTATCGTGTAGGTGTTGTCGGGTTGTACCGCGGTCTGGGCCCGGCGCGCGTCTTCGACCTTATGCCCGGCTGCGACGTGGTCGCCGGCTGCGATATCGACGCGGCCGCCCTCGAACGGTTTGGCGCGCTCTTCCCCCAAGCCCACCTCTGCAGCGCATACGACGAGATGCTGGCGCACGGGCTGGACATCGTCTTCGTCGCCTCCCCCGTCCCTCTGCACTGCCAGCACACAGTGGCCGCGCTCGAGGCTGGCTGCCACGTCCTGCAGGAAGTCACCCTCGCCACCAACATGGACGAATGCCGCCAGCTCCTCGCCGCAGTGCAGGCCCACCCGCGCCAGAAATTCATGCTGGCCGAGAACTGCTGCTACTGGGCGCATATTCTGAGCTGGCGGGAGATGTGGCGCCAGGGCCTGCTGGGTGACTTCATGTACGCCGAAGCCGAGTACATCCATGATACGCGCCATCTGCTGCGCCAGGCCGACGGATCGCCCACCTGGCGCGCCTCCATGCCGCCTATCCACTACTGTACCCACAGCCTCGGCCCGCTGCTCAAAGTGACGGACGAGCGCTGCGTCGCAGCCAGCGGGATGAGCGTCACCAGCGGAACCGGGGACCTGCCCGTCCGCGTCAAATCCGGCACCGAGGTGGCGATTCTGCAGACGGCCAGCGGCGGCGTGATCAAGATCCTGGTCGCATTCGGCATCACCCGTGAGCCCATGTTCCACTACTACTCGATCTACGGCACCGACGGCGTCCTCGAGACCTCGCGCCCGCCGACCAGCCCGCTGCAGACCAACGCGTGGTTGGATTCGGTGCCGCATCTGAACAACATGATCGAGATGCCGATCACCGAAAATGTGACCGACGCGCCACCGGAGGCAACCCAGGGCGGACACGGCACCGCCGAGTACATGATGGTCCAGGACTTCCTGGCCTGTATCCGTGACGATACACCGCCGCCGCTCGACATCCACGCCGCACTGAGGATGGCGCTGCCCGGCATCTGCGCGCACCAAAGCGCCCTGCAAGGCGGACAGATGGTCGAGATTCCGGAGTGGGAGAGTTGATAGGGGAAAAGGAGCACTGTGTCAGCACCGGCCGCTATAAAGCCGCGAGTTCTCTACAGCAAGGAAGCTGTCCGCAAAGCTGTACGGCAAAGATGAGGGGATGTACAATTGTCGCTGCGCGTGTCGGCCAATGCAGGACAAGAGGCTGGATAAATCAGAATGAGAAGGGCCTTGACTGCCTTTGGACAATTTGCGCGCAGGAGGACAGCAAATGGGTACAGTTCGAGCGAAGATGGTGTCCCTGGCACATCGGTTCTTACTGTGGACACTGCCGGAATTGCGGCGGGCCGTTGATGAACTGGTTGAAGATGCCGGCCGATCACGGGAATTCTATCTGCGTGAAATCATCGAGCGCGGATTGGAAGAGACCGAGGATTATTACTTGGCGACTGCATCGGCGGACCGGATTCGTCAAGGGGTAGAGCGAACGTACAGTGATGAAGAGATAAGAGCCGATCTTGGCTTGGACGATAAGGTACGCTCCCGCCTCTAGGCGTCAGTTGCGGAGATTAGACAGGCAAACAGCGCAACTCACCGCTAAACACAAGCGCCCCAGCACAATCGCTGGGGCGTTATCTTACATCAACACGTGTGGAGGGGGGGCAGCAGGCCCGCATTAGCTTCCTTCCGGCCGCAAACCCACTACAGTTGACTCCGCACCTCGGCCGTGATCTGGTCCATCGCCAGGATCATGTAGCCGCAGTCGTCGCCTACCTGTAACCACTGCACGCCGCGTTTCGCCATACCGAGGGCAAAGCGCGCGTCGGGCGCCATGCCGGCCCCCACGAACAGACCGGCCGCCCGCGTGCGTGCGATGATGCTGTCCACCGCCTCGATCACGGTCGGATGCTCCACATCGCCCAGAAGACCCAGTGACGCCGAGAGATCCCAAGGCCCCAGCGCGATCGAGTCCAGCCCGGTGATGGCCAGGATGTCGTCCAGGGCGGCAAAAGCCTCTGCGTTCTCAATCTGGACGGCCACGAAGATCTCCCGGTTGGCCCGCTCGATGTAGGCGTTGCCGCCGTCGCGCCCGTAGTTGGCGGGCACGCGCGGCCCATAACCGCGCTCGCCCAGGGGCGGGTAGCGGCAGCTGTTTACCACATCCTGCACTTCGGCGGCCGAGCGCACCTGCGGCACGATGATCCCGTCCGCGCCCGCGTCCAGTACCGGTTTGATGAAGGGAGTGCCGCTGCCGGGTACGCGCACGAGGGCGGGCTTGCTTCGCGCCTTCGCCGCCAGCAGATGCCCGCCCAGCGCCTCCGCGCTCATCATGCTGTGCTCCAGGTCGATCCAGAAAAAGTCGACCGAATCGCCGAGCGCGTCGGTGGCGTGTGGGTCGGTCAGCGTGATCGATGCGCCGATACAGATATCGCCCGCCGCCATCTTGGCGCGGAAGGCCGCAACGGGTGAAGGTTGGGTCTCGTTTGTCATGGTCACCTGCGTTCGGAGTAGTGGTTGGATTGCGCGGCGATTCTGGCGCGCTGCGCAGGTGCAGTGTTTACCAATTCAGACGAAAAGACAAACTGGAACTGCTCAGAGAGAGTCAAGAGGAGAGAGGAGTGAGAGAACGCCCCTCCATTACCATCCGTCCGTATTCCCGTGTTATGATTTCCCGCACCGGCAAGCGGTGTGAACCTGGAGAGGTGTCATGATCACCTCGATTCGACTCATCAATTTCAAGAACTTCGCCGACGAAACGCTGCGCGTCGGCCCGTTCACCGTCATTGTCGGCGCCAACGCTAGCGGCAAGAGCAACATCCGCGACGCGTTCCGCTTCCTGCACGGCATCGGCCGCGGCTACACGCTGGCCGAGATTTTCGGCGGCAAATACGGCGCCGGCGGACAGATCGAGTGGGCCGGGGTGCGCGGCGCGATGAACGAAATCGTCCGCTTCGGCCAACCCTCGGTCTCGCTTCAGGTCAAAGTGAAGGACTTTACCTACACGATTGAGGTCGGCAGGGATGAAACAAGAGATGGCGCATTTCAGGTGATGAGGGAAAGACTCAAATTCGGCTGAAGAAAGATCTACACGAGCCATCCGGGTCCGGGCGATCCTGTCCATGATCAGGGGGACGACATGCACTTGCTTTTGCGCATGGAAAAGACCCGTACACAGAGAAAGTATGGTGATCGAATCATGGTGAGGCCGGACCAGCCAGCGTTGACCCAGATACAGGAACACAAAAATGTCTTGAAGGAGCACAAGGAAATCGCCGAACGGATCACGCAGGTTCTTGGCAAGATGCGCTTTCTGGACCTGGAGCCGCAGCGAATGCGGGAGCCGGCCTTTTCCGGCCAAACTGTACTGGGCGACGGCGGTGAGTATCTGCCGACGGTGTTGCGGGAGATCTGTGAAGACTCACAGCGCAAGGAGACGCTGGTTGAATGGATACGCGAGTTGACGCCAATGGATGTGCGGGACTTCGAGTTTCCTATCGACCCCTCCGGCCGGGTACAACTCGTTTTACGCGAGGCGAATGGCAGAAGCGTGTCCGCTTACGCCGCGTCGGACGGCACTCTGCGCTTCCTGGCCATGCTGGCTGTGCTGCTGGGACCGGACCCCAATGGTCTTTATTTTTTTGAGGAGATCGACAACGGTATCCATCCCGCGCGACAATGGCTCCTGCTGGAACTGATCGAAAAGCAGACCGCTAAGAATGGGATTCAGGTCGTCACCACCACCCATTCGCCGGACCTGTTGACGGTGATGAACGATGACACGTTCAAGAACACTTCCGTGGTCTGCCGCCTTGAAGATGCGGACGACGCCATCATTCGCCCCATCGCCGAATTGCCAAAGGCTGAGGATCTGCGCAATTCCCATGGGTTGGGAAGACTCCTGACCGGCGGCTGGATGGAGACTGTGCTGGCCTTTACCGAGGGTTATGACGAAGAGGTGGGGAAGTGAGAGTCCTCATCATCCCCGAGGATTTCCGCAAGGACCAATACATTCTGAAGCCGATCTTCGAGCGGCTTTTCCGCGCCATCGGTAGGCCTAGGGCACATATTGAGGTCTGCCAGGAGCCATTGCTCGGCGGCGTTGATGAAGCATTGAAGTCGGACAGGATTTCGGAGATTGTGAGTTTCTATCCGATGACAGGTGTCTTTGACGTCATCCGGCAGAAGTGCCCTGAGGATTTTGATCACCTGGCCCTGCGTCTCTCACACGTTAGTGGATAGCGATTACCAACCATTTACCAATTCAGCAAATCTTACCGACACAACACATCCCGCACCAGGAGCACCTAATGTCCGAACCCTTCATCAAAACGACCGTCGTCGGCAGCTACCCCTTGCCGGCCTGGCTGGCCGCCTATCCGTCCGTCCCCAATCTGCGCGACGCCATTCTCGTCGTCCTCAAGACGCAGGAGCTGGCCGGGTTGGACGTGATCTCCGATGGTGAGTTGACCCGCTTCGATGTCAACCATCCTGAGACGAACGGGATGATCGAGTATTTCGTGCGGCAGATGTCCGGCATCTCGAGCGAAATGGGTCGCAAGGATGTGGACGATTTTCGCGCCCAGCAGGGGATGGGCTTCCGCACGCAGCCGGCCGCTGTGGTCGAAGGCCAGATCGGCGAAGGCGAGCTGGACCTGCCTTCAAGCTGGCAGATGGTGAAGGAGCTGACCGCCGCGCCGCTCAAGTTCACCGTGACCGCGCCCTACATGCTGGCGAAAACGCTGCTGGACCGCCACTACAGCGATCTGCCCAGCCTGACCATGGCCATCGCCGAGGTGCTGCGCCGCCAGGTCGAGGCGATTGACGCGCCCGTTCTGCAGGTGGATGAGGCCAATCTGACCGGTAACCCGGAGGACGCCGTCTGGGCGCACGAGCCGATCAACCATGTGCTCGACGGTGCCCGCGGCGAACGCGCGCTGCACCTTTGCTTCGGCAACTACGGCGGCCAGAGCATCCAGAGCGGCTTCTGGGCCAGCCTGCTCGGCTTTCTCAACAACCTGCACGTGGACCACCTGGTGCTGGAGTTCGCCCGCCGCGGCTATGATGAGTTGGAGGTCTTCACCGATCTGCGCGAGGGTATCGCTCTGGGGATCGGCGTCGTCGACATCAAGGACAACGAAGTGGAGAGCCCCGACGTGATCGCGGGGCGCATTCAGTACGCGGTCGATCTCCTGGGCGAGGATAGGGTCAAGTGGATTCATCCGGACTGCGGCTTCTGGATGCTGCCGCGCTCGGTCGCTGACCGCAAGATGCAGACGCTGGTGGCGGGACGGGATCTCTTCCTGGGGCAGACGGCTGGGTAGGCCGCGCTCTAGATCAATGTGGTAATCCGGCAGTCGTCTCTTTCTAGCGCCTCCGGACTCAATGCCACTCCTAACCCCGGTTTTTGGGGTGGTTGCATACGCCCGTTTTCCACCACAAATGGGTGATCGACCAGTTCCAGATAGAATCCCAGGGTAAACGCACGCACGATCTCCTGCATCCACGTATTGGTGGCGTGGGCGGCCAGGTGAAGAGAGGCTGCCAGCGTTACCGGGCCGGTGCAGTCGTGGAAGATCACGCCCATGTTGTTGGTCTCGGCCATGTCAGCCGTCTTGCGCGCTTCGGTGATGCCGCCCGCCCAGGTCACATCCGTCATCACCACGTCACAGGCATCCGCCCGTAGCATCTCCTCGACCGCGTAGCGATTCATGAGCAGTTCGGACGCACAGATTGGGGTGCGCGTCGAACTGCGCAGCTTGGCCAGCGTACGCGGGTTGTCAGGCTTCATCAGGTCCTCAAGCAGGACCGGCTTGTAGGGCTCGAGAGTCTCCGCGATGCGGCGGGCGGGCTGGAGAGCCCAATAGCCGTGCCCCTCCAGGATAATATCCATCTCCAGGCCCACAGCGTCGCGAACCTGCCGCCACGGCTGCAATCCTTCTTCGATCTCTGCGAACGAAATCGTCTGGCCGTGATTGGCGAGGGCGAAGCGATCAAAGGGCCAGATCTTCATGGCGCGGATTCCCATGTCGAGGAGTGAGCGGGCCAGTACACCGGCATCGCCGCCGGGCTGCCAGGCCTCAAAGTCCTGATAAGGGCCCGTTGCAGCGGTGTTCGCTTTACGGGAGATATCCGGCGCTTTCTGCCCGTACCCTGCGGAGGCGCAGGTGTTGTAGACCGGCACGCCTTCCGGATTGCTCGTCCCGCCGAGAAGCTGCCAGATCGGCCGGCCCAGCTCCTGGCCCAGAATATCCCAGAGCGCGACATCCACCGCCGAGAGGCAGCGCATCTCCAGCCCCTTATTGCCGTAGATATGGGAGTTCTCGTAGGCCCGGCGCCAGAACGCCTCGATCTGGCGCGGGTCGCTCTCCAGCAGCAGCGGCGTCAATACCTCACCGATATAAGCCGTAACAGAACGGGGCGTGTAATAGGTCTCTCCCAGGCCGACGATCCCGCTGTCCGTCGTCAGTTCAAGAAAGGTGATGTTGGAGAAGGGAGCGACGTGGATGGTTCGGACGCTGGTGATCTTCACGATAGACCTCTGAAGGAAGATAGTGGACGAACACAGGGCAAGCGCTTCAAGGAGAACTATACAGCAGTTGAGCAGGTTGTAAAAAGGGGCTGGCCGGACCGTGAAAAACGGTTTGACAAGGGAGGTCTTAGATATAATAATATGTGGACAAAGACACGGTGTAGCGAAGCATGAATCGCCGCGTCGTGCCAAGAACTGTGTTCCCGGGCGCAGGTGAACGTGTCGCATCAGAAGCGGCGTGTGCGCTGGCGGAGCATGGTGATCATCTCCAGAAAGCCTCAACGAGTTTCCCTATGGCCTACACTGACATTCAGAAACCCGCGCTTTCGTATCGCTATGAATTCGGCCTCGATGAGTTGGAGGCTGCCCAGGCCTGTGTCGACGCCCATGGGTTTGCGGTGGTCAAGCAGGTCCTGTCCGAGGAGCTGGTTGAGGAGCTTCAGGAAGCGGTTCTACAGGTCATTGACCCAGACGGGACAATGGGCCCCGGCGAGAGCTACACCCACACCTCCTTTGTCGAGCACGCACCGGCACTGTGGAAACTTCTCGACTACGAGCCCTTTCTGCGGGTCCAGCGGCTCTTCTGCCAGGCGGACGAGCTGACCATCCACCGTTCAGCCGCGATTCTGCGCAATCCCGGTTCGTCTCCACTCACGTGGCACTCTGACTGGCACGGCTTCAGTCAAGGCCCCCCGCAAAACGCCGGCGATGTCTTGAACCGGGGATCCTGGCCCTCGGGCCGCTGGTTCTACCTCACAGGCTCCTATCCTGAACACGGCGGCCTCGCCGTGATTGAAGATTCCCACGTGGAAGATTGGGCGGGACCGGAGGGCTTTGCGCTGACCCCGGATCGGCGCTCATTCCACCGGCGGGGGAGTGAACCCAAAGGCTATGTCGGTTTCGACGTGCCGGGAATTGTGCCCCTGTTCACGGAGCCGGGCGACCAGATCATCTTCGCCACACGCACCTACCACGCCGCTTTCCCCAACCAAACCGACCAGGTGCGGCTTTCCTGCGGCCTCGGTCTCCGCCCGCGCAGCTACCGGATAGAGGCGCCGTGGCCGCTCCCTGAATCGGCGCAGGCGTTTATTGAGGCGCTGCCTGCACGGCATCAGCACTTTGTAGAAGACTATGTCGGCATTGATACGGAATGGCGCGGTCAAGAGATGACCGCATGAGTAAGGCATGACAGTTTCTGGACAGCGACATGCGTCGACTTAGGACCGTTGGCGCTCAGCCCCTCGGAAGCATTTGACCAGAGTACGTGTTGTTGCATGCGCTTCGATCATTATCAGATCAAACTATCAGATCAAAGGAGAAGAGAGTATGAAACGGAACAACCTGAGTCGGCGTGATTTCTTGAAGCTGTCTGCCGTCACGGGTACGGGAGCCCTTCTGGCTGCTTGCGCTATGCCGGCGGCGCCGGCGGGAGAGGGAGGAGAAGCTGCGCCCGCGGCCGTAACGACAACGATTGATTTCTGGGATTTCCCGTACTACTCATCGGCTCTTGGCGAGCCCGGTTCCTGGCAGTGGGAGCGAGCAAACGCCTTTATGGAAGAGAATCCAAGTATTGAGGTTGAGGTGCTTCCCCTGACGTGGGAGCAGGGCAGCAAGGTGACAACGGCTCTCGCGGCCGGTTCGCCCCCGGATGTTGTCGGCGGCGGCTGGATCCAGCTTGCCCTTTCGGCCTTAGAGGTGGGACTGGCTCTGGACCTCACCGACTCGTTGGAAGAGCAGTTGTCCAGCGATATGGTCGAGGGAATGCTTGAGCAGTGCTCAATTGAAGGCAGGGTGTACATGTTGCCGTACTGGCCGGTCTGTCAGTCCGGGGTTGTCTACCTCGATGGAGTCGAGGAGGCGGGCGCGATGGATACTGCCCCCCAGGCGCCATGCTACGGGTGGAACATTGACCAGTTCAATGGCTGGCTTGAGGCTGTGCGGGGTACACGACCGGACGGCAGCGAGCGCTACGGACTCGGCATCCCATCCGCCCATTCCACACCGGCTTTTCATTGGGTGACACTCCTGTACTTCCGCTGCTTCGGCGCCCACTTCTGGACCGATGAGACGGAATCGTGCGTCGACATGGCCTCGCCGGAGGCGATCAAATGCCTTGCATGGATGCAAGAGCTGGCCGAAAACGACCTGATTCCCGATCCGGCAGGGTACACCGGCGACGATAACAACGCCCTCATCGACCAGGGCAACGTCCTCATGCAGGTTGGCAACGTGGTACCCGGGGGAGCACGCCGGGAGGGGATGGAACTGGATGAGGAGACTCTGGTCGTCACCGATACCGAGAACGAACGCAAATGGCGCTTCATCCAGTATCCACACGATGACCCTCATCCCGCCATTGCCTGGGGCGGCGCAAACTATTCCGGTTTGGTGCCCTTCAAGCCCGAGGACCCTGCTGATACGCCAGGACTGTTGAAGTTCCTCCACTGGATGACCAACAAGGAAAGCGAAGAATGGCTGGTTAAGTCGGCCGGAATGCTGCCGTTCCGCAAGTCCATTCTGGCTGAAGTCGCCGACGACCCCCTCGTGGTCTATACATCCGAATGTCTGATGCCTAACGCATGGTTCGATGCCAAGCGCAGTACGGAGACCATCGTGGTGCGCTCGATCTTTGAGGAACATTTCCAGGGCGCCTTCTCCGGCAAGAGCGCGGAACAGGTGATGCAGGAGATGACTGACGACATCAACACGGCTCTCGAGAGCTGTGCGTAGAACCCCACCATGGATAAGGCCGGTCTCCCGCGACGACACCGCTCGCGGGAGACCCTTTCAGACTCTCAAAAGCGGGGACAGCCATGAACTATGCCAAGCGTGAGGAGATGTGGGGCTATATCTTCGTCACACCTTTCCTGGTTCTGTTCCTTGTCTTTGTGCTGGTGCCTACGGTTATGTCCGTCGTGATGGCCGCGCTTGAATGGTACGATCGAAAGCCGGTTTGGGTTGGTCTGGACAACATTGACCACGTCCTGAACGACAAGCGTTTCTGGCAATCTGTACGCAACACGTTGGCCTACGTAGGGATGTTCACATTCGCTGCCGTCGCCCTGGCGCTTGCGGTGGCGATCAGGATCACGAAGTTCCGCAGTCAGGGCATGCGCCAGGGTCTGCAAAGCGCCTTCTATCTGCCCAGCGTGGTTTCGCTCGTCGCCGTAGCGGTCGTCTGGCGCTACATCTTCAATAACCAGTTCGGGCTGATTAACTACCTGTTGAGTGTGGTCGGAATTGAGCCTGTCAACTGGCTGGGGAATCCGCAGACAGCCCTGCCATCCCTTGTCTTTATGGACCTGGTGACCGGGCTGGGCGTTGGGATTATCATCTTCGTGGCCGCAGTTCTCGGGCTGCCTTCCGAGTTGTTCGATGCAGCCCATATTGACGGCGCCACCGGGTGGCTCGAGACAATATACATCACCATCCCCCTGTTGACCCCGAGCATCCTCTATGTGGCGGTAACGACAACGATCGTGGCAATGCAGCTCTTCGTCTCCGTCTTTTTCCTCACCAAGGGCGGGCCGGTGGGGTCCACGTTGACACTCGCCTTCCTGACCTACCGTTACGCGTTTGTCTTTCTTAAAGTCGGCTACGCATCGGCCGTCGGACTGGCGCTTCTCCTACTTACCCTGGCACTGGCGGTAGTCCTGTTCCGCTGGTTCCGGTCGGTCGTGGAATACTAAAGGAGCCCGGGCGCGCTGTGCTGAAACAACCCACTGTCCCCGAAGAGCTTGTCTCGCCTCCAATCCAGACTGAAAAACGTTCCTGGCGCAGGGTTCGGGAAAAGATCGGCGGCAACATTACATTGCTGCTGCTCTTCTTTTGGGCTCTCGTCTCATGGTTTCCCCTCTACTGGATGGTGCTGACCAGCTTCAAGAAAGGCCAGCAGGCGCAGGCTCTGCCTCCCGGCCTGTGGTTGAAGGAGCCCACCCTGGAGTCCTACCAGCAGGTGTTGAGTTCGACCTTTCCCGTGCTGCGCTGGCTGGCCAATAGCCTCTTCGTCTCCGTCACGGTTACCGTCCTGGGGCTGTTGTTGTGCGCGGCTGCCGGCTACGCCTTCGCGCGCAAGCGCTTTCGAGGTCGAGATATCATCTTTTGGCTGGTGCTGAGCACGATGATGCTGCCGGGTTTCTCCAGGCTAATCCCGGCCTTCATGCTGACGCTGCTGCTGAATCTGCATGACACCTACTGGGTCATGATCCTGCCTGGGCTGGCGTCACCGTATGCGGTTTTCCTCATCCGCCAGTTCATGTTGACACTGCCGTCCGAGCTGTTCGACCAAGCGCGCATCGACGGTGCCGGCGAGATCCGCCTGTGGTGGCAGATCGCGCTGCCGCTGACCAAACCGGCGCTAGCGGCATTGGGGACCTTCACCTTCGTGGCAACGTGGAACGACTTCGTGTGGCCCCTGGCCGTGATTAACGATTTGAAACTGATGCCCATCCAGGTCGGCGTGACCCTGCTGCGCGGCATGGAGCGCACGGGGCGGAACGATTACCCCATTGCCATGGCTTCCGGCGTGCTGATGGCCGTGCCGCCGGTCATCATATTCTTTCTCTTTCAACAGTACTTTATTCGCGGCCTGACCATCGGCGCGTTGAAGGGCTAGTGGATGCCGGCGCGACGTCCTCTTTCAAAACCATCGCTGCGCCAGGCTTAACCCCAACCAGATCACGCCCACAGTTATTAGCGGACGCAGTCCCGCGCGTCTGTTCGACTCTGTCGAGCACACCCTGATTGCGGCCTACAGCTTGATGCCGCCTTGGGTCAAGACTTCCACTCGATCAACACGCCGAGGAAATCATCCGGGCGCTCAACGAGCATCTCGTACGTCTCTCCAACGTCGTCTGGCTGAATGCGGTGGCTGATCAGCCCCTCGCTCTGCAGAGAGCCGTCCGCAAACAGGCGCAAAACCAGATCAAGGTTGCGCTCCCGGGTCCACGGATCTCGGGTCGTGTAAGGATGCCCGGACACGCGGGCATGCGCGCCGATCAGTGAGACACCTTTATGGTGAACAGCCCTGTAGAGATCGATTTCGGCTGAGCCGCGGGGGCTGCCCAGCAGCACGACACGCCCGCCGTCGCCTGCCAAGTCCAGGGCCTGCGGTACTACATGGGGATTGCCGGTCGCTTCGATCACTACCTCCGCCATATGTCCCCCGGTGACATCGTTCACTGTTTGTCCGACGTCCGATTGGTTCGGATTGAGAGCATAGATACCACTGGCGCCTGCGATCCGCACGCGATTGGGGAGGAGATCGACCCCAATTACGGGCCGCGCGCCGGACAGGCGAGACAGTTGCGCCGCGAACTGGCCGATCAGTCCCAGCCCCAAGACGATCACCGTTTCGCCCAGCGTTACTTTCCCCTGACGCACGCCCACCGCGCTGATACCGCCCATCACAGCCAGTGCGCCCTGCTCCAGCGTAACGTCCGGCGGCAAACGCCACATTTTGGTTGTGCGTACATCACACAGGGCCCAGTCCCCATGCGATGCGTAGACCACCACACGGTCGCCTTCTGCCCATTCTGTCACCTCGCGGCCGACCGCCTGCACGGCGCCTGCCAAGGCGTAGCCCATGTCGATTGGGAACTGCGGCGGGTCCGGCCGTGAGAAGCCGATGTGTGAACCACTGTACATCGCGAGCTCTGTGCCCGCGCTGATGAGGGAGCAGGCCGACTTGACGACAACCTCATGCGGGGCGGACGCCTCTGAGATTTCGAAGGATTCCCATTCAATCTGGCGAATCGCCTTACAGATCAGGCGTCTGGCTCGCATCCTGTTCTTCCTCTTGAGCTGCTGTCCGGTCGCCTTCGCTTCGTTCCTCATTCTGTTTTGCCATCTATCCATGTACGCATCGACGACCTGCCGTCACGATTTGCCCATGCATAGTAGGGAATAAACGTCAGGACACCGTCCGGTTGGTCGTATGAGCCGCGGTCTCCTTGAAGAGAAACGACCCCGCCGAGAAGATCCTGCCTGAAATCTGCTCCGAATTCGTTCAGCAATGCTGACTGCCGATAGTGCCCCAAAAGCTCGCGGCCGTCATCTCTCCCGTTCCCCGGCGGCAACGCAACGTACGCGCCCCACATATCAATGGCGGGATTATCGGTACTCTCGGCGCAATACACAAGCGGGCCGCGACACAGCGCCACCTTGCCTTCAAAGTACCTGGCACGCGGGTCGGCAGTCATGGCAATAACATGCATCGGCAGATGCAGAGTGACAGTATCGCCTTTGCGCCATTCTCTGGTGATGCGACAGTAGGTTCCGGGCGCGATGTCGCTTTCGACAGGTCGTCCATTCACCTGCACAGTTGGGTTGCGGCACCATTCAGGTATTCTCAGGTGAAGATCAAAAGTGGAGAGCCGTTCGGGATCGAGGGTGATGTGTATATTCCCGTCCCATGGATAGGATGCGTCCTGAGCAAGGCACAGTTTGGTCCCGTCATCCAGACGCCAGTCCATCGTACAACTGTCATACAGGTGAATCCACACGCCATCCTGTGAAACGCTGAACATGTATCCTGGCAATGACGCGATCGTGCGAAGCGCGTTGGGTGAGCAACAACTGGTGGAAGCTGATGACCAGGGGGTGCGCTGCCAGTGGTTGCCGTCTGATGAGAGGGGACACACATAATGGAACTTTCCGCCGTCGGCAGATACGTGCGCCAGGAAGCCGTTGTATAGCGTCCTCTCCATCAGGTCGGCGTAACAGGCATCGCCCGTCACGGCCAGCATGCGCCAATTCCAAGCCGCGTTTCCAATTGCTTCACACGTCTCCAAACCTGTGCCCAGCAGGAACCTGAAGACGCCTGTATGTAGTTCGAAGGCGTCCTTGCATATCAGTTCGCAGTTCTCAGAGTCCACGGCTAACTGGCCAGTGAGATGCAGCTTGCCGGTTGTCATGTCACGCCAGATGGCAGTGATCTTGTCCATGAATTCCTGGTCGCCTGTCTCCGCATAATAGTCGGCGCCGGCGCACATGAGGTATGTCTGACGTACAACATGCCTGCTCACGTAGCCGCGGAAATCGGAGCCGATGATCGGGGGTTGTCTCAGTAGAGGGGTGAGGAAATGCCGGGCGCCGGCGAGATATCTCTCTTTGCCCGTGGTACGGTAGAGTTCGACCAATGCCATTTCGATGACGCTGTGCCCGGCAAAGTTCTCCCCTTGAAACTGCTGGCAGATTGCGTCAGCAACACGCTGCGCGCACTCCAGAAATTCGGTCGATCCAGTTGCACGGTGGTGTGCAATGGCAGCCTGGATCATATGTCCCGGGTTGCCCAGTCCGTACGATCTTTCGAAATCGTCGCCATAGTAGATAGTCCAGAAGGCGTTGTCCTGATGCGCATTGGCAATGCCGGTCACAAACAGGTCGAGCAAGGCGCGTGTGTCGGGATCCTCCCCGGACTGTATGATATATGCGCAAGCTTCCAGCCATTTATGGAAGTTCGCGCGCCAGGAATGGCCGTTGCGCGTGCGATTCATTCCGGTGGGATTGGTCCTTAGCGTTTCCAGGCCGGCCGCGATTCCCGCCTTGTCGCCCGCCGCGTAGGCCCTGAACGGCGCGGTCTGGTCGTCTACGTCCAGCCAGGCCAGGAACGACGGGATGCCGTTGGTCCGGTTGGCATTCATGCGCGTTTTCCAGAACCCATCGCGCATAGTAACGGCCTGCAGCGGGACAGGTTTGAGGGGGGCAAAAGGGCTGGCGACGGTGGACACTACGCCGGCCTCCTGCCAATGTGGGATGTGTCGATTGTTGGACATGCCAACCTCCTCCCTTGGGGTATTCATTCCGTCAGCACGCGGCCGTCTCGTCCGCCCCGAAGTAATACATAACTCGGGACCTCACTCCATCTGGACTTCCGTCGCGCCGGCGGCGAGGAACGGGCCGAGCGTTTCACCTCGCAACAGCTTGTCCAGGTCGTCCAGGAACTCCAGGTAGGTACCCTGCCAGCCAAAGTGGTCCCAGAACCAGCCGTCATACGGCGACCCCGCCGTGGCCTCGCCCTTCGGAACGTCGGCGTAGCGGGCGCGCATTGCCTCGATCTGCGCCGCCTGCAGCCGCCCCAGTTTGTAGTCCAGGTACAGCTCGAAACAGTCCACAAAGATACGCACGTCGTTCAGGTTGGCTTCGAGCAGCCCGGCGACATGGGCAAAGGAAGCCGGGTCAATCTTGCCATCCAGCTGCCGCCACGCTGTCAGCACGTTTTCCATGTGAGCGATGGACGGCCGCTTCTCGGCCATCAGCTCGGCGGCATAGGCGGCGGTCAGCGGCACGCGGTTGAAGATGAGCTGGTAGCGCGGATCGTTGCGCAGCGCTTCGCGCTCTTCCTCGGTATAGGCGTCAAGCGGCAACGCCAGGCCGAGGACGTCCTCCCCCACGCGATCCATCCCCGGATGCAGGTAGTCGGTCCAGATTCGCCACGGTCCGTTGAGGCGAGTGTCCAGGTAGCTGTAGCGCGCAACGTAACTGTGGCACTGGGTCAAGCCGCTGCGGCTGAAAAGAGCGCCGATGGTGGCGGGATAGGTCTCGCGCAGGCCGGGCAGGAACGCGCGCGCCTCCGCGCCATACTCCATCGTCAGCCACTCGGACAGGATATCGTCCGGGCTGAGGTAGGGGTCCCAGCACAGCTTGCCGTAGGCATACCAGTTGGAGAGGTTGAGCGGATGGTCTATGTGTTCGGGATGGATCCCCAGATTGGCGTCAAACCCGTCACAGTTTTTGTCGGCTGCCTTGAGGAATTCTTCCTGCCAGCGGTGGGCCATGGAGCAAGGCAGGAAGTTGAGGCCGGCCGTATCGCCCACCAGCGCGAGTTCGAACACGTAGGGGGAACGCTCACCCGGTCGATTGCCGATGTGGCCCCAGATCGGGTGCGGCGGATAGGGCGGACGAAAGTCCCAGTACAGGTGGCAGGGCGCGATTCGCACGTTTGCCGGGAGCTCATCCCCCCAGTCTCCAAACATCTCTGTTTCGGATTTGGCGTACGCCGCCTGGTCGGTGACCGCGGGCCAGAGCAGCTCTCCGTCGATGGTGGCCAGCGCCTCGCTGACCAGACGCATGCCGGCCAGAACGCGGTCGCGAACCGGCAGCGCGCGACAGCGGTCGCAGTCGTCCTCATGCGGGCCTGGCGCGTTCTCGCCGGCGCCCCAGACGATGGCATTGCGGACCGACGGCATGGCGACGGCTAGACGCGCGGCGAAATCGTGCCACTGTGCGCGGACGGTGTCGGAAAAGGGACAGACGTCTTCGTAGTTCCCGTTTTCGTCCGGCTCGGCATAGTGGAGTGACAGACCAACCGTTACGCCGAAGCGATCCAGAAAGTGGGCGAACCGTTCGACCGGCTCGGCATGGGAAAGCCAGCGTTCGAACTGTGAGCCGCTGGCCGCGTATTGCGCGAACAGGCCGAGGTTGTTGACGCGCATGGCCAGCAGCCGCCGGGCGAGGTCCAGGTACTCCGAGCACTCCTCCGGACGCAGCATTTTTTCGTAGTCCAGGATACTTTTGAAAGGCAGACACCATACTTTGTTTGAAGGCGTTTCCCACATCCGCAGCGCGCGCACCGGGAAATGAGGGCCATCGGTCAGCGGTGTGATGGCCTGGTTACGTCGGGCGCGGTCGATGCATTCCTGCACGCCATACAGAACGCCCCGCCCATCGCCGCCGGTGATGCGCAAGTTGGCGCCGTCGTTCACCGCGATGCGATAGTGCTCCGGCTTCAAGTCGGTCCCGTCGGTATCCAACCAGGCCGTGACATTCCCTTGATCGGAATGAGTCCCGATGGTTGGCCTTATACCACCCAGCTTTTCGATCCAGCGTGCCAACTCGTCGGCGGCGGTCCGAACGCATGGACTGGCATCGCGCGGGATTCTGATCGCATCGATCGTTGTTATCTGCATATTTGTGTTACCCTCCTGCGATTCTCGCTTCAACTCAAGTGGTCAACCGGTAGGGTTATATTAAGTGGCTGCGTACGCCCACTGTCCGCGGATCATAGTACGCCAGGCACTAAAGTCATCCTCAAAGATCGCTATATCGGCGTCCTTGCCCGCTTCCAAGCTGCCCTTGCGGTCATCCACGCCGATAACGCGGGCTGGCGTCAGGCTTGCCATACGAATGGCCTCTACCAGTGGAACACCGACGGTGTCCATCAGAATAGGTATCATCTGATTCAACATTGTGGTGCTGCTCGCAAACGCGGTCCGATCAAGCAGCATGCCAACGCCGTCGTAAACGCCCCGATTTATTGACAAAGTACGACACTATTCGTTCAATACCCGGAAATGTCAAACCCAGGGAGTTGTGCCAAAAGCATTTTGGACTATAATACCTCCTTGTGATTAAGAGATTGCAGCAGAATTCGACAGAGCACAAGCCTGCCGAGCCGACGTATACCTGATTTCTGATTGAGGTCAGCTGAGGAAATATGATGACGCAGGAAGACTATAGCCTTACCGAAGAGCAGATCCAGATCTTTGAAGTTTTCGGGTTCCTGGTCCGGAGAAATCTGTTCAGTCCCGAGGAGATGAATAAGATAAACGAAGAGTTCGATCGTCGCCTTGCATCCATTCTGGAGGAAACCGATCCTGAAGAGAAACGTATTTTCAACAACTGGGGTAACCGGACCCCGGAAACTCCCTTTATTGCCAGCTTGCTTGAGGACCCGCGTATTTATCTGCCCGCGGAACAGCTGATAGATGAAGATTCCGTTCCCGTCCATTCTAACGCCAACAGCTATGAGAATAATACCGATTGGCATCCGGATTGGAGCGATCCTCATCTATTGGCAATCAAGAACGTCATGTATCTGCAGCCGACAACCGCTGATCGCGGCGCATTGCGTGTCATTCCCGGGTCGCACAAAAATCCATTACATGAAGAACTTCATAGCATTGGATTGCGCAGTTCGTTTGGCCCTACAAAGGCCCGAATTTTAGAGGAGTCTGGTCTGAGCGGTGAAGATATTCCCTGCTATGTATTTAGTTCGAATCCGGGTGATATCATTATCTTCAACCAGTTGACCTGGCATGCTGCCTTTGGCGGCTATCGAGACCGCCGCACCTGCACCTTTAATTTTTATGGCACCCCAAGGACACCCGAAGCGGTAGAGTCGATGCGCAAAGTGGTGGAACACATTCCTGAACTCAAGAAGAACTTGGGAACGGTGGGGTTGCAATATCATCCCTGGTGGCTGGAAAATCCTGAAAATAACCCCAGGCGTGCGCGCTGGATTAGTTGGTTGGAGGAATGGGGTTTCGTGGAAGCTTATAATAACTAAAAACCTACGAGGCGATGTTGCTCAAACGCATGATCGCATCCGACATGTCCCGCCATTCGGCATGACCATTTGTCTGCGTATCTTGTTCTGACAAGACAGTTTCCATCACGACTAGCTCCTTCATGGCGTGGGATCTATTTCTGGTAAATCGTACCAAAAATTGGAGAGTAACGCCATGAAAAGGGGTGTGTCCTGGCGTTTCTTGACTAAGCACTCTCTGACTTGACATTGGGTCTATACTTACTGCGAAGGTGGAGTGTGACACTGGTCGACGCCCTGATTCTGACCAACCGAGAGACTCTCCACCTGAGAACTGCCTTTGAACCTTCACAAGGGTCTAGCCTTCCAGGTACTGGAGTACCCCATCCCAATCACAAAACGTGCCGCCTACCATCTTTTGGGGCTCCGGGCGCGGTATGTGCATGTCCGAACCACCGGTCTTGACCAGTCCGAGGTGATCTGATATCCGTACATAGTCGTCCTCTTGGGCCTTGGTGTGCGCGGGATGGAACACCTCGACACCGTCGAGTCCTTCGGCAGCCAGGGCAGCGATATTCTCTTCGTCGAACGTGAAAACGACGCCCGTGTCGTGGCCGGGATGAGCGACCACGGCAATGCCGCCGGCCTCGTGAATAGCCGGAATTACCTCCGGTATCGGTGGGTGGAGAACCCGGACGCCGGAAGCCTCCCGCATGGCCATGAACTCTTTTTGATTCGACACAACGCCTTTTTTCAACAGCAGCGCATATAATGCTGTCGACTCGGATTGTTCCTGAGCCTTCACCTCGGCGTCGTATTCAGCGATGGTCACCTTTGTGCCTTTCCCCTGCAAATATTCCAGCATGGCGAGATGGGACCTTCTTCTCACCGACCAGATTTTATCGGCCAGAAAACCTTCCAGAGAAGAAAGCGGACCATCGCGGAAAAAGCCCAAAACGTGGGCCGGTTCCCCGCGCCACGAACTTGTGATCTCGATGCCGGGCAAAAAGGTCACGTCGTATACGGTCGAGAGTCGTTGGCCTTCCGCAATGCTTTCGATGCTGTCGTGGTCGCTGAAGGTCACGGCCGTCAGTCCGCGCGCCATGGCAATGCTGAAGACCTCCTCCGGGTCAAACGATGCGTCGGAGGACGCATGAGTATGGACGTGCAGATCTGCTTTTCTCACGAGGTTTATCTCCTTACCTGCTGTGATTCTACTGGAATTGTGTTGAGCCCGTCGATGACAAAGACTTCGCTGAGAGGTTGCCTGCGTCCACCTGGGCTCGGATACGACTTGGGGGCGCGCTCATTGTAGGAAATCATTTCGTTTCGGTGCTCAGTCGTAGCGGATGTGCGGGTCCAGGTAACCTTACAAACGAGCAAATGAGCGAGACTATTGCTGTCGATGGGGATCGAAGACATCACGCAGCGCGTCGCCAACGAAGTTGAAGCCAAGCACACAAAGGATCACGGCAAGGCCCGGCGGTATCCAGAGCCAGGGACGGATCTGCAGAACGACCAGGTTATTGGCCTGAAAGATCAGGTTTCCCCAGCTTGGCGTCGGAGGCTGCACACCCAGGCCGACAAAGCTGAGGCTGGCTTCGAGCAGGATGAAGCCGCCGATGCTGGTTACCATGCTGACCAGGATGATGCCGGACAGATTCGGCAGGATGTGCCTGAAGATAATGCGACGGTTGTCTACCCCGATGGATCGGGCAGCCAGGATGTAGTCCTCTTCCCGCACTGTCAAGATCTGGCCTCGAATCAAGCGGCACACACCGTGCCAATTCAGGAGTGCAATGGCAATAAACAGATTGACCAGGCTGGGTCCCAGCAAGGATACCATGATCAGGAGCATCATGAAATCGGGAAATACCTGCATCACCTCGACTAGCCGCTGGATCACGTTATCCACCCAGCCGCCGAAGAAGCCCGATATGGCGCCCATGATCGTGCCGATGACCGTCTGCAGCATCACCCCCAGCGCACCGACCAGCAGGGAAATGCGCCCGCCATAGACGACGCGGGACCACATGTCTCTGCCGATCGCGTCCGTACCCAGCCAGTGTTCGCTGCTCGGCGGTTTGACCAGGTTGTACGCGTCGGTTGCGGAAGGCTCATAGCTCGTGACCAGAGGCGCAGCCAGCGTGATGACCAACAGCGCGCCGATCATGATCGCGCCGAGGACGCCGAAACGATTGCGCAGATAGTTCTTCCAGGCACGAGACTGAAACAGGCCCTGTCGGCGCGTCAACGCGGCGTCGTCGCTGGCAGAGGATTGCTCGCGCTGTAAGGAAGGTCGTTCCAATATCTCTGTACGTTTGGTCATAATGGTGAGCCCCAGTCGATGCCGAGTATCTCACGCCGCTGTGCAGCGTTGTCCAGGCCAGAAATGAGGCCTGCGCCCGTCATCCTGAACGCAGCGAAGGATCTCATCGGTGTCCTCGCGAGATCTGCAGCTCATTTATAGGCGAAACGAGGAAGCTCATTTATAGGCGATACGAGGATCGACAAACGCGTAGGCGATGTCGGCGATCAAATTTGCGATCAGCGTCAGGATGGCGATGACGATCACGTTGGCCATCATAACGGGGTAGTCTTTCGACAGTGCAGCGTCGAGCACCCAGCGACCGATGCCCGGCCAGTTTGCCAAACGTTCTACCAGCACTGAGCCGGCAAACAGGGCCGGCAGCCGGTAGCTGATGATCGTCACGATCGGCATGAGCGCGTTGCGGAAGGCATGGCGCATGATCACGACACGCTCTGGGAGTCCTTTGGCCTGCGCCGTGCGCACGTAGTCCTCGCCCATCACCTCCAACATGCTCGTGCGTGCAAAGCGGATAAAACCGGCGGAACCACCCAGCCCGAGCACCGTGACCGGCAGGATCATGTGCTTGAGGCTGTCCCACAGCCCTCTATCGCCACCTACGGAATACATTCCGCTTGCGGGGAGCCAGTTGAGCTGCAAGGCAAACACCCATATGGCCAGAAGCAGGAAGAAGAAACCGGGCAAGCTGAGAAAGAGGAAGGAGATGACGGTGGTCACGACGTCGAATAGAGAGTACTGGAAGAGGGCGGAGAGGACGCCCAGCCCAAGTCCTACCACAAGGCTGACCGCCAGGGAGGTTACCGTCAACCTCAGCGTCACCGGTAGTCTACGGACCATCTCCTCGAACACGTCCGCTTGATCAATCATCGAGCGGCCAAAGTTGCCCTGGGACAGGTTCCACAGCCAGCGGAGGTACTGCACGTGGATAGGTTTGTCCAGCCCTAACTTCTCCTTCAGGTAGTCCTCGTACCCCTCTTTTGCCTCATATTTGTAGCCATGTCCGTCAATCGTGATTTCTATGTGTTCGAACGCAATATCGGGCGGCAACATGAATTGGGTGGGATCACCAGGCGCCAGGTGCATCAGTCCGAAGTTGACGATGGTAATAATGAAAAGGATCGGGAAGATGAGCCATATGCGCCGGATGATGTAAGTCGTCATCAGACCCCCTACAGCGGGCATAGGGGCACGAGGACGAACATCCCCATGCCCCTACCCCTACCAATCAGATTCTACACAAACCCAGTTCGGGCGTGACTAGCCCTCATCGCAGATGTACCAGTCTAAGAGGCCATAGTCTGCACCGCCGCGGTGCACCAGCCCAGTTGTGGTGTTGGGAACGACACCGCAGATATTGGATCGCGTGCCCCAGACGCGCATATTGGTGGAGAAGGTGATCCAGGGACCATAGTCGTACCAGATTTTGGTGGCCCTGGCGAGGTTTTTCGTGCGTACTTCATCATCGAGCGTGGCCCGGGCTTCCTTGCACAAGGTGCCGAATTCCTCGTCGTACCAGCCGGTATTCTCATAATTCCTACCAAGTGGTCGATGGAAGTAGTAACAGGCTCGGAGGCTATATCCCCGAACGGTTCCGCCGCCCCCTTCGCTAACGTCGTACTCGCCAGCGAGCAGTTTGTCAGGGAAGGCCAGGCCGACGATCTGCATCTCGACGTTCAACCCCACCTCGCGCATCATGTCAATCCACAGGTTCCAGATGGGCTTTTCAGCGTCATCGAGGAAGATGATGGTGCGGTCGGCATCCCATTCGCCCGCGTCGATGGCTTCCTGGATCAACTGCTTCGCCATTTCGGGGTCGTACTCGCGCCACACCATGTCCTCGGCTCGATAGGCTCCTTCGTTGGCCATCCAACTGTAGGTCTTGCTGCCATGGCCCAGCGTGTGGGCGGCGACGATGGCGTCGCGGTCGGTGGCGTATTCCATCGCGTAGCGGATCTTGTCCGGCAGGGACCCGGGCCGGCGATTGAACTGAATCCCAAGCATCCCCAGAGATTCGTCCACGAGGATCTTCAGGTCGGGATTGCCCTCCAGGCCTTCGATGTCGCTCACCTGCAAGTACTGGGTGACATCCAGGTCGCCAGCCACCAGAGCCGGGAGCTGCGCTTCGTGTTCCATGGTGATGGCAATGATCTTGTCCACCTTGGGTTCGCCAAAGTACTTCGCGCCCCACCAGTCATCGACCGCAACAGCTTCGAAGAACACATCCCGCTCCATGTCGCCCAGACGGAAGGGGCCGCTCACCACGGTGGGATTCATCGCCTCGGGATTCTCGCCGGTGATGAGGGTTTCCAGGGGAAACTTCTCAAAGATGTGCTTGGGAACAATGCCCACCCTGGGGCCGTACTCCTCGTGGTGGGGCGTGCAGTTGTTTCTGCCCTCTTGCATGTCAAAGCGGACCGTGTGGTCATCCACCATCACGATGCCCACGATCTCGTCGGCTTCGCCTTTCACGTATTCCTGCTCGCCGACCCACCCATAGTTCCGGTTCATGACGTCGGGATGGGACAACATTTCGAACGTATACTTGACGTCTGCTGAGGTCAGCGGGGTGCCGTCGGACCAGGCGGCATCTTCATACAGGTAGAAGGTGGCGGAGTCGCAGTTCTCCGTGAGTTCCCACTCCTTCGCCAGCCACGGCACCGCCTCGAAATCTCTGTTGTGGAGGAGCAACGGCATATAGAAGTAGGGCTCTATGTCGCCTTGGGCCTTATAGGTAGGATAGGGAAAAATGTTGAACCCTTGGGCCCAATTGGAACGGAAGCCCACGCGGATCACGCGTTCACCATCCTCATCCATTGTGGTGCCCGCAGCCTCTCCGGAAGCGGTGTCCGGAGCCGGCTCGGCCGGCGCGCAGGCGGTAATAACCATGCCGAGCGTGACCAGCATGGCGATAAGCGTGAGTTGCCACTGCTTGTTGTTCATCTCGTGTCCTTCCTTTCACCAAATGTGTTGAGATTGTTCGGAGTAACTGAACGTGAGAGGGTCAATGAGGACCGAAAGCGGTACGATATGATTAACGTAATAAGGGCGGGACCTTAAGGCCGCGTCGGCCTCCCACTTACGTTGAACACTACGAGGAATCCCACTGCGGGCAGAAACAGCCAAACCGCTTGATGAACATCCAGATCGCACTCATGATCATCGTCATCTGGCCGTCCAGCATTCGTGCCACCACTGCTGGCTGACTCCTGATCAGGCACCACCGTCTCGGCTAGTCATCCTTACGGTGCATTTCTACTATAACATATATTGTAACATGGTAAAGACAAGAAGTCAAGAACGATAAATCTAATCCTCATATACCGTCGCCGAAAGAAATTGGCCCAAAAGCCGCGTTTTCAGACAGCCTACAATATGGGCAATCACAGTCTAATTCTGACGTACCCCCTCAAATGTTTCATTAACGATGAGTCCTGTCTTCTCATTCAGCACAATCGTTACTTTATCCGCTTCAAATGACATTCTGAGTTCGAATAGGTTGATATTGGCCATCTCATCTATGGTTAAAAGAAAATCACCATTTGTATCCCAGTTTCCTTTTATTCCCGTAGACAGCCCAAATCGTCCAGGAACGATGGTGTAGATACCATCCAACCTCATTGGCGCCACAAGTTGTGTGAATATTGGCGCCACAAGTTGTGTGTATTTTCCGGATGTGGGATCAATCATAGAAAACCTGACTTCTGCTTCTTCTTGACCATTGAAACTCAAAGAAATTGTCTTGAAGTTGAGAAAATTTTCATCAAGAATAAATATTTCCCCTGATATGATTTGCGCTATTTCTGGCAAATATATTTGTTCGGGAGACGACGCGGCTGTGATCGCTTCTGTCTTCTGCTGAAGATTCTCATTACCTTCTAGATTTTGCGGTAATGTCTGATCTGATATCGACAATATAAATTCACCAATTTTTTCTCCAGCATATTCCAACAACTCATTCTCTCCACCAGTGATAACCGTTACGATATTTGCGTCTGGTAAAACATTAAGCGATTGCCCGCCACGACCAGCGGCATAGTACATTCCAGAAAAAGGCCCTTCTGAAACGAGGTGCCAAGCATATCCATAATCGCGACCTGGACGGATGAAGGTATTCGTCTTTACCGCACGATCAACTTGGGTTTGTGTTGATTTTTCTACCCATGCTGCATTCAATAACTGTTTCCCCTCCCAGAGTCCATTGTTCAGGTAAAGGTACCCTATCTTAGCCAGATCACGAGGATGCAGATGAAGATCCCCCCAACCTCTAGTTATTCCCTGAGGGTCTGGAGGCCAGATAACCTCATTAATGCCAAGCGGAGTAAAAAGGTATTTCTGCGCAAAATCGAGCATGCTCATTCTTGTTGCCTTTGTCAGGATCGCCGAAAGTAAATGTGAATTTCCACTGCAATAAGCATACTCTTGGCCCGGTCCCCTAGCCATGGGCAAATCTAACACAAACTGCACCCAATCTTCACTTGTGAACATCTCATTATGTTCTTTTTCTCCTGGTTGATATCCACAATTAAAACCGGAAGTCATGGTGAGCAGGTTTTCTATGGTTATCTTTTCTTTATTCGCATCAAGATTGGCAATGGTACGTTCTGGGAAATAAGATAACAGGGGCTGTTCGACACTTTCAATAAAGCCCTGATCAATAGCAATACCGATTAGAACCGATGTAATACTCTTAGTAACAGAAGCCACATCATGGACAGTCCCACCCGGGGTGAATGGATAAAAGCAAGCATCTAGTCCGATATTGCCGTTTCGAATGATCAACATGCTATGAATGTTCATTTTGTTTTCCCGGTAAAAACTTAGTAATTCCACCAAGCTTTCGGAATCCATTCCTTGATTTTCTGGAGTTGAGGTTTGCCAATCTTCAGTAGGCCAGTTTATGGTTGCATTGGACGTGGAAGTGCCGTTAACACAATCTGAATTTTTCATTTTGAATTTCCTTCCTAATTAGAGCGTGCCTAAGCCGGCGGATCGCGTAAATCCGAGAGCCGTTGCCGTATCATTGTGGTGGGTCCCTCTTTCATCCGCCTGGCAAAGCATACGGTTGTGTTGGGTCTCTGGGCGTCTGTAATCAGGTATCCGTTGCCGGTCGTTTTCAAGGTTCTGCTCAACGAGGTCAGACGGCAGCACAGCCTGTTCAAGCGTGTGACCCCCTTCGAGCAGCAACCGGATAACGGCTACAGCTTGATGCCGCCCTGTGTCAAGCCCGTCACGAACTGACGCTGCAACGCCAGGAACAGCACAAGCACCGGCGCGATCATCATCACGGCGCCGGCACTGGTGAGCGACCAGTCGCGGCCGAATCGCTGTGTGAAGTTGTAGTAGCTCGTCGTCACCGGCATGAGCTCATCCCGCTGCAGGAAGATGAGCGCGGCCTGAAACTCACTCCACACGCCCAACCCAACCACCAGACCCACGGTCAGAAAGGCCGGCCACATGATCGGGATCACCACCCGCGTCATCACCTGCCATTCATTGGCCCCGTCCACGCGGGCCGCGTCCTCAAAATCACGCGACAGACTCATGAGGAAGGAGCGCAGCAGGAAGATGGCGAACGGCGAATTGAAAGCAATGTACATGATGATCAGACCGGCGCGCGTGTCCAGCAGCCCCAGATTGCGCCACATAATGAACAGCGGGATGACATAGAGCCAGAAGGGAATGGTGGAGAGGGTCAGCATGTAGACCAGATAGAGGTTGTCGCCCGGGGGGTCGAGCCGCGCCAGGCTGTAGGCGGCCATGCCGCCCAGCACGAGAACGCCGGCCACGGTGAAGACAACGTAGATCAGGCTGTTGGTCAGGGTGGTGGCAAACTCGCCCTGAACCCAGGCATTGACGTAGTTCTCTATCAGAACGACCCGGGGAAGCCCAATCGGATTGGTCCCCAAATCATTGAAGGATTTCAGCGAGTTGAAGAACAAGACCAGGATCGGGCCCAGCGCAAGGCAGACCAACAGGAGCAGGATGACATAGTTAAGAATCAGGTTTGATTTGCCTTTTCTCTTAAACATAAATGGCATCCTCTTGGTTATGCCGCGCCAAGCACAGTCTAGAGCGTAGCCAAGCGCCTAAACATCCCAGCCCCTGCGGCGAAAAAACACGAAAATCGTAGCCATGATACCGGCAATCGCGCTCATGGTTATGCCAATGGCGGCGCCGTAGCCGGCCTCAAAGCGCTGGAAGGCCTGCTTATAGAGATAGGTGGCCAGCATCTCCGAACTGCCGGCGGGCCCGCCGTGTGTCAGAATCCAGACATAGTCGAAGACCAGGAAGGACCAGATAGCCGTCATCATCAGCATGAAGAATACGGTGGGGCGGATCCCAGGCAGGGTGACGTGGAGGAATTCCTGCCAGCGGTTGGCGCCGTCGATCTTGGCCGCGTCATACAGGTCCGAGGGTATGCTCTGCATTGCGGTGAGGAAGAGGATCATCAGGAATCCCCACCAGTGCCAGTTGTCGACGAAGGCGATCGCAGCCAGGGCGGTATTCTTGTCGCCCAGATAGGGATAGGCCAGCCCTTTGATCCCCCAGTTTTCTAGGGCGGCGCCAAAGCCAAGTCTTGGATCGAGCAGCATACGCCAGATCGACGCGACCACAACACTGGGCAGCACATAGGGAATGAAAAAGGCGGTGCGGATTGTCATTGAGCCGACGCGCACCTGTGCCAGGAGGGTGGCAACGGCCAGCGCCATCACAAATGGCACCGTGAGGAAGAAGACCAGCCACATCAGGTTATGGCGAAGCGCCAGCAGGAAGTTGCGATCTTCGAAGAAGAGCTCGCGGAAGTTGTCCAGCCCAACAAATTCGGCTCTGCCGATCCCGGACCATTCGGTCAAGGAGTAGTACATGCCGGCAACGGATGGTCCGACAACAACGACGAGGTGCAGCAGGGTGATTGGCGCGATAAAGAGCCACGGCATGATCTGGCGGCGAAAGCGCCTGCTGTGCAGCCAGGATGCTTTGTGCGGCGATACCGCTACCGTGGTACCATCATCGGCCGCTCGAGATGTAGTTTGCAGTTCATCTGATTCTGTCACGGCAGAGTGCGAGTAGGTCTGAAACAGTGGCAGGTCAGAGGCGCTGCCGATTTATCATATGAGCCCTCGTGTGCCCAGCGTTCTGACCTGTTCGGACGGTTTCCCAATGCCGGCAGGTGCGGTCCTCGTCCGCCAAGACGAGGACCGCACCTGCTTCAAAGCACGTGAAAATGGGCGCTCGCAGGGTCAAATGCACTGCGGCTTCGCAATCTGAGCGCACAGTATCACAGTATCAGATGCGCTACCGCTCCGCTATATGAGCGCAGAGGGATACCCTTAACGGTCGGGGATAACCAGAGTCTCGCCGGCCGCCAACTCTTCCTGGAAGGCTTCGTCAACAGCGGCCATGTACTCCTCGGGCGTCATATCGCCCACCCAGACCTTTTCGATCTCTTCGTAGATCACCTGATTCGTCTTGGGTGGGAAGAATGACCAGGTGGTATAGCCGTAGTTGCCCTCATCCGACGCCTTGGCGAATTCAGCCAAAAGATGGGCCATGCGCGGTTCAACACCTTCCAGCTGGGCCGGATCAAGGCGAATCGGTGCGGTCGCATACTGGCACTCGACCAGCAGGCGCGACTGAATTTCGGCCGAGTTGTAGTGGGTCAGAAACTCGGCGGCGGCTTCAGGATGTTCTGAGTTTCGATTGATCGATTGGGTACTGCCGGTGCCGATGTTGAACATGGGCTCGCCGGTCAGCGATGGCATAGGCACCCAGTCCCAATCGTTGCCGTGTTCGCTATCCTCGGTGAACATTTCGCCCACCAGGCTATCGTAGATCCAGGTTCCCTCCATGGTCATGGCAGCCTCCCCTGTGGCAAAGGCCGCGCGGGCGATAGAGAAGTCGGTGATCAGGAAGTTTTCGGGGCTGCCCATCCAGTAGCCGGCCTGGAACATGCGGTTCAGGGTCTCGATGGCGGTGACGAAGTCGGGATCCGTCCAGGAGAGTTCACCTTTGAGAGCCTGGTAGACCTTTTCCGGACCAGCGATTTTATTGACAAACTCGGTGAAGAAGAACTCATTGTTGTCGATGGCATCGGCGGCGCCCCCGGCAAAGGGAATGATACCGGCCTCCTGGATCTGGGCGGACAGGACTTCCAGCTCGGCCATAGTCGTGGGAGGCTCCC
Source organism: Caldilineaceae bacterium (assembly GCA_965232575.1). Classification (GTDB taxonomy): domain Bacteria; phylum Chloroflexota; class Anaerolineae; order Caldilineales; family Caldilineaceae; genus Bin5. The sequence goes on along the minus strand of CBDDPZ010000008.1, from coordinate 471,694 downwards.
AGCCATTCTCTTCGAAGACAGTCTTATTGTAGAAGAGGACCATGGTCTCCAATTCTTGCGGCAGGCTGTAGAGGGTACCCTGTACGCGGCCCAGGTTCAAGGCCCAGGGCACGAACAGATCTTCCCAGCCGAACTGGTCGGCCAGATCATCCAGCGGCATGAGCTGATCGGCGAGCGCAAATTCCGCTACAAAGGATGGGCCGTGGGTGGGCACGATATCAGGCCCGGCGCCGGCGGCGAGGGCAGGACGCACGGCGTCCATCATATTGGCCTTCTTTTCGGCAATCACCTCGATGGTGTTGCTCTGCTCATTAAAGCTGTTGACCGCCACATCGATAATGCAGTCGGCGGTTACGGAGGTGCCTTGCCAGAAGGTGATCTGCACCTTCTCCGGCGCGCCTTCTCCGGATTGCGGTCCAGCCACGGGCGCGCAGGCCGACACAAGCAGACCCAGGATTAATAGCAGCGGAATCAGTCTCTTCAAGGCTGGGTGCATTTGAAGCCCTCCTTTTTCTGTAGCAAGTTCAATATAGATGGGAAATTCTTCAATACCGGCACTACGTGCGTGGCAGTTTGGCACGACACAGAACACCGAGGACGAACAGTCGAAACTCAAGGTCTTGTCACATTCACTGAGCGTCGTGGTTTTTGCGACGGTACAGACTGTGAACCGTGGGCAGGAGACTTTCTCACATGTAGGAGGGCCAAAACTCACCCAGAAGAATGACTACGTCGCGCGACAGTTTAGTCCTGCTGTTAGGGGCTGTCAAACGGGGTAAATCGATCCGGTTTGACCGATTGGGGCCGTCGCGCCATGGGACAGAACCAATGAATCGGCCGGATTTGATTGACACAGGCAACGCGCGCCTGTACAATGCGCCCGCTGTGTATTCACTTCACGTTTCACATAGCGGCCTCGACTCTTACGCACTGCCGGAACTCGCTTTTGCCTGAAAGCTATTGCATTGTTGTCAGGAGGACATGTCCGATGCGTTATGTTGTGTTACTCCATGAAGAGCTCCACATTGCCAGCAATTTTCACAGAGAGGGATGTGACCTGCTTCGTGAACACGGTCAAGTAGAGATCGTTGCGATACGAAGAGGGGAGGAAGAGGCCGCTTTTGAACAGTTTCTTGTGCTTCTGAAGGAGGCGGATGCCGCGGTGATTGGTTGTTGGCATCGACCGGCGATGCAACCCGAGCATTGGCGTCAGGCGGAAAACCTCAAGGTATTCGCCGGAACCTTTGACAACCGCTTTGCCGACTGGGTCGATTTCGACCTTCTGGATGCGTGCGGCATCACGCTTATCGATACATCACGCAGTATGACGCCGTCGGTCGCAGAGTTTGCGCTGGCGATGACGCTGAATCTGGTCCGCGATATCCCGGAATCGATGTATCTGGTGCGGGAAGGGGGGTGGCAGACACATCCCTTCGACTCCTGGGTAAGACCGGGCTTTGTCTATGGTGATCTGACCGGCCGTCGGGTGGGTCTAGCGGGGTTGGGCAGTATCAATCGGCGCTACGCCGAACTGATCGCGCCCTTCAGATGTGACATGCGGGTTTACGACCCTTTTGTTGCCGACGACGTGTTTGCCCAGTACGGCGTCAAGCGGGCGAACTCTCTCGTGGAACTGGCGCAGCTGTCCGAAATTTTCGTCGTCGGGCTGCCGCCGATACCGACAACGCTGGAAGTCATCAACCGTGATGTGATTTTTGCCCTGCCCAAGGGAGCCCTGTTTGTCCTGGTGACACGGATGGCGGTCGTTGAACAGCAGGCGTTGTGGGAACGGATCGAAGCCGACGAGATTGCGGCGGCTGTCGACGTGTTTGCCCCTGAACCCCCGTCCGAGGACGCCTGGTTTCGACGGCATCCAAACGTGCTGGCGACGCCCCATATCGCCGGCGGCACAGAGTTCTGCCATCGTCGCTGTCTCACCGATGCCTGCAAGGACGCCATCGCCGTATTGAACGGCGAAACGCCCCGGTTCCAGGCGACCAGGCGCGACTTTCTTGTCTATGAAGGGAAAATGAAGCCGGTTGCCTGACGGAAACCCGAGCTTGTCTTCGGCTTTTCGCAGGCGGACGCGGGGCCCGGTGTAACTTTCAGAGGTGGTCAGAAACGTGCTCTCACCTGAGGATTCAACCCAGAAATTTTATTTGCTTGACAGTGAATCGGTGATCCAGTAGACTGCGCACGGGTATGCGATGTCTGACATCTTGTATTCGAATCCGCAGCATCATTTTTTCCTCACAGTTCATACCTAAGAGACCGTAAGCGCGGCAACCAGTCAGATGTCAAGCCCTGCTTGAGGCCAGCCCCCCCAACACCCCTGCAGGCGAATGTGAAGAGTCATATTCTCACTAGCAGTCTCAAGGTGTAACCATGAGAGAAGATGTGACAACAGGCGCTGCGCTGGTTCCGGGAATATCCGATCCCCGCTCACGCCTGCACGACTGGCGCGGGCGGCTGGAGAGAGAAATCCGCAATAACTGGCAGCTCTATGTGATGATCCTGCCTGTGCTGGTCGGTTTTTTCCTCTTTCGCTTCTATCCCTTGTATGGCTTGCAGATCGCCTTCAAGGACTACAACATCGTCGCCGGGGTCAGGGGAAGTGAGTGGGTTGGGTTGGAGAACTTTTACAAGTTCTTTGAGGACCCCTTTTTTTTCCGCGTGGTAAAAAACACGGTCGTGCTCGGCTTCTGGACACTGGTGATCTCGTATCCGCTGCCGATCATTTTCGCGGTGTTGCTCAACGAGGTCAAACAGCAGCACGGCCTGTTTAAGCGTGTGACCCAGTCGATCAGCTACCTGCCGCACTTCGTCGCTGTGGTGGTGATCGTCGGTCTGATGTATGACTTTTTCAGTTCCGACGGCATCGTCAACCAGATAGCGGTTGCCCTGATCGGCGAAAAGTGGCGCATCCTGGGCTCGTCGGCGTGGTTTCGGCCCCTGTACGTCGGCTCCGTTGTGTGGCAGGGCGTTGGCTGGGGTTCAATCATCTATCTGGCTGCACTGACAGGCATTCCGCCGGAACTGTATGAAGCGGCGATCGTGGACGGCGCGTCCCGCTGGCAGCGTATCCTGTACGTTACGCTGCCCGGACTGCTGCCGGTGATCAGTGTTACGCTGATACTCTCTGTGTCGTCGATTATTTCGGTGGGCTTCGAGAGAGCGTTCCTGCTGCAGCAACCGGCCACCTACAATGTTTCGGATGTCATCGCGACCTATGTATACCGCCGCGGGCTGATAAAGTTTGACTTCAGCTATGGCGCGGCGATCGGGTTTTTCGACTCCATCGTGGCCTTTGCTCTGGTGGTGGCGGCCAACTACATCGTAAAGAGAACGAATGAGGACCGCGAGGGATTGTGGTAGCGAGGTGTAGCCCATGCATACCCTGAGAAAGATGCGGTTGTTCGATTATCTGAACTACCTGTTCCTGATCGGGTTCAGTTGCCTGATGCTCTACCCGCTGCTGTACGTCTTTTCGATCTCGGTGAGCGACGGTGAAGCGGTGTGGAGGCAATCGGTGAAGCTGTTTCCGATTGGCTTCAACGTGGAGGCGTACGAGGCGATAGCGAGGGCGAACGCGGTGGTGCGAGCGTACCGGAACTCGATCCTCTATACGGTGCTTGGCACAACGTTCACATTGATTGTCTGCCTGCTGGCGGCATACCCGCTCTCGGAGCCGCGTTTTCGCTTGCGCGGTCCGATCAGCCTGATCCTGGGGTTGACGCTGTTTTTTTCTGCCGGCCTGATTCCCACCTACCTGACCTACCAGAGTTATGGACTGCTGAATACAATTTGGGTGATTACCTTGCCGGTTGCCTTCAACTTCTGGTTTATCATCCTGGTGCGGGCCAATATTTCGACGATACCGCGCGAGCTGAAGGACGCCGCCCGCGTCGACGGCGCCAGCGATTTTCGCATCCTGTTGCAGATCATCGTACCTCTGTCCAAACCGATACTGGCGACCATCGCGCTGTTTGTCGCGGTGGCGATCTGGAATGACTTCTTCAATCCGCTGCTCTATCTCAACAACTCGGAAAAGTTTCCCTTGACGATCATGTTACGGCGGATGCTGATACGGGGAGCCACAGGGGAGGTGGTGCAGGGGAATTACGCCGACACTTTGCAGGCGAAGGCGTTTTTCAGGCAGGTAAAGATGGCAACCGTCATCGTGACCTTGGGTCCCATTCTGCTGGTATATCCCTTTGTCCAGAAGTACTTTGTGCAGGGCACACTGGTCGGCGCGATCAAGGGGTAAGACCGGGCGCGCTATCGTCGAATCGAGGGAAGGAGGTGGTTATATCGAGCGGACCTTTGGCTTCAGCCTATGCTCTTCAGTGTTTGCGATTCATTCGGCTTATACACAGTAGAGGAGATGGAAATGAAGAAATTCAACCTGTCGTTATCTGCTTGCGTGCTCATTGTTTTGAGCATTCTCCTGGTGGGCTGCGTTCCACAGGCGCCCGGGACCGTCGAGACCTCCGACACCGTCGAGTTGGAGCTGATGATCGCGCCCGAAGGTGTCTTTGGAGATATTACGCCTGAGACCTACTCGATGCAGCTGCTGGCCGACCGGACCGGCTTCAACTTTGCGTTCCGCCAGATCCCGCGCGAGTTTCTCGGCGAGCGGATCGCCACCACCCTGGCCTCCGGTGATCTGCCGGACATCATGCAGTTAGGCCTGCCGGCCGATTCGACGGGAACGCCGATGGACATTGCGCACGAGTTCGGTCCGCAAGGGCTGTTCGCATCGCTCACCCCGTACATCGAGGCTGGCGACATGCCCAATCTCGTTGCCGAGATGGAAAGACAGCCCGATATGGAGAAGTTGATGACCTCGCCCGACGGCAACATATACGCCGTGCCTCAGGTCAGACGGCTGCGCCAGCTCCGGCCATGGCTGCAACTGCGGGCGGACCTGATCGAGCAGTGCGGGATCATCGAGGACAGGTGGAACGGCAACTGGGACGCCATTCTGACATTGGACGATCTTAAAGGGGCGATGTTGTGCCTGAAAGATCAACTGGGTGGCAAGCCTGTCATCTCCAGCCGCAGCGGATTCACCGGCCATACGGGCAACTGGGCCAAATGGCTGGGCACCGACCTGACCGTTTACTACAACCCCTACACCGAGCAGTATGAGTATGGCCCGCTGATGGCCCGCTTCCGCACCATGGTCGAGTTCATGAATTGGATGTGGGAGAACGGCGTCCTGCATCCGGAGTATGCGACCATGAGCGACCCGGACTGGGAGGCGCTGGCGCGCGGCACCTGCGAGGCCGGAGCCATTCTCGAGAACACGGGCTGGCACTTCTATTCGTGCGTCGCCAATGCCGGCATTGACCAGGGCAAGTTCTACCCCGTCATGTCGCTGACGGTCGACGGCGAAAAGATTCTCTGGCCCGCCCCCTCCAATGTTTGGCTGGGGAACCCCTTGGTCATCTCGGGCTCCTCCTCCCAGGCAGAGATCGAAGCATCCGTGTGGCTGATCGACTATCTGTTCAGCACCGAGGGCCGCTTCCTGATATACCAGGGCAAAGAGGGCGTGGATTGGACCTATCGCGCGGACGGGACCAAGTGTTATACGGACACCATTCAGCGCCACCCGAGCTTGAAGGAAAAGCACTATTGCGCCGGCGCGATCCCCGAGTCCCCGCCCGCGTTGACCAACGAAACGGCGTTCATCAATGACATCGGCTCGCTCGCCCGCGTATGGTGGCCGGAGGCCGAGCCGCATTGGGGCCTGATGGCAGACTGGCCGGCGCCGGAATTCCCGGATGGGTGGAGATGGATTGACGATCATTTCATCAATCCCAGCGGCTCCTACGGCGACCCCCTGCCTTCCATCGTACTGAACGAAGAGGAGGCGGAGACAGCCGCCAGTCTCGGCGCCCCGATTGACACCTATCTGCTTGAAACGATCCAGCAGATGATCGAGGGGCAGATTGAAATCAATGACGACACGTGGGGCGAGCTCACCTCCACGATCGAGAGCATGGGCGCCCAGGACATTGTGGATGCCTACAACTCCGCTCTGTCGCGCGTGCAGTAGCGTGGTAGAGTAGCTGTGACACGCCCAAACTGACCGGCGTGCGATCCGGACTGTACGCTGTTAAACGACCAAGACGCTGGGGACGGAGGGATTCGTCGTCCCCAGCGTTCCTTTTCACTGGCGAGCGCCGGAGCAAATATGGCGAAAGACAAGACGACAAGGGATCTGATCAGATGCGCGGTGATCACCGGCGGCCACGGCTATGACGTGCTGAACTTCCACCGGTTTTTCCGCGGTTTGGCGGGGGTCGATGCCTATATCCAGCATATGGACGACTTTGCCTCTGCACGCGTAAACGTGCGCGACAGCTACGACGCGGTTCTCTTTTACACGATGTTGATGGAGGGTCCCACCGACGACGGAAGGCCGTGGTACGCGGGACGTCCCAAGACCGCATTGGAGCACCTAGGCGAGACGGAGCAAGGCATCGTCCTCCTGCACCACGCCATTCTTGCCTACCCGCAGTGGCCGGTGTGGAGCGAGATGGTCGGTATCCAGGATCGCAGCTTCGGTCATCATCCCGAGCAGACGCTGCGCGTCGAGATCGCCGACCCTGAACATCCGATCACCAAGGGCCGGAACCCCTGGGAGATGGCGGACGAGACATACATGATGGATGAACCGGGGAAGGACAGCGAGATTCTGTTGACAGCGAACCATCCCAAGAGCATGGGCGCCATCGCCTGGGCGCGGAGGCACAGGCGTGCGCGTGTCTTTTGCTTCCAATCGGGGCATGACAATCTGACGTGGGCAAACCCCGATTTTGGCGAGACCGTGTTGCGGGGTATCCAGTGGGTCGCTCAACGATTGTAGGCGCGGCCTTTATCCCGGAGACGGTGGTATGCGAGCGTTAGTGACGAGACTCCGGCCCGATAAGAGACGCGAGAAGGTACTTGTGAGCGATTGGCCGGCGCCGGAGGGACCGACCGGCAACCAGATCAAGAGCCGGACGATCTATTCGGGCATCACGAACGGGACCGAGCACAACGACCTGGTCGGCGGCAACTATGCGCACCCTGACGAGGCGCTGCCGGCCGGGTGGGGTTATCAACACGTGGGGCGCGTGATCGAGACCGGCCCTGATGTTGCGGAACTTGCCGTCGGCGATCTGTTGTATATCAATGCCGACCACAAGGAATATGTGGTGGCGCGTGAAGATGGGCTGCTCATCAAACTGCCAGAGGACGTTGACCCCAGGCAGGCCGCGCTGTTCGGCATGTCCAGTGTGGCCATGCGCTCATGTCGGCACGCTGATCTGCGCATGGGTGAACGTGTTCTTGTCGTCGGCCAGGGTTTTATCGGCCAGATGGCGGCTCAGATCGCCAACGTGATGGGCGCACGCGTCGCGGTCTGCGAAATCGACCCGCGCCGGCTGGAATTGGCGCGACGGATCGGCGCTGCCGAGGATGTGTTCGATGTCGCCGGTGACGGATGGGAGAAACGGGTCGCCAATGGCGCCTTCGATGCAGTCATCGATGTGGCGGGCGTCGAGGGAATGGAGGACCGGCTGATTCGCGCGCTCAAGAGCCGGGGCAGGCTGCTGCTCATCGGCGGCCGCTTTCACGTCAACTATACTTTCAATCTGGGTCAAGCGCACGAGATTACGATCAGACAGAACACGGGCTATGACCGTGATGATCTGACGAATCTGTGCCGGCTCATCCGCCGGGGCCTGGTCGATATCGCTCCGCTGCTCCAGGACGTGGCGCCGGTGGTGGAAGCCCAACGCGTCTACGACACGCTGCGCGACGCCCCGCACGAACTGTCTGGCATAGTATTTGACTGGAGTTAGGGCGCTGTGCAGGCGTACGGCGATGGCACAGTCGGCATTGACAGGCAACGAGCGGTTATCACAGCATCAAGATTCATTCACAGCGTAGATGCGCGCGTCGCGCAGGGTGAAGCGCAGGCAGACGTCACGCCCGACCAGGCCCGTCGTGTCCTTCTCACCCCAATGCAGCGGCAGGGCGGCGCCATCCACGTCGCTGAGAACACACCTTTCGCGCTCGTAGCCTTCGATGGCGTGACCGTCCGGTTGCCGCACTTCCACCATCACGTAGGCCTGATCGGGTAGCAGCGTGCCTGTGCCGCTCTGCAGGTTGACCGTCAGGGGGCGTTGCGGGACCTTGAACAGGCGCGACGAAAACTCGGCGTTGGACTGAGATCCCACCCAGGTTATGCGGTCGACCGGTGTGCTGTAGCGCCGCATCGTGTTGTACTCGAGGAAGCACAGGCGGCCGTCAACGACAAAAGGTGTGCAGGTAGTAAACACCCCCACGTGCATCTCGCGCGCCGGGCGCTGCCAGCGCCGCCCATCGTGACTCACCCACCATTCATAGGAGATATGAGGCCCGTGTTCGCCAATCATGAGCGGGCTGCGGGCATAGTTGCGCATAAGGCCGACAAAGCGATCACGGTAAGAGAACACGGTAAACATGTAGAGTTCGAGATCCGGGGGATCATCCGCATCCGGTTCAATGAAGTTCTCCAGGCGCGACCAGTGGGCGGCGTCGTCACTGCTGCGGATAGCCAGCACGCGGCGCTGGCTCGGCCCGATGTTGTCCAGAAGCGCCGCCGGGAATGGCCGCTTTACGGCCTGATAGCAAAGGTATTTCTGGCTGCGCGGGTCATAGATGGCCGAAAAGGCGTCATTGCCGTCGCGGAAGGCCGGGTTTTTCTCCCACTCCTTCCAGTGCAGACCATCCGGCGAAAAGGCCGCGCCCGCGTTGTGGACCGGGTGATGCCCCGGCAACGGGCCTTCGGGGTGCACGGGGCCCCAGCCGGTGTGGATCATGGCGTAGCGGCGATTTGGATCGGTCGCGTCGTCGTTCCGCATCACCGAAAAGATGCCGCCATTGTCGATCAACACATTGGGTGACTTGGCGTCCGGGACGATGCCCAGGTCGGGCCGTTCGAAGTGGATGCCATCGCGGGTGCGGGCATAGCAGACCTGCCACTTCAGCCTGGAGGGGTCCCAGCCCGGGCGTGTCATGCTAAACGTTTTGTCGCTCTCAGAATGGCTGCGTGCGCTGGCCTGTTCGGCGCTCAGGCGCTCGACGAGAAACCGCTCGGGGCTGCGCCGCAGACTGTACCAGATGTGGATATCGCCGTCGGGCTCCTGGAGGCTGGTGAATGCCAAGTCCTGGGCGAATTCGTTCAGGTCATCCTCCAGCCCTTCAGGAGGGCTGTCATCGCGAACGAGCCGACAACCGCCCGTAAGCAGCCGGCCGCGCGGTTCATGCGCGTCTTCCAAGGACATGAAGAGCAGAGTCAGGGCATTTCTATCCTTCGGTTGATCCAGAACTGGATTGGTGACGTTCATACGCCCTGCCTCCCCTCTGGCCCGTTTGCCACCATCGTCAGGGAGAGGCGCCTGCGTGTGAAAGCGCGGGTTGCCCACCCCGCTGCGACGAGCCTTGTCAACTTTCCGGCCTCACATCACTGCAAAGCGGCCACCATCTCATCGGTGTAGCCGAAGAGGGCCGGCGTGCCGCCGGTGTGAACGAAGACGACCGGATCCTGCGCCGGCAGTGCGCCGCCGCGGATGTGGGCTACCAGCCCGGCCAGCGCCTTGCTGGTGTAGACCGGGTCGGTGAGGATCCCCTCTGTCTGGGCGAGCAGACGCAGCGCGGCCAAACCGTCCGGCGTGGGGATGCCGTAACGTTCGCCGACGAAGGTGTCGTCGTTGTCGAAATCGGCCGCGGTCAGGGTTACGTCCAGGTCCAGCCTCTCCGCGGCCTGGTTGGCGATTTGTGCCATGCGCTCTTCGTTGCCGTTCTTGGAGGAAGGATTGATTCCTTTCACCAGCATGGGGCTGCCCACCGCCTTCAGACCGAGAACCAGCCCGGCCTGGGTCGTGTCGGCCGCGCAGACATACACGTGCCCCGGCTCGATCCCCTGCTCGCGGCTCTGGCGCGCCACTTCAAGCGCGGACTGTGCGTAGGCGATGACATCCAGGTCGACGGTATCGTCCTGGCGCGGCACGTATACGTTGTGACCGGCCGCCCGCAGTTCCTCGGCCTTGGCCGCGATCATCTCCTGCTGGCGGTCGCGGTCGTTGTCCGAGAGCACCGTCACATGCGCGCCAAACAGCCGCTGCAGCAGGTTGTTGCCGGTGATCGCGGTCTTGTCGATCTCCCGTTCGGACCGCAGGATCAGATGCAGCGTGATGCCCAGTTTCGCGCAGGCCGCGGCCAGCTGACGGCAGTAGTTGGACTGCACGGCCGCGCCGTAGACGATGGTATCGGCGCCGCGCTCCACCCCGACCGCCAGGCTGTACTCGAGCATGCGGGTCTTATTGCCGCCGAACGCCAGGCCTGTGAGGTCGTCGCGTTTGATATAGACCTGCGGCCCACCCAGGGCGGCGCTGAAGCGGGGCAGATGCTCCAGCGGCGTATTCACCTCGCCCAGGCGAACGCGGTTCAGACCCGTCAGCGCCATCTCCAGTTTGCTTTCCAGTGCGGATCCCATAGCAACCTCTCCTTTTGACCTATCCGAATGTTGGTTCTCAAATCATCGTAGGCATACGAGGGCCTAACAAGAGTGAAGCGCTGGCCGCTAGTCGCCGACTGGCTGCAGTTCCGGCTGCCCGCTCAGCTGCCAGGAGCGGGCCAGGCTCTGCGTCTCAACCATCTGGGCGTATCGTCCGCCGCGCGCCATCAGTTCATCGTGGGCGCCGGTTTCGACGATGCGTTCACTGTCCAGAACGACGATTTTGTCGGCGTGGCGGATGGTGGAGAGGCGGTGGGCGATGACCAGCGTGGTGCGGTTGCGGGTGAGGCGGTTGAGCGCCTGCTGGATCAGCCACTCGGTCTCGGTATCCACCGAAGAGGTGGCTTCGTCCAAGATCAGGATCGGCGCGTCTTTCAGCAGGGCGCGTGCGATCGAGATGCGCTGCTTTTGGCCGCCGGACAGGCGCACGCCGCGTTCGCCGATAACGGTGTTGTAGCCGTCGGGCAAGTCGACGATGAACTCGTGCGCGTTGGCCGCCTGCGCCGCCTGCACGATCTCATCGACGGTCGCCTCGGGGCGTCCGAAAGCAATGTTCTGGCGCACAGTTCCATGAAAAAGGAAGATATCCTGCATGACCGAGGCCACATTGGCGCGCAGGAATTCCAGGTCGAGGCTGCGCAGGTCGTGGCCGCCGACACAGATCCGCCCGTCCTGGGGATCGTAGAAGCGGGGGATGAGACGGCTGACCGTCGTCTTGCCGGCGCCGGTCGCACCCACTAGCGCCACCATCTCGCCGGCGCCGATCTCGAAATCAATCCCGTTCAGCACCACCTCTTCAGACTGATAGCCAAAGGAGACATCGTGGAAGGCAATATCCCAGCGAGAGATATGAGGCGAAATCGCGTCCGGCGGGCTGCTGATCTCCGGTTGTACGGCGAGCAGTTCGAAGATGCGTTCCTGGCTGGCGCCGGCGCGGTGCAGGGTGTCGCTGATGTCGGCCAGCTTGAGGAAAGGCTGGTAGATATAGGCCAGGTAGGCGATGAAGACGAAAAGATCGGCGACATTCAGCGTGCCAGCGAGAGCGAGGCTGCCGCCCATCCAGACAGCGACGATGACACCCACGCCGCCAGAGAACTCGACAACGGCCGAGGGCATGAGGGAGACTCTGTTTGCCGCGCAGATTTTGTCGCGGTAGGCGGCCGCCGAACTCGCCACATGTGCCGCCTGCGCCTTCTCCTTGCCAAAGGACTTGATTTCGGTGATGCCGGAGAAGCTGTCCTGCACCTGAGCCACTAGCTCGGAGATGCCGGCCCGCACCTGGCGCCACATCCGGCGGACCTCCCTGGTGTAGCGGTAGATGACATAACCGCCGATCGGCAGCGGCAGCACGACAAGCAGGGCCAGAAACGGGTGGATCCAGAACAGAACGCACCACATGGCGATGGGGATAACGGTCGCCAAGATCAGTTCGGGCACGCCGTGGGCGATGAAGTCCTCCAGCGTTTCGATGTCGTTGACTGAGCGTACGATCAGGGCGCCGGTGCGCTGGCGGTTGTAGAAGCTGTGGGAGAGTTGCTGCAGGTGGCGGTAGACGCGCGCCATCAGGTCGGTGGTGACGCCGTAGGACGCGACATGGGAGAAGCGGCCGTAGAAGTAACGGCCGGCGCCGCGCAGCAGATAAACAAGCCCCAACACGGCAGTCATCGCCAGCAGGCCGGAGGTGGAGCCGCCGCCCTCGGTGATCCAGAGGATGAGGCGGCGCACCAGCAGGGGCGGAACAAGGGTCGTCGCTGAGAAGAGCAGCCCGCTGAGAATGGAGAGAGCCATCAGCTTGCGGTGATCGCCCAGGATATGCCAGAGCCCAGTCAGGAAGCCCTGCGGCGGGTCGTTGGTTGACATGGTTATGAATGTCCGGTTACAGGTCTCAAATGATACTTGCCTTCGGGGTTGGCGCAGTCACTGAAAACCAAAAACTGCCGTTCAGTCACTCCAGCTCGCGGCGCAGCAGGCCGCGTTCCCGGTAGACGGCGGCGGCCTCTTCGACAAAGGCGGCCGTGGCGGCGGCGTCGAACTCATCGCGCAGGCGCTGCGCCAGCGCCTGGTACTCCTCGAAGCTGCAGCGTCCGGGCCGCAGCATCTCGTACATCTCCAGGAGCGTCTCGTTGGGGACGGCGGTCAGTTCGGAAGCCCGTTCCAGGTTCTGCGCCAGCTGCGGGTAGCCTGCGTCGCGGGCGATTGCGGCCTGGGCGCGCAGCGTCTCGGCGCTGATGCTGTAGTCCTCAGAGGCGATATCTTCCGTCAGCGTCTTCTGCAGCGAAAGATCGCGCAAAGGCCGCCCGCTGGCCGCGGTGAGGGTGTCGCTGCGGTTGGCGTAAAGGGGGTAGTCTCCGTCAGAGGTAATTCCCCGCTCCTCACTTCTTTCGTCTGTCATGATCCAGCGTCCTTGCGCTCAAGGCCGGGGGAAGAGCAGTTCTCTCACTCCTCACTCCTCTCCCCTCACTCCTCGTCGTCCCTACACATCCGGCTCCCAGCGGAAGTAGAGCTCCTGGGGCGCCTTTTCCTGTATGTCTTCGATCTCCCGACGGTGCAGCAGGGCCGTTTTGACGATCAGGCGCAGGCGGGCGCCGTTGTCGACCTTGACGCCGATGGGCAGAGGGCTGAGCCCCTTGGCATAACGGGCCGCGTTGCGCCCGATCGCCTGGTAGATCTCCAGCGTCAGGCTGGGCGACTGCGGGAACAGCTCCAGGTTGTTGAGCGGCGCCAGCCCGCGTTTCTGGATGACGGTCGTGCCGCGGCTCTGGAGGCCGACGGCGATGCCGGAGCCGCTCAGGCGCGCGCCGGCGTGGCCGATGGCGGCGCAGTCGGCGCTGTGATAGACGCGCACGACGCGTCCATAGAACTCCTCCTCGGCCACACCGGTGAGCAGCGCTTCCAGCACCTTTTCATGGTCCAGTTCGCCGATCGTCTTCACCAGGGAGCGGCCATAGGCCGGCCCCACCGCGACGACGATTTCGTTGGCCGAAGCGCCCACTTTGGCCGTGCTGATTTCGGCCAGATTTGGCAACGGATCCCCCACCTGCGCGTCGATAAAGTCGCGCGGCGACTTCTGCTGGGGAATGCGCTGGAGTGCGTCCCAGGTCTCGCCTTCGAGGCGGTAGCCGGTGCCGGGACCGGTGTAGTCGTTGTTGTCGTTGATGGCGCTGATCACGTTGAAACCCTCGGCAAAGATCGCCGAGGGTTGCAGATAGTCTCCCGCCACGCGTTGCCGGCCCATCTCGAGCAGGTTGGCGGCCGCCTGCTCGAAGCCGCTGCGGTGCAGCGCGCGCACCACATCGGACAGGTTAGCCGTACCCGCCAGGAAGCGGTCGGCCGCGGCGAGGTCGGCCACCATGTCGCGCTCCGGCATATCCTCGCTGCTGTGGGCGAGCGCGGCGGCCTCCACCTCCTCGTCCTCGATCGGGGGAAAATCCAGCTCGGCGTAGATCGCCTGCAGCGCCTGCGCGGCCTGGCGGCGGGCTGCGACGGCATCGGCCTCTTTTACCGGTCGGATGCCGCCGTTGACCTGCATGTCGCGTTGGATGACGGTCCAGTCATCGAAATCCTCGGCGTCGAAGTTGCCGCCGCCGAACATGTTGTCCTGTTTGGGGATGGCGCTGTATCCGGAGCAGATAAAGTCGGTGCCGGGGATCATCTGCAGCATCAGTTTAGCCGTCTTGCGCAGGGCCGAGTGAGAGGCGAGCGCGTCGTTGCCGGAGGCGCATTCCAGCCCCAACATCGACGCCAGCAGGTTCTCGGCCAGCACGCCGCGCACGCCGCCGGGCAGCGCTTCCGGCAGGGCGATGCAGGAGATGGAGCCGTTCTGCACGCCCTGGCTGCCGGCGCCTTTCGTCACGAGCAGGCAGCGGGCCTCCAGATAGAGCATCGAACATTGCTCCGCGTAACCCATCAACGCCTCGGAGCCGGCGCCGGAGGTGAAGCGTATCTTGATGCCGCGGCTGGCGTAGGCGGAGGCCAGAAAGGCTTTTGACCAGGGGGTGTCGTCGCCGTCGACAAAGGAGCGTTCGCTGCCGTAGACGGAAAGCGTCTCGGCGTAGGAGGTCAGCCCTTTGATGCCCAGGCGCAGGCCGAAGGCCTCCTCGACCGCGCACTGGGTGAGTACGCCGCCGCGGCCGGTCTGCGAACCGACGAGAATGGCGAGGGCGTTGAGGGGCGCGGCGCGCGCGACGCGCACGGTCGTCTCGATCTCGGCAAAGCCGCGCTGCGCGGCTTCGGCCGCGTCCGCGGCCAGCAGCGCCGGGTTCTCTCGCCAGTTGGTGACGTGGGCCTGGTTGGCCGGGGTCTTGCGCACCCGCATCTTGCCGAGGCCCATCATCATTTCCAACACGTTCATGTGGCGCACGATTTCGCACAGTTTGGCCGGCGTGCAGCCGTCAGCCAGGCGGCGGATGGCGGGCTGCGGCACGTTGATGTCGACCAACATGCGCGCGATCCGGTGGGAGGGGGTCGCCATCGCCTCTTCGGCTACTGTCAGGTCGAGGGCGTGGTCGGCGATGAAGCGGTCGAGCGCGTCGAAGTCGGCCCGGTCCTTGCCGTCCATCTCCACGCCCTCGCCGTCGACGATACGCAGCGAGGGCTGCGGGTCATAGGGGCTGTCGGCGACGGTCAGACCGGCTTCGGCCCACTCTTCGACGTAGGTCTCGCGGTTGATGTCGCGCCCGGCGAGGATGGAGAAGCGGCGCGAGCCGGTATCCCCGTTGGCGCTGCGGTCCGCCGTCGCTGTTGTGGTCATGCCTCGTCCTCAATTCCTTGTCCGAAGGCGATGAAGTAGCCGTCCGGGTCATATACGGCGAACTCAATGTTGTCGTATTCGTGCTGGTGCGTCAGGCCGTAGGCGAACTCGGCGCCTTTGGCCTCGAATTCGGCATGGAGCGCCCTTACATTCCGAACCCAGATGTAAGCATCCCAGTAGCCGCCCCGCTTCCGATTGGGGAGAATCTCATGCTTGTCACCCACCTGGCTGAGCATGAAGATGAATCCGTCGCGATCGGGCATGGCGAATGTCGGCGGCTCTCCCCAAAGGTAGGGTCGCGTGAAGCCGAGCACATCGCAGTAGTAGTCGAGGGAGGCGGCGAGATCGCGCACCATGAAATAGGGGGCGGAACCGACCAGGGTTGGGGCGTTTTCGGATGGCATTGCGATACTCCTGGGGCGTTAGGGTGAGAAGCGTTCAATTACGGCGTCAGCGTGCGCGCGAATCTTCGGCATCCGACTCTGTTTCCAGTTCGCCAACAATTCACGGTATGAACACGAGATGAATCTGACTTCATCACCTGCTACCTCTTCAGCGAATGCCTCTATCTTTCGCCTATGCTGGGCTTTCTTATCTGGGGCAATTGGCGTGCCGTTCTTGGGCCAAATGTCCGGCTCCGCGTAGAGGTAGTAGAGGACGGGATTCAAGCCTAGGCATTCAGCCTTTTGATGGACTTGGGTCCGCAAGGCAAAGGCATGTTTTACGAGTTGCGCTGCATCGAGAGAGGTATTGAGGTTTCCATCCTTACGAAGTCTGTCCCTCACGCGCTCATAACCCTTCATTCGATTTCCCCGAACTTTGTGCCAATACGTCTTTGAAAAGGTTGCTTTCTTACCACACCTAAAAGGTTCAAACCGCTTAGACTCAATACCGATAAGAGCTGACGGCGTTGTGATCAAAACATCCAGATAGGGATGACGTCCTCCTTTCCAGGGAAACCTTACTGTCTTTTCAAGCGCCAGTGAAGTAGCTGGCCAATCGTACTCTTCACATCCTGGGAGCGGAGGAAGGTCTTGCGCCCGATTGAGGTAAAATCCGAACGTATTGACGGCTAGCGCGGCGGAGGATTCCGGGCTGTCGAACTTTCCAGTTTTTATCTCGTTTCCCGGCGCGGTGTTGAGGATCTTCTCAACTTGCGGTCCCGGAACGCTTGGTAGAAATCGCGAAGAACGCATTAGTTAGAATTTTTTATTTGGAAATCATATACAATAGTAGCCAATCTGCTCATTTTGATCTACCTGTCAATGATTCCACCACGCCTCAACGCCGCGATCAGTTCTGCCTGAGTGCGGTTGCCCTTCAGACTGTTGCAGGCCGCGCACAGCAATTGCAGATTTTCAGGGTGGTCCGTCCCGCCGCGTGAGCGGGGGATAATATGATCCACTGTGAAGTTACGAAATGGGAAAGCGATTCGGCAGCCATTGCAAATGCCCTCTTGCAGGCCGAACAGAGTATGCTTCTGTGTCCGGTAATGGGGAACCTGTCCTACATCGGTGCGCTTGGGAATATCTGTGCGGTGTATGAGATCGTAGAGAAGCGGCCCCTCCGTCTGTATGCGGTTTTTGACAAGACGGGCTGCTAGCGGGGAGAGGTCGATCCCTACCCATTGTCGATTCAAGCGGTCAGCTGCTACGCAAGCGGTAGCGCAGCCGCAGAACGGGTCCAGCACCATATCGCCCTCGTTGCTACTGGCCTTGATAATGCGGTCGAGCAAGAGCAGGGGTTTTTGGGTTGGGTATCCAACTTTCTCCTTTGCTTGTGCCGACAGTGGTTCTATATCAAATATGACGTCTGTCATGGGAGATCCCTTGGAAGTACTAAGGTATCGCTTAAATCCGGGCATCGATCCCTTTGAGGGCCAGTAAATTAGGCCAGCGTTATCAAGAAAATCTAACTTCTCTTGCGTAGTCTTGTCCGTCCAATTCGCGGGAAGAACTACATGTTCAGGCATCGTTCTTGGGACTGCCCAGTGTCTGCCCTTTTCTGTTATTTCAATGCCACGCCAGGACATACCACTGTCCCCGGATCTGATTTCTGCTGCCGTCAGATCGCTTATCCTGAAATGACCGTACCTATCCTTGGAGCGATAGAATTTGGCGACATAGGCCGGATCATGCTGCACATGGACAGGGTTAATTCTCGTGGCGCTAGAAGTCACATAGAAGAGAATCACATCATGGTTTGAAGGAAACTTGCGCTTGGTTTGCTTGCCAGAAGTTCTCTTCCAAATCAGTTCGTTGCGGAAGTTATCACGCCCAAACACGGCATCCATCAGCAACTTCAGATAGTGGCTCGCGGTTGGGTCGCAGTGAACATAGATCGAGCCGGTCGGCTTGAGTAGCCGCCGCATTTCCAGCAGTCGCACCCCCATCATAATCAGATAGGATTGCATGGAGGCACCGTGCGCCTCTCTGGCCGCAGCGATGATGGCGTACAGGGCCGGGTGCTGTTCGGCAATTTCCCCGTGCCAGGCAAGGTCTACGTCGTCCAGTGTCCAGGTGTCCTTGAACGCCGCGCCGGCCGCTTCAGAGCCGATGGGTGCGGCGTAGTTGCGATTGGAATTGAAGGGTGGGTCAAGGTAAATCAGGTCTACCGATTCCGAATTCATGCCCCGCATGATGTCGAGGTTGTCGCCCGTCCACATCGTCCGGTTAATCCAGTTAGGTTTACCCATAATCACTTCCTCTTTAGTCCCGCCCACAGTGAGTCGCATTTCCAACGGGCCATTTGGCTCGATCACGATGCGGAACTCCTCCTTCACCACTCCCTGCAACCAGCATTCGATTGTTACGCCACTGGTTTGTCCCAGAGCCTGATAAATGTCTTTGACCAACTTTTCATAGTCTTGCCAGCTGACATCATCACGGGTATTTGCGAGCGGTAAGGGAGACCCCCAAGGCTAATAGATTTGCGGAACTCAGTCTTTTGTCGAAATAAATGTTCACTACCACAGTTACACCAGAACAAAGCACAGCATCCCGTTCAGACACGAATCAGATCTTTCTCGATAAAGTGGCGGAGTAGAGGCTTTCTGTCGATAGCGCCGCGCGTAAGCAGTTCAACGTTTGTCTCCAGTAGTTCCGTCAGATAATCGTGGAGATCGACGAACTCCCAGCCCAAAGGTGCGCTCAACGTAACCAGAATGTCCAGGTCGCTGGCCTCCGTCTGCTCGCCGCGAGCATAGGAGCCAAAGAGAGCGATATCTTCCACGTGGAACCGGTTCTGTAGTTCGGACCGGTGGGAACGCAGGATGTTGCTAATCTCCTCTAGATCTTTCATGGTTCCATTTCTCGCAACAAGCTACCGACCTCCTCTGGCGTTCCCCAATTCAACAAAACAGATCGCTATTCAGACATCGAATCGAGCGCGGCGCCGATGGCGTCGACGATCTGATCGACCTCGTCTTCGTTGATGACCAGCGGCGGAGAGAAGGCCAGGCTGCCGTTCAGGGCGCGTGTGCGCACGCCGCGCGCCGCGGTCGCTTTCTGCAGACTCATCGCCAGTTCATTGTCCGGTTCTTTGGTCTCCTGGTCCTTGACGAATTCGACGGCGCAAAGGAGGCCCAGACCGCGCACATCGCCCACGTTACCGAATTCGCTCAACTTGGACAGCCCGCTGCGCAGCCGCTCGCCCATTTCTGCTGAATGTTCGGCCAATTGCTCATCCTCGAGAATGGCGAGGTTGCGCAGGCCGACGGCGCAGGAGGCAGCGTGGCCGGAGTAGGTGAAGCCGTGCATCCAGGCCTCATCTTCCGGCGCGCTGTTCATGGCGTCGAGAATGCGGTCGTTGATCTGGATGCCGCCCAGTGGCAGATAACCGCTGGTGATGCCTTTGGCGAAAGCGAGGATATCCGGTTCGATGCCGTAGCGGTTGAGCGCGAACATCTCGCCGGTGCGTCCGAAGCCGCAGATCACCTCGTCGGCGATCAGCAGGACGTCGTACTGGTCGCAGATGGCGCGCACGCGGGGGAAGTAGTCCTCCGGGGGCACGAAAACGCCGCCGACCCCCTGCACCGGCTCGGCGATCAAAGCGGCCACGGTTTCCGGTCCTTCGCGGAGGAGCGTCTCCTCCAGATCGCGTGCCGCGGCCGCGCCGACCGTCTCCCCCTCCCGCAGGTCGCCTTCGTAGCGATATGGGTGGGGCGCGTGACAATAGACGAAGTTGGGCACCAGCGGGCCAAACATCTTGTGGTAGCGGGGGACGCTGGTGGCGCTGGTGGTGGCGAGGGTGATGCCGTGATAGGACTCGCGGCGGGAGATGATCTTGACCTTGTCCGGCTGCCCCGCCCGCTTCCAGAAATAGCGGGCGGTCTTGAAGGCGGTGTCGTTGCTTTCAGAGCCGCCGCAGGTGAAGAAGGTCGTCTTGAGGCTGGGGTAGGCGTAGCCGGAAAGCTTGTAGGCCAGTTCGCTGGCGGGCAGGTTGGTCATGCCGGCAAAGTTGGAGGTATAGGCCAGCTCTTGCATCTGCGCGTAGGCGGCCTCCGCCAACTCGGTGCGGCCATAGCCTACATTCACATTCCAGAGACCGGCCATCGCATCCAGGATCTTGCGGCCGTCGGTGGTGTAGAGCCAGACACCCTCGGCACGTTCGACAATGATCGGATTCTCTGTTTGGGAAGGGTGGTGCAGAGGGTGAAGCTGTCGTCTATCCTGTTCGAGCAGGGATGGCTTTTCCTGTATGGCTGCCATGGGTTTCTCCTTGGTCAATGCTGTTTGCTGGCCTCAAGCCGCGGCGCCGTTGGCGAAGGGCGTCAGATGGCGGGTGAAGTGGGTGTTCAGCACCTTTTCGTAGGCTTCCTCGTGATCGGCGATCAGGCCGTGAATCTGCGGGCCGAAGCGGTCCAGATTGGAGCCGAATGTCACGTGCAGCAACTGGCGGGCGTCGAACTGCTCGAGCAGTCCCGGCAGGTCTGCGTCGGACAGGTCGGCGTTGGCGGGCACTTTGTCCGGCTGGCAGTCGAGAAAGTAGGTTTTGCGATCGTTTTCGAAGCGTGCGCGCGAGTAGTCGAGAATCTGGCGGAAGAGGGCTGTGTCAAGGTCGGCGATGACGCGCAGCGCTTCCAGATAGCTGGTGCCGGCGGTCTTGACATGCACCCGGTCCTCGGCGTACTTGGCGACCAGCGGGTAGATGCTGAACTTGTCGGAGCCGGTGTGGACGCTGAGTTTGTAGGCGTCGAAATGCTTCAGAATGGCGGCGTGCTTGATCAGCTCCGCTTCGAACGGGGCCGTGTCGCCGATATAGTCGACGCCCTTCTGGAACTTGCCGACAAAGCGGGGCGCGAGGCTGACGACCGGCAGGTCCCGCCGCAACAGTTCGTGCGCCATGAAGTAGTGCTCGTATATCGATGTGGGTGTCTCGGTCTCGTCCACCGACATTTCCAGATCATAGCGCGTGCCGCCCATCTGTTGATCGAGCGCGGCCGCGATATCCAGTGTGTGAACGATGGAGCGTCCGTACTTCGCCAGCGCACGCAGCAGGCTTTCTTCGCTGAAGGTCAGCGTCAGTCCCGCCAGTTCGATGGGGGCGGCCAGATAGTCGGCCCGCAGCGCGTCCAGGTCGGTATCGAGCCGCGCCCAGGGCAGGGCCTCGACCTTGGCGCGCAGCGCCGGCAGCGAGTCGGTCTCGGCTTCATTGTCGACGTGGTCGCTGGGGTCGATCGTGTAGAAGGTGTAGTCGGCGGCGACGAACGCGGGCAGGTCGCTGACCAGTTTTACATGGTCGGCATCTGCGCCCCAGGGGTCGCGCCAGCCCATCTGCACCACGCCCCACATGGCGTCATCCACCACTTCCTGCGGCGTGCGCCCGATGCGATCGTTCTCGCGCACCGACTGCTGCGCGAAGATCGGCGCGATGCCGGTGCCCTGGACTGAGCGGATGTGGCCGGGCGTGGCCGCGCCCAACCGGTCACCGAAACCGAAGGAGGTCTCGACGCCCAGCGGCACGGGATTCAACCAGGCCAGACGAGCGCGCAGCACGGCCGCGTTCTCGGCATTCAGCGGGCAGAGCAGCAACCCGTTTGTCGGTTCGCCGCTGAAGTCGGCGGTATCGCCCTGTACGCAGAGCTTCTTGTCCCTGCCGGCGCGCGCCAGCGCGTAGGTCGTTCCATCCTGGTCGACAACCGAGTGCGGATATTGTTTCAGGTGTGTCATCGCGCGGTTTTCCACAAGCAGTTCATCTGATTTCTGTGAAGAGTGTGTACAGCATTATGCCTCCCGGTCAGGCAAAGCGCGCTCAGCGCGTAGTTCCCTTTGCCAGGCAACGGGGTCGGTAATCTCTGCGAAAGTTCCTCTCCGCGCAAGCTCTGCCAAGATTTCTGCCATCAATCGGCCGCGATTGGACGGAGATCCGGAATCCGGTTCTTCCAAGAACGTAATATAAACATGTGCGGCGTCTGGTTTTTCAGGAGGGTGTTCGAGCCACTCTACCTGATTCTCGTGAAGGACCGCTTTGTACGTGCGCATACGCCCCTACCTTTGCACTGCGGTGGACAGTGAATTGTCCACGAAAGGGGCTAGGAACCAGTGGTACCCGTACCCCTTGCCGCTTTGTCGTTAGAAGGCTAGAATACACGAGAAGCAGAATCTGCGCTACTCACAGGGGAGACGAACCCGCAACTTTCATTGCCGATAACTGCAGCAGAAAATACTTGAAACTCCAGCTTAGAACGGGTGCTGACAATGCAGATCCATCTCCAATACGGCCAAGGCGGGCTGACAGCTGAACTGCCGACCGAAAACGCGACAATCATCCGCCCGCGCTTTGTGGAGGGGCTGCCGGACGAGCAGGCAGCGTTCCGGGAAGCGGTGCGGCGGCCCAACGGCGCGCGCCCCCTGGCGGAGGCGGTCGGCGCGCATGAGCGCGTCGCGATCGTCATCGCCGACGGCACGCGTCCGCTGCCCTCGGCGCGGCTGTTGCCCTGGATTTTGGCGGAGTTGGCGCACGTGCCGGAGGAAAATGTCACGATCGTCGTCGGCACGGGAACGCACCGGCCCAATACGGCGGAGGAGCTTGAGCAGATCGTGGGGAAGGCAGTCTATCGGCGGCTGCGGGTGATCAACCACAACGCCTACGAGGAAGAGAGTATGGCGGTCGTGCGGCCTGGGCAGGACGGTCGCGGCCCCCTGATGATGAACCGGGCGTATGCGGAGGCGGACCGGCGCATCCTCGTCGGTTTTATCGAGCCGCACTTCATGGCCGGCTTTTCCGGGGGATACAAGGCCGTCTTCCCCGGCGTGGCCGACCTGGCCTCGATCATGCACTACCACCGCGCTGAGATGATAGGCCATCCGCAGAGCAAGTGGGGCGTGCTGGAGGGCAACCCGACCCAGGCGCAGATTCGGGCGAACGGGTCAGCCCTGCCGGTCGATTTCCTGGTGAATGTCACGCTCAATCACCAGCGGCAGATTACCCGCTTTTTCTGCGGCGACGTCATCGTCGCGCACGAAGAGGGCTGCCGTTATGCGAAGGAAACGGCGATGGCCGCCGTCGACCGGAGCTTCCCGCTGGTGATCACCACCAACAGCGGCTTTCCCCTCGATCAGAACCTCTACCAGTCGGTGAAAGGGATGTGCGCCGCCGCGGAGATCATCGAGGACGACGGTGAGATGATCGTGGCCGCGCGCTGCAATGACGGCTTCCCCGCGCACGGCAACTTTACAAAGCTGCTCTACGAGCACAGTTCGCCGCAGGCGATGCTGGAGACGATCTTCCGCCCCGGTTTTCACATGCTGGATCAGTGGCAGGCGCAGAAGTTCGCCGAGGTGGCGCTGCGGGCGCAGGTGGCGATTTACAGCGAGTTGGAACCGGATGCGGTAGCCCGCGCCGGCCTCACCCCCGTCGCCGACCTGAATGAACACATCCGCACAGCCGTTGCGAATCTGGGGGCCGACGCGCCGGTCGCAGTGCTGCCGGAAGGGCCGATGACGATTCCGTATCTGGTGTAGGCGCGGCGGTCAGTCCACGAGCGCTTCGTTCAGGCGCAGGCCGAAGCCGGGCGCGTCGCTGGGGGTCAGGTACCCGTCGATAGGCTGCGGCGCGTCCAGCCACAACTGCTCATGCGTCCTGTGTCGGTTGCCCAGCACCAACTCTCCTAGTTCCTCACACTCCGTCCCCGCAATAACGTGCAGCCCCCACGGCTCGCCGCCCCGGTGCAGGATCACGGTGGCGCCGGCTTGTTGCGCCTGCGCGACGACGCGCCGTGTGGCGGTGATGCCCCCGCACCAGGTCACGTCCGGTTGCCAGATGTCGAGCGCGCCGGCCCGGGCGATGTCGGCGAAGCGGTGGTGGGTGAAGTCGTGCTCGCCTCCGGCCAGCTGGACCGGCTTGATCTGCGGACGTAGCGCCGCCAGCCCGTCGAGGTCGTCCGGCGTCAGCACGTCCTCGAACCAGTAGATGTCGTAAGGCGCCAGCGTGCGCGCCATCTCCCACGTCGCGGCGGCATCCCAGGCCATGTAGCAGTCGAACATGAGGAGCGCGTCAGCGCCAAGATGGCGGCGGGACTCTTCGGCCGCGGCCGCGGCGCGTTCCAGAGCGGAGGCGTCCACTGGACGGCTAAAGGGCACCTTGTGGGCGGTGAATCCGCTCTCGGCGAACCATGCCGGGTCATCGCCGGAGGCGTAGGCGCGGATGCGGGGCGCGGACGTAGCCCCCAACAGCGCGTAGACCGGCTGCCGCTCGGCCCTGCCAAGAAGATCCCAGAGAGCGATATCGATGCCACTGAGCGCCATGATGGCGATGCCGCCGCGTCCGTAGGGGATCGAGGCCGCGTACAGCTTGTCCCACAGGCGCTCGATATCGGCGGGGCTGTCGCAGGACTCGTCCAACAGCAGCTCGCGCAGATGGCGGTTGACGACCTCGACGGCGGCCACACCGCCGCCGCCATAGCCGTAGCCGCTGATGCCGGCGTCGGTTTCGACGCGCACGACGATCTGCCAGAGATAGGGGCGCCAGCCGCCCAGCGGTTGGCGGTAGTTGGGATAGACGGCGCGGATGTCGGTGATTTTCATGGGGAGGAGGTTTAAAGGGGTATGTCGTGACTACGACCCGAATATCTCGTCCACTTGCAGGCTGAACCCGGAAAGCGTGGGTGAAGTCAGCGTGTCGCCTTCGCCGAATGTGTCAACGACCTCATAGCCTTCGTCGCCCAGCAACAGCACTGTGATGGCGCCGGCGTCTGTGCCCACTACCCAGTACTCTTTGACACCGTGTTGCGCGTATAGCGCACGCTTGTATCCTCTGTCCCGCTCGGCCGTGGAGGGGGAGAGAATCTCAACCACGAGGTCGGGGGCCTCCTGTATGTTGTCCGGGGTGATGATGTGCGTTCGCTCGATGGAGACGAACAAGAGGTCAGGCTGCACTACGTCGATATCCGAAAGGACGACATCCGTGGAGGAGTAATAGATGCGCCCCAGACCGTTGACCTTAACAAAGGTCATCAGATGATAGCCCAATTCTGCCTGCGTTCTCTGGCGCGCTTCGTTGGGCGCGGGAGTCGTAACCAGTACCCCGTTCAGGAGTTCATAGCGCTTGTCTTCGGGTGTAGTAAGGTAGTCCGCGTATGTGAGCTTTAACCGCGGCTTCACATTAATCATGTGAGAACCTCCGGTTTGGATTTTCAGCCCGCTTCTCGACGCTTTGCTTTAGTTTAACCAGATGATGGTAACGCCCAACTGCAGCAGGACCAAGTATCGTCGCGCAAAGTTGTCACAGAAAGCGGGACTGCCCCGACGCTGCTTGCGTCTGTACCAGCCGCCACTACCCCTTCGTCCACGGCCTGCGTTCTTCCGCAAACGGAAACGTTCCATCGTACCCGCGCGGCCTCGACACGTGCCAGATCCCCTCGTACATCGGCGTCAACTGGTAGTGGCAGACGACATTGCTGCGCTCGATGTGTTCCTGGTGCTTGGCGCCCTGGTGAGGGATGTGGTTGATGAAAATGACGCAGTCACCCGCCTTGGGATAGAGGATGACGTGCTCCTGCGCCTCGCACCATGCCTCGAACTTGGGCCGGTCGAGGGGGTCGAGGTGGGGCGGCTCGATCTTGTGCCCGTCTTTGACAAATTTCAGGTGGGCTAAGTCCGGGCCGTTGTCCTGAAAGTAGAAGGTTGTGTTGATACCCACCGGCTGCACGACAAGACGGCCGTGGCCGAGATCGTGTTTTTCCTGCCAGTAACCGTAGAAATCGAGATGCCATTCCTGGAGGTAGGGGCCGGGGTTGATGTGCGCGCGGAAGCTGCGCAGCTGGCACTGCCGCCCCATCATCCCTTCTAGGATCGGGCGAATGCTGGGATGCCCGACGAGGGGGGCGTAGGTCTCCGGTTCGCGGTCCAGGAGTGAATCGAACCACATATTGCCGACGTCGTTCAGCCCCTCTTCCCAGCCCATCTCACGCGCATGGTTGATGCGCTGGCGGACGTGCTCGGTTTCTTCCGGCGTGAGCGCGTTTTCGACGGTGATGAAGCCGTCTTCTTCGAGCTGATCCAGCTTGGATTCCAGGTTGTCCATTCTATCTCTCCTTGCAGGGCTCCGTATCGTGGGCCACTTTCGTAAGGGTTCGCAATTACAGAAAACAGATGGTCGAAGCCGGCGATGGGGTAGACCGAAATCACCGGCTCATGCCAGTATCAGGCGCTTCCCCTTGGGTTCCGGTACAGGGTCGCCAAACTCACGCGCGGTGTCGATCCAGAGCGCCATCGCCTCGTTGATGTTTTGAAGCGCAACTTCCTGCGTATCGCCGTGTGCCATGCACCCGGCAAGCTCTGGCGCCTCCGCCACGAATGTGTCGTCAGCGTTGCTCCAGTAAATGATGACTTCGTACTTGTACATCACTCCTCCTCCAACTGGTACTTCAGTATGACCTGACGAACCTGTCGGACTTGGTAGGGCTTGGCATTGCTGCCGTCGCGTTGCAGATTCAGTCTTTCGGTCACCCCTTCTTTTCTGAAGATATGATGACTTCCCCGTACGCGCTCGACGAATCCCAATCTCAACAACAGGGCGCGCAACTCGTCAAATCGGATATTCGCCTCAGAGCGGCCTTCGAGTATTCGCTGGCGAAGTCTTGTGCGTCTGCTCAATACCTTATACTCCGAACTACATCAGCCGTGTCGATACAGTAGGCAAAGAAGCGGCTCTTGTCAAACCTATTCTCTATGGATGGCCCGCGTGCTTGGTGAACCTCCCCGTCGTGCATCTTAGCTCCTGTTGCCGCAAAAGTGGTCAGTCACGGTCAAAACATACCATCACCTGGGGGATACTCTGCCTTGAGCAACTGTTGACACAGCGGTAAACCACGATTACACTCATGCTGGGACACCCCAAATGCAATGCGTCTTGTTCGAAACACGCCTTCTCTCCAGCGGTGTCCTCCCTTTACACCACGAAATAAGTCTGACCTTTCTCAAGGAGGCTACGATGTCCAAAGCACGAGTCAGTCTCGTCAACGGCGGGGATCGCCGCACAAACGTCTTCAACGCGCTGGAGCTGGTGCGGGCGGATGTGGAATCCCGCCTGGCGGAGCAGGTAATGCTGAAGCCGAATTTTTTGAGCAGCCACAACCAGCTGGCTTCCAGCCATGCCGATGCGCTGCGCGGCGTCCTTGATTTTCTGCTTACAATGCCCAATCCGCCGCGTGAGGTACTCATCGCCGAGGCCGGCGCCGAGGACACGTGGGACGCCTACCGCAACTTCGGCTACCATGCGCTGGAAGAGGAGTATTCGATCCCGCTGCGCCTGCTGGACCTGCACCGGGAGACCGAATGGGAATCGACGCCGATCGTGCTGGCCGACGGCAGCGAGACGATCGTGCGCATGCCCCGCACGGTTCTGGACTGCCCCTGCACGATTTCGATCGCGATCCCCAAGACGCATGATACCTGCGTGGTCACGCTGGCGCTGAAGAACATGATCATGGGCACCATCTACCGGCAGGACCGGGTGAAGATGCACGGCTTCAACACCCATGCCGAACGCCGCGTCCCCGATGAGTCGCGCGCCATGAGCATCAATCTGATCCGCCTGGCCCGTTTCATGACCCCTGACGTCTCCGTCTTCGACGGCGCACGCGGCCTGCAGGGGAACGGACCCGGCGGCACCGATGGACTGGACTTCGGCATCGCCGCGGCCAGCATCGATGTCTTTGCGGCCGACGCGGTCATCGCCAAGACGATGGGCTTCGAGCCGATGGAGCTCGGCTTCCTGCGTTACGGCCACGACCAGGGCATGGGCACTGCCGATTTGGACGAGATCGAGCTGCTAGGCGGCGTCCCTATCGCATCGGTGGCGCGACAGTTCAAACCGCACGAGACGACCGAGTTGCAGCTGCAGTGGCAGGTCGAAAATGCGGAGCAGTTGCTGGCGGCGTAATCCTAAAACAACGAGAAAAGAGTGAAGAGAAGAGAGAGTTCCTTCCGGCCTCATTCCTCACTCTTAGCGTTTTATTCCTTGATAAAGGCGGTTCCCATGCTTCCTATCATCGATACCCATCAACATCTCTGGGATCTGAGCATGTTCGACATGCCCTGGCTGGAGGACGCGCCGACGCTGAACCGCAGCTTCGTAACCAGCGATTATCTGGACGCGACCGCGGGGTTGAACGTCGTCAAGACGGTATACATGGAGGTGGACGTATCCGCGGCACAGAAGGTCACCGAGGCAGAGCATCTGATCGAACTCTGCGCCGCCGATGACAACCCCACCGCCGCCGCTGTGATCGGCGGCACCGTGACCTCCGCCGGCTTCGGCGATTACATCCGGCGCTATGCCGGCAGCCCCGCGATCAAGGGCGTCCGCCAGGTGCTGCACGGACCGGGCACGCCGCAGGGCACCTGCCTGGCGCCCCAGTTTGTTGAGAATGTGCGGCTGCTGGGCGAGTTGGGGCTCTGCTTCGACCTGTGCATGCGGCCCTCGGAACTGGGCGACGGCGTCAAGCTGGCGCAGCAGTGCCCGGATACCCGCTTTGTGGTCGATCACTGCGGCAACGGCGACCCGTACCTGATCAGCGGCGTCTTGCCCGGCAGCGGGGCGGTCGGCGATGCAGGGCAGGCGGATTCCAACCTGACCATCGCCGACCATACCGACCGCGATGACCCCTTCTGGCATGACCGGCAGCAGTGGATGGACGGCATCGACGCGCTGGCCGCATTGCCGAACACGATCTGCAAGATCTCCGGCATCATCGCCCGCACCCGCCCCGGCTGGACCGCCGCCGACCTGGCGCCGGCTGTCAACCACTGCCTCGACAGCTTCGGCCCGGATCGCGTCGTCTTCGGCGGGGACTGGCCGGTCTGCATGCTGGGCGCGGACGCCACCTATCGCGCCTGGGTGGAGGCATTGAAAGAGATCATCGCCGGCCGCAGCGAGACCGAACAGCGCAAGCTTCTGCATGACAACGCTGCCGCGTTCTACGGGTTAACGTGACGGGCAAGCCGGATCGCGGGGCTGTGTGGACTGCAGGGGTCGGGACCTGCACTGACCGTGGGTACCTGACCACGGGCTACTGACAACCCCATGGGACTCGAATGGCGAACGCTGGAAGATGAAGAAGGCCGGGTCCAGGAAGAGGCCCCAGAGGTAGTACCGCGGGCGCCGCAACGGCGCGGCAGAAAGCGGTGGTTATCGGCTCTGGTTGCTCTGCTGCTGGTGGCGGGGGTCATCTGGGCGGTGCGCTACGTTCTGCTGGAACGGTTGGACGCTTTCGCGGCCACCGTCGAAGCGGACGTGCTGTCCATGCATGACATCGTGCAGCAGGCCGAGCGTGACCGCGACGGCGCGCTCTTCGGCAGTATGATCTCGTCGGACTACCCCAATTGGGGCAGAACCCAGAAAGAGATGCTTCTAAGTGGCGCGCGCTGGGACAGGCCGTATTTCGACCTGACCCTGGCCCACGGCCCTGACGAAAAACCGCCCACTGGCACGGTGGAGGATATCGTTTTCACGTCCGACTGGCGGATGGCGACCGTCACTCTGGCCTTCCCTTACGTTCGTCCTGACGGCACCCCGGTGAACCTTCACCAGATCGTTACCTACCGCGACGAGGCGACCGGCTGGGCGCTGGTCCCCGCCTATCCTTCCTTCTGGGGCGAGAAACAGACGTTTACCGGCCGTTATCTGACGGTCGAATACCCGGAAAGGGACGCGCCAACGGTCGAACGGCTGGCGCGCGAGTGGGACGAGATGCTGGCCGCAGTCTGCGAGGAGTTGGACGGTTTGCGCTGCCGCCGCACATGGAAGCTGGAGGTGGAACTCTCCACAGAGTCCGGCCCACTCGCACGCATGGCGGAGCAGTCGTCCCGCGGACCTCTTTGGAAGGGGATGTCCCATGCGTCTCCGACTAACGGGGGCGCAGGCGGGTCGGGGCTGAAGCTGCCGACGCCGAGCCTCATCGGCAGTCCGGTGGATGAGGCCGGCTATCAGGCCGTGCGCGCCGGTTATGCGCCGCTGATCGTGGGCGGAGGAATCGCCGATATCGTTGGCTGGCGCTGCTGTGAAAAGATCGTATTCTTCCGCGCTTTACTCGATAAGCAACTCAGCCGGTTGGGGCTTAAGCCGTGGCCTCTGACCGCCTCCGACTATGAGGAAATCCTGCAGGGCTCGATTCACGACGTGACAAGCCTGCACTGGGTCTATCTTCAGCGCTCCTACAACAACATCAACCCACAACTTCAGAAGATCGTTTACAGCATCGTGGACTTTATCCTTGTCTCCAACCCGGAGCGTTCGCCGGCCTCGCTGCAACGTCTGCTGCTCCGCTTCGATACCTATCGCCCGTGGCTGCTGAACGCCCTCCCTTTCGACAGGAACCAGACTGGGCAGGGCAGCTACGGACGTTGGATTCAAAAAGAGTGGATCCATTATGCTGATCAGCAGCTGGCCGTGGACGCGGCGCCGAGCACTGCCTGGCCCGAACAAGATCTGCAGCTGCTCTGCACGGCGGAACGGTTCAACGGCGCACATCTGTACCGTTACGATCTGCAGACAGACGAATTTATCCAGGAAAACAGTGACGGATCGTTTCGCCTGATGTACTCTTTGCCGGACGATGATGGCGTTCTGCTTCAGAGATTGAGCGAAAGGGCCGCCGCAAGTGGTTCCCAGATACAGTTCTGGCGGCAGGGGCGGGCGCAGAACGTCACCTACCGGACCGGGAATGTCACTCTGTTTGAAGTGGAAACCATGGCAGACGGGATGCTCTTCTACACATATGACACCCGCCGCCGGCCGCCCATTCGGTTCAACTATCTGAATCAGGCGGAGTGCGACAGGGGCGCGTGTGCGATTCGGTCTCTGGACGGTCTGCCTGCCTGGCCGCCTGATCGGGAGAGGACGGTTGTCTCGCGCGGGGACGGTGTGCTGTGGCTGGGCGACGAGGCGGGAGAGCCGCAGGCGGCGGTCGCGCGCGGCCAGTCGGCGGCATGGCTGGACAACAGCCGTTTTGCCTTTATTCAGCCGGACGATGACATGCGAGTGGAAATGATGACGCTGCCGAATCTTGAGTTGAAAACACTCTTCGAGATTGAGAGACTGACTGACGCGTTGCAGAACACGACGGATGCGACACGGATCTCCCGTGTCGCGTTGGCGGCGCATCCGACCATGCCGGACCGGCTGTTCGTCGGCGCACGCGTCGGGCCCAGGCCGGGCGCGGAGGCCACTCACGTTTTCGTCTACAGCCTTGCCACAGACGAGATCACAGAACTGCTGCAAGTCGACCATCCTCTTGAACCATACCGGGCGCTGCGCTTCTCCGCGGACGGACGCTGGCTTTTCGTCCACAGCGTAGAACGACGCGCCAGCGGCTGGCATCTGCATCTCTACAACATCCAGACGGGTGACATCCTGACCTATTCGTCCGAGACTACGTTGGCCTTTCCCGGGTATGATCAGTCGGCGGACGGCGCTTGGCTGGTACGCGTTGATGAAGGGTATATCCATCTGATCCCGTTGAACGGAGGCCGGCAAAGACTTGTGGCGCACGATTTTGCCCACTGTTATGCAGCCGTGTGGGTAAACTGAAGTTTTTCGTAGTCAGTGTTGCGTTCCTGGCGCGGGCCAGCCGGGAACACAGACCCAGGAATTATGAGAGGAGATCGAGAATGACGACCTACCGCTATGCAGAGATGACCTGGTCTGCCTGTCGCGAGGCGGCCTATTCCGGCCGGGTGGCGGTGCTGCCGGTTGCCACGTACGAAGATCACGGTTACCACCTGCCGATCGATACCGATGTGCGGCTTTGCACGGGAATCTGCGAACGGGCGGTGGCGCGCATTCCGGACGAAGCGGTGCTGATTCCGCCGATCAGCCACGGGTACAGCCCCCACCACATGGATTTCCCCGGCACGATCACGATTCGCTGGGACACCTTTATCAATTACGTGCGCGATGTCTGCGTCAGCCTCGCCCACCACGGCTTCAAACGCATACTGATGGTGAACGGACACGGCAGCAACACCGCGCCGGTGGAAATGGCCGCCCGTCTGACCGTACTCGAAACCGAAGGCAAGACCCTGTGCGCGTCGGTCAACCACTGGGGCGTGCGCAAAGGCAGAGAGGAGGGGAATGCGATCCGCTCTTCGGACTTTGGCGGCACCTCCCACGCCGGAGAGTACGAAACAGCCCTCTATCTGGCCTTGGCGGAGGAGCTGGTGCAGATGGACAAGGCGGTGGACGAGCGTTCGCCGCTGTCGCCGAGCTTCCAGACCGATCTCCTGATGGGAAAGCGCGAGGACGGCTCTGTCGCCAACCTGTGGCCCTACTGGAGCTCGCTGACCGACAGCGGCGTGCTGGGGGATGCCACCGCCGCCACACGTGAAAAAGGGGAGCGGTTTCTTGAGGCCGCGGTGGAAGGACTGATCGAGTTGATTCGCGAGTTCCGCACCGTCGCGATCAACCCCCGCAAAGATCACATTTCGCCCGACACCGGTACGCCCGGCCAGTAGCGGCCGGGTCGAGGTTGGAGGCAGCCCACGACCGGATATGACAGAGCATTACCGGATGCGGCCGGCCGCGTTGGAGGACTGGCCGGGCATCGTGGCGCTGGACCAGGAGATCTTCGGCGCATATGGCGCGCAGGAGGAGCCGAAGATCATCCGTAGCCGCCTGGTGACGTTCCCACAAGGCTGCGCGGTGCTGGAGGGGAGGTCCCGAGGCGGGCCGCCGTTCATCGCCGGCTATCTGACCACGGAAAAGTGGCCTGAACTGCGCGAGCCTGCGCTGGACGAGGATCCACAGAAGAGTCACCAGCCCGACGGTCAGGTGTTGAATATCACGACGCTGGCGGTCGCCCCCGCCTGCCAGAATCAAGGATTGGGCCCGCGGCTGCTGGACCGCGCCGTCGCCATCGCCCGACAGGAGGGCTGCAGGCAGATCATCCTGGAAACGGCCCACGCTGAACAGTTCTATCTGCGTCACCGGTTTCGACGGACCGGCGTACGGACGGAGAGGGGGATCAGGATGGCGATCATGGTGCTGGACCTGACGGATCGCGGTTCCAGTGGGCCGTGAACCGTCATGACCGCCCGCAAGCAGCTGCAGGCTATGCGGGAGGAGATATCACAACCCGCTGCGGCTTGATCTTGAAGATCACCCGCTCTTCCGTCCCTTTCATCGAGGCAGGCATGACGCTGCCGTAGTACTCGTCGGTGCCCACGTAGATCTTGGCGTGGGCATTGATGTTGGCGAGGTCCGGATCGGGTACAATCTCCTCGACGACGCCGCGCACATCGATCCAGCGGAATGCATCCTCCGGATCCAAGGCCATTAGGGCCACTCTTGGATTGGCGCGGACGTTTTTGGGTTTGCGGCGTCCTTCGGCCGTATTGACGAGGACGTGTGTGCCGTCCCACGAGCACCAGACGATGGTGTTTTCCGGCGCGCCGGACGGGGAGAGGGTCGTCAGGGTGGCGAAGATGGGGCCGGTCAGCAGGTCAACGTGTGTATCGGGGATCTGTGCGGACATTGTTGCGCTCCTCAAATTGGTTGCGGTTTGGGGTTGTGCTATTGCTCATCGTGACGCGGCACAATTTGTTCCACTTGGTCGATCAAAGTGGACAGATCAGTTTGAACAGTATCCTATACTCTCTTTAAATTCACCTCAAAGTATCCATGCACGAGTCGATTGCGCATCCCGATGATCTCTGACCAGGGAACGTCTGGATGATTCTTCTTTGTCTCAGCGCTCACGCGTGTCGCAGCTTCGCCAATTACCTTAATTGCCTTCAGAATCGCGTATTGGTGTAGGCGACTCTTTTCGAACTGCGAGAACGTCAACCCGGCTGCAAATCTTGCTGCATCCTGCGCAGCCAATAGCATATCCATCAGGTAGGCGTAATCGTCACGCGGCATGGATTGACTCCGCCGATTGCAGAATCGCCTTGCGGCGGATATGGTTGCGACTCTGTTCGACCGCTGAACGTTCCACAAGGTCCACATCGCGACCGAATATCTGACGCAATTCTTCCTCCATGCGCGCCATATCGAGGAGCGTGTGTCGCGCCTGCGGCTGAAATTGGACCAGGACGTCCACATCGCTGTCGGGGCCGAAGTCCTCGCGCACAACGGAGCCAAAGAGAGCCAGCTCAGAGACCTGCCAGCGACGACAGAATGTGTCAATTTGTGCTTGAGGAATACGGATGTGGGCGCTCATTTCAGGCTAAATCAGTGCTTGCAGTTGGCGGCCATCACCGGGGGCGTATGGCCCTCGGCGATCAAGGTCTGCTGGGCTTCGGAAAGCTCGATCCAGGGCATGAGCGGGTCGTCGGACTGGTGGGCCATCTCGCGGCCATTGATGATCGTCAGCGTGTTGCGGACCAGATGCTGTCCGGGCCGCGGGTTCATGAAGACATCGTAGAACATGAAATCGCCCTCGACGATCTCAAACAACGCCACGTCGGCCAGCGCGCCGGGCCGCAGCGTGCCGATCTCCTTCTCCAGCCCCAACACGGCCGCCGGCCGTTCGGTGGCGGCGTGGACCACTTCAGCGAAACTCATGCCCAGCGACATGAATTTGCTCAGGCAGGTAGGCATGTCGAACATCGGGCCGCTGACGCTCATCTGATGGATGTCGGAGGAGATGACATCCGGCCGGTAGCCCTGCGACATCAGCGCCTCGGCGGTCTTGAATGAGAAGGAGCCCGCGCCATGGCCGATATCCAACACCAGGCCGGCATCCCAGGCGCGTTTGACCGTCTCGCGCAGGTTGCCTGAATCCTCGACAATGCGCATTGTGCCTCCGGTGAAGCAGTGGGTGAGAATGTCCCCGGGCCGCATCAGCTCCATCACACCGTCGATCTCCGGCGGACCCATGCCGATATGGGTCATCAGCGGCAGCTCGCAGCGGTCTGCCGCCTCGCGGGCTTTGCGCAGGGGGTCGAGGCCCCGGCCGCTGGTGGTGAGGTGGTCGATACGCGCCTTGACGCCCAGCAGCACGTCCCGGTTCAGGTCGATGATCTGACAGCAGAGGTCCACGTCGCAATAGCCGGGGTTGGCCAGTTCCCACGTCTGCGCGGTCAGACCGATCGAGGAGATATTGAGCAGGGCATAGATGCGGGCCCGCGCCTCTTCGATTATGAACTGGCGGAAGCCGGTAAAATTGTATCCGCCGGACGAGCCTACGTCGAGCCAGGTCGTCACGCCGCTGCGGGCCGCGATCGGGTCGGGGCGGATGCCGTAGAAGCCGCAGCCGTAGTTGACGTGGGTATGCAGATCGACAAGCCCGGGCGTTACGTACTGGCCGGCGGCGTCCACGACGCGAAAGGCCGTCTCGGCCGGGATGTCCGCGTCGACCGCGGCGATGCGGTTGCGCTTGATCGCCACGTCCAGACGGCCGCTGTGCCCGCCGCCGGGGTCAACCACTTCCCCGCCCTTGATCAGAAGATCGAATCGCATATTTCTACCTTTCGCGTTTTTTTGCCTCGGTGGATAGCTACTGTGGTGGTAAGCGGCCAGCCGTTCGCGGCCGGGCCCTGCGCTGGCGATTGACGGCCAGGGTTTGCCGCTAGCCCCATCTAATCCCCTTTCCAGGACATTGTCAAGTGACGCGCGAAGTAAGGACATTCCCGCTACAGCTCAGAAAGCGACGTAGCCGCCGCAGACGGGGATGCACTGGCCGGTGACGTAGTCGGAGAGGTCGGTGACCAGGAATTCGACGACTTTGGCGCAGTCTTCGGGCATGCCCAGGCGGCCGAGCGGGATATCCTGCAGCAGACGGTCGCGCACTTCGGGGGTGTTGCGTCCACCGGCGACGGCGCGGGAGGAGAGCACGAAGCCGGGCGCGATGCAGTTGACATGGACGTTGTGCGGACCCAGTTCGGCGGCGAGGACGCGGGTGTAGTGGACCACGCCGGCCTTGGCGACTTTGTAGGCCATGCCGCCGCTGTTGTGTCCGCTCCAAAGGCCGGCCTGGGAGGCGGTGTTGACGATTTTGCCGCTGCGGGCGGTCTGCATATAGGGCGCGGCGGCCTGGCAGCAGAAGATCGTGCCGGTGAGGTTGATGTCCATGATGTACTGGTAGTGATCGGGCGGCGCGGTGGCCGCGGTATGGTTGGGCGGCGGATGGAGCATGCCGCCGGCGTTGTTTACGAGGATATCGATCTGCCCGAATGCCTCTACGGTCTCCTGCATCATCGCTTCCACCGCGGCCTTGTCCGTCACATCGGCCTCGATGCCCAGCCCGCGCCGGCCCAGCGCTTCCACCTCTGCGGCCACCGATTCGGCGTTGAGCGCCTCGTCATACTCCTGGGCTGCGTTCAGGTCGACGTCGTTGATCACCACGTCGGCGCCCAGCCTGGCCAGGTGGAGAACATAGGCGCGACCCAGGCCGCGCGCGCCGCCGGTGACGAGCGCGACTTTGTTTGCGAGTTTCATAACCTCCCCCTCTATTGCGTATTGCGTGCCGCGTTTCCGGCTATCATGGTGATGCAAGAGCGCCCAGACGGCAAACTCCAATATGAGATTCGGACATAGATTCAAGTGATATGAGGGATGGGCCCTAATCGCTGTATGGATTGGCAGAATGTGGCCGCTGCGAATCAGACGGCACATGCCAATCTCGGCAGTCATTTGGCTGAGGTGGTGACAGGTGGGTAAGATAGGTACGAAAGCCTCTCCTTACGATTGCGCAAAACACAGTGCATAACCTATGCAATATGACACCATCGCCGTGCTGGACTACGGCAGCCAATACAGCCAGTTGATCTGCCGCCGGGTGCGGGAGGCGAGCGTCTATGCGGAGATGATCTCCTGGGACCGGGCGGCGGAGCGGCTGCCGCAGATCAAGTTGAAGGGCATCATTCTTTCGGGCGGGCCGGCCAGCGTCTATGAAGCGGGCGCGCCGGCGCTGCCGGACGTTGTGCTGGAGAGCGACGTGCCGGTGCTGGGCATCTGCTACGGGTTGCAACTGCTGGCCCATGCGCTGGGCGGCCACGTCGCGCCGAGCGCGAAGCGGGAGTACGGCGCGGCGGAGATCGAGGTGACGGGAGAGACCCGTTTTTTCGGCGGACAGCCGCGGCGACAGCAGGTGTGGATGAGCCACGGCGACCGGGTGGAACGGCTGCCGGCCGGCTTTGAGACGGTGGCGCGCAGCGGGAACTCGCCCTGCGCAGCGATCGCGAACGAGGACCGTTCGCTCTACGGGCTCCAGTTTCACCCGGAGGTCGTGCATACTCCGAACGGTTTTGCGCTGCTGCAGAACTTCGTCGGCCGCATCTGCGGCTGCACGGGGGACTGGACATCGGGCCATTTCATCGAGGAGAGCATCGCCGGGATCCGGGCGCAGGTCGGGCCGGATGGGCGGGTGATCTGCGGGCTGAGCGGCGGCGTCGACAGCGCGGTGGCGGCCACGTTGGTCCACCGCGCTATCGGGGAACGGCTGACCTGCATTTTTGTCGATCACGGCCTGTTGCGCGCGGGAGAAGCGGAGCAGGTGGTGGACACCTTCGAGCGGCACCAGGGCATGCGGCTGGTGGCGGTGGACGCCAAGGAGGCGTTCCTGGAGGACCTCGATGGCGTGACCGATCCGGAAGCGAAGCGCAAACGGATCGGCGCCCGCTTCGTGCGCGTCTTCGAGGAGGAGACGGAACGGCTGTTGCAGAAGAGAGAGCGCGTCTCGCCGTCTTCGCCAAGGGTATTTCTGGCGCAGGGCACGCTCTACCCCGACGTGATCGAGTCGGCCAGCAATGACGATTCGGCGAACGCGCGCACGATCAAGACGCACCACAATGTGGGCGGCCTGCCGGAAGATATGACGTTCGAGCTGATCGAACCGCTGCGGATGCTGTTCAAGGACGAGGTGCGCCGCATCGGCGAGAAGTTGGGCCTGCCGGAGGAGATCGTCTGGCGGCACCCGTTTCCGGGGCCGGGGCTTGGCATCCGCATCCTGGGCGAGGTGACGTGGGAGCGCCTGGAGATGCTGCGCCGGGCCGATCATATCTTCCTGGAGGAGTTGCGGGCCGCGGGCCTCTACCAGCAGACGAGCCAGGTCTTTGCCGTGCTTCTGCCCGTGCAGACGGTCGGCGTGATGGGGGACGGGCGCACGTATGCCAACGTGATCGCGCTGCGGGCGGTCACGACCGATGACTTCATGACGGCGGACTGGGCGCAGTTACCCTACGAGTTGCTGGCGCGGGTTAGCAGCCGCATCGTCAATGAGGTAGACGGGGTAAACCGGGTCGTATATGATATTTCGAGCAAGCCCCCGGCCACGATCGAGTGGGAATGAACGGCAGTGACTTAATGGCCTTCCTTGAACGAAAGATTCAGGAACTCGAGCAAGACGAATGATGGACAGGCATTCTTCGCTTTCCGACCGACGTTTTAGGCTCGGCGTCAACCGGGGTCCGTGTGTGCTGCTGGCGCGATCGCGTGATATGAGCATCTGAAATGGCCGGATTCCTGCGCTTCGCCCTTCCTCTCATCGCTCTGCTCTCCATCTTCCCCCTGTACACGCGCTATAAGGCTGCGGCCGCGCCGATTCCGCCGGGTGTGCATCTGGCCAGCCTGGAGCTCAGCCATCTGAAGGACCCCGCGGAGATCGAGACGGTCATGGAAGCCGCCATGGGCCAGCCGATCGCGGTCTACTATGACGAGACGCGCCTGGTGCTGCGTCCGGAAGAGGTGGACTTTGCGGTCGATACGGCCGCGATGCTGGCGGAGGCGCAGCAGTATCTTGACGGGCCGGACTTTGTCGATATTGCCCTGCGCAAGCTGGCCGGGATCCCCCAGCAGCGCAGGGATATACCGGCGCGCTACAGCTATGATGCGCAGAAGCTGGCGACCTGGCTGTGGCAGGTGGGCGAAGAGTTGAATCATCTACCCCAGCCCGGGCGGGTATTGCCGCCGCAGTGGAACTGGCGGACCGAGGGGGGCATGCGAGGAGCGGGTGATGAGGAGAGCGCAGAGGCAGACAGTCTTCCTCCTTACGCGACGATGCCGGCCACTTTTGTGGGCGCGGCGCAGCGCAGCTGGCAGTGGACTTCCGGCACAGTGGGGCAGACCCTGCTGATCGACGAGAGCGCGCAACCGGTCCTCGACGCGCTCAGCAGCATGGATGCGCGCACGGCCCATCTTGCGCTGCAGGAGACGCCGCCGCCGCCGTTGACGATGGCGGAGTTGGGCCGCGAGCTGGACGCATATACATCCGATTTTCCCGGATTCGCCGCCATCTATGTGCAGGACCTGATGACGGGAGAAGAGGCCGCCGTCGACGTCGACGTGGCCTTCTCCGGCATGTCGACGATGAAGATCGCCATCGCCAGCGAAGCCTATCGGCAGATGGCCGGTTTTGAGAACGAGGCTGTCGGCCAGTGGATCGACTTTGCGCTCGGAGAGAGCAACAACGCCGCGGCCAACCGGCTTCTGCAATGGCTCGGGGACGGCGACATCTATACCGGCGGTCGGCGGGTGACGGAGATGATGCGCACCCTGGGCTTTACGAACTCGTACATCCAGACCGGCTACGACGATAAATCGATCATCAGCAAGATCCCGACGGAGGCCAACAGCCGCATCGATTGGAACACGAACCCGGATACGCACCTGCAGTCCACGCCCGCGGACCTGGGCCGTCTTCTGGCTGAGATCTACCGCTGCCAGGCGGGGGAGGGGCTGTTACTGGAAACGTTCGGCGGCGAGATCACGCCGGATGAGTGCGCGGCGATTCTCTTTTACGTCAGCCATGACGAATTTACGGAGATGGTGTGGGGCGGGCTGCCGCGCCCGGCGCAGAGCTGGATCATTCACAAGCACGGCTTTGTCAACGAGGCGCACAGTGACCTGGCCCTGATCTGGGGGCCGAGCGGGCCCTATGTCATCGCCGTCTATCTGTGGCGCGCCGGCTGGATGGACTGGCCGACCAGCAACCGCACGATGAAGGAGATCAGCCGCATCGTGTGGAACTTTTTTGCCTATAAGTCGATGACCGAGGGGATAGAAGCGCCGCCGCCTCTGACCTTATCGCCACCGCCCAACTACATACCCGTGAATACCTACAGCAGCCGCGCCGCGCTCAGCGGCCAGAGCGAGATCGGCAGCCAGTGACCGGTGGTCAGCGGCTGCATTCACCGTCGAACGTGAGGACAGCATTTATGCCCAATCGATCCGGAGTGGCCCTTGACGGGATTGTTGACGAGATTACGCAACAGATGGAGGAGATCAGCCAGTTGCGGGATGGCACGCTCAGCCGCAGCCGCCGCCTGATCCGGGACTGCGCCCACAGCATCCGCGCTATGCACCGGCACGAGCTGGCCGCGGCAGAGGAGATGCTGACCGCGGCGCGTCGCGACGCGCAGGCGATGGTGGAGCCTCTCGCCGGCCACCCGGAGCTGTATCACGCCGGTTACACGCAGGACGCGTTGAAGGAGTTGGTGGAGGCCCATCTGCTCTACGCTTTTATCACCGGCGGGCCGCTGGCAACGCCGGCCGAACTGGCGGTTACCGGGGCGGCCTACCTGAAGGGGCTGACCGAAGCCGCCACCGAGATGCGCCGCTTCGCCCTCGATCTGATGCGACAGGACCGTGTCGAGGAGGCCGATCCCTACCTGGAGATGATGGACGAGATCTACTCGCTGCTGCTGACGGTCGATTTCCCCGATGCGGTCACCGGAGGGCTGCGGCGGCAGACCGATGTGCTGCGGGGTGTGCTGGAGCGTACCCGGGGCGACCTGACGACGGCGGCGCGCCAGGAGAAGATGCAGGCCGCGCTGCGCCGGGTCGAGGAGCGGCTTGGGTAGCTACGGCTCTCAGTAACGTCATCATTGCGGATGTCGTCACTGTTCAGAAGGAAGTTTCGGCGTCAAACGGAATTCACATCAGAAACTGGAGGCTGGAGAAAAAGAACGATGCAAAATCAACATGTCTTTATGGGCGACCTTACCCGGCGTGAGTTTCGCGAAGCGCTGGCAGAGGGCAAGTTTCAGACGGCGATCATTCCCACCGGCAGCATCGAGCAGCACCTCGAACATCTGGCGATGGAGCACGACATCCGCATGGCCACCCACGTCGCTGAACAGGCGGCCCGCCAGCTCTATCCCCAGGTCATCGTCACGCTGCCGATTCGCGCCGGCATCTCGGAGCATCACATGAGGCACCAGGGCACCGTCTCGGCCAAGCCGGGTCCGTGGCTGAGCATGGTGTTCGACGCGGTGGAGAGCCTGGTGCGCCACGGCGTCAAAAATGTCCTGATCCTAAACGGGCACGGCGGCAACGAAGCGCCCATGGGCGGCATCATCGGCCAGTGGCACCTCTATTTCGCGGCCGAGGCGCCCGAGGCCAGTGTCCAGTTCCACTCCTACTGGGACCTGAGCCGCCCGGAGGCCGAGAAGCTGTGCAAGGGAGGGGTGCCGGGCCACGCCCAGGAGTACGAAACCGCGATGGCGCTGGCCGTCTGCCCGCATAACGTGCGCGTGGAGGCGATGCACGACCAGGAGGACAAAAGCCCGCTGGACGCCAGCGCGGAACAGGGGCAAAAGCTGGTCGACGCTGCCGTGAACGCCACCCGCCGCTACCTGGAAGAGATGATCGCCGGCAAGCACCGCGCGGCCGTGAACCCTGAATGAAAGCCAGTGGTTAGCGGTCAGGAATCAGGAACCGTTCCAGCTTCGTTTACGAAGGGTCACCGACCATTGCCGTTCAGGCCGCAATACTCGGCGGCGGTGAGGGCGTAGACCTGCGCGGCCTGCGTCAGGCGCGAGAGCGATACCCACTCCCCGTCCGAATGGGCGGTTTCGTTGGAGGGGCCGTAGTAAAAGGAGGGCACGCCGCCCAGGTTGACGAACAGGTTGGCGTCGCCGACGATGCGTTTGCCGGCGATGACCGCCTGGTCGCCATGAACAAAGCGGTGCGCCTGCGCGGTCGCCTGCACCGCGGGATCGTCGCCGGGCGTTTCAAAGGGTTCACGCTCGTGGATCATGCTTACGTTCAGCTCCAGTCGGCCGGCCGCGGCGATGGGCGCGGCCAGTTCGCGCAATTCGGCCAGAGCCTCCTCCGCGCTGGCGCGCGGCCCCCAGCGCAGCGTGCCGCTCAGGCGGCAAAGCAGGGGGGTGCGGTTGAAGTAGTCACCCGCCTCCACGATGCCCACGTCGATACGCTCCGCCCCTGCCAGGGGGTGCAGCGCGCCCCTGTCCAGTTCCTCCTGGTAGGCGGTGATGCGCCGGATCAGGTCGCCGACGAAGCGAATCGGGTTCTCGGAGAAGGGGACGTAGGTGGTGTGCGTTCCGCCGCGTGGGGAAGTGAGCTCGATGATGAAAACCATGGAGCCCATGCTCATGACCCACAGTTCGTTCCAGCCTTCGCCGATCAGGATTCTATCGCCGCCGATGCGCCCGCTCTTGACGTCCTCGATCAGGGCCAGGGGACCGTCCTTTTGGGCTTCCGGCTCCTCGTGACCGACGATGGCCGAAAGCCACAGGTCGCCGGCCAGGGTGACGCCGGATGATTTGAGCGCCCGCAGCGCGCCGAGCTTGGCGGCCATCGCCCCTTTCATATCGGTGGCGCCGCGCCCGTAAAGCCGGTCCCCCTCGCGGCGGCAGGGCACGCAGTCGCCGATGGGGATGGTGTCCAGATGCCCGTTCAGCATCAGGCTGGGGCCGCCGCCTGTCCCCGGCAGGCGGGCGTAGATGTTGTAGCGGTCGCCGTTCACCCGGCGAAGGTCGACGTCGAAGCCGAGTTCGCCCAGCTGGGCGGCGTAGTACTGGCAGACTTCGGCCTCCTGCATGGTCACGCTGGGGATCTCCACCAGCGCCTGCGCCTGCCGGGCGATCCACTCGCCATCAACCGCGTCTATCAGGGCTGTCCACTGCGCCTGGTTCTGTTTCATCTGCATCCTCTTCTCTCTGTTGCGCTTCGTGTCTAAGTTGGAGCCATCATAGCATGGCCATTCCGTGATTCAAACGCGGACCGGCTGGCCCCGCTAACGCCGGCTCTCGGCCAGGTTGTGCACCGCTGCCGCGAGCAGGTCGATCTCCTCCTCCAGCAGGAAGAAGGGGATGCTGGCGCGCACGCCGTTGTGGGCGATGGTGAGCGGCCGGACGATGATCGGCTTCGGTCGGCGCTCGCGCAGGGCGCGGGTCAACGCCTCGCCGTCCCAATTGGCTACGGAAAAGGCGGCGAGGGCTGCCGAACGCTCGGCTTCAAGCGGCGTGTAGAGCGTGACGCCGGGGATGGCGGCCAGGGCCTGTTTGAGGCGGTGGGTGAGCTGCGCGGTGCGTTCCCAGATACTCTTCAGCCCGATGTCGGTCAGATAGCCGGCGGCAAAGGCCCAGGTATGCGCCAGCGGCCATGACCAGGGGCCGTATTCAAACCGCTCCGCGCCCTCCTTCAGCGCATAGTCGTCGCTATCGTAGCGCAGCCAGGCTTCGGCGCGCCCGCCGGCATAGGTGACCTGCAAGGCTTC
Organism: Caldilineaceae bacterium; assembly: GCA_965232575.1. Classification (GTDB taxonomy): domain Bacteria; phylum Chloroflexota; class Anaerolineae; order Caldilineales; family Caldilineaceae; genus Bin5. Next base: position 428,491 of record CBDDPZ010000008.1, on the reverse strand, counting down.
GAGTCGATCAGGATGCACGTAGAGCGCGCCGGCGGCATAGGGCGCGTACATCCATTTGTAGGAGAGGATGCCGGCAAAGTCGCAGTTCAGTTCGTACAGGTCGATGGGGTAGAGGCCGGCGGAGTGAGCGATGTCGATGAAAGTGAGGATGCCGCGCGCTCTGGCCAGCCCGCAGATCTGCTCGACAGGCAGCCGGAAACCGGTCTCAGTGGTGACGTGGCTGACGGCGAGCAGACGGGTGCGTTCGGTGATGCGCGCGGCGAAGGCGTCCAGCTGCTCTTCGGGGTCGGCCAGCAGCGGGACTTTGACCACCTCGACCCCGCGCCGGTCCCGCAAGTGCAGCGAGGGCAGGTAGAGAGCGGCTTCCTCCTCGGCCGTAATCAGCAACTGGTCCCCACGGCGCCAATCGAGGCCGCGCAGAACGGTCTGATAGGCTTCACTCACGCCGCGCATGAGGGCCAGCGTATCCGGCGCGACGCCGAAAAAGCGCGCCAGAGCGGCCTTGGATCGGCCGCGTCGCGGGTACTCCTCGTCCGGGTAGACGATGTGCATTGGCCCTCGTACCACCAGTTCTTCCAGCAGGCGGGCATGTTCGGCGGCGATGGCGCGCGGGGTTACGCTCACGCCGCCGTTCTGAAACCAGACATAGTGCGCCAGCGCGGGGACATCGGCGCGGATTGTTTCAATCGTCGCGCGCTGCATGGGGAAACTCCGGTGGCCTGCGGCCGGCAACCAGTTCAGTCACTGGCCGCTGCTGGTTGTGGTTCGAGCAGCTCGTGATACGTGTCCGGACGCCGCATCCCCAGGTAGCAATCCTTTAGCGTGGGGTAGCGCTCTTTGATCTCGCCGCTGTACCAGGTCTCGTAGCCGGCGTCGAGGTCGACGTCGGCAAAGGTGAGGCCGGGCCGGTGTGACGTGTTCGCCAGGGTCCGGCCATAGGGGTCGACGATGCGCGAATGGCCCATGGAACGGCCGGCCAGGAAGGGCTGCATCACGAAATGGGAGGAGGCCAGGTAGACCTGGTTGTCGATGGCGCGGGCGTTAACGATCGACTCGATGTGGTCGCCGGTGTAGTCGATGCACATGGTGGGGAAGAGCAGCAGATGCGCGCCCTTCAGCGCCAGGATGCGCCACATCTCGGGGTAGTGAATGTCCATGCAGATGCCCATGCCCACGCGGCCGAAATCGCACTCAAAGACCGGATAGCCGAGGTCGCCGGGCAGCACCTCGTCCTCTTCGCCGGGGGCCAGGTGCATCTTGCGGTATTTGCCCATCAGGTCGCCCTTGCGGTCCAGGAAGACGCCGGTGTTGTAGACCTTGTCGCCATCCCGTTCGCGCTGGCTGTAGGCGACATAGAGGTTGTTGTCGCTGGCGCGCTGCGCGAACTGGGCCAGTGTTTCGCCGCCGGGTATCGGTTCGGGCAGATGGGGGATGTGTTCGGGGGCGCAGCCGACCACGTCCGGCTCTTCGGGCAGCAGGATCATGTCGGCGCGGGCATCGCCGGCGCGGTCGATCATCTCCAGGCAGCGTTCGATGCAGCGGCTGGGATAGCTGGGCGGGTCGTCGTGCAGGATGCTGGCGGTGGCCAAACGGGCGGGTCTCATTGGCTGGAACCTCCGACGGATAGGGTGATGGGCTGCGACAGGTCCAAGGTGACGCGCAGCGTGTCGAGCTTGACGAGCAGCCCGGGCTGGGGCTGGCCGTCGAGGATGACGACGGGGTTGCGGCGCAGATTGGGCGGTACCTTGATGTCAACGGTAACCTGGCGGCTGGCGACCGGGGCCGGCAGATCGCGCAGCTGCAGGCGGTAGCTCTCCTTCCCCGCCGCGGCCGAGACGGTTTCGATCTGCAGATGACGCCGGCAGACGATGTAGTCGAGGATCTCCTCGGCGGTGGCGGTCCACACCTTGTCGCCGCTTTCGATAACGGCGTTCAGCCGGGCGCGGTGCTCGTCGATGTAGAGGTCCTTGTTCTCGTGGGGGATCGTCGGCGCCGGACAGTGGCAGTAGTCGATCACCCAACCCGACTCGCGCTGCGCCTGGGTCAGCCGGTGGTGGGAGTCGAAGGCGGCGAAGAGCGGCGTCCATGCCTGGTGCAGGTTGGCGACGCGGCCGAGGAACCAGAGATCGGCGTCGGGCCGGTTGATGTCGTCGGTGACGGAGAGGGCGCAGAGGTAGCCGTGCTCCTGTAAGGCGGCGGTGATCTTCGGGGTGATGTTGGCGTTGCTGCCCGGCGCGGTGTAGACGGTTACGCGATGGCCGATCGCGTCCTCCAGCACCGCCTTGGCCTGGCGCACTTCGAGGTCTATGTTCTCCTCGACGATGCCGTGCGTCCACGAGTGGTTGCCGACGCCCCAGCCCATGTCGATAAGCTGGCGCAGCTTGTCCGCGCCCATGTGGTGGTAGCCGTTGTAGCTGGAGTTGCCGATCCGACGCACTTCGCCCATCTGCCCAACCACGACCTCCACGTGGCCGGGCAAGCCCAGCTCCTCGTGCAGGGGGACGACGTGGTCGAACAGCTCGGTGAGCGCCTCGTCGTAGGTGACTGTGTAGGCCCATTCTTTGCCATGCTTAAACGTTGTTGGGGTGATCTGAATGTTCATGGTCCTCTCATCGCAGACGTATTGCGTCACTTCATTGTTTTTCGTCGTAGGACAGATTTCCCCTGCTTGCCAGCGGTGAATTTAGCCTTCTACGCACGCTAAGGCTATTCATCAGTCCTCTGCGGTTCCAGGATATTCCATTTCTTGGAACGCAACAACGTTCAGCAGAGGAACTGTAAAAATGTCGTCATTCACATTGGTAGCTGTTTCAAATCCTATTACTGTAGCCACGAACTCTACAATATCGCCTTCGCTGATGACAGAAAATTGAGGGGGCGCATCCCAATATACTAATGCGATGCTACCGCCAAGCCATATATTGGCATCGTGAGTCGGATGTTCATGCCGGTCCGTGGACACACGAATCAGATAATCATCTCCGCCATCATTTGGAATTTCGATGATCTGATAAATTTCTCCCATCATGTATACATCTTCCCACATGTACCTTTCTATCTGACGTTCCAGCGCGGTTCCGATGCCTTCTTTCAGAATGATGTCTACACGTTCGGCAGAACGCGCTGATCTTACGAAAGGATGCAGTCCAAGTTGCTCTTCGGGCGCTGCAATACCGGGAATGGAATCTACACCGGCAACAAGGGCTGCCCCCGCAACAGCAGCCAAAAACATCTGAAACACATTCTTCCGAAAGAACTTAAATGTTCGCATGGTATCTATCCTTTCCTGGTTTTTGGTTCAATACGGCAGCGTTCACAACTTGGGAAACGTGATCAGACGTAGTTGTCCTCGGCCACCGCGCGCACGATCAACGCCGCCAGCTTACAATCCTGCGGCTGGTATTTCTCACAGAAGGAGGACCAGCGCACAAAGTTGCGCAGGAAGGCGTGGGCGTTGGGGCAGCTTTCCGCGCTGTAGGTATACGTGCGGGAGGCCGGCGGCATCGCAAACTGGTGGGTCCGGTTGCTGGCGCGTTCATGCAGGAAGGTGCAGGCCTGCGGCATCAGGTAATAGCGGCCCTGCCCCGCGCCGGGGATGCCGGCGTCGGCCACCTGCTGGGCGAACTCTGCCGGCTTGCAGCCGAAGGCGTCCGGGTCGATGCTGAAACCGGCCATCCAGCAGGAGTAGACGTCCATGTAGTCGGGAATGGCCAGTGGTGTAATGCCGGGAATATCGGCCAGCAGCTCGCTCAACAGGCGGATCATGCGGTCGCGCTGCGCCACCTGCGGGTGGATGATCTCGAGCTGGCCGAGTGTGATGGCGGCGGTGGCCTGCGGCATGCGGTAGGCGTACCCGAGCGCCGAGTGCACTCTGCCGAACCCGGCCGGCGCCATCTCGCCCCCGCGGCTGTGGCCGATAAAGCGCAGGGCTTCGGCCAGCTCGTCGTCATTGGTGACGACACAGCCGCCGACGTCGGAGCCGAGCGTTTTTTCGGAGTCGAAGGAGAAGCCCGCGGCCTGGGCGAGCGTGCCCGCGAAGCGCCCTTTGTAGCGGCCAAAGACCGCCTGGCAGACATCCTCATAGACGAAGAGGCCATGCCTGGCGGCCAGTTCGTTGATCGGGTCCATGTCACAGATGATGCCCGTTTTATGTACAACAAGGACAGCGCGCGTCCGCTCGCTGATACAGGCTTCAATGGTGTCGGCGCTCACGTTGACGCTGCCCGGCTCGGTGTCGGCGAAGACGGGGATGTAGTTTTCCAAGCAGAGGCCCTGGATGGTGCCGAAGTCGGTGATGGGGCTGACGATGATCTCGTCGCCCGGTGCAAAGGGAAAGGCCGCGGCCAGAACGCCGAGGGCGGGTGTGCAGCCGGGGGTGGCGATACAGTGGCGGACGCCCAGCTCGGCGGCGAAGTTCTTCTCGAAGCGCCCGATCATGTCGACCGTGAGGCCGCTGTCCACGACCTCTTGCAGGTAGCCGGCGCAGTTCGGCCCCATCGTGCGCGGGAAGGGAGAGGGCAGAGCGGCCTCTTCCCCGTTGAGGCTGGCCGCGCCGTAGGTCGCCCGTACTCTCGATGTAGTCGTCATATTAGAAGCTTCCAGTCTCTGTTTCCTGCCCTCGGTAGCCGGGCAAACCGACAAACAAGAAGCGGCCGGCAACTGATCACCGGCCACTCGCCACTGCAGTTCTCAACGTCCCGACAGCCCCGTCAGCAGAATCCCCTCCATGAAATAGCGCTGGGCCGCGAAAAAGAGGATCAGCACCGGGATCAGCGTCAGCGTGGAAGCGGCCATGAGGTAGTTCCACTGGGTATAGCGCTGATCGCGGAAGAACTGCAGGCCCAGGGCCAGCGTGCGCATGTGGGGCTTGTTCATATAGATGAGCGGCCCCATGAAGTCGTTCCAGTTGGAGAGAACGGTAAAGACGGTGATGACTGCCAGCGGTGCCTTGGAAAAGGGCAGAATGATCTCATACCAGACGCGCAGGCTGGACGCGCCGTCAATATAGGCCGCCTCGTCGTAGTCGTAGGGCAGGGTGAGGTAGAACTGGCGCAAGAGAAAAATATAGAAGGCGCCCCCGCCGAAAAAGGCGGGCACGGTCAGGGGCAGGAATGTATTGACCCAGCCCAGGCGGGTAAAGAGAACGAAGGTGGGGATCAAAGTGACGATGCCGGGCAGCATCATCGTAGAGAGCAGCACGGTGAAAAGGACCTCCCGCTCGGGAAAACGGCGGCGGGCGAAGCCGAAGGCGACCAGGCTGGCCGAGAGAACGGTGCCGAAGGTTGCCAGGCCGGTGACGATGAGCGTATTGCGCAGATAGAGAAAGAAGGGGAACTTCTGGATGGCCACGAGATAGTTCGACCAGAGGAAGGGGTCCGGTATCAGCTCCGGCGGGTAGGCGAAGATCTGCGGCGAATCCTTGAGCGAGGTGCTGATCATCCAGATGTTGGGGAAGAGCAGCACAAGGCAGACGAAACTGAGGAAAAGATAAAGCGCGAGGCGCGCCAACCCGCTCATCGAGAGTCCCGCGGCGCTTCTCTTGCGCCCGCCTGTTAATGTGATAGGAACTTCCGCTCTTGTTTGCGTCATTGGTATTTCTTGGTTTTGCGTTTTCAGTTTCTAGTTTGCAGCAACCCCATCCGTGCGCCGCAGTTCACGAAGAACCAAAAACTGACTACTGAAAACCGCTGTTCTCAGCGTTCGGCTTCGTAGAAGACCCAGAGACGGGCCATGCGCAACTGGATGACGGTAAAGACGAGAATGATAACAAAGAGTACCCACGCCAGCGCGGAGGCGTAGCCCATCTTGAAAAAGCGGAAGGCATTGTTATAGAGATAAAGGACGTAGAACAGGGTCGAGTTGGCTGGCCCACCGGCAGTTATGATGTAGGCGCCGGTGAATACCTGAAAAGTGCCGATGATGCCGAGCACCAGGTTGAAAAAGATCAGCGGCGTCATCATCGGTACGGTGATGTGGCGGAAACGATGCCACAGATTGGCGCCGTCAATGCCGGCGGCTTCATAGAGGACGCGGGGCACGTTCTGCAGGCCGGCGAGAAAGATGATGGCGCTGCCGCCGATGCCCCAGAGCCCCATGATCACGAATACGAGCTTGGTGATCTTGGGATTGAAGAGCCAGTTGAAGGTGGGCAGACCCAGAGCTTGCAGGACGGCGTTGACCAGGCCGAAATCGCCCGAAAAGAGCATCCCCCAGGTCAGGGCGCTGGCTACCGCCGGCGTTATCACCGGCAGGTAATATAGCGTCCGATAGAGATTGATGCCGCGCACCTGCACGCTCAGCAGCAGGGCGACCAGGAAGGCCGCGAACAGGTTCAGCGGAACGGAGAGGATGACGAAGTAAAAGGTGTTATAGAGAGTGAGCCCGAAAAGGCGGTCAGCGCCGAAGAGCTTGGTGTAGTTGTCCAGTCCCAGCCAGTCGGCGCCGGAGAGCACCGAGTATTTGGTGAACGAGAAGTAGATCGAGGCCACCATCGGGCCGATCGTAAAGATCAGGAAGCCGGCGAGCCAGGGGAGAATATAGAGCCGGCCTTCCCACGCTTCTTTGCGGGCGAGAGGACCCGGCCTGTGCTTGGTTTGGAGCGCCATAACTGCGGTGGATAGTGGTCAGTGGATAGTGGCGAGTAGCTGATGGCCGGCAGCAGGTGAGAAGTCAATGGTTGATAGTCGGCGGCCAGTCGTCGGGGAAACGGCTGGCCGCCGGTTCTTGCGGTTACGAGTTGACGAGGGCGGTCGATTCTTCGGCGAGCTGGCCGAGGATCTCCTCGACGGGGCGGGTCGCCAGGACCATCTCATCCCAGGCCACGTTCCAGTAGGTGTTGATCCACTCGGACTCTTTGGGGCTGGTGCGATAGGTGCGCAGAATCGGGCGGATGGCCTCGTAGACCTCGGTGTCCTCCCATTCGTAGACGGTGGCCGGCGCGACACGCTTGATGGACGGGAAGCGGCCGCCGCCGATCTTGGCATAGATGCTGGCTGCGGCTTCGGAGAAGGAGCGCTCCTTGTACCAGGCCCAGGCCGGATCGACGCTGCCGGGGCTGCTGGAGAAGTAGAAGGAGTTGAGCGCGGCGACGGAGTACTGGCCGCTCGGCCCCGTGGGGAAGGGCACCATGCCGATGTCGAAGAGATCGGGCGCGCCGTCCTGGACAATGGTGCGCGTGTACCACTGGCCGGCCATGGTGGCCATGGAGCGGCCGTTGGTATAGCTGATCGGCTGTTCGGTGGTGCTGGAGCCGGGCAGGGGGGTCAATCCTTCGAGGTAGAACTGCTGAATCCACTTCCAGAGGGCGACGTTTTCCTCGTTGTCCATGATGCTGGCGGAGAAGTCATCGTTCCACTGTTCGGTGCCCCAAGCCCAGGCGAGCATGACGTAGACGGAGACGCTGCGCCCCGATCCCATTTCGTAGCCGTAGATGGGAACGCCGTCCTGTTCGCTGGTGAACTCTTTGGCGAACTGGTACCAGGCGTCGTAGTCCCAGTCGCCGTTTTCGTTCATCTCCTTGGGCGTGGTGGCGCCGGCCTCGTTGACCGCCGAGAGGTTGTACCAGTGCAGCCAGCCGCTGATGAACCAGGCGAGGCCGAAGGTTTCGCCTTCGATGGTCTCCTTGGCGTAGTCGAAGAAGTCATCGGCGGAGATCTCGGTATCGGCGTCGATCAGGTCGTCCAGCGGGCCGATGACGTTGTTCTCGATGAAAAGGGGCAGCCACTGCCAGTAGCCGTAAATCACATCATACTTGGAACCGCCGGCGATGGAGGTGAGCAGCTTTTCGGTGAAGCCGGCCCAGGGCGCCTGTTCGCGAATGATCTCATAGTCCGGGTACTTCTCGGTGAAGTATTCGATGAACAGCTGGTCGGCCTCGACCCAGGCATCGGTGCCGGTGGGGTCGTAGTCGAAGATGTAGGCGGTCTCCTTTTCGGCTGTCATGGCGCCTTCGTCCATGGCGCCGTCCTGGGCGACGGGCGCGCAGGCGGCAAGCGCCAAACCCGTGCCGGCCAGGCCGGCGTTGCGCATGAACTCGCGACGACTCAGTTGCATGGTCATTGTGTCTGTCTCCTTCGTTGAATGGAAAGGGAATCGGGATATGGCGAAGAGAATTCCGTTTCAGCAGAATTGTACTGCACGCTGCACTGCGTGAGGAGCATGAGATGCGTTGCCTGTTTGTCGCTTGCGCTCAGTGCGCGATGGAACTGGCGGCAACGCTTTGCCGGCGTGGAGAGAGGAAAGATATCGTCTTGATTTCTGTTGAGCGTAGTTTGTTCATTCCACAGACGGCAACCGCTGGGTTGAATGATCAGTAATGTATAAAGTGCGCTCAACCACACAGATCTCTACATATTACAAAAGAGCGCCCTGCACAGACTCTGACGATTGCTCTGGATTTTCCACAGCCGCCGTTGGCATAAATTCCGTGTCACGGTTACGGAACAGCACCTCCAGAGTTTTGACACCAATGCCTTTGTGCGCGGTGAGTTGACTAATGGTATGGATGTCTGATCGGCCAAATGCTTCGTGGAGCGCTGAAATACGGTGGACAGGCAGACCGGTCTCTGTTACAAGATTCTCGATCGTTTCACGTTCGAATTCTTGCTTGATTTTTCTATACCAGTCATCTTCCACATTGCGGTCGTAAATGTATATGTCAATGTCAATATCACACACATACAGATGCTTGACCATAATTGCAATGGCTTCATCCTCTGGTAATTTCCCATTGAGCGTACCCAGAGCAGGAAAGGCAATAGATTCGATCCCGCGTTGCTTGTACGTTTCGACAAATCGTTTGAGTCCTTCATGGAGGTATGATTTTTTGGAAGGATCTTTCCAGTGCTTTTTCGTCGGGAAGTTCAACACCCAAGGGTTCTCTTTGTCGTAGAGCCACAGTTTTCCAATATCCATTACACCATTTCGGCAATGTTCTTCATACCGCTTAAACATGTCTGGGAATCGCAGCTTGAACTCCAAAGCAATGCCAGCCCCCATGACCCCAACACAATTGACTGTGTTAACCAGAGTCTGGCACTGGCTGTTGAATATGTTGCCCTTGATTATACGCAGCATGTTAGAAAAACCACTCTGGGCGCACCTGTGTTTCAACCTGTGGCATTGCAACCTGAACTACATCATGCGCACGTTGGTTGTTGACCACAATTCTCTCAATTGACTCGGTAGCGATTGGTTCCGGCACAAGAACCTCCGCGCACCGCTTTCGCGCTCCATCCTCAAAATTGGTCCAATACTGCGCCTGCAGACATTCCCAATCAAGCTTATCTAATTCAGCGATGTTATCGTAGAACTTCGTAGCTGTTGCCGCCGCGTTACCGTCGGTAAAGATTGTCCCTGGGAAAAACATTACTCTGTTAGAGATGTATAATACAGCCAGGGAATTTTGGTCGGCCCTACGTCGGGACAGCATTGGATTCCTTGCTCGGAAGTACAACGCAACGTAATCGTGTAAAGCCTTTTCGTTGATAGGATCATGTCGCCGCCGTCGTCGCATCTGTACCTCAGGATCCGAGATGTCGTGGGGATGGTAATTTGCATAGGCCAAGTTATGGGTTGTCAGTCCCGACTTGGCAATACTAGAGAGATTATCAATATGGGTCATATGGTAAAGGTAATTGATTCCGAACCTCTCTAATTGCTCCACACCGTACTGATGCATAAGACATTTCCTTGGTGGCCTATTATCTCATTGCCCCTTCATCCTCGCAAACTCGTACTCTTTTCCCCTCGGCTCTGGCAGCGTGCGCTTTTGCCTTGTCCGGGGCCAGGGGCAGGATGCGCCCCTTCACCAATTTACACGCCAATTTTGACACTAGCCATTGTTGACTGACTCGTCTCCGGTCACTTAACATTTGGTTGTAATACTGCTATCATACAGGTATGGACAAGACCCTGGCCAAGATCAGGCGGAATCCCCGAAATGTACGGTTTGACGATCTCCGCAAGGTCTGTGACCGTTACTTCGGACAGCCCCGACAGAGCGGCAGCCACCTGTTCTATAGAACGCCTTGGCAGGGCGAGCCGCTGGTCAATATCCAGCGCATAAAGGGCATGGCCAAACCCTGTCAGGTACGCCAAGCGCTCAAGGCAATCGACAAACTCGTGGAGGAGTCACAATGAATCGCCATGACCGCTATACCTATCGCGTTATGTGGTCCGATGAGGATGAGATGTTCGTGGGCCTATGTGCGGAGTTCGGGTTGCTCAGCCACCTGGACGACACCCCGGAGAAGGCGTTCTCAGGCATCAGGGACGTGGTCGCTTTCGCCGTGAAGGCGTTAAACGAGGACGGCGCCCCGGTCCCTGAGCCACTATCTACACGCCGCTACCGAGGCGCCATAACCCTTCGCATCCCTCCTGAGACCCACCGCGCCCTGGCAATGGACGCCGCTGAAGCTGGCGTCAGCATGAACCGCTTGGCCGCCGAACGATTGTTGCTGCGGCGTTAGCGCATTATCTCTTGTCGTGCTGGTCCTGGCGCTGACTGCCGTCGCGCCAGCCGGACCGGCGCTGGCGCAAGGCCGCTTCAAAGGATAAGCGTGAGTGTCGATTTGTATGGTGAGCCCCGATCTTTGGACCACGAAACGGGAAAGATAAGGTGCATCCAAAAGGATGCGGTCGGCTCTGGTCGCCAACTTACACCTAACAAAAAGTACTTTCTGAAGTGGGCCCCAAGAACTGGACCACGAGTTAAGGTGTATCAATGGAACGAATCACCGAGCCTGTGGAGGGACAGATCCACTGGTCAAAAAAGATGTCGATACGCTGTGGCTTACCGCGATTCTTTACTTTTTTGAATAGTGTTTGTCAAATTCTTGAAGGATATTTGGATTGAAGAAGAGCTTTTTGGCGCTTTTAGGATTGCTGGGGTCAAGGAAACGAACTCGGCAGAGCTTTTCGTTCTCGTGCAGTGGTTTTCTGATATTGTGGTACCTTGTGTTTGATTTGAAGTCTTGGTATCGCTTGCGACACCTATCTGTGAGTTCTCTATAGTCCCATGGATAGTTTTCCAGAATCTGTTCCTCATTCATACGAACTTCGGTGGCGTCGGGGTTATTTGTTACCCGAACTTCCGGCACGTCCTTTGCCTTAGAGCGCGTAAGTTTCACTTCATAATTAATCTTGAAAGCGTATTCGGGGTTGTTCCTTTTCGTCGTCTCCTCAAGATGCTGCACGTATCTGAGAAAGTTTCTCTCTTCCTTATTTAGCACGATGGCTTCTGCCTGTCGAGGCAACTCGACAAAGGCGAGAGGCATCAGATAGAAGGTGAAATTGCTCAAATCGTGTGCAAACCATTCTTGAACAGTCAAGACAAAGTTCTTAAGGCTGGCAGCACCTATTTCCTGTAGGCTTTCCGCCAACGCCGACTCAGACTGATGAAAAAAGTGGACGGAAGTATCCCGTAGCTCAAGCAACGCATCTAAATTGTCCTTTGCGACTGGGTCCAACTGCTTCTTCTCAACCAGTATTTTTGCTAGGTAGTCCAGTCCATGCGTGAATGGAATCTGTGCTCGAGTGCGTTTGATTGTCTTTTTCTTGCTTCTTGACCCATCTTTGTTCGTGCCATATTCTTTAACATAAAGGGATTGAATCCTGTTCCCATTTTCTTTCAACCACTTCGCTTTGAGCAGCAACTCCCAACCATTGATTGACAAAATGCAAAAGGTTTCCGATCGGTATGGGAAATCCGTCTTGTTGTAAATCTCTATAGCGGCAACCGTCGCGGCTATCGCCCGGTCGAGGAGTTCATTTGAACGGGATTTCATCATCGCCCTTCCACTAAGGCAATCTCCTCATCAGTCAGCCCATACAGATCATACACCAGCCGGTCTATCTCCCCTTCCAACTCGCTGGTATCTGCTGCCGGGTCGGCCTCCTTGGCAGACAAAATAGGGCCCACCAGTCGGTTGAAAGGGAACTGTTCTGCGGCAGTGATTTGGGGCACGGGAAGGCGTTCAATGAACATCGGCTTGTATTCAAAATACCCTCCGTCCCTTTCCACACCTATCAGCCGGAAATACCAATCGAGCAGCCTTGAGTTGAGAATTGCCAGCAAGTAATGACTGTACGGTGTCAGAATTGTACTGGGCGCGTTCACATACATGTCCATGGGGGCATAGGAAAACTTGGCTTCCTTGCACAGATTGCCCCACGCGATCTTCTCTTTTGAAAATTCATTATAGTAAGCGATCGAATCCTGCGTTTCAAACCACGAATGATTTGTTCTTTTGCGGGATCTGCCACCACTTGCCAAGCTCTTACCGCTTTGTGCCAAACGATCCTTGCCGAAGGTAAGCAGATGGCTCTTTACGCCAGGGTAGTCATCAATGTCCAGTTGCAGTGAGGGGAACGTTGCAATCAACCACATATCTTCCCATTGTGCTTGAAAACGCTCGATGTCACTTCCGCGTAGCACCGGTTTGAGTATCTCAGCCGATTTGGGATCATGGGCGACTAGCTCTGTTTTCGTCTCATCGCTGACAATGAAAGCATTATTGTATCCGGTCACGATTCCACGGTTGATGGTTACGTCCCACTCTTTCAAGGGCGTCCCTATCGCCTCTATCTTTTTCCTGATACGCTGGCCAACCGCGGACAAAACAATCCATGTTTCGCCATTCGCTGGCCGCACATGCGACCATTCGGTTGGTGGGAATTGCTGTGTCTGTTGCTGCAACCCTGCCGCTTGCAAAACATTCTTGTTAGATGACCGACAGACTAACAGGATATTTGTGTTGACAGTGACGTTGTCAAACACACCGGCCCCAAGGTTGACCAGTCGAACTGGGTTCTGGTCTTCGATGAATTTCCGCAGGGCTCGTCCACTGTCAACGCGCATCCACTGATTGGATGATATAAAACAAAGATGTCCGGTGGTCTGCTTCAAAAGGTGCATGCCGCGCTCATAGAATAACTGATAAATGTCGCCTGCCCGTGCGAAAGTAGTGTAGCCGGCGTCCTTGTAGAGCTTGCCCAGTTTGCCCCCATCCTTCTGTAGCTGGACATAGGGCGGGTTGCCGATGACCAGATCGAAGCCCTCCGCGACGCCGAACATGTATGAACAGTCGAACCAGTCGGCTTGGGCGTTCTGGTCGTATAGATCCAAAAAGGCGATTTTTTCCGCATCATCGGCCGGCATTCCGATTCTCTTTAGTTTCTCCGCCAACGCCCCGCGCAATTCTCGATCTTTCTTTTTGCACGCAAGTTTGTGCTGACGCGTGGTGGCGTGAAAATGACGCTCGCGGTTGACATTCAGCTTCTCCTGCAGATCCAGCACTTCCGACGACGTCAGGTTCATCTGCGTACCGGACGTGTCCAGCGCCAGCAGTGTATTGGCGGCCACGAAACGCGTCTCCAGGTTGGGCAGCGGCTTGATGCCGTAGTTGTCCTCTGCCTCCCCGCTTGGGTCTTGTTCAATCGCCAGCGAGATAAAGAAGCGCAGGCGCGCGATCTGGCAAGCAATTGGCTGTATGTCGACGCCGTAGATACTGTTCTGGATCAGATAGAGTTTGCGCCCGAAATCGGATCCGCGGTACTTGTCAAACGTGTCGCTGATTTCCTTCAGTTCTGCCTCTCGTTCCATTTTGTCTTCGGTGTCAAAGGCGGCAGTGGCGCGCTGACCGGCTTGTTCCTTCTGCAGACTCTCCCAGCGCCGGTTCTCCGGATCGAGGCGGCGCAGCGCCAGGGTCAGTTTGTGCAGCGCGCCCATAGGGAACGCGCCGGAGCCGACAGCAGGATCTATCAGCTTGATCTGAGCGATGGCGCGCACCAAGCCCTCCTTTTCGACATCCTCAAAGAGTTCGTGGGCGTCGTCGAAAGCGTCCTCGTAGTCCATCAGATAGCTGAGCCGCTCCTTCCAGAACTCGGTATCGCCGTCCGCGGGCGAACAGTTCTGCGCCAGGGATGCCACCAGCGCTTCGTCCACCATGTAATCGACGACCGCGCGCGGCGTGTAGTAGGAGCCGGTCTGCTTGCGCGCCGTTTCGCGGGTCTCCGGGTTGTAGGCGGCCAGCAGATTTTCAAAGACCTTGCCCAGCAGTTCCGGGTCCAGGGCGACCTCCTGCTCGGTGGGCGTGTTCTCCTCCACGGTAAATTTGAAGTTTTCGAAGAGCGTGATCAGCCCCTTTTCGTCAAAGAAGAGGCGATCGGAGATCGACAGGATTTTGAAATCATCACTTCCAGGTCTGATCACATTGTCGGAAAAGCAGTCGATGCGGTAGCCACCGTCTCTTGGCGCTTCAAAGCTATCCAGACAGTCAAATAACCCACCGTTGATGAAAGGAGTCTTAGCCAAACAGTCCCAGTAGCCTGTCGGGATCGGCGATTTCCTCCTTGAAACGGTAGTAGGAGGGTTCACGGTGATCTTCACGGGATTTCGTGCTGAATCTGCGCCCTATGATTTCGCTGTTCAGGGTGGCGAAGAAGAGGTTCTGCAAGACCGCGCGATAGTAGGAATCACCGTTTTCGCGGTCGTAATCGCGCAGTAGCGATTTTATCTGCGCTTCGGTGAACAGTTCCGGCGCGATCAGTCCCTTTTCCTTGATGAACCAGACGAACAGCAGACGGGTAATAAGGCGGATGACGTGCTCTTCGGCCCGCAGAGTCCTGGCTTGCCTGGTGGGGAATTCTGCCTCTTTGACCGCCCGCTCGAACCAGGTGAACAGCTGGTTGTAGAAGTTGCGGTTCAGTTCCTCGGTGTCGAGCGCGTCCAGCCAGGCGGCGAGCAGACCATCGAAGTTGCAGCTCCTTGTGGTGGAGCGTTCATCCATTTCAGACCGGCTTTAGGAAGGGCAAGTTTACGCCAGAATGTGCGAGATGGGCGCGGATGGGGGTGGGCGATATCGATTTCTCGAATCAGACGAGACACTGCCGAGGACACTGCGGCTCCGGTCGCGCTTGTGCGGGCGGCGATGAACAAAGGCCAGACTGAGTCGGCCGCCGGCCGTCCTGAAAAGTACCACGGCGGGCACGACCAGGCGCTTGTTGATCTCGCGTGTAAGTTCGACATAGGCGCCGCGGGGATAGCTCTCGCCGTGTAGTTCGACGGCGATGAACATGAAGCTGCGGCTGTTGCCGCTGTCAAAGTCGTCACTATCGAGCAAGGACGGTTGCGCCTCGGAGATTTCGGAGTCGGTGAACTGGAACAAAATGCGCGCGGCGTCCGCGCGCTCGCGGAAGCGCGTCTCCGTTTGCGTGTTCGGATTGGGAGCAGAGAATTCAGCGATAAAGTCGTCGACAGTACCGGACAATTTCAGTGTGCGGTCGCTACTGTATCCCAGCGTTTCGAGCAGGCGGAGCCCTGCGTCTACGAAGTCGCCTTGTGTTATGCCAGCCAGCGCGGTCTCGATCTCATTCAAAATGTTGCCCGTCGCCATCGCCATCTCCCCCCTCCGGTTTCTCAGTCTTGTTCCCGAGGCAGCATCACCAGCCAGGTGACTAGTTCGAAGTCCTCAGCGTCGTCAGGTGTTTCGCTGGACCTGGACAGCCTGAAATCCCCTGAACCCTGCAGACCCAGCCCAGCTGTTTGGGTCCTGCCGTGGGCCTGGCTTATGTGTTTGACGGCCGCGTTGAGTAGGCTGTCGTATGCGACCATGTCGGCGCCATTCTCGGTCTGGCGGTTGAATTCGTCGCACAGTTTGTGGATCGCCTCAGTCTTGCCGAGACTCAGCTGCTGAAACAGATCGAGCGTCTGCTTGACGCTGGCGCAGCCGTGACGGATCTTCCCGTCGGCGCGAACGTGGACGATGTAAAACGGGTGAACGGGACTGGCCACTTGGGTCTGTCTGTCCTGGCTGGCATTACGCTGGCGCAGTACCCAGATGACGCCTGAATCGGTTGCGCTGTCGACCACAGCGTAGGCGCCCAGGGGAGTCTGTTCAAGCTGTTCGCGGTTTTTCTCCAGGTAATGCAGCAGCTGCGTGAAGAACTGATCGAGCGTAAAGTCGCTCATTGTCACGCCGTCGTCGGTCAGGTCATTCAGGTCGAGGTCCTCATCCAGCAGTTGCTGCAGCTGCCGCGCCCGGAAGTTGAGTTCCCCCTGGATGCCTTCGTAGTTGTCGAGAGGGTTCTCGTCCCCGCTGGCGGCGGCGTCGGCCAGCGCCATGCGCGCCTCTACGCGTGTCTGCAGTCGCAGATACTCCTCCATCTCCTCCGTGGGCCAGTAGTTGATCATGCGCACCGAGTCGCTCTGGCTGCCGATACGGTCGATGCGGCCGAAACGCTGGATAATGCGGATGGGATTCCAGTGGATGTCGTAGTTGAGAACGGTGTCGCAGTCCTGCAGGTTCTGCCCTTCGGAGATACAGTCGGTGGCGATGAGGAGATCGATGTCGCTGCCGTCGTTGGTCTCGCTGCGCCCGCGGGCTGCCGGCGCGAAGTTGTCGAGAATGCTGTTGAAGTTGTTGGGGCCTGCTTTGGTGAGGGTAGCATCACCGGAGACCATGGCCATGTTCAGATTCAGTTTGCCCGCCAAGTCCTGCAGATTGTCGTAAAGATATTCGGCGGTGTCCTTGAAGGTGGTAAAGACCAGCAGTTTACGATTTTCGCGGCCCTTGCGGTCGGTGGTCGGATTGGCGGCTCTGTCTTTGATCTGCTCCCTTATGCGCGCCAACTTGCCGTCCCTTTGCGGCGTAATCTGGGCAACGCTGGCATGGGCGGCGCTAAGCGTTTTCCTGTCCTGGCGCAAGTCCTTCTTCCAAGTGCGCAGGTCCAGATCGGCCAGATTGTAAGGATGGCGAGCGCGGTTGATCAGAAACTCCTCGTCATCCTCGTCGTCGTCCGGCAGGGTGTCGGCCTGGGCGTCTTCGGTATTCCGGCGGCTCTCATAACGGCCGATCTTTTCCAGCAGCGCATCGATCTTGCCGATGGCGCGGTCCAACGTCAGGGTCAGGGAATAAGCCGAGCTTTCCAGTCGCTTCAGAAAATTGGTGCGGATCATGGCGATAAGGAACTGTTCACGGTCGGCCTGATTGAAGTTATGCGCCTTTTTCTCCTCTTCCAACTTCTGCAAACCCTTCTCGCTGACTACATAGTCGGATGGACGGTAAATCGAAAGCGTGAACGCGCTGATTCGCTCTGCCAGTTCCTTATATGAGAGTCTCCTCTCCGAATCGGTCGGGGGGTAGACGTTTACCGGTTTCTCCCGATCAGGAAAGCGCCCTATGCGATCAATCTCCGCAGCGTAGAATTCCTCGATCTGCCTCCGAGAGCGGGCGATGGAAACGCCGCCAAGCAGCCGGTAGAAGCCGCTGCCCAAATTGTCGAGGAGTTCCTTCTTGTTTCGTTGGCCGTTGCGGGGCGCCTGGGACTCCCATTGTTTGAACTGGTCCTGCGCTTGTTTCAGGAGATTGCCGATGTCAGAGACGCCCAGACCTTCGCGGAAGCTGTCCTGGCGATTCTCGGTCATCAGGTAAATCTGATTGCGCAGGTCGATCAAAGAGGTATTTACCGGGGTGGCTGAAAGCATGAGTGCCTTGGTCTTGACTCCCTTGCCAATCACCTCATTGAGTAGCCTTTCGTAGCGTTTGCCCTCGTGGTTGCGGAAGTTGTGGGACTCATCGATGACAATGAGAGCAAAGTTCTGCCAGTTGAAGTTGGCAAGATCGATGTCGCCGGCGTACCCGCTGTTACGAGACAGGTCGGTGTGGGAGAGAAGCGTATAAGCGAAGCGGTCATCGGTGAAGGGGTTGCGTGTGTGTCCAATACGATCCAGGTAAAGCGACCAGTTCGCGCGCAGTTTGCGCGGGCAAAGCACCAGCACGCGCTCGTTGCTCAACTCGAAATGCTTGATCACCGCCAGCGCGGTGTAGGTCTTGCCCAGCCCTACGCTGTCGGCGAGAATACAGCCATTGTGACGCTGCAGCTTTTCTATCGCGCTGAGAGCGCCGTCCTTTTGGAACTGGTAAAGCGTCTTCCAGATGGCGGTATCGCCGAGCCCAACAGCTTCGCCCCGGCCTTCCTGCTCGAGCCGGGCGTCAATGTCATCACGAAAAAGTTCATAGAGCGTCTTGAAGTAGATCAGTTCCGGCGCGTGTTCCTTGCCGACACGGCCCAGCGCGTCGAGGACCTGCTGTTTGGCGTCCGCGGTCAGCTTGTCGTCAGCCCAGATGTGGTCAAACCACTCTCGCAGTTCGGCATAGATTTCAATATCGGTACTGGCGAGGTTGATTTCGATGTTGGCGTGGCTGCTGGCTCCGAGTCCGCGCCGCGTGAAGTTCGAGCTACCGACAATGCTACTGAGGTTCGGGGTGGTGAGGTAAAGCTTGCCATGCAGGAAATTCGCTTGGGCTATGGAACGAATGTTAACGGAATCGCCGCTTACCCACTCAGCGCAACGCTGGGCAAGAAATTTCTGCTGCAGGGCATGGTTTGGCGCGAGCCCCTTTTCTGTTACGTCGAACGACTTTGGCTCTGCGCTGCCCGGGTCGACGTCTTCGACTGAGCTAGGGTCGCCGAAAAGAAAGCGCACTTCGTCAACGGTGTCCAGGGCATCCTCCAACTGTTCATAGCCGTAAATGCTGAAATAGGCCGATACCAGACGGAAGACATCGCCCCCTTGCAGATTGCTTCGCAGGTAGTCAGCGACGGTATGTGTGCGGTTATCCAGAATATGTCGGTATGCCATGATGTTGCTGGGGTATGCGCAGTTGACGCAGCGCGTCAACCCACGGCGGCGCGGTACGCCGCGGTGAAGGCGTGGCCGTCGAAGCCGGGCGCGTCCGCGGGGAGATCGTCGATGTAGATGGACGTGAGCCGCCCGCGGCGCATGCTCTCGCGACCGGCCAGCAGCACCATCACCGCTTCGCACAGCAGGTCGATGTCGGCGGGGAATGGCCTCTCGCCGCGGAAGTGGGCGACGACGTCCTCCAGGAGCGCGCGGTAGAAATCGCTCTCAACGGTCGCTGACCAGCGCCCGCCGCCGCCGCTGACGGAGAGAAAGAAACCGGCGGCCGCTTCCAGGTCGAGCACCGCCTGCAGGCCGCTCTGGTAGTCGACGAGCAGCCGCTCCGAACCGTGGCCCCCGAGATACGTGACCGCGACCGCGGGCGTCCTGCGGTCCAGGCCGATTGCGCCCTGGACCATCTCGACGACGTGGATGCCGTAGTTGAAGAAGTCGTTCGGCCCGCTGGCAAAGATGGCGTGGAGGTCGCTCCCCTGGGTCTGCGCATGGATCCGCTTGACCTCCTCACAGCAGCGCAGCGATGAGCCGCCGATGATGTCCGCGCCCTGCGCCGCCCACGCCTTCAGCTGCAGCAGATCTGCCGCGTTTCCCGCCAGCGGCTTGTCGATGTAGACGCCCTTGCCGGCCTCGACAAACGGCCTGACGCGCTCAACGTGCAGGTCCCAGTTGCAGCCCTGAACAAAGACCACGTCGACCAGCGGGATCATGTCCGCCAGCGCGGGGACGGCTTCCGGGATGTTGCGCTCGGCCGCGAACTGTTGGGCATAGCCCGGCGGCCGCACGCTGCCGCCGTCCCAGCAGGCGACGACGGAAACATCATCCCGTTCCTGCAGTATCGGTACCCAGCGGCCCGGGTGGGAGGTATCGAGGTCGGCGATTCCGATTTTCAGCATTGGTCGTTTTCAGTTTTGCGTTTTTGGTTTTCAGTAACGGCGAAGGCTTGCGTTGCGATACTGCGCGTGTGCGCCGAAAACTGCGGTCAACGCAGCCATTCGTCGAGGCGCTCGGCGACGAATTCGTCGTCGGTCAGGTGGGGATAGGCGCGGCAGACGCGGTCGAGTTCTTCGCACTGGCCGGGCGAGAGGCTCTCAGCCGGGTTGAAGCACCAGATCCCCTGCATCAGCCCCTGCCGGCGCAGCACCTCATGGACGCCGGAGATACAGCCGTGGAAGTCGTGGGCGCTGTCGAACACCGCCGCGTTGGCGTCCGTCATCTGCGCGTTGTAGGTGAGCCAGCGCCGGTAGTCGAGCGTGCCGGCCGCGCTTTGGTCGTGGATGGCGCGCAGCATGGCGACCGCCTCCCGCGTCCAGACGGCCCACTGGCCGAGCAGCCCGCCGACGATGCGCAGCGGCGGCGCCTCCGTCTCTTGTCCGCCAAAACTAAACTCGGTGAGCAGATCGGCGACGATATTGTCGTCGTTGCCGGTGTAGAGCGCGATCTCTCCACTCCGGCAGGACTCGGCTACGGCGCGCACGACGTCCAGGGTCTTGTAGCGGTCAAACGGCGCGATCTTGATGGCGACGACGTTCTCGATTTCGACGAATTCGCGCCAGAAGCGGTAGGGCAGCACCTGTCCCCCGACCGCGGTCTGTAGATAGAAGCCGAAAACCGGGATCACCTCGGCGACGCGCCGGCAGTGCGCCAGGAGTTCGGGCGCGGGGGTCTCCGCCAGGGCGCGCAGGCTGAGCAGACCGGCGTCGTAACCGTGCGCCAGGGCGGTTTCGGCCTCGCGCAGGGCCTGATTCGTATCGCCGACGATGCCCGCCACCTTGGCGAACGGTCGGGGGTTTTTCTGCAGATGCTCGTCCACCGTCTCCGACGCCAGCGCCAGCACCGGCTCCAACAGACCGTATTCGGGCTGATGCAGCTCGAACTGGGTCGTATGCACGCCCACGGCGACGCCGCCGGCGCCGGCCGCGCAGTAGTAGCGGGTGAGGGCGCGCTGGCGCCGCTCATCCAGCTTGAGGTCGGCGGTGAGGGCGAGCGGATGGGCGGGGATGACCTGCCCGTTGGCCAGATGTTGTCTCAGCTCAGACAGAGTTTGGGGCATCAGAAGCTCCCGTCGCGCGTCTCAAAATGGGTCGGTTTATCCAGCGATGCGCCGTCGTTCTGCACCCAGTCGGCGATCCATTGGAGCATCTGGCGCAGCGAGACGCGCGGGTAGCCGAAAAGCTGCGCGGCCTTGGCCGCGTTGTTGAGCAGCGCGGTCGGCGCCTCTTCGCCGCTGAAACGCGGTTCTTTGCCGAACAGGCCGCCCAGTATCTGGGCTACACGGCGCACGGAGACGGTCTCCGGCCCGGTGACGTTCAGCACGAAAGGCGGCGCGGCGCAGTGGTCGAGCAGGGCGATGGCCTGGGCGTTGGCGTCCCCTTGCCAGATCACGTTGGCGGCGCCCATGTCGAGGGCGACGGGCTGCGCCGCATACACGCTGCGGGCGATGTCCACGAGAACGCCGTAGCGCATCTCGACCGCATAGTTGAGGCGGACGATGGCGCAGCGCAGGCCATGCCGCCGCGAAAAGTAGTCGAAGATGCGCTCGCGCCCCAGGCAGGACATGGCGTATTCGCCGACCGGATCCAGGGGGTCGCTCTCCAGGGGGCCGCCGGCGACGACCGGCACGAGCGGATAGACGTTGCCGGTGGAGAAGGCGACGATGCGGGCGTTCAGGTAGCGCTCGCAGATCAGCGCCGGCAGGTAGGTGTTGATGCCCCAGGTCATGTGCTGATTGCCGGTCGTGCCGAACTTCTGACCCGCCATGTAGATCACGCTGCCGCTGTCGGGCAGGGAGGCCAGCTGAGTCCGGTCCAGCAGGTCGCAGGCGAGCGTCTGCACGCCCCAGTCCTCCAGTTGGTCGCGTACGTGGGGCTGGCTGAAACGGGCGACGCCGTAGACGCGGTGGGGCGAGTTGAGCTGATCGAGCGCGCGCACCGCCATCCGCGCCAGCGAGGGGCCCATCTTGCCACTGACGCCGAGAATGACCAGGTCCGAGTCCAGCTTTTCGAGGGCGGCCAAAGCGTCGGGTGAGGGTTCTGAGAGCAGCAGGTCGAGTTCCTCTTCGCTGCGGGGCCCGGTGGTTGCGGCCTGCTCTTCGCTACTGCTTGCCAGTGATGCTGCGCTCATCGTTGCTCTCTTTCGTTGACACGCCGTCTGAGTTGAAACTGAGGTGGTTTGCATTGCCAGCAGGGCTGGCAAGCCAGCTGGATGAAAGACCGGCGCTGGACAATGCAAAGTCGGCAACATGTCATATCCTGCTGACAGGCGCCTGTGTGTGACTGTAATATAGAACAGAACGGGTGTCAATGTTTTGAGGAATTTCTTGATGAAAACCATCTTGTCTTTGACAGGCCAGAGAAATTCTGTTACAGTGCCGAACACTTCAGTGCAGATGCCTCCGAAGTGACGAATCGTTTTACCCAAACGACCGGGCTGGCCCGATATTCCTACGAGTAGAAACTTTGCCAGTTTGATCGTTACTCTTGCCTACAACGCAGCACAGTGATGTTCGGTATATGTTCGCCTGCAGCAGGAAGTTCCTGGTTATCAATCATTAAGGAGGATGGCATGAACGTTTCGAAGAATCGGGTAAGTCGTCGCGATTTCCTGAGGCTGTCTGCGGTTACGGCCCTTTCGGGAATCGGCGCAACCGCGCTGGCGGCCTGCGCGCCGGCGCCTGCGCAACAGGCATCCGGCGACATGGCAGCGGATGAGCCCGCCATGGCCCAACAGACGATCACTTATTGGGATTGGTGGGGCCCGGCCGCCAATGAGACGAGTAAAGCGCTGTTCGACCGGCTGCCGGTCGCCCTGGGAGAGTCGAACCCTGAGCTGGAGCTGAACTATCAGAACGTTCCCTTCGGCGAGTATTTCGTCAAATTCCTGGCGGCGCATGCGGCGGACGATACGCCCGACGTCATGCACAGCTCGGTATACTGGGCCCGTGACTTTTACGACAAGGGCGCGCTGCTGGACCTGACACCCTCGATCGAAATAACGCCGGACCTGGCGCCGGAGAATTTCCTGGACGGCGCCTTGCTGCAGGCGACAAAGGGGCCTGCGCAGTACGGCGTACTTGGCGAGGGGCCGGACAGCAACCAGATCTTCTTCAACACGGACCTGTTTGAGGAAGCGGGCGTCACGACCGACCCCGACGAGATTGCAACCTGGGGCTGGGCAGACTTTACCGACGCGGCCAAGGAGTTGACCAAGCGGGACGGCGACGAGGTGGTTCAGTCGGGCTTCCTGGTCGGCACGCCAACCGCCCAGACGCTGAGCATCTGGGCCAGTTGTCACAATGTCGGCTTCTATTCGAAGAACGATGCCGGCATTGAGAACGGGATCGGCTTCAACGAAAAGAACGCGGCGGTGAACGGCCTGAACTGGTTCCTGGACCTGCTGCACGTGCACCAGGTCTCCCAGCCGATCGCGCCTGAACGCCAGGACTGGGCACAGTTCCAGCAGGGAAAGGCTGCGATGGCGCAATCCGGCCCCTGGCAATATGGGCCCCTGTCGAACGATCTGCCGGAATTGAACTGGTTCACGATGCTGTGGCCGGCGGCGCCGGTGGACGGCGGAAAGCAGGGCACCGCCCACTGGAACAACATGCTTGTTGTGCCGACCAAGTCGCCGAACAAAGATGCCGGCTGGGCCTTCCTGGAGTTCTGGTGCGGGCTGGGTTGGATGTTGGAGCGGTTCGCGATCGGCAGCTGGTTGGCGCCGCGCAAGGACTTCTACGAGACACCGGAATACCAGGCCGCGCTGCAGGAGCTACCGGTTCTGAGGATGGTGCCGCTGGCGTCAGCGGCGGGCACGCCGTTGGTCTACATCCAGCAGAGCGCCCTGAATGCGGCGATGAGACCGATTCTCGAGGCGGCGATTCTGCAGGAGATGGAGACGGAGGCAGCCATCGATCAGTTGGTCGTTGAGTGCAACGAGATTATGGCAGACGCCGGTTACTCTTAATCGGCTTGTGGCTCGCGGTCAGTGGCTGGTGACTGGCCGCGAGCCGGTGCATTTCAGAGCACGGTGACAAATGACGACTCTGGCACAACCCTCCCAGCCGATTCAAGCGCGCGAAAGCGGACAGAGAGAGTTGTTGAAACGCCTCAGGAAGACCTGGCCGGGCTATCTGTTCATCAGCCCGGCAGGCTTGCTGATCACGGTTTTTTCCTACATCGCGATCATCTTTTCTCTCTACATCAGCTTTCACCAATATGACATCATCTCAGACGCGCGGCCCTTCGAGGGGTTGGAGAACTATACCCGCGCCTTGAGTGATAAGCTGGTACGGATCAGCTTCCGCAACACCTTCATCTACGTGATCGTGATCGTGCCGTCGATTACGATTATATCGCTGCTGCTGGCGGTCCTGGGCAACCAGGTCCGGCGCGGACGGGCGCTCTTCCGCACCGTGTTCTTCATTCCCACAATCACCCCTGTGGTGGTGACCTCGATGCTGTGGGTGTGGCTGTACGAACCCACCGGCGGGATTAACAGGCTCCTCCAAATGGTAAACATCGAGGGCCCCAACTGGCTCTTCAATCCAGCGACTGCGCTGCCGGCGATCATGATTATGACGATCTGGGGCGCGGTCGGCTACTATATGATCATCTTTCTGGCCGGCCTGGCCGAGATCCCGGAGGTCTTCTATGAAGCGGCCAAGGTGGACGGCGCCGGCCGCTGGCACACCTTCTGGAACATCACCATTCCCCTGTTGCGCAATTCACTGATCTTCGCATTCGTCACCTTGACGATCGCGGCCTTCCAGGTCTTCACCCAGGTCTTCATCATGACGCAGGGCGGCCCGATGAACCAGACGCAGACGGTCCAGATGGTCGTCTACCACTACGCATTCCAACGCTTCGAAATGGGCTATGCGTCGGCCATTTCCTGGCTGTTGTTCGGCGTAATCTTCTTCTTTTCCGCGCTGCAGCTGAAGTTGTTCATGTCGCGGGAGCTGTACTGACCATGGCGCGTACACTATCCGACCCCGGCGGCGGGGTGAGAGAACAAGACAAGCTGCTTCTGGTTGCCACCAAGCGCAGCTTTATCATCTTCATTTATGCGCTGCTGATTGCCCTCGCCCTCAGCATGATCTTCCCCTACCTGTGGATGCTGGCCAACTCTTTCAAAAGCCGGACCGACTTTTTTACAAATCCTTATTCGGTCATTCCGATGCCGCCTACGTTGAGCACATATTATGACGCTCTGACGATCGGACGGATGGGCGTATACCTGGGAAACAGCATTCTGTATGCGGCGGCGGTACTGATCGTTCAGCTGTTCATCGACTCGCTGGCAGCCTATTCGTTCGCGCGCGTCGATTTTCCCGGCCGCGAGACTCTCTTCCTAGCCGTGCTGGCGACGCTGATGCTGCCCGGCTCGGTTACGCTGATCCCGACCTTTCTGATTGCGCATGGGTTGGGGCTGACAAATTCATTTACGGGGGTGGTGCTGCCGGGCTTTGCCGGCGCGTTCGGTATATTCCTCTTGCGCCAGTTTTTCCTCAATATCCCGCGCGAACTGGAGGACGCCGCCCGCATTGACGGCTCCGGCTTTTTCGGCACCTATTGGCGCATCATGCTGCCATTGGCCAAACCGGCCATGGTGACGCTCGGCGTCTTTATCTTCCTCAACGAGTGGAGCTCGTTCGTCTGGCCCCTCATCATCCTCTCCGACTGGAAGAAGTACCCGGTCACCGTCGGGATCGCTCTCTTCCGCGACGTCAATCAGATCAACTGGCCGGCCGTATTCGCCGGCTCCACCATCGTCTCCTTCCCCATCGTCATCCTCTTCGTCCTGGCTCAGGAATACATCATCGGCGGCATCAGCCTCTCCGGGTTGAAGGGGTAGAGACCCCCGGGCGGCGACGCTACGGCAGCGCAGGAATGCCGTCTCCGTAATCGCGACGCGCCATGCGCGCGACTGTACTTTCGGCCAACAAAGGCTGGGCAAATCCATTCAAGGATTTCTTAAGTTCAGCGGGACAGAATGGGCGTCAATGCTTTCAGGAATGTCTCGCCGGCTGTCTGATCCGAAAAACTGGTTTGACTGCACCCCCATGAGATGCTACATTCAGGCGCATAGTCCTCTTTCAATCATCGCGACCGGCAAAACCTAATCAATAGGAGGCTGAAATGAATAGAGCACTGTCTCGCCGCCAATTTCTGATCGGGACTGGCGGCCTCGCCGCCGCCGGGCTTATCGCCGCTTGCGCGATGCCGGCGGCGCCCGTGGAAGACGATGGAGCCGAAGGCTCAGGGCTGACCGGTGAACTGACGATCGACATGCAGTACGTGCCCGGCAAGGTAACCGCGGATACGCCGGTGGCGCTCCACGAGATCCTGCACATCGCGTCGGAGTACGAGGCTATGCACCCCGGCGTCGAGGTCGTCTTTGAGGAGCCGTTCAAGGCAACTGAGGCGATGACCCAGCCGACCTACTTCAAGGCCGGCGCGGCCGCAGGTACGCTGCCGGATATCACCTTCACCTACGGCCTCACCTTTATCTACGACAAGGACACGATTGTCCCGACGACCGAGTACCTGAATCAGCCGAACCAGTATATTCCCGCGGACCAGCCGGGCAACAGCCGCTGGATCGACCAGTGGTTCGATGACGTGCAACCGATCGTGCTGGCCGACGGCAACAATTACGACATTCCCGTCGGTTGGGGCGGCCCGGGACTGGTGATCGCCTACAACAAGGAGTTATTCGCCGAGGCCGGCCTCTCCGGGCCTCCCGAAAAGACCTATTACGACTACTACCAGGCCTGCCAGCAGATCCTCGATACGGGCACGATTCCCGTGGAGAGTACGCTGCTCAGCTGGGAATGGGACCGCATGGTCGACTACCTGGTCCGGGCGATGGGGCTGTTCGAGCTGATCGACATCAACGGCGACGGCTTCTGCGACGACGTGGAACAGACCCGCGCCGCCATCGCCGGCATCGTGCGGCTGGACGCGCCCTACTGGGTCGAGCCGACCCGCATCTGGAAGGAAGCGACGAACTACTACCAGCCAGGCTACCTGCAGATGGCGCAGACCACCTCGGCGATCGGCTATGGCGAGGTCTTCATGACCGGGCAGACGGCGATGGTATGGAACGCGACCCGCATCTGGCCGCAGCTGATGGAGCTGGGAGGCACCGACAAGTTCGGCGTCTTCAATCTGCCGCGCCTGACCAATAAGCTGACGCCGTGGGGCGAAGAGGACCCGACCTGGCTGATCGCGCGCGGGACCGAGAGCAAGACGGTGACCAAGACCGCGAGCGAACGGGGACACGTCGACCTGGCCATCGATTTCCTCAAGTTCATGACGACGCCGGCGAATACGGCGCGGCTGATCCATGAGCGCTTTGGCACGAATCTGGTGCTGCCGACGATCAAGGGCCTCGAAGATCTCGAGGTCGACGACGATGTCAAGGCGTTGGTCAGCGACTATGAAGCGGATACGGCCAAGCCCGGATTCTCCTCCGATCGCATCGGCGACTGGCACTTCTGGTACGAGTGGTTCTCGGCGATTCAGGCCTACTTCGCCGACGATATGACACTGGAAGAGATGATCCAGATTCAGATCGACGTGCTACCGACCTTCATCGAGAATTTCCTCGTCGACAAGGAGCTGCACGCAGAGGCCGCGGAGTGGGAAGAGATGCAGGCCGACTACACCCCGCCGCCGTGGGGCGATTACACGGTCCCCAGCGAACCGTTCGTGATGCCGTTCAACGCCTGAAAGCAGTGAATAGCGGCCAGTGGTCAGTTGATCGGCAGATCACTGGCCGCCGGCCCTTGTGAACTCCATGTCAGTACAGACTGCCGACGCGGGTCTCGATAGTGGACTGTGGCGGGGGCGCCGCCGGGCGCTGCGCCGCAACCTGACCGCGTTCCTCTTTCTGCTGCCCACCTTCCTCTTTCTGGCCATCTTCATGTACCAGCCGACATTCAATGTCATCTATCATACCCTCTTTCGCTGGGACGGCTTTTCGGTGGAGCGGTTCGTTGGGTTCAAGAACTACATAACGATGGTGAACGACCCCAACATGCACATCGCCACGCGCAATCTCGGCTGGTTCTTCCTCGGCTGGATGTTGCAGCGCATCTCGCCCTTCCTGGTGGCGGAGCTGGTCTTCAACCTGAAGCGGGAACGCACCAAATACTGGTACCGCACGCTTTTCGTGTTGCCGATGGTGGTGCCGTTTCTGGTCACGATCATGATCTGGAAGTTCATCTACAACCCGCTGCCCACGATTGGCGTGCTCAATCGCATGTTGGGGAGTTTCGGCCTGGAATCATGGCAGACGGCGTGGCTGTCGGAGCCGAAACTGGTGATTCTGGCGCTGCTGCTCGTCAGCTTCCCCTGGATCTCGGGCTGGCCGTTCATGATCTTCTACGCCGGCTTGCAGCAGATCCCCAATGAGGTGCTGGACGCGTCGGTGATGGACGGCTGCAATGTCTGGCAGCGGATGGTGCGGATCGACATTCCGCTGGTGGTCACTTCGATTCAGCTGGTGGCGATTCAGACGATGATCGGCATCATCCAGGACTTCGCCTTTGTGCTGATCATGACGGCGGGCGGGCCGGCCAAGGCGTCGCTGGTGCCGGGTTTGCTTCTCTTTATGGCCGCGTTCCGCGGGGACCAGATGGGCTACGGCGCAACGATCGGTGTGACGATGTTCATCGCCATCTTCATTTTGACGCTGCTGAGCTTCCGCTACACAACGTCGCCGTTCGCCCGCACGCGACGCACAAGGGAGACCTGATGACCGAGCAGACAGCCGACCGGCCCTTCACCTCATCGCCGGACGCCGCGCAGGCGGAGCTTAGCGCCCGGTTCAAAGGCGCGCTGCATCACGCGGTGCTGGTATTTCTCCTCTTTCTGACCTTCTTCCCCTTCTTCATTGCCATCTTGACCTCGCTCAAGAGCTTCCAGCAGCTGCTGGTAAATTTCTGGCTGCCGGCCTTCCCGCTGCAGCTGCAGAATTATGTGATGGCGTGGAACGAGATCTATCGCTCCATCATCAACAGCAGCCTCGTCAGCCTCGGGGCGGTTACGGGCGTGCTGCTGTGCGCGTCGCTGGCCGCGTACGCGTTTGCGCGCATCGACTTCGCGTGGCGGGACGCGGCCTACTACCTGGTGCTGTCGCTGCTGATGATCCCCGGCGTCCTGACGTTGATCGGCCGCTACCTGCTGATCGTCGAGTTTGGGCTGATGAACTCGCTGTGGGGGCTGATCCTGCCCTATATCGCCGGCGGGCTGGCGTTTGCCGTCTTTCTGCTGACCGGTTTCTTCTCCGATCTGCCGGAGGAGCTGTTCGAGGCGGCGCGGATGGACGGCGGCACCGAGCTGCAGATGTACCGGCTGATCGCGCTGCCGCTTTCGCGGCCGATCATGGCGATCGTGGGCCTGCTGACCTTCCTTTCGACGTGGGGGGACTATGTGTGGCCGCTGCTGGTGCTGCGCTCGAAAGAAAAGTTCACGCTGATGTTGGGGCTGGCGAAGTTTACCGGCAACAGCCAGGTGATGTTCGGGCCGTTGATGGCCGGTTATGTGATCGCGTCGATCCCGACGGCGATTATCATAATCCTGATGATGCGCACCTTCGCGGGCGCCGCCCTGGTAGGAGCATTCAAATGAGCGACGGCAAAAAATACACGGTGGGGATCATCGGCTGCGGCAGGATGGCGAATCTGCACGCGGAGGCGTATACGCTTGTGCCCGATACGCAGGTGGCGGCCGCCGCCGACATCGACCCCGACAAGCTCGATCTCTTCTGCGAACGCTGGTCGGTCCCCCAGCGCTACCGCAGTTATGAGGAGATGCTGGCGCAGGCCGATCTCGACATCGTCAGCGTCGTCACGTTGGACAACCTGCACGGCCCGGCGACGATTGCCGCGGCCGAGGCCGGCGCGCGCGGCGTCTTCTGCGAAAAGCCGATGGCGTTCGACCTGGAAGAGGCGGACCGGATGATCGCGGCCTGCGACCGCGCCGGCGCCAAGCTTGTTGTCGACCACTCGATGCGTTTCGAGAAGAATTTCATCGAAGTGAAGGCGATGATCGAGCGGGGCGACATCGGCAATCTGCGCACGATCCGCGCCAATATGCTCTCGACCGACCAGCGCGATCCCGGCAGCTGGCATTCGCAGTTCGTGACGGCGGGCGGCGGCGAGCTGATGCACAATGGCACGCACCTGACCGATCTTATCCGCTTCTACGCCGGCGATCCGGAGTGGGTCTTTGCCACGGTGGAGCGGGGCAACAAGGCGATCACAATCGAGGACCTCGGCGCCGGGCTGTTCCGCATGGACAGCGGCTGCCTCTTCTTCTTCGAGTCGGGCGGACGGCGGCGCTATGGCACGTTCGAAATCCTGATCGAAGGGGACGAAGGCCGCCTCGTGATCCAGCACGGCGCGCGCAACAGCATGGAGAATATGGGCGGGTGGGCCTGGGAACCCCATTTGCACCGCTGGCGCGGAGGCGCCGAGCCGGTCGAGTGGGAGCCTGTCCCCACGCAGCGGGACAACGCCACCATCAACGCGGTCACCGACCTGGTCGACTGTATCGAGAATGACCGCGAGAGCATCTCGAGCGGGCGGCAGGGCCGCGCCGCGCTGGAGATGATCATGGCGGTCTATGAATCGCAGCGGCGGGGGTTGGCGCGCGTCGACTTCCCGCTGGAGATTCGGGACAATCCGTTCGGAGATATGCTGGACAGAGGTCAGATATAGCGCGGGAATCCCCATGCGCCCGCCTACGCGGGCGCCCTGGCAGGAGCGCCCAAATGAGCGACGACAAGCGTTACACGGTGGGAATCGTTGGCTGCGGCAGGGTGGCCGCGCTGCACGCGGAGGCGTACACGCATGTTCCCGGTACGCAGCTGGTGGCCGCGGCGGACATTGACGCGGACAAGCTGGACCTCTTCTGCGAACGCTGGTCGATCCCGCAGCGCTACGGCAGCTACGAGGAGATGCTGGCGCAGGCCAGCGTCGATATCGTCAGCGTCTGCACGATGGACAATCTGAAGGGGCCGGTGACGATTGCCGCAGCGGAGGCCGGCGCGCGCGGCGTCCTGTGCGAGAAGCCGATGGCCTTCCACCTCGACGAGGCGGACCGGATGATCGCGGCCTGCGACCGCGCCGGCGCCAAACTGATCGTCAACCACTCGATGCGCTTCGAGGCGAATTACATCAACGTGAAGAAGATGATCGAGCGGGGGGAGCTCGGCAATCTACGCACGATCCGGGGCCACCTGCTCACGCCCGCTCGGCGCGATCCCGCCAGCTGGCATTCGCATTACGAGACGGCGGGCGGCGGTAATATGATGCACGACGTCACGCATCTCTTCGATCTGATCCGCTTCTACGCCGGTGATCCGGAGTGGGTTTTCGCCACGGTGGAGCGGGGCAACAAGACGCTCACAATCGAGGACCTCGGCGCCGGGCTGTTCCGCATGGACAGCGGCTGCCTCTTCTTCTTTGAGTCGGGCGGACGGCGGCGC
Organism: Caldilineaceae bacterium; assembly: GCA_965232575.1. GTDB lineage: Bacteria > Chloroflexota > Anaerolineae > Caldilineales > Caldilineaceae > Bin5. Next base: position 397,299 of record CBDDPZ010000008.1, on the reverse strand, counting down.
TACGGCACGTTCGAAATCCTGATCGAAGGGGATGAAGGGCGGCTGGCGATCCAGCACGGCGCCGGCAACAGCCTGGAGCGGGCCGGCGGCTACGGCTGGGAACCCTATCTGCACCGCTGGCGCATGCGGACCGAGCCGGTCGAATGGGAGCCGGTGGCGACGCAGCGGGAACACGCCTGGATCAACGCGGTGAGCGACCTGGTTGACTGCATCGACCAGGGCCGGGAGAGCGTCTCGAGCGGGCGGCAGGGCCGCGCCGCGCTGGAGATGATCATGGCGGTCTATGAATCGCAGCGGCAGGGGTTGGCGCGCGTCGACTTCCCGCTGGAGATCCGGGACAATCCGTTCGGAGATATGCTCGAAAGAGGTCAGATATAAGGAAGGGATGGCCATGCGCCCGCCGGACCTGACGCACCAGCTGATCTACAAGAATCCCCACGCCTACTGCGCCTGGCCGGACATCAAGATCCTGCAGGACGGTGACTGGGCGCTGGCCTTCTGCGAGGCGATGCGCCGCCCAACCATCACGCATCTCGATCCGAGTCTGCTCAATATGCTGCTGCGCTCCGAGGACGGCGGACAGAGCTGGCACGGGCCGCAGGTGATCGCGGGTTATGATTTCGCCGGCATGGACGACCCCGGCATGGTGCAGCTTTCCAGCGGTGTGCTGCTGGTCAATACAGCGCGCAACAGCTTTGTCTCACTGGACGCGGCCGACAGCGACCCGGCCTATACGCGTTTCAGACGGGATGCGGAATTTGCCTGGGCCGGCTCCTTTCCGGTGGCGGAGGGCACCTATGTGCATCGCTCCGAAGATGGCGGGCGCACGTGGGATGGGAGCGCCCGCGTCAATGTCTCTCCCTTTGTCTCCGGGTACACGCTGCGGTCGATCATCGAACTGGAGGACGGGAGCCTGCTGCTGCCATGTTACGATGAGAGCCAGGTCCCGTGCCCCTCATTTGTCGTGCCCTCCTACGACCAGGGCCGCACCTGGCGCGGCGCACGCCTGATCGCGGTCGATGATACGATCGGCTTCTTCGAACCTGCCCTGCTTGCGCTGCCGGGCGGACGCGTGCTGGCGATGCTGCGCACGCATGAAGAAGGCAACTATCATCTGTACCAGTGTCATTCGGACGACGGCGGTGGCGCCTGGAGCCGCGCGCAGCCGACGCCGATGCGCGGCCTGCCGCCCCACATGCTGCGCCTGCAGGACGGCCGCCTGCTGTGCGTCTACGGCTGTCGCTGGGCGCCTTTCGGGATTCGCGCCTGCTTGAGCAACGACGAGGGCGCGAGCTGGGATATCGAAAACGAACTGATCCTCCGCGACGACTTTCCCAACGGGGACCTGGGCTATCCTACCTCGGTTCAGCGGCCCGACGGCTCGATCTGCACCGCTTACTACGGTCAGGACGGCGACGGCGTTACCTGCATTCAGGCCAGTTCATATCGGATTCCGGACTGAATGCGGAGACAGGACCGGTTTGGCGCGCCATTGGGGAGCGATATGCGAATGGGCACGGCCGCGGCCATGCCCATTGTCTGTCGGACTTCGGTTCACTACGGGAAGTGGCGACGGGTGGACTTGAACCACCGACCTAGGGATTATGAAGCCCTCGCTCTAACCGCCTGAGCTACGTCGCCGGGCCGAAACAACCTGTGACTCGTACAACCCAGAGTCAAAAATGAACCGCCGACCGATTGCGGTTCGGCGGCTTTATGAAACTGAGGTAGCGGGGGCAGGATTCGAACCTGCGACCTTCGGGTTATGAGCCCGACGAGCTGCCACTGCTCCACCCCGCAACGACAAAGAATAGTCTAACACATCAGCCGCGCGGCGTCAAATTTCAGCGTTTCGCGGTTTTCGACAACCTTTCGACAGAGCGCCCCATTCGAACGGGGGCGCTTTCAACCTATTCCTGGATCTGTTGGAACAACGATTGCCACCAGGCCCAATCCAGGGGCCGGAAGGAATCCTCCTCTACCACCGGGGACGGCGCCGCAGGCGGGCTCCCCGCACGCGCGGCGGGCTGGTCCAACAGGATGTAGACCTCATCTCCCTCCTGAATGTAGCCCAATTCGCCGCGCGCCATCTGCACGACATACTCGTCGCTGGTCGCGTACCGCAACTGCGCTTCCAAGTCCAGCGAGTTCTGCTCGCTGAGCGCAATGTTCTGCCGCATCTCGGCGACCTGCGCCTGCACGGCGCTCAACTCGCGCAGCTGCTCTACATACTGGAACAGAAAATAAATCCCAACGACAACCGCCAGCAAAAGCAGGGCCGGATAGGCTGGGTGACGCTGACGTCGTATGTCATGCGGACTTGGATTGATCGGGACTCGGACAAGACCCATCGATTTTCTCGGCAGACAGCGTCGCGTAAAGATTGACTGCGCCCCTGCCGGAAAGGAACGCGGTCCGAGGGAACTCAGAACACGACAGGATAAGAACAAAAGGAACCCGGACGGATAATCTGGGTCCCTTAGATGCCGCAGGAGGGATTTGAACCCCCACGAGCTAATGCCCACTACGCCCTGAACGTAGCGCGTCTTCCTATTCCGCCACTGCGGCTCGGTGAGCTTGATTTATAACATGCGGGTATATTTTCTGTCAAATCGCTTTCAGAGAATGTACTCTCTACGTTGTTGTTTTGGCGTCTTCGCGGCGAGGAAGTGTTGGCCAAATGTACGCGATCAGGTGACAGGAGAAAGGCTTAGTTCCCGCTCAACTGCTGATTCGCGGGGACGCGGCGGGTGAGGATATACCAATCGGGGAATGTAGCGAACCGGTCGGCCGGCGTGTTCAACGACCCTATCTGAACCGCCTTGACGCGTTCGCTGACGCCGTAGGTATACACAGGGTAGTAGAGGGGGATCGCCGGTACGTCGGCCGCGAAGATATGCTGAAATATGGCATAGAGCGACTTGCGTTTCTCCGGGTCCACCGTGCTTCTGGCCTCGATCATCAAGGTATCCGCGTCCTGATTGGACCATCCGCCGTAGTTCTGGCCCGTGCCGATCTGGCTGCTGTGATAGAGGGGGAAGGGATCGGGGTCGCCGGTGATATCCCAGCTGAGGAGGACAGCTTCAAAACGACGCGGCGTCAGGAAATCGGTTATGAAGCCGGCGAAGCTGACGCTCTCCACCACCACTTTGACGCCGACAGCCTGCCAGTCTGCCGCGATCTGTTCGAGCAGCGCAATGCGGGTTGGATCGTCGTTTGTGAGGAGGATGAGCTGCATGGGCTGCCCGCCTTTGTCGCGCGTGCCGTCGTCGTCCGTGTCCACCCAGCCGCTCTCATTCAGAAGGCGCAGCGCTTCATTCGGGTCATAATCATACGAGAGGGTATCCGGCGCGTGCCCCCAGTTGTTCGAGGGGATGGGAGAGGAAGCGAGCACCCCGTGCCCGCCGACCACATCAGCGAGAAGCCGCTCGCGGTCAAGGGCATAATAGAGCGCGCGGCGCACGTTTGCATCCTGCAAAAAGGGGACATCCGGGTTCTGCAGGTTGAAGATAACACCGACATAGGTCGATAGCGGCGCGGAAAAAAGCTGCATATCGGTACGGGCTTTCGCCAGAGAGATGTCCGACCGCAATACCTGGCTCACCCCGTCCAATTCGCCTTCCGTGTAGGCCGCGTAGATCGAAGGATAGTCGGGATAGAAATGGAACTCGAGAGCCGATACCATGGGAATGGCCCCATTGGAATACGGACTGCGTTCCAGGCGTATGAACTGCGCCGATGTCAACGTTACCTGCATCGGGCCGTTGCCAACCGGGCGTGCATTGAGAGGGCTGGTGAGCAGTTCAGACGGGGGCACGTCCTGCCAGATATGCTTTGGCAGCAATCCCACCGTCGTGAAGTCGAGGAACGGGGCAAAAGGCTCGTCGAGGAGAAGGCGCACTGTGTACTCGTCGACCGGTTCCACCGTGACCGAGCGCCACAATTCCGCCAGGTCGGGCAGGATAGGTGAATCCGGGTTCTGCATCATCTCGATCGTAAACAGTACGTCATCGATGGTCACCGGTTTGCCGTCGTGCCAGTACTGGTTCTCACGCAGGGTAAAGGTATAAGTCAGCCCATCCGGGGCCGTCCAGCGCTCGGCCAGGTCTGGCACGACCCGACCCTGCTGGTCGAGGCGGGTCAGGCCGCGAAAGAGGAGGCTGCACAGATCGCGGTCGATATCGTGCGTGTGGCACAACAGTGGATTGATGTATTGGGGGTTTCCGGCAACGCCTTCGCGGAAGACGCCGCCCCGCTCCGGGACCAGAACCGTGGAGACGTTGTAAGCGGTGACGCCCATCAGCAGCGTCAGAAGAATGATGCCCACGACGGCCAGCAGCATCTGCCAGCGTATATACCGACCCAAAGGATCGGGCGTCGCGGCGGGTACAACCGGGCCCGGCGTATAGCCGGAAGGAGGGGTCGTATGCAACCGCGGAGCCTGGGGCGCTCTCCGGCCCCCCGGATTGGCCGACCTGCCGAATGGCTGGTGTTCCGACATGGGAAAGTTCACAGTGGCCAGTGACCGGCGGCCACCGCTTTTCTAGCGAAGGGCGACTGTCACAAGACTGAGCAGGAGAAACAGGGACGCCAAAGCAAGCGTCAAGTTGAACATCGTTTTCTCCACGCCGCGGCGGGTGCGCTGGATGCCGGCATCGCCCCCAAAGGCGGTGCCCAAGCCACTACCCTGACCCTGCAACAGGACAATGCCGATCAGCGTGAGGGCAATGATAACCGTTGCGATCATAAAGAAAACATCCATCGTTCACCTCGAAAGTCTGACGTGTCGCGTTTTCCATGCACAAACAAAAATACCCAAACACCGCTGATTGCCGTCTGCCTGAGCGGCTGTGGTCAGCGGCAATCAAACAGGCGCTGGGCAACTACGCAGGAGGATTCAAATGCAAGCTGCTGACAGAAACGAGAAGGCCGATTCGGCCTTCTCGTCGATTGCCAGTCTGTCCGTTGCTACGAGTCGAAGCCCTGCCGCAAGCGGCGTTCAAAGCGGACGTTAGACCTTCTCAGAGGGATTCGCCTCAGAACTCACCGCGGGCGCAGCGCTCTCCGCGGCGGGGGCGGCGTCCGCTGTCTCTGGATCTTCCTCTTCACCCTCGTCCTTGGCTGCCCGGCGGAATTCGCGGATGCCGCGGCCCAGTCCGCCGAACACTTCCGGCAGCCGGCCGACGCCAAAGAAGATAATGACAATGACCAGAATCAGGATCAACTCGGTTGGACCCAGGGTCGGACCCAGCAGAAAGAACGGCGCTATATTTCCTAGGAAGAACATTTGCGAAGCTCCTTAGCTCACAGTATGCGGAGCGCATTGTCGATGTTGATCATACGCCTGCAATCGCTGCATTATACCATGATCGCGTTAAGAGACAAATACGGTGATCGAATGGGATGCAGTCCGGATTTGGGGTCATCCAGACCGACCGAGCAGCCTGGTCTACTGCCCCACCGCAAATTCCGGTCGGGGCAGCCCTTGTGGGTGACCCTGCGACTCAGTGCCCGGCCCGTTCTGGATGCGCGTCGGGTTTCTCCTGGTGGGGTGCATCCCAGATTGGGGGCGAATTCTCCTACACCTCTGGCAGCAACTAAACCATGACCGTTCCACGACCAACTCTGAGGCAGGGGATTCGACGTCTCTGATCACTGCAGTTTTGGGCGGTCGGGCCTTCGGCCCTCCCTTGTGCGGGGGCGGAGCCCCCGCAACGCCCCCGGTCCTGCTCGCGCCGCAGCCAGTGTGTGGGCAATGCGACGTTGTCGTCCCGCGGCGACCCGCGCTTCCCCCCGCCTCCTGGTGGATTCCGAAAATGTGCCAGAGCAAGCAAGACAGGCGAGGCAACTCCCATATTTCCCCGTTATTCACCGCGAGATGACCATCGAGAGCCCGCTGCAGAAATACTGACGGTACATTCCCCCCAAGCAGACCGCACACAGTACACACACAGAACATGGCTTAGTAGTTACGTTATGGCAATAACCGGATTAGGGTTTGCCAGGTGAATCGCAATCGGTGTCGGGCCGCACGCGCAGCAGCAACGCGACGGGGAGAGACAGCGCCACCGCGACCCACAGCACGGTGAACACATCGCTCAGCGCGCCCGTCAGAGCAAGGTTGAGCGAACTCAGCAGGCTGTCCGCCACCGACAGATTCTCGCCGCCGGTCCCGGCAAGCGTTTCCTTCAACACCTGGGCCGCGGCGGGATCCACCAGCGCCCGGGGGTCTTCCTTCACCGAATCGAGCAGTCCTTCCGGGAGGGCGCCCCTGACGTTTTCGGGCACGAGCGCGTCAGTGCCGGCGCGGAAGCTCTGCAACATCACGACGCCGGTTGCGGCCAGCCCCACCATGCCGCCCAGGGAGCGGCTGAATTGCAGCGCGGCCGTGGCGCTCCCCACGTGCCGGAACGCGACACCGTTCTGCACAGCCACCGAGAGCGTGGCTACGACGGCGCCGAACCCGAGCGCCGCGATGATGAGATAGAGCTGACTAAAGAGAACCGGCATGCCCTGGGCAAAGCCGCGGCCGTCGCCCAGGATGGAGAAGAGATACATGCCCCCCGCCATGAGCGCGGCGCCGGCCACCGTCTGGATCCGGTAGCGGCCCCCCGTCCGGGAGAGCAGCTGGCCGGCCAGTATCGCGCCCAGCACAATCCCCAGCAGCATCGGCATGAGCATCGTGCCGGCCTGGGTCGCGGACACGCCCAGCGCCAGTTGGAAGTAGAGCGGCAGAAACAGCACGAACGCGTGCAGGGCCACGCTGGTCAGCAGCGTCACAACTACGGAGACGGCCACCGCGGGGTTCCGGTAGATGCCCAGGGGCATAATCGGCGACCTGGACCTGGACTCGATGACCACAAAGAGCGCGGCCAGCGCCAGCCCGAACGCCAGCAGACCGATAGTCTGGGGCGCATACCAGGCATGCAGGACCTCGGCGGACGACAGCGACAGCGCCACCGCGGTCACGGCCAGCGCCAGCGCCGCCATGCCGGGGTAATCCAGTTCCCCCTGCCGGAGAAGGGAGTGCGGTCTGGGAAAACGCCGCGCCGTCAGCGCCAGCGCCGGCACGCCGGCCAGCGCGATGAACAGAAAGGTGTACTGCCAGGAGAGCCATTCGGCAACGAAAACGCCCATGACCGGCCCCACCACGGTCGCGAGCGCGTACAGAGCGCCCAGGATACCATGAAATTTCCCCCGGTCCTCGGGCGGAAACAGATCGGCGATGGAGACGTAGCAGCAGGTCATTACAGCGCCCCCGCCCAAGCCCTGGACCGCGCGAAAGCCGATGACCTGATTCATTGACCCGCTGAATCCCACCAGCGCCGAGCCGGCGATGAATAGCGCGATGCCGGCGATGAGGAACGCCCGCCGGCCGTAGATGTCGCTGAGCCGGCCCACGATGGGGTAGGCTACCGTCGCGGCCACCAGATACGAGGAGGACGGCCACGTGTAGCGGTCGAATCCGCCCAGGTCGGCGACGATGAGGGGCACGATGCTTGCGACCACGGTTTGGGCGAGCGCGGCCAGAAACATCGCCAGTCCGACGCACACCAACGCGGCCGGGCGGCCCCGGGAACCGTCGCGTGCGCCGCCGTTCACCCGACGCTTCTCCGGGGCGGGCGCATGCGCAGGGCCAGGCGGTAGGCCCGGTATCCGCACCGCGACAGCGCCTCAAAACCGGACCCGTCACCCGGAAATCGCGCCCGCGGCGGCAGGAACGCCCACGAGTCTAACTCCTCGATGGCGGTGAGCGTCCGGCTCAGCAACTCACGCGTCTGGCTCAGCAGCTTCGGGTCGCTTATGTCCAGGGCGCCGCAGCCGATGACCATCGGCATGAGGGTGCCGAGCATGTTCTGTCGATAGCTGTGCCAACAGTCTTCGACGGTGTAGTCCTCCGCGCCCGAACGGAGAACGATGGCGTGGTATTCGTCGAGGGTGTCGCGTTCGATGCGGCGCCGGACATCGCTGGTCACGCTGGTCCCGAGAAAAAAGGCAACGTCGTACATACCGCAGCCGAGGCCGAAACCCTGCCAGTCTATCACAGCCAGCTCCTCCCGGCCGGCGCCGCCGAACAACATATTGTCTGCCCGGTAGTCGCCATGCACGACGGTCTTCGGGCCGGCGGAGACGGCGGCGAAGTGGGCGGGGATCCGGAACCCGAATTCCTCCGCCAGCCGCCGCGCTTTGGCGGTGAACAGATCAGCGAAGCGTTCCAACGCCGCGGGCAGGGTCAGCAGATAGACCGTCTGCATGATGCGGCTTTCCCTGGTATTGAGGAAATCGCCGCAAGCGGACAGGGCCGGGTCGCCGGCGGCCTCCCAGAAACGCCCGTGCAGCGCGGCGATTTCCCGGACGGCCCGGCGCGCCCGCGCGGCGTCAATGCCAACGCTTTGCGGTATCGCCTCCATACCGCCCAGGTCTTCCAACACGAGAACGAAGCGGTGGCTGCGTTCGTCGAAATCGCCGTAGTAAAGAGCCGGCGCGCGCACGCAGCCGTGCGCCGCGACGTCCCGATAGAACAGGTGCTCGCGGCGGTGCAGCGACATCCACCTGGCGAACCGGAGAGCCAGAGCATCGGCGCCGGGCAGCTTGACGATGACCGAAGCCGGACCGGCTGCTTCGCCGTTCTGGGCAATCAAGCGACAGCGATAGAGATTGCCCAGCGCATTGGTCACGTCCGACAGTTTTTCGACCTCGACCGCGGCGATTTCCGAAGCGGCGGAGACCCCGCCGGCGGCCAGCGCCTGCCGCATCCATGCGGCGGTGATTTCGCCGGCGTCACTGATGAGTGGGATCTGTTGTCTTTCCATCGGTTCCCCGCCGATGAGCCCGACCGGCACCGGCTGCCGGCGCGCTCTTCGGCAGCGAGTCAATCCCCCGGCGGTGCACCAGACGCATTCGCACCGAGTCATCCGGGTGCGGCGCAGGTGACAGCTTGATTTTCAGCGGGCGTTCCGGCCGTTCCAGCTCCAGATCAGCCTTGCGCACGATGGCCGCCAGGGTGAGCGCAATCTGCAACTCGGACAGGCCGCTGCCGATGCAGCGGTGCTGTCCCACGCCGAAGGGGGCGAACGCGCCGGGCTGTTTGTGCTCCGCCCGGCTCCGCGAGTAGCGCTCAATGTCGAAGCGCTCGGGCTCAGGGAAAAAGTCCGGCAGATGATGGCCCACCGTGGTGCCCAACATGACCTCCGAGCCGGCGGGTACCCGGTAGCCCTCGAATTCGAACGAGTTGGACACGGTGCGCGTGAGGGCCGGTATCACCGGATACATCCGCAGCGTCTCCAGCGCCACCCGGTGCGTAACGTCCAGCTTGCGCATTCCCGCCGGCGTCGGCGCGCCGTGCTCCGCATACATCTCGTCCACCTCCTCTCTCACACGCTCCAGTATGTCCGGATGCTTCAGGAGGGCGTGGAGCATGAAGGCGCAAACGCTGGCCGCGGTATCCATGCCGACCAGATAAGGAGAAAGAACGTTCGCGAGCAAGTCCGTTTCCGGCAGTAGCTGCGGATCAGCCCGGTTCGCTTCCAGTAGCATATCGACAAAGTCCGGCGGCTTACCCTCCCGCATTTCCGGCCGGTGCGCTTCCATGATCCGTTCGTAAAACGCCTGCATGCGCCGCCTGGCGCGCCGGTACTTGGGCAAGCGCTCCATCACTTTGGGCAGACGTTTGGTGACGTTCAGCTGGATCATCATTTTCAGAAAATAGAGCAGATCGTCGAAATACTCTTCCGAAGACAGGCCGGTGCAGAACATGCCAATCTGCTCGGTGATAATCTGCTGCATCGCGCGCTGAATCTCTATGGGCCGCCCCTGCGGCCACCCTGCGATCGCCCGCAGGGTAACGTCGTGGGCCAGGTCCAGATTGGACTCCAACATCTTGGGCGAATAGCCCTTGATCAGCAGCCGGCGCATGCGGATATGCTCGGGGCCATCCACCGACAGCAGAACGCGATGCGCGCCCAGTGCGGCGCTGAAATCGTGATACTGCTCCCAGGTACGGAAATGTGTGGCTGAATTTTGGGCGGCGAAGACGTTCGCTTCGGGGCCCACGAGAGCGACCCAGCGGAGATTCAAAGCCCGCACTCTGAATATCGGCCCGTGCCGCTGGTATTCCCGGAGCAGAAAGCCGCGCAGGTCCCCCGCCATGTTAAAGACGTTGCCCAGCAGAGGCAACCCGTCCGCCTCGGGAATTTCGGCGGTGGGACGAACGGACGGCGGCGCCGGCGGAGGTTGGGCTTCAATCTGCCGGATGGCCGCCGCGATCTCCCGGCCAATCTGGTCCAGCCCGGAGATGACGTCGATTCTTTCGCGCACCTGGGCCAGCTCGTCCGGGAGCAACATGCTTTCGAACACCCCGCTGGCCGACGCGAGGCTGACGATGACGATGTCCCGGGGGTCGGGAATGTCGTCACTGAAAAGCGTCCGCATGATGCGGAGCTGTACTTCCTCGGTGGTCTTGTCGTCTCCGGTGTCGTAGCGGCGGGCGCGGGAAACATCGGAGGAGAGATAGACCTCGCCGCCGGTGTCGGCTTCCAGGATACCGCGCTCAATCAGTCTGGCCAGCGCCTTCTCGTGGATTTCGTCGCTGCGCTTGGCCAGTTCCGTAACCCAGAAGGCGGTCTCTCGCCTCGTTTCTTCATCGCGCGCGATGTCCGCCAGGATGGGGTCCAGCAGGTCGCTTCCCAGAGGCGTGGGGTCGGAGAGTTCGAGAAGTTCAGGCCGCCAGAGGTCGGTCTTGATGCGGCGTTCCAGCGCGAGGTCTATCAGCGCTGCGCCGGCAAAGGCAACCGCCCGCGAGGACCTTGGGAACGAATGCTGAATATCCCCGTCATCGGCATCGAGGACCAGCAGCAGGAATTCTTCGACAACTCGCAGTTCGTCGGTGACTTGCGACATTGGCAGCTATTCCCCTCCTTCGCCAGGGTTCGTTTTTGACGCCGCGCCATAGGCGTCCGCAGAAGACGTTGTCGAGGGCGCGGCCGCGGCTGTCCATGCTGACCTGAATGTTAGCTGCAAGGCGATGTAAACGTGGTTGTCTTGTCTGCCTTTAATCAGTACGCAATACGAAGCATTTTCTTAGCCGTCGTCATTGAATCCTCATCTTCTCCCCCGGGGTTACGCCTCTTGGAACTCCTCCCAGTTAATGTCCAACTGTCTGATTGCCGAGCGCAGGGTCCCAGTTTTCAGGTCCCGGCTGCCCCAGTCGGGCAGCACGGCGTCTTTTTGCGCTCTTGGATTGAACTATCTTCTGTGAGAACCTCCCCCACGCCTCGGAATCTCGTAACACCCCAGGTTCGCCAGCTTGCGCGCGGCCTCCCTGTATCTCACGGGACGGAGACGATAGTCTCAACGGACAATGGACCGTTGGCATCCTCCACATAGAGGCTCGATGGCAGTGGACGACCTCTGTCCTGGTATATCTCCACAACCGCGCCAAAAGCGTCTTCCACGTTGGCCAGGGCCTCGAACAAGGTGTCGCCCTCGGTTATCAGTTCCGGCAGTAACGGAGAGGTGACGGTGTAGCCCCCTTCGGGCTGAGGCTCCAGTACCAGCGGTATTTTCACTTTCATCACCCGGTTCAGTATACCTCCATCTTATGAAAGGCGCAATCCTGAAACTGGGATTGTACCAGTATAGATTTGTCAGATTGCGGCGTGCCGGCGGTGACATGGTGATGATATTGTGGCTATCCTATCCTTCGCCTTTACCACCATGCTTATGGTTGGTCCCAATGACTAGACCACGAAACGGGGAAGATAAGGTACATCCAGACGGATGCGTTATGCCCTTCTCGCGACGGGCCGTCTGCTGCTGCGGGTCGAAAGCTATAGTGTTATTCCCGCGTCGTAGACCAATTCTTGGGGCCAAGGCAAAACTGTGGCCGTTACACCAAGTATTTTTTTCGATAGAGATGGAGATGAGTACGGAGGAAAAAATCGTCGTCCGACAGGTGAGCGCTAGCAAAGGCATTAGAGACGACATCTTCAAGATACCGTATCTTTACCAGCGAGCGGACCGAGGCGTCCAGAATGGCTGACTCAAGAAATGTATGAAGGTCTCCTACGATTTTTTCGTTCGCGTGCGGGACTAGAAAGACGACCTTGTCGCCTCTCTCCGGGTCAGTGTAAATGAGGTTGCGCAATAACTGATAGTTGGCGAAGAATTTCTTTTTCTTGAGATAGTCTGGACTCACAAAATCGCGCAAGGCTGGTGCGTAAATATCATTCAGCTTTTGCCTGTGTTGCACATCGTCTTTGGCTCTGCCAAACTTTTCCTCCGTATATTTGAATTCAATAAAGGTCTTGGCTTCAGAGTTCAATTCGAGGTAAAGGTCAAAATTGGTCTCTTCGTTCCAGTCTATCACTTTTTCGAATTCCCAGTGCGCGACTTCGCCAGGTCCAATGCCCAGAGACTCAACGAGTAAGCCTGGGTTCGCGCAGTTCAGCAACGGCCAGAAAAGATTGATGCAAGCGGCTTGAGACGAATTGAGATGATGAAAGCGATCCAGCCTGAACTCCGATTCCTGAAGATACTGGCAAACCTCGGCGCGAATCGTTTCAATCAGGTTCAGGCAAAGCAGCTCCTTGGGGAGAATGTGATCATACGGCGTTCCTCGCCAGGTTCCCACTTGCTCTATTCCCAACTGAGTGCGGCGATACTCAGCCAGATGGGACTTCACTCTATCAACATATGGTCCTGAACCGGGCGCTCTGCCGTAAGGACTTTTCTCTCGGTCTTCGTATTCGATTTCCAACCACTCATCGACGATTTGACGTAATTGCAGGAATACCTGGCCTTTATCGTCCCCATGGCAGCAGGGACCTATGATTCCTGGGTAAGACCCTACAAAACAGTGGTCTTCATCTGACCATTCGACGACCCCGCCGTACTTTGTGTTCTCGGTCATCTTTCGACCTCCTCAATACTTCGTTTCACTTCCCTTTCCTGGTACGGTTTTGCGTCATCACTTGGCTTTCCAGAAAGTGTAACTCGCTTTCCCTTGGGATGCCAGAAATTCCTGTGACTGCCCTTTCCGCCCCTATCTGTAAATCCAGCCCTTTCCAACTCTCTGATCAGTGCTCGAATCTTGCGGGGCATTTCTGTCCGGGAACTATGGTGTGCCCCAATCTTTGGACCACGAAGCGGGAAAGATACGGTGCATCCAGACGGATGCGGCGAGCGTTGATGGGAGAGATGCTGGGGGCGTTGTTGTTGCAACATGGAGATGGGAGGTACGAGGAGGTGGAATGTCCGGCGTGTGGGCAGGCGACGGAATCGAATGGAAGGCGTCTGCGCAGGGTAAGCCATGCTGAAGGGCAAGTAGAGGTGAAACGAACGCATCGCCGCTGTTCGGAATGTGGACAGGGGATTTTTCCCCCTGGACCGTCGACTGCAGTTGATAGAGCAACGTATCTGGTCGCGGGGGACGATAGCGCAAGCGTTGCGGATGTGCAGTGAGATGCCCTATGCGCGTGCAGCGAAACAGTTTGAGGCATTGACGCAAGTGTCCCTATCGAAGAACAGTCTGCAGCGGCTGGCGCAGGAATATGGAGGGCGGGTTGGTTGCACAGCAAGCGCAAGAAACGCAGGCCATGGTGCAGGTAGCGGGCAAAGAGACAGAGGTGGTCTGGCGCGAACGGGTGGAGCCGGCGAGCGAGGTGATGAACATATCGTTGGATGGAGCGCTGGTCAACATGCGAGAGGAAGGCTGGAAAGAGGAGAAACTGGTGAGCGTTTCAGCTGTACGCCATCAGCTGGATGCGGAGACAGGCAAAGCGGTCCGCCCTTCTCAGCCAACAGCGCTTCGACACCGCATCAGAAGAGGCGACCGCGTGGGTCTCCGCCCAGAAACAACACCTGATTACAGGTCGTCTGCGCACGCTCCTGCGCCACATCCGCCTACTTTACCCCAGAGGACGCTCCTTGCCTGACGACGTGCGTAACGCCATTCTCTATCTCTTCCATAATCGCTGGCGTATGCGCTATCACCTCTTCCGGGAGGCAGGCTATCCCATCGGCAGCGGCACCGTCGAATCCGCCTGCAAAATCGTTGTCCAGCAGCGCCTCAAACAATCCAGTATGCGCTGGTCACGTCTCGGCGCACAAGCTATGCTCGCCCTGCGCTCAACCCTGCTTAGCCAGCACAACCTGAACCCTCTTCAACTCCTTGCCCTTGCCTCACCCAACAAATAATCCGGGATGCACCCATGGAATGGGAGTGCATCCCCACCAGGGTGAGATTCTGGCTGCCGCGGGTCAGACCCACTGGAAGTGATGAGTCGCTGGTCTGGTCGCCTTCAGATCCCGGGATGCGCTCATTGGGCGCCGGGCAGTTGTGCTGTGATATGTTGTGAAAGGAGGGTTACCAGGATCTGGTTGGCTTGCGGCGGGGCAGCGGCCACGTCGGAGCCATCGGACTAACTTAACGGGTGGTACAAACATCGGGGGCAGGTCAGGGCGTTCATCGGGGCATATGGAGGTTTGTGCGTCACGGGATGCCGGAAGTCTCAGATGGCTGAGCGGGCTACAGGTGCCGGGGAGGCAAACGGACGCAAAACAATGATGCAACAGAGAAACGGTGTCCGCTTGCCTATCGCCGTCCTCCTCATTTTCCAAAGGTGGTGCAAGGCATCACTCTTGGAATCGGCGTTCAGACCAGTAACGGACATACCTGACGATAGGAGACTGAATGGCTTGCTCGCTGCGCTGCCAGAAAATGGGCACTCTGACGGTACTCTCGTGCCCCTCGATTTTCTTCATGAAGGCGTCCTTAATCTTAACGCCTCTGTTATTCGTTCCCCTTTGGCTATACAAAAAGCTGGGAAATCTGGAAGCCGTCTCGTTCAGAACTTCGAAGGGTATGTAGAATACACTGTCCTGGAAGCTGTCCCACCAGATGCGAACCAGTAGCATATCCGAAATGAAGGCGAACTCCTCCAACACTTGATCGACTGACTCATTATCCGACGTCCACTTTGCCGTAACGAGTCCCCTTCCTGTAACAGTCTTGATTTCAAGAGGCTGCCCTGCCACGGTTGCATCCACCATCGAAGCACCGGGAGCGGGCAACTGCACATTGGCTTCGCCTAGCTGACTGAAAAGGTAGCCGAGAATGACTCTTTCCTGTAAGACGCCGACCTCTTGCCCAGTCGTTGATTGGGCCAACCCTGTGCGTTTGTTCAGAATAACCCGGCTTGCTTCAAACAGCAGCCACCTCAAACGCATGAGGCAACCCTGTCTGGAGTGTCTCAACTGCCGCGGGGTTAAGCAGGTTCGCTAACAGAGAGTTCACTATGAAAATCCAATTGCGTGGCGTTGATCCGCTGCATAGCCCGACTCTGGTAGTCGGCGTTTATCTCGTAGCCGACAAAACATCTACCACTAGCAACAGCAGCTACTCCGGTGGTCCCGCTACCCATAAACGGGTCGTAGACGACCTCCTCTGCGTACGTGTACAATTCAATACACCGCTTGGGCAGCTCCACAGGGAAAGGAGCAGGATGGCCAACGCGTTTGGCGGACTCCGCGGTCATGTGCCAAACGCTTCGCGTGTTATCGAGAAATTCATCGCGGCCGATGGTATTGCTGCGTTCGTCCACCTTGGGGCGCTGGTAGCCATCCTTGCTAAACACCAAGATATATTCATGCTGGTCCCTGATACAGGGATCGGATGCCGATCTCCAGCTACCCCAAGCAGTGGAACTGCCGGCACTGCTGCCCTTATCCCAAATGATCTCTCCTCGCATCAAGAAACCAAGCCGTTCCATATCCTGAATGATATATGCGTGTAGCGGGATATATGGCTTACGGCCGATGTTCGCTACATTGATGCACACTCTTCCTCCCGGCACCAGGACCCGCCGCGTCTCTTTCCACGTATCCCGCAGCAGTTTGCGGTACTCGGACAAAGACAGGTCTTCATCGTAGTCCTTGCCCACCGCATATGGCGGTGATGTCACCATCAGATGTACGCTGCGTGGGGGCAGCCGATTGCTCTTGTCAGGAGATACGCAGGAATCCAACAATACCTGATTGACCAAGTGATCCGGCAGCGGGTTTTCCGAATATGAAGCCGGCTTTTTTCTGTTACGAGTCAGGTCTTCGTTGATGCGCCTCGCGTAGTAAGCCGAAGAATCGTGGCTTCGACGCCCGTTTACTCCAAACGAGGCTGTCTCTGTGCGCTTCTTTTCCGTTTTCAACGTAGATTCCTCCTTGTGGCACTATTGTCAAGGAGTCAACGCATTTTCAATTTTGGAACTGGCATCGTTGCTGGCGAGGAATGCCGGCTGACGTAGTATGCATTCTGCCCCAATATCGGGGTAGTGCCAAAATCAAATCGCGCTCTCGTCAGACTGAAGAGAAAGATATCGGACAGGCTGCGGGTGGGGGAAATGACCTTTACGCCAAACGTAAGATTTCGGAAAACTTTTCTCCATCAAAATCCGGAGACCTTTTCCCTGCATACCGCAATACATCCAACATAGAGTTTAGCCCAAATGTTCCAAATGGTCAAGGATGAATCTGACCGGGGTGCATCCCAGATTTTTTGCGAGATTCGTCTGACCAGTGTTGGCTACAGCCTGGTCAATGAATCAACTCCACTTGGCGGACAATAATTTGGGATACACCCAATGGCGGGGGTGCATCCCAATCCGGGGCCAACCCCTTGGGAACGCGGAGGTCCTGGCCCACAGCCCGCCGCTCTGAATAACCCCATGTCCGAAACCGTTTTCCTGGAAAATCTCTTCCATCCGACCGTCCAAATGTGCTAGAATGAGAGAGAAAGAGCTTCAGATCTGATACGACAAGGACATGCCCTGAATCCATGACTGCGCAAACGCGCCCCGTCTCTCTTGCACAGGGGCGCATGCAACCATCACTCCTGGCCGCAGACGGCGAACGGGCCGAACCGGCCGCGGCGCTGATGGAACTTCAGATCCGCGACTTCGCGATCATCGACCGGTTGCATCTTCGTTTCCACACCGGATTGAACATTCTGACCGGAGAAACCGGCGCGGGCAAGTCGATCATTATCGACGCCATCGGATTGCTATTGGGCGACCGGGCAACCGCGGAGATGGTGCGGGCCGGTGCAGACCGGGCGGAGGTCGAAGCGGTTTTCCAGCTGGAAGCAGGGATGCCGGCAAGCGGACCCGATAGCACACAAAGCGCTCCCGACGGCGCGCCCGCGGCAGACGACATCCACAGTCTGCTGGAAGCGGAAGGCCTGGACGATCCCGATGCGCCGGAAAGGCTTATCCTCAGCCGGGAGGTGCGCCGCAGCGGGCGCAATTTCTGCCGCATCAACGGGCGTACGGTCTCCCGGCAGGGATTGAGTGAACTAGCCGCCCTGCTTGTCGATATCCACGGACAGGGGGAGCATCTGAATCTGCTTCGTCCCCGCACACACGTGGACCTGCTGGACCGGTACGGCGGCCTGCTGCCCTGGCGCCGCCAGGTGGCCGCGAAGGCGCACCAGGTTCAGCAGGCGCGCAGAGAGTTGGAGCGGATGCGCAGCGATGCGCGCGCCATCGCGCAACGGCTCGACCTGCTCAGTTTTCAGGTAGAAGAGATTGCTGAAGCGGCCCTGGAAGCCGGTGAAGAGAAAGACCTCGAGGTGGAGCGCAAGCGGCTGAGCAACGCCGAAACGCTCTTGCAGCTGGCGAACGGAGCGGCGACCCTGTTGAACGAGGGCGAAGGCGGGATGCCAGGGGTCACCGACAACCTCAGCGAAGCTGTCGGCCGTGTCGAGCGGCTGGCCCGCATCGACGACGGCATGGCCGCCGCGGCCGCGACCGGTCAGGGACTGCTGGAGGAGTTGTCCGATCTGGCGCGGGATCTGCAGGGCTACGCCGACGGGCTGGAGTTCAATCCGCAGCGGCTGGGCGAAGTCGAAGAGCGGCTGGCGCTGATCGAGAATCTCAAGCGCAAGTACGGTGACACGACCGAAGAGGTCCTGGCCTTCGCATCCGCAGCGCAGGCGGAGTTGGACGAGCTCAGTAACTGGGAGGCGCAGACGGCCGCGCTCGAGGAGGAGGAAGAGAAGCTTCTGCGCGAGATCGGCGCGTTGGGCGCAGAGTTGAGCCAGGCGCGGGTCGCGGCCGGTGAGAAGATGGCCCGACAGGTGGAAGCGGAACTGGAGCAGTTGAGTATGGGCCGCGCCCGTTTCGCCGTCGCCGTGGAAATGGAGGAGCAGGAGGATGGCGCCTACCTGCCGGACGGGCGGCGCGTCGCCTTCGGCAGCCACGGCGTCGATCGGGTTGAGTTTCTGATCAGCGCAAACCCCGGTGAGCCGGTCAAGCCGATGGCCAGGGTGGCCTCCGGCGGCGAGACCGCGCGCCTGATGCTGGCGCTGAAGGGTGCGCTTACCCAGGCCGATCAGACCCCGATTTTGATTTTTGATGAGATCGATCAGGGTATCGGCGGTCGCGTGGGCGGTGTCGTCGGCGAGAAGCTATGGAACCTGACCGGCCAGCAGTCGCCGCCCGATACCGCCGCCATCCGCCCGGCCGCGGACGAACCGGGCAGGAGTCCGCTGCGCCATCAGGTGCTGTGTATCACCCATCTGCCCCAGCTGGCTGCGTTTGCCGATTTCCACCTGACCGTGCGCAAACGGACTTTCGAGAGTGATGGCGAGCTGCGCACCGGTACGGACGTGCAGCCGGTCGAGGGGCCCGCGCGCATCGAGGAGTTGACGCAGATGTTGGGAGCCGTCAGCGACGCCGGGCGTCAGTCGGTTGTGGAGATGCTGGCTGCCGTCGATCGACTGCACAGCGGCAGCCCGTGACCGGCGCCTTGGGTCGCGGGCGGTTGACAGGAAGGCTACAGATGTTCAGACGCCGCGGAAAAAACACGCATCAGCGAAACCGGACACTGCCGGCAACGCTCTATCGCACCTTCTATCTCTCCTGTCTGCTGTTGGGGATGCTCCTGACCGTGATAGACGGTGTGCAGGCGGCCAGCTCTCCCGGGCCGCGCCGCGCGGACTTGCCTGCCCAGGAGAAGGGGGGCTCTTCGCAGACGGACTCCCAGGTCGTTCTGGTCTTGACGTTCCGCGGGGCGGTGACGCCGGTTCTGCGTCAATATCTCAGCGGGGCGATCGAAGACGCGCAGCTGGAGGGGGCCGAGGCGGTGATCCTGCGCCTGGACACCCCCGGGGGCAGCGTCGACGTCACCAAGCAGATCGTGCAGGATATGCTGGCTTCGCCTGTGCCGGTGGTGGTATATGTCGCGCCGGCCGCGGCGCAGGCCGGCAGCGCGGGCACCTTTATCACCCTGGCCGGGCACGTTGCCGCGATGGCGCCCGGCAGCAGCATCGGCGCGGCCAGCCCCGTCGGCGGCCAGGGGGAAGACATTGGCGAGACGATGGAGGCGAAGGTCGTAAACATTCTTAGCGCCGATATCGAAAACCTGGCCTCGCGTCGCGGTGAAGAGGCGGTGGAGTGGGCTGTCGCGGCCGTGCAGGAGGCGGCCGCGGCGACGGACGCGCGTGCGCTGGAGCTGGGCGTGATCGACTTCATCGCGACCGACGTGGCCGATCTGCTGGATCAGATGGACGGCTTCGTCGTCACGGTGCAGGGTCAGGAACGGACGCTGCGCACTGCGAATGCCCGGATTATGCCACAAGCCCTGTCGCCGTTGCAGGAGTTTCTGAACTTCATCAGTAACCCCACCGTCGCCACGATTCTGCTGACCCTCGGCTCCATTGGGCTCATCGCCGAAATCTACAATCCTGGCACCTTCATTCCGGGCATGATCGGCCTGATAAGCCTGCTGTTGGGGCTGTACTCGCTGGGGCAGTTGGAGGCGAACTTTGCCGGGCTGGCCCTGATCGGGCTGGCGCTGATTCTGCTGGTGGCCGAAGCGTTTACGCCGGCCTTTGGCGCGCTCGCATTGGGCGGTACGGTCGCTTTCATCTTTGGCAGCGCGCTGCTCTTCGATGCGCCGGGCCTGGCTGTGCCCTGGGTGACGATCATCTCGCTCGGCGTCGGCATGGGCGCCTTCGCCCTCTTTGTGGGCGGCAAAGTGGTCGCCGCCCAACGCATGGGCACGGCAACCGGCAGCGAAGGCGTGATCGGCTCGTTGGCGACCGTACGCGTTCCCTTTGCGGAGAACGGCCGCGGCAAGGTCCTGCTCGCGGGCGAGTTATGGAATGCGAAGATGCGCCGCGCATCTTCCGGTGAAGCGGCGCCGGCCGAAGTCGGCGATCAGGTCAAGGTCGAGGCGAGAGAGGGCTACATCCTGGTCGTCAGCCCCCGCGAGGAAAGTGGCGAGAGCGATTCCAACTCGGGCCCATCTTAACAGGGCCCAACCAGCTCCCTGAGCGCATCACGAAAACACTGAAAACTATGTGAGCGATAGTAGGGCCAGTGGACAGATGAGGCGCGCCTGCTAGAGCTCAGCCGACGGACACAGGTCGGCCAGCGTACAGTTGGCGCAGTCCGGCTTGCGGGCGTCGCACACCCGCCGCCCGTGGAAGATCAACAGATGGGCGATGTCGATCCAGTCTTCGGCCGGTATGAGCGCCATCAGATCCTTTTCAATCTTTTCCGGGGTCTTCTGCTCGGTCAGGCCCAGCCGCTGGGAAAGCCGCTTGACATGGGTGTCGACGACGACGCCGTCGGCCAGGCCGTAACAGACGCCGCGCACGACGTTGGCGGTCTTGCGGGCCACGCCGGGCAGTCTGGTCAGTTCATCCATCTCCCGCGGCACTTCCCCGCCGAACTCCTGGCAGATCAGAGCGCTTGCGCCCTGTAGGCTTTTGGCCTTGTTGCGAAAGAAACCGGTCGAGCGAATCAACGCCTCCACCTCTTCGCGGTCGGCGGCGGCCATCGCCGCGGGCGTCGGGAAACGTTCGAACAGCGCCGGCGTCACCTGGTTGACCCGCTCGTCGGTGCACTGGGCCGAAAGGATCGTCGCCACCAGCAGTTGAAACGGGTTCCGGTGGTCCAACGCGCAGTGTGCATCCGGATGCGCGGCCCGCAGGCGGCGTATCAGTTCCGACATCAGGAAAGCTCCGGCGCGGGTCGGCGGAGCGATACCAGGTCGTCCGAATCGTCAATGCGCTGCCAGGGGTAGTAGATCCAGTCCTCGGTCAGCTCCGCGTAGTAGTCCGGCTTCTCGTTTTCGAAGAGATTCTGCCGCTGCTTCCAATGGAGCACCGCGGTCTCGGCGGTGGCGCCGCTTCCCTCCACACGGCTCTTGACGGTGACGATCGTGCGCCCCCGATCCCAGATGTTATCGACGATCAGGATCTTTTTGCCCTGCAAGAGCGGTTCTGCGGGAAACTGCTGGAAGCGGGGCCAGCTCATCTCCGCGCGTACGCCGGGCCCGCTCTGAAACACGACCGCCGCGGTCAGCACATCCTTCATCTTCAACGCCTCGGCAATCATGCCGCCGGGCACGATTCCCCCGCGGGTGATCAGGAGGAGCGCATCATAGGGGGTATTCAGCTGCATCACGACTTTGGTGATCAACTCCTCCACGTCGTGCCAATTCAAGTAAACTCTTTCCATCTGTGCCTCCACCGTTCGCCCGCTGCCAAGTGATCAGGTTGCCGGGGTGCGATTCAAAATGGGGGCGAGTTTCCGGCTGCCTCTGTCCAACTGCACAGGCTGCGGGCGAGACGCCCGCGATCCCAGTGAGGCGCCCCCAAATCTAGCGTACACCCGGTTGCCGCCAACGGACTGAAGTGCTGGAGGCGGCGGCAGCCTCCGCATTGCTTGCAGGCAGGGGCGCCCGCAACAGTCTTCCATCAGGGATCCGAAATATCCGCCTGCTCTGCGGATTCAGATCCATATAATATGCCGAAAAGCGCGCCGGCGGCGCCGGCATCGACGCGACGATCGCGCGCGGAAAGTTCTACGACCGTCGCCCGGCCCGGCTCGACCTCTACCCGAAAGACCGCCTCCGAAGTTCCATCAGAAATATCCGCCGGCGCCAGCAATGTGACCGGATCGGGCAGCGCAAAATGCAGACTGTACACGCCGGGGCGCAGATCGAAGAAGCGAAACTCGCCGAGCGCATCGCTCTCCGTCCGGGCGATCACAGCGCCGGCGCTGTCGGCGAGCTCTACCGGCGTGTTCGGAATCTGCGCATTGCCGGCGATCCACGCGCCTCCTCCCGGCCGCAGTGTCAACACCAGGGGATCGTGGTCGCTGGAGCCATATACAGGGGAGAGGCCGGGAACGCCCTCTGTGCCGCCTGGCCGGGCAATGGGAAAGTCGGCGTTGATATGCGCGATATCCATCCCGCCGAAATCGGGCATCAACCCCGGGGTCAGCAACAGATGATCCAGCGTCTGACTGGCCCCGTTGAAGATATAGGTGTAGCGGTCCTGGAGCGGCAGGGCGTCAAAGGCGTGCCAAAGTAAAACGCGCCCCGGCTCGCGAGCCGCGCCTTCAGCGGGTTGCGGTCCAAGTCGCAGGGTCTCCACCGGTTTGCTCGTCTGGAAATCATTCAGGTCGCCCAGCACGACGACATGCGCGTCGGGGTCTGTATCCAGACGGGCCTGCACAATCGAGGCCACGTGCTCCGCCTGCAATGTCCGATGCACCACGTTCACTGACTCATCGCCGCGCTTGCTGCGCCAGTGATTGACCACCACAGTCAGCGGGTAGTCCTCTCCCCAGGGGCCGCGTACAAGCAGATCCGCGACCAGCGGCGGCCGGCTGAAGAGCGGCAGGAGCCGCGCCGCGCACTGCCCGGGGACCAGCCGCACACTGAAACTGAAGCGGGTGCATGCCTGCTCGTTCTGGGCGCTGAGAACCGTCACCCGGTCGTCGCGTACAAGCAGGCTGTTCGTCAGCGGGAAATCGGGACTGGCGGTTCCGGGGCCGGCAAATGCAATCGCGCTGTAGTCCAGCCCGCTGACTTCAGTCAGAACTCGTGCCAGGTTTTCGGCATCCTCCGGCTTGCCGGTCTCCTGCAGACCGACGATTTCACAGTTCTGGAGGCCGCCGGCGATGGCCTCTGCTCGCTGGCGCAGCGCAGCCTCGTAATCGGCCGCGTTGCGCAACTGGTCCAGACCCCGTCCCAGCCCTAACACGTTGAACGAGCAGACCCGGAAGGCGCCCGCGTCCGGTTGGGCCGTCTGCTCCTTTGACCCGTGCCGGGAGAGAACCTCTATCTCCTGTCCCGGCAGCGGCAGCAGCAGATATTTGCCGAAACTGTAATCGATAACCGCCAGCACCGGCGTCCCCGCCTCGGCCGCGCGCACCTGCACGAGGTCCCCCCAGGCTGCCGGCGGCAGGTCCGCGCCCAGCCCGTTGCCCAGGAAGATCAGCCCGGCGGCATCGGCCGCGTTGAATTGGAAGATCCGCCCGCCTTGCACGAAGGGCAGGGCCTGCTCGGCGATGAGCGCGATCTCGACGTTGCCGTTGCTGAAATGCTTGGTCGGCCCCTGGACGACGCCCTGCAGTTCTTCGAATGCAACGAGCATGCCTTCGAACGGCTCCAGCAATGACTCCGGCTCGACGTTGGGCGCGGGCAGGGGCGCCAGCGCCGCTGGCAAGGCGCCGCTTCCGCACAGCTCGATGGGGAGCGTCTCAAGCGCGCGCGGCGTGGTCAGCTCTGTCTTTTCGTAGTATTCGGTCGCTTCGGCGGCGCGCACGAGGATGCACTCGCCCGCTTTCACCCTGGGCGCCGAGGAGGTGTAAACGAAGATGCCGTCGCTGGTCTGCGGTTTGCCGTCTCCGATCGGGTCTTGCAGGTAAAATCCGTTCGACTGCACACCGCTCACCAGGCCGAACGTTGAAACGCGTTTCTGCGGCAAGGGCGTACTCAGCCCGTCGCCCTGAATGAGGTAGATCGGTGTCAAATCATCCGGCAGCGCAGAGGGCGCGGGCGCCGCCGCCGCCGGACGCGCAACCAGCCACAGCGTGCTCACCAGCACCATTCGGATGATCAGTGGCCACCGCGGAGACAATCGAAAAATCATACCATTTCTTGTGTGGGGGCAAGTCGAATCGCCGGAGGAACCTTTCGCTGTATCGTGAACATACATTATAGCACACAGCCGAGACTCCGGCCCCCAGATTGTGACTCCTGTTGTTGCCGCTATCCACGATTCACTACCCACTATCCACAGCGGTTTTCAGTTGCCAGTGGCTTTGCCGGCGGCGTATAATGTGGCTTCATGCGCCACTGCCATGCCGGTCACAGTGGCTGACCACAGGTATGTCCAAGACGCGAGATCCGGATGAGCGCTGAATTTGAACTGCTGGCAGACGGTCTCGGCGTTGGCCGCCCGCCCGCCGGCTGGGTCGCCATTGTCGATATGCCGGTGCTGGTCCTCGTCGGTGTGACGGGTGTGGGCAAGAGTACAACCGTCGATGCCCTGCGCACCCGCATGGGCGGGATCTCGCTCCTCCCCAACAGGCGCAAGCTGGCCGACCTCCTGGTCATCCCGGCGGTTCAGGGTTGGGACGGGGACCCGCCCACCGCGGTGACGGACCGGCGGTGGCGCTTCGACTACACGGGCCGCTACCGGCAGCGGTATCCCGGTGGGCTTGCGCACGCCTTCAGCAGGCTGGTGTTGCAAAAGCAGGCAGCATCGCCCGGCAGCGGCGCAATGAACATTTTCGACGGACTGCGGGGCGCGGACGAAGTCACCTTTGCCGCGCAGAGCCTCCCCTTGGCCCGCTTCGCCGTCCTCAACGCGCCGGATGTTGTGCGGGTGGAGAGACTGGTGCAGCGCCAGGATGCCTTCGATCAGGTGGGCGAAAATGCCGGTGGCCGCACGTCACACGCCGCACGCTTCCCCGGTTCGACCACGCCTGGCCGATTCTGCTGGGAGGAGATGGCGGAGGGGCGGGATCTCTTTACACGCGAAGAGCAGGACCATCTTTCTGCGCTGGTAAGCCGGGGCGAAGTGGACGGCGCCGAACTCGCGGCCAAGATCGCCATTGTCGGCGCCGAGCGCCGCAACTACGATCCGCACGCCGCCGTCGAGATCCTGCGCGCCGCCGCCCCCGACCGCACCGTCGTCGTCGATACCACTGCCCACGCCCCCGACGCGGTGGCCGCAGAACTGGAGCGGCTCGCGGCCAGCTGAGCGCCGGATTTTCCATGCCTACCACCATCGAAGCCATCGAATCGATCCCTTTCCGCCTTCCGCTGCGGGAACCCCTGCGCTGGGGCGCGGCCAGCGAAATGCAGGAGGCCCGTCACGTCCTGGTCCAGGTGCGACTGAGCGACGGCGCCGTAGGCTGGGGCGAAGCGCCGCCCCGGCCCACGATCTACGGGGAGACCGTATCCAGCATCTGCAGCGTGATCCGCCAGGAGCTGGCGCCCCGCCTCGAGGGCGAGCTGCTCGACGACTCCACACTGTCAAAGCTCTACGCACGCCTGCAGACGGTCAAGAACAACCAGACCGCCCGCGGCGCCCTCGATATGGCCCTCCACCATGCCCTGGCCACCAGCCGCAACCGTACCCTTTACGAACACCTGGGTGCCAGCAGTTCTCAGGTGCGGGTGAGCTATATTCTGGGCCTGGGCGAGATCGATGACAGCCTGACAGAGGCCGAACGGATTGTGGCGCAGGGCGTGCGCGTGTTGAAGGTGAAGGTCGGACAGAACTGGAGCGCGGACCTGCACCGTCTACGGCTCCTGCGGGAGCAGTTTGGGGAGCAGGTCGATCTGTATGTTGACGCCAATGAGTGCTTCCAGCCGCAGAACGTGCGCCAGCGCCTGGAAAAGATGGCCGAACTCAACGTGCTTTACTGCGAGGAATCGCTGCCGGTAGAGCTGATCCTGGCCCGCGCCGCGGTGCGTAAAGCCTGTGCGCGCGCCGGCGACTCTGCTCTCCCCCAACTCATCGCCGATGACAGCGTGTTCAGCGCCCGCGACCTGCGCCGGGAGTTGAGCATGGACACCTTTCACATTCTTAACATCAAGACGGCGCGCACGGGGTTCACTGAATCGGCGCAGATGCTGAACCAGGCCCTGGTCGGAGGCAAGGCGGTGATGGTCGGCTCCCAGGCCAGCACCGGCTGGGGGACGGTACTGGCAGCGCTCTTTGCCGCCAAACCCGGGATCGACCTGCCGTGTGAGTTGAGCTTTTTCCTCAAGCTGCAGGAGGATCTGTTGACCCGGCCGCTCGCGCTCCGCGACGGCTACCTGGACGTGAGCGCTCTGGCCCAGGCAGAGATCGATGCGGACCGGCTGCGAGCCGCGCGGCTGAAAGAGATGCCATAAGCGCCTGCAGGTCAACGCTCTCCTCGCCGCAGCGCCGCCATCCGTCCCGCCGCCAATCATCCCCAGCTCATTTCTGCGTTGTCGACACCTGCACCCATCCGTGAGATAATGACGGAGCCAAGACTCCATCACAGCCACAAGAGAGTGCCACATGAAAAGTTTCAATGGGATTTTCCCGGCCATCATCACACCGATGACCGCTGCTGGCCGCCTCAACGAGGACGCCTTTCGCCAGGTAATGGAGTTCAACATCCAGGCCGGTGTACACGGTTTCTGGGTGGCCGGCGGCACGGGGGAGAGCATCCTCCTGGACGACGCCGAAAACTGCCGCATCGCCGAGATCGCCGCCGACCAGAATCAGGGGCGCATCGCCAACATCATGCATGTCGGTGCCCCGACCACCGCCCGCTCCGCCCGCCTCGCCGAACACGCGGCCAGGGCCGGCGTCGAAGCCATCTGCTGCGTCCCGCCCTTCTTCTATGGCCAGAGCGACAGGGGCATCGTCGAGCACTATCGCGTCGTCGGGGCCGCCGCCGATCTTCCGTTCTTTGTCTACAATCTCCCCAGCGCCACCGGTGTCGAAATTACGCCGGATCTCATGGCCAGGATTCAGGAGGGTGTTCCCCAGCTGGCCGGGCTCAAACATTCGGCACCCTACATCCCCTATGTCAAGACCTTCGCCGAAATGGGTCTCTCCTGTCTGATCGGGAACTCTCGCCTCTTCCTGCCTGCCCTTCTGATCGGTGCCACGGGCTGCGTCGACGGCCCGCCCAACATGGCCCCCGAACTCTGGGTCGCCATCTGGCGCGCCTACGAGGCCGGCGACATCCCGGCAGCCAGCAAAGCCCAGGAGAAGGCATCCTCCGCCGCCGAAGCGCTGAGCGTGCCCTTCAAGTTCCACGGCGCCATCAAGGCCGTTCTCGGTCAACGTCTCGGTATCGACTGCGGAGACCCGCGCCTGCCCGGCGAGTCCCTTACCCCCGCAGAGCGCGCCCAACTGGCCGACAAGGTCGTTGCCCTCGGCCTTGATTGCAGTGGTCAATAGTTGGCGTGGTCAGTAACTGCTGTGGGAAAGTGATTGATGGCTAGTTGCCGGCAGTTGCGGCCGCCGACAACCAGCCATTGAAACTCCAACGGCAGGGGCCAGGGACGAGGAACGGCAGTTGCTAGGCCCTAACCCCTAAATACTACTCTTCAGAGGCGTTTACCTCCTGGCGTCGCCAGGTGTCTTCAAATTCCTCGTCGGTCAGTTGACCCTGCAGCCACACCTCCGCCGCTCTCGTTGCCACCAGGGTTGCGGAAGTTGTCCTGTTGAAGGTGCCGGCGACGACCACAAGGCCCTCCGGTTCAGAGGTCATGCGGGGCAGGATGCGGGACAGTTCAAAGATCAGCTGACGTTCCAGGTCGGCGTACTCCTCGCTGTCAACCGCCAAATCGACGGCATAGGCCACGACCAGCGTCCGTCTCTCCTCATTCTCCTCCACGTCCAGGTAGCGGATTTCTACGTCCGCCTCCTGCAGTACCGTCACCGCAGTTGAAATGGCCTCATCGTCTTCAAGCTGCATCGATGGGTCCGGCGTAGGCTGCGCCGCCCTCTCCCGGCAGCGCGTCAAAACGCCCGCCAGATCTTCCTTCTCGTCCTCACTATCGGCCTCATCGATCAACCAGTTCAGGTGAGGTTCCGCATCCTGGCATCGCACCTGCGCGAGGAACAGCAGCGCCAGCGCCTGACGCGCCACGATGTGGTCGCTGTTCAGTTGAATCGCCTCTTCCAAAAGCGGCTGCGCCTTATCGAATTCGCCCATGCGCGTGTAGGTCTCGCCCAGCACCGCCAACACCGTCGACGTGCGTGCGCCCCGTTCCAACGCGTCCAGGGCAATACTCTGCGCCGCCTCTACATTGCCCTCGTACAGTTGCACAAAGGCCAGACTCTCGCGTGCATCCAGGCTTTCCGGCCGCAGCACGCCCCACCGTTGGGCCGCGACCACCGCCTCTTCCACCTCGCCCAGCATCAGATGTGTCTCATACAACGCCTGGTAATAGAGTGGATCCTCGATCGAGAAGGCCCGGACCTCATTCAATGTCGCCCGCGCTTCCAGCGCCTTTTCATCGCGGGCATAGGCGATTGCCAGCAGTCGCGCATCGCTCACCGACTGCGGCAGCGCGTCCAGCGTCTTTCGGAAATAAGTGGAAGCCGTTGTGAAATCTCTCTCACAAAGATAGCTCACGCCCACCATTCGCATCGCCGAAATGCTGTAGGGCCGCGCTTCCAGCCAATCCTCGGCCAGCGCCCGCGACTCCGTGCACAGATCCTGATCATTGAGCAGCCGCATCCGGATCAGAGTCACGTCCCGCCGGTGCACCGTAGCCCGCGCCTCCGCCAGAGCCTGATACGCTGCCGTCTCGGCATTCCGTTCCTGCTGAAGCAACATCAGCGCCATGCAGCTGTACGCATCCGGGAATGGCGTATGCGGCTGGTCCAGCGCGATCGTCTGCATACACTTCGCTTCACTCGTCTCCCAGTCGCCTTCTTCCGCCGCCATGTCGGCCTCAAAGAAGAGAGTCGAGGCATGGTCCGACACAAGCTCGATCGCGCGTTTCGCAATCGAGCGCGCCGCATAGATGTCGCCAAACACATTAAATTCATGGCGGGCGTTGATGATATGCCACGCAAAGAAATCCGGCTCCAGCTCCAATGCCCGTTCGTATGCCTCGCCCGCCTTGTCCCAATCGTGCATCTGGAACGCGATCGATCCCAACGTCGCCCAACCCGCCGCCGAATCCGGGTCCAGACGCACCGCGGTCTGGGCGTGTTGATAAGCCCTGTCGACCTCATACATGCTGACAAGGATGTCAGCCAGAGCCGTGTGTGCGGTCGGGTTTTCGTCGTCCAACTCGACCGCTCGCATTCCCAGCTCCTTCGCCTCGTCAAAATGGTGGGCCCCCTGCTTTGCCCACGCCAGGTATGCGAGGGCGGTGCTGTCCTCCGGCGCCAGCGCCGTCGCGTTCTCGGCCGATTGCAGCGCCTGCCGCCAGTATTGCGACTGGTAGAGGTAGACATCGGTCAGGCCCAGATGTGCGGGCAGATAACTGGGGTCGGCGGCAATCGCATCGATATAGGCCGCTTCAGCGCCGATCAGGTCGCTGGCGCCAAACAGCGATTTCCCCTTGACGCTTAGTGTCTCCGCCAGGTCTCGATCAGGCTCGGCCAGCGGTTCGGGCGTGGCCGTAGGTGTCGGCCCCGGCGATTGCGTGGGAATGACGATAGGCGTCGGCGTATGCGTAGCCGTCGATGCCGCAGGAGCAGGTTGCGCTGCCGCGCCGGAGCGGCTGGCGGGCGGTTGGCAGGCCGCCAGAAAGAGGACAAGCGCGGCCAACAGCAAAGGAACCGCAGCGTATTGCGGCAATCGATCGTGTTCTTTCATCGAAGATTCTCCCATCTGCGGAGCGGCTGCGAAAACATGAGCAATGTGAACCTGTTTTCGCTCCTTACTCCTCTTCACTCACTCATCGACTTTCGACAGGGCAAGGCACTTTGAGAGTCGGTTGCCGACCACATCTTTGCGCACTTGACAGCGGATGAGTATACTCAAGGACATGTCGCATTTTGGCGAAATTTTGTGTTGAATATGGCAATGGAAACCTGTGCCAGAGAGCATGCGTTCAATCCGCTGGTTCAACTCCATGATGTCAAAGTTCATTTCAGCGTTCGCAAAGGTCTCTTTGGCAGTGAGTCGATCCATGCCGTGGACGGCGTAACACTGGACATCGGAGCAGGCGAGGTCGTCGCTGTCGTCGGTGAGTCCGGCAGCGGCAAGACCACGTTGGGACGGGCAGCCTTGGGCCTGATCAGGGTTACGGAAGGCCATGTCCGCTTTGACAATACAGCAATAACCACCTTATCACAGAAGGAACAAAAAGCGTTCCGCCGTCGGGCTGCCGCCATTTTTCAGGATCCGTTCGCAAGCATCGATCCTTTTATGACGGCTTACGAGAGCGTGGCCGAACCCCTGGTGATTCACGGTATCGGCAGCGACAGCGAGCGGCGAGAGCGAGTGTTTCAGGCTCTGCACGATGTGCGTTTGCGCCCGGCGCAGGAGATCGCCGGCAAGTACCCGGATCTGTTGTCCGGTGGTCAACGACAGCGGCTGAGCATTGCGCGCGCGCTCGTGTTGCAGCCGCAGTTTATCATGGCCGACGAGCCGGTCTCCATGGTTGACGCATCCAGCCGGGCAGAGTTACTGGCACTGCTGCGCGAACTGCAGGAGCGGTTTAACATCGCTTTTCTGTATATCACCCACGACATCGCCACAGCCCGCCATTTTGCCCAACGGATCGTCGTCATGTATTTGGGCTGCGTCGTCGAGATGGGAGAGGCGGCAGATGTGGTGCGCAATCCAATGCACCCATATACCCAGGCTCTCATTGCGTCCGTGCCTGAACCGGATCCGGCCAACCGGCTGCACCAACGGCCCAGCCTTCCGGGCGAACCGCCCAGCCCTGCCAATGTGCCGGGCGGATGTTCTTTTCATCCCCGTTGCGCTTCCTTCATGGCCGGCCGATGTGAATTGACGACGCCGCGACTCCGTGAAGTCGAGCCGAATCACTTTGTAGCCTGTTTCTTGCATGAAGGGAGTGAGGCTTACCAAAATTGAGAACGCAATTTTGGTATTATAATATCATTTGATGCCCGTACCCTTGAAATCCAATTTCAGGCTGACCGTCACCAAAACGGACAATCTTTCGCCCCCCTGCACCGCCGCCGTAAACTGCCCAAAGACGGGAGCGGCGACGACGGAAAAGCGCTCTGGAGAAAGGATCGCTAGCGGCTGCGTCGCCGCTGGCGTTTAACGTATACATAAGGAGATCCGTATCCCATGGATAGATTATTCAAGATCAGTCGGCCTGGCAGCGGCCTCCGGTTGGACCTTCGAGTCTTGCTGCTGTTTTTGGTCGTCGTCCTGCTGGCAATGCCGCTGCCGGCAGCGGCGCAGATGCCGGTGCCGCAACTGCCGACACGCGGCAAGATCAGCAAGAATCCGGTCGATATCCAAGATGCCATGAATCCAATCCAGGATGTGCTATCCGGGCCTGCATGGCTCATGGCTCAGGGTGTGGACAACCGGATATTCATCGACCGGCCCGGCTGGAACACGCTCGACCGTCAGAATCTGTCCAGTCTGCCCAGCAGCGGAACAGATACTCCCCTGCTGCAGTCGGCAGGGCCGGGCATCCTCGTGCCCTACCGCGATCCAGCGCCTGCGTTCAGCCGCGACCTGCTGGTGACCCGGGATTTCAGCAACACACCCTTGCAGACCGAGCCGGATATCGCCGTCAACCCGCATGATCCCGATCACCTGGTTTTGGGTCTGATTGACTACAACTTCCCCAACAACTCTGCCTACGTGAGCATTGACGGCGGGGTGAATTGGGAGGGGCCGCAGCAGATCAAATACCTGCGCAAAGATCGCGTCTCCGGCGGCGACCCGGTGGTGGAGTTCGATAGTGACGGCAATGTCTACATGGCCTCGATCTCTATCGGCATCAAGGAGTACTCTGTCGGCAATGCCACCGGCTTTGCCCTCGTTTCCTCGATCGCCGTCTCGACGTCGAAAGACGGCGGCTTCGTCTGGGAAGAGCCGGTCGACAGCGCCCGCAGCGACGTCGAATCCGACGCCGTGCTTGACCCCACCGGACGCATACGCGGCACAGTAAGCCTCAGCTTCCTCGACAAACCCTGGCTGACCACAGGCCCCCATCCCACGATTGAAGACCAAACGGTGGTCTATGTCACATTTGTCGAATTTAATACCATCTACGACATCCTTTACATCGGCGAGCTCCCAACCCTGGGCGCGCCCGAGGTACAGACCACGCCGATGCTGGCCTACTCGCTCGACCAGGGTGTGACCTGGTCCGATCCCGTCCCGGTCGGTCCGACCGTAAAGCGCACCTATGGCGAGATCGACGACACCGAAGGCCAGTCGAACGCGATTGGCACCAAGCGGGTCGTGCAGGGCCCCTTCCCCGTCGTCGATTCCAAAGGTACTCTCTACGTAACCTGGATTGACAGCACTGACGACGAGAGCATGAAAGGCCTCGCCGAATTCTATATGTCCAAGTCTGAAGACGGCGGCGAAACCTTTGGCGAGCCCAAGCGTATCGCCCGATTCCTCGAGCCGGGGTTCCGACCCCGTAACGCCTACTTCCGCTATTGGGCGTCCGCCTTTCCCAAAGTATCGGTAGGGCCTGAAGATGAACTCTATGTAGCCTATGTCGCTCTGCCGGCGAACAACCCGCTCGACGAAGGCGACGTATACTTCATCCGCTCACTCAACGGCGGAGACCGCTGGTCGCGGCCCGTACGCATCAACACCGATGAGACCGACGCCGTTCAGTTTTTCCCGGCCATGGACGTCGGGCCGGATGGCGTCATCCATCTCATGTGGGGTGATATGCGCGACGACCCCGTCCAGACCCGCTACCATATCTACTATACCCGTTCCGAAGATCAGGGCGAGACCTGGGGGTTTGAACTGGAAGAGCTTGACCTTAAAGTAGGCGACACGCGCGTGACCGACTTCCCCTCCAATCCCAATAAAGGCTTTCCCAGAGGGCTGTTCCTGGGCGACTATTTCTCTATCGCCGCCAGCGAGAACGACGCCTATCTGGTGTGGGCCGATACCCGGCTCGGCGAGTTTGGCCCCATCAACCAGAAGATCGGTTTCAGCCGCCAGCGCGCCATCGCCCGCCCCGAAATCTTCATCAGCCCCGACGCGGGGGCTGCCGGCGAGACCATCACGGTCCAGGGGCACGGCTTCCAATCGGATATGGATATCTACCTGCTTGTCGGTGGCGCCAACGCCGCATCCGGCCGCACCGACAAGCTCGGGCGCTATACACAGCAGATCTTCGTTCCCATCTCCGGTGAAGGCGCCCATCGGGTGACGTTGGTCGACGAATCGGGCAACTTCGCCTCCACATCATTCTATATGGAGTTCGGCTTCGACAATGTCCAGGATCTGGAAGAGAAGCTGGATGCTCTGGATGAGAAGTTGGAACAGTTGAACTCAACGGCAACGCGAGCCGGTCTGACGCCTGCTTCGCGCCAGGTCGCGGTCGAGAGCGTGCCGGCAACTACGGCACTCGCCACAACCGCCGTACCCGGGGGAAGCGCGGCCTGGCCGGTGGTCGGCGGCGTCGGCATCGGCATCGCGCTTGGTCTGCTGTGGGTTTCGTTCCGTAAGCGAACTGGATGAGCTGTCAGCGGTAAGTAGATCGCGGCCGCTTTGGTTGCCAAACGCCTCAAAGAGGTCGGTGGCGGGCGGCAACCCAGGTGGCCACTGGCCGCGGGTGTTGGCAAAAGGATTTGCACTATGAATACGACTAGGTCGACCAAAATTCCAGCATGGCTGCTCAAAGTCGTCCCGATCAGCCTGGCGATCATAATCGGTCTTTCCTCCTCCGCCCTGGCCCAATACAGTCCCCCTCATGAGGAACCCGGGCCCGCGGTCGAGCGGCTCTACTTCAAAGCGTTCAACGTGGACCGCGCTCCGCTGGATCTGGAAGCCGGTGAGATGGACCTCTACTACTTCAATCTGAAGATTGCCGCGGCCCGCGAGCTGCGCGACAAGGAGGGCATCCAACTCTATGAAGCCCCGGCCAGCACCATTTCGTTGATTCTCAACCCGGCGCCGGCGCCCGAAGGAAGATTGAACCCCTTTTCG
This sequence comes from Caldilineaceae bacterium, assembly GCA_965232575.1. Classification (GTDB taxonomy): domain Bacteria; phylum Chloroflexota; class Anaerolineae; order Caldilineales; family Caldilineaceae; genus Bin5. The sequence continues at coordinate 363,373 of CBDDPZ010000008.1, read as the reverse complement.
ATCAAAGAGGTGCGGCAGGCCATGCAGCGCCTGATCGACCGGGAATTTGTTACCCGGGAGATCTATCAGGGCCAGGCGGCGCCGATGTACACCAACGTGGCCTCTACAGATTTCGACTATCTGACCGTCTTCGACGTGATCCAGCAGGCGGATCTGGACTACGATCCCGAATACGCCCGCCAACTGATCGCCGATGCTATGACCGAGGCCGGCGCCGAGTTGGTCGATGATGTGTGGCACTTCAACGAGCAGCCGATCCGTCTGAAATTCATCATGCGCGTGGAGGACGAGCGCCGCGAGGTGGGCGATCTGATTCGATCGGCCCTGCAGGACGCCGGGTTTGCCGTCGCGGCCAATCGCCAGACCTTTGCGCCTGCCATCCAGACCGTCTATGCCACCGACCCGGCCCAGTTTGAATGGCATCTCTACACCGAGGGCTGGGGCCGCGGCGCGCCCAACCGCTACGATTTCGGCGGCATAAACTCCTTCTATGCGCCCTGGCTGGGGAACATGCCCGGCTGGAAAGAGGTCGGCTTCTGGCACTACGAAAACGAAGATCTGGACGAACTGGGCGAGCGGCTCTTTAAGGGCGATTTCGCCAACCAGGCCGAGCGTGACGACATGTATCGCGAAATGACCCGCATCGGCCTCGACGAGTCGGTCCGCATCTGGATCGCCACCGTCATGAACGCTTTCCCCGTGCAGGCCGGCGTCGAGGGCATAACTCAGGACCTGGCCGCAGGACCGCGCGGGCTGTGGAGCCTGCGCTCGGCTTACAAAGCCGACAGCGACGAACTGACCGTGGGCCATCTGTGGGTGTGGACCGAACGCACAACCTGGAACCCGGTCGGCGGCTTGGGCGATGTCTACAGCAACGACATCTGGCGGCAGCTGCAGGATCCGGCCGTCTGGAATGACCCCTTTACCGGCATCCCGGCGCCCTTCCGTATCGGCTATGAGGTCGAGACGGCCGGGCCGGAGGGTACGTTGGATGTGCCGGCCGACGCCATCATGTGGAACGCGCAGCGGGGCCGGTGGACGAACGTGGGTGAAGATGTGACCGCTACCAGCAGGGTGGTCTACGACTACAGCAAGTACTTCCAGGCCCCGTGGCATCATGGCCAGCCGATCAGCATGGCCGACGTGCTTTACTCGATCTACCAGGGCTTCGACCTTTCCTACAATCCAGATAAAGCCAAGATCGAAACGGTCATCGCTACGACCGCGCGCCCTTTCCTGGAAACGATCAAGGGTTACCGCGTGTTGGATGAAAATCGCATCGAAGCCTACGTGGACTTCTGGCATTTTGAGCAGAATTACATCGCGTCCTACGGCATCCCCGCCGGGTTGAGTACCCCTTGGGAGATGCTCTATGCGCTGGATGAGCTGGTATTCAGCCAGCGGCGGGCTGCTTATAGCGACACCGCTGCCGCCCGCTACAACGTGCCATGGATCAGCCTGGTGCTGGATCGGGATGCCCGCCTCGTGCGCAAGGCCATATTGGACCTGCGCCGGGCAGAGACCATCCCCACAAATGTGTTCACCCTGCCCTCTGCCGATGGTGAAACGGTCCTCACTAGCAGCGAAGAGGGCGTGGAACGCTATACGGCTGTGCTCGACTGGTTTGACGAGAAAGGTCACATGGTGATCAGCAACGGTCCCTTCATGTTGGAGCGTTATGATCCACCGGCCCAATTCGCCGAACTGGTCGCCTTTCGTGACGAGAACTACCCTTTCACAGCCAGCGATCTCTACCGCGGGCTGCCGGATCTGATCGAATATACCGAGATCGAGGCGCTGCCGATCGAGTTGGGCGCCGACTATGAAGTTACCTTGACGCTGGACGGGCCTGGCAATCTGTCCCTGCGCTATCTGCTGATCGACACAGCCAGCGGGGAGATCATCCAGCAGGGCGATGCCGACACCCTGGACGCCAACTGGTTTGCGATCAGGTTGACCGCCGACACCACGAACGAGTTGGAGTTGGGGATCTACGAACTGGTGCTGGTTGCATACAGCGATGAGCTGGCCCGCATGGCGGAGCGGCGCGTCGAGCTGGAAGCCGATATCGCCATCATCGAGGAGGAGCCGGCAGCGGAGGAATCAGAGTCCTCAGAAACAGAGGGAGCTTCAACTTCCGACTCGGATGAGGGTTCGTCCGAGGCCGCAGCCGACGAGGAAGAGAGCGAATCGGAAACCGCGACTGAAACCGAAGCAGAGTCCGATACAGAAGAGTCCGACACGGAATCCGATACAGAAACCGCTTCAGAATCGGATACGGAGAGCGCCGCGTCTGAGTCTGAAGCGGTTGAATCCGAACCGGCCGGCGGTCTGCCGGTGAACGCAGTTGTCGGCGCCGTGGTCATCATCATCGTCTTAGGCGGCATTCTGCTCGCACGCCGGAGACGTTAACTGCAGTGGACGGTGGATAGTGGAAGTGTGTATTGCAGCCTCGCACTAACCACTGTCCACTATAACCACTGACCTCTGCTGTAATGTCACTCCTTCGTCCTCTCCTCGTCCGCGCCCTCACCATGGTCGGGGTCTTCTTCGTCGTCCTGCTCATGCTGGTGCTGACGCTGGGCCTGACCGGTTTCTCCGACCGCATTCTTGCTGCCACAATAGGAGAGCAGCTGCGCGCCGAGCGAACCGCGCTGGCCGAGACCATCCGCGACCCTGAAGAGATGGAAAAGGTGCTGGAGAAGCGCCGCGAGGAGTTGGAGATCTTCTATGGGTTGCGCACGCCCTGGTACTACCGCCTCCCCCGCACCGTGTTGCGGGTATTGACCCTCGACCTCGGCGAAGCCCGCACGCTGCGCAGCTTCGACGGCAGCAACCGCGTCTTCGACATCGTGACAGAGCGTGTGCCCAACTCCATGCTCCTGCTCACCACATCTCTGATCATCACCGCCACCATCGGCATCATCGCCGGCGCCTATCTTGCCACCCGCCAGGGTTCCTGGCTGGATCGTTTTGTCTCCGGCTTTGCGGCCGTTTCCTTTGCCGTTCCCACCTGGTGGATCGGCATACTGTTGATTCTGGTTCTCTCAATCCAGCTGCGAATCCTCCCTTCCGGCGGCATGTACAGCACGCCGCCGCCTACCCAGCCTCTGCCCCGTTTTTTCGATCTCGTATCCCATGCTCTGCTGCCGGTGATTACCCTCGTCCTCGTCAGCTTCGGGCCGTCGATCTACTCGATTCGCACCATCACACTCAATATCGCCCAGGAGGACCACGTCAAGATCGCCCGCGCCAAGGGTCTGCCCGAAAGCCGCGTGCGCCTCCGTCACATTCTGCGGGTGGCCGCCCCGCCGATCGTCACCGGCCTCATGTTCGGCCTAGCCGGATCACTATCAGGCTCGATCCTGGTGGAGACCGTCTTTAACTGGCAGGGCATGGGCCGGCTCTATTACGATGCCCTCGCCGGCACGCCCGATGAAAACGTCATCGTGGCCCTCACCTTCATCTTCACGCTGATGTACGTCGTGATCCGCATCGTGTTGGAAGCCCTATACGTCTTTCTCGATCCTCGTGTGAGGTACACAGACTGATGCCGAACGGCAGCATTGCGGTCGGGGCGTCTTCTGGGTCCCGAGCAAAGACCGGCGCGAGGAGGAAAATGACGTGAGCAGGGCCAACGCCTTGCGGGAGCTGCTGCGCAGCGGGCCGGGCTTCGGCGGCGCCAGCCTGATGTGCCTGCTGATCGTGGTGGCTTTCTATGTGTTGCTCGCTTTTCCACTCGATTTCGGCGAGAGCCAGTGGAGCAATCCCGTCGTCTGGGTCGATAACCCCAAAGCGGTGCCGCCGGCCTGGACCAACTCATTGCGCCGGGAGGCCGGGCCTCTCCACCATGTCTTTGAGGGCACGGAGCCGCACACCGTGCAGATGGCCCGCAGCGGACCGGTCCATAGCTGGCGTTTTCCCCTGACCTATGCCTCTTCTCACCCGCCGACCTTCTTGGCCGTTACCCTCGCCGACGTCAACTATGCCGAGCGGCCGCCCCTGGTGTTGATCTCGCTCAAACGGCCGGACGGCAAACAGCTGCGCATCTACCGCCACACGGTGCGCGGACCCCGCGAAGACGAGAGCGGTCCGTTCCAGCGCTACGCTCAAACACCGCTGCGCGTGCAACTGAGCACCGACGAAGCAACCGTGATCGCGGCGCAGAATTTCCTTGCCGACGAGTTCGACCTGCGCCTGGACGGCGCGCAGATCGGCGGACGCGTAGATCGTATCCTCTTTGGCGTGCCTGCCGGCAATTCCGACGAAGCGTTCGCGCCTCTGACCGGCGACTATGAGATCATCGTCCAGGCTGCACTGCGGGCGGAGGGCGACAGCGTGGGGAGGGTGCGCTTCGTCGTGGGCGGCGCCGTATTCGGCCTGATGGGCACCGATAGTCTGGGCAGAGACCTGGCCCGGGGCCTGCTGTTCGGCCTCCCCGTCGCGCTCTTCATCGGCGTCATCGCCGCCCTGATGTCCACCGCGATCGGCACAACGCTGGGCATCGCCAGCGGCTACCTGGGCGGCCGCGCCGACATCACAATCCAGCGCATCTCCGACATCGTCGCCAACGTGCCGGTGCTGCCGCTGCTCATCTTCATGCTCTTCATCATCGGTCCCAGCCTGTGGATGATCATTTTCATCCTCGTCGCCTTCGGCTGGCCGGGCCTGACCATACAGGTCCGCAGCATGGTCCTCCACATGCGCACCAACCAGCTGATCGAGGCGATCCAGAGCCTGGGCGCGTCGCGGCGGCGGGTGATGTTCCGCCATATCCTCCCCCAGATCACGCCCTATGTCCTCGCCCAGCTCATCTTCGCCGCTCCCTCCGCGATTCTGGCCGAGGCGGGCCTCAGCTTTCTCGGCCTCGGCGATCCCTCCATCCCAACGTGGGGACAGATACTGGAGACCGGCTTCCGCACTGGGGGCATCTATGTCGGCTACTGGTGGTGGATCGTGCCTCCCGGCCTCTGCATCGTTCTCACTGCCCTCACCTTCATGTTGCTGGCGTTGGGAATTGAGCCGATCGTGAATCCGCGCCTGAGGCAACCGGCGTCATGACATCGCTTCTCGACGTCCGCGATCTCACCTTCCACTATGCCGACCGGGCCGGACCGGTGCGCGCCGTGGACAACGTCTCCTTTTCCCTTGCCAGCGGCGGCTCCGCCCTCGGTCTCGTAGGCGAATCCGGCAGCGGCAAATCCTCGCTCGCCCTCGCCATCATGCGTATGCTGCCTTCAAACGTGGCCCGCTATGACGGCGAAATCCGGTTGGATGGGCAGGAGTTGCTCGCCATGACGGACGACCGTTTTCGACAGGAGGTGCGCTGGCGCAAGCTGGCCCTGGTGCCGCAAGGCGCGCAGAACGGCTTTAACCCTGTTCTGCGCGTGGGGGAGCAGATCATCGAACCGCTCGTGGTGAGCGGACACGCCGCCAAACGGGAGGCCCGCGCCCGCGCCCTGGAGTTGTTGGCCTATGTGGGGCTGCCCGCCGACGTCTATGTTCGTTATCCCCACGAACTGAGCGGCGGCATGAAGCAGCGCGCCATGATCGCGGCCGCCCTGATCCTCAAGCCGTCCCTGATGATCATGGATGAGCCGACTTCGGCCCTTGACGCCAGCGTTCAGACCCAGATCACCAACCTGCTCAAACGGCTGAAGCAGGAGTTGAACCTGGCCATCATCTTTATCACCCATGACATCGCTCTGGCGAGCGATGTGTGCGACGATCTGGCCGTTGTCTATGCCGGAGAGATCGTCGAGATCGGCAGCGCCGAGCAGGTGCTGCTGCACCCCAGCCACCCCTATACACAGCGGCTTCTGGCCAGCATCCCCCGGCTCCACACCGACACGACCCCGCAATTCATCCCCGGCGCCCCGCCGGACCTGCGTGAGCCGCCTGCGGGCTGCCGTTTCCACCCGCGCTGCCCTCTGGTTTTCGAACAGTGTGCGCGCGAGAGCCCGCCGGCCTTCGAACCGGCCGATGGTCAAATGGCAAGATGTTGGCTGTTTGAGGATGGTCAAGAGGAGCGGTGAAAGCCCGAAGCAATATCATCGGCAGCGTCCGCCGGCGGGCGAGCAGGCGCGTCCCCAAGAAAACGAAAAACTCCCCTTAAGGGAGTTTCCGAACTGCTGATATATAAGAAAGAGGGTGTGAGGTGGGTTGGCGGCGGTCTACTCTCACACGGGGTTGCCCCCGCACTACCATCGACGCTGGTGGACTTTACTGCCGGGTTCGGGATGGGGCCGGGTGTTTCCCCACCGCTCTTGCCACCAACTCCTCACACCTCTTACTCACGCAGGTTGTACATTGCGAGTGGTTTTGTCGTGCATGCTGCGCTGCGCATTACGTTCTATGCGTTAAGCTGCATGGTCCGGGGCAGAGCCGCTGATGTTGTGTCAGGGGGTCTGCCTGCACGCCATTGGTCAGGCCACTCGCATGGCCCACTAAGAACTGAACAGGATAAAGAAGCACTGCTACAGGCGCAAGAAGTACATACAGGTTAAGCCCTCGTGCATTAGTACGGGTTCGCTCAAAACCTCTCAGCCCTTACACGTCCCGCCTATCTAACTGGTCGTCTACCAGCGCACTTACCAGACTTTCTCTGTGAGGGAACTTATCTTGAGGCTGGCTTCCCACTTAGATGCTTTCAGTGGTTATCCTTCCCAGACTTAGCTACCCAGCTATGCCGTTGGCACGACAACTGGCACACCAGCGGTCTGTCCATCCCGGTCCTCTCGTACTAGGGACAGCTCCTCTCAATTCCCTTGCGCCCACAGCGGATAGAGACCGACCTGTCTCACGACGGTCTGAACCCAGCTCGCGTGCCACTTTAATGGGCGGACAGCCCAACCCTTGGGACTTGCTCCAGCCCCAGGATGTGACGAGCCGACATCGAGGTGCCGCACCTTCCCGTCGATGTGAACTCTTGGGGAAGACTAGCCTGTTATCCCCGGGGTAGCTTTTATCCGTTAAGCCACAGCCTTTCCACTCAGAACCGTGGGTTCACTAACGCCGACTTTCGTCTCTGCTCAACATGTCCGTCTCGCAGTCAAGCTCCCTTTTGCGTTTGCACTCTTCAACTGGTTTCCATTCAGCCTGAGGGAACCTTTGCGCGCCTCCGTTACCTTTTGGGAGGCGACCGCCCCAGTCAAACTGCCCACCTGACACTGTCCCCATACCGGGTCACGCCACAGGTTAGAATCAAAACTCAATCAGGGTGGTATTTCACCAGCGACTCCACCGATCCTGGCGAACCAGCTTCTCAGTCTCCCACCTATCCTACACAGAGTAAGCCCTAATCCAATATCAAGCTGCAGTAAAGCTCCACGGGGTCTTTTTGTCCTGCTGCGGGTAAGAAGCATCTTTACTCCTACTTCAGTTTCACCGGGCCCTCCGTCGAGACAGCGCCCCACTCGTTACGCCTTTCGTGCGGGTCGGAACTTACCCGACAAGGAATTTCGCTACCTTAGGACCGTTATAGTTACGGCCGCCGTTCACCGGGGCTTCAGTTCAAAGCTCTCACCTCTCCCCTTAACCTTCCGGCACTGGGCAGGCGTCAGCCCGTATACGTCGTCTCTCAACTTCGCACGGACCTGTGTTTTTGCTAAACAGTCGGCAGGGCCTCTTCTCTGCGGCCTCCTCAAGCTCAGATACGTCTGTACCCTCACTCTACCGAGGCGGTCCTTCTCCCGAAGTTACGGACCCTTTTTGCCTAGTTCCTTGACGAAGGTTCTCCCGTCCCCCTTGGTGTTCTCCACCTGTCTACCTGTGTCGGTTTGCGGTACGGTCGCATAGGTCTCACTAGAGGCTTTTCTCGTCAGCTTGGGTTCAATCACTTCCACCTAGTACAGGCTCGCCTTCACCCCTCAGCTCAGACGGTCTTTTCTCCCCGCCCTCAACACCTACAGGCTTGGCACCAGCTCTTCCACCCGCTGGCTGACCTACCCTTCTGCGTCACCCCCTCGCTCAGACAACCTGATGCGGTACAGGAATATTCACCTGTTATCCATCGACTACGCCTTTCGGCCTCGCCTTAGGTCCGACTAACCCGACGCGGATTGACCTCCCGTCGGAAACCTTAGACTTCCGGGGACTGCGGTTCTCACACAGCTCTCGCTACTCGTGCCAACATTCTCGCTTCCATGCGCTCCACGACTCTTTTCAGTATCGCTTCGATGCGCATGCAACGCTCGCCTACCTCCCGCACATGTCCGCAGACATATGCAAAACCGTAGCTTCGGCGGGTGACTTCAGCCCCGTTATATTTTCGGCGCAGTATCACTTGACCAGTGAGCTGTTACGCACTCTTTCAAGGATGGCTGCTTCCAAGCCAACCTCCTGGCTGTCTCTGTAACACCACTTCCTTTCCCACTTAGTCTCCACTTAAGGACCTTAGCTGACGGTCTGGGCTTTTCCCCTCTTGACCACGAAACTCATCTCCCGTAGTCCAACTGCCGTTCTCAAGCACAGGCATTCGGAGTTTGGTTGAGTTTGGTAAGCATTTCGCCCCCTACCTCATCCAGTGCTCTACCTCCCATGCTCAGCAAACGACGCTAGCCCTAAAGCTATTTCGGCGAGAACCAGCTATCTCCAGGTTCGTTTGGCATTTCACCCCTATCCACACCTCATCCGAGCACTTTGCAACGTACACCGGTTCGACCCTCCACGAAATTTTACTCCCGCTTCAGTCTGGACATGGATAGCTCACCTGGTTTCGGGTCTACTGCCAGCAACTCAACGCCCTCTTCAGACTCGCTTTCGCTTCGGCTCCGGCTATTACACCTTAACCTCGCTACTGACCGTAACTCGTTGGCTCATTCTCCAATAGGCACGCCATCACCCGGCCGGGTTACCCCGGCATCAGGCTCTGACTGCTTGTAGGCATACGGTTTCAGGCTCTCTTTCACTCCCCTATCAGGGGTCCTTTTCACCTTTCCCTCACGGTACTTGTCCACTATCGGTCGCCAAAGGTATTTAGTCTTGGAGAGTGGTCTCCCCTGCTTCTCACAAGGTTTGCGTGCCCCGTGATACTCAGGATCCCGACCAGCCCTTCCCAGATTTCGCCTACGGGACTCTCACCCTCTCCGGTCCGCCTTTCCAGTGCGGTTCCGCTATCCGGTCCAGACCTTCCGTCGGTCCTCCTACCCCGCACCAGCTTGCGCCAGTACGGTTTGGACTCCTCCGCTTTCGCTCGCCACTACTCACGGAATCTTCTCTTTTCCTCCGGGTACTTAGATGTTTCACTTCCCCGAGTTCCCCGCTACGCAGCTATCTCTTCACTACGCGCTGCCCCGGCATTCCCCAGGGCGGGTTTCCCCATTCGGATATCTGCGGATCTCTGCCTTACCACAACTCCCCGCAGCTTTTCGCAGTGGTACACGTCCTTCCTCGGCCTTTGGCGCCAAGGCATCCTCCGTATGCCCTTCGTAGCTTAACCTGCTGTGTTTGTGCGCGGCAACCTCGCAGCTGCCGCACCCTTCTCACTCCTACAGCAGTTCTTCTCTATCCTATTCAGTTCTTAATGTGCCATCAATGCTTTCTACGCTTCCTGCCGCACAGCCGACCAGGAACCCTGCCCCCAGCCTTCCGCGCATCGCCCGGCCAGGCCTGCAGTACCCTCGCTCGCTGCCATCACACAGCTTCAGCATCCCTATCCGCTTCCACCGCACGACTGTGGGCCTGCGTGGACTCGAACCACGGACCCCTGCGTTATCAGCACAGTGCTCTAACCGTCTGAGCTACAGGCCCTCTCCACCTTGCCCCGCCTTCACACTTCAGAGGCGCATTAACCCCTGAAAAGTGGCAAGATAACCGGTCCGCAGACCCTGCCTGCTGCAGACGTCTCCGCTTCCCCGACAACGCAGCTACCGCTCTGTACAACGCCTGCTCTCTACAGCAACTGCACCGTCTCCACACAGACGTCCTCTCTTCCTTAGAAAGGAGGTGATCCAGCCGCACCTTCCGGTACGGCTACCTTGTTACGACTTCGTCCCAGTCATCAGTCCCACCCTAAACAGCTCCCTCCCGAAGGTTGGGTCACCGTCTTCAGGTCTTACCAACTCCCATGACGTGACGGGCGGTGTGTACAAGGCCCGGGAACGTATTCACCGCAGTATTGCTGACCTGCGGTTACTAGCAACTCCGACTTCATGCAGGCGAGTTGCAGCCTGCAATCCGAACTATGACTGGCTTTGATGAGATTCGCTTCAGGTCTCCCTTTCGCTTCCCTTTGTACCAGCCATTGTAGCGTGTGTGTAGCCCTGGACATATAGGCCATGCTGACTTGACATCATCCGCACCTTCCTCCGGCTTGTTACCGGCAGTCTCGCTAGACACTTGTAACTAGCAACACGGGTTGCGCTCGTTGCGGGACTTAACCCAACATCTCACGACACGAGCTGACGACAGCCATGCAGCACCTGTCTACGCTGCCCGAAGGCTCGTTCCGGTTTCCCTTCACTACTACGTACATGTCAAGCCCAGGTAAGGTTCTTCGCGTTGCATCGAATTAAACCACACGCTCCGCTGCTTGTGCGGGCCCCCGTCAATTCCTTTGAGTTTTAGCCTTGCGACCGTACTCCCCAGGCGGTGAACTTATCGCGTTTGCTCCGGCACAGACGGCTTCTACACCGCCCACACCTCGTTCACATCGTTTACAGCGTGGACTACCGGGGTATCTAATCCCGTTCGCTACCCACGCTTTCGTGCCTCAGCGTCAGTAAAATGCCAGGAGGCCGCCTTCGCCTCTGGTGTTCTTCCCGATATCTACGCATTCCACCACTACACCGGGATTTCCGCCCCCCTCTCATTCACTCTAGCCATACAGTTTCTAACGTCCTCTCCCAGTTAAGCCAGAAGCTTTCACGCCAGACTTGTATCGCCGCCTGCGCACCCTTTACGCCCAGTAATTCCGGATAACGCTCGACACCTAGGTATTACCGCGGCTGCTGGCACCTAGTTAGCCGTGTCTTCGTCCTGGGGTACCGTCCTCTCTCTTCCCCCAGTTAAGGAGTTTACAATCCGAAAACCTTCATCCTCCACGCGGCGTTGCTGCGTCAGGGTTCCCCCCATTGCGCAATATTCCTCACTGCTGCCCCCCGTAGGAGTCGGAACCGTGTCTCAGTTCCCGTGTGGCTGGTCTTCCTCTCAGAACAGCTATCGATCATCGCCTTGGTGGGCCTTTACCCCACCAACCAGCTAATCGACCGCAGGCCCCTCCCAAATCGCCTAAGCTTTCCTCACCGCAACCACCGTCACGGCGAAATTATGCGGTATTAGCCACAGTTTCCCGTGGTTATCCCCCCTTTCAGGGCAGGTTACCTACGTGTTACGCACCCGTTCGCCACTCTCCACGGCGCTAATCACCGAAGCAATCAGCACCGCTTCCCGTTCGACTTGCATGTGTTAAGCACGCCGCCAGCGTTCATCCTGAGCCAGGATCAAACTCTCCGTATTTCCGCTGTTGTCCCACCTGCATACCTCACACTCCCAGTACACACAGAAACAACAACCCTTCTACGCAAAGCTCTTCTAAACTCTCCGTCTTCCTCGCCGCTCCCAAACTACCCCGCATCCCCTCCACTATCCAGAAACACAGAGCAACCCGAAAACGACCGACAGGTCGCTGGACTCCGCTTTATCTTGCCACTCTTCAACTGTTAATGTGCCACAACTTCTCTAGCTTACTACATCCCTGCGACTTCGACAAATCACGGATCGAACGAACGACCATAAAGCCCTTCTCAACCCCAGATCCGATGCAGGTCCCCTCAATGTAGCACACCCACTACCCCCTGTCAAATGGGATTCGGGTTGGGGTGCGTCCCAAAAAGGGGGCGAGTTTCGGTCTACCTCTGGGGAGTTACACCGGGATCCGCAGCCCACTCCTCTGGGCAACCCCAAAGCAATCGCATCTAATTTTGTAGGCCGATTCCGTTGAAATCGTAGTCAAAACAAAGCGCGAATAAGTGGAAATCGTCTTCAGGTTGCTGGATCGCGAGCAGAAGTCGCCGCGGCTCAAGCCCTCAGTCGTCGAAATCATTCCGATTTCCCGCCTACGTGCCACCATTCGCACACTTCTCTTATGTCTGATCCCGACCTGGAGGGGAATTCTGAAGCATTTCGATGCTTTGATCCAATTTAGATGCAATTGCCCTGGTCCAATCCTGGGGACATCTGTGCCAGCTGCGTGTTCTCTGGACGGATTCCGCGGGGTCAGGGCTGATCATGAGGTTGTCCCCAAAGCTTGGCATATGCGGAATGATGCCGGGAGGTCTGGCGGCGCTCTGTTCAAACCCGCGAACTGTGTGATTACTTTATCAAGCGGATGCGTGACTTCTGCGCAGGTCATCGGTTGCCCTCCTATACGTGTTCAGGCTGGCTCACTGCCAGCGCCCGCTTTACCGCAGCCATTGCACAAGTCGAAAAAGTATAGCACGCTTATGGACCAAAAATTGGAGAAAATTCGTGCGGCTTCCTTTAATCCCTTCGTTAAGAAAGATTTACTATTGTCTTAATCAATGTTACGCGCTGAACCTTAGCGGCTGCTCCCTTCAATCATCCTGCAACAGAAACCTTAGTGCGCCGGGATTCCAGGAATACACTCCTTCGGCAGGAGAGATAGCCTCGTCTCCGGCGTACATGGTATGATGTTGAGAGAAAGAATCAGCCCGAGCCGTGTGCGCGGGCGAACAAATCAGAAGGAACGTCGCAATGTCGCAAACAGGCCCCACCAAACAGATCCTGGTCGTTGACGACGAGCCGCGCATGGTGCGGTTCGTGAAAATGAATCTGGACCTGGAAGGCTATCAGACGCTGGAAGCCAATGATGGCTTTCAAGCGCTCGAAAAGATCCGGGAATATGAACCCAATCTCGTCCTTCTGGACGTCGAAATGCCGGGCCTGGACGGTTTCGAAACACTCAAACGGCTGCGCGAAATCAGCGACATTCCAGCCATCATGCTTACCGTGCGCTCCGACGAGGAAGATCAAATCAAAGGGCTGGATCTGGGCGCGGATGATTATGTGGTAAAGCCATTCAGCCCGCGCGAGCTGTCCAGCCGGATTCGTGCGGTGCTGCGTCGCTTTGAAGTGACCAATACCCGGCCGGAAAATCAGATTATTACGATCGATGACCGGTTGCAGGTGGACCTGCAGCGGCGCGACGTTATCGTCGACGGCGAACGACTGAGCTTGCGCCCAACCGAGTATCGACTACTCCACCAGCTCATCCAGAACGCCGGTTGGGTCGTCCCCCATGAGGTGCTGTTGACGAAAGTATGGGGGCACGAATATGTAAACGACAATCACCTGTTGCGTCTGTATATCACCTATCTCCGCAAAAAGATCGAAACGGACCCATCGAAACCGCGCTATATATTCACGGAACGGGGTCTGGGTTATCGATTCCGAGACGACAAGGATTCAGCACAGTCCTGACCCGTGTCAGAACTGTAAAACGATCTCGCCGGGCTATTTTTGGACACAGCGCCAACTATGTTAACATTCACAGTCGGTCTGTGATGGCTGAACATTTTCAACCGATCAGATCGAGTTACTATCCATTCAACACGTCCTGGGACTGAGGAATGGGGTGCCGCCAAAGTGCGGTCATTCCCAGCGTGAACAGGGCGGAAGAGAAACCCTGGAGGTTCTTGTGGCATCAGTCGTTAGCATGAAGCAGCTGTTGGAGGCCGGCGTACACTTCGGGCACAGGACCCGGCGCTGGAATCCGAAAATGCGCCAGTATATCTTTACTGAGCGCAGTGGAATTCACATCATCGATCTGCACCAGACGATGACGCGTATCAATGAATACTATGAGATGGTGCGTCGTCTGGTCGCCGATGGCGGCACAGTCCTGTTTGTCGGTACAAAGAGACAGGCGCAGGGCACCATCGAACAGGAGGCGACCCGTTGCGGTATGCCCTACATCCACAATCGCTGGCTGGGGGGCACGCTCACAAACTGGGCCACGATCAAACAGCGGATCGACTATCTGAACCGTCAGGAACGGCGTAAGTCCAATGGCGAATTCCAGTCGCTTCCCAAGATCGAGCAACTGGTCATCGATCGTGAGCTCGCCAAGTTGAACCGTCGTATCGGCGGGATCAAGACGCTCACCGCAATGCCCAATCTGATCTTTGTGATCGATACGCAACGGGAAGAGTTGGCCGTCAAGGAAGCGAACAAGATCGGCATCCCCCTGATCGCTGTGGCGGATACCAACTCCGACCCGGATGAAATCACATATGTCATACCTGGCAATGATGATGCGATCCGAGCCGTCAAGCTGATTACACAGATTGTCGCCGATGCAGTTGAGGAGGGACGCCGCTTCCGCGAAGTGGAAATGGTAGAGACCGGACAGGTTTCTGACGACGAGCTGGCGGAATTGGAGCAGTACCTCGGGCCGAGCACACTGGCCAAGCTGCAAGGCATGGAAGAAGAGGAAGAAGGGGGAAGCGAACCCGCAGCGCAGGCCGCCAGCGTCTCCGAGGAAGAGGATACAGCGGCTGTCGCTGAGGCGGAACGTACTCAGACGGACGATGAAGCGCCCCTTGAGCAGGCGGAGCTCGAGCCGGCGGAAACTGAGCCGGTCGGCGAAGAAGGGTAGCCGCCGCTGCTGTGCGCTGGCCGATTCCATGCACGGGTCGCAGCGCAACAGCGAATATCTGCAGCAATGTCATGTCGAAAAGGCGACGCAGAGTAAATTGCGCGCCGGATTCGGGCAATCAGACGTAATCGTCCGCACGGCTGCGAAGGCGAAATGTTTGCGCAGTGCGGACGATTACGCGGAAAAAAGCAGGCACGCGTTGACGCGTGAATAACAGTACAGCAAGGCAATCAGGAGGAGGAGAATGGCTGCGATCACAGCACAGATGGTGAAAGAATTGCGAGGCGCGACGGGGGCCGGCATTCTCGACTGCAAGACAGCGCTGAACGAAAATAACGGCGATTTTGACAAAGCCGTGGAATATCTGCGCGAGAAAGGGCTGGCTGCCGCGGCCAAAAAGGCCGACCGCGACGCCCATGAAGGTATCATCGGCACCTACGTCCACCACGGCAGCAAGGTCGCCGCGATGGTCGAGCTCAACTGCGAGACCGATTTCGTGGCCCGCACCGAGCAGTTTCAAGAACTGGCGCGAGACCTGGCGATGCACGTCGTGGCATCCAACCCCGAATACGTGGTTCGGGAAGAGGTTCCCGCCGACGTTCTGGACAGGGAAATAGCCATCTACAAAGCCCAGGCGCAGGGAAGCGGCAAGCCCGAAAAGATCCTTGATCGCATTGCCGAAGGCAAGCTGGAAAAATGGTACAGCGATGTCTGCCTGATGGAACAGGAATACTTCAAGGACTCTGACAAAAACGTTAAGGACGTTCTCGTCGAAAACATCGCCAGCCTTGGCGAAAATATCCAGGTTCGTCGCTTTAGTCGTCTGCAGATTGGCTAAACGCCTCGCCAGTCCAGCCCAGCCTAAAGAGGCTGGGCTTTTTTATGTCATCGCCGGCGTCTCGATAGGCAGCGGCGCCCTTTCCAAGGAGTTGTTGTAATGGATGCTCTCAAATACCGCCGCGTTCTTCTCAAAATGGGAGGCGAGGCGCTGGCCGGCGAAGGCGGATTCGGCATTGACCCCAGACGCGCCGAAGAAGCAGCCCGGAAGATCCAGGCGATCGTCGACCTGGGCGCGGAGGTGGCCCTAGTTATCGGCGGCGGCAACATGTGGCGGGGCAAGGAGGACGGTCTCGATCACGGCATGGAGCGGGTGACCGCCGACCACATTGGCATGCTGGCGACGGTGATGAATGCGCTCGCGCTGCAGGACGCCCTGGAGCGTGGTGGCCTGCCCACACGCGTAATGACCGGCATCGAAATTCGAGCCGTGGCCGAGCCCTACATCCAGCGCCGGGCCATTCGCCATCTGGAAAAGGGCCGCGTTGTCATCTTCGGCGCCGGCACCGGCAATCCTTACTTTACGACCGATACGGCAGCCAGCCTGCGGGCGATGGAGATCGACGCCGAAATTCTGATCAAAGCCACTAAGGTGGACGCGGTCTACGACAAAGACCCGAAGAAAAACAGTGATGCCCGCCGCTTCAAACAACTCTCGTATATCGACGCCCTCAACATGCGTGTCGGCGTCATGGATAGTACCGCGATCGCCATGTGCATGGACAACAGCCTGCCAATCTCAGTGGTCAATGTCTGGGCCGAAGATGCCTTGGTGAAGGTCGTCAAGGGAGAACCGGTTGGCACCGTCTTCTCCGGCTATGCCTCAGCCTGACAACGTTTGCGCCCACAGAGTATCAAACATCGTTTTTCGTTTGTTCTGTACCTCTGCTAAAATAACAAGACAACTGAAGAATTTAGGAAGTGAAAGAACTCTATCCAGAAATTCCGATTGAGTCGTTCCTTCATATCTTGAATTTCCGGCGATAACCCGCGAGTTCAGCTTCAGCCGACGACCCACCCCCTGGCGAAATGGGCCATGTCGCCAATGCCAACTGCAAGGGCCCCAAAAGGCCTCAGGACTGCGAGCAAGCCCCTTCGCGCCGCTGATGTGGAAGGAGTGCCGTTGTGATTGAAGACATTTTGGATGAAACACGAGATCGCATGAACAAAGCGATCAACAGTTTACAGGCAGACCTGATGGCGATCCGCACTGGCCGCGCCAGCCCCGCGCTTGTGGAGCGCCTTAGCGTCGACTATCACGGCGTCCCTACACCACTGATGCAGATCGCATCAATCTCGGTTCCCGAGGCGCAAACTCTCCAGATCCGTCCCTATACGCCCACCGACATCGGGGCGATCGAGCGGGCCATCGCCATGTCCGACATTGGCCTGACACCGAGCAATGACGGTAAGCAGATCCACCTGACCATTCCGCCATTGACCGAAGAACGTCGCCGCGACCTGACAAAACAGGTGTCGCGGCGTGCCGAGGAGGCCCGCGTCGCAATTCGCAACATCAGGCGGGATGCGATCAAAGACATGCGCTCCTTTGAGGGCGAAGGCCTGATCACCGAGGATGACCTGCATGACGGCCAGGACCAGGCGCAGGATGTCACCAATGATTTCGTGGCCAACGTCGACGAAATCGCACGCGACAAAGAAACCGAAATCATGACCATCTGACCGATAAGGAGTCAGTGTTCCATTGAGTAGTCCCGATGTAGTTCGGCAGAGCCCGGAAAACCTGATCGAAGACGCTTTTCCCCCTCTCGCCAGAGTTCCCTACCATGTAGGGATTATCATGGACGGGAATGGCCGCTGGGCAAAGGAAAGAGGTCTGATTCGATTTATCGGACATCGCGCCGGCGTCGATAATATCCAACCGATCCTCGAGGCCTCTGTCGAATTCGGTATCAAAGTCCTGACCATCTACGCCTTTTCCACCGAAAATTGGTCCCGCCCCATCGAAGAGGTGTCGGGGCTTATGCGGCTGCTGGGAACCACGTTGCGCAACCGGCTGCAGGAACTCCACGAAAACGGTGTGCAGATTCGCCATAGTGGCCGCCTGACCGGTATCAGCGAGGAACTGCAAAAACAGATTCTGCACGCACTCGATTATACCAAGCACAACGACAGAATTATTCTCAATGTAGCCTTCAACTACGGCGGGCGCGGGGAGATCGTGGACGCCGCCCGTCGGATCATCAGAGATGGAATCGACCCCGATTCCCTGAGTGAAGAGACCTTCAGCCGCTACCTGTATACGGAGGGCCTGCCGGACCCGGATCTTATCATCCGCACCGGCGGCGACTGGCGGATGAGCAACTTCCTCATCTGGCAGGCAGTCTATGCCGAGTACTATTCAACCCCGACATACTGGCCGACTTTCGACAAGGCGGAGTTATACAAAGCGCTGCTCGAGTTCAATCGTCGCGACCGTCGTTTCGGCGGCGTGCCGGATGCGGAATAGGTTCTTCCGCTTTGCAGAACGTCCCGATCCCCTTCTCTCCCTGAACCTTGTAGTCCTGTAATCGGATATCGAAAACGGTGAAACGACGCGTCATCGCCGGTCTGATTGCGCTGGTTCCGGTCCTGCTTGCGCTTTGGTACGGCGGAATTTGGTGGGTCCTTCTGCTCACCTTCTTCACATCATTGGGGGCATATGAATACTATGTCCTGATCGAAAGGAGCGGCTATAAGCCGGCCCGCTGGTACGGCTTCGCCTGGGCGCTGGCGTTGATGTTCTCCTTTTGGTCGTTCGTCCCTATCGAGCCAGAGCTTGTCCTCACATTCGGCTTTATCATCATTTTCATCCGCATCCTGTTGTCTCAGCAGGGCTCCCCTCCGCACGAGGACAGCAGCAGCCCAGTCAGTCCGGGAGCAAGCGACCCACATCAATCTGAAACGGAGGCGGCGCAAGGGCAGGACCATAAGCCTTTTCGCAACTGGGCGCTCACCGTTGTCGGCGCCAGTTATCTCGGCGTGATGATGGGGCAGGCACTGGCCCTGCGTCTGCTCCCCAACGGTCTGTACTGGATGCTGCTCGGGCTCGGCATCACCATGATCAACGACAGCGCCGCTTACTTTGTTGGCGTCACGCTGGGCCGCAACCGGATTCTGCCCGCGCTCAGTCCCAAGAAGAGCTGGGAAGGAACCGTCGGCGGCTGGATTGCGGCGACACTCACCGGCGCCGCCGTCGCGTTCTGGTCGCCTCTCGGGCTTGCGGTCTGGCTGGGTGCGCTGATTGGGCTGGTGGGCGGAATCCTCGCCCTTTTCGGCGATCTGGCCATCAGCATGCTCAAACGACAGATCGGCGTCAAGGACAGCGGCGTTTTCCTGCCCGGCCACGGCGGATTCCTCGACCGGCTCGACAGCATCATGTTCGTGCTGCCGTTCGTCTATCAGATGGCTCTACTTCTCGGCGCAGGGTAGCTCTTATTCATCTTATCCTCATCCGCGGCGCGACCCTCCCACAGGCTGCGCATTTCCAGGCAGCGTTCCAGCAACGGCTGCAACCTGTCTGCATCCTCTACGCGGCCCGACTTGAGCACAACGATCTGATCCGCCGGCCAGCGCCGAATCCAGGAAACGACGCATGATCAAGGGGTTGATCAGTTGGAGGAGGATATTGGCGCAGAGAACAAGCAGGAGGAGCGATGTCTGCCCTATCTGCGCCCGCAGATAGCGAGCGGGTCAGCAGACGCGAATAAAGATGTACGGACGGACGCATCGCGGCCTCCTGGGGGATCCAGAGGAACGTCAGAGCAGTTTGCGAACTGTGATCCGAGTATGTTTCGCCAGCTGCCTCAGGCGGAGGAACCGTTGCAGGCGTCCCGCAAAGCGGTCAGGTTTTCGCCAACGCTTCTGTCCGTGTTGAAGACGGCGCTGCCCACAACGATGACATTGGCCCCGTTGCGCAGCACGTCCCGGATATTGCCGACACCAATGCCGCCGTCCACTTCCAGATCGCAGGTGGGGTTGAATTCATCCAGCAGCTTGCGTGTGCGCCGCAGCTTGCTGGTCATGGTCTGGATAAAGCGCTGCCCGCCGAAGCCGGGATTGACACTCATCACCAGCACCTGGTCGACAAAGGGTGCGATCTCGCGAACACTCTCGATCGGGGTAGAAGGGTTCACAGCCACGCCAACCTGGCAGCCCAGATCGACGATCTGCTGGACCGCTCGATGCAGATGACGACACGCTTCCAAATGGATGGTGATGATATTGGCACCGGCTTGGGCGAATGCATCCAAATGCCGCTCCGGCTCCTCGATCATCAGGTGTACGTCCAGGGGCAGCTGCGTAATCCGGTGGGCCGCCCCCACCACCAGCGGTCCAAAGGTGATATTGGGCACAAATCTCCCATCCATTACATCCAGATGGAGCAGGTCGGCGCCGCCGTCTTCTGCCGCCTGAATCTGCTCCTGCAGACGACCGAAATCAGCTGTAAGAATGGATGGGGCCAGTTTGATCGCATGAGCCACCATCGCAAGCACCTCCTCAATTTATGTCAAGAGTGGACCGGGCATCGGGCGCGGAGGCCGCCGCCCGGCTGCCAGGGCCTCCCGCGATTGTATCTTCTCGTTCCTTGGCCGCGCCCATCACCTGAATCAGTTCACTGATGTCGTCCAGCGTAATCAGTCCCAGAAATTGCTCCTGGTCCTGCACGATGATGACCCGGCTCTCCGTCTCCAACATCTGTTCCCATACGTCGGCCAGAGTCGTATCACCGGAGGTGACGGGCACCCGCGCCCGTGGAATCATCACATCGACGATTCGCCCTTCCTGCCCTTGTCCGCGCAGCGTTGCCACGAGGCGCGGGCGCGTTAGTACACCGACCAGATTATTGCCCAGATCGTGCACCGGAAAATCTCCCTGGTAGGTCGTCATAATATAGTCGACAGCCCGGCTGATCGGTTCACTCGTATAGAGCACATGCGCGTCCTTGTTCACAGCCTGGCGGGCGCTGAAATCCTTCAGAATGTAGCGGCTCTGTACCGCCTCCAACTCGCCGCGGCCGCCCACATAGACGAAAAACGCCACCAGCAGCAGAAAGATCCCACCGCCAAAAATGCCCCAGATTGCGAACAATACCGCCATGCCCCGTCCAATCAGAACGGCAATTCGCGTTGCCGGAATATACCGCAGGCGCAACGCCAGCAGAGCGCGCAGAATGCGTCCGCCATCCATCGGAAACGCCGGCAACAGATTGAAAATGCCCAGCATGAGATTCGTGCCCGCCAGCGTAAGCAACAGGCCGCCCACGCTCATCGACTGTGCTGCGCGCATCAGCGACCAAATCAACGCCCCCATCGTGCCCGTGCGCATATTCATCGACACAACCAGCAGCGCGACCGGCAGCAGCAATGCAGCCAGCACAAAGTTGACCGCGGGGCCGGCAATCGCGATCAGAAACTCCTGCATCGGTTTGCGGGGCATACGCTCCAGCTGGGCCACCCCGCCGATAGGCAGCAGTGTGATATACGGCACATTTACACCGAAATACTTCGCCGTTAT
The DNA here is from genome assembly GCA_965232575.1 of Caldilineaceae bacterium. Classification (GTDB taxonomy): domain Bacteria; phylum Chloroflexota; class Anaerolineae; order Caldilineales; family Caldilineaceae; genus Bin5. The sequence continues at coordinate 342,402 of CBDDPZ010000008.1, read as the reverse complement.
TGCGTGGCCGAACTCATGCAAAACCACACAGACAAAAAGCAGCAGGATGACGACGACACCGTATATTGCGCTGGTCAGCACATCTCTGGTGTTGCGGCTGAAAAGAAACGCTCCGTAAAAGAGAATCAGGACAAAGGACCAGTGGGCCTGGATCTCGATGCCCCAAATTCGCGCGATTTTTAGTGAACTACCCATCGGTATGCCTCTTATCATCGGCTTCTTCCCGCGCTGTTTTGCGCCGGCCATACTTCTCTGTGGCCGGCCGCCTCATGCCGATACGACCGGCAAAGCGGCAGTCTGTCTGTGCGCCGTCGCTCAACTGTCGAGCAAGTCGCCCGGCTCGCCCTGGTTGCAGGCGGAGCATGGACATGATGCCCGCAAAGAGGAAAAACCGTAGATGCCGTTGCCGTGGCCATCGGCCCAGGTAAAACGGATTGCGTAGTTGCCTACCAGCTCTGCGCTGCCGACGTTTGGATCGGGGGCCGGGCCGACAGCCAACCGCAGTGGGTCCGCCTCGGCCTGGCGTCTCTCCTCCCGGCAGGACGCGCAGGGACAGACGCTTCGCATCCAGGCCAGGCGGTATACGCTCCGATGCCCATCCGCCCAATCGATCATAAAGTCTCCGGCCGCCCGGTCAACGGTCAGATCGGTCGGCTGGCAGCTATCCCGTGTCTGCGCCAGACTCATGAGCTACTTCCAGCCCTGCTCAACAGGGCCTCCATCAACTCTATGGGCAATGGAAAGACGATTGTGCTGTTGTGTTCGGCGCTGATCTCCGTCAGCGTCTGCAAATAGCGCAACTGCAGCGCACCCGCCTGACTGGACATGACCCCAGCCGCCTCGGCTAACGTCTGCGAAGCCTGCAATTCACCCTCAGCGTGGATGATCTTAGCACGCTTCTCGCGCTCCGCCTCTGCCTGACGGGCCATGGCCCGCTGCATCGACTGCGGCAGCTCCACATCCTTCACTTCGACGACACTGACCTTTACGCCCCACGGCTCAGTCTGCTCATCGATGATCTGCTGAAGTTGCTGGTTGATCTGATCCCGCTCCGACAGTAATTCATCCAGTTCGCTCTGCCCCAGAACGGAGCGCAGCGTTGTCTGAGCGATCTGCTGGGTCGCCAGAAGATAGTTGGCTACGTTGACGACCGCCGCCTCGGGGGACAACACCCGAAAATAGCAGACGGCATTGACTTTGACCGTCACATTGTCCTTCGTAATGGCTTCCTGTGTCGGCACATCCAACGTGACGACCCGCAGGTCGACCGGCCGCATCTGATCGACAAACGGGATTAACCAGAACAGGCCGGGCCCTTTAGCGCCCGTCACCCGCCCCAATCGAAAAATGACCCCTCGCTCGTACTCCTTGACAATGCGCAATGAAGCCCGCAACAACCAGACCAGCAGCAGTGCGGCGACGATATAGATCGGTATGTTTGTGAGTAGGCCTTCCATCGGTAGACTCCTGTCGACAAGTCACGCCAGCGCGTGACAGCGTCCCCGGTATCATTATATCTTCTACCACACCAGGCGGCAACTGGTCTGGAACGATTCTCCTTTCTGTCCCATTTGCGAACCTCTTCCCCAAACCGACGGGGGCTCTCACTCCTCTCTACTCACTTCTTGCTTTTGGGGCGGTCGGCCGCAAGCGGCCTCCCTTGTGCGGGGGATTCCCCCCGCAGTTCCCTGCATACGCGCGAATTGACGCAGCCCCATACACTCGATATGATCTGTGCGGAGAAGAGCGCGCGGCGCGCCTGATGAAATTCGCAGAGGAAAATCGTTATGGCAGAAGATCCTCGTTCACCACTGTCGGGGAAATGGCTGCGGCTTGCGATCGCTGCGGCCGCACTGGTAATCATCGCAGTTGTCGCTTATATCGGCAGCGTACTCCTGTTTGGCCAAACTTTGTCTATCGCCTCCTTGCTCGGGCGGGATTCCGGGGGCGGTTCCAATGGCGGGGTCGAAGCGGTCTCGACCGAGCCGGTCGCCGTCCAAACGATGCAAGTGGTCGCCACCTTTACGCCGGCGCCCCAATACACGCCAACCGACACACCCACGCCCAATCCGACGAACACGCCCACACCGGCCTACCCGGAGGCCGTCGTACTCACGGAGACACTGAACTTACGGGCAGGGCCGGGTACGGTTTACGGCATTGTCGGCCAGGTGTTGGCGGGGCAGCGGTTCCGCATCTCAGGCCGCAACGAGGCCGGCAACTGGCTGAAGATCTGCTGCCCGGCGGGAGCGAATCGAGAAAGCTGGATCAGCGCCGACTTCTCGCAGAGCAACCTGCCGACTTTGAGTCTGCCAGTTGCCCAGGCTCCGCCAACGCCGACGCCAACCGCGACGATCGACGCGCCCAATCTCGACCAGGTCGATCTCACCCTGCCAGCCGCGGGGGGCTTTGGCTCGCCCGGTAGTACGAATCCCCTGACGGGCCAGCCCTTGGAGGTCGCACGCTCGGCATTGCGTCCGGTCATTGTCTGCATAAACAACGACATCGCCGCCCGTCCGCAGTTCGGTATCAGCCAGGCCGATGTGATGTATGAGTTTCTGATGGAAGGGCTCAGCCTGACACGGTTCAGCGCGGTCTACTACGGCGCCGACAGCGAGGAGATCGGGCCCATTCGCAGCGCCCGCCTGTTCAACTACTATCTGGGCGCGCTCTATGATGCCGGACTGCTCTGCTCCGGGGCCAGTGACGGTGTCCGCTATCAGCTCAAGAACAACAATCAACTCTTCCCCTACCTGGACCTGGATCTGGACGATCCGGAGAGTACCCTTTACGCCCGCTCCGTTGGCAACGACTATCGCACGCGCCTGCGCACCAGCAGCGAAATGCTGCGCCTCTGGCTCGCAGATTGGGCCGTCGAGCGGGCGCCGTCAATCCAGGGATTTACCTTTGGCGGCCCGGCTCCCGGCGGCGCATCCGCCAATTCGATCCGGATTCCCTATCCCTCTGTCACGGCCAGCCAGGTGGCCTATCGCTACGATGCCGACAGCGGGCGCTATCTGCGCTCTCTGGGGGGCACCGCCCATCGGGACAGCAACAGCGGTCAGCAGATCGCAGTTGAAAATGTTATCGTTCAGTACATGCCCCATACGCCTGTGAATATCGTCGAAGACACCTACGGCAACCTGAGCCTTCTCGTCAACCCATTCGGCGTCGGGAGGGCTATCATCTTCCGCGACGGTCTCGCCTACGAAGGGACCTGGCGCAACGACAGGAGTGGGGAGCTGCCCCGTTTCTACGCGGCCGACGGCGTCGAGATTCCCCTGAAGGCGGGCCGGTCGTGGATCAGCATCGTCCCGCTGTCATACGGGATCGCCTATGAGTAAACGTCGCATTACAGCGCCTCCGAGGTTCGGCTGCCGGGCCGAACTGGCGGCAGAAGCTCAGTCAAAGTCATAGCGGTGCAGCAGATACGTTTCCCGGCTCGAGAACCCCACTGCTTTCAGGAAGGTCGAGCCGGCCTGGGCGATTGAAGGCAGCGGCCCCGCCGTCACCGTCTCCCAGCCGTTCGCCGGGCCTGCTGACAGCATCTGCTGCCACAACTGTCTGCCTATACCTCGCCGCCGATAATCGGGATCGACCCCCATGAACAGAATGCGCACAGAACGCGGCTGCCGCAGTTCGAGGCACTGCAACAGCACGCGCCCCAGCAGAGAGCGTCCGCCGCGGCTGCGCCGCAGGGGGCCACTGCCGTCCGGCTGCGCCAGAAGATAGCCCACCGCTTTGCCATCGACCTCCGCCATCCATGCCAGCGCCGGACGGCGCAGGATCCACCAGAGCAAAAACTGCGCCTCCGGCCCATCCGGAAGCGGGAACTCTGCCCACGCCGGCACTGTCTGGGTAAAAAGCGGCAGCAGGTCGGCAGCCAGCCGGTTCGGGTCCAGGGGATGAATAACTGCCGGGCCCGGAACCGCCGCCGGTCCATCTCTGTATGCGCCCGGTTCCATCGTGTAAAGCAGACTGCGCCCCAACGGCCGGCAGACCGTCGCAAACAGCTCCGGCACATAGGGTGGGGCATAGGGCGCGTGCAGTGGCGGCTCGCGGTTGAAATGACTCTGAAGCACACCTGTGCCCAGATAGGGAGACAGTCCAACGGGCAGAACGACTCGGCGAATCCCCTCATGCCCGACCTGTTCCTGCACCGCGTGCAATAGGCGCTCCAGACTCTCCCGGTTGTTGGCGGCGTGCAGCATAGCCAGATGCGCAGTGCTGTCTGTGCGCCGCGGGTCGATCAAAACTGCCGCGGCCGCAACCGGTTCCTCCATCATAATGCCCTGATTGATGTTCGGGAACGGCTGATCGCTGACATTCGCCTGCCGACGCCGCGGGAGAGCTTCAACCACCATATAATGGGGCCGGCTGCGTTCCAGGTGGGCGAATTGCTTGGACACCACCGTCTGTCGCAACCGGTTCCACGCCGGGGGCGTCCAGCGCGAGTCGTCGGCGTAGATGCGCCACCATTTGCGTAGAAAACCTACGCGACCCCAATATCCTTCCGCTGACTCAACCCGAAAATTAAAATACTGTGCCATATCTGATGCCGCCAAAGCCCGAAAACTAGGGAAAACTATGGGGATAACTGTCGGCAACTCGGGATAACCTCTGCAGTATTGTGGATAACTCTACCGTTCCTCTACGAACCGAAATTGATCTCTCTACTCACCCCATAATTTCAAAAACGTATTGAACCCGTCAGCCTGGTAGATATTCGCCTATATTGAATGATTCGCTCCCTAGGCACTACATATAGTAACTGTCAAGCTCCATCTGAGTGTTTCACGGGCTGATTGTGCGGGCCTTTCATCTTCTTTGCGATTGTCTGACACTGTCGGATTTGATACACTACCTATTCTTACAAGTGCAGCGAAGAGGCATAGCAGGCGTTCAGTTGACACAGATTCCAGTAGTCCGGGAGACAGTCGGACAGGTTGGCGTCTGTATTGCAGTGATCCCCACCGACAGCCAGGCTGAGCTGCTTGCGGTTTCGTTTATCTCTTGCCCTTCCTTTCGCCTGTTTTTCTGTGCCTGCGCGAACAAAAATCCCTTGCGCTTCGTCTTTATTGAGGAACAGGAGAGTGAGAAGGAGTTGTTTTGAGTACAGACTGGCAATCCGTATCCTCATCACGTCGCAGTGGCAACCCACTGTACAGGCGCGCCCAGCCTTCTTCGGCTTCGCCCCGGTCGCCGGAGATCCCGCCGGAAGATCAGGAGACGGCAGAACAAGTAGAGCATCCCGAAACACAGACGGAGGCCGCCTCCGCTGAAAATCAGCCCCAGGCAGTTAACGACGATCTGGATCCCGAAGATATCTGGCAGAAAACGCTGCACGAACTCGCGCTGCAGATGCCTGCAACCACGTTTGAAACCTGGGTCCGCGACACCTCGATCATCGGCTACACAGAAGGCGAATTCATCGTTGGCGCACCTCATGCCTGGGCTCGAGATTGGCTGCAGAACCGTCTGCGCAAGAAGATCAAAGTCATTCTGAACCAGTTGACTGATCGTTCAGTGCAGGTTATCTTCGAAGTGCGCCCCCAACCGCAGAAGCAGTCAGAACCAACAGAATCGGTACCCTTGTATGCGGACATGCCGCCCGCGTCGCCTGCAACGACGCCGAAGCCGGCCGAAGTCGACCTTGCCGCCGCGCGTCCAACGCCTCCACCGGCAAGCCGTACGCCGACCGAGGCGCCGCTCCATCGCGATGCCGCTCAGAGCCCCGCTGCGGCTGCCGTAACCAGGTCAGACGCGGCGCTTCAAAGCGGCGTGTTCAACCCCCGCTATACCTTCGACACATTTGTAGTCGGAAACCACAACCGTCTGGCCCACGCCGCGGCCCAATCCATTGTGGAGCAACCCGGTCATCGCTTCAACCCGCTCTTTGTGTATGGCGGTGTCGGCTTGGGGAAGACACATCTTCTCCACGCGATCGGCCATGCCATGACCAGGCAGGGAATGCAGGTTCTCTACTGTTCGTCGGAACAGTTCACAAATGACCTCATCAGCGCCATTCGTCAGCAAAACACCGAAGAGTATCGCAACAAATACCGGCAGGTGGACCTTCTTCTGATCGATGATATTCAGTTTATCGGCGGCAAAGAAAGTACGCAAGAGGAGTTCTTCCACACATTTAATCATCTCCACGCCGGCGGCCGTCAGGTTGTGATCAGCAGTGATCGACCGCCGAAGGAGATCGCGACCCTGGAAGCCCGGCTGCGCAGCCGTTTCGAAGGCGGCTTGCAGGCCGATATCTCGCAGCCAGATCTGGAAACCCGCGTCGCCATTCTGCAATCGAAGGCCCTGTCGATCAATCAAACCGTCTCGACCGAAGTGCTGATGCTGATCGCAGAACGGGTGGAGAGCAACATCCGAGAGTTGGAAGGCGCGCTCAATCGCCTCATCATTCAGGCCCCTTTTCACGATAGGCAACTGGACCGGTCCGTGGTCGAAGGCATACTGGACACCCTCGTACCTCAACGGCGGCCCCGCGAAGCCGCCAGCGTCGTGCGGATCGTTGCCGGGCACTTCAACCTGACCAAAGAGGCCCTGCTCGGGCGGTCGCGCACCAAGGAGATCGCCAACGCCCGTCAATTGGCAATGTACCTGCTGCGAGAAGAGAACGGCCTGTCGCTGATCAACATCGGTGAACTTCTGGGCGGGCGGGATCACAGCACCGTTCGCCACGGTGTGGAGAAAATTGCCCAGGATATCGAACGGGATGAAGGCGTTCGCAGAGAAATTGTGGCCCTGCGGGAGAAAATATACGAGCCGCTCGGCTCATGAAGACCAGGCAAAACAGTTGACAAAGTACAGGTGACAGCGCAATCGCCAGCCGCAGAAGACCTGTCCCCAGCGAACGGCGCGGACTCCCACTGACCGGGCAAGTCAACCCTCCGATCGGTATCGCCTCGTCTGACCAGGGTTCGCCAGAAACGCCCACCGAACCCGGCGAACAGACCTCTCTCTTTTGGGTGCATCCCAGATTTGGGGTTGTCAGGCGTAGCATGCTACAGGTCCCAGGGTAACTCCCCAGAGGTAGCCAGAAACTCGCCCCCATTTTGGGATGCACCCTATAGGTCCTGAGATTTGCTTTTAGCGGCCCGGTCGTGATAAAGTAGAATACTGTCTTTACGTGGGCTGAGATGACCACCAGGGAGGAAACATTTGCCGACGATAAATCAACTGGTTCGCAAGGGCCGTAAGACCAAGCCGAAGAAAGAGACCGCACCGGCCTTGCGTTTTACGCAGAACACTTTGACCGGCCGCACAAAGCGGGTCAAGCAGGGCAATCCCCAGAAGAGAGGGGTATGTACCCAGGTGCGAACGACAACACCCAAAAAGCCCAATTCCGCCCTGCGTAAGGTAGCCCGTGTGCGCCTTACCAATGGCGTTGAAGTGACGGCCTATATTCCTGGCGAAGGCCATAACCTCCAGGAACACAGTGTGGTTCTGGTACGCGGCGGTCGGGTAAGAGATTTGCCCGGCGTGCGCTATCATATCGTGCGCGGCGCGCTGGACAGCACGGGGGTCAATGACCGCAAGCGAAGCCGCAGCAAATACGGTACCAAAAAGCCGCGTTAAGCGCTGACTCTGGAGAGGCAGGACAGACGGTGTGCGTCCTTCCTCGGGAGGCGCGCAGGCGCAAATGATGGAGATGGAGTTGTAGAATGCCGCGACGAAACCGGCCTGAAAAGCGTCAAGTTACGCCCGACCCCCGGCACAATAGCGTTGTGCTGGCCAAGTTCATCAACAATCTGATGGAGCGGGGCAAGAAAAGTCTGGCCGCCAGGATAGTGTATACCGCACTGGATACCATAGCCGAACGCACCAATCGTCCACCACTGGAAGTCTTCGAAGAAGCGCTCAGGAACGCCACTCCTCTGGTTGAGGTCAAACCGCAGCGTGTTGGTGGCGCGACCTATCAGGTGCCGATGGAGATCCGCCCTGACCGGCGGCAGGCCCTGGCCATGCGCTGGCTGATTCAGAATGCCAGGGGGCGGAGCGGCCGTAACATGGCCACTCGATTGGCGAATGAACTGCTGGACACGGCGCGCGGCGAAGGTCAGACCGTGCGCAGGCGTGAAGAAACGCACCGGATGGCAGAAGCCAATCAAGCCTTTGCTCATTTTGCCCGAAGGCGATAGGTATCTTGCCTTCATGGCAGCATAGACAAACGAGTTGGTTTTCCCTGATGTGTCCGGCGCCCTGGCTGGGCACAGCTTCGGAGGAATCCGACCCTTCCGGGATCGGAACTTCTTCTGAACCGAACTATATACGATTCATCCGAGTCACAGGATGATGTGGCAACGCGCTCAGCATTCCGCTGAGTGAAATTCGACGCTGCCGGATGAGCAGGCCGCCGGATAAGCAGATTGCAGGCGCTTCTGCTCAAGCGAGGCGCGTGGGATTCCGGCGCCTGCGGGATGGCTGCGTCGTCTTTTGTCGGAGGGCAGGGCGCAGACGGTCGCGGCAGACCGTTCGCTCAGGACGGTCTGCCATCCGTAAGAGTGAATGCAACTTTGCAGTGCGGCAGGTTGCACCCCTTGGAAACGGGGCGCGACGCTGCCCCCCGAGATAAAACCAGGTGAATTTGATGAGTCAGATACCATTACATAAGATCCGCAACATCGGAATTATCGCCCATATCGACGCGGGCAAGACGACGACAACGGAAAGGATTCTGTTCTATTCCGGCCGTATACACCGCATGGGCGAAGTGCATGAGGGAACCGCTGTCACAGACTGGATGGCGCAGGAACGGGAACGCGGCATCACCATTACGGCGGCTGCGATTACGGCGAACTGGGTTGATAGCCGCAGCGGTGAAGAAGCCCAGATCAATATCATCGACACACCGGGCCATATCGATTTTACCGCCGAGGTGCAGCGCAGTTTGCGCGTCCTGGATGGCGGCATCGTCGTCTTCGACGCGGTTGCGGGTGTCGAACCACAGTCGGAGACCGTCTGGCGGCAGGCGGACACCTATCATGTGCCTCGCATCTGCTTCGTGAATAAGATGGACCGGGTGGGCGCGGACTTTGATCGTACGGTCGGCATGATTGTCGACCGCCTCGGCGCGGACCCGCTGCCGATTCAGTTGCCCTGGGGCGCGGAGGAGGATTTCCAGGGGGTCATCGACCTTTTAACGATGAAGGCCCTGCGATACAGCGATGCACTGGGCGCCTCGCCCGAAACAGCCGAGATCCCGGAGGAGATGCGAGACGCGGCGGAGACGGCGCGCGCCGCCATGATTGAGCGGATTGCCGAGACCGATGAGGAGCTGACGACGCTGTATCTGGAAGGCGAAGAGATCAGCAACGAACAGCTTATCAAGGGGCTGCGCAACGCCGTCATTTGCAATGACATCGTGCCGATACTGTGCGGTTCGGCGCTTAAGAACAAGGGAGTGCAACCCCTTCTGGATGCGATTGTTCGCTATCTGCCCAGCCCACTGGACGTGCCGCCGGTGGTTGGCCTTGACCCCAAGACAGAGGAAGAGAAGATCCGGTTCGCCGACCCGGAAGAGCCTTTCGCCGCGCTTGTCTTCAAGATCGTGACCGACCCGTTTGTCGGACGCCTGGCCTATGTACGCGTTTATTCGGGTACTTTGGCGTCGGGCAGTATGGTCTACAACGCCAACAAGGGGCGGCGGGAACGAATCGGGCGGCTCTTGCAGATGCATGCCGACAAACGGGAAGAGATCGAAGTTTGCCGCGCCGGCGACATCGCTGCCATTGTTGGCCTCAAGCAGAGCCTGACCGGTGAGACGCTCAGCGACCGCAGCAATGAGATTTTGCTGGAGACGATTGAGTTTCCGGCCCCGGTGATTGGGATCGCGGTTGAGCCGAAGTCCAAAGCCGATCAGGACAGGATGGCCGACGGCCTATTGAAGCTGGCCGAAGAAGACCCGACCTTTCAGGTGCGATACGATGATCAGACGGGGCAGACGATCATCAGCGGAATGGGTGAGCTGCACTTGCAGATTATCGTCGACCGTCTGAAAAGGGAGTTCCGGGTGCAGTGTAACGAGGGCCGCCCGCAGGTGGCCTATCGGGAGACAATCACCAGGGCGGCGCGGGCGGAAGGGCGGTTCGTCCGTCAGACCGGCGGCCGTGGCCAGTATGGCCATATCTGGATCGCACTGGAACCGAATGAAGAGGGCAAGGGCTTCGAGTTTGAGGACAAGATCATCGGCGGGTCAGTCCCCAAAGAATACATTCCTGCGGTCCGCAAGGGTATTGAAGAAGCCATGGAAAGCGGTGTGTTGTCGGGATACCCGGTGGTGGATGTTCGCGCCGCGCTGGTGGACGGCAGCTTCCATGAAGTCGATTCCAGTGAAATCGCCTTCAAGATAGCCGGTTCGATGGCGTTCAAGGAGGGCATGGCGAAGGCGAGCCCGGTCCTGTTGGAGCCGATCATGTTGGTTGAAGCTGTCGTGCCGGAGGAGTTTGTCGGCGACATTGTGGGCGATTTTTCCAGTCGACGCGGGCAGATCGAGGGACTGGACGCGCATAGCAACAAGGTTACGGCTGTGCGGTCGATCGTACCGCTGGCGGAGATGTTCGGGTACGCGACGACGCTCCGTTCGATCACCAGCGGACGCGGCACCTTTACGATGCAGTTCGACAGCTATCAGCCTGACACGCAAAAGTCGGACGTCGGCGCGCTGCGGCGGGAATTCGCCTGAGTTGGATGCGGCCGGCGCGTTCAGATTGGCCGTTTCAGTTGTGTCCAGACTTGTCAACCGTCAGGACATTTCGTATACTGTTCAGATTACAGAGGCGGCGTCTGTGCCGCCGGGAAAACCGTTCAAGGCGTTTCTGTTCGAGAGCGGGATTTCGTCCGACGGGTTGCGGCTGCAGCGGTGTGGGCGGTTTGCCCGCCGGGTGATGATGGAATCACCTGGGCGAGTGTATACGGGAAAAATACTCCAGCTTCGTTGCGAGGCTGCTTGAATCTGCACAGTATAGATGTGAAACAGTCAGGAGAGAGAAAGAATGGCGAAGGCAGTATTTGAGAGGAACAAGCCCCATGTGAACGTGGGGACGATTGGGCATGTGGATCACGGCAAGACGACGCTGACGGCGGCGATCACGAAGGTGCTGGCGCTGCGAGGCATGGCCGATTTCAGTGCGTTTGAGGCGATCGACAATGCGCCGGAAGAGAAGGCCCGCGGCATCACCATCGCCATTGCGCATGTAGAGTATGAGACCGAAAACCGTCACTATGCGCACGTGGACTGTCCTGGACATGCCGACTACATCAAGAACATGATCACCGGCGCTGCCCAGATGGACGGCGCCATTCTGGTGGTGGCTGCGCCCGACGGCGCCATGCCGCAGACGCGCGAACACATCCTGCTGGCGCGGCAGGTGGAAGTGCCCGCGATGGTCGTCTTTCTCAACAAAGTCGACATGATGGAGGATGAGGAGTTGCTGGAACTGGTCGAGATGGAGTTGCGGGAGTTGCTCGACACCTACGAGTTCCCCGGCGATGACATCCCCTTTGTGCGCGGCAGCGCCTTGCACGCCCTAGAGAGCAGTTCGGACGACCCTGATGCGCCCGAATATGAGCCGATTTGGGAGTTGATGCGTGCGGTCGATGAGTATATCCCCACCCCGGTGCGCGAAATCGACAAACCCTTCCTCATGCCGATTGAGGATGTCTTTTCGATCAAGGGGCGCGGCACCGTCGTGACCGGCCGCGTCGAGCGCGGTGTCATCCATCCGATGGAAGAGGTCGAAATCGTCGGTGTGAAGCCGACGCACACGACCACCGTCACCGGTGTCGAGATGTTCCGCAAACTGCTCGATGAAGGACAGGCGGGCGACAACGTCGGTTGTCTGCTGCGCGGCATCAACCGCGAAGAGGTCGACCGCGGCCAGGTGCTGGCCAAGCCCGGCAGCATCACGCCTCACACTCGCTTCAAGGCCGAAGTCTATGTGCTGCGCAAGGAGGAGGGCGGACGCCACACCCCCTTCTTCAAGGGCTACCGCCCTCAGTTCTACATCCGCACCATGGACATCACCGGTTCTATCGACCTGCCCGCAGGTGTGGAAATGGTCATGCCCGGCGACAATGTGACCATGAACGTCGAGTTGATCTCGCCTGTCGCCATCGAAACCGGCGGCCGCTTTGCCATCCGCGAGGGCGGACGCACCGTCGCCGCCGGCGCTATTACCGATATAATCCAGTAACTTTCTGGATAAGTTGAAACTGTCCGTAAGAGATCGATGCTTGCGGACATTTTAGGCGAGTAGCTCAATTGGCAGAGCGGCGGTCTCCAAAACCGCAGGTTGCGGGTTCAAGTCCTGCCTCGCCTGTCAGAGAATGACCACCGGCAGCCGCGCGGTGGTCATTTTCCGCCTAACAAGGCCGATAGCGCCGTATGCTGGTCGATGAGCAAGTAAGATCTGGGGCGTTGTGAACACAAATTTGTGTTCACACACCAAACGGAGTCAATCGTGAGCCGGTCAACAACTGTTCAAAGGTCTGATAACGCAATTGTGCGGTACTTCAAGGAGACGCGCGCTGAGATTGGCAAGGTCACGTGGCCGACGCGCGAGGAAGGCACCCGCCTGACCGTCGTTGTGTTGATAGTCACCACAATCGCGGCGCTTGTGTTGTTTGCCGTAGATTCATTTTTCAGTTACCTGGTGACACTTTTTCTTCAGGTGTTTTAGGCAGCATCTGTGGCGCAACCGCCTTCTTTCGTAGAGGAAGAGCCGGTTCTGGAATGTGACGCGCAAGGAGGAATCTGTGGGCGATATGACGAATGCAGGCGTCGACGCTGAATTGCAGGAAGATGAGGCCGTTTCTGCGCTGGTGGAGGATGAGCCGTCCGCGACCACCGATGAGGAGCCGACCGGCCCGAAAGCGGAATGGTATGTGGTGCACAGCTATTCGGGCAAGGAAAACAAGGTAAAGAAGAACCTGGAACACCGGGCGGAATCGATGAACATGACCGACCGGATCCTGCAGATCGTTGTGCCCACTGAAACCGAGATCGAGATCAAGGAAGGCATCCGCCGTGAGGTAGAGCGCCAGGTTTTCCCCGGCTATATTCTCATTGAGATGATAATGGATGAGGACAGCTGGTATGTGGTGCGCAATACCCCGGGCGTAACCAGTTTCGTGGGCATGGGAAACAAGCCCAGCCCCTTGAGCCAGGCCGAAGTGAACCACATTATGAGCCGCATCGAGTCGGACGAACCGCGCGTCAAGGTCAGCTTCGACGTGGGCGAGCGCGTCCGAATTATCGAAGGTCCGTTTGCTGAATTCACAGGTGTCGTCGATACGCTGGAGCCGGAGAAGGGCAAGGCGCGGGTCATGGTAAGTTTCTTCAACCGGGAAACGCCGGTGGAGGTGGACTTCCTCCAACTGGAACGGGATACGTAATAAGGAGAAGCAGGCGAGATGGCGAAGAAAGTCAAAGCAGTTGTAAAGTTGCAGATCCCTGCCGGCAAAGCGAACCCTGCCCCACCAGTAGGCACGGCGCTGGGCCCGCACGGTGTCAATATCATGGGCTTCTGCAAGGAGTATAATGCGCGTACACAGAGTCAGATGGGACAGGTCGTTCCTGTCGAAATCACGATTTTCCAGGATCAGTCGTTTACATTCATCACCAAGACACCGCCGGCGGCCGAACTGATCAAGAAAGCGGCCGGGATCGATAAAGGCAGCGGCATTCCCAATACGGAGGAGGTGGGGGAGATCACGAATCAGCAGGTGCGGGAGATCGCCGAGGTAAAATTGAAGGACCTGGGCAATATCCCCATAGACAGCGCCATGCAGATGGTGAGGGGGACGGCCCGCAGCATGGGAGTAACGGTTGTCGATTAGGCGGGCGCTGCAGAATAGATTGCGGCCCTGCAGAGATCATTAATTCATGGGTGGGAGGGGCGCACGCCTGTGCCCCGTTTGCACCACAAGGAGTGAAATATGCCAAAACATGGCAAGCGCTACAATGCAGCGCGTAGCAAGATCGACCGGAACACGCAGTACCAGCCGGCTGAAGCCGTTGACCTGATGCGGGACGGCGCTACGGCCAAGTTCGATGAGACGGTGGAGGTGCATCTGAGCACCGGAGTTGACCCCCGTCACGCCGACCAGCAGGTGCGGGGCGTGGTGACGCTTCCCCACGGCACCGGTCGAGTCGTGCGCATTCTGGTCTTTGCCGGCGCGGATGGCATCAGCGCGGCCGAGGAGGCCGGCGCCGACCATGTCGGCGGCGAAGATCTGGCCAAGCGGATTCAGGATGGCTGGCTTGATTTTGATGTCGTTCTGGCCACACCGGATATGATGCGGGTGGTAGGCCGGCTTGGCCGCGTGCTGGGCCCCAGGGGAATGATGCCCAGCCCCAAAGCCGGTACGATTGTGCAGGCGGATGAACTGCCGCGCGTCATTCAGGAGACCCGGCTGGGCCGCGTGGAGTTTCGCGTCGACAAGACGAGCAATGTCCATGTGCCGATCGGCAAAGCGAGCTTCAGCGGCGAGCAGATACTCGACAACTTCACCTCCGTGATGGAAGCGATCATGGCCGCGAGGCCTTCGGCTGTAAAGGGTGTCTATTTGAAGCGGGTGACGCTGACCAGCACGATGGGGCCTGGTGTTCGCGTTGATGTCAATGCGGCCTCAATGCTTAAGGCGGCGTAGGCCCGGTTTGCCATTGCCTGGAGCTGTAAGGTAGAATTGGCAGGTTTGAACCGCATACGATACTCAGATCCGTAGACAGTCGGTACTCGCGCTGCGAAAATAAATGCGCTGAGATGCGCAGCCGGCCAAGGGCTGAACACAGCGACCTGACCGCCGTTGTACGGCAGGAGTCGCTTGCCGCCCTTGCCTGCATTGCAAGGGCGGTTTTGTTTCTTACGCCCGTCGAAGATGAGGAGGGGGCACAGGTCGGTATTGCCCGCGTCCCCGCAGGAAATCCTGTAGAAAGGGGGAATGTCCATTGGCACTTAGTCGAGAGAAGAAGGAAGAGCTCGTCGCGCTGTACACCTCATACCTGGAGAACGCTTCCGCGGTCGTGTTCACAGATTATCGCGGCTCCACCGTCACGCAGATCAACGGGCTGCGCGCCAGCCTCAAAGAGGCGGATACGTCTTACGTAGTCGTGAAAAATCGGCTTCTGCGGCTTGCATTGGAGAACAAAGGGGTCACCGAGGAGTTGGACGAGTTGTTGGAAGGGCCGAATGCGGTCGCATTTGTCGGTGAAGATATCGGCAGAGGCGTGATGGCATTGAAGGACGGCCTTGGGGACCTGGAAGAGATCATTGAGATCAAAGGCGGGCTCCTGGAGCAGAACGTTCTGGATGCCGCCGCCGCCGAGGCACTGTCCGAACTGCCCACGCGGGAAGAGATGCTGGCCAAACTGCTGGCGACGATAATCGCGCCGGCCACGCAGCTTGCCCGCGTCGTCAACGAACCCGGGGTCAGCCTGGCACGGGTCGTCAAAGCGCACGCTGATGCGCAGGCGGAGGCCGCCTGAGCGTCAACAGAGGGATTCAATCCCCTCCTACAGGCAACGTTGTATCGTCGAGACAGGGAACAGACAGAAACAGACAATTGGGAGAATTCCAAAAAATGGCAGACTTGAATGCAATCAAAGAACAGCTGGACGAGTTAACGCTTCTGGAAGCCGCTGAACTGGTGAAGATGCTTGAGGAGTCGTGGGGCGTGAGCGCTGCGGCATCTGTGGCGGTGGCCGGTGTGGCCGGCGGCGCGGCTGAAGTCGAAGAAGAGGTGGAAGAGCAGACGGAGTTTGACGTGATCCTCGCCGATATGGGTGCCAAGAAGATCAACGTCATTAAGGCCGTGCGCGCGGTGACAAGCCTTGGCCTGCGAGAAGCCAAGGAGCTGGTCGAAAGCGCACCGGCGCCAGTGGTGCAGGGCGTAGCGAAGGATGTCGCCGAAGACGCCAAAGCGCAGCTGGAGGCCGAAGGGGCCACTGTAGAGATCAAGTAACCTTCCAGGCGGACCAATCAAAGGGGTGCATCCATAAACGGATGCACTCCTTTTTTTCAGGGCCCCGGCGGACAGCAGCCGGGCGCTGCGGGCGCGGCCCCAAAATCCGGGAGTGCTTGTCCGCAGATTGGCAGTGTGATAGAATGCCGCGATACCTCGCTACAGAATAAGAGAGGGAGATACAAGTGGCTGAAGGCCCGGTCGTAGGCCATCAGTGGGCTGTCCAACTGTTGCAGAATGGTATCCAGCATGACAGGTTGCGCCATGCCTATCTGTTTGTGGGCGCGGCCCAACTGGGCAAGTCGACACTGGCACGTAGCTTTGCCCAGTCGCTTCTCTGTAAGCAAGGCGTTGACGGGCAGGCATGCGCGAACTGCCGCTCATGCCGTCTCATGCAGTCCGGCAGCCATCCCGATTTCATCTTGCTGCCGCCGACGGACCGCAACGGGCAGCCGGACAGGGAGAATGGCCTTCATCGCGCTGAACAGGCGGCCGACATCGTTCGTCAGGCGTTGCTGCACCCGATGGAGGGGCGCTACAAGGTCTTTCTGATTCGGGACGCGCACAGAGCTCACGTCAGCTTCGCCAATAAACTGCTGAAGACTCTGGAGGAGCCGCCGCCGCACGTGGTCCTCTGTCTGACCGCCCTGGACCGGTCCGCTCTCTTGCCAACGATCGTCAGCCGCTGCCAGGTTCTGGCGTTGCGGCCGCTTGGGGAGCAGGTCATGGAAGACGCGCTGCTGGCACGCTGGGGCGCGTCTGCGCAGGAGGCCGCGCTGCTGGCACGATTGGCGAACGGCTGCCTGGGCTGGGCCGTTGACCAGATCGACCAGCCGGAGCCGCTGGCGGAAAGGAGCGAACGGCTGGCGGAGTTGCAGGAGCTCAGCCGGAGCAGCCGGGTGGCTCGCCTTGCTTTTGCACAGAAGCTGGCGGCTGCGCGCAACCAGACTCGACTGTTCACCCTGCTTGCGTTGTGGACGAGCTGGTGGCGCGATGTGATGCTGGCCCAGTCCGGCTGTCTGGAGCAGTGCGCCAACATCGATCTACTGGACACACTCGCGGATGCGGCCAGCGACTTTCGCCCTGTCGATGTCCAGGCCTATCTGCGCACCTTAAGCCGCATCGAGGGTTACCTGCGGCATACAGTCAATACAGGGTTGGCGCTGGACGTGCTTCTATTGCAGATGCCGCGGCCGCACGCCTGACAGGTATGCAACAGCACACAAGCAGAGAGCCGGGGCAGTACCCGTAGCGGCAGTGATCATGGAGAATCTATTATGCCCACCGTAGTCGGAGCCCAATTCAAGCCCGTTACGAAGATATACTTCTTCGATCCGGTTGACCACACGGATCTGGCGCCGAAAGATTATGTAATCGTGGATACGGTCAAAGGCCGGGACCTGGTGCAGATCGTTCAGGGGCCGCACGATGTTTCCGACAACGAAATCGTCGGCGATATCAAGCGGGTGATACGCCGGGCAACGCCATGGGACCTTTTGCAGAAGGACTTGTGGAAAGGGAAGCAGGCCGAGGCGGTGACCGTCTGCCGCGAGAAGGCGAAGGCACATAAATTGGATATCAAGGTGCATCGCTGTGAATACAACTACGAGGGCGGCAGGCTGATCGTCTACTTCGCTGCGGAGCAACGGGTTGATTTTCGCGCGCTTGTACGCGATCTGGCCCGCACTTTTCACACGCGCATCGAGATGCGCCAGATTGGCGTGCGGGACGAGGCCAAGTTGCTGGACGGCGTGGGCAAGTGCGGCCGCCAGCTCTGCTGCACCAGCTGGCTGCGCGAATTTGCCTCGGTGAGCATCCGGCAGGCAAAAAACCAGCAGTTGCCTCTGAATCAGGACGAGATCAGCGGTGTCTGCGGCCGGCTGCTCTGTTGCCTCTCCTATGAAGATCCGATCTACAAGAAGGCAAACAAGAAGATGCCGAAGGTCGGGGCAGAGGTGACGACGCATCAGGGCAAAGGCCGGATCCGTCACCTGCACCCGCTTAAGGAAAGTGTGACGGTTCTGCTTGAGAATAACGTCCTGGCCGAGTTCGGACTATCAGAGTTGATTACGGGGAAGAAGGAAAAAGACGGGGGCTGCGGCACCTGCGGTGGCTGCACCGTCAAGCGACGCGCTGGCGAGAAATAGACCGCCGCCGGCACGGCAGGCCAGGAAGAGCAGGCAGATTCGGCGCCCCGCCAGAGAGGAGCGGATGCTGCAGGGGCCGCGCTGCATAGCCAGCGCCGGCGGTCGTTCCAGCAGTGTCAGTCGGACAGGCGTTGTATGCAGCCGCGATAACGATAACTGCGCGCTAGGTTGCGTGGGAAACAGAGCGGGTTTCGCGAATGACAGTTACGCGAATTTGTCCCGGATATTCCAGGTTGTCCTCGATCTTGCTGGCTATGTTTTTCCCCAGTTCAATGACCTGCAGATCGTCGACTTCATCCGGCTGCACGATCACCCGGATTTCGCGGCCGGCCTGAATGGCGAATGTCTGATTCACCCCCTCAAAGCTGTTTGCAATATCCTCCAAGGCTGTCACCCGTTTGACATAGGCTTCGAGGCTTTCGCGGCGGGCGCCCGGCCGGGCGCCGCTGATGGCGTCGGCCGCCGCCACGATGATGGCTTCGATCGATTCCGGTTCGACTTCGCCATGATGGCTGGCGATGCAGTTGACGATCCTGGCATTGAGCCCGTAGCGCTTGGCGATTTCACCGCCGACGATGGCGTGCGGGCCGTCGATCTCATGGCTGACGGCCTTGCCAAGGTCATGCAGCAGACCCCCGATGCGGCTGGTCTTTACATCTGCGTGCAGCTCTTCGGCGATCACTGCCGCCAGATGCGCGGTCTCAATCGCGTGGTAATACTGATTTTGCCCGTAGCTGGTGCGGAACTTCAGACGGCCGAGCAGTTTCTGGATCTCTCTGTGCAACCCCTGGGTATTCGTCTCGATCAAGGCCTGCTCCCCAGCCTCCTGAATGACCTGGTTCACCTCCTGTTGGGCCCGCTCGACCTCTTTCTCGATACGGGCCGGATGGATACGGCCGTCGGAGACCAGTTTGCTGAGAGAGATGCGCGCGACCTCACGTCGTACAGGGTCGAAGCTGCTTATCAGGATCGCTTCCGGTGTGTCGTCGACAACCAGGTCGACGCCTGTCGCCTGTTCGATGGCGCGAATGTTTCGCCCCTGCCGTCCGATGATTCGGCCTTTCATCTCATCGGATGGCAGGTTCACAGCGCTGACGGAATATTCGGTGACATGCTCGCTGGCGATCCGTTCCACAGACAGGGTGATGATCTCTCTGGCGCGGCGTTCGGCGACCTCCTGGGTTTCCGCCTCAACCTCACGAATTGTACGGGCAAGCTCCTGTCGCGAGTTCCTTTCCGCCTCCCGGAGCAAAATCTCTTTGGCCTCGTCCTGGGTCATATGGGCCACGCGCTGTAGCTCTTCATTACGCTGTTGTTCGGCGGCTTCCAGATCTGCCGCACGTTTGTCCAGCCCGCTTTCCCTCTGGTTCAGCTTGCGTTCGCGGTTTTCGATCTGATCGACCCGTTTATCGATCTGCTCCTGACGATTGCGTAGCCGGCTTTCACTACGATCCAGATCTCTGCGCTGGCGGGTGCGTGTGGCGTCCAGTTCGCTCCGGATTCGTACTTCCTCCTCCCTCAGAGCAAGCTGCTGACGTTGAATTTCTGCCTCGGCTTCCGTAAGAATTTGGGTCGCCTGTGCCTCCGCGCTCTGCACAGCGAGTTCCTGCCGCTCCATCTCTTGACGTGCGCCGGATGTCAACCCGCGTCGATAAGCAAAATATATCAGATACCCGACGATCGCCGCGCCAATCAAGGCCGCGACGACAATAGCAACTACAACTAGCAAGTCCATATCCGAACCCCTTGGTTTGGATGCGTACAACCCGAAATGCCTATGGCTGGGCCGGTTAGATGCAGGCGTATCCTATTCTTCCCTCCATTCATACGCCTGAACCCTTTTATGTTCATTGTTGTTTCAATGGCCACACCAATCCAGCTTACCCGTCCCACCGCTTCTCCTGGATGGTGTGAGACAGGACGCGCGCCTCTTCCAACTCTTGCCAGATTCGGTCGATCACGGCCTGGGCCACTTCCCAGTCAAACCCTCGGCGCTGCAGAAAGCTGCCCAGTTTCCTGCGGAACTGAGCAGGGTTGGTCTCCTCTCGCCATCTGTACAGACGGCTGCGGGCAGCGGCTTCGCAGGCCGAAGTCGCGTCACTCAATTTGTCAATAATCTCCTGGGCAACGCTTTCATCGACACCTTTTTGGCGCAACTCATATCGCAGCGCCCTTGGTGCAACGGGTCGAAATTGATTGCGTTGCTCCACCCAGAAGCGGGCGAATTCCCGGTCGTCGAGGTACTGTCTTTCCAGCAGCTTCGCGATGATCCATTCGATCTGTGTCGAGCTCAGGCGCCGCCCGCCCCTTGGCCGGTACGCCTGGAGATTGCGCCGCACCTCCACCTGGCTGCGGGGGCGCACTGCCAGGAAACGCAGTGCCCTGTTGTAGCCGCGGCTGCGCAGATCGACAGCTTTCAGTTCCTCGATCTCCTGCTCACTGAGTTGCTGCCCAATCCTCAGTTGGGCGGCTTCCACTGCCGGCAACGGGAACGCATATTCGCTGTCCAAAAAGAGATTGACTCGTTCCTTGTCTCTCTTTTGGAAACGCAATGCTGTAATCGTTTTGTCTGTCATAATCGGCCCAAAAAAAATCGCCATGGCCATAGACCACAGCGACTTGAAAGTCTCAACATGGCATCGCCTGAGTTTTCGTCTAAGATCAGACTCTGCCAGAAAAAAGACGCATCAGTTCAACATTGCGCCTCAATGAGGGCGATTTTATGTGGACACCCGCTGTTGCATTACACAACTCACCGATTCAAGATCGGCTTGCCCGCACGCAAATGGGGGAGAATTGCGGAGGGTGGTTGTCTGTAAGTCTATATGTCCGTGTCAACAGCCGGCTTTACATCAACACTCGTCATAACGTTCGATCCGCCATAAGCGATCAACAGCTTATGCGAACGTCTGCCAAATCATCTGTTCAATTGTGTCAGCGACCCAGGGCAACCCCGTATGAAATGGAATAAATGAATTTTTGGTTGCTATCCTGGTTTTTGGCGGTAGTGTGTCAGCACAAAATCGCGTCCAACTTGAGAGCGCTGTGGTAAGCGTTTTCAATTATGGCAACACGTGCGACGTTTGAGACCTTTCGGTGTATTGTGACTCATGTGAATGTTTGCACATGAAGGAACAAAAAAGATAAAGACAGTGCAATACTGCCTGCACTAGGCATGTTGTCCTGTACCGGAACTTAGTCAGGCTTGAACCTTGTCTCCGTTGGCGCGGACTGGGAGCCCTGTTCTTTCCCTGATGATGCTGTCGATTTGGGAGGCTACTTCTGGATTTTCGCGCAGACGCTTTTTGGCGGCTTCACGTCCCTGACCGAGCAAATCATCGCTGTAGCGGTAGAAAGCCCCGCGTTTCTCGATGATGTCGAACTCAACACCCAGGTCCAGCAGGTCCCCCTGCGTGCTGACTCCCTCGTTGTACATGATGTCGAACTCCGCCACCTTGAACGGCGCCGCCACCTTGTTCTTGCGCACCGTCACGCGCGTCCGGTTCCCGATCACGTCACTCCCCTGCTTGATCGACTGGATCCGCCGTACGTCCAAACGCACACTGGCATAGAACTTCAGCGCCATCCCCCCGGACGTCGTCTCCGGATTGCCAAACATGATCCCGATCTTCTGGCGCAACTGGTTGGTGAAGATCATGCTCGTGTCGGTCGTCTTCACCGCTCCCACCAGCTTCCGCAACGCCTGACTCATCAGCCGCGCCTGCAAGCCAACATGCGTGTCTCCCATCTCTCCTTCGATCTCCGCACGCGGCACCAGCGCAGCCACACTGTCCACCACCACCACGTCCATCGCGCCCGAACGCACCAGCGCCTCCGCGATTTCCAGCGCCTGCTCCCCTGTATCCGGCTGCGATACGTACAACTCCTCGACATCCACTCCGATCTTGCGCGCATAGCTCGGGTCCAGCGCATGCTCTACATCCACAAAACCGCAGACCCCTCCCATCCTCTGTGATTCCGCAATCGCATGCAGACACAGCGTCGTCTTGCCCGAACTCTCCGGCCCATACACCTCGATGATGCGTCCGCGGGGAATGCCTCCTACGCCCAGCGCTATGTCCAGACTCAGACTGCCTGTCGGTATCGCAGCCACATCCAGCCGGCTTGCCTCCCCCAGCCTCATGATGATCCCCTCTCCATAACGCTTGCTCAACGTGGCGAGGGTTGTATCCAATGCTTTCTGACGACCGGTATCCGCCATCGTAAACTCCGCTGCTCTACCGGCCCAGAGCCGAATAGAGGTTCCAAAAAAGATTGATACCACCGTGCCATAGCTTCGCTGAGTCGGCGGCCATATCATCTTACCGCTACCATAGGGCAACAGATTATGGCAACCAAATATACAGCTTGGCTACTCGGTGGCAGAGTGATGACTCTGCTTTTAAGTGTACTGTATGTGCAAGGAGTATGCAAGCGCCCAAAGAGGGAGGTGCATCGCCCAATGCGGAGGGACCCCTGCGTCTGCCTGTGGGTGTCTCCACCGGATTCTGGCTAAAAACCTCCCATCTCGGAGCAAGTTCCGACCGCAGGCACGATGGCGTGGATGCACCCTAGAGGGAAGGCAGCGGGGCGGTCTCAATGGCGCCCAATCAACTGCCGAATTCTCGCAGCCAACTCGTAAGCGCATAGTCGAGCGTTGCTCGAGAGCATATGAGAGTATGCGAGAGGTTGGTAAGGGATCTGAGAGCGAACAGGGGGTTGCGGTCGTGTGGAGCCTGGCAGGTGTCTGCAAATGCCCGAAGCAGACTGTCCAGCCGCCGCCAAAGGCGCAAGGATGCTGCCAGCGGCGCAAAGTCCAGGGGAAAGAGAAAGGGTGGAGAACCGGTGTCTTCCACCCTTGTCTGAACATCTGCATACGACCTGGCTGCTAACGCAGGTCGACGTTGATCTCTTCGCTGTCCTCGTCCTTCAGGCTGTTGAAGTCGAAGTCGAGCTCTTCCTCCTCGACGTTACCGCCGAACCCGGACAGCATTCCCCCCAGCGGGCCGATTCCCATCTCCGCCAAACCGGAGAGATCGGCCAGATCCAGATCGGGATCGTCCAGGTCGAACTCGAGCTCGCTCAGCCCCTCATCGGCGACTTCGTGCTGTTGGGCCAGCTGCTCAACGACCTGCTGCTTCTCTTCTTCCCACATGCGTCGCGTCCTGAAGCCGGAGCCGACCGGAATCAGCTTGCCGATGATGACATTCTCCTTGAGGCCCCGCAACTCGTCCCGCTGCCCTTGCACTGCGGCATCGGTGAGCACGCGCGTCGTCTCCTGGAAGCTGGCCGCAGCCAGGAAGCTTTCAGTATTCAAGGCCGCCTTCGTCAGCCCCAGCACAACCGGCTCGGCTTTAGCCGGGCGGTGGCCGCGGCCGATCGTCTTGTTGTTCTCATCCTCAAATTGGAATCGGTCCACCAGTTCGCCCGGCAGGAAATCGGTGTCACCGGTCGCCCGGATCATCACCCGTCGCAGCAGTTGGCGCAAGATCACCTCGATATGCTTGTCGTGGATGGCAACGCCCTGGCTGCGGTATACCTGCTGCACCTGCTCCAACAGGTATAGCTGACAAGCTTCCCGGCCCTGAATGCGCAGAATCTCTCTCGGATTCTTCGAGCCTTCGGTCAGCTGCTCGCCAGCGGAAACCTCTTCACCCTTCTCCACCCGCAGTCGGGCATTGGCGGGGATATCCGTCTCCCATACCAGGTTGTCTTCCCGGCGGATGATGACCTGACCGTTCTCCGCGAAGATCTGGCCCTCCATGCCTGCCAGGAGTCCCTGTGCATCCTCGTCGCCGTTGCGGGCGATGACCGTATCTTCCTGCACCCGGTCATCCGAATCCACCATCAACTCATAGCCCTCGGGAATGGCGACTTCCCGTCGTTTGAGCTCGGTGCGGCTCACCTTCAGCATGCGCTGATCGCCTTCCCACCAGATATCGACCTTGCCGTCGATTTCGCTGATGACAGCTTCACCTTTGGGGTTTCGCACCTCGAAAAGCTCCTCGACGCGCGGCAAACCCTGGGTGATGTCATCACTGCCCGCCACACCGCCGGTGTGGAACGTGCGCAGCGTGAGTTGCGTACCCGGCTCGCCGATCGACTGTGCCGCGATAATGCCCACCGCTTCACCCTGCTCCACCGTCCCCCCTCGGGCCAGGTCCGTGCCGTAACATTTCTTGCAGAGGCCAAAGCGGGATTCACAGGTCAACGGGCTATACACGAATGCCCTCTCCACTTCATGGCGTTCTATGGTTGCCAGCGCTGCCTCGTCGATGACCGTATCGCGCTCGAGCAGCGGTTCATCGGCATCAGGAGGGATGATCGCGGCGGCAAGCGTGCGCGTGGCCACGCGGTCGGCGAAGCTCTCGCCCATCACTCTCGAACTCCCGGCATCGATCCAGATGCCGGCATTGGTGCCGCAATCGTCCTCGGTCACAATCACATCCTGGGCCACATCCACCAGGCGGCGGGTCAGATAGCCGGCGTCTGCGGTGCGCAGAGCGGTATCCGCCAGGCCTTTGCGGCCGCCGTGCGTGCTGAGGAAATACTCCAGCGCGGTCAACCCCTCGCGAAAGTTGGAGCGGATCGGCAAAGGTATGATGCGCCCATTGGGGCCGGCAATCAGGCCGCGCATACCGGCCAGCTGCCGCACCGTATTAACGCCCCCTTTGGTCGAACCGGAGTGGGCCATCGCGCCCAGCCCCTCAAGCGGGCTCAGCAGTTTACGCACCTCGGCCGTTACTTCGTCTGCAGCCCGTGTCCACAGTTCAACCGTCTTTTCGTACAGTTCTTCCTCGGTGATCAGGCCGCGCCGGTACTGGCGCTCGGCCTCCGCCACCTCATCGGAAGTGCGCTCAATGATCTCGTCCTTCTCATGCGGCACCTGAATATCACTGACCGCAATCGTAATGCCGGACCGGGTGGCGTATTCGAAACCCAGATCCTTGATATTGTCTACCGTTTCGGCCGTCACTTCCCGGCCCAGATGTTTGTAACAGAGGTCAATAACTTCATTGACACCTTTCTTATCGAGAAGGTCGTTGACGAACCACAACTCCTCCGGCAGCGCCCGGTTGAAGATGATACGCCCAATCGTCGTGCGAATAATTCGATCTTGCGGCCAGGCGGCCCCCAATAGATTCAGTTTCCGCAGAGCGTCCCGCACCTCATTCATTGCGGCCAGCCCAAAGGCCGGAATCTCCTGAATCATATGGCGTTCGCCCTGAGCATAGATGTCCATCAGTGCGCCGACGGTGGCGATGCCGTATTCCTGCAAGGCATCCATCACCCGTTCGCTCACCTCCATCGACTCGATCGGCTGAACGTCGAAACGCGTCGTAAAACGCGCCCGAATCGAATCGCGCAATTTGACATGACCCAGGCTGTAGATGTATTCCGCCTCATCCATCGAGCTGAAGAGCGGCAACTCCTCATCGGGTGTCGACTCGTTCTCTTCGATGGTCAGGTAGTAGACACCCATCACCATGTCCTTGGAGGGGCCGACGATCGGCTCGCCGCTGCTGGGCTTGAGCAGATTCTGGCTCGAAAGCATCAGTTGCCGCGCCTCATCGACCGCAGACTGGCTCAGCGGCACATGCACCGCCATCTGGTCACCGTCGAAATCCGCATTGAACGCGTCGCAGACCAGCGGGTGCAGCTGAATCGCGCTTCCCTCTACCAGCGTGACTTCAAAGGCCTGAATGCCCAGGCGATGCAGCGTCGGCGCCCGGTTCAACAGCACCGGCCGTTCCTTGCAGATCTCTTCCAGCTCGTCCCAAACCTCGGACTGCTGGCGATCTACCATGCGCTTGGCGCTCTTGATGTTATGCGCATAGTTGTCCTCCACCAGGCGGCGCATGACGAACGGCTTGAACAGCTCTAACGCCATCTTCTTCGGCAGGCCGCACTGGTGCAGCTTCAGCGTCGGACCGATCACAATGACCGAGCGGCCGGAGTAATCGACTCGTTTCCCCAGCAGGTTGCGGCGGAAGCGGCCCTGTTTCCCCTTGAGCATATCGCTCAGGCTCTTGAGCTTGCGCTTGCCGCTGCGGCTGACCGCCCGGCCCCGCCGCCCGTTGTCGATAAGACTATCGACCGCTTCCTGCAACATCCGCTTTTCGTTGCGGACGATTACGTCCGGCGCACCGAGGTCAAGGAGCCGCTTGAGACGGTTGTTACGGTTGATTACCCGCCGATACAGATCGTTGAGATCGCTGGTGGCGAAGCGCCCGCCGTCCAACTGCACCATGGGACGCAATTCCGGCGGAATCACCGGCAAAATCGTCAGCACCATCCATTCGGGCCGGTTGCCGCTCTTGCGGAAGTTTTCCACAACGCGCAGACGTTTGGCCGCCTTCTTGCGGCGCTGTTTACTCTTGGTGGTAAAAATCTCCAAGCGCAGTTCTTTTGCCAGTGCGTCCAGATCGACTTTGGCTACGATATCGCGGATCGCCTCGGCGCCCATACCCGCCTTGAAGATGTTACCCCAGCGATCAGCCAGCTCTCGATAGCGGGTTTCCGTCAGGAGCTGCATCTCGTGCATGCTCTTCAGTTCGTCTAACTCCTCTTCCGCGCCGGACTGCAGCCGCTCCCGCTGTTCGGCCACATCTTCCCGCATCTTTTCGAGCAACCCCTCCAGTTCCTGGCGTATGTATGTCTGCTTGGCCTGGATCTGCGTCCGAATATCCGACTTTTCCTCGTCGGACTCAGACTGGAGCGTGTCCAACCGTTCCTGCACATGGTCGTTGACAGTGCGTTCGTGGTCGGCGGTGACGGTCTTTTTGGCCGCGATGATGGGATCGTCCACCCAATCCAGGCTTTTATCTTCTGGCGCTTTCTTGCCGAGATTGATCTGAATCCAGTCCTGAAGCCGCTGGGCCTGGCTGATCGTCTCCGACGAAGACCGGTTGATGCGCTCATCGAGCCGTGCAATCTGCGCCTGTTCTTCCGCGTCCAACTCGTCAAGCTGGCTCTGCGCACTGCCTTCTATGTCGTCGATCTGCTCCTGCGACTCGTTCTCCAATCGGGCTATTCCCATCTGCAGCTCTCGTTCGAGGCGCTGAATGGCCCGGCCGCGGGCGTCTTCGTTCACGTCGGTGATGATGAACTGAGCAAAGTACAGGACCCGCTCCAGATGGCGGGGGCTGATGTTCAAGAGCAACCCAAGATGGCTGGGAACGCCCTTTACATACCAGATATGACTGACCGGAGAAGCCAGTTGAATGTGCCCCATGCGTTCGCGGCGCACACGCTGCGGCGCCACTTCCACACCGCATTTGTCGCAGACGATGCCCTTGTAGCGAACGCGCTTATATTTGCCGCAGGCGCATTCCCAATCCTTCTGCGGCCCGAAGATACGTTCACAGAACAGACCGTCCCGCTCCGGTCGCAGGGTGCGGTAGTTGATCGTCTCCGGCTTCGTTACTTCGCCAAAGCTCCATTCGTCAATCTGGTCCGGGGAGGCAAGAGAAATGCGAATTGCGTCAAAATCTCGTACTTCCATTATGGCTCCTTTGCGTTTCGCCCGCCGCCAGGCGCACAGCAGATGCGCTTAACGGCGGCCTCGCGGTGGTCAGTGAATTTACAGTCCACCGGGCGCTGTACACGATTCGCCCGTTGCCGCGTGCGCAGCAGTTGCGGTCAGCGGCGGCCTCGGTTGGCGGCGCCCTTACTCGCTGCTGCGGCTCATCGGGCTGGGTACATTCAGGCTGAAGCCGAGATGCGGCAGACGGTCCTCAACCTCATCTTTGCCGAGTTGTATCACCTCATTCTTTTCGTTTATGACCTCAATCGAAAGGGCCAGACTCTGCAACTCTTTCACCAGCACGCGGAAACTCTCCGGCACACCGGGGCTTTGAATCTCATCGCCCTTTACAATCGCCTCGTACGTTTTCACCCGGCCCGTCGTATCGTCCGACTTGATCGTCAGCATCTCCTGCAACGTGTAGGCCGCGCCGTAAGCCTCCAGCGCCCATACCTCCATCTCGCCAAAACGCTGACCGCCGAACTGCGCCTTGCCGCCCAGCGGTTGCTGCGTGACCAGGCTGTAGGGGCCCGTGCTGCGGGCGTGGACTTTATCCTCCACCAGATGGTGCAACTTGAGCATCTGCGCGATCCCAACCGTTACGTGAGCATCATAAGGTTCGCCGGTTTTGCCATCGAAGAGCTTCTGTTTACCGGTCGTCGGCAGCGGCCAGCCAATCTCATTTGAGTACGCCTGTGCCGCCGCCTCGAACCTTTCGAGCAGCGCGGCGTCCAACTGTTCACCTACCTCCAGATGCGCCAAGATGGGATCGTCGTCGGCCTCCGTCAGGATTGCGCCGTCCTGCTCGCAGCCGTGATAGAGCATCCACTCCCGCAGGGAAACATAGCGGGCATACTGGTCCGAAACATCCGATCTGGTTTCCGGGACGACAAGATCCGCTTCATACCCCTTATCCTTCAACCATTCAGCCAGAGCGGCACTGCGCGCGTATTTGTCGTCGAAAAACAGCGTTTCAGGGTCGTAGCCGCGCGGCTCCAGCCATTCCAGCAGATAGAGCCGGCGGGCATCATTGTCGTCCATCAGCGCATCGCTGTCGACTTCCTGCTCCCGAACAGCCGCCCACGCCAGCTGGGTGACATCCTGCCAGGCCTGATCGATCAGCCAGGCCCGCGCCAGCTCGGACTCGATCTCGTCCTCTTGCGCGCCGTCGAATACCGGTGTCTCTGCCATGAAGCCCAGACGGTCGGCCGCCCATCCAAGATGGGTCTCCAGCACCTGTCCGATATTCATGCGCCCGGGCACACCCAGTGGATTCAGAATAATGTCGATCGGTGTGCCGTCCTCTAGGAAGGGCATATCTTCCACCGGCACGACCCGAGAGATTACGCCCTTGTTGCCATGCCGGCCGGCCATCTTGTCGCCTTCTGTCAGACGGCGGCGCTGCGCAATACTCACGCGCACCATCATTTCCACCCCGGCAGGCATGTCCTGGTGATCTTCGCGCGTGAATACCTTGATATCCACCACCTTACCCCGTTCCCCATGGGGAAGCCGTAAGGAGCTATCCTTTACCTCACGCGCCTTCTCACCGAAAATTGCCCGCAACAGCTTCTCCTCCGGCGTCAGTTCGGTCTCGCCCTTTGGCGTAATTTTCCCGACCAGAATGTCGCCGGCGGCAACTTCAGCGCCGATCCGGATGATGCCATCCTCGTCCAGATGTCTCAGCGCATCCTCACCCACGTTGGGAATGTCTCGGGTGATCTCCTCCGGGCCGAGTTTCGTCTCTCTGGCTTCGATCTCGTGCTTCTCAATATGTACCGAGGTGTACTTGTCGTTTTCGACCAGCCGTTCGCTGACCAGGATCGCGTCTTCGTAGTTGCCGCCTTCCCAGCTCATATAGGCCACGAGTACGTTCTGCCCCAGGGCCAGCTCGCCGTTCTGGGTGGAAGAGCTGTCTGCCAGCACCGTGCCGGCCTCGACCAGGTCTCCTTTCTGGATCGTCGGACGCTGATCGATGCACGTGCTCTGATTACTGCGATTGTACTTGCGCAACGGGTAGGTATGCTCGGCGCCATCCTCCTCCTGAATGACGATCTCCGTATTGACCACTCGAATCGCCTCGCCCGCCTTGCGCGCGACAACGACCTGACCCGAATCGACCGCAGCCTGCCACTCCATGCCGGTGCCGACAATCGGCGCATCCGGCTGCACCAGGGGCACGGCCTGCCGCTGCATATTGGAGCCCATTAACGCGCGGTTGGTATCGTCATGCTCCAAAAAGGGAATCAAAGCCGCGGAAACGCCGACGACCTGCTTGGGCGATACGTCCATGTATTCGATGCGCTGCGGCTCTTCAAAACGGAACTCCTCAGCCTGGCGCACGGAGGGCCGCCTGTTGAGAAAGTGGCCGGAATTGTCCAGCGGTGTCGAAGCCTGGGCGATTGGAGAGCGCTCCTCCGTATCGGCGTTCAGATAGATGACGTCTTTCCCCACGAAAGGTCGCACCCGCACCTTGTCCAGGCCTTCGACAGCGGCGATCTGTTCGGCCAGTTCCGCCGTCAGTTCAACGCCTCTCTCCGCAATAACCTCCCCGCCGTCAGGTTCGCTGATATCTTCGGCGAGGACGCGTCCTGTCAACGCATCGACCTGATTCTCGACAGTGTTAAATACGCGGCGGTAAGGCGTCTCGATAAACCCGAAATCGTTGATGCGTCCGTAGGTAGCCAGATAGCCGATCAGGCCGATGTTAGGGCCTTCCGGCGTTTCAATCGGGCAGATACGCCCATAGTGGCTGTAATGGACGTCGCGCACGTCGAAACCGGCTCGCTCCCGGCGCAGGCCGCCGGGGCCCAGCGCGCTCAGGCGGCGCTTGTGGGTCAACTCGGCCAGCGGGTTCGTCTGGTCCATGAACTGGCTCAACTGGCTGCTGCCGAAGAACTCCCGCGTGGCGGCCACAACCGGGCGAATGTTGATCAGGCTCAGCGGCGTCACCTGCTCCGGCTCGCGGATCGACATCCGTTCCCGCACGACCCGCTCCATGCGCAAAAGACCGATGCGCAGCTGGCTCTGGATCAGTTCACCCACCGTCTTTATGCGCCGGTTTCCCAGATGGTCGATATCATCGGGCATCTCGCGCCCGTTGTTGATGTCAATGATGCGGCGCACCACCGACACGATATCGTCGTTCGTCAGGATGCGCGTCGAGAGAGGCTCCTCCAGGCCCAACTTGCGATTGAGCTTGTAACGGCCCACCCGCCCCAAATCGTAACGACGGGATGTGAAGAGCAGATTCTGCAGAAAATTGCGCGCATTATCCAATGTCGCCGGGTCGCCGGGCCGCAGCTTCTTGTAAAACTCCAGCAACGCATCGTCGATCCCCTTCTGTCGGTCCTCGGTCGGATTGGCCGTCGGGTCCCGTTCCAGGGTCGCCTCGATGAACGGGTGGTCTTCATTGTCGTCGACATCCGAGAACAACGCCCGGATCTCTTCATCCGTGCCGAAGCCGATGGCCCGCAGCAGAATCGTGGCCGGCAACTTCCGTTTGCGGTCGACCTTGACGCTGACGATATCCCGCTTGCTCGTCTCGAACTCCAGCCACGCGCCCCGCAGGGGGATCAACTTGGTGCCGGTCAGGTCGCGCCCCGTGCTGCGATCTTCTTCAATTGTGAAGTAAACGCCGGGCGAACGAATCAACTGACTCACCACGACCCGCTCACTGCCATTGACAATAAAAGTGCCGGAGTCGGTCATCAGCGGGAAGTCACCCATAAAGACTTCCTGCTCACTGATTTCACCCGTGTCGTTATTGACGAGCCTTACCTCGACCCACAGCGGCGCGGAATAGGTGATGTCCCGTACCCGGCATGCCTCCTCTGTGTGCTTGGCGTCATCGAAACGGAAGTCGCCGAAATGCAGTTCCAGATGCTTGTTGAAACTGACGATCGGCGAAATCTCTTCAAAAAGCTCTTTCAGGCCCGTGGTGCGGAACCATTCAAAGCTCTGAAGTTGAATTTCGATGAGCCGGGGCAGTTCGATCAGATTGGAAGTGCGTGAATAGGACTTCCTCTGCGTCTTGGCGCCAACACCGTTTCCAACGGCAGTATCAATCATATAGCGCATGCTCCTTTGCTGTACACAGTCGCCGATCTTGCAAACCTACACGAATAACGGTCAATCCGGACAGGACTTCAGAATGTTGAAATGGGGATGGAATCTCCTCTTGTGACGGGACGCACCCGAGTCCGAACTGTTCGCCCGCCGCCGAGTGCGCAGCATAATTTTCATCCGCCGCGAAATGCGCAGCGGATTATTCATCCGCCGAAATCCTCGGCGGAGATCACGCCAGATCTATTCGCTCTGGTACCGTCTCCCCCCTTATTGCGAGGTCCAAAAGGTAACAAACGGAACCGAGCCAACCAGTTTTTACTCTGAACTTCAAAGTATAAGGCATACGCAACGTCCTGTCAATATCATAAAGTATCATAAAGTCGACGAGTGCATCCCAAGAAGGGGGTGAGATATACAGAGAGGGAGGTTGGGAGTCAAAAGGGACAGAGAAAGGGACGGAAGGGAAAGGGACGGAAGCGGAGTCAGGAGCGAAGTCAAGAGGCGTTTACGGAATTCCTAGCTGCTCCCGGACCGTTTAACCGGCCGTGTGTCCAACTCTCTTTCAATGCTCATGAAACTGACCCGATATGAGTACTGGGCAATTTACATACGATATACCTACGGAAATGAAGGGCCTGTTCGCCGCACGTGTGAACCGACACACAAAATCAATCCTGAAATCGCCGCGCGCCCCTGTCGGATCGCCTGACAAATCTGCTGGATTTCAGCAAGCTGTTCGCGGGTCCGTTGAATTGCAGATGCACGCCCCCACCAGATAACAATTAGGCGGAGAAAGGGCCGAAGGGCGGGCCAGTATGCCGCCGCGCAACAACAAAAAAGAGCGTGCGCAAACTACAGAATTTCTTCTCTCGGATGCCCTGCTCCTGGTAACAAAAGCAACGCTGAACCGCCTTTCAGGTTAGTCCATACCCGTTTTTGTCAGAAAACGTTTTATGCTATCGTTTTTACTAGGGGAGAATATGGGAGAAAGTGGGGCACTGTCTCTACATCCTGAAGAAGTCTCGTGTTGAGCGCTCGCCCACCCGTTCGCCGTCGAAATATTCTTCGAAATTCCCTGACACATTCGTTGAAGCGAAATGTTCGATGCGCCCCGACTCGAAAGGGATGCGCAAAGAGCAACTATTCTGAAAATTATGTTTCTCGGTGAGTTCAGTCACAGCCTAGACAGTAAAGGGCGGGTCACGATTCCGGCCAAATTCCGCCACCGGCTCATGCCCGGTCTCGTGGTGACGCGCAACCCCACCGGCGGCTGCCTCATGGTGATGCCGCTCGACGAATGGCAGAATGTCGCCGCCCGCGTCAGCGCTCTGCCCCTGATAGACCGGCGTACAGCGCAGTTGCGCCGGGCACTGTTCAGCGCCGCCGAAGACCTGAAACCCGATCGGCAGGGGCGCATCCTGATCAACCAGCGCCTGCGCGAATTCGCCGGAATCGAGAACGAAATCATTATCGCCGGGATGAATACCTATATCGAACTCTGGGACCCGGCCCAATGGGAGGAGCAGTTGCTCACGCCTGCGCAGCTCGGAGAGGATCTCTTCGCCGCCCTGGGAGTCTGAACCATCCCCGGGCTCTTGCCAAGGCCCGGCAGATGGGGTCGCAAAAGATCCCACGCTACCGCGACGGACATGCAAGGCGCCCCTTTTGAACCGGATGGTCTCCATCACTGCCCCGTTCTGACGGATGAAGTGCTGACCGGCCTAAACGTCCATCCAGGCGGGCGTTTCATTGACGGAACTTTGGGTGGCGGCGGCCATACCCAGCTCCTGCTGCAACACACGCGCCTCACCCGAACAGAGGCGCATCGAGAGTCCCGGGCAAATGGGGGCGCCGACGGGCAAGTATTGGGGTTGGACGTTGACCCCGCAGCCATCCGCCGGGTTCGGAAGCGTTTTCCCGGCGAAATCAGCGCCGGCAGACTGAGCGTGGCCCAGTCGCCGTTTGATCAGATCGATCGAATCGCCCGCCAACAGGGCTTTACAGGCGTTGACGGCATTCTGCTTGATCTGGGTCTCAGCAGCTTTCAGCTGGATACGCCGGCCCGGGGTTTTGCCTTTCGGCACGACGGTCCTCTGGATATGCGCTTCGACCCGTCTACCGGGCCCAGTGCAGCCGAGTTGATAAACAACAGGAGTTGGGAAGAGATCGCCGACATCCTCTACCAATACGGAGAGGAACGACACAGCCGCTCAATAGCGCGTGCCATCGTAGCCAGTCGCCCGGTTTCGACAACCGCCGAACTGGCAGACATCGTACGCAGGGCAATGCGCTCGCGAGGCAGATGGAAGATCCATCCGGCCACCCGTACCTTTCAGGCGCTGCGCATCGCAGTCAACGACGAACTGGGACAGCTGGCGCGGGCCATGACGCAGATTCCTGCACTGTTGCGGCCCGGCGGACGGGTTGCCATCATCGCCTTTCACAGCTTGGAAGACCGCTTGGTCAAGGAGTGGATGCGTGACAACGCCAGGAAATTCCGGCCCGACCCGACTTTGCCGGCCGGAGGTCGGGAGCAGATTCCCGTTCTGGCGATATGTAACAAGAAGCCGATTGTGCCCGCAGCCACTGAAATTGAAGATAACCCCCGCAGTCGTTCAGCCAGGCTGCGCATCGCCGAAAAACTGCCTGAACAGTAGTTGATGTGTTTGCCCGTGCTTTTATTGTGATTATTTCTGCAGGATAAAGCTATTGTCAACACCGACTATAAATCTGCATCACGCCGGGCGCTCTTCGCAGTCACGGGCGCAGCGTAACAATGACGAGCAGATTTGGCGCCCAGTCGACCAGGAAGGACTGAGGGAAGAAGGAGACTGGAGCCCAAACAGCATACAATCATCCAATCTGTCCCGTTTTCGAGTTCTGCGTGGTTTGGTCTGGCTCGATGATATCGTTCCCTTGCCGCAAACGCTGAGGGGATATCTCTTCTTTGTGCTGGTTTTGACGGTCGTCTGCGGCTTGGCCGTTGTTCAGGTCTGGACCTCGCTTCGGATTACTCAGACCCGCGCAGAGTTGGAGGCGCTTCGCGTTCAGTACAGCCTCATCGAACAGAAGAATGCTGAACTGCTTTGGCAAATTGGCCAGCGCACAACTCTCGAACACGTGCAGCTGCGCGCGGTCCAACTCGACTTTCGTCCCGCGCTGCAACGCAATTACGTCCCGAATCCGTATGGCCTGAGAATCGTCCCTGCAGTTTCCTCCGGCGCCTCCGGTTCGGATGGCAGCCGGCAATCGCATCAGCAGTCAGAGAATTCCCCCTCTCTTGATCAAGCACCCGCAGAGGCAAGAGAACAGACAGCGTTTTCTGCCAGTGCTGCAGGGAGTCTGGGGGCAGCGCAGGCGCTCCAGGCACCCAGCACGACGCCCCCCCTTCATGCCCAGACGGATCTACCCTCTGAGGACGAGCCGTCCTTCTGGTCCGTGACCGAACGGCTCCCCGTAACAGAGTTCGAGCAGTATGTGTCCGGTCGGCAACAACAGATCAACGAAAGCTGGCAGTCTGTCCGTCAATGGAGCGAACCGCTGTTTGAACGGGCCAGCGATTTCTTCCTGGGCCAGTTGAAACAGCCCAGATAACTTCCGCCGCCTGTTCCGCCGCCCCTTTCGTCGTCGCCAAGTGCCCGAACATGGGGTCGGCGGCGACGAATGTTTGTGGCCCGAGCTTCGTGGCCGCTGTAGTACTCGGAGATATCCCGCATGCGCGCACGGAACCGAGCCGATCGTCCCGCACGTGGACACGGTTTCGGCCCTCTATCCGCCCCCGGCCAACGCCCCGAAGATGGGGTTGGCGGCGGCCTCGAAGGTGGCGCCCTCAATCAGGCGGCGTCCAATCGCGCCCCCCTTGAACAGGAGCCTGTTCAACATACCTCTGTATCTGACGATCTGTCCAAAATATGGCGTATCGGTTTCATCGGTGT
Organism: Caldilineaceae bacterium; assembly: GCA_965232575.1. Taxonomy (GTDB): domain Bacteria; phylum Chloroflexota; class Anaerolineae; order Caldilineales; family Caldilineaceae; genus Bin5. The sequence continues at coordinate 306,745 of CBDDPZ010000008.1, read as the reverse complement.
CGTGCTGACCGGACCGCTGGTGCTGTTGGTTCTGCGGTTGCTCGATATGCAGGTCATGGGCTGGCAGCAATACGAGCCCCCCCAGGCCGTGGTGACTGGACGCAATACCGTTGACGACACCACCTCGTGGGGCGTGATCGTCGATCGCGATGGCAATCTGCTCGCCGCCGACCGCTTCACCTATCGAATCACGGCAACACCCAAATTCATCTCGCCAGGTGATTACGGCGACATCGCCCTGCGGCTCGCGTCCAGCATCGGTGTCCCTCCGCTTCAGATCGAAAACCTGTTGATCGAGAACAGAGACAGAGACTACCTCATCATTGCACCGCGTATCGACTTTGAACAGGGTCAACAGCTGCTCGCCGAACGCCAGCAGCGAATGACTGAAAGGGACTTCCTGCTGGAGCATATCCACATCGCCGCCCGTCCCCGGCGCTTCTATCCACAGGGAACACTTGCCAGCCAGGTTCTGGGATTTCTCAATGCCGAACGCGTGCCGGTGCTGGGCCTGGAGCGGTATTATCGGAACTTTCTGTCCAGTGACGGCGTTGGTCTTCCACCGGGCCGCCAACTTCCCCGCACCGAGCTGGACGAAAACGTCCTCCGCTTTCTACCCAGCGGCAATGGCAAGGGCCTGGTGTTGACCATCGACCGCACCATCCAGCATATCATTGAAGAGGAGTTGCGCCTGGGGGTCGGTCTCTACCGCGCCGAGGCAGGCACAGTCATTGTCATGGACCCAAGAACGGGCGCGATTCTGGGGATGGCCAACTGGCCCACTTTCGACGGCAACAGTTTCGAAGACGGAGATCCCAGCACTTTCACGAATGTCGCCATCAGCGCCCAATTTGAACCGGGGTCGGTCTTCAAGCTGATCACCGTCGCCGCCGCCCTTGACATCGACGCAGTGGAGGCGTCAACCGTTTTCGTCGATACCGGCGCCATTTCCGTAGAGGGGCACACGGTTCAAAACAGTGACCGCAAGGCTGTCGGTGAACTGACCGTCGCTGATGCCATGGCCCATTCCAATAACGTGATTACGGTTCAGATCGCGCAGGAGGTTGGCGCCGAAATTTTTTACGACTATGTAACTCGTTTCGGCTTCGGCGCTGACACACTCATCGACCTGAGCGGTGAAGTGGCCGGTCAGGTCAGAAACACCGATGCCCCGAACTGGGGTGTATCCGACTTGGCCACCAACAGCTTTGGCCAGGGCATTGCCGTTACCCCCATTCAGATGATCAGCGCAGTCGCCGCCATCGCCAACGGCGGCAAACTCTTGCGCCCGTATATCGTGCACAGCCGCGTAGCCGGTGACTACGCTATGGTGACCCAGCCGACAATGGTCTACCAGGTTATCCAACCGGAAACCGCGGTTCGGATGAAAGAGATGATGGTGCACGTCGTCAACACCGGCAATCAGATGGCCCAGGTTTCCGGTTATAGCGTTGCCGGCAAGAGCGGCACCGCCGAAATCGCCACCGATGAGGGCTACATCCAGGACGAAACGATCGCCAGCTTTATCGGGTATGCGCCGGCCGACGACCCGCAATTTGTCATGCTGGTCAAGTTGGACCGACCGGATCCGGGCATCAGCCGCTGGGCAGCCTATACGGCGACGCCCATCTTCAGCCGTATTGCCCACCGCCTGTTCGAGCACATGAATATCCCGCCGGACGATGTCCGGCTGTCGGACGACAGTCAGAGCTACTCCTGTTCGTCCGCCGTCGAGTGCCAGAAAATCGCGCCGCCGGCAGCTTCAGAGCCGGTTCCGGAACCGGTCGCAGGGCTCTCAAACCGGTAACCTGCAGTCCGTTGCCGCTGGCCGGCGCAGTGACGAGTTACTTCTGTTCAAAGGATTCTGATTCGGTGGCAGACCGACCGAAAGTTGAGACCGCTATCACCCAGCATACGCTCTGGCAGGCGCTGACGGGGACGCCCCCGCCGCAGACGCTCGCGCCCCGTCCTGTCAGCTGCGCGGTACTGGACAGCCGCGATGTCGAAGCAGGCTCTCTGTTCATTGCCTTCAGCGGCGCCCGCACAGACGGCCATAACTTTATCCGCCAGGCCTTAGCCGGTGGCGCCGACGCGATCATCTGCGAAGAGCGGGGCCTTGAGCAGCTGCACGCGACCGGCGCCCTGCTGGTCGACTGCCGCCGCGGACGAGAAGAAGGTGATAAGGCGAAAGATGAAATAGGGCAGCCCGGCCGCGCCGTCGCCTACATCGTCCCCGACGCCAACGCGGCTTTGCAGGCGGCCGGCCTCTTTCAGCGGCTGCATCGTACCCGCCCGGATTTGCGGGTGGTCGGCGTGACCGGCAGCGTAGGCAAAACCAGTACAAAAGAGTTGACAGCATCGGTCCTCGCGCAGCGCTTCCGCACCCATCACAACACCGGCAACCTCAACAGCGAACAGGGCCTGCCGCTGGCTCTCCTCGGGCTGCACACGGGCCACGAGCGGACCGTGTTGGAGATGGGGATGTACGACCTGGGAGAAATTCGCCTGCTCTGCAGCCTGGCGCGGCCCCATATCGGCCTCGTGACCAATGTCGGCCCCACCCATCTGGAGCGGCTGGGCACGATAGACCGGATTGTACAAGCCAAAACTGAACTGGTGGAGGCTCTTCCTAACGCCCAGAACGGCGGCGCAGCCATTCTGAACCAGGATGACGCCCGCGTTCGGGCGATGGCGGACGCCACCGATGCCCGGCCCTTCTTCTATGGTCTCACCGCTGATGCGGACCTGTGGGCCGACGAAGTCGAAAGTCTGGGCATGGAAGGCATCCGCTTCCGTTTTCATCATCGCCAGGAAAACGGCCGCATCCACAGCCAGCGCCTGAGTGTGTCCCTTTTGGGTAGACATTCAGTCTATACGGCCCTCGGCGCGGCCGCCGTCGGCATCGTCAACGACCTGTCCTGGCAGAAAATCGTCGCCGGCCTGCAGCGGGCGCCGAGTCAGTTGCGGCTTGTTGTGAGGCCGGGCATCAATGGCTGCACCGTCATCGACGACACATATAACGCCAGCCCCGTCAGTACCATGGCCGCCCTCAATCTCTTGAACGACCTTTTCACCCGCCGCCAAACGGGCGCGGACTGTGCCTCCGCCGCCAACTATCCGGAAATGGGGCCAGAATCAGCGAAACAAACGCCGCAATCCAGCAACGGGCAGCATCAGAAACAACAGCAGATGCAACAACACAGCGGCGGACGCCGTATCGCGATTCTCGGCGACATGAGAGAGTTGGGCGCCTTCACGACCGAAGGGCATAAACAGGTCGGCGCCCATGCCGCCGGCGTAACCGATCTGCTCGTTACTGTCGGCGCTCTCGGCAGTCTCATCGCCGACGAGGCCCGCAAGACAGGCCTGCCTTCCCAGGCCGTGTACGAAGCCGGCGATTTTGAGACGGCCGTGCAGATTCTGAAGGAAATGGCTCAACCGCAGGATCTGCTGCTTGTCAAAGGCAGCCGTGCTGTGGGGATGGAACGAATTGTCCCCGAGATCTCACAAGAGCCGGCAACAGCCGCAGCGACAGACCCAGCCCACCACCCAGTGTCAGATAAAGGGGCCGGCGGCGGCCTCCTCGAAAGTTAAGGGGCTCATAGATGGAATTTCCGCTGGTGCTCGGAACACTCAGCTTCTTTATGGCCGTGATTTGGGGACAACCGCTGATCACCTTGTTGAAACACTACCGCATCGGCAAACAGGTGCGGATGGAAGGACCGGACTCGCACCAGGAGAAGACGGGCACGCCGACGATGGGGGGACTGTTATTTGTTGTGCCGGTCCTCCTGATCACAGGGGCGCTCAACCTGGCGAATCTGCTTGGCTTTACTCTGATCGGCAAGAGTACACTGTTGCTCTTTTTCTGTCTGGCGGCGCACGCGACGCTCGGCGCCGTCGATGACTGGCTGGGACTTCGAGGCAGGGGAAAGGGCATGTCGGCGCGGATGAAGAGCGGCTTCCAGTTCATATTCGCAGCGATTATCGTGGGCATTCTCTATTACGGACCGCCCGATCTGTACTATGTAGGTGTGCCCGGCATTCCGCAGTGGGTTGTGGTCGGCTGGCTGTTCATTCCGATGGGAATTCTGATCATTATCGGTTTCAGCAATGCCGTAAATCTGACCGATGGACTCGACAGCCTGGCCGGAAGCATAAGCGGCATTGCCTTCGCCAGCTACGGGCTGATTGCCCACAGACAGGGGCAGACCTATCTAGCGGCTTTCTGTTTCACAATGGTGGGAGCGCTGTTCGCCTTTCTCTGGTTCAATGCTCACCCGGCACAGATCTTCATGGGTGACACCGGAAGCCTGGCTTTGGGCGCAACGCTTGCATTGGTGGCGCTGATGACCGGTCAATGGCTGCTGCTGCCGGTGGTCGGGTTCGTCTTTGTCGCCGAAACGGTTTCCGTACTGTTGCAGGTGGCGTCCGCAAAGCTCAGCCGACGCTACCTGGGTCGTGATATCCGCCTGTTCAAGATGACTCCGATCCACCATCATTTTGAATTGATGGGGTGGAGTGAAACACAGGTCAAAGAGAGATTCTGGATAGTCGGTGTGCTGAGTGGAATGTTGGGGGTGGCCCTGGCGCTGTGGAACGGGTGAGACTGCCGCTTGTATCCGTCTCATGCCGGCGGCGCCTCGATTCCTGGTGGCCGGCTTTCAGCCCCTCGTAAATGCCGGGGGGGCAAAGCGTTGACCGGAGACCGGCTGCCGGAAGGAGAACGATACCATGATTGCCAACACCGAAGAGTTCAACTTTGAAAAACGCAACGTCGTTATCTTGGGGATGGGCCGTCAGGGACTGGCTTTGGCCCATTTCTTCGCGGCAGCAGGCGCAAACGTAACCATCAGCGATGTCGCGCCCGCGCGCAAATTGGCCGAAGAGTTGGAGCAGTTGGGTGATCTGCCGGTAGCGCTTGCCTTAGGCGGCCATCCTCCCAACCTGTTGGACGACTGTGATCTTCTCTGCCTCAGCGGCGGCGTGCGGCTCCAATCGCCGCTCGTCCAGGATGCCATTCGCCGCGGTATCCCTCTGACCAATGACAGCCTGCTCACAATGCAGCTGGCCCCCTGCCCTGTCATCGCCATCACCGGCAGCAGCGGCAAGACAACAACGACAACGCTCGTCGGAGAAATGTTGCAGAAGACGGTCGATGACGCCCATACCGTCCACGTCGGTGGCAATATCGGTAGGCCGCTGCTGGACCGCCTCGACGCGATTCAAGAAAATGACATGATGGTGCTGGAGTTGAGCAGCTTTCAGCTCGAACTGTTCGACCCGAAAGTCGCCTATGGATCGCTCGACCAGCTGGGGCCGGACGTGGCCGTCATTCTCAATATCACGCCCAATCATCTGGACCGGCATTCATCAATGGCCGACTATGTTCTGGCAAAGTCCAACCTGTTGCGCCATCTGAAGCCGACCAGCATAGTGGTCTTCAACGCCGATGATCCGGTCGCCAGCCGCATGGCTGGCTGGGAAGATGACGGTAAGCCGGTCTCCGCCGAATGGGAACTGGACTCTCTCCTGGCGCAATGTCGTTCCGTCCTCGGCAAAAACCGGCGAATCATTCCCTTTTCCACCTCTGCGAGCCGAATCCGGCGCACGTCTCTTTTTGCGCTGAGCCGACGCCATCTGCCGGCCCTTGGCGAAGCGCAAACAAATTCCGAGACTTGGCCGCGGCCGGCCGCCGGCGCCTGGGCATCCGAAACGACCGAAGATCTGCTTTTCGAAAACCGGCCCTTCTGCCGCCGCCCCGATGTACGACTGCGCGGCGAGCACAATATCTCCAACCTGTTGGCCGCGGCCGCCATCAGTGGAGCGGCCGGCGCATCCGAACAGGCGATGGGGCGCGTTGCCCGCTCCTTTGCCGGTGTACCGCACAGGCTGGAGGAAATGCGGCCCAGAGACAACGTCGTATGGATCAATGACAGCATCGCGACCGCGCCCGAGCGGGCCGTCGCCGGGCTCCAGGTCTTCCCCCCGGGCGCGCAGACGCTCATTCTCCTGGCCGGCGGCAAGGACAAGAATCTGCCCTGGGATACTTTCGCCGACGAAGTCCTGGACCGGGTCCAATGTCTGATCGGGTTCGGAGAAGCGGGGTCGATGATCGCCGACAAGGTCAGGGAGCGGGCCTCCTTCCGGCGTATCTCCGCCCCCTGCTGCGCGGTTGTCCAGCGCCTCGACGAGGCCGTCGTCCTGGCCAGGCAGACGGCGACGCCCGGTACGGTCGTGCTCTTTTCCCCGGGCGGCACCAGCTACGACGCCTACAAAAATTTCGAACAACGCGGGGACCATTTCCGCAACCTGGTGGCCAGTGGCTAGCGGCAACCGTACGTTGCCGGCCTCCTGCAACAAACCCTCCGGTTCCAGCACGGTGCCGCGGAAGTTAAAGGAATGACAATGGCGCTTCAGGTCAGCCAAGCGAAACAGATCGGTAGGTTCGGGCCCAACTTCGATTGGGCGCTGGCCACCGTCCTGACCTGCCTGATTCTGTTCGGGTCTGTCATGGTCTTCAGCGCCAGTTACCCCTGGGCGCTGGAAAACCAGGTATCCCCCTTCTATTACGTGTTGCTGCAGCTCCGCTGGTTGGGGGTCGGTCTGGTAGCGCTGGTCGGCGCCGCGATGGTCCCCTACCGCATTTGGGAGCGGTGGAGCATACCACTGATGGCCATAGGGTTGATCTCCCTGATAATGGTCATCTTTCTGGGCGAAAGCCGTTTCGGCGCAACCCGCGCCTTCCCCGGCGGTCGCGTTCAGCCGAGTGAGCCGGTGAAAGTGATTGTTCTCATCTATATCAGCACCTGGCTGGCCAGCAAAGGCGATCGAATCAAAAATATCAACTACGGGCTGATTCCCTTTGGCGTGCTCATGGGGATCGTGACCGGGCTGATCGTGGCGCAACCGGATATCAGTACCACGATTCTGATCGTTGCCACCGCGCTGATCATCTTCTTTCTCGCGGGTGCCGAGTTGAAACAGCTTATCCTGGGCGGGTTTGTGGCCACTGTCACCTTCTGGCTGGTGATCACCCGCAACAGCTATGCCAGTCGCCGGGTCAGCGCACTGATCGAGTCGATCCAGTCTCCCCTGAACAGCTCCGAATGGCAGATCCGCGAAGCCAGTCAGGCCATTGTCAAAGGAGGCCCGCTTGGCGTGGGTCTAGGCAACAGTACCGAAAAGTTGCCCGGAAATCTGCCCCTGAGTTGGTCGGACAATATCTTTGCGGTCATCGGCGAGGAGATGGGGTTGCTGGGCACGCTGCTGGTGATCCTGCTCTTCACGCTTTTTGTCTATCGCGGTCTGCGCATCGCCAGCGAATCGACCGACATCTTCGGCTCTCTGCTGGCAGTGGGCATCACCGCCCTCATCATCCTGCAGGCCATTATTCACATCGCGGTCGCAGTGGCCGTCGCGCCCCCCACCGGCGTAACACTGCCGTTCGTCAGCTTCGGCGGCAGTTCTCTCGTCACGTCAATGGGGGCTGCCGGCATACTGCTGAATATCAGCCGATATCGGGGTCAGCCTCCTCCCGCCGCGCCCCGTCGCGGCGAAGCCGGCGCACGCCCTCACCCCACGGCGGGCGACCGAATTCTCGGGGGCCTGGCCAGCGCTTTTAGGTCAACCGAATCCGGGGCATCCTCCGGCCCCCCAGGGCAGACAGCCCATGCGCCTTCTAATTTCGGGTGGTGGAACCGGGGGGCACGTATATCCGGCTCTCGCCGTCGTCGAACAACTAAGAATCAACGCTCAGACCGCCGCGCCCGCTCAGGGTAACCCTGCCCTGCTGTGGCTGGGGAGCCGGACCGGCATCGAGCACCCTCTTGTGCAGGACGCTGGCATCCCCTTCCACGACGTTCAAAGCGGCGCGTTGCGAGGACGCAATCCATTTATGGCTTCACGCAATCTGGCCAAAATGCTGGCAGGCATAAGCCAGTCTCTGCAAATCCTCGAAGATTTCCGCCCGCAGGCATGTTTTGCCACCGGTGGATATGTCATGGTGCCGGTCGCGATAGCCTGTCGAATGCGGTCGGTGCCGGTGATGATCTATCTGCCGGACATGACCCCCGGCTTGGCCGTGCGCTGGCTCAGCCGCCTGGCCCAGCGTGTCGCGGTCAGCTTCCCCGAAGTGGCCGGTTTCTTCGGCCCAAAGGCGGTGGTCACCGGTTACCCTGTTCGCGCCGACCTCTTGAAAGCGACAGAGGATTTGCGCTTCGCCGACGCCACAGATGGGCCCTTGGCGAAGCGTCAAACTAGGCAGGCAGCCCGGCAGAGGTTGACCCGGAAACTGGGGCTGGATCTGGAGGATGGACTGCCTCTACTGCTGGTCTTCGGCGGCAGCCAGGGCGCGCGCACTATCAACCGGGCCGTCTGGCAGGCCGCGCCGACCCTGTTGCCCGCCTGCCAGATTCTACACGTCATCGGGACGCGCGACTGGCCCCTGCTGGAACAGGAAGGGCCCCCTCTCTGGGACAGCCCACTGGCTTACCGCTACCATCCCGTGGCCTATCTGCACGAGGAGATGGCTTGGGCGCTCGCCAGCGCAGACCTTGCGGTCGCCCGTGCCGGGGCCAGCGTGCTGGCTGAGTTTCCACTGGCGCGCCTCCCGTCGGTACTCGCGCCTCTGCCCGGCGCCGGCTCCCACCAGCGCCCCAATGCACAGAAACTGGCCGAATCCGGCGGCACGATCATCATCGAGGACAGACAGCTGGCGGAAAGGCTGGAACCGACCATCGCGGCGCTGCTGGCCGATGAAAGTCGACGGCTCGCCATGGCGGCGGCGGCCGGCGCCTTGGCCCGGCCCCAGGCCGCAGACAATATCGCCCGTGAACTTCAGCGGCTCGTAGCCCATGGCGAGTACGGTCCACCGGCCGCCGGGGTTGTAGACTGTGATTATTGACAGTGAATGCAAAGCAGGCGGGATAGGCCCAGAGGGCGCCCTCCTCCCAGGATGAAAACATAAAAAATGAGTGAAAATACGCCAGGTACAGTTGCATTTGTATTCTACGTCCTCCTATTTGCTTGGGTCGGCTTCCGGCGGGGTCTGTTCAGAGAACTGTCGGTGCTGATCGTCTCGGTCGGGGGCTTCTTCCTGCTGCAACAAAACCAGGGCCTGGCCCTGGATATCGTCAGGCAGGTGCTGGGAATCGTCTTCGGTATCATCAGTGTGGGCGCAAAGTTCCTGGCCTCGCTGCGTACAGGGGACGCGGACGGAATTGGCGAACCGGTCTACACCCTGGGCCCCTCGAACTGGCTCTCGGATGCAGACCAGCCGACGGTCTCCTTTCTGGCCTGGTCGGGGTTGCTGCTCTTTACCTACCTGCTGACCAATAAGGCGATCCCTGACAGCCAGAGTTCATCCGGTCTCCTGGCGGCCATGATCGGCGTTGGCAACGGACTGTTTTACATCCCTACCTTTGCGCCGCGACTGATCGCCTTCATTCCGGAGGTCGGGGTTGCGTCGGTCTCATCTCCCGGCACGGGAGTGCAGGGCCTTCTGCAAAGCGTGACCGACATGATGCACTCCGGTTTTGGCGATCTCTGGGTGGCATTGGGGCCTCAACAACCTATCCTGGCCGCGATTGCGTTGACGGTGTTGCTCGTGGCGGTGATCAGCACACTGCGCCGAGGCCAAACCTGATCGAGCGCAATATGAACAATAGTGCGACAAGCCGCCCTCTGTTGAATCACGTCTGATTACTGAACTGTTATGGGGCTGATCGAAGTTTATTTTGGGTCTATCGCTGGCATCATTACCCTGATCGGCCTTGCCCAGGGCTATGCGCGTGAATTGGGCAGGTCCATGATTATTATTGTCGCGATCTTTCTGCTGCTGTACGTCCAGGACCGACTCAATCCGATCCTGAACAGTGTATGGCAAATGGTATTCTCGGCTGAAGATGTGGGTGCCCGGCAGCTGTTTCTGAGCAACTTCTACCTGGTTATCTTTGTCGTTACCATCTTTGCCGGCTATGCCGGGCGGGTTATCACCTTCAGCGGTCAGCAGTGGCCGATGCCCCACGGCGCGATTCTCAGTTGCCTGGTCGGCGCAATCAACGGCTATCTGATCAGTGGCAGCCTCTGGTATTACCAGCACATATACGGCTATCCCCTCTCAAATTTGGGATGGATAAATCCGGACCTGTCGCCGATCGCTGTCGAGCTGGTGCGCTATTTGCCCCAGAATATCATGCCGTCACCGACGCCGTGGGTGATCCCCATCGCGATACTGTTGCTGATGCGGGTGCGGGGATGAGAGTTGAATGCGCCCCGGCTGGAGAGCGGCGCGGCCGCAGGCTTTGCGCTAAGCCGACGCCATCTGCTGGCCCTTGGCGAAGCGCAAACGGAGGCAGAGATGCCGGTTGACAGCTGGCAGAAGCGGTTGCAAAAGGCGCTGGACGCCTCCCTACCCAGGAAAGGTGGGGACGACACGCGGCCGCGCGTGCATCTGATAGGGATAGGTGGCGCAGGCCTCTCCGCCATCGCCCACGTTCTCCTGGAACGGGGCATACACGTCAGCGGCAGCGATCGCCAGGAGAGCGAGCGCATACGCCGGCTGGCTGCAGCCGGCGCGAAAATTTTCGAGCGCCAGGGAGCGGCCGCAGAGCTCACCGAACTGACGGACCGGGAACGCCCGGACGTGGTCCTGATCAGCAGCGCCGTCGACGAAACCAACCCGGAACGCCAGACCGCGTACAGGCTGGGGATACCGGTCGTCAGGCGGGAGTCCTTTCTCCGGCCGCTGCTGGCCGGCCGCGATGTCATCGCAGTCTCCGGCACGCATGGCAAAAGCACGACGACCGCGATGATCGTGCAGACGCTGCACGCAAGCGGCTGCGACGCCGGCTATATCATCGGCGCCGACCTGCCGGGATTTGGCAACGCCCACGCAGGGACCGCCGGTGCCTTCGTGATCGAAGCCGATGAATATGACCGCATGTTCCATGGGTTGACCCCAATGGTGGCCGTAGTGACCAATGTGGAGTGGGACCACCCTGACTGCTATCCGACGCCGGTCAGCTTTGTCGACGCCTTTCGTCAGTTTGTGGCGCAGGTACGCGCCGATGGATGCGTGGTCTCGTGCGGCGATGACCCCGGCGCGGAGGCGCTGCGCACAGATTTTGCGCTGAGCCGACGCCACAGATGGGCCCTTGGCGAAGCGTCAAAAAGCGCAGCCGAAGGCGGCCCGGCCTGGCTGACCTATGGACTGCACGACCTCTGCGACGTGCGCGCCGCCGGAGAAATGGTGGGAACGGGCGGGGGCTATGTCGCCACAGTCTGCAGTGAAGGGAGGTCGATCGGACGCCTGCAGTTGCAGGCGCCGGGCATCCACAACCTGCGCAACGCCCTGGCCGCATTGACCGTCGCCCGCCGCTGTGGGGCGCCGATAGCGCAGATCCTGGCCAGCCTGCACCATTATACGGGCATCGGCCGGCGTTTTGAACTGAAGGGGACGCGGCAGGGCGTGACGGTCATCGACGATTACGCCCATCACCCCACCGAGATCCAGGCGACCCTGGCCGCGGCCCGCAACCGCTTCGGCGAACGGCGTATCTGGGCCGTCTTTCAGCCCCATACGTTCAGCCGCACCAGAGCGATGCTGCACAAAATCGCTTGCAGCTTCGACAACGCCGACGCGGTGCTGGTGACCGATATCTATGCTGCCCGAGAGAGCGGCGACAGGGCCATGACCGCGGCCGCGGTCGCGGCCGCCAGCCAGCATCCTTCGATCCGTCACAGCGGCGGCATCGAGGATACGAGCACGCTTCTCCACGACGAAGTCACCGCCGGCGATGTTGTCCTGACTCTGGGCGCAGGCACCAGCCACCGCATCGGCGAAACGCTGCTGGAGAGACTGGGAACCGATGGCTGAAGGGGGGAATGCGCTGCCGCTTGTCCTGATCGTATGCGGGGCGCCGGGCGCCGGCAAAACGACACTGGCCCGTAAATTGGCCCCGGCTTTGGCTCTACCCTTGATCGCACGCGACGATCTCAAGGAGTCCCTTTTCGAGACGCTGGGCTGGTCAACCGTGGCCTGGTCGGAGCGGCTAGGCCGGGCAACGTATGAACTGGTCTATCTGCTGATCGAACGCCTGCTGGAGGCCCGCTGCTCGCTGCTTGTGGAAACGCCCTTCGATCCGGACTGGGCCAACCCGCGCTTCCAGGCATTGCAGGCGCGCCACCCTTTCCAGCCGGCGCAGGTCATCCTTTCCGCCCGGGCCGACCTGCTGCATCAACGCTATGCCCGGCGGGTGGACAACGGCGAACGACACCCGGGGCATGTGGACCGCTTGCGGATGGGCCAGTTCGACACCGTGGAGTTGGAGCGGCGCAACCGCCCCCTGGACCTGGACGGTCCCGTATTTCACGTCGACACCAGTGATTTCGCCGCGCTGGATTTCGACCGGCTGCTAAGACAACTGCGCACCTTACGAGGAATCTGATCACGAAGTGACCGTACTCGACATTATGGCGCCAGCAACGGCTCCGGCCCGTTCAAAGAGAGAAATCCGCGCCGCCGCTCTCGACCAGATCGAGGCCCTCGGCGTGCAGATCCGGCAGGACCACCCGCTGGCAAACCTGATGACAATCAAAGTAGGCGGCCCTGCCGACTATTTCGCGGTGGTCACAGACACGCATAAGCTGCTGAAACTCGTGCGCTGGGCCAGGGCCAACGACCTGCCCTACCTGGTCCTGGGCGGCGGCAGCAATGTGCTGATCAGCGACCGGGGCGTGCGCGGGTTGGTGATCCATAACCGTTGCAATGCAGTGCAGGTGCAGGATGCCCCCTGCTGCGATTATCCCAAAGACACCCGTCCCTTCCTCTACGCCGAGAGCGGCGCCCTGATGGCCGGCGCCGCCCGCACCGCCATCAACGCCGGGCTGACCGGGCTGGAGTGGGCGGTGAGTGTGCCCGGTTCCGTCGGCGGGGCCGTGGTCAACAACGCCGGCGCACATGGTGGGGAGGTGAAGGACTCGCTCTGGGACGTTCTGCTGCTGAACGACAACGGCGATATCCAGGTCTACCGCGTCGAGGATCTCGCCTACGCCTACCGTCAAAGCAGTTTAAAACGGGAGGGGCGTACCGACGCCGGTTTTGGCCCCGTCCTCTTGAGCGCCAACTTCCGACTGCAAACCGGCGACCGGAAAACGATCCGCGCCGCCGCCCAGTCTTTCCTGGGCCATCGACGCAGCACACAGCCGGTGGAGCCTTCATTAGGTAGCACATTCGTCAACCCGCCAGGCGACTTTGCCGGACGCCTGATCGAGGAGGCCGGGCTGAAAGGATTTCGTCTCGGCGGCGTCGAGGTCAGCTGTACGCACGCTAACTTTCTCATCAACCCCGGCGGCGTCGGCGCGGCGACAGCAGCCGATGTCATGGCGATGATCGAACACATTCAGACGGCAGTGGCCCGGCGCAGCGGCGTGGAGCTACAGCCGGAATTTCAGAAAATCGGAGAATGGTGACTCTTATGGCGTACAATCCAATACGGGTCGGTGTCCTTTTTGGCGGCAAAAGCGGGGAGCACGAAATCTCCCTGCTCAGCGCGCAGACGGTCATCGGCGCGTTGGACGAAGCCGGCTACGAAACGGTGCGGCTCGGCATTACCAAGACCGGTGAATGGCTCACCGGCGCTGATCCTCTGGCGCAGTTGACCAGCGGCAAGGTGAGAGAGAACGGCGAAGGCAAGATGAAGGAGACCGACTCCGCCCTTCTCGCGCCCCGCTCGACGCAGTTCCCGCTTCTGGAGCATAGCGAGCGGTTGCCCTCGGTGGACCTGATCTTTCCCGTGCTCCACGGCCCCTACGGCGAGGACGGGACTGTGCAGGGGCTGCTTGAGATGCTCGAAATGCCGTACGTAGGCTGCGGCGTCCTCGCCAGCGCGGTCGCGATGGACAAGATTACCGCGAAAGCGCTCTTTGCCGCCGCCGGCATCCCCCAGGTCGCCTACCGCACACTGCTGCGCCGAAATTGGGTCGAAGGCCGGGAGTCAGACTCCGGCCCGCGCGAAAACCGCCGGGAGAAGTTGCTGGACGAGCTGGAGTCCGCCATGCCCTATCCTCTCTTCGTCAAGCCGGCCAATCTGGGCAGCAGCGTAGGCATCAGCAAAGTCAGAAATCGGGCGGAGTTGGCGCACGCCATCGAGTTCGCCTGCCGTTACGACCGCAAAGTGCTGGTTGAAGAAGGCGTGCACGACGCCCGCGAATTGGAGGTCAGTGTCCTCGGCAACGATGAGCCCCGGGCGAGCGTTGTCGGCGAAGTAGTTCCGGCCAATGAGTTCTACGACTACGAGGCCAAGTATCTGGACAAGGGCAGCCGGCTTCTGATTCCGGCGGACATTCCCCCCGCCCTGGCAGATGAAATCCGTCTGCTGGCCGTTCGCGCCTTCCAGGCGCTTGACGGAGCCGGTCTCGCGCGGGCAGACTTTCTGTTAGGCGCCGACGGCCAGCTCTTTCTGAACGAACTGAATACCATGCCCGGCTTTACCGCCAGCAGCATGTACCCCAAGCTTTGGGAAGCCAGCGGCGTTCCCCTGACCGAACTGGTGGGCAGCCTGGTCGATATGGCGCTGGAACGGCACGCGGACCGCCAGCAGAACCGGATCCATCGCTAGCCAGGTCCTGTTGACACAAGTGCGGGACGCCCGCAGCAGTTTTTGAAGATCGGTATCGACGTGTAGAGTAGTACAATCAGATTCAGTACAATGCAAACTGCCTTCAACTCAGGGCGCAAACAGAAACGAGGATCGCGGGCCGCGCAGAAGGCTGTCTCGCCCAAGCGGGTGCGGCGGCGACGGCACGCGCAAACCCGCCGCCGGTTCACCGCGGCACTGCGTTCGACGCAGACGTTCATCTCGAAAAACGGTCGAACGAGGCTGGGTTTCAACAGGAGAAGAAAGCGAAAATCGTCATCGCTCCCCGTCTCCGCTGGCGCGCAGGCCACCCTCTTCCCCGGCTTTTCCGGTTTGGCCCCAAGCAAAACAGTGAGTCTGATGCTGCTGGCTGCGGTCGCGGCCGCTCTGTATTGGCTGTACACCAGCGAAAGCTTCTACATCTACCGTGAAAATGTGCGCTTTGAAGGAGCCCACTATCTATCGCAAGAGGAGCTCTTCGCTGCCTGCGATATCGACAGTTGGAGTATCTTCTGGCTGGATCCGGAAAAGATTGAAGAACAGGTGATAGCGCACCCGTATGTGACCGATGCAGATGTAAAAATTCGCTGGCCCGGGCATATCAACATCAGCGTTCAGGAAGTGCTCCCCGTGGCTCTCTGGGCCACCGATCAGCAGGAGTATTGGCTGCTGGAGGACGGCATGGCCCTGGCGCCCCGAGAACTGGACATGCAGCCGACGCTGCGGATCATCGACCCCTCGGCCGAGGCGCAGACTGCAAACGTGGAAGGCGGCCTTCAGATCGATAAACGGGTCCTGACTTCTGCCATGTTTCTTTCAAATCGTCTTTCCATCGTTAGTGAGTTCTGGTACAATTCTCGTTACGGCTTAAATTTCAGCCTGCCGTCCACCCAGGCTTGGATCCACTGGGGAGACGGATACAAATTCGAAGAAAAATGGACGGCTTTGCAATGGTTAATGCCGCAATTGGAGGCAGCCGGAGACGAAGCTCTCACCCTTAATGTAATGGTGCCGAACCGTTCCTTCATCCGCCGATACGACGGTGCGCCCGCTGAGCAATAGGTCTTGATACTACACCACTACATTCAGAGAAACCATCAGTGACCAGAGAGATTATCGCCGCGGTCGATGTGGGTACCACAAAAATCTGCGCGCTGGTTGGCACTGTCATCCATGACAGTCTGGGCAATCTCGCTGTCAGAGTTCTTGGCGGCGGCGTCACGCCGAGCAGGGGTCTGCGCCGCGGCGTTGTCATGGATGTGCCGGAGGTAACCACCGCCATCGGCGAAGCGCTGGAGACGGCCGAACAAGAATCCGGCGAACAGATCACCGGCGCCTATCTGGGCATCGCCGGCAACCACATCGCCACCTCGAACAGCGCCGGCATCAGCCCGATCGACGGACGCCATGGCGTCACCGGCAACGATATGCAGCGGGCGCTCGAGGGCGCACGGGCGGTTCAGATTGCCGCCAACAGGCAGATCATCCACGTGATCGCCCGCCACTGGAAGGTGGACGAGCAGGAAAACATTCAACAACCCCTGGGCATTCTCGGCAGCCGGCTGGAAGTCGACGCCCATATCGTCACCGGCACCATCAACGCCATCAACAATCTCGCCCAGTGTGTATTGGCCCATGGCATCGACATCGACGAACTGGTCTTGGAACCACTCGCCAGCGGCGAGGCCGTGCTGACCGCGGAAGAGCGGCAGATGGGCGTCGTCATGGCCGACCTGGGCGGCGGCACCACCGATCTGGCCCTCTTTCGCGGCAATGGTCTCTGGCACACCGAAGTGCTGGACGTAGGCGGCAGCCACATGACCAATGACGTCGCTATCGGGCTGCGCGCCCCCTTTGAAGTGGCCGAAGAGCTGAAACTGCGCTACGGCCATCTGCAACCGGAACGGATTGCCGCAGACGAACAGGTCTGGGCGACCGTCTTCGGCGACAAACCGGAACGCACCTTCAGCCGGCGCTTTATCAGCCAGATCCTGCAGGCGCGGGCCGAAGAAACCGCCGAACTCATCCAGAGCCGAATTGCCAAGAGCAGCTACGGCCACATGGTGCCGGCAGGGCTCGTCCTCACAGGCGGCGCCAGCCAGCTCCCCGGCGCAGTGGACCTGTTCCGCAGAATTTTGCGCATGCCGGTGCGTATCGGCAGCCCCGTCGATCATCCCGCCGTGCATGGGTTGAGCAGAGAACTGCAATCTCCCGCCTACGCCACCGCAGCCGGCCTCCTGCTCTGGGCGCTCTACGAAGACGCGCGCGCAATCCACTACCCCATGCAGAGAATGATCCCGGAAAACGGGCAGATCCTGGACAAGGTCGGCGGCTGGCTCAAGAGTTTACTGCCGGATTGAGGGAACCTCCTTCCGGGCGCCCAGCTATGCCCCGGTTTGAGAGACAACCAGGTCAAACCGCACCTCGCCCCCCGGGTGGCTGCCTCGAAATCGACCGCAATGACCTTCAAATTGCGCGGCGCCCCCGTCTCCGCGTGAGTAGCGCTGCAACCTGCTGGCGTCGTAGATGGATCGTAGGTATATTGCCCAGAAGGGATCGAAAGGGATTTGGCAGGCATCAGACCCCCGCGCGCAGAGAATGTCCCCGCCACAAAGACGGTGTAAAATCCTCTTTGGGCCTTCCTTTTTTCGTCTTTTGCGGGTCCGGCGGTACAAAGCGACTATTTCGTAGATGGATCGTAGGCATATAGTCAAGAATATGCCCCAATTTCAGTCCCAAATCAGTCCGGCAACAGCTGGCCGTGGCATCTTACCGGACTCCAGAGTATTCGTCTTCATATCGGCCTGAAATATAGACTCATCTGGGTCCTTTTGCGGGGACACCCCTAATTCAGTGACTTTGCAATCGAATTCAGGTGTAGTACGATGGAACAATTCTGATACAGCGGTGAGAACGCAGCCTTTGGTAACGCCAACGAAAGTGCAATTACCAAAAAGCGGCCCGGGGAATGTCTGCCAGCGGTTAAAGGAGATCGATCTATGACGAGACGGAGTAGCGCCTCACAATTTGTAGACAACTTTGCCCAGATAAAGGTTGTCGGCGTTGGTGGCGGCGGACAAAATGCGGTCAACCGCATGATCGAGGCAGACGTTCAAGGCGTAGAGTTTATCGCCGTCAATACCGATGCGCAGGCCTTGATGCTCTCCAACGCACCGCAGCGTCTGCGGATTGGAGACAAATTGACCAGAGGCCTGGGGTCGGGCGGAAAGCCGGAAATCGGCCTGCGGGCAGCCGAGGAGAGCCGGGAAGAAATCGAGCAGATGTTCGAAGGCGCGGATATGGTTTTCGTGACCGCCGGTCTGGGCGGCGGTACGGGTTCCGGCGCGGCTCCGGTCATCTCCTCTGTCGCACGCGAATCAGGCGCTCTGACAATCGGCGTCGTCACGAAACCGTTTACCTTCGAAGGCACGCAGCGCCGCCGCATCGCCGAAAGCACGATGGGCCGCCTGCGCGAATCTGTAGATACCCTGATTACCGTCCCTAATGATCGGCTCCTGCATATCCTCGACAAAACCACCGCCATCCGTGAATCATTCATCGTCGCCGACGATGTGCTGCGGCAGGGCATTCAGGGCATCAGTGAACTGATTACCGTGCCGGGTCTGATCAATCTGGACTTCGCCGACGTGCGTTCCATCATGCTCGACGGCGGCGCAGCCCTGATGTCTATCGGCCGCGCCAGCGGCGAAAACCGCGCCCAGGAAGCCGCCCAGCAGGCGATTCACAGTTCGTTGCTGGATGTGTCGATCGAGGGCGCCCAAGGCATTCTCTTCAATGTCAAGGGCGGTGACGACCTGAGCCTGTTCGAGGTGAATGAGGCCGCCGAAATGATCCGGGCCAACGCCCATCCCGAAGCGAATATCATCTTCGGCGCCGTCATCGACGAAAGTATGAAGGACGATCTCCATATGACCGTCATCGCCACCGGCTTCGACAAGGGTCGGCGTCCCGAACAGCCGCCCGCTTCGACCCGGCAGCCTGCCACCGGCAGCGTTCGACAGACCGGCGAACCCCCCCAACCCCCGCCGAACCAACCTGCCCAAACACAGCCGAAGCCCAAGGACAAGGAGCCAATCGACTTTCCCGTTCGCTCCTTCGACCGCGAAGACCTGGACATTCCGGCATTCCTACGCCGCGCCAAGAACAATAACGGTCAGTAGCGCCCAAGCATGGAATACTCCAAATATAACTGTTCAGAGAGCCCGGCGATGCCGTGGCTCTTTTTTCACCTCGCCCGCTGAGGAAACTGCGCGGTCAAACGGCGCCCGCCGCCCCGGCATTTAGGCCCGATTCCCTGCAAAAATGCCGCGTGCACCGGCACGCGAAATGACTTCTGTCTGCCCGAAATTCCGTTTGCGCGGCGGCCGTGACTGTGATATATCTATATTGATGTCCTGAATCAAGCACGCGAGGGCCGCTGTACTATATATTGTACCTCTCGATGTTGTATGATACAGTATGTAGGTTATTCCTCGAACGGAAAACGGGCCTGAAAAGTTGTCGAAGGGCGCTAAACTGAACCCGTCTGAACCAGAACCAAGTGGGGGAACCGCGCTCCCAACACCAGCCACGCCGACTGCTCGGGAGACGGATGATGCAATGTCCCCATTGCGGACATGGCAAACACCAGGTAATCGATACGCGGGGTAGAGGAGAGACGGTCCGCCGTCGTCGTCAATGCCTGGATTGCGAGGAGCGCTTTACTACCTATGAGCATGTCGCGCCCAGCCTGCTCGTCTCCAAACGGGACGGCCACCGGGAACCGTTCGATTCTCAAAAACTGCTTGCCGGCATCCGTGTCGCCTCGGTCAAACGGCCCGTCAGCAGCGAGCGCATGCAGAGTATTGTTAAATTCGTCGAGGATCGAATTCAACGCTTAGGGCGCGCAGAAGTCACAAGCGAAATGATCGGCAATCTCGTGCTGGACCAATTGGCCGATGTCGATCAAGTTGCCTATATCCGTTTCGCCAGCGTCTATCTCGACTTCAGCGATCTGAATGAAATCCGGTCCGAAATTGACCGGTTGATGGGACGCAGCGACCTGGATGGTGACGCCGTCGCACATATCGAGGCGCCAGAAAGAACGGCTGCGACCTGAACAAGGCGAATCTTTCGGCATAGGCTCTGCAGGATACCCTGATGCCGAATCTTTTTTTCGGGCGATGCAGGCGGGGAAGGCAGACATTTGCGAACGCGCGGGTTCCAGCTACCCGGTTTGGACGGATTTTGGCGGGGAACTTGTCGGCTGGATAAGCAGTTCCATTGGCGAGGCCGACTCAGCCTTCCGAGGCTCTTAGAGATACCAATCCGGCTGCAGAGTCGGCATTTGACATTTTAGATCGTTTGCTCTAATGCTAAAACGCTGGAACCGTCTCTTGGCGTCATGGCATTTCCTTTCTTTAACTACTAAGCCCTCGTGTTGAAAAAGGGCTAATGTGCGTTTGCTCTTGGATGTAGTAGAGTAAGAGACATGAGTAAATTGGAACAGTTGGATCGAGACAAGTTCTTCCCGCATATCACCGCTTTCTAAGGAGTATCTCGATGTCCGCCCTCGAATTCACCCTCACCCGCAATGGCGCCAAACCACAGGAGGCTTTCACGACCTTCGAAGTCGTAAAGGGAGAAAAGCAAAGAGTCTCCGGGCCGGCGTACGTGGACGACAGCGCTATCCAGCTGAGCGAAAACAGCTTGAAAGTACTGGAGCGCCGTTATCTGCGTCGGGATGTCAACGGGACGCTTCTGGAGACACCTGCCGGCATGTTCTTTCGCGTCGCCAGGCACATAGCGGGGGTGGAAGAAGAGCACGGCGGCGACGTCGAAGCGGCCACCAGAACCTTTTACGATCTGCTCACCGATCTCCGCTTCTTCCCCAACAGCCCCACCTTCACAGGCGCGGGCACGCCCCTTGGTCAACTGGCCGCCTGCTTCGTGCTGCCCATCGAAGACGATATGGGCCGCGCCAGCGATGGCATCTTCAGCACACTGCGGGTCGCAGCGCTCATCCAACAGACCGGCGGCGGCAATGGCTTCAGCTTCAGCCGCCTGCGTCCGCAAAAGGATATCGTCCATACATCGGCCGGCCGCGCAACCGGGCCGGTGGGCTTCTTGCGGGTCTATGATCAGGCCTTCGGCGAAATCGCCCAGGGCGGAACCCGCCGCGGCGCCAATATGGGTGTCCTGCGCGTCGACCACCCTGACATCGAAGAGTTCATCCGCTGCAAAGCCGAAGAGGGCGCAATTACCAATTTCAACATCTCCGTCGCCATCACCGATGAATTCATGCAGGCCGTTAAGAAAGATGGCGATTTCGACCTTCGTAACCCCCGCGACGGCTCCGTATCCAGGACAGTCAGGGCGCGGGACCTGTTCGCGACCATCATCAAGTACGCCCACCATAACGGCGAACCCGGCGCGCTCTTTATCGACGCCGCCAACCGCAGCAACCCTGTCCCCCACCTTTACGATCTCGAAGCGACCAACCCGTGTGGTGAACAGTGGCTCGGGCCCTATGAGAACTGCTGCCTCGGTTCGATCAACCTCAGCATGCACGTTACAACCGACAGCGCCGGTACAACCGTGGTGGACTGGGATGCCCTGCACAAGACCGTACGCGAAAGCACCCACTTCCTCGACAACGTGGTCAGCGCCAATACCTATCTGCCTGCCGTGCCGGTCGTGAAGGAGGCTGCCCTCAAGGCGCGCCGGATCGGGCTCGGCATCATGGGCCTCGGCGACCTGATGTACAAGATGGGCATCCGCTACGGCAGTGAAGAGGGCCAGGAGTTCGCCGCCCAGGTGATGGAGTTCGTGCGTTTCCACTGCATGCAGATGAGCATCGACCTGGCCGCAGAGCGCCAACCTTTCCTCGCCTACGCCGGCAGCATCTACGATGCCGACCAGCTCGGCGGAATGCGATGGAAGCCACCGCGGCCGCTCGCCCCCTATCGCCGCAATTGGGGCCGGCCCGCGCTGAATTGGGAGAAGGTCACCGAAGGCATTCGCCGCCATGGGATCCGCAATGCCGCCCAGACGACCGTAGCGCCCACCGGCACCATCGCCACCGTGAGCGGCTGTGAGGGCTACGGCTGTGAACCCGTCTTCGCCTTGGGGTATATCCGTCACTTCAAGGACGGGGACGAGGATGTCGAATTGCCCTATACCAGCCCCCTCTTCGAGGAAGGCCTCGATCGGTTGGATCTCAGCGCCGAGCAGGCCGATGCAATCCGGCGCCGGGTGGCGGAGACGGGATCCTGCCAGGAGATTGAAGATCTGCCCCAGGACTTTCGCAGCACCTTTGTCGTCAGCGGTGACATAACCGCCGAGCAGCACGTCAAGATGCAGGCTGCCATCCAGGCCTTCGTCGATAACAGCATCAGCAAGACCTGCAACTTCCCCGAGGGCGCAGCCGAGGAAGATGTGGCGCAGGCCTACATGCAGGCATGGGAATTGGGCTGCAAGGGGCTCACGGTCTATGTCACCGGCAGCCGGCAAGAGGTCGTGTTGGAGACAAAGGCGGTCAAGGACAGGAAGGGAGAACCGTCCGAACATCTGCACAGCGTTCCCTCAAGCAACGGCGCCCAACCCCCATCTGAACATTCATACAGCGAGTATCCTGCCGTCTTCACCAAGCGGCCGCGCCCCTATCTGTTGCAGGGAAGCAGCTATCGCAAGGAGACTCCCTTGGGCACCGCCTACATCACCATCAACAGCGACGAGAACTGCGAGCCCTTTGAAGTCTTCCTGAACATCGGCAAGGCCGGCAGCGATGTCGCCGCCGTCAGCGAATCGATCGGCCGCCTGATCAGCTTGGCGCTGCGCATGCCGTCTGCCCTGCCGCCGTCTGAACGGCTGCGCTGGGTGATCGATGAACTGGCCGGCATTGGCGGCGGGCGCCCGCTGGGCTTCGGAGTTGGCCGCGTGCGCAGCCTGCCGGACGGCGTGGCCCAGGTGCTTTCCGATCATCTTAGCGAGTTGTCGGAAAACAAAGAGTCCGTGGCCGGCGAACAGTTGGCGCTGCCCATTGGCGATCTCTGCCCGGACTGCGGCGAAGCGACCTTCCTCAATGTCGAAGGTTGCCGCAAATGCCATGTCTGCGGCTACAGCGAGTGTTGACCCTTACAGTGGCTAGTGGCGTTGCAGGCCGCTAGCCGCCTGCCTTTTTTCGGGCGATGAAAATCAGGCGCTCGCTGTCAGATTGATAGGGGCTGCCATAGAAGTCGCCGTACAGGTCATCCACCGCAAACCCTGCCTGTTCCAGGAGTAGGGCGCCCTCGTCGGGCCACCAGAAGCGCAGCGGAAAAGATAGCCGCGTCTGCGCGTTGCGCCCGTCGGGAAACACCTCCTCGTAAACGAAAACTGTCTCCTGCAGTTGCCGGGCCGCGTCCAGGTGGCGGGTCGTCCATTTCAACACCTTCGCGCCGCTTTCCTCGTCCTCCCACCAGTCCGCCAGCTCCTGAATCCCCGATATCGCCTCCAGATAAGCAACGTCCGGGTTGAACAGATCGATCAGCAGCAGGCCGCCCGCGCGCAGATGGCGCTGCGCGCACTGCAGCGCCTTCAACTGCGCGGCCTGGGTCGTCACGTGCATCAACGTATTGCTGACCACAAAGGCGAAGTCAATCTCCTTCTCTGCCAGTTGAAAGCTTGTCATGTCCGCCTGTATCAATCTGACCTTCCGAGAGCCGTCCGCCCCTGTCGCGGACGCATAGCCGTGCTTCGCCAACTTGCGGCGAGCGATCGCCAGCAGCGCCGCGCTCGCGTCAAGTCCGATAACATGACAGCCGGCGTCCGCCAGGGGGAGCAGCACGCGGCCCGTGCCGCAGCCAAGCTCCAGCACGGCGCGGCCGGCTGTGCGCGCCGTCTTCAGGACGAGTGGAATGTCATCGCTGTAGTCGCGGTAATCGCCGTCGTAGAAACGGGCGAATCCATCGAAATTCATGCGGTCGCGTGATTAGATCGGTTGGTGGATAGGTACACCGCGACACCCCGTTATCGGGAATGTCCCAATTTTGGGACTCTTCGGTGAAGCGGGTTGCTGATACCAGTGTAATTCCTCCGAGGGAGCCGGAATCTCACCCTTTTTTGAACTGCACAACAACTGTCCACTGGGTTTGCATTTACCGAAATTTCAGGTATAATCCTAGCAGATCGAGAGCCGACCTGACGATCCGGGTCGGCATTTACTTTCCAGGGATCGCTTCTGATGGCGGCATATTTCCTCCATCGCATGCGCCCTCTCTATTTGTGCGAGAGAACTCTCCGTGCACAATCAGCGAGTAAGAACTATGAGTGAAAGTCCTGTCTATCTGACCCAAGGCGGCCTTGATGCTCTGCAAGAGGAGTTGGATTACCTTGTCGGTGAACGGCGGCAACAGATCGCCCAGCAGATCGCCGAAGCCAAGGCCGAAGGCGACCTGAGAGAAAATGCCGGCTATGACGAAGCCAAAAACGCCCAAGCCTTTGTCGAAGGGCGCATCCGGGAACTCAAGGTCAAGATCCACAACGCGCAGATTATCGACGATACCCAGACTCCCGATGACCAGGTCGCCCTGGGCCGCAGTGTTGTCGTCAGAGAAAACGGCTACGATGACGAAGAGATCTACACCATCGTCGGCTCGACGGAAACCGATCCGAGCAACGGGCGTATCAGCAATGAGAGCCCTATCGGCAAGGCGCTGATCGGCCGCTCCGCCGGAGACGTTGTGCGCGTCGAAGCGCCGGCGGGCGAAATCGAGTTCGAGATCGTCCGCGTCGAATAACCAGCCCCCTCTGCCCGTAAACCTGCCGCGACCCCGGCCACCCTGCCAGGAACAGGTACTGTGATAGACGCCAGCGAACTGTTCGACCCGGAAAACCTGAGCGATCAGGAACAGAGTCGCCTGCAGAAACTGGATGCCCTGCGCGCCCGCGGAATCGACCCCTATCCGGCGCGCGTGAGCCGCTCCCATACGATCGCCGCCGCCCGCGCCCTTTATAACGAAGGCGCCGACGAACAGCCGGTCGTCTCCGTGGCCGGCCGCCTCAAGCGCATCCGCGTGATGGGCAAGGTCAGCTTCGCCGACCTGGACGACGGCAGCGCCCAGATCCAGCTCTTCATCCAGCGCGACAGCCTGCCCGACGGCTGGTACAACGAAGTCTGGAAGCGCCTCATCGATCTCGGCGACTTCATCAGCGCCAGCGGCCCCCTTTCCGTCACCCGCAGCGGCGAGTTGAGCATAGCTGTCCGGGAGATCACCTTCCTGGCCAAAGCCCTCAAACCGATGCCGGACAAATGGCACGGCGTGCGCGACCCCGAAGTCCGCTACCGGCGGCGCTATGTGGATCTGCTGGCCAACGACGATGCGCGCGCCCTGTTCCGCGACCGGGCCGTGGTCGTGCGCGCCCTGCGCACCTACCTCGACGATGCCGGCTTCCTCGAAGTCGAGACGCCGATCCTGCAACCGCTCTACGGCGGCGCGGCCGCACAGCCCTTCGTCACACACCATAACCAGCTCCACCAGGACCTCTATCTGCGCATCAGTTTCGAGCTCTACCTGAAGCGGCTGATCGTCGGCGGCTTCCCCGCCGTCTACGAGATCGGACGCGACTTCCGCAACGAAGGCGTCAGCTTCAAGCACAACCCGGAATTTACCCAGCTGGAATTCTACGAGGCCTACGTCGACTACGAAGACGTCATGCGACGCACCGAGGAGATGGTCGCTTTCACCGCCGAACAGGTGACCGGCAGCCCTGTTGTCACCTGGCAGGAGCGCACCATCGACTTCACACCGCCCTGGCCGCGCGTTCCTCTCCGCCAGGCGATCCTGGACGCATCCGGTATCGACTACGAACAGTTCACCGATGCCGACAGCCTGCGTGCCGAGATGCGCAGCCGCGATATCGACGCCGCCGACGGGGACAACTGGGGCCAGCTCGTGGACCAGCTGCTCTCCAAATTCTGCGAACCCAAGCTGATCCAGCCGACCTTTCTCGTCGACTACCCGCGCGAAGTCAGCCCGCTCGCCAAAGGCATGCCGGGCAATGAGCGCCTGGTTGAGCGCTTCGAAGGCTTTGCCGCCGGCATGGAGCTCTGCAACGCTTTCACTGAGCTCAACGATCCCGTCGACCAGTTGCAGCGCTTCATCGACGAAAACTACCGTGCCGCGCAGGGCGACGAAGAGGCGCACCCCGTCGATATCGATTACGTCGAAGCGCTAAGCTACGGCATGCCGCCCACCGGCGGCTTTGGCATGGGCATCGACCGCCTCACCATGCTGCTCACGGACCGCGACACGATTCGCGAGGTCATCCTCTTCCCCCACCTGCGCGAAATCGACGACACCCCCCAACCCGACGACACCCCCGCCACCCAAGAGTCGCCAGCCGCAGTCGCGCTCCCCGCAGCCGACGCCGGCGCATAGCCTGCGAGTCAGGCTTCCCGCCCGTCAACCCCGGCAACACGCCAAGCAATATCAATCAGACAGTCAAAATTTTCTTTTCTCGCAGATAGATTCTCCCGCGCAACGACCCCTGCCATCATCACCCCACAATCCGGCACAATCCCGCAGCTCACTCCGACTTGACGCGCGCCCCAACACTCTGCCATAATAACCCCAACAACCGCATAACCTACCTTCGGGGCAGGGTGAGGGCCGCACAGGCCCAATTCCCGACCGGCGGTGAGCCAGATCGATGCGCTGCGCCTTCAATATAAAGGAACGGCGAAACTTTCTGGTAAGCCCGTGAGCCGCAAGGCAGAGTTCGGTGAGATTCCGACGCCGACGGTATAGTCCGGATGGGAGAAGGTGCAAAGAGCGAGGGCAGTGCCGTTTCGTGTATTGTTCCCGTTCTCTTTGGCTATTCGCAGTGGCTGCTGCGCGCAACGCCCGGGGTACGAGTTCTGTATCTCGGGCCGTTTTATGTTGAGGGCGCGCGTTCCGCGCGAACTACGCGCACGCCAACCGCTGTCTATGGCTGCTCTCGGCGTACGCTGAGAATGTCATGGCCGCACTGTTACAGGACCCGAAGCAATCTACCGCTTCGGGTCCCTTGTTTTTTGAGGCAAAGCAGGATGATGAAGGACAGTTCAATTCTTTTCCCCGGCGCGCCGGCCGATGACGGCACAGACCAGGGGACGCCGCCCGCAATCGAACAGCCCGCGCCCCAGGACCGACGCAAAGCCGGCCGCGTCGGCGACTGGGTGGCGCGCCATCCTGCCCTCGCCGCCTTCCCCTTCGTGCTGTGCGCCGCGCTGCTGCTCTGGGAGGCGCTTGTCCGCTGGCAGGACTATCCCGTCTTCATCCTGCCCCGCCCAGGTCACGTACTGCATAAAGCGTTCACGATGGCCGCGGACGGCTCGCTGCTGCGCCATACCCGGGCCACGGCCACCGAAATCGGCGCCGGTCTGCTGATCGGCCTCACCCTGGCCTTCATTCTCGGCTACTGGCTCGGACGCAGCCGCACCCTCGACCGCATCCTCTCCCCCTATCTCGTCGCCAGCCAGACGATTCCGGTGGTGGCCATCGCCCCGCTCCTTGTCATCTGGTTTGGCAGCGGCCTGCTGAGCAAAGTGCTGGTCACAACAATCATGGTCTTCTTTCCGACCCTGATCAGCACGGTCGTCGGCATCCGCAACGTAGACCCGGACCTGCGCGAGCTGATGTGTTCGCTGCGCGCCGGCCGCCGCCAGCTCTTCCTGAAACTGGAGCTGCCCGCCGCCCTACCCGTCATCTTCGGCGGTCTCAAGCTGAGCGTCATCCTGGCCGTCGTCGGCGCGGTCGTGGGCGAGTTTGTCGGCGCCGACGTAGGGCTGGGATTCCTCATCAACCTGGGGCGGGGCGTACTCGACACACCGATGATCTTCGTCGCCGTGCTCATGATCGTGCTCCTCGCCCAGTCGATGTACTGGAGCCTCACACTGTTCGAAAACTATCTTCTGCGCTGGAAGCAACTTGGCTTGAAGGGCGGCGATTGAGAGACGCTCCCTCCTCGCGAAACGGTATCTGTCACAGGAGAAAATCTCCTGTCCGCCAATATACAGAGGAACGAATGAACCATTACACTGACCGCTATCCATCAGCACGGGCGAACCCTCCGGGCCTGTCCCGCTTGCTGAAGTTGGTCCCGCTGTCGCTGCTGGTTGCCGTTGCGGCCGCCTGCGCCCCCATCGCCCCGGCAACCATGCCGGCCGCCTCCCCCGAATCGCAAACCCTGCGCCCGATCACTTTAGGCGTGGGCTTCATCCCCAATGTCCAGTTTGCGCCCTTCTATGTCGGGATTGAAAAGGGATTTTTCGCAGCCAGAGGCGTCGAGCTGTCGCTGGACTACGGCTTTGAAAACGACTATCTGAAGCTGGTCGCGACCGACGAGATGCAGTTCATGATCGCCAGTGGTGACCAGCTCGTGCTTGGCCGCGCCCAGGCGTTGCCGGTCAGATATGTGTTGAACTGGTATACCAGCTATCCGGTCACCGTTTTTGCCAAGGCCGGCGCCGGCATTCACGAACCGGCCGACCTGGCCGGCCGCACGATCGGCGTGCCGGGTCCTTTCGGCGCCACCTACATCGCGCTGCGGGCACTCCTCGACGTGGCCGGGCTGACCGAAGCCGACATTCAGATGGAAAGCATCGGCTTTACCCAGGCCTCGGCCGTGAGCGAGGACCTGGTGGACGCGGCAGTCGACTATGCCGTCAACGGCCCCGTCGTGCTGGGCAATGCCGGCATCGAAACTGTCCAGATCGCCCTCGATCAATACCTGCAGATCCCCGCCAACGGGCTCGTCACCAACGAACGCACCCTGCAGGAGGAACCGCAGCTGGTGGAGGCCATGGTGCGCGCCCTGCAGGAGTCTGTCGCCTATACCCTCGCCAATCCGGACGAGTCCTTCGCAATCGCGTTGAACTTCGTACCGGAGGCGGGCGGAGAGAACGAAACCGCCAACCGCTTGGTGTTCGACGCCTCGCTTCTTTTCTGGCAACCGCGGCCGCAGGGCGCGCCCGGCGCCACCACCGATGCCGAATGGCAGACGGTGGCCGAGCTCCTGCTGCGCATCGGCTTTGTCGACCGGCTCGTCCAGCCCGAAGAGATGTACACCAACGAATTCATACAGTGAGAGTGCAAAACGGGAAGTTTCTGATGGTGACACGCCCCCGGCCGGCCTTTCACAACCGGCCGCCGGCGCCCTGTCTCTGACCAACGATGCCAGATCCACTACTGCAGGCGCACAACGTCAGCCATACCTATAGCCGTCGCAACCGCGTAACGCCGGCGCTGGCAGCGGTCTCCTTCTCCCTGCAGGAGCACGAGTTTGTCTGCGTGGTCGGCAACAGCGGCAGCGGCAAATCGACACTCCTGCGCATTCTCGGCGGTCTGTTGACGCCCACGGCCGGCGAGGTGCGGTTCAGCGGCCGAACCGTGCAGGGCCCACAGCCGCAGATCGGGTTCGTCTTCCAGAATACGAACCTGATGCCCTGGCGCACTGCTCTCGAAAACGTCCTGCTCCCACTCGAACTGCAGAAGCCGCCCGACACGCACGACCGGGAGCGGGCTTGTGCCGCGCTTGCTCTGATGGGGCTGGAAAAGTTTGCCGACGCCTACCCCTCCCAACTCTCCGGCGGCATGGCCCAGCGCGTTACGCTCACGCGGGCCTTGCTGCAAAGTCCTGCGCTTCTCCTGATGGACGAGCCTTTCGGCGCGCTGGACGCGCTGACACGCGAGCGTCTCAATCAGGAACTCCTGCGTATATGCCGGGACAGAAAACAGACGGCGCTGATGATTACGCACAGCATTCAGGAGGCCGTCTTCCTCGCCGATCGCGTGCTCGTTCTGAGCGGTCAGCCCGGAAGCCTGCAGGGCCTCATCACCGTTGACCTGCCCCGCCCGCGTACCCTGGAGATGCTGACCTGGCCGCAGGCCGGCGCGCTGATCAGCGAAATCCGCGCCTGCCTGGCGACGGGCGCACAGGAACCCCTGCCCCAATAAGAAACGCCGAACATCGCGCCCGGCGTCCTGAAATCTCTGATTGTCGTACAGCCCGACTGCAAACGACCTAACGCTGAAGACTGAACCTACCGGTCATCCGCATCCCCCAGATTGCGCGGCAACATCGCGGCCAGATTGTCCGGACGATCGATGTTCAGCGACAGTACCTGCTCCTGCAGCCACGTCTGGAAAGCCTCGGCATACTCCTGCTGCAAGCTGGCTTCTTCCTTCGGCCGTTCATCGTCCCGCTCCAGCACTTCGATGATGTGATAGCCGAAGGTCGTCTTGATCGGTGCGCTGGTCTCGCCGACTTCGAGTGAAAACGCGGCTTCATCGAATTCGGGCACGTAGCGCCCGCGGCCGGCCCAGCCCAGGTCCCCGCCCTGAGCGCCGCTGCCCGGGTCGTTGCTGAACCGGAGCGCCAGGTCGGCGAAGTCCTCCCCGTCGAGAATGCGCTGATGCAGCGTCTGCGCGAAGGCCAGCGCCTCGGCGTCGTCAACACGGCCATCGCCGTTGACGTCAGGATTCCATGCTTCCGGAGGGGCCGGGTCTTCTGGCGAGGACCGGCCGTCACCCTCATCGTCCTTTACAGCGCCCCCTGCCGTTGTTTCAACTGCCGGCGCGACTGTACTCTCGCCGTTTTCATCCGCGCTTTCGGGCACGGGAAGAGGCGTCTCGACTGCCGGGGCGGCGGCGCTCTCACCGTCGCCCTCTGTGCTTCCAGGCGGGGAAGTAGTCGTTTCGGCCGGGGATGTCTCGCCCTCCGTCTCGCCAGACGCCTCTTCCGGCTCGGGGTCGACGGAGATCAGTATATGGCGGACCCGGACCTGTTCCTCTGTAGCGGATACCAGATCCCGGCTGACCGTCTCCGACACTTTCGTACGTAGCAGACGCGCCCGGATCACCTCGCGATAGCTGGCCAGGCTCATCCCGGCGTTCTCGCGCAGATTCTTCTCCAGAGTGCTCAGCCCTTCCTCATACAGGGCGTCGGTCAGAACCGTAGGCGGCTCCGGCGTCGGCGCCTCTTCCAGGGTCTCCGGCTCCGCGCCGGCCGCAACGGCGGTCGGCGCGTTGTCCGCGTCATCTTCCGGGGTCGGCGTTGGCGAGGGGAGCGGCGTCGGTGTAAAGGTTTCCGCGGTGGCGGTCGCTTCGACGGCGGCGTCCGCGGTTGCCGTGGCCTGCGGTACCGTCAGCGCGCCTTGCCCTTGCGCCACCTCTTGCCGCAGGGTCTCTTCCACCTCTTCATCGGTCACCGACACGCCCACGTCCGGCGCCTTTATCTGCAGGACAGCCCCCTCAATCATTTCGTTGAGGACCTGTGTCCCCAGCGTCAACGGGCTGGCCAGCGTCGCATTGATGGAAGCGATCTGAGAGGCGAACAGGCTGGAATCCCCAAACTGCTGGGCAAACAACTGTAGTCGTAACCGTTGGTTTTCCAGCTCGCTCTGGCGTAGTCGGGACTGTTGCCAGAAATCGCGGGTGACGATCGTTTGGTCTTCGACCTGCGCCAGCACGCTGTTGGGCTTGATGATCAGCTCATTGACCACGCCAAAAAGGATCAGCAGCAGCGCCACACCCACGATCCCGCCGACGATTGCGGTAAGCCGCAGGTTGCGCTCCCTTTCGCGGGCGCGCAGGCGGACCTCACGCCGATTTTCGACCTGCGGCTGTTCTTCCTGCCTTCTTCTTCTGCGCTTCTTGGCCATGAATCGATCAACCGCGTCTGCCGGTGATGCGGATATGTTCGCCTGTGTAGGGCATCAAGGCCAGGTGCCTGGCCCGCTTGATCGCCCTGGTCACTTTGCGCTGCATCTTCGCGGTGACGCGGGTTTTGCGGCGGTTGTGAATGCGCCCGTAGTTATCGACAAACCGGCTGAGAACCTGTATGTTCTTGTAGTCGATCTCGTCGATACGCACATCGTTGCCGACGTGCCGGGGATTTCTGCGCTGATTGCCCTGCTTGGCGCGGTTGAATATGGCCGGCCCCTCAACACGGTTGACGGGGGGGGTCTCCCGCTCTCCTCGGACGCTGTCAGCGTCCGACTCGGCGCTCGCCGTATCCACTGCCTCCGCGGCCGCTTCAGCAACCGGCTCCGCAACTGCCTCAACCTCCGGCTCTGCGACAGCTACGTCCTCAGAATCTCCATCCGTATCGGCAACGGCCTGCGCAGCGCCCTCCTCCGGGCTCTCTTCGAGCACAGGGACATCCTCACCCGTGGGCGTCTCGGCAACCGGTTGTTCTTCGCTATTCGCTTCGGCTTCGTTCACTCTGTTTTCGTCAGACATTCGATGCTCCTTTGTGGCTCAGTCCCCAACGCGGACAACGAGGAAACGCAATACATCTTCGGATAGCCTCAACTGTCGTTCGACGTTCTGCACCGCGGTGGGAGGCATCGAGAGGTTGTGCAGAATGTAGTGTCCCTCAAAGTGGCCTTTGATGGGATAGGCCAACCGGCGCTTGCCCCAATGATCGGTGCTCGCGATCGTCCCATCCTCGCCGCTGATGGCCTGACTGATCCGGTCATCCACGGCTTTGACACCCTCATCATCCAGATTGGGCTGGATGATGTACACCAATTCGTACGTGTTCATCTACCCTTTTACTCCTTTCCATGAGCAATGTCCTGGGTTCGTTTCCAGTTGTCGGTTCTCAGTCGCCAGCAACTGCCCTGAGCTCAAGTGAGAGGCAGCACTAAAAACTGCAAACTGACTACTAAAAACTGCAGTTCAGACAAAGGTCCACAACATTGCGCTGTGAACAGAAAGAACGAGGGAGCAGACAAGCTGTCCCTCGTCGCGATTGAAAAGTATAGCACAGCGTTGCGCGCGCGCAAAAGATCAGGCGGACAAAAATACGCGCAATGCAGAACTGATGATCTGTGACCTGTGCGCGCTGAAAGTGGTGCCCTCTAGTTACTCGAAACCGGCCACTAGATATCACATCTGCAAAGTCTACAAGACCTCAAGGTGTTTCTCGCTCGCCTTTTCAAGAATCCCTTCTATCTCTTTGGGGTGTCTTGAAACGCCCGCTCGCCAGTGACCGAAACCGCCATGTTCATTCACGGCTCTCATCCACTCTCTAAGGAAGCGTCTCTTGGTCTTGTCTTGTTCAGTGTCCTGGCCTTTGGTTTCCAGCACCAGCATGTCGCCTGATTTGAGACGGATTATGAAATCAGGCCGATATTTGCGTACCACTCCCTTATAAATGTAGAGAATCTCAAAGCCGAGATGATCGTTTTTCACCCAGGCTTCTACCGCCGGGCTGTCGTCCAGGTGAAAGGCGTCAGAGGCCTCCCACGTACTGTCTAAGACGCAGAAATTGATATGGCTGCGGTCGGTGTATTCACAGGGCTTGCCCGTATACCAGGTTGCCATGTCGCCGGTTGAGCAGATTGGATGGTTCTGGTCGAAAACTGGCTCCAGCTTCCTCGTATTCGCGAACCGAATTGCCTCCCAAATATGTTGGACCACTTTCGTCATATTCAAAGTAATGATGAGCCCGCGCCTCAAACTGTCGTGGTGGTAAAGCGGCGGGGTGACGTAGATCTTGTCGGAGCGGATGAATTTCTCGACCAACCGCACCACTTGAGCCAGGAGAAACTCCCTGTTGCCCTGCCAGTCACTTTGCATCTGGTCATATACGTCGCGCGCGGTCTCGAAGATAATTCGCTGTGTGCGATACTCACGCGCCAGTTCTTGCAGACGTATTGGAGAGATACTGCCCAGGTCCGGTTTTCCTTCAACAATCGGCGCAAGCTCGGCCACCTGCGCGGTCATACCGGCGTCCAATTCCAACGACTCAACTGCTTCCCAGTCCAGGGACAGGCGTGGACTGTAAAGATACTCAATGCGGATCACGTTAGGCCATGTGATCTCATACATCGCTTTGTCCGCGACCGGCTCAATAGCTGTCTTGGGGTTCGGCGGCTTGGGGATTATGTCTTCAGGTGATTCATGCGGCAGAAAGGTGAAAGGCACTCCGAAAATGTTGACGTACTCCGGTTCAAACATGCCGGTTTCCGGATTGACGTCGTAAGAGGTGCGGCGTAGACCTCGCCCGACCACCTGCTCGCAGAGAAGCTGGCTGCTAAAGGCGCGAAGTCCCATAATATGCGTTACTGTCTTGGCATCCCATCCCTCTGATAACATGCCCACCGAGATCACGTTTTGAATCTGCTCGCCGGGTTTGCCGATCTGGCCCACCGTATCTACCTGCAATCGCAGCAATTCTGCTTGCTGTTTCTTTGTCAGCTTCGGTTCGGCGCCGTTAACCTGCTCGGCTGACTCAATCGTGGCTATTGGCTCTTCACCGGCCTCTGCCTGGTCCAACACCTTTGAGTCAATGTGCAGAGTACGTCGCGCATCACACAACTGATCGATAAGCACGCGCCTGCGATCAAAAGCATGCTTGACTCGTGCCGCGGTCTCAGTCCGATTGGCGACGGTGATCATGACTGGTGGCGTGCGGAACCCTGTCTCTTTCCATGTCTTTCGCTGTCTCCCGCCAGTCATAGCCCAAAAGGTAGTAGCCGTTGAGAACGAGGTCCGGCAGCGGTTCGTGGGGCTTCGCTTTTCGGTTCAAGTCGTCCTTTACTTCGTGATCATTGTAAATATGGTAAAGACGTGACTTGTAACTCTTGGCGTTGGGCACGGCGTCGTCTCGCACAACAACGCGCGGGGTCTTAACCAGACCCGCCTCGATTGCATCGTTCAGCCCGAAATCGCTCACGATCCATTCGAACAGTGTATCCTCAGTACTCTTCTTGCCTGTGGACGCGAAAGGGGTTGCGGAGAAATCATAGCAGGTCAAAATACCGCGCGCCCTGTTGATCCGATCCAGACCGCCGACCCATTTCGTAGCTTGTTCACGTTCAGCCTTGGCCACACCCCTGACCTTGGAATCAGGAGGCACGCGCCAGGCGTGGTGCGCTTCATCGTTGATGACCAGAATGTTGCGGGCGCCTGCCATTTCTCCCAGCACTTCGCGCACGTAGGCTTCGTCGCTCTTTGCCCCGCGTTTGTCTACGCTGCGTTTGGACGCGATCTTCTCTTCAGTCTCCCAATTCAGCGCGTGCCAGTTGCGGACGATAACCCTGCCCTGGCGCAGCCTGTCAAGCAAGTGCGAGGGCACGATGCGGAATTCCTCATAATAGTTTTCCGGGTGGGATGGCTCTACAACAGCCAGGCGGCTCCTAACGGTTAGGCCGGGAGCGATCACGAGGACGTTTTTCGAGAAACGCGTATCCTGGGGATAAGTAACCTTGTTGAGGATGTGCCAGGCGATGAGCATGGCCATGACAACGGTCTTGCCCGACCCGGTCGCCATCTTGGCGCAGAGGCGTTCGAACCCGCCGCCATCGGTCGGAACAACGATCCCCACCTTGTCTGCCTCCGGCGCTTCACGAAACCAGATCAGCGTCTCAGCGGCCTCTAGCTGGCAGAAGAAGAAGCGCCGCGCCTCAAACTCCTCCTCGTCATTCCAGTGTTCAAGCAACCGCCGGGTAATGCCTGTAACCCCTGGATAGCCGGCCTCTCGCCAGGCTCTGACACGCGGTCTGATCTGGTTGACCAGGGGAATCTCAACAAATTCGCCCGGATCATCGAACGCCTGGGAAGCGCCGGAGGCCACCACGTAACCAGCGGGCCGGCGGCCATCTGCCAGCGAAAAGGACCGGGTTTCCCGAGTGTAACTCCAATGTTGCGCCGGTTCCTCATAGGGTGAGTTGATGATTAGACGGTCTATCATTACCTGGGACATTCCTTCAATTCTGGCGGCGGCAGGCGTCGTTCTTGCGGATGATCCGAAATGGTCTGGACTCACATGCCCATGTTGGTTCCCGACTGCAGGGAGACAACAAGTCAGACCAGATCAGCCAGTTCCAATTCAGTCCCTTGAAACCTCTTTATGTTGATCGATTTGTACGGAATCTCATCGATCTTTCCCGATGGGTCCGATCTCAGCGTCGATTTGTTCAGGTTGATCTCTTCATAGACAAGCACATAGCTTATTCTTGGCCTTGAGACTTTGCCGCCCCGTTCAATGTCGCAGACGGCAAGGAGGTATTCGAGAAGCGGGCGGGAGCGCAGCAACTGTTCTTCAGGCGTCCCTTTTGAATGCAGCGACTTCTTCAATTCGACGAAAATTGCATGGTCTGCGCCGTCAATTTGCGCGATCAGCAGATAGTCGCAGATCTTTTTCCTGGGACCATCTTGCAGATTAGGCAAGTGATTCAGTCTACCCTTGCCCCCCATGCGAATCGTGGTGACAGGATCGGAAAGCCCTACTACCTTGACCCGCATATTCGCAGACTTTTCGCGCAGGGTGACGCTACTGCCAGTATCCGCTGATGCCCGGATGACCCTTTCATCCAAAGCGCCTTCCATTTGGGAGTTCAGCGTCACTTCACTCTACTCCCTCACGCGCCACTCGAGTTGCAAGTTCATTCGAAACACGGTTGATATCGTTAATCGTTTTGTCGAAAAACGGCATGTCAATGCCAAACTCGTCGATTGTACAGGCGGTCAGGGAACTGTCTTCCGCTACATACGCCCGGACGGATTCCGCGGGCAAAAAGTCACTCTTCTTGTACTTCAATTTCTTGACGATCTTGTTCTTATCTTCAAAGGACTGGCTCAACATGATGAGATTGTTGATTTCTTTGATGATGTAGTCACTGTGTGTGGTGATCAGAACTTTGACGCCAGCCCGCACCAGACGCGCCATCAGGCGGGCGAATCCAATCTGATTCGCGGTATCGAGATGGCTTTCCGGCTCGTCAATAATGATTAGATGATTCTTCTTGGCTACATGGCGCAGGAAGAAGTAGAGATCAGACAGTCCGCGCGCGGACGAGGAAGCGCGATGCAAGGGTATGTTAAAGCTGCGTTCCTTGCGCGCCTTCGACCTGAATTGGATGTCGTCGCCAAGACCTCTGTAGTAGCCCGCCATCATATCCTTGATGTCGTCGAACAGTTTATCTTCGAATATCTCACTTTTCTCCGTTTGCAAATCGGAGATGCCCCTGGTGTAGTCGATGTGGTCCTTGATGGGAAGAGCATAACGACTGGCAGCGCTATCTATCAGAAGAAATGGAGAAAATGACTCCCTGCTCTTATCATCTCCCATCTGCTGCAACAATTCCACCAAGCGATTCTTGGTAAAGTCAAGTTCTTTATAGAAGAGCGAGATGCCGAAGCGCTCCGCGGAGAGAACGAACGGAACGGAAGAAAGTTCGGGAAACAAGAATTGAAGATAGAACTCCGAAAGCCACTGTTCGTTGACGCGTCTCTCCTCCTGCTTACTACAGGTCATGTGGATGTCAACGCCGTCGTATTGAATCGAAAAAACTCTATCTGATCGGAAAAATTCACAGTCTCGCTCTGCGGGAAAGTCAGCGTCGATCTCGACTTCGATCGAAGCGCCCTGGAAAGCGCTCTGTGAGGAACTGAACACTGTGGGCAGCACGCCTTCCGAGAATGCACGCGTCAGCATTTGCAACATTTCCTTTCGCTCTTGATTGAGCGTTTCCCGATCGACTTTACGCGTGGCGTGTCCTGCGTTAACTGCATCGCCAATGAGCCTTGCGGTGTCCACGAGCAGCGGATCCATGAGGGAAAAGTCTCCTGTAAAACCGGGCCACTCCTTCCAGATTCTGAGGAAGCCGTAAAGCGCGTACGCCAGATATGTCTTGCCGGTGTTGTTGCGGCCGGCAAGGATGGTGAGGTCGCCCAGTTCCAGTTCGGCCTCCTTTATAGGACCGATGTTTTTGAAGCGAAACTTCACAGAGGTCGGCTCGATATTTTCAGATGATTGCATGATGATCTTCCTTTTGCACAAGCTCCGGCACGTCTACGAGGGCTTGGCCGGGCACTTACAAGACCTTATCTGCATCCACATTGAATCCGACTGCAGTCAAATTCCTGACAAGCTGCTTTTGCCAGCCTTCATGGTCGTCCATTTGAATGTAGATGACTCCGTGATAGTCCGAAGGTTTCTCTAAATCACCTTTGAGCAAGGCGCATACTCTGTTCCGGCCAAGGCAACCAATGAAGTACCCAAGTTCGAGAATTACGTTTTGTCTAGCGCGTGGTTTGAGATCGTTTTCTTCCCCCTGAAGGGCGCCCACATCATCCGGGGTCAATAGGACAACTGCAAATCCGACGTTCTGAGCATGTTTCTCGAATTTCTCTATGATTGTGAGACCTTCATCAGGTTGTTCACCTAGTATCACCGGTTTGAGTCTATTGTTCTCAAGAAATCTCGCCACTGTCTGCTTAGTACCCTCATCCCTCCCATGGACGACAAAAACCCTCTTCATGTCGATCTGTTCGTCTCTTTGAGGGCCATTAAGTCGTTCGGCCTGCTCCTCATCTTCCCAGTACTCCTCGATCTCCTCTAGCATAGACTCAAGTAGCGTAGCGGCCGAGACCAATCCGCCCAGATAGCTTTCATGGTAATCAGAGTCACTTCGTGACGGTACTATCTTACCGTCTCTTATAAGTCGAATCCTTGGGACATAAGGGGTGTAGGAAATATTTGTGAATTCTCCAACATGAGGATTTTTCTCCCCAAACGTGTTGACGATAGCGATCTTAGTATTCCTATGCCATTTCTCAAACTTTGGTGAGAATCTCCGCATATCTTTCAGTCTAGGAATTTCAGCTCTCGCGTTCTTCAAGCGCTCAATTGCCTTAGGCTTAGACGGTCTGGACATCTGGATATACCTTTACGACATGATTACAGAATACGGCAGTGATCGCGTTCGCAAACTGAATCCATCACTCCACCTCCACCACCTTCAGACTCTCGATGCCACGGTCGTCCACGATCTTGACCGCAATGCGGCGGTGCTCTCCCGGCGCAAATGGCAGCGAAACCGTACCGCGGTAGGCTTCGATCAGGTCTTCGTCAATCTCCGCTTTCAGGTTTTTTGCAAGCCGCGCCCAGCCGTCCTTGGGGCCGGCCATGGGAAAGAAGACTTGGCGGGGGAATACGCTGCGCCCGTCGTAGTCGGTGTCGAGCATCCAGACCGCGATCTTGTCCTCACCACCTGATTCTACGTTGCCGGTCTTGGTGTTGTAGTAGTCAAAGCCGTGGACGGAGACGCGATACTTGCCCTCGTCTTCACCCTCGGTGATCTTCTCCAGCGCCACGTCCGGCTGGCCGATCAGCCAGAAGCTTTCGTTGCTGGCGCGCTTCTTCTTGAGGTCGTCGGTCAGCAGGTCGGCGTTCATCTGCGCTTTCAGCAGTGTTACGCCGGGCCACTTGGTTTCATCGATATCTTTTGCCGCCTCCGGGTCGAACTGGAAAGCGGCGAAGACGATGACCTGGGGTCGCGGCACCAGTGTGTAGGCCTCTTCAATGGCCTGCTCGACTTGGCGCTGTTCGAGCGGCGCGTGCTCCGGCCCGAAGGAGACGACGATACGCTGGGCGACCGCGGCTGCGCCGTTTTCCCGAAATCCTTCGGCGCCGTCGGCATTGGACAGAGTTTCGCCGAGGGCGTGGAGATGGCGCGCGCCGGGGAGCGGTTCCAGGCGGGCGAAGCGGATGCGCTGGCCGGCCTTGGCGCGAATGCCGGTCTTCAGCAATTCATCGCGCCAGTCACCCTGCCGCCTCGTCTCGCCGACGCGGGCAATGGAGGCGTCGGCCGGCTGCGGCTTCTCCTCCAGGATCTCATCAACCGAGCGTACGGCCGGCGCGGGCACGGCCTCTACGGTGAACGGGCCGGTGACGCGGGTTTTGGAACGGTCAACCAAGGGCTGGTCGTAGAGGGTCTCTTGGGCTTGCGGTTCATCGTATGCCAATACGCGTGCGGATACTACGGGAATCGTCTTGTATCGGAAGCCACTGCCCACGCCTTCATCGGGATGGGCGAGTTCATAGTAGTCGAAAGTGGCTGTCATGAGGCGTTGTTTGGCAAGCGTGAGCGCGACGCGGGAGGTGTCGCAGGTGATCCAACGGCGGCCCCAACGCTCGGCGACGTAGGCGGTTGTGCCACTGCCGCAGGTAGGATCGAATACGAGGTCGCCGGGGTCGGTGCTCATGAGTATACAACGAGAGACAACACTCCTGGCGGTTTGCACGACGTAGGTCTTGTCACTGGGATACATCTGGCGATGCCAGATGTTGTTGATTCGCCGTCCAGGGATCTCTTCTTCGTAGCGTTTCATGCTAAGGCTGTCGGCAGCGTCAAGACGCCCCAGTTCCGCGAGCCGGTCCAGCCCCTCCATTGATATCGACCATTGCCTTCGATGCCCACATTCCCATACTGTTCCCTGATAGGTGTATGGTTCAGATCTGCCGGTGGTAGACACGCCTTGGGAATCAAGTCCGACGCGCCTGTACAATCTTGCGCCCTCTGGCAGATACCGATCGGGATCGAACCGCTCTTCCTCGGTCAATTTGCGCGTTGATCCGTCGGGCAATTCAACTTTCGCATAAGAAGACATGTATTCAATCAGTTCCCTGCGGCTCAACGTCTCAAAAAGCTGGTGATATTTCGCTCCTTTTCGCATCTTTGGCATACCACAATAGATAGTCCGACACTTCGGGGAGCAGCTTGGCTGAACTGCCGCTGGTTGTAGCAAAAGAAATCGTTGCAACGCGATTTTCGCGGCCAAAAATCTCGTCCAGCAACAGAGAGACCAGATGCACATTCTCATCGCCGATCTGCACGTACACGCTGCCGCTCTCGGTCAGAAGCTCACGCGCCAGCAGCAGTCGGTCGCGCAGATAGATCAGGTAGGAGTGGATGCCCAATTCCCAGGTGTCGCGGAAGGCGCGGATCTGCTCCGGCTCGGCGGTCAAATCATTGTCCCTGCCGTCGGTTACTTGCCGCGTGTTGACGAAGGGTTGGAAGTTGGATCCGTACTTGATGCCGTAGGGCGGGTCGATATAGACCATCTGTACCTTGCCAGCCATGCCCTCCTTTTCGATCAAGCTGTTCATCACCAGCAGACTGTCCCCGGCGATCAGGCGGTTGCTCCAGTTGTGCTCGTGCTGGTAGAACTCGATGGCTTGGCGCAGAGGCGGGTTCTCCTCAGGCAGGGAGAAGAGCGAGAGCTGCGAAGAGTCGTCTGCGCCGTTTTGTCGGCGCACGGTCTCGATGATCGTGCGCGGGTCGATGCGCTCGTGGACGTGCAGGGAGACAGTCGGCAGTTCGAAGGAGGTGCGCTCAGCCTTGCCGGCCCAGACGAGTTGAGGATCGAGATGGGGGTCGTAGGCATAGCTCTTTCTGTCCCCGTCTTTGTCAGTATCCGGCGTAACAAGGCCGACTGGCGGGTTGTTCACCCGCTGCTCATCCGTGTGCGCGTAGCTCGCAATCTCTTTCTTGGTTTTCTTTGCAGGCGCCATGTTGAGTCCCATCCTTCCATATCTGGTGTAGGGACAATTATATACCAAAGTGCAGAAACGAACTGATTTTCTACATCAGAAGCGAGTGAGACGGAACGTTTCGCTTTGGGCGCAAATTTTCTCAGTGTTTGACGGACTGTGGCTGGGGGCGAATGCGCTGTACGGAGCCACGGAGGGAGTATGCAAGCGGCCCGATTCAGGGCGCCGAGGAGTTCTGCCAAAGACCTGCAAGTCCGAACGCCTGATCAGTCTGGCACAGTTGAGAGGTCAAATGGCCCCTAGTTACTCGAAACCGGCCACCGCATCTGCGCCCGCTCCACCGTGCGGCCGCGGCCGTGGCACTGCTTGAACTTGCGGCCGCTCCCGCACGGGCAGAGGATCGTTGCGTTTGGCACCGGCGAAGCGCGCGTTCTGCTTGCGGTCCTCTTCCGCCAGGTACTGCATGATATTGGCGGGGGCCTGCTGCCGGCGCAGCTGATCGGCCATGAAGTTCATGTACGGGCGCACATGATTGAAGAAGGCCCGGTAGCCGGCGCAGAGATAGTTCAGCCCCGGTTCGCCGTCGGGGGTGTTGATGAAGCGGTTCTTCGGGCAGCCGCCGTTGCAGACGAAGCGTACCTCGCACTCCAGGCAGTAGTTGGGCAGGCTGTCCCGTTTGTGCGTACCGAACGCCTGCTGGCGCGCCGACCCTACCATTTCGATCAGCGGGATCTCCTCAATGTTGCCCAGTAGGTAGTTCGGTTCCACGTAGTGGTCGCACGAGAACAGATCGCCGTTGTGCTCCATCGCCAGCGCCGAACCGCACGTCTCCTCGAAAATGCAGAGCCCGGGGCGGTGTCCCGCGTATCCGGCCAGCGCCACGTCGAAGATCTGCACGAAGACCTTCCCCACATCGCGCCGCACCCACTCCTCGAAGATCTGAATCAGAAAATCGCCGTACTGTTCGGCGGTGACGGAGCGATCTTTGACCGTGTCCCCTTCCTGGTAGCCGGTGTCGTTGTCGCGTTCGACAATGGGGATGAACTGCATGAACTCGGTCTTGACCTCGTCGCGCAGGAAGCGGTAGACCTCGAGCGGATGGGGCGCGTTGGCCGCGTGGACCGTCGTCAGGATGTTGTAGCGCACCTTGTGCTTGTGCAACATCCGCGCCGCGCGCATCACCTTCTCCCACGTCGGCTGGCCGCCCTTATCGACGCGGTAGAAGTCGTGCAGCTTGCGCGGGCCGTCCATGCTCAGCCCGATCAGAAAATCGCTGCGGCGCAGAAAGTCGCACCACTCGTCGTCCAGCAGCGTGCCGTTCGTCTGCAGCGCGTTTTCCACGCGCATGCCCGGCTTCTTGTGCTTCTGCTGGAACTCGACCGCCTTCTTGAAGAAGTCCAGCCCCATCAGCGTCGGCTCGCCCCCCTGCCACGCGAACGTCACCTCCGGGACCTGCTGCGCCTCGATATACTGCCGCGTGTACTCCTCAAGCATCGACTCGGACATGCGGAAATCGCTGTCCGGGTACATGAACTCCTTGCTCAAAAAGTAGCAGTAGTGGCAGTCCAGGTTGCAGATCGCCCCCCGCGGCTTCAGCATAATGTGAAACGCAGGCGGCGGCGCGATCTCGGTTGCGGGCGTCGGGTCAAGCAGTGCGATTGATTGGGACATTCTCTCTCCTGTTACGACTCAGCCAAATTCCATTCGCGACGCTAAGTGAGGCAACCAACCATTGATCACTGACCACTGCAGTTCAGCGGCGGCACGTCCATCCAGCGCCGTTCCTGCCAGGCCTGGTAGCCCAGCTCGGCCAGCTGCACGCCTTTCGCCCCTTCCAGCAGCGTATAGGGGAACGGGTCGCCCTTGATTGCATGGCGCAGGAACATCTCCCACTCGATCTTGAAGGCGTTGTCGTAGGGGTTGTTGTTCGGCATCCACTGCCACGTATCATAAAACTGGACCGGCTGCGGAATGTCCGGGTTCCAGACCGGCTTGGGCGTGAAGGCGTCGCCCTGTATCGCGCATTCGCGCAAGCCAGCCACCGCGCTGCCGCGCGTGCCGTCCACCTGGATCGTCAGCAGGTCATCGCGGCGCACGCGCACACACCAGGAGGAGTTGAAGTTGCAGATGATGCCGTTTTCCAGCTCGAACATCGCGTAGGCGCCGTCATCGGCGTCGGCGTTATAAGGCGCGCCCTCCTCGTCGATGCGTTCCGGCACGTGGTTGGCGGCGATGCAGGAGAGCCGCTTGATCGGGCCGAAAAGGTTGTCGATGACGTAGCGCCAGTGCGCGAACATATCCAGAACGATGCCGCCGCTCTCCGACTTCTTGTAGTTCCACGAGGGGCGCTGGGCCGGCTGGTCCTTGCCGTCGAAGACCCAGTAACCGAACTCGCCGCGCACCGCCAGAATGCGGCCGAAGAACCCTGTGTCGATCAGGTATTTGAGCTTCAGCAGACCGGGCAGGAACAGCTTGTCCTGGACAACGCCGTTGCTCACCCCCGCGTCTGTCGCCGCCCGCGCCAGCTGTAGCGCATCCTCGATGTTACCCGCGGTCGGCTTTTCGCAGTAGACCGCCTTGCCGGCCTCGATTGCCTGCAATGTATTCGGCACCCGCAGGTTGGTCGCCAGCGCATCGAAGTAGATGCTGTTATGGTCGTCGGCCAGCGCCTCGTCCAGGTTGGTCGTCCACTTGCTCACATTGTGGGCGGCGGACAGATGCCGCAGCTTGTCCGGGTTGCGTCCGACCAGCACCGGCTCCGGCATGATGCGGTCCCCGTCCGAGGTGACCGTGCCGCCCTGCTCCCGGATCGCCAGGATCGAACGGACCAGATGCTGATTCGTGCC
This sequence comes from Caldilineaceae bacterium, assembly GCA_965232575.1. Lineage (GTDB taxonomy): Bacteria > Chloroflexota > Anaerolineae > Caldilineales > Caldilineaceae > Bin5. Next base: position 262,950 of record CBDDPZ010000008.1, on the reverse strand, counting down.
CATCCGCCCGGTAACGCCGTTCAGTATTACGCCAACTGCAATTTCAGCCATAGGTAGGAAGCGCTCCCATTGATGCGCGGTCACACAGGACCGCCGAGGGCTCTTGCAGTCCCTTCCTTTGGGCGTCTGCAAAAGCCTGAGGGATTAAGCATGATTTGTGTAGGCTTCTACGATCCGCTCCAGGAACTGCTCCTGGCCCATCGCCCAGTAGCGGTTTGAGAAGATTTCGACCTCATTATACCCGTCAAACCCGGCCTCCTCAACCCAGCCGCGAATCTGACGGATGTTGATGCAGCCTTCGCCCATCAGCCCGCGGTCAAGGAGCAGGTCCTCGGTGGGCGTGCGCCAGTCGCAGACATGGAACGCGAACAGCTTGCCCATCTGCCCGCAACGGCGGAGTTCCCGCTCCAGGTCCGGGTCCCACCACAAGTGATAGACGTCCACAACCACCCCGACAAACGGCGAGTCGATGCCGGCGCAGATGTCGTTGGCCTGGGCCATCGTGTTGACCGCGGAACGGCTGTCCGCGTACATCGGATGCAGCGGCTCCACCCCCAGCTTGATCCCCGCGGCCTCGGCATGGGGCAGCACCGCCTCGATCCCGTCCCGGATCTGGCCGCGGCCGACATCCAGCGGCTGGCCGGGCGCCGCGCCGCAGACGAGAACGACCAGCGGCGCGCCCAGGGCCGCGGCCTCGTCGATAGCGCGGCGGTTGTCGTCAAGCGCCTCCTGCCGCGCCGATTCCGTCTCCGCCGGGAAGAATCCGCCCCGGCACAGCGAGACGACCTCCATTCCGGCATCGCGGATCTGCCTGCCCGCGGCCGCGATATCCCGCCCCTCCAGCGCGTCCCGCCAGACCGTCATGCCGGCGACGCCGTGCGCGCTGAAGCGCTCGACCGCCGTTTCGATCGGCCAGGGCTTGGTTGTAATCGTGTGAATGCAGAGTCGACTCATGTCCATGTGTCTGTCCTGAAACTGTCTTAGCTGCCTCAAAATTCAGCTGCGACTAATGTTCCCGCGCCGCCAGCCACTGCTCACTCTCCGCCGGCGGTTCGGCCGCGACGCTGAGGGTCTCCTCGCCGCGGTAATGCACCTGCCCCGGCCGGCCGCCGGCCATGCGCGTGACAAAACGCCGCGTCGTGATCACGACGCCGACGCCCGCATTGCCCCGCTGCCGCGAATACCAGGCCGCAAGCCGGGCGGCGACGTTCAGGGTCAATTCCGGGACCGGCTGTCCGCCGCAGCGGATGACGACGTGCGCGCCCGGCCCGTCGCGCACGTGCAGCCACAGGTCATCCCGCCCCGCCTCGTCTGAAAGTAACGATCTCATTCTGGCGGGCGTTGCGCCCCACCAGGATCGGGAAGCCCTCGGGCGACAGATAACGCAACGGCCGCGAGCGGTCTCTTGGCGTCTTTTCGCGCCGGTCGCGGCGCTGCCGCAGATAGCCCGCCTCCCGCAGCGCCTCCCGCACCGCTACGATCCCCGGATGATCCTGCGCCAGGCTCAAATCGCTCTCCAGCTGCTGCAGGTAGACCTGGTCTGCCTCGAGCCTGGCCCGGCGCCGGGGGATAATGCGGGCGGCCCGTTCCATCTTGGCCGCCCGGTCGAACATGCGCTCGGCCTGCTCCACCGGGGTGCGTTTCGGGTTGAGCGGAACGATCAGATCGCCCTCCTCCGCTCCCGGATCCTTCTCCTCCGGCTGTCCGAAATCGGCGGCGAAGATGACCAACTGCATCTGTCCGTTCGGTCCCGGTTCTACTGCGGCCAAACCGTCCTGCAGGCTGAATCCTTCCTGCCCGCTGGGCCTGTTTGCGTAGGTGATCTGGCTTGAGAGGGCCAGCAGCCACTCAGCCTGCGCGCGCACCCGTTCCGGTTCGCCCGGGCCCGGCTCATCCGCGGCTAACGCGCGCAGCTGACGCTGCACACGCGCCTGCGCCTGCCGCACCAGCGCGGCCACGCCCCCGCGCACACCCGCATACTCGTCCCGCGAGGAGGAAACGTCCCGCTCCTGCGCGGCGTAGAAAGCGGCCGCCGCCGCACTCACCGAATCCATCTGCACGAACTCGCCGCAAAAATGAAGCTCGTACGGCGCAAACGCGGCCACGCCCTCCTCTTCGTCCACGGCGATGCCGGGCATCCATTCACCCGTAGCCGCGGCTGACCACAGTTCGCCCAGAGCCCTGCGCGCCGCCGCGAACGCCTGCTCTGTCAGCGCTGCGCTGGCGTCTCCGGTTGCCCGCCAGGCCGCTTCCCTGGCCAAAGTCGGGCTGACGCCTGCGAAACGGTTGAGCAGGCTGCGCCACAGGAGCGGGGCTTGAGCCTCGCCGCCGCCGTCCCCGTCTGTCGGAGAAAGACCGGCCTCGCCATGCGGCTCGTCGCTCTCCCCGAGCGGCGGCAGCCTGTCCTGCGGCGGCGGCAGCTGATACGTCCGACGCGGCAACAGCACGCGCTGGGCGTTCTCGCCCGCGGGCACCCGCACCAGCGCATCCAGAATGCGGCCATCGGCGTTCATCAGGATCACATTGCCCAACTGCCCGATCGGTTCGACCGCGAGCGTGGTGGCGTCATGCTGGGGATGGTGAAAGCGCAGAAAGAGCGCCCGCTCGAAAGGCGCCGGCAGCTCGACAGACTCCAGCCGCGCGCTGCGCACATACTTGCGCAGCAGGAGCAGAAGCGGCGTCTCCTTCGCCACCCCCCGCCGCGGCTTGTGTTCGAGCAGATGCACGCGGCTGGCCTGAGGATGCGCCGAGAGCAGAAGATGGCGCCGCTCCCGGTGGGCGTAGATCTCCAGGGCGACGCTGCGGCTGTCCGGCAGAACGATCTGCTGTACCCGGCCGCCCGCGACCGTCTCTCTCAACTCGTCGGCCACCGCAGCCAGCGTCAGTGCGTCAAAATGCATGCCAGGACCGTTTTCCGGCGCCCGCCTTTTAGGCTGCCGGGCGCTGAAAACTGCACGTTCAGAAAGGGCAAAATGCGATTGTAAGGATAGCACAGCGAACGGGTAATTCGTAATGTGGTACAGCATTACCGGCCCCAAAGACTGCGTGGTAGGCTATAGTTCGATCTTGGCGCATGGTGTATAATTCTTTTCACACTGACAAAGTTGGGTAATAAATAGTGGTCCGTGAAGTTTGTTCTGCTTTGGCCGCCACCCAGTCGTCAGGTTGCCGCTCCGTCTCCAAACATCTGGATTCAGCGGAAACCTGTCGAAACCTGGAGAAAACAGCGGCCAAACTGATTCATAGCCCCAGACCACTATTAGGAGAACGCCATGCAGAGTGATAACCGGATTCGAGTCGGCGTTTCCTGGCTATTCGACCGTCTTAACGGGCGCAAGGACATAGGAGGACGTATTGTATGCTGTGCCGTCCTGCTGGGCCTCTGCACGCTCTCGGTTATCGCGCTCAACTCCGCCGACGCCCTTGCCCATCAATCAAATACGACCTGGGACGCCGACTACTGGGACAACACAACGCTAACCGGCGATGCCGTCATCTCCCGCGAGGATGAGACGCTGGATTTCGACTGGGGCGACGGCTCGCCGGGCACAGGTATCTCCGCAGATCGGTTCTCGGCCCGCTGGGAACGCCATCTCAACATCACCGCAGAAGAGGCTGGCAACTACATCTTTACCGTTGAAGTCGATGACGGCGTACGGCTGTGGGTGGATGGCGTCCTGAAAATCGATAGCTGGATCGAACAGGCGAAAGCCTCATACGAGGCCAGACTGCCCCTGTCGGAGGGGCAGCACCTTATTCGCGTCGAGTACTATGAACTGACCGGCGCGGCCTCGATCTCAGTGAGTTGGGAACGGGAGCCCGATCTGCCCACGACCTATTGGCGGGGCGAGTATTACAACAACACTTCGCTCACGGGAACGCCGCATACGACGCGCGGCGATGCCCGCCTCAACTTCGACTGGGCGTATGGAAGCCCGCTCACCGGCATCAATCAGGATGGATTCTCCGTGCGCTGGAGCAGATCCCTGCAGCTGCCGGCAGGCGATTACCGCTTTACCGTCACGGTGGATGACGGCGTGCGGCTCTTGGTCGGAGAAAGAACTCTGATTGACTTCTGGCAGGTGCAGGCCGCGACAACCTACTCCCAGGTCATCTACCTGGACGGCAGTGCCGTCACCGTGCGGATGGAGTATTACGAAGAAACGGGGCAGGCGCAGGCGAGCTTGACCTGGAGCAGGCTGGAAACAACGCCGACGGCAACGCCGGATCCCGCGTCCACGCCGGGCTCGACGACAACACCGCTGGCCACGGCCACGGCAACACCGCCGCCCACGTACACGCCGGCGCCAACCTCCACCCCGGCAACATCGGTAACCCCCACATCCACGCCGACGCCGACATCCACACCCGTTATCGTCTGGCAGGCGCTGTACTGGAACAACCGCACGCTGACCGGCACGCCCGCGCTCGCCCGGCAGGAGTCCACCGTTGACCACAATTGGGGCTCCGGGTCGCCTTCGTCGCCAACCATCAACGCCGACAGTTTTTCGGCACGTTGGACAGCACAGATATCGCTCGAAGCGGGATCCTACCGCTTCGATGTTGTATCGGACGACGGGGTGCGCCTCTTTATCGATAACGAAAAACGGATCGACGGCTGGAGCGATCACCCGGCGACATCATACCAGTATACGCTGCAACACGACGGCGGGTCTGTGAGTCTCGTTCTGGAATACTATGAGCACGAGGAGTTGGCTCAGGTGAAGTTGAGCTGGACCCCCGTGACAGCCGCCGCAACGCCGGCGGCCTCACCTTCGCCTACCGCCACCCCGATCACAGTAACGGTAGACGACCAGGACTCTGGTTTCCAGCGGGGCGGCCTTGCGACCACATGGCGAGAGGAGACCGAGGGATACTCCGACCACCTCTTCTGGACCAATAACAATGACAAGACCCGCACCGGATACAACTGGGGTAGATGGTCTCCGGATCTGGAGGCGACCAGTTACGAGGTATTCGTATACATCCCCTCAAACCACGCGACGACCGGCAACGCCCGCTATTGGATCTCCCATTCAGGCGGCTTTACCCTGCGCGAGGTGGATCAGTCCCAACATTCTGACAAGTGGGTCTCCCTGGGCGCCTACACCTTCAGCGGCACAGACGAAGACTACGTCTCTCTGTCCGACGTGACCTACGAGACATATCTGTCCCGCAAGGTTGCCTGGGATGCGATGAAGTGGGAAAAGCAGTAATCGCTGTCAGTCTCTGGTTGAGCAGGGTCGTTCGCCTGGCCACTGAGAGGTGGTTAGTCAACAGAGCAGCGGAGGAGGAAATATAATGCGACTGGTGCAGTACCGCACAGAGGCCGGCGACCGCCGGGTGGCGGTGGTCGAGAGTGAAGAGACATTGCACGTTCTCAACGGGACCGAGCGGGTTTATGACCTGGCGCGGGAGGCAGGGCGCAGCGGGTGTCCGCTGACCGAGATCGTTGAAGAGCGGCTGGGCGATCAGCGGGCCGAATATGGCCCGATTGCGGCCGGCGGAAGGCTCCTCCCGCCGCTGGATCACCCCGACCCCACCCGCCTGGTCATCAGCGGCACCGGCCTCGATCACCTCGGCAGCGCCCAGGCGCGCGATGCCATGCACCAGAGTCTCAAACACCGAGGAAGAAGAGACGCTGACCGACTCAATGCGTATGTTTCGTCTGGGGCTCGAAGGCGGCAAACCCGCGCCCGGACAGGTGGGTGTCGCGCCGGAGTGGTTCTATAAAGGCGACGGCCGCTGGCTCGTGCCGCCGGGACAGCCGTTGACCATGCCGTCCTTTGCCCTAGAGGGCAGTGAAGAGCCCGAACTCGTCGGCTGTTACGTGATCGGCGATGACGGCTCAGCCCTGCGCGTCGGTTTCGCCCTGGGAAACGAGTTCTCCGATCATGTCCTGGAGAAGAAGAACTACCTCTACCTCGCTCACTCCAAGCTGCGCCAGTGCTCCTGCGGGCCGGAACTGCTCCTGGGCGACCCGCCCGAACACATCGAGGGCGCCTCTCGCATTCTGCGCGACGACCGCGAGCTGTGGTCCGCCCCCTTCCTCACCGGCGAGGCCAACATGACGCACAGCCTCGCCAACATCCAGCATCATCACTTCAAGTACGCGCCCTTCCGCACGCCCGGCGATGTGCATCTGCACTTCTACGGCACGGCCACGCTCAGCTTCGCCGCCGGCATCCAGACCAAGCCGGGCGACGTTTTCGAGATCAGCGCGCCCGGTTTTGGCCGCCCCCTGCGCAACGAGCTCAAGGATACGCCGGAGGCTGAGCAACTGGTAGAAATCCGGACGCTGTAAGTGTTCGGTTTCCGCTTCTTCGTGGGCGCCCGTCCGGTCATAGGAAAATGAATGCCTCAGAACGATCCGACGGGCAGCAATCCCTCTTTCGACTCCCTTGACGAGCTGCACGCCGCCGCAGTCACCTGCCGCGCCTGCCCGCGCCTGGTCGCGTGGCGCGGGGAGGTTGCCGCGACAAAACGCCAGGCCTTTCGCTACTGGACCTACTGGGGCAAGCCGGTGCCGGGTTGGGGCGATCCCCGCGCTCGGCTTCTCGTCCTGGGCCTCGCTCCCGGCGCCCACGGGGCCAATCGCACCGGCCGCCCATTCACCGGCGACGGTTCGGGCAATTTCCTCTACCCTGCCCTGCACCGCGCCGGCTTCGCCAGCGGGCCGGCCAGCACACACCGGGACGACGGCCTCGAACTGATCGACTGCTACATGACCGGCGTGGCCTACTGCGTACCGCCCAAGAACCGGCCAACCGCCGCCGAGCTGGACAACTGCCGCAGCTGGCTCGTGCAGGAGTTGGCCCTCCTGCCGCACCTGCAGGCCGTTCTTGCGCTCGGCAAGATCGCCTTCGACGGCTACCTGCGCGCCCAACGCGAGCTTGGCCATGAGATCCCCCGCCTTACCTTCTCCCACGGCGCCGCGCACGTCCTCCCCGCCGGTCTGCCCCGCCTCTACGCCTCCTACCACGTCAGTCGTCAGAACACGAACACCGGCCGCCTGACAACGGAAATGTTTGACGATGTGCTGATGGCGATCAGGGCTGGACTTCAGAGTGTTTGACCCCCGCGCCGCCACCATATCTTCCTGTTGTCGCAGTCAGACTTGCTCTCTTTTCTTTCTGCGCTTCACGCTTGTCTAGGAGACAAATGTATGTCCACTGAGGCGACCACCCCTGCGCCCGCCCCAACCCGCGCAGCGGAAAGGATCGTCGCCATCGATATCCTGCGTGGCTTCGCGCTGCTGGGCATTCTGATCATGAACATTCAGAGCTTCGCCATGCCCGCGGCCGCCTATTCCAACCCGACCGTCTACGGCGACCTGACCGGGGCCAACCGCTGGGTGTGGACATTGAGCCATATCTTCGCCGATCAGAAGTTCATGACCATCTTCTCGCTGCTTTTCGGCGCCGGCATCGTGCTCGTGAGCGGAAAGTTGGACGCGCGCGGACAGCGCGCCTGGGGTCTGCATTACCGGCGCACCTTCTGGCTGCTGCTCATCGGCCTGGCCCACGCCTACCTGCTCTGGTCCGGCGACATTCTGGTCGCCTACGCGCTGTGCGGCTTCTGGGTCTACTGGCTGCGCCGGCTGCGCCCAGCCTGGCAGATGGCGCTCGGCATTCTCGTGGTCTCGATCCCTGCTCTTCTTCTGCTGGCCGCAAGCCTGGCCCCGCCTGAAACGCTGCAGGAGCAGCGGGCCGACTGGCAGCCGGCTGCCGAAACCATCGCAGACGAAGTCGCCTCCTACCGGGGCGGCTGGCTGGCGCAGATGGATGCCCGCGTGCCCACAACCGTGGAGTTTCAGACCGTCGGACTGCTGTTCTGGGCGCTATGGCGCGCCGGGGGTCTGATGCTGATGGGGATGGCGCTCTTCCGTTGGGGCGTGCTGACAGGCAGACGCGCGCGCAGCTTCTATGTCGGTATGGCAATCGTGGGCCTTGCCATCGGCCTGCCGGTCGTGAGCGTCGGTGTTGTCCAGAACTTCGCCCACAACTGGTCGATGGAGTATTCGCAGTTTGGCCTCGGCGCGCAGGCGAACTATTGGGGCAGCCTCTTCGTGAGCGCCGCCTACATCGGGCTGCTGATGCTGTTCGCCCGGTCGCGCATCCTGCCCTGGCTGCAAAATTCGCTGGCCGCAGTAGGGCGGACCGCGCTGACGAGCTACCTGCTGCAGACGATCCTGGCGACGGCCATCTTCTACGGCCATGGTCTGGGGCTGTTCGGCTCGGTCGAACGGGTGGGGCAGATCGGCATTGTCGTCGCGATCTGGGCGTTCCAACTGGTGGTATCACCGCTGTGGCTGCGCTACTACCGCTTCGGGCCCTTTGAGTGGTTGTGGCGTTCGCTCAGCTACTGGCGGCTGCAGCCGATGAGGAAAAGCTTATAGGGGCTAGGGGCCGGCTCCCAGAAATTCCATCTTTATATCTCTTGGTCTACGCCTGTACAGTAACTTGGTGAGCAATCTGAATGAAAGCCCTTCCCTCGTGGTTTTCGACAATTTTGAATGCAGGTGTTGCCCCCAAAGTGTGGATACAAGCGTGATGAACAGAAAGAACTGCATCCTGTAACGGTTGGTCATTTTCCAAACGACACACCTTGAGTCCTATTTCTTTACAAGTATCGAGCGAAAGATGTCGGTCGTGAGATTTCGACAGCGCGTGATCGGTGAGATTAGCAACTATATTCTCAATTTTCCTCTGTTGCTCTTTCGCTTCAAGTCCGTCAAACATCCCTGTCCTGAGCCATTCGATAACCATCTCATTGGACCATTCGATCGCTTTCTCACACTCTCCGATGAAGGTGGGTGGATATTTAGCAATGATCGGCTGCCAAACGGGAATTTTGCTTGGATCTTCACTGATTTCCTGATGCGCGCGTTTGAACTCCTCAACGACCCCGTGCGCTGGTATGCCGCCGAACTGCGGGTCTATTGGGCCGAGACTAGACTGTTTTCCCATGAAAATCACATTGCAAGCGCAAGCAATCATGGTGCCGGCTGACAGAGCAAGTTGAGGAACGAATGCCCGAATGTCTGTACCGAACATGGCACGAAGATAGTCTACCAGAGATTCAGTAGCGGCAGTTTCACCCCCGGGCGTATGCAGAATCAGATCCAGACCTCTATCACGGTCCAGTTGATGCACTACAGTCATAAGTCCGTTCTTATCTGCGTCGTTTACTTCTACTCCTTCCAAGTTTCGCTTCTGTAACCAACCGGAATAGTAAATGATAACATTTCGGTCGGTTAGTTCATGGAGCTTTCTCAGATAACGCCGGCGAATAATGTCATGTGTACTACCAGCAGCATTTATCTCATTGAGAAGATGATTCCAGTCCGGCATCTTTGATCTCTCCGTGGCTGCTAGACGTAATTCCAGCTTCAATGAAAACGACGGGGCGCTTTTGTTCCGATTGTTTGGACAAAGTGCCAAGTGCGGCGAGGTACTTTCGGACCTCCTCAGACTCAAGCCCCAAAGATCGATAGATCTTTTGAATCTCCTCAATCCGCTCTTTGCTTGCTTGACCTTTCATCATTAGATGCCTTTTCTGTATCCTATGGATGTGGCCCCAAATTGTACCACCCTTTTTTCCTACCCCGAAGCAGCCGGCTCCGCGCCCACCGCCGGCGTCTTCTTCAACGTCTCTGGCACAAACAATCCCAAAATCGAGCCAGCTCCCAACCCAATGACAGCGATCACATAGATCGACGGCACTAGACTCAGCGCATCGGCAATCGTGCCGACGATAATCGGCGCTCCCGTGTGCCCGGTGTCGCCAATAAGCCGCCACAGCCCCAAAAACGCGCCCATCCCCTCACCCTTCGGCGGCGCCAGGTCGGCGCCCAATGTCAGCATCGTCCCCGAACCAAGCCCGTTGCCGAAACCGATCAGCGATGTGACCGCCAGCAGCGCCGCAAAGGAGCCGGTCAGGGGAACCAGGGCCATGCCCAGCGCCTGCAACAGGAAGGAAGGTACGTAGGCGAACTTGCGCCCGAAGCGGTCCATCACATAGCCCGCCGGATAAAACATCGACATATCCACGGCTGCGGCGATCCCCATCACCAGACCGATTTTGTCTACGTCCAGACCCAGGATCGTGGCAGCGTAGAGCGGGATGATGGTCTGCCGGCCCGCGCGAATCGTCTGCGCGCAGATCATGCCGAAACCGGCCGGCGTCACGAGCCAGCCATTGCGGCGCAGATAGGAGAGCAGATGCCGGTAGGAGCGGGCCATCGACGTCCGTTGTTCGGGCGGCAACTCGCCCTGGCCGCCGCGCACGAACAGGAGCGGGAAGGTCAACGCCAGCAGCGCGATAACGCCGCAGAAGGCGAAGGCGGTCTGCATACCCGCCTCCGCGCTGAGATATCCGCCGGTAATCGGGCCGGCGAACATGCCGATGCGGTTGACGCCGCCGAAAATGGAGATCGCCCGCCCGCGACTTGCGTTGAGCGTATTGTTGGCCAGATACGCGTGACGAGAGACGTTCCACAACGCCGCGCCCGCCCCAATCGATATCCCGCACACCACCAGCATCATAAAGCGCTCGGACTGGCTCAGGGCCAGCATCCCCAGCCCCATCACGCAGATGCCGATCGTCATCGAAAGGCGGTTGCCGATGCGGTCCTGGATACCTCCGGCCGGCAGGTCTCCGATCAGCGTACCGATGCCGTAGCCGGCCAGCACAAGACCGATCAGGCTGAACGACAGCCCCAGATCGATCACGTATACCGGCAGCAGCAGCGCCAGCATCCCTTGGCAGAAGGCAAGAATGAAGGTAGGAACGTAGACAGCGTAGAGCAACTGTGCGCGCACAGCATCTCCTCAAATTTGGAGAAGAGAGTGAAGAGGAGAGAGGAAAGAGAGAACAACTATCACGCCTCACTCCCTATCCATCAATTCTCACTCCTCGCTCTGGCGCACGCCATCGAACGTTGCTTGCAGCGCCGGGTAGAGGCCCTGGTAGAGTTCGTAGAGGTTGTCGTAAGCGGCCGTTGCGTCCGCGTTGGGCGTGGTCGAGCCGGTGACGCGGATGGTCGCCGCGCACGCGCTCTCGCCATCGGGCCATACTCCCGCGCCCACACCGGCCAGCAGCGCCGCGCCGTAGGCCGCGCCCTCGGTCGTGTTGACCGTCACCAACTCGCTGCCCATCACATCCGCCAGGATCTGCCGCCACAGCGGGCTGCGCGCGCCGCCGCCGCTCACCCGCACCTGGCGGATCGCGCCAAGGCCGACGCCCTGCATCAGCGTGAAACTGTCCCGCAGGCCAAAGGCCACGCCTTCCAGCACCGCCCGCGTCATGTACGGCAGCCCGTGACGGACCGTCAGCCCGACGAACGCGCCGCGGGCAAAGGGGTCCGGGTGGGGCGTCCGTTCTCCCGTCAGATAGGGCAGAAAGAGCAGCCCCTCGCTGCCGACCGGCGCCTCTGCGGCTGGGGCCACCAGGTCGTCGAACTCAACGCCCGGCGCCAGCGTATCCCGGTGCCAGCGCAAACTGCCCGCCGCCGAAAGCATCACCCCCATCAGATGCCACTTGCCCGGCAGAGCGTGGGGGAACGCGTGCAGGCGCCCCTCCGGTTCGTAGAAAGGCTCGTTTGCGGTCGCGAAGACGACGCCCGACGTGCCCAGCGTCAGGGCGACGATACCCTCCTCGATCGCGCCCACACCCACCGCCTGCGCCGACTGATCGCCCCCGCCCCCGACCACCGGCGTGCCCGCGCGCAGACCCGTGGCCTCCGCCGCCTGCGCCGAAATGATACCTGTCACCTGCGTGCCCTCATGGGTTGGCGGCAGGAATTCGGGGGAGATCTCGAGCGCGGCCAGAACCGTCGGCGACCACGCCCGCGTCGCCAGTTCCAGCAGCGATGTGCCGCCCGCGCCCGCCTTGTCGGTGGCGAAGTCGCCGGTCAGCTTGTAGCGCACGAAATCTTTGGGCAGAAGGATCTGACGGACGCGGCTGTAGACCTCCGGCTCGTTCTCCTTCACCCACAGAATCTTGGGCGCGGTGAAGCCCGCCAGCGCGTCGTTGCCCGTAATGCGCACGAGGTTCTCTTTGCCCAGCCAGAGGCGCATATCATCGCACTGTTTGCCGGTGCGCTGGTCGTTCCACAGAATGGCCGGCCGCAGCGGCTCGCCGTCCTCGTCCAACAGCACCAGCCCGTGCATCTGGCCGCTCACACCGACCGCGGCCACCTCTGCCGGATCGATACCGGACTGCTCCAGCGCCGCGCGCATGCTCTGCACCGTGCCGTCCCACCACAGATCGGGGTGCTGTTCGCTCCACAGCGGCTGGGGCGTCTCGAACGGGTACTCGGCCGCGCCCACAGCGACGATTTCGCCCTCGCCGTCGATGATCAGGGACTTCGTGGCCGTGGTGGAAGTGTCGATGCCGATCAAATACATTTTCCCGCGCCCTTTTTTGTAGTTTTCAGTAGTCAGTTTTTAGTTTTCGGTGAACTGCCAGGGGCGATGGTGTTACCGAAAACCAGGAACAAGAGACTGCAGTTCATACTCCGAGCAACAGTTCAACCACCAACTGGTCCAACTGTTCATACGGCTTGCCGCGGCGGCCCAGTTCGTCGCGGTCAAAGGCATGGGCCTTGAGGCTGGCCGCCTTCTCCGTCGAATAGGCGCCTCTGAAACCGTCCATCGATCCGTCATCGGCGTTAATCTGCGCCAGCAACGCCTGAACCTGTTCGTGCTCGCGCAACTGCTCAGCCTTCTCTTTGAGGATCAGGTAGGTGCGCATACAGCCGCTGGCGAACGCCTTAACGTCCGCATAGTCGGAGGAGCGATAGGCATGCGCGTCAAAGTGCCGCGGGCCGTCGTAGCCTACGTCTTCCAAGAACTTGACCAGGAAGAACGCCTGCTTGATGTTGTGGCTGCCGAAGCGGAAGTCCTGATCGTAGCGTCCCAGATTCTGATCGTTGAGGTCGATGTGGAAAAGCTTGCCCGCGTTCCACGCCTGCGCCACCGCATGCGTGAAGTTCAGGCCGGCCATATGCTCGTGCGCCACCTCCGGATTCACGCCGATCATTTCCGGGTGGTCGAGCGTCTCGATGAAGGCCAGCATGTGGCCGACCGTCGCCAAATAGAGGTCGCCGCGTGGCTCGTTCGGCTTCGGCTCCAGCGCGAAGCGCAGATCATAGCCCTGATCGATCACATATTCACACAGAAAGTTGAGTGCATCCTGGAACCATTTTCCGGTATCGGCAGGACTCTTGCTGGCATCGGTCTCTGTGCCTTCTCGTCCGCCCCAGAAGACATATGTGCTGGCGCCGCACTCAACGCCCAAGTCGATGGCGGCCATCGTCTTCTGCAGCGCGTAGGCCCGCACCTCCGGGTCATTGCTCGTGAAGGCGCCGTCCCGAAATGCCGGGTGCGTAAAAAGATTCGTCGTCGCCATCGGCACGACCAGGCCGTTCTCGTCCAGCGCCTTTTTGAAGTCGCGCACGATCCGGTCGCGCTCGGCTGCGGTCGCGTCAATCGGGACCAGATCGTTGTCATGGAAGTTGACGCCCCAAGCGCCGACCTCCTCCAGCAGTTGGACCAGTTGCACCGGCGAACGCACCTCCCGCACAGGGTCGCCAAACGGGTCCCGTCCAATGTTGCCGACGGTCCAAAGACCAAAACTGAATTTATTTTCCGGTTTAGGTGTATAGGCCATGAATTGCTCCTCGCAATTGCTTTGCACTCTGTATTTCTGGACCTTTGTAACAGCGCTCCCGTCGAACACAAGGATGCACTGAAAGCTGACTACGAAAAACTGCGGTTAAATCTTCAATCGATAGAAGCGGGCCCCGTTGTCGTACATGATCTTCTGCTGGTCCGCCGCGCTCAAATGGCTGATGCTGTCCTGAACAATGTCAAACCAGGTGCGATAGTCCGCCGCCATGTCGACCACCGGCCAGTCGGAGCCGAAGACCACCCGATCCGGGCCGAAACAGTCCAGCACGTGCTCGATGTATGGCCGCAGCTCATCCCGGTTCCAGTTCTCGTGGTCCGCCTCCGTGGTCACGCCGGAGAGCTTGCAGTGAATGTCCGGACGGCTGGCCAGCTCGCGCAGCTGGTCCTTCCACGGCTGCATGATGCCGGCCGCAATGCCCGGTTTGCCGATGTGATCGAGCAGGAAGGAGACATCCGGGCACTGCGCCACCAGTTCCAGCACATCCCCCATCTGTGGATGGTAGATGCACAGATCGAAACTGAAACCGAACTCGGGCAGCAGCTGCACGCCCCGCACAAAGTCCGGCGCGGTGCAGAAGCCCAGCGGTTCGTCCTGGATCAGGCGTCGGATGCCCTTGACCAGCGGCAGTTCAGCCAGCGCCTGCAAATGGGGCCGGGCGCCTTCACCGTCCTGCAGGGGCGCGCTCGCGACGATGCCCCGAATGCGCGGCTCCGCCTGCGCCAGCTCGGTGACCCACTCCGCCTCTCGCAGCGCGTGCGCCGGCAGACAGTCGGCCTCCTCGAAGACGATCGCGGTCAGCTCCAGCGAGACACCCGCGCGCGCCCGTTCCAGGTCGGCCGGCAGGTGGGGATGGGCAATGACCGACGCCCCTTCCAGCCACGGATAGTCGATCACCGAACTGTCCCAAAAATGTACGTGGGTATCGACATAGCGCCTGCGCTCAGTCATGATGGAATACCTCCTCCATCTCCGCCCAGCGCTCGCCTTCGGCCGCGCTTTCCACCGGCTCCTGGCAGGGGTCGGTCAGCTTCCACCACGCCTGCGTCACCGGGTCGGCCGCCATCTTCGCCATATCGGCCTCGTAATCGTCCCCCACATACTCGTAATAGGCGAACAGATAGCCGTCCCGCATGAAGATCGTGTAGTTGCGCATATTGCAGTCGCTGATGCGCTGCAGGACTTCAGGCCAGGTGTTGGCGTGCAGATGTACGTAAGCGTCCTCCAACTCCGGTCTGACGCGAATGACCATTCCGTATCGTTTCATCTGTCTCCCCCTGGTTTCGTGGCCGGCGATCTCTGGCCGCCGCCTCTACAGCAGCGGCAGGTTCACCGTCTCCCCGCTGCGCCGGCTGCGATGGACCGCCTCGGTGAACTCCATATATTTCACGCCGGTGGCGAAATCAGTGTGGGTGATCACTTCGTGCCCGCGGATCGCGCTGATGAACTCCTCCTCCACGCGCCAGCCGCCCGCCTCATGCTCGGGTACATCGATCTCGCTGAGGCCGGAATCGCCGCGCTGTCCGCCCGTCAGGACATCGCCGCTGAAATGCAGTGTGCCCTCGCTGCCATAGATCGTCGCCGAGGGCGGCTCACCGAATCCTGTCACGTTGCTGACCTGAATGTGCGCCTGCCCGCCGCACGCCAGGTCGGCGATGATATCGATATGATCGGGGATGCGTACACCCATCATGCGCCCCTGTTCATCCTGGCGCACCGGCGTGAAGGTCTTCCCCTTGGCGACCACGCTGGTCGCCTCACCGACCCAGCGCATCATCGCTTCATACCAGATGCCCATCGTCATCACGTTCAGCCCGCTGTAGTCCATATTGTGGCGCCAGTGCATCTCAACGTCCTTGTCGATGAAGGCGCCGCCTGCGTGGATGTCCACCACCAGCACATCCCCCAGCCAGCCGTCGCGGATCAGTCGCTGGATCGTCCGGTCCACGCGCAGGCTGAACGGTGACGGCACGATCTGCGCCACCAGATGCGGCCGGCTGCGCAGCGCGTTATACATGCAATGGGCCTCCGACGCGTTCATCGCCATGCGCGCCTCGCACATTACGTGTTTGTCCGCCTCCAGCGCGGTCACCGTGACCAGACGGTGCATGTACGGCCACGTGCCGATCACCACGGCGTCCACGTCCGGGGCCTGCACAATATCCTGCCAGTTGGTGCACACCCGCTCGATGCCGAACCGCTTCGCGACCCGTTCCCCCGACTCCTGGCTGCGATTGCAGACAGCGACGATCTCGACGCCTTCGATGGCCTGCAGCCCGGGAATATGCCGGTCACGCGTGTTGGCGCCTGCGCCGACAACGCCGACGCGGATGGTATCCTGAATCATTCCTACCTCCTGAAATGGGATTTGTGGCTAATTTATGGGAGTAAAACCGTGCTTAACAATTAACTGCGATTATTCATTACCGGCTGCGTTCGCATAGGCTTCAGTCAGATACTGATCGTGATTGACGGAGAGATCGTCGACACCGCTGGCGAAGGCCCCCACAATAGAAAGGGCGCGCTTCCTGCGCTCCTCGCGGTCGATTCCGTGCGAACTGCAGTTCATCTGACCGGCGTGACAAGGATCATTCACCGCATCTTGTAAACGAGACGCCTGCCTGTGCGTCCGTTTCATTCCTCGGCCTTGACCAATTCTCCTGCTCTGCACAACTCTCACTGAAATATAGCTGACGTCAAAGCGCGATTTCCCGAATTCTATCATATCTGCAGCGAAGATACACGACATCTGTTGGTTCGTCTGAACTCTGATTCCTGCGTTTGCTCCGGCCTCCGCGACTGCGCAGGCGTTGCCGCCGCAAAAACCTCCGGCGCATTGTAGACCGGATCGCGAGTTGCTGGTATGATCTCCACCGTAAACGACACCAACTCCACAGAAGAAGCGAGAGAAAAAATGACCGTTGCCCCTTCCATTTCCGACCTCGACGTCCGCGCCCTCTGGCATCCCCTCACCCAGCACAAACCGCTTGCCGACACACCGCCCCCGCTCATCGTGCGCGGCGATGGCTGCTATCTGGAAGATGACCAGGGCCGCCGTTTCCTCGACGCGATGGCCGGCCTCTGGTGTGTGAACATCGGCTACGGGCGTCGCGAACTGGCCGAAACCGCCGCCGCGCAGATGACCGAGCTCGCCTATCTCGCGCCCACCATGACCCATCCGCCTGGCGCACAACTGGCCGACAAGATACTGGACCTCCTCGGCTGGCCCGGCCGCGTCTACTTCTCCTCCAGCGGCTCCGAAGCCAACGAGGTCGCCTTCAAGGTTGCCCGTCAGTACCATCTGCAATCCGGCAAGCCAGGCGGCGCCACCCGCTACAAGATCATCTCCCGCCACCGCGCCTATCACGGCAGCACGCTCGGCGCGATGAGCGCTACCGGCCAGGCCGAGCGCAAAATCGGCTACGGGCCGATGGCGCCCGGCTTCATTCACGTCCCGCCCCCCTATCC
Organism: Caldilineaceae bacterium; assembly: GCA_965232575.1. Classification (GTDB taxonomy): domain Bacteria; phylum Chloroflexota; class Anaerolineae; order Caldilineales; family Caldilineaceae; genus Bin5. Next base: position 245,790 of record CBDDPZ010000008.1, on the reverse strand, counting down.
CTACCGCGCCCATCCCAAACTCTCCCCGGCCGAGCACGGCATCGCCTGCGCGCAGGCGATCGAGGAGACGATCATCTACGAGGGTCCGGATACGGTCGCCGCGCTGTTGATGGAGCCGATTATCTCCGGCGGCGGCGTCCTGGTCCCGCCGGACGAGTACCTGCCGCGCGTGCGCGAAATCTGCGACGAGTACGGCGTCCTCCTCATCTTCGACGAAGTCGTCTCCGGCTATGGCCGCACCGGTAAACTCTTCGGCCACGACCACTGGCAGGTACAGCCGGACATCATCACCATGGCGAAAGGGCTTTCGAGCGGCTATATGCCCTTGGCTGCGACGGCCGTGCAGGCGTATATCTTCAACGCCTTTCTCGGCGAGGCTGGTGACCTGCGCCACTTCCGCCACATCAACACCTTCGGCGGTCATCCCGTCAGCACCGCCGTCGGACTGCGCAATCTGCAGATCGTCGAGGAAGAAGGTCTGGTGGAGAACGCCCGCAGTGTGGGAGAGTACGCGCTGGCGCAGCTGAAGAACCTGTCGTCGCACCCGTGGGTGGGCGAAGCGCGCGGCCGCGGGCTGCTCCTGGGCGTTGAGCTGGTGGCCGACAAGGAGACCAAACAACCCCTGGACGACGCCGAGATGCTGGCGATCTTGGGCCGCTGCAAACAAGCCGGCGTCATCCTCGGACGCAACGGCAACACCGTTCCCGGTCTCTGCAACATCCTCATTGTGGCCCCGCCGCTCGTGGCGACCGAGTCCGATATCGATCACCTCATCGAGGCGCTGGTCTTCGCCCTGGGAGAAAAGTAAAGCCGGCAGCCGCTACATGCACCGACCGCCGAAAGGCAGTTTTCAGTAACGGCAACTTTGCGCTTTGCCGACGCCACCTGGCCCTTGGCGAAGCGCAAACAGCAGACCACTAAAAACTAGAAACTGCAATTTACAACAACATACTATCCCCGAATATCCAGCCTTTCCCGCTGCCGCCACAGGCTGACCGAGTCCCGTTCCGAAATGCCTGGATGGGGGTCGCCCGGGCTGTCGACGTAAGCGCCCTCCGGCGCCGGTACGGGTCCCCGCAGCAGGGGATCATCGGTGCGTTCCATCCATAACGAGAGCCGGCCGCGCATCTCCGCCAGCGCTTTGGCGTAAGCAGGATCGTCCACCAGGTTACACGCTTCGTTCGGATCATAGATCAGATCGTAGAGCGCCTCCTGGTGGACTTTGCGCTCGGCCAGGCCGTTGTCCATCAGGTACTGTTTGCTCGGCCCGTTGTCGATATTGGGCATCGTCGTCGTCGCCCACAGATCGAAACGCCGGATGTACTTCCAGCGCTGCGTGCGCACCGCCCGTTTCGGTTCATAGCCGGCATGATAGCTCACCTCCCCAAAGATCTCCTCGTTGATCTCCTCCGCCGTCCCCGCCACCAGCGGGACGACAGAGCGCCCTTGGAGCCATGCCGGCGGCTCCACGTCCAGCAGATCGCACAGGGTCGGGTAGATGTCGATCTGCGAGACCATCCCGTCCACGACCTTGCCGCCGCCAAAACCGTGCGGCCCGCGCATGATCAGCGAAACGCCGAAACCGTGATCGGTCAGCGTGCACTTCATCCCGGGGAACGCCAGCCCGTGGTCGGTCGTGTAGATGAACAGCGTGTCCTCGGCCAGGCCCGCCTTTTCCAGCGCCTCCAGAACGATCCCGACCTGGTCGTCCAGAATCTTGGCCATGCACTTGTAGGAGGCCATATCATAGCGCGTCTCCGGCGTATCGGGCAGCGGCGCCGGCGGCAGCGTATAGCGCACGTCCTCCTCCTCGCTCGGCTCCGGAAAGACGCGATGGGTCTCGGAATAACCCACCGCCAGGAAGAAGGGACGGTCATGCGCCCGGTTGATGAACTCGACCGCAGCCTCGGTTCTGTACTCCGGACCTCCGGACCCGGGCGGGTCGGCTTCCGCGATCCATTCGTAGCCCAACGTGCGTGAATCGAGCGTCAGGTGTTGAAAGCCGCACAGGGCGGTGCGGTAGCCGTGGCCGCGCAGGAAGTTCGCCAGGTGCCGTTCGGGATGCTGCAGAAAGAAGTCCCGGTTGGCCAGCCCCAGCTGCCCGCAGGAGTGCGCGCTCTGGCCTGTGAGCAGACAGGCCCGGCTCGGCGAGCAGGTCGGCGCCGCGCTGAACGCCCGCCGGAAGAGAACGCCTTCCTCCGCCAGCCGCTGCAGATTCGGCGCGGGAACCGCATGGCCGTAGGGTTGAAGGTATCGGCCTGTGTCGTGAGAATGCAGGTAGATAATGTTCATTTGAGGATTCCTCGTTACCGTGGGTGCGGGACGAGCTTGACCACCCGTGCAGCACCCTCTGATCGATGTGGATTATCTGACCGAGAAAACGAAATCATCATGGCATGGCTCATATGAACGGTGCAAACCGTTCTCGTGGACACCGGGTAACAAGCGCCGCTGTCCATCGACAGTTCTCACGCCGACTCGCGCCCCCAGACAGTCACCAGCGCAAACGCCCCCAGCGTACAGACGGCCGACACCGGCCCCAGCCCCCATGCGCCGAAGTGCGTGTACATCCACGGCCCGGTAAAACCGGTCAGGGTAACGCCCAGCAGATTGATCGCCACCGAAAGAGATATCACCTTCCCCCGCCGGTCCGGGGCCTGTTCGCTGATCAAGGCGATGACACTGACAAGGCCGTACTCGAACACAAATCGCAACAGCAGCAATGCGGCGATCACGGGCAACAACCCGATATTGACGACCGGCAGCGAGATGTAGACCAGCATCGAACCGAGAATGCCAGCCTGAAAAGATCGCTTCTTGCCGACCCGGTCCGCGATCAACGAGACGAGAACCGCCCCGGCCAGGTCCGCCGCGCCCTGCGCCAGGGCCGCCAGGCCCAAGGCCGATGCCGTCAGGCCGTACTCGGTCTGCAACCAGACGCCATGCGCAATCATGATGTGGCTCTGGCTGAAAAGGAACAGGCAGTTCGCACCGATCACCGCGTAAGCAGAGCGCCGGTTGGGGCCAAGCTCGAAAAGATCAACAAAACGCCGCACCGTGCGGGAAAGGAGGGTTGAGAACTGCACGGCAAGTGAAGGCTCAACCTTCTTCTCCAGGGCCTCCATCGAGCCGCCTCTTACACCTGCAACGACTGCCGGCGCCTCCTCGGTACCTTCGCTGTCCCCCGCCAGCGCGCTGTCAGCGCCTCTCGGAGCTTTCGGTAGGAAGCCAAGAAGCGCCCACGCAGCGAGAATCGCCGTACCTAGGACGAAAAAGGGGAGCTGCCAGCTGAAACGATCGAAGAGGAAGCCCATCAGCGACAGGCCGACGATCCCCGCCAGAGCCCAAGAGTACTCCAGGATACCGAGGCCGCGCGCCCGCTGCGCAAAGGTCAGCTGCGCGCTGATATAGGCCTGAACGATCGGCATGAAGCCAGTCAACCCCACGCCCGATAGAACCATCCCGGCCGCGACCGACCAGAACCCCGCGCCGCTCCCCAGCAAAAAAGTGCCGGCCGCGGACAGAACAAGCGCCAAGCGCATGACGCGCAAGTAGCCGTGGCGATCCGCCGCGTGCCCGAACAGCGGCGCGCTCAACCCCACCGCGCTGCGCACGCTGAGCAATCGGCCCAGAACGACCACATCCAGACCCATCCCCGTCGCTATGATCTGCAGGAAGGAGTAGAAGAGTTGGATCGAGGTATCGACGACGAGCCGTGTTGCAACACAGGCCGCCAGGATATGGCGAAAGTGGGAGAAACTCCGCCGCGCTTCTAGGGGCGTCTGCCGGCTACTCATGGATACGGCGCACGGTCGCGCCCGAAGGCATTAGGAAATAAACTGCCATCAATCTGCCCGCCTCAGCAATTTATCTGGTGGCCATCCTGATCCCGTCAAAGCGGGCCTCGCCCTCGGTCACGAAGAGACCCAGCGCGCCGTTGCGCCGGTCATAGATACGGCAGGAAAGGGCGACCCGGTCATCGACGTAGACGACCAGGGCCGTGCCGTCGACAAGTAGTTGCACCTTCAGTGGTCTGTCCGGCGTTAGAACGACCCTGCGTTCGAGCATGAAAGGTGGGTTCGTGGTCGTTACGCTGAACTGCGGCGACCACCGGTCCAGCACGATTCGGTTCTTGGCCGGCTCCAGGCGCACCTGATAGTAGGACTCCAGATCATCGCTGGCCCGCAGCAGCAGGCCGCAGTTGGCCAACCCTGGCGCGAAGCTGACGGTCGCCTCGATCAGACACTCGTCGGGCATCTCGCCCAGCGTCATTAGCGCGTAGCGGCCCACCGCAGATGTCCGGGCGCTCTCACCCTGGACCTCCCAGTTGCCGAGTACCGGTTGGGGCAGAAGCGACGCCGGCTTGTCAAAGGCGCCGGCGACCGTCTCGGGCATGCGTACCGTCAGCGAGCCGTCCTGCTGCGCCACAACCTCGTGGACGACCAGATTGCCGCCCCAAAGCCATTCGCCGTCGTCCGTCTCGCCCGCACGCGTCGGCAGCCAGCCAAACAGATAGCGATGCGACTCGTCTCCTGCCGTCTTGGCGGCGCCGTAGGCAAGGCCGTCGAACATATCGTCAGCCGCAGACTGCCACGGACCCTCCAGGCTCCGCGCCATCCGGTAATGCGTGGCTATCCACTCCCTCGAGACCGAGTAGACCAGATACCACCGTTCGCCATGACGAAACAGGTCCGGGCAGGGGTGCGCCCACACCTCATCCGGCGCCCACAGCGGCGGCCGCCCCTCCCAGGTCACCAAGTCGGAGCTGACGGCCAGGCCGATGCAGCCGCGGTTGCGGACAGGCCCACTATCTTTGCGCGCCGTCATGAGCATCCAATATTCTCCGGCCGCTTCGTTCCAGAACACGAAGGGATCGCGCCAGTCGTCCAACTCATACCCCAGGGACGTAGGCGCAGCGAAGCGGAAGTCAGGGTCCTTGTGCCACGTGCGCAGGTCAGTGCTGGTGGCGCGCATGACCACCTGCGCCGCCTTGCCGCTTCCGGCGAAGGATGGATTGATCCCTGTATAATAGATGTAGAAGATGCCGTTCCCCGCGATCACGGAGCCTGTGCCGACGTCGACGTCCTGCTCATCAGGGCTTCCATGTGTGATCGCCTCGCCCCAATCCTCGAAGTTGACAAAGTCGCGCGTCACGAGGTGAAACCAGGGCCGGCCCGGGCCATGGCCGGTCTCAGCCCCATAATCTTTGATGTAAAAGAGATGGTAGTTGCCTTCCCAGAAGAAGGGGATGAAGTCACCCGCTACCCCGTCGTCAGGTCGGTAGAGAACTGTCATGATCTGCCCCCCGTGCCCAATCGCAATGAAAACCGTCAGGCCGACTCGCGCCCCCAAACCGTCAGCAGCACAAACGCCGTCAGTGTACCCACCGCCGCCACCGGTCCCAGCCCCCACACGCCGAAGCGGGTATACATCCACGGGCCCGTGAATCCGCTGAACGTGGAGCCCAGCAGATTGAGCGCCACCGAGAGGGAGATGACCTTGCCTCGTCGGTCCGGCGCCTGTTCGCTGATCAGGGCGATCGCGCTCACGATTCCATACTCGAACACGAACCGCAGCAACACCATCGCGGCGACGACCGGCGCCAGCCCCACATTGATAACCGGCATAGAGACGTAGACCAGCAGCGATCCCAGCATGCCGAGCTGCACGGCTCGCTTCTTGCCGATCCGGTCTGTTATAAGCGTGACGAGCACACTGCCGCACAAATCCGCGGCGCCCTGCGCAAAGGCCACTAGGCCCAGGGTTTCCGGAACCAGGCCATATTCGGTTTCCAGCCACGCGCCGTGGGCAATCAGGATGTGGACTTGGCTGAAATAAAAGAGAGCGTTGGCGCAGATGACGGCCAGCGCGGCCCGCCAGTTGGGGCCGAGATCGAATAGACCGGTGATAGTCTGTACACGGAGCGGGGGCAGGGATACGAGAAGAGGAGTGAAGGAACGGCTCCTGAGCCTCTTCCGGGCCGCCTCCCGACGACGCGCTCTGTCGGGGTCCACAACCGGTACACCGGCCGTCGCTTCCGGCAAAAGTCCAATTAAAACCCAGCCTGCCAGCATCGCCCCGCCCAGCACGAAGAACGGGAGTTTCCAGCTGAAGCGGCCAAAGAGAAAGCCCATCAGCGGCAGACCGACTATGCCTGCCAGTGCCCAGGAGTACTCCAATACCCCGATGCCCCGCGCCCGCTGCGCAAAGGGCAGTCGCGCGCTGATGTACGCCTGGCAGGTCGGCAGGAAGCCGGTCAACCCTGCACCCGACACGATCATCCCTACGACGACAGACCAAATGCCGGCGCCGCTGCCCAGCAGAAACATGCCCGCCGCCGTCAACAGCAGTGACAGGCGCATGATGCGCCGGTATCCGTAACTGTCTGCCGCCGTGCCGAACAGGGGCGCGCTCAACCCCGCCAGGCTGCGCAGGCTGACGAGACGGCCCAGGACAACGATATCCATCCCCAGCCCCAGCGCAACCGTCTGCAGGAAGGGAAAGAAGAGTTGTGTCGTTGTATCGACTGCCAGGCGCGTAGCAATGCAGGCCGCCAGGATATTGCGGAAGCGGGCAAATCCCCGCGGCTGGTCTGCGCGCACGCCCGCGCGCGGCGGCCCGTTACTCACCGACCCGGCGCACGGTCGCGCCCGGTGGAGGGAAGAAGACGAACGTCCGCGGATCGATCTCTTCATCAAACTTGATGAAGTCGAACCGCATACGGAAGCCGGTACTGCCTTCGATCGCCAGCGGATAGTACGAACTCCTGTCCAGCCAGACGGTCATCTGCTCCCCCGCCTCTTCCAAGTAGACTCTGCCCAGGCGGCAGCATCACCTGCACCCGCAGCGCATTCCGGCCGGCCACCGCCTCCTCGCCGACAATCTGCAGCTCACCCGCGCGCAGCGCCGCCAACACATCATCCGGCATCGTCTCCAGCAATGACGTACCGAAGCGCGAGCCTGCCGCCGACGCGCCTTCCGTCCGGTCGGTGACGGTGGCGAGGTCCAGCACCGGGTCATACGCCCACGCCTCTTCTTCGTTGAACGTTATGATAAAGACGGCCTTGCGGTCCAGCCCTTCCAGTTCCGCCTCCGCCCGCAAATGACGCGGCCGCTGTACCCACAGTTCGTACTCGACCGTCTGATCATTTTTCCCCAGCTGCAGCCGCCCCTGCACAGTCTTCAGCTCTTCAAGCCCCGCCGCAACCTCATCCGCTAGGCTGTCGGCGTCCGGGATCCGAGTCGCGAAAGAGAGAGCAGCCAGCCCGACACCGGCCGCAAGGGCCAACCCGACAAAAATTGCGGCGATCCGTTTGCGATCCATCGTATTCTATTTGAGCAGTCAGTTCTTAGCTGTAAGAGGTCCGCTGGAAATTCCGAGGACAAAATCTAAACTGACAAAGATTGATACATCATTTCCAACAAGTAGGCAACTTGACGACTCTTCCCATCTGCACTACCGCGTCCGCTCCATGAACGCATGCAGAACCGGCAGCATCCGCCCAGGAGCCTCCTCCGCCAGAAAGTGCCCGCAATCCCTGAACTCGTGCACTTCAAAGTCGGCCAACTCCGCCTTCCACCGGTTCAGTTCCTTCTCCCAAAAGGCGATGTCCTTGAACCCTCAGAATATCAGCGCCGGCTTCGCGGTGAACGCGGCCCGATCATCCCAGATCGACTGCAGCCAGTCGCTCGCGCCAATGATGTGCCCCGGAAAAGCGGCACAAGCAGCACGCGCCTCCGGCATCGGTTGCGCATTGCGATAATGCGCCATTACCTCCGCTGTCAGAATCTCCCTTGAGCCGACCGCCATCGGCAGCACCCTGTTTACGAAAAAATTGTGGCGCTTGATCAGGTACCGGCCGAGCCAACTCGACATGAAAAAGCTGAACATCACATAGTGCGGATCGCGCCCGACCGGCCAGCACCAGGTGTTCGTAATCACAAGCCGCTTTACCCGCTTCGGATGCTTGCGCGCGAAATCCAACCCAATCGGCCCGCCCCAATCCACCAGGTACAGGGTCGCGTCCCGCACCTCAAGATGGTCGAGCAATGCGGCCGCCGCATCCGCATGGGCTCCAGGCCGGTGGTCGGCCGGTCGCTGACTGCGCCCTGACAGCCCGAAACCGATATGGTCGGGCGCAATACACCGGTACTGCGACCGAAGAGCTCTGACCAGATGCCGAAATTCAAAAGACCAGGTGGGATTGCCGTGCAGAAAAACAATCGGCTCCCCCGCGCCTTCGTCGATGTAGTGCATCTCGTGGCCGGATGGAGTCGTGAAGAAACTGCTCTCGAAGGGGTAAATCTCGTCAGACAACCACGCGGGGCGCGCGGGGGCTACGCTCTGGCTCAAGATATATTCTCCTGTTGTGGATCGAACCTGCGCTACATCCAGATCCGGGGCGGGGCGTCGTCCTTCTCGGGAGGCGGCGGCAACTCGGCCTGCCCACTGTCGACGCTCCCATTGCCGATAGTCCCATTGTCGGCGGACCCACTATCGACGGACCCATTGTCATGATCGAGGGGTGAAGAAGCAGCAAGCGGCGAGGGTACTTCCTCTCCGCGATCCGGGTCATTCTCTCCCGCAGTCTTGAGATAGACCTCCCGACCCTGGCTCTGGCCCCGGTCAGGCCCCAGAATGCCGGCTGCTTCGAGTTGCTCCACCAGACGGCTGGCGCGGTTGTAGCCGACTCGCAGCTTCCGCTGCAAAATCGTCACCGAGCCGCGCCCGGCCTTCGACACAACCTGAACCGCCTCGTCGAAAAGTCCGTCCCGGCCCTCGCCGTCCTGCGTCTGATCATGCAGGGGGCTCTCCCCGTCATCCTGTTCAAGGAGTTGGCGTGATTCCCCCTCGCTTCTATGCGGAGCGCCCTCAACTGCCGGCACTTCTCGCTCTTCAATGGGTGAGGAGAGGGGGTCAGGCGTGAAAAGTGGGATCTGTTCGCCTTCTTCTCGTCCCTGGCCGTTCCTATCCTGTTCCTGAATGTAGGTTTCCAGACTGTGGAAGTTCTGCCAGTAGCGGACGATGCGGTTGGTCTCCGCGTCGTCCAAAAACGCGCCCTGCAGCCGCTCCAGCTTGCTTGCATCCGGCGCCATAAACAGCATGTCGCCCCGTCCCAGCAGATTCTCCGCGCCCGGCGCATCCAGCACCACCCGGCTGTCTGTCTGGCTGGTCACGGCGAAGGCGATGCGGGCCGGGAAATTGGCCTTGATCAGGCCGGTGATAACATCGACCGAGGGCCGCTGGGTCGCGATGATCATATGAATGCCCACCGCCCGCGCCATCTGCGCCAGGCGGATCACGTGTTTCTCCACCTCCTCCGGCGCAGCCATCATCAGATCGGCCATCTCGTCGATAATGACGAGGACGTAAGGCAGGATCTCTTCGCCCAGCTTGCGCAGATAGGCGTTAAAGCGTTCCAGATCGCGTACGCCCGCCTTGTTGAGCAGCTGATAGCGCCGCTCCATCTCTTTGATGCACCAGAACAGCACGCCTGAGGCCCGGTCCACGTCAGTCACCACCGGGCTGAGGAGATGGGGTGTCCCGTTGTAGACGGTCAGTTCGACCATCTTCGGATCGATCATCAGCAGGCGCAGCGTTTCCGGTGTGTGCGTCAGAAGCAGACAGCCGATGATCGAATTGATGCAGACCGACTTGCCCGTCCCCGTGGCGCCGGCTATCAGCAGATGGGGCATCCGCGCCAGATCGGTGACCACCGGCTTGCCCCGCACGTCCTCGCCCAGCGCGATTGGCAGGCGGCCCCTGGCCTGTAAGGTATCGAACTCCCCGCTCTCCATCAACTCCTTCAGGCCGACATTGTTGCTTTCCGTATTCGGCACCTCGATGCCGACGTAGCTCGTCCCTGGAATCGGCGCCTCGATCCGTACCGTGCGCGCCGCGAGCGCCAGGGCCAGATCGTTGCTCAGGCTGGCGATCTTGCTGACCTTCACCTTGGTGCGCTTCGTCTCCCCGCGCACCGTGCGCTCAATATAGCCTGGACGAATCAGATATTGCGTAACGGTGGGGCCGGCGTTGACCCCTTCAAAATCAGCGGGAACGCCAAACAGCGCCAAAGTCTCCTCCAGCAGCCGGCCCCGGTAGCGGATCAAATCGTCGCTGTCGATCGACCGGTCCCAGAAGTCCAACATATCGCTCAACTGCGGAAGCTCCCACGCCGGTTCAGCTTTCCCGTTTCTGTCCTTCAGGTGTCGCTCGGCGCCAATCGCCGACGCCTGACTATCAGTACCGGCAAGCTCTTCCGACTGCATCGACGGCCCATCTTCGGCAGCGCGGCCAACCTGCGCTAAGGGGGAAAACGAAGTAGAGTGAGGAGCGGGAGCGTGTGTCTCGTTTCGCTCTATTCTGGCCGGCTTCCCGGTTCTGAAGAGATCTTTGCGCCGTTCTTGCCGCCACAGCTCTTGCAGAATTCTCCGGACATCCTGGCTCAGAGCGCCGCCCCCAGCCCAGAGGCCATCCCACAACCGGCGGCCGGTGAGCAGTGTCAAACCCGACAGCGCGACCAGAAGAATTACCATCCACCCGCCCCAGCCGGGCAGCCCATCCGCCAGCGCATTCGCGAAGAAAAGACCGAGCGCGCCGCCGGCTCCCCTGTCGAGGACGCGCGCCGCCCGCGCCATAGGCGGCAGCAACAGCGTGATGGCGGCAATGTATGCCAGAAAAATCAGGAGCAGGCCCGTCGGAACCCGCCAGGGCAGAATCGGCAACTCACTGCCCGACCGACCTCCGTCTCGAGACGAAGAGGTTCGTCGTCTCGGCGCTTCGATGGCGCGCAGGACCAGCCACAGGCCAAGGAAGCCGGTCAGCAAGGGTACTCCGGCCACGCCGTCACCGGCGCCAAAGCGCAGGAGATCGATCCACAGCCCTGTGACACTGCCGCGCGAACCGGTCAGCAGGCTCAGCAGTGTAAAGACCGAGATCAGCACGAGGCTGAGGCCGATAACCTCCACGCGAGTGATGGTCGCCAACCCATCCAGAAGCTGTTTCTGCGGGGTTGCTTTCTTCTTCGTACGCCTCTTGTCTGCCATATCAGAAGTAGTAGCTCGCGGCCCGCGGCGGGCAACCGCCCGAACCATTGAAGATCCGAAAATTCATTACTCGTTACGCGGAAAAAGAACAAACGTTCCCAATACAGTATACCAACGAACTCCGATTTCACCAATCAGTTTTTGATGTATAGAGGCTCTGAATCCCGACGTTTTGCCCGCGCTTTGCAACCGAATGATGGGCGTCTTCCCATCGCAACAGGATCTCCCCCTGCTGTTTCCGAAAAAGGCGGACACCAGGTTCAGTTGACATTTGGAGAAGATCGCCCGATCTGAGTTAAAAACAGGCCGCCTGCCGCTGGAATCGCACCGTTTCTCTCGCGATTCTAGTGACCGACGGCCCTGATCTGCGTCAATCCCAGAAGGTTTTCTTCGTGGCCCTTTGTGGGAAGACTTGCTTTTGCTATTCTCAGTTCAGGCAAACGTCAACGAGCCCTGGTCTGACCGCGCCTGAGTTTCCAATACCGCCGGCCGTGAGCCCCACCTACACCTGGATCACTACGGGCAGAATCATCGGCCGCCGTCCCATCTCATTGCTGCAGAAGCTGGCCAATGCATTGCGAACGCGACGGGAGAGCACCGTAGGCGTCGCCTTGCCTTTGACCTCGTTACGCACGATCTCCTCCGCACGCAGAATCAACCCCTCGTTGTCCCGGATATAGACAAAACCCCGGCTGATAATCTCCGGACCGTAAAGGATCGAGCCGTCGAATTCGTCCAACGCGACGATACAGACGAGGAAGCCGTCGCTTCCCAAATGGCGCCGGTCGCGCAGGACGACGCTGCCGATGTCGCCCACGCCCAACCCGTCGACAAAAACGTGGTTGGCGCTGACGTGTTCGCCCAACCGCGCCTCGATTACATCGGTCTCTTCCTCGAAATGGCCGAACTCGACCACCTGGCCGTCTTCGACGATATAGACGTTCCCGGGCGCAAGCCCGACCTCCTCTGCCAGCTCTCCATGCAGGACAAGATGCCGGTAAGCCCCATGCACAGGAATGAAATAGCGCGGCCGCACCAGTTCCAGCATCCGGCGGTAGTCCTCCTTGCCGCCATGTCCGCTCACGTGTATATCGTCCGACAGCTCGTGATAAAAGACCCGGGCCCCCTGGCGGTACAGATTGTCCACAGTGCGGTTGAACAACTCCTCGTTGCCGGGGATCGGTGTCGCGCTCAGCACAACCGTGTCGCCCTTGCGCAGACTGATCTGACGCTGGTCCCCTATGCTCATGCGCACCATGGCGCTGGTCGGCTCTCCCTGGCTGCCGGTGGCGATGATCGTCACCTGGTGGGAGGGCAGATCTTCCATCTCTTTGGCGGTCAAAAGCTCGTCCTGCCGGATATCGAGGTAGCCGAGACCGATCGCGATTTTTACATTGTTGATCATCGAGCGCCCGATCATCCCGACCCGCCGTCCATGCTTGCGGGAAATTGTGATGATCTGCTGCACACGGCTGATGTTGCTGGCAAAGGTTGACAGAATCACCCGCCCATCCACCTGCGAAAAGATGCTGTCAAGGGTCTCCTCGACTTTGGTTTCGCTGGGCGTACTGCCTTCCGTCTCTATATTCGTGCTGTCCCCCAGCAGCAGCAGCACACCTTCATCCCCCCAGCGTTCCAGTTTGTCCACTTCGGTCAACTTGCCGTCCACCGGCGTATCGTCAAACTTGTAGTCGCTCGTGAGGATCACCCGGCCCGCCGGCGTGGAAACACAGATCCCCACACTGTCGGGGAAGCTGTGGCAGGTATGGAAAAACTCCACCGTAAACGGCTCCAGCGCGATCACATCACTTTCCGTCACCGTATGCAGTTCCGTCTGGGCCAGCAAACCATGCTCCGATAATTTGCCCTGAAGCAGGCCCTTCGTCAGCGCGGTCGCGTAGACCGGCGCGTCCAGCCCCTGGTCGATCAGATAAGGCAACGCGCCGATATGGTCCTCATGTCCGTGCGTCAGCACGATGCCGCGAATCCAGTCCAGGCGGTCCAGCAGATACTCCGACTCCGGGATCACGACATCCACGCCGTGCATATCGCCGTCAGGGAACATCAGGCCGGCGTCGATGATGAGAATGTTTTCACCGGCCTCCAGTACCATCATATTTTTTCCGATTCCACCGAGCCCTCCTAGTGGAATTACCCGCAGTTGAGTCGTGTCGGTGTCGCCCTCTGGCGGACGGTCCGTTTCAACAGGGGCTATAATATCCGTCTGATCCATTCGATCTCTCCTTTGCAAAGCAATGCAGACAAAGTCGCTTGCGTTGCCGTGAATTTCGTCTAACACAAAAACGCCGGGCAGCAACAGCTCCCAGCGCGAAAAAGAGTCTTCTATGTATGAAAGTTCAACATATGCGCGCAGGGCGAGAAGAGGGCGAAATAAAGGGGGAGCCCTTCATCATTCACCCTTCGGCCGCCGTCAATTGCATAAACGCTCGCGTCGGCGGCCACACTCGCTCCTCAGGTTCAGTTACTCTTCTTCATTGTACCTGTGAATGGCCCGCTTGTCCACTTTTTCCCGCAACGCGGTTCCCCGCAATCGGGACGGGACCAGGTGTGGTTGGAGAACGTCGAGCGAGGAGGAAGAGAGCTCCGGACGAGTGTGACGCAGAAAGAGGGCGACACCGAGGCCGAAGTGTCGCACAGGCGCGCCGGCCGGCACGCGAAAACACCCGCGCCGGTTTGGTTGCCCGCGGGAATCTCAGATCGCGCTCGGTTTTCTTACCTGCCCGTTGCCAAGTGGGCGGGGATGCGGCTGGCTGCGGCCAAAGCCGCTCGTGGCGTGTACTACAGGCCGCCGCTCGCTAATACACCCCCAGATAGCGGGCCAGCTCCCACTGCGTTACATAATTGCGATAACTGTCCCACTCCTGGGTTTTCGCCTCGACATAGCGTTCGAAAACGTGCTGGCCCAGCGCGTTCTGCACCACTTCGTCCTCACGCAGCGCATCCAGCGCCTCGCCCAGGTTGCCGGGCAGCGTCTCCAGCCCGGACCGGTCGCCGTTCATCTGGTACAGGTCCTCCTCGGCCGGCATCGGCGGGTCCAGCTTGCGCTCGATACCATCGAGGCCCGCGGCCAGCATCACGGCGAAAGCGAGGTAGGGATTGGCGCTCGGATCGGGGCAGCGCAGTTCGCAGCGGGTACTCTGCGTTCGATTGGGATTGATGCGAGGAATGCGGATCAGCGCGCTGCGGTTTGTGCGGCCCCACGAAATATAGACCGGCGCCTCATAGCCGGGCACCAGCCGCTTGTAGCTGTTCACCAGCGGCGCGATGATCGGAGTGATCGCTGCCGCGTGCGCAAGCTGACCCGCGATAAAATGCAGCGCCGTCTTGCTCAGGCCATACTCATCGTTGGCGTCGTACATGCAGGTCTCATCCTCACCAAAACGCCACAGACTCTGGTGAACGTGCATGCCCGAACCGTTTACCCCGGTGATCGGCTTGGGCATAAAGGTACAGTGAAGCCCGTTCTTCTGCGCGATCGCCTTCAGCGTTGTCCGCAAAGTGATCGTATTGTCCGCCGCCGCCAGGGCAGGACCGTACTGGAAGTCGATCTCATTCTGCCCACTGGCGACCTCATGGTGGGATGCCTCGACCTTAATGCCCAGGGCGTTCAGCGCGTCGACCATCTGGCGGCGCACACCATGCGCCGAATCGGAGCTCACGTCGAAATAGCCCGCTTCGTCGTGGGGCGTCAGGGGGTAAAGGCTGTTATCCTGGTGGCGCCGGAAAAGGAAGAACTCCAACTCCGGACCGACGAGAAAATCAAAGCCCAACTCCTGGGCCCGCTTCAACTGCCGGCGCAGAATATAGCGGGGATCGCCGGCGAAAGGATCCCCGTTCGGGGTGAAGACATCACAGACAACGCGGGCGGTGGACAGCTCCATCTCCCAGGGGATCGGCATGAATGTATCCAGGTCCGGCACCAGATACATGTCGCTCTCAGCGACGCGCGCGAATCCCTCAATCGAACTGCCGTCGAACCAGACACCGTTTTCGACTGCCCGATCCCAGAGTTCAATTGGAATCGTTACCTGCTTGACGATGCCCACGATATCGCTGAACTGAAGACGCACAAAGCGCACGTTGTGTCTCTTGATCGTGTCGTCGATCTTTTCCAGCGTCTCCATCAGCTTTTCGTCTGCAAATGCATCCAAAAGCATAACTGCCTTCCCCTTTCCGATAGTCTCCAGTAGTCGATCCTCATCCATTAACCGAGCGAACACCAATAACCAGAGACTGAAAACTGTACAACCGTCAGTATGAAAGAACAAGGGGGCAGACACAATGCGCCGCCCCCTTGTTGTTAAGAATTATCGGTGCAACGCTTCTAAATGCCGTAGTACATTACGAATTCCTGCGGATGCGGGCGCAGGCGGACAGCATCCACCTCTTCCAGCCGCTTGTACTCAATGTACGCTTCCAGCAGGTCCGGGGTAAAGACGTCGCCTTCGAGCAGGAAGTCGCTGTCTTCTTCGAGCGCGTCCAGTACTTCGCCGAGGCTGCCCTTCACCATCTCCACCTCTTTCAAGACATCCTCTTCGTACAGGTCCACCTCAGCCGGGTCGCCCGGGTCGATCTTGTTCTTGATACCGTCCATGCCGGCCATCACCATGGCGGCGAAGGCCAGGTATGGATTGGCGCCGGGGTCGGGGCAGCGGAACTCGATGCGCTTGCTCTTCGGTGACTGGCTGTACATCGGGATGCGGCAGGCGGCAGAACGGTTGCGGGCGGAGTAGGCCACGACCACCGGGGCCTCATAGCCGGGAACCAATCGACGGTAGCTGTTGGTCAGGGGCGCGCAGAAGGCCAGCAGCGCGTTGATGTGCTTCAGCAGGCCGCCGGTAAAGTGCAGGGCCATTTCGCTGAGTCCGGCGTACTGGTCACCGGCGAACAGCGGCTCGCCGTCTTTCCAAAAGCTCAGGTGCGTGTGCATTCCCGAACCGTTATCCTCGAAAAGCGGCTTCGGCATGAACGTGACCGTCTTCTCGTTTTCCTTGGCGACGTTCTTGATAATGTATTTGTACAGTTGTACCTGGTCGGCCATCTGCAGGAGCGGCTTGAACTTCATGTCGATCTCAGCCTGGCCTGCCGTACCCACCTCGTGGTGATGTACTTCGATATCAATGCCCGCATCGATCATCTTGCGCGTCATCTCGGAACGGACGTCCTGCAGCGTGTCATAGGGAGAAACCGGGAAGTAGCCCCTCTTGAGTCCGACCGAATGGCCTCCTCCCAACTCACCGGAATTCCATGGCGCTTCCACACTGTCCACATAGTAGCCGGCCGTGTGGCGGCCCGCCTCATAGGAGACACCGTCAAAGATGAAAAACTCGGCTTCCGGCCCGACATAGATTGTGTCGGCAATGCCGTCGGATTCGACGTAGCTGACCGCTTTGCCGGCGACGTTACGGGGGTCGCGGCTGTAGGCTTCGCCCGAAAGAGGGTCATGGACGTTGCAGATCGCGCTCAGCGTCGGCATGGCGCAGATCGGGTCGATGATCGCGGTCGACGGATCCAACCGCAGCACCATGTCGCTGTTCTCGATGCTCTGGAAGCCGCGAATCGACGAGCCGTCAAAACCCAGCCCTTCATTGACCGCCTCATCCGCATCGAACTCTTCGACCGGCATTGTGAAGTGATGCCACTGGCCGAACAGATCAGTGAATTTGACATCCACCATCAGAACGTTATTGTCCTGAATGGCACTGTTCAGATCGGCAATTGAACTTACGTTGAGTTTCATTCCTCACTTAATCCTTTCAGAAATGGCGTGGGGTCCTTTTTGACCTGAAAATAAGACGATGGAACGATAACTACAGTAGTATACCCTGCCACCGACGGCGCACTCATGGACAATCCGAATAACGATTGCCCATATTTGTTTGTGCAGATTGTATGATGCGCTGTCTGAACTGTAATTTTGGGGGATTGAGGGGATGAACTGTGATTAACTGCAACGGCAGTTGTCTTTAATCCCAATAATCCCAGAAATCACAGTCGATTTCGCCCTGCACGATTTCACTGCTACACTGATGCCCCAACAGCAGCAGTTCGACGCCGGGCGTAACGAGTTTCCCCCTGCTGACCAACGTTCATGAGCCGATACCATGTCGAAACTCGCCCTCTACGAAAAGAATCCGTCCGTCCGCATCGTCACCGGCGCCTGCCCGCACGACTGCCCGGATACATGCAGTTGGCAAATTGCTGTGGATCCAAAGAGCGAGCAGGCGTTGGATATCTGGGGCCATGCCGATCATCCAGTGACGCAGGGCGCGTTGTGCGGCAAGGTCGACCGCTATCTGGAGCGGGTCTACCATGCCGACAGACTGACCCGCCCCCTGCGCCGCGTAGGCCCAAAGGGCAGCGGCCGTTTTGAGCCGATCTCCTGGCGCGAGGCGCTGGCCGAGATCACGGCGCGCCTGCAAGGCGTTATCAACGAATGGGGACCGGAGGCGGTTCTGCCCTACGCCTACGCCGGCACCATGGGCTGGCTGCAGCAACACGGCATCTCCAACCGCTTTTTTCAGCAGATGGGAGCCAGCCGCCTGGCCTACACGATCTGCTCCGAGGCCGGGTTTGAAGGCTACCTCTACACGATCGGCTCCACGATCGGGATCGAGCCGGAGGATTTCGCCCACGCGCGCCTGATCCTGATCTGGGGCAGCAACACCCTCACAAGCAACCTGCACCTCTGGCCCTTCATCCAGGCCGCGCGCAAACAGGGCGCACGCGTCATTGTCATCGACCCGGCTCGCACCCGCACCGCCAGGGCCGCCGACGAGTGGCTGCCCATCCGCCCCGGGACCGACGGCGCGCTCGCGCTGGGCATGATGCACGAAATCGTCAACGCCGACCTGCACGACCGCGACTACGTGGCCGCGCATACGCTCGGTTTCGGGCAGCTGGCCGAACGCCTGCAGGAATGGCCGCCCCAGCGAGCGGCCCGGATCACCGGCATCGCGGCGGAGCGAATCCGCGAGCTGGCGCGGGACTATGCCGCGACGAGACCCGCGGCCATCCGGGTCAACTACGGCCTGCAGCGCCACTACGGCGGCGGCATGGCGATGCGCAATATCACCTGTCTTCCGGCGATGATAGGGGCATGGCGGGAACAGGGCGGCGGCATCCAGCTGAGCGTCAGCGGACAGCTGCGCCACCTCGAAAAGAGCGGGCTGGAGCGGCCCGACCTGATCGCCGGACGCATCCCCCGCACCATTAACATGAACCGCCTCGGCGACGCGCTCAGCCTCGACCGGACCCGCCTCGCCGCGGCCCATTACGCGCCCCGGCCCGTGGACCGCAAGCCTGTGCCCGACGAAGCCGGCCCGCCCGTGAAGGCCCTGATCGTCTACAACAGCAACCCTGCCGCCGTCGCGCCCGACCAGTCATCGGTCCAGGCCGGGCTGGCGCGCGAGGACCTGTTCACCGTCGTCCTGGAGCACTTCCAGACCGACACCGCAGACTATGCCGACTATCTCCTGCCCGCCACGACGCAGGCCGAGCACTGGGACCTGCAACGGATGTACGGCCATCACTTCGTGGCGCTGAACCGGCCCGCGATCCCGCCTGTGGGCGAGGCGCGGCCCAACAGCGCCATCTTCCGCGGCCTCGCGCAGGCGATGGGCTACACCGACAGCGGCTTCTACGAGGACGACGAGACCGTTCTGCGCAACTTCATCGAGGCGCAGCGGCATCCTATCTACGAAACGGTCACCTGGGAGGCCCTGCTGGAGAAGGGGTTTGTCCGCCTCAACCTGCCCCAGCCCTATCTGCCCTTCGCGGAGGGCAACTTCCCTACACCGAGCGGCAAGTGCGAGTTCTACAGCGAGCGCATGGCCCAAGACGGCTACGACCCGCTGCCCACCTACACACCGCCGAAAAGCGAAGCAGAGAGCGAGGAGAGAGGGGCGAGGGTTGAAGAGAGTGAAAACGGCAGCACGCCAACAGAGCCCAACCTACGCTCCTTGGCCTGCATCTCGCCGCCGGCCCACTCGTTTCTCAACTCCTCCTTCTCACATCTGGAGCGTTTCCGCGGCCGCGAGCGCGAACCCCTGCTCTGGATCCATCCGCACGACGCGTCCGCGCGCCGCATCGAGGAGGGCGCCTGGCTGCGCGTCTGGAACGAGCTGGGCGAGGTTGAGCTGACCGCCCGCGTGACCGAAGAGATCATGGCGGGCACCGTTCTCGCCCCGGGCATCTGGTGGAACAAACACAGCCCCGACGGCCGCAACGTCAACCAGCTCACCCCCCAGGACGAGACCGACATGGGCGCCTCAGGCAGCTTCTACGACGTGCGCGTCTTCGTGGAGCCGGCGTAGGATAATGGCAGGGGCAAGGGGACAGGGGCGAGCTAACCCCTGGCCCCTAACCACTAACCAACAGTATGGAAGCATTCCCGAGAATCACTTTCGACCCTACTGTGATGGGCGGCAAAGCATGTATCCGGGGACTGCGGGTGGCGGTTGGAACCGTCGTAGCCTTGCGATTGTCTGAACTGTGATTTTGGGGGATTCAGGGGATGAACTGTGATTAACTGCAACGGCAGTTGCCTTTAATCCCTCCTCCGCGAAGACCCGCCATGCTCGCTGGACCGGGCTTTCATTCTACTCCAGCCGTTGCCACAAAGGAGCGAGCACGCGCTCCCTCCGACCCTGTGCGCGGTAGGTGTGGCCGGGCCATTCTCTTCCTCTCTTCTCACCCTTCAATTCCCACTATACAAATTATCATGCAGCGCGTTCGCGTAACGGTCGATATTCCGCTCGCGGCGCCGGCCGCCGCTCTCATCCAGCATCCGGTTACGCGGCGCCTGCGCCGGCGCACCGGGCACCTGCGTCGCGCCCACCCCCGGCACATCCACACGGTAGGAGGATGCCGGCGCATCGGCCTGCCGCAGCTTCAGAATACTGTCAGCTAGGGCCGCGCCGGCCTCCTCCCGCTGCTTCAAAGCCGTGCTGCCGATCAAGTTCTTCACCTGGGTGATAATCCCCAGCAGATCGTGCGTCGGTTTCGTGCCCGCCCCGATCATCAGCCCCGTAACCAGAATGTCCCACATATCCGGGACCTGGACCAGAAAACCGGGAAGCGACTGGCCCAGATAGGCCATCAAACGCATGCCGCTGTAGTTGGAGACCACAACGCCGAGGAAAATGCCCGCCAGCAGGCTGGTGCTGCGCTTGAACGCCACATAGCCGGGCGACTTGAGATCGCTGGGCCGCCAGCCCAAAAAGCGCAGCGCACCCCACTCCAGGTAGTGCCAGCCCAATTCCATCAAGCGCTCAATCCCCGCGGCCGCGCCGAGCAGCGGAACCATCGCCGGCATGACCGTCGTAATCTCCGTCCCGATCGCCTGCTCCGTCCCCGCGGCCAGCGTCAACTTCGGCAGCGCGCCCGCCAGAAACAGACCGCCGAAAACACCCCAGCCCAACCGTCGCACCATTTTCATGTATCTGTCTCTCCTGGAGTTCTACGATTCACAGTTGCCGGCTTCGGCTCGTCCGCTCGGCTGCCCGCAACGGCAGATCAGGAGGCGGCCGCGTACCGTTCTGCCAGTTCGACCAGCAGCCGCACGCCGTATCCGGTCGCGCCCTTCGGCGTCTCCGCATTGATCCGGCTGTCGGCCAGCACCATATTGGCGATGTCCAGATGGGCCCAGGGGTAGCCTTCAGTGAAGTGTTCAATGAACTTCGCGCTGCTGCTCACGCCGGCGCGCCCGGCGCTGTTCTTGACCTCGGCCATGTCGCTCTTGATCGGCTTCTCGTACTCCACATCCATCGGGAACGGCCACAAACGGTCCCCGCTGTGGTCGGCCGCGGCCATTAACTTCTCTTCCAGAGAACTGTCGTTGCTGAAAAGACCGGCGCGTATATGCATTCCCAGCGCCGTGCCGATCGCGCCCGTCAGCGTCGCCAAGTCCACCACCGCGACCGGGTCGAAACGGACGACGTACGCCAGCGCGTCCGCCAGAATCAACCGTCCCTCCGCGTCCGTGCTGATGATCTCTGCCGTCTTGCCTGTCATGCCGGTAACAATATCACCCGGTCGGAAAGCTTCGCCGTCCGGCATATTCTCCACACACGGCGCGATCCCGATCACCCGCCGCGGGACACCTAGCCGGCCGATCGCTTCCATCGCGCCGATCACCGCCGCCGCGCCCCCCATATCGTCCTTCATCTCCCACATGCCGCCGCTGCGCTTGATGCTGATGCCGCCTGTGTCGAACGTGATGCCCTTGCCGACAAAGATCAACGGCGCCTCCGTATCACCAGCCGGCGCATGTTCCAAAATGATAAACTGGGCCGGATTCACGCTGCCCTGGCTCACCGCCAGCAGAATCCCCATGCCCGCCTCCTCCATCGCGGCCTCGTCCAGGATCGTGCATCGCAAGCCAACGTCCGAAGCCATCGCCCGCGCGCGGGCCGCCATCTCCACCGGCGTCAGAAGATTGGCCGGCTCGTTGACCAAGTCGCGGGCGCTGCATACCGCGCGGCCGATCGCCTCACCTCGAGTTACCCCGCGCGCAACGTCCTCCAGTTTGTTCGCGCTGTACTCCACCACCGAACAACTCGTCAATCCCGTGTCGTCTTTCTTGCGTCCATATCGTCTGGGCCGGTAGCTGGCCAGCAGCGTTCCCAGCGCCACCTCCTGCGCAGCCGCGTCCGCGTCGTGACCGGCGATACCGGCGCCGTGAACGATCGTCGCCACTGTTTTCACGCCCTTCAGTCTGGCCGCAGCCTGCGCCGCCACCGCCGCCGCCCGCCGGATCTGGCCCAGCCCAAACCGTTCGCTGCTTCCCAGACCCACGATCAATACCCGCGGCGCCGTAAGCCCGCTTGGCTCAGCCGGTTCATCCCCAGCTTCTCCGCCATTTGCGCGCGCGTAGAGCAGCGCGGTCGTCTCGGCCGCGCCGCTGAAATCCCCCTGCGCGATCAGGCGGCTGATCGCCCCATTGAGCGCACGGTCGATCGCGCCCGCCGCGCCACCGGGCGCGGTGACACCTTCAAACAGATTGACGACAATGAGATCGACATCGCTTTCAGCGATATTCCCCTGTTCTACGCGTAGTTCCATTTTCAGTGTCCTGTGGTCAATAGGGAGTTCGTGAGGGGTTACAGATTCGTGCGCAGCCGTGTCGCCGCGGCTTCCAGAATCGCGTCCGTCTTGCAGAAACAGAAACGGGCGATATTGGTGGCCAGATGGCTGTGTTCGGGGCTGTAGAATGCAGAGGGCGGGATCGCCGTTACGCCGATCTCCTTCGTCAGCCAGCGGCAGATCTGCACATCGCGCAGGTCGTCCGTAGGCAGAGGCGCGTCCAGGTCGGTCGTATCCACCAGTATGAAATAGCTGCCGTGGGGCGTCACCGGCGGGAACCCGACATCGTTGAGGGCCGACAGCAGGATCTCCCGTTTGGCCTGGTACATGACGCTCAGTTCATGCAGGTAGTTGCGCTCCTCCACCTGCTCAAACGCCGCGCCCACCGCTTCCTGCAACGGCGTTGTCACCGCGAAAGGAATCCACTGGTGCGCCATTAGCACCGCGTGCGCCAGCGGTTCCGGCGCAATCGCCCAGCCAATCTTCCAGCCGGTCACCGAAAAGGTCTTGCCCGCGCTGCCCAGCGTAACCGTGCGCTCCCACATGCCCGGCAGGGTCGCTATCCGCACGTGCGGCGTTCCGTCGTAGGTCATCCACTCGTAGACCTCATCGCTCAGCACCAGCAGATCATGCGCCAGCGCGATCTGCGCCAGCGCCAGCATCTCCTCCCGGCTGTACATCTTGCCCACGGGGTTGAGCGGCGTATTGATGATGAGCAGCTTGGTCTTCTCGGTGATCGCGGCCCGCAGCTCGTCGACATCGATCCGCCAGTCCGCGGCGCTGGTCACGCCGGGCGCCGGCCGCAGCGGGATGTATACGGGTGTCCCCCCCGCCATGATCACCGACGCCGGATAGCTGTCGTAGAACGGCTCGATCAGGATCACCTCATCGCCGGGATCCACCAGCCCCTGCACCGTGGCGAAAATACCCTCGGTCGCGCCTGTGGTCACTACGATCTGCGTCAGCGGGTCCAGTTCGCGATCGAAGCACGGGCTGTACACCGCCGCCAGCGCATTCACCAGCCGCGGATGGCCGGCGCTGCGCGCATACTGGTTATAGCCGGAGGCTAGCGCGGTGCGGGCCGCTTCAATTACGAAATCCGGCGCGGGAAAATCGGGGAATCCCTGCCCAAGATTGATGGCATCGTATTCAAGGGACAGGGCCGAATACTCGGCGAAGACAGTCGTGCCGAAAGACTGTACCCGAACTGCTGCTGGCGTTGACACGGTGGGCGTTCCTTAAAACCGGTGGTTAAAGGCCCTTGCGACCGCATCTTGTGCGCACCTGCAAAAGCCCGAGTTTGTGGCTGGTGGATTGTGTACAGTGCCGCTGGCCGCGCAGTATCGGACAACCGGCAACCGTCAATTGGCAATTGCAAGGAATGATAGCACAGGGAGGGCCGAAAGTCATCTATAATCATCCGCGGAGTGCGTCCCAAAAGGGGACGAGTTTCGGTCTACCTCTGGGGAGTTACACTAGGATCCGCAGCCCACTCCTCTGGGCAACCCCAAATCTGGGATGCGCCCATTTCTCAACCCAATTTAGATGCAATTGCCCTGTCCGCACAACGGCTCGACTATTGCTCCGGCGCGCAATGGTACTGGGCGCCGCTTAAACAATGTCGTTTGCTTAGGGAGCACCCGCTGTGGTATCGTTCTCTCTACGCCGCGCCCCCGTAGCTCAGTGGATAGAGCATCGGCCTCCGGAGCCGGGAGCACAGGTTCGAATCCTGTCGGGGGTACTACTTGCAGGAGTGAGATTCTCTCGCTCCTGTTTTTTTCTGCCCTGCCCGTCACCGAAACAGGTCCTTCTCCGCCGGCCGCTGGATCGAACGCGCCGCCGCGTCCGCCGCGTCCGGCCGCCTGTAGCCGCGCACAATCGCCGCCGGCCGGCCCTCGCTGCTCTGCCCCATCACCAGCGTCGCCGCCGCGCACAGTTCATCGATGATGCACTCTTCGCTGGCGACGAGTTCGTATCCGAACAGGTCCGTCAGCCCCCGCTGGTCCCACAGCGCCGGCAGACCCGCACAACCGATGCAGACGCCAACCGTCCCCATTTTCCACGGCCGTCCGTGGCTGTCGCTGATCAGCACCGCCACCGTAGCGCCGGTCTCTGCCTCAATGCGGCCGCGTAGCGCCGCCGCGCTGGCATCCGCGTCCGCCGGCAGCAGCGCCACCGTCTCCTCCTCTTCCGGCGCCACATTCGAATGGTCCAGCCCGCCGTGCGCGCACACCCAGCCGCTGCTCTGCTCGACGATCAGGACCCCCTCCCGCGCGCGGACGACCGCATTACTGTCGTCCAATACCGCCTGCACCACGCGCGCGTCTTTGCCCGTCTCCTGCGCCAGGCGCAGCGCCTCCTCGCCCGGCGTCACATCCGCCAGACGGACAAGCCGCCCTTCCGCCTTGCTCACGATCTTCTGCGCCACCACCAGAATATCCCCGGACTGCAGAGGTAATCCGGCGGTCTCGGCCGCTTCGATAATCAGCGCCGCCAGATCATCGCCCGGCTGCACCAGCGGAATGCCAGGGATCGGAAGGATCTGGATGCCCTCTTGCTCGGGAGGGCCGTAGGATAGGCTACTGTTCATCAGAACCCCAATTCCTCGGTCACGCTGTCGTCGCTTCTGCCAAAGTGCCAGTGCAAAAACGCCTCCAACACGCCGCCGCCCACCGCCAGCGACTTATCCGAGATGCGGAACGCGTACTCGGGGGCGCCGCGGGGATCGATATCGCCGATCTTGAGCCCCGGCTGCAGCGAAACGCTCTCGTGGATCAACCCGCGCAGCACGCCGCTGAACGGCGCCAGCAGCGTCGTCTCCTCGCCCGAAGGCTGCACAACCATGCCGTAAGGCGCCCCCTCCTCCACGCAGTCGCCGATGCGCGCCTGCGCCTGAAAGCGCCCCGCCGCAGGCGCGCGCAGCACGCGCGCCGCCGCCAGGTCCTCTACCGGGCCGCCATCGCCGCCTTCTCCGGATTCCCGGACAGTTTGCGGCATCGCAACTGCGCCCGGCGTGCCCGTATCGGCTTCGGCCCCGCCTTCCCAGATCGCCCGTCCCAGGTTGGGGCCGCGGTTCGTTTCGATCACCGCATGGCAGTCAACGCCGGCCTCAAAGCCCGGCCCCAGCGCCGCGACGAACTCCGCGCTCTCCAGCGTCGTGCCCGTATTGCACTTCGCCACGATCGCGTCGACAACCGCCGACGGCGCCAGCTCGTCGATCGCCTCCATCTCCGGATCGACCACAACCGGGATCTCCCCCGCATCCAGCACGTCCGGCACGTCCGCCGCCAGCGCCTTGCGCGCCGTGACGTCTTCCACCTCGTGCTCTTCGTCGTAAACGGCCTGGGCGAAGGCCACCGCCCTCCTCACCGTCAGCGGACGGGGCAGTTCGGTCATCACCACCGGAATGCCGCAGCGGTGCAGCCGCCAGGCCACACCGGTCGCCAAGTCGCCGGCGCCCTTGATCAGCACCAGCAGATCGTCAAATGGGTATTCGTCTCTCATATCGCAATGATTGTTGACGTACGCTTAAGCCATCAGCAGTACACACAGGGCACGCATGCAGATCCCAAATGAGACCACGAGCTTGCGAATATCAGTAGAGCAAGTGAAATGATGTTGTAGATATTCTTGCGCCTCTCTGTATGTTTCACCGACCCTTCCGATTTTATTTTGCGTTTGAGATCATCACTTGTCAACTCTTGTCAACTCTTGAAAAAAGGGCTAGATTTAGGCAAGGACAAGATCGATATGCCTAGACCATGTAAGGACTTCTCAGGTTCAGATGATATGTCTCGCTCTACTTCTCGCCGGCTGCGTTGCCTACACTGAGCCGCCGGCTACCCGACCAGGGACGTATCCAGCCGGATCCAACTTCATATACAATCGGATTCGTCGATACCGCCATCAGTTTCTACAAAACGCACGGACTGGAAGAGACAGTGGCGTATTTCAGTTCAGAAGAGAGTCGACTTGATCAATGGTACGTGTTCATCGTTGACGGGGAGAGTGAAAAGACGATTGCCCACCCCGATCCATCGATGATAGGTTACGATACGGCAGGAAGTGTAGACGTAGCCGGGAAACTATATGGGCCGGAGATGATGTCGACAGACGAAAACGGGAAATGGGTAGACTACGTTTGGGAAAGTCCGATAACGGGGAAGCTGCATCAGAAACACGCCTGGATCATCCGTCACGACGGCTTGCTTTTCGGATCGGGATGGTATGAAGAGGAAGAGTTTAAGCAACAAGAATAACGGCGCTCTTCTCCAGCCCGCCGCCTGGACTACCGCAGGCGTCTCACGCACTCTACCGATTTTCGCAAGTTCGTGCTCCCTTTCGGGATCTACATCAGATGCAACTGCCCTGTTCCCTTCGCAAAAGCCTTCGCATCGAAATCTACCAACTGTAGCGGAGCAGAACTGATGACAGTCGTGATCGCGGCTGACCAACCCGGCGCGCTCGAACAGGCCGCCGCCGCTGTGGAGCAGGGCGCCGTCATCGGCGTGCCGACCGACACCGTCTACGGCCTGGTCTGTCTCTGCAGCGATGCCGCCGCCATCGACCAACTCTTCGCAGTCAAGGAGCGCTCGAGCCAGAAGGCGCTGCCCGTCCTGCTGGGCGACGCAGAGCAGGCAAGCGCGGTTGTGCGCGCGACGGGAGAAGCCGCGGCCCAGGCCCTCATCGAGCGCTACTGGCCCGGCCCGCTCACGCTCGTACTCCCCGCGCGCGGCCACCTGCCCCCAGCCCTAACCGCCGGCGGCGACACCGCCGGCGTGCGCCTGCCCGCGCACCCTTTTCTGCGCGCGCTCGCCCGTCGCGTCGGCCCCCTGGCCTCCTCCAGCGCCAACCGCAGCGGCGATCCCCCCTTGCGCGACAGCCGCAGCCGTCCTCGATCAGCTTGACGGCCGCATCCCCCTCCTGATCGACGCCGGCCCCGCCCCCTTCGCCCAGTCCAGCACCGTCCTCGACCTCAGCAGACCGCAGCCAATACTGCTCCGGGAGGGACCGATCGGGCCGGACGAACTGGCCGCGGCCGGGATACACGCTGGAGTCCTCAGTGAGAAGTGAAACACAGGGAGCGGAGGAAACTCGCTCTCCTCACTCCTCTTCACTCTCGCCTCTCCACATCGGCATCGACGCCTCCCGCAGCCTGCGCACCGAGCCCACCGGCACCGAATTCTATTCCCGCCAGATCACCGGCCACATGCTCGCCGCGCCCAGCGAACGCGTTTCCTTCCGTCTCTACGCGCCGGAAGAGCCCACCGCCGAAGCGATGCGCGGCGCCGCCCCGCCCCCGCACGACCAGCGCGCCGTGACCGTGCGCATCCTGCCCGGCAAACGCCTGTGGACCCACCGCACCCTCGCCTGGGAGCTCTGCCGCCGCCCGCCTAACGCGCTCTTCGTGCCCGCCCACGTCGTCCCCTTCCTGCCGCCCCCTCTCCTCCCGCCCACCGTCGTCACCCTGCACGATGCCGGCTACCGCTACTTCCCCCGCTCCCATACCGCCCTGCAGCGCCTCTACCTCGAGCTCTCCACCCGCTGGAGCGCCGCCGCCGCCCAGCGCATCATCGCCGTCAGCCGCCACACCGCCGCCGACCTGCAGCGCTTCTATGGCGTGCCCGAAGCCAAAATCCGTGTCATCCACGAAGCCCCCATACCACGCCCGCTCGTCCAACACGCCCCTGAACCAGGCCGGGACGCTCCGACCGCGCCCGTCTACCAACGGCCCTTCGCCCTCTATGTCGGCACCATCCAGCCCCGCAAAAACCTGCTGCGCCTGATCGACGCATTCGCCCGCCTCATACAGCAGCGCCAAATCGGATGGGACCTCGTGCTCGCCGGCCGCCGCGGCTGGCTCAGCCAGGAATACGAACGCGATGCCGCCGCCCGCGGACTGTCCGGCCGCGTCCACTTCCCCGGCTATCTGCCCGACGCGGCCGTGGCCGCGCTCATGGAAAAAGCGCTCTTCTTTGCCTTCCCGTCCCTATTCGAGGGCTTCGGTCTGCCCGTGCTCGAAGCCCAAACCACAGGAGTCGCCGTTATGTGCGCCAAAAATTCTGCCCTGCCCGAAATCGCCGGGGACGCCGCCCTGCTCGTCGACCCCGAGGACATCGACGACATCGCCGCGGCCATGCTGCGCCTCAGCCAGGACGAGGCCCTGCGGCAGGAACTGATCGCCAAAGGCTATGAAAATGTCAAACGTTTTTCCTGGGAAAAAGCCGCCCGCGAGACGCTGGCCGTGCTCGAAGAGGTTGCCGCCAGAAAATGAGCTCTCCGCGGGAGCAGGGTTGGGCATCAATACAGATTCTGGGCGTGCGCGTCGACTGCGTTGATTTCCAGCAGACCCTTGACATCATCAGCTGCTGGATCGCGCAATCGCGAGCGCAGGCCGAGGAGGGCGAGAATGCAGTTTCCCGCTCCTCACGCCTCACGCCTCACGCCTCGCCGTTCCCCCGCCAGGTCTGCACCGTCAACCCCGAATTCATTATGACCGCGCGCCGCCATCCCGCCTGCGCCCAGGCGCTCGCGGCAGCCGATCTCTGTACACCCGACGGCGTCGGCGTCCTCTGGGCCGCGCGCCTCGCCGGTGTACGCCTGAACGAACGCGTAACCGGCTCCGACGGCATCCACCGTCTCTGCGAACGGGCCGCAGAACAAGGGTGGCGCGTCTTCTTTCTCGGCGCCGCCCCCGGCGTAGCCGAACGCGCCGCCGCCGAGCTGACCCGCCTCTATCCCGGACTGCCCGTCGCCGGTACCTACGGCGGCTCGCCCGCCGCGGCCGACTGGCCGCAGATCCGCCAGCGCCTCACCGCCGCGCCCGCCGATCTGCTCTTCGTCGCCTACGGCCATCCCCGCCAGGACATCTGGATTCACCAACACAAAGAGGAGCTACCTGTCGCGGTCGCGCTCGGCGTCGGCGGCGCCTTCGACTTCGTCGCCGGCCTCACCCCCCGCGCCCCGCTCTGGCTGCGCCGCCTCGGCCTGGAGTGGCTATTCCGCCTCGCTCGCCAGCCATGGCGCTGGCGCCGCATGGCGATTCTGCCGCTGTTCGCGCTGCTGGTCCTGGTCGAAAGAGCGCGCCGGCGGGGGTGGATCTTTCAGTGCTCTCTGTTGAGCCGTTGAATCGAACCTGCGGAAAAAGCCTTTCCAGGGAATATGACCAAATCTTTCAGTGCTCTCTCTGTTGAGCCGTTGAATCGAACCACGTGATAGTGGCGACGCAGGCCCTTGAATGCGTCAGCTTCTTTCAGTGCTCTCTCTGTTGAGCCGTTGAATCGAACATTTGGAAGGGGTTTTTTGATCTCATTTGGTATAATTCTTTCAGTGCTCTCTCTGGCCGTTGAATCGAACCTGGCCGCGTTGCTACCTATGATCTTTCAGTGCTCTCTCTGTTGAGCCGTTGAATCGAACAATCGCGGGCGCGTTGCTACCTATGATCGGGTAGGCGCCTTTCAGTGCTCTCTCTGTTGAGCCGTTGAATCGAACAACGGACAGGCGTCGCCAATGCACTTTTCAGTGCTCTCTCTGTTGAGCCGTTGAATCGAACGATATGTGTCAGTACTTGTCAGCTTTCAGTGCTCTCTCTGTTGAGCCGTTGAATCGAACATTTGCATAGGGGTTTTTTGCCATTTGGTATAATGCTTTCAGTGCTCTCTCTGTTGAGCCGTTGAATCGAACTACTCATGCCGGCCGGCCAGCGAACTTTTTCAGTGCTCTCTCTGTTGAGCCGTTGAATCGAACCCCGGCAATAGACGGCGTCCCAATGCGGGCACAGCCGCACAGCTATCTTTCAGTGCTCTCTCTGTTGAGCCGTTGAATCGAACGTTGGATTCGGCGACCGTCCGATCGAGTCATTTCGAGTCTGACCCGCTTTCAGTGCTCTCTCTGTTGAGCCGTTGAATCGAACGTACGCATCTTCGGCACGGCTCTCTAGTTGTATGGAAAAGCCTGACGCTTCTTTCAGTGCTCTCTCTGTTGAGCCGTTGAATCGAACGCCCGCCCGAATCTACATCGGCGCGTAAAGGTGTGCTCTCTCTGTTGCCGTTGAATCGAACAATTCGGCAGCTATCGGCCCTTTCAGTGCTCTCTCTGTTGAGCCGTTGAATCGAACACCAGGCGCCGGAGTCCATCGGCGTGGATATTTGAGACTGACTTTCAGTGCTCTCTCTGTTGAGCCGTTGAATCGAACCGATTACCAGACGTGCGCTACCTCCAACTGGTCCTGGTCTTTCAGTGCTCGCTCTGTTGAGCCGTTGAATCGAACCACGATAAGCGGGACGTGGGCGTGGTCCACCAGTACCTTTTTCAGTGCTCTCTCTGTTGAGCCGTTGAATCGAACAAATTTCGCCGGCGCGCATCAACCGTCAGCGGCCTTTCAGTGCTCTCTCTGTTGAGCCGTTGAATCGAACATCGCCCTGGTCACCAAAGGGACCTGAAACGTTGCCTGGTACGAGACTTTCAGTGCTCTCTCTGTTGAGCCGTTGAATCGAACGGCCGAGCCGTCCACGCGCGACCGAAGGTAGTCTTTCAGTGCTCTCTCTGTTGAGCCGTTGAATCGAACCCACCTGCATGCGGTATGCTTTCAGTGCTCTCTCTGTTGAGCCGTTGAATCGAACATGTTCTGTGGACGCGTATGATCGTGGATGTAGAACTTTCAGTGCTCTCTCTGTTGAGCCGTTGAATCGAACGTGAGCATGAGCGCACCCGGAGTCTTTCAGTGCTCTCTCTGTTGAGCCGTTGAATCGAACTTGGTACGCACCCTTGAGAGGATGCCGGCCGTCACGATTCTCACTTTCAGTGCTCTCTCTGTTGAGCCGTTGAATCGAACTCGCTGCCGCGGTACTCTGACGGCTAGCCCGTGATGCGGTATGACCTTTCAGTGCTCTCTCTGTTGAGCCGTTGAATCGAACACGTCGACCCTCTCACGAAGCGGGCTACCCCCTGGATCTTTCAGTGCTCTCTCTGTTGAGCCGTTGAATCGAACCGAACGGCGCCGTCCCCGCATCCCCCCACAACCCCACTTTCAGTGCTCTCTCTGTTGAGCCGTTGAATCGAACCGCTTGCGCTTTGCACGCACTTCAGGCTCTAAATGACCTGAAGGCCTCTTTTGACGCCTCATAGGCCCGCCTATCGCTTCCGATTTTCTCTGTTGAACCAGTTCAGGTACGGGCCGCAAGAAAGTTTTCGCAGTTCTCAATTTGCGCAAAAGCGCCTCCGATTTGCGATGACGGTTTACAGCCATTTTTCTCTGGTCATACAGCAAGTTCATGGTTGAATTACGCCGGTGAACATCACACGCTGCGCCCAAATTGCGATGATTTGCGGTACAACACGGCTACAGCACATCATTGCAGAAGCGGCGGAACTCGCAGTCTACACAGCGGCTACGCTGTTTCGGCGGAACCGGCGGCATCCGTTCGGCCAGGACCAGGGCGCGGATTTCGGACAACTGGCGACCGACATCGTTCCGCAGACGTGTGGTGATCGGTACACGCACGGCCCGCCGCGCCGGGATCAGATAGAGAAAGCCTTCGTCCACCGGCAATTGCCATACCTCCTCCAGCAGCAGCGCATAACAGGCCAGCTGCAGCTTGAAGTGGCGTCCAGGCTCCCGCCGGCTCAGCTTGTAGTCCACTGGGACCAGCCGGTCCTCGCCGTTGACGGTATGCCTAATCACCAGGTCGATCTGTCCGCTTACGCCCAGCCGCGCCGACCTTACCGAGACATTGAAATGGCGCTCTCCCTCCGTCAGCCCATAGGCGCGCAGCGAACGCCGCCTTTCCCGCTCTTCAGCGCGGTCCTGGGCGCGGATGCCGGCATCCATTTTGTAGGTGGTGGGCCGCACGCCCGGCAAACAGTAGTGATAGTAAGGGATGCGGGGGCAGTAGGCGTACTGCTTCAGATCGGTTACTTTGAGCAGCCACCCGGCATGTTCCGACGCTTGCGCGTCCGTGGGCGCAGGAATTTCAGGCATGGTCAGTCCTCCTCCATGTCCTGCTCGACCACCAGGCGCTTGCGCCAGTCCTCTTTGCAGAGAGGGAAGAGATGCACGCGGGCAGCGGCCTTTCCGATCTTCTGTTCGATCTTCAGCATCAGCTCCTCCTGATGGTTGGCGCTCAGACGGCCGAGGAATGCGCTGTACTGCAGGCGGTCCAGGCCGTAGTCGAGGCAGAAGTCGGCGACCTTGGCGCGCACCCGGTCGTCAGGAATGTCATAGAGCAAGAGGCAACGGATCATATTGCATTTTCCTAAGGGCCGATCACCAGCTCGACACGAATGGACTGTACGTGTCCCGCTCGCCGCGCAGGTAGGCGGCCAGACGGCGGGCCTGCATCTGTACGATATTGCGCAAGGGGTGACGCTTGTCCTCGTACCGTTCCTGGGCTTCCAGGCGGGTGAGGACTTTATCCGCCAGAGATCTGCGGGACTTTTCGGTCAGGCGGCCGCGGCTGTCCAGTTCGATAGCGCCGCCGCGGTTGAAGACCGCCAGGACCGTGCGGTCCACGACTGTCTGACGAAACTCCTCGACCATGTCGTAGACCAGGGCCGACTTGCCGGGGCGGTCGGTGTGCAGGAAACCGGCGTAGGGGTCCAGCCCGGCAAGCACAAGCGCCCGTTCTATCTGGCTGTACAGGATCCCATAGCCGTAGTTCAGGGCGCTGTTGAGCGGGTCGCCGGCGCCCTGCGTGCGCCGCCCGGGCCAGTTCACGTCCGCCAGGAGCAGTTTGCCGATGGCCCGCCAGTACTTCTGTGAACCCCGGCCTTCGATGGAGAGGATCTGTCCGCGCACGTCATCCACGGTATAGTTTCCGATTGGGTTCTTGAGCGATTCGGCGCGCAGCCTGTCCAGTTCGGCCACATGGTCGAGCACCTCGTCGGCGAGCAGGCGCACTTCCTTGTACAGGTCCGGCTGTTTGGCCTTGCGGTATTTTGCCATGTATTTGAGCAGGTTGATCTGGTTGCCCAGCTTGCCTTCGGCCACGGTCAGGGCGATGTGCAGGCCGCGGCTGTCCTGGCGGGCCTCGAGCTGCGCCCGGCGCGTTTGCACGGTTGCGGCCAGGCCGGCGCTGTAGAGGCTGCCGACCGGTTTGCCGCGGCTGCTCAGGAAGTGGATGGGCACGCCTTCTTCGGCGCAGGCCGCCACGACGTCGCTGCTGAGGCTTACGCCGCGCCCGGTGATGAGGACGGTTTCGAGGTGCATCAGGGGCGCGTCGCCCCGTTTTTCCCCCTGGCAGGTCACGCGCAGCCGCCCGTTCTTTTTGGCGACAAAGCTGCCGAACTCGTCTACGATCAGGTGTTGAACGATGGGCATGGCATCTCCTGAGAGTGGATAGAGCAGTTATTGACCACTGCAGTTGAATTCGATAAGACCACAGCCTTTTACCGTGTTTTTTCCCACTTGCACCTGGGCGGCCCAGAGCAGCCAAGGCAGCAGCGGCCGCCAGTCCGGGGCGGTGTAGGTGGCGCGGCCGATGAATCCGCCCAGTCTTTGCGCTTGCCGCAGGCGGCCCGAATAGCCGCTCACGTCCCACCAGCGGGTCTCGTCGTTGACCAGCGCGACCGCGTCGGCATAGGGGAAGAGATCGCGTTTGAGTTCCAACGCTTGTCCGGTCGGGCCGTTGCCTTGCAGGCCGGCGGTCGGTCTGCCTCCGCCGAACTGTGCGCTCAGGTCCAGTATGCGCAGGGCGGCGTTTTTGATGAGCGGGAAGGGTTCGGGCGCGCTGATTTTGCCTTGGCGTTTGATCAGGCGCGTGGGCGTGGTGAAGTTGACCGTGAGCCGGTTGTCGCGGACTTCGAGGCGGTCTGCCAGCTGCGCGGCGGCGTCAGCAGACATGGGCGTTGTCCACGGCCGCGGTGACGGCCTGCACCATGCGTTCGCCCGGTTTCATGAGGATGGCGGTGGCGTTTGTCAGCGGGTTGGTGGACGTGATCGATTCGATGGTGAAGCGGCCGCGGCGGCCGCGTTCATCTTTGCGGCCGATGCCGCCGGTCCCCATGCCTTCTGCGCCGAGGGCCAGGTAGGGCAGGTAGCCCAGGCGGTCGCCGAAGAGGGTGACGGTAAAGGAAAACGGCTCGCCGGCTGCGTAGCGGGTCCGGTTATCGAGGGGTGGGCGGATGGCATAGGGCCGGCGCAGGTCGCCGTCGGCCTCCTCATCCTGCGGCATGGACAGCAGCTGGCAGACGGGACAGACTGACGCGTGCAGTATGTCGGCCTCCTGGCTGTGGGAGGCGTCGCGTCCTTCCGGGCAGAAGGTACGGCGCAGGACGCCGGCGAATGCGCCGCGCACTGCGCTGCCCTTGAAGGGATGCCAGGTGATCGGCTCCTGGGCGCGGCAGTGGAAGGTGAGATGGTGGACGGTGAGGGGGACGTGTGGATGAGAGGTCATGCGGCGTTCTTTTCTTCCCACCTGTTCACTGCCTGGCCTGGTCGATTCGCTCATATAGGGTATATCCCCGGCTGCTGCGCGCCATGCGGTAGGGCAGTATGACGGGGCGCAGGATGCGGTGTGTGCCAAGGCGCATGGTTTTGCTTGAATAGATATTGACTTCATCGAAACTGAGGTTGCTTCCGCAGTCATCCATGACCTGCAACGTGCCGTCCAGAGAAAATCGATCGTTCTGTTGGCCGCTATCACCGAGGAGAGTAAACTCCAAAGACAACTCCTCTTTTATCTCGAATTCCCCTGTAGGCTGAATGAAGCCTCCCCGCTTGCCCAGGTAGTGGATATTGGTCGTCCACAGCGCCCAGTCTTCATCTGACTCATTGGAGGGCTCAAAGGCGATCCATGTCTTTCCATGCCATTGTACATACTCCCGAAATCCGATTGACCTGCCCATGATCTGAAGGATGCCGGTAGCTGGATCGGGCAGCGGCTGGACGCGGCTTGGTTTCAAAATTTTCGTAAACGTATTGTTCACTGCGATCTGGTCCGGGCCGCGAATTGCTATCTTGCCATCACGGATGGCAGGCCATAGCCGTGTGCCCGCATCGATCCCTTCCAGCTGGATCACCGTGTTCAGGAGAGCCATTTTGAAGGAAAATGGCGTAGGAAGCAGAAGGGACTTGCCGCCGGTCGAAGTGGCGGCAGCCGCCTTCAGCGAGAACATTGTGACCGGCTCATAGGTCGTGATCCACCACATAGGCACTCCTATCGAGCGAACTCATGGGGCCGGCATTCGGTCAAGAGTCCTTGCATCACGTCAGCCAGACTTGAGAGAGACTTATATTCCTCAACGTGCACGCGGCCATCGTGGATGCGGTTGAGAGAGGCGGAGATGTCCTTGGTTTGGTCTATAAAATTCGGGTTCAGGGGGCTTACCATAGGCGCAGGGGCGGCGCCCGTACTGTAGGTAAGCGTGCCAGTCACGTCGACGATATGGGGATTTTGCGTATTGCGCATGGCCCCGCTTGGCTGCACAAACGAGTAGAGCAGGCTTTCCAGCAACGCCGCTAGGCGGACCTGTCGCTCATCGCCGTCCAGCACAACTTTCTGACTGATATCGTTGTAACCGATGCGATGCGCTTCTATGTTGCAGACGATAGCGTACTGACCGCTGTTGGCTGGGCGGTGAAAGATCGCCTGTCCCAGGTTGGCAGAGCGTTCATCTTTCTCCGTAGGAATCTCACGCCGGTCCGGATCATATTTGACGTGAAAGTATTGATCGGTGGTGACCAATTCGGGGATGCCTACCGCCCATCCGAACTCCACAACACTCTTGCGAGGCACGGAAAGATTGCCGGTGGTAATCAAATTGCCTTCAATGTCGTCCAAGGTACAGGTGAGCAATCTGTCGACGACCTGCACCGGCGTGGGTTTCTCCTTCTTTAC
This sequence comes from Caldilineaceae bacterium, assembly GCA_965232575.1. Taxonomy (GTDB): domain Bacteria; phylum Chloroflexota; class Anaerolineae; order Caldilineales; family Caldilineaceae; genus Bin5. The sequence goes on along the minus strand of CBDDPZ010000008.1, from coordinate 209,803 downwards.
CCATTCATCGAATCCTGGATCGCCCGACATGCGGTTGGCGTCAAAGAGCTGACAGGCGGCGCACAGCGGCAACCCACGCTCCTTACTGATGTGGTAGAGATGTTCGGCCTGGATATGCTTTAGCATATCGCCGCTAATGGCGTTGACACTGTGAAGCCGCCCATCGTGTCCCACGATATTGACGATTCGGGTCTGGGTCTGATTGCCCTCACCGCCCTCATTATTGAGAGAATGCAGATTCAATGTGGCCTTCGCAGAGAACGATAAGTTAAAAATGGATGTCATGAGGTGTGCTCCGTTGACAGTGTTAGGAATTGCCGGTGCAACTTGAAAAGGCTCCAGTATACATCGTGGACTTAAGGTTCCTGCGTTACAGATCCGTCTGTTTCGCCGGCCTGCTCTGAACCTTCCTCCGTCTGCTCCCTTGGGTCGCGAGCATAGCCGAAGGCGACCAATAGGTTGCAGACGGTTTTCGATCCGTGTTCATCGACCAACTTCACCACGTTCTCGATGTCCTGTGTGGTAATGAGTTTGCGGCGGGCCGTTCTCTTTGTGCGTTCGTACACGCGCATGCTTTCGTCGTTGTAACTTTGCATAAACTCGGAAAGCGCCTGAATGAAGTCGTCAGGATACTGGGCCTTGCGCATCAAATCCTGTCCCAGACCGTAGCGGATATCAAATCGACTTGTGCTCCTTCCCAGATAGAGAGGCACCAGCGTACTCATGCGAATGGCGTAGGCGATGTTACGGAAACCCTCATCCTCAAGGATGGGTGCCAGTGCGGGGTTTGTCATTTTGAACAACCTCCTCAAGTATGTCTCGCTGAATGGTTTAACGTAAAACCGGCTGCGGTCCAGCGCGCTCACCAGATAGCTGCTGTAACCCGCCAGAAACTCATAAAATGGAGCAAGGTAGTTACCGGAAAGAAAGTCACGGTAAAGTTGGAGAAGGGCATACCCTTCGCTGCGGTCCTCATCTATGTTGCGAATGCGTTCTCTATGTTCCCGCAGAATCGCCATATATTCGTGTGCATCCTCAGACCTGCAAATAGGCATCCAGTCGGGCAGGCCCAGGAACGCCAGATTCATCATCGTGTAGGAGTTGGCGCTTAGAAGTTGGTAGGTGGCAACATCCATGCCGTTGACTACGTTGGAGATACCACCCTCTGCATAGTATTCCACTACGTCCTCTTCGATGCTGTGTTCCAACAGTGCCTCAGCATAGAGGAGAGAGGCCATGATATCCTGCGTCACCACACCCTCGTTCCAGAGGCGGTCTCGGAAGCGCCGAAAAATCTGCTGATGACGGTCTATCTCGATCTCTTGGGGTGCAAGGATGTAGGTCTTGCGCACGCCAGCGTTTATCGTAGGCACGGCCGCTTCCCACAGGCCCACGGCCTTCAAAAATTCCAGCAGCCAGAACACCTTTTCATTGCCCATTGCCAGCTTGTTGGCCTTGGCGCGGTTCTGTCCTTTGCCCATGTGAGGGTTGAACAGTTGGGAGGCCGTAACCATGTGGCTAAAATCGCTTCCCTCAACTGCTTTCTTCCATTCTTGGGCTATAGCGTTCCAGTCGGCCATGGGTGAAGAAAACAATGCAAAAACTGTCCGCAGATTGAGGCCGGGAAACTGTGCGTTGGTACGCATCCACTGCTCGGACAGTTTGTTGTGGATTGCCTGAGCCTGCATTCTGTAATCACCCAGGTAGGTGACGACTGTCCAATCAGGTTCTGGTTTGCTGTCCTCCAATGCCTGTTCGATCTCGTCGTTAGCCAGCTTCTCATCGCGCAGCTGCTTTCTAAGCTCCTGGTACCGGTTAAACTCTTCCCACGTTTCGTCCACGCTGCGGGAAGCGGCAAGCGGGGCCAAATCATCTGGCACCTTGTTCTTTGCATTTACCACAAACTCAAACATCTGCTGTTTCCAACCTTTTCCCAGCCATTCTTCCCGCACCGGCACGCCGGCATCAATGAGAAAGTAGCCGCCTCCATCTCTCAGGGTTACTTCTTCCTCCCATAGATGGGGTTGCATATATCGGTGAATCAGAGTTGCTGCTCCGAACGCGAGCAGCGTATCGGTGAGCGTGCCGGTGGCTTTCGGAACATAGTAGTGTTGCTGGTACATCAGCCCTCCTTGATGAAATCAAAAAGATCGAGTTGTACGTGCTGCGACTTGCCCATATACTGTTCCGATTGAAACTGAACACTATTCACACCGAAAAGCAACCGACACAATTCGTAAATGGATTTCAAGTCACAAATTGGTAGTTCCCACATGCCGATGTGTTTATGCCATTGCATGTGTGGGAATCGTTCTCTGAAGAACCGAAGATATCGAAAGAAGAGCACTTGGGATGAAACGTTGTCAAGGCGGAAATAAACATGGCGGGATGAAACTGCTAAAGTTGCTTGTGGAATTTTAACTATTGTGTTCATTCTCTCTCCAAATCACTTGTTCCTCAATAGATATATACGCATATACTAGGGCATGAAAAGAGACTATCACATCGCGCCGGATGTGCCAAAATGAGAAGAACTTCGATACAAAACGCACAATTCTCTACGACTCGCAAGTGAGTACTGAAAGTAGAAGATGCGAATATACCCCGACAACGATCCGAAAGAGTGGATACTTCGTCGGAATCACGCCCTCTCCTGCGACAGCCCGTCACACAGGCGCAGAATCCTCACCACATACAGATATAGCAGCAGCGATCTGAAATGTCCCGGCGTGATCAGGTATCTGTCCAGCCTGTTGCCGCGGCCAGAACTCTTCAACAGCGGCTGCTCTGGCGCAGGCAATTGCGCAGCGTCCAACGCCTGTGCCAGAGCTGTACCCGTTTCCCGGTGCAGGTCATATTCCCCATATCTCTCGGTACCGGTACTGTGATGGCGAGCGATGGCCGTCAGGACGGCCCGGGCCAGAGATTTCTGTTGTCGCCCGATGTGATTTGCTACGATCTGTGCAGCGGCAACAGCGCTTTCTCCTGCGTGATTCGGGCGCGCTTCCTGTCTGTCAGTGTCTTTTTCGGCCTCTTGATGGGTCTGATTGCCGGGATCGTAGTCGGTATGGACTGCCATATAGCTGCGATCGCAGATGGGCGCGCCCATCTTCTCCTGGTAGAGACGTACCCAGCGCTGCCAGCGTCGGTCCAGCTTGCCCAGATCATGGCAGGCAATCGCGAGCCGGATCGCCTGATCAAGACCATCGGCAGGTAGCTTCCACAACTCAGTCAGTTTTCGCTGTATATAACTGTAATCATCCTTGAACCGACTCTCGTAAACGTGCACCATCCTCTCTATATGCTCGCTGTAACTCTCCAACCGGTAGCGGTATTCTCCGAATCTGTTGCCCCGAAAATCCTTCCCTTGTCTCGAAACCCAGCCAGTCTGCTCACCGGGCGCCTGAATGCGGAACCCCAGTTCATCATCGTAGGCGCAAAAGGCGCTGTTAATGACAACAACCTTTGTGCCGCTGATCAGGTTGGGATCATAGATGGGATGCCAGACGTATCGTTCTTCCTTTGTGGCGTCTTCAATATCGGTCCGGCTGGACGACGGAAACTGCATGGTCCAGGGTCGATCCTCGAATTCCCCTAGTTCAAGCCCATCGGCCATCTCCTGCAGATTACACCAGATGCCGTAAACACTGCCCCGGAACAGGCTGAATCCCTGGGCGGAGAAGGGATTGCCAAGTTTCTCGGGGCTATGTGCCGCCAGCACAGTGACGCTGTCGATACTGCGAATCAGGTCCCGCCGGTGGCTGGAGTCGTGCGCCTCCATTGCGTTGTAGATGTCTCGCCAGATAAGGCTCTGCTGCAGGTCCATAGCAGTTAGCAGATCGCGGTCCGCGTCGGTGTGGACCTCATCAATGATTGCCTGTTCGTCCTCGAAATCGAGCTCCCGGTCGGCTCTTCTGCAAAGGCTCTGCCAAGAGCCCGTGCAGAGAGTACCCGAATAGGGCAGATAGTCGAGCTTCTCCTCTCCCCGCGAATCCCGTGTCGGTACTTGATAAATGTGAACGTGCCCTACTTCGCCGGGGTACCGAGCGCAGCGGCCTGCCCGTTGGAAGATAGCATTGGCCGGCGCGATCTCTGTGTGCAGACGGTCGCAGGTGATGTCCAGCCCTACTTCCACAACCTGGGTCGCCAGAAGAATCAGACTGTCAATCGTTCGGTCCTGGGCCTCTTTTCCAAATTCGCGCCGGATCTCTTCCTCTTTCTGCTTTCGATGTTCAGGAGTAAAACGGCTGTGCAGCAGGCGGATCTCCGTATCCTTGCGCTTGGCGTGATCACGCAGTTCCTCATAGAGCTTCTGCGCACGCCCTACCTGATTGCAGACGACAATGGAACGGGTCACATCGCCCGCCTCGTGGGCATCCAGGACAGCGTCGGCGCTCACGTTCTCATCAACAATATGGTAGTAGCGTCGGCGCGCCTGCTTGCCCTCACCCGAGGCAATTGCCAGATATTCATGTTTGGGAACCGTTACCACTTCAGCGCCGAGGCGTTGCGCCAATTCGTCTAACATTGTGGTTGAGAAGGTCGCTGTCATCAGTACGAAGGGGATGAGCCCCCGCAATTCAGCCAGCAGCTGCAGCGTCGTCACCAAAGCGCCAGATGCGTTGCCCCCATCGCCGGTAGGAAAGAGGTGGAACTCGTCAAAGACAAGGTAGGATGAAAAAAAGGCACCCGTGTTCAAATTGGCCCTTCTGGACGAAAGGGAATAGGGTACAGCCAGCGCGCTGCTGAGACTTTGATCGACAGTAGCAAAAATCAGATTGCCCAGCAGCTGGGGATCATCGGGGTGCTCGCCGGTTTGGATCTTGACGCACAACCTCTGCTCAGGACGAAAGCGACGATCATAGCTTTCCGCAAGTCTGCCATATTCTTCATTGAACTGATTCGCCAGCACACGCATCGGCACAGAGTAGATACATTTTCGCGGAAGCTGGTCCGGCTTGTCTGAAAAATACGATTCGATGTAAGGCGCAAGCGCGGCCCGTGTCTTGCCGGCTCCGGTTGGCGCCTGCAAGACGACTGATTTGCCTTGCTGAACGAACGATTTCACACGTTGCTGGTAAGGGTAGAGAGAAATCATGGTCCTCCGAAAAAATCATCAATTGTGGTCTGGTGGGGTTCCGGTGATGAAGAAACATGCCAGTCATACAGTTCCGCCATCGCCTTCGCTTCCCCCATCAACGTCTCTCGCAACTCAACCGGCTCCAGCACCTCGCAATCCGCGCCCCAACTGCGAATCCAGGGCAGCATCTCTTTGGGCTCTGCCACTTCCGCCTGCCACAGGAGATAGCCGTCCGCTTGCAGTTCAGTTTTCTCTCCTCGCTGCCACGTACTTTCCTGTACCCTCTGGACAACCCGCGGATGAAAGCGCAGAACGACCTCTTGCGGCTCGGCCTCCGTGTACCAGATGCCCCAGGCGTGGCGCAGCAATGCGGTCGGGTCGAATGTGTCAGGGATTTCATATTCCTCACGCAGGATTTCAGCCGAGCGCAGCCTTTCGATTTTGAAGGTGCGGACCTTGCCGGGCGGTTCGCGCAAACCAAGCACGTGCGCGGTCTGGCCGACTGCATAGGGCTCAATGAAATAGGGAGAGAATGTGTAGTCGAATATGCGGCCATCTCCCATCTGGTGGGACACTTTTACTTTACGGCCGCTGGCCCAGGCTTCGGTCAGGGTTTCCAGCACTTCGAGGTAGACTGGATCCCTGTAGGAAGCGTCCTCGTCCATCACATCTGCGGAGCGCAGCAGGTGACGGCTGACGTTTTCGTCCAGCCGCTGCAGCGCCATGCCCAGCTTGCGTAACGCAGAGGCCGCATGGGGATTCTGTTTGTCCGTACGCGTGGCCAGCAGACGGGTAGCGAGATGGATGGACATAACCTCGTGTAGGTTCAACGAGGCCTTTGTCAGGTCGGCGGCTCGATCGATTTTCAGCCTCTTGCCGTCCAGGTGGTCTTCATAGATGCTGGGCGGCAGGTCGCCCTGATCGAGGTATTTGGTGATGGTCGAGCGGTTAACGCCGATGCGGCGCGCGATCTCGATGCGAGACAATCCTTCAGGATGACTCCAAAGCAGCTTCTCGATCTGGTGGATACGGACAGCTTTGCCTTCGGCCCGTTTCATCGCATCACCTCCTGACAGTCTCCTCGTCGGCCAGATACCGTAGCGCGCAGTGTTTCTGAATCTGTGCCTCGTCAACCCCGCAAACTCCCTGTTAACATCACCCTCACAGCCGATACTGACAGCATAGGGGACAACTGTTGCCAGTACGGCAACAAAAAGACAGAGAATTTCCCCAATTTAGCCGGAAATCGCCAGAAAAATAAAATCAACTTCCCCTTCCAGCAACGATCTTCGACATCTTCACCAGAAACGCCGCGCGTAGCCATCCTTGAACCCGGGCGCTGCCCAGCACAAATTGCCCCTGCCTTCACAGCTTCCCCGTCCGCAAGGCTGGGTTACGCGGGTGAAAGATATCATCCCCGCAATATGTGTACGTCCTGGGATTGTCAGCTACTGAAGAAAGAAAAGGCAGATCGAACTCACTCCACCCACGCCGCGATCTGCTCCGCAATCCGCGCCACCGCGCTCGCCCCGCTCTGCTCGCCCGTCAGCACCCGGTTCACCTCAATAAAATAGACCAGCGAGATCTCAGTATAATGTCCGCCGGTCGTCGCCGCCGGCCGCGCCACCGCGTGCTCGGCCAGGCTCTCCGCGATCTGCGCCGCGGCCGGGATGCGCGCCTGCACATCCGCATCGTCGTAGAGCGCCGCGATTGCCGGCGGCGTACCGTCTGCCAGCGCCCGCCGCCGCTGCGCCGCCGCGTCCGTAAGACAGCGGGCCGCATCCGCCGCCGCATCCTTGTAACGGCTGTACCGGCTCACCCCGATCTGCCGCCCCCCAACTACGCTCGCATGTCGCGCCTCCGGGCCCTCCCCCCTAGGCAAACGCGTCACGTCGAACCGGTCGCGGACCGAGCTGTCCTCCGCCTGCCCCGGCCCGTACGCATACGGCCAGTTGCGCATGAAGGCCGCATTGCCGTTCTGGAACTGCGCCCGCGCATCCTCCTCCTGAAAGACCGTCACCGCCTCCGGGCTGATCGCGCCTACCCAGCCCGCCGCCCTGTCAAGCACACGCGCCGCGCCGTCGTCGTCCACAGCCAGCCGCCCGTCCGCGTCAACGATCAGCTCTCCCCCCATACTCGCCTGCCACTCCAGCGCGTTCACCGTCAGACCCTCGTAGACATTCCCCTGCCACACGTACCCCCAGAACGCCGCATTATCGCCCCGTTCCCCCGCCTGGATCGCCGCCGCCATCTCCTCCAACTCGCTCCACGTAACCGGCGGCCCTTTGAAGCCGTACTTCTCCAGCAGGTCCGTCCGGTAGTAGAGCAGCCCGACGTCACCCATCTGCGGCAGCCCGACCAGCGCCTCCCCCACGCTGTTGTTCTCCAGGTAGATGGCGAAGTACTGGCCGCGCTCCTCCGCCGTCAGATGCGGGTTCAGGTCCAGCAGATGCGGCGCCAGCGTCCCCGACCAGACCACGTCGAAATCGATCAGGTCGATGTCGTCCGATTCCGCCGGCAGAAACTGTCTGTAAAGCCCCAGCCGGTCCACCGGATTGGCCGGCGCCGGCAGCAGTTCGATCGCCATCCCGACCTCCTTGCCGCAGTGGGCAGCGATCTCCCTGTCAACCGGCCGCACAAAAGCCGGCCCCATCCAGCGCAAAACCGGTCTCGGCGGCGTCACCGCGACCGGAACTGCCGGCGCGGCGTCGCCATCCCCGCCACAGCCCGCGTACAGCAGCCCCGCGCCAAGCAGAAACAGAAAAAGAAGGATGTGAGCGGCTGAACTTTTCCGTATCTCTCTCATCACTCAAACCACAGTGCAACTTCCATCGATGTCTGCAATCGCCTCAAAGACTGCCCATTTCAGGCGGGATCTCACCAGAAAACCGGTTGTCGGTGAGATCAAACATCGTCAGTTTGGGGCGCTTTGCGCGTCCGCGATCCCCCGGTGTTCGTTTGTCTGCGCTCATTGTGTCCCGCCCTGTTTGGCGCTCAGGTAGTCCATTACCTGCGCCGCAATGTCTCTGTTCAGTTTGGCCGGCGCCGTGGACGCTTCCGCCGCTTGCATGGCCGCGGCCGCCGTCGGATAGTTCTTGCCCCGCCCTTTCTCTTGCCCTTGCAGGGTGCGTACAACGAATGCCCACAGGCCGGAACGCTCCAACGACACAACCGCCGCCCGCGTCCGGTTCGCAAGCTCGTTGTTGATGTAATCCCCACGCCGCGTCTACCGCCATCCCCGCATTGTCCCCCCCTGGCGCTTGCCGACGCGGGCCGTTGCCGCGTCTGCGCTCTTCCTGTTAATCCGTGAATCCCTCAGCGTACCCCGCCGGGTTGTCAGTACGGCAACATAGCCAGGTCCACGCCAGGCGCCGTTCCGGCGCGCCGGTCTCGCCCGCAATCTGATTCAGTGTCTCGCGATAGAGCCCCGGAAACCAGGACCCCAACTACCCCCGCGCCGGCTCTCCGCCCCGCATCAGAGTGACCACCGCCGCGTCACCTGCCGCCAACTCCACCTCCGCGCTGACCGCCAGCTCCGGACTGTGCACCAGGTACACGCCCGGCGGAAACGGCCCGAACTCGGCCCGGTACGGACTCTGCCTTTCCCCGGCCCCGTCTGCCTGCTGCGCTTCCTCGCCGCCGCCCGCGTCCGTCACCGTGATCGCCAGGTCGGGCCGCTCCACCCACTGTACCCGGATCATCCCCGGTGTCGCCGCGGCCGTCTGAATGCGCGTATGCTGGCTCCATCCCGCCTCGCTCTGCCACAGCTGGATGTTAAGCCGGTCTCCCGCCTCCAGGTGGATCCCGCGCCCGCCGAAGCCGTCCGCGTAAAAGTCATAGTCGCCGGCCGGCAAGCTGTCGAATCTAAACTCGCCCGAAGGTTCCACGAGCGTCACATAGCGCTGTCCCTTTGCGTCCAGCAACGCAACCTGCCGCGAAGCCTGAGAGCCTCCCGCCGGCTGCGTAATACGTGCAGGCGCAGCAGGTGTGCCGGGATGCGTTTGGCCGTGCAGCATGGCGGGGTCCGGCCGCGGCGGCAGCGTCTCTTCCGGCAGCAGCGACAGGTCGCGGCGGACTTGGTTGCGCCCATCCAGGTCAATCGGCAACGGCCAGTTGAGCAGCCGCCTCCCTTTCACATCCACATGATATCTGCCGGCCGCCAGACCGCTGAAGACATAACCCCCTGTCTCGTCCGCTTCGGCAAACCACTCGCCGGAGCCCGCCCCCGGCTCCTCCGCCCGCAGCCGCACCGTGCAGCCCGCCCCGTCCGCCGTCGTACCGCTGATGGCCGACGCCTGCGCCGCGGCCCTCTTTTCATCATAGGAATAGACAAAAAGCACACGGGTCGCCATCCCCTGGTCAATCGGGACCTGGCACTGCAGAGGCGTTGGACCGCTGTTCGGCAGACCCAATGTTTCAAGCCGGTAGCTGTCGGCCGCCAGCGGCCCTACCACGCAAGAAGCCGTCTGGCCCTCTCCCTTACGCGCCAAGGGGACGACCCGGCTCTTCCCCTCGCTGTCGCTGATGCGCACGGCCAGCGTGCCGGGGTCGTCGTTAGGCAAAAGCTCCACCCCGAAAGACAACATGCGGCCGCGCGCCACGGCCCGCTGATCGATCTCGAAACCCCAGCCGTACGCCGCCGCGTCGCAGACCGCCTCCTGGGCCGGCGCAATGTCGATCTCCTCCACACGGCTGCCGGCCGGGTTGGTCACCTCCAGGCTGTACCGGCCCGCCGGCAGATTAACAAAACGGTAGACGCCGCTTGTTCTGGCGATCGATTCGTAAGCGATCCCGTCGCTGTGCGTAAGCCGGACCTGCGCGCCCGCCCCGCCCCGTATCCTGCCGCTCAACACGCCGTCCCCCGTTGGCCGCAATCCGTAGCGTGAACCGGGAACGGGGGCCTGCGGTGAACTTTCTTTCCGCCCTTCCCGCGCTCTCGGCCGTTTGGGCTCCGCCTTCAGCATGGAAACGATCGGCAACGTCGACCAGCCAAAGGTCTCGGCCACGGGAACGGGCCCCGCAGGCAGCGAAATCAGCCCTCTCTCTCCGCTCTCCTCTTCACTCTTTCCTCGCCTCCGCGGGCTATACCAGGCGTTCCGCTCGTCAACCGGCCCTGACCCCTGCAGCGCCTCATGCGCCAGCAACCAGAAGGCCGTGCAGAAATAATAGTCCGGCGCCGGCGGCGTGTGGCGGCTCGTCCCCATCATCGCCCGGCAGATTTCCAGCGTCTGCGCCGTGTGCAGCGGCGGCGTCGTCGCCGGGTAGCGCGGGTCTGCGTTCTCATTCATCAAATAGCCGCTGGCTGTCGAAAGGATAGGCAGACTGCGGCCAATCAACCGCTCCACCTCATCGTTCAAGCGTTCAAACGCCCGCCAGTGCACGCGTTGCGTCGGCAGTTGCGTATGCGGCTGGTCGGCGGCCGGTTGTGCAAGCGCGGCGGCCGGTTTCTCACTCCGGCCGTCAGGCGTGTCGTCATCTGCCGCGGCCGGCTGGTCCCCGCTGTCCGCCAGTTGGCGGCCCACGTCGTCGATCTCATCCGGCGGCCGGCCCTGCCACGCCTCCGCGGCCAGGGCGGCGTAGAACTCGCGCCCAGTCGGCGCGCCCTCGCTGTGGGCCGCGTCATCGGGATAGTGCGGCGGACGGTTGCTCGAATAGTTGTGGATCGCCAGCCAGATCGGCTGGTCGAACAGCGCTTCGCCCCCAACGCGCGCGATCTCTTCCGCCAGCCGCCAGTCTCCTTCCGGCGTCAGCGCCGGGACCGCCGCCAGCCCGCCCCGCTCCAGGATCGCCTCCATATTCGCCGCCGCCGCCCGCGCCGTCAGCGCCAGCGCATCCTCCGGCAGCCTCTCCCGCCCCCAAAAAGCGGCCCCGTCCGGTTCGCTGTCGAGCTCAAAGTAGCGCACGCCGGCCTCGACCAGCCTCTCCACATCTTCCAATTCCCCGGCCGAGAGCGGGCCCGGGCCCGCCGCCTCCCGCACAATCTGGACGATCGGCATGATCTGCGCAGCCAGCAGCGTCCGCGCCAGCGGCAGCGCGCCGCGCTGGTCCGCAATCTTGACCCACTTCACGCCCAGTTCGCCCAGCTCCCGCAGCCAGAACGTCTCAACTATCTCGGGCGTCGCCGCGCTCACACCGGCGCACCAGTGGACGCCGATACCTGTATCATCTGCAGGGCGGGGATATTCGTGCAACTCCATAAGCGGTCATTATACAGCCGTTCATAGCCCGTGACTAGCGGTCGGCATATTCAGCCGCGAGCCGCCGCCGACAATCCTGCCGGCGTTTGCACCTGTCGGGGATTGTCTATCCGCCCTCACGTGCTGTAAACTAGACTCGAATTCTGTCCGATCCGGCAACTCGGATGCAAACACTTTTCTGTCCAGTCCTGTCTGAACTGCATAATACGTCGCCAGAATCGACGACTTTGGAGTCTGGCGTACACGCTTTGCGCGCAGGATGCGTCATAATCGAGTAGTCTGTCCGCTTCGCGTCTCGCGTAATGAGCGTGCATGGCCGGAGAGCGCCTCCGCAACCGCCAGAACCCTGCCGGCCGCCGGCCGCTCGCCATGAACCACTGACAAGAGGAAAACCCCATGCAAGAAGTGCAAGACGTCGCCAAGCGCATCATTGCCAACGTCGAGCAGGTCATCATCGGCAAGGATCGGGAGATCCGCATGACCGTGGTGGCCTTGCTGTGTGAGGGCCACCTGCTTATCGAAGACGTGCCCGGCGTCGGCAAAACCATGCTGGCGCGGGCAATCGCCCGCACCGTCGGCAGCACCTATCGCCGCATTCAGTTTACGCCCGATATGCTGCCCAGCGATGTCACCGGCGTAAGCGTCTTCAATCAGAAAACACTCGAATTCGAATTCCGGCCCGGGCCGATTATGGCCCAGATCGTTCTGTCCGACGAGATCAACCGCGCCACGCCCAAAACACAGTCCGCTCTTCTCGAGGCGATGGAAGAGCGCCAGGTCACCGTCGACGGCACAACCTATGATATGGCCCGTCCGTTTCTGGTGCTGGCCACCCAGAATCCCATCGAATATGAGGGCACCTTCCCCCTTCCCGAGGCGCAGGTGGACCGTTTCCTGATGCGCATTCGACTGGGCTACCCTATGAAGGCGCACGAGATCAACATCCTCGGTCTGCAGGCCCTCATGCACCCGATTGAGAGCCTGGAGACTACCGTGTCTGTCGATGAGCTCTCAAAGGCCCAGGAGGCCGTGCGCGACATGTACGTCGACGACAGCGTCAAAGAATATATCGTCGACCTCGTTGCCACTACCCGCGACCATCCGGACGTCTACCTCGGCGCCAGCCCGCGCGGCAGTCTGGCCCTTTTCCGCGCCGCCCGCGCCTGGGCCGCCATCGATGGACGCGAATATGTGCTGCCCGACGATGTCAAACTCCTGGCCGAGTCGACGCTTGCCCACCGGCTCATCGTCAGCCCCTCCGCCCGCATCAAAAACGTGGACGCCGCCCAGGTGATTGAGGACGCGCTCGCCCATACACCCGTGCCCGGCAGCCGGGTCAGAACCGGCTAAACGCCCACCGAACTTTTCAAGTTTTCAGTCCGTACTCTTTGTTTCTTGGCCGCTGCATCCTGGTCGCTGAACTGCGCCAACTGTCGCGATGACGCCGACAACTAAAAACTAATCACTAACCACTGCCGTTCATGTCTTCACGCCTCACTTTCCTGCTCGCCGCTCTCGTCATCGCTTGGATCTTTGCCCTCAACAGTGGGCGCCCACTCGCTTTCAACCTCGCCTACCTCGTGAGCGGCATCCTCGCGCTCAGCTATATCTGGTCCTGGAACAGCACGCGCGCCATCCATATCAATCGACATACCCGTGCCCGACGCAGCCAGGTCGGCCAGCACTTTGAAGAAAGCTTTGAAGTGCGCAACCAGGGACGGCTTCCCAAACTGTGGCTCGAAGTGCGGGACTTCTCGACTGTCCCCTTCCATGGCGCCAGCCGCGTCGTCAGCCACCTCCAGGGCCGCGCCCGCCATCGCTGGCAGGTGCGGACCTACTGCCAGCAGCGCGGCTACTACCGCCTCGGCCCCATGCGTCTACTCAGCGGCGACCCCTTGGGCCTCTTCTCCATCGATCAGACGTTGAGCCAGACCAGCGACCTCATCGTCTATCCCGCCACCGTCACCCTTTCCGCCTTTCAACCACCCGCGGCCGACCTCGCCGGCGGCGAAGCCCTCAGCCGCCGCGCCCAATACATCACCACCAACGTCTCCGGCATCCGTGAATACGCGCCCGGCGACAGCTTCAACCGCATCCACTGGCTGACCACCGCCCGCACCGGGCGACTCATGACCAGAGAGTTCGAGCTGGACCCGTCGGCTGATATCTGGCTCTTTCTCGATCTACACAGCCGCGCCGCCCACAGCCTGCCGTGGAGGCTGACACCCCCCGACGCCGGCGTCTTCGGCCTCAGCGGCCGCAAGCGAAGCGATGCCCTGGAACTGGCCCCCAGCACACTCGAGTACGCCGTTACCGCTGCCGCCAGCATCGCCCGCTACTTTCTGCTGCGCAACCGCGCCGTCGGCCTCTTCTGGCACGGCGCCCAGCGCTATCTCCTGCAGATCGATCGCGGCGAGCGGCAGATGCGCAAAATGCTGGAAGCGCTCGCCGTCGTCTCCGCCGAGGGCAGCATCGCCTTCGACCAGCTCCTCGTGACCGAGGGCGTGCGTCTCAATCGCAACGACATGATCCTGGCCATCACCGCAGATCCCGACCCCGCCTGGGTGCGCGCCCTGCGTGAAATCCGTCGCCGCGGCGTCCACAGCGTCGCCGTTGTCATCGACGGCTCCACCTTCGGCGGGCAGGCGTCCTACCAGGAGCTGACACACGAACTGGCTCTCTCCAACATCCCTACCTACCGGGTCCGGCGGGGCGACGACATCGGCGCCGTCCTCGGCCGCCCCCACAACGGCGACCAGCGGTCCGCGATCACCAACTCCTGAACCGCCCACACCGGCAGCATTCTCACCCCTGAGAGAGTCCGGGCAAGGCGCTTCTCACTCCTCGTTTTTGGAACGTCTGCGAGCAGAATCGGGCCGTTTCTCGAGTTCTACGAATATAAACTGCGTTTCAATCCCCTCACAGGGATTCGTTCTTTTCTGACGGTTTGTTGAAAAACCCTCTCCAGGGAATATCCACACTTAGGTTTCAATCCCCTCACGGGGATTCGTTCTTTTCTGACATACCGCTTCTGTCGCATCTCTCAACACACGACGAAAATGTCAACGGAACCTGAAAACTTGAAACTAAAAACTGCAGTTCTAACTGCTCTCGCGAACCACTAGCCGCGTACCGCTAATATGCGGCGACTCAATATCCGCCTCACTGATCTGCTCATTGATCAACTGAAATAACGTGCGGATCGCCAGCTGCGGCTGGCTGTCCATATCCCGGTGAACCGTCGTCAACGGCGGACTCGACACGCTCGCGTCGGGCAGGTCGCCAAAGCCAACCACCGCCAGGTCGTCCGGCACCGAGAGCCCCTCTCTGCGCGCCCCGCTCAGGATCCCCAACGCCCGCACATCACTCACACAAAAGACCGCCGTCGGCCGCCGCCTCAGCTGCCAGATATTCTGGAACGACTCGTGCCCGGCCGCAAGCACGCCGCGCGCATGTACGATCTGCGCCGCAGACGGCGGCAGCCCGGCCTCCTCAACCGCCTGCGCAAATCCCCGCACCCTGCGTTCCATCGAGGGAATCACCACCCCATCGCGTCGCGGCGACATCGTCGCGATCGCGAACTGGCGATGCCCTTTTGCCAGCAGATGCTGCGCCGCCGCGTACGCGCCGCCGTGGTCGTCAATGTTGAAGGTCGGCGCCTGCAAATCGTCCGCGCTGTCGAGCAGAACGATCGGCCGCAGCGAACGCTGCACCGCCTCCGTCAGCGGGTGGGCGCGGTCAATGCTGAACATCAGAAAACCGTCGGCCGCAATCGACGCCAGCCACGTAGCCGGCGCCACTGCCTCGCTGCCCTGACGCGGGTCCCGGCGCCGCGTCTCGTGCATCGACGCCAGCACGATCCGCTTCTCCTCCCGGTCACAGGCCGCGCCCACCTCTCCCAGAAAATGGGTGAAGAGAGGATCGTGCAGCATCCAGTTCAGGCTGGTCGGCACCAGCAGCCCGATCGCATTGGTGCGGCCTGTCGCCAGCGTGCGCGCCACCGGATGGGGCTGGTAGCCCAGAAACTCGGCCGTGTCGAGGATATGTTCCCGCGTAGCGTTGCTCAACTGGTTCGGGGCATTGTAAGCGAACGATACCGCCGTCGGCGATACGCCCGCATGACGCGCCACATCGCGCAACGTAACCCGCTTCCTTTTCCTGCTCAATACCCGCTTCCCCTGTCTTGAATTCCGCGAACCACTGCTCACTGACTACCGCGGTTCATATCTCGCCTCCGCGAGCGCGCTCCTCTGCAAGTGGATCAGCTCCTCTATCCCCATCTCCGCCAGCAGCAGCATCGCGTTGAACGCCGCCTTGCTGAACGGCTCCCCTTCTGCCGTCCCCTGCGCTTCCACGAACTCGCCGCTGTCCGTCATCACCACGTTAAAATCGACATCCGCGTTCTGGTCCATCTGGTAATCGAGGTCGAGAAACGCCTTCCCGTTGAGGATGCCCACACTCACCGCCGCCACCTGCCGGAGCAGCGTGCCCGGTTTCGCCCTCTTCCTGCGCTCCAGCCGCTTGATCGCCAGCGCCAGCGCCACGTAACCGCCCGTGATCGCCGCCGTGCGCGTCCCCCCGTCCGCCTGGATCACATCGCAGTCGACCACGATCTGGCGCTCGCCCAGCTTGTCCAGGTCCACCGCCGCCCGCAGGCTGCGGCCAATCAGCCGCGTGATCTCCTGCGTGCGGCCCTTTGGCCGCAGCGTCTCCCGATCGACCCGCTGGTGCGTGCTGCGCGGCAGCATCGCATACTCTGCCGTCACCCAGCCGTGCCGGTGCGAAGACCGGTGCAGCCAGCGCGGCAAACGCTCCTCCACCGTCGCATTGCACAGGACCTTCGTGTCCCCCATGCTGATCAGCACCGAGCCTTCCGGGTGCAGAATATAATCAAGTTCGAACCGGACCGGGCGCAGCTCATTCTCGGCCCGCTTTTGCGTAACCACGTGTCGTCAGCGCTCCTTTCAGCGTTTCCCGCCGCTGGCAATTGCGGCCGGTGACGCGTTGGCTAAACTGCCTGATTCGCCGCGCAATAATACGCCCTAACCCACGAGGGCGCAAACCGGTCAGTAGGAGAGTCTACGGGGCCTGTATGACCGTGAGTCCAGGAATCCCACTGAAGTCACGGTCGTGGGAGGCGAGCGGGCACTGAAGCATGATAGCAGTTGCGGCAATCCACGCGTCAGTGGATTGCAAAGTACGCCCGGCAACTTTTCGATCGGCACGCAGTTGGGCGCAAACGTTTA
Source organism: Caldilineaceae bacterium (assembly GCA_965232575.1). GTDB lineage: Bacteria > Chloroflexota > Anaerolineae > Caldilineales > Caldilineaceae > Bin5. The sequence goes on along the minus strand of CBDDPZ010000008.1, from coordinate 193,280 downwards.
TCAGTCTGACGCTGGGCCAGATCACCGTGTAACCCTTTGAGATAGTTGGCGAGTTCATGTCTGCGCTTGTGGCCCCATCCTCCGAAATAGGCGCCGTGCCAGAGTTCTTCCAGCGTTTAAAACGAGATCAGCGCGCGGCGGCCTTGAGCCTGCTGCAGGTAGAACGAGGCCCTGCTGTCTTTCTTGAAGATGTAGGATACAACACTGGTGTCCAAGACTAGCAATCTGGCGACTCCTTTCTTTCCTCGTCCCGGCCAGAGTGGATTATGTGGACGAACTCATCCACATCGAACGGCTCGCTGGCGGTGACCAGATTGTCTGGATCGAAGATCTTCGGGTTTGGATCGTTAAGGAATTCGTCCATGTCGAAAGGCTCGCCCCATGAGCGCGCGGCGCTAATCCGCTCCACGGAAACGGAGGTCCAGTCCCCTTTCTGGTTGAACTGCCCGTGTCCTTTGACCTCCACATGCTGTCTCGCTAGGCGTTGCATATCCTCGGTCTGCTCCTGCGCGAAGCGCAAACGTACGAATGAGCCTGTGTAGTCGTGCAATTGGGCCGTTCCCCTGTACCAGTTCACCTCCCTGAGCCAGCCATGCAGAAGCGCCTCTTCACTTTGTGGTACAAAGTCTATTCATCTGTGCGCCCCCTCTCGTCCCTCAAGCCAGGTCCCCGTCAACAATATCGTCCAGCGTGGGATCGCCCGCCTTGGGCAGCTTGACACTGTCCATACTCATCACCGCGTCAATGATGTTGAGCAAAAACCAGGCGTCGGTCTCGCCCATCCTGAATATCTCCGGCTTCGCCCTCGCCGTGTCGCGCATGATGCCCAGCCCGTCCCGGTACGGATCGAATGAAACGATCTTCTCCAGTCTCACCCGGAAACTCGTGCGGTTTCCCTTGAAATAGATATGTTTGGTTGTGATCCCGAGAACGCCCGAATCGGTATGCTGCATCGAACTGGACGCGACCGAACGGCCGCGAAACGCGCCCGGCCGGATGTAGACGCCCCTGGCCACGCGGAAACTGACGCCTAAAGAGCCGCCTCTTAACTCCCTGCTGGTCACCAGTTCAAGGTAATCTGTTCCACCGAACAGCCAAAGCAGCTCCTCACTCTTCATCAGGTTGAAAGGCGGCCGCGCCCGCCGCCGATCAAACCGCGGCACGACGCCGTGTTCGCTCAGCGCGTTCAGCAGGTTCATCATCCTGAACAGCGTGAAGCGCCCGCCGGCGTCGAGATGGTGGACGCTGAGATTGTGGTGGGCGCGGTAGCGGTTGAGCGCCCCCTTTTCCTCGCTGGAAAGGAAGTGGTCATCCATCGCCGCATCGACGGCCTGCCCCCAGCCCCGCGCCAAGGTAGCGGTCAAAGCCGGCCCCGACGTGTCGATATAGGCGGCCGCGCCGATCGACCGCACCCTGTCGGGCAGCTGGCTTACGTCAACCCCGTTCAGCGCGGCATCCAAGCAGACCTTCCGGATATTCTCCAGCCCCCGTTCATGCGCGGCCGCGCATTCCTTGTGCTCTTTGCGCAGGAAGCCGGCCGACTTCCCGCAGTATCTGCAGTCGCCCATAATGTGATCCCTCCCGCCGGGATAACTTCGCTCCGCGGCGTTCCGTTCTTGTTGACCGGCCTTCCTGAAATGTCAACGAAACCTAATTCCTGGCGTCCAGCCTGCCCAGCGGACCTGGCCATCTCAGGATCTTCCCGTCAGCCGTCACCAACCGGTGGCCCTCCAGGGATGTGGCGACGATGATACGGTCGGCGGGGTCGCCGTGCATATCTGGCAGCAGGCCCGCACGTGTCGCAATATCCCCATCCACGGGGATCTCAATCAGCCCCCGATCAAGCAGATCGCGACGCCAAACACCCAAGTCAATGAGAAGATCAAGCCTGCCCTTCTGAACCCGCATACCAACTTCCCAAAAGGATATGGCAGAGACAGCCGCCCGATCTTCTTGCAACGCGCGTGCAATAACGCGACGAGCCTGCGGCCCCAACCTGGCGTCTCCCTGCTCCTGCCAAATCAGGACATGCGTATCGAGGAGTATCAAAATAGTTCCTCGTCGGAATCGTCCACAGCTTCGAACCACTCTGCAGGCATCGGTTCCACGATATCGCCCAGGACTCGGATATTGTCTCGGTTGCGGCCGAAAGCCATCCTCGTCTTTTCCCGGTACGGCAGCAGCCGCGAAACCGGTCGTCCGTTCTTGGTGATGACGATCTCTTCGCCGCTCTCAGCCACTTCATCCATCAGCCTCAGACACTTGGCCTTGAACTCGGATGCCTTAATTGTGCGAGGCCCTGTCACGTTTACGCTGTCGGTAGACATAATGCACGCCTCCTGTCGTCTGATGACCACAATTATAGCATGGTTATGACCATGGTCACGGAATGTTCGGCTGTACGCGGGTGGGCGTTCACCCTGTCGGTTCCGCAAGTCAACAGTCAGTGCAGGACCCCTACCCCCGCAACGCCTTCACCACGCCATACGCTCCCCGCGAAAACGCCGCAAACGCGCCCCCGCGACTGAACAACGGCGCCGGCCCCGGCAGACACGCGTCCCCATCCAGGTCTTCAATCGCCGTTAGCGCACGTTGCAGGCCCACTTCCACCATCTGCCGACGCCGCTCGTTCCTCAGGGCCAGCCCCCCGCAGGCACAGACCAGCACCAGCAAGTTGGCAAGCGAGTGCTCGCGGTAGAGGCGCCAACATTCTTCGAACGTGAACCCCTCCACCCCCATTTCCCCGATGATACCGGCATATTCCTCCAGCACGTCCCGCTCAATCTGGCCGCGCACCTCCGTCGTCACGCTGCCCACCAGAAAACAGGACACATCGTACAGAGGGCTCCTCAGCCCGCACATCTGCCAGTCGATGAGCGCGATCTCTTCCGCGCCGTCGGCCGCGAAAAAGATATTGTCCAACCGGAAATCACCGTGGCTGAACGTCTTCGGTCCCGCGGCGACGCGTTCGATATGGCTGTCGATGCGCGAGACGTACGTCTCCGCCAGGCGGCGCATCTCGTCGGTGAAAAAACTGGCGAATCTCTCGAACGTGGTCGCCAGGTTCGCCAGATAGACAAGCTGCACCAACCTTCTGCGTTTGGGCGCAAACGAGTCCGTGAATCCGTTCAAAGGCGGCTCGTCGGTCCGGTTCCAGTAGGTCCCGTGCAGCTTGGCGATCGCACGGACGGCGAGCCTGGCCTGCTCCGCGCTCGCCCCGTCGAAATGGCTCACCATCCGCATACGCCCCAAATCTTCCAGCACCAGGACAAAGCGGTCGCTTCTGGCCTCATAATCGCCGTACAGCAGCGCCGGCGACCGCACCGGCGCCGAAGGCGCGACCAGCCTGTAGAAGTCGTATGCCCGTTTGTGCAGACCGAGTCGCTCTCCCAGCCGCCGGTTCTCGGCGAGCGAACTGGGCAGCTTGACGATGACGGTTTCGGGTGCAGTGGGATGCCGTTCGTCGTACCGGAGATGGCAGCGCAGGACCGCGCTCATGAAACCGGTATCGGCGCCAATCTCCTCAAGAACGCTCTCTTTGACAGGTGGAAGATCAGACGCGCCGCCCGCGGACAGTGCCGCGTGTATCCACCGGGCGGTAACTTCATCCGCACCTCTGGGAATTGGCGGTCTGCTCATGGCGCTGATTCTCATCCGATTTCAGCGCGCCGGGTTATCAGCGGGAATGTCCGCTCTTGCCGCCTTTGTCCCAAATGGGTCGCAATGGACAGCCCTCACTGGCCCTGTCACGCCGCGTTGAAAAGCGATGGGGCCGGCCCTCGCTCCGTCCGTTCATACTGTTCGTCGACGCGCAAATTGGGGCGGGCCAGCGCCGCCGTCGAGAGCTCGTCGCAGCGCTCGTTTTCCGGGTCGCCCGCATGACCCTTCACCCACTGGTAGCGCATCTCGTGCCTGTCACACAGGTCCAGCAGCCGTGCCCACAGGTCCGGGTTGACCGCCGGCTCGCCTTTTTTGTTGCGGCGCCAGCCGTTCTCCCGCCATCTGCGCGCCCAGCCTTTTGTAAGCGCGTCCAGAACGTACTTGGAATCGCTGTAGAGAGTGACCCGGCACCGTTCTTTCAAAGCCTCCAGCCCCCTGATCACCGCCAGCAGCTCCATACGGTTGTTGGTCGTCCTCCGATATCCGCCGCACAGTTCCTTGCGGCGTTTGCCGAATAGCAGCACAACCCCGAATCCGCCGGGGCCCGGATTCCCGCTGCACGCGCCGTCCGTGTAGAGCGTCACCTCTTTCATCAATGACGTCCTCCCATCTGATCAACGCCTCTTCGTAACAACGCAGCCATTCTCAATTCACGACCCTGAGTGAGGCCAGCACAGGGTTTCTCACGCCTCTCGTCTGCGCGCGGCCGCCTCGTCAACTGTGCCTCTACCCTACACCGCGCTGTCCCCAATCAGCCGCGACGCGGCCAAATACGCCCGCTCAGCGGCGTTCCTGCACGGAATGACTAAAATCAGGCGCTCGTTTTTCCGAAGGGGTTATCGCAAACGCCTGAAGGGCGTCCGCCGTCCCGATGTGACAATTATAGGCGCTTTTTGACCGGATTGGCAACAGGTTCAGGAGATTGAGGTCTCTTCGACCGGGTCAGTCGAGGGGGCAATCCGCGCCGGACAGGGGGAACAGGGGGCCAGCAAGTGGAGTTACGGTTCCGTTTCCGGATCCGTCGAATCGAATGGTTAATTCCCGCATGGGAGAGGGGATCAGGCGGCGGGCGAATCCTTCTCTATGGTCGATCACCCCGGCATCGCCGCAATGTAGGCCTGCACCGGCGCGTCGCCGTCCCCCTTGGCAATCTGAGGATTGCCCCCGACAAAAGGACCGGCTTCTCGCCGGTTGCCTTCTCTGCAGCCTTAGCTGATCCTTTGGTTCTTTTAGCGGCCACGCCGCTCACTCCTACGCGTTTGAAAAGAACCTCGGCAGAAATTCCCTGGCCGCTCTCTTAACTGGTGGAGCTAAAGGGACTTGAACCCTTGACCTCTACAATGCCATTGTAGCGCTCTCCCAACTGAGCTATAGCCCCAATATTCAATTCCTTCCGCCTTCCCGGCCCGGGCCCCACCACCAATCCCGCCCGCCTGCCGTGTGGAGCTGAGGGGACTCGAACCCCTGGCCTCTACAGTGCGATTGTAGCGCTCTCCCAACTGAGCTACAGCCCCGAAACCGCCGGCATCTCACCCAATCCAATCTGCTTGCCATGCCCGCGAAGTAGAAGAGTTAGTCTATCAAACCTGACCTGAACCTGTCAAATCCTGCCATCCCGGCTCCGGCATCACATGACGCCCGGATAACCGCCCGCCATCCGCTCTGGTGGAGCTAAAGGGACTTGAACCCTTGACCTCTACAATGCCATTGTAGCGCTCTCCCAACTGAGCTATAGCCCCAAACCGGGTCGCCCCCGCCCGCAGCGCGCCGACGCCCCCCTGAACGATATAAGTTTCCGCCCCGAATGTCAAATAATAGGACTTGGCGGACCCGTCCCGGACGCGCATTTCACTTGATCCGGCGCGCGCAAGACTTTCACATCTGCCGCAATGATGTTATATCATCAGAGGCCTATGCTGAAAAACACACCTTCTGCACAAGAAAGGGATTTAGAGCCGCAATGCAAACGGCTAAACGCATCTTCCTGAATCTGCCTGTCACCGATCTCACCAGGTCGGTAGATTTTTTCACCGAGCTTGGATTCGCCTTCGATGACCAGTTCACCGGGAATCATGCCTCCTGCATGATCATAGGCGAGAATATCTTCGCAATGCTGATGGTGGAGGAGTTTTTCCAAAAATTCATTCCCGGCAAAGAGATCGCCGACAGCGCGCACAGCACAGAGGTTGTCGTCGCCCTCTCCGTAGACTGCCGCGCCGATGTCGACAGGACCATCGCCAAAGCTCTGTCCGCCGGCGGCTGTGAATGTAGAGACGCCACCGACGCCGGTTGGATGTATGGCCGCGCCTTCCAGGACCTCGACGGTCACGTCTGGGAGATCTTCTCTGTCGACGCCAAACAGAGGGAAAAAGCCTTGAACGGCCATAAAGAATAGACCCCGCCGCTCGTTGCCGGCCCCCCACAGTCGGCGATGGACGCTCCTTATCCACCCCCGAACTCGTAACGGATCTCGTCGAGAACGTTCCCATCGCCGTCCCGGATCGACAAGACGACGACCCCCGCATCCGCCCCGTAAGCCTCCCGGTACAGCGCCCTGAGCGGCGTCAGATCAAAGACAACATGTTCTGTCAGATACGCCTCGCATGGGTCGTCATGCCCATCGTGTATCAGATGGGCGTCGAGCATGACAGGGTCGGATTCCATAAACGCGGCGGCGGTAACCAGGGTAAAGTCGTGGGTTGCGCATCCGCCGCTGAACGACACCGTGATCGTCAACGTATCGCCTTCTACGACCGGCCCGTCGGCCTCGCCGCTTGCGGCCATCATGTACGGATCGCTCTCGTAGGGCCCGCTCTCATCAGGATCGCCGGTCACGACCTCTGCCCGCGCCGGCTCCTCGTCCGCCGCCTCGCCGGACGCTACCGATACCGCGGCATCGTCAGGGTATTCCCCGATGATGTCCGCCAAGCCTGTATCGCACCCCATGACCATGATCAAGACCAGGCAGAGCGCAAACCCCGCTTTTCTTCCTGAAGACATCTCCGGCTTCCTCCTTGTCCCTTTGTCTGAACTGTGATTTTGCGCTGCGCTGAGCCGACGCCATCTGCCGGCCCTTGGCGAAGCGCAAACTGGGAGATTGTCGGGATTAGGGGGATTAACGGCAGCCACTATCCCCTAGCCCCTGCGTTCCCCTCACGGCGCGTACTCATAGACCACCGGCAACTTCGTGACATCCGTAACCGCCGGGTCCGTGTGTTGCACGATATAGGTCCGGCCCGTGCCGCAATCCCCGAACCGGTCACACGATATTTCGCCGGTCAGGCCCTTGAAACCGCGCGTGCCGCGCAACGCCTCCCGCAGCCGCGCCCGGTCGATGTACAGCGTATCCCCATCAGCCACCGCGACCTCCTCGATTGCCCGCAGCAGCAGCGTCGTGGCGTCATACGCGTGCGCCATTAAGGCCGTCGTCGGCGCCTCCCTGTACCGCGCCTCGTAATCGGCCACTACCTCCTCGCCGCTCTTGCCCGTCGCCTCGTTCACATTGCCGCCGAAACGCAGCTCAGGCGCGGCCACATAAATGCCCACCACCTCCCGCGCGGCCAGCGGCAAAGAGTCGCTCCCGATCAGGACCAACTCCTCCAGCCCTTCAACCTGGCTGACCTGGCGCGCGATATACGCGGATTCGTCCGGGAAAACGGGAAAGAACAGCCCTTCTGGGCGCTCAGCCGCAATCCGGCGGAGCGCCGGTATCATGTCGCTGTCCCCTCTGCTGATCTCCTCGGCCGCGGTCACCGCGCCGCCCAGCGCCTCGAACGCCGCCGCAAACGCGTCCGTAAGTCCCGACGTGTAGGGGTCGCCGTCATCGATCGTCGCCATCCTGCGCAGACCGAGTTCGTGGTAGGCGAACTCCGCCACGGCCTGCGCCTTGTACAGATCGTTGCTCGCGGTGCGGTAGTAGCCGGCATGGTTGTGCTCGCCCGCGTTGCCCCGCAGGTCCGACGTCAGCGAGGGCGCGGTATTCGACGCCGAAATCATCACCAGGCCGGCCTCGCTCAGGATCGGCGCCGCCTCAACCGCGCCCACCGAGCACGAAGTGCCGATCACGCCCACAACGCGCCGGTCGCCCACCACCGTATCGGCGGCGGCCGCGCCCCCTTCCGCCGTGCACAGCGTATCCAGCCCCGCGCCCATCGTCACTCTGTGGCCTTTGATCGGCCCGTAATCGGCCACGGCCAGCGCCGTCGCCCGCTGTCTCGGGATGCCCCGCACGCCGATCCCCGTCAGCACCTCCAGCGACCGGATATGAATCGCCTCCCCCGGCCCCACCACCACCGTCCCCAGCGGGCTTACCACCATGCTCTCCGGCACACACGCCCCGCCCAGCACCAGCCCTAACACCAACCCCACCCAGCAAACCAGCCCCCGTCGCGGAATGATAATTGCTTTCATGTCCCGATTGCTTCTTGCCCCAATTGATTCCCAGTTCATTACCGTTACCTGCAGTTGTCTCTTCTTCGTGGCCCTGCGTGGAAGAAGTAAAAATTCTCAGAGGCCCTTCAAACAGAGCCCGGCTGTGCACTTGAAAGCCTCAGTTCAGGCAAACCTCAGCGAACCCCGGCAATTCCATCAGCCGGCGGTTTCGCTCCACGCTGGCCCGGAAATGCGCCATCACCTCCGGCCGCGGCTTCTCCCGCTTCCGGTTCGCAATATACGCCTCCATCGCCTCCTCCATCACCGCCTGGAACTATCGCCCCTCACCGCGCGCAATCTCCCGCATCGCCGACAGCGGCTCCGGCGCAGCCTAGCTGGAATACTTCACCCTCTTTCCACCCATCCCATATCCTCCCTCCTCAGTTTTCTCCATCCTCATGTTTGAGCAGTTTGGGCCAACCGCAGACTCCCCTAATCCTAATTCGGACGCGATTGCCCTAGGCTAAGAACAGGTCACTCTTGGTTCTCCATGCCCGATGTTATATCATCGTTCATGCAATCTGAAAATAAGCCGAAAACGTTCCATGAGATGTCTGGAGCGAAGCCAGGACAAGCCATGAATCTTGGCGCGATGACTAAGCAAGGGTAAGTTCACTTTTGAGCGTAGCACTGATAATGTTGAGTAGGAAGTATCCTGCTTTTGAAGAAAATCGGCGTAGGGACTGGCGCTCGAACAATTCGGGGATGACTGAGGAACAGCATAGCCAGCCATACATCGGAAGGAGGCAAAATGACTATCCACCAAAGTGCGCCTGAACTTGAGTCAATAGAAGGCTTAGGAAGTCCTGAAGACGAGACACTTGGCGTGTATCCCCTGGATACGATGATGATACGCAATGAAAGCCGCACCATCCACGATGTCCTGCGTAGAATTACGCGAGAGCAGTTCATTATGGATCCCGATTTTCAGCGGGACTTTATATGGACTCCGGCTGAACAGAGCAAGCTTATCGAGTCGGTCCTGATGCGAATACCGCTCCCCGTTTTCTATATTGCAGAAAATGAAGATGGGACAATGGTTGTTGTTGATGGGCTACAGAGGTTGTCTACCTTTCGGAATTTCGTTGAGGGCGGGTTGCGGCTTCGACTCCCCCACCAGCCTCAACTAGATGGGAAACGATTCGGAGAACTGGAAAACAAACTTCAGAATCGGATCGAGGACTGCAATCTGACTCTGTACGTTATAGACGCCAAAGCACACGAAAGGGCACGTCTGGATATATTTGAACGTGTGAATAGTGGAGTTCCATTGACACGCCAACAAATGCGCAATAGCCTATATATGGGTCCAGGCACACGTTTCTTGAGAGAAGAGGCGGAAAATTGTTTGTTTCTGGAGGCTACGGGAAGCAGCCTGAATCGGCGTCAGATGAGGGATCGTGAATTCATAAACCGCTTCTGCGCATTCGAGTTACTTTCTCTCGAAAACTACCGTGGAGATATGGATCTTTTCTTAGCCCAAACCCTCAAGAAAATGAATTCTCTCAGTCCTGAAAACCTCGACAATCTCTCCAATCTTCTGCGCACTGGCCTATCCAACAACTTGCACCTTTTTGGTCTCTACGCATTCCGTAAGCACAACCAAGAGCAAGACGGCCGCCGCGCCCCCATCAACGCCTCTTTGTGGGACGTAATGTGCACCGGCCTTGCCAAATATGAAGAAGCCGTAGTCCATTCCCAAAAAAAAGCCATATTGTCGGCATTTTACAGTCTGCTTGAGGCCGAAGATTTCAACGATGCCATCTCATTGGGTACCAACCAGACAATTAAGGTGAAGCGACGCTTCGAGATGGCCGGTAGCATGTTCAGGGAGGTTCTTGGTGCTTAGACAGCTTGACCTCAGAACTTTCAAGTGTTTTGAGAAGCTGCGTCTCCCCTTAGGTCACTTGACCCTGCTGTCAGGGATAAACGCGTCCGGCAAGTCTTCAGTCCTGCATAGCCTGGTTCTGTTGCACCAGACAATGCAGGAAGACGAGTGGTCTCCTCGAATCCTACTTAACGGAGATGTTGTAAAGCTAGGGACGGTGACCGACGTTGTTGATCAGGTGCATGGCCGAAACAGCTTTAAGATCGGTCTGGCAGACGAAGATGCTCGTTGTAGCTGGTCGTTCTATGGTGATCGGAGCGATATGTCTCTGAAGGTAGCAGAAGTGGAAGTCGACGGCAAGGCAGTCGATCATCCTGGCGATCTGCGATTCTTACTTCCCTCAGATCTTGAAGGCACGATTCCGCCACTGGTAGACCGAATTAGAGACCTGACCTATATAACAGCTGAGAGAGAAGGCCCAAGGGAAGTTTATCCCTTAGAGGATGAATTCGCTGGCATACGGACGGGAGCTTGGGGAGTCTCAAGCGGAGAAGACTTTCCAAGTCATCATTCGTTGGCCAGGGTCGGCTCTCGAGGCGAAAACGCAATTAGCGTTCTTTATCGGGGTCGGGATGGCCAAGTCGGCGAAGGGCTGAGAATACCCAATACTGTGCCAACTTTGCTCCGCCAGTTCGAGGCAAGAATGGACACCTTTTTCCCTGGTTTCGGGGTCAATGTCCAGCAGGTCCCCAACGCAAACGTCGTAGTATTGGGAATACGAGTATCCAATGACACCGGCTATCTTCGACCAATTCACTGTGGCTTCGGGATAACACAAGTTCTCCCCATTGTGGTTGCCGTACTCTCGGTCCCCAAGGGGGGACTCCTCCTCGTAGAAAATCCGGAAGTGCATCTGCATCCTGCGGGACAGGCGCTAATGGGCCAGTTTCTGGCCCAAGCGGCCCGGTCGGGAATACAGGTCATAGTAGAGACACATAGCGACCATGTTCTCAATGGGATTCGTCGAGAGGTCAAAGTAGGCCGGCTGTCCTCAGAAAAGGTGGTCCTGCACTTCTTTAGAGCCAGGTCTTCAGATGCGCCACAGGCGTTGAGTCCGGTTATTGACAGTTCGGGAAATGTAGACGTCTGGCCGGACGGCTTTTTCGACCAGTTTGACAAAGATATTGACTACTTTGCAGGCTGGGGCGAGTGATGGATCTGCTGCTGAACGATCTGTCGCTCCATGAACAGCTTCTTGATCCCATAACGTTCAAAGAAGCCGTCAGCCGCATAATGTCGATGCGAAGAATTGCAATTCGCTCCGGATTCCAATTGCACTCTCACAGAAACATCCTCAACAGACGGGTAACACCGACGACGTCGCTTAACCAGGCGCTGCAAAGATTGCCAAGAGATCAAAGAAGGTCCATCTTGCAGTGGCTGACCAGGCGAGGCCCCTTCTGGGAAGATTTGGCGCGGCACGACTTCGATCTCTATATGGACTATAGGGGGGAAATCGTCACCGAAACGGCCGTCGGGGAGGCCGCATACTGTTTAGCCATCGGGCTTAACCGTGCGTTGGTAAGTTTCGCCCCGTCTGACTGGCAGCTCTCACCCATATACGTAAGGGTTGTTTCAGACGCAGCGACCGAGGTGCCTGTCCCCAACTATTGGGAAATCCCTGAACTGGAAATCGCGCTGCATAAGGTCAAGCTGCCAATTGCCTCTTGGGAGCAAATGGAGCGTCAATCGCGTAGAGAATTTCAGAGACTTACCTTCTCCGCCGAATGCTTCAGCAATTTGTCAGGACAGCCCTTCGCGCCCGGCGTAGCAGACCGAATTCTCGCTCGCTTGAGAATCCTGAATGACTTGGTGGGATCAGTCGATGCAGGCGGCCGGCGAACTCCTGAAGGTCACCGGATCTACCAGGAACACTTCACAGGCACCAGCGCCTGGTTTTCAGATTCTTCGGAAACTGAAAAGCGTCAATTTGAAAAAGATCTGACTTTCATCGGCCCCGACGGGAATCCCCTGTTCTGCACTTGGCATGGAAAGCTGAACAACCCACCATATCGTATCCATTTTGCCTGGCCTGTCTCCCATCGTGTTCCCCTATACATCGCCTATATTGGTTTGAAGCTTACGCGGCGATAGGCCTGCGCGACACTCGCATAATGCCAAGATTACGCAATACAGGCTTTCCCGAAGCCGCACCCCTTCTCCGCAGGCAGACGTGTAGTGCCGCCGTCTACGGCTGACCCCAATTGCTAGACAACGAAATTAATGTGAATTCAATTTGATACCAAGACTTTTCACACGGACCGCATCCTGGGATCGCGGGCGTCTCGCCCGCTCTGCCGATATGCGCAAGCTCTTGATCTTATTTGGGATCTACATTAGGAAAACAAAGTGCATCCGGACGGAGACCGCCGGCGCCGGTTGCACCTTTTCCGGATACCGGCGCAACTCCCTGATACGTTAGGGACGCCGTGACCTCTCAGCACATGGTTGTATTACGTCTAAGCAGGAACCTATGACTATGGGCCGCAAGATGTAGCCACCTAAGGTCTATCCCCGCCTGTACGGAGCAGCCTTCCGCCCCAATTTCACTGGCAAAATCAGCGCGCCTGTGCGACAATTATTGCTTGCATTACCCGATACCGCTATACGCAAACAGCCACCCAAGCCCAACCGCGCCGCCCGCCACAAGAGGAACAACACCCCCGATGCCCCGCATCTTCGACAACATCGACAACGACCTCCGCGACGCCCTGGCCGAGACCCTGCAACACGCCCACCGCGCCGACTTCTGCGTCGGCTACTTCAATCTGCGCGGCTGGCGCTCTATCGACAAGCGCATCGAAAATTGGCCCGGCGGTGAAGACAGCTGCTGCCGCCTCCTCGTCGGTATGCAGAACCTGCCCCACGAAGAACTGCGACGCGCACGCAGCCTCACCACGACCGCAGACCAGCTCGACAACCAGGCCGCGCTGCGTCTCAAGAACAGATTGGCCACGGAGTTCCGCGAGCAGCTTACCTTCGGCGCCCCCTCCAACCAGGACGAGGCCGGCCTGCGCCGGCTCTCAAAGCAGCTCAAGGCCGGCAAGGTCGTCGTCAAACTCTTCCTCGCCCACCCGCTCCATGCCAAGCTCTACCTGCTGCACCGCAATGACCCCGTCAATCCCATCGTCGGCTACCTGGGCAGCAGCAACCTGACCCAGGCCGGCCTCTCTGGACAGGGCGAACTGAACGTGGACATCCTCGACCATGACGCCTGCAGCAAGCTCGCCGCCTGGTTTGAAAAACGCTGGAACGACCGCTGGTGCATCGACATCTCCGCAGAGCTTGCCGCCATCATCGACGCAAGCTGGGCGCGCGCAGAGCTTATCCCGCCCTACCACATCTACGTCAAGATCGCCTACCATCTCTCCCAGGAGGCGCGCGCCGGCCTCACCGAATTCCGCATCCCCGCCGACTTCGGCAATACCTTGCTCGACTTCCAGACCGCCGCCGTCAAGATCGCCGCCCATCACCTCAACAAGCGCGGCGGCGTCCTCATCGGCGATGTCGTCGGACTCGGCAAAACCCTGATGGCCACCGCCCTCGCCCGCATCTTTGAGGACGACCAGAGCCTCGAAACGCTCATCATCTGCCCCAAGAACCTCGTCCCCATGTGGGAAAATTACCGCGACCGGTACCGCCTGCGGGCGCGGGTGCTCTCCATCAGCCTTGCCATTCGCGAACTGCCCGACATGCGCCGCTACCGCCTCCTCGTCATCGACGAGAGCCATAACCTGCGCAACCGCGAAGGCCGCACCTACCGCGCCATCCACGAATACATCCGCGAGAACGACTGCAAGTGCATCCTGCTCTCCGCCACGCCCTACAACAAGACCTACCAGGACCTCTCCAGCCAGCTCCGCCTCTTTGTGCCGGAAGAACAGGACCTCGGCATCCGTCCCGAACGCCTTTTGGCCGAGATCGGCGAGACCGAGTTCATCCGCCGTCACCAGGCCCAACTCCGTTCGCTGGCCGCCTTCGAACAGTCCGAGCACGCCGACGACTGGCGCGAGCTGATGCGCCTCTACCTCGTCCGCCGCACCCGCAGCTTTATCCAGCGCAACTACGCCCGCACCGACCCCGAAGACGGGCGCAAGTATCTCACCTTCGCGGACGGCACGCCCTCCTACTTTCCCGTGCGCGTGCCCCGCACCGCGCCCTTCGAGATCGATGACCAGTACGCCCGTCTCTTCAGCGACGACGTCGTCGCCGCCATCAACGGCTTGGAACTGCCCCGCTACGGCCTCGGCAACTACGTCGCAGCCTCGCCCGCCGCCCCGCCGACGCGGATCGAAGCCCGAATTCTGGACGACCTCTCGCGCGCCGGCAAGCGTCTCATGGGCTTCTGCCGCACCAACCTGCTCAAACGCATGGAGAGCAGCGGCCACGCTTTCCTCCTGTCGCTGGAGAGGCACATCCTGCGCAACTTCATCTTCCTCCACGCCATCGAGACCGGCCAGCCCCTCCCCATCGGCACCGTTGATGCCGGCATGTTGGATACCCAGTCCTACGACGAGGACGCCGACGCCGCGGTCGGCGCCGTCTTTGACGAAGAAAGCGAAGACGACAACGCTGGGCCTGCCCTGCCCGTCCGCCTGCGCACGGAACAGGATTTCCGCCTCAGCGCCGCGCAGATCTACCGTGACTTCGACGCGCGCTACCACAACCGTTTTCGCTGGGTGGGCCGGCATCTCTTCGTCGACGCCCTCTACGAACACCTTTTGGCCGACGCGACCGCCCTGCGCGCCATTCTGGACAGACTGGGTGACTGGGACCCTGCCCAGGACGCCAAGCTGGCCGCGCTGCGGCAGATCCTGATGGAGAAGCATCCCGACAAGAAAGCGCTCGTCTTCACCCAGTTCGCCGACACCGTCCAATATCTGGAGGAGCAACTGAAGGCCGAAGGCGTTGCGCACCTGGCCGCCGTAACGGGCAGCTCCGCCGACCCGACGCAGCTGGCCTGGCGCTTCAGCCCCGTTGCCAACGGCAAACGCGCCCAGGTTTCGCCCGGAGAGGCGCTGCGCGTGCTCATCTCCACCGATGTGCTCAGCGAAGGCCAGAACCTGCAGGACTGCGCCATTGTCGTCAACTACGATCTGCCCTGGGCCATCATCCGCCTCATCCAGCGCGCCGGCCGCGTCGACCGCATCGGCCAGAAAGCGCGCGATATTCTCTGCTACTCTTTCCTCCCCGCCGAGGGCATCGAACGCCTCATCCGCCTGCGAGCCCGCGTGCGCACAAGGCTTAACGAAAACGCCGAAGTCGTCGGCGCCGACGAAGCCTTCTTTGAGGACGAAGACGCCCGCGCCGTCCACGACCTCTACAACGAACAGGCCGGCATCCTCGACGGCGACGACGATACCGAAGTCGATCTCGCCTCCTACGCCTACCAGATCTGGAACAACGCCACCGACGGCAACCCCGCCCTCAAGAAAGCTATCGAAGAGATGCCCGCCGTCGTCCACGCTTCCAAGGCCAACAACACCGCGCCCCCGCAGCCCGGCGGCGCGCTCGTCTACCTGCGCACCGCCCACGACAACGACGCCCTCGTCTGGCTCGACCATGAAGGCCGCAGCGTAACCGAGAGCCAGTTCGACATCCTGCGCGCCGCCCAATGCGAACCCGACACGCCCGCCCTGCCCCGCCATGAAACGCACTATGCGCTCGTCCGCAAGGCCGCGCAAAACGCCGCCCGCCATGACAAACAGGTCGGCGGGCAGCTGGGCCGTCCCGCCGGCGCCCGCTTCCGCACCTACGACCGGCTCAAAAACTACGCTGAGAAAGTCAGGGGCACGCTCTTCGACTCGGATCCCCTCCGCCGCGCGGTCGATGACATCTACCGCCATCCCCTGCGCCAGTCCGCCGTCGATACCCTCAACCGCCAGCTGCGCAGCGGCATCGCCGACGAGGACCTCGCCGGCCTCGTCATCGCAATGCGGGAGGACGACCGCCTCTGCATCGTTCACGGCGAACGTGAGCGCCGCGAACCCCATATCATCTGTTCACTGGGGTTGATTGATTGCGAGTGATACTTTATGCTGGTTGGAATCCTCCACTTATTTTGGATCGAATAAATCATGAGGAACCTCGAACGCTTTTGGGCACTCATCTGTTCACTGGGCCTCATCGGGCCGGAGGAAAACTGACCATGCCCGCTACCCTCGTCAAGCCAAGCCGCGCCAGCGTCAGACAACACGATAGAATCTGGACAGCTTCGACCTGCGCGCCCTCTTGGAACGACATTATTCCGGAAGATGTAAAAGCGTTGCAAAACAGTCTTTTCGCTGACAACGCAACGGAGGACAGACCATGACGGACCCGATTCGCGGCAAAGTCGCACAAGTTCTTAACTCTCGTGAAATCGCGCTCAACGTAGGCTCCGCACAGGGAGTCGTTGTGGGCATGCGCTTCGATATTCTGGAGCCTGAGGGTATTGAAGATCCAGATACGGGTGAGTCGCTTGGCGTGATCGATCGCCCGAAAGTTCGCGTGCAGGTCGCGCATGTTCAAGAAAGACTGTCTGTGGCAACGACATGCCGAACAAAGCGGGTGAACACTGGCGGCGCCTTCGGCGACTTCTCCCGCGCCCTCATGCCGCCCAGATGGATAACCAGCTATGAAACGTTGAAAGCGAAAGGTCCTTGATGAAGAAGCCAGTTACGTGAAAACAGGCGATCTCGACATTCAAGTCATAGCAGAGTCTGATGCGGACCGTGAACAGCTGACGGCCATCCTGTCTGCATCGATATCGACACTTCCCACAAACCACTGGCCACTGCTCAGAAAACTGACCATGCCCGCCACCCTCGACCGCGCCAGCGTCAGACAACATCTGGACAGCTTCGACCTGCGCGCCCTCTTTATCAATGAGCTTGGCTGGGACCACGGCGGCGAAGACATCCCTGTCACGGTCGGCGAGCAGACGTTCGCCCTCGGAGCCGTCGCCCACAAGCGCGGCATGGTCGCCTACCAATACCTCGCCCGGTCGGCGACGAATTCCCCGACCGCGCCACCCGCCAGAAGATCGAGAGAGCCGTCGCCAAACAGGCGCGCGAGCACATCATCATCTTCTGCCCCCACGACCGTAGCGCCCAGTACTGGCTCTGGGTCAAACGCGAACCGGGCCGCGCCGACCGCGCGCGCACCCACATCCACCACGCCGGGCAGAGCGGCGAACCGCTCATCCAGAAACTGGAAGCCATCCTCTTCACCCTCGACGAGGAAGAAGACCTGTCGCTCGTCGACGTTACCGGCCGCGTGCGCGCCGCCTTCGATGTCGAAAAGGTCACCAAACGCTTCTACGACCGCTTCAAGAAAGCGCATCAGGCCTTCCTGGGCTTTATTGAAGGTATACAGGAAGCGGCCGACCGCGAATGGTACGCCTCCCTCATGCTCAACCGCATGATGTTCATCTACTTCATCCAGAAACGCGGCTTCCTCGACAACAACCCCGACTACCTGCGCGACCGCCTCCACACCGTGCGCCAACAGCACGGTTCAGGCAAGTTCGCCGGCTTCTACCGCATTTTCCTTCTCAAGCTCTTCCACGAGGGGCTGGGCCAGCCCGAAGCCGACCGCGCCCCGGAGCTGGTCTGCGCTCCTCGGCCAGGTCCCCTATCTCAACGGCGGCCTCTTCGACGTCCACGACCTCGAACGCGACCACCCGGACATCGACATCCCCGACGAAGCCTTTGAAAAAATCTTCGCCTTCTTCGACGCCTACCAGTGGCATCTCGACGACCGCCCCCTGCGCAACGACAACGAGATCAACCCCGACGCGCTCGGCTTTATCTTCGAAAAGTACATCAACCAGAAGCAGATGGGCGCCTACTACACCAAGGAGGACATCACCGGCTACATCAGCCGCAACACCATCATCCCCTTCCTCTTCGACCGCGCGGAGAAGGCGTGTCCAATCGCCTTCATGCCGGATGGGGGCGTATGGCGACTGCTGCAGGAGGACCCCGACGGCTACTTCTATGAGGCCGTCCGCCACGGCATCACCTACGACATCCACAACAACGCGAAACTGGACGTCGCACAGGAACTGCCGCCCGACATCGCCGCCGGCCTCGACGACGTCGCCCAACGCGGCGGCTGGAACGAACCGGCCCCGGACGCATACGCGCTCCCCACCGAGACCTGGCGCGAGCACGTCGCCCGTCGCCGCCGCTACGAAGAGATCTACGCCAGGCTGGAGGCCGGCGAGGTCACGTCGATCAACGACCTCATCACCTGCAACCTCAACATTGAAAAGTTCGCCCAGGACGTAATCGCCAACAGCGAAGGGCCCGAACTGGCGCGCGCCTTCTGGAAAGCCATCGTGGACGTCTCCGCGCTCGACCCCACCTGCGGCTCCGGCGCCTTCCTCTTCGCCGCCCTCAACATCCTCGAACCGCTCTACTCCGCCTGCCTCGAAGCCATGGACGGTTTTCTCGACGACCTGGAACGTTCGCGGCGTCCCCACAGCCCGCAGGCGCTGGGTGACTTCCGCAAGATTCTGGACCACGTCGCCGAGCACGCCAGCGAGCCCTACTACATCCTCAAGTCAATCGTTGTCAACAACCTCTACGGCGTCGACATCATGGCAGAGGCCGTCGAGATCTGCAAGCTGCGCCTCTTCCTCAAGCTCGTCGCCCAGCTCGAGACCTACGACCAGATCGAGCCGCTGCCCGACATCGACTTCAACGTGCGCGCCGGCAACACCCTCGTCGGTTTCGCCTCCCTCGACGAGGTCAAACGCGCCATCCAAGGCGACTGGATCAAGGAACTCGCCCTCCCCGACATTGAGGAGCGCGCCGAACTTGCCGACCGCGCCTTTTCCAATTTCCGTAAGATGCAGACCGATTACGGCATGGACGCCGGCGACTTTGCCGATGCTAAGCTCGAACTGCGCGAGCGTCTGGACGCGCTACGCGCGGAGTTGGACCGTTATTTGGCTACCGGGGAGTACGGCGTCAGAGAGGACGACGAGAGGGGTTATGCCCAGTGGCGGGCCAGCCACCAGCCCTTTCACTGGTTCGTCGAGTTCTACGGCATCATGCACAATGGTGGGTTCGACGTAATTGTTGGCAATCCGCCATTCGTAGAATACAGCACCATAAGAAAGGTATACACAATAGATGGCTACGTGACTGAACGATGTGGCAATTTGTATGCGTTTACAATGGAGCGGTCTCTAGTTCTTCTCAGAGTTCGGGGCCGGTTTAGCTTTGTTACTCCCATTTCTCTTACTGCCGCACAACGAATGGCACCACTTCAGTCATTGCTTTTCGAGCAGAACTCTGTCATGTGGCTGAGCAATTTCGCCCTAAGACCGGCAGCTTTATTCCCCGGAGTGATGCAGAGAATCTCGATCTGTATTACTCAAAAGGCGCAAATGGAGTTGCCTTTACGACAGATTATATTACGTGGTATGCAGCAGAACGCCCGACTCTCTTTCATAGAATGCGATATCTTTCAATAGGAGAGTCGAGGCAAAGCTATAGCATACCTAAGGTAAACGATTCAGTAGGCCATTCTGCGATAATTAAGGCATTGTCGCACCAAAGCCCTTGGGCATCTTACAAGCAATTTAAGGGGAATCACATTATTTATTACCACAATGCCGGTGGTTACTGGGTCAAGACGTTTACGTTTCCGCCTTATTACAGATCCCTAAAGGATCCAGATAAGAAGCACACAACCATTTCTGAATTAAGAATGCCCTCTTTGGAGTTGGCAGCACTATATTGCGCTGTTTTGAATAGCAATCTGTACTACTTTTTTTGGAAGAGCTTGACGGACGCAAGACATGTCTATCCATCTGACATTGCAATATTTCCAATCAGGCTGGAAAATCTTGACCCGATGCTTAATAAACTTTCCATACTTGTAAAGGGTCTGATGTCAGCGTTGAGGCAGAACTCTCAGCGAATCATCTACGGAAAAGCGGAAGTTGATCAGTTTGACGTGGCTCCATGCAAACCGATAATTGACGAAATCGACCGCGTCCTCGCCGAACACTACGGCTTCACCGACGAGGAGTTGGATTTCATCATCAACTACGACGTCAAGTACCGTATGGGGCGGTGAAATTCTCCATTGCCCCCTTGGCTCGTGGTCCAGTTTTTGGGGCCCACTTCAGCTTACTCTTGTAACTGTCGCACAAAAACGTAAAAGCAGCGTAGAGACTTGTGTATGACAGATTCCTTGCTGGCTACAACTGACATTGAAGAAGAGCTTTCCCGCGCCTACGTTCAGGCCGTGGCTGCTCGCGCCGGATATACGACTGCTCACTATTCTAAAGACAGGGATGGAATCGATATGCTCATTCGGGCTGGCGGAAAGATGCGTCCAGCCATAGACATACAATTGAAGGCGACGATTAACCTGGGTAACCCTTCAAATGGATTTTTTCATTATCGGCTCAGGGCTGAGAACTACAATCTTCTGTGCTTCCCGAGTCAAACACCGCGCCTGCTCGTTGTGCTCGATCTGCCAAGAGACCAGGCAAAGTGGCTGACAATAACGGCCGATGAGCTTATCTTGCGGCGCAGCGCCTATTGGCTTAATCTTAGGGGGCATGATGAGACGAGGAACAAGTCGTCCATCACCGTTCTTATCCCTGAACAGAATCTGTTCAACGTTGACAATCTGCGTACGTTGATGGAACAGTCTCGGAAAGGGAGAATCCAATGAAAGCCAGTATACAGGACAGAGAAGCGCTGATGGCAGTGTCCCCTGCAGCGCTTTCGGCTTACGCCCGCGCCGAGGGATGGTCAAAAACGGAATCTTACGGCGACTTCTCGGATATATACGTAGCCGACGGACTGCCCGAAATCATCCTGCCTCGAACGGAAAATCTCAGTGATTATGCAAGCGTGGTGTCAACACTCATCGAGATCTTCGCGCGCGTCGCCGATGTGGACGAACTCACCCTCTACCGTAACCTGGTTACGGCTGATCGGGACGTTATCCGGATGCGCGCCGCCGATAGCGATGACGGGACAGTTTCCATGAACGAAGGGGTCGACTTCGTGCGTGGAGCAAGCGAAATTATTCTTGCCGCTGCCTGCTCCTATTACAGACCACAACCTCTCTTTCGCGCCGGAGCGAACAAAGATGCGCGAGCGTATCTGCGCCAGATGCGCTTGGGGCAGACTGAACAGGGCAGCTATGTTGTCACGCTGCTTTCCCCGGTTGTGCCTCCGCCGATGCAACTGACTATTGATCCCAGGCCGGAAGAGCTTCCGGACGACTCCGTTGAGCGTAGGATAACCAGACACTTGGCCAGCTCCCTGAAAGCGGCCCGCCAAGCCATCGAAGATACGGTTGGCGGGGAATCCGACGCCTTTGCAGAAGTTGTGGACAAAGGTGTAAGCGCAAACCTCTGCGAAGCTCTCGATACGATGATTATACCCTTCTCATCAATGGACGTCAGCTTTGTCTGGGCGCGCACGCGGCCTCTGCCAAAAGCGCGCGAAGTCATCCGTTTTTCCAACGATGATGCGCCTATATTGCGGGAGGCGGCGCGTGCCTTGCGACAACGGGGCCCGCGCCACGATGAAAGCCTCGTGGGATTCGTCAATATCCTGAATCGCACCGAGGATCAGGAAGAAGGGCAGATCAGACTGAAAGCGGAAATCGACGGACAAATGCATTCCGTGAACGCTGTTCTCGACCAGTCCGAATACGTTCGCGCCATCCAGGCCCACGCCGAACAAGCCACAGTTATCGCCGAGGGCGACCTCGAACGAGTCGGCAACCGCTGGAACTTGCTCAACGCCCGCATCAAGACAATCCTCTCCAATGAGGAACCGCCTCCCTGATGTCGGTCCCAACCCGTCCCGCGCTTTGTGCGCCGCGTGAGTTCTTCTGGCATACATCGTTTGACCACGAACCACTTTGTCGCTAAGAAACGCCCATTCGACAACAACATAACCGTTTTTCAAATTATTGCAGCGATTGACAAAGGTTGTCAAGATTTATCTTGACAAAAATTGACACCAACAACAGGCGGTTCACGCCGCCAGCGCCAGATTGAACTCCTCCAGAATCTGTGTCAACTCCTCCTAAAATTCTTTTGCTATACTTTTCCCAAAAATTTTGCAGTTCTTCGGAAATTGCACTGGCAGGAATCTGAGCAAAAATATCATCATACGTAGACCAGCAAAGACAGGAAAGTCGCTCCAACTGCTTCGCCAGATCAGCTGACCCATCGCACATTTCCAAGACACATGACTTAAGATCATTTAAGAGGTTGGTACTGTCAACTCTATAGTCCTCAAACTTATACTGGTAGAGCCGAGATTTGACATTTGCATCCCTAAAGACTTTTGGGGTAACGAGAGCAACATATACATGATTGGGGTATCTGGCGTTGCTTTGATCATGGCATCCAGCTTTGTTGTTAAAGAAAATTGAGTTTTCTATTACGCGGGCCAGTTGATTTCGGTGCAAATCATGGGTGACTTTATAAGAAATATCCGAGGACCACTTCATTTCACAGAAGCATACCCACGAAGACGAACAATTCTTTAGTTCAATCCCACCTTCTGTTTTCTCTCTAATGGAAATTGTGCCAAGGGCCAGATCGAGAGAAGTGTTTCCTTCATCCTTTCTTGAAGGATATGGCTGGGTTTCTATGAATACTGCCATGTATTCAGTTTCTGACTCTTCAAGAATCAGGTAGTCGCAACGATCGTAGAAATCACAGCCATTGTCCGTCTCAAAAACCTGCCGGCGGCCACCAATTTCGAGATTGACCACGACGGAAGATCTCGGTACGTTCTCGACTCTTATTGCAATATCGCTTTGGGTGTCTTTGAGGGTGATTGTTCTTCCATCTCTACAGTTTTCGGGAAGAATCATGTCGCATCTCAGATGCTCTTCAAGCCAGTCCTTAAACAGCATCTGAATTCATCTTGGATTTTCTTATGATTTGAGCGGCCAGCTTTGATCCTGTTCGGTTCAGCGACTCGGTTGTCTCGTCGATCACCGGCATCTCGATACCAAACTCATCCATGACACACGGTTCCAGACCCCCGTTTTTTGCAAAGTAAGCTCTAACTTGATCGAGGTTTAATTTGTCTGATTCTTCATAACCAAGTTCTTCCATTTCCTTTCCATTTTCATCGTGGGCGCTACTCAACATAATGAGGTTGTTGACTTCCCTCAGAATGAAATCGCTGTGCGTTGTTATGAGGATTTTCGTTCCGGAGTTGACTAATCGCGCGAACAGACGAGCAAGCCGGACCTGGTTCTCAGCGTCTAGGTGGCTCTCCGGCTCATCGATGATCAGGAGGCCCACGCCATTCAGGAAATAGCCCAGAAGAAAATACAAGCTGGACATTTCCCAGGCCGACGAGGAAGCGAGGTGTAAGGGTATGTCAAAGCTGGTTTTGTGGTTACCATAGGCAGTAAAGCGAAGCGTGCCATTTATACTAGTGAATCGTCCGTCCATCATTTCCTCAATGCCACCGGAAAGGATATTTTGCGGCATATTGTTGTGCTTTTCGGCACTGCTAGAAATGTTTCTGGCAAAATCAATGTTGTCATGTATGGCTAACGCATACCGGCTCAGGTTTCTAAGTGGGTCGGAACTTTGTTCTGATTCTCCATTTTGTCCGTCCTCTTTCTGCTGCACTGCCCGCATCACCTGGCTCCTCACATAGTCCAGCTCGTTCAGGAACAACGGAATGGAATGGCGTGCTGATGAAAGTATGAAGGGTCTGTATTGGCGTTCGAAAGGGTCCTGCAAGAGGAAGAATGTACACAGCCTCTCAAGCGAGTGTTTCGTCAAGAAGGGCTCGATAATATCGTCACTCACGGGCGCAGTGCCTGACAGGCGCACCGAGAATGTGCTTCGGTCATACTCTACGGACAGATCCAAATCTTTCTTGATGTTGAGGGATAGGGGACCAACCGGGAGTTTTCTCCTGAACTCGGCCTCCAAAGATGCGTTCTCGAATTCCGATTGAGAAGTATTAAACACTTGAGAAATCCTGAGATCCGAGAATTCTCGCGTCACTTCTTGAATCAGGCGGCCTTGCTCTTCTAAGAGAAGATTCTCATCAACCTGCCATTCAACACGCCTTTCCGTTCGCAGATTTTCGATTAAGTCATCTGTGGAAAGAGATGCCACCTTTTGAAAATGGCTTTCACAAAACGATTCTGCCTTTTTTGCGACAAGACTTGTGAACGCTTTCATGAATCCATAGAGCGCGTAAACTATACGAGTCTTACCCGTGTTGTTCCCCCCGGAAATAATTGTAAAGTCTCCAAGTTCCATTTCAGCCCTGGTGATAGGGCCTATATTGTTGAATGCGAACTTCATTTTGTCAGACATGCTTGACCTATTCTCCAAGCCTTTGTTGGAGAGTCCAGGCGTAATGGCAGGTTGCGGCCTTTCTGATTTCTCTTACACTACATAATTCCTGGTTGAAATGTCAAACATGCGGGAACTCAGGGAAATCCTAGGGCATACGCATGAGGAAGCCACGGGGTGAAGTGGGCCCCAAAAACTGGACCACGAGCTTAAGGTGTATGTGCGACGGTTCACGAGCGAGTCCACTGCCCACACAGTGGACACGAGGAGCGGAACACACCGTAGGTCAACCACCCTACCGCACTCCGAAAGGATGAAGGGAAAATAACATGGTGGTAAAGGCGGAGGATGGGATAGCCACATTGAACATCAGACCGCATCCAACGCTCTCCTGTTGGCGAAAGCGGACGAGGAAAGGTAGAAGGGACGCCAACAGATGCCAAGTCGGCAGATTGCGCAGGGAGCGGACCGGCGACCTCGGCGCGAGCGAATATGCGAGACAGAGGAAAACCCCAATACGGACTCGTTGACGTTTGTCAGAACCGCGATTTGCGGGAGCAAAGTGCGGCTGATCCATGAAGACCCCCGCAGTCACGCAAAGAAAACCCGATACGCTTTTGATGTTCTCCGCGTAACTCCGCGGACAAAAAGGTGTTCTTCGTGTCTCTTCGTGGCCCTTCGTGGATCGCCGCAGCGCAAATCCCAGTTCAGACAATCCGCGTAGAAACTCTTGGAATGGGCTTAACGTTCTCCTCCAGCCACGGAAGCAACTGCGCGAACCGGAACGAATTCTTCTCAAACAGCCCCATGAAGAAATCGTAGGCTTCGCGGCTGTCGCAGTCGATGTAGTGGCCGTTCAAACGCAAAAATGTGTCGGTGACGGCCAAGGCAGTTCGCTTGTTGCCGTCCACAAAGGGGTGATTGTTCGCCAGGCTCTCCATCAGCGCGGCCGCCTCCTCGATCAGGCTATTGTAGTAGCCCAACTGCGGCCGCATGAGTGCCGCAGCCAGCGCGGCCTCGTCGCGTAGGCCCATCGCGCCGCCAAACTCTTCAATTAACGCGTCATGGATAGCGATTGCTTCACCAATCTCCGGGTAGTTATACTTCATTCAGCAAGCAACTCATACAGCCGGCGATTACGCTCGACGCTGGCCCGGAAATGCGCCATGACTTCAGGTCGCGGCGTCTGCCGGTTGCGGTTCGCAATATACTCCTCCATCGCCTCTTCCATCACCGCCTGGAAATGACGGCCCTCGCTGCGGGCAATCTCACGCATGGAAGACAGCAACTCCGGCGAAGCCTGGCTGGAAAACTTTACTCTCTGCATACCCATCACATATCCTCCTTATATATTTTTTCAAATTATTGCAGCGATTGACAAAGGTTGTCAAGATTTGTCTTGACAAAAATTGACACCAACAACAGGCGGTTCACGCCGCCAGCGCCAGATTGAACTCCTCCAGAATCTGTGTCAACTCCTCTCCGAACAGCGTATATGCCCGCGCCAAGCCGCCTTTCTGGAACAGTTGGACCTCAGTGACGACGGCTGCACTAAGATGATCCCAGGCCCCGTCTCCAAAATACACGTCTGGATCTTGACGCCCTCTTAGCAGTATTCTATAATCCCCTGAATCCCAGAAATCACAGTTCAGACAACCCTCCGGCCTGCCCGCAATGTCAACGGAGCCTGGAGTCCAAACCGCTGCGGCTGCCCTGAGCGACCCGAATTGGGCCGGCATAATATAGCCGCCCTACCCTGAGCCAGGACCTTTCCTTTGCAGATCACACGATATGAGTCCGGTTCGCCGGCCGCGCCCTCTTCCCTCCGCCCCTGCGCCGACCCCACAGGAAGATCCGCCATCTCCCTGATCGGCGACCCCGCTCTCCTCGACCGCAAACGCGTTGCCCTCTTCTGCTCAGTCCAATGCCCCGGCGACCTCATCCTCAAAAGCTACGACCTCGCCCGCGCCCTGCGCGCCCACCTCACCACCCTCATCGGCGGCTTCCAATCCCCCATCGAAAAAGAGTTCCTCGAACTCTTCCTGCGCCAGACCGCACACCAGACCGGCCATGCCGCGCCTCCGTCGCCATGCCGTCATAATCTGCCCTGCCCGCGGCCTCGCCAATATGCGCATCCCTCGCCCCTGGCGCGATCCCCTCGCCGCCGGCCGCCTCCTGCTCCTCTCCACCTTCCCCGACAGCCTCCGCCGTCCCACCGCCGCCTCCGCCACCCGCCGCAACGCCTGCGTCGCCGCCCTCGCCCACCGCATCCTCATCCTCCACGCCGCGCAGGGCGGCAAAACCGAAACGCTCTGCCGGCAGGCCCTCGCCGCCGCCAAACCGGTCTACACCCTTCCCTCCTCCCACAACGCCCATCTCATCGCCCTTGGCGCCCAGCCCATCTCCCCGGACGACCCGTCCGCCCTCCTGCCCGCCTGAGTCGCGCCGCGCTCCCAACTGCTCCCAACTACCCCGGTCCCAATGCGATGCGGCTGCCCTGGGCTTCTACTGCCGCAATCACAGTTCAGACAACCGCCCGACAACTTTTATACAACTGTCCCGCCAATAACCGAATGCTTCGTTTCAGCAACCCTCGGCATACGAGCGGCGTCCCTATCCCCGGATTCGCTGCCGTTTGCCGCTCCCGCAACAATCAAGTACAATACCCCCAGACTTGCCGTTAACCGTTCAGGAGAACGCCCATTTGTCGTTTCGCCCTTTCCATCTAGGCGATGCCCTGCTTCTGCAGCGTTTGCGCAACGTTTCTACGCCCCTCCAGATCGATCGCACCCTGCTGCAATCAGTTTCGCCTGTGCGAACCGCACTCCGCTCCTGCTTTCCCTGGTACCGCCACAGCTCCTTCACCTACGTTTTGCGCCAGGAAGAAAACGGCCTCGCCCGCGAAGGACTCATCCAGCTGCGCATCCGCCCCCACACCCGCGAAGCCGACGTGACCCTGCTCTCCCCCGCCCTCGACGCCCATCGCGGCCATCCGGCCATCTGGCAAAAACTGCTGACCTACAGCGCCCAACATATCTTCCGCCAGAACGTCTGCCGTCTCTTCAGCGACCTGCCCGATCAGCCGCTCCTCGTCAATACCTTCAGACAGGCCGGCTTCGCGCCCCTCGCCCAGGTCACCGTCTGGCGTCTGGACAGCGCGCCCCGGGCCCCGTCCGATGCCAACCTGCGGCCGCAGCAGCCCGCCGACGCGCCCGAACTCGAGAAACTCTACCAGCGCATAACCCCCCTGCCCATCCAGCAGTTGGAGACCGGCCTCGCCACCGATCACCCCGAAGAGGACCGCATCCCGCCCATCCTCTCCAACCCGCACCAGGTCCACATGTCCGGCTATGCGCTCGACGACGACCGCGGCCCCGGGCTCGCTGGCTGCGTGCAGATACTGTGGGGCAAAAGCGGCGCCTGGATCCGCCTCTGGGTCGACACCAACGATCCCGACACGCACGATGCCCGCCTGCTGCTCGACTTCGCCCTGCAGCGCATCGAAGAAGCGCCCTTGGTCCGCCGCGCCTACATCGGCGTGCGCGCCGACCAGACCGGCATCAACGCGCTCTTGGGCGACTACGGCTTCGCGCCCTTCACCGACAGAATGATCATGGCGCGCAACATCCTGCAGTGGCAGCGCCGCTCCGACGACCACCGCATGCCCGCCCTCGAAGCCGTGCGCGAGGCCGTGCCCGGCTCGCTCGCCATGCCCAAATTTGATTGCGCCGACTCCATCTTTCGGATACTTGGCGACAATCAAACAGGGCGCCGCCATCGGCCTCCTCCGCGCCATCGCACGGCGCCTTCCCGCCTCACCGCGGGCAAGGCCGCCGCGGGAGGTCCTGACACCATCTCGAACCGTGATTCGTAGCGAACAGTAACAGCGAACGGCCCCGCCAAACAGGGGCCACTAAAAACCAGAAACGGAAAACTCAAAACCAGCCAATGACCCTACGCATCGCAGATGACCTCGATCTCCTCCTGGCCGTCCTCCCGGAACGCATCCGCGCCTCCCTGCAGAAGATCGGCCGCGCCAGCGATCTCATCGAAATCGTCATGGACCTCGGCCGTCTGCCCGAAGCGCGCTTCCCCGACGGCGAAGTCTGCCTCAGCCCCGAGGAAATCACCCGCGACGACCTGCAGCACGTCATCGACAACATCGGCGACTTCGGCGCCGACAACCGCGCCGGCATCGAACGCACCCTCCACCGCATCTCCGCCATCCGCAACCGCAAGGGCGCCGTCATCGGCCTCACCTGCCGCGTCGGCCGCGCCGTCTACGGCGTCATCGACATCATCCAGGACATCATCACCAGCGGCAGCAGCCTCCTTCTTCTCGGCCGTCCCGGCGTCGGCAAGACCACCCTCCTGCGCGAAGCCTCGCGCGTTCTCAGCGACAAACAGAGAGTGGTGATCGTCGACACCAGCAACGAGATCGCCGGCGACGGCGACATCCCCCACCCGTCCATCGGCCGCGCCCGCCGCATGCAGGTCGCAACGCCCACCCTGCAGCACGAGGTCATGATCGAAGCCGTCGAAAACCACATGCCCGAGGCCATCATCATCGACGAAATCGGCCGCGAGCTCGAAGCCGTCGCCGCCCGCACCATCGCCGAACGCGGCGTCCAGCTCATTGGCACCGCCCACGGCAATACCCTCGAAAACCTGCTCATGAATCCGACCCTCTCCGACCTGGTCGGCGGCATCGATACCGTCACCCTGTCCGACGAGGAAGCCCGCCGCCGCGGCACCCAGAAAACCGTTCTCGAACGCAAGGCCCCGCCCACCTTCGACGTCCTCATCGAGATCCAGGAACGCCAGCGCATGATCGTCCACCACAAGGTCGCCGAGGCCGTCGACTCACTCCTGCGCGGCTGGACCCTCTCTCCCGAAATCCGCTACGTCGACAGCGGCAATCACGTCCACATCGAATCCGCCGAGGGCCAGGAAAGGCCCGGCCGCATCGGCCGGAGCCACCAGGACCCCGAAACCGGCGGCGGCCGCCGCCGTCAGCGCGGCAAACGCGGCGGGGAACGCGCCGCCCAGCTCGCGCAAAATATCGCCGACGGCGCCCTCCAACCCAACGGCGAAGGCAAACCGAAACCCGTGCGCGTATTCCCCTACGGCATCGGCCAGAACCGCCTGCGCACCGCCGCCCAGAATCTCAAAGTCCCGGTCGAGGTCGTCAAGGAGCTGCGTGACGCCGATATCGTCATGACCTTGAAGAACTACTTCCGCCAGAAACCCCAGCCCATCGCCGACGCCGAACGCCGGAACGTGCCCGTCTACGTCCTCCGCAGCAACACCGTCACCCAGATGGAGCACTACCTGCTCGACGTCTTCCAGCTGCGCCGCGACGACCCCGACCTCGTCTTCGACTCCGCCATGCGTGAAACGCAGCACGCGATTCAGCGCCTCCTTAAAGGTGAAAAGTCCGTCGAGCTCAGCCCCCAGGCGGCCTCCATCCGCAGCCAGCAACACCAGCTGGCCCGCACCGCCAACCTCATCAGCCACAGCTACGGCCGTGAACCCCACCGCTGCGTGCGCATCTTCAGCCCGTCCTGAGCGCCGGCGCCAAGTCAATATACCTGAACAATGTTTGTAACCTTCGAAGGCTCCGACGGCAGCGGCAAGACCACCCAGATCCACCTGCTCGCCGACCACCTGCTCGCCGCCGGCCGCGCCGTGCTCACCACCCGCGAACCCGGAGGCACCCGCATCGGCGACGGCATCCGCCAGCTCCTGCTCGATCTCGCCCACACCGAGATGCACGCCCGCGCCGAAACCCTGCTCTTCAACGCCGCCCGCGCCCAGATCGTCACTGAGGTCATCCGCCCTGCCCTCGCCGCCGGCAAGACCGTCCTCTGCGACCGCTTCGCCGACAGCACCCTCGCCTACCAGGGCTACGGCCATCAGCAGGACATCGCCGAGCTGCAGCGCCTGATCGCATACGCCACCGGCGGGTTGTACCCTGATTTGACGGTTTACCTGGATTTGCCCCCTGAGGAAGGGATCAAACGCAAGCTGGCGGACTACCGGAACCGACTGGAGGTGCAAGAAATGACCTTTTACAGTCGGGTAGAAGCCGGCTACCGCCACCTGATCGCGCAGCAGCCCGAACGCTGGGCCGTCATCGACGCCGGCCGCCCACGCGATGAAGTCCATCACGACGTCGTCTGCGCAGTGCAGCGCAAACTGCCCGCCCTCGCGCTCAAGCGCTGAAAGTGAAACGGGACCGTTACTGCATCTCCAGACCCGTGCGCGGGGCCTTTCCTGTCGCCCTGGCCTACGGCGCGTTTGTCCTCCTCTTCTTCGCGCCGCATCTACTGGGCTTGACCGCCTTCCCCGACAGCGATTTCACCCGCCACTTTCTGCCCTTCAGCCTCTTTCAACAGTCCGCCATCCTGGAACTGAGGCTGCCCCTGTGGGACCCGCACACCTTCGCCGGCCACCCCTTCCTCGCCGACGCGCAATCCGCCGTGTTCTACCCTGTCAGCAATGCATTGCTCCTCCTCACAAGCTTCGACCGCAGCCCTGCGGGAAGGCTCTACTGGCTACAGGCTGAGGCTGCCTTCCATATATTTCTTGCCTGCCTCTTCACCTACTTGCTGGTCCGTCGTTTGACCGGGAGGAAAATGGCCGGATTCATCGCCGGCGCCATATTCGGATTCTCCGGCTACCTCACCGGCTATGTCCCGGTGCAGCTCGGGATCCTGCGCGTCGCCGTCTGGCTGCCCGCCATCCTTCTTCTGCTTCTGCCGGGAACGAATGACGCGGGAACGGGGGCTCCGAATCCAGCGCCGGTGGCGGGAACGCAACCGCGCGCCGCAGCCGTTCTCTGCCGCCTGTTCCCCCAATGGAAACGCTGGCTGGCCGCGGCGGGTGTGCAGGCGATCGCCTTTTTCGGCGGTCATCCCCAGACGTTTCTGTTCCTCTCCTACGCCGTCGGCGGCTGGATGCTGATGCTGTTCGTCAGCGATCTGCGTAGACAGCGGGTAAGCGGCCGTGCCAGCAAGGACGTCTATACGGCTGTCGGCCAGAAAGCGCTGCTGTACGCGGGCATGGTAACCGCGTACGTCACGGTTCTGGTCCTCCTGACATTGGCTCAGCTTTGGCCGGTCTATGAGTTTGCGCAACACTCCGTTCGCTCTTCCCTCACATTCCAACAGGCGAGCGGCGGCTTCCCGTTCAGGGATACCCTGCAGTATCTGCTGCCCGGCCTGCTCACCGTCTATTCCCCGCAATACGTAGGCGTGGTTGCGCTTGGCCTGGCCTTTATCGCTGTCGCCGCCCTCTTTTCATCCAACTTTTCGTTGCAGGGAGCCGACCCCCACGCGCGCGCCGCCGCTTTCTATTTCGTGATCTGCGGGCTTGCCGCTCTCCTGCTTTCTTATGGCGGCAGAGTACCGCTCTTCAGCCTCTTCTATCGGTTCACGCCCGGCGGAGAACTGTTTCGAGGCCAGGAGCGGGCGATCTATCTGGTTGCCTTCTCGCTGAGCGGCCTCAGCGGGTACGGAATGGCGCTACTGCCCACGCTGTCCACGCGCCAAAGGCGAACGCTGTCCTATGGATTTGCCGCCGCCGTCGCCGTAGGCCTGACACTGTTCTGGGTCTGGCGGCAGCTTCCCGCCCGCGCCGATATTGCCGACTCGGACCTCCTCTGGCCCAGCGCTAAGGCACTGCTCATCGCCTTCACCTTCGCCATCCTGGGAGGACCTCGACTCGGGCGGGGCAAATGGATATCCGACGAACCGATCGCCCGCACGCGCCTCATCGCGCTGATCCCCTTGGCGCTGGTCGATCTCTTCATCGTTAACTTTGCTACCAATCTCGCCTTCGGTCCAAGGGTCAGGGAAGGCCTGGCGCCCCTCGAGGCCGCGGCCGTGCTCGAAGCGTCCCAGTCTCTGGCCGGGCGCTCCAATTCCCTCCCGCCGCGCGTCTACAACGAGCACCGAGTGTCGCGCAACAGCGGTCTGCTCCTCGGTTGGGAGGACGTCCTCGGCAAAAGCCCCCTGCGCCACGCCAAATACAACGCGCTCATCACCGATTTTCCCCTTGACCGAATGTGGGAGCTGACCGGAACCGGCGCAGTCCTCACCTGGAGACACGAACTGCCCGTCGCAAGCCAGCGACTGGCTGAATTCAATCGGCCGCAAAGCTCGACGACCTATCTTCATGCGCTCGAGTCAATCACCCCCCGACTGTGGTGGACGCAGAGCGCACGCACCGTCAATGACAGCGAAGCCCTTGCGCTGCTGGCCGACCCCGCCTTCAACTTCCGCGACGAACTCCTGATCGCCCCCGCCGATGCCGAAGCGCTGGGGCGCGCCTGGCAGGACGGCCGCATGTCTCTCGGCGACGGCGGCCAGGCCGACCTGCAGGTTGAGCGCGTCGCCGCCGGGCATCTGCGAATCAGCATCGAGAGCGCACAGCGCGGCCTCCTCTTCCTCAGCGAAAAGTGGCTGCCCGGCTGGCAGGCCCGGTGGCAAGGTGAACACTCTCTCCCGGTGGCCCGCGCCCATCGGGCATTCCTCGCCATACCCGTTCCCGCGGGTTCCGGCGCCCTCGAACTCGTCTATCGACCCCGAAGCGTAGTCTGGGGTCTCGCTACCAGTGGGATCGGCTGGCTCGGGTTGTTCATCGCCCTTCGCTTTCAACTTCTGGCCGCGGCGCGTACCGCCTGGCGGCGCACCCACGATGCGTTTGACCATCTCAAAAGCCGGCCTCGTCGCGCCGCCGTTCGCCCGCGCGCATCTTCTGCGCACGGCCAGCGCGCGCTGGCCGACAAGAATCTCCAGCGCGGCGTCCTACTGGCAGTTATCCTGCTCGGCTTTGTGCTGCGGCTCTTCCGCCTAGGTTTTCGGGAACTGCGGGGGGACGAGAGCTTCGGCTTCTTCTTCAGCCTGAACTCCCCTGGCCAAATCGTGGCGCAAACATTGGCGTTGCGAGAGCCGCACCCCGTCGGAAGCTACATTCTGCAGCACGCCTGGCTCCAGGTTGCCGGAACCCATGAGTTCGCGTTGCGATTCATCCCCGTCTTTGCAGGGACGGTGGCCATCCCACTGATTTTCCATCTGGGCAAACAGCTTCGCTTGGGCGCGCCGACTGTTCTGACAGCCAGCCTGCTTTTGGCCGTGAACGCATACGCGATCTGGCACAGCCAGGATGCCCGCATGTACTCGCTGAGCCTGGCCCTGACCGCAACTGCCACGGTCCTCGCCCTGCGCGTCGTCCGTCAGCCAAAGCTTTGGCCGGCTCCCGCAGCCTATGCCGTCTGCGCGGCCGTTGCTCTGCAGGTTCATTACTACGCCGCATTCGTCATTCTGGCGCACAACTTCTTTATCCTTTTCCTGCTGCTGCGCAACATCTGGATGCGCCGCGTCCAACGCCGCGCCGGCCAATTTTTGGAATCGTGGCGTTCCGGCGATGGCGCGCTGTTGATGCGTTGGCGTCTCGCGCAGCTGTTGACCCTTGCTCTATGCACGCCGTGGTTTGTCACCGCATGGCAGACACTTGTCGGCTACGGGGGTAACGGCGATTCCCCCGCCTTTGGGGCAATGCTGTGGCGCTCTCTCGGTGTCTTTGCCTTGGGCGAAACCGTCCCGCATCCGATCTGGCGATTTGTCGGAGCGTTGCTGGCCGGGTCTGTAATCGTCGCAGGAATCGCCCTCGGCCTGCGCAACAAAGGCAGCGCCGAAGACAGTAGCGGGACGGAAGCGGGCACAGAAGATCAACAGCAGGCCCTGCCCGGCCAGACAAGCGCAACTGTCTTTCTGCTACTCTACCTGTTCATCCCTCTTCTGGCGACGTGGATCAGCTCCAGGCAGCGGCCGATATACGATGAACGCTATCTGGCCGCGGCGCTGCCGCCTTTCTTGCTGTTGATAAGTGTCAGTGCGACGAGAATGAGCGGCTGGCTTGAAACGCATCTGGGTTGGCGATGGAGTTTCTGGGTCGACGGAGATGCGGGCGCATCCAGCGCGCCGGATTCGGCTGCCCACCGCTCCAGTTTTCTCGCAAGGATTCCGATCGGCCGGATTTCAGCTGCCGCGCTGGCGCTCCTTGTTCTTGTCGGCAACGTCTACAGCCTGCAAAATCACTATTCTGGCAGCAAGTTATTGGGGTGGCGGGCGCTGGCCGAGACGTTGGAACGCTGGAGCGCCGGGCTGCCGGCGCATGACGTGCGGATTGCGGAGAACTTCCCCGACCCCACCCTCTCCTACTACTATAAGGGCGATGTCCAACAGTTCATGATCCCGCCCAAGCCCCATGACGCCGAGGGTGCGGCGGCGACGGTCGATTTCCAAATCCGAAGCAACGTATTCAGGATCATTCTGCCCGTCGCGCCCGCTCCCAATTGGGATGCTACAGGCATTGCTCCTAACGCGCTGGCCGCGGGCTTTCGCATGGTCTTGCAGGAGCAGGTCGGTATCTTCCCCGTGCACCTCTATGCTCGACCCGACCCCCAGCGTTGGCGGAAGGTAGGCGCACTGTTCGAAAACGGCGTTACCCTGGAGAGAGCCCAGCTAAGCCCGGAAACGATAACCGCTGGCGGCATTCTGGTCATACACATGGACTGGAGAGAGGATCAGGCCACACTTACCGGTGGGGAGAAAATATTCGTCCACCTGATCAACGAGGATGGCGGCATTCTTTCCCAAACAGACCCGATTCTGCAGTTGAATTCGGCAGATGGCTCCAGTAGTTTTGGCCTCCGACTGCCTGCGACGCTGCAGCCCGGTCCGCTTCGTTTGATTGCCGGCCTCTACGACGCAAGCCTGGAGGGCGCGCCCAAAATCATTACTGAGAATGGGATGGACTCTGTCGTTCTCTCTGAATTTGAGCTTAAGGCGGCCGATAAATGAATAGACAGAAGTAGTCAAAATGAGATATGATTCGGTTGGTCCTCCTGCGCTCCTGATTTGCAGCCAGCGCGAAACGTCGTGGTTTCAAATTGAACTGACATCAGAAACATGAAATTAGTCATCGCCATCGTCAACGAAGAAGACAGCCCCAATCTCCTCGACCGCCTCGGACGCCGCGGCTACTCCGCCACCATAACCGGCACTCGCGGCGGCTTCCTCCGCATCGGCAACGCAACCGTCTTCTGCGGCGTCGAGGACGAGCAGGTCGAAGACGTCCTCACCGTCTTCCGCGAAAGCTGCACCAGCCGCGTCCAATACGTAACACCCCTGCCCCCTGTCATGGAACCCGGCGAAATGCACATCCCCACTCCCGTCGAAAAACAGGTCGGCGGAGCCACCATCTTCGTCGTCCCAGTAGATCACTTCGAGAAGATATAACCGCCCCAACCGCACCTCACCATACCTGCGCAAACAAAAAACCCTCTCAACTCACCGAGGGTTTACTTCGTGCCCTTCGTGTTCCTTCGTGGATCAAAAGGTGTTCCGCCGTTCGCAGTTCACTAACCCCTAAGCCCTATCCCCTGCCGTTCCCTCCTCCGGCATCGAAGACTCAATCGACTCCGGGCTTTCTCCCGACTCCAGACGGTCCACCACCTCCGTCATCTCCTCGTCCAGCGGCTCGCCCGTCTCGTCGCTCATCTTGCGCATAAAATGGGCCAGCGCCTGCGGGTCCTCCTGCTCCAACCCGGACAGCAGCGCAGAGTCCTCCGCCATCGACTCAATCCGGTTCTCCTCTGAGCGCAGCACCCGCAGCCGGCTCATCAACCGTCGCAGCCGCTTCCCCGCGCACTCCGGACACGCCGAAGCCCCCGCGTCCGCCTCCGCCATCGTGCGGAACAGCACGCTCACCCGCTTCTTGCAGTCAAAACAGAAATACTCGTAAATCGGCATCGGCCCCTCTTCGCCTGACCCTTGCCGTTCCACTCTGGCGCAGAATCGATAAGGGCCCAAATTTTTCACTACCATTTATTTGAACTATACTGATCGCACACTGAGTTCCCGGCAGGGAACTTCCAACCGTTCATCATTATATCCAGCCAAAACCCCGGCCCAAAGCGCTCGTGACAGAAGAGACGCTGGCGCCGGCCACCGACCACTATCCCATGTCAGATACGCACGACGATGTGACCCCGATCTACGCCCAGCAGAATCAGCCCCATCCAATTCTGGTGGTGATTTCCGGGCCCAGCGGCGTCGGCAAAGACACCACGCTATCGCTGATGAAGCAGCGGAAACTCCCCTTCCACTTTGTCGTCACCGCCACCACCCGGCCCCGCCGGCCGGCCGAGATCGAAGGCGTCGACTACCACTTCGTGTCGGTCGGCGAATTCGCCGAAATGATCGACGCCAATGAACTCCTGGAATACGCCGTCGTCTATGGCGACTACAAGGGCATCCCCAAAACCCACGTCCGCAAAGCCCTGGCAAGCGGCAAGGACGTTATCCTCCGTATCGACGTACAGGGCGCGGCCACCATCCGCCGCCTCATTCCCGAGGCCGTGACCATCTTCCTCGTGGCCGAAAACGAAGAAGAGCAGTTGCGCCGCCTCCTGGAACGCAAGACCGAAAGCCCCGACAGACTCAAGATGCGCATCGCCACCGCCCGCAAAGAGATGCAGCATCTGCAGGACTTCCAATACGTCGTCGTCAATCGCGACGACTGCCAGGAAGAGACCGTCGACAAGGTGATCAGCATCATTCAGGCCGAAAAATGTCGCGTAGACTGGTCGCCCGTCAATCTGTAGACCGGCCGTGAAAAACCTCTTCGGCGCCACGTCTCGTCCCGACGGTCCGCCGCCCGCGCCAACCTTCTACATCCCCCTCGTCCCCCCGCGCGTCAGCCGCGCCCTGATCGCCGTCAACCTCCTCGTTTTCGCCGCCACCTTCCTCTACGGGCTGCTCGAATACCGCGTCTGGAACGGCCCCACCAACCTGCGCGTCCTCTGTGACCTCGGCATGAAGTCCAACTGGCATATCCTGCAAGGCGAGAGCTGGCGGCTCTTTACCGCCATGTTCCTCCACATCGGCCCCATCCACCTCATCTCCAACCTGATCGGCCTTTTCTGGCTCGGCCCCATTATCGAAGGCCATTTCGGCCACCTGCGCTTCACCGTCATCTACCTTCTCGGCGGCCTGCTCGGCAGCATCGCCAGCTACGCCTTTTCGCCCGCCCCCTCCGCAGGCGCATCCGGAGCCGTCTTCGCCCTGCTCGGCGCAACCATCATCTACTTCTATCGCTTTCGGGCAAATATGGGCCGGCAGGGGCAATCGATGCTCCAGTCCGCGCTTGCGATCCTGGTCATCAACCTGGTTCTTGGTTTCTCGGTCGCCAACGTCGACAACTGGGGTCACATGGGCGGCCTCGTCGGCGGCGCCATCATCGCCATCGGCCTCCTGCCCCGCTACCGCCCCCCCGCAGTTTTCAGCTTTGGCCGCCAGCCCCTCGTACGCGAAGCCCGCGTCGCCCGCGGCCTCGCCTGGACGCTCCTCTGCTCGCTCCTCTTCTTCGCCGCCTTCCAGGCCGCAACCCTCACCGCCTCCCCCTCCAGGTTCGCGGCCTTCCTGTGTTGATCTCCCCCGGATCCCCGCACCCTGCACAAATAAGGTTACCGAAAACTAAAAATCATCCAACCCCTCCGCAATCAACTCCACCACATCCTTCACCACCACACCCTCCTGCGCCGCCTTCGCCGCATCCGACATCATCGTCAGACAGAAGGGGCAGCCCACGGCCACCGTATCCGCGCCCGTCGCCCGCGCCTCCGCATACCGTTCCGCGCTGACCGCCCGCTCGCCCGGCTCCTCCTCCTTCCAGAACTGCGCGCCGCCCGCCCCGCAACAGAAACTCTGCTGCCCGTGACGCGGCATCTCCTCCAACTCGATGTTGCCCGCCGCCAGCAGCGCCCGCGGCGCGTCCACAATGCCGTTATGCCGGCCCAGATAGCACGGATCGTGGAAAGTAACCACCCCATCCCGCTCAACGTTGTACTCAAGTTTGCCAGCCGCCACCAGCTCCGACAGCAGCTGCGTATGGTGGATCACCTCCCACTGCGGCGGCGCCTCGCTCCGGCTGTACTGATGATATTCCTTGCCGATGCTGTGCAGACAGTGTGGACACGTGGTCACGATCCGCCGCGGCGCTACCTCGGTCAGCGCCTCGAGATTGCCCTCCGCCATCCCCCAGAACAGGTCCTCCCGCCCCGACCGCCGCGCCGCGTCGCCGCTGCAGCTCTCCATCTCGCCCAGCACCGCGTAGCGCACGCCCGCGTGGTTCAGAACCTTGGCAAAAGCCCGCGCCGTTTCCCTCGCCCGCGGATCGTAGCTCGGCGCGCAGCCCACCCACCACAGGATATCCGCCTCCGGCCTTTCCTCCACCGTCGGCACGGCCAGCCCCTCCGCCCACGCCAGCCGCTCGCGCGCGCTCTGGTTCCACGGATTGCCCTGGCGCTCGATCCCGCGGTAAGCCTGCTGCAGCGTCGCAGGAAAGCTGTTCTCCGTCAATGCCTGGTAGCGCCGCAGATGCATGATGTCGAACATCGGCTCGTTGCCCACCGGACAGATATCGACGCACGCGCCGCACGCCGTACACGCCCACACCGCCGACTCGCTGATCGCGTAATCGAGCAATGGCGGCGTCTCCTCGCCCGCCGCTATCGCCCCGGCCCGCTCGTTGATCGCATAGCGCTTGTTGACCTCCAGCGCCGCCGGCGACAAATCCTTGCCCGTCACGTAAGCCGGGCACACATCCTGGCAGCGGTTGCACATGATGCACGCGTACGCGTCCACCAGGTGCGGCCACGGCAGCTGCTCCAGCCGCGCCGCCCCGAACTCCTCAATCGTCTCATCCTCGAAATCCAGCGGCGGCAGCTCACCCAGCGAACTCCGCTGCGGCCGCGCCAGAAAGTTCACGCCCGACATGATCAGATGCAGATGCTTCGTGCGCGGAAACCACGGCACAAAGGCCAGCGCCAGGCCCAGCGCCACCCACCAGCCCACATGCTGTCCCACCGTCAAAGCCGCCGCGTCCATCCCGCTCCACAACAGGCTCACGCCATTCGCGAACGGCTGCGCCGGGTCCCCATGACCGGTCGCCTGCCGTTCCAACGCGACCGCAAAGCTCTCGCCCAGCAGCCGGAACCCCACGTGCAGCAAAATGAACAGCCCCACAAGCAGCGAGTCCCGCCCGATCCCCCCAGCCTTCACCTTCTCCACCAGCATGACATTGTCGCTATAGCCCAGTTCCGACGCGCGCGCCACAAAACGCCGCGCCAGAAAATAGACCATACCTGTCAAAATGCCCGCCGTCACGATGTCCGCCGCAAAACGGTACGCGGTCCCGATGGCGCCCTCGCCCAGAAAGCGGATCGGAAAGAAGCCCTGCGCCACATCGCCCAGGTTCACCAGCAGATAGAAGACGAATCCCCAGGCGATCAGCGCATGAAAGACACCGGCCCCACCGCGGCTCTTCCACAGATTGCCGAACGTAAGCCACTGGCCCGCAGCATGCCACAGCCGCCCCGCCAGCTCACCCCGCGTCGGCAGTTCCCCGCCCCCCCGCCGCACCACATCATAAACGCGCCGGAACTGAACGAAGCTCAGATAGATCGACACCGCAACCGCGGCCAGAAATAGCAGCTTCTCCACAAGACTCAGCATGACAGTCCACACCCGCTTCCCTGTTCTGTAAGGGGATCGACCTCTCCACCCTTCAGCGCCCTCCCGAACACCAGAGCGCCGCACAATTATACACGTCTCCACAAAGTAGCGCAGGACACCGAACCGGCATATACTTCACCGACCACCGACCACTGCAGCCCACGGAATCCTCGATGCTCGGAACCATAATCCCTGCCCGCCGGTTCGCCATCGCCATGGTGCGCCGCATGTTGCAGGTCGACCTGCCAACCTCCGTCCGTTCCGATGAGGATGTCGAGGCCGAAGTATGGCGCAACTACAACTGGAACTTCACCGTAAACGTAACCGATGGCGCCTTCTTCCTGCTGGCCCAGAGCCTCATGTCGGCGACCACCATCCTCCCCTTCTTCGTCAGCAGGCTCACCGACAACCCCTTCTACTTCGGTCTGCTCGCTGTGATCGCCAACGGCGGCTGGTTCTTTCCCCAGCTCCTGACCGCCGGCCCAATCGAACGCACCGACCGCAAAAAGCCCTGGTTAATCAATCTGGGCTTCTTCGTCGAACGCATGCCTCTCATCCTCCTCACGGCAACAACGTTCCTCGCAGTCCGGTCGCCCTCCTGGGCCCTGGCGCTCTTCCTGCTGGCATTTGCCATCTACAACTTCGGCGCCGGCATTATCGCGCCCGCCTGGCAGGACCTGCTCGCAGTCTGCTTTCCCGCCACCCGTCGCGGCCGCCTGATGGGCGTGACCATGTTCATCGGCGGC
The DNA here is from genome assembly GCA_965232575.1 of Caldilineaceae bacterium. Lineage (GTDB taxonomy): Bacteria > Chloroflexota > Anaerolineae > Caldilineales > Caldilineaceae > Bin5. The sequence goes on along the minus strand of CBDDPZ010000008.1, from coordinate 152,663 downwards.
ATCGCCGGCGCGCTCGGCGCGCTCGGCAGCAGCCGCATCCTGGAGACACTGCCCTTCCCCCGCAATTTCCTGGTCCTGTTCGGGCTGGCAACCATTCTCATGTTCCTCGGCTGGGCCGTCCTCACCCTTACTCGCGAGCCCGTGCGCCAGGTCCCGCGCACCGCCGAAAACCGGCTGCGCATCTGGACCAGGCTCGGCCGCATCCTGCGCCGCGATCGGAACTTCCGCCGTTTCCTCATCGCCCGCGGGCTGCTCGCCGTCGGCGGCATGGGCATGGCCTTCGTTACCGTGGCCGCCGTCAGCAAATGGGACGTCTCCGGCGGCACCGTCGGCAACTACACCGTGGCCCTCCTGGTCGGCCAGTCCGCCAGCAATCTCCTATTCGGTCTGCTGGCCGACCGCAAAGGGCACAAACTGGCGCTCGTACTGGGCGGGCTGGCCGCCTCCGCGGGCTATGTCATCGCCGGGCTGACCGCCAACCCTCTCCTTTACTACCTCGTCTTCATCCTCCTCGGCGTCTATTTCAGCGCCACCTTCGTCTCCGGGCTCATGATCGTGCTCGAGTTCGTCGGGCCCGAGCAGCGCCCCACCTATGTCGGCATCACCAACTCCATCATCGGCGCCATCAATGTCGTCATCCCGCTCGTCGGCGGCTGGCTGGCTACCATCAGCTACGGCTATCTCTTCGCCCTCAGCGCCGCCGCCGGCCTGCTCGGCGTCCTGCTGATGTCGTTCTGGGTCGCTGATCCCCGCCACGCCGGCGCAGACGGAAACGCCTGACTTGCGCCCCGTGCCCGTTCGTGGTAGAAATTTCCAAAAGCGCCAATTACAGGGAGACATACAATGACAATGGGCCACGTCTGTTCACAACTTTCGCACACCGCCGGCGAAGCCATCTACGGTACAGCCGGCAACGGCACAGACGTCTGGTTTGTGCTCGAATACCCCGGCGTCTGGGGCGGCAAAGCCATGGAAGAGAGCAAGCTCGACGACGCGCTCAAAGCACACCTCCAGCAAGCCGTCGCCGCCACGCCCGGTTCCCGCCTCCAGCTCATCAAACACGGCGAGAACCGCAACGGCTCCGGCCTCAGCTTCTTCATCGGCCTCTCCCAGGAGGACGCCGCCGCTCTCTATCGCTTCGAGTTGCAGGACTTCATCGACCTGGCCGCGATGGACCTGCCCGCCATGGTGACCGAACTGCGCGCCGCGCCCGAGCGCTACGCCGCCCACAAGCACGACGAGCCGCTCTTCCTCGTCTGCACCAACGGCAGCCGCGACCGCTGCTGCGCCACGCTCGGCGTGCCCGTCTACCTCACCATGGCCGCCTATGCCGGCGACCAGGTCTGGCAGACCACCCACACCGGCGGCCACCGCTTCGCCGCCACCATGATCGTCCTCCCGCACGGCCTCTACTACGGCCGCCTCAGCGCCGAGGACGCCACCGCAATCGTCGATTCCTACAACGCCGGCGACGTCTACGCCCTCGACCACTATCGCGGCCGTTCCTGTTTTCTGGCGCCCGTGCAAGCCGCCGAGTACTACCTGCGCGCCGAAACCCACCAGCATGCGCTCGACGCCTTCTCCCTCCTCGGCGCCGACCAGGACAACGACGTCTGGACCTGCCGCTTCCGCTCCAATGGCGATGACCTCGTCCACGAGCTCTTCGTCCTCGCCGAAGAATCCGAGTTCATCATCCCGTTGAGCTGCCGCAAACCCGACACCGAGCGCGTCCCCCAATACCGGCTGCTCTCCCATTCCGTGCACGCGCCCACCCCGGCCTGAAGTGTCGCCGGCACAAAAGTATACGAGCAAAGCCATTTTTCTCTCCTCACTTCTCTATACTCACCCCTCGCTTTTGGGCGGTCGGCCGCAAGCGGCCTCCCTTGTGCGGGGGGATTCCCCCCGCAACGCCCCCTCGGCAAGCCCCACCGCCGTGGACAATTGGAACGGTTGAAGCCAGCGACCGGCGTCGAACAGCCCGCGCCGTCTCCGGCAACTAATCCCTAACCCCTAGCCCCTATCCCCTGTAGTTACGCAGTTTCGTAACGGAAGTTAAATCCTCAGTGAACCATCCTTAACACGCCCGTTTACCGCTGCCGCAAAAAACTGCTCCCATTTTCGTCAGATTTACGCCGAAATTCAGCCTTCTCGTGTGCTACACTTTTGTGACGCGCGGCATTGCATATGGCAACGCCAGCGCGTACCTGTTTATCAGGCCCGTCTGTCAACTCCGATCCGGACGGAGCGCAGACTGGCCCAAAAATTTCGCCTTCTTGAGCAAAGGCGTGCCAAAAACCCATAAGACTGGAGGGGAAGTCTCTCATGTTCGTTAAGGTTATCGGTAAAGTGCAGTTGGGTCTGGTCCTCCTGGCCGCCCTGCTCCTGACCGCCTGTGTGCCGATTCAGGCGCCGGCGGATATGGAAAGCGCAGGCGAAGCCACCGAGCTGACTATCTATTCAGGCCGCAACGAGAACCTGGTAGGGCCTCTGCTGGAGCGCTACCAGGAGGTGAGCGGCGTCACCGTCAACGTGCGCTATGGCGGCACCGCCGAACTGGCCGCTACCATTTTGGAGGAAGGACAGAACTCACCGGCGGACGTCTTCTATGGGCAGGACGCCGGCGCGCTCGGCGCGCTCTCCCTGGCCGGGCGCCTCACAACTCTGCCCGCGGAGATCCTGGATAGGGTTGACCCCCGCTTCCAAGCCGGCAACGGCGACTGGGTCGGCGCCAGCGGACGCGCCCGCGTATTCGTCTACAACACCGAAATGGTCAGCGAGGACGAGCTGCCCAACGACATCTGGGAACTGACCGAGCCTCAGTGGAAGGGCAAAGTTGGCTGGGCGCCCACCAACGGCAGCTTCCAGGCCTTCGTCACCGCCGTCCGCGTCCTTGAAGGCGAGGAACGCGCCCGCGAATGGCTCGAAGCCATGATCGCCAATGACGTGCAGGTCTATGCCAAAAACACCCCGATCGTCGAGGCCACCGGCAAGGGCGAAGTCGTGCTCGGCCTGGTGAACCACTACTACCTGTATAGATTCCTTAAGGAAGATCCCGGTTTCCAGGCCAAGAACCACCACCCGTCCGCCGGTGATGCCGGCGCGATGATCAACGTGGCCGGCGCAGCCGTTCTGGATACCGCCAAGGACCAGGCCGCTGCCGAGGCCTTCGTCGCCTTCCTGCTCTCGGATGAGGCGCAGACCTACTTTTCCGAGCAGACCAACGAATATCCCCTCGTTGTCGGCATTCCGACCACCGCCGAAGGGCTGCTGCCCCTCGCCGACGTGAACACGCCCGATATTGACCTGACCGACATTGACGACCTGCAGGGAACACTTGAGCTTCTTCAAGAGGTAAACGCGCTGCAGTAAGGGTTTCGTTTTCCTCTTTCACCTCCAAAAGCGCACCCGGCGGACGACAACCTCCTCGACGTCTACCGGGTGTGCTTTCCTCTCTATAGCAGTTGCCGCCAACTGATCCGTCTTCTTCGCGTCCCTTCGTGCTCTTCGTGGATCAATACCGGTGTGGATTCCCCTCCACGCGGGCTCACTAAAAACGCTAAACAATCTTCAACTGCGGCTGACTTCCCCCCGACACCGCCCGCAGCTGCGCCACCACCTTCTGCGCCAGCTCACCAAACGTGCGCGCCGCTGCGCCCGCGGGGTTGGCCGCAACGATCGGCCTGCCCCGGTCGCCCGACGCGCTGATCTCGGCCTCCAGGGCGACAACGCCCAGCAGGTCCGTGCCCAGCTCGCGGGCCGCGGTCTCGCCGCCCCCGCTGCCAAAGACCTCGCCGCTCATATTCTCAATCACGCCCAGGATCGGCACTTCCAGCTGCTCGAACGCCGCCGCGCCGCGCCGCGCATCCGCCACCGACACCATCTGCGGCATTGTGACGATCAACCCGCCGCTCAGCGGCGCAATCTGCGCCAGCGAAAGCTGCGCGTCCCCCGTGCCCGGCGGCAGGTCCACGATCAGATAGTCTAGCTCTCCCCAGCGCACGTCGGTGAACAGCTGCTGGATCGCCTTGTGCAGCATCGGCCCCCGCCAGATCAGCGCCTGCTCCGGCGGCAGCAGGAAGCCCATGCTCATAAAGCGCACGCCATGCGCCTCTGCCGGGATCAGCTTGCCCGCCTCCACCGGCGGCATCTCATCCACGCCCATCATGATCGGGATATTCGGCCCGTAGATATCCGCGTCCAGCAGGCCCACCGCCACGCCCGTCTGCGCCAGGCTCACCGCCAGGTTCACGCTGACCGTGCTCTTGCCGACGCCGCCCTTGCCGCTCGCCACCGCGACGATATTCTTGATCGGTATCCCCAACTTCGCCTCAATACGCGGGTCCGAAGGAGGCGCTTCCGGCTGGTTACTATTGCCACTCGCCATAATCATTTCCTATCCGTAGAATCCCGCTAGGCTGCCACAGTCTAGGGGGAGTGTTGAATGCCTGCCGCTACCTTACTCTTCCACATCGCCTCTGTCAAAAAGTGGCGCATATATGCTCTATATGCCAAGGAAAGTAATGAGCAAGGGGGAACGGAAATCCGATACCCCGTAGCGGGCTGCGGATCCCAGTGTAACTCCCCGGAGGTAGCCTGAAACTCACCCCCATTTTGGGATGCACCCCACATTCGTTCCACACTTGACAATTGATTTCGAATGAGGTATATTTTTCCTGCGTCTGGGAGGAGTCGCTTAGCGACACTTATCGGGGCGGAAGCCCGGAACCTAGACGCTTTTTCTTTTCCTCGCGAGATTTTCAAGTGCAACTTTGTTACATTGACGAATCTGGAACGTCAGACTTGCCGGGCTCCACGAATCACTATGTCTTAGTGGGACTTTCCGTGCCTGACGAGTATTGGAAGCAACACACTAAGCAGGTTGATCGAGTCAAATCCAAGTATGGAATTGAACATTCTGAAATTCATACAGCCTAGATGGTAAGAAGCTATAATGAACAGGAAGCAATCGTTGGTTTCGAATCAATGTCTTTCGAGGAACGACGCATAGAGGTTCTGAAGCAGAGAAATCAAGAGCTTTTTCGCCTTCAGAAAGTGGACAGAAAGCGGCTCAAACAAACAAGGAAGGACTTTCGCAAAAGCGAAGCCTATACGCATCTCACACATGATGAAAGGCGACAGGCTGTAACAGAAATTGCAAAGCTTATAGGAGGTTGGGGCGTAGTTCGGCTGTTTGCCGAATGCATTGACAAAGCGCACTTTAACCCGCTAATGGCGAGAACAACCGTTCACGAGCAAGCATTCGAGCAAGTCGTGTCTCGGTTTGAGCAATATCTACTAGAGAGGCAAACCAGAATATGGACTCATCATTCACGACAATAACCATACGGTAGCGGAAAGACATACCGAACTGATGAAGAATTATCAACGAAATGGCACGTTCTGGACGGGGATAGAGTATGTCATAGAGGATCCCATGTTTGTCGATAGCCATTTGAACAGCACAGTTCAATTAGCTGACGTATGCGCTTATGCGCTGCGACGCTATCTCGAAAACTCGGAGGAAGAATTGTTTGACCTTGTCTTTCAGCGGGCTGACAGATTGGGCGGCCGAACTGTCGGTGTAAGGCATTTCACGAGTTCGGGGCGCTCATGCAAGATATGTATTTCCCAAGCTACATGGCGCCGATCTCCCGGTGATCCTCAACAATCATCCTCGCCGCCCGCTGCCCAATCTCCACCGCGTAGTTCGTCCCCCGGTCCCACGGGTACACCTGGCTCATCGACGCGAAATAGAGGCCCCGCAACGGCGTGCGCAGCGCCGGGATCATCCCGGCATAACCCCGCACCGGCACCGGCTGCGCATACGAAGCGCGATGCAGCCACGCCCCCGTCACCCACGCCGGCCGGAACTCGCGGTTGAAGCGCGGCAGCGCCGGCAGAAACTCTGCCAGCAACTCCTCCTGCGACATCGAGAAATAACGGTGCGACGGCTCCAGGTAATCGCCCAGGTAGAGCAGGTGATCGCCCCCATAGTGGCCCGGGTCGATCATGTTCGTATGCTCGACCAGCACCAGGAACGGCAGCCCCTCCGCCTTCGGCACGTTCACCCAATAGGTGTCTTTCAGCAGAGGCCGGTCCAGCGCCACCGTCATCACCACCGCCCCCATATGCCGCAGCGACGCCAGCTGCGCCAGGTAACCGGCCGGCAGCGCCGGCACAAGCCGCTGCATCAGCCCCGGGCTGACCGTCGAAAGCACGACGTCGAAATCCCAAGCATTTTGGGACTCGCCTCCTTCTCCCTTCTCCCCGCTCTCGACCCGGAACCCGCCCTCCGGCAGCGGCGAAACAGCCCGCACCGGCGCATTCGTCTCGATCGTCACCCCCCGCTCCCGCGCGGCCGCGCCCAGCCTGTCCACGAACGCCTGAAAGCCCCCCCGGTAGTAACCGAGACGAGGCGTGCGCTTGTAGACCCGTGCCCAGAACCACGCCAGGTTGACATCCCGAAAAAACGGGCCGAACTTGCCTTCCAACATCGGCTGCCACAGCTTGCCGTACGCCGTCTCCCCCATCCACCGCGCCAGCCATTCATCCGCCACAAGCCGGTCAAACACGCGCCACGGCGGCCGCGGGTGATATTTCAGATAAGCCAGCGCCAGCCCCATCCGCAACTTCTCGGGCAGCGACAGGTGCGGAAACCGCAGCAGGCGCATTGGGCTGTCAAGAGGATAGTTCCCGCCCCGGTAGTGCATGACGGTCGAGGGCCGGTGGATCTGCAACAGATCGCCCGCGCCGATCCGCTCCGTCAACCGTAAAATATCGTAATCGTTGGTGAAGAGATGATGATAAAACTTCTCCAGCGGCCATTCCCAGCTTGCCCGCCCCTTGAAACCCGAAGCCAGTCCCCCCAGCGCCGACCCATTCTCAAAAATATGCGCCCGCGCGCCGCCCGCGCCCGCCAGCTCATAGGCCGCCGTCAGCCCCGCAACCCCGCCCCCAATAATAGCGATGCGAACGGCTCCCTCCTCTTGAGAACCCATCAACGTTCTACCCTGTCGCGAGCCGCCGTGCTGTCAAGCATCGTTGTCATTCGGAAAATTCCGTTAAGAATGCAACATAAACAAGACGCCTAAAGATGTTCTTCGCGGCCCTTCGTGGCCCTTCATGGAAAAAAGTGTTTCCAGCGGCCCGCCCAAGAAAGAAAAAACCAGCGCACAAAGGCGCTGGTCTGTCTCCATTCGCGGGGCGCTGCCTCCCCCCGCACAACAAACAGTTCAAGCGGCCAGCGTGAGCGTTCCCATGCCGCTCAACTGGCGGTCGATCTCGTCCTGCGCATTGCTGTAAAGCCGCAGCAGGTCCGCGTCCGTCCCCTTAAACGTGCGGATCGTCTGCAGCGAGCAGAACGCGCAACCCCGCAGAAACTTATAGTAGTTGCTATGGCACTTCATACAGTCGCCCAGGTTGATCATCATCAGGACGAAAGCCAGACTGTCCGGGTGCGTATCGGGCAACATGGAAACTCGATCGACCAGTTCACGCCAGCTGTCGCCGCGCAGATCCCGCAACGTCGGGATCAGATAGGCCGGGAAGAACAACTCCGCCTTGCCGTCGAGCACCGCATCGTTTACATCAACCATACGTCCTCCCTTCTCTCGTCCAACTCGCCTCACATTGGCGCACAGACCACTGCCGTCGTGTCTACCAGGAAGACCCCCGCTTCAGCATTCGTCCTTTCTCTATACGTCCAGGCTATCGCCGGGATTCAGAATTGCGCATTCAATGTCGGTTTCGTCCTGCAGCTTCTGAGCAAATGCCTCGACATCCTGTTCAATCGGCGGGAATGTATTGTAGTGGAAGGGGAGCACCTTTTTCGCCTTCACAAACTGGGCCGCCTGGATAGCGTCGTCCGGCCCCATTGTGAAGTTGTCCCCGATCGGCAGCGCCGCCAGGTCCACGCCGCCCACGTCTCCGATGAGGCGCATATCATAGGTCAAACCGGTATCGCCCGCGAAGTAGACGTCGCTGCCGTCATTGAAATGGATCAGTATGCCCGCCGGATTGCCGCCGTAACTGCCGTCCGGCAGACCGCTGCCGTGATGCGCGATCGTCAGCTTGACCCGACCGAAGTCGAAGTTGTAACCGCCCCCAATGTGCAACTGGTGAACGTTGTCCACCCCTTGCGCCGTCAACCAGTCGCCGATCTCAAAGTTGCAGATCACGAGGCAGCCGGTGCGTTTGGCAACCGGGATCGCATCGGCGATGTGGTCTCCGTGCCCATGCGAAATAATCATCACGTCGGCGTCAACGCTCTCCGCCGTCGCGTCCGCCGGCGCCACTGGGTTGTTCGGCGCCAAAAACGGGTCGATCAGCAGCTTCGTCCCGTCCGCATCAACGCCAAATGTCGCATGTCCGTAGAATGTAATTTTAACCGTCATTGCCCTATCCTCAGTTCTTGCAATCGTCAGTATTCAATAACGGTATCCCAGATCGTCTGAGGCCGTTACTAAAAACTGAAAACTAACTACTGTCCTGCTTCCGCTGCCGCGCCCGTTCCTGCGCCCTGCGCTTCAGTTCTTCCATGCGCGCCCTCTTGGCCGCCGCGGCGTCATCATCGTCGCTGCCACCCTCGGCCGCCTGGGCCTGGCGCTGCGCAGCCCGTTCTTTGGCCAGCGCCTGCAACTCTGCCGCCGAGCGCTTCGGCGCGCCCGCCTCAGCCGTAGCCGCACTCTTGGCCGCTACCCTGGCCGCTGCCTTGGCAGCCTTCTCCTCCTCCTGCTTGCGCTTCTGCTCCTCTTCTTCCTTGCGCCGCGCCTGCTCCTCTTCGTACTGCGTCGGCCATAGCGCCGCGTAATACTCCAACGGCACCGTCAGCTCCTCCATGTCGTAGACAAGCTGCGGATAGCGATCATAGACCGCCAGCTCGTAGTCATGGTTCATCTTGATGGCGTCGAAAGGGCAGAATTCCACACAGAAGCTGCAGCTCATACAGACCGCCGCGTCGATGTAGAACTCCGAGCAGCGCGTCACCGGCTTGCCGTTCTCATCGCTGTCGCGCACGATCCAAATACACTGGGGCGGACACACCTTGGCGCAGATGCCGCACGCCGTACAGCGGTCCTCCTGCTTCTCCGAGTCCCAGATCAGCATCGGGATATAGCGGAAACGCTCCGGCAGCAGCCGCTTCTCCTCTGGATACTGGATCGTCAGCAGCCCTTCCTGGTCGATCGGCTGCTGGATCACCCGCCGGTTGTTCCCCAGCTCCAGGCTGCCTTTGTAGCGGTCGGGCACACTCTCCCGGTCGTCCTCAAACGTATCCAAGGCGTGCTTCAAAGTCACGCCCAGTCCCTTAAGAAGCCCTGTCCCAAACATACCGTAAACCCCCAAGCGCAGTTTTTAGTAGTCAGTTTTTAGCTTTCAGTAACGGCACTGCGGGGCGTCCCGGGCAGCTACGAAAAACCAAGAACCAGAAACTAAATCAGTAGTCAGTTTTCAATTTCTAGCAAGAACGCAGCGGTCGTCCAGCGCAGTTGCTAAAAGCTAAAAACCAGAAACTACCGATCCACTTCACCCAGCACGATGTCGATGGCGCCCAGGATTACGATCGCGTCCGCCACTTTGTACCCGACGCTCATCGGGCCGAGCGCGTTCAGGTTGATATAGCTGGGCGAACGCACATGATAGCGCCACGGCTGCGTCTTGCCGTCGCTGGCCAGATAGAATCCCAGCTCACCCTTCGGCGCCTCCAGCCGGCCGTAGATCTCGCCTTCCGGCGCCCGCAGCGTGTACCCGCCCCGGCCGCCGAGCGTCTCGCCCTCGGGCATATCCCGCAGCGCCTGCTGCAGGATGCGCACACTCTCCTTCGCCTCCAGCAGCCGGATGTAGTAGCGGTCGTAGATGTCGCTGTTCGCCAGCGTCGGAATGTCAAAATCGAAGCGGTCGTAGATGCCGTACGGCTCCGCCTTGCGAATGTCGTACGCCAGCCCCCCGGCCCGGATCATCGGCCCGCTCACACTGAGGGCGATCAGGTCCTCGACCGCCAGGTAGCCGACGCCGCGGCCGCGCGCCTTCAGGATCTCGTTCTCGGTCAGCAGCCGGTCCAGCTCATCCAGCGCCCGCGGCAGCCGCTCGTTGGCCAGATAGGCCGCCTGCTCGCGCCAGCCCTCCGGCAGATCGCGCACCACGCCGCCAAAACGCATGTAATTGCACATCATGCGCGCGCCCGACACCGCCTCGAACAGGTCCAGGATCATCTCCCGCTCTTCGATCGCGTACAGCGCCGGCGTCTGCAATGCGCCCAGGTCGTTCAGGATAAACCCGATCGACCACGTGTGATTCACGATGCGGGTAAACTCCGCCATGATCACGCGCAGATATTCAGCCCGCTCCGGCACCTCGATGCCCGCCAGCTTCTCCACCGCCAGCGCGTAGGCCCAGTTGTTGCTCATCGAGTTCAGATAGTCGAGCCGGTCGGTGAACGGCATATTCATCAGCCACGTGTTGCGCTCGCCGATCTTCTCGTGATTGCGGTGCAGATAGCCCATCTCCGGCTCGAGCGCCAGGATCGTCTCGCCCTCCACCCGCGTCAGCATGCGGAACACGCCGTGCGTGCTCGGGTGATGCGGCCCCAGGTTGACCACGATGCTCTCGGTGTCCAGGCGCGGCTCGTCCGCGTGCTGGGGCGCCTGGCTCACCGGCACATACGCGACCGCCTCCTGCCACGAGTCCGGGTCCCATCCGGCCGGATAGGTCGTGTTCTTGGCCCACGGCAGCTTGTCTTCGTGGAAGGCGTACTCGCCCTTGGGATGGCGGCTGCGGAACGGCTTGGCGTCCTCCTCGTAGTAGGCCTCATGCCAGTCCTTGCGCATCGGGTGCCCGTGGAAACCGTCCCAGAGCAGGATGCGCCGCAGATTCGGATGCCCGTCAAACTTGACGCCGAACAGGTCGTAGACCTCCCGCTCCTGCAGGTTCGCGCCCGGGAAGACCGAGGTCGCGCTCGGCACCGTATCGTCCTCCGGCACGCGCACGTGCAGCGCGATCGAACCGCCCCCGCGCCGCGTGCTGTACAGGTTGTAGACGACCTCCAGCCGCTCGCCCACATCCCCGCGCAGCTTGCCGCCGTACCCCTGGTAGTCGACGCAGGTCAGATTGGAGAGAAAGTCGTAGCCATGCGCATCGCGCAGGCGGGTCAACACATCCAGGATTCTGTCCGGCGCGATCACATAGGCCGTCTCAGTATCCTCGGCCCACGTGCCCAAGACCGCGTCTGCCAGGTCCTGTTCAAGCCCCAAATCGTTAGCGGGCGCTTCCGCCACAGCAGTTCCTTCAGTCATTCCAAGCTCTCTATAAAGTTCTGAATTATTCCTTCTGCGTTTCCAGTGGCCGCGTGCAGCAGTCCACTAAAAACTGACTACGAAAAACTGCCCTATCCCTGCTTCGCGCGCCAGCGTCTCTTCGCCTCTTCCATGCGGGCTATCGCCTTTTCGGACAGCTGCACCGGCCCGCGCGCTTCTGCCGCTGCGCCGCCGGCCCCGTTGCTGGCCGCCGCCGCGCCGTTCGACGCCGCCTTCAGCGTCGTATCCTTGATCAGCTCCACCTGCCGCGGGTCGAAGACGTCCGGCCCCAGCCTGGGCACCGGCACAAACTGCGACGAGTCCTTCTGATACCAGGGCACCGACACCACGCTCTGGCGGTCCACCTTCTCGTGCATCTTCATCAGGCCGTAGATCAGCGCCTCCGGCGTCGGCGGGCAGCCCGGCACGTACACATCCACCGGGATATACTTGTCGATGCCGCTGACCACGTTATAGCCCTCTTTGAACGGCCCGCCGCCCGTCGCGCATGCGCCCATGCTCAGCACATAGCGCGGCTCCGCCATCTGGTTGTAGATGCGCACGATGGCAGGCACCATCTTCTTCGTCACCGTGCCCGACACGATCATCAGGTCGCTCTGGCGTGGGCTGGGCCGCATCACCTCCATCCCGAAGCGGGCCAGATCGTAGCGGCTCGCGGCTGTCGCGATCATCTCGATCGCGCAGCAGGCCAGCCCGAACAGAAGCGGCCACATACTCGAGCGGCGGCTCCAGTTGTAGATCTTGTCCACCGTCGTGATCAGCACATTCGCCTCCAGCTCTTCGGGAACGCTGATCTCGTCGTGCAGAAAAGGTCGTAGTTGGTCCTGTTTCAGCTGCTGGAAATTGGGCGGAAGTGATGCCATGCCGGGATCCCTGTCAAATGCTCCCGCGGCCCCTGTCCATCCACGCCTCTCAGGGCCGGAGCCGCGTACAGATTAAAAACGGAACGCCCCATGCGTCCATTTGCCCATCGTACTGCAAATATAACGCACAGCCGGGGGAAAAGCAAGTGAATTTGTTTACAAATGGATTATAAAGGGGTTGGCTTGACCGGTCAAGACAGACCGGAAGCGGGGATGTCGTCCAGATGAGCAATAATAATTTGTAGCCTGATTTCCGGGCCAGGGGCGCTTCGATTGAATTGCTGTCAAATATGCCAGACACCGTCTGGCGAATCTTGTCGAGCGGGCTAATCGGACGCCTGGCCTGTCACCTCTATCTCCCCTGACGAACTCCCCTCCTCCCCAACCCCCAACTCCGGCAACCCCTCCACAATCTTCACCGTCTCCAAACTCACACCGATCACCTTCCCGATCAACCGCACAATATACTGCGGATCATCCTCCCGGTTCGGGTCATTCATTATTCCACTGCGCTTGTCCGTCTTCACCCGGTACTGGTCAATAACCCACTCCAGCGCCGACCGGTTGCCCAGCCGGTAGGCGAACGCTTCGGCGGGGATGCCGTCAAGCGTGAGGAAGCTGTTGTAGCGGAGCTGCGTCTTGTCTTTGGAGAGGCGCATCTTCTCGACGCGCCAGTCCAACGGCATGTCTGGCGTTTCGACCTTACTGAGCGAATATTCCGGCTGATCTTCGTAGCCGACATGAATCGTCGCCAGCCGCGCGCCCGCCTCTGCGAACGCGCGGAAATCGGGCGCGAAGGGGATGCGCGGCAGTTCGCGCTTGAGGTTGGCCCGGTAGCGTTCACGATAGTGGGGATGATACAGCAGCCCGTAGACGTAGTGGAAGATGTCCCACTTGCTGATCGTGTCGTCACCATAGTGGGCGCGGAAGCGGTCCAGCGCCCAGTCGGTGATGTTCTCGCGTTGGTTGCCGCCGTCCTCGTCGTAGGTGTAGAAGGGGAAGCACTGAAAGCCATCGCTGGCTGCGAGCGTGTGAAGATCGGGGATTAGATTCGTCATCATGGTGCTAAAGCTAGCACGGAAACCACGATCACTTACAAGTATCGTCCGATTCTCCAATTCCGTTTCTGAAGTGGGGGAAATGGTTGGGAAGACATAAACAGACTCGTTCATCACACGATCAAAGTAAAGATGGGAGGTTGTAAAAGGACGATAGAGAGCAGCCCGTACCCTTGCAAGCGAAAATTCTGTTGTTCTCCCTCTTTTCAAGTCTTGCTTAAGCGTCTGACTCCACTTGATTTTCTCATGATTATCTAAGACGAAGTCATCTAGGTTCGCGTCCCGATCATTTCGCTGTTCCCACTTGAATACCTGCTCGTTATACGTATCGATTGTTCGCTTAGTGTTCTCAATGAGCGCGCTGCGGTCGAAGTTGCGCACCCAAACATCACGGTTCGTACTGACGCCTAGACTAAGCGTCTTAAATACCACGCCCTCGACTTTTCCCTCTGTCGCCTTCGATTTCCTGCTTCCTATTGGAATAAATGATTCAAATTCGGCTTGTTGACCTTCAGTTAGCCATGTATGCCGATAGTCCGGCGTTATTGGCTTCCAGTCAATATGTCCGTATTGCTCCACTCCATCAAGAAAGCGGTACTTCTCTTCCTTGCGCCAGAACTTATCAACATCTGCGTAGAAGATACCAGTCTGGAGAACTCCTCTGTCGTTTTTCCTTATGAGAAAGTTGATGCTTACACCGACCTGAATGCCGAAGACATTGTGCGTGGTACCGGAAAGCTTGGGATTTTTGCGCACGTTCCCGCCCAAATCCAGAATGTAGATGGCATCGAAATCAATTGCAAGGTGTTTCCGTATTCCATCAAACGAAATATTGTCGAGAAATCCACTATTCGTTACAAAGGCGATAATACCTTCATCCGCTATGCGGTCAGATGCCCAACGAATTGCTTTTACGTAAACATCTGAAAGTTTATTCCTGTTTGTCGCCTGGGAGTCCTTTGCATACGTCTCCGCAACCCGTTTGTCCATTGTCGGATACTTGCGGTTCTTGTTGTTGTCATTTTCATTCACCTGCCCCACGTTGTACGGCGGATTCCCGATCACCACGAACATCGGCGTGCGTTTCTGACTCTCCACGCGCTGCGTGTATCTCTTCCGGCGCAAACAGCGGCAACTGCCTGTCCTCCGCCAGGTCAAACGTGTCCACCAGACAGATGCCCTCGAACGGTTCATACATCCCCGTGGCGTCGTAGTACTCGTGCTCGATGTTCATGCTGGCGATGTAGTACGGCAGCAGCATCACTTCGTTGCAGTGCAACTCGGAAGCATACTTGCGTTCGAAGCGCAGTGCGCGGTATCTCGCGCATCATGCGCACGATGAAGTTGCCCGTCCCCACGAACGGGTCGATGATGTGCACCCCCTCATCGCCCAGCGAACGCCCAAACTCCCGCTCCAGAATCGCGGCCACGCTCTTCACCATGAAGTCCACAATCGGTTGCGGCGTGTACACAATCCCGTGCGTATCCGCCACCTTGACCGAAAAGCCCTGGAAAAACTGCTCGTAGACGGTGTTCAGAAAGTGCTGCTTCTGTGAAAAGTCGCTGATCGTCGCGGCGGTGCGCTCGATAGCGCCGTAGAAGCGGTCCAGACTGCCGAGAAATTCATCGCGGCTGAATGCGTGCGACGTGAGGGCGTGGATCACGCTTCTCGATCTCGAAGGCGATGACGTTGCGCCGCGTGAAGTCGGGCCGTTGTTGAACACCGTGCGGAAGAGGCGCTCTGTCAGCAGGTGCTGGATCAGCATCTCTTCGACCGCCTCCTCCGACAGGTTCGGGTTGATCGACTGGCGGCATTTCTCCAGAAATCCGACAAAGGCCGCGGTGAACGCGGGATTGCCGCCCCGCTCCCGCTGGATCAGTTGCGCCAGGCCCTGGCCGATGTCCGCCACCCTGTCCTTGAACTGCGCGACCGCCTCCTCCCACGCCACATACTCCTGCGGACGGTAGCCGAAGAAGGTCTGCAGCGTCTCGATCAGCTGCGCCGCGTCGGTCAGGTCCGCGTCCAGTACCAGCCGCCCGTTCTGCCACAGGATCGCCCGCCGCGGCGTCTGAAACAGGATGTTGTCGCGCGGGTAGCCGGCCGCGAACTTGCGCTCGACCTCCGCCGGCAGGTCGTCGTGGATGTCTTTCGCCTCCCAGTAGCCGTGCGTCAGCCGAAAGTCGTCGATGAGGGCGCCGTCGACGACGATGCGTTTGTTGCGCCGCGTGCTGATGGCGCGTTCGGGCACGAGGGTCCAGCCGCACTGACGCGCGCAGTGTTCGAGGAGGGTCTGGAAGGCCGCCCGCACCGCGGTTTCGTGGGTGACGCCGAGGTTTGCAAACCGGGCGAGCGCGGCGTAGTAGGTCTTGACGGACTTGTGCGTGGGCTTGAGGTTGAGCGTGGGCATTTTAGGAATTATATCCAATGTTACCCAAAGGCAGTTTGAGTTAATTTTGGCTGATTGTCTGACTCTCTGCTTCGGGGACGAAAATGGTTTCCCCCTAGGCCCTATGGCCGGAATATCCACAATGAAGAGGGCGGGCCGGGACTAAGTTTCATCCCGCGTAGGCATCCCTCTCCTTGACGGGTGCCTTGTCTTTGGCGTGTTCGCGTTTGTACAACCAGAAATTCATTGGTTTGTCTGGGATAAATGTGTAAAGACCTTTTTTCTCTTTCAGGCTTACTGTGAAATTTCGGTTCATACACTTATGTTGGAAGTTGTACAAGAGGTCACCATCTGAATTTCTCCCGATTGGTGAACTTGCTCGGCTTAACGCCATTTCCAACGTCCCTCCGGGAACAGAGGAATAGTGCCCTTGAGTTTCTTCCATTCCTCATATCTTGAATACTCCTTGTAAGAAAAGGCCGCCAGTCCTGCAAACAGGTCCGCCAACTGTAAGAGAGCGTAGTCATTGGATTTGGAGGGTCGGATTTCCGTCTGCCCATATTCGTACAAAATCCTGAACGGTTCTCTCTCGTTGAAAAGTGTGTGATCAAGAAAATCGATCTGTGTTCTTGCATTTTCTAGGCATTCCTGGAGCGTCTTCCCGTCCAAAATGTTGCTTTCGTCGGGGTAAAGTTGCCATACGGCGTCATCTGGCCATCTTTCTCGGAACACATTCCGTAACAGATGAAAATACATTATATTGAGATTCTTTTCATCGTCTCGCATTCTAACTTTGTGTCTTTCATCTTGGGTATTCCAGATCAAGACCTCAATTCGAAGTTGAGACATGGTGCAGTACTTAATGGCAAGATCACACATCTCTTCAGCAATGGACTTAATTTGGTTTCCCTTCACTTCCGCCCATTTGAACTCGGTGAAAGGGGCGGGACGCAGGAGGGATGTCAGTTCTGATTCCAGAGGCTCCAAACTGCCAATTGGAAGAGATGCCATTCCTATACTTCTGAATTGCCCGACATTCCAGTTTGATTCGTCGCTGAAGCATACATGAGAAACTTTGATCATCACCGCTTACTTTTCTCCATGATTTGGTTCGCCACGCAGTTGTCTTCCTTGATCGGGCAATTGGGCAAAATCAACTGATCTTCAAAGACAGCGAAGCATTCATAGTAACACTTCTCTGATACGCGCCCAAAAGTAAGAGAGCAAGCCTGAGATTCAACCACTGGGCTAGCAGGTAGCGACTAACCGCCGCAATGGGCTATTCAGAGACAAAAATGAAATCTAGGGATTCAGATTGCGCAGGTGATCGAACAATATCGAGAGTGAGATCGTCTAGCCACCAGCAGACAGGAAACTTCAATGCCAACGTGAACTTCGCTAGCTTCCCCGATGACGGAATTCTTCCTCCGAAACTTCGGAATGCCTAAAGGGCCGCTGAAATCGATTGAAAACGAGGTCGTCAGACATCTTCAGACAGCCAGGCGTAGATAGGTTGCGTCACAAAAGATCGGATGTCAGCCGGAATCGAGTCTCAAGGAGTCACCGCTGCGAAGGTGACTCTTTGTTTTCTGCAGTGGTGTTTGGAGTCCTGATTACAGATTTGGGCTGTGCTAGTGCGCTACATTTACTGCCCTGCCACGAGACAGACACTCATTGAGGTCTGAATTATCCAAGTGGCAGCCATTATCACGGGCCAGTTGGCCCAAAGGAGAGAATAGTGAATCTTTACAATCTTATACTGCGAGCGTATTTGTTCTATGGAGGAAGAGCAAACAACGAAGAAATTACTGATTTTGTCTCGCAAGAGAGACCTGAGCCAAGAGAGGTGCTTCGGATTTCAGACTCATTCAGGGCACTTTGCAGCGTCTTAAGAATGACGGTCTTGTGGTGAAGAGTCGTCAGGGGACGCAATCGACGCATTGGGGAGTGGCAACTCACCGATGCGGGGCTGCAAGTCGCACATTCAATTCAGGTTGCCCCCCGACAATCTGCCCAAGGCGATCAGTTTCAAGAAGCGACCTAAGAGAACCTACTCCAAGTCTCAAACGTCTCGTTGGTCGCCATCTGCCTGAACTCCCCTGTCCCATTCCCGACACGCCAGAAAACACTGTCAGTAGAGTGGAGAGGGGTTTCTTCCCTGCAACCGGCTTTTTGCGATTCCCTCTGAAGTATGGTGAGCCCCGATCTTTGGACCAGGAAACGGGGGAAATAAGGTGCATCCAGCCGGATACGATAAGCCGATGCGCCTTTCCACCGCTATCCGGGCATTAGCCTATCTCTACATGTACTCTTGGAACCGCTGCACTTTGCACCTCAGCTCGCGGTCCCTCTTTTGGGCATACTTCATCTCCCGTTCAACTGGCCCTCAACGCTTCACGCCCAGCGCTCCCAAGATTCTCTCTCAAGCTGCGTCGTATTCGGTCGGTCGTTTCCAGGGCCTCCCTGAATTCAGGATTGATCACATTGGCGATTGTCTTCCGCATTTCACCCGCGTCAATGTCAAAGTCGGGGAAATCCCATTCATTGAGGGAAGATAAGAGAACAGAGGCTTGTTCTCTGACCGCACGGGTTTGAGACGCGAACCAATTCCATGCGCTATCTATCCCTATGCGTTGCACGAACCTGATTGCTATGTCCCAGGCTCTGTCTATTCCTACCCGCTGAGCCAGCCCTTCTACCCACTCCCAAACGACGTTGAGTATACTGTCGTCCGTGTCGTCGACCATCTCGCGGACGAAGTCTTCTAAAGTCTCCAACACACCGACCAACTCGTTTTTCAGGTCATATTCTTTCAAGACCTCCCACCAGCCCTCCGCAATCTTTACAGCATGGTACGCAAGAAACACCAATGACACGATTTGAAGCACGAACAGAACGAGTGCCATTATCGGAATCAGGGGAGGAAACAGGATGCCTAACCCAACAATCAGGCCAGTGATAATGAAGGCAGATAGACCAGCCAATGCGCTTGCCCTAACAATTTTTCTTACCATCTGTTCCCAGGTGATCTTGCCTTCTGCGTATTGGAGGCCGCATTCCAAACACAAGAGCAGTCCACCCATGATGACGCCCGCTAAGGCTCCTTTAACCATTGCGGATGTTGTTTGGCGAAGAACTGAGCGGATCATGTCGGACTTGATCACCTTTCTGGCTGCATCGATTTCATCCGGCATCATTTCGCGGCCGCCTCGCCTTCTGTTTTCTTCTGTGTGTTCAAATATCCCGTTGTCTGGATCTGAAGATCCCCCCTCGCTCTTTGGAATGATATGCGACCAGTCTTTCCCTTTCAGAAACCTGTCAATCTCTTTCTCGCCGCCCATGCGAATCTGTTCAGGTATCGTTTCCCAGATTCCCTTTCCTTTTGTCATACCTCTGCATTCACTTCCTGCGCAGCGGAAGTAATCCTTTAGATTTTTGGGCAGGTTATCGTAATTCAGATTGTGGGCGAAGGAGTTGACAACGCGTCCGGCAACCCAAAGCGACCCTACACCTGATGCTATCCACTGAAGAACGCGAGGGTTTCTGAGAACATCACTTCCCTGCAAGTCCGGAGGAAGAGAAACACTATAAGCCTGGGCGGGACGGGCGGGAGGGCATAGCGAAGCCGCAAGGGTCAGCGTAGCCCCGACACGCGTCGTCGCTTTCAGGAACTGACGCCGGGTAGGAACCTGAACTTCCATTTTTCACTCCTTGCGTTGTGAACCTGACGGAATGGAGATGGACCTTAGCCGACCTCTGGAGGCGTATAGTTCTAAAGAGGTTACTATGGCAATACAGGAAGTGTGCTGCAATGATTCTAAACAGTCAATGTTCCAGCTAGCTCTATTCGCCGCGCCATAACAGCACAATGCTGGACCTCCAGCAACAGTCACCGGCGCAAAAACTCCGGTTCGACCAACAACTCCGAAACGCCCACCCCCAAAGCCTTGGCAATTGCACCGAGGGTCTTAAACCTGGGCGTCTGTTCACCCTTTTCCAGCCGCACCAGTGTCACCCGCCCGATGCCCGCCGCACGGGCAAGCGCATCCTGCGACAAACCGGCAGATTTGCGGAGCCGCCGAATACGTTGGCCGAGCGTATGCCTTCCCTGTATGGCGATGGCCTCAACAGTCGGACGGTAGGACGCGTCACAATAGTGACGGGCAAAGTCCCAGGGAATCTCGACCGTCTCGCCCTGGGCCGTCTCCAGAACCATCTCGTATGGGTTGGGCAAGTTCAGGGTCGATAGCGCTGTGCGCTCGCCGATTTCAGGGAGGTCGGAGTAGGGAATGAACCCCCTGGCTCCGTCGGCGAAGCTCAGTTCGATACCATCTTCCAGGAGCCGAGCGACCGTCATCATGCGTCTTGCTACATCCCTGGAATTTCGAGCCACTGCAATCCACCCTTTCAACATTTACAAAAAATCCGCTGAACAGTTATCGAGCCATCGCCTGCCATCCTGTCAAACCACAAATCCTGAAAATCCCGATTCAGACAGCGGCTCCCCCTATGGCGGCTGCGGGCGCGGCACGTTAAAGAACCTGTGTATTAACCAGACGTTTTCGGGACAGAAGGTGGGTTTTACGGATGTGGCCAAAGGTGTTCGCAACGCCAAAGAGGGCCGCGCGGGTACTGGAGTTCAGTCTTGACAGGATTTAGGGGGAACAGACCGCTCCAGCAAGTCGATCAGGCTCGGCAGATCTTCCTGCACGGTACTCCAAAGGATATCGAGGTTGATGCTGAAATAGGCGTGGACGAGCCGGTTTCGCATTGCGATTATGCTGTTCCAGGGGATGTCGGCCAGTTCCTGCCGGGTTGAGTCGGTTACCTGGGATGCGGCTTCGCCGATTATTTCAATATCCTTGACCAACGCCAGGAGCAGCTGGCGGTCGGTCTCCAGGTCGTCCCTCACCCGTCCCCGCGCGAACGACATGGCCTCACGCGCCGCATCGATCATATGGCGCAGACGGATCTCGTCATGTTCGCGCATATTGAACTTCAGCCGCGTCCAGCACCTTCTGCCGGAAGTAGGGACTCAAGTCCTCGGCAGTTCTCAGGTCGACTTTGCGTCCCGCGAACAGTTCGGACAGCGTTATCTCCATCCCGGCGACGCCCAGCAGTCCGGGAATACGGTCCAGTTCGAACTCGACCAGCAGGTCGATATCGCTGTCGGGTCCAAAATCATCGCGCAGCGCCGAACCGTAGACCGCCAGCCGTCTGATGCCGTGCTCCTTACAGAACGCGGCCAGCGCTTTCTTTGATACCGATAAGTGAGGATTCAATGTTCCATTTCCTTGCGTCAGCCGACATACGTAGGGGCACGACGGCGCGCTCGCCAAGTATCACTTGGGTATGCCTCGCTCGTCGTAAAGCAAATTGCCATGTTCGACAGCAGCTGGCCCCGGCGCCAGCAGAGCGGCGCAGCGTTGGCCAATGGCATGCAACTCTTGCGCCAGTGTCGTGGCGTCCCGTTCGCGTCGCTCGCGTTCCAGGCGTTCACGTAACGCAACAGTGACAGCGCCGGTCGTCGTTTCGCCCGTCAACCGGGCCAGTTCATCAGCCAGCCGGCAGGTCTCAGCGTCGCTGATATTCAGACTCATCAGTTGCCTCCAGCAAAGACATTTCGCCCGCGGACTACCCTACATCATCGCGACATCGCTGGCAAGACCATCCCCATCAAACGCTTCCCATAACCCCGTAACATCCACCTCTTCCACATCCCCGTCATGCACCACAAACCGTACGGCAAAATCCAGCACATCGTCCCTGCTTCAACGCATATCCCTGCCGCGCCATCGGATTCACCGTCAGCGTCCCCCAATCCGACACAAACCACGGGAATCCCGCCGCGCTCGCGTACGGAAACAGCGCCGCGCCCGCCTGCCTGCCCGCCGCGACGGCCCCGGAACAGTCCACCCAGTCCGACACCTCGCCGCTGATCGCCCTGCCGCCCTCGCGCCCCTCGGCATCGACCATCGTCGCCCCGTTCGTCACGCGCAGCGCCTCCGTCATCCGCAGCCCGAAATAGGCATGCCGCGTCGGCCCGATATGCAGGTCCCACTCGGCCGCGCGCAGCTGCGAACGCACGTCGAACAGGTTGGCCGTTTCGCCGGGCCGGATATCGATCGTCCTCGTTTCCACCGCCAGCGTGCGCCGCTGCGGCGCGCCCCACTCGATCGGACCCTGCCAGTGCAGCGTCTGCGCCAGCCGCAGATGGTCCTCCGCCATCTCCTCCGCCTCCACGTCCACCCCGAGGATGCGCCCCGGCGCCCGCCCTTGGAAGATGTCGTTCACGTAGAAATTATAGTTCGCCTCCTCCAGCGCGCCGCCGGCGAAGGGCAGATAACAGTTCACGTGGTCCGCGCCGATCCACAGCGAATTATGGTGTGGATGGTCCAGCGGCGACTCGCTCGTCACCGCAAAGCCCGCCGGCGTATACACCGGGAACAGGTACGCGCGAAACGCGCCCTGGCTCAGCGCCGTCAAATCCCTGCCCCGCCAGCGCACGTTCAACCGGTGCGACTGCGCCCACGCCCCCTTCGGCAGCGCCACCTGATCGCCTTCCAGCGAGAAATTTTGCAAGCCGGTCTGTTCGTCCATGGTTATTCCTCCAGCCTTAACTTATTTCGTGCCCCTTTGTGTTCTTCGTGGATACACAACTGTAACCGCTTGCCCCTGTCGCAACAAACCGCTGCAACCGGGCCTGCAACGCCCCCAAATCGATCCGCGTCCCATCTGACTTGCCGCTTAACCGTCCCCTGTTACAATGGAGAAACGGGGCCCACCTCCCACCGCATCACAAAAACAGAACGCGCCCAGGCAGAATTGAAGCAAGTTTCCAGCGAACCACTGCGTAGGCGTGGTGTTACTGAAAACTAGAAACTGAAAACTAACCCCGAAGGGACTCCGAAGATGCAGAGCGACGCCAAATCCCCGGAAGAATACCTGACCGAACTCGACCCTGCCAGACGCGAGGCCATCTCCGCCGTCCGCGACGTCATCCTCGACAACCTGCCCGACGGCTACGAGGAAGTGATGCAGTTCGGCATGATCTCCTACGTCGTCCCTTTCAGCGCATTCCCCGACACCTACAACAGCCAACCGCTCATGTACATCGCCCTCGCCTCGCAGAAGCAGTACATGTCCCTCTATCTCACCAGCGTCTACGCCGACGAATCGGTCTCGGACTGGTTCAGGCAGCGCTATCTCGCCACCGGCAAGAAGCTCAACATGGGCAAATCCTGCGTCCGCTTCCGCAAGCTCGAAGACCTCCCCCTCGACCTGGTCGCCGAGGTCGCCGCGCTGACGCCTCTCGCCAAGTTCGTCGAAGAGGCCAGAGCCTCAAAATCTGGCTAGAACAGTAATCAGAAGAGTTCCCTTTGGGTTCCACACGAATAGCCTGGTAGAAACTCCTGCTTCTCATGATTTGATCGCTTGTCTCTTATATGAGACAATGAAAGTATAGAAGTCGTTTACACTGAAGTCTTCGAGAAGTGGCTCAGAAGACTACGTGACCAGAGGGCCAAAGCCTCGATACTTACCCGGATTGAGCGTATCGAAGATGGCAACTTTGGCGACCACAGCTCGGTTGGCGGCGGGATAAACGAACTCCGAATTCATGTCGGGCAGGGATACCGCGTCTACTACATTATCCGTAGTCGCAAGGTGGTAATTCTACTTTGTGGCGGGGATAAGTCGAGTCAGCAGAGAGACATCTCTCGAGCACATCGGATTTCTGGTGAACTTGAAGGAGGCTAAATGAGGCATTTGTAGGGAAAAAACCGGCGAGGAGACATCATGGAACTCAAGAAGTTCGACGTAATCGATTTCCTGGACAGCGATGAAGCGTTAGTCGAATACCTGAACGCGGCGCTGGCGGAAAACGACCCAAAGTACTTTGCCAAAGCCCTCGGCAACGTAGCACGCGCCAAAGGGATGTCCTCAATTTCCGAAGTGAGTGGAGTGGGGCGACAATCTCTTTACCGGGCACTCTCGGAAGAAGGCAACCCCCGGATTGACACGCTGTTCAAGATCCTGGAAGCCCTGAACATCCGGCTTGCCATTACAGCGAGCGGTTAATAGTCTCTTGCAATTCTCTCCGTTGCATACAGAAACGCCTCCGCCTCTTTGACAGCGGGGGTGTTTTCTTTTCGGTCGAGAGAAGACCGTCAATCCTGTCTGTTTTTGCCGGGATACATTCTGTCCTTCATGCGACTTGTCTTTACTTATCGAATACCGCACAATGACTCCTACCCAAAACACACATCTCTCTCCAGGTAGTTCACACAGCCAACACAACCGCGTCCGCGCACAAACGCAGAAGGAGAAGAACAGCATGACCAGCTCACACGATCAGCCGTTCGGCTGGGCCCTCATCGGTTGCGGCAGCATCGGCAGAAGTCACGCCCGGTGGGCCGTGGATACGCCGGATATCGACGTGCACGCCTTCTGCGACATCAACGAAGAGGCCGCCAGCAGCTACTACGAACAGTTCGAAGGCCGCTACTACACGACAGACGCGGACCGCATCTTCGCCGACGACAATATCGAGATCGTCACCATCGCCACCACGCACGGCACCCACGCCGAGCTGGCCCTGGCCGCGTTCGAGGCCGGCAAGCACGTCTACCTCGAGAAGCCGATGGCCATGACTTCCACCGACTGTATGCGCATCTACCACGCCATGCAGGCGGCCGGCAAGAAGCTGATGATCAACTTCTCCATCCGTTTCTCCGGCGCCACGCGCGCCATCAAGAGCCGCCTGCAACCGGCCAAGGTGAGCCACGCCCAGGTCATGCTCGGCCGTGAAGACCTCACCCGCTGGCAGTGGCTGCCCGGCATCGGCGGCGGCCCCCTTTTCGACGTCGGCGTTCACCTGGCCGATCTGCTCTGCTGGATGCACGACTCGCCGCCGGTCGAGATCTCCGCCACCGGCGGCCAGGTCACGCACCCCGGTCAGCTCGCCTCGCCCGATATCATCGATACCGTCGCCGCCAACATCCGCTTCGCCAACGGTTCGGTCGCCACCTATCTGATGAGCGACGCCGGCTTCAGCGAAAAGCTCACTAAATGGTTTTTCACCTTTAACGACGGCCAGCAAAGCGCCGTCCTCGACAAGCATTTCCGCCGCGCCACCATCACCACGCCCGACCCCGTCAGCGGTGAGCTGACCACCGAGTCGTACTCTCCCCCCTTCATCGACCGCATGCCACTGCTGGTTGATGCCATCCGCAACGATACCGATCCCTACGTGCCGGCCTATCCCGGCATTCTCGCCACACTGGTCCTCGAGAATCTCATCGCGTCGGTCCACAGCGGGCAGCCGCAGAGCGTTGAACTTCCGCCCGAGCTGAACCCGTAGAGCCAGTAAATTCCGCATCCAAATCGTCAGGAGTCAACGATGTCCAATATCCGTGTCGCCCAATACGGTACAAAACACGCCCACGCCGCCGGCAAGCTGCGCGCCATCATCGACAACCCCGATGTCGAGCTGGCCGGCGTCCTCGAGCCCGACGAGGAACGGCGTCGGGCCATGGCTGCCGCCGACGGCCCCTATCAGAACGTCAACTGGTTCGGCAGCGAGAGCGAAATGCTCGACGACGACAGCATCGTTGCGGTCTCATCCGAAGGCCCCACCCATCACGGCCTCGACCAGACCGAGCGCTGCGTGCAGGCCGGCAAGCACGTCTGGTACGACAAACCGGCCGGCGACAACTGGCCCCAGTGGCAACGCGCCATCGCCCTCGCCGAGGAGCGCGGGCTAACCGTCCAGATGGGCTACATGTTCCGCTATCACGCCGGCTTCCAGCAGATCGACGAGTGGGTAAAGTCAGGTTTTCTTGGGGATATCTTCGCCCTGCGCACCCGTATCGGCACCGCCATGGACGAGAACGCGCGCCGCGAGGTCAGCCGCCATCGCGGCGGCGTATTCTACGAGCTCGGCTGCCACATGCTCGACCAGGTCGTCTGGCTGCTCGGCCGGCCGAGCAAGGTGACCGCATTCTTGCGCAACGAGACCGGCGTAGTCGCCGAATGTCCCGACAACACCCTCGGCGTCTTTGAATATGAACACGCCATGGCCCTGGTCGACACCTCGGCCATGGAGACGCGCCCCGCCGCGCGCCGCTTCGAGGTCTACGGCAGCCGCGGCAGCGCCATCATGGAACCGCTCGAACCCGCCACCGAGATCCGCCTCTGCCTCACCGAGGCCCAGGACGGCTACGCCGAAGGCGACCAGAAGGTCCCCATCCAGACCCAGACGCGCCAGAAACTCTACGACCTGGAACTGATAGATTTCCTCAAAACCATCCAGGGCCAGCAACCGCCCGCCCGCCCCCTGGCCCACGAACTCCTCGTGCAGGAAACGCTCCTGCGCGCCACCGGAGAAATCGAAGAATAAAAAAGAGGAGTGAGGCAATCTCACTCCTCACTCCTATATCCTCTCTCCTAGCCGTTACTCTCTCCTCACTCCTCTCCACTCACTCCTCGCCTTTGGGCCACATCTGCGGCCAGTACGGCCCCGCGAACGGCTCGCCTTCCTGCGCATGGGGGCCCAGGAAGACCAGGTTTGGATGATACTGCCGCCCGGGCAGATAGGTCGTGTCCCCGGGCATCATGTGGGAGATCAGGCACATGCGCGGCTCCCACGTCAGGTTGGGGCCGGAGCCGTGCAGCGTCAGCGCGTGGTGGAAGCTCACCTGGCCCGCCTGCATGATGCACGGCTCGTCCAGCCATGCCCCGCTGATCTCCTGGTTTGCGAAGCGGGCCTGCAGTCCGTCCAGGTCCTTGTGCCCGAACGTGTCGCTGTCCTCCAGCAGCCCCCATTTGTGCGAACCGACGATCGTGCGCATGCCGCCGTTCTGCAGGTCGGTGTCCTGCAGCGCGATCCACGCCGTACACATATTCGACGTGCTCGACGACTTCCAGTGTCCGTAGTCCTGGTGCCAGCCGATGTTGCCGGCGGTCTCGTCCTTGCCGTCCGGCCCGATCCCCGGCTTGTAGACCGCCTGGTCATGCCACAGCCGCACCGTGTCGACGCCCATGAAAGCGCGCCCCGATCGCGCCCAGCAGCGGGCTGGTCGTCACCTTACGGATCACGTCGCTGAGCCAGAACGCGTTGCACTGCTGGCGCACGTCCGGCGAACCCGGCTCCACCTCGCGCGCGCCGTACTGCGACGGGATCTCCGAATCGTGCTCGCCGCGCCACATGCGCTCCTGCGCCTCACGCATCTTCGCGATCTGTTCAGCGCTGAACAGCCTGGGGCTGACCCAATAGCCGCGCTCCCGGTACTCTGTGAGCGCCTCCGCGGTGATAAGTTCATCAACGTTGACGCCGTCGACAATTGTCGGCGCCTGCGTAGCTGTCATGTCCGTCATTTTTCGCATCTCTCCATGTTGTCAGGCCGCGCCGGGCCGGTCCAATGCCTACCCCTTCACCGCGCCCAGCGTAAGCCCCTTGATCAGATTCTGCTGCACCAGCATCACGAGGAGGGTAGGGGGCAGGACAGCGACGGTTGCCGTGGCCATGATGTCACCCCACTCCACGTCCCGTTCCCCCAGGAAGCCGGACAGAAAGACCGGCAGCGTCGTCGTGTCAGGCCCGCCCAGCAGCAGCGCAAACAGGAACTCGTTCCAGGCGAGCAGCGCGGCGAAGACCGCGGTCGCGGCCAGCCCCGGCGCAATCAGCGGCAGGATCACGCGCCCCAGCGCCTGCAGGCGCGAGGCCCCGTCTATCCACGCCGCCTCTTCCAGTTCGATCGGCACCTCTTCAAAGAAGCTCTTGAGCATCCACACCGTAAAAGGCAGGTTGAAAACGGTAAAGATCAGTATCAGGCCGATGTGCGTATTGCGCAATTTGAGCGAGTTGAAGAGGAGGTAAAGGGGCACGATGAAAACGATGGGGGGCATCATGCGGGCGACGATGAGTGAGAAACTCAATGTCAGCGAACCTTTGAACCGGAAGCGGGCAAAGGCGTAGGCCGCCCACGCGCCCAGCACCAGGGAACAGACGACCGTCGTTCCCGTGATGATGAGACTGTTCTGTATCACTTTCAAAAACTTCGGGTCGGTAAAGCTGCTGATATAGAACTGAATCGTAGGCCAGAAAATCCATTTGGGCGGAATCGAAAATGTGTCGACGCGGGTCTTGAAGGAAGAGGACACCATCCAATAAATCGGGAAAAAATAGAAGACCCAGACCGCAGCCACCACGAAAAACATGGCGACGTTCCGGATCCGCTTCAGGTTCTTAGTACGCATCGTGGACTATTCCCGTTGGAATCTGAGCCTAACTTACAAAAAGGCAGCGGTCCTGCCGGTTACTCTTGCGTGAGTTGGACTTCGGCCTGGCGTACAACCAGCATGCGCAGATAGAAGATGCAGATAATCAGCGTAGCGATCATCAGCAGGATCGACGCCGCCGAGGTAAAGCCCAGCTTGAAGTGGCGGAAGCCCCAGCGGTAGATAAACATGCTGATCACTTCGGTCGTCGTCCCGGGCCCGCCCGCCGTCAGCAGGAAGATCAGGTCGAAGGTGCGCAGCGCGTCAACCGTGCGGAAGAGCAACGCCACGATGATGACCGGCGTGATAAAGGGCAGCGTGATCAGGCGGAAGACCTGCCAGCCGCTGGCGCCGTCCACCTCCGCGGCCTCAATCGTTTCCACAGGCTGCGCCTGCAAGGCAGCCAGCAGCACCAGCACCATGAACGGGCTCGAGCGCCATACCTCGGTCGCGACGACGGCATACAGGGCATAGTCGGGGTCGCCCAGAAAGATCGGCGGATTGGCGCCCACCGTTCGGATCAGGTGCGGAAAGACGCCGAACTCGTCATCATATATGATGCGCCAGATCAACCCCGAAGCCAGCGGCGGCACCATCAGCGGGACCAGCAGCCCCACCCGCAGCCACGTGCGCCCCCGGAACTCCCGGTTGAGCAGCAGCGCCAGGCTGAGGCCGATGATGAACTCCAACAGGACGCCCACCAGCGCGAAGCGTAAGGTCACTCCGACAGACGTCCACATTTCGCTCTTCGTCTCCAACAGATCGATGTAGTTACCCAGCCCCACCCATTTGAAGGGGACCGAACCGGTCAGGATCTTGTTGGAAAAGCTGAGGACGATCGCATAGCCCAGCGGATAGACCAGCAGGCCGAAAACGATCAGAAATGTGGGCGCGATCAGGAGAAAGTGAAGGGGCAGACCCAACACCCGGTTTCGCTGCTCCCCGCCGGCTGTGCGGATCTGCCCCTGAGGCCCTTCTGTAATGCGTCCCTGCTCAAAAGAGGCGTGCTGTTCGCCCGATGTCATCGCAGCGCGGTTCCTCGTGCTTTCGCGACCGGTTTCCGACTAGCTGACATAGCCGCGTTCTCGGCGCAGCTCCAGGATCTCGTCATTCATCAGCTGGGTCGCTTCCTCGGGCGTCTCTTCCCCGGTGATGGCGGCGTTGATGTGCTTGACCATGATATCGAAGACCTCGTTGGTCTCCTCCGTGCGCGGCCAACTCAGTCCGATCGCCATGGCGTCGCCCATCGTCTTCAGGTAGGGGTTGATCGCCTGGACTTCTGGGTCTTCAAACAGGTCTGTCAGGGTGATGGCGTAACCCTCGCTCACATACTGGCGCTGGATCTCGGGTGAGACCAGGTAGTGGCAGAGCAGATAGGCGGCGTCCTTGTTTTTCGAATAGTTGGATACCGCGATGCCGTGACCGCCAAGAGGCGTGCCCCCGGGCGGCGCCGAAAAGCCCATCTGACCGTACACCGGGGAATCTTCGACGATCAGTCCTTGCAGAATGCCGGGCCACTGGATCTCCATCGAGCATGTGCCCTGGACCACCGCTTCCGCAGCCTGCACAATGTCCCAGGAGATAGCCGCAGGCGGCGATATCTCCGGAAGTTTCACCGCCATGATCTCCATCGCCTCGAACCCTTCATCACTGGCAAACTGGGGCTCGCCCGCGTCGTTGTAGAAGCCCTTATTCGCCAGCCCAAAGAAGATGGCGGCATACGTGCACATCGCCTGGATCTGGCGTCCGCCCATCAGCGCGAAACCGTACTGGTCATCGTGCGTCAGTTCCAAGCCGAACGAATGCACCTCGTCCCACGTGGCGGGCGGCGCATCCGGGTCCAGCCCAGCCGCCTCGAAGTGGGTCTGGTTGTAGGGGAAGATCATGGCGTCGCCCAGCCACGGCAGACCATAAAGGCCGCCTTCCCACTTGCCATAAACCTCCAACACCGCCGGCACAAAGGCGTCCAGGTCGATCGGCGGGAAGGCAGGGTTGTCTACATAGTCCTCCAGCCGCATCAGACCGTCCGTGGCGATAAACTGGCCGAACCAGGCGAAGTTCAGGTCGATAATGTCGTAGGTGCCGCTCTGCGACCCCAGGTCCAGGAAGGTCTTGTCGTAGACCTGGTCGTAGGGGTTGTTTTCCCATTCGGTCTCGATACCGGTCAGTTCCGTAAACCGAGCCGACGCCGCCTCATTCACGGCCCAGTGGCCGACGCCGCCGACCGGGACCCGCAGCAGCGTGCCTTCCCACTGGCGGCCCACCTCTTCGTACGCGGCCTCAAAATCGTTGGTCGCAACCGATGCCTTCACGACGGCAGGCGCCTCAGACCCGGCCGCCTCTTCAGCCGGCGCCGCCGCCGGCGCACAGGCAACCACCGTGATCCCGGCAACAGTCAGAGCGCCGGCGCGCAGGAATTCACGTCGGCTGGAGCCTCTTCTCTCTTCCGTCTTACCCATTGTGTTACTCCTCCTCTGTATGATTTCGAATGGTCTCCCTGCTTCCAATCCAACCCTTCCCTCCCGGTACTGGATCTGGAAACTCAGGCAATTACACTATTCCTCCGCCACGCCAAGCCGGGGCCGCCTGACGTCACTAAAAACCAAAAACTGCCTACTGAAAACTGACTTCAGACCCGCATCCGCAGCACCGGCTGCTCGAACGACACCTCCAGATACTTCATGTCGCGCAGCGACCTCGTGCCGGGCGTCATGAAATGGACCGCAAAGGCCCGCCGCTGCCGGTCGGTCTCGTTGGGCGCGGTGTAGTGCAAGGTCTGGCAGTGATGCAGCGTCACTCCGCCCGCCGGCAACGGCACTACGACCGCTTTCGATTCATCGATACCTTCCCCCAATTTGAGCAGGGCGTTGTTTTCTGCCAGCCGGTCGTGTTCCGCAGAGCGAAAGTGCGTGCCCGGCAGAAACTGCATCGCGCCGTTGTGGACGTCGACGTCGTCCAGCGTCAGCCAGCAACTCACCAGGTTGGGCGGGGAGCAGCGCCAGTAGGCGTTGTCCTGGTGCCAGTGCGCGGGGCCGCCGTGGCGGGCAGGCTTGAACAGCGCCTGGTCGTGGAAAAGCTGGATGTTCGGCCCGATCAGATCTTCGATCAAGTCCAGAATGCGATCGTTATACAGCAGGCGGCGAAAATGGATATTGTATTCGCACATCTGCATGATCTGGAGAAACTTGGTTTCCCCGATATCATGACTTCGGAACCTGGGATGGAGGCCGCTGCGCGCACGTTCGAATTCCCTGTCATATTCGCGGCGCAGCAGTTCGACTTCGTCATCTTCCAGGATCTTGCCCACCTTCAGATAACCGTTCGTCCAGAAGCTGTTGATCTGCTCTTCGCTGAGCGCCTTGCGTCGGGCCGGCTCGCTGTTTCCGTTTGTAGACTGCATGACTTGAAGACCTTTCAGTTCTCGGTATGTCCAAGAATGTGAGCGATGTTTCCAAATGGCGAGGAACTGCCCCAGGGGGACTGGCTGATAGAAACTGAATAACGGGAACAAGCTTTCAGGAGCCGGTTGCTGCGGGCTAGACGCGCATGCGCAGCACAGGGCGAGCAAAGCAAACGTCCAGGTAGGCACTGTCACGCAGTGACTTGGTGCCGGTTATCATCAAGTGCATGACAAAGGCGCGGCGCTGGCGGTCGGTGACGTTGGGCGCGGTGTAGTGCAGCGTCTGGCAGTGGTGCAGAGTCGCTCCGCCGGCGGGGAGTGCAACGGCGACGGCCTTCGATTCATCCACCTGGTCCCCCAAGTCGAGGAGGGCGTTTGTGTCGACAGCCTGTTCGTGCTCCACGGAACTGAAGTGGGAGCCGGGGATAAACTGCATGGCGCCGTTATTTATGTCGACGTCGTCGAGCGTGAGCCAGCAACTCACGAGATTGGGCGGGCTGCACTTCCAGTAAGCGTTGTCCTGGTGCCAGTGGACGGGGCCTCCGTGATGGGCCGGTTTGAAAAGGGCCTGGTCGTGGAAGAGCTGGATGTTGGGACCGACAAGGTCCTCGACAGGATCGAGGAAGCGGTCGTCGTAAAGAAGGCGGCGATAGTGGATGTTTCTCTCGCACATTTGCCCAATTTGAAGCATCTGCGCTTCAGCCTCGTTCTTGGCCGCCAGGTCATCGGTATCGTCGATAGAGAGGTTGCGAAACCTGGTCTGACCGCTGCGGGCCTTTTCGAGTTCGCGGTCATACTCGCGCCGCAGCAACTCGATCTCGTCATCCAGCAGGACCTTACCTATATTCAGGTAGCCTTCGATCCAGAAGCGGTTGACCTGCTCTTCGGTCAGCGCCTTGCGCTCTACCGCCGTCGTCTTCCCATTTGCGGTCTGCAATGCCAGTCCTCCAGAAATCGCCCCTGCCCGGCTGCCAATACAGGCAGCCCCGAACCGCAGGTCACGCGTACTTGTCTACTACCCAAGACTCGGCCGCCCGCCGTTACTAAAAACCAAAAACTGCCTACTGAAAACTTACCTCACACACGCATCCTCAACACCGGCCGCTCGAACGACACCTCCAGATACTGCATCTCGCGCAGCGACTTGGTGCCCGGCGTCATGAAGTGGATGGCGAAGGCGCGGCGTTGGTTGTCGGTGACGTTTGGCGCAGTGTAGTGCAGGGTCTGGCAGTGATGCAGTGTTACGCCGCCGGCGGGCAGGGCGATGACCGCAGCCTTGGACTGGTCAACGTTGTCGCCGTAGTCGAGGAGAACGCTGTCGTCGGTGGAGTCTTCATGCTCAACCGAGTGGAAGTGGGAGCCGGGGATGAACTGCATCGCGCCGTTGTGAATGTCGACGTCGTCCAGCGTCAGCCAGCAGCTGACCAGGTTGGGCGGGCTGCATTTCCAGTAGGCGTTGTCCTGGTGCCAGTGCACAGGGCCGCCGTGGTGGGCCGGCTTGAACAGCGCCTGGTCATGGAAAAGTTGAATGTTGGGCCCGATCAGGTCCTCCACCATATCGAGGATGCGGTCGTCATAGAGCAGGCGGCGAAAGTGAATGTTGTATTCGCACATCTGCATGATCTGGAGCATCTGCGACTCGGCCTTGTTCTTGGCCTCCACGTCGTCGGTATCTTCGATCGACAGGTTGCGGAATCTGGGATTGCGGCCGCTGCGCGCCAGTGCAAATTCGTGATCATATTCCCGGCGCAGCAGCTCGATCTCGTCATCCTCCAGAATCTTGCCGATCGTCAGGTAGCCGTCGATCCAGAAGCGGTTGATCTGTTCTTCGGTCAGCGCCTTGCGTTGTGCCGGCGCCTCGTTTCCGTTTGCACTCTGCATGGTATGTACTCCAGAAATCTTTCGTTTGTCGGTATTGGTAGTTCTGCTGCCGCCGGCGGCACGGGGAATCGGAAACCTGGCGCCAGGAGCCGGTCCTAGCGACCGGCCAGGCCGGAGAGGGCGACGCCGGAGACGAAATATTTGTTAGCGGTAAAAAAGACCACGAGGACGGGGACAAGCATCAGCGTGGCTACGGCCATGATGAGCCGGAATTCGGTGAACTGCTCGTCGCCGAAGTAGCGCAGTCCCAACGCCAACGTGCGCGTCTCTTCCCGATTGGTATAGATCAGCGGCGATATAAAGTCGTTCCAATGGTGGATAAAGGAAAAAACGCCTACAGCCGCGATCGCCGGCTTGGTGAGCGGCATCGTAATCATGAAATAGATGCGCAGACGCGAAGCGCCGTCCACAACGGCCGCCTCCTCCATCTCGACCGGCAGCGTCATAATGAACTGCCGGATGAGGAAGATATAGAAGCCCCCGCCTCCGAACCAGAACGGCAGAAAAAGCGGCCACAGCGAATCAAACAGTTGCATATACTTGAACAGCAGGAAGCGCGGGATCAGCGTGACAGCCCACGGCAGCATCATCGTCGAAAGCGTGAGCCCGAACCAGACGTTTCGCCCATAGAAGGGGACGCGGGCGAAGGCGTAGGCCGCCATCGAGGCGGTGAGGAGGGTGCCTAGCGTGGCCAGAAAAGTGACCAGAATGCTGTTGAACGTGAAGATCCAGAAGGGCGCGCGATTCCAGGCAATCGTATAGTTTTCAGGGTGAAAGGAAGAGGGGATCCATTCGGGCGGGTAGGTGAACTCGGCTCCCGCCGGCCGCAACGACGTCATAACCAGCCAGTAGAGCGGCATCAATGAGATCACCGCCCCCATTGCCAGCAGAATATACGCCGCTATCTTCCCGGAAATCGATCCGATATACTTTTCTTCTCTATCTACCAATGCATTCCTCCAAAGAAGCGGCCTATGAACCGTGGCCCGTGATCACAACTGACCGCCTGCCACTGACCAATGGGGTTCTAGCTCGGCGCGCCGCCGCTCTCATAATAGACCCAATTCTGCGCAAAATAGAACTGGATGGCGGTGATCACCAGGATAATCATGAACAGGATCCAGGCCAGTCCCGAGGCATAGCCCATCGAAAAGCTTTCGAACCCTTTGCGATAGATGTAGAGCACGTAGAAGAGAGAGGAGTTGATCGGCCCGCCTTTGGTGGCGATAAATGCGACGGTGAAGGTCTGAAACAAGTTGATGATGCCGATAATGAGGTTGAGAAAGATGACCGGGCTGATCAGCGGGACCGTAATTCTGATAAAGCGGCGGAAGTTGCTGGCGCCGTCGATCGATGCCGCCTCCAGAAGCTCTTCGGACACGCCCTGCAGCGCAGCCAGAAAGATCACCATCTGCTGCCCCACCGACCACAGGCTCATCAGAATCAGCGCCGGCTTGACGATCTGTGGGTCCCACAGCCAGTTGACCGGCGAGATCCCGACCAGGCGCAGCAGTGAGTTGATCAGGCCGAAGTCGAAGTTGAAGATCCAGACCCACAGGAAGACGTTGGCGACCGCCGGCGTAACCGTCGGAATGTAGTATACGGTGCGAAAGACGTTGACGTAGCGCACCTTCATGTTGAGCAGCACAGCCAGGCAGAGCGCCACGAGAAGCTGGGCGGGCACG
Source organism: Caldilineaceae bacterium (assembly GCA_965232575.1). Taxonomy (GTDB): domain Bacteria; phylum Chloroflexota; class Anaerolineae; order Caldilineales; family Caldilineaceae; genus Bin5. The sequence goes on along the minus strand of CBDDPZ010000008.1, from coordinate 117,801 downwards.
CCGAGAAAGGCGAAGTAAGTGGTATTGTACAGCGAGGTGTAGAAGAGATCGTCCTGAAAGATCTTGTCGTAATTCTGGAAACCGACCCATTTCGCGTCACCGAAGCCGGAGTACTTGGTAAGCGACAGGTAGCCGGAGGCCAGCATAGGGCCGACAATAAATGCCAGGAATCCGATAATCCATGGCGCGAGAAACAGATAGCCGGCGATATTGTCCGCTTTGACTTTGCGCGACCATCTCGGTTTTTGGGTCTGAACAGGGCTGCTTGCCCCCAGCGGCACGGCGTCTGCCATGAGCCACTCCCCGCATTGAAGGAGAGATAGTGGTCAGTGGTTAGCAGAAACCACTGACCACTATCCACTGATCACTGTCTACAGTCCGGCTTCCTGGATCTCTACTTCCACTTCGGCGATGATGGCGTCGACTTCGGCGGCGACAGCGTCCATCGCCTCCTGGGCCGTGGCATCACCGAGGATAATCCGGTCCTTGGCCGCCTGGATCAGGTTGTCCATCTCCTGCTGACGCGGCAGGTGCGAGAAGGCGCGGATGTTGTTGAAGGAGTCTTCCCACATCTCCGCCGTCTCCAGGCTCGGCTCGAGGCTGCCCAGCCATGCTTCGCTCTCCGCATGCCGCTTGACCATCGGCGAAGTCCAGCGCTCGCGAATGATGCGGAACTGGGCGTCGTCCGAAATCAGGTACTGGCACATCGCCCACGACTCGTCCACATGGTCGGTCTGCAGGTAGATGCCGTGGGAGTTGGTGGCGTTGCGCACTTCGCGGTTGCCGTTCCACAGCGTGTTCAGCGGCACCAGTTGCATCTCCGACATGACGTCCTCGGGGATGAACTGCGCCTGGCCGCCGAGGACGAACTGCGCGCCCGGCCACTGCATGCACAGACGCCGCTGTCCCATCATCGCCACCCAGCCGCCGGGGATGTTGCTCTCGGCGGGGGTAGGCGCCCAGCCTCTGGCCACGGCGCCGGTCATGTACTCCCACGCCTCGATCGCCTTCGGGCTGTTGAAGGCAGACGCGGTCTCGTCCTCATTCCACACCGTGGCGTCGTTGCCCCAGATCCAGACGCACTGCATGCGGATCGTGCCGCCGCCGGGCAGGGCGCAGCCGTAAACGCGATCTTCGCCCTCGCCGCCGCTGACGGCATCCATGGTGTTATCGAAGGCTTCGATGTCCCACTTGCCTTCCGCCCACAGTTCGGCCGGGTCGTCCATGCCGGCCTCGGCGACCATGCTGCGGTTGTAGAGCATGATCGTCGGGTTGTCGGAGCGGGGAATCGCCCAGCGCTTTCCGCGCCAAACGTTGTAGTCCCAGGCTTTGGTCATCTCGTCTTCGCCGACGCCGAGCGTGGGCATCAGCTCATCCAGCGGCATCAGCGCGCCGCGCATCGCCATCGTGGCGTTGTGCATGGGATGGACGTCCAGCAGGTCGCCGACCGTGCCGCCGGCCAAACCGGTGAGCACCTTCGGCTCGTAATCGCGGTGCGGGATGATCAGCGAGGATACGGTGACGCCGGGGTTGATCTCTTCGTACTCGGCCATCAACGTATCCCACAGCCCTTCACTGCGGGCCATCGGCTGGTTCACCCAGAACTCGATGGTCACCTCTTCCATCGCCGGTGCGCCTCCTCCGTCGTCTCCCGCCGACGGCGCGGCAGCAGGCGCGCAGGCGGCGATCAGGGCGCCGACAGATGTTGCGGTTGCCACGTGCATGAAGTCACGTCGGCTCATTGCGCGTTGTGTCATTTTGCGTCGCTCCTTTGCATGGTGAAATGGAAACGTAGAACGAACAGTCACTGGCAGATTTTCCGAAGAACTTGCGCCGGGCAACCAGTTGCGGTTGCAGTCGGCTGTGAGGACCTGCCTGAAACAAGATGGGGCACTGCGGGAGAAGATAACACGGGTTGAATATCGTGTCAATCAGCGTCCAGAGGGCCGGGGTAGCGGGGTTCTGTAAGTAGACCGACGCGAAATGTCAGCCTCGTTGTCGGGTTTTTCTAGCTGGGGCTTCAACTGGCTGGGATTCCAGTTGGTTGGAACAGTCCACCGAAGTGTGGATATGGCGTAGGGTCGTCCCGCCCCGACTCTACACCGGCTCTGTCCCTTCATCCAGGATGGCAAGATACCGGTCGTACACGAACAACCGGTCACGACGTTTTCCCGTGATCTCACGCGCAATTCCCTGCTCGATAAGTAACTCCATCGCCCTTGTCGCGGTGGGGAAGGAAAGCGTCGTACGGCTGCAAACTTCGGACAAGTGCAGGACCGGACGGGCCTTCAGCGCCTCATGCACGCGCACAGCCGAGCCGGCTCGGCGTCCGGTCCTTTCAATACGGTTGTGGCTTTCCTGAAACATCTGGCCGATCTGTTGGGCAGCATCGACAGCGCCGGCGGCAGTCACCTGCACGCCTTCAAGGAAAAAAGTGAGCCATTCCTCCCAGTCACCGCTGTGGCGCACATAGTTGAGTAGATCGTAGTATTTCTCCCTGTGTTGCTTCAAATAGAGGCTCAGATAGAGGAGTGGCTCGCGCAGCACGCCGGCCTGGCACAGCAGCAATGTCACCAGCAGTCTGCCGACGCGCCCGTTGCCGTCAAGAAAGGGGTGAATCGTCTCAAACTGTACGTGTGCAAGGCCAGCTCGCAGCAGCAGAGGCAGCCCGTCCTCTCTGGCGTGCAGGAAGCGTTCCAGTTCGGCCATGCAGTCGGGCACTTGGCGATGCGGCGGCGGCACAAAGTCAGCGTTGCCAGGGTGTGAGCCGCCAATCCAGTTCTGCGAACGGCGGAACTCGCCGGGCGTCTTGTCGCTGCCTCGACCGCGTGACAGCAACACGCCGTGGATCTCGCGCAGCAGGCGGTTGGACATCGGGAAACCATCCCTCAGGCGGCGTAGACCATGCTCGAGCGCGGCTACGTAGTTCGAGACTTCGACCACATCATCCAGCGGAACGCCGGGCGCCTCCTCCAACTCAAAAAGCAGGAGGTCGGAAAGCGATGACTGTGTTCCTTCAATCTGAGAGGAAAGCACGGCCTCCTTGCGCACGTATGTATAGAGAAATAGTGTCTGGTCCGGAAGGAGAGTAGTGACGCCGTCGAGACGACCCAAGGCCAACAGCGCTGCTTCAAGCGTCTGTTGTAGCTTTCCGTTTAGGTCCAGCGGCGGCTGTGGCGGCAGCGGAAGCGGGACAAAAGCGCGTACCTGTTCATTTTCGGTAATCGTAACTTCGTAGGCGCCGATTTCGCCTCGCCGCATAGTGGCCAAACCCCTTATTAACGTTTTTTGCATAACGGAATTCGCTATTAACGTTTAGGGACCTAAACGTTAATAGCGAGTGGGAGTATACCACTCTAACAGGTAGATGAGGAACTCCATACGTTGGCGAGGAGCGCTTATCCATGTAGGCAATGCTTGTGGCCATTACGTGTACCCATGTCAATTCTTACTTGAATTCCATAAGACGCATGACGTGTACTGACAAAGGCCTCCCTTTATTCCAAATTCGTCGAGAAATCCATTCTGATTTCTCTTGACAAATTAGAACATATGTGCTAATATATGCAGAACATGCCCGCGCGGCCTGGCAATCGCCGACCTCCACTGCAGGCAAAAAGCTCGACCCAACAGCAAGGAGCGATCCATGAAAAACGATATCGCCAAAACCTCGATTGGCCGTGTGGCTCTCCTCTCCTCAAGACCGATACTGGCCCTGGTGGCCGCCATGTTCGTGGCCGACCTGCTCGGAAGCATGGGATGGGTGCAAGGACGTATCCAGGGGGAAACCCTTTTCTATCTCTTCAACAACCCGATCTCAAACTGGGGCGTCATGATGACGATGCTCATCTGGATGCTCACCACCGGCATTCAGATGGTGTCGAGCGGCATGGCCTACCGCGCCAAGACCAACCCCTACATGGCCGGCGTGGGCTTTTACATCTGGCTGTTCGGCTCGATTCTCGGCCGCAAAAGCCTGAAGTTCAACAGCGCCAACTACGGCTCGGTCTTTACCATCGAGTACGGCAAGCTGGCCAAAGAATGGTCGGGCATGTCCTTCCTGATCGCGCTCTACTGGCCGTCTCAGATCTTCGACATGGCCACCGACGCCAGTTTCTACCTGACCACACCCCTGCGGGCCTTCAACCTCTTCTTCGCCTTCTCGTCGCTGGTCTCCGAGCAGCTGGCCTACATGGCCAGCGCCGCCAAATCACTGGGCGACGAAGCCCTGGAGGAGATGCGTGGCTACCTATAGGTCCCTGTTGCAGCAGGACCGCGGCTGGGGCCTCTTCTGCCAAATGTCGGTCGCGCCGCTGGTGGCCGGCACCTTGGAATGGCTCATCGCGGTCGTCGCCTGCTGGTTCATCGGCGCGCCCTACGCCGCGCCCTGGACGTGGCTGGCGCACCTCGCGGCCGCCTACCCCCGGGCCGGCGCGGCCACAGGACTGCGGGCGTTTTCACTTGCCTGGGCGGGATGGGAATTCCTGCGCACCGGTATGGAGTGGGGTCAGTTGACCCCCTACCTGTGGTTCGTGCTGATCACCACGCTGGCCGCGGCGCCGCACCGCTGGGGCATCTGGGCCGCGCGCGTCGCCGTGCATGGCCTCGCGCTCTGGTTCATCCTCCAGATCGACCACATCTCCGGCCTTATCGGCCTCGTAGGACTACTCCTGCTACTGATCTGACCTGCTGTAAATGGTTCGGCCTAACCGCTAATCGCTGTCTCCGCCTCCGGCATCACGACCTCGTAGCCCTGGCGGTTGTTGGCCGATTCGCGCGCCCACAGACAGGTCAGGGCGCTGAGAATGCCGGCATCAATCGGGCTGCGCGAGGGCCGGCGGTCCCGCATAGCCATCAGGAAATCAAAGCTCAACTCGCGGTCGCCGCCGAAGTGGGGCATATCCCCGCTGAAGTCGATCGTCTCCACTACGGGCGATGTGTGACTGAATATCTTGATATGGTTTTCGCTCCAGTTGAACTCGATGATGCCGCGATAGCCGTAAAGGCGGGCGCCGCGGCGGGCGCCGCGGTAGCGGGTAAAGAAGTTCTGTGTGTAGCTCGCCTGAACGCCGTTTTCATATTCCAACATGCAGCTGCCATTATCCTGCAGTTGATGCCCCTCGGAAAAGACACAGAACTGATCGTCGCGATAGACCTGCTCCTCGGCAAAGCGGACGCGGCCGCCTTCAAAGCCGCTGCGGAAGCGCACGAACGGGCTTTCCGGGCATGTCTCCTGCTCCGGGCAATCCTTGCATTGCAGATCCCAAGGTTTGTCGCCGCCGTAGACGCGGCGGGAGTTCATGGCGCTGACCCAGTACGGGCGCGCGTCGAGCAGATAGTTGATATAGTCGACGTCGTGCGTGAACTTCTGCAGCCAAAGACCCCCATCCATCTCGTAGTTCCGGTACCAGCTTCTGAAGTAGACGCTGCCGTAACCGACATCGTTGAACGCGACCACCTGCTCGATGCTGCCGACCTGGTCGGACTCGATGATCTCGCGCACCTTCTGGGCGATCGGGCTGAGCCGCAGCGGAAACGAAACCACGGTCGGCGCGGCGTAGTCCTTATAGGCCGCGTGCAGGCGGCGCACCTCGTCAAAAGTGATCGCGACCGGCTTTTCCAGGAAGAGCGGGAGCTGCGTGGGCGCTACTTTGAGGGCCATCTCCGTGTGCAGATTGCAGCGGGTCCCGATCATGAGGCCGTCCAGTTCGTCGGCCCCGGCCAGCAGTTCGTCGGCGGAGCTGTAGAAGCGGGTATCGGCGAGGAAGGGGTCGTTGTCGGCCTGGATGCGGTCGCTGCGCGGGTCGGCGACGGCCGCTACCCGGTACGGGATGTCGAAGATATCCAGCCCTTTGGCCATATTAGAAATGCGGCGGCCATATCCGATGATGCCTATGTTTAACATGACGGCTCCTTTCGGGCTTTTCGTTTTCTTCTATATGGTTTTCACAGGACAAAGCTGCTCGGAAACAGGCTGCTGAGAATGACTCAACTCTCTTCACCCAGATAGGCCAGCACCGCGGCGCCGGTGCGTATGCCGGCGATGAAACGCTGCACCTCCAGGTTCTCATTGGGGGCATGGTTGGATTCGTCATGGTTGGCGTAGGGCGTGGTAAAGGAGTGGACGCCCAGTATCTTGGTCCAGGCATAGTCCGGCAGGCTGCCGCCCATCGCCGGGATGAGCAGCGGATCGATGTCCTGGGCCGCACGGAAGGCCCGCTGCAGAGGGCGCGTGTAGGGCGAGTCCAGCGGCGTGCGCGACGGCTCCATGCCCCCCTGGCGGATCACCTCCACCTCGGGCGCGTGGCGGCGGACATGCGCTTCCACCTTGTCCAGGATATCGTCGACGCGCTGGTTCTCGATCAGCCGCATATCGCATTTCACCGTCGCCTGGTGGGGCAGCACCGTTTTCGTCCCCGGCCCGCCGTAGCCGCCATGAAAGCCGTTGACCGTGAACGTCGGCCAGGCCGCCAGGCGGTCGAAGAAAGGCCGTTCCTGCGGTTCATCCAGGCGAGCCAGACCGGCGCCCTCCATCACCGCCGCCACATCAACCGGCAGGGCGTCCAACGCCTCACGTTCCAGCTCGCTGAGCGGCACGACATTGTCGTAGAAACCGTCGATGGTAATGGCGCCGCGGCTGTCCTTCATCGTCGCCAGAAGATGGACCAGCGTCCAGATCGGGTTGGGCGCCACGCCGCCCCAGTTGCCGGAATGAAAGTCCCGCTGCGCATGGACCGCGCGCAATTCGAACGAGGCGATCCCGCGCGGGCCGAACTTGATGCAGGCCCGTCCGCTCTCGTGCACGGGGCCGTCCGCGGTGATCACCAGGTCGGCGTCGGCAAGCAGAGCGCGGTGGGCGCGCACGCAATCACTGATATGCGGGCTGCCGACCTCCTCCTCGCCCTCCAGCAGGACGATAACGTTGCACGGCAGGCCGCCGGTGACCGCCAGCCACGACTCAATCGCCAGAAGCTGGGCCAGATGCTGCCCCTTGTTGTCGCCCACACCCCGCCCCCAGATGCGGCCGTCGCGTATCTCCGGTTCAAATGGCGGCGAGTTCCAGGCGTCCAGGGGATCGGGCGGCTGCACATCGTAATGGCCGTAGAGCAGCGCCGTCAGCGCGTGCGGACTCTCCCCGTAGCGGCCGAACACGAAGGGCCAGCCCGCGCCTTCCAGCAAACGCGCCTCCATGCCCAGCCCCTGCAGGTAGCCGAACAGGAAGTCAGCCGTCTCCCGGATACCGACCCCGTGGGCGCTTATGCTCGGCCGGGCGACATAGGCCAGCAGCCGGTCGATAAACGCCTGCTGGTGGGCGTCGACATAGGCCAGTACTCGCGCCAGGTCGGGAGGATTGCTCTCCTTTTCGGCCAACTGTTTCCTCCTCGGGGCACAGGCCCCGTCTGTAAGTATTGCCCGTTTGCGTTTTTCAAAAATATCTGCTGATATGTTCGGGTGGGAACGACCCGATTCTACAGTATGTATCGCGAATGTCAACTTGGCGGGTCTTGGCGCGTAGCTGGTGGCCAGCCGCTGCACTGACCCCGCTTCACCACATGGAGTTGCCTTATGAGATTAGGCGTTGTCGGCATGTTGCCCGGAAATCCCGCCGATATTCACGGCCCGCATCTGGTTGCGATCCGGGCGTTGGGACTGACGGGGGTGGGCCTCTCCGTCTCAGCCACCGATGCGCCGCCGGCATCTGCGCCGGTCTGGCAGCGGGTACGGCGGCTCTTCGCCGACGAGGGCATGGACATTGTGCAGGTCGGCATCGGCTATCCGGGCTGTCTCTTCGACCCGGACGACGAGGCGCGCAAACGGCTGCTGGATGATATTCGCCGCGGCTTTGGGGTTGCGGCCGAGTTGGGCGGCCATGTTGCGCTGATCCGCACCGGCAGCCTGAGCCCCAATGGCTCATACAGCCCGCACCCGGAGAATCACCGGTCGTGGCGCCGCGGCCTGCTGCTGGAATCTCTCTCCTGGTTGGCCGAGGCGGCCGAAACGATCGGCCAGACGGTCGCCGTCGAAACGCATCTGCTGACGATTATGAACTCGCCGGAGTTCAACCGCGCCGTCATTCGTGACGTGGGCAGCCCGCGGCTGCGGCTTGTGATGGACTATGTGAACCATTTCCAGACGCTGCACCAGGTCTATGACAGCAGGGCCCGTCTACGCCATATCTTCGACTGCATGGGACCGATCAGCGCCATTGCGCACTGCAAGGATATCAGCGTGCGCGACGGTTTCGTGATCCATATGGATGAAGAGGTCCCCGGCGAGGGCGAACTGGACCTGGGGACCGCGTTGCGCCTCTGGCACGAGGAGCATCCCGACGGCTACATGATGCTCGAACACCTGCCGAACGAGAAATATCCCTTGGCCGCGGCCAACGTGCATCGCATCTTGAGGAGAGAAGGGATTCCGGTGTATTAGCGCTCGTGGCTAACCGCCAGCCACTTGTTCACCGCTTCCGATAATGCCCCGCGTCGACCAGGGTCGGGCTCTGCGGCATGCCGCTCACCAGCGCCCCGTTCTGCACAAACCCCTCCTCGCGGCCGTCCAGCTCCGCCATCAGCCGCTCGCGCCAAAAGGCTACACGATCTGGCCGCGGCGCGGCCAGATCGTGTAGTTCAGTCGGGTCTGCCTCCAGGTCGAAGAGCAGTTCGCGTCCGCTCTGGCTGTACCAGATATACTTCTCCCGCCCGTCCGTCAGCCACTGGTTGGAATCCTTCATCATGAAATGCTCACCGTGCAAATGCTCGCGCCAGCCGCCGGATTCCCCGCGCGCCAGCGGCAGAATGCTGCGCCCATCGACGTGCGCGGGCGTGTCGGTACCGGCAAGATCGCAGAAGGTCGGCAGCAGATCGCGTAGCTCGACGACCTGATTCACTTCCCGCTGCGGCTCATCCGCCTGCCTTGCCTGGTGGTGCGGGCTGCCCGCGCGCGGCAGACGCAGGATGAAGGGCAGGCGCGCCGAGCTGTCGAAAGGATACCCTTTGGCCACATGGTTATGGTCGTAGAGCATCTCACCGTGGTCCGCGGTGAACACGATGGCCGTGTTGTCAAGCTCGCCGTTCTCAAACAGCGCCTGGAACACGCGGTTGAGGCTGTAGTCGATATGGCTGATCTGGGCATAGTAGGCCCGCCGCGCATAATCGCGCTGCGCCGCATCGGTTGGGATCGGGCTGTCCAGCCCGCGCACCGGCAGACTGTCGGGCGCCCAGTCCCCCATGACCGGGTCCGGCAGCGGCTTCGTCAGGTAGCGGTCCATGAATGCATCGGGCGGGTCCAGCGGCGGGTGCGGCCGGTGGTAGGAGAGCATCAGGAAGAACGGCTTGGTCGGGTCGCGGCGGCGCAGAAAATCGATGCCCATCGTCGTGACCCAACTGGTCGGGTGCAGCATCTCGTCGTAGACCCAGGGACGCGCCGCGTAGCCGTTACAGCCCACGCCGGTGTCGATGTAGTCCGCTTCCGGGCCTAGCCGGTCCCGCAGCCACGGCGTGTAGTCGTCAACCAGCCCGTAGTCATCCCGCTTAGAACGTTCGCGGTGCAGGTAGCCGTCGTGCAGGACGACGTTGTGGAAACCCATCAGGTTGCGCGAGGGGTGCGTGTGCATCTTGCCGACGCACTGCGTATGGTAGCCCGCCTCCGCCAGCAGGCCGGGCATTGTGCAGTCGTAGTGCCAGTCGATGCGGTCGTTGTAGCCGACAAATCCGGTATGGCGTTGGTTGAGGCCGGTGAAGATCGTCGCCCGCGCCGGCACGCACGTCGGCGTGGCCGCATAAGCCTGGGTAAAGTTGATGCCCTCACGGGCCAGCCTGTCCAGGTGAGGCGTCTCGGCGACAGGGTGCCCGGTCAGGCTGAGCGCGTCCGCGCGCCACTGGTCTACGCAGATGAAGAGGATGTTGGGCCGGCTGTCGGTTGGCATAGTTCTGCACCTTGATCTGTGAATTTGAGGTTGTTGCGCGAAAACGCCGCCGGTCAGAACGGGCAGCGAACCGTTAGTGTAGTGGTCCCTGAACTTACCCCTTCAGGCCGGTAATGGAGATGCCCTCAACGAAGGTACGCTGGACGAAGAAGTAGAGGATGATGACAGGCGCGACCGTGGCGGTGCTGGCCGCCATCATATACGGCCACATCAACTCTTCCTGAAACATGGTGCGGAACTGTTGCAGGCCGAGCGCGATCGGGTACAAGCCTTCGTCGTTGAGATAGATCAGTGGCCCAATGTAGTTATCCCAGGCGAACATGAACTGGAGCAGCCCGATCACCGCCAACGCCGGTTTGGCCAGGGGCAGGATGATACGAATCAGGATGCCCAGTTCAGTGCAGCCGTCAACGCGCGCCGCGTCGGACAACTCGCTGGGAATGGTGAGGAAGAACTGGCGCAGCAGGAACGTGTAGTAGGCGTTCACCCCAAGAAAGGTCGGTACTATGAGAGGCAAATACGTGTTGAGCCAGCCGAGATTCTTGAAAGTGAGATAAAGAGGAATCATGCGCACCTGGAACGGGATCATCATCGTCGAAAGGCAAATGATGAAAAAAATATCCCGCCCGGGCCAGCGGATGCGGGCGAAGCCGTAGGCGACCAGCGTATTCGAAATCAGCGCGCCGGCCACCGCGCCCAAGGCATACTTCAACGTGTTAAATGTATACGTGCCGAAGGGGCGGGAGGAGAGCGCCTCCGGGTAGTTGACCAGGCGCACAGGATTGGGAAACCAGGTCGGCGGGACGGTGTAGACCTGGGGATCCGTCTTCAATGAAGTTGAGAGCATCCACAACAGGGGCCCGGCGAAAATGAGCGCCAGCGCAACCATCATCACGTAAAAGAGCGCGCGTTGTGCAGCCTTAAAAGGCGCGCGCTGCGTGAGCGAGAGATGCTGTGTTGGGCTGCTGGCGATAGCTTCGGCTTGTTGCATGATTGCGGCGGGCAGTTGGCCCTTACGGTTAATCCGACTCTCCGGCGTAGTAGACCCAGCGGGCCGAGCTGCGGAAGATAAGCAGGGTGAAGGCAAGAATGATAATGAACAGGATCCAGGCTTGGGCCGAGGCGTACCCCATCTTGAAGAACTGGAAGGCGTTGCGATAAAGATAAAGGCTGAAGAATTCGGTCGAATCGTTAGGGCCGCCCCCGGTTAGCAGCCAGCCAAGGGTGAAGTATTGGAACATGCCGATCATGCCGGTCAGCATCACGAACAGGATCGCCGGCGTGCAGATAGGTATCGTGACGTGCCAGAAGCGCTGCAGTGCGTTGGCGCCGTCGACTTCGGCCGCGTCCAGCAGCGAACTGGGCACGTCCTGCAATGCCGCCAGAAAAATGACGATGGCAGTGCCCTGCGCCCAAACGTGAATCAGGATCAGGGACGGTTTCGCCAGCTCCACGGAAGAAATGAAGGGGATGACCGCCCACCCCCAACTCTTGATGAATGAGTTGATCACACCGTAATTGGTGTTGTAGACCCAGCGCCACACCTCTGCCGAGGCCACGGCCGGCACCAGCACCGGCAGGAAAAAGATGGTGCGGAAGAGCGGCCTCAGCTTCATCTCACGGTTGAGCAGACTGGCGAGCAGAAAGGCCACCACCAGCCCGACCGGCACGCCGATCACCACCAGGTAGACGGTGTTGCCCAGCACGGTGCGAAAGATATCATCCTTGACGAATAACTCGACGTAGTTTTCCAGGCCGATGAAGCGGGCCGGACGCAGGACGTCGTAGCGCGTCAGGCTGTAATAGGCTGACGCCGCGATCGGGTAGAGGACGAAACCGGCAAAGCCCACCAGCCAGGGCGAGATGAAGGCCAGACCCTTGAGAAGGTTGCGAGTTTGGGCGGGAGTCCAGTGCTGCGGCATTTTCGCGGCCCGTGTTCAGTGGCTGGCGGCAGGCTTCTCCAACCGTCAGCCACTGGTATGTTCCGTCTTTTTCTATCCTACCAGTTCGGGGAACTGCTTCAGCATCTCTTCCGTGCAGGCGGCCTGCATGTCGGCGGCGGCCTGTTCGGGCTCCTTGTCGCCGAAGATGACAGACTCGTACGTGCGGGAACGCTGCTGGTTGACGAAGCCCTGGATGGGGATGACCGGGCACGCCCACAGTTCATCCGCCTCATTGACCGAGCGCAGGAACCAGTCCAGGTTTTCGTAACGTTGGTACTTGGGCAGGTCGGGGTCGTAGAGAGCCTTGCGGCCGCCCAGCCAGCCGGTATTGTCGAAAATGACGTTTTGCGCCTTTTCTTCCGAACAGAACTCGATGAACTCGAAGGCTGCGTCGATTTCCGTAACACCGTTGGGAATGTACATCGGATGGCCGCCCACGTTCTGGAAGGTGACGTCGCGGCGGTCTTCTGAAACGGGCACCCAACCGACGCCGAACTCCTTGTCGGGGGCGGAGTGGAAAAGTTCACCGGGGGCGTAGTAGCCGGTTACAATCATGGCCTGAACGCCGCTGGGGAAGGAGGATGAGGGGCTTTGCGTCCACCCGCCGAAGCTGGAGCGGAACGACTCCATCTGCTGCACGCCGACATGATCGGTGAAGCGCTTGATCGTTTGCAGGGCACTGACAAATAGTTCGTTGTCGTAGTTGAAGGTGCTGGTCTCGTCGTCCCACATGTCGAGACCGTATGTGAGGGCCCAGAATTGCGGGATGTTGGTGGCCGGTCCGTTGCCGGCGGTGGCGTCGCGGGGGTCGAAGCCGACGATCTCGACGTTGCCGGCGTCGTCGAAATTGGTCAACTCGACGTGCCATTCGAACATCTCGTCCCAGGTGCGGGGCAGGTTTTCGGGGTCGAGACCGGCCTCATCAATGATGGCCTTGTTGTACATGAGGCCGTAGCGGGGACCAGCTTCGAAGCCGGGCACGCCGTATGTTTCGCCCTGCCACTGCATCGACTCGAGCAGGCCGGGAACAAAGTCGTCGCGGCCGATGACGTCGCTGTTGTCAATGCGGTCGTCGATGGGCATGACCGCGCCGCGCGAGTAGAGTTCGGCATACTGGACGCAGCAAACGCCCACGTCCGGCGGCGTGCCGCCGGCGATCGCGGCCAGCAGCTTGTCATTCATTTCAGTTACGTGTAGGCGTTCAACCTTGACGTTGCGGTCTTCCTCGTTGAAGGCCGCGGCGACGCCTTCCATGGCCGCCATGCCGGTGGTGCCGCCCCAGGCGTGCCACCAGGAAATGGTGATAACCTCTTCGGCTGCCATCTCCGCCTCTTCAGGGGCGGCCGCAGGCGCCGCAGGCGCAGCGCAGGCCGCGATGGCCGCGCCGCCGATGCCGACCGCGCTCCACTGCAGGAAACGGCGCCGACTAAGGGTAGTATCGTGAGTCATGCTGTTCGCGCTCCTTTTCGTCTGAAATATGGTTAGAAATGTGCAGCGTATTGAGTTTTCGTCGCGGGAAACGGATGCAAGCATCCTGAGTACGGCAGATTCTAGCGGATCTGGAGGCAGAGCGCAAGATTACTCCTGTCCCGGGCGCATTCAGGATTGTAGGGATATCCCCCTGGGAGCGCTGTTTGCCGTTCGCCAAGGGCCTGTTTGCGCTTCGCCAAGGCGCGGCGGATGCGGTCGGCTCAACGCAAAAGATGGCGTCGACTCACGGCAAACGTCTCGCCCGCGGCCTGCGTCGCGAACCAGAGGCTCGCTTAAAGCCCACCCTGCCTGGACTGCACCCGGGTTTCATGAGTCAGTTGACTGGCGGACCGATTGCCATTACCATTTCGAAATCCGACAGATTCACACTGCTGACCGTACTACAATCCGACATGGCTATAGCGAATACAATCTTTGATCCACAGCCGGTCACGCTGACCGGCAACCTGGTGCGACTCGAGCCAATCGCGCTGGCGCATGCCGCCGGCCTGTATGCCGTGGGCGCGGAGGAATCGATATGGAGATACGCCGCCCGCCCTGCTCTTAGCAGTGTTTCCGACGCCGAGGAGTGGATCCAAGCGTGTCTGGAAGAATCGGCAGCGGGAACACGTGTCACCTTTACCGTGATGCACCTGGAGACCGTCAAGGCGGTGGGTTCGACTGCGTACATTGACATCGTTCGCGAGCACCGGACGCTGGAGATAGGTATGACATGGTATGGGACCGCGTGGCAGCGGACCGGCGTGAACACCGAATGCAAATACCTGCTGCTGCGGCACGCCTTCGAGGACCTGGCGGCGCGCCGTGTCTCCCTCAAATCAGACAGCCGCAACGAACGGTCGCGATGCGCGATTCTGCGCCTGGGCGCAGTCGAGGAAGGCACCCTGCGCAACCACCGCATTGCCCGTGACGGCGTGGACCGGCATACCGTCTACTACAGCGTCATTGAAAGCGAGTGGCCTGCCGTGAAGAAGCGCCTGGAAGGACTGATGCGGAGGTGAATCCCTCTGCGAGGCATGGGTCTGCCCCTGGCCCTTAACCCATTACCCGGGTGCATCCCAAATTGTTGTCCGCCAAGTGGAGCTGATTCATTGACCAGGCTGTAGCCAACACTGGTCAGACGAATCTCGCAAAAAATCTGGGACGCACCCCATTACCCCCCGGCGATATGAACGCAAGTCCCCCTGTGCTAGAATGCCCTGTGCCGCGTCCGACATGGATTTCAGCCTATACTGAGGAAATGCGTGCAGCAGGTATTGACCGCTGAGCAGGGCCGAATCCTACAGAAAGAGCGTCAACTGCTGGGCGACCTGCAGGTGACCCTCGCGCGCCTCGACGCGTCCGACTCCGACCTGGGGCTGATCCGCAACGCGCTGGCCCAATTGGAAGAGCTTTTCCTGATGGTGGTGGTGGGCGAATTCAACGCCGGCAAGAGCGCCGTCATCAACGCGCTGCTGGGGGAAGAATTTCTGCCCGAAGGCGTCGTGCCCACCACCAGCGAACTGGTTCTGATCCGCCACAGCGATGCCGCTGAGCAGCCGGGCGCTGACCAGGGCATGGCCGTGCGCCGTCTGCCCGTTCCCTGGCTGCAGGAAGTCAATCTGGTCGATACGCCCGGCACCAACGCCGTAATTCGCCAGCACCAGGAGCTGACCGAGCATTTCGTGCCCCGCAGCGACCTCGTCCTCTTCGTCACCAGCGCGGACCGGCCATTCAGCGAATCGGAGCGCGCCTTCCTTCAACAGATCCGCGACTGGGGCAAAAAGATCGTGATCGTGGTCAACAAGATCGAACTGCTGACCACAGAAGAGGAGCAGCGAGAGGTGCTCGAATTCGTGCGCCAGAACGCCCACGAATTGCTTGGCGTAGCGCCGGCAATCTTCGCCGTCAGCGCCCGCCTCGCGCTGGAAGCAAAAAAATCGGGAGAGAGTAACGAGGAGACAGAAGATTCAAGACCATCCTTCCGCGCCTCCCTCTGGCAGCGCAGTCAGTTCGGCCCGCTGGAGCAGTACATTCTCGACTTTCTCGACGCCGGAGAGCGCGTGCGGCTGCAACTCTCCAACCCGATCGGAATCGCCGAAGCTTTGATAGCCAGCTACCAGGACGTGATCAGACAGCGTCAATCTCTGCTCAAGGGTGATTTCCAGGCGCTGGACGCCATCGACCAGCAGTTGGCGGCCTACCAGAACGATATGCGGCGGGATTTCCGCTACCAGAGCGACCGCGTCGATAACGTACTCTACGAAATGGCGGAGCGCGGCGACCGTTTCTTCGACGAGAATCTGCGCATTACCCGTATCGTCGAACTGATCAACAGCGAGCGCCTGCGAGGTGAGTTCGAGCGCCGCGTCCTGGCCGACAGCAGCCGGGCGGTCGAGAGGCATGTAGACGAACTGATCGACTGGCTGATCGAGCGCGACTACCGCCAGTGGCAGGCGGTGATGGAGTTCATCGAGCGCCGGTCTCTTCAGCACACCGACCAGATGATCGGCCATGTGCGGGGCGAATTCGATTTCAACCGCCAGAATTTGTTAAAGAGTATCGGCCGCAGCGCGCAGGAAGTGGTCGACTCCTATGATCGCGAGGCCGAGGCGTTGAAGCTGGCCAAGGACGTGCAGCGGGCTATCCTCCAAACTGCCGCAGTCGAAGCCGGCGCCATCGGCCTCGGCGCAATCCTCGTGGTTATTCTAAATACGACCTTCCTCGATGTGACCGGTGTCCTCGGCGCCAGCGCCCTCGCCGCACTCGGTCTCTATGTGCTCCCCTACCGGCGGCAGAAGGTGAAAGCCCAACTGCGCGCACGTATAGGCGACCTGCGTCGGCGGCTTGATACCGCCATCAGCCAGCAGTTCGATTCGGAACTGGCAGGCAGCGTGCAGCGCATCCGCGAGGCAGTTGCGCCTTACACACGCTTCGTGCGCGTAGAGCGGGAAAAGCTGGAGACGCTTGCGGCCGATCTGCAGCGCGCCGAGGGCGAGTGGAAAGGGCTGCGGCGCAGTGTGGAGGAGTTGGCCGCGAACCATACGCCGCTGCCGTCATGACGCTCTCCATCTCACTGCTTCCCCTGGAAGCTTCGCTGCACGCCGATGCGCTGCAACGGGTGTACGAACTGTCCCCGGCCTATTGGGCGATGTATCATCTGGCCCAGGCGCCCGCCGGGCAGTCGGTGCGCGATTTGGAAGCGATCGAGGCCGAGCCGGGCCGTATGGGGCTGGGGATTGTCGCCGCGAATGAGCCGGGCAACCCCGAAGCCGGCGCACAACTGGTGGGGCTGATCGACTTCCGCTTGCACTGGCCGGACCCCGAAACAGCATATGTCGGAATCCTGCTGGTGGCGGAGCCATTCCAACGGCAGCGCGTGGGCACCAGTGCCTGGGCCCTGCTGGAGCCGTGGCTCGCTGCGGAAGGTGCTGTGCGCGAGGCCAAATTGGGCGTCGAGCAGTTCAACCCCGGCGCGCTCAGGTTTTTCCAGTCTCTCGGTTTTACCCTGACCGGCGAGGCTCAGCGCATCCGTTCAGGCAAGCGCCTGGTGCGTCTTCTGGCAATGGAGAAGGAACTGGAAATCAGTGGCTGATAACCAACTGCATTAGCAGGCTATCTGATTGTACGAGTGGGAGTGATGATGGAAACGAATGACTGGAGAGTTATGGAAGAAGGGTCGCCGGAAGAGACGATTCTGCATGTTGCCGGAAAGCTGCGTGCGCTGAGCAATAACGGCTTGCGTTTTGCCGACAATCCTTACCAGACCGAGACTTTCGAGGAGATGCTGGCTCTGTGCGCCGAATTGACAGCCCTGGTGGACGCGCGTCCGCTGGCGAAAATCCAGCGCCACTTCTTCGATGATACGCGCTACGTTTCTCCATATACGGTGGTGGATACTGCCGTCTTCGATAATGCCGGCCGCATCCTCCTGATCCAACGGACGGACAATGGGCGTTGGGCCCTGCCGGGCGGGTGGTGCGAGGTAAACGAACTGCCGGCGGAAGGCGCGGTGCGCGAGGTGTGGGAAGAGACCGGCTGCCGGGTTGCGCTGAGCGGATTTCTCGGCATGTTCGACAACAACTATCACGGCGGCGGCGGTCTGCATCATCTCTACTGTCTGCTCTTCGCCGCCCGCCACGTCGAAGGAACCCCAATCGTCACCAGGGAGACGCTGGACGTTGGCTGGTTCGCGCCGCAGGATCTCCCCTGGGATGATCTGCACGCTGCCCACCTTACCCGCATCCGATTCGCCTTCGAGTGGCAAGAAGATCCTTCTCTGCGACCCTTCTACGATCCGCCTCGTTGGCAGCCGCAGCCGACCTGGCAGCACGATGCTCGCCAGGAGTGAGAGCAGAACCTGCCTCTACCTACTGTTCGTAGACAGATCGTAGACATATTACACAGCAATTCGATCAGACCGTTCTCCGTGGCTTCAAACCCTCGAAACACGGAGTTCACTCCACACTCCGGTGTATTCACCCGACAATTTCTCAAGTGCCGGAGCATTTTGGTAATATATTACTTTGGGTGTGCGTCAGATTTGGGGGCGCCTCACTGGGATCGCGGGCGTCTCGCCCGCAGCCTGTGCAGTGGGACAGAGGCAGCCGGAAACTCGCCTCCATTTTGAATCGCACCCATTACTTTCCATTTATGGACAGTAGCGACCAAGAGTGGTAATATGGCCCTGATAGCGAACATTCGTTCACATTCTCGGATCTCTTGTCTATTGATGGGCGCCGCGACTGGGCGCTTGGCTATCAGGAACCGGAAACGTTTGGAGGCTGCATGGCGCTTGACAAGCTGATCATACGAGGCGCACGCGAACACAATCTGCGCAACGTGGATCTGGAGATCCCACGCGATAAGCTGGTGGTGATCACCGGGCTGAGCGGCAGCGGCAAGAGCAGCCTGGCCTTCGATACCATTTACGCCGAAGGGCAGCGCCGTTACGTCGAGTCTCTTTCCTCCTATGCTCGGCAGTTCCTCGGTTTGATGGAAAAGCCGGATGTCGATCAGATCGAAGGGCTCAGCCCCGCGATTTCAATCGACCAGAAGGGCGCCGGGCGCAACCCCCGCTCAACCGTCGGCACCGTCACCGAAGTCTACGACTATCTGCGACTGCTGTTCGCACGCGTAGGCCAGCCCCATTGCCCCGAGTGCGGCGACCCGATCACCCAGCAAACGCCGCAACAGATCGTCAACTCAATTCTGGAGATGGAGGAGGGCGCACGTCTGCTGATTTTGGCCCCGATCATCAAAGATCGTAAAGGGGAGCATAAAGGCGTCTTCGACGATCTGCAGTCGCAGGGCTATGTACGTGTACGCGTGAACGGCGAACTGTTCGAGGTCGACGAAGCCCCTGAGTTGGATCGATACAAGATGCACACCATCGAAGCGGTGATCGACCGCATCATCGTGCGGGCGGAGCGGTCCGACCCGGACAACCCCGGAAGCGTGCTGCCGGGCACCGACCGCACGCGGCTCACCGACTCGGTGGAAACGGCGCTCAAGTTGGGCGAGGGTTCAGTGATCGTTTCCGAAGTGAAGCGCGTACCGGTTGAAGGCAACGGCAGCCTGCGCGACGTCACGACCGACCGCGTCTTTAGCGAGCACTTCGCCTGTATGCGCTGCGGTCTCAGCTTTACCGAGATCGAGCCGCGCACCTTCAGCTTCAACAGCCCGCACGGGGCCTGTCCATCGTGCGACGGGCTGGGCGTACAGAAGGAATTCGACCCCGATCTGATTCTGGACGGTGATCTCAGTATTGCCGAAGGGGCTGTGCGGCCCTGGCAAGGCTCAAACCCCGGCAACGGTGACGAGGGCTACTACAAACAGTTGTTGCGCTCGGTCTGCAACCAGTTTTCGATTCCCCGCACGGCTCCGGTAAAGAAGTTGAGCAGCAAACAGCGGGATATAATCCTGTACGGGCCGCCGGGGCGGGAAAAAGTGCAGGTGCATTATCGCAACGCCCGCGGCTACGAGCGTAATTACGAGACGCAATATGCAGGTGTACTCCCCAACTTGCAACGGCGCTACCGGGAAACCGACAGCGATTGGATCCGCAGCAAGCTGGAAGATTACATGGGTGTCAACCCCTGCCCTGAATGCGAAGGGCGGCGGCTGCGGCCGATGGCGTTGGCGGTAACGATCGCCGACAAGAGCATCCATGACATTACGGCGATGTCGGTCAACGATTCGCTGACCTGGGTGCGGGACGCCGCGGGGCGCAACGGCTCCGAACCGCTCTTCTCCCCCCGCCAGCTCGCGATCGGCGGCCAGGTATTGAAAGAGATCGAAGCGCGGTTGGAGTTCATGGTCAATGTGGGCCTGGACTATCTGACGCTCAACCGCACCGCCGTATCCCTGTCCGGCGGCGAGTCCCAACGGATCCGGCTGGCTACGCAGATCGGCAGCCAGTTGATGGGCGTTCTCTATATTCTGGATGAGCCGAGCATCGGCCTCCACCAGCGAGACAATGTGCGGCTGATCAACACGCTGCAGGGGATGCGGGATCTGGGAAACACTGTGCTGGTGGTCGAACATGACGAGGAAACGATCCGCGCGGCCGACTGGGTGGTTGATATGGGGCCGGGCGCCGGTGAACACGGCGGCGAGGTGGTTGTTTCTGGAATGCGGGATGCCTTCGTCGACCACCCTGAAAGTCTGACCGCCCAGTACATTCGCGGCGAGCGGCGCATCGAGATACCGATGGATCGGCGCGAAGGAAACGGGGAATATCTGCACGTACGCGGCGCCACCGAGAACAACCTGAAAAAGGTGGATGTACGTTTCCCGCTGGGCCGGCTGATCGCGGTGACCGGAGTTAGCGGCAGCGGCAAGTCCAGCCTGGTAGTAGAGGTGCTCTACAAACGGCTGGCACAGAGCTTCTATCGAGCCAAAGCGCGCCCTGGCAGCTGCGAGCGAATTGAGGGCATCGAGCATCTGGATAAGGTTATCGAGATCGACCAGAGCCCGATCGGACGGACGCCGCGCAGCAATCCGGCAACCTATGTCGGACTTTTTACACCGATGCGCGAACTGTTCGCCAGCATCCCCGAGGCGAAAGCCCGCGGATATAAGGCGGGACGTTTCAGTTTTAACGTAAAAGGCGGCCGCTGTGAGGCCTGCCATGGCGACGGCATCATCAGGATCGAAATGCAGTTTCTGCCCGACGTCTACGTCTCCTGCGAGGAGTGTCACGGTGACCGTTACAACCGCGAAACGCTCGAGATCCGCTTCCGCGGCAAATCGATCTCCGATGTGTTGAATATGACCGTCGAAGAGGCGCTGGACTTTTTCCAGAATATCCCCCGCATTCGCTCCCGCTTGCAGACACTGATGGCTGTCGGGCTGGGCTATATCCGCCTGGGACAGCCGGCGACCACGCTTTCGGGCGGCGAAGCGCAGCGAATCAAACTGAGCAAAGAGTTAAGCCGGCGCGACACCGGCAACACTTTCTACATCCTCGATGAGCCGACGACTGGCCTGCATTTCGAGGATGTGCGCAAACTGCTGGGCGTCCTGCATGAACTATCCGACCGGGGCAACACTGTGCTGGTCATCGAGCACAATCTGGATGTGATCAAGAACTGCGACTGGGTGATCGACATGGGGCCGGAAGGCGGAGGCACGGGCGGCTACGTAGTGGCCGAAGGCACCCCGGAGCAGGTCGCGGCTGTCGAGAAGAGTTACACCGGTCAGTTTCTGCAGGGTTGCCTTAGGGAAGTGGTCAGTGCTTAGCGGCCGCAGACCAGTCCCTGCTATGGTTGCAGCGGCTGGCCTGGTAGAGAAGGGGATGAGGCGCATGTGGGGAGTTTACCGTCTGTTCCTGCTCGCATCTGTCTGCATAGCTTTTGTCCTGGCCGGCTGCGCACCCATCCAACCCGAGTCGCCGCCCGCAAGTGAACAGTTACCGGCTTCGTCAACGCAAAGTGCGCCACCGGCCACTATGGAGCCGACGGCCACCTCCTTACCGGAGCCCTCCGATCCGCCAACCACCACCCGGCCGAGACCACCTGCGCCGCCGGCCATCACTACCCCGGAACCGCTTACCACCACCGACTGGCAGATATTTATCGATGAGACGCGCAAGCTCTCAATTTCCTATCCGCCGGGATGGATCTTCGTCGATCCGACAAAGAAAAAGCTGACCGAGCTCTTGGAGGAGTTGGGCGAGAAGGCCAGCAGCGACGAAATCAGAGAGTTGTTGGCAACGTCTACTCAGGCAATACAGCAGGATGATCTGTTCGTCGGCTTGGGCTTCCAATACAACACCGATATTTCCCCCGATACCAGATTTGTCAACAACATCAACGCTATCTTCTTCCACACCGAGGGACTGCCCCTGCAACTGATCGCGCAAATGATCGCTGCACAATTGGACAGCATGGGAGGATTCAAGGTGGACAGCGCCGACGTGGTTGCCGGTCTGCGGCCTGAAGGCGCGGAAATAGCATCGGTCCGTTACCGTTCAGAAGGCGCCCTTTTCGAGCAGCCGGATATGGAAATCGTTGGCTGGCAGGTGGGCGTGCTTTCGCCGGATGCAGAGAGGATAGTTATCCTTACCTTCAGTATCCGCAGCGAAGACTTCCCGGAGTTGGAGCCGCTGCTGGCAGAGATCGTGCAGCGGATGCAGTGGTTCGACTGAATTGTGGCAGGCGGAACCGTCTTTCCACCAACCGCGATTCACGGATCATTGGGGACAGGAAGCGCAAATGCGGGCAATGATGTATCTGTTGCCATTAAGCCTTTTTTGCCTTGGCTGGTTCACTCGATCGGCCCCCGACTTGTCGCTGCTCACCGACATAACCATTCCTCGTCGCAGCGTTTCTTTTGGCGGCTTCGCGCACTCCTCACAGTTCCGCTCTTCTCAGTCCCCATCCGCTACGGCCACACCTGTGCCCGGCGAAACTACCATAGAGGACGCCCCGTTTGCCGCGGGCCCGGAGGCAGTCAAGATATCGGCTGACTGGCAGGCGTTCGAAGATGTAGCGCATGGTCTGACGATACTTTACCCGCCGGACTGGCTCTTCTTCGACGGTACGCAGACAGCGGCCCTGCAGCAGGACATGGAAGCGCTGGGCAGAGCGGAAATCGTGAACCTGCTGTTGGAATTGCAGTCCACTGTCCAGCCGAGTTCGTTGATTGGCGTTGGCTTCGCCTTCCCACAGGATCCTCCTGACCTGCTGCATGCCAATAGCGTCATTGTTGAAATCTTCCCCACAAGAGGCCTTGCGCTGTACGAGTTCGGGCAAGGCGCAGCCGCCGCGTTGGACCGGCAGCTCGGAATCGACGTGGACAGCTTTGATCTGGTCACCAGGTTGCGGCCCCGCAGGGAAGAGGCAGTTTCGGTCCGATTTCGAGGCGCTGTGCCTGTACCGACAACCTCCCAATCAATTCTGACCGGCGCCCGAATAGCCGGCTGGCAGGTTGTCCTGCTCTCGCCGGATGCCGAGTATCTGCTTGTTCTGACCTTTTCCGTCCTTGGAGAGATGTGTGAAGAGTTGGAGCCGCTGCTGACAGAGATGGTACGGCGCGTGCAGTGGGCCGACGACCACCGTGGGACAGAACCTGGGGTCGGTCCGGTGACAATTACCAGTCAAACGATGTACGTCCATAACGAACCCGCCCCATTCAATCCCATAATTGGCAAGATTGCTGCGGGAAAGCAGTTCTCGATTTTGGAACGGGACTTTACGGGAAACTGGTGGCGGATCAGCTATGACGGTCAGCCCGGCTGGGTTTCCGATCCTCTTGCGGCTGCCAATATCCCCGACGCACCCGTATCGGTTCCTGTGGCGATGATCGACCGGCGCGTCAATGTGCACAGCGGCCCCGGCGCCAGCAACCCCGTAATCGGCCTGGCGGTAGCCGGCCAGCAGTATCTGATCACAGGCAGAAATCAGGCGGGCGACTGGTTGCAGATCGACAAGAGTGGCCAGCCCGGGTGGGTTTTCGGCGAGTTGGTCACATCCGTTGCTGAGGGCGGCATACGAGTGGCCGTCGTCAAATTCCCCGTCCCTTCCTTACTGCCGGTGACTAAGGCGACGATGACCGTCAACCGACGAGCGAACCTGCGCGCGGGGCCGGACAACAGCTATCCTATCATCGGCGAAGTCGTACCTGGACGCCAATATCTGATTACTGGAAGGAATATGGTCGGCGATTGGTGGCGGATCGACGAAGACGGCCGGCCCGGGTGGATATATGATGATCTGGTTGAGTTGGTCAATGCGGGCAGCGTCCAGGTCGTGGCCAGGTTTCCACTTCCTCCTCTGCTGCCGGCAACGGAAGCGGAGTTGACGTTCAGCCGCCGCATGAACGTGTATAGCGGCCCCGGCGGTCGCTTCCCTGTCATTGACACGACCGTTCCTGGCTATCAGTATCCGATCACCGGCAGAAACGTGGTGGGAAACTGGTGGCAGATCGACAATCACGGCCAGCCCGGATGGGTCTTCGGGCAATTCGTGGCAACAGTCGAGCAGACAGGAAATGTTCGGTAGGCAGCAACTCCTCTTCTGAACTGAGGTGACCGGCTGTCCATTACCCTCAGTTATATTGCAACAATTGTTAGCGGCTCTATAGTAGCGGAAGGACTAACAAAAAGCCGCCCTCCATCGCAACGCCAACCTGGGAGCGCGTGGGGCGGCATTTGAATAGCGGTGAATCCGCTTAGCCTTCGACAGGCCGCAAATGTGAGCACCCCGGGTAGGATTCGAACCCACGACCCTCTGATCCGAAGTCAGATGCTCTGATCCACTGAGCTACCGGGGCAAACCAGCACCCCGAAGTATAGCACGTTCGGTCCCCGATCTTCAAAGAATGGACTGAATCAAAAGGGAGCACCGGGTGAACTGCCATGCTGGCAGGCGCCCTCTCCTCCTCCATCACTGTACGGAGCATTCTCTGCACGCCAGTGCCATATGAAGGCGCGCAACGCGTCCTCCCCGTCCAGGCCGCGCGCGTTCGCCAGGGCGACCAGCCGCCACAACAGGAGACCCAACGCCTGTTCGTCGCTGCCCTCCGGCAATAGGCCCTCCAACTCAGGACTACTCTCCGTCAGGGCAACGCGGTCGAGAAGACCGGCCTTGTCAGCCTTGGACTGCATCTCACGCGCCTTGCGCAGCGCCGGCAATGCCGCCGGCACCGCATCCAGCGGGCCGCGCGCCGGTCTGTCCTGGGTCGCCCGCTCCTCCGCCTTGATCTCTTCCCAGCGCGTAAACAGCTGTTCCATGTCGTCAATGTCATCTTCGCCAAAGACGTGAGGATGCCGGCGAATGAGTTTCTCGACGCTCAACCGCACCGCGTCTGCCATCTGGAAGCGGCCCTCTTCGGTCGCGATCTGCGCGATCATCGCGATGATCCCGAGCACATCGCCCAGCTCCTCGGCGATATGCGCCTCATCTTCGGAGTCCAGCGCCTCCAGCGCCTCCGCTACCTCGTCGAGGAGAAAGGCCCGCGTGCTCGCCAGAGTCTGCTCCCTGTCCCAGGGGCAGCCGTAAGGCGCCCGCAGGTGGGCCATTACTTCCTGCAGATCAGCATAACTGCTATGGTGCAAGGGGGGCACGTACAGGCAGGCAGGCTCAGCCATGCTGGCCGGCGCAGAAAGTTCCGTCAGCGGTACCGCCCGCGCATAGCGAGTTCCGTTATCGTCCAGGCAGATCAGTTGTAGTGGGTGGTCCCCAGGATAGGCATTGCCCAGCACCGCACCGACCGCCTGCGCAGTCGGCTCATCGGTGATCTCGAGCACCAGCGCCGGCTGCCCCAGGTCGAAAGGCGGATGATGGCGATCTGCCAGGCGCGCCGCGCCGATGATCTGCATGCCCTCATGCGGGTCAATGCCGACCATCTGCGCCGCCGCTTCGATAGGATCACTTATGGTCATGGTCGTCCGATCCGGTCAAATGGACCGCCTGAATCCGTCTCTGAGCGCAAAGGTCCCTGCGTTCAGAGACAGGCAATTGTGCACTCTAATGCATCGTCCGTTGCCGGTCAATTCCCGCGGAATAGTAGCTTTGAGGCTTGGCATCGATATTGAATGCTGCTAAAGTAGGGCCCAGCGGCTTGCCAAACGGCAGCCAATCCATCTTTTTGCTTTCCTGAGACGATCCGTGACGGACATCCTGCCCAACTGGTATACGCAGCCCGTCCGGCCCACTACCATCACGCGCCAGGCGCCGGACGGGCGCGTGATTCGAATTTCGGTGATCGTACCTTGCCGAAACGAGGGCCGCAACATTCGACCTGTGCTCGAATGGGCCGCGCCCTATGCCGACGAACTGCTGGTCGTCGACGGCCACAGCAGTGACAACACGCGGGCCATCGCCGCCGAACTGGGGGCGACCATACTTCTGGATAACGGGAAAGGCAAAGGCGATGCCATCCGCGTCGGCATCGCCAACGCCAGCGGCGATATCCTCGTCTTTATCGACGCCGACGGCTCCCATGACCCCCGCGATATTCCGGCGCTCGTCCAGCCAATCATCGACGGCAACGCCGATCACGTATCCGGCTCCCGCATGTTGGGAGGCAGCGACGAGTTGCACGCCACCATCGATCAGTTCGTCCGTCTCTTCGGCAGCCAGGTGATCACGCTTAGCATCAACTACTCCCAAGGTGTGAGCCTGACCGACTCACAGAACGGATTCCGGGCAATTCGCGCCGATCTGGCCCGCAGCCTTGCCCTGAAATCGGAGATCACGACGATCGAGCAGGAAATGATAATCAAGACCGTGCGCAGCGGCTACCATATCCGTGAAGTCGCGACCCACGAGTATGTGCGCTCCAATGGCGAGTCCAACTTTCGCGTGCTGGATGTCTGGTTCCAATATCTGAGGAACTGGCTCTATTATCTCTTCATCTGGCGCCCGCCAGGACGGGCTACAAAGGGCGATATCACAGAGACCTGGGGGCAGTGCGGCGACACCCCGGAGGAGACGAACTCTCCCAATTTCCACAAACTATCTGGGTCAGGAGAACAGATACCGAAAGCCAGTTCCAGGTAAATGTCTCAATCCCGTGAAACGGGGGAGGCGCCGCGTCGATTCGCTCCTGCCCTGCCCGTTGTTCGCCCCACGATTCGCCATCTGTTGGCCGTTTACCTCCTTCTCGCCAGTCTGTTCAGTTTTGTAACCCCCCCATTCGAAGCGCCCGACGAAATCTGGCATTTCGCCTTCGTTCAACATCTGGTGACGCAGCGGACGCTGCCCGTAGCGGAGCCGAACACGCGCGCCCTTTGGCAACAGCAGGGAACGCAGGCGCCTGCCTACTACGCCGCCGCGGCCCTGCTTACCGCACTGATCGATCAGTCCGACTTCCCTCAACTCTTCGCACGCGCCAATCCTCACCGCGCCATCGGGCAACCCGATACAGCCATCAACCGCAACTATCTGATCCATCACCGGCAGGCGGAACGCTTCCCTTGGAGGCAGTCGATCCTGGCCCTGCACGCTGCCCGTCTCTTCTCAGTCTTCCTCGGCGCGGTGACCGTCTACGCGGTCTACCGCACGCTTCACCTGATTCTCTCCCCGCAGAATGCCCTGCTCGGCGCGGCCTTCGCGGCATTTCTGCCCCAATTTGCCTTCATCAGCGCGTCCGTCAGCAATGACAACGCCGTCAACGCAGCCGCCGCGCTTGTCCTCTGGCAACTGACGGAGATGCTGGTAGAAGGAGGACAGCCGCAAAAAAGTCGCCTACTGAGACTCGGCGCCGCGCTTGGCCTGGCGCTGCTTTCTAAACTCAGCGGTCTGGGTCTGGCCGGCGTCTCCGCGACCGCAATTCTGTGGCTGGCTTGGCGGAACCGCAACGTTCGCCCCATCTTCGATGCTGCTTTGTGGACGGCCATCCCCGCCATCCTGCTCGCCGGCTGGTGGTACCTGCGCAACTGGCGGCTCTATGGCGACCCCCTGGCTTGGGAAATGTGGGAAGCGAATATCCTGTTACGGGTCATTCCCGCCGGTCCGTCGCAAATCATGAGCGAGTTGGGGGGGCTGGAACGTTCTTTCTGGGGGCTGTTTGGCTGGCTCAACCTGCCCTATCCAGCCTGGGTCTACCTGGCGTTGCGAGTCGTCGCTGTTTTCGTCGCGTTGGGGTTGCTGTTTCATCTGGCCCGGGAAGCGCGCGCCGGCTTCGCCCGCCGCGCAACCCGCATTGCCTCCTGTGTGCCACACGCCTTCCTTCTGCTCTGGCTGCTCGTCCTGACCATCTCCTGGCTGCGTTTCATGCGGGTGGCGCCGGCCGCCCAGGGACGTTACTTCTTTGCCGCGCTGCCCGCTTTGGCCCTGCTGTGGGCGCTTGGTTGGACGGGATGGGGAAGCAGATTCGGCCGCAGCATCGGCTGGAGTGCTACCTCTGCCCTCGGACTGCTCACGCTGGCCACCCCCTTTCTTTTGCTCCGCCCCGCCTACAAGCCCCCACCGATGGCGATTCCTGACAGCGATTCGAACACTTCTGTCTCTTCAACCCCCCACTCCCTCTTTCTCGTCGAAAACTCCGAGATTCATCTGCAGCAAGCGACCGCATCGTATGGCGGGCTGCCAGGGCGGACGGGTGAAAAAGATTCTATCGTGTTCCCCGGTGACGAGGTCCAGGTGGATTTGGCGCTCATGACCAAAGCCCCTCTGGCCGATGACTGGTCCCTATTCATTCACCTCGTGGACGGCACCGGCCTGACCGTCGCCCAGCTGGATACGATGCCCGGCGGCGGGCTGCGCCCGACCAGTAGCTGGCAACCGGGCCGCCTACTGCTCGACAGCTATACCGTTGCGATTCCGGAGACGGCCCATACACCGAATCGGGCCAGTTGGCAGGTTGGCTTCTACGACCACCGCAGCGGCGAACGTCTGCCCCAAGTCGACGGCGGCACAAGCCATACGTTTGGCGAGGTGACCATCTGCCCCGCTGGATTCACCGTCTCGGACTGCCAACCTGGCGGAAAGGCGGACGTTTCCCAAGACGGCGGCCGCAGCATTCCTACCCCAGTGTACGTGCAGTTTGCCGACAGTATAACCTTGGCCGGCTACAGCTTCAGCAGCCGTACCCCGGTTCCCGGCGAGGAGATGACCGTTACCCTGCACTGGACCGCATCAGGGCCGGTGGTCGAATCGTACACCGTCTTCGCGCACTTGCTGACCGACAGCTTCGAGATGTTCGGCGGCGCCGACCTGCAACCGTCGCCTTCAACGGAAACCTGGGCCGCTGGCGAGACTGTCGCAACCGTGCACACATTTACCGTCCCGCCGGACGCGCCCCCCGGACTCTATCAGATCGAGATCGGGCTTTATACCCGGCCCGATTTTCAGCGGCTGCGCGTACTCGACAGGATCAACCCGGCGCAAGAGGACCGGCTGCTGCTCGGCCCTCTCCGCATCGAGTGAGCGTCATAACCATACAAATACCCGTGTGCCTTGATTCACAGACCAGTTTCGACTATGATGCATGTGATTCATGGGACTCATTCAAAATAATGATGAAAGTGTTCATCACTCCCACCTCTTGAATTTCGGCCGAAAAGGGACAGCGCATGAGCCGTAGACGGGGCAGACGCCGCCGCTTGAGCCGCAACGAAAAGATATTCTACTTTCTCAGCCTGCTGATTGCGCTCAGCATGGTGTTGAGCCTGGTCTACGTGGCGATTACGCCCGCCGGTCCTTAGAACGGCCAAGAGATATCCACTCTGGAAGCGCAGGTTTCACGCCCGCGCACAGTCTGGACCAATCCCGTGACAGTCGAAGAACGCCGCGGGCTGGCCCTGGTAGCGATTGCCGTTCTCTTCTTCAGCACCAGCCCCGTCCTGGTGCGGTGGGCCGCCCTCTCGGTATCCTCTTTCGAAATCGCAGCCGGTCGTCTCCTGGTCGCCGGCATTGTTGTGTCAGGCGCGGTCTTGCTCCGCAGCCGGGGGGCGGGGGGCGACCCGAAGGGACGCGGCCTCCTCGCGTCCGATTGGCCCCGTCTTGTCCTCATCGGGCTGGTCGCCGCTCTCCACTTCTTCTTCTACGCTTACTCCCTCGAATTTACGACGATCACCAATAGCTTGGCGATCATGTATACGGCGCCCATCTGGGTCGCCCTGCTGTCCCGCTTCGCACTCCGGGAACCATTGTCGAAGCGCAAATGGCTGGGCATTCTCGTAGCCGTCCTGGGCGTGGCCGTCCTCTCCGGGTTCGAGCCGGTAATGGCGCTCGTGCAGCAAAGCGGCAGCGCATCGTACAACTTCACTCGCCACATGTTGATCGGCGATCTGCTGGCGTTGGGCAGCGCCATCACATATGCCGTCTACAGCATAGCCGGCCGCAGCCAGCGGGAACGGTTTCCTCTGCTGGTGTATGCCGGCGCAGTCTACATGCTGGCTGCGCTCTGGTTGCTCCCAGCCGCGGCCGCGGCCCATACGCCCGGCAGCTTCAACTGGCCCGCCGTCGCCAGCATAGTCGGCCTTGGTGTCTTCCCACTGGCTTGCGGCCATACCCTCTACAACGCGGCTCTGCGCCGGGTGAACGCCACCTATGTCAATCTCATCGCCACACAGGAGGTGCTGGGCGGCGTGCTGCTGGGTGCGCTCCTGTTGCGCGAGATCCCTTCTTTCAACAGCATCATCGGCGGCCTGATCACCATCGGCGGAATCCTGATGGTACTCCTGTAGATTCGCATGCCATCTTCAGCCTGTCACACCGCTGTCGAACACAAAATCGGTCGCCGCCGCAATCTACCTGAACCCAAAGGTTCCTGCCATGTACCGTGACCGTCTCTCACTCTTCCCCGACACCATTGCGCTGCGCCCCGACAAAAGTGGCAAACCATCGCTCCACATTGGCGGCCGTGACCTGAACGGGCTGGCCGCCGAATTTGGTACACCACTCTATATCTATGATCAGCAGACCATCGACAACGCAGTACAAGCCTATAATGATGCCCTCAGTCGCCTTTATCCCGGTCCCGCCGGCATCACCTATGCCGGCAAAGCATCTCTCAATCTGGCCATGGCCCGTCTGATGGCGGCGAACGGCCTGCTTCTGGACTGCACCGGCGTCGGTGAGATGCACATCGCCCGTACTGCCGGTGTCCCGCGCGCCCAGATTCTGATGCACGGCGTGAACAAGAGCTGGGCGGACCTGCAGGCCGGACTCGCCCAAGCCGGCACGCTTGTTGTCGACAACCAGCCTGAGTTGGAGCGTATCGCCCAGCTGGCCCATACCCGCGGCCGTGCGCCTGCTCTCTGGTTGCGGGTACGGCCCGGCTACGCCGTGGATACACATCAATTCCGCCAAACGGGTCAGCATGACAGCAAATTCGGGATGGACGCCGATGAATGTGTCGACGCAGCGGCTTTCTGCCAGCGGCATGCGTTGCCCCTTACCGGACTGCACTTCCACCAGGGATCGCATTTTCACGCGGCCGAACAGGTGCTGCCCGCTCTGGATATGGTGTGCGAGCTGATTGGCCGCCTGCAGCAGGAGCTCAACTGGTGGCCCCAGGCGCTCAGTCCCGGTGGCGGCTGGGGCATCGCCTACCATGAAGCGGATCTCCCCCATCAGTCGATCGAGGAATACGTCGCGACAGTTGCGGCTGCGCTGGCAAAGAAGCTGTCGTCCCATTCCCGGCCCTTGCCCCGTCTGCAGGTGGAGCCGGGGCGCAGCCTTGTCGCCCGCGCCGGCGTTGCCATCTATCGTGTGGGAACTGTCAAACAGGCGGGTGGTCGGTGTTGGCTTCTGCTTGATGGCGGGATGGCGGACAACATTCGCCCGGCCCTCTACCAGGCGCGCTATTCTGCCCTGCCGGTCACAGACCCGCTGAGCAGACCTCCGATTTCCGAAAACGCCTGGCTGGCCGGTCCATACTGCGAGAGCGGTGATCTCCTTATCGAAGACCTGCCTATGCCCGAGATCAAGACGGGGGAACTGCTGGCTGTTCCGGTCAGTGGCGCCTACCAACTGATGATGGCCAGCAATTACAACGGAGCGCTGCGTCCGGCCGTGGTGATGCTGCGCGACGGGGTCGCGCAACTGGCGCAGCGTCGGGAAACAGTCGATGATCTCCTGCGAAGGGATATCGTCTAGAGGGCTGAAGAGGAAAAAGCTGCCGTTCTTCTATTCGAGAGAGGGTTCCTCCGGCTGGTCGAGGAGCAGCTGGCGCACTACATCATCAATGCGTCGTTTGTAGCGCAGCAACTCCCGCCTGCACTCCATCTCCGCTGAGGTTTGTGGCTTGAACGACCGCAGCGTCTCCTCCAACTCCCAGTCGATCTGCACGCGGATCCGATTGATGACACGTCCCCGCAGATACTCCCGCATCTCCTGCGCAATCACCGTGTCGTAATGCAGCAGGTCATCATGCAGATCGACCAAACGATCGGAGCCGGTGGCGGGGATTGGCAGCGACCGCAGCGTTTCCCAAGCTCTGTTCAATTTTCGACGATTTACACTCATGCCAGGTCCAAATGACGCGCCACAGTTGGGCACAGTTGCAGCGTCAATTCTGAAGTGGGAATGGAGGTTTTCCTATACACGTCTGAAATAGCTGAGAACTGTAGTCCGAATGAGGGGAACTGAATCGCGTGAGGATTATAGTCGCTGATGCCTTCAAAAGACAAGAATTGGATAGTGAAAGAATTCGACTTGAGGGCGCTTTGACGGATTCCGGTCCGCTTCGCGTCTCCGCGGAGCGCACTGCAACCTCTGTCGCCCAGGTCTGGGAAAGCAAATCGTATCAACCAGGGTCATATCGACTCACCCATAGTCAAATCGCTACCTCGAGTGAGGCGGTCGGAAAGGTCTCTCACCTTTTGGAGCCATACAGGGACCGGTCAGAAACCGGAGGGCATTCTGGGACAGATCCGCCGTGAAGTCATTTTGACAAAATTTGAACACATGTTCTATAATGAACTCAATCAGCCTCCACTTTGAAGAGGCGCGTCGAACAGGTCAATTGTTGCCATAATAGGCCGTAAGGGAGAACGATGACAAAAAAACAATCAGCGGATACCGGTCGTCAGAAAGCATTGGATACAACCCTCGCCACGTTGAGCAAGCGTTATGGAGAGGGGATCATCATGAGGCTGGGGGAGGCAAGCCGGCTGGATGTGGCTGCGATACCGACAGGCAGTCTGAGTCTGGACATAGCGCTGGGCGTAGGAGGCATTCCCCGCGGACGCATCATCGAGGTGTATGGGCCGGAGAGTTCGGGCAAGACGACGCTGTGTCTGCATGCGATTGCGGAATCACAGAGGATGGGAGGGGTCTGCGGTTTTGTGGATGTAGAGCATGCGCTGGACCCGAGCTATGCGCGCAAGATCGGAGTGGATGTCGAGGAGTTGTACGTATCGCAGCCGGATACAGGGGAGCAGGCGCTGGAAATCGCGGAGGCGCTGGTGCGTTCGGGCGCGATGGACGTGGTGGTGGTGGACAGTGTGGCTGCGCTGGTGCCGCGTGCGGAGATCGAAGGAGAGATGGGAGACACGCATGTTGGCTTGCAGGCGCGGCTGATGAGTCAGGCGTTGCGGAAGCTGGTGGGAGCGGTGAAGACGACCGACACGAGCATGATCTTCACCAACCAGTTGCGCCAGAAGATCGGGATCATGTTTGGCAATCCGGAGACGACGTCCGGGGGGATGGCGCTGAAGTTCTATGCCAGTGTGCGTTTGGACGTACGGCGGATCCAGTCGATCAAGCAGGGGAGTGACGTGATCGGGAACCGGACGCGCGTGACGGTGCGCAAGAACAAGGTGGCGGCGCCGTTCAAGGTGGCGGAGTTCGACATCATGTACAACGAGGGAGTCAGCACGCAGGGGGACCTGCTGGACCTGGGTGTTGAGTTCGACATCATCGAGAAACGCGGGGCTTTCTACCGCTACAGCGATGATTTGCTCGGTCAGGGACGTGAAGCCGCCAAAAAGCGTCTGCGCGAAAATCCAGAAGTAGCCTCCCAAATCGACAGCAAAATTCGAGAGCAGGTCGGTTTGCCTATCAATCTTGTGCCGCAAGAAGAAGCCGAAGATACGGCCGCGCCGGACAGCGACGGCGGAGACAATTCCCAGGAAAGACTCTTCGCGGTGGCGGCCTAGCCTATCCAGGGCCTTGGGGAGCGAATGATCGACGCGCCTACATCGGGGGAGGTTGTCTGAACTGTGATTTTGGGGGATTGAGGGGCTGAACTGGTGATTAACGGCAACGGCGTTGAGAAGCCAACAGCGCGGGTGCATTGACAAAGCAGGAGGAATGCGATAGCGTTTTTCCTGCTTTTTTGTTCCCAACCTGATTTGAGATTGAAGTGACCGCACAGTTCACGTTTCAGATTCACAGGACAGACGGCCAAGCGCGCCGCTCCACCTTTCACACGCCCCACGGTCCCGTTGAGATGCCGGCCTTTGCCCCCGTGGGCACCGCCGCCAATGTCAAGACGCTGGAGCCGCGCGACTTGACGGAGTTAGGCGCTTCCATCCTCCTGGCCAATACCTATCATCTCTATCTGCGCCCCGGCCACGATCGGATCGAACGCCTGGGGGGCCTGCACAGTTTTATGGGCTGGAACGGTCCGATTCTGACCGACTCCGGCGGTTATCAGGTATTCAGTCTGGCCCATCGGCGCCATCTTGACGCCGACGGCGTTACCTTTCGCAGCCATATCGATGGATCTGCCCACCGCTTTACCCCTGAACGAGTGATCGAGATCGAGGAGCGGCTCGGCGCCGATATAGCAATGGTACTGGACGAGTGTGCCGATCCCTTGGATCCCGACTATCTGGCCCAGGCGCTGTCCCGTACCCACGCCTGGGCTGAGCGCTGCAAAGCCGCCCATTCCCGCCCGGACCAGGCCCTCTTCGGCATCGTGCAGGGCGGCATCTATCCGGAACTGCGGGCAGAAAGTGTCCGGATTCTGGCTGGCCTGGACTTTCCCGGCTATGCCATCGGCGGGCTGGCTGTCGGCGAAACGAAAGAGGAGATGTACGCCGCCCTCGACGCAACCTGTCCGCATCTGCCTGTGAACAAGCCCCGTTATCTGATGGGTGTCGGCGCGCCCGAAGATATCATCGAGGCGGTCTCGCGCGGCGTCGATCTGTTCGACTGCGTGTTGCCTACCCGCATCGCCCGCAACGGCGCGCTGCTGACGCCGACCGGCCGGCTCAACATCCGCAATGCCCGTTTCGCCGAAGACGGCCGTCCCATCCAGGAGGCGTGCGCCTGCTACACATGCCGTACCTTCAGCCGCGCCTACCTGCGCCATCTCATCATAAGCGGTGAAATCAGTGGCCTGCGCCTCGCGACGATCCATAACATCCACTTCATGCTGCAACTGATGGAGCGGATTCGAGCGGCGATCGCGCAGGGTACGTTCGCATCCTTCCGGACCCGGTTTCTGCATGCCTATCGGATAACCGATCAGCGGGTTCGGCATGAACAGCGCCGGAGGAGAGTAGAGGCCCTGCCGGCCGTGTCATGATTAAGTCAGCCCACATAGCGGCGGAGAGCGAAAAGATACACCTTTCCCCCTCTCCGTCGCTGACGCGCATAAGCGAAGAACCGCGACGATATGTTTGACCTTTTCAAAGCGTTTGTCCTGGGTTTCGTTCAGGGCGCCAGCGAATTCCTGCCAGTCAGCAGCAGCGGCCATCTCGTAATCGTCCCCTGGCTGTTTGGCTGGCCGTCCTCATCTCTTCTCTTCGATACAGTCGTGCATCTGGGGACGCTTCTCTCGATTCTGGCCGTCTTTGGGCGGGACTTCGCCGCCATCGTCCGGGCTACCCTTCGCAGCCTCCCCGTCATTCTCAAAACGGGCGGACTGACATCCTCGTTGACGGATATCAACGCCCGTCTGGGTTGGTTTATCGTCTTGGGGTCGGTTCCGGCTGCCATCACCGGCCTCCTGTTCAAAGATGCGCTGGAACGGCTCTATCATACACCGCAGGCGGCTGCCTTCTTTCTGGCGGTGACGGCTCTGCTATTGGCTGGCAGCGAATGGATGTCCCGCAATGTGGGCGCACGCGCCCCTCTGCCGGCAATGTCGTTCCGCCAGTCCTTTCTCATCGGTCTGGCCCAGGCCGCGGCGCTGGCGCCGGGCATAAGCCGCAGTGGTACGACAATTGCCGCGGCCCTGGCCCAGGGGCTGCGCCGCGAAGCAGCAACTCGCTACAGCTTTCTCTTAGGCGCGCCGGCTTTCCTGGGCGCCGGCCTGCTGCAGGTCGGTGACATGTTGGCTACCGAGCCATCGGCTGTGTTTGCCGAACTACCGGCCCTGCTGGTCGGATTCATCACCAGCGCGCTCTGCGGGTATGCCGCGATTCGGTTCCTGCTGGCGTATGTGCGCCGCAACAGCCTCTATCTGTTTGCCGGTTACTGTCTGCTCGTCAGCCTTGCAGTTCTAACTCTTTTTACTCTGCGTCTACAATGAACCGTCACCAAGGGAACCTTCTTCCCAGCCTTTTTCGGAGGCTGCTCACACGGCTGATCCTCGCGGGCTGTCTGCTTTCCGGCTGCTCGTGGCCGCAGGGCGCCGGCGCGATCCCCGCCCCCGCACCGGTCACCTTGACTATCGCCGGTTCAACCGAAATGCGCCCCTTGTTGCTCGAACTGACTTCCGCCTACAGCGAGCGCCATCCACACGTGCAGTTCACTTTGCTCGGCGGTGGCAGCCAAATGGGAGAACAGTGGCTGGCGTCCGGGCAGGCCGACATTGCGGCCAGCACCGCAGCATATCCGGACGCTGAAACACCCGCCGGCCTTGTCCGCATACCGATCGGGTTGGATGGAATAGCAGTTGTCGTTCACAGCGATAATCCGGTGGAGGCGCTGACACTGGTTCAGATTCGGGACCTCTATCGGGGTCGGGCCCTGAACTGGGAGGAAGTTGGCGGCGTTGCCAGAGACGTGCTTCTGGTGAGCCGCGAGGACGGCAGCGCCACGCGTGACCTGTTCGAAGAACGCGTCATGGACGACGACCGGGTCGCTCTGACAGCGGTCGTCATGTCAACCAGCACCAATGTCGGGGCGTATGTGGCTGCCCACCGCGACGCTATCGGCTATGTTACGTCTGCGTACCTTTCTCAGGATGGAATGCCCCCCGCAGCGAATGACGAGAACACCCCAGATACCGGTACTGCTGAGCGAACGGTCAAAGCAGTCTCTATCGAGGGGCGCGTGCCATTTGGCGCCGACCTGACCAGTCACCAGTATCCGCTGGCGCGGGCCCTGTACCTGCTCTTCCGGCAAAACGATGACCCGTCGATACGGAAAATCGTCGACTTTGTACTCGGCGAAGAGGGGCAGGCTATTATCGCCCGTTATCATGTGCCGATTCGGTAGGGCGTCCTGGACAACCCTGCTCGCCGCTATGAACGTTTCCCTCTGCCCGTGAGCTTTTGACCCACTACCCGACCCCTGGGACCGGTCAGGCCTTGATTGACCCACTGGGCCCGACTCAGCCCCGCCAACCGAGAGTTGCTCTCTGGACTGCATTCTGTTATACTTGCCGGCAATAGTCATGAGCTTGTATGATTTGATAGAGTTGTGTGTCTGAAGTGGGTTCCGCCCACTTTTCTTGTTCTACGGGATCGTTGCCTGCCATACATGTTCGGAACACTTGTCTACCTGCCTCACTGTTTTCGTCCGCTGTCGATTGTCACCTTCCGGCTTCCGACGGCGGCCAGTATGCTGAGTGGTCAAGTTTTCAGGAGTAGTTGAACGAAAATGACTAAAGCACTCATCGCTGGGATCAATCAGGTCGCAGCGGATAAAGACCTCGATAATGAGGTGATTTTTGACGCAATCGAGGCTGCGCTTATTTCGGCTTATAAGCGCAATTACGGCTCCGTCGCCAATGTCACGGCTGAGGTAGACCGGGCGACGGGCGAGATGAAGGTGTTCGCGGAAAAAGAGGTGGTCGAAGATATCATCAACCCGAATACCGAGATTCTGTTAGACGATGCCAGAACGGTGGAGCCATCTTCCGAATTGGGCGATGTCGTTCTGGTGCAGAATACGCCCGGCAACTTCGGCCGTATCGCCGCCCAGACCGCCAAACAGGTGATCTTGCAACGCATTCGAGAGGCCGAACGGGACACAGTATACGAGAATTTCGTCCACAAAGTAGGCGAGACGATCACTGCCCAGGTCCGCAGCGTCGATCTCGTGTCCGGCGCCGTCACCATTCTGATCGACGACAGGCACGAAAACCTCTTGCCCCGAGAGGAGCAGATACCGTCGGAAAACCTGCGCCGGGGAGACTATATCTACCTGTATGTGGTTGACGTGCACCGCAGCAGTCGCGGCCCGATGATCAAGCTGAGTCGTACCCATCGCGATCTCCTTCGCCGTCTGATGGAACAAGAGATCCCGGAGGTGCGGGATGGCACTGTCGAAATCAAGGCCATATCCCGCGAACCGGGCGCACGCAGCAAAGTGGCCGTGATGGCGACCCTGCCCGGTGTGGACCCGGTGGGCAGTTGTGTGGGGATGCGCGGCTTACGTATTCAGAATATCGTGACCGAGCTGGCGGGCGAGAAAATCGACGTCGTCGAGTGGAGCGGCAATCTCCGTACCTACATCTCCAACGCCCTCGGGCCGGCCAAAGTGCAGAGTGTAATTCTTGAAGAAGACAGCAACATCAAAACGGCTATCGTCATCGTGCCCGATCGACAGCTCAGCCTCGCCATCGGCAAGGCAGGGCAGAATGCCCGTCTGGCAGCCAAACTGACGGGATGGCGGATCGACATCAAGAGCGAAACCGAAGCCCACGCAGAAGGACTGGATCTCCTGGCGGCCGAGCAGGCGCAGTTGGCCACCGGTGAACAAGACCTGCTCAGTATGGCGGAGAAGATACTGCGCGACAAAGATGAGTCTTCGTCAAGTGAAGACACCTTCCGCCAGGCCGCTGAACTGCTGCAAAGGCGGGATGCCGCAAATAGATCGGCCGACCAGGGCGCACCTGCCGAGTGGCCCGAAACCTTCCCCGCGCAAGATGAAGGACGCAGCCTTGGCGCCGACGTAGAGGGGGCGTTGAGCGCTTTCGAGCGCGCCGCCGCGGCCGTCCAGGAGGAAGAGCCCTCTATCCCCTCCTTCGAAGATTTCGCCGTGGAAGAGCCGGAACCGATTAGCTTCGGCGAAACGTTGGACGGCGAGGACGACATCAAAGATGAGAGTGATGAAAGTCCCGATGCGATTGAAGAGAGCGAACAGCTCGCCCTTCATCCTTCCGAACTGCCCGCGGAAGAGGAAGAGCCCGCGCCGGAACGTCCTCTCAGACCAGAAGAGCTGCCCCAGGTCATTACCGCTGATATGCTGCGCCAACGCATGGCCGCACGTCAGCAGGGGAGCTCGTCAGGCCCTGTCATCGGCTCCCCGGACGACTTGGAGGTGCCCCCCGAACTGCTCGAATCTCTGGATGCAATCGAAGACTCCAGCGATGAGCTTGAAGAGCAGGAAGACAGACAAACCAGGTCTCGCCGCGGCGGCCAGTCAACGCCAAAGAGACAGCCAAGGCGTCAGAGAACGCGTCGATCGCGAGGGCTCGACGTCAACTTGGACGAATACGATGACGATGAGTTTAACCTGTAAGGTGGCGGCCGGTTGGTAAATCGTGCCTGATATATTTCAACTGCCGCGCAACACCAATGATGGCAAAACGGGTAAAGGGATCGAAACAGCGGCGGGGCGCCTTCCAGGCGCCCCAGCGAATGTGCATCGCCTGCCGGGAGTCTGATGGAAAACGCGACCTGATTCGTCTGGTCCGGGTTGCAGACGGGGTCCTCTTGGATGAGACCGGCAAAAAGGCCGGGCGCGGCGCCTATGTCCACCCGCAGACCACCTGTTGGGAAAGAGCGATTGCCGGTTCGTTGATCCAGAAGGCGCTGCGAACAAGAATCAGCGCCGATAACCTGACGTCACTCTCTGCGTCCGTGTCAACTCTGCTGCAAGTGACGGACGAGACCGCGTAGCAAGGAGCGAGAGCCCAACTAAACCGTTAATTTTTCCCTTACTGGAAACTCCTCCTCATATCAATTCCTTTCGCGCGGACTGTCAGAACCGTGACCAGTGCGATTGAGGGGAGGGCTGTGATTACTTGGCAAGTGTTTGACACGTTCTTTTGCCCAATGCTGTTATAGCTGTTATAAGCATTTCAAAGTAAGGACATATTCGCTGATTGACAGGAATTTTCCAATGAACGCAAGCCGATTGTCCGCTCCCTGATATGTGCGGGCATAGTGGGCTAACATTGGCTGTATTGCAGTTTGGGATGGAGAGGGGGAAGGCTGCAGGGAAGAGAGGGGCGGTCGTGTAACGGATTGTCTGTCCACCGTAAATGCCTCTTGGCTCCCCACTGCTGACCTCCTCCGCATACATCTGTGCATGCATTCCGTCCCAGCCAAAAACCTGTGTAAAGTTTGAGCAGGAACACGCAACTTGGAGCGTGAACGCCTCTCAGATTCCTCCTCTCTGTCTTCAGAGGGACGTTTGTGTTGTCAGGTTTCAACCGCACGGCGGTATGTAGAATTGGGAACAGAAAACGATAGATGAAAGGAAGGCCAAAATGGCAGCCACAACGCAAGATCCGACGAAGATCCAGAATGGCAGCCCGGCTGAAGACGCCGCCAATGGTGAAGCCGCTGGGCTGCCTTCTTCCATCATTGTGGAGGAGTATGTAACCGTCCGCGCATTGGCCGAGAGAATGGATCGCAGTCCAATCGATCTCATTAAAGTGCTTATGCAGTTCGGCATTATGGCGCCGATCGATCAAACTCTTGATCATGATACAGCTGCCATCGTGGGTGACGAACTCGGCATCGAGGTTCTGTGGCCCGTCGTGGAGGACGAAGAGCCTGAGAAGGCGCCCGACGAGGATCGAAGACCAAAAGAAAGGGTGATGATCCAGGAAATCGTGTCCGAAGAGGCGGAACACAATCTCGCGCCGCGGCCGCCTGTTGTGGCGGTTCTCGGCCACGTGGATCACGGCAAAACGACGCTCCTCGATCAAATCCGCCGCACCAATGTGGTGGATTCCGAAGCCGGCGGCATCACCCAGCATACCGGCGCCTATCAGGTGGAAGTCGACGGCAAGAAGATTACCTTCCTGGATACGCCCGGCCACGAGGCATTCACTGCAATGCGTGCCCGCGGCGCGCAGGTTACCGACATCGTCATTCTCGTCGTAGCCGCCGACGATGGCATTATGCCTCAGACCCGGGAAGCGATCAGCCACGCCAGGGCTGCCGGTGTGACAATAATCGTCGCGATCAACAAAATAGATCGCCCCAACGCCAATATAAACCGCGTCATGGAGGAGCTTTCAACCGAAGACCTGACACCGGAGGAATGGGGCGGCGAAACCATCACGGTTCCGATCAGCGCGCTCAACGGCGATGGTGTCGACGACCTGCTGGACAATATCCTCGTCGTCGCCGAACTGGACCAGCAAAGTGCCAATCCTGATGGACAATGCGTCGGCACCGTGATCGAAGCCCAATTGGATAAGCAGCGCGGGATCACCGCAACCCTGCTTGTGCAGAACGGGACCCTGAAACGCGGAGATTCGCTGGTTGTCGGCGAAAACTGGGGACGCGTCAAGGCGATGTCCGACTACGAGGGCAATCAGCTGAAGAAGGCCGGGCCGAGCACGCCGACAGTAATTCTGGGCCTTAATGGCGTTCCAGCCGCCGGCGAGGTCTTTACCGTCACGAAAAACGATAGAGCCGCCCGCACGCTTGCCGCCGAAAGGCAAAACCAGGCCGACCGGAATACACTGGACGCTTCACCACTGCCGATGACGTTGGAGGATATGTTCGCCCGCGTCGAAGGCGGCGAAGCCGAAACCCTCAATATTATTATGCGGGCCGATGCGCAAGGGTCGCTGGCCCCAATCGTTCACAGCCTTGAACAGCTTGAGAACGATGAGGTCAAGGTCAAGATCATGCAATCGGCCGTCGGTGACATTACCGAATCGGACGTCATGCTCGCCGAGACCAGTCAGGCGATCGTCATCGGGTTCGGTGTGAACATTGACAAGGCCGCCTTGGTGCGCGCAGAACAGTCCGGCGTCGAAATTCGGCACTATCAGATCATCTACAATCTGATCGAAGATGTGGAACTGGCGATTCACGGTATGCTGGACCCCATCTTCGAAGAGGTAGTCACCGGCCATGCCGAGGTGCGGCAGATGTTCCGCGTGCGTCGCGGCGGCTTGATCGCCGGCTGTATGGTCCTGGACGGAGTTGTCAAACGCAACAGCCAGGCCCGGCTTCTCCGTAACGACGCAACTGTCATCACCACAACTATCGAAAACCTCAAACGGTTTACCGAAGACGTCACCGAAGTTCGGGCCGGGTACGAGTGCGGCATCAACTTGGCCGGTGTCAATACAGACCTCCAGGAAGGCGACATCATTGAAGTCTTCGAAAAGCAACAGGTGCGATAATAGTTTCTGGTTTTCGGATTATGGTTTATAGTGGGCTCGTGTGCCTGACAACCAAAACTAACGACTGACGGCATGTAAACGATGACGACCACAATTCGTCAGGAGCGGGCAGCAGAACTGCTCTATCAGGAACTATCCATACTGATCGGCGCCGAACTGGATGACCCGGCGTTGGAGCTGCTGCAGGTGACCAACGTGGTGGTCAGCCGCGATCTGCGTGTGGCCAAGGTCTACATTCATCAGGATAGCGACATTCAGCGCAGCGTGGTCCTCGCCAGACTAAAAAAAGCCGCCCCATTCCTGCGACGCCAATTGGCCCAGAGCGTAACGTTCCGCGCCATACCGGAACTGCTCTTCTACTATGACGATACCCCCGACCAGGCCGCTCGGGTGGATGCACTTTTGCAGAGCATTGCCGAGGAACGAGAGATACGTCAACAGGATACGAGGAGCTCTCTTTCACCTCCGCCCTCTTCACTCTCTTCCCCGGATTTCTCCTCGGTCGATGCTCAGAAAGAGGATGCATGAGCCCAAACGCGTCCCTGCTCAAGCAGGGTGCTGCATGCGGCCAGGAGGGCGTACCGCCGCCGCCTCTCCTGCTCAGTCTCCTGGAATCCAGCCACAACATCCTTTGCGTCAGCCATGTAAACCCGGACGGAGACGCGGTCGGCAGCCTGCTCGGCTCGGGCTGCATTTTGCGTTCGCTGGGAAAACGGCCTACCCTGGCCCTCCAGGACGATGTGATGCCGGAGTTCCAGTTTATGCCCGGGGTGGAGAAGATCATCGGACCGGCGGAGGTCGCCCACAGTTACGATCTAATCGTCTGCCTGGACACCTCCAGCATTGACCGGCTGGGCACCGCTTACAGACCCGAAATCCACAATCAGATTCCCCTTATCGTCATAGATCATCACGTTACCAATACACTTTTTGGCACCGAAAATTGGGTGGATACAGGCTGCGCAGCCACATGCCAGATGCTCGTTCACCTGGCCGACGCCCTGAATGTGCCGCTATCCGAGGAGATAGCCGTCTCGCTTCTGACCGGCCTCGTGACCGATACACTCTGTTTTCGGACCGCCAACACGAACACGAATGTATTGCAGGCGTCCTTGCGGCTGTTGAACGCCGGCGCAAGCCTGGACTATATCGTTCGCAACACCCTGGATAGTAGGTCGTTCAGCCTCGTAAAGCTGTGGGGGGCCGGTCTCGCCAATGTGCAAATGGATGATGGCATTATCTGGGCGACTCTCAACGCCGAGAGCCGGCAGCGCAGTGGTGTCGAACCCCACCAGAGCGATGGCTTAGCCAACTTCCTTGTCACCGTGCGAGAGGCCGACATCAGCGCTACTTTCGCCCAACGTTTTGCAAAAAACGGACAAGAGTTGATCGAATGTAGTTTTCGGGCCAAGCCGGGGTTCAATGTGAGCCAGGTGGCCTTCGCATTCGGCGGCGGTGGACATCCACCGGCAGCCGGCTGCACCATTGCCGGCACTTTACAGGAGGTTTCGGCTCGTGTTGTGGAAACGCTGCACGAACTGCGCCGCCAAAGTATTGATGGCGATAGAGGTTAGAGGACTGGGAGCAGCGCTGTCAACGAACCAGCACCATGGCCGATCTACATGGAATTCTCCTTGTCGATAAACCGGGCAGCTCCAAAGCGTACGCCGACGGGCCCGTCTCTGCCGAGTTGCCTACCAGCCACGACATTGTGCAGCGTGTCCGGCGCTGGAGTCGGCAAAGACGCATCGGCCATACCGGCACGCTGGATCCGATGGCTAGCGGGCTGCTCGTACTGTGCCTGGGCGTTGCCACGCGACTGGTGGAGTACTATCAGGGGCATGACAAAACATACGAGGCCCATGTATCGCTGGGCCGCGCAACCGATACCTACGATGCTGTCGGCCGGACCGTCGCCCAGGCTCCAGTTCCGCCCCTGACCGACACCGACGTGGAGGCCGCCCTAGCCGCTTTCCGTGGCCAGATCGCCCAGAAGCCGCCGGTCTACTCGGCATTGAAACAGGGTGGTGAAAGTCTGCATCGCAAAGCCCGGCGCGGCGAGACCGTAAATGTAGCGCCGCGGGAGGTTACCTTTCACGAGATAAAGCTTCTTTCCTTTGCGTCGCCCGCAAAGATATCTCTCCGGATTCGCTGTTCCGCCGGGGCATACGTGCGCAGCCTGGCCCACGCGCTGGGGCAGGCACTGGGTACCGCGGGCCACTTGAGCTATCTGCGTCGATTGGAAGCCGGCCCGTTTTCTGTAGCCGACGCGTCAGGCCTACCGGCCATTGAAAGCGCAGCGGTCGCCGGCGGGCTGGCCGAACTGCTGTTTGCGCCCGATGCCGGTCTGGGGATGCCCCGCCTGACCGTCAGTGAAGAGGAGCAACTCCGGCTAGGTTACGGGCAAAAGATCTTTCA
This sequence comes from Caldilineaceae bacterium, assembly GCA_965232575.1. Lineage (GTDB taxonomy): Bacteria > Chloroflexota > Anaerolineae > Caldilineales > Caldilineaceae > Bin5. The sequence continues at coordinate 73,650 of CBDDPZ010000008.1, read as the reverse complement.
GAGTCGCGCACTCCCTGCCCATGAGAACCCCCTTCCCAACTCTTGCAGCTCGGAGGGTTGGCGCCGAAGCGGGCTCGCGGCCGCCTATGATCGCCGCGGCCGCTTCCTCGGAATTGCACGCGCGCGTGCCGCTGATGGGAGCGGAGACGGCACAGTATGGAAAGCCGAAAAGTGGCTCGCCCAACAGTTGGATAGTCTTTCATAGTTCGCCGCCATTGGTGACGAATGCTCGTACAGTTTGAAGAACAGCTAATTTCCACAGCATGTATCACGTAGAGGCAGGCGGGACGCCTTCGTTCCTGCCGTGCAAACGGCCGGAGAGCACGGGTGGCAATCGGAATTCACATTAAGAACCAGAAACTGATTTGAGATGAGAATTTGGCGCAGCGACCTGCGATCTCTCCGGTTTCCCGGCCCAACTTTTCTGACGATTGGAAATTTCGACGGTGTTCATCTGGGTCACCAGGCCCTCTTGCGCACCCTGCAAACTGAAGCGGCGGGCCATGCGCCTGCCGCCAAGACAGCCCTGCTCACGTTTGATCCCCACCCAATGGCCGTACTGCGGCCGGACCTTACCTTGCGCCTTTTGACCACGCCGCAGGAACGTCTGCGCCTGATTGAACCTTTCGGTCTTGACCTAGGGATCATTCAGCCGTTTGACATGGATTTCGCCAGTCTGACCCCCGAGCAGTTTATGGCGCTTCTCGTCGAACGTTTGGGGCTTGCCCGGCTGATAGTGGGGCCCGATTTTGCGCTAGGTCGGAGGACGCAGCGGCAATGTCGACCTTCTGCAGGCGCTGGGTGCGCGGCTTGGATATGATCTGACGGTGATCGAACCGTTCACAAGTGGAGATGGAGAGGTCCACAGCCGCCAGATCCGTCAGTCACTACTGGCCGGCGCTGTACCGGATGCAGCGCAGATGCTGGGTCGGCCTTACCAGATCGCCGGCGTCGTCGAAGAGGGCGAACGTCGCGGGCGCGAGATCGGCGTGCCCACCGCGAACATCCGACCCATGCCACAGAAGCTCATCCCCGCCGATGGCGTCTACGCGACCTGGGCATATCTGCCGGACACCTGTTCGTCCCACCCTCGCGCCAGCGTCACCAATATCGGCGTGCGGCCCACCGTAGACGGACGCCGGCGCCGTATCGAGACCCATCTGCTCGATTATTCAGCGGCTGGTGAGTCCGGCACACTGTACGGACAGCAGCTCACCATCTCCTTTGTGTCTCGACTGCGCGATGAGCAACGATTTGACAGCTTGGAGGAACTCGTTGCCCAAATTCAGATGGATATCTCCGTCGCGCGTCGCACGCTGACAGAGAAATCGGCGGTTTCCGACTCTATCACCGGGGAATAAGAATTCATCTGGGGGCAGCATTTCCACGAATTGGGGCGTCCCCCAGCAGCTTCGCGTACAGGTTCTCTTTCAATGCGTCATCGCCGCCGTCCAGTCCCATTTCTTACCATCCCACTGCTCGTCTGTGCAGTTCTGTTTCTCGGTGCATGCGCGTTTCAACCGCTCGGCCCGATCACCTCTCAAAATGCCGACTCCGCTGAAACTGTAAATCCCGAACAAAAGTGGCCGCGGCCGCCTACGGCACACCCCGATCCGATGGGCGGGACCGCTGACATTTCCCTGATCCATGGTATGGAGGAAGCCTTTTCTTGTCTTGCCGGGGGCCATCCCGTCTACGCCGTGTTGCAACGCAACGCCAATGTGCGCAATCGACCCCATCCCGAAAGCTGCCAACTGGGCCGCGTGCCCGCAGGCACACTGGTACGCGTTGAGGCGGTCTTTGGCCAGGAGCAAGAGCTTCCTTTTATCTCCCTCGACCGCTCCGTCGACCGAATTCGAGTCTCCACGCCGGGTTTCGATGAGGACATTCGGCCGCTTCTTGAAGAAAACTGCGGCGCCTGTCATAGCGGTGTTGTGAAACAGGCGGAGCTGCAGGTGACCGAGTATGAACCCTTGATGGTCGGCGGACAAAACGGGTCCGTAGTACAACCAGGCGCTCCGGACGCATCCAAGCTCTGGACACAGATCCGCTCCGGCGCAATGCCATTGGTAGGGGAGATCGGTGATGACGACAAAGCGCTGATTTACGATTGGATCGTGGCCGGAGCGACCAGGCAGGGCACAGAACCGGCGCCCGTGGCCGAAATGTGGCTGCGTCTGTCGGGCGAGGACTTTACCCGGGCGCCGAATGAATGTGCCCAGGACGGCGGCACTATTCCCTTTATCAGCGCACTACTCGCTTTGCCAGCAAGTTGTGCCGCCATTCCTGATGCCGAACAGATCGCTGAATACCTGCCAATAGTGGAGACACCGAGCGTAGCTTCTCCTCCGGCATCAGGCGATTCCCTCCAAAATGTTGATACCAGTAATGACACAAATTCGGGCGGCAATGCGGAAGACAATTCACAAAGCGGCGCAGCCGTCGCCCCACCGCGAGGCATGGCTGCCGGTAGCGTTGGCATTCGCGTCGCTCCCCTCAATCTGAGCCCCCCGTCCGAATCCGATCCGTGGCTGATTCCCCAGGGTGGTTTCTGTGCAGAGCAGTTCCTGGCCCCAAAATTGCAGGACAAATTCAGCATCACCGCTCTGACCTTTGCCCCGGACGGCAGACTGTTCATCGCCTTGGACCATCCGGCTACCGGCAACTTCGATCCCAATATCCTGTACGATCCCTTCCACGCCAGCCGCTCGATCGTGATCTGGAACAGCGTTTCCAGGGACAGTTACTATGAGATCCTACGCGAGTCCAGCCGTGTCACAGGAATGGCCTGGCATGCCGGCGCGCTCTACCTGAATCGGGCCGGCGAAGTGGGCCGCATCGTCGACGGCAGCGGATATGAACCGCTGGCCGGCGGCTTCGCCGTTGCCGGCCAGCTTTTCCATGCCAACAATGGTCTCGTGATCAGCGACGGTTGGCTCTATGTTTCCGCCGGAGGCGTGCGGGACGGTTACTCGGACGGCATTATCGTTCCTGGCGATGGCGATCTGCCCGCGGAGACGCTGGCCACGAATGTGGCTGCCGGCGGCAATCCCTTCGCTGCCCGCATCGTGCGTGCCCGGCTGGACCGGCTGCTGGCCGAACGTTCAATCGGCGTCTTCCAGACCGCGGCGCGCGGGGTGCGCAACCCCTATGGCATTGCCGTGGACCCGTTCGGGCGCATCTGGTTTACCGACAATGGCGCCACCAACGTGCCCGGTGATTTCAACTCCGGGGACGAAGTCGATCTGCTTGACCCGCGTACGCTTTCCGCCGCCGCCAATGCGGGCGACGTGAACGCTACCCCTTTCTACGGCTTCCCGATGGTGCTGGGCGGGGTCAACAAAGATTGGTGGACCGCCCCTGTGCTGACTTTGCCCAACTCGGCGGCGCCCACCGGCATCACTTGGGCCTACGACACCATCTTTTTCGCCAACTACGGGCGCGATCCCGGTCTGTTCCGGATGGCGAACGCAGGCGGCCAGATTATCGCCGAACGGATCATGCACAACTGGCCCGTGCAAGCGGTCACGACCGCACCGGACGGAGCCGTCTGGATCGGGACCGGCACAGGCGGGCTGTTCCGCCTTGTACCCGGCTGCGTTGGCTGAGGGGTGCTGCTTGCGCTTTCTATGTGTATCCGCGCAACTGGCGGGCCACTTGGATTGGGGCGGCTACCTGCCCACGGCTGTTGAACTGATGCGGGCGGGCCACGAAGTCCTGTGGGCCACAGGCCGTGAACTGCAAAGCCAACTCGTTGCACAGGGCGTTCCCGTACATGTCCTGCAAGAGACCGGCTGGCGCTGGCCGCCGCCACCCCCTATACAGAAAGGCACATATTCAGAAGAGGAGTTCCAGCGCCTGCGAATGATCCGCTCATTGGATCAATGGTTGGACGTGGAGCGCGTGCAGGCCGCTACGCTTGAACTAGTCGAGGTGGGCAAACGTTTTCGCCCACATCTGATCGTCAGCGAGATGTTCACCGCCGCCGCCGGCATCGCCGCCGAACTCCTGGGCGTACCCTTCGCCGTCGCCGGTTGGCCGGCCTTTCATACGCAGTCGCCAGACCCCAGTAATGGACCCCCCGGTTCCGTCCGCGAACTGGCCCAGGTCCGGGTAAGCGCCTGTTGTCGACATTTCGGCGCTACCGGCGTCAATTGGACGCTGGAGGGGCCGGCCGCCCTGCGTTCGCCCTCCCTGCATCTGACCTATTGGAGCCCCCGCTGGTATGCCGGAGCGCATCTGCTGCCGCAGACACGAATGGTCGGCGGGGTCGCTCCTCCTCCGCGTGAATCCCCCTGGATCGACCGACTGCCAGTGGATCGTCCATGGATCTTCATTACCCTCGGTACCGCATTTACCAGGGATATCAATTTCTTCTTAATCGCGGCCCGCGCCGCGGCAGAGGTGGGAGGCGTGCCGATCCTGGCGGTTGGCAAAGGTTTTGACACTGCCGGCACAGAGGGGAGCTGGACCCAGCGCGAGGTCGAAGCGCTGCGGAACAGACTGCCGCAGCCTTCAGTCTTGGTGGAAAAGGTTCGGTTTTCAGAGGCGCTGCCCCACATCGCCGCGGCGGTCCATCATGGCGGCGCCGGCACGACCCACGCCCTGGTTACGCACGGGATTCCACAGATCGTCGTGCCCAAGGCTGCGGACCAGGCCCGTCAGGCCAGCGGGGTCGCGCGCAGCGGCGTCGGCTACCACATTCCACCCAAGCAGCTGACCGTCTCGCTGGCAGTGGAAGCCCTGCAAAAGATACTGGCCGGTGACGCCCCCGCTCGCCTGAACGCCGCAAGCCTGCAAGAGGAGTTTGCGTCCCTGGGAGGGATTCCCAGAGCCGCACAAATCTTGGTTGCGGCCGCCTAATTCGACTCGCCGTCAAACGGTCTCGTAGTGAATTTCGCTCGTCCCGTTTCGCTTCTCCACCCGGATCAGCTTCTCCGTAGCCTGTTCGAACGAATCGTCGTGGCTGATGATGAACAGCTGCTCAAAGCCGTGCACGCCCACGATCTGCCGGGCAAGCGCGCCGCGCCGCGTTTCGTCCAGATTTGTCGTCGGCTCGTCGAAGAAGGCGACGCCGATACTGCTCATCTCCTGGAGCAGGGCCAGCCGTACCGCCAGCGCCGCGCTCATCTGCTCACCGCCGGACAGCTGCGGAAATTCCCGCTCGCGGCCATCCACTTCCAGGATGATCCCGTAATCCTCCTCCCAGCGGAGCGTGCGCGTGTAGTCCTCCATAATCTGGCCGAATAATTGATTGGCGGTGTAACTGATCTGCTGGACCAGCGCTTTGGTAATGAACGGGCCGGCCTCCTGTATAACGGAGCGCAGAAACTGCAGAAGCTCCTCCTGTTCCGCCAGCCGGTCGCGCTGAGATTGGGCGGCGGTGAGCCGCTTCTCCAAGGCCTGCAGTTGCGCGATCTCTTCCTCCGCTCGGACCAGATTTTCGCGCCACTGGCCCAGTTCAGTTTCCAGCCGCACACTGCGGCTGCGGAGCTCATCTACCTTAACCACCTCCTCCTGGAAGCGTTCTTCGTCGAAATCGTGCATGCTGGCTGCCAGCTGTTCCTGCCCGTCCTCGAAACGTTTCTGCGCCGCCTCCAATGCCTTCTCCGCCTCGGAAACCTCTTGCAGGCGTTGCGGGAGCGCTTCGGCCGCGGCCTGATTGCGCCGGTAAAGATCGTCGGCTGCCTGGAACTTCTCCAGTTGGGAAGTGATTCTGGCTGCCTCGGTGTCCAGAGCAACGAAATCTGCCATGCGCTCGTCAATCGCCGCAAGCGCCTTTCGCTGGTCTTCGGCGAGCCCCAATTGCTCCTGCAATGCCCTTTCCACCCGCTCGCGGCCCTGCGTCTGCTGGAGGGCCGCATCCCTCCGCCGCCTTGGATCGCCCAGCGCCTGCAACGTCTCGTGCAGCTGCTCCACGCGTGGTGGCGCTAGCTCTAGCGGCTTGGTCGCGGCGCGGGCTTTGGTCAACTGGGTGAGAAGCTCGGTCAACTCCCTCTCCGCTGTTTCTATCGCCTCCTGGCGAGGGAGCGCGCGCAGGGTCTGTTCTTGCTGTCTAAGTGTAGCGCGGGCCTGTACCCGTTCCTCTTCGGCTTGTCGGATCTCCTCCGCGATAGCCTTGGCATTCCCATCCACTTCCTTCCAGCGCTGGCGGAGGCGGCCGAGAAGTTGCCTCCGCTGATCCGGTGATAAGGGTTGTTCACAGACAGGGCACTTTGCGGACGATTCCGATGCCTTTATTTGCTGACCCTGCTCCTTGATCGTCTCTCGTTCCTCTTCCAGTTGGGACTTTCTGGCTTCCTGCTCGGTAACCTTCTGTTGCAATGCTTCCACGCTGGCCTGCAAAGGTGTCAGGGAGGCTTCAATCTTCAGGCCCTGGGCCGCTTCTGCCCGCAGTCGGTCTATCCGTTCTCGTGTCCTGTCCGCGGAAGCTTGATCCCGACGCATACGGGCGACGGCATCGTGTAGCTGGTCGGCCTGGCGTTGAGCATCCCGCAGTTCTGCTTCCAACTCTTCCTGCTTGGTTGCCGCATCCGCCAGATCCGCGGCCCTCTTCTCTGCCTCCGCGAATTCGGTCAAGGTGCGCTTGTGGGAATCCTCTTGAGCTTCCGCCCGGGTCAATCCCGCCTGGACAGCGGCCCGCTCCTCCTCCAACTGCCGCCGCTGCGCCAACCGTTCATTCACAGCGCCTTGAGCCTTTTGCGCGGCACGGTAAGCTTCATGGCCGGTCTGGTTGGCTTCCAAGGTTATCACCGCCCGCTCGCTCTCTGTCAACCTTTGCCGGGCCGTTGCCAGCGTCCGCTCCTGTTCGGCCGTTTCCCGCCCCTGCAACTGCACCATGCGCCGCAGCTCTTGCAGCCGTTCCCGTTTCACCTCCATCGCCTTCCGGGCAGATTCGGCTGCAGTAAGCTCCACCTGCGCGCCGCGCAGTTCAGTCTCCCCGGTTCTGACCAGGGCGGTCATTTCGTCTGCTTCGGCCCGTACGGCTGGCAGCCGTTTCAACTCGCCCTCCAGCCTGCCGACTTCAACGGCAAGAGTCTCCTTGCGCTGGATGAGCAAGCTGAGGGGCTCGCGCAATCTTTCCCACGCCCGGCGGTATTCAGCCACCTTCAGGAGTGGGTCGAAAACGGCCTTGCGGATCCTGGGCGTCTCCAGAAAGGAGACCGTGAAGCTGCCTTGCGGCACGCCCATGGCGTTTCTGAACAGCTCCTCCGGCTCAGTGTCTTCGTCAATGCCGAGATGAAGGCGCAGGAACTGCATGACATCGGCTTTGCCCTCGCATATCTTTATGGCGAGTTCCGGGTCCATGATTGTGTAGGCGCTGCTGCTGCCGCAGCTTCGAATGACCCGATAGGCGCGCTCATCGTAATCGCTGAGAAAATCGACCGCTACGCTCGCCGTCCTCTGACCTGCACGCACGAAATCGGGTTGGCTATAGGGAAGATGATCGAAGAGAGCAAAGCCGATGGCTTCGAGTATCGTCGTCTTTCCCGCCCCGTTGGGGCCAACGATCGCGTTCGTGCCTGGGCTGAATTCGACCGTTGCCTGTGCGTAGCTCTTGACGTTTTCCAGGGTCAGCGAACGGATCAACATGGCGTCTCTTCTCCCTGCAGAACCCTCTCCTCGCCCCTTGTCAGCTCATCCAAAATCGCATTGGCGGAAGCGCCGCTGACGGCTAACTGTTTGATCGCGAGCGTCAGGTCGGTCCATGCGCTGCTTCGGTCGCGGAAACGGTTGTCCCGTTCGAGAAGACCGGCAATGATCTGCCGCTCCAACTCCTGTCGACCGAGATGTTGATCGATTCCCACTGCAAACTCCGAGGCTTGCGTGTCATCGCGTACAAAGCAGAGCAACGGCTGGTACTGCTCTTCAACGATCTGCTCAAGCAATTTCAAGTCCAGCGCGCCGCGGTCGAAAGGAAGCACGCCGCTCAGCCGCAGTTCCACCACCGGCTCTTTACCCCTGAACTGACGGCGCTGGCGCTCGACATGGCCCCGGCACCCTTCGACCAGGTCGGCCGGCGTCTCGCACGCGTCGACTTTGAAGAAGAGGCGTTCAAACGGACGCCGCGGATTCGCGTGCAAGGCTGGGCGGTGCTTTGGCTCCCCCTCCGTATCCACCTCCACAAGATAGTATCCCCGCTCCGGCCAGGCCGCCTCGGCCAGTGAGTTGGTCTCCGGGCTGCCGGGATTGTAAATCCAGTCGTCGAACTCGAAGGGCTTATGGAAGTGGCCCAGCGCCAGGTAATCCATGTGGGGCCGCAGAGGAGCCAGCTCGCGGTGGCTCAGAGCGCCGCCTTGGTGGTCGAGAACTCTCTCAACACCGGCGTGCGCCATGAATATCGTGTATTCGACCCCCTGCCTGTCGGCTGCCGCCAGCGCTTCGGCTACCCGTTCCACGACCGCCGCCGCGGCGCTTCCGTAATAGCGCATGCCGTAGACCCGCAAGCCCGGAATTGGTTCCACATAGGCCCCTCGGCGTCTGGCGTAGGGCGGGAGCCCGACCTTCTCTCCTTCAAATTGTGGGTTGAGAAGCGTCAGCAATTCCCGTTCGGCCAAAAAGCGTACCCAGCCGATGCTGTCGCGATAGTAGGCCAGTTCATGGTTGCCCTCCACCGCCAGGCAGGGTATGCCTGCCTCTTTCAGCCGTTCCAGACCCGTGATGGCATGACTGAGTGTAATCGGGTCGATGGCGCGTCTTTCAAAGAGATCACCGGCCAGCAGCACGAAATCGACTCTGTTGTCGATAGCTGCTTTGATGATGTCAAGGTAGGCGCGGGTGAAGTCGTTCTGCCGCTCCCGGCTGTTGTACTGTCGATAGCCGAGATGGCAGTCGGCCATGTGGAGAAAGGTAGCGCGCATAATATGCCCCGGCGGTAATCTGAATTGTAATTTGTTGAAGGGATCGGCTGCAGTTCTCCGCGCGGTGCCGCACATAACCTGCAGTCAATCTTTGTCATCGCTCTCAGCGGAGATGAACAGACTGAGGAGAAAGCTGACGAAGCTGATGACGATCGCGCCCCAGAAGGCGGCGCCAAAGCCGTCTACCCGAAAGTCCACGTTGAACAGACCGGCCAGCCAGCCGGTCAGAAGCAGCATCAGGGCGTTGACCACAAAGGTGAACAGCCCGAGGGTGACCAGGTAGGCCGGGCAGGTCGCAACTTTGACAACCGGTTTGATGACCGCGTTGATAACGCCAAAGATCAGGGTGACCGCCAGCAGACTGCCGAAATCCACCTCGCCGCCCGCGCCAAACTGAATGCCGTCAATCAGTGTTGACGCCGCATACAGAGCGATGGCGTTCCCGACCAGCCGTAGCAGAAGCGTCATAAGGGCCTACATGCGCAGGCGCATCGTGTACAAAGTGCTGTGCACGGAAAAGCCGTGGTCCAGCAGCGTCTGCGCCGCGATTTCGTCTTTTGTGCTCACAGTGGCCCGCAGCGGCCAGCGGGGACACGCCTGCAAAAGGGCCAGTGCGCTCAAGACCAACGGCTGGGCATACTGTTCCTGCGCGTCGGACCGCAGCCAGAGTCGGATATGGTGCTCCCCCTGCCACCAGCGGGCGGTCACCTGGATTGCGCCTTCAAAGCGGCTTCTGTATTCGCGAATGGCGTAGCGGTGAATCCGCTGACGGCCAACGAGCCTGTTCACCAGTTCTCCAATTCGCTTTTCGAGCGGGACCTGAAAGTCGTCTCGCCGTACGGTCCGCCACCACTGGAATTCGGCGCTGGGTCGGCTGGTGGCCAAATCATACAGAAGATTGCTGTCATATGGGGAGAACGGCTGCAGATTAGGTAGAACCGGCATTGCGACCGGCTTCGGCACGACCGGCGCGTAAAGTTCCGACGTTCCTCCCATGTTCTCGAAACGAAGCCGTTCATACAGGCCGCGGGCAATTTCGTTTTCCCCGCGTACCTGCAGCACAGCCCAGGACCCGCCCATATCGCGGATATAGTCCAAGGCCTGCTCCATGAGGGCACGGCTGATCCCGCGCCCGCGCCAAGCCGGAGAGACGGCCACATTGGCGATCTGCCAGCGCCCACTGCCGCTGGCCGCGCGCTGCACGGTCACATTCCCCACAACCCGCTTGTTCTCTACCCAGACAAAGCCGTTGAAGACATTCCGAAACTCGCCGGTACTGCGGTAGAGAATGCGCACCAGCCCGCTCATATAACCGAGAACACGCAGTTCCCGCAACGCGGCCTCGCCCTGTTCGTCCAGTTCTTCGGCGAAAGCCTCGGTAATCAGTCTGGAAACGGCGCGCAGGTCCCGCCCAACGTCAAAGGGCCGGATGCCCTGCTGGGGATCGCGAAGACGGCTGGCGTCAGCGGACCGAGTTAAGGCAACCATTTAGAGGAAGGAGGAAAGCGCCCAGCTATTCACTGCGCAACGCGGACAAGCGCCGGGCGCAGGATCCGGTCCTGGATGCGGTAGCCGGTGCGTAATGTCTGGATGATGTGCCCGCTGGGAACATCTTCGCTCGGCTCATTCGAGATGGCCTCATGTTGATTCGGGTCGAATTCACCACTCTTGGCCAGCGGTTCGACCTCTGAACCGGCAAGGATTTCCAAGAGCTTCTGCTGGATTTGCTCGAATCCCTTCAGCCAGGCCTGGTCCTCTTCCGGCACGCCTTCGGGTACGTTCTGAAAGGCCAGCTCGAGGTCATCGAGAACGGGCAGCAGTTGACGCATCATGCTTTCCGTGGCGCGCTTGATGCGTTCCTCGTTCTGTCGCTCGCGGCGTTTGCCCGCGTTCTCATATTCGGCGACGGTGCGCTGCATCTTGTCGAGGTGGCTCGCAGCCTGCACCTGGGCCTCCTCCAATTCCGATTGAAGCCGGGTGATCGTCTCTTCGGGCGTCTCGTCCCGCTCTTCAGCCTCTTCGTTGTCGGATACATCGCTTGAGTCAAGCTCCCCCGCCTCCAGAACAGCCTCTTCAGGCAACTTACCGTTGTCTGGTTCTACCGTTGAGTTTTCCCGGTTTTCCTGTTTACTCATTTATGATCCTGTTACGCAAATGTGTTGTCTAACGGCTTTGGCCGTAGAGCTGGTGCATCAGTTCGTTCAGGAGTGTGGCGACGTAGCGAACTGCCCCGATTGTCCGGCCGTATGGCATTCGCATCGGACCGACTACGCCCAGCAGGCCGCTGACCCGATTCGGTACACCATAGCGGCTCAGTACAAGGCTGATGTCCTGCATGTCGCCGAATCGGCCCTCGCCGGCAATCATTACCTGTACGTCGCTCAACGCCATCACATCATCGTAAATCTCTTGCAGCAACGTGCGCTGTTCGAATACCTGCACGATTCGGCGCACCTGCGGCCCGTCGGCAAATTCAGGCTCGGCCAGCACCTGGGCCAGCCCGTGTCGATATACGCGGTCGGCGATCTGTTCCTCCGACTGGAGCAGCGTGTTCAGCACCAGCTCGCCTACTTCGCGGGTGAAGCCGGTGAACTCCTCCAGCTTTTCCGGTAGATCGGCAGCAGTAGCGCCGGAGATTTCAACATTGAGCTGGTTGCTCGCTCGGCTCAGTTCCTCCTGAAAAATTGGCTGTTCCAGGGTGATCAACTGCTGTTTCAGCGTGCCCGTGGCCAGCACGAGCACCAGCAAAACCACCGTATCCTGAATGCCGATCAACTCCAGATGTTTGACCCGGCTTGAGATGGAGCGCGGGGAGGTCGCCAGCGCCGCGCCCGTGGAGGCTCTGGCCAGGACCGCCGTGCTGAGACGTAACCACTGATCAATCTCCCGCCGTGCTTGATGGAACTGATGGCGAATCATGTGCCGCTCATGCGAGGGCAGATCAGTGTGGACCATGAGATTGGCCACAAAGTACCGGTAACCGCCATCGGTGGGGATGCGGCCGGCGCTGGTGTGCGGATGGGTCAGCAGGCCGGCCTTTTCCAGCGCAGCCAGATCATTGCGGATGGTTGCCGCACTGACGCCCAGATCGTACTTCTGCGCGATCGACTGGCTGCCCACTGGCTGGGCATTCTCCACATATTCCTGGATGACGATACGTAGCACCTGTTTACGGCGCTGGCTCAACTGCAATTCGGTCATGGCCTACCGGCAGATAGGATTGCCGCGTGTCCGCCTTCCCTCTGGCGCGCTGAAAGTGCGGCCGATGGAGGACAAGTCGAACGGTCGAACAGTTGGCAGCAATCAGACGTTTGAGAATTGCTCTTAGCACTCTTGTGACAGGAGTGCTAACCAAGTAAGAAGTGTAACAAACTGGGCAGGGGATTGTCAAAGAATTCGGGTTGGTTCAGTAGGCGTTTGTGTTTGTCCCGAGTAGCCACTGGCCCAGTGTGCGAATGATAATTTTGATGTCCAGGGCCAATGACCAGTTTTCGATATACCAGAGATCGTATTTTGTGCGCTCTTCGATCGAGGTATCGCCCCGCAGCCCATTCACTGCCGCCCAGCCAGTCATGCCGGCCTTTTCACGATGGCGGTCCATATAGCGGGGAATCATCTGTCGGAACTGTTCCACGTAGACCGGTCGTTCCGGGCGCGGCCCGACCAGGCTCATTTCTCCAAAGAGAACATTGATCAACTGGGGCAGTTCGTCGATATTTGCGCGACGGATGAATGCGCCCAGTTTAGTGCGCCGGGGATCGTTCTCCACCGTCCAGCCTGGCCCGGATCTCTCCGCGTCCTCGCGCATGGAGCGAAACTTCAGAATCTTGAACGACTTGGCATCCAATCCCATCCGTTCATGTGTGTAAAAGACCGGCCCGGGGCTGTCCAGCTTAATCAACAGCGCCACCAGCATCAGGAAGGGGCTGAGAAACACCAGGCCGATGGCGCTTCCCACTAGATCCATCCCGCGTTTAAGTGTCAGTTTCCAACCCTGGAGGGCCACATCGCGAACCGTGACCAGGGGCAGCCCGCCGAGATAGCCGATCGTCACTTCACTGGCCATAATCCCGAATGCATCCGGCAGCACGCGAATGCCGACCTTTTCTCGCTCACAAAGGCTGATGATGCCGATCAGTTCCTGATGGGTGCTTTCCGGCAGGGCAATGATCACTTCGTCGACCGCAAATTCGTCAATAATTCTGGGGATGTCGGCGACGCTGCCCAGAATCGGCACATTCAAAATGGAACGCGTACTGCTGTTATCTACGATCCCGATCACCTGAAAGCCCAGTTTTGGATTGGCCTGTACTCTCTGCAGGATCATGCGGCCGGAATCGCCGCCGCCGATGAGCAGGACCCGGTCGCCGCCGATTCCTCTGGCCTGGGCATTCCACTGTATCTGCGCATGCAAGGTCCGGCCTATCGTCAACATGATGATGTTGAGCAGCCAGGCATAACCCAGGAACGTGCGGTGGTATACGAAATCCCGCAGAAAAAGGCTCACCAGCGCGACGGTCAGGAGCGTGCAGAGTGTTGTAAGTTTTGCAGTGCGAAAGATTTCGTCCAGATGACCGAGCGGCCGGCGTCGTTGGTACATACGCTGCGAAGAGAAGAGCGACAGCAGCACCAGCGTCTGTGTCAGCGGCAAAGGCAGGAACTCCAGGAATGGGCCGACAATAATGTCCGGTTGTAATTCCATCAGCCGCGGCGTCAGGTTCATCTCAGTGAGCCGGTGGGCCAGAAAGAACGCTAGCCACGTGCACGCCAGATCTGCGATTGCCAGCGAGAGCGTGAACAGAAGCTGGGCGCGTTTTGGTACGCCCGGCCGCTGGGCTCGCAGGGCCGAGTATCTTCCGTTTGGACTGGAAAATATGCCCTGTTCGGCCGCCTCCGCATCTTCCGCGACCGTGGTCGCAGATGACCGCGATTCTGTCTGAGGCTCCTCAAGATCAGTTGTCGGCTGAACCGGTGACTTCCACATCGTGCCTATTGCATATAACCTGGGGGTGGGAACCTGTCACAATTCCCTATCAATTTCACGAAATTCAGGCGGACCGGTCTTCACTTGCGCTTGTAACGGAAAATCCTGCTAGATCCGTTTCTGTCGTAGTTTCCACAGCCGCACAGCTATGTCTACGCCGCCAATCAGAGCAATACTGAGCCAGATTAATTTGTCCAGCGCCCACGAACTGTTGGCCCGGTAGTGTTTGCGATAAAAGATCCACATCGCTTCATAAAAGGCGCGGCGGGCCTTGCGGCTCTTGCGGCTGGAGGCCTCTTTGACATGTGTGATCTCGACCTTGCCGTTGTACCAGACTTCCCAGCCGGCGCTCTTGATACGCTTTGCCCAATCCAGGTCTTCACCGTACATGAAGTAGGCCTCGTCCAATAGCCCGACCTGCAGGATCGCCTCTGTGCGCACCTGCATATAGGCGCCCACAACCGAATCCACCGGATGCACCGCATCTTCCGGCAGGTAGCTCAAATTGTAGGCGTTGAAACGTCTGCTCTGGGGAAACAGCCGGCTCAAACGTGTCATGCGGCAGAAGCTCACCCAGGGCGTGGGAAAGCTGCGGCGGCAGGCCAGATCAAGCGTTCCGTCCGGGCGTCGCACTCGCGGGCCGGCTATCCCGAGGTCGGGCCGCTCGTCCATGAATCGGATCATGTCGGCCAGAGCGTTCTCCGGCAAAACAGTGTCATTGTTAAGAAGGAGAATGTAGCGGGGAAAGGGCCTGTCGCGCAGTGGTTGGCGGTCAGAAAGGCCGAGTTGGCGAAGAGCTAGGTTGTTGCCTGCGCTGAAGCCGAGATTGGTTTTGAAAACGATCAGGCCGGCCTGCGGGAAGCGGTCGCCCACCATGGCGGCGCTGTCGTCACTGCTGCCGTTGTCAACGACACAGACCGTGTAGGTAAAGTCGCCAGCAGACGCGAACACGGATGTCAGGCACCCGGACAGGAGAGCGCTGGCGTTGTAGTTGACAATGACTATCGCGAGATCCACTCCCTCTGCAGACGGAACGGACCCGGAGGGCATCCCACTCGCTGGCAACGTCGATGGCGAGCCGGTGCTCTCAATCCATTCTGACCAGACGATATAGTGAGGAGACTGCATTGTCTGAGTTGCTGTTTACCCGCTGCCCAACTTTCCATGCGGCTGGACAGAGCTGCGGGCGGCAAATGTGAGTGAAAAATGACTGTGATCAATGCGATCGCATGGGGATGATCAGCTGTCGCGGAGCGCAGAACAGGAAATCAAGCAAAGTAGACAGATTGCAGGAATCACAGCCGGAACCGTCTGCTCTATATGCGTTTGATTCTAGCACGGCATCCTGCTTTCGCCAAAGCGGTGGTCTGAACCATCCCTCCGCGTTCGCCGTGCATCGGCAGCCATCTGGGATGCGATTGGGCAAGGGCTAGACGTGAATATGACGTCACAGATGTTTACAGTCCGTGTGCGCAGTGCCGGTTGTGTCCTTCCCTGGTCATGACTGAGCGGGCATATTACCGTTGCACCCGATCCGCCTACAATTGGCGTAATGCAACTTCCAGCACGCGGTCTGCGGTCAGGTCCGGCAGCAGGAGTGCGTCGGCTGCGGCCGCCAGAGCGCCGGTCGAAAGAAATTCTCCCTCACTTTCCGTGTCTCGCTCTTCGTTTCCTGGCAGGGCGCCCTGAGGAATGAGGCCGATCAGTTCGCTGCGGTCGAGCGCGACGTCGTAGCGGACGGCCTGCCGGCGAATGGCATCTACAGCCGCGTGAGGGGATGTGGCGCGATGATCGACGAGATTCATGCTGACCTGGGCCTGTCCATCGACAAGGAGGCCTAGAGCTCTGACCGCCGGCAGACCGCCGTCGCGCTCGCGAATCTGACGGGCGATGGCTCTGGCGATGGCTACATTGGCAGAGCGCAGGAAGACGTTGAAGGCAATGAGCAAAGGCCTGGCCCCGACGATGACCGCGCCCGCCGGGCCCACCTTGGCAGGGCCGAAGTCCGGCACGCGCTGAGGGCGGTGAATATCCCGGACAAGGGCCTCATATTCACCGCGCCGGACGTCCGCCAGATTACGGCGTTCGCGTCTTATGGCTGCTTCGCCATAGAGGTAGACGGGCACATCCAGCTCATCACCGATTCGACGACCTAGTTTCCGGGCCAGTAGAGCGCAATCTGCAAGTAGAGAGTTGCGAATCGGCACGACCGGGACCACATCGGCCGCGCCCAGTCTGGGATGGACGCCCCGATGCCGCCTGAGGTCGATGCGGGCGATAGCCACCCCGACCGCGTTGAACAGCCCTTGCAATACCGGTTCCGGCGGGCCCGCAACCGTGAGAACGGTACGGTTGTGGTGTGCATCGCTGGTGCGATCGAGCAGCCGGGCGCCCGACGTCTGCACTGCTGCCGCCAGCTCGTCGATGACATCGGTACGGCGGCCCTCGGAAAAGTTGGGAACTGCTTCGATGATTGGGTTATCGTCGGAATTGTGATTCATCTGATGACGGGTTGAGCTGCGGCCGTAGTGTGGGAAGAGTTGGCACGCTCAACAATTTTTCCTGTCCCGGCCGCCTGACTGAACCATACAAACTGAGGACTGGACTGTGAAAAACCTGACTCGATTACCCGGTTCGTCCCAGAAGCCACTTCACGAGCAAGAGAATGGCGAATGCCGTCGCCATAAGGACAACGGACAGAGCCAGAGCCACGTCGAGATCCAATTCGAAACCGATATAGATGGCCAGGGGCATCGTCTGCGTGCGCCCGGGATAATTGCCGGCGAAAAGGATGGTAGCGCCAAAATCACCGAGAGCCCTTGCCCACGTCATAACCAGCCCGCCCAGCAATGAGGCGCGGGCGAGAGGGACCGTAACAAAGCGAAAGATCTGCCGGCCGTCGGCTCCGTCCAATGCCGCGGCCTCTTCCAGCTCGACTGCGCTGCGGCTGAGACCGCCGATTGCCGCGCGGATGTAGTAGGGGGAAGCGACGAAAAGCTGGGCGAAAATGACCGCCAGCGAAGTAAAGGCGATTTCAATTCCCGCCACCGACAGCCCCTGCCCCAGCATCCCCCGGCGGCCAAAAGCCATCAGCAGGGCCAGCCCGGCAACAGCGGGGGGCAGGACGGTGGGCAGATCGATGAGCGTGTCCAGCGCCCGGCGTCCTCGAAAGTGCCGTCGGGTCATCAGCGCCGCCAGAGGCGTACCCAGTAGGATCGTCAGAAGCGTCGCTGTGGCCGATGTCCACAAGCTCAGAACAATAGCCCGGCGAGCCACAGGCTGGGCCAAGTGGGTACTGATATCGGTCAACTCGGTGCGCCAGATCAGTGCCAGCAGAGGAAGAGTCAGGAACAGAATTATGGGCACGGCTGACCAGAAGAGAGCAATGCCCGGTCGCGAGAAGCGCCTGGAGGAGCGTTGGTCGTCCCGCTCCCGGTCGACGGGGATGCGCATCGACTCGGCGGCTTCAGTCGTTCGCATGATCCGATGCCTCTGCAGCCGCAATGTCGGAGGCCTTCCTTGAGACTTCAGTCCGGCATTCGGTCGAAAAACCGTGCGACTCCAGCACAGCTGTGCCTTTCTCGGAAAACAGAAAGGTGACAAAGGTTGCGGCCTGCTCAGGTTGCTTGCTTTCCCGGATCAGCGCGATCGGATAGACTGCTGAGATGTTGAGATGGGCTGGAATCTCCATGCCTTGCAGCTCTATAACACCAACGAGGTCGCTGGCGTAGACGACGCCGGCATCGGCCTCGCCCAACTGCAATTTGCTGAGAATGCCTCTGACATTCTGTTCTTCTGACACGATATTGGCCTCAAAGCCGGCGCGAAAACCGGGCCCAAAACGGTCGTCCTGCGCGGCATTGGCCAGAAACTGCCGCGTGTACTGCCCGATAGGCACGGCTTCTGCGCCGACGATAATCTTATAACCGAGCTGGGCCAACTGCAGCAAAGATTCGAGTTCAGGCGCGGCGTCGGACGCACCTGTGGCCCGCCGGCCGTAGCCGATCATCAACCGATTGCAAGCGAATGTCTTCACGCTCCTCTTCGCAATGCGTCCGGTGTCGATGGCCGCCTGCATCTGCATCTCGTCAGCCGAGGCGAAAATGTCGGCGCGCGCCCCTTCGCGCAGCTGACCTGCCAGGTGCTGGGAACCGGCGAAGTTGAATACGACGTTACCTGTATGGCCGCTGCGGCTGAACGATTCGGCTGCTTCTTGGAAGACATCGGTAAGGGACGCGGCCGCAAAGACCGTCACTACAGCTGTTTCGGATGATGCACTGCCGGCATCTGGCCCCCCGCAGCCGGCCAGAAGTAGATTACTCAGCAGCAGCGCGGCCGCTGCATTGAACAAACAGGCACGCGGCAAAGTCCGATTGTGCGCACGCGTATCTCTCTGCAAAAATTTCTTCCTTTTCCACCGAACTTCCGTGTTGAAGACAAGCGAACAAAAGATCTCCTGGACGCCGCCGGAATCAGCCTGAGTGCAGTTGTCGTCGAAAGCAGACACAAGGATGATACGGATTTGACGATAGCAGTGAGCTTTGGACGTGTCAAATTTAGACCGTTTCCACTCTGGCGGCCGGAGCTGTCCCACTCTGAACGTCGCCGGCCGTTCGGCTGATTCAGGCGGCAGCGAGATATGATTGGCGCTGGCGTTCTATTCTGTTCTGGTCAGTATGGTATGATCGACAGACGGCGCCAGTAACGCAGCGCGGTTACGCCAAAAGATGATGGGGCAGCGGCAAGCTGAGCGCCTTCCGAGCCAACGTCTCCTGGTCGGATATGCCAGCGGGATGACAGTGGGATGACAGGGGGAGCGGTGACAGATCAAGCAGCTGAATGGAATGAGTTCGTCAGCAACCATACGGCCGGCCATCTCTTGCAGACGAGTGAATGGGCGGCCTTGAAATGCCGCGCCGGCTGGTGGGCCAGACGCGTCTTGCTGACGGAATCCGCAGCCAACGGCCCCGTGCAAGCCGGGGCCATGCTCCTCTTTCGTAAAGTCATGGGTCAGGTCCTGGCATACGTCCCCAGAGGCCCGCTTGTAGACTGGTCCGACTCGACGCTGACGGAAGCTGTGGTGGCGCGCATGCGCGATGTCGCCCGGCAGGAAGGGGCGTTCGCGTTGAAGATCGAGCCGGATCTGCTGGACACGGCAGCAAATCGGCAGTGTCTTAGGGCGGCCGGCTTCCATCCCAGCCCCCAGACGATTCAGCCTCGCAGCACCATTGCCGTCGATCTGCAGCCGGACATCGAAACGATCCTGGCGCGGATGAAGAGCAAGTGGCGCTACAACATCCGATTGGCCGCGCGCAAAGGCGTTAACGTGCGAAAGCTTGAGGCGCATGAGTTGCCTCTGTTCCAGCAACTGATGGAAGAGACAGGAAAACGGGACGGGTTTTCCATCCACAGCGCCGCCTACTACCGGGACGCCTATGAACTGCTGGCTTCCCGCTGGGGCGCCTTCCTGTTGGCCTCGTATGAGGGCGACCCGCTGGCCAGCATTGCTGTGTTTTCCGTCGGTTCGTCCGCCTGCTACCTGTGGGGGGCCAGCAACAACCGTCGTCGCAACCTAATGCCCAACCACGCGCTCCAATGGGAAGCGATGCGCTGGGCCAGGGAACGCGGCTGCGCACGCTATGATCTTTGGGGCATCCCCGATGAGATCGGCGCCATCGCCACCGGTCTCTGGGAGGAAGGGCGCAAGACCGTTTCCGCCGAACAGGCGCCGGTCGATGTCAATGCGCTCCCAGCCGGGGCTCTCTGGGGCGTATTCCGTTTTAAGCAGGGTTTTGGCGGCGCGGTTGAGCGCACAGTCGGAGCGTGGGACCTGCCTCTGCGGCGGCCGGTCTATAATCTCTATCGGGGCGCGCTGTTGGCGAAGGACCGGGCTGCGAATAGCAGGAACGGGGCAAAAAGGCATGGGGAGCGAGGGAAGACCTCCTCCCCTTCCTCTGTTGGGGTAGCTTTAGAGCCGGTGGTGACGGCCGCGGCCTGGGAAGAACTGTTGACGCAGCTGCCGCCCGACCGGAGCCACGTACTGCAAAGTTGGTCGTGGGGCGTCGTCAAGGCTGGCAGCGGTTGGCGCGTTGAGCGTTGGCGCCTGCTGCGGGGCGGTCGGCCTTTGGGGGCTTTTCAGTGGTTGTGGCGGCAGCCTACGTCAGGGCTGCCTTTGCGCGTTGCTTACGTGCCCAAGGGTCCCTTGCTGGATTGGTCGGATGATGAAGCAACTGCGCTGGTATTGGCGCAGATCGAAGAACTTTGCCGGCGGCGGGGCTGCCTTCAGGTGAAAATCGATCCTGATGTCGGCGAACAGGATGTTGAAGGGATCCGCTTGAAGCAGTTACTGCTCCAGCGCAACTGGCGCTTCAGTCCGGAGCAAATTCAGTTCAAGAACACCGGCTTCACCGACATCACCCGCGCCGATGAAGAACTGTTAGCCTCGTTCAAGAGCAAATGGCGCTATAACATCCGGTTGGCCGAACGGCGGGGGGTCATTGTTCGCAGCGGTGATATTGCAGACCTGCCGGACTTCTATCGACTCTACCAGGAGACGAGCGCCCGCGATGGTTTTCTAATCCGCCCGTTCGCCTACTACGAATCCTTGTGGCGTATGTTTTTGAAAATGCAGGAGGACGAGGGAACGCTATCCGGCGGAGCGCTGCTGTTGGCCGAGCATCCGCAGGAATCTCAGCCCGTTGCCGGGTTGTTCTTGCTCCGTCACGGTTGTCAAACTATCTATTTCAATGGGGCCAGCAGTGCCCGGCGGCGGCGCGACATGCCCAACTATCTGTTACAGTGGCGGGCGTTGCAGTGGGCCAGGGCACAGGGCTGCACAATCTATGACTGGTGGGGTGCGCCCACGAACCCGGAGGACCCGAGCGATCCTCTCCAAGGGGTATGGCGCTTTAAGGAAGGGTTTGCCGCCCGAATGGCCGTGCATACGGGGGCGTGGGACTGGTCGCCCAGCCCGTTGCTATGGCATGGTTATCATTGGGGGAAGGCGCTGCTGCTGGAACAGATGCGCAAGCGGTGCCGCTTGCGGCCTCCCGAACCTGGCCGGTCATCCACCAGCCGCAGGCGGCCGGCCTACCCGGACAGGACGGCGCCGTCGGGGATGACGACCGGTGTGTCCGAGTGATTGGACAAGGTGACGTCGCCTTCCACCGTGACAGAGGCGCCAAAGGTGTAAGGGCCTGCAACGGAAAAACTGTTGCACCGGAGCAGCGAAGGCGGCCCGTGCGGAAATCGTTCCTGGATCTGTTCGATGAACTGGTAAAAACGGTCGTCCAGTTCGACAAGGGGCGCGCCCCCTGGGAAGGGACCGGTACCCCGCCGCGGATCCAGACCGATGCACTGTTTCTGGCTCAGCCGGTAGGCATCGGAGCGCAGCGCAACCAAGTCATTACATCGTTTGACCGGCAAAAAGCGGTCGCGCGGCACTTGGATCGCCTGCGCGCCGTCGAATGCGGAGATCGCCAGGCCAACTGCGGTTTCCAATTGGAATACCGGTGGGGAGGCCGGGCGGGAAGGGTCCACCGGCTTATTATTGACGATCATCGGCAGATCCAGAAAACCGTCTCGTTTCTGCAGCAACTCTCGCAATGAGGGCAGGTGAATCCACAGATTGTTGGTATTGAACAGCCGGTAGCGGTCGATGTCCTGAAACTGCTCGATCTCCGCTGGTGGGCACTGGGCAATCTCCCGTAGCAGGAGCCGTCCATGAGGGCTCTGGGCGAGGTGCCCCCCCTTGCGGTCGGCCGCGGTGCGGGCGGTTACTTCCATAAGAAAGGGTAGGTTGCGGGCCGCGAAATAGCCGAGAATATCGGTGTCGACAGTTGCGCCAAGGTTGTCGGCGTTGCTGACGAACATGTATTCGTACCCGAGAGCGAGCATCTTTCTGAGCAGGCTGCTCATGTGCAGAGTGAGGTAGATGTCACCGTGTCCGGGTGGGCACCATTCCTTGGTCGGGTCTTGATGCCACTCTACGGGCTGCAGAGTCTCCTGCCAGATTTTGGGGACTTTGTTTTGCAGAAAGGTGAGAGGCAGGCTGCCAGCGTCGCCTCTGGCGAGTTGTGGGTAAGCGGTAAGCGCCTGTTCGGTTGCCTCCTGCGTGCTGTAGCTGTTCATGAAGATGAGGGGCAATCGGGCCGCCATCTTCTGGCGCAGGTGCAGGACATGGCGGACGATAATATCGAGAAAGCGCAACCCGTCTTTCACCATCAGCAGCGATCGCGGCCCCTGCAGACCCATCGTCGCGCCCAGCCCACCGTTAAGTTTCACAACGACGAGCCGGCTGAGCGCGTCCAAGCCCTCTTCATGGAAACCGGTGGCGGTGGAACTGTCGTCTATATCTGATGGTGGGCGTGCGCTGGCGCCGGGGATGTAACCGGTGGCGCCGGCGCCGAGTTGGGCATAGTAATGTTCAAAATTGCGAATCAGCAGGTCGTCCAGACCCGCGCGTTTCATCTTCTGACGAACCGGCGCAAATGACACCGTGGGTATCTGACCCATTCAATAACCTCGGAATTGCCTGATGCTTGGTGTTCTCTTATCGTTGCAGCGGTTCTTTCGCTACCAGCCGACCGCGCAGCCGTCCTTGCGCGGGTCGCTTCCCCCGGTCAGGACACCGCTTTCCGGATCTCGGACGATTATCTGACCGCCCCCGAAACCGCCCCGTCCCGCCCCTTGCACCGGCGCCACTTGATGTCCGCGGCGGGACATCTCCGCCAGGATATCGTAATTCCAGCCTTCTTCGATCGCCAACCGGCCTCCGGCTTCGTCCGCGCCTAATCCAGCATGGGGGCCGCTCAAAGACCAGCGGGGCATGTCCAGGGCCTGCTGGGGGCTCATGTCTAGAGCTACCATATTGACCAGCGTCTGCAGATGTCCCTGGGGCTGCATATAGCCCCCCATCACGCCGAAGCTGGCATGCAACGCGCCGCCCCGGGTCGTCATCGCCGGGATAATCGTATGATAGGGGCGCTTGTTCGGAGCGAGGCAATTGGGATGGTCGGGATCAAGTACGAAGAGCGCAGCCCGATTCTGCAGGCTGACCCCGCTCCCGGGCACAACCAGCCCGCTGCCCGTTCCCTGGTAGAGGCTGTTGATAAAACTGCACGCATTCCCCTGACCGTCGGCGGTGGTCAGATAGACGGTATCTGAACCGGCCATGGGATAACCGCTGGAAACCGACGCCGCGGCACGCTGCGGGTCTATCTCACTACGCCTCTGATCAGCATATGCCCGGCTGGCGAGTGTGCTCAGGGGGATCGGTACCACGTCGACATCACAGACCCACTGACGGGCCTCGGCGTAGCCAATGCGCATACACTCCACCAGCGTGTGCAAACGATCCACGCTGGACATTTCGGCCAGGTCGAAGCCGTCCGCCAGATTGGCGGCGATGATGGCCGCCAACCCCTGCCCGTTGGGCGGACATTCGTACAGGCGAACATCACCAAAATCAGCCGTGATAGGCTCATGCCAGGTGCTGGTATGGGCCGCCATGTCCTGCGGCGTGATCCAACCGCCGTAGCGCTGTACGTGCTCGCTCAGTTTGCCAGCAAATTCCCCGGCGTAGATCGCTTCTTTGCCGTCGGCCGCGATGGCCCGCAGCGTCTGGCCCAAAGTGGGGATACGAATTACCTGTCCAGGCCGCGGCGCGCAGCCGTCGATGAGAAGCTCATGACCGCTGGGCTGCTCCGGTCCATTATCCAGGTCATCGCTGGTCCACTCCGGTGAACGGCGCAGTTTCGCTGCCTGGGAGGCCCATCCCCGCCCTATCCATTCGGTAACGGGGTAGCCCTCTTCAGCCAGATCGATGGCGGGTTTGAGTACATCCGTCAACGTCATGTCGCCGTGCTTTTCCAGCAGATCGCTCCACCCGGCAACGGTCCCGGGTATGCTGACGCTGTGGCCGGTAAACTGGGGCATGCGGGAATAACCGAGACGCCGCAGTTCGTCGATCGACGCCGCGCTTGCCGATCGGCCAGACCCATTGAGCGCGGTCACACATTCCGTTTTGGCATCCCAGTAGAGGGCGAAACAGTCTCCGCCAATGCCGGTGGAGATCGGCTCGACCACGTTCAGGGCTGCTGCCGTGGCGATGGCGGCGTCAGCCGCGTTGCCGCCCGCCTGTAGAATCGACAACCCGACCTGTGCAGCAAGCGGTTGACTGGTGGCAACCAGTCCATTGCGCGCCAAGACATTGCTGCGGCGCGAGCGAAAAACAAAATCGAAATTCATGGACAGATCTTTCTGAAGCCTTCTGATACGGACAAATGGAATAGACTATCCATGATAGTCTATCGGCAGGGAATAGACAAAGCGGTCAAAGATCGCATCTGCGCCGTAGCCAACACGCCCAGGCGTCACCCTCTTAAGAAATCAGATCTTTTTGGCGGAACTACTCGGCTACGGTAGACTATTTGGATAGGGTTTATTCCATTTCCTCTTGGTTGTCATCTTGCTCCCGGACCTGGTGCCCGCGGCAACCAGTCAGGTTGTTTGGCGTCCCGGTTCAGTAACTGCCAATGGGTTTTCTGGTCGAGGCCATTGCCAACATTGCACCTTATATCTATGCAACGTGTGGTCTGCTGGCTCTATTTCAACTATATCGCACGTGGCAGGTACGCGCTGAGCGGCGACAGGCCGTCTTTTCCCTGGAGCGGGACAAGGCGATAGACGATCTGTACCGCATCTTCCTTTCCGCGCTGTTGATGCTCGTGGTAATGGGATTCACCTATTTCGCCAGCACAACGCTGCGCGAGGCAATGATCGCAGTGGAGTCATCTTCAGTTCTCTCATTGCCGGACGACTCTTCGACATCCCCAAATACGTCATTATCTTCCCTGATTCCGACGCCGACATTCACGCCGGAACCACCGACGTCAACCCCGGAGCCAATCCGCATCGTTGTCTCTACTCCTGTGCCGGACACTCAAGAGGAAGATACACAGTCAGAGCAGTCTGATCCCACGCCCAACCCTCTTCCCGTCTCTCCGGCATTGTGTCCGGACGGACGTGCAGTCATTCTGTCGCCGGGAAACGGGGCGATCGTGAGCGGGGAGGTCCCAATTGTGGGTACAGCCCAGCACGATCACTTCTCCTTCTACAAGCTGGAGTTTGCGCCCAGCGGCGCAAATCAGAGTTTCAACTACTTTGACGGTGCTGAAAGCCCTGTGGTCGGTGGGCTTCTCGGCAATCTGAACAGCAGTGCTATGGCGAACGGCGCCTATGTCATTCAGGTCGTTGTGGTGGATACCACTGGCAACTATCCGGAACCCTGTAGCGTGACGGTGACAGTACAGAACTGATGACGGCGAATTCTGAGAAATGCGCTGCCGCTTCGCAGTTTGAGCGCGGCCGATGAACAATAGATTCCTGCGTTTGGGGAAAACCCTGGCCGCCGGGCGAAGCCTGTTATGGGGGAATCCACTTGCGGCCGGCGTAGTTTTCGCCATTGTCATTTCGCTACTGGTGCTTTTGTCGCTCTTACTGCGCGACGTCGATCCAGTCGCTTTGCCAACGGCCGACGGTAGATCGACCGATGTTTCGGCGCTGCAATCGGAATCGTCGGCCCAAACGACTACGACCACCCCCACCCCCGCCGCCAACGCGATGACGGTCGCCACTGTTCCCCCTACGCCGACGGACGTCTCTGCTTCGTCAGCAACGGCTACAGACATCCCGTCACCGACGCTGACACCGACCGATTCAGCGACACCTTCACCAACCTGGACATCGACTGTCACGCCAACGCCGACAGCGACGGAACTCTATGTGCCGATCAGTGTCTTCCCTTCGGAAATCGAAATTGGCGCGCCTGACAATGTGACGGGGCGTGTCGTCCTGTTCCCTGCCCGTCTGCGGGCCGGTCCCTCCATGCAGGATGACGTACTGGCGCGTCTGGGCCAGGATGTCCAGGTCACCATTGGGGGAATCGTTGCCAGCGGTACCTGGGTCCTGTTGAAAGTAACCGATCCGAGGACGGAGCTGGACGGCGAGGAAGGTTGGATGGCGGTCGAGCTACTGGAGGTCGACGGCGATCTGACGACGCTGCTGAGCTATACGGATGAGGGCATCCGCATCCGGCCGTTCGGCTCGCGCCCGCCCGGCATCGGGATCAAGGTGACACCACCACCGATTGAAGCAACCGAGTTGGTGACGGCCACGCCAACTGCCACGCTAACTGCCACCCCGACAGAACCACCCACAATAACGCCGACGGCAACGGAAACCCCGACAAGCGCGCCGACGGCAACCTTCACGCCGACTCTGACGCCAACACACACGCCAACGGCGACATTCACGCCGACACCAACGCCGACTGCCACGGCCGCGCCGACACCGACTGCCACACGGGTTACTTCGGCGCAAGCAGAGGACTACATACCCACAGAATCGTCCGCCGTTGACCTGAGACCAGCACAGACCCCTTCTCCTCAGGCTGATGAATTTGCAGCGACCGTACTCGACGAAACGGATCCGGCCGATCCCACTGAACTGGTTTCCGTTCGCACGGATAGCGGTGAAGTCCTGCTGTTGAATATCGACCCGCTTGCGGAGCGGATTATGTTGTGGAGCGGAATCTTCGGGGCCTCCCAGGGTGAATGGCTGGACGCCGGGGCGGAGTTCCTCTGGCCGGGTACAAGGGTCTATGTGGCGGGGCGCAAAGAAGAAGGTGGGAGCGTGGCCGTCTCAAGCATGCGCATCGTCGCTCCTCCTGAATTCCAGCGCGTGAAACGCATGGATGTGCCGACTTTCTCCGCCGCCAGGAAGAGCGGCAAGGCTGTTGCACTGTTGGGGAAGCGCGGCGACCCCGGAATCTTCCTCTTGCACCAGGATGGTGTGGTGACCGTCGTCCGTGAAACCGGACAGAATGTGCTGCCAATCTACAAAGGCGCCGAAGGATTCGTAATCCCTGATGCCAACGCGCCCGCCGACCGAAACGGCTTCCTGTATGTACGCGGGGACGGAATTGGACTGTCCTTCCAGGCATATCCCTTCAACGGAGTGCGGGGAATCGTAACAGACGAGCGCGGCGATATCTGGTGGATCGAGATGCCGCAGGTCGGGCTGGCTCAGTGGCGGCTATGGCACTACGACAGCCAGAATGGCGAGATTGTTCTGCGCGTGCAGGCTTCTACCTCCCAGTTGGGGGGAAGGGCCAACACCTCAACTGAACCAACGCTGATAGCAGCGCTGGCCGGCGCCGGAGATGGACGTTCGTTCGTGATCGATACCGCCAATCTGGATGCAGGGCGTCAGTATACCGGACTGTACCGTGTTGATCTGAATGCAGAGGGAGAAATCAATGTGAGTCGGCTGGCGCCCGAGGGCATCTATCGCGGGCCGTTTCAGCTCAGCCCCGGCAACCGCCGCCTGGCCCATCTGGCCTATGATCCTCAGCATCCGAGCTTGACTGTCGGCTTTGTCCGTCCCGCCAATCAGCTGTGGGTGCGGGAGATGGCTCCCAACGGTGCGGGGGCCCGCGGCCGGTTGAGCGCCCAAACCCAGACAAGATTCGAGTTTTTCGCCCCGCAGGTGGCTTGGCGGGACGACGATCGGATTCTCCTTGCACGTAGCCGTTTTTCACCCCAGGGCGTGTTTTCACTGGAGATATTCGGTATCACCGAAGTGGACCTGCGAAAGACGGGTTCCGCAGCCCGTTCTTCCTATCTCTACCCGCTGGGCGATGTGGTCGGGGACTACGCCGCCTGCGCTGATGGCTCGGTTTTGATCAGTGCGAGGTCGGGCAATAGGGTTCCACGGCTGGAGGAGTGGACAGGTGAAGGGCGGCCCCAGATGCGAGGCCAACTGCCAGGATATTATGACCGCATCTTCCTCTGCTGGCAGCGTTATACCGGCCCTGTTCGGATTCGCCGGTAATGCGGGGTCAGTGGCCAGTAACAACTGCAATTTGGCCTGAAGGCTTGATACATTTCGCTGGCATCACACATCTGATCTTGGGGATTGTCGGCCTTATTCTGGGCGCCTTGTTGGTGATCTGGTGGACCCAGCAAACGGGCCGCTGGTACGCTGTCTTTGCCGGCACGCTTCTGTTCAGTGTAGTGTTGAATGTGGCGGCCTTTTATCTGTTCGTCGTCCCGCCTCACAGCGCCGGCTGCATTGACCTCTGCCCCGGTCGCCTTGGTTTCCCTCTCCCCTTCGCCACACTTTCCTCCGAGGGATCGATTCAGATCTATATCGGCGACTTTCTCCTGAACCTGCTGCTGCTGTGGCTGTTGTTGTTCGGGGGTATAGTTGTCTGGCGTATTCTGAGCGAAGCTATTCAGCTAAAAGAGAGGGGGCTGCGTTTTCGGCTGCTGTCTTTTGTGACGTTCGTCCTCTTGTCCTGGGGCCTGCTGCCCCGCTACTTCAGTCCTCCGGCAGCACATGTAACGGGCGATGAGCTGCGGCTTTCGGTCAATGCCCGTCGCGCCGCCGAATCAACTTACGGAGTAACGGGCCTGTGGGTCCACCGCTTGGCCCTGGAGGATATTCGTTACGTTCCCGTGGAGGCTCCTGATGTCTTCGGAGACATCGAAAAGCCGCAGGCACAGGTCTGTCTGCGTGGGTATACGTACTTTTATCTTCCCTGGCGCCGCTATCGGGTGAGGCTCGATCAGACAGGAGTCACCCCCCTGAATTTCGAAGAGCTATCCCTGACCGGAAGCTGCTGGCAACCCTGAAAACCAGCGGCCAGTGAATTTTCTGACCACTGAACTTAGCTCGAGCCGTAAAGCTCCGTAGCCGGGAAGAAAGCCGCCCACGCAAACCAGAAGTGATCGAAATGGAGGATTGGGGTCAGCTTCTCTCCCGCCAGGGGGCCTTCGACGGCCTCTCCCAAAATGTCCCAGGTGCTGCCCGTCTCGGCGTCGCTGAAAGTGCCGTCTTCGTTGGGGGAAAAGGTCAGAAGCTGATCACCGACCTGTCGTTCGTAGACCGCCACGGCGCCAATGTCGCGGCCTTGACTGATCACGGAAGTATCTAACGCACTGGCCAGCCCGGCTTTGTGAAAAATTGCAAGTTCAACACCACCGAACGAGTCATGAACGACGCCGGCCTCCTCCAGTGCCGCGAAAGGATAGGCGATGGCCTCGGTCTCTGTCGTCAGGCCGAGAACACGTTCGGCCGGCGCTAAGCGGGAATCCGGTGTGCCCTGGAAGAGGAAGGGCCGGGATGTGCTGTCGTATCCTACATACGGGTTGTATCCGTAGTTGCGAGGCATGTTTGGCCGTGCCAGCACTTCTCCATCCGGATGAGCGTCTTTGAAGTCCCCCCAGGAAATCACCTGGCTGGATAGGAAGTTCAACTGCTCGCCGGCATACTTGCCAACGATGCCTTCGCCCGTGAACTGTTGCCACCAGGTTTCCGTCTGGCGGTCGTACATGATCAGGTCACTATTGCGCAGCCGCCCGGTCGTGCCGAAATCGAGGACTTGACCGTCAAAGTTGCGGTTAAAGGCGATACTGGCGTTGCACAGCGGGCAGAAAGTGATTGAGACCGGCTGACCGTCGACTTCGTCGTTCACAATCTCGTGCCAGATCAGGATGCTCAGAGGGTAGGCGCGGGACACCTCGCCATGGCTGAACAGGATCACCGGCTCCAGGTCCTCCAACCACTCATCCCCTGCAGCTATCGACTCAAACTCCGGATTGTCGACCGCTGGAATACCGTCCTTGGGCGGGCCGCCGGAAAGGATCGAGTCCCATTCCACCGTCCTTCGCGAAAAATCGGTAGAAAAACCGCGCGTGCGGAACGGAGGCGGAACACCGTCCGTGATCAATTCGCCGCTCAGTTGTGGCACACCCGCGTTGACGCTGGCCGTCGCCAGAGCGCTGGTGTCGCTGCTGTCTGCCTCGTCGCTGCCCGTGTCGGCCGTCACCGCCTCGTCGCTTTCGCTTTCCGTCGCCGCTGCGGACTGCGACGGCGCCTCTTCCGACCCGATCGGAACGCAGGCCAGCAGAATGAACGCAGCGATCATGAGCGGGCCGCTTAACTGGGTCCATCTATTCCTCAACATGGGATTCCCCCTTAGTGTTGAAAACACTGGTGACCAGCGGTCGGACAACCATGCGCTGCGATGCGGTCGCGCCGCATCGCACCAATGTATTGTACTTGCGTCTGCACTTCGTCTGCAGGCAACTTACCTGCCGCACATATGACAATTATGCCGCAAAAGGAGGCCTCGGGTTGTAGAGAGGCTTACGCTGACGTCACCTGTTGCGACGGTTCGTACAATACTCGCCAATGCCGCCGCGCAACTACGATCAAAATTGAAACTGGGTCTTGACAAATTAGAACAATTGTGCTATATTAAATCTACGAGATAATATCCAGCCGGCCAGGCGGGGACCCAGGAGGTAAGATCATGGCGAAGGACATCAAGAGGATGACACGGATCGAGTTGGAATCTGAGCTGGTTTCTGAGCGTGCCGCGACGCGTCGTAGCAACATGATCATCCTGATGATGACCGCGTTAGCCGTGCTGGGGTTTATGGTAGTGGCCGGTACCGTTGCTCCATTTGCCGGCTGAACCATTGAGCCGGAATAAAAGGCTTGTAACTGTTTTGCTTGGACAATCCCCTTGGTAACAGTCTGTTTTGCATTGACTTCGTTAGGCTGGAAGATCCTGTGGTTCAGTTCGACAAGACGAAATCGACGATGAAACAACGGCCGACTCTCCCGACGTAAACACGCCAGCCACTTCGACTTTCTGACAAACGAAGAGATCGCAGCGATGGAACAGGCAGTGCAATCCGCCTATGGAAACGCAACTGCACCCCGAACCTGATCTACATCCGATCTCCTCTCCTCGATCAGCTCGTCTAACCGTCCTCCCCGTCCCCAATCGGCTGGTGAAAGTAGTAGCAGAGCCCATCCGGGGCGATAACGAAGAAGACCTGCAACTTCTGCCCATCCATCTCGTCCACGCGCCAGTTCCCGATTTCGATCCCCCTGCCCTCCAGCTCCTGGCGCGCTCTGTGGATGTCGGTCACTCGAATCGCCGCGCCATCGTTACTGGCATCACCTCCGTTTACCGCGAATCCGATCTGAACGCCGTCGCGCTCAAGGATTACCGTCGGCACAGGGTGATCCTTCCGTTCGACCTCTGTGAGTCCAAACGTCTCTCGGTACCACGCGGAAGCTTGATCGATATCCTCAACCGGCAGTGCCAGAACATCATCCGCATAGGGAAAAGCGGCTTCATACAACTTAGTCGAGCCCATATCTTGGTCTCCTTATTGGGCGAGAGTCTCTCTGCGCTTATCAAGTGCTCGCTTGATTAGAGCTTGAACCTCCGGTTGATCTGCGTCATCAACTGAGCGAATCTTCACATGGCGCATTTTGGCACCCGTCCCCTCCAGCAGACCCGCCGGATCTGCCAGGTCTACACCTTGATAAAAGCCGAGATTGACCCATTTCTTATGCGGCAGAATATAGGCGTAGCCATCGATCATCTTCCGTGGACCCACGCCATAGGTCGCAGCTCGGTCGCCAAGGCGAACCACCTCGCATGCCTTCTGATCGACTTGGAACACAGTTTCCCGAAGCGCTGTTACAATAGGCCGCATGGTCTCTTCAGAGAGCTGCAGCAACTCTTCGAATGTTCCGAGTTTCGCTTTGGTCATTTTGGATATTTCCCTCTCTTGGTCTCTTCCCAGGGCCTTTATCCTAATCCGCCGCTTCCGCCGTTTCTCCGACTTTAGGACGAAAATATCCGGATCATTCTTTTGGCAGATGATTGCTTTGGCCCCGCCGGTGCGCTACTTGGCGGGACCGGAATGGGGTCAGCGCACCGGATTGAGGAGCCTGTGGGAGAAGGCTTGTGTCCCCTGAAAAACGCCAGAAAGGGCGAGGTCCTGAAGGGATTACACTTCAGGACCTCGCGTTAGCTATCGAGTCGTCTCGGTTAGCGGTCGTATATTCAGGCTCCTCGGGTTGGATTCGAACCAACAACCCTCCGGTTAACAGCCGGATGCTCTGCCGATTGAGCTACCGAGGATCACGTTACTCTTTACTGTAGTCGCTTGGGGCCCCAGAGGGCGGAAGCCGTCAAGACAACAAGTAGCCAGTATACCAATCTGGCCGGTCAACTTCAAAATCTCGACCTCGCTGAAACGGCTCTGACGCAGACAATCAGCCCAGATAGTCGCGTAACTTCCGACTCTGCAGAGGATGGCGTAGTTTGCGTAAAGCCCTTGCCTCAATCTGGCGCACACGTTCGCGGGTGATATTGAACTCCTTACCCACATCCTCCAGTGTCTGGCTTGTCCCATCCTCCAGGCCGAAGCGCATACTCAGCACTCTGCGTTCCCGCTCAGGCAAGTCATTCAGAATTTCGCTCATCTGCTCCTGCAGCAACCTGCGGCTGGCGGTATCAACAGGAGCGGGGATGCTCTCGTCTTCGATAAAATCGCCCAGGAAGCTGTTCTCTTCGGCCCCGACCGGCATGTCCAGGCTGATTGGCTCTCGGCTGAGCCGCTGGATGCGCTGCACCTTGGACACAGCCTGATCGAGAATGATCTTGAGATCACCCGTGATCGGCCGCTCCTCCTCCATCGCCTGGCGCACTTCTGCTGCTACCTCCTCTTCCAAATAGCCCATCTTCAGCGCTATCTTTTCAGGAGTGGGCTCTCCGCCCTTCAACTCCTGTTGCAGCTCTCTTTCGGTGCGCATCTGGCGGTTGATCGTTTCCACCATATGCACGGGAATGCGAATGGTGCGCGCCTGATAGGCGATCGCGCGGCTGATGGCCTGGCGGATCCACCAGGTGGCGTACGTGCTGAATTTAAACCCCAGGGTGTGATCGAACTTCTCTACCGCACGCAACAGACCGACATTCCCCTCCTGAATGAGATCCTGAAAATTCAGACCGCGGCCAATGTAGCGTTTTGCGACGCTGACAACCAGGCGCAGATTGCTCTGGGCCAGCTTGTCCTGCGCCAGTTTGCCATCCGCGATCTTTGCTTTCAGCTCTTCGATTTCTTCCGGGGCCAACTCTGCGATTGGCGCATCGCCGTCGACAGTAGCCTGTTGGAGGCGCTCTTCGGCCTGCAGACCGGCCCTGATTCGTTTGGCCAGAGCGGTCTGCTGATCGGTGGTCAACAGGTCGTGGCGGCCGATCTCGCTCAGGTACATACGCATTGGATCGAGGGCCTGGCCGACCTCCTGCATATCCTCTATTATCTTTTCCACCGGGATGTGCGTTTCCTGCTCAATCTCCTCTTCCAGTTTCAGATCGCGTTCGACCCAAGGCAGGGAGTTGTTCCTCTGCCTTTCGCTTGTCTCTGGAAACGGTTCTGTCTCTTCAAGTAATTCTCCGGTCTGTGTGTTGTAATTATCAAACTCGCTGCCGGCACTTGGATAGTTGGCCGAGGCGCTGGCAGGCTTCGTCTTTGACGCACTGCGTTTGGGTGCCATTTTTCCACCTGTTTTGGGGGGATCTCAGGCGATAGCGATGCCTGATTCAATTCGTGTGATGCCGTATGAGACCTGGTTACTACGCGCCATTACGTGTTCCAGGTGGTGACGGTCGCGGCGATTGGCATTTATGATCGATGAGAATTCCAGAATCGTTTCACGGTTCTCGTTTTCCTGTGCATCGTGCAACAGGAACTGCATTGCCGACAGACTTTCTCGCAGCCGCGCACACCGAAGTCGAATCAGCAATTTAAGCAACGCGTTCTGAATATCCCCCTGCTCCCGCTCCGGCATCGTTAAGATCTGGGTCGTCAATTGCGATAGGACTGGGTGATAGCTGGGGCTAAGTGTTTCCTGAAACGTTCTGATGTCCCAGAGTTCATCGCTGGCGATGAAGCGGCGCAACGCGCCGAAGATCTCCCGGTATTCGATCTGTTGGAAATCTTTTCCGCTCAGTGGGGCAATCTCCAACTCCTGTGATATCTCTGCCAGCCATATCAGCAGGTCCGGCTCGTCGATCAATAGGGCCAGCAGAAAGACCTCCAGTTTCGTCTCCGGCACAATAGCTGCCAGGTCTGGCGGCGGCGATGATGGTGTCTCCCCATTGACCCGGTTGCTTGCAGCCAAGCCAAGGTCGGCGGCCTCCTCATGCGGTACAAACTCCGGACCCGTCTCTGATTCCACTTCCGCCGCGGCCTGCCCACCCTGTGGCCGCGTGAACCGTCGCCGATGGCGGCCCTCCTGCGGTGGATGTCTTAATTCACGGGCATTGGCCTTCACCCGCTGCTCAATCATCCGCTCTTCAATCCGGACAAGCCGGCTCAATCGTTGGATATAATGCTGCTGTTCCTCCTCACCGCCCAACTCCGCGATGAGGGGGGTCAACTCGGCTACGGCCTCTCCTTTGCCTCTGGCGCTGTCCAGGTCATATTGTTTGGTGACAATCCCGAAATAATAGTCGACGAGCGGTGTTGCCGTGCTGAGCAATTCCTGCCAGGAACCAGGATTCTGGCGGATAATGTCATCGGGATCGCGGCCCTCCGGCAGTGTGGTGATGCGCAGATTAGCGCTGAGCCGGTGTTCTACATGCATCCGCCCCGTCGCAGTCAGTACCGGTTTGGCTTTGCGTTTCAGGGCCTGTCGCGCCTGGTTCAGACCGCGCAGCGTTGCCTGCTGGCCGGCCGTGTCCGCGTCCAACGCCAGGATGAAGTTGTCAGTGTAGCGATGGAGCTGGCGCAGCTGCTCCTCCGTTAAGGCTGTACCTAGGCAGGCCACGACATTTTCAAAGCCGAACTGATGGGCGGCAACTACATCCATATAGCCTTCGACAACCACGACGCTGTCAGCCTGACGAATAGCTCTGTAGGCCCGGTCCAGCCCATATACTGCGTGGGATTTGTGAAAAAGAGGGGTTTCCGCTGTATTCAGATATTTGGGAAGCGAACTGTCCAATACCCGTCCCCCGAAGCCGATGACTCGGCCCTGGCGATCGTGAATGGGTACAATCAGACGATTGCGAAAAGAATCGTAGTAAGAGTCGTGTTCCAGGTTATGCTTGACCAGGTCGGCCCGGTGCAGAGCGTCGAGTGAGTACCCTGCCTGCACCAGATGGTCGCGCAGCGCATCCCAGCTATCCGGCGCGAAGCCCAATTGGAACTGTTCGGCGACCTGAGCATCGATGCCTCGTCGTTGCAGATAGTCGCGCGCCGGCTGCGCCTCCCGGCTGCGGTGAAGCTGATTTCTGAAAAAGAAGGCTGCTCTGTCGTTAAGTTCGTATAAAAGATCGCGGCCCCGGGATTCGCCCCTATCAGTCCCTTCGGGCAACTGAACGCCGGCCTCCTGGGCCAGAGCCTGCAAAGCCTCCCGAAAGTCCATATTCTCCTTCTGCATCAGGAAAGAAAATATGTCGCCGCCGGTGCTGCATGCGCCGAAACAGCGCCACGTGCCGGTTTCGGGGAAAACAACGAAGCTAGGCGTTCGTTCCTGATGAAAGGGGCAACAGGCTTTGAATGAGCGGCCGGCGCGTTGCAGGGGCACATAACGGGAAATGAAGTCTACGGCATCAATCCGAGCTTTAATTTCTTCCGTTACGCTCATTTGTCGTGGTCGGTTTTTCGTGGCCGGCGGTCAGATTCTGCGGTGGCCAGATTATCCTGAATCCGATTATAGCTGTGCCCGAATAGGGTGTCAAAGAAGGGGCGTCGGGTCTATGCCTGCCTTGCCCTCTCGATATTCTATCTATGGTTCTATCTATAGCGGGAACAGGTCCTCCAAAAAAACGACTTTCAGGAGGACGGATCTTCCTCAGAATGTGCGCTGAGCGATGCGCTTCCGTTTTGCTGTTCAAACGTGTAGGCCCGTTCCGCTTCGCGGAATAGATCGGTCAGGTTCATGGCGAGAAAGATATTGCCGCTTGACTGAATCTGGCCCCCGAAAAAGGCATCCTTCAGCTTGCGTTGGCCGCACCAGACTTCGTGCAAAAGATCGGCTGTCATCGTCAATTCCAGGTCCGCCTTGCCTGGCCGCGCCCCGAAGAAAACCTCCAGGGGAGGCTGGCGGCCGTCCAACAGCACCTCCGCGTCAGGATCGGTCAGTCGCAGGCGGATGACAAGATTGCTGCTGGTAAAGGACTCAATCGCGCCAGGACGTTCCTTCACCTTTTCAAAAACGCGCTGCAGGACGCTATAGAGTTGCTCGGCATCGGCGTAAACAGGCATGGCATGTAAGGTGGTCTGATTGACTGTGAAAGCAGACGGTAGTATAGAGTTGCTGTCGATCCCATGTCAAGGGCAATCGCGATGCGATCGCCTGTTAGGCTGTGGTGATTTCCCCCCAAAATGCCGCTTGCAAAAATGCGGAAAGTGTGCATTTGCCTATTCGTTGTATAATAGGGCGATACTGGGATTTCGCTGCGTGTCTTCCTCGAATACATCAACATCGAATCCAACCTGTAGGGGAGCTCGGCGAGAAAGGAGAGGCAAAGGATGCCGCTTTTCAAACGAGGTAGGAAGCAGGACGAAGAGGATCTACAGTGGCTCTATCAGAATCTCCAGGAGTTGGACGATGACGAGCCTGCAAGCGAAGGCGCTGATGAAGATGCGCCTGCCGACAATGTTGGCAAGGATGTTGATGCGGAGACTGCAATGGAATCGCCGCTTGAGCCTGAATTAGCAGAACCACCGCCGCCAGAGCCGGTATTGGGCGAGCCGAAACCCGAACTGGATGAAATATCTCCGCCGGAACCTGCCTCGGGCGAGACGCCGGCGCCTGTCCTGCCGGAACCGTCTCCCCCGGAATCGACGGCACCCGAACCTCCACCTGTGGAGGTTCCAACTCCGGTTTCCAGGGAATCCCTGCTGACGCAGGAAGACGTTACGGCCAAGTCGAACGAATCGTATGAGAGGAGAAGCAGACAGATGAGTGGGAACCGCCGAGAAAACGCGCCGTTCGCCAACCGAGGTCAGCAGCCTCAGCAGTCCCGCCCGCAGCGGCAGGAGCCGCCGGCAGAGGAAGGAACAGCCGACACGATTGTAGGCCCTCAGTCCTATTTTACCGGCACGTTCCGTTCAGAAAAAGATCTTCGTGTCGAAGGTACCCTTGAAGGAGAGATTGACTGCCGTGGTACCGTTATCGTTGCCAAAGATGCAACGCTGTCGGCCACCGTGCGCGCCCGCAACATTGAAATCGCCGGGTCGGTCACCGGTGATGTTTTCATTGAGGAACGCCTGCACCTGCGCTCCTCCGGTGAAATGCGGGGACAGTCCCATGCCGCCTCATTTATCGTCGAAGAAGGGGGCTATTTCGAGGGCGAGATGAAGATGGGCGCCCCCGATCAGGAGGAGTGGCCGACCATCGGAAGTGGGGCCTCTTCCGAAGGGCTTGGGCTTTCGGTCGAATCAACCCAGTGGTCGACGAAGCGATCTGAGACGCGCTCGAACAGGACCGGGACAAACCCGATCGACGGCGGACTCGAAGATGCCGGGAGCGGTCGTCACCGGAGCATTTGAAGTAGCTCCGAATGAGACGACCGCCGAAGTGGAACACTGAACCGGTGAGGGGCGAGGTACGGGGCCGGCTAACAGTTGACGGTTCAGGCGTTTTCCTTGGGGGCTGAGGGCGAAAATACTCGATCTATTTGCATCAATTTGGATGGACTTTCCATATGGTACCCCTTCGCCTTTGGCAGAATATTCAATATGTCCAGTTTCAACAAGACGACTCTATACATACATATGAGTTAAACAAAGAGTCTTACAATTGACATAATGATGTTTTTCAAGAGGCCCTTGATGTAATCCGGAATCGACTGTTGGGACCAAGTCGAAGAAGCAGCGATTTTGGAGAAAATGCCCAACTCATCATCCCCCTCCCAAATCAAGTCTGCGCGACGCGCTTTTTTCGTTGCAACGTGCGTGTAAGTAGTTGGTTGTGCCCAATAGCATTTTCCACATACTGTTAATTCCTTCCTTTGCCAGTTTGGGCAGTGTTCACAAGACCAAGACTTCGCTCGATTACAAGGTCCGCAGAGCAACATGTAGGCAAAAGTGTCTTCAATATTCCGTGTCGCCTGCAACCTCATAAGGAATCCTATGATCGATCTGAAATTCGCGGGCCGCAAAGTGACCATTGCAAATGCCACATTTGCCATCTTGCTGGTCGAAAAGTTCTTGTTTGAACTTTCGCGGTAGTGTTATTCTACCTCTGGAATGTCCTGTTTTGACCTCTGATGGATTGCCAAAGCGATATGCTGCGATATTGCGTCCGTCAGGCAACCTGATTCTAAATGTTTCAATCGGGATGCCCTGTTCTCTTACATCTCTTACTGCGCGGGGCGGGTGCATGTAGCCGTAGATTTGCTCTAAATCGTCAGTGGTTATGAATCCATGTTCAAGAATATGCTCCACGACAATTCTTGAACGTTTGCCGGTGACGTGGTTGAGTTGGTCAAGGAATTCCTGCGGTAGATCGTTAGCACTCATACGAAAGTCAGTTCAAGCTGTGCAGATGGCGACCTCCATTTGGCAATTCTTTCAATCTTCTCTGCGACGGAATCCACCCGTTCGATCAGCGCTGGTGACAGATAGAGCGACTCATGAGTTACATCCTGTCGCCCCAGCAATGTAGATTGTGTAGAGCGCCCTGCTCTGATCATTACATGGACCAGTTTCAACTCTTCTGGCAACGTTCTGCCGTAAGTTTTCGATCCTTTCCGACCATCATAGCTCAGCACATACATTACTTTCAGTGCATTGAGTTCCGCCAAAAATCTTACAAGAGCCGATAGTTCGACCCCGCTACAATACCGTGAATCCCGTCCACCTGAAGTGCCTTGGTATGGGGGATCCATGTAGACTAAATCGGTAGCGGAATTCAGGTGTTCAATTGTGGAGGTGAAATTACGTTTAGTAATCCGAGTCCTTCCTTTCAACAGTCGGGAAACGGCAAGTATATCTTCTCTCATACTATGTGGGCGTCTCCCTTTACGCCGGTTGTCTGGACTTTGGTTGAATTCACCAGCCGCGTTATACCGCACCGATGCCTTGACGCAGCGTGCTAGCAGATAGAGGAATAGATCAGGACTATTGGTCACATTAAACCGGGCGCGTACTTCATCATAAAAGTCCCTTTCGCGTCCCGACTGCTGATGCCAAAGCCGCTCGTAGTCAGAAGCAATTCTGTCGGGTTCGTTTATGATCAGATTGAGCAGGTCCATCAGCGGCCCGTTTAAGTCGTTAAGATGAAAGGAACGCGCTACGCCGGCATATGCCGCCCGAATCGACAGCGCAGCGGATCCTGCAAACGGCTCAAACAGAGTGTCGATGTCAGTCGGAAGCATCGACAGGATCTGCGCCGCGATATTTCTTTTGCTCCCCTGATAGGGTATCGGCTGGGGCATCCGCTTCACGAAAACTCCTTTTTAGCAACTGTCGAACACGTGTTCAATTCATGGTACAAAATTTTCTGTTCGCGCGCAACCGCTCACCTGCCTGTTTACCCGTCGGCGCTCAGCTTTCGCTGTATGCGGGCCAGCCGGTGGAGTAATTCCGA
This sequence comes from Caldilineaceae bacterium, assembly GCA_965232575.1. Taxonomy (GTDB): domain Bacteria; phylum Chloroflexota; class Anaerolineae; order Caldilineales; family Caldilineaceae; genus Bin5. The sequence continues at coordinate 34,326 of CBDDPZ010000008.1, read as the reverse complement.
CCGGGTCTCTGGGGAACGAGTTTGGGGCGAAGATTGTTCCTGCTCATGTAAGGCCCACTGAGTCCACATCGCCGCTTGCGCCAAGTCACCGCTCTGCCATTCGCAGAACTTTGCCAGTTCCACATACGGACGGCTGTCCGGGCCCCCCACGGTCGTCAGCCACTGCTGCCACACGGCCGCCGCCTCTTCCCAACGGCGCTGCCGTTTCAGCAGGCGTCCCAAACCGTCAAACGACTCCGCCAGGTGCGCGCGTCCGCTGATCTGATCCAACGCGGCGCGGAATAGAATTTCGGCGCTGTCCAGGCGCTCCAGGTCCGCGTGCACACGCGCCATGCTGAGCAGGTCGAGCGGCTGCAAATGACCGGCGCCCGCGGAGGTAGGATCGGCATATGCACTGCAGACCGCCTCTGTCAGCGCGGCCATCGAGATAATATCTTCGCGATTGTGGTAGAAGACGCGTTGCATCATTCGGCCGTCGCCGTCGTGCAGATAGGCGGCGTACAAATGGGGGATGAGGCTGCCGGGCACGTCGGCCTCTGTGCGTGAATAGCCGAGAACTCTCCGTTCCAGATTGGTGAGTGCGCAACTGCCCAGGCGTTTGCGCCACAACCTCCGAGCCGGGTGCAGGAGGTCGAGATGCGGGATGTCATCGTCCAGCACTGTCGGCGTGCCAACGTCGGCGGGCAGGAAGCGACCGACGTACCGGTATCGCCCCCGCAAGAAGGGCGCGTCGAAAGAACGCCCGTTGAAGGTCACCAGGCTCTCGCAGCCCTGCAGCAGGTCCGCAAGCGCCGTCAGCAGGGCCGGTTCTTCACCGGGATCGCGCATGAATAACTGGCGCACGACAAAGTTCAGACGCTCCCCCGAACTGCCCGAATTCCGGTTCTGGGGCTCAAATGTTCCGACACCGACCATAAAAGCGTAGATGCTGGCTCCGCCGCCCAGACCAGTGCTTTCAATGTCCAGAAATGCAGTCTTGCGGAAATCAAGGAGACGCTCCAGCCCGTACGCGGGGTAAAGCGGAGCCAGGATCGATGGATCGCGTCCCAGAAGATTGCCGAGCACAGAGGGTCCGCGCAGCGCGTGCGCTTGACTTGCCTCCTGTCCCACTGGAATGCAATGCCGCGTAACCAGATAGCACTGGCCGGCGCTGTTCTCGACGATCTCGCCTTCCTCCAGCGCCTCGATCGGGGCAGGCTCGGTTTCACATTCGGATCCTGGCGTCTCGGGCTGCTCCCGAATGCTCGTTTCGGCCGGTTCAATGACTGCTCGTCCGCTGCGTAAACGCTGCAGACGGCGTAAACGCTCAGAAGTGGAGGACATCGGTAAGGATTTGAAGGGCAATCGGTTCAGATTGGACTCCTATTGTAGCCCAGCCGGATCAAGGCAGGAAATTCCCCATTTTTTGCGCTGCATTTGCGCTCTCGACTATAATTGGGTTCTGTGCGTCGTTTCCATCCCCTCCCGGTGGAGAACCCATTTTGTCGGCGACTGACAAAAATTGGAACTTCTACCCGCCTGCGCCAGGGAGCTTCCTGGAGAGCAGCCATGAACATCCTGCCCTGTTGCAGGTGTTGTACAATCGCGGTCTGCGTGACGGGGCCGCTGTAGCGTCGTTCCTGCAGGGGGAAGATGCGGTCCAGGAAAATCCTTTCCGCCTGACCGATATGTCGGCTGCTGTTGCGCGGATTGTACGGGCCATCGAGGCCCGTGAGGTCATCTGCGTCTACGGAGATTTCGACGCCGACGGCGTCACCGCCACGGTCCTGATGACCACGGCCTTGCAACGCGCCGGCGCGCTTGTCGGCGCCTACATCCCCAACCGGGTTGATGAGGGCTACGGTCTGAATGTCGAGGCGCTGAGGTCTATCGCCGCCAAGGGGGCCCATCTGCTGGTGACGGTAGACTGCGGCATTCGTAGCGTCGCCGAAGTGACGGAAGCCGCAGAGTTGGGCATGGAAGTCATTCTCACCGACCATCACACAATCGGTCCGGACCTGCCGCCGGCGCTGGCCGTGATTAACCCCCGTCGGGATGACTGCGAAGGGACATTCCAACATCTGGCAGGAGTTGGTGTCGCTTACCGGCTGGCGCAAGGCGTCTTGCGGGCCGTTTCTCAGCAGCCCTGGAGCCGTCTTTCAAAGGACGAAGCAGCGGAGGAGGAGCAGTCACTTCTCGATCTGGTGGCAATTGGCACCGTGGCCGACCTGATGCCCTTGCAGGGTGAGAACCGTTCGCTGGTGCGGCGGGGGCTGTCGGAACTGAGCCAGGGCAAACGGGTGGGGCTGTTCGCGCTGATGGAGATGGCCTCGGTTCCTCTGACTGGGATCGACAGCAGCGCCATCAGCTTTCGCATCGCTCCCCGCATCAACGCCGCCGGTCGTCTGGCCAGCGCCAGGATGGCCTATGACCTCCTGCGCTGTGAAGAATACGAGTCGGCCTTTGAAATGGCAAGGGGTCTGGAACGTCTTAACCAGCAGCGCCAGGCCCTCACGACCGAAGCCTATGCAGTGGCCGAAAGAGAGATCTCCGGCCTCGATCCAGCTACTTTGCCGATTCTGATCGTCGCCAGCGAGGAATTTCAACCAGGAATTGTAGGACTGGCCGCGGGAAAGTTGAGTGATCAGTTCTACCGCCCGGCAGTCGTTATCGAACGGAGCGAAGACGTCTGCCGCGGCAGTGCCCGCAGCATCGCCGAATTCAACATCATTGCCGCACTCGATCGGGTCAGTTCTCTGCTGGTGCGCCATGGCGGACACAGCCGCGCGGCCGGCTTTACTGTGCGCACCGAGCAGCTGCCAGCGCTGCGGGAAGCGCTCGCCGAGATGGCCGCCCAGGAACTCGACCCGCTGGATGATCTGCGGCCGAGCCTGTATATCGACACCGAACTGACAGTCGATCAGATCGACTGGGCATTGCAAGGTCAGCTTGCCCGGATGGAGCCAGTCGGCCAGATGAACGAGCCCGGTCTCTTCCTGTGCCGCCGGTGCCGAGTGCGCAGCATGCGCCGCGTGGGCGGCGGTAGGCATCTGAAGATGGCGGTCGACGGCCATGATCTTTCGCAAGTGTTGGACGGGATCGGCTTCGGCCTGGGTGGTCGGGCTGCAGACCTGCAAATCGGCGGCCTGATCGATATCGTTTTTCATCTCGAAGTCAATGAATGGCAGGGCCGACGCTCTCTGCAACTCAATGTGCAGGATCTGCGGAGCAGCGCGAACTGAGCAGGGAATGAGCGGCGTTGTCGGCTGCCGCACACCGCCTGTCGGAGTCGATCTCTGACGAACAGTTGAAAGGATAGTAAAGTCAACTCATGGCACAAAGAGCAAATCTGAGAGAGGTACGCGCCGTTCTGTTGGATATGGACGGCGTTGTTTATGTTGGGGAGGAACCCCTGCCTGGCGTTCAGGAGCTGTTGGACTACCTGAGGGTGACAGAGCGAAACTGGCTCTTCGTCACCAACAATTCTTCGCGCACGCCGGTTCAGTTTGTCGAAAAGATCGCCCGTATGGGCATTGGCGCCGACGAAGCGCATATTCTCAGCAGCGCCTTGGCGACCGCCAGCTGGCTGGCGGAGCAGCATCCCAATGGCGTACGCGTCTTCATGATCGGCCAGGACGGCCTACGCTGGGCGTTGGAGCAGGAGGGCATTACCCTGGTCGAGGATGCGCAAACGGCCGACGTGATCGTTTCCGGCATCGATTTCAGTGTGCGCTACGAACGCCTGGCCGACGCCACCCTTGCTATACGCGCCGGCGCCCGCTTTGTCGGTACCAACAGCGATACCTCCTTTCCCAGCGAACGAGGGCAGATTCCCGGCACCGGCGCGCTGCTGGCCCTGCTGGAGGCGGCCACCGGCGTCACGCCGACGGTGATCGGCAAACCAAACGCCGGCATGTTCCAACAGGCCATGCACAAGCTTGGCACGACCGCGGCCACGACGCTGATGGTCGGTGACCGCTACGAAACGGACATCGCCGGCGCCATCGAGTTGGGAATGCCTACCGCCGCCGTGCTGACCGGCATCACGACGGAGGAGGAGTTCCGCACGGTCGTGCCCGGGCCAGACCTGATTCTGCCCGGGCTGCCCGAACTTCTCGACGCTTTCCGGCAGGCCGATAGCTGAACCTTCCATGCGCGCCGCAGCATCCGGTAGCCCGTCACCACCGCGAGAGGGCGCGATCGGGCCACTTTTTGACCGCAACTGAATAGCTGCGCTACAATTGCAAAGATGAAGACCATTCCACTCACGCCGCCCGGCGTATCCCCAATCAGCCCTTCCCTATTGGATTGCTCTCCGCAAGAGCTTACCGATGTCGTCAATGCGCTGCCGGCTAGCCAAAAGCGTGCAAATGGAAAGGCCGCAGGGGTTCCCGCCTATCGCATCCGCCAGATTGAGGAGTGGATATACAAAAAATACGCACGCTCCTTTGAAGAGATGACGAATCTGCCGCAGGCCATGCGCGCAGGCTTGGCCGCGACGACAACGCTCACGCCGCTGAAACCGGTTACGCAGCGTGTTTCCAAGGCCGGGGACACGCAGAAAGTTCTGTTTCAGATGCCGGATGGGGAGAAGGTCGAGGCTGTCCTGATGCTGTATGACAGGCGGCGTACACTCTGTATCAGCAGTCAGGCCGGATGCGCCATGGGCTGCTCCTTCTGCGCGACCGCTCGGGGTGGCCTGCGTCGCAATCTGACCGCAGGAGAAATCGTGGCCCAGGTACTGTTTTTCGCCCGTTACCTACTTGATGCCGACGAGAGGCCAAAGATGCGGGTGAAGCGACCGACCACGGTGACAAACATCGTGTTGATGGGGATGGGCGAGCCGATGCACAACTACGAGAATGTGTGGACGGCCATCCGCCGCCTGACCGCCGCCGACGGATTCGGGCTCGGCGCACGCCATATCACGCTCAGTACCGTGGGCCTGATTCCCATGATCGACCGCATGGCAGACGAGGGACTCCAGGTAAATCTGGCCGTCAGTCTCCACGCGCCCAACAACGACCTGCGCAGCAAGCTGGTCCCCCCCAGTCGGCGCTATCCGGTCGATGACCTTCTGGCGTCGATTCGCCGCTATATTGCCAAGACCAATCGCCGTGTGACCTTTGAGTACGCCCTGATGCGGGGCACGAATGACAGCCCCGCTCTGGCCGAGGACCTGGCTGACAAGCTGCAAGGGATCCTGTGCCATGTCAACCTCATCCCCCTCAATCCGATTCCCGACAGCCCATTTCAGCCGACCAGCGACAAAGACACGCAACGGTTCGCTGATATTCTGAGTGCGCGCGGCATCTCGACAACGGTGCGTATCCGCCGGGGCATTGAAATCGATGCCGGCTGTGGTCAGTTACGCAATGCGGCGGAGTCTTAGGCCGGTGTCCTCCGTCGCGGCAGTGTCGTTGGCGCCACAAAAAAAGCGTCGAGCGCAAAGGCTCAACGCTTCTATCGGTCTGACTAGGATGTTACAACAGAGAATTTCAGGCTTTCGCAAGCGATCGGATGCAAGAGGTGCAGAGGCGACGGGAAACCAGCCTGTCGTTTTCCAGGATTTTGACCTTCTGAATGTTGACCTTCCACTTATGGCGTGTGGCCTTTCTGGACCAGGGACGGTTGTTTCCAAACTGAGGACTCTTGCCGCACTTTTGGCATTTCGCCATGATCTGTTCCCTCCGGTTCCTCATTGGCCCGTGGTCAGTCAATGCCCGCCAACGCCCAACCAATGATCACGTATCACTGAATTGTCAGAGATTATCATACGGCTGTACGGTTGTCAAAAGTTGGAGTATCTTCAGTGAGCAAGGTTCGTATTGTTACCGATAGTGACGCCAGCATTCCCGCTGACATCCTGGACAAGTATTCGATCGAAGTGATCCCCCAGGTGCTGCGGGTAGGGCGGGAACGCTACGAGGATACAGATGAATTCAACGCGGACCGGCTCTTTCAGCTGATCCGGGAAAATCAGTCCGGTGGACGCATTCTGCTGCCCGAGGTGGAAGCTCCGGACCTGAGCCGACTTATGGATGTCTATCAGAGGCTGGGACAGGATGCCGAGGAGATCGTTGCCATCCATATGAGCAGCACTCTCAGCCCCATGTGGAGTCAGTCGCGCAAAGCGGCCGATATGATGATGGGACGCTATCGTATTCGCGTGATGGACAGCCAGACGACTTCAATGGGACTGGGTATGTTGGCGGAACTGGCCGCCGAGGCCGCCGAAGGCGGCGCCGACCTCTATGAAGTCGCCCGCATCGTGAACGGGGCAATCCCTCACATCTATGTAACCTTCTTCGCCGAAACGCTGTACTACCTGGAACGCAGCGCCCGCCTTGGCGCGGCCCAGAGTGTGCTGGGCACGATGCTAGGGATCAAAGCGATGGTCACGATGGAAGACGGACAGCTGATCCCGCTGGAAAAGGTTCAGACCCGGGAGGATGTCGCCGAAAAACTGTACGACTATACCGCAGAATTCGCCCAGAATGAACGGATCGGGCTCGTGCAGCATCGTTATGAGCAGACCCAGGACCATCTGCTTGAGCGTTTAGGCGAAGGACTCCCGGACATTTCGGCTAAAGTGTGGCGTTATCCACCTAGCCTGGCAGCCCATCTCGGACCAAATGTGATGGGAGTCATCGTGTACGAGGGGCTTAATTGACGATGGCTGAGAGAGCCCTGACGCGGTTACGCAACCTGTTGAACTTGGAGCTCCAGACCCGCTGGCGTGAGCGGGCCTTCGCCGGCGGTGTGGCTACCTTTTGCGAACGCTGGGCAGCCGATGCCAAAGCCGATGCTGTCCAGCCGGGGCTGCTGCAGGAAATTCTTCAGCGGCTGTCACAGTATGCCGATGCCGAAAGCGACGAAAGGGCGCGGCTGCTCAACTCTCTGATCGAACTGTTGGATGAACTGCCGCCGCTGGACCCGACTTTGGAGAATATAGACCGGGTCGGCCAGGGGCAGGCCCGCCAACCTGAAGCAAACTCGGCCGGAGACCGGACTCAGGTCGAGACCAGGTCGGCGCATCAGCATTCGCAGCAGACCGATACCGATGAAACTGAAGCGCCGCAGTCGTCCGATGCCTTGGAACGACCGATAACGGACCTGAAGGGGATTGGCGCGAAAAGAGCAGAGCAGTACGCACGCCTCGGGATCGAGACCGTAGAGGACCTCATCTGGCATCTGCCCCATCGCTACGACGATTACAGCCGTGTGCGCCCCATAGCCGATGTCGAGGAAGGGGAAAGCCTTTCGATCATCGCCAATCTGCGCGGGTTCAGTCAGCGCAAATTTGCCTACAAAAAGGAGATCCTGCAGGCTGTCTTCAGTGACGGCAGCGGCACCGTCCGGACCACTTGGTGGAACCAGTCCTGGTTGAAGAACCGCCTGGCGATCGGAAAGACCTACCGTCTGAGCGGCGTCGTCGGCCTGTACATGGGTCACAAGACGTTGGAGAACCCCTATTTTGAAGAGATCGGTCCCAAGGTCATCAAAGACGGACCGATTATGCCTGTCTATGGACTGAGTGCGGGTCTGCGCAGCACCGATGTCAGCAGGCAGGTGCAGCAAGCCCTCAAACTGGGCCTGCCATCCCTGCATGATCCCCTGCCGGAACTGCTCCGCCGCCATTACAGTTTGATTCCTCTCACCGACGCACTCCGCCAGATTCATTCTCCGGAGACGCCGGAACGGCTTGACGACGCCCGCAAACGCATCATCTTTGATGACTTCTTCTTCCTCCAGCTGGGCGTGCAGCGCCGTCGGCAGGAGATTCAGCGCTTCAATGCCCCATCGATGACCGTCGTCGACGAGCTGCTGGCAGCCTATAGGACGGCATTACCCTTTGCCCTGACCGGCGCACAGCAGCGAACGCTGGGCGAAGTGCGCCAGGATATGGCCCGGCGCGTGCCAATGAGCCGCTTGATCCAAGGTGACGTTGGCAGCGGCAAAACCGTGGTGGCCGCCGGGGCCATGTTGATCGCCGCAGCCAACGGCTTCCAGTCCGCCTTGCTCGCGCCAACGCAAATCCTGGCGGAGCAGCATTTCCGCGGCCTGAGCAAATTGCTGGAAGGTGTTGAACTGCCGGGCGGCGTCAGACCGAACGTCACTCTCCTGACCGGTCGCGTCATCGGACAGCAGCGCGAAGCGGCCCTCGCCGGACTGGCAGACGGAAGCGTTCAAGTCGCGGTCGGCACCACCGCACTCATCCAGGAGAGTGTGGATTTCGCCAACCTTGGATTTGTCGTGGTGGACGAGCAGCACCGCTTTGGCGTCGGACAGCGGGCAGCCGCACGCGACAAGGGTGGAGAATCAGCCGTGCCCCATCTACTGGTGATGAGCGCCACACCCATCCCTCGCAGTCTGGCGCTCACGGTGTATGGCGACCTTGATGTCAGCGTTATCGATGAGTTGCCTCCGGGGCGGACGTCGATCAAGACGAAGAGGTTTCTGCCCACGGACAGGGAACGTCTCTACAGCTTCACGCGCAGACAGGTGCGCGACGGACGCCAAGCCTACATCATCTATCCTCTTGTCGAGGAAAGTGAAGTCCTGGATGTTGGCGCCGCGGTGGACGCGCACGCCCGCCTGAGCGAAGAGATCTTCCCCGATCTGCGCGTTGGGTTGCTCCACGGCCGTCTCAAAGGCGCCGAAAAGGATGAGGTCATGCGCTCCTTTGCCGGCGGCGATCTCGACATTCTTGTCAGTACAAGTGTTGTCGAGGTCGGTGTGGACGTTCCCAACGCCACCGTGATGCTGATCGAGGATGCCGAGCGGTTCGGTCTGGCGCAGTTGCACCAATTCCGGGGCCGGGTGGGCCGGGGTGGGCACGAAAGCTATTGCGCCCTCATTAGCCGGGTGAAGAGCGACGCGCAGGCCGAACGGATCAATGCCCTGGCGGACACGACAGACGGCTTCATCCTGGCGGAAAAGGATCTGGAACTGCGAGGTCCCGGGGATTTTCTGGGTACGCGTCAGAGCGGCCTGCCGGATCTGAAGTTGGCCAACCTCAGCGATATCTCTACACTGCATCTGGCCCAGGAGGCCGCACAAGACCTTCTGCGCCAGGACACTGATCTCAGCAGCTATCCTCAGGTGCGGGAGAAAGTGGAGCGGTTCTGGCGCGGCCACGGCGATCTCTCGTGACCCGGAGGTCGTAGCCGCCGACCGCCGTCTGTTGAAATTAACTGCGCTCGTCCATGGACAAGTAAGGGCGCTCGGCTTCACCCAGATAAATCTGCCGAGGACGGGCGATGCGTTGCTCCTCGTCGCCCATGATCTCCATCCACTGCGCCAGCCAGCCCGGCGCCCTTCCCAGCGCAAAGAGCGCCGGGAAGATTTCAACCGGAAAGCCCATCGCCTGGTAGATGATGCCGCTGTAGAAGTCCACGTTCGGATAGAGCCGGCGCGAGACGAAATAGTCGTCTTCCAAGGCAGTCCCTTCCAATTCGACCGCGATATCGATCAATGGGTTGCTGCCTGTCACCTCGAAGACTTCGTAAGCGATTTTTTTGACGATCTGGGCGCGGGGATCGTAGTTTTTGTACACCCGATGGCCAAACCCCATCAGACGCACCTCCCGATTTTTCACTCTATCCAGAAAAGCCGGGATGTTCTTTGTATCCCCGATTTCGGCAAGCATCCGCAGGACCGCCTCGTTCGCGCCCCCGTGAAGTGGGCCGTACAGGGCCCCGGCCGCGCCCGCGACAGCACAGTACGGGTCCGCGTCGCTGGAGGCGATGTTGCGCAGCGCCGAGGTAGAACAGTTCTGCTCATGATCGGCATGTAGAATGAACAACACATCCATCGCCCGTGCCAGAACGGGATCGACTTCGCCGTCACTCGAGAGACCCATCATATGCAGAAAGTTGTCGCTGTAGCCCAACGCGTTGTCAGGATCCAAATGCGGCCGGCCGAGCTGGTTCCGGTAAGCGAAGGCGACCGCCGTGGGCAGTTGGCCAAGAATTCGCACGACCTGCTGTAAACGGTTCTGGCTGTCGTGGACCTGCTTGGACTCCGGGTAGAGCGTGGACATCGCTGCGACTGCGCTGATGAGAATGCCCATAGGGTGGGCGTCCGCGTGGAAGGTCTTGAGCAACGCCTTCAAGCCCTGGTCGATCTGCGTTTGCGCCATAACGCGCGCGGTCCAGGCGGTCAGTTTCCTCGCCGTCGGCAGTTCGCCAAAGAGCAACAGATGCGCCACCTCCAGAAACGTGCTTTCCTCCGCCAACTGCTCGATGGGATAGCCCCGGTAACGAAGTATGCCTCTGTCCCCGTCGACATAGGTGACACGACTCTTGCAGGACGCTGTATTCGTATAGCCGGGGTCGTAGACCATCATGCCAAAGTCATCGGCCTGCGCCTTGAGTTGGCGCAGGCCGATGGCCGGAATGGTGTCATTTTCGATCGGCAGTTCAATCGTCTGGCCGGTGCGATTATCGGTGATAGTTAGCGTCTGCTTACTCATTGCCGCGACATCCCTTTCCGTTCGGTTGCGAAACCGTTACGACCAGTAACGGTAACTGTATACCATTTTGGCAAATTTTGTAACACGCTTTCGTCTGCCCAGATTGCCCCTGGATCGCGTCCAGCCGGGCAGCTACGACAACTCGACCCCGTTCGGCAACGGCCGGCCCTCGACACCGGCGAGCAGATTCTCGGTTGTCATCACTGCCATCTTCGTGCGTGTGGCGATTGTGGCGCTGCCGATGTGGGGCAGTATGACACAGTTATCCAGCGAGACCAGCGGGTGATCTGCAGGCAGAGGCTCCGGATCAGTGACGTCCAACCCGGCAGCCGCGATCTCTCCCTGCACCAGCGCGTCATAAAGCGCTTCCTGGTCAACGACCCCACCGCGACTTGTGTTGATGAAGACAGCCGTCGATTTCATCTTGCGGAAGGCCTCGACGCTGAACAGGGAACGGGTCTGGTCGTTAAGTGGACAATGGACCGCTACATAATCGCTCTCTTGCAGCAGCGTATCCATCGGCGCAAATGTCGCGCCCACCTCCCGCGCCGCCTCCGGCTTTTCTCTGGGCCCTGTATACAGAATGCGGCAGCCGAAGCCGCCGAGCATACGCGCAAAGGCGGCGCCAATCCGCCCCAGGCCGACCAGCCCCACCGTGCTTCCGTGTATGTCGCGGCCCGTCAGCCACATCGGTCTCCAACTGGGCCACGTCCCGCTCTGCACGGCGTGCGTACCTTCCGGCAGCCGGCGCGCCGTGGCCAGCAGCAGCGCCAGCGCCAGCTCCGCCGTCGTTTCGGTCAGCACGCCCGGGGTATTTCCCAAGGGGATGCCCCGTTTGCGCAGCGCAGCCACGTCCACGTGATCGTAACCAACCGACATTGTGGCCACAACCCGCAGCCCGGGCCCCGCCGCGTCCAGAAGTTCATCGTCAACTGATTCGGTCAACAGACAGTAGAGTCCGCCTGCCCCCTGCACCCATTCCAGCAGCGTACTGCGCGCGATCGGCTCTTCGCTGTCCCAGTAGCGGGCGTCACATCTTTCCAGGAGCGGCGCGATCGCCGCCTCTGGCAACTGGCGGGTTACGACAACTATCGGTTTGTTCATATCCTCTGCGGCTTTCTGTTGCTGTACGTGTCGATTACTGCCGGCAGGCCATCGGACTTCAGCGCACTGACCGGCCTTCTATGGTGATTCTGCTTGGACGTTGTTCGATCCAGCCACGCTCCAAGCCTGCACTCGGCTGGCCAGATGAGCGGGCAGCCTGCCCTCGATCAATGTCCCCTGCTCGGTATATTCCTCCCGTTCCACGCGGCCGTGCTCATAGATCAGAGAGACCAGGTCGCCCTTACTGTAAGGGAGCAACAGCCGCAACGGCGTCATCGTTTCCTGCAGCTTCCCATCCACTTCCGTCAGCAGTTCCGGGATGCCTTCACCTGTCCGGGCGCTTATCTGCACAGGAGAAGTGTATTCCTGCAAGGCATGGCGCAGTTGCGCCGCAAGGCCGGGCTCTCCTTGCCCTGCAGTGTCGACCAGGTCGATTTTGTTTAACGCTGTCACAAGCGGTTTATCGCCGGCGCCCAGCTCTTCCAGCATCTCTTCCACAGCGGTCACCTGCTCATCAGCATTGGGGTGCGAGATATCCACCACATGCAACAGCAGGTCCGCCTCGGTAATCTCCTCCAGTGTCGCCCGGAACGCGGCCACCAGCGCCGTCGGCAGCTTCTGGATGAAACCGACCGTATCGGTGAATAAAGCCGTGCGCGCGCTCGGCAACTCCACGCGGCGGGTGGTTGGGTCCAGGGTGGCAAACAACTGGTCCTGGGCCAGAACGCCGGCATCGCTGACCGCGTTCAGCAGCGTGCTCTTGCCCGCATTGGTGTAGCCGACCACAACGATGACAGGCGTCGATGATTTTTGGCGGCGCTGTCGGTAGCGTTCGCGGTGGTGACGGACCTCCTCCAGTTCGCGCTTGAGATGGGCGATTCGGCGGCCGATCTCTCGCCGGTCTACCTCCAACTGTGTCTCACCGGGGCCGCGCACACCGACACCACCGCTCGCGCCGCCGGCCCGTCCACCCGCCTGTCGCGCCAGGTGGGTCCAGGCCCGGGTCAGCCTCGGAAGCCGGTACTCGTATTGGGCCAGCTCCACCTGCACCGCTCCCTCTTTGGTCTTGGCATGGCGGGCGAATATATCCAGGATCAGGGCGGTGCGGTCGATCACTTTCGCCTCCTGCCCAAGGACCCGCTCGATTTCCCGCTGCTGGCGGGGCGAAAGCTCTTCATCGAAGATCACGACATTGGCGCCCAACTCCAGGATCAGCGTCTTCAGTTCGCCCAGCTTGCCGGCGCCGATGAAGGTAGCCGGGTGAGGATGTTGGAGTCGCTGTGTCAGTTCTCCCTGCACTTCCAGGCCCGCGGTCCCGGCCAGCAAGGCCAGTTCGCTAAGCGAGTCCTCCATCGAGAGAATGCCGGGCTGACCCGCGAGGCTGACGCCGACCAGGACGGCCGTCTCCTCCGGCTTGTCGGTCAGGATCAGGCCCTGGTCATCCCGCACGACTGCGCCAACGCCGCCTTCACCCGCGCCGGTGAAATCATCGACAGCCGTAAGGCCGCCTGAACGGTTTTCGTGTTGACTTTCTGACATTCGAGTAACTGTGCCTTTCACAGCGTTCAACATTTAGGGGAGATTTCTTTGTGCCCGCTGAAGGCTAACGCTGTACTACAGTGGAACTGATCCAACCGCAAACCGCCGCCGCGATGCGTAGACGGTTTCCATTGCATGCAGTTCAAAACACAATACATATGCTGTTCGGTGGAGGGCATCTGCTGCGCCTCCATCTGCGGGCCTGCGGCCCGTCAAGCCATCGTCCACAAAGCGGTTAGGCCAGGAGAGCGCTGCTGACAAAAATGGCGGCGAGCAGAGCCGCGACAAGCCAGGCCCGGCAAGATTTGCCTATTGTACACGATTTCTTCATTTCGCGCCCGAAGGGGAACCTGCCCCCGCTGCGCCTCTCTGCACTGACAGCCAGAATCAACTGCACAAAGTAAGGTTCTCACGCCCTCTGGTCAAGATTGGAATCTAACGCACATAAAATCGTAACCAAATAAGGCAAAATTGATTCATTATGTCTAAATTTGACTCAAAAAAGCAAGAACTGATTGTAGCCTCGAGTCGAGTCCTGGCAACGAACCACGGCGCTACGCTAGGCGAAATCGCTGCACAGATAGGAATCGGGCGCGCCACGTTGCAACGCTACTTTCCCAAACGCCAAGACCTGTTGCGAGAAATCGCCCTGGACGCTCTGCGCGAGATCGAAAAGGCGCTGGACTCAGTCTTGCGGACGGACTTGAGACCGGAAGAGAGTCTGCAATTGATGTTTGAACTACTGGCGCCAGTTGGAGATCGATATTCCTATCTGGTGACGTATCCGGATCTGATGGATATTGCGGAGATTGCCAAGGCCTACGATGGGCAGCTTGATAGACTGAACAGGTATGTTCAGGATCTTAAGCAGCGAGGCGTGTTTGCCCCGGACATACCCACAGCCTGGATCGTTCAAACGATCGACCTGCTTATCTGGAGCGCCTGGTATGCCGTGAACAGCGGCTCAGTTGCGCGCAATGATGCTGCGCAGCTTGCCTGGCGCACGCTCATGAGAGGTCTGGGAAGATAGGCTTCCCAGCGGATTATCAAGGTTTCCAAATTCGGAACGGAGGAGATTCGGTTGGAAAACGGAGAACAGAATACGCCGAGAGGCGCCAGAGACAGCTCACTTTGGGAACTGCTCAAGGCGCGCGACTTCCGACTGCTTTGGGGAGCGGGCACGCTATCCGCCATCGGTGATCAGTTCGACCTGATCGCATTTCCCTGGCTCGTTCTGCTCCTTACCGGAGACGCGCTGGCTGTCGGCGCGATAATTGCTGTGGGCAGCGTTCCCACTGTCCTCTTTATGCTCATCGGCGGGTCGATTGTGGATCGCTCTTCCCCGCGCATGATTCTCCAGGTCAGCAATCTGGTACGTGCTTTCTTGGGATCCGTCCTGGCGGCGCTTGTGCTGACCGGCATGTTGAATCTGTGGCTGCTTTACCTCTTTGCCCTGGCGAAAGGGGTTGCTGACGCCTTCTACTATCCCGCTCAGGCAGCCCTTCTACCGCGTATCGTGACAGCTAAACAGCTTCGTCATGCCAATGTCATTACGCAAACCACGACCGAATCGAGCGGATTTGTCGGACCCATGCTGGCCGGCGCGCTGATCGCCGCTTTCAGCGGCACGAACAGTGTGATCCCCCCGCTGCAGCGTGTAACGGCAGCGGCGCGGGCGGACACGGCCGGCGTGGGGTTCGCATTCGCCGTGGTAGCTGGCGCTTTTCTCATCTCCTCCCTGCTGCTTGCCTTTATGCAGCTGAATCCGGAAGTGCAAAAACCAGCGGGGCAAAACGGCAAAAGCTCAACTGCCGAGGGGAAGGACGGCGGCAGCATCTGGGCCTCAATTGGCGAAGGGTTTCGATTTGTGCGGTCTGACGCCGCCATGTTTACGCTCTTTCTTCTTATAGCGGCAATCGAGCTCTTCGTACAAGGGCCGGTCATTGTGGGGATTCCGGTCTTGGCAAATACCCGGCTCCCGCAGGGCGCATTGGCAGTCGGCATTATCTCCTCCGCCTATGCCGGCGGCGCCTTGCTGGGCGCGGTGTTAGCGGGGGCATTGCCTACCCCCAAAAGGCGACTGGGGCATTTTCTTGTCATTACCTATGTCCTGAGCGGCATTCTGATCATGCCTTTCGGCTTCCTGACAGCCACGTGGCTTGCCGCCGGCCTGGTTGTTGCAATTGGCGCCATGGGAGGATACACGAACATCATGTTTACGACCTGGCTGCAAGTGCGGACGCCCCAAAAGGTGATGGGACGCGTCATGAGCCTGCTCATGATCGCCTCAATCGGCCTGTCGCCGATTTCAAACGCCGTCTCCGGGGCGCTGATCAAGCTGAGTTTAGGCTGGGTCTTTGTCGGCGCGGGGGCAATGATGGCTCTACTTTCCATAGCCGCCGGCCTGCGCCGGGAAATAGCCGAGATGAAGATGGCGTAAAGACTGCGCCAAAAGGAGTAACGAGTTAAGGAGCCTGGGTCAACATCAGCGGTCGGTTTTCGCCGGTCAGCCAAGCATGGGCACGCCTACCCGGGTTGTCAATCCCTCTGCAGCAGACCTGTTGTCGCAACGCCGATCGTAATCCAAAGCCCCCTCTTGCAGAAGTGTCGTTATCTGATCTACGGAAGAGATTCGCACGCTAAACCGTCCTTGTCACGATCAAGCCTGTGGGGATCTTGGTCAGGATCGCCGGCTGCCAAGAAGAATGTCTGGGCTTCCGCGTGCGTGTCAAAGTCGCCGCAGTCGCGATCCGGCCCGTTGGGGTCGTACCTTGGGGTCTGCGGGACGTCGGGCGCCACCGTAGGGGCGGCCGCGCCGTTTGTACACTGTGACCACATTCCCAGACCTAGTCTTTTGGCTTGGTCTGCCGCAGCGCGAATGCGCGCCGCGTATATTCCGGGATTGCCATAGTCTTTGTACTCGGCAAATCCCTGGCGGGCCAACTCCTCATTCAACATCCTTCCGTCGGCCAACCAGATATAGCCAAGGAGCCTGTCATACTTGTCCCTCCCCCGGCTTTCGACTGCGATTTCCTGCCCGGTGAATGCAGACGTGAACGCTGTCGCCTGTCTCCCGAAGCACTCGACACCTCCGTAAGTCTCCGGCGTATCGATGTCAAACAGGCGAATCCTGTCGGCATTGCCAGCTTCGAACTGCACGTCAACTGTATCGCCGTCGACAACGTAGTCGATCACCGCACGCTGCCCGCGACTGCTGGAATTGTTTCCTGGCGGAGTGGGCGCTGGGAGCGGCGTTGGGGAAGGCGCAATTCTTACATTCCCCGCATTGGTTGCCTTCACATACGGGGCATAAATCCACGCCTTTTCCCCTCTATAATCGATCTGCCACCAATCGCCGGTTTTGTTCTTGCCGGTGATCGGGAACTCTTCCCCGATGTCGGCTACGTCAATGATGGCGTGATGTGTGCCTGGGCCGCGCCGAACGTTCATCGCGCGATTGATCGTTGCCAATAGGCTTTCAGGTATCGGCGTGATCGTCGGCGTAACTGTTGGTTGTTCCGGCGTTGCCGTTTGCGTCAACGTAGGACTGCTGACGGGACCGACATCCTCCGTTTCCCGGGTCTCCGGATCATCGATCAGCAGGCTGTTCTCTTGCGGTGGGGCGATCTCTTCCATCAGGTTGTCTATCCAGTATGTCAGGTTCCGCCACGCAATCGGGGCTTGCGCCTGCCACTGCGGAATGACACCCTCCATCATCCCCGGCGCCGTCCCGACTCCCATCAGTCCCGTCCCTGTCAGAAATAGCATTGCCGCCAATATCGCCAACCACCGCCATCCTCTATGGCGAGAGGGAAAGTGGTCCTGGTCGGGGGGTAAAGCATTCGGGCCCTGTTCCAACTTCTGCAGTATGTTCTCTGGCAGTTCCTTTTTCTTCTGGCGTGCGGCTGCTGCCGCTTCGGCCTTCTCTATTGCCTTCTGCCGGTCGGCCGCTTCGGCTGCGAGCCATTGCTCTACCCTTCGGCGAGCCATTCCTCTTCCTTCTGACGAGTCACTGCTTCCGCCGCATTCCGCTCCTTTGCCTTGTATCGAGCGGTCTCTTCAGCAGTGGCCTGCTCCTTTGTCTTGTAACGAGTAATCATTTCCACTGCGGCCTGTTCCCTCGCCTTGAGTCGAGCGGTCGATTTCGCTGCGCCCTGCTCCCTCAGTTTGAGGCTAGCCATCGCTTCCATCGCGGCCAGTTCGTTGTCGAATTGGGGAATACCTGTAGAGGTCGTGCCCACCGACTGCACGCAAACAAATTCTATCAAAACAAATGCCCATCCAACAATTGTGGACCAGTCCCGGGACCACTGGTCAGCACACGGCGCACGGCCGGCAGCGCACCCACTCGCCGCTCGACCTCAGCCGCCGTGTTTGCCTCGCAGATCAGATGCACGTTCGGCCCCGCGTCGATCGTAAAATAGACCGGCACGCCCTCCTCCTCGCGCCAGGCCCGCACCGCGTGCAGCACTTCCAGCGTGCCCGGCTGCCAGTAAAGCAGGCTCGGCGCGCTCGTCATCATCACCCCGTGCATGGCCAGCGCGTCCAACTCCAAAATGGGGCCGATCAGCGAGAGATTGCGCTCGGCGATGGCGCGGCGCACGGTCTCCAGCCACGCCCCGACGCGCCGCGTGCGCGCCGCGTTGAGGGGGCTTGTCACCGCCAGTCGGTGCCCGCTGCTGCTGCTGACCCGCTTGGCGCCGGCGCTGACTATGGCAATCACATCGCGCAGCGCCCAGTGATCTTCATTGTGCAATTGGTGCGCAACACTCCGCGAATCGAGAAGCGACTCCCCTCCTCTCCCCCAGCCCCGCTCCCATTCGACGAATCCCCCAAACAGGCTGCGGCTGGCCGAGCCGCTCCCTTGGCGAGCGACCGCGGATAGCCGCGTTGCGTCCAACCCGAGACCCAGCGCTGCAGCGCCAGCCACAGTGAGCGCAGCGAATCCGCTGGCCGAACTGGCGATGCCGGAGGCCATCGGGAAATTGTTGTTGCTGACAACGCGGGCCCTGTCAGAAACGCCCGCGAGCGCGCGCAACCGGTCCAGGTGCGCCACAATACGGTCCGCAGGCGCGCCCTGAAGCTCTAAGCCGTCAATGGCAACCGTATCCGTCGGCAGATTGGCGCTGTTGTCCCAAGCGACGGTCGTGGTTGTATGCGCGTCCGCCAGGGTCATGCTGATTGAGTTGTTGAGCGGGATGTTTAAATCTTCGGCGCCGTCGGCAACGCCCCAGTACTTGATGAATGCAATGTTGCTGCCGGCGCGGCAGGTGGCCTTACGTTCAGACAACGAACCGGTTGCGCATTCGACAATCACGCTTCTCGTTCTGCCTGCTGTTCGCATCGACGCAGCAGGTCGTCGATCAGTTCGTCATGCGCGCGGAAATGGATCTCTACGCCGCCTTGCACCGGCTCGATGCGTGCCTGCCAGCCGATGCCCTCAACCAGCGCCAACTTCTCGACCACGCCCGCCCCCAGCCGCTTGAGCACGGCTTCGGCTTGGTCAGCCGTCAGTCCCGGGAACGCCAGACTTTCGGACTCGTACAGGTCGTCATCCTGAAAGCGGGGATCGCGGCGGTCTTCCTCATCTCCCAGAGATGGGGCGCTGATCGGCATCGAGAAACTCCTTCAAATCCTCTTCGTACAAGGGAACAATCTGACGCTATTCTGCCTCCAGCAGCGCGACACCCATGTCGTCGCCGGCGCCCAACTCTTTGAGAAATCTGGGCACCAGCGCATGCAACTCGGCAATCCGTTCTGCTGGCGTCTTATCGGGAAGATGGATGCGTCCGCCGGCCATTGTGTTATGCCCGCCGGCAGAACCGTTCCTGCCCGCGATGATGCGTACCAGACGACCGGCTTTTGCGTTCGAATTTGCCGCCCGCACCGACATCACGCCCTGGTCCTGGTAAATTCCCAGGCAGACGACCCAGGCGACGTTTTCCATGCGCATCAACAGGTCTGCCACCTCTGCGGCCATGTCGGGTCGCGGCATATCAAAAAGCAGGCTGACGGCAATATCGCCGGCCCTGTCCGTGTCTTCTTCCGACTCTTCATCGCCCTCTGCCGCATCCTCGCCCCCATCCTGCAGGCTCGATGGTGGACCGGGACTGCCGGGCGCGAGCATGCGCGACAGCGCGATGATATCGAGATCGAATCTCTCAAGGTCCGATCTGTAACCGTTTTCCTCGTCCTCGTCCAGGATCTCCTCCGCCTCTTCGTCATCGTCTTCATCGACGGCGCTGGGCATGGAGACCGTGTAGATTGTCGTGTTGGCTAACGCATCGCTGATGCTGCGGAAATACGTGCGGGGAACCTGCACATGTTCGATACGGTTCAGCAGATCCGTCTCGACAAGATGGCGCAAAGTCGAGTAGGCCCAGATGTCCAGGGCCGACGTGTGCCGGCTGAGGCCCAGCGTGTCCGACTTGATCCCGTAGAAGAGGGCGGTCGCCAGTCGCGTGTCGATCGGCACTTCGGCCACCGCCAGGTATTCGCACAGAAGCGTCGAGGAGGCGCCCACCTCCGGACGCACGTCGTGGATTTTGGCCCGCAATTGGCTGCGCCGCGGCGGATGATGATCAATCGCGGCCAGTACCTCTTCACCGGGGTAGTCCGTGCTCCACAGCAGATGGTTGGCGGCCACAGGCTGCGTATCGACCAGCATCACGCCGTCATATACGCTCATCTCCTCCGCGGCCGTCCGCTGCGAAATGCGGACCTTGTGGGGCACGATTTCATTAGCCATCGTGTGGTTCTCGGCCCGGCCAATGATACCGCCGTGTCCCAGCGTGACGCGCGTCCTCGGAGCATGAATTCGCAGCATCTCCTCCATCGCGCGCGCGCTCGCGATGGCGTCCGGATCCGGATCATTGTGCATCAGAACCAGGAGGTTTTCCTTCTCCTCCGCCAGCTCAACGATCTGTTGAATTCTTCTCTCTGTAGCACTCCGCCGCCGAGCGCCATAGCCTTCCGGCAGTGCGAGCGCCATCGTTGGCGTTTCTTCCATAACTCGTCCGATGCCCCTTGAACCGTAGGTTCGATTGCCAGATATCCCCTCAGGCAATAGACGGAAATCGAGCAGGGCGGGGGTATTATACCCAACATATACCTTTCGCGGAAGCACTGTTTTCGGCGAGAGAAGAACGTCCTCTCTGCGCCCTGGTCCAATGTGGACGCAGCCTTCACTGTCCTTCCGACAATCCTCGCCCGGAATTCTGCGACAAGCCCCTGCTGAAGTTTCGCTTGTTGAGCAATCCACACATTTAAGGTACGATTAGGCGCACCTGGCATCCGGTCGCTGATACCGGAATATCCGCAGATATTCGCACAAAGGATGCGCGCATGACAAACACAACTGACACCTTGACTGGCGCTGGCGCGCAAACTGTCGTCCGGCGTATGGGTGAAGCCGCCGCTGCTTTTCTGGCCTCCCTGTCCATCGACCAGAAACACAGAGCGGTCGTTCCCTTCGCTGATCAGGCAGAGCGCACAAATTGGCATTACACGCCCATTCTGCGCAAGGGGCTTTCTCTCTCCGAAATGGCCTTTCCGCAACGGCAAAAGGCCTTGCAACTGGTAAATGCCGGTCTCAGTCGGTCCGGTTTTGTGACCGCCTCGACCGTGATGGGAATAGAGAATGCTCTCGACATGTTGGAAGATTGGGAGCGGACACATCCCGGCAGGGACCCACAGCTCTATTTTTTGACCATTTTCGACAGCCCGGATGAAAAGGGCCTATGGGGGTGGCGCTTTGAGGGCCACCATATCTCTCTCAATTTCACGATTGCCGATGGGAAAATCATCTCACCCACGCCAATGTTCTTTGGTTCAAACCCGGCGGATGCGCCCTTCAGCCCGGCGGCCACCCTCCGACCTCTGGCAGGCGTTGAAGATCTGGCCCGCGAACTGGCCCGCTCTTTTGACGAAGAGGCCCTGGCAATCGCGAAAATCTCTCCGGCAGCGCCGCCGGACAACGTACTCTACAATCTCCCTGAGATAGTGGATGGCACATTCCACATGCCTGCCAATTCTCCCAACCTGGAAGTGTGGAAAGAGGCCCATGGAGTGGACGATTCGCACGTCCAGGCGTTGCGCTATTCCGATACCCCGCGCGGGCTTTGCCGCAGCCAGATGAACAGCCAGCAGCGGGAGATCCTGCTGGCGCTCATCGGCGAGTACATCCATCGGATGCCGGACGAACTGGCCGAAACCGAGTGGCACCACCTCGGCGAGTGCGGCCTTGACGGAATCCACTTTGCCTGGGCTGGCGGCCTGGAAAAGAGGCAGGGGCACTACTACCGCATCCAGGGTCCGCGCTTCGTCTGTGAATACGACAACACCCAAAATGACGCCAATCACATCCACTCGGTCTGGCGGGACCCGGCCAATGACTTCGGTAGACATCTGCTGGCGCATCATTACGCCCATCATCATTAACGGCTGACAGCGTACTGTCCGTTTAGGCTTTCGGCCTGACGGTGCAGTTTCGTTGGCTAAGTTCAGCGTACATCGAATCGGGTACTGTTGCTTAGAGGTTCTTGCCACTCGTTCGCGGCTCTTGAGAGAAGCCCGCGCCGGCATAATCTTTGGCATTGCAGCGGAAATCGTTTGACGGAGCGGATGAAGATCGGTACAATCCGATTCATGTGCCGGATTTCGCATCCTTGTGACAAATAGCATTCAAACAGAAAGAGGCTGGTAAATCCAGTTGAGACGTCCTGCATAGCTATCGAAACTGTTCGCAAATGGCAAATTGCAGGAAGCTGCCAGCGACTTTCCACACGTAACCAACTCTTAAGGAGACTTCTATGGCTGAAAACGGCAATTCGGTAATGTCCGGAAACTACCAGGTGGTGGGGACCCGACCCATTCGGCACGACGGTGTGGATAAGGTGGTCGGCGCGGCCCGTTATGCCGCCGACCAGAATGTTACGGGGATGTTGTACGGCAAGTACTTGCGCAGCCCCCATGCCCACGCCCGTATCCTGAATATCGATACCAGCAAAGCCGAGGCGCTGCCGGGCGTCACCGCCATCGTTACTTCGGCCGACTTGGCCGAAGCGGCTGACAAGATCCAGGAAATGGGTGAAGACGCCGTCAATCTGAGGTACCTCAGCGCTAATATGCTCGCCCATGACAAGGTCCTGTACCACGGCCATGCCATCGCCGCGGTGGCCGCCACAAGTGTCCACGTCGCCGAGGAAGCGGTCGGCCTGATCGATGTAGAATATGAAGTCCTCAAGCCGGTGCTGGATGTGCGGGAGGCCATGGCAGACGACGCCCCCATTCTCCTGGAAGAGTTGCGCACCGTCGCTATGGGCGAAGTCGGCGATAAGCCGACCAACGTCGCACAACATTTTCGCCACGCACGCGGCGACCTCGAAGCCGGTTACGAGGCAGCCGACGCAATTGTCGAGCGCGAGTTCACGACCGCGATGGTCCATCAGGGCTACCTGGAGCCCCAGGCCTCGACCGTGCAATGGCGGCCCGACGACCAGATTCACATCTGGACCAGCACCCAGGGACCGTTTCAGATTCGGGATTCGGTATCGGCCCTCCTGCAGGTGCCCGTTTCGCAGGTGAAGGTGACGCCGGCCGAGATCGGCGGCGGTTTCGGCGGCAAATTTACCCCTTACACCGATCTGCCGGCGGCTCTGCTTTCCCGCAAGAGCGCTCATCGCCCGGTCAAGATGGCTCTGACGCGCACCGAGGTTCTGCAGGCGACCGGCCCCACGTCGGGCAGCTACATCAAAGTGAAGATGGGGGCTACCAAGGAAGGCCGCATCACTGCAGTTGAAGCCGACTTGATGTATGAGGCGGGCGCCTATCCAGGTTCACCCGTTGGCGCCGGCGCCGGCGTGATTCTGTCTCCCTACAAGCTGGATAACCTGCGCATCGACGGTTACGACGTTGTCGTGAACCGTCCGCAGAGCGGCGCCTATCGCGCGCCCGGCGGCACCAATGCCGCCTTCGCTTCGGAGACGGTCATCGACGAGTTGGCCGAGATCCTGGAGATCGATCCACTCGAGTTCCGCCACATCAACGCCGCCCAGGCAGGCGACCGCCGCCCCGACGGGCCCGAATACAAGCGCATCGGTTACAAAGAGACCGTTGAAGCCGCCATCGATCATCCCCATACCGCAACCCCGAACGAAGGCACAAATCGAGGCCGCGGCGTGGCCTCCGGTTTCTGGTTCAATGGAGCCGGCCCCTCAAGCGTGACCGCGGTCGTGAATGCCGACGGCACCGTGAACCTGCTCGAAGGCTCCGCCGATATCGGCGGCACGCGCGCCTCTGCCGCAATGATGCTGGCCGAGACGATCGGCGTCGCAGCCGAAGACATCAACCCGCAGGTCGTAGACACCGACTCGATCGGCTACACCAGCGGCACTGGCGGCAGCAGCGTCACCCACAAGATCGGCGTCACCACCCATCAGCTGGGGCTGGAGCTGCGCAAAAAGATGAGCGAGCAGCTTGCCGATTACTGGGAGATGGACGCATCTGACATTTCCTGGCAGAACGGCCAGTTCCGGGGCAATGGCCACAGCATCGGCTTCAAGGAAGCCGCCCAACAACTGTCCAGCGGCTACGAAGCGCTGACCGCCAGCGTTACAATGAGTACGGAGGGGGCCGGGCCCTGTTTCGGTACCCATATCGTCGACGTAGAGGTCGACCCGGAAACCGGAAAAGTCACCATCCTACGCTACACCGCTGTGCAGGACGTGGGTAAAGCGATCCACCCCAGCTATGTGGAGGGCCAAATCCAGGGCGGTGTCGTGCAGGGAATCGGCTGGGCCTTGAATGAAGAGTACATCTACGACGACGAGGGCCATCTGCTCAACGCCAGCCTGCTGGACTATCGTATGCCCACCTCGCTGGATCTGCCCATGATAGAGACCGTTGTAGTCGAGGTTGCCAACCCGGACCATCCGTTCGGCGTGCGCGGCGTCGGCGAAGTGCCAATCGTCCCACCAGCCGGAGCAATCGCCAACGCCATTTACGATGCCGTAGGCGTACGGCCGACCGAACTGCCAATGTCGCCGGCGCGGCTGCTGGAAGCAATCTGGGAGAAAAACGGCGCCTAGCCGCCAGTTCCCACTAACTTACGGCCAGGTACTGAACTGGCCGCCGTAATGTTCGAAAAGGCGGGTCGGTAGACCATGTGTTGACCGGCCCGCTTTTGATTCGATACTGAGAAAGAGAGTCACTGATAGAACCGTTCGACGGCAGGAGATAACAGCCCTATGTCTTCCTCGCGTTCCGTCGCCGTTACCGGCGGGCTTGGCAATCTCGGCACAAAACTGCTGCTGCGCCTGGCCCGCACAAGTACCTGCGAGCTTCTGGTCGGGCTGGACGTGCGTGCGCCGTCGTCTGATCAACTGCAGGCATTAAAGGACGCCGCCACGCAGAATACGACTGGCTCGGCGCCGGCAATCGAACTCCTCCAATGTGACCTGACCGATCCCCGCGACAGCCGCTGGCGGGATGCGTTGAATCGGGTGCAGGCTGTCGTCCACTTCGCCGCACTAAACCCCTACCCAGACGCCAGCTGGGATGAAGCGGCCGTCTCCATCGACATGACCCTCAATGTGGCGCTGGCCGCCGCCGACAGCCCTGCCGTCGAACGCTTTGTTTTCGCCACCTCAAATCACGTAATGGGCCGCTACAAAGACGATCCCCTGGCCGCGACCGTCGGCCCAGGCACGCTGACCCCCGACAGGCCCCTGGGCGTGGGCACAGTCTGGGCAAAAGCCGACCCGCCCCTCGACGCCACCGCCTATTCAACAACAAAGATGGTGGGCGAACGTATCTGCCGAGCGCTGGGCGCGCAGTCGAATGGCGCCACGACCTTTGTGAGCGTGCGCATCGGCTGGTGCCAGCCGGGCGTCAACCGGCCCGAAACGCTCAATGCCACCGGCGAACCCCGCGCGCAAAACGGGGATGCCGATTCCCATCCCGACCCGGAAGGATACCGGCGTGCCGAACGCTGGTTCCGCCTGATGTGGCTGTCGAATCGCGACTTTGCGCGCCTGTTCGAACGGGCCGTCAATGCCGACCCCAGCGGATGGCCGGCGCCGGCCATCGTGGTCAACGGCATGTCCGACAACACCGGCATGGCCTGGAGCCTGGACGAGACCCGGCGCTATCTCGGATACCAACCCAAGGATGACGTGAACGCCAGTGGCTGTTAAGCAGTTCCGATAATCAATTGCAAACAACCAGGTGATGTCAATGATCTATAAAAATTTCAAGCGCAACCACGTCATCCTGCCAGGTCGCGAAAATGCTTTGGAAGAATTCCTAAAGCAAGATTACAAAGGGATGCAACATAAGTGGCAACATCGATGTAATTCTAATAGTGAAGATGCGCTAACGTGGTCATGCTTTGATGTATTGGCCAACTTACCACTGAGAAAGAAAATATTTGTGTTGAATCGGATCTTTGAAGATGCATATCAAGATAGGACAAGAATTCACATAGAAGAAGGTCAATATGAAAGTGACCAAATAGATATCTACGTCGGCAAGCAATACACAGGATGTTCTTCAAAAGAGTCAACCGAGGTTGACGCCAGCATTGAGTTGCCTGGAGTGCTTGTTTTCATCGAAGCCAAGTTATATACCGCGCTGAGTCCAGCAACACCTCCTGAAAAGCCTCATGACCAGATCGCGCGAAAATTGAGAATAGGTTTGGATTCTCCTTTACAAGATTCAAGGGAATTCTATTTCATCTTTCTTGATATAGCACCAGTCGACAAGCTAACGAAACAGATGAAAAAAGAAGAAGCACTCTCATCATCAGGTGGTTTTCACAATAAGTGGAAGAGTGCATGGTGGTTCAAATACTACAAGTATGGAAGGAACAACAGTTTAAGACCGCTGTCTGAGGCACTTGAAGGAATAGAAGTGTTCCCCAGGTCAGTCTGCTCAATAGCTGACAATATGGGGTGGCTTACTTGGAGCGACTTATTTAAGAATATTTTGCAGGGGATGATTTCTGAATGACAGTTGATGTATCTTTCGAACTGAAAAAAGGAGATTCCACATGAGCTACAAGCTCGCCTACAGCACCTTGCGCTGGCAGAATCCCGAACTGGAACCCGCCCTGAACAGGCTTGCCGAAGCGGGCTGGCAGGGCTGGGAGAGCAGACTGCCCCTCAATTGGATGGGGACGCCGGCGCGGCTGAGGCGTGTCTGCGACGACGCGGGGATGCCTCTCGTCGTGTTAACGGCCAACGGGACGCCCGATAGCCGCGATCGCGAAAACGTCGAATCAAACCGGCGTCGGATGGAGTTCGCCGCGGAAATGGGCTGCGACTGCTTCATGTATATGAACGGCGGCAAGCCTGACGACCGCCCCGTGAGCGACGATGACGTCAGAGCGGCCGCCGAAGGCGCGGATGAGTGGGCCGAATACGCGGCCCAGTTCGGCCTGGAGCTGACCTACCACATCCATACCAATCTGCTGGTCGATTCAATCGATCACTGGAAACTATACATGGACAGTCTGCGCACGGCCAAGCTGTGCATCGACGTCTCCCACGCGCAGCTGTGGGGCTATGACCCTGTCGCCTCCCTGCGCGATTTCAGCGCGCAGCTGAACTATGTCCATCTGCAGGACTGGGCTACCACCACCCGCCGCGCCGACGGCTTCTACGATCCGCAGTGGTGCCAGGTCGGGGAGCACGAGAACGTCGATTTTCCGGCCATCCGGAGCGTTCTTGACGACATCGGCTACGACCGCTGGGTGACAGCCTGCCCGGGCCAGCCCATCCCCGGCCGCGATGATCCCATGAGCGAGGCCGAACGCAGCGAGGGCATGGTCACCTATCTGCGGGGAATCGGCTACTAGGGGGCCAGGTCAATCTCGGGGTGATCGCGGTAATATCGGGCCGTATCGATAACCAGGTTCTCCTGCAGCTGGATCGTCATCCCGCCGTCGACGACCAGCGTGTGGCCGGTGATGAACCCGGCCTCATCCGAGCAGAGGAAGCGCACCGCGTTGGCGATGTCGTCGGGCACTCCAGTGTGACGCAGAGGGTAGTGCTGGTCGAAAAAGCGCAGCATGGACGGGTTGCGCTCCCAGCGTTCGGCCTGGCGCTCGGTCACGATATGGCCGGGGCAGATGCAGTTGACGCGCACGCCGATCGGCCCGAAATCTAGCGCCATCTGGCGGCTCATCGCGATGATCGCCGCCTTGGTCATCTCGTAGGCCAGGCTCGACGGCGCCACCAGCTGTCCATGCACCGAAGAAATGTTGACAATGCTGCCGCCACCACTGGCCTGAATGTGCGGCACACCGTACTTCGCGCTCAGAAAAACCGCCTTCTGTGAAGCGGTGAGCGCGCGGTCAAAAGCGGTTTCAGTCAGAGTAATGGCCGTCCCGTCCGGCTCCAACGCCCCCCAGGCGTTGTTCACCACGATGTGCAACCCGCCCCAGAGGTCAACCGCCCGTTCAATCATCGGCTGAATCTGTTCCGGCTGAGCGATGTCAACCTCATAGGCGGAAGCCGTGCCGCCTCTCTCCTCGATGCGAGCCACATTTTCAGCGGCCCCCTCCGGCATGATGTCGGCGACCAGCACATTCGCTCCGTCCGCGGCCAACCGCCGCGCAATGGCTCCGCCGATCCCGATCGCACCCCCGGTGACGATTGCAATCTTGTTTGCCAGTATCATTAGTTGTTCCTCGGACAGAATGGTGGATCGTAGGGCGGATTCAGTATACTTCTCGGATCCGCGCCAGGCAAACTGGATGCGAGAGTCCCCTGGTATCATTGTGTGTAGAAGTCTCGATGTAGAGAGGAGTGAAGGGCTCTAATGGACGACTGTATCTTCTGTCAGATCGCTCAGGGTACCGCTGACTCATGGAAGGTTTACGAGACCGATTCAGCCTACGCCTTCCTTGATATTCATCCGGTCAACGAATATCACACTCTCGTGATACCTAAAAACCATTACGTGAACATCTTCGATGTTCCGGAGCATGAATTGGTTCAGGTTATTTCAGCCTTGAAGCATGTTGTCGATCTCTATCACGATAGGCTCGGCATCGGGAATGTGCAGATCGTCAACAGTTCTGGCGCGCAAGCCCAGCAGGACATGTTTCACCTTCATTTTCACATTATTCCACGATATAAAGGAGACCGGCAGAACATTCGGTGGTCAACGTATCCGGAAATGAGGGCGCGCTTCGATCAGCTACTCGCTCGCCTGCTATGATGTGATAATATGTAGTTCGGTATCAAAACCGAGGAAGACCAGGGAGAAACGATGTTCTGTGTTAATAGCTGGCAAAGTGGAATCAGCCTTTTACTCGCTGAAAGCAAAGGCGGAGTTCGCGTCACGAGACATCCGCTTGAGAATATGATCCAGCACGTCAACTCATCTTCGCCAACTCCGGAGTTGCTCCAAAAATTTCATGCCAGCTGCCGTTTTCAAGGTCGCAGTTCGGAAGATGACAGGCACGCACGAGACGGTCTTGGTTACTATTGCGATCTGCAGTCGCTTAATAGCGAGGATGCCGTTACCTGGAGCTTTTTCGGTACTCTTGCCTATATGGCACCTGAGGCTCGGCACAAAATCTGCGCTGCGTTGTTCGATCGGTTAGATTTGCCTGTACCGGAAGGTGATGTTCTGGTGTGGCTCTGGCGTCGCATTCCACATCCGGAAAAACCTCAGTCTGGTGGCGGGCCAGAAATTGACTTCGGCCTCAGGAGCGCAGATAGTCTTGTTCTCGGTGAAGCGAAGTGGAACTCGCCCGTGGGTACAGGGCAAGGGATAAAGAAGAATCAATCGCAGTTGGATCTTCGCCTTGCATTCTGTGAACAGTTGGCCCCGAAGCTCCTTCCGTCCGTGCGCCATCGGGTGGTGCTAGGTGTAGGGCGCGGCGATATCTTGTTCACCGAAACGCAGTCCAACGTCGCCACGGTTCGGAACCTCAACTGGCACGAGATCGCCACGTTATATCCGGTGACGCTAGCGGCCGAACTCGAGCGCTACTTGGAATGGCGAGTCAAGTATGCCAAAGCCGCGCCCTAGCAACTCTGTATACCTTTCAGCGCGATAGACTGGAGTGTCTAAAGGCGCGTGCCTCATTCAAGAACGATGAAGATTAAGGCCAACGACATACACAATATCGTCTCGCGTCTCATGGCTCTTGATCCCTATCGGATCGTGCTATTCGGCTCCGCTGCTTCGGGGACGAAAAAATGAAAGAGCTACAAGTCCCCGATTTCAAGAGTTACCAGGAGGAAGCAGAGTTCTGGGATAACTTGGATACCGCGGATTTCATGGAAGACGATAGGGAGTGGTTTCGCTTTGATACGCTGCACAAACAGCCGGTTCATGTTGCGAAAGGGTTGGACTGTCGAGAAACGCACGACGATCCCTCGCCTTGATCGTCAAGAATGGGACAACTGATCTTGTCTATCAGGAGGAGAGGAAACAACAATGGAAATTCCACAAGTCGATCTGTCCGGGTTGCTCGGGCAAACAGAGTTACTTGTTGCAGGTGCCCCAGTCGCGGCTATTTGGCTTCTCTTGGGAATCCTGAGCGCGGTCGTTGCGACAAACAAAGGGCGAGGTGGGTGCGCTTGGCTCATGTTTGGGATTGTTCTGGCACCGGTGAGCTTCATTCTGGCGCTCGTCGTCCCCAAAAATCAGCCCGTGCTAGAGCAAAGATTGGTCCAGCGCGGCGAAATGCAGTACTGCCCCTACTGCGCAGAACTGATCAGGGCCGAAGCGATCAAATGCCGCTACTGCGGCGAGGGTTTCGGCGGGGACCAATCGTCATCCCATTCGATCTACATGCGCTGAACCGTCTCTCGGCCAATCACCTCCAATTAATCAAAATGCATACAAAAGAATACTGTTTCCGTGGAGAAAGTCTACCATAAATTCAACCCCTACTTCGTCTGAGGTATCCGAAATCCAGTGCCTTCATAAGGGGGGCAGATTGACCCCTACGTTGCATTCGGACATCCTAGAAGCATGTAAGCGCACGGACATTGGACTATGGGACGCCTACACTCGTAGTGTAGGCGGGCAACCGATCAACTCCGGCGCGGGTCGTCTTTGCTTTCCACAGTACCGTGACAAGAAGGGTCTGCGTGTCAGTGAACAGGAAGCAAGATTCTCTTTTGTCGAGGCATTGGCACAGGGTCCACTCAGGTATTCGGTAGAGGCACCTACCAGCAAACTCTACAGCTTTTCCGGCACGACGTCTCGGTCTGCCCAGACCGACCTTCGGCTCC
The DNA here is from genome assembly GCA_965232575.1 of Caldilineaceae bacterium. Taxonomy (GTDB): domain Bacteria; phylum Chloroflexota; class Anaerolineae; order Caldilineales; family Caldilineaceae; genus Bin5. Next base: position 3,972 of record CBDDPZ010000008.1, on the reverse strand, counting down.
ACTCCGAGAGTGGGACTGACGTATGTAATGTAGAGTTTAAGGCGAAGGGCGTGAGTTTATCTGCGCAAGACAACTCCTCAATCTATAAGGACGTGCAAAAGCTACTGAGGGAGCCTTTGTGGGGGCTATGGTTTCATCTCTTGGAGGGCATCGACAACTCGACCATAAGCAAATTCTTGGAAGTAATGGTACAACAGATTGCCAAAGTTCAAAGCGATTTCGAAAGTAACTCTGAGTCGCCTGGGCTGTCCATCCATATCTGTGTATTGCGGCACCGTTTCTCTCTTCAAAAAGATCTACACTTTTCGTCTGGTGACGGTATTGACATTTCCGAATTGGCTGGGCAACTGAGTGTAGATCGACATGTATCCCTCTGCGAGTTAAAGGAGACTCCGGATTTGAACGGTTGGAGGCTGCACAATTAGTGTGACTGCAAATAATAGCTGCTGTATCGATCCCTGTTGATACATTTTTCATAAGGAGCGCAGAAACCTATGCGCCACGAAAAGTGGATCTGCCCCAAATGCGAAAATCTCGAGTTCGAGACCGACATCTTCCAGGCGACCGGGGGCACGCTGGCAAAGATTTTCGACGTGCAGAACAAAAAGTTCACCACCGTCACTTGCACGCGCTGCCAATACACGGAGATCTACAAGACAGACAGTTCAAGATTGGGAAATGTCTTTGATTTCTTCACGTCGTAAACGCGACACTACTCCGGAGAGCGGGTATGCGCTATCGAGCAATCATCTTCGACCTGTTCGGCACATTGGTCAGCAGTTTCACCCGCCATGAGTACGACCAGGTCAATTCACAGATGGCCGCGGCCGTCCGCGTTCCCTACACCGAATTCTGGCAGCTCATGGGCGAGACCTACCACGACTTCTGCCTAGGCCGCTACAGCGCCTATGAGGATCTTATCTCCGATGTTTGCTCTCGCGCAGGCGTTCACGCGAACAAGGCCCAAATCACCCAGGCAGCCGCGTTTCACTATGAGTTCATTGCCAGCGCTATCGTTCCTGAGCCAGAAGTTCTGGAAACCTTGGACAGGCTGAAGAGAAGAGGACTGCGCCTTGGTCTGATCAGTGACTGCGGCCCTTCAGTGCCGATGCTCTTCCCCCAATCTCCTCTGGCCGGCTTCATCGACGTCCCCGCTTTCTCCTGTGAAGAGCGGATCAAGAAACCTTCAAGCGCTATCTATCAGCGAACTTGCCAACGCATGGAGATAGAACCGCACGAATGCATCTATGTCGGCGACGGCAGCAGCCAGGAGTTGACGGGGGCAGCAGCAGTAGGGATGCGGCCGGTACTCAAGCGGACCGATCTGCGAGATGTCTATGACAAGCACAGGCCCGAAGTGGAAGGCTGGAGTGGGCTGGATATTGATGAAATCAAGGAAATCTGTGAAATCACTTTCTGAAATGATTCCAATACGATTCCGCAGGAAATGAGTTCCAACCCATCTTCTGAAGAGGAGCGCGGCGTATGACTCGATCACCCGGTCCGGGCCCGCAGGGCGCACTGCAGCGAACTGTGCAAAGATGGATTCCTCCTGTGACGCAGGAGTACGAAGGGTCGATGGATCGCCTTCTATTTCCTTGTCATCGTTGCAGCCGTCGGTACGGGGCGCAGCCTCATTCACATCCTCGCCGCCGACGGCGGCGCCCACGCCATCGCCGGGCTGGCGGTGGATGTCGAGGGCGGGACGAATCTCATCGCCATTTTTGCTCAATGGGGCGCCAGTCAGATAATACTCGCGATCTTCTACTGGCTTGCCATCCTGCGTTATCGCTTTCTGACGCCGTTCATGCTGAGCGTGGTCGTGCTGGAGCAACTCCTACGTATGGGGCAGGTCTACTCAAGCCTGTAGTGGTCGCATCTGCGCCGCCCGGGGCGATCGGCAACTATATTCTTCTGCCCTTGGGCCTGATTGCCTTATTTTTGTCTTTGCGCGGAAACTCCAAAGCAACCTGATCATCCCTTGGAGCCGCCGCGCCTACTGCCACAAAGGACACAAACATGTTGCGCGTTTCCATCTTCAAGCACCAAGCAGAGTTAACCGACCAGTGGCTGCGCCAAAAAGTGGCCCTCGGCGCTGACGCCATCGACTTCGGACGCGACGCCGACATGCCCGGCGTCACCGAACAGGGCTACCCGGACCTGGATGAAGTGCGCGCCCTGCGCAAGCGCGTGCGCTCCTTCGGCATCGACATCAACCGCGTTACCCTCCCCACGCTCACCCGCACCTACATCGATGAGCGTGTTGGCGCCGAGGATGAGTTGGACAACGCCGCCAAAGCCCTCGAAGTCTATGGCCAGGCCCGCATCCCGATCGCCCGCCAGCGCGTGGAGGGTGACGTCTTTCCGCAGATGATGGAGCAGTACCGCACCAAACATCGCGGCGGCTACATCGCCCGCGCCGAGACCCTCGTGCGGGGACAACCCGAAATCCCGTCTCGGGCCGAATTGGAACGCTGGTGGGACCGCTTCTGCGTCGCCTTCGAGCGGCTGACCCCCATCGCCGAGGAGTACGACATCAGGCTGGCGGTCCACCCGTCCGATACGCCCAACGTCGATACACCTTTCGGCGGCATCGGCTTCCATCGCATCATCGATGCCTTCCCCAGCCCCAACGTCGGCTACGTCTACTGCATCGGCACCCGCTCCGAAGCCGGCGGCAGTTCACTCGTGATCGACGAGATCAACAACTACGGGCGCAAGGGCAAGCTCTTCATGCTCCACATGCGCAACGTACGCGGCAGCCTGGCCACCGCCGGCGGCTTCGAAGAGACCCTGCTCGATGACGGCGACCTCAACATGGCCCGTATCCTGCGCGAACTGCGCAACGTCGGCTTCAGCGGCTACATCAACCCCGATCACATTCCCGACCTGCCCGGTGACAACGAAACCCGTGACGTCGGCTGGGCCTACTCAATTGGTTATCTGAAGGCGCTCTACGCCGCGGCAGTGGCTTGACCACGGCGGGCGGCGATTTTTTGGTCATTGACCAGTTCAAAAGTGCTTTCAATTGGTTGGCGCTAACTTTGTGCAACGCTTGCAGACAGTGTAAGGTTGAACTCACGGGCTGCGCCTCCACACTTTACAATCGACAGGCGCGATCGACTCTAGGCGAATGAACTTTCGCCGGCTCCGCCATTACACATTACCGTAGGATCGAATAATGACACTCAAAGTCGGAATCGTCGGCGCCCGCGGCATCGGTGAGAGGCACGCACGCGCCTATACGCAGGACCCCCTCGCCGAACTAGTCGCCGTCTGCGATCTAATCAAAGAGAGGGCCGATGAGGCCGCGCAGATGCACGGCGTGCGCGGCTACACCAGCCTCGCCGATATGCTGCGACACGAAGATCTGGATATCGTCGATGTCTCCACCGGCGGCTTCGAGAACGGCAGCTGGCATTTCGAACCGACCATGGAAGCCCTGGAGGCCGGTAAGCACGTGCTCGTGGAAAAGCCGATCTCCAATCAGATCGACGAGGCCCGCCAGATGGTGGCCAAGGCCGCCGAGATGGACCTCTACCTGGGCTGCAACCTCAACCACTACTTTACGCCCCCAGCTGAAAAGGCCCGTGAATATATGGAGCGGGGTCAAATAGGCGAGCCGGTCTACTGCCTGCACAAAATGGGCTTCAACGGCGGCGAGTATACTTACAGCAAGAACAATGCACCCAACGTCGCCGGCTTCCCATACTTTCATGTGAAGGCTTTCCTGGCCCACCCCTTCAGCGTCATGCGCCACTTCTGCGGCGACGTGACCCACGTCCACGCCTTTCTGAGCCGGCCCGCCTTTCGCGCCGAAGCCGACGACCCCATGCTCTCGGTCAACAGCATCCACCTGCAGTTTGCCAACGGCACCGCCGGCTACCTTCTCAGTCAGCGCGGCGACGCCACCTTCGGGCTGGGCGGCTGGTGGAGCGTCGAAGTCGCCGGAACGCGCGGTACCTTCTGCAT
>CBDDPZ010000007.1:0-1145761 GCA_965232575.1 Caldilineaceae bacterium | reverse complement strand
ATCGCTGAGGCGGATCAGGCCCTGATCATGGGAGAGAATCTGCGCCGCCTGCTTGATTCAGACGGTGATGGGTAGGGGGCGGGCCGCAGAAGAGGTCCACGCCAACTGCTGCTCCACTACCGGCTCCTGCTCTTCGGCGTGCAGACGAGACTGTACAAGATTGAGATGGCGGTAGATGCCGTCTACAGCCATTAATTCGTCATGGCTGCCCTGTTCAGCGATCCCCTCGTCCTGCAGCACAACGATTTGATCGGCATTGCGGATAGTAGAAAGCCTGTGTGCGATCATCAGCGTTGTGCGTCCAGCCATAAGCCGTTCCAGCGCCTGCTGAATCAGTTGCTCCGTCTCCGTATCCACTGAAGAGGTCGCCTCGTCCAGGATCAGGATTGGCGCGTCCTTGAGAACAGCGCGGGCAATGGCCAGGCGTTGTTTCTGGCCGCCGGACAATTTCACGCCCCGTTCGCCGATTACGGTGTCGTAGCCATCAGGCAGCTTGTCGATAAACTCGACTGCATTGGCGATACGCGCCGCTTCCTCCATCTCTTTGTCCCCTGCACCCGGCCTCCCAAACAGAATATTTTCCTTTACCGTGCCGTGAAAGAGGAAGACGTCCTGTAAGACGATGCTGATTTGACTGCGTAGACTCTCCATAGTCAGGTGACGAATATCGTGCCCGTCGAGGGTAATTCGTCCTTCGTTCACATCGTAGAAGCGGGGAACGAGGCTTGCCAACGTACTCTTGCCCACTCCGGTCGGCCCGACCAGAGCGACAACGGACGCGGCGGGTATCTCCAGATTGATGTCGCGCAGGATAGGTCGATCGGTCAAGTAGGAAAAGCTGACGTTGTCGAAGGTGATATTTCCCTTGGCCCGCCCGCGGTACGCCAGAGCGTCCGGATGATCGACGATATCGGGCTCTTCAAGCAACAGTTCGCTGACACGTTCCGCTCCGGCCAAAGCCTCCTGGATTGCCTCCCAGGCGTGGCTCAGATGGCGCACCGGCTGATAGAACAACTCCAGGTAGAGGAAAAAGGCCACCAGGTCCTCGATTGGCAGTTCGCCGCCAAGAGCCAATCTGCCTCCAAAATAGATTACGACAACGACACCCAAGGCCGACGCGAAATGGACGAACGGTTCAAAGGTAGCGAGCAGCCTGAGTGCGTGCAAGAGCGAGCGCTTGTAGTTGTCAACGCGGACGCCAATTCGCTCTGACTCCATCCTTTCACGGGTGAAGGTCTTGATTTCGCGAATGCCGGACAGGTTATCTTGCAGTATGGCGTTGAGTTCACCCAACTCGGCCTGGCGCTCTCGAAAGGCAGGGCGCACATACTTGGCAAAGCCTCGCATTGCCAGGACGATAAGCGGAATGGGAACCAGGGTAAGCAGGGTCAGCTGCGCGTTCATAATCAGCAGCATTGTGCTTACGCCCACCAGGGTCAGCACGTTCACCAGCACATCGGGGACAGCGTGGGCGATCAGCTTTTCCAGCAGATCAGAGTCGTTGACCATGCGCGACATCAGCTGGCCGGTCTGTTTGTCTTCGTAATAGTGCAGCGACAGCCGTTGAAGATGCCGGTAAATGGCGACACGCACGTCGGCCACAACACCCCAGCCGGCTACATGTGCCATGTAACTGCGCAGGAACTCCAGCCCAGCTCTGGCAGCGTAGATTGCCAAGGCAAAGAGGGCGAGGCGACCTATGAGACTGTAGGAGAGAGAATCTGCGTTTCCAGAGCGCACGGTTGCGATCAGTTCACGGATGAACCAGGGAGCAAACAGTTGCACGGCCACCAGGAGGACCATGCTGACAATCGTCGCCAGCAACGGCGTTCGATATGGAAGGGTAAACTTGAAGAGAGTCTTAGCGAATTCCATCAGAGCTCTAGATTGTGTTGAACACACGGGCACTCCGCCGTGAATTCCTTTCCGGCGCTGTCTGAACTGTGATTTCCGGGATTCAGGGGATGAGTTGTGATTAACTGCAACGGCAACTGCCTTTAATCCCCCTAATCCCAATAATCCCCCAAAATCACAGTTAAATTTCAGTGGCTAGTCTACTGCTGAGTCCGCATTTCTACAAAGGTCGTTTCACCTTCGCGCACTGCGATCTCCTGCCTGACCTCCTCTCCATTGACAAAGCCTGATAAGAGGTACGTGCCGACAGGGATGTGGCTCAGGGCCCCGTTCTCCCCCCATGACGGGTCCGGACCGATGCTCTCCTGTTCGGGGTATGTCTCGACAACGCGATACCAGCTGACCCCGGTCTCCTCATATCGGTACAGGGAGAGTTGAACGCCGGGCCAGGTGCGGCCCGTCGCGGAAAGCAGCCGGACCGCCACCGTACCCGTGTAGGCTGCGGGACGCATCCACAAGGCGGGGTTTACAGTATGCAGGTAACTATTCTGTCCAATGCGGACCTCCATATGCAGATGGGGTCCGATTGCTATGCCGGTCATACCTACGCCGCCCAAATAATCACCTGTCCCCACCCATTGGCCTTCCTGGACATCCACGCTGACAAGGTGGCCGTAGAGAACAAAGACGTCCTGTTCTCCGCGTGAGGTGTTCAGCTTTCGATCAAGGCGGATGACAACCGAGTTTCCGTAGAAATCATTGTACGGGCCAAGAAGATTGGGATTGTCGGGTCCAGCATGGACAACTTCCCCGGAAGCAGTGGCGAGAACGGGCGTGCCGACCGGATTGCCAATGTCGACTCCGTGATGGATTCTGTATCTGCCGCCGCCAGTGCTGCCGAACTGATAGCCAGGGCTGTACAGTTGATTGAAACCGCCTGGAAACGGCGGTTCCAGCCAAAAGTGTTCCCCGCTGATCAGGCTTGGCGGTTCGAAAGTCGGCCAGAGACTGCCGGGCCCACTTGGTGTCGGAGGAGCAAGGCCGGTATCCGCACCTACATCGACCTGAAACGACAGGGATGTTCGCGCCTTGTCTATCTCTTCGCGCAGGAGGTTCATGCCACCCATAGGAGGCCTGGAAGAAAATCGCGGGGCAGCGTTTTGAGACGGCACGGGCGTACTCAAGGCGATTGGTTCTAGCACGCCCAACCCGGACATTGGAGGTCTCGAAACGAACTCGTCACGAATTGTGGGGTTGAGCTCATCTCTGAATGGTTCCTGCAACAGCACGCCTTCAATTTCAAGCTGGGACAGGGCATCCGGATCGTAGCGATAAATGGGATCGATGTTGGCTGGCTGATCCGATGATGCGGAAATGTCTGCAATTGGAGCGCGCTGGGTCGATGCGTGGGTTTCGGCCTCAGGTCTGCCAGCTTCTGCACTTTGCACGATTACGGGCGCAAGAGGAGCGAGTTCTACCGTAGGACGATCCAAAGTCTGCGAAATCGAGGCCGGAATCAATTGGGCGATGCGTGTCGAACTGGCAGAGATCGCAGTCAGCGGGTCTTGTATCTGCGTTTTTGGGGCAGGGCGTGCGATGACAGAGGTAGGAGCCGGCACGGGCACAGGAACCGGCCTGAGCCCTTGCGAAGCTACTGGCGCCACGAGGCGGCGAGGCAGATAGAGGCAGCCGACAAGAACTACGGTGAGGGCGATTGCAAACTGGGACCGAAGCGGGGAGCGCCGGCGCCGCAGATGCCCCAACCAGGAGTCGCCTGCCGAATCCTCAACTGTCTGCACGTCCCGCGGTTGTGCTACAATTGAAGTACGTATTCGGCGCAGAATCTGCTTCCATCGGTTCGGCCTGGGGCGATGGAAACTGCCCTCCGCCATCGAGTCCGCCAGCCGCCGGAAGTAGGCCAGTCCCAGGGCGGTTAAGAGGAAATCATGGCCCAGAGTGACGTGCTGGAGCACCGAACGGATGACGAGTTCGATAATGCCTGTATTCAAGAGGTGGCTCCCCGCGCCATCCACTTCGACGTATTCACACTGTTTCCGCCAATGTTTTCAGGAGCCCTATCCGAGAGTATTCTGGCCCGCGCGCAGAAAAAAGGCATTCTTCAAGTAACGCTCCACAATATACGAGACTACGCTACTGATCGGCATCATACTTGTGACGGTTACCCCTACGGAGGCGGCGGCGGAATGGTCATGCGCCCTGAGCCCGTAGCACGTGCGGTCGAGTCTGTATTGAGCCGTCCCCAAGGTTGGCAGCTACCTGAAGAAGCGGCCCATTTCGATCTACCCGACTGGAATCCGAAGGAACCACCAGTTCTGCGACAGCCCACTCCGATAATTCTCTTGACGCCTCAGGGCCGCCGCTTCAATCAGGACATCGCCGCAAAACTCAGCAGGCATAGGCGCCTAGCACTTGTGTGTGGACGATATGAAGGCGTCGATGAGCGGATTCGTACCCAATTAGTTACAGATGAACTCAGTATTGGCGACTTTGTACTAAGTGGAGGTGAAATCGCTGCTCTAGCGATCATTGATGCTGTTACAAGAATGCTGCCCGGCGTACTAGGGCACGAGTCAGGCGCAAAGTATGACAGTTTTTCGGACGGTTTGTCCGGCCTCCTCGAAGGGCCTCAGTATACACGGCCCACCGAATTTCGGGGAGAGGTCGTACCAGATGTTCTGACCAGCGGACACCACGCCAAGGTAGAACAGTGGCGGCGAGAACAGTCTCTCCTGCGCACGCTCAAGAGGCGCCCGGAACTGTTGGTGACAACGACTGAAGCCGGACACCTTACCCTGGAGGACCGCCAATTTCTGTCCAGACAGGGATGGCAAGCTCCAACAGATCCTGTAAAGCCTTCCCCCACCTGACAACTGTCTGAACTGTGATTAACGTCAACACCTGGGCGAGCGCAGTTGCCTTTAATCCCCCTAATCCCAATAATCCCCCAAAATCACAGTCAATTTTACCACCGCGGATCGGCCAGATCCAAATATAATTTATACGCATCTTTGCGACAGAATGGCTACGAATGCAACCCAAGAGCTACGGAACGCGGGCAAAGTAGCGATTCAGAGGAACCAGGCCTCATTTAAGGTGGTAGACAGAACGGCATAAAAGAGGCATACTAGGTGCCATCGGATACGAGACACCACTTAAAAGCGCCACTGTCTTTGAACTGTGATTTTGGGGGATTAGGGGGATAAACTGTGATTAACGGCAGTTGCTTTTAATCCCCCTAATCCCAATAATCCCGGAAATCACAGTCCAAATATAGACCGGGACGGTTACGCGGTACGCATTCGGGTGGAGCATGGGTCGGGGAGCCATTCAAATGAGCAAGCGTATTTATGTGGGCAACTTGCCCTACTCGGCGACTGAGGAGGAGGTCCGGGAACTGTTTTCCCAACACGGAGAGATCATCAGCGTTGCCATGATCACCGATAGGGAAACCGGTCGACTTCGTGGATTTTGTTTCGTAGAGATGGAGGACGACGCGGCTGAAGCTGCGATCGAGGCCCTGAATGACCAAGAGATGGGAGGACGCACGCTCAGGGTAAATGAGGCGCGTCCGCGGGAGGACCGCGGTGGTCAGGGCGGCGGATTTCGGGACCGCGGCGGCCGGTGGTAGTAGTCCCCAGCCCGTAGCCATTCTTCCATCAATACCGGATGTGCCGCCTCTCGTCGTCGCCTGGAGGCGGCTTTCTGTTTCAATTGGACTCTGGTGACTCGGTTTGGCCGCGCAATGGAAGACACTTACATGGACCCGCACCTTCGTTTGGCAACCCCTCAGGACGCGGCAGGAATTCGGGCGATCTATGCACCTGTCGTGCGCGAGACGCCAATATCCTTCGAAACTGTGCCGCCTTCTGAAGAGGATATGGCTGTCCGCGTAAGGAAATCCTTGACCCGGTATCCTTGGCTCGTCTGCTCTGCTCGGGGAAGGCTGCTGGGCTATGCATACGCCGGCGAGCACAGTGCGCGGGCCGCCTATCAGTGGTCGGTCAATGTTTCAGCTTATGTGCATGCCCGGGCCAGGCGCCTGGGAGTTGGGCAGGCGCTGTACGACACACTTTTTGCCATCTTACGCTTGCAAGGCTTCGTTCGCGCCTACGCCGGCATCACGCTACCGAACGAGGCCAGCGTAAGCTTTCACGAATCGTTCGGATTCACGGTTGCGGGGACATTCAGTCAGGTGGGCTACAAAATAGGGGCGTGGCACGATGTGGGATACTGGCAACTGACGATTCAATCCATTGAAGGCAGCCCGGCCCCACCTCAACCTTTGCCCGCCCTATTGAACAACAGGAATCTGCATGAAGAATTGATCGCCGGGTCGGTGAAAGTTGACCGGGATGTCGCGGCGGTTGTCGGGGCAATTGATGCCGAGAATCTTGTCCAGGCAAAGAGAGAAATGGAGCCGAACTGAACCCACCGCCGTCTTTGGCCTAACTTCTGTTTGACTGGTAGAATGCCCGCGGAATCTTCTCGTTTCCGAAACGAAAGGCCCCGGTTCTCAGTAAGAGACATCAGAACGGCCCGCCCCCGGTGCATTGGAGTGCAACTGTGGATGACTTCTCGGTCCCTGACGACAAGGCCGCCGCGGGTACCCTTGCAGTTCTGGCCGAAATTCGATCCGGTTCTTATTACGATTCCGTTGTGCTGATGCTGCTTCAGCGCGCCTTGACCGAATTGCCCGGAATCCTGGACGCCGGTGTGGTCATGGGAACTCCGGCCAACAAAGAGTTGCTTGCTCAAAGCGCGCTCTTGACCGACGCCCTCCACGCAGCCGCTCCAGAAGATCTCATTCTAGTTGTCAAGGCGGATTCAGAAACGGCCGGCCGCGCGGCTTTGGCCCGAGTGGACGAACTTCTGGCCTCCCGCAGATCGCAACAGACCGATGCATATCGACCTAAAAGCCTGGCATCTGCTACACGGATGATTCCAGAGGCGGAGTGGGTTCTGATTTCGATTCCGGGCCGCTACGCGGCAGCCGTCGCTCGCGACGCTCTCAACCTGGGCAAGAACGTCTTTCTATACAGCGATAACGTCAGCCTTGAAGACGAGATTTCGCTTAAGGAGACGGCCGCAAGTAAAGGTCTGCTGGTGATGGGACCTGACTGCGGCACCGCCTGCGTCAATGGAATCGGACTCGGTTTCGCAAACAGGGTCCGCAAAGGAAGGATCGGAATTGTCGCCGCTTCCGGTACAGGGCTCCAATCCATAATGGTCGGCATCCACCGACTTGGGGGCGGTGTGTCCCAGGCATTCGGCACAGGCGGCCGCGACCTGTCAGCAGAGGTGCAGGCGAGATCGGCGAAACAGGCTCTGGCCAAGCTGAAGGACGACCCGCAGACCGATGCAATTGTTATCGTGTCCAAGCCTCCCGCGGCGTCGGTCGCACAGGAATTGTTATCCGAAGCCACCTCTTGCAACAAGCCGGTGGTCATAGATTTCATCGGGTATCATACATCGCAAAACAAGGACGATGTCAATTCGAATATCCGCTTCGCCAGTACTTTGGACGAGACCGCTGAACTTGCGGTAAGTCTGACGACATCCGCGGTCTTGACTAGCTGTTCTGAGCAACGCTCCTTGACCTCGGAGTCGACAGAGGCGCCGTCACAGCTCGTTCCCTCCCCGCGGCCTCAATCGTTTCTGCGCGCGCTCTATTCCGGTGGAACTCTGGCTTACGAGGCGCTCTTCCTCTTGCAGGATTCGCTGCCTTCGGTTCGTTCCAACGGGCCTTTGCCGGGAGGTCTGCTCTTGGAAAACCCTCACCGCAGCAAGGGCCACACTGTCGTTGATTTAGGCGGGGACGCATTCACCGTGGGACGGTTGCATCCGATGCTCGACAATGCGTTGCGAATCCGTCGCTTGTTGCAGGAAGCACAGGACCCTGAAACAGGACTCATACTTCTGGACGTCGTGCTGGGTGATGGAGCACACGAGGACCCAGCCAGCGAACTGGCCCCTGCCATAGAAGAGGCGATTGCAACTGCTGCCCTGAATGGAGATCCTCTGCCAGTCGTTGCTTCGATCATTGGCACTAACGCCGACCCGCAAGGGTTAGACAGACAGGTCGAGCAGCTTAAGGGGGCTGGCGCTTACGTCTTCACCAGGCATGACCATGCTCTGCGTGCAATTGCCTACGCATTTGCCGGCAAAGGAAATGGTCGGCCGAGAAAGTCGTCGAAGCAAGAAACCAGCTTTCAGCATGCAAAAAAGGACGCGCACAACTCGACCTCTTTTGCAGCCATAAATATAGGACTTGAATCATTCACCGACAGCCTGCGTGACCAAGGCGCTGAAGTCGTGCAAGTTGATTGGCGTCCTCCTGCGGGAGGCGACGAGAGACTGGCCAATCTGCTGACGCGTCTCAGGTAGGGATGACAGGGCGACACCGTCCTGACAGGAGCCGGACCCGAAACGGCAGGGGACAGGGGCGAGGGACGGCAGTTACTAACCCCTAAGCCCTGACCCCTAGCCACTAATGAAGGCCGCCCGGAGGGGCTTCATGGCTAATAGCATAGACAGCGCCAATGCCACCGCCGTAGAACGAATAATTGAGGCCCGTCCTGTCCTGACAGGGCTGAGCAGGGCGCTCGACTTAGTTCCAGGCATGCACGAGAACCTGCTGCTTCATGCTGGCCCGCCAATTGCCTGGGAGCAGGCCTCAGGTCCGCTAAGAGGAGCTCTGATTGGCGCGCTGATCTTCGAGGGAAGAGCCGGGGACGAGGAGGAGGCCGAGCGGCTGATCGTAAGCGGCGAAGTCAGACTCTCGCCCTGTCATCACCACAACTCGGTCGGGCCGATGGCGGGTGTGATATCACCCTCAATGGCCGTATATGAGGTCGAGAACAAGACGCACGGAAACCGGGCCTATTCGAACCTAAATGAAGGATACGGAAAGGTCTTGCGCTACGGCGCCTACAGCGAAGAAGTGCAGGCAAGACTGCGCTGGATGCACGAAGTCATGGCGCCCGTGCTTGGGGCCGCAATTGAAGCATGTTCCGGCCTGGACATTCGCGCCCTGCTGGCTGAGGCGCTGCACATGGGGGACGAGGGCCACAATCGCAATAAGGCGGGTTCAATCCTCTATACCAGGCAGCTGGCGCCGCACATCGCCAAGGCGGCGCCGGACCCGGCCACGGCTGCTGATGTCATTGAGGCTTTGGGTGAAAATGCACTCAGCGTCCTCAACCCGGTCATGGCGGCCTGCAAAGCCATGGCTGACGCCGGCCACGAAGTCGAACAGAGCACTATCGTCACGACAATGGCCAGAAACGGAACAGAATTCGGCATTCGCGTCAGCGGGCTGGGCGGGCGCTGGTTCACTTCGCCGTGTCCACAGCCTGTCGGCCTCTATTTTCCGGGCTTCAGCGCGGAGGACGGTAATCCAGATATCGGGGACAGCACGATTACAGAGACGGCCGGAATAGGCGCGTTCGCGATGGCGGCCGCGCCGGCTATCGTCACGTTCGTGAGCGGAACGCCCCAGGACGCGCTCAACGCCACTCTGGAAATGTACGAGATTACGGCGGCAGAGCATACCTCCTTTACGATTCCGCAGCTTGATTTTCGAGGCACGCCCGTGGGTATCGACCTGCGAGCAGTTGTAGAGACCGGCATCACGCCAAGGGTCAACACCGGCATTGCTCACAGGGAGGCCGGTGTCGGCCAAATCGGCGCCGGGCTCGTTCGCCCGCCGCTGGATCTTTTCACCGAGGCGCTTTTGACCTTTGCAGAAGAGTACAATTTCTAGCAACAACAACCGAAAAAATTACCGACTACCAGAAAATTCTCAGGAGACCAGTGCAATGATCCCCTACGATCTTTCCCAGCCCTTGAACGCAGACTGCTCGTTCTGGCCGTTTTATCCCCCGTTTGAAGTAAAATACTTCAAACGCAAGTCCGAGCACGGCGTGAATGCGCAGTACATCCAGTCATCGAATCACATGGGTACTCATTTGGATGCGCCGCGCCATTTTGTGACGAACGGCAGGACGATCGACCAGGTGCCTCTGGATTGGCTTTACGGTGATGGTGTAATCGTCGACCTGAGCGATATGCTGGACGAATTGGACATTTTCCGTCCAGAGGACATTGAGGAGCGGGTTGAGGTGCGGAAGGGGGACATTCTTTTCATCAACACTGGCTGGCATCGCTACGCCTTCCTGGCTGAAGAGGGTGACGAGGAGAAGTACATACTCCGCCATCCAGGACCCCATCACAGCATTTGCCAGTGGTTGCTGGACAAGGAGATTCACATCTGGGGCGTGGATATGATCTCGACAGATCATCCGATGAATTTGCCAATCGGGCGTTTCCTAGGCAGAGGCGGCCTGGAGCACTGGCAGCGCGTGCGCAAACAGTGCGAAGAGAAATTCGGCGGCTCTGACGCAGTTGACGAATTGTTTCCGGAGGAAGCTTACCAGCTTACACACAACGCGCTCTTCCCTCACGACTGCATGCATGTGGAGAACATGGGAGGACAGATCGGCGCGCCAGAGTTGCAGAACAGACGGCTGACCGTGGGTGTCTTCCCCTGGTTATTCAAGGGCGGAGAGGCGGCCTTCTGCCGAGCGGTCGCATTTGTGGAAGAGTAGAAAATCGTGGCTCTTGATTCGCACTTTCCACCAGCAGTTGGCATGTGCGGCCAGTGCAGGGGGCGGGCTGAATGAAACCCGCGGCCTTTGACTATTACGCGCCGCGTAGCGTTGACGAAGCGCTTGTTCTGCTCGCGGACTATGGTGGAGATGCCAAGCTCCTGGCCGGAGGACAGAGCCTGGTGCCAACGATGAACTTTCGCCTGGCCCAACCGACTGGTCTGATAGATCTCAATGGAATCGACGAGCTGTTCTTCATTCGAGAGGACGAGAGCGGCCTTCGCTGCGGCGCGATGACCCGCCAGCGATCGGTAGAGCGCAGCGCTCTGGCACAGCGAATAACGCCGCTGCTCCACGAAGCCATGCCCCATATTGCCCATGCCCAGATTCGCAATCGCGGCACCATCGGAGGCAGTCTGGCACACGCCGACCCTGCCGCCGAGTTGCCCGCCCTGGCTGTTGCCCTGGACGCCCGCATGTATGTGCGCAGCGTTACAGACGCGCGCTGGGTCGCGGCGCGACACTTTTATGTTGGATTGTTCGCTACCGCGATGTTGTCGGAGGAGATGCTGGTCGAAGTGGCCTTCCCTACCTTGCCCCCTGGCAGCGGCTGGGCTTTCGACGAGGTTGCCCGCCAACACGGCAACTACGCTATGTGCGGCGCCGCGGCAGTTGTGAGGCTGGGCGAAAAAGGGGCGGTGGAAAACGTGAGGCTCGTCTTTCTCAGCGTAGGGGAAGGACCGGTCGAAGCGGAGCAGGCAGCGGCTGTGCTGGTTGGCGAACAGCCCACCGCGGAAGCCATTCGGGCGGCTGCCGATACTGCGGCGACGCGGGACATTGACCCAGTCGGAGATATCCACGCCGGGCCAGCGTTTCGCCGACATCTGTCTCGTGTCATTGCTGAACGAGTGCTGATCCGGGCTACTGAGAGGGCAAACGGGGCCGACAGGCAGTAGAAGAAGAGGATTTATTCTTGGACCATACGATCACGGTGAAGATAAACGGTCACCAGTACGAACGCTCTGTCGAGCCGCGTTTGCTGCTTAGCGACTTCCTGCGCCACGAACTCGGATTGACAGGCACACACGTAGGCTGCGAACACGGCGTTTGTGGGGCGTGCACCGTGCAACTAGATGAAGTGGCGGTCCGTTCCTGTCTCCTATTCGCGGTCCAGGTGAACGGGCGGGAGGTGGCCACAGTCGAAGGACTGGACTGTGGCCCCCAGCAGTTGCACCCATTGCAGCTCGGCTTCTGGGAAAGGCACGGCCTCCAGTGCGGCTTCTGCACGCCAGGAATCCTTATGTCGCTCGTCCCGTTCCTGAAAGAGAACGATGAGCCGACGGAGGATGAGATCCGAGAACTCCTGTCTGGCAACATCTGCCGCTGTACAGGTTACCAAAAGATCATTGAGGCCGTGCAGTTGGGCGCTAGACTGATAAAGGCGAATAACCCGTGAATTCACTTTTCATGCAGGGCGTAGTTTTTTCAGGTCTGGTCATTGGCGTTTTGGCCTTCCTGGCTTGGTGGCTCTATCTCTCGCCCATGAGAAAGTCAGTGAATAACGAGCGTTCAGCCGCTGCTCAGAGAAAAAAGGTCATCTCCACTTCCGCCCGTCTTTCCAACACGTTCGCGCTTCTGGTTGGCATTGGCGCCCTCCTGATCTGCTTTGGAGCGTACTGGGATTTCAGCGAGCATGTCGTTACTGGAATCGTACCTGGAGGAGAGGACTTCTTGTGGCCGCCCCATTTGATGATCTATGCCGGCTTCCTGATTGCCTTTCTCGTCGCGACTGGCGGACTACTGGCCCTCGCCATTCCCAACCTTAGAGCGGGCGTCAACGATCCTCGCCACTGGGTCAGGCGCAACCCCTATGTCGGCGCAACGGTGCTCATCGCGGGGTACGGTCTGTTCTCCATTCCCGGGGACGCCATCTGGCATGAACTTTATGGGATCGATCTGACTGCCTGGAGTCCTCCCCATGTTTTCTTGACTTTGTCGTCGGCGAGTCTCCCCATTTTCTCTGCCGGTCTACTAATTGGAGGCGGGAACATCGCTACTTCTGCCAAGAACGTATCTGAGACAAACAGTCGGAGGCATCCCGTCTCGAGGACCGGGATCGTAGTGAAACTGCCTTGGCAGCCCGTTGGGAAAAAACTCCCCACGTCAGATTGGCGTAACTTCGTCAGTCTGCTTTACCTCGCCCTAGCTTTGAACGTCTTTCTCATTATCGGCTCGTCAGAATGGGAAGTGGGAAAGGTAACCGGCCTGGTGGCCCAGCGCCCCGTCTGGCTCTATCCCACGATCATAGGTGTTTCCTCTTTCTTTTTGTCGGTTATTGCTCGGCGGATTGCGCCTGGTCCCTGGTCAGCCACGGCCTTCGCGCTCTTCTACTTCGGGGTTCGAATCGCGGTGACAACATTTGCCGACGCATTGAGCGGGGCACCGCCAAGGCTAACACTCGTTTTCCTTCTCGGGGCAGTACTGTTGGACCTGACTTACCAGTGGATGACGCGGTTCGGCTTTAAGCCGAGAGACTGGCAGTACAGACTGGCTGCTGCGGGAGGCTTCATGGTCGGCTTTTCGATCGTCGCGCAACCCACGATCGCGTTCCACTTGTTTCGGTTCTTGCCGTCGTTTACAGTACCGGACCACTTGATAACCTCCATGTTGGTATTCGTGCTGAACGCAGCCCTCTATCCAGTGGCGTTGGGGCTGGGGAACTGGTTGCAGAACTCTGGAAACGAGAATGAAGATGCTCTCCAGGAGGAGTTGGATGCTGTAACAGTTCCCGCAAAGGGCTGAGACGGCAATTGAGTACGCAACGCCGCGCTCGTATCAGGGAAGACGTGAAGGCCGGTGTTGCTGTTGATGAAAGCAAAGGTTGACTGGCAAGATTGCCAACATTCCTTCGCCATGCGGACAGGTCACCTCATTCTCACCGATCCTAAAAATCCTCCATGTCCTCACGCCAGTTCGGCCAGCCGATCAAACGCAATGAAGACCCGCGCTTGCTGACCGGACGGGCGCTTTTCACCGACGATGTACAGCTTGACGGCCTGCTGCATGTGGCATTCCTCCGCAGCGATCTGGCCCACGCCCGCATTCGCTCAATAGATGTGGGAGGGGCCAGAGAGCATCCCGGCGTCGCCGCGGTCTACACTGCCGACGATTTGGGGGAATTCTGGCAGCCCGGGCCACTCCTGGTGCCGCCGCCGCCCGTAGAGCAACTCGAGTTTCACCAACGTACTCAGGTACCGCTGGCCAAAGAGAAGATACGCCACGCCGGCGAGGCGGTGGCAATGGTAGTCGCCGAGAGCCGCTACGTCGCTGAAGACGCGCTCGACGACATTTTCGTCGAGTACGAGCCGTTGGATGCGGTGATTGATTTGGAATCCGCCCTCACCAACGGCACGCCCCTTGTCCACGAAGATTTGGAAAGAAACGTAAGCGCCCGCGTAGTACAGACGAAAGGATCCTGGGCGCAGGCCGAATCTGCGGCCGACCTGGTCGTCCGCCGCCGTCTTCATTACGATCGCGGCACGGCCGCAGCGCTGGAGAACCGGGGCATCGTCGCCAGCTGGGACGAGAAAAGCCAGAGGCTCACGATCTGGGACACGACCCAGGCGCCGATCGCTATCCGCAACGGCCTGGCCGCCATGCTGGGGCTTTCGGAGCACCAGGTACGCGTGATCGCCCCGTTTATCGGGGGGGGCTTCGGGCCCAAAATCATGATGTTCTATCCAGAGGAGGTCCTGCTCGCTTGGGCCGCGTTGCAGTTGAACAGACCGCTCAAGTGGATCGAGGACCGTGAGGAGAACTTCTACGCCACCACCCAGGAACGAGGTCAGGTTCACGATGCCGCCATCGCCCTCAAAAGGGACGGCACGATTCTGGGCGTGAAAGATGTCTTCCTCCACGACGCAGGCGCCTATGCTCCCTATGGCCTGACCGTCCCTATAAACAGCCAGTGCACACTTCTCGGCCCCTATATCGTACCGCACTACCACTCGGAATTCACCAGTGTCTTTACCAACAAGCCGATCGTCACCCCCTACCGCGGAGCAGGCCGTCAACACGGCGTCTTTGTGATGGAGCGTCTGCTGGACATCGCCGCCTGCGAGTTGTCGATCGACCGCGTGGACATTCGGCGCAGAAATCTCATCCGCCCGGACCAGTTCCCCTACTCCAACGAGATCATTTTCCAGGATTTCGCTCCGCTCGTCTATGACAGCGGCAACTACGAGCCAGCCCTGGACCGGGCGCTGGAATTGGTAGGTTATAAGGAGTTCGTAGGAGAGGAACAGCCGCGGCGTGAAGCAGCTGGGGAGCGGGTCGGCATCGCTATCGTCAACTATATCGAAGGCACCGGCATCGGCCCCTACGAGGGTGCCAGGGTGACCGTCGAAGCCAGCGGCAGAGTGAGCGTCGCTACCGGAGTGGGCACACAGGGCCAAGGCCATTACACCAGCTTCGCCCAGGTCGTTGCCGAACAGCTAGGCGTGGAGGTCTCCAACGTTCACATCGTTACCGGCGACACCGACCTCTTCTACTGGGGGGCGGGCACCTTCGCCAGCCGGGGCGCGGTTGTCGCCGGCAATGCCATGCACGCCGCCGCGACTAGGGTGAGGGCAAAAATTTTTAGGCTGGCAGGTGAAAAACTCGAAGCTGCCGAAGAGGACCTGGAACTGATTGACGGGCGCGTGCAGGTCAAGGGCGTACCGGAGACCTCAATTTCACTCGGACAGCTCGCCGCTGAAGCCAACCCCATGCGGGGCGCCGTTCAGCCCGGGACCGAGCCGGGGCTGGAGGCCACCGAATATTTCGGGCCGGAGCGGGGCGCGACCGCGTCCGGCGTCCACGCCATGATTCTTAAGGTGGACCCGGAAACGTTTCTCTTGCAGATCGAGAAGTACGTTGTCGTCCATGACTGCGGCAAAGTAATCAACCCGCTAATTCTTGAAGGACAGATCCAGGGTGGCGTGGCGCAGGGGATTGGCAATGCCTTCTACGAGCAGTTGCACTTCGACGATAACGGCGCGCTGCGCAACGCCTCGCTTATGGACTACTTGTTGCCCACCGCCTCCGATATGCCGAACATCGAAAGCGATCACTTCGAGACACCGTCGCCACTGAATCCGCTGGGCGTGAAAGGGGCGGGGGAGGCCGGGGCCATCCCCGTAGGCGCGCTATTCGCCCAAGCGCTCGACAATGCCTTCCGCGATATCGGATTGGAGGTGCGCGAGATTCCGCTCAGCCCCAATCGACTGTTCGAACTGGTAAGTGAGGCTTCAACCAGGGCTTGTTGACATTTGTCTGTGTTGAGATGTCCGAGAGCAACAACCAGGTCTATCTATCCACCAAAGGCCCCGAAGAGCCGCAAGATAACGCCTTGCGGGGTCGGCGTAGACCTTTCTCGGCCCGATGCGGTCCGCTCACTCCGCATTCGCGTTTCCGACTGTTCCAATCGTACTTGGCCTATAGACAATGTCAACGACGCCTAGAGTGATGACATGACGATCGCGCAGACCCGCTTTATCGACGCGCTGACCGCCAAGGCAGAAACCGACCCGCGCATCCGAGCCGCCTGGCTGACCGGAAGTTTCGGCAAAAGGACGGCTGACCGTTGGAGCGACGTAGACGCCCACCTGCTGATAGATCCTGCCGCCATCAACGAGTTTCGCAGCGGGGTCGAAACATGGCTGGCCGAGATCCGTCCCCTTGTCTTTATGCGCCTGATGTTCAACGGCCGCATGGTCAACGCCATGACCGACGAAGCAATGCGTTTGGATGTCTGGCTTCACGACGAGGAAGTTGCTGAGGTGACGACCGACGAAACGCGGGTGCTATACGAAGATGAAGGCGCGCTTTCCTGGCAGCCGCGCCTTGGCGATGCGCTCACGCCGGATGCAGCCGCGGAGGTTCTGCGCAGGGAGATTCCCGAGTTCTGGCGCTGTGTTGCCATGCTGCCCGTAGTCGTGGGCCGAAAGGAAAAGCTGGTCGGCGCGGCCGGCAACTCGATCATCCTTCTGTTGCTCACCGACGTGCTCTGCGCTGCGAGCGGACGTCGCCGAGATCGGGGCGTGAAAGCTCTGAACGATTTTCTTCTGCCCCACCACCGCCAGCGCTTGGAAGAGGCCGCGTCGCTGACCAATCAGCCCCTAGAAGAGTCGGTGCGCTTCCCCTTGCGTCTGGCCGGCGTCATGCGCGAGTGCGGCCCTGCCATTTGCGATCAGTGGAAGGTGGACTATCCGTACGCGATGGAGGAAGCCGTTCTGCGGTACGTGGCACAGGAGTTGCGTTCGCTGGGGCTTGAGTCGATGCTCGCGGAACTCGGTTAGCTACCATGTCATATGAATTTATCGGTGATGATCACAACCGCTCTGCAATCAGTTGAACAGCGCCGTCTCGCCCTGCAAGAAAGACTGGACCTGCAGAAGACGCAAGAAGAACGGAACCGCTCTGGACAATTTGCGACACCCACAACACTCGCACGCCAGATCGTTGGCCATGCAAACGCCTATTTGGACCGGAAAAAGATCGACTTTCTTGAACCCGCAATGGGAACCGGCGCGTTCTACTCTGCATTGCTCCAATCTGTTCCGTCGCATGAAATTGGCAGGTGCCAGGGATTCGAGATCGACCCTCACTATGCTATTCCTGCGCGCAAACTCTGGCCTGAATCGGACATCTGCATCGAGACAGCAGATTTTACGGAACAGGAATGGCCTGCCTGTACCGACAACCAGTTCGACCTCATCGCCACGAATCCGCCCTATATACGCCATCATCATCTAACCGCAGCCAAGAAAGAGCAACTGCAGCAGGCAACAGGGAGCGACTTGGCCTGCGCCCCAGCAAACTTTCCGGCTTATATCCCTACTTTGTATGGCTCTCTCATGGATGGTGGCGCCGGCGCATGGCTGATACCAACTGAGTTCATGTATGTAAACTACGGTACGCTACTACGCCAATATCTTCTTGCACAGGTAACACTCTTGCAGGTTCATGTCTTTGATCCGTCAGAAGTGCAGTTTGACGACGCGCTGGTATCCTCGGCTGTTGTCATGTACCGGAAATCTACGCCGGCTGACTCACATCAAGTCCGGTTTTCGTTTGGAGGCTCACTGGATAGTCCGAGCAGAGTCGAACATATCCCCGTATCCCGCCTTCGAGGAATGGCAAAATGGCCTGGACAGAATCGTCCATTGACGAACACGACCCACAGTTCGGATACCTTACTTGGTGATCTGTTTGCCGTGAAGCGCGGGATTGCTACGGGGGCCAATGGCTTCTTCATCGTAGATGACCAACGTATTGAGCAGTTCAACCTTCCGCACGATTTTCTTAACCCCATTTTGCCGAGCCCTCGCTATCTGGAAGCAGCGATCGTCAATGCAGATGAAGTCGGTCTGCCCGACCTGGAGCAACGACTCTTTTTGCTCAGTTGCCCACTGCCAATAGAACAGATCGAGCAGGAATATCCGGGGCTTAGGAATTATTTAGAGAAAGGCGTGCATGAGGGCATCGACAAGCGCTACCTATGCCGGCACGCACGCCCTGGTATATGTTAGAATACAGGGAACCAGCGCCCTTTGTCTGCTCATATATGGGGCGTAGCACCCCTTCTCGATCAAATCCGTTTCGCTTTTTCCTGAATCGTTCACGCGCCATAACCCCAAACGTCTATCTGAATCTCCATCCTAAACCTGCGGTGCAGAAAGCAATGCGACAGGACAGCAGGTTGGCGATACAACTGCTCGGTCTGCTCAACCGTATCGATCCGCAAACGCTGGTATCTTGTGGCCGCACGTATGGCGGCAACCTGCACAAACTTGAACCCAAGGAGCTTGCAAACGTTCCCCTGCACGGCCTGCCGCAGCGCCTGAAACGCTCCCAACCGATGCAATACCATTTCCCGCTCGAATGACAGGAGAACCGCCTATGCCCCGCATTGTCCGCGGCGCGCTGCTCCAGGCTTCGTGGAGCGGCGACCAGGAATCCATGATCCGGAAGCACGAGAAATACGCCCGCGAAGCTGCCGAGCAGGGCGTACAGGTCTTCTGCTTTCAAGAACTTTTCCATGGGCCCTACTTCTGCCAGGTGCAGGACACTTTCTGGTACAGCTTGGCCGAACGCATCCCCGACGGGCCAACTACGGAACGGATGCAAGAGTTGGCCGCGGAGACGAAGATGGTGCTGATCGTCCCGCTGTACGAGGAGGATCAGCCCGGTCTTTATTACAACACAGCCGCCGTTATCGATGCCGACGGCAGCTACCTGGGCAAGTATCGCAAGACGCACCTGCCTCACTTGCCCGGGTTCTGGGAGAAATTCTACTTTCGTCCGGGAAATCTGGGTTACCCGGTCTTCGACACAGCCGTGGGAAAGGTCGGTGTCTATATTTGTTACGACCGCCACTTCCCGGAGGGCGCACGCATGCTGGGACTGAACGGCGCTGAGATCGTCTTCATTCCGTCCGCCACCTCGCGCGGCCTCTCGCAGCATTTGTGGCGCATCGAACAGACCAGCCACGCCATCGCCAACGGTTATTTCGTCGGCACGATAAACCGTGTCGGCGTCGAAGCGGAGCTGGGCAACAACGACTTTTACGGGCAGAGCTACTTCTGCACGCCGCGCGGTGAGTTTGTGACCACGCTCGGTGCGCGCGATGATCTTCCCGGCCAAGGCGACCCTTACGAGGAGGAACTGATAATCCGCGACCTGGACCTGGACCTGATCAGGGAGGTGCGGGACACTTGGCAGTTTCTCCGGGATCGACGGCCAGATATGTACGACAAAATCGCGGCGGCCTGATTTCAATTCTAAGGGAGTCGTCTGCATCCTTTTACTGATGAACCCAGCATTCATCGGCTGGACAGAGAGGAGCCCGAAATGCCAACTCTAATCAAGAACGGAACGATTGTCACGGCTGCTGACAGCGTGCAGGCCGATCTCCTGATTGAAGACGAACGAGTGACGTTGATTGGGCTCGATCTGCCTGTTGACGGCGCAGATGTGATCGACGCAGAAGGCAAGTTGCTCCTGCCCGGAGGCATCGACGTCCATACTCATCTTGAGCTGCCCTTCGGCGGGACAGTCTCCTCGGACGATTTCTTCACTGGCCATCGCGCGGCCGCCTTCGGTGCAACGACAACGCACATAGACTTTGTCATCCAACCGGTAGGCGGTACGCTCAAGGAAGGCATCGAAGCCTGGCACGCTAAGGCCGCCGGTAAAGCTGCGATCGATTACGGATTTCACGTTGCGATCACTGACCTGCGCGACGATGTGATGGACGAAATCCCATCCGTCGTAGATGAGGGAATTACCAGTCTCAAGCTCTTCATGGCGTACAAAGGGCTCTTCCAGGTCGACGACACGACTCTCTTCCGCGCCATGCAGGTTGCCGCTGAACATGGGCTGTTGGTGATGGTCCACGCTGAGAACGGAGACGTAATCGCCGACTTGACTAAAAGGCTCTTGGATGAAGGGAAGACGGCGCCCAAATATCATGCTACGGCCCATCCTGCCATGGCAGAAGCCGAGGCGACCGGGCGAGCCGTCGCCTTATCTGGAATTAGCGGGGCGTCTCTTTACGTGGTCCACATGACCTGCGAAGAGGCGGTCGAGCAACTTGCCCTGGGCCGGGCCAAAGGCTTCCCCGTGATGGGCGAAACCTGCACACAGTATCTGTTTGTCTTTGAGGAGGACCTGGCCAGGCCCGGCTACGAGGGAGCCAAGTACGTTTGCTCGCCGCCTGTTCGGCAGCCCAAGGATGCCGTTATTCTGTGGAAGGCCCTGGCAGACGGGGGCCTGCAGGCGATCTCCACCGACCACTGCCCCTTCTGGTACGAAGGAGGCGTCCAGGGACGTATCGCCGGCAAGGAGTTGGGCAGAGAAGGCTTTCATCAAATCCCCAACGGCATGCCTGGCATCGAGGATCGAATGCCGGTGATGTGGCATGCGGGCGTGGGCGGCGGCCACTACAGCGCCAGCCGTTTCGTCGAGATTACTAGCACAAATCCGGCTAAAATCTTTGGCCTTTATCCCCGCAAGGGCACTATCGCGGTCGGGTCCGACGCCGACATTATCATCTGGGATGAGAACAAGGAACACACGATTTCCGCGGCCACGCACCATATGAACACGGACTACAATGTCTACGAGGGCATGCAAGTTCGGGGCTGGGCAGAAAAGGTGCTTCTGCGCGGACAGGTAATTGTAGACGGGGACAGCTGGTTGGGCACTGCAGGCGGAGGGCAATTCCTGAGACGAAAGCCATTTGCGGAGGTCCTGTGAGATTCGCCAGATTGTCATCGCTCAACGCGACCGGCTACTTCATCCTGATCCTCCTGCTGCTGGCGATCCTCTGGGAGGCCTATAAGCTGCTGGGAGCAACAGGGGGCGCGTACCTGCGGGGAACTGTGCCGGTCCAGGCCGATGAAGGCAATCCCGTTGGTATTCTGTGCGGCTCCATCGGCCTTTGTGAAGTGAAATTGCCGGTGCGCGCAGACGACCGCGCCATGCCGCACGTGTGGGAAATTTTGAAGACGATTTTCGAGCCGCCGCGGCGCGGCAGCGATACGATTCTCCTGACAATTCTGTTGCGAGCATCCCTCTTTACCTTGCGAGAAGCCGTGTTCGGCTTCCTCATCGGCGGGTGTCTAGGCTTTGTCCTTGGGGTTGCCTTCGCGCACTCCGGTCTGCTGGAAAGGGGCCTGCTGCCCTACGTTGTGGCGTCGCAGACCGTTCCTCTCCTGGCGATCGCCCCAATGGTCGTCATCTGGCTGGGAGGCAGCTGGTTCTCTGTCGCAGTGATTGCGGCCTACCTGACTTTTTTTCCCGTAACAATCAATACCTTGCAGGGTCTCCGGTCGCCGGAACCGACCGCAATCGAGTTGATGCACTCCTATGCAGCCACACCTTGGGACATTCTCTGGAAATTGCGGGTCCCGGCTGCCCTTCCCTACATTTTCACGGCTCTCAAAGTCTCGGCCACGGCCAGTGTGGTAGGCGCAATCATTGGTGAATTGCCCAGCGGGATCGCCGACGGCCTTGGCCGCGTCATTCTCAACTTCAACCAATACTACACCATCGGGCCGGAAAAGCTGTGGGCTTCAATTCTCTTCGCCTCACTCACCGGCATGACTTTTTTCCTCGTCATCTCCCTGTTAGAGCGCTTGGTCGTCCAAGAGCAGGTCTCTGATTCATAATTCCATTGTCATGGGCCTGTGTCATCTCCGCATGTCCGTTTCATGCGGCACAACATCACAAGTTTCCATATACCACTGCAACATGCGATCTTTGAGCGATGCCAGCACTTCCCCATAGGCGAGGTCGTCGACGAGATTACGCGTTTCTCGAGGGTCTGCCTTTAGGTCGTAGAGTTCGTCCTGCTCGTAGAAACGCTTGACGTACTTGTGTTCAGCGGTACGGCACATCGCCGCTTTCGTGTGTTCGGGACCTTCGCTCATCTGAAGACGTAGACGCGGCCAATAGAGGAACCCCGGGCTGGCGTTGCTCTCCAACTCCATACACTGTCGCTCTCCGTGCCGTCGTCCGCCCTCGCAGAAGACGGCATCGCGGTGTTTGTCAGTTTCGCCGGCGAGCAGAGGAAGCAGTGATCGACCAAAGTGGTCATACCCCGCTTCGATTCCGGTGAGCGCGTAAACAGTTGCCGGGAAATCGATTAACTCCACCAGCGCGTCGGAGACACGCGGAGCCACCGGAGTGCCCGCAGGCGGCTTTACCAGCATCGGAACACGGGTCAGACAGTCCTGAAACGTGTTCTGGGTCTTCTCAACAAGACCGTAATCTCCGGTAAAGTCTCCATGATCGGAGAAGAAAAATACAAGTGTGTCGTCGTAGATACCGGCTTTCTCCAGCGCCTCCAAGACCATTCCAAACTGGTGATCCACGCGCGCGCACATCCCGTAGTAAGTGCGCCGCAACGCCCGCAACCGCTGCTCCGACCATCCCTGCATCTGCTGTCCATCAAATATGCCATTCATCAGGCTGGGAAAGCCGTCCCAACCGCCGAGGTCTGCATTTGGCGTCGGCGTGCGGTCGGGAATGCGGGCCGGGTCGATCTGGCTGTACCAGGGGTCTTCGACCGCGTAAGGCGGGTGCGGATATGAAAGGGGCAGATATATGCAGAGCGGCTGGTCTGGTGGCGCATTCCTTATCTGCTCGATCGCGCCTTCTACCATGGCCCAGTCTGAGTCGTAGGCCACCGTCTCGCCAGGGGGAACGTCGCTACGGCCTACGTAGAAGGAGTAGTAGTTGTCGCCGTCCGGGTCGCCTCTCCACGCGGTTGACTGGTGCGTGTTAGGCATTAGACGTTCCGGTTGCGGCGGAGCATACTTCACATCACAATATTCGGCGTAGCCATTCTGGGCCGGCACGACATCATTCTTACCGCCCCACCATACAAAGTAGCCGTTTTGACGCAATATGCGCAGAAGCATTGGTTCGTCTGGGCGCAGCATGTGAAACATGGTGCGATGGCCGCGTACGTGGGGATACCAGCCGGTCATGAACGAGCACCGGCTAGGTGTACAGACCGGGTTTTGGCAGAAGGCATTGGCGAATGAAACGCCCTCCGTTCGTGCAAACCGGTCCAGCACTGGCGTCACAGCTCCGGGGTTGCCCATATGGCCCAACACGTCGCCCCTCCACTGGTCCGGGTTGAAAATCAGAATGTGCGGCAGTCTTTCAGGCATGGCTGAGTTTCCCTCCAAGAGAGGTGAAGCGAGAGTGGATTCGAGCCGGAAACCAAGGCAGGAACGCAAAAGTGCTGTCCAATGCAGTCGAGCGGTCGTGCATCAGGCAGATTCGTCTTTCCGCGAGTGGGAATATCTTGGATATTCGTGCTCTCAGTTGACAGAATACATTAACTGGCAGATCCCCACATAATTCATATCTGCGGCGTCCCGATTCTCTTGCCCCCATTTCATTCAGGCTCTTCCTAACTTCGAAAGTGGCCGTCGTAGAGGCCCTGGCAGGGCCACAGCCGAATGAATGGGTGCACCCCAGATTTGGGGGCGCCTCACTGGGATCGCGGGCGTCTGGCCCGCAGCCTGTGCAGTTGGACAGAGGCAGTCGGAAACTCACCCTCATTTTGAATCGCACCCGAATGAATTCCCTGATTGGCTTCCCCTACAAGCGTATGCTACAATCGACACCACCTCTGGCCCGGACTACACTGATATGTTCCAGTCGCCCCTTCCGTGTAGAGATCACGCATGACAGAACCTGTTGTCGTTCTTGAAAACGTCGATAAGATCTTTGGAGAAGGCGCTGAAAACCAGGTCCATGCGCTCAAAGAAATCAATTTGCAAATCGAACAGAATGATTTCATATCGTTGATCGGGCCGTCCGGCTGCGGAAAATCCACGCTCCTGCGGGTGGTAGGCGATTTGATACATCCCTCCTCCGGCGTCGCTACCATCAACGGGAAGAGCGCACGCCAAGCCCGGCTCGATCAGGACTACGGCATTGTCTTCCAGGCGGCCACACTTTACGATTGGCGAACAGTGGCCAAGAATGTTCAGTTGCCGCTGGAGTTGATGCAGTTCAGCCGCTCGGAAAAAGACCGGCGCACGCAGGCCATGTTGGAACTGGTCGAACTGTCCGATTTTGCCTCACATTACCCCTGGCAGCTGTCCGGCGGAATGCAGCAGAGAGTAGCCATTGCCCGTGCGCTCTCATTCGAACCTTCGATTTTGCTGATGGACGAGCCGTTCGGCGCTCTCGACGAGATGACCCGCGAGCGGCTCAATTTGGAGCTACTCAACATCTGGCGCAAGACCGATACAACTGTATTGTTCGTAACGCACAGCATTACCGAAGCTGTATTCCTTTCGACGAGAGTGATTGTTATGTCCGCCCGCCCCGGCCGCGTCACTGCCGATATCACCATCGACCTGCCCCAACCCCGTAACGCGGAAACTCGCAGCAACGTGCGCTTTTTCGAATTGGAGACGGAAGTACGTGAGGTGCTGCGCTTCAGCGAAGGCAGTCAGGTTCCAAAAGGCACGCCGGCATGAGCGAGAGCAAGCAACGTATCTGGGCGCCGGTCTTCATTCTCATAGCCCTTGTCATTTTGTGGGAAGCGCTGGTGACGGTCTTCGACATTCAGCAGTTTCTGTTGCCAAAGCCTTCGGCCATCATTGGCAATCTTGTTCAGATCGTCGTTCTCGACGGTTCGGCGCAAGCAGGTGAGTTGGGCGAAGAAAAATCTCTGGAAAACCGGTTTTTCGTTGTCTTGCCCGCCGAACAGTCTCCCGAAATGCAGGCGGCTTTGCAGGCGGCACGTTGGCTGGAGATTCCGTTAGGGGCGAGTAGCGTTAGGGTATTGCGTGGGAGCAATCTCACCCCTATTATGGCGGCCAGTTGGTTTACGATGAAAGAAGCGCTCGGCGGAATGGCCATGGGCACGCTGGCCGGCATCGCCGTGGCGCTCGCTACGACTCGTTGGACTACCACGCGCGAGGCCCTGCTTCCTTTCGCGATCGCGGCAAACTCGATGCCGATAATCGCTTTTGCGCCGATAATGAATAACTGGTTCGGTATCGGCAATCCCTTTTCCAAAATGGCGATTGTAACGATAATGATTTTTTTCCCCATCATGATAAATACCGTACGGGGTCTGGTTTCGGTCGACAGCCGTTCGCTGGAATTGATGCGCTCGTATGCTGCCAGCGACTCCGAAATCCTCATCAAGCTGCGGATCCCAAACGCGCTGCCGTCATTGTTCAGCGGCCTAAAGGTGGCAGGGGCGCTCGCCATGATCGGTGCAATCGTGGGCGAATACTTTGGCGGGCCCCGCATTGCTTTGGGCGTCTTCATTACCCAGGAGGCAGCGCTATTCCGCTTCGCTTCGGCTTGGGCCGCCATTCTCGTCGCCTGTCTGATTGGTATCGCCATCTATCTCGTCATCCTGTTAGCGGAACGGTTGGCCTTACCCTGGCATCCGACTTTCCGCGCTTAGACAAAGGAAGTTTCACGCAATCACTTTGAATCGGGAGGATCTCATGAAACACCGAACCGCTTTGTTGCTGACCAGTTGCGCGCTGCTCATCCTGATTCTGGGGGCCTGTGTCGCGCCTGCGGCCCCGGCGATGGATTCGGGCGCGGACCAAGCGCCAGCCGACGAGGGATGTGCCGAGACCACGCCGGTCAAGTTGCAACTTCAGTGGGTGACGCAATCCCAGTTCGCCGGCTACTTTGCCGCTGTAGACCAGGGCTTTTATGCTGAGCAATGTCTGGACGTGACCATACTGGAAGGCGCAGTCGATATCGTGCCCCAGCAGGTGGTCGCCTCCGGTCAAGCCGAATTCGGCCTGGCCTGGGTGCCCAAGGTGTTGGCATCACGGGCTGAAGGCGCCGATCTGGTCAATATCGCCCAGGTATTCCAACGCAGCGGTACGCTGGAAGTCTCCTGGGCCGACGCGCCGGTGGCAACGATCGCCGACATGGCCGGCAAAAAGGTTGGGACCTGGGGTTTCGGCAACGAGCATGAACTGTTCGTGGCGATGCGTGCAGAAGGCATCGATCCGAACAACCCGGACGATGTCACCATCATTCAGCAGAGCTTTGACATGCTGGCGCTGCTCAACCGGGAACTCGACGCGGCCCAGGCGATGATCTACAACGAGTACGCCCAAGTGTTGGAGGCAGTGAACCCCGAGACCGGTGAACTCTATCAGCCGTCTGACCTGGTGGTCATCGACTTCAACGATGTCGGCACCGCCATGCTACAGGACCATGTCTTCGCTCGCGAAGCGTGGTTGGCGGAGGAGGGCAATGAGGACATCGCGGTACGCTTCCTGGTCGGCAGCTTCAAGGGCTGGCAGTTCTGCCGCGACAACTTCGACGCCTGTGTGCAGGTTGTCCTGGACAACGGACCTACACTCGGCCGCAGCCACATGAGCTGGCAATTGAACGAAATCAACCAGTTGATCTGGCCTTCGCCGGCCGGCATCGGCATGATGGACCAGGCGCTGTGGGACCAGACCGTGCAAGTATCCGTTGACGGCGGTGTTATCTCTGAGGCGCCGAGCGACGGGGCATTCCGCACCGATCTGGCGGAGGCGGCCCTTGAACTTTTGGAAGGCGACACGATGGGAGACAGCTACACGCCCATCGAAGTCGAACTGATCGAGGGTGGCGAATAGACCACGCTAAAGCAATCACGCGGAGGTTTTCAGTGGTCGGCGACTGGTTCGGTTGCCGGCCACTGGTTGCCTGCGCCCGCTTCAGGACAAGGAGGAAGCGAATTGCGGCAAGTTCAGAAATCCGTGACGGCCACATACGCGGCACAGACGCAGCAGTTTCCCGTCCAGGGCCAATGGACGTATCAGGCAGGCGTGTTGGAATACTGGATTATCGATTCCCACGGACGGGCAGTAGAGATCCATGTATTGCGAGATGGCGCCTACGAACTGGTAGGTCACTGGGGAGAAGAAGTGGCCCGCTCAGAACTGCTGGAGGGATTTGCCGTTTCCGTCAATGAGATAATTCCGGCATGATTCTGGTGACCGGGGCGGCAGGTAAGACAGGTAGAGCCGTGATTCAAGCACTGGCCCGGACGGGCCGGCCGGTGCGCGCTTGGGTGCGCCGTCCCGATCAGGCTCAGGAACTGCCCTCAGTAGATTCGATCGCCGGTGATTTGGAGGATTCACGCTCTTGGGAGGAGGCATGCCGCGGAATCGGTGCGCTGTATCTCATCTGCCCCAACATGTTTCCACGCGAGATAGAGGTCGGCAGATTGGCGATGAAGGCCGCTCTCCACGCTGGCATCAGGCGCTTCGTTTATCACTCGGTTCTTCACCCGCAGACAGAAGATATGCCGCACCACTGGCAAAAACTGCGCGTAGAAGAGGAGATTTTTCGCAGCGGCCTGCCTTTTACCATTCTGCAGCCATGCGCGTACATGCAGAACGTGCTTGGCTATCGGGAGCAGATCGAGGCGGCAGGACAGTACACAGTACCATATAGCGTTCAGGCGCGCTTTGCGCTCGTTGACCTTAGTGATGTTGCGCTTGCGGCGGCACGTATCCTAACCGAATCCGGCCATAACGGCGCAACTTACGAGCTGGCCGGGCCCGTAAACCTATCATCTGAGGAGATAGCGCAGACTTTGACCGACCATTTGCGCAGGCCGGTAAAGGCAGTTCAAACTTCGCTTGATGAGTGGGAAAGGACTGCCTCGGCAAGCGGAATGCATTCTGGGACAATTCAAGCCCTGGTCGCAATGTTCCGCTACTATGACAGTAACGGCCTGATTGGTAACGGCAACGTCCTGGGCTGGTTGCTGGGCCGAAGACCGACCTCATTGTCCCAATTCGCGGCGCGAACGTTTTCGGCCTGACGCAACCGACGTCACTGCACAACTGTTCTGGCCGATGGCGGCAGCCACATGCCGCAATGTTCCTGAAGAACTGCTATGCGCTTTATACTTTCCACCGGGTCACTCTACAATTACAGCATTGATCGCGTATT
This sequence comes from Caldilineaceae bacterium, assembly GCA_965232575.1. Lineage (GTDB taxonomy): Bacteria > Chloroflexota > Anaerolineae > Caldilineales > Caldilineaceae > Bin5. The sequence continues at coordinate 1,117,775 of CBDDPZ010000007.1, read as the reverse complement.
CGCGCTGGCAGCCGAGGCCGGCTTTGACGGCATCGAGATGCTCATCGATCACCGTTGGGACACTCGCCAGTCCGACTATCTGCAGCAACTAATCGAGATCCACGCGCTGCCGATCCACGCGCTCCATAGTCCCTTCAGCCGCAACTGCAGCGGCTGGGGCGAGAGCGAGTACGGCGCCATCGCCCGCACTGCTGATCTGGCGGTCGCGCTTGGCTCCGAGGTGGTCGTCCATCACCTCCCCACACGTTTTGGTTACGCCTTTCTGCAGACTGCTGGGCGCAGTCTGTTGCTGCCAAACCCGTTCGATTCAGATCACCGGGATTACGCGAACTGGCTCACAGAGAGTTATGAGGCGCTTCAGGCATCTGTGGACGTACTGCTTTGTATCGAGAACCTGCCGGCTAACCGCGTTTTGGGGCTACGTATCAACCCCGCCCGTTGGAACGCGCACAGCCGCGCAACGCTCGACGACATCACCCGCTTCCCGCATATCACCTTGGATACGACGCATCTGGCCACATGGGGGCTTGACCCCGTCGAGGCGTACAATCGATGGGGTCAACGAATAAAGCACGTACATCTCAGCAACTTCGACGGCAACGAACACCGCCGCCCCGAAGACGGCTCGTTGCGGCTGGATGCGCTTCTAGCCCGTATGGCCGCGGACGGATATGGTTACTCGATCTCGTTGGAGCTGCATCCGGATGCCCTGGATGCGGGTGCGCCGGACAGCAGGATCGTCAAGCTTTTGCGAGGCAGCTTGCACTATTGCCGGCAGGCCATAGGTTAAGGAAGAGAGCAGCCTCCTGAAATTGCTCTCCGAGAAATATTGTCTTGCTCCCCCGTGCTTACTCCATCGGGTAACGCAATCCCCATTCCTCTCGCAGGCCGTCCAGGATACGCATGATGGCCAATGACTCGTCCAGGGGCATCAGCTCATGTTCGGTCAGGCCTTCTCGCAGACAACGGCCGCACTCGACAGCCTGATAGTTCCAGCCATTGCCGATAATATCGGGCTGGACTGTCTCCGGGTCGCGGCCGTCGCGACTGATAGTGAAACCGGAGGGGGCCCACCAGCGGTCGTGGGCGCGAATCTCTCCTAGAGTCCCACTGATTAACAGCGAATGGGGCGTGTTGGCGCGAACTGCAGTGGACATCACCGCCAAAGCGCCGTCCTCGTACTGAAAGAGCATTCCTGCCAGCTCGTCCACGCCGGTCTCGCCCAGGTGCGCCAGCGACGCGATTCGGGCAGGGCCCCCCAGCAGGTGATGGACCAGCGAAATAGGATATACGCCGATGTCCAGCAAGGCGCCGCCGCCCAGCGCCGGATTGAAAGTGCGCCGCTCTGGATTCACCGGGGCGCGATAGCAAAAGTCTCCTTGAAAGAGACGGATGTCGCCGATCTGCCCTTCCTCGATGCGTCGAACCATCTCACGAATGTGAGGCAGGAATCGCGTCCACATCGCCTCCATCAGGAAGACGCCGTTGGCGCGGGCGCAGTCGATCATCTCCTGTGCCTCGGAACTGTTGATCGCGAACGGCTTCTCACATAGCACTGCTTTGCCAGCGCGTATGCAACTGATCGTGTTATCTTTGTGCAAATTGTGAGGGGTGGCGATGTAGATGATATCTACTTCCGGGTCGGCTGCAAGAGCCTCGTAGGTAGAATGCCGGTTTGGAATGCCGAAGCGATCGGCAAACCGGTCGGCCGTCTCCTGCGCCCGAGAACCGACGGCGACAATCTCGGCATCCTCCTCCGCTGCCAGTCCGGTAGCAAAGTCGCCGGCGATGCGCCCAGTTCCCAAAATACCCCATCGAATCGTGTCCATATTTTCAACTCCGGTGGTCCTCATGTACAGTCGGAACGGTTTGGGAAGTTAATCACGACTCCCGCAGACTGTCAACCGCTTGGCACTATGTTATACTGGGCGCGCATGCCGGGGAATACCGGAGGTCTGGATTGGGCGCGTCGCGCCAAGTTCTCTTTAGTCGCAGTCGGGCCTTTTGCCGTGCCGTACAGGAGGTAGATGCATGACAGTGAAAAGCGCGTCACCGCTTGCCATATACGGGGGGACGCCTGCCCGCAGCAGCAGGGATTCGCAACTGGCCCCTGGCGGCCAAGCCATGGATGAAGCGGAAGAGCAGGCAGTCCTCAAAGTTTTGCGCGCCAAACGACTGTTCCGCTTTTCCGGCCAGGATGAAGGCGAATCGAAGGCGGACCAATTTGAGCGGGCGTTTGCCTCATCGGTTGGCACGGCCCACGCCCTGGCGGTCACTTCGGGGACCGCGGCGCTGGTCAGCGGTCTGCAGGGAATCGGAATCGGGCCCGGTGACGAGGTGATCGTGCCTGCTTACACGTGGATGGCCTCTGCCACGGCCGTCATGACAGTCGGCGGCATTCCAGTCATAGCCGAAATCGATGAGTCGCTGACGCTCGACCCTGTCGACGTAGAGCGCAAAATCACCCCGCATACGAGGGCGATCATGCCGGTACATATGCGCGGCGCACCGGCGCGAATGGATGCCATTCTTGAAGTCGCCAACCGTCACGGGCTGCGGGTTATAGAAGACTGCGCCCAGGGCAACGGGGCGAGTTTCCAGGGCCGCAGGCTCGGCTCTATTGGCGACGTCGGCTGCTTCAGCCTGCAGTTCAGCAAGATCATTACGACCGGCGAAGGCGGCATGGTGACGACCAGCGACCGGCAGATCTGGCAGCGGGCCTTCATGTTCCACGACGTGGCCGCCTGGAACCGGCTGGAGTTGCCGGAAGAAGAGGTGCTGTGGGGGGCCAATTTCCGAATGGCGGAGATTCCGGCAGCCATTGGACTGGTGCAGATGGGACGGTTGCAGGGCATCGTTGCCGACGCTCGCGCCAGGAAAGAGATGCTGCTGGCCGGTATCAGTTCGACGGCCGTAGAAAAAGGTGTCACCTTTCGAGATATTCCGGACCCTGACGGCGACAGCGCCATCACACTCACCATGTTTCTGGAGACGTCCGCCAAGGCCCAGGCGGTAGCACATGCTTTGAACGCCGAGAACATCTCCGCCAGCGTCCTTTACCGGCCGGAACGACGGGATTTCCATGTCTATGCTCACTGGTTTCCCGTTCTATCGAAACGCGCCTGGACGGACACCGGCGGTCCCTGGCGCTGGGCCAGAAGAGACATAACGTATTCGCCGGACATGTGCCCGCGTTCACTCGATATCCTGGCCAGAGCGGTCATGCTGAATGTGGATTCCTCCATGAGTAATTCGGATATGGAGGAGACCATCGACGGCGTAGCAAAAGTGCTTGGTGCTCTCGCGTAGATCGCGGTACTGACCTCCCAGCCAACTTAGCCATGAACAAGCATTCCCTTTGGATTTTCGTTCTCGTCGTGCTCCTGGCCGGTTGCGGCCGGCTGAATGTTGGGATTGGACCGCTGCTGCGGGACGTAACCGTGGCGCCCGATCAAATATCTCCCAACGCCGACGGCGATACCGATGTCACTGAGATTCGTTACACTCTAAGCCGTTCCGCATACATCAGCATCTATTTTGAGAACGAGGACGGAGACCAGTTTTATTTTCGCAAGGACCGACGCCGCTCTCCCGGGAATTATCGAGTGCAGTGGGGCGGCGTGATGGACGAACCGCAGATGGAGATGATAGAAGGCGGTCCGATGGAGGTCCTCAGCCGCGTCTTGGAGGATGGACAATATCGCTGGGTCGTGGAGGCCACTGACGACAACGCCAACGCGGAAAAGGTTAGCGGTACAATTCGTTTGAATGACGGCGACACGGAAGTGCCCCGACTGGAAAGCTTTGCCGTCATGCCCACGGTTTTCCGCCCCAACCTGGACGGTCTGCGGGACGACTGGGTGAGCATCTCTTACAACCTGTCGAAAGAGGTACAGAACATTCAGGTCTACCTTCTGGACCCCAACAGGCCGGGCGTGAAGGTACATATCGCCGAAGGACCAAGTGCGATCGAACCTGAGGAACCCGGAAACCACACTTATAAGTATTTCGGCGGCGTCGACTTGAACGCGGAGCCTCCTCCAGACGGCGAATACCTGGTTGTCGGGGAGGCCAACGATTTGGCGGGCAACCGGGTTCGAGTCACTCGCGACCTGGTGATCGAAGCCGGCGGAAGACCACGTGCTGACGTTGTTCAAGGAGAGATTGACTGGGACGGAGAAATCAACCGCGTTGTGAGTGTGCCTATTGGCCAAAAGCTCTGTTTTAACACCATTGTAAAAAACGAAGGGGAAGTCCCCATTCGCACGACCGGACCCTGGCCGGGTCAGGAATACGTCTTCGAAAAGGGCCATGTCCCCGAAAATTACAACACACTGGCCATCAAACAGAACGAGAATTGGCATGAACGTGGGGGAACGTTTCGATTCGGCATCAATTTCAGCACAGCCGGTTTCAACTACCCATTTCGATGGGCGATAGGCCGTCAGGAGGATTTGGTCTGGCTCGAGTTTGAAGAAGAATCCGCATGGTATCTGATGCCAGGCAAGGCCGGCCATGTAAACGGCTGCATTCACTTTGAAGGACCTCCGCCTGGAACCAATGTCCTTTGGTGGGGCGGACTGATTCACGAGGGATACGGTCACCACAACGATTACATTGACCGCATCTCCGTCAATGTCGGCCTGGAATGAATCTGACGGGTTCTCTATACGAAATACCCAATGCGATTCTCACGATTTTAGAACCAATGCGCCTGGCCGTAATCATCGTCTCCTATAACGTCCGCGATCTCTTACGACGCTGCCTGCAGAGCGTCTATGCTTCCGCACAGTTGAGCGAAGACTGGCTGGCGGTAGACGTAACAGTTGTCGACAACGCCAGCCACGACGGCAGCGCACAGATGGCCGCCGATGAGTTCCCGAACGCCCAACTCATCGCCATGACCGAAAACCTTGGCTTTACGCGCGCCAATAACTTCGCCCTAAGAGGGTTGGGATTCGGAGCAGACAGCGGGGAACGCGCTGCCTCCGCTCCTGAACTCGTTCTCCTACTAAATCCGGACACAGAGGTCGTGGACGATGCGTTGGGCAAGCTGGCCTCTTACATGCGGGACAACCCGTCGACGGGAACGTGCGGTCCGCGACTGCATTACGCAGACGGTAGCCTGCAACATGGCGGCTTTGCATTTCCAGGGTTGGCGCAAATCGCCCTCGATTTCTGCCCGCCGACGGAACTGCCCGGCCTGAGTCGTGTGTTCCACAGACTTCTGCACAGCCGGTTGAACGGGCGGTATCCGCGCCGTCAGTGGCTGAGTGTCACGCCATTTCCGGTCGACTTTGTGCTCGGGGCGGCGCTGATGGCGCGCGGCGATAGCATCCGCGCGGTCGGTTTGCTGGATGAAGGCTACTTCATGTACTGCGAGGAAATGGACTGGTGCTTGCGCATGCGTGAGGCTGGAATGCCGACCTATGCCGTACCTACTGCACAGATAATCCATCACGAAGGCCGCAGCAGCCGCCAGATTCGCTGGCAGTCGTTCGAACGGCTGTGGGCCAGCCGCTTCCGCTTTTTCAGTCTGTACGCACACCTTTATTCGCGGGGATTCCATCTACTATTACGTCCCCTCGTGCGTCTTGGCTTTGCCTGGAACGCGTGTATTGCCCGGCGCCAATTCGCCCGCGGCCGCATCTCTGGAGATCGATTGGGGGAGCAGCTTGACGCGTATACCAATGTCTTGAACTACGGCGGATAGCGCATTGGGACTCAATTGCGGGCAGCCAGCCAAATGGGTGTCTCCCTTCGCAGAGGATTCTTCAGATGCCGTTGCGCTTAACAGCAGTTATACTCACCAAGAATGAAGCTGAAAACATAGCCGACTGCATCGCCGCACTGAAGGACTGGACCGACGCAGTTGTGGTGTGGGACTCATGCAGCCGGGATGATACGCGGCGAATCGCACAGGAGGCGGGCGCTCGCGTTGTCGCTCGCCCCTTCGACGATTACGGCCGGCAACGGCAGGCCGCGCTCGACAGCATCAACAGTGAATGGATTCTCTTCATTGATGCCGACGAACGGGCCACGCCTGCGCTGGCACGTGAAGTCTTGCAAGCATGCCAGGACACGCGCCGTGCCGGATTCTGGATCCCGCGCCGCAACTTTATCGTTGGCCATGAAATGCAAGGTGGGGGGTTTTTCCCCGATTATCAGTTGCGCCTTTTGCGACGGGCCTCTGCCCGTTACGACCTGCGCAGGGAGGTCCACGAAGTCGTCATCCTGGAGGGAGAGGACGGCATACTGGCAGAACCTCTACTGCACTACAACTACACTGACTGGCGGCAGTTTCACCGCAAGCAGCAGATCTACGCCCGCTACGAAGCCAGGATCCTGGAGGAACAGGGCGTTCGACCGAGACCCCACAACCTGGTTCTTCAGCCTGTACGAGAACTGCGGCGCCGTTTTGTCACGCTAAAGGGATGGCGCGACGGCTTCCACGGGTTCCGCATCGCCCTGCTGCTCGCCTGGTACTACGGCTTCGTTCCCTACTGGTTGTTGTTGGCAAACCCGCTCACTGGGGAAAGTCGCGAGTAAGACTTCAGGCGGTTTGCCGCCGACCAATTCCCGCTGCTCACTTCTACTCAAACGCCTCCCGATGCGCGTTCCGAACCGCGTTGTCCTCCAGCTTGGCATAGATACGGGTCGTGTTGGGACTTGCGTGTCCCAGCGCTGTCTGGGTTACGGCCAGATCGTGGGTAGTCTGATAGATGCGGGTGGCGAAATAGTGCCGCAGCGCGTGGGGTGTAATGCCTTTTGCGCCCAGCCCTGCCGTTTCGGCCAGGCGGCGTATCGTATTCTGGACCGACTGTGTCGACAGGGACATCACCTTTGAGCCGGCCTTTTTGTCATGTCGAGCAAATACCGGCAGATCGGACAGCGGACGGCCCGTCGCGCCGTCTAACTGCTGCCTTGCCTGCAAATAGTAATGAATCGCTTCCCAGGCCCGTTCGTCGAAGTAGACACGTCGGACTTTGTTGCCCTTGCCGACGACCCAAACCGCTCGGTCCTGGTCTTCCAGCTGCTTGCGCGTGATGCTGACCAGTTCCCCGACCCGCAGCCCCGTACAACGCAACGCCTCGACGATGGCGATGTCCCGCAGCCTGGCAAGCTGCTCACGCGGGTCATCGGGGCGCTTCAGAACGGTTTCACGGGCGGCCGTGATCAGCATTTCCATTTCTTCCGGCCGAGGAGGATGAGGTATTAATTCCGGTGGGCGTTGCGTCCTGCGAACATGCTTGATCCCTTCCTGAAAGCGCGCCAGTTCCTGCGGAGTGAACGGCAGCCAGCCCCGCACCTGCAGGTAGCTCACCCAGGCCATTAGGGCCGCCAAATAGGTAGTTAAGGTTCGCTGGCCGATTCTGACTTCCTCCAGGAGCCAAGTTGAGAACGCCAGCAATCGATCGACATCCAGGTCTTCAAGCTCCTTGAGATCCGGAGGAATCTCCTTGTCCCTCAGATATTGCTGGAAGAGATTCATCGCCGTACGGTAGGTACGGCGAGTGTAAGTCGTACCGGTGTCCGCGGCCTCCAGATAGGTCTCGATAGTGGAAGAAATAGACATAAGGCTTATGGCCCGGAGACCGGCGAAAGTTGGGCCCTTAAGACAAGGGCGGTGTCGGCAGGTATCATGCTCGCTTACCCTTGCCTGATACGATTCGGCCCGGCGTTGCACCGGTGTGTACGCCATCTCTGTAGACCCGTTCGCCGTTGACCCAGACATCGCGCACACCGACGGAAAGCTGGTGGGGGTCGGTAAATGTCGCCCGGTCGCCGACCGTTTCCGGATCGAATATTACGACGTCGGCGTAGAAGCCCTCCCGCAGCTGGCCCCGATCTCGCAGGCCGAGCCGGTCGCAGAGCGCTGATGACATTTTGCGAACAGCGTCCTCCAGCGAAATGATTTTCTCGTCGCGAACGTACTTCCCCAGTACCCGGCTGTAGGTGCCGTAGGCGCGCGGATGATAGGGGCCGGTTGGCGCGGCCCACGACGGGTCCATGCCTCCGGCGTCAGTGGAGATCGTGATCCAAGGCTGTCGCAACTGCCGCCGCAGGTTCTCCTCGCTCATGACGAAATAGAAGGTGCTGATGCGCTGCTCTTCGGATGCCAGGAGATCCATCGTCGCATCCGGCCAGTCCACGCCCATATCTTCTGCAATCTCTGAGAGGCGCTTTCCCACATACTGATGGTTCTCCTGTTTCAAGAAGCCGACAGGCATAACACCTTGCGGTCCTACCAGGTCGGCCATGGCTTCCCAGTCACCGGTTGGATGGAGAGCCGCCTCTTTGATCTTGGCGCGCATGGCGCTATCGCGTACGTTTTCATATAGCTTGTCGCCGGCTGCAGCCCAAGGTGGCAACACAGAGGTCAGCCCAGTTCCTGCAGCTGCGTAGGTGTACATGTCGGCGGTGACATCGATTCCCTGTGAGCGGGATTCGGTAATGCGCTCCATTGCTGAAGCCAGTTTGTGCCAATTGCGGGTTCCGGCCGCCTTCAGATGATATATCTCGACAGGGACATCGACGCAGCGTCCGATTGAAAGCGCTTCTTCCAGCCCTTCCAGTAAGGCTTCGGCTTCGGATCGCAAGTGGGTAATGTAGATACCATTATAGGGACGAAAGGACTTGGCGATCTCCACGACCTCGTCCGTAGCAGCATAGCTGGAGGGAGGGTAGATGAGCGCGAAAGAGACGCCGAAAGCGCCGTCCTCCATTGCTTCGGCTGTAACTCGCTTCATCGTTGCCATTTCGTCGTTGGTGGGCGGGCGCATGTCCATCCCCATGGCGTACTTGCGCAGTGTGCCCCCGCCGAGAAAGGATCCGATATTGGGTGAGACTCCCTTATCGACCATGGCTTCAAGCCAGTCCCGAAAACGGCTCCAGGACGCCATGCGCTCGGCCCACGCGGGGTCCAGCAGCTGAGTGAATTGATGAACGGGCAAGTCTGCGCTGATCCTCCCGCCGGAGGGGGCGGGTGTCCATGCTTCGCCCATCACCTCCGTTGTTACGCCCTGAGAGATCTTGGAGACGCTGCGCCCGTCCACCATGAGCGACAAGATGGAATGGCTGAGAATGTCGACAAATCCGGGACAAACTACGTGCCCACTGGCGTCCACAACTTCGGCGCAATTCTCCGTTGGGATGGCACCGGGTGGAGCGACTACTGAGATGCGGTCCCCTGCCAGGACAACGTCCCCGTAACGCCAGGGAGAGCCCGAGCCGTCAACGATGCGCGCATCGCGAATAAGAATGGTTTGTTCAGGCATGTGGGTTCTCAGAGTGCTAAATATTTGTCATTTGCCTTCCCCTGCGACTGAGAAACCAAAGCCGGCGAAAGCATGAGTCACCTTCGCATTCTCGCCAATCTGGATGGCAGTTACTCCGCTTGCGACTCGAACTTGGCAGGATCGTCAAGCGGACTCACTTGCTGCAGCGAAGAGAAAGACTGTCTGGCATGTCACAGGGCGCAGCCGACGAACTGACAACGGGAAAAATTTCAAGCCGCTTCAATGAGATTTTCCGGCAGGACTGCGATTCCCCGTTTGTGCCGGAATAGCGAGCAAGGCATTGGTTGTGACCGGGAAGTTACATTAGGGCGCCATGTCTGCTCCCTGTATGCGCAGAAGCAGTCATCCATTAACGCAAGACTTTATGGGCGCTTCCAATCCAATGGGCTCCTGACAAACGTAGCATGGCCTCTGGACCTGGATCTCTTGCGTGGTACCCTAAGAAAATGATAATGGACACTTGTGAATGCGTCAAGGCGGAAGGAGGGGCCCTATAGGGAGCGGAGAAATGTTTTCGATTGTTTTCTTGCGATTTCACTAGGACAGCTACTCCTCTATTCCATACCGTTCCCGACATCGGATCGACACGAATTCCGCAAACGTGAGTGAATTGTTCAGAAGGGTGACGTGAGTTCTTCCGACGGGACGCACACTTGCGAAAAGACGTTGTAGATTCGATTTCACGATATGATATAATCGTTGAGGCCTGTGGAACATTGCTGAAGCATTCGGCAGCTTGTCCGAGGCACATGCCCAGCGCTAGCATCTTCTAACATTCAGACTTGCGGAGTTTTTCGGCGCTTCTTTGCTGCCATTCTATGGTTACTTCCTCCCTCAATCGTGCAGTACTCATCTCCCTCGGCATCATTTTCCTGCTTTCTCTACTAGCTTCATGTTCAAGTAGGTTGCGGTCTCCAAGACTGATCGGAAGGAAGGAAACTTACGCCTCCGGCCGCATTCTGATCAAATTTAATTCCGGCTTTTCCTCCGTTTCGTTGACCGAAATGGCAAAAGAGTTCGATTTGCGACCTTCCTCGATTTCATGTGGTTCGGTTCATGTTCACACAGTTCGGCCGGGAACCGAGTTGGAGGCGGCGGAGGTATTCATGCTGGATCCAGCGGTGGAATATGCCGAACCGGACTATCTGATCTTCGCGGCCACAGCCGGTGTGAATGCGTATTCAGCGGGACGCGGTCTCGACGATCGCGGCAATGTACGTAGAGGCAACCCGTCGCCCTTGCAGTCAACAGATGATGCGGGCACACCGAACGACCCCTTTTACGATAGACAGTGGGCGCTGGCGAAAATTGAGGCCGAAGCGGCCTGGAAGGTTTCCACGGGGAGCAATATAACGATCGCTGTGATCGATTCCGGCGTCGATTTGGACCATCCGGAGTTGGAAGCGCGGGTCGTGGAGGGGTACGATTTTGTCAACGATGACACCGAAGCCGACGATGACTACGGTCACGGAACATTGGTGGCCGGAGTCGCTGCAGCCACGACAAACAACGACATCGGTATTGCCGGCCTGGCCTGGAATGCCCAGATCATGCCTGTGAAAGTGCTGGACGGCCAGGGACGGGGGGTGAGCAGCAACCTTACCTGCGCCCTCTATTGGGCGGCGGACGAGGGCACCGACGTCATAAACATCAGTATCATCAGTTTTGGCCCGTCATTCGGTATGCAGAGCGCAGTAAATTACGCTGCGAATGAAGGCGTTCTCATTTTCTCGGCGGCTGGAAATCTGTTTGAAGAGGGTAATCCCGTCACCTATCCTGCCGCTCACGACAACGTCATTGCTGTCGCCGCCACCGATAAAGACGATGCCCACGCCTGGTTCTCCAGCGCGGGCACCTTTGTAGATATTGCGGCGCCTGGGGTAAGCATTTACAGCCCTTTTCCCCCGACTCATGACGAGTACAGATCCGTGTATGGAACGAGCCTGGCAACACCCTACGGAGCGGGACTGGCTGCGCTGGTTCTGTCTGCCGCTCCGAGCCTTTCCTCTGAAGAGGTGGAATCGGTTATCCAGCAGAGCGCGGTCGACTTGGGTGACACTGGCAAGGACGTTAAATTCGGTCACGGAAGAATCGATGCGTCCGCAGCGATATCCCTCACGATTTCTTCATTGCCAGTGCATCTGCTTCTGCCGAGTGTGAACTCTCCTGTCCCTACCGACACACCGACTGCCACGCCATCGACTACTCCCGATACGACCCCGAGTCCAACTCCGACCCCTGGTCCAACTCCCACGCCAAGCCAGTGAGTGGCCCTAATTCGCTGACGTTGCGAGAAGGCGAGAAGCAACGGCGATGTGCATGGACAGCCTGAAAAGATCGACTTTTGCCGCTGCTACACGCCGTAGCGCCGCACGAATCGGTACATCCGCTCCAGGGCGACTTCGAGTTTCGCCATTTCAACCGGGTAGGCGCAGCGCACGTGGCCTTCGCCCCCGGCGCCAAATCCGCTGCCCGGTATAACTGCCACGCGTTCCTCTTGCAGAAGCTTGTCGGCAAACTCATACTCGTCCATGCCGGTGCGCTGAACGCTGGGAAAGGCATAGAAAGCGCCCTTCGGTTCAAAGCAGTCCAGGCCGATTTCGTTCAGGCCGTCGACGAAAAACCGGCGGCGTTCGCCGTAGCTGGCCACCATCTCCTGCACGGCGGACTCGGCGGAGGGATCGGTTAAGGCACGCAACGCGGCGGCCTGTCCGCCGGTTGGCGCGGACATGATCAGATATTGGTGGATACGGCGCATCGCGCCGAGCAGTTCAACCCGGCCTGCGGCATAGCCAATGCGCCAGCCTGTCATAGCGTAATCTTTACTCATTCCGCCCAGATGAATGGTCCGCTCGGCCATTCCCGGCAGGGCAGCGAACATTACGTGCTCGTGGTCATCGTAGACCAGGCGATCGTAGATTTCGTCAGAGATGACGATCAGGTCGTACTTTTCCGCTACCTGCGCGATGGCTGAGAGTTCCTCACGATTCATAACGGCCCCGGTTGGATTGCAGGGATAGCCGATGAGGAGGACCTTAGTACGCGGGGTGATGGCTTCCTCAAGTTGCCCTGGGGTCAGGACAAAATTATTGGCCGCATAGGTGGGAATGTCAACCACCGTGCCACCGGCGAGAATTACGTCTGCCATGTATGAAACGAAGCAGGGCTGCGGAACGAGCACTTCGTCACCTGGGTCGAGCAATGCCTGCATCGCCACGTACATTGCCTCACTGACACCTACGGTGATGAGCACTTCCGTATTGGCATCGTATGCTGGCGCGCCATAAAGTTTCGTCAGCATGTCCGCAACAGCTTCCCGCAACTCCAATGTTCCGGCATTGGAGGTATAGGAGGTGTTGCCCTGCAGCAGGCTGTCCGACCCGGCATTGAGAACCGGCTTCGGGGTTACGTAGTCAGGCTCGCCAATTCCCAGGCTGATCACGTCATCCATGGTCGTAGCGAGATCGAAATAGCGTCGAATCGGAGAAGGCGGAACACGCTGCACGCGGCTGCTCAGGCGGCTCTCCAGCGTGCGTCGCAATCCTTCAGATTGGTTATTTTTGTCGTCGCCGGCGTTGGGCCGTACGGCGGCTGGAGCTTCAGGAGAATTCATAAGAATAGTAGTCATTTCCATTTGGTCTTATCCGATCGAAACCGGTTATTGCTTTGCCTGGAAAACACGTTGGAGAAGTCCGAAATTGTGGACTTCGGGAACAAGCCTATCAAGCCGATTTCACAACGGTCGGCGACTTAACCAGACCGTTGCCGGCCAGATGCTCCGGCTGCGCCCAGAACCGACGCCCAGGCGGCTGACCATCGGCGGCAAATGTTGGTCAACACAGACATATCTTTTTTTCATTTAATGCGCAGATGACGTTCACAATTCCGGCCTCCGCAGTCGCCACTCAGTACTCTGTTCGTAAGCGTAAGCAGCTCGCAATATCTTTTCCTCACCCAACGAAGGGCCGAGCAGTTGCAGGCCGATCGGAAGACCGGCGGCATCGAATCCGCAGGGGATGCTTATCCCGCACAGGCCGGCCAGGTTGGCGCTGGTTGTGAAAATATCGGTCAGTATCATCGCCAGCGGGTCGTCCACCTTTTCGCCGAGGCGGAATGCTGTGGTCGGCGAAGTTGGCGAGAGAATGACGTCAACGTCGGCAAATGCCCGGTCGAAGTCCTGTTTTATCAAAGTGCGAACTTGCTGGGCTTTCAGGTAGTAAGCGTCGTAGTAGCCGGCGCTCAGGGCATAGGTTCCCAGCATGATGCGCCGCTTAACCTCCGGACCGAATCCAGCGCCGCGCGTCTGTCGGAAGTGGTCAAATATCGTATCGCCATCGACGCTTAGGCCAAAACGGATGCCATCATAGCGCGCCAGGTTTGCGCTGGCCTCTGCGGTAACGACCAGGTAGTAGACCGGCAAGGCCAACTCCGTGTTGGGCAGGTGGATCGGGACGATCTCTGCCCCAAGCGAAGCGAACTGCTCGATGGCAGTGCGGACTGCTGCCTCAACCTCCGGCTGAATGCCTTCCACGAAATACTCATGGGGAATGCCGATCCGCATCCCAGTGATTTCGCCAGTCAGTGACGCCGAAAAGTCCGGCACGTTCACCGGCATGGTTGTGCTGTCGCGCGGGTCCACTCCGGCGATCACTTCAAGCAGAAGAGCGGCATCAGCTACTGTCTTGGTGATCGGCCCGATCTGATCGAGGCTGCTGCCATAGGCTATGAGCCCATAGCGGCTGACACGGCCGTAGGAGGGCTTCAACCCGACGATACCGCAAAACGAAGCGGGCTGGCGTACACTGCCGCCCGTATCGGTTCCCAATGCAGCCGGTGCTTCGTCCGCGGCCACCGCGGCCGCGGAGCCTCCGCTGCTGCCGCCCGGTACGCGTTCCAGGTCCCAGGGATTCCGAGTGGGGCCATAACCGCTGTTCTCCGTGCTCGACCCCATTGCGAACTCGTCTGTGTTTGTCTTGCCAATTACTATCGCGCCGGCTGCCTCCAGCTTTTGCACGGCGGTGGCGGAATAGGGAGGAACAAAGCCCTCCAGAATGCGGCTGCCGGCGGTCGTCTCGACCCCTTTGGTCATCAGCACGTCTTTGATGGCCAGTGGTATGCCCAATAGGGGACGGGTGTCTCCGTCGGCACGCGCCCTGTCAGCCTCAGCAGAAGCCTCGAGCGCCTCGGCCCGTATTGTTCGCAAGAAAGCGTGCAGTGAGCCGTCTACCTGATCGATCCGATGAAGGAATGAATTCGTTAGGTCGACGGAGGTAAATTGACCACCCGCCAATCCAGCGCGTGCCTCGGCCACGCCAATCGATGTCACCTGCTTCGTCGAATTCTGACCGCCCATTACCCTTGCCGCCCTCTCTGGTGGAAGCGGGTGCCGGTCTGCTCTGCAACCATCAAGCTATCCATTACTCTCCCGCGTCGTCAAAGACGGCGATGACCCGAAAATAGCCGTCGTCGGCATCCGGGGCATTGTCGACTGACTGCGAGTTTGACAGGCCTTCCAATAACGCATCGTCGGCCAGCACATTGCTGAGCGGAAGAACCTGAGGCGTAGGGGGCACGGCACTCGTATCTACTGACTGGACCTGCTGCGCGTAAGTCAGGATCTGCCCGAGCTGACCGGCATATTCGTCCAGTTCGGCGTCACTCAGTTGTAGCTTGGCCAGTTCAGCGACGTGCCGAACTTCCTCCCTCGTTAGTTTCACATCACCCTCGCAGCGCAAAAATGAAGATCGTATCGTCCACAAAAAAACGCCGTGGGTCATGTCCGCGGCGCATCCCTGCATTTCCTCAGCGCCGTGACTCTCCGTCAGTGCCTACGGCGCAGTGTAAACAGCTTTACCCGCTACCGCAGCACGCGCGGTGCTGCGGTAGCTGCTGCAATGTTAGCTACTGAGTATGACTGGTCCGTCTGTCTGGGAAACTCACGTTGCATGGTCGAAGTATATTCGGAGTCGCCGGAATAGTCAAATATTGGCATTACCGTCTGCTGAAAGAAATTGACAGGAAATTACCGGTGGGATACAACAGACAGACTTCAGGATGCCGCGAAGGCCACGAGGAGGACTCCCTATGAGGATTTCGCAGACGCGTGTGCAAATAAGCGAGGCATTGCAGGTGCTCGGACTGCCAGGCGGCGCTATTGTCTTCGTGCATAGCTCGATGAGCAGCATTGGATACGTAGAAGGCGGCGCGGAGACCTTAGTTGATGCGTTCCTGCAAGTTCTCAAACCGGCGGGTACCCTTGCCGTGCCAGCCTTCACCTTTTCCCATTCGGGAAGCGCCAATCCTGTTTTCGACCCGGCCCTTGATCCTTCAGAGATGGGCCGTCTGACCGAGGAAACCAGAACACGGCCGGGGGCGCGCAGGAGTTACCACTTGCTCCACTCCGTCGCCGCCCTGGGAGGGCAGGCAGCAGAGATTGCCGCCATTCACGGGCCATCAGCATGGGCGGCCGACGGTCCGTTTTGGAAACTCTTTGAGTTAGATGCCTACATTCTTCTGTTAGGCGTGCCCTATCTCCGCTGTACTTTCTTTCACTTATTGGAGCAGCTGGTACAGGTCCCCTACCGACGGTGGAGGGAAGTTGAGGCATTCGTCCGGGACCCGGACGGCTCACTGCGCCAGCTACCTACTTTGGTCTATAGCCCTAAGCCGGGCTTCGCGGGCAACGACTTCAACAAGCTGGGGGTTCTGCTTGAGAAAAGAGGGCTTGTTCAGGTTGGGAAAGTGGGAAACGCCGTTGCCCGGCTCTTCCGTGCAAGGGATGCACTTGAGTTCGGCTTGGCACAGTACAGGGTCGATCCTTTGATATTCGTAAAGGATGGAGAGCGATGCACGCCGCTTCCTGACGGCGTACTGACCGATGAGCTGGACAACGAGAAATCAGTGATAGACCCGGCGCTCATATATCGAAACCGGTGACATCACGGGGAATTGCCGCTACAGTTGAACCAGCGTCATTCTTCGGACGGCTCGGCGCTGCTGCCGGGGCACCAGTGAGGAAAAAGAATTGCTCGGGCACAATTTACGACTGAAGCCAAATGAATCGGCTCATCACTCGAATCCGCATTCGGCAACGTTGAGCATCTATTCTCCTTGCAATTAGCTAGCTCCTAGTAGATTGTCCGCGACCCTGCCCGGTGCTATACTGAAGAAACTTTTCCCTTCCAATCCAGCTAGAATCTGAGCAGTGGGCCGCGTCTGGAGAAAGCTGTTGGCAAATCTCCCTGATTTCGATCTTGAGGGCAAAGTAGCGGTGATTACCGGTGCTTCCAGGGGCATTGGGAAGGCGGTCAGCCGGTGCTATGCTGCAAATGGGGCCGCAGTCGTTCTGAGCAGCCGCAAGCAGGCGCCTTTGGACGAGGTGGCCGAATCGATTCGGGCGGATGGCGGCCGCGCCCTGGCTGTAGCTGCGCATACAGGGGACATGAAGGCGGCAACGGCTCTGGTGAAACAGACAGTGCGTGAGTTCGGCGGCATAGACATCCTGGTAAACAATGCAGCCACCAACCCCCACTTCGGGCCAGTCCTCACCGCGGAGGAGAGCCACTGGCAGAAGATCCTCGATGTGAATGTGATCGGTTACTTTCGCATGGCCAAGGCATGCAGCGCTGAGATGGCGAAACAGGGCGGCGGCAAGATCATCAATGTTGCATCGATCGCCGGTAAGCGACCGCAGCCCGGAATGGGCGTCTACTGCGTCAGCAAGGCCGGCGTGTTGATGCTGACAGAGGTGCTGGCCGCGGAACTGGCCGCCGAAGGCATCCAGGTCAATGCGATCGCACCCGGCTATATCAGGACCGCCTTCAGTCGAGCCATCTGGGAGAACCCGGATCTCAACCAGACCGTGCTTGGGGTTATTCCCCAAAAAAGGATCGCCGAAACCAAAGAGTTGACCGGCATTGCCCTTTATTTGGCGTCAGATGCGAGTAGTTTTACCACTGGCGGTACGTTCGTTGTCGATGGCGGCCAGTGGGTTGATGCTGGTCTGGGAGGGTGAGTGACAGGTCAGGAAACCAGAACAGATTCCAGGACGAGAAATTACCGCCTAACATGCTTCAGCATACGAAATTGACCGCTCAATGACAACCGACATACTTCCCAATCTTCTTCTCCGCGTTCGTCAGTTCATCGACGATGAGGTCGTTCCGATCGAAAAGCTGCTAATCAGTCTTCCCTGGGTTGAGGTTGAGCCATTGCTCAATCAGAAAAGGGAGGTTGTAAAAGAGGCCGGTCTTTGGGGGCTGGCCCTTCCGGTTGCCTACGGCGGACAAGGATTGTCGCTGGCCGAATTCGGACGGGTGAGCGAAGTGTTGGGGCGGACGCCCGGCGGCCATTACGTTTTTGGTTGTCAGGCGCCCGATATGGGCAATATGGAGTTGCTCATCCATGCCGGCACCCAGGCGCAACGGGAACGCTTCCTGTTGCCCCTCACTCGCGGCGAAATACGCTCCTGCTTCGCCATGACCGAACCGGAACATGCTGGCTCCAATCCGACGTGGATGAGCACGAGCGCAATGCGGGAGGGCGACGAGTTCGTCGTCAACGGCCACAAATGGTTCACGACCGCGGCCGAAGGAGCGTCCTTTGCCATCCTGATGGCAGTGACCAACCCGGATGCGAAGAGCCGTCACCAACGAGCCAGCCAGATTATCGTGCCGCTGGATACACCCGGGTTTCACATTGAACGCAACATATCGGTGATGGGCGAGGCCCACGGCGGCTGGAACAGCCATGCGGAAGTCTGGTTCGAGGACGTGCGTGTGCCGGCAGAAAACCTGATTGGGGAAGAAGGCAGAGGTTTTGCCCTGGCACAGTACCGGCTGGGGCCGGGACGCATTCACCATTGCATGCGCTGGATCGGAATCTGCGAACGCGCTTTCGATATCATGTGTAGCCGAGCCGCGCAGAGGGCGGTGGCCCCGGGGCGGCTGCTGGGTTCCCAGGGGATGATTCAGGCGTGGGTTGCAGAGAGCAGAGCGGAGATAAATGCTTCCCGGCTGATGGTGTTGGAGACGGCTCGTAAGATCGACACTGAGGGCGTCTACGCGGCCAGAGAAGAAATCTCATTGATCAAGTTTTACGTGGCCGACGTGCTGATGCGGGTATTGGACCGGGCGCTTCAGACTCTCGGCGGTCTGGGTATGAGCGACGACACGCCGATTGCATACTGGTACCGCCACGAAAGGGCCTCCCGCATCTATGACGGCCCCGACGAAGTCCATAAGATGAGTGTCGCCCGACGCATCCTGCAGAGATATCAGTAGAGGGAGCATACGAGGGATCGATGGGCGATTGGTCAGTTTTTGGCCTGTGCCGAATGTTTGACGGCAAATTCCTCTTCGGGCGAGTAGACCAGTTTCTGGCGACCAAGCCGGCGACCGCGACCAGCGCGAGAACCGATGCGCCAATGCCTTCACCGAAGATGGTGGTTAAGGCGAGGAACATCGTGTTGAGAATGGACCCCATATAGCCGCCGATGCCCACTACGATTACTGCCGGCGTGAGTATATACTCTATGTTTTCGGCCAGCCCCGTGATGAACCCACCCCAAGGCCCCATCGCCGTCCGCCCGAAGGAATAGGCACCACCGGTATGGGGTAATGCCGGCGACATTTCGGCAATCGAATAGCAGATGCCGAGGTACGTTACCGCGACGATGACCGTGGCGATGGCCAGTCCACCGAACCCGCCGACGGCCAGCCCGAAGTTCCAGCCGAAAAAATCTCCGGAGATCACCGCGCCGACGCCCAGCGCCCACGGAGACCAGACGCCGGCTTAACGCTTTAATGCCCGCTTCTGGAAATATTCGCTGCCGACTTTGCGGTACTCCATCGTAAGATCCTCACGCTCAGATAGACCATGAGAGAGCCAAGTCCGCAACCGTGCCGTCGTCGCACACATGGATCAACCTGCGTCAGAACAGGCCGGGGCCTGTCTCTTACGGCCCTTGTAGGGCTGCATCCATCGATAGCGGAAATCTCAACTCCGATTGGCAAAATGACTTCGAAAGAAGCATCCCGTGAAAGACTTGGGCGCACTAACGCGAGAGATAAACTCGGGCAAACGGCCGGCTCTCCGGTCAGCTCACATCATCATCACGGTTGGCCGGAAACACAGACGCCTGCCTAGATACGCCTTCGTAACTGAAAGAACGACCCCGACATAGTCCCCATCACCGTTTGTCATTTTCGGCGCTGCTACTCTTTGCGCTTATCAGTCAGCATTTCCCTTTCTCTTCGCTTTGCTTTCGGAAACAAGCAAAGTGAAATCCTGATTTCATCGGAAAATCTCAGATCAGGCCCGCCAGGCAAATTGGGCGATATGCACAAAATTTTTCCATTTCACGTTGAAATAGGGTAGTCCACTTCATTTTAAGTTTCGTATATTACATTAAGAATTGTGCGAATAGCATATCTTTTGGGCTCAGTTTTTGGCAGAATTGGCCGTTCAAAGTTGAGCGCCGCTGAAATATGCTTTGACTGTTGTGAAATTCGTAACAAAGAAAGGGGGCAAGATCTGATGAGTTTACGTTCTGCCAACGGTTCCCGGCCTGCCCCGGCTCACGCGCCGCATCGGAACGGGAATGGCAAGGCCAAGCTGAACAAGGTTGAGTTATTGAAGCTCAAAAAGAATCCGCTCAGTCTCATCCATGACATTTATCGCTGGGCCGACGAAGGGTTCGATGCAATTCCGCCGGAATACTATGACCTTTTCAAATGGCACGGGTTCTTCTATCGCAAGCAGACACCTGGTTTCTTCATGTTGCGAATGCGCATCTCGAACGGGATCGTCAACTCGACCCAGCTGCGCGCTATCGCCGAACTCTCGCGTGACTATGGACGAGGCGCGGGCGACTTTACGACGCGGCAGAACATCCAACTGCGTTGGATCACCATCGAAAACATGCCCGCAATCATCGAGAAATTGCAATCGGTTGGTCTTGGCTCCGAGCAGACGGGAATGGACAATTTCCGCAATGTGACCGGCTGCCCTCTAACTGGCCTGACGCGCCACGAGTTGGTTGAGACGAGGCAGTTGACTACGGCTACAGCTCTCTCGCTTCTGGGGCCGAAGTTCGAGAACATTCCCCGCAAGTTCAACATCTCGATCAACGGCTGCCGTTTGGACTGCACTCACGCGCAGAGCAACGACATTGGCCTGACGCCAGCCACAGGGCGCATGGGAAACCGCCCTGTGCCGGGATTCAACGTCGTGGTTGGTGGCCATATGGGAAGCAGGAACCCTCATCTGGCTGTCCCCCTTGACATGTTCGTCCGTACTTCCCAAGTGACAGCGCTCTGCCGCGCCATATTGACAGTGTTTCGCGACAACGGCAATCGCGCGGTGCGGGGCAAAGCCCGACTGTGGTATCTGATCGACGAATGGGGCATTGAACGCTTCCGCGACGAAGTAACGAAGGTCCTGGGTGAGAAGCCGCCATCAGCCGGGACGTGCGAACTCTACCGCGATCCGGATCCGCTTGAACAGGACCATGTGGGCGTCCATCCGCAGATCCAGGACGGACTGAGCTATGTAGGCATGGTCGTGCCAACGGGCCGCATCACAGCGGAGCAGCTTTTTGCTCTTGCTGAACTGGCGGACGAATACGGCAGCAGGGAAATACGGCTGACCAACGATCAGAATGTGATCATCCCCAACGTCCCCGATCGAAGACTCGACGAACTGCTTGCAGAGCCGTTGCTGGAGGAGTGGAGCCCCTCGCCCTCGGGGGTCATGCGGGGATTAGTCACCTGTACGGGCATAGACTATTGCCACTTCGCGCTCAACGACACGAAGGGAATCTCGCTGGCGATCGCGCGCAAGCTGGAGGAGCGTTTGCCCGATCGTGACAAGGTCGTGCGACTAAACGTGTCAGGGTGCGTTCACGCCTGTGGCCGTCACCGGCTATCCGAAATCGGACTGGAAGCCACCCGGCTCCGCCAGGACGACACGATCATTGACGGATTCAACATTTATGAAGGCGGCTGCCTGGGTGAAAACGCCCAGCTCGGCGTCGAGATCCACAAGAAAGCCACCATAGAAGAGACTACCGAGCTGCTGGCGGACGCTATCGCTGCCAGCTACCGGTCTGACACGGCCCCTGCCGCTGTTCCAGCCTAACCCTAACACTCGAATCCATTCTCGCCGTAAAGGAGATTTCCCCAGTGGACTTCAAGAACAAAGCCACCAAGATCGATCTGCTCAGCTTCAGTACACCGCAGATGCGGTCATTCCATGTTACCTGGTTCGCTTTCTTCCTCTGTTTCTTTGGCTGGTTCGGAATTGTGCCCTTGATGAAAGGGGACAACGGCGTCATCGCGACGATCGGTCTCAGCCCCGCCCAAGTCGGTAACTCGGTCATTGCGGCTGTTTCCCTGACAATCATCGCGCGCCTGATTATCGGGCCAATGTGTACCCGTTTTGGTTCGCGTAAGGTCTACACGTGCATGTTGTTGCTGGGTTCGCTGCCGGTCATGGGGATTGGCTTGGCGCAGACGCCGACTCAGTTCATCGTTGCACGGGTCCTGATCGGCACAATTGGTGCTTCCTTCGTCATCACCCAGTACCATACAAGCGTGATGTTTGCTCCCAATGTTGTGGGCGCGGCCAACGCAACAACGGCAGGCTGGGGCAATCTGGGCGGTGGCGTAACCCAGGCAGTGATGCCGCTTCTCCTTGCCGCAGTTCTGACTTTTGTGCCCGCGACTCTGGGCTGGCGGTTGGCGATGGTTGTTCCCGGGGTTGCGATGCTCTTAACGGCTGCGGCCTACTGGTTCCTGACTCAGGATGCGCCGGACGGCAACTTTTCGGAATTGCGGGCACGCGGCGAAATGCCGGCGGCGGCCGATACAAGAGGCACATTTTTGGAGGCCATCAAGGATTCACGGGTTATCGCACTCTTCTTCATCTATGCAGCCTGTTTCGGCATTGAGCTGACCATTAACGGTACCGCGGCTCTTTATTTTTTCAATCGTTTTGAACTGAACCTTGCGACAGCCGGGATCTTCGCCAGCCTCTTCGGCCTGATGAACATTTTTGCCCGGTCCATGGGCGGGATTTTCAGCGATTTCATCAACCGCAACGGCGGTCTGAAGGGGCGAACGCAATTTCTTTTTGTGTGCCTCCTCCTAGAGGGGATCGCCTTGGTCTTGTTTGCAAACATGGGGACGCTGGCGCTGGCAATCCCTGCTCTGATCGTCTTCAGCCTCTTTGTGCAGATGTCGGAGGGGGCCACCTATGCAATCGTTCCCTACATCAATAAGCGCGCATTGGGGGCGATTGCCGGCATCGTCGGTGCCGGAGGAAACTTCGGTGCGATGCTGGCAGGGTTTCTGTTCCGGCGGGAAGCGGAACTGTATGGCCAGTCCTACCTGATCCTGGGTATTCTCGTAGCAGTATGCGCTTTCATGGCGTTGATGGTGCGCTTCTCTGAAAAAGAGGAGAAGGATGCTGTTGAAGAGACCGCCGCCCGACTCGCCGCTAGCGGCGAGTCGGTCTTGACCGGCGCCAACTAAACGTTTACTGCGGCATCGCTTCGCCGACTGCAAGCGACCGGTAAGCAGGGTCAGGCTCGTGAATCGCGACATAAACAAATCGACACGGAACATGATGAAATCCAGAGACAACTCACGCGGTAGTGAAACAGCCAACGGAAAAATCGACCAATGGCACGACACATACTGCCCTTACTGCGGAGTCGGATGCGGCCTGAGGGTCGGCATTCGCAACGGTAAAGTTGCCAAAGTGCGGGGCAATCCCGAACATCCCTCCTCACTGGGCGATCTGTGCCTTAAACCGATCCACTTGCCCGGCGCGCTGGATACTCCAGACCGCATTCGCGAGCCGCTTATGCGGGTGAGGGGTACCGGGGGCGATGCACTCTCTACGAAGGGCGCCTTTCGAAGCGTCACCTGGCAGAAGGCCACAACGTACATCGCAGACAGCCTCAAACACATAGTCCAGAAACATGGCCCGGATGCAGTCGCCTTCTACGGATCCGGCCAGTTTGCAACTGAGGATTACTATGTTGCCAATAAGCTGTTGAAGGGGTTCATCGGCACCAATAACTTCGATGCCAACTCGCGGCTGTGCATGGCCTCGGCAGTGGCCGGATACGTCTCGGCACTCGGCTCGGACGGGCCGCCGCCGGCTTATGAAGATATCGATCACGCAGACTGTTTCTTCCTGATCGGCAGCAACATGGCCGACTGCCATCCGGTCCTGTTCAATCGTATCAAGCGGCGAAAGAAACAGGACCCGGAAAAGGTGAAAGTAATCGTTGTCGATCCCAGAGAAACGCGTACAGCAGCTATCGCCGATCTCTTTCTGCCAATTCGACCTGGATCGGACGTAGTGCTTCTCAACGGGATGATGAAACTCCTCTCTTCCGCTGGAATGATTGATCGCGTATTCATAGACCAACATACGAACGGCTTTGAAGAGTTGATGGAAGCCGGCGGCCATGTCTCTACCGCCGCGGCCGCCAAGGTTTGCGGCATCTCTGAGAGCGACTTAATCCAGGCAGCGCGCATCTTTGGTGAAGCGGACGGCGTTCTCTCTTTCTGGAGCATGGGGCTGAATCAGAGCGTGAACGGGGTTGCCAAAAACCAGGCGATGATCAATCTGCATCTGGCAACCGGTCAGATAGGCAAGCCGGGCAGTGGACCCTTTTCCCTGACCGGGCAGCCCAATGCTATGGGAGGGCGCGAAGCCGGGGGGCTGTCCCATTTGTTGCCGGGCTATCGCACAGTTGCGAACGCCGTCCATCGCCGGGAGGTGGAGCAATTCTGGGGGGCTCCCGAAGGTCACATTGCCGACAGGCCCGGGCTGGCCGCCGTCGATATGTTTGAGGCCGCGGCCCGGGGCGAGATTAAGGCGATGTGGATCATGTGTACCAATCCGGTCGTATCCATGCCCAACATTGACGTAGTTGAAAGGGCCATGGAGAAGCTCGAACTGCTCGTCGTTACCGACGCCTATCACCCGACCGACACTACACAGTATGCGCACGTTCTGTTGCCGGCGGCCCAGTGGTCGGAACGGGATGGGGTGATGACCAATTCCGAGCGGCGCATCACCTATCTACCCCGCATGGTGGACCCAGTCGGTCAGGCCAGACCGGACTGGCAGATCATCGCTGGCGTTGGCGCGGCTATGGGATTTCCACATGCCTTCTCATACGGGGCGGCGGAGGACGTATTTGACGAATTTACCCAGCTGACCAGGAGTCGAGTTTGCGACTACAGCGGCGTCAGCGTACGCAGACTCCAGGCAGAAGGTCCGCTGCAGTGGCCCGTGCCCGATGCCGATCATCCCGGCACGGTGAGACTCTATTCCGGTCTGCATATTGACCTTTCCCAGCAGCCTGTCGACAAGCAGTTCAGCAACGGTGAACTGCTCACGGAGGCAACGTCGAGCGCCGGAACAGAGGGAGGCGCGACGGTGTTCGCGACTGCCGATGGCAGGGCAACATTCCATACGCCGGTGTTTGTGCCTCCCGCCGAGCTGCCGAACAGGAAGTATCCTCTGCTTCTGACCACTGGCCGCCTGCGAAATCAGTGGCATACCATGACCCGGACCGGCAAGTCAGAAAGCCTGATGAAGGGCGCACGGGAGCCATTTCTGGAAATCCACCCTGTTGATGCAGTACGGCGGCAGATCGAAACCGGGGACGTAGTAGAGATTCGCTCGCGGAGAGGCAGGGTATGGGCGATAGCGCACGTGACAGACAAGATCCGGGAGGGGGCCTGCTTTATGCCCTTTCACTGGGGACGGCTGGGGGGCCCGTTCAGTGCTGCCAACAACGTGACTTTGTCCGCCGTGGATCCGATATCAAGGGAACCTGAACTCAAAGCATGTGCGGTCGAAGTTCGGCTGCGGCCAGGATATGAGGCCATTCGGGCATCGAGACTCTTTCAGCGCATTGCCAAGGCGGTGAAACGCTAGTTCACTGTGCCTGCCGAAATGTTTGCTGGGTTATACGGTTCTTGCTCTCGGAGTATCTACATGGAAGGCTGAGTGTTGCCTTCAGCCCGGCTTCTCAGCCTCCATCAAGTAATTCCTTGCTTCATACACAAGTTGACCCTGCGCCTCCAACCGCCTCTGCAATGACAGCAATCTGTCTGTGTGCGACGCAACTGAGAAGCCTGGAACAAGCCAGGGAACCGCCTTCAAATAATAGACAACCGCGCCCACATCAGTAAACGCCAGCCTGCCCTCCCAGTTCTGCAAATCTACAACCTTGAATCCTGCGGATCGCAGCCGAGGCACATAGTTTTCGGGCGTAGCCTCCGGCCACTGCGGACTTGCGTCGAAAGCGGCAAGCAGGTCCTGCGCCCACAGCCCGTGCACTTGCCGAGTGAGAAGTCGGCCTCCAGGAGCAAGAATTCGCGCGATTTCGTCGACATGGAGTGCCGCATGCCGGTTCAGCACAAGCGCAAACTCGCCGTCCTCAAATGGCATCGGGCTATACTCGTCATTGTTAGCTTCGACAACACACACAGCTAGCGGCTCAAGCCGGCGGCGAGCCAACTCGAGGTTAGGGGGATAGCCTTCGGTAACTACAACAGTATCCGGCCAACAGTCCCTCATCGAGAGAAGGCGCTCGCCACCGCCCGTTGCGATATCCAGAACTGAAGAAGATTCCCGCATCAGCCTGCGTGCACGGGTGGAATAGGACCACGGCGGCTGTTCCAGGAGCATTCGTCCATCCAGGTACGAAAAGTCCCAGCCTGTAAACGGCTTTTCTTCTTCCGCCTTCCAACCTTCGATCAGTTTTGTCTGGTGTTGTGAAAAGGCGCCCATTAGGGTCAGCGATTTAGGAGATTTAACAGCAAAGTCAAGACGAGGCTAACGAGAATCATTGATGTGATCGGAATAAAAACGCTTATCGATTCGGTCCTGATTTTGATGTCGCCCGGCAGTTTTCCGAACCAGCCAAACAGCCAAGGCGCAAAGTGAAGCGCAGCCCCTATCAAGAGAAGGACTGCTCCCAAAATGATTAACCACTTTACCATTGTTTTGTCACTTCACTAAAGTCAGGATTGGGGCTGGCTCGGAGTCAGCCTTGGTCATTATAGCAGAAGGCCTGGCGGCGCATCACTCTGAAAAACAGACGAACCGTCGACTGCGAAAGGGGCGACTTACGTTCGACGGCCTCTGTCCTGACTGGGTTCGGAATTGCGCCAGTGGGAGGCTGCGCCGTGACAGGAAACCAATTCGTAGCTGGATCGTATGCATATTACCCAGTTCGCTTCTTGGGCCAGATGGAGGCCAGTCCATAGCGATAAAACCATCGATCTCCAGTGTAATTGCCTGGATTACGGTAGAAATCTCCCCGATATTCTTTTCCCTCAGTTGAACTGTAATCTCTTGACTTCAGCCCTGAAACGGTGCAGAATTTCATTGTCAAGACAGGCAGCCCTTTTATGAATCGCAGCAGCCCATATCCATATAGGACTGATTCATGAGTTCAGATACACTTCCCATTTCTTGGATTCGACGCTGGCAGGGCGCGTTCGTCGTGGCGGCCTTGCTCCTGTCCTTGCTTTCTCAGATTGCCGTTGCAGGTACTTCTGACACTTTTGAACATGAAACGAATTGCGCAAGCATACATACTGTTACGGCCGGAGAAACGCTTACCGGCATTGCCTTGAGGACTGGCGTTTCCCTATCGGATCTGGCAGAGACCAACCACCTTTCGACAACCGACCAGGTACTGATCGGTCAGCAGTTGTGTATCCCCCCCACTATCAGTGCGGCCTCTCCGGTAGCGCCTGTCGCGCCGGTCCCTTCCCAACGGACCGGAACTGCCGCCAATTGGACAGGGAAGTACTACAACAATCGAGACCTCAGCGGCGACCCAATTCTGACCAGACAGAATGCGTCCATCAATTTCGACTGGCAAGCCGGAAGCCCAGATACGAGCATAACCAACGACAGTTTCAGCGTGTCCTGGTCGGCAACGGTTACATTTGAGACCGGCACTTACCGGTTCACTGCAGTTGCGGACGACGGCGTACGCGTTTACGTAGATGACACGCTTGTGCTGGAGGACTGGAACGTTCACCCGGCGACCACTACGGTACGGGACACTGATCTCACGGCAGGAAGCCACACGGTGAAAGTCGAGTACTTCGAGGCCGATGGCATGGCGTCGATTTCTGTTTCGTGGGAAAAGCAGGCAGTGGTGACGCCCAGTTGTGCCATTCAGCCCCATGATAGCCTGAGCTCCTTCTGGACCCATTCGGCGCTGGGATGTGCGAGTGCGGCAGCGTCAACCGTTTGGGCTGCCTGGCAGCCGTTTGAGGGCGGCAACATGATCTGGCGTCAGAATGATGATGCCGTATATGTCTATGCGGATGACGGGGACTGGAGCCGTTACGAGGACAACTGGAACGATCAGGCCCTCACCAACAATCGGGGTACGGCGCCATCCGGTCTGCAGTCTCCTGTGCGCGGATTCGGCTATCTGTGGGAAACGAATGACGATGTATATGGCGATTTGGGGTGGGCCACAGGAGATGAAAAAGGCTTCTGCGCCCGGATACAGCAGTTCGCAAATGGCATCCTGCTCATCGGGGATACTGTCGAAACATGTTTCGAGAATTCGCATAACTTTGTGTCAGAGACACCATTTGCCCAGAACGCCCTTCAGGCCCTGACAGGTGGAACGTGGAAAATGGTCTGCAAAACGCAGCCCCACGGACAACTGAAACCTTTCTGGAATCAAAGTGATCTTGGATGCCCGACCTCTGCGGGCCAGACTCTGTGGTCTGCCTGGCAGACGTTCGAGCAAGGATATATGTTCTGGCGGCAGGATGATGATGCTGTGTTCGTGTTCACAGACGAAGAGGCGTGGACTCGATTCTCTGATGACTGGGACAGCCGGGTATACACACCGACCCGGGGCACTGCGCCCGATGGCATGCATACACCTGTGCGGGGATTTGGCTATCTGTGGGAAACCGATGACGAAGTCTTTGAGGACCTGGGCTGGGCAACCGCTGACGAGAAGGGGGCCTGCTCTCTGACACAGGCGTTTGACCACGGCATTTTGCTTGCTGGCGACCCCGTCGATTCTTGCTTCGAAAACTCTGAGAACCTGGTGTCAGAGACACTATTGGGCTCAAATACTGTTCAGGCGCTGGATGGGGGTTCCTGGGAGTTTGTGTGTGAAGTCCAGGTGCATGAGAGACTGGAGCATCTTTGGGACTATGCAAATTTTGGCTGCCCTGAAGCTGTGGGTGGAACTTTGTGGGCATCATGGCAGCCGTTTCAGACCGGCCACATGATCTGGCGGGAAAACAATGATGCCGTGTTCGTATTTGTCAACGGCGATTCGTGGGATCGATTTGCCGATGACTGGGACGATCAGACCTATACGTCGGTCCGAGGAACACCTCCTGAAGGTCTCCAAGCTCCTGTGCGGGGATTCGGTTACCTGTGGGAAAACAGTGACGACGTCTATAGCGACTTAGGCTGGGCGACTGCTGAGGAGAGAGGTTTCTGCGCAGTGTTCCAGCAGTATGCGAATGGCTTCCTCCTTTTGAGTGACCCCGTACCCTCATGTCGGGAAGGACATGACAACGAGGCAACTAAGATTGACTTCGCTCTTCATTCACTGAGTGGGCTGAATAACGGAACCTGGACCTTCAAGTAAGAGCACTGAGTCGGGGGGAGGGGGTCGAAAGTCGAAAAATGGCCCTCTCCCATCTTCCAATCGACTGGTCGCCACTCGCTGGCGATCGGGATTGACTCTCGATGTCCCGCACGCCGCATTTGGTCCGCTCCTCCTTCCTCGTCTTCTTCATCTTCGGGCTGGACAAAATAACGGGCTTTGTCAAGCTGCTGCTGACAACCAGACTGTTCGGTACAGGCCCAGAGATTGACGCATTTGCAACGGCCAATCAGTTGCCCGAGCTTCTGCTTGCTCTCCTAGCTGCCGGCGCCCTTTCCGCCGCTTTCATCCCGGTCTACTCCGAATACTTGACCCAGTCCAGGCGCCGCGACGCCGAATCGCTTGCCGGGACGGTGCTGACCCTGACAATGCTCGTAATGGGGACGGCTTGTTTCTTGGCGATCCTTGCCGCACCGTGGCTCATTCGCGTTGCACTGGCTCCCCATTTTCCTGCCGAAACACAGCAACTCACGACACAGATGATGCGGATCTTCCTACTAGCCGCTGCGCTGATCAGCGTCTCCGGCGTGTTTGGCAGCGTGCTTCATTCGCACCAACACTTTCTGACTCCGGCCCTGGGGAGGGTGCTGATCGACTTGGGCCAGATCACGGGCATGCTCCTGCTTGTGCCGATCTGGGGCGTTTACGGCATGGCCTGGGGCAGTGTCCTGGGCGCGGCACTGACAGTCCTTGTACAGCTGCCAGCTCTGGCGCGCCAGAGACTGCGTCTGCGGTTACAGATCAATCTACGACTCAAAGGTGTACAGGAGGTCGTTCGTTTGATGGGACCGCGCATCGTGACCCTTGGCGCATTTCAGGCGGTAGACCTGGTCTTCATACGCCTGGCATCTGCTTTGCCTGCGGGCAGCATCGCCGCTTTCCACTACGCTATGCTGGTGATGTTGTCGATGCCCAAATCTCTCTTTGGGGCCGCGATATCCCAAGTGATCTTTCCGACGATGGCCGAGCAGTACAACACGGGATCGGGTCGGCAGCTGCGCCAGACCGTCACGCATGGATTGCGGGCGACCTGGCTGCTCCTGCTTCCGGCCGCGGTAGGCCTGCTGGTCCTGGGAAGGCCGGCGGTGGCATTCCTGTTTGAGAGGGGAGCATTTGGCCCGGAGTCCAGCGCACTGGTCTATCTTCTGATGGCGATTTTTTCCGTGCGCTTGCTGGGCGAGGCTTCCTACGACGTGCTCACGCTGACATTTTTTGCTCAGCACAACACGCACGTGCCCATGTGGGCAACTCTGGGTTGGATGGTTCTGAATGCTGGGCTAAGTATACTTCTCGTCGAGCCGCTGGGAATCGCCGGGCTGGCTTGGGCCACCTCAATTGCGGCTGTGGTTCTGGCGACGGCGCTGCTTGCGCTCAATCTGCATGTCGGCGGCGTGGACGTTCCGATGCTGCGGGTGACTTTAGGACGCGCGCTCGTGAGTAGCCTGGGAATGTGCGGAGTCGTACTGCTGCTACACCAACTGCGGATGCCGCCCGTGCTTTTCATCCTCGCCGGTGCAAGCGGGGGTGGGTTTGCGTTCTTCGGCGTCTACCTTTTGCTCGGCGGTAGGGAGATACTGGCAGTTCTGAGCCATCTGCGCCGCGGGCTGCACAGCAGAACTGAGTCGTAGAAATGTCTTGAATTCGCGATCTGCATTATACGAGTGCAGCGGCCCCATCTGACACACCCAGCACGGCAATCTGCGCCTCACTGAGTCGTGCCGCTGTCTCCGGGCGCAGATAGTATTGCTGGTCGGTCTGAGGCGGGAAGGCACGCCGGCTGAAATAACAATGGAGCGCGCGGCGGGGGCTGTCGGAACGGTTGACGGTTCCTCCATGCCAGGTGAAGGCGTTGAAGACGAAGGCCGTGCCTGCCTTACCCAGCACCAGTACCTCATCCGGGTGCGGCGCTTTTGGGTCGTCCATTTGCTGGCTGGGAACGAGCCCCGATCTGTGTGAGCCGGGAACAAGCCGCGTGGCCCCGTTTTCTGGCGTAAAGTCGCTCAGCAGCCAGATCGAGTTGCAAACGCTGTAGCGCGGGCGGCTGCCCTCAAATGACGGTGCGAGTCCCGGCTGGCTCAATGAGCCGTCGCAATGGAGCGCCTGCAGTCCGTGGCCAGGGAGAGAGGCGCGCGCGTTGAGCGAGGACAGCTTCAGGTCACCTTCCAACACATGGGACATGGCCGCCAAAACCCTCGTGTTGGTCCAAATGAGATCGAAGAGCGGGTCTTTATTCACCAGGTTGGCAAGCCTGGCAGTGCCTACCTCCTGGTGGACCTCTTTGCCGGCGCCTTCTCCTTCTTCCTCTTCCAACTGTTGCAGGCGCGTTCGAAGCGCCTGAACTTGCGCCGGCGTAAGAAGGCCTGGTAATGGAAGGTAGCCGTCCTCATCGAGCGCTCTCTTCTCGTCGGCGGATAAAGAGTCGTCGCGTACACCGAGAGTATACAGAGCCGTCTGAATATCCATCACTTGCCCCCCTCTTTTCCAATTCTAGCCCAAGCGCCAGGCGTCCGTGTCGACCAGTTCGAGCCGGCCGCTTCTGGCGGAGCGCACACCTGCGTCCAGAATCGCCATCACTTCCAGATTGAAGTCCAGATCCAGTGTTTGGTGTAACGGTTCGCCGGTCTGCAGCCGGTGGATGAACTCCTGAGCGATGTCCGATCGGTCGGCCGGCAAGGGCTCGCAATCATGGAACTCGGTTCGACCTGCGCCTCTTTCTATACGTACTTTCGGGGGTTGGCCAGCAGCCTCCTTATCGACGACCAGCGTGCCTTCGGTGCCGTAAACGATCGGCCCGGGAGACACGCCGTGATCGAGAGTCGTCCATGACGCCTCACACAATGCCATCGCCTGGGGGAAACGTACGATCATGGCGGCGTTGTCTTCAGCATCGCCCCATTTGCTGTTCAAGTTGGCCCGCATTCCCATCACGGCTGTAGCAGACTCCCCCACCAGCCAGCGGGCTACCAATGAGCCATAGCAGCAGTAGTCGAGCATGGCCCCACCCCCGGCGGCTATCTGATGCCACCAAGTGGCGCCTCGTTCAACGCCGGTCAGCTTGCGCGGGAGCGCTCTTCCGCCCTCGTCGCCGCCAGGATGAGATACGCCCGCCCCCAGCGGACCCAGGTGGCCGCCCCGCCACTTGACAGTCAGTATGCGTCCGATTTCTCCGTTGTCGATCAGCTCCTTGGCTCTATGGGAGGCCGGTTGCCACGTAACCGGCCAGTTGACGATCAGTTCGATGTCGGCAGAGCGGGCAGAGCGGGCCATATTCAGCCCGTCCTGCAGAGAGGATGCCATCGGCTTTTCTATCATGACATGCACACCCTTATGCGCACAGGCCTCCACCACTGCGGGATGCTGCGTATTCTCAGAGCAGCAGATGACGATATCGAGCTTCTCCTGGTCCAGCATCTTCAGGTAGTCGTCATATGCTTTTGGCATGCCCAGATTCTCCAAGGCATGGCGCAGATTCCAGCCTCGAGTATAGTGGGCTGTTCGCAGTTCGGGGACCAGTGGCTGGGTATCCGCGCAGGCCGTCAGTTCAGCCTGAGGATGGGCAGCGAAGCGCTCCACCAGATGATTGACGTGCATATGGGCGAAGCCGATGACGCCGATACGAAAAATGTTCGCCATGGATAATTCTCCAATTAGCGGATTGCTGATTCTTCCTCAGTTCGTCTTGACTGGCACGCATGATAGACGCATGGTCTCTAAATCGCCTTCCCACTGCAATTGACCACGCAAGCTGCGAACTTCCTCCTGCGACTTCAATCTTACTGGCAGACACAAGGCATTTTCAATCACTTCACGCTCAGTAGCCGCTCCTGAACAACAGATCGCGTCCTCGATCAACTTTTCGTCAACTACTATGTTGAGACGCATTCCTGGTCTCCGTCGAATATCAACAGCTCACAACATGAACGACCGTACTCGCCCGGACTGGACTGCGTGGCTCACGCCTGCTGAAAGCGGAGTCGAAGACTGCGCCGGCGAAACCGCTAGAAAGTCGTCCGCAATGCCTGGGCAGTCCCCGTTTGCGCCGACCGGTAGGCGGCGTCGAAAATCTCGATGACGTGGCGGGCATGCTCCGCGGTTGAGGTGGTAGGGATATCCTCCCGGATCCAGTCCACGAGCTGCATCACATCCTCGTAGACGTGTGCCTCTTCCAGCCCGCGATGGTCGCCAACCACGTGCGGCAACGCGGCGTTCAAGTCGATCACTTCTTCCAGTTCGCGGCCTGGATATTCGAACGGTTCGCCATTCAGCATGCCCCCGTTGATGACCCCTTCAGTGCCGAAAATCAGCGGCCGACCCATATTCGGGAGACCGCCCGCGGCCACACCGTAGACGAAGGCGAACAGACTGTCGCCAAAGTCGAGGACCATCAGTGTATTGTCATCCATGTCGGTCGGCAACATCTGGCCGTAAAACTCCCGCTCTTTCACCCGTACGCCCGAAAACGCGGTTACGCCCTTGGCGGGTCCAAGAATTCCCGTCATAGCGTGCAAACCGTAGACCGTCATATCGTAGAGCGGCCCGCCGCCGGGCTTGCGGAAGTACCAGGCGGGATTGACGTTGGTCAAAGGATCGTCGCCCCCGCGCACTCGCTCATTTTCATGGTAGCGGCCGAAGGCCGCGCCCGTAACCGCCCAGGTCAGTCTTCCCAGCACACCCTCCCCAATCATCTCCTTGACACGTTGATGGGCAGGCCGCAGCATTTCACCGGGACAGGATACCAGCTTGACCCCATTGGCCGCAGCCGCGGCGATCAGTTGATCTGCTTCGTCCACGGTGGTGGTCATCGACTTGTTGAAATGGATATGGAGGCCGGCATCGACGCACTGCATCCCCTGCTCAAAATGCAGGCCGATAGGTGAGGCGATCGAAACCGCGTCGACGGTGCCTGAATCCAAGAGCTCCTCCGCGCCGGCATAGAAATGAGGTACGCCGAACTTTGCTGCGGCCGCCTCTGCCCTCTCGACGACCGGGTCGCACACGGCAATGACGTTGACCCGATCCTGCACATCGTCCATGGTCAGGTGGGGCAACAGCCCACGAATCGCAATGCTGCCGGTACCGATTATTCCCAAGCGCACTATATCTGTCATTATTGTCTACTCGTTTCTGTATGAATGGACAGGATGGTGTGAGATAGGACCGCAGAGTTTGCAGTTGGCGCTATTGTTTTCGCCATGAAGTGCGATGCCGCCAACCGACCGCCCGTCTGAGTTTGTCACAGCTTAACAGAGACTGATGGCCTTCGAGCCCGGCAGCCAACGGCGCAAGCGGTGGGTTGAAGCGTTCGACAAGCTCTCTCGTGGGTTCGAGCGCAGTTGTGTCGTCGGCGTTGAGAAAGTAGACGTCATGGGCGGGCAGATCCGACGCGGCCTCCATCAGCGCCAGTTCATATTTGTCCACAAGTGCGCGGATGACATATGCGCCCAACTTACCGCTGGCGCCGGTGATCAGAACTCTCATGTTTCTATGTCATTGCCGAGTGCGCGCTCGAAAATTGTATCATGGCTCAAGGGGGGCAATCAAGCACCCTCACTGCGGCTCAACCTAGATCGTTGCGGCTTTCGCGTGGCTCGCAGTATTGCAAACAGAAGATTTCCGGGCCGCTTTCGTCACCTTGGCGGCAGAACTCAGATAAGGACAGCCTCTGCAAAAAAGCGTCAAGGAGGAGGAGAATTCGATCGCCGACGGCAAACCGTTAACTCTTTTCCGACCTCCGGCGCCTCCGCCCAGTCCTGTCAGGACAACCCCATTTGGACCAGATTGCGATAGCTGACGGCCAGACTCTCAAAAGGATCGCCGGGACAGATGTCCTGCTCAACGGCATACCATTCAACATTCGCTTCGCGGCAGGCGTCGAGGATACCCGGCCAATTCAGGTTTCCTTCTCCCACCTCCTTCATCACCTGATCCCGCCAACCGACCATTGCCATGTCTTTGAGGTGAACAACCGGCATTCGGTCCTTCAGGCGCAAGATCCAGTCGCAAACATCACCGCCGCCAAACTGAATCCAATAGGTGTCCAGCTCCGCTTGAACATAGCGTGGGTCGGTCTCGTCAAAAAGAATCTCGAGCCCGCACTTGTCACCGTAACGAATAAATTCAAAGCTATGGTTGTGATAGCTGAAAGTCAGTCCAGCCTCGTGGAGAGTTCGGCCGACCTCTGTCGCTTCCACTGCGAACTGACGAAGACCCTCTTCACCGGCTTCGATAAAATGGCGGGGCATACTGCCAACCGCTACATGCCTGCAGTCCCAGAGGTGATGCTCATCAATCACTGCGGAGATATCCTCTTGCAGGCGCGGCCAGGCAATGTGCGTGTTCACGATTGTAATGCCGTGATCATCGCAGATCCTTTTGACGTCTTCAGGGGAAAACGGGCCTATTGCCGATACCTGCGCCGCCGTGTAACCGATTGCGCTGATCCTGGCAATTGTGTCAGCAAATCCTTCCACGGTCTTTGTGAAGTCCCGTACTGTGAAGAGCTGTGCAGCAAGCACGTTTTGGCTCATTGGAGTTCTCCTGATATGAGATGGTGAATTGGCTTTTGCCCTGTTCCAAGCTTAAAGTAAACAATGGATTGCCTTGCATACGCAAGTTGGGCCGTCCTTGCGGTTTCGAAACTTTGTCTGACTCGCGGACGGCCCTGTGGTACAATTCTTCGCACATTTCTGCGAATTGGCCTGCACTATGGGACGATAAAGTGAGCTGGGAAAGTCCGATGAGCGAAGAGAAATTCGACGAGTCGGTTGACGCAACGCTTTCCGCAATTCGTCATCGACGGATGGTCTTGCCTGCGATTCTCTTACTGGCCGGGCACCGTCCCCTGGCTTTCACATTCGGGCAGGTACTCTTGATTCTACAGCCCCTGGCTGCGCTCTTAGGAACTGATGGGCTGGACGCCTGGGCCCGCATACTCTCCCATCCGGGCGGTCCCGCCGCATTGACAGATCGATTGGCGGATCACCTGGAGAAGGATCGCCTTTCAACTCGTGAAATGAAATCTGAAACGTGAGTTACTTTTCCAACCCAGGACAGCTCGCCTATGCATGGCGGCGGCTTTCCGACACCGCCAATGAGTCCGGCGAAACGCCGCTGTTTGTCTTGGGCTTTGACTCGCTCCACCGGTATGGTCTGTTGAACCTGCTGGCTCTGAGGCGCATCGCCCGTCAGAACCTGGGGCCGCAACACCCGATTGTCGTTAGCGGAGGTGATGGCTGGCTCTGGCTGCTGGCAATGTTTGTTTGGCGTCCAGCCGGAGGCGACTACCGGCACCCTTCCGCAGCGAACTCCGGCGCGGCAAATGAGAGGATAGCGGAGCGCCGGTCAGAACATTTCGACGATGCAGGCCGTACCGTCCTCTATGCAGGCGCAGACAGCGCTCTTTACGCCGCCGTACTGAATCTGACGGGGGAGGAGAAGGATCGCGGCGCGGCGCCTCCCGGCCTGGACTGGTTTGTGCCGTCTTCAACTTCAGCCGGTGTCGAAGGCTCGGACATCGAGTTACTGCCAGTCCTCGTCGGACATGAGTTCATGCGCGAACCGACAGAGCCCTCAGGGGACGCCTGGCTTCAAAAGGGAGAGCGCTGGGCGAGCGGCCTGCTGGCGTTCGCGATTCTAATCGCTGCATTCTTCGGATAAGGTTCAGTGTTCTCTTCCCAATCGGGCTGGTCTAATCGAATCGTCCTCCTGATAGTCCTGGCAAGCGCAGGATTGATCATTTCCACACGCTTCGGATTGACCCTCGCGCCGCCTGCCGCTGCGACTACGCTTTACGGTTGGGCGTTACTGCTGGGCGCGTTTGCGCTAATTCTGGGCATAGCAAATACCGTCAGGTTCCACCTGGTCAGAGTTCAGCGCGGGCAGAGAGAGTGGCATCTTAGTCTCCTTCTCTTGATCGTTTTTGCTCTCGTTCTTGGGGCTGGTATCTCGTCGCCTGAGGGAACGACGAGCCTGCTGTCAGAGTGGGTTTTCGATGCAGTGTTGGCTCCCGGACAGGCAACGCTGTTCGCGTTGACAGGCGTCTTCCTGTTGAGCGCGGCCTACCACTTTCTTCGCATCGACCGGCCCGGTGGTCTGTGGATTCTAGCCGGAGCCCTACTGATGCTCTTGGTGCAGACGCCGTTCTTCTTTCAGATTCTGCCCAAATCGCTGATCGATCTGGTCGACTGGCTTATTTTGTGGCCCGTAATGGCCGCGATGCGAGGCGTTCTCCTCGGAGGCGCGCTGGCAGTCTTATTCATCAGCATCCGACTGATCGTGAACAGCGCGAAGTAGACTCAATCACCTGAGTACGGCCGCGTTCACATGGGGCTGAATTCAGTGTATGCTCAAAGAATCCTGACTTGGAGACCGCCGCGCCGATGGCAACGTTCGACTGTCCACATTGCGGATACAGTAACCCAGTCGCTTCCCAATTCTGTGTCCACTGCGGCACCAACCTAGCACGCCGACAGCCGCCGCCTGCCGGCGATACCGCCAATGAATCAAACGAACTTTCCGGCGACCAGGGGGCGGCTTCTCCCCAGCCTGGCGAGGAGCCCGCAGTGCGAATACCTCCGTCGGAGACATCCGACCCAGGCTACTCTCGAACGTGGCCCCATTCGGCTACCGAAGAGGAAGACACAACCGAGGATTCAAGCAAAGAGGATTCGGGCCCGGACGTTGCCCAGCCGGGCCCTCTACTGGGCGACCTTGGTGGCCTGCTCGAACCCGCGGATCCACTGTCTTTTATCACCCCTGGCTCCGGTGAACTCGATCCACCACGCGATCGCCCAACTGCCTTATCCGGTGAACTGACTACAGACGAAGAGGAACGGAAGCACTTACGCCGACTTTTTTCCGAAGATCTGCCGCTGACTGTCGGCGCCCGCCCGGACTTGACCCTAAGGGTTGGGGAACCTTCCCAAAAAGGCAACGGTCTGCAGCGACGGTTTTGGCTCGAATTTGTCCTGTTGTTGGGCATGGCAGGCGCACTTCTTTGGGGGGCGCAATCTCCACCCAGAGGCGCTGGCCCGCACGCTTTGCCTGGTTTGGAACAGGCTCACCGGCAGATTGATTCATTGCAACCGAACAGCCTTGTCCTTGTGAACTGGGCGTACGACCCGGCAACCGCCGGCGAAATGGATCTGGTCGCGCAGCCGCTCATCGAGCATCTCTTACAAAAACAGTCGAAACTGATCGTCTTCAGCCAATTGCCTGGTGGGCCGGCCACCGCACGGCGGGTCATAGCCAGAGCAGAAGAGTCATTACAACGGCCGTCCCGCATGCAGATTACGGCCAACCTGGTCATCGAGGCAGGCTATCTCCCCGGCGGCGCCGCCTCACTCCCCCTCCTGGGAGTCGCCCCGGCCCGGGCACTGCCGGTTGACCCGACCTGGGTGGACCTGAGGGAACGGTTCAGCATCGCTGGGCTAAGCGACACCGGGCCAGCGCTTACTCTTGTGATCGCCGCTCGTGCCGAAGATGTGCGGCGATGGCTGGAGCAAGTGCAGCCTCTCAACGGCGGCACAGTCGTGGCGGCCACCAGCGCAGTTGCCGGTCCAGCCATTCGCCCCTATCTGCACAGTGGACAGCTGGCCGGGCTCGTGAGCGGCTGGGACGGCGGCGGCGCTTATGTTCGCCGCTCGGAGCGCGCCCGCAGCGTCACTGAGCAGGCCCGTTCGCTGAGGCATATCAGCGGCCAGAACTGGGGCGTAGGCATTTTGATTGTCACGATCATACTTGGAAATCTGACCGGGCTTACCGAACGGAGGTTGCCGTGAGCCCGTTCAGTAGCTATCTTCCCGGCGTCTTGCAGGATGTAGGCCTGGTCCTGGGTCTCGTTGTTTCCCTATTGATTGGGAGCTATCTTATCCGAGACAGCTTTCTTGCGCGCTTAGGCCAGTATGTCCTGGTCGGCGCCGGCCTAGGCTACCTGGCTGTTATTGTCTGGCGCAACGTACTATGGCCAAGGCTCTTTGCTCCTCTCACCGCAGATCCCATGTCTTGGCAGTCCGCGTCGGACGCGGGTCTGCTGAATCTCTGGCTTCCACTTTTCCTGGGCGTGCTGATGTGGGGTGGAGGGTTGGAGCTACTACGTCGCCCGCCCGAGAGGCTCGGAGGAAGGAGCCTCGTGCGCCTGCTTGCAGCGGTACCTGCAGCCATCCTCGGCGGCGTCGTCCTGGGGGTCGCCGTTAGCGGCGCAGTGCAAGGGACTTTGTGGCCCCAGCTTGGCGCGGCGCTTCAATCTCCGCGAGAGGCAGCAGTGGCTGTGACCGATGGGGGGGCCGGAGGCGGTCAGGTAACGTGGCTGGTTAGGTTCCTCACGCTATTGATCACAGGCGGAGTGCTGATTCATTTGCAGATTGGCTCTAACGCCGGCGCAATAGAAAATGGTCCCTCGTCGTCGGGGGCTTCCTCATCTGAGGGATCGGGAGCCGCTGACGATGGGCGACACAGGCTTTACAGAAAGCCCTTGCAGACGTTGCTGCGTGTGTGGGAGGGAATTGGCCGCAGGGCCCTATGGCTGGCCGCTGGAGTCATTTTCGCTCGACTTGTCGCTGCCCGTTTCTCGCTTGCGCTGTCCCGACTGGACTACTTTCTGTTTGAAGTTCCCCGCAGTGACCTCTGGCAACTGCTTTGGGCGACTCTACTTGGAGCCGGTTCATGAGTTTGTCGCGCGTTCTGCCGGCGGCGATTTCGGGTCAGGGACATACTGCAGATTCACTGGCTGACTTCGGTCCTCAGAGCATTTTAGCCCTGGCCGTGGAGCCACAACGGGCAGTAGCTGTTTTGATTGAACCTGTCGAAGAAATCTGCCGGATGGTTGGATGGCAGACTATAGAAATATCGGAACGCGCCGGTCCCGACGAATGTAAGACCGCCCTTATCCGGGCGATCCGTCGGCTGGAAGGTCAGTTCAACATCTCACTCTGGGATAGGGAAAGGAATCGCCCCCGTCTGCATAGCTCCAGTCCGGCAATCTCGGATAGTGTTGGTCAAGCATTCGCGGTAGCGGACTTGCAGCCGCCCCTGAGGGTATGGATGGCCGGCCTTTCCGGCGGAGGCAGCCTTGCTGCGGGCGAAGCGGCACTTGCCGGCGCGCTGTGTAACCCCGTCGCAACCTATCTGCCGGGTCCCCATCAAAGCGCGGGGGCCTTGACCAAAGAACTTCAGGCACTGCGTCCGGATGTCATTCTGATCGTCGGGGGTCACGAACAGATTGGGCGTCGAAGCCAGGAGCAGGTGCTGGCTTTGAGCCGTCTCGTGATCGAAGCCGCGGTCGAGCTGCCGGCTGAAGACAGGCCACTTTTCTGTTTTGCCGGCAACAGCCAGTCGGCGGATACAGCACTGGCAAGTTGGCGCCAACGGACCGGCGGGGGGGCTGCCGCGGCGGCCGATAACGTGTTCAACGCCACCGACAGCAGCAGCGTTTCTGCTCTACACAATGTACTTGAGCGTCTTCACTGGCAGCGGTCCCTGGACATTCCTGCCATGCAAGAGATTGCCGGGTGGCTAGATCACTCGGTTGAACTGTCCAGCACGCAGTGGGCCTTCGCGCAGGCGGTCCGTCTTTGGAGGCGGCGCCACCGCCTTCCGACATTGCATGGGCTGTACGTCGCAGCAGACAGATGGCTGCACGTTTGGGCATGGGAGATGCCGGACCAGAAGAGCGAGGGATTGCGCACATACTGTGTGCGTCCAGGAGATTGCCCAGATGTCCTAGCTGATTGGCCGCCTGTCCGCCTGGTCAGCGGCGATTGGCCGGCAGAGTGGTCCAGACCATTGCAGCCGCCGCCCGTCCTGATTCCTCAGCGGCCAAGGGCACTGCCCGCATACTGGTGGGATCCGCTGGGCCTTGTCCCGGTGGTGGCAGGGGTCGGCCAGAACGCGCCGGATGCGGTATTACAGGTGCTGACGGCAGACATTCTGCTGGAGGATGGCACTGAATTCGCCGCCGCTTGACGCGCCAGACCAAGATGTTGAAAATGTAGGGGAAAAACCTCAGTGGGGGAATGGAGAAGTGAAAAGCTGTCGATTGGGGGGCCTATGACGACGACGCTGCGCCAATCAGATGGAAGCTATATGCGGCAGAACGACGTCGGACCCATCATTCAGTTGCTCAACCGTTCCCATTGCGTGGAAGTAACGGGTTTCAGCAATGTGGGCAAGTCTTCTCTAATGCGGGTACTGGCTCACGCCGATGTCTGGCTGCAACAACTGGGCGAAGAAGGCAGCGCGTTTCTTCCTATCTACGTCGACTGCAACCGCATGCTGGAGATGACGGAGCAGGGGTTCTATGAACTGGTGCTGCGATGTCTTCAGGAAAGCAGCCCCGTCCTGGCAGAAAACCGGGAACTGCAGAACGCCTACCAAGCCCTGGTCGCGCCCGCAAACGTCTTTCAGGTCCCCCTGAGTTTCAGCAACGGTCTGACCGCCGCGCTCCACAAGACCGAATACAAACTGATCCTGCTGTTCGATGAGTTTGACGAGCCGTTTCAGCAGATCGACACCCGCGTGTTTCTCAACCTGCGCGCCAAGAAGGACCGCTACGGCAATCGGCTTGTCTTTGTGACCGCAACGGTACGGCCGCTGGCAACTCTGCGTCCAGGCGAGCACAGCGGCGAATTCGGAGAACTGTTTTCCCATCATCCCTGGCATCTTGCTCCCCTTCCCCGCCATGACGTAGAACGATACGTACGCAGTTTCGCCGCGCAGAATGGAGTCGTCCCGTTCGAGGAAGATATCGACTTTGTCTACCAGTGGACCGGCGGGCATCCGGGCTATCTGACAGGAGTCAGCCGGATTCTGGGCCGTGCGGAAGCGGCGTTGGACCGGGACAGCAGGAGCGAGCAGAATCGCTTTGTCTTTCTTCGAGGACTGATAGATCAGCTGCGCCAGGATCCGAACCTGCACACGGAAAGCGAGAAGATTTGGAATAGCTGCACGACAGACCAGCAAGAGACCTTGCGCCTCCTGTTCTCCGGGCTGGAGCCTGACGCTGGCTCACTGTCGCAATTGATGAAGCACCACGTCCTGGTTCAGGAGCGGGAAGAGCTACGCGCATTTTGCCGTCTTTTCGCCGAGTACGTTTTGGCGCACCAGACTTCTGCGGATTCGGGGGAAGGGCTCCACGTGGATGAAGAAAGCGGGGAGGTGACTGTAGGCGGCCGCCCAGTCGACCTCACGCAGCTCGAATATCGGCTTATGAAACTGCTTTACCAGATGAGCAATAGTATTGTAGACAAATACGAGATTGTCGAAGGGGTGTGGGGAGACGAACACATTCTGGAAGTGGACGATGCCCGCATCGAAAAGCTGGTCAGCCGGTTGCGGCAGAAAGTGGAGCCGGACCCCGCTGCACCTGTCTACATCTCCACGGTTCGAGGGAGGGGATACCGCCTGGTTATCGACTGAGCGATCGGCATTTGATTGCCCGCAGGAACACTCCGAAATAGCAGGCTGCGCTATGCAATGCGTCTGTGTCCGCCAGATTTTGTACGCTTCGCCCTTCGATCTATACTATTCGCAGTCCATCAATTGCGGTCCAGTGGGCAGTAGCGGTCCGCCTGTCTGCGGTTGCTTGGAAGAGCTATCAAATCATCCTTACAAGGCAGAATGGTTCTATGGCTGAATCCCTTCAGGCAGATGAAATCCGGGAATCGGTGATCTTCAGAGGAAGACCAAAGTCGCTGGTATCGGCAGCCGCCTTGCTGATTGCGGGAACGTTGACTTTCACTATGGGGATTGACCGGCTTTTCTTCGTCGAGGCCATCGCCTGGACATTCCTCATCTGGGGCGCACTTCTCCTCTACGGGCACATAATCGATATCGGAACTGTTTATGAGGTTTCGGACGAGGGACTCGCGATAAAGAGCCCGTTGCGCTTCTGGGCGATTTCCCGCAAGTGGAACTGGGGGAACATGACTCGCTTGGACGTGATCGTGCGCCGAAGGGAAGCAAGCGCGGCCGACGTAGATTTGCACGTTCACTACACACCGGAAGACTCGACCGTCCTGTTTCGCGAGGATCTTCCTTTCATTCCCGAGTTGGCCGAGGAGATTGCCAACCGCGCCGGCCTGAAACCGGAAAGACGCCAGACCATGCAGAGCTTCGATTCGATACCCCAGGACGAAAAAGGGTCTTATACCTGGAATTAGCTCTCCCCAGCCCTATCTCGCGCACTAACACGAGACCGAGCGCCTCCTAACTCCACTAGGCACCCTGGTGTGCGGAGATGTCCATCAGGTAGATTTGGCGGCCATTACCGCCATGCACTGAATCGACTGTTATCAGCCTCCCGTCCGGGCTGGAGCGTGGATGCAAATCGCAGCG
This sequence comes from Caldilineaceae bacterium, assembly GCA_965232575.1. Classification (GTDB taxonomy): domain Bacteria; phylum Chloroflexota; class Anaerolineae; order Caldilineales; family Caldilineaceae; genus Bin5. The sequence goes on along the minus strand of CBDDPZ010000007.1, from coordinate 1,074,449 downwards.
CCACTCACTCTCATATTCCGGATACGAGGCGTATTCTCCCAGTTCCGTCCTCTCGCCACTCTCCACATCATAGAGATACAACTCCTGGACTCTGCCGTCGCCTCTGGGCACAGGATAGGTGTCGTTCAGAATCCAGTTTGTGTCGGCAAGATAGGTGCAGTGCCCGTTCAGCTTCATCACACCTTTGCCGATAACCTCCACGACCTGCGTGCCGTCACGGTAAAGGTAGAAGGCGTCTCCGTGTGAGGGATGCCTGGCCCACGCCAGGATCGTTTCCGGATCGCGCCAGATAAAGTGGGATGTGTGCCCGTACTGGTCGACTGCGTAGATGTCGGAGCCGTCAGTCGCGGCGGTCATCATTCGAGTATGGAAGCCGGCATCGCCGAATCGCCAGCGGTGAAGAAAGATGAAGCGTGAGCCGTCGGTGTTGAAGAGCAAGTGATTGAAGTAATGTTTGGCTCCGCTGATGTCCATGTGGGGATAGGGGATCGCAGCCACCTGCGCTATAGAGATGATCAGGGACGCCTGGCCCGTCTCTAGATCAACGCGGTGAATTCCGGCGTCTTCGGGAGCCAGCTTATCGTAGTTCGGATCGGGGATGCCCGAATAGCCGTAGCCGGGCCGCATGTGGTTGATGCGGCGAAAGTCGGCGCCGATGGCGGTGCGCCCATCGGGGGAGATTGTATAGATCGGATCGTCAACCGTACGCTTCTTGTCTGAGTGCACATCTACAATGTGGCAAACGAAGCGGTCTTCTACTCGATCGTTCCAGACAACCTCCCTATCGGAGCCGGGAATCCACTGAAGCATACAGCCCTGCTGCCAGCACCAAGCGCTTGTCTCCCCCAACCCAATCCAGCGGTTGCCGTCGGCCAGGTCAATCATCCCAATCCCAATCATATCCTCCGCGTTTGGCGAGCGATGCTCAAAATCGACCTCCATGCCCAGCACGTAGCGGCTTGAGGGATCGAACTGCAGTTTGTCATAGTAACCGAACCAGTGATGCTTCGGCCCGGATGTAATGGGGCGCATTGTCATCAGCGCTTGCTCCTCATTTGTGTTTGGTCGGGTCTATGGCGTGCCAGCGCCGGCCAGGTCCAACTCCTCGGCAAAGTGGCAGGCAACAAAACGACTGTCTGCGACGCTTCGCAAATCCGGCGTCTCCTGCTGGCAGCGTTCCTGGGCGTAACGGCAACGAGGATGGAAGTAGCAACCGGACGGTGGATTGGAGGGGTCGGCTACTTCTCCCTCCAAGACGATGCGCTCACGCTGGCTATGCGCTGGGCCCGCCCCGTGCACAGCAGAGAGTAACGCTTCCGTATACGGATGGAGTGGCTGCCGGTAAAGATCATCTGCGTTTGCCAACTCTACCAGCTTGCCTACATACATCACCGCCACCCGGTCGCTGATGTGCTTGACAACGCCGAGATCATGGGCGATGAACAGGTAAGTCAGGTCCAATTCCCGCTGGAGAAACTTGAGGAGATTGAGTATCTGCGCCTGAACCGAGACGTCAAGAGCGGAAACGGGCTCATCGGCGATGACGAGGGTGGGATTGAGGATGAGGGCGCGGGCAATGCCGATGCGCTGCCGTTGTCCGCCGCTGAAGGCATGGGGGTAGCGGGTTATGTACTCCGGCCTCAGCCCGACGAGTCGAAGCATCTCCACCACACGGTCCTCCAGATCGGACCCTTTTTTCATCCCGTTCAGTCGCAACGGCTCGCCGATAATATCCAGTATCGTTTTGCGGGGATTCAACGATGTATAGGGGTCTTGAAATATCATCTGCAGATGGGACCGGACCGGCCTCAGAGACGCGTTGTCGAGTGTCGCCAGATTATAGTCTTCTCCCTCCTCGCCGTAGGGACGAAACTGAATGCTTCCGGCCGTCGGCTCGTACAGACGCATGATCAGGCGGCCAACTGTCGTCTTGCCGCAGCCGCTCTCGCCGACCAGGCCCAGCGTCTCACCCTTTTGCAGCGCAAAGTCGACGCCATCCACGGCCTTGATGTGGCTGACGACCTTGGAGAACAGTCCGGCTGAGATCGGAAAGTGTTTTTTCAGCCCGTTTACTTCCAGGAGTGAGTAGCTGTCTGAATCGCTATTGATGGCTTGTTTCCTCTGCGACTGGGGGGCTTTCCTGGTGGGCGTGTTCAGAATACAGGAGGCAACGCACCTCCCGGTTGTCTTCTAACGTGATCGGCTGGGGCACGATTTCGTCGCAAACGCCGGCAATGAAATCGGCGCAACGCGGATGGAAAGGACAGCCTTTGAGCGTGCTGTAGGGATCCGGCACAACGCCCCGGATCGTCTGCAGCCACTCTCGCTTCTGGTCCATGCGCGGCAGCGACTCCAGCAGAGCGATCGTATAGGGGTGCTTGGGGTCGCGGAAGATATCGGCAGCCGCGCCCCTTTCGACGATTTTTCCCAGGTACATCACCGCCACCTCGTCGGCCATTTCGGCGACGACGCCCAGGTCGTGGGTGATGAACATGATCGCCATATCAAGTTCGGCCTGCAGCCCTTGCATCAGTTCAAGGATCTGGGCCTCTGTAGTAACGTCCAGAGCCGTGGTCGGTTCATCTGCGATCAGAAGACTAGGGTGGCAACTCAGCGCCATCGCGATCATCACTCGTTGGCACATGCCGCCGCTGAGCTGGTGAGCGAAGGCATTCATTCGCTGCTCTGCCAGAGGAATATGCACTTGCTGCAGCATTTCGATGGCGGTCTCTTCCGCCTCGGCGGGTGTTACATCCTGGTGCAGCAGGATATTCTCGGTAATCTGGTCGCCAATTTTATGTACAGGACTGAGCGAGGCGCGCGGCTCCTGGAAAATCATCGCTATCTCGCCGCCGCGGATGGCGCGCATTTCCGTGCCTGTGGCGGGAAGTTGAAGCAGGTCCAGGACCATGCTTTGCCCGTTCTGGTCGTCTCGCGAATATAGGATTTCGCCGTCTACCGTATGACCGGGCGGCCGCACCATGCGCATGATGGAGCGAGCGGTGACGCTTTTGCCGCAGCCACTCTCGCCGACGACGCCCAGGACCTGACCGCGGCGGATGGAGAAGGTCGTGCTGTCCACGGCCTTGGCGACCCCTTCGGCCATAAAGAAGTGTGTCTGCAGGTTCTTAACTTCGAGCAGGTTGTCCATTTGGAGTTCAGGGACAGATGAGTGGCGTAAGCATTCTCACCAGGGAAAAGAATACCGGCGCCTCAGAAGCCGACAATTACAGATCAGCGTAGGGGTCAGCCGCGTCACGCAGGCCGTCGCCGATGAAGTTAAGCGCCAGCACCGTGACGACAACGAACATGGCTGGCCACAGAATCCACGGGTGGATAGCGATCTCAACGATCTGCTGCGCATCCTTCAGCATTACGCCCCAACTGACTGTCGGCGACACTAAACCCAGCCCAAGGAAGCTAAGCGCCGTTTCGCCAATGATCATGCCTGGAATGGCAAGTGTAATGTCCACCAGTACGTAACTCATGAAGGAGGGAACGAGGTGCTGCCAGATCAGGTACCACTGGTTTGCGCCAGCCGATTGGGCGGCCAGAACAAAGTCTTCATTGCGCAGGGATAGGAACTTTCCCCTCACAACCCGCGCCAGGGTCGTCCAGGCGAGCAACGAAAGGATGATGGTAATGCCAAAGTAGACTCGAAGCTGCGGCCAGTCTGCTGGCATTGCCGCAGCCAGTCCCATCCAAAGCGGGATTGTTGGGATGGATCGGATAAACTCGATCAGTCTCTGGATAAGGTTGTCTACCAGCCCGCCGTAAAGCCCTGACATGCCTCCCAGTACCAGTCCAATGATAAGGGCGATAGTAACGCCGACCAGACCGATCGTTAAGGAGATGCGGGCGCCGTACAGCGCGCGACCAAAGATATCACGTCCAAACTTGTCGCCGCCCATAAGAAAAATCGGACCTATCTCCTCGGCGTTTTCGACTCCAAAAAGATGCCAGTCCATCCTGAAGAGGCCCCAGAGCTTGTAGGGGTCTCCCTTGACAAAGAACTGGACAGGATATCGCTCGTCCCGGTTTTCGACAAAGTCGCGTGTAAAGGTCTCCTTATTTGTCTCAATCTTGACAGCGTAGACAAATGGCCGCTGAAAGCTTCCGTCCTCAGCCCGAATATGTATGTCCCTGGGTGGGAGATAGAGATGCTTGTTGAAGCGATGCGTCTTGTCATACGGTGCAATTATCGGCGCGAATAGAGCGGAGAAGTAGAGCAAAGCAAGGAACCACAACGAAAAGACAGCCATCTTGTTCCGCCGGAAACGGATCAACATCAATTGACGCGGCGTGAGGAATTGAGTTCTGGATTCGGCAATAGCTCCTTCGGATTCGAGAAGATCGGACAGATTCCCGCTCTCGTAAGGCGACGCTACACTCTCGCGCACGGCCGCCGTGCCCGGACCGGCTGCGCTGGTCATGTTGTTCCCCTCTCCCCGTAGCGAATACGCGGATCGACCCATGCCAAAAGAATGTCCGAGATCAGAGTCCCGATCAAGGTTAGCGTGCTCAGAATCATAATCATGCTGGCGGCGAGGTAGAGATCCTGGGACATCAGCGCGCGCCAAAGCAGCGGCCCGGTCGTCGGCAAGTTTAACACGAGCGCCACGAGAACGGTGCCGGAAACGATTTCGGGAAGCCGCCAACCGATGGTGCTCAGAATCGGATTCAGGGCAACGCGCACAGGGTATTTCATTGTGAGCTGACCTTCGCGCAGGCCCTTAGATCGCGCCGTTTCCACGTAAGGGCGGCCCAGTTCATCCAGCGTAGTTGCCCGCATCACGCGGATAGTGCCAGCGGTGCCGGCGGTGCCGACAATCACAACCGGCAGCCACATGTGCTTCAGCATATCCCAGACCCTGGCTACACTCCAGTCCGCGTCCAGATACTCTGTGGAAAACAGCCCGCCGGCACTGGCGCCGAAGGCTTTGATGCCGATATACATGAAGATGAGCGCCAGCAGGAAATTCGGGGTCGCCAAACCGATAAACCCGATGAAGGTAAACAGGTAGTCGGCGAGGCTGTATTGCCGTACTGCGGAGTAGATGCCGATAGGGATGGCCATGGCGTAGACAAAGAGGAGCGTGAAAAAGGACATGATCATTGTCAGCATCAGCCGCTCGCCAATCAGCCGATTTACTGGCCGGTCCCAGTAAAAGGACAGCCCCATATCCCCCTGGACAAAGTTCGTGATCCATTTGATGTACTGAATATAGCCTGGCTGATTCAGACCGTAGTGCTCTTCCAACGCGGCGATTTCCTCTTCGCTCTTCTCCTCACCGGCCGCGGCAAGGTTAGCCACATAGGTAGTTACGTAATCGCCCGGTGGGAGTTGGATGATTGTAAAGCTGACAATCGAGATCAGAATCAGGGTCGGGATAAGCTGCAATACCCGCCGCAGAATGTACTCTCGCATAACACCTGTTTTCTACAGTGGAATGGACCAGTGGACGGTGGAGTTTATCAGCAACGAGCCACCATCCACTGGCCGACATTGCTCGCTAACTCTGCTTATAGAAGAACTGCTCCGGATGCACCGGAACCGCCCGAATCACGGAAAAGCCCCACACGCCGTCGTCCGGGAAGTTGGTCAGGTTCTTCTTCATCACGACCGGCTTGGGAATGCCGACCGTGCCGAAGCCGGGCAAGTAGTCGTAGAACCACTCCCACAGTTCGCGGGCGATGGCGACATGCTCCTCTTCGGTAACCGCGTCAATCATCTCCTGCCAGCGATGGAAGACCCAGGCAACTTCCCCCGGCGGCTCCACAGCGATCTCGTTTTCAATATCGCCCTTCAGCCAGATGTCATAGCCTTTGCCCCACGGTACATTGCATTGTCCGGGATGGTTGAGTCGCGAGCACCAGACCCAGGTAATATCGGAGATGTCGCCTTCCCAGCCGGACATCCCCATATCGTTGGCCGCAACCAACTCGTTCAGATGGGAGCGGTTGATCGGCCGGATCGACGGGTCCAGGCCGACCTGACGCCACTGCTCGACGACCAGTTCAAATACGTCGAGGACATCGGCCTGCTCCGTATCCAGCTGAATAACCCAACTCACGCGCGAACCGTCGGGGAAAAGACGGAAGCCGTCGGAGTCCTTCTCCGAATAGCCCGCCTGGTCCAACAGTTCCATCGCCATATCGGGATCGAACTGGGCCCAGTTGTCCTCATCTCCCTCCTGGTAGTATTTCGAATTCGGCCAGGCCGCCCACTGGCGGGGTTCGCCCAGACCGAAGTAGACGACGTCGTTGATCTCTTCGCGGTTGATCGATATCGACATCGCGTGCCTGACATCCTTGTTGCCGAAAAACTCCCGAACCTGCGGGTCTTTGTGGGTATGGTTGGGCACGATGATGGTTCGGCCGGGGAAGGTCGACTTCCACATCTTGATTTTCAGATCTGCCGACTCCAAGTTTGCCTGGTACAACTCCATGTTGGCCAGGTCGGCCTGGCGGCCGGAGAACTCCAACTCACCGGCGATCAGTTTGGCATTGGCGACTTCGCGGTTGTCAATGACAAAGACGATGGTGTTGTCGATGTAGGGCAACTGGTTGCCAGCCGTGTCCACCTTCCAGTAATAGGGGTTACGTTCGTAGGTGTGATGGTCAGGAGCGTCGTCGACACGTATAAAGGCTGTCATGCCGGGCAGCCCGACCTGTGCCGGGATTGTCGAGCCCACACGTCCTTTATCGCGCAGGAGTTGATGCCACTCATCAAAGCCGGCCTCCTCCGTCATGGCGGCAATCTCATCAGCGTCGCCGAAATCGGGATGGAACTGCTTGAGATAGTGTGCCGGCTGCCACAGTCCGCCCTGCGATCCGGCATAAAACGTCTCGTGCAGAACGATCAGCGGATAGGGCTTTGAGAAGGAAAGTTTGATGGTGTAATCGTCGATCTTTTCCATCCGCAAGGGATCGCCAGAGGCGGAAGCTCCCGCCTTCCAGGAAGAGGGCGGCCCCCCAGGTGCGTACTCTTCGTTGAGCCACAGATCATGCCATGAGAACATGAAGTCGTCGGCGCTGAAGGGCGCGCCGTCGGACCACATGAGCCCTTCGCGCAGATGCAGGATCTGCTCGGTGGCGTCCTCGTTAAATTCCCAGCTTTCGGCCAGACCGCTGGTGATCGAGGAGAAGTCGGGCGCGATGCGCAGGATCAGCTCGGTGCCCATTACTGCCTGGGGATCGCCGAAGAGGTGATTGGGGTTACCGATGGCAACGCGCGTTGTGCCGCCGTACTGGCCGACCTCCTCCAGGGGTTCGATGACAACCGGGTTGGCCGGGAGGCGTTCATCGACCGGCGGCAGTTCGCCGGCGGCAACGCGTTCAGCGAGCAGCGGCGACTCGTTGTACTTGGACATTGATCCGGAATCTGCTGCGGGAGCCTCAGCGGCTGGGGCCTCGCCGGCAGCCTGCGGTTCGGCGTCTCCGCCGGGCGCGCCACAGGCAGCTGCGACTGCGGCAGCAGCCGAGAGACCGCTCATCCGCAGGAAAGTTCTACGATCCATTCCGTCCTTCATCGTCTTCAGTTCCTTTCGCTTGAATTGATACAAAGAGTAGTATTTCGACTCTCAGGGATAATTACAGATTAGAGACCGGCCCACAAGAGAGCCAGTCTACGCGCCCATATCGACCGTCGTGTTCAGAACGGTCAACATGACCCATTCCATCATGCCTCGCCAGTATTCATAGCGCTCAGAGGTAGCTCCCTGAACAACGACCGAATACAGATGCGGCCCCGCGCAGAAGAGACGGGCCCGCCGGCAGCGGGTTGTCCCGTCTTGCACGAAAGTGCACACCCACTCCTGGCACCAGTCGCCCACGTCTGCCACAAGCTCCAACTTCTCGACGACACACTCTTCAAGTTGCTTCAAACCTTCTTCAACGCCTTCCGCCAGGACTGAACTTTCCTCTGCCGCCAGCGGTTGACCCATATCCTGGACCGTGATCGAGATAAAGGTAGCCTCGTCAGTCGGATCGGGGTAGAGGCTGACGGCTGGGTTGGGCGTGTCGGTCTCTTGCAGCTGCCACTCGGGAGGATACCAGAAAGAGGGATGGCCCGCCGCGTGCTTGTACATTTTGACGGAGGTGAATCGCGGGCGGGCGGGCTGTTTCGTCGAGGTCATTGGGGTAGCCAGTTTCAGTTGGTTGGATTTGTGACGTGAGCGCCTCACAGCCGGGGAGCTTGTCTCAGGGCGACGCAACTGTTCCCGTTCAATCCGGGCCCGGTTACGCCGCCCTATGGCTCTTCAATGCGATGGGCCAAAGGCGGAAGTGAAACTCTACGTCGACTTCTACCTCTAGCCCCGCGGCCGCACGGCCTACATGTGATTCTCAGGGTCTTCCCAGGAGAGCAGCTGCGGGTTCAGGAAGTGCTCGTCCTCCAATCCGTCGTTGACCGGCTGGCCTGAGATGTAGTTGTGCATCTTGTTCTTCATGATGATCAGCGCCGGCGACTGTCCCAGGTAGCCGACGATCGGGATCTCTTCGGCCCAGATGTCCAGAATCTGATAGAAGAGTTCGTCGCGCTTGGCCGGATCCGGCTCGGAGCTGACTTGATCCCAGATCTCCCAGATCTTCCAGAGGAAATGGCCGTCCGGCGGCGGTTCGCCGTTGGCGTCGTTCTCGTCGACCTTCCAGCGGCCATACGCGCCGGCCCAGGGCCGGTCCAATTCCGTGCCGATCCAGGGCGACGGCGTGAGAATCGGCAGCAGATCGCGGTACCCACCCCAGTAGACGGCGTCCTGGGTGTTGGCAGACCAGTGCTCGGTGTAGAGCGAGCGCTCCATCCCCTTATAGGTCGCCTTGAGACCGATCTCGGCATAGTACTTGATGATCGTGAGGACCGAATCTTCCTCGGGCGTCCCCGGTTGGGAGGTGCCCTCGATGATGAAACTCAGGGTCTCGCCGCTGCCATCCTTCCAGAGCCTGAAGCCGTCGGCATCGCGCTCGGCATAGCCGGCGTCGTCGAGCAACTGATTAGCTCGATCCGGGTCGTAACCGGCATAGGCCTCGGTCAGCTTGGCATAATACTGGGGCGACTGATCGAGGGGGCTGTACTGGCGCGGTGTCAGCAGGCCGTCCCACACCAATTCGTTCAACCCGTCGCGATCCACAGCCAGCGACATTGCGATGCGCACGTCGCGGTTCTCGAACAGTTCACGCACGCGGGGGTCTTGCGCGCCCTGGTTGGGCGTCACCACCTCGTGTCGGGTCGAAGTACCGATGATGACCCTGTAATCGCCGGCTTCTTCATTCTCCTTATAGAGGGTGAAGTTGCCTGTCTGGATGTGCCGCGCCTGGAAGTCGACTTCGCCGTTGATGACGCGCAGGTTGAATACGTCATTGGTGTCGAAGAGGCGGTGCGTTACCTTGTCGATGTAGGGCAGCTGCTGGCCCTCTTCATCTACCTGCCAGAAGTAGGGGTTGCGCTCCATCAAGAACAACTCGGAGGAAAGCTCGTTCTTCGACAGCCAGGGGCCGATGTTGGGCCGGTCCGGATTCAGGTACCACCAGTTGCGGTCGACGTAGTACTGGTCCCAGGAGTCGACGCCGGCTTCATCGATCTGGGCCTCCAGCCCTTCCTTGTCATCGGTCAGTTCGATGTGGAACTGCTTCATGTAGTGGCCCGGCGAAAAGCAGTGCGAACGGGTCACGTCGAAGGCGAAGAGCGGCTTGGGATGCTCAAACGTCATCATTACCGTGTTGTTGTCGGGCGCCGACACGACCATCGGCACGCGCGGCGTGCCCGTTCCCCAACGAATGGAGACGGCGGGGGTCAGGTCTTCGTTAGAGAAGTGGTTGTCGTACCACCACATGAAGCTGTCACTGTCGAACGGGGTACCGTCCGACCACTTCAACCCCTCGCGCAGATGGAAGGTCCACTCGGTGGCGTCAGCGTTGGTCTCCCAGGATTCGACCATGTTGGGGCGCAGCGTCAGATCCATGTTGTACCAGGTAAGGGACTCGTTCTGCATCTTGGTCGGGCCCCAGCGGTCAGAGACGCCTTTGAAGCCGCGACGGATAGTACCGCCGTACTTGCCGACCTGTTCGACAGCTTCCAACACGGCAGGACTGGCGGGCAGTCTTTCGTCAACGGGAGGGAGATCACCGGCTGCGACCATTTCCGCCAGCATGGGGGCTTCGCTGTACATACTTCCCGACGCGGCTGGGGCGGCCTCTTCGACCGGAGCCTCCTCAGCGGCCGGTTCGGCTGCCATTTCTTCCTGCGGCTCGCCGCCGGCGCCACAAGCGACCGCTACCAACCCGGCCGTAGTCACGCCAGAGACACGCATGAACTCGCGCCTCGAAATCCAGTTGCTACTGTTCTTCAGACTCTTCATTCGTTTTCTCCTTGAATGTGGGTCCTTGCACAGAATACCGATGGTAGACAGTCAAACACGCGATACAGAATCCTTCAGCTAGTTTCGGCTAGTCTTGCACCCAATGCCACAGGCGCGTCCGGTTGTAGCCCAGCAGTTCCAGTTTGCCATCGCCATTGGTGTCGGCAATCGTGAACACGGCCCGCACGCCGGTATCGCCATCGTCAAAGCGGTCTTCGGCATACGTGTGAAGCGGCATATCCAGTTCCTGAATGATATTTCCGTGCCCGTCAATGACTTGAGGTTTTTTTCCCTGGCACTCGGAAAAGATAACGTCGGCGTCGGCGCCCGCTAGTCTTATGGTCCTGCCGTAGCCGGCCTTTTCCATGCGCCAGATCTCGTTGCCCTTGCAATCCACGAGATAGCCGCGAAATCCAATGTGGGCCTGATCGCCGTGAAGCCGCCGCTCGGTGACAAACAGTTGTTGCCCTTCCATATCCGGCAAGAATTTGCCCGCGGCGCAGGTCTGGATGTGGGTGCCTTCGAAGATCCACCGATCTTCACCGGTAGCGGCATCCAGGACGACCAGATCTTTGCCGGCGACCATGAGCAGTTCGGGCCTACCGTCTTCGTCGATGTCGTGGACGTGCAGGTGATCGACATGAGGCGCGCGGGTCATTTCCTCAAGGTGCGGCTCCAGATCGGGCCGCCACCAGATCTTGTGCCCGTCGGCGCGCACGCAGCAGTAGCCGATGAAGGCCTCCTCTTTGCCGTCGTCGTCGATGTCGTAGAAGTCATGTTCATGCCCGGCGCCGCCATAGAAGTGGCAGTTCCACAGGCAGTTCAGGTCGTCGTCGTAGATGTAGATGGGGTTGACGAAGGTGGAGACGAGGATATCGCGCCTGGCGCCGAGGCCGCGGATGTCGCAGAGCTGCAGTACACAGTTGGGGCCGGTTTCGACTTCTTTGCGGTAGTAGCCGCGGTCTCCCTCGAGAATCCTCAGATAGCTGCGGCCGTCCCGCTCGGTCACATAGACGATTTCTTGCTTGCCGTCGCCATCGATATCACTGACTGCGGCCGCGACTTCGTGCATGGCCCAATGGCCGGTACCGAGGGGGGCGCCTTCCTGCCACATTACATCCCCGTCCAGCTTCATGGCCGTTACGCAATGGACCTGCTTCTCGTGGCGGTAACCGCCGGCCGACATGCGAGGGATGTGGCAGTCGCGCGCTTGGAAGAAGACGGCTTCCAACTCACCGTCACCGTCAAGATCCCCCAAGCGCATCCCAGTGTCACCGAACCCGGTCGTATCAACTTCATTGGCAAGACGAAATGGACCTGTCACGGGGACCTCTTTCTTTTGTGCCTGTGGGATTTGTCGCCATTGCCTTCACGAATCTGGACATTCAGACGCAACCGGAGAAGAGTCAATCCCGATTTCAGTCGGAATTGAGGGGATGGTTGCTGGGTAGCCAGCGTCATTCTAAAGGAAAAAAGCATGTTCGTCAATGTTGGAAAAATTGACGGGAGTCCCGCCGATACGCGTGCGCTTGTACAAGCGTTTGTCTGATTGGATGCATGCAATTGCGGGGCGCGACGACGGTAGGAGGGACAAATGTGATGAACAGGACTCGGTCAAGCCGAAACTCTGACGTCTAGTGACTGGGTCAAGGCCATTCGCTAAGCGCCTTTCTTACATCTTCATTTGTTACCGGCCGATCTGCAGAGGCTATGCGAAATACGGGAATGCCATCGTCGCCTTCAACATGGCCCATCCCCTTGATTCCCCGCCGCGCCAATTCGGAAATTGCGCTGCCGAGGCTGATTCCATTGCGTTCGGCAGGATTCGAGCGACCGTAAGCACGTCATCCATCGTCAATCATCAGAGTTATTCGCATACTGGCATCATGACATTACTGCATCTTACTGCATCATAGTGCGGGGGATTACCTGAGTCATCTTTCAATCATGCGCAGATAATCTCCCCCACGTCGAAGAGATACATTTGGCGGCCGTTGCCGGCGTGGGCCGAATCGATCACGATCAGGCTGCCGTCCGGGCTGGAACGGGGGTGGAGATCGCAGCGCAACGTATCGGTATACGCCGGAGGAGAATGGAACTGTCCCAGGTCGACGCGGCGGTCGGTTGGGACATGGTATAAATACAGGTCCTGCAATCGTTCTTCCCCTTGCGGATAAGTGTCGTTCAGGATCCAGTCGTTGTCGGACAGATATGTGCAGTGACCGTTCAGCGGCATCTTCGTTCTTCCCACTATCTGATCGGGGCCGCATGAACCGTCTTCGGCATTGGGGAAGACGTAGTAGGCGCCGCCGTGCGAAGGGCGCCGCGACCAGGCGAGGATGTGCGAGTCGTCGCGCCAGATCAGATGAGAGGTGTGGCCAGAGTGATCTACGACCTTCAGGTCGGAGCCGTCCGTTCTTGCGGTAAGCATACGCGTGTGGAAAGGTCCGTCGCCGAAACGCCAGCGGTGGAGGAAGAGAAAGTGCGTACCGCCAGGGTTGAAGATAAGGACGTTGAAGTAGTGTTTGGAGGCTTGAATGTCACCGTGAGGATACGGGATTGCCACAACCTCAGCCAGGCTGACGATCAGCTTGCTTTCGCCTGTGTGCAGGTCGACTGTGTGTATGCCGGTCTCTTTCGGCGCCAGCACATCAGAACGGGGATCGGGAATGCCCATGTAGCCGTATCCGGGGCGCATGTCTTCGAGACGATGGAAGTCGATGGACAGCGCATTGCGGCCATTGGGGCTGAGGGTGAAAACCGGGTGGGGAAGCGTCCGTTTCTGGCGGGTTTCGATGTTCAGTATGTGACTGACGAATTGGCCGTTCTCCCTGTCATTCCAGATAATTTCATGTGCAGATTGCGGCAGCCACTGGAGCATACAGCCTGCTTGCCAGCCCCAGGCCCGGCTCTCGCCCAAGTCGATCCAGCGGTCGCCCTCCGACAGATCGACCATGCCGACCCTGATCACATCGTCCGGCGTCGGGGCGCGGTGTTCAAAGTCCACTTCCATCCCCAGCGCGTAGCGGGCGGAGGGATCGAACTGCAGTTTGTCGTAGTAGCCGAACCAGTGATGCTTCGGCCCAGAAGTGATGGCGCGGGATGGTACCATTGGGTTCTCTCCAGCGTAGAATAGTGGTGGAGTTGAAATCCGGACCCAACCTTGGTAGAAGAGGCTGCTGACGCGACCCCACAGGCCGCCCCTAGGCGCCGACGACTTCCGAGACGTCCATCACGTAGACCTGCCGGCTGCCTTCGTGGATGGAGTCGAAGCTGACCATACGCTCATCCCGGCTCCAGCGGGGATGCAGATCACAGCGGATCTCCCCGCGGAAGGGCAGCGGCGAATGGTAGCTCCCCAGATGCACGAGGCGTTCCTCCGCCATATGCCAAAGGAGCAGCGGCTGCTGGCTGTTTTCGTCGGGATACTCATCGGTCAGAAGCCAGGTTCCATCCTGGGTAAAGCTGCAGTGGCCGTTCCTGGTCAGGACATCGGGTCGCACCACCTCGTATTCGCAGGTGGTGTCGTTCATCAGGTAATAGTTTGGCCCCTCCTTCATCGTAACCCAGCCGAAAATCAACTCCTCGGTCAGCCAGTCACAGTGCGACGCGCCCAGGTCGGTCATGGCGCGCAGCTCTCCTCCCTCCATGCTGGCGGACAGCATTGTTGTTTGCCCGATCTCCTTTGTCTTGTCGTAGACCCGAACTACGAAAGAAACTCTCGTGTCGTTGCGGTTAATGAACGGATGGTTGAACCAAATTTTGCCTGCCTGTAACTCTTCGTTGTGGCTGAGGAAATCGCGTACTTCTTCGTAGGAAACCAGTACGCTGGCCTCCCCTGTCTCGGTGTCGATAATGTAGAGACCGTCCTCGGCGGGATGATTCTGGTCGGCGTAGGGATCGGGCAGCCCCGCATAGCCGACAACCGGTCGCATCGACTTCAGCCGGGCATAGTTCAGACCAAGAGCTTTGCGTCCGTTGCGGGTGATTGCGGCGATCGGGTGGGGCAGGACTCGTTTCTGCCCAGTGTGGATGTTCTGAACGATTGCGACGAAACGGTCGCCCTCGCGGGCGTTGTAGGTGATCAGGCGGTCGGGCGCGGTCGCCAGCCAATGCAACATACTGCCCTGCTGCAGATTCCAGGCCTGGGTTTCGGCCACCCCTTCAAACTTGTCTGTTTCCATGTCCACAAGGCCGACGACGGCAGTGTCGCCGGCGGCGGGCGGACGATCGTGGAAGTCGGACTGCAGGCAGAGGTGGTAGCGGCCGGTTGCGTCCCAAGGGCAGATGGCATAGTAGCCGAAGAAATGGTGCTCCGGTCCTTGCGTAATTGCTCTTGCGACCAAGTTGCTACTTGTATTGCTCATGTCACTTCCCACATGGTTGGGCAGTATCGAACGTGACGTGTTTCTGTACCCCTCATCTTGAAGTCTACGCCACGTGAGCGCGACTCATCATCCCACGATCTCCGCCACGTCTACAACGTAGATCTGCCGGCTGCCTTCATGGATCGAGTCAAAGCTGACTTGGCGCTCGTCGCGGCTCCAGCGGGGGTGCAGGTCGCAGCGTATCTCGTCCCGGAAGAACGGGGGAGACAGGAAGCGCCCGAGGACGACCAGTCGCTCTTCGGCCATGTTCCAGAGGAACAGGGAGCGGAGGTCGTTCTCGTCGGGGTATTCGTCGTTGAGCAGCCAGGTGCCGTCGCGGGTAAAGCTGCAGTGGCCGTCGCGGGAGAGGACGTCGGGGCGCACGGACTCGTATTCACCGGTGGCGTCGTTGACCAGGTAGAAGTTTATGCCCTCTTTCGTCGTGAACCAGCCGAAGATGACGTCTTTGGTCCGCCAGTCGCAGTGTGAGGTTCCCAGGTCGTTCATGATGCGAATGTCTCCGCCATCCAGGGTCATCGTCAGGCATACCGTTTTCCTGGCCCCGGCGTCGTCCCAGTAGACAACGACGAAGGCGACGCGGGAGTCGTCGCGGTTGATAAATGGGTGGTTGAACCAGAGCTTGTGGTTCTGAATCTCGGGATAGTTGCTGAGGTAGTCGCGGGCGTCTTCGTAGGAGAAGAGCAGTTTGCCCTCGCCTGTATCGGTATCCATGATGTAGAGGCCGTCGTCGGCAGGATGTTTCTGGTCTGCATTGGGGTCAGTGAGCCCGGGGTAGCCGACCACGGGCCGCATATCCCAGAGCCGCGCGTAGTTGAGCCCCAGCGCCTTGCGCCCGTCGCGGGTGATGGCGGCAATGGGGTAGGGCAGGAGCCGCTTGTGCCCGCTGTGGATGTCCTGGATCACGCTGATGAAGCGGTCGTTATCGCGGGCGTTGTAGGTGATCAGGCGGTCGGGCGCGGTGGGGAGCCAGTGCATCATGCTGCCCTGCTGCAGATTCCAGGCCTGCGTTTCGGCGACGCCTTCGAAGCTGCTTGTCTCCATGTCCACAAGGCCAACTATGGCAGTGTCGCCGTCGGCGGGCGGCCGGTCGTGGAAGTCCGACTGCAGGCAGAGGTGGTATTTGCTGGTTGAATCCCAAGGGTAGATGCCATAGTAGCCGAAGAAATGGTGCTTCGGTCCTTGGGTGATTGCTCTTGCGGCAAAGCTGCCTTCCGTAGTGCTCATATTTCCTCCCACATGGTTGGACAGTGTTGAACAGCCCTGGTTTCCGCTCGCTCCCTTCAATTTACTTCCGACATTGTGCGCTCGCCTCATCGATCTACGACGTCCGCCACGTCGACAACGTAGATCTGGCGGCTGCCGCCGTGGACCGAGTCAAAGCTGACCTGGCGCTCGTCGCGGCTCCAGCGGGGGTGCAGGTCGCAGCGGATCTCGCCTCGGAACGGCAGTGGCGAGTGGAATCGCCCGAGAACGACCAGCCGTTCTTCGAACATGTGCCAGAGCAGCAGGGCCTGGAGGCTGTTCTCGTCAGGGTACTCATCGGTCAACAGCCACTCGCCGTCGCGAGTAAAGCTGCAGTGGCCGTTTTTGGTCAGGATATCGGGCCGTACTTCCTCATATTCTGAGGTCCTGTCGTTGATCAGGTAGTATTTTTGCCCCTCCTTCATTGTCACCCAGCCAAAGATCAACTCTTCAGACAGCCAATCGAAGTGCGACGCGCCCAAGTCTGTCACGATGCGAAGATCTCCTCCGTCCATGCTGGCGGAAAGCAGAATCGTGTGCCTGATTTCTCTGGTCTCGTCCCGGTAGCGCACCACGAAGGCGACGCGTGTGTCGTCGCGATTGATAATCGTGTGGTTGAACCAGATCTTGCGCGCTTGCACCTCTTCGTAATCGCTGAGAAAGTCGCGAGCTTCTTCGTAGGAGACCAGCACTCTGGCCTCGCCTGTTTCCGTGTCCATGGTGTACACGCCGTCCTCGGCGGGATGGTTCTGATCCGCGAAGGGATCTGGCAGGCCGGCGTACCCAACAACGGGCCGCAGCGACTTGAGACGGGCATAGTTGAGGCCCAGGGCCTGACGGCCGTGGCGGGTCATGGCGCTGATCGGGTAGGGAAGGATACGCTTATGCCCGCTGTGGATGTCCTGCACGATGCCGACGAAGCGGTCGTCCTCGCGGGCGTTGTAGGTGATCAGCCGGTCGGGGGCCGTCGGCAGCCAGTGCAACATGGAGCCCTGTTGCAGGTTCCAGGCCTGTGTTTCGGCCACGCCTTCGAAGTTGCCCGTCTCCATGTCGACGAGACCGACCACAGCTGTGTCGCCGGCGGCGGGCGGGCGGTCGTGGAAGTCCGACTGCAGGCAGAGGTGATACTGGCCGGTGGCGTTCCAAGGACAGATGCCGTAGTAGCCGAAGAAATGGTGCTTCGGCCCCTGGGTGATCGGTCGGGCGACGAAGTTTCCTTGTGATATGCTCATGATCTCACTTGGCATCAGCCTGTTTGGCTGTCTGCGGATTCAACGCTGCGACATGGTAGAGTCGCGGAAGTCCTCTCCTCTACCTCTGGCGCCGCCGTGGACAATGGAGGAGTCCGGGCTTGAAGATCAGGTGCTCGGAGCCGTGTAAACACGTGGCCGCGGGCGCAGCCGTCTCCGGCAGGCCCGCGGCCACTATTAGCGCGATCTTACCTTGATGCACTCCACGCCGCTTACCCACCTCTTCCCGTCAAATCGGAGAAAATCGAAACAGTTGGCGGCGAGTCGTACTGCAGCAAAGTCGTACTACGTGTCCTCTCCGGCGCGGATGAAGTATTGTTCCATTCCGGTATTCGAAGGCGAGCGCGGCTGGTCGTCGAACATGCCGTCCTCGGGCACGTTGCGGAAGTAGTTCTTGACGATCACCGGCTGCGGCGGAGCGGTGGTGACGCCGATCTGCCACAGATTCTCCATGTTGAGCTCGAGGATCTGACGGAACAGTGCGTGCTGCGTCTCCACATCCACAGTCGTCTTGATCTCTTCCCAGATCTCGATGGCCTTCAGAATGTCGCCGGTGGGCTCAAACCCCTCTTTGCCGCCGCTGTTATAGTAGAAGGCGTACTGCCGCAAAGCATAGTTGTTCACAATCGGGACGAAGGAGCGCGGTTCGATGAAGGGGTTCCACTCGCCGCTGCTGTGCCATACGCCGAGGTCCAGCTCGTTGGCGCTGAGGCGCTGCCCGAAGAGACTGCGGTCGATTTCCGTACTTATCAGCTCCAGCCCGATTTCCTTCCATTGGGAGGTCAGCAGTTCGGCGATGTCGCCCCAGGCGGCGAAGATTGCTACATACTCAAACACCAGGCTGAGCCGCTCTCCGTCAGGGCGCAACCTGTAGCCCTCGTCGTCCCGCTCGGTGAGACCCATTTCGTCCAGGTAGGCATTGGCCCGATCGGGATCGTGCTCGGTCATGCTTTTGGCCTGAGGTTCCCAGTAGACGGGCGAGTTCTTGGTCGGGGATACCTGGGTGGGTTCGGTCTGACCCAGATAGACAGCTTCGTTGATGTCTTCACGATTCATGCCCAGCGAGAGCGCGTAGCGGAAGCGCTTGTCCTGGACGATTTCTCGCAGAACGGGATCTTTGTTGGTGTGATTGAGATGCAGGACGGTGTCGGTTACCTGCCCTCTATCCCACAGCATGACGCGGTAATTGCCCCTCTCCCGGTTCTCCATGAACAGCGGCACGTTGTCGAAGGTGATATGCCGCAGCTGCATGTCTACTTCGCCCTGGATCGCGCGCAGGTTGAGCTGGTCCTTGCCGTCCACCAGACTCCAGTGGATGGCGTCAATGTAGGGCAGCTGATTGCCCTCCGAATCGACCTTCCAATAGAAGGCATTACGATCGGCGATCAACGGATCACTATGAGAGGGCGTGCTCAGATTCCAGGGAAGATAGCTGGGTGTGTCGGGATTACGCCTGGTATCCGGTTTCGTGCCGAAGAGCTGGTACCAGTGCTCGACACCGGCATCCTTCATCATCGCTTCCAGCTCGTCCTTGTCGGCATAGTCAATGTGGAACTGTTTCAGGTAATGGGCACAGTATCTGGCGAATCTGTCCCCCCACAAAGAGCCTAGCACATTGATGAACAGTGCATAGGGGGCCGCAAACTTGAATTCGACTTTGTAATCGTCCAGTTTTGAGATCACCACCGGCTCGCCGGCGACAATGAGCCAGTTGGGGAAGGAGGGGGTCAGATCTTCATTGAGGAGCACATCCTCATAGTAGAAAAGGAGGTCATTGGCCGTGTACGGCTCGCCGTCAGACCATCTCATGCCAGGGCGCAGGTTAAATGTGAAGGTCGAGCCGTCGTCCGACACTTCCCAGCTTTCAAAGACGTTCGGGTTGATCTGCGTGCCGTCTTTGTTGTAGCGCACAAGGTGCTCGCCGCCGACCTTGCCCCCCAGCTGATTATCACTGGCCGAGGTCGCCAGACGGTTCCAAATGCCGCCGTAGTCCCCGATTTCCTCTTCGGGTGTAATGACCAGCGGTTCCAGCGGCAACCGCTCATCTACCGGCGGCAACTCGCCGTTGGCGACCATTTCGGCAAGCATCGGCGCCTCGTTGTACTGCGAAGGCGCTGCCGCAGGTTCAGCCGCGGCCTCCTCTGCCGGCACCTCGTCGGCTGGTGCCGCTTCTTCCGCCGGCGGTCCGCCGTCAGCGCCGCAGGCCACGACCACTACGCCGGCAGCAGTAAACGCCGACACGCGCATGAACTCCCGCCGGGAAATCCTCTTGAGTGCTCTCCTCTGCATGGTTTTGCCTCCTTGAGCAGTGTAAAAAGGACTTAGTCTTTCGGCTTTTCAGGGAAATCGCCGGGTACACATGCCTGACAACGCGTCCCCCGGAACTTCGTGTACGGTTGAGTGGAAGACGGCTGATTTGGCCGCCGCAATCTCCCATGAAGGGAAGATCGACGGCAGCCAAATTGCCATCCACCCAGCTTCGCAGCCCGCGCTAAGAGCGCCTACCGCAATCGGATGGACCCAATCCCTCAATGAAAATCCTATCATAGCCCAGCAGGTAGTACAACCGTTGAAAAAACGCCTTTAGGCCAGGTCTACCTCTCCCAGCTACGGCCCGACGGATCGGAGCAGTGCACGACGAGAGCCGGCCCCAACTGGTCAATCTGTAGCCGAATCGTGTCACCGTCCTGGACCGGTTCAAGGCCGAAGTGATGGGTGCCGGTGGCAACCACGTCGCCTGGCTGCAGGGGGAGCACGTTGGTTACCTCGGCCAGCAGTTCGGGAATGTGGCGGTCCATGTCTGCGGTGGTGATGTCGTGGCGCTTTTCGTCATTGACCCACAGGCGCACGTTCAGGTCGTTGGCGTTCGGAATCTCGTCGCGGGTCACGAGAACAGGGCCCAAAGGCGCAAAGGTATGCCAAGATTTCCCCAGGAAAAATCCGCCCGGCAGCCCCCTGGCGGAGACATCGATGAACTGTGTGTACCCAAAGACGTGCTCCATTGCGTCCTCGGCGGCAAGGTAGCTGGCCGGTTTGCCGATGACAATCGCCAGCTCCGGTTCGAAGTGAAAGACGCTGGCTTCAGCGCTAGGCAGGACGACTGTGCCGCCGTGGCCGAGGGCGGCATTGGGCGATTTGAGAAAAGCATTGAACAGACCGCGTTCAGGTTTGGCCGGTTCAAGATAGTTTCCGGCCAGGCAGACGAGCTGCCCCGGTCTCGGAAGAGGGGGGCGGCAGGTCACGTCTTCCAGCGCAACACCGGACGCGGAGGCGGCCGCCTCCTGGAGGCGCGGTTCGACTTCGGTCCAGTCACAGATCAACATCTGCATCATTTCTTGAGGCGAATGATGACCACAATCGGCGACTGCGGCCGAGACGTCCAGAACCTGGTCGCCACTCCATACACCCAGCTTGTAGTCATCGAATAACAGAAGTCGCATCGTGTTTTTCCTTTTGTGATTTCTGATGGCGTCTGTGTTGCGAACCGGTTCGGGGACGAGAACAGGGTTGCAACGTCAGAACAAATGAGGTGGGTAGGCGATTAGCCCAGAATAGCTGTGGCAACTGCAGATGGATGGCCATGCAAAGCAGGGCCTATTGTACCAGAATGGGCTTGTGAGGAGAATTGCCGTCTACTTCGGGAAGTGATAGGCAAGTAGGGGCACTATTCAAGTCGCCGCCGCAGATTTGTCGCCCACAAGTGAAGGCGAGACGGCATCGGGAAAATCCATCCTCAAATCTTTTCGCGTGCCGTGCTCACACGAGCCGCGAAAGGGCGGGTCCAAGCAGTGTATTCCAGTCAGACAGTGCGCCATTCGAGGGAAGACGGCGCACACGAGACGCTGCTAAGGACCCGTCCACTGCCGTCCAGCGGAAGAAGAAGCTGTCGCAGGGCGGCGACAAATCTGAGAGGCCAGGTCAGAAGATCAACTCTGCGGAGATTGAACTTCTGCGGATCTGTCAGCTTCCCGAATTCATCAACGATGATTGTATCAGATCATATGTTCTATTGTCAAGTGAGAAAAGTGCAACGTGAGGTTTGAGCACTGGCATTCATCGATGATTCGCAGTACAATCTTGCAGAGTCTGCGCGTTATCCTCCCGCAGGTTCAAATGGTGGGAGCAGCAGTCAGTTTTGCCTTCGGCAACGGCCTGAACTGCTGGCGCAGCAAGTTAAGGATACACCTGGACGGAATTCGTCCGGCTTTGAGGCATCTTTTTCGTTTGCGGAGAATTTCTATGCAGATTACCGATCTCAAATGCGCAGTTCTTGGCGGCAGTCCCGTCGTTCGGATTACGACCGATGCCGGCATTGAGGGTTACGGCCAAGCCGAACATTACAAGCCCTATCTCAAGCCCCACGTGCTCTTCTACCGCGACTACATTTTGGGGCAGGATCCCACTGACGTTGAGCGGGTGATGTTGCGCATTCGCCGCCTCGGGAGCTTCAAGCCCTGGGGCAGCGCGGTCAGCGCCATCGAGATGGCGCTGTGGGATATCGCGGGAAAGGCCGCAAATCTGCCGGTCTACAAACTGCTGGGGGGGAAGGTGCGCGACAAGGTGCTCGTTTACAACGGCGCACTGCGTTTTCCCCTGGCCGGGCAGGAACCTGAGCATTACGCGGAAAATATGGCACGCATGGCGGAAGCCCGCGAAGGCTTCGCCATCATCAAGCAGGGAATCGGCTACCACAGCCGCATGCCGGACGAACTGGAAGACTTTTCGTACGGCGAGCGCCTGGGCGTGAGTCACCAGACCGAGCGCGGGCTGCTGACGGAAAGGGGACTGAACCATGTAGTGGCCTGCATCGAAGCGATGAAGGAGGTCCTCGGCGACAGGGTCGGCCTGGCGCTCGACTGCGGCCCCGGTTGGACTGTACCGGACGCGATCCGGTTGGCCAAGGCTGTGGAAGGGATGCACATTATGTGGCTGGAAGATACGATTACCGGCGACTACACTCCGTATGTGCTGGCCGAACTGTACCGCGAGTTGACCCGTAGTACTTCCACGCCAATCCATACGGGCGAGCAGATTTACCTCCGCCAGCATTTTAAGCCGCTCTTCGAAATGCAGGCTGTCAATATTATCGGACCGGACCCAGCCGACATCGGCGGCATTGCCGAGTTGAAGTGGGTGGCGGAGTACGCCGATCTGCACGGAATTCTGATAGCGCCCCACGGGACCGGGGACGGACTGATCGGCCTGGCAGCGCTTGTACAGGTGGCCGCGACGCTGCCTCGCAATTACATAGCCTTTGAGTACCCGGTCGCCCGACCGGATTGGTGGTATGATATTGTTGACGGTCTGCCCGACCCAATCGTCGAGAACAGTTTTATCACCGTCTGGGATCGGCCCGGTCTCGGTGTCACGTTTAATAAAACCGCTGCCGGTAAACATCTGGCGACGGAAGACAAGGATTTCTTCAACTGAACCAAGGAGCGCTGAACAATGTCCAGTACTGACATCTATGAGACCCTGGGAATCCGGCCCATTATCAACGCCGGCGGCCACATGACGATCCTGGGCGGATCGGTGCTGTCGCCTGAAGTGCGAGAAGCGATGGAGGCCGCCAACACCGCCTACACGCTGATGGACGACGTGTTCGACGGGGCCGGCAAGGCCATAGCCGACATGCTGGGAACGGGAGGAGGGCTGGTGACGTCCGGATGTTACGCCGCGCTCGTTCAAGGGGCGGCCGCAATTCTGGCCGGAAGCGATCCGGAGCGCATCCGCCAATTGCCCGATACGACCGGCATGAAGGACGAGTTCCTCATCCAGAAGCCCACGCGGTACCGGTATGATCGCAGCGTCACCGTACCGGGCGGGAAACTGGTAGAGGTCGGTGATGCAGACAGCTGCACGCAGCAGCAGCTGCGCGATGCCATCGGTCCGCAGACAGCCGGCATTCTTTACTTCGCGGCCGGCGAACGTTTCCCCAATACGGTTTCGCTGCCCGAGGCGATTGACATCGCGCATTCGGCCGGCATCCCCATTCTGGTTGACGCAGCGGCGGAGATCTACCCTCTGGAGCGCATGCGCCGCGTCGCCACGAGCGGCGCCGACCTGGTCTGCTTCGGCGGCAAGTACCTCGGTTCCGGCAACTCGACCGGTATCCTGTGCGGCAATGGCGAGTATGTCAGTAAGGCGCGGATCAATGGCTTTACCGGCTTCGAGACCGGCAACAACAGCATCGGCCGCGGCTACAAGGTCGACCGCCAAGAGGTGATCGGGACGACGATCGCGCTACGCCACTGGTTGGACGCCGACCACGAGCAGCGGCTGCAACTCCAGTCTGAGCGTATCTCCCAGATCGTCGACGGGCTAGCCGGCATCTCGGACGTCAATGCGGACAATATGTGGGAGCAGGACGGGGCAGGACCGTGGATGCGCCTGAGCGTCAACTGGGATGAACAGACGAAAGGTCGAACTGCAGCAGAGGTTTCTGAGGCGCTTCAAAACGGCTCACCGGCGATCTTTTGCCGTTCAGATCCTGGCGACCTGCACATTGCCGTCCATACCCTGCGAGAAGGAGAAACAGAAATCGTGTTGCGGCGCCTGCAGGAAGAGCTGGCCTGATTCCATCGTTCCCGAGATATCTGCTATGACAAAATCCAACCCCGGCCGCCATTTTCTCCAAATACCCGGCCCAACGAACTTGCCTGAGCGTGTCAAGCGCGCGCTCTCCCGCCCTACAATTGACCATCGGGGTCCTGAATGGGCGCGGTTGACGTTTCGCATTCTGGAACGACTGCAACAGGTCTTCCAGACGAGCGGGCCAGTGGTTGTATATCCTTCATCCGGTAACGGAGGGTGGGAGGCGGCGCTGGTGAATACGCTCTCTCCGGGTGACCGCGTTCTGTTTGGCTCGAACGGCCAGTTCGCGGCTGGATGGCAGAAGGTGGCCGCAGGGGTGGGTCTGACCGTAGAGGAGTTGCAGGGCGACTGGAGTTGCCCGATCGATCTTGCCGCGCTTGAGAGCCGCCTCGCCGAGGACCAAGGGCGAGAGATCCGCGCCCTCGCCCTCGTCCACAATGAGACGTCCACCGGCGTCGTCAACGATGTGGCGGGGGCGAGGGCGGCGCTGGATCGCACGGGCCACGACGCCCTTCTCATGGTGGACGTGGTCTCCTCGTTGGGCGCGATGGACTACAGACATGATAAATGGGGCGTGGACGTAACTATTGCCGGCTCGCAGAAGGGGCTGATGATACCACCTGGTCTCGGCTTCAACGCGCCCAGCCCTAAAGCCCTGGCGGCAACGAGTACGGCGCGGCTGCCCAGATCTTACTGGAACTGGGAGAACATCCTGGAGTTCAACCGAGACGGTTTTTATCCGTACACGCCGGCCACAAATCTGTTTTTCGCACTGGATGAGGCGCTGTCGATGCTGCTTGAGGAAGGGCTGCCGCAAGTTTTCGCCCGTCACATCCGGCTGGCGGAGGCGACGCGGCGGGCTGTGCGCGGGTGGGGGTTGAACATTTACTGCCGGGACCCAAATGCCTACTCCCAAGCACTCACTGCGGTGGTGATGCCGGCAGGCTACAACGCCGACGTACTTCACCAGGTCATCCTCGAACGGTTCGATATGTCGCTGGGCACCGGTCTTGGTCAGCTGAAAGGTAAGGTGTTTCGCATCGGCCATCTCGGTGACCTGAACGATCTGATGTTGGCGGGCACGCTTTGCGGTGTCGAGATGGGACTGGCGGCCTGCGACGTGCCCCATGTCAGCGGAGGCGTCAACCAGGCGCTGGCATTCCTGGCGAAGGACCCGTAACGCATCTTCCCTCTCACGATGCCCCGACAAGATACTCCCAATGCGAGCCAGGTTGATGTCCAAAGGCTTGCTCGCGATTTACGCGCGGCGCTAACCGGCGAAGTCCAATTTGACGGCGCCAGCCGGGCGATGCACGCGACGGACGCCAGCGTCTACCAGATTATCCCCGTGGGCGTTGTGACGCCCCGAAGCAGGGTTGATGTTGTGCAGGTGGTTCGGATATGCCGGCAGCACGGCGTCTCTATCACTGCGCGCGGGGGCGGGACATCCCAAGCCGGACAGGCGATTGGCGCCGGGCTGTCGCTGGATTTCTCCCGTTATATGAACCGTGTGCTTGACCTGGACACGGCGGCCGCGACGGTCACTGTCGAACCGGGGATCGTTCTCGATGAATTGAATGCGCTGCTAGAGCCCCATGGACTGCACCTTCCGCTGGACCTGTCCACGTCAAATCGGGCCACGATCGGCGGAATGATCGCTAACAATTCTGCCGGCACCCGCTCGATCATTTACGGCAAGACGATCGACTATGTTGAATCGGTCGACGTAGTTTTCTCCGACGGCAGCAGCGCAAGCCTTGGCCCGCTGACGGTGGAAGCGCTCCGTTCCAAGCTGGCGCAGCAGGATTTGGAGGGCGAGGCTTATCGCACGGTGCAACGTCTGGGCAGCGAGTTGGAAACTGAAATCCGGGAGAGGTATCCTCGCATATTGCGCAGAGTCGGCGGCTACAACCTGGACGAGTTCATTCCCGAAGACAAGGCTACGGGGACCCGGAAACCGTTCAATCTGGCCCGTATTCTGGTCGGCTCCGAAGGCACACTCGGGCTAACAGTGGCTGTCAAAATGCGGCTTGTGCCGTTGCCTCCCCGCCGCGCCCTGTGCAGCGTCCAATTCACCGACCTGTTGGAGGCCATGAGGGCCACACCGGTGATCCTGGAACATAGGCCATCCGCGGTCGAATTGATCGACCGTTTTATGCTGGACAAGACACGTGGGCGTATTGAATATGCGCCTTTACGCGGCTTTATTCACGGCGATCCCGGCGCCGTGTTGTTGGTGGAGTTTTTCGGCCAATCAGATGAGGAACTGGGGGGCAAGATCGGGCGCCTGGCGTCGAACCTGGAGGCGCATGGGCTGGGAAACTATATCTATCGTGCGCTTGAAGTGGAGGAACAGGCCCGCATCTGGGAACTGCGCCGCGCCGCGCTTGGCCTGACGATGTCCGAGACAGGAGACGCCAAGGCGATCTCGTTCGTCGAAGATACCGCGGTGCCTCCTGAACATCTGCACGACTATATCGAGAACTTTCAGAGAATTCTGGCCAAATATGACACACAGGCCGGCTTCTATGCACACGCATCGGTCGGGCTGTTGCACATTCGCCCCGTCATCAACCTGAAAAGCGCGCAGGGCGTGCAGCGCTTCGAGGCCATCGCCGCGGAGGTGGCTGATCTGGTGCTGGAGTACGGCGGCGCGCTTTCCGGCGAGCACGGCGACGGGCTGGCGCGGGCCCCCTTTCAGGAGAAGATGTTCGGCCCTGTGCTCTACAATGCTTTCTGCGAGGTCAAGTCCGCCTTCGACCCTATCAACTTGCTCAATCCTGGCAAAATCGTTCACGCGCCCGCCTTAACATCCAACCTTCGCTTTGAACGGACCGTTGAGGAGGCCGACATTCCGGATCAGCATTCCCCGGGCGCGGTTTGGCCTGACGCATCTCTCTCTGGCCCCGAAAGGATTAACGGTGAGCCGGACTACTCCACCAGGTTTGACTTTTCCGATTTCGGCGGGTTATTGCGGGCAACCGAACAGTGCACAGGCGTGGGCGCATGCCGCAAAACACTGACGGGCACTATGTGCCCTTCGTATATGGCTACGCGCAACGAGATTGACAGCACGCGCGGCCGTGCCAACGCTTTGCGTCTAGCCCTTTCCGGCGGCCTGGAGGCGGCCGGTTTCGGCGACGAGGAGTTGCTGCCGGTCCTCGATCTGTGCCTGGAATGCAAGGCATGCAAACGAGAGTGTCCCACCGGCGTGGACATGGCCCGCCTAAAAAGTGAGTTTCTCCACCGATATCACTCGCGCCACGGTGCGCCGCTCAAGGATCGCGTGCTATCGAGGGCTGATCGCATTGCGCGCTGGGGGAGTCGACTGGCGCCGCTTTCGAACTGGTTGGCCGCGGCCCGGCCCGTTCGACGGCTAAACGAGCTGATGTTTGGACTGGACCGACGACGCCCATTGCCCGCGTTCAGCGGACGACCGTTCACACAGAGTTGGCGCGGCGCCAAGCCTGTTGACTCTCCGGCAGAGGGGACAGTCGCGCTTTTTGCCGACACGTTCAACAATTACTATGAACCCATACAACTGGCAGACGCCGTAACTGTGCTGCAAAACTGCGGGGCTGAAGTGACGGTCGCGCCACAGGTCTGCTGCGGCCGGCCGCTGATTTCAAAGGGCTTTCTGGATGCGGCTGCACAGCAGGCCGCCGCCGCCACTTCCGGACTCCTGCCTTTGGCCGAGGCCGGCATTCCAATACTTTTCTGTGAGCCAAGTTGCTACTCGGCTGTACAGGACGACCACCCCCGGCTGCTGCGAGGCGCAGCACAGGAGGACGCTCACAAGGTGGCCGCGGCCTGCCAATTGGTCGAAGAGTGGGCCGGGCCCCGCATAAAATCGACAATGCCAGGCCCGGCCAAGGTATTGATTCACGGACACTGCCACCAGAAGGCACTGGTGGGAATGCAGCCGCTCCAACGGCTTCTTTCTGCCATACCAGATTGCGAAGTGACCGTTTTGGACAGCGGCTGCTGCGGGCTGGCAGGACTGTTCGGTTATGAGCACTACGATGTCTCGAAACTGATCGGAGAACGGCGCTTGCTGCCCGCTGCCCGCGACTTAGAGGAGAACGAAATTCTCGTCAGCCCCGGATTCTCTTGCCGCCAGCAGATCAAGCATTTCACAGGGGTACAGTCCCAGTCGCCGGTATCCCTGCTCGCAGCTTTGCTCTGAAGGGGTAGGCGCCGATAAAAAGACCACTGTGTACAACCGGGCAGCTGCCTGAAGGCCGAAGGCGGTTCATAGTCTGGACAGCGGACAAGCCAAACGGGGGTCACAAAAAGATCGAAGAGCGAAGCGGCCTGACCTGCCAGAACAGGGCGGTCGGATAATAGTGGATCTGTGCGTGTGTAGTATACTATCGGCAATCGAAGCAGCCGCTTTTCATGATTCTATTTGCCACCCCTAACTCACTGCCCGGAACAGAAGGAAGCCTTTGAAACTCTGGTCATTTCTCCCTCTGAAGACTCTGCGCGGCGCTCGCATTGGTGAAACAATGACGGCCGAGAGGCTCGATTCTTTCCATCCACGAGGCCGCTTTGGAGCAAGAATGAAACTGAATGCCGTCGCACTTGTCTTGCTGTTCCTGTTTTCACTATCCGCCTGCGCTGGGGGCGAAGGGGCATCGACGCCGACACCCACCAAAACTCCGGAGCCAGCTGGAGTTGAGCAACCGGCCGAAACTGCCACCCCTCCACCGTCGGATTCCGCAGGCAGCGCAAATACCACTTCGGAGAGTGGACAAGCAACCGCTACGCCGGTACCGGGGCGCGTTGCGCGCTATACCGGACTGCCCCTGGCCGATCCCTCGTTGCTGCAGGAGACACCGATTTTCGTCTGCCTGAACAATGACGTTGACAGCCGCACGAGCCATTACGGCCTGAACGAGGCGGATGTGACTTATGAATACATCGTCGACGGTTTCCATCTCACCCGCCTCACCAGCATGTACCAGAGCATCCCGGCCAGGGAAATCGGGCCCGTTCGCAGCGCGCGGTGGCCCAATATCCATACCACCTACATGTTCGACGGCATTCTGGCTTGCTCCGGCGGAAGCGACGGCATCCGCTATCTCTTGAAAAACGAGGTCGGGTTCCCATATCTGGACGCCGATTCGGAAGATCCGGAGAGCTTGACCTACTTCTTCAGTGTAGGCAGCAATTATCGCACGCGCTTGCGGACGAGCGTCGACAGAGTGCGCCGGTGGATAATCGATATGGCGAAGACTTGCGACGTGTCGCCGCTGCTGCCCTACTGCCTGGATATTTTCAGTCCGTGGCTGGAAGGGCAGAAAAACAGGCCCCGGCCGCTGGAGAGGGCAAGCTTTTCCTTCAGTGAGACGCCCAAAGAGTATTGGGCCGCTGAGGCGACGACGATTCGCATTCCTTATCCGGAGAATAACGGTGTCGAATGGCGCTACGACCCGTCAAGTGGTCGGTATCTGCGATTCCAGAGCGGCGCCGTGCATATGGACCAAGCGACAGGCCGGCAGATCAGCAGCGACAATATAATCGTCGTCTTTGCCGAACACGAGTTGACGAACATCGTTGAAGACAGCCTGGGTACGCTCAGCGTGAAGATTCATCTGTACGGATTCGGGGATCTGCGCGTTTTTCGAAATGGGAAGGTTTACGAAGGTACCTGGCGCGCCAACGACCAGAGTCCGCCCCGCTGGCTCGGCCCTGGCGAGCAGCCGATAACACTGAAACCGGGCCGTACCTGGATTCAGGTCGTGCGCACGAGCGACAGAATCAGTTACCAGTAGTGAAGAGAGATTTTCCAAGCTGTCGCTTGCTCTCGAGGGGATGTCGCTCACACCGGCTTTCTGTGACATTACGTCGGGCGTAGTAACCCGAACAGCACGTCACGGTCAAATACGGCAGCGAAGAGTCCCCCTGGATATACAGGTCATCAGCAGTTGGTCGCCATCCACTGGAGTTCGCGAATGCTGCGGGTCAAAATTGTCTGCACAATTGGGCCGTCCAGTACCGATCCCGAAATACTCGCGCAACTGATCGACGCGGGCATGAATGTAGCGCGCATCAACATGAGCCACGGGGACCACGATTTCCACGCCCGCAATATCCACACAATTCGTGAGATTGCCCAGGAGCGCAACCGACCCGTAGCGATTATCGTCGATCTGCAGGGGCCGAAACTTCGTGTGGGGGAAATGCAACCGGGCGGCGTCCCTCTGGCCGCGGGTGAAGAACTGATTCTCACCACCGAAGAGAGCATTGGCGAACCTGGCCGCGTGCCGATCCAGAATAAGGAAGTCCCCGTCAGCATAGAACGAGGCCGGCGCGAGGCGACCGAGCGCGGGATGGAAAAGTCACATGAACGTATCCTGTTGGATGACGGTCTGCTGGAGCTGGAGGTGATCGACGCGACCGAGACGACCGTGCGAACGCGGGTGATCGTTGGCGGGATTCTGGAAGATCGAAAGGGAATGAACCTCCCTCAAACGAAGCTGACTGTTCCATCCATGACCGAGAAAGATCGTGTCGATGTCGACTTCGCTCTAGAACATCAGGCCGACTGGATCGCCCTCAGCTTTGTGCGCACGGCAGGAGATATCCATACCCTGCGAAAGGTGGTTCAGAGCCGCGCCCCACTGGGCCGGGCCACTCCGATAATCTCCAAAATAGAAAAGCCTGAAGCGCTCGAGAATATCGAAGAGATTATCCGGGCATCGGACGGCCTGATGGTGGCGCGAGGGGACTTGGGCATCGAGACCAGCCCGGAAGCGGTGCCGATGATTCAGAAGATGATCATCGCCCGGTGTATCGACACCGATAAGCCGGTGATTACGGCGACGCAGATGCTCGATTCCATGATTCGCAACCCGCGTCCGACGCGCGCAGAGGCCAGTGACGTTGCGAACGCCGTTCTGGATGGCAGCGACGCCATCATGCTTTCAGGCGAGACGGCCGCCGGCAGCTATCCCGTTCAGTCAGTCCAGACAATGGCGAATATCGCCCAAGAAGCGGAACGTGTGCGGAGTGTTACCCAACCGCATTACAGGCCTTCCCAAAAGGCGGTTGACGGCTTCTTTGGCACGTCGAAGGACGACTCGGATGAGGAGCGGAATCCAGGCGGCGTCGACACGCCATCGGTCGCAGAAGCAGTCAGCCAAGCCACAGTAGCTACCGCGCAAAACGTTGGCGCTGCGGCAATTATCGCGCCCACGGCGCGAGGTGCAACTGCCAAGAAACTGGCCCGCTACCGCCCCTCAGTTCCCATCATCGCGGTAACGCCCAGCCACCTCGTTTACCGACAATTGGCGCTCTACTGGGGCGTATTTCCTTTGATGGGCCAGCGGATGAACACCATTGACGAGATGTTGGAAGACGCGGTACGAATTGCTTTGCGCGCCGGCTTCGTCCAGCAAGGAGATGTCACGGTTGTGACCGGCGGCGTGGTTGGGGGCGTGCCGGGAGAAACCAATCTTATGACCGTTCGCCGCATCGCCAGAGTGCTGATGCACGGGCAGGGTGTGGGCAACCGACGCATGAGCGGCCGCGTGGTGCGATTAAGACCAGGGCAGGACCCGCATGAACAGGAAATTCAGCATCGGATGATGACCACTCAAGACATTCTGGTGGCTGAGGAGTTGAACCAGGTCGGTATGGAGTTGGTATACCATGCTGGGGGGTTGATCACCGCGGAATCTGCGCCCGACAGCATCGCGGCGCTGGCGGCAGTGGAGTTGGGCATCCCGGCAATCCTACAAGCGTCCGGAGACTGGGACGATATCGTCGATGGCCAGACAATTGTCATCGATGCCCGAACTGGGAACGTCTACGAGTGGGATCTATAGCGTGGACCAAGACTGAGTCGGCTCAGACAACCGCCGGCGGCCTGTTGCCCGATTCGACAATGGCCCGACGAACGTCAACCCGCAGCAGAAGAGCCAGACCAACGATAAAGAAGAGAATGATCGAAACCATGGCTGGGCGCAGGCTACCCGTTATCTGGTTGACCAGGCCGAACGCCAGCGGCCCGAGCCAGGAAGTTCCCCGCTCACTGACTTCATAGATGGAGAAGAATTCCGCCTCCTTGCCCGGCGGGATCATGTTGGCAAATAGGCCGCGGCTGACCGCCTGGGTGCCACCCATCACCAGGGCAATACATCCTCCCAGTATCCAGAACTCCAGGAAGCGGCTCTCCCCTCGCAGACCCAGATAGGCGTAAATTACAACCACTGTCCAGACGATCAGGCCGTAGATCAGAGCTTTTTTGGCTCCGATGCGAACCGCTAACCTCCCGAAAAGGAGTGCGCCAACAAATGCGACGAACTGGATCATCAGAATAACCATGGTGAGCATGTCCTGTTCGATCTCCAGTCCTCCTTGGACAAGAGGGGCAGCGGCAAAGACGGCAGCCACTGCAAACACAGTCTGGATGCCGTCGTTGTACAGCAGGTAAGCAATCAGAAAGCGGATCGTATGGGGATACTTTGCAGCCTCTTGAAAAGTTTCCCGCAGTTGTTTGAGACCGGTCGACAGATAGGTCTCGCCGGGAGGAAGCGCTTTGGCCGTGTCTCGCGAACGCAACAGCCTCCAGGTTACGAACGACCAACTGAACCACCACAGCCCTCCAGAGAACAGGTTAATGCGCACTGCCAAGCTGGCATCGATACCGAAGGTGTCGCGCATCAGGAAGAAAGCAAGATTGAGCGTCAGAAGAAGGCCGCCCCCCAGATAGCCCAGCGCCCAGCCTACTGACGAAACGCGGTCGCGGTCCTCTGGTTCGGCGATGTCCGGCAGGAAGGCATTGTAAAAGACTATGGCTGCACCAAAGCAAAGATTGGCTGCTATAAAGAGGAGACCCCCAAGCCACCAGGTCGGGTCAGTAACAAAAAACATGAACATCGTGGCCCAAGAGCCGGCAACGGCGAAGATCTGCATCAGCCTCTTGCGCAGGCTGGAGTAGTCGGCAATCGCACCCAGAATGGGCAGGAACAACACCTGCAAAATAACAGAAATCGAGATGCAGTAGGTCAGGAATGAATACGGGGCCATTGGAATGCCCAAGAGACGGACCAGCCCATCGGCGCCGGCCGCCTGATCGGCCAGATTCGAGACATAGGGGCCGAGGAAGACAGAGCCAACCGTTGTCGAAAAGGCGGAGTTGGCCCAGTCGTAGAAATACCAGCCGACTTGCTCGCGGCGGTTACTCGGCTTCAGTGCGGGCGCGGAGGCTTGTTTCGGGTCAGCTGACGGTTCAGTGGGCATCAGATGCTCCTTGACGGCCGCCGGGGCCAATAGGGCTTGTGCGTACAGGGTTCTTAAATGCCCGCAGTACGAGTCTCTGGCAACTAGGGTTCCCGTATAGGGTTTCGCCGTGGAGTTCATCCAGGCGGACGGGGGTGATACGGTTACTCAGGTCAAGGCCCGCCGGAGCCTGGGCCGTCACGCGCAGGTAGTTGTCTGTCAAGCCGCTCCAGAGAACGGTGTCGGCCTGATCGGTCAGTTGTTGTCCGCTGCCCTCCCACAATACGGGGCGTGTCGCGCCAACAAATCGTGTTCGCTCAATCTGGCCGGTGCACGCAACGACCTCGTGCATTCGCCGAGAACGCTCACGTTTGAGCGTCTTCGGTACCTGTCCGTCGAAGTCGGCCGCGGCTGTGCCAGCACGGGCACTAAAGGGGAAAATGTGCGCGTGGGCGAAGCTCATCTCTTCGACGAAGCGCAGACCCTCTTCAGAGTCGGCCTCCGTCTCACCAGGAAAACCGACGATGAGATCGGTTGTGATTATGAGGTCAGGGATGGCTGCGCGGGCGTCTGCCACCAATCTGCGGAAGCTGGCAACTGTACAACGACGAGCCATTCGGCGTAACTGGGCGTCAGTGCCGGCCTGCAGAGGCAGATGTAGATGGGGGCACAGCCGCCCGGGCCAGCGCTGCCACAGGTCAAAGAATCCTTCGGCCAACTCCCACGGCTCTAAACTGCTGAGACGCAGACGGGCGATGTCGGTATCGGTGAGGATGGCCGCCGTCAACTCCTTGAGATCGGTTCGCTGGCGGCCCGGCAGGTCCCTGCCGTATGCCCCCAGGTGAACACCCGTGAGCACCGCTTCGCGGTAGCCGCTCTCGACCAGCGCCTGTACTTCCTGCACTACTTCGGCAGTCGTGCGGCTGCGACTGGCGCCGCGCAACGCGGTGACGATGCAAAAAGTGCAGCGGTTCTGGCAGCCGTCCTGGACCTTGACAAAGGCACGCGTGCGCCCGCCCTCCTCTTCTGAGGACGCCGGCGCGAAGGGGGTACCGTGCGGCTGAATCCGTACTAAGTCTTCGGGATCGGAGAACTCCGCGCTCCAAGGCTCGAGCAGTGTGTGCAGCATCTCTTTCGATTGGTTATCCGCCACCAGCGCGACGCCGGGAAGATCGGCGCTTTCCTGGGGAGCCAGCGTGGCGTAGCAGCCCGTCATAGCGATACGGGCGTCGGGGTTTCGCTTGTGCAGGTGACGCGCCGCCTGGCGGCTCTTGCGCGCGGCCTGGGCCGTGACAGCACAAGTGTTCAGCACGATCACATGAGCGTCTTCCGCACGAGTGACTATGCGATGCCCGGCAGCGTTGAGGCGGCCCGCCAGGGTACTGTTTTCGCTGAAGTTGAGCCGGCAACCCAGCTGGTCGAGAAATACGCGCATAGTTTGGGGTTTGTGGCTGGTCGCCAGCGGCCGCTCTTCATCTGCAGCAACTGGCCATTGGTGGAAACAGGATAACACAGATCCTTTTTTATCAATTAATCCCGATTCAGGTATACTCGATACTATGATACTTTCTCTTTCAGTGCGGGTCGCGGAGAGCTTCAGTAACAAGCGAGAAAGCGCAATTCCCCTGGCGGATCTGGCGCGCATCGCGGCCGACGCAGGATACGACGCCCTCTGTATGCGAGCGTCGGTTGTCGGGGTCCACAGCCCCGCGGGCGCGGCTGCACGCGTAAAGGGCACGGTAAACAAGCATGGGCTGACCATCTCGATGGTGACCGCGGATTTTCCAGTCCCGGAAAACAGCGCCGAAGGTCCGGACAGTTTGCGGCACATCACGCCCTCTCTCGATCTGGCCGAGGCGCTGGGAGCGGATTTGATCCGAATCTGCATGAAGAAGGAGGAGGACATCGTTCATGCCCGGAGGGCGGCTGATGAGGCCCGCGAGCGGGACATCCGCCTGGCCCATCAGAGCCACACGCGCAGCTTGTTTGAGACGGTTGAGGGTTCGGTGGCGGTTCTTAAGGAGGTTGGCAGGCCCAATTTCGGCATCATCTACGAGCCCGCCAATCTGACCCTGTGCGGCCAGGCGTACGGTGAATCCACACTGCGTGCGTTTCAGCCCTGGTTGTTTAACGTCTACCTGCAAAATCACACGCCCGATCCGGACGGCCACCAGCCGATGGAGACGTGGACGCGGGGACCAGTCATGTCCACGCTACGCCCCTTGGACGCGCCCGGCGGCATCGACTTCCCCGCCATTTTCGACGGCCTGCAAACGATAGGCTATGACGGCTGCGTCACCATGCACCAGGCCTTTGGGGGCGACATGACCCCGGCAGAAGCGACAAGACGCACGGCAACGTTCCTGGGAGGGCTGATGAAGTAGACACGGCCCGCATCGTCCAGCGTGCGAGCCCTGTGCAAGAATTCCTGGTTTCAGGAGCGAACCGCGATTCAGACGGTTGTGTCTGAACTTAAAATCAAAGAGGGGGTTTTCAATGACGAAAAAACAGTGCAACGCGAATTCTTCGGCGCGGGAAGCGAGCGGTTCAGAAGAACAGTCTGATTCCCGCTCCCCGGCTGACGAGCCTAACGCTTCAGCCCCTTCACTTGCAACTCTCAAGTCAATCCCTCCGCCCAAAACCTCTGCCTCTAAGCAGCATCCTCCCTCTAGCTCCCAACCAACAGAAATAGAACCAGAGCCTGCGCAGCCGCATACTGTTCAGCGCGCCAGCGCATTTTCTGTGGCCCAAGAACAACTGAACCGCGTCGCCAGAGTAATGAATCTGGACGACGATATGCGCGAGTATCTGACTATGCCCCGCCGGGAATTGATCGTCCACTTTCCGGTGGTGATGGATGATGACTCGATTCGAATGTTCACCGGTTTTCGGGTGCATCACAACACCGCATTGGGGCCGACAAAAGGCGGCATCCGTTACCATCCAGAGGTAACTCTGGACGAATCGCGAGCACTGGCCATGTGGATGACGTGGAAATGCGCGTTGATGAATCTGCCCTATGGCGGCGCCAAGGGCGGTGTCGTTGTCAACCCAAAAGAGCTCTCGGAAAAGGAACTGCGGGCGATGACCCGGCGCTACACTACGGAAATCAGTCTCTTTATTGGGCCGGAGATTGACATTCCCGCGCCGGACGTGGGTACAAATGCGAAAGTGATGGCCTGGATCATGGACACTTTTTCCATGAATCGAGGCTATTCTGTGCCTGCTGTGACGACCGGCAAGCCATTGGCCGTGGGCGGCTCTGCCGGCAGGGAATACGCCACCGGGCTAGGCATTACATACGTAACCAGGGCCATGCTGCGCCGCCGCCTGGGACTTCACTTGGAAGATGCAACGGTTGCGATACAGGGATTCGGCAATGTCGGTAGCTGGGCCGGACGCGCAATGCACGAACGGGGCGCGAAGATCGTAGCCGTCAGCGATGTGAACGGCGCGGTGTATGACGAGCGGGGTCTAGATCCTCGCCATCTGAAGCATTACGCTGAAGAGACAGGGACGGTCGTCGGATATCCGCGGGCGGACTCTTTAACAAAGGAAGAACTGCTGGAGCTGAAAGTAGATGTGCTGATTCCAGCAGCATTGGAGGGGCAGATCACCAAAGAGAACGCGGACAAGATCAACGCCCGGGTCATCGCCGAAGGAGCCAACGGGCCGACTACGCCAGAAGCTGACCGTATTCTGGACGATAAGGGTGTCCTGATCATCCCGGATATTCTCTGTAATGCCGGTGGTGTGGTGGTCAGTTACTTCGAATGGGTGCAGGATCTGCAGGCCTTTTCCTGGGACGAGAGCGAGATCCGGCATCAGATGAAACGAAAGCTACTGGACAATCTGGACGACGTGCTGGCCATCACTCTTCAGACCAACCAGGACCTGAGGACGGCAGCCTACACAATCGCCATCCAGCGAATTGTGGATGCGGTAAAGTATCGGGGTATCTACCCTTAGCAGACAGGTCTTGTCAGCGGCCTTCGCGATTGTGAACATCCAGATAGCTGCGCAAAATAACCGCCGCGGCGACTGCGTCCTGCCCAGCCGCGTGCGACCCTTCTTCGGCGATCCACTCGTCGGCGGCAAAGCTGCTGAGGCGTTCATCCCAGAAAACGAGGGGGACTTCTCTGCCGCGGATGTTACGCAGCGCCCGCTTGAAGCGCGCTGCCCAGTTGCGTATTTTGCGCGCTTGCGGACCTTCGCTGCCATCCATGTTGTAGGGCAACCCGCACACGATCAGTACAGCTTGCTCTTCTGCGTAGATTTTGGCGAGGGCATCGAAGTCGGTACGGCGGTTGCGGCGGCGCAGGGTGCGGAGTGGGCGCACGGTCAGACGCAGTGGATCGCAAGTGGCGACGCCGATGCGGGCGTCGCCCACGTCCAAGGCCATTACCTTGCCCTGCGGCTTTGCAGGTTTGGAGAGGGTGGGTGGGGTCATCAGCAAACGGAAACTACTGCCCGCTGCGCGCAGCTTCGCTTAACTCGACCCGGACCTGGATGCGACTGGCGATCTGGGGGAGCGTGCCGAACCAGGCGGGGTCCTGGTAGAATTCCGGCTCTCTGGCCAGCAACCACTCTTCCTGCAGTCTGCGGGCCGCCTCCTCAATGTTCAGACCGGTTACGGCGCGGCTGACGGCTCTCACGTCGATAGGGATGACGTAGTTCCCGCTCGCGGTCATGGAGTAGCGCAACGTGCGCCCGGTAACGACCGTATTGGGTTCGACAATGAATCTGATCGATTCGGCCACCAACTGGCCGCGTTCCGGCACTTCGCTGCGCAGCGCTATCATGGCCGCCTCTTCGGATTCGCTCCGGTTGATCGCGCTTCCCTGGATCAGGACTCGAAGAGTGAGATTGAGTTCGTCGGCAGGTTCATCGTTAAACTGGTCGAAAAACTGGGCAACGATGTAGGTGAGGATTATGTCTTCCGGCATCCATTCATCCGGGCCCAGTTCCGACGACAGCCTCTCATGGGCCACTTCCCGGATACCGGTGTAGACCTGGTCAAGCAACCTGTCCCTGTCCTCCTGCGTGACCAGGCGCACGCGGGCATTGGTCCCGCCGGCGGTGGCCTCCGGATTCGTAACGCGCACGCGAGTGCGCAGACCCCCAGCGACTGTGGTGATCCTGTTGCTGGGTACATTGCCCACGATTCCTGGCTCAGTCGCTTCAATTTCAACTTCGGCCTGGGTACCAAGTGGGCCGGCGATTTCGAGATCCTCAAGGATCCGGAAATCAACATCATCACCGGTGCTGGTGGAGACGATCGTGCCGGCTGGGATCCGGACCATTCGGTTCGTTTGGTTCGTGAAGACTACGTTTCCCTTGGCCTGTTCCACCTCAGACCAGCCGCTGCCGGTCGTGGATACGGTTCCTGTTGCTTCGACCGTGGTCTCAATCAGGCGCGCAGACAGCAGTCCTTGCTCCAGGTCCGTAGCTTCAAGCTGCGGGTCGGCGGTCAGAAGTAAGGTCGTTTCAAGGGCCCTCTGACCAGGTACAAGAGTAACCGTGGCCGCGGGCAATACGAAGTAGACGAATCCACTCAAAAACGTGACCAGGAAGAGGGCCGCAAACAGGTATCCAACGAGCTGCAGCCAAAGTGGGGTCGCGCCCTGATAGCGCCGAGCGGCGCGAATGCGGCGCTTACGGAGGCGTTCGAAGTCAGGACGCGCCGCCATCTTTGGTTTGATCGACCCGTTTTCCCTGCGCCAGTGAGGGGGCTCCGGCAGCCATGTGCCGGATCGATTGGATTCGTTGTAGGGCGCGGCGCTGCCTTTGCCCCAGCGGCGCCAGCGTACGGCCGCTTCGCTGCCAAATACAGGAATGCCCAACCGTTTGGCGTTCTGGCGAATGGCCGGATTCTGTGTCACCAACGCCAACGCCTGGCCCTGGAGTTGAGACTGACGTTGCAGCAACCGCAGCCGGGGCAAGCTCTCCAATTGCGCGCAGCCACTGGGCAGGACTACGGCCACTGCCCCGCGCCCCATGCGCGCCAGCTGCTGGCGCAGGGCCTCAATTCTAATGTCATGTTCAACGGTTATGATCTCTGCCACTGGACTGACCCGGCCTTCGTATCAGGTCTGCCGTAGTAGGCAAGCGCAGCCCGTACGCCTTCTAGCCAAGTTTCTCTTCAACCCATCCGGCCACCTGGCTAAGCGCCTCAGGCAGTTTGTCGGCGTGACGCCCGCCGGCCTGGGCCATGTTCGGTCGGCCGCCGCCGCCGCCGCCAACGATTTTGGCCGCGTCGCGTACCAGATTGCCGGCGTGGATGCCCTTTTCGATGGCGTCGTCCGTGGCTGCGGCTACCAGCATCGGCTTTTCGTCGATCACAGAGCCAAGCACAACGACGCTGCTGCCCAGCCTGTCGCGAAACCAGTCGGTCATCTGGCGCAGCGCATCCACGTCATTTGCCTCCACCTGCTCCGCCAGGATTGAGAGGCCGTTCAGCCGCACCGCGTGGCTGAGCAGCGTCTCGCTCTGCTGGCGACTGAGTTTTGCGCGCGTCTGCTCCAGTTGACGTTCGAGCTGCCGGTTATGGTCTTGCAGCCGTTGCACAGCCTCCACCGTCTGCTCCGGTTGTACCCGCAACCCGGCTGCGACCGTGTCGAGCGCGGCCAGGCGATCCGCCAATATCGTCTGCGCGGCGCGTCCGGTCAACGCCTCGATGCGGCGCACGCCGGCCGCGCTGCTCCCTTCACTTGTAATGAGAAACGGGCCGATCTCGCTGGTGGTTCCCACATGGGTGCCGCCGCACAATTCCTGTGAAATGGCTTCGCCACCGTCGCCAATCGATATTACGCGCACCGTGTCGTCGTATTTCTCCTCAAAGAAGGCGAGCGCGCCTTCGGCTACGGCACGGTCAAAGCCGGTCCAGCGGTCCTTGACAGGATAGTTGGCAAGCACGGCCTGATTGGCCGCCTGCTCGATGGCGCGCAGCTGATCTCCGCTGACCGGCTGCGGGTGGGAAAAGTCGAAGCGCAGACGGTCCGGCGCCACCAGTGAACCTCTCTGGCGCACATGCTCACCCAACTGGCCGCGCAGCGCGGCGTGCAGCAGATGGGTGGCCGTGTGATTGCGCATGATGTCCCAGCGCCGTTCCGTGTCGATGAGGGCGTAGGCGGGATCATTGACCTTTATGGTACCGCTCGTGACTTCGCCTACATGGACGATCAAGCCGGGAATCGGTCGCCGCATCGCATGTACGCGTACCGACCAGACCGGCCGTTGCATATCGTCCGGAAAATACTCGATCTCACCGGTGTCATTGACCTGGCCGCCGCTCTCGACATAAAAGGGCGTCTCAGGCAGGATAATCTCCACCTCCTCGCCGGCGTGGACCTGATCGACCGCCTCTCCGTCCTTCACCAGGCCGATGACGGTTGTCTCGGCATCCTCCGCATTTTCGTAGATCAGCTGGCGCACACCGTCGGCGCCGAGAAGGCCGCGGTCTCGCAATCCCTCCAACGTGGACACGTAGACCGATACGTCGGCGGCGCCGTGCCGGTCGCTGCCGGACTGCCGGCGCTGTTGCTCCAGCGCGGCCTGGTAGCCGGCCTCGTCAACATCGAAGCCGTTTTCCTGGGCCACGTCGCGTGTTATGTCCGGCGGAAAGCCGTACGTGTCCCACAAGCGGAAAGCGTCCTCACCGGGGATTACGCGCGTTTCGCCGGCACGCAGACGGTCCATCAGCCCGTCCAGAAGGGAAAGCCCGGTGTTCAGGGCGCGCTGGAAACGCTCCTCCTCGGCGGTCACGGTCTGCACGATGAAGTCCTCGTTCGCCTGCAACACGTTATAGTGCGCGCCGAACTCGGCAATGACAACGCGGCAGATCTCCGCCAGGAAGGGCTTCTCGAATCCGATCAGCTTGCCAAAGCGGGCGGCGCGGCGCAGGATCATGCGGACGACGTAATCGCGGCCCTCGTTGCCGGGCATCACGCCGTCGCTGATCAGGAAGGTGATGGCCCGGCCGTGGTCGGCGATGACCCGGTAGCCGACCAGATGTTCCTCGCGCTGCGCATCGCTGTGGCCCAGCAATTCCTGGATGCGATCCATGATCGGGGTAAAGGCATCGGTATCGTAGTTGTTGTCCTTGCCCTGCAGAATCGAGGCCAGCCGCTCCAGGCCGGCGCCCGTGTCCACGCTGGGCTTGGGCAAGGGGATCAGTTCTCCGCCGGGCTCGCGCTGCTCGTACTGCATGAAGACCAGGTTCCAGATCTCCAGATACTCGTCGTCCACGTTTACGCCGTCCGCGACCTGGTCTTCAAGATCGCCCCAGTAATAGTGGATTTCGGAGCAAGGCCCGCACGGACCCACGTCGCCCATTTCCCACCAGTTATCTTTTTTGCTGAAACGCAGGATGCGTTCAGGCGGCGCGCCCACTTTTCTCCACAGCGCCTCGGCCTCGTCGTCCTCGGTGTACACGGCAAACCAGAGCCGGTCGAGCGAGAGCTCCAGCTCGTTCACGAGCAGATCCCAGGCAAACTGGATCGCGTCGCGCTTGAAGTAGTCGCCGAAGGAGAAGTTGCCCAGCATCTCGAAGAAGGTGTGGTGACGGGGGCTGGGGCCAACGTTCTCGAGATCGTTGTGCTTTCCGCTCACGCGCAGGCACTTCTGGGAAGTTGTGGCGCGATTGTAGCCCCGCTTTTCCAGGCCCAGGAGCAGGTCCTTGAACTGCACCATGCCGGCGTTGACGAAAAGCAGCGTCGGATCGTCTGCAGGCACGAGATTGCTGCTGTCGACGATCTGGTGGTTCCGTTCCTGGAAATAATCGAGGAACCGTTTGCGAATCTCGAAAGTTGAAAGCCTTTTCATCATACGCCTCGCTTGAATTCTGACTATCGTCCAGGCATGTCCGGGGGCGCCGGCCCTGCCATGCACGCCGACCGCACGAACTGCTTGCCGATTGTAGCAAATTCGGGGCCGATCAGGGAAACTTCATGGCTCTCCGCTTACGGTTCACTTGCCCTGATTCTTGGTGTTGATCCTGATTCGCGTTGATAATGACGCAAATGCTTTTCGTACTCCTGTTCTCGATGATTCACCAAGGGGTTCGCGTCCCCGGTGATTTACGGATTTCTCTCGAGTCGGACACCTGACAATGCCCGCTATCTCAGTACGCGATCTGCGCAAGACATTTCAGATGAAGCGAAAGGCCGCAGGCCTGCGCGGAAGCTTGCGCGCGCTGTGGCGGCCCGCGTATCAGGCGGTCGAAGCGGTACGCGGACTCTCCTTCGAGATGAGGGAAGGAGAGCTGTTGGGCTTCATCGGCCCTAACGGCGCGGGCAAGTCGACCACAATTAAGATCCTCACGGGAATACTCCACCCCAGCAGCGGCGAAGCCACGGTGTTAGGCCATGTGCCGTGGCGGCAGCGCCAGGATCTCGCCTTCCGGATTGGCTCTGTTTTCGGTCAGCGTCCTCAGCTCTGGTATCACCTGCCGGCGGTGGATACGTTTTACCTCTTCGGCAAGATCTACGAGCTCGACGACAGTTCCCTGAAGCGTCGCATCGGCTTCCTGGCCGAGGCCTTTGAAATTGAAGAGCTGTTGGAGACGCCGGTGCGGAAGCTCTCCCTCGGCCAGCGTATGCGCTGCGAAGTGGCCGCCTCCCTGCTGCATAAGCCGCGCGTTCTCCTGTTGGACGAGCCGTCCATCGGGCTTGACGTGGTCGCCAAGCAGCGCCTGCGGATGACCATCCAACGCATGAACGAGCTGGAGGGCGTGGGGGTGCTGCTGACGAGCCACGATGCCGGCGACATTGAAACGCTGTGCAGGCGCGTGATCATCGTCAACCACGGCGAGATCGTCTATCGCGACAAGGTATCCGCCCTTAAGCGGCGCTATCTGACGGTCAAGACTGTCGACGTGCGCTACAACCAGCAGCTGGCCCCGGACTTCAGCTTGCCGGGCGTGGAGATACTTAAGGTGGGGCGGTACGGAGCCAAGATGCGCTTTGACACACGCATCACGCCGGTGGAGCCGGTGATCAGCGGCCTGGCGGCCGCGGGCAGCCTGGCGGACGTAACCGTTTCAGAGCCCTCACTCGAGGATGTGATCAGCGCCATATACGCGCGTACGGAGGCCTGAGAATGTATAGCAGAGAGGCCGGTGTCCTCTCTCCGGAGGGTGGCGTGCGCGATCCTTCGGCAGCCGCTGTAGCAGGCAAATACTGGGCGATCTTTCGCACGCAGCTGTTGAACAGCCTTGCTTACCCAATGGACCTGCTGGGGCGCAGCCTGGTGATCGTCCTCTTCATGTGGATCTTCATGAACCTGTGGCG
Organism: Caldilineaceae bacterium; assembly: GCA_965232575.1. Taxonomy (GTDB): domain Bacteria; phylum Chloroflexota; class Anaerolineae; order Caldilineales; family Caldilineaceae; genus Bin5. Next base: position 1,031,103 of record CBDDPZ010000007.1, on the reverse strand, counting down.
GGTTACATACGGCGCGACAGGCGCGCGCGCGATTGCCGGACTAACGTTAGCGGATACGATGTGGTACCTGATGATGGCCGAGGCGGTCATGTTGAGCAAGCGGGATCTGTCTGAGACCATTTCGGAGCAAGTGAAGGACGGCAGTGTCGCCTATCTGCTCAACAAGCCGTTCAACTTCATCCTCTATCACTTCTCCGCCGGGCTGGGTGACAGCGTCCTTGCTTTTGGCGGAAATCTGATAATCGGCAGTGCGGTCGTCTGGCTGATGGTGGGCCCGCCGCCGGGGATCACCGGTTGGATTTTCGCCGGCGCCGCGGTGGGTCTTTCCTGGCTGCTGGACTTCTGCTTCTCCGCGCTGATCGGCCTGAGCGCGTTTGTTGTCGAAGAAACCAATGCGTTTCGCTGGATCTACCAAAAGTTCCTGCTATTGCTGGGAGGCGTGTTGATTCCGCTCGATTTCTTCCCGACCTGGTTGCAGACCATCTCGCTCAACCTGCCGTTCGCCTGGATCATTTACGGCCCTGCCAGACTATTTGTGGACCCCAGCTTGGCGCGCCTGGGTCACGTCTTGCTGCAACAGAGCATCTGGCTGGCAGTAGTCGGCGGCGTAGTATGGGTGATTTACCGCCGGGCCGTGGCGCGGCTGGTAATAAACGGGGGCTGAGCCATGAGCCGCCATTTCACTTTTGTGCTGGCGTTGTGGAAGACGAATCTTCTCAGCGCAATGGAGTACCGGGTCTCTTTCCTGACGCAGGTGGTCGGGATGATGCTCAACAATGCCATCTATTTCGTCTTCTGGATCATATTCTTCGCCCGCTTCGAAGAAATCAACGGCTGGGATCTGGTGGACATGCTCTTCCTGTTCGGCGTTGTAGCGACCGGCTTTGGAGCCGGCACTTACCTTTTCGGTAATGCCATCCGACTGTCGTCGCTGATTGCCAACGGGCAGATGGACTACTATCTGTCGCTGCCCCGTCCTGTTCTACTGCACGCGCTGGCCAGCCGCAGCAACGCGTCTTCCGCCGGAGATTTCACATACGGTCTGTTCAGCTTTGGCGCCGCAATCATCTTTTCCGGTTCGTTCGACGGCTTGATGGTGCTGCGCTTTACACTGGGCTGCCTGGCTGCCCTTGCCGTACTCATCTCATTTCTCGTCCTGGTACAAAGCCTTACCTTCTGGATCGGCAATACAAGCCTGTTGACGGCCAATGCGTTCAACGCCATTGTCACTTTTTCTCTTTACCCGATTACTCTCTTCGATGGAACGGCCAAGCTGCTCTTGTTTACGCTGATCCCCGCAGCTTTCATCGGGGCGCTGCCCGCCGAATTTGTGCGCAGGTTTGACCTGTTGCAGTTGGTTCAGATCTGCGTCGGCGGCGGGGTCTTTCTTTTTCTGGCTGTCTTTGTCTTTTATCGCGGCCTGCGCCGCTATGAGAGTGGCAGCGCGATTCAGGTACAAATATAGGCTGGGTTGGGCACATTCCTGAAGGGAATTAGTAGTTCGGGACTTGACAAGTGATCGGGTATACTGTGTTTATTGAACGGTTACGATTCTGAACACAAGGAAATGCCCGATGGATTTGATTACAGTTTGCAACAAGTTCCCCACACAAGAAGCCTGTATTGCTCATCTCGAAACCGCCCGATGGGGTGAGGAGCCGCAATGCCCACTTTGTGGCAGTGATGATGTTGCCCGTACCAACACGAAAGGCCGTGTAGGACGGTGGAACTGCCACAAATGCAAGTCCAGTTTCAACGTCTTGTCTGGCACCATCTTTCAGGGAACGAAGATTCCTTTGCAGAAATGGTTTGTTGCTATCGCTATCCTGCTGAACGCCAAAAAGTCGGTATCGAGTTGCCAGATTGCCCGTGATCTGAATATGAACCAGAAGTCGGCTTGGTACATGGCAATGCGTATCCGCAAGGCAATGGTGGATGACAGCGTGTTTCTGCATGGCATTGTAGAAACCGACGAGATTTGGGTTACTACCGATGGCAGCAAGAAGCACGATGACGATGATCCGCCCAAGCGCGGGCGAGGCACGAAGCAGCAGACGGTTATCGGCGCTGTTGTCCGCGACGGCAAGATCGTTGCCAAGCCAACCGAAAAGGTCACTGGCAAGACTCTCAAAGCGTTTTTGAGTAGTGTAGTCAAGGCTGATGACGCGGTACTGATTACAGACGAATTCCCTGGCTATAATCGTATGCACGAATGGGTTCCGCACTTCACAATCAACCATGCGGTCGCCTTTGTGGATGGGCTGATTCATACCAACACAGAAGGCTTCTGGAGTTTCGTCAAGCGGGCAATTTTTGGACAGCACCATCACTATAGCAAAGCACACGCGACGGCTTACATTGTCGAAGCCTGCTACAAGTACAATCATCGGAACAGTGCCAACGCCTTCAACAACTTCCTGCAAGGAGCGATGACAGTATGAGTAAGCCTAACTGGGAAAACCGCACCATGTGGACTGGCGACAACCTCGACATTATGCGCGGCATGAATTCCGAATCGGTAGACCTGATTTATCTTGACCCGCCGTTCAATTCTAATCAGAATTATGCAGCCCAATCGGTTCTGAAGCTGCGGGGGCAGCATTCAAAGATACATGGACGCTAGACGATATAGATATGGCTTGGCACGGGGAAATAGCTGAGCAACATCTAGCCCTATATGCCATTATCGATGCGGCCAGAGAATCTCACGGTAAAGGTATGCAGTCCTATCTTATTATGATGGGTGTTCGGTTGTTAGAAATGCGGCGACTGCTCAAGCCAAAAGGATCGATCTATTTGCATTGTGATCCAACCGCCAGCCATTATCTAAAACTCCTCATGGATTCGGTGTTTGGGGAAAACATTTATCGAAACGAAATTGTTTGGCAACGCTACGGCTCTCATAATGACGCAAAGAAATACAGTAGAGTCTCAGACAGACTCTTATTTTATGCGCCGCAAGGGGCAACTTGGAACCCACAAAGAACACCTTTAGATGAAAAATACGTTGCCAATACTTATCGGTATACTGACAAAAGGGGGCGATTCAGAACTGCCCTATTACATGCTAGAACTTTGTCCGGTGGAGGTTATGACTACACTTACCGAGGTGTTACCGATGTTTGGAAATTCCCTCTTGAACGCCTTAAGGAATTAGATGAAGATGATCGCATATATTGGCCCCCCAAAGGAAAAATTCCAGGTCGCAAGGTTTATCTAAAAGACAGCAAGGGCAAATTAGTAACAGATGTAATGACAGATATTTCGATGGCTTCTGGAAAGGAAAGAACAGGTTATCCTACACAGAAACCTTTAGCCTTACTGGAACGCATTATCAAGGCCAGCAGCAACGAGGACGATGTTGTGCTTGATCCTTTTTGTGGTTGTGCTACAGCCTGTGTAGCCGCTGACCGTCTTAACCGTCAATGGGTCGGCATTGATCTCTCCCCGCTTGCGGCCAAACTTGTACGTCAACGGATACAGGCAGAGGGACCACTTCTCTACGATTTTATTCACCGTGAAGATGTTCCCAAGCGTACCGACGTAGGCGAGTTGCCGCCTTACAAGACGCACAAGCACACACTCTTTGGACGCCAAGAGGGAATCTGTAACGGCTGTCGTATCACTTTCCCCTTTCAGAATTTCACCATCGATCATGTCATCCCAGTCTCTAAGGGTGGCACTGATCACATTGATAACCTCCAACTTCTCTGCAACGCTTGTAACAGCAAGAAAGGGGCTGGCACTCAGGCTGAACTCGTTGTCGCCTTGAAACAGCAAGGAATCCTCGATTAGCAGGAGACTCAAATGCTTGCCTTCACAATTCTGGTTCTAGCTAAGGACAAGTCCCAAACTACTAATTCCCTACCTGAATCCGGCGAGCCTGACAAACAGAGACTGGATAGGGGCTGGGATGCCGTGCGTCTTCGTGCGTCAATCACGAAGTGGGACAGGTCCCACAATATGCACATTCTTGCTTCATAGATCGTCATGGAATAGATCTTCACGGAACGGCATCCAGCCTCATGTTACCGCTTCCCCGGCTGGACAAAAGGACATTGTCAAGCATTGTATATAATTCCCATTGAGAAGGGGTCTATCCCAAATGGGGGTGAGTTTCCGGCTGCATCCGGGGAGTTACCCGGGGACCTGTAGCGCGCTACGCCTGACAACCCCAAATCTGGACTGCACCTCTTTTTGGGCAACCGTTTGCTCACGTCCCCCAACTGTGTTAGCATGAACCAGGCCATTGTAGACCATATTGACACGGGGAAGCCGTATGTCCGACTGCACCAACTGCGGAACCTGGAATCCCGACGACAAGGAAGTCTGCTGGCGCTGCCAGACCGTTTTGCCGCGACCGGTGGAAAAAAAGCCTAAGCGCCGCTTGATAATACTCGGCATGCCGGTTTGGGTTTGGATTGTGGTCGGGTTGATCTTTGTCCTTCCTCTCTTTGGCCAGTGCGCGCAGCTTGGAGTCCCCGCCGGATAGTGAACAGCGACGACAAGTCCCCGGACCCAGACAGCTTCTCTCTACTTAAGGAGTTAAGCGAGACCCCCGGCGTCAGCGGCCAGGAAGACCAGGTTCGCGCCTGTGTCAGCGAACATCTGGCACCCCTCGTTGATGAACTGCATACCGACACGCTTGGCAATCTCACAGGCCTGAAACGCGGTCGCGATTCGTCCGGCAGGCGGGTGATGCTGGCCGCGCATATGGATGAGATCGGCCTGATTGTCACCCGGCTGGAGAAGGGCTTTTTGCGCTTCGCGCCGGTTGGCGGCGTCGACCTGGGGGCATTGCCGGCCCAGGAGGTAACCGTTCACGGCCGCTCTGATTTGCCTGGGCTGATCGCCAGCCGGCCGCCCCACGTTCTCTCCCCGGCGGAGCGGGAAACGCCCTTTGCCCAGGCTGACCTTTTCATCGACGTCGGCCTGGATGCGGACACGCTGGCAGAGTTCGTATCTGTAGGGGATTTCATCACAGTTCGGCGCAGCACGGACAGGTTGGGTAACGGACATGCATCGGGCAAAGCCCTCGACAACCGCGTTTCGGTCGTCGTACTGTTGCGGGCGTTGCGTCTGCTGCAGCGGCGCAGCCACGCCTGGGACATTTTCGCAGTGGTAACGGTCCAGGAAGAAATTGGATTGCGCGGGGCCAAGACTGCCGCGTTTCAGGTGGAGCCGGATGTGGGTATCGCTCTCGACGTAACGTACGCCGAGCAGCCAGGGGCATCCGCCGAAGAGGCCCTGCCAATGGGCAGCGGACCGGCCATAGGCCTGGGGCCGAATCTGCATCCTGTTTTGAGAAAGCTGCTCGTCGACACGGCCGAGCGCAACGAGATCCCCTTTACGCACGAAGTGCTGCCCGGGAACTCCGGCACCGACGCCTGGGCGATGCAGGTCTCGCAGTCAGGCATCCCAACTGCGTTGATTTCGGTTCCGGTCCGCAACATGCACACGCCCGTCGAAACGGTCGCCCTTAAGGACATCGAACGAAGCGCGCGGCTGCTGGCCGAAGCGATCTGCGAACTACCAGACGATCTGTCTGCCCTGGCGCTCGATAATCAGGCTTAACTTTCGACCGCATACGATGCCCGCACATTTCGCCGCAAACAAAGTTTGTTGCCATGAATGAACTGCTCAGAAGACTATCATACGCCCGCGGGGTCGCGGGACATGAGGGCGAGGTACGGGCCATTCTGCGGGAGGAACTCGCCCCCCACGTGGAGGAACTCACGGTCGACTCGATTGGCAACCTGATTGCCCGCAAGGGGGGAAATGAGACCACGGGGGAATATCGCGTGATGCTCGCCGCGCATATGGACGAAGTCGGGGGGATGGTCATGCGCACCAATGCGGACGGTACGGTGAAGTTTCGCAGCGTTGGCGGCCTGGACCCACGCATTCTGCCAGGCAAACGGGTAACGATTGGGCCGCAGTCCGTGCCCGGTGTAATCCTGCGCGCGCCGCATGCGGCCCGTTCCAGAAAACGCGTGATGCCGATCTCCGATCTCCTCATCGACACCGGCGGCGCCGGCGGTATCGAGCCGGGCGACATGATTGCCTTTGAGAGCGAATATGAGCAGTACGGGCGGCTTCTGAAGGGCAAGGCATTTGACGACCGTGTCGGATGCTACATTCTGGCTGAACTGTTGAAAAGAGATTTCCCGTGCGAGCTTGTCGGGGCCTTCACCGTCCAGGAAGAGATTGGCTTGCGCGGCGCCGGCGTGGCCGCTTACACGATAAAGCCGGATGTCGCCGTAGCGCTGGAAGGCACTGTGGCCGACGATCTGCCCAAACAGCATGACGTCAGTCCGACAACCGAACTGGGAAAGGGTCCGTCCATTTCGGTTATGGACCGTAGCGCCCATGCCGACCGCCGGCTTGTCCGTATCCTGACCGAGACCGCTTCCGCCCACGACATTCCCTGGCAATTCAAGCAGCCCGGCGTTGGGGGAACAGACGTGGGCACGATTCACCTGGCCCGCGCCGGCGTGCCCGCCGTGGCGGTAGCTGTGCCCTGCCGCTACATTCACACGCCTGCGGCGCTGATGGACCCGGCAGACGTAAGCAATACGATTCAGCTGATGAGCAAGGCCCTGTCAGGACCCCTGGGGCGGCCGTTGGGGACCGAGCGGAGTGAAGAATGAGAGCTTTGATTGAGGACTTGTGCAGTGTCTTCGGCCCCAGCGGGCAGGAGGAGCGGATCCGGGAGGCGATCACCAACCATCTGGACGGGCTGGTCGATGAGATGCGGACGGACAGGCTCGGCAATCTCATCGCGGTGAAACGACCGGCCGCCGGTGGAGAGCAGGGCAAGCGGATAATGCTGGCCGCGCACATGGATGAGATCGGTGTGATGGTGACGCACGTGGACGCGCAGGGGTTCTGCCGCTTCACAACCATTGGCGGGGTCCTGACCAATACCCTTATCGGCAGCCGGGTGCATTTTGCCAATGGCGTCGAAGGCGCGTTTGGGCTGGAGGGCTCGCCTGTCTCACGCGAGCGGCCGACGCCGCAGAAGTTATTTCTGGACGTGGGCGCCGGCTCGAAGGATGACGCGCGCGTGCAAGTTGGCGATTCGGCCGTCTTTCGCAGTAGCTTCGGCGCGGTAGGGGACAGGCTGTTCGCCCCCAATCTCGATGATCGGATCGGCTGCGCTGCGCTGATCCAAACACTGCGTGAACTCGAAAGTTCTCCGCACGAAATCATGGCCGTCTTCACCGTGCAGGAAGAAGTGGGCGCGCGCGGAGCTACCACCGCCGGCTACGGATTGGAGCCGGAGATAGTCCTGGCAATCGATGTAACGGCCACCGGCGACTTTCCGGAGGCGACCCCAATGGAGGTGGCGCTGGGAAAGGGACCGGCGATCAAAGTCATGGACCGGCGCATGATTTCCCATCCCAAGGTACGCGGCTGGCTGGAAAACACGGCACGAGAACACGACATTCCCTACCAACTGGAGGTCCTGGAGTTTGGCTCGACAGACGCTTCCGCGGTCCAGGTCAGCCGCGCGGGCGTACCCGCCGGCACGGTCTCCATTCCCTGCCGCTACGTCCACACACCCTCGCAAGTGGCCGACTACAACGACGCCCTCGGCGCAGTGCGCCTGCTGGTGAACGCGCTTAGCGGAGAGTATCCCCGGTAATCAGCGCGTTAACGTTACAGGCAGAAAAACGCCATACAAGCCGCGAATCCGGGCAGATATGCACCAACAGATTGCAGACCGTTTGACTGCCTGGCATGCTCAACAGCTGCGGGATCTGCCTTGGCGCAGGGGGCCGGCCGGCGCGCGTGATCCCTACGCGGTCTGGATCAGCGAAGTCATGGCTCAGCAGACCCGGCTGTCAGTTGTCGTGGACTATTTCAACCGCTGGATGGCGCGTTTTCCAACTTTGGAGAAGCTGGCTGGCGCAGACCGGCAGGAGGTCCTGAAACTGTGGGAGGGGTTGGGCTACTACAGTCGCGCCAGGAATCTACACAGGGCCGCGCAGATTATCGTCGACAGGTTTGGCGGCCAGTTGCCCCGGACGCGGTCCGAACTGCTGACGCTGCCTGGCATCGGCGAATACACGGCCGGCGCGATTCTCAGCTTGTCATTTGGGCTTCCCGAACCGATTCTCGACGGCAACGCAAAACGGGTCATCAGCCGCTTGTGGGATATTGACGGGCGGATCGATTTACGGTCCACGGAAAAGCGGCTTTGGCGTCTGTCCAGGCGGATGGTAGAGGCCGCGCCACAGCCCGGCGCTATGAACGAAGGGCTGATGGAACTGGGCGCCCTCCTGTGCAGGCGTCGATCTCCCCTCTGCGAGGACTGTCCGGTGCAGTCCTTCTGTCTGGCTCATGAGCGTGGCGTTCAGGCGGAGAGGCCGGTACGCGCGCCGGGCCGGAAAGTCCCCCACGTTGAGTTCGCGGCCGCGATAATCTGGGAAGATGCGCCCGGTCTCTCCCGATTGCTGATCAGCCAACGCCCTGAAAAGGGCCTGCTCGGCGGGCTTTGGTCCTTTCCCAACGGAGCAAGAGAGGCTGACGACAAGGACCTGCGGTCCTGTCTGAGGCGTGCAGTCCGCCAGAAACTGGGCGTGGCGGTAGCGGTGGGTGAACAGGCGGCCGTGGTAGAGCATGCGTTTACCCATTTTCGCATGACTTTAGCGGCTTTTCACGCGCGCATTACTTCGGGAAAGCCCCGGGCTATCGGCGTAGCCGACTGGCGCTGGACTACGCTGGACGAAATCGAAAATCTTCCCTGCCCCGTTCCCGATCGCAAGATAATCTCCGCCTTGCGCAACATTGAAAACGATGCCTGTTTGACTTGAGCCGGCTTGCGGCTACGGCGCGGTGGCAGGCTTGACGGCGCATGCGCGGCTCCGGGGCTTATGTGCCGACCCGGTTCCGAACGAGAGGTTCGCTGCTTGCCGAAAGTCCGGGGGCGTGTTCATGCGGCTGCGTCCAGTTCCTGATCGTTGCCGAGGCGAATCTGTTGACCCTGGACGCCGTAAAGCCGGGGCAGCTTGCCGTCTTCAAACACTTCGCGGCCCACGACACAACGGGCGACTTCATCGCGGCCGGGGATCTCGTACATTACGTCCAGGAGCGCTTCCTCGACAATCGAACGTAACCCCCTGGCCCCGGTCCGGCGCATATATGCTTGCGTTGCGGCCGCCAGGAGCGATTCCGGTTCAAATTCCAGCAGCACGTCATCCATCGCGAAAAGCTGCTGAAACTGACGGACGATGCTGTTCTTCGGTCGCGTGAGAATCTCGACCAGGACTTCACGATCGAGCGCATCCAGACTGACTACAACCGGAACACGACCGACAAATTCCGGAATCAGGCCGTATTGAAGCAAGTCGTCGGGCATCGCTTGCTGGATCAAGCGGCTTTCATCCCGCCCTTCCTTTTCGAGGCGGCGGATCTTCAATTCGCGCTGGCGCTCGGTCAGACCTTCCGGAAGCGACGGCTCGTCGATACCGTCCTCTTCCGGCGCCCGGCCAATCGGGTCCAACTCCGATTCGTCGTCCACGAATCCCAGGCCGGCGCGGCGGCGCAGCCGCCTACGCACCATTTCCGCCAGCCCAACGAAAGCGCCGCCCAGAATAAAGAGGACATTGCGCGTGTCGAGCGGGATGAACTCCTGCTGGGGATGCTTGCGCCCTGTGCTGGGCGGCACATTGACTGTTGTGCCTTCGATAATCTTCAGCAAGGCCTGCTGAACGCCCTCACCGCTCACATCACGGGTGATGCTTGGATTGTCTCCCGCTTTGCGGGCGATCTTGTCGATCTCGTCAATGTAGACGATACCGCAGGCGGCCCGGTCTGCATCCCAGTCGGCCGCCTGCAACAGCCCGACAAGAAGGCTTTCGACGTCTTCGCCGACGTATCCGGCCTCAGTCAGGCTGGTGGCATCTGCGATGGTGAATGGAACATCAAGGAGCCTGGCCAGTATCTGCGCCATCAGCGTCTTGCCGCTCCCGGTGGGGCCGATCAACAGCACATTGCTTTTGGCAAGCTCTACCCGGTCCTCCTCGGTCTCAAGATCGTCGCGCCCGGGGCGGGATTCCTCTTCAGGACCGGGAACAGTGTCAATGTCCTCCTGTTCCTGTGCAGGGATACTCTCCCGCCAGCGTTTCCCGGCCGCGCCGCTGCCGCCGAAAATGCGCTTATAGTGATTGTAGACGGCAACTGACAGCACTTTCTTCGCCCGATTCTGACCAATTACATATTGATCCAGGCTCTGGACGATCTCGCGTGGACTGGGGACACGTTTGGCGGCTCGTTGAGGGGACCCGCTTAGGACGCCGCTCTTCCCTACTCCTTCCTCTTCGAGAATTTCGGCGCTGAGGCGGATACATTCATCACAGATATGGACACCATCGTCACCGGCGATCAGACGCTGGGCTTCCGCTTCCTCTGTGCCGCAAAAAGAGCATACGTTCATCGCGCTACCAGGTACATTAGTTCCTGCTATTCGCTATCTTCGTCGGCCGCCTCTTCGGCGACAGGCTCTGAACCGTTCTGGTTAGGGACATTGACGTGACCATCTACGACGGAGACAATGTCGCTGCTGTCACCGAGGACCTCGTCCACGATGCCGAAATCGCGAGCTTCGATCGCGTTCATCCAGCGGTCGCGCTGGAAGATCTCTTCGATCTCCTGCCAGTCGTGGCCGGTCTGTTGACCTACGATATGGAAAAGCTGGGTCTGAAGGCGCTCCTGCTCCCTAAGGGCGATGCGCACGTCCTCGGTATAACCCTGCGCGCCGCCGCCGGCCGGATGCATGTGGATCGTCGCGTGCGGCAGAGCGTAGCGCTTGCCCTTGGTGCCGGAGCAGAGCAGGACGGTACCCATGCTGGCCGTAACGCCGACGGCAAACGTATGGATCGGCGTCTTGATCATCTTCATCGTGTCATAGATGGCCAAGCCGGCGTAAATCAGGCCGCCGGGGCAGTTAATGAACATCTGAATCGGTTGATTCGGGTCTTCGGAATTCAGGTAGAGCAGCTGGGCAACCATCAGATTGGCGACCTGGTCGGAGAGCGGCATACCCAGAAAGATGATGCGCTCCTTCAACAGGAGGCTGTAGATGTCGTAGGCTCGCTCGCCGCGGCCCGTGCTCTCGATTACCATCGGCACGATATTCGACGGCGTCAGGTTGCCCGCCTGAAACTGACTGCCGGAAAGACCGGCCCAATCAGTTGATTCGGTTTCACTGTGAGTCTGCGACCGCTGGGCCGAGAACTTTTCGTCAAAAGGATAAAACATCGAGAACTCCCCTTTTCGGCTGATGAATTCGACGTGGACCGGCTTCGAGTTCAGCCGGTGGTGTGGCCGACCGGCTGTCCGGAACAGTGCACAATGTATGCGATGCACGCACCGAGAAATGTAGGGTCCGCTCTATTCTCCGTTAGACAGTCGTTAGCGTCGTCCTCAGGAGTCTGCGGGCTCCTCCGCTGCCGCCCCAGCCGCGGCTTCTTCTTCAACATGCTCGGACTCAGCTGAGCTTTCCGCTTGATCGGAGTCTTCCTCAGTGGATTGCTCAGACTCACCCTCGTCCGTATCTGGCTCCGGCACATCTTCGCCGCGGGCAATCGCCAGCAGCAGCTTGACCGATTTGTCTTTGAGAATTTCACTGTCAATGAGTGGTCGGCTGTGGTCGGCGCGCATCATTTCGAGCATATCGGCATGCGCCTTCTCCGCTTCCTCGTCGGCGTCTTCCGGCAGAGGGCCGGCCACATTGCCGATGTGTTCTTCGAACTCTTCATCGCTGACGGTCAGTTTCTCGCTCTTCGCGAACTCCACCAGAGCGAGCTCTATCTGCAATGACTTTTCGGCATCCTCGCGCAGCGATTCGCGATATTCTTCAATTGTCTGGTTGGACATCTCCAGGTACTGCTGCATTCCCTGCATGCCCATCTGGCGGATTCGCATATCGAAATTGCGGACCAGACGGTCGATTTCAAGATCCACCGCTACTGGTGGGTAGGCGAGGTCACTGATGTCGAGCAGCTCCTGCAGAACCTTCTGGACATGTTCGGCTTCCGCCTGCTGTGTCGCCTCTTGAAGCGCGTTTTCACGCAGGTCGTCGAGCAGATCTGCGGCGGTCTCAAAATCAGGGCCGAAGTTTTGCGCGATTTCATCTGTCATTTCAGGCGGCGTCTCGAAAGCCTGTGTCTTGTGAACCTTTACGGAAAAGCGGACAGTCCTGCCGGCGTACATGCTAGGACTATCTTCGGGCCATGCGATCTCAAAACTCCTGTCTTCGCCGGGTGAAAGTCCCACCAGCTCCTCATCCAGACCGGCCGGTTCCATCGGGTTTTCCTGGTCCGGAGTTACGTCCCAATCTTCTTCATCGAAGACGACGGTTTCGGTTTCGTTGCCATCATCATCCAAGGCTACGCCCCTCAGATCGATAGTCATCAGGTCCCCGTACTGGCTGGGGCGGTCGGCCTCAACGTAGTCGGCATTCTGTTCGAGAATGGCCTGGATGCGCTCCTGGATCTGTTCTTCGTCAGCCTCGACTTCCTCTTCTTCTACGCGCAAGCCGCGGTAGTCGCCCAGGTTTACTTCCGGCGGAAGAGGGATGGTGAGGTGGAAACGGACCGCCTGCTCCGTGTCAACATTGTCAAGACTTCCCATGAAGAAAGGCTCCAGGCCTTCCTGTTCGAGCGCCTCCTTGTAGACCTCTTGCCCCAATTCGTCGACAAACTCGTTGACGATCGCCTCGCGACCCACGAATTGAAGCAGAATATGAAAGGGCACGCGTCCCTTGCGAAAGCCGGGAATGCGCACCTGTTGAGCAATTTTACGGGCCGCCTTGCGCATCTCCTGATCGATGCGCTCCTCTGCAACTTCAATTATCATTGCGAGTTGGCGACTATCCAGTGGTTCTGTGGAAACGGTCAATGTCATCGTACCTTGCCTCTCATTGGATCTTGATAGCAGAAGCCTAAAGGGCGTCGCCCCCCAGCGTAAGGATGGTCATCAGTGGGCCGGCAGCGAAATTTTCCTTCTTCGCCAATATGCCGTAAAGATATAGGGATGCGAGTGTGGCGGAGTAAGCAATAATGCCGGCAGGGCCGTGTTCCGGGAAGATGGAGACGGATATGATCACGCACAGGAAAAGATTGGAAAACAGCAAGACGGTGGAAACTGTTCGCGTGCAGCGTCCCAACTTCGGCACGTCTACCAACGCGAAGCCGCGCCATTTCTCGGGGAAGAGATCGAATGCCAAATGGAGCGCCACGCCAGCCGCAAAGCCGGTAGTGAGCCAGTCTGCCCATTCAGCTGACGTAAGGGCCCGCCCAGCCCAAAGCAGAGCGGGCATCAGAAAGCTGTGCGTGACGATCGACCTGTGGCGGAGGCGGAAAATCCTGAACCTGTCGATGTCCGGGAAAAGGCTTCCCAGCCATGCCCCGATAGCGAAGCAGGCGAAGCCAATCGCAACTGTCAGTACTTCCGGGCTGGCAAATTCGAGCACGTGGTGCGTCCCGTGTCATCAGAGGGCGTCCGGTTTCCACTTGCACGGGGGGTGACAAATAAAATCCGCACGGGATTTTACTGAATTTTGGAGCGCCACCTTTCAGTATAGCACACGAAGGAATCCACGCCCCAAAACGAACGGGTTTTTAGTGTGTTTACATCGGTAGAATTCAAGGCGGGCACGGCGAAACACAAAAGCCGGTCTGCGCTATGCTCGTTTGAAGGCTCGCTCTAATTCGCCGGCGCTCAGTTTGAGCATTGTGGGCCGTCCGTGAGGACAAGTGCGCGGGGCCCGGCATTTCTCCAACTGGCGCACCAACGCCTTCATCTCGATGTCGCTCAAGATCTGGCCCGCCTTGATCGACGCCCGCTTACACACCATTTTCACCAAGCGCGCCTCCAACTCCTCCCCTACCAGGTCCCGACTCTCTGCCAGACCCTGCACTATCTCATCGAGCGCTCGTTCGGAATCCCGGTTCGACAGAACACTGGGAACGGCGCGTACGAGGAAGGTATCGCCGCCGAAGTGTTCGACGCCAAAGCCGATGGCGTTCAACGCGTTCAGGTGTTGCGCTACCAGTCCTGCGCGGGCGTCACCCACGTGGAGAGAAATCGGAGTCAACAACCCCTGGCGGGCCACGCCGCCCCCTGTGCCGCCGCTTTCGCGCTGGGCCATGTACTTCTCGTACAAAATCCGCTCATGCGCGGCGTGCTGATCAATCAGATAAAGGCCCTCCGGCCCTTCGGCGACAACATACATTGCGCCAGCCTGGCCTACTACGCGAAGAGGCGGCAGAGCTTGCTCGTCGTGATCAGGGATCACGTCCGATTCACCAGCTGCCGGAGGCGGCATATCGTCAGATAGCGTGTCCGGCGCATCCAGGAGTGGATCCACTTCAGGCTGTTCAGCGGGCGGCATTTCGATAGGCATCGCGGGCTGCCGCCCGACGCCGGCGCTGAGAATCGCGTGGCGACGGGCGGACCAACCGGTCTGTTGCAGATGGTCAGGCTCTTGCGGACCAGAGGCACGGGAAGGCAGAACCACATGTGACTCTTCTGGTCGTCGGTCACCCTCTTCGCCCAGTCCCACTGTCGGTACGCCGGCGCTGTCAATAACTGCCCGGCGCACGGCACGCTGGACGGCACAGAAAACTTTGTTGGTATCGACGAAGCGCACCTCGGTCTTGCGCGGATGAACGTTTACGTCGACCTGCGTAGGATCCAATTCGATAAAGAGAACTGCAAGCGGAAAGCGCCCAACCGGCAGCAAGGTATGATACGCCTGCACAACTGCGTGAGTCAGGCTTCGATCTTCGACATAGCGCCTGTTAATGAACAGGTTGATCTGGGCGCGTGTGGGGCGGGTGAGGGAGAGAGAACTGACGTACCCGCTGACATGTACGCCGCCTCCCAGGTTCGCGGATGACGCGGGACCCGTTTGGCGATGCTCCGCATTGCCGGCGGCCGGTGGAGATCCTGGAACTGAACTACCGGCCGCGTCGGGCATAAAATCGATTTCATCCTCTTCCGGCTGTCGTTCCCGGTGGGAGAAAGCGCCAGCCTGGTCAGAGGCGGCAGGCCCTGCTTTGGGCGCTTCGTCTTCTTCCCGCAATCGGCCAACACCGATCATCTGTTGGGCATTCTCCCGCCCGTGTATCTTCGCCAATACTTCGTCAAGGCGGCCGGCACCCTCGGTGAAGAAAGAGAGCTTTCCGTCGGTGACAAATTTGAAGCGGCAGGCTGGATAGGCCAAGGCATAACGCTGGACAATGGCCGCGATGTGGCTTGCCTCCGTTGCCGGTCGCCGCAAGAACTTGCGTCGCGCAGGTGTGTTGAAAAAGATGTTCTCAACGGTGACGACGGTGCCGACCGGTAGTCCGGCAGGCTGGTCGCGCGTGACCTGTCCCCCTTCGATGCGCAACGCCGCGCCGGACTCGGCGTCAGGGCGGCGGCTCTTGAGAGTCATTTGGCTGACGGCAGCGATACTGTAGAGGGCTTCGCCGCGAAATCCGAAAGAGGTGATGCGGTCGAGGTCCGCGGCGCTGTCGAGCTTGCTGGTTGCGTGCCGCTGGGCAGCTAAGGGCAGTTCGGCCGCGGAAATGCCATGCCCGTCATCAGTCACCTGCAGGAGGCGCTGTCCCCCTTCCCTGATCTCGACCTGCACCTCGTTGGCGCCGGCATCCAGGCTGTTCTCAATCAACTCTTTGGCAACATTGGCGGGGCGTTCCACCACTTCGCCGGCAGCGATCTTGGCGGCTACATCGTGGGAAAGCAGCTTAATGGCCATAGTTCAATAAGTATACCATTTTTCCCGTGATCATTCCCGGGCGGGGCTTCGCGGGGGTGCGTCCCAAAATGGGGGCGAGTTTCGGTCTACCTCTGGGGAGTTACCCTGGGACCTGTAGCAGGCTACGCCTGACAACCCCAAATCTGGGATGCACCCCTTCACGGTGGTCCTGGCAAGTCAGTCTTTGGAATGATAAGCCAGGCCAGTTTCCCGAACAGAGTCCACGAAGAGATGCTCCTCGCCCGCTACGTCGACGATGAGTACGGCAACGGTGCGTTCCGGCGGGGGTTCATCCTCCCGCTTTTCGGAAATGACGGGATGAACACAGGAATAGACGCCCGCTACAAGAGCGCGTTTGCCCGCAGGCGCGTCCACCAGCGCGGCCCGCAAGGTGGCGCCGTCATAGTCCGGATCGACCAGTACTGCACGCACCTGCACGCGCCAGTCACGAGGCAACGATACCTTTGCTTCGGCGGCCATGCGTGCCAATTGCGGGCTGTGAAACTCTTCAATCCGAATATTCAGACGGCCGTCTGAATATTCGAGCAGGATATTCGCACTGGATCTATAGCTCCTTTCCAGCCGGCGGGGGTTATCGTTCACGGAATCCCCGGCGCCAAGTCGAATCAGGCGATACCCACTACTGTCTTGAGAGCGATCAATCTCCCCGCCATGTTTTGGCCTGGAGCGGCCGGCTTCGACTGACAGGTCCGAAGCTTTGGAAGACAAGCGCCGGCTCAGGCGGCAGGCGGCCGTACGCACGGCCCGCCAAGAATTGTCGCAGCCTATCCATTCACGGCCCAACTTGTGCGCCGCTGACAGCGTTGTGCCGGAGCCGGCAAAGGGGTCGAGAACAAGATCTCCAGGTCGGCTGGCCGTTTCAAGAATTCGCTCCAGCAGCCTCTCTGTCTTTTGCGTAGGGTAGTTCTCATCCTCTCCGGGAACCGTTCCAAGACCGGCTATGTCATCCCAGAGATTGTCCACCGGCCTCGTGAGGAGGTAGCGGTTGCGCCCGCGTTTCTTAAGGTAGTACTTCACGCCAATGTTTCCGCCATTGGAGGCGAATAACCGCTGCGCGCCTTCATCGATGATCACATCGCCTCCGTATGGAGCGTACAACCTACCTTCTTCAAAAAGGGCCTTCAGGCGCTCGAAGCTATACGTGCCTAGGTCCGATGTGCGGAAGAAACCGTGCTCGTCGCGCATGTACTGCGCGGCGGCGGACTCCTCGGTGAGAACGATCTCGCGTTTGGGGGGATTCCATAGGGGCCGACCACGGGGTGTACTGCGGAAAATGTGAATCGCCTGGGCACTGTGGGGAAAGTAGCGGGCATGGACTTTGGCCCCGCGCATCGTCTGGCTGCGCCAAAACACTGTGTTGAGATGCGATTCGGCACCGAAGATTTCTTCCAGCAACAGTAGAAGATGTGCCTGCATGCGGTGATCGCAGTGCAGCCAGAGAGTTCCGTCGGCGTGTAACAGCTCGCGCAGGAGGAGCAGCCGGTCGGCCAAAAACTGGAGGTAGTCGCTCGGCTGCCAGACATCGTTATACGCGGTGACTTCGCCCAGCGTGGGCTGCCCCTTCCCGCGCAGACGAATGCGGCTGGTATAGGTGCGGTTCGAGTTGTATGGCGGATCCAAGTAGACCAGACGGATGCCGCCGCGATAGCCATTGGCCAGCAGCCAGGAGAGCGAATCGAAGTTATCGCCGAACAGCAAGAGACCCCCTTTGCCCAAGCCGGCGCTACGCGGCGGGAAGCATTCCAGCTGTCTTTCAAGGGGGCTGGTCGGCTCGACTGTCAGCCGTTTACGAGGCCAAGTGAGGCTAATCTGATCCCTTTTGCGGCTTGGCGGCGCGGTCTCGGCTTTCATTACGTGTGTGAGGTCCAAGCTTCGTTGCGCTGGTCGGGAATATGGTCAGCCGCAACCCGGTTCGGGTTGGTCCAACACCTGTTGCGCTCGACACAGGCTTGGAGTCCAATCGAAAGACCCGGCAGCTCGGCTACCGGGTCTCTGGCTTTGAAATCACTTGGCAGGAACAGGGAGGACCCCGGCCAGCCAGGCAAACCTTCACTTTCTTTGTACAGTACAAGCCTTCCGAGAGCGCATATGTATCGCGGCAGTCGGATATCGATTGATGCCCGATCAGGCAGGTCAGACCCTGTCCGAATTGCCGCCGGTCATCGCAGGAACGAAATGGACTTCGCTGTCCGGCCCCACAGCCGCACGCAGGCCGCGATTCTGCACGGCGCCATCGACTGCAACTGTCCAGCCGGGCCGGATGCGTCCTTCATCGATGATGCGTTCAGCAACCCCGGGGAAACGTTCCTCCAGGGCCGCGACCAACTCGCGCACGGATTCGCCCTCCGCCTCGACAATCTGCTGGCCGTCGGTGAGCGAGCGCATCAGCGGCGGAATCCAGACTTTGGCCACGTTCAATCGTCTCCTGGAACCAGTTCAGTAGCCTCCGCCTCCTTGGCCCACATTGCTTCAAGGAGATTGGCCGGAGAGATCGGGAGCTTGTCCATGCGCACGCCGGTGGCCTGATAGACTGCATTGGCGACCGCGCCGGCAGGAGGCACGATATTGACTTCACCTACGCCGCGTACACCATAGGGGTGCGCGGGGTGGGGCACCTCGACTAGAATCGTTTCGATCATCGGCAGGTCCAAAGCCGTTGGCATTCGATAATCGAGAAGACTCGCGTTGAGAAGATGGCCCTCGTCGTCGTAGATGTATTCTTCATTGATTGCCCAGCCGATGCCCTGTGCGACGCCTCCCTGCATCTGTCCTTCAACATAGGAGGGATGAATTGCCTTGCCAACGTCCTGGGCGATCGTGTACCGGAGGATCGTAATCTTGCCCGTGTCCGGGTCGACTTCAATGTCGACGCACTGCGTGGAGAATCCTGGGCCGAAGTCCTGCGGATGGACCGTCGAACTGGCCATCAGGGGCTCTTCTCGCTGCACGAGACCGGCGGCCTCGACGAAGGGAACGCTTTCGCCGCCGGCGCTGAATGTTCCATCTTCGTAGCTTACCTCGCTGGGCGCAACGTCCCACTGATCGGCGAGGCGGCTCTTCATCTCCTTCAGGAGTTGCTGGCCAAGGTTATAGGCTGCCAAACCGGTTGCGAAGGTGGTGCGGCTGCCGCCGGTCACGTCGTTGTAGGACACAGTGTCCGTATCAACAACGCGGGCCTTAACCTGCTCATATTCGATATCCATTGCCTCGGCCAGCTGCATGGCGATCGAGGCCCGCGTACCGCCGATGTCGGTGGACGCTTCGTTGAGATTAACCGTGCCATCGGGGTTGAGAACGGCGGTCGCGCTGGACTGGCCGCCCCAATTGTTCCAATAGCCGGAGGCTATGCCGCGGCCGCGATACTTGCCTTCGAGCGGCGACTGGTAGTGTTCCGAGTCCCTTATGGCCTCCACGGTCTCAATCTGGCCGATCCGAGCGTACTGCAAGCCGTCCGGTCGGCGGTCGTTCTCCTTGGCCCCATTGAGGATGCGGAATTCGGCCGGGTCCATGCCCAGCTTCTCGGCCAGCTCATCGACGACGCTCTCGACCGCAAAGGCAACGTTTGTTCCTCCGGGCGCCCGATAGGCTGCGCTGCGCGGCCGGTTGACGATGATGTCGTAGCCGTCCACCTGAAGATTGTCGATGGCGTAGGGTGCCAAGCTCACGTTAGCGGCGGCCCCGACAGGCGAGCCGGGGTAGGCGCCGGCCTCGTAGTAGAGTTCGGCGAGGGCAGCAGTGATCTTTCCTTCGGTATCGACACCGATCTTTACGCGGATATTTGAGCCTGAGGTGGGCCCTGTTGCGGCAAGGACGTCGGCCCGGCTCATAATGACCTTGACAGGTTCATGGCCGGCCTTTTCAGAAAGAAGAACGGCGACCGGCTCGACATAGACGTTGATCTTGCCGCCGAAACCGCCACCAATCTCGGTTGGAACAACCTTGAGTCGTGAGACCGGGACCTTCAGGATCTCGCAGACCTGGCCGCGCACTGCAAAGGAGCCCTGCGTGCTGGTCCAGATTGTGATCTGGCCGTCAGCGCTGTACAAGGCGGTGGCGGCGTGCGGTTCGATGTAACCCTGGTGGACGGTTTCGGTGCGGTATGTGCGGTCGACGACCAGGTGAGCGCCGGCAAATCCTGCATCGAGGTCGCCGCGCTGGTGACGGAAGAAGGAGGCCAGGTTGGTCGGCTCAGTACCGATTTCACCCATCGAATCGGTGCGCAGAGTCTCCAGGAGGATGGGCGCATCGTCTGCCAGGGCGTCGTCAACGGTCATTACCGGAGGCAGCGCCTCGTAATCGACTTCGATCAGCCCGGCTGCCTCCTCAGCGATATGGGGGTTGACCGCGGCCACAGCAGCCACCGCGTGGCCGTGGTACAGGACTTTCTCATGGGCAAGGATGTTATCGCTCAGATACTTCAGGTTGATAGCGCCTTCGCCCAGGTCTTCTATCTTGTCCTCGGCCACGGGCAGATCGGCGGCAGTGACGACCGCGCGCACGCCGGGCAAAGCTTCGGCCTTGCTGGTGTCGATAGAACGAATATGGGCATGGGCATGCGGGCTCCGCAGGACGAAGCCGTGAAGCAGCCCGGTCATCTGCACATCAGCGGCATAGACGGCACGGCCTGTAACTTTGTCCACGCCGTCCGGCCTTACAGGACGTGTGCCGATGACCTTGTATCCGTTCTGACCCTTAGCGGCCAGTCTGCCAGTTCCATTCTGTTTCGTACCGGCCATTTAATATCCTCCTCGGCCCTACGCGTCGTTTTCGGCCACGTCCAACACGGCTCGCACGATCTTGTCATAGCCTGTGCAGCGGCAGAGATTGCCCGCCAGCCAAAGGCGTACATCGTGCTCGTTGGGAGCGGGATTATCGTCCAAGAGTGCCTTGGCAGAGACGATAAACCCCGGCGTGCAGATACCGCATTGCAAAGAGGCATGCTCAAGGAATTTCTGCTGCAGCGGATGCAGTTCGCCATCTTCTGCGATGCCTTCGATAGTCACGACTGAACGGCCTTCTATCTCCGGCGCCAGAACGAGACAGGAGTTTACGAGAACGCCGTCCAGGATCACGTTACAGGCGCCGCAGTTACCGTTGCCGCAACCTTCTTTGCTGCCGATCAAACCCAGATTATCCCTAAGCGCCTCCAAAAGAGTCTGACGAGGTTCGCAAAGGAAGATAGTTTCTTCGCCATTCAGAGTAGTTTCTACAGCGATCTTTTTAGCCATGTCCGTTCAGTCTCCCAAGTTCGTCAACAGTTTGTGTGCCTCTTGCCCGGTCGATAGCAATGCGGAGTGCGCGCTGCGTTAACACGCCAGACAGATGTATGCGCTGGGCAATCGTTCCACGCATATCATTGATCGGTCGTGCCGCGGCCTTGGCAAGCTCGGCGGCCTTTGCCAGAGTCTCTTCGGAGACCGGTTGACCGGCCAACGCGTCGCCTGCCTCCTGCACAAACAGCGGCGTTGGCGCGACAGCGCCCAGTGAAACACGCGCAGACTGGATGGTGCTCTTGTCATCGCTCAAAACCACAGAGGCGCCGGCGCCGACGACAGCAATGTCCATTTCATTGCGAGGGATGAAGCGCAGATAGGCTGCGCCGAAGTTGGCGGGCGGCGTGGGAAATTCAAGAGAGACCAGGAATTCGCCGTTTTCCAGTACGTTGCGGCCAGGACCTGTACAGAAATCCTCCACTGCGATGGTGCGGCGGCCGTTGGGGCCGGCAATATGACAGGTGACGTTGTGGGCAATGAGATTAGGAATCGAATCGGCGGCCGGAGAAGAATTACACAGGTTGCCGCCCAGGCTGGCGCGTCCTTGAATCTGAGTGCCGCCGATCAGGTGTGTCGAATCGATCAGTGCCGGGTAGGCATCGCGAATTGCCTGATTGGCGTTGATCGAATGGCACGCTACCGACGCGCCCAGGGTCAGGCCATCGCCGCTGACAGAAATCGCCATCAGTTCGGGGATTCGCTTCAAGTCGACGACAGTGTCCAGTGCAAGGCGCCCTTCCTGAAGCTGAGCAATCAGGTCCGTACCCCCGCTCAGCGGTCGGGCCGTTTCGCCTCCGGCAGCCAGTGACGAGATCGCCTCGTCCACACTAGTTGGTGCTACAAATTCAAATGCTTGCAAAGAACTACCTCCTCGATGGGTTCGGGTGTTGGAAACTCTATGCGCAGAATGCTTATTGAAGTCCGCTTTGGGCTACGAGGAAATCGGGATAATCACAAGGAGCCTACTCCGGTTCAGTTATACCATAAGATCAATCGAGACGAAAAACGGCCAGACCGGCTTTCTCACTACGCGCCGGGACAGTTCCATTGCCCTGAATAGAATATGATACCGCCAGCCCGTTTGTCTGCGCTGGACGGGCGGCTGATTCTACGCAACGACAAGGAAGGGCGAGTCCACATTCGGAGCGACGGGCAGTTAATGTGGATAGAGACGGAAAAGGCAATTGTCACCAACCTGCTTGAACGGAGCGGCGTGTTAACGACTCTCGGAACAGATCGGAAATGAAAAAGAGCGGGAAAGGCAAGACTAAGCTGCTTGATACGGGCGCGACGCAGGCTGTCTCAGCGAGTAGTCAGGCATCGAGAGCGTCGTCTGACCTAGTGAGGTGGAGAAGCGTGATCCCGATGACGACGACCAGGCGAAAAGCGGACTGCCGGCCATCCCACACGTCCGACTGCCACATCAGGAACCACTCTCCTCCGATGGAGATAAATCCTGTAAACCACAGGACGATGCCCAAGGTCAGGCCAGCGATGGCAATTCCTTTGGCCTGATTGAAGCTCTTGGCGTCATCTTTCGCACGAAAAAGGCGCGCGCCTCCCCACCAACAGAGCGCCGCGATCGCCGTCTCAGCGAGGATGATGACCCAATAGAGCAGGTGGTGAATTGCTGGAACGTTAATCGCCCGCCACATGCCCTGGTTGTCCGGAAAGGTCGTGTCCATTTTGAGGACGTGAACCACGAACCAGTAGTTTGAATCGTAGTCTGTAAGGTTGTTGAACACTACGAGTGAGGTATACAGCGCGATGGCCCAGACAAGGGAGATTTTTGAGTATCTTGTGAACATTTCTCCTCCAGGCTTTTGGAATTAAGAATTGTCTTGCAAATTGTGCCTGAAAACTGAATGAGCGTTTGGGCTTTCGAAGGCATATGGCCTTACTGAAGAGAAGACCATGGCAGGGATCGACTTGCCCAAAATAAGTCTGAGGCATCCGGTTCAGATTTCAAGGGGATTACTGTGCGGAGAAGTAGCCGATGTGAAGCGCTTGCCGAAGCCGGATATTCTGTTTGTGCGTTGCGAAGCTCGGAGCCGAGGGAATCCCTGCGAGTGCTATCAGAATTCTGCCCGGTTCGGGCGCGTTCAAATGATGCCCTGCGTTGGTCTTACGACCACAGCTTCTCCACTACCTGCGGTCGATTCAGGTAGCCAATCAGGTCTGTCGGCGCTTCCAGGATCAGGTCTGCGTTGCTGAAGTTCTGCGTCGCCCCCATGCCGCAAAGAAGGCCAACCTGCACCGCGCCGACCGCTTCGCCGACGCGCAGCTGCAATTCAGTATCACCAACAACCAGACAAGCGTCGGCAGGCAGGTTCAGCATCTCCAAAACGTTCAAGAGTCCCTCGCTGTTGGGGGAGGGCTTGCGCAGGTCGTCTCGGGTGACGATGGCGTCAAACAGGTCGTCGGACAGTTCGGCGTGTTGGAAGAAACTGTCCAGTTCCAATCGCGAACGGGTTGTAATGAGCGCCACTTTGTATTGTTGCCGGAGTTCCATCAGTAACTCGGGAACCCCTTCGCGCAGAGTCTGAGTTTCGCTGGGGGGGAAGCCCCGCACCCGTTGCATTCGGTGCATTAGCCGGCGGGCGTCGTCGTGCAGCCTGAGCCATGTGAGCAGGCTGATAATCGCGAGGGAAGGCCCTTCCATCCATGCCATAAAGCGGCGGAAAAACTGTTCACGGCGGTCGCGGGGCCAGATTCGCTCTAATCGGTCAAAACGCTGGGCCATTTCGGTTGCCAGGGACCAGTCGAGATGGGTCAAGGTACCGTCGAGATCAAATACAATGCCCTCGATCCAATGTCCGCCAATCAGTCCGGGGATCTGAATCTCGTTTTGCCGCTGCAGTGACTCGAATGGCTCCAAATCGCGCAGCTTACGGAAGACATATCCCAGGAGGGCGCGAACGCTGGCAATAGTCGGAGTTATCAGAAGCACGCCCAAGACTCCGAAGACAAGCGCGGCACTGATGATGCCGGTGAAGGTTACGGCGGGATGGAGGCGCACACGGCGCCCGACCAGGCGGGGAATGAGATAAACGCTTTCGACCTGGGTAATGATGACGTACAAGATCAAGACGATAATGGCGAAAGGGATATTCCCAATCGGGAGCCAGATCGGACCTTGCAAGAGCGCAACAAGCGTGCCGATTGCACCGCTGATCCCAGGACCCACGGTCGGTAGGAATTCAAGAATTCCGGCGAGCAAAGCCAGAGCCGCCGCATTAGGGAGGCCGACAATTGACATGATGATCCATGTCATGAATCCGACCACCAAGCCCAGGACCAGTTGCCCGCGCAGAAAGGCCATCCAGATCTCGCCAAGTTCTTGTGTCAAGCGCTGGACATCATCCCGGTACTCCGACGGTAGAGCGTTCATCACCATGCGCTGCAACTTGATAATGTCTTTGAGCAACCAAAATCCCAGCACGAGTACATAGATAGTGGTAAGGACCCCGGTTGTGAAGGTGGCGGCCAAGCCGAGGACACCGGTGCCGGCCTGCGAAAGTATATTTTGAATGACGGCGCCCAACTGTTGCAGAATATCGTTGATGTTCAGGTTGAGTCCGATGATGGGCAGGAGGAGTCCTGAAGGCGCCGACTGCAGGTCGGTGACCATGGTCTCGAGCAGAACGAGAAGGGATTCCACTGAAGAGACCACACGGGGCACGAAGATGATGGGCCCAATGATCAGTATGAGGATAACCAGCAGATAGACCGCAACTATCGAGGTGGCCCGGCTCCAGCCGGTGCGCTGTTGCACCCAACTCACCGGCTGGTAGAGGACAAACGTAAGCAGAAACGCGATGATCGTAGGCTGGATCATCACCCGGAAAGCGTAGAGGAGTAGCACGGCCAGCAGGCCGAGTAGCGACGATACCACAATCTTTGTGGTTGTACTCCACCGATTCGTATTCATGTCCCTAAGAAATGCAAATGGGTACACCTTACGAGCCGCTTGCTTCTCCACCGCTGGCGGCGCGTATAGCAGTTCACAGTTCAGATTATCTGAAGATGGTAAATCTCGTCAACGGCCAGTAACGCACCCAGATGCGGCCCTTGATGTAATCGCGGTGAACCGGACCAAAAGTGCGACTGTCATTGCTATTTTCGCGGTTGTCGCCCAACACGAAAAACACGTCATCTGCCAGCTTAACGGGGCCATAGTCGGATCGGATAGTTCCGAAGCTTGGAGTCGGCTGACCGTTTTCCCCCGCAGGGAAGGCCTGCAACTCTGGCTCGAAGGCCTCCGGAGAGGCCACTTCACGCCCGTCGACAAGGAGGCGGCCCTGCTGAATCTCGACCGTCTCTCCTGGCAGACCTACGACGCGTTTGATTATCAGCGCCGGGGAATCGGGCATATCCAGGACGATAATCTCGTTGTGGCGAGGGGCATGGAAGTAGTAGCTCAGTTTTTCCATGATCAGCCGTTCTTCAGGCCGAAGATTGGGCTGCATACTCTGGCCGCGCACAATCGTTGCTTGAGCCAGGAAGAGATGTATAAGCGCTGCCAGGAAGATGGCAGGGAGAACGATCTGTACGATTTCTTTGAGCGCAGAAACGGTGGCTGCGGCCGTGGACATGCTTTGCGACTCGGGGACAGACTGCCCAACCGTTGGATTGTTGGAGCCGGTAGACGCCAAGAGTCGGGCAGGGCCGAACTGCCTGGGATGATCCGCAGGAAGAGCGCCTGCCTGCCGGTCCTCCGCAGGCAGCGCCTCTCGAGGGCTGAATTGCTCCTCCTGGTTTCGAGTCGACATCTTCATCGATCGAATGAGTCTACTAACTGACTCATAGCGGGCCGCCACCACCTCTTATCTGCGTGGCCGGCCCCCGTTTCTCATACTGCGGTCCCGCTCGCGGCTTCCTCCGCGTCCACCACGATCGCGTTCTCGGCCGCCGCCACGGCGGCCCCCGCGGTCACGATCGCGAGCTTCCTCTGCACTCCAACCTTCCAATACAGCTTGCCGGCTCAACCTGATTTTGCCTGCCGGGTCGATGTCAATCACCATGGTTGTGAGTTCATCTCCGACGTTGGCGATCTCCTCAACGTTATTAACCCGGTAGTCGGCCAACTGGCTGATATGCACTAACCCATCAACGCCTGGCAGCAAGTTGACAAATGCGCCATAGGCTTCGACTCTCACCACTTGCCCAGTGTAGATTTTGCCTATTTCGACCTCTTCGGTCAGAGATTCGATTTCACGGCGAGCCTCTTCGGCTGCGAGACCGTTCAGGCCGGAGATAAACACCGAACCGTCGTCGTCGATATCAATCTTGACCTCATATCGTTCCTGTAAAGCGCGAACGGTCTTGCCACCCGGGCCAATGATCTTGCCGATCTTCTCCGGATCGACGCTAACGGTGAGGATGCGCGGCGCGTAGGGGCTGAGCTCCTCGCGGGCTTCGGGTAGCACCTCCAGCATCTTTTCCATAATGTGCAAGCGCCCCTGCCGGGCCTGCTCCAGCGCGACGCGCAGGATTTCAAAGTCGAGCCCTTTAATTTTGAGATCCATCTGCAAGGCGGTGATACCATGTCCGCTGCCGGCGACTTTGAAATCCATGTCACCGAGATGGTCTTCGATTCCCTGGATGTCTGACAGAACCACATAATCGCCGGAATCCTGATCCTGCACCAGGCCCATCGCGATACCGGAAACAGGGGCATCGATTGGGACACCGGCGTCCATGAGGGCCAACGTACTGCCGCAGACCGATCCCATACTGGTAGAGCCGTTGCTGCTGACAGCCTCGCTCACCAGTCGCAACGTATAGGGAAAGTCGTCAGGAATTACCGGCTGCAGCGCCCGTTCGGCCAGGGCGCCGTGACCTATTTCGCGGCGTTTTGGCCCCCGCATAGGGTAGGCTTCGCCCGTCGAATAGGGTGGGAAGTTGTAGTGATGGATATAGCGCTTTTCTTCTTCCGGCTGCAATGTGTAGAGGCGCTGGGCATCGCCCGGAGTGCCAAGGGTTGCAATTGTCAGGACGTGAGTTTCGCCGCGCATAAACAATCCGCTGCCGTGGACACGGGGAATGTTGCCCACCTGTACCTGGATTGGTCGAACCGTCTGCGGATCGCGGCCATCGGGTCGGACGCTCTCGTCCAGGATGCGCCTCCGAACGGCGTCCTTATGCAGGCTGTCCAGCGTGTCGTCCACATCTCCGGCGTCGACTTCCCCTGCACCGATCGGCTCGGCCAGAGCCTCCATCGTTTCGTCGCGGATATCGGCGAGACGGGACTTGCGATCGTCACGGTCAGTTATCTCGACAACGACTGTTGCAACCCTGTCGCGCGCCAGTTGGTTCACCTTTTCGACAGTGTGTTCGGCCGCCTTAAAGACTGGATAGTCGGTGAATTTCTCTTTCCCAAACTCGGCCTGCATTTGCTGTATCGTCTGTATCGCCGGCTGCATTGATTCATAGGCCATTCGCAGCCCATCCAGCATGATATCTTCGGGTAGCTCGCTGGCGCCGGCCTCCACCATCAGGATACTGTCGGCCGTACCTGCAACCTGTAAGCCGAGGGTACTCAACTCCATATCGGAAGCGGTCGGGTTGACGACCAACTCGCCGTCCACATAGCCGATAGAAGCCGCGCCGACAGGCCCGTCCCAAGGGACGTCGCTGATCGAGAGGGCTGCTGAAGCGGCTATAATTGCCAGTGGGTCGATCAAGTGCTCGTTGTCCGAACTGAGCGCGGTGAGGATGATCTGTACTTCGTTGCGAAAGCCCTTAGGGAAGAGAGGACGCAGCGGCCGGTCCACGAGGCGACAGAGGAGAATCGCCTGTTCACTTGGCCGACCTTCACGTCGGAAGAGGTTGCCGGGGATACGTCCGGCGGCGTAGAGTTTTTCTTCAAAATCGACGGTCAAGGGAAAGAAGCCGATTCCCGGCCTCACTCTTTTATCCATCGTGGCAGTGGCGAGGATAACCGTGTCCCCGCACCTGACCGTGACGGCGCCGCCTGCCTGCTGGGCAAGGACGCCCGTCTCAATGCTGATCTCTTTGTCGCCCAAAGTC
Source organism: Caldilineaceae bacterium (assembly GCA_965232575.1). GTDB lineage: Bacteria > Chloroflexota > Anaerolineae > Caldilineales > Caldilineaceae > Bin5. The sequence continues at coordinate 1,003,008 of CBDDPZ010000007.1, read as the reverse complement.
GTCGTATAGGAATGGGCGCCTTCAAACAATCTGAGTTGTTCCATTTTAGTTCACCTCGAACTGAGTTTCGCGCCGCCCTCCCAAAAGGTAGAGCGGGCAGGTGGGGCCACCGGTTCGTGCGAATACCAGAACCGGCAACGCATCCGACGTTGCCGCCACCCGCACACGAAATCGCTGGTCTGAATGGTAAACGATGCTACTCGGTGTTCATCATCCCAACGAAATCTCTGGGCATTGTTTCGAGGTGCGGAACTGGAGAACGGATCGAAGCGCTCGTTCACGAACGCAAAGGGCTCTTTCAGCGATAGCTTCGGTCCATTCTCCAATGCCGGACCCCGGAGGCAGAATCTGCCTGGTACAATGCACTGAGCACAAAGTGCATCTGCGAGCGGCTGGTGGCAGTATTTATCTGTCTATCTGTCGCGCCGTCAGGCACGAGCTACAATCTGATCTGCCGGGAACAGAACACAGCCTTTTGTTCAAAGGACAACAGGCCGCGGCTTCAGCAGCTACCCGGCGAGAGCATTCATGACTGGAAGGCGGAAGTTTCTACAGTCCGCCCCATCAATTCCAATTATCGACGTAGACCCAGCCTTTCAATCAACTGGCGATAGCGGTTCACATCCTTTCTTGCCAGGTATGCCAGATGGCGGCGGCGCTGACCGACCAACTTCAACAAGCCTCGTCGCGACCCTTCATCATGTTTGTGAGCCTTCAGGTGTTCGGTCAGGGCGTTAATGCGCGTTGTCAGGAGGGCAACCTGCACTTCCGGAGATCCCGTGTCCTGCTCGAAAGTCCGGTACTCTTCAATGATCTTGGTCTTTTCATCCGTCGAAATGCTCATGTGGTACTCCTGAACTCCTTTCCTCTTGGACCAGAGAACCTCAGAAGCGAAGTCTGTATGTAACCTTTCTCTGGAGGGCCGCCTAATGCGTCTAGAAAGCCGAACCATCGCTGGAATACCACGGCGCATGATCCAGCCGGTACTGAATCAGTTTAGCACAGGATCAGCCGACTCCCAAACTTTCACCGCCGCTTCTCTATACGCATGACCACAGGAAAGGGTCGCGTCAAGGCCTGGAGAGCGACATTTTACAACTGGTAACGGCAATAGTCAGGATACGAAGTAGCTCGGGACAACAGGGGACAATAGCCCTATGTTGACCCAATTTTGAGAGGTCATTTTGGGACGTATCCGGCGTGGGCTACGGCAAGGAACCTCGAACCTTTCCGGCGCTCCCCGAGGGCATCAATCTCTTGATACTCTGATCGGCTGCCTTTATAATGTGCCTGACTTGGTTAACAGTTACTCCGAACATTTCACGTGTGCAGGTGAACCCGCCTTCTCCAAAGGCGGCGCCGACCTCTAAATGTCGGCGGACGATCCCCTTACAAGGTATCCCGCGTGTCTGACAGCACTTTGTCCGCTTCGTTGAAATTGGAAGCGCGTCGCCTTGGTTTTGACTATTGTCGAATTGCCAAGGTGGATGAGGCGGCACATGCAGAGTTCTTTTCCCGCTGGCTGGGCTTGGGCCGGGCGGGCGAAATGGAATACCTGGCGCGAAATCTTGAGAGAAGGCGCAATCCGGCCCTGCTGGCTGAGAAAGGTCCCCCTTTTCGATCACTTATCGTGCTGGGCGTTGACTATCATCGCTTCGATCTGACAATGGAGGTCCTGAATGACCCGGCGCGCAGCATCATCGCTCGCTATGCCTGGGGGGACGACTACCACGAGATCATTCGTCCGCTGCTTCATGAGCTTGACGGCTGGCTACGCGCCCAGACCAACCGCTCGGCTATGGGAAAGGGGTTGGTCGATACGGGACCTGTGCTGGAACGGGACTGGGCTCACCAGTCGGGCATCGGATTTACCGGAAAGAATTGCTGTACGATCCATCCACAGAGAGGCAGCTGGCTCTTTTTGGCAACGCTCCTGGTACCGGAGGCGCTGGCCTGTGACCCGCCTGTAACCGCTGTTCAATCCACCGCATTTGGTATGGAAGAATCGCTCGCGGGCCTGCCAGCGGGAGGCGAATACGGGGCCTGGCGACTGCATGGAGGCGACAGGCTGTCATCAGTGAATCGTCAGAGCGGCGCACTCGAATACGAAGAAGAGACGCACGAGACCCCGCTGGCCACATGCGGCCACTGCACGCGCTGCATTGATGCCTGTCCGACCGATGCCTTTGTTGGTCCGTTTCATCTCGACCCCCAGCGTTGCATTTCCTATTGGACGATTGAATCGCGCCAGCCGATTCCCCGGCCACTGAGGCGCTCGTTCGGCAACCGGATCTTCGGTTGCGACATCTGCCAGGAGGTCTGCCCCTGGAATCAGCGGCTTGAAGAACGCACGCCGCTGTTGAGAGGGCTGGAGGCCCAACAGGAGCGCGTGGCGCCGCCGCTACTGGAGGGGTTTGATCAACGCATGCCGTACTGGCTTGAGCCGCACGCTTTCGCCGAACGTTGGCGGCGGTCGCCGCTGAAGAGGGCAAGGCAGTCGGGGATGCTGCGCAATGTTTGCGTTGCCCTCGGAAATTGGGGCGACCCGACGGCATTTGCAGGGTTGGAAGCGGCGGCTGCTGACGAATCGGCGCTGCCCCGAGGACACGCGGCCTGGGCGCTGGGTGAACTTCTGCGCCGCCATAACGATGCAAGGGCCGCGGCCTGTCTGGAATCTCTCCTAGTTCATGAGGAAGACTCATGGGTCAGAGAGGAGATTGGGATGGCGCTCGGGCAGGGACTTGAAACTTAACTCGCGAGCAGTCGTAGAGATGTATATAGCAGCACTGCCGGTCACTGAATTGCCTGGCATCGCCGTGTCTTCGACAAAGGAGAGCACCTATGGATATCGGACGAGCACTGACATATTTTTCAGAGGACGAACGCTGGGTCGAGAAGACGGCCATTGGCACGGGACTGCTTCTGATCAGTTCATTGCTCCTCGTGGCGCTGATTGGCGTTTTGGGCTATTTTATTCTGTTCGGTTACCTGGTGCGTCTGCTCCAGAACGTACGCGACGACGCTCATCCTGTCCTGCCGGAGTGGGACCGGTGGGGTGATGATCTAGTTCGCGGGGTAAAGTTAGTATGCGTGGCCGTTATCTGGGCGCTGCCAATTGTGTTGGTCTCCGTTCCATTGTTCATAATTGGCATTGTAATTGATAGCGAAATTCGTTCCGCGAACGGTGACTTTGCAATGCTCTTCTTCCTCTGTTTCGCCTGTCTTTCCTTCTTCTTGGGCATTGCCTACGCTGTTTTTCAACCTGGATTCACGATCGCCTTTGCCAGAAACGAAACGATCAGCGACGGCCTTCAAGTTTCCGAAATCTGGGACTGGACTCGCGACAACATAGGCAATGTTGCAATAGTCGCGATTCTCACAGTGATCGCCAGTATGATCATTACGACGGTCGGCAGCATCGTGGGATTGATTCTGTGTGTTATCGGCGCGGTGGTGACTGTGCCGCTGTCGCAACTGATCGTCTACTACTTCCAGAGTCATCTGTACGGCCAACTGGCGCGAGTCACCGGGGGAGGCGCTGCCCAGGTCGAGATGGGCACAATGCCGGCAACAGAACCGGAACTCGACTCTTCGGTTGAGCCTGAACCTGCGGCGGAATCTGAGGAGCCAACGGAGATTGTCCCCCCGACCGTGTTTGACCCGCAGACAGAGCCGGAGCCGCCTGTGGACCCCGGGCCAACGGTCGAGCCTGATGCTCCGGCAGAACCGGAAGTTTCTGAGCAACCGGATGATTCTGAGCCAACGGAAGACGATGAATCACCGTCAGAGCCGAAGAGTCAGTAAGCGCACCTGGCCCATCAATTGAACATAGGCCTGCCAAAAGACAAGCCCGTGTGAAACGTCAGTGTTTCACACGGGCTTCAACTTTCGGTGGCACATTTCCCGGCACAGGACTGGCCTCAAAGTAATGGCGCTGATTCGCCATTACTCCGCTCGTGCCAATGGGTGTTCCTTCACGGATGAACTGATTCGACCCTTCAGGCCGAGCGCGGCTTGTATTCCTGTACAATCTGCACGAAGTAACGGTGCCAGCGGGGATCGTCGGTCAGTTCGGGATGAAAGGCGGTCGCCAGGATCGGTCCCTTGCGTACAGCGGCGATAACGGATTCGCTGTCATCGTGCCCAGTTGCAACGGTCGTCAGAGGCTCAACGTCTTCGGCGACGGCAGTGATGGCGGGGGCGCGGATGAAGACTGCGTGAAACGGGTTATCCCCCAACACAGGTACATCGAGGTCGGCTTCGAAACTGTCGACCTGGCGGCCAAAGTAGTTACGATTGACCGTTACATTCAGACCACCGATCAGCGCCTGACCGCCGAGTTTCTGGCCGGTCGCGTGCTCAGCCAACAAAATCATTCCAGCGCAAGTGCCCCAAGTGGGCTTGCCACCTTGAACCCACTGGCGCAACGGATCAACCAGGCCCCAGCGCTCGGCGACCAGTCCCATACTCGTACTCTCGCCGCCTGGGATGATCAGTCCGTCCAGGTTTTCCAGTTCTTTCGCCAGCCTCACCTCCGCGGCTTCGACGTTGAGGCGTTCCAACATGGCGATATGTTCGCGAAAGGCGCCCTGGAGCGCGAGGACTCCCAAACGAACTTCGCTCACGGCGTTCCTCTCAAGAGGCTCATTCAGGACGTCCCAACGGCGACCGAATTAAGGAGTGACAGGGGTAGGTAATGGGATTTGGCGCAAAGAGTAAGTTGATGGAGGATCCTGCCCGCTACATCTCACGACTCGATAGGCGGAGGACAACATCTCTTGCGGTGGCAGAAGACGCAAACTCTCCTGCCACCGCCTATTGAAAAAGGTAGTTGATGTTGGGTATCGCGCCCGCTACCAGCCCCGCTCTGCCAGCTTCTCGGCTTCTGATAGTTCTGTCACGTTGATCCCAACCATCGGCGCGCCCAGATTTTCGCTCACCTCAGCCAGGATGTGGGGATCGTTGAAGTGCGTAACCGCTTGAACGATGGCATGGGCGCGCTTTGCAGGGTCGTCACTCTTGAAAATACCGGAGCCGACGAAGACGCCGTCCACACCCAACTGCATCATAAGCGCAGCATCCGCCGGAGTCGCCACGCCACCGGCCGCGAAGTTAACGACCGGCAGTCGATTCAGCTCAGCCGTCTCCTTCACAAGTTCATACGGCGCTTGGATGTCCTTTGCATAGGTGAACAACTCGTCTGCGTCCATCCGGCTAATGCGGCGGATAGCTCCGTTGACATTGCGGGCATGCCGTACAGCCTCAACAACATCGCCCGTCCCCGCCTCACCCTTAGTGCGAATCATCGCCGCGCCTTCGGCGATGCGGCGCAGGGCCTCACCCAAGTTGCGGCAGCCGCACACAAAAGGAATGGTGAAACTGTGCTTATTGATATGATGACTCTCGTCGGCAGGTGTCAGGACTTCGCTTTCGTCGATATAGTCTACGCCGAGAGCTTCCAGGATCTGAGCTTCTACAAAGTGGCCAATTCGTACTTTAGCCATGACCGGAATCGTGACCGCCGCCATGATCTCTTTGATCAGACGCGGGTCGCTCATGCGCGCCACCCCACCATCCTTACGAATGTCGGCGGGGACGCGTTCGAGGGCCATGACAGCACAGGCGCCGGCCTCCTCTGCAATGCGGGCCTGCTCCGCCGTAACAACGTCCATAATTACGCCGCCCTTAAGCATCTGTGCCAGACCGGCCTTCACGGCAAATGTTCCCCGTTCCCCCTGACCATCTCTCTGCTGACCGTTCTTTGTACTCATGGGCTATGCCTCCTTGGCTGCCACAACGGGACAGAATCGATTCCTGCTGCGTAATAGGGTGAACACTGACCGTCGGTCCAGTTCAACCCCTTTGCGCCCGATCTTGATTTCTGTTATTGTAGTCAAGGCCCCCTGATTTTCCAACTTCACAAAAGCAGCAATTCCAGGGCTCAGGAGTCTGTTCAACAGATCCATGATACTGGCCGGGGAGATAAGGAGTCGGTTGGGCAACTCTTACAAGTGAGGTTGACGTTCTATTGTGCAGAATGACCATAGGTTTTCCGGCCCTGTTTCGGCGATCATTAGTTGGTAGCCAAAGGAGTTCCCGCCCGGGGCCTCTTAATCGTTAACCCCACAAAAGCTTTTCGGACAGCAGGGCTTGCCTGCAACAGGAGGAATTGGGTATATGGATGGCATCAACTCTGGAGACACTGCCTGGATCATCGTCGCCACCGCTCTGGTGCTGATGATGACACCGGCGCTGGGTTTTTTCTACGGCGGGATGGTACGCCGTAAGAACATCCTCTCCACTCTCAACCTCAGTTTCATCACGATTGGTCTCATCAGCATTCAGTGGGTCGTCATTGGTTATACTCTGGCCTTTGGAACGAGCGTAGCCGGGCTGGTAGGCGGCCTCGACTACATTGGTCTGTCAAATGTCGGTGTAGAGGCACTGGAAGGGCTGTCCATTCCCCACCTGCTCTTTGCCGCATTCCAGATGACATTCGCCATAATCACGCCCGCGCTGATTTCCGGGACCTTTGTGGAACGCATTCGTTTCAAAGTGTACCTTGTCTTCGCGGTCGTGTGGGCCACGCTTGTCTACGATCCGGTCTGTCACTGGGCCTGGGGCGGCGGCCTCTTTGCCCAATGGGGCGCGCTGGACTTTGCCGGCGGGACGGTTGTCCACATCACGGCCGGTTTCTCGGCGCTGGCGTTTTCCATGGCCATTCGCAAGCGCAAAGGGTTCGGACAGGTGGCAATCGAGCCGCATAACATTGCGTTCACCGTTTTGGGGGCAGGTCTGCTGTGGGTCGGCTGGTTTGGCTTCAACGGCGGCAGCGCCCTTGCGGCCGACGGTCTGGCAGTACAGGCCCTGGTGAACACGAATACGGCGGCCGCGGCCGCGGCCGTGGTTTGGATGTTTTTGTCCTGGCGTGACAACAAGCCAAGCGTACTGGGCATCGTAACGGGCGCTGTTGTGGGCCTGGTAGCGATAACGCCCGCTGCCGGTTTCGTAACGCCAATGGCAGCGCTCCTGATCGGCGCAATTGCAGCGCCCGTCAGCTACTACAGCATCGACTTCCGAGAAAAGAAAGGCCTTGACGAGAGTCTGGATGTATGGGCCTGTCACGGCATGGCCGGTACATGGGGCGCGCTGGCAACCGGTCTTTTCGCCACGGCTGCCGTCGGCGGAACGGACGGCCTCTTCTATGGCAACCCCACGCAATTCGGCATCCAGTTAATGTCCGTCATTGTGACCATAGTGTACTCGTACGCAATCACATTCATTCTGACCAAAATCCTGGATGCGGTTTGGGGCTTGGCGGTCACCGAGCAGGAAGAGGAGATTGGTCTGGACATCAGCGAGCATGGCGAGCGCGCTTATGCGTGACTAGCGAGGCAAGGTAGTGAAGGTGCAGGCATTGAAGACTTCGAAGGTTTTGAAGATAGCGAAAGCGAAGGCAGCGAGATTGGCGAGAATCGTGAAAGCAGCGAAAGTAGTGAAAGCGAAGGTTCCTAGACCCCTTCTTGCCACTGGGTCGTGCGGATAGTCGCACGACCCTATTCAAAACTGCGGAAGACTCCTCTTTCGATGGAGAGGAGCAATGCTCAAGAAGGTTGAAGCTTACATTCGACTCGAAAAGCTGACTGAGGTAAGGTCAGCGTTGGTGGAGATCGGTGTCCCCGCAATAGATACTGTTGAAGTGCAGGGACATGGTAGGCAGACCGGTATCAGGTTGGCCGGACGGCACAGCAGCTACATAGTCGACACTTTACCTCGTCTTCGCCTGACCGTAGTCGTGAACAAAGACGATGTCGCCCAAATCGTAGAGACGATCAGAGAGACTGCAGTTACAGGGACACAGGGCGATGGCGCCATCTATATCTGCCCTGTCGAGAATCTCGTCCGAATCAGCACAGGGGAAGAAGGCGAAGAGGTGCTGGTCTATGAAGGAGACATCGACATCCAGGGAATTATTTCGCCTCCCCCTGATCTCAGCGATCTATTTGCGTTCTACCTTGAAAGGAAGTACAGAATAGAGGATTGAAAGAACTCCCGGATCGCCAACCGATCACGGGAGCATCTTTCGACAAACAGGAGAAATAGCGGTGTTCAAAAAATCGAAGCGTACATCCGACAAGAGAAACTGGACGGTGTCAGGCTGGCTCTGATTGAAATTGGCGTCCCCGCTATCGATACTGTCGAAGTTCAGGGGCACGGTCGTCAGAGTGGAATCAAGCTTGCCGGAAGGCATAGCACCTATGTGGTCGACACATTGCCCCGCATACAGTTGAATCTCGTTATAGGCGAGGAAGAAGTTGAGCAGGTGGTGGAGACCATTCAGAGGACGGCGGCCACTGGCACCCAGGGTGACGGCGCTATATTCATCTGTCCGGTGGAAAACATTATCCGTATCAGCACGGGTGAGCAAGGCGATGACGCGCTCGTTTACGAGGGCGAGATAGATATCTCCGAACACCAGGTCAGGGGAGATGAATAGGTTCGTCTCCCAATGCGGGCTTGTCAGCACCAGTCGATTAGAGACTTCCAGATCTGACGGCGGGTAGGTCCAAACTCACTCAAGAGCGGTTACGACGCCGGGCGCGTCCTGCGTTACCCTTCGTTTAGTGGGCTCCTTCTTTCCCAAAAACGTACAACCAGCGACAGACCGATTGTCATCACTAGATATAGGAATGCGACGACATTGTACGTTTCGAAGAAACGAAATGTGCTAGTTGCATAGAGCCTGCCCAGTTGGGTGATGTCCTGAACACCCAGCACTGACACCAGCGCCGAGTCTTTGAGCATAGCGATAAAATCGTTGCCCAGCGGCGGCAGCACGCGCCGAACCGCTTGCGGCAAGATGACATAACGCATGGCTTGGCCGCGGCTCATGCCTAGGCTGAGCGCCGCCTCCATCTGCCCTCGTTCGACGCTCTCGATACCTGCCCGAAAGATCTCAGCGATAAACGCACTGTAACCGATCACCAGCGCCAGAATTGCACGGCTGGTAAAGGAGAGCTGGCGAATGCTGAACTCGGCCAGCGGCTTTCCCACCGGCCCAAGACCCAGTCCCTGCATTGCACCACCCGCCCAGTTAAACAGATCCACAAGCCCCGGGGCACCCACAAACGCAATGTAGAAGAGAATCACCAGCATCGGCACGCCGCGGATGATCTCTACATAGAAGGAAGCAGCCTCATAGATCAGACGATTGCGGGACACGCGGGCCAAACCGAAGGCCAGACCGACCAACAGAGCCAGACCAAAAGAAATCAGGCAGACGTACAAGGTCACGCCCACACCTTTGGATACGGCGTTGAAGATCAGATTGTAGTCTGCGTTCGCCAATAGGCTCCAGAGGAGCAGGACGCCCAGGAGAAGCGCCACCAGGAGCCAATAGGGCAGGCGCGCGAAGTAGTCAGCAGGCGCGCGCCGAAGTTTGCCTTGAGTAGAATCAATTGCTGCCACGTGTGCGGAGAATTGTAAGAATTCGAGCGCGAGGAGTTGGGAGATTAGTCAACGGCTCTCCTTACGCTCGAAATCTGCTTAATTTGGATCGTACATGAAGAACCACTTTACGTTCAGGTACTCGTTGTAGCCATCTGCCTTCATAGTCTGTATGGCAGCATTGAAGGGCGCCGTCCATTCGCTGCCAGGCGTGAAAATGAAGCCAAACTCCTCGGTCGCCAGTGCTTCACCTACGATCTTGAGCTTCTCCGGATTGGCCCCGATGTAGCCGCGGCCTGAAGCCGCATCGACCAGCACCATGTCCACGTCGCCGGCGATCAGCGCCTGCACCGATGCGCCGAAGTTGTCGAGCAGTTGGATGCGCGGGTTCCCCTCATCGCCGTCAAGTATGTCGTACACCGCCGTATAGAAACCGGTCGTGCCCGCCTGCGCGCCGATCAACAGCGACGAATCGGCGGCGAACGCTTCCGCCGATTCGAAACGATCCTCTTCGGCGCGCACCAGCATGAACTGTTGACTGGTCATGTAGGCGTCTGAGAAATCCACAACTTCGGCCCGTTCAGCCGTAATCGTAATGCCGTCCATGCCGACGTCAAACTGTCCTTCGGCAACGGCCTGGATCATCGCCTCCCAAGAAGTGACCTGCCAGTTGACCACGCAGTTGAGGCGGCGGCAGATTTCGTTGACCGCGTCATACTCCCAGCCGACGGCCTCTCCACTGGACGGGTCGATGAAGTTGAGCGGAATGTAGTCATTCCCCGTCACCGCCACCACCTCCGCACCACCCAAATCCGGCAGGCTGTCGTAGATGTCCGCGGCGTTGGGATCCGTGAGGAAGAACCAGCGGGTATTCAGGTAGTCTAGATAGCCGTCGGCCTTCATGGTGGCTAAGGCGGCGTTGAACGGCGCTGTCCAGTTGCTGCCGGGTGTGAAGATAAAGCCGAAATCTTCCGTGGCCAGTGCCTCCCCTACGATCTTGAGCTTCTCCGGATTGGCCCCGATGTAGCCGCGGCCTGAAGCCGCATCGACCAGCACCATGTCCACGTCGCCGGCGATCAGCGCCTGCACCGATGCCCCAAAACTGTCGAGCAGTTGGATGCGCGGGTTCCCCTCATCGCCGTCAAGTATGTCGTACACCGCCGTATAGAAACCGGTCGTGCCCGCCTGCGCGCCGATCAACAGCGACGAATCGGCGGCGAACGCTTCCGCCGAGTCGAAACGTTCCTCTTCGGCGCGCACCAGCATGAACTGTTGACTGGTCATGTAGGCGTCTGAGAAATCCACAACTTCGGCCCGTTCAGCCGTAATCGTAATGCCGTCCATGCCGACGTCAAACTGTCCTTCGGCAACGGCCTGGATCATCGCCTCCCATGAGGTGACCTGCCAGTTGACCACGCAGTTGAGGCGGCGGCAGATTTCGTTGACCGCGTCATACTCCCAGCCGACAGCCTCTCCACTGGCCGGGTCGATGAAGTTGAGAGGTATATAGTCATTCCCCGTCACTGCCACTATCTCCGCTCCACCCATGTCCGGCAGGCTGTCGTAGACGACATTACGCGTGCCGGCGGGCGGCACTGAATCGGTTGCCGTAGATTGCGCGCCGGAATCACTTGATGCCGGGGAGGGCGCGGCGGGGACACAGGCGCTCAGTGCAAGCGTCAGTAGCAGAAGGATAACCACAGGTCGAATGATCGCCCCGTTATTGCTTTTCATAGTTTCTCCATTGTGGTGTCGCCAGATTCTGAATTGAGGTAAGGTTCGCAACATCTGCATTGAAATAGTGTGAGTCAGACAGGCATCTGACGCCCAGTGTGTGCCCTGCCGACACAGGCGGTCTCCGGATCGTGGCCGCCAATGACGCGCACGCCGGCTTCGATTCTTTGCACGACATTCTCTGCGGTAGCCGGCTGCAGAAAGGCAACGCCGTTGGCCGCGCATGCCGCTTGCACACGATCGCTTGCTTCCTGCATCTCTGGGGGAAATGCCGGCGGACGCTTGCGATAGCCTAGAGAGATGCTCAGATCGCCCGGTCCCATCTCGGCAAACCCGATACCGGGAACGGCGAGAATCTCTTCGATGCGCGGCAATGCGGCGGCAGACTCGATTTTGAGGCCCAGCAACAGCTCGCCTTCGGGGTTAAGAGGCCAGGGGTCGGCCTTGTCGAGATAGTCTGCGTAGTCGACGCCCCAGACGGCGGCGGCGGTCGGTTCGGAGCCAACGCCGCGGCGACCTGCTTGCAGCCCTTCGTCTACGCCGATTCGATTGATCGGGTAGCGGCAGGACTCGACAAAAGCGGCGACCGCCTCCGGCGTCTCCGCCTGACAGAGCAATATGCCATGAACACCCCGCGCCAGAATCTGGCGGCACTGCCAGGCGTTGTAGCGTACGATATCGGCCGACGTGCCTTCGACAGGCGCTTCGACGATCACGGTGGGCGTTCGGTGCCCGCTGGCGGTCGGCCCACCATCCACCAGCCCTTGCATGTACCTCTCAAGGCCACCCATGTCGAAAGAGCCGTGCTCCATCCCCACGTTAATGTAGTCTGACCAGATCGCTGCATCTTTGCGCCCTTGTTCGTGTGTGAGAACGTGGCCAGTGTGGCCGCCGCTGTAATAGATCGGCTGGCCCTGTTCCAGCAGTTCGATCGCCCGGTTAACGCGGTTGGACATGAGATATCTCCTGTGAGGGTTGCAGTTTCATGCCTAATGCAACTAAGGTTAAACGCTAGTTCGTCTCGCCCGAGATTGTTGAAAAGAGCTCGTACACGTTGCCTGTTGGTGGGTGATTCTACAGTTCGAGACTCTGAAGTGAAGGAGCCGTTTTTCAGCCGCTCACTGTGTCCCGGCACGCCACATTGAGCCATCCGGAGCGGAAAGGCTGCGCGGAGTCAGTTTCCGGGTCGAATCGATGGCGCCAAATGCAGCCATTGTCGTTGCCCAACAGGTGCAGCGAAACCGAAGTGTCCTCGCTTGTTGTGCGCACGCGATGGATATCGTTTTCCGGCAGCAGTTCGTAGAGGTCTCCCGGCCGCAGCATTTGGCGTACCGAAAGGGTCAACTTGGCGTGGGATTCATCGCGGCCGTCGTCCTGACGGGTAAAGACCTCCTCTTCCTGCTCGCCCTTGTACAGACCGACAAGCCCCCAGGCCAGATGATCATGCACAGGAGTCTGGGCGCCAGGGGGTACAACCAAGGCCGAAAAGGCCAAGCCGCCATCGCCCGCACGATAGAGCAACCACATGCCGATGCCGCCTCCCATGCCGCTCCCCGCGAAAGGCTGTTGAAATTTTTGTGGCAGCCAGGTCGGATCCGCCAGCAGGTCTACGAAATTCGGGCGGATCGTGGCTACGATCCTGCGCGGGTCCGATTCCCCGGCGCGGGTGGCGTTCACGGCACCGATAAAGCGCCGCATTGGGGGATTGTCGAGCAGCCACTCGTCGGCGTGGGGATCAGGTGGTGGTGTCAAAGTCTGCACACAGATTTCTCCTCCAATGGCATCTAAAGGAAATGGAAAATCATTGTAGCATTCAACTGTGATGCAAGTTAACAAAGTGACCTTAGGAGGTCATTTTATTGATTCGCTTGGATCGCCTTCGGGAGGCTGAAGTGACTGAGGTACAGGAGACAGGAATTGTGAAGAGGAAGGGTCTTTCTTGCTGTATACAAAAACTCCGGCCAAGAGGGCGAGGCCTCCCGCACGATTATGCTGCCTGCTATGGGTGAACCAAGAAAGGACGCTATTAGTCCCCCAATTAACCCGACGAGCGCAAGGACGAAGCCGAAGAGTTGCCCCCGTCTCAGCAAATCCTGATTACCAAGTATGATCTCTTTGTTGTTGGATAATACGGCTTTTTCGACTTCGTGATCATGTGCCTGTTGTCTCTCGAATATTTCAATAAACCGCCGGGGAAATTCTGGATCAAACTCTGCATATTCCCTCATAAGTGCCGGCGGAGGAATAGGACCAGAGAATAGAGAAGCAGAGACTGAACGGCGCAGTTCCGGACTATCTTCTGTGTCAGCAGAAGTGACTGCGTCGTCATCCTGGGGGATGGCAGGAGGATTGTCCATTAAATCAACTTTCTGCGAAAAAGGAACTTACTTCTTGGCCGAAACAAATGCTCTTGACCAGGTTTTTGCAACTCTATTGCCGGTTTCAAAAAGAGAGCCGACCCTGCTGCGCCCTATCAGGGGGGTTGAACCAGGCATTAAGACAGCAACCGAGCCAACCCCACGGATGAAAAAGTGAAACTGTGTTTTTCTTGAGTTTTCGAGTTCATCGAAGTGGTGGGCCGACAGTGAACCAGCCTTATTTCTTGCCTGTTGCATTTCTTCTCTCCATTGGGATGAAACTTGCACACAGTACCTTTGTCGCTCTAAGTTCAATTCTGTTTCACCATAGCGGTACTATAGCATCAGGTCTGTCAGGATCCAATCAGTTGCGCTGCTGGGGCGCTCTTCCGGCCGCTGCCTCAATTGCCGCCTTTCTAAGTCTGAGGCCTCGTCAGGCCGACTCCACTTCAGTGGGCTGTTTCGTGGCAAACTGGGCGAAATGGAAGAACTCCGTTGGCACAATATCGGTGCGCTCGCCCAGGTAGCGTCTGCCTTGCTCTTCGGGCGGCATCATTTCGACCTCAGCGTAGCCATGCCTAGCCATCAAGTCGCTCAACGACTGCGGCGAAAAGTCGGTAAGCATCGGCTCTCCCCGGCGGGCCACGAAACCCTCCATCTTTTCGCAAAGCGTTCTCCATTCCGCAGACATCATATGCTTGGCGATTTTGAAGTCAAAGACGATTCGGCTCCCCGGCGCAGATATTTCCGCAATACGTTCCAACGAATCCCGGATTGCCTCCTGCGTAAGGTAGTAGGTTACTCCAAGCCACGAGAAAAAGGCCGGCGCTTGTGAGTCGAAGCCCGCTTTTGCTAATTCCTCATCCATCTTGTCGATCTCGAAGTCCACAGGTACGAAGGTGAGGTTTGGGGGGATGCGCCCTATTGCCTTCAGAACGCGCTGCCGCTTTACCTCCTGCGTAGCTGGGTGATCCACTTCAAAGACGCGAACTTTGTCAGCCAGATCCTGTCGCCGCAGCGCGAAAGTATCATGCCCAGCGCCGAGAATCACATACTGGCTGGCGCCTGACTCGATCGCTTGTTCCAGTTGGTCCTCAGCATAACGCGACCGCAGAATAACTGCCGGGTAAACGGGGCGGTAGACGCCCAGAATCACGTCGCTGACAAGCCACTTGAGCGGCCTGTACTTTGCGACCGCATACCAAAATGGCGTCAGCATCTGCAATGCATAGGTGTCTTCAAATATGTGCGGAGGATCTTGCCAGCGCAGATGTACAGCGCGGATAGTCGCTACCAAAACAGCGGTTTTGCTTGTGTCTTTAGTGTGTTTGTGTGGTGAATTCTGAGAAGTTGTCATAGTTTAGTATCTCCGTGGCTGAGCGGACTCCGCAGCGGAACTAGCATTTTTATGTTGGAGGGAGCAGTTCAGTTTTCCATGTTTGACGCTTCGCCAAGGGCCGACAGATGGCGTCGGCTCAACGCAAACCCGCTGCCTGGAATGGTATCAGGAGATGGTTTCATAGTAACATACAGGTTACGCAGATTTCAAACCATTGCCGGGATCAAAGTGCGGCCTCTTGGTTTGCGTTTTGGCGCAGGTCGCTTAGCCACCAGGTCTCTTATCTGCCAAAACGCAAAGACGGTCGGGAGGCATCCACGGGGCGGTGGAAATGGTCTGGCTGTGTGGGTTTTCTCATTGGAAATAGTGCTTCACATTGAAAACATTTTCGCCGGGAGAGCGATCAATGAACGACATACCGCAGAGGGAGATTGGCGGCACAGGGACCTATGTTTCCGAGTTCGGTTTGGGCACCGCGCCGCTGGGCGATCTGTTCGAAGTGCTCAATGAGGAAAGGGCACAGGGCGTGTTGCAGGCGGCCTGGGATGTGGGCGTGCGATTCTACGATACGTCCCCCTTCTATGGCAATGGGAAGAGCGAGCATCGCGTCGGCCACTTTTTGCGCCAGAAGCCGCGTGAGGAATATGCGCTATCGACCAAGGTCGGCCGGGTCTTCCGCCCGGCTCGAGACCCGGCCACGTTTGATCCTGGTCCGTTCATGGGCGCGCTGCCGTTCGAATTCACCGTCGACTACAGCTACGATGGCATCATGCGCTCCTACGAAGACAGCCTGCAGCGGCTCAGCCTACCTTCGGTGGATCTATTGGTCATTCATGACCTTGACTTCTACTTTCACGAGACTGAGGCCCGCGTGAACGCCTACCTTACCCAACTGTTCACCAGCGGCTGGCGCGCGCTCGAGGAGCTGCGTAGGTACGGGCTGGTAAAGGGTGTGGGCGCGGGCATCAATGAACTGGGGATGATACCCCGTTTCCTCGATCTGGTGGATCTGGACTTCTTTCTGGTCGCCTACGGATATAACCTGCTGACGCAGGAGATGCTGGAAGAGGAATTCCCCCTCTGCGAGCAGCGGGGAATCAGCATCATTGTTGGCGCGGTCTTCGCATCCGGGATTCTGGCCACCGGCGCTGTGCCAGGCGCGCACTACTTCTACGCTCCTGCCTCGCCGGAAATGATGGAGAGGACCGACCGTATAGAGCAGGTCTGCAGACGCTATCAGACGCAGCTACCCTGCGCCGCGCTGCAGTTCCTGCTGGCCAACCCGATTGTGTCGGCCATCATCCCCGGCGCGATTGAAGCCGCTCATGTGCAGGCGAATTTCGACCTGCTCCAGCGGCCGATTCCGGCGGAACTGTGGCGTGCGCTAAAATCCGAGGGGCTGCTCAGGGAGGATGCTCCTACACCCTGAGCGTTTAGGGTACTACGGAAAGCAGCTGTACCGAGGCGTTGCTCACCCATTCAAGTACCGCGCTGGGATAAACACCAATCCAGATCGTGGCGATAGTGCAGATCAGGAGACTGGTCTGCAACGCCATTGGCACATCCAGCGTTTCGCCTTCGCCCTCCTGGGTGAAGAACATCTCCCTGACAACGCGTAAATAGTAGAAGGCAGCAATACCGGCATTGATCATGCCAATGGCTGCCAGCCAGAAGTACTGGCGCTGAATGGCTGCGCCGAAGACGTAGAACTTGCCGAAGAAGCCTCCGGTTGCTGGGATGCCGGTCAGGCTGAGCAGGAAGACGGTAAACATAACGGCCAGCCATGGCGCCCGCTTGATCAGGCCCCGGTAGGCGCTGATATGGGTGCTGTCGACCGTTTCTTCGAGTGCCATGACCACCAGAAAAGCCCCAACATTCGTAAACAGGTAGGCGAAGAGGTAGAGAAGCACGCCGTTGAGACCGTCCATCGCGCTCGGCGATGACGAGGTTACGGCCACCAGCCCCATCAATATATAGCCTGCCTGGGCCACGGAGCTGTAGGCGAGCATGCGCTTGACGCTGCTCTGCCGCAGCGCGGCCAAATTGCCCATCGACATCGTGATAATGCTGAAGGCGGCCAGTACAGGCACCCAGTTGACTTCGAAGGAGGCCATGGCCACGACGAAAAAGCGAGCCAGAACGGCGAAGGCCGCGGCCTTTGAGGCAGTTGAAAGATAGGTGGCGACCGGTGTAGGTGAACCGTCGTAGGTGTCCGGGGCCCACTGGTAGAAGGGCGCCAGGCTTGCCTTGAAGCCCAATCCCGCCAGAATTAGCAGCATCGCCGGCAGTGCGGCAAAGGCCAAACCGCTGACTTCCGTGGATTCACCGATTATTTCAGAGAACGCGGCGGCAATGTCATGAAGGTATAGAGAGCCGGTTGCGCCATAGAGAAGGCTTATTCCGTACAGCATTACAGCTGAGGCTATCGACCCATATAAGAAGTACTTCAGTCCGGCCTCGTTACTGCGCCGATTCTCCCGCAGGAATCCGGCCAGCATATAGCTTGTGATCGACAGGAATTCGATAGCGAGATAGACCAAGACCAGATTATTTGCGCTGACGGCTATACTCATCGCCAGGCTGACCATCAAGAAGAAGGTCCAGAACTCGCCCTGATTGCCGGAACGGCGGTTCATATAGCGCCCACCGGCGATGGTGGTCAGGATCATACCGGAGAAGATGGTGACCTTAATAAAGCTGCCGAAGTTGTCAATGGTCATCATCGAGAAGGCAACCTTCGGCCCCGCTTCCGGATCGGAGATATCCAGTTGCAGTACGGCAGCAACCAAGGCAGCGGTCAGAAAGAGGGCCGACAATGCCATATAGCTCAGCCCCGATTTCTTGCCAACGCCGGGATCGTAGGCCAAATCCAGACAGAAGATAAACAGGCCGCCTATCAGAAGTATGATTTCGGGTGCGATAAATCCTAAGTCGCCCACGGATTAATCTCCATATAACGGTGCCGAATGTCGATTGCCTGCTGCCGGACGAGTCGAACCGCCGCTGGCAGCGGATAACCGGTCACCGCAGTGTTCAGATAAGATTCTGCACAAAGGCCAGAAGCTCCCGCGCTGACTGATTGAAGTAGCTCACCAGAGGCGTTGGATAGATTCCGATCAGGAACATCGCCGCGATCAGCGGCCACATCGTGACTTTCTCAAACCCGACCATGTCGGTAGGGCCGTCGGCATGTTCCCCTTGCACTGTTGTCCAGTGCGAGAGTTTGCTCGGGTCATACTCACCGAGGAATACATTCTGGATGATGCGATAGAGAATGTAAACGGCGGTGATGACGATACCGATCGTGCCAAAAGCGGCCCAGTAGGGCATGATGGCAAAGGCCCCGCGGAAAGTAAAAAGCTCCGCCCAGAAACCGGCCAGGCCGGGTAGCCCAAGGCTGGCGAAGGCAGCTGTCAACATCAGGCCGTAGAAGTGGGGCGTCTTGGTCGCCAATCCGCCGAATCTCGACAGATCGCGTGTATGCGCACGTTCATAGATGATTCCGACGAGGAAGAACAGCGCGCCGGTGATGATGCCGTGGTTAAACATCTGCAATGCAGCACCGTTGAGAGCCATCGTTGCGCTGTCCTGAATGGCCTGCGCGCTGAGGCCGAATCGGTTGACCGCGCCCGCCAGGGCGTCGGGCGTCATCACAGCTGCGGCCGCACCGATCCCCAGCATCACGTAACCCATGTGGCTGACGGAACTATATGCGATCAATCGTTTTAGATCGGTCTGGGCCACGCATACGAATGCGCCGTAGACGATGGCAATTGCTCCCAGCCCCACTATCCAGGTAGCCCAGTAGACGGACGCCTCGGGGAAGCTGGGTAACATGATGCGTAACATACCGTAAGCGCCCAACTTCAGCAGAACACCTGCCAGAATGACCGAGCCGGCAGTGGGCGCCTCAGTATGGGCGTCGGGCAGCCACGTGTGGAAGGGGAAGCTGGGTACTTTGAAAGCGAATCCAAGGAAAAAGCCCCAGAAAGCCAGGCTGGCCAGTGTCAGATTACCGGCGAATGGCTGGGCTGCAGCCGCCTCAACGATGTCGAAAGTCCCTGTTGCGAAGTAGACCCCCAAGATCGCCAGCAGCATCGCCACCGAGCCCACCAAGGTATAGATAAAGAACTTGGTGGCCGCGTACCCGCGATTCTCGCCGCCCCAGATTCCGATGAGAAAGTACATCGGCACCAGGCTGATCTCCCAAAAGACGTAAAAGAGAACATAGTCCAGGGCCAAAAAGACGCCTATCATACTGAATTCCAGCAAGTGCATCAGGAAGAAATACTCCTTGACACGCTCGTTGATGACGCCCGCGCTATAGTACAGACTCAGTGTGCTGAGCAAAGTCGTCAGGAAGATCAGAGGAACACTCAACCCGTCGACGCCGAGATGGTAGCCGGCGTTGAGTTGCGGAATCCACTTGGCGAACTGCTCAAACTGCATTCCCCCCATATCGGAGTCGTAGGCAAACAGCAGGTAGATGCTGAGGCCAAGAGGGAGCAAGCTGGCCCAGATCGAGCCTTTCTTGATCAGGCTGTCGCTGCTACCAAGCAGGATAACCAGGAGAGCCGACACCAGCGGCCAGAAGAGCAGTATTGTCAGGACAATTGAATCGGGTGAATCCATGAAGCCGTCTCCACGCAAGGTTTAGGTTAAGGCTGATTAGCGCTTCGAATCCGCCGCCGCTCGCAAAGATGCGCTCGAAGCGGCGCTGTAACTTACACCAGAGTAAGTATCATTGGTAGCACGTTCAAGAATAGCCACACGGCCAGGATCAACATGCCGAATAGCAGATATGTCTGTACGCGGCCGTCCTGCAACAGACGGGCGATGTGGCCGGCTTGATCGGAGATCCAGCCGACTCCGTCTACGAAGCCGTCAACAACGAACCTGTCAAAGGCAGAGGTGAGATCGCCGACCCGGATGGCAATTCGTCCAACCCCGTTTACAATCCAGTCGATAATCCATTCGCGGTCGAACAGGGCCAGGAAGCGGCTCAGCCACATCGTGAACAGCACGATCGTGCCATTGTAAAGTTCGTCTATCCAGTACTTGCGATGCCACATCCACCAGATGGGACCGAGAATCCGCGCGACGGGATCGGTCTGTCCTTCCTTCAGCCCCTGTCCGTAAACCAGGTAGCCGGCTCCAAGGCCGCCAAGCGCGACCACTATTGAGACTGCCAGCGGCACGAAATTGAAATCCGGATGATGCGGGTACAGATGCATGTACTTCATGTAAGGTTCGAGGAAATGCGCGATCCAGTTGGGAACGATGCCGCCGAGCACCGGGAATGCCTCGGGAATGCCGACCCATCCGCCGACGATGGCGAAGACACTGATCAGAATCAGTGGCGTCGTCATGCTGGCGACGCTCTCCGGGGCGTGCGAGGCCCCCTCAGTACGCGCCCGGCCCAGGAAGGTCAAGCCGATCTGGCGCATTGTATAGAAGGCGGTCAGGAAGGCTGCCAGGGCCAGCGTCCAGAAGACCCACTGATGGTTGCCATCCCAGGCAAAAGCCAGGATCTCATCCTTCGACCAGAAGCCGGCGGTGACCAAAGGAAAGCCGGAGAGTGCCAGCCCGCCAATGATGAAAGTCCAACCGGTGCGAGGCATTTTCGTCAGGAGACCGCCCATATTGCGCATGTCCTGCGCGTCTTCGGTATCGAGAACGCCGTCGGCCCGGCGAACGATATTGTCACCGTGGCTATCCCCATGATCGTCGTGTGCGTGCTCATGTGCGTGATGGTAGCCATGTTCCACACCATGAATCACGCTTCCAGAACCGAGGAATAGGAGAGCCTTGAAGAAGGCGTGTGTCAACAGGTGGAAGAGCGCGGCCACATATGCACCCATGCCTATGGCGGCAACCATATATCCGAGTTGAGAGATTGTGGAGTAGGCCAGTACCCGTTTGATATCCCACTGGGCCACCGCGATAGTAGCCGCAAACAGTGCCGTAAAGGCGCCGATGAAAGCGACGAATTGCAGCGTTCCCGTGGAGACTTCGCCGGAGAACTCGTATATCGGGAACATCCGGACCAGCAGGAATACACCGGCTGACACCATCGTCGCCGCGTGGATCATGGCGCTGACAGGTGTTGGCCCTTCCATGGCATCCGGCAACCAGATGTGCAACGGGAACTGGGCGCTCTTGCCGATGGCGCCGCAGAAGATGAGCACGCCGATGAGCGAAATCCAGTGGACTTCGCCGAAGATGGGCAGATTCACCAGCGAATGGGCCAACTGATCCAGATTTGTCTCCGTAAACAGCTCGCTGAAGCGCAGGCTGCTCGGCTCGCTGCGCACGTATAACAGGATCAAGCCGATCATGAGCAGGGCATCGCCGATGCGGGTGGTGATGAACGCCTTGACCGCAGCTGCCCGCGCCGATGCCTTCTCGTACCAGAAACCGATCAGCAGATAACTGCACAGCCCCATCACTTCCCAGAATACAAAGAACTGAAGCAGATTGTTGGCGACGACCAGACCCAACATGCCCGTTGCGAACAGACAGATGTAGGCCATAAAGCGGCTGTAGCGGGGGTCTTTACCCTGCGCGTAGGCGGTCGGGTACTGCGCCGCCTGTAGATGGTGGGGGAAGCTCATGTAGCCGCTGGAGTAGATGAATATCATCAGAACCAGGAACGGCACCATGAAGAGCATCAAAGCATTGGCCGGATCCACTGCGTAGCCGATGACAAACTCAGTAGCGCCCGTGGGAATTGTGTAAATCGCCTCGTCAACCGGATGTTCGCCGAAATGATCACGAAAGAATGAAGCAAATGCGATTCCCCAACCCAGCACACAACTAAGTAGAGCGGCTCCGATTGCGGTCAGGGCGCTGCCCCGCTTGTTCTTATTCAGAAAGAGCAGGATCGCCAGGAATGCCAGGAAGGGGGGTATCGGCACAACCCAGGTGACGCTGAATAGTCCTTCCATAGAAAAGCCTCAGTCTAAAATTGACTGTGATTCCCGGGATTATTGGGATTAGGGGGATTAAAGGCAACCGCCGTTGCAGTTAATCACAACTCATCCCCTGAATCCCCCAAAATCACAGTTCAGAAACGAACCAGATTGGCAACTGCATAACCGACAAGCAGACCGGCAAATGCCAGAGCGAACAGCCACAGATCGTTGTGTAGCCCTGCGCTTGAGCCAATGCCTACAAAGAGGACTGCCCCGGCAAGAGAGATGACCAGGCGAAATGTTTGCGCTTTCTTATGCTGACGCGCCTTCTCCAGGATCTGTGCCGCATCGCCATAGTCGGGCTTATACTTTACGATCTCTTTCAGTGCATACACGGCGCCTGTATAGTTGCCGCTCTCCATCTTCTCCTGTGCGAGTTGGTAGAGAAAACTGCACTGTTCTTCGAGTGTCCCTGTTAGTTGCTTCTTGGCCACCTTTTCGTGGTTTTCTCCGCAGACGACGCCGACAGCGACGCCATCATACCTAGTTTGCGCTTCGCCAAGGGCCGGCAGATGGCGTCAGCTCAGCGCAAATCGGGCTGTCTTAACCTGAAAGAATGTCCAACTCGTCGACATCGATAGTGCGCCGCTCGCGGTAGACGGCGATGATCAGCGCCAGGCCCACGGCGGCCTCGGCTGCAGCCAGGCCGATGATTAACACGGCAAAGGCTTGGCCGGTCAGGTCCTCCATCGGTCCGACTCCGTGACGCCAAAATGCCACCAGGTTGATATTGGCGGCGTTGAGCATCAACTCGATACCCATGAGCATGGCAATGGCATTTCGCCGGGCAAGCGCGCCGTACAGGCCGCACGAAAACAGGAAGGCGGCGAGCATCAAATACCAGCTGAGCGGAACCATAGATCAACCCCAAACAGATGCGGTGACAAGTAATTCGGTAATCTGGACTGGGATTATCGGGATTAGGGGGATTAAAACCATCTGCCGTTGCCGTTAATCACAGCTCATCCCCTCAATCCCCCAAAATCACAGTTCAGACAGCGGAAGCCCTAGCGGTCGCGTGCCAACATGACTGCGCCGACCAATGCCAGTAGCAGAAGCAGCCCCAGAACTTCAAATGCAATAACATATGTAGTTACAAATTCTCTGCCAAGAGCGCCAATCAGCGCTTCGTCCGCGACAACCTCTTCACTCGCGGCCGGCCAAGGCGTTGCCCGCGCAAAGGCAAGCAGCCCGATGAAAAAGAGAAAGGCGAACAGGGACGACTTGCCCCATTGATTGTTAAGCGGAGAGGTGCGCCCGTACATCATGCTGCGCGTGAGCATGATGGCAAACGCGATTAACATGGCGATCGCGCCGACGTAAACCAGTACCTGGCTGACCGCTAGAAACTCTGCTTCCAGAAAGATATAGACACCGGCGACGCCGAAAAAGGTCAACGTCAAAGCCAGAGCGCTGTGAAAGAGGTTGCGGCTCATCACCACGGCCAGACCGGCTACGGCCGTCAGCAAGGCCACCTGGATGAACACGAACTGTTCAAATGTCGGAATCGGTACCTCAATGCCCAGCGGTAACTGCATGGGAATCCCTGCCTTTATTGGTGGGGAGTGACTCTACAATTGCCAGTGCCCCGAACTTAGACGCAGCCTCGTCCTGTCTGAATCTCGTTAGAAAAGACCTAATACATGGTGCCTTTTTCGGAGACCTGCATGGCGCCTATCAGGGAAGTCGGTTCGAAAGAACGCTTCGTTCGCATCTGCTCTTCACGGAAGTATTTCTGCAGAACGTAAGCTACGACGGCCATAACGCCGATATTAGCGATGAATATCAGCACATATTGAACGGCGACCGGGGTCGGCAGTTTCTGGATAATGGCCTGGGCAACAATCAGTCCGATCATCAGCGGGACCAGGACCTTCCAGGCGAAGTACATCATCTGATCAATTCGAATGCGGGGAAAGGTACCCCGAATCCACTGCTGAAGGACGTAGATGCCATACACCTTTATCATAAAGTATCCGAGACCCAGTATCGGACCAATGACCGGCAAGCCGACACCAGGACCTTGCCAGCCGCCAAGAAACAGCGTGACGGCAACAGCACCAAGTATCCACGCATTCAGGAACTGGGCCAGGAAGAACATGGCGAACTTCATACCTGAGTACTCGATATGGAATCCTGCGATCAATTCAGATTCCGCTTCTAACAGGTCGAATGGCGTGAGCTCGGCCTCGGCGAGCGAGCTGACAAAGAAAACAAGCAACGCTCCCGGCATGACGATACCAAGCCAACCCAACCCGAGATTGAAGCCGCCAAGATGCAGCGATTGGACTTCAACGATCTGGCCAAATCGCATTGATCCGGTGAGCAAGACAACTGTCAGGATTGCCAGCACAAGGGGGATCTCGTAGCTCAAGAGCTGCGCCACGACTCGAAAGCCGGCCAGCAGGGCATACTTGTTGTTGCTGCCCCACCCTGCCATCAGCGCCGCCATGATGCCAATCGAGCCGAGCGCTACAACATAGAGTGCGGCGACATTCAGGTCCACGCCGGTCAGGCCCGGCGCAAACGGTATGACCGCCAGCAACATCAGCACTCCGAATACCGACAGAATCGGCGACAGATTGTAGGCGATCTTGTCTGCTTCGTAGGGAGTGATATCCTCTTTGGAGAGCAACTTTGCTGCGTCGGCGACGGTCTGGAGGAGGCCGTACTTGCCCACGCGATTGGGGCCGATGCGGTCCTGTATGCGGCTGATTGCCTTGCGCGTAATCCAGATCAACAGTAGAACGGACAACATGCCGTAGTTGATGAGGATAAAGGACCCGACGGCGTACACCAGAAAGATGGCCGCCCAGCCGGGAAGTCCCAGACCCATGAGCCAACTGGAGAGCGCTTCGCTCCATTGGGTTACCTGCATAGCTTTGCCTCCAAACAGGTAGCTGAGAAACTGAGGCCTTTCGGGGCCGCGATGTGAATCGAACCGCGCCGCATCGAAGTGAGACCTATTGCCACTCCAGAGCGCCCTTGCGCCAGTCGTACATGAGTCCAATCACGAGCAGCAGAATAAAGAAGATTGTCGCGAGCACCGCAAACATTTCCAGCTGCTGGTATGCCACCGCAATCGGAAAAAGGAACAACGCTTCAACATCGAACACGACGAATACCAGGCCAATCAGGTAGTACTGAGCGCGGAATTGCACCCATGTCTCACCTATGGTTTCGACACCACTCTCGTAGATGTCGTTCTTGATCTCATCGGGCCGGCGGGGGCCGAGAAAGTGGCCCATCACGATTGCGGCAAGAGGCAACACGACCGCCAAGCCGGACATAACGAGAATGAAGAAATATTGACTGAGCATTGCCGAGATTCCGTTTGTGTGGAATTTAACAAACTCCTGCGAAAGTATAGCATAGCGATTTCTGAAAGCGAAAGTCTGCACCCTATGCAAACGCGTTCAACGTCAGTGGGCGACCGCGCACTGTTGAGACATTCCATTGGATCGGGCTTAGACGGAGAAATGATCAATCACCGCGCCCCGTATGCCTCCTTTTCGAGACAATCGGCACCAACGGACTTTGACAGTCGATTTCAGTTCGTGCTAGAATAACGTCGTTCGTGGAAAATTGCACGAACAGTTCCCCAAGCCTGTCAGGAGCGCTGAAAAGGAATATCGAGATGGCAAGCGATTATCTGCCACTTCTCATACTGATCCTGTTGGCGGCCGGATTCGGCATAATTGCCATAGGTCTGCCCTCCCTGCTTGGTCCACGAGAGCGCAACAGCCAGAAGTTGGAACCTTACGAATCGGGGATCATCCCCTTTGCCGACGCCCGTCGACGATTCCCGGTGAAATATTATCTGGTTGCTATGCTCTTTCTGATTTTCGACATCGAAGTAATCTTCCTCTACCCGTGGGCGGCCGTCTTGAGAGACCTTCGCCTGTTTGCCCTATTGGCGATGATTCCTTTTTTCATTGTACTCGTGGTGGGTTTCCTCTATGAATGGAAGAAGGGCGCTCTCGACTGGGACTAGAGACTGAGGGATCTGGCCGCCGCGCACAGCTTGTCTCAGGGTTTTGACAACTTATTTCTGCAGCCGAACACTGGAAGGCCCAGAGAGCCGATAGCCGGTCGCCGCGTTCAGAAGTTGCCACCTCTGGCTGGGCTGCAGAGATGTAGATGCAAAGGAACGGACATGGGTTTAGAAGAAAAGGTCCCTGAAGGCATTTTGACAACAACGCTGGACAGCGTGATCAATTGGGGAAGGGCCAACAGCACATGGCCGCTGCTCTTCGGGTTGGCCTGTTGCGCTATGGAAATGATCGCCACGGGCACGGCCCGCCATGACATTGCCCGATACGGGTCGGAGCTTTTCCGGGCAAGCCCGCGGCAGGCCGATCTCATGATCGTCTCAGGCCGCGTCAGCAACAAGATGGCACCGGTGATAAAGCGAATATACGATCAGATGCTGGCCCCCAAATGGGTTATCGCCATGGGAATCTGCGCCAGCGCGGGCGGGCCTTTCAACAACTACGCCATTATCCAGGGCGTGGACAAGATAATCCCTGTTGATGTGTATGTTCCGGGCTGCCCGCCGCGACCCGAGTCACTGCTCTACGCAATGGATTTGTTACGTGCGAAACAGCGGCGCGAAACAGTTGGGGCATGGCGCAATGTCGAGGAACCGTTAGCCGTCAACGAGATCATGCCGCTAGGCGCTTGATTTCAGTATAGGTTTTTTGTGGACGGCGCGACTATTTGACCAAGTAGTCCTGCAGAGTAAACACGGTCCTGTGTTCATCCGGGTTGACCCGCATTGATGAGAGCGAGTTGAGAGATGCCTCTTGATGTAGCACCGGTTTTTCGTTCATATGAGACCCAACGAACCCTGAATCCACCGGGTATCCCCGCGTTGGCGCCTATGCCGACGGGAGAGACCGACGACACTCGGCGCATCCGCGAACGATTTGGGGAGGATATCGTTGCGGCCGGTCTGCACAACGGTAATCAGGTGGTATTCGTTGAGTCGGCGCAACTGAAGGCGCTGGCCACATTTTTGCGTGATGATCCCGAACTGACATATGAAACGCTGATAGACGTAACCAGTGTGGACCGGTCCCGTTTACCTCTGAACGGCGACGCCCGCTTTCAAACTGTCTACCAGTTTCGCTCCTACTCGCGTAATCAGCACCTGACGGTAATTGCCGACTGCGGAACTGAACCGGGCGGCAACGGCGAGTTGGCGGAGATTGACAGCCTGACCGGCATATACCGGGGCGCAGAGTGGCCGGAGCGCGAAGTGTACGACTTAATGGGAATACGCTTCAAGGGCCATCCGGATCTGCGACGGATCCTTATGCCCAAAAATTGGCCCAATCACCCGCTGCAGAAGCAGGCCCCCCTTGGCGGCGAAGAGGTGCCCTTTACCTTCACATGGGACGATCCGGAGTTCGATACGCTTGGCGCCCAAATCTTGCCGGCGGAAAGCGCCGCTCCCGACTTGCCGCCCGGAATGAGCCGCCAAAACATGGTCATAAATATGGGGCCGCACCACCCCAGCACACACGGCGTACTGCGGCTGGTCGTGGAAATGGACGGCGAGCGCATCGTGAGCATCGACCCGGACTTGGGTTTTCTCCATTCAGGCTTCGAAAAGACAGGTGAAAACAAGCGCTATAAGGATTTCGTCTATTACACGGACCGGATGGACTATCTGTCCTCGATGTCGAACAATCTGGGCTATTGTCTGACCATCGAGCATATGCTGGGACTGGAGATACCTGAACGGGCTCAGGTGATCCGGGTGATCATGGCGGAGATGCAGAGAATCGCCTCTCACCTGTTCTGGCTTGCGACGCACGTCTTGGATGTCTCGGGCACCGGAATGAGTCTCCTCATGTACGCGACACGGGAGCGGGAACGGATTCTGGATCTGTTCGAGATGGCCTGCGGCGCCAGGCTTACCGTCAGTTACATCCGTATCGGCGGCGTCTGGCAAGATCTGCCGGAAGCCTTTATCGCTGCATTGAAGGATTTCCTGCGCGTGATGCCGCAGAAGATCAACGAGTACGAGGCGTTGATAACCGAGGCGCCGATGTGGCAGGAGCGCCTGACCGGCATCGGTTACATTAGCGCCGAGGATGCCCTGGCTATGGGTCTGACCGGGCCGATGCTGCGGGGGAGCGGTATCGACTGGGACCTGCGCCGCGATCGACCTTACAGCGGCTACGAGGCATATGAGTTTGAGGTGCCGACCAGCGACAGCGGCGACTGCTACGGGCGCTTTAATATCCGAATGGAAGAGATGCGCCAGAGCGTGCGCATCCTGGAGCAGGCAGTAGCCAACCTGCCCAGCGGTCTGTATAAGTCGAACAATCGCAAGGTGGCCCTGCCGCCGCGCGCCGAATTGGACGTGAGCATGGAAGCATTGATTCACCACTTCAAGCTGATGACCGAAGGCTTCCACGTGTCGCCCGGCTTCTTCTATCACGGCATCGAGAACAGCAAGGGCGAGCTGGGATTTTTCGTCTACAGTGACGGTTCGGCCAAGCCGTACCGGCTGCATGTTCACGGGCCCAGCTTCAACAACCTTTACGCCATCGACCACATCAGTCGCGGTGAGATGCTGTCCGACGTCGTAACCAACATCGGGTCGATCGATATTGTACTTGGTGAAGTAGACCGATAGCTCTGCGGCTGTTGGGTAGGCCCAGCGACGGCCACCCTGTACTTCTCACCCGCAACCGGGGAATTCAATGATAACGGAACAGATGCGGCAGGAGATCGACGAAATACTGACACGTTATCCCGCGGGCCGGCAGCGTTCGGGGATTCTGCCGGCGCTGTACGTGATCCAGAGGGAGTACGGATACTGCCCGGTTGATGCGCAAGACGAACTGGCAGAAATCCTGGGAATCGCGCCAGCGGAGGTTGGCGCGGTCGTCGGCTTCTACAACATGCTGCATGAGGAGCCAAAAGGCGAGTATCATATCGAAGTCTGTACAAACGTGCCCTGCATGCTACGGGGCGGTAACCAGTGTCTTCACAACTTCGAGAACTCGCTAGGCATTCACCACGGCGAAAAGACCGAGGACGGAAAGTTTGCGCTCGATCACATGGAGTGTCTCGGCTCTTGTGGCACGGCGCCAATGGCGATCGTCACAGACCAGAAGACCGGCCAGATCCGCTATTTTGAGAATCTTGACTCGGCTGAGGATGTGGAAAGAGCGATTGATCTTCTTAAGTCAGGCAATGGCTTCCACACACTGGAACGCTGGACGCCAGAGGCCGACCCCGACAATGAAGGCAAGTCCGACGGCCCTTACCGCATAGGCGGTATGGAACCGCGATATCTGATGGATCGCCTCAATGAACCGGACAGCCACAAGATTGAGACCTATGAGGCAGGCGGCGGCTACGCGACGGCCCGCCGTGTATTGAGCGAGACCGAGCCGGCGGACATGGTCGAACAGATCAAGGAGAGCGGCATCCGCGGTCGCGGCGGCGCCGGCTTCCCCACCGGAGTGAAGTGGGGCTTTTTGCCGCAGGGCTTGCATCCCCGCTACTTGGTCGTAAACGCCGATGAATCGGAGCCGGGAACCTTCAAAGACCGCATTGTAATGGAGTACGACCCCCACCAACTCATTGAAGGCATCATACTGAGTTGCCACGCGATTGAGTCCGAGAAGGCCTTTATATATATTCGCGGCGAATACTACTTTGCATATGTACGTATGCGGGATGCCCTGAAGGAGGCCGAGGCCAAGGGCTACCTAGGGGAGGGTATCTTCGGCAGCGGCAAAAACCTGGACGTCGTACTGCACCGCGGCGCCGGGGCATACGAGTGCGGAGAAGAGACAGCCCAGCTGACGAGCCTTGAGGGCTATCGTGGGCAACCGCGCCTCAAGCCGCCCTTCCCTGCCGTGGAAGGGCTTTATGCCAAACCCACCATTGTGAATAACGTCGAATCGATCTGCAACGTGACGCACGTTATGCGCCATGGCGTCGACTGGTACAAGGAGTACGGAACCGAACGCAGCCCGGGGATGCGTATCTTCTGCCTGAGCGGCAACGTCAAGCGGCCCGGACTCTACGAGCTTCCCCATGCCACGCCGTTGAGTGAACTGGTCAACGACTACGGGGGCGGGCCGGAGGATGAAAACCATCCCATCAAGGCAATCGTTCCCGGCGGCCTTTCGATGAAGCTGCTGACACCCGATCAGTTCGACACGCCGCTGGACTACGAGAGCATAGCCGAGGCCGGTTCTCTGCTGGGCTCGGCCGGTGTGATCGCGATCGACGACCGCACATCCATGGTGGAGGTTGCGCGACGAACGCTCAGCTTCTATCGTGAAGAGAGTTGCGGCAAGTGCACACCATGCCGCGAAGGCACAGCCTGGCTGGAGAAGATCCTGCTGCGCATCGAGGAAGGGCAGGGCCTGGGTAAAGACCTGGAACTGATGGAGTTCATCGCCGACAATATCGCCGGCAAGAGCTTCTGTCCCTTTGGCGAGGCCTCGGTATGGGGCCTGCAGAGCAACCTGCTCAAGTTCCGACCCGAGTTTTCGTCGCAGATTGAGAATACCAATCCGGACGAGGTCGGCCCGGTACTGCCGATTCGCCCGGATTATCGCCCGGACACGCATGAGCCGAGCGGCTTGCGTGACAGTACCTTCGCACCGGCCGGCGGGAATATCGTGCTTCATGATGAGTTAGTTCCGGGGGACGACTGAGGAAAGGATAGATGGTTACAGTAGCGCCCCCTGTCGCGCCTGACGCGGCCGCGCGGGTCAGAAGTGAAAGTGGCAAAATACGGGAAGCGATCCTGCCGGCCGCGCCGGTGGAGGGTCTGCCGCTGCGCCGCTTTACGTTAGAGGAGTACCATCAGTTGATCGACATCGGCTTCTTTAACGAGGACGAACGGGTCGAACTGCTCGCAGGAGTCTTGGTGTCCATGAGTCCGATCTATCCCCCGCATGCGAATACCGTTGACCTGCTGTTGTATGTCTTTTCTTCGTTGCTCACGCGTGCGGGAATCAGGCTACGGGTACAAGGGCCGATTTCCATACCGGAATTAGAGTCTGAACCAGAGCCGGATCTGGTCATATTGAGGGTGTCGGACGTTGACTTCACACAACGTCACCCTTATCCGCAGGAGGTCTTGTTGGCAGCAGAGGTTTCGGATTCGAGTCTTACCTACGACCGCACACGCAAAGGCGCGATTTACGCGCAAGCAGGTATCCCTGAGTACTGGATCTGGAATCTTGTGGACGGCTCGCTGGAGGTCTATCGTGATCCGCACACGCCTGCCAGCGGGGATGCGGTGTATCGGACGAAATCTACTTTTGGTCGCGGGGAATCGGTCGCGCCGCTGGCTTTCCCTGATTTTGCTGTTGCGGTTGACGATGTATTGCCGTCCTCTGGCAGCATTGAATGAATTCTGGCTTGCCTGAAGGGAGAAAAAGGGTTGTAAAACGAACCGCAGACTCAGAAAGATGTCGGTGACGAGGAGAATGCGATGGAAGTCTTCGGAGCCTTGCTGGTAGCAGTAGCAGTAACAGTGGTGTTGATTTTCGTAAGGCCGTCCACGAAGTCAGACTTACGGAAAGAAGTAGCTGCTCGGCAGCAAGCGGAACAACGGGCACGGGAAGCAGAAAGGCGAACGGCGAGAAGTGAAGCACGAGCGCAGACTGCAGAGCACGAAGCTAGAGAGGAAGCGGTAGGTCGGCAAAAACTCGAAGGGCAGTTGAAGGAAGAAATGGCCGAGCGGCAGGAAGTTGAAGAGCAGTTGCGCAAGGAAACAATCGACCGACGAGAAGCTGAGAATCAGTTGCGCAAGAGGAGAAGGCTGCCCAACGAAAGTTAGACCCAGCAATTTCGGAAGGGACGGCCCTAAGAATAGCAACGGAGTGGGCCCAAACGGAATTGACCGTTCTTCGGGAAGCACAAGAATGGTTGAAAGTTGTAGAGAGCGCCATGGAGGCCGCTGAAAAGTGGCTACAGGCGGAAAAAGACCCTCAAAAGGAACCAGAAGTTCGAGAAGAACTACGTAGCTCAGCGCGACAGGAATCAGAAAACATAGAACATCTCGAGAGCACAGTCCGAAGCGCGGTTGCCCTAATCAGCCGGGATGAAGAGGCATATGTACAAGCAAGAATTCAGGCACAGGAGAACGCTCTTTCCCTGCAGAAATTGGAGGAACAGGCAAAGATCTATCTTGCTGACCGATGCAGTAAAGAAGAACAGGCACAGAGGGACGCTAAAGCTCGAAAGGAAATTGTAAGACTTGCAAGAAAGGCATCAGACCGTAGGAAGGATATAATCCAACAGGCAAGCGAATATGCAGCCTTACTCGAACCAAGATCGAATGACAGAGAGACGAATAACGAATATACCCGGCTTTATGGTCCAGATTCGGCATATTGAGTAAAGGCTGACATGGACGTACCAAGTTGAAGATGGTGCCTTTAGTTTGAACTGCATTCGGCTCACGACAAGAGTTCACTGACATGTCCGAAAACGTAACGCTCACCATCAACGAAAATGAAGTGTCGGTCCCTGCCAGGACGCTTCTGGTAGATGCCGCGCGCATGGCGGGCATTGAGATACCCGTCTTCTGCTCCCATCCCAAGCTGGACCCGGTCGGGTGTTGCCGCATGTGCTTGGTCGAGGTGGACGGTCCTCGCGGCACGGCCATGATGGCATCCTGTACGATGCCGGTCGGCGATGGGATGGTTGTGCGCACCAATACCGAACAGGTGCAAACGGTGCAGGAAGCCAACCTGGCCTTCATCCTGCTCAATCATCCGCTGGACTGCCCCATCTGCGACAAGGGCGGCGAATGTCCGTTGCAGGACCAGACGATGCGCTTCGGACCGGGGATCAGCCAGTTGATCGAACCGAAGCGGCTCGCCAAAAAGCACTACGACATTTCCGACACGATCGTGTTGGATCAGGAGCGCTGCGTGCTCTGCTGGCGCTGCATCCGTTACCTGGAGGAGTGGGAGGACAAGCCGCAACTGGGCCTGTTCGAGCGGGGCAACGATACGATCGTCGACATCCAGGACGGCCGCCCTGTCGACGCCAAGACCAGCGGCAACATCATTGACCTCTGCCCGGTCGGGGCGCTGACAAACCGCGTTTCCCGTTTTGCCTATCGCCCCTGGGAAATTGAGCGCACGCCCAGCGTCTGCTTGCACTGTTCGGTGGGCTGCAATGTACGGCTGGACAGCCGCACACACCAGCTGCGGCGCATTGTCGGCCGCGAAAATATGCAGGTCAACGACCAGTGGATTTGCGATAAGGGCCGCTTTGCCCACGCCTGGGTCAACGACGAGAACCGGCTGGCTGCACCGCAATTGCGCAAGAACGGCAAGCTAACCCCTGTACAGTGGGGTGAGGCGCTGGCCTTTATCGCGGAGCGGCTGACCGGCATCAAGGAGAAATACGGCGCAGATAGCATCGGCGCGATCGGCAGCGGCAAGATCAGCAACGAGAGCAACTACGCGCTTCAGCGTTTCATGCGCGGGGTGATCGGCACAAACAACATCGACCACCGCGATGGCGGTGAAGTCGCGGCCCTGCCTACCGGCTTGCCCGCTCTGGCCGAACTGATGAAGCCGCAGTATGGGCCCGACCCTGAAGTCGATACGGTACTGCTCTTCGGGGTGGACCCGAGCGAGGAGTTGCCCGTACTGGACCTGCACCTGAAAAGAGCGGTCCTTCGAGGCGGCGTCAAACTGATCATCGCCCATGCCCGCAAGATCGAATTGACCCGATACGACGGCCCCTATCTGGCCTACCTGCCGGGCGGCGAGTCTTTGTTGGTAAACCGCCTGCTGCAGGCTGTGCAGGGTTCCGACCTGTCCGAAGAAGAGTCAGCGATACAGGCCGCGGCCAAACTGTTGAAGGAGAGCGAAAGAACCCTGATTGTTTACGGGCCAATGGCAGCGCGCGGAGAGAGCGGCCCGGGTGTCCGTGATAGCCTGGAACGGCTCGCCCAAGCGGGCGGCGAGGGCGCACGCTTGGCCTATGTTGGCTTAGACGGCAATGCTCAGGGCTGCCGCGATATGGGCGTGCTTCCCGACAGGTTGCCCGGCCAATTCCCACTGGATGACGCTGACGTCAAAACCCGGCTGGAAGTGCTATGGGGCTGCAACCTTTCCGATTCCCCCGGCTATACCTACAAGCAGATGCTGGACAGCCAGGAGATGAAAGCGCTCTTCGTGAACGGCGCCAACCCGGCGGCCGAGTTGCCGGACTGGGCAGCCAGTTTAGAAGAACTGGAACTGCTCGTTGTCACCGATCTGTTGCCGACCGAGACTGCACAGAAGGCGGATGTCGTATTGCCCGCCCAGGGATGGTCGGAGAGCGACGGCACCTACACCAATCTGGAGCGTCGCGTGCAGAGGGCGCCAAAGGCGGTCACCGATCCAAAGTCACGGGCCGCGCCGGACTGGATGATATTTGCGCACCTGGCCAAGCAGATGGGCGCTGACTGGCCGTTTTCCGACGCTCACGGTGTGACTGCAGAGATCACTCGAGCTGTCCCGGCGTATGCAGAGCTGACGTGGGAGGCTCTGGGAGATCAGGGCCGCCAGTGGGACGCCGATTCCGCTCCGGTTGCCGATGTTTCCGCCGGGCACACTGCGGAGGGAATTCCAGAATCCGTGGCTGGCGACGCTGAATATCCTCTCAACCTCGTCACCGGCACTGTTCTCTATGACGGCGGTACGCTTTTCAGCCTGACCGATCAGATGCACGGCATGGCACATGGGGCCACCGTGACTTTGAATCCTGCTGACGCCGCTGAATTCGGCCTCGACGCGGGCATTGCGGTTACGGTGCGGAGCGAGCAAGGCAACCTGGATCTGACCTTGGCGGTCGACGCGCAGGTGCAGACGGGCTGCGCCTGGATTCCGGAGAGTCTGCCCGGCGCGCCGGTTGGCGCGCTGCTCAACGGCAGCTTTACCCAGCGTGTCAAAGTCGAAAGGCGTTAAATGGACTGGCTACAGCTGTTGGTCTTCCCGGCCATCCGCGCACTGATACTAATTTTCGTACTGCTTACCGGGTTCGCGTACCTTACCTGGTTTGAGCGCAAACTTCTGGCCCGTTTCCAGGTGCGTTACGGCCCAAATCGGGCGGGCAAGTTCGGTCTTCTGCAGCCGGCCGCCGACGCCGTAAAGGCCTTCTTCAAAGAAGAAATCATCCCCAATCACGTCGACAAGCCGGTCTATCTGCTGGCGCCGGCCCTGGCTCTCGTGCCGGCGCTGATCATCTGGGCGGTCATTCCAATCGCCCAGGGGACTCCTGCCATCGCCGACGTGAATATCGGCTTCCTCTGGATCCTGGCGGTCGCAGGAATCGAGAGTTACGGTATCATCCTGGCGGGGTGGAGCAGCAACAACAACTATTCGCTGCTTGGCGCGCTGCGATCTTCTGCACAGATGGTGTCATACGAACTGCCGCTGGGCCTTTTTCTTGTCAGCATTCTCATTTTGGCCGGAAGCTTCAGCCTGGTCGACCTGGTCGAGGGTTTCCGTCCTTGGTGGGAATGGATCTGGCTCTGGCTGGCCTTTCCATTCTTCTTCATCTGTATTCTGGCCGAAACCAATCGCAGTCCCTTTGATCTGCCGGAGACCGAGAACGAATTGGTGGCGGGATTTCAAACTGAGTACGGCGGCATGAAGTTCGCGCTGTTCTTCATCGCCGAATACGTCAACATGATCTCCACCAGTGCGATTATGGCGACTCTTTTCTTCGGCGGTTGGAAAGGACCATTCGCAGAACAGTATATCTGGCTGGGGCCCATATATTTGTTGATCAAGGTCGTGATTCTGCTCTTCCTGTTCATCTGGGTCCGGGCCAGCATCGGTCGGCCCCGCTACGATCAGTTGATGAAGTTTTGCTGGCAGTTCATGCTGCCGCTGGGTCTGGTCTATGTGAGCATTTCGGCAGTTTTGGCCGTTTTCCTGAAGTAAGAATTACAGCGGAAAGAGGAATTCGATGGAATTGGGTGATTTTCTGAAGGGTGCGACCGAAATCGGCAAGGCGATGGGCGTGACACTCAAGCACTTGGGCCAGAAGCCCGTGACGGTGGAGTTTCCTCACGAGGACATTCCAATCTACCCCCGCTTCCGCGGTCGTCATGAGCTGCGGCGCTATGCCAACGGACTGGAGCGCTGCATTGGCTGCTGTCTGTGCGAAGCCGCCTGTCCTACAGAAGCGATTTACGTAGAAGCGGCAGAGAACGACCCGGATGCGCCGCTCTCTCCGGGCGAGCGACATGCCAAGGTCTACGAGTTGAATCTGCTGCGTTGCGTATTCTGCGGTGACTGCGAAGAGGCCTGCCCTACAGAAGCCATTGTCCTCGGCCACGACTTTGCCATGGCCAACTACGAGCGAAAGGATTTCGTGCTGACTAAAGAGGAACTCCTCAATCCAGGCATGCCCAAGGTCATCATTCGACCGGAGTAACTTTCCATGAGTTGGTCGCTTCTCTTTTTCTTGCTTGTTGGCGCTGTCAGCCTCGTCGCAGCGTTAGGCGTGGTGACAAGCCGCCAGCCGGTGCACAGCGCGCTATTTCTGCTTACCAACTTCGCCACCCTGGCAGTTCTCTACATTACGCTCGACGCGCAATTCCTGGCGGCGGCACAAGTAATCGTGTACGCAGGGGGAATTGTCATACTGATACTGTTTGTGATTATGCTCATCGGCGGAGATACGAACGACTTCAGCGCCGCACAGCGGGCGTGGAGTCGTACCGTGGGCATTGCGCTGGGAATCATCCTGCTCCTGACAATTTCCTATAGTGCGCTGACGCGCATGATGGGCCCAAATGAGGATTCTGCCGCGCTCCTGCAAGGCGGCACGCCAGAGGCTGTCGGTATAGCCCTGTTTACAGAGTACGTACTTCCCTTTGAACTGGTCGCTCTTCTGTTGCTTGTCGCGCTGATCGGCGCCCTTGTGCTGGGACGCCAGCAGGAGGGCGCGGGCGAAGGCATCCCGTCCGTCAAGGCGAACGAATGATGATAGAGACTAGCTACTACCTGGTCCTGGCTGCCATGATCTTTACCGTCGGCGCCACGGGTGTCTTGCTGCGCCGCAACGCTCTCATCATCTTCATGTGCATAGAGATGATGCTTAATAGCGTCAACCTGACACTGATCGCCCTCGCCCGCCAGTGGGGCAATCTCGAAGGACAGATCTTCGTCTTCATGATCATGGCAGTTGCTGCAGCCGAAGTCGCCGTCGGTTTGGCAATATTGATCGCCAATGTCCGCCATCGGAGTAGCATCAATATCGATGAGATCAATCTGCTGAAGTGGTGACCACCACGTCCTGGTCTTACGTTTCGCTTCTCTGGTGATTCCAAACGTACCCGGCAGCAGACAAGAGTTGAGAACGAACGACAAAGAGTTGTTATGAGGAACCTATGTTGGAATTAGCCTGGCTTATTCTGGTCTTTCCCGCCTTGGGGGCGCTGGCAAACCTGTTTGTCGGCGACAAACTGGGCGAGCGTGGTATCCATCTCGTCGCCTCCAGCGCGGTGGTCCTCTCTTTTGTCGTTAGTCTTGGGCTCTTCTTCGGTCTGTCGGGATTGGATGAGCACCACCGTACCGCAACCGTCCATCTGTGGAACTGGATTACGGTCGGCAGCTTCCACGCGCCGGCGGCACTGCTTATCGACCCACTCAGCGTGACCATGGCCCTGGTCGTAACCGGGGTTGGCGCGCTGATCCACATCTACGCCGGCGGCTACATGCACGGCGAACAGAACTTCCAACGATTCTTCGTCTATCTGAACTTTTTCATCCTGGCGATGCTGGTGCTGATTCTCAGCAACAACTTTGTGGGGATGTTTGTAGGCTGGGAAGGCGTAGGGCTGGCATCATATCTTCTCATAGGGTTTTATTTCGACCGGCATGACGAATCCTATGGCCACTACGCAGATGCCGGTAAGAAGGCTTTTCTGGTCAACCGGGTCGGGGACTTTGGCATGATGTTGGCTGTCTTCCTGATCTGGACCGGTGTCGGCTCTGTCGTATTCGAAGAGGTTCACCACGGCGCCGGAGCGTTAACGACCGGTGCAGCAACGGCGATCTGTCTGCTGCTCCTGCTGGCCGCGACCGGCAAGAGCGCCCAGTTGCCTCTATTTGTCTGGCTGCCCGACGCCATGGCCGGGCCGACGCCTGTTTCCGCGCTCATCCATGCGGCCACGATGGTGACGGCAGGCATCTACATGGTGGCGCGAACGCATTTCCTTTGGGAGCTTGCGCCGATGGCAGGCAGCCTCGCAGCCTGGGTGGGGGGTCTGACGGCGCTGCTGGCGGCGTCTATCGCGTTGACGCAGGTCGACCTGAAAAAGATCCTCGCCTACTCAACGATATCCCAGTTGGGTTACATGATGCTGGGTGTTGGGGTCGGCGCCTATGCATTTGCCATCTTTCACCTGGTAACACACGCATTTTTCAAGGCGCTGCTGTTTCTCGCAGCCGGCAACGTCATGCACGGCCTTCCCGGCGGCGAGTTGGACATTCGCAAGATGGGTAATCTGCGCGCCAAGATGCCAACGACCTACCTTCTATTCGTGATCGGCGCATTGGCTCTGGCAGGCTTTCCACCGCTGTCTGGATTCTTCTCAAAAGATGGAATCCTGCTGCATGTCGCCAATCACAACATCCTTCTCTATCTAGTCGGCCTTTTCACAGCCCTTCTCACGGCGTTTTACAGCTTTCGAGCCGTTTTCATGGCCTTCTGTGGCGAAGCGCGGGATCAACATGTCCACGAACACGCGCACGAGAGCCCGGCGGTGATGACGAGACCCCTCTGGGTGCTTGCAATCCTGGCGGTGATCGGTGGAGCTCTGAACCTGCCTGTCCTGCTTACGATGGAACACTATCTGGAAGCGGCCGTTGGCAAGCCCGCCTTCCATCCGAACGTTACCATGGAGTTGGTGCTTTTGGCAGTCAGCGCGGTTGTGGCGCTGGCTGGCGTCGGGTTGGCCTACGGGCGCTATTTGATGAGTTCCGATTCCGGTATCGGTAGGTTGTCGGCGGGAATAACAGGGCTGGTCAGGCCGCTGGAACCTATCGCTCGCAACAAATGGTACGTGGATGAGATTTACGCTGCATGGATCGTCGGACCCCTGCTTGGACTCTCCAACTGGTTCAGCCAGGTTGTGGACCAAGGCGTAGTTGACGGCGCGGTAAATCTCGTTGGTCGGGCAAATCTGTCTCTAGGCGGCGCCCTGCGCAAGGTCCACAACGGATTGGTGCCAACATACGCGCTGAGTCTTTTCTGCGGTGTCGTGGCCCTACTCTTGTGGTTCGTGATCGGAGGCTAGAGGCGCAGAGTGTTTCAGGCTCCCTCCGGGAAACGGCAGTTTTTAGTAGTCAGTTTTTAGTGAACGGCAACGGCGCAGACCACTAAAAACTAAAAACCAGAAACCAGAAACTGCATTTAACGACCATTCACTGGTGTCTTTATGCTCTCGACCCTCACATTTTTGCCCGTAGTCGGCGCCATCGTCGTTCTGCTAGCGCCGAGCGATAGCCTCAAAAAGTGGTTGGCATTCGGCGCAACGATTGCCACCTTCGTGGTGAGCCTATTGCTGCTGCCCGGTTGGCAAGAGATACCGGACATGCAGTTCGTTGAGCGATATGCTTGGATGCCGGACCTTAACATCTACTATCATTTGGGCGTTGACGGGATCAGTTTGTGGTTGGTCCTGTTGACGACCTTGCTAATGCCGATCGCGGTCGCCTTCAGCAATCAGCATATCAAGCAGAACCTCGGCGGTTACCTGGCCCTGATGTTGCTGATGGAGACGGCGGTGCTGGGCGTCTTTCTTGCCTTGGATCTTGTGCTGTTCTACGTTTTCTGGGAGT
Organism: Caldilineaceae bacterium; assembly: GCA_965232575.1. Taxonomy (GTDB): domain Bacteria; phylum Chloroflexota; class Anaerolineae; order Caldilineales; family Caldilineaceae; genus Bin5. The sequence goes on along the minus strand of CBDDPZ010000007.1, from coordinate 963,308 downwards.
TCAGCCTGATTCCAATGGCATTTCTGATTGGCAAGTGGGGCAGTCAGAATCGCATATATGCCGCCGTCAAGTTTTTCCTGTACACGCTGGCAGGTTCAGCGTTGATGCTGGTGGCAATTCTTGCGCTCTACTTCAATGCCGGCACCTTTGACCTGCTCGCATTGCAGGACGCGGGCCTGCCCCCGGGACTGCAGCAACTGGCCTTTCTGGCGTTTGCGCTTGCCTTCGCTATCAAGATCCCGCTGTTTCCCTTTCATACATGGCTGCCCGATGCACACGTCGAGGCCCCCACCGCCGGCTCAGTCATTCTGGCCGGCGTGCTCCTGAAGCTGGGAACTTACGGATTTCTGCGTTTTGCTCTGCCGCTCTTCCCAGTTGCCGTCTCCGACTACGCCTCGCTCATATCCTTTCTGGCCATAATCGGCATCCTTTACGGCGCACTCGTGGCACTGGCGCAACGGGACCTGAAATCACTGGTCGCCTACTCCTCAGTCGCCCACATGGGATTCGTTGTATTAGGCATCTTTGCTTTGAATGAGCAGGGGATCAGCGGTGCAGTACTGCAGATGGTCAATCATGGCCTCAGCACAGGCGCGCTGTTCCTCATGGTAGGGATGCTCTACGAGCGGCGCCATACGCGGCTGTTGAAAGACTACGGCGGCCTCTGGGCCAGCGTCCCGATTTTTTCTTTCTTCTTCCTGGTGGTGGCGATGAGCAGCGCCGGCCTTCCAGGTTTGAACGGCTTTATCGGCGAATTTACAATCCTGCTCGGCACATACAAGAGCTCTCCATTTTTCGCTGTCCTTGGCACAGCCGGAGTCATCCTGGCTGCCTGGTATTTGCTCCATGCATTCCGGCAGGTGGCACAGGGGGAGTTGACGAATCCCGCCAATTTTAAGGGAAAGCTACCCGACTTGAACTGGGCCGAGATAGGTCAATTGCTGCCAATTGTGCTGCTCTTCTTCGCGATCGGCTTGGCGCCGAATTTCTTCCTGGACAAAATCAACCCCTCTGTGGCGGCGCTGGAGGTTGTCCAGACACCTGTAGTTGGTGACGAGTGGCTCGTGGATAGCAGCTACCAGCCGCCACTGACTTCTGGCAACAGTTCTTTGACCACGCTCCGCTAACGACTATGGATACCGCTCTTCTCTTCGACAATGCTGTAGTTCTTCTGCCGGAACTCGTTCTGGCAGTTGGCGTGATGGTCCTGATGATGGTCGATATTGGCCGCCGCGGGCAGAATGGTTCACAGTTGCTGGCCGGTTTGTCGGTTGTAGTCCTTTTGTTGGGAATCAGCGCGTCTCTTCTGATTTGGGGCAGAGCGCCGGTCGAATATCTGGACGGGGCCGTATCGGACGGTTTTGCGTTGAGCATACGGTTGGTCATCCTGATTGCCGGCGTTCTGGGCGTATTGCTGAGCCGCAATCACTTCCCGGCAATTGAGCGCCAAGGGGGGGCTTTTTACTCACTGCACCTGCTGGCGGTAATCGGCATGATGTTGATGGGTACCGCTACGAATTTGATTGTCCTGTTCATTGCCCTCGAAATCTTTTCGCTGGCACTCTACATCCTGAGCGGCTTCTACCGGGAAAACCCCCGCAGCATTGAAGCTGCCATGAAGTACTTTCTCCTGGGCGCGTTCGCGAGCACATTTTTCGTTTACGGCTCTGCCCTGCTTTACGGCGCCGGCGGCAGCGCCCATTACGCTCGGATCCATGAAACCCTCACAACGGGCGGCGGCAACCCCTCTCTGGTCCTACCCGGCATCGCACTCCTGCTGGTCGGGTTTGGCTTCAAGGTGAGCCTTGTCCCGTTCCACATGTGGACGCCGGACGTCTACCAGGGGGCGCCGACCCCGGTGACGGCATTCATGAGCGTGGGCACAAAGGCCGCTGCCTTCGCCGGATTCTTCCGGCTGATGATGACCGCTTTGCCTTCTTATCATGACCAGTGGGCCATGCCCCTTGCGATTCTTGCGGTCCTGACCATGACCGTAGGCAATCTGACGGCCTTGCGCCAAAGCAGCTTGAAACGGATGCTGGCCTACTCGGGCATCGCCCATGCCGGCAACATCCTTATCGCGCTGGTGGCGGGGACAGCAGCGGCTTCGTCTGCCGCTGCCTTTTATCTCTTTGCGTATGCATTCATGAACTTCGGCGCGTTTACAGTGATCATCGCCCTAGACAAACAATATGGGAATGAAAATGACATGGAGCAGAGCAGACTAGCCGGCGTCGCCGAAAGATTCCCGATCCTGGCTGCGGCGATGGCTATTTTTATGCTCAGTTTGAGTGGGATTCCACCGCTGGCCGGATTCTTCGGTAAATTCCTTGTCTTTAAGGCGGCCGTGGAGGCTGACTGGGCCTGGCTGGCGGTGGTCGGCGTGTTAAACAGCGCCATCAGCGCCTACTACTATTTGCGAATCGTCGTGGCTATGTACTTCCAGCGACCTGAAGAGGTCAGAGACGAGAGAGAGCCGTTCTTCGTTCCCGCTTCACGCTCCTCGATCTTTGTCGTTGTCGTCTCTGTCCTCGCCGTTGTCGTTATCGGCCTGCAGCCGGGGCTCTGGGCAAACCTGCTGAGGGGGCTGGGGCAGTGACCCGCGGCCGGGCCCCCTGCGTCGACTTTGCGTTTTGACAGAGAATTCTAAGCCAAGTTCTCTTGTAGACTCGTCAAAACGCAAACCTGCTGCCATAGAGTTCTACAGCTACGAAAAATCCATCTTCCGATAGCGCATGACGACGCTTTGCGCCAACCCCACAGCTACCATCATCGAAACGAGACTGCTGCCGCCGTAGCTCAGGAACGGCAATGTCATGCCTGTGACCGGCAGAATTGCCAGATTCATACCCACGTTGACGAAAGTCTGAAAGAAAATCAACGAGGCAACGCCCAAGGTGATGAGGCGACCGAACTGGTCTTGCGCCAAGTCAGAGATTCGCACCAGTCGCCAAATAACGAAGAACAATAGCAACAGAACCAAGACTGTGCCCACAAATCCCAACTCTTCGGCGATGACGCTGAAAATGAAATCTGTATGACGGACGCGCAGAAAGTGCAGACGATTTTGCGTCCCTTCGGCCCAACCCAATCCTATCCAGCCGCCGTTGCCGATGCTGATAAGTGCTTGTTGTACACTAAAGGCTGCATCGACGTTAGAGCCTGGATCGAGGAAGACCTCAATCCGTCTCAGCATGTAGTCCTGTAGGGTTCCCCTCAAGAGCGGCCAAGCCGCCGCCGCGGCCGCCACGCCCAAGAGGATGTGCGTCAACCGTACGCCGGTGATAAGAATCAAAGTACCGCTGATGAACGCCAGTGTAACGGTCATTCCCAGATCCGGTTGGACGTATACCAACACGAGTGGGAAGAGCAATAGAATTACGGCTCCTAACAAATAAGGGATCCTGCGAATACGGTCCTGAAAGCGGCTGAGGTACCACGCGAAAAAGATTATTAGCAGGAATTTTCCGGCCTCAGTAGGCTGTACATCGATGCCCAGGTTCAGCCAGCGTTGGGCCCCGTTCTTGACTTCACCAACGAAGTAGACTGCCACCAGCGAAGCCATAAGTAGAAAATAGCTTGGTTGGGCCAGTAGTTCCAGATGCCGGTAGTCAAAGAGTGCTGCGGTAACCAGCGCAATTACGCCCAGGAGTGTGAAAAAAAGTTGCCTTTGCCAATAGTCGGTCAGTGCTACGTTCGTGCTCGTGGCGCTGTAGGTCATGGCGATACCAATGCCGCACAGAAGTAAGACGGCAAAGAAGAGTGGTCTATCGAAGTGTCTGATCATTGGGTGTTCGGGTCGCGGCCAACTACAAACCAAATAGACGCCGGAGGCGCTCCGGCCAACTGGTTTCCTGAAAGTGAATCAGCGGGACATTGTATCCTAGCAAACGCTGGGCGATATTGTGGTAGGCGCGGCTGACGTATTTCTTCCGCTCCAAGGCAACGGGCCAGCCTTTGTTCGCGGAAACGGTAATTTGATCGTCTTCAGGTACGATACCCAAGAGATCGATGCTCAGGATGCTCAAAATGTCGTTCCTGGTGATCATCTCCTTTCGCCGCACCAGACGGGGGTTGTATCGATTGATGATGAGCCGCGCTTGTGTGTTCAGGTCCCGCTCAAGCAGATAGATGACTTTATCCGCATCCCGCAGTGCACTAACTTCCGGAGTTGTGACAATAACCACTTCCGAAGCCGCGGCGATGGCGTTCTGAAAGCCCAATTCGATGCCGGCGGGAGAGTCCACAAGGACAAAGTCCGCAATTGCTCGCAACTCCTCGCAGAGTGTCATCATCTGATCGGGTGCGACTGCGGTCTTATCCCGCGTCTGGGAGCTCGGCAACAGGTACAGTTCATCCACGCGCTTGTCGCGCACAAGAGCTTCATGTAGTGAACAGCGCCCCTCAATTACGTCAACCAGGTTGTAGACAACCCGGCTTTCCAGCCCCATGACAATGTCCAGGTTTCTCAGTCCAATGTCAGCATCAACAACAATCACTCGCTGACCTGCCATCGCCAGAGCTGTACCCAGGTTGGCAGTGGTTGTCGTCTTTCCCACTCCTCCTTTGCCGGAAGTCAAAGTGAGAACGAGGCCGCCGTCAGCTTCAGACCCACGATGTTCCGTGGTTGCAAGGGTGGCGGGCGAGAGGTCGCCGCTCACTGTTTCACCTGTTTGCATCCCAGGGATCCACGATTATCTGATTGTCGATAACTCTGGCCACTTCGGGCTTTCCGCTGCTCTCTCGCTTCCAGAACCAGTAGCCGGGATTGTTGGATGCACCCTTTGGAGTCATGGCAATGTGCCGGGCGATCCGCATCTGCACCGGTTCAAAATCCAATGCGGCTACGATGGCACGCGCGTCCCCCATGGCGCCCGCATGCACCGTTCCTCGCAGGCGTCCCCATACCAGCACGTCGCCGCCGCTGATAATTTGCGCACCCGGGTTGACATCTCCCAATATGACGACGGTGCCGGCGTGACGAACCGACTGGCCAGAGCGCAAATTGCCCCGGTAAATGTACGGCGGGGGCGCGGATTCGACGCTGGGTTCATCTGCCCAAGGTGTGACTGCAGCCTGTTCCCCTTCCCTCTCGGTCATGACCGGCTCCTCAGCCAGAGACGTGAATGGCGGTGTGCGAAAATCGCTACCGGACGGCAAGCCACCATCTTCCTGAGGGGAGGCCGGGTAAAGCCTCCGAGCTGCATGGGTGAGAAAACGCTCTCCGTTTCTTTGTTGCCCGCGTTCCAATCTGACTACCGGCGGCGGCGTGTCTCCTTCCCAGACGACATCCAGACCCAATTGCTTTGCGACCTGAAAGGAGTTGCGATTGACGGTATGCAAAGAAACTAAGACGATGTTTTGTTCTTCCAACACTTCATTGACTGCCTGGAGATCATCTGCGGTGACCACTCGGTCGCCAATGGCCAGTGACATGCGCTCGTCTCGGAAAAAACCATCTGCCTCCGAGATATGTCGCGCAAGATAGTCCACGACCTCCGGCCACGCTCCCATGTCGTCTGCCACTTCGACGACGGTATAACCCCCTCGGCCCTTGATACGAACGTCCGGCCTGGAGGACAACCTACCCCGCGTCGGGGAAAAGCTGTGAGTACTCATTCGATCCTTGTAGACATTACTTGACAAACTTTCGCGGGGAACAATATAAACCAAAAGGCGGAAACTGAAAACTGAAGCTGCAAGTTGGGGGACGCAGCGACAGTGTCAAAATCGGCGGTTTAGCTAAGGACGCAAATCGTGAAACCAGGCGTGAAAAGTCTCTTGCGCGACAGGGATGGCAACGGTCGATCCTTCTCCTCCTGAGTAGACAAAAACTGTGACAACAATTTCAGGGTCCTCGTAAGGAGCATAGGCGGTGTACCAGGCGTGGAAGGGAAGATTCCCTTCGTGGTCGCGATCGGTACAGTCCTGGATCACCGGATCATAGGCGCAAAACTCTGCCGTTCCCGTCTTGCCGGCGACGGTTATCCCTTCGACGCGACTGTTAGGGGAGGTCCCTGCGACTCCGTTAACCGCATGCCACATCCCTTTTTGTACGTACGCAAGCAGGCCTGAGTCTACTGGCAGTCGTTCCTTCACCTCCGGTTCGTAGCGCCATTGAACGCTGTCTTGCGAGTCTATCTTTTCTTGCACAAACTGCGGTTTGACCACATAGCCGCCATTGGCCACTACGGCTGTGCTAACCAGAACCTGCATCGGCGTACCCAATACATGGCCCTGACCTATGGCCATATTGTAGCTGTCACCAGTCGTCCACGATTCAGCTTTCGTCAGCCTCTTCCACTGTTCGTCTGGAACAATAGCCTGGACCTCGCCGGGCAAGTCTACGCCTGTAATTTCACCGTAACCGAATAGCCGCATCCACTTGGCGAGGCGTTCACTCCCCAATCCCACCATGCGGTCCGGGTATCCGCCTCCCAGATAATAGAAGAATATATCATTTGAAAGGCCGAGCCCCTCGACAATGGTCATGGTACCGTGCAGAATATTGAGCTTATGGTTCCAACTTACGAATTTCTGGGCTTGGGTGGGATCGTCGGGAAAAAAGTAATTTGGAAGGTAGATCGGTCCTCGATCTACAAATGTCGTATGCGGGGTGATGACATTCTCTGCGAGAGCGGCGGTGGCTGAGACAAGCTTGAATGTTGAGCCCGGGGGGTATAGTCCGCCGATGGCATAATTGTAAAGCGGGCGCCGCGTGTCATCTTCCACTTCCAGGGCCTGATACTCCTCGCCCAGCCCTTCTGAGAAGATATTGTTGTCGTAACTGGGCAGACTAACCAGGCCAAGCATCGCACCATTGCGCGGGTCCATTGCCAACGCAACCCCATGCGGCGCGCCTGTCTCTTCAAGTTGACGCGCGAGGGCATTGTGCATCACTTCCTGCAGGCGAATATCGAGGCTCAGTTTCAGATTCAGGCCGGGTTCGGGTTCCCGGACTACATTGACGGTTCGACTTTCCCGACCCAGAATATCCACTTCGACAAGCCTTTTGCCTGGCAGACCGCGCAGGGAGTCCTGGTAGATATTCTCCAGCCCGTTCAGGCCAACCGGTTCGTTCGGGTCTTCATATCCTCTGTCCCTGTAATTGTCTGCAGCCAGTTTGGGGATCGGCCCCAAAAAGCCCAGCACATGGCCCGCCAGTTCCTTGTAGGGATATTCCCGCACCGGCTTTTGCAGTACGTGGACGCCTCGCAACTGGTAGGTCTCCTCTGCCACCTGAAATGCTTGATCACGATCCACAAGTTCCAGAACCGAAATCGGCTTGTAGGAACTGCCTTGTGTTCCGTGAGCCACAGCACGCTCCAGCAGCGCCAGAAGCCCGCCGATGGGGAGCGGCTCAGACAGATCGGGAATCAGAGTTGGTACTTCCTCGATGACTTCGCGTCCTTCATCGTCCTGTTTCAGGACTTCCACGTCAACGAGGCGGAATGAAAGGCTGAACCCCGCGGATTCGACCGTATTCTTGAAATCTTCGCGGCCCAGGTGCAGAAACATCACTTCGGCGATGCGTATCGCCATTTCGGGATCCGAATGAGCCTCCAAAACTGCCAACAGCCTTTCAAGCGCGATACGCTGTTCATCGATATCCGTATTGAGGTCGTCCGGGGGCAAGTCGGCCGGTATGACGGCAATGACAAAGCTAGGACGATTGCGTGCCAGGATTTCGCCATTCCGATCGTAGATGACGCCGCGCGGCGCGTAGGTGTCGATTTCTCTTAATCGGTTGACGGCCGCCTGCTCCTGATACGATGCACCGCTGACGATCTGCAGTGAATACAGGCGGAAACAAAAAACGAGAAATGTCGCCACCAACGTAAGGCGGACAATTATTGATGTTGTCGTGGCTGTGTGAACTGCTCGTTCGTCCATAGTTATCTATAGCGGCCAGTGTTTCTCTTCGTCGGCCGTACGGTTGCCGAAATACGGAACCTACGGATAGTTCGCTTGTTCAGGCAATCGATTCAGGATTGGTGTCGCCAGGAACATCACCGCGCCATTATATAGGGTTGCCGGGACAATCAGATTGGTCACTAGTGGACCAGGCGGGAACCTGTAGCCAACGCCGACCAGGATAGCCAGGTAGATCAACGAAAAGACAAGACTGCCAGTCAGCGCTGCGATGACCGGCACGAAGGAATTGCGGCGGAAAATCACGTTGTGGCCGATTCCCGTCAGCAAAGAGGTTGCCATCAAGGCCAAACTGGAGGCGCCGATTGCCCCTCCACTGAGTACATCCATCCACAGCCCGCCAACGAATCCCCAAATTACTGCTCCGCGACCACCGGCAATAAGTGACCTGGCAATCACGAGTAGCAGGATCAGGTCCGGGTAGACTCCCCGTACCTCCAACTTCGGGACGACGACGACCTGAAAAACGGCTGCTGCGCCTAGAATTGGAACGATCAGCCAAGAGGAGCCTAAACTGGGCGAGGAAAATGAAGAGGAGGATGCGCCCCTTGCGCGAACCTGCCAAACGCCGTCCTGCTGCGCCCCGGCAGATCCGAAGATGGAACCCTTATTCCTGTCTTCTCCAGAGATTCCCCTTGGCCCCAGACGATGCCATTCACTCGTCACTCGTCTCTCCTGGCGGCTCAGGCAATGTATCAAGCAGCGGTACAAACTCAGAAGGATCGAAGTTGGTGACGACCATCACCTCTTCGAGCTGGCCGAAGTTCACCGTCGGCCTTACAACTGCCTCTTGAAAGACATTCACGTCCCGCTGCCGAACCTCGACGATCTGTCCGATATGGATCCCCTTGGGGAATGAGCCGCCCATGCCTGAGGTAAGAACCACCTCCCCTACCCCGATTTCCGTGCCCTGGGGGAGGAAACCGATAACCGGATGGGAGCCGGGCGTTCCACTGATGACTCCAGTTAATCGGCTTGACTGCAAGATGGCGTTGACAGTGCTGGATGGATCGGTGATTAGGAGCACCTTGGAGGTTGTTGCCGTGACGGCGCTGATGCGGCCCACCAGGCCCTGTTCATCCACCACCGGCATTCCAACTCTGATGCCGTGCCGGGACCCGAGATCGATCATCACAACGTTCAGGAAATTGGTGGCGTTCTGCCCAATTGACCGGGCGATTATCTGCCCGCCCTGCAATTCGAAGCTGGGCCTGGTTTCGGCAAATTGCAGGAGTTCCCGCAAGCGCCGATTTTCGCGCTCCACCTCCTGTAAACGCAGGTTTTCGACGCTCAGGCTTTCGACAATACGTTCTAATTCAGTTAGCCGCCGCTGGAGAGAGCGATAGTTGCGCAGATTTGTCAGGGACTTGGAAAGGCGGTTGGTCAAAGTGGACAATCCGGACTGGCCCGGCGCGGTTACCATGGTGACCAGTCCCTCCACTGTCCCTAAACGGCCGGTCTGTTGTAACGCCAATAGCAGAACGGCCGTCAATGTGAGGATTACAATTTTGAGCCCAAAGTTGACACTGCCCCAGCCGCGTTGATCACTGTTACGCATAGGCTTTTCGATGCTAATTCAAATGGGGGCACACTGGACTTGCCTACACGAGACGGGAACTATCGAATCGTACTCTTACGCTGCATTGTTGTCAGAGTTTCGGCGTAGTGCTCCGGTTTCTCCAGGATCATGCCCGTCCCCAGCACAACCGAGGAGAGCGGATTGTCGGCAACATAAACGTGCATGCGGTTTTCATCCTGAATGCGCTGGGCCAACCCCTGCAATAGAGCGCCACCGCCTGCCAGTACGATCCCATGCTCCATCAAGTCTGCCACCAGCTCGGGCGGCGTTTCATCCAAGGTATCTTTTACCGCGTCGACGATGACTTCTACCGAACCGGTCAGAGCCTCCCTGATCTCAACGGAGCTGATCTCTATCGCCTCAGGCAGACCGGTAATCAGATTTCGACCTCGAATGATCATGGTCCGCTCATGTTCAAGCGGGTAAGCAGAGCCTACTTCAATCTTGACTCGCTCTGCCATACGTTCGCCAATCAGGAGATTGTACTTTTGGCGACTGTAATTGATTATGTCTTCGTTCATCTCGTCGCCGGCAACCCGGATCGAGCGCGAAACGACGATGCCGCCCATTGAGATTACCGCCACTTCGGTGGTTCCACCGCCGATGTCTACGATCATCGAGCCTACTGACTCCGTAACCGGCAGCCCTGCGCCAATGGCGGCGGCCATCGGCTCTTCGACCAAGCCCGCCTCCCTCGCGCCCGCGCTGACGGTTGCATCACGGACAGCGCGCTTCTCCACTTCGGTCACGCCGGAAGGGATGCCGATTACAACGCGCGGGCGGGCCGTACCGAAGGCCCGGTTGCCATGAACTTTGCCAATGAAGGCATGGATCATTTCTTCCGTTATCTTGAAATCGGAGATGACGCCGTCCTGTAGCGGGCGCACGGCCACGATATGAGATGGCGTACGGCCGACCATCTCTTTTGCTTCCTGGCCAATTGCCTTGACCGAACTGCGCCGTTTCGACGATTTATCGATCGCAACCACCGACGGTTCGTCAATGATGACCCCTCGACCTTTCACATGAACCAAGGTATTTGCTGTACCCAGGTCTATGCCAATATCGAGCGAAAAAAGCCCCAACAGCCAGTCTAACGGGTTCGCCACTCCGGGGACATCTCCATTTCTTGCAGGGACGGATCAGCAGTGGCCGACCGGACCGCCCACTGCATTTCTGAAGCACCTTTAACGATACAAGTATACCATAGGCACATTTGACACAAAATACAAATGACATGACTATAGCTTCAATTTCATCGATCCATCTTGCGAAAGATCGCCGCTCTCCGCTATGCTTATGTAGTGAATTTGGAAGCAGCCTTAGGCTTGAAGCCTCAGCCTTCACTGGGGCCAATTGCAAAGGAAAGTATACTAGCGCATGGCGAAGAGGGGAGTTGACCTCCCAGCTGAAACTCCTACATATTCCGGGCCTCAGGATGCCGGAGAGCGTTCCGGCGCGGGCCAGACCCAGCCTATTCGGGCCACTCTGTCCGACAACGACCAACGACTTCTCGAATCGGTCGAACAAACGCGAGAAAGAGAAGGCCTCTTCCCTTCGTCGACACGAGGTGACGGCCCCAACGCCAACGTAGTCGTCGCTGTCAGCGGAGGCGCAGATAGTATGGCCCTATTGCACCTGCTGACGCGCATGCGTTCATCCTGGAATCTTTATCTGGTCGTCGCCCACCTTGATCACAATATCCGACCCGAGTCCGCATATGACGCTTCGTTTGTAGTCGAGATGGCCAAACGCTGGAATTTACCTTTCGAGACCACCAGACTGCCGGCCGAAGCGCTGACCCAAGAGGGGAATTTGGAGGCGACCGCCCGCAGTTTGCGCTACGAGTTTCTGGCCCAGGTGGCCGTCGACCAGCAAGCCGACGGCTGCCCGGTGGACATTGCGGTGGCACACACGGCTAACGACCAGGCTGAAACGGTGCTGATGAATCTGATTCGAGGCAGCGGCCTACGCGGGCTGGCTGGGATGCAGGCCGTGAGGCCGCTGCTTCTTCAGAACGAGCCAGTGCCGGGCGTTCGAGTCGTCCGGCCACTGCTGGATGTCACGCGTTCAGAGATCATGCATTATCTCGGGGAGCACGAGATCCCCTGGCGTGAAGACCCCTCCAATCAGGACCGAACTTTCGTGCGCAATCGAATTCGACACGAGATATTGCCTCTCCTGGGAGAGATCAATCCAAGAATCGTCGCTTCCCTCTGCAAAACGGCCTCGGTGGTGGGCGGCGAGGTGCACCGGATTGAGCGTTACACGCAGCAGGCCCTGGCCGCGACAAGATGGAACAGCGAGAAAGAGGAGAAGTCCAACTCGCCTCACGCTTCACCGCCAACTCTTGGAGAGACATCACTCATTCTTCCCAGTCGGCAGGTATTCGATTTACATACCTTTCGCAGTCTGAGTTTGGCCGACCAGCGGGAGACGTTGCGAGCGTCCGTTCGCGAGTTAGGGCGCCCCCTGACCGGCCTCGGCTTCGACACTGTCGAGCGCCTTCGCCGAACACTCTGTGATGAAAACCGTTCTGGCGGCCCGTACAGCTGGTTCGCCGACGTAATGCTGACCCGTACACAAGACGCATTCAGCCTGCACCATCGGGACACTACGCCTTTTGCGCCAGAGCATCCATATCTTGATGGCACTTGGTGGGCGAACAATCCCGCTAGAAGATTGTCCGTGACCGAGGAGATCATTGTTGACCGTTGGACTCTGCGCTGCGAGGAAGTTAACAGACGGGACCTGCGTTACGAATGGGCAGCGAAGTCGACTGATTCCCCAAGGAAGCGACCAGCGCCGGGCGAGCGCAGACTCTCCAGCTGGGAGGTTTACATCGACGCCGACTCTGTTCAGCAGATCAGTCTAAGTACGCCGCGTGCGGGCCAGCGATTTGAGCCCTTAGGGCTGCGCGGGCATGGCAAACCCCTGGCCGACTACTTCACCGATCGCAAGGTCCCTCGCTTCCTGCGCTCCGGCTGGCCAATTCTGCTGGACGGGGAGCGAGTCGTTTGGGTAGGAGGACATCAGATCGCTCACAGCGTGCGCATAACGCCCCGAAGCCGCAGAGTTTTCCATCTCTACTGGGAGCCCACCCGCCGATGAGCGTGCGTCCGCTGGTACTCTGGGTGACCCGCCAGGAGGGCACTGTGATGCGGTTCACGCGGCGCGATCAGGAACGTGCCACGGGCGTATTGACAGATGTGCACGGCACGGTCCCGTTTGCTTTCGACCGCTTGGCCCGCCACCTGAGCCTGCCCGATCGTGACATCTATCTGGACGAATATGGTTGGGAAGTGGATGAGCAGGGTAAGATCGTCTTCCAATCCCGTCGTTCGGACCAGAAGTAGCGCTGGCTGCACGCCACGGGGAACTGGGCATTTGTGACGGCTACATTAGACAGTTTCTTCGACTGTATACAGAGGAATCTGGCCGCGTCGCTCCCCGGCCGTCCGGCCCAGGCTCTGATGGCGCCGCTGCCGAGACCGGGCTGGCATCCCGATGACAGACCGGATGAGCCGGCCCGCCAGAGCGGCGTTCTCGTCCTATTCTATAGTCTCCAGGGCCGGCTGCATGTGCCCCTGATCCTGCGACCCACTTATGACGGCACACACAGCGGCCAAGTCGCATTTCCCGGAGGTGGTAGTGAGGAAAGGGATAAGGATCTGACCGAGACAGCGTTGCGAGAGGCCCAAGAGGAACTGGGAATTTCGCCGAAAGACGTACAGATCCTCGGCACGCTCACGGAACTATACATTCGACCCAGCAACTACGAAGTCTACCCTACCGTAGGACGGCTGAAGGCCAAGCCGGTTTTTCGACCCGATCCCAACGAAGTTGCTCAACTGCTTGAAGTGCCACTGGCAGCTCTACTCGACCCATCCAATCTGCGGAAGGAGCAGTGGCAGCTGGCCGATCGATCTGCACTGGTACCATATTTCGCCATTCAAAATCAGTCCATCTGGGGGGCGACAGCGATGATACTCAGCGAATTACTCGCTGTGGTGCGCAACTGCCAGCCAGATGGAGGCGGATTTGGTAGCCCCTGCAGCGAATGATAGGATCTTGTTTCATCCAGGGCGGCCTCATCCGCCTATGGTGCTGGCGCTGGATGCCCCCGCAGATTTCTTTTGTCCACAGGTCAAAGCGTAAGACAGGAGTAGTGGCAAATGGCAGAACGCATACCAGGAGTCGCTGTGGTAAATGAGGAAATTGCCGAGCCGTGCGTGCAGAGTCCACTGTGTCAGGACGTAGAGCGCGTACTGATCTCCACAGAGGAGATCCAGGACCGAATTCGCGGATTGGGCCGTCAGATCGATGATCGCTATTCGGGGAAGGATCTCTTGTTAATTGCTGTCCTCAAGGGCAGTATCGTCTTTATTGCCGATCTCATGCGAGCAATCTCGATCCCACACGAAGTGGACTTTCTGGCTACAAGTAGCTACGGCGCCTCCTCTACGAGCACAGGCGTAGTTCGAATCCTCAAGGACCTGAATGAACCGATAGAAGGTCGCCATGCCCTACTGGTAGAGGACATCATTGACAGCGGACATACCCTCGCCTATCTTACTCGGCTCTTCAAGGCCCGAAATCCTGCCAGCCTAGAGGTCGTTACGCTACTGGACAAACCAACACGGCGAGAAGTAGACATCGACCTCTTCTGGACCGGGTTTTCCGTCCCAAATGAGTTTGTCATCGGCTACGGGCTGGATTTCAATCAGAAATACCGCAACCTCCCCTACATCGGCGTTCTAAAGCCTGAAGTGTACCAGTCTGTTTCGGAATAGGTGTTCTGAGGAGATCCAAGCCTATCGCCGGGAACGCCGGCAGTGTCATCCGCTGAGTCGAGTGGCAGCGCCCGGACGAGAACGCAAGCTGTTCGGCACGTAAACGGCAATGCTACCCGCGGGAAGTGAATGTGTGAACGCGTGAGCAGCCATACGTCAGAATTCGGTTGCTCTCCAGGTGAAGTGCAGTTGCATTTTCCGAAGACTGCCAAATTGGACACTTACAATTCGTTACAGCGGAAGAGAGTCTTTTCTCGCCTCCTGCTGACAAGTCTCTTGCTTTTGGCTCTTCTGGCCGTCTTGCAGCCGGACCAAGCAGCCTCGCAATCACCAAGCGACACATATGTGGTCAAACAGGGAGATACCCTGGCGTCTATCGCCGCTGAATTGGGGATCCCGCTGGAGGTGTTGGCAGCCACAAACCAACTCACTGATTTAAATGCACTAGACATTGGGCAAGTACTTCAGCTTCCGCTAGGCGCCGCCCGCCAGACTGTCATTGCTTGGCCTAGCGACACGATTCAGTCAATTGCCAAACGGGAAGGCCTGTCGGATCTTCGGTTGGCGATTCTCAATAACACTACACCAACCGCTCGCCTGTTCCCAGGTCAACCAATTCGGCTTTTGCGAAATACTGCCCCCATTCCAACGCCCTTTGGCTCAGTAAAGGTGGTCACTGTCCCCTCGACCCTCGTCCAGGGTCAAGCCGGTTGGCTTGAGGCTGAAGTGGACAGACCCCTCTCTCTTGAAGGGACATGGAACGGTGCGCCTCTGGGTATTCGGCCCCTTGCAATTAAAAGAAATAGCGAGGCGAGCGGAGAAGTCACAGTTTGGGGCGGATACGTTCCGATTGCGGCATCATCAGAACCTGGAGTTTACTCCCTTCGGCTAAGCTATCAGGCCATGAACGGAGTCACGGTCTCGCGTTCCTTCCCGGTGTTCGTGCAGGGACGCGTTTTTCCTGTACAGGAGATCAGGTTGCCGCCGGACAAGAATGCGTTGGTCGAACAAGAGATTTCGCAGGCGGAACTGGACTATCTTTCGTCCATCTGGTCGCGCGCAGTAACACCGATTCAGTGGCGCAGCCCGTTCCATTTGCCTCTGCAGTCAGCTGCTCCCACTACCAGCCCATACGGGGTCCGCCGCAACTACAACTCTGGGCAGTTCTTTTCTTTTCATACAGGACAGGATTTTGCCGCACCTGGAGGCAGTCCTGTACTAGCGCCGGCGGACGGCATTGTCACCCTTGCCGAACCGTTGACCGTGCGCGGCATCAGCGTCATTCTCGACCACGGCGCGGGACTGTATACAGGGTATTGGCATCTGCAGGAGGCGCTCGTC
This sequence comes from Caldilineaceae bacterium, assembly GCA_965232575.1. Classification (GTDB taxonomy): domain Bacteria; phylum Chloroflexota; class Anaerolineae; order Caldilineales; family Caldilineaceae; genus Bin5. The sequence continues at coordinate 947,663 of CBDDPZ010000007.1, read as the reverse complement.
ACTCCTGGGGAAAAGGTGCAGGCCGGGGATCCGATCGGGCTGGTCGGCACCACGGGGCGCAGTACAGGGGAACATCTTCATTGGGAACTTCGCATTTATGGCGTTGCCGTAGATCCGATGCCCTTTCTTACGCGCCCCCTGCTGGCGGTCCCGTCCTTAGTTGAATCGGCCGTCAACCAAGACACTGAGAATTAACGGTGAACTGGCCTATGAAATGTCTGAATTGGACCCAATCGCTTACGTTTTCGAGTCGGAAAACGTAAGTCTCCTGGATCTCGGACAGTTTATCGTACGTCTCCCCAAAATACGCGACAAAGCGCCGACTCTGGAGTCGGCGCTTTCGATATCCCGGCGGGAGGAACTTACTCATCTTCTTCCTCTTCCTCTCGACCTCGGCCGATGACTTCCGGCTCGACATCGGTATCCAACAGATCTTCTTCCTCCTCCAGCTCTTCCTCGCTGATAGCGGCGCGGGAAAGAAGCAGGCTGCAGATCGGCTCGTCCGCATCGGAAATATAAGTTACGCCGGGGATACTTGGCAGGTCTGCGACAGTTATTGGGGGATTCTCAGGCGTTTCCAGGCGAGATACATCGACTTCGATTTGGGCGGGAATGTCGGCGGGCAACGCTTCGATCTCCACGCTATCCATCGACTGCACCATTACCAAGTCGGCGCTGACAGTTATGGCTCCCACCGTAACCAGAGGCACGCTAACTTGCTGTGTTTCCGCCATATTGACGGTATAGAAGTCGGCATGCAGCAGGTTGTGGCGCACGGGATGGCGTTGGATTTCCTTTACAAGTACATTGTAGTCTTCGCCTTCCAACTCGACCTTAACGAGCTGAGAGTTGCCCCCGTCTCGCAAAACTCTTTCAAATTCAGCGATTTCCACCTGGGCGTTTCGCGGCGGGTCGCCACCGCCGTAAATCACGACAGGTACGATTCCTTCGGGGCGAAGCCGACGCACTTTGCGGCCGGTTACGCTACGACGATTGGCGTTCAACGTAAGTACTGACATCTTTCTTCAACTCTCTTTTTCTTTAGATTTCGCAGGTGTTCCTATCTGGGCAGTTGTGTTTTCTGATTTCCCATGGCCGAGGCGCTGACGACGCCAACTTTACCGCCCCACCGGGACTCTTTGCCAACTTATGCGATTCACGCCTTTTTCAGTTCTCTGTACTGGCTGGACTTTTCAACTGACGGCCGCGATTGCGCGTGAAAAGACTCCGCAAAAGTATCACTACCAGGCCAAACCCTGCCCCCATAGCCAGCGCGGAAAGTGGCGTAAACGTTGTCTTCACGTTGCCCTCCACTTTGCCCGCTACCACCAGCCAAGTGCACAACTCCTCTGCCTTCAACCGGCCAGACGCCAGAAAGCCAATATTGCCACTCTGAACTGTGATTTGCTCGCTGGCAGCAAATCCAATCGCTGCATCACGCATGTCCAGCGATTTTGTCCGTACAAATCCTGCCGCAGAGTCGGACATGTTCAGGGCCTGCGCTCGAACCGAGCGGGCCGCGGAATCCGTCATGGAGACATGCCCGCCTTGAACTCCACCGACGTGGGAGTCTTTCAGAGCTACTCGCTTACCTTCCAGATCTGCACTCAAATTGGCTGCCGCTTCTTCCAAAGGGTCAGCGTTCGAATTCTCTTCAGCCATGTCCGTCTCCTTTGTTGGCAACCGTCCGGCGGAATACGCACAGATTCTTCATTATAGCCAAGGCTATCATACCTGTCAAAAAAAGGGCTGTCCAAGGATTGTCCGAACGAGGTTAAGCCCTGCTTCCCCTCCAGAACATTTCTCAAGCCGATGCCAGGGCGACATTCCGGTATGCACTAACTTCAGTTTGCACTCATTACGTAGCTTTGAGGAAAGATAAGATGCGGGCCCCGGATGCAGCACTGTGTCCGTTTTACTGATGGGAACAGTGCTGCATCGGACCCGCATGTACCGCATACTGCGGCAAGCCAGTTGACTTTCGCTGTACCTCCTATCGGAGTTCGTATGTGATCTGCAATTGCATTGTCAGATTCAGTTCTCCGGGTCTGATTGGACCGGAGCCTCCTCCCATTTCAGCCGCTGCCATCCTTGAGAAGTTCCCACCGAAAAAGCCACCTCCCTGGCCGATGATCTCACTGATTCCCATCACTTCGCCGACAGCTACGCCGATAAGTTCCGCCAACTCCTCCGCCTTGCTATAAGCGTCCGCGACCGCCTTCGCACGAGCCTCAGATTCGACCGTGGCTGGGTTCGCCAGGCTGAAATCGACTCCATAGATGTTGTTCGCGCCGGCGTCGATCGCCGCATCCAGCACGTCGCCGATACTCTCCAGATCCCGTATCGTGATAAAGACCGTATTGCTCACTCGATAGTGAACCTCGTCCTCATCCAGCAAGCCGCTCGGTCCAAACCGTTCGGCGAAGATGCTGAAGTGTCTGGTCTGAATATCCATCTCATCTATACTCTGCGACAGCAAGGCAGCCTGGACCTCTTCCATAATAGACCGGGCAGCAACGCTGGCTTCTCTCACCGTTGGCCGTATAACCTCCACACCGATCGAAGCTGTGGCAATGTCAGGTTCGATGCTGACGGTGCCTTCTCCTACCACCGTTACCGAATGCGAACTAGGGACGGTGAGCCTCTCCTCTCGGGCCATCGCCGCCGGCGCCGGTGACGCGGTATTTGCTATGAATACGGCTATCAGAACCAAGGTCATCGTCGCTACCAGGCCAATCGCCGCATTTGTCTTAAGTTTGCCCTTCATTTTGCCGTTCCTCCTTGAAACGAAAGTTATCTGTGCCACCACAGGCAAGGTCTGTACAGCTTCTATGACGACGTTGCAGCCGAAAAAGTTTCATTTTCCCTGGATCTGACCTTTCTCGCCGCGCGTTCTTCCGATTCTTTTGCGTGTGATAGGATCGTCTCTATCATGCCTGCTCGACTCTCAGCGTCTCCAAGTCACCTGTTGATTTTGGCGCTGCTTCTAGTATTCGCGGCCGCGGGGTGGCTGATTACTTCTGGTGACGAGGCCGATAGCCCGGCTGCGGCAACTGCTGTGGACCGACTCGACAAGGGGGCAGTCGCTTCGATGGACAGCCCGGTTTTTTCTGATGCTTTCGAACCGGGCTGGCAGGTCTCTGCCCAAGGGGCGGATACAACCGAGCCGGACCAACCATGGACGCAGCCGTCGGGGCGAATGGCCTTCGAATACAGTGGCCGTGAACTCGCGCTGAAGTTAGCACTGGGCGACTATTGGGGTTACATCTTTGTGACAGTAGACGGTCGTCCTGCCAACCGCCTGCCTGCTCTACGGGACAACGTTGACAGCCTCGGCCAAATCGGCGGCTACCGGCCTCTCTTTGCCCCAGAAAAACAGACTGCCTCTGGTCCGGCTCCAGAGTGGATCGTCGTACACGATGCATCTACTGACGGACCTCACCAAGTCACGGTCGAAGTATGGCGGGGTTGGGGCCAGACCGTCCTGCGGGCCGTCGCTGTGGACGCGATGCCAATTGTCCCATGGTCGCAGTGGCCTGCGGTCCTGCTGGCCCTGATAGGAGGTTGGCTTGCTATCGCCTCTGCCGGCCCAGTCCTCGGCAGCGTAGTGGCAGCTAGACTCCGGTCAGGTGAACACGCCCCTTACGCCGGACTCGCGCCACACGGTAAGCGGAGTTCCGGGATAGCGCAGGGGTGGGCTCGCCGCATCCCTTGGCTCATCTCTTTATTGCCCTGGAAATATGCATTCGGCCTAACTATTGTCGGCGCGGCAATGACAGGAGCCGGGACAATCGGCCAGAATTGGCTGCTCACCGACGCAGGGTTGATCATGCTCGGTGTCGCAGGACTTCAGCGACCCGTCCTTTGGACCGGCGCCCTCCTCTTCGGGCTGCCTTTTTACCTCCACCCCCTGCCCTTCTTACCTGGACGGGCTCTCAATCTGATCGAAATCGGTGTCTACGGCGGCTTGGCCCTCACACTGGTGAAGCTTGGATGTCACCAACGGGCCTCAGGACAAAAATGGACTGGCCTTGACACTCGTCACCGACTCTTCTTCATTCTTGTTTCTTTCGCTCTCGTGGCGGCTTTTGCGGCTGAGCGAGAGAATGTCGCGTTGCGCGAATGGCGCACACTCTTCCTGAGTGCTGGCCTCTTCGCTCTGTTGTTGCATGAGACGATGCGCCAAGCCTTCGACGCCAAGGCCGCCCGTATGTTCCTCGCTCTCTGTTGGTTGGCTGGCGGGGCGCTTGTCGCTAGCGTCGGTCTTTGGCAGTACGTCTCAGAGCAGAACATAATCCAGGCTGAGGGCGTCAACCGGGTACGGGCCTTTTACGGCTCCCCCAATAACCTCGGATTGTACCTGGAGCGGACCGCGGCAATGGGTCTGGCTCTGGCTATATTCGGAGGATGGTCAGCCAGGGCAGAGAGAAACGGCGAAAGCCTGACGTGGCGAGAGAGAATCCCCCTCTTCTGGTCCTGGAAGAGCGTCCCTTATTCGGCACGCAGCGCACTTCTCCTGACGATTCCTCAGCTGTTGGCACTGCTATTGACTTTCAGCAAAGGAGCGATCTTTCTCGGCCTGCCGGCGATGTTGCTGGCTTTGGCAATCACGGGGCGGCGCCTGCTTGCCGCGCCGGGCGGGCGGCTGCCTACGCGATGGGGCTGGGGCTTGACAGCCGTGGCAGCGGCGATGGTGCTGGGGCTGATACCGTTCCTGGGTACAGAACGATTCCGCAGCCTTCTGGACTTCCGGCCAGAGGGCACAGCTGGCATACGCCTCAGTCTCTGGCGCAGCAGCGTGCATATGGCCCTGGATCATCTGTGGCTGGGCGTCGGGCCGGATAACTTTCTGTATAGCTACCGCAGCGGCTACATTCTGCCCGCCGCCTGGCGCGATCCCAGCCTTAACCACCCCCATAACGTTGTTCTCGACTGGTGGACACGACTTGGTCTGCCGGGCCTCGCTTTGGCTACGGCCTGGCTGGCGCTGGGAGTCCGCTCCCTATGGAGAGCGGCGACCGTTGATGTTATTGCCGTCGGCGCGTTGGGCGCAGTCACGGCCGCGTTAGGACACGGGTTGATCGATGCATCCTATGCTTTGCCCGATCTGCTGATTGTATGGGTGTTTCTACTGCATCTCTTCGCGCCGCCGACCGCAGTGGAGTCTATGGCCGGTTCAGATGATTCGCCGCCAGATTCGCGATAGCTACTGTCGCCGTCTACTATAAGCGGACGGCTGATTGGAGTAGATCTACAGCGCTCGCAGTCGGCGCAGGCTCCAGCGATAGGTGTGATTGTCGGGAATTTTACAGTCGCTGAAACGAAAGCTATAAAAGGTATAGTAGAGGTCGATGCGCTTCCAGCAGTGAGGCCCATATCGCCTATCTATCTGTCTGCGCAGGAATTCGTAATCCGCATCGGTCACAAAATCGTAGATCCGCCAGAAGTAGTACGCGCCAGTCAGATCTATCAACGGATCGCCGATCAGAGTCAGCGGGCTAAAGTCTACCACTGCCGTCAGAATTCCAAACTCGTCACACAAGACATTGCCCGGAAAGTAGTCCCCATGAATCAGGCATTTCTGCGGCCGTGGGGGCAAACCGCTGAGTTCCCGGTAGAACCCTTCCACGATCTGATCCACATCGGCCAGGTCTTCCTTCAAATCAGCATAGGAGTGCGCCAGGGTGGCCTCGATACGCGCTTGCAGATAGCCGGGCCAGGTCTCCGAGGTAATTTCCTCCTGTACGTTGAGCGGCTCGCCAAAGGGAAGTTGCGGCATGTGGACAGAGTGCAAGGGGGGAAGTCCATCCAAAAAGGATGCAATAGCGCTGCGCCGTTCGAAGGCGGTCAGGCGGGGAAATACCTCCGCAAAATCCTGCCCCGGAAGCCGTCGCTCGACATGATAGTGTACCTCCCCGACAGCGCCGTATTCGTAGATGAGGGGTACTGCGAAAGGAAAGGAAAACCTTTGAAGCTGCTCCGAAAAGCGCTGCAAGCGCGGGAGATATCCTTGCTCTTGCTGGCCTTTGTGGATTTTCAGAACACGCCCCCCGCCGATGTCGTATAGGGAGGAAGTCATGCCCCTCCCCAGAAGTGAAGCGCTTTCAACGTTCAAATGGCGCAAGACCTCAACCAACTTCTCACGCTCGGTCGTCATGGTAGTATTTCAGCGATGCGCTCCGCTAGGATAACACTGTTCATTTCCCCCGACCATACCCCGCGGATGATCCCCTCAGCGTCGATAAAATAGGTGAGTGGCAGCCCCTGAACGTTGTAACGCTGCCCTACTTCCAGAGAGCTGTCCAGAATAATCTCAAACTTTGATGTGCCGTTGGCCTGCCCGGTCGTCGAACTCTCATTCACCCTGTCCAGGCCCCCAACTTCATTCAGAAAGCGAGCGACAGTGTCCGCGTTCTCGCCTTGATTCACGCCAATGAACAGAACGCAGTCCAAATCTGATCCAAGGTCACCTCGATTCCGCTGGTTCTCTCCATCCATCCCGCCCCTCGCCATGCAACCTCCGTGTCGCGCGGCCGCAGCCTGCAAGGCCGGAAACTCTCGACGACAAGGACCGCACCAGGTCGCCCAGAAATTCAGGACAACTGGCCTCCCTTTCGCCGCTGAAAGGCTGAAAGGATCACCCTCTGCCCCAGTCGTACTGAATCGCGGCAGCGTGAAATCGGGGGCCGGGTGATACAAGGCAGGCCGCGGTGTACCGAAATTCGATTCGTCGATGGACGGGCGGCTCACCCAGATCCACACAGCACCCACCAGGAGTATGAATGGGATCGCCGCGTGCCAGCGGTTAACCAACTGCCGTCTCACTCCCACTCACTGTGAAATATGCCATCTCGATCGGTGCGTTCGTACGTGTGCGCGCCGAAAAAGTCCCGCTGCGCCTGGATCAGATTGGCCGGTAGCCGCGCGCTGCGATAGCTGTCATAGTAGGCCAGGCTGGCGCTGAACGCCGGCGTAGGGATGCCCCTCGCCACCGCCAACTGGATAACCTTGCGCCACGCCGGCAGCCTTTGGGTGACAGCCGCCCGAAACTCGTCGTCCAGCAGCAGGTTTGTTAACCCGGGATTGCGGTTGTAGGCATCGGTTATCCGGTTGAGGAAGCGGGCCCGAATGATGCAGCCAGACCGCCAAATCGCCGCGATTTCACCCAGATTCAGCCCGTAATCGTACTCTTCGCTTGCCTGCCGCAGCAATGCCATCCCCTGCGCATAGGCGCTGATCTTGCTTGCGTACAATGCGTCACGGGTAGCGTCGATCAACGCCTGGCGGCCGCCTTCATAGGATTGCGTTTCGGGACCCGGCAACTGCGCGGATGCTGCGACGCGCTCCTCCTTGAGCGAGGAGATAATGCGGCCGGTTACCGCGCTGTTAATGGTTGGAATCGGTGCGCCTACGTCCATGGCGTTCTGGCTTGTCCACTTTCCCGTGCCCTTCTGTTGCGCTTTGTCTAGCACCATGTCCACCAGCGCGCGGCCGCTCTCATCGTCCAATCTCCGGAAAATCCTGCTCGTGATTTCGATCAGGAAGCTGTCCAACTCCCCTTCGTTCCACTCGGCGAATACCTCCGCCAGCTCACTTGCGCTCATCCCCAGAACTTGCTGCAAAATGTCATACGCCTCTGCTATGAGCTGCATATCCCCATATTCGATGCCATTGTGAACCATCTTCACATAGTGGCCTGCACCGCCGCGACCTATGTAGCTGACACATGGCTCGCCGTCTTCTTCTGCTTTGGCGGAGATCGCCCGCAGCATCGGGGCAACCGCTTCCCAACCCTCCGCGGCGCCACCAGGCATGATCGACGGACCCCAGAGCGCGCCTTCCTCCCCTCCACTGACGCCGACACCCATATATACCAGTCCCTTGGCCGTCAGTTCGTGACTGCGTCGTTCAGTGTCCGGGAAATAGCTGTTGCCGCCGTCCATGACGATATCGTCCACGTCCAGCAGTGGCACGAGGGTGTCCAGCACCGCGTCGACGGGCCGCCCAGCTTGCACCATCAACAGGACACGCCGCGGCCGCACGAGATTCGCCACCATTTCCTCCAACGTTTCCGCGGGGATTAAATTCTTGCCAACATGCTCAGCCGCGAAATCGGTCATCTTGGATGTGGTACGATTGTGAACAACGACATTGTAGCCGTTGCGCTCGAGGTTAAGCACCAGATTCTGTCCCATCACGGCCAGGCCGGAAACGGCAATATCTCCGCACGGGGCTGTGGCATCACGCATCAGTTCTCTCCTTATGGCAGTGCACATATTTCTTTCTCAAATTCCTGCACAGTATAGCAGACAGCAGTTGAATCGGGGCATTTTTTCGTCACTTCGGTATAGAAAGGAGACTGTTACAGGCGAAGCTCAAATGCAACCCGGAAACTGCAGTCAATTCGCGTCACGGCTTCCGTATTCGGAGTTGGCGGCCTTTGGCACGGGTCCTTCCCTTGTGATACCATCCGAATCGAACTAGGATGAGCTCCTCGACTGGCGAACCGAAGGGTCCAATTGCCGGATAACCGGCAACTGTTCCGTCCCTTCAAGTGGATGGAGAGACACCACAAGGGAGAGGAGCGGGAATCGTATCCCTTTGTGCTCAGGCGCTCGACTGAGCTGGGGCAGTTGGGTTTCATCCGACTGCCTCTTTTGTTTGCCAGAACCCTTGCGTCCATACAGGAGCGTTTCCATGCTAAACCAGCGCGCACTGATATCCGTATCCGACAAGACCGGCCTCACATCCTTTGCAGGGAAGCTTCACGACGCCGGCGTCGAGTTAGTCGCCAGCGACGGCACGGCCGCCCAACTTGCCGACGCCGGCCTGCCCGTCACGCCCACTGAGGCCCTTACCGGCTTCCCTGAGCTTCTCGACGGCCGTGTCAAGACCCTGCATCCAGCAATTCACGGCGGCATTCTCGCCCGCCGCACTCAGGAACATCTTGCCGAGCTGGAACAGCAAGGTCTCCTCCCGATTGATCTGGTTATTGTCAACCTCTATCCCTTTCAGCAGACAGTTGCCGAGGAGGGCGTTACACTGGCTGAAGCTGTGGAGCAGATCGATATTGGCGGCGTGGCTCTCTTGCGCGCCGCGGCCAAGAATTTTGAATCCGTGACGGTCATTTGCGATCCATCCGACTATGAACGAGTGGCGCTGGCCATTGCAGGTGGCACGCTGGACGCCGAAACCAGACAAGCACTGGCGTTGAAGGCTTTTCGCCACACGGCAGATTACGATACGGCAATCTCCAACTTCCTTGTACAGCAGCAGCGGCAGGATCATTCGCAGTCGGATGACATGGACAATTTGCCCGCGCAGATTCAACTGAATCTTGAACGCGTGCAAGAGATGCGCTATGGCGAAAACCCTCACCAGCAAGGCGCTTTCTATCGACATAGCAACGCCTCGCTCGCGTTTGAGCAACTCCACGGCCAGGAGATGAGCTACAACAATTGGCTGGATCTGGACGGCAGCTGGCAGGCAGCTCAGGATTTCGATGCGCCGACTGTAGCCATTATCAAGCACGGCAATCCCTGCGGCCTCGCCTCCGCTGACACCTTGGCGAATGCCTATGACGAAGCCCTCGAATCCGACCCGGTGAGCGCGTTCGGCAGCATCATTTCAGTCAACCGGACGCTCGACAGGGCGACCGCCGAGAGGATGGCAAAACTATTCGTAGAGATCGTGGCCGCGCCAGCCTTCGACGAGGACGCTCTTGCCTTGCTCCAGCGCAAGAAAAATCTGCGAATACTGCGCTCCCGCGGTACTGCCCCCCACTCGCTCAATATCCGCACTGTCTACGGAGGGGCCTTGGTACAGGAAGCGGACAACAGCCAACAAGACCTCGATCCGGCTAACTGGCGTGTCGTTACCCAAAGCCGTCCCGATGCATCGCAACTGGCCGACCTTGCCTTTGCCTGGCGCGTCTGCCGTCATGTCAAGAGCAACGCCATCGTATATGTCAAGAATCGTGCCACTGTTGGCGTGGGCGCCGGCCAGATGAGTCGAGTGGATTCGGTCATGCTCGCCGGTCACAAGGCGGGGGAAAGAGCACGCGGCGCGGTCATGGCGTCGGACGCCTTCTTTCCCTTTGCCGACGGAATTGAAGCCGCGGCTGCACACGGCGTTGCCGCTGTCGTACAGCCCGGAGGCTCTATCCGTGATGAGGAAGTAATCGCGTGTTGCGACCGTCTGGGCCTGGTGATGGCCTTCACCGGTACGCGGCACTTTCGGCACTAGAGCAACAGCAGTGGGTCATAATCAGGGGTTGGCGGCTTATGAGTTGCCTCCGCCAACCGCCGACCTATTGTGAGAACCTGCGCGGTTTCGAGATGCTATGCACGTCCTGATCACCGGTGGCGCCGGATTCATCGGCAGCCACCTCGCCCAAACCTTACTTGAGCGCGGCGACTCAGTCTCCGTTCTTGACAATCTCAGCACAGGATCGGCCGAGAACATCCGAGGTTTGCAGGGGCATTCTCACTTCTATTTTGCCCAAGCCGCACTTGACGACAGCGCTACGCTGGACGAACTTGCCAGTCGCGCAGACGCAATTGTGCATTTAGCGGCCGCTGTCGGCGTGCAACTGATTCTGGAACACCCCACCCAAACAATTGAGACCAATGTCCTCGGCACCCACGCGCTGCTGGCCGCTGCCCGGCGCTACGGCTGCCATACTCTGATAGCCAGCACCAGTGAAGTCTATGGCAAGAGTGAAGCTCTGCCCTTTTCAGAGAACGACGACCTGATCCTTGGTCCCCCCAACCGCACGCGGTGGGTCTACGCTGCCACCAAATTGCTCGACGAATTCCTCGCTCTCGCCGCCCACCAGGAGTTCGGACTGCCGCTCACAATCGTGCGGCTGTTCAATGTTGTCGGCCGGCGACAGACCGGCCGCTTCGGTATGGTCCTGCCCAGGTTCGTCAGGCAAGCCCTGCGGGGCCAGCCTCTGATCGTCTACGGCGACGGCTTGCAGACCCGCTGCTTCTGTCATGTAACTGACGTCGTGCAGGCGATGGTTGGATTGCTGGGCCGGGCGACAGCCAGTGGACAGATCTACAACATTGGAAGCAACCAGGAGGTGACCATCCGCGAACTGGCCGAACAGATAGTGGAACGCGCCGATTCTACATCGTCCATCCACTTTCTTCCCTACGACCAGGCCTATTCGGCAGGATTCGAGGATTTGCGTCGGCGCGTACCGGAAATTTCGAAGATCGCCGACGAAATCGGATGGAAGCCTACCCATTTGTTGCCGGAAATCCTGGATGATATGATTGATTTTGAGAGGGGTCGGCTGACCTGAACTGGTCACTTTTTGGGCGTCAGCCGCCTAACTCTGTTGTCGGGACAAAAAATTAGTCGTAAGGAGGAAGTTATGAAACCACGTTTGACCAGAGGGATTTACGTACTACTTGCAGTGGCGCTGATTCTGGGATCGTTGTCAGGTACCGTTGTTCTCGCGCAGGAAGATAGTGAAATGCCCCCAGCTGCCCAGATTGTTAATGACGAGGGCGGTGCAGTCAGAATTTCAGGAAGTGTCAACTATACCGCGCCTTATTTCACAATTGGCGTTGCGCAACCGCTGGTGATCCTTGAAGATCAGGCCGGGTTCGTCGACCGCGATGAGCACTTTCTTATGCCGGTCGCTTCCCAGACTATCGGCCAGATAACTTCAGATTTCTTTACATCCCCGTTTCAGTATTCGCTTGCCCTCCCCATTGAACCACAGGGCAGCTACCGCGATGTCGACAATGACAGTTCAGAAGACCAGGGCGTGCAGGTTTTCGCCATAGCTTACTGGGACAATACATTTGGCGACCCCTTCCTGGAGGAGAGGGATCTCTACGGCGGTGGCTGGTCAACGGCCTACGCCTCGACTCGCATCAGCGACGAAATCGAAACGGAACGGGAAATAGTGGGTGGCGTCTTCCTCGTCTACGCGCCCGATGATCAGCAGGGCTTTCCCTCCGGCTTCGGCGAAGACGGGCTGCTGTTTACAGATGATGACCCGATCGTGACCCTGCCTCAAGGGTATACGATTGTAAATATGGACGCCGATCCATTCAGCTTCGACCGCTCACGTAACCCAGTTGTCGATCTTATCGAACCAGAGGGCATCGCGCTCGTCGACTACTCCGAGCAGTCCTATCCCGACGCCTTCAACTCACTGATCGATCTGCTGAAGAAGGAGTATGCATTTACGGAGTACAAAGGAATTGACTGGGAGGCGAAGAGGACGGAATTCCTGCCTCGCTTTGAGGCCGCCGCCGCCGATGAGGATTCTCGAGACTACCAGCGAGCCCTGCGCGACTTTGGTTGGTCGATACCCGACGGTCATGTTAGCGGCTCCTTCATACGCGAAGATTTCCAGCAGGACATTGCGGGTGGCCTGGGCATTGCGATTCGAGAGACCAAGGAAGGCCCAGTGATCGTCAACTTCGTCACTGAAGGCAGCCCGGCAGAGGCAGCGGGGATCACGCTCGGAACCGAGATTGTCTCAATCGACAGGGTTCCCATCGCCGATGTTATCAGCGACACCATAGCTCACTCCGCGCCCTTCAGCACAGATCACTTCAAGCGCTTACAGCAGATGCGCTATGCCGTTCGCTTCCCGATCGAGACGGAGGTAGAACTGACCTGGAAAGACGCTGAAGGCGAGGAAGTGACGGAAACGATGAAGGTCATCAGCGAATACGACAGCTTCAGCTTTTCTTCTTTTGCAAGAGGAACGACCGGGTTCGAAATCCCCGTAGACTATAAGTTGCTGGAAGCGGACGAATACGGCGAAAACGACTACGGTTATGTGAAGATCGATAGCTTTTCCGACAACAGCGTGTTGACAGTTCAACTGTGGGAGCGAATGATCCGCACTCTGAACCGTTACGCTGTCAACGGCCTCATCATTGACATGCGCCAAAATGGCGGCGGCAGCGGCTTCCTCGCCGATCAGATGGCCGCCTACTTCTTCCACGAGCCGCATGTCCTTGGCAATGCCGGGTACTACGATGAGGATCGCGGCGAATTCTACTTCGACCCGGACGGGGAAGACCGTTACTACCTACCGGCCGAAGACCTGCGTTACGACGGTGAAGTCGCTGTCATTGTCGGCCCGTTCTGCCTGAGCGCCTGCGAGTTCTTCTCCTACGATATGACCATTGATGACCGCGCCGCCATAGTCGGCCACTACCCCACTGGAGGGCTGGGTGGAAGCATCAAGAGCATCAAAATGCCCGACGATGAATACTTCACGTTTACCATCGGGCGAGCCGTTGATGCCGACGGCGAAATCCACATTGAAGGGATAGGCGTGGTACCTACTGTACCAGTGCCGGTTACAGTAGAGACTTTGCTGGCGGATGAGGATGAAGACGTTTTACTCGATGCCGCCGTTGCATACCTCGACTCGTTGTTGGCCGTCGAAACCATCGATGGCGGCGAGATCGCGGTGGGAGATGTCGTTACGGGAACGCTTACAACCCGTACGGTTGTGCAGTACACGCTCCCGCTCTCTGAGGGTGACGTAATCAGCATTTTCGCCCGCAGCGAGGATTTCGATACCTACCTGGCCCTCTATCTCGACGGCGATTCACCGATTATGACCGATGACGATTCATATGATACTGACGCCGCGCTGGAGGAATTGGAGGTTCCCAGCGATCTGCAGTTGATCGTCGAAGTCAGCTCCGCGGTGGGCGATGAAGAGGGGACGTACACGCTGGAAGTGGTTGACGTGTCGGAGGAGGAGACCGAGTCCGACGACGGTTAAACGACTAAGAGTGAGAAACAAGGGTTAAAGAGAGAGGGGATCTGTACCCCTCTCTCTTTCTTTCCTCGCTATCCCTCCATGGGAACGACCAGATCGTAGGGATAGTCGGTTAACCAGATGAGTTCGCCCGCTTCATTGTAGGCGACTGCGTCCTCGACGCGCACGCCGAATCCGCGACTGGGATAGTACAGCCCCGGCTCAATGGTCACCACGTGTCCAGGGAGCAGGACTGTATTTTCGCCCTGGCCGTGGCTGAAGCGCGGCCCTTCATGAATCTCCAAGCCGATGCCGTGACCGAGGCCGTGAACATAACCTTCCTCGGTGCCAGGATGGCTGCGGACTGTCTTGTGTCCCTTGCTCTCGTAGTAGTCACAGGTCATGGACTGATAGTCCCGCGTCGGCCGGCCCAACTCCAACTCCGCCATAACGCGGTCGAAGATTTCTTTTGTCTGGTCATAGGCTTCCTGAACTTCGTCGGTTGCATAGCCAAGACACCAAGTGCGGGTCATGTCGTGGAAGTAGCCTTCTTCCGTTGTCGGAAAAATGTCGAAAATAATGGAGCGGCCCAGTTGCAGCGGCATAGCCGGATCACCGTCGTTATGGGGCACGCCGGCATCCCGACCCTGCGAGAAGATGGTGCCGTGGTCTTCCTTCAGCCCGCTGGCGTGCAGCCGGCCGCGCATGTAGGCCTTTACGTCGCCGATAGTCAACGGGTCCCCGTCTGCCTTCAGCAGAGTCTCGTCCCGGCCCACTGTGTGCCCCTGGATGAACGCTTGCACTTCACCCACCACCGAACAGGTTAGCCGTCCAGCGCGCTTCAAGATTTCAAGCTCAGCGTCGTCCTTAGTGACGAAAGCCTGGCTGAAGAGAGTCTCCCCGTACTCGCCTACGATTTCTATGCCCTCGATCTGCTCCTTCACCTTGGCCATCAGTGCCAGCGACGCGCCGGCGTCTTGCAAACCGTAAACTCCGACTCGCCCGCGCAGCCCGACCATCTCCATTGCGCGGGCGATGTAGGCTGCTCCCGCGGCCAGACGGTCGCCGTTAAACTCTTTTAGCAACTCGTACCCGTTGAAATGCTCTTCCCGATTGATCGTGCGCAGGCCGGTGGCTGCTGCCGTATCCCGTTCCATCATGCCGTGGACCAGTGTCAATTCTTCTCCGCGGGGTTTCAGCAACAACGCCCCCTCGAAGTACCCACCACTGGTCAGGTATCTCATAACCGGGCCATGCCCTTCCCCCAGCACCAGAAAACCGTCCAGGTTACGTTCCGCCATCAATCGATCCAAGTCTCTCTTCATTCCTATCCTCTCCATCTTGCTTGGGGACCGCTACCATTGCGACAAGCCTCGTAATCCAATTCCACCAGTGAAGGCTAACATCGGGCAGGTGAGAATCCAAACAATGAATGCTGGTACGCACTGCTCATAGGGGCGCGTAAGGACAAGCGCCAACTCTGGCATCTTCGTCACAGACATTTTCTGCGCCTCAACTCTACACTGATAGAATGAGATTGACGGAGATTTCGACGGTGACAATCTTAGTCCACTATGTGATTTGGCGATGAACAAGAAGGCGAGAGATGACGGGCAGGCGTCGGATACACCGCCGCTGCTCGTGCGTCTGGACGCATTAAGCAAGTCCTACTACGAGGCAGGGCAGGAGAAGTGTGTGCTGGAAGCGGTAGACTGCTTGTTCGCGGTCGGCCAGTTCATCTGCCTATTGGGGAAATCCGGTAGCGGCAAGAGCACTCTACTTAATCTCATATCTGGTATCGACCGTCCTTCTGAGGGACGGGTCTTTATTCACGAGAATGGCTGCGAAGTCGAGCTGACCGCCCTGAACGAACACCAGCGTACGCTTTTTCGCCGTCGCAACATCGGCATTATTTTTCAATTCTTCAATCTGATCCCAACGTTGACCGTTCTCGAAAACGTCGCCTTGCCGGTCGAATTGGCGGGCCGTGACCGTAAGGGCCACCGCCGCGCCGAAAACCTGCTGGAACGGGTCGGCCTTGGGGATCGTCTTGACTCCTTCCCCGATCGGCTCAGCGGAGGAGAACAGCAGCGCGTCGCCATTGCTCGCGCCATCATCCATGACCCTGTCCTACTCCTGGCCGACGAGCCCACCGGCAACCTCGATGAAGGAACCGGCGACGTTATTCTGAAACTGCTGCTGGAGTTGAGCCGCGACGCCGGTAAGACTCTCATCATGGCAACCCATGATGAGGACATCGCCAGCCTCGCCGACGCGGTCTTTTTCCTCGAACGGGGACAACTGGTCTCACACCATGTCCCGGCCACGAATGCAGTGAGAGAATCGGATGTTGTGCAGCCGCAAGATCGCAAAGTGAATACCGCAACTGCGCAGCGATGAGACTTGCTCTTCCTCGACGCGCACTGCTGCGATTGGCCTGGCGACATAGCTGGCGCCGTCCCCTACAGTCGATCTTTCTGGTGGTCGGCGTTGCCATTGGTGTCGCAATGATCGTTGCCATCGATCTGGCCAACGGTTCGGCCAACCGGGCTTTTGCGCTCGGGACCGAGCAGATCACCGGCCGCGCCACGCACCAAGTGGTCGGAGGGCCGGATGGTGTCGATGGCGTAATCTACTCCCGCCTGCGGCGTGAACTGGGCTTTCGCCTCAGCGCCCCGGTCGTCGAAAGCTATGTCAGCGTTCCACAATTGGATGCCCAGCCGATGCGTCTTCTCGGCATTGATCCCTTCGCAGAACCTCCTTTTCGCAGTTATTTGGGAGGTAACGACCAATCGGTCAACGCCGCCTCTGTCGACGGTTTCGGCAGTTATCTCACTCCCTTTCTCGTAGAGCCAAATACAGTTCTGATCGGGCAATCAGTGGCCGACCGTTACAACCTGCAGCCGGGCCAGTCACTCCCCATTCGCATCGGCGCGCGCATGGAAGATTTGACCATAGTCGGGTTGTTAGTCCCTTCGAACGAGTTGAGCCGGCGGGCGTTGGATGGCTTGCTCATCGTCGACATCAGCACGGCACAGGAGCTACTGGGGAGAATCGGCCGCCTGGACCGTATTGATCTGATCCTGCCGTCCGGAACTGAAGGCGAGGCCTGTCTGGAAGAGATCAGAGGTTTTCTGCCCGCAGGAGCCCGTATCGTTCGCCCAACTGCTCGTACCGATACGGTAGAAGAGATGACTGCCGCCTTCCGTCTCAATCTGACAGCCCTGAGCCTGCTCGCCCTGGTTGTCGGCATGTTTCTCATCTATAACACGGTTTCCTTCAGCGTCGTTCAGCGCCGACCCGTTCTCGGGATCCTTCGGGCGCTCGGCATGACCCGACGCGAGCTGTTCACTATCATACTGACCGAAGCGGCCTCTCTCAGCCTCATCGGTACTAGCCTGGGTTTAGGACTGGGCGTTCTTCTGGGCCGGGGCGCCGTACAAGCCGTCACCCAGACCATCAACGACCTTTTCTTTGTCGTAGCCGTGCGCAGCGCTGAAACCCCGATATGGACACTGGCTAAAGGCGCCCTTGGCGGGATCGGCACCGCTCTGCTGGCCGCTCTGCTACCGGCACTTGAGGCGACGAGGGTACCTCCGGCCGGAGCCGTCCTGCGCTCCAGCATCGAACATAAGGCTCGCCGATCCCTGTCGCGGCTGACTGCAGCCGGCATCCTCCTTGGCTTCCTCGGCGCTGCACTGCTCATTCCCGAGTGGAATCTCTTCGTCGCTTTCGTCGGCCTGTTCACGGTCATCCTGGGAGCGGCATTGGTCACGCCTGCGCTCACGCTTCTGCTGATGGACGGAGTGCGCCGTCTGCTCAGCCGCCGCTTCGGCATCCTCACCCGTATGGCCCCCCGCAACATTATGCGCTCGCTCTCTCGCACGTCCGCAGCTATCGCTGCACTCATGGTCGCAGTCAGTGTGATCATCGGCGTGGGCGTGATGATCGTCTCCTTCCGGCTGACGGTTGAACAGTGGCTGGACGAAATCTTGCATGCCGACATATTCGTCTCGGCGCCCACCCTGGGCCCAAATCGTAACAACGTCACCTTGGAGCCTGCACTGCTGGAGAAACTGAGCGCCTTTCCGGGCATTGCCAGCTTCTCGACAAGCCGCGAGGTGGAGACGGTTGCTAACTTACCAGATGGAAAGCAGGTCAATGTGCAGGTGGCAGCCTTGCTGCGAGACCTCGCCGGAGCAGATCGGCGCTACCTTGAGTCGGTCGGTGACACCGCCGCTACCTGGAATGCCGTCGAGGCCGGCGGCGTGGTCATCAACGAGACGATGGCCAACCGTTTCAAACTGCGGGTCGGTCAAACCCTGCAACTGCTGACCGATACCGGAGAACAGAGTTTCCCCGTCGTTGGTATTACCTACGACTTCGACGTGAGTCCCACTCTGCTGATGTCCGACAGCGTATATAGGAGTTACTGGAGCGATGACTCGCTCTCAACAATAGCTCTTTTTGTCGAGCCTGGCGCGGACGTGGACGAGAAAGTCAACGCGCTACGTCGAGAATTCGCGGGCAAGGCGGAACTGTTGATTAGCTCTAATCGAGGGGTCCGGCGCAACGCATTGGAGGTGTTTGATCGCACTTTTGCCATCACCGTCGCTCTACGGCTGCTGGCAACATTCGTAGCATTCGTGGGCATTCTCAGCACGCTCATGAGTCTACAACTGGAGCGTGCCAGAGAGATCGGAGTTCTGAGGGCAAACGGCATGACCCGGCGGCAGCTGTGGGCGCTCACGCTCCTTGAGACCGGTCTGCTCGGAACAAGCGCCGGGTTGATCGCAATACCGACCGGTTTCATTCTGGCGCTGATCCTCATTTACATAATCAATCTGCGCTCGTTCGGTTGGACTCTGTCAATGCACCTTCAAGCAGGGGAGTTTGGGCAAGCTTTTGTGGT
Source organism: Caldilineaceae bacterium (assembly GCA_965232575.1). Classification (GTDB taxonomy): domain Bacteria; phylum Chloroflexota; class Anaerolineae; order Caldilineales; family Caldilineaceae; genus Bin5. The sequence continues at coordinate 929,001 of CBDDPZ010000007.1, read as the reverse complement.
TGCCCTGGCCGCCGCGCTGCTGGCCGGTCTTTATCCGGCCTGGCGGATGAGCAGGACAGACCCGGCGGAGGCTCTGCGCATGGAGTGAAGTGACTGTATTGACCAGTGTTGTTTAACGGCCGCCTGAGGGAAGGTCTACTCGCTTCAATCGAATAGACCCAGGCTTACATATTTACTGCCGTCGTCGGGAAGGAGGGTGACGACGACACCTTCAGAGTTGCGGGGAAGTTCCTTGGCTACCTGCACCGCGGCCGCAACGGCTGCTCCGCTGCTGAAACCGACAAACAGCCCGGCCGCCCGCGCGAGGGCCTGCGTGACATCCCAGGCAGTCTCCGCGGCAACCGTCATGTGACGGTCTACCAAAGACGGAGCATAGATCCCAGGCGTGATGGCAGTCGGCAGATATTTCAAACCTTCGATAACGGAGAGTTCATCTTCGGGCTGCACGGCCACCAATTGCGCCGCCGAGTCCTGTTCGCGCAAGAATCTGCCAGCGCCTACAAAGGTCCCGGTCGTGCCCAACCCGGCAACGAAGTGCGTTACCCGCCCCTGTGTCTGTCGCCAAATCTCCGGGCCCGTGCCCTCGTAATGGGCGCGCCAGTTGGCATCATTGTTGTACTGATCAGCGTAGAAATAACGTTTGGGGTCCGCCGCGACAATCTCCCGCACCAGGCGGATCGCCCCGTCGGAACCCTCCAGCGGGTCCGATTCAACCAAGGTTGCGCCGTACGCCTTTACTAGTGCCTTGCGCTCACGGCTTACATTCTTTGGCATCACCAGATGGACAGGGAACCCGCGGACAGCGCCGACCAACGCGTAGGCAATGGCCGTATTGCCGCTGCTGCTGTCGATCAGGGTCTGGCCGGCGCCCAACCTGCCGTCCGCTTCGGCTTCCTCCACGATCTTGAAAGCGGCCCGCGCCTTCACTGACCCTCCAGGATTCGCCCACTCTGCCTTGGCGTAAAGCTGAACGTTATCCGAAGCGCCGCAACTGCGGGCGAACTGGGTCAGGTCCAGCAAGGGCGTATTGCCGATATCGTCCAAGACGGAAATCGCACTGTCTGCGGCACGGCTCTCGGTCGAAATCGACGTCAGGGTCCGGGAAATCATAAGTGACTCTTATTACAATGGATAGCGCTCTGCACTATCCATTGTAATTATCTCGCTCTATGCCTTTACCAAGTCCGGCTGGCCAGCGCCATTGGCCGCGACCGTCTCCGCAAAGGCCTCGGCTACGTTTTCTGTTGCATGCTCGTCGAAGCTGGGCATGCCGCAGAACTGTTCGTAGTCGATCAACTCAACGACTGACGGGGCATCGCCGCAAACGGGGCAGTCGGCGGACCGGTTCACTGTTAGTGTACGGAAGGTCATGTCGAGCGTGTCGATCATGAGCAACCGACCGGAGAGCGGCTCGCCTATGCCGACGATCAGTTTGATCGCCTCGATAGCCTGGACGGAGCCTACAATGCCGGGCAGGACGCCCAGCACACCAGCCTCCGCGCAGCTTGGCACTTCGCCTGGCGGTGGCGGATCCGGGTAGAGGCAGCGATAGCACGGGCTGTCGGCGTCTGCCTGTTTCGACTGATACACGGTCACCTGGCCCTCGAACATGAAGATACTGGCGTCCACTAGAGGGATGCCAAGCATCTGACAGGCATCGTTTACGAGATAGCGGGTCGGGAAGTTGTCCGACCCGTTGATGACGACATCGTAGCCCTGCATGATCTCGAAGGCGTTGTGGCTCGTGATCGGTTCACGATAGCCCACCACGTTGACGTCGGGATTTATCTCGGCGATGCGGTCACGGGCCGATTCAACTTTGGGGCGGCCCACGTCGCTGACCCCGTGTAATACCTGGCGTTGCAGGTTGGAAACGTCGACCTCGTCAAAGTCGATGATGCCTAACTGCCCCACACCGGCCGCGGCCAGATAGATGGCGGCCGGGCTGCCCAGCCCGCCGGCCCCGATGAGAAGCACCTTGCTGTCGAGAAGCTTGATCTGCCCCTCTTCGCCAAGTTCGTCCAGAATCGTGTGACGGCTATAGCGTATGCCCTGCTCGTCGGACAGTACCGTGGGCACCTTGAAAGGCAGTCCCGCGTTTTTCCAGCCGCCGAATCCACCACTAAGCGAGTAGACATCGGTATACCCCATTTCCTGCACATTGCGTGCGGCCAGCAACGAGCGCACGCCGCCGGCACAGTAGATCACCAGCGGCTGCGAGCGATCCGGCTGATGCTGCTCAATCTGCAACTCCAAGTGACCGCGCGGCAGGAATGACGCGTCGGGAATGTGCCCCTGAACCCATTCATCGCGTTCACGAATGTCGATGAGCGTCATGTCATCGCCGCTGTCGACCCGGTTCTTCACCTCGTTGACAGTGATCTCCTGTACTTCGCTCCTTGCCAACTGCAGCAGTTGATCTCGGTTGAGTCGTGCCATAGTTTACCTGCTCCCGCCGGCCATCGCCGGTACAATTGAGATCTTGTCGCCCTCGCCGACGGTCGTCGCCAGCCCGTCCAGGGTGCGAATCTCGTCGTCGTTACGGAACACGTTAATGAACCGTTTTACGTTTCCGTTTTCGTCCAAAAGCCTCTCACCGATGCCCGGGTAGCTGCCTTCCAAGTGACCTATCACCTCGCCAACCGTTGATCCGGCCGCTTCCACCTTCGACTGTCCGGCAGTGAAGCGGCGCAGGGCGGTCGGCACAAACACAGTTACCATTCTTCGGCTCTCCTTTTTCTGATCGATTCAGTTCAGTGGGGCCGAGGCCCACGGCGACCCCAAAAAAATACCGGAACCATCATAGCGATGAATCCGGTGTTCGATTTCAACTTTGGCACGGTATCCCGATTCCAAGCGCTTGCCGAAGTGTATCTGCGCCAACTGATATGGGTTGGCGTCACTCCGACCGTGGAAACGTCCGTCGAGTGTGAGCCAAATGCCAAGCGAACGCCCTCATCGCTCCTGTTCTGGACAGCGGGAAGCCACCAGCGTCGTGCTGGCGGCACCCGCTAAGGACACAAGCAAATTTTCAGGTAAGTCGCCTGTCTTTGAGCACGCATCAGGATAAGAATGCCTGAATATTGTTTTCCCATTCGACACTATAGTTCTTGTAGTGACAAAAGTCAAACCGACCACAGTCGGAAGTACAATCCAAGAGGCGGAGAGCATCCGGAAACATCTGAGGAGTTACGCAAGGTTCCACCGTCGGACACCTTCGATAATATTGCCAGGTTAGTTCTGTGCGCCCTCCTTTGCGCCCATTTGTGGAGCAAGTTCGAGACTTAGAAAAGGCTACGCGCCCTCCAAAACTTGCACAGGGAACTCTTTCACGCCGACGACCCGAAAATCATCAACTGCACCCGCCTCGTCAACGGCGAAAACAAGGTAGAGAGGTGGAGCCGTCCCAGCGAGCAGGTCAACCAGTTCCTTCTGCACGGGGGAGCTGGCGGCCTGATAGTAACCGAACAGGCCGGGCCGCACTTCATCGAAAGGGATAGTATTTTTCGCCGCGTCAATGTCTGCATCGGGCCAGTGCGGCTCCATTCGAAAAGCTCGCAATACCGGCACATCGTCGAACTCAAGCGAACAGATCAAGTAATAGGTCTCCGGGTAGTGAGCGTTCCAGGCGTCGGTAGCGGAAGGGTAGGCGACCGAGACCGGGTGAGAATGATAGATCGCAACCATCTCGTCCCCCGCCTCTTCAAACTCAAACTGTTTCAGGAGCGTCTGTGGGTCGACATCGTAGTTGTCTATCCTGTCCTCAGCCAAGTTGCGGGCCCGGTAAAGCTTTGTCGCCCGTCCGTCCCTTCCCCGCAGAATTCCGCAAATCTCCTCAGGCTTCCCTTCGCGGGCGTGTGCGATGATGCCGTCATAAACCGTACGGGTCAGGTGGACAGTGCTCATTTGACGCTCCTGAGAGAGATAGCCGCGGTCGCCGGTCATTGCATTTCGGGAGGCTTGGAAATTGTACAATCAGTTCGGGTAAAATCGCTAAACCAGGGGAGCTTGGCCAGGACTTGGCCGCGGGCGGCGAAGACGGTAAAGCCCGCGGCAGGGCAGGCGAAAACAGGGGAAGGAATTGAAAAACCTCGGCCGCTATGTTAGGATCCTGCCTACCACGACAAGCAGTTCTTGGCCGCGATCCGGTGCAGGTTCACTTGACTGCCGCTAAGGAAGGGGACAGATGGCAGGAGCAGAAGGCAAACGACAGGAGTTCACGTCTCGAAATTGGGACGATCGCCAACTACTGAACATCGTGGATTCAGTCCTGCGCCGGTTCTTTCGCAGTTATTGGAATCTCGATCCCCTGACGCGCAGCCAGGTAGACCGCCTGCGGAAGGCGGCGGCGGCCGCAGCAGGTGACACCGACATCAGCGCGGTGGAAAGGCGCGCTGTCCTGACCAACTTCCTCGAAGACCTCACATCCATCGACGCGGTGCTGCCTCTCATCGAAGAAGCGATGCGCGGCGGCATTGCGGGTAATAGTCCCGGCTATGCCTCGGTCATGGGCATCAGCTACCTGCAGGCGCTCAACCTCTTGCGGGTCATGCGCGATGATCCCTCCAACTATGTACCGCGTTCTTTTCAGGTACCGCCCGTTCCAACCCTCCGTGGCGCCGCGCCTCCGCCTTCAGTTTCAAGCGGAAAGCCGCAAACAGGCGGTCAGGCGCGGAGCGACGCAACGCCAGGGTGGGAGCACGCAGCCGCCCCCGCCGCAGGTGTTGTCAGGGGGGGGCCGGTCGTCCAGTTTCATACCTACATCGACTTCCCACCGACCATCTCCAACCGCAATGATGTCAAATATCCACTTGTCGTGCAGTTGGTACGCGACCGGCCCCGGGAAAGCCGAAGCGAAGCCGAAGTCGGTATCGCCTTCCAGGACGAAATCGAGTATGTGGACGTTGTCGTGCGCGCGCCCGGCTTTGAGGAAGTCAGCGGGCACGGCGCAGGCGCGCGCGACGGCCCCGCCTTACGGCGCACGATCGCGGTGCCTCAGGACAGCGACTCGCAGCCAGCTGTATTTCTCTTGCAACTCGTTGACGACCGCACCGGCCCCCACTGGGTTACGGTCGATTTTTATCACCGGGGCAGAAACGCCGGTTCACTCACTTTGGAAGTCGCTGTCAGGACCTTCCCATTTCTGCGCGGCAGCACACGACAGGCCGGGGCCATCAGCAACGAGGAAGGCGAAGAGCTTCCTGCATTCGGTACTGCCTCAGTAGTTCGCGCTGTGGACGGCGTAACCATCCCCCAAGGCACTCCGCTTCCGGCTGCCGATGTCGAATTGCGCATCATTCGCGACGCCGACGGCCGTACGCTTCATTTCCACCTCCATTCGCAGAAATTGCCTGCCTTCGATGGCCGCACCGCCGGCTCGATAGTCTTTAACGAGCTCTCCAGACCCGACCATTTTTTCGACAGGCTGGCCGAGCGGCTAAGCGCCCTTGCGGCTCGGGCCAGCACCAATCTGCCCGGCGACGAAGCTGTTCACATGGAAGATGAAGTTGCCGATCTCGGCATCGAGCTCTATGAGCAACTTTTCCCCGCTCCCCTGCGCCAGCTTTACTGGGAGATCAAAGCGCGCCGGGACGCCGGTGAGCTGATGAATCTGCTGATCGTCAGTGACGAGCCCTGGATTCCCTGGGAGTTGGTTAAGCCTTACGACGTCGTGGACGGCCAAGATGTCGAAGACGACCATCTTGCCGGCGCCTGGCGCATGAGCCGCTGGCTGGCAGGGGCGGCGGTGCCATCCGACCTGAACATCCGGGCCGCCCGCCTCGTCGCGCCGATGATTTCTCTGGATTTTGTAACCCAGGAGATTCGGTATTTCGACAGTCTCGCGGCGCGACAGATCGAGACCGCGCCGCTGATCACAACCCGCGCCCAGTTCCTTGAACTAGCGGAGCAAGGCGGCGCCCAGCTTTTTCACTTTGCCACCCACGGCAACTACAACCAAGCGTTTGTGGACGAGTCACCGATCGTGTTGGAAGGCGATCCGCTTTTCCCCAGCGACCTGACACGGCGGAGAGCCAGAGGTCTGCGCCGCGAAAAGCCGCTCATCTTCCTCAATACCTGTCACGGCGCACGCGTCGGCTACAATCTGACCGGCCTGGGGGGCTGGGCACAGCGTCTGGTGGACCATCTAGGCGTCACCGCATTCGTCGGCGCGCTGTGGGAAGTGCACGACGAGCTGGCCTCAAAGTTCGCACAGATCTTTTATGAGGATCTCTGGGCCGGGAAGACGCTGGGCGAAGCCTTCTATTCGGCACGGCAGCAGATCCGCGCCCTGCAGGGCGCCAACCCCACCTGGCTCGCCTATACCCTATACGGTGATCCCAATAGCCGCGTCTTCTGGCGATCAGAAGGAAGCTAAGCCAATCCGGGCCGCTGAACACGGGCGGAATTAACGCAGCCATGACAACCCCGATGCGCCGTCAGTACTTGAAACTGAAAAGCCAACATCCGGACTGCATTCTCCTTTTCCGTCTGGGGGACTTTTACGAAGCCTTCGATAACGACGCAAAGATCGTGGCCGAGGTCTGCGATGTTGCGCTCACCAACCGGCCTGTCGGCAACAACCAGCGCGTGCCGCTGGCCGGCGTTCCCTATCACAGCGTCGAAGGCTACTTGGCGAAACTTGTGGAGGCGGGTCACAAAGTAGCGGTCGCGGAACAGGTCAGCGAACCGGGGGCAGGTCTGGTGGATCGGGAGATCCAGCAGGTATTCACCAAGGGCACTACCGCTGAACCTTCGATGCTGGAAGACGCCCGCAACAACTACCTGGTTGCGGTGCTGTTTAACGCCCGCGGCGATGAGGCGGGCATCGCTTATTGTGACATCTCCACAGGCGAGTTTGCAGCGACACAGGTGAACAGCAGTGGATTAGCTGAAACCGAGCTGCGTTTGGAAGAGGAGTTGGCCCGCCTGCGGCCCAGTGAACTGATCACGTCCGAATGGAATGCCGAAAAGAGCGGGCTCGCTCAGTTGGTCGCCAGTTTGCAAGCGCTTGTTTCCCCAATTGAAGCCTGGCAGGTGGAGTTTGACACAGCCCGCGGTGCGCTTCATCGGCATTTCGGGGTCCACAGCCTGGACGGATTCGGATTGCAAGAGAAGCCGCAGGCCTTGCGCGCCGCCGCCGCCATTCTTGCCTACTTGCAGGAGATGCAACCCAGCGCGCTCTCCCAGTTGGTCAGGCTGCAAAGCTACGCGGTGAGCGAGTTCATGATGTTGGACGACTCAACACGGCGTAATCTTGAGTTGACGGAGACAATTCGCGGCGCCGACATACGGGGCAGCCTCCTTGACGTGCTGGACGAGACCCAGACACCCATGGGGGGACGCCTGCTGCGGAACTGGCTGGGACGACCACTACTTGACATTGCCCTCATCAGTGAAAGGCTGGACGCCGTCCAGACACTGGTGGACGAGGCCGATCTGCGCACGCAGGTACGCGATGTGTTGCGAGGAATGGGAGACCTTGAGCGTTGGGTCAACCGCATCACCCAGGCCAAAGCGCTGCCGCGCGATTTACTCGGTGTCCGGGAGGTCCTTACTCGGACGCCGGGCCTTCGCGAGTTGTTCATTTCTTCCAGGCCGGACTCCGAAAGAGGGCCGGAGAATTGGTCTGCGCCTCGTGCCTCCGGCGAGGGCTTTTTCGATCAGATGCTGGACAGAATGCCGGATTGTACTCACTCTCTCGAGCTACTGCAGAGAGCGATCGACGATGAGCCTTCAGCTACGCTGGCGAATCCGGGCATCATACGGCCAGGATACAGCGAAGAACTGGATGCAATCGTAGAAAACAGCCGCCACGCCAAGGAGTGGGTAGCCGCGCTCGAGAATGTAGAACGCTCGCGCCTTAATATCCCAAGTCTGAAAGTCGGCTACAACAAGGTCTTCGGCTACTACATCGAAGTGAGGAATACGCATGCCGGCAAGGCGCCGGAGGAATATATCCGCAAACAGACTCTGACCAGCGCGGAACGCTACATTACGCCCGAACTGAAGGAATTCGAGTCACAGATTCTCAACGCTGACGAGCGCCGGCTCGCGCTGGAGCAGGAGCTTTTCCGCCGCGTCTGCGCAGACCTGACCGCGCGCGCCGATGAGATCCGCCGCCTGGCAGAGGGGCTGGCTCTGCTCGATGTGTACGCGTCGTTGGCCGAGGTCGCGGTCAAGCGTCGTTACAGCCGCCCCGAGATCGACGATAGCGCTGCGATCACGATCACGGGAGGGCGCCATCCGGTTGTGGAGTTGACGAGCGACGAACCATTTGTGCCCAACGACGTGCATCTCTCCCCCGGCGCACTCATTCACATCCTGACCGGGCCGAACATGTCCGGCAAGTCCACCTATTTGCGACAGACGGCCCTAATCACGCTGCTAGCCCAGATTGGCTCTTTTGTGCCCGCGACCGCCGCCCAAATCGGCATTGTTGATCGCATTTTCACCCGCATTGGGGCCAGCGACGAACTCCACCGCGGGCAGTCCACATTCATGGTGGAGATGATCGAGACGGCCAACATCCTCAACCACGCAACCGAGCGCAGCCTGCTGATACTGGATGAGATCGGTCGCGGCACCAGCACATACGACGGGTTGGCCATCGCCTGGGCCGTGGTGGAGCATATACATAATAGCCCGTCACTGCGCGCCAAAACACAGTTCGCAACCCACTACCACGAACTGACCGACCTGGCTGAGCGGCTGCCCCAGGTCGTTAACTATAATGTGGCCGTTGACGACAGCGGCGACGACGTTGTCTTCCTGCGCCGGATCCTGCCCGGCCGGGCCGATCGGTCCTATGGGGTGCATGTGGCACAGATGGCAGGATTGCCGCGCGGAGTCGTGCGGAGGGCAGGCGAGATTCTGCTCGACCTGGAAGCCTCCGGCGCGGCTGGCCCATCGACCCTGTTGGACCAGACGCCCGGCCGCAAGCAGAAGGACGCAATGCAGGTAGGTCTCTTCGCCGACGACCACCCGGTAGTGGAGTCGCTGCGAGCGCTGGACGTGGACACGCTTTCGCCGCTGGATGCGCTCAATCGGCTTTACGAGCTTCGACAGCTTGCGGAGAGTAGTTGAAGAGTTTGATCCCCAATTCAAGACCTCGCATCAAGTGAAGGTAAGATATCCTGACGAGCAGGTCGACGTCGCTCCAGCGGTTGGCGGCGCCGCGGGCGCGCGAACCGAAGAGCAGGATGCGCGCGGGCTGGAAGCGGGCGACGATGCGCTCCACCATGGTATCGACGACTGCTTCGTTGTTGGTCACTGGGCGCCCCCGGCCTCGCTGAGCAATGTAGCCTGTTCGGCCCACGGGCGATCGCGGGCCAAGCGTGCGATCTCGGGCCAGCTCTGCACGAGGGCATTATACCCCAGGGCTTCCTGGGCGCGGTTCTTCTGTTCGCAGACGCGGTAGAGATGGTAGGCGAGCTCGCGCGCGGACTCAGCGTCAGCCGAGAGCTTGGCCAGCAATTTTGCGGCCCCGACCTCGCCGGACTGGTTATGCGCGCGGATCAGATGATGCACGATCTCCCAGATGGTGCGGCGGCTGTCGGTTTCGGGGTCCCAGTCGTCGGGGAGCTCATCAGGACGCAGCAGACGCGCCTTGCCGCCGCCGGCGTTGAGGATGCCGGCCTGGATCATGCCGGCGACGCTGGTGTTCTTGGCCTTGGAGAGCGTTTCGGCGATGCCGAACTCGTCCTGGTTGAAGCTGGCCTGTTCGAACCAGGCCACGGCCCAGCGCGTGTCGGCGTCGAAGTCGCCTTCCTGTTCGGCGAGGGTCTCTTCCAGGGTCTCGTTGATGAGGGAGAGGGCTTCGCGCACGGTGAGGGAGTCGCCTTTGACGTCGAGGACGCGGGCGTAGCGGCTGAAGACGGCCATGCCGGGACCGATGGCGGCCTGCGCGAGGTCCACCGGCGCGATGTTGCCCGCCTGCATGGCGCCCAGGGCTTCAGGGAGTTCCTCTTTGAGCGCGTCAACGAACTCGCGGCGGGTTGCCATCGGCGCGTCGGCGGGGCGCGGACGGCACGCGAGTACGATGCTGGAGGCGAGGGCGTTTGTACCCTGGTTGCTACCGGACGATTGCTCGCGCTCCGTGCGTACAGGCCATGTGCCGGTAACGGCAAAGCCTGCATCGAATGACGGCGTCAAGAAAGGTTTCCCAACCTGTACTAATTCAATGCCGGTCGCCCTTTTTCTCAGACTGCTTGAAAGCGTAATAGATGGTGAGTCGGATAGGCTTGGATGCGAACTGTGCCGCAAATGCTTCATCGCCCTGTGTCATTCCATCAAGAAAGAACCCTTCGGCTTCCTCTTTGCCTCATGCCGATAAGGTGAGCGACAGTTCTTCATGCCTTGGGAACGCCAGAGTAGCAAATAGGGTGGGGAAAATTTGCCGAAGCGAGCGTCGTAGCCAGAGGTAAAAGAAATCGGAAAGATCAGCATACCCAATATTGTCGTAGTACGGTGGATCAGTGGATATAACGCTTTCGTAGCTGGTCGTTTGAGTCGTAGCGTCGCCTGGAACGCTTTCGACCTACTGCATGTTGAATCGCTTCATTGAACATTCAGTCCGGCCAAGCGTATTCTTGACCATACTTCCGGAACCACTGGCCCAATACGTTGTTCGCTTCCGCGTAGTCCCAAATCATAGGAATGGCCTGTCGTCCAAATAGATTACGAACTTGAGTCCTCGACACTTCCCATCGGCATAAGGCGTTGCAGATGTCCGTCATTCTGCTGAGTGCGACTCCAAGATACACGCTCAACGCCTCAGCATACGCGGTCGCGCCGGCGCCACCCTCGCGCAGAGGGAACGCCATCGTCCGGCAGGCCAGCGGCCACCGCGTCGAGACGAATGCGTTCACGCGCTTCGCCCACCAAATCAGAGAAGGTCGTCAGCGCCACCAACTGACGGTCGGTGAACAGGTCTCGCCACTTGGTCATGCCGTATTGCTGAACCCGGAATCCGAGCGCACGTTCGGGCAAGTCTGTCTCCGGCGTGTCCCCAGGCATCGCGCTCAGGGCAACAGATTCATGTGCTGGCGTTGGCGACAAGTAAACTCTGCCCCGGTCCCCTTCAGCAACAACAGCCATCAGACGCGCGCCCATCCGCCCCGCCCGTGCTTCAGAACGCAAGTATTCAAACGGCATTGGGACACCCGACATAAGACACAGAAAGACACTTCCACTTCCGCCAGACTTCGTGCCCCGCTTAGCGCTCTCAGGCGGCGTCCCAGTCTTTACGGTGAAGTGATAGCCGCCCTCTCCCCCAATGACCGGCTCCACGTAGGCTTCCTTCCCCTTCTTCTTCGACAGAATGAACGTGGACGCCAGCGGAACTTCCACATCAGCGAAGGCCGGGTTGGGGCTGCGCGCCGTGCGCGCCCACAGCCAGGCGATCACCGTCAGCTGACGTCCCGCGTAGCGCTTCAGGTCGGGACGTTCCGCGGCCATCTCCTCAGTCACCTCCACCTTGGGGTAGAGATGACCGATGCGCTTCTCCGCCTCGTCGCGCATCCATTCACCGTAGTGGCGCACGTCTTCGGCTAAGCCCACCGCGCCCTTCCAGGTCGCGGCGATGCCCACCTGACCGGCGTTGCGCTCCGGGTTGACCGGCGGCCCGCCCGCAAACTTGGGCGGAATCTCGATCATCGCCTTGTTGATCAGCACCGCCACCGGGTTGAGGTCGCTGGCGTAGCTCTCCAAGCCCAGCCGTTGCGCCTCCAAGGGGATGGCCCCGCCCCCGGCGAAGGGGTCGTGGAAGGCGGGCAGACGCTCCGGGTCGAACAGGTCCGCCGCGCGCGGGTGGTCGCGGTTGTCCGCGCAGGTCCGGCGCCAGCTCTTGCGTATCTCGGCACGCGCTTCCTCCAACACGCGCTCGTTGGTCGTGTTCTCCCACAGCGCCAGTTCCTCGATCATGCCGAAGAGCCGCTCACGCTCCTCCCTCTGCCGCGCCTCAGTGGGGAACTCTTCCGGCAAGTCGGACGGGTCGTCGACTAGCTGCGCGAAGAGCACGGCCCGCGCCGCGGCCAGCGGGCGCCGCGCCCACCACAGGTGCAGTGTGCTGGGATGGCCGTGGCGGATCGACTTCTCGCGCGCGGACGCGGCGTTGATGGCGTCGAGCGGCAGGGCGACTTCGATCAGCTTCTTGCGCATCCTGGTCTGCTCCACATCTACCTCAGTTCCAAAAGGGCGGCCGCGTCAACACGTAGCCGTCGGGTTTGGTGATCTGATTGGGCAGTTGGCTGTTCATTGTGTATCCCCTGTGTTCAGTGGAAATGCGCATAAGTACATAATTCCCTACTTTTTGGATAGTCGCAGGATTAATGCGTAGTGCGGAGAAGCATGTCGGTCCCCGCACTACGTAATCCCGTCATGGAGAGCTTGCCAAGCAGTCTCTATCTTCTCATTGGGAGGGGCTAACTATCCGGCTGATCCGCCTGGTTTGGATGAATCGTCGTGCCCGGCCACATCGTCGTGACCTCACTTACGTCAACCGTGATGCCGTCCGGATCTTCGACTTTGAAAGCCGGCTGCGCCAGATTTTCGGGATCCAGGGGCGTCTTGCCCCCTAGGCCGTCAGAGAAAATAGTGTACCCCATGTCCCGCAGGCGGCGCGCCGCGGCCTTCACGTCAGGGACACCGACGCCGATATGCAGGTAGTCAAGCATTCCGCCTATGTGTTCAGGCCTGTCGTCGCCCTGATGTTGAAACACGGCGAAATTGTGATAACCGTCGGTCAGATCGTAGCGGACATCGCGAACTCCCTGCACACGAAGTCCGAGACCATCGCGCCAGAAGCGGATCGACTTGGAAAGGTCGGATGCTCGTACGCCTATATGAACTAATACACTCATTCGTTTTTCTCCTTATATTTGAAAAGTAAAGCTGGAAATTGCCGTCGATTGCTCCGGGACCGTCAGCGGTCCCAGCGCGAGCGACGGGCTTCGAGATTGGAATGCACATCGATTAGAACGGTTTCCCCTTCGGCATTGAGTTGCTGGGCCCTCTGGAGAGCCGGAATCATCTCGGCCGTCTTTGTGACGGCAATCCCGATCGCGCCCAGCCCTTCCGCGATCTTGGCGTAATCTCCGACCATATGGCTGACGCCGAATCGCTCGCGCGCTGTCGAAAAGTTTCCAGGCGGATATGTCGCCATGCCTCCGTTATTGAGCAGCACGGTGGTGATTGGAGCCGGCGCGCGCACGGCGGTTTCCAGGTCCAGCCCGGACATGCCGAAGGCTCCGTCGCCCATGAGGTTGAGGCAGAATTTGTCGGGATGGGCCAGTTTGGCGCCAATCATAAGCGGGAGGCCGAAGCCGAGGTGGGTCGTCTTGCCCCAACCGATGTAGCTGTTCGGAACTGTGGCGGTATAGAAGGGGACGATCGAGTCGCGCGGCGCGCCGGCGTCGTGGGTAACGATGCTGTTCTCCCAATCGAGCGTGCAGTTGATATCGTGGATGACCCGGTAGGTGTTTAGGGGCTCTTCGTCCGAGGTCAGCAAAGGCGTCCATTCGTCCAGCCAAGACTTCCTGCAGGCGGCGATCTCGGCGGCGGTCTGGCGGCTGCGCTCGGCGCGGGCCTCGCCAGCCTGGCTCTTGACCGATTCGAACATCGCTTGCAGGGTCAGCCTGGCATCGCCGACGAGGCCGATGTCGACCGATTCATCCTTGTTGATATCTTCCGGATTGAGGGTGTTGTGGATGATGAACTTGCCCGGGAGAATAATCTGACAATAAGGGCCGCGAGTTAGGCTGGCGCCGATGGCGAGCAGGAGATCGCACTCCTGCAGCCAGCGGTGCGCGGGCAGGGTCGTTGCACGGCTGCCGGCGCCGAGGGAGAGAGGGCGCCGCTCGTCGAAGGCCGACTTGCCCGGCATCGTGCAGAAAACGGGGATGCCGGTATACTCGGCCAGCTCGCGCAGCGCGTCGCTGGCGCTTGAAAGCAGGACCCCTCCACCCGCCCAGATAACCGGGTTCTCGGCCTGCAGCAACATCTTTACTGCCTCGTCGATATCGGCCCTGGCAGGAAGCTGCCGCATCGTCTGCGGCGGCCGGTAGTCGAGCGCTTCGGCGGGAACCTCCTGATCGCAGACATCTGTAAGCATCTCAACGACGACCGGTCCAGGCGGCCCGTTGCGCATCGCATGGAAAGCCCGCCGCATCACTGCGGCTACCTGATCGGGACGGTAGATGGCTTCCACATGCTTAACAAGGCCCTGGTAGTTGCTCACGGCGGAAAAGTTGGGCCGCACTGACAGTTGGTCAAGCCGCACGCCGCCCGGCAGGACCAGGATCGGGATGTTGTCGGCGTAAGCCTGGGCGATTCCGCCCATCGCGTTTTCGGCCCCGGCCTGGGACTGGACGGCGACGACACCAAAGCGCTTGCGGCCGCTGGTGCGGCTGTAACCGTCGGCGGCCATGACCGCGCCGCGTTCATGGCGAAAGTGTATAGGCCTGATGCCGACCTGGGCGGCTGCCTCGATCAGCGGGTTGGATGGATAGCAGGCCAGCCATTCGATCCCTTCCTCTTTCAGGATTGCTGCAATTGCTTCGATGCCGTTCATCAGCGGTTCTCCAGTTGCCCCACTGCCACAAAGTATTCGTTGCAGGAAGTCTGCTCTCCCCTGGCCCCGACTACTGCGGGAGGGAGGCGGGCAGCGACGACAGGTCCACTTTCTGCGGTTGACCGGATTGGATGGATGCCGTGATTGTTTCGACCAGAAGGGTAGAGAGGATGCCTGCTTGCGGAGGCACGTACGGCTCGGTGTCGTTGCGGATCGCCTCGACCAGAAACGACAGGCGTTCGATCGGCGGTGGAGTGAGCGTCTCGCTCTGTTGCCCCTCCTCCGGGTCGTCCGTTGAGAATGTGACTTTGCGGAAGTGTTCATAGAGTACGGCCGAGCTTCGACCGTCAAAGAACTCGAAGAACCATTTGGAAATAACGGAATTGCTGCCGGCGTCGCTCATGAGGAAGGTGGCGACGGAGTTGTTGGCGAAGCGAATGGTGGCGGCGGCGGTGTCCACCATGTCAGGGCTGCCCAGCTCGCCGGGGTGGGTCACCTGGCCGCCGGTGGCGTAGATTTCCTGTGGCGCGCTGTCGTGGATCCAGCAGAGGTAATCCACCATATGAACGCCAACATCCCAGAGTGGACCGCCTCCTTCGACGGGATGCCAGCGCCAGCGGTTGAGGTCGGCGCGGCTCATCATGCACTGGCTGTGGCTGACTTTGGGTACGGTAATGCGCTGACGGATGGCGCGCGCGGCGCCTGAAAAGCGGATGGAGAAATTGAGCATCAGCTTGGCGCCGGCGGCCTGCATGGCCTCGTAGATGCGCAGACAGTCGGCCGTGGTCATGGCCATCGGCTTTTCGAGGAATAGATGCTTGCCGGCCTGGCAGGCGGCGACGGCCAGATCAGCGTGCGAACTGTGGGAGGTGGCGATCGAAACGATATCCACACTCGGGTCGGCGAAGACGCGTTCCGGGTCGGTGGTGGCGTAGTCGGCGCCGTGTTGAGATTGAAGTTGTTGCGCCGCGCTCTCGTGGATGTCGCAAAAGCCGCGCACGGCTACCCCGTCGGTGGCCGCGGCCCAGCCGGCATGTGCGCGGCCGGCGCCGCCGCAGCCGATGAGGGCATATCCCAGGGTGTGAACTGACTTCGCGTTGTTTGCCATCATGGATTCACTTTCGAGTCATCTGGTTCTGTCTCTGACTCTTGCTATTGGTCGTCTGGAAATCGTTCTGATAAGGGTCTGAAATGTGGCAACCCAACCACTCGAAAAGAGGCCGTGCGTGCGCAGGACAGGCCCCTGATTGCATGCAGTCATTGTATTGTACACAAAAGCTCCATTTGACTGAATTACAGTTTTCGCGGCGGTGTCATACTGCTAGGCGTTAGGATGCACTGCGGCAGTTCGGCGTTTTAGAACCTGGACACAGGATGCGTGCTGCTTGGGGGCGGAAATTGGGCCAGGCCGGTTGCAATCCGTAGTGTAGCTTTACTAATTGCTTTAGCATATACTGTTTCCAGGCATATTTCACATTTCAGCTGCATGCGCTCCGGCATCGCCATTTGCGCGCGCAGTTCACGGGAGGGCGGAATGGCAGACAAAATCGCAGCCAGTGAAGGGCAGGACGGCACTAGCGCTCCGAAGGCCGAAGGGCTGACATTGGAGCAGATCCGGCAGTTCCAGGAAGAGGGCTTTCTGATTGTGCGCAATATGTTGCCCCGTGAAGCGCTGCAGCCGCTGATCGACGAGTTGACACTGAAAGTAGACGAGGCCATCAGGGAGGCGACGCGGCAGGGACAGCTTGACACGAAGGACACGTTTGATGACGCCCCGTTCGCAAGCAGGCTGGCGCTGGCGTCTGAAGCATGCAGAGACCGGAACTGGCTGTGGGAGAACTATTTTTCACGGGGGAAGCCGATTTCGGCGGGCATGTTCACGCTGCGCACATCGCCGGAGTTGCTGGACGCGACAGAGGCGCTAATCGGGCCTGAAATCCTGGCCCATCCCCAGTTTGCGCTGCGGCCGAAGATGCCGGACCTGGACCTGATGGATATCCCCTGGCACCAGGACCTGGCGTACCTGATACCGGAGGAGGCGGGCGAAACGCTGGTGGTCAACTTCTGGATCCCGCTCGTTAAGGCGACCGAGCAAAACGGCTGCATGCAAGTGATTCCCGGCTCCCATCGCGAGGGTCTGATAGCTCATGATCTGTGGATCGAGACACCGGGGCATAAAGGGGCGAGAGGCATTGCCGACGCGGACCTGCCAGTCAACAGTATCTTCACGTGCGAGGTTGATCCTGGGGATGTGCTGTTAACAATGGAACGGCTCGTGCATCGCTCGATTCCTAACCGTTCGCAGACGGTGCGCTGGAGCGTCGACACGCGGTATAACCGTATCGGCCTGCCGACAGGCCGTTCCAAAGTGCCGGGCTTTGTCGCCCGCAGCCGGCAACATCCCGAGCGGGTCGCGCACTCGCACCACGATTGGATTCGAAATCTGGCGGAGGCGGGCCTCGATCGTTGGGGGCAGCCGCTGCAGAACTGACAGCAAGCGAGGCCAAGAGATGACGGAGCATAGATTCAAACTGGGAATGTATCTGCCGGAGTTGGGGCTGCCCTTCGACGAGTCTTTGGCAAAGGCCAGGGAGATCGGGGCGGACTATGTTTGGTTCAACACGCTTGGCGCTGACGGCCCGTCATTGCGCGAGCTGGACGAAGCGGCTGTAGACCGCATTGGGGAGCAGGTCGCGGGCCATGGGCTGGAGATCTTTCTGATCAATGTCGGCAACCCGTTCAAGCAGATCCACCTGACCGACCTCGACGTGGACGGGATGGAGGAAAATCCTGAGTTTCGGCGGGACATGGACGACATGGTGCGCTCGATGCAGATAGCGGCGCGGCTGGGGGTCAGCGCTGTGGGCGTGTTCACCTTTGCGTGGCCGGGGGAGTATTCGGCCGCCAAGCCGACATGGCCGATGCGCTGGTTGACGCGGGGCGGCTATATCGCCGACGCCGAGATGGAGAAATTAGTGCGGGCATTTTCGCTGGCGCTGAAGGAGGCGGAAAAGTATGATGTGGACCTGGCGCTTTCGATGATGCCCTGGAACTATACGAATACGACGGGGAATTTCCGGCGATTGGCCGAGACGCTCAACTCCCCGCGCATCAAGGTAATGTGGGGGCCCTCTGACAATCTGAACAGCGGCGAGGCTGATGTGGCGACGGCGGGCTTTCTGAACATCCATCCCTATCTTCACGGGCTGCACCTTAAGGACCTGACCGTTAGGGACGGCCTACAGCTGGATTTTTCGTACTGCCCTCTGGGTGAAGGCGACGTGGACTATCCTGCAATTTTGCGGAGTCTGCGAGACCGCGGCAGCGACGCGGTGTTGTCGGTGGCGACGCACTTTTTGCCGCCAAGCGGTTCGCGCGAAGAGGCGATGCGCATCAACTACGCGAACCTGAAGCGGTTGATCGCAGAGAGCTGACTTCTCTGCTCTCAGTTTTTTCTCTCCTGTGGTACAGCTGCTGTAAGCCACGCTTGACGTCAAGAGCATTTGCACGGCTTGCACCTTTGAGGTTTTGAGGCACCCAAGGGTTCTCTCCTGCGCGAACGCCGTTCACAGTTGGGGCATAGGCTGACCTTCCTGGTCAGTGATCACTGGTTGCTGCCGGGCCGGCAGCGGTTTACGCGCACAACGCCTCGATTTTTTACAAATCCCGCGCGGTTATGTAAGATTTCCCACTAGCTTCCCGTCCTCCCCCGAAACCGGGACGCCGAACCCAGTCCTTTCCAATAAACTGAAAAGAACGGTTACGTGACCCGAAATCTTGCCCGCACGCATCAGCCTTCCAACCTTTTCAACAGTTGGCGCGGCATGAGCCGACAGGCCCGTCGCGAGGCGGTCGAGGGTTACATTTGCATCTCCCCATGGCTAATCGGATTCGTCATGTTCGTCGCCGGCCCGATTCTGGCGTCGCTCGTTCTCAGCCTGACTTACTGGGATATAGGAAGCGCTCCCCGCTGGGTGGGACTGCAGAACTATGTTGAGATTTTCACCAACGATGGGGACTTTCTTCAGGCTCTCAAGGTTACTCTGACCTATGCCGTGGTTACGCTGCCACTGCATCTGGTGTTGGGGCTGGCGCTCTCGCTGCTGCTGAATCTGCGCCTGCGCGGCATGAACTTCTATCGTACACTCTTCTACATCCCAGCGGTACTGCCGATTGTGGCCGTGACCATGCTCTGGATCTGGATATTCAATCCCGAGTTCGGCGTCATTAACCATCTACTGTCGCTGGTCGGAATCGAGGGGCCGACCTGGTTCCACAGTCCACGCTGGGCCTTACCAGGTCTGATGCTGCTTGGACTTTGGGGTGTAGGCGGGGGCGCCGTCATCTACCTGGCCGGTCTGCAGAACATACCGCCCCACCTTTATGAGGCGGCGGAGATTGACGGCGCGAATGTCTGGCTCCGTTTCTGGCGGATCACGCTGCCTCTGTTGACACCGACACTTTTCTTCCAATTGGTTCTCAATCTGATTGCGACGTTTCAGGTCTTCACCCAGTCTTACATAGCGACTCAGGGAGGGCCGCTCCAAGCAACGTTTTTCTATATGCTGTACATATACAACAAAGCGTTTGGCACCTTGCGCATGGGCTATGGTTCGGCGTTGGCGTGGATACTCACCCTGATCATCCTGGCCGTTACGCTGCTGGTTTTCCGCAGTTCGCCGCATTGGGTCTACTACGAAGCCGAACGGCGCAAGGAAGATGCATGAAGCCAAGGGTGAGAGACCTCACATGAATGTACAATCGCCTACGACACACAAGGGCGGCTGGCTCAGTCAGTTACGCTGGAATCGCCGTGTGCGCAGCCGGGTTGTCAGTGTCTCAGCCCATTTCTTTATGATACTGTTGTCACTTGTCTTCCTGATCCCGATGTTGTGGATGGTCTCGACTTCGATCAAGAGCCGTGCCCAGACGTGGCTGTTTCCCCCTGAATGGATTCCGAATCCTGTTGTCTGGGAACACTTTCCCCGCATATTTGAGATTGCCCCAGTGCTGCTCTTTTTCCAGAACACCATGATTATTGTCTTTTGGAATGTTTTGGGGCAGGTGTTCTCGACCAGTCTTGTTGCCTTCGGCTTCGCGCGCATGCGCTTCCCGGGACGCGATGTGCTGTTCATTCTGTTGATTGCCACGCTCATGATCCCCTACCAGGTGACTCTGATTCCTACTTTTATTCTGTTCAAACTCTTTGGGTGGATTAACACCTTCCTGCCGCTCACAGTGCCGGCTTTCACCGGCAGCGCATTCTTCATCTTTCTTATGCGCCAGTACCTGATGTCGATCCCGTTTGATCTGGACGACGCCGCGCGTATGGATGGCTGCAATACGTTCCAGGTCCTGTTTTTCATTCTTATGCCTCTGTGTATTCCGCCTCTGGTAATCGTTGTCGTCTTCACCTTCATTGGGGTATGGAACGACTTCCTGGGACCGTTGATCTATCTGAACGAAAATACGAAGTATACAATCGCACTGGGTTTGAACCTGCTGCGCGGGCGAAATCGCACAGATTACAACGTGCTGATGGCGGCTTCTCTGCTGGCGGTTCTACCCACTCTCATCGTCTATTTCCTTGCCCAGAATAAGCTGATTGGCGGCATCGCCTCGGTTGGCTTGAAGGGCTGACTCTTTCAAAAACGTTGAGGCATTTCTCACAAACCCAAAAAGGGAGGACAGTATGAAAGTTTACGCGCAACAGAGTCGTCGGGATTTTCTGCGATTAGGAGCGCTCGCAGGGGCGGGCAGCCTGCTGGCAGCCTGCGCGGCGGTTGCACCGGGCGCAGCGGGAGACGAGGGCGCCCCGGATGCTGCCGCTACGACCATCTCCTGGTGGAACCCGGACGTTCTCGACTGGCAGCCGGCCTATATCGATATGGCGGCCGCGTTCATGGATCAAAATCCTGACATCCAGGTCGAAGTGCAGGATGTTCCTGAAGGAGGCTTCGCCGAAAAGATTTTGGCCATGATCGCTGGTGACACGGGACCGGACGTCTGGGTCTTCTATTACGCCACCGACTTTGCCCGCCGAGGATTCACGGAAGACATTACGCCGATGCTCGAAGCCGACGCAATCCAGGCTGAGGAGATGTGGTTCCCGATCTGCCTCGAGCGGGCCACCTATGAGGGACGGATGTACAGTACCCCGCGTGACGGTGTCTGGGGTATGGTTGGGTACAATTCCAGTCTCTTTGAGGAGATGGGGGTGCCGCTGCCAGTGGAGGGCTGGACGATTGACGACTACCTGGCCGCTTGTATCGCCCTTACCGATGAAGAGTTGGGAACCTGGGGCACACTCATTTCCGGTCCAGGCACACTCCTTTGGGACTCGGCGTTCTGCTGGAATATGGGATTTGAAATTGTGAGTGAAAACGGGCGCCAAGTGCAAGGTCTACTGGACACGCCAACGTCGATTGAGGCCATCCAGTGGGTTCTCGACCTGGAGGTCGAGCATGGCGTTGCGCCGTCCGGTTCTCAGCAAGAGGCGCTGGGACCATTTGCCTTTGGATCGGGCAAGGTAGGGTTTTTCCCAGCCTCAGGCTGGAACCTGGTGGACCTGAAAGAGGTCCCATTCGAGTGGGACATGGTCTCCGTTCCCATTCGCGAGGGCGGCGAGTCGTTCGCGTGGGGGGACTCGGTACAGTACTATATGTGGACCGGCTCACAGGAAAAAGAGGCCAGTTGGAAGTTGATGAAATACATCAGCGGTGTGGAAGGCAGCCAGATTGCCGCCGAAGTGGGGGCCTGGACGCCGCCGACTCCGCAGACCTGGCTGAATCTGGGCTGGGACCAGGATCCTGTTCTGAGCAGATTCTGGGAACAGGCGCAACTGCCTACCAAGGTGCCTAACTACCTGCGCACAGAGTTCCACTGGGACTGCGTCCACCCGCAGTTTTCAGGCATCTGGACCCGTTACATCGAGAACGAAGAACGACCCCTGGAAGCTCTGGTTCAAGAGGCAGCCGCCGAGGCCCAGTCCTGCCTGGACAAGTCCTACGCAGCCAGCTAGGCGCCCGGAGCGCATCAGTCACTTTGATAGTAGTCCGAAGGTGCGGCAATAGGCCGCACCTTCACTTATCCCATTCTGCCCGACCCCCTTTTACGAAAGGAGAACCGTCATGGCCAGCCGTATCAGCTTTGGAGGCTATACATTTCTGTTCCAGGTCCTGACGACCAGCAACGCCTACACCGCCGAGTTCTCCGCCCCTGTGCAGGATGGAGAGCGCCTCATCTTTCGTGCACAGGAGGTAAGTTACGGAGATGACAGCGGGCGCGTCCCTGCTCAGTTTGAGGTGTCATTCTCGAGCAGATCGCAGACTGTCAGCTGGCAGGCTCGCGCTGAACACTCGGAACCTATCAAGGGTATAAAAGTGTTTGTCGAGCCTCTCCCCTTTGGCAAAGTGGTCACGCCTCCGGGCTTGCGATGGGAGATTAGCGAATCGGCGGGGCAGTGCTTCGTATACCCGCATGGCGCCTACCCGGTGCGGGGACGTGGCGGAGAAACAGGCATCGTCTTTCCGGTCGGCCCAATTCCTGGCATGGCCGCGCAGTTCATTTTGATCGAAGGCGAGGAAGAAACCGTCTGTATACGTTCTAATGAACATCCCCCCCGCTTCAAGCGCTTCTGGACATACCGCGTCGATGACAGTCTCGAAGTCCATCTGATGTCGGAAGAGAACGCCTTCGAGCTAAGCAACGAGCACAGCGCCCCAACCTGGCATATCGATCGCGTCTCGTCGTGGCAGGAGGCCGTCGAACCCTACATCGAATGGATGGAGAAAGCCTACGAATTGACGCCTTTTGACAGTAGGCCCGATGTGCCCGAATGGCTGCGCCGGGTTGCCTTCATGGCCATCCTGCACGGCGTAACTTCAGATGGCAAAATGTGCCACACTTTCGCGGAAATGGAGGCGCGGCTGCATGAACTCGCGCAGATCTTCCCGCCGGAGCGCACCCTGATCAAAGTGCTCGGCCATGAAGGACGCGTCGACTACCACGTGCCCGACAATCTGCCCGGCGAAGAACTAGGGGGACCGGAGGGATTCGCCCGCTTCATGACGTCGGCCCACGCCCTCGGATTCAAGGTACTGGCGCACATGAACGTTTGGGGAATGGCGTTGGACCACCCTCGCTATCCTCAGTTTAAGCAGCACCAGATCCATGATCTTTTCGGTCGGCCGGTCTTCTGGGAGGTCGACTACGACAAGGATGAAAATATCGAGCCGACCTTTGCCTATATCTCGCCCGATGCTCCGGAGTTCAGAAAACTTATGGTCGACTGTATTGGCCGGCTTGTAAATGACTACGCGATAGACGCCTTCCACTTGGACCAGTCGGCTTTCCCCATCAACGATCTCCACCACGATCACATGCGCGGCGTCGGTCTCCTGTTTGAAGAGCTGCAGGCTGCGTTTCCCGGCGTACTATTCACCGGTGAAGGAACATCGGAATGGGTGGCCGGAATGTACGCGCTCTCATCAGGACAGGGCGAAGTGTTGTGGATCGATCTGGCATTGGGACACGACGGCAGCAAACTCGACGAACTGGTCAACGCTGAAATGTACCGCCGTCTTCTAGGAAATTACATGCTCAGTTACGGCGCCTCCGGCTCGATCGGGCCCGAACCCAGGCGCGGCGTCTGGACATTCCCCCACCCCCGGATCTGGTGGTCCGAAAGTAAGTTTCGCGCCTGGCAGGACTTCTTCGAGAGACTGGATGTCATCCCTACACTCGTGCTCACCGACAAGCGCGTAAGGACTGACAGCGCCCTCGCGCAACTGGTGCTCGACAGAGCCGAACAATGGCTGGAAAGAAGCGCCTGACATTGAGCCTTACCCAGTTTTCTTGCCCGGGGGCACGTTTCCCGATCCACTGAACGTTCTCTACTTGGTTTACCCGTGTAAGGCCTCCATGTTCAACTCGTGGGGCGGAGATGTGGTGAAGGCGGTAGGCCGCCGGCACAACTAACGAAGGGTGAAGAGTGAGGAAAGACATTGGATTTAGACGTCACGTTTCGTGGTGGAACCACCCATTGATTCTGGGAAAATAGTCACTTTTTGCAGTTTTCCGTGCTGATTCAGTTGTGTTAGGATGGGCTCGTCCTGGTCGGTAAGCCTGAGTCCACCGGCCATGCCTCTGGACACCCTGTAGTTTTCCATCAAGTAGGGCCCTTTTTCCATACAGGGCCAGCCTTTCAAGCGTATCATTCACTTCACATAATCTATTACGTTTGCCCCATCACATAGAGGGAAAACTTTTTCAACGGTGTTGAATGACGCAACGCAACCAGGCAGACGCGCCTTTCTGAAAAGTGTGCCGCTGGCAGCCCGCGGGGCATTACTTCCCTCCTGTGCCGCGACCGGCGTGCAAGGGGGAGGGGAATAGTCGATGGCAATTGACTCTGCCGCGGTGGCGGCCGCAACCCTCTGACCCATAGCCTGGGTTGACATAGTTGGCGAAGTTCTCGATCTGTACAAAGATTCGCGAGCGACCCAATTCGAGATGGTCGTCTGCTACTGGGCGTCAGCTCGATCGAAGAGGCCACCGAAAACATGTTGGAGAAGATCAACACCTTTTAGGCCGATATCCGAGATCTGCCAGCGGCGGATTGGTTTGTTTACGCAAGGGAGGCTCTCTGTCTCCCCTCTCATAGGCATTGATTTTCCTCAAGTACCATGCAGGCGGGGCAGCCTCAGGAGGCGCTCCATCCGCGGAGGAGGCCAAGTATGAGCCGAATTACGATTGATCACGTAGCAATTATGGTCAGCGATCTGGAAAGGTCGCTGGAGTTTTACCGGGATATTCTGGGCATGGAGGTTGTTTCGCCCGAGGAACACGACGGCGGGCCCATTGATGAAATGACAGCAATGTCGAATGTGCATATGCGTGAATATCGTTTACGACCACCCGGCGGCGTAAACGGTCACACACGCACTTCAGAACAGGGCTTCACTTTCGACCTCATCCAGTGGATAAACCCTGAAAGCCCGACCGGAAGGCAGCCGATTCACCACGTGCCCAGCGCCCATTTCTGTTTTGGCGTCGAGGATGTGCCGGCCACCTATGAACGCCTGAAGGCGGCAGGCGTAGAGATAGTTTCGCCACCGGTACGTTTCGAAGGCGAGGGCGATTGGCACGTACTCTTTTTCTACGACCCGGACGGCAATCTGCTTGAACTGAATGAAATTGGCACCGGTGAACAGGTGTCGCACGACTTCAACTGGAGCTCGGCCTGATCGGTCACTGTGAGATCGGGATGGCGCTGAACCATCGATGAATTCCCATTGTCGTGCGGCGTCATTTGCCGCGACATAAACTCAGCAAAAGGAAAAACCATGCGAGATGTTGCCTACTGGCCCAAGACATTTCTGGATGAAGTGGAAGGGCGAACGATCGACAATGGCATCCTGTTCTGGGCACTGGGCGGGCCGAGCTTCGTTTACCGCACGCCGGAGACGATGATCTGGATCGATCCCTACTCCTACGGAACGCCCGATGATGCCGTGCCGGGCGCCTACCGTTCGACGGCTATCCCCGTCAATCCCGACGAAGTAAGCGTGGCCGACATCATCATCTCCACCCATGACCACGTAGACCACTGCCACGACGGTACCCTCGTGCCCATCGTAGGCAACACCGATGCTTTCTGCGTGGCCCCACGCTCCTCGGCAAAACTGATGCGGGAGTTCGGCATCGCCGACGACCGCATACGCGAGGTGGCGCCGGGCGACTCGTTTCAGTTCCGAGACGTAGAGATGCAGGTCTATCCTTCCTACGACCCGAACGAGCCGCACGCGGTTACTTTCGTCTTGTCGTCGGGTGGGACCAAACTCTTTGTGTCCGGCGACACCTGGGATGGTCCTGCCATGGCGGAGGTAGGTGCGGAACACGACCTGGATTTGGCGCTGCTGGCATTTGGCCGCACGTGGTACATGGAAATTGAGGAGTTTCTTGCCGTGGCACGGAAGCTCGGTCCCAAAACGTTGTTGCCCTTCCACTGGGAGTTCTGGCGCAACCACACCGGCGACATCGGCAAGCTCTTTGAACTCTACTACCGACAGCAACCGGAATTCGACCTCCGCATCCTGCTTGTCGGCGACTCGCTCCACCTGCCTTCCGGAAACGGCAGTTAGCGGTTGCTGTTGTGCAGTCCCTAGCCCGGAGGAACAACCAAATGGGTCGATTGCAAGGAAAAGTCGCGATTGTCACGGGGGCGGGCCAGGGCCTCGGGCGGTCGACCGCGCTACGGTTTGCGAACGAGGGCGCCAAGGTCGTCGTCGCCGACATAAACCGAGAAACCGCCCGCGACACGGTCAAGGCGATCACCTCCAATGGTGGCGAGGCGAAGGCAGTCGTCGTCGACGTGAGCGTTGCCCAAGATGCCGAGAGAATGGCGACAGACACTTTGGCGGAGTTTGGACGCATCGACGTTCTCGTGAACAATGCCGCTACATTCGGAAGCGGCAGACATATCGCCGAGATCGATGAAGCAGATTGGGACCGGGTGATGCGGGTGAACCTCAAGGGGCCGTTTCTGTGCTCGAAGTTCGTGATTCCCCCGATGTTGCGCCAGGGCGGCGGCAGCGTCGTATTTGTGTCCTCGATGTCCGGCGTGGTGGCGAACGAAATGCAGGCTGACTACAACACCTCAAAGCACGGTCTCATCGGTTTGGCCCGTTGCCTGGCACAGGACTGCGGAGAAGACGGCATTCGCGCTAACGTAGTCTGCCCTACCGGCATGAACACGCCGATGATGGCGCGCACACCCGCGGAGAACGTCGCGTCCTACGCAGCCATGACCATGTTCTCCCGTTTCGCCGAACCCGAGGAAGTGGCCAATGCGATCCTGTTCCTTGCCAGTGACGAGGCTTCATACATAACCGCGGCCGTACTCATGGTGGACGGCGGCGCCACTGCGATTCAGCCATCCGGCCGACAGCTCGAGGAAGGCGCGGCCAGGTATATGCGCCGTGCCGGCGGGAACTGGGCCTGAGGCTGCCCCACATCGTCACGGAATTGGCTCCCCTCCGAGTTCCCAGCAGATCGACTCTAGGTTCTTAAAATCAGCAGGGAGAATACAGCTATGAAGGTCAAAGCACTTGATCATATTGCGATTACCGTCAGCGACACCCAGCGGGCCTTGGAGTTCTATGTCGGCAAGTTGGGCTTGAGGCAGGTTGAGCAGCACCAGCTGGAAGGAGAAAAGTCCGACATGGCCGGAGGACTGCAGGGGTCACGCGCGCAGTCAACCCGCCTGGCCGCCGACGATACACCCGGAATCCTCATAGACCTGCTCGAATTCTTTACAACGCACGGGGATAAGCACGTCACCCCTCTTGGCTCTGTCGGGTCCTGCCACTTCGCTCTGACCGTGGAGGACCTGCCGGCAACCGTGGACGCGCTGAGAAAGTCCGGCGTAGAGTTCATTTCGGGGCCGGTGAATTTCGAGCTCACTGAAGGTTCGGTCAGTGTCTGCTTCTGTTATGATCCTGACGGCAATCTGGTCGAACTGATGGAGGAATACGAACACTGAAATAAGGCCCGTTCGTCGGCGGCAGTCTTGATAACCGAATGGAGGTCCTGGATTGGGTTCCTGCCTGTGACAAGGGCGCGTTGCGGTGCATTCGCTTTCTCATAGAGTATGCGACGAACAATTGGCGGGCCGCGAATCAGGATGCTATACTCCAGCGTGCTGGGATAGCATTCCTCGTTTCTCACGAAAGATTACCTTTAGTTGATTGCGATCAGCTGACCACCTTTTGCCGGTTCGGTTCCTGTTACTTTGCTGGCCATCCCTTTTGATAGTGCGAAAAACCATAATCTCAACGAAACCATTGAAATGAAACTGTCGAAACAGCAATTAAACTATTTTCGCGTATTTGGATTTCTGATATTCCGGCAACTCTTGACCGATGAAGAGATGGCACTGTACAGTTGCGAATTCAACGCTGGACTGGACGCCTGGCTTGACGGCGGAAAGCACGACGGCAAACGCCGCCATTACGCCACGCTCATGGAGGAAAACTCCCCATTCATCGCCGGTTTGGCCCACGATCATCGCTTCGCCGACGTGGCGGAACAGTTGCTTGGCAGAGATGTGCTTGCAATCGCCGTGGACGGGAACTACCACGTCAATGACACACTCTGGCACCCGGATACCAGGTCGCTGGACTACGCCGCTGTCAAGTTCTGTATCTACCCGGATGCCCTGAATGGAAGCAACGGCGCGTTACGCGTGATCCCCGGCTCACACCTAGATCCATTCCACAGCCAGATCAGTCGCGAGCCCGAAACGGCATACCACTTGGCCCAGGCAGATGTGCCTTCGTACACCTTCGAATCGCAGCCAGGTGATGTCATTGTGTTCAATGTCGCCCTCTGGCACGCGGCGTTCGGTGGGGACAACCGCCGGCGGCAGGGCGTGGTTGTCTATTATGAAGACCCGGATACTCCTGAAGCCACAGCCGCTATCCAGGAACAGATGCGGAGCAACCACGGGAAAATCGCTCAGTCGGGCCGCCCGTTGTACGGCGGCTACTGGCGTTCCATCGCGAATGTCCGCCACCAGCGCTGGATTCAACGGTTGGCTGAGTTGGATTCATTGGAAACCTTTTGAACCGGGAGAAAACGAGTTGTGATCAGTTCAGTAAATGTGATGGATCATGTCTCGGTCACGGTGAGCGATATGGACCGTTCACTCGCCTTTTACCGGGATCTGCTGGGAATGGAGGAGATCGAACGCCACCGATTGGATGGTGAGACGATCTCGAAGATGGCCGGAAAAGATGACGTGATCATGCAGGTTGTGCGGCTGCAGGCGCCCGAAACGCCCGGGATGCTGCTCGACCTGCAGGAGTACGTGCAGCCGCAGGGCAAAGTCTCCAACGGGAAATTGGGAGACGTGGGCCACTCCCATATTTGTTTCGGCGTGCCCAATCTGGCTGACGCTTACCGGGAACTCAAAGAGGAAGGAGTCAAGTTTATATCGGAGCCGGTCAGCTTCGATCTCGGTTGGGCAATCGTCCACGTAGTCTTCTTTGAGGATCCTGACGGCTACATCCTGGAACTGATGCAGGTGCCATACGAAACCAAGGAAGGCGAACATTAGGTCAAGAATTCTGCGTGGAGTCGGGAAGGAGGTAGCCAATGCCGCGATATGATCTTGACGGCCAGGTTGCCATTGTAACCGGGGCCGGGCGAGGCATCGGACGGGCCATAGCTCTGCGCTTGGCCCGGGAAGGCTGTTTGGTGACCGTTGCCGATCTGGATGGCGAGACGGCCGCGCAGGTCGCGGACGAAGTGCGGGAGCATGGCGGACAGGCCCTGTCGCTGCAGGTAGATGTAACCCGCAAAGAGGAAGTCCAGAGAATGGTCAACCAGACCTGCGAGCGGCTGGGGAGCCTGCGTATCCTTGTGAACAATGCCGGCATCGGTGCGATCGCCCCCTTGCTGGAAACCGATGAAGAGACCTGGGATGCCTTGATGAACGTAAACGCCAAGGGCGTTCTGTTCTGTTCCCAGGCCGCGGCGCGTCAGATGATCGAGCAGGGCGACGGCGGACGTATCATCAACAACGCTTCCGGGGCGGGCAAAATTGCGCCGGGAAAAGGTATGCCTCTGGGGGCCTATGCGGCCAGCAAACATGCAGTCGTTGCCCTGACAAAGCAAATGGGACTGGAACTCTCAGACCACGGTATCCTGGTAAACTGCGTCTGCGCCGGCATCGTCGATACGCCGATGTGGGATCTGATTGACCGGGAGACAGCCGCACGTCAGGGTGTGCCCGTGGGCTCCGTCAAAGCACAGGCCGTCGCCGGCGTGCCCCTAGGCCGCATCCAGCAGCCCGAAGATGTCGCCAACCTGGTGGCATTCCTGGCCTCGGATGACGCCAGCTATATGACCGGCCAGACCTACAACGTTAGCGGCGGCCTTCTGCCCTATTGACCAAAGTGAAAGTCGGATGGCAAAACGTCTGCAAGGAAAGGTAGCGGCAATCACGGGGGCGGGCATGGGCCTGGGACAGGCAGTTGCCACGCTGTTCGCATCTGAGGGCGCCCGCGTCGTTGTCGGTGAAATCAACGCGGAGAAAGGCCTGGAAACGGTCGACCGTATCAAAGAACAGAACGGAGAGGCGCTTCTCGTTCAGATGGATGTGCGGCTGCCGGAGGATGCAGAACGCCTGACTCACGCCGCGGTAGAGGCATTCGGCCGGTTGGATGTCCTGGTCAACAATGTGGGCGTCCAGATCAATAAGGATGTGGTCGATACCAGCGAAGAAGAGTGGGACTTCGTCGTCGATACCAACCTGAAAAGCATGTTTCTGTGTTCCAAGTACGCGGTCGCGCAGATGCGGCAACAGGGCGGCGGCAACATTATCTGCGTATCATCGCTCTCGGGATCTGGTGGGAAACGGGCTGCAGGCCTCGTACAACGCCAGCAAGCACGGCGTAATCGGCCTCGTCCGCTCCATGGCAGTCGACCACGCCGCTGACAATATCCGCATAAACGCCGTCTGTCCCGGTTCGATGAACACGCCGCTGACGGACACCATTCCGGAGGAGAAGCTGGTGCCCTACCGTGACGCGAATCTGATGAAACGGTTCGCCGCGCCGATCGAGGTTGCACAGGCTCTTCTATTTCTGGCCAGTGATGAAGCTTCATTTGTGACTGGCTCGGTACTCGTGGCCGACGGTGGCTACACGACTCTGTAAGTAACGAACAAGCCAGGACGAAACCGAGCAGGACTCGCCGCCAGGCATCACACACAGGTAACCTAATGACAAAGCGATTAAACGTCCTTTTTCTGCCCCATCCCGTCAAAGTTTCCATGTTCGACCCGTGGGGAATGGATGTGGTAAAGGCAGTTGGCCGCAACCACAACATGCATGTCTTAGACTACGAACAACCGCTCGCGCCGCAGTTCAAAGGTATGGATGCGGTAATCGACCACGGAGGCTCGGCCGGCACCCGCGAGATGGTGGACGCTGCAACCGACGCCCGACTGTGGCAGATCCTGGGTACGGGGTTTGATCACTTCGACCTGGACTACTGGAAATCCAAGGGAATGCCGGTAGCAAACTGTCCCGGCGCCTTCAGTGCCGTGGCGCTGGCTGAGGCGGCGATGATGTTCATTTTGATGCTGACGCGTCGTTATCCGGAGTCCCGCGCACTACTGGACGAAGGTCAACTATACGAACCGGTCGGTCTCGAACTGGAGGGGATGCAGTTGGGCATCATCGGCTTTGGCGCCAGCGGTATCGAGTTGGCGCGCCGGGCCCGGCCGTTTGGCATGGAAATCGCGGCCATCGACATTCGGGAAGTCAGCGACGTGGAACGACTGGAATTCGGCCTGTCTTTTGTCGGAACACCCGACGACCTCGAAAAGGTCGTGGCCGAATCGGACATCATCTCGCTTCACTTGCACTTGAACAATGAGACCCATCATATTATCGACGCCCGTATGTTAGACCTGATGAAGCCGACCGCCTACATCATCAATGTTGCCCGCGGCGCGCTAATCGATGAGCAGGCGCTGACACAGGCCCTGCTCGACGGAAAACTGGGCGGCGCCGGCATTGATGCCTACAGCCAGGAGCCC
The DNA here is from genome assembly GCA_965232575.1 of Caldilineaceae bacterium. GTDB lineage: Bacteria > Chloroflexota > Anaerolineae > Caldilineales > Caldilineaceae > Bin5. Next base: position 897,823 of record CBDDPZ010000007.1, on the reverse strand, counting down.
CCGGACCTCAGTTCGCCATTCTTCAAGTTGCCGAATGTTATTGCGACGCCCCACACGGCTGGAGTCACCGACGGTACTTCTCGAAAACGAGCACAGTGCGCCGCCGACAACGTGGACCGAATTGCTGCCGGGCTTGAGCCGCTCTACCGCATCGATCTTGAGTGATTGGGCGACGCCTGGTCCGGCCATCCTCGCCCGCGGTTTGCGTTGGCGGGTTCGCCGTCCGACTATACGAATCTACTCCTCTATCACGAGCCCGACTACATCGACACTATCCGCAGCCAAGAGGCGCCGGTTGCCTTGCAACTGAGCGGGCATAGCCACGGCGGGCAGGTCAGGTTACCTGCGTCGCGGCCGGACGGCAGCGGTTTGGCGACGCGGGCGCCGCTTCTGCCGCACATGGCAACCAAGTACCCCATCGGCCACTATCGTGTAGGAAGTTACCAACTCTATACCAACAGGGGTCTGGGCGTCTGGCCACTTCACTTTCCGTTTCAACCGCCGACCGGAAATCACTCTTCTTACTCTCCGGCCGGTCTGAAAGGTGGATGCGGCCTTACTGCATGCAAGGCGTCACTGCGCAACAATGGAAGTACATTCTGGTTGTGCATTTGCCTCCGTCAAGGGGACGCAGCCTGTATCCGAACTATTTGACGCTGTGTTTTCCCTATGCTAGACTTCCCGCGGGGTAGTGGAGGGTCCAAAACGAACGTGGAGACCCAGCAAGTCACATTGGCTGACCGTTCTGACCCCGCGGACGTTAAGAGGAGCTATGGATTCCAAACGAATACGCAACGGCATGATCTACTTCCTCCTGGTCGTAGCTCTCGGCGCGTTTCTTTATATCGTCCTGAGCAACCAGGGCAGCAATATCTCCGCGACCGTTTCCATCGCTGAAATCGCGTCACTAGTCCGCGGCGGAAACGTTCAAGAAATCCACGTAGACGGTGACGAAGTATTGGCCTATTCCGGCGGTAAGCTGATTGGTTCTCGCAAAGAGACCGGTATCGGTCTGATAGAGACGCTCGAGAATCTAGGCGTAACCGAAGATCAGCTTTCCTCCGTCAATGTGCAGATTGAAGCGCCCAGCGGGTGGGAGGTGTACGGTAGCATTCTGCTGGCCCTACTGCCCATTTTGCTGATCGCGGTCTTTTTCATCTTCATATTGCGGCAGGCCCAGGGCGCCGGCAACCAGGCATTCAGCTTCAGCAAGAGCAAGGCGCGCATGTTCACGGGCGACAAGCCGACCGTCAACTTCGGTGACGTGGCGGGCAATGAAGAGGCCAGACAGGACCTGGCGGAGGTGGTTGAATTCCTCAAAGAGCCGCAGAAATTTGCGTCTCTTGGCGCTCGCATCCCCAAGGGCGTCCTGCTCGTCGGGCCGCCTGGGACCGGCAAAACGCTGATGGCGAAAGCGGTCTCGGGCGAAGCAGGTGTTCCTTTCTTCAACATTAGCGGCTCCGAGTTTGTGGAAATGTTTGTTGGTGTCGGGGCCAGCCGCGTGCGGGACCTGTTCGAACAGGCCAAGAAAAATTCTCCCTGCATCATATTCATCGACGAGATCGACGCCGTCGGCCGGCACCGGGGCGCGGGTCTGGGCGGCTCCCACGATGAACGCGAGCAGACTCTTAACCAGATTCTGGTCGAGATGGACGGTTTTGATACCGATGTCAACATTATTATCATCGCCGCGACCAACCGGCCGGATATCCTGGACCCAGCGCTATTGCGTCCCGGTCGCTTCGACCGACAAGTCATAATGGATTCGCCCGATGTAAAGGGCCGGCAGCAAATTCTGGATGTCCACGTGAAAGGCAAACCCCTAGCCACTGACATCGATCTGGAAGTCGTCGCCAGGCAGACACCGGGATTCGTCGGCGCCGACATCGAGAACCTGGTCAATGAGGCAGCGATTCTGGCAGCCCGCCGCAATCGACGTTCGATTGGCCTCGCGGAGTTTCAGGAGGCCGTCGAGCGCGTTCGAATTGGGCCAGAACGACGCAGCCGCATCATGTCTCCCAAGGAAAAGGAAGTCATTGCCTATCATGAGGCCGGTCACGCGGTGGCGATGCACGTACTTCCCAACCACGACCCCTTGCTAAAGGTGACAATAGTGCCTCGAGGCGTTGCTGCTGGTTATGCCATGTCCATTCCGGAGGAGGAGTCCAAAAGGGATACGAAAGATATGCTTCGCGACACGCTTGCGGCGGCTTTGGGCGGACGGGTTGCGGAAGAAATAAAATTTGGGGATATTACAAATGGGGCCGTTGGGGATCTCAAGATAGTTACGGATACCGCACGGAAAATGATAACGCAATGGGGTATGAGCGAAAGGCTTGGACCAATCCAGTATGGTGAACGAGAAGAGATGGTGTTTCTGGGCCGGGGCATCGCCGAAACGCGCAATTACAGTGACAAAGTGGCGCAGGAAATCGATGAAGAGGTACGCAAACTGGTAGATGAAGCGCACCGTCGCTGCCGCGAGATTTTGACGTCCTATGAGGAACGGCTGGATGCGGTGGCGGCGGCTCTAGTTGACCAGGAAACGCTGAATGACTTGGAATTCAGTGCGATAATGCGAGGAGAAGACCCTTTCAATTCGGTAGAAGGTGCGGAAGAGAGCCATGCTAGCGGAACACCTTCCTCGGAAAGGGACGGCAGCGAGCGGCCTCAAGAGGAGGATAGCCGTGATCAGGGCCTGGACTTGAGCGGAGGGACATTGCCGGCCCCTGCCTGATAGGGGTATCTTGCCCGCAACCGAACAAGCATGCCCCTGATGTTGCTCGGCCTCGTCCTGTGGGACGGGGTCTTCTCACATAATCCGGTCGTCTATTCCAGTAAACAGCAGGCACAGACTACATCGTGTCCCGTCTGATTTATCACCTTGATCGCATGCTGCTGGCCGGTGCGCCGACTGTCCGCTGGATAGACGGCCTGCTTCTTCTTCTTGGCGTGCTGGGTGCCTTCGCGTTCGTTCCCGGTCACTTTCTCACGACAGGGATATGTCTCGCACTACTCATATCCTTCATCTGGCTTCGCCGCCACTGGCGCATTCGGGACTACGTGCAGTTTCGCGAATCGGCACTGCCTTCCGTCACCCCACAACCCTTAGCGCCTTCGGACAGCGTGCCAATCCACGCCAGTGGCTATTTTACAGTTGAGGAAAAAAGCGAACGGTTTACCTGGTTACAAGGGTATTTCCGCACGTTCGCGACACGGGAACACGCAGTGATTTGTCTCGTACAGCCGAAACGCTTTCTATTGGCGGAGTGGCCTGAAAAGGATGTTGGGATGTGGTACGTGTTTTTCTTTCCCAAGGCCGTCCGCAATATCCGCTATGGTACGGTCAGTTACGGACGCATGACACAGACCTGCCTGGCAATCGAACACGAAATCCTCATTCCCAAGCGCGGCCGCTTCAGTAGAGAGCGTATTGTACAGGAAACTGTCTTCTTGGCATCACCTACAAAAGAGGATACCCGCCGAATCCTGGCGGACCTTCTCCACGACACGCATGCTAAGAGGGAAGAAGTGACGTCGCGTGATCAGCTCAACCCTCAGCCCGACCCGGCCCGCAACGGACAAGTGAATATCCCCATGGGAGAAACACGTCGCCTGGACTGATGCAACAAAGGGCAAGAGAATTCAACGCTGAGCATGACTTCGTCGCAAGCCGATCGTCCAACATGGGATGAGTACTTCCTCCAGATCGCCTTCACAGTGGCCGCTCGCAGCACCTGCGATCGTGCCCATGTAGGTGCGATAATCGTCCGCGACAGACGCATCCTGACAACGGGCTACAACGGTGCGCCAACCGGTCTGCCCCACTGCGACGATGTCGGGCATCTGATCATCGACGGCCACTGCGTGCGCCCGCTTCACGCTGAACAGAACGCCATCATCCAGGCTGCTCTCCACGGCGTGGACACCGCCGGTAGCATGATCTACGTGACCCACCAGCCGTGCATCACCTGCGCCAAGATGATCATCAATGCCGGTATAGAGAGGGTTGTTTACGTCGGTCCCTACCCGGACGAAAACAGCCGTCGTTTCCTGCAGGAGGCGGGCGTATCTCTTGTACAAATGCCTGCCCCCCGAACGCCGGAACGCGTACAATTAGACGCTTAGCAGCCGTACGATCCGACACAATAGGACTGTGATTTTGGGGATTATTGGGATTAGGGGGATTAAAAGCAACTGCGCTCGCCCAGATGTTGACGTTAATCACAGTTCATCCCCCAAGTCCCAGAAATCACAGTTCAGACAAAAATTGACAGTTTGTATCTGTTAAGCTATACTCTTTTGCAACATCTGAACAGTAAAGACTGTGAACCGGAATAGTAGCGCTCAAAGCGGGTTCCAGAGAGTCCCGGACTGGTGAAAGCGGGATAGCAGCGCAGAGTGTGAATGGACCGGGGAGTCGGACGGCGAACAGTTGGCACATGTCTGTCTGGAGGCTAACGAGCTTGCCAGACATATAAGGTTCAACCAACTAGCCGGTCCCGGAAACGCCGCCGTTATCAGGGCGCTGCGGCTCAGGCAGATTCCGCCATCAAGCGAGATCGCTCGAGCGCGATGAGTGAGACTGGTGCAAGCACCCCTTGCGTTTCATGCAAGGGATTTTTTGTTGTCCATCTTTCACCAGTCTAAACAGGGTGGCACCGCGGGCGTCTTTACAGGCCTCGTCCCCATAATGGGGACGAGGTTTTTTGTTGGGAACGCAGCTGGGCAGGATTTCGAGGGAAGAGGAGAGTGTACATGGCAACCTATCGTCCATCACTGGAGGAAGTACAGGAGTTTGCGGCCACCGGCAATACGATCCCGGTGTTCCGGGAACTGCCGGCCGACCTGGAGACACCGGTCTCGGTCTATCTGAAATTACGGAACGGCGGCCCCTCCTTTCTACTGGAATCGGTGGAAAAAGGAGAGCAGGTTGGCCGATACAGCTTCCTTGGAGTTCGTCCACCGCTGACTTTGTGCGCGCAAGGGGATCAGCTGGTTATCGGCGGGGCCGATGGCGTCGAGATGGAACGCCGAAAAGGAGATCCGTTCGAGGCCGTGCGCAGTCTTTTGGCGGAACGCTGCCCTGTAGAGGTACCCGGCCTCCCTCGTTTTTCAGGAGGCGCGGTTGGCTATTTCGGCTATGATACCGTGCGCTTCGTCGAACGCCTGCCTAACACAGCGGAGAGGAAGCTGGCCATCCCGGATATGGTACTACTACTTAGCGACAACCTCGTTGTCTTCGACCATGTGCAGCACAAATTGTTGGTCATCGCCAATATGCAGACGCCCGGGCAAGGTCGGACTTCAGACGAGCAGATTGAGGCGGCCTACGACGATGCAGTTGCCCGTATTGACGCGATTGTTAGCGATTTGCGCCAACCTCTCGTGCCGCCAAGGAGTAAACCCGTGGGTGGCGGCGCGGCGTGGCGCAGCAATTTCACCCAAGAGGAATACGAAGAGATTGTAGGCAGAGCGAAAGAATACATTGCGGCCGGCGATATCTTCCAGGTGGTGCCCAGCCAGCGACTCAGCCGATCCACAGACGCGGAGCCGTTCGCGATCTATCGCGCCCTGCGCATGCTTAACCCATCGCCATATATGTACTTTCTGGAATTCAACGGCGTGGCCGGACTGGAAGCAACTTCCGGCAGTGGCGAGCCATTGTGGATCATTGGGTCCAGCCCGGAAATGCACGTCAGGCTCGAAGACGGTCGCGCCTTCCTGCACCCGATCGCCGGAACACGCTGGCGGGGCGATAACGCTGCCGAAGACGACGCCCTGGCGGAAGGACTGCTGAACGATCCGAAGGAGCGAGCGGAGCACGTGATGTTGGTCGATCTGGGACGCAATGACCTTGGGCGCGTGTGCGAGTACGGCACGGTCCGGGTACCGGAGATGATGGTAATTGAACGCTACAGCCATGTCATGCATATCGTCAGCGATGTGCAAGGAAAACTGGCGCCCGGACACGACGCCATCGGTTTGCTGAAGGCGACCTTCCCGGCTGGCACCGTGAGCGGGGCACCGAAGGTGCGGGCAATGGAGATCATCGAAGAACTGGAAGGGCTGCGGCGTGGACTGTATGCCGGCGCGGTCGGTTACATCGACTATGATGGCACCATGGACACTTGCATAGCAATTCGCACGATCGTGATGCAAGGCAGGACCTGCCACTTGCAGGCAGGAGGCGGAGTCGTCGCCGACAGCGATCCTACTTATGAGTGGGAAGAGACTCTGAACAAGGCCAAGGCCCTCTCCGCTGCGGTGCAACGCGCCGAAGAGGGATTAGACGACTGAGACCTTACAATAGCCTGTTTAGCTGGCTGCCGTTGCTGTTGCCGTTACTGACTACTGAAAACTAGCTACTAAAAACTAGTGTTTCACAGCTCATCCCCTGAATCCCAGAAATCACAGTTCAGACGAAGGAGGGAAAAATGACACAGAAGAGAAGAATTCTCACCGGCGACCGTCCAACCGGCAAACTGCACCTGGGGCATTTCGTTGGCAGCTTGCAGTACCGCTTGGCTTTCCAGGAGGAGTACGAGTGCTTTTTCATAATCGCTGACCTCCATATGCTGACAACGAAGCCATCCAAGGAGGACATTTCGCAGATTGGAGAAAATGCCCGCGAAATTGTGCTCGATCACCTGGCTATTGGCATTGACCCGACCAAAACATCATTCTACCTGCAGTCGGCCGTACATGAAATCTACGAAATGCACCTGATACTCAGTGGCATGGTGACTGTCGAACGCTTACAGCAACTGCCCACGATCAAGGATATGGCGGCGGCGGCAGAAATGGAACAAATGCCCTATAACTTGCTCGGCTATCCCGTTTTGCAGGCCGCCGACATCCTGATGCCGCGCGCTCATCTGGTGCCGGTCGGCAAGGACAACGAGTCACACATTGAAATCAGCCGCCAGATTGCTCGCCGCTTCAATAACGCTTACACCGAAGTCTTTCCCTTGCCGGATGCCTATATCGTTGGCGGCACGCTCGTAGGTACCGACGGCCAGGCCAAGATGAGCAAGAGCTTGGGCAATGCGATCCTCCTCAGCGACGATTCGGCCACGGTCAGAAAACGGGTGATGAGCATGTACACCGACCCCAACCGAATTCACGCTAACATTCCCGGCAGAGTCGAAGGCAACCCGGTCTTCAGCTATCACGACATGTTCAACCCTAACGAGGGAGAAGTGGAAGATCTGAAGAGCCGGTATCAGGAGGGCGCCGTCGGCGATGTGGAAGTGAAGACGAAGCTTTACAACGCGCTGGAGAACTTTCTCGATCCGATTCGTGAACGGCGGGCATATTACGCCGAACAGACCGGTTTCACCGACCAACTGATATACGAAGGGACTCAGCGGGCACAGGCAGAGGCCCGGCATACGCTCATGGAAATGAAGAAGTCGATGGGACTGACAGGCGTGTGGAATCGCATTCGCCGTTCGAACGAACGCCGCCAGAAGAGGCTGGCAAAAGCCTAGGCCTGTTGCGCTTCGCCAAGGCGCGGCGGATGCGGTCGGCTCAGCGCAAAGGTTGAAGAAAGGAGCGGGGCAATGATTGCCGTCATCGACAATTACGACAGCTTCACGTACAATCTGGTACAGTTTTTGGGCGAAATCGTTATCGAGACTCCATTGCCCGGTGGGGAGGAGGCCAACCACATCCAGGTCTGGCGCAACGATGCCATCGACATCGAGGAGCTGATCGAGAAAAACCCCAACCATGTCATAATCAGCCCCGGCCCAGGCACGCCGCAACAGGACAGCGGCGTCAGCAATGACGTAATTCGTCACTTGGGTGACCGCACGCCCATCCTGGGGGTCTGTCTTGGCCAACAGTGCATCGGGCACGTTCACGGCGGCAGTGTTGAGCGAGCCCCGCGGTTAATGCACGGCAAGGTCAGTCCGATTCATCACAAGGGAACGACTCTCTTTCAGGGGATTCCAAGCCCCTTTACTGCCACTCGTTACCATAGTCTGATTGTGGAGGAGCCTCTTCCAGCTGAATTGGTCGCCACCGCCCACACGATCGAGGGCGAGCTGATGGGCGTGCAGCACAGGTCCAAGCCCATTTTCGGCGTGCAATTTCATCCCGAAAGCATTCTGACGGAGTACGGGCATGATCTGTTGCGAAATTTCCTGAAAGTATGATCGGCGCAATTGGCATGAGTGTATGGACACGGGCCGTTCACGGCTATCTTACCGGCTCCGCCACCAGCCGCTTTCGCAATCAGGAGGTGACCATTGCGGACCATTGGCAGGGGCGCGACAATCTGCTCTGGCGGGTTCATTGCGAAGATCGCACCGATGCCGTCGTCAAGATGTTCACCGACGCCGGCCAGGCGCGCAGCCGGCGGCAGTTCAACGGCCAGGCGCAGTTTGCAGTCGTCGGACTGGCGCCGGAGCCGCTCTGGTATGATCGCTATCCCCACGGATTGCCCCGCCAGGTGTTGGTCTACCGCTGGATGGACGGTGAGTCCCTAACGCTTGCGGACCGCTTCCACCGCATTGCTCACGCCGATGCGGTGGCCCGTGTCCACTGTGCCGACAGGGACGACGTACAGCGATTCAGCCCGCACGCATTCAATCTGCTCACATTTTGGCAGATATGGCAGGCGGGGGAAGCCCCGCTGCGAGAGTGGGTATCTGCCGCGCCAGCGCCTCTGTTGACCGAGCATCTCTCTATGCTTTGGGCGGCCGCGCACCGAGTGATGGACGCGGCGTTGCCTCTTCTCGGAGAGACGTCGCCTTCACCAGTTCACGGTGACTTGACGGCAGAAAATGCTCTGTTCCAAAGAGGGCAGATCCTGCTGGTGGACTGGGAGTTTTTCGGGCTGGGCGACCCGGCACAGGAGATCGCCCGCTTTCTATTTTACGCGGGAGAGGACTGGCTTGATGAAGGCCAAGACGAGTGGCTGGAGAGCTATCGAGGCGGCAACACTGATCCCAGTTTGATGGATCGAGTCGACATATACTTGCGACTCTTGAACTTCCAGGCAGTAACCTTTTTGCTGGAGGGCATTCGACAAAGGGCCGTACCGAATTTGACGCTTCGCCAAGGGCCGGCAGATGGCGTCGGCGAAGCGCAAACCATCTCTGACACCCAGCCAGAAGCAGAGAGGGCCCAGTTCAATTCCTTTCTCATCAGCGCTGTGACGGCTGCTTTGCGCCGTTCGCTGACATTGTGGGAACTATCTCCACTGGGAAATGGAGACCATGAGCTGCTGGCAGACGAACTGCAGTTTTTAGTTTGCCGTTAATCACAGTTCAGACAAACAGGAGAAATTCTAATGGCGTCACCCATACATGAAGCACAGGAATCCATTTTCGCCGGGCAGGATCTCAACGCTGACGCAGCTGACGCGGCGATGACACAGATCATGAGCGGCCAAGCGACCGACGCACAGATCGGCGCGTTTCTGGCGGGCCTGCGCATGAAGGGAGAAAGCGTATCTGAAATCACTGGTTGCGCCCGGGCGATGAAGCGCATCGCCGTCCCGGTGCGGCCCACTCTCAACGGCCAGCGCCTCCTGGACACCTGCGGTACGGGCGGTGATCAGACCGGCACATTCAACATCAGTACCACCGTTGCTTTCGTCGTCGCAGGGGCCGGCGAAAAGGTAGCAAAGCACGGCAACCGGTCCGCCAGCAGTCAATGCGGCAGCGCCGATGTGCTCGAGGAGTTAGGCGTCCAGTTGGATCTAGGCCCTGAGCAGGTCGCGGAGTGCATCGACGACGTTGGCTTTGGCTTTCTGTTCGCGCCTCTTTACCACCCCGCCATGAAGTACGCCATCGGCCCGCGCAGGGAGCTGGCGACGCGCACCGTTTTCAACATCCTCGGTCCGCTGACAAACCCGGCCAATGCCACCCACCAGGTGATTGGCGTACCCAGCATCGACTTGACGTCGCAGATGGCGGAGGTTCTGGGGCAGATGGGAAGCACCGCTGCTTTTGTCGTCCACGGAACTACTGACGACGGGCGCGGCGTGGACGAGCTCACCACGGCCGGAGTTAATCGAATCAGTCATTTGCGAAAGGGTGAAGTTTGGGAAAGCCAATTGTCGGCAACCGATCTCAGTCTTCCGCCCGCATCGCTCGACGACCTGGTTGGGGGCGACGCAGGCACAAACGCCGCCATCACCCGAGGGATCCTCAGTGGTGAACTGCGCGGCCCCAAGCGGGATGTGGTACTATTGAACGCGGCGGCGGCTTTGGCAACCGAGAATGGTGACTGGGAGGCCGGATTGACCGCGGCAGCACAATCTATCGACAGCGGCGCAGCGCAGAACTCGCTTAATGAGTTTATCGGGAAGACGCAAAGCGTAAGCGGTAACCTGTAAGAAAATGGCCAAGTTTTCGCAATTGGAAATCAGTAAACACAAAGGACAGGTCCTCGACAGGATCATGGCTTGGAAACGCGAGGAGGTGGCACGTCATATGGAGGATGTGCCTCTGGCTCAACTCAAAGCCCTTGCTTCGTTGGCCGAGCCGCCTCTGGATTTCGCGGCCGCACTCACAGCCGAGACCGGCGCAAGCCTCATCGCCGAAGTCAAGCGTGCAAGCCCCTCCAAAGGTTTGATCGCCCGGGACTGGTCACCGACAGCCATAGCCGAGACATATGCCGCCAGTGGCGCTGCCGCGATATCCTGCCTTACCGACGCGCGTTTCTTCCAGGGGAAACTCGCCTATCTGGCTGAAATTGTCGAGCACTTGCTCGACAGCAACCAGTCCATACCGCTGCTGCGCAAGGAGTTTATCTTTCATCCCTATCAAGTGTACGAGGCCCGCGCGGCCGGGGCGGATGCGCTTCTTCTTATCGTAGGCGTGTTGGGCGACGCCGACTTGCAGGCGTTGATAGACTTGACGAATCAACTGGAAATGGGCGCGCTGGTAGAAGTCCATGATGAAGAGGAATTGGAGCGCGCTTTAGCGGCGGAGGCCCGGATCATCGGCGTCAATAATCGCAACCTGAAGACGTTCGAAGTGGACATAGAAACCACAGCCCGGTTGCGAGAACTGATTCCTTCCGACATTATCCTCGTCGGCGAGAGTGGAATCCGTAATACTGTCGATGTGAGGCGCATGGCTGAGATGGGTTGCGATGCCATTCTCGTGGGCGAGAGCTTCTGCAAATTGCCTCAGGCAGACCGAGGCGCTCTTGTGCGCGAGTTCGTACTCGCAGGACAACCGTGAGTTAGAAATCTCTGAAAACGACTGTGATTTTGGGGGATTAAAAGCAACTGCGCTCGCCCAGATGTTGACGTTAATCACAGCGAATCCCCAAATCACAGAAATCACAGTTCAGACAAATGACGCACGTAAAGATCTGCGGTATCACAAGCTTTGAAGACGGACTGTGCGCTGCCAGCGCCGGCGCGGATTTTCTGGGCTTCGTCTTTTTCAGAAAGTCTCCCCGGTTCGTCGCGCCGGAAGTGGCGGGAGAGATCATTTCAGGATTGAACGAGCACTTTTCTAATTCGATGATGTGCCCGACTATCGGCATCGGATCCGGTCAATCGTCCCGCTATATTGGCGTCTTTGTAAATGAATCTTTGGCAGGGGTAGAAGAGACGATGCGCCGCGCCAATTTGGACTTTGCCCAGTTGCATGGAGATGAGCCGCCTGCGATGCTTGAGGCCCTCCGGGGACGCGGATTCAAGGCGCTACGCCCAACCAGCTCTGCAGAAGCCGAGATCGAAGCCGAATGGTACTCGGGACTTGGTCCAATTGACGGTCCGCAACTCCTGATCGATGCCTACGACCCAAATGAGTACGGGGGAACAGGAAAGAGGGCCGACTGGAACGCGGCTGCAGGCTTAAGTCGGACCTGTTCACGTTTGGTCCTGGCGGGGGGCCTGACCTCGAAAAATGTCGCAGCGGCCGTAGAGGCTGTCCGGCCGTGGGCGGTTGATGTTAGCAGCGGCGTCGAGTTCGAACCCGGGCGCAAAGACCCGGAAAAGGTGCGCGCATTTGTTTTCTCAGCCAAAGGCCGACTGTGATTTTGGGAGATTATCGAGATTAGAAGGATTAAAAGCAACTGCCGTTGCCGTTAATCACAGCTCATCCCCCAAATCCCAGAAATCACAGTTCAGACAAATGAGAGATTGAAGCATGGAGATTTTTGGGGGCCCTCTGTTCGCCGTTGCCGGAGCCGGAGAATCGCACGGGCCGGGTGTAACGACAATCGTTTTCGGTTGCCCGGCAGGGCTTCGCATTCGTCGAGAAGAAGTTCAACAGTACTTGGATCGGCGGCGCCCTGGCAGCAACCGCCACGGCACGCCCCGCCAAGAGGCCGACAGGGTCGTACTGCTCTCCGGTTTGTATGCTGAAGGCGAGATCGACCAACTGCTGGCCGGGCCCGCGGTATCGATAGGCGGCGGGGCCGATTCCGCAACTGAAAGCTATGAAGAGGGCTACTCGACGGGCGAGCCGATCGCTGCGTTGGTACTCTCCACCTCCCAGCGGTCGCGTCACTATGATCAGTTCGCGGGACCCAAAGGCCAAGTGCGGCCGGGACACACCGATCTCGTAAAGTACCACAAATCTAAGGGCTTCGTGGACATCCGCGGCGGCGGCCGCTCCAGTTACCGATCCACAATCTCGGATGTTATCGGGGGTACCATCGCCCGTATCTTTTTGAATGAACAGTTCGGGACGGTTATCCTGTCTTCGATTTCACAGGTCGGCCCAATTCGGACTGATCTGAGCTTGGCGCAGCACTTTGCCAGCGTAGCGCAGCGGCAGGAATCACAGACAATCCCACATAAACATATCGTTGCGGTGGAGGACAAACTGGACGAAGCCGAGATCCGCTCGCTGGATGCCGAATTTGCGCAGGAGGCGGGTGAATTGATTAAACGCACGCGCATCGAGGGTGATTCGCTGGGCGCGGCAGTTGAGGTTTTGGCGGTCAACCCCCCGGCGCTGGTTGGTGAGCCTCTATACCAGAGTCTCAAAGTGCGGTTGATGGGCGCGCTGGGAGGACTGAACGCCGTGCAATCCTGTGAAGTGGGCGACGGAGTACAGGTCATCGCCCGTAAAGGCAGCGAGAACAACGATCCCATTCGACGCAGCGGCTATCAAGCCAACAGCCACGGCGGCCTCATCGGTGGCGTAACAACCGGTTCCCCGCTGGTTTGCCGGGTCGGTTTCAAGCCAACATCAACGATTCTAAAGACTCAGCAATCTGTTCGAAAGAATCTGGAGGAAATCGACTTTGCGTTGGAGCAGGGGCGCCATGACCCTTGCGTTGGCGTGCGCGCCGGAGTAACGCTGGAATCCCGTTTGGCGATAGAGTTGATGAACGCCGTTTTGATGCATCAGTCCGGCCGGGTGGACGCTGAAAACTTCAAGCTGTTCTGATAACGGCAGTTTTTAGTGGCCCGCGCCGTTGCAGTTAATCACAATTAATCCCATGAATCCCAGAAATCACAGTTCAGACAAAAAGGAGAACCCCGTGGCCGCCGGCTGCAACCTGACGATTACCGGCTTCATGGGTACGGGCAAGACGACCGTAGGCCGCATTCTGGCGGAACGCATGGGCCGCCGGCTCGTCGATATGGACGAGAAAATCGAGGCCGAATTCGGGAAACCGATTGCCCAAATATTTACCGACGATGGCGAGGAGCTGTTTCGTCAGGCGGAGGCGCGGCTCTGTCAGACGCTCGCCGGAGAGACCGACCTGGTCATTGCAACCGGCGGGGGCACGCTGGTCAGCGATGACAACCGCCAGACTTTGGCAGCAAGCGGGCCCGTGGTCTGCCTGACAGCAGGCGCAGACACCGTCCTTGAGCGCGTGGAAACGTTCGAAGATCGCCCTTTGCTGCCCGGAGATCGGGAAGAAAAGAAACGAAATATCGAGAGGCTGCTCCTGAACCGCCGCGATGCCTATGGACGGATTCCCTTGCGTGTGCCGACCGACGGCATTGACCCGGATACCGTTGTAGAGCGCGTTCTCGACATTCTGGCAGGCAACAATGAGATCGCTGAAATGATCCGCATCACCGTGCCCACGCCAGAAGGGCACTACCACATCTGCATTGGTGAAGGCGTTTTGGCTCATGCAGGTCGTCTGCTTTCCAATCGCGCGGTGGCAAAGGGGCGGGCGGCGATCGTTACTAACGAAGATATCGCCGCACATTACGCCGATATGCTGAGTGAGAGTCTGCAGCAGGAGGGCTACACGCCGGTCCTCTGCCTCGTTCCCGAAGGCGAAGCTCACAAGACGCTGGCAACAGTTCAGTGTTTGTACGATCAGTTTGTGGCCGCCGAGCTGGACAGGAAAAGCCCCATAATCGGGCTGGGCGGCGGCGTAATCGGCGATATGGCTGGATTCGCGGCGGCCACCTATTTGCGGGGCGCTCCCTACGTACAGATCCCGACTTCGCTGCTGGCGATGGTCGATGCCTCGGTCGGCGGCAAGACAGCCGTAGATTTACCACAGGGCAAAAACCTTGTGGGCGCGTTCAAGCAGCCCGTAGTGGTGATTATCGATCCTGAAGTTCTCTCTGAACTTCCGGCTGCGGAGTTTCGATCGGGGCTGGCTGAAATCGTAAAGCACGGCATCCTCGGGGCGCCTGACCTTTTCCGTCAGTTGGAGGGGGAGGGGCCGGCACATCTGACACAAATGATCGCCGATGCCGTGCGAGTGAAAGTGGATGTGGTAATTGAGGATCCGTTCGAGAGAGGACGGCGTGCGACGCTCAATCTGGGACATACATTTGGTCATGCTATTGAACAGGTAAGCGGCTATTCTTTGCGGCATGGGGAAGCGGTTGCCATTGGGACTGTAGCCGCCGCCCGCATGGCAGTGTCGCTGAACCGCTGCGACGCCCAGACCGCGAGCCGCATCGAGAACTGTCTGGGCAGGTTGGAGCTGCCCACGAAGACCAGCGGCCTCAACTTGGACGAAGTATACGCAATGATGTTCAAAGACAAGAAACGGAGCGGGAGGATGTTGAGGTTTATCATTCCCCAGGCAATTGGGGATGTGGTTATCATTGACGATCCGGGAGAGCAAGTTGTGCTTGAAGCCCTGGCCTCTGTTTTGACGTAAAAACCCATACTGATAGTGCCGCGACATGGCCATCAGCAAGAAAAGGCTACTGAGGCCGTTCACTGTTACGAGATAACTTCCAATGACTAAAATCCTGGTGCTCCATGGCCCCAATTTGAATCTTTTGGGGACACGCGAACGGTCGATCTACGGCAACGTAACCCTGGAAACTATTGACCAGGAGCTTGTTGCTGCCGCCGGCAAAGACAATGAGATTCGCACTTTTCAAAGCAATCACGAAGGTATGCTGATCGATGAGATTCACAGTGCGCGATCTTGGGCCGACGGACTGTTGATGAATCCTGGCGCATTCACACACTATTCCTACGCTATCCGCGACGCGGTGGCTGGAGTAGCCTTGCCCGCGGTCGAAGTCCACCTAAGCAACGTCCACAGCCGCGAGGAGTTTCGTCATCGTTCCGTAATTGCTCCGGTTTGCGTTGGACAGATCAGTGGTTTCGGCTGGCACAGTTATTTGCTTGGATTACAGGGGCTCCTGTCATTCATTTCTGAAAATCGGTCCGACTGAATCGCACGGCGCATTCCATCTGTCCAAAAAAATGCCGTCTCGACGCAGCTCGGGGCCGACCTGACCCTTTGCCCGCGACTTTCACGCAATCTACTTTCTTTCGTTGCATATGACCCAGTTTCGTTGGCGCTTATTCTGGACGCTCTCAATTCTAATGGTGCTGATGCTGATGGCTGTTCTGGTTATGGCCTCCGGGCAGACAGGAGCCACGACTGCGCCGCTTTCCTCCGCCATCCGAACAGACCTTGATCCATTGGTTGAAACTCTGCCGGCTGCTGCACCGACTGCTGTTTCTTTCGCCGACACGCCAGTAACTTCGCAGTCTTCCTCAGGGGTATTAGTTGGCACGCTCGAGTTATGGCACAGTTGGGCGGGCAAGGACGGTGATGCCCTGGCGGCCATCGTGGAACGTTTCCACCAGACAAGCCCAGATGTTCAGGTGGAGACAGTGTTTGTGGATTATGGCGAACTGGCCCTGGCCTATACAGAAGCTGTCCAGGACGGAGATGGACCGGATCTGATACTGGCGCCGAACTGGTGGATCCGGGAACTGGTGGCCTCGAAGGTGCTATTGCCGATCGAGAATCAGATAACAGCGCAGGAACGAATGCAGTTCATTCCGGCATCCATAGAGAACCTTGTTTGGGAAGGATTGTTGTATGGATTGCCGACAGACTACGAGCTTGTGGCGCTCTATTTCAACCGGCGGTTGATGGATGAATTAAACCTGCCAGGCACGGCGGACGATCTGATCGAGTTGGCCCAGGAGTCGCCACTGCAAGGCGCCGGCATATACGCGAGTTTCTATCACCTGGCATGGGGCATCGCCGCTTACGGTGGGAAGCTCTTCGACGAAGACGGTCGTGTTGTTCTCGAACAGACGCCAGGGACGGCAGAGTTTCTAATTTGGCTACAAGGGGCCGAGGACACTCCGGGCATCTTTGTCTCTCTCGATTACGGAATGCTGATGGAACGCTTCAAAAAAGAAGAGTTCGCTCTATTCATTGACGGCCCGTGGAGCATCGGCGAATTGCAGCAACGTTTTGGGGAAGATCTGGGTGTGACCACATTGCCAGCCGGACATTCAGGTCCTGCCCGCCCATGGTTGAGCGCAGACGGCGTATTTCTGAATCCGACCACGACCATCAAACAGCAGGACCTCGCCCTGACGTTTGCCCGACACATGACAAACGCCGAAAGCGCTTCAATTGTTGCGCGAATTGCAGGTCGCCTGCCCGCACACAAGGACGCGGACTTGAAGGGAGATCCATTGCTCGCCGGCTTCGCAAAACAGGCGGGCAATGCAGTTCCTCAGCCCCACCACCCAGAGTTGGATGAAATTTGGGGTTATGCCAACGACATGATCACGCAAGTTCTGCGCGGCTCAGCGACGCCGGGGGAGGCTGTGCTTGAGGCTTCGACACTCATCAATGAGGCAAACGGGAAGTAGGCTAGTCTGTCAGGGGCGCAGAAGAATTGCTAAGTCCAGCTGATCGGGAAAAATGTCACTCGGGATGACGGTCGCAAAAAGCCGGGATGAAATTGTGACTGCGGCCAGTATTGGCACAGATTGCCTCCCGCCGACCGGCAGATGATTATTGATTCCCGCTCGACCAAAGACGGCTTGGCTTTTCGAAAACGTACTAGCTCCACCCCCCAAGGAATATAAATGGGCCGACTTTCTTTGGAGACCCGCCCCCAAAGTATTGTTGCAGGACTATACGACAGGCTTCCTTTCCCCAACATTGGTCCATTGCAGGAAATCGCGCTTGATTTGGGAATCACCGCCCACGATGGCGATGTTCAACTGCAAGGACTAGTCTTTCAGGGCTATAGCGGACACCAGTTGCTGTTTGAGCAGCGATGGTCAGCGGGCATAATTCGCCAACGCACGGGGGAAGACGACCTGACGATCACTGCTACCACCGGTTTGGCCGTTCGCAGCCTGCAGTTTCTTCTGCATGCATACGAACGCCTCACCCATATCGAAATAACTGCTGTCGGCAAAACGCAAGCGGCGGCGACAGCAACCGATGCTGGACAGCAAATCCAAGCCCATTGCCAGTCCCCTGTAATCTATTATGAGCAACAGACCGATTTCTACTTCCCGCTGGCAGGGGTGTGGTGGGCAGTGCAGGCCGGCGATTGGAGCGACTTCCACAAAATGGAGATCTACAGTCAGCCTTTCGCAGTGGATTTCGTGAAGCTAGGCCCTGAAGGACGCACTCATCAGGGCAACGGCCGCGTTCTTTCCGACCATTTCAGTTGGCATCAGCCGGTATATGCTTCGGCAGGGGGTAAGGTGGCCTACGTCTGCTTCGATATGCCGGATATGGCCCCGGGCGCGATCCCTGACCAGGCTATCATGCGGGGCGATATGCGGAGGCTGTTGGGTAATGCCGTTGCGATCAGCCACGCCAATGGTGAGTTTAGCTACTATGCACATTTGCAACAGGCCAGCCTGCAGGTCAACGAGGGGGAATTGATCAGGAGGGGGGCACTTCTAGGAAGAGTCGGCAACAGCGGAAATTCGCCGGGGCCACACTTGCACTTTCACGTGATGAATGGACCCAATCTTTTCATCGATCAGGGGCTGCCGGTCCAGTTCAGTCACTTTGAGGCTGGCGGTCAGTATTTTCCCGAACCGATGACCATTCCCACTCGAATGATCGTTGTCGGGCCGGAAAGAAAATGAAGGAACTGACAGCGAACGGAAGGACTGTCTCCAACTCGTCACACAGAGACCACAAAAGCTCAAATGTGAAATGAATGACATTTCAACAAATGGCAGAGGGCCAAGTGAAGCCCCGCTTTACTACCGCCTGGACGACGAACAGTACGAAGAATTGGTTGACACCGTTGTCGGCGAGAGGGTGATGGGCCTGGCTCTGTGGGAAGAATCCGTCAGCGATGAAGGCGGCGAACGACCGTCACCGGAAATGCGCGTACTGTTTGACCTCGACCTCTATCTGGAAAACAACCTGATGCTGGCGCTGTACGGAACAGCGATATACACTGATCTCGAAAGCGGTCCTTTGCGCGGCTGGCGACAGGCTGGTAAAATAGTGCAAACCTTGATCAACAGTGGCATCTGGCTGGACGAAATCGCGGCAACTGAAGAGGATGAGTTGGTACTCATCCTGAGCCACCAACATGTACCGCAATTGTATCTGAACGTGAGTGGCTGGACTGTCGAGGAGTGGGAGAACCTGCCCGGCGAGCAGTAATCACCGCCTCGGAGCAGACGGACAGTAACGTTACCAATATCAACTCCGCTCTTGGCGGAATGGGACGTTTGGCACAGCCATCAGCGCCCTTCCTCCTTGACTGGTGGAGACATTGTAGAGTATCAGCCGTTACGACCCGACCGGGGAGGATTCACGATGACAATTTTAACTGCCACAAGCGCCGGCCTGACGGACACGGAACGCTGGAAGTCGTCGCTTTACGCTGCGCTGGCTGCGGCGGTCGTTGCGCTCCTGATGGTTCTGCTTAAGGGCGTACCCGTCCTTGGGGCCCTATTGGGGATCGTGATCGGTGCCGCTCCAATTGTCGGCTACGACTTTGCCCGGGGCGCGCTTGGCGAAAATTGGCGACCCGTAATCGCCGGGCTGATTGGCAACATAGCTTTCATAATTGGCATTGCACTTCCGGCAGTCTTTACGGACGACTTTGGCTTTGTTGTCGCAGGTGTCCCAATCAGTATCATAACCGTAATCCTGTGGCCAATAGTCGTCGGCGCAATGAGCCCGAATCAGACGATCTGGAAGCTCCTCGTTGCAAGCCTCATCGGTCTGATTCTTGCCTGGATCGTGTCCTTTTTCGCCGCCGGTCAGGATCCGACCAGTTGGCCTGGAGTTGCATCGCTCCTGTTTTGGGCCGTATGGGGCGGCACGGTTGGCGCGGCGTTGAGCGCGTGGAGCAAGTAAAGAGCGAGACGAAGCACAGAGCGTGCCGTACGTCATTTGAAATGAAAGAACTGGCTCAGCGGGCGGGTTACAGCGCCCGCTGATTCAATTCTGGACGGTTTGACGTAGACAATACATACCTTCTACGGCTCTGAACGCAGCAAGAGAAGTTCAGACTGGCCCGGCCTATGTATCGCGACGCGACTACGCTTGAAGAAATCTATCGGCTGGCATTGCCGCAAGGATCGCGGATACTGTTTGGGGAAAAATTGCTGAACCGCCCTGTTAGTTGGGCCTGCAGCCTGCGTCCCAGTCCACCGGCTTTCCCCAACCTCGAAGGGGAAGAGTTGGCGCTGATCGACGTCAACGACCTACGCCATTTCAATCCCCAAATGCGCTTGGACCGGGTCGTGAACAGCCTGCACCAGGCGCGTATCACCGCGATTGGCGTGCTGGGTGATGTACCGCGGGAGGCAGTCACTGTCGCCGAGCGGAATCAGATTCCACTAATTTCCCTCCCGGACTCCGAGCCCCTTCTTTCGGTCGAACGGACCGTGATCCGTCTGATCGTAGACCGTGGCGGGTACCTTGCCACCAAGGCCGCCGACTTGCAGCGGGAACTGACGCAAATCGAACTGGATGGCGGCGGCATGGGGAAGATGGCAGAGCTTTTGGCGAGCTTCTCCGAACAGCCGGTCCTTTTTCTGAAAGATGAAGGAACTCCAATTGCGTTCGCCGGTCTCGAAGAGCTGACCGAACAGCATAAACGCCGTGTTCTGGCGTCTCTGCCCAGTCGCACGACATTGCGAAGTTGGCTTGCCGCCGAGTTCGGTACGGAGCCGTCCGAAAGCACAGAGCTGACCGGCATTCTCCCAATCGAAAGCAAGCATCGTTATCGCGAGACGGTAGTCAGCCCCGTAATCGTCGCCGAACGAGTCGAAGGGTATTGCCTCCTGCTGCGGTCGAATTCCGGAATTTCGGAGGATATCTCCACTGTCGAAAGACTTGCTGTACTTCAGGGAGCTGGCGCGGCAGCCCTGGCCTGGAGTCGCGAGCATGCTGTCGGGGCGGTCGAAGAGAAGATGAGGGCCGTCTTTTTGGACGAGTTACTGGCAACCGAAATTGCCGACGAGGAAGCGTGGATTCAGCGCGGGCACTCGCTTGGCTTCGACCTGACCAGGCCCCACACCGCCTGGCTGATCCAGGCAGAAGGCATCCAGGACTGGCCAAATGCGCTGCGCCAGTATCTGGCTACGAAGCAGGATCCAATTTTGTTATCTGTCCGCGCTGAAGCGGCGTTGCTATTCTGGCCGTGCGACAATCCTAAGAGCGGGCGGGAATTCAAATCGATTGCCAACAGTTTGGTAGAGCATTTCACGTCGATATTCCAAAGGGTTTCACTTGTAATCGGGATCGGTCGCCCGGCAGCCTCTGTGCGGGAGTGGCTACGCAGTCTGGACCAGGCGCGTGAGAGCTGGCGAATGGGTAGTTCCTGGCAGGCCTCGCCGGTGACCTACTTCGGAGACCTGGGGCTATATCAACTGCTGACCGGGCTGGGTGGAAGCGGGGAGGCGAACCGATTCTTCCGAAAGACAGTGGCGCCTCTGATCTCGCATGATGAAGAACACAACGCCGAACTGGTAGAGACCCTGGAAGCCTTCTTTGCCTGCCACGGTAACCTCAGCCAGACCGCAGCCTCGCTGCATATCCATCGCAATACACTAACCTACCGCCTGCAACGCATATCCGGCATCACCCGAATGGACTTGAATGACGCCGACGCGCGTTTTTCACTCCAACTTGGGCTCAAACTGCGCCCTGTATTGCAGAACCGTATGCAATAGGCGGCGGGCGGCACAGATTATTCCTGCTCTTACTCATCCACCCCTCTGTGGCTGCCGGCCGCCAGCTGCTCCGCCAGTGTACGCACTGCGTCGACCCCCGCGTCCGAGCCGGCGGCTTTCACCAACGCAGAACCGACGATAACGCCCTCGACGATTTCGGACACTCTTGAAGCCTGCGGGCCGGTACTGATACCGAAGCCGACGGCCAAGGGCAGATCGGTGTGGCGACGAACGCGTTTGACGAAAGCAGGCAGACCTGACGGCAGCTCATCGCGAGCGCCGGTGATTCCGGTTACGCTAACGAGATAGATGAACCCTGTGGCATGCCGGGCTACCGACTTGATGCGATCTTCGGTGCTGGTCGGGGCCAGCATATAAATGGTTGCCAACCCGGCGGCGCGGCAGGCAGGCTCTAAGAGCTCCGACTCTCCCGGCGGCAGATCGGGGACGATTAGCCCGTCGATGCCTGCTTTGGCAGCGGCATTCGCGAAGCGTTCTTCGCCGAAAGCAAGAATTGGATTGTAGTAACTCATGGCGCAGAAAGGCGTGTCAACGCCCTGGTCACGCAACTCCCGCGCCATCTGGAGGCAATCGGCCACGGTTGTGCCGCCAACGAGGGCCGCGTAAGTGGCAGTTTGAATTGTAGGCCCATCGGCAAGTGGATCGCTGTGGGGAATTCCGATTTCGACGATATCCGCGCCGGCTCCCGCCAGGGCAGCGATTATCTCCAGAGATTGCTGCCGGGTGGGATAGCCCATGGCGTGGTAGGGCATGAAGGCGGCGGCGCCAGTCCGGTTCAGTTTGCGAAAAACCTGCTCGATGCGTTCGACTCCCCTCATCTTTCACCTCTCGCCCAATGTATACCCATTTATCTGTCTCCTCCGAATGTCTGCATGACCGTGCCCAAATCTTTGTCGCCTCGTCCACTGAGATTCACCAAAATCACCTGATCTTGCGCCATCTGCGGAGCCAGCTCCAACACGTAACCGATGGCGTGAGCACTTTCCAATGCAGGGATGATCCCTTCCAGTTCGCACAGTGCACTGAACCCTTTTAGGGTCTGCGTATCCGTGCAGTATGTATATTCGGAGCGTCCAACATCTCGAAGCCAAGCGTGTTCCGGGCCCACGCTGGCGTAATCCAAGCCGGCGGAAATCGAATGGGTTAGGGCAATTTGGCCGTCACTATCTTGAAGTACGTAGCTCTTGGTGCCCTGCAGGACGCCGAGCCGGCCCCGCTCGGGGTCAGCGAAACGAGCGGCATGGGCGCCGTCTTCAATTCCGTGTCCGCCTGCCTCGACACCTATAAGTCGCACGCTTTCCTCCTCGAGGAAAGGATGGAAGATGCCGATGGCGTTACTGCCTCCTCCAACGCATGCCACGATGGCGTCGGGCAGTCGGCCCGGGCCGCCTTCAGCGGGATCCTGCAACTGGCTGTAGGCCTCTCTGCCGATGATCGATTGGAAATCCCGAACCATGGCAGGATAGGGATGGGGGCCAAGTGCGCTTCCCAGCAGGTAGTGAGTCGTATCTACATTTGTAACCCAGTCACGGATGGCCTCATTTATGGCGTCTTTGAGCGTCTGCGAACCACTGTCGACCGCCCGCACCTCGGTGCCAAGGAGCTGCATGCGAAAGACATTCGGCTTCTGACGTTCCATATCTACCGTACCCATGTAGACGATGCAGCCGATTCCCAGCAGCGCAGCAGCGGTGGCGGTGGCGACGCCGTGCTGGCCGGCGCCTGTTTCTGCCACGATGCGCGTTTTGCCCATCTTACGTTTCATCAACAGGGCCTGACCCAGGGCATTGTTGATCTTATGGGCGCCGGAGTGAGCGAGATCTTCCCGCTTCAGATAGATCTGGGCGCCGCCCAACTCTTCGCTCAGGCGGCGGGCATAGGTGAGAGGGGTCGGACGCCCAACGTAGGTGTGCTGCAAATGGGCCAGTTCAGCCATAAACTCTTTATCAACGCGGGCGTTCAGATAAGCTTCTTCCAGTTCGTCCAATGCCGGCATGAGCGTCTCCGGCACATACTTGCCGCCGTAGGGACCGAAACGCCCCGTCTCGTCCGGAACAGCGCTGAAGTTAACAGTTGTCGAAATTGTGGAAAGAGTCATCGGTTCCTCGCATTCGGTCTGGCGACGGATGCCCAACAGTCCGTCATCTGCGCTCGAAGATGATATTTGTTGCCTGCTGCATTACAGCCACAGGCGCGGTTTCGCCGGTCCACTTTTCCCAGGCAATAGCGCCCTGATAGACAAGCATTCCCAAGCCGCCGATAGCTGTTGCTCCATCGGTAGAGGCCAATTGTAGCAGTCGCGTCATGGCCGGATTGTAGACCAGGTCGTAGACGATCTGATCTTCGCGGAACTCGACGTTTTCTTCCCAGGGCAAACCTTCGATTCGCGGCTCCATGCCCAGCGACGTACAGTTGACGATCAGGTCAGCATCCCGGGCGCTGCCTGTCACATCATTGGGGAAAGCGGCGCCGCCGATGCTGATATCCGGGAAGTAAGATTGCATCGTTGCCGCCAGATCGACAGCCTTTGCAACAGTGCGGTTGAGGATCTTCATACTATTCACACCGGCCTCAGCCAAGCCGTATACGACTGCCCTCGAAGAGCCGCCTGCACCGATTACCAGCGCCCGCTTTCCGACAGGATCCACGTTATGGGCTTGGAGATCGGCAATAAATCCCGCGCCGTCGGTATTGTCTCCGGTGAGCTGACCATCTTCTTCAACGACTATAGTATTGACAGCGCCAATTGCTTCGGCCGCAGGCGTCCAGTGATGCAGGTGCGGCATGACAGCCTGCTTGTGGGGCACGGTCACATTTACGCCCCTCAGTCCCAGAGCGGGCAACGCGGCAACTGCCTCGGGCACCCGATTCGGCGGCACAGCGAAGGCCAGGTAGCGCCAGTTCATCTGGCGCGCCACGAACGCGGCGTTGTGCATCTGCGGACTGATAGAATGAGTAACCGGCCAGCCGAACAGCCCGACAAGTGTTGTTGCGGCATTGATGTCGGTCGGAAAAACCTTTGAATCAGCCCCTTCTGAACGAGTGGAGACTGCTTCATTCGGCAGTGGTTCACTCATTCTTACTTTCCCAATCCAGCTCCTGCACGTCTACGTTGAGCGCGCGCAAAGTAGCTTCGAAGCCGGGAAAACTGTCGGCGGTAACGTGCGCGTTGTGTATGGTGGTCTCCCCTTCGGCAATCACGGCGGCCACGGCCAATGCCATTGCCAGCCTGTGGTCGCCATGGCTGTCCACTGTGGCGCCTTTGAGCGGCGTCGGCCCGTCGACGATGAAACCGTCGGCGGTCTCCTGAATCCGTGCTCCCATCCTTTTGAGTTCAGAAACGGTCGTGGCGATTCGATCGGTCTCCTTTACCCGCAGTTCCTGGGCATCCCGCACAACAGTGCGGCCCTCGGCTTGTGTCGCTGCAACAGCCAGAACAGGCAACTCATCAATCATGGTAACGAGTTGTGCGCCACCGAATTCCATGCCCTGCAGCCCACCGCCGCTGACGATCAGATCTGCCACGGGCTCACCACCCTGAAATGGCCGTTCCCTGCGCCGAATGCTGGCGCCCATCTCAGAGAGAGCATCAATGATTCCGGTACGGGTCGCATTGACACCCACATCGACGATTGTCAGGTTACTGTCCGGTAAGGCGGAGGCCCCAACCAACAGGAATGCAGCCGAGGAGATATCGCCGGGAATCAGGATGTTCAGAGGGTTGAGCGGGGACTGGGGACGCTCGCTATGCGTTGTATTTCCTAGTACGGTGACAGGGGCGCCCATCGAGTTCAGCATGCGTTCGGTATGATCGCGTGCAGGTCCAGGCTGGTGAACGACTGTCAGTCCGTGGGCATATAGGCCCGCCAATAGAATACAGCTCTTGACCTGGGCGCTGGCGACCGGCATCTGGTATTCAATAGCGGAGAGACGGGAGGGAATGATTGTAAGGGGCGCGTATCGACCATTGTGGCGTCCGAAAATCTCCGCTCCCATTGTTCGCAGCGGATCGACAATCCGGGCCATAGGACGGCCGCGAATCTGGACCGTCCCACTGAGTACGCTTACGAACTCTTGTCCAGCCAGCAGCCCCGCCAGCAGACGCATCGTCGTACCGCTGTTGTCGCAGTCGAGCACGTCATTAGGCTCTTGCAAGCCATCAAGCCCGACGCCATAAACCTCAAGGCGCGTTCTGCTGATTTCATCTATGCGCACGCTCATCGCCCGCATGATGTTCATCGTGGCCCTACAGTCGTGGCCATCGAGAAAGTTGCGAATGTGAGTGGAACCTTCGGCAATAGAACCGAAGATCACTGCCCGATGACTGATGGACTTATCACCGGGTACGCCGCACCTGCCGACGAGAGGACCGTTATTGCTGATCTTGAGTATGTCTGCCATTGGAGGTCTTGGGTGTGTTGGGACGGTCTGGCCTCAGAGTCTTCACTGTTGATCTCTGTGTTACGCTTTGTCAGGCACCTCGAATTGGGTAGTCTCTCTGTAACGACTGGTGAAGGCCCACTTCAGCCTTCTGCCGGAGTTGCGAACGCGCCTTTCTTCTGTTGCCATGCTGCACGCGTGGACTGAGAGCAAGCGAGCTTACTCCGCAGAGAATCTTCATCGTTGTCTGCGAGCAGTGTTCGCAGTTCCTGAAGATGCCCACTTAACGTGTCCACCTGTGCAAGGACAGCTTCGCGATTGGTCACAAGAATGTCCAAGAACATCTGCGTATCGCTAGCTGCCACCCGGCTGGTGTCGCGAAAACCGCCGGCGGCCAATTCCCAAACGGCGTCATCTTCGTCTTCGCTGTCGCTGACAGTGTGAACCAGGGCACTTGCCAGGAGAAAGGGCAGATGGCTGATGGCAGCAACAAGCCGATCGTGGCGGGCCGGCTCCATGGTGACGGGAAAGGCTCCGATGCCCTCAGCCAGTTCGGAGGCCAGTTCGACTGTTTCCGCCGTCGTGCGTGGAAGAGGAGTCAGGACCCAAGGCGCACCCTCGTATAATCCACTTTCTGCGGAGGCGTAGCCGGCAGTCTCTTTGCCAGTCATAGGATGGCCGCCAATCGGCTGAACCCGGGGCGGCAGACGGTCCATGGCCGCGCAGATTTCGGCTTTGGTGCTTCCCATATCCATCACGACGGTGCCCGGCCACAGGATTGGACTGAGCGTCTCCAGCATCTTAACGACTACCCTAACAGGGGTGGACAAGATGACAACATCGGCCCCGGCGACTCCAGAGCTGAGATCGGTTGTCGCTAGATCGACTGCGTTTTCATGAAAAGCGCGCAGAATCGTGCCGAAGTTGCGAGTGACCCCTCTCACCTCACGGCACAGATTACGTCGTTTCAGGTCGATGCATAGGCTTGCGCCCATTAGGCCCAGCCCAATGACTGCAACGCTACATTCTGAGAGAGATTTCATGTACGAATTGTTGTTGCCGGGTTCCAGTCCCTGCTTTGGCGGTCAATGCTGCCCCAGTGATCTGAATACCCGTGATCGAAAATCGGAAATCAGAGTTGGCGTCCAACCGCGCTGGCAACTGAACTCAGTTCCTGCATCAAGGCGCCAAAGTGCTCGAAAGTCAGACTTTGGGCACCGTCGCTCCAGGCCTTTGACGGGTCCGGATGTACTTCGATCATCAGAGCATCTGCCCCCGCGGCAATCGCGGCCTTCGCAATCGGGGCCACGTATTCCCATTGACCCGTTCCGTGCGCCGGATCGGCCACAACAGGCAAGTGAGTCAAATGCTTCAAAACGGGGATGGCATTGATATCAAAGGTGTTGCGGGTGGCTGTCTCGTAAGTTCGAATCCCGCGCTCACAGACCATCACCTGCATGTTGCCGTTGCTCAGAATGTACTCGGCCCCCATCAGCAACTCTTGAATCGTGCCGCTGATGCCACGCTTTAGGAAGACCGGTTTGGTCGTTTTGCCGACTGCTTTCAGGAGCGGGTAGTTCTGGTTGTTACGTGCTCCAATCTGAAAAATGTCGGTGTAGTCGCCAACCAGTTCGATTTCCTCCGAGCTCATTACTTCGGTGATTATCGGGAGACCGGTCTGCTCTCTGGCCTCAGCCAGGTATTTAAGACCCTCTTCGCCCAAGCCCTGGAAGCTGTACGGGCTGCTGCGCGGTTTGAACGCGCCGCCGCGGAGTACGGAGCCGCCGGCCTCTTTGACAGCGTGAGCCGTCTCCAGGATCTGCTCGCGGCTTTCCACACTGCAAGGCCCGGCCATAACCACGACTTTCTCACCGCCGATGTTTATGCCATTAACGGGAATCTGGGTCGACGATTGAACAAAGTCACGGCTGGCGTACTTGTAGGGCTGCATAATGCGGACTGTCTTTTCCACACCTTCAAGGACTTCGAATGTGTCCTGTTGGATCAGATAGTCGTCGGCGCCGATGATGCCTACAATGGTACGGGCTTCGCCGCGGCTGAGATGCACCTTGTATCCGAGCTCTTCAACGCGCCTGACGACTTCCTCTACCTGATCCTGTGCGGCACCCTGTTTCATTACGACAATCATTAGTATTTCCTTTCCTGGTTTGATTGCCTAACTTAGAAATCGATTTGGACTGCGTTTCCCCAGGTGGGGGCCACTTTGCTTTTGAGAACAGTGCGGGGCCGTTCAGGCTAACACGGCCCCGTCTCTATTACGTCTGAATACTGCCCTTCCTCGCCGCCCGTCGCGGCGGAGTCAGTTGTTTCGATTGGCGTTGCAATCGAGCGTCCGACGGCCTCTGCGACTCTGCGTAGACTGCACATCAAATCGGCGAACCGTTCCGGTTTGAGACTCTGGTCCCCGTCACTCAAGGCGGACTCCGGGTCGGGGTGGACCTCCAGAATCAGTGCATCGGCCCCGGCCGCGACCGCAGCCAGAGACATCGATGGCACCAGTTCCCAGTCGCCCGTGCCATGCGCGGGGTCGGCAACGACTGGCAGGTGGGAGGCCCGCTTGAGAACGGGTATTGCGTTGAGATCGAAAGTGTTGCGGGTCGCCGTTTCGTAAGTACGGATGCCGCGCTCGCACAACATCACTTGCATGTTGCCATTGCTCAGAATGTACTCGGCGCACATCAGCAACTCCTGGATTTCGCCGCTGATGCCCCGCTTGAGCATCACAGGTCGCTTCGCTTTGCCGACCGCTCGGAGCAGTCCGTAATTCTGCATATTGCGGGCACCTATTTGGAGGATATCCACGTACTCGGCCACCAAGTCAAGGGCCTCGACGGTCATCACTTCGGAGATGACCGGTAAGCCCGTGATCTCCCTGGCCTCTGCCAAGTACTTCAGCCCTTCTTCACCAAGCCCCTGAAAGCTGTACGGGCTGGTACGCGGCTTGAACGCACCGCCTCGCAGTGCGCTGGCTCCTGCCTCTTTGACAGCGATCGCAGTTTGGATAATCTGCTCTCGGCTTTCGACGCTGCACGGCCCAGCCATTACAATAATCTGGTCGCCCCCGAAACGGACACCGTTCACATCTATGACAGTTCCTTCGGAGTGGGTGGCCCTGCTTGCGAGCTTGTACGGATCCTGGATACGAACCGTCTTTTGCACGCCTGCCATCGCATCAAAGGTAGCCCTTTGCACTTGGGTCAAATCACCGACAAGGGCAATGACTGTATGATTTTCGCCACAGATTGGCTGGGGTTGGGCGCCCATTGAGGCAGCGCGCTTGATGACATTATCTATCTCGGCTTCAGAAGCCTGAGGTTTCATTACGACTACCATACAACTCTCCTTGTTCATGATTCCTTTGCGCAAACAAGACATTCAAGGTCAAGTAAGTGCTGCAACACTCCATTCTTTGCTTAGCGTTGATGCATTCGACGTTTTATATCTGCAACATCGCCTCTTGCGCGTACTCTTCAGGGGGAGGTTGCACGGCTGCAGGGTAGCTGCCCAACATCTTGACAAACGCTGCCCGGTTGAGCAGTCCCAGGACGGCAGCACTACAGTCAGGCTCCTGCCAGTGGCCCTCAAAATCCAGATAAAACACGTATTGCCAGGGCCGGTTGCGGCGCGGGCGGCTCTCCAGTTTGACGAGATTGATGTTGCGTTCGGCGAACTCGCCAAGACAGGCGTATAGCGCGCCCGGGCTATGTGGCGTGGCAAAGACGAGCGAGGTCTTGGCGTTCTCCGACTGCTGGGCATCGCCTTTTCCAATAACAAAAAAACGGGTAAAGTTGAAGAGCAGGTCCTCGATACCCTGTTGGACAATCTCCAGATCATAAATCTCGGCTGCCAGCACGCTTGCTATCACGCCCACCTGCGGCTCCGGATGCTCGGCTAGTTCCTTGGCGCTACCGGCAGTATCGTACCAGGGTATGGCTGTAAAGCCGTGGCGATTGAGAAAACTTTCGCACTGTGCAAGGGCCTGTGGATGGCTGCGAACCTGTTCAATCTTGTCGCCATTGCCCGGCAAAGTCAGCAAATTATGCCGCACGCGCAACAGGATTTCTCCCTGCACGCGAAAATCATGATCCAGTAACAGGTCATAGGACTTGTTTATACTGCCGGCGAGGGAGTTTTCCACTGGCACGACCCCCATTGACGAGCGGTCATCGTCCAACGAAGCGAAAATATCCTCGAATGTCCTGCTGGGCAGAGTATCGACCTCAGCGCCGAACTGTTGACGGATAGCCTCCTCGGAGTATGCGCCATGCTCTCCCTGAAAAGCGACAACTGTCATCGGTTAACTCCATGGTTGCTTGACGTAACTGCAGTTTCTAGTTTTTAGTTTCTGGTTTCTCGTGGCCCGCGCCGTTGCCGTTCACTAAAAACTGAAAACTGACTACTAAAAACCGCCGTTTCAGTTCTTCAACTGATCATCGATCCACTTGTTTAATTCATCTAGATCGATTTCAGATGCCAGGCGCTTGTCGGGGCGCAGAACATGGGCATCATTCAGATAGACATGTTGAACGTCTTTCTGCGGCGTGTCGGTATTCCAATGGATTAGCACTCGAATACAGTTTGGCAGACCATCGGGAATGCCCATTTCATGTCCGCAGAGGAGAGGTACATCCATCCACCCCAACTGGCGGGCGGCCGTTGCCGGATATTGGCTGACCACGTCTTGCGTCGTGGTAAAGATTACGCTGGCTACGTCACCCGGCTTAATATTGTTGAGACGAATCATAAAAGCCAACAGTTCGCGAGTCGCCCGCAAGACTTCTTCAGACGTGTCCTCTTGGATCGTTGTTGCGCCCCTTACTCCTCGACAGATCACGGCTTTCTCCATTTTCGACTGTGATTTTGGGGGATTAAAGGCAACTGCCGTTGACGTTAATCACAGCTCATCCCCTGAATCCCGGAAATCACAGTTTAGACTAGACTGCTTTCGAAGCCAACAAAAAAAGCGTGGAGTTCGTCTCCACGCTTTGAGTGTCTTTACGTTGACTGCCTTTACACAGCCCAACGCTCCTCAACCAGCGGAGACGGTTGGTTCACGCCAAAATAATAACCAAACCAAAAGTTGCCAAAAGAAAACCCGCGCCACTCATGGCGCAGGTTGCTGGACAACAGGATCTCCGCGGCTGACGGACCATCCAACAGATTGATTGGAAGAAGGGAATCATCCTCGTTACGGATCAAATCGGCGATTGTTACAGGCGCTTCGCTTCGTTCAGTAGTCACTCTGTCGAGTTGTCCTCGTTGCGGGGCGGTTTGGAATTCCTTTAAGACATTGAACGAAAGAATACCACAAGGAAAATCAATTGTCAATTCTTTCGCGAAAGAATTCACTGTCCATCCGCCCCGACCAACAATCCATAACAGGCTACACACGATCAGCCCAACGGCACAAAGAGAAAAGAACCAGAACTGACTGAAGAGCACGAGATTCAGGAAATCGGTCAGCAGGAGGAATGGACCGAAGAAGACGTTAGAGACGAGACCTCCAGAATTGCAGAGCGAAGCAGGGGGCTACGAACCAGACCTACCTTGCTTGTATAATCATGCGTTTTTGATTGTGATTTTGGGGGATTGTTGGGATTAGGGGGATTAAAGGCAGTTGCCGTTGCAGTTAATCAGCAGTTCATCCCCTGAATCCCGGAAATCACAGTTCAGAAGGACGCTGCTGCCCATCTCTGACGGCGGGCACCCTCATGACTGCGCAAAAACCCTGTCTCCATCTTGCATATCTGATTCTGTTCCCCGACAATAGCGGGGCAGGAGACATATACAGATAAAGACAGAAATCCAACTGTTCATATGGTCGCAAGAGGCCCTTGCGCTTTACACGCGCCATCACGGACTCCGGGTCAGCAACAGTTCCAGGAGGATTTTGATGCAGATTTCGTTCTCACTACAAGACAGAGTGGCACTGGTCACCGGAGCAAACGGAGGAATAGGCCGCTCGATTGCTTTGGGATACAAGGCAATGGGCGCGACGGTCATTGCGAGCGGACGCAATCCGCAGAAAAACGCAGCAATTGCGCAGGAACTAGGCGACGGCCATGAGGTCATTTCGCTGGATGTAAGGGATGAAAAGGCGGTCAATCAGGCAGTGGCGGGGGTCGTCGAGAAGCACGGTAGATTTGACATTTTGGTCAACAATGCCGGAATCGCCCGCCGCATCAATGTCCTGAAGATGGATACGGAGGACTGGCATGCGGTGATTGACACGCACCTGAACGGCGGCTTCTACTGCGCTAAAGCCGCGGCCAAGGCGATGGTCAATGCCGGAAACGGAGGCAAGATCATCAATATCGGGTCGATGTACTCGTTACTGGGACCGCCTAATGTCACCAACTATGCTGCGGCCAAGACCGGCATTCTGGGTCTGACGCGCGGGCTGGCCGTCGAACTGGCTGTTCACAACATTCAGGTAAACGCGTTGCTGCCTGGCTGGCACAAGACTGACATGAACAGGACATTGCTTGACGGGCCGCTGGGAGAAGAGATCCGACACAAGACACCGGTGCGGCGCCTGGGCACGGCCGACGACCTTGCGGGGGCGGCGATTTTTCTGGCGTCTGATGCGGCCGAATTCGTCACAGGCACGACCCTGGTGGTAGACGGAGGCTACTCGATTATGGACCGCCATTGGGCGGATTGAATCTGGCTATTTGGATCGGGTATAATGCGGGCAATCCGAAGCTCTGGTGAAAAGGAACGGAGAACTGCAATGGCTGTAACGACAGTCGAACGCTCAACGACGGCTTCTGCTACAGAGAATGAGACGCCTGTTCCGCCATTGAACAACGGAGATCGGCTTACGCGCGCCGAGTTCGAACGCATCTACGCGGCCCATCCAGAAATTAAGAAGGCGGAACTCATTGAAGGAGTCGTCTATATGCCATCCCCGGCACGCTTTCGAGAACATGGCGAACCACTTTTTGACGCGATCGGTTGGCTCAGCATGTACAAAGTTGCTACACCTGGCGTCAGGGGCGGTGACAACGCAACACTGCGCCTTGATTTCGAGAATGAACCCCAACCGGATGTTGTCTTGCGACTGCCCCCGGAACTCGGGGGGAGTTCCAGAATAGGGGAAGACGGCTATTTGGAGGGTGTGCCGGAACTGATCCTCGAAGTTTCCGCCAGCAGCGCCAGCTACGATCTGAACCAGAAGAAACGGGTCTATGCCCGCAACGGCGTGCCGGAGTACATCGTATATCTGGCCTATGAGCAACGCGTTATCTGGCATGTTCTTCGTGCCGGTGTCTATGAGGAGCAGCCGCCCGACGAAGACGGCGTCCTCGAGAGCGAACTATTCCCAGGTTTGTGGTTGCTGCCAGATGCGCTATTGGCTGGGGATCTTTCCCGCGTATTGGAGACGTTGCAGTTGGGGCTTGATTCGCAGGAACACAAGACATTCTGTGCTGCGCTGACGCGGCGCATCGAGGAGGCCAAATGAATCTCGCAACTCCGGAAAACCTGGTAGTAGTTGACCACTTGCTGACGACTACACGTTCGGTGCGTAAACGGCTGGACCTGAATCGTCCCGTAGAGCGTGAAGTCATCGAGCAGTGTTTGGAGATCGCGGCCCAGGCCCCCAGCGGCAGCAACCGGCAGGGCTGGCACTTCGTCGTGGTAACCGATGGCGAGAAGAAACGCTTCATCGCCGAACGGTACCGGAAGGCATGGTACGGCTACAACGCCACGCGTAATGTGGGAGAGGGGCCAAACCTGACCGCAGAGGAAAGACAGTTGCTGCGCGTGATCAGCTCCGCCCGGTATCTAGCCGACAACCTGCAGGATGTGCCTGTGCTGGTGATTCCTTGCATCGAAGGCCGCCCGGAGGATGCCGCGCCGGCGTCGCAGGCCGGTGTTTACGGCTCGATTCTACCGGCCGCGTGGTCATTGATGTTGGCACTGCGCGCCAGGGGCCTAGGCTCTGCCTGGACCACGCTTCACCTGCAGAGTGAAAGCGAAATTGCCGAATTGCTGGGCATCCCTGACAACATCACGCAGGCCGCGCTTCTGCCCGTCGCCTACTTCAAGGGCGACGACTTCCGCCCGGCCAAGCGAAAGCCGATGCGTGAGAGGACCTATTGGGATAGTTGGCAGACAGAATGAAACTTGTCGCCGATATTCATCTGCATTCCCATTATTCGCGAGCCACGAGCAAGAACCTGACTCTTGAGCACCTATGGAAGTGGGCACAGCTCAAGGGCGTACAGGTAGTTGCCACGGGCGATATCGCCCACCCGGGTTGGCTGGCAGAGTTACAGATGAAACTGGATCCGGCAGAGGAAGGGTTGTTTCAACTCAAGCCGGAGTACGAAGCTGCCGTCGCCGACGAAGTGCCCCCGCTCTGCAGAGGGACGGTTCGCTTTCTGATCGGCGGCGAGATCAGCAACATCTACAAAAAGTATGACCGCACGCGCAAAGTACACAACATTGTCTTTGCGCCCTCCTTCGAGGCGACCACAATACTACAGGCCGAACTGGAAAAAATCGGCAACATTCGTGCGGACGGGCGTCCAATCCTCGGTCTGGACAGTCGCGACCTGTTGGAAATTGTCCTGGAAGTGGACGACCGCTGCCATCTGATTCCTGCCCACATCTGGACACCTTGGTTTTCGATTCTAGGTTCAAAGTCCGGATTTGATTCGCTTGAGGAGTGCTTTACCGATCTGACTCCCCACATCTTCGCTGTGGAGACGGGTCTCTCATCCGATCCACCGATGAACTGGCGCGTTTCCTGGCTGGATGATTACACCCTCATCTCCAATTCCGACGCCCACTCGCCGCCAAAGCTGGCAAGAGAAGCCACTCTATTTGATACAGAACTGAGCTATGACTCGCTGTTCAGTGCACTGAAGAGCGGGGACCCAGCGGAGTTCCAGGGCACCATTGAGTTCTTCCCGGAGGAGGGAAAATATCATCTGGACGGCCATCGCAAATGCGGGGTCTGCTGGGACCCGGTTACAACGATCGCCAACAAAGGGCTTTGTTCGGGCTGCGGCAAGCCAGTGACTGTCGGCGTCTACCACAGGGTCGAAGAGTTGGCCGACCGCGCCCTCGGCACACGTCCGCCCACTGCGGCGCCTTTCACCAGCCTCATTCCATTGCCCGAGGCGCTGGGCGAAGTTCTCAGTGTTGGCCCTAACTCCAAACGTGTGCAGACCGAGTATTTGCGAATCTTGGGGAGATTGGGGCCGGAGCTGGAGATTT
This sequence comes from Caldilineaceae bacterium, assembly GCA_965232575.1. Taxonomy (GTDB): domain Bacteria; phylum Chloroflexota; class Anaerolineae; order Caldilineales; family Caldilineaceae; genus Bin5. The sequence continues at coordinate 862,826 of CBDDPZ010000007.1, read as the reverse complement.
TGCAGGTTACTCCGCTTGAGGATATCTCGGCGGCAGGCGGCCCCGTTTTGGCCGAAGGAATCCGCCGAATGCGTGAAGGCGAGGTCGTTGCGAAGAGCGGGTATGACGGCGAATATGGCGTTATCCGCATGTTCGAAGGGGAGGCAGACCAGCTTTCTTCGTTCCAGCTTGGGATGTTCGCGGGCGAGCCAGCGGCTGCGCAAAAGGAAAGTGGCGCGACAGAGGAAGGGCGGGAGCCTCCCGAGGAAAACGCGCAGAGTCTACCGTCGAAAAAGGCCGAATCGCCCGTTGAGAACGCCCTGGCTGATAAGGAGGTCCAGTACGGCCTGCCGCTCGATGTAGAGCCTGAGGAGCTTCCGCTCTCTCGTCCTTCAGCGCGCCACGATGCTGTCGGCCAAAAGGAGACCGACTGGTTCAATCAGCTGAATGCGGAGCAGAAGGCGGCTGCGGTCCATACTAGCACGCCGCTGGCGATCGTTGCCGGACCGGGCACCGGCAAGACACGCACGTTGACCGTGCGCATTGCGCATCTGATCGAGACGAAGGGGATGGCGCCGTCTTCGATCTTAGCGGTTACGTTTACAAACAGGGCTGCGGAAGAGATGCGGGAGCGGCTGACCGAACTGTTGGGCACGAATAGGTCGGCTCAAATCACAGTCGGGACGTTTCATCAGTTGGGCGCCAGCTTACTGCGGGAGTTCGGGGCTGCGATCGGGATTCCCCAGAACTTTACCATTCTCGCAGATACGGATCGGCAGACATTGCTGAGGCGGGCCTGCCCTGAATTGGGAGCAAGGGAGCTGCAGGCGGCGCTGGAGGCGATTTCGGCCCGTAAGAACGGTTCAACGGCCGCGACAACAGCAGAGGAAATCCTGGAAAGTGACGGCGACCTTTGGGCCAGTTATCAGGCCGCCCTCAAGGAGGCCAACGCGCTCGATTTTGATGACCTGATTCTGTACGCCGTCCAACTGCTGGAGACGGACGTCTTGGGTGCGGTCCAGGCTCGCTTTCGCTGGATCTCGGTGGATGAATACCAGGATGTGAATTCGGCGCAGCATCGGCTGTTGACCTTGCTGGCGGCGGGGGGCGCCAATCTTTGCGTGATCGGAGATCCAGACCAGGCAATATACGGCTTCAGGGGCGCGGACCACCGTTTTTTTCTCTCTTTTGAAGACGACTTTCCTGGTGGTAAGCGACTCCATTTGGAAAGGAATTACCGCTCGGCCCAGACGATTCTGGACGCAGCGATGCAGGTGATTTCCCGCAATCCCGATCATCAGGCGACCGCGTTGATCGCCGACTTTGCCGAGCAGGTAAAATTGGACGTTTACCGCGCTCCGACCGATAAAGCTGAAGCAGAGTATGTCGTTCACCAGGTGGAACAGATGGTGGGTGGGGTCAGCTACTTCTCTTTGGATTCAGGACGAGTGGACGACGGACTTCCTGAGGACTTTTCATTTGGCGATTTCGCCGTCCTCTATCGTCTCAACGCGCAGGCTAGGCTGATTGAAGAGGCCTTCGACCGCTCGGGCATACCCTACTCGACGATCGGGGGCTCAGCCCTTGCAGAACAAAGCCCAGCGCAGGAGATACTGGCACTCCTGTCGCTCACGCAGGCGCAGGAGTGTGAAGTCCATTGGAGGCGGATTCTGACGGAAGGGAAGCGGGCGCTAACCGACGAAACAGTGGCAGATCTGCTAGGACACCAAGGCACGGAGTCTAAGGGGCGCAGCGCGCCGTGGACTTGGCGCGAGGCAATAGCGGCGGCGTCCAGAAAGGGCGCCCAGCGACAGCCTCAGCGGGAGAGGCTGGCACAGACGGTCGAGCTTGTAGAGGAGCTGACCGTCAAGTCCTCCGCGCCCCTGTCATCGCAGATTCAAGCCGCGGCCGAGGGCTGGGCAAAGTTGCGCGGCACCGAATTCAGCGACGCCGAAGTGGAGCGAATCGATCGCTTGCAGCGCAGCGCAGCGCGGTTTCGAAACCGGCTGCAGGACTTCTTGACAACGATGGCTTTGCAGAGTGAAACTGACCTGTACGACAGGCGGGCGGACAATGTGACGCTGATGAGTCTGCACGCGGCAAAGGGATTGGAATTCCCTGTCGTGTTCATCGCAGGTTGTGAAGAAGGGCTTCTACCCTATACGCCCGCTAACCGGGATGTAAACCTGGACGAGGAGCGGCGGCTCTTCTACGTGGGCATGACTCGTGCGCAACGGCGGCTGATCCTGACACATGCCGGCCGGCGCTTTCTGTTTGGGCAATCGATGGAAAATCAGCTCTCAGGCTTTGTCTCTGACATTGAATCGGCCCTACAAGAGGTGCGGCAGGCCCAGCCGCGTCGGTCCCCCAAGAGAGCCGAAGATCGGCAACTACGACTGCTTTAGTTCTAATCGGATAGTACACCCAGTTCCTTATTGCAAGAAGATCCTGTCTTCGCCACCTCATTCAGCGGATGTCACCAGGCAGACGCGCTTTCCAATCTCTCCAGCTGTTCCGCGGTGAGTTTTACTTCCAGTGAAGCCAAGCTGGCCTGCAGCTGCTCAACCGTATTTGCGCCGATGATCGGCGCGGTCATTTCTGGTTGGGCAAGGAGCCAAGCGAGTGAGATGGCTGTTGGCGTGGCCCCAAGTTCACCGGCTACGCTTCGCACCGCTTCGAGGGCTTTCCATCCGGCGTCGTTGAAGTAGCGCTGACGGACGCTCTCTACCCTGACGCTGTCCGTTTGGCGTTCCCGGCTGTATTTGCCTGTCAGGAATCCGCCGGCCAGTGGGCTGTATGGAATGATGCCGATGCCGAAAGTCCGGCAGACCTCCACCAACTCCCGCTCAAACTCGGCCCTGTGCACGAGGTTGTAGTGGGGCTGGATGGAATTGTAGCGGGCCAAGCCATGCTTGTCGCTCGTCCAGAGTGCCTCCATGAGGCGCCAGGCCGGATAGTTGCTGCAGCCTATGTAACGCACTTTGCCCTGCTGAACCAAGCGATCCAATGCCTCCAGCGTCTCATCGATCGGTACATCCGCGTCGAAAAAATGAGCCTGATAAAGGTCGATTGTATCGGTCTGCAGGCGGAGAAGAGAGGCTTCGCAAGCCTCCAGGATGTGCTTGCGGCTGAGGCCTTCGTCGTTTGGCCCAGGCCCCATCTGCCCTCGCACCTTGGTGGCGATGATCATCTGGCGGCGGTTGCCTCGCGCCTGCAACCAGCGTCCGATTACCTCCTCGCTGACACCGCCGTTGTTTCCTTCCACCCAGCGGCTGTAAATGTCGGCGGTGTCGATGAAATTTCCACCGGCATCGAAAAAGGCATCCATCACCGCGAAACTCGTCTTCTCATCGGCAGTCCAGCCGAACTGCATCGAACCTAAACAGAGCGGAGAAACCTTGAGACCTGTCCGGCCCAGACGGCGATATTTGATGCCGCTCATCATTCGACTCCTCTTAACTTTCTCTCGTCCCCTATGCGGCGTGTGACGCGGCGGGCGTCGAGTTCTTCCAGGAGCGCTTGCGCGTATTTGCGACTGGTGTCAAGAAGATCGCGCACGTCAGCCAGCGTTATTGCTCCATTGGTCCGGGCCAGGGCAATGATCTGCCGCGTGGCAACTGTGAAATCTTCCTCGCGAAAATACACTGAGCCAGGAAGCCGGACAATAATCTCCCGCTCGACCAGCGAATCCAACAGATCCTCTTCGCCGTTCAATAAACTCAGAGTCTCGATTTCATTGGGCGGACTAAACGGCGCGTCGGCATAAGACTGAAGTGTTCGGTCTATTGCCTGCTGTTGTGCGGCTGAATAACGGACAGAGTGGGAAAACAACCGGACTGTGTTTTCTTCATTTGCAACCAGTCCATCTTCATGTGCCTGCACAGTCAAGTCGTTGAAGGCGCGTTGGGGTAGTTCCTTGCGCACGCCGCCTGCACCGACGGCCCGCAGCCGGCTGCGCACTTCACTGCGGGGCATTCCCTGTCGCAAAGGAAAGCGGTGGTGGAACTCGCCAAGGAGAATCTGCATGTCGGCGACGATTTGTTGGTAGGCCGATTCGCTTATCAGGAGTCGCTGGTCGTCAAGTGCTCGCATCGGCCCGTCGTCGAGGAGTTGTCGAATGGCCGTACCTGCAATCTCTTTATCGAGTCCGGAAGCGGCGATCAACTCTTGCTCCGAAAGCAACGGTTCCCGTTCAAGGCTCTGCAGCACGATTTCATCTGGGCTCCCTTGCGCCAATGTTTCCAGTCTGGTAATGATTGTCGCGTCGTTTCGCCGATAGCGCCGGCGTGGGTGTGGGTCAAGAACTTCGCCGCCACCGAGCGTGAGACTGGGAGATGGTTGGCGTAAAATGAAGCGGTCCCCGGCAGCCACAAGAATTGGGCGATCCAGCCGTAACTGCAACCAGCCCTCGCTGCCGGGACGCAGCTCCTCAGCAGCAAGGAGACGAATGTGGGCGGGCGTCTCAGACGCTCCGCTGAACAAATCTACCGCCGTGTTGTGCCGCAATGGTTTGGACGCGTCGGGCAGCAGGCGAAAGGAGACATCCAGCAGTCGCGTCGCCCGCAGCGTTCCCGGAGTCACCGCAACCTGTCCGCGGCGAATTTCGTCTGTTGCGATGCCGCTGAGGTTTACGGCGACCCGGCTGCCTGGCAAGGCACGATTGATTTCTTGCTTGTGCGTTTGCAAGGCGCGCACGCGTCCTGAAGGCCCGTCGGGAAGGATTTCCACCGGTTCACCTACGGTAAGATGTCCATCGCTAAGCGTGCCTGTTACAATCGTGCCGAAACCGGACAAGCTGAAAATGCGGTCGATAGGCAACCGCGGTCGGCCTCGATCGCGGCGCGGGGGCAGCGCTGTCAGAGCGCGTGCCAGGGCTGAACGCAACTGATCCAGACCTTCGCCGGTCTGCGCACTCACACGAATGATGGGCGCACCTTCCAGTCGTGTCCCGACCAGAATCTCCTGAACATCGAGCTCGATCAGATCCAGCCACTCGGGGTCGTCGATCAAATCTGTCTTTGTAAGGGCAACCAAGCCTTCGGGAAGTGCGAGCAGGTCCAGTATAGCGAGGTGTTCACGGGTCTGGGGCATGACCCCTTCGTCTGCGGCGATGACGAGGATGGCGGCATCGATGCTGCCGACACCGGCAAGCATGTTTTTTATAAAATCGATATGGCCGGGGACGTCTACAATGCTGACAGGCTCTAAAGTATCGTCCGGCAATTCCAGGTCCATCCAGGCAAAGCCGAGCACGATGGTGAGCCCGCGACGCTTTTCTTCTTCGAGACGGTCGGGGTTACTTCCCGTAAGCGCGTGGACCAGGGTCGACTTGCCGTGATCCACATGTCCTGCTGTGGCGATGACCCGCATCAGGTGCGGTTCTGTGTCGGCTCACCGGAGGCGATACCGGCCGTGCGTGGCGTGCTGTTGTTCTGGCGGGCATACAGTTCGGCGGTGCGGCGCTGCTTCTGCCATTCCTCTTCCAAGTCTTTCATCGTTTCGTCCCTTTCTTCAAGGGCCGTCTGCAGACCGTCGAGCCAGAGCTGGGCCGCACTGATGTATCTGCCGCCATATTGCTCCTGCAGCTTCCAGAGAAGGCGCAGCATCTCTTCATGAACGCGCAGGTCGTGCAGAATTGGGGGGAGATGAGCCAGAAGTTCTTTGTTGTTCTTCTCCTGTTCCCTCCACAGGTGCTCTTGTCGGAGACCATCGCGACGGCTTCTCTTCTCGTACTCCTCCTGAAAATCATCCATTTCCCGCCGCATGCGTTCTTCGGCCAACCGTTGCAGTTCTTGCACTTGCGTCTGATCGCGACGAATGTTTTCCTGAAACTCCGGAATGGAATTTGCAGCCCGGCGGGCAGTTTCGACTGTCTGGGAGAAGGATTGCAATCGTTCTTCATTCTTGTTAACGACCGACTGTTGATCGTCGATAATCTCCTGCCAGCGAGTGAGAACCTGCAAGCGCTCGACGACCTCGACACGCAGCCGCTCCATGAACTGCTGTTGCTCTTCACGGATCTCTGCAAAGACGGGCCGCCAGCGCTCAATTTCGGCGCTCATCCGACGGTCGGCGTCCTCCAGAATGGAAAACCGCCCGGTAAAGGCCTCAGTTCGTTTGAACAGTTCGACGGTTTCCTGCTGCAACTGGGCAATACGTTTTGCGTCACCTGTGCGCTGGTCGGCGAGAAACGGAATCTGACGCGTACGCTCTTCAAGGTCTTTTACAAGCAGATTCACCTGGTTTCGGCTTTCCATGATCATGTCGACTATGCGTTCTTCCTCGCCCTTGCGCAAGTCGACCGCCTCTTCGATGCGGCCGATGCGAGGCAGTTCACGTCGAACCTCACTGATCTCTCTGGTCAGTGCCTCCCTGTCCGCCAACCTGGCGCGCTCATGTTCACGCGCAGTTTGGGCTTGCCCTTCATCGCTGCGGTCTATCATCAGGCCAAATTCCTGCTTGAAGCTCTCAATCTGCTGTTCCAATTGGGTGAATCTGCCCAATTGCGCGGTCGTAGATGCCAGACGGCCCTCAAGCTCCTGGATCCGACGCGCTTGTTCAACGATGTCTCCGCTCTGGCTCTCCAACTGCTGCTGCAGGCGCGTGATCTCAGATCGGTCGCGCCGATGTTCTTCGTCGAGCCAGGTTACCATTTGGGCTAGTTGGGCGTTGTCCATTTTTCTTTCTTTCAGCGCGTTCAATTGGGCTTGACTGACAAGCGAACCGATCTCATTCCTGTTTTTTGCCCCTCCAACTCACGGACGAAGGGACGGATACGGAACCTGCATTATAGCACTTGACAGAGTGTACAGACAACCGTGCATCAAAAAGGGTATGTTCTGGCATTGAGCACTTGATGTGTATCCTACGATGCTCACTCTACAGCATAGTGTTTGACCGCGACCGGGTCAAGTTCCAGACCCAGACCATGTTTTTCCGGATCGGGGGACCAATGGCCGTCTTGCGGCTCATCGAAGGAGGTGTAGAAGATACGGTCGGCTGCTTCCACCGTGCCCAGATATTCGACGACTTTCAGATTCGGCGTTGCACAGGCCATATGAAGATGGATGAGCTGGTAGGCATGGGGAGCAACCGGCAGATTGAAGGCGTGTGCAAGGTGGGCAACCTTCATCCATTCGGTAATTCCGCCAACCCGGCCCACGTCCGGCTGTACGATGTCGGCGCCGCCGCGAGCAATGAGGTCGCGGAATCCATACTTGGTATATTCGTGTTCGCCGGTCGCCACGGGAATGTCAATGGCTCTGGCAACGGAAGCCAGTCCTTCGATATCGTCGGCTAATACCGGCTCTTCAAACCAGCCCACATTGTACTGCTCAAAAGTTCGCGCCATTCGAATGGCCTGTTTGGCGTAGTAGCCGTTGTTGGCGTCAATATAAATCTGCACTTCAGGGCCGACGGCCTCTCGCACCGCATCGAGGCGAGCCACGTCCTCCTGCTCACTTCGGCCAAAATCCTTTCCGACCTTCATCTTCACGGCCCTCATTCCTCGCTCCACGTAACCACATTGCTCCGCCACCAACTCATCTTGACTAAAGTGGGTCCAACCGCCGCTGCCGTAAACCGGCACCGACTCTGTGTACGGTCCCAGCAGTTGAAAGAGGGGCGTTTCGTAGTACTTCGCCTTCAAATCCCAGAGTGCGATATCCACGGCGGAAAGGGCGCTGAAAGCAAGTCCCTTGCGACCGACGCCCCGAATCGCCCAGAACATGTCGTCCCACAGCTTCTCGATATGCAGTGCATTCTGACCGATTAGAATGGGCTTGAGCGTACGTTCGATCACTTCGCGCGCCGCGGTTACTCCTCCGCCCAGTCCCAACCCTATCAGGCCCTGATCGGAGTGAACATGGACGAAACACTGGCTGCGCCCCCGCGTGATATGACGGATGGTCGCGTCCTGAAATCCCGGTAGATGGGGAAGGGACAGCACGGTTGTCTTGATATCCTGAATTATCATCGAAACTCTCCTACAGGAATGTTTGGCTTTCACGTTGGCAGCTGGTATTATCCCACAGATTCAGCAAAAGAAGGCTGCTGCTGCATGAAGCAGAGATGGATCTCCATATCGGAAGTAAGTCGGGAGAGGGTAGTTCGTCGCGCCTGAGGCTGGAGTCCTGCAGCCATTTCATGGAAGTAGCCTCACAGCGGTTGATTTGGCCGCTGCCAGATACGCATTGGGTGATGGGACCCTGTAGAAGAAACTGCTTATGAACAGAATCGAATTGGGCTCGATTGTACAGGTTGGCATCGTTGTACGAGATGCCCGCGCCGCGGCCAATGCGTGGACAGAGCGATTTGCGATGGAGCCGGCGCAGGTAGTGGATTGGCCGCCCGAGGGCAGCGATCTGGATGCGCAATCGACCTTTCGCGGGAGGCCGGGGAATTTTCGCATGAGGCTGGCCTTCATTGAGACCGGCACCGTACAGATCGAGTTTATCGAGCCTCTTGAAGGCGACAACATCTATTCCGAGTTCCTTGAAGAGAGGGGCGAGGGCCTGCATCATTTACTTTTTCGCGTGCCCGATCCTGAGGGCGTTGCAAAAGAGTTGAAAGTGGATATCCTCCAGAGCGGTGGTTCGACATTGGACCCAGGGGCAGTGTGGGCCTACCTGGATACGGAGGAACTGCTGGGCTCAATTGTCGAACTGAAGACCAAGAGGTAAGGGCGATTCTTCATTCTTCGAGGCCATTTGACCGCCGGTCCGGGAACTGATACAATTCTACGCGTTTGTCTGCCCGGGTGCAGTTTCTAAGACTCACAAATGCTGCCAGACGCTGGGTGCGGATTCCTTGTGTTGTTGCAACCAGGAGACGCGCAGGGCAGTTCTTTTCATATTATGAATCGTCGGGGATATGGAAGTTGGCATTGACGCCCGGCTGAACTACCACCAGTCGGCGGGAATCAGTCGCTATACGAAGCATCTCATAGAAGAGCTTGCCCAGCTGGACCGGGAAACAACGTACACTGTTTTCCAGCACCGTAAACAGCGTGAACCTCTGGCCCACGCGCCAAACTTTCAGCGGCGCACGCTGTTCACACCCGTGCATGCTCGCGTTGAGCAGCCAATGTTGGCTGCAGAACTGTTATTCCATTCTTTGGACCTTCTTCACAGCACAGATTTTATCCCTCCTCTCCACAGCAGCATCCCTTCGGTCATTACCGTCCACGATCTCGCCTTCCTGCGCTGGCCCCATTTTCTGACCGAATCACATGCAGCCTATTACAGTCAAATTGACAGAGCGGTACGCCATGCCCGCCACATCATCGTGCCCAGCGAAAGTACAAAGAATGATGTAGTCGGGCAACTCGGCGCCTCACCCAAAAAGATCAGCGTCATCTACGAGGCTGCGGCGCCCCATTACTGCCCTCTGTCGCAAGAACGCTGCCGGGCGGACATGCAAAGGAAATACGGAGTCCCGGAGAAGTATATCGTTTTTGTCAGCACCATTGAACCTCGCAAGAATATCGGCGGTCTGCTGGAAGCCTTTCATCACCTGCGAAAGTATTACAACATTGAGGATACAGGCCTTGTCCTGGCCGGCAAGCCTGGCTGGTTGTATGAGGAGGTTTATCGGAAAGTCGAACAACTGGAACTTGGACTGAGCACCTTCTTCGTAGGCCGTGTGCCGGACGAGGATCTGCATCGGTTATTTGTCGGCGCACGTTGCCATATTCATCCGGCATTCTATGAAGGGTTCGGGCTGTCGCCTCTGGAGGCAATGGCCTGCGGCACACCGACGATTGTGAGCAACACGAGCAGCATGCCGGAGGTTGTCGGCGATGCAGGGCTGATCGTCGACCCGTCTAACTGGGAAGAGATAGCAATCGCCATGCACCGACTCCTGACAGAGGAGGAGTTGCATCAGGAGCTTACCCAGAAAGGGTTGCAGCGCGCGTCCGTTTTCAGCTGGAGCCGTACAGCCTCTGAAACACTTGACGTCTATAGAATGGTTTGCGACAGGACAGCGGTTCCGGCCGCCCCTGCGCACCACTCCTCTGTCTGACGTCTGGCGATGAAAATCCTCTTCCTTACCCCTCAGTCCCCTTACCCTCCGCGTCAAGGAGCAACTCTTCGCAATTACCATCTGCTGCGCCACTGCGCCTTACGCCATGAGGTCCATCTCCTCACTTGCCTTCCGCCCCGCGACAAGAAATGGCCCAATCCGGGTTTGATGAAGATCTGTTCTCGGGTAGAAGGTTTTCATCAACCTGAGCGCCCCCTGCGCAGCCGCCTTATCGATTCACTCATGACAACCAAACCGGATATGGCGTTGCGCCTGGAACAAGATGAGTCTCGCTCTGCCCTGGAGCGAATGCTGGCCGAAGAGAACTATGATCTGGTCCAAGTAGAGGGGTTGGAGATGGCGCCGTACGGCTTCCAGATTTTGGAAGCTACCGGGGACAGGCCTCCAGTTGTTTTCGACGCTCACAACGCAGAGTTTCTGCTGCAGAAGCGGTCCGCTCTTATGGACGTTCGCAGCTTGAACCGCTGGCACGCCGCCAGCTACAGCTTGCTTCAATGGCGGAAACTGTATCACTATGAACGGGCCTTCTGCCAAGCCGTTGATGGAATTGTTTCCGTCAGTGAGCCGGACCGCAAGGCGCTGTCCTCGTTGGCGCCGGGGAGCCCAATCGTCAATGTTCCTAATGGCATTGATATCTCCCGCTACGTGCCTGAACCGCTACCCGCATCCAGCCCTCCCTTGCTGGTCTTTACCGGGAAGATGGACTATCGCCCCAATGTGGATGCCATGCTCTGGTTCGGGCTGAAGGTGTTTCCCCGTATCCGCCGCCAGTTGAACGTGAAGTTGCAGATCGTCGGCATGGATCCCCATCCCAGGCTCAACAGATTGCGGACGATTAGGGACGTAGAGTTGACGGGGGCCGTCGACGATGTCGTTCCTTATATACGCGGCGCGTCTGTCTATCTGACACCGATGCGTGTAGGAGGTGGCACACGCTTCAAAATCCTGGAGGCTTTGGCCTGTGCAAGGCCGGTGGTAAGCACTTCCCTGGGCGTTGAAGGGCTCCCGCTCCGGGGCGGCGAACATCTCCTCATTGCTGATGACGCCCAATCTTTTGCCGACGCAGTTCTGTCATTGCTTCGTGACCAAGCCACCGGCGGAGAGCGTAGTCACGCGCTTGGCAGAGCCGGTCGTTCAATTGTTGAGGAACAATTTACCTGGGACAGCATCTTTCCCTTGATGGATTCCTTCCACGCCCAACTGGTTTAGTTGTATAACTTGACGGTTACGATTCAAATTGCGGTAAGTCTGACTGCCACTGTCCTCCGGCTGAACGGCCGGTCCACTCTTCACGACAGAGTTTTTGTCTCCGTTCCACCGCTAGTCAACCCTTTCCTAGCCCATTGCAGGTAGAGTGCTCCCAGAGGCTACGCTGCCTCTCCCACTTGCAAGCCTTTTCTACCGTAAGGGCCGGTAGCTGCCTGAGCCCCTCCTTGTTCATCTGTCATGGCGGCCGAACGAAAGCCTGTGGCACAACAACCACAGTTGTTGTACAATTCGTGCGGCACTTCTGAAAACGCCGTGAGCACTGGGAATATGGACGGTGGGCATTTGTCGGTTCCGCTCTCCCTCAGGAGGTTTCAGCGTTCCGTTCCCCGTTTTGACGCATCAGGTTGCGACCGATACGGGCGCGGAGCCAAGATTCAGTGCGCAGTTATCACAAAATAGGGCGCGATTTTCGGTGGACACTCGGCGCCACATGGAGAAACGAGATGACAACTAACACGCTCCCAAGCGCAAAGGTCGGCAATACCGAGTTGCAAGTTACACGGTTAGGTATGGGCACCGCACCGATCGGCAATCTTTACAGTCCCATTGACGATGCGGAGGCCCTTGAGACGGTACGGCGATCTTACGATCATGGTATCCATTTCTTCGATACCGCTCCTCTGTACGGTACGGGAGAAGCGGAGCGACGGCTCGGCGTGGCTTTGCGGGGCGTTCCACGCGACGAAGTAATCATTCAGACCAAGGTCGGCCGCATCGTGCGCTCCGATGGTTCGATCTATTTCGACTATAGTCGAGACGGTGTGATGAAGAGTATTGAGGACAGTCTTGAACGGTTGGGTATGGACCGCGTAGACATTCTGCTCGTGCATGATCCCGACTTTGAGAACGAGGAAGTTCACTACCGGCAGGCGATGGACGAGGCGTTCCCTGCGTTGCTTGACCTGCGTGCGCAAGGCGTGATCGGCGCAGTGGGAGCAGGCATGAACCAGTGGGAAATGGAATGGGAGTTCGCGAAGAACATCGATGTAAACTGCTTCTTGCTGGCAGGGCGCTATACGCTCCTGGAGCAAACATCGCTGGATTTCCTGGACTGGTGTACCGAAAATGAAGTGAGCATTTTTCTGGGCGGTGTTTACAACAGCGGTATTCTGGCAACAGGACCGGGTCCGGGCGCAAAATATAACTACGAAGATGCGCCGGCGGAGATTCTGCAAAAGGCGGGGAGTCTCCAGGAGATAACAACCCGGCATGATGTGCCTTTGCATGTTGCGGCCCTGCATTTCGCGGGGGCCCATCCTGCAATCGCATCACTCGTTATCGGTTCGGCGACGACGGCGGAAGCGGATGACAACCGAGCTATCTGGGATGTGGAGACGCCGGCAGCGATGTGGCAGGAACTTCAAGACAGTGGGTTGATTGCAGACGGGGCGCCGCTCCCGGCCTAGCCGTAAGGAGGGACGGCGCAATGTACGCCGCTCTACAGGGGATACTTCAGTCAGTTCTCGTGTTCCTGGGCCGGTTAATCGGCAGCCTGTTTATTTCCGTCTCGATCAGTGGATTGGAAAATATCCCGCGCAGTGAGGCCCTTATTCTCGTTTCCAACCACTTCAGTTGGTTCGACGGTCCGCTATTGATGATTTTCCTGCCATTCCGCATCGCCTTCCTTCTTGCCATTGAGACAGAACGGGTTTGTTTCTTCCGTTTCCTGAGCCGAACGTTCAACCTGATTCCAATATGGCGGGGACAAGTGGACCGCAAGGCGATGCGTGCGGCCCTTGCCGCTCTGCAGGACGGTCGCACAGTTGGTGTGTTTCCAGAAGGGGGCATTGATCCGTCTATGGCGGGGGCCCGCGAGCGGGGTGAACGAATCGAACAGATCGCCGGACACACGGCCCGTCATAGCGCCGAGCTGATTCGCCCTCAGTCAGGCATTGGCCTCCTGGCGACGCAGGCGCAGGCTCGTCTTCTACCTGTAGCCGTACTGGGTACAGAAAAGATTCTCGTCAACTTGCGCCGTTTACGCCGGACAAAGGTGAGAATCCGCGTCGGCCACCCTTTTGGACCTATGGCAATCCCCGATGACCTTACTCGACGCGAGAGACGGAGGCATCTGGACGCTCTGGCCCACGAAGCAATGAAGCATGTCGCCGCGCTGCTGCCGCCTGTAAATCGAGGTCCGTATCAGGATGTAGCCTGATAATGCGTGTTCGACATCAGGCCCTCTGCAAGGGAAGTGCGCCAACATGGGCGGAGGGTGTCGGCTGCGTTCTGCCTCCTCCGGCGCATCAAAGAATTCAGAAAGACCAGGTTACCAGAATAGGCCTACGGCAGCCTTACGCCTCATCGGGTTCCGTGTTTCGCACTAACTCGTAGCCGAACGCGCCAAGAGCCGCTCCGACGAACGGCCCAACCCAGTAGATCCAGTGAGCCGTCCATACGCCTGAGACCAGGACCGGGCCGAAGGAACGCGCGGGGTTCAGATGGGCCATTGACAGATGGCCGGTCGCCGCTACCATGACCATTACGACAAGCCCTGGCGAGAAGGCCATGCCCATGTGGCCGTACGCGCCCGTCAACCCGCCACTTATGACGGAGCCGCAGGCAGCCAAGACAAGAAAGAAGACGCCAATGCATTCAGCGCCCGTCCGCCGCAACAGAAACGAATCCATAGGTGGTTCTCTTCGCTGGAATCTTACTGGCGAATTGGAAGTTATATACAGACGCCGCCGGGCCCGTTTCCGATAATAGGCTTGGCCCGTCAGCCCTTGTTTTCCCTACTTGCCATTCGCACTAACCCGTGAAACAGATTGCAATATACACGGCCCGTGCGGATGGTTTTAGAATCTAAGGATATCTGCTTTGACAGGCTATTCTACAGGCTCGCCAATAGGTGCAAATTAAGAAAGAGGTTAGTAGTTGGTTAATAAGTGCGTCAGCATCGCTGTTCACTTATATGCACCTGCCTAAATGTGACGAATTCTGCCGGTTGATGTATCCTATGCCGAGTGGCCCCACCGGGCTGGCTTCACGATCCTCAGCGAGTTGCCGCCGCGCCGCGGGCCGTCCAAAGGTTCATAATCAGAATACTGGTCCGAAGTTGACCCACCTAAGGAGGGAACAATGATAGACGCCCAACAGATCAGGAGCCGCCAGGTTTCCAGGCGTAAGTTTCTGCAAGGAATCGGCATTGGTTCCACGACATTGCTGCTCGCCGCGTGTCCGGCCCCGGCGCCCGCTGACGGAGGCGCAAGCGGCAGCGCGGCCCCGGCCGCCGAGGATATCGAACTGGACTTTTTCGCCTGGGGCGACGCCTCCGACATCCCCGCGTGGGAGGAGCTGGCGACTACGTACGGCGAACAGAACCCGAACGTCACTGTCAAGCCGTCGATAAGCGGCACGGGCGTGGACTATTACACCAAGTTGCAGACCTCCTTCGCGGGCGGTGTCGTGCCAGAGATTGCCTCTTTCCAGGGCTGGGAATGGCAACCGTTCAGCGATGCCGGACTGCTGGCCCCGATCGACGCTTACATTGAACGGGACAATTTCACCGGTCCGTATCCTGAAGGCGTAGACAGTATCGAGTTCAGCACGCGTCGCGACGGGAGCCGCTATTTGATTCCGCTCCAGTCCGGTGTGATGGTGATGTTCTATGCCAAGAACGTCTTCGACGAAGCCGGTGTTGCTTATCCGACCGACGACTGGACGTTCGACGACTTCGTCAGCATCGCCGAGCAACTGACCAGCACCGACGGCGATTCCAAGATGTATGGCTATCAGGCCAACGGCAGTTATGCCCGTGACATCCACTGGATCCGCTCCACCGGCGTACAGGAGTTCGATGAGCTGGTGGATCCCCGCACGGCCATGTTCGACCAGCCGGAGATAATCGAAATTCTGCAGCTTGTTGCCCAGGACTTCATGTACGATCTGGGCATCTCTCCGACACCGGCCGATCTGGAAGGCGGCACCAACACAATCGACACCGGAAACGCGGCCATGAAGTATGAGGGGCCTTGGTTCTTCCCGCGGTTAAACAGCCCGGAACTACGTGAAGAAGGGAAGCAGATCGAGTTCGACGTGGTGATGATGCCGCAGATGGCGGACGAGAGTAGGCCCCACCGCGGCTGGGCAGAGGGTGTCTGCGTACCGAAGTCCGATCTGGTGGACGCTGCTTGGGATTTCGTCCACTACATGGGCGGCGAGGATGGCCAGAAGATTTATTCGACCATCACCGGCCGTATTCCCAATACAGCGCCCCTTGTCGAGAACTTCTGGGGCCCGACGATTGAAGAGCGCTTCGGCGTCTCCAACGCGGCGGCATTCAGCAATGCCTTCCTGCGTTCGGAGGTGGACGTAATTGGCGGCGTCTCTCGCGGACAGATCTGGAGCGAGGTCGCGAAGCCGGTGGGCTGGGATCCGATGCTGGCCAACAGCGCCACGGCTGCCGACGTCGTTCCGGCAGTCAACGAAGGTGTACAGGGCCTGCTCGATGCCCACTGGGCGAAGCAGGGATAAAGTAGCTACGCTGCAACAGGGGGCGGCGTTGCATTCGCCGCCCCCTTTGAGGAACCTCCATGGCCGCTACCACTGCCATAAGCGGGAAACGCCGCATCTCCAAACGACAACTCCGGGATTGGATCGCCGGATATCTGTTTGCCTCGCCGTTTATCATCGGGTTCTCGGTCTTTATCGCCTTCCCGATGCTCTATGCGGTTTATCTGATCTTTGTCGAATGGGATCTGCTGAGCCCGCCATCGTTTGTTGGTTTCGCCAATCTGGCGAAGATGTTCAAAGACCCGAAGGCCAATCTCAGCCTCTATAACAGCGCCTTTTACACGATCTTCGCGGTCCCGATCCAATTGACGATTTCATTCTCGCTGGCGTTGGCGCTGACGCAGAAGATCCGCTTCCGGGACTTTTACCGCGCCGGATTCTACATGCCAATCATCGTGCCTCTGGTTGCCAGTGCAGTAGTCTGGCAGCGGGTACTGCACCCGGAGTTCGGCATTCTCAACGAAGCGCTGAGCTGGTTCGGCATTGAACCGCGCATGTGGCTCTTTGAACCGCACCTCACCAAACCGGCATTCATCTTCATGTCCTTCTGGATGATTGGCCGCCAAATGGTGATATTCATCGCCGGGCTGGGCAACATCCCGGACTCGCTGAAGGAGGCCGCAAGTCTGGACGGCGCCGGTGCGTGGGGCCGTCTGCGCTACGTAATTCTGCCGCTGATGACGCCCTTGATCTTCTACAACATGGTGATTGCGATCATCAACTCATTCCAATCGTTTGTGCCGGCGATGATCATGACCGAAGGCGGCCCGCAGGACGCTACCCTGTTTGTGGTCCTGAACATTTATCGCAATGCCTTCCAATATTTCAACATGGGCTACGCTTCGGCTCTGGCCTGGGAGCTGTTCGTGATCGTGGTTGGCTTTACCCTAGTTCAGTTCTATTTGTCTAACCGCTGGGTATACTACGAGGAGGGGAGTTAGCAATGCGGTCGGACAGACAAGGGCAGGGAGCTCTGGCGACGGGGTGGCAGTCATCTACAGCCGATCTGCAAACCGGTGACTCTCTACAAGGCAGACGAAACGAGACTTCTCGCTCCGCCTGGGAGACAATCCGGCTGGCGGCGCTTCAACTCTTTATGACCTTTCTGGTGGTCACCTTTCTCGTGCCCACGTTCTGGATGATTTCGTCCTCATTGAAAGTGTCGACGGAGGTCTTTGCACACCCGATCGTGTGGCTGCCGCAGGACCCCCACTGGAACAATTACGTCAAGGCGTTTCAACTGTTGCCGCTGACGAGATTCATCGTCAATACCCTGATCATCGTTCTCTTTGCCGTGCTGGGCACGGTCATTTCGTCGGCGCTGGTGGCATACTCATTTGCCCGCATCAGCTGGCCGGGTCGTAACTTCTGGTTTGGCCTGCTGCTTGCGACGATGATGCTGCCCGACGTGGTGACTCTGGTTCCCCGCTTCCTGATTTTTAAGAACCTCAAGTGGATAGACACCTGGCTACCGCTGATTGTGCCCTACTGGGGCGGTATCGGCGCGATCTACGTCTTTCTCATGCGCCAGTTCTTCCGCGGCATCCCGATGGAGCTGGAAGACGCGGCCGAGATCGACGGCGCCAACCGCATCCGCGTCCTGATCCAAATTCTCCTTCCCCTCTCAAAGCCGGTGATCGCTACCGTTGCCGTGTTTGCGCTCCTGCAGCACTACAACGACTTCATGAACCCACTGATCTATATCAACTCCATGGACAAGTGGCCGCTTGCTCTGGGCATCCGCGCTTACAACGACTCCTACGCCAAGAACTGGGAAGTCGTCTTTGCGGCCAGCACAGTGATGCTGACGCCGATGGTGGCGATTTTCATTGTGGCCCAGCGTTACTTCGTCCAGGGGATCGCCATGACGGGGTTTGGGGGGCGGTAGCGACATCGCTTCTTCGGCGGCGGCCGATCAGTCGCTTGAAGTCAAGGTCAATAACCGACGGTAAAGGTTGCAGGCGACGCCCGATCGGTCATCTACTCCGCTTCTCTCGCTACAGGTTCCATCAGCAAGAAGACGCTCCATTTCCTGCTTCCAGCCAAGCAATGTAGAACTCTGAAAGAGACGCATAGCGTTGATCGCGCGACGCACGACAGGCCCATCGAACTACGTCGAATTGCGCGTCGCCGCCGCGGAAGGCTGATCGCGTCAAAGTGCCGTCTGAAAGCAGGTTGGCAACAGTGCGGCCCATCGTAAAGACGTTCGTCCGCTCATCGATAGTCGCCCCGCGTTCAAACTCTTCTGGCGCCATGTACCGGGACGAGCCAAACATTCGTCCCATCTCATTGACAAATGGACCTTTTCGATACATATCCAGATCTACGACTTGCATCTTTCGGTTGGAAAAGTCGTAGATCAGACAACCATCGTAGAAATCGACCGCTATCCATCCTGTTTGGGCGAGCTCAAGATGCAGTTCGAAGACAGGGACCAACGCGTTCAGAATCTCAGGTACAGGCAGCCTGCGGAAACGCTGGAGGGCCGACTGAGGATGTTGGCGCGTTGCGCTGTCAGCGTGGAGGAGTTCACCTTCGATCCAATCATAAACGAGCATCGGCCCATGCAAGGACTCGAGTACGTTGTGTAGCTGTGGTAAGGCGTAATGGGCGCATGTACGCCGCAGGTGGACTGCGTTGCGAAGCAGAGCAACTCTCTCCTTGTGAGACAGAAAGGGGCGCGGATCTGAAGGATCGCCTGCGGTTTTGACGAAGAAGCGTTGCTGTTCAATCTGCACGCCATACGAAATGTTGCCTGAGTCCTGTTGTGAATGTTCGGCAAAGAGATCGCCTATCTCACTCAGATAGACTTGCGGCATTTGATCTGTGGAATCAATGTCCAGTAGCTGATGGTTCAACCGGACATCCTCCTCATTTCGCGGGAAATTCGCGGGCATGACTCAGCGATTGCCCGCCATTTGACAAGCCAGCAGATTGATTCAGCCTTTGATTCCGGTGAGAGTGATGCCTTCGATGAAGGCCCTTTGAGCGAGGACGAAGACGATGATTACGGGCAGAATCGCCATCGTATTGCCGGCCATGGCGAGGTTCCAGAGGGGGCGGTCACGATCGAGGAAGTAGGTCAGGCCCAGAGCGATGGTGAAGTGTTCCTGGCGGGTGAGGAAAATGAGGGGGGCCAGGTAGTCGCTCCAGACGCGGTTGAATTCGAACAGGGTCACGGTCGCCAGAACCGGTTTCGAGAGGGGAAGGATTATGCGTGCGAATATGCCCAGTTCGGAGCAGCCGTCGACCCGCGCCGCGTCGGACAGTTCCATAGGGATCGTCAGGAAAAACTGTCTGAGAAGGAATATGTAGAAGGCGCTGCCCAGGAAGCTGGGCACGATGAGCGGCAGGTAGGTGCCTGTCCAGCCCAGGTTCTTAAAGATGATGAAGAGAGGGACCATGGTTACGGCCCAAGGGATCATCATGGTGGAGAGGCAGATGAAAAACAGAACATCACGGCCCCAGGCGCGAATGCGGGCGAAGCCGTAGGCGGTCAGCGTACAAGAGAAAAGGATTCCAATGATGGATGGAATGGCGATCTGCAGCGTATTGATCATATAGCTGAAGAATGGAATAAAGGTCCACGCCTCGGGATAAGTCTGCCATTGGAGAGGCCAGGGGATCCATTTAGGCGGCGAAATGAACACGTCTCCGGGAACTTTGAGGGAGGTGGAGACCATCCAGAAAAAAGGCAGCGCAAAAGCGGCGGCCGCGATCAGGCCGGCGAGATAGAAGATCGTTTTGCCCAGAGCGCGCCCGCTAAGATGAAGAGTTCTGTTCTGCGCAGGCAGGCCGGCGACTTGCCCCTTTGGGATTACCACGATTGCACCTCGCTGGCTTCGCTCCGTCTTGGTACTCCTATCCTTCGCCGCCGTAGTAGACCCAGCGGGCGGATGTGCGGAAGAGTATCACGGTAACGACGACGACTACGCCGAAGAGGATCCAGGCCATAGCGGAAGCGTATCCCATGCGGAAGAAGCGAAAGCCATGGTCATACAGGTAAAGAACGTAGAACTCGGTAGAGCGTATTGGTCCGCCGTCGGTCATTATCCAGGCGTTGGCAAAGGTCTGGAAGGCGGCAATCAGGCCTGTGAGCAGGCTGAAGAGGATGGCGGGCGTCACCATGGGGATGGTGACATGCCAGACGCGGTGAAGGGCGTTGGCGCCGTCCACTTCGGCAGCATCGTAGAGGGAACGCGGTACATCCTGAAGGGCAGCCAGAAAGATGAGAACCGACCCTCCGACCAGCCAGAGTTGCATGATGATAAGGGATGGTTTCGACCAGGCGGGGCTCCCCAACCAGGCTGGGCCCTGGATCCCGATGAGGGCGAGAAGGTTGTTGAGAAGTCCCCAGTTCGAGTTGAAGATCCACATCCACAGAATCGCGGTGGCGCTGATCGGCACGACGATCGGGATGTAGAATATCATGCGCAACAGGACGCGCAGGCGCAACTGCTGGTTCAACAGGAATGCGATGAGAAAGGCGGTCAGCACACCCAGAGGGACGGAAAACACCACAAAGTAGATGGTATTCCCGACAGCATTCAAGTAGTGGGTGTCCTCGGTGAGGCTGGAATAGTTCTGCAGCCAGACCCATTTGGGCGGCTGCAGGAGATTGTACTCTGTAAAGCTGTAATAGAGCGACAAGAGGAGGGGATAGACGAAGAAGCCCAGGAACCCGAGGATCCATGGCGATATGAAGGCCAACATCGTCAGGAATCGTTTGGCCGGTGGCGTCAAACCTCTAACCCTCCCTCTGCATACATGGCGCCAACCTGTCAGGCATCCAACACTTTCGCCAGTTCGGTGGTCACCTTTTCCTGGAGGATTTGCAGCCCCTCGCCCGGGTCGGTTCTGCCGAAACCGACTTCTTCTTCAAGGGCCAGGAACTCGGAATAAGCCAGATACCAGTTCGGGTCGGAGGCGATGCCCCAGACGCGAGTGCCCTCTGACAGCCCGCTCGTGTAGAAGTCGAGCCCCGGGTAAAGAGAGCTCATATCGAGTGAATCGATGAAGCTTTTCGTTCCCATAATAAAGCCGGAAACGTCGTAGACACGCCTGTTGTATTCGTCGGTGGAGGTGAATTCCAGGAACTGCCAGGCGGCGTCCGGGTTATCCGACCCATTCAGGATCATGGCCGTGTGGGTACCGGCGAAGAAGGGCATCTTGCCCTCGCCGGCGCCGTCGGGGACGAAGGAGAATCCGAATTCCAGACCCTCGGCGGCGTTGAGGGCCAACGAGCCGGGCGTCCACGAGCCGCCTGAGAACAGAGCGACCTTGCCTGCCGCTTCCGCGCTGGGAATCGGTTGGCCCTGCTGCGCCGCTTTGAATTCGGCGATCTTTTCAGCGCCCACGCGATCATAGAAGGATTTCGCGATCTGCAGCGCCTCGGCGAATTCGTCGCTGTCGAAGTTGTATTCGAAGGCTTCGCCGTCAAAGTAGCGCTTGCCCATGACGACGCTCCAGCAGTCGGGGTAGGTAAGGATTCCTCTGATATCCATGCCGAGGGTATGGACTCTGCCGTCGTCATCGATCTCTTCAAGGGCCCCGGCCCAGGCATGGAGCTCTTCGAAGTCGCCCGGGAGGGCGTCCTCATCGAGGCCGGCTGCTTGCACCAGGTTGCGGTTACGGGCCAGGCCGAGCCATCCCAGCCCCTCATTTGCGGGCAGTCCCCACCGCTCCCCTGCCCAGTTGACCGCCTCGAGGTGGGCCGACTGGTAGTTTTCGAGGTCGACAATTGTGCTGCTCTCGATGTAGTCGTCTACCGAAATCAGGGCCCCGCGAGCGGCAAGGGGGGCGCAGAGAATCAGGTCGACCAGGTCTGGCGGGTCCCCTGCGGCATATGCGGCCAGCGTTTTGTCCAAGATGGCCCCCGCGGTGAGCGGGTGCATGGTGATGTTGGGGTTGTGTTCGGTGAACAGATCGCAACCGGCCATCTGCCCTTCTCCACCACGACCGCCCCAAATGTACCAGTAGTCGAGTTCGATCTGCTCAGCGGCCGGGGCCGCCTCGTCTCCGGCAGTAGGAGCGGCGACAACACAAGCGGAAAGTGCTGCTGCCGCTGCACTGAAACCTGTCGCCTTGAGAAACGTGCGGCGAGTCAACTTTCTTTCGGAAGTAGCCATCATTCTCTCCTTTGGTAGTGGTCCTTGGCCGTTAATACCTGTAGTCTATTTCACTGTTCGGGGAATGATAGATTGTTTTCGTTCACTCAAATTCGATGGTAAGTCGGGCTTTGGCTGCCCCTACTCGCGACCGACTCCACGAACAACGACGTTGGCGACTTCAAAGGAATAGGGCGGATCGTTGGCCTGCGCATCGCGGTAGGTGGGGACCCAGGTCCAGCGTTCGCGACGTTCTGTATTCGGGTGGCTGGCGTGCATGGTCAGGTCATGGAAGAAAACCGCTCCGCCAGCCTCTACCGGTGCGGTAATGGCCGTGCTCTCATCAATCGTCTCGGGCCGGATGCGGTGGCCAAAGCCGGAGCCGTCGCTCATGTCGCCATCGTGAATCACGCTGCCGCGATGCGATCCGGGCAAGAGCTTGAGACAGCCGTTTTCGGGCGTAGCGTCGTCCAGCGCGACCCATACGGAAATCTTGTGCGTTCCTTCCCAGTACGGCCAGTCCTGATGCCAGGGGCTGGCGATATGCGTGTCTTCGTCTTTGTAAACGACTTTGTCGCTGAGGAATTCGACATTAGGGCCAATGATGGCTTCGAGGATATCGACCAGGCGGTCGTCGCGCACGGATTGGCGAAACAGGCTGCTGCGTCCTGCCAGCCCGACGTAGACGCCGGTTTCATCCACGAATTTCTTTTGGCTGCCCTCTCCTTCAGACTCCTGCCTCACCTCGTGCAGAATATTCTGAATTTCCTCTTTAAAGACCTTTACCTCCGCGCGATTGAACAGGTTGGGGACGACGACAAACCCATCGCGCGCGAAAGATTGGGCGATTTCAGCTATGGATGCGTTCATTGACTTTCCCTTCTTATCCACTCTTGAAACTAATGAGCTGTTGCCGTTTGGACGAGCGCCTCTAATATACTTCAAGAAGGATAGAAAAAAAATCTCGAAAATTCTCGCATGAGGCTCACATCCCGGTGTATTAGCAGTCAGATGAGATAGCTGGACGCGACTCGGCGAAAGGTGTCGGCCCGCTCCGCCACCACGTCCAGATCGTCATTGATTGTCACGCCAAAGGCGGAACCCAGGCCAGCGTCGGAGACGCCAATGCTGATATTGATCGAGCGGGCCAGCAGGTCGTCGGTGCGCGGCAACATCCCTTTTCCGTATTGCATCGAGCGGCCGGCTTCGTTGTAGTGGGGACAACCGAACGAGCAGGACAGCGGGGTGGGCATGCGCTGTTCCAGCAGGTGTTCCATGTTGTTGTAGACATGCCAGCCTGCTTCGGCAACAACCTTGCTGTTCAGCTCTGCGGCGATCTTCGCGGCCACATCTGCGTCTGGGAGGATTACTGTCAGAATCGTGGCGACCTCCTCCTCAGGATCCAGGACCTCGCGGAATTCCAGGCCGGGCAGATCGGAAATCGCTGCCTTGAAGTGCCGTTTACTGGTTTGTAGATGGTCGATCAAGGCGGACAGCTTTCGCAGTTGGGCCAGCAGCACGGCAGCCTGCAACTCGGTACAGCGAAAGTCCAGGCCGAGGAAGGGGCGTCTGCCGATCTCGACGCCAGTCCGCAAGGGGGAATGCCCCTGATCGTGAAAGGCGAACGCCCGCCTGTACAGATTTTCGTCGTCGGTGATGACCATGCCGCCATCGCCCGACGTGATCGTCTTGTATATGTTGAAACTGAAGGCGCCAATATGACCGACGGAACCGATAGGATGTCCCCTGTAGGCAGCGCCAAACGCCTGGCAGCAATCTTCGATGAGAAACAGTCCGTGTTCGTCGGCTATCTCCCTTAGTTCATGCAGTCGGGCCGGGTTGCCCATCATGTGGACGACCATAATCCCTTTCGTACGGGGACTGATCTTCGCCTTGACGTCTTCCGGGGCCAGGTTGAAGGTGCGATCGATCTCTGCCAGCACAGGCACGGCGCCGGTGTAGACGATTGCCGAGATGCTTGCCACGAAGGTGAAGCCGGGGACGATCACCTCGTCGCCGGGACCGATGCCCAGCGCCGCCATTGCCGCCAACAGGGCGGATGTGCCGGAGTTGACGGCCACTGCGTACTTGACTTGCGACAGAGCAGCGATCTCCCGCTCCAGCTGGTAGACCTTTCCCTGGAAGCGCGGGTCAACGCCGTCGGGGGTAGTTACGCCATAGCGATAGAGATAGCCCGCTCGCAACACCTGCAGTACTTCTTCAATTTCCTCTTCACCAACCAATTCCATGCCGGGTCCGGCCATGTCTCAACCTCCTCGATATCAGCGAACCGCCCTAAGTGCGGTCGGTCCGAAAGATGCTCTCTAACGGGCGCTTCAATCTCGCTCTATCATACCTGTTGGCTGTCATCCCCCATATCCAGCGACATTCGAAATAAAAGGGGACCATGCAAAGTTTTCGTCCAGGGGAAAGATAGGGCGGGTTACGTATCTGTAAGGCAAGCGAGTGAAATCCATATCAGAGTAACCCGGAGTCAGGGCCAGGATCTCCCGCGGCGCTGCGTCGCGCAATTCCGGCATCAGATAGCCCAGTTTCACCACCACGATCTTGTGGTCAAGAGGCTCGACCCCCGCTTTGCGAAAGTCATTGAGAGTCGAAAAGTACATGCGCCTGTCGGCCACCAGGACAAGCACGCCGCCTACGCGAACCGTGGCAATAGCGGCGTCTTTCGCATCCGGGTCGGGCTGGTAGAGATGTTCAACTGTGCCGGTAACCTCTACGGGGGCACCGTGTTCAGTATCCAGTTTACCACCCAGACTGAGCGTAACCATAGCTCCGACGCCCGCTTCAAAGCAGATGTGCGCGGCCGAGTTGTCGGGAAGACCGGCCACGATCGCGTCGGCGACATCCTTGGCCAATAGGCGCGACAGAAAATGGGGTACGTCACCAGGTGTGCCCGCGGTAGGATTGTCCCCGGAATCTGAGATGAAAACGCAGTTTTCTTTGGCCGCCAAGGCAAGTTCGATTGCCTCATCAGCGGACGACGCGACCTCTTGATCGAAAGTGAAATTGTAGCGCTGGTCCCACATGGCCTGCGCCAGTCTCTTAGCTTGCCGACGCGCATGGGGCAGGTGGGTCTCGTTCTCGGCGATGACCACGACGCTGCTGGAAGAGTGGGCCGTGTCCGCCCAGCCGAAGCCGACCAAAATCTCGGCAGTAAGGATGCCCGGTTGCCGTTCAATTTCGGCAACCAACTCCAGTAGCGATTTCATCGGCTCGGCGTCGGTCGTGGCCTTTTCGCCTGGCAACATCATTGGAACACGGACAAAGACGGGCTTAGGGCAATGACCGCCGCGTATACAGTGGGCAAGCAGCGTCATTGCCCTCTCCAGCGTTTGCGGCGCGTCGCGGTGGGGAGCAGTGCGGTAAACGGTCCAGATATCGGTCTTGTTAGCGAACTCTTCGGTGAGGTTGCCATGCAGGTCGAACCTAGCTGAGATTAGGACATCGTTTCCAACGATGGCCCTGATGGAGCGCACCAGGTCGGTCTCGCCGCTCCAGATGTTCTCGACCAGGAGTGCGCCGTGAAGGATGAGGCAGATGCCGTCGAGTGGACCTGCCTGTTGGATTCCGGCAATGATCTCGTCTCTAAGTTGGAGGTAAGCACCCTGTTCCACAGTCCCCGAAGGGGAAAGCCCATTTGCGTGCAATATAGGCACGGGGTCGACGCCCAGATCCTGCATCATGTCGGCCAGGGTAGCGTATTTCGGTTCGACCATAGCTCCGCTCACCGCCCCCGCCGCGTAAGGGGAGAAACGGTTTTCCCCTTGCATGAGCTCCTGGCCTCGCCAGACCTGGAAATGTTCCAATGTAGTAGGTAAAGGAGAAGTGTTGAGGGCTTCATGACTGATTCCAGCGAGGGCTATGCGCATTTGATTTCTCCTCGTGTCAGGAAAGATCCAGGAGTCGGCATACGACTCTTACCCTCAATGGATGCTTTGGTTGATGCGGGAGAAGCAGCCTATTGGCTTGTCTCAGAATCGCTGTCTTGGAGGCGACATGAACAGGCTGCGCTTCTTCCGGTTCTGATTGGGAAAAACACGGACGACGCACATTGCAGCGATCGTATGGTGTAGTGAGCGCGTCGCCGGAGATGATGGTTACTTGACCGCGCCGCTGGTCATACCCTGCACGACCCAACGCTGAAAGAGGACGAAAATGAGCATCAGAGGGATGCTGGTGATGGTAGACAGGGCCATGATTGAATTCCAGTCCCTGACAAACTGGCCAAAGAAAGCGGCCAAACCGATGGTTAGCGGTTGCGAGCTGGGCGTATCGGTCAGGGTTACGGCCAGGAGGAACTCGTTCCAGGCAAAGATGAAGACGAAAGTACCTGTGCCCACTATACTGGGAACTGCCAGCGGCACCAGAATCTTCTGCATGGCTTGCAGGCGCGTGCAGCCATCAATCATGGCCGCTTCCTCAAGATCGACTGGGATGGCGTCCATGTACCCTTTCAATAACCAGATGCAGATGGGCAGGATGAAGGCGGAATTCACAACGATGAGTCCAAGGCGCGTGTCATAGAGTCCTACAAGGTGGGCCAAACGAAAATATGGAACGATCAGGGTTACCGTTGGCAGCATGAGCAAAGCCATGATGCCCAACAGCATGATGCGCCCTCCTGCCATTTTGAAACGTGAAAAGCCATAGGCTGCCAGAAGTCCGAGAACGATTACAATCACCAGCGTTGACAGGGCAATAATCGAGCTATTGACAAAGTATCCCCGGTAGAGTTCATTGTTGATAAGGGATGCCATGTATTCAAACGTAAGTTGGCTTGGATCCAGCCGCGGCGGATAGGTCAACACTTCTTTGATAGGACGAAGCGCGGCGTTGATCATCCAGACCACTGGAGTGAGAATGACAATGGCCGACAGAGTTGTCAGACTTACGACAGTGATCTGATGAATCAGATATCTATACTTGAATCTGAGGTCAGAAGCTCGTTTCACCCGCCTCGCTCCCCCGAGACAGCAGCCTCATATAGATGATGATCAGAATTGCGAGCATGATCAGCATGAGCGTGCTGACAGCCGCGCCGTATCCGAGATTGCCGTCGAGCAGGGCAGTCTTATAAATGTAGTAGGCTACGGTCTCTGTGCTGCGGAGAGGACCTCCCCGGGTCAGCATTCTGATCAAGTCGACATGGCCCACGGTGGTGATGATGTCGATGGTCGAAATGGCGATCAGGATAGGGCGCAATTGCGGCAAGGTTACGTGCCAGAATCGTTTCCATGCGTTGGCGCCGTCAACCTTGGCCGCTTCGTAAAGTTCGGCAGGGATAGCCTGCAGGCCGCCGAGAATGATGATCATATAGAACGGGTAGGACTTCCAGGTATTGACTGCCACCACTGAAGCCATCGCCAGTCCCGGCTTTGCCAAGAACTCTATAGGTGCTTCCTGGCCCAGGATTCCAACCCACATGTAATTCAGTAGGCCAAATGGATGGTAAAGGAGTGTCCACATGAGGCCGGCTGATGCCGTCGAGAAGACCCAGGGCAGGATCAGCAGGCCGCGCATGAAGTTTCTCACGGTTGTATTGAACCAGTCTTCGTTGAGCAGCAAAGCCAACCCCATACCGATAGAGATATGCAGGATGACAGAAGCAAACGTGAAGACAAGAACGTTGCTCAGGCTGTTCCAAAACCAAGGATCTTTTATAAGCTCGGAGTAATGTTGAATACCGACAAATTTGGGCACGCCTGCCTCAACATCGGTCAGGCTCATCTGGAGCGTGCGCAGCAGGGGGAAGATACTGACGAACAGAAAGAAGAGTATAGCCGGCCCCACGAAGAAGTACCCGTTCATCATATACAAGGGCACGCTACGCGCACGAGCAGGCTTTGTTACATCGTTTTCACCTGCCTTGGCCCTTTCACTGTGGCCGCCGGCAACTGGACGAGACGTCCTCTCGTCAGTCATACATCTTTAGCTCTTATTCGTCATGAAAACTCAAGTAGCTCGGTAGGCTGTGTATCAGGGCCTTACAGGCCATGTTCACCTGCAAGGCCCTGGTACGATTTGTCGTGTCGGATACTGGATTGAACTGGCCCTCGAGACGAAACGCATCCAAAAGGGCCAATCTCGTCCCATCACCTTACTTTGCGGCGTCCAACTCGGCTTGCCAGATTGCGGCAGCCTCATCCAGTGCGGTCTGCGCATCCTTCTCCCCGGCTAGCACCTGCTGAAAGGCCTGTTGGAATGCATCGATCAGCTTCGATGCTTCAGGGAGGGGAGCAAACAGAATGTTGCTATCGGGATCCTGATTGGCAAAGGCGGGGACCTGACTCAGCATGGGATCATCCGAGTCTGCCAGCGAATCGACGGCCGCATTTGTGGCCCACAAGAGGCTGACCGTCTCGGTCATCTTGAGGGAGACTTCGTCCGAATAGATGTACTTGAAGAACTCCCAGGCTTCTTCCTTGTGGGGAGAATTGGCCGCGATGCCCATGCCGCTGCAAGCCCAGGAGTAGCCGCCGGTCTTATGTGTCCAGGCCGGCGCGTAAGCCATTTTGATTTCGGGGTCGATTTGTTTTGCTTTGGTCCAGATGAACGGGCCATCAATGATGGCCGACGTCTGTCCACTCGCTACGAACTCCAACATGAGAGCCTGATCCTCGCCAAAGGAGCCAGGCACGACAAGGCCCATGTCGTAGAAATCCTTCCACCACTGCATGGCTGCGACGCCTTCGGGAGAATTGAAGGCTACGTTGCCATCAGCATCAAGCATCTGGCCACCTTCTTGGGCGAGGCGGAAATTGAAGTAGCGCAGCAGCAGGAAGCCACCGTCCTGCAGCGGCATGCTCATGCCGTAGGAGTTTGTATCTTCGTCCCGCAGCGCCTGCAGGACTTCAACAAACTCATCCCAGTTGGTCGGCGGTTCCAGCCCTTTCTCCTCAAAAATGTCTACGTTATAGGCGAATTGATAGGGAATGAGATAGAGGCAGAGTCCTCTGGTTTCGCCCAGTAGGTTCATCGGCGTAGTTGGCGTCAGCTTTGCGGCGAACTCGGGGTCGTTCTCCAGCCACGGGCCCAAGTCCTCTATGAAACCCTGCTTGGTCAGGCCTGCAATCCAGGTGGATTCCGTACCAAAGAGATCATAGGTTTCGCTTCCGCCAGCCGCGGCTGCCTGTAGCTTGCCTGCCATTTCGGGCCAAGGTACGTCTACCACGGTCACTTTGATGTTGGGATGCTGTGCTTCGAAGTCGGCGATCAACTGGGCGTGGTTGTCGGGCCCCCATTCGTTGACCCACCATTGCAGCCAAGTGATCTCGACAACATCCTCTTCCATAGCCTCTTCGGCGGAGGCGGCTCCTCCTGCCGGCGCCGGCGCCGCCGCGCATGCTGACAGAAGGACTGTCAGAATCAGTACGGCCGCCAGCAGCTGGATTCGAAAAAGCTTTTGCATGAGTTTTCTCCTCGTAGATAAAGGAACCGTCTTAAGGTAGCCGTTCTATATTTCGATGATGCTCGGACACGATCGTCCCACTCGTGAACCTTCCGAATGAACGGTGACCGCTCTCAGATACTAGAAAACACTTCAGAAGCGCTGTGCTCAACATCCCGGACTTGAGGTCAGGAGGCGGAACCAGACCAAGGCTGGAAATCTCTTATGTACTGAATTTCCGAAGGCAAAGAGTCGCTAGAGCGTTTAGATCAGGGAAACGAGATGGACACAGAAATCCCCATTTAGTTGCTCGCGCATTCTTATACCATAGGAAGGAAACGGTAGGCAAGCAAGGTTACCCGGTGGCGCCGGATGCGCCGTCGTACACGTACATGAGGACGCCGGAAACGTATCGCCGCGCCGGCTTCGTGGACGTGACGCCTCCGGGTCAGAAGCGGCGGGTGATGCGCTACGATTTTCTTTCTGAGAATCGGCTGGCATTTTGACATTGTTGTGCGCACATACTATTCTTTCTGAGCAATTTTGCCTTCCCAACGTAACGAATAGAAGAGCCGGAGCAGACTCCATGAAACATTCTGAATTGACCCATGTCTGGAGCGAGGCGCCCCAGCTATCCGACGCACTGTCCACGTTTCCCCAAACTGTAACTCGTCTGATTGCGGACCCGGCTGACCCTGTGGGCAGCGCCAAGCCGGCACAGGCGATTCTAGCGGCGTCTGCCCTCCGCTACAATGATGACGTCTTTGACCGATTGCCCAATTTACGCATCCTCGTGCGCACCGGTATCGGTATTGACAACGTTGACCTGGACGCCGCCACCCGCCATCGCGTCGTCTTTTGCAATACGCCGGACGGTCCCACCGAATCGACTGCCGAACACACAGTCGCCCTGATGCTTGCGGTGGCTAAGCAGGTCAAGCCGGGAATGGAGCAGTTGGCTGCCGGTGACTTTGCACCGAGGGCGGTACCGATGGGCACCGAATTGATGGGCAAGACGCTTGGACTAGTCGGGCTGGGCCGCGTCGGCGGACGCGTAGCCCACATCTGCGGGCGGGGATTCGATATGCGTGTGCTGGCATTCGACCCCTACATCACAGCGGAGCGGGCCGCGGAGATCGGCGTAGAACTTGCTGACCTGGACACGGTGATCGGCAGCGCCGATTTTCTCAGTCTGCACGCGCCTTCCACGCCGGAGACTCGCCATCTGATGAATGCCGACCGTTTCGCGCAGATGAAGTCAGAGACGATCCTGCTCAATCTGGCTCGCGGCCCGCTGGTGGACGAGGATGCGCTGTTGGACGCATTGGACAACGGACAGATCCGCGGGGCGGGGCTTGACGTGTTTGACCCAGAGCCGCCTCCGGTCTCCTCGCGGTTACGGACTCATCCTAAAATCGTGGCGACCCCTCACTCGGCGACAACGACTCTGGAAGGCCGCGGGCGCATCGAGCACATGGCGGTGGCTGCTGTGCTCGACTTTTTCAACGGCCGGCAGCCGAAAGATATCTGCAACCCGGCTGTGCTGGAGCATGTGCAGTTCGGCAGTGGTTGATTTTCAGTCAGCCGCTCTTACTCGCAGCAAGGCGAAAAGATTCAGTCCCTTCATAGGTCATACATACTGCACGTCCACCGCGGTCACGCGCGGGGTGCCGCAACCGTTGCGGGCGCCGAGAGCGAGTCTGTACTGTACCCACGGGCCGGACTGACCCAGGGCGCCGACGGCCTGGGGACTTTCAAACCACGTTCTGTCTCCGTCTGGTCCCTGCCAGGCCGTATTCTCCAGATCGTCTTCCGAATCGCCGCATCGCAGTTGGGCTTTGACCCAGGTACGCGGCGGCGTATCCGCTTCCCATTCTATCTCGGTCACGCGGGCGCCTGCGGGTAGCTTGAAGGGGGCCGAAAGATAGAACTCCTCCGGGCCGCGGTCGGCGATGCTGTGCGGGCTGACGGCGGTCATGCCGTGCGGTCCTGATGTCGGCAACCGTGTTACGCGTTCGGCGCTGAAGCCTTCGGGACCATTCCACCAGACAGCTGAATATCCGATGTGATCGCCTTCCACCTTGTGGTTGGCGATTGCCAGGTCGATCCAGCCGTTGCCGTTGAAGTCGGCGGCGACACATCCGGAGGCGGAGTGTGTGAAGAGGCGCGTGCGGTCGGCGGCGGCAAAGCCGCGTCCGGCGCGATTCCAGTAGAGGAAGGAGTCGATGTCCCGTTCGCGGCCGTTGTGATAGGAGCAGATGAAGAGGTCGAGCATGCCGTCGTTGTTGAAGTCGGCCACGGCCATCGAGTTGACCGCGCTAGCGGGCAGCAGCGTTCGCCGGTCCTCGCGCAGGCCTTCGGGACCGTTCCAGTAGATGTAGACAAAGGAGTCGTGCGGGCCGTCCTGAGAGGTCATGTGGCCGCCAATGATGAGGTCCAGATAACCGTTTCCGGTCAGGTCGGCGGCGCGGGCGCAGGCGCCGCGCACCACTGACAGCGGCTGGCAGCGATCCATGCTAAAGCCTTCCGGCCCGCCCCAGAGGACGAAACTGCGGTCATAGGCGATCTGAGGCACGACCAGGTCCAGCCAGCCATTGTTGTTGAGATCGGCCAGGTAGATCCAACGGGGTTCGTTATATGTCACACCCCCATGTTCCAAGCGGATACGCTGAGGGTTGGCGGTGTCGAAACAGAGCCCGCGTGCGTTCGCGGGATCGGGTGCGGCGCCGTAAAAGATGAGCAGATCGGGATTGTCGAAGCCGCAGAAGATCAGGTCAAGATAGCCATCGCGGTTGATGTCGGCGGTGCAGACGCCGTGCGCTCGGGAGGTGGGGAGTGTCGAAGAGGGTTCGCTTGCAAATCCCTGCGGCCCGTTAAGCAGCAGATAGGAACCGGGATCGCGATCGACTGAATTTTCCGAAGCGTTGGCGAGGACAATGTCGACGAAGCCATCGTCGTTGAAATCACAGCAGAGGGCCTCGACCGCGCCCCAGCCGGGAAGCTCCTGTCGCCTTTCCGGAGAGAATCCGTCCGCTGCGCCAAAGTATATGTAGGGACTGATATTGCCGAGGCGGTTGCGGCCGTAGTGGTTGACAAAAATTACGCGCTGCCGCGCGTCCGGACCAGCCCTTGCAAGCAGGACGCGTCGGGCGTCCTGGCACGGCAGCCGGGTCGGCTCGGGATCGATGCCGGTACGTGTGCCGCGGTAGATGAGCGAGTCGGCGCTGTAGGATTCGACGGTATAGTTCTGACAGAGGATCACCTCAGCGCAGCCGTCTCCGTTCAGGTCTGCGACGGCGACGTCGCAGGCGCGATGGCTGCTTAGGGGTGTGCGCCGCGTTTCGTCGAAACCCTGCCCGCTCCCCCAATAGATCCACGAGCGCTCTCCCTCTTCATAAGGCTCGCGGCAGGCCAGTACAAGGTCATCGAAACCACTGCCGTTGACATCTCCTACCGTCACCGCCATGGCTTGAGAACAGTACAGTTCCAGGGGGGAGCCAAGGCGCCTTCCGGCCCCGACCGGCACAAGAGAGACGCTATGTAACCGGGGCAGAAACAGGTGGGGAATGCCGTTCAGGTGGACGATACCCGCCAGCGGTTTTGCTTCCTCTACGTGCTCAGCGTACTGTGCCGCCGACTTGGTTGGTCGGGCGTCCTCCGTGTCTGGTTCACGGCAGACGGTTGCACGCTCAGCGCTTATGCCATCGGCGCCGCCCCAATAGACGGTTACGCTGCCGGTGTCTGAACGGACGACCAGGTCGGCATAGCCGTCGCCGTCGAGGTCACAGGCGGCCAGTTGATCGGCGGCGATGTCGAGATCGACAAATCTGTGCGGCTCGAATCCCAGTTCGGTCTGGTAGAAGATGCGCAGCGAGCCCTGGCTGACAAATGCCAGATCGGGGCGGCCGTCGCCGTTGAAGTCGGCGGCTGCCACAGACTCGCATTGGGGGACCGGCAACTGCTGTTGGCGTCGTTCGCTCATGCCTTCGGGCGCGCCGTAGTAGATGATGGCATTGAGGTCTGGCCTGATCCCGTTGTGCCGCATTCCCAGAATGAGATCGTCGTAACCGTCGCCGTTGAGATCGGCGACCGCGCCCGTCCACGCTCCCTCCGACGGCAGATCGGTGCGGCTCGCATCCCTTAGCGGGTCATCATATACATAGGCCGGTGGGCGCTCCTGGTGGTTCTGGCTGTTGCAGAAGACCAGGTCCAGGTGGCCGTTGCCGCTGATGTCGTATTGGTGGATGCGTTGCAGCACGCCGGCGCGGGAAACGTACAGGTTCTGGCCTGCGTTGCCGAAGCGGCCCTGGCGAAAGCCTTCGAATCCGCGGGTAGTCCAGGTGGAGGTCATTTGTGTTCAGAATATGCCAAATCTTGTAAAATGCCAAGAGATAGAGTTAATATTTCGCTTCATTGGTCTTGTAACGGGGGGGTGAAGATGAAAGTTACCCATTTTGAATGTGGGCCGGCCGCCAATGAGAGTGAACGCAAGGCTTTCGCGCACTTGAAAAGTCGCCTGATATCCGTGCCTGGTGAGGGTGAATGGATACTGCTGACGAATCTGGCATTCTCCGCCACAGATCAGCGCCAATCCGATGAAATCGACCTTGTAGCTATCGGGCCTTCGGGAGTTCGAGTAATCGAGGTCAAGCATTGGAGCGAGCAGTGGGTTGACTCAAACAAAGATGTGGTGGAGCAGGCGGCTGACTTGGTAACGAACAAGGCGAAAAAAGTCGCGACGACTCTCCGCAAGATCGTTCCGAGTCTGGGACGAGTGGACGGTGTGTTTCTTTTGACTCGAGATCCCTTAAGAGTAAAATCGCTTGCCGGTAAGAAGATACGCGGTGTCCAGTACCATGTACTCTCGGGTTGGAGAGACGCAATTGGAATTGATTCTCCATCAGCGCTGACTCCTGCACAAGTGCAGATGCTGGCCAGAACCTTGAAACCAAGCAGTGCTGTCGCCGTGGATGGTTCGCTGCGAAGGCTCGCAGCCTACCTCAACCTGGAACTCCAAACGCCAAAAGATGAACGTTTCCATCGCATCTATAGGGGAGTTCATTCAACTAGCCAAGATCGGATAATTCTGCATCTCTACGATCTCTCCGCGAGCGATGAACCCAACAGCGAGACTAAAGCCAGACGAGAATTCGAGGCGCTTCTTAGGCTGCAATTATACCCTTGGGCGCCGCGAATTCGGGACTCCTTCCAAGACGCACCGGGATATCCAGGCGAGATGTACTTCTTTACAATAGTTGATCCATCCGCCCCTTGTATAGACGAACGCACGTCTGACACTTCCTGGGATACGAAGGCAAGGCTGGCCTTTGCTCGAAGCACTGTCCGCGCTCTCGATGAATTGCACCAAGCGGAAACGGATGACAACCGTCTGGTGCACCGCAACCTCACTCCTGAGACGATTCTAGTTAGGCACGACAATTCTCCAATCCTTACAGGCTTTGAGCGCACAAAGATATCTG
Organism: Caldilineaceae bacterium; assembly: GCA_965232575.1. Classification (GTDB taxonomy): domain Bacteria; phylum Chloroflexota; class Anaerolineae; order Caldilineales; family Caldilineaceae; genus Bin5. The sequence continues at coordinate 828,021 of CBDDPZ010000007.1, read as the reverse complement.
CGGACATTAGCGTTGCTTCGGCTGGAGTTTCGAAAGGGAAAGGGACTTTCACGGTTTCTCCTGAGGTTCACAGCCAAGGCCTAGGAGCAGCGGACCAGCGATCAGACGTGTATTCCCTGTGTGCTTGCCTGACTAGGCTGTTTCTAGGTCGGGAAGATGAGACAAGCCAATGGGCAATGCAACTCCTTGATGAAGGCTTGGCTAAAAAGCCTGAAAAACGCGCCACACTACAGGACCTGGATTTGTTCCTCTCCGAACGACTTGGTGAATCCGTTCCCGCGCCCGCTGTCCCCCCCGCCCGCTTCTGGACGGAAGATCAGGAAGTGTCTTCTGGGAATCATACCTATCGCATCGTCTCGCGTCTTGGTTCCGGAGGCGTAGGTACTACTTTCAAGGTAGTGCAAATCGATCGGACGACGAAAGAAGATCTCGGGACTTACGTCGCCAAGGTGGGTCACGACAAGGAAAAGGGCCAACGAGTCCTGAAATCCTACAATTTGGCACGGCCTTACCTTGGCCAACAGGCAACCCTTTCAGCTATTTTCGAGGTAGCACGGGACTGGCAAGAAAACGACTTCATCGCGCTCATGACATGGATCGAAGGCGAACCACTTGCTCATTACATCGGGGAATTCTCGCGTCTGACTTTCGAAGGGACTTCCAGCGAGGGAGTGGCTCTACGTTGGTTGCGTACCATGTGCGAAGCGCTGGCCGTCCTCCACGACAATGGGCTTGTACACGGTGACGTCAGCCCACGCAATATAATCGTATCCGGACGCGACCTTGTTCTAATTGACTATGATTTCGTCACCAAGATTGGCGATCGGATTACAGCCCCTGGCACAATCCTGTATTGCCCGCCCTTCCAACAAGAAAAGCAAACTGCCTCTCCTGAAGACGATATCTATTCTTTGGCTGCCAGCTTTTTCCATGTGGTTTTCGAGAAAGTGCCGTTTCAACATAACGGCACGCAAGCCAAAGAACGCGGATTGAACTGGGAAAGTGTGGATCGCGAAGAATACGCTAATCTTGCCGAATTTCTTGACAAAGCAACACACCCTGACCGGGAACAGAGGTTCAAGTCGGTCGAGTTGGCGCTGGTTGCTCTCAAAACAGCTTTGCTCGAAGAAATACCGCCCGCACCCCAAAGGCGCAGGAACCAAGTTGCGTGGTTACAGTCTCTGTTGCAATCATATCCAGGGTCCCGATGGGGCAACCGGGAAACTCGAGGGCTCGACACTGAATTCACCTCCCAAACCTACGTCGAGACAAAGATCGAAGAGGCGTTAATCCGTGATATACAGACCAGGAGCGTGCGGCTTGTAATTCTGTGTGGAAATGCAGGCGATGGTAAGACGGCATTGCTTCAACATCTTGCTGCCAGGTTAGGACTTGGCCAACAACCCTCTTCACGGCGAATTCTAGCAGGGCGAATGGAAGATGGCCTCATTGTCAGAATGAATCTTGACGGGTCGGCAGCTTGGAAGGATCGCTCTGCTGACGAACTCTTGGATGAATTTCTCAAACCTTTCTTGGACGGCCCACCTGTAGAGGACGTTGTACATTTGCTGGCTATCAATGACGGCCGTCTCTTGGAATGGATTGAGAAGGATAAAGAATCGCTCTTGACCAAAGAATTGTATGCGTACCTTAGTGGAGAACAGGACGCTCGCGAAACTTATATCCGCTTCATTGACCTTAACCAGCGTTCACTTGTGGGTGGAATAGCACTGGAACGAAGAGAAATTGAGACAGACTTCTTGGAACGCCTGCTGGACCAACTCTACGGAGGCGACAACGCAACCGAAATTTGGTCGCCCTGCCTTACCTGCTCAGCCCAAGAGCGCTGTGAGGTTTTTCGCGCGACGAAGGTTTTTGGACCGAAAGGACTTGGTTTCGGAGAGCCAACAGTGGTTCGCTCCCATGCCCGGAAGCGACTTTTTGAAGCGCTGCAGGCTGTCCATTTACGGGGAGAAACCCACATCACAGTTCGGGAACTTCGAGCGGCCTTAGTCTACATACTTTTTGGAACCCACTACTGCCGCGACTTTCATGAGGGGCGGGGTTCCCCACCGTATTGGGAACGAGCCTTTTCTCCGGAATCTGCAGGACGTCAGGGGGAAGTACTGCGTGAGCTAGTTCGTCTCGACCCTGCTCTCGAAGCCCACCCACAGATAGACCGACAGCTACTGCGAGCCAACGCGGGCAATGATCTAGAATCAGCCCGACGTCGTGCCTACTTCGAGTGGATGGAAGATGCTCTCGACTTGGCGCAAGGCAGACACTTACGTCGTTTCCGAAGCCTCCCCATCTGTGTGGACAAAGAAAAGCAAACAGACCTTTGTGCTCGCCTCTGCCGCGGCATCTCATGTTTGGAGGACCTACCTAACCAGGCATTTGAGAGATCGGGTGTTGTGCCCTTGCGAATTACTCCGCGCACACCAACGGAAACCACCTTTTGGGTGGAAAAGCCCGTAAGCGCCTTTCGACTCGAGGCGGGCGTTTCGCAAGAAACCAAAGACATGGAAAAGTTACATCGCGATGCTTTCCTGATTTACCGGCGTCTTAACGGAGGTGAAGAACAACTCCGAATGGGTGTAGATCTCTTCCATCTCCTACTGGAGTTAAGTGATGGCTATCAGATGGGCGATGTGTCTTCAGATGACACTTTCGCACACTTGTCAATTTTTGTTCAGCGCCTTGTTCAGGAAGACGACCGCGAGATCTTCGCATGGAATCCCATGGAGGATGAGACAGTCTATAAAATTTCGGCCGACAAACAGATGACTGAAGGCGGCTTGCAGCAGAAATTGGTTGCACGTCAGATCTCAACAGGAGGACCGGCATGACGACTACTAACGCCCGCGGCATCGTCGAAGATGTGCTATCTCGCGACATGGCCCGTGAGATATGGACGGGCAATTACGACAAAGCATTGCCGATTTCAATTCAGGACTTCGATCTTTCCGCGATTTTGCCCGCAGTTTTTTTTATGTTCCGCTATGGCCACAGGAGAGGAAAAGGGGAATTTCTCGAAACATTCGGTCCGCGGGAAGGGTCCCTGAGAAGGCGTAAACAAGAAACCACAATCGAACGGATTGCAGAAACTCTTGTCGAGGAAGACTCTATCATAGGTTTTGAGAATACTATCGGGAACGCCATTTTAGGCGATCTACTCCTATGCTTTTGCCTAGACAACGTTAAGAATTCCGTGGGCAGGCAAGAGCAGGTGCAACGGGTCGCACCTGCCCACTATCTGGCAAACTGGGTGGATCTTCCCGATCACGTAGCGCATCTGCGATTTATCCCCGAAATGATCGTGGCGATGTTGGCTGATCAAGATGGCGATTTTGTTCAACAGAATGATTCCGCCAAAAAGACTTGGTTTCCTGTCGGCGAAGGATTCGAGAGGAATGTTCTGTTAGGTGCCTTCAATCAGGGCGTTGTTCGGCGGGGAGAATTGGGCAGCCGTGCGGCAGACCAATTTTCCGAAGAGTCCGACATTGGCCTCGATCAGTTGTTGATGATACGACTGGCACAGCAGTTGGGTGCGGCGCCTGACAAACTCCGGGGCGGCGGAGAACAAATCTCTAATCAGCGTCCGATTGCGGAGGTGGCTGCACGAAATTTCTCAGAGGACATACGTCGATTTGTGCGGACTTATGCAGACATCATTCCCCGTCAAGCATTTGTGAAACTTCTGGAGTCCTGTATTTCAGTTGGCATGACTGCTATCCTCACCAGCTCGATTGAAATCCTGCTGGAATGGGAGGAGACAGGGGAGATACGTCAACGCGGAAAGCAAGAGCCGACATTTCTGTTTGTTGACTGTTCAAATGGTGTCGACCGCCGTCTCAGATGGCTTGCAGAGCAGTCTATGGATGACTTCATACGTCGTGTACAACGCTTTCCTGTCGTCATGATGGCGCTGAGACTTTTGGATCACAAGGCTAGGTACAACAGAAGGCTCAAGGTTCTTGATATTCCCACTAAGCCCTATGCAACGGAATGGCTGAACTTGCTTGGCGATCTTCTCTTAAGTCAGCATAGAGAAGCTGAGCATATCCTTCATATTCTTGATGATCAAGCGGAGGAGCTTGCTGAGAAACTGGAGAACGACTTCCCCGAAGCTGTCGAGATATTGAAGAGTGCCAACGGCAATTCGAGCCCGGTGTGGCCTCTGGCTGAGGCGCTCACAATGTTGAGAGGGAGAAAAAACGCACATAAGAAAACTTTAGAGGTGATTGACTCAACGCTCTTGATTGACCGGCCGAATGGATTGGCGTCAAAAAGAAGGACAACGCGCAATGTAGCTGGAGCAAGAAGAACGCGAGATTCTCGTTCGCTAGTTTTGACCGATTCGGTTCTGGAGTACCTTGTACATCTCCATGTCTTACGAAATGGAAATAAGCGGGGGGCGAGGCCGCTCTCGTTCAAAGAGTTCGTTGGAACACTTCACGAGCGATACGGCTTTTGCATAGATGTATCTCCCCCAGGGATGACGATATCGAATGACCTTCTCCGATCGAATCGTTCACTGCTGGAGAAGCGACTGCGCGATCTCGGACTATTCGTTGGCGTCAACGATGCAGAATCGATGAAGCGCTTGCGGCCTCGCTTCAAGCTGGCTATGGAGGACTAAATTGGCTCTGACCCATTTACACGCTCGCATATTGGCACATGCCTTCGAAAACGTCCTCGGCCAGCCTGAATCCGGGTCCATTGCTTACGTTCGTTGTTTGTCGCCAGACTTGACCTTTGACTTATCTGGGAGTAATTCCTTCAACATTAAGCGGTGGAAGGTCTTTTGTGTCGCTGGCGAAGACAACCCGGCAAGGCACGTCATTACCGCTGATCGAGCCGTGGAATTGCGAGAGACGAAGGGAGATGCGACCTTACTGCTGGTAAACACTGAAGAGTCCGGGGCGGGAATGGATGGAATATACAGCGCGGCCCGCGAAGTTAAAGAAGCCGACCTGTTTGAAGAAGCCTTGAATCTGGCCTATGACGAAATGACTCTGCAGATGTCAACAGGGACTCGGAAATTCGCGGATCGCGCCGTAAGCAGAGCGCGGGGACGTGGGCGTTTCAGTGTCTCAAAATGGACAGAGTTTGATTTTCTCTGCCGTACGGTGGCAGAGAAGAGGCACCCCGGGGCCTTTCTCTATCTTCTCGGTTTGTGGCCAGTACAGTCAACTGAAGATGCCGATGTGTCCGATGAGTTGGATGCTTCACGCTTTTTCATGGATCGCCTCTTGGGAACTGATGTTTCGGGAGTTTCGCCCCACAGACGAATCGAAGGGCTGCGTCTATTGCAACCTTCCGAAGAGCAATACAGAGATTTGGAACAGTTCTTGCGATTGGCCGACTCTAAGCCCATCCTTTCCGCCTTATCTGAACTCGCTGGAAAAGATCATCTTTGGGTCAACTCCCTTTGCCGCGAGGGCGCGACCCATAACATTCAGAGTATTGACCTCCTGCCCTGGAGAACCAGGGCCGGTAAGGTTGCCAGATGGTCAGGACTACGAGAGGGTGATGATCCAAACGATCCACCTGTCTTGACTTTGAATTCTGAGACACGCCAAGCCCGCGACTACTCTCAACTAGAGGTCAGGTGGAAAGCGCGACCAGACAACCTTGAAAAAGGCGCCGTAGAATATCGGGTTGAAGTCAGGACAGAGATGAATGAAGAACTCGCCTCAAGGGAGTTACCCCACTCAGAAAACAGTGGAGAAAAATGCCGATTTAACAATGATGACTTCTCAGATCTTGGTGAAAACGCGCTTATCTCTGCCAGGGTGACTGTTTCCGTTATTGGAGACAGCCAGGTCAAAAACGTAAAAAGCGAGGAGTTCATTATTTGCTTTGGCGAGCCACCTGAGCAGGAACAGATCGGCTCTGGAAGGAAAGTCCGAGCATTTAGCGAAGGAATAATCGAACTCGAGAAAAGGGAAACTGTATCAGATCTCGTCTCAGGAGAAGTCTCTTCAGACAGTCTTATCCGCGTGGATCGAAAGGGGATAGTCACCTTGCGCACGCCTGAACGGGGCAAGTCTTTCCAGGTATCTCAGCCCCATCTGTTTGGGATGGTTGAGAAGCAGTGGTACGAACATAGAGGAGCGATAGGGCGATGGATTGTACAGGTTCGCTCATCTGGAGAATTGGCTGGTGACGCAAGATTTGTAACCCTTGCCGAGCCAGAGGACGCTTCAGAGTGGAGCCGGGCGACGGTGGCAAGTCACAGGTTGGCCGCGCGTTTCGTCGAGAGCGGAGGAAGCGTAGGACAGATCTATGATGAAAGTTCACAGACCTTTAACACGGTAAAAGAGTACTTGCTAGCCTGGGCTGCTTTGCTGGAAAAGAGTGATCCACTACTCACGCTTGCCAACACTGTGGAAGTGCAGTCTCTCTCTGGCCAGACCATCGGATTAATTGTCTTGCCAACTCACCCTTTGCGCGTCGCTTGGCATGCGGCCTACGACAATCTCGTTATTCATTCCAGATTCGACCAGAGGATCACTACCAAAGTCATTCGGGACGAGTTTTTTGCCTTGGACGGAGCTATGTTCCCAGCGTTCCTGCCGGGACTTCAACCAGGCCGTTCCTTCGTTTTCGCCGACACACTCGGATTCCACGCGGCGGGGATGGTCCGCGATGATGACAAGGAGCCAAAGGCGGCGGTTGCCATGCTCGCGCGCGCTCTGGGAGACGGTGATAGCGCTGAAGCGGCGCCGACGATAAGCAACAGCAGCGCTAAAGTACTGGGAGATGAGATAATTCGCTATCTCGAATGCCACAAAAGATCGAGATTGCTTCATGTCCATGCGCTCAGGGCAGGCGATGGTATGACCGTGGCCCGTTCGCTTGGCCACGTCCATGCCCACTACCATAGAGCCGAAGACGAAGAAGACCAAGAAGAAGATCCACAGGAATTGGCACCGGCATTTGTGCTTGAATTCTACCCTTCGACGGAACAGCGGGAACGAGGCATTGCAGGACGGTTTATCAATCAGGCACGTGAAAAGCGCCGAAGCGGAGCTGGGGTCCTCTCTGCAAGAGATTCCTGGATGCTGGAGTCTTTGAACTTGCCGGGGGAAGTCCGTCTACCCAGGCTAAGATGGGCGCGAAAGGAAGTCGAACAGCCAAGGAAGGCGGCACATCTTGCAATAGCCTTTGACACTTTAGACTCCCGAGTTGTTGCAGAAGATATGGCTTCTCCAACCAGACCCTTCTCCGTATATGGTCTGCTCAATTCCTTTGAGAGGGAGTATGCACCCGTCCCGACTCCAAACTGGCGTAGCTCTATTCCGCTCTCGAAAGAAGGAGAAAAACATCCATCGGACAGAAGACACACCGAACGCCTGATGCGCCTACAAGAGGCAATTCATAATGCGGTTGTGCGAAACATCGGTGCTGACGGTGGACGCCCCGCTTTGAAGGCGGAAATTCCACCTGCCAAGAAAAGAGACCTCCTGCAGCTTCATCACCTATGTGATTGGGTCATAACATTAGATCGAAACTTTGGTGTAGAATTCTTCGACTCACCCGGAGAAAATGAGGACACCTATGACGCCTACATTATAGATTGCGTTCCGGAGCGAAAAGATCTCGGTTGCCTGCAATTAACCACTTCAACCAGTAACCAGGATGAAATCCTCGATTTGCTCTCTGGGGCACTCAACTATATGGGACTCAGGGACGGGCCTTGGAATGAACAGGAGCTTTTGGATCACTTGAAGGCGCTCAGCGGCCGGCTGGCTATACGCTTGACTGGCCAGACAGAGCCGGGGTTGGATCTCGTCTCCCTTGCCCTCTGTTATAGAAACTGTCTCGAAGCTTCTGTGACTAGCGATTGCTGGGTATCTCTAGAAGACGGCTTCTTGATTCCAACCCGTGATGTTCACGAATTGCTTCCTCCGCTTGACTCGGCAAAGAGAGAAGAGGACGAAACGGAGGGTCGGCCTACCCTCATCTTTGTATCAGCTGCCCCGCGCAAGGGCCTATGTTTCCAGTTCATTGAGGTGAACTGTAGAAGGCATTTGCGGGCAGCCCGCTCACCAGAATTACTGAACGGAATCCGTCAACGGGTAGAGTCATTGCGGAAACGGTGGAACGAGTGGTACGACAGTGAGGAAGTCAGTCCTGCTATCAACGCAATTCGACGAGCGAAGCTTGCTAGGGTGCTTCGCTTCTACGCTGACCGAGCGCGCCGGCATCATTTATCAGCCGTACAGCATGAAACCACTCTTCGAGAGATAGATCGAATGATCAGGAAAGGGAGTAACTATGCCTTTACTGATGTTCCAAGTGGAAACCGAGGCTGGATTTTCTGTCCTGAATTTGCCTCAAGCAACCCTCTGAAAATTTCAAGTGCGGATTCAGAAACAGGTATTTATCTTTTTGGCCCAGATTCTCTGTCCGATTCGGTCTACCCCCCAAAGTCGATAATCGACCAATATGGTGTCGAACCGGAGCCAGCTCCGAGTACAGCTACGCTGAACGGCGAGAAAGTAGAGGAGAAAGATGAAACGACCGAATTGGTTGGAAAGAGTGCACGTGGCTTGGTCCAAGTGAATCCCGAAAGAATTGAAACACTTGACGAAGGGTCAGAGAGAAATGTGATTGACGTGCCCTCAATATGTTTCGGCAATGAAGTTTACGGGGGTGATGAAGTCCATTGGCCGCTGACAACCAAAGGAAATCCTCATCTCTTGCTGGCAGGTCTCCCCGGGATGGGCAAGACTACCTGTCTTCTTAATCTGTGCAGGCAGATGATTATGGCTGGGGTTCGACCGCTCATTTTCTCTTACCATCAAGATATCGACGAAAGGCTTGAAGACCTAGTTGATTCAGTTCGATATATCGACTGTCACGGCTTGGGATTCAACCCGCTCCAAGTAATGGACCGAGATTCACGAATAGCGTATCTAGACATAGCTGGAGCGGTGCGCGATATATTCACATCCATATTCCCAGAACTCGGAGATATTCAAGGAGAGCGTATTCGCCGGGCCATCAAAGACAGCTTTGTTGAGAAAGGCTGGGATAGCACAACTGCCGATCTGAATACTCTCCATGAACCCGAGTTCAAACGTTTCGTGGAAATTCTGAAAGCTGATCCTAAGCCAGACCGAGGGCTACGGACATTACTCGCTCGTCTAGAAGAATTGGAGGACTACGGCTTCTTCGAGCTCGCGGAAACACGCGAAAGCCTATGGGAAAGCGACCAGCCCATAGTCATCCGAATTCACACAACACAGAATGAAAATTTACAGAGAGCTTTTGCATCTCTCATTTTCTACGGGCTCTACAAAGACATGTTTCGTCGAGGCATTCAAGACCATATCACGCACACCGTCGTTTTCGATGAAGCGCATCGTGCGGCGGGACTCAAACTTATCCCTACCATGGCGAAAGAGTGTAGAAAGTACGGTATTTCACTGGTACTTGCTTCTCAAGAAGCAAAGGACTTTGATCGTTCCTTGTTCTCTGCAATTGCAAATTACCTCGTACTCCGCCTCACTGAGACAGACGCCAGGTCATTGGTGAAGATGGTCGGTAGTTCAAAACAGGAACGAGCTCTTATTGACAAGATCAAACAGATAGAAAGATTCAGGGCGCTCTATTTCTCCGAGGGAACCAAGCGGCCTTCCTCTGTTGCACTCTTGCCAGTCGATGTCTAGTTATCGAAGAAGGCAGACTATTTGGCTGCCTCGTTCGTCAAGTGCCTAGGCTGCGATTATCCTTCTGTCACAACTCATTTCTTCGAGATAGTGCCACTTGTGAACATCCAGACATGGGTAAAACGAACAAGAGTGCACTTGATCTAAGAGTGGCCAGAAACTCTCTCCTATCTCTAATCACATTCTATAAATCTCGTTCAAGCCAGAATCCGAGTGGAACTATCTTAAGGTTGGCGGGGAACTCATTCACCGCCGGCGATCTCTGGGCGTTCTAGCGGGACTCAAATCCCAACTTAAGGACCGATTGTTTCGATAGTTCTTGAATTGAATGTAGGACCATTCAAATGGCAGTTCGACAGGTACTCTTGCTTGGACATCCGAAGCTGTACGAGATCTGCGAGTCGGTTCGCAGGGATGAAGTTGGCGGACTTGAACCGGTCATCCAGGACTTGCATGACACGTTGTTCGATTTTCGCCGCAAATATGGCGTTGGGCGTGCGATCGCCGCGCCCCAGATCGGCGTGATGAAGCGCATCGTCTACATGTACATCTCTTCGCCTACCGTTTTCTTCAATCCGGTGCTTGACCGGCAGAGCGAAGAGATGATCACGCTTTGGGACGATTGCATGTGTTTTCCTGACCTGGTCGTAAAGGTCAAACGGCACAGGAGTTGCCGGATTACCTTCCTTGACCGAACGTGGCAGGAGCGGACGATGCTGCTTGAAGATGATCTGTCGGAGCTACTGCAGCACGAATGCGACCATCTGGACGGCGTGCTGGCCGTATCAAGGGCGATAAACGCGCAATCCTTTTCGTTGCGCAGTCAAATGAAGTTCCTGGACTGAATTCAGAGACTTCTTCTTAAGGGACCTGGGACTTTTAAACGGTGATCCTCTCGGCAGGTCCGATCTCTTCTTGCCCACAAAACTCAGTTGTCCAGCCGAATACTGCTCGGGAAGTTCCTGCACCAACGGCCCACGGACCGGAAGCGGCCCTGTCATGTCCAGAGTAAGTGGCTCTCTCGCGCCAGGAAAGACGGCGCGCGCGAGTCTGCGCTGAAAGCGCGTTGATGTTAGACTGTCACTGTGTCCACGCTAATGACTTACCATCTGCAGAGAGGGCCTCTTTACACTTAGCCATGCCATAGAAGCGGGTACTCTTGATATACGCAATGGGCCGGTTGTGGGACGTAGGCAGGGCGATGAGGCGCTAGGCATAGGACCGGAAGTCGGAAACCTGTGTCGGGAGCGGAAAGCGAAGGCGTATTGTCCCATTTGGAACTGAGTTGTCCAGACTTCGACTTGGCGTTGCCGAAGGTGGGTTGGACCTACCTGCCTAAGCCTGCGCTTGACCGGGAGGATGGGGGCGAATTCTGCAGAAAGCAATCAGTAGTGAGCGTTTGGACTTTAGTGCAAATCCAAGTTGAGAACAGAATCCACATGAGAGTTTGCGCGTGGGATAAGTACTGGCATCAAATTGTGGTCAGATCAGGCGGGCTGGAATCGAATAAAGGGGAGTACAAAGTCACAGGAGGAGGTTATGTCAGACGGCGCGTCGTTGAAGCAGCGCATACGCAGGGGGGACATTGTGATCGGCGTGTCCGCTCCATTTAACGCCGACAAGAGCCAACTGGAAGACATTCTCAGCAAGGATAGTTACGACTTCCTCTCGGTGGACAGCCAACATTCGCCCTACAACGAAGAAAGGGTAGTGGAGATCTGCGGGATGGCGGCGGAGCTGGGGATCCCGGTTCAGTTTCGCATAAAACATACACGGCACGCCTATCTGATCGGCAACATCCTCGATCTGGGCCCGCTCGGCATCGAAATCCCCATCGTCGAGGAGGAAGCGACGGTGGATGAAGCGATCAATGCCTTTTATTATCCGCAGGTTGGCAAGAGGAGTTGGGGCGGCGCGGCGCGCTACGGCATAGAAGGGCGCGGCGAGCGCCTGGAGTATGCCGACTGGTGGAACCGCACGGGCATCCTCTGTATCCAGATGGAGACAGTTCGCGCCGTAACCAATGTGCGCAGACTTGCCAAACCGGGAATTGACTGTCTGACCTGGGGGCCGAACGACCTGCTCTTCGACCTGGAAGCCCACCTGGAGCATCCGTTCAGGAGCGTTGACGACTGCGTTCGGCACGCGCTCAAGCAGTTGCAGGGCGCGGACGCCAAAATCAGTTTCAGGAGCTACTCGCCGGAAAATCGCAACAAATATATCGATATGGGCGTCACTGTGTTGATGGAAAGCCCGATAACTTGATACCTTTTTCGCCGGGATTGTTACCGTTTGTCCGATTTGAGATATAAAGGGTCGGCAAGTGGTCTGTCCACAAAGGGCCATTAAGAGCCGCGAAGAAGAATCTCTTGTGACAGGGGGGAGTGAGATGGCAGGGAACAGTGGCGGTTTCGAATACAAGGTAGTCGAGGGGTGGGGACAGGGACCGGAAGGCCGCGTTTTCGGCGGGATAACGCCGGCGGTGGCGACGGACTCGCGTGACCGCGTCTACATCGCACGGCGCGAGCCCGGGGCGATCCTGGTCTATGACCGCGACGGCCGTTGTCTGACCGAGTGGGGCGGTGATCTGCTCAAGAACCCGCACAGCGTCTGGTTCAACGAACAGGACCAGCTGTATGTAGCCGACGTCGACGACCACACCGTGCGCAAGTTCGACATCGACGGGCGCGTGCTGCAGACGCTGGGTACGCCCGACCAAATTGGGGCGCCGGGCCAGCCCTTCAACAGGCCCACATGGGCGGTGCTGGCTCCGTGGGGCGATCTCTACGTCGCCGACGGGTACGGCCAATTCCGGGTGCATCGTTTCTCGGCTGACGGCACGCTTTTGCACTCGTGGGGAGAAGAGGGCACGGGCCCAGGGCAGTTCGCGTTGCCGCACGGCCTGCGTGCGGACAGCCGCGGGCGCGTGCTGGTCCTAGACCGCGAGAACAGGCGTCTGCAGATCTTCGATGCGGAGGGCAAGTATTTAGACGAGTGGCCGGACCTGGACGGCCCGAACGATCTCTACATTGATGATGAAGACAACGTCTACATCGCCGAAGGCAACTACCGCATCAGCGTCTTCAACCTGGACGGCGAGCTGCTTGCGCGCTGGGGCGAGCAGGGAGAGGAGGCGGGCCAATTTGCCAATGGCCCGCATGGGCTGTGGCTCGATTCGCATGGGGACCTGTACGTGGCCGAAGTGCCCTTTCTCGAAAACCGGCTGCAGAAATTCACCCGCGTGTGATAGGAGAGGATCGTCATGCTCAGCGCGCAGCAGATCGCTCACTTCGGGACATTCGGCTTCCTCTTGTTGCGGCGACTTTTCTCGCCAGCAGAAATTTGGGAGATCCGGCGCGCGGCCGATGCGCTATGGAGGGAGGAGCGCGGCGGGGGTCCGGACGCGGGAGAATACCAGCACGTCGCGCCCTTTATCGAATCGAGCTGTGAACTCTCCTGGCTCGCAGTGGATGATCGCATCTACGGGTCGATCGAGCAGCTGCTGGGCGCCGGTTTCGTGTGGGGAGGTTCCGAAGGCAACAAGGGCAGTTTCAACGAAACGCAAAGCCACGCGTGGCATTGCGACCGCCCGGGGGAAGAGGAGCCGGACTATGTGCGCATCAAAGTGATGCTCTATCTGACGCCCACGACAAAGGAGACGGGCGCCCTGCGCGTTATGCCCGGTTCGCATCGGCCTCCGTTCTACGATCAACTTGACAGGCTGAATCACATTCAGACCGAGCCGGATGTGATGCCTTTCGGCGCAGCTGGGCCTGATCTGCCCGGTTGCGCACTGGAAATGGAGCCGGGCGACGCGGTCTTTTTCAATCAGTATCTGTATCATGCCGTATTCGGCAAGCAGGCTGACCGGCGATACATTGCGCTGAAGTTTGCAGCGAGGCCGACGCTCGCCCATCATTACGAGAGTCTGAAAAAGCACGGGGCATTCTCCTTTCACCGGTCGTTTGTGGACCGGACGCGACCGCGCATCCGGCAGATGATTGAACTACTGTCTGAGGAGGACTGGCCCTGACGCTTGAAAGCGTTCCGACGCTCTCGGGGGAGAATTCAACATGCCAACAGTCGTGAACTGGCGAGAAGCGCAAGGAGATATTAATGAGAATTCTGATTACGGGCGCCGCGGGCGCGGTCGGCACAGTGCTAGTGAACGGTTTGCGTGACCGATACCCGTTGCGGGCTTTCGACCGCGTGCCGATTCCTGAACTTGAAGACGTTGTCGTAGGTGAGTTGACAGATTTTGAGTCGGTGGCCAGGGCAACGCAGGGCATGGAGGCGGTTGTCCACCTAGCCGGCAACCCTTTGGGCTCGGCGCCGTGGGAGGAGATCCTGAACAGCAACATTATCGGGACCTATCACCTTTTCGAGGCGGCCCGACAAAACAAGGTGCGCCGCGTCGTCTTTGCCAGTCGCGCCGGGCTGCTGGCCCCCTATCCTGAGGAGATTACGCGCACGGTCGACATGCTGCCCCGCCCGGAGAGTTACTACTCGATAAGCAAGGTTTTCGGTGAGAACCTGTGCTACATGTATGCCAGCCAGTACGGTCTGGAGTGCGTATCGGTGCGCATTGGCAATGTGCGCGCAGACCGGCCGCAGGCCGAGCATCCCCACCACCTCAGCCACGCCGACCTGGTGCGGGTATTTGAGCGGGCGGTCATTCAGCCGGATGTAGAGTACGAGGTGGTGTTCGGCGTTTCCGGGGGTGACTGGCCGCTCTATGACCTGGAACACGGGCGCCGTGCGATTGGATATCAGCCGCAAAACCCAAGCGCGAGCGGCTAACGGGAATTCGGAGATCCTGATCAAAGTCGGCCGCAATATGTTATAATCCCCGAAGAGAGCACTAAAGCGAGAAGCGGCTCGTCTATATGTGTTAGCATAGTTGCGTTCGCTGGGTCGTTGCAGGTTGAAAGCAGTTGCCGGACGCTTATCACGCCAATGAAACTGACATCGGAGTATCTGCAAACACTTAACCACATTCAGGATCGAGTCCTGTGGCTGTCGATGCGCATCGTGCATGAGGCCAACAGCATTCGTCCGCAGCGGGATGGCGTCAAAGTGGGTGGGCACCAGGCCTCGTCGGCCAGCATGGTGACCATCATGACCGCGCTCTACTTTCACCTGCTCAAGCACGGGGACAGAGTGTCGGTCAAACCGCACGCTTCTCCGGTCTTTCACGCCATTCAGTATCTCCTGGGACAGCTGCCGCGCGATTATCTTACCACTTTGCGCGCCTTTGGCGGTTTGCAGGCCTATCCCAGCCGTACCAAGGATCCAGATCCTGTCGATTTCTCCACCGGCTCGGTAGGGCTGGGCGCAGTCGCCCCGGCCTTTGCCGCGCTGACCCACCACTATGCCAAAATGCACTTTGGCGGCGTTACGTCCAATCGCTTCATTGCCATAATCGGCGACGCGGAGTTGGATGAGGGCAATGTCTGGGAAGCCGTCTTCGATGAATGGATGGCCGAACTGGCCAACACGATCTGGATCGTGGACCTGAACCGTCAGAGCCTGGATAGAGTGGTTCCCGGCATTCGCGCGGGGACGCTGAAGTCGATGTTCGACAGCTGGGGCTGGCGGGTGTTGGAGGCGAAGTACGGCCGCAAGCTGCAAAGTCTGTTCGCCAAGGAGCACGGCGAGTTGGTGCGCAAACGCATCGACGACATGAGCAACGAGGAGTACCAGTTGCTGGTACGGTTGCCGGGTGACAAGCTGCGCCAGCGCTTTGTCACGGTTAACGGGCACAAGGATGCGCGCCTTGAGAAGCTGCTGGCTCCTATCAGCAATGAGGAACTGCCCGGCGTTATCGGCAATCTGGGAGGCCATGACCTTTATGAGATGATCGGCGTGCTCGAAGAGGCCGACGCCACGGCAGACCGGCCCACCGTGATTTTCGCGTATACGATTAAGGGATGGCGGCTACCGATCGCGGGCGACCCCCATAACCATTCGAAACTGCTGAGCGTGGAAGAGATGTCGGCCCTGGCCGAAGAACTGGCAGTTTCGGGGGACGATGAATGGGCGGCATTTGAACCGGAGTCGGAGGAGGGGGCGCTGTGCACGAAGACCGCTTTCCAGCTGTACCCGGACTCGGTCGCGCCGGAAGCTGCAACCAATGGTAGAACGAAAGGGGCGGGGGCGCCGCCTGCCGGTCTATCAGCAAAGGACGTGCCCGAAAGTGTGCCGGCCCGTATGCACGGTATGCTCAGCACGCAGCAGTCGTTTGGCCAGATCCTGGTTAGCATGAGCCGCGATCCGAAACTGGCGCCGCGGCTGGTCACCACATCGCCCGATGTCTCCACTTCCACAAATCTGTCGGGCTGGATCGCAAAGCAGGGCGTTTTTTCGTTCACAGAAGGGGAGATCTACGAGCTGGAGGAGAACCGCGGGCTGAGCTGGCGTTACGGCCCTGATGGCCAGCACATCGAGTTGGGCATATCGGAGATGAACCTCTTCATGATGCTGGCGATGCTGGGCCTCTCCGCCGAACTGAACGGCCAGCAGTTGATCCCGATTGGAACGGTCTACGATCCTTTCGTGCTGCGGGGATTGGACTCGTTTATCTACGGCCTCTACGCCGATTCCCGCTTTATCATCGTGGGCACGCCGTCGGGCGTCAGTCTGGCCCCGGAAGGCGGTGCGCACCAGTCTACGGTGACCCCTTCGCTGGGCGCGGAACTGCCCAATCTGAACAGCTACGAGCCCTGTTTTGCGCAGGAGCTGGTCTGGATCATGCTAGAGGCGGTGCGCCAGTGCTGCCGCGATGTGGATGGCGGAGCGACCTATCTGCGTCTCTCGACAAAGCCGACCGATCAGTCGCTGCTGGAGCTTGCCATGGAGCGGCTCGGCGCGGTCGAACTGCGCCGCCAAGTGCTTGAAGGCGGGTACCGTCTGCTGGACTGGAAGACCGTTACGCCGGAAGCCGACCCGCGGTCGCTGGTCCATATCGCCACGACCGGCATTATGTTGCCGGAGGCGGTGGAAGCGGCGGCGATGCTGCAGGAAGAAGGCATTGCCGTCAATGTGCTCAACCTGACCAGCCCCCGGCGCCTGTATGAGAACTGGCGCGCGGCGCAGTGGGGACGCAGGCCGGGCCGGGAGCCGAGCCGGCTGCTTTCATGGCTGATTCCCCCGCACGAGCGCCAGGCCCCCATCGTCACCGTGCAGGACGGGGCGTCCCACAATCTTGCCTGGTTGGGCAGTCTTTTCGGCAGCTATCTTATACCTCTGGGCGTGGACGATTTCGGTCAGTCGGGAACGACGGCCGACCTGTACCGCCATTTTGAAATCGACAGCCAGGCGATTTTCGAAGCGGCGCTGGTGGGGCTGAATCGAATGGAGTTTGGGTAGGACTGGCGTGTCATTGGGCTCGGGGCAGCAGAGGCGGAGAGCTGGTCAGCGGCTGCCTGCCGTTGCCGTTTAGAGGAGAATTTCGTGGCCGAGATCATCCCCATGCCCGACCTAGGTTTTGAGGCCGGTGAAGGTGAACTTTCAGTCTGGCTGAAGGGCGTGGGCGACGCAGTGGAGGCGGGCGAACCTATCGCCGAATTCGAGTCGGACAAGGTGACGCTGGAGGTGAAGGCGCCTGTTGCCGGCGTCCTGCTGGAGCTTCTCATTCAGCCCGGAGAGAGCGCGGCGACGGGCGCGCCGATTGCCCGGGTTGGGGAAGCGCATGAGCTGTCGAGTTCACCAGCGCCCACTCCATCTCAAAAGCCAGCTCCGCCGCCGGTCAAGCCGCCCGAAGTAGAGGCGCCATCCGATCCCTTGCCGGCCGCGCCGCAGGAGAGTCAGCCGACGGGTCGCGTTTCGGCAGAGCCTGTGGGGAACGGCGTACTGGCGACACCGATTGCGCTGCGCATGGCCCGAGAGCACAATCTGGACCTGCGCCGGGTGGCCGGCAGCGGCCCCGGCGGCCGGATTCTGCGCGGGGATGTGGAGAGTCATCTGGCGGAAGCCCGTCCCGGCGCAATCGAGGAGGTTGCCCAACGCCTGCCCGTCGGCGATGAAGGGTCTCGGAGCGTTGGCACTGCTGCCTCGCCTCTGCGGCGAACGATTGCGCGGCGCATGAGCCAAAGCAAGCAGACGATCCCTCACTTTTACATCACCAGTTCCATCACGATGGACGGTGCTCTGGCATTGAGAAGGCAGTTCAACGAGACATTTCCATCGGAGGCGCAGGTTTCCGTCAACGACATCGTGGTGAAAGCCACTGCCCTGGCGCTGCGCGATTTCCCCAACCTGAACGCGTCCTTTGTCGACGACCGCATCGATGTTCATCCTGACATCAATATCGGCGCGGCCGTGGCGGTGGAAGGGGGCGTACTGACGGTAGTCAGCCGGCAGACGGACCGTAGTCCGATATCGAACATCGCCCGCGAGAATCGAGCCATGATTGAGAGGGCGCGCGCTGGCAGGGCCAGGCCCGAGGATGTATCTGGCAGCACCTTCACGATCAGCAACCTGGGCGGCTACGATACCGATCACTTTGCCGCGATCATCAACCCGCCGCAGACAGCAATTCTCGCAGTGGCTACTGCCAGGGAAACTGCGGTCGTTGAGGAGGGCCAGGTGGTCGTGCGCACGGTCATGCAGGTCACCATCTCCGCCGACCACCGAGTGACGGACGGCGCCGAGTGTGCTCTCTTCTTGCGTAGAGTGAAGGAACTGTTGGAGACGCCCATCAGGCTGTTCTTGACTTGAAGCGATTTGCAGCAGACGACTTGTTTACGAAGTAGACGGAGTCAGCCATGCGATGAATCATGTTTTAATTAGCAAGATTGAGGGCGCCTCTGCTCGAACTTCGGGCGACGTACAGGAATTTTCAATACTGTAGGGCGCGTTTGTTGGCGATCTTGTAGCGTTAGTCGAGTGAGAACCGCGGCATTGACGAGCTTGCGCCAGAGCTTGCCAGTGTACAACCAAATTCTCTATTCGCGCCTCAAGCGTGATCACCGCCTTTCCCCAAGCGACAGAAGTAAGCCGCTTCCATACAAAAGAAGGACGGCCGCGAACTCCTGTCGGCGCCGACATGCGATGCGGTCATTCGTGTTGAAAAAGTGGTCTCGACCATCCGGCTTCGCTCCTCTCCCCGAATAGCTATTCCACTATTGCTGAAGAATCTAGCCGGCGAATTGTCTCAAAAGACGTAAAGAAGGAATCCGTGCCGAGATTTTCTCCGCAGCAACTGACCGCCATCGTCCAGGGAGTTTTCACAGCCGCCGGTCTGGAACAGGACGAAGCAAGCATCGTGGCTGAACACTTGGTGCAAGCCAACGTGGTCGGCCACGACTCTCACGGCGTGCTGCGTATCCCCGAGTATTTGGCGTGGATGGAAGCGGGCGATGTCGTCCCCGGCCAGCACATCACAATCATGCACGAGACGGCAGTACTGGCGGTGATGGAAGGCGGCTGGGGCTTTGGACAGGTCATCGGTCTGGAAGCGATGGAAGTGGCGATGGACAAGGCGCGCACTATGGGAGTTGGGATCATCACGGTCAGCGAGTGCGGGCACATCGGGCGCGTCGGGCATTATCCCTACCTGGCGGCAGAGCAGGGGCTGGTGACGGTGATGTTTGTCAATACGCATGGGGGCGGCAGGCTGGCCGCTCCGTGGGGCGGGCGCGGGCGGCGGCTTTCGGCCAACCCGATTTCGGTGGGGATTCCGCGCCAGGACGACGAGCCGCTGGTACTTGATATGGCGACATCGGCCATTGCCGATGGCAAGCTGAAGGACATGCACAACCGGGGCGTGCCGGCGCCGGCCGGCTGCATTGTTGACGCCGACGGCAACCCGACGACGAACCCTGCCGCCTATATCGGGCCGCCGGAGGGCGCTCTACTGCCTTTTGGCGGGCACAAGGGATTTGGCCTTTCCTTTGTCATCGACATATTGGCCGGCGCGCTGTCAGGGGCTGGTTGTAGTCGCGAGGGAGTAGACCGAATTGGCAACGGATTCCTCGCAATTGTGATTCAGCCTGAGCAGATGAGGGAGGGCGGCGGCTTTTACGCTGATGTCGAGGGGCTGGTGCAGCACGTCAAGAGTTCAGAGCTGGCAGCCGGCTTCGACGAAATTTTGGCGCCGGGCGAGCCGGAGGTCCGGACGCGTCGACAGCGAAGCCGCGACGGCATCCCGGTAGACGACACGGCCTGGGGCAAGATTTGCGACGCTGCCCGGCGATACGGCGTAAACCCGATCGCTTCAGAATAGGGCCCCGTAGGCTTCGAAGTATTCTTCACTTGTCATTCTTCCCCGCCCGGGCATTTCGAACTCCCGCAGAGGAAAGGGTAGCGAGAAAAACGAAAAGGTGAATCGTTCGGCGGCGCTATCGTTGCTCAGCCGCACCCGGTGATTCATTGCTTTTATCTCCCCGTGGGTCCACATCTCCATCAAGTAGCCCGGGTAGAGCAGGATAGAGTCAGAGGCATCCACAGATTGCCACACAGATTCCCCGCTCTCGCCGGTCAGTTGCAGCTCCAGCTCTTCGTCGATACCAAAGGGGAAGACGGTGAACAGAGAGGCATCAGGATGCGCGGAGAGCCGCGTATTGCCGGCCGCCGTGGCGGTGAATTGCCGGAGTGGCGGATAGTAGTTGTTGGAGACCATGTGGCCGGCGTTACAGTGGTAGAAGTCCAGCAGGCCGGGTATGTCAAGCTGTGCCAGCAGTTCGATTTCCAACGAACGCACCGTCTGCACAACCTCTTTCCAACTGCCGCTCAGAAAGCTTTGAAACTCAACGGGATAGCGGTCCACCGGGTAGAACTCGGACAGAACGAAGGTGCTGATGAGGTCGTCCTCGGCCTGATGGCTGCTGTCGGTCTGGCCGTAGTAGGAAAAGCCGTCGTACGCGTACCCGTAACGCTTCTGAAGAAAACGGAGTTGATAGTCCCGAACTCTGCGGATGAAAGTTCGGAAAGCTTCCAGTAGTTCAGAACCGTCCAAGGCCGCGCCGGAAGTTACGAGATATCCACTGGACTTCAGGAGGTCTGCGCTTTGATTGTCGATCAAGAATTGGATACTCCGTGTTCAGAGTTTCAGGTACGCAAGCGCATTCCGTTTCAGGGCGAGAAAGTCCGCTTCCAGGATTGTATCCTCGTTTCGCGGGTGGGGCAGGTCGATTGAAAGGTCGGCGGTGATGCGGCCGGGACGGGGGCTGAAGACGAGCATGCGATCTCCCAGCAGCAGCGCTTCGTCGATGTCGTGGGTGATGAAAAGAATCGTCTTAGAGAAACGCGTCCGCACGCCCAGCAGCCACTGCTGCAGCATGCGGCGGGTGAGGGCGTCGAGCGCGCCGAACGGTTCGTCGAGGAGCAGGATGTCGTAGCCAGCCAGGAAGGTGCGCAGGAGCGCGGCCCGCTGCCTCATTCCGCCCGAAAGCGTGCTGGGCCAGTTGTTTGCGAAGCCGTCCAGCCCGAAGAGGGGGAGCAGTTGACGCGCCTCGTCACGGGCCGCGTCTCGGCTGCCACCGGCCAGCTCCACGCCTAGAATTACGTTGTCAAGTACTGTACGCCACGGCAACAGAGTATCCCGCTGCGGCATGTAGCCAAAGCGCCCCTGCCGATCGGATGCGTCCGGCAGGGGCTGGCCTTGCAGAATGATCTGGCCGCTGTCCGGCTGTACGAGGCCGGCCAGCATCCGCAGAAGGGTGGACTTTCCACAACCGCTGGGGCCGATGATGGTCAGGAACTCGCCCTCTTCGACCTTGAAGGTCAGGTCGACAACAGCTTCGATACTGCCGCCTGAGCCCCTGCGGGAACCGCTGCCGAAAGTCTTGGAGAGCGAGTCGACCGCCAGTAGAGTCATTCTCGTTCCGGCAGGAACTGGTTCGTATATGCGCTCTCGGCGTCAAACGACTCTATGATGCCGTTCTCGATCAAGAAGTCGGCATAGGCCTGCCAGATATCGCCGGTCTGAATGCCCCACTGGGACGCATCAGCCTGATACTCTTTGGACAGCCAGTCCTGGCTTGTTCGTACCAGATCGGCGTCCAGATCCGGATTGGCCGCCAGCAGGATGTCTGCTGCATCTCCCGGATTCTCGATGGCGAATTCATAGCCGCGAGCTGATGCCTCAACAAAGGCTCGCACGGTCTCCGGATCACTCTCGATCATGGCCTCGCTCGTGATGAGGATCGGAGTATAGTAGTCAGGAATGCAATCCAGATAGTCTTTGAGCATGACAATGTCCAGTTCAACGCCCTGAAGCTCCGCGTTGATGCCGCCCCAGCCGTAGAAGATCCAGACAAAGTCGACCTGGTCCGCTTCTGTAACTGAGAGGAAGTCTGCCCATCCGATGTCGATAAACTCGATATCTTCTGCCGATCCGCCCTCACACTGCATCAACAGGTCGATGGTAGGAAACTCGATAGGTGAACCAAAAGCCCCATACCGCTTGCCTGCCATAGCGGTGGGCGTAGTGATTCCCATTCCCGCACTGCTTCTCGAAGCGAAGCCCGAAGTGTTGTGTTGGATGATGGCTGCAACCGACACAATCGGCACACCTTCATTGCGGGCAAACGTAGTGCCTTCCTGGTAGCTGAATCCAAAATGGGCGGAACCCGTGCCCACAACCTGATGCACATCCGATTGGCCCGGAAGGACGATTTCTACGTTCAGGCCGGCCTCCTCATACCAGCCTTTTTCGCGGGCTACGTAGATTCCCGTGTAGTTGGTGTTTGGTGTCCAACCCAGCATAAGGGTGACGTCTGTCGGTGTGTCGGATGTGCCCTCACTCTTTGCGGCGGGCGTCACAGGAACGCACGCTGCAACCAGCATCAGCGCAATTAGCATTGTAATCAACAGGATTGAATGTCGCATTCGTTTTCTCATCATCGTCTCCTCATAATGAGTAGTTGGCAAAGGCCAGTGGTGTGTGGCGAGAGTGTGGTTGGCCGCCGGCAACTGATCACATGTGGTTGCCGTTTCGTTCTTCAAAGTACCAAGGCATTGTTCCACGCTCGATCGCAAAGACCGTCAGGAACAAGAGAATGCTCAGGAGTGAAGTAATGACGATGGCTGAGAAGACCTGAGCGGTCTGGAATGCCGCCGAAGAGCGCAGCAAAAATATCCCCAGCCCCTGTTTAGCGCCAACCCACTCCCCGACGACCGCCCCGGCTACGCTATAGGTGGCGGCAATTTTCAGGCCCGAGAAAAAGTACGGCGCAGCAGCTGGCAGACGAACCTTTATCCAGATCTGAAGCCACGTCGCCCCCATTGAGCGGAAAAGGTCGACCAGTTCCGGTTCGGTCGAAGTCAGGCCGTCGCTTGTATTAATGGCGATAGGGAAAAAGCAGAACAGCGTCACAACGATAACTTTCGGCGCAATGCCGAAGCCAAACCAGATGATCAACAGGGGAGCCAGCGCAAGAATAGGCACCGTTTGCGAAATAACGAGTAGTGGATAGACAGCCCGCCGCAGCCAGGGGGAGAAGTCGAGAACTGCAGCCACGACAACACCCGTCATCAAGGCCACCCCAATCCCAATGGCGACTTCCAGCATAGTCTGGCCCACATGGGCACCCATCAGGGCACGGGTGTCCCAGAATGCATGCCAGATCGCCGAGGGCGAGGGCAAGATCCACTTCGGCACTGCGAATGCAAAGACCGTCAACTCCCAGCAGACCGCGAGCAAGATCAGCACGATTGCGGGAACGAGGAACCGGGAGGTCCTCATGGGGCATCTTCTCGAAACTTAGAGACCAGCCCGTCTATCGTCGTTCCGCCAACGGACTCGCCGATCTTAATGATTGTTACGACACGCTCGACGTCGCCTACAAAGCAGGCGCGATGGGCTGCCTTGGCCACCTCCAAACAGCTGTCAAGGTCTCCCTCGACCGTTGTCCCCATTGGGCCGACTGCATATTTGAGGCCTGAAGCCTGAATGACCTCGATGGCGCCGTCTACAACCGAGTAGACATCGCCGCCAGTCCCAGGAAGCACTTCAATATCGACAATCACCGTGTTGGACATCTTGTCTCCTTTCGCAAACAAAAAACCGCCCTGGCAGGCGGTTGGCGTTTGGCGCAAAATACGGTTTTCAGTTCATCGCTATAATTCCTACGCCAGCATTACCTGGATCAGGTGTGTCGGTCATCTCCACAGAGCGCCATTCGGACGCGGTAGGAGATTTCTCAGCCCAGTTCTTCCGAGCTCCCGGTTGCGAATCGATTGTTCAGGTGCCAGATCGCTCTGTTCAAGAGCGACTGCAGACAGTATATTTGAGATGGTTCCGTACGTCAAATCAGGAAAATACGGAATTCTCGTGGACTTGCGCAGGACGCAGGAACGGAAAGCGCCAGCTCCTCTGGGGGGCCTGGCGCTAGTTTTCGGGTTAGCGGAAGGAGCTCAGGCCGTGATCAGCTTCCCTCCTTGCAGAAGCGGCTGCGCGGACCCGATGCGCTCGTCTCTGAACTGCTTTGTATACAGGTCATAGTAATGCCCCTGCCGGCGAATCAGTTGGGCGTGGGTGCCCTGTTCGGCGATGCGTCCATCCTCGATCACCAGGATCCGGTCCGCCTTGCGGATGGTCGAGAGGCGGTGGGCGATGATGAAGCTGGTGCGGTCTGCCAGGATCGCGTCCATCGCATCCTGGACCAGCGCCTCCGTAAGTGTGTCGACCGAACTGGTGGCCTCATCCATGACGAAGATATCGGGATCGGCAAGAATCGCCCGCGCCAGGCTCAATAGCTGTGTCTGGCCCACGGAAAGGAGGACCCCTCCCTCTCCCACCTGACTGTCATAGCCTTCCTCCAACTCCTCGATGAAGGCATGCGCACCGGCCACCTTGGCTGCATTCACGACCTCCTCGGCGGCGGCATCGAGCCGACCATAGCGGAGATTCTCCCAGATCGAACCGGAAAAGAGATAGGGGGTCTGCAGGACTACGCCTACGCGGCTATGAATGCCGTGCAGGGTCCACTCCGTATAGTCTCTGCCGTTGATTACGATGCGCCCCTTTGAAGGCTCGTAGAATCGACAGACCAGGTTGACGATTGTCGATTTTCCCGCGCCCGTCGGCCCGACCAGCGCGATCGTCTCGCCCTGCTTCACCTGCAGGCTGAAGTCGCGTAGAACCGGTTTTTCCTCCTCGTATTGGAAATCCACGTTTTCGAAGAGGATATCGCCGCGGAGGCTGTCGGGATCCCGTGCGTCGCTGCGATCCTGGATCTCTGGCACAGCGTCAACGAGGCTGAAAATGCGTTCACCGGAGGCGATGGCCTGCTGCATTTCGGCATAGATGCGCGCCATCTCCTGGATTGGGAAGAGCATGAATGTAATGTAGAAAATGAAGGCCTGGATGCCGCCAATGGTCATGCCGCCCAGTTGGAACTGCCAGCCGCCGTAGAGGACGATGCTGGAGACGGCGACCGCGCTGATCAGCTGCACAACGGGCAGGAACAGAGCGGACAGCCACGCTGCGCGAAATCCGGCGCGATACATGGTCCGGGTAAGGTCCTTGAACTCTTCCAGGTTGCCCTCTTCGCGGCGCAAAGATTTGACGACGCGCACACCGGTGATGTTTTCGTTGTAAGCACCGGTAATTCTCGAATTTGTTTTTCGCACGTCGCGGTATTCCGCCAGTATCTTCTTCTTGAAACGGAAGGCCACCACCACAAGCACAGGGATAATTGCAGCAATGATCAGCATCATCTGAAAGTTTATTACTGCCATAAAGGAGAGGGAGACAATGATATTGACTGCGCCCCAGGCCAGGTCCATGATGCCCCAGGAAACCAGGTCCCCTACACGGCTGGCGTCGGAAGTGAGTCGACTCATGAGCCAACCAACCGGTGTGCGGTCGTAGTACGAGAGGGACAAGTCCTGCAGCTTGGCGAACATCATTTTGCGCAGATCGTATTGCACGCGCTCGCCCATTCGCGACGCCGAGAAGATGAAGGCCATCACGCCGAAAGCCACAAACAAGAGTCCCACACCGTACTGGAGGATCAGTCGCCAGAGTTGCTCTGCATTGCCGGCCAGAATGCCATCGTCGACTATTCTCTTTGAGAGGAAGGTCAGATACCCGTCCATGAAGGAGGTCACGGAAATCGCGATGAGATAGCCGAATATCAGTGGCCAGTGCAGAAGGCCCTGCCGAAGTATGCGAACGACGGTTTCGCCGTTAAACTCGGTGTCGAATTCTTCTTCCTCGAATTGTTCGTGTTCTGACATCGGTCAACCTTTGTTAACGATATGGGGGATTCCAGATTCCGACGGCGCGCCGCCGTTGCCCGGCGGGGACTGCCCACCCTCCAGCGCATCCAGCTTCACTTCAGCCGCTTCGACAACTGCGGCGATTTCCCGTTCCAAATCGGCCTCGATCTGAACCTGCAACTCGAAGACCTGTTGGTAAACGCCCGGCTGGGAGACCAACTCTTCATGGGTGCCGCGCTGGATTATCCGCCCTGCTTCCATGACCAGAATCTTGTCCGCGGACATGACGCTCTGTACACGGTGCGCGATGATGAATGTGGTGCGACCTTGCATCAGGCGGCGCAGCGCCTCCCGGATCGCAGCGTCGGTTTCCGTGTCTACGCTGGAGGTTGCGTCATCCAAAAGCAATACCGCCGGGTCTTTCAGCAAGGTGCGAGCTATGGTCACCCGCTGTTTTTGCCCGCCTGACAGGGTCACGCCGCGCTCGCCTACGAGCGTGTCGTACTTCATTGGGAAGGTCTGAATCACGTCATGAATGGCCGCAGCTCTGGCCGCGGCCTCCACTTCTTCATCGGAGACGTCCCGTCCCAGTCCATAGGTGATGTTGTTGCGAATCGTCGTCGAAAACAGGAACGGCTCTTGCTGAACGATACCGACCTGCCCGCGGAGAAAGCCGCGCGGATAGGATCGCAATTCTTCGCCATCCAAGGTGATGCTGCCGCCGCTATATTCGTAGAAGCGGGGCAACAGGTTTAGGAGGGATGATTTGCCCGACCCGGTCGCGCCCAGAAGGCCGACCACCTGGCCGGGCTCGGCGTCAAAGTTGATGTCGCGGAGGACGTAGCCGCGTTCAGCAAACGCCCTTCGCCGCGCTTCCTTCGAGTCCAAGTTCGCGTCTCTACTTTTGTTTGCTTTGCCGACTTCCTCAGCATCTGGCGAATCATAGGCGAACTGCACGTTTTTGAACTGCAGCGCGCCGCGCAGACGCTTGTTCACGGGTGCGCTGCCTTCTTCCAACTGCTCCCTTTCCTGGCAAATGATCTCCTGCACGCGGTTTAGCGAGACCAGACCGGTGGAGACATGGGCGACCAGCCGGCCGATGCCCTGCACCGGCCAGATCGTTGCGATGAGCAGACCGGTAAAAGCGATATAAGTGCCCAGGCTGATTTCTCCGTTCAAGGCCATCAAGGCGGCTACTGACATTCCAATCAGCACCTGGCCGCCCGTCAGAAATTCTACAATCGGCCAGAACATGGTGTGGAGGTTGCCAATCTTGACACCGCGGCGGTATTTCTCCCAGTTTTCCTTTTCAAAACTTTCGATTTCGTAGGACTGGCGTGCGAACGCTTTGACGACGCGCACGCCGGTCAGCCTTTCCTGCAGCCGATTGGAAACGGCCGCGTCCTGACTCTGATAGGACTCAAATACGGTCTCCATTCGCCTGAAGAAGAAAAAAGAGGCCACTGAGACGACCGGCAGCAGTGGAATCGAAAGAAGCGCCAGCCAGCCGTGCAGCAGCATCAGGGCGCAGAGATTCACCAGGAACAGCAGGCCTGTGCGCCCAATGCCGATCAGTTGGTCCTGGAAAAGCCGGCGGAGCGTGTCGACATCGGAGGTGGCGCGCTGAATCAGCTCACCGGTCTGCATCGTATCGTGATAGGAGAAGGTCAACCTCTGAATGTGATCGTAAAGATAGTTGCGCAGGCGGCGGGCCATGCCTTCGGCAGTTTGGGCGGACAGCCGACCCATGCCATAAGAGAAAAGCCCTTGCAGCAGCGCCAAGGCAGTGATTCCAACTGCCACCCACGGTATCTGCCACTGACGATCGGCACTCATCAAGACATCGTCCACAAAGTAACGCAGCAGGTAGAAGACTGCCGAGCGGCTGAGCGCGGCCAGTCCTGCAGCGATAACAGCAAGGATATAGATTTTGTGAAAGCCGGTTGCCATGCGCCACAGACCGACGAAGCGGTTAGGTGTCAGCGTATCTTTCAGATCGTATTCGAGACGAATGCCGTTTTCGCCCACCTCTTCAGCATCGTCTTCGTCAGGTTGGAGGCCCAAGGCCGTCCAGACTCTGCGCAGAGGCCGCATCCAGGCCGGTGCCTTCCGGCGCAGCAGGGATGGATCGGCCCTGCCGGTTACTGATACGTTGTCTTCCATACGGGTAAACTCCTAGCCACCTTCACGTCATGCGCCGCGATAAGGCGCGCCGGAGGGTTTGGGTGCGGTAACGGCAGCCCCAGTTCGTCGGGGGAGCGCAAACTGACGCTGCACGTTACCTTTTTCGGGCAGTTGCCAGCCCAAAACAAAAGAGCCACAGGCCAAGCCCATGACTCTGAATTGGATTACGCCAATTAAAAAAGTCACGGGCATAAGCACCGTGACCATTTTGCCGATTCGGGAGGGGGGCGGCACTCAGGCCGGACCGCCATCCACTGAAAGGTTCACCGGTGCTTTGCTCCTTGGACGAAGCCCGCAGTGCAAAAGACTGCGACCATATTTCTGATACGTGCCATCTTTACCGATCCTCCCTACATATAGCGGTGGCAGTCGGTGGGATATTGAGAATCCCTCTCGCTTCTTTCCAACTACTGTTAGGGCACTATAGCAGAACAGTTGAGGGCAGTCAAATCCGGGACAGTGCGAGAATCTGCACGAGCTAGACACTTGCCGCGAGATTTGTTTTACGCTATGAACAAGATTATGATTCCTGTGCATTAGAAACATGACCGGAGGAAGCACGACAGCAATGGATAAGGAGACCGCTCTCTTTCCCTCATCCCTTGGTATAGCCTCGACTTCCCCACTTGCAAGAGCAGGCGAGCCCTGTTCGGGAAGGGAGCCTCTAGCCCTCTGCAGTGGATGCCTCCGCAGCGTCGCAACCGATTGTTCTTCCGGCCGCCCGCCTTTCAAGGTTTAATCAGCAAGGGGGTCGGAATATCTCAGACAAGTCGCCTCGGCCATTTCGCGTACAGGAGAGGAGCCAACAAAAAAATATGTGTCGAGAAGGAAAAAATGCTGTCGAAGAGAATGAGTAGCTGCGTTCAGCTTTCCTAGCATTGGAATGATAATTGGGAGCATGACCTATCGACTTTCATGACTTTGAACCAAGGGAGGAAGAATAATGAGCGATTTCAGCGGCAAGACCGTCATAGTAACCGGCGGCGCGAAAGGCATAGGCGAAGCCGTTACGAGAGAATTCGCCCGATCCGGCGCCAATGTTTTCTGTGCCGACGTCGACGAGGCAGCAGGCGTCAAGATCGGGGCCGAGAGTGCCTCGCTGGCCGGATCGATCACATTCATCAATACAGACGTGTCCCAGGCGTCGAATTGCGAGGCGCTGGTGGGCCAGGCAGCCGCGAGCGGCGGCGTTGACGTCGTCGTCAACAACGTCGGCATTCAGCCGGTGGACAGCTATCTACCTGCCCACGAGTTTCCGGAGGAGACCTGGGATCGTATCCTGGCCGTCAATCTGAAGAGCGGATTTCTGATGTCAAAATTTGCGGCGCCGGTCATGTTGAAACAGGGCGGAGGCGTTATCGTCAATATCGCCAGTGTACAAGGCCGCCAGTCGATGAAGGGCGTGCCGGCCTACGCCGCCAGCAAAGGCGGCATGATCTCGCTCACGCAGCAGTTGGCCCTGGAGTATGCGGAGCAAAATATTCGCGTTTTGGCTGTCAATCCCGGCACAATCGAGACCAGCCTGGCCTTAGAGAGTGTGAACCACGACATCGAGGCACTCCGCTCGGCCGCAGCCGACGCCCACCCGATAGGACGTATCGGAAAACCTGAGGAAATTGCAGCAGTGGTGCTCTTTCTCAGCAGCGATGCAGCTTCATTTATGACTGGCGAATATGTAAATGTAGACGGCGGCATGATGGCAAAAGGGTCTTGGGCTAAATAGCGGCTGAAAGCGTCAGAGTTGGCTGCGGCCTGTCCCGTTTACGGATTTTCGCAATCGGGAAGTGGGTTCAGGCAGAGGGTCTGCACCGGGGCACTCCGGGTCATTTTCCTGCTCAGTGCAGGCGGCTGTGATAGGGTTTCCATGCCCACACGTCCTTTCACGCATTCACCATTATCAAAGGAGAATTCAATGACAACTCAAGCTGTTCGCAGATCGAGGTGGTTCACCTATGGACTGCCGCTCCTTCTTCTCATGGGGTTGCTCCTCCAGGCCTGTGTTCCGGCGGCCGCGCCGGCAGCCCAGGAGGCGGCTTCTGAGGAGGCGATGGAGGAAACCGCGGGCAACGTTACCGTTTACGGTACGGAATTGCCTGCGGATGCCAAGCCCTATGATGAGCAGGTCTACAGGGTGGCGGCCAACATAAATCAGAGTGCCTCCACATTTGACTTCCCGGTGGCGGTCTATAACCGGTACTGCCTGGCCGATCTGTTCCAGGACACATTGGTCTCACTCGACAAGGACTTTAACGTGATTCCCGGCGCTGCCGAGAGCTGGGACGTCTCCGAAGACGGTAAGGTCTGGACTTTCCACTTGCGGCCTGGCCAGGTCTGGAGCGACGGTACGCCGCTGACCGCTTACGATTACGAGGCCACCTTCCGACTCACGGCCACGCCTGAACACGGCTAGGACTTTTCCTGGTTCTACAGTTTCCTGGCTGATGGCGGAATCAAGAACTGGAGCAAGATCATCGCCGGCGAGCTGCCGCCCGAGGAGTTGGGCGTACGCGCTGTGGATGACCTGACCCTCGAAGTCGAGACAGAGGACGTCTTCCCGCCACTGCCCGGTGTGATGAAGTTCGCGTTCACGCTGCAGAAGAAGGCCCTGGAAGAGCACGGTCCTTACTACAACAGCAGCCTGGAAACCTCAGTTTCGTCAGGACCCTTTGTCCTGGCCGAATTCGATCCCGGCAACAAGATCGTCGTCGAAGCCAATCCAGCGTACAAGGGGTTCCGCCCGCCGCTTCTGAAACGCATCGAATGTACCTTCATGGATCCCAGCACCTACTTCGCCGCCTACCAGAATGGCGACATTGATGTGGTGGGGTACGGTGCGCTGACGCCGGCTGACTTTGAGTTAATCTTGCGGGATGAAGTGATGTCCAGCAACTACCTGCGCCACTTCGGCGATTTCCGCACCGACTATCTGCTGTTCGACACATTCACCGAACCATTCAGCGATATTCACGTGCGCAAGGCCTTCGCCCATGCGGTCGACCGCGAAAGCATTGTCGCCAGCGTCTATGGCGAGATCAAGGCGATGCCCGGCTACCCCTCATCAGACACCGAAGGCACACTGCGAGAGTACCAGAACTACGATTGCGACGAAGCCAACGAGCATCTGGCCGCCGCCGGCTATCCCGGCGGTGAGGGATTCCCCGACCAGGTTATGATGCTGCGCGGTGAGGCGCCGGCGATGGCTGCAGTGTACCAGGCGGTTGCCGCCTCCATTACCGAGTGTCTTAACATCAACATCGAAATCTCGAACGTGGACCGCAAGATCTACATGGACGCGTTGAATGCCAAGCCCACTGAGTTGACATTCGGCGCCGTAGATTACGGCATGGACTTCCTTGACCCGGCCAATCTGCTGGGCAACGTCTGGAAGTCGGGCGGGCGGCACTCCTGGAAGAACGATGAGTTTGACGCCCTGGTCACCGAGGCGGCCGGCATGGTTGGCAATCCGGAACTCCGCGACCAGATGTTCCGCGACGCCGAACGCGTTCTGGTGGACGACGTTGGCGGGATCTTTATCGCCCATCGATGGGCTGGAGACCTGATGCAGTCGTGGGTGCAGGGCACGATCCGCGACCCCGACTCTCAGGGCATTACCGGCTGGCACTGGGGCAATGACCAGGACATCTCGCTAATCTACATTTACCGAGTAGCGTTCTGGGGCCATGATCTCGACAATCAAGTTGCGATTGAGCGAAGCGGGAGGCCACTTTGGTGGCCTCCCGCCACCGTATCACGAACTCAGGCAACGCCATGGCACGTTACATTTTGGGACGGATTCTTTCGCTGATTCTTGTCCTTTTTGTCGTCTCCGTTGTCACTTTCTTCCTCATGCACCAGGTGCCGGGCGGCCCCTTTGACGAAACCAAAGCCCCCTTGCCGCCGGCTGCCAAAGAAAACATTCTGCGCAAGTACGGGCTCGACAAGCCGATCCACATTCAGTACCTGAACTACATGAAGAATGCGATCCTGCACTTCGATTTTGGCATCCCCTACCAGCAGCCGACCACCACCGTGACCGCTCTGATTGCCAAGAGTTGGAAGGTGACGGCGCAGGTGGGTGTGATGACCGTTCTGCTCGCATTCGGAGTGGGAATCACTTTGGGGATCTACGCCGCATACCATCAGAACTCCTGGATTGACAACATCACGACTTTTGTCGCCATGTTGGGGATTACGGTGCCGAGCTTTGTGGTGGCTATGTGGCTGATCCTGTTCTTTGCCGTGCGTCTCAAATGGCTGCCGATGGGCGGGTGGAATGCATCCGGATCCTGTTTGTTAGGGAGCGCTTACATCTGTACTGACTGGATCATGCCGGTCGTCGCCTATGCCCTCGGCCCGCTGGCGATAATTGCCCGCTATACGCGCTCGAGCGTGGTGGATGTGATGCGCCAGGACTTTGCCCGTACAGCCAGGGCAAAGGGGCTGGCCACGAGGGCGATCATGCTGCGTCATATCCTGCGCAACGCGCTGATTCCGATGGTGACCGCTCTTGGCGTGATCATTCCCAACCTATTGACGGGCAGTATTTTCATCGAGGCGGTGTTCCGCATCAACGGGCTGGGCAAGTTTTTCGTTACCAGCATCTTTAATCGCGATTATCCCATGATCATGGCACTCTTTCTGCTGATCGCCTTTTTGTGGAGCCTTACCTACCTGTTCACTGATATTCTTTATACCTGGATCGATCCGCGCGTGCGGCTGGGCGCAGAGGGAGGGGCGTAGTGACGGTCAGGGCTGCGACCGGCTTAGACGTATCGCCGCCGAGCGGGGAACGTCACCGAACTCTCTGGCATGACGCGGCCCGAAGGTTTCTCCGAAACCGGCTGGCCGTACTCGGACTTGCAATCGTTTTCCTCTTTCTTTTTTTGACGGTATTCGCCGACCTGGTCGCGCCATTTCCTTATGACAAGGTGTATTTTGACCGTGTGCTGCGCTTTCCCTTTGAGCTGCCAGGGCACCCGCTTGGCACTGACGAAGTGGGCCGCGACTACCTGAGCCGTCTCATATACGGAGCCCGGACGTCGATGACCGTCGGCATCGCCGTGCAGATGGTTGCTTTTCTGATTGGCGTACCGCTTGGCAGCTTGGCAGGGTATGTGGGAGGCCGCACCGATTTCGTCATCTCCCGTTTCATCGACACAATGACAGCCTTCCCCGGTCTGATGTTTTCGATTCTGATCATTTCGGTCTGGGGAGGTGGTATTACAAAGGTGATTTTCGCACTCAGCATTACGAGCTGGATAGGTATCGCCCGCTTGACGCGGGGACAGATTCTGTCGTTGCGGGAAAAGGAATATGTCGGGGCGGCGCGCTGCACGGGGGTGAGTCAGAATCGGATCATTCTGCGCCATCTGCTCCCAAACGCCTTGACACCGATCCTGGTCTCGATTAGTTTCGGTATCCCAGCGGCGATCTTCGGGGAGGCCGGACTGAGCTTCCTTGGTATCGGAATCAACGATCCGATCCCCAGCTGGGGAAAGATGGTCGGCGTCAGCAATGCCTACGTACGCGTCTACTGGCATCTGGCCCTCTTCCCAACCATTGCCGTTGCGCTGGCCATGCTTGGATTCTCGTTTGTCGGCGACGGCCTGCGGGACGCGCTGGACCCGAAGATGATCGAGTGAGAAGCCTAATTCTCAACTGAATTGATTGTTACGCCCTTCTCCCCAGCAGGCAAACGGGAGCGATGAACAGGCAAGGAAAACCGAGGAAGGGAACCGGCAAAATGGTACAGAGGAACTTCACAATTACACGAGCCGCCAGACGCTTTGTGTCAATCTCAGCTGTCCTTCTGTTTCTCATTGCTCTGGCGGCGGGATGCGGGCCGGGTGATGAGCAGACCAGTTCCGGCGGAGAAACGAGTGGTGAGGAGGCGCCGGCAGCGAGCGACAGCAACGCGGTGCCGACGATGCCGGCAGCCCGTTTTGATCAACCGACACCGGTAACGGATCTGAAAGAGGCGAGCGAGGCCGACAGGCAAGAAGACGAAGAGGAGGCCGCAGAGAAGCCGGACATCGCGACGGGAGAGTTTGTTTACGGCAATCGCTGCGTCGAGTGCCACGGCGAAGGGGCTACGGGCACCGCTCAGGCTTCATCGCTCGTGGGTCTCACTCTGAGCGAAGACGAATTCGAGGATCTGATTCGCACAGGGGGCGAACTTGGACCCGATCACTTGTTCGGTTCGACCAAGATCAGTCCGGACGGACTCAGAGCGGTCTACGCCTATCTGACATCGCTTGAGTAGACGTTGTCTTCAAGTCGATGGTAGACCGCTTCTTCCACGGGTTTACCGTTGCGGAGATGCTCCTCTACGATTCTGTCCAGCAGGTCCTCATTGACCTGGCAGTACCAGATGCCTTCAGGGTAGACGACCAGGACGGGGCCGCTGTGGCAGACGCCCAGACAAGGTGACGTGCCTCGCTTTACGCGCAGGGGGTTGTCGTATTCCCCCAGATTGCCCAACTTGTGGGCCAGTTGTGCGTAGAGCCAGTTCGCCTTGCCATCCGGGTCACAAAACGGCCCTGAACATATGAATACGTGACGCGCGTAGGGCGCCATCTCCGGCAGGTCCACAGAAAACCCTCCTTCTAAAACCCAATTTGAGCCAGGTAGTTCAAAGTCATAGGATGCATCAGTCTGGAAGTGTTGCCAGGCCGCCGCGTTCACTCACACCGCCGGGTCCCACAGCGGCTCGGCAACCCCCTGTCGTAAATTCTCCAGGCGGGACATCACGAAAAGCGCATCGGACAGACGATTCAGATAGCGCACTGCCTGCGGGTTGATTTTCTCTTCTTTGGCCAGCGAAGTTGCTTCCCGTTCCGCCCGCCGGCACACAGTACGCGCGACATGCAGGTAGGATGCGCCCAGCGAGCCACCCGGGAGAATGAAATTTTCCAGGGCGCCGACAACCGGCGTAAGTTCGTCGATTAAGGCCTCCAGGCGGTCCACGTGGCGCTGCTCGATCTGCGGGGGCGTGTAGCGTACCTTATCCTCTTCCAAAAAGCACAGATCCGATCCCAGGTGGAATAGTTCATTCTGAATCTCAGGCAACGTCCTTTGCAGACGCTCACACAGGCCGCTGGCCAGCGCGACCCCGATGTGAGCATTCAATTCGTCAACCGTCCCGTATACCTGGACACGCATAGAGTCTTTGGGGACGCGCTGTCCGCCGCCCAAGGCGGTAGTCCCGTCGTCACCGCCGCGCGTATAGATTTTCGTCAGTCTGGGCATCTGTTTCTCCTCCGGCGCCGCCGCGACGCAGGTATGTGGTCAGAGCGTTTAACGTCGCAAACGAATCTTCTCGCCCTTCAATGTCAAGTTTATAGATGAGGCCGCCGTCGTGCATTCGCACGGAAACGGCGCCGATTACCGATTGACGAGGATGGAGATTCGAGGCGTAGGAAGCGGTATCCCCGTTCTCTCCTTCTCTCTCCACGGCGTAGCCGATCCGCTCCAGAGCGCGCCGCGTCCAGAAAGCGGCGACGCCGTCTCCTTCCAAACGCAGTCGCCCGCAGGCTTCCTGGCGCGTGTGAAAGGAGCCCCGCTCGCGGTCAAATGTCACCCCTTCGGCGGAGAAAACGCGCTCAAATGCGCCGTTGAGAATCAAGTCCTCGGGCGCGCCGTCGAATAGTTCGCCATCGGCCGACAGCAGCCACAGACGGTCGGCGTTGCGCAGAGCCAGGTCCAGGTCATGCGTGGAGAGCAGGATTGCCTGGCTATTCTCGCTGGCGAGCTGCCGCAACAGATCCATCACCTCGACCCGCCGCGGCAGGTCGAGGAAGGCGGTCGGCTCGTCTAACAGCATCACCCGCGGTTGCTGTGCCAGAGCACGGGCAATAAAGACCTTCTGACGTTCGCCATCGCTCATTTCGACAGTGAGCCGGTCAGAAAGTTCTTTAGCGCGGACGGCATGCAGCGCCCACTGAACGATGTGTTGATCCTGCTCGCTCAACGTTCCTGTCCAGCCGGTGTAGGGATGGCGGCCCAGGCTTACCAGACCATAACCGGACATTGCGCCCACGTCCACTCGATCGGTTAATACGATGCTCAATCGGCGCGCCAACTGACCAGGCCGCAAGTCGTCGAGGGGCCGATCATCCAGCCAGATCTGCCCGGATAGAGGGGGTTGCAGGCGGGCAAGCGTGCGCATGAGAGTCGACTTTCCAGCGCCGTTCGGCCCCAGTAAGCAGACCAGTTCCCCCGGCCGCAAGGAGAAATTCAGATCGCTGGCGATGACAACGGGGGCTCTGCGGGTGCGGCGATAGCCTATGGAGAGGTCTTTCGTTCGCAGGACAGTCGCGTCCGTCATGCCAGGACTCCAATCAACCGGCGAAGGCCTGCCGCAAATTTCGTTGGCGGAGGATCACCCAGATTACAACCGGCGCGCCCAGCAGCGCGGTCACCGCATTCAGAGGCAGAGTCAGTTGACTGCCGGGCAACCCGGCGATGATATCCGCGCCCAGGGCCAGCGTTGCGCCCATGAATGTTACAGCGGGCAGCAGCAAGCGGTGGTCCGACGTGTGCAGCAGGCTGCGGCAGAGATGGGGGA
Source organism: Caldilineaceae bacterium (assembly GCA_965232575.1). GTDB lineage: Bacteria > Chloroflexota > Anaerolineae > Caldilineales > Caldilineaceae > Bin5. The sequence goes on along the minus strand of CBDDPZ010000007.1, from coordinate 791,421 downwards.
CGGCGATTCCCAGGAAGCCGATCGGCCCGCAGAAAGCGGTGACGACGCCGGCTAAGACTGCCGACGAGCCGATGATGCCCAGGCGCACGCGGCGCACATTCAATCCCAGAGACAGGGCGTAGGTCTCGCCGAGAAGCAGCGCATTCAGCGGTTTCATCAGCAGATGGCCCCCGGCCAGCCCCAACAGGATCGCCGGCGCCATGACCTGGAGCTGGCGCCAGGTGACACCGCCGAAAGATCCGAATGTCCAGGAGATGTAGGCTTGAATGCGTTCAACAACACTGAAATAGATCAGCACACTCACGAGGGCGCTTGTGGTATACCCGAACATCAGCCCCAGGATCAGCAGCGTCATACCGCTCTGCACTTTACGGGCCACCGACATTACAAGCAGAAGCACCAGGCCGGAGCCGACGATCGCTGATAAGGCCAAACTGGTATCACCGGCAAGACTGATCCCTGCCAGCAGGGTCGTGCTTCCGCCCAGGCCCACCGCCACGCCCGCGAGCAGCACGGTCAGAGCCACGCCCAGGCTGGCGCCGGAGCTGATCCCCAAGACGAACGGCCCCGCGAGAGGGTTGCGGAAGAGGGTCTGCATCTGCAGTCCGCTGACCGAGAGCGCGGCACCAGCCAGCATCGCGGTCAAGGCTTTGGGCAGGCGAAATTTGAGAACAATCGTCGCCCAGGCCGGCTTGGAGGCATCCCCGCCCAGCAGTACTGCCACGATCTCGTCGAGAGGGATGCGCACGGAGCCGACCGCCAGGCTCAACATAAAAGCCGCGAGAGCCACGAGCGCCAGCCCGGCCAGCAGCAGACCGGGAGTCGCGGAAAAGCTCCGCGTCAGCGAGGCGTGGACCCGAATATTGGATGCTGTAAAGGGAACATTCTCTCTATTCATCTCTCGCCGCGACCGCGTTTGCCACTGACTCCGAACGGGCAAAGTCGGGGGACTGGGATTCCTCACTTTTTAATACCAGGGGAAGTCCAGCCACCATCAAGACCGCCCTGTCGGAGGCTGCGGCCAATGTCTGATTCGCCTGACCCACCAGGTCGCGAAAGGCTCTCCCCAAGGGAGTGAGCGGCGTCATGCCTGTACCCACCTCGTTGGAAACGACAATTATCCTGCTTGCCCCTGGCATATCGATCGCCGTTTGCACGATCTCCGCGATCTCCTGGTTTACGCTGTTCCGGACGGCTTCGGCATAGGGATCCCGCTTGTCGACCAGCAGGTTCGACACCAGCAGGGTGATGCAGTCCACGATAATGGTCGAATATTTTTGGGACTGTCGACCGATCACTTGTCCGACATTGCGCGGTGTTTCCAGTGTGTGCCAGTGTACGGGGCGTTCCGTCCTATGTTTCTCTATGCGAAGCTTCATTTCATCGTCGTCAGGCTCGGCGGTGGCCACAAAGAGCACTTGTCCATCCTCGCGTTCCCCTGCAATTCGGACAGCTTCTGCACTCTTGCCGCTACGGGCGCCACCAAGAATCAGTATCAGTTCCCCCACGAAATCCTGTCCTTTGTCCAGCCTGCGAGTCAACAGGGCCGGGAATAAACTGCCGATTGTCCGCTATTCAGGTCCTATCGCAGCCGGCAATTCGTATTACGCCGGGCTCTCCATGACAAGGTTCTTGGCACCTACGCGGACCAGCTTGCCGCAAGCGTTACGATGCAGACTGTCTCTCCGACTTCACACAAGGCACCGTAGATATCGCCGGTCAGCCCAGGTATGCGCGCCAGTGCGAAGCGGACCAATAGCCAGGCACTGAGGCAGACAGCGATCACAGCCGCGCCGATGGCCGCTGTGCCCACAGACGGAGCATAAAGACCCAGCGCCGCCACAGCAATAGCCGAGGCCCCCGCAGCCTGGGGCCAGCCGGCGTTGTTCTTCATCTCCCGCCCCAGTCCCCCGGTACGGGCATAGGGGAACAGGATGACCGCCATGCTGACTACCCAACGCCCCAGGAGCGGCGCAACGATCAGGGGCCCGGGGGACTCGATGCTTCCGATTGCGGCAAACTTTACCAGCAGGATAGTGCCCCCGGCAGCGACGGCAAACGAGCCGACGCGCGCATCGCGCAGGATGCGCAATCGGTCTTCTGGCGTGCGGCCGCCCAGCAGGCCGTCCACTGCATCCAGAAGACCGTCGAAGTGCAGAGCGCCGCTGCACAAGGTCCAGACACCCAGCAGAATCGCGGCCGTTAGCAGGTCTGGAAAGACGGCTGACAGAAGCCGATGCAGCCCGAACAGAAGTAGTCCGATCAAGATGCCGACGAGGGGGAAGAAGGTGACAGATCTTCCCAACTCGTTTGGCGTCATGGTTCGGCGCAGGAGCGGCGGAACGATCGTCAGGAACTGGAGCGCGACCACCACACCGGTCTGTAACGCTTTCACGCGGCGCCGACGCCTCCTGTAGCGCGTCTGGGCAGACGATGCCCCGGTTGCCCAGGCATCATCCCCTTCACTGCACCTTCTTGTAGAATCTTAGCTCGTGATCCGGCAGCAGCTGCGGGTGTAGAATTTTGACCAGATCCTTCAACACCTTTTCGGGATGGGCTGCGCCCTCTTCATAGTAGGCGTTGCCCCCATTTTCGTTCACTTTCGCATTGTTGTTGAACAACTGGCCGCGTTTGAGCGGCGCAAAATCGCCGTAGCGGGGATCGCTTTCGAGCACATCTTCGACAGTGAACCAGAAGGAGTTGTCCGGGTTGAGCCAGAAATCCACGTCAGCGGCAACCGCATAGACTGATTCAAAGTCCAGTGGCAGCGCGCCTACGCTCCCTTCATCCGACCAGAGGTAAGTTGCGCCGGCGTCTTCCAGCATCTTTGCCATGTAACTTTCGGCGCCCGCCACGTACCAGGTCCCGTTGTAGACGCTCCCCAGCAGGACCGAAGGCCGCTCTTCGAGAGCGGCCGTCAGTTCTGCCACGGCCAGATACTCGGCGGCGACTGCTTCAAACTGCGCCGCGGCATCCGCCTCTCTGTTGAAGAACAACGCAATGAACTTCATCCACTCCGCCCGGCCCAGCGGGCTCTGTTCAACAAAGTCACCGTTGAGCGCGACCGGAATTCCAGCCTCCAGCAGCACCGGATGAGTGTCAAAGTCGGAAAAGCCTGTCCCGTATGTCATAACCAGCGCCGGGTCCAGATCGAGCGTCAACTCCACATTGACGGCCGCTCCGCCGCCAATTTCGGCGATGTCTCCGGACTCGATGCGCGCACGCACCGCGGGGTTCGTTGTCCACATGTAGCTGTCCAACCCAATCAACCTGTCTATCAGCCCCAAATCCTCAAGGGTGGGCAAATACGTCGTCGACATGGCAATGATGTTACTAACCGGCACTTCGATTACGGCGCCTTCAACGTCTTGGGGGGCCGGCGTACCGCACTGGAGAAGCAAATAACGGAAACTCTCTTGAGCCCCCTGCCATGGATTGGTTACGGTAACGACCTTATAGTTGCTGTAGTACTCGACATCGAAGCCGGAGGCATAGGCAACCGACAACTTCTGTGGAAAGTAGTCGATCGCCGGGTCGTACGATTCGACACAACCGTCACGCAGATTCTCAACCGGAATCGCGGCCGCCGCGGCATTGTCTGCTGCGGCGCTTTCCTGAGGCGGCGAGACCGCAGTTAGCTGTGCAACACAGCCGCTCAGAACCAGAAGTGCGATAACAAGAAGGTGGGTGGGCAGACGTCGCATCAGTCTCTCCTTAGAATTTGTATAGGGTTGATGCCCCTGCCGCGTCACCCGAAACAGCCACACAAACAGGAACGTCCGATCTCTGACGAGATCGGACGCTACCAGTCATGCTTGCCTCCAACTGCGGAGGCTTCACTCCGTCACCCAATCCACGAGATGTTTCAAGAGCACGACAGAGGAGGTCGACCTGGCTTGGGAAACTCCTCCCCGAGTCTCGTTCGAGATTCCCTTCGTTCGTGCTTGAAGGGTGGGTGGAATGTATTCCCTTACAGTTGCGGGACAGCGCCGGACTCTAACCGGCTTCGCCTTTTCAGCCCTGGCATCCGGACCATGGGCGCCCCTGACGTTCGATATTCAATTGTCGGCATTATACAGGATCGGAGTGGCCTGTCCAAATGCAGCTGAAACGGTAGGTCATCACAATGGCATCCCATACGCGCACTCGGGTTGTCCGACGGGCGCCGACCTTGGAGCAATCGTTCTTCCTTTGGCATACTGTGGGCAGTCGGAGCAGAGAGAGACTGCCGGTGCTTTCCGGCAGTTGAGTCGGAACGGAGACTGATATGCCGATCTATGAGTATATCTGCCTGGATTGTAACAACCAGTTCGACCGGCTCTGGCCAACGGTGGCCTCCGCGCAGGACCAGCAACCGGCCTGTCCGGCCTGCGCCAGTACTTCCACGAAGCGAACGGTCTCGCAAGTCGCTGTTCTGGGGAAATTGGGCGAACTTACGCCGCAGGAAAAGAGCGCGTCCAGCGCTGAGTCAGCCAGAGCAGCCTCATACACACCGAAGGAACAGATCGAGACACTTCAGGCCAACAGTCAACGAAAGCGCGAGCAGGGCAGATGAACGGGCACGTTCCTTTCGGTGTCGCCGACTACTTTTGGGATGAGGCCAGCAGCCGGCAGAGCCTTCTAGATCAGTTGATGGAGACCTTTCGCGGCTGGGGTTACGGCGACGTGATTCCGCCGATGTTTGAGTTCGATTCGACCCTGAGCGCCCAGTATGACGACCGGCTGCGCAGCGGCATGTACCGCTTTCTCGATCGCGACGGCAGCACGCTTTCCCTCCGGCCCGAATTCACCACACCGGTTGCCCGCCTGGTGGGAGCACGGCTCCACGACTGGCCCATGCCCCAGCGATTCTGTTACGGAGGCAGCGTCTTCCGCTACCTGGAACCGCAAGCCGGCCGCCAGCGGGAATTCTGGCAAGTTGGAGGGGAATTGTTCGGCGCGCCGAACCCCGCTGCCGACGCCGAAATTCTGGCCCTTACGGCCACTGCTTTGAAGGTTGCCGGCCTGACTGAATTTCGACAGATTGTGGGGCATATCCGTTATTATCGCAGTCTCCTCGATGCACTGGAGCTCGATTCGCGGCAGACGAAGCAACTGCAGTGGGCGTTGGAGCGTAAGAGCGAACCGCTTCTGGACGGCTTTCTGCGCGACACGCCCTTGCGCACCGGGCAGCGTCAGGCGGTTGAGACGCTGCCGCAACTGGTAGGCGAGAATGTAGACGGTATCCTATCCCTGGCAGAACGTCACATTCAGAACAGGGGGATGCACGAAGCGCTGCAGAACTTGCGCGGAATCGTTGACGCGCTGGGCGGGTACGACATTCAGGACAGCTTTATCATCGACCTGACCGAGATTCGCAATTTAGGCTATTACACGGGCGTCTCATTCGAAGCGGTGACGCCGGGATTGGGCACAGCCGTCGCCAGCGGCGGGAGATACGATGACTTGGTGGGCCGCTTCGGACCGCCGCAACCCGCGGTGGGCGTCGCTCTGGGGGTGGACCGACTGTTGGTGGCGCGGCAGCGGCAGGACGGGCAAGATGCGGCGACCAGCCGACACCGACTCCAGCCCGCGCTGGCATTGCCCCAGGGAAACTCGGATGCTCTTGCCCAGGTGCAGAGGCTGCGCCAGGCTGGGTTGCACATTCAGGTGGACGTCAACGGCTGGCCGGTTGATGCTGCCTTCGCCTATGCAGCAGAAACAGACGTACGCGACGTTCTACTTTGGGAGAATGGATTTCAGCATCACCGTCGCGACGAGCGAGGAGATTTTGTTCTACTCGGTCCACTGGAAGAAAGTCGTCTATCAGGCAGGACGGCAACGTGTCGAGAAGAACTGTCAAGATGACTCCACCTATTTCGGCGCCGTATCGCGGCCCGGCAGTAACCATCGAACAGTCACGGCCGTCATTGGCCAACGGGCGCGCCAAACAGTCGTTGCTCTTTGCCCTGCCTAAAGGGAGGCTGGCACAGGATAGTCTGTCCTTCCTGGACCAGGCCGGGCTATCGATGCCCACCGACACGGAAAGCCGCAAACTGATTCTGCCGGCGGCCGACGGCTCGATCGGCTTTGTCATGGCCAAGCCGCGCGATGTACCCACCTATGTGGAACACGGTGCGGCCGATCTTGGTATCTGCGGGCTCGATGTGGTGCGGGAGACGGATCGAGCGGTCTACGAACCGCTGCTGCTTCCCTTCGGTCACTGCCGCCTGAGCGTCGCCGCCCCAGAGGACGGGACAGCGGTTCCACCTGGAGAGAGTCTCGATGTTGCTGACCTCGCGGTCAAGCAAACTTCATCTACCAACCTGCTGGGTACGCCGTTGCGCTACATGAGCCAGCCCCGTATCGCAACGGAGTATCCGCGCCTCACCCGCCAATTCTTCGCCGAAAGAGGCGTAAACGCGGAGATAATCACACTGGGCGGCTCGGTCGAGCTTGGGCCGATTCTGGGTCTCGCCGATTTGATTGTTGACGTAGTCCAGACCGGGACCACGCTGCGCATGAACGGGCTGGTAGAGATCCGCACGATCCTGGAGAGCCAGGCTGTGCTCGTCGTCAACCGCGCCTCGTACCAGCTTAAAGCTACCGAGATCAACAGGATCATCGAGCGAATGCGATTGCTGACCACATAGACGGCCGGTCCCATAGGGGGCGGTAGACCGTTGGGCAAGAGAGATCCATAGCGACCGACGCGCTGCCTCCGGGTCAGCCATACCAAGGGTATCGCTGTGCCAGAGATTCCTGCTTCACAATTGATTGAAGGCGTAAAATTCGTCATACTGCGCGCTTTCGGCGATGACCGCGGTCGCTTTCTGGAGACATTCCGCAAAGAGTGGTTCCCGCAACGTAGCTGGGGGCGCGTACAGTCGAACGTCAGTTACTCGAAGGCGGGCGTACTGCGCGGGTTACACTACCACTTCCATCAAGTGGACTATTGGTTCTGCGTGAGAGGAACTGTTCAGGTTGCGCTGGCCGATTTGCGGCCGGACAGCCGGACGTTTCGGCAGACGGAGACGCTGGAAATCGGAGACCACAACTACATGGGCGTCTTCATTCCAGTAGGCATTGCGCATGGATTTCTCGCGCTGACGGAAGCTATACTCACATACAACGTTGACAACTATTACGACAACACGGATGAACACGGCGTAGCCTGGAACGATCCGGTGCTGGCGGTGGATTGGAAACAGGACGCGCCGCAGCTGTCCGAACGCGACCGCGACAATCCCCTGTTGGCGGACCTGCCGGCCGATCGTTTACCGCGTTTAGATTCAGCTTAGCTCCTGAGTTGCTTGACGGCAAGATAGCGGGGCACGCGGTCTTGCATTTTGCAGTTCACTGCGTCCTGATGACAAAACCATGAAAGAAACTGGTCCCAACCGATCTCCCAACTCCTCCGAAGGCAGGAAACGAGCGCGGGACGTTATGGAGTATCGAAAGCTGCCGGCGGTCGACAAGCTCCTGTCAGTGCCAGAGATTGCCGCCCTTGCTGCGGATTACGGGAGCGGCCCTGTCACCGAGGCAACTCGGGCCGAACTCGAAGCCGCCCGCATGGCCATCCAAAACGGACAGCCAGCGCCCACGGACGGGCAATGGAAGGAGCGCATCACTGACAGCGTGATTGCGGCCTCCGCCTCCTCCCTGCGGCCCGTCGTCAATGCAACAGGCGTACTCATTCACACGAATCTGGGGCGCACACCTCTCAGCAATGAGGCCCAGGAGGCGGTCGTCCGTCTTGCGAAAGGGTACAGCACACTCGAATATGACTTGGAGGCCGGCCAGCGGGGCAGCCGTCACGCCCACCCTGCCCGTCTTTTGTGCGAATTGACCGGCGCCGAAGACGCTCTTGTGGTCAACAACAATGCGGCGGCCATCTTCCTCGTGCTGACAGCGCTATGCGACGGCCGGGAGGTGATCGTCAGCCGCGGTGAACTTGTCGAGATCGGTGGCGGTTTTCGGATACCCGATGTGTTGCGCCAGAGCGGGGTAACACTGGTGGAAGTAGGCACAACCAACCGCACGCATCCACACGACTTCGTGGAGGCAATCGGCCCTCGGACTGCAGCCCTCATGCGGATTCACGCCAGCAATTTCAAGCAGGTCGGCTTTGTGACTAAGCCGGAGCTGGCAGAACTGGTCGAGATTGCCCACGGGCAGCAATCTGCCAGCGCGCAGGGTTCTACCGAGATTGTGGACGCCGGTTTCAAGAGTGATCCTCTTGGCGACGGTCAGAACCGAGTACATGACGACCGCCCGCTGGTCATAGATGACCTAGGCTCCGGGACCCTGCTGGATACAACCCAGTTCGGGCTGGCGCCTGAACCAATGGTGCAGAGCAGCGTACTGGCCGGCGCGGACGTCATCACCTTCAGCGGTGACAAGCTGCTGGGGGGCCCCCAGGCCGGTCTGCTCGTAGGCAAGGCCGAGCTTATTTCCAAATTGCGCTCGCATCCTCTGGCACGGGCCCTGCGCGTGGACAAGATGACGCTGGCTGCGCTGGACGCTACGCTGGGAGCTTATCGACGAATGCGGGCTACCGATGAGATTCCCGTATGGCGCATGATCGCACAGACGGCGGAGGCTATACAACAGCGTGCCCACCAATTCCAGCGCCAGCTGGCGGCCGCGAATGTCGAAACCGAGTTGATCCCAGGAAAAAGCACAGTTGGCGGGGGCAGTTTGCCGGGCGAAACCCTGCCCACAGTGCTGCTGGCACTCGACATGCCGCGGCCGGACAACGCGGCCGCGGCACTGCGCAAGACGGACCCGCCCGTAATCTGCCGGATCCAGAAAGACCGACTGCTTTTTGACCTGAGGAGCGTCCTGCCAGAGCAGGAGGAGACGCTGTTCGAGAACCTCAGCAGCCGGCTGTCCGCTCTTGACGACGGAGCAGGCGGCGCCGACCTTTAGGCGGATAGCGGTAACGACTGTGCCCCTCATTTATCTGAAGCTCGGCGGTTCGCTGATCACCGAAAAAGACAAACCGGAAACCCCCAGGCTGGATGTTTTGGAGCGGCTGACCAGGGAAATCGCCCAGGCCAGGAGAGCGCGTCCGGAACTTCAACTCGTCCTGGGGCACGGCAGCGGCAGTTTCGGCCACGTCAGCGCGCAGCGACATGGCACACGCAACGGCGTCCACAGCGAGGCCGGGTGGTATGGCTTCGCCGCCACGGCGGATGCGGCCGCACGTCTGAATCGTATCGTCGCCACACATCTGCTACGAGCAGAACTGCCCGTCTGGACTGTGCAGCCCAGCGCGGCGCTGCGCTGCGAGGATGGCAGAGTCGTTAGCGGGCCGGAGGAAACAGTGCGCCTCGCGTTGGAGCGAGGACTCCTGCCCTTGATTCACGGAGACGTAGCGCTCGACACCGTGCGAGGCGGCACAATTGCCAGCACAGAGGAGATCTTCGAACAGATGGCCGCGCAACTGCCGCCGTTTCGGATTGTGCTGGCAGGCGAAGTAGACGGAGTGTATTCCAGCGACCCCCGCCGGGACCCGAACGCAGTCATTCTGAGAGAGATTACGCCCTCCTCATTTGAATCGCTGCAAGCGACACTCGGTGCCAGCCATGCCACCGATGTAACAGGAGGCATGGCCGCAAAAGTCGAACAGTCGTTGCGAATGGTTCGCGCTCTGGCGGGCCTGGAGGTGATCGTCTGCGGCGGGATTACGCCGGGTGCCGTGTACTGCGCACTGACCGCTCTCTCTGATCCTCCCGGCACTTTGATTCACGCCGGAACACCGCGGGACCTCTCCTGAGAAGCCCTCATTAACCGGCAGCAAAACAGTCGTCTCCTACGTGCGGCGTGAGAGAACGCTGCGCTCGCCTTATGCGAGGTTGGCTGTCTGGCTGCGGTTGCGTCGATTTCGCAGTGACTGGAAAGTCTACGAAAGGACAGGAGGGGCACAGTGGCAGGCCTGAAGTATTTGCCCGCTATTTTGGCGTCCTAGTATAATGAGACCAGGAGAGAGTGTACCAGAGGATCGTTTGCTGCTTTCCCCAGTTGCCGAGGCGTTTGGCGGAGGCCGGTGCACCGTGCGCATGGTTCCACCGCCTGCGTTATGCAGAATCAAGAATGGGCTCGGATAGCGCCCCTCTATTTCAGATTCCGGAGTAAGGACTCGGATGTTCTTAACAATCGTTTCTTTTTTTCTTCTTTTGGGCCTGCTGATGTTCTTCCATGAGCTGGGTCACTACCTGGTTGCGCGGCGCAACGGGATAGAAGTTGAAGAGTTCGGCGTCTTTGGATTCCCGCCGCGTCTAGTCAAGCTTTTCACCTACGACGGCACAGTATTCACCCTCAACGCGATTCCCTTCGGCGCATTTGTGCGCATGAAGGGAGAGGACATGGCCGACACCAGCCCCGGCTCCTTCAACGCGGCCCGCAAACGCGGCCGTGTTCTGACGCTCCTTGCCGGACCGGCTATGAATTTTCTTCTGGCGATCATCTTCTCCATTGCCAGTGTCTTTTCCGGCTTTCCCGCCGGCGCCGCCCACCCCCTTTTGAGCGATGTCCCACCCGGCACCGAGCTGATGGGGGCGGCTCTCATGCAAAACGACACGCTCTTCCGTCTCAACGGACAACCCGTCTATATTGACGCGGTCACTGGTAAACTGCTGAGGCCGAAGCAGCGTACACCCACTATCGCCGAGGAAGCCGGTACCGTCGTCCTTCTTCGCGATGATACCCTGCACACATTGCAGGTTCCCTTTGCTACCCGTAACGAGCTGGAGCGCCTACTGGAAGACGTGTCTCCACGCCCCGCTTTGCATACTCAAGTCACACAAGTGGCGCCGGGCAGCCCGGCGGAGGAAGCCGGGTTGATGCCGGGAGATATCTTTTTTGCCGTCAATGGAGAGGTCGTAACAGTTGAACGCAATCTGGGCGAAGTGGTACGTTCGCATTTGGGGGAAACGATTTCGGTGACGATGCTACGCGGGGATGAGTTGTATTCCCGCGAGGTGTTGGCCCGGCAGGATCCTCCGCCCGGCCAGGGCGCTATGGGCGTTGGCATCAGCGGCAATCTGATGTTGGTTACGCTGCCCTTTTTCCGCAGTATCTGGCAGGGCGTCGTTGGTATCGTCGACTATGTGCAGGCGGTGATCGCGTTGCCGGTGCTGCTAATCTCTGGGCAACTGGCGCCCCAGGATGCGGCGCTCTCAGGACCGGTTGGGATTGCACAGCTAGTGGGCGGGGCCGTCAGTGCCACCGCGGACACAGGACTCTGGTTCCCGGTCTGGCAGCTGGCTGCAATCATCAGTGCCGGGCTGGCCATCGCCAATCTGTTGCCGATTCCTGCGCTGGATGGAGGTCGCCTCCTGTTCATTTTCATTGAAAAGCTGCGCGGGCGTCGAATGCCTCCTGAAAAAGAAGGCGTCATACACCTTGTCGGGTTTGTCTTGCTGCTGGGGCTCATGGTTGTCATAACTATCAATGACATCCGCTCCGGACCACAAGGCATCGACTGGTCCCAGCTGTTGGGGCCGTGACCGCGCAGACGTAACCTGACAGTTCCCGGATAGGCGCGATACGTGCCCCGACAATGTCTCTAGATGATACAAACTTATCGGATGCCAATTCCGATCAGTTTATTCCACCTCAATCCGAAGGCCGCTCGGAGGCGCAAGTCCCCTCTTGGGGCGCGAAACGCTGCCCTTCCTGCTATACCGTTGTTCTCCAAAATCAGACCGTTTGCGCAGAATGCGGCACTCGCCTTGTCCCGCGTGTCACCAGGGTAAGGTGCCTCCGCTGCGGCAAGAATGCCACGACCGACCACGTAATCTGCCCCCATTGTGGACGCAATCTGCACGCTGCGCGGTCACGGCTGCTCACCATCGGCGGACCGGCATTGATCGTAGGGGCACTGGCCATCGTGCTCATCGCGCGCGGAATGCCGTCTTTCCTGCAAGAAAATGAGAACCTGCCTTTGCTCCCGAACTTCGTAATTACACCTGCTGCTTCAGACAGTGAATCGGCGGTACGGCTCGCACGCGAGAGCCTAGCGCCGGCGGTCGTCCAGAGCGGGCCCGGCCAGTCGGACGAGTCGTCCAGTTCCGGTACAGTGTCGGCAGTTGTCGCCGACTCTACACCGACACCGACTCCAGAGGAATCAGGCACGGCAGCTGACGGGGCCCAGGCCGAGTCCATGACGGCGGACATTTCGCCCGTTGAAACGCCGACCGTAACGGAAACGCCTGTAGAAGTGAAGCCTACAGTGACCGCCGCCGCGGTCGAAAACACAGCAACGCCTCCGCCAACTCCTTCGCCGCTGCCGCCCGCAACTGAAACGGCGACCGCGACCGAGATTGTGACCGAAACACCGACTGCCACTCCTACCCCCGCCTGGTTGACCTACACGATTAGAGCCGACGATACAATCGTCGCAATCGCCAATCGTTTCGACATCCCCCAAGAGGAGTTGCTAAAGGCCAATAATCTCACTCTCCAAGATGTTAAAAGACTGCAGATTGGGGACGTTATCTTGTTACCCGGATTGCTTCAGGCAACTCCGACGCCTACTGCGGTTGTAACCGAAACACCGAGCGCGACGCCTGCCGGGTAGCTCTTCGCGGCTGCGTGCCTAGACGCGCTGTTCACCTGACGACAGTGCGAATTTCGTTTATAATTTAACCAATCCATGCAGGTAACGTCGCTTCGTTTTCAGGCAAGTTGCACTCTTTGTATGTGAGGCGGCAAGTGACCGATACAGTCGCAGCCAACCGTGACGCGCAGACGCAACCCAGACCGGCCCAGTCCGTCGAGGTCCTGTTAGCCCAGCTGCAGGAAGACGATGTGCTGCCAAGTGCGCAAGAGTTGGTCGTCCTGTCGGACTTGAGTCTGGCCGACATGAGGCGCGTGCAGGAGGCGTGGGGAACCATCAGTGACGCCTGCAGGCTGCATGTTATACAGTCCCTTGTAGAAGAAAGCGTTGCCAATTTGCACGTGCAACTGGGCCGGTTGCTGCGACTGGCGCTGAAGGACGACCTGCCCGACGTGCGGATTCTCGCCATACGCGGTCTGTGGGAAGATAGAGAAGCAGATCTTGTCGGTCCTCTGATCCACATTCTCAACAACGATCCTTACGACGCCGTCCGCGCAGCCGCTGCCGAAGCCTTGGGTGCGTTCGTGCTGGCAGGTGAGCTGGACGAGCTCTCTCCGGCTCTGGCCATGCGCGCTGAGGACGCGCTGTTAGCGATTTTGCACGCCGAAATGGAGCCGTTGACGGTTCAGGCCCACGCGTTGGAGAGTATCGCCTTCTCCGGGGAGACCGGCATTCGCGAGTTGATCGAAAATTGCTACTATTCCCACGATGAAGAGATGCGGGTGGCTGCGCTGCGGGCAATGGGGCGCAGCGCAGACGTGCGCTGGCGTTCGACCGTACAGGCCGAGCTAGGCAGCCCTGAGCCGGAAATGCGCGCGGCCGCGGCGCGAGCCTGCGGCGATCTGGAGGCCCGAAACGCGCTTGAAGACCTGATCGAGTTGCTGTCCGACGAGAGCAAAGCAGTACGGCTGGCTGCGATTTTCGCTTTGGGCCGGCTGGGCGGGCGGCGGGCAAAGGAGATGCTGAACGCCATGAGCGCCAGCGAAGACCCGGACGAAGCGAAGACGGCTGATAACGCTCTGGAAGAGGCACTGTTCTACGGAGATGCCCAGGGGATTCCGCTGTTTGATGAATCCCTTGAAGACCGGGACGATGACGCGGACGACTGGGAGGCGTGGTGAATCTGAAGCTCAAGCGCCTGGTGCGCACGCACAGTTCTGAACAGTACGCACTCTTTGACTTGACCCAGACGGATGAAGAAGATCAGCCAATTACAATCGGCAAACTCGATCTTCACTATACAGGTGAGGGCACGTATGGAACGCTCCTGTTGTGGGATATGGCCTCGCAGCAGATAGAAGCTGAACGCAGGCGCATGTTCGTACAGGCCTTACTCAGTGAGCTTGTTCTGCCAATGGGGTTGCCCAACGAATTCGTAGTCGAATTCTTCGCTCCCTCTTTAGACGAATATGAAGTGTTCCACAATCTAGACGAAGGAACTGTCAACCCGGCCGAAGGAACTGAGCAGGCCGGATGATTATGAATGGTCTGTGTCTGCATATTTCTGTGCCGGGATATTCCTTCCGGGTGAAAGTACGCAAAAAGCGATGACCGACAGCGATCAGAGCAATTCTAAATCCGAGAATCGCGGCACTTCTGCCGATTACCGCAGGATACTCAATGAGAGCGCCCGCCTGCTACGCGCTAACCGACCCGGTGAGGCCATCGCCGTACTTGAGCCGCTCCAGGCTGACATGCCGGACGACCCCGATATCGCCATAAACATGGGCGGTGCACTGATTTTGCAGCGAAAGTGGTCGAAGGCGGTCGAAACGCTGAAAAAGGCCGTTGATGCTTCACCTGACAATGTGCTGCTGTGGACTAACCTGGCAGCCGCCTATCTGGGCCGGCTGGAAACGTCAGGCCCGAAGCACCAGGCGAGGGCCATCGAGGCGTATGAAAGAGCGCTCTGGATCGATCCCTCCACCCCCAACGTTCATTACCACTTGGGACTGATATACAAACAGCAAGGAAACCTGAGCCGTTCTTCCGCCATGTTCCAGCGGGCCCTCGAGATCAATCCCAATGACCGCGACGCCCGTTACTGGATGGAAAAACTCAGTGACCAGTTGGTGGAAAGAGAACGCGAAAAAAGGCAGAGCCGTTCCCAACTGGGACGCGGGAACGGGAAACGCGGCGTTAACGGGCGCTCACCTGACGAGGGCGGAGAGGAATCGTAACAATGACGGCGGAACCATCGGTATCGCCGAGCGCCACAGTTGACGAGACGACGTCCGTTGATTCACAGCCTATGCCCCGCTGGCGTGAACGCCCGGAACGCGCAGCCTGGATCGTCATTCTACTCTCCTTCGCCCTCTTTCTTGTCCTTCTGGCAGGCATCCCCTTGGGAATACGCGGGCTATACCATTCGGCCGCCGCGAAACAGTCTCTCCGATTCGAGACCACGATAGGTACAGTTCTCCTCTACCTGCCGAGCTCCGATCAACCGATTGCCCTCACGGACAGGCGCGAAGGCATTAGCGAAGGCAGCCGGTTGGAGACGGACGCGGCGGCCCAGGGTGTGTTGGGCCTCCCCGCAGGTGGACAGAGCGATGAACTGATGGGAACAATCTTCCTCTACCCAAACACAACTCTTGAAATCGTGAGAAGCCGGCGCCCCTTCTTTGCCGGCAGCAGTGAACCTTATCGGCTGCGCATTCGAGTACAAGAGGGACAGGTGCGGCTATTTACGAGGAGCGGATTTGACAGGCCGGTCGAAGTCCAAATCGAGACCCCTCAGGGCGAGGCCCAGCTTGAGGAAGGCAACTACGCTTTCTTTGTCAACGCCGAGAGCAGCGAAATTGTGGTGAAGCAAGGTGTTGCCAGGATCATTCAGCCGGGACAAGATCCGGTCGAGATTGAACCCGGTCTGCGCTCATGGATTGATGCTGATGGGACGATATCGCCGGCAGTTGCGGCGGAACACAACCTACTTCAGGACAGCGCTTTTTCCAAACCCTTGGGGGAAGTATGGGAAAGCTACACGCCCCCTTACGTTACTGCAGGCACGGTTGAGTTCATCGAGAAGGACGGACGCAAGGCGGCCCGCTTTCACTATAAGGGCCCGAACCAGGTCCATACCGAGATTGGAATTCGCCAAATCGTCAACCAGGATGTACACAATTACGATTCTATGGTTGTCAAGCTGGACGTCAATCTGGACTGGCAGACACTGGCAGGCGCGGGCGAGCAGAGTTCTGAATTCCCCATACGCTTCGAAATCACCTACACGGACGATTTTGGCGAGGAAAGAAAGTGGGGCCATGGCTTCTATAACATGGACCCGAGACCGGAATATCCTCTGTTTGGCGGCGAATGGGCCCCCCAATTCCACTGGCATAGCTATGAGTCGGAAAACCTGATGGAATTGCTGGACGCGACGCCGCCGGCCCGAATAGAGAGTATCAGGCTCTATGCCAGCGGCTGGAACTACGAGTCGTTCGCCAGTGATCTGGAACTGATCGTCGAATGACGCGCGGGCAGAGCAAGGTACGGTTTGGCTGGCTGGTTGCTTCAGTCGGCCTCTTTCTTTTTCTGGCCGCATATCAATTGGGCTTGCCCGGCATCCATTACGACGAAGCGAAAGAGGCGGGCGTCAACGCGATGGAGCTGCTCCAGCGCGCGCCGGTGACTGCCTTCCGCGACGCGACCGTAACTGTCTTCGGTCTCAATCTTCCCTTGATGGTGCAGGACTACATCGGTGCTCTAAACGTTTATCTGGCCATGCCGTTTCTGGCGGCAACCGGCATCGGCGTGCCCAATCTGCGCCTCTTGCCGCTGACTCTGGCCGTTTTGGGGCTGCTGGCATTGGAACGAACCGTTTCAGAGTGGCTGGCACTCAGTGAACGCAGTGCCGTTCCCGTTGCACCCGTAGCCCCGGCCGCTCTTGCATGCCTGACCCTCCTGGCCGCCGCACCCAGTTTTGTGTTCTGGCAACGACAAGGGATCTTCGTTACGAATGCCACGTTTCCCTTTACTTTCGCCTGTGTCTGGCTGGCGGTCCGCTGGTTGCGGCTCGGGCAGGGCCGCGCCCTGATACTTTCGGCCCTTTGCGGGGGGCTGGCAATCTACGCGAAACTGCTGGCGGCGTGGATAATCCTGCCTTTCAGTATAATGTGTGCCGGATGGTGGCTGTGGCAGCGGGGATGGAAGGCCCTTCGCGCAGATGAAGGGGAGAGCTTCCCGATTCCGCTTGCAAAGTCGTCGGGAGGCAAGCATTCAAGTCTACGTTACCTCCGGCCTCTTGTCTTGCCTCTCGTAGCTGCTCTCGCTTTCTCGTTGCCCCTTGTACCCCTCATTCTGTTCAACCTCAAGACGGGCGGCACACTGACAACAGTCACCCAGAATCTTGGCAGCAGCTATTATGGCGTGAACAATGCCGCCATCTGGGAGAACGCGACCGTGCGCTGGCAGCAGTTGCTTCAGACTTTACGCGGCGACCATCTCTGGTATCTGGGTACGGTCGAGCAAAACATGTTTGCCCCCTGGCTGGCGCTGGCGTTGCCGGCGGCCGCCCTGTCACGCCCCGCCGGCCGCCGCGCGGTCGGTCCTCCGCTTCTGTTGCTGGCCGCGGCGTTTGCTGCCAGTTTGTTCACTGTCAGCGATCTGTTTATCACCCACTATGCTTTACTTCATCCGCTCGCGATCGCCGTGACGGGTGCCGGTCTACACGAACTCTGGCAAAAGGCCGGTTCCAGAGGCGATTCTAAGACGAACTTAGCACGACAATCTGGCGACACAGGCGGCGAGCGCCGCGAGGAAACCAAACTGTGGGTGTGGGAACGGCTACGCGTCCTGGCCTCCCACTATCTGCTGAAGCCGCCTTTCGGACGTGTGTCTGCACCCCGGTTCATTCTTGTGGTAATTGTGTGCGCCGGTGTGCTGCTCGATCTGCGGGCAACAGCTACCTACCACCGCGCGCTGACGCGCAGCGGGGGGCTGGTGGACCATTCCGACGCGTCCTACCATCTTGCCTTCGACCTGCGTTACGGAAGCATGGGCGCTCCAATCGTTCTCGACTGGGGGATGGAGGCGCCAATCCGGTTTCTGAGCGAAGGGAGCGTCAGGCCGATTGAGGTATTTGGCTACACTTCCCTGTCGGAGCCGGACGAAGCTTTTATCCGGCGAATCGAGCCGTTTCTGAAGAATGTTGAAAACGTCTACCTCCTGCGTGCTCCGGGAAATGAGATCTTCCAAGGGAGGCGTGAAGTCTTCGAGCGCATGGTCAGGGAGAGAGAAGGACGCCTGGAGCGGGAACAGGTGTATGCCCAGCAGGACGGCGCCCCGCTATACGAGCGTTGGCGGGTCCGCTACTGAGGCCTTTCACGGTTTTCCATCTTCGTTTCCGGACCTGTTGGATGGTTTCTCCTGCAGCTTTCACTGTTTGAGTGACTGCCGTGGACAGTCGGCCGGAGGGGATGTTCAGCTCCTCCTGCTCGGTTGAGCATATCGGATATAGCTGATAGAATGTGGACGCGCCGAAGAGTAGTGACTCACAGACGAAAAATGGTCAGTCGAGTTCCGTCCAAAGTACGCCAGAGCAGCGCCGACGCTGCCCGGACCCAGCAGGCCCGGGTCGGTCCGAAAGGCGTCGGTTATTTTCGAGTGATAGCCCAGATGGGGCGGATGCGGTCGATTCCCGCGCTGCTTACGCCTGTCCTATGGGGAGCGGCCACGGCCCGCTGGCAATCTGAGTCGATCAGCATCTGGTGGGCAGCCGTGCTGGTGTTGACCTACGGCGCACTGGCATTGGCCTGCAACTATTTCGGCGCTTATGTGGACTACATGCGCCATATTCGCGCCGAAGGACAGCACGCGATGGCGGCGAACTTGCGGAGTTCGGCGCGGCCGTCGCCGGTTGGGGCCTTCGATGGCTTTGACTGGATGCAGCAGGGCCTACTGCGTCCCGTGACATTCCTCAGTCTTGGTCTGATATCAGGGACGATCTACGTACTGGCGGCGTTGTGGCTCGGGATTTTCATCGGCTGGCCGGTCTGGTTTTTTGCGCTGATCAGCGGGCTGATGTGCTGTGTGCCGCTTTGGCAGGTCGTCCGCTTCGCCCGCAGATTCTGGTGGCTCGGCGACCTCGCCTATTGGTTGGGATTGGGCGTCATCCCTTTGCTGGGAACCTACTTTGTTCTGACCGGTACGATCACCCGCCTCGTCCTGTTGATCGCCTTCGCTCCGGCGACGTTCGTCTGGCTGGCCTATCAGTCCTACGGCTTCTATAGCTGGCACCGGGACTGGCGTCTGCGCAGACGCACTTTGGCCGTGGTATTCGGGCCTGAACGAGGCTTGGACGTTGCCGCGATCATCTCTATTTCCGGGTTTATCGCTCTGATTCTGTTGATGGCCACGGGGGCTGTGCCGGTATGGACAATTCTCGTTCTTGGAGCATTCCCCCTATTCCTGCGGGCATTCGCCCGAGCACGAGTATGGCCCTTCTCCCGACAGGCCGGCATTGGAACTGTTGAAAACGCCATCAACGCGGTGATACTGGCTGGGTTGCTGTGGCTTGTGCCTATGTGGCTCATCTGATTCTGATTCAACTGTGCCCACCATGAGCCTTCATTCCGGCCCGAGGAGAGCTGGTTGAACTGAAGGTATCTGCGCGGCGCGAATGTCAGCCCGGACAGATTACCAACCGACTGCGGGAAATAGGCGTCGGATGATAGGCGTGAAGCTGCGTCCCTTCTGGCAGAACGACAGGCCCGATCCGAGTATCTAGCGGATTCGATCAATGGTAGAACTAACCCGCAAGGAGTTTTATGAGTTGGCCGACCAGTGCCGGGAACGGGCGCTGGAATTGGCCCACTTTGATCAGAACAGGGTCAACCGCCAGCAGTGCCGGCGTTTTAACATGTGGCTGGCGCGTCTTAAGACCTACGATCAGTTGGCCCCGGGCGTGCAGGACATCAGCGCGGCTCGCCCTATCACCCGCTATGATCTGATGGCTGCGGCGGTTGTGCTCTGGCTTGTGTCGATGTTTCTGCTACGCGAACAGCTCAGTGTCGGCGGGAACAGGATTCTGGCGTTCAGTGTATGGGGACTGGTTATACTTCTCTACTTTTTGCCGGAATCTCTCTATGCGACGACCGTAGAACTGTTGGAAGCCAAGGTTCTGCGCGTGGTGGAAGCACTGGAGGAACTGTTGATTTCGCAGGAGATGGAGGTCACGGAGGCTGTCTTCTTCAAGATCAAAGAGAATCTCAACACCGCTCGTCGCGAACTGCGCCAACAGATTCATCTTGCTCACCGCCGCTAAGGGCCAGCCCATTTCCAGGCGGTTTCAACTGCCTCACCTCTTCCCTACATCCGGCGTCCTCAGCCAATTCCAGCTAAGAGTACCCTCAAATCCACTACAGGACGTCGGCCATATTTTTCCGGCTCTCCAGGTTGTGCCAGTGTTTCCGGGCAGTTGGGGGCTGCATTTCTCAAACAGACGGATCTGCTAAGCGCAACTAACTCGCCCAAAAGGCGCTTCGGCTTACCTGGCCGCTATGCTTCGTCCCGCCTGGGAAAATAGAAAGACCACACGGGCATACCGTTTTCCTGGCACCAGTGTTCGCGGTGGGTGGGGCGATAGGGCCCGACCCGATTGGCCAGTTCAAGGCGGTGGTCACAGAATGCCGCGTGATGAGACAGCAGATGGCGCGCTAATGCTCCGTACTGTTCCACGTCGGTCTTCAGGTGCAGATAGCCGCCTGCACGCAATTTGGCCGCCAGCAGGTCTACGAACGGGGGAGAGAACAGACGCTTAACCTTGTGCTGCGCCTTCCACCAGGGGTCGGGGAAGAGCACGTGAACCGCGTCGACGCGTCGATTGGGGATCGCCAGTTGCAGGCCCACTCTGGCGTCGTCGTCGCTCAGCCACAGATTTTCCAGACTCTGGTTTTCCAAGCGGCGAAGCGCCAGGCGCACCGCCTTCGTTCTTACTTCATATCCGATGAACAGCCGCTCGGGCATGCGAGCGGAACGGTCCAGCAGAAAGTCGCCGCGGCCGAAACCGATCTCAATTTCGAGCGGGCGCGCGCTGGCGGTTTGCTGGCGGAAACGTTCGCCATTGGCGGCGCGCCGATCGTCGAGGGCCAGAGCGCGCATAAAAGACCGGTCCATCGCCCAGGAAGGCAGAACGTCGAAATTGGGACGCCGCCGGGGGTCGCCTCCGATGAGGCCCTTGCCGGCATGCCAGTCGGCGTAGTGCCGGGCGCGTTGCGAGGGCGTCAACTCCTCCCAGGAAAAGTCCATTCTGCCCTGAGAAAAGGAAGTGGGACTGTAGTCGAGGGGAGCACCGTTTTCTTCGGTAACCAAGTTCAAGAGATTTGGGAGGTAGGATCAGGGCAGTTTGCCCGCCAGCGGTCGCGTACGGGGGGAGGGGACTCGACGACCCGTACCGATCATGCGAGTTTTCGCTGTATTGTATCCCGCACGATGTCGACGTCGGGGGGCAGATAGACCGGCGGGTTGGCCAGATCGCTTTCCACCTCCGTCAGCGTGCCCTCGTGGTAGCCGACCTTAAAGGGCGTGAATTTCAGCCCGTGGGCGGTGCTGACAACGATCACCCGCTGGTGGCTTTGTACGACCTTTCGTTGCAGAAGCTTGAATAACGCGGCCATAGCGGTACCGGTATGTGGACAGGTGTACATGCCGGTGGC
Organism: Caldilineaceae bacterium; assembly: GCA_965232575.1. Classification (GTDB taxonomy): domain Bacteria; phylum Chloroflexota; class Anaerolineae; order Caldilineales; family Caldilineaceae; genus Bin5. The sequence continues at coordinate 770,163 of CBDDPZ010000007.1, read as the reverse complement.
GTCCGCCATGGCAGAGGCCGCGGCCATTTCGTGTTCGTCTACCTGTTCGACGATACCGTCGGTCTCCTGAATGGCTTGCACGGCCTTCTCGTAGCTGACGGGGTCCCCGATCTGAATGGCGGAAGCCAGGGTCGATTGGGCATCCACTCTCACTTTCTGGCTGAATCCGTTCAGATAGCTGAGATAGAAAGGGTTGGCTCTGGCGGCCTGGGCCGCAACCAGGCGAGGCAGGCGGTTGATTATGCCCAGATCTCGCATCAGCTTAAGCCCTTTGTAGATGGCGCTGATATTGCCCAGATTGCCGACGGGAACGATGATCCAGTCCGGAACTTCCCAATCGAACTGCTGCACGATTTCGATGCCGACCGTTTTCTGGCCTTCGATGCGTAAGGAGTTCATCGAGTTTGCCAGATAGATGGAGGAGTCGGGGCTGTCGCCGTCGTGGGTGATTTCGCGAATGACGCGCATGCAGCCATCGAAATCTGTGTCGAGGGCCAAAACAAAGGCGCCATTAGAGATGGGTTGAATCAGCTGCGCGGGGCTGACCTTGCCTTCGGGCAGAAAGATGACGGCGGGGATGCCGGCCGCGGCGGCATAGGCGGCCAGAGCCGCGCTGGTATCACCGGTGCTGGCGCAGGCCACTGCCCTTACCGGGACGCCCTGGTCCCGCATCTGCTTGACGACGCTGATCAGCACCGTCATGCCCAGGTCCTTGAAGCTGCCAGTGTGACTGTTCCCACACAGCTTTACCCACAGATCGGAGAGGCCAATCTGCTGGCCCAGCCGCTCGGCCCAAAAGAGGTTGGAGTTGCCTTCGTACATGCTGACCACGTTGTCGTCAGCGATGGTCGGCATGATCCACTCTTTCTTGCCCCAGACCCCGCTGCCATAGGGCCATTCAGTGGATCCGACGCGGTTGTCAAAGAGTCGCTTCCAGTCGTCCGCTGAGCGCTCTCTCAGGGCGCCAGTGTCGTGCTCCACCTCCAGTAGGCCACCGCATTGAGGACAGGTATAGATTACTTCATATATCGAATATGTACCGGCGCAGCCCCGAAAACAGCGAAAGTGGGCATTGTACTCGGTCATCTCTCTCCACCAAGGCACCGGCGCGCTTTCCTGCACGCACGGCAAAATCCACACGCCCTCCGAATTAAGGGGGCATATGGGACGATAATTTTCTGGTTTTCAGTTTCGAATTTTTGGTGACTGCCCAGGACGATCTGTTGTGCCGTTACTAAAAACTGAAAACTAACTACTAAAAACTGCATTTGCGGGAAGAGTCTCTAAAGCAGCCTGCCGTGTCGGGGCCGCATCACTTCAGCCGTTTACTGAACTCGGCGGTCAGCGCAGGGACGGTCTTGAACAGATCATCGACGATTCCATATTTGGCGCGCTGAAAGATGGGGGCGTCCGGGTCCTTGTTGATTGCGACTATGATTTTGCTGTTCCCCATACCAGCCAGGTGTTGGATAGCGCCTGAGATGCCGCAGGCGATATAGAGGTCCGGCCTGACCGTCTTGCCGGTCTGCCCCACCTGGTGCTTATAGGGAATGAAGCCGGCATCGACCGCGGCCCGGCTTGCGCCAAGGGCTGCGCCGAGCGTACCGGCCAGTTCTCCAACGAGCTCGAAGCCCTTCTTCGGGTCCTCGGCCACGCCGCGCCCGCCTGAAACAATGATGTGGGCATCGGTCAGGCTGACTTCGCCAGCGTCGGCTGCGCGGAAATCGTTGATTTTCTGGCTAATATCATCTTCATGAGGCTTAACATCCAAATCTTCTACCGTACCGGACCCGCCGTTCGGCGCCGGCATGGGAAAGGAGCGCGGCCGCACGCTGGCGACGGCCAGTGGGCTCTCGAATTGAATCTTCGCCTGGATATTGCCCGAATAGATAGTACGGGCGGCGAATAGTCTGCCATCTTCCACCCACAGGTCCGTTGCATTGGCAGCGATGCCGGCATTCCGGCGGCAGGCTACTGTCGCGGCAAGAACGCCCCCGCGAATTGAGGCATTGGTAAGGAACGCGATCGCGTCGGTACGCTCCACCGCCTGTTCGGCGATAGCGGCATAGGGTTGCAGCCGAAAGTGCGTCATGTTGGAAGCGGTCGCGGCGTAGATCTGATCGGCTCCGTAGGCGCTTGCCTGCTGTGCCGCTTCGTTGACGTCGCTGCCGATCAAAAGGGCCGCGACGTCGGCGCCCAGATCCCGCCCCAATTCTTTCGCCTTGGCCAGGATCTCCCAACAGTTGGACACTGCCTGACCGTCATTCTGTTCAATCCAGACAAGAATCGCCATCGTTTTCCCTTTCTCCGGGAGAACTTTCAGAAGGCAAGGGGGCAGTTTTCTCTCCTCCCCTCACATTTACATCGTTCTATATGACTTTTTCAGCCATCAGAGCATCGGCCAGTTGAGCGGCCTTCTCCTCGACACTGGCGCCGTCGAAGATACGCACTTGTACGTTTTCCGGCTCCGGCTTGTTTAAATCGGTCCAGCGCGTCGTGCTTGAGGGACGGATGTCCATATCGTCGCGCCCCAGGGCGAGAATCGTGACGCGGCTGGCCTTGCGGATACCCATAAAGCTGGGGTAGCGCGGCTCGTTGATCTCCTTGGCCACGCTGATCACGACCGGCAGGGGCACCTCGACCGTCTCCTGCCCACCTTCGAAGGCTTGTTCTGCGATCAGTTTGCCATCGACGATATCGACAATCCTGGTTACATTAACCAGCAGGTCCCAACCCAACTTGCAGGCGACACCGGCGTAGATGACGCCGCTGTTGCCGTCCACGCTCATCTTTCCTGCCAGCACGAGATCCACATCTTGCCCGTCGCCGACCATACTGACGGCTGCAGCCAGGGCCTCGGCGGTTGCCCACTCGTCGCCGTCCTCGATAACGCTCTCATCTACGAGCAAGGCGCTATCCACGCCCATCGCCAGCGCATGCTTCAGAGCGTCGGTTTCGCCTTCGCGGCCTAGGGAGATAGCGATCGTTTCGCAGCCGAATCTGTCGGAAAGGTCAATTGCCTCCTCCACGGCGAATTCATCCCAAGGGTTGATGACCATCGTCGCCTGCAATTCGCCCGTCTGCGCCTCGGCCACCGTAACTTTCGGCAGCTCGGCGGTATCTGGTGTCTGCTTAATTAACACCGCTACGTTCACGCAGCGCTCCTTTCGTGTGAGACTGTACTCGACCAACACCGCTATCGAAAAATGCAAACTCTGGTCGACAGTGCCGGTTTGCCCGAGAGCACTCTATTGCCAAGTATCCGAGTCGTAGGCTGGCATGGGGCAGCGCAAAGGGCGGTCCTTGCGCATGCCCAAGGTGTATGCGGCCTGCATCAGCGTATGGATCTGACTGGTGCCTTCGTAGATCACAGCGCTCTTTGTATTGCGTAGATGACGTTCCACATTGTACTCATCGGAATATCCGTAGGCGCCATGGACCTGGACTGCGTTGTCGGCGGCCCGACGGGCGGCTTCAGTGCAGAACCACTTGGCCATGCTGGTCTCCCTGGTATTGCGGACGCCCTGATTCTTGAGCATACCGGCTTTCCAGACCAGCAGCTCGCCGATATCCAAGTCCTGCTGCATCTGGGCAATCATCTGCTGGATGAGCTGGTGTTCGGCGATCGGTTTGCCGAAAGTCTTGCGCTGCAAGGCATACTTGACCGACTCGTCGATACAGGCGCGAATGATGCCCACGGATCCGGCAGCGACGCCGAAGCGAGCGTTATCCAGGCAACTCATCGCGATCTTGAAGCCTTCGCCTTCCTCTCCCAGCCGGTGACCGGCCGGCACGCGCACGTCCTGCATATTTATCCAGCCTGTATTGCTGGCTCGGACGCCCATTTTGCCTTCGAGCGTGCCGGTGGTAAGGCCCTGCCAGCCGCGCTCCAGTATGAAGGCGGAGATGCCGCGCGCACCCTGTTCCGGCTGCGTTTTGGCGAAAACAAGGAACCGGTCGGCCACGTCTGCCAGTGTAATCCACATCTTTTCGCCGTTGAGGATGTATTCATCGCCCTGACGAAGGGCGCGAGTCTGGATGGAAGAGACGTCTGAACCGGCGCCAGGTTCGGTCAGGCCAAAGCAGGCGATATGGTCACCGCAGGCAAGGCCCGGCAGGAATGTCTCCTTTTGCTCTTCAGTTCCCCACTGAAAAATTGGCAGCGCGTGCAGTGCGAGATGAACCGCGACCGTCTCGCGCACCGAAGAATCGCCATACTCAAGCGCTTCGGAAACGATGCCCAATGAGAGAAAGTCCATTCCGGCACCGCCATAGCGGGCAGGCAGACAGATGCCAAGAAAGCCAAGTTGAGCCATTTTGGGCAGCAGTTCGAAAGGGAAAGTGTGCTTGCGATCGTGCTCGGCAATGATTGGCATGACCTCATTTCGGGTAAAGTCATATGCCATCTTTCGAACCAGATTGTGCTCTTCCGTGTAGAGCAACTCGGTTGTAGAAGCCATCGAATTGGTCCTTTCCCGACTGCCGGCAGGCGCCTGAGCGGCGGGCTGCGGAGGTAGTCTACGATGACGCGTCGAAGAAAAAGGCGGAGACGCCTTTGTCTCCGCCGAAGAAGAGGAACACTCCTCTTCGACGCGCCCAACAGCGGCGCGCCAAATTAAAAATAATAAGGGGTTTAGTATAGCAATAAATCGGAATCTTTCAAAAACGGCAGGCGCATATTGAGCGTGTGGCGAGATGTATGCGTATGCGGCGGCATTTCAAGGGCGATACTGCATACTGGGCTACAGTCTCTGTCGGGCTGTTAAGAATTCTTGGAACACGAACTTCGTGCAGGGGGTAAACTGGCTGGCAAAACGGGATGAGACTACATTTGAAGGCATCGCCGACAGTAACCTACACTTAAGGTCATGGACTGGCGCTATGCATTGTTTGCTGGGTTGACTCTGCTCATCACCGCGATTGTCGGATACGGCGCGTATACAACTGCCCGCCTTTTGCGCTCCTGGCAACCACAAGAGAACCTGTTGCTACTTCCTGCAGAGAACGCTCTCAGGGCTATCATATTGGTAATATGCCTGCTGCTGGGCAGGGGAAGCGGCCTGCCGCCGGAGACGCTGGGGTGGCAGTTTTCCGATGCAGGGTCCCAGATACTGACGGGGGCCCTGGCCGGCCTGGGACTAGCTGCGCTGTTCGTGGGCATGGGGCGGTTTGTCACTCGCTACACCGATACCAGGTTTTACCGTTCGATTCTGGAGTTGGTCGTGCCCCGCAATCGGAGGGAAGCGGGATTGCTGCCCTTCGCCTTGCTATTAAGTGTTCTATTCGAGGAGGTCCTGTTTCGCAGCCTGCTGATCGGCGGGCTTTCTCCACTGCTGCCGACTGTCTGGCTGATCATTGGCTTCAGCGTAATCTTCGGCCTTCTGCACAGTCCGCAGGGAGCGTGGGGCATTGTCGGCGCGGGGACAGCCGGCGCGCTATTTGGTTTCATGTTCGTATGGCAGCAGAGCCTGCTCACTCCGCTGGTCGCCCATTTCGTAGCGAACGGCGTGCAGATATGGCTGGCAAGTATGGAGGTTGACCCGTCTTCAACTTCCTGACAGAGTTTCCAAATTGCTATGGTGTTTAGAAACGAGGCTCGTAAATGCGGACGGACGGGGGCCTGCAACGGGGAAAGGAGGAGGATTTACTCCGTCTTCTTGGGAACCTGCTCATAGATTCCGCGCAGCCCGTTAACACGGATGCGTAAGACTTCGCGCACCATATTGATCGTGTCGAATAGAGGATTAACACGGCTCTCTGCCATGTAATACCAGTTGATCGGCACTTCGACCAGATGCAGGCCCCGGATGCGGCTGACGTACAGGATTTCGGGGTCGAATCCCCAGCCGTCGATAGTCTGGTGAGGAAAAACCTGGGCGGCAGCCTCCCGAGTAAACATCTTAAAGCCGCACTGCGTGTCTTCGATCCCCGGCATGATCAGCTTCTGCACTACGTGATTAAATACTCGCCCCATCAGATGGCGATAGAAGGGCTCGTTGTATCGCACCGCGCCCGCTATCTCGCGGCTGGCGATGGCGACGTCAAATCCATTTGGCTCCTGCTGCGGCGGCAGGAATTTCGCGACCTCCTCGATGGGCATTGAAAGATCGGCGTCGCAGATGAACAGGTAATCGCCCTTGCCTACGAGCATCCCCGTCTTTACGGCTGCCCCCTTCCCTGGCGCACTGTGGAGCAAATCCAGCGTGAAAGGATCTGAGGCCGCGACTGTTCTCGCAAAATCGCGAACAACTGCGCTGGTTTCGTCGGTCGACCGATTTTCCACCACCAGAATCTCGGTTGTAAAGGGTTGACTCCGCAAATAAGTGGCGATTCTTGTCAGTGAGTCAGGAAGTCGCTGTGCTTCGTTATAGGCGGGAATAATTATGGTTAGAAAAGGGCGCGACACAGAGAACTCCTCGGCCGATTGGGTCGCAGCGAAAACCGCCGGGCTCTGGTCCGTGAAGTTTCCGTGTGACGGGTCGAGCGATTCGGGAAATCCTATTTGCATTTCACCTGCCGAAGCTTCGCCGAGCACAGGGATTCAACTCGGGTCAAGTTGTCAGGCTCAGGAGCGCCAGTAGCGATAAGGCTTGCACAAGAAGCGATCCAGCCCAGAAAAGGTATGCGCCGGAGTGTTGACCTTGCAACTTCAACCACAGGCCGGCCAGCGTATTAGTCAAGTATGTCAGGAGGCCGATCACAGGAAGCAAAAAAAGTGCGTTCTTGGGCCTGATGCTGTCCGGCACACCTTGTCGATTGTAATGAAACACGAGCGCTTCCGGCAAATTTGGGAAGCGGATCATAAGATAGCCAAAGAGGGCGAGGCAGCCGATCAGCCCGGACAGGAGCAACCAGCGACCCGCAGCCGACTCGGTCGCCAGGGCATAGTAGTTAGTCGGCTGCTCGCGCTCCAGAGGCAACGTGCGTGACAGACCAAGTCGATTGAGGGCTTGCAGCTCTTCCAGAAAACCGCCCGGGTCATCTGGGGAGATTGCAAAGATGCCGTTGTCGGTCTCGATGAGCAAACATTGGTCGAGAGGAACGCTGGCCAGGCGCACAAGTCTTCGCCCCTGCCCTCCTTCCACTATGCGAACGAAAGGAGAAGGCCAGTCCAGCAGTGAAGGCCGCGAGGACATCTCGTCAACGCCTTCGACGATGCGGCGTATGCTATGGAGCGGGATGACCTGGCGGGTACTGGCCCATCGGACTCTCAGGGCATTGCGGTCAAGCCAGTACTCCAGATTGAACGCCCCCCAGGTACGCGTCGTCAGATGGACAAGGACGGGCAGCGTAACAAGAAACACCAGAAGGAGCAGGAAACTCCGCCAGCCTACCGGTTTCAGCGCCACCCAGGCGAGCAGAATTGCATCGGTCAGGAGCAACCAGCCGAGCGCCGCCAAGCCCTGCCAACGGGACCCATCTGAAGGAGGTGTGTACACCATCCGTGACAATTCGATAACCCCTGCGTCGCGCCCGACAGCGACGCGCCAAATATAGACAGCAGCCTAAACGTTACGGGCTCCCTGCACCCGGCCGCGGTGCCGGGGCCGCAGCCCCATTCCAGAAAAGTCTCCGTACTCCACACGCCAAAAGCAATGGCCTTTGCATAAGCGTACTCCCGAAGGGTCAAAAGGCCGCCCCAGCCGGGTCCCGGCCGCGTTCATTTGGGCAGAGGCCAGGCGCCTTCGGTCAGGTCGGTCAGGACTTCATGCCTGGTCAGGTCGATGCCCAGAGGTGAGACGCTGACGCATCCGCTTTCGATTGCGCCAAAGTCACTGCCGGCTTCGGCTATTCCGGTTGGGACTTCGCCTCCAATCCAGTAGTACGGCTTGCCCCAAGGATCGTCGCGGGCGACCAACACATCCCCGTAAATGCGCCTGCCCAAGAATGTGTAGCGCAGGCCGTGGATCCGGCTGGCCGGACGCCGCGGCACGTTGACATTGAGCATGGTCTGCGGAGGAAGCGGCCGTTTGAGCGCGGCGTCCGCAAGCGTGCGGGCATAGCGGGCGGCGTTCCGCCAGGCGTCGCAGTCGGCGATTTCGAAACCTTCTACGGGTCCGGTGCTGAGCGCAAGGGAGGGTACACCCATAACCAGGGACTCCATCGCCGCGGCCACAGTTCCGCTATAGAGAACGTCGCAACCGAGATTGAAATTATCATTGACGCCGCTGACGACCAGGTCGTAAGCGTCTCTCGGGTCACCAGCGGCCAGTTGCGGTGATGAATTATCCAACGGGTGGGGCGCGCCCAGTATTGCCAGGGCCACGCAGTCGGAGGGTGCGCCGCTGCAGGCATAGACCCGGCGCCCGTCTGGCCAGTTGATCGGCGCGATTCGCAATGGCTTGTGCAGCGTCTTTGGGTGCCCGGCGGCGCTCCAGTTACGCTCCGGAGCAATTACGGTAACACTTCCAAGATCATCGAGCGCCGACGCAAGGACGCGAATGCTGTCTGCATGAACGCCATCATCATTGGTTACAAGAATTTTCGGCATAGCTACATTTGCTTGCCGTCGAAGACTGCAAGCAGGCGGCTAGCGCCCCGGTCAACGGTCAGGCAGCGGCTGCCGGACGTATACCTGCACTTCATCGCTTTCCGTCTCATTGCCGGCGCGGTCGTAGGCGCGTACTTTGATGAGATGCCGCTCCAGATAGATACCGCTGCCAGAGTAAATTGCGGCGAATCCGTCCTCAAATTCCCGAATCCGGCCGGGACGAATGTCTTCATCATCCGACTGAAATGCGGGCCAGTTTCGCGTTTCGGGCGACTCGACCGACTCATAGCGGAGTTCAAGAGGCCAGCGTTCGTTGTAAGGGGCAACCGTGCGTGTAATGAACCAGGTTCCGTCGATGGCAAACTCGACGCGGTCCATCGCCCATTCGTCGTTGACGAGGGCATTGATGTTGATCTGCTCATCCTCGTTCATTACATAGAGGGCGTCCGGTTCCGGATCGCTGATCTCTACGGTCGGCGGCGTATTGTCGATGGTGATGGGAGCGTCCCAGATGCGCACGTTACCGTCATGATACCTGACCGTCAGCCGCAGCGTATACTGTCCCTCTTCAAGTCCCTCAGTGTTGAACATCTCCAGCCGGCCGTTTTCGTGCTGCTGGCCGTGTTCCGGACCGATCTGCGTCCACTGCGTAGGTTCGTGGCCGCTTCCGTATTCGAGGCGATAGTTGGCAAAATTGCCCCCGCGGGCGTTGCCGAGGATCTCGACCTGGCCGCCGATGTAGCCGCCGGGCGGCGGGAAGGTGATGGCGACATTGGGGTCAAAATCAATGAAATCTTCAGGGCTCTGGCCTTGGGGCGGCTGTTCAATACCGCTGCTAATTACCCAATCTTCGGCTTCAGGCGGCAGGATGAGATAGACCTTGGTTTCTCGCTCCTCTTCCGGCGTGGAGGTTCTGGCGAGAAGTCCATTTCGCTTGTCGATGTCAAAGGGCTGCCACAAGTTATCGACGACCTTAGGCTCGGTGCCTGCTATGAACATCTCTACCCTCTGACGCTGGCAGTCCGGCGAAGGCTGCAGGCCGCTCGGCTGACAGATCGCCTTGGTAACGACATTGGGTGGGCGTTCATACCAGCGGAAATTGAGCCCTTCATGGTAGCGCTCCATTACGCTCTTCCAGATGGGCGCCGCGCCGGATGCGCCGGTTACGTTGTTCATCGACTCGTTGTCGGTGTTGCCTATCCAGACGCCGATGGCCAACTGCGGGGTAAACCCGACTGTCCATGCATCCTTCCAGCCGTTGGTCGTACCGGTCTTGGCGCTGACCCTGCGGTCCGCTAGCACAAGGTTGTTATTGATGCCGAACATAGGTGAGCGAGCCACATTGTCGCTCATAATGTCGGCGAGAATATACTGCGCGTCGGCGCTGATGATACGTTCCTGGTCCGGGCTGTCATATCTGCTCAGCACATCCCCTTCGGTGTTGTGGACCTGTAAGATCGCAACGGGGTCCAGGTTGCGAAATCCGCTGCGTCTGGACTCCGGTGGGACGGGCTTGCCGGCCATGACACCGCCATTCGCCAGCACGCTGTACGCGTATGTGTGGTCCAGAAGTGTGACCTCGCCGCCTCCCAGCACCAGATTGAGTCCATAGTAGTTGAGTCCGCGATCGAGGCCGTTGATGCCCATTCGATGGGCTGTGCGCAACGCGTTGGCGACTCCGACCTGATCCATAACGCGAATGGCGGGAATGTTAAGCGACTGGGCAAGGGCGTCGCGCAGGCCGACAGGTCCGTGATAGAGACGGTCATAGTTTTCGGGGACGTACACGGAGCCGTCGTTCTGCTGAAATGCGGTACGAACGTCCAGGATCATCGAGGCGGCGTTCATGCCCTGCAGAAGGCCGGTCAGATAGACATAGGGCTTAAAGCTGGAACCGGGCTGCCGTTCCGAAATGGCGACGTTGACCTGCCCGTCGATCTCTTCGTTGTTGTAGTCCAAAGAACCGACCATCGCCAGAATCTCACCGGATTCCGGTTTGATCACGACGACGGAGGCATTATTGACGTTTCTGTCCTGTTCATTCAGCCTGGCGATATGGTCGCGGGCCACCTGTTCGGCGTATTTCTGCAGCTCGACGTCCAGGGTTGTGTAGACGGTAAGCCCTTCTTTCCAGATACGATAGGGATCATCGGCCGTGTTGAATTCGTCTTTGATGCGCTCAAGGGCATAAAGAGCGAAGTGGGGTGCAGTGACGATATCGAAGCGCTCAGCGACCGAGCCTCGCAAATCCAGTTCCTGGGCAAAAGCGGCGTCGGCCTCGGCCTGGGTGAGATAGCCGGCATCGACCATGACCTGGAGAGTCACGCCCTGCCGGTTTTTGGCGTGCTCGGGATTGTCGATGGGATTGAGCGCCGGAAACTGGGGAATGGGCGCAAGCATGGCAGCTTCGGCGACGCTGAGATCAGAGACGCTCTTGCCAAAATAGACTTGACTGGCCGCCTCAATTCCGTAGGCCAGGTTACCGTAGAAGTTGTAGTTGAGGTACCACTCCAGGATCTTGCCTTTGTCATAGCGGCGCGTCACTTCCATTGCCAAAATGACTTCTTTGAGCTTGCGGGCGTAGGACTGCTGGGCCCGCTCCTCCACCGGAATCACCACATTCTTGATCAACTGCTGGGTGATCGATGAACCGCCCTGCACGCTGCCTCCTTGCAGGTTGGAGACAAAGGCCCGCATCAGGCCGCGCACGTTGATGCCGGGATTGTCCCAGTAATTGTGGTCTTCAAGTGCGACCGCGGCCTGGAGGACGGCAGGCGACATTTCGCGCAAAGGCATGTAGGTACGGTCACCGCGGAAGGGGCGGGGGTCTACGCTTTCGTAGAGAAGGTGCTTGCCGGTGCGGTCGTAGAAGCGGATGGTCTCGAACTTTTCCTGCTGGCGTTCGATGACGCCGGCGTCGGGAAGTTGCGCGGCGTAGAAGGTATAGATGCCGAAGACGCTGGCAACTGCGACACCGACTGCGCCTCCTACAGTCAGGAGGACGGCAAGAAGCAACGCTGCCGTCCCCTGGAAGAACCATAGCCAAGGGCGCGCGCGGTTGGACCTGACCCGCTGACGCCGCCGCCTCTGTGCCAGAATGCGGGCGGATCTGCTGGGCCCTCCTGGGCCCGAAATGCGTGGTGACCCGCGATTTATCTCAGCCACGCCGTCCGACCTTTCCCGCGCGGCGGGAGGCGGCGTCTATTGTATTTGTATTCACTCGTATCCCTCATTCGCAGCGCCCAGGTCCTTTCCAGCCATGTTGAAAACTGTCTTGCTCCTGACTGCCATTGCCAGCATTCTAGCATCTGCCCAATGCCGACCCAAATCGTGCTTTGATGCATCCCAGTGGCGTGAAAAGGCTGATTAACTCTGCTCCGGATGGCGGTAAACGAGGAGCAGTGAATGTGATTCTGTGGCTCTCATGCTTGGTTTTGCGCTTCGCAGTGGGGCAGGATCGGCTAGTCGACCTTTTCGAGTACGAGAAAGTGACTGATGCCAAATGCGGCAAGAGGGGTCTGTTCCAGAGAGTAAGTAACCTCTCGCAGGAACTGCCCTATGGCCGGGCGGCGGGCATTGATGCCATCGTAGCCGGGAAAGATCTGCGTGTGCCGCCGAACGAGAACGGGCAAACCAATGAAAAGATCCAAGAGGCTACGGTGGGTATAGGCGCGCACATGGGGAGCCAGCTGATTGCGCAAGGTGTCCGGCATATAGTTGATCAGCGGCGTATTGCCGAAATGGTAGGCGCCTTGCCAGTAGTGGCCGTGGGTCTCAAAGGGAAAGAGGCGATTGGGCACGAAGATGGCTGCACGGCCGCCGACGCGCAGGACGCGTACGATCTCGGCCGCGGCTTGGCGATCATCCTGAACATGCTCCAGTACTTCGTGGGACAGGACCAAATCGAAGGCCGCGTCGGGATAGGGGAGTTGCTCACACTGACTGAGGTTCAGAAGCGCTCCGGGCACGTTTGCGGCCGCCATCCGCAGATGGTCACCTTCGATGTCGATCCCGTGGACTTCAGAGACGGACGCCTGCAGCGCCCGCAAATAGACTCCCGCTCCGCAGCCGTTTATCAAAGCTCGTCGCAGTGGCTGCGGAGCCAGGTCTAAAATCATTTGCAAACGCCGTTCCTGGCCGGCGCGCCATACGAAGGACGGATTGCCGCGGAGAGCTGTGCGGTCGGGCTGGTCGGTCACGGCCTTTTACCTACGCAGGCGGTAATTGCTGACGTACGCATGACGCTTATGCGATTCCCACGTGGATGGCGACCGTCCCCATCATCTTTCGCACGTAGGAGACGTGTCGAAAACCTGCCCGCTCAAATTGCCGCGCCATGTCTTCGGGCTGCAGGAAGGCGACAGTACTTTGCGGCAGATACCGATAGGCCGAGTCTTGCGGGCTGAATGCTTTCCCTTGTGTCCCGATTCCGGTCGAGAACAGCTGGCCCACCACGGGAATGACCCTGAGCATATAGAATCGCAGCAGCGGTTCCAGGAACGTGGACGGGGGAGGCGATGTTTCCAGGCAGACGATGCGCCCGCCCGGCTTTGTCACCCGCCGCTGTTCGGCCAGACAGGTATCGACGTCGGTCACATTGCGCAAAAGGAAGCCGCTGGTTACGGCGTCAAAATAGCCATCGGCAAAGGGCAGGCGCAGCCCGTCACCCTGTACAAATTCGACGCGGCCCGCCCGCCCTGAGCCGGGAAGGCGAGGCGAGTGCCTGGCTCTTTTCCGGCGTCCTACGTCCATCATTTCGAAAGTGAAGTCGCAGCCGATCACTTCTGCGTCGCGATGCGTGCGCTTGGCTTCGTAAGCGATATCGCCGGTACCGGTACCCACGTCGAGGAGTCGGCCGGCGTCGGGCAGCCGGCACAGCACGACGACTTCACGGCGCCAGTTCACATCCTGCCCACCGGTCATGAGCCGATTCACCAGATCGTAACGATGGGCGATTTCGGCGAACATCTGGTTGACGTACGCGGCTTTTTCGGCTGCGGGGGGAGGCATGGCAGAGTTCATGAGCCCCGACTATTCGGCCAGATTACGCAACTGTGCGCTGGCTCTCTCCAACTCCCTGCGCAGTTCCTGAATTTCCTGCAGAATCTCAGGCGGCGCCTGATCGGCATGTCCGCTGTAGGCGGCCAGCAGAGACTCCAGCCGCCCTTGCAGTTCAGGGATCTCGTGCTGCAGGTAGTCCAACTCCACTTTACGCCCCATCTCGAGCAGGGTTTCGACGCCGTAATCGCTAACGTCTGAGTAAAGAGTCTGGGCCAGCTCCTGGTAATTCTCCAGCATCCAGCGGCGCAGAAACTCATTGCCGATTGTCCAGCGCGGGAATTCATCGTGTAAAGCCGTTGCTGCAGCACCATCCGACCGGCTGTAAGCCCGCTGCAGGTAGCCGAGATTGTTCATGCCGTGCACATACATTGAGATCTGATCGATTGATTCGTTGTCGGTCTTGGCCACCAGTTCCTCTTCGCTGATAACACCCTGGCGGGCAACGGTCAACAGGATCTGCCTCTCGGTAGGGGCTAGGCACTTGAAGTCGACCTCAAAGAATCCGGCAAGCAAGTGATCGGCCCGCAAGTCTTCATCCCGGATCTTCTGCAAAGCGCCCTTGCCTTGCTTTTCCTCGAACAGTCGGTAACAGAGAGTCTGTACCAGATAGGGATGGCGATGCGAGTGCCGCAGGATTTCGTTTATACGCTCCCGCTCGACGTTGACGGGCGTGTTGCTCTGTTCCTGCAATACAAGACTAACGCTTGCCTCAGGCTCCAGGCTCCACAAATGTACGAGGGTGAAGCCAAAGAGGAACGGGCTAGTGAGCCAGTTTCGGGTCAGGTCGTTGAGTTGCATCAGCAACTTGGTCGATGTCATTATGGTGCGCATCCCGCCGCTCTGGAAAGCTTTGCGAAGCCGCGCCAGGGCCTGGTAGTCGTTCTTGGCCAAACTGATCCAGGCTTCGGCTTCGTCGATGAGAAGAAGCAGCTGTTTGCCATGGGCCCTCAGTGATCGTTGCAGAGTGCGCAGGATGTGAATCGCATCTCGATTGTAAAGAGCGCTTACATCGACTCCATAGGCCTCGAACCGGGGCATCTCGTCTTCGACGGCCAGAAAGAGATCGTAGTCAAAATCGTCCTTTGTTTCGCTCCCTTGCAGGTCCCAGAACAGAGGAACGACACTTGCCCCTTCCTGCCTGGTCACCAGCCATTCCAGCTGCCGCAGCAGCGAGGTCTTGCCCATACGGCGCGTACCAACAACCCAGATAGCCGGGTCTTCGGCGCTTATCAGGTACTCGAGCAGTTGCTCCCGGCCGTAGTGGTCGGCTCCGCGCAGCCAGCGGCCAACGGTGTAAGGATTACGCATAGCGCTCCGGGCATTCCTCTTTTCGATTACGTCAGCCAGTTTCTTGTTGGGAGGACGCGCTTTTCTGGCTTACCCGATACAGAGACTAAGAGTCGTCGTTCTTGCTCAACCCGATATTGATGGTATCACCCATTTGCTGAATATGCGCATGGGCGAACAGGGCGTCGGACATCGTAATGGTTCGCCGACCGTCGGCAAGCATACGCCCGACGGCTTCCAGGCCGTACTGTTGAATGCGGAAGGGGCGTCCGGCACAGTTCTCAATGATGAAGTCCACGACCGATGGTTCGTAGCGGTAAAAGCCTCGTACCGGCTCGGTGAGCAGCTCCATTGCTTGCTCGCGGGTGAAGGGCTCCAGTTCGATCTCGTTAAAGAGATTGTACCAGGGGCTCTCGATTCGACCCCATTCCTTGCTGATTCGGATGCCGGCGATGACTGCCCCGAGAGTTGCCGCGAAGTCACGCATGAAGATGCGCCGCAGTCGCTGCTGCATCAGGTGATCATAGGCGTTGAAAACATCCATTTCATCCATGAGCAGGATCAGACGCAGGTGCTTGCCGGGATGACTTTCCTCTCCATAATGTTGCAGCGCCTTGACAACGTCGCGCAGATCTCTGATGAACTCTCTGTCAGTATACTGTTCGTGGCCGGGGCGATAGTAAAGAAGGTCCTGGAGGGCGTCTTTCGTTTCCGGCGTAAGCCCGGACAGAGCGGAAGCCGTGTGCAGGATCTCCTCCATCAGGAAATGGAAGAAGGTATCCTCTTCGGTTCCCTCAAGGTCCACATACAGCGGCACAAACCAGTATTCGTCATCTTCCAGGCCCCAGAGATGGTTGTTCAACTGATAGAGCAGGGTCGTCTTCCCAATCCGGCGTTCGCCGTGAATCATTACGCTGTTATTGTGCAGTGTATCCACGATCTTCTGCAGCATTTCCCTTCTGCCAAAGAACATATCCTCTCGCCGCACCGGCTCACCGCTGATAAAGGGATTAAAGGAGCGGACGACGGCATCCAGGGACCGACGCCGGGTCTGGATGACCTCAATTCCCATATAGCCAAAGCCGATGAGCGCCAGCAAGCCGGTAACGATTAGCGTTATGAGATAGTCTGTGCGTATCGACCCCAGAATGGGCAGCTGAACCTGAGCCGGGAGCGGCTCTGCTTCAAAGGAAACGCTGCTTACCTCGGAATAGGTGAAAGCGAAGTCCCGCACCTGAAATTCGAGCGTGTACTGGCCTTTTTCGGTGAATTCGGACAACTCCAGAAAAGGCCGATCCAGCAGTTGCCACTCGCCAAGTTGCCCGGGCGGATTCAGGCGATAGAGGACGACGAGCTCGGATTGGGGCGTGTAAAGATCACCTGCCTCATAGCCGATGATGATATTGCCGTCGGATTCCACTCTCCAGTCGTTTGCAGATATGAGTTTGGCCGCGCCGGAGATTTTCTCGATCCTGATCCAAGGAGGCATTGAGTCCGGGCGATGGAATGTCAGTCCATCTCTGCTGCCGAACCAATAGACGCCGTATGGCGAGCGAATAATCGAAGATATGGAAGTGGCCGGCAGGACCGATTCGACTATGAGCGTCTCCCATGTGCGACCGTCAAAGCGAGTGACGCCGCCCTCGCTGCCGATCCACAGGGAGGCGTCGACCGGGTCGGCGTACAGGTCGTAGAAAAGTTTACTGGGAAGACGGGCGGTTGCCGTGCGATCATGCCAGACTTGGCCGTCGAAATAGATCAGGCCGTGCTGATTGACGGCGGCCCACATAGCGCCGGGGACCTTCGGATCCGAAACCAGGGCGGCGACATTGTCCCCGAAGATCGACCGACCTGCCTCCGAACTGGCCTGATACCGGGTCCAGCCGCCATCTGCCTGGCCGACGAATATTCCGCCGCTCTCTGTGGCCGCCCACAGGCGGTCTGAGGAGTCCAGCGCCAGGTCCTGCACGACCTGTTGGGTCAGGGCCTCCTCGATCGACAGCACTCCGGTTGCAGTGTCGTAACGCGCCAAGCCGTTGTCGGTGCCGATCCAGAGTTGACGCTCCTGCGCCAGAACGACAGTGACCAGTGCCGAAGGGAGAGCTTCAGGCGAGACGGGTTGTGTCCACAGTTCCGCGCCGGGATCCAGCGCAGCCAAGCCCCACCAGGTGCCGGCCCAGATACGCCCATCCGCGTCGAGTGCGAGGTCGGTGACGAAAAGGCTTGGGAGACCGCTTTCAACATCAAAGAAGTCTTCATCGGCCAGGCCGTTGCCTGCGGCTTTGCGGCGGATTCCCTCACCCCTGGTGCCGATCCAGAGGCGGCCTTCTTCGTCTGCGAGCATCGTCTGAATTTCGTTGGCAGGGCTTGAGGCCGGAGGATGAATCTCCCGCCCCCAGATATCCCTATCCGAACGGAAGACGCCGGAGACGGTACCCAGCCAGAGAGAGCCGGTCTGGTCTACCGCGGCCGCATGGATGAAGGAAGTTTCGCCGCTGTTGATCGACTGTGGGATCAGGTTGTATTGCGGCGTTGTCGAGGGTACGACCTCACGTTCGACGAGGCGGAAGAAGCCGCCGCCTTCGGTGCCGACCCAAACGACGCCGGACCCGTCACCGGCCAGGGATGTGATGCGCACGCGTTCACGCGCGTGCAAAGGATCGGTCTCTACCTGCTCCCAAGCGCCGGTGGAGGGATCCTGCCAAGCGATGTTGCCGTCGGCGGCTACCCATACGGGGCCGGTAGCATCGGTCCACAGGGCGGTGATTTCCCGTGCAGGCAGACCTTCTGCTTCGCCAATCGCGCTCCAGCGGCCTGCCTGCCTGAGCCAGAGCCCGTCTGAAGTGCCGACCCAGATGCTGTCTCCGCCGTTCGAACTGCCGATTACGCTGATATTTGCTTCGTCCAACCCGGTCACGGGGGACGGTGCTTCACCGTTCCAGAGATAGAGGCCGGCCGTCGTGCCGATCCAGAGTTGGCCCCGCGTGTAGTGCAGCGCCTTTACCGGCGAATCCAGCCGTGCGAGCAGGTCCCAGACACTTCCATTCCAGACGAGGACAGCGCCGGTTGCCGTGCCTGCCCAAAGTTCTGAACTCGATTCCCCGAAAGTCAGGCTATGGACGCCGCCCTGCAGATCGTTGCCTTCCGTCCAAGAGTGCCAGGCGCCGTTGTAACGGCTGATGCCGTGGTCGGTCCCGAACCAGACTTCCCCAACGCCGACCGTTACGGCTAAAACGTTATTGGAGGCCAGGCCGTCTTCCTCGGTGTAGTCGGACCAGGGAGCAATCAGCGTTCCGTGGGCATGGCTCAGGGTAGGCCAGAGTAGCAGGACGGCAGCGGCGGCCAGCAGAAGCGCGGCGCGCCTGTGAAATCGACCTGTTGGTGATGGACGTTTAGACATTACTCTCCGCGCGAAAGACCAGCGGGTTGCGGCCAGGGGCCGGCCATACCAGTCGCTGCGAGGGTTATCTGGCGACTTGTCACTGATCACCGAAGTTTCAGAATATAATGAATGGACAAAGCTTGTCAACGCGAAAGCTTTTCTGGACTTGGGAAGCTGGCAGGTGTGACTGCCTGTCGGGATTTACTCTCCGTGACCAGAGTGGCGGCGGAGCCTGCAAATATTTGCTAATTCCTAATCGCCTTGTTGTATGATCAGTTTTGTTTGTGCTGCGTAGTTTTCTCGAGACTTGGCTCGACAATGGAGACGCGAAGTAATGAAACAAACCCGACTTTATGAACGACATGTAAATCTGGGGGGACGCATGGTTCCCTTCGCCGGCTACGAACTGCCGGTGCAATACACAGCCGGCCCCACCGCGGAACACCTAAGCGTGCGCACAGCCGCAGGCGTGTTCGATATCGACCATATGGGACAGTTTTCCCTCACCGGTGAGGACGCGCTGCCCTTTCTCCAATATGTGCAGGTAGCCGATGTTGCTTCTCTGGCCGAATGGGAAGCCCGTTACAGCCTGCTCTGCTACGAAGACGGCACAATCGTTGATGACATTTTCATTTATCGTTTACCCGAAAGATGGCTGATCGTCGTCAACGCCGCCAACCGCGAAAAAGATTTCACCTGGTTGCAAAGCTTTACCCACGGTTATCGGGTTGAGTTGACCGACATATCGGACGAGACCTACATGCTGGCCGTGCAAGGCCCCAAAGCAGCCGCGATCCTGGACAGGATGAGCGCCGCCGAACTGGATGCCGCGCCGCCCCACTCGGCTCTTCAGGCTGAAGTGGGAGGCGTCGAGATGCTACTGGGCCGCACGGGGTACACGGGCGAGGACGGCTTCGAACTCTACCTGCCCCCGGACAAGATCGTTCCTTTCTGGGATGCGCTGCTGGAAGAAGGGGCCGCCGAGGGACTGCTGCCATGCGGCCTTGCCGCCCGCGACAGCCTCCGTCTCGAAGCCTGCATGTCACTATACGGTCACGAAATCGACGCCAAGACCAATCCCCTTGAAGCGCGGCTCGGCTGGGTCGTCGCGCTGGACAAACCATCCTTCCTGGGACGCAACGCGTTATTGAAAGTAAAGTTGGAGGGTACCGAGCGCCTTCTCGTAGCTTTTGAAATGATAGAAAAGGCCGTTCCCAGGGAGAACCACGGAATCATCGGTCCTGAAGGGCAGGTGGCCGGGCATGTTACCACCGGCATGAAGAGCCCGACCTTGGACAAATTTATCGGCTTGGGTTACTTGCCGCGCGGTATGCACCGCCTCGGTTCGGAGATTCACATTCTCATTCGCGGCAGACCGCGCAGGGCACGCGTTTGCAAGCGGCCGTTCTATAGGGCGAGACGGTGATTTAGAAAGGAAATCCTAAAGTGGCTATCGAGCATGCAGAACATGGGAAGGTAGTTGACCTCAACTCCTTTGGCGGCACGGCTTCGACCGCTGTCGTCAAGGCGAAAGAGTTCGAAGCGATTCGCGTCTATCTCGGCCCGGGTAAAAAGATTCCACCGCACAAAGTTGACGGACCAATCACGGTCCATTGCCTCAGCGGCCGTTGCACGTTTTTCGTCGAGGATGAGCCGCGAGTTCTGGCTCCAGGTTCCTGGCTCTTCTTGGAGGGCGGGACGATGCACGCACTGGAGGCAGAGGAAGAGTGCGCGGTGTTGGTGACTATTTTGTTTACATTAGAGGGCTGACGGACAGTGAGAGTGGCGCGGGGTACATTTGGACGGTCACATATTCTCGTTTCGGTTGGTAGACCACGGTCAGGCTTAGACTACCTCGCATCGAGTAGTCAAACTCGCTTTTCTACCACTTGTACGACTTCAGCCAATGTCAGAAGTACTACAGTCGCCTGAAGAGGTGATTATATTCATGATGGGGACCGATCCAGAACCACACAATATCGTTCTCCACTTAGGGGTTTTGTCCGCCCCGCTCGGTGTGCTGCCAGGGCCTCATCGGCCATTTTCTCCAGCAGTTCCTCCGACTCGGGAAGGCTGAAAAGCTCGGCCCAGCGCGTCTCCGACTCCAGTTCGGCCAGGAGAAAACGGGCAAAGCTATCCTGTTCCTCTTGCGGCAAGGCCGCAGCTCTTTCAAAAGCCTGTTGAAGAAGCTGGGTCATCTCTCAAACGCCTCCATACTCAACGACATTTCAGTATGTCTTTCACTAATGTCTTGAGATTACGCGCATATTATACACTAAGCCGCCAATTTGCGTGGATGGGGCTTGAGATGAGTTTGCCCGTGTAACGCCCTCCCTACCGGAGACCTCCAATTTGGCGGTTTGTCAGACAGAGATAAGCTTCACAACCCCAACTCCTGCGTCTTCCCACTGCGTATAGCCTCAAACGCCTTCAGCACCATCGCGGTCGCCCGCGTGCCGTCACGGGGGCCGATAGGCGGCTCTGTATCGTCCAGCAGACATCGGGCCCAGGCCTGCAGTTCGCCCCGCGTACCCTCCGGATCGGAGGGGGCGGGAGGCGGAAGCTCTTCCACCGACAGCGAATCAATTTCACAGCCGCCAAAAGTGACCTTGTGGCAGCGGTCGTGAAGCGTGGCCGTGCGCTGGCCGTCCAGCACCTCGAAGAAAAACTTGGATGTGTAGCGGGCATCACCGCTGTCGCCGGCGATGATGGATGCGATGCTGCCGTTCTCGAACTGCACCGAGACCGCGGCGTTGTCGATCAGGCCAATCTCGGGATGGGTCAATGCCCCGCCTGCGGCGCTGATGCGCACCGGCTCCGATTCATTGAGCCAGTAGACCAGGTCAAAGGCGTGGCAGCCGTTTGAGAGCACGGGGCCGCCGCCGCGCTCCGGCGTAATCGCCCAGCCCTTCATGTTGGGATGCAGGCTCTGGCCCACCGTCACCAGGGGCTTCTGAATGACCTCCTTCACTTTGGCAACAAGCGGGGCGAAGCGGAACTTGAAGCCCATCATCAGTTTGACGCCCGCCTTTGCCACCGCATCTTCGATCTCCAGGCACTCCTCGATCGTGAGCGCCATCGGTTTCTCGAGAAAGATATGCTTGCCAGCTGCGGCCGCCTGGGTCGCGAAGGGCGTGTGCGAATCATGATGGGTGGCGATCAGTACGGCGTCTATTTCATCGTCGTCCCACACAGTTTCGACGTCAGTCGTGTGGTAGCGGCCGCCGAATTCCTGGCAGGCGCCGGCGGCAGCCTCTTCGAGGGCATCGACATAAGCCGCAAAGTTTAACTCCGGCACATCGCGGGCACGTCGCAGATGGCTGCGCCCCATACCGCCGCAGCCGATCAGCGCCATGTTGATCGAATCAGACATAAAGCTTTCCTCCGAACTTCGTGGACGGCGAGAACGCCCCCTATCTTGCGGGCTTTACCGGACGCTCTTCCGTCTGCGCGACTGTCTTACTTGAGAAGAAAAGTCGAACCCGCAATGTAGCGGGTGCCGCCCATGCCATTGCCGTCGTCCATCGTAAAGTAGTAGGCGGTGAATATACGGCCCGGCTCCACCTCAGTCGCGACCGGATATCCCAGGTCCGTGGTCGGCCCATCGTCGCGGAGAATCTGCTCGTCGCTCCAGGTTGCGCCTTCATCTTCGCTTATGATCATGCCGATGCCGCGGGGAACCTTGCGGCGGGCGAAGAGCAGGAGAATGCGCCCGTCTGCCAGCTGCATGGGCCAGGGCGAGCGATAATGTTTGCCGAAGCCTGTCTGCGTGCTTCTCTGCTCCCGCGCACGCATTGCCCAGGAAGACCGCCCCCAGCGCACAATCGGCTTCGGCTGGGACCAGGAGTAGCCGCCGTCATCAGAGTAGTTCATCTGGATGGCATCGCGCAGCCCGTCGATGTTGAGCGAGTAACATTGAAGGCGGCCCGATGGCAGGCGCAGCAGACCGGCGTAGGTGGGCCGGCCATCCCCGGTCGGGTCATCGCAGATGCGTGCGAGCGGCTCCCAGCTGAGGCCGTTGTCATCTGTGCCATAGAGGACCACGCCGCCGGTGGGCAGGCCGGCCGTCATCGCGGCAAGCTGCGTCCCGTCCGGCATCTGCACGAGCGGGTGCCCGTCCTTGTGTACCATGTCGTGTCCGAGAGGCGGCTCGACCGGTGTCGGAACAGACTCCCAGGTCCGTCCCCGATCTGGCGAGCGCACGGCGAAGCACAGTAGGGCGGGCAGTAGGCCCTCGCCGGCATGGGTGCGCCCGAAATAGATGGCCGTCTCGGGCGCGGTCAGGTCGATCCATGGGCGGACAACGCCGGGGTCAATTTCCACTTGTTGGAGAAAGGCGCGCCGCTCCTCAACCGGTGCGCTCTCGTCGAAAATAACGACGTCATCGGCGCGGTCCCAGGTCATACCGTTGTCATGGCTGCGCGCCAGGATGATCTGGGAGCGACCGTGGTATCCGGCGGGGCCGTGTTGGACGTCGCTCCGGTTGCGGTAGGCACAGGGCGCGCGGTTGTAGATGATGGCGATTTCGCCGCCGCCGAAGTTGAAGATGCCGCCCTGGCGGGGGTGGCCGGCATAACGGTCGCGCGCATAGTCGACCAGCGTGTGTTCGACTTCGGCCAGTTCAGGAGCGGATATGTCTGGTGCCGTCATGGGTTCGGCCGCGTGTGGGCACAGCGTGCAGAATCAACTGCCTATTTCAGGCCGGTGAGAGCGATTCCCTGCACAAACTGGCGCTGGAAAGCAATAAAGAGAACGAGGATGGGTAGCACCGCCATCACCGATCCGGCCAGCAGCACGGACTGGAACAGCTCGGCCATCGATGTCAGCGAGCCAGAGCCGTAGGCGAGCGAATACATCCCGACCGAAATCGTGTAGAGCCGTTCGGAACTGGACATCACCAGCGGCCAGACGAAGGCGTTCCAACTACCTTGGAATTGAAAGAGAGCAACCACGGTCACGACGGGTCCGGAAAGCGGCATGATCACCCGCCACCAGATCATCGGCTCGCTGCAACCGTCGATGCGTGCGGCGTCCTCCAGGTCCTTGGGGAGGGTGCGGAAGAACTGGCGAAAGAGGAAGATGGAACTGGCGCTGACCACGTTGGGCAAGATCAGGCCGGCATAGCTGTTGTAGAGACCGTGCCCGCCGGCGCCGAATATGTCGTTGCCGCCCAACAGCGGCAGCCGTAACATGAGGATAAATAGAGGCAGAAAGGTGACGGACCCGGGAATCATCATGGTGGCGAGAACGAGTCCGAACAGAAAGTCGCGGGCCGGGAAGCGCAGGCGGCCGAAGACGTAGCCAGCCAGTGAGGAGGTTGTCGTTGCCAGTACCGTAACCGCAACGGCATAGATGGTAGTCGTGCGGATGTATTTGCTGATGCTGGCCATCTTCCAGGCGATCACATAGGGCTCCAGGCTCCAATTGAGCGGGTTGAACATATCCCACGTGAAGCCAATCCGAATGACCATGCCTGCCGTGCCCAGCGAACTGACGGCCATCCAGATGAAGGGCAAAGCAGCGATCACTAACCCTATGACGATGCCGAGGGTAAGTAGTATGAGATAGAGCAGATCCTGCCGCGGCGGAAGACGCAATTTTCGAGTTGATCGCATTTGATTCAAGACTCCCGTTGCCGGCGAAAGGGGAACCTACCGACCACAGGCAACTCTGGCCACCCTTGTTCAATATTCGAGCGAAGAAGAAAAGAATTTCCAATTGAAAAAAGTAAGTACGGCAATGGCAATGAACAGAATCACCGCCATGGCCGAAGCGTAGCCCATTTGGTTGAACTTGAAAGCGTTCAGATAGATCTGGTGAACGATCGTAGTCGTGCGGAATGCAGGCCCGCCCTCGGTCATGATCATTACGAGGTCAAACACCTGTAGCGAGTCGATCATGCCGATGATGAAAAGGTAGAAGGTGACAGGCCGCAGCAACGGCCAGGTGATAAATCGCAGTAGCTGCCAGCGGCCGCAGCCATCCACTTTGGCTGCGTCATAGAAGGTTTCGGGGATACCTTGCAGACCGGCCAGGTAGATAAGCATCGTGCCGCCGAACGCTTTCCACACCGCCACCCCGATCACCGCCGGCATGGCGGTAAAGGGACTGTTGAGCCAGTCTTTGGGTGTCACGCCAAAGAGCTTTAGTGCCAGGCTGACCAGACCCACTTGCGGCTGAAAGAGCCACATCCAGGCGATGCCCATCGCGATTGTCGAGGTCAGAACCGGCAGATAATAGGCGCCGCGCAGGAAGGAGATACCGCGAAATCTGCGATTCAGCAGCATTGCGGCGGTAAAACCGACTGCCATGGAAAGCGGTACGAAACCGACCGTGAACTGCAGCGTATTTCTGATGGTGGTACGGAACAGTTCGTTGCCAAACGCGTCCCCGTAGTTTTCCGTGCCGATCCACTGCATCGTGGCACTGAATGCGTCAAAACGGGTGAAACTGAGGCCGATCGCCCCTAGGACCGGCAGGACAGTGAATATCAGCAGAGGAAGGACAGCGGGCAAGATCAGAGTATAAGCCCACCTTACCTCGCTGCGGCGCAACTCGGCGCGAAACTCCTGGAATCGGCTTGCCGTGCTAACAGCCAAGGGCGGCCTCCTTTTTGCAGTGGACAGCGGCTTGTGAATAGCGGATGGTACCTGAAACACCCACTATTCACTCGCCACTTTCCACCGTTGTCTACATAGTGCTCTTACGCGCCAGTGCTCAGAATCCGGTTTGTGATCCCGTCCGCTTTGCTCGCCATGCTGTCCAGAGCATCCTGGTCCTCACGCAGGCCGAAGAGCGCCATTTCAGTGAAGGGGCTCCAGATATTGATCGCCATTTCTCGATAGCCGACATGGTCGTAGCCGACGTCGCGTCCCGAGCCGGCGTATTCGAGGAAAGCCGTGTCGCGGATCAACGGCTCATCCTGGAGCCAGGCCAGGTTTTCGTTCATCGATCTGAAGGCCGTGAGGAAGAACTGCGGGAATTTGCCTTCATCATCGATGGCGTTGTGCAGAGCTTCCTGGCTGGTGGGCCGGGAGTAGACTTCCAGCAGCGCCAGCGCGGCTTCCTGCACTTCGCTCTCGGAGTAGACACTGATGATGTGGTTGGCATTGGCCAGCCCGATGCGCTCGCCGCCGGCATTGCGGGAGATCGGCGCGCCGATCCCCATCAGGTCGGCGTTTTCGGGCTTGCGCAGCCGCATGTTTGGCACCCACCACGGGCCCTGTATCTCCATGGCGGTGTAGCCTTCCACCGTCGCCCACGTGCCGGGCGGCAGGGTCAAGCCTTCCAGCGGGTTGATCCCGTGGACGCGCTTCAGGTCCAGATTCCAGGTGAAGGCCTCGGCAAACTCGGGCGCGTTGACCGTGCACTTGCCGGTCAGCGGATCGCTCTGGTCGAACTCGCCGCCGCCGTTCTGGTAGGCGTTGACCGTCATCTGCTCCCAGTCCCACGTCTTGCCCATCCGCATGCCGGCGCGCGTGATGTTGCCGTCGCCGTCGCGCTGCGTCAGCTTGATCTGCGCGTCCAACAGGTCATCCCAGTTATCCGGGAAGTTGTCAGCGTCGAGCCCGGCTTCATCGAAGAAATCCTTGCGGTAGATGTACATCTTGGTGCCGCAAAGGGCCGGATAGCCGATCAGGTCGCCGCCGACGGTGCTGAGATTGCGGAAGCCGTCGATCATGTCGTCCCACTGGCCCCACTCCTTCACATAGTCCTGGAGTGGAAGCGTGTAACCGGCATGGGCCAGGCTGCCGCGACCGGCAAAGTTGGCAAACAGGTCGGCAGGCTCGCCGGCCATCCGGGATGTGATCATCTTCGGCACCAGCTCGGTGTTGGTGACGAAAGTGAACTCGACGTCCCAGCCAGGATTCTCCTGCTCAAAGACGGAGAAAACCTCCTTAATCAGGGTGGCGCCAAGAGGATGCTCGGCATTGTAGTTATCCCACCAGCGAATCGTCTTGCGCATGGCGCCCATGGCAGGCTCGGCATCGCCGCCGGCCGGTGCAGCAGCCGGGGGCGCCACACAGGCCGCCAGTAGCGTTGCGCCGGCGGCCGTGCCGGTCAACTTGAGTATATCGCGTCGCGAATACTTTTTCGACATCATAGTGGATTGAGTCTCCTTGTGATTAGGGAAGGTAACGAGAAGATTTGTGGGCCGATCGGGCTGTTTCACTTTGGACATCAGCTGCTTCGCTACCAAAACGAGACAGTTCGACTTACACCTTTCTGATCAGGCGTGATTGTTCTATTCGTTGCGCGGGCCACCACCCCCTTCTTCAGGACACCGGTGTCGTCTGTGGAGCGCATCAGGCGCATGGAATTGATATGGAGAAAATGAAACTTCCCGCTGGTTGCAATGCCGAGAGCATACCAAAGGGGGATGCGGGCTGTTTCCAGTCCACGGCACGCAGTATGCTTTATTTTTTTGCCTGTGTCAAAAATTCAAGTCTCTCAGCATCCGATACATATTGGGGCCAAGTTCGCAGAGCAGGTGGACGCGGCTCTCTCAGGACCGCGACGCACGCCTGCTCCCAGAAAATTGCTGCTGATGGCCAGCCTCGGACCGCGGCTATCCTTATTCCAATCCGCCTAACTTGATCGCCTCATAGATGCGCAGTTGGCGCAACTGCCCAATCACAATTGCCAGTGTGACAATCACCATTACGGCAAAAGCGAGATAGATCTTCACAGCCTGTCCCCAGGCCGGGGCAACCACAAACGGCGGCGTCGATCCGTGTACAGCCGTTCCAATCTGAAGCAGGGGTACGAAGAGCGCAGCGGTCAGCGCGCCGATCAGTGTACCACCTACAGCGGCCAGCATCACGAGGAACAGTTTTTCGAAGACGACGACGGCGGTAATTTGAACTGTCGAAAGCCCTATTGCCCTCAGAAGGCCGAACTGCAAAATGCGCTGCCGCAATGCAAATAACGCGTGCAGCAGAAACGCCAGCCCGGAGATGACCGTTGCGACAACGAAACCCAGCGACAGTATGCCAAACAGTGCGCTGCGCTGCGGGTCGGTGCGCCAGACGGCGGTCTCCCAGCGGCTATCGGTCGCGGCAGTGATGATGAAGCCGCGGGCGCGCAGTGTTTCCAGGATGGCCGCCGGCTCTACGGCGCCGTCCAGCCGCATCCAGATATTGTAAGGCCGGTTGCCGATGGTGCGATAGATATGCTCCAGATTGCCAACAAAGAAGTGCCCATCCTCCGGGTACAGTGTTGGGAAATAGTTGAGGACGCCGGTAATTGTGAAATTGATGGGCCGGCTGATGCCCTCGACGAAGACGAATAGGTCATTTCCCACCTGCAAGCCGGTCTCCTCGATAAAGCTGCGGCTGACGAGAACGCCCATGGAATTGAGCGCCAGTCTGTTGGTCAGGGCACCCAGAGATTCCTGGGAAAAGTCATTTCGCCACCAGCCGGCCCAGCTGAACTCCGCGCGGTCGATCCCCAGCACGGTAGCGTTCACATTGCCTTCAAGGCCATCAACGAAAACCGGCAGCCGCAGCACGCGGGTCGCTGCCTCCACGCCGGGGATCGACTGTACGACCGCGAAAGGGGGGTAACGCCAGCGTTGCTCGGAAGTTCCTCCCAACTGCTCCCACTGCACCTGAATGGCCAGATCGGAGCCGACGGAGTAGCGGACGACGTCGGTGTAGTGGGTGTCAAGCGTGCTGGCGAAGGTCGCGCTGAAGAGCCCGAGGGCAATAGTAAAGATCAAGAGAAAAAGAAGCGCGCGATTGCTGCCGGAGCGCCGGGAGATCTGCGTTATGGCCAGCCACAACGGCACACTGAGGAAACGATTCGCCGCCCGCCCTAGCAGGCCGGTTATGGCCGGAAGCCCTCGCAGGGAGACCAACGCCACTGCGGCAACAAATACAGTTGGCGCCAGCAGGAGTAGCGGATCCACAAACGTGCCTTGCGTGACCTGGAGGGCCTGTTCCTGTTGCCGCAACCGCCAGTAGGCGTAGATGACACCGGCAAGGAACAGGAGTTCGAAGGGGAGCCAAGCGCTCCGCCTGGCGCGACTGAGAAATTCCTCGCGCGCGGTCTTGCGCTGGTGGGTAACGACCGTTCGTCTGGCCGCGCCGGCGGCCGAAAGCAGTGTCGCGCCGATGCCCAAAACAGTCGCAACGCCGGCGTACACGGCTACCTGGGCGGAAAAAGAGAGGTCCAGGAGCGGTCTGGCCGCGAAGGTCAGAAAACGGTAGACCTGCCCCATTCCCTGGGTGACTCCGCCGGCCGCCAGCAGCCCCGCGGTCAGACACAGCGCGCCGATCGCGAGCATTTCCAGCAGATAGAGACCCACGATCTGCAGGCTGGACGCGCCGCGGCTCTTGAGTGTGACGATCTCGCTCTCGTCCGAAGCCACCATGATATCGGATGAGATGAACGTATAGAGCAAGAGTGCAAGCAGCACGGGCAGGCTCAGCAGCAGCAGAAAGGTCCGTAACGCGGCTGCCCGGTCGGCGTACTTTTGCAGCAGTTCGTAGGCGGGCGCGGTGAGGTGGACGTGGGACAGGATGCCGGAAGTTCTGGCCTGTATGCGCGTTATCGCCGCCAGCATAGGCGCCACTTTGTCTACCTTGATATCGGCACCGTCAAAAAGCAGAAACCAGGCGTATTTCCGGACCTGGTCCCCCAAGGTCGGCGCCACTCGGCCCATGAAGTCCGCCTCGGAAACAATGAAGTAAAACGCAAATGCCTCCGGCTCTTCGAACCAGAAGCCGCGGTCTGCGTCGGCCGGACGCCAGACGCCCTTGACCAGTACTTCGACAGGAGCAACTACATCAGGGTCGTCGAGGCCGAAGAGAACGCGGTCGCCGACTTGAACATCGTGGTCGTAATAGAACCGTTCGCTGACCCAGGCCGGGATGACGTCTCCGGCTGCGCCTGGGTCCACCTGCCCCAAGGACTCTCCCAACACGATCTCCACATGTTGTTCGAGGCCGGTCAGAAAGGCCAACCCGGCCGACTGGTACTGGCGCAGGTCTTCGGGCAGCTCTTTGTCGGCGGAGGCCAGAAATTTGAGGACGCGCGTCGAGCCGTAGCGGGTCATGCGGGTGAGCGGCAGGCCCGGAAGCTCCGTTGCGCGTTGACGCATAAAGTCATCGGCCCGCCTGTACTGTTCGAGCGGGGTCGAGCTCAAAAGGGGCACGCGATGCACAAGGAGCAGGCTGGAAAGAGGGAGTTCGGCATCCTGCGCGGCGAGTTCGCTGCGCAGGAATCTGTCCAGTGCGGCGTTCGTGAAGAGCGGAACCGCCGCGATCAGCGCAACTGTAATCAACAAGCCGACAACCACAAAGGACATGGGTTGCCACTTGCTCAGATTGCGCCGCAGCGCCAATCCCATCATAGCGAATCACCGGTTACAAGCGGTCGCGGCTGGTGTGGTTGGCGGCCCCAGTTCACTGACCGATGACCACGGGCCGCCTCCTCTGCTGGTCAACGAGGGGCCGGCTCCCCTGCGGGGTCACTACATACGACTGCTCAATGTGTAATGAGCCGACGCCTGGCATGAAGAGCGGGGCCTCCAAATTGAGGACCATGTCCGCCTCCAGAGTGAGGTCGGATGGAAGGTCCACACAATCATCCTTGATGCGAAGCCCGTTGTCGGGGACGAGTATCGGATAGTCGCGCACCTCCAGGCCTACGCCGTGCCCGTGCGGGAAGGAGGCGGTGATGCCGCGGTCGTGCAGTGTCTGGACCATGGCAGACGCAACCGTTGAGGCCTTTACCCCCGGCTGGAGCGCCGCCTCGCCGGCGTCCATACAGGCGCGCAACGCGGCATGGCGCACACCCAATTCCGCCGGCGGTTCTTGCAGCGCAAGGGTCGTGCCGCTGTCGGAAAAACAGTACCGGTAGATGCAGCCGAAGTCGACGTAGAGAACGTCATCTGCCGTCAACTGGTAGTTGGTTTCGGTCGTCATGCCCAGGCCGCGCACGCCAAAGGCAAAGTGATCGAAATCGGCGCCCAGTTCCGCCGCTTTAGCCCGGTAGTGCGCCGCCATCTCTGAAACGGATAGGCCGGGGCGGGCCAAGGCCAGCGAGTCCATCGCCGCCTGTTCGTTGATTTCTGCTGAACGGGTCAGTCGTTGGATCTCTTCTTCGCTCTTCACCATGCGAATCATTCGGATCAAGTCGGCACAGTTCTTGAGCGATGCTCGGGGCAACGCCTGCTTTATGAGTTCATATGTCTCCGGCGGCAAACTCTCCGTCTCTAGGCCGATGCGCGCGCCGGTCAGCCCGCGTTGGTTCAGAATGCTCAGCAGTGCGTCGGTCGCGGTAGCGTTGCCATGTTGGGCATGGAGCAGGTCCTGGAGACGGAGCAGCGGCTGCGGCAGTTCGCCCGCCTGCAAGGCGTCGTCGAGGCCGGCGCTGCCGAAGATGTGCAGGTCCTTCACCCACAACTCCTCGGCGTTGACGGCAAAGAGCGGATTGACGACCAGGGCAGGATCGCCCTCCAGCGGGAAGACGGCGTAGGCTTGGGCCAGGTTGGCGGAGGCCCCGGGGACCATCATGTATTCCTTGAACAGCGGATCGATCCAACAGAAATAGTCGGTGAAATAGGTTATGTTGACCGGAGACGACGCGACCAGGACATCCAGCTCGTATTCCCGCATAAATTTTGTGGCGCGAGTGCGATTGAATAGCATGTGACCTTGTCCTTTGGTTCACGGCCGCCAACACTCAGAGGCCGGCTACGTATCCCTGCCCCCACTGTTCCTGACGCGGGTCGCGAAAATCGCCCGAGAGGGGCATGATCGCCAGCATGCCGCCATCGATTACGAGCGTCTGGCCGACAATGTAACGGCTCTCGTCGGACGCGAGAAAGAGGGCGAGTTTGCCAATGTCGTGGGGCGCGCCGATTACACCGGCCGGAATCGTGGAGCCGGCTTCCTGCTGATCGAATTCGCCCAGCACTTTGAGATGATTCTCGACCAGAATCCAGCCGGGCGCAATGGCGTTGACGCGCACGCCCCTCGTCGCCAGCTCGAGAGCGAGGACACGCGTGAAGCCGACGATGGCGGCCTTAGTGCCGGCGTAAATCGTGTGCTCGGTCATCCCGGCAAAAGCATGAACCGAGGTCAGGTTGATGACGGCGCCGCCCCCCTGCTCGATCATGGTGGGGACGGTGGCCTGGGTGAGAAAGTACATGCCGCGGATATTCACGTTGTAGAGCGTGTCGAACTGATCGGGGGTCACGTCGAGAAACGGCCTGTTCATGGTGATGCCGGCGTTGTTTACGAGTACGTCAAGCCCGCCCAGGAAATCGATCGCTTTCTCGGCCAACCCTTTCACCTCGTCGATATCGGCCAGGTCTGCCTGGAAGACTTCGGCCTTGCCTCCAGCGCCCCGGATCTCGTCAACAGCGGTTGCCGCGCCAGCCTCGCTGTGAGCGTAGTGCAGGACGACGGCGGCGCCTTCGCGGGCGAATTCCAGGGCAACGCCGCGGCCGATGCCGGTGCCGGAGCCGGTTACGAGTACCCGCTTGCCCTCCATTTTCCGCGTTTGGGTCATCTCTTGGTCCTCTTGTTGCGTGGCTGGTTGTGAGTCTTAGTGGATTGTGGTGTGTGGATTGGCTAAAGTATATACTACGTGCAGTTTTGCGCTAACCACTGTCGATCATTGAATACATTAGTTTAACGAAATGCACGCGCCTTACCATGATGGCCGTGCCAAAAAGAGGAACTGATTCAGTAGACAGGCAACGCAGAGCGAGAGGATTGAGATAAGAGCGAGGTTCCTACTGAGAAATGAATTCAGAAACTCAATGCTACCGGGGAAGACCAGTCGCATGATCTACATGCCGGCAAAGCAGGAATCGAATTCGCGAGGGTGAGGAAAAGAGAAAGAAAGGACGGGAAAACCTTTATTGCCAGAGACTGACTACACAAAAAAATCTGCATGAGTGCTGACGATTTTGGCAAACATTGGACAGAAGTCAAGGCCCCATTCGATTTAGGGGAGGAAGTTGCCCCTCAACGGCTTTGAAATTGAATATAAGTTGAGATTCAATCTCCTCGGCTTTATCAACAGGTATTTTCTCGAAATAAAACCATACAGCTAGGCCCACTGACGTGATCTGAGTCATGCGCGGTGTGTTAAGATGCTGTTGCATGCGCACGCTTAAGTTTCCGCTCTGACCGACGTATATCACGTCATCATATATGCTGGCCAAAGCATAACATCCCGATTCTTCTGGCACCCTATGAACTTCGGAAAGTCGAAAGGGCACACGATTGAATAACCTAGGATACAAACTGACAATTTTCAATACTTTATGTCATCCGATCGCTGAGAAACTGCGAGAGCATGCTGAAACGCGTCAATGTATCGCTTGGCATTGGCCCTATTCAGCCTACTTGCTCCATGACCCTGCATCCACCAATCAGGGGATCCAATTTGCCGGAATTCGTCATCGATTTCCTCTAGGGCACGCTCGATAATTTGTGTGATTGATTTTATTGTAAAGTCTTTGGTACTCGAATAAATCGCATTAAAGACCCACTTTGAGATTCCGAGAAAGAAGAAGATTCCGTTACTCTTATACACAACGGTTTTTTTTCTGTCCCGGCCGTCTACAAACAATCCATCGATGGCTTGGAAATAATTGAGAAGAATTCTCGCAGCTCGATTCGGATTTGTTTCCTGCACAGACAATGGGTTGGATGCGACAAAAACTTCTTTTGAAATTACATTGACAATTGAAGACTGCTTTATTTTGTTTCGGCTGACTGGGTCATTTGCCATTTGCACCAGTCCGTATAGGGGAGAATCAGGGTCCTCATTAAGAAACTCAACGATCTGCAACGAACTAGCGTCCCGCCCACCGGCTATTCGCCTTTGAAGCCAGAAAGGGATGTATGGTAATTCTTCAACTCCCTCCATTTCAGTAAAGCGCCTTGTTATCTGCTGAACCATTGAGGCATCCACTGAAACTTGAGTCGTGTTTACAATATAAAAATGGTACATTTGATGTGTATTGTCTAGGCTTGAGGCGATGGTCACCGGCAGCTGAAAGTTTCGCATTTCGGGTTTCTTGTCAATCGCCTGACGCAACCCTTCAATCCTATGCTGCCCGTCAACTATACTGAAAGGACCCACCCTTTCCGTGTCGAAAGTAAGGATTTTCGAATCTTCATCGTAGTCAAGGTTCTTATCCGTCGCCAAAAAAATCGTGGTAGGAAGATGCGCGTAGCCTGGATCATGAGCTTCGGTCAAATGCTTAGTTAGTCTGCTTGCTCGACGCTCGTCAAGAATACGTTGGAAGCCTTCTTGGGTGCTGGGTTCAAGCTTGTCTACCGTGTAGAAATTATTGCTGAATAAATCATTCGGTGTAACGAATGTCAGATAAAGAGTTAGGTTGCCCTGAGTTATTTCGACTGCTGAACGAGAAAAAATAGACATATGTAACCCCTATTGTCTTCGTACTATGGGTCCCTTTTGAAATAACAAGATTCTAAAGGACGGATTCAAGACTGTCAATTTTCCGAGGCCAAGATTGAAGTTGACCTGTTGCGAAATTGAGGTGGAACGAAGCCAATAGGCAGGCTGCTCTTGTCCTGTGACCTGTGAATCCCTTGAGAGGTCTTCGTACATGAAAATCCTCGTAACCGGTGGCAGCGGAACGATCGGCGGATACGTCCTGAGAGAGCTCCTCCAGGCCGGCCATTCCGTGAAAAGCTTCAGCCGTACCGCTCCGCGGGTCGAAGGGGCAGGTTTCGTCCAGGGCGACATTATGCAGCCAGCCCAGCTTGCCGATGCCTGCCAGGATAACGACGCCCTGATCCATCTCGCGGCCATACCAGGCCCGGGCCGCGCGACGCCGGCGCAACTGCTAAACGTCAATGTGATCGGCACCGTCAATGTCCTTGAAGCGGCCGTCAATGCCGGTGTCGGCAAGGTCGTGTTTGCCTCTTCCGGCGCGGCCACCGGCTTCTCCTTCCAGAAACAGGAGTTCCCTCCACGATATCTACCGATAGACGAAGAGCATCCCTGTGAACCGCAGGATGAATACGGCCTGAGCAAGCTGCTGGCCGAATTGACCTGCAAGCGATACAGCGACGCCTTCGGCATTCAGACCATCTGCCTGCGCATCAATAACAACTGGTATCTCGAACGCGCCAGCGCCGAAGTGGCCGTGCGCTCCGGCTGGGCGCAGCAGTTCACGGTCGAAGACCTGTGGTCCAAACGCTATCTTAAGACAATAGAGGACGCCGAAGGCGATTGGCCGACTCCGGGTCCACCAGCGCCGCGCAAATTACTATGGGCCTTTACCGATGCCCGCGATGCCGCGCAAGCCTTCCGCCTGGCTGTGGAGAATGACACGGTCAGCCATGAAGTGTTTCTTATCAACGGTGAGGACACCTGCTCTAATGAGTCGACGCCCGTGCTTATCGACCGCTTACGGAGTTCGTTGGGCGAAGAGAGTGGGAACGAAACAGTGCCGGAATTACCCTTGAGGACTCGTCTGGAGGGCCATGCCTCTCTCTGGTCGCACGCAAAGGCGACCAGTTTGTTGGGCTATCAGCCCAGGTATACCTGGCGGCAGAGCGACTTTCAATCTTGGATGGAGAAAAGATGACTACAGAAAGAAAGCTGGAGTTCTTCGGCGGAGGCTGGCGGCAAGTCGAACCTGAACAAGAAGATAAAACGCCCGTCATCGACGCCCACTCCCATATCTTTCGCCGCTTTGCCACCGGCTCGGGCGCAGCGAGCGCGGTCCTCACGCTCAAGCTGTGGCAGTACCATCTGCGCGACTTCACCGACTTCTGGCGCAAGGACGACGGGGCGCGCGTCAAAGAGCCGTTGCTCGACTTCCCTTCCGACGACATCAACGCCATGCCCAACGTCAATTTCCGTTTCGGCAGATACGGCCAGGCCGAGTTGACCGTGGACGGCGTCGACTACGTCATGCAGTTCTATCCGCCCGGCCTGGAAAACCTGGAGGCGACCCCGGAGAGGATGATCGCCGAGATGGAGGTCGCGGGCGTGGACCGGGGCGTGCTCCAGAGCGACCACGTCTACGGCGCCAACATCAACCAGTATTACGCGGAGGCGATGCGCCGCTACCCCGACCGCTTCATCGCGCTGGCGCAGATACGGGAGACGGAGGCGCATACGGGGGAGGAGTTGGCGCGCCTTGAACACGCGGTTTCAGAACTGGGATGCACAGGGCTTTACTTCAGTGTAGAGCTATTCGCACTGCGGGGCTACGTTGACCGGATCGACGATGCCAAGTATGAACCACTGTGGAAGCTGGTGCGCCGCTTGGGGATACCCGTCTTCTGGTATATCGACGCCCGCAAGCGCGATCGGGTGGCAGGTTTCATGGAGCGAGTCGGCGAGCTGGGCCGCTGGGCGGACGCCCACGATGACATCCCGTCGGTGATCACGCACGGGCTGGTGCCGGCCGCCATCATCCACGAAATCGGCATCCCAGACGAGGTGGTCGCGTTGCTGAAGAGGCCCCACATGAACGCCGAAATCCTGATGCAGGCGAAGTGGCCCGAGTACCCCTACGGCGATGGGCAGGAAATGCTCAAATGGCTGATCGACCAGGTCGGCGTGGAAAAGCTGATGTGGGGCTCGGACATGCCCTACAGCGGCGGCTTCTGGTGCACGTACAAGCAGTCAGTGGACTACATCCGCCTGCACTGCGACTTTCTTTCGACAGCAGAGAAGAACCTGATACTGGGCGGCAACGCGGCGCGCATGTTTGATATCGACGGTTAGAGCCGCGGGAAGTTACTGAGAATTGGTCACCCGTCGCTAAGCTGTTTCAGCGCGGCTTCGGCGCCAGTGGAGACAAAGCTCAGGTCACCGCCGATCGTCAGCAAGCGCAAGGTCGGCGCATACTGCTTCACCCACGCGATACCGGCCTCGGCCCCGCCCAGCACGTCCACCGGGAAGCCGGCCGGAATGCCGTTGGCGTCCCCGGCCCGGACAATCCGCTGAATCGTACTGATGAACGCCTCGCTCTCCCAGGCGCCGAAGATATCCATCGAAAGCGTAAGATCGTTGGGGCCGATAATGAAGCCGTCAATACCATCGAGCGCCGCGATCTCTTCGATTACGTCGACGGCGCGGTAATGTTCGATCTGGATGAACACCAGGGTTTCATCATTGGCGGTGCTCTGATAGGCGCGGTCATTTCCCCCGAACGATGGCATGAAAGGACCGTAACCGCGTATGCCGTCCGGCGGATATTTGCAGCCCGCCACCGCACGGCGGGCGTCGTCAACCGACTCGATCAACGGGACCACGACGCCGTCGGCGCCGCTGTCAAGCGCCTGTTTCAACTCGTCGGGCCGGTTGTCCTTCACTCTGACCATCGCTACCGTCGGCGTCTCACGCACCATCCACAAGATGTAGCGCAACGATTCCATGTTGCGGGGTGAATGCTCCATGTCAACACTGATCCAGTCGAAGCCGGCGCGCGCCACCGTCGCCGCCACCAGCGGATCGGTCGACATGGACCAAGTCCCGTAAACGGCCTCCCCTCCGTGCAGGCGCTTTTTCAGTTCCGAACCTTTCATGCCTTCATCTCCTTTGCAGCCGCCAGCGTGGCTTGACATTTTGGTTGACGTAAGAACGGGGCCAGCGCCCTCGGGCCAGATCCAGGACGGTCTCGACCGACAGCCGCCAGCTGTCATCCAGCGACTGATCAGTATAGCCGGCGATGTGCGGCGTGATGACGACATTGCCCAGGCTGAACAGGGAATTGTCCGCGGGCGGCGGCTCCTGCTCCATAACATCGATGCCGGCGGCCGCGATCCAGCCCTCGGTCAGCGCCCGGAACAGCGCCGACTCGTCCACGACCGGGCCGCGGGACGTATTGATCAGAATCGCCTGCGGCTTCATCAGCCGTAGTGCACGCTCGCCGATCAGATGGTAGGTCTCGTCCAGCAGTGGACAGTGGAGCGATACAAAGTCGGAACGCGACAGGACTTGCTCCATTGACGCCGCTTGCACGCCGTGGTCAGCCATCAGCTCGGCGCTCACGAATGGGTCATGCGCCAGCACCGTCATCTCATATCCACTCAGCTTGCGCGTCACCAGTCGGGCGATATGCCCGAAGCCGATCAGCCCCAGCGTCTGCCCCTGCAGATGCCAGCTAGGGAAGGCGGCGTTCCGGTCCCAGATGCCCGTACGCACCAACCGGTCCTGAATGGCGATTTGCCGCACGACGGCCAGCAGCAGCCCAATCGTATGGTCCGACACGCCGTCGTTGAAGGCTTCCGGCGTGTTGGCGACGATAATACCCCGCGCGGTGGCGGCGTCGATCGGTATATTGTCGGTGCCGCTGCCGGTGCGAATCAACGCGCCGCAGCGGGGAATATCAACCAAGCTCTCGGCGGTCACGATGAGGCTTCCGCCGAATACCCAAACGACATCGGCGTCTCCGGCGCAGGCCGCCAACTGCGCCCGCGTCTCGCATTCCTGGTATACGAACTCTATGTCATGGCTCGCCATGGTCTCGGGCACCCACGCGGGCAGCTCCTCCGGGTCCATATGGACCATGGCCACTTTGAATCTCGCCATCTTCCCTCCTTTGAATTCGGCCCTCGGTCACGTATTGCCGGTCACGGCGCAGGACGAAAGAGGGCACTGCTCCCCCATCACGATCCTCCAGGCTTAGCGCACCAGTTCGGTAACCAGGTCGCCAGGCGGCTGCCCCTTGGTGATGCGCTCCACGTTTGCGACCGCAGCCTCCATGCGCCTGCGCGGCGTCTGCGGCGTGTATCCCGATGAATGGGGTGTGAGAATGACATTGTCCAGCTGCAGCAACGGGTGGTCGTCCGGCAACGGCTCCTGCTTGAAGACGTCCAACCCTGCTCCTTTGATCCGGCCCAGTTGAAGCGCCTCCACCAGGGCCGCCTCATCGACCAGCTCCCCGCGCGCCACGTTGAGAAGGACCGCCGTCGGCTTCATCAGATCCAGGGCGCGCCGGTCGATCATGTGCCGCGTCGTCGCGTTGAGATGGACATGCAGAGACAAGTAGTCCGCTTGCGACAGAACATGATCCAACTGCCCCGGCCCGCCCAGGAACTCAACGTGAAACTCGTCCAATTCGGACTGAGGAAACTCTACCACGTCGATCGCCATGATGCGC
The DNA here is from genome assembly GCA_965232575.1 of Caldilineaceae bacterium. Classification (GTDB taxonomy): domain Bacteria; phylum Chloroflexota; class Anaerolineae; order Caldilineales; family Caldilineaceae; genus Bin5. The sequence goes on along the minus strand of CBDDPZ010000007.1, from coordinate 731,823 downwards.
AAGCCCAGCGGCCACGCCCGCCGCGCTACCTCGCGCGCGCTGGCGCCAAAACCGATCAGCCCAAGTTTCTTGTCCGCCAACTCTTCCCCGATCGCCCGCTGCCAGCCGTCAGCCCGATTGTGGATGAGGTCTTTGGCAAAGCAGAGGATCAGCATGATTACGTGTTCGGCCAGCGGCACCGCGCTCAACCGACCGGGCGAATTTGCCAGCGGCAACCCTTTCTCCAGAAAGTACGCCACGTCAACATGGTCAGTGCCGTTTGTGGTGACATGCCACAGCTTCACATCCGCGGCCAGCGCTGCGTCGATCAAGGCGCGCGTGCCCACCGCGCCGCCCGGGTCGATGACAACGGCAACACCTTCAAACTGTTCGGCGGGCGGCCTGCCGGGGTCGTAGACTTCGAAGGGGAATCGTCCTTCGATGGCTTTGACGAAATCAGGGTAAGCTCCGTCGAGTCCGGTTGGCGCGCGCAGGTAGAGGACTTTCATTGCTCGCCTTTCCTGAGATGTTGAAAAGAGTGAAAGGAACTGAGGCGGTCAAGGAGTGAGAAAGCCTCGTGTCCTAACGCTGTCCGGGCCAGCTCTTTCTTCACACGTACCGCTCAAGCCCATCGGATGAGGTGATGAATTCCAAGTATAGGAGGTCAATCGACCTTCGTCAACCGAGTGATAAAGGAAGAGCGGAGAATTGTTGGGGCAAAATTTCAGCCCTTTGACCTCAAATCAGTGATATGCTATAAAGGTCGTTCAGAAGCAGGCAGTGTTGGTAACAGGGTGCGACCCAAAATCGGGGTGAGTTGCATGACGAACCGCTGAGCAGCATTCTTGGAAGCAACAACTTGCTGACTCCAGACCTCGCCCCATTTTCGATCTACACCGCAGGACAACAGAACAGAGCTCTGCCACCCCAGTCGCTTCCAGCACGAGAGCTTCGGCAATCCGGCATACCGATTCTGCACGGCGTATCTGACGGCAACGGAGTCGATTGAGGGTTACGGCGGGGTGGCGGAGCCGGTAGGCGTCAAAGTCGCTAAAAGAATCCAGGACCAACGAGGGCAGCAGACATGAGCAATGTACCGATGACAAGGCCCGAAGAGATGCTGGCCTTCCACGACGGTCAGTTCCCAGGGAACGCCTTCGTGGGCCTTGAGGGCGGGCGCGTCCTCTTCAGCAATGGCACCCACTTCTCCGTCAGCGCCGACGGCGGCGTAACCTGGAGTGAACCTTATCCGGGGCTGGACGAGAACGGCGACCCGCTCACGCTCACCAACTGTTCGCTGGTAAACCTCTCCGGCGGCGCGATCGGCATGGCAACGAAGCGCACTCGACCAGGCACCACCCGCCTGTACGAATCGCAAATGGTCTTCAGGCGCTCCGAAGATGAAGGCAGGACTTGGTCCCGTCTCACGCTCATGAACCACTGGATGCTGGCCGCGCACGCCCTCAACGACACCATGATCCGCACCCAGTCCGGCAGGATCCTACTGCCGGTCTATTTCGGCATCGGTCAGGGCGGATTCCACCAGGAAGGTGCGCCGTTTCCAGGCGGCTATGTCAATGGTGTCTTCGTTTCGACAAGCGCGCATTTCTACGATCCCCACTTTACCGCCAGCTACGTCATCTACAGCGATGACGAAGGCGAGACCTGGCAGAAGAACAGCGACGGCGAACTGCTCATCATCATGGAGTACGGCGGGCGCTGGGAACTGACCAACGAGCCGACCCTCGTGGAGTATGCCCCCGGCAAGCTGCTGATGATCCTGCGCACGCGGCTGGGACGGATGTACCAGGCCTGGTCGGAGGACGACGGCGACACCTGGACCCGCCCCGAACCGACGCAGCTGGCAGGCACACAGGCCCCCGCCCAGATCCGCCAGTTCCCCGATACAGGGCACTTGCTCGTCGTCTGGACGCAGCAGAGCGAGCAGGAGATCAAGCGGGGCCTGATCCGCACTCGGCTGTCGACCGCAATCAGCCGCAATCAGGGCCGCATCTGGGAACACTTTCAGAACCTGGAGTCTATTCACGAAGAGACCCATGTCGAACCCGGCCCTCTTTACACGGTCCGTCCCGAGGGGGCCTACGGAGCGCCGGGGGGCGGCGTCGAATGCGACGTCGATTCCGTAAGACCGTTGCCAGAGGGATACGGCATGTGGTCCTATCCGGCCGTGCATGTCGCTAAAGACCGGGTCCTGATCCAGTACAACCACTTTCCGCTTGACATGGCGGGCCACCGGCACCGCGGCCACCATTTGAAGGTTCTTCCCTTGTCCTGGTTCTACGGAGGTGAAGACCCGACAAGCGAGAATCCGACTCTGTCTCGCATTGAAGGGCACGTCAGGGGGGAACTGTAACGCTGGAGGGGAGCGTTCATCGCTCCTATATCGGAAGCCGGCTAATCTACAGATCCAGGGGAGGCAAATTGACATGGCACAGGAAGTGAAGTTGGATGGTCTGCGATTCACCGCAGGGACGCCGCGCATCGTAGCCGAAGGCCTCGGATTCTGCTGGTATCCCAGCATACGACGGTTTCCCACCGGCGAGTTGATCGTCTCCTACAGCAAGAACCCCGATTCGGCCGAAAACCTGACTAACGTAAACGGTATTTCGCTCTCCAAAGACGAAGGCGCAACATGGTCGCAGCATGCCGATGTTTCCGGCCTCAGCGGGCGCTTGAACATCAGCCTGCCCGACGGTTCTCTGGCCGGCCCCAACCAGCCTTATAAGCCGGATCCTCTCGGCCAGTGGCGCTCCTTCGTGGGCAATTACGGGCGCATTGGAAAGGGCGGCCAGCAGTACTCGGTCGATTTGTGGGGCTCACGCATCGAAGGACTGCCGCGTGACGTGCAGGCCCGCACCGTGCAGAGCCCCACGCGCTGGGCTGAGCTTTCCCCCTTTCTCGACATCATCGAACTGGAGCCGGGGCGTCACCTGTCCACCGCCTATATGACCTTCGCCGGAGACGACCGCTACAGCACCGTGGTCATGACCTCCGAGGACGAAGGCCGCACCTGGCACTACCTCTCCACCGTGGCCACCGCCGAAGACGGCGCCGACTCCTGGGAGGGCTTCTGCGAGGCCTCGCTTGTGCGCCTGGAGGACGGCGACCTGATGTGCGTCGGCCGCATGGGCGGGGGCCGCGATCAGCTGCTGGCGCGCGCCTACTCCAGCGATGAAGGCAAGAGTTGGTCACCTATCGACCGACTGCCGGCTTGGGGCGTGCTGCCCGATGTCAAGCGGCTGAGCAACGGCGCGCTGGTGATTTCATGCGGCCGTCCGGGCCTCTTCCTCTGGTTCTCGACCGACCCGCGCGGCGAACACTGGGAGCCCTTCGACCTCATGGCCCACCACAACGCCGAGATGGGCGAGGCCCATCAGATCAGCCCCGGCAAGTACGGGCTGGAACCGGTCACCCGCGAACAGTACTACACCGTCCACCACAATTTCGACCTGCCGGACCAGACCACATCCTACACTTCGATGCTGGAGGTCGAGCCGGGCCGGCTGCTGGTGGTATACGACCGCATGCCCTATGGATGGATGCCGGTACCGACCGACGCGGAGGTGCGCAGCCGCATCCTCGCGCGCTACCCCGTCTCCACACTGGCGCCGGACAGCATGACGCCCGACGAACGGGAACGCATCTACCTGCTGGAGCTGGATTTGTAACGGCTTTGACAACTCAGGGTCTCGTGGCCGGTGCAGTTGTTTGCCATCGGCCGCCCTCCGTCTGCAATCCTGGTTTGGAGGTTGACCCCCTTCAGGAGGAGCCAATGCACGCGATGGAAGCTGATTCACCTAATTCTTGTGATTGGAAGGACTTACTGGGACTACCACGGCTTTCGCTCAAGTTAAAGTAGAACTCAGGAGGAAAACATGCAACACTCTGAATCCCGCGATTTCTCTCGCCGCAACTTCCTCAAGGGGTCGGTCATCGCCGCGGCCGGCGGACTTCTGGCGGCCTGCGCGCCGGCGGCTGCGCCTGCAGGAGAGGCGCCTGCCGCAGACGAAGAACCCGCTATGGCTTCGGACCGCAAAGGCGGTACTCTCGTCTTCGGCTATCCTCAGAAGACCAGCTACCAGGACCTACTGGCGATGGAGCATAATGCCGGCAACAGGAGATACTACCTGGTCGGTCTGACGCACAACTGCCTGGTCAACATCAGTACTGACTACACGACGTGGTTGCCCGAACTGGCCGAAAGTTGGGAGTTCGACGGCAATGACGCGACCTTCAATCTGCGCCAGGGCGTCAAGTGGCACGACGGCGCGCCGTTCACGTCGGCCGACGTAGAGTTCACGATCGGGCGCCTTGTCGGCCACCCGAACGTCAACCAGTGGAACGGCGTGCGTCACTTTAAGGGCATCATCGAGGGCATGACCGAGTTTTCCGCAGGTGAGGCTGACGAGGTGACGGGGATTTCGGCGCCTGACGACCATACAATCGTCTTTCACATGACCAACCCGTATCGCGCCGCATTCCTGGAGAAGCTTCTCAACTTCCCCATCATGCCCAAACACCTCCTGAGCCAGTATCCGGAGGACCAGTGGGGCATCGACGAGCAGGGGCAGCAGGGGTTGAAGAATACACCCTACGCCAAGGAGCAGGGCATCGGCACCGGCCCCTTCAAAGTCAGCAACTACATCCCCGATCAGATCGTCGAGTACGAACCGTTCGACGACTACTGGGGCGGGAAGCCGCAGCTGGACAAGCTGGCTTTTGTGCCCTATACTGACCAGCTGGCGATGGCCGCGGCGGTTGAGAAGGGCGAGTGCCACATCGCCATCCGCACGCCCCAGTCAGAGTACGAACGCTTTAAGGCGATGGAGCATGTCGACATCGTGCTCAACCATGGCCCCAGCGCATTTGCCTGGTACCACAACCTGCGTTATGTCCTCAACGACAAACGCGTCCGCCAGGGTCTCAGTCTTGCACTGAACCGCGACCAGATCGCCCAGGACTTCTTCTTCGGCACTGTCGAAGGAGCCAAGGCGCCGCTATGGTACGGTGACTACGGCATCAGCCCCGATTCGGCGAAATGGTACGAGTACAATCCGGAAAAGGCCCGCCAACTTCTGGAGGAAGGCGGCTGGGACTTCGATTACTCCTTCCGCCTGGGGATGTCTTCGCTCTCGCCGACCTACGAGCCTCTCTATGCCATGTTGCGTGAAATGTGGGATGCGGTCGGAGTAAAGACCGAGTTCCACGTCATGGCCGCAGAATACACCAACATCCTCAACAATCCACCGCACGACTTCGATACGCTCTTCAGCGGTTATGGATGGGGCCTGACGCCCGGCGGCTTCATCCACAACTTTACTGACCCCCGCTGGGGAGATGTCGATGAGCAGGGCGTGTCGATGGTCGATGAACTGATCCTTGTGGACGACCCGGAAGAGCTGCGCGCCGGCTCTCTGCGGCTGCAGGAGTATGCCGCCGAACTCCAGCGCCACTGCGTAATCGCCCAGGTTCCAGGCATTCACGTGGTAAGCAAACGTGTACAGGACGGCGGGGTCGTTCCGGTCTACGGTCCGCGCACCGACTGGATCGACTGGGTCAACGTCCATATATCGGCCTAGGGGCAGTGGATCGTGGTCGATGGTCAGTTACGTGGTCCCGAATGCGGATGGCCACTGAACTCTGAACACTAGGGTTCCTACAATCGCTGGTCCTCCGAGGTCGTAACGGCCTCGGAGGGCCGAACTTCACACAACCAACATGTCAACTTACGTTCTGCGCCGTATTCTCCTTGTCTTCCCGCTCCTGCTCGGCGCGACAATTATCAACTACACGATATTCGCGTTGTCCCCGGGGGACCCGGTTTCCGCCATGATCGACCCCTTCGAGTTGAGCAACATGACGGAAGAAGACCTGCAAGAAGCGCGCGAGGCTTTGGGCCTGAATAAGCCGATTCCGGTCCGCTATATGCTCTGGCTTGGGCAGGCGATTCAGGGCAATCTAGGCTACTCGATCTGGTTCAACACGCCTGTGTTCGAGGTGATGTTGCGCGCTCTGGGCAACAGTATGCCGGTGATGATTTTCGCTCTCCTTGTGTCTACCATTGCGGGGATCATTTTGGGCATCATCTCCGCCCTGAAGCCATATTCATTGATCGACAGCGTACTGACCACGTTCGCCTTTGCGGGTGTGGCCGTGCCTGGATTTTTCTTCGCCTTGCTCCTGATCTATGCGGTGGCAATCAAAATGGACATCCTGCCGACCGGCGGCGTCACCACACCGGGCGCGGACCCCTCTTTTGGGAACCGCTTAGCGCATATCATCCTACCCGGCTTTGCCCTGGCCTATGAGACGACCGGCAGCCTGTTACGCTATACAAGGTCGAGCCTGCTGGAGGTTCTCAGCCTGGACTACATGACGACGGCGCGGGCAAAAGGCCTTGTCGAACGCGTCGTAATCCTACGGCATGGACTGCGCAACGCTCTGCTGCCGATCATAACCATTCTCGGACTGCGCCTCCCCAGCTTATTTGGTGGGGCAGTGCTTATCGAAACCGTGTTCAACTTTCCCGGTGTCGGCCTGACCTTAGTGCAGGCCACCAACATGCGAGATTATCCGCTGATGATGGGCGGTGTCCTGATATTGGCGATCCTGGTCCTGTTGAGCAATCTGCTGGCGGACCTGCTCTACACCGTGGCCGACCCGCGCATCCGCTATGAAGAAGGCTGAGGTCGATGACCGAGAAGCAAACGGCAACAGCGTCCGACGAAATCTTTAGTGAGACGCGGAGTTCCTCCTCGGCCAGGCTCCGCGCCCGCTTCTGGAGCCGTTTTCGCCGTCACAGAATGGCGATGGCAAGCCTTGTCTTTCTGGTCATTATTGTCTTGCTCGCGCTCGCCGCGCCCTGGGTGACGCAACATCCACCGACCGATATCCAATCCGGCCTGAGCCGAGCCGCCCCCAGCGCCGAACACATTCTAGGTGGCGACATTGCCGGGCGCGATGTCTGGTCCCGTGTCGTCTACGGTGGACGCGTCTCTCTCTCCGTAGGGCTCGTAGCTGTCTCAATCTCGATCCTGATCGCAGTACTCCTGGGGACGTTGGCGGGCTACTATGGCGGTTCGGTCGACATGATCATCATGCGAATCACCGACATCGTGATGCTCTTCCCCGTTCTGATTATGATCATGACCGTAGTTTCTATTTTGGGTCCCAACATTTTTAACGTCATGGCGGTGATAGGTCTTTTTGGATGGCCAAGCTCTGCGCGCCTGGTGCGCGGCCAGATCCTGTCGGTGCGCGAATGGGACTTCGTGATGGCGGCGCGCTGTCTGGGCGTGCTGGACCGTAACATCATGTTCAAGCACATCCTGCCGCACGTACTTGCGCCTTTGCTGGTGGCAGCAACTTTTGGCGTCGCCTCTGCCATCCTGAGCGAAGCCGGTCTATCCTTTTTGGGGTTGGGCGTGCTGCCGCCGACGCCCTCCTGGGGCAATATGCTCAACGGCGCCCAATCCATTTACATCCTCGAACGCCACTGGTGGATCTGGGTACCCCCCGGCATGGCGATTCTGCTCACCGTGCTGGCGATCAATTTCGTAGGCGACGGCCTGCGCGACGCCTTCGACCCCCGTATGAGTCTCGATTAACCTGCGCCCAAACGCCGACGTTCGAGAGGACCCAACATGAACGAGCGTCCATTTCTGCTCTCAGCCCTGGTGGACTTTCCTGACGACTGCCAGCGTTTCGAATTCACCGAGGATCTGCTTGCGCAGCTGATCGACCGTCTACAGTGGATGGGCGTGCGTCGCGTCTACTGGAACTATTATCACGCGGGGCACTGGGAGTGGTTTAAGCACTACGAGCCGGAGGGGGGCGTGATCAAGACGCTCGACAACCTGGGCGATCCGATGCGGGCGGGCCGGCGCCTGACGCACGAGCGCGGCATGGAGTTCTACGCCGTCATCAAGCCCTATGAGAACGGGGTGAGCCACTCCAAGCCGAAGGAGATTCTCACTAGCGAAGGGGTTACGGGACTGCCGGGAATCGGGGGCTACTACCATGTGGATCCGTGGGTGCTGGCACGGCCTGAGCTGCGGGTGAAGGCCCGTCAAGCGGACCTACGGCGGGGGCTGGATGAAACGCCGGTCACGCGCATCCAGTTGCGACAGAAGGACAGTACACCGCTTCGCATTCGACCGGAAAACCTGGAGATCTGGACCAGCGACGACAACAACGGTTACTGCAAGCGCGACCTGGAGTTCGACGTATCAGAGAACGTAGAGACCTGCCCGCGCGATGTCGTCGATATCGACGGCAATCCGGTCAGCAGCCTGGGCGACGAGGTGCGCGTCCTGAATATCTCCGGCCTGAACCTCTTGGACACCTTCATTGCCGTTACGACGAATTTCAAGGACAGCGCGGGCACATTCGCAAATGCGGCGGTAGAGATGGTGCGCGCCTTTGGCCCGGATGATCAACCCCTGCCAATCGTGGTCGCCAGCCACAAAGCCATCTGGCGGCCCCAGCGCGACCTGCGCACGGGAGACCTCGAATACGACACCGGGTTAGGCGGGGCAATGGTCCGCCTGGACGTTTCCAACTCCGAATCAGCCTTCGACAACGTCCTCTCCCACGCCGCTGATGCCCCCGACGGCGTGATCGCATTTGCCAAGGGGCGCAACACATACGTCTCTGGTTCGCTATGCGAAGGTGAACCCGAGGTGCAGGCACACTGGATGGAATGGGTCAGCGACTGCATCACCGCCGGCGTCGACGGCCTGGACGTGCGTATCTCCTGCCACAGCTCATGGACCGATTCACCCGAGATCTACGGCTTCAACCCGCAAGTGGTGGCTGAGTACGAACGGCGCTACGGCGTCAATCCCGATGTCGAGCCCTATGATCCCGTCCTTTTAGGCGACGTGCGGGGCGACCTGTACGACCGGTTCCTACGCGCAGCCAGGGCGCGCCTTGCGGCGGCCGAATTGCCGCTGCATCACCACATTGAAATCGAGTCCTTCCGCCCCGATGCCTCGCCATCGCGCACGCGTTCCCGCCCCGGCAACATCACATTCCACTGGCGCCGCTGGCTGCGCACAGGTTTGACGGACGAGACAACGCTCTTTGGCCGCGCCTGGTCGCCCGAACGCCTCCTCAGCGATGCCTTTGTACAGGATGTCCTGGACGAAGTGGAAACGAACTCCGTGCCCGCGCACCTGAGCCTGCCGGTTGGGCTTTCCAAGAATGACGGCAACCGGCTGGCCGATCAGATCGAATACGCTCATGCCTCCGGCCGGCTGGACGGCTACACCATGTATGAGTCGGCTGCCCTCTACGACCGCCACCATACCGGGGCGGACGGTCGCCTGAGTTTCCATCCCGGACTGACCGAAGCGGTGCGCGAACGCGCCAAAAAGTTAGGTCTGCCCTGAGCCTGTCCGTATTCAGTACAGTTTCTCGCCGTAAGCCACGACATAAGGGAGGAGACTTTGCTCCAGATCACCCTTGGCCAGCCGGTCCTGATCGACCAGGCCCCCGTTGGAGTAATGGAATGGGGCCCCTGGCAGTTCCCCCACCTTGAACGCCTGGCCGACGGCCGCATCCACCTCGAATTCCACATCGAAGCCGATTCAGTAACCGCCTACGGGCTGCCAACCAGGCACGCGCTCTCTGCCGATGGCGGCGAAACGTGGGAGGCAGTTGAAGGCCGCAACGCCCGCGGCGGTCTGCTGCTGCCGAACGGAGACCGACTGCTGCCGGTGCAACTGCAGTCCCGTCCCCGTGACGAGGTTACGTTGCCCGAACCGGTACTGGTCCAGGAGGATGCGCCCACCCGCATCACCCACATATATCGAGCCGCCGACTTTCCTGCCGAGCTCTCGGGCTGGCGCTTCTTGCGCCTGCCCAGCGGAGAGAAGGATTGGATCGAAGAGACGGCCACCGTGCGCATGCCCGGCGAAATCCGCATCGTCCGCGAGGGCATGTACGCCTTCTGGCCTTCGTTTCACCATGGCCGCTCGCAGATAGCGCCCGATGGCTCCATTTGGGAAGCGATCCATACGAAGCGAATCGTCGATGGCAAGGTACAGCCGGCGAACAATATTCTCTATCTGCGGTCGGTCGATGCGGGATATACCTGGGATGTTCTGAGCGAGATCCTCTACCAGCCGGACAGGGGGGCCGATCCACACGCGGACCAGCGGGACGGCTTCACCGAGCCGGAGTTCAACTTCATGCCGGATGGCTCGGTTCTGTGCCTCTTGCGCACCCATGACCTGCTGGGGGTCGGCCCGATGTACTGGTCCCGTTCCCTGGACAGCGGGCAGTCGTGGAGCCATCCGCGTGTATTTGACGACCGCGGCGTATGGCCGCGCATGTTAACTCTGGGAAATGGGATAACGCTGGCGTCATACGGCCGGCCCGGGCTGTTCGTTCGCGCTTCTGCGGACCCGGCCGGTCTCGAGTGGGAGCCGAGAGTGGTGGTTGTAGAGCCGGCCGAAAGGCGCCAGGACACCTGCTCCTACTCTGCCCTGCTGGCGCTGGACGAGAACACGGCGCTGCTGGCCTACTCCGACTTCAACTATCCTGACGCGCAAGGGCAGAAGCGCAAGAGCATCCTGGTGCGCACGGTCACAGTTACCTGACCGCAGTTCCCGGCAACTGAAATTCCAACACGTAGCGTTTGGCGGGACGTAGGGGTTACTAAAAACTGACTACTAGCCGTCAGACCATGGCTCGCGTTGCCAGGGCAGGAATCACACCGAGTGCCTGACAGGCGAGCGCGCCGCAGCGGTTGGCAAACGCAACCGCTTGTGTAAGACCCTTCCCTTCAGCCAGCGCCACTGCCAAACCCGCGTTGAAGGCATCCCCCGCGCCGGTCGTATCGACGACGTCCATGGAAACGCCCGCCACTTCTTGCTGCCCGTCTTCGGTAAGAATGAGAGCGCCCTTCTCTCCCATCGTGACGATCAAATTGCCAACGCCGCGGGCGCGCAGTTGCCCGGCCAGATCGACGGTGTCTGCAGGGTCGTCCGGAGCCAGGCCGAGGAGAATGCGCAACTCTGTCTCATTAGGTGACAGGTAGTCGACATTCTGCAGAACGGTCTCGTCAAGAGCCGTGGCCGGCGCCGGATTGAGGATCGTGCGCACGCCATGTTTCTTGCCCAGCGCCATAGCCCGCGCCGCCGCCTCCACCGGAATCTCCAGCACCGACATCACCACGTCGCTGCGGGCAATCTGCTCTTCGACCTGGTCGACAAATGCCCCGTCCATCAGCTCGTTCGCGCCCATGTCGAGAATAATTCCGTTCTCGCCTTCGGGATTCAGAATGATGAAACCGACGCCCGTGGCCATCTCCTCCGTCCGCTGCAGGTAGGTCGTGTCGACCCCTTCCTCGGCGTAAAGGTCGACTGCGATCTCCCCCAGCTTGTCGTCGCCGATGATACCGGCGAAGTGCGCCTGCGCGCCCAGCCGGGCCACGCCGACAGCCTGGTTCGAGCCCTTGCCGCCCGGCCCCATGTCAAAATCTGAACCGACCAGCGTCTCGCCAAAGACAGGCATGCGCTGCGTCCGCAGGGTCATGCCCACGGCAAAGCTGCCGACAACGGTTATCACGGGCTTGGTCATCGGAGGGTCTCTCTTTCGCTGTCTGGAGTCGTCTGTCGAGGAGCTTATGCGGCTCCGTTGGGCTGCTCTGCCTGGGCCGGCTCATTCAAGCCGATTTTCCCTGCTTTGGCGATCATGGCGTCTGCGACCTGGCGAATCTCGGTCCGTTCGGGGTCGGTGGCCGCGGCGATCTCCTCCGCTACCAGCTCGTCGCAGCGCCGGTGCAGGCCGTCCATGTCGGGGATGCGGTCGGGGAACTTGTCATGGAGTGCCGTGTGCCAGCGCTTGCCGTAGGCCGCGTGAATCGTCTCGTCAGCCCAGTCAAACTCCATGTCGTGCTGGCTCATTCTGTCCTGGTACTGCGCGAAGGCTTCCGCCCGTTTGACCTTGTTGCCGATATTCTTGGTCTCGAAGTAGTGAAGCATACCCAGTCGAACGATCGGCTCCTGACCGGCCGCGCTGTCGTAGATATAGCTGCCCAGAGGCATCTCGTCCAGGGCGAAGCCCCATGCGCGCAGCCGCTCATAGCCCATCAGCACGTGGCGGCTCTCGTCGTAGGTCCAGCGCGCGGCGTCGTAGATGTATTCCCAGTCGAGGTCGTCGGCGAAGGCGTGCAGAATAGCGCCGCCCGTTTCCACAGCCCATACTTCATTCAGATGACTGACACCGCTGCGCAACTGCAGATTGATCCCCTCACCGTAGGCGAAGTTGGGATCGACGATGTCGGGCCAGTAGTAATGACAGAGATGGAAGCGCGGGTCCCGCGCCGGGATTTCGGCCAGCTTAAAGGGACGGCGTCCGGGCAGGTCGTTCGGCGCCGTAGCCGGATGAGGCGCTTCCAGCCTCAGTCCTCCCACCTGTTCCAGTCGCTCCGCCAAAGCCGAGGCCCAGTTCTCCGCTTCCTGCCTATGTTCAGGATCAGACCCGGCCATTGCTTCCACCTGCCTCTCAAGCCAGGCGATCTGCGCTTCTTTCTCCTCGATCGCCAGGTTAAGGGCGCGCAGAATCGGCCCGTCGCTAAGGTCGTCTGCACAGTCGACGTAGCTGCGATAGGCTGACAGTAGAGCGGGCTTAAAAACCCGCCGCAAAGCCAGAAAGAACGCCTGCGCGCTAGGCGCGTTGATCGATTCATCGAAGACTTCGACGAGAGGCGCGTCTTCACCGATTTCCAGCATCCGCCTCGGATATCGCAGCTCAAAGACCCGCTCGCGCAGCGCGTGCGCCGTCAGCGTATCCTGCCACGTGAATCGCGGCAGCGTCATCTTCGCTTCCAGCGCGGCAATGCCGGCCAGCCAGCCCGACTGGCTGACGATCAACGACCGCTCGCACAGATAGAAGCGTTTGAGAATGGTCGCAGCGTCCAGACGCAGAAAACGGGCGCGGGAATGCTCTCCTGGCAGATAGCGAACATGATTGTCAGTCATCATCTCACCTTACGTAGCTTCCGCTTTACTCCAACACGACTCGTGCCGGTCATGCAAAGGAATCGTGGCTGCGCCGCCTTCAATTGCGCATTACGCACAGCCGCACCTACCCCTTGACCGCGCCAGCCGTCAGGCCGCTGATCATGTAGCGCTGCAGGAACAGGAAGAAGATGAGGCCCGGCACAATGATCAGCACAGCCATCGCCATGATGTTGCCCCATACCACCGAACCGGCGATACCCACAAAGAAGTTGATGCCGACCGAGAGCGGGTATTTCTCCTGGTCCTTCATCATCGTCAGCGCAAACATGAACTCCTGCCAGGCAATCGTAAAAGCGAACAGCGCCACCGCCGCAATACCGGGCGCGGCCACCGGCAAAAAGACGCGGCGAATCGCCCCCACGCGACTACATCCGTCGATCATCGCTGAGTCTTCCAGCTCGCGCGGAACCGTATCAAAATAGCCCTTGAGCATCCATGTCGAAAATGGCAGCGCCCCCATTGTATAGACGATGATCAGACCCGCATAGGTGTTGACAAGATTGAGCCGGGTCAACGTGACGAAGAGCGGGATCAGCATCAGCACGCCCGGAAACATCTGGCCGGCGATCAGCCACACGCCCAGCGAACGGCGCATGCGGAACTGAAACCGGGACAGCGCATACGCGCCCAGCGTGGTCAGCACCAGCGCCAGCAAAGTCGTGACGGTGGCGATATAGAGGCTGTTGAGAAAATAGCGCCCGGCCGGAGTCTCGGTGAGTACGTAGTTGTAGTTGGCTAGGGTCGGTTCCTTGGGGAAAAGTACAGGAATCCGCGTAAAGATCTCGGGACGCGCCTTGAACGAACTGGTCAGCATCCAGAAAAAGGGAAATGCGGTAAAAGTGCTTATGATGAGCAACCAGGCATACGCTAACACATAGCGGACAAGCCGGCGGCGGACGAACTGTTCCATGAGAACGTTCTCCTATTCGACGTCTTCCAGCACTTGCCGCGTATAGAGCGTGATCGGCAGCAGCAACAATATCAGCATGACCACCCCAACGGCCGAAGCATAGCCTATCTTGAAGAATCGGAAAGCGTTCAGATAGGACATAATTGAGAGTAACATCGTCGTATCGCCCGGGCCGCCCCCAGTGAGGACATAGACGCTATCGAAATGGTTAAAGGCCCAAATTGTGGTCAGGAGGATAGCGATCTTGCCAACGCGATTGAGAAGCGGAACGGTTATATAACGAAAGCGCCCCAAGACGCCGGCGCCATCGATCGCGCCGGCTTCGTAGAGCTCTTCCGGCACCGTTTGCAGACCGGCAAGCAGCATCACCACCGAGAAGGGAAGCAGTTTCCAGATAGCCACCACCATCGTCGCGGCCAGGGCCGTGCTCTTGTCGCCCAGCCAGCCGATCTGGCGGTCGATAAGGCCGGCTTCCATTAAGGCGTAGTTCAACATCCCGAAATGCGGGTCGAAGATCCAGCGCCAGGTCAGTGCGGCAACCACGGCCGGGCACACCCAAGGGATCAGGGCAAGCCCTCTGAATAGACCTCGCAGGGGGATGTTTTCGTTGAGTGCGATCGACGTAAACAGGCCCAACAGATACGTAATGACCACAATGCCAACAGTCCAGATGATATTGTTGGCCAGCGCCCCCCAGAATAGCGTGTCGTTTGTCGTCAATTCAATGAAATTGAACGTGCCAACCAGGGTTGTATCTTTGTTGTAAAGATTGTATTGGGTGAAGGCGAGATAGATCCCCCGCAAAAGCGGATACACCGTCAACAGCAATAGAGGAATGACGGTTGGCAGCAGGTAATAGTAGGGAGTGATGTGGCGGTTACTCAGGCGGCGCGAAAGGCGTTCAAGCCCTTCGGGCAAGGGAACGGACAACGATTTCGTAGACACGTTTGCCTCCAACCGATTTCAGTGACCCACGATTAAGCTGCGAGAGCGGTCACTGACAAAGAGGGCGACCCAGGAAATACGGCAAGGTAGAGCCGGCGCAGGCCGGAATAGGTGCTTGCACCATGAAACTGCGAAAGCCTTCGACTTCAGTTCAAAACAGTAGACAGGGGCAACCCCTGTCTACTGTGCATCCAGCGCCCTGCCCTCTGACAAGGGCAGGGTTTCGGACAATTCGAAGCGTATCCTAACTGATCAGCGCAGGAAAAGGGAGAAACCGCCCCGGCGACCGGATAGAGAGAACACCAGCTCGCTCACGCGCCGGCTGAGATCCTTCTCTGCCCCTCGCCGACGGCGCGCTAGGCCTGATACTCCTGCAGTATCTTGGTTCCTTCGACCTCCAGAAGATCGATCAGTTCGTCAAGCGTCATTTCATTCTGCAGATACTTCTGGATGTTCGGTCCCAACAGACGGTCATCGAACTCGGCCCAGGCCGGATGTTTGGGGTAACCGACGCCGTGCTCTACCTCACGCAGGGCTACGTCCCAGGAATGCTCCGTCGTCGTAAATCGGGGATCCTCCATCGCCTTTACGCTCGTCGGGAACAGCCAGTCACCATAGGCGATGGCCGAGGAATTCTCGTCGTTGGAGAGCCACAATGTGACCTCCCAGGCGGCATCAACGGTACCCCTGCCAGCCGCGTCCGTGGCAATAGACCAAGTCTGCGGCTCGCTGCTGTTCGCATGGCGCTTGTAATGGGGAAGCGGGACCATGTGCCACTCGAACTCCGGTTCGGCCTCCATCACGATACGTCTGGCCCAACAGCCGGTTTGGCGCATCGTATAGATGCCCAGTCCGAACGCTTCCAAAGTGTTGGAGCCGCCGAAACTTTCCTGAGACAGGATCTCATCCACCCAGAGCATGTCATGCCACAACTGCAGGGCTTCGCGCGCCGGCTGTACGTCGATTTCCCAGTTCTGTCCAGAGCCTCCCATCACCTCGGCGCCGGTCTGCCACATCCAGGCGATGATGTCTTCGGTCGTCTGTGTCGCCGTAAGGTTGGCTGCCAGTCCGTAGTAGTCCGGCGGGTTGGTGAGCTCCTTGGCAGCCGGAATGAATTCGTCCCAGGTCCAGCCGTCAAGAGGCAGTTCAATTCCTGCTTCATTAAAGCGATCCGCGTTCACATACATCGTGCCAACTTCCCAGCACCAGGGCACACTGAAAATCCTGCCGTCCAACGGGGAAACGGCCGCGTCAAGAGCCTTGGGATGGGTCGTTTCCACCAGCCCTGAGTTATTCATCAGTTCGGTCAGGTCCAGGTAACCGCCCTGCGTTCCGTACTCGTTCGCCCATGCTGTGATGCCGTGGACGATTTCGGGCGTCACCCCGCCGGCAATCGATGTCGTCAGGTAATCACGCGCCTGGCCCCAACCACCCTGGATGTATTCGGCGGTAATGCGGCTGCCATGCTCGACATTCCAATTGTCAATCGCAGCTTGCGCGGCCTCTACGGCGCCCGGTTGCCATACCAGCGTGTAGAACTGTACGGTCTGAGGTTCAACCCCGCCTTCCGAATCACCGGCAGCCTCTTGGGGCGTGGCCGGTGCCGCGCACGCGGCGAGAGCAACGCCGGCTGCGGACAGGCCAGCCATCTGCAGGAAATTCCGACGACTCAATCTTGTTTCGTTCACGTTCGACCTCCTCTGGTCTGTGTGGGGCGCTGACTCAGCAGCACCCTGACGCGAAAAAGTGAATAAAGTCGGCCCTGTGCGTTTCCGGGGGACACAGCCTGAATATAGATGATGTAATGCGTTGAGGAGATAATTATAGTAAGCGGTATCCTGATTGTCAATCCGTTGTCGCAGTGGCTGTCCCAGACCATATGGATGACCTTGTCTGATTCAGGATTTAGAGGTTTTTAGGGACTCTCAGGACTGCAGGCGAATGGCCGATCTCTGCTTTGTAGATTCGCAAATAGCAAGACTTGGCCAGTTCGCGATCCAAAGTGAGGCATAAAAGGTTTTTCTCTCCTTTCTGGATATGGCCTGGTAGTTACCCGCGACCTGATAAGTTCAGGGGAGATTGGACAGCGAACGCATTAGCATTTATCATGCCAACGAAGAAAGTCATCCAACCCCTCGGCTGGTGGGCACTCCCGAAATGACATACAAATGAGATCAGCAATCTGCGTCCATGAACGTTTTGACGCCGTATGGCCGTTTGCTGCAGACGACTGGCAGAAACGCTGGCAGAGCGACTGTTGCGAACTCTACCGTACGATGGAGCCGGAGGCGCGTGCGCCGCATCTGGTGCCTGACCCAGCCTCAGTACAGAGGCTGGTCCTCCTCGGTTTCCCTGCCACCCGCGAGGACCTGGCCCCCTTTACCTCCCTCGAGGAGTGCTTCCACAGTGCCCACACCGATCTGCCATCAGACGGCCTCGATGAAGCGGCATCCCGCGGCGTTCAGATCATTCCTCACCGCGTCGACATATACTGGGGACAGTCGGTGGCCGAGTACGGACTCTGCCTGACCCTCTGTGGACTGCGCCGCATTCCCCAGTCTCACGCGGCCATGATCGAGAGCCATGAGCCCTGGAAACACAGGCCGGAGGTGGGCAAACCGGGCGCGAAAGGCGTTCAGTATGTCGATGATTCGCGGTTTGCCAACGGCACGCTCGGAGGCAAACGGGTACGCGTTGTCGGCGCCGGCAATATCGGCGCCCGCTACGCCTCCTGGTGCTCGGCCATGGGCGCAGATGTCGCCATCTGGGACCCATTTGCCCCCGATGCAACCTTTGCCGCGGCCGGTGCAAGACGCTGCTTTCATCTGCCGGAGCTGGTGAAGGATGCCGAGATCTTCGCGCCGATGCTTCCTTTGAAAGAAGATACGCGCCGGTTAATCGGCAAGGACCTCATCGACGCCTTGCCGCACGGATGCCTGGTCGTACAGGTAACGCGGGCCCTCATCTGCGATACCGAGGCGCTCTATCGACGCGTCCTCAACGATGAACTGGCGCTGGCCGCCGATGTCTTTGACATCGAGCCCATGTCGTTGGACTCCCCCTTACTTGGGCGTCACAACGTCGTCCACACACCGCACAATGCCGGTCGCACGAAAGACGCCAACCTGGCTTGGGTCGACGATCAGATCGCTCGCTTCAAGCCGCGCTCACAGGAGTTAGCGGACGGTTCGAGCCGCAGACGGGAGGAGAGATGAAACCACTGGAAAACGAACGCCTCGCCTCACTTGCAGCCAGCGTGCAGAACGACTTCTCGGCACACATCGGCCGCGGCGAAGAAGAGGCCGCCGAGTTGGACCGGATGCGCAATGCCCTGCGCGACGCCCTCAACTTGGAAATCCATTCCCGCGAGGGCATCGAGTGGTACCGAAGCGCCTACATTGAGGCCTTCCTCTTCATGTACGACACCGCCTTCTACGATCGCGAGGCCGGGCGCTACCGCATTGACGAAATCCTGGACGACGGCGAGCGCGAGTTCGGCGGTTACGATATCATCCTGCTCTGGCAGTCCTACCCCCGCCTTGGCATTGATGACCGCAACCAGATCGACTACTACCGCGACATGCCGGGCGGCCTGCAGGGGCTGCGCGAGGTGGTTGACCGCGCCCATGCGCGCGGTGTGCGCGTCTTCGTCAACTACAACCCCTGGGACATCGGCACGCGCCGCGAGCCGGGCGCCCCGCCCTATACCGACAAAAGGGGATATCGCGGCAGATTCCCGGACACAAACGCGCCCGCAGTGGCCGACGCCGAAGCCTTAGGCGCCGTGATCAAGGAGATCGGCGCGGACGGCGTCTTCCTGGATACGATGGCCTCGGACGACCCGGGATTCCTGGCGCCAATGCAGCAGGCCAACGCCAACATAGTGTTCAACCCAGAAGCGGTACCCCCTACAGAAGCCCTCTCCTCGATCGCGGGCAGCTGGCTGCAGCGCAATACGGTTGTCCCTCCTGACCTTCTGACTATCCGCTGGGTGGAGCCGCGCTTTTCTTTTCGCGCCATTGACCGCAATGCCGACGAACACAGCGATATCATCCAGAAGGCATTTTTCCATGGTTGCGGCCAGGTCGTGTGGGAGAACATCTTCGGCTGGTGGAACCCCTGGCCCGAAGCGGATCGCGTACTGCTGCGGCGCTGCGTGCGGCTGCTGCGCCAGTTCTCCGATGTGTTCCAGGACCGGGACTGGCAGCCCTACGTGGCCACAGAAGTAGACGGCGTTTACGCGCACCGCTGGCGCAGCGGCGAAACAACCATGCACACGCTGATCAACGAAACGGGCGCTGCCGTCAACGGCCCCATGCTGCAGGCGCCGGCAACGTCGCCAGACGGCCGCCCTATGCGCCACTACGACCTCTGGAACGGCGCCGAAATCGAGCCGGCGCAGCAAGGGGACGCGCACCTTCTTTCAACTACCATGTCCAGCGGCGAGGCAGGATGTATCGTCTCGGCGCCCGAGGGCGTTGAGGTCGACCTGGGCTCCGGCCAGGGAAAGCCCGCACTCGATGGCGCCGCCGGCATTGACCGCAAGCGTTTGACCCTTGCCGACCTGTCACTGCGTCCGGTCGAGCCTTCCGCTCCGGTGACCGCGGGGGAGGAACCGGAGGAGATGTGCCGTGTGCCCGCGGGCCCCTTCATATTCGGAGTACGTCACAACAATCGCACCGCCATGGAAGGCGCCTGCTACGGTAAGATCGATCAACTCTGGGATAAGTACCACCCAAGGCATTTCATCGACTTTCCCGAATACTGGATCGATCGCACCGAGGTCACCAACGCCTCCTATCGCACTTTTCTCGAACAGTCCCGCTACTTGCCGCGCGATATCACCAACTTCCTGCGCCACTGGCACAAGCCTGCCGGCAGCGAGCAGGAGCCCTGGCGGTGGTCGCCGCCTGAAGGCAAGGAGCGACACCCGGTCATCTGGGTAGATCTGGATGATGCCCGCGCTTACGCACACTGGGCCGGCAAACGGCTGCCCCTCGAAGAAGAGTGGCAAAAGGCCGCAGGTTTTGCCGTCTGGCCCTGGGGCGATGGCTTCGACCCAACGCTCTGCAACAGCGGCAGCGACGACACGACGCCAGTCGACCAGTTCCCCGGCAGCGCCAGCTACGTCGGTTGCCTCGACATGGCCGGCAACGTCTGGGAGTGGACCGAAAGCGAACGCGACGACGGCCACACACGCTACGCCATCATTCGCGGCGGCAGTTATCTCAAAGTCGAAGGCAGCATCTGGTACAACGCCAGCGGCGCGCAGCCCAACGACTGTCACGAAAAGATACTCTTGATGTACCCCGGTTTGGACCGCTGCGGCACCGTCGGCTTCCGCTGCGTCAAGGACGTTGCCCCCTCCGCATAGCAAGCGCTACGGAGCGAAGTAGGCCGGTTCCCGGAGTTCCCATTTCTCGTAAGGAGCACAGATGACTGCCAACATGACACCCGAAACGCGCATGGCCGAGCTCAAGCAGAATGGCTTCTGCATCATCGAGAATGTAGCCGACGGCTGGCTTCTGGACCGGACGCGGGCTTGTGTAGACAAGGCCCTGGCCGAGGTAGACGCCGAACGACTGGAAAGAACAAAGTCGCCCGGCAGCCTGATCGACTCCAACAACTACCCGGAACTCGCCGACCTGATAGGCAATCCCCGCGCCCTCGCCGAACTCGACCGCATGGGCATCAAGGACATCAAGTTCTGGAAGGCGGTGATCATCAGCAAGCCGCCGGGCGGACCGCGCCTCTACTGGCACCAGGACTGCCTGATGTGGCAGGACCCGCGCGCCTACAGCGACAAACCGCCGATGATCTTCCTGATGTACTACCTGGAGGACACGACGCGTCAGAACGGCTGCCTGCGCCTTCTCCCCGGCACCCACCGCCACCGCCACATCCTCCACGACATGGGGGAGGCGCACACCCGGGAGATCAACCGCATCGATGACCCGGACGACCCCCGTTTCCGCGACTACCCCGGCGAGGTCGACGTGCCGGTCAAGGCCGGCGATGTCGTGGTCGGGGACGCGCGCATGTTCCACTCGGCCCACACCAACCTCTCAGACGAAAAACGAACGGTGATCACCATCTGGTTTCACCCCTTCTTCTCCGATCTCCTGGAGCCTACGCAGAGCTGGATCCACGACTTCATGCACCGTCAACACGCCGACTGGCCGCAGGATGCGCTCGCCAAAATTGAGCCGCTTATCCCCGACTACCGCGGCGCCGTCGAGCCAATGCAGCAGAATCGGACCCCCGACGAGCGCTTGCCGTGGCCCGACGCGGTGGCCGCTGGATAGCCGCAGTTCGGCGGCGCCGAGCGAATTTGCCCATATTTCTCGCGATTGAAATCCGACCGTACTGGAATATACGAGTAACCAAACTCCCGACCAGGAGACAGAAATGAAGATACTTATCACCGGCATCACGGGCAAGATCGGCCGCTATCTGGCACCGGTACTTGCCCGCGACCACGAGGTCCATGGCATTGACCTGCGCCCGTCCGACTGGCCCAACTCTACGCAGGCCGACCTCTGCGACCCCGACGCGCTGCCGCCCGTCTTCGAAGGCATGGACGTGGTCATCCACCTGGCCGCCGACCCCCGCCACGAAGTTGAGATCGGCTGGGATGAACTGACCAACCCCAACCTGATCGCCACCGCCCGCATGTACGACGCTGCCCACGACGCCGGTGTGCGCCGCGTCATCTTCGCCAGTTCGATGCACGTAATGGGCGCTACGAGTGACGGATGAGCCGCTCTCCATCTATGACGACCTCGACCCGGACTCGATTCCGCTCGTCAAAGGCGATGATCCGGGCAGGCCGGACAGCCGTTACGGGGCCACGAAGATCTTCGGCGAGTCGCTGGGCCGCTACTACACCGAGGGCGGCAACATCGACCGCCCCGATCGCCCAATGGAAGTCATCTGTCCGTCTCGGCACGCTGCCTCCGTGGAACGCGCCCGGCCGCGGCTACCGCTCACTGGTGAGTTGGTTCAGCCATCGCGATGCAACCGGCTTCTTCCGGGCGTGCGTTGAACGCCCCAACATCAACTACGAGATCATTTACGGCGCGTCAAACAACACCTGGACGGCCTCGAGATTTACGACACGCCCTACGCCTGGAAACTGCTCGACTTCATGCCCGTCGACAGCGCTGACGACCACTGGCGTAAGGAGTAACCTTCACCCCTGCGCGCCGCACTGGCGCGCTACATCGGAGGACAGCTGATTATGACAGTTGGATATGGCGACTTTCGCTACGAACTGGACGATTCCTGGCCGTCAGTGCCCGAAGGCTGGTCGCTCGGTTCGGTGCCCGACGTGGCGGTCGATTCACGCGACCGCGTCTTTGTCTTCTGCCGCCACAAGCACCCCGTCGTCGCCTTTGAGGCCGACACCGGGAAGTTCATCACCTCCTGGGGTGAGGGAGAGTTCACCGAGCCTCACGGCATCTTCATCGACGCCGAAGACCATGTGTGGGTCACCGACCGCCAGGAGCACGTCGTCACCAAGCACACACAGCACGGCGAAAAGCTGCTTGAGCTGGGCCGCCGCGGCTGGGCCATGATGACCGTTACGCCCTACGGCACTACCCTCGCCCTACGGCACTACCCTGGAACGCGCCCGGCCGCGGCTCCGCCCTTCAACATGCCGGCCGGCGTGGCCATCGCCCAAGACGGCAGCATCTTCACTGCTGACGGCTACGGCAACCGCCAAGTCCACCGCTTCTCCGCAGAGGGCGAACTGGAAATCTCCTGGGGGACCTCCGGCATCGAGCCGGGCCAGTTCGCGCTCGTACACAACATCGGCATCGACACGCAGGACCGGGTCCTGATCTGCGATCGGGAGTCCAGCCGCATCCAGTTCTTCGACCACGACGGGAACTACATAACGATGTGGGAAGACGTCAACGGCCCCGGCGATGTCTACTGCAGCCCCGACCAGTTGGTCTACGTCGCCGAGCAGGGCGGCTCCCTGGGCAAAGGCCCGGCGCCGATCGGCGTCTCGATCTTCCATGAATCCGGCGAACTGGTCGGCCGCTTCCGCGGGGAAGAAACCGGCCTGTCCATGCCGCACGGCATCTGGTGTGATTCGAAAGGAAACATTTTTGTAGCGGAGCTGGGCACCGAAGGCAACAAGGCCCGCAAGTTCGTCAAGATTTGAACAGGGCGCGACGCAGAACTGCATCCTGTCCTTTGCCTGAATAGGCGTATGAGACGGTGCCGATTCCTTTCTCGAGAGCCTATTTTGCGTATTCAGAATTGTTAGTGGGCAGACGCTTCGATGAAAACTCTCGGGCATTTATCCAGACTACTAACCAGAGGTGAATCCATCCAAAGGACCCACAGATGTTTTCTCATTTCCACAAAGGAGGGAAAGAGATGAACCGGACCAAGTATTCATGGCTGTTGGGAATCGTGATGGTTGTAGCCCTTGTGCTCTCGGCCTGTGGCGCCCCGGCCGCGCAGGAAGCCCCAGCCCAGGAGGCCGCCCCGGCAGCAGCCGAGGAAGAGGCCGCAGGGCCGGCCGAACTGCCCCAGATCGTCCCGATCGAAGGGCCGGATGTAATCCTCGACCCGGCCATGTTCCCCACCGAGTTCAGTGAAGCGCCGATGCTGGCCGAGATGGTCGCCGCCGGCGAGCTGCCGCCGGTTGAGGAGAGGCTGCCCGATCCCGAAGACATCTACGTCATCAAGCCGCTGAATGAGATCGGCAAGTACGGCGGCACATGGCGACGCGGCTTCACCGGGCCCGCCGACGGCGAGAACCTGATGCGCATCAACTCTTCGTCCCGTCTGCTCACATGGGACTACTCGGCTTCCAAGATCATCCCCAGCCTGGTCAAAGACTGGGAGATTAGCGAGGACCACACCCAGTACACACTCCATCTGCGCCGCGGCGCCAAGTGGTCTGACGGCCACCCCTTCACAGCCGATGACATCCTTTTCTGGTACGAGGACGTCGCGCTGAACGAGGAGATCTGGCCCACTCCGCCCACAGAGATGGTGATCGGCGGCGAAGTCGGCCTGTTGGAAAAGATCGACGACTTCACGGTGCGCTGGACATTCGCCTCGCCTTATCCGCTGTTCCTGGACATCCTCGCCGGTGACAACGTTGTCGGCGTCGGCCCGGACACGCAGGGCGGATCAAACGGCGGCGGATACATGGCCAAGCATTACATGAGCCAGTTCCTGCCCAAGTACTCCTCCGAAGCCGAAGTGACGGCCTTGGCCGAGGCCGAAGGTTTCGACAGCTGGCTGGAGATGTTCAGCTACAAAGCCTATCTGCCGCAGAACCCCGACCTGCCGACGATGGGGCCCTGGAGGACGGTAACGCCGGTCAATGAGGCAATCTGGTCCGAGGTGCGCAACCCTTACTATTGGGCGGTCGACACAGAGGGCAACCAGCTGCCCTACATTGACGAGATCGTGGTTACGCTGGCGCAGGATCGCGAGGTGCTGGTGCTGCGAGCCATCGCCGGCGAGTATGACCACCAGGCCCGCCACATCTCAATTTCAGCTCTGCCAGTCTTCTTGGAAAACATGGAGGAGGGTAACTACCGCATCGATATGGGCCGGGCCTTTTACCACAACAACGTCGTGAGCTTCAATCACAGCTACGACGGCGACGCTGAGATCCAGAAATGGATCCAGAACCGCGATTTCCGCCGCGCGCTATCGATGGGCATCCGGCGAGATCAGATAAACGAGGCGATCTTCCTCGGTCTGGGCGTGCCCGGCTCGGCCATGATTGCCGCCAGCCTGCCTTCGACGCCGGGTGAGGAGTACGTGACCAAGTGGGCCACCTACGACCCCGACCAGGCCAACGCGCTGCTGGATTCGATCGGGCTCGACGCCAAGGACGACGAAGGCTGGCGTCTGCGCACCGACGGCTCCGGTGAGCGGCTGCGCATCGAACTTGCCGCTGCCGCCGCCATCGGTTGGGACTGGGACGGCATGTTCGAAATGATCAAGGACCACTGGACGGCGATCGGCATCTGGGCCGACCTCAAGATCCAAGAGCGCAGCCTCTTCGAAACCGAATCACGCGCCAACAATCATCAGCTCGCAGTCTGGTCGAACGGCGGCTCTTCGGCCCTGTGGCTCTATCCGCGTCACGTACTGCCGGTCAATCTTGTCGAAGCCTACATGGGGCCCGACATCGCCCGCTGGTACAACAGTAACGGCGAGGAAGGCATGGCGCCGCCCTATCCCGAAATGGAGCGGGCGCTCGATCTGTTCCGCCAAGGCTACAGCGTTGGCAGTGAAGAACGCAACAAGCTCGCCCAGGAGATCTGGTCGCTCGTCGTCGATGAGGTCTGGCAGATCGGCACCGTCGGCCAGGGCGCCGGCATCGCCATCACCAGCAACAACATGGGCAATGTCCCGCGGCGCCAGTGCCCGGCGCAGCACTGTCGCACGCCCGCAACCAGCCATCCACCCACCTACTACTTCAAGGAGTAGTCGAGTCTGAATCTCAGGCCTGTGGTCAGGGGTCACCCCCTTGGCCACAGGCCCATGACCGCCGGAGCGCCCCATGCTCGCCTACGCTGCCCGCCGACTCGTCCTCGCCATCTTCACGCTGTGGACGGTCACGGTGCTCTCGTTTATCATCATCCAATTGCCGCCCGGCGACTTTGTCGACGCTTACATGGCCCAGCTGTCGGCTACGCAATCCAACGTCTCAGAGCAGCACTTCGAATCCCTGCGCCGCCAGTACGCGCTCGACAGACCGATGCACGAGCAGTACCTCAAATGGATGAGCGGCGTCTTCAGCGGCGACTTCGGTACCTCGATGATGTGGCGCAAGTCAGTGCTCGACGTGATCGGCGACCGCCTCGCCATGACCATGGTTCTCTCACTGGGCGCGATCATTTTGACCTGGGCCATCGCCCTGCCGATTGGCATCTACTCCGCGATGCGGCAGTATTCTATTGGCGATTACATCTTCACCTTTATCGGGTTCGTCGGCCTGGGCGTGCCCAGCTTCCTCCTCGCCCTCGTACTGATGTATTACAGTTTCACCCTCTTCGACTCCGACATCGGCGGGCTCTTCTCCCCTGAATACCAGTTGGAGCCGTGGAGTTGGGGCAAAGTGAGGGACCTGCTCTACCATCTTCCGCTTCCCGCCATCATAATCGGCCTGAGCGGAACCGCCGAACTGATCCGCGTTATGCGCGCCAACTTGCTGGATGAACTGCGCAAACCCTACGTGATCACTGCCCGCGCCGCCGGCATGTCGGAGCGCAGTCTCGTACTCAAATACCCGGTGCGCGTGGCCCTCAACCCGTTCGCCAGCACTGTCGGCTATCTCCTGCCCTATATCTTGTCGGGCAGCGTTATCGTCTCCGTCGTGCTGAGCCTGCCCACGCTCGGCCCTCTACTCCTGGGCTCCCTCATCGCCCAGGACATGTTCCTGGCAGGGACAATCGTCATGATGCTCGGTTCCCTGACCGTCATCGGCACATTTTTGTCCGACCTGCTGCTGATGTGGATCGACCCGCGCATCCGTTTTGGTATGGTTCAGTAACCAGAAATCAGTGGCGCGTGCCGGGACGCCGGTTCCCACCCACTCGCACGTGCCGCGCATCACAGGTGAATTGTGACCGAAAGACACGCAATTGCCGACGGCGAGGAACGGATCTTCGTTGCCGGACAGATGCAATTGATGTGGTGGCGCTTCCGCAAGCACCGCGTGGCCGTGGCGGCTACCTTTGTCGTCGTCGCCTTCTATCTCGTCGTGCTGGGCGCCGACTTCCTGGCCTACACGAATCCCAACACGACCGAGGCATACCGATCCCTGATGCCGCCCCAACCGATTCGCTTCTTTGACAACGGCAGGTTCAGCCCGCATGTCTACGCCGTAGCCGGCAAGCGGGATCTGAAGACCTTCAAACGCGTCTACGTTGCGGACCCCGATCAGAAGCGGCCGGTCCGCTTATTTGTACGCGGCTACAAATACAAGCTACTCGGCTTTATCCCCACCGATCGCCATCTGATCGGTGTCGAGGGCGCTACGGCCGCGGAATCACTCTTCCTGCTTGGCACGGACGAAAAGGGGCGCGATGTATGGTCGCGCATGATGGTCGCGACGCGCACTTCGCTCACCATTGGCCTTGTGGCGGTGGCGCTTAGCCTCGTGCTCGGCGTGCTGCTAGGCGGAATTTCCGGCTTCTATGGGGGCGCGATTGACTCCACTATCCAACGCCTCATCGAGATTCTGCGTTCGATTCCCACCATCCCGCTTTGGATGGGGATGGCCGCCGCCTTTCCCAGGGATTGGAGCGTCGAGCAAATCTACTTTGCCATCACCATTGTCATCGCCTTGCGCGGCTGGACAGGGTTGGCACGCGAGGTGCGCGGCCGCTTTCTTTCCCTGCGTGAGGAGGATTTTGTGACAGCCGCGGATTTGGCCGGTTGCAGCCGCAAGCGCATCATATTCCGGCACATGATACCCTCCTTCCAGAGCCATATCATCGCCGCCGCCACTCTGTCCATCCCGGCCATGATCCTGGCGGAGACGGCGTTGAGCTATCTGGGATTGGGTCTGCGCCCACCGGCCATTAGTTGGGGCGTCATGCTGCAAGAGGTGCAGGAAGTCAAGGCCGTCGCGCTATCGCCCTGGCTGCTGGTCTCGGCCGTCCCCGTGATCGTGGTGACCCTGGCCTTCAACTTCATGGGCGATGGACTGCGGGACGCCGCCGACCCGTATGGCGTCTGATGAAGACAAACTCTGGAAAATACTCTCCACTTGCCATTGAAGTCATGCAAGGTGACCGCCAACCGATTCTATCGGTACGCAATCTGAGAACGAGCTTCTTCACCGACGAGGGCATCGTCCGCGCCGTCGACGGCGCCACCTTCGATGTTCACCTCGGTCAGACACTCGGCATCGTGGGCGAGAGCGGCTGCGGCAAGAGCGTTACCGCCCTATCCATCCTCCGCATCGTGCCTCGACCCGGTCGCATCGTGGAAGGGGAAATTACGCTTCGCCGCGAGGCCGAAAACGGCCAGTCACAGGAGGTGATGCTGACTTCCCTTGGGGAAAACAGCAGGGAGATGCGTTCGATTCGCGGCGCGGAGATCGCGCTCGTCTTTCAAGAGCCGATGACCTCCCTCAGTCCGGTCCACACGATCGGCAACCAGATCATTAGCGCCGCCCGCCTGCACCGCAAACTCACCAAGCAGGAAGCCAGCGAGTTGGTGGTCGAACTGCTCAGCCTAGTAGGTATCCCCAGAGCCGAGACGGCCATTGACGCCTATCCATTTCAGCTTAGTGGCGGCTTGCGTCAACGCGCCCTGATCGCGCTCGCGCTCTCCTGTGACCCAAGGCTTCTCATCGCCGACGAACCAACGACCGCCCTGGACGTAACCACTCAGGCGCAGATTCTCGATCTCCTGCGCTCCCTCCAAGAACAGAATGGGATGGCAATCATGCTGATTACCCACGACATGGGGGTGATCGCGGAGATGGCTGATCAGGTCGTGGTGATGTACCTGGGTCGCGTCGTGGAGGAAGGCCCCGTAGATACCGTCTTTGGCGAATCGAAGCATCCTTACACACAGTCTCTGTTGCGCTCGATCCCCAGCATTCACTCGACGCCCAAAGTACAACTGCCCACGATCACCGGGACCATCCCCCACCCCTACAACCGCCCGGCCGGATGCCCGTTCCATCCCCGCTGCCCGGACGTAATTCCGGGCGTCTGCGACAAGCACGAGCCTGAGCTGCAATCGGTAGGAGATGAGCATCTGGTGAGCTGTTTCCTCTATCATCCGGTACCGGAAACCAACCCATAGGGGTCTATTTCGACAACTGGTCGAAAACTTCTATTTGTAGACGATTGGCAAAATGGAAAACGAGCAAGTATTGCTGAAGGTCAAAGGGCTACAGAAATTCTTCCCGATTCGGAAGGGATTCTGGCAACGCGCAGTGGGCCAGGTCCGCGCGGTTGACGGCATAGACTTCCACGTCTACAAGGGAGAGACCTTCGGCATCGTGGGAGAGAGCGGCTGCGGCAAAACGACCGCCTCCCGTTGTATCGTGCGCGCGCTGCAGCCTTCGGCAGGAGAAATCCACTTCCGCGCCGACGGCGGAGAAATGACCGACATCGCCAACCTGTCGAGGGACGAACTGCGGCCCTTGCGCCGCCACATGCAGATGATATTCCAGGACCCCTTCTCCTCGCTGAACCCGCGCATGACCTTGTTCGACATTATCGGCGAACCCTTGCTCGTGAACGGGGTGGCGGACCGGCAACAGCGCGTCGAACGCGTTGAGGAGCTGCTCGCCCTGGTAGGTCTGCGGCCCGAATTCCTGCAACGCTTCCCCCACGCCTTCAGCGGCGGCCAGCGCCAGCGCATCGGCATCGCCCGCGCGCTCGCCCTCAACCCGAGCCTGATTGTCGCCGACGAACCGGTTTCCGCGCTCGACGTATCGGTGCAGGCGCAGATTCTGAACCTGCTGCTGGCGTTGCAGGAACGCCTCGGCCTCACCTATCTGTTCGTGGCGCACGACCTTAGTGTCGTCAAGCACATCTGCGACCGCGTCGCCGTCATGTATGTCGGGCGCGTCGTCGAGACCGCGGAAACGCAGCAGATCTTCGAGTCGCCCAAACATCCCTACACCGAAGCCCTGCTCTCCGCTGTTCCCCATCCGGACCCGAGCCTCCGTTCACAGAGAATCATCCTGGAGGGCGAAGTGGCCGACCCCGCCGACCCGCCGACCGGCTGCTACTTCCACCCCCGCTGCCGCTACGCCGTCGACCTCTGCCGCGAGCAGACCCCCGTTCTGGAAGAGATTGAGCCCGGCCACGCAGTAAGCTGCCACCGCGCCCTCGAACTGGATCTCTCAGGCACTCTGGACGCGCCCGTTCCCCAGACGGCGCACTCGTAGCGGGTCCGGAAACCCACTCATCGAATTGTCGCTTGGCGATATTTGGTCGGTGTGGAGTACGGTACATCGAGAGAGTATGGGCATGAGGTCCTCTCTCCCAAAAAACGTCAGCCCCTCAGGACTTCAGCGCCCAGCCTTCATCGACCATCTGAAATACGTCTCTGGTGGATGTAGCCCAGCATGGCCCGCGCCTTGGCGATGCTCAGTTCCCAGTGAACAACCTTCGAGATCGTTACTTCGACGGAAGGTCAGCCTATCAAATGGACCTCTACGCGCGATAAGCCTTTATCATATCGATCAGCAGCGCGATCTGCGCTCGACCTCCTTGCGCCGGCGTGCGCGGCGTCCTTCCATGCACGATACAGTCGTGAAAGTGAATCAGCTCCAGCTTGAACGCCTCCTCGTATGAAGCGGTCGTCGTTGACTCGCGGAAATGTTTTCCGTCCATCCTCCACTCCTTGACCACCGTGGCGGCGTTCTTCAAGAACGGACTGGGAAAGACGATCGACACGATGCTGTCCGGCGCGTAAACGGTCATCGTCTCGTCGAAGAGGCGCAGGTCCCGGACCGTGGCGGTGTCCAGTATACAACGCAGATCGTTCGGATAGGCCAGGATCGAGACGAAGGCCCCGCCCCCGTCCCAGATTTCTGTGGACACCACACGCTCCGGCAGCCCGAAAGCGCCGTCCAGTATGTAGATGTCGTGAATCGACAGACCCAGCATCTTGCCGTAGGCGCGCATGACCGGTTCAGGCTGGACGCCAATAGCGCGTTGCAGACTCTCCTGGCGGAGCCGCTCCATCCTGTCCTTCTCGTGCCGCGTCGACGTCATCGACGCGCACGATGTCATAGTGTTCCAGAAAGAACTCGTTGGGCCCGATGATATCGTAGAGGCGGATCAGACTCGGCTCTTGCATTTGCAGTATGCGCTCACGCCCGGCCACATAGCCGGGGTCGTACCGTTTGTGATGGCCGAGCATGGCCACGCAACCGCTTTGCGCCTGTGCGTCCAGGAGTCTCATCGGCTTCATCCAGGTTGTTGCACATCGGCTTTTCGATGAAGACGTGCTTGCCGGCCCGCAGCGCATCCGTCGCCGGCTGGGCATGGTCCCGCGTCAGCACCATCACCGCATCCACGTCAGCGCGCTCCAGCATTTCACGATAATCGGAGAACAGTATTCCGAATGCCGAACCTGGCGCCAACGGCCTGAACCGTGCCGGGGGACAGATCGCACAGGGCCGCGACCTCAAACACGCTCCGGCAGTCTCAAACAGATGCGGCAGGTGCATCACCTGTGCGATCATACCGGTACCGATCAACCCGATTCTTACCTGGTCTATTTCCCACAGTTTCGACTCCTATGCACGCGACAGGACAGCGCCATCATCGAATCACGGCTTGCGCATATTCCGCTTGGGAATGCGTTGACAACTGCAGTCCCAGCCAGTCTCAGAAAGTGGCGACAGAAACGCGTCCAGGCTGAGATCGATCCGGGACTTGATTGAAGTAGTAGCGTGTCTCTTCGCCCTGGAAGCCGGGCGTCCACTGATCTTCCTCCGTCTTGCAACAAGATCGTCAACGAACTTGAAACGCGTCCACAGCAGTATCGGCTTCCTGCTCAGTGAAACGATCCGCCAGAGGCTTCCCCCACTGAAGGGTCATGGGATGAATACTTGTCGCCCACACTTGCTCCTGCTCGGGCAGACTGCCGAAATTCGGGCTCTTGAGATTTTGGATACGCTTGGCGCTCTTGCTCAGAAAGATCGTGGAAAGCAGGCGGCCTTTTTCACCGCGACCCGGATGGAGCCGGTCCAGAGCGGCCTTGTAGGCACTGCCGTCGCCGTCGATCACCGCCCGCAGCACCGCCTCGATCCGTTCGAAAGTCTGCGTGCTGCGCCCGTTCCAACGTTCGAACGAGTCCTGCGACGTGGAAGACAGATGTTCACGGTAGGGCAGCTCCTTATGTGTCGTATACTCTGAAAAGCCGCCATGGATAGTACGGCGCATCTTGGCATTATAGCGGCTGCCCCAGTGCAGCAACGGCAGGATATAGGCCACGCCGTCACCGGCCGCCAAATGCGTCTGGACGGCGCCTGGCACAGGCGTACGCGCATCACTGTTCATCGCCGCGTTCTCCTCGGCGGTGTTCAGACGAGCATGACTGCCGGGCACGACCCAGAGAACGTTGTCGTCATACAGCGGCAGATTCCACTGCACATATCGCGGCCCGTTCTCCAGAATGTCGTCGGCGTAACCTTGCAACGGCGCCGTGTGGGGCGGATAGAAATCACGGTGCCAACCGCGATGCCCCCCCGTCTCGTGGTCGCGCACCGGGTTGCACATCAGCATCATCTCGGTGACAGCGGCATCTTCCACGCCCAGCAAACGGCTGCTGACCCCTTGCGTGTTCTCGTGCAGCCAGATCTCAACCGCGCTGACCGTCTGCGCATCGATCTGCCCGGCCAGCATCATCAAATTGAGGCGCGGCTGGGCGTGCGTCTCCCAGACACCGCCGGGCGGGTCGTCCGGTCCCCGCTCGCGCGCCCAAATTTCCTTCTGGCGCTCGACGAGCAGCTCATAGGCCCGCCGCAGATCGGCCAGCTGTTGCGGTGGAATGACTCCCCGCAGGATCACATAGCCTTCTTCCAAAAACTGATCGCGGCTGAATTTCATGGCTGTTCCCTCTTCATTCTCGTCCCAGGAAGCCGCTTCCCGAATCGGGTCATGTTGGCGCTGGGAACTGTTTATCGACGCGCCGAGCTAATTGATAATCCGGCAGGTAGCGTGCAGTGTACGGCCTCTTTCCGAGATTCTGCCGAATTCCGCCTGTGTCATTTCGATTGGCACGCGCTGGCCGAACCAGGGCAGTGAGTAACAGATAACCAGTTCCGGCCGCACGTGATCCGAGCGGTTAGGCGTACCGCGGTGAAGCGTACGCGGGTCCTGGATCCAGAGCGTACCTTTTTTCAGATTGAGACGACGCCGTGTGGGGAATTCCCCTGCCTCCAGGATCTCATCGTAGCGCGTCTCCATCTCCGGGTCAGCAAGATATTGGGTGCATGGCAGTATCTCGAAGCTGCCATTTTCCTCGTAGGTGTCAACCAAGGGGAACTTGACACCGAAATGCGGGCAGACTTCGAGACCGACGTGAGGCACCAATTTGGAGATGCCGGCGTCGCGATGCCACTTCTGGAATTCGCTGCCGGGATAGGGATTGTTCGAATGATAGCAGGTGATGCGGTAGTCCTCAGTTCCCCAATAGCGGTCCAGAAAGTTCAGCAGGACCGGGTTCTCGTAGATCTCCGGGTCGGCAAACGGCTGCTCCCAGGGGACGTAGAGGGTGTAGCGGTTGACCACCTGCAGGCGGCCTTCGAAGACAAGACGATCATCGCTGCGCCCATGCAGCTTTACGCCGTTTGCCGGATCGCCGTGCGCCCGCACTTTCTCCAGGTAGGGGAGAAATGCCTCCCGGATTCGGTCAATCTTTTCGACCGGTACCAAGTCTTCAAAAAGTACATAGCCGTTGATGCGAAGCTCTGCCAGCTTCAGATCGAGGTCATATTGGGTTGGCGAAGCCAAGATCACTGCCTCCTTCGGAGAGAATGTATGGTCAACATGGGGGCGGCCTGGTAACTCCATCGCCTTCGCCCTGTTCGTCTCTGGGAAAAACGAGATGTTTCCGCAGCGGACAGCCGGGCTCGCGCTTTGGACAGGTATCGATTGCCTCAGACCTGGAGATTATTAGTCAACCGGCACGCGATAGGATGTCTCTTCAATCCGTTCGTGGTCTGAAGCCCGTGCATTCACCATCGCCCGCTCGGTAACCGGAAGATAGTAGTGCGTTTCGGCGTGCATCGAGATGAATCCCTCCGCGTAGGCAACACCGCCCGACATGCCGAACGCGCCGTCGCTGGTCTCGATGCGCTTGCGGGCGTAAGCACCGCCATAGCCCTGACTGACCAGACAGTCCAGGGCAGCCAGCTTCTTGTCGACTACGTCGGTGATGTCGATAAAGACATCGTTGTAGTACCCGCCCTCGGATTGCCAGACCTGTCGAGGAATCGCGGCCGCGCCGGTGCCGAAGAAGAAGACCTGGGCGGCCTTGTGGGGGGGATTGCGGTCGCCGGGGTCCACGCCGCCTGCCAGCGCCAGGGCATGGAGAACGATCTGCCCGGCGACGGCATGGGCGTTGGTCAGGCCGTCGCCCTCCTTGGGGAAATGGGTCAAAACCAGGTCAGGCTTCAGTTGACGAAAGAGCCGGGCCAGACGCCTGACAGCCTCGTCCGTGACGAGAAGAACGGCGTCATCAGCGCCGAAAAAGTAGACGTCTTCAACACCCAACAGATTACAGGCCTTGCGGGCTTCTTCCGCCTTGACGTCGGAGCGCTCGGCCATCAGGGACTGTAGTTCATCGGCGGCCGGAACTTCACTGCGATGATGCATCTCATCGCTGATGACCTTATCATGGACGCGCGCGCCGTGCGTGAGGACGACACAGCCAACATAGTCGCCGCGCGCGGCGTGATGGGCCATTGTCCCGCCCGATTGGTCGAAAATGTCGGCAGGATGGGCGCCGACGGATAGAATGCGCAGCGACTCGGACATGGGTCATGCCTCCTGGTTGTTGTGGGAGCTCTGATCACCCTAAAGTATAGCTTACTAACCCCACGAGGAGTGAGTGGACAAAAACAGGGGGCAAGTGAAATTCTCCGGGCCGGCGAAGACGCTGCGGCGATGCCTCGCCCGGAGTCTATATCGGCCAGATCGCATCCATCTCCCATGCCTCCAGGGAGTGAAGGGTTGCCCTGCCGCCCAACGAGAAGATCTGCACGCCCAAGCTGTCGGGCCGCGCCGGATAGATGCGCTTGCCCAGATAATGGCCGCCTTCGGCATAGACCTCGACCACGCTGCGGTCGACGAATATCCGCAACTCGATCGGTTTGCCGTAGGAGTGCCTGACGATGCAACGCTGCGACTCACGATTTTTGACCGCCTGACTGACACTCGAACGGGTAACGTCCAAGACCAGCATTCTGTCGGGGCTCATTCTTTCCTGTGGCTGCGTTGAATCATTGGGATTGACGTTGAAGCGGATCATCGTTTGCTCTGCGCCGTCGGGCGAACAGCATACACTCAACCCGAACTCCTCTGCGCTTTTCCCAACTGAAGACGGCCCGGATCTCCAGCCGGTTACCGCGTACGCTGTCAAGCGTGACCGTCGAATCTCCCGCCAAGTGGATGTCGGATAATTTGACGGGATTGCGGCGCAGCGCCTCCAACTCCTCTACCGGGTTCAGGTGCAGATCGCCCTGTTCACCCATTGAGAGCGCCATCGGCAGGGCCATAATGCCCGACCAGCCCGATGCCCGCTGAATGTAGCCGTAACGACCCTCGGACAGCCTGCCAAAGAGTACGCGGCGTCCGTTGCCGTCCAGAAGCGTCTGGCACTCATTCAGGATGCCGGTTCTGTTGGAGAAATTCGTCTCGCCGAAGGCCTGTCTCCCGTACCTTGTGGGGGTGAATCTCTGATTTGCGTAGGTTCCCGTATAGTATTGCGGCCCGCGGCGGTGGCTGGCGAAAAGCAGGACATGCCTGTCGCCCATCGGGAAAAAGTCTGGGACGGCACAGTCCTCACCGATTTCAGTGTGCTCACCGCCTTCATAGAGGGTATGCAGAAATCTCCACTGCACCAAGTCTTTCGACCTGAACAGGAATGCCCTGTCCGGCTCCAGCCCGTCAAATGCCTCCTGGCTGCTGTTACCCGTAAGCGCGTAGTAGGTGTCGCCCTCGATCCAGGCACAGGGAGCGCCGTCCACTTTGTAGCCGTCATCAGGGCCCGGTGTTGGGATAACGGGGTTCGCCTCCAGTTTTTCCCATTCGACCAGCATCTCATCCTGACTGGTGGCGATGCAGATCCCGCCCGGCACGCCATGGTAGATGATGGTCGGGACGCCCTCCATGTTGACGAAGGCCGTGCCGCTGTAGCAGCCGTCCCGGTCGAAGGGGTCCTCAGGCGCGAGCGCGATCGGGAGGTCCTGCCAGTGCACGAGGTCTTCGCTGACGGCATGTCCCCAGTGTATCGTTCCCGTCGGCCCGCCGTGGTAGGCGCCGTAGGGGTTGTGCTGGTAGAAAAGGTGATACCTGCCCTCCCAGAAGATCGTGCCGTTCGGGTCATTCAGCCAGTTGTGGGGGGCCAGGAAGTGGTAGGCAGGGCGATACGGGTCGGACGCGAGTCTCAGACGGTTCAGTTCGGCGGCTCCCCTGTCTGTTTCGGTCATCTGTCCACCTCTCTCAGCGGCCGGGATTGCGACGCGCACCTTGTTGCCTGGATAAACGGTCTCAGCCGTCGACGACCACGGCCTCCTGATAGAGCTTGCGCGCGGTCTCTTCGGGCGATTCGCTCATCATTCGCTCCACGGCGGCTTCGGTCTTGCAGAATTCGTGAACTGCAATTGTCTATTCAGGGCTGGAGCGGCCGCAGGTCAGGGGTCACTGGCTACGCGCCTTCTCAAACCGGTCAAGCCGGAACCGCTCGGCTGGATAGTCAGTAGCCCTGTCCACAGCCAGTTCGGCCAGGATTTTCCCCACAAGAGTCGAGAACTTGAACCCGTGCCCGGAGAATCCGGCGCCAACCAGTACATTTGGATTGCGGGGATGAGCGCCGATGAGAAAGTCCCGGTCCGGCGTTACGGTATACATGCAGGTCGAGCCTTCGACGTAGGAAAAGCCGCTGTCGGGCATAATTGCCTCAAGCCATCTTTGCAGTTCATCCCGCTTGCACAGGTCCAGTGTTCGATCGACTTCAGAGGGAGAATATCCTGCGCCCAGCCCGTCGTCTGCGACCTTCAGGCCCGGGCCATATTCGGGAAAGCCGTAGAACTGGGTGTCGCTGTCTCCATAGACGGGCAGGGCGCCGGGCTGATAGGGGGCGCTGTGCTTGGGTCGGAAGTAGAATTTCTGCTGGCGTGTTACGCGCAGTGGAAGCGCGAGCTCTTCGAGGATTTCGGAGGCCCAAGGGCCCGGCGAGATGATGAGCCGTTCGCAGCGATATTGGCCGGCGGATGTCTCAAGCACCGGCGTTTCCCGGCTGAGATCGATACGGTCGACACGAACCTGAGCATGGACAGTTGCCCCAAAACGCTGGGCCTGTTTCAGGTGCGCCAGTACACAGCGTCCAGCATCCAGAAAGCCGGCCTGGGGCGTAAGGCAGGCCACGGACTCTGCGGGCAGGCGCAGTGCGGGAAAGCGAGCCGTAACTTCCTTCGCTGTCAACCGTTCAAAGGGCCTTTTCAGCTCCTCCATAACGCCCATTCGCTGCTCGATGTTGTCGTTGCCGGGTCGTGCAAAGTAGAGCAGCCCTGTTAGGTACAGAAGTTTCTCGCCGGAGAGTGCCTCCAGTTCCTGCCACAATGGGAGGGCCGCTTCAGCGAGTTCTACATAGAGGGCATCGTTGTAAAAGTTGCGAAAAATCCTGGAATAGCCGTGGGAGCTACCGAGGGCATGGCCAATTTGAAACTGTTCGATTCCGACCGCAGTCACCCCGCTGCGAGCAAGGTGATATAGGGCTGCGCTTCCCATGGCGCCCAATCCAACGACCAGGATCTCTGCGTTGTACATGATTTCTTGAGCCGATAACCGTTGAGGAAAGGATGCCTGCTAAGCGGGCTGGAAAGGGACCTGCTATCTGAAGACTGGCCTGATTATATGCCAAAAAATACCGATGTTCAAGTTGCCAAAAAATCTTGATTTTTTGCGATCAGATGACGCCGCCTGGTTATGCCTCCTCACCAGCGTCCCGATTAGCAAGCTCCGCCGCCGCCATTTTCCGGACGTCTAGCCGCGGCAGACTGACGCGAGCGCGGCCAAGCCAAGGCTATCGTGGTGTGTCGGAGAAGTGCGGCTGGTGGAGGCCGCGTTCCCGCAAACGGTGTGCGGTGCGTTCCGAGTCGTCAAAAGTGGCGAGAGTAACCTTGCTGGGCCCGCTGCCGCCGCCCGTGTAGGCCGCGCAGTCACGCAAAGAAAACCTGATACGCTTTTGGTGTTCTTAGCGGCCCTTCGCGGAGCGATATAGGCGGTTAGGGCGCAAATCCACAGGTCAGGCCACCGTCAACGAGCAGATTCACGCCGGTGATATATTTGGCCTCGTCAGAAGCCAGGAACAGGGCTGCGTAGGCGACATCCCAGGCATCCCCCATCTTTTTCATCGGGCACAGGTTGTCGCGCTGTCTGATCATCTCTTCAACGCCCTCATCCGAATAGGCGTTTTGGAGGCCTTGGGTAATGAAGGGCGTGTTCATCAGGCCCGGCAGCACACAGTTCGCCCGGATGCCCTTTTGCGCGTACTGCATGGCGATGTTCTGCGTCAACTGATTGATGGCCCCCTTGGAAGCGTTGTAGGAGACACTCGGATAGCCCGTGTAGCGTATGCCGGCAATCGAAGAAATGTTTACGATGGCGCCGCCCCCCTGCCTCTCCATATGTGGGATACAGTACTTGCAGGTCAGGAACATTCCCTTCACATTGACCGCCATCAGCCGGTCCCAATTTTCTTCGCTGATTTCGACCGGCCCGCCCACTTCGATGATGCCGACGTTGTTGTGAAGAATGTCGATCCTGCCATACGTCTCGATGCAGGCCTCGGCCATCTTCTCCACAGCCTGAGAATCCGTTACATCCGCCTGAAAGACGGAGCTCTCTCCTCCTTCCTGCTCGATGATGCTCTTCGTCTCATCGGCGGCCTCCGGGTTGTAATCGACGAGAAAGACGCTCGCCCCTTCGCGGGCATAAAGAACCGCCGCGGCTTTCCCGTTTCCCCAGCCGGGACCCACGGACCCGGCCCCCGTAACAAGCGCAACTTTCCCTTTCACACGATCTGTCATCAGTACCTCACACTTGGTTTGAATAAATCTCAACGATTCCGGCGCCGAAAAGGCAGATCTTCCAGGAGCAACTGCTCAGAAGCCACGCGCAAATGCGCGCCTTTTAGGGCTCGTTGACGTTAGTCAGAACAGCTTTGTCAGAACAGCGATTTGCGGGAGCAAAGTGCGGCTGACCCATGAAGGCCCGCGCCGTCACGCAAAGAAAATCCGATACGCCTTTGCTGTTCTCCGCGTCCCTCCGCGGATCGAACGGTGTGTTTATCACAAGATGCAAACGAGAAACATCCCCTACCCCAGGAGTGAGGAGTGAGTGGGCCGTTCTCTCTTTCCTCTCTCATCTCCGCTCTCTCCTCGCCCTTCGGCGTTCCGTTCTTGTTGACCAGCCTTCCCGAAATATCAACGGAACCTAGGCATTGTGAGGATCTCCAAAATGATAGGTACAAAAAAAGGCGAAAGCGTAAGATTTTCCGCTTTCGCCCGTATTCAGAGGCATTCAACTGCCGACAGAAGAACTATTCCTGATTCAATTCTGCCGTTACGTCCAAATGGGCGCCTACGATAAGAGGCAAAAGTTCCTCTGTGAACAGTGCAGAAATGTTCGGATCCGCCAATATATTCGCGATATCTTCCGGAAGGAAAGGAGCCGCTAGGTCCAGAGTGCGGAGGATCGAAGGTGAGTCATAGTGAACAGTGAGGAGGATTTCCTCGTCGGCTACGACATTCAACTGGTTGGCCGAAGAGGTCAATTCCAACTCAGAGACCTGCAGGCCATCGTAAAGAATCGAGGCAATGTTTGCAGGCAGTGCAGGCAGATTTACACCGTTCTCCTGAAACACACTCGCGGGCACGCCGCCGACAGACTGAATCTCAGAGCCGTCCAGCATGAGCCTGAGGGCAAGCACCGGCCGGTACTCGGCATCGATATCGGGCGGTTCCATTCGCACTGCGGTTACGTCAAAAGCGGGCGGCACGTCCACTGCCTCGGCCCCATCTGCCACGGGAATCGAAAGGGCGACACCGATGTCTGTCCTCTGAAGGAATTCGATACCTGCGTCGAGCATGCTGGGCGGGACCGGAAGCAGTTCAGTCACGACCCGCTGAAGTGTCGCCATAGACTGATCGGTCCACGAGATGACCGGCAGATGGCCTCCGTTCGAAGCCAGATAGAGACTGGCGTCAATGATGTTAAGATCGAGTCTCTGGATGCCCAGAGCCTGCATGTCGGTAATGAATAGCGGTTGCAGGATCGACTGGCTTCCCAAGGGAATACCCATCAGTGCGAGCGAGCCGTCCGCTTTGACTTCGACAGGCAATGAGTCCAGTTTCGTTTCAGGAGCCTCTTGCCCTGCCAGTGCCAGCTGCACGTCCAGGCCGGATGAGATGACCGGAGGCAAGTGCGGCAGGTATTCACTAATCGTACCAATGAACGGGACCGTATCCGACAACGAGGATACAACGACAAGGAGACGGTTGAGAGCCGCTTCGTCGTATTGCAGTGTCAGTAAGCTGCCGGAATCCCCTACCAGGTCGATCGCGCCGGCAGACGTCGTCAACTGCAAGGTGTCCGATCCGACGCCGCCCACAATGTTCATTACAAGCGGCGGCAGACTGATCGGCGGCAGCAGGTCGGCTAGATCTGCGAGTGAGAGCCCCAGCGCGGACTGAACATACCCATCTCTATCGATGGCTGCGCCGATCCGCAATGCCGGTTCCATCCCTTCCGGCGCGGCCGCAAAGTTGGGCACTGTCACGTCGAAATCATCACTGAAGGCCACACCGTCCTGCGCGGGCAGGTCCAGAGACAGACCGACGTTTGTTTTCGCAAGCAAACTACGCAATACGGTGAGACCGCCATCCACTAAGCCCGGAGAGACGCCGAGAAGGTCAACAGCGATATCCCCGATCGTGTCCAGCGACGTATCCGTCCAGAGAATGGAAGGCAGGGGCTCCTGATTGAGCGCCAGGTACAGGCCGTCCGTCTGGATGCTCAAGTCCAGTTTCTGGACGTTCATATCACCACCGAGCATGGCCAGCAGATCCGCTGGCAAGAGCGAGCCCATTCCCAGGGGAATGCCCCAAACGCCTAGTGAGCCGTCTTCGCCGACACTGACCGGAATGGTTGGCAACTGCGTGTCCGCGGCGGGTTCACCGGTAAAAGAAACGATAATGTCCAGGTCTGCGCCGGGCAGCTTGGGAATGACCTCGCCGATCATGCCGCCCATCGACGGGTCAACGAAGGCGCTGACGATGGGCATGAGGTTGTTCAGGCGCTCGGTATCGTAGGCGAGACCGGGCAGGGCTGTGCTGTCAAGCGCAAGATCGATGCCATTCGGTTGAGTGGCGAGGGAGAATTGCTGTACGCCCAACGCCGTCATAATCTGTAAAGCCATCGGCGGAAGTTCCACCCCAAACGATGCGCCCAGGGCCTGCTCAATCTCCGCCAAGGGGATTCCTTCGAACGACGCCTTGCCGTCTGCATCGAAAGCCAGACTGGCAAACTGAAGCGGACCGATTGTGGTCTCCGCTGCGCTCTCTTCGGTTACCAGCTCTTCGCCCTGCCAGCGGGGAATGTCCTGGCCGGCCGTAGGCAGTATGATGATTGCGCCCAAGCCTATCCGTCGCAACCAGGTCAGAGCGTCAGCCCCCTGCGCGGCTTGGGGGACATTGGCCAGAACGCGACCTACAAGGTCGGCCGATTCATCACTCCATTTGAGGTAGGGGAGAGGCTCACCGTCCGCGTGGAAAAATACGCCGTGGTAGCCGATTCGGACTTCGAGGACATCGACACCTGCAGCGGCGAACTGATCCAACATCGGTTGCTGAAGTATCGGCCCCACCGGGAAGCCGAGGGCAGTGCCATTGCCGTTGGCGTCAACTCTGATCGGAACAGACGGAAGGTTCAACCACGTAGAGCCGCCGTCACCGCCGCCATTGCAGGCGCCCAGTACCAGAATAAAGACCAGGACAATAATAAATTTGCGGAGTAAGGCCGGCACGAGCCGCCTCCTTATGGGTGCGTAACAATAAAAAGCAGATAAAAACTTGCGGCGCGCCGCAGGCGCGTCAGCCGATCAATGTTGGCACTGTTATATCACGATTAATTCGGAATGACAATGCCGAAAGTTTCGCTCTGATCGTCTTTAGATCAGAGGTTATGCTTTAAGTCTGGACAGCCCGCCATTTGACTCGTCGAGACGGTCGGCAGCCAGACGTGTCGGGCACTGTCCAAGGGTACCACACATCTTACAATAGTTCATAAAGAGCACAAAACCCGCATTTGAGACACAGATAGACGCTCCGGCTCCAGAGTGAAGGCGAAAGACTGACATTTACTGTACTCAATCTGTACTCACTCTCTCCCTATTCGGCGCGAAGTGAGAAAAGCGAGTAAACAGCATATTAGCGCGAAGGCCGGGGTATGGCTCGGCAGCCTGTAACCCCCGCTTCCCTTTTCTCTAAAGCTATTCTGTACGGTCGCGCAGAGCAGACAGCATCGCTTCCTGCTCGTTCCAGGGGTACTCCGTCTCGCCGTAGCACATACTGCGTTCGTGACCCTTGCCAAAGGAGGCCACGACATCGCCTGCGCGCGCCATCTCTACGCCAAAGCGGATCGCCTCGGCGCGATCGGGAACAACCGCGTAGTAAGAAGAGTGGACCCCCGTTTGCGTCCGCGCCTGCCCGGCAACGTCGCTATCGTTGCGCTTCTGCACGCCTTCTCCTCCAGCCGGGTCTTCCACAACTTCCCGCACGCCGGCCGCGATTTCCCGATTAATGTCCTCCAGATCTTCAGTCCGGGGGTCTTCCGCGGTGATGACAGTAAAGTCTGCCAGCCGCCCGCTAACCTGCCCCATAAGCCGCCGTTTGCCCCGGTCGCGCAGACCGGCGCAGCCAAAAATAGCGATCAATCTGCCGCTGCCGCAATCTTTGGCGACGAGCGGGCGCAAAGTCTCCAGCGCCCGTTCCAGGCTGGCAGGGGAATGGGCGAAGTCCACAACAGCCAGAAAGTCCTGTCC
The DNA here is from genome assembly GCA_965232575.1 of Caldilineaceae bacterium. Classification (GTDB taxonomy): domain Bacteria; phylum Chloroflexota; class Anaerolineae; order Caldilineales; family Caldilineaceae; genus Bin5. Next base: position 689,139 of record CBDDPZ010000007.1, on the reverse strand, counting down.
ATAATCCATACGCTGCATTCGCCCCAGAACCGCAGAAAGAGAGGCAACACCCTTCCGGACTTGCTCGGGCGGGATGCCCATCCCAAGGGCTGCTGCAGCCGCGCACAATATATTCGACACATTGAACTCGCCTATCAGGCGGGTCTCCATGGGCACGGTACCGCCCGACCAGACCAGTTCGAAACGGGTGGCTTCGGGCAAATACTCGATGTGCCTGGCGAACACGTCAGCAGCCGGGTCGGATACGCTATAGGTGTAAGAAGTAACGCCGGCTGTGTCGTTGCGTGCGCTCTCTTCGGCCAGCGCCTCCCGCAAAGGCTGGCAGTTGCTATCGTCCAGGTTGAAAACGGCTATGCGGGGTACGCCCGGCTTGCGTTCAGAACGAAACAGGCTCCGAAAAAGCTGGAACTTCGCCGCCCGGTACGCTTCGAAGGAGCCGTGAATATCCAGATGCTCGTGGGTAATGTTCGTTAACGCAGCCACATCGTACTCAACCGCCGCCACACGTTTTTGATCAAGACCAAAACTGGTGCTCTCGACGATTGCGTAGCCGCACCCCGCTGACCTCATCTGCGCCAGAAATGCCTGTACGGTCGGTGCATCGGGCGTCGTCACATGCAGCCCGGTCTCCTGCTCAATACCGGCGATACGCGCGCCGACTGTTGTAATGACACCTACGTCGGCGGCGCGGCTGAGAATCGTCTCCAGCAGCGAGCAGGTTGTCGTCTTGCCATCTGTGCCAGTGACCCCAATGACTGCCTGTGCACGGCTGGGAAAACCGTAAAGGGTCGCGCTGAGCCAAGCCAGGGCTTCCCGGCTGTCGGTCACCTGAACATAGGGTACATTGGCTGTCGGCGGCCACCAGTTCAGTTCTTCCAGTTGGCTTAAGGGGTGGCTGCCGACCACAGCCGCGGCGCCGGCGGAAACGGCCTGGGGAATGAATCGATGACCGTCCTGTTGCAACCCCTCGACCGCCACAAACAGCGTCTCCGCGACCACTTCCCGGCTATCCTCGGTAATGCGGCGCACGGCAACCGCCGGCAGTGCTCCGTCTCCACGAACGTGTAGACCGTCCGGAAGCTGGGCTAACAGGCCAGCCAGCTCTTGCCCATTGTCGATAACCGGTGAGGGAAGCCGAGCGGGAACCTCTTCGGGCTCTGATTTAGCCGATTTTGGGGCACTCGCCGTCATAACTCTTCGGTTCCGGAGCCTCCGTCCCGTGCAACCGAAATGCCGGCGACCAGAATCAGGAGGAAAAAGACCGCCGCGCCTCCTATCCAGATGGGGGGTATCTGCGCAAGCCTCTCGTTGACACTACCCGAACTCGCAGTGGTCGAAGTCGCTGTCGCCGGAGGCTGCACGCCGGCCTCTGATGCGGTCGGTGTGCTTGTGGCCGTGCCTTCGGACGGAAGGGCAGACGGCGAGGCTTCGGGGACAGCAGTCGACGCAGCAGGTGTCGAAGCCGGTGAATCCGCTGCCGGCTGAGTTGTGGGCGCATCGGGGTCCGGCGTCGGGACTGGTGTACATTCGACCGGCGGCGAATCTGTTTGCAGATTGGGATCCGGCGTCGCGGTCACTGTGCCGGTGGCTGTCGGCATCGCAGTTGGCGCATTGGGATCCGGCGTCGCGGTCAGCGTGCTTGTTGCTGTTGGCGTCACAGTTGGCGTCTCTGTCGGCGCACTGGGATCCGGTGTCGCGATAGGCGTACACACGGCTGTCGGCGTCGCAGTTGGCGCATTGGGATCCGGCGTCGCGGTCGGCGTATCGATGGAAGTTGGCGTTTCCGTGGGCGCACCGGGGTCAGGCGTCGCGGTGATTGTCGGCATCGCCGTCGGAGTTGACGTGTCGGAAGGAAGCGGCGTTTCCGTAGCCGTCGGTGACACTGAAGGAGTCGGTGTCGGCACTTTGGACAAGTGGGCCGGATCCAGAGGCGTTATCTGGGCCGACGACAGAAAGCTGACGCCGCTGTCAAGCGTACGCAGCACACCGTCTTGCTCGGTTCCCGCGTAAGTGACGCCTACGAAGGTCGACGAAGAGGCCAGCCGGAAGACCGGGTTGGTATAGGCGGCGCCATTGACGGCCACCCGCGTCCAATCCGGTACGCCCTGGGTCCAGAGTCCGACATGGGTGCCGACGACGACCTCCTGTCCGCTGACGGCCAGGTCGTAGATGACAACCCCGGCTGGAAAGGCGGGATCCTGAATCCAATTGTAGCCATCGTCGCTCAGGTAAAGACCGGACGCGAAGGTACCCACGTACAAGCGGCCATCCAGAATCGTCATGCCGCGAACAATAATGCCTGCGGGCAGGTCGACCCGCTCCCAATATGCCGTGTTCGGGGTCAGACGCCAGACGCCGTCGTGGGTGCCGGCATAGAGCGCGCTGTCCTTCTCGGCAAAGGCGCGCACGCGCAATGCGTTCCCTGTCAGGCCATCGCCGAACCACGCCCAACTCAGGCCGCCATCAACGCTGCGTATGACACCGTCGTACCGGGTGCCGGCGTAGAAAACAGTCCGTCCGTCTTCAATGCGCGTGAAGAGGCGGCCGATGCCGCTGTTCGGGGTGAGCACCTGGTTGATCGAGAACTCCTGCCGCCAATTCAGGCCGCCGTCTTCGCTTATGAATAGGTTGCCGACCCCGCCGTCCGCGGCCAGAACACGGTTTCCGTCCTGCGGGTCGAAACGAATGGAGGCGACAGAGGTATCGGCCGGCAATTCCACGTTTGCCCGGCTCCACGTGTGGCCGCCGTCCGTGCTGCGATAGATCCCCGCAGGCACAGGGACATTTAACGTGCCTGCCACCACGATGCCGGCATCATCCGGTGACACATCGAGGCCGATGATGCTATTCGAGAACGGCACAAAGCCTGACTGGGCGAAAATCTGATCGCTTGCCGGAGTGATCAGGACCGCCAGGACAACGAGAACCTGCCACAGTCGCCGCAGAGCCACCGGATTCGGGAATACCCTTTCTTTGCGGCTTCTGCCGCGCATGTTTTGCTGGAGACCAGCGTGCATAGATCCTCCAAAAGGAGAGCCGAAGAGGAAGTGAAAGAATTATACGTCAGACAATCCGTGGCACAAAAGCTCCACTTTCTTTTCGGCCATGTCTTGAATCGAAAAGTAAGGGAAGACGTAGGCCGAATTCTCGCCCTGCCACGCTGGCTTTGTGGACTTTACACAATTGCAGGTTATCATGAATTTCCCTATCCTTCTGCATGGATGACCGGCGTCGGCCCAGCAAATTGGGCGGACACTCGATACATACGCAACCCGTCAAAGGAGAGAGAGATGCAAAGCCCGGCACGGCGCGCAATCATGATCGGCATGGACGGCGCGAGCATGGAACTGGTGATTAATATGGTAAACGGGGGCCACATGCCCCATCTTGGCAAGTTGATCGAACGGGGTGTGTACCGCCCCATGATCGGCGTATTTCCAACCCTGACACCGCCGGGCTGGACCGCCACCTCCACCGGCGCGTGGCCGGGAAACCACGGCGTGATGGACTTCAACATCCGCAAGCTGGGCGCCCCACTCGATGAGACCGTCTGGGGGATCAACACCGACCTGTCGCGAGCGGAATACCTGTGGAACACTGTCGAAAGGGCCGGTGGAACACCCCTGCTGGTGAAATGGGAGATGTCCTGGCCCCCGACCGTGACCAGCGGCGTTCAGGTGGAGGGCACCGGCCCCGGCGTCTCCAACCATCACCAGATCGCCGGCTATCACCTGTTCGTCGCCGGCAAATGGCAGCGGCGGACGATCGGCGGTCAGCGCGATCCGGAGACGCTGGATCCCAGCGCTCTGCAAACGGGCTCCGACGTCGATCCGGTCTCGATCGAAGATGCCCGGAACTGGAACAGTTTGCCGCTGTCAAGCCGCCCGCACAAGGAAGTGGAGTTGACGATTCAACCCCTGGCGCGTGGCCGCGACATGATGTTGCGGGGCGAGAAAGGCGTTCCCAAGACCTTTCACGGCCTGATATTTGCATCCGGAGACAACGGATACGACCGAGTGCGCATCTGCCGGTCGCGCGACGGCGACAGCCCCGTTGCTGAACTGGCCGTGGGCGACTGGACCGATTGGTGGCTGGACCAGTTCGAGATTGACGGCGAGGAGATCAGCGGCTACGTGCGCATGAAGCTGGTCAACCTCACCGCCGATGCCGACGCATTCGAACTGTTTGTCCCGCAAATCTGGCCGACCGGCGGCTATACGAAGCCAGCATCCGTAGCCGACGAAATCGACCAACATGTGGGCAATTTTCTGCAGAATCCTGCTAGGGACGCCTTGGGAATCATGGACGACGACACCTACTTCGAACTGCTCGATTTCCATCACGAACGCCTAGCAGACGTGGCCGACTATCTCACCACAAGCCGCGAAGACTGGACGATGCTCTTCATCGAAACCCACGCCTCCGACTATACCAGCCACTTTTTCCTTGGCCAGGCAGAAAAATTCAGCGGCGCAGACGAAGAGACGCAGCAGCGTTGTCTGGACGGTGTGATCCGCACCTATAGCTCGATCGACGATATGATTGGCCGCGTGGCCCATCTGGCCGATGAGGAAACGCTGATCTGTCTCGTCTCCGATCATGGCGGCACGCCCAACCAGTTCCAGGCGGTAGAGATCGACGAGGTGCTGGAGAGAGCCGGTCTTCTGGTCTACGAGGAAAAGGATGGGGCGCGGACGGTGGACTGGTCACGCACGCGTGCCGCAGCGGTGGGCCTGGTGCACGTGTTCATCAATTTGGAGGGGCGTGAGCCGACCGGGATTGTGCCTGCGGAGGAATACAAGGAGACGCAGCTGGAAATCATTGCCGCGCTTCACGCCTATACCGACCCGGCCACCGGCCGACATCCCTTTGCGCTGGCGCTGACGCGGGAGGATGCCGAGATGGTCAACCTCTGGAGCGACACGGTGGGAGACGTGGTCTACGCCCTGCGGCCGGAGTTCGACGGCGCCCACGGCAAACAGCTACCCTCTGTCAGCTTTGGCATCGCCGGACAGCATTGCACCTTCGTCCTGGCCGGGCCTGGCGTCAAGGAAGGGCTGGAACTGCAGGGACAGGTGCGGGCGGTCGATATAGCCCCAACCCTATGTTACCTGCTGGGGTTGCCCATGCCCCGCAACGTGGAAGGAGGGGTCGTCTACGAGGCGCTGACCGATCCCGACTGGCACCTCAAGAAGTGATATCCAAGGGGGAGGGAGGCCTGAATTCCCTCCCTTCTCTCCGCCCCCTGTTCAATATTCGTCATCTTCAATCTCGCCCGCCGGCATTTCAATGTCCACGACCTGGCCCTGGTCGTCGATGATTACGCGGAAACCCATCATGCCCAGCCATTGCCGCGACTGCTCGGGGATCGCCTGTCCAACGGCTTGATCGATATTGTCGATCGAGGATTCCACTGCCGCTTTGGTAAATATGTCGTCCTTGCCCATTAGGTCCATCACGCCGGTCACGGCCAGGTCTCGATGCTGGTCCACCTGGCCCTTTAGGAATTCAAGCACCTGCTGATCCACCAACGCGGCGTCGATGTGGCGCAGAAAGCCATCTTCGTCAACGACATAGCAGGCGCGCTCGCCCACATGTTTCACCTGCGCCGCATTTCGGCGTTCATCGAACACAAGCCCTTCAAACATCGCCGAATTTGCCAAGGTACTCTCCGATTACACTACGCAGAAACCCGATGTTGTTCCGTATGCGGTCCTGCGGAAGGACGTTTCACGCCGACTGCCGGGCCGAAAGATGAAGGCCCCGCCTTATCCTGCGCTGCTGCGGGCAACACAGTTTCTCTTTCGGACTTTACATTAACGCTGCCCGGCTTTCGAGGAACTCGCGGCTGCGACGGATACTGGCGACCGGCTCTTTGGGCAGATCGTGTTCAACAACGTAACACGTGGCGCCTGCCGCGCGGCAGGCAGGTATCAGCGCGTCCCAGTCCAACGTACCGTAGCCGACGTCGGCCAGGCCCATCTGGTCCTCGTTCTCTCCCGCCGGCGCCAAGTCTTTGGCATGGATGTGCGGACAGCGGCCGGCGTACTTCTGAACCAGTTCCAGAGGGCGGGCGCCGCCATCGGTTATCCAGGCCAGATCCGGCTCCCAGAACAGGTTCGCCTCGTCGGCGTTCGCCAGCACCCAGTCGATCGCCCGCGCGCCGTCGAACTCCTCCATTTCGAAGGCATGGTTATGATAGCCCAGCCGCATTCCTTCCGCCCGGCAGCGCCGTCCCAGTTCATTGAGCGTCTGCCCGAACGCGCGCCACGCATCTGCATTCGCCGCCTTCCGCACTTCGGGATCAGGCATGGGGAGGATGAGACAGTCGTTCCCGACCGCCCGGTGAAACTCGACTGTGCCGGCGAAATCCTCGGCCAGAGCCTGGTAGGGTACGTGAGCCGACACAGCCTGCAAGCCGTGCTGGTCCAATACCGCCTTCGCTTCCTGCCCGGTATGATCGGGCAAAAAGATCAGTTCCACACCTTCATATCCGGCCTCCGCCGCCGCAGCTGCAATATCCTCGAAGCTGTCCGATACGTGACGCAGGCTGTATAGCTGTACCGCGATCGATGGTTTTTCAATGCTCATGCATATATCTCCATTGCTGTCGTACGCCGCAGCCGCTCGGTCAGCCCACTGTAACGTTGGGCTACCTTGTCGTTGCCAACCGCCATGCCGACCGCTTTCAGCTGTCCCACCAACACGACCAGACGCTTCGCCCGCGTGACGGCCGTGTACAATAGATTCCGTTGAAGTAGCATGTAGTGGCTTGTAAGCAGTGGGATGACGACTGCCGGGAATTCACTGCCCTGGCTCTTGTGTACGCTGATTGCGTAGGCATGGACCAGTTCGTCCAACTCCGGGAAATCGTAGCCTACGCGGCGCCCGTCGATTTCAACCGTTACCCGCTGTTCAATCAGGTCGACATCTTTAATATAACCCATATCGCCATTGAACACATCTTTGTCATAGTTATTACGCACCTGCATCACCCGGTCCCCTGCCCGGTAGATGCTGTCTCCAAAGCTTCGCTCGATCTTCTCCGGCCCGGGCGGGTTGAGTGCCTGCTGGATCATCCCGTTGAGTGACTTCACCCCGGCCGCGCCGCGGTGCATGGGGCTGAGAACCTGAATGTCCCGGGAGGAAATGCCAAAACGACGCGGGATGCGTTCTTTGACCAGTTCCACACATAGATGAGCGGCCCGTTCAGGTTCTTCCGTCCGGAACAGAAAGAAATCATCGGCCCCAACGCTCCCTTCATTGGCCGACCGTGTCAGTACCGGCATCTGGCCGCGGTGGATGCGATGGGCATTTTCGACGATATAGCTCCCGGCCGCCTGCCGAAAGATCCTGGCCAGACGCACCACAGCAGCGCAGGACCGGGAATTTGACACCGGAGCGTGCCGGGGCTCTTTACCAGCCCCTTCGATGGCCGTGATCACGTCCCGCAGCACATTGCCTGCCCCCACGCTGGGTAGCTGGTCGACATCGCCGACCAACAGCAGAGACATCTCTGGAGGAATAGCCTTGAGCAGATGATTCATCAGAATCAGATCCAGCATTGAGGACTCGTCCACGATCAGCAGGTCGCCGGTGAGAGGGTGCTCTTCATTATGTTTGAACGACATCCCGGCTGCCGGCTGCACCTGAAGCAGCCTGTGGACCGTCTTTGCCGGCCGGTCTGTTGCCTCAGTGAGCCTCTTTGCAGCCCGGCCGGTTGGCGCGGCCAGGACCGCCTTCGCGCCCGCATCCTCGCACAGTTCGATGATCGTGCGCACGACGGTCGTCTTGCCCGTGCCGGGCCCCCCGGTCAGCACGGTCAGCCGGTGGGTCAGCGTCGTTTGCACCGCTTCCTTCTGCCTCGGATCGAGACGCACCGGGTTATCGTCGTTACTTGCCCTCTCTTCGAGTTGCGCGAATTTCCGTTCCCAGTCCGTTCCTTGAATAGAAGCAAGCGCATTAGCGTTGCGGGCGCCTCCTGTCGGCGCAGCTCGGTATTCCTGCATTAACCGGCCCAACCGGTTGCTGACGCCCACTTCACCGTAATACATGGGCGTCAGATAGACCGCCCGCCCGTTCTGCAACAGGTCTTCCATCTGCTCTGCGGAGGGCTTCTCGCTTGCGCCGCGGTCTGCCGGCATCAGAGGCATGGGCTGAGGACTTGATGGTTCGTAAATCCCTGCCACCGTCCAGTGCAGCGCCTCAGCCTCCTCGCCCGGCCCCGAGGCGATCTTAACGCGGTCCGCACTCTTCAGGTGCAGCAGCCCGGCCGAAACCTTCCCCCTCCCCACATTCAGCAGCTCTTCGGCCTTCCCGATCAGTTCCCCGCTTGGCAGGTAGACATGGCCCTTTTCAGTGGCCCGGTTGAGCGAGAACTCGACACCGGCGGCGATACGCTGGGGCGCGTCTTCAGCGATTCCCAGGGCCCGTCCGATCCTGTCTGCCGTCAGAAAGCCGATGCCATAGACATCCTCAGACAGGCGGTAGGGATTCCGCTGCACAGTCTCGACGGCGCTGTCACCGTAACGTTTGTAGATCTTCGCCGCCAGGCTGGCGCTGACTCCGTGACCCTGAAGAAAGATCATCACCTCCTTGATCGCCTTCTTCTCAACCCAGCCGGAGTTGATCATCGAAACTCGTTTGCGGCCGACGCCGCCTACTTCGGAAAGACGCTGCGGATGATTGTCGATGATCTCCAGTGTTTCCGCGCCAAAATGGTCGACGATGCGCTTGGCGGTCACCGGGCCTACCCCTTTGATCAGGCCGCTGCCCAGAAACTTCTCAATGCCGGCAACAGTCGCCGGCAGCACCGACCGCATCTCAGCAACCGAGAACTGTTTGCCATACTGTGGATGCATCTCCCATTGCCCGCGCAACTCCACCGCCTCCCCTTCAGCGACGCCGACCATGGTACCCACCACTGACGCTACTTTATGCCAGTGAGGCATGTGAAGCGTGGGATTCTCCGGCGCCAGCTTGACGACGGTATAGCCATTTTCTTCGTTATGAAAGGTGATGCGTTCGATAACGCCGCGCAGAATTTCTTGCGTTTCGTCGCTCATGGATGTTAGGGTAACAGAATGGTATAGCCCGATCAAACCGCGCCTACGCAATCTGTGTGCCCCGCGGGACAGCTCCACCGGGTAGTGGAAGCGCATTTCACCGACCCTCTTTACAGATAAGACTGGAAGCAGGACCATCGCGAACGCCAAATGGAAGAGAGCGCAGGATCGTTTACGCCCCTCCTGATCGTCATCTCCCTGGCATTTGTCGTGCCGCTGCTGCTCACGCGTTTCGAGCGGCTGCGGCTGCCGATCGTCGTCGGGGAAATCCTGGCGGGAATCGTCGTGGGCAGCAGCGGTTTCGGCTGGGTGACTCACGAAGACCAGCTGCTGACGCTCTTGGCTGAGTTCGGCTTCGTCTTCCTGATGTTCCTGGCGGGAATGGAGATCGACTTCGCCAATCTGAACATAGAACTGCCCGGGACCGCCCCTGGCGGAGCCGCGCGGGCCGCAATTTCCCCGGCAGACAGCCGCGACCGGCGTTCCTTCGGGCCCCTCTCCATCGGCCTGCTGAGTTTTCTGCTAACCCTTGCTCTCTCGACAATAGTCGGCTTTGTGCTACTGCGCATGGGCCTAGTCAGCAGCCCGTGGATGATGGCGCTGATCATGTCGACAACGTCGCTGGGTGTCGTCATGCCCGTGCTCAAGGAGCAGGAGCTCATCCGCGGCCGCTTCGGGCAGACAATCCTGATCGCCGCCCTTGTGGCCGACTTCGCCACCATGATCCTGATTACCGTGGTCATTGCGACGATTTCCCACGGCTTGACGCTCGATATCCTGCTGATCAGCCTGCTCTTCGTCGTTTTCTTCCTTCTCTACCGCCTGGGCATCGTTTCTCTGAACCGGGTGGAATCCTTGCGGCGTACGTTGGAGGAGCTCAGCCACACTACGGCCCGCATCAAGATCCGCGGCGCCTTCACGATCATGTTGCTTTTTGTGGTGCTGGCCGAGGTGCTGGGCGCGGAGATTATCTTGGGCGCTTTCATTGCCGGAGCCATGCTGTCTCTGCTCTCAACGCGCGAAGATCTGGAGGCGATGCACCAGCTGGAGGCCGTCGGCTTCGGGTTCTTCATCCCTATCTTTTTCATCATGGTGGGGGTGGATTTCAATCTGGGCGCTCTGGTCGCGTCAACCGATGCCCTGTTGCTTCTGCCCTTCCTGGTGCTGGCCGCGTTCGTGGTCAAGTTCTTGCCGGCGCTGTTGTTCCGGCTGCAGTTCAGTTGGCGCGAGACGTTTTCAGCCGGATTCCTACTCTCCTCCCGCCTTTCACTTATCGTCGCGGCCTCGGCGATCGGCCTGAACATGGGAATCATCAGCGAATCGGTCAACACGATGATCATCCTGGTGGCCATCGTCACCGTCACCGCCGCCCCCTTGATCTTCAACCGCATCGTCCCGCGCACCTCCGCGGCCACGCTGCGTCCCATCGTTGTTTTCGGCGCGGAAAGGCTGGGGCTTCAGGTTGCCGAACAGCTGCTGGGCCACCATGAACACGTGGTTCTCGTCGACCCCGATGCAAATCTGATCGCCAGAGCGCGGCAACGCTCCTCCGAAGGCATCGAGGTCCTGCACGCCAATATCGACGATGAGGAAGAAGAGCTTGCCAGGCATCTCGATCTGGCCGAAACGGTCGTCGTCACGCTCAGCGACACAGACCGCAACCGCCACATCTGCCACGTGGCCCGTACCCGCTACGGAATCGGCCACATCGTGACCCTTGTAAGGGAAACCAACCGGCTTGTGGAATTCGAAACGTTGAACGTAACAGTCTTCAACCCCTCGTTGGACCAGGCCGCGCTGCTAAGCCTGTTGGCCCGCAATCCGGACATCTACGAACTGCTGACCCGGACCGATGACAACAAAGAGGTATCCGAAGTCTGGGTGCACAATCCCGACTACGGTGACAGGTCCCTGCGTGAGATCGAGCTGCCGGGCGACGTACTCATCCTGTCGATTCGCCGCGACGGAGAATTCATCGTGCCGCGCGGAAACACGCAGTTGGAATTCGGCGATCATCTGACGCTGGTCGGCACATTCGACCATCTGCACGAGGCGCGGGCGCTCTTTAACTGAATCCAGACCGCGGCCGCGGGACATCGACCGCGCGAACTCGGCAGGAGTGAACCCCGCATCGAGCGCTCTTTTTGTTGACAGAGGAACTTCCGGGATTCGAAGAAAGAGTGTGGCTAGAGCTCGTTAACGTTAGTCAGAACAGCTTTGTCAGAACAGCGATTTGCGGGAGCAAAGTGCGACCGGTCCCCGCAGGCCCGCGCCGTCATGCAAAGAAAATCCGATACGCCTTTGGTGTTCTTCGCGGCCCTTCGCGGATAAAAAAGATGGTCTCCGCGGATCGATTCGGTGTGTTTATCACAAGATGCAAACGAGAAACATCCCCAACCCCAGGCGTGAGGAATGAGAGACTGCAGTTGCCGTTCCTCTCTTTCCTCCCTCCTCTCCGCTCTTTTCTCGCCGTTCGGCCTGCCCGAAATGTCAACGGAACCTGGTCCGCCGGCTACGAAGAGGAGGCGCCCTGCCGGCCGTCGACCTGCTGCCAGCGAGCGTGCGCCTTGCGAACGACCCGCCGCGTAGCCTCCTCCATCGGCAAATCTCCCAGCCTCGCGACCGGCACCCAGGCGACGTCGTCAACGTCATCGGCCGCAGCAACATCGCCCCCACGGAAATAGGCCCAGAAGTCGATCACGACATAATGATAGCGAATGCGTCCGGTCGCGTCGCGATGAATCGGTTCAAAGAGGTCGACCAACTCAACGATATCGATTTCGGCACCGGTCTCCTCCCGCACCTCACGCGCGACGCCCGCGCGCACCGGCTCGCCCAAATCCAGCAGGCCGCCGGGCAACGCCCACATTCCCTGCGAGGGCGGCCGGCCCCGTTCGACCATCAGGATACGTCCTTCGCCGTCGACAACGACGGCCGCCACCGCCACCAGCGGCGCGGGGGGATACTCGCGGCTGATCGTAACGGGAAAGGTTGCTTCCAGCGGGCTTTCATCGTTTCTCATGCTCAACACCACATTTCAATGAGCGCGGGCAGTTCGGACAGCGCTTCGATAACCGCGTCAGGCTTGATGCTGTCCACCAGGCGTTGGTCCTCTGCCAGCGGGATCATACGGCAGTGAACAGTCAGCGCGCCGATCTCCTGACCGCCGGCGACATCATGCTTGAGGCTGTCGCCGACGCAGACCAATTCGTACGGTTCCGCGTCCCAGCGTTCGAGGACGGCATCATAGATTTCTCGTTCAGGTTTGCGCCATTCCACCGCCGCGCTGCTCAGACAGACATCCAGGTAGGCGCGCAGGCCGGTATAGTCTATGATGCGCTGAAAGATGCGGTCGCTTGCGTAATTCGCGATGACCGCCAGCGGATAGCCTTCGGCGCGCAAATTCTGTAGAAGTTCAATTGCGCCGGGCATCGTTTCCCACGCGGTCATCTCCGGCGCATAGAAGAGATCGACCGCTCGGCGCAGGACCGCCTCGTTCATGCGTGAGGCCGGATAATCGAAGAACTGCAACAGAAAACTGAGCGTGTCGTCGGCTGTGTGCTCCTCCTGCTCATCATCCGATTTCGTTTCAGCAAACCGCCGCGCTTCGACAAGATGCTCCGAAAATTCGTCGGGCAGGTCGGTCATCCCTGTTGAGCGCATATAGGTCACGGCTGTCTGCGCGCCCGTGATCATCAAATCATCGAGAGGTCTGTTCAGCCGTGCAAGCGTGTTGTCGAAATCGAAGATCAACCCCTGCACCAACCTGCGCGGGCGAATCTGCGCGGGTTCGCCGGTAAAGAACTGTTTTTGCGCCATTGCGTATCGCTTATTTCATAGCCCGGATGAAGCCGGTTCGAAGGCACAAACTGTCCAAAGTGCGAACGCACTTCGCCGTTACGAATGTGCTTAAGTATGCGAAGAGGCGCCCCTGTGTGTCAAATCGGGACAGGACGCCAACGGAGTTCGAGCACAGATTCAGAAAGGAAGTCACGCAACTTGCCCGGGGCTCGTTGACGTTTGTCTGAACGGCCTTCCCAAAATGTCAACGACGCCTGACACGCCTCGGGTGTGTAGGTTACTGTGCCGGGCCGTGCTATACTCGGCACTGACTCGGTGAGGACAGAGAGTCACTATAGTCAGGAAAACTTCGCCAACTACATTCTTACAACATTGCCATGCCATACACATTACAAATCGGTTCCATTCCCTGCCACATCGTAACTGATGGCCGCCAGCTGGTCGACGGCGGCGGCTTCTTTGGTCTCGTGCCGCGTGTCCTGTGGGAGCGCGTCATCCGCCCCGACGATAAGAATCGTATTCCGGTCCAGATGCGCTCCCTGCTTATCCAATCGTCGGCCGGCCTGGTCCTGGTGGACGCCGGCCAGGGAGACAAAATCACCGCCAAGGAACGAAGCATCTTTGGCATGGAGGAAAGCAACCAGCGTCTGGCGGCCGACATGCGCCGAGTGGGCTTCGGCCCGGAAGATGTCGATATCGTACTGATGACCCACCTGCACGCCGACCACGCCGGCGGCTGCACCCACTGGAGCGATCCCGCCGATCCGGAAAGCGAGGCTGTCCCGGCTTTCCCCAACGCCCGCTATCTCATTCAGCGCCTCGAAATGGCCGAAGCCGCCTTCCCCAATGAACGCACCCGCGGCACCTACTTCCCCAACAACTGGGAGCCGCTGCGTCGCTCAGGCCAGCTGGAGCTTGTGGACGGCGATCAGGATCTGGCAGCCGGCGTACGCACGGTTACCGTACCGGGCCACACGGAGAGCATTCAGGCGGTCTGGGTCGAGGACACCGGCGAATCGCTCCTCTTCCTTGGCGACACATGCAGTTGGGCCGCGCACATGGACCGGCTGGCCTGGGTGCCGTCCTTCGATCTCGACCCGATGCGCAGCATCGAGGGCAAGCGCAATCTGCGGCGGCAGGCGGAGGAGAAGGACGCGCTGCTGGTGTTCCAGCATGACGGCCAGGTCGTGACTGGGCGGTTGCGTCCCGGGGCGCGGGGGCCCGTGGTTGAGCCGGAGATCAGGGAGGAGGCTTGGCCGGGGGAAGCTGAATGAGGTCACACACGGGCATTGGCAAATCGAGCCAAGTCCTTTCCATCAGTTTTCCAGTGTTTTCCTTCCTCTTTGTTGCTCTTAGAGGGCGTTTGATGAAGGGTCAATAGGGAGCCAGACGGCCCCATACGAGTCCCATCGTATCGACGAGAAGGCGCCGTTTCCGTCCCATGATGCACTTGCCCCCATCCTAGCCCCGCACGCCTGTCGGTGTGTTGCCGGTCTTCACCGTCTGACTATCGATACTGCCAGCCGTTGCAGGCTTATGCCACCCTCAGTCAGGTAGAGGAGCGCATCAACCACCTAACGCATGTCCAGACTGCGGGGACGTCCGCCCGCTTTGGCCGCTGGAATCAGATGCTGGATAATAAACCTCTGGCTGTCGGTCAAATCTGGTGGATATCGTTTTGTTTTCACAAATACGATTAGGGCCTGATGCTGATGTGAATTCAATTTGATACCAGGACTTTTCACACGGGACCGCATCCTGGGATCGCGGGCGTCTCGCCCGCTCTGCCGCTATGCGCAAGCTCTTGATCCCATGTAAGCCTTGTCGCCGATGACCTGTCGGTCTGTATGTTGTGCCCAGGAGTTCGCGGTCGATAGACAGGTCAAAGGGAGGCGCAATCACTGCTACAACAGGGTTCCTCATAAAGGAGGACATGAAATGATGGGAAAACTCATCCATCCCATAATCTTCAACATAATCACGATTGCCGCCTTGCTATTGTGCCTGACCCAGGTGATAACGTCGCCCGACCGTACAATGTCAGCAACGAGCGAGGCAATTCAGATTCTTGTCAATCATGCTGAAGAAAATGACATAGCGGGAGAAACCTTGCGTCTGGCGACCGATCAAGAGTGGCGCCGAGGGTTCAACAACAAGATGATCCTCACGGCGGCCGTCGCCGTTCTGGCCAATATCATCGCGAATTATCTTGGCCGCAGTCGACATCGCGCGAACCTTGACAGAATCCGCAACCTGGAAGCAACGCTACGTGGATTGCGATCAAGGAGGCCGTAACATGAAAGACAAAATCTTCCAACCCGTAGTCTTCAATCTGATCACGATTGTGGCGATGCTGTTCCTGCTCTACCAGATAGCAGAAGCGGCGCACAGGACGGGAGCCACCGAAATCATCGAATTGTATGATGAGCTGGTCCAAGAGGGCGATATTGAAGACGATGGTCTGAGCGTGCGCCTTGATGCCGAGCGGGACCAGCGGTTGCAGGTCTCCACCTATGTCTTGGTGACGTTGATAGTCGCGATTTTAGCCAACGTTGTCGCGAACTACATTGGTAGAGGGCGGCATTTTGAGAATACTGCAAGGATTCGTGAACTGGAGGCGGAAATCCGCGGCCTGCGAGGAGGTTAGCGTCTCCGAATTGACAAACAAAGAGCCTGCCGGCGACACACGGCGGCCTGCAAGTTCCGGATTGCGCTGGAGGCGCTTGAAGGCAGCAAGACAATTAGGGCTCGTTGACGTTTGTCAGAACAGCGATATTACAGGAGCAAAGTGCGGCTGATCCGCCCAGGACCGCGCCGTCACGCAAAGAAAACCCGATACGCCTTTGATGTTCTCCGCGTCCCTCCGCGGACAAAAAGATGTTCTTAGTGTCTCTTCGTGGCCCTTCGTGGATAAAAAACGCGAAGGCATGTCTCTTGAACAGCTCATAACTCTGGCTATGGCTGAGAAAGCATCGGCGATCGCAACAGAGGCCTATCTTGAGTCGCGTGCGGACAGGGGAGCAGGGAGAAGTTCGCGGCCGCTATGGCGAAGGTAGCAGACGTAGAACCGCCAGACGAGCAGGATCGATTGGAAACGCATTGCCTTCTCTGCCCATCCGGTGAATTGCGCGACCGCAACCTCAGTCCGCCGACCCCGCTGCCGGCGCCATAGGCAGCGCCGTCGCCATACGCGTACGCAAAAACACAGCACACAGCGCCGCAAACAGCGGCATCACCGCGACAACGTGCATAACCCCTGAGAGAGTGTAGTGGTCGGCGATCGGGCCGGCCAAACCCATCCCCAACGCGCCCGAGGCAAAGGTGAAGCCAAGGATAGCGCCGCTCGCCAACCCCTGCCTGTTCGGCAGGAACCTCTGGGCCATGACCACCAGAATGCTGTGCGGAATACCGACGAGGAAGCCGGCGGCGAAGGCCAGCGGGAAGAATACCCAACCATAGACGATGTCGAGCATCAGCCAGGAAAAGGGTGTCGCGGCCAGGAGCGACCACAGAAGAATCTTGGGCTGGTCATAGCGATCGCCCAAGATGCCCCCGGACATCGAGCCAAGCGCGATCGCCACGCTGGGCACCCCGACCATGAAACCGAACTGTGTCGGTGAAAAGCCCAGGTCCGCGAAGTATTTGGGCAGCATCCCATAGAAAATCTGATGAACGGAAGCCCGCAACGCCACCAGCACCGCGAAGGCCGTCAGCGCCACCCAGCGCCTGTTAGGTTGGGAAACTCGGTTGGATACCGTGCGAGCGCGCGAAATTCGTTGTTGCAGCCGCCGCCGCTGCTCGAGCGTTGCCGGCCGCGGCGACTCCTCCTCAACGCGCACCAGCGGCTTACGCAGCCCAAAGGCCATCCACACAACGAACGGGAGCGTCGCGATCGCCATGATGCGCGGGCCCAGCATCCAGATCTCTTCCAACAGGACGCCGGCGATCATCGGTCCCAGGGCCAACCCCATCTGCCCCAGCAGAAAAAAGACAGAGGTCCCGGTCGTAGCCTTGTGACCGCCCGCAGCGCCCGCGTTCATCGCGCCCTGGGGATGGAACGCGCCGCTGCCCAGCGAGGCGACGGTCATCAGCGTGATCAGCGTGAAGTAGTTTTGCGAGAAGGTGGCCGCGTAATAGAAGACAGCTGTCCACAGCAGCCCGACCGCGCCGAGCCAGCGCCCGCCGAAACGGTCGGCCAGCACACCGAAAAAGGGCTGTGTCAGCGAGCCCATCAGCGCATAGGCCATCCCGCCCAGCCCGATCTGGGCATTTGTGATGTTGAAAGGCACCGCTAGAACAGCCAGAATCATGGCGATCGAGGCGTTCAGTATGTCGATGGCCATGTGGCCGAACGATACCGCGCTGAGCCGTCTGAGATTCATCTGCTCTTTCCTGGCAGAAAAAGTAAACCGGTTTATTCTGCCGCTGGCTTTCCTGGTGCGTAGTGCAATTCTAACAGCATCTGCGCCCGGCTTCAAAGCAACGCCGAACAGGTTTGCTGTCTTCTCCATATCCCCAGCCGCCAGCATGACCAGCAGGCCTTGTGCCTGCCCTGGAGTCCCTCCTCAATTCAGGACGACACAAATTCAGGTCCCGCAGGTTCGGGAGGGCGCTCACGTCCGGGACCGGCCCGGAAAACCCACTAAAAGTGGGTGAGCGTATTGGTCGGCGTTGAAGATGCAGGGCTCGTTGACGTTTGTCAGAACAGCGATTTACGGGAGCAAAGTGCGGCTGATCCATGAAGGCCCGCGCCGTCAAGCAAAGAAAATCCGACACGCCCTTGGTGTTCTCCGCGCCCCTCCGCGTCCTCCGCGGATCAAAAAAGCAGTTCTTCGCGTCCCTTAGTGGCCCTTAGTGGATCAACAAAAAGCAATTCTCCTCGGATCGATCGGTGTGTTTATCACAAGACGCAAACGCGAAACATCCCCAACCCCAGGAGTGAGAAGTGAGTGGGCCGTTCTTTCTTTCCTCTCTCCTCTCCTCGCCTTTCAGGGATGCGCTGCTTTCCCAAGTCAGTTTGACAACTACCGACGCAGTGTTATACTGCTCCCCGTCCCCTCAGTCCAGGTCGGAAAAGTGGTAAAGGGCTATCTATAGTCTCCGAACACTGTCCGACCGTCGGTGAATGTTTAGTCGCAATTGCGAAACGCTACGCCTACACTGTTCAGGAATAGATGGCACACTTGCACCGCATTCGTAACCCATTTTTTCCACAGTTCATTGTTCGCCAGTTGCAGGAACTGTCGTTGCGGACACTCGGCGGCAACCTGGCAGTAGGACTAAAGGGGCTCTGTAGTCTGGACAGTCCACGCGATAACACCTGATTCCACTCCAGTAGCAACCATCCAATTCAGCCTTCCAGGAGGAAAAGATGCAACAGACAAGTCGCCGCCAGTTTCTCAAAGTGAGCGCCGGTTTGGGCGCCGCTGCCATGTTGGCCGCCTGCGCCCCCGTAGCAACAGAGATGGATGGAGGGGCTTCCGACGCAATGGAAGAACCCATCGATCTCGTCGTCTGGTACCAGGACTGGGACGGCGCCAACCGCATCATGGGATGGGTCCAGCCCGAGTTTGAGAAGGACCACGAAAACGTTACCGTCGACCTCCAGGCCATCGGCTACGGCGACCTGCTCAACAAGATGCTGCCCTCCATCGCCTCCGGCACCGAAGGCGACGTCATGATGATGTACACCGACTGGGTCGTCGCCACCGACATCACCCGCGTCTTCCTCGATATCACCGACGCCGCCGGCGGCGCTGCAGAGCTCGAAGAAAAGATGTGGCCGGCCGCCTTCCAGGCCGTCGAAGTGCCCGGCAACAAGGTCTACTACCTGCCCTGGCTCGCCGGCATCCGCGGCGCCGCCATGACCGTCAACATGGACCACTGCGACGAAGCCGGCGTCGATTACCTCAACTTCGGCACCTACGAAGAAGTGATTGAGGCCGGCGTTGCCATGACGCAGAAGAACGACGAGGGCAAAGTCACCCGCTCAGGGTACTCGATTGCCAGCTCCCAATATCAGCTGCTCTGGACCCTGATCTGGCAGCTCGGCGGGGACTTCTTCGATAAGGAGACCGGCGTCTGGTCCCACGACAGCGAGGTGGGCGAAGCCGCCGCCCAGATCCTGCACGACATCTACTGGGTCCACAATACCGTCGACTTCGAGCTCTTCACCAGCGAATACGAGGCCTGCACCCAGCAGCTCGTCTCCATCTGGGGCAACGGCGCCTGGACCATGAGCGTCATGACCGACGTGGCCGACGTCCCGGCCGACAACATCGTCACGCCGCCCCTCGCAAACGCTGTCGATTACGTTCTCTACCCGCAGCATGTCGCCGGTTACGGGCTTTCCAAGCGGCTGGCCGAGGACGCCGCCAAGCTGGATGCCGCCGTCGACTTCGCCCTGCTCATCGTCAGCAACGGCGCCCTCCTCCAGGCCCTCGACTTCTACTCCGGCGTCGTGCCCTCAAAGGGCGTATACAACGATCCCGGCATCGGCGATGTCAAGTACGGCCTCGTCTCCAAGCGCGTCGCCGAGGGCATGTGGCCCTACGCACGCTATCCCCAGGATCACGTCGCCCAGCAAGGCCCGGCCGCAGCCGAGTTCGACCGCGCCATGCGCCAGGAAATCAGCATCCATGATGCGCTGCACGCCATGGACGCCTACCTGCAGGAGCAGGAAGACCAGGCCAGAGAACGTCTGGCAGCCTGACCTCACAAATACAGTCTGAGAGGGCGCCGCGTACACGGGTACGCGGCGCCCGCGAACCAGCGGAAACTAAAGTATGACTACGTTGCAGGATCACCCCGTCTCCGGTGGTCAAACGTTGCCGCAACTGCCCTCCGCCCGCCGTGACAGCGTCTGGCGGCGCTTCCGCCGCGCCAGCCCCTTCGCGCTCATCTACTCCGCCGCCATCCTCATCTTCTATACCATCATCTTCATCATCCCTTTCGGCACCGGCATCTGGCTCGCCTTCCAGAACTGGGACTTCATCACCAATCCCAAATTCGTCGGCCTGCGCAACTTCACCAAAGCCTTTACCGACCAGTACTTCTGGCAAGCATTGGAAAAAACGGTCCTGTTTTCGGTCGTCGAAATCAGCCTTGGCCTCACCATCGCCCTGCTCTTCGCCTTGGCCCTGAGCCAGATCCTGGGCAAGTGGCAGAACATCTACCTCTCCCTCTACTACCTGCCCGTGATCACGCCCTTGGTGGTCTCCCTCTACCTCTGGCGCTGGCTCTACCGCCCCACCGGCGGCGCCTTCAACACCCTGCTCAGCAGCGTCGGCCTGCCCGAGCAGCCCTTCCTGGCCAGCCCGCAACAGGCCCTCTGGGCCATCACCGTCGTCATCATCTGGGCGCACCTCGGCACCGGTATCGTCCTCTTTCTCGCCGGCATAAACGACGTGCCGGAGAGTCTTTTCGAAGCCGCCCGCCTCGACGGCGCCGGCTTCTGGCAGTCCTTCTTCCGCATCACTCTGCCGCTGATCCGCCCGGTCCTGGTCTACCAGATGGTCGTCAGCGTCATCGGCACGGTGCAGATGTTCGAGGCCTTCTTCCTCATTCCGGGACCGGGATTCAGCACACGCACACTCGCCCTCTACACTTACGAGTTGGGCTTCCGCGCCCTCAACCTCGGCTACGGCGCGGCCGTCTCGCTGATCATTTTCGTCATGCTGCTCGGCGCGACCGTCTTCCAACTCCGCCGCTGGCGGATCGAATGGGAACATTGAGACAAATGGCCACAACCGCTGACACACCCATCCATCCCACACCCATTTCTCCCATTCGGCGCTGGCTCATCTCAGGCAGGTGGACAAAAGCGGTCGTATTTCTCATCCTGGCGTTCTTCAGCTTCGCCATGTTCTACCCCTTCATCTGGCTCCTCTTCTCCTCCTTCAAGACCGGCGCCGACATCGTCAGCCTGCCCGTATCGCTCCTGCCCAAAAAGTGGACCCTCGACGCCTACCTCATGGTGATGGACCCCACCCGCGCCAACCTCCCCATCGCCTATGTCAACAGCATCATCGTCACCACCGGCACCGTCATCAGCGTCCTCATCACGTCATCCATGGGCGGCTTCATCTTCGCCCGCCTCGAGTTCCCCGGCCGCGACTACCTCTTCTACTTCGTCCTCTCCACCACCATGGTCCCCTTCCTCACACTTCTCATCCCCCTCTACATCGTCATGCGCGAGCTGAACCTGCTCAACTCGCTCTGGGGCGTCTGGGTGCCCAGCATCTTCTCCTCCTTCGGCGTCTTCCTCTGCCGCCAGTTCGTCTACGGCATCCCCCGCGAGCTCTACGACGCCGCCAAAATCGACGGCAGCGGCGACTTCGGCATCTACCGCAACATCATCCTCCCCCTCACCAAACCCATCCTCTCTGCCCTCGCCATCTTCGTCTTCCTCGGCGCCTTCAACGCCTACCTCTGGCCCCTCGTCATCCTCAACGAAGAAAAAAAGCTCACCCTCCCCCTCATCATCGCCCGCATGGCCAACCGCTTCGGCGGCACCGACTACCAGGCCGTCATGGCCGGCTCCGTCCTCGTCTCCATCCCCCCACTCATCGTCTTCCTCATCTTCCAGAAAAACTTCGTCCGCGGCATCGCGTTGACCGGGCTGAAGGGGTAGTCCCCGATGGTGAGAAGTGAAAGACCCCGGAACAAACGCCCTTCCAGGACTGTGTAGAGGATCCTCCTCAAAATGGCACCCTACCGTGAGATAAAACACTGCTAGGGAGAAGTAATCTCTGTAACCTCGCCTCTCGGGTGTTTTGTCATGTCGGTAGTAGGCACATTTGCCTACTCACAGGAGACACCATGCGATTCATTGACGAAGTAAAGGCTCACTCAAAAAAGTGTGTCGAAAGAATTGGACATCTCGATTCTGAGGAAGCGACAAAAAACTCTCTTGTCCTCCCATTTATTAAGATGTTGGGCTATGACTACCATGATCCTACCGAAGTCATTCCGGAATACACGGCAGATGTGGGACTCAAACGAGGAGAGAAAGTCGATTACGCGTTGATCTGCAGTGGCAAACCTGCTATCTTGGTCGAGTGTAAGGCGTATGGGAGCACTTTGAATACAGGATCGGTTTCCCAACTTCTCAGGTATTTTACAACTACGGATACAAGATTCGGCGTCCTGACCGACGGGATCACCTACTGGTTCTTCTCCGACCTGGATCAACGATACAAGATGGACTCCAAGCCATTCTTCGAGTTCAACATGCTACAGTTTACCGAGTCGCAGGTCGAGGAACTGAAACAGTTCACCAAGTCGAAATTTGGAGAAGCCAAAATCGTTGAAAGAGCCTACAGACTGAAATATATCAAGGAAATTAAAAATCGACTCGCCCAAGAACGAATCGATCCGACAGATGACTTTGTACGCTTTATAATGAAACCTATCTATGCGGGTAGCTTGACCAAAAAAGTCGTGGAGGAGCTTCATCCTGTGATGCGCGATGCATTTGGCGAGTTTGTAAATGAACAGGTTGCGGCCCGTCGCAATTCTGCTCCTGATCAGACCGAACCGCCCGGGCCGGTCCCCATCGGCCCGAAACCTGCAGTCGATCCAGGTCCACCGCCCTCCACAGGCGACTGGACTCCGCTCAGCCAGATTTCCGACGTCACAAACCGGAAACCACCAACCACAATAGAATTCAACAATGACGAAACACAGCTCATTAGTAGTTGGACGGAAGTACTGCTGAGAGTTGTCGAGTGGTTGGTTAGGAACGGACATTTGAGTAAAGAGGACTTGCCCATAGACGGGAGTGGCAGTGGATTTGCTTTTATCAACTCAGATTCCAGCAGTCCGAATGGGAACCCCTACAGAAGTCCACAACACATTTCCGGTGGCATTTTCTTAGAGACAAGCTATAGTCTAAGAACCTTATCAATTACAGCAAGAAGCTACTTACCCGCTACTCCATTGATCCGGAAACCGTCAAACTGAAGTTTATGTAAATATACCTTTATGCTGATCAATTGCCTCTCGTTTTCCGGCATTTTTCGGGCAAAAGACTTCCAACAAAGAAACTGAGTAATTAGCAAATACGGAAGTGCAGCCGTGAGGGAAACAAATTGGGTAAATGTTCAAAGTCCTTTCGGGTTGCAGCCACCTGGATAGAAGAGATGTACTCTGTGAGGAGGCGTAAAAAATGAACGGTTCTCCCATCCGCCTCGGCATTATCGGCATGGGTCCCGCCAACATGGCGTCAACCATGACGATGCTGCAAGACGAGCCGGACCTGCGTTACACGATCACCGCCGCCTGCGCCCGCCGCCCCGACGTTCTGGAGCAGGCCGCCCGCCAGTTCAACATCCCCTACTGGAGCACAGATTATCGCGACATTGTCGGCCGCGACGATGTGGACGTAGTCTGCGTCTACTCGCCCGACGCCCTGCACGCGGAATCCTGTATCGGCGCGCTGCAGAACGGCAAGCACGTGATGTGCACAAAGCCGATGGTCACGAAGCTGGAGGACGCCAGGACGCTGGTCGACCTGGTGCGGGAGACGGGCGCCAAGTTTCTGGTCGGGCAGACGATGCGCTTCGACCGCCAGTTTCTGGATGCCAAGAGGCGCTACGATGAGGGGGACCTGGGCAGACTGATCGCCCTCGAGAGCTTCTATCTGCACGACATGCGCCCCATCTACGACTTTACGCCGTGGCGGCTGCACATGCCCCAGGACTTCATGTTCGGCGGCTGCGTGCACAGCATCGACGTCATCCGCGCCTTCGGCGGCGACATCAAGAGGGTCCACGCCATCGCCAACAAGGGCGGCCTGACCCCCGATTACCCCATTCCCGACAACTTCTTCCTCAACGTCGAATTCACGTCCGGCGTCATCGGCCGCGTGTCGGGCCTCTACGGCATCGTCCATCCGCCTCTGCCGATGATGCAGTACGGCGTCTACGGGACCAAAGGCAGCCTGCAAGGGGAGTACACTGACAACGAGCCGGGCGAAATCCGCGTCGTGCTGGACGAAAAAATCGAAGAGGGCGTGGAGACGACGCCCTACGACGCCGAGACCGATCTCAGCGCCTATGGACACGGCGCGACGGTGATCCGCTACATGCGCCACTTCCAGGACTGCCTGGACAACGACAAGGATCCTTCTCCCGGCGTGCTCGACGGCGCCAAGTCGGTCGCCGCCGGCGTCGCCGCCTGGGAATCAATCCGCACGGGCAATGCCGTAGATGTGTTCAACGATTTCTGATCAGGAGTCGCAGCCATAGTAGTCACAGCCATAGTAATTGTCATACAGCAACGGAATAGGGGGACATAGAGGAATGCCGCCAGTGAAATTCCTGATCTGCGGCTCAGGAGGAGCCGGCCTCCACTGCGCCCATGTCGCCACCGCCGACGGCCGCGGCGAAATCGTCGGTCTCTTCGATCCCGTAGGCACGCAGCTGGAAGAAGCCCTCGACAAATATCCCAACGCCGCCGCCAGCACCGACTACGAGAAACTGCTCGGCGAGACCAACCCGGACGCCGTCGTCGTCGCCGGGCCCGACCACCTGCACGCCGAGCAGACCATCACGGCCCTCGAACGCGGCTGCCACGCCCTCGTCGAAAAGCCCTTCGCAACCAGCGTCGCCGACGCCCGCCGCATGATCGAAGTCGAGGAACGCACCGGCCTCCACGTGATGACCGACCAGACCATGCGCTACGTCTACCCCTGGCGGGAAATGGTCCTAGCGACCAAGGCCGGCGAAATCGGCGAACCCTTCTTCATCCAGGGCGACTATATACACGACATGACCGCCTGGTACTGGCCCCACGGCAGGCATCACACGCCCTGGCGCATCGATGCCGAGAACCCGCAGAACATCCTCCTCGGCGGCGGCATCCACCCCATCGACCTGATGCTGTGGGCGGTCGATTCGCCGGTCGAAGAGGTTTCGATGTACAGCAGCGCAAAGTGCGTCCCCGAGTTCCCCAGCGAGGACTGTTACATATTGATCATGCGCTTCGCCAACGGCGTACTGGGCAAATGTCACGTGACCAGCGGCTGTTCCGGGCCCACCTGGCATGGCTTTTTCGAAAGCTACGGGCTGACCGGTACATTGAAGGAAGGCAGCCTTTACCGCCGCGACGAGGAGCCCGTCGAGCTGGAGGATACCTCTACCGGTAACGTGGTAGGAGGTCACGGATGGGCCGGCTCGGTGGTGGCTTTCCTGGACCTGCTGGAGGGGAAGGCCGAAAACCCGATCACGTCAAAAGCCGGGGCGAACAACGTCGCCGTCTGTGAAGCGGGACTTATCTCGGCGCAGACGGGCCGGTCGGAAAAAGTTGAATGGTTCTACTAGGGCGCAACGCGGCAGGTCAGGCTCTGGTTCAGACCGATTCGGCGCCCTCGTACCATGCGAACGGCGCAGCATTATGGCGATGAACAGGCCGTTGCGCCAACTCTTCACTGAATGCTTTGCATAGCCGGGTCGGGGCGCCAAGTCGGAGGTCTATAATTTGATCCATCGCGTCACGTTCACTCTTGTATTCTTCACAGGGTTCCTGCTATTGGTTTCTCTCGGCCACTCCGCCAGCGCCCAAACCGAAACTGAAGCAACGCCAGCGCCGCAGACTGAAACTGTGGCTACGCCAACACCGCAGTCGCGCCTGACCGTACAAGGAGAAAACATCGCCTCCATGGGAACGGTAGATGCCTCTGCAAGAAATCCCTATATGGAGCACGCATTTGACGGCGACATAGCAACAATGTGGACTGCACAGGACTTCGCGCCGCAATGGCTCTCAATCGAGTTCGATGAATTCCATCTGGTAAGCAAAGTCGAAATGGTTGTCACGCAAAGCGAAGCCGGCTTGACGACGCATGAACTCTGGTTGGGAGATGACGCCCACACGACGACCCCCTATAAGCGATTTGATAATTTTCATACCGAGGACGGGCAGATCCTTGAAGTCATCGTAGACCCTCCGCGACGCATAAATCGGGTTTACGTCCTGACCAGACAGAGTAAGGGCTGGGTCGGATGGTACGAAGTCAGAGTATTCAACGCCATTGAGTTCAGCGGGTGGGAACTCAAAGAGGCGGCCTCCGGGTTTGAGTTGCCCGTACAAGCAACGCATGCCGGCGATGGCAGCGGCCGCCTCTTTGTCGTCGAACACAAAGGGCGGATTCGCATTCTCAAGGATGGCGCAATAAACGATGAGCCCTTCCTGGATATCTCAGACCGTGTAAAATGTTGCGGAGAACAGGGGCTTTACAATGTCGTCTTCCCTCCAACATATACCGACGACAGGCATTTCTACGTGAGTTATACAAGTCCCGATGAGACCGTTATTAGCCGGTTCATGACCACATCCAATCCCGACATTGCCGATCTGGACAGTGAGGAGGTCCTGCTTACCATCCCGCAACCGCATCCGAGTCACAACGGCGGCTCTATGTCTTTCAGTCCCACTGACGGCTACCTCTACATCGGCAGCGGCGACGGTGGCGGCGGCGGCGGCAACTGGTTGAACCCACAGATCCCCGGCAACTTAATGGGCAAGCTCCTGCGCATCGATGTGGAATCCGGCGTAAATCCCTACGCCATCCCCCAAAGCAATCCCTTTGTAGGCGTTGAAGGATACCGCCCTGAAATCTGGGCTATGGGACTCCGCAATCCCTGGGGAATTGCCTTTGACCGGCAGACCGGCGCGCTCTACATCCCTGACGCCGGCGGAGTTAAGAAAGAGGAGGTCAACTTTCAGGAAGCCAATAGCGTTGGAGGGGAAAACTACGGGTATAGTTTCTGGGAGGGAAACGACTGCAGTTGGTCCTGCAATGTAGACAGACTGGCCTACCCCGTATCCGTCTATGACCATGGACAAGGGAAATGCGTCGTTGTCGGCGGCGCCGTCATCTCATCGATCTTCGTATACGCCGATTTCTGCAAGGGCAGCATCTGGGGATTGCAGCGAAAAGGAGACAGGTGGCAAAGTACCCTTCTCATGGAAGCAGGTACCGCGATAAGCAGCATCGGCTCTGACGAAACCGGCAATCTCTACGCGACTGGATATGCTACCGGCAAAATTTTTCAGCTCGTTCCAGAGGTAAACGCGCCAGACAGCTTCAACGAAGATAAGGCGGAAACCGAAGAAAGTGGTGAGGAGGTAGCGGCCGGTACACCTGAATTCGCAGCGGGCGGCGAAAAGCCCTGACATCGAAAGTCGTAGCATGCCAGCTGTCCGGGATAGTTCTCTTCCCAGTTAGCGAGGCACTGGTTGAAATGGATCAGTGTTCCACTCATCAAAGCCCAATAGGGCGGAAGGAAAACAGATGATGCAGCGCAACACAATGAGTCGACGAAGTTTCCTGCAGCTTTCGTCAGCCGCAACCGCGGGCGCCGTGCTGGCGGCCTGCGCACCGGTCGGCGGCGACATGACCGGCGGCGACATGGCCGAAGACATGCCCGATCAGCTGGAAGCCGAAATCACCGTCTGGCACCAGGACTGGGACGGCATGAACCGCATCCTTGCCTGGGCCACCGAGGCCTTCGCCGAAGTCGAGCCCGGTGTAACCGTCAACACACAGCCGATCGGCTACGGCGACCTGCTCGCCAAACTCCTCCCCTCCATCGCAGCCGGCAATGAGGGCGACATCAACTATCATTACACAGACTGGGTCGTCGCCACCGACGTAAGCCAGGTCTTCCTCGAGATCACCGACCTCGCCGGCGGGCGCAACGCCCTCGAGGAACGTTTCTTCCCCGCCGCCTTCACCGCCGTCAACGCGCCCGAAGGCAAGGCCTACTACTACCCCTACATCTCCGGCCTCTCCGACTGCGTCCTCGTCCTCAACACCGACCACTTCTCCGAAGCCGGCGGCGACTGGACCCAGTGGAGCGACCTCGGCGTTGTCATCGACGACTGCCTCAAGGTCCGGCAGATCGACGACGACGGCAACATGACCCATGCCGCCTGGACCCTCACTGGGATGTTGGGCCTCTTCCCCCAAACACTCATGTACCAGCTCGGGGGCGCGCCCTACGACGTCGAGACCGCCACCTTCACCTACAACAGCGAAGCAGGCATCGCCGCCCTCCAGTTCATGCACGACATCATCTACGAACACCGCCTCTTCGACTGGGACTTCATCGACAACGTCTGGCAGGACATGGCCAACGGCATCCTCTCCATGGAAGGCATGGGCTCCTGGACCTTCAGCGTCCTCGCCAACCAGTTCCCGCTCAACCTCGATGCAGTGCCGATGCCCAGCCACCCCGACGCCGTCGACCGCATCCTCTGCCCCAGCCATATCGGCTCCTGGGCCCTCTCGCGGCGCCTCGCCGACGACTCCGACAAGTTGAACGCCTCCATCGCGTTCATCGACATGATCATGAGCACCGAAGGGCAGCTGCAGGCCATGGAATTCTACTCCGGCAGCCTGATGAGCCCCGAGGTCTACGCCGACCCGCGCATCGAAGACACCAAGTACGGGGCCATCTCCAAGAAGTGCGCGCTCGGCGTCTGGCCCCACGCCCGCTACGCCGGCCACCACGTCGCCAACCCGGCCCCCGCCTGGCGCGAGGCCGAAAGAGCGCTCACCGGCGAGATCTCCATCCAGGAGGCCGTCGAAAACATCGACGCCGAAATGCAGGGCCTCGAAGACACGGCCCTCGAACGACTCAATGCCTGATCTTCCGCGGCAGGCAGGGACGGTCCTTCCGGGCCGTCCCGCCCAGCCGCCTGACCTGTTGCCGCAATTCTGAAGGGGAAGGCAGCCATGGCAGTCACAGCAGGATCCCGTCCAACTGACGCCGCGCCAGGCGCGCCGCGGCGCGCCTGGCTCTCCCAGTACAGCTGGCTGGGGATGGGTTTCGCCTTCACCCTCACCGTCTTCTACCTGGTGATGTTCGTCATCCCCTTCGGCACCGCCATCTGGCTCTCCTTCCACAACTGGGACTACATCCAGAAACCGGTCTTCGTCGACACCCGCAACTTCGCCAAGCTGTTCGGCGACCCCGGCTTCTGGGGCGCGCTCTGGACCACCGTCCGATTCTCGGCCGTCGAAATCTTCGTCGCCCTCAGCCTCGCCCTCCTGCTCGCGCTCGCGCTCAGCCACCTGCGCCCCGTCTACCAGTACA
This sequence comes from Caldilineaceae bacterium, assembly GCA_965232575.1. GTDB lineage: Bacteria > Chloroflexota > Anaerolineae > Caldilineales > Caldilineaceae > Bin5. Next base: position 660,170 of record CBDDPZ010000007.1, on the reverse strand, counting down.
CGCTGCTCGCCGTCTACAACCTGCCCGTCATCATGCCCGGCGTCGTCAGCGTCCTGCTCTGGAAATGGCTCTACCGCACCAACGGCGGCGCCTTTAACGCCATCATCGAATCGCTCGGCCTGCCGCCCCAGCCCTTTTCCAACAGCCCCGACCAGGCCCTCTGGTGCATAACACTCATGGTCGTCTGGATCTTCCTCGGCAACTCCTCCATCGTCCTGCTCGCCGCCATCAACGAGGTACCCGACAGCCTGCTCGAGGCCGCCCAACTCGACGGCGCCAGCGCCTGGAAACGCTTCACCGCCGTCACCCTGCCCCTGATCCAGCCCGCCATGGCCTACCAGGTCGTAACCAGCATCATCGGCACCATGCAGATGTTCGAGCCCTTCCAACTCATGCCCGGCCCCGGCCACAGCACCCGCACGCTCTCACTCTACACCTACCAGCTCGGCTTCGAGGTGCTCAACCTCGGCTACGGCGCCGCCGTCTCCATCGCCATGTTCGTCATCCTGCTCAGCGCCACCCTCTTCGAGCTCCAGCGCCGCCGTAAGTCCTGGGACTATTGACGGAGAAGCACCATGACCGCGACCACGACCGACCTTTCCCGCCTTTCAACGCCCTACTGGCAGCGCACCCGCTGGCAGACTTGGCTGCTCATCGCCGTCCTCATCGGCGGCGGCGTCCTGATGCTCTACCCCTTCGCCTGGCTCGTGCTCTCCGCCTTCAAGCTGCCCGCCGACATCATCCGCATCCCCCCCACGCTCTGGCCCGAAGAATGGTCGCTCGACGCCTTCCGGGTCGTCCTCTCCCACAAGATCGGCGGGGGCAGCCTCGCCCGCTCCTACCTCAACAGCATCTTCGTCACCGTCACCACCGTCATCGCCGTTCTCATCACCTCCACGCTCGGCGGCTACTGCTTCGCCCGCCTGCGCTTCCCCCTGCGCGAGCCCCTCTTCTACTTTGTGCTCTCGACCACCATGGTGCCTTTCCTCACCCTCCTCATTCCCCTCTACGTCGTCATGGACAGGCTCGAGCTCCTCAACACCCTGTGGGTCCTGATCGTGCCCTCCGTCTTCTCCTCCTTCGGCATCTTTCTCTGCCGCCAGTTCGTCTACGGAATCCCCGTCGAGCTCTACGACGCCGCCAAGATCGACGGCGCCGGTGATTTCACCATCTACACCCGCATCATCGTCGGCATGATGAAGCCGGTCATCTCCGTGCTGGCAATCTTCAGCTTCAGGGCCACATTCAACGACTATCTCTGGCCCCTCGTTACCATCACCGACGCCGGCAACTACACGCTCCCCCTCGCCCTGCGCGGCATCGGCAACTCATTCGGCTGGTTCGACTACTCCAAGGTCATGGCCAGCTCCCTGCTTACCCTGATTCCCCCGCTCATCGTCTTTTTCATCTTTCAGCGCAACCTGGTGAAGGGGATCGCTCTGACGGGAATAAAGGGCTGATGTAGAGAAAACCGGAAAGCGGCGCGCTTTACAGGCCGCTCACACTTCAGACGGGAATCCTCATGTTAGGTAGAAGGATGGGCAAAGAGATCGGGGTCGGCGTGATCGGCCTGGGAATGGGCGCGAACATGCTCGCCATCAACCAGGATGCGACGTCAAGCATGCAGGTGCGCGCCCTGTGCGACAGCGACACCGCGCGACTGGAGCGGCTGGGCAAAGAGCACGGGATCCCGCACCTTACCACAGACTACCGGGAACTGGCGCTGCAGCCCGATGTCGACGTTGTCGGTATCTATTCGCCCGACCACCTGCACATGGCGCATATCGAAGCCGCCGTCGCCGCCGGCAAGCATATCATCTGCACGAAGCCAATGGTCGTCTCTCTGGAGGAGGCCAGACGCGTTGTGCAGCTGGTCCAGAGGGCCGGCGTGAAGTTTCTGGTCGGGCAGACCTCCCGCTTCGTGCCGCGGTTTATGGCTGCGCACAAGCTGTTTGAAGACGGCGACCTGGGGCGACCGCTCTTCGCGGAGGCCCACTACGTCCACGACATGCGGCCGGTTATGGACCGCACCACCTGGCGGCACGAGGCGCCGCAGGACTGGCTCTACGGCGGCGCCTGCCATCCAATCGATCTGCTTCGCTGGTTCTTCGGCGATGTCGATGAGGTCTTCACCTACGCTTCCTGCAGCCACATGGACGACCGCTATCCGGCCGACAAACATGACAACTTTCTGATCAACCTGCGCTTCCGTTCCGGCGTGATTGCCCGGATTCTGGCCGTATACGGTCTGGTGGAGCCCCCGCTACCCATGCAGGGGCTGAGCATTTTCGGCGACAAGGGGTCGTATGTCAACGACCAGCTCGTTCTCGACAAGATCCAGGGCCAGCCCGAGTTGAGCCTGGAGTTCAAGCGCGAAGCCGGGCACGGCCAGGAAGTACTACGCTACATGCGCCATTTTGAAGAGTGTTTGCGAGAGGACAAGCGCCCCCTCATCGATGAAGTCGCGGGAGCCAAAGTGATTGCCACGGCCTCGGCCTGCTGGGAGTCGATTCGCACTGGACTGCCGGCGAAGGTCGCTGAGGTGACTTAGCGGAAAGGGTAAATTCACACCGCAAGGGAGTTTTCTCGATTAAACTTTGTTAGGGCATAGCCAAGCATCTTTCCACAGGAGGAACTTACCATGTCCAACCGATTAACTCGCCGCGATATGTTGCGCTTAAGCGCCGGAATCGCGGGTACAGCCGCGCTGGCCGCCTGCGCCCCGGCTCCCGCCGGCGGCGACACAATGGCCGGAGACAGCGCAGCCGCCTCCGACGCAGACGGCGAACGGACCCAGATCCGCTTCGCCAGCTTCGACTGGTTCGCCAACGTGCCCGGCATCCAATGGGCCGAGTACCACCAGGACGAGGCCTTCCCCCGCTACTACGAAGAACACCCCGAAGTTGAAATCCTCTGGGAACCGCACGGCGACGGCTGGTCCACCAAGGTGTTGACCAACATGGCCGCCGGCACCGCGCCCGACGTGATGTCCACCTGGCCCCCCATCATCAACACCTGGGCCGAAAAAGGACAGCTCCTCGACCTGCAGCCCCTGGTCGACCAGGACGTCCCCGACGCCGACGACATCTTCCTCGCCGCCGGCTGGGACCAGTGCTGGGACCAGATTACCCAAATCCGCATGGCGATGGTGACCAACATCGACGTGACCAGCGTCTACTACAGCAAACCGGCCTTCGACGAGCTCGGTGTCGCCTACCCCGAACAGGACTGGAGCGTCGACGACTGCGCCGCAACCGCGTGCGCCCTCACAAAGAAAGATGACGACGGCGAGATCACCCGCTGGGGCGGCCAGTTGCGGCCCAGCTACGTACTGGGCTACTTCTACTACGTCGAGGCCTGGGGCGGCATGGTCCGCGACGACGAGACCCTGATGGAATGCATGCTCGGCGAAGAGGAGGCTCTCGCCGCCTTCGAGTGGATCCGCCACAACATGTGGGATCTCAACTGCCTGGCACAGCGAAACCAGGTCAACGCCTCCGGTATCCCCAACACCTGGACCGGCGTCCTCCCCGCCGACATCGTCGCCTTCGCCGAACGCAGCGCCGACCAGTTCTTCGACCTCGCCGACCAGATGGAAGAAGGCTCCTGGGACATCAACCACATCGCCGCCGGCCCCGTCGACCGCGTCTGCATGGGCGCCCCCGACCAGTGGTGCGTCTACAAGGGCGTCGCCGACCGCGGCAACCACGACGATGTCTGGAACTGGGTCAAGTGGATCGGCGCCGGCGAATGGTACCAGGACAACGTGGCCCGCAGGTCGGGCCGTCTGCCCGGCCTCGCCAGCTCCGCCGACAAGTGGCCAGGCTTCCTGCGCGAGATCGACGGCCGCCTCGAGCCGGTCAACCTGGAGGTTATCGTCGATCAGCTGAAGACCGGCGAGGCCCGCGGCCCGCAGCTCTTCCGCTTCCAGTCCGTAGCCGAAGAACTCCTCGTCCCCGCCATGGAGGCCATCTATGTTGAAGGCTCCGAGCCCGTCAGCATCCTGGTCGACATCTCCCAGCAGGTGACCGAGGCCCAGCACGCTACGCTCGAACGAATGGGATAAGCGAGTAGAGAGAAGTGAGTTATGAGGAGTGAGATGTTCCTTCTCACTCCTCTTCCCCCTCTTCCTAAGAGATACTGAGGAACAGTATGGCAACGCGCTTGGCAAGACAGTGGCGGGTGGGCTCCTCCCAGAAGCGGCAGGACCTGATCACGGCCTATCTCTGCCTCCTGCCCTGGATGGTAGGCTTTCTGTCCTTCGTGTTCGGGCCGATGCTCTTTTCGCTGGGACTGAGCTTCTTCCGCTCCGATCTGCTCACCAGCACATTCTTCGTCGGCATCGAGAACTACCGCGACCTCTTCCGCGAAGACCTCTTCTGGAAGAGCCTGCGCGTAACCTTCATCTATGCCTTCTCAACCGTCCCGCTTGGCTCCTGCCTTGCGCTCATGATCGCCCTCGTCTTGAACCAGAAACTGCTGGGCCTGGGCATCTGGCGCACCATCTACTACCTGCCCACCGTCATCTCCGGCGTCGCCGTCTCTCTGCTCTGGCTGCAGATCTTCAACCCCCGCGCCGGCCTGCTCAACAACTTCCTCGCCATCTTCAGCATCGAGGGCCCGTCATGGCTCTACTCATCAACCTGGGCGCTCCCTTCATTGATCATCATGAGCGTCTGGGGCGTGGGCGCCAACATGCTTCTTTACCTGGCCGGCCTGCAGGGCATCCCCACCCATCTCTACGAAGCCGCCACCATCGACGGCGCCAACAGCATCCGCAAATTCTGGCACGTCACCATCCCGATGTTGACGCCAACCATCTTCTTCAACGTCACCATCGGCCTCATCTACGCCTTCCAGTTCTTCACCCAAGCCTTCATCATGACCGAAGGCGGACCCAATAACGCCACTCTGAGCATGGTGCTCTTCCTTTATCGCAAGGCCTTCCTGCAGATCCGCTTCGGCTACGCCTCGGCGGCCGCCTGGGTCCTTTTCGCAATCATCATCACATTTACTTTGTTATTCCAGTATTCGTCGCGCCGCTGGGTCTACTATGAAGGAGAGGCTGCCCGGTAGCCGTCCTCAGGACAGTATCGCAGGCAAGAAGAAGAGCGTTCTATCCCCGCTAAGTTATGTAAAGGGGCTCACATGCTTAAGTGGCCAATGGTTCGGATTGGAGCCAAATAGACAGAAAAGAGGATTACAAATGAGTCGGCTTGCATACCAAGAGGTCCAGACATTGGTTGAGGAAATGAATGGTCTTATGAAATGGGTAAAGAGGCGGGCAGGATTCCGGGGCACTTGGGTTATCAGTATTGATAACAAGGTCGGTATTTTTCTGTATGACGATAGTCAGGGTGGCTATTTCCCTGATTTAGACGACCTTTATCAACCTGACAAGCACCTTGAACTGCGACCTGACGCCAAAGAACGCCTTCTCAGCCTACTGGAATAGTGGACTAAGAGGATTCCCCCCAGCCCGGAGTCTATAGGGCCAACAAGATGAAATGTGGCTACTGCGTGGACTTACTCGGGTATAGTTACTAAGATCCAAGAGTCCCTCTTAATAAGGGCTAGCTTCAAGAGCAACGATGCGAACAGAGAACGTTATTTTTTCAGGGAGATGGTCAAAGTACACCTACCCCACCGGGCCGCTGTGGCGTCGAGTGGCCCACCAGGTCTGGTTGTGGATACTGGTGCTCCCCGGCGCGGCCCTCTTCCTCACGCCCTGGGTCTGGATGCTGCTGACCGCAGGCAAAGACAAGAGCCTGATCTGGAAAATCCCACCGGTCTGGATTCCGCCGACCTACCGCTGGGCCAACTACGTCGAGGCCTGGCTCAAGGGCGACTTCATCACATTCTTCACCAATACCGCCTTCGTCGCCTCGCTCAACGTCGTAGCCGTTCTCTTCTCCTGCTCCATCGCCGCCTTTGCCTTTTCCCGCATCCAGTTTCCCGGCCGCACCACCCTGTTCGTCATCGTCTTGAGCACCATGATGCTGCCAATGCAGGTGACGCTGATCCCCCTGTTCATGATCTTCAGCTGGCTCGAGTGGGTCAATACCTTCAAGCCGCTCGTCGTGCCACTCTTCTTCGGCGACGCCTTCAGCATCTTTCTGCTGCGCCAGTTCTTCCTCACCATCGCCCGCGAGCTCGACGACGCCGCCCTCATCGACGGCTGCAGCCGCTTCGCCGTCTTCTGGCGCATCCTCCTCTTCCAGGTGCGCCCGGCCCTGATTGTTGTCGCCATCTACCAGTTCACCTATAGTTGGAATGACTTCTTCGCGCCGCTGATCTACATAAACTCGCCCCAGCTGTTCACCATCACCCTGGGGCTGAGCCGCTTCAAGGGGCGCACGGAGGTCGACATCCAATACCTGATGGCCATGACGGTCGTCTCGACCCTGGTGCCAATCGCCATCTTCTTCGTGACCCAGCGCACCTTCCTGCAGGGCATTGTGATTACAGGAATCAAAGGATAAACAGCATGAGCGAGGAAAGAAAGAAGGAACAGCTGAAGATGATCTGGCCCGAGCAGCTGCTCGGTTCGCCGCCCGCCGTCCATGTCCCCATCGGCTACACACTGCGCACCTACCAACCCGGCGACGAAGAGGGCTGGTACGACGTCATGGACCTGGCCGGTTTCTCACGCTGGAACTATGAAATGCTGAAGCCTTGGTTCGACCATATCCTGCCCGATGGCTTCTTCATGATTGAACACCGGGCCAGCGGCAAAATCGTCGCAACTGCCATGGCAACACACAGACCCCAGGAGATCCACCCCTTTGGCGGCGAACTGGGCTGGGTGGCAGGCGATCCCGAACACAAGGGCAAGGGGCTGGGCATGGCCGTGTGTGCCTCCGTTGTCCGCCGTCTGCTCCGGTCCGGCCACAAGAACATCTACCTCAACACCGACGACTGGCGGCTGCCCGCCCTCAGCATCTACCTGCGCCTGGGCTGGATCCCCCTCCTCTACCTGCCCGACATGGAAGAGCGCTGGAAGGACGTCTGCGCCAATCTCAACTGGCCCTTCACCCCCGAAGAGTGGCCCGAAGGCCACCCAAATCCTGTCTGAGCATAGCATCTCATCATGGAGCGAACTACGGAACTGCCCAAGAAATCAATAGCTCAGACTTCGGGCCACATCGATCTGCGTGAGCAGGGAATCGACGAGGGTCTGGCTGCCGAATTGCGTGCAGGCTTCGCAACTTTCGCCGAAGACTGGGACACGCCTGAAATGGACACCTATGATAGATATGAGACATACGTAGATGAAGTATAGACGCGGAGACGTTTTCCTGCGCTCTTCCCTAACTCTGATCTGCGTAGCGCCAAGCGAAGACCAGTAGTCGTCGTTCAAAGCAATGAACTCGAAACAGGTCTAGCATAGTTAATCGTAGCCATGATTACCGGGGTAGCGATTAGCGCAAAAACCTTCTCGAAATTGTAGCTAGACATTGTAGAAATTCAGGGAGTTCTCATTCGAATGAGTGATAAGAAGCAGGGAGGGATTGTTTATGTTCTCGAAAATGCAGCAATGCCGGGGATTGTGAAAATCGGAAAGACCTCTCGAGATTCAGTTGAAAAAAGACTAAAAGAATTATACTCCACTGGCGTCCCGGTCCCATTTGACTGCGTTTATGCGGCAAGGGTTACGAATGAAGAAGAGGTGGAAAGAGCATTGCACGAAGCTTTCGGGCCAAACCGCATCAATCCAAAACGTGAATTCTTCGAAATAGAATCATACCAAGCGATTGCGCTGCTTCGTCTGATTGCAGTTGAAGACGTAACGCCATCTGTGCAGAAGGAGGCTGGTGCAATAGATGCTGAATCGCAAGCTGGGGCCAGAAAACTGAGGTCGCGGAGGCCCAATCTGAGTTTTGACGTCATGGGAATACCTGTCAGTTCTAAACTCAAGTTCACTCGTGGTGACAGTGAGGTGGAAATCATCGGACACAACAGAGTCAAGTATGGTGACGACGAATACTCTCTCACTGGCATCACAAAGCAACTTCTTGGAGTAGATGGTGCCCCCCCGGGACGCACAGTTTCCTATTGGACGCATGATGGCAAAAGTCTTTTGGAAATTTATGATGCGACTTACGGTCAACTTGAGTGACTCCGAAGACGCCATCCGCCGACCTACCTCGAAATTCAAATAGGAAGCCTGAAGGAAATAGGAGTGAGGAGAGGAAATATGCTCACACAAGAACAGATTCAAGCCTATCACGACGACGGTTATCTCATAGTCAAATCGTTCTTCGATGCCGAGGAGATCGATCTGCTGCGCCGCACGGCCATCGCCGACCGCCAGATGGACCAGAAATCCTTCGGCCGCGAGGACGGCGAAGGGGGCACGGTCCGCCTCACATTGTGGAACCATCCCGGCAACGGCATCTACGGCATGTACGCTCGCTGCAACCGCGTCGTCAACGCCATGGAGCAGCTTCTCGGCGGCGAAGTCTACCACTACCACTCCAAGATGATCCTCAAGGACCCGGAGGTCGGTGGCGCCTGGGCGTGGCACCAGGACTACGGCTACTGGTACGACAACTACGTGCTCTATCCACTCATGTCGAGTGTCTCGATCGCGGTCGACCCGGCCACGCGCGAGAACGGCTGCATGCAGGTGCTCAAGGGCTCGCATCACATGGGGCGCATTACCCATGTCGAAACGGGACAGCAGGCCGGCGCGGAGCTGGAGCGCGTCCTCGAAGCCGAAAAGCGCCTTGAACTGGTCCACTGCGAAGCAGAGCCGGGTGACGCGCTTTTCTTCCACTGCAACATCCTCCACCGCTCCGACCAGAACCGCTCGAACAACCCGCGCTGGTCGCTGATCTGCTGCTACAACGCCGCCCGCAACAACCCCTACCGCGAGGCGCATCACCCCAGCTACACACCGCTCGAAAAGGTTCCCGACAGCGCCGTCAAAGAGGTCGGGATGACCCGATTCGAGGACGACGAAAGTGACGTCGCCTTTCTCGATCCTGAGAACATTCCCACCTCCGACGACTAAACGCAAAGGATGGCTGCAATATGAGCAAGTACCGGTTTCTCATCAGCGGCGGCGGCAGCGCAGGACGCAGCGTTGCACAGGTGGCCGCCACCGACGGACGCGGCGAGATCGCAGGCGTGATAGATCCGCAGCAGTCTATGTTGGACAGAATGAAAAAGTCGTACCCTGAGACCGCCACCGGCAGCGACTACGTGCAACTCCTGCGCGAGACCGAGCCCGACGTGGTCGTCGTGGCCGGACCGGACCATCTGCACGCCGATCAGACGGTCCTGGCGCTGGAACAGGGCTGCCACGCCTTGGTCGAAAAGCCGCTGGCAACGACAGTGGCCGACTGCCAGCGCATCCTCGACGCCGAAGCGCAGAGCGGCACCCACGTGATGACCGACCAGACTATGCGCTATATGCACCCCTGGCACGAGATGGCGATGATGGCCAAAGGAGGCGAGATCGGCGACATCTTCTTTGTCCAGGGCGACTACATTCACGACATGTGGAGCCACTATTCCCCCGAGGGCCAGCATCACACACCCTGGCGCATTGACAAACAGAATCCACAGAATATCCTGCTTGGCGGAGGTTGCCACCCACTCGACCTGATCCTGTGGACGATCGAATCGCCCGTCTCAGAGGTCTACGCTTACAGCAACAAAATGAGCGTCCCGGTCTTCCCTGACGACGACTGTTACATCGTTATCCTCCAGTTCGAAAACGGCGCGGCCGGCAAGGTCTACGTGACCAGCGGCTGTTCCGGACATGGAATGGGCGAAGGCATGGGCGGCGGCTTTCTGGCCGTCTACGGGACAGAAGGCACGCTGTGGAAGGGTAAACTCTATCGCCGCGACCACGAACCGGCCGATATCGAAGAACCGGTCACAGATGCTGTTGTAGGCGGCCATGGCTGGGGTCGCTCGGTGATCGACTACCTGGACCTGCTCGACGGCAAGATCACCAATCCGATCCCGGCCAGCCGGGGCGCGAATATCGTGTCAGTGTGCGCGGCCGCGCTTGAGTCGATCCGCACGAAAAAGCCGCAGTCACCCCACTGGTTCTGATGTGTATAGCGGAGGAGTCAGAAAGTGTTATCCTACGAGCAGTTACGCCACTTTGCCGAGCATGGCTGGGTCCTGGAAGAGAATGTTCTCAACCCGGAGCAGGTCGAGGCCTACAAGACTGCGCTGGAAAGGCAGTCCAAGTATGTGCGCCCCCTGGCCCACGACGATGACGACGAAATCGTCCATATCGACTGTATGGTCAATGGAGACCCGATCTTCCGCGAATGGCTGATGATCCCCCAGGTGCTGGAGGCGAATCGCCAACTGATGGGCGCCGAGATCAAGTACGAGACCTGCCACGCCATGATCAAACGGCCCCACCCCGAGCGCCACACCCAGCGCGACCCGTTACGCGATCCGGACAAGATGGGCTGGCACCGCGGCCTCCGCCCCAAGTGGGGCACCTTCTCCCACGACACCGACCCGGACCTGATCAACTGCGTTTTCCTCAACAACATCACTTATCTGACCGATGTGGCGCCGGGCGACGGCGGAACCATGATCCTTGACAGGTCGCACAGACTGGAAGGAACCTACGAGACGCTGAAGGACCAGTGCCCCGTCGTAGAGGCCACCGCATCGGCAGGCAGCATCCTTCACTTTACCGAGACATTGCTCCACGCGGGCGTGCCGATCCTGAGCGAAAACGTGCGCTATACTATGTTCTACGGCTTTACGCCAAACTGGTTCGTAAACTGGCCGGGCACCGAGGTCCCCGACTACGTGCTCAAAACGGTTCGTGACGATGAACTGCGCGGCATCCTCGGCGCCAACTCGGGCTACTCTGGTCAATATCCAATGCTCTGAAATCAGGAGTTAAGGCGTGCCCCTCACCGGCGCGCGAGGAGACGACGATGGCGAGACGCAACTTCTCGATGCAGGCATACTGGGAAGAGCAGGTCGAGAACTTTACGCCAAGGCTGCACTTTGACAGCCAGGAGATGGATTTTGAGAATTGGCGTCGAACCGCGCACACCAAGTATATGGAGCTCCTGGGCAGTTTCCCCGACCCGGTTCCATTGGAAGCCGAAGTCGAGAGCAGTGTAGAGGACGACGGCCTGATCCGCGAGCGTGTTGTCTTCAACTCCGAACCGTTCATGAGCGTACCCTGTCAGGTGCTGCGCCCCAAGACAATGGTCGCCGACGGTTCGAACGCCGCCATCCTCTGCTCGCACGGACACGGGCCGTTCGGCAAAGATCCGGTTGCGGGGATCCGCTCCAGCGACGAAATGCGCGCCAACATCAAGTTACACAACTACGACTACGGCTGGCAGATGGCCAAAGCCGGCTATCTGACTATCTCGCCCGACCTGCGCGGTTTCGGCGAACGCCGCGACGGGCGCAACCCGTTCCCCGGCCGCGACCCGTGCAATGTCAACTACATACGCGGCACCATGCTCGACCGCTGGCCGCTGACTCTCAACATCTGGGACATGAAGTGCTGCGTCGACTACCTTGAAAGCCGCCCGGAAGTCGATCCCAAGCGCATTGGCATGATGGGCCTATCGCAGGGCGGCACGATGACGACATTCGCCGTGGCCGCGGAGCCGCGCATCGCGGCTGCCGACATCATGGGCTATGTCAACCCGTGGAAATCGTTCGCGTTCGAACGCGTCAACTTCTGCGGCTCGCAGATCGTACCCGGAATCTACGCCTGGTTCGACACCGACGACATTGCCGGCCTGATCGCGCCCCGTCCGCTCATGCTGGACATGGGCATGTACGACGACTGCTTCTACATACACGACATGCTCAAAGGGTACGAGGGCGTGAAGCGCATCTACGAAGCCGCGGGCGCCGCCGACCGGCTGTGGAAACTGGTCCACCCCAGCGGTCACGGTTGGGGCGGCGTCGAGGGAACGGCCGAGTTCTTCGGAAAATATTTATAGGTCCACTGCGGGAAAAGAAACTTTACGAGGAGCGAGCAAAGAGAACCCTTCGCTCTAACTTAAGGCTCAGGTGATTGCAATGGCCAATGAAATCAAAGTCGCCTTCTCGGGGGCGCGCCGCGCAGGCTCCTTTTTCAAGGCATTCCAGACCCATCCGGAAACGGAGATCATCGCGCTCTGCGATCCTCACGCAGAGACGCTGGCGGCTTCAGGAGAGGCGACCGGCGTTTCGCAACGCTACAGTATCTATGAAACGATGCTGGACGAAGCGCGGCCGGACGCGGTTGTCGTGTCGTCGCCGATGCAGTATCACGCGCCGCAGGCGATCGCGGCGCTGCAACGGAACATCCATGTCCTCAGCGAGGTTACGGCAGCGGTGTCAGTAGACGAGTGCCGCTGGCTGGTTGAGGCGTCCAACCGCAGCGACGCCATCTACATGATGGCGGAAAACTACATGTATATGAAGCCGAATGTGCTGGTGCAGGCGCTGGTCGAGGCCGGTCTCTTCGGCGAAACCTACTACGCAGAGGGCGAATATCTGCACGAACTCTCCGTCCTCCACCACATGCCGGACGGCAGCCCGACCTGGCGATACTACTGGCAGGTCGGCGTCAACGGCTGCACCTACCCCACCCACAGCCTAGGCCCTTGCCTCATGTGGATCAAGGAGCGGCCTGAACGCATCAGCTGCATCGGCACCGGTGTCTGGACCGACCCGGAACACGCGATGGAGGATACTGTGCTGCTGCTGTGCAAGACTCGCAGTGAGAAACTGATGCGCGTACGGGTAGATATGCTCTCCAAACGTCCGCACTCGATGACCAACTACACGCTACAGGGCACTAAGGGGGCCTATGAGAGCAGGCGCCGCCCGGGCGAGGGCGACTGGATTTGGCTGGAGGACTTCTGCCAGGACCCCGATGTCTGGGTTCCCCTGGAAGAGTTCGAGGCCGAGTTCATGCCGGAGATCTGGCGGGACCCACCGGAAGAGGCAGTCCGCGCCGGCCACGGCGGGGGCGATTACTTCGAAGTGATGGATTTCGTAGACGCGGTGCAGGGGCGAAAACCGCCGCCGATCGACGTCCACGCGGCCATGGACATGACCCTGCCGGGGTTGATCAGCCAGGACTCGATCCGCTGCGGCGGCGCGTGGTTGGAAGTGCCCAACTCCAGGGAGTGGGGGAGCAGTGGTTAGTGGCAAGCGGCTTGTGCAGTTACTGGCCACAGATCACAGTTCACTGAATATCAACAATCTAATTGAGCCGTTCGAGGACCCCGGCTGCGCCCATGCCGCCGCCGATGCACATGGTGACAAGGCCGATCTGCTTGTCCTGCCGGGCAAGTTCATGCAGCATCTGCACGGTCAATTTGGCGCCGGTGCAGCCCAACGGGTGGCCGAGCGCGATGGCGCCGCCGTTGACGTTGACCCTCTCTTCGTCCAGCCCCAGTTCGCGAATCACGGCCAGCGCCTGGGCGGCGAAGGCTTCGTTCAACTCGACCAGGTCGATCTCGTCAAGGCTGACGCCGGCCAGCTTGAGCGCCTTAGGCACGGCCGCCACCGGGCCGATTCCCATAACCTCGGGCGCGACGCCGCCGACCGCGAAGCTGCGGAAACGGGCCATCGGTTCAAGTCCCAGCCTTTCCGCTTTCTCCTCGTTCATCACCAGAACTGCGGCGGCGCCGTCGCTGGTCTGACTGCTGTTGCCAGCGGTTACGGTTCCTTGGGCGTGGAAAACCGGGCGCAGCTTGCCAAGCGCCTCGGCCGATGAATCGCGGCGGATGCCTTCATCCCGGTCAAAAATCGTCTTGTAAGTCTGGGTGCTGCCGCCTTCGCCCAGTGTGATATCCACTTCCAGCGGCACGATTTCGTCGTCGAACTTGCCGGCGTCCTGCGCCGCGGCCGCGCGCTGGTGGCTGCGGAGGGCAAAGGCGTCCTGCTCTGCGCGCGTGACCTCGTACTGGCGGGCCAGGTTTTCAGCGGTGAGCCCCATGCCGATGTAGACACCCGGATGTTCTTTGGCCAGCGTGGGGTTGGCCATGAATTTGTTGCTGCTCATGGGCACTTGCGACATGGTCTCCACGCCGCCTGCGATCACTGTCTCGCCCATCCCGCTCATGATCTGTTGAGCGGCGAGTGCGATGGTCTGCAGCCCGCTGGAGCAGAAGCGGTTGACGGTCTGCGCGGGCACCTCGACGGGCAGCCCGGCGCGGAGACTAGCGATGCGGCTCACATTCATGCCCTGCTCGGCCTCCGGCATGGCGCAACCCATGATGACGTCGTCGATCTCTTTGGCGTCCACAACCGGCGCTCGTTCCATCACGGCTCCAATTGCCGCAGCAGCCATTTCCTCTGGGCGGGTCGTGCGCAAAGTGCCGCGTGGGGCCTTGCCTATGGCCGTACGGGCGGCGGAAACGATAACAGCGCTGGTCATGGTGAAGTGCTCCTATACTGATATACGGCTTAAGAATCGCCCGGTGTTTCCTTCGAGTTAGCGGTGTGAAAGAAAGTATCGAACTACCGAAAAGAGCGCTAGTTTCGCAGCGGATTTCCGTTCTTGAGCATGTACCAGATGCGTTCCTGGCTTTTTGGATAACCGCAAAGGGTCTTAAATGCTTCGCGTTCCAAGTCGAGGAAATACTGCTCGTCCATCCAGGCAGGCTGGCTGAGCTCACCGCCGCAAAGGACGTGGGCTAGGTGGTCGGCGATGATCGCTTCGTGCGCGGTGATATGACCTGCTTCGCGCATCATGTAGATACCCACTCTAAGATTGGCGAGGTGGTCGCGTCCGGCGGCGTAGATGTTGCCGGTGACCGCGGGAGGTCTGTAGCCCTCATCGGCCATACGCAGGACCTCTGCTTTGGCCTCGGCCAGGAGGTGATCATAGTTCATCACGATACGGTCACAGGGGCCGAGGAAGCCCATCTGACGAGCCTCCGCGGCTGAGACCGACACTTTGGCAAGGGCGATGAGCTCGAATGTCTCCTGCAGGTGGGCGGCCGGGTTGGCGTTCTGCGCCTGCATGTGGGGATTTACGAGACGGCGCACCAACTCCTTGCAGCCGCCGGCAGCCGGGATCAGACCAACGCCTACCTCGACCTGGCCGATGTACAGTTCGGCGTGGGCCACGATGCG
The DNA here is from genome assembly GCA_965232575.1 of Caldilineaceae bacterium. GTDB lineage: Bacteria > Chloroflexota > Anaerolineae > Caldilineales > Caldilineaceae > Bin5. The sequence goes on along the minus strand of CBDDPZ010000007.1, from coordinate 645,080 downwards.
GTCGGCGCCCATTGTCACTTCGGCGCCGCCGCCGAGGGTCATCTGATATGGGGCTGCGACGACGGGCTTGGGCGCGAGGCGCAGTTGCTGGATCATCTGTTGCAGGCCGTTTACGGCGGCGTCCAGCTGGTCCGTCTGACCGCCTTGTGCCAGGGCGCCGATAAACAGGAGGTTGGCGCCGGCGCTGAAGTTACCTCCCTGGTTGCCTATTACCAGCCCGGCGGCATCTCCATGGAGTCGGTCGATGGCGGCGTCGGCGATGGCGCCGATCTCCATGTCCAGGGCGTTCATCTTGGTGTGGAATTCCAGCAAGAGGACGCCGTCGCCCATGTCCAAGAGGCTAGCCGAGTCGTTTTCGGTAAGAAGGCCGGAACCGCCTTTGAGCTCGGGGATGCAAACCGGTAGATCGATCTCGTCGGCGGCCTCGTAATTCCTGCGCTGCGGGATGAACACCGGCCTTCGGGCCATTGTTGCGCCTTCGTCGGGACTCTTTTCGACCTTGTAAAAGGAGAAATGACCGCTGTCGAGCATCTCCTGCACCCAGGGGGCGACGGTCAGGCCTTCCTCTTTCATTCGTTCGGTGGTTTCGGCGACACCAAGCGCGTCCCAGGTCTCGAATGGCCCCATTTCCCAGCCGAAGCCCCACTTCATGGCGTTGTCGATGTCTCTGGGGCTGTCCGCGATTTCGGGCAGGCGCTTTGAGGCGTATGCCAAGGTGCGGCTGAGCGTGTGCCAGAGCAGGTCGGCGGGTTCGCCGGCTGCCTCTTCGACCGATTCGCCGCCGGACTCGTCGCCTAGTTCCTCTGCGTCCTGGAGGGGGGGCCGGGGCGCGACCAAGCGGCGCAAGCGTTCGGGCAGCGGCATATTCCTGACAGCGTCAATGCTGGCCCAGCTGGCGCGAGCCGGTTGCATGTAGTCCACTTCGCCTTCGGACGCGGCCTGCAGGTCCAATCCCCAAAAGCTTTTCCTGCCCTGGTCGTCGACGACGGTTTTGTAGAAGCCCTGGCCGCTTTTGGCGCCGAGGAGACCGCTGTGAAGCAATGTCATGAGCACTTCCGAGCCAAGCGGACCGCGTAAAGTGTCCCGATCCTCATCGTCGGGGATCAGATCGTAAAGATTTTCGCCGACAAGTGCGGCCACGTCGATGCCGACCACGTCGAGCAGACGGAATGTAGCGGTTTTGGGGCGCCCGATCAATGGACCGGTCAGTTGGTCTACCTCTTCAACAGAAAAGTCGTTGGCGATGGCGAACTCCAGCAGGCTGCTCATGATGTAGCTGAACATGCGATTGCCGACGAAGTTGGGCACGTCCCTGGCGATGACAACGCCTTTTCCCAGCCTCTTTTCGGCAAATTCTTTCATGTCGGCTACAACGGCAGGATCGGTGCCCGGGCCGGGAATCAGTTCCAGCAGGCGTAGGTAGCGGGGCGGATTAAAGAAGTGGGTGCCCAGGAAGCGGCGTTGGAGATCCTCGCTGCGGCCGGCGCTGATGATATGGACAGGGATTCCGGAGGTGTTGGTGCTGATGATGGCGTCATCAGGCGCAACGGCCTCAAGTCTGGCCATCAGTTCCTGCTTGGGGCGAGGTCGCTCGACGATGGCCTCGATGATCCAGTCGCTCTGGGCGGCTGCGGCCTCCAGATCGTCTTCGACGTTGCCCAGGGTGATCAGTTCGGCACGCTCAGAGGTGAAGAGACTGGCCGGCCTCGCACGAGTCATGCGCTCGAATCCTGCCTGCACGATGCGGTTGCGGACGGCCCGGTCCTCCAAAGACAGTCCTTTGGCCTGCTCTTCGGGGGTCAGTTCAGTTGGCGCGACGTCGAGCAGATGAGAGGAGACGCCGGCGTTGGCCAAGTGTGCGGCGATGGCCGCGCCCATGGTACCGGCGCCGATGACGGTTGCGTGGCTGATTGTTCTGCTCATAGATGCGTCCTATATCTCACCGTTGCCTACAGCAAAATGGTCGTTGAAGATCGCCCGGCCGCGGTGATAACGACATACTTCGCGCTGGGGGGCGGAGTCATTTCACTCGAAACATGGATTTCTTTCGGATAGGCCATCGTACAACAGCGAAATCGACCTTGAAAATTTCAAAAGAGGCTGAAAATCAGATCCAGAAGGCCGAAAAAGCGCAGGATCGCGTAGATGACGACCACAATTAAGAGATAGCGTACCCAGCGGTTGGCGTCCTTCACTGTCACGGCGAAACGCACTGCGGCCCAGGCGCCGATGCTTTGCCCTACAGCCATCAACGCGCCGATGCCCCAATTGATTTCCAGCGGCGACAGGATGAAGACGACAAAAGCGACGATGTTCAGCGCCAGCACGAAGATCAGTTTGACGGCATTGGCATGAACAATTGTATAGCCTACGCCGAGAACAAGCGCTGTAACCAGGAATACGCCTACTCCGGCTTGAATGAAGCCGCCGTAGATGCCGATGGCGAAGAACAGAACCAGCACAAAGAGTTCAGGTCGCTCTTTGCGGACTTCCGATCTTTCTCGCAGCCATTTGGTCGGATTGAAGAAGATCGTAACGAGGACGACAATCAACATGCCGCCGATGGCCAGATTCATGGCGTCTTTGTCGAGAAGCGTTGCCACGTAGGCGCCGACTATCGCACCCGGCATGCCTGCCAGGCTTAACCAGAGACCGAATCGCAAAGAGTCGGCATCCAGTATGTTTTCGGCCTGCTGCCTTTCGGACTGCCCTCCCCGCAACTGCATGCGTCCACTGCGGGCAAAGGTGGTTATGCCCACTACGTTTTGGATGATCACACCGATGCGGTTGGTTGCATTGGCTGCCCCGGAATCCAGTCCCAGGAATACAAGCATGGGCAGTGTCACAGCGGAGCCGCTGCCGGCGAGCGTATTGATGATGCCGGCGACGATGCCGGCGAGAATGGCCAGGAGATACTGAAGAGGGGAAATATCCATAACGGCGCTCACAGACCTGGCACGATACGGGCAAGACGTTCGACGGTCTTTTCCAGATCGGTCATCGCGGTGGCGAAGCTGAAACGCACGTAGCCTTCGCTTGCTTCGCCGAAGGCGATGCCGGGCGTTGTGGCGAGCAGGCCATCCTCCAGCAGGACCTGTGAAATTTCAAGACTCTTCTTGTCGGTCTGCGTAAACTGGGCGAAGAGGTAGAAGGCGCCTTCGATCGGGCTGCTGCGGATGCCGGGGATCTCGTCCAGGGCGTCCAGTAGGAAGTTGCGGCGCTGAGCATAGGAGGCGACCATTTCGTGCACGCAATCCTGAGGGCCGTTGAGAGCGGCCGCGCCTGCGACCATGGAGAAGCTGGCCGCTGAGGTAACGGTCTGGGTCTGGTAGGTGCGGGCCAGTTTGGCGACGGCCAAGGGGGCGGCCAGCCAGGCCAGCCGCCAGCCGGTCATGGCGTAGCTCTTGCTGAACCCGTTGATGATGATGGTGCGCTCGTCCATGCCGGGCATGCTGGCAATCGAGCGGTGATGGGCGCCGTCGAAAAGGATGTGTTCGTAGATTTCGTCGCTGAGGACGTAAAGATCGTGTCGCTGAACGACGGCGGCGATGTCGTCGAGTTCCTGCTGGGTCAACACGCGTCCGGTTGGGTTGCTGGGAGAGCAGATCATGATCAGCTTGGTCTTTTCGCTGACATGCTCTTCCAACTGCGCGGCTCGCACGCGAAAGTTGTCGGCCGCCGGCAAGGGAACGTGGACTGGCACGCCCCGGTTCAGGCGTACCATGGGTGCGTAGCTCACCCAGGCCGGGTCGAGGATCATGACTTCGTCACCGTCATTTAGAGTCGAAGCAAGCGTAGTGTAGATGGCCCACTTGCCTCCGGGCGTTACTACAACTTGATCGGGAACGGCCTGCACATTGTTCTCGCGCTCTAGCTTGTCACAGATCGCATCCAGTAGTTCCGGCTTGCCGAAGGAGGGCGGGTAGTGGGTGTCGCCGGCCGCAATGGCCTCGAATGCAGCCTGCTGGATATGTTTGGGTGTGTCCGAATCTGGCTCGCCCCCGGCCAGATTGATGACGTCCAGTCCTTGCGCGGCCAGTTCGCGGCCTTTCTGCATCATAAGCGTTGTTGGGCTGCCAGGGACAGACTCGACAAGTCGCGAGAGGGGTTTCATCAGGATTCACCTGCCTGGTGTGTTATGCCTGCAATCGAAATGGAAAGGAGTTCAATATGGAAACTGAACGGTATCTTGACTTTCTGAGTGAAGATAACATCAGGATTGCGACAGAGCTTTGCGCGTCGGGATAAAGTGCTAAAACAGGCTCAATCCTTCGCAGTTTCGAACCTGCCTTCCATCACTTCAGAACGTCGGCAATCGCCTCGCAGAGGTATTCCATGTTGGCCTCTGTCATCCCGGCAACGTTGATGCGCCCGGAGCCGACGATGTAGACGGAATGGCGCTCGCGTAGCGCCTGGACCTGCGCCGGTGTCAGGCCGCTGTAGCTGAACATGCCCCGCTGATGGGCGATAAACGAAAAGTCGCGTCCGGCGCCTTGCTCGTCCAGCGTCTCTACAAAGAGATGACGCATGTCATTAATGCGGTTGCGCATATCCGCCAGCTCTACTTCCCAACGCTGACGCAGATCGGGATCACCCAGGATTTCGGCCACGATCTGGCCGCCGTGGGCGGGGGGATTAGAGTAATTTGTGCGCACGCAGATCTTCAGATGGCTGTGGGCAGCCTCCGCCGCCTCCGAATTGGCGGCCACCAGGGTCAGCGCCCCAACCCGCTCATTGTACAGTCCGAAGTTCTTGGAATAGGAGATGGCTACGAGAAATTCTCGGCAGTAGTCGGCGACGATTCTGACACCGGACGCGTCCTCATCCAGCCCGTCGCCGAAGCCCTGATAGGCGAAATCCAGCAATGGCAGAATTCCGAGCTCGGCGCAGAGGGCAGCGACCGCCTGCCACTGTTGCCGAGAGAGATCGGCGCCGGTAGGATTGTGGCAACAGCCATGGAGCAGCAGCACATCCCCGGCGGGGATGGTTTCGAGGGCAGCCATCATGCGGTCGAAGGCGACGCCGTTACTTTCCGCCTCAAAATAGGGATAGGACCGCACCTGCAGGGCGGCGGCGCCAAACAGATTGGGATGATTCGGCCAGGTCGGGTCACTCAGCCAAACCGCCGCCTGGGGTGATACGCGCCGCACAAAGTCGGCGGCAACGCGCAGTGCGCCGGTACCCCCAGGTGTCTGCACCGTGGCAGCGCGTCCGGCATTGAGAATGTCGTGCTCGCTGCCAAAGACGATCTGCTGGCTCAGCGACGCGTATGCTGCCAGTCCATCTATTGGCAGATAGCTCTTGGTCGCCTCGGACCGTAGCAGGCGCTTCTCGGCCTCTTTCACCGTGGAAAGCACGGGTGTCTGACCACTGCCATCTTTATATACGCCTACGCCCAGATTGATCTTGTTCGGATTCGGGTCTTTCTGAAATGCTTCCGTCAGCCCAAGTATGGAGTCTTCCGGGGCAGGATTGATCGTTTCGAACATTTACTTTGCCTCTTTGGTATCGTCTGCCTTGATACGCAGCGGCTCCCGAAAATGGTGAAGCCGCTGTAGTCTGATTTTCTTATGCCTCAACAAACAGGTCGACGAAGCTGAAGGCCTCGACATCGACCAGGCCCTGGTCTGTCAGTTTCAACTTTGGAATCACCTCCAGGGCCATGAAACTCATCGCCATGAATGGGTCGTAAATGGTTGAGCCGAATTCGTGGGCCGCGTCCAACAGAGCATCATAGTCGCTGCGGACTGCGCCGAGCGGCCGGTCGCTCATCAGACCGGCAACGGGAAAAGGCAGGGCCGCTAATGATTCCGGACCTTCGGAGATTGCCAGTCCACCCCCCATCTCGGCAACTTTTCGAGCTGCAGTCGTCATCGACTCATCATCGACACCTATGACAATCAGATTGTGATGGTCGTGGGCGATTGTTCCGGCGATGGCCCCGCGCCGCAGACCGAACCCCTGGATGAATCCCAGCCCCATTGACCCGTTAGCCGTGTGCCGGTCGATTACTGCCATCTTCAAAATGTCCCTCATCGGATCGGCCACGGCTTGGCCGTCCTCGATACGCGCCTCTAGAATTCGCTCTTCGGTCAGTATTTGGTCTTCCAGCGAACCAATGACCCGTACGTGCGCGCCGATAGCTGGGATGCGCAGATCAAATTCATCCCACGCCACCCTGACAGAGGATGAGACCGCCGATGGAAGGGAAGCCTGAGCAAGGCTTTTCTCGTCCAATAAACGACCATCCTCAGCCCACAGCCGACCACCGGCATAAACGTGTGTAGCGGTGGGAGCACGCAGGTCGTCAAAGACCAGGAGGTCGGCCCGCCTTCCAGGCGCGATGGCCCCCCGGTCATGCAGTCCGAACCATTCAGCGCTGTTGAGGGTGGCCATGCGGAAGGCGGTAACCGGCTCGATCCCAAAGGAGATGGCCTCCCGCAGAATATAGTCGATGCTCCCCTGCTCCAACAGGTCCCCGGGCATGCGGTCGTCGGTGCAGAAACAGATACGGCGGTTGTTGCGCTCGTTGACCAGAGGCAACAGCGTGTGCAGGTTGCGGGCGTTGGTCGCCTCACGCATTAAGACATAGAGTCCTCGCGCCAGTTTCTCGGCGGCCTCCGCCACGGTCGCGCATTCATGATCGCTGCCTGGTCCAGCGGCCGCGTAGGCGTTGAGGAGCTTTCCGCTGAGCGCAGGGGCGTGGCCATCCCGAGGCCGTCCGCTGAATGCTGCGATCTTGGCAAGAACCTCGGGGTCGCCTTGAATGGTGCCGGGGAAATTCATCAGTTCGGCCAACCCGTGGACTATCCCTTCCTTCAGTAGCCCGGCCAAGTCCTCGGCAGAGAGAGCGGCACCGCTCGTTTCCATATGTGTGGCGGGTACGGCGGAGGGGGCCATCAGCACGACCTGCAGAGGTAGATTTTGGCTGCACTCCGCCATATAGCGGACGCCGGCCGCGCCGGCCACATTGGCGATTTCGTGAGGATCGGCTACGACCGTGGTCACGCCGCCCGGCACGACCGCGGCGGCGAATTGGGCAGGCAGGCAGAGGCTGCTTTCAATGTGGACATGCGCGTCGATCAGACCCGGCGCGATGAAGGCGCCCTGCAGGTCTACCTCCTCAACGGCTGCGTAGCCCGCGCCGACGCCGGCAATGTACCCGCCGTAGAGGGCCACATCGGCGTCTTCAATGTCTCCGGACAGGACGTTGACTAAGCGTCCGTTACGCAGCGCCAGGTCGGCAGGCCGGTCGCCACGAGCGACTGCAAGTAAATCAATGCGTTGCAAGGATCACTCCTTCAGATAACGAATCTGCCTAGAGCAAGTACGGAAAAACAGCAATGTCCTTAATCCACAGTCTCGCGGGCATTATAGCACAGTAGGCGAGGATAGAGGTCTCTTTTGGCTGCCGGATTCTCAATGTTACAATCCACTGGAACGCTCAATCGATCCAGTCAACCGAACCATGTCCATTCTCGTCTTCGGCTCACTCAACATAGACCACGTATACCAGGTCGAACATCTTGTCCGTCCGGGGGAGACGCTGCCCAGCGCGGAGTATCGCCGTTTTCAAGGCGGAAAGGGGGCGAATCAATCGGTCGCCCTGGCGCGCGCCGGCGCGGACGTTTTTCACGCGGGGCGCATTGGCCCTGAGGGACTCTGGCTAAGGGATGCCATTGCCGCCGAAGGCGTGAATGTAACGCACGTCGGCCTCGATAACCAGCCCACCGGTCACGCCATTATTCAGGTAGACCCCGCCGGCGAGAACTCGATCCTTCTTTACGGGGGAGCCAACCTCACTGTGACTTCCGATGATGCTCACTACGTGCTTTCACACTTCGGCGAGGGTGACTGGCTTTTGCTTCAGAACGAAATCAGTTCCCTGCCCGCAATCATGCGCGAAGCATCCGAACGAGAGTTGACCGTCGCTTTCAACCCCGCGCCGATGACGCCGGAGGTTCTGAGTTACCCTCTTGACGGCGTTTCTCTGTTCGTGGTCAACCAGACAGAAGGTGCGGCGCTGGCGGAAATCGAAGACGCTTCACCTGAAACGGTAGTGGGGGCGCTGCAAGCCCGCTTCCCCGATGCAGCGATTCTGCTCACTCTGGGGGGAGACGGTTCCCTTTATTCTCGCGGCGGGGAGCGCATCAGAACTCCGGCGCAGGCGGTTGAAGCGGTGGACACGACCGCCGCCGGCGACACATTTACCGGCTACTTTCTGGCTGAACTCCTGGCAGGTGAATCGGTTGGGCAGGCACTTTCCCTGGCTTCGCGGGCGGCCGCGCTTTGTGTGACGAGACCGGGCGCGGCTGACTCGATCCCGCAGCGCAGCGAGATTGAGGAGGATTCATCTACCAGCGGGGAGTAAACTCAGCAGGGAATTAAATTCTGAGCCCCGAATCAGGATCTTCGACTATTGCCCCCCACAGAATTCAACAGCGGTGAGCGCGTATACTTTGGCGACCCGGACCAACTCATCCACGGGCACAGCCTCGTTCAGAGTATGCGCGCCGGTGGCCGCGGGACCGTGGGTCAAAGCGGGGATACCGGCCAAGGAGGCGTAGGTATTGCCGTCGTCAACGAATGGCTTGGCTCCCAAGGGCACGGGGGAGCCGACGACAGCGGTGTGAGCCTGCTGAAAGGCCTGTACAAGGCGACTGTCGGCATCGGTCTGGTAGGCATCACCCTGTATTGCGAACTCGACGTCGATCTCGGTGCAGGTTGCAGCCGCGACACCGGCAAGCAGCAGGGAAAACTCGTCGCGAACGACTGCGCCTCTGGTTGGCGGGACCCAGCGCCGCGTTCCCTGCACGAGGCACTCTGTGGGCGACTGGTTGTAGATTTCCCCCGTATGCACGCTGCCAACGAAGGTGGAATCATGGCCCGCTAGAGGATGGGTGTTCTGCTTCAGTTCTTCATTCCACGTGTGCAGACGGTTCACCAATTGGGCGCCGGCGGCGACGACATCTGGCGTACCGGGCGGGCGCAACACTTCATGTACGGGCGCGCCCTCGCGGCGAATTGTCGCCTGGAAGATGGCCAGACCCCGGCCGGCGACGGGCAGAGGATGCGCCAGATATTCCGGCAGCATGACGGCATCGCCGACAAAACCTTCACGAATCATGGCGCGGACCTGGCGGCCGTCACCCCACGGTCCTTCGTGGTGATCATGGGCTGTCAAGAGGACTTTTCCGGCGGGGAGAGCGTCCAAGGTGCGCAGCACGCGCAGCGCTTCCAAAGCCGCTGCGATTCCGCCTTTCATGTCGGCTGAACTAGAGCCGTAGAGCGTGTCATTTTCTACACGCGGCGGCACGAAGGGAAGGTGCACGGTATCCAGATGGCCGTCGAATTGGAGTGTGGGGCCCGGTCGGCCGCTGTCGAGCGCGGCGATGACAACGGGAGCTTGGGGCCAGTCGGCTTCGTGGCGCTGGACGGGAAAGCCGTCAGAGGACAGGATCTCGGCCAGTCGATCGGCGACTGCGCCCGCGCTGCGTGTGGGGCTTGGAACCTCGACCAGATCTACAGCAGTGTCGATCAGTCGCTGTCGGTTGACGGTCCGGCCAACTTGGTCCAGCAGCGCATTATTCATCTGGTGTGGTCGGTGCGTCGTTTTCTACTTGTCGTCAACGACTCGCCAGTCTCCGGGGATGGTTTTATCGTCTTCGTCCCAGATGTCCCAGACCTCCCGGTCCGGTTCATCCGGGGAAATATGTCCAAGCCGCACGAGGGCGCGGCGTACGGCGGCCTGCGGGGCCATCTGCACAAACAGACGTCCTGCCAGGACGACGGCGGCAATATCGTCGAGGGGTCCCGGCCATAGGTCGATTGGCGACAACCAGTACAGAATTGCCAGCACCGGAAAACCGACTCGCAGCAGAATCGATACCTGCGGATCGCCCATCAGTTGCCATACGACGGCAAAATCGCGTAGAATATCGGAAAAGCGCCAACCGCCGCTTTGAGGTACAAAGGATGAATCGCGGGTCATTTCAACAGGCCTCCAGTCTCTGTGAGATTGCCGCTTCATCTTCGTTTCTGGGTGCATTGTCTCACAAGTTTGCCCGATTTGGCAAGGCCCGGCAAAGCGCCCGGCTGGACAAAGGCTTGATCCATCCAGCAGGTAGAGGCGATGGGAATCCCAGACCTGGAGGAACGGCCGCATTCAGTTTTCGCAGTCGGACTGAGAGACCTGCGCGTTTCATAGTCGTATTTCTTGAGATCTGAGCAACGGCGATTCATGGAAACGCAGATGCCGCAAACCAGCCAGATGCTTGCCGATTACCCGGAGATCCAACTGCAAGTCATTGCAGAGCTTCGGGGCGCCTTTCTGGATGGGGAGAAGAATATCCGGGCGATGATCGATAGCCTGGGCGGCCAGATCACGGACCCAACCTCGGTGTTAATGGCCTTCCAGGAGATCACCGACTCCTATCCCGGGGCCCGGTCTGCTTTGGACCTCCTCCTTGAGGAAGGGGGCGAAATGCGAGAAGCCCAGTTCAGCCGCGAATACGGCAGCATCCGGCAGATGGGTCCATCAAAGTTGGAGCGAGAACAACCTTGGAACGCACCGGAGAGCGTTGCCGAGCTACTCTATTATTACGGACTAATCGGCCGCACGTACAAAGGCGAAGGTCAGAACGCCCACACCATCATCTTCATCCCCAGTGATATCCTTCCCTGGCTGCCGCAGCCGACGACCGCCGACGGCGAGCAGGGGCTAGCCGCGGTGCCGGTGCCCCCGCCGCCGTCATCCCGAATGCTCCGGCTGGAAGATGCCTTTCTTGAAGATGCGGGCACGCTGCTGGGATTCTTGCATACCGAAGGGCTACGCCTGCAGGGTGATGGCACTCCGAATCCGGAGGACATTGACCAGCTGATGATGCGCCTGAAGTCTGCGGACGGCTTCGTGTCTCCCTTCGTTGCGCCTGTCGCCAGCGCCAATGTAGAAGAGGTTCGTGTCGCCCTGCTTCTGCACCTGGCAAGGCGACTGGGCTGGCTGCGCCGCGCAGACGATGAACGTGTTCGTCTCACGGGGAACCGGGTATATGCTTTTCTGGAGCAACCGCGGCCCGACCAGCGCTTTTCTCTGTGGGAAGCTTGGCGTACTTCTGAAGAATGGAACGATCTAGAGCGTATTCCGGGCATCGACTGTTCGGGCGGCGATTGGCAAAACAATCCATTACAAACGCGGGAAGCTGTACTAAGGCTTTTGGGACGTTTGCAGCCTGGTGCCTGGTACAGCCAGGCCGAGGTAATCGGCGCTGTCAAGGAGACAGCGCCCGACTTTCAACGACCCACTGGCGACTACGACAGTTGGTACATTCGCTACGAAAATCAAGAGGGATTCTTGCGCGGCTTCGAGCATTGGGATGCGGTAGAAGGTGTGCTGCTGCGTTTCCTGCTGAACGGCCCACTCTATTGGCTGTCAGCCGTCGATCTGGCGGAGCCGTCTGCGGGGGACGATCTGCTGTTATCGCTGAACGCCTGGGGTGCGCGCTGGTTGGGCCACGACAGCGAGACGCCTAATGAAGCGCGGCGGCGTCCGATCGTTGTCGAAGATGACTTCTCGGTTGAGTTGCCTGCAGACACGCCGCTGATGGACCGATTTCGCGTGGAACGGTTCAGCAACTGGCAGGCTAGTTATCCCCGTTATCTCTACCAAATTAACCAGCGCAGTTTGAATAGAGCCTCCGATGAAGGCGTCCAACCGGATCGCATATTGGCCTTTCTCAGTTCCCGGGCGAGCAAAGTGCCGCAACGGGTTGCAACGGGGCTTCAGAAATTCGGCGCAAGGCTTGCAACCGACTCTTAATTTGGATCCCTTGCTCTCCTGAACCCAATTGGAATACACCAAGAAAGAGTGGTAGGATAGTTTTTGCACAGATCGAAAAAGCTAGCCCGCATTCACGCGGGCAGTTATCTTGAGGCAGTGGTGCTCAACCGATTCCCCCAATGGCAACTCTTGCCCTGTATGCGAAAGCTGCATGATATTGCTCTCCCCTATGCTTAGTCTTGGTAGGCATTCGTGTGGCCAACAACATACACAAATTCACATTCCATAATGGTGAAAAGGAGAAGTCGATGATTGAAAGACATGTTTCAACCTTGCGCGTCATTGCCATTTTGCTGGCGATGGCCTTTTTGCTGGCTGCCTGTCCGGCCGCTGCACCGACCGGCGGCGAGAGCATGGCTGCTGATGAAGAGATGGCGGAAGAGGAGGTAATGGAGGAAGAGGGCAAGGTTCTGACCATACTTTACTGGCAGGCCGCCTCTCTGCCCGGACCGTATTTGTCGGGCGGCACAAAGGACCAGGACGCCGGCGCGATTACGCTTGAGCCCCTGGCCAACTACGACCCGAACGGTACCATCGTGCCCAGGCTGGCGGTGGAAATCCCCACGATCGAGAATAGCGGCGTTTCGGAAGATCTGATGTCGATTACGTGGACGCTCAAGGAAGGTCTGCTCTGGTCGGACGGGAGCGACGTGACCGCCGAGGACGTCGTCTTCACGTGGGAGTACTGCAGCCACGAGGAGACCGGCTGCACGGCCAGCGAGGCTTTCTTGGGCATAGAGAGTGTCGAAGCGCTTGACGACCGAACGATCAAGATCACGTTCGATTCGCCGACACCGTATCCGTACAATGCTTTTGTCGGCGCGAATACGCCGATCATCAGCAGTGCACAGTTTGCCGACTGTGTGGGGGCGGCTGCGCAGACCTGCAATGAGGAAAACACAGCCCCGCTGGGCACAGGCCCCTATCGCATCATCGACTTCAAAGTCAACGATGTGGCCGTATACGAACGGAACCCACACTATCATGGCGAGCCGGCCTACTTTGACACGGTAGTCTTCAAGGGTGGCGGCGATGCCGCGTCGGCGGCCCGCGCTGTGCTGGAGACCGGAGAAGCCGACTATGCCTGGAACCTGCAGGTTGAGCCGGACATTCTGCGTGACATGGAAGCTGCCGGGCTGGGCAAAGTGGTGTCCGCCTTTGCCGGCTATGTCGAGCGCGTCCTGGTCAATCAGACCAACCCGCATTCCGATCTTGGCGATGATCGTTCCGAATATATGGACGGCGACAACCCCCATCCTTTCCTGACATTCGCGCCGATTCCGCAGGCGCTGTCGATGGCGATCGATCGCACACTCATATCCGAACAGCTCTACGGATTTGCCGGCCAGCCAACCTGCAACGTGATCCCAGCCCCACTCCATTACGTATCAGATTCAAACGACGGCTGCCTGACCCAGGACATTGACGGCGCCAATGCGTTGTTGGACGAAAACGGCGTCCTCGACTCGGACGGTGACGGCATCCGCGAATACAACGGCATTCCGCTCAAGATCTCCTACCAGACCTCTACCAATTCGGTACGTCAGAAAACGCAGGCCCTTCTGCGCCAGTGGTGGCTCCAGATCGGGATTGAGACCGAACTGATCAACCATGACGCGAGCGTTTTCTTCGGCGGAGATCCCAACAGCCCCGACACATACCAGAAGTTCTATACCGACTTGCAGATGTATACAACCGGCCCGACGATTGACCCGCAACAGCATCTTTCAAACTGGATTTGCGACCAGATCCCGATGCGGGACAACACCTGGGGCGGCGGCAACATCTTCCGTGGCTGCAACGCCGAGTATGACACACTCTTCGAACAGCTGACGCAGACGCCGGTCGGCCCGGAGCGTGAGGCGCTGGTAAAGCAGTTGAACGATATTAATGTTCAGAATTACTACCAGATTCCGCTGGTCTACCGCGGCGAAGTCTCGGCCCACCTCAACACCCTCCAGGGCGTTTGGATCAACGGTTGGGACAGCCAGATGTGGAACGTCGGCGATTGGCATCGCTAATCTGAATTAGGGAGGGAGGAGAGTTTTCCTCTCCTCCCTCTTTCTCTGTCTCCCCAATTCACGCTGTGGGCCAATATCTCGTCCGCCGCATTCTGACAATCATTCCGACCCTCATCGCGATAAGCTTTGTCATCTTTGCGGTGCTCGATCTCGCGCCCGGAGATCCGACCAGCGCCCTGCCGGAGACCATTCGTCCCGAGATCCGACAGCAGATTCGTAAGGCGATGGGGCTGGATGAACCTTTTCCGGTCAAGTATGGGCTGTGGATGCGCCAGTTCTTTATCAATGAGCCGTTGTCCCTGATCGAGAACGCGTTCGACATTCAGATCGGGGATGGGGAGAAGCGGTTACGGGTGACCTCTTGGGGCAGTCGGGGCGTTCCCGTAATGGATATGATCATGGAGCGAGTACCGCAGACGCTCTGGGTTGTGGGGCTGGCCTATGTGGTCGCGATTGTGATCGCGGTGCCGATCGGTGTCATCTCTGCAATTCGACAGTACTCGATCTTCGATCAGGTCGGGACTTTCATTTCGCTAATCGGCTATTCGATCCCGACCTTCTTCACCGGCCTCTTGATGATTCTGCTATTCAGTGTGAAGCTCAAATGGTTTCCCATGATCTATGACACGAATCTTCAGGTTATGGATTGGCACAGTTTTGTCGAGCAATTGAGGCAAAGCGCGATGCCGGTGGCGGTTCTCGGTTTTTTCCAGGCGGCGATTCTGGCCCGCTTTACGCGTTCGTCGATGCTCGACAACATTCCTATGGACTACGTCCGAACGGCGACGGCCAAAGGATTTCGCGAGAGATATGTCGTTATTCGCCACATCTTGCGCAACAGCCTGATCCCTGTTGTCACCCTCATCGCGTTGGGCATTCCCGCAATTTTCAGCGGCGCGATCATCACTGAACAGATTTTCCGCGTAAACGGCCTGGGAGCGCTCCTCATTGGCGCTATTCAGTTGAACGACATTCCCTTAGTACAGACGGTCACCTTTATCTTTGCCTGCTTGATTGTCGTATTCAATCTTATTGCCGATGTCATCTACGGCATACTCGACCCGCGCATCCGGTACAGCTAGAGTGCAGTGGCCAATTGTCATTGGATTACCAGGCCAGGCGTCGCAAACAGCTGGCCGCAGGAGCGAATATGGCCGTAGGCACGGAAACGGCATCCGCTGAGAGCCTCGCCTCAGAACTCCCGCAACGCCAGCATCGTACTTTGTGGGGGGATGTATGGCTGCGCTTTCGTCGCCACAATCTGGCAAACATCGGCGTAGTCGTGCTTGGTTTGCTGGTGATTGGCGTCCTCGCCGGCCCTCTCATCTACACGGTAGACCCGGAATACAGCTTCATCGTCGATGACATTGATTCGATCAATCAACCCCCCTCGGTAAAGTACCCGCTGGGCACGGACGACCTGGGGCGGGACACACTGGCGCGCAATCTATTCGGCGGACGCATCTCGCTGGCGGTGGGCGTCGTCGCCATGTTTGTCTCCATCACCTTTGGCACGCTGGTCGGCGTGCTATCCGGATTCTTCCGCCGGCTGGACAATCCGCTCATGCGCTTCACGGACCTGATGCTGGCTTTACCGAGCCTGCCACTGCTGCTGGTCATCATCATGCTGTTCCGTGATTCGCTCAAGGCATTGCTGGGCCCGGAACTGGGCATTTTTCTGCTCGTGGTCCTTGTTATCGGCATATTGGGGTGGATGCCGACGGCCCGGGTCGTGCGCGGATCAGTGTTGTCAATCAAGGAGAAGGAGTTCGTCGAAGCTGCGGTCAGCGTGGGGACGCGCGAGCCCGTGATACTGTGGCAGCACATCCTGCCCAATGTTCTGAGCCCGATTATTGTTTCAGCAACGCTAGGGGTGGCTGCGGCGATTCTGACAGAGTCGGCACTTTCATTCCTGGGGCTTGGCTTTCCTTCCAACGTGCCTACGTGGGGGCGGCTCCTTTTTGAGAACAAAGACTTCATCACCCAAAATCCGTGGCTGGTCATCTGGCCGGGCATGTTCATTTCCCTCACGATTCTCAGCATCAACTTCATCGGCGACGGCCTGCGCGACGCGCTCGATCCCCGCCAGCGCCGGTAAAACTCAAGGTGGAAATTGATAGGGGAGGTGGGCTCTGAGCTGGCTATGCGCTATAGCTGTCAGCGCAAGCGGCTGACGACCTTGCCTAACACCAGGTTCAGCGCGACCGGCCCGAATACGCGACTGTCGACACCGGCGGCGGCGTTATCGCTGGCAAGAATGAGCCGAATGCTAGGGGCGCCACTTTCGGTACGGCTCTCGACTACCGCCGTCACCCGTTTGACGATTTGGAGCTCATTTTGGCGGGGATGGCGGGCGACGACTATCTCTTCCTCTTGCGGTTTCCGCTGGCGGTAGGCGCGGGGATCCAGCATCACCACGGCGCCTGCCGTCAGGGTCGGCATCATCGAATCTCCGGTCACTCGGAAGAGTCGGCGACGACGAAACAGCCAAAGCGCCATCTCCCGCCAGCCGCTGCGGGGCACGCTTCTTTCCATTCTTTATTTGAAAAGAAGACCGGATCCTGGCGGGGATCCGGTCTCTGATTCTCTTTCCGCTTTGTGATCGGTCTGCTGGCGCAGACCTGTTCTGGCGTACCCGGGATCAGGTAGCCACGTAGTAGGCTACGTCCCGCCCCTTGGTGGCCCAGTAGACGTTGTGGATATCCTCAATTGCGGCCATCAGATCGTTGGCTGCATCGACATCGACGCCCTGCTTAACGGCCGAGCAAAGCTTGGCAGCATTCCAGAACTTTTCATGTAAATCCGGGTATTGATCCAGATGCTCTGGCTTGAAATAGTCGGTCCAGAGGATGAGCAACTCCTCCTTGGCCAGGTGCGCCTGCTGTTCCTTGATGGCAACGAAGCGACCATACGTGTTGTGATCGGCAGAGTCTGCCGGGCCGAGGTCGATGATTTTCTTGGTCATCGACAGCGCTGCTTCGGCGGCGATGCGAGCGGAGGCCGGGTCATAGACGCCGCAGGGGCCGTCACAGTGGGCGCTGACGGATTTCACCGCGGTCCTGGCAATGAGCTTGGCAATGGTTTCCTGAAACATGTGGAATCCTTTCTGTGTGCGTGGAGGTCAGAAATTGTGACTCACCTTGAGTTCCGACTGCAACTCTTGATCTGCTTGATTGTCATGTATGACCGCGGTGCGCATGGCACGGTGCCGGCCGTAAATCATGTCGATAACGAGAACAACTCAAATCACGGGTCAGACTGTTCGCTATCTTCGCAAGCAAGGAAAGTATACCGAAATCAGAGGAATGAGTCAATACTTTGCTGGAAGTTGGCCGCCCACGTCGTTATGGGATTGCGACGGTTGCCAGCTTCAGACCGAGCCTCCCTTTGTGGAGCGAGTGGCAGGAGCTCAGTCCTGCAACTCAAAGATGTAGTGCCACTCATTTTCAATCAGAGAGCAGCCCGCCAAAGCGTAACCAGCGGCCAGACAGCTTTCTGCAGCCTGACGCACAAAGTAGCGCCAATCGAAGAGCAAGGTCCCTCCGGCGCGGCGCAAAGCGTCGACGTTGTCGGGCAGGGGAAGCGCGTAGGGGCGGCCGTCCGGTGGAGGCGGAGGCCCTTGGGGCACCCGCGGTCGGCTGTTGCCTTGGGAATGGGTACGGGCGCGTTGCAGAGAGTCTGCGGACCATTCCTTGTTCGGGTGGTCGGCTCTGAGAGCACTTCGGACGCGAGGACTGTCGAGATACCAGTCTACTTGAAATCGGTCGGTCGGCATGCCTGTGTTGAGGCTGTCCGTCATCTCGCCATAGACGTTGCGCAGGTAGGTGGTACTGATACCGCCGAGCCGGCTGATATTGAGGCGCCCGTTCACCCTTTGCAGCGGATCAAAGGTCCACGTCACCCAGTCAGTCCAACCCTGGTGCAGCAGCTCCTCTCTCTGGGACAGCTTCAAGCGCAGCCCGATTCCACGGCCGTGCCATGCGGGCAAGACACCCATGATATGGCTGCAGAACTTGAGCTTTCGCTCGCCGGCGGAGCCATGACCAAAGGCAGGCCAGCCGAAGGAAAAGCCGACCATCCCCTCCGTTTCCTCGGCGCCGCGGTCGACAAAGGCACCTTGCAGCAGACCGCCGCTCTTGGACTGTGTGACCAGCACATGGATCGACATTGTGTCGCCGTGCCCACCACCCCAGACAAGATCCTGGACCACCTGAACACGGCGGCAGTCTTCAACTGATGTCAGGGTGCGGATCTCAATTGAATCGCTCATCTGTAATTCGTCCGACTTATTTTTGAATCTGCTAGCGGTTTCCCGCCACTTCTCAGCGGTTTATTTCGGTTCACTTTCTGTCAAAGCGAGCGACAAGTGTCGCCGCTGGCTGATGGGGCTGAAGATCGACCGGCTGGACGGCCGTCAGACGATAACCCTCTTTGTCCAAGTCTGCCAGTGCCCGCGCCAGGCGCGCCGGCTCTTCGGAGATGAGGGCGCAGCGACGGATACGCATACGGGTGAGAAGGGAAAACAGTTCCGATTCGATAAGGCCGCCGGGGGGCGCGAGCAAGGCGGCGTCAAAACTGTATTGGCCGCGACGCAGTTTGCGTATTGTGGGCAGCATCTCCCCGTGCCAGGCGTCGGCATTGTCGAGCGGTTCCAGATTGGCGCGCATTGCGGCTGCGGGCAGTTCTGCCTCTTCCACGGCGACGATTGTGGCGACCTGTTCAGACAAGACGGCGGTGCGAGCGCCGATTCCGGCCCACAGTTCGAGAAGGTGTTCAAAGGTCTTCAATTCGAGCAGCTCTGCCGCCACGGCAGACAGGACTTCATCTGCCAGCAGGTGGCCGTCGCGGGCACCGCCGCCAAGCGGGGGATAGGCGGTGAGTTGATGCCCCTCCACTTGCAGGCTGTAACTCCAGTCACCTACAAGCAATTCCAGTGAAGGTTCTTCAGTTTCGTGGAGGAAGAAGACGTTCACCGGCAGGTCAAATTCCAGGCTGGGCGGATTGTCACTATCGCTATGCAAGACGAGCACGCCCTTTGCCGACTCGCTCAGAGTGTCGTCAGTGCCTCCTACTGCGAGCGTCACGCGGTCGACGGCGGGAGGTACGGGTTGCGGAGAAAGTTTATCTTCTTCTGCTCGCTCCTCGCTTTCTCGATCGCTGCGGAATCCGGCGAACAGTTCGGCCAGTTGCGGGTGGTGGAGAGGACAGGCGTCGACGGCTATCCGGTTTTGGTCGCGATCGGCAAGGGTGAGTTTATGGTTGTGTGCCAAGTCAAATTGCATTTGCGTGCGGAAGCCAAAATCGAGCACGGCAGGAGCGGCATTGGACGGTTCAATTGCGCTCGCGCCGAGGGCGATGACATCCGCCACCAGTTGTTCGGCGCTCTGCCGGCTCTGCTGGCGGGTCTTGCCTGGGCGTGCTTCGCGGGCCAGGATGTTGACGACGATTTCCCGCTTTAGGGATAGTTGGCGTTCGTAGTCGATGTGCTGCCACTGGCAACCGGCGCAACCGGCTCGGCGATATGACGGATTGAGGGTTTGACCATCAGCGGACGTCACAGGATGTCGAGGGCCGAAATGCAGACAAGGCGCTTCCACGCGATCCGGGCTGGTCTTCACTAC
This sequence comes from Caldilineaceae bacterium, assembly GCA_965232575.1. Lineage (GTDB taxonomy): Bacteria > Chloroflexota > Anaerolineae > Caldilineales > Caldilineaceae > Bin5. The sequence continues at coordinate 625,602 of CBDDPZ010000007.1, read as the reverse complement.
TTTGCGAAGAGTACCGCGCCGCAAGCGTTTTGACTCAACCGTAATTTCAACTTCGACCGTCTCTCCCGGGATTGCGTCGGTGACAAAAACGGCCCGGCCATCCTCATCTCGGCCCACGGCTTCGCCCGTATCGGCTATGTGTGTCAGTTCGATTGTCAAAATCGAGTTCATCGCTGAATTCTACCCGCTGACTGAGAGTCCCGCCAAGCTGAGGAGGAAAACGGTGTAAACTCTAGAGCGAGAGGTTGCTTGAAGGAGGACTGACGGGATTCTTGCGATGCATAAGATGTACTTTGATTTTCGACGAAGGAGCGATTCCTGCCCAACGAGTCCTTTCTCGCCAGTTGAATTGGTAGAGCCCAAAGGGTAACGGTTAGGAAATCAGGCGCCGTTGCGCCTTCACGGATGGTTCGTTCATATTTGTCGTCGGAGAATACAGGTTGTGCCTATATCGAAAAAATCCTATTGGCATGTAAGCGGACATGGTATAATATAGTTGGGGTACTGAGTTGAGCGCTTTGCACAGCAGACCCTGTGGGAGGTTGCGCTACGCTCGGTCACAGGCTTTCTCACGGTCCGTCAACGATTGACGCGCCAAACGGACTCCCTTTCCACCATCCACTGTTAAGGAACGGAGCATGAAAAACATGAAGAAACTGAACAGGGCCGGCATGATTCTTTCGATGGTCATAGGCATGATCATCGCCGCCTGCATGAGTCCGGCATCCGGACCGGAAGTCGTCGAGTCGGACGAGGCGGCAGCGCCGGCAGTGCAGGAGGTGCAGTCCACGCTCAGCATCGTGCAGGAACGCGGCAATCTGATCTGCATCGGCAACGCCCAGCTCCCCGGCTTCGGCTTCCTCGACTCGGAGGGCAATTTCTCCGGCTTTGACGTCGACTACTGCCGCGCCATTGCCGCCGCTATCTTTGGCGACGCCAACGCCCTCGAAGTACGGCCAGCCAGCGCCAAGGAACGCTTTACCATCCTCTCCAGTGGTGAGGGCGACGTCATCATCCGCAACACCACGTGGACGATGTCTCGCGACACCGATTTGGGCATGAACTTCGGCCCCACCACCTTCTACGACGGCCAGGGTCTGATGGTGCGCAAGGATAGCGGCGTCGCCACGTTGCAGGACCTGCAGGGCGCCTCCGTCTGCGTCGTTACCGGCACGACCACCGAGCTTAACCTGGCCGATCAGTTCGCCGCGGCTGGCGTCGACTACGAAGCCGTCGTCTTTGAAGACTTCGACCAGTCCTTCAATGCCTACGACGAGGGCCGCTGCGACGCGGTCACGACCGACAAGTCCAGCCTCGTCTCCCGCCAGACCACGCTTACCGTCCCTGCGGACCACGTAATCATCAACGTGACGCTTTCCAAGGAGCCTCTGGGTCCAGCCGTCCGCCATGGCGATGACCAGTGGTTCGACCTCGTCAACTGGGTCGTCTACGCCACGATCCTGGCCGAAGAGCACGGCATCACGTCTCAGAACATCGACAGCTTCATGGACAGCAACGACCCCAATATCCGTAAGCTGCTCGGCCTCGAAGGCGACTTCTGCGCCAAGGTCGGCATCGCCAACGCTGGCTGCTTCGCAGACGTGATCTCGCAACTCGGCAACTACGCCGAAATCTACGACCGCAATCTCGGTCCGGATACGGTCTTTGACCTGCCCCGCGGCCTGAACAGCCTCTACACCGACGGCGGCATCCTGTACGCGCCACCGATTCGCTAATTCACCGACTCAGCCGTGCGGCCGGTCACCCCCGGCCGGCCGCACGACCGCAGCCACGCCTGAGGCAGCCTATGCAGGAAATTCACGCCAGTCAGGTACGCCCACCCTTCTACCGCGATGAACGCATCCTCGGCATTTTTAGGGTATGGCCGGTGTCGGAATTCTCAGTTCGGGGTTGAATTAGCGTTTGCAACCAAGAGGAATTGGCTGCTAGAGGTTGCGGGAGAGTTCAATGAAGTTAGGGTTACGGCTTGCTTTCTTGTTGATTGCGCTGCTTTTGCTGTTGCAGATCGTTTCAGTTTCGGCGCAGGAAAGCGGCTATACATATATAGTGCAGCCGGGCGACAGCTGGCCGCTGGTGGCGCGGCGGGTCGGCCTGACGGTGAACCAGTTGCAAGAAGCGAACCCGGATTCCGTGCGCCCTAACGGCTGGCTGATTGTTGGCGAGAGTCTTTTTATCCCGTGGACTCCGGATGGCGAGGAGAAGTATTACATCGTCCAACGGGGAGATGGCTGGATCACTGTGGCCGAGAAGTTCGGCCTTCCGGTTGATCTTTTGCAAGGGGCGAATCCTGAGTCAGTACGTGCGAACGAATCGCTGCTCGTCGGGGAACGGCTGCTGATTCCGGCGTTCCTGGCGACTCCGACCCGAGTGCCGACAGTCGCGCCAGACGAAACGCAGGATGAGGGGCAGGCAGAGAGACAGTCTCCTCTTGTTACGCCAACCCCGGTCCTTGACCTCCTTGCCATTCTTTCTACTGACGGTGAACCGGAACCCTTTTTCATGCCCCGCATCAGTCTGCCTTTGCCCAGGCGCGTGACCCTTCCGCCGTGTCCGGACGCGCAAGATAGCCTGAGCCAGACTCTGACAGCCCTTTTCAGGATTCCGACGTACAACCGCCATGATCAACTTACCTCATTTCTGGGGGATTGCGGAGTCGAGTTTCGCATACTGGTCAACGCCGATCTCACATCCGATAACGTGGATGACGCGGTCCTCGTGTTCACGAATGACGAAGGGAGGCGGACAGAGGCAGTTACCAGAAGTGGGAGTGGGGCTGGCGCGGACCAACAGGAACTGGTGATTCTCGACGGAGGAGAAGGACACTCTCTCAGCTATGAGATCGCCGCAACCGGAACGATCGATTTTTTGGCAACTCAAGACATTAACGCCGACGGACTGACCGACATCGTGTGGACGGATACAATATGCGGACCGAGTTCCTGCTTCGTCACGGTGCATGTTCGCAGCTGGGATGGCGTTGCATGGCGGGATTGGACCAAAGGCACGATTACGATGGCTGGGGCAAACGTATCGTTGACCCCCAGCGACAAGCCGGGCAGACCCAATGAGATCCGTCTGATAGGCGGCCGGTACGCCGGAGCCGACGCCGGTCCACAGCGGACCCGACTCGCGGTATGGACAAGCACAGAAGGCGCACCATATGCCTTGAGCAGCGAAAGAATGATACCAAGCCTGTGCCTTTACCATACGGTGATTGATGCCAACCACGCCATGACGAGCGAGCTGTATCTTGAAAAGGCACAGTGGCTCTACACAGATGCTGCTGAGAACAATAACTGGCAGGCATGCGGAGATCGGAGCAACGAGCTTTCCGAATTGCGCAGCTTTGCCCTCTTCCGACTTGCATTGATTGCGGGCTATGAGTCGAAGCCTGAGTTGGCCGCGGCCCGTGTGGAGCGACTTGCGTCCACGTACGAGAGGCAGATCTATGCGGAAGTGGGCGTACGCTGGTTGGCCGCGTACAGGCAGAGCGGGGACGCCAAGACGGCGTGCGAAGCGGTCAACATTTTCGCCGCAGCAAATCCTGAAGTGGTGAATATACTGGCCGACTACGGTTATGCCAACCCTACATTTACAGCTGAAGACGTCTGCCCTTACCTTGAGATCAAGCCGGACGCGGAGCCTGAGCCGCGCCTAACCGAGACCGGAGGACTGCCGGTCTGTCCGGAGAGTGCGACGGAGTATCTCGCGGTCCTTCCCGAGGTAATCAATGAGCTGACCGGGGGACAAAGTTCAGTCGGAGATTCAGACGGCGAGAGACAGGAGGGCAGAATCCTGAAGCTGAGGATTTTCCTCCACGCCTGGCTGCAGTCCTGTGATGCGATGGGCGACGAGCGGGGCGGACTGCTGATCTACGATCTGAACCAGGATGGGCTGAAAGATGTAATTGTGATGCCGTCAGGTGTCAGCGATGACGGATACGGGCCGGGCGGGGCAGACGGCGTTGTTCTGATTCTGCACCAGCGCGATGACGGCAGTTTTCAGACGGTCTATACGCCGGAAATAGAGGGACTACCCAGGATTCTGGCGATTGGTGATGCCAACGGGGATGGCAGAGCGGAGTTAATCTGGCAGTGGGAGCGTTGCACTACATTCTGTCTGTTAACAGTAGAAGTCGTCACTTGGGACAGTGAATCCGCAGCCTACCAGTCCGTGATTGGCCCGGGGGCCGCGATCGCGGAAGGCGCCGTCCTGGTTGACATGGTCGAAGAAGATTTATCTGATCTTCCCCGTATCCGGCGCCTCTGGTTCAGCGGCGGTGTCAGCGGCAGGGAGAAGAAGGGGTTGGATATACCGCATACGGAGATCTGGTACAGCATGGACGGCTCGCCGCTACGTCGACACACGTGGTCCTATGACCGGGCGAACGGCGCAAGCAACTGCCTGGGGCTACGATTAATCGAGGCGAATGTAGCACTCCAGGCGGCGGGGCCCGAAGGGAACCGGGCGAGCTATGCGGCTGCGATCGACATGTACAAGGATACGCTGGAGTCGCCGAATTTGCAGCCGTGCAGCGTTCAGGGAACGGACCCGAAGGAAGAGACAGCGCTGCTCCGGGGGCTGGCCAACTTCCGGCTGGTGCAGGTTCTGACACTGAACAACCAACGATCAGAGGCTGAGTCGTTGCTGGAAACGCTGGAGGAGGACCAGCCGGAGAACCGATACACGGAAGCCGCCGGCGCCTGGCTGGCCGCCTACACATCGGTCCCCAACCCTGTGGCAGCCTGTGCTTCAGTGATGTCGATTTTCCTTGACAGCCCGGAACTCTGGCAAATCACCGAGGAGTTTGGGCGCGATCACCCGTCGCTGAGCATGCGCCAAGTCTGCTACGCACCGAATAGCGGCGAGGAGTTTGAGTTCCGGCTCACTCCGAACTGGTAATTACCGGCGAGCCGGCGGCCATGGCCTCCAGCAGCATCATGCCGAAACCCTCATATAGGCTGGGGAAGAGAAAAGCGGCGGCACCTGCATAGAGCGGCTCTTTATCTTCCTCGTCCACCCAACCGATGAAACGCACGTAATCGGTCAGTTTGAGCTGGCGGACGAGCCGCTGTGGGTCCGGGAAGAAGGGGGTATCCGAATGCGGCAGCTGCCCCGCCACGACCAGCTTGACGGCCGGATCCCCGCCGAGGTCGAGGTATCTTCGATAGGCGCGCACGATCCCCAACATATTTTTGCGCACGTCAAAGCCACCAAGATATAGAAAGTAGCGTTCCGGCAAGGCGTACTTGCGCGCTACCTGCCGGTTGAATGAGAGGTTGGGGTCGACTTCATTTCGCTCCGCGTCATCCTCTTCACTGTTCGGTCCGTGATGAACAGCTATCACGCGCTCATCTGGCAGGCCGAGGTGGCGAACAATGTCCCGTTTGCTTGCCTCACTGACGGTCAAGACGGCTGCGCAACGCCGGGCCGAAGTGGAGACCAAAGTGGTATAGAGCCGGCCCGTCAATCCTCCGCGATAGGGTGGGAGAAGCAGAGGGATCAGATCGTGGACGGTGACGACTGTTGGCGCGGGTTGCCACAGAGGAGCCGCCCAGTAGGGAACGAGCAAGAGATCGGCGCCCAGACTGCGGGCGCGGCGCGGTACGGTCACCTGTTCCCAGTAGAGCTTTGCCAGTTGGCGGGGAAGTGGCGGAGGCGGGGAAACGACCGCGGTCAACTGAAGGGGATTTGCGGCCAAAGCGTCGACGTGATCGCTGCCCTCCGGGTAGCGGGGTAGAATCAGCGTATATCTTGTTTGTGTCTGGTTGTTCGCTCTCTGGGCTGGGTCGTGCGGCTGAGCAGGGCCCGGATTGTCTGCGGCGTTTGTTCCTCTTGCCGGCGCATTCAGGGCCGCCAGTCGGGGCAACAGCCGGTGAAGATATTGACCGCTGCCGGTGTTGGGTTGTCCCCAAAACCAGCCACTGACGACGATATGCATCGCAACCCCAATTGAAATTGGACGAAAAGCTGGGGGGCGTGCGGAAGAACTGCCGCTAGGCTATAGCCGCTGTTGTTCTTGCCCACTCTACGGTGCGGCGCAGACCCTCCCGGAGGTCGACTTCGGCCTCCCAGCCTAACTCCTGCCCAGCTTTGGAACAGTCCAACCAGGTAGCACGCACTTCACCGGCGGGGCGGGGCAGATGGGCGGGCTTGCGGCCGTACCCGGTCAGATCCGCAAGCAGTCGGTAGAGGGTATTGATGTCGGTAGGAAGCCCTGTGCCCACGTTGTACGTGCCGGTCAGATCACTGTTCAAAGCGAGAATGTTGGCTCTGGCGACGTCGTCCACGTAGACGAAATCGCGCTGCTGGCCGCCATCGCCAGTTATATGGGTGGCATGATCGGCCAACATGGCGCCGGTGAAGATGGCGACGACACCTGCCTCGCCTTTAACATCCTGACGCGGACCGTAGACGTTGGCGTAGCGCAGGATGATGTATGGCAGGCCGTAGTTCTGATTGTACAACTCAATGTAGTGCTCACAGCTGAGCTTGTTTGCGCCGTAGTTGTCCTTGGGCTGTGGTCGACTTTCCTCGGTGAATGGTAGAATTGGGGAACCGGTAGCCAGGCGGCCTCCCTCATCGCCTTCAGCCATGGACTCATTCGGCGGTTGGCCCTCACCGTAGACCGCGCCACCTGTGCTGGCAAAGATGAACCTGGAGCAGTTGTAGTCTTTCACCAGCTCAAGCAGGTGTAGAGTACCGATAATGTTGACCTCGGCATATGTAATGGGGTCTTCCATGCTTTCGCGCACGTTCGCCAGGGCGGCCTGATGCACCACGGCCTGAGGACGTTCGGCCGCAAAGAGATCGGCAAGACCGGTTTGATCGCGAATGTCCACTTCATAGAGTGGTACATCGGCGGGAAGATTTGTCAGTTTGCCGGTTCGCAAATTGTCGGCTGCGACGACCTCGTTGCCGGCCTTGCGAAGCCAGCGCACAATGTGGCTGCCGATGAATCCTGCTCCGCCCGTAACCAGAATTTTCACGAAGCGCTCCTCTGCGGCAAGTTCCGTTTCAGAGATTTCAGTATAAGGAGTTCACGTGGTTTGCGAAAATCAGGCTCGTTGTGTGGAACTGTCTGCGACGGCCCGCGAGCCGTTGTGAGTGTGCGTTTGGCCCGAGGGGAGAGGTCCCCTGTTATGGTCGTACGCGACCTGGAAACGGGGCCGGGCCGTTCCCGGCATTTGCGTTTCCAACGGGCAGCCGTATACTTCATAACTTCGGTGGCTCACGGTGTGTTGTGCCACTGACTTCAAGCCACTGTTCGAAAATCAGTGCAGGAAGAGATGGGTAGGAAATGCTGATTCACAACGCGACCGTTATCACTTTTGACAGTTCTAACCAAGTCCTGGCAGATGGCGGTGTCTATGTCCGCGGGGACGAGATCGCCGATGTTGACAAGAGCGGGACTTTGCTGAGCCGCTATCCTGAGGCTGAAAAGTGGGATGCGGAGGGTAAGCTGCTGATGCCGGGCATGATCTGCGCTCACACGCACTTCTATGGGGCATTTGCCAGGGGGATGTATATTCCGGGGGAGCCGGCCAAGAATTTTCCGGAGATCCTGCAGAAACTATGGTGGCCGCTGGACCGGTCACTGGACCTGGGGGGCGTGCTGAGCTCGGCTGAAGTCTGTCTGGTAGATGCCATTCGCAACGGTACAACGACTCTGATCGACCACCACGCCAGCCAGAACTCGATTGATGGGAGCCTGGACGCAATCGCCGCCGCGGTAGATGCCAGCGGGCTGCGGTCGGTGCTTTGTTACGAGGTGACGGACCGGGACGGTCCCGCTGCGGCGCGGGAAGGGATTCGAGAAAACCTGCGCTTTGCCGAGGCGTTGCGCGGTTCTCCGCTGGCGGAGCGGGTGGCCGCCACTTTTGGCTTGCACGCCAGTATGACGCTCTCGGACGAGACGCTGGAGGCCTGCCGCGCGGAGAGCAACCGGTTTCATGTTCATGTTGCGGAACACCAGGCGGACGCCTGGGATAGCGTGAGCCGCAGCGGTAAACGCACGGTGGAGAGACTGCACGGGTTCGGCATCACCGGGGCCGAAAGCATCTTTGCCCACTGCGTACATATTGACTCCTGGGAAATGGCTTTGCTAAAGAGGACGGGGACATTCGTGTCCCATCAGCCCCGCTCGAACATGAACAACGCGGTGGGCGCGGCCGATGTGCCAGCGATGCTGAGGGGAGAGATGCCGGTCGTACTGGGCAATGACGGTTTCAGCAATGACATGTTCGCTGAGTTGAAGGTGACCGATCAGCTGCACAAGGTGAACAGCGGTGATCCACGAACGCTTGGCGCGGATAAAGTGTTACAGATGGCGGTTTACAATAACCGCAGGCTAGCCGGCGCCTTTTTTGAGAAGCCGGTTGGAATTTTGGCCCCCGGAGCTTGCGCGGACATTATTCTTCTCGACTACCATCCCACGACGCCCCTGAACGGCGACAACCTGCCATGGCATATCCTGTTCGGCGTCAGCGGCGGGCACGTGCACAGCACAATCTGTCATGGCCGTGTGCTGATGCGTGATCGGGAACTGCTGACGCTGGATGAGGCGGAAATCAGCGCCCGCAGCCGGGAGCGTGCGCAGGAGACGTGGGAGAGGTTCTGGCAGTCGTGATAGCTGTCGCATTCCCTAAGGAGAAGAGATCGCGATGACCAATCCAACTCTTGCCGTCATCGGGGGTACGGGCGAGGAAGGTTCGGGCCTGGCATTACGCTGGGCGGCGGCTGGATATCCGGTCCTGATCGGAAGCCGCAGCCGTGAGCGAGCAGTTGACGCGGCTGCGGAGTTGAGTTCGCTGTTACCGGCCGGGCAGACGGCGCGAATCGGCGGCGATACCAACGCAGGGGCGGCGGCGGCCGCGGATGTGCTCGTTCTCAGTGTCCCATACGATTCGCAGGCCGGAATCCTGGAACAGATCCGAGCGGGTTGCAATGGAAAGACGGTCGTGAGCGTGGTGGTCCCGCTGAAGCCGCCGCGGGTGAGCCGGATATGGCGTCCGCCGGGTGGGTCGGCGGCGGAAGAAGCGCAGGCGCTACTGGGAGACAAGGCGCGCGTAGTAGCAGCATTTCAAAATATCAGCGCGACCCATTTGAAAGACCTGAACCACGCGGTCGACTGCGATATCCTCGTTACGGGTGACGACAAAGAGGCAAAGCAGGCGGCGTTGGAACTGGCGCAGGCAGCGGGAATGCGGGGTATCGACGCGGGGCCACTGGTAAACAGCAGCGTCAGTGAAGGACTGACCGCGGTGCTCATCGGAATCAACATCCGCAATAAGGTGAAGGGCAGCGGGATCCGGATCACGGGCGTGTAACACCGGGGGCCGGCAAAAAGCGGAACGGCAGTTTTTAGTAGTCAGTTTTTAGTGAACGGCAAACCCGCTAACCACGAAGCCGCCAACTGCGCCGACCCGCCGACAAAAACAGGCGGGGGCGTTGCGGGGGCGCTGCCCCCGCACAAGGGCAGGCCGCAGGCCCAACCGCCCAAAAAACTAACCACTAAGCCACTAATATGAGCATCGGTGATGTCATATCCGAATTGGGCCGGGACAGGAGCTTTATGGCCAACGTCACCGCCTGGGAGACGCTGCCGGCCCGCGCTGGCCAGCTGGTCGAAGCGCCGAAAGGGCTGCATCCCGTGCTTAGGGCGGTGATGCAGCGCCGGGGGATTCAGCACCTCTACAGCCATCAGGCCGAAGCCGTAACCTCTGCATTGGAAGGTCATCCCTCAATTGCCGTCGTAACTCCTACTGCAAGCGGCAAGACGCTTTGTTATATGCTGCCGGTACTGCAAGCGCTGCTCAGCGATTCCGAAGCAACGGCCCTGTTCCTCTTTCCAACGAAAGCGCTGACCTACGATCAATTGGCGGAGATCGGAGATTGGATCCGTGAAACAGCCGGTGTCGACGGTGCCAGCACAGATGGGCTGGCCGGTGCAGGCTCCGTCGCGGCTTACGACGGCGACACGCCGGCTGCAGAGCGACGGCCGATCCGGCAGAATGCCCGAGCCGTTCTCTCCAATCCGGACATGCTGCACGCTGGGATACTACCTTATCACGGCGAATGGGCACGTTTTTTTGCGGGTCTGCGCTACGTCATCATTGACGAAATGCACAGCTATCGCGGTGTTTTCGGCAGTCACGTTGCCAATGTCCTGCGCCGGTTGCGACGGGTTGCGGGCCACTACGGCAGCCATCCCCAGTTTCTACTGACCAGCGCAACGATAGCCAATCCACAGCAGCTGGCTGAAAGCCTCAGCGAACAACCGGTCCGGGTCATCGACTATAACGGCGCGCCGCAGGGGAAAAAGCACATTGTTTTGTACGCGCCGCCCTTGTACGACCCGATTCAGGGTCTGCGCCGGAGCAGCGTTTTGGAAAGCCAGGCGCTGGCGGTCCGTTTTCTGCGGGGTGGGTTGCAGACTATCGTCTTCGGCCGCGCGCGCCTGACGGTGGAACTGTTGCTCAGCTACATTCGGGAGGGCTTGGGAGACGGAGGCAGGGGCGGGGATAGAGAAGAGGGGGACGACGCGGTTCAGATTTCACCCGGGGCAGTGCGAGGCTATCGGGGAGGTTATCTTCCGCAGGAACGTAGGCAGATCGAAGCAGGATTGCGGACGGGAAGCGTGCGGGGGGTGGTTGCTACCAATGCACTCGAGCTGGGAATTGATATCGGTCAGTTGGAGGCGGCAGTGATCTGCGGCTATCCGGGGACGGTCGCAGCGGCGTGGCAGCAATGGGGCCGGGTCGGCCGCACGACCGGGGAGTCTGTGGCAGTGCTGGTGGCAACGGCGGGCGCGCTCGACCAGTATGTAGTCAATAATCCCCAGTATCTCCTGCAGCGGTCACCTGAGAGAGCCTTTGCGAACGCGGACAACCTTGTACTGCTGGTGGACCAAATTCGCTGCGCGGCGTTTGAATTGCCATTTGTGGCAGGCGACCAATTTGGCCAGTCGCCCTTCACGGGAGAGGTGCTCGAGTTGCTGGCTGAAGAGGAGAGCGTGCAACAGTTCGGCAGCCACTTTTTGTGGAGAGGAGACGGATATCCTTCGCGGCAGTTTGGCCTGCGCAGCATTGGCGGCGAACCTGTTGTAGTCCAGGCGGGGAGCTCGGACAGGGCGTCGGCCTTCGATACCGGGGGCGAAAGGCAGGGAACAGGGGCGAAGGACGAGGGGCAGACTAACCCCTGGCCCCTAAGCCCTGAACTCTTTCAGAAGGAAGGCACGTTCACGGTGGTAGGAGAGGTCGACGCGGCCAGCGCGCCGTTCCAGGTGCATGAAGGGGCGGTCTACATTCACGAAGGGCGCAGCTTCCTAGTTGAGGAGTTGGATCTGGAGGAGAGACAGGCGTGGGTTTGGCCGGCGGAGGTCGAGTATTACACGGAGGCCAGTACGGAGACTGAGATCGAGGTGATTTCGGCGCACGAGAGCCGGGTGAGCGGCGGGGCAGAACTGGGTTACGGGGAGGTTTTCGTGACATCGCAGGTAACGCAGTACCGGCGAGTGCGGCGTTTCACGCATGAGAATCTTGGGACTCTGCCACTTGACTACCCGCCCACGACGCTGGATACGGCCGGCTACTGGCTGGAAGTGACGGCTGAAGCGCAGGAGTCGCTGATGGAGGCGGGGGACTGGCGGGATTCACCCAACAACTACGGCCCTGACTGGCAGGAGCAACGCGCCAAGACGCGTGAAAGAGACGGCTACCGTTGTGCCGAGTGCGGCGCGGCAGAGACCCGCAACCGCCAGCATGACGTGCATCACCGGGTCCCTTTCCGAGTTTTCAACTATATTCCGGGGCTTAACCGAAACGACCGGGAGGCAAATAGACTCGACAATCTGGTGCTGCTGTGCAGACGCTGTCATCACCGGCTGGAGGTGGGTGTGAGGGCGCGTACCGGGATGGACGGGGTGGCGTATGCGCTGGGCAATCTGGCGCCTTTGCATCTGATGTGTGACCGCCGCGATATTGATGTTGCCATCATTCGGGAGCAGCCCGAGGGCGAATTGCTTTCACACAGGCCACCGGCTGTTTCCCCGCCGTCGCAGAAGGAGCTCACCGCTCCTCGTATCTACATTTACGAGCGCATTCCTGCCGGAATCGGCTTCAGCGCCCAGTTGTACGAGCGGCACGACGAGCTGATGGCGGGGGCGGCGGATTTGATCCGCCGCTGCGCGTGCCGCTATGGATGCCCGGCGTGTGTGGGGCCGGTGTTGCTGGTGGACAGTACGCAGTTGGTCGACGGGCAGGATTCCGATCGTCCTCCGGCGGCGCAAACGGCAGGCCTACCGGGTGAAGAGGTCCTGTTTTGGGGAGACATACCGGACCAAGGCGGGGGGCAAGCTGAGCCGCGGCCGCTGTTGGAAACGAAACGGCTGGCGCTGGCGCTGTTGGCTGCCTTGGCGGGCGACTGAGTTCCGACCGGCCAGTTCAGCCGAATAGGGTTTCGTCTTTGCGCAGGGGCGAAAAGGAGCGGCGGTGGAGGGGGCAGGGGCCTAGTTTATCGATCGCGGCGAGATGCGCGCGTGCGGCATAGCCTTTGTGACTGTGGAAGCCGTAGGCGGGGTAGTGTTCATGCAACTGGCAGAGCAGCCGGTCGCGATGGACTTTGGCCAGAATGGAGGCGGCGGCGATGGAGACGATGCACATGTCGCCCTTGGTGAAGCTACGCTGGGGGAGGTTGAGGGACTTGAGCTGCACCCAGTCCAGCAGCAGGTGTTGAGGGGGAGGCGAAAGGGCCTGGACGGCGCGGCGCATGGCCAGGCGGGTGGCGGGGGCGATGCCGCGGGCATCGATTTCGGCGGCGGAGGCTTCGCCCAGTGACCAAGCGGCTGCTTGCTCCCGGATGCGTACGGCTAGCTCTTCGCGCCGCGAGGGCGACAGCAGTTTGCTATCCTGGACTTCGGCCCAGAGACCCGCGTGCCTGGTGTTTGCGGGCAGAACGACGGCACCAGCCACTACGGGACCGGCGAGCGCGCCGCGTCCGGCCTCATCCAGGCCGGCAACGCGGACGAACTCGGCGCGCCACAGTTTTCGCTCCTCATCGAGAGAGGGATAGAGCCTCTTCAGTTTCTGATCCTCTTCGCTCAACTCCGTTGGGCTTCCACGCCGGTCGCGGTTCATGGAGCTGCATCTTCTTTCGCAGGGACGTTCCTCTACTTCCAAAGAATCTCTACGTCCTGGCGAGGTTTGAAGCCGAGGATACGTTTCGTCTTTTCGTTGCTGAATTTGCCGTGGGGCATGTCGGCGAAGACGTAGAAGACTTCAGAGCGGGAGGGCAGCGCGTCGAGATCGATATCCAGCCCGAGGGTGAAGACTTCGGCCGCGTTTTCCCAGGAGATGACGTAGGGCGCGTAGTGTTCGCCGGGTTGGATTGCCGCCGGGTCTTTGAAATTGTAGAACAGGTAGTTCTGTACGCTGATGTCGTGATGCTGGGTGAATATACGACAGATTTCCAGTCCAATGCACTTGGTCAGAGCGTAGAGGTTTGTCCCTGGTTGGGGCGGGATGTCGGGGCCGATGTCGAAATCATGAATTTCGGTGATATGGCGTCCGGCGACGGTGAAGTGCGGTCCGGTGTTGATGACGCGGGGTATGCCATGGGAAACTGCGGCCTGCATCATGTTGTAGCAGCCGCGGGTGCTGACATCCCAGGCGGTTTTGCGATCCCGGCGTAGCACGGAAAGGTTGACGATGGCGTCCATGCCTTCGGCGGCGGCGACGACGCCGTCCAGATCGGAGGCGTCGAGCAAGAGAAATTCCCCTGGAAGATCTTCTTCCGGCGGTTTGATATCGGTAATGCGCAGGTTGTGGGCGGGCACCAGCTCGCGGGCCACATAGGGGCCAAGCATGCCTGCGCCGCCGAGAATGAGTACGTTCATTATGCTCTCTCCCCTAAGTGTGTAATCGACCAGGCTTCAGCGCCGCCTTCTTCGCGTGACCTATGTTTGGCGGCGAGTAAGGCAGGCTCAGCGAGGGCCTCGTTGACGGCGCTGGCAATGGTCTTGTTGGATGCTTCTCCCAGGCGCAGGACCATCACGCCCAAGCTGCCTTCGCGGGCGAATTCACGGCTGACCTGCTCGGCCAGGTGTTTGGTGAGAGTTGGCGGCTGGGTGCGGGGCAGGGGCCGCCAGGTCTCTTGGACGCGATAATCAGGGGGATAGTCTGCCATGAGTTCGAGCGTGCTGAGGAGGATGACCTTTTGGACGCCTTCCTCGGCGGCGGCCATGAGCAGGTTGTAGGTACAACGGGTAGCGGCGTCGAGCTGCGCGCTCACGTCCTCTTCGGGCAAGGGCTCCACGGCGTGGATGATGGCGTCAATGCCGCGTGTGAGAAGGTTTGTGGAGCGGTCGTGCCCCAGCTCGGAAAGCACAAACTCATGCTCAGTTTCGACATGTGCCCGTTCGGTGAGCCGGACCTCGTGATGTTCGGCCAGGTAGTCGGCCAGGACAGCGCTGAGATCGTGGCTGGCCGATGTGATTAGTATCCGCATAGAGTTTCCTCCTTGATTGTACCTACCAGGAGTCATTGAAAACCGAATTGTGCGGTCGCGTTTGGAATAAGGTGAAGTCGATCTCCTTGATTTGTCAGGCTGACGCGCCGGAATAGAACCGAATTCCCAGCCGCCAGAACCAGCGCGAGACAAGAAGCATGGCGGCGGCTAGCGCAATCGTACCGACAAAGGTTGCGCCGGTGATGCGGCCGCTGACGGCGGAGGCGGGCACGGTGGTGGCGAAGGCGACCGGGACCAGGAATGTCAGCACGGCGCGCAGCCAGGCGGGATATATGCTGACGGGCCAGCGGCCGGCTTGCCACATGCTCATGAAGATGACCTGGATATTTTCGACGCGCACGAACCAGAACGCGCAGGTGCTGAGCATAAGCCAGAAGCTGTAGATGATCAAGCCGCCGCTCAGCAACGTGACGGCAAAGACTACGGTATCGACCAGTCCCAACTGGACGCCGAGCCGCACGAGCGCGGTACCCAGCACCGGCAGGGCGATGAGCACGTCGACCAGGCGCCAGATTTCGACGCGTTGGATACTGACCAGCACCTGCGAGTCGGCCGGTTTGGTGAGGGTGAAGTCGAGTGTGCCCTGGCGTATATCCTCCATGAATTGGATCATCGAGGGGCGGATAATTGTGCGAATCAGACCTCCGATGAGGAAGTAGACGCCTACCAGCGCCAGCAGTTCCTCTGGCCGCCAGCCCCCGAGCGTGTCGGTATGGCTGAAAACAACGGCCAACCCGCCGAGGGCCACGCTCAGGTCGAGCGCGGACTGGATCAGATTGATCCAGAAATTGGCCCGGTATTCGAGTTCCCCGAGGATTCCAACACGGATGTAGGTGGCGAAGATGCGAAAATAGTACATGGTTGCCGTTGCGGGTCAGGCGCCAAAGGCGGCGTAGCGTTTGATGCCGGCCCGGTAGATGAGCTGCATAAAGAGATAGCCGGCGAGCAGCCAGAAGAGCTGCGCGCCGATGCCGATGAGCAGCTCCCTGGGCGTAACGCGCCCGAGCAGGAGATCGACAGGGAAGGCGAGCAGCCAGCGGAAGGGCAGGATGTCCGCGGCGCGCTGCACGATCTCCGGGAAGAGGGAGAGCGGGGCCAGCTTGCCGGAGAAGAAAAGGCTGACAACGATATAGGCCTGGTTCATGGCGTCGATGCGTGTGGTCCAGAAGGCGACCATTGCGAGCGACCACTCCCAGTAGAAGCGCATGAGGAAGGCGAGAATCAGCACGGGCACGAAGGCAGCCAAAGTCCATACGGTTGGCTGCCAGGAGGCTTCGAAGAACCAAGCCAGCAGCAGGGTGACCGGCGCCATGACGGTCAGGGTCAGGAACTTGTAGCCGATGTTGTCGGCGATGTCGCTATGGATGGGGTGGATGGGCTTCAGGAGCATTACCGAAAAAAGGCCCATACGAATACGGTAAACGTACTCCCACATGATCCATGTAAACGTGGCGTGGCTCACCATCATCATGGCGATAAAGTAGACGACGAAATCATTGGTTTCGTAGCCACCCACGGAGCCGCCCTGCTGTTCGGACACAGTCCGCCAAACCACCAGATACATCAGGGGTTCGATGATGCCGCCAAGGAGCCAGATCAGCATCGCGATCCGATACTGGAACTGCACCATCAACGCGGTGCGGAAGTAGCCTCTGTAAATCGGGTAAAAGGCGAACATTGGTTACCCTGGGCTCAGGCTTTATTTGAAGGTCGAACAAGAATCTTCGGGTGGGTGCGGACGGTATGATTCAACTCAACTGGCAGACGATGCTTTGGTCGTCCGGCCAGGGTGGGCATCCAGCGGGCTAGGGGATTGACTAAAAACATGCTCGATCACATCTTCGATGGGCGGGTCCTGCACGGTCAGATCAGATACATCCAATTCGGCCAGTAGCTGCCCAGTGACGGAGGCGGTCTCAGCTTTCGGTATTCGCAGGGTGATGCGGCCTTCGCTGTGGGCCATGAGTTCGCCGTACTGCGCCAGCGGTTGGCCGCCGGCGCCGTTGTGAAGTTCCACTTCGACAGTCTTGAAAGGGGCAAAGCGATCGGCGAGACCACTGAGTTCGCCATCATAGAGAAGCTTGCCATGATGGATGACGATCACGCGCTTGCATAGAGCTTCCACGTCGGCCATGTAATGGCTGGTCAGCAGGACGGTTGCGCCTGTGCGCTCATTGTATTCGGTGATGAACTGACGGATACGGCGCTGCATGGTCACATCGAGGCCGATGGTCGGCTCGTCGAGGAAGAGCACCGACGGACGGTGGAGGAGCGCGGCTGCAATTTCACATTTCATGCGTTCGCCGAGAGAGAGGTTGCGGGTCGGCTTTTGCAGCAGCGGCTCCAACTCCAGGAGTTCGGTCAGTTCGTCAACGGCGAGCCGGTATTGCGGCTCAGGGATGCGGTAGACGGCGCGGTTGAGCTCGAAGGTGTCAACGACGGGGATGTCCCACACGAGCTGGTTGCGTTGCCCCATCACGAGCGTCATACGGCGCAGATAGTCGCGGTTGCGCTCCCAGGGGCGGTAGCCGAGTACGGTGGCGCGGCCACCGGTGGGATGGAGCAGACCGGACAGCATCTTCAGGGTGGTGGTTTTGCCGGCGCCGTTAGGGCCAAGGAAGCCGACGATCTCCCCTTCGCTGACCGAGAAGGAGATCTCGTTCACGGCTTGAACATCGCGGGTCTTGCGCTTGACGAGGCTGCGCATTGCGGCGACCAGCCCCGCCTCCCGTTCGTTGATGGTATAGACCTTGCTCAGCTGATCGATGTGGATGACAGAGTTTTGTTCCACGGTGGGTCAGCTCTCGTTGGCGTCGGGACCGGCGGTCACCAGTGTATAGGAATCGGTGCGCAGATATTGGGCGGCCACGCGCTGGACATCCTCTTGAGTAATGGCCCTGATGCGCTGCTGATAGGTCTGAAGGTAGTCCAGGCCCAGACCGAACCATTCCATATTGAGAAGGATGGAGGCGACGCCGTCGTTAGTCTCCAGGCGCAGAGGAAGTGTGCCGGTCATGTTGGCGATGCTGTCGGAGAGCTCTTCGTCGCTGACCGGCTCCCGGGCGATGCGGTCGAATTCGTGCAGTATGCTGTCGATGGCCTGGTCGACGTTCTGGGGGTTGACACCGGCGAAGGCGACCCAAGGCCCGACACCGATGTCGGCGTCGAGGGCGCTGTAGCTGTAGTAGGCCAGCCCCTGGCGCTCGCGCACGTTTTCGCCCAAGCGGCCCATCATGCCGAACTGGCCGAGGATGTTGTTGGCGACCTGGACGGCATGGTAGTCGGGATGGCTGCGAGGGATGGCGAGGCAGCCGATGACGACATCGGTCTGGACCTTGCCGGGCATGGGGAACGCTTTGCGCTGGACGCCATCGGCGCCGGTCACCGGGGGAATGGAATCGGCGGGCGGGGGAGGCTCCGGACCAGTAGGCCAGGCGCCGAAATGTGTTTCCAGCAGGGCAACCACCGCGTCCGGGTCGACATCGCCGCTGACGACAATGATGGACTGGTTAGGATGGTAATGATCGCGATGAAAGCGGACCACATCGTCGCGACTGATTGCCTGAATCGTCTCAATGTAACCGGATGTGGGCAGGCCGTAGGGATGGTCTCCGTAAATCATTTCGTTAAAACGCCGGTAGGAGACGCTACGTGTGCTTTGTTCCCGCTCCTGCAGCCGCACGAGCCACTGCCCGCGCACGCGTTCGATGTGTTCGGTCGGAAAGGTTGGCCGTTGCAGAACATCGGCCAGGATCTCCACCATGAGCGGGAAGTCTTCCACGAGGCTTTCGCTGCCAAAGTTGGTGACGTGGGTGCCGCCGCCGACACTGACGCTGGCGCCAACCGATTCCACGGCCTCGTTGTAGCTGTCGAAGTCATAGTTGGCACTGCCGCGGCTTACCAGGGAGGCGGTGAAGGAGGCCAGCCCTGCCAACCCGGCCGGCTCATCGACGCTGCCGGCGCGCAGGGCGCCCTCCATCATGACGACCGGCGCGGATGGGTTAGGTCGAACCAGAATGGTGATACCGTTTGCGGTTTGGATGCGATGGATCGTCTCAGGGCCAATTGTTGTCCGTCCGCCCTCGCCGGCGCGGGCGGGCTGGGCGTGAATGCGGGGAGAATTGGAGCGGTTATTGTTCATCAGATGTAGCGTTCCTCTATGGGGCTTGGGTCAGTTCTGCCACCAGAATGTCGATTTCAGTGTTGGGGTCGGCGCCGGTCTTCATGGCGAAGTCCGACGAGAGGAGCCGGTCCAGTATCCCTTCCAGTTGGGGGAGGGCATAATTGCGGCTCTGGGCCATCGCTTTTTTGACGGGAAAAGGTCTCTCGCCGACGCGGCCGGCGATGTCATATTCGTTTCCGGACGCGCGGGCGGTCTCATCCTTGACTTTGATCATGATGCGGTACTGGCGGGTAATCATCGTCAGAAGGTAAAACGGGTTGGCGTCGTTGCGACGCAGAGCGTACAAGGCCCGCATCGCCTTACGTCCGTCGCGCTGGCCGATCGCGTCGGTCAGGTCCCAGATGAGGGCTTCGCTGGTATCACTTACAAGGCGCTGCACGTCGTTCGGCGTGATGGAGCGGCCGGCGGCGTAGGCGCGCAGTTTGTCCAACTCCAGGGTCAGGCGGCGCAGATCGGCGCCCACATAGGTTGCCAGCATTTGCACAGATCTGCCATCGATTTCGATTCCATCCTGGCGGGCGGTATTGGCTATCCAGGCGGGCAAGGCGCGGGCGTCGGGCGTGTTCAGCTCCTCGATCGCCAGGAGACCGTCCTTGCTCAGCTTTTCGAGACCGGCGAGGCCGTCCAGACCCCTCCAGATCGCGCGCCGTTTGTCCAGCTTGTCCTCGATAAACACAAGATCATTTGAGATGGCGGGATCAGCCAGCCCTTCCAGTATCTGGCGCGCTTCGGCCTGCGCGGTCCGGTTCGGCGCCTTGGCCGTGCCCAGACGGGACTCCAGATGGGCGAGGTAGCCGCGCACGATGATCAGGCGCCGCTCGGCGAGGAAGGGCAAGGCGCCGGCATGGTAAAGAATATCGCTTGCCTTGGAGCGGGCGCCTTCAAGTTCGGCGAGGTTCAGAGAGGCCATCTCTGCGTCGCCGAGAGCCTGCTTCAACTGGCTGAGGCGCTGCCCCAACAGAAACTCATCCGGCGCGAGGAACAGATAGTTTGTCAATGCGTTACCAATCTCGGAGGCAGCGGCCCCCGGTCATTGCGATTCTGCGAAGGTGACGCGATAGGCATGGCCGCGCCTCACGGGCACGACCCTTTCCAGAACGCGGTTGCCGATGCTTGCTAAGGTGGTTAGACGCTGCAACCGCATCCCCAGCGGCGTTGAGACCAGAAGGGCGAGCGTCATCAGTCCAGCTGTTACTGTCATCCTGTCCAGGAGCGTTCGGCCGCTGCCCGGCTTGTTTCGCATTGGAGATGTCTCGCGGGCAACTGGATTTCCTTCCTCTCCCAAGGGAGGTGTCTCCGCGGACGGGTGAAGATGCGAACTCCGCCAGTCGATGCCACCGAGAAATGCGGCCGCTGTCACCAGAAGGATACTGGTGGTGAGGTTCGTGCCGCAGTTGGGATGAAAGGCCAACTCCTCTTCGCCATCCTGGAGGCGCTGAATCGCTTCGCCGACGGCCTCTTCGATCGCTTCGCTGGACAGCTGTCCGTAAAGTGTAAAGCCCCAGGGATCGCTCATGCCGGCGAAGACACGGCGGGGAAAGCGGGCAGCCAGCAGATGGATGGTTGCGTGTTCGATGGCGTGATGCTGTCGGGTCTGTTGAAGGATGGCGGCCAGGGCCCCAAGCATACGCGGCTACGCCTCCAAGAGTGTTTGCGCAGCGCTGACCACGGCATCAACGGTCAGGCCGAGATTGGCGTAGACATCCTGCTGGGGCGCGCTTGCGCCAAAGCGGTTGAGGCCGATGGCGGCGCCGCGGGCCGGATCGTTGCCGACCCAGCGTTCCCACCCTTGGGTGACGCCGGCTTCGACGGAAAGCTTCAGGGCGTTCGACGGCAGCACCTCTTGCTGGTAATCGGGCGTCTGCGCGGCAAAGAGCTCCCAACTGGGCAGGCTCACGACGCGCACGGCGGCGCCATTCTGAGCTAGACGCTGAGCCGCGTCATAGGCGAGTTCGAGTTCGCTGCCAGAGGAGATGAGGGCCAGTTCGGACGCGGCGCCGGCTGCTCCATTGCTCTGGAAGAAGACATAACCGCCCTGGGCCGCGCCTTCGGCTGCGGCGACACCTGCGGCGGTGCGATCATAGACGGGCAGGTTCTGGCGCGAGAATATCAGCGCGGTGGGGCCGCTCTTGTTTTGCAGCGCGGCTTTCCACGCCTGCGCCACCTCGTTGGCGTCGGCAGGGCGGATGACGGTGAGGTTGGGAATGGCGCGCAGGGCAGCCACCTGTTCGACAGGCTGATGGGTGGGGCCATCTTCGCCGACGCCGATGCTGTCGTGGGTGAAGATGTAGATGACGGGCACACCCATGAGGGCGGCAAGGCGGACGCTGGCGCGCATATAATCGCTGAAAACGAGGAAGGTGCCCCCGTATGGGATGACGCCGCCGTGCAGGGCCATACCGTTGAGGACGGCGCCCATGCCGTGTTCGCGAACGCCGAAACGGAAGTTGCGGCCGCTGTAGGAATCGGGTTGAAAGTCAGGGCTGCCGCTGATAATTGTCTTGTTGCTGGGCGCGAGGTCGGCGCTGCCACCGATGAGATTGGTGATGACGGGCGCGAGGGCGTTGAGGGTATCGCCGCTGGCGTTGCGGGTGGCCGCGCTGCCACCGCCATCGAAGGCGGGCAGGGCGTTCTCCCAGCCGTCGGGAAGTTCGCCCTGCAGCATCCTGTCGAGTTGGGCGGCAAGCTCCGGATGGGTGGCGGCATAGGCATCCCAAAGTGTCCGATCGTCGGCTTCGAGCCTTTGTCCGCGCTCGACTGCCTGCAGGCAGAAGTCGCGCACTTCCGGCGGGAGATAGAAGGTGGGCTCTTGCGGCCATTCAAGGTTGGCTTTGGTCTGAGCGACCTCTTCATCGGGGAGTGCGTCGCTGTGCATATCGGGCTCGCCCTGTTTGGGGGCGCCGAAACCGATAATGGTCGTGCAGCCGATGAGACTGGGACGGGGATCCTGTTTGGCGGCGGCGATGGCTGCGTCAACGGCAGCGCTGTCCATTCCGTCCACCTTCTGAACGTGCCAGCCATAGGCTTGGAAACGCTGGTACTGGTCCTCAGTGAAGGCCAGGTCGGTGTAGCCGTCGATAGTGACACGGTTGTCGTCGTAGAGATAGATCAGTTTGCCGAGCCGCAAGTGACCGGCCAAGCTGGCCGCCTCCTGAGCGACGCCCTCCATAAGGTCGCCGTCACTGACAATTGCATAGATGTGGTGTGACACGATGTCGAAGCCGGGACGGTTGAAATTGGCGGCCAGCCATTGTTCGGCAACGGCCATGCCGACGCCGTTGGCGAAGCCCTGTCCCAGCGGGCCGGTGGTGGTCTCGACACCGGGCGCGTGGCCGTACTCCGGGTGGCCGGGGGTCATGCTGCCGTACTGGCGGAAGTTCTGGAGTTCCTTTATCGGCAGATCGTAGCCGGTCAGGTGGAGGAGGGCGTAGAGAAGCATGGAACCGTGGCCGGCGCTGAGGATAAAGCGGTCGCGGTTGTGCCAGTTGGGATTGGTCGGATTGAAGCGCAGGTGTCTGCGCCAGAGCGTGAGCGCGGCGGTTGCCATGCCCATTGGCAGGCCGGCGTGTCCCGAATTGGCGGCCTGCACGGCATCCAGGGCCAGCATCCGAATGGTGTTGACTACGTTTTCTTCCAGTTCCGCGTCGAGGGCGCTGTTTTCGAAAGGCAGGGGCGATGCCCCTTGGCCATCAGTGTTGCGTGACATGCGTAGCAGAATCCTTAGAGTGAGTAGTGGCTGGCGGCCGGCGGCGGGTTGCAATCGCACGGACCACAGGATTTAGATCGGATTATAGCGCGATCGGATTCAGATCGAAAGATTGCGCCTGGTAAAGGTCGAAGAAGAGACCGCGAAGCGCCAGCAGCTCATCGCGGCTGCCGATCTCGACAATGCGGCCCTGTCCGATCACCAGAATTCTGTCTGCTTGCAGGATTGTGGAAAGGCGGTGGGCCACGACGATAGCTGTCCGTCCAGCCCGAGCTTTGTCGATTGCAGAGCGCACCTTTTGCTCCGAGAGGGCGTCCAGGGCGGAGGTGGCTTCGTCGAGCAAGAGAAGCCGGGGGCGCTGGAGGAGGGCGCGGGCGATGGCAAGGCGCTGGCGTTCCCCGCCGGAAAGAGTCATGCCCCGTTCGCCAACTATCGTCCGGTAGCTTTGGGGTAGGCCGACGATGAACTCATCGATCTGTGCTGCGCTGGCTGCTTCTCTGCTCTTGTCGTTATCGTCAATAGGGCGGGGATAGTTGATATTCCGACCGATGGTGTCGTTCCACAGGAAAGGATCCTGGGCAACAAGGCCGATCTGGCTACGCAACGATTCCAGGGAAAGTTCACGCAGGTCGATCCCGTCAACGGCAATTGTGCCGGTCTGGGGTGTGTAGAAGCCCATGATGAGGTCAATAACTGTGGACTTGCCCCCGCCGCTGGGGCCGACGACACCGACGAACTCGCCCGGCTCGACGCGGAAGGTAAGGTCTTGTACGCCGAAGTCACCGCGGCCGTAGTCGAACGACACGTTGTGGAATGCCAGCGAGGCCCCGACCGGCTCAGAAGTCATTCCGGCGTCCTCTGACTTCAGAGAGGACCCAGATGAAAGGATTGTGTCCGCCGACGGTTCATGGGCGAGAGCGAAGAGGTCATCCACTTTTTCGGCGTTGACCTTCGCCTCTTGCGGGTTGACCTGGACGCCCAGCAGGGACTGCAGGAGAGAATAGGAGCGGGGCAGGTAGGCGATGAAAGCCACAAGACTGCCTACGGTCAGTCTGCCCTGGATGATCTCGAAGGCGCCGTAACCAAAGACGAGACCGGCGGCCACCTTATTGATGGATTCTGGCAAAACCATGCGAATAAGTTCGTGGAAAGTTGCCACTCTTGCCTAGATGCGCCGATGCGCTGTAAGCCACTCGCGCCAGCGCCCCCTTTCGTAGGCTTCGGCATTAACAGCCCTGATTGTGCGCAGTCCGAGAAAAACTTCGGTCAGATAACTCTGGCCGGCTTCCAATACGTTTGACTGGTCCTGGTAGAGGGTCTGGACACGACCGCGGGTCTTAAGCGTCAGGAGGTAGGAGAGGGGGAAGGCGAGCAGGGCCAACAAGGAAAGGCGCCAATGCAGAGCAGTCATTGCAGCCAGTGTGCCGACGAGTAGGATGGCGAGGATGGCGTTCATCAACAGTGAGAGGAGATGGTCGCTGACATAGACCTGACCGACCCTGCCGCAGCTGCGAGTCAGTCGGTGGATGAGTTCTCCGCTCTTGAACTGCTCCTGCTCGGCAAGACGGACATGCAGCAGATGTTCGAACAGTTCCTGGCGAAGGCGCTGGGCGACACCTTCGCCGATATAGGAGCGCAGGTAGTGGTTGGCGGAGTTCAGGCCGGCGCTTAGTACAGGCACGAGCACCATGCCGACAAGCAAGAGCCCGATCAGTCGCAGGTCGGCTGCGGGTATGGCGGTGTCGAGGAGCAGTTTGAAGAGATAGGGTTGAATCAAGGCGACTCCCGTGCCGATGAGCGCCAGCGCGACAAGGAGCGATATCCTGGAATCTGCTTTCTCAGTTCCTCCTTAAGGAGAGTGAAGGAGGACTTCGGCGTTTGGGCGTTGGATTTCAGGCGCATCGGATTCTCCCGTGGCCAGCCATTGGCGGAGACGGCCGAGGGGTTGTTCCCGCTGATTTTATCATGTGCGTCAAGGGAGAACTGCAGTAGTCAGTGGTTGGCATTCAGGTAACTACCATGCCATGTCCAGTGGATGATCTCGTCGAGGAGAGAGTAAAGAGGAGTGAGGGCTAACCCTTCAGGCCGCTGATGGCGATGCCCTGGATGAAGTAGCGTTGGGCGACGAAGAAGACAAAGATGACGGGTATGATCATCATGGTGGAGGCGGCCATGAGGAGGTCCCAGCGGGTGCGGCCGGCGAAGGCGGTGCGGAACATGGCGAGGCCAAGGGCGACGGTGAATTTGTTGGGGTCCTTGGCGAGGTAGAGGAGAGGGCCCATGAAGTCGTTCCAGGTGCCGATGAAGGTGAAGATGGCGATGGTGGCGAGGGCGGGTTTGGCGAGGGGGAGCATAATGCGCCAGTAGATGGTGATTTCGCTGGCGCCGTCGATGTAGGCGGCGTCGGCGAGCTCGGCAGGGAGGGTGCGGAAGAACTGGCGCAGGAGGAAGATGTTGAAGGCGCCGCCGCCGAAGAAGAAGGGTACGGTGAGGGGCAGGATTGTGTTGACCCAGCCGATGCGGCTGAAGATGACGAACTGGGGGATCATAGTGACGATGCCGGGCAGCATGACGGTGGCGAGCAAAATGGCGAACCAGATGTTGCGGCCGGGAAAGTCGATGCGGGCAAAGCCGTAAGCGCAGAAGGAAGCGGAGACAAGGACGGCGATTTCGTTCAGCAGGAGGATTACTATCGTGTTGCGGAGATAAAGGCCGAAAGGTCTGGTTGTCCAGGCGTCAATATAGTTACTGAACTGCGGGGGATCCGGGATCCATTCGGGCGGATAGCGGAAGACGCCAAGCTCCGTTTTGAGGGAGCTGGATAGCAGCCAGAGGAAGGGCAGGATCATGACAACGGCGCCGGCGAGCAGGACGGTCCAGACGAAGGTCCGCCAGAAGCGTTCGTTGTCCAGGAGCTGGGTTGCGGTCGTGCGTGTCGATGCGCTCATCAGGGTTCTGGCGCTTGTTACGCCACTCTCGGGTCGGCGTCTGCGCGGCTGGTCCAGGCAGACGCCGAAGGCAGGCGGCTAGCTGCCGACATCTTCGTAATAGACATAGCGGCCTACATATTTGAAGACGAGCAGGGTGAGTGCAAAGATGAGGAAGAAGAGGACCCACGCCAGCAGGGAAGCGTAGCCCATGTCGAAATACTGGAGGCCGTTGCGATAGATATAGAGGACGTAGAACAGGGTGGCATGCTGCGGGCCGCCGCCGGTGATGAGGAAGCCGGCGGTGAAAATTTGGAAGGAGCCGATGATGCCGATGATGAGGTTGAAGAAGATCACGGGGGACATGAGCGGGATGGTCACGTTTATGAGACTGGCCCAGCGGCCGGCGCCGTCGATTTCGGCGGCTTCGTAGAGCGATTGTGGAATGCCCTGGAGGCCGGCGAGGTAGATGACCATGGTGGCGCCAAGGGCCCAGAGACTCATGAGGATGATGGCGGGCATGGCCCATTCGGGCTCCTGCAGCCAGGCGATTTTGGGGAGGCCGATGAAATCCAGGAGGGCGTTCAGGAGGCCGAACTCGGTATTGAGAACGAAGCTCCACAGGACAGCGTTGGCGACGGCGGGGACGATGCTGGGAAGGTAGTAGATCGTGCGGAAAACGGCGATGCTGCGCGTTTTGAAGTTCATCAGGAGCGCAAGGAAAAAGCTCAGGACCAGACCGACCGGCACAGAGACGAGGGAGAAGTAGGCGGTCACTTTGAGGGACTGGTAGAAGAGGTCGTCGGCGAACATTTTTTTGAAGTTGCCGAGGCCGATGAAGAAAGGGGGGCGGATCATGTTCCAGTCGAACATGGTGAGCCAGGCGGCGACGAGGGCGGGTCCGACAAAGAAGAGGAAGAAGCCGAGGATGAAGGGGGAGATGAAGAAGTAGCCGGTGAGGGCGCGGCGCGCGCGGCGGGTGCGGGGCCAGGGCAATCTGGTTCTGTGCGCTTCTACTGCCATGACGGTTCTCCGCGAAGCTGGCTACAGGCGCCCCTGGGGGCGTAACGGTCTACCTGTAGCCAGCTTTACTGCATATTGCACGGGTCAGGAAGGCGGCTGGGAGGCGTGAAGGAGGCCTGCGCTGTCCTGTCCAGTTCCCTCTGATCTCGCAGAGGAAGGACGCCGACTAGGATGTGGGGCGCGCCTGTTCGGTCTCCATGATCTGGTTGGCCTCGGCTACGGCTGCTGGCAGAACGTCCTCGGCGCGAGCTTCACCGTTGAAGATCTGGCTGAAGACCGGGTTGAGGGCGGTTTCGGCGGCCTTTACGTAGCCGACCGGCATGGTGAGGTAGTGGCCGTAGTTGGGCGCGTACTTGGTGACGATCAGTTCGTAGCCGGGCGGATGCTCGGGCGCCACACACCAGTCGGCGATCGACTCTTCGGTCATGAGCGCGTTCTGGCTGGGGAGCCAGAGGCCGGAGCGGCAGTAGCGCTCCTGGTACCAGGGAGAGGAGAGGAAACGAATCAGCTCCCAGGCTTCGTCCGGGTTTTCTGCGTCTTTGACGACGGTGACGAGGTGGGCCTGCATGTCGGTGCCGGGGCGCTGCATCGCGGGCAGGACGGCGGTGCCGATGCCGCCTTCGATCCCCCAGCTCCAGGAAAGGGCCCAGGAGCCGTCCACCTGGAGGGCGACTTTCTTGGTTTCAAGGAGTTGGGTGCCGCCCATGCCGAGCGCCTCCAGGGCCTCGGTGCGGGGCATAACGCCGTGGGCGATGCGGAGGTCGGCGATGTTCTGTAACGCCTGAATCGCTTCGGGGCTGTCGAGAACGATTTTCTCGGATTCGGCGTCGATCCAGTCTGAGCCGTTTGACTGGACGGCGGCATGGAGGGGGATCCACCAGGTGGGCCAGTTGACGCCCCAGCGTTCCATGTTGTTGGCGTCGAAGTCGGCGTCGCCGGGGTGGTTGCCATTGACGTCGACGGTCAGGTCGGTTGCGATGGCAAGAAAGTCGTCCCAGCCCCAGGCCTCTTCAGGGTCGTTGCTGGGGGGTTCGACGCCGAGTTCCTCGAAGAGGGAGACGTTGTAGTAGAAGTGGGGCGCGACCCAGCAGGAACCGATGCCGTAGCTCTCACCCTGGTAGACCTGGCGGTCGTTTTCCTGGGGCTGGATCCAATAGTCGGCCGCGGAGAATTCGGGATCGGCTTCGATGTAGGAGGTGATAGGGAGAAGAAGACCCAGATGCGCGAAGGTCCTGTAGACGTCGCTTTCGACGCGGGAGGTGTCCGGCGGTGTGCCGGCCACGACCAAGGCCATGAGTTGCTCGAGGCGGGATGTGCCCTGGGCCTGCTGTACCAGAACCCACTCGATGTTCGGATTTTCGTCGTGGAAAAGCTCCTGCTCCTCGGGGATGAGATCGGGGCTGCCAGGCATGCCGAGGAACTCGATCTGGACGCGTTCGGCGGCCGGTTGTTCTTCACTCATCTCTCCCGAGCCCGCCGGTGCGGCCGGTTGACAGGCGGCCAGGGCTGCTGTGCCCAGGGCGGCGCCGGAGAAGTGCAGGAATCGTCGTCTGCTGAGCTGCTGATTCATAGATTGCCTCCTTGTTTCGCGCTGTGCTGAATCGACTGAGATGAGAGCGTGGCGTTTCAGGACGGGGTTGCGTGGGGATTATACAGCATTGAAAGGCCGATCCACAAGGAGCGTGAAAGTCGTGGAGGGTCTGGAATTGGTCGGGAAGGAGCGGGGGAGACGGGCAGGCACAAGGCCTACCCCTACCGGAGGGTGCGATTCAAAATGGGGGCGAGTTTCCGACTGCCTCTGTCCAACTGCACAGGCTGCGGGCGAGACGCCCGCGATCCCAGTGAGGCGCCCCCAAATCTGGGGTGCACCCCTACCGGAGTGGGCGGAAAGGTTGCCAAAGGGCGCTTCCTCCGGTACGATTGATTTTTCGTGCCGCGCGTGTGAGCGGTGTCGTCGGCTGCGGTCTCCAAGAGATCAGAGGCAGGAATGATTGCAGGTACAGAGGGAAGCGGAAAAGCCGGAAGAGGCCGGAAAGGCGTCCGTCCTACGCTTGTCGAAACTGGTCCGAAAGACGAAGATGGAAGGCGGCGCGTACCTGTGCTGTGGGCCGGTCTGGGGGCAGTAGCCGGGCTGGGCGCGGCTCTTGGCGGCTACGCGTTTCTGTATGAGCCATTTGACGTGCGAACGGAGAGGCTGGCGGTGCGGCTGTTGCGTGACAAGGCGGGGCTGCCGAGCGAGGGGTTGCACATTCTCCATCTGTCGGACACGCATTTTCGGGGAGCGGACCGCCGTGAGCATGCGAAGATCGAGCAGGTTCGGCGGGCGACAGCGGGCGAGGAGATCGATCTGCTCATCCATACGGGCGACTTCCTGCACAACGATAGTGGCCTGGACAATGTCCTGGCGCTGATCGACTGCCTTCCGAAGCCCCGCCTGGGCGCGTTTGCCGTTTCGGGCAACCATGACCATGTTTTCTATAACATGAGAAGGGCGCCGTTATACTCATGGCGGCTTTTCCGGGCGCGGGAGGCGGAGAACGCCGCTAGCAATGGCGCTCGTTACTCTTCGGAGACAGCGGAATTCAGTAGGGCAGGTCTTCGCGATCTGTATCGCTTTGGGCGGTACCTGCTTTCGAACCGTTTTGACGGGGAGCCGGCCGGTGTCAATAACATTGGCCGTCTGCGTCGGGAGTTGGAGGAACGGGGCATGCAGTTCCTGGATAACCGGGCTGTGCGATTGGGGGAGACTGACGTCTACCTGGTCGGCATCGAGGACCTGTTGGAAGGACGGCCGGACCTGCACGGAAGTCTGGAGGGCGTGCCCCAGGACGCGCCTACGGTATTGCTGTCACACAATCCGGACATTATGGAGGCCGCGGCAGCCGGTCGCGCGGACCTGATTCTGTCCGGTCATACGCACGGCGGGCAGATCGTTCTGCCGCTGATTGGGCCCACTTATACGCAGACGGAACAGTTGTCCCGCGGTGAAGCGTCAGGCTACTCGCGGCGCGGGAGGACGCAGGTTTATGTCCATCGCGGACTGGGAGAGGGTGTTCCGGTCCGATTCGGCGCGCCGCCGCATGTCACTTTTATCCGGCTACTGCCGGCGCGTCCGCTTACCGGCGGCGACGGAGCGGTGTCTGAACTGTGATTTCCGCAAATAATCCCTCAAAATCACAGTTAGTTTTGCACGTTGATTGTGACCTGGCAGGGAGTGGGGTAGTTGCTGCTTGTATCGACAACTGTCAGGCGAATGGTGTAGGCGCCGTTGGCCACACCGGCGCTGTTGAAGTGGCCGAGGGTACCGTTGTCGACGGGCGGTCCTTTGGCACCGCCGCTCCCGGACCGGTCGCTGCCATCGAACCAGGTGAAGCCCTGGGAGGCGTTGGCGCCTGACGCGACCTCCAGCTTGTAGAAGTCGAACTGTTCGTGCGTGGCCCGGCCTGTAACCGGCACTAAGCCGCTGACGGTCTGATTGATGCCGGGTGAGAAGATGGCCAAGCGGCTGTCGGAGCAGGTTACAGGAACGATGGCCGGCGGCGGTTCCTGCTGCGGGGGCGGAGCTTCCTCCGGCGGCTCCTCGGTGGGAGTTGGCGAGGGTGTTGCGGTCGCCGTTGCGGAGGGGGCAGGTGCAGGGACTGGGGTCTGAGTCGGCGTGGGCAGGGGCGTGTTGGTAGCGGTCGGGGTCATGGTGGGCGTGGCGGTCGGAGAAGGGATGACCACTGTCGCGACCGGGGCGGCGCCCGAAGCAGTTTCGTCGGCGCCGCCGGAGCCGTCAGTTGGCCCGTTTTGCCGAACACGGTCCCCGTCGATTGTTGAGGAGATCCTATCCTGTATGGTCGACAGAGCACTTCCGATCTCACCGCCCATCGTTCGAAGGCTCCAAACGATGACAAGCACAACCAGGACGATGAGAATGGCCGCCATTATGGGCACGAGCCAGTCGCGAACAGACTCAAAGAACTCGGACATACGGGTTGAGAAGGCTGTATGTTCGAGATCTACGTCCTGGGGCCGGTAGTCTACAGGGCGCACCGGAGGCAACCTCACCCCGGTACTGGTACTTGCCAGAGTGCGGGAGAGGCTGTTGTCGGCCATGGCCCGCCGGCGGTCGATCATCTGATTGGGGTCGAGATTGAGATAGTAGGCGTAATTTCGGAGGAAGCCGCGGCCGACGACCTCGCCCGGCAGGAGATGCCACTCGTCCGCTTCGATAGCGGCCAGGTATTTCTGACGAATGCGCGTCGCGTGTTCGATTTCTGAAAGCGGGATTCCGGCGCTTTCGCGGCGATCCCGCAATATGGCGCCTAAAGACTGTAAAGACGGAAGACCGGGTACATTGCCGCCGGTTCCGCCTTCTGGAGACGCGGTTGGGGAGTCAAGGAAGGTGGCGTTTTCGCTCATGGTCAGAGTGTATTTTACACAGCCGAATCTATTCTCTCAAAATCCGGCCGGAACACCAGTTTTCAGTAGTCAGTAACGGCAACGGCAGCCAGCCACCTTCTGAATTGTGATTTCCGGGATTTGGGGCATCCTTTCATTCGATAATGCGAATTGTTCTGATACGCAGATTGCAGCGGGTCTTCCTCATTATCAGCGTCATCCTCTTTGCTGGCATCGTCTATCTGGCGGCGACAGGCCTACAGTACCTGATGCCGAGCCCGATTGAACGCCTCACCCTGATCACACCAACACCGGAACGGGAAACAGTGGCGCTGATCAGCGGTCACGCCGGATATGACTCTGGCGCAGTCTGCGGGGAGAGCAACGCGCCAACATTGCTGGAGGTCGAGGTTGTGGCGCGCATTGCCGAACTGGTGCGGGTGGAGTTGGAGGACGCGGGTCTGGATGTCATGGTGCTGGAGGAATACGACGAAAGGTTGGACAACCTGGACGTCGACCTTCTCTTGAGCCTGCACGCGGACAGCTGTATCGCTGCCAGCGGTTTCAAGGCGGCCTATCCGTTGAACAGCGCGATACCCACAACCGACAAGAGGTTGGTCGACTGCATCAATAGGGAGTACGCGGCGCAGACGGGCCTGCCGCTTCACTCCCATTCAATTACTCACGACATGACCTACTACCACGCGTTTCGCAAGGTCCTGCCGACGACGCCGACGGCAATCCTGGAACTGGGCTTTCTGGGCGGCGACGGCAGACTGCTGACACAGGAGCCGGAGCTGGCGGTCGCGGGCATATTGGAAAGTATTTTCTGCTTTTTACAGGATCAGAACGAGACGGCCGAGCAGTAGCGGAACGGCAATTTTCAGTAGCCAGTTTTCAGTAGTCAGCAACGGCAACGGCAGCCAGCCACTAAAAACTAGAAACTGCAGTCAGGGCTTCGACAGGAACAGAGGGGTAGCGCCGATGTCTGAACTGTGATTAACGGCAACGGCGGAGGCTGGTGTTAATCCCAATAATCTCCCAAAATCACAGTCGGATGTGGATGGCAGAGGGCAATATATTGCCCCCTGCCCAATTGGTCAGGCGGCGACTGAGACCGTCTGGCCTTCTTCGTTCAGGGCCTCGACCTCGTCGTACAGGAAGCAGGCAACGCGGTGCCCATCGCCCACATCGGTAAATGAAGGCTCGTACTGACGGCAGATGTCCATTACCTGTGGGCAGCGGGTGTTGAAGTTACAGCCGGTTGGCGGCTCTGCGGGGCTGGGAACGTCGCCTTCAAGAATGATGCGCTGCCTTTTCTTTTCGACCTGTGGGTCAGGAATCGGCACGGCTGAAAGGAGGGCCTGCGTATAGGGATGGAGCGGGTTTTCGTACAGTACCTCGCGGTCCGCCAACTCGACGATTTTGCCTAGATACATCACGGCGATGCGGTCGGAGATATGGCGCACTACGGAGAGATCGTGGGCGATGAAAAGGTAGGTCAGCCCCATTTCACTCTGCAAGTCTTCGAGAAGATTGATCACCTGTGCCTGAATCGAGACGTCCAAGGCTGATATTGGCTCATCACAGACGATAAAAGAAGGGTTGACCGCCAGGGCTCGGGCTACGCCAATGCGCTGCCGCTGGCCGCCGGAGAATTCGTGTGGATAGCGGTTGATAAAGTAGGGATTCAGGCCGACGATTTCGAGAAGCTCCTGAACGCGCTGCTGTTGCTCGCGGCGGCTGCCGCCGATTTTGTGAACTTCCAGCGGTTCGCCGACGATGCTGCCGACGGTCATGCGGGGGTTGAGCGAGGCGTAGGGATCCTGAAAGATCATCTGCATGCGGCGGCGCATGCGGCGGAGTTCACCGCTGTTGATCTCGGTCAGGTCCTGCCCTTCAAAGACGACCTCGCCAGCTGTAGGTTCGTACAGCTGCAGAATGGCGCGCCCGGTGGTGGATTTGCCGCAGCCGGATTCTCCGACCAAGCCAAGTGTTTCGCCGCGCATCAACTCGAAAGTGATGCCATCCACGGCCTTGATGCTGCCCACCTGCCGCTGCAGAATGATGCCGCGGGTGATGGGGAAGTGCATTTTCAGATTCTGAACACTCAGCAGCACCTCGCCTTGGCCATTTTCCTGTGCAGTCGAGACGTCTGCGCTATCGGAGTTCTGTGTGGTCATGCGACGGCCTCCACCTGTTCGTCGGCGCTTGTGTCATAGATTTCAACATCGGAGAGATCCACCCAGCAGGCTGAGCTGCGGACGGCACTGATCGCCATCAGCGGTGGATTTTCTTCCAGGCATTTGTCGATTACGAAGGGGCAACGGGGAGCAAACGGGCAGCTTTGGGGCGGGTCCAGAAGATCGGGCGGCAGACCTTCGATGGGGATCAGCCTCTTCTGCCTTCCCAGGTCCAACCGCGGGATTGAACGCAGCAGGCCGAGGGTATATGGGTGCCGGGGTTGGCCGTAAATGACGTCGACGGGACCCTCTTCGACGATAAAGCCGGCATACATGACCAGTACTCTGTCAGCCAGGCCGGCCACGACGCCTAGGTCGTGTGTGATCCAGATGATGGCCATGCCGAGTTCGCTTTGCAGGCGGGTAACCAGGTCGACGATCTGGGCCTGAATGGTGACGTCAAGGGCGGTAGTCGGCTCATCGGCGATGAGCAACTGGGGGTTACAGCTCAGGCCCATGGCGATCATCACGCGCTGACGCATGCCGCCGGAGAACTGATGGGGGTAGTCATCGAGTCTGGCGCCTGCGTCGGGGATGCCGACCAGTTCCAGTAACTCGATGGCCCGGGAGCGGCTTTCTTCCCGGTTCATGTTGAGATGCAGTTCCAAAGCTTCGGTGATCTGGCGGCCGATAGTCAGGACCGGGTTGAGGGAGGTCATTGGGTCCTGGAAGATCATAGCGATGCGATTGCCGCGAATCTGCCGAAGCTCTTCTTCATTGAGTTTCAACAGGTCCTGGCCGTCGAAAGTCACCTCACCGTTGACGATTTTCCCCGGTGGTTCGGGAATCAATCGGATGAGGGACATGACGCCGACGCTTTTGCCGCTACCGGATTCGCCAACGATTGCGACCGTTTCTCCCTCAGCGACATCATAGGTGATGCCGTTCACCGCGTGGACGATTCCATCCTGGGTGAAAAACTGCGTCTGGAGGTTGCGGACTTCAATCAGGTTGCCCATGTCTCTCTCTTCCCTATTGCATTGTCAGTGCGGTGGATTGGGCGGTATTGGATGAGGCATTCTAACAACAGTCGGGCTCCTTGTCAACATCAAGATATCAACATCAAGAATTGAGAGGGCACGCCCCAGCACTGGCGTGATGAAAGCTATAGCGGTTCCGCGGACTGCCCTTTTTGCGCCGGACAAAAGGGGGCGTGTTTCTGAGGGATAGCGCGAGCGGACACTGGGTGAAGGTCGGCAACTTTGAAGTCTACCGATTTGGCTGTATCCACGCTTTCAATATAGCACATGCAGACGGCCGCGAGCAAATCATTCCGGGGCCTCGCCGTGGCGCCCAAGGGACAGGACAGAATAGAGGTCGGCGGCCAGCTTCCGACCGCAGTGACAATCTGCAGCCGCTACTCGGGGGCAGGTTGACCGAGCCAGAGGAGCAGCTCGTCGATCTGCTCTTGCACGGCGCGGCGGCTGCTTCCGCCGCGCGCGTCGCGCTGCTCCACGCTGCGTTCGTAGCTCCAGATTGCGGCTACGTCCTCTGCGAAGGCGGGGTGCAGAGAGCGGAGCGCTGCCAGCGACAGGTCGGTGAGCGCAGAGCCCTGGGATTCGGCCAGCGACACGGCGGCGCCGGCGACGTGGTGCGTCTCGCGAAAAGGGACGCCCTTGCGCACCAGGTATTCGGCGAGGTCGGTAGCAAGCATCTCCGGCACGAGGGCGCGGGCCATGTTTTCGCCGTTGACGGTGAGGGTGGCGAGCGCGCCGGCAGCGACCGGCAGGGCGCGCTTCAGGGTCTCGATGGCGTCGAACAGGGGCTCTTTATCCTCCTGAAGGTCCTTGTTATAGGTGCTGGGGAGACCTTTCAACGTCATCAGCAGTCCGCTCATATTGCCGAAGACCCGGCCGGATTTGCCGCGCAGGAGTTCGAGCGAATCCGGGTTTTTCTTTTGGGGCATGAGGCTGCTGCCGGTGCTGTAGGCGTCGGCGAGCGTGACGAAACCGAATTCGCGGCTGCTGTAGATGATCAGGTCCTCGGCCCAGCGGCTGATGTGCATCATTGTGACCGCCGCCCAGAAAAGCGCCTCGGCGACGAAATCGCGGTCGCTGACGCCGTCGAGGCTGTTGGGGGTGGGCGCGGCGAATCCCAGGTCTTGCGCGAGCCGGTCGCGGTCGATGGGGAAGGGGTTGCCTGCCAGGGCGCCGTTTCCGAGCGGCATCAGGTTGACTCGCTTCAGGAGATCTTGCAGGCGGAAGGCGTCCCGTTGCCATGCCCAAGCGTAACTGAGGAGCCAATGGCTCCAGCGGGTGGGCTGCGCCGGCTGGAGATGGGTATAGCCCGGCATCAGGAGATCGATTTCGTTTGCGGCGCGTTCTACGGCCACGCCGACCAGGGTGCGCAGCTGCTGTTCCGAGGTTTTCAGCTCCTCCCGCAGCCACAGCCGGAGGTCTGTCGCGACCTGATCGTTGCGGCTGCGGCCGGTGTGCAGTTTGCCGGCTACGGGGCCGATCAGTTCGGTCAGGCGACGCTCGTTGGCGGTGTGGATGTCCTCGTCGCCGGCTTTAATTTCGAACTGTCCGGCGCGCCATTCAGCGGCAACACACTCAAGGCCAGTGACGATCTGGTCGGCTTCCAGTTCGGTCAGGAGTCCGGCCGCGGCCAGCGCGCGGGCGTAGGCCTGGCTGCCGCGGATATCGGCCAGCCACAAGCGCCGGTCGAAATCGATCGACGCGTTAAACTCTTCCATCAGCGGATCGAGTGCGCCGCTGAAGCGGCCTCCCCATAACTTCGTGCTCACAGTGTGTTTCTCCGTACGGCAGTGACCGGCGCCACTTGAAATATACTGGCAGTCATTATTCCACAGGAAGCTGCCCGGCGACACTTTCATTACCGGCGGGCGTCTGATATTCTGCCACGGACAGCGCGAAGCCGACCGCCCCCGCGTGCGTTTCACCCCACCATACGATTTGAGAGTCGCCCACGCTTTGTGATAAGATTCACATACAAATTGCGGATGGAGGGGGTTTGTGAGCGAGCAAGACAAGCCGCGTGCAATAGAAAAGGTGTCTTCGCCGGACGTCGAGAATGTCCCTCGCCGACGCGCCCGGCCGCGCGGGCTGAACGAATGGCAGGATCTGATCACAGAGCAGCTTGATGAGGCGGCTGCAAACGGCGCTTTTGAAAACCTGCCGGGAAAAGGCCAGCCCCTTCGCCTGAACGAGCATCCCAACGAGCCGGCGGATATGCGCATGGCCAACAAGCTGCTCAAGGACAACAATCTCACTCCAACCTGGATCGGTGATCGCAAGGAGCTGTTGGCCGAAATCGAGACATTGCGCGGGGAAATGCAGCGGCAATGGGATTGCGCAGGCACGGAAGCCTCTGGGAGCGATAATGAAGCCTTCATGCGCTCCTGGCATCGTAGTCTGCGCCAGTGGGAAGCGCGCATCGCCGAGTTGAACAGGCGGATCGTCAGCCTGAACATCACCCTCCCCATTTGGCGGATGGAGCTGCACCGGTTGCGGCTGGATGAAGAGTTGAAGCGCATTGGCGCTACGAACAGGGACGGCGAACTCCCCTTGTAAGTCCTCGTTTTCTCGCACCCTCCTTCCCCCGACTGTATTTTCCGAAGGCCGAAAACCAAGAATCTTTCAATCTCTTCTGACGAACCGGCCCGGAGCGGCGCCGGTGTGCTCTCCGTTGCGCAGTACGCGCTCGCCGTTGACCCATACGTCCTGCACGCCGACGGATAGCAGATGCGAGTCGGCGAAGGTTGCGCGGTCGCTGATGGTGTACGGATCGAAGAGCACGACATCTGCGTAGAAGCCTGTCCGCAGATGCCCCCGCTTGCGCAGGCCAAGGCGGTCGGCTACGGCTCCGGTCATTTTGCGGACCGCGTCTTCCAGGGTGAGCAGCCGCCGCTCGCGTACATAGTGGCCGAGAACACGGGGGTAGGTACCATAGGCGCGTGGATGGGTGGGCCCAAGTTCGGCGGCCCAAGCAGGATCGACCCCGGCGGCGTCGGTGGCGAACTTGATCCACGGCAGCGGCAGCTGTGTGCGCAGGTTTTCTTCGCTGATCGAAAGAAAAATCGTACCTATCCGCTGGCCTTCGATGCGCAGAAGGTCGATGGCACAGTCGAGCCAGTCCTGACCCCTTGCGGCGGCGATCTGTGCGAGGTTCATGCCGACGTAGGGCTGGTTCTCCTCCTTGTGGAAATCTACCGGTAGTATGCCTGCGGCGCCTCCGCGCGTCGATGGTTGGCGATTGCCAGACGCGTCACCCAACATCTCTTTGCGGATGCGCGTCCGCACAGCCGGATCCTCCAGGTTCCGGAAGAATTTCCCATCGGCCGCGGTCCAGGTAGGCAGCAGCGAGGAGAGCCCGGTGCCGGAGGCGGCGTAGGGATACATATCGGCGGTTACGTCGATGCCTTGGGCGCGGGCCTCTTCGATGCGGGCGATAGTGGAAGGCATCTTGTGCCAGTTGGCGGCGCCGGAGGCCTTGAGATGATAGATTTCGACGGGCAGGTCTGCGCGGCGGCCGATGGTCAGGGCCTCCTCCAGCCCTTCGAAAAGCCGCTCCCCTTCCGAACGCATGTGGGTTATGTAGAGGCCGTTGTAGCGGCTGACGACCTTGCAGATTTCGATCAGCTCTTCGGTGTCGGTGTAGGAGTCCGGGGGGTAGATCAGCGCATAGGAGACGCCGAAAGCGCCGTCTTCCATGGCCTCCGCCATAGTGCGGCGCATGAGATCGAGCTCGTCGACGGAGGGCCGGCCCATCTCCATGCTTTTCCCGACGTTGCGCAGCGTGCCGCCGCCGAGGAAGGAGCCGATATTGGGTGAGACGCCGGCATCTGCGACGGCCTGCAACCAGTCGCCGAAGCGGGTCCAGCCGCGGATTTTCCGGCGCCAGTCGTCGCTGATCGGCATGGGCAGGATCGAGTTGGCCATGGGATCGGTGTGGTGGCCGGCGACCGGCGCGGGCGTCCAGGCTTCGCCCATGATCTCGGTGGTGACGCCCTGGGTGATCTTGGAGAGGCAGCGGCCGTCGATCATGAGCGAGAGGATCGAATGGCTCTGGATGTCGATAAAGCCGGGGCAGACGACGAGGCCGGAAGCGTCGACGACTTCGGCGCAGTTGGCGGCGGGGATGGCGCCGGGCGGGGCGATGGCTTCGATGCGGTCGCCGGTGAGGAGCAGATCGCCGTAGCGCCAGGGGTTGCCGGCGCCGTCGACGAGGCGGGCGTCGCGGATGAGGGTAGAGGATTCAGGCATGGATGCAATCAGGCGTCACAATACGTGTCGTACAGGAGCCGGCCGATGCGGCCAAAGGCGGCGTCGATAGCGATGGGCTGCTCGCTGCGAGCGATGGGATCGTCGGAAACGGCCTCGTCATCCCAGCGGGAGAAGACGGTGACGGCGACGTGTGCGTCGTCATTTGCGTAGATGATGCCGCTGTCATTGCGAATGCCGGGCAAAGTGCCGGTCTTGTGGGCGCAGGGCGTGCCCGGCGGAAGATAACGAGGCAGACGGTCGTTGAGCTGCTGCTTGAGGAGGATCCCCAACATGGCGTCACAGGCGGCACGGCTGACGACCTCACCACGCCAGATGCGCGCCAGCAGTTCGGTGAGAGCGGCCGGTGTGCCGACGTCGTTGTCGGGGCCGAGGCTGTAGCAGCGTCCGTCGCGATTGCGGGGCGCGGTCGCGAGCGCCAGCATATCCTGGGTGGGATCGCTGAAAGGCAGCAGGTCGTCGAATATCTCTCGGATCGTCAGGGGCACGTGGATGTCGGCGAGGCCCAGGTTGTGCATGGCGCCGGTTACGCTGCCCTCGCCCAGGCGGTGCATGACCATGTCGGTAGCGGTGTTGTCGCTGATGATGATCATGAGCGTCAGCAGGTCCTGCACGGTGGGCGCGAGGCCGTCGTCGAAGAAGACGAGGATGCCGCTGGGCAGGTTCTTTTCTGCAGTGGTCAGTTGCCAGCGGTCGTCGAGCGTGAAGAGGCCCTCTTCGATCTGGCGGAAGGCTTCAACGAGGACGGGGATCTTGAGGACGCTGCAGAGCGGATACACGCGCTCGGCGTCAACGTCGATGCGCTGATCGGACTCGAGGTGGAGGGCGGAGACGGCCATTTCGGCGCCGCTGTTTGCAGTGATATCCCGGATGTCGGATTCGAGAGACATGGACAGGTTCCGTGTGTTCGGCTAGTCGGTGCGGTCAGGGCATGAAATTTTTGAGATAACGCCCGCTCTGGACAAGCGAGGCTTTGCGGCTTTCGAGTGAATCTTCGTAGGCGCGGTCCTCGACCTCGATGCAGACGGGTCCTGCATAGCCGACGTCGCTGAGGACGGAGAAGAACTGGCCCCAGTCGATATCGCCCAGGCCGGGCAGTTTGGGCACGTGGAACTCAAGCGGGGTGGCCATGATGCCGACTTCGTCGAGACGGTGTTTGTCGAGGCGCACGTCCTTGGCGTGGACATGGAAGAGCTTGTCGGTGAAGTCCCGGATCGGCTTGAGGTAGTCCATGTGCTGCCAGATCATGTGGGAGGGGTCGTAGTTGAGCCCGAAGTTGTCGCTGGGGATGTCGGCGAACATGCGGCGCCAGATGGCGGGCGTGTGGGCGAGGTTTTTGCCGCCGGGCCACTCGTCGTTGGTAAAGGCCATAGGGCAGTTTTCGATGCCAATCTTGACGTTGTGGTCTTCGGCGAAGCGGATCAGGGGCGTCCAGACTTCAAGGAAACGGGGCCAGTTGTCGTCGACGGACTTGGTCCAGTCGCGGCCGACGAAGGTGTTCATGATGCCGATGCCGAGCAGTGCGGAGGCCTCGATGACGCGCTTGATGTGGTCGATGGCGACCTGGGCTTCGTCCTGATCCGGGGTCAGGGGGTTGGGGTAGTAGCCCAGCCCGCTGATGGTGATGCCGGCGGAGGCGGCGAGCTCGTTGACGCGGGCGGCGTCATTTGCGGTGAAGCCGACGACGTCGATGTGGGTGACGCCGGCGTAGCGGCGCTCGGCTTTGCCGGCGGGCCAGCACATGAGCTCGACGGTGCTGAAGCCGTTGTCGGCGGTGAATTGGACGACCTCTTCGAGGGAGAGGTCGGGGAGGATGGCGCTGGCGTAGCCTAGTTGCATCATTTGGGTGGTTGCTCCTTTTAAGTGCTTGGGGACGAAAGCAGTACGCAATCACCCTACGATGGGGCGCAGAATCTCGACTGCAAGGCCGCGTGAAAGCTCGTGATGAAATGGTTGGTTGCGGAAGTGCCAGAGGCATTGATGACAGGACGTTTCTTCTCCACATTCGCAGTCTTTTACATGCTCATAGGCCGCCCGAAAGACATCGGGAAGCGATTCATTCACACGCCGCACATGGCCGGCACCGCCGGGCACATCGTCGTACAGAACCAGGGCCGGTGGCAGGCCGGACGTATAGTTGTAGTAGTAGATCGTCCCGTTTATGTCATCGCGACGAATGCCTAACGACTGGCTGGCGCCTTCGATAAAGGCATATAGCAGCGAACGCCAGAGATCTTTCTCGTCATGGGGCGGCTGACGGTAGCTCTGCATGGGAAGCCGGCCGGTTAGCTGAATCTCTAGCACATCGGTGATGAAGCTATGTCCCAACCGGCGCTGTATCAGATTCTCGCCGGGGCAGTCCCGACCGGTTCGAGGATTCTTATGCTTGGTAGTCTGTTTTTTCTCTCTTCGCCGGCGGTTACGGCCGCCGACCTTCGACCCATTCGTTTGCTTGGCTGGCGCTGGCATAGCCTGCGCAAAACCACACAACGAACAAATATGAAATCCAAATCCATTGGGGCCATGGTTGACGAGGACGAGTTGACCATAGCGGGAATATCGAGTGCTGACAGCAGTTTCAGACGTTGACAATTGCGGGTGGAGCACGGGTGATTCCTGATGATCCTGTTCAGATACTTCTATATCTTGGGGTCGATCATAGTCGCTGAAGTATACTCGCGATGTAAACTGTCGAGGCGGGCGCGCTTCGCCTGAGTCGTCCAGACGTCGATCCGCCAGAAAACCGAATTCCGGTCGAATCATAACTCCGCTCTGAAATGGAACGTTCGGTGCCAAAGCATGTCCACACTGACACTGTTGGATATGCTGATCTCCCAATTGCCAGTTGAATCGTTGACACTGCGAACAGATGGCAAACGATTCTGGCTCCCATCCCTTGTCCGGCAATTTGTAGATACCGCCTCCCGTCCAGATTTTCTTGGCCGCCACCAGCTTGGATCCAGGCGCGAACTCCGAAATCGCGACGCGCAGGTCGCGCTGAAGCTCAACGCGCTCCGCCACATCGTTGTCTTCCACATAGTCGGTAATGAATTCCACTACATCGACCGGGAATCCATACTTGGGCAGCACATTGTGCTGCCCAAAAAAGTTAAGCAAGTCTCGACTGGTTATGGTGTTGCGAATTCTCTGCAATGCGGCAGCGCGATTGAAGTCCTTTCCGGTAGCAGCCAGATCAATCTGCTCATCATAGTAGTTCAGTTGCTCTTGCACCTTTTGGGTTGCCAGGTTAAAGACTTTGCGAAAACCATCTAGCCACCCCCAGTCAGCCACACCCAATTCAGCCTGAATATGTGACGGCACAAGGCGAATCAGAGCTTGACGCACATCATCCGGTTGTTGCGCCATATATTGACGCAACAATTCGCTACCTGAAATCAGGCCACCTTCTGGAGCGAAAAAAGGGCCGACTCGCATGTCTCGGCGCTCAAGGAAACGGTTGTGTTCGTCTACGCACCAGCGCAAAAACGCGGCAATCAACGTCGAATGCATATGTCGCCGGACTATTTTGGGATTGCGTACGGCTACGACCGGTGTGGGCACGCGGCCGGCTACAATCTTTTCGGGGTTCTGGTAATGGGCCAAGTCATGGGAGCGGCGTTGGGCGAATGTGAGGGCGAAAGCGGCAGCATCGGCGCGTCGGCCGGCGCGGCCGGCCCGCTGCACGTAATTCGCTGTGGCCGGAGGAACATTGCGCATCAGGACCGCTTGCAATTCGCCAACGTCCACGCCCAATTCGAAGGTGGTTGAGCAAGAGAGAACGTTCACATCGCCGCGCACAAAATGATCCTGCACCTTGCGCGCCTCTTCAGCCGTCCATTGGGCCGTATGCTCTTCCACTTTAATAGCCATCGGCAAGAATGACGTTTGATATAGATCGCGGAAATGGTTCTCCAAATAGCTCAACTCGTCCGACGTAATGGTTACTAATTCCCCTTGACA
Source organism: Caldilineaceae bacterium (assembly GCA_965232575.1). Classification (GTDB taxonomy): domain Bacteria; phylum Chloroflexota; class Anaerolineae; order Caldilineales; family Caldilineaceae; genus Bin5. The sequence continues at coordinate 583,387 of CBDDPZ010000007.1, read as the reverse complement.
TCCGTAAGTTGTACAGACACCGCGCAGGGAATCGTAAGCCAGATTACGGCACCGGTTGCACTGCCAAAACTGCGCGTCCGGCTGGATCGGCCTCCATTCCCAGAAGGCATAATCCAGTTGGTAGCCAACTCCTTGTTTGTAGGGCAACATGGAATGGTGCAGATAGTCATGCCTCCGCCAGAGACTATCAAGCGGGCTGATATGCTGTTCCCAGAGGGCTTGCAGGGTTCCTTTGGCAGTGTGTCTTCGTTCTGAGTCCAGCAAATCGGGATTGGTTTTTGCCAGCGCTTTCTCCAGGATGTCGAGGCGGCCGTTGGAAGCCCGTGCCGGCGACCAACGCAGGATGTGCCGCGGCAGTTTTCCACCTGTATGCGGCTGGTTAGTGACATAATATTTTCGGTTGCGCGGGGCAAAGACATCATTTTCGGGATCGACCTGGTCAGGAAAACGGAAGACCATGTTGCGACGCAAAGTATCCAGCAACAGCCGCAATAAGATTTCTGCTTCCGTCTCATTTAAATCCCAGGGTGGTTTCAACAGAGGCTCTGGCGCCTGCCAGCCCTGCGGCCAGCGCAGACGCAGATGCAACAGGCCTATCCCCTCCAGACTCTGGTTTCGATCATAAGAACTCATTTCCTGCATGAGCCAAGTGAGCATCTTCCGCATTTTCTGGACGCGGCTCTCTCGAAAAGCGAAGATACCGGCTTTTTCAGCCTGTTTTTTCAGATTTTCGGCTAAATCCTCTAGTGCTAACTCACCACTACGCGCTGCCGCGTCCTGTTGCAAAGCGCTGTAGATCAGACGGCGACGCAGGATGTTGTTGTATGTACGTTCCAAGTAAGGAGCAAAGAAGGCCGCATCCTGACGGCTGTCGGCGAAAATGAGGAGCTTGCGCCCCTGTCCTGGTTTTTCTTCCATCTCCTCATCGAGGTCGGGAGGCAGTTCTGTGTACAGGGCGGTGGCCAACACGCTCACCGGCGCGTCTTGGCCGGTCAGGAAACGGTAGACAACGCCGCCGCGAGCGCGGGTAGCGCATTGGGGACAGTACATGCGGTCTTGCTCGGTACCATCGAAGGGCGCTCTGCGTACCTGAAGCGGCGGCGTCCGGCAAGGACAGGTCAGCGATTCGCCCTTGGCGACAAGTTGCCCGCAACAGCGGCGGAGAATATGTGCCGGCCAAGCACTGTCATCGGGGGACTCTTCCCCATGTTCGTCTTCATTCGTGTCTGGCAACTCATCGCTGAGAATGAAGTACCGCAACGGCCGTTCTTCAGCCCCATAGCCACCTTTGGGGATACTCAGATACGCGGCGCGCTGATCATGCCGCGTCTCAATTGCTTCCTCAGCCACAATATAGGCGATGCCACAACGGGCGCACGTGGCAACCTCAAAGACTTGATTGTCGCACTCAGGGCAGCGCTCGTGGCGACTGAGAAACAGGTGAAGTTGACGATCGGCGTGCCCTTCGCTGTGGAAGCAGACAAAAGCTCCTTCCAAGGCGCGGGCAAAGAGATGATACCGGGCCGGAATTAACGGCAGGCTGTCCCCATCCGGCCGCGCACGCAAAGCCAGATTAACCAATTGGATCGCAGACTCCTGGGCAGCCTCTGCCTCCAGTTCGGGAAACAGCTTTCGGGCGATATCGGTCAGGAAATGCGGCTCTCGCTGCAGAGCGAGTTGCAGCCGGTGTAATCGCTCGTCCCCGCGTAATATCTCATAAAGAGATCGGTTGGCGTCATCAGCATTCTGCGCGGACGCAACGACTTCAGCGCGCAAGCGATGGCACCGACAGATATTGGCAATCGCTTCTGGCATCGGTGTATCCTGCTGATTGCCAAAAAGTTGATTTAGCTCCTCATACAAGGCAGCATCAGCCGCGCCCCAAGACGCGCCCAATTCACCCACATCCTTTCGCTCTGCTTCAAAGACATCCTCGGCGCTGAAAGGCTCGCCGAAAAGCTGTTCAGCAAATTCGGCCGCTTTGGGGAAATCTTTGCGCCCTTCTCCCAGTGTGGCGGAGGTAGCAATACAGGTGAGGCGTCCCAGTTCGCTCTGAACAATCCGGTCTTTCAAACGGCGCAACAGCATCGCTACCTCAATGCCGCTGGCGCCGTCGTAGACATGCGCCTCATCCGCCACGATAAATCGCCAATGTTGACCGGTGGGACCATCAAAAAGCGATGTGTCCTGAGGGCGGAGGAGCAGATATTCGAGCATGGCATAGTTGGTAAGAAGGACATGAGGCGGGTTTTCCTGCATCTCTACGCGGGCGAGCAGTTCATTAGGCATGGTTCGTCATGCCACTCTTCCCTGAACTGTTGTAAGGCGTGCGCGCGGGTGTCACGAGTTTCGCCGATATAACGCCCGAATGTGATCGCCGGATAGTTCTTGAGCAATGTGCGCAGGCGCTTAAGCTGGTCATTCGCCAGCGCGTTCATCGGATAGAGCAGCAGGGCGCGCACACCGGGTTGTCCCAGCGTGCCGGTCTCTTCCTCGCATAAGAGATGATTAAGAATAGGGATGAGAAAACTCTCGGTCTTCCCAGAACCTGTCCCGGTTGCCACGATCAAATTGCGCCTTCGCTCAACAACATTCCTGACCGCCTTTTCCTGGTGGACGTATAATGGCCGATCGTAAGGCAAGGTGTCTGGCCTGCAGAGGTTGGCGAAACTTGGATGCAGTACTTTTTCTTGCACCAGATCATTGATGGACCGTTCAACTCTGAACGGTGGAGAGGCTTCCAGAAGGGGACCTTTAACCAATCGCTTCGGCTCATCCAGTTTCTGGGCAAATGCGCGGCGCAACTGTTCGTTGCGAAACGGATAGATGGTCTTCAGGTATCTCCTGTAGGTGTCGGCAATCTTCCGCGTAGTATTGATGGGATGCAGGCTCATAATCGCTCCTCCGCTCGTTCATCATCAAACAGCGGGCGAATCCATGCCAGCTTCAGATCCTGTCTCAGCCGTCTGCGAGCTTGGGGTTGACCGGAGTGCACGGATTCGTGATGTTGGACGTAACCTGACATATCACTGAACAACTGGTGGCAGTGCTGGCACTGGTACGGATTGTGGGTGTTGAAATGAAGTAGACGGTTACGCAAATCCAAGCGCACGGGCAGGCCAGAATGTGACAGACGAAGTTCCCCATCGACATAATAGCTACATGAAAAAGAGGCGCAGTATTGCTGCTTACCGGTGTCTCGATCACGTAAGCCCTGTATGACGATCTGTCCGACGTCGGTATCCAGAGTCATATTCGGCCAGATCCAGCTTGCTTCCAGATGATATCGCAAGGTTAGTTCGCGTAATATCTCAGCGGCATTCTGACTACCCTGTCGCGCCAGATACCCGGCAGCGGCTTGGGTATTGTCTTTAAGCAAAGTGATGGCCTCGTCGAGCAACAATGAGGCATCGTCCACATCTTCCAAAAGGACTTCCATGACTTTAGAAAAGTCTGCATTATCCAATGTCAAGGCGCAAAGCAACTCCAAGCAACGTTTTCGCGGCACAGAGCGCAATCCGCTCTGCAATACCCATAGATGCAATTTTTCGAAAGGCTTGTCAACCCGCAGATGTTGAAAGTACCGCTCTAATTCATCATCCGGTAGATCTGTTTGTGTCAACCGATCAATGACCGACTCATCAAACATCCGCAATCGTGCTAGCCTGTAAGCAATGCTATCCAGATTACGCGTTGTTTCAGCCCAGCGCACCAGCCAGGTCAGTGATAGCTTTTCACGCAATTGCATTAAGGCGTCGTTCGTCTTGTGGAGTTCGTGCCCTTGGCCGTTGTTGTACTGATGAGCGAACAGCGACAGGAGCTGCTCTGCGTCAGCTTTACCTTGATCGCGCATCCGGATGACCTCGGCATAGTGCTCTGACAGCCCAGGCGGTTTGATCAGGACAGTATTCGGCTGCTCAGGGGTAGGTCGCTGTGGTCTCTGGCTAGCCCATGGGTTATATGTGACAATCTCTCCCAAATAAGCCTCCGTCAACAAATCTTTTTTAGGAAGTTGCCATTCAACCAGCGTTACATCCTCCATATCCGGTATAGAGAGTATAGTTGGCGTCTCCACCCAAGGTCGATCCAATGGCCAGAGTTGTAGCTGTTTGTGTCCCGGATGGGGATTCTCCCAGTATACTGTTAGCTGTATCTGCCCGGCGTCCTCCTGCCACGTATATATCACCTCCCCCAAGTCCGGCAACAGATAGAGCACATCGACGATGACTGATTCATCCCGGTTTTCGATAAGCACTTCCCATTGCCAACGTAGGGTCTCCTGCATTTCCCTCCAGAGTCCCAATACCTCAGTCAAAGGAACCGTAACCAGACGCTGCAGCGTCTCCCGGTTCGGAGGGACAGCTCGCACGCTTTGTCCATCGGCGTCCATCAAACGCCAGCCAACGTAAATCTTCGGACCTCTAACGAAAAGGGGCAGATTCACGCGTAGTTCGGCATCGGCTGCGAGCCCGTCGGGGAATATAGAAATTGGCTGTGTCTGCCACTGCCGTTCACAATCTGTTAGCAACCCTGTATGGAGTGACCAGCGCAAACGCTGAATGGGAATAGAAAACGGGACTTTGACCCCGGTCTGATGAGAAAGTTGGAGTGATACTTGCTGAATGTGCGCCTCTATGGTGAGTGAGTATTTATGTCGATTCTCACTCAACCAGTACCTTCGCAGTTCTATGCCCGCCTGTGGTGGGCTGAGGTGAATCGTCGTTGCCGCATCAGTGATGATGCGCAGGGACGCTGGTTCATCGGGCTGCGACAAGTAAACTCTATCGTGACCTTCAATGGAAATAGAGGGAATCATCCGCAATCCGAGGGTATAATTGTGCCCCAAAGGGCCGCGCACTGTGATCTCGAATCTGCCGATAGGGTTGCTCCCAAGTAGCTCGTCGACGGACAGATCCAAGTGAATGCTGTCATCTTTTTCATGCCGTTGAAAGGGAAGATCCGAGAGACGGAAACTGTGATGATCGCCTTGTAGCGCATTCCCTTCGCCTCGCAACGATACCCGCCATCGCTGTGGCTGGCTCGTATGAATCACCAAGGTGGGAGGGCGACCACAGAAGAGAGGATAGTCACTGTGCGATAGGCCGGCCAGCGGTTGTTCACCGTGCGCCAGATAAGGTCGTCTGCGTATCTTTTCGTGAACAACAGACAATTGATGCACCGGCTCGCCGCTATCATCCAAAAGGGTCAACTCCCCAGGGGCCAGCTTCCATACCTCCAGACGATAATCTTTCCAGTCCCCGGTCAACTGGGGTAACTGATGTATACATTGACTTGCCCCATTCACTTGCAGAGAAACCGCAGCTGGATAAAGCAGCCAACGCTCTCCCTGCTTGTGCCATTCGTGCTCATCCAGCGCATCGGCTTCGTAATCGTCAAATGGATCGAAAAGAAGAAGAGGAATCGCGCCGAGTCCTGATAGGCTCCATTCCTGCAGGAGTTGTCCATCCGCCAACAGTTGCACCGCGTACTCTTCTGCGGTAGGAATAGGCAATAATTCCGTAGTCGCGTCGTAACGGTAGCCGTTTTCAATCCGCTGCCGTGTTGTGTCGACCGATTGCGTATGGTTTCCTGTAGTTATGCGCCATATCATTTCGCTTGGCGCGTCGCGGCTGGGCATTTGTTGTGGAGGTAAATCAAGTCTTACGCCTGAGGTGTAGGGCGCGACAGTGAGGATCGGCCGTTGCAGCCGGACCCGGACACGCGACGGCTGTGAACGGACTTCTTCGGATCGCTGCTCTTGCCAAGTTTGGTAGGCGCTCAGGACTCGCTCTGGCAAACCCAGAGAATTGATGTCTGATTCTGCAGTGAGTCGAAACAAATCCAGGCAACGTCCGACAAAATCCTCTGCTACAAGGCCACCATACCGCAAGAATCGAGAGACTGGCTTAGACAAGATTTCCAGATCATTCGCTTGCTGCCGCCACTTTGCCACTAATATATGGGGGTCTATGGCAATTCGATGAGGTTGGACTTCATATTGATACAGAAAATCCAGAAACCCCTCCAAGTGATGGTTAGGAATCCCCCCATGCAAAAGAATGGGAGTCACATAGCGGAGTCCACGACTTTGTTCAAATGTTGGTAAGTTATATTTTGCAAGGATCTGGAGGAAGCACTGACCGCATTTGGCCGTATGACTGTCTTTAATCTTCAGCCGCTGTTTGGGGCCATGCCAGAAAAGTCCTTCATCCCCATAGTGGTGAATGCCTTCAAGCACCAGATAAAGGACGAAGGCAAGTGGCCAAAATTCGGAAACTTGGTACAATTTGAAGTCTATCGTCGCTCTTTTCTGCACACGATAGAAAATCGTTCTGTACAACAAACCGCCTAACTCCTCCAAATCCTCCTGCGTGTACGCTAATTCGCCCAGTAGTAAATCCCCTTCCCCGACATCCTGGCGCAGTTGCTTTTCCCAACGCTCCAGCTTTTTTCGTTCGGAAGCCATATCCAAGGACATGTTCGTACAATCCTTTCCTCTATAGTGCTTACAGATACAACAAGAGGGCTACCGACTCCCAATCCAGAGTTGTCTTTCTCAATCTGATTTCAACCTTCCACTGTCGTATCAATGATCTCCACCCACCACTCCCGCTCGTGGCTCTCCAGGATAGCCTCACAGAGGAGGATCTCCTTGTGGCCGTCTGCGAAGGTGGGGAAGGGTTCGGGGGCTGTGAAATCGCCGGTGGCGATGTAGTCGTAGAAGGACTTGAAAGAGTGTTTGAAGGAGTCGTCGTAGCCCTCGTTGTGGCCGCCGGGGTAGCCGATGTGGGCGCGGGCGGCGTCGGAGACGAGGCCCGGGTCACGAAGCAAATGCTGGTTGGCCTGGTTTCTGTGGCCGATCCAGAGTTCGTTGGGCTGCTCGCTGTTCCAGGCTACTGAGGCTTCGCTGCCGGCGATCTCATAGCGGAGACAGTTTTTGCGGCCGGCGGTTATCTGCGAGACCCAGAGCGAGCCGTGGGCGCCGCCGGAGAAGCGCAGAAGCGCGGCGCCGCTGTCCTCGGTCTCGATATCGATCGACTCGGTGGCATCGGGCGCCTGCACTTTTGCGGAAAAGGTCTCGACTTCACCGATGGGCCGCTGGCGGGTGGTGTGGACGGTCTTGAGGTCGGCCTGCACGGCGGTGACGGAGAGGCCGGTGATGAACTGGACGAGGTCCAGCCAGTGGGTGCCGATGTCGGCGACGGCGCGCAGTTTGCCGCCCTCGCCGCTGAGCACGCGCCAGTTGTAGTCGGTGGGGTAGAGCAGCCAGTCCTGCACGTAGCTGCCGGTGATGGAGTGAATGCTGCCCAGGGCGCCGCTCTGGATCATGGAGCGGACTTCCCAGTTGAGCGGGTAGAAGCGCATATTGTAGTTGACGCCGGCGGCAAGACCGCTCTCGCTCGCCAGCTTAACGAGCGCGCCCGATTCGGCTGAGGTCATCGCGAGAGGCTTTTCGCAGTGGACGTGTTTACCCGCCTGGAGGGCCTGGCTGGCCTGCTCGAAATGATGGCGATTGGGGGAGGTGATGTGCACGGCCTCGATCTCGCCGTCGGCAAGAAGCTCGGAAAAGTCGCTGTATGCTTTGGGGATGCCGAGGTCGGCGGCGGCGCGGTGCGATTTCTCGGCTGAGGAGCCCAGGATTCCGGCAACGTTCATTCCCAGGCGGCGCAGGCCTTCGGTGTGGGCAGGGCCCATGAACCCGGTTCCAACTATGGCTACGTTAGAGACCCTCATTCATTCACCTCTATTAGACTAAACTGCCAGGGACTAAACGATTCGAGTTCGGTCAATTGCCGTTCTGACAACGCCAAAGAAATAGAATGGATAGGCAAGGCCTAAGGTAATGATTGACAGTAGTATCCACAAGATAATATGCCCGATTTGCTGACCGGCGCTGAGTTGACACTCAAGTCTGCCGACGGAGGACCTGGTTCGGTCTTCAAGTTCGATGGCATTGATGATCAGTTTGGCTGACGCATAGGGCCAGAAAAACAGGCCGATGCCAAACGTGACAATCGAGATAAGAAGCCAGATGATAAGGTGGCCTAGTACGTCCATCATGGTGAGGTTTAGTCTCGTGTGTCCGTGATGGAGATTTGTAGTTGCGACAGTCATCGTATGTTTCTCCGTGAGGTCCGCTCTTGCGCTACATCTTGCGTATGGTTATCCAGCTTCGAGATTGGGATCTTCTATCTGCCTTGTCTCCAGGTTACCCGCGTCAGGTTTCCTGTCCCGAATCAGGCAGGTCAACTTTGAACGGAATTGTGCATGAGCATTCTTTTCCTTCAAGCCCTTCGAGTCAGGCCGGCGTAGCCCCACGCCAGCGCCAGGACGATCGTGCCGTAGACGACCTGCTGGATGGCCTGACCGACGTTGAGAAAAGTGAGCATCGAGTTCAGGACGCTGAGAATCAGCGCGCCGAGAATCGTGCCCGTGTATCCGCCGACGCCGCCGAAGATCGAGGTGCCGCCGATGACCGCCGCGGCCACGGATGGGAGGAGGAAGGCGTTGGCGAGCTGGAGATCGACGGCGCCGGTACGGCCGCCCAGCAGGATGCCGCTGATGGAGCCAAGGACACCGGCGACGATATAGGCGGTAATGCGCACCTGCCAGACGCGCACGCCCGCGAGGCGCACCGCGACCTCGTTATCGCCGATTGCATAGAGGAGACGCCCCCATCCGGTCCGCCTGAGCAGCCAGATCAGCCCGCCGGCTATCAGCGCCCACACGACGACACTGTAAGGAACGCGATTGCCCAGGAAGGAGCCGCCGCCTATCAGCTTAATGAACAGACCCATCTGGGTCGAGCCTTGCAGGATCGTCTGGGCCCAGGCGGTAAAGAGGCCCAGCAGGATACCGGACATGGCCAGGGTCATGATAAGGGGATTGACGCGGAAGACGGAGACGCCGACACCGTTTGCGCCGCCAACCACCAGGCCGACCACGACGCCCAAAAGAATGGCGATAACGGCGCCCTCGGAAGACTGGTTGGCAGCCACGTAGGCGGAACCGGTGGCAACCATCGTCACGGACAGGTCGATGCCGCCGGTGAGCATGAGGATGGTCTGCGCGCCGGCGAGGATGCCGAGCGGCGCGGCCTGCAGCAGAGTATTGCGGGCGCCGCTGACCGAGAGGTAGTTCGGTTCGACGAGGCCCGTCACCAGGACGAGGATGGCGAGGATGCCGGTCAGCGCCAATGTCGGGTGATCGGCGGCGTAGGCGGCGGCGCGGGCGAGGAAGCCTTCAGGCGCGGCGGCAGCTGAATTGGTCTGCGGCGGCAGGGAGGACTGGCTCATGCGGACCGCTCCCGCAGCAGCGTGACAAGGCCGCCGACCATCATTACCCCGGCGATCAAGACGCCCTGAATGATCTGGGCGTTGTTGGGGTCGATGCCCATTGCGCTGAGAATCGGGTTGAGCATGATCAGGATCACGCCGGCCGCGACCGCGCCGAGAACGAGGCCCGTTCCGCCGACGAGGGCGACGCCGCCGAGAACGACGGCGGCCACGCTGTTCAGGGTGGCATTGGCGCCGACGCTGAAGCGGGGATCGCCGGTGCCGGTGAGGGCGACGGTGGCGAGGCCGGCGAGGGCCGCCATTGCGCCCCCGATGGCGTAGGAGGACACTTTGGCGCGGCGCACGTCAAGACCGGCGAGCCGGGCGGCGATGCTATCGCTGCCAATGGCATAGATGGACAGCCCGATCCGGGTATGCCTGGAAAGAAGGAAGACGAGAATTGCCGGAACGGCCATCATCAGGATGGGCATGACGTATGTGCCGCCGATCCCGGACTGCGCGCCGGTGAAGAGCCAGCGGAACTCCGGTGCGGTGCCGCCCCCCGGGGAAGGCAGGATCCAGAGGGCGAAACCCGACCAGATGTAGCCGGTCGCCAGTGTCACGACGATGTCGGGCACGCCGGATACGCTGATTATATAACCGACGAGAGCGTTGAGGACGCCGAGACCGGCGATCAGAATAATGGCGATAAAGAGCACCATGGCAAACGGTTGATCGTCCATGAAGCGGGCCGCGAGCGCGTTGGTCAGCAGCAGCAGCGCGCCCAGGGAGAGATCGATGCCGCCGGCGATGACGATGATGGCCTGGCCGATGGCCAGATAGACCAGGGGCAGGCTGTTCTTGCTGATCGACGTAACCTGGAACTGGCCGAAAACGGGAATCAGGGTGGCATACCAAATGAGCAGAGCGCTGAGCAGGAGCCAGACGCCCAGGGTCCAACTATTGCGCGCCAACCCCGCGCGCCAGACGGCAATGCTCGCGGACCGTACCACGGTCATCATGCCAGGACCTCCAATCCATGCGCGGCGGTGAGAAGGGAAGACTCGGTTGCATGGGCTGCGTTCTGTTCGTCGACGATACGGCCATCGTGCATGATGAGAACACGGTCACACACAAGCGGGATTTCGGCGAGCTCACTGGTATAGAGAAGGATCGCCGCGCCGTTTGCTGCCAACTCGCGCAGAAGGGCGTAGATTTCCAACTTGGTCTGAACGTCGATGCCGCGCGTGGGGTCGAAGCAGAGCAGCGTGCGAAAGCCGGCCACGAGCCAGCGGCCTATGGCAACTTTCTGCTGGTTTCCGCCGGAGAGGCGCCGCACTTGCGATGCGGCCCTAGTATCGATCGAAAGCCGGTCGATGGCGTTCATGACGCGCTGGCGCTCGTCGGCGGGAATGCGCAGCCACTGGCGGATGCGGCTGAAGAGGGGGACCACGAGGTTCTGGCGCACGGGTAAGTTTGGGAGCAGGGTCAGCAGGCGGTCGCCGGGGATGAGGACGACCCCGTCGGCCACGGCGTCAGAGGGCGCGCGCCAACGCCGCTGGCTGCCGCCGACGAGTATGTCACCGGCGATAGGTTGCCGGTCCCCCGAAAGCAGGGAAAACAGGCGCTCCTGGCCCTGTCCCTCAAGGGCGACGAGGCCGAGAATCTCGCCGCGGCGCAGTTCGAAGGAGATGTCGCGCACAACATCGCCGGCGTTCAGACCCTTTGCGGCGAAGGCGATCTCCTGCGACGAGGCAGGAGAATTCGATTGATGCTGCGAACGGGATTCCGGCTCTTCACTTTCCTCCAGCTCACTGACATCGGCGCCGAGCATGGCTTCGACCAGTTCATGTTCGTCAACGTCCTGCATGGTTCCGGTCGATGAGCCGTTCGCTGCGGCCGCGGCCGAGTTCGGCTCGAACAGGGCGACGTTGCGGCCATCGCGCAGGATGGTGGCGCGGTCACAGATGCGCCTCACTTCGGCCAGCCGGTGGGTTATGAGGACGGCGGCGCGGTCCTGTTTCCGCCACTCGGTGAGGAGAGCGAAGACGCGCTCGGCCTGGTCGGCGGTGAGGGCTGCGGTGATCTCATCGAGCAGCAGGACCTGCGGGTCACGGGCGAGTGCGCGGGCAAGATCGACTACGCGCAATGTCTCCAGCGGCAGTTCGCGTACGAGCGCGTCAAGGTCGAGGTCTGCGAGATCAAACCAGGCGAGCCAGTGGGTGAAGGCAGACTCTTCGATCTCGCTGAGTTGGAGATTCTGGCGGACGGTGAGATCGGGAATGAGCGCGGGATCCTGGAAAACGGTGGCAATGCCGACTGCCATGGCATCGACCGGGTCGTGGAAGCGCATGGGGCGGCCGTCGACATGGACAACGCCGGCGTCGGCGGGATGGACGCCGGCCAGGATCTTTACGAGTGTGCTTTTGCCGGCGCCGTTGGCGCCGAGAAGCGCATGGACCTCGCCGCGGCGGACTGCGAATTCAACTTCCCGCAGGGCCGCGACGGATCCATACGATTTTGCTACTTTAACGGTCGCAAGCAGTGGCTGCGACTCACTCATAGCGAGTTCGATCCAACGACAGTTGGCAGTCTATTCGCCAGGCGCCTTGCAGGCGGAGACATCGGCGCTGCCGTTGTAACTGGTGTAGGGTTCAATATCGACGTATGTGCTCCAACCCACCTGCTCGTCGGGCGCGTAGATTGCATTCAACGCGTCGATGTCGTCGGTTGTGAAGACTTGCGGCGTGAGAATGGTCTCATGGGGTGGATTCTCACCGGTCAGCGCGTCGAGCGCGATGGCCATCCCGACGGCGCCGATGGCGGGCGGGTTGGTGACGGCTGCGCCGATCAGACCTGCATCGGCGAGCTGGATCAACTGCTCGACAAAACCGTTGTTGTCGGCGCCGACGATCGGTACGAAGTCAACGTCGGCGACCTGGAACTGTTCGACGACCGGATAGTCGATACCGGAGGTCCAGATGCCGTCGATCTCCTGGGTGGAGATCAGGTCGAGGGCCTGCTGGGCGCCGGTTGAGGGGTCCCAGCCGGTGAAGGTCGAGGCCACGACTTCGATGTCAGGGTAGTTGGCAAGCGCTTCCATGAAGCCGTTGTGGCGGTCGGTATCGGCGGGGACGCCGTCGATGCCGCGCATTTCCACGACTTTGCCGGAGCCGCCGAGCTGCTCGAAGAGCCATTCGGCGCCGAGGCGGGCGTAGGCGGTCTGGTCATTGGTGGCGACGTAGGCGCCTTCGGCGGTCACGGCCTGATCGACGGCGACGACGACGATGCCCTGGGCGATGGCCGATTCGATGACGGCGTTGAGGCCCTCGCGATCGGTCGGGTTGAGGATGATGGCGTCGACACCTTGCGAGATGAGGCCCTCGAGGTCGGCGATCTGCTCGGTGGGGCCGCCGTTGCGGTTGACGACGACAACGCTGTCGACAAGGCCGCTGGCGGTGGCCTCGGCCTTGATGGCGCAGATCATCTGCTCGCGCCAGCCGTTGCCGACGAGTGTGTTGCTGACGCCGACGACGAAGCCGCCTTCCTTCTCCATCATGGCGTCATCGCCTGTTGCCGGCGCGACGGCGACACAGGCGGTGAGCGCCAGTGCGACTGTCAGCAGCAGTGTGAGAATTGTGAATCGCTGTGAATGGATTTTCATGTGATACTCCTTGATGAGAAAATTTTTGTGATGCTGCTAATCCCGTTCCCGAGGATCGAGTGCATCGCGCAGGCCGTCGCCCAGGAAGTTGAAGGCCAGCACTGTGATCACGATCATGAGGCCGGGAAAGAACGCGATATGGGGGAAGCGCAGGATAAATGCTCTTCCATCCGCAAGGGTGCCGCCCCAGGAGGGGTTGGGTGGGCGAATGCCCAGGCCGAGGAATGAGAGAGCCGATTCGAGAATAATAATGCCCCCAATGCCGAGGGTTGCCAAAACGATGATAGGGCCCATGACGTTGGGCAGCAGGTGGCGCCAGATGATGCGCCAGTCGCGCACGCCGACGGCGCGGGCAGCGGTGACGAAATCGGTCGCTTTGAGAGACATAATGTCGGCGCGTACGACGCGGGCGAAGCGGGCCCAGCCGGTGACGCCGATGACGACCACGGTGGTAACAAGGCTTGGGCCCAGAACTGCGGCAAGCACGACCAGCAGGGCGATGATGGGGAAGGCCATCAAGGTGTCGATCACTCTGGATATCAGCATATCCACCCAGGCGCCGAAATAGCCGGCCACGGCGCCAATGACGACGCCCATGACAACGGCGATACCGGTCGCAAGAAGGCCCACCAGCAGCGCGACGCGGGTGCCGAAGATGACGCGGCTGAGAAGGTCTCGCCCCAGGTGGTCGTAGCCGAAGGGATGGGCTGGGGTTGGGCTGCCGCCGCGCATGCCGCGAAAGATTTCGTCGATGGGATCGTAGGGTGAGATTTGGGCCGCAAAGATCGCCAGCAACGCCAGGAGCAAGATCACGACCAGGCCTGCGACGGCGATGCGATTGGCGCGGAAGCGCCGCCAAGCCTGGCTCCATTCGGAACGGCGAGCCGTTTCAGAGATGAGTTGGGCGTTCGGTACAACGGTCATCAAAGTCTCCCGCTTGCCATTCAGCGCGCTCATCGTCTGTCTGTTCGTAATGCTCCTTCATTCGTTCAGCCTGTTTAGCCAACAGCTGGCGGCGTTCATCAAGAAAACGGTCCCTAAGCGCCATGCGGGGAGGACGCGCAGGATCCTCTTGAGAAACGAACTCTGTGTCTTTCACAGCAAGGTCCTGCAATGAGGTGGAAGCAAGCAACAGCTTCGCTATATGAGCACGAAAAGAGATCGCTTCTGGGGGATCTCTTGAAAACCTGGGCCGGGCGTCTCCTTACACAGGTCATGCGCACGCCGAACGCTCGTAAACACTCGTACGAGCGTTTTACAAGCGTTCACGAGTGTTTGCGGAAAAAATTTCATCAGAGATACGTCAGCACTTGAATAAAATTATATGATAAACACAAATGGAAAACTATGGGTGCATCGGGCCATTGGCGCATGGCCCGATGCCGGTTGATCCCCGACTTTACCGCTCACGCTTCGCCAAAGCGCAGCAGATGCGGTCGGCTCAGCGTTCGGCTTACGATTGCAGGGCTCTTGCCTGCCTCATAGAAATGTCAACGGATCTAGTGACTCACCACAAATTGTAGAAACTGTTTTGCCTTTTCCTTAGTGGTGAAGGTCGCTTCTACGCGATCGCCGTTTGAGAACTTTATCAAGATCTCGTACTTGCGTTCCCAATTGTCTGGCCAAATCGATGCGATGGAGATTGAGCCACTTTTCTATCCTTGGATCCAAAGTCTACCTTCTTTTAGGGGGACTCGGTGCTTCCTGTTTTTCCATTTGGTATTTCGATCCCGGATCTTCTCAAAACGGAAAGATTCGAAGCCGGCAGCCAAGGCCAACTCCCCCAACCAGCTGTCAACATTTAGGTAGATTCCATAAGGAGCAGAGTCTCCGATCACAAAGCATAGTTCCGAGCCAGAACGACACAGACTACGAAGCGAAAAGAATACCTGGGCCATGTCTACGAAATACGCCGCAGCCATGGTGTGGTAGGTTTTCCTTCCCCCTCTCGTCAGTCGGACAGCAGCCAATTCATGGCATGCAGCCGACAATTCTGCGTAGATGGGGGCCAAGAGCCTGTTTTCAAGCAGGGAATCCAGTTCCAATCGTTCGGCCGCCGCATGTTGAGAACATGATCGAACAAGGAGGCCGCGCACAACAGATTGAAGATCGCCCCAACTCTCAATTTCACCCCAAAATGTCATTTCTAATCGAGTAGAGTCGGCATAATCATAATTGTTTGGATATGGCGGTGAAGTTATCACGAGGTCTGCCAATTCATCGAGTTCGATTTCAGATTGGCGGGCATCTGTCCAATATGTCTCAGAATTCGCTTGCCAGCTACTCTTCTGAACAAATGCAATGTCGTCCACCATTTCTTTCATCTTTAACTGTAAAGCATCGAAAGGGTCACGAACTTTGGCTTTGCGCTTGCCGGGTAGGATGTATTGCCACTGAGCTGTGCCGACTGAACTAGTTGTCCGAAGTATTGCAGTAATCGCCAACCACAGGAGTCGCGACTCAGTCGAATCGTATTGAAACTCAGATAGATAGAGTTCACGAAACAGCGTTAGTAGCCTTAAAGTATCACTCGTATAACACTTTTTGAGGAGAGATGGATGGTCTTCTCTGTGGACAGGGTCTGACTCGTGAGCCGAGAAATAAAAACCATCGAACAGCGCTTTGAGCTCTTCCAAGTCTACTGTTATTCCTTCTAGCTTCGTTTGGGCAATTCTGAGAATGAATGGGTGCATTTCAAATCCGATGCCATACGCTTGACCAGCGTTACACGCGAGCAGCGTCGTACCAACACCTGCAAAGGGATCGATCACCAGCAGAGATCCCTTCGAATCCGTTTTTTCCAATATGACACTGCGAACCCAGTCCGCTGAAAAACCGGCCGAGTAACGAAACCAACGGTGAATCGGCAGCTTCATATTGTCAATGAACGAACCAGAACGCGCAACGGCTCTTTCATCGAGAGTGCTCGGTCTTATGTCGAACAGAGTTAGTTGATGAGGCGAAAAGATTGAAGTCATATGGCCAATGTACGAATTCTCACGTGCTAATTCATCTAATTGATTCGGATACGCGGATCAATGATGGCGTAGGTCAGATCGGTCAGCAGGTTTACGGCCACCACCAGCACGGCAAGGACGACGACCAGGGACTGAACGACCTGGTAGTCGAGGCGGAAGATCGAATCGGTGAAGAGGCGGCCAATGCCGGGGATGGCGAAGACGGTCTCGACGACGATGGTGCCGCTGAGAATGAAGGCGATGCGAAAACCGATGACCGTTACAACCGGCAGCAGCGCGTTGCGCACGGCGTGGCGGACAAGCACGATCATGTTGGGCAGCCCCTTGGCGTAGGCCGTGCGCACGTAGTCTTGGGTAAGGACTTCAAGGGTAGAGGCGCGCATGACGCGCGTCAGGACGGCCATCTGTTCGGTGGTCAGCACAAGGACAGGAAGGATGTAGCCCTGCCACGACTTCAGCCCGAAGGGTGGAATGCGGCCGATCAGTGGCAGGTCGCCGAACCAGCGCGGCACGTAGAGGGCGAAAAGCACGATCAGCATGAGGGCCAGCCAGAAGTTAGGCAGGGCCACACCCAGAGTCGAGCCGACGGCAGTGCTGTAGTCGAAGGGTGAGTTGCGACGCACGCCGGCGATGATGCCTGCAGGGATGGCGACCAACAACGCCAGACCAAGCGAGGTGACGTTCAGAATGGCGGTTACCGGGATTGCCTCGAAGATCATCTGCCGCACGGGTATTCCCTTGCGGATCAGAGAGTCGCCGAAATCTCCGCGCAGGAGGTTCCACGCCCAGATAAAGAACTGTTCATGATAGGGGCGATCCAACCCCCAGCGGGCGCGGATTGCCTCCATCTGTTCCTGGCTAATACGGATTTCCCCTTCGCCCAGCAGCAGGTATGTGGGGTCGCCCGGCATCAATCGTATAACGATAAAGGTGCCGACGCTGATCAGAACGATTACGACGGCGCCTTGCAGGATGCGGCGGGCAATGTAGGGAAGCATTGAGGGCAGAGGTCAGTGGAAAGTGAATAGTGGATAGTGAGAAGTGGCCGGCGACCCCAGGGATCTCGAGTCACCGGCCATCAAGTCCTATTCTTCAATCCACCATTTGTAGGCTTGCTGGTAGAGCGAACTGTTCTTGGGGCCTTCGGGCAGGCCCTTGATGCGGGCGTTGAAGACGTTCATCCACTCGTCGAACTGCAGGTTGAGGACAGGCTGCTCTTCGACGAAGATTTCCTGGATCTCATGGTAGTAAGGCTCACGCTCCTCGTAGGAGACGACCTGCAGCCCGCCTTCGATGAGTTCGTCCACACGGGCGTTGTTGAACTGGGCAAAGTTGTTGCCGCCGGTGGAGTGCAATGTGCTGAACGGGTCGGGCTCGACGGCGCTGCCGTAGGTCCAGTTGTAGAGGGAGGCGTCCATAGTGCCTTCGCGCATACCCTGGAGAATGGTCGCGACCGGCGCCTCCTCCAGCTGCACGTCGATGCCGACGTCGGCGAACATGAGTTGCGCCAGTTCGGCAATGGGACGGCGGGCTTGGTCGCCGGTAATGGTGGTGATGGTGAAGGAAAGCTGCTGATCACCCTTGGCGCGAATGCCATCGCCAGTGGCGGCCCAACCGGCGCCATCGAGCAGCGCCATGGCTTCCTGCGGGTCGAAGTCGTACTGCTTGAGCCCGGTGTGGTGGTAAGGACTGGCGGGCGTCAGGTTGGAGTGGGAGATCTGGGCGGCGCCGTTCCAGAGCTCGTCGATGATGCGCTGGCGGTCAAGCGCATGCATCATGGCCTGGCGCACCTCTTTTTCCGCCAGTTGCGGGATGCTGTTGTTCAGCGGGAAGTGCTTGATCGAGTTGGCGAGGGTGCGGAAGTTGACGTAGCTCGGGTCGGCCTCGAGGAAGATGCTGTCTTCGACGAGGAGCGGCCAGACGGCGGAGTCGGCCTCGCCGGTCTGGAGGGCGATCATGCGCACGGAGGGTTCGGGCACGATGTCTTCGCGCAGCACGTCGATATTGGGCCGGCCGCGGAAGTGATCGTCGAAGGCTTCCAGTTCGGTAAACTCTGCCGGGCGCCACTCTTTGAGCTTATAGGGACCTGTGCCGATCGGCGAGGTGCTGTAGGTCTCCTCGCCGACTTCGGCGTGATAGGCCGAGTGGACGATGGGGACGGTGGCCCAGGAGGCGAGGGAAGCGGCATTGACATTGTCCATATTGACCTGGACGGTGTACTTGTCGGGCGCTTCTACCGAGCCGATGCCGGTGAAGGAGCCGACGATGGGCGCGCCGTTGTCGGGGTTGCGGTAGTAGTCGTAGGTATAGACGACATCTTCGGCGGTCAATTCAGAGCCGTCGTGGAAGAGTACGCCTTCGTGCAGTTGGAAGGTGTAGGTGAGTCCGTCTGCCGAGACGTCGACCGACTTCGCAAGTACCAGCTCCTGTTGGTTGAATTCGTCAATTGTTACGAGCGGGTTCTGGATGTTGATGATCATCACCCAGTGGACGGTGGGTCCCATGAAAGCCGGGCTGAGGCCGGCGACTTCCTGGTGGCCCACCCAGGTCATGGTGCCGCCCTGTTTGGGGCCGCTCATTTCGGCGGCAGGGGCTTCTTCAGCCGCGGCGGCGGGGGCTGCTTCGCCGGTGTCGGCGGCGGGCGCCGCGGGCGCGCAGGCTACGAGCAGCGCGGCCGAGCCGGTCATGGCGGAATAGCGCAGGAAGTCGCGCCGTGTCAGTGTTTGCTTTTGTTTCATTGGTGGTTCTCTCCTTGACTTGTTGCATGTACGGTTTGATAGCGGCCGACCAGCGGCCGACCAAGTTGAATGGAATAGCGGTTGATGGCCCCATCCAAATGTGAAGCTTCGGTAGGCGGGGCCAACTGAGACGGGCGAACGACTCTACGGGAACTGCGATTTGGCCGCCCAGCCTCCCCCGGTTCAGGAGTTGAAGGGCACAAGGGAGGAGACTGTCCGGCGCGAAGAATGAAACTGTGTGCGACTTTGCACGAATTTGGGGCAAGCCCTCGCCTTGTCAGTCTGTGAGAGTATAAACAGAGAAAGGGGTACTGTCAAAAAATAGGGGAATTCTGACGGCAGCCCTCAAGAATCTCGTGCCGCATTCTTCCCTTGCGGTAGGTTGACATACGTTTGATAATGGACAGGGGACGGTGCAGGCTAAGGGCAGATGCAGGGGCTTCGGTTGTGATAGAATGTCAGGGCGCGAACGGCATGAAACTGAGTGGGACAAGGGAATGCAATGCAGGGAGATACGAGGTTTATCCAGACGTTGCAGTTGCGAAATCTGTTGTCGTTTGGGCCGGACTCACCGCCGATTGAGCTTGGCCCATTGAACGTACTGATTGGGCCGAACAGTTCTGGAAAGTCAAATGTGATAGAGTCTATCGAGCTGCTGCGCGCATCGGCTAGCGACTTGGTTGCGCCAGTGCGCGCGGGCGGGGGTGTGGATGAATGGCTGTGGAAAGGGTCTAAGGCCACACCTGTAGCAGAAGTGAATGCAACAGTATACTACCCAAATGGGATCATGCCACTACGCCACAGAATCTGCTTTGCGTCGGTCGGCCAGCGATTTGATCTGATTGATGAAGCGATTGAAAACGAACGAGAAGAGTTTGAAGAGGCCACCGACGTACGATTCTTTTATCGTTATCAAGGGGGCCACCCTGTACTCAGTGTTCGCGCTGTTGATGTCAATGGAGCAATCACCGGCAATGAAAGAAGAGAACGAAAACTGCAACGCGAGGATCTAGCGCCAAATCAGTCCGTGCTATCGCAACGCCGGGACCCGGATCAGTATCCTGAGATAACCTATCTGGGAGACCAGTACAAGAAGTTCAAACTCTATCGCGAATGGAACATGGGCCGAAATACAGCGCCTCGCAATCCACAACCAGTTGACCTGCCCAGCGACTTTCTGGCTGAAGATGCGAGCAATCTTGGTCTTGTTCTCAATCACTTGGATCTCATGGGGGACATAAGAAACCTTCTCTTTTCACAGATAGAACAGTTTTATGAACAGTTTGAAAGATATCAAGTCTATTTTCAGGGAGGCACGGTGCAAGTTTTCTTTCACGAAAAGGAACTTCATCGCCCCGTACCGGCCACAAGGCTGTCGGATGGTACTCTGCGATTCCTTTGCCTTGCCTCTGTCCTCTGCCATCCCTCCCCTCCGCCACTGATTTGCATCGAAGAACCGGAAATTGGGCTACACCCCGATATCCTGCCGATTGTCGCAAATATGCTGATTGAGGCCTCCCACAAAGCCCAGGTTATCGTGACCACCCACTCTGACATTCTGGTTGACGCGTTGTCCCATGTCCCGGAAGCTGTGATGGTATGCGAGAAGGAGAGCAACGCGACATCGGTGAGCCGGTTGAACCAGAACGAATTAAGAGAATGGCTAAAGGAGTATACATTGGGAGATCTGTGGCTTAGGGGCCAATTGGGGGGCAACCGATGGTGACCGTGACCGTCTATGTGGAAGGGGGTGGACAAAGCAAAGCCTTGAAGACTAAGTGTCGAGCAGGTTTTCGCAAGTTCTTCGAGAAAGCCAAGTTAGTAGGTCAGATGCCTAGTGTCATCGCTTGTGGCGGCAGGGATAGTGCGGTTAAGGATTTTCGCAATGCTCTCAGGAGGCTTAAATCTGGCCAAGTAGCTTTACTTCTAGTCGATAGCGAAGGCCCTGTCCAAGAAGGCATTACCCCCTGGCAACATCTGAAATCTCGTGACAAATGGGATCGCCCTGATGGTGCTCAGGAAGACCAGGCGCATTTGATGGTTCAATGTATGGAAACCTGGTTTCTAGCGGATGTAGAAACTCTGGAATCGTACTTTGGGCACGGCTTCCAGTCAGCTGTGATTCCAAAACGAAATGACATAGAAAACATACCCAAAGACGATGTTTTGAAGCAACTTGAATCAGCAAGCAGCAGAAGCAAGAAGCGCGTATATAACAAAGGCAGCCACTCCTTTGAAATCTTGGCACAGATTGACCCTGAAAGAGTGATTCAGTGCTCTTGGTTCGCGGAGCGGCTAATCGACACACTGAAGGCTTATCTCATCACGTCATGAATTGTCAGATGTTGCCAATCCAATCAGAACCATCCGAAGGAAGATCCCATGACCAATTCGCAAACCGTAACCGTCCCCTCGCACTCGTGGTTTGGGGATATAGACCGCACGCTTAGTTTTCCGGCCGGCTGGGATGTCCACGTTTGCGCGGGCGCATCCTCGCACGCGCTCAGTTCGGCTCAGATCGCGGCGGCGTTCGACAGTCCAATCGGGACGCCCAGGATTCGCGACGCGGCAAAGGGAAGAGGCAGCGCCGCGATTGTCGTCGATGACCTGGGGCGGCCGACGCCGGCTGCGGATATGCTACCCTATGTACTTGAGGAGCTGGCCGAGGCCGGTGTACCCAAAGCCGAGACGGTGATTGTCGTTGGCGGCGGCACGCACCGGCCGCTTACGGACGAGGAGATGGTAAAGAAGGTGGGCGTGGAGGTTGCGACGGCCTATGCGACGACGTCGCACGATTTCATGGCGGGCGATCTGGTCGCCTACGGCAGCCTGGATGACGGTACGCCGATCTATATCAACCGCGTTGTGGCCGAAGCCGAGTTCAAAATCTGCGTGGGCGGGATCTATCCCCATCCTTCGGTCGGGTTCGGCGGCGGCGCGAAGCTGATCGTGCCGGGGGTGGCGGGCTTTGCCACGATATTCCACTTTCACAGCTTTTCGGCGCGGCGGGGCCAAGGCAATATCGAACGGCAGAAGCCGTCGCCAGGGGCGGCGGCCGAAGTGACTCTGATCGACGGCGGGGTGCGGGATCACCGCGACGTGGCCGAGGAGGTGGCGAGCCTGATCGGGTTGGACATGATCGTCAACTGCGTGCTGACCAGCCGCAGGCAGATCGCCGGTCTGTTTGTGGGCGATATGGTCGAAGCTCATCGCGAGGGCGCGCGTTTCGCGCAGAGGACGTACGGGACGGCGATTCCGCACAGGCTGCGGCAGGAGGCGGACCTGGTGGTGTGCAACGCGTACCCGCTGGACGCGGACCCGATACAGGGGTCGAAGGCGTTGTGGCCGCGTCAGTATTTCGAGCGGGAGCCGTACACGATCATGCTCAACGCGGCTAGCGACGGCATTTCATACCATGGCCTGCATCAGCAGCTGCCGTGGCCCCAATACCTGAAACGTCGAGCCGCGGCCGATGCTACGCCTGATCCGAAGGCGGTGATCAACGGGCGGGAAAGCCTGCTCATCGTCTCCGAACACTTTCAGGCGGCGGAGTTTGCGACCAAGCATGGCAGCGACCTACTCTACCGCGACTGGCAGACAGTGATCGACCAGTTGGCGGCCAAACTGCCCGCGGATGCCACCGTTGCCGTCTTTCCCAATACGTCAATCCAGATTCTGAAAAGGGAAGAGGCAGTTGCAGTAGGCGCGTAGCCTCGCGAAAATCAGAGGAGGTACACGGATGGCACCGATGGAAGAACTGCGCCAGGGTGTATGTGAGAGCCTGCCAGAGGTCAATGAGATCCAGGATGAAGAGCTGCGCGGGCTGGTGATCGAGGCGTGGGCTTTTGCGCTTTCACAGTCGGAGTTTACGCGCATCGACCAGATCAGGGGATCGGGTGTGCCGGACTCGCCGGCGCTGAAGGACGGAACGCAAGCGGACCATTTGCGCGGCGTGGCTCGTATGGCCCATGGCCTTGCCGACGGTCTGGAAGCGGTCCACGGGGATATCGGGATCGACAGGGACCTGCTGTGGGCGTGTGCGTTGTGCCATGATGTGGGCAAGCCGTTCGAGTTCAGCCCGCGGAACCAGGCGCGCTGGAAGAACGACGTGGGCGCGTCGGGGTTTCCGTCGATCCGGCATTCGGTTTACGGGGTGCACGTGGCGCTGACGGTGGGGCTGCCGGAGGCGGTGGCGCATACAGCGGGCGCGCATTCGGCCGAGGGGGAGTTGATCAAGCGCAGCCTGGAAAACACGCTAGTCAACAGCGCGGACCACGCCTATTGGGCGGCGATGGAAAGGGCCGGGCAGTTGGAGTTGGACGGGGAGTAGACGCGGCCCGGGCTAAACAGCCGAAACGGGTTCCCTGTGCCGTGCCACGATTTCGCGCATGCCGTCCCATTCGCGCCAGATGTCGGTCAGGGTTTCGAGGCGCTGATCTTGGTGGTCGACGTGCCTGAGGCGAAAGTAGATGGCGTAGCGGGGATGGGGTGAGACGTTGGGCGCGGCGGTGTGGGGTGAGTAGCGGCCATCCAGATGGGGGCGGAGCGCGGGCGGCGGGTCGTCCAGCAGCGGGAAACGAACTGCGATCTGACCGGCTGTGACGGGATTGAGTTTGCCGGTCCCTATCAACGACTCTGCCAGCTCTTTTACCGGTGTCCGATTGTAAAGATCGATAATCTCGGGCGCTTCCCGCAATTCCGGGCAGAATGACCGCGATTGGAAGGTGATCATCTTGGCCGGATCGATGCCGTTGCCAAAGGAGTGGTTGATGGCTTTGACAGCGTCGTCGACCATCACGCCGGGGACGACGCCGGGAATCTGCACATAGCCTTTCTTGTAAAGTTCAAGTTTCTGCGCGTGGGTTACTTTCATGGTTATACCTTCGCTGGTTGAATGGATATGTAGGAAAATTGTACTACCGTATTGCGGTACGCGACAAGCAGGGCCGCGGCGGGCAAGAGCGGCCTCCACTTTTTGAACGACTCATGAGAGAGAATCCAATATGCCTAAAGTAACAATAATCAGACTCATCACCGCGAACGTTCTCCTGACACTTTTGTGGCTGGCTCTAGCCTTTGGATACCCGGGATATGAGTTCACCATTTACACGTTCGGTCTCGGCCTGGATGGGGGTGCGGCACGTAACGACGCGTTCGATCTGCAGCTGAGCCTGGGCGCGGCGCTGGGCATTCCAAGTATGGCCTTTATCGACCACTTCAATATTCTCTTTGTCACAGCCGCGCCGCTGGCCTGGTGGCGGAACGCCAAGGTACAGATGATTGTATTGGGGATGGCAATTCTGAACGGGCTCTACATGTTCCTGTTTGTGGCCGTGTTTCTGCCGCCCTGGATTCTGGGGCAAGGCGACCGGGTGGAGGACTGGATGCTGGGTCTTGTGGTCTCGGCGGTCTTTCTGCTGTGTGTGATCCTGAAGCTTCCCGTGGTCAGGTATCGCGGGATTCTGCGTAACTGGGCCATCGGAGTCGGCGTGGTCGCGGCCTATTTCGTCGTCACGGCGGCGACGCGGGCGTCGCAGCTGCAAAATGTGCGGGCGCTGCGGCGCATGTGTGTGACCACGCCGGGCGAGGGGGAGCCGTGGCCGTCCGGATGGCAGTGGGAGCCGATGCCGTTCGGCAACAATGCAGGCTGGCCGCTGGGACCGTGGCCGGAAGGTGAGAAGCTGGCCGGCTGTGAACCGAGCGCCGATTTGATCGCAGCCGCGGCGGCAGAGTTGCAGGCGGTGGGCTACCTGCCACTGGGTCTTGTACTCGGCCTGACTGTTGTTGGGGTTGGGGCGTACTTTGTTGCAGTGCTGCGCGCAGAGGTGCCGTCTGCGGCTTAATGGGACCGGAGTTTCAGGCCGGCCGATACAAGCTTATTGAGCGCCTCCCAGTTCCAGTTTCAGACGCCGGGAGGACATTGCCGGTTTCCACAAGGAGATCGTTGTGAAAAAGACGAGAATTCGAACACTGTTTCTGGGCAGGCCAAAAGGTGACAGCTTTCCCGGTGATGAGAACGAAGAGTGGCCGATCTATCAGGGTTCGTTCAGCCATGAAAGCCTGGCCGCGCGCTACAGGGAGGAGTTGAAGGCGTACGCGGGGGAGGTGGAGTTTACGGGCCAGACGCTGGTGCGGACGCGTGGGGAGTTGGGAGACACGGCTGCGAAGGTGCAGGACGAGGACGGTGTCCTGGTTTTCATTCTGGGCCTGTTTCCGAATGTTATGCAGAAGGAGATTGCGAACTGGGGCAAGCCGACGGTGATGTTCAACCCGACGGAGGCGCCACTTTCGCCGCTGGCCTGGCTGCATAATTTCGTGCCGGTGAAGGGCAAGCGCAATGTGATTCCGGTGCTTTCGTCGGATTTCGCGGACGTGGGAAAAAAGATCGGCGTGTTGAAGGCTATTCACAAGATGGGGCAGTCGAAGGTGCTGTACCAGCAGTCGCATACGCCGAAGCAGGTGGAGTCGAGCCGCAGATGGTTCGAGGAAGGGTGGGGCGGGATCCATCTCTTTTCCGACCTGACGCCGTTAAGCGACGGCTTTATCAGGCAGGCCAAGGAGAGGCTGGGGCTTGAGATCAAGGATATCCCACCTCAGCGGCTGATCGCGGCCTACCAGAACGCCGACGCGGAGGCTGCGGAGACGCTGGCGCAGAGGAGGATTGCGGGGGCCACGAATGTGGTCGAGCCGACCTGGGAGGACGTGGTCGAATCGTGCAAGTTGTACCTGGGGATCAAGCAGATCCTGGCGGAGGAGGAGGCGCAGGGTATCACCGAGCACGGCATCTGTATGGGGAGCGGGCCGTATCCGCTGCCGTGCCTAGCGTTTTCGATGCTGAACGACGAGGGGCTGGCCGGGATCTGCCAGCTGGACCTGTCGAGTACGATCACGCAGCTACTGATCGGGTATCTCGCGGACCGGCCGGGCTTTATCGGCCATATTCACATCGATACGGGGCGGAATCTGATCGGGATGTCGCACGATTTCAGCGCGACGAGGCTGGGGGGATGGGACAGCGAGGAATCGGAGGAATACGCTTTTCGCAATCACCAGGGGTTGTATCGAAGCACGTGTGTGAACGTGCAGATGGAGGTGGGTCAGACGGTGACGATCGCCCAGTATGTGCCGTTCGACCGCATGTATGTCTTTACCGGGGTGATTGACAGCAACGTGAGTCCGCAGCGGGACTGCCGGACGTCGGTGGCGATCCAGGTGGCCGATGCCAAGCGACTGCTGCGGAACTGTATGAAGGCGGAGCACCCGCTGACGCCGGGGGGCCACAGGCTCCTGTTTTACGGGGACTGGGTGGATGAGATTGAGGATTTGGGGCAGTTGCTGGGATTTGAGGTTGTGAACGATATGGAGCGGTGGGAAGGGCAAGATAGAGAGTGATCAAGATCAAGGCTGTTGAAATCACTGGGCCGCGACAGGTATCTTTGGTGAAGGATGAGCTTGCGGAACCGGGTGCGGGGGAGGTGGCGATACGCTCGCTGTACTCGGGCATTAGTCATGGGACGGAGATGAACGTGTATCGCGGCGACGCGCCGATGTGGCAGCGGAAACAGGACCGTCGCAGACGGCTGTTCGTGGAGTCTGACGAGCCTGAGTGGCGGTACCCACTGCGCTACGGGTATGCTTGCGTTGGTGTGATCACGGCGGTAGGGAGCGATGTGACAGAGTTTGCACAAGGCGAAGTTGTCTTCAGTTTTGCCCCGCACCAGTCGGCGCACGTGCTGCCGGCGGGTTCGGTGTTCAAGCTGCCGGAGGGGATCGATCCGAGGGCAGCTGTGCTCACGGCCGTCCTGAACACTACTTTCAACGGCATATTGGACGCGGACCTGCATTTGGGAGAGTGCGTGGTGGTCTTTGGCCAGGGTGTCCTGGGGCAGCTGACGGTGCAGTGGGCCAAGCTGTCGGGCGCGTCGCCGGTGATCGCGGTTGACCTGATCGAGAAGAGGTTGGAGATTTCCAAGCGGGTAAGCGGCGCGGACCTCGTCTTCAATGCGGGCGAGGAGAGGGACATCGCAATGGCGGTTCGGGAATTGACGGACGATCGCGGCGCGGACGTGGTGTTCGAGTTTTCGGCGAGTGATCGCGCTCTGAACGAGGCGATCCGCACTGCTTGCTACAACGGCAAGGTGATCGTGATGTCGTGGTATGCGGGCGCGCTGGCAAACGTCTACCCGGGCGCGGAGTTCCACCACAACCGCATACAGCTGATCTCGTCGCAGATAAGCGGCATCAGCCCTGATCTGTCGCATCGATGGTCGGCAGCGCGGCGCATGGAGGCGGTGCTTTCATTGATGCCCAAGCTGAATCTGGAGGGGTTGATTACGGATGTGGTCGACCTTGAGGGTGCGGCGGCGGCTTACGAGATGATCGATAAGCATCCGCAGGATGTTTTGCAGATCGTTCTCGATTACGGTGAGGACTGAGGTCAAGTGCTTTCGGCGCCGAGTCTCAGTTGGGTGCGTCCCAGATTTTGGGGCGGAGGCAATCTGGCGTGAGTATCATGCCAGCAGTGGCTGTAGCTGTATGCAGTCTTTGGGGAAGGCATAGGGGCAGGCGTTGACTATCACCTTCAGGTTTTCACTCCTTTTGCAGACATCGTAACTTACAGGTAGCTTTCCCTGCGTAAATTATTCAGGCAATGGTACATCAAAGTCTGACTTCAGATGTGTTCGGCTGGTAGGGAGCGCATCGACCAGAAGAAAAAGGGTTTACCTCTGTGCCTCTGGAAGGAGAGGCAACTTCATCCGTAGACAGTTGCTCAGCCCCGCTGCACTACCCTCATTCGCAGACCCCATATTTCCAAACGAGAAGGTGTCTGGTTGCCGACATCTCTCTTCTCGCGAAACTCCAGTCGCCGGTCAGGACGGCCGCGCCATCTTCGAGGGGAGCCGGCCTTCGGTCCCGGGATTGGGACTGAAGTAAACACGCGTGGTAGCCGAGCTGACGACCCCTTCAGAGGGGCGCAACATAATCTGGCGGGCGGCCAAAGCTGCTCGCTGTCCGGCAGCAACAGGAAACGGGGCATCAGTTCCGCGCCGCGAAGATAGTAGATCCGATTGCAACCGGCGCCCTAACTCAACGGGGTCGCGAGCTGGCTTTCGAGCCAGCCTGGAGTCAGATTCGCTGATAGTTGTGAGAGCTGGGATTTACAGGTCCATGAATTGGTCTAACCACGAAGGAGACGACAGTTCACGAAGCGCCTAAAGGGAGGCAACCACCAGGGCACCCACAAGGGGTGCCCCTACGTAGGTCCCTTCGCAATATTTTCGAATGGCTTCCAGATGCTGAATCAGAGACTGATCATCACCAAAGGGGAGACAGAATGACGGGTGAACGAACGACCTCACGTCGCGACTTTCTGCGGGTAGCCGGCTTGAGTACGGCGGGGGGAGGTGGCGCTGGCAGCCGGTGCACCTGCAGTCGCGCCGGCCGCGGGGGACGCGGGCGGCGAAGCGGCTGCACCGGCGGTTGCCGCCAAGACGCTCGGAGTCAACTGCTATACTCCTTCAGAACATACTGAACGCTCAGCGGAAAATCCCTTTGTGACCAATGCGCCGCGTATTCTGGCCGAACATTTCAAAGACCATTACCCCGATGTCACGCTTGAGTGGGTTCGGGCGCCTGCGAACGCGGAAGATGTGGACGCGGACACATTCTGGTCAACCTGGTTCAGCACTCTCATGGCAGCCGGAACCGCGCCTGAGGTAATCAGGCCACTGCACGAGATTCCGATCCAGAACGGCTGGTGCTTGCCAATCGATGACTTCCTGGCACTTCCGAGTCAGTTTGCCCCGGACTACGGGACCTGGAACGACAGTTTCTACCCAGCGTTGATGAGCTCGCTAATCTTCGGCGACGGCAAAGTTTACTGCGCGCCCGTCGCACATCCCTATCCAGGTGTAGAGGTCGGATTGGGCGTCAATATGGAGTGGCTGGATAAATCGGTATGGATCCGCCGTCCACCTGGACCGACCAACTTGAGGTGGCCGCGGCGCTCAAGGAGGCAGGCAGCGCGATTGTGCCGTGGCCCCCCGCGGCCAAGGCAGGGCCGGTGTGGCCGCTCGCGCTGCAGCTTCTGGTTTCCATGCTGCAGGATGATTGTCCGCAGATGGACACGAACGGCGATCTTTTCGTCGGGACGGAGGAAGCCCTGGTGGCATTCCGGGACGGAATTATCGGGCCGTTGACGCCCGACTACCGGGCCGCCTGGTACGCACACCTGGAGATGAGCCAATTCTGGCCAGAAGCCTGGTTGACCGTTGATCTCGATGCCCTCTGGCGCCAGGGTGACATTGGTATTCGTTATACTGGGGGATGGGAGTTCGCTGAACAGATTAACGATCCGTTGATTGAGTTTGAGCGTATCATGATCCCGACGCCGTATATAACCAGCGCGGATCTTCCGGAAGGCAACGATCCACCCCAATTCACGCTTGGAGACGGCAAAGTGCCGGCTGATCAGTTCACGGCGATCAACGGCGCCGACACCGCCGTCGTTCAGGATGCGGTGGAAGGGAACGATACGGTGGATGAGGCGATTGCGTGGTTGCAGTGGATCACGGAACCCGAAAACAACGGATTCCTGGTCAACGAAAACCAGCAGCAGGTCCCTGCGGCCATAGACGCTCAGCTTGGTTCCCTGTATGGGGATATCGCCAAGTTCAAGCTTCCGCAGTGGAAGTACTCGATCGCCTGGTGGGGCGAAGGGTTGTATTTTGACAATACCCACTTCAACGAATTTCGTGCAGTTTTCACCGCCTGGCGTACCGGCCAACTCGAAGATGAGGCATTCTTTGAGCGCCAACAACAGGTAACCAGCGAAGACGCAGACCGTTACGCGGCGTCGTTGGAAGAGTTGAAGGATGAGTAAAGAACGAACGATGAAGAGGTGAGAAGAGAGAAACGGGGTGTTTGCTCATTTCTCTCTTCACTTTTGTTCTCTCTGCGCGGGTTGAAACGTCTCGGCTACTCCAACAGGTTTCCGATAGATGCCCAGTTGGCGATTGCTTGTCACAGGAGTCCTGGCAGTCATACTGGCGGTTGTGGGCGTCGACTGGGCAATCGCCTTCTCACGGCTGGACGCTGTGCAGATCGAGTCACATCTGGATCCCGGCGAGGTGATCGCCGATGGGCAAAGCAGTACGACCATCTCGCTGCGCATCACCGAGAACGGGCAACCACGCGCCGGGGACCTGGTCCAACTCTGGATCGACAGCGGCAGCGGTGTGGTGACACCGGATTGGGTCATCACCGACGACGAGGGCAGGGCCACGACGACCTACACGCCCAATAAGGCCACCATATATGATCCCCAAGATGAGGCCAGGATATTCGTAATGGATATCAACATCGGCTATGTGGTCGAGATTGGCAAGCGCCAGCTGGTGGTGGTTCCGCTGGTGGCGCCGAAGGATTGACTGTGCCTCTCGCCTGACAGCGCCAGCGGTATCCGGGGAAGCGTATGTCACTTTCCGACAACCCAAAAATGCCTAACGATGCGAGCGAGTCTGTCAACGCTTCGGTACCAGAGCGCGCTGCCCTGGACAGCCGCGAAGCAATCACCTGGGCCAACATCCGCCGTGCCTGGCAGGCCTATGTCCTGTTGGCGCCCGTTTTTCTACTGCTGATCCTCTTCTACTATCCCCCTTTGCTGGGTCTGGCGCGCGCCTTTTTTGAATGGCAGCCGACCAAGGACGCCGTCTTTGTCGGGCTGGAGAATTTCAGAAACTATCTCTTTGTCTACCCTGAATCGGGTCGCGAATTTACCAACGTCACCAAGTTCCTGGTGTATGCGATGTTTGCTCATGTGGCTATGCCCTTCGTTATGGCAGAGTTGATCTTCGCGGTCCGTTCAGCAAAGACCAAGGAGTTTTACCGTTTCCTTGTGGTCCTGCCGATGCTTGTGCCTCATATCGTTTCCTTCTTACTTTGGGTCCACATCTATGACCCGGTCTTCGGCCCCGTAAACTCTTTTTTCCGGGTGGTCGGTCTTGACATTCTGACACTTGACTGGCTTGGAAATCCGGCGACGGCACTTGGGGCGGTCATGGCGGTTAATTTCCCGTGGGTGGCCACAGTGGGCACACTCATCTTTCTGGGTGGATTGAGTCAGATTCCGGAGTCAGTCTTCGACTCCTGCCAACTTGAGGCCTGCACCGTGCTGAGGCGGGTCATTCATATCGATCTCCCATTGGTCAAGTGCGTCTGCTGGTCATTCTGGCTATGCTAGGCGCTACGCAGAGCTTCCAGATAATCCTGGTGATGACCAGGGGCGGGCCAGGCTATGCCACCAGCGTGCCTGGCATGACGATGTACACGCGCGCCTTCGCCACCGGGCAATTCGGCTATGCCTCGGCGATTAGTCTGATGCTTTTCTTACTCGGGTTGGCTCTTATGTTTGTCATCAACAAGACCTTGCGACCGCATACGGACTAATCTGCCTATGACCGCCACTGCGCCGGAAACGGGCACGCCTTCAACCCCGCCGCGAACATGGCGCCGTCCTCAAGTAGGCTTGCATGCGACAGTTCTCCTGATGCTGTTCCTGTCGATCGTTCCCATCTACCTGATGCTTACCGTTTCATTCAAGAACCCGATCCAGTACCAGCATGAACGCTGGAATGTCAGTCTGCCCTTGCGTGTACGAAACTATGTTGCGGCTTGGGAAATGATTGGGGACTACTTCTTGAATACGGCGTTTGTGGCGGTGGTCGGCTTCGTGGGGATGGCGCTGCTGTCGATAATCGCGGCATACGTATTTGCGCGCATGCGATTCCCCTTCCGGCAGCATCTTTACTTTGCCATCATTGCCCTCCTGCTGGTTCCGTGGGTACTCTCCTTCGTCCCCGCCTATATGGTCTACAACGAGTTTGGACTAATCAATACTTATTGGGCGCTGATCTTACCCAGAATTGTAAACGGATCGATCTTTGGTATCTTTTTGTTGCGTACCTTCTTTGCCGGGCTGCCGGAGGAGATCTTTGAGGCGGCCCGCATTGACGGAGCTGGAATCTGGTCTCTGCTGTTGCGCATCACACTGCCCATGTCTCTGCCAATCATCGCTACCCTGGCCGTTCTCGATTTCATCAACGCCTGGAATGACTTCCTGTGGCCCTTTGTGGCGGTGAATTCCGAATCGTTACGCGTTCTTTCGGTCGGCCTCTATCTGCTACGAGCCGACACGCTTGGCGCCGGCTGGGGTCCGCATTTTGCCGGATACACCATCGCTTCAATCCCTCTGGCCGTGCTTTTTTTCGCCCTGGGCAAGTTTTACGTGGAAGGACTGGTTGAATCAGGCTTGAAGGTATAGGGGCAGTAAACCGATTACCCGACGCTAATTCCGTATTCCGTATTGCGTTAATGCAGTCAGTACAGGTACGATCTTTTCGGATATGGTGAGAGAATCGTCCAGGTGTCCAACGGGAGACACGAAAGTTTTCGCGCTGATCAGGAGAAACTGAATGAACATCGACGATATCGTTGCCAATTTTGATCGGGACGGGTACGTCCTGTTGCCGCAAGCGATTGGCCCTGAAGAACTGGCGGTCTTACAGGAAGACTCGGCTCATGTCATTGAAGAGGGCTATGAGGGCAAGGAACCCGAGAGCGACTACTTCTTTGATGCGCTGCCGGATACGGGTGAGGTTGTATTCCACCGTGTGCAGTATGTCTTCCCGAAGGCCAAGAACAACTCTTTTATCAAGCTGCTGGCGCATCCGCTGATCCTGCAGGTGGTGCAGCGGCTGCTGGGGGATGACTTCATCTGTGAGGCGGAGGCATTTGTTTTCAAGGTGCCGGGAAACGGCAAGGAGGTCCCGGTCCACTGCGACGGTGATCCCAGCCAACCGGATGTGATGGAGATGGTGCTCAACGTCGACTACTATCTAGACGACGCCACACCGGAGAACGGTTGCCTGCTGGCCGCGCCGGGCAGCCATAAGCTGAATCTTTCCGGGGAGGACGTGCGTGCCCAGGGCTTTGACTATCCCGGCCTGGTTGAACTGCCGGTCAAAGCGGGCGACGTACTGTTTCATAATGTCAAGTTGGTGCATGGTTCCAAGCGTAACTATGGCAACAGTCTGCGGCGCACGCTCTACTATGCATTCCATTCTCTGAGCGCGGCGGCGCGGCAGGGCGAACCCAGGTTGGAGGGGTCGTACCTCAGGCCGGAGCAGACGGTGCCCCAGAGCTGGATCGATGACCGTCTGCGGCTGATGATGCACGCCATCGACCTGCGGAAGGAGAGCAGCTACGGCCGCGATGAGGTCCCCTTCCCCTATCAGCCGCCTGAGGGCTACGACGTGAAGTGGCCGTCAGCGGATGAGACGATGAATTACCGGCCTGCGCTGGGGTACAGCAAGTACTATTGAGGTCGGGCCTGCAGGGCAGGCACAAGACCTGTCCCTACGCTGAGCGCGGGGAGGGGGGCGTTTTCAGGCTTGATGTTGGCCGTCGTCAGTCCGGCTGATTTCGAAAGCGCCAGCGACGGGCGTAGGCGAGGGCCATGCTGGCGGCGACGGCCATGACAGCGGCAAGGACGTTGAAGAGGAGGTCGCGCTCGTCGTAGGTACGATTGGGCAGGAAGGCCTGGATGTTTTCGTCGATCAGGCCGATCAGCGAAGCGGCAATGACCGCGAGCAGAGCGGGTACGGGGACGCGGCGGCCGTGGCTGGCGCGTTCTTTTAGCGCTTCGTAGATGAAGACGGACAGTACCCCGTATTCGATGAGGTGCGTGCGCTCCTCCGGGGTCGCCATGCGCACGAAGACGAGGATGTAGACTGCGGCCACGCCAAGCGCGACCCCGATTTCGAGGCCTCCCGGGCGCGCTTTGAGCCCGTAAACCAGGATTACAGCCCCGACCAGTAAAAAACTGACCATGAAGAGGGCTTCGAGCAGCCCGTGTGTTCGCAGGTGCCCGGCCAGTGTGCGCGCGAGCCCGAGCGTGGAGTAGATAGCAATCACTACGGCCAGTGCCCAAAGCCAGAGGCGGCGTTCTCGATTGGAAGTGAAAAGGGACATGGAGATCGTTAGTTGTGGTCAGTGAAAGGGCGCTTTCGATAGATACTTAGGGGCGGCGCTGCCGTGGACTACCCTTTTATGCCGGTGAGGGTGAAGCCCTCGGTGAAGTAGCGCTGCCCATAGTACGATAACGCCATCATGGGCAAAGATACAAGAACGGACATGGCCATCATCGCCCCCCATTGGGTGTCGCCGCGCATGCCGATAAAGCCCATCATGGCGAGGGTAAGGGTCTGCATGCTCTTGTCCTTGAGGTAGAGGAGAGGGAAGAGGAGGTCATTCCAGGCCCAGGCGGTGACGATGACAATCTGCAGGGCGAGGATGGGCTTGGAGAGGGGGATGATGACACGCCATAAGATGACCAGATCGTTACAGCCGTCGAGGCGGGCGGCTTCAGAGAGTTCGTTGGGGATGGCGCGAAAGAACTGGCGCAGGACGAAGACCATGGCGGGATTGAGCGCGAGCATTGATGGGATAATGGCGGGCAGCCAGGTCCCAATCCAGCCCAAGCGGGCCATCAGCACATAGCGGGGTACCATTGTTACGAAGTCGGGCATAAGCATGAGGCTGATGTTGAGAAGCATGAGCAGCTCGCTGCCGGGGAACCTCATGCGTGCGAAGGCATAGGCGGCCAGGGTACAGGAAGCCATCGTGGGTATGAGTACGAAGACTGCAAGCATGAGGGTGTTGCGCAGGTGTAGGAGCCAGTCGCGCGCGCGCCAGCCGTCGGTGAAGTTCTCGAAGGTGACAGGGTTGGGAATCCACTGGATGGGAAAGGTGATGCGCATCTGTTCGAGCGTTTTGAAGGCGTTGCTAAACATCCAGACAACGGGCAACAGGGCGAAGGAGAGAAAGGCTGCGATCAGCAGATAGGCGATGGCGTGCTGAATGGTTCTGCTGGCGCGCATGCCGAGAGTGAAGCGGCCCGCGGGCAGAATGTATCGGCGTGCAGTGCGAATGCCTGCCATACAGTTCAGTTGCCTCCCTCGTAGTAGACCCAGCTTGCGGAGGTGCGGAAGAGGAGGACGACGATGATCATGCTGATGACGAAAAGAATCCATGAGAGCGCGGCGGCGTGGCCCATTCTGAAGTACCTGAAGGCGTTTTCATAGATGAGTTGGCCGTAGAACATCGAGCCGCCGGCGGGGCCGCCGCCGGTCATCAGCATGGGGACGGAGAACATCTGAAAGGCGCCGATCAGGCTTGTGAGGAGGTTGAAGAGGGTGTAGGGGGTCAGCATGGGCAGTGTGACTTTGAACAGTGTCTGGATGGACTTTGCGCCGTCGATTTTGGCTGCGTCATAAAGTTCCTGGGGCACACTCTGGAGCCCGGCGAGGAAGATGAGCATACCGATACCGCCCTGGATGGCCATGAAGATGAAGACCCATTTGACCATCACGGGATCTGTGAGCCAGGCCTGTCCCCGTGGGAAGCCGAGGGCTTTGAGGAAGCTGTTGATCAGGCCGAGATTAGGGCTCCAGATGAAGAGGAAGACGGCGGAGGCGCCGGCTACGGGGACGGTGCCGGGCACGAGGGCGAGCGTGCGGAAGAGCTGGAGGCCGCGCACTTTTACGTTGAGGAGCAGCGCCTGCAGCAGGCCGACGACCAGCCCGCCGGGAACGGAGACAACCACGTAGAGCAGAGTGTTCATCAGGGCTTTGCGGGTATAGTCGTGCTCTGCGAGATTGACGTAGTTGCGGAATCCGATCCACTTGGCAGGCTGGAAGACGTCGTAGATGGTGAAGCTGTGGTAGAAGGAGTCGAGGATGGGGTAGGCCTGGAAGGTGAGGACGCCCACGAACCAGGGGAGGAGGAAGAGGAAGGGGAGCATGCGGCGGCGGAAACTGCGGCCGCGGGCCAGCCGGTTAGGGAGTCCGGGGTCTCCGGCGGGATCCAGGCCTGGTTGCGGGCCGCTCAGTAGTGGTGAAGTCATATCAAACCTGGAGGTTGAGAGGTGATTCGGGGCCTTTGGGATGGGATCCCTGAAGGGACGGTCGCGCCTTGGGGCGGGAGCCAAGGCACGACCGGGATGTGTCACGGTTTGCGCTTCGCCAAATGCGCGGTGGATGCGGTCGGCTCAGCGCAAAGTCGGGAGGCTAACTTTGGGTCTCCCAGTATTCGTCGAGGGACTGCTGGAGTTCTTTATTGATGTCGAAAAGGGCGTCTTCGGGTGATTTGACGCCGACGGTCACCTCTTCGAAGGCCCGAGCCCAGAGGTTTTCACACTGGGACTGGACGGGCGTGAGGAACTCGCTGGGGCTCCAGAGCCGGTCGGCTTCGAGCGGTGCGTCGAAGAACCATTGCAGGCCGGGCACGCTGGAAAGATCGATGGCGTCGAGTAGCGGTTTGCTCCACATGGCGGCGGCCCGGATTTCGAATTCTATGAGGCCGACTTCGACGCTGGTCATGTGAATCATGAAGGTGAGGGCATCTTCGGCGACCTGGGTGGTACGGGGCATGAAGAGCGTATGGCCAGTACCGAAGTCGATGGCCTTGTAGCCTTCGTTGAGGTTGGGGTGGAAGTTGTAGCCGATGGATTCGAGTTCGACGCCGGTGACTTCGACCATACTGCGCAACATGCCGGGCAGCCAGTTGCCGTCCATGACCATGGCGCGCTTGGCGTTGTTGAAGCCGCTGGAGGGATAGCCGGACCAGTAGCCCCACTGGTCTCTTAAGGCCAGCATCTTGTCTATGCCCGGGTCGGTGTAGAACTGGGCGATGATGTCGAGGCCTTCTGCCCACGCTTCGGTGTCGAAAGTAAAGGTGCGCTTGTCTTCGGAGATGTAGTTTTCGTCGAAGACGACGGGCCAGGCGATGACGGTGAAGCCGTAGGCGTCTCTGGGGTCGAATCCGGCCTGTGTGAGGTTACCATCGTCGTCATATTGGAGGAGCATGCGGGACCACTCGAGCATTTCGGGCCAGCTTCTTGGGCCGACTTCAGGGTCGCCGCCGACTTCTTCAATGAGGTGTTTGTGCCAGCAGATGGCGGGCATGGAGCCGCCTTCAAGGGCGGGGATGCCGTAGGTGACGCCGTCCCATTTGCCGTTGTCCCACTGTGAGCCGAGGTAGATATCGGGGTCGAAGTCGGGGGCGTTGGCGATGAGGTCGTCGAGCGGGAGCATGACGCCGCGCGCCATCAGTTCGGCGAAGCCGCCGATGTAGCGATGGTAGACGTCGGGCGCGGTGCCGCCGGCGACGGCGGTCATTGTGTCCTCGGGGGATACGTGGAGGCGAATCATTTCGATGGAGATGTGGGTGCCCTTTTCGTCAAACAGTTCGATGCAGGGCGTCCAGATGTCGTTATCACCGGTAGTCTGCCAGCCGGACTGGACGGAGACGGTGACCGGTTCCATGGCTGTCTCCGTGACGCCGTCAGCGGTGTCCTGGGTAACGGGATGGCAGGCGGCAAGAAGGGCGCCGCCGGTGGCACCGGCGAGTGATAAGAACTCTCTACGGCTGAACCCTTGCTTTCGCATGTTCTGTTTTCCTCCCGAGGTTTTTGAAAAAGAGTAAGCAGACTGAATGGGAAAGGTGAAGAATGCGGTCTCGGTCTTGATTCCAGCACAGGGTATCACAGTTCAGGGAGAAAACAAACCTCATTTTTGAGAAATGAATAGCTCCTATGGTGGACGCGATTGTGCGCTTCCCTCTGGCCAGTTCACCTGGTTTAGCAGACGGCTGCCACGAACTGTGGCGGGGCTAGATTCCGATCTGTTCCTGTGGATTGCAGCAAGAGGCAGGACGCAGATTCCACCCGCTTGTTTTCTCCGTGTACGAGGAGGGTCGCAAGAGAACAGTTTCATGCTACACTAACTGCATTGTGTGGGCATATGACTCAATTTCAGGGGAGGAGAGAACCAATGTCTGACCTGAGCGCGGCATCGCTTGAGCACCGGTTGACGGAGGAAGAACGAAAGACCTTCAACGAGACAGGCATTATATACGTCAGAAACGCTCTTTCGGCGGAGCAGGTGGAACGTGGTGTCGAATTGACGGAACGGGTCCACGAGGCGAAGTTGGCGGAGGGGCACGACCCGCGTACGGCGTTATTCTATCCCAATTTTATTCCTGATGATCCGTTTTTTGTCGATCTGGTCGATTACGAGCGGGTCCTGCCCAAAGTATGGGGGATCCTGGGCTGGAATATCTTTCTATATCACGCGCATTTGATTGTGACGCCGCCGAACGGTGAGGAACCGAACGACAAGACGTTCAGCTGGCACCAGGACAGCGGCCGCGTCAACGTGGAGATGGAGAGCCATCCGCGGCCGCGGCTGTCGCTGAAGGTGGCGTATTTTCTGTCGGACACGAGCAAGCCGGGGCGGGGCAACTTCTGGGTGGTGCCGCGGAGCCACGTGCGTGACACGATCGACAGGCCGGAGAGCGGTATCGGCCAGCCAAAGGGGGCGATGCCGGTGCTGGCCAAGCCGGGAGACGCCGTCTTTTTTGACCGGCGGCTGTGGCATACGGCCAGCCCGAATTGGTCGGATATTACCCGCCGCGTTCTGTTTTACGGGTACGGCTACCGCTGGCTGCGCACGAAAGACGACATGACGGTCGACCATTTGTGGGAGAGTGTCAGCCCGATCCGCCGGCAGCTGCTGGGCTGGAGCGTGAATGCGAACGGCCGTTTTTCGCCGACGGACGAGGACGTGCCGCTGCGCATGTGGTTGAAAAAGCACAGCCCGGCGGAGGCGGAGTGAGTCTACGGAACCCCGGTTTTTGACTGTGATTTTGGGGGATTATTGGGATTAGGGGGATTAAAGGCAACTGCCGTTGCAGTTAATCAGCAGTTCATCCCCTGAATCCCGAAAATCACAGTTCAGATAGTCGTCTTCCCCAGCCGTTCACTATCCACTATTCACTGCCGTTTCGACGAATGCTCGTGTGCTTACATACCCATCAGGCTTCTATGATAATATGGGAAAAGTGTGAGTCAATCTTAACACGTGGTGACCAGAGACGGATTCTGGTTGAATAGACGTCTAGGGGTAGGTTTACATGGACAGCGTATTCATTTATTGGGATAACTCGAATATCTTCCACGAGGCGCAACGCCTGGCAGAAGAAAAGGGGGAAGGTCCAAATGCGCGCTACCGCGTTCGCATTCACTTCGACCACATGCTGCGCTTGGCGCATGCCGACCGCCCCTTGAAGAAGGCCTTAGCCGCAGGCTCAGTCCCGCCGGAAATGCGTCAGTTATGGAACCGTATGGAAAACAGAGGGGTTGAGGTTCACCTATTCGACCGCGGCACGCCAGAGCGTGGAGAACAGGAGATGCCTGACCGACTTCTGCAGTTACGGATGCTGGAAGATGCGCTGGATTACAACGGCGACTCCGGCATCGTAGTGATGTTAACGGGCGATGGCGCGGGCTATCTTGAAGGTGCAGGTTTCCACAGCACTTTGGAACGCATGCACAAGCGCGGCTGGCGCGTGGAGATCTTGTCCTGGGCACATTCATGTAACCAGAAAATGCGCGAATGGGCTGAAGAAAATGGAGCATTTATTGCTCTAGACGACTTTTACGAGGCCATCACCTTTATGGAACCGTCAAGGCCTGGGTTCGAATTGACGCCGGCGCGTGATGCCGCAGAGTTGGATTTGTCAAAACGAACTATGGCCTGACTAACAAGCGCTTCGTTGCCGGTCCAGGATGCGAAGAAATGAAGTCGAGGGGACCCTTCGCCTATTGGTTTGGTGGCGAAGGGTCCCTCTTTTCGTACCAGCCCAGTTAGGGGGTTGTCCCTCTTAATTCGGTGCGCTGTCGCGCCTACTTGTAGGGCCAGGCGATTTCCAGGAAGGGTTGGTCCATGCCTGCTTCTTTGTCCATGGGCCTGGTTTCGTAGACTTCGCGCGGGGAGTCGGCGATCTGGTGGCCGTTCTCTTCGATCCATTTGTAGACGGCGTCGTAGTAGCCCAGTATCTCCGGGAAGTGGGCCTGGCGCAGGGTTAGCGAGGTGTAGGCGATGGAGCCGCCGGGTAGGGTCCCGCTCTTGATGTCGCCGCTGACGGGGGGAACGGTTTTGACGAGGATGCCGACTGCGACCGGCCCGTTTTTGTCCTCGTTGACTTCGCCGTGGTAGATGGCGACGGGCTTGCCATCCTGTTCGACCCCCGACTCGGCAACCAGAGCTGCGACCTGCTCGTAGGATTCGCGCAGGTGGTTGTGCAGTTCGTTGATGTAGACATGGCGGGTGATGCTGAGCATGTGACGGTCTGGCTGTTCTGTG
This sequence comes from Caldilineaceae bacterium, assembly GCA_965232575.1. Classification (GTDB taxonomy): domain Bacteria; phylum Chloroflexota; class Anaerolineae; order Caldilineales; family Caldilineaceae; genus Bin5. The sequence continues at coordinate 543,469 of CBDDPZ010000007.1, read as the reverse complement.
GTCCTGACTGAGGGGGACATCTGTGTCTCCTTTTTTTGTAGCTCGTATAGCGAGCCGTTGATGGGTACGTAGAAGGCGATGAATTGGTCCTGGCGGCGGGGGAGGCCGGGAGGTTCGGCGCTTTCGGCGTAGGGCGGCGCGTCGCGCAGGCTCATTTCGCTTTGGGGCAGCCAGCGCTTGTAGATGGCCTGCCACATGGCATCGCGACGACTTCCATGGTGGTGAAAGACGGCGTAGACTCCGCCCGCCAGATGTTGGACGCCAATGGGTCCGCGCGGCTGGATTGAAGCGTTCTCTTCGAGAAGAATGCCGGCATCGACCCGCATTTTGTCTCTTGCGGCATTGCCCTCGTTGGGTCGGTCGCGGCGGACCTGTACGTAGGAGGGCGGTTCAATTGGATCGAAAGCGGTCGCGCCGCCTCCTCCAGCTGAAGATGCGTGCTGGATAAGGGTTGTCCAGACGGTGTCGCGTTCGGCTTCTGCGCCGACGCATGGTATGTAGACCAGTTCGTGACCGGGACGCTGGCGGATCTCCGGCTGCAGCAGAAGCGGTTCCCAGTTGGTCGCGTACAATGTGGGCCGCCGCAGCCTGCGGAAAGCGAGAGGGCTGACCTGGAAGCGTTTTTTGAAGGCGCGGCCAAATGCGGCAGGCGTTTCGTAACCGGCTGCCAGGGCGATTTGCGTCACCTGGTCGCTGCTGAGGATAAGGCGTCGGGCGGCCCAATCGAGGCGGATGCGACGCACGTAGTCGCTGGTCGTTTCGCGCAGGTAGGCGGCGAAGATGCGGTGGAAGTAGAATGGCGAGAAGCCGGCTACGTCGGCCAGCGTCTCGACGGTCAGGGACGCGTCCAGGTTCTCCTGGATGTGGAGGAGGACGGCGTTGAGCCGCTCGCGATGGTGGAGGAGTGTGTCCTCACGCGTCTGTACTGCCTGTTGGGTGGTCATGCGGCCAGTATAGCAGAATGACATAGGGCAAACTATCCCGTTCTTGCTATGTAACACCAGTTTTTAGTAGCTGGTTTTTAGTTTTCAGTTAACGGTGAACGGCACGTTAGACTGAGCGCATGGCCTGTAATCGGTCGCGCGCAATTCAGAGGAGGAAGCTTCGATGCAGATTACAGCAGTTACGCCGATTGTCGTAGACGCCGGCTGGCGCAATTGGATCCTGGTGAAGGTAGAGACGGATGAGGGCATCACGGGTTGGGGGGAGTGCAGCGACCAGGCCGTGAACGGTGTGGCGGGCGCGGTACGGGACCTGACACCGGTCGTAATGGGCCGCGATCCGAGGGCGTTTGCACAGCGCTGGTGGGATATGTACCGGACGTTTCAATCGAGCCCGGGCGGCATCGGCGCCAAGGCGATAGCGGGCATTGAGCTGGCGCTGGTGGAGATCGCGGCGCGGGCGCGGGACTGCTCGGTGGTGGAGCTTTTCGGCGGGCCGACGCGGGAGAGCGTGCGCGTCTACTGGTCGCACTGCGGTACGAGCCGGATCCGCGTGCATGAGTTGATGGGCACGTCGCCGCTGCGTTCGATGGAGGATGTGGCGGCGCTGGGACGGGAGGTCGTCTCGAAGGGATTCACGGCGCTGAAGACGAACATTCTGTTCCCCGGCGATCCGGGCTATGTCTATTTTCCGGGGCGAAACCCCGGCACCGCGGCAGACCAGGTGGCGTCGAACGAGCTGATCGACCACATCGTTACGCAGATGGGCACATTTCGCGACGCGGTGGGGCCGCAGTTCGATCTGTTATTGGATCTGAACTTCAACTTCAAGCCGGAAAGCTGTCTGGAGATCGCGCGAGCGTTGGAATCGCTGCATCTGATGTGGCTGGAAATCGATCTCTATGAACCGGAGGCGCTGGCTGAGGTGCGTCGCAAGACGAGCACGCGCATTTGCACGGGCGAGACGCTTTACTACGAACGCCAGTATCTGCCCTATCTGCAGGCGCGGGCGTCAGATTATCTGATGATTGACGTGCCCTGGAACGGCTTTGCGCCGTCGAAGCGGGTGGGTGAGTTGGCGCAGACCTTCCAGATGAACATCGCGCCGCACAACTACTACAGCCATCTGTCCTCGTTTATCAGTGCGAGCCTGTGCGCGGTGCTGCCGAACGTGAAGATCATGGAGATCGACATCGACGACGTGCCCTGGAAGGATGAGCTGGTGACGAATGTACCGGAGATAATCGACGGGCAGATGACCACGCCTTCCGGTCCGGGCTGGGGCGTCGATATTGTGGAGGAGGTTCTGCACGCGCATCCGGTAGCGTAGGGAACGGCAGGGGACAGGAGCGAGGGGCGAGCTAACCCCTGCCCCCTAATCACTGCCGTCACGGCAAGGTGATGCGAATGACCTCGCCGACGATGGTGGTAGGCCCGTCGGGACCGGGGATGGGGCGGTTGGGTGTGCCCTGACCGGTTGAGATGTAGATTTCGGTTGGCGAGACGAGGGTGATGTTGGTGGGCATGTCGAGGCCCTCTGCGAGAAGGTACTCTTCGCTGCCGTCAGGTGCGTAGCGGGTGACGCGTCCGGTGAAGCGGAGGTAGCCGCCGTGGAGGGCGGGCTGGTCCGGGTCGAACAGATCATGGGTCGGTTCAATCGGGTCGGCGGGACCGCTGGTCATTTCGACGACATAGATGTTGCCATCGCCATCGACAGCCACGTCGATCGCGGTTGTCAGGCCCAGGACCGCGTCTTCGATTGCGCCGTTATCGGGATCTACGCGCACGACGACGCTGTCGCCGGGAACGAAGGCGATGGTCTCGCCGTCAACGACGAGGGAACCGGTGAAAAGAGCCACCAGCAGATCGCCGTTACGCGGGTCTACGGCCACACCGGTGGGCACCGACTGCTGGCCGCTGGCAAGCGCGCCGAACTGTGTGACCTTGCGGCGCTCGCCTTCGGCGATAGTGATGACAGAGAGCGCATTGGCCGTACTTTCGGCGACATAGATTTGGGAATTATCGCGCGAGAAGGCGATGCCGGTCATGTTGCTGAGCGCGGAGAGGTTGCGCCCCATGCGCTTGTACGGGCTGATCTCGTAGAGGCCGATGCGATCGTGGCCGCCGTCAACGCTGAGATAGAGGTGGCCGTCGGTGTGGTGCAGCAGATCGCCGGCGCCGCTGACCTCATCGCGCCAGGTGGAGTATTCACTTAGCGCATTGTAGGTGGGCAGGTGTTGAAACCAGACGGTGCGTTCACCTTCATCGCTGAAATCGCCATCGTTGTTTGCATCGTGGAAGTGGGTGAGTTTGCCGCTCCACTTTTGGGGATCGACGGTATTCCGGCCGGTGCCCGCCTCCGCCACCATGAGCGAACCATCCGACAGGACAACCACGCCGCGGGGATTGGCCAGCCCGGTCAGGACGGTCTCGATGAGCGGGCCTTGCTGAGCCGCAGGGCCATCTTCGGAGCTGTTCCTTTTAGCATTAGGCGCTGCTGTCGGATTCAGGCTGGCCATGCGAGAGAGGACGAAAGCGGCAAGGAGCGCCACGACGGCCGCGAGGAATACGAAAAAACGTCGTTGTTTTAACATATTTGCGATCACGGAAGTTTATGTCCACAGAAGTGAGTACTCGGTTTCCGGATCGAAGAGCTGCACTTTGGCGCCGTCGAACTGCAGACGCACCGGATCGCCAATCTTCAGTGGTTGACGCGGGTCTGCCAGAACGAAGAGATGCAGATCGTCGATACGCACATCGACCAGATTATCGCGCCCCAAAGGTTCAACGACAAATACTTCGGCCAGCGAACCTTCTGTTGAAGCGCCGGCATCGGGAATGAGCGTGATGTCCTCTGGCCTGACGCCGGCCGTAACCTCGCCCTTGGACTCGGCCCTGCTGACCCGCTCCTGGGGCAGTTCGATTTCGAGCCCTTGCCTCTTCACCAGATAACGATCCCCTTCTCGAGTGAACTGCGCGTCGAAAAGGTTCATTGGCGGATTGCCCACGAAGCCGGCGCTGAAGATTGTGCGCGGCCGCTCGTACAGTTCGTTGGGCGGCGCGTAGGCCTGCAGCTTGCCTTCCTGCATGACGGCGATGCGGTCGGCCATGGTCATGGCCTCCACCTGATCGTGCGTCACATAGATGGAGGTGATTCCCAGGTCGAGTTGCAAGCGTTTGATCTCGCTGCGCATGGTCAGGCGCAGACGGGCGTCCAGATTTGAGAGGGGTTCGTCAAAGAGGAGCAGGCTGGGTTTCTTGACAAGGGCGCGGCCGAGGGCGACCCGCTGCACGCGCTGCTCCAATTCTGCGGCGGGCGATTTCTTGAGTTTGAGGGGGTAGCCGATGTTCTGGCGGACGCTCATATGGGGGGTAGAGGGCGTAGCTCTGGAAGACCATGCCGATGTTGCGGTCTTTGGGCGCGACCTGATTGACGACACGGTCGTCGAAGCGGATCTCGCCCGCGGTCGGCTTGTAGATGCCGGCGACCATCAGGAGCGTAGTCGTCTTGCCGCAGCCGGAAGGGCCGAGGAAGGCAACGAACTCGCCGCTCTGGATGTCGAGGGTAATGTTGTCGGCGCCGGTTACGTTGCCCCAGCGCTTGGTCAATTCGTTCAGTTCGACGCGCACTAGGATCCCCCTTTGCTGCCGCCGTAGATATTCAGCAGAGCCTCCTGGGTGAAGATAAAGAAGATGAGCACGGGAATCAGTTGGAAGAGACCGATGGCCGCGACTCTGTTCCAACTGACCAGGCTGGTGTCACTGGAAAAGCTGTTGATGTAGACCGGCAGGTTGGCAACCTTCGAGCCGATTGTGAAGGTAAACGGGATGAGGTAGGCGTTCCAGCCCTGAATGAACAGGAAGATGGAGAGGGCGGCCAGACCGGGGCGAATCTGGGGCAGGAGGATTTCCCACCATACGCGAAAGCGGCTGGCGCCGTCGATGAGGGCGGCCCGCTCCATATCCCAGGAGAGGTTATCGAAGAAGCCTTTCATGAGCCAGATACCGAGCGGCAGGTCGAGTGTCACCATGACGAGGGCGACGCCGCCGACGGTATTGAAGCCGAACAGGTTGCCGATCAGAGGGATGCCGCCGATGAACAGCAGCACTTGGAAGATGGCGATGAGGATCATTTCGGGGCGGAAGGCATGCAGGACCATGGTCATGCCGAGGAAGCCTTTGCGGCCGGGGAAGTTCATGCGGGAGAGCGCGTAGGCGGCGAGGGCGGAGGCCGTTGGTACGCTGGGAGAAGGTGGCGATCAGGACCCAGGCATAGCCGGCCAGGATTGGAAGGATCGTAAGTGTGAGCAGCAGATAGAGGAGCGCCTGTCCGGGCGAAATTCGCCTGGAGCGCAGCGTCATCTGGACAGTTGAGAGCGTTCCTGCGACTTTCACCGGACCTACTCCATTTTGCATTTTCCGGCCCTTCGTATCTCATCGTACTTTCGCTCCGTCCGGAAGGCCCTTTCGACACGGACAGGCACAGGCACTCCGCACGACTTACAATACATCGATCTTCGGCTCCTGGACGAGATCGTTGAAGCGAAAGACGCGCAGATAAATCACAGACAGAATGGCGCCGATCAGAACGAGTACAAAGCCCCAGGCGGCGCCGTAAGCCCACTGGTTCGAGCCGAAATAGGTCTGCAATGCGCGCTTGTAGGCTGTGAGCGCCCACACCTCGGTCGTGAACAGGCCCGGCCCGCCGTTTGTGAGCAGGAGGATATACTCGAATGAGACGAGAAGCGAGAGCGTCTGGTAGGTGACGACGAAGAGCAGGGGCCAGCGCAGCAGAGGCAGAGTGATATCACGGATGAGGGCGAGGCTGCCGGCGCCGTCCACTTTGGCGGCGATGATCAGGTCGGCGGGAATCGCTTCGATGGCCGAGGTGAAGATGATCATGCCGAAGGAGGCGCCGACGAAGCCATTGACGAGAACGACGAAGACCCACGGTGCTTCCGGGATCCAATAGGGTTGGTTTTCAACGCCGAGCCAGTCGAGGAACTGGTTGAGAATGCCGTAAGGGGGCTGTTGGGCGATACGCTGCCACATGACGATGTAGACGACGGACGGAGTGATGCGGGGCAGCAGCCAGAGCAGGCGGAAGAAGAAGCCAACCCGGCGGCTGACATGGGCGGTCAATAGGGCGAGCAGCAGCGCCAAGCCAACGTTGAAGAAGAGAAGGGTTAGTGCAACGTATTGAAAGGTATTGCGCAGGATCGTGGGGAAGAAGCGGTCGCTGAACATGCGCTTGTAATTGTCGAAGCCGACATAGGTCCAGGGCTCGCTGAAGTTGGCGCTGGAAAGATCGGTTAGGCTGAGGATGAAGAGGATGATGGCAGGCAGAAAGAAAAAGACGATGACCAGTACGGTGCCCGGCGCCATGAAGTTCAGCGCGTCGAGCGCGGCGCGGAAGGCGGGTTTCTGGCCGCTGGCCTCCCGCAGCAGGATGAGGCCGCCGACGAGGAGCAACAGCAGTGCAAGGAAGGCAAGCGACAGTCCCCATTACGCCCCCACATCCACCTTTTGCTTTTGCGCGATTTCCTGGGAGGCGGCGAATGCGCCCCACACGGCTACGGCCGAGGCTACGCTGATGAGGAGGGCGAGGAGGCCTTGCCAAGGGGCAGAACGGCCCGACAACAAGTTGAGCGCCCCCAGCGCCAACCCGACGGCGCCGATCGTTGCAGCTTGAAGCCCGGTCAACGAGAGTGCAACGCGCTGATCGGCGATGATGACGAAGCGCAGCCAAGGCAGAACGAAACAGCCCAGGAGAATCAGGCCGGCAGCCAGAAGCAGCCAGCGGCCTGTTTGACGCTTCCTCCCTCCCTGCCGTTGCCGTTAATCACAGTTCATCCCCCAAATCCCGGAAATCACAGTTCAGACGAAGCTTTGCGAGGGCTGGGCTCACACCATGCGGCAGGTGTTTTCGAGGCGGCCCAGTTTTTCGATTTCGATAACGACGGTGTCGCCGTCCTTCATCCAGACCTTGGGGTCGCGGCCCATGCCGACGCCGTGGGGCGTGCCGGTGAGGATGACGTCGCCCGGCTCGAGGGTGAAGGCATTGGAACTGAACTCGATCAGTTCGGCGACGCCGAAGATCATTTCACGTGTGTTGCTCTCCTGCATGACTTCACCGTTGAGGAGGCAGCGGATATCGAGAACCTGGGGATCGGGCACCTCGTCGGCGGTGACGAAGGCGGGGCCGATGGGGCAGAAGGTGTCGAGACTCTTGCCCCGGATCCATTGGGGGTCGCCCAACTGGAGGTCGCGGGCGCTGACGTCGTTGGAGCAGGTGTAGCCGGCGACGTAGTCGAGCGCGTCGGCGCGGCTGACATGGCGGGCCGTCTTGCCGATGACGACGGCTAGCTCGGCTTCGTAGTCCACCTCAGCGGTGAGCTGCGGGCTCCAGACGATCTCGTCGCCGGGGCCGACGATGCTGGTGGTGAACTTGGTGAAGATGACGGGGCGATCGGGGGGCGGCGTGTTGGTTTCGCGGCAATGGTCCAGGTAGTTCAGGCCGATGGCGACGATCTTGCCGGGCCGGCCCATGGGACAGAGGAGGTCTACGCTGCCCCGGTCGACGGAGTCGGTGACGGTACCGGTCTTGCCGGCCAGGATATCGCACCAAGTGGCGTCGGTGACTTCGATGGTGTCGCCGCTGGCGACGCCGTAGACTGTTTTTCCGTTATGCTCAAAGCGCAACCATCTCATCTGTTCTGCTCCTCGGCGAATTCGTTGTCTGAACTGTGATTTTGGGAGATTTTGGGGATTAACTGTGATTTAAGGGCGGAAAGGCGGTGAATAGTGAAAGGCAGTTACTAACCACTAGCCACTGAAGTTACTGGATCCTGCCGGTGACGAGCGCCCGCTTGAAATGGGAAACTGTGCGAGCGACGCCTTCCTTGAGGGGCGTATACGGCACCTCCCCGAGCAGGCTCCGCAGGGGCTGTTCATTTTGGGCCTCTGCGAAGGGAAGGGGCGTGTCTTCGAAAGTAATACGGCCGGCTGCGCCTGGCTCGGCGGCTACGATGGCGTCAACGATCTCTGACATATGGGCGACGCTGCCGCGGATGTTGAAGACCTCTGCGCCTTCGAAGGGAAGGCGAGCAAGTTCTATAAATGTGCGCGCGACGTCGTCGGCATACTGATAGCCGCAGGTACCGCCGAAAGAGATATGGTAGGCTTCGTCCTTGGCAGCGGCGAGCATGGCCTGGGTGGGAGTGGAGGTCATGCCCTGATCGCGTGCGGGCCCGTAGACGGTGTAGGGACGCAGCGCCAGGCTGGCGATGCCATCGTCCTGCCAGTAGATACGGGCCGTGCCTTCGTTCGCCCCCTTGTAGACTCCGTAGAGATTGAGAGGGTGGAGGGGGTCGCCGTCCTGCACCTCCGGCCCGTAGAGGTCGGCGCCGCCGTAGACTGCCATGCTGCTGGCGTAGACGACGGAGGAGATGCCTGCCTGTTTGGCGGCTTCGAAGACGTTGACGGTGCCGACGACGTTCACGGCCGCGCCGAGCGAGGGGTTCGCCTTGCAAAAGGGCACTTGCAGGGCGGCCAGATGAATGATGCGGTTGGCCCCGCTTTCTGAGACGGCGCGGGCGACGGCCTCGGTGTCGGTGATATCGTCTTTGACAAAGTTAATCCGGGCGATTTCGTCCGGCTCCATCAGCAACTCGAGCCGGTGTGTGCTATGTCCCAGGTCGTAAACGGTAACATCAATGTTATCGCGGACCAGATTGTACACGACCCAAGCCCCCAGGCAGCCCAGAGCCCCCGTCACAAAGAATCGTTCGTCAGCCATCATTCACGCTCGCGGATTGCAAAATGCCCCTTCGTCCCAATGCGAAAAAGACTCTCCCGACTCCAACATCTTTGCGCTGAGCCGACCGCATCTTTTGCGTTGAGCCGACGCCATCCGCCGGCCCTTGGCGAAGCGCAAACTGTCAGTTTCGTGGTATCCTACCACTGACGGTACATTTGTCAATTCTGATGGTAGAACACTGAAAACTGGCTACTGCTGTTTTGAGTTTACCTCAGATAGCGTTTAAGATTTGCAGAATCCATGCGCTGCGCTGCCGGCTTTGCGCTGAGCCCTGGGAGAACTGCAGGCGGGCGAGACGTTTGCCGTGAGCCGACGCCATCTGTCGGCCCTTGGCAAACAGCGATCCCAGTGAAGGGGAAGCGTCAAACAGCCAGACCACGGCGTTGCGCTCACCGCGCAGAAGGCGCCACGGACCTACACATGACTGAAAACAGTTCTGCTGCGATAGACACGCGTGAATTACGGAATGCCTGCGGCCTGTTCGCTACAGGAATCACGGTTGTTACCACCGAACTGGACGGCGACGTGCATGGCATGACGGCCAACGCGTTCATGTCGGTCTCGCTGGACCCGCCATTGCTGGTCATTTCTGTCGGACACAAGGCGAGGCTGCACGACCTGTTACAGGAGACCGGCCGTTATGCGATCAGCATCCTGCGCCACGACCAGGAGGACTACAGCAGCCATTTCGCGGGCTGGCCGGTGGAGGGACTGGAGGTCCAGTTCGAGCGCCGCAACAGTTACCCGGTCCTTCCCGATGCCCTGGCCTACTTTGTGTGCAAGGTAGTGGACGCCCATCCCGCGGGCGACCATACGCTGTACATTGGCCAAGTCGAGTATCTGGAGCACGATGCGGGTGAGCCGGTACTGTTCTACGGTGGGAAGTACCGGCAGATTTTGCGCTGAGCCGACCGCATCTTTTGCGCTGCGCTCTGGGGGAACTGCATGCGGGCGGGACGTTTGCCGTGAGCCGACGCCATCTGCCGGCCCTTGGCGAACGACAAACAGCGATCCTAGCGAAGGGCGAAACGCAAACAGCCCCTGGAAGAAGGTTGGCCGGATCAGCCAGCGCGGTTCGTCTGCGCCCAGCGCGCCTTCATCGCCTGCATTTCCTCATTGACCGGGACGGCCCGACCGGGCACCCGGCTGTTGTCGTCGTAGAGCCAGTTACCCTGATTGTCACGCAGGACGGGTTGCCTCTGCGCCACAGGCGGCGGGTCGACCACCCTGGCCGGCTCGTGCGCATACCAGTAGGCGACGGATGACATTTCGTTTGCAAGATGGTTGCCGTGCCCATGTTCTATCGTGACTTTAACCTCTTTCTGGAAGCGCACGGGGTTTTCCAGGTGGAGCACGTAGGAGGACTGGTAGCCGTCGGTGTCTTCTTCAAAGATTGATGAACCGTTGCGCAGAAATGCGTTTCTCTGCATACCCCAGGCCTGATTGAGATAATCCTCGCTGCCCGTGCCGTGGAGGTCGGGCGGCCAACTGTAGCCATCCACCCAGATCATATCATCGCCTTCGCCCCACCAGGTTCCCTGGAAGTTGGTGACGGACAGGGTGCAGCCGATGTAATGGCCGCGGCCCTGGGTGTCCAAGATGACGTAGTTGTCCTCCCAAGCCTGCCTCGCCTTGTTGACGATATTGGCCTCCGGCTTGTTGACTGCGATCTCGTGTCCCCAGCCGCCGAAGGGGTTGGCACGGCGGAATTCGGCGTGGAAGTAGCCCTGCTCTGCCGGCAGTTCGTCGACCTGTTCGTAATCGAAGTAGAAGTACTGGAGGTGGTCTTCAGCGCTCTCGTTGACGAGTTCGACCAGGGCGCGCTCACGGAAGGGCATAGGCGCGTAGCAGTTGAGGGCGCAGCCGGACTCGAACTGATTGTTCCATTTTGTGGAGGCGGTGAACAGCTGGGACTGGTAGGAGTTGACGATCGCGTTCCCCAGGCCGAAGAAATCCCCCAGGGGGGCGAGCACGCTGGGGTGGTCGGCGTTGTCCCAGGTGATTTTGAGCAGGCAGTCGCGGTAGTGATTGCGCTGCGTCATCCAGATATGGGTGAGGCGGCCCGGGCCGCGGATGTCGGCCAGCACGCGAGACTCGCCGGCGGGGATGGTCCAGCGGTCGGCGTTGCGGCCGGTTGTGTCCCAGGAGGAGGCGCGGCCGGTGCGCGCGGTGGTGATGGTTGTGAGGTCTGCCAGCATGGGTCTGGTGCTCCGTGAAGTGTGGGTTGTCGGTACGGTTGTGAACAGGTAATTCGGAGTTAGTCAGAGTCGTGACGGCTGCAGAGCCAAGTCGCCGGCTAAAACTATGTGGTTGCCCAGAAAATGAACAGAGGTTTTTTTGACGCTGATCTTCTCTTCCCCTATAATGTACCACGATCCCTGAACCGGAGTGAATCCCGCTGGAAATCTGAATTCTTGAATTGCCTGTCCAGGCTCATTGACAGATGCTGCAGCCTGAACGGTGGCGCAATGAGAGTGCAGAATTTTCAACAGGAAACACGTATGGTTCGGAATATCGGTCAAATCACCACGAGAATAAGGAGCCAAAGCAATGACAAGTAAGTTGAACACGCCCCCGCAGGCGGACAACGAAGCTCGTAATGTCGGCCGCCGTACTTTTCTGAAGATGATGGCAGCTGGCGCTGCCGCATCTGCGCTGGCCGCGTGCGCGGCCGGGGCGCCCGCTGAGGTGGCCGCTCCAGCTGCTGCGCCGACGGCAGTACCGACACCCGAGGCTGTTGCCGGGGCCGGCATGATGCGGCCGGAAGGCAACCCGGTACGCGGCGGCACGCTGCGGACGGCTTTCGGTGTGACGATGTCGCACTTTGACGCCCACCAGGGTGGCGGCACCCATGTTCTGTCGCACATGTACAACAATCTGGTACGCAACAACCTGGTTGACGGACTACGGACGATCATCCCCGACCTGGCGGAGAGCTGGGAGGTAGGCGAGGGCGGTCTTTCCTACACCTTTGCGTTGCGCGAGGGTGTTACGTACCATGACGGCGAAGCGTTCTCCGCCCAGGACGTGGTGGCGACCTTCAATCGCATCCTCGACCCGCCGGAAGGCATTGTCAGCCCCCTGAAAGCCAATTTCACCTTTGTGGACTCGGTCGAGCAGGTGGATGACATGACGGTGCGGTTCAACCTGAGTTCGCCGCGCCCATTCTTCCTCAACCTTCTGACGCCCACGAATGCGCTGATCTACTCGAAGAAGTCGCTGGAGGAGCACAACTACGACTTGCGCGAGGTCATCGCCCCGGGGACAGGCGCGTTCCGCTTTGTCGACCATCTGCCGGCGGAGAAGTGGATCATGGAGGCCAACCCGGACTACTGGGATCCGGAGCTTCCGTATGTGGACGGACTGGAGATGCTGCACGTGCCAGCCTGGTCTGACCGCGGCACGGCGGTGCTGACAGATCAGGCCGACATGTCGTGGAACGTCGCCAAAGAGACGTGGGATGAGGGCATGAATCGCCCTGATTCGGTAACGGCCAACAAGCTGGCCAACTTCGGCGCGTACTGGGTATTCATCAATAACCGCGAGGCCCCATTTGACGACCCGCGTGTGCGCAAGGCGATCCATCTGGCAGTGAGCAAGCAGAATCTGGCGGCCGCGTTCGGTACGCAGGAGTTGATCAACATCACGCGCTGGGTGCCGCAGGGCGATCCCTACGCGACCACGCCTGAAGCGTTGTCGACGATGCCGGGTTACAGGGCAGAGAAGGATGAGGATATCGCGACGGCGCAGCAGCTGCTGGCCGACGCCGGATACGGTGACGGGCTGTCGGGCGTCGAACTGCTGGCTGCAGCCGGGCCCCAGGGTGAACTGCTGGCCCCGGCGTTCCAGGACATGCTCAAGCGGCATCTGAACATCGAGACGGAGATTCGCATTGTCGAGCGCGCGTTGCTTGGCTCTGAACAGCAGTCGGGCAACTACCAGTTGATGGTGCATACGCGCGGGCACAGTGTCTCCGACATCTCGCCGCGCGGCAACCTGTGGTGGGCCACTGGAGGTTCACAGAATTTCGGCGGTTACAGCAACGCGGACTTCGACGCGCTGTTGGCTACGATCGACGTAGAGCTGGACGTCGAGACCCGGCAGGGTCAGATCGACGACGCCCAGAATCTGCTGGACGAGAACCCGCCGGAGTACCTGGTCGGCTACACGTTCCACCTGCCGATGTGGAATAACAGGGTGAAGGGCCTGGCGCTGGACAAGCGTGCCTTTGCTGAGTGGGGCCGCATGGAGACAGTGTGGATCGACCCGGATGCCTAGGAGGACAGGGGACAGGGGCGAGCTCACCCCTAGCCCCTGGTCCCTCACCCCTGCTGTTCAACAGTTGAAGAACCAGTGGGTGGCGCGACTTTGCGCCGCCCATTCCGTGAAGTGAAGCAGAGCCCCTCTAATCGCTCATGTCAAAGTACCTGCTCAACCGACTGCTGATCGCGATCCCGACCATATTCGGCGTCACTGTTCTGATCTTTCTGGCGATGCGGGTGATTCCCGGGGATCCGTTGCAGTTGATCGTTTCTGAATCTGACGGGATCTATGTGCTGAGTGAAGAGGAGTTGCAGGCTGTGCGCGCCAGTTTGGGGCTGGACCAGCCGTTTCACATACAGTACCTGGATTGGATGGCGCAGGTAATCAGCGGCGATATGGGCTCGTCTTTCTGGAACAAGGAGCCGATCAGCGGCATGATCCTGCGGCGGGGCCCGATCTCGGCGCAGATCGCGATCATGGCGGTACTGCTTTCGTGGTTGATCGGGGTGCCGATCGGGATGCTGAGCGCGATGTGGCGCAATTCGCTGATGGACCATCTTTCGCGTGTCGGCATTACGATCTTTATCGCGGTGCCAAGCTACTGGCTGGGGCTGCTGATCATACTGTTTACCGTCCTGGTCTTTACCTGGCGCCCGCCGATCACGATTATCCAGTTGTGGGAGGACCCGCTCGGCAATCTGTCGATGACTCTATTGCCGGCGCTGGCGCTGGGACTGGGGCTGTCGGCGGCGACGGCGCGCATGGCCCGTTCGGCTGCGCTGGAGGTGCTGTTTGAGGACTATATCCGGACGGCGCGGGCCAAGGGGCTGCGCGAGACTTTGGTGGTGTGGCGTCATGTCTTCAAGAACGCGATGCTGCCGGTCGTCACCACGACGGGGCTGGCGCTGGGCGGCTTGCTGGGCGGCGCGGTTTCGGTCGAGACAGCGTTTGCGGTGCCCGGACTTGGAAAGCTGCTCGTGCAAGGCATGACCGAGCGGGACTGGATGATGATCCAGAATCTCGTTCTACTGTATGGCTTGATTTACGTCATTATCAATCTTCTGGTCGATCTGAGTTACGCGTTTCTCGATCCCCGCATTCGCTACGAATAGCGAAACCGCAGGGAAAAAGCAGGGGAAAACCGGGGGAACCCTAGGGGTTTCCCGGCAGTTCCCCCGCAATTCCCCGGCCCGAAGGGCCCCAGAGGGAGCCGACATGGCTACAACAGGCGCAGCGCCTGCCGATTCCGAAGGTATCGTTCTCGACATAGAGGGCCAGCGCCCGCATGTTTTGCTTCGATTCGGCAGTTCGGTGGGACGCTTTGCGCAGTCTTCGCCGATCGGAATGGTGGCGGTTGGCGTGTGGCTGCTGATGTTCGTCATGGCCGTTTTTGCGCCGCTGCTCTCCCCTTACGATCCGCTGGAGGCCGACTACGGCGCGATTCGCGCCGCGCCGACCGCGGAGCACATTCTGGGAACCGATCAGTTGGGGCGGGACCTGCTGAGCCGCATCATTTACGGTGCACGGATTACGCTGATTGTGAGCATCACGGCGGTATTCATCGGGGATCTGATCGGTTTTGTGTGGGGCATTGCGAGCGGGTATCTGGGGCAGAGATTCGATCTGATCAGCCAGCGGGTTGTGGATGTGTTGATGTCATTCCCCGGTCTGATCCTGGCGCTGCTTCTGCTGGTTGTGCTGGGGGCGGGCCTGGTGACGGTTATCGTCGCCATTTCGGTAACGCGGATTCCCTCGGCCACGCGTATCACGCGTGCGGTGGTGCTTTCGATCAAGGAGACCTCGTACGTCGAAGCGGCCAAGATGATCGGGGCGTCGAATGTCCGGATCATGGTGCGCCATGTTGCGCCGCAGGCGGTAGCGCCGATTCTGGTGGTGGCGACGCTGCATCTGGGCGGCGCGATTTTCGCGGAGTCGGCGCTGAGTTTTCTGGGGATGGGGATTCCACCCCCGGCGCCGAGCTGGGGCAATATGCTGGGTGGTGTACTGGCAGCGGCGTTTCGTCCGCCGTGGTGGCTGGTCATCTTTCCGGGCGTGGCGATCACGATTGCGATTATGGCTGCCAACCTCTTTGGCGACGCCTTCAGGGATTTCCTCGATCCGAAGCTGCGGCGGCGGATTGACTGAAGTCCTGGTTCCGTCGTTCGTTTTGTCAGCTCTATAGCTCCAGCCCGCTACGATGAGTTAATTTCCGATAGCGAAAATCAGATAAGGAGAATGCCGTGCCCTTCCAGGTTCTGGACTTCCATACGGACATCCGCAATGTGCTGACAACGCCGGAGATCCGCGCCCGCTTTTTGCAGGTTGACGTAGGCCATACCGCACAGAGCCATACGCATGACCTGGGCCATGAGATTTTTCTGATTTTGCAGGGTCAGGCGGAGTTCACGATTGAGGGTCACGCCGAGGTATTGGGGCCGGGCCAGCTCTGCATTGCGCTGACCGATGAGGCACACCAGGTGCGCAATGTAGGGGACGAGCCGGTCATTATGTTCTTGTCAGTCACCCCGCACATCCAGCCGACCCATACGTATTGGAATGAGGACGGCACGAAGAAGCCGCCTCGATTCGCGCTGAATACCGCCTACGACGTAGAGCCGGACCGCGAAACCGCTACCGACGAGTTGCTGGATCAGCAGCTGGCCGCGGCCGAAGCGTGGTTGGACGCGGTCGAGACGAATACGGAAACGCAGCGGGAGCAGATCGCGGCCTATAGGGCGGCACGCGCGGCTGGGGATGAAGAGGCTGCCTTGGCGGCACGCGATGCAATGTGGGATTCTCTTTACCCAGCTTTCAGGCGTGCCTTCGCTCTGGCGGATGTCTGGAACAGCCTTACCTCGCGCACCGTGGACACGGACTATACCGGTCCGTAGTTTTCCTGCAATGACCATCCAACCGTTAGCCACTGACCACCGACTTTGCGCTGAGCCCTGGGGGAACTGCATGCGGGCGAGACGTTTGCTGCCGTGAGCCGACGCCATCTGCCGGCCCTTGGCGAACGGCAAACAGCGATCCCAGTGAAGGGGGAAGCGTCAGATTGGAGAAAAGCAAATGAGACGAATAAAGATCGGCGTCATCGGATGCGGGGCGATCGCCCAGGTGCATCATATGCCCAACCTGAAGGCGTTGCAGGACGAGTTTGAGGTGACTGCGGTCTGCGACGTGTCAGCCGGCACGGCCCAGTATGTGGCCAATCGCTTTCACGTGCCCCAGTACTTCACGGACTACCGCGATCTGCTGGCATCTGATGTGGAGGCGGTGCTGCTGTGTCAGACGGACCCGAAGAAGAGTGTAGCCGTTGACGCTTTTGACGCGGGCAAGCACGCCTTTGTGGAGAAACCGGTGTGCTTTTCGCTGCAGGAATGCGACGAGATGATCGAGGCCTGCAAGCGTGCTGGAACGGTGGGGCAGGCGGGTTATATGAAGGTCTATGACCCGGCGTTTGAGCGGGCCAAGCAGGAAGCGGCCGATATGGATGTGCGCTTCGTGCAGATCAATCATCTGCACCCGAACAACGCGTTGCATCTGCAACAGTTCGACGTGCGCAGCTTTGGCGACCTGCCGGAAGGGGCGATCGAGAGCGCGATGGAAGGGCGGCAGGCCGCGCGGAAGCAGGCGATTGGCGATGCGGCTCCCCACGTAGAGCGGGCGTTTCATCTGCTGGCGGGAAGCATGATTCACGACCTGTACGGCTTGCGCGAGATCATGGGCCTGCCAGTCGAGGTGTCGCATACGGAGATCTGGCAGGAGGGTCGGGCCGTTACTTTCACTTTGATCTATGAAAACGGCGCGCGTTGCGTGGGCACGTGGATCGATCTGCCCGACCTGTGGGATTTCAAGGAGACGCTGGAAATCTACGGCGACGACAAACGGGTCGTTGTCACCTACCCGACCGGTTTTTCGCGGGGCATTCTGTCGACGGTGACTGTCCAGGGGATTGATAGCGAGGGCACGACCTACCGGACCGAGCCGTACATTGACTGGGACAGCGCGTTCGTGCGGGAGCTGCGCCACTTCCATGACTGCATCGCCAATGGCAAGGCGTCGCGCACATCACTGGAGCATGCGCGCAGGGATGTTGGGTTGATCATTGATATTATTGGGGCGTATAGGGGATAATGGCGTAAAGAGTAGGGCGTATTGCGTGGTGGGAGAATGGCCAAGGAGCGTCCGGGCTTTGCACGCAGGAGTTCTTTGGGGGAGCGGCGGTCGCTTCGGGATGACGGTTTGATGTATTGGAAGGATAGGGCGAACGATCATGGCTCTTACACGAGTAAGACTGCAACGCTTCACTGCCTTCGAAGAACTGGAAGTAGAGTTTTCTCCTGGAATCAATGTCTTCGTAGGCGATAATGGTACCGGGAAGACGCATCTAATGAAGGTTTGTTATGCCGCGTGCGATGCCTCGAAGTCACACATAGCCTTCGACAACAAACTGATTGACGTTTTCCTACCATCAGGACGCGTCTTGGGGCGCTTGATCAAGAGACAGCGAGGTAGCATAAGAGGCGCGGTGGAGGTGTTCCGTGACAAGCGGAGACTGCGCGCCTCCTTCTCAAACCTTGCCAGTGCACCAACATCCCCAACTATAACCGGCGCTAACCAATGGGCAGAAGCGCCGATCCAGAGTGTCTACATCCCACCCAAGGAGATGCTTGCCAACGCGCCCGGCTTTCGATCCCTCTATGGGCAGCGCCAAATCCAATTTGAGGCAGTCTATGACGATCTCCTTCAGTGGGCTTATCTCCCACTCCCGCGTGGCCGAATTGAGGCCCAAAGCAAGCACCTGTTTCCCGACCTAGAAAGGGCGCTCAGAGGAAAGGTTACGGTAGAGAACGAAGAGTTCTTTCTACGCAGCAAACAAGGAAAAATCGAGTTTCCTTTGCTCGCAGAGGGCATACGCAAACTCGGTCTTTTGTGGATTCTTCTCCGGAATGGAACGCTGCAAGAGGGCTCTGTGCTGTTCTGGGATGAACCTGAAACCAATCTGAATCCAAAGTATTTCGGCGTGGTAATCAAGGTTTTGCTGGAGTTGCAGCGAATGGGTGTACAGATATTCATCGCAACCCATGATTACGTTATTCTCAAGGAACTTGATTTGCAACGCGAAAGCGAGGACAAGGTCGTTTTCCATTCGCTGCACAGGCAGAAAGAGACCGGCGACATCGCCTGCAGCTCGACAGATGCCTTTCTCGAAATCGATCCGAATGCCATTGCTGATACATTCGACGACTTGTATGACCGTGAGGTGAAGCGGAGCTGGGAGTCCTAGTTCGATGAAGGATTTCACGTTCACCGAAGGCGATCTGCAGATCGAAATCACGGGGGTAGTAGATGCCAGAAAATTCGACGAGCCCTCTAGTCATGGGCTGAGTCACTGCATGAAAGCAGTAGACTTTATTGTTGAGCGTTCTGATTGTTATCTGTTAATAGAGTTCAAGGACCCCCAAGCCCCTGGAGCGAAGAGGCAGAGGCAGCAGAACTTCTTTCAGAAATTTCAGAGTGGCAAAATTGACGAAGACTTCAAATACAAGTATCGAGACTCTTTTCTTTACGAATGGGCGTCAGGTAGAGCGGCCAAGCCGATTCATTTCCTGGTTCTGGTTGCTCTGAACACTTTGACTACGGCCGACTTGGGAAAGAGAACTGACGCATTGAAAAAGAAACTACCTCTACAGAGTATCGAAACCAAGTTCTTGGCCTCGCCCATTTGTCCAGAGTCGCAACGTGTTCAATCTGGATACGTGGAATCAGTACAATCCGGATCTTCCTGTCAGGCGCTTGAGCACAATTTGATTGATCATTGAAAGTTTGAAAAGGCCCAGCGGCCCCCGCATTCCAAACTCCACCGTGGTTCCCCCACTTGATTCGAGGTTCAATTGTCTTTAATGGTATTATGGAACCTGATGCGAATTGCATCAGGTTATCTGGATTGCGGTGATCTACTGCGATACGGACACGCGCTGAGAGCTGGGAACAGCCAGACTGCCTCAAATGAAGACGCTGATCGTCGCGTGTATCCAACAGAAGATGCGGCTGCCCCAGTCGCTGGAGGAGTACCGGGAAGACCTGCGCAGGTTTTTGCGGGCTGCAGAGACCAAGCGGGCGCGGCTGGTGGTCTTCCCGGAACTGGCCGGAGTGATGGTGATTCCCCCGCTTCTGGGCGGATTTCAGGCGAACCTGCTCAAGCGTGCGGATTTGGCGCGGCGGAGGCAGACAAGCCTGTGGCAGAAGTTCAGCGGCGGCATTTCCGGCGCTCTGGCCGGATGGCTCAACTCAGATTTCCGCCAGATGGCCGGCGCGCTGTTGACGACGCAACCGGACATGGTTTGGGATGCGTACGACGAGGTTTTCGGGGGGCTGGCGCGGGAGTTTGACGTTACGCTGGTTGCGCCGAGCGCGTATCTGCCGGACCCGCTGGACGGGGTGCTGCGCAACCTGGCGGTTGTTTACGGCCCCGGCAGCGAGCGGTTGGGCTACCAAGCCAAACGGGTTTTGCATCCTGAGGACGAGGACCTGGCCCAGCCCGGCCACGAGTGGAATGTCATCCAGACGCCGGTTGGCAGGATAGGGTTAATGCTGGGCGGGGACCTGCTCTACCCGGAAGTGGGACGGTTGCTGGCCTACCAGGGCGCGGAGTTGTTGATTGCCCAAGGCGCGGCTACGGAGCGGGTTTTGTATGAAAAGTTGCGCGCCGGGATGCTGGCGCGAATGCAGGACAACCAGTTGTTCGCCGCCATCAGCTTTCTGGTCGGCCACAATGAGTTCAGCCGCCGACAGCGAGATCCCTTCGTGGGGCGTTCGTCGGTGCTTGCGCCGCAGGAGCTTACGCCGCGGGCAAGCGGCATTCTGGTGGAGTCGTCCAACTTTCGCAGCGAGAGCGTGCTGTCAGCAGTGTGGGACTTCGAAAAGCTGGCGGAGCTGTGGGAGACATCGGATACGCCGATGCGGAGCCAACTTCCCCTGGATGCGGTCGGCCCGGCACTGGCGCAGCTTATGAACCAGTTGTCAAAAGGGCCTGAAGCGCTCCTGGCAGCGCCGGCAGCTCGTCTACCTAAGGCGAAGGAACGCCCCGTGGAAATGGAAGAGAGGGTGACAGTGCCCAAAAGAACCAGTTCAACTCTCAGTCTGGATGATCTGCCGGTGCTGGCGTCGGTGACCTCCTACTGGGGAGATGCGTCCGACACAGAGATCAAAGCTTCCTTGCCTGCCCATGTTCCGGTCAGTTTGACTCCCGAGTCGGATGATTGGGAATACGACGAATCATGGGAGACAGATGAATCAGAGGCGCTTTCGGCATCGGAAGAGGGCGCTGCGGACGGGATGGACGCGGAAAGCGCAGGTCCCCAAACAGTAATCGCCAGTCAGGAAGACGGGAGCCAGGCTGAGGATATAGAAAGTGAAGAGGAGACGCAGGAGATGGATGCTCTTCTCGAACCACGGTCTGAAGACGACCGCGACGGCGGTTTTTAGTAGTCAGTTTTTAGTAACGGCAGCAAGGTTTGCGCTGAGCCGACCGCATCCGCCGCGCCTTGGCGAAGCGCAAATTCAGCAGCTAAAAACTGCAGTTCGCTATGGGAGGACGGGCTCTTCCTTGGCGGACTGAATCAGGCGCAGCATCTCGTCTACGTCGGTGATCTTCACCCGCGGTTGCCCCCGAAGTGCTCCCCGTTCATTCTCGATCTGCTCCAGGATCTGCCAGTCGGCAAAGGAAACGTAGGCTACGCCTTTCTTCTGCAGAAGGGGGACGATGTCGTTTTTCGGGCCGGGGAACTTCTGGGAAACTGCTGGGAGGCCGCGGGGGTTCCCCGGATTTTGCGCTGAGCCGACGCCATCTGCCGGCCCTTGGCGAAGCGCAAACTCCCCGGATGTAACGCGGCTGTTCACATCTTCCAGCATCAGTTTCACAGTTTCAACCGCGTCGGGTTTGTTCGTGCCGATCACGCCG
The DNA here is from genome assembly GCA_965232575.1 of Caldilineaceae bacterium. Lineage (GTDB taxonomy): Bacteria > Chloroflexota > Anaerolineae > Caldilineales > Caldilineaceae > Bin5. Next base: position 522,480 of record CBDDPZ010000007.1, on the reverse strand, counting down.
GTCGGGCCGCGTTTGGCCCAGCCGACAGTGTATTCTCCGGGCACGACCGCGCCGCCGTGTTCGACGGTCACACGCCCCTTTTCGTTGGGAATGATGCCCCAACGGTCATAGAAGGGCACGCCCGGAATCGGGACGCCTCGATAGCCGATCGAGCGGAACACCAGGCCGACATCGTACTCTGTGTAGGCGCCTATTCCTCGACAAGCAACATAGCCGGATTCGGTAGCTTGAAGGGCGTTCTTCTCGGTCGTGATGGCGCTGACCGCGCCAGCGGCACCGGTAATTTCGGTTGGCGAACGCAGGAAGTGAAAGATAATCTGCTTCGGTTTGCCGGTGGGGCCGCGCTCCGCGAGTTCCTGCAGGGTTTCGAGGTTGCGGCGGGCGGTGCGATCTCCTTCCATCTCGGCTTGGCTGGCGTCGTCAAGAACAAGATCGGCCGGATTGACGATGACGTCGGCGATCTCCAACTCGCCCAACTCTTTTATCTCAGGATTGGTGAACTTGGCTTGCACCGGTCCCCGGCGGGCGAAGATGTGTATACGCTTGACGTTGCTATCCTGCAACTCATCGAGGGCGTAGTCGGTAATGTCGGTTGTTTTCAGTTCGGATACGGATTTGGCGAGGATGCGGGTTACATCCATCGCCACATTACCGACGCCGATCACAGCGACACTTTCGACGCTCAGATCGAATTGAAAGTGACGGAAATCGGGGTGGCCGTTGTACCAGGCCACGAACTCAGTGGCGGAGAAGCTGCCCTCCAGATCTTCGCCGGGGATGCCGAGCTTCTTATCGGACTGGGCTCCAACCGCGTAGACGATCTGGTCATAGTGGGACTTGAGTTCGGCATGTGTGATGTCGGTGCCAAGATCTACGTTGCCAAAGTAGCGGACGCGACTGTCCTTCATCGTGCGCTCATAGATGCGGGTGACAGATTTGATCTTCTGGTGATCAGGGGCGACGCCGTAGCGCACCAGTCCGTAGGGAGTGGGCAGCCGGTCGAAGAGGTCGATTGAGACGTGGGCCTCTTTTTGTTGCAGCAGGGCGCCGGCGGCGTAGAACCCGGACGGTCCGGCGCCGATGATCGCGATGCGCACGGGTCTGCTGCTGCTGCCGAGTCTTCCTGTAAAGGTCAACGTACTGTTCCTTTGCATTGTCTGAACTGTGTCGAAATCACAGTCAAATTCACAATTTTCGCTGGAGCAGAGACTGAAACTGCCGCGCGAGTGTGAGAACGCCGATTCCGAGTTGAAAGTATTCGGCGGGGCCGATGGTTTCGAGAGCCGTCTCGCCGTCCTCGTCAGTACGCGCGCTGGATAGCCAGGCAAAGACGCCGCCCAGCAACGCGCCTCCAATCATGCCTGCCAAGATGATACCTGTCCGGCCGCTATCCTTCATCGTCAGTCTCCACTATATACTGTGCGCCGGAGGGATGGCGGCATTGTCTGAACTGTGATTTTGGGGGATTCAGGGGATGAACTGTGATTAACTGCAACTAATCCCAACAATCCTCCAAAATCACTGTCGAAAATCGACCGCGGCGCTGCCGCTAGCGCCGCGGTCAATATGTGCGAACATTTTAGCGGCAGAAGCCGCTCTTGTCACATGCTGCAGTCGACCTGTTTGCGCTGAGCCGAGCGCAAATTCTGGACCGTCTTACTTGAGAGTCATCTCCTTGACGAGGATACGGTGGTCAAGCTGGGGGGCCCATTCGAGCCGGCCGCCGAGCCCGTAGGAAAGATCCAGGTGGCCGATGTAGCCGATGGCGACGTCCTCATGTACGATCCGGCTGAGTTCCTGCAGCGTCATTTCACGCTCGTCCCCGGTCAACGGAAGCGCCTTCATCCAGACGGCATCGGCCTCCTCGTTGCAGTAGACGGAGAGGATGCCTTCGCAGGAGTAGTAGAAGCGGTAGGAGGAGGCGTAGTCCATGATCTCGTTGCCATGCAGATGGATTGCGACGAAGTTCCGCTCTACGGGAACGTCCTTGATGTTGATCAGCATTACCTGTCCAAAGCCTTCAGGATCGTAGAAGGTGGTGGTTACGCTGAAACCGACGTCGGTGAGCATGGAGGCAACGGCCTGAATGACCTCGTCGATTCTGGGGAAGACGGCATGGCGGGCGCCGAGAGTGATCTCCATGTCGACGGGTACGCCGTCTGCGGCCGCGGCGGCTAGGAGTTCGCGGGCCTGGTCAGGGTCAAAGGGATAGGGTTCCAGGCTGGGATCGTGACCGGTGGCGGATGAGTTGACGATCTGGCTGGCGACGGTGGCCGCGCCGCCCAGGATGCTTTCGACGATGGCCTCCTTGTCAATCGCCAACTGGAACGCCAAGCGGACGCGGCGGTCGGACAGCAGCGGGCTATTCGTATCCATGCGGATGAATATCGTCTCGACGCTGGGGGCCGAAACGCATCTGGCGTCAGCATCGTCGTCGAGCAGTTGGCACTGTTCCGGCGTAATGAACTGGGCCAGATCGACCTCACCGGCCTGCACTGCGGCGACCCGTACCTGGTCCTCCTGCAGGAATCTGACGGTGATATTCTTGAAAGTCTGGGCGCCGCGGGCGTCGTCGGGATTGGACAGGCCCCACCAGTCGGGGTTGGCCTCATAGGTGATGGACTCGCCTTTGCGCCACTCGACGAACTTGTAGGGGCCGGTGCCGACGATCTCGGTATGGTAGGCGTCGGGATCCTCGGCCAACTGTTTGGCTGAGGATATGCCTACCCACTCGACTTTGCCAAGCAGGATCGGGTCCGGCTCGGGTGTCGATATATCGAGTGTGTATTCGTCAACGGCTTCTGCGCTCATGGTACCGAGGAAGTCGAGCAGGTCGAAGGCGTTGTCGGCATCGAAGGTGTGGTTGATGCTGGCGGCGGCGGCTTCAGCGTTAAAGGGGGAGCCGTCGTGGAAGGTGACGCCCTCGCGGAGTTGGAAGCGAATCGTCGTGTCGTTCAACCGCTCCCAGGAGGTAGCCAGGATGGGGACGAATTCCCCAGTGGTGAAATCGCGGTTGATCAGTTGTTCAATGGCGTTACGGAATCCGGGTCCGCCGGTGCCGGCGAAGGAGCGCCAAGCGTCTAGGCTGACCGGTTCAATGCCGACGGCAATGACCACTTCCTCGCCGGCCATAGCTTCATCGCCGGGGGCAGCCTGTTGCACCGGTTGGCAGCTTGAAAGCACCAGAGTCAGTACGAGGACCAACGCCATCCATCTCCAAGTCGTTCTCCTAAACATGACTTCCCTCCTAGTGATTTGAGTGTCAGCAGTGGGTCGCTTCCAAGGCCCGAAAGTCTGTCCGTCAAGAATTGACGCGTTAGGGAGTTGTCGACGGCTCGACAAGGCCAAGACAGCATCCCTAGCGGCAACCGAGGTATTTTTCCGATTGTGAAATTGCTGACAGCAGTGCTAAGATAGCGGCGCCACCTTAATGATTTTGCGCTTACGCCCGGCGGAAAACAACACCGATCTACGAAGAACACGAAGAACGGCAACGGCAAAAAAACGGGTAGGGCGGAAGCGTCAAACAGGCAAATTGCATTTTCCGGGCAGTTGGCGACAACCAGGAACGATTGTATAGTAAGATCGCCAGACACGTCAATTCACAATTTTCTCTCATTGCCACCCCGTATTTCAGCATCTAAACTGTGATTAACTGCAGGGGCGAGGAGCGAGGGGACAGGGGCGAGCTAACCCCTAAACCCTGGCCCCTAAATCCTGACGTTATCACAGTCCAATTCACAACGGCATGTTGGTTTACATTCATATTTCACAGGAGAGTGAGGCATGACTAGGAAGTTGTACAGCCGCAGGGAAATTATGAGGACGACGGCGGGCGCGATGGGGATAGGCCTGCTGGCCGCGTGTGCGGCGCCGATGGCGCCTGCGGGCGGGGAGGCGGCGATACCCAGTGAGCAGCGGCAGGGTGTGCTGTGGGGCTTGCAGTATGATCCCCATGTGGAAGCGTACCAGCGACTTGCCGATCTGTTCGAGTCACAGGGCGGCGGGACGTACGAGGTACAGCCGCAAGCCTGGCCGATCCCGCCCAAGGTGATTGCCGCGCTGGCGGCAGGGACACAGCCGGACGTAGCCTGCATTATGGGTGAGCAGCTGACGAGCCTGCATTTGCACCAGGCGCTGGTTCCCTGCACGGAGCAGGTCTACAACCACATGGGGGTGGACCCGGAAGAGTCTTTTGTGGGTGACGCCATCGGCGCGTACACGTGGCAGGGGGAGATCTGGGGCGTTCCGACCGAGGCTAACGGCGTCGGCAACATGGTGAACGTTCCCAGCGAAGATGTGATTGCGCTTGGGTTGGAGGACCAGTACCCGCCGCTGAACGGAGAGGTCTTCTTCGAGAGCTATCCGAGCATGTGGGAGCTGGCGCAGGCGCTGCAGGTCGAGGAGGACGGCAAGGTAACCAAGTGGGGCCTGAGCAGCCAGGGCTGGGACGATATGAGCTATCTCGGCATCCTGCGGACCCTGCTTGACAAGAAGGGCCAGGACTGGTGGGACCTGGAGAACAAGCAGTTCAATATCAATACTGAGGAAGGCGTCGAAGCCATGCGTCTCTACGTCGAGACGCCCGTTGAGATGGGCATTGAGACCCAGTTGGACCAGTCGCATGTGGACGCGGCCCTGGCCGGCAAGGTGGCGCTGGCACGCGGGAACGGCACGCCATCGCTGCCGATGTCCTGGGATCTGGGTTACACCTATGTAATGTGCGGGGCGCCGATGGTCTTTGAAGGCGAGTTGCCGCTGTTCGCCGGAGAGGGCGGATGGGGCTTCATTTCGCTGAAGCAGTCCCATAACCCCGACATGGCGATCGAGTTCCTGCGCATGTTGGTCACGCACGAAGGGCAGCTCGAATACGCGAAGATCTACGGTGGCGCTGTCCACACTTCATGGAAGGATTTGGTCGGCGTCTATGATCACTTCACGCATCCTGATCCTGACGGCCCTCAGGTGGGGATGGCCAAAATCCTGCAGGAGCATCTGCAGCCGCTGACCACTTTCGAGGGCGTGGGCTTCGGCTCGATTGCCGAAATCGGCTCCGCCATCACGGAGGGAGCGTCAGAGGTGCGGCAGGGCAACATCGGCAGCGAGGAAGCTGTGGAGTTGATCCAGACGCGCTGCGAGGCGCAGTACCAGGAGTACGTGAGCGACGTGCGCGAACTGGGCTTGGAACCGTAGAGTCGAGAAGAGAGCGAAGAGGAGTGAGGAGTGAGAGGACGTCTCTTGCTCTCCACTCCTTATCTTTTTGCTTCAAGAGTGTTCCAGACTAGCTTGGCTGATGACCCTAGACAAAGGAGCGAAAGATGCACAGTCGAAGAGATTTTCTGAAAGTCTCGGCGGGGGCGGCGGGAGCCAGCCTCCTGGCGGCGTGTGTTGCGCCGGGCATGGAGATGTCCGGTGAAAGTGCGGCCGTGCCCAGGGAGCAGCGTCAGGGTGTAATGTGGGGATTGCAGTATGACCCCCATGTGGAGGCGTACCAGCGTTTGTCTGATCTGTTCGCGGAGCAGGGCGGCGGGACGTTTGAGGTACAGCCGCAGGCCTGGCCGATCCCGCCGAAGGTGATTGCCGCGCTGGCTGCAGGAACGCAGCCTGACGTTGCCTGTATTATGGGTGAACAGTTGACGAGCCTGCATCTACATCAGGCTCTGGTCCCGTGCACGGAACAGGTCTATAACCACATGGACGTCGATCCTGACGAAGATTTTGTGGGCGACGCGATTGGCGCCTACATGTGGCAGGGCGAGATCTGGGGTGTGCCGACCGAGTGCAACGGCGTGGGCAACATGGTCAATGTGCCCAGTGAAGATGTCATCGCGCTGGGGCTGGAAGACCAGTATCCGCCGTTGAACGGTGAGGTCTACTTCGAAAGCTATGAGAGCATGTGGGAGCTGGGGAAGGCCTTGCAGGTCGAAGAGGACGGCAAAGTGACCAAATGGGGCCTGAGCAGCCAGGGTTGGGATGACATGAGCTATCTCGGCATTCTGCGCACGCTGCTGGACCCCAAGGGCATGGACTGGTGGGACCTCGAGAACAAGCAGTTCAACATCAATACCGAAGAGGGTATGGAGGCGATGAGGTTGTTTGTTGAGGGCCCGGTGGAATTGGGCATTGAGACGCAGTTGGACCAGAACCACGTTGACGCTGCGCTGGCCGGCAAGGTGGCGCTGGCGCGCGGCAACGGCACGCCTTCGATGCCGATTGCCTGGGACCTGGGTTATACCTATCGCATGGCAGGCGCGCCGATGATCCATGAAGGCGAACCGCCGATCTTCTGCGGTGAAGGCGGCTGGGGGTTCATTTCGCTGAAGCAGGCGAAGAATCCCGAGATGGCTATTGAGTTCCTGCGCATGCTGGTGACGGACGAAGGGCAGACGTCATACGCCATGATCTACGGCGGACAGCCGAATACTGCATGGAAGGGCCTGGTCGGCAGCTATGACCACTTCGTAGACAACGATCCGGATGGGCCGCTGGTGCAACTGACGAAGGTTCTGCAGGAGCACCTGTTGCCGCAGACCACTTTCGAGGGTGTCGGTTTCGGCTCGATCGGTGAGATTGGCGCGGCCATAGGCGAAGGGTGCTCGGAAGTACGGCAGGGCAATATCAGCAGCGAGGAAGCGGTGGAGATGATCCAGGCGCGGTGCGAAGCGCAGTACCAGGAATGGGTCAGCGACGTTCGCGAGCTGGGTGTGGAACCGTAAAACGGCAGGGGAACTGCCTTCGGGCGGGGAACTTCTGGGGAACGGCAGGGAAACCCCAGGGGTTCCCCTTACTGTTAATCCCCCTAATCCCAAAAATCCCCCAAAATCACAGTCAGTTTTTGCCATGACAGAGACTTTCGCCGATATTTTTTTGTCCAATGACCCGGATCCGACGATTTCTTACCGGTCGGGACTTGCGGCCTACCAGGAGTCGTTGAGCCGGGGGCAGCTGGTGGGGCGGGGTTGGAACGGTTCAGGCTATACGAATCCCGAGCCGGAACGGTTTGACGCGGCCTCACATCCGGCGCCGCAGGCGTTCTGGGTGGAGGTGGATGGGCAGTTGCTGCGCTCCCACTGGGAATGGAGCGACTTTGCGCTGAGCCGACGCCATCTGCCGGCCCTTGGCGAAGCGCAAACATCCCAGACTGAAGAAGAGAATGGGTTGAAGGCGGTATTGGAACTGCGCCACTCGGTGCGCCCTGTGGTCGTGCGCGTTCACACACTTCTGGACGGCACACCGATCCTGACGCGCTGGCTGGAGATTGAAAACTGCTCCGAGCAACCGGCTGCGCTTTCGGCGGCTTTTCCATGGAGCGGTGTGCTGCAGACGTGCGCATACGATATAGATGACGAGGCGTCGCCTTACTCGGTCGGCTATTTTATCGACACGCACTGGGGCAATGAGGGCGACTTCGACTGGCGTGCGCTGCCGCGTGCAGGCTACCGGATTGACGGCCGTTACCGCCGCGGCCGCCACAGACATCCTTTCTTTGTACTGCGCAATCACCAGGGCGGTGAGCAGTTCGTGGGTACGCTGGCATGGTCGGGAGGGTATGCCTTCGAGTTTGACGTAGACGACGGGGATAGCCGGGAGGGGTCGCGACTCTGGTTTCGCGCGGGCCCGGACGGCCCGGCGCCGCTGCGCGTCATCGGGCCCGGCGAGACGGTTACCACGCCGGAGATGCACCTGGGCATCGTTATAGGCAATTTCGACGACTGTATTCACGCGCTGCACGACCACTTGCGGACTAGCGTCATCCCGCCGCAGAACCCAGAACATGCGGGGCTGGTCGTGAGCGGCATCGGGCCGGAGCAGGAGCTTACGCCGGAACTGATTTTCTCCGAGATCGACGCCTGCGCCGACGCGGGCGCGGAAGTGTTTCTGATCGATGCGAGCTGGTACACGCCGCCCCACGGCAGCTGGCATGCGACGGTGGGCGACTGGCAGGTGAGTCTTGAGCGTTTTCCAGGGGGCCTGAAGCCGTTCCGCGACTATGTGCATGGCAAGGGCATGAAGTTCGGCCTGTGGATGGACGGGGAACGGGTCGGGCCGGAAAGCAGAATCGCCAAGGAGCATCCTGAGTGGCTAGCCCGGCCGTATGGTGATTTTGCGCTGAGCGGACGCCATCTTTGCGCTGACGCCCGGCGGAAAACGGCAACGATCCACGAAGAACACGAAGGAAGCACGAAGAACGGCAACGGCAGGGGAGAAGGGAGGGCGGAAGCGTCAAACAGGCCACTTAGCGAAGCGCAAACAAAGGGCGGGCTGGGCGGCATGATCGATCTCACCAAGCCAGAAGTTGCCGCATGGATGGAAAGCGAGATCGACCGTCTGATCGTGGAGCACGAGCTGGACCTTTTCCGGCTGGACTACAACATCGGCAACATTGGCGCAGGTGGATACAGTGAGCAGTCGGGGTTTGTTGAGAACGCTTACTGGCGTTATTACGAGGCAGTCTACGGCATCTACGCGCGCCTTTCCGCACGCCACAAGCATGTTATCTTTCAGAACTGCGCCAGCGGGGGCGCCCGGACCGATGTGGGCATGGTCCGCTACTTTGACCATACCTGGGTGACCGACTGGCAGATTGCGCCGCGCGCTTTTTCGATTACGAATGGGATGACGATGGCGCTGCCGCCGGAGCGGGTTGACCGGCTGGCTGGGATGGGTCAGTCCGGGCAACGCACGGCTGAGCTGGATTTCCAGTTCCGGCTGCAGCTGTTCGTGCATCCATCACTGAATTGGTTCCATCTCAAGGACGCCGCTCCCAACGCGGTTCAGCAGGCGCGCATCCGCAATGCTGTACGGATTTACAAGGAATTCGTTCGCCCGATCCATCCGACCAGCCGAATTTATCATCATACGCCTGTCGTCAAGGGATTCGAGCCGCGCGGCTGGGGCGTGCTGGAGCTGGCATCGCGGGACCGAACACGAGCAATTGCGGGGCTGTTTCGTCTCAGCGACCCGGCGGAACCGGAATACTTGCTGCGCTTCAGGGGAATCGATCCGGGGAGGCGCTATCGCGTCACATTTGACAACAGTTCTGAGAGTTGCGAAGTAGACGGAATTGCACTCACGCGGACTGGCATCACCTCACAATTGGAGACCGCCTTGACCTCGGAGCTGCTGCTCGTTGAAGCAGTAGATTAGTTAGGGCCGGGGAGCGGCAGGGGACAGGGGCGAGGGGTTAGCTAACCCCTAAGTCCTGATCCCTAAACCAAACCCCTGACCACCGCTCATCCATTACTGAAAACGGAACCTGAAAATGACTTCAATAGCAGACGGGGGCAGAGCCCTGGGCCGAGCTGAAATGATGGGCGTCTGGTTCGTCGTCAAGAAGACGCTGCGCAAGCCGCAGTTCTGGTTCGGCTTCACGATGATCGTGCCGTTGCTGATCTGGTATTGGATTTTCAGCTTCTGGCCGATCATTCAGGCGTTCCGCATGTCGACGGTCGCGTACAAGCTGCTGGACCCGGCCAACAGTCCGTTTGTGGGCGCAGGCAACTTTCTCAAGATTTCTCAGCATCCCCTTTTCTGGGTTTCGGTGAAAAACACGATCTTATGGGCCGTTTATTCGTTCATATTCCATTTGCCTCTGGCCATGCTTATCGCCGTCTTCTTGTCCAAGGTGCGGCGGGGGCGGAACGTATATCAGGCGCTGATCTTTGTTCCGGTTGTGGTCTCGTTGGTGGCAGTTTCCTTGTTATTCAAGATGTTGATGGACCCGGAGGTGGGGCAATTGAATAAGCTGTTAAGCAGTGTAGGGCTGCCCGAACTCCAGTGGCTCTCCAGTTCCTCATCGGCACTGCCTACTGCAGTCATTATTGCCACCTGGAAAGGGCTGGGCTTTTTCGTTGTCATTCTCACGGCAGGCATGATGAACATTCCGTCGGAACTGTACGACGCTGCCCTGGTTGACGGGACCAATCCGTGGCAGCAGTTCTGGCGCATTACCATGCCCCTGATGGGCCATACGATACTCCTGATCACGGTACTGCTGGCGATCGGCTCTTTGCAGGAGTTCACGCTTCCAACGGTCTTGTTTGGCTCGGAGGGGGGGCCGGGTAACTCTACTTACCTGTACAATATGTTGATCTACCAGGAAGCCTTCCTGGACATCCGTTTCGGCACGGCCACGGCCGCGTCACTGCTGCAGTTCGCGTTCATCCTGGCGATCAGCATTTTGCAGATCAAGTTGATCCGTCCGACGTGGTCATACTAGCGGTCCCCGGATATTGACATAGGTCCGGATCGGGCAGCGGCGATGGAGACCGGCTACCCTACATTGAAGGAGAGATGGACATGGCAGTCATAAGTGAGGCAAGACCCGCGCGACGCCGGCTGCCCAGGCGCATTTTGATATCTCAAAGTCTCATACAGATTTTCCTGCTTGGCATGGTCGTGGTAGCCATCTTTCCCTTCATCTGGATGATCTTTGCTTCGCTCAAGCCGTTCAAGGAGCTTGTGGAGTCAAGGGCGCTGCTGCCCGAAACGTGGACGTTGCGCAACTACGAAGAGATTTTGGGCAGGGTTAACTTCATCGTCGCTTTCCGCAACAGCATCGTATCGGCGGTGTCGGTAACGGTCGTTTCCGTTTTCACGTCGTCGGTGATGGGGTACATCTTTTCCAAGTATCGTTTTGTGGGCAAGGAGGTACTCTTCACCATCATCCTGTCGACGATGATGGTGCCCTTTGCGGTGATCATGGTTCCGTTGTATATCACGATTGCGAACAGCTTCGGCTTGGCCGACCACTTGGCCGGCATCATTATCACAGGGTTTTATACGGCATTCGGCATCTTTCTGATGCGCCAGTTTATGGAGAGCATCCCATTTGAATTGATCGATGCGGCCCGCATCGACGGCGCGTCCGAGTGGCGCATCTTTTTCACACTGGTGCTGCCGATGTCGATGTCACCGATGTCGGCGCTGGCCGTCTTTGTCTTCCTCGCCAACTGGGACAGTTTTTTGTGGCCGCTCATCGTTCTGAACAGCCAGAAAAACCAGACATTGCCGCTGGTGCTGGCCGGCCTGCGCAATTTGTGGTGGACGCGTTACGAGATGTGGGCGGCCGGTTCGATGCTGACGGTTGTTCCCGTCATGGCGATATACAGCTTCGCCTCGCGTTACTTTATTCGCGGCATTGCGATGACGGGCCTGAAAGCTTAACCGCGGGGACTAGGGATTAGGGGATAGGGGTTAGTCATTGCTGGTAATGCCACTGTCCTCTCTCCAATATCCACTGGCGTTTACCATCCTCTCTTCATGAACACTGAGGTTATCAATCTATGCGCATGACCGGTGGTGAAGCCGTCGTTCGGTCCCTTGAGGCGCACGGTGTCGACACGGTGTTCGGCATTCCGGGGACGCACAATCTGGGCATATACGACGCGCTGCGGGAGATGGGCAACATTCGCCATATCCTCGCCCGACATGAGCAGGGGGCGGCGTTTATGGCTGATGGCTACGCACGGGCCAGCGGCGAGGTCGGTGTCTGCCTGAGTACGACGGGGCCGGCTGCTCTCAATACACTGGCCTCGCTGGGGACGGCCTACAGCGACTCTTCGCCGGTTCTGTGCATTGCCAGCCAGATCCCGGCTGAGGGAATCGGGCTGGGCAAGGGCTATCTGCATGAGTGTGAGAACCAGTTAGGGAGCTTTGCGCCGGTGACGAAGTGGCGGGCGCGGGCGGACACGGTGGCGTCGATTCCCGATGTGATGCGGGAGGCGTTCGCGCAGATGCAGAGCGGCCGGCCGCGACCGGTGGCGGTGGAGATTCCGTGCGATACGCTGGACGAAAGTGATGACATAGCGATCCCAGCGCCGGCTGCCGTGGACCTTGCGGCGCCGGACCCGGAGCAGGTGGAGCGGGCGGCGCGGCTGTTGCGAGCGGCGCGGCGGCCGGTGATCTGGGCGGGCGGTGGTGTGATCGGGAGCGGTGCGGGCACGGAGTTGCAGGCACTGGCCGAGCGGTTGCAGGCGCCGATCTTTACGACGGTGCTGGGCAAGGGCGCGGTTGCGGACGACCATCCGCTGGTCGCAGGCGCGACCATTTTGCATCCATACGCGCGGGCCTTTCTGGCCGAATCGGATGTGATGCTGGCGGTGGGCACGCGATTTACTGAAGAAGAGAGTGATCGCTGGGGGTTGCGCCTGCCGGAGTCGCTTATTCATATTGAGATCGATCCGGAGGAGATCGACCGAAACTACCCGGCCACGGTCGGCGTTTTGGGCGATGCGCGTTCCGTTTTGCAACTCATCAACGAACAGTTACGAGATGTGCGCGAGCAGAAGAATGGCATTGCAGCCGGGGTCGCCGAATTGCGACAAAAGGTTTGGCGTTACTGCCAGGAACGGGCGCCTGAAGGCGTGGAGCTTGTACAGACGCTGCGCAAGGCGCTGCCGCGTGAGACGATTATCGTGAGCGACCTGACGGTGGCCGCGTACTGGTGCCGTCGTTTGTTGGACATTTATGAGCCGCGCACGAACATTTACCCGTGGGGGTTCTGCACACTGGGCTTTGGGCTGCCGGCCGCGATCGGAGCAAAGGTAGCCAGGCCGGACCGACCGGTGGTTGTGCTTTGCGGCGACGGTGGATTCCTGTTCAACTGCCAGGAGCTGGCGGCCGCGGTGCAGCTTGGCTCGCCGATCGTCACTCTGGTTTTCAACGACTCGGCATACGGGGTCCTGCGGCCGCAGCAGGAGGTCCGCTACGGTGCTGCGCACGAAGTGGACCTGGTGAACCCGGACTTCATGGGACTGGCAGGGGCATTCAGCGTGGACGGCTGCCGAGTCGAATCGATTGAGCAGCTTGGTCCTGCCGTATCAAAGGCGATCAAAGCTGACAAGAGTACGTTGATCGAACTGCCGGGAACGCTGCCGTGGCCGATCATGGAACCGTCGGCGCGCATGTTTGAGGCGGAACAGTGAGCGGCGGCGCGAGAAAGCTGCGCGTCGGCTTCATCGGCGCCGGCGCTATCACCGACCTGCACTACCTCGGTTACCAGGACTACCCCAAAGCTGAACTTCACGCGATCTGCGACGTCGACGAGGCGCTGCTGCAGCGACGCGCCTCAGAGTGGCAGATTGTGAAGACGTACACCGACTACCGGCATATGCTCGCCGACCCCGAGGTGGACGCGGTGGAGGTGATCACGCCCCATCATCTGCATGCGGAGATGGGCATTGCCGCGCTGGAGGCGGGCAAGCACGTTTCGATACAGAAGCCGATGGCGATCACGGTTGCCGAGTGCGATGCGCTGATCGAGGCGGCGGGACGTGCGGGCAAGCTGATGCGCGTTTTTGAGAACTTTCGCTTCTACCCACCCCTGGTCAAGGCCAAGCAGCTTCTCGACGACGGCGCGATTGGCGAGCCGCTCTCAATACGCATCAAGTGCGTGCAGGGCACGTCGGGAGAGGACTGGGAGATACCTTACAGGCGCTGGGTGTGGCGCTTTGACCCGGCCCAGAGCGGCGGGGGCCGGATGATCCTCGACTATGGATACCATCTCTTCTCGATCGCGCAGTGGTTTATGGGGGCGCCGGAAAAGGTGTTTGCCTGGATCACGCACCGCCCGATCCAGCATGGCTGGATGCTGGACAGCCCGGCCGTCGTCATCTGGAAATACAAGGGGGCCGAGAAGTACGGCTCCTACGAAGCTGTGACCTCCGACGACATTCTGGTTCCAACAAAGTACGGTCGCCCTGAGGACGAGTGGGTCGAGCTGACCGGCTCGCGCGGCTTTATCTGGGTGAACCGTTGCACGTCGATGTTGCTGGACAGGCCGGCGGTGGAGATGTACCGGGACGGTGAAACGACGGCGTTTCCCGAGGTAGACTCGGACTGGGGCGCCAGTTTCACGGCCGGCGTGCATGACTTCGTTGACGCGATTGCCGAAGGGCGGCAGTCGGAGTTGAGCGGCGAGGAGGGGAAGACGGTGCTCCGGTTCTGCCGCGCGGCGCAGTTGTCGGCGCGAGAGGGGCGCGAGGTCAGGCCGGAGGAGACGGAGTGACTGCAGTGGTAAGTGGTAGGCGAGTGAATGGTTGGGGGATGAGCAGGACTTCACAATTATGCTAAGCAAATTTGGCTATGCGAAGCGACGTACAGTTTCCCTGGCTGTCAGTTTTCTGCTGGCCGCGCTGCTCGCCGGCTGTGAACAGTTGCCCGGTGACGTTTTGGTTACGCCTACGCCCATTCCTACGCCCGTACCACTCCCCAAAGCGGTCCATCGAATCGAACGCGGCGACATTGTAGACAGCGTGACGCTGTTGGGCATGGTGGATTCGCTGCGGCGAGTGAACCTCTCCTTTCGCATCGGCGGACGTCTGAACGGATTTCATGTTGAACCGGGCGATTCGGTAGAGGCGGGACAGCTTCTGGCCGAACTGGATGTGGGATTTCTGCCGCATGAGCTTGCCAAAGCGGAGAAACAGCTGGAGATCGCCTGGCTGCGGGTGCAAGCGTCGCAGGGAGCCAAGGAGTTGGCATTGGCGGAGGCGCAGGCGGCCCTGGACATGGACAGGCTGACGCTGGAGCAGGGGCGCGGCGGCGCGGCGGAAGCCGACATCGCACGCATGGAGCTGGCGGTGGCGGCAGCAGAGACGAAGCTGGCGCTGCTGACGGGCCAGCATGACCGAGAGGTTGCGCTCTATCAGGCGGAGGCTGAACTCAAGGCGATCGACGTGGAGATGCTGCGGGACCGCCTCGGGCAGGCGCAGTTGCTGGCCCCGTTCGACGGGGTGGTGCGCTACACGGACGGAGAGCCGGGGCAGTTGGTGCCGGAATACACGCCGGTGATGGGGTTGGCGGCGCCTGACGCTCTCGAGATCAGGAGCTCGGGTCCCAGCGAGGAGGATCTGCCGAAGTTGCGGATCGGACAGGCTGTCACGATCCGCTTTCGCGACTACCCGCAGCGTGAGGTTGCGGGCCAGCTTATTCAGGTCTCAACGCCGGGCAGCGCCGATGAGGGTCTGCCCGTTCGAGTTGAGTTCACGGTGCCCGATTTGGCGTTGCAGATTGGGGCTTTGGCCGATCTGCGTATCGTTGTGGAGCGCAAAGAGGACATACTGACGATACCCAACGTTGCGATCCACAGTTACTTCAACCGGCGCTACGCGCTAGTCAAGGAGGGCGAAAGTACGATCGAGGTCGACATTACGCTGGGCGTGACCGATGGTGAGCGGACCGAGGTGCTGGCCGGCCTGGAAGAGGACGAGGAGGTTTTCGAACGCTAGTCCTCGTATACTGCCGTTGGATCCGCTTGTCTACGGCGGCGCATTTGCCCGCAGGTTGACGAAACCTCAGTTCACGCTACCCCGATTGCTACACCCGCAGTGTTGCGCGCTGCTTGAAAGGAGCTAGAGGGCTGGGCCCTTTGGGCGGGGAACTGCTGAGGTTCCCCCGGTTTTCTCCTAGGGTTGTGGTCGGAGTGATGCAGTCCCCGGTTGCCAACCCTGAAGTTCGGACTGCTGATAAAGCCCTGCACTGCGAAAAACCGACGACAGGGCGAAAAAATCCTCTTTGACAGGCCGCGCCAAAGAAACTATACTCCCAGAAAATCCTCTATAAAATTCGGGCTTCTCGCAGAGACAGCAGCAGAATATCGTTGGCATACTGGCAGATTGTTGTGGTACAAGGATCGGTTTGTTTTGGTTGTTCCAAGATCCTTCAGACGGACAGATCGAAACCACTGGATTCGGTGTAGTTCCAACCAAAATGGGAAGGAGAACCCAATCATGCGATCACAGATCAGTCGTCGACAGCTATTGCAATTGCTCGGCGCAGGGACGGCAGGGGCGGCCCTGACCGCCTGCGTGCCGGCGGCGCCTGCGGGCGCGCCGGCGGCCGCTGACGAGGCTGCGGCAGAGCCAATGGGATTCGACTGGCAGCGCTACGCGGGTACTGAGCTGCGGTACGTCGGTGAGACGCAGCCGCTGAGCGACCACGTGCTGTCCATTCTGCCCAAATTTGAAGAGATGACCGGGATCAAGGTAAACACGGAGATCCTGCCGTGGGCGCAGATGGTGCAGAAGATCCGGGTCGAGCTGATGGCGAGCAACGAGGACATGGACGTCTTCCAACTGCCGGCGGGCGCGGAGGAGAGGAACGTCTGGTTCGATGCCGGCTGGCTGAATGACATCGGCCCCTGGGTCGACGACCCCAGCATGACCCACGAGGACTACGACCTGTGGGAGGACATGGGGCGCGACTATCTGATGGCGGGATACTCGTCAAGGGGCAGCCTGGTCTCGGTGCCGATGCAGATGAGCGCGATGATCGGCTACTATCGCAAGGACCTGTTCGAGGAGTACGGCATCGACGGGCCGCCGACTACTTTTGAAGAGCTTGAAGCTGCCGCGGCAACGGTTCAGGAGCAGAGCGGCGGGGAGGTTTTCGGCATCACGATGCGCGGCAAGCCGCCGGTGCCGACCTCGGTCTTCAAAGGGTTCCTAGGCGGCATGGGGATCATGTGGGAGGACGACGAGGGTATCCCGCTGATGGATTCGGAGGAGGCGATCGCCGCCTTTGACTTCTACGGCAAACTGCTGCGCCTCTACGGGCCGCCCGGCTCACCCAACATCGACCATGTCGGTGCGGTGAACATCTTCAGCCAGGGCAAGGCCGGCATGATCATCGACGACGCCGTCTTCCGCAAGGACTTCCAGGACCCGAGCAAGTCGACGGTGGCCGGCAATATTGGATACTTCCTGATGCCGGCAGGTCCCAACGGCCAGAGAGCGTCGGCGGGCGGCTGGAGCATCACGGTCGGCGGACTCTCGCAGAAGAAGGAGGCGAGCTGGTACCTGTTGCAATTCATTTCCAACAAGGAGAGCATGCTCAAATACGTACTCGACGGAGGCGCAGTGCCGCGGCGCTCGCCGTATGAGACGGAAGCGTACAAGACGCAGGCGACGCAGGACGACCTGGACTTCGTGCAGGTACTGCTCGATTCGCGGGCGATCGGCGACTTTTCGCCGCCTGCCCCGCCATCGATTATCAACCTGATGCGGGCGCGCGAGTCGATCGCGCAGGTGATCGTCACTTCGATCGAGGGCGGCGATGTGGTGGCTGCGGCTCAGAAGAGCCAGCAGGAACTGCTGGAGATGCTGGAAGAGCAGGAAGAGTAAGGTTGAATGCGGTGGCCGGCGGCGGGTGTGCCGCCGGCCACTTTCAGTTTGCGAAGAGAGTTGCCTATGCAGCGAGATGCAGGGCCGGAACCAGAGCGGACTGGGCAGGCTACGAACGGTTCCCGTGAGAATCTCGTCGAGGGCGAGGACGGCGACCAGGCTGGCCAGGAGCCAGGGTATGCCCCGCCTGCGGGCCTGTTGCGGCGGGCTTTTGCGCTGATCGACCGCAATTTGGCGTTCGTGCTGCCGGCGCCGGCGGCCATCGTGATCCTGCTGCTGATGGGTTACCCCTTCTTTTATACAGTTTCGCTGAGCTTGCAGCGGGTCAACGTTACGATGACCCGCTTTACATTTGTGGGTCTCGAAAACCTGGTGGAGGTCCTGACTGCAGACGAAAGATTCTTGAATGCATTCCTGATAACGATCTATTTCACGGTTGGGAGCCTTCTGCTGGAGCTTGTCCTGGCGATGATCATGGCGCTGGTACTGAACCGGACTTTCCGCGGGCTGGGCGTCATCCGCACGCTGTTCCTGCTGCCGCTGGTGGCAACGCCGACGGCGACGTCGGTGA
The DNA here is from genome assembly GCA_965232575.1 of Caldilineaceae bacterium. Classification (GTDB taxonomy): domain Bacteria; phylum Chloroflexota; class Anaerolineae; order Caldilineales; family Caldilineaceae; genus Bin5. The sequence continues at coordinate 504,786 of CBDDPZ010000007.1, read as the reverse complement.
TCTGGCTGATCATGATGGAGCCTTCGATCGGCATCCTCAACCATTTCCTGGAGGTCGTGGGGCTGCCGCGGAGCCTGTGGGTGGCCGGCGATACGTCCGTGGTGCCAAGCCTTGTCTGGATCAATGCGTGGCACGGGGTCCCGTTCGTGATGCTGATCCTGCTGGCGGGGCTGCGCTCGCTGCCGACGGAGCCGTTCGAGGCGGCGCGCATCGACGGGGCGAGCAAGTTGCAGGAGTTCTTCCAGATCACGCTGCCGCTGCTGAAAGGAGCGATCGTCGTCGCCATGCTCTTCAGGGCTATCGATACGCTGAAGGTATTCGATGCCATCTGGATCATGACGGCCGGAGGGCCGGGCAGAAGGAGTGAGACGCTGCATATCTACTCTTACCTGACGGCGTTCGAGTTCTATGATTTGGGCTATGGCTCGGCTGTAATCCTCGTCTTCATGGTGATCATCCTGGTCATCAGCGCGGTCCTGATCAGACTGAGGCAGCGGGCATGGCTTTGAACTGCAGTTTTTAGCAGTCAGTTTTCAGTAGCCAGTAACGGCAGCCCCCGCAACGCTGGGGAGAACGCAATCCACTAAAAACTGAAAACTGCCGTTAAGCTACGGAGCAATCTACAGAGCAAGCAACATGAACAGACTGTCTCTCAGACCGATGGGAATGAGGAAGACGAGGCGGATACAGGACTCACTGTTCTGGATCATCCTGTCTATATTTCTGGTCTTCTTTTTGTTTATCTTCTTCTGGATGTTCGTCTCCTCGTTCAAGCCGAACCTGCTGATCGTGAGCGACCCGCCGGTGTGGTTCTTCATCCCGACGCTGGCCCACTATGGCGAGGTCTTTGAGCGCAATCCGTTTGCAAGGTACCTGTTCAACAGCTTGACGATCGCGGTAAGCTCTGTGGGGCTGTCGCTCGTGGTGGGGCTGCCGGCCGCCTACAGCATCGCCAAGTACAAGCAGGACGGGCTGGCCCTGGCGCTGTTGGTGGTGCGCATGCTCCCCGGGATCACCTTTCTCGTTCCCCTCTTCATCGTTTACAAGCGGCTGGGGCTTTTGGACACGCACGCAGGCATCGTGATCACCCACATTCTGACGGTGTTGCCGCTGATCATGTGGGTCATGATCGGTTTCTTCGAGGATGTGCCGAGCGAGCTTCTGGACGCGGCGCTGATTGACGGCTGTTCGCAATTGGGCACGATGATCCGCATCATGATTCCGCTGAGCCTGCCCGGCATCACGGCGGTGGCGATCCTCAGCTTCATCTCCTCGTGGAATAACTTCATCTTTGTGCTCATCCTGGGCGGCTCGAAGACGATGACGCTGCCACTGGCGGTGTACAATTTCCTGACGTACGGCCAGGTGAATTGGGGCGCCTTGTGCGCAGCGGCTACGGTCGTCACTCTGCCGGTTCTCCTGCTTGCTCTCGTCGTGCAGCGCTTCCTGGCTGGAGGCCTGACGATGGGCGCTATCAAAGGTTAGGCGCCGTCTGAGTCAAGAAAACGTATTACGCCATATATTTTGTATAATGTATACTCGGAACTATCGTAGAGGGTAGGAGGGGCCTGAAGTGCGCCCTCACCCACCCTTTGCAGCGTATCGAAAACAGCGGTGGTTGATGTTGTGAGGCCCTGGCAGCGGTCTTGAAGCGCTCTGCCTACGAACCACAGCGAGGCAATCGAGTGCAGCATTCACAGTCGTTCAGCAGAGGAGGAAGGCGATGGCAACGAAGAGAGGAATGAGCCGACGGGAGTTTCTGTGGACATCCGCGATCGGATCTGCCGGCGTTGTGGCGGCGGCATGTCAGCCGGCTGTGCCGGCAACCGATATGGCGGACGAAGGTGAGGCCGCCGCGCCGGCCATGGAGGCGGTCGAAATCCGCTTCAGCCACTGGCACGGTGGGTTCTGGGACCCGATTCGGGACGGCATAGGTGAGGCGCATCCGGAGATCACGGCGATCAGCGAGTCGACGCCCTGGGGAGAGTACTCGACCAAGCTCCTGACACAGATGGTCGGAGGTGTTGCGCCGGATGTTGTCATGGTGGACAGCTACTGGCAGGGAGAGTGGTTCAAGGTGCTTTTAGCGCTGGATGACGCGCTCGACGCCCACGGTGTGGACAACAGCAAGTGGGACGCGGACCCGTGGATGCAGTGCGGGAATGAAGGCAAGATCTACTCCCTTTCCCAGATCTACTGCCCCAACTGGCAGTTAGTCGTGAACAGGACGCTCGCCGAGCAAGAGGGCATCGACCTGCCCGACTGGGGCGACGACGGGCCGGCCGAGAACTACGATGAGTGGCGCTGGGATGATCTGGTCGAACTGCTGAAGGCGACGACCAAGGTCAACGCCGACGGTGAAGTGGAACAGTGGGGTCTCGCCAACAGCACCGCGCGGTTTGGCGCCACTTCGCTTTACTTCATGTACAGTAACGGCGGCCAAGCATTGGACGATCTGTGGGGCTATCAGGAGACCGAGGCGCTGATCGACTCGGAGGAGTCGGTACAAGCGTTGCAGGATTACATCGACCTGACCCTAGTGGACAAGGTTGCGCCCACGCCTGCCGAGGCGCAAGCGGTTCAGGGCGGTCTGTTTAATTCGGGGAAGGCCTTCTGCACAATCAGACACCCGGGTGTTGGAGATCAGCGGGTCAACCAAGAAGCGTTCGGCCTGTTGTTCATGCCTGTTCCCTGGCGCGAGCACCGCGTCCAGTTGATGGGAACGAACTCGTGGGGCGTGTGGAGTGGGGGCGAACACACAGACGCGGCCTCAACCTTTGCCATCTGGGCCACGACGAGTGAGACGATTAGCGACTGGATTACGCCCAACATCAATCTGACAGGCTACGATATGCGGAGCGCCATCGACAAACTTCCAGCACTGCCGGAAGGCTGGATGCGACGCTTCTACGAGGTATTCCTGAGCCGCGACGAGCGCTTTACGACGCATCCGTCAGCTGCGGAAAATGTACTGTGGATGCCTAGATGGTATGGCCGCAAGGCGCGGTTCTTCTCAGATACGGTACGGCGCGAATATGACAAGGTCTTCCTTGGCGAGAAGTCGATGCAGCAGGCTATGTCGGACGCCAAGGTGGAGATTGACGCGGCATTGGCAGAGTCCTAGCCACACACGGCAGTGACCGCTACCCGGCGGCCGGCGCGTTGCCGGCCGCCGGCCACTCCTCTGTTTGACCACTGGCGGCAGGTTCGTCCGCGCACGGCACTGGCGGTCAAAACGACAGATGAAAGTTCTGGTTACCGGCGGCAGCGGCAAGATCGGAGGGTACGTACTCCGAGAACTCCTGTCCGCCGGCCATGTCCTGTCCAACTTCAGCCAGACTGCCCCGCTTGTGGAGGGCGTGAGGCATATCCATGGCGACATCACCGACTTGGAACAGATGCGGCAGGCCTGCCGAAGTCAGGACGCCATTGTCCATCTGGCGGCGGTTCCGGGCCCAGGCATCACCACCCCGGAACGGTTGATGTACGTCAATGACCGCGGCGCTTACAACGTTCTGGAGGCCGCGGTGGGCGCGGACGCGGGCAAGGTAATCTTCGGTTCATCCAAAGAGGCGATGAATACGGATTACGGGCGGTACGACACGCGGCCGCGTTACTTCCCCGTCGACGAGGCGCACCCGGCCCAGCCGCGCAACGAATACGGGATCAGCAAACTGATCAACGAGATCACCTGCAAACATTACACTGAGGCCTATGGCATTCAGACCATATGCTTGCGCATAAATCACAACTGGTATCTTGATAGAGCTGGAGCGGCAGTCGCGGTACGATCGGGCTGGAACCGCGAGCGCACTGTGGAGGAGCAGTGGGAGGGATACCGGCGCTACATTGTCGATTCCGACCGGGCCCGTTCCAACTTGTGGACGGTGACCGACGCACGCGATGCGGCGCGTGCGTTCAGGCTGGCAGTGGAAAACGACGCGATCGGGCACGAGGTCTTCCTGGTCAACGGCGCGGACACATGCTCCCTCGAGGAGACCCCGGCGCTCGCCGCCCGTCACTATGGCGACGTTCCCATGCGCCGCCCGCTGGCCGGATACGACAGCTTTGTCTCGACCGAGAAAGCGCGCCAGCTGCTGGGATACGAGCCCAGTTACACGTGGCGGCGGAGCGAGTTTCGGGAATGGATGGAGGAACAGCCGTGAGCGCAGCCACGCCCGCCGCCGACGGACGCAGACGCCGGATATCCCGTCTGCGCCTGCGCGAGGCGATAGACGGCTACATCTGCATCGCCCCCTGGGTGCTGGGCTTCCTCGTATTCACTGCTTTCCCCATTGTTGCCTCCTTTGCGCTCTCCTTCAGCCGCTACACGATTCTCGACCCGCCCCGCTTCATCGGCCTGGACAACTACGGCAAGATGCTGAGCGGAGATCCCCTTTTCTGGCAGTCACTCAAAGTGACGGTGATCTATACAATTATTCTGGTTCCGCTCGGCACCATAGGCGGATATATGCTAGCCCTGCTGCTCAATCAGGCCGTGAAGGGGGTTGGTTTTTTCCGCACTGTCTTCTACCTGCCGGTGGTTACACCGGCCATCGCCACCTCTTATCTGTTCGCCTGGATGCTCAACCCGGAGATTGGGCTGGTCAACAACTTTCTGGCCAGCATCGACATCGAGGGACCGCAGTGGTTCGCCTCACGCGAATGGGTAATTCCCAGTTTCATCATCATGAGTCTGTGGGGATTGGGCGGCAACATGATCCTCTATCTCGCAGGCCTGCAGGGCGTGCCGACGGTGCTATACGAAGCGGCGATGCTCGACGGGGCGGGCGTGTGGGCCAAGTTTCGCAATGTGACACTGCCGATGACCTCGCCAGTCATCTTCTTCACTTTTCTCACCGGCATGATCGGCACCTTTCAGGTATTCACGGGTGCATACGTCATCACCGAGGGCGGGCCGGCTGACGCTTCACTTTTCTACATTCTCTATCTCTATCAAAACGCCTGGAATTACCTCAAGATGGGCTACGCGGCCGGCTTGGCCTGGGTCCTTTTCGCGATCATTTTTGTGTTGACGCTTATTTCTCTGCGCGTTTCGGGGCGGTATGTTTACTACGAGGGGGCGGTCAGGTAGTCTTCAGCGAGCTTGAACTGGAAGACAGGTAACGCACGATCACGATGGCAACGATGACACGAAGCAGCACAGGAAACGAGCAGATGGGCAGCTGGCTGCAGAGCATCAGCAAGAGGCAACTGGTCAGTCAGGTCCTGGTCTACATCCTGTTGCTCGCTATCGGCTTCCTGTTGGCGGTCCCCTTTATCTGGCTGATCTCCAGTTCGCTAAAAACTGAGACCGACGCCTTCGCGATCCCGCCGAGCTTCATCCCCAATCCGGTGCAGTGGAGCAACTACGTTGTGGGTCTGACCGAGTTTCCCTTCGTTCGCTCCACCATGAACACGATGATCATTGTCGTGTGGGTGATGGTGGGGACGGTGCTGAGCGCGAGCCTGGTTGCCTACGGTTTCGCGCGTGTGCGCTTTCCCGGCCGCACGGCGCTCTTTATCCTGGTGCTGAGCACGATGATGATTCCCTCGCACGTGACGCTGATCCCGCAGTATCTGCTGTTTCGCGAGCTGAAGTGGCTGGACTCGTTCAAGCCGCTGATCGTGCCCAGTTTCTTCGGGGGCGGCGCCTTTTACGTTTTCCTGTTACGGCAGTTCTTCTTGACGATTCCACTGGATTACGACGACGCGGCGCGCATTGACGGCTGCGGGACATTCGGCGTCTTCTGGCGCATCATCCTGCCGCTGTCGAAGCCGGCGCTGGGCACGATGGCGATCTTCACCTTCATGGGCCAGTGGAACGCCTTTTTCGAGCCGCTGATCTACCTGAACCGTTTCGAAACGCAGCCGCTGGCGGTGGCGCTGACGACCTGGGTGCAGACCGCGCACGGGTCAACTTCAATGCACTACGTTCCCTGGGTGGCGATCATGGCCGTTTCAACACTGATCGCGCTGCCGCCCGTCATGGTCTTCTTCTTCGCCCAGCGGCACTTCATCCAGGGTGTGGTCGTGAGCGGGATGAAAGGATAGCGAATTGCAGCCCGTACTTTCCGCAATATCAGGAGAGGGAAAACGCCTGTGATTATCGACGCACACTTTCATATCTTTCCTCCGCTGGGCAAGGCATCCGTTGAGGAGGACCCGCTGCAGCCGCTACGGATGAAGTTCTGGCAGTGCCACATGCGCGACAGCCGCCGCTTCCGCCGCAAAGCCGATGACGAGCTGACGCCCGAGCCGTTCCTGCAGTGGGACTCAGACGACCTTAACGAGATGCCGGAGGTCGGTTTTCGCATGGCTAATTTTGGACGGGCGGAGATCACCGTTGACGGCGTCGATTACTATACGCAGGCGTATCCGCCAAGCCTGATCAACTGTGAGGCGCCGCCCGAGCGCATGATCGGGGAGATGGACCTGGTGGGCGTGGACATGGGCGTACTCCAGCACGACCACATCTACGGCGCGCTGAACGAGTACTATGGCGAGCAGATGCGGCGCTTTCCCAACCGTTTCATTGGGCTGGCGCAGGTGCGGGAATGGGAGGCGGACAGGCGGGAGGAACATGAGCGGCTGGAGCAGGCGGTGTGCGAAGATGGCCTTATGGGTCTTTACTTCAGCGTCGAGCCGTTCGCGCTGAGCAACTACGCCGACCACCTGGACGACGCCAAGTTCGAGCCGCTGTGGGAGAAGGTGCGCGAGCTCGGTATCCCCGTGTGGTGGTATCTGCACAGCCGCCAGCGCGACCGACTTGGCGGGTTCATGGAACACGTGGCGGAACTCGACCGCTGGGCCGAGGCGCACACCGATATCCCCGCCGTGCTCACCCATGGCATCGATACGTTCAGCATGCGGCGCGGCGAGGAGCGTTATGAGATTCCCGATAAGCTGATGACGCTGCTCAAGCGGCCGAACATGCACGTTGAAGTGCTGTTCTGTGCGTTCTGGCCGGAATACCCGTTCCCCGGCGCCCAGAAAAAGATCAGGGAGCTGCGCGAGGAAATTGGCGTCCACAAGCTGATGTGGGGGACGGACATGCCCTACTGCTCCGGCTCCTGGTGTACATACAAGCAGGCGCTTGACTACATTCGTGTGCATTGTGAGTTTCTTTCGGCCGATGAGAAGGCGCTGATCCTGGGCGGAAACGCCGCGCGCATGTTCAATCTACAGTAAACAGTGACTGACCGCCGCAGGGAGCGGAGCGCAGTAGATGATGTTGCTCCCGAATGAAGCAACGAGTTCGTGCGCGGTCGAATCAGGAGCAAAGAACCGACGCTGCCGCGCAGCAGGAAGGAATGGCACCAGATGTTAACAGCGGAACAGATCACCCACTTTGAGACATTCGGCTTTCTCATCAGACGGCAGTGCTTCTCCGCAGCGGAGATGGAGGAGATCAGCGACGCGTTCGATGACGTATTGACAGCTGACCGACAGGGGCAGCCGTTCGAAGGCAAGACGCGGCAAGCGGTGCTGGGCTTCATCGAGAAGAGGCCGCTGCTGAGCGCGCTGGTCGAGGATGATCGCATCTATCAGCCGCTCGAACAGCTACTCGGCCCCGGTTTCGTCTGGATCGGCTCGGACGGCAACCTATACGTCGGCGATACGGGCTGGCATCCCGACGGCTCGGTTCTTGACTACGGACGCATAAAGGTCGCCTTCTACCTCGACCGGGTGACGAAGGATACAGGCTGCCTGCGCGTGATCCCCGGTTCGCACCAGTTGCCGCTGCACGCCGCGCTCGACCCGCTCAAGCAACAGCGCCGCGATCCGGACCACATGGTGTTTGGCACGGAAGGCCGCAACATCCCAAGTTTTCCGCTTGAGTCCCAGCCGGGCGACGTGGTCTTCTTTAACCAGAACCTATGGCACTCCGCGTTCGGCGGCAGGACGGGACGGCGCATGTTTACGATGAATTTCGGCGCGCAGCCGTCAAGAGAGAAGGACATCGAGTTTCTCAAACGGGTCTACCAGGGAAACCTCAAGCACGTGGAGAACATGCAGTATACGCAGTCGGCCCGTGTGTATGAAGATGCCTTTTTGTACAGCGACAGTCCGCGCATCAAGGGCATGGTGGGTAAGCTGGTGGAGTTAGGATTCAAATAATGGTACGAACAAGGAAAGGATGTCAATGCCAGACCAAGCAAGAGCCATTCTGAACGCGGACCCCAGGTTCAGCCGGTTTGATCCGCTGCCGCGCATCATCTATCACGACGACTTCAACCGCGGGCTGCGAGGCTGGGTTGAACTGATCGGGAACTACGAGGACAGTTTGGACAGTATGCTGCCCCAGTACGCGGATATGAGGCCGCCGATGCTCAGCAGCGGCACGCACTGGGATACAGGCACGCACGGCGCGATGCAGGGCACGTATTCGATGAAACTGGCTACGCGGGCCCGCGCCGGTGACATCAGTGTCTCGATCAAGCGGGTTACATGGCGGCACAGGGGGCCGGTCCGGCTGGAGGCCTATTTCACCTTCAAGCCGGAGGCGAGCGAACTGCAGCTGTCGGTGGACGACGTGAGGGCGGTGGGCGTTCTGTTCGACCTTCAGGATGAGGCGTACCGCTGGATGCCTCACTGGCGCTATCTCAATGCCCTGGAGGGCGAGCCGGTTCGCAGCTGGCAGTTCAAGCGCAAACGGGAACCGTTTCATGATATTGGCGATAGAGCCGAGACGGTTTCCCACTTTCATCTGGCGCCCAGCGGCTGGGAAAATGTGCCTGACTCAAGCCAGATTTTGTGCTACAATGAGGTCGCCACCAAATTCAACTGGTATTATCTCCGCATGGACCTGGACCTGGCCAGCCGGCAGATCACGCACCTGCAGTGCAATGATCGCGTCCACGATGTCACCGACGTGGGGCCGATGATGATCCCTGCGATGCCCAACCTGGACTGTATGCTAAACGTCGCGTTTTGGGTCGAAACCGACGTCGATAAGAGGGCATTCCTCTACGTCGACTCGGTCCTTCTTTCGGGGGAGTGGTAGAGATGCTGCGCGAGAGTTACACAGCCATTGTCGAGCGCAGCGAGGCGTTGTGGGACAGTTTTGCCACGGAGCCCTACGAATGCGGCTGGGCGGGCGAAGCGATCTTCTTTGTGCGGATATTGGAACACGCTGGCAACCTCGAAGGCGTTACGCTGCAAGTGCAGATTTCGCCGGACGGGATTCGCTGGTGTGACGAAGGGGCCAGCGTTACGCTTGGCGAGGAGGAGGTTGCCTTCTGCAAGGTGGCGCATTTTGGCAACTGGCTGCGCCTTTCCGGTACGCTGCCGGACGGCGCCAGCATGAGGGCGATCATCGCGCTCAGTCTAAAAGCGTAGCAGCTATTCAGCTGCTGCGGATATCGAATTCGATGAGGGGGGTGACGTACAGAAGCAATCTTTGCGTTAACGGAGCATTCGTTTGCTGTGCAGAGTTCAGATTGTGTGCCCCTGGCGGGCGCGACGTCAAAACAGTCAAGGAGAACAGTCAAAATGAAGGCATTCCGAAGATCCAAAGTGCTGATTGGTCTGATGATTCTTTTGGCGCTGGCGGTGAGCGCAGCCTGTGCGCCGCCTGCGGGCGCTCCGGCGGCAGAGGCCCAGATGTCAGAAACGACCTCGTATATGCCCTGGTCGCCGGTATGGCGCGAACGGCAGGCGCTGGCGGCGGACACGCCCAGGGCAGAAGAACAGGTTCTGCGCTGGGGCACCTACTACGGCCAGCGCTATCCCTATCCTTTCGAAACATCAGCGGGATACGCGGTTTCGGGCATGCTCAACATGGCCTTTGAGACGCTTTTCTGGATGAATGAGGACGGGACACTGGAAGGCCGGCTGGCGGAGGGATTCACGGCCAGCGAGGATGAGACGGTCTGGACGATTACGGTGAAGGAAGGGATCGTGGCCGCGGACGGTGAACCGTTTACGGCGGAGGACGTGAAGAAGTCGATTGAACTTCACGCTTCGCCCAACACCGGCTCGCGCGGCACGACCTACGCCCGCTTCATCAAGGGCTACGACGCGATGCGGGCGGAGGAGAATCCGGCCACAGAGCTGGAGGGCGTCACGGTCATTGACGATCTGACGGTGCAGATCGAGTTGACACAGCCGTTCCGCGATTTTGCCGCAATCCTCTCGCTGCCGCACCGTTTCCTCATGGCGGAGACATCCCATTACAGACCGCCGGCTGAGGATGAGACGCCCTGGTTCGTCGGCCACGGCGCGACCGGGCCGTTCATGATCGCGACAGAGCCGATATGGGTCGGGCCTTCCGAGCCGGATTCGTTCGAGCTCGTCCCCAATCCCAACTGGCGCGGGGATGCCCCGATCCTGCAGAAGGTCGTGCTCAAGTACTACTCCGACACGCAGACGGCCTTGATAGCGTATGAGAACGACGAGTACGATGTTTCGGAAAAGTATGGCCCGCTGGAGGCCGCCGATTTGCTGGAGCCGGGCCGCGCCACGAGCGCAGAGATGTTCCCGTTCCAGTACGAAGTGAGCCGCAGCTTCTACATCGCCCGCGATATAGCGCCGATGGATGATACCAAGGTGCGACAGGCGCTGGCTCATGCGGTCGATTTCAAGGTGATCGCGGATACGCTGCTGCGGGGGATGTGGCAGCCGGCCTGCCAGTTGATTCCGATGGGCTGGCCGGGATTCATCGAAGACGAGTGCCATACGCCCAGCTATGATCCGGAGCTGGCCCGCCAGTTGATCGCTGAGTCCAGCTACGGTTCGGTTGAAAATTTGCCGCAGATCCGGCTACACGTGGGCGAGGCCGGCTTTGGCGGCCAGGTCGGCCATCTGACGCGCATCGCGCAGGCGATGCAGCAGTATTGGAAGCAGAACCTTGGAATCGAAGTTATCATCGAGCGCTCGCGCGACGTGTTCCTGGCCAATCCGGAGCTGTATCACATCGTGCGCCGCTCGTATGCAGCCCGCTACCCGGGTCTCTCGGCGGTATGCGAGAACGCGTCGCCGATCGGAACATACAACCGCTCGCGCGCCGAATCGTGGGGCCCGCCGGACGCTGAAGAGCTGTGCATGACTGCTGACTCGACGATGGACCTGGCCGAGGCGATACCGCTGTATCAGGAGGCGGGACGTCAGTTCTTTGAGGACGTGTACAGCATCGGCCACTTCACCGAGCCGGCCTACATGCTCGTCAAGCCATGGGTGAGCGATTGGAACTCACTGTTCGGCAGCCTGGACCACGGTGTACGCAATCCGGAGCATCTCTTCATCGCGGCGCGGTAGAGCGGCTGAACGGCAGGGGTGAGGGGCGAGGGGTTAGCTAACCCCTAACCCCTGACCCCTAAACCAAATCATTCTGGATGTCGGCATGTTTCTATACACTGTGCGCAGGCTGGCTTCGCTGGCGCCGATCGTCGTCGTTGTGATGTTGATCACGTTTACGTTGGGCTATTTTGGTCCCATCGATCCTGTGCGCGCGGTGCTGGGAGAGGAATGGGAGGACGAAGCGCGGTATGCAGAGGTCAAAAAGGCGCTCGGCCTGGACCGGCCTTTCCTGATCCAGTTTCTTGACTATATGGGGGCGATGTTTGGGGGCAATTGGGGCCAGTCTTTGTCGGCATTTGGCGGCGTGGCAAGTGACAGAGCGGTCGGTGAGGGTCGGGGCGCCGGTTTCTCCGGCACGAGCACAGGTGTGCGGGAGATGGTGGTTGGCCGCCTTGGGATCACCGCGCAGCTGTCGTTTTGGGCGCTGGTTTTCCTGGCTACTTTCGCCATTTTGCTGGGCGTTCTCGCGGCTGTCAAGCAAAACACAGCCATTGATTACACGATCGTTACCAGTTCGATCATCGCCAGTTCGATCCCGGCCTATGTGATCGGGCCGGTCCTGCTGATCATATTTGTACTCAAGATTCCCGTTTTTAAAACTGTCGGAGGATGGGACGGCATGTTCTCGCGGCAGGCGATCCTGCCGGCCATTGTGCTGGCGTTCGGCCCGATGCTGGTGATCGTGCGACAGACGCGAGCCGGCATTGTGGAGGTGCTGGGCAAGGACTTTGTACGTACGGCTCGCGCCAAGGGCATGCCGGAACGGCTGGTGGTGGCGCGTCATATGCTGCGCACGGCGATGATTCCGGTGCTGACCTCGATGGGCCTGATCACAAGCGGGCTGCTGACGGGCAGTCTCTTCGTCGAGCAGATTTTCAACATCCCCGGCATTGGCAAGCTGGCGATTCAGACACTTTTGTCGGGCGATCATGCGGTGTTTATGGGCGTCGTCCTGTTTCAGTCATTGATCATCGTGACGGTCAACCTGCTGACCGATCTGTTATATGGCGGGCTGGATCCGCGCGTCACCTACAATTGAACGCGGTGGGGAGTTCATAGTATTCGCGATGGGACCTGAAATACCTCGATTTATGGCGTCGACCAGTTTCCGGCGACGCGCGGACAGAAAGGCAGTTTTCAGTAGTCAGTTTTTAGTGAACGGCAACGGCGCAAGCCACAAGCCGTTCCAGAATCCAATCAATCCTTGAGGTTATCATAGTGACCGTCGAGGCCAACACTCAGCACGAGCTGTTTACCATGCCGGAGCAGCGCAGCCTGTGGCAGGATGCCCTGGAGCAGTTGATGCGCAACCGGCTGGCGATATTTGGGGTCTTCGTCGCCCTTCTGCTTGTTTTTGTCTCCATTTTCGGGCCCTGGCTGTCCCCGTATGACTACACACAACAGGATCTTTTCAGAATCAATGAGGGACCGAGCCTCGACCACTGGCTGGGGACAGACGGCTTGGGTCGCGACATGCTCACCCGCATCCTCCATGGCGCGCGCACGGCCTTTCTGGTGGGGCTGATCGTCACGATCGGCACGACTGTTCTGGGCGTTGTGCTGGGCGCGGCCGGCGCATTTCTGGGCGGCTGGGTCGACGCCACCGTCATGCGCATGGCCGATATTACGATGGCTTTCCCCGATATTCTGCTGGCCGCCTTCATCAGCGTCGTTTTTCGCGAAAAAGTGCTCGAATTGCAACTCCAAATGCAGGAGCAGTACGGGTGGTCGCTCTCCGAGTCGAACCGCGTCTACCTGGACTACCTGGTGATCTTCGGCGCGCTGACATTGGTCCAATGGTATGGCAAGGCGCGGCTGGTACGGGGGCAGATCCTTTCGCTGCGCGAGAAGGAGTTTATCGAGGCCGAGCGGGCCCTGGGCGCGTCGAACTGGACCATTATCCTCAACCACCTGGTCCCCAACAGCCTGGGTCCGCTGATCGTCTCGATTACGGTCGGTTTTGGGGGCGCGATGTTGTCGGAGGCGTCGCTCAGCTTTCTGGGCGTCGGCATTCAGCCTCCGGGCGCGAGCTGGGGGGAGATGATCAGCGACAGTCTGGGGCAGTGGCGCTTCAACCCCCACCTGGTTTTGATGCCTGGGATCGTGCTGGCGATCGTGGTGCTCGGCTTCAATTTCCTGGGGGATGGACTGAACGACGCGCTCAATCCTGAGCAAAGGCGGCGCTGAAGCGATGGGTACGGACGGTAGTTCCCAGCCAGAGATCCCGCTGTCAGACGGCGCCGAACCGGACCGAATGCCCCTGCTCCAGATCCAGAAGTTGCACACCCAGTTCGAGACCAAACAGGGCACTGTCCGAGCAGTCGACGGGCTGTCGCTGGACCTCTACGAAGGCGAGGTTTTGGGCCTGGTCGGCGAGAGCGGCTGCGGCAAGACGATGACGGCGCTGTCGATTATGGGGTTGCTGCCGGGAAACGGCCGCGCGGTGGCTGGGGAGATCAACTTCGAGGGGAAGAACCTGCTCCAGTGCAGCGCCGAGGAAATGAAGCGGATCCGGGGCGGCAAGATCGCGATGGTCTTTCAGGAGCCGATGACAGCGCTGACGCCGACGATGACGATTGGCCGCCAGATCAGCGAGGCGATGGAGATCCATCTCGCCCTGAGCCGGGAGGAGGCGCGGGAGCGCGCATTGGAACTTCTCGAACACGTCGGCATTCCCTCGCCGCGGGCCCGCTTCGACAATTACATCCACCAGTTCAGCGGCGGGATGCGGCAGCGGGTGATGATCGCGATCGCCTTTTCGTGCGAGCCGCGTCTGCTGCTGGCCGACGAGCCGACCACCGCGCTGGACGTGACGGTGCAGGCGCAGATCCTGGACCTGATCAAGCAGCTGGCGCAAGAGGCCGGCATGACCGCGCTCTTCATCACACACGACATGGGCATCGTCGCCGGCAGTTGCGACCGCGTTGCGGTGATGTACGCCGGCCGCATGGTCGAGATTGGTCCTGTCGATGACGTGCTTCTGAATCCCCGCCATCCTTATACACAAGGGCTGCTTGGTTCCGTCCCCTCCCTGGACAGCAATCCCGGGGATCGCCTGTTCTCGATCAGCGGGTTGCCGCCCGACCTGGCCAGTCTGCCGTCCGGGTGCAAGTTCTGGCCCCGCTGCCCGCTGGCCGATGATCGCTGCCGGGAGGATGAGCCGGTGTTGGAGCAGTACGGCGAGTCGCGGGCGGCGTGTTGGAAGGTAATGCCGCTGCATACGAATTAAAGGGTATTGGGAACTGCGTTTCGTGTTCAGGTCTTTGGCGCAACGGCGGTAGACCGACCCCGGCGAAATCTATCGGTGAGAGAGGATGGACGAACAACCCCTGTTAAGCGTGCGTGAACTGGTCAAACACTTTCGCATGCCGCGGCGGAGCCTGCTGCGCCCGGCGGACGTGGTGCGGGCGGTTGACGGGGTGAGCTTCGACATTTGGCGCGGCAAGACGCTGGGCCTGGTCGGCGAGAGCGGCTGCGGCAAGACGACGACGGGACGGACAATTCTGCAACTGATGCGGGCAACGTCGGGCTCCGTTCATTTTGGGGGCACTGATCTTTGCCAGTTGAGTGACAAGGAGCTGCGCCGGTTCAGAAACGGAATGCAGATCATCTTTCAGGACCCTTACGCCTCGCTCGACCCGCGCATGACGATCGGCAAAGCAATCGCCGAGCCGCTGATGATCCACAAACTCTGCCAGACGCGTGATGAGGCCAGAGAACGCGTTCAGGAGTTGATGGAGCGCGTCGGGTTGAATCCCTACTTCATCAATCGCTATCCCCACGAATTCAGCGGCGGCCAGCGCCAGCGCATCGGCATCGCCCGCGCGCTGGCGGTGGACCCTGACTTCGTCGTCCTCGATGAGCCCGTCTCCTCGCTCGATGTCTCGATCCAGGCGCAGATCCTCAACCTGTTGCAGGATCTTCAGAACGAGATGGACCTGACCTATCTGTTCATTGCCCACGATTTGCGGGTGGTGCGCCATATCAGCGACCGCATCGCGGTGATGTATCTGGGTCTGATCGTGGAGCTGGCCCAAGGCGTAGAGATATACGATGCGCCGCTTCACCCGTATACGCAGGCGCTGCTGAGCGCGGTGCCGTGGACGGACCCGAGGCTGGCGCGTAAACACCAGCGTATCATCCTGGAAGGGGAGGTATCGAGCGCGGTCAACCCGCCGTCCGGTTGCCGCTTCCACCCGCGCTGCCCCATCGCCGAAGAGCGATGCCAGGTTGAATCGCCGGAACTGCGCGAGGCGCAGCCGGGACACTGGGTGGCCTGTCATCTGGCGTGATGACAGCAACGGTACCCGCTAAACGAGATCAGACTGAACCCCAATCCTTTGCAGGGAGACAGGCTCTGTGCAGACAACTGAAGATGCGCTTGAAATTGGTTCGGAGCCTCAACTTTTCATCGATGACACGATAATCAGCGCTAAGCGCGGGGTCGTGCGCACGCTGCACCCGGCGCGCAAGCTGGAGCAGCCGGTTCTGAGAGCGGATCGTCCCTGGGAAGGACGTCGAGTCTACATTTACGGAAGCGTCTACTACGATTGCAGCGCTGGTCTCTTTCGTATGTGGTATAACACACGCCTCGGTCGAGGACACCAGCACCGCGCGCCGGGTCTGCGTTCACGAACGGGCGACATCGTTCTATACGCTACGTCCGAGGACGGCATCCACTGGGTCAAGCCCAATCTCGGGCTGCACGAATTCGACGGCACAGTTTCCAACAATATCCTCCTTTTTGACAAGCACAGCCCCACGGTCATTGTCGACGCCGATGCGCGGCCCGACCAGCGCTATAAGATAGCCTGTTGGAACTGGGAACAGGGGAACGACGGCTATTGGATTGCTTTTTCTGCTGATGGGCTGGACTGGCGCGGGTACGATGGCAACCCGATTCTCCTGGACGACGACGAAATCCTTGAGGCGGTCACCGTCGCCCGTCATCCGATCACGGGTGAGTATTTTGCATTTCATCGCCGCTGGGGTGAGGTGCGCGGGCACGTCCGCCGCCTGGTCGCGGTGGCGACGAGCCGGGACTTTACGACGTGGGCCAGCCACGACGTGTGCCTGGTCCCCGACGAGCAGGATGACGCGTGGTGTCAGGATCCCGGCCAGCGCACCGAGTTCTACGGTATGTCGGGCTTTGTCTACGGCGGCCAGTTTCTTGGGTTTCTACCGGTGTTTGACGTGATCAAAGACGCCCGCGGCGAGTCCGGGATGCCAGCATCGGTTGCTGCCGATGGTAGCAAAGGCTTGCACGCGCCGGCAGTGATATCCGAGTCCGGGGCCGAGATTGACCAGGCACCGTGGGACGGCCCGATTGCGGCCCAGCTCGTTCATAGCCGAGATGGATACAGTTGGCAACGCTTCGAAGACCGCACGCCCATCATTCCGCGCGGCGAGCCAAGCAGCTTTGACGCCGGCTGTATCCTTTGCTCTGCCGACCGCCCGCTGATCCGCGGGGACGAGGTCTGGCACTATTATACGGCGGTCAGTACGATGCACGGTGGTCCGATGCCGCCCAAAACGATCTCCATCGGGCTGGCGAAGTGGCGGTTGGACGGATTCGTCTCGCTGGACGCCGGGCATTTTGGCGGCGTGGTGGAAACGGTGCCGCTGCGGTTGGCGGGCGAGGGGCTGGAGGTCAATGTGGACGCCGGAACCGGCAGCCTGGCGGTGGAGGCGCTGTCGGCGGCGGGGGATCCTCTGACTGGATTCACACGCGAGGACTGTCAGACGATCCATACCGACAGTGTGCGCCAGTCCGTTCGCTGGAGCGAAAATACGCGCCTTCCGATCGGACAGCCCCTGCGCCTGCGCTTCCACCTGCAGGATGCAAGACTTTACAGCTTTCGTATCCGGGAATCAGGCTCGCCATGAGGGGCATCTGGTTTTTCGATGATTGGATGCTCGAACGCCGCGACTGCCTGGAACGCGTCTGGGGAAAGCCGACCTTCGTGAAGGAGATTTTTTCGGAGTTCTACCCGGACGGCTGGGATGGTTACGGGGGCTACCCCACCGCCTTCTACGACGAGAGGTTGGGCAAGTACGCGCTGTACTTGATCGCATTTCCGGGACGCGAGAGCCGCGACCGCACGCCGGGGATCAGCGCGGGCGAGTTTCAGTTTCGCCTGCTGTCCGACGACCCTAGTAACTGGCCCAACCCGGTCTACAATCCTACCTCTGGCCCGGCCTGGCGCAGCTTTGACGATGTGGTCGTCGACCAGGACGGCGCGCCGATCTGGGCGCA
The DNA here is from genome assembly GCA_965232575.1 of Caldilineaceae bacterium. Classification (GTDB taxonomy): domain Bacteria; phylum Chloroflexota; class Anaerolineae; order Caldilineales; family Caldilineaceae; genus Bin5. The sequence continues at coordinate 487,229 of CBDDPZ010000007.1, read as the reverse complement.
TGCGGTGCATTCACTGGCGGGGACACCGCTGGCGGAGCGGGGCTACGCCTCGGCCGTGCTGGATGTGCCGCGTCATCTCACTTGGGGCGGGTTCTCGGATGACGGTGTACGTTTTACGGTGGATCGCTCGGGACCGTGGCTGGACCCCGGTTCCGACATCGCCGGCGATATTTTGTGGAACCGCGAGGCCGGTCTCTACCAGCTTTTTGTGCGTCCTGTTTACGGCGACCGCCGCGTGGCGATGTCGACGACGACAGACTTTAGGGAGTTTACGCGGCCGGTCACGATCATGCAGCCGGATGCGCTGGACCGGGTGGGGACGGAGCTGTACGACATGCCGCCGCGCCCCTATGAGGACTTCTATATCGGGCTGCTCAACATCATGACCAGCGACCGCTTTGAGGAGGTCAGTGTGAGCAGCAACTGGCCGCAGATCAAATATTTCGGGCGTATGGATACGCAGTTGGCCTACAGCTACAACGGTCTGTATTGGTACCGGACAGAGCGCAAGCCGTTTATCGGGGTGCGCGACTATGGCCAGGTTGGGGGCGGGTCGGCTTACGGAAAGGAGATGCTGCGTACGCAGTGACGACAGGCTTCTCTTTTTCGTCATCGGCGATTACGGCGGTCATGCGGCCCGCGATCGACAAGGAGACGGAGTGGCCGTACGGCAGCGGCTACCGAAGCCCGATGCTGTACGAGATGCGGTTGGACGGTTTCTGTTCGCTGAAGACGTGGGGGCGCGAGGGGGTATTGCGAACCAAGGTGATCATCCCGCGCGATGGTGAAATGCGGCTGAATGTGCGGACGATGGCGCACACTGGGGTCCGGGTGCAGATGCTGGACGGGGTGACGGCGCAGCCGATTCCGGGATATACGTGGGAGGAGGCGGTGCCGATCAGCGGGGATCATTTGTATGCGCGGCCGCGCTGGCGGGAGCGGGATGATGTTGCCGAGTTGGTGGGGCGGCCGGTGCGGGTGGAGGTCTCGATGCTTGAGGCTGAGTTGTTTGCGATTCGGATGGCGTGTGATGTGTATAATGCGTGTGAGCCATTGGGGTCGCTGTGGTGAGATCTGAACTGTGATTCGTGGGATTGGAGGATGGGCAGGATTGTGGGACGTTGCAGAGTGGAATATCCTGACGCTAGGCGAGACTCGGAATTGCACAGTATCTAAGGGAGAAATTGATGGATAGTAAAGAGGTCGAAAGCGGCCGTGACGGTTGGGATGAGTTTACCAAACTCGCCAACGACCTTATCAGTTCTAAAAACCTGGCGAACTGGGAGAGTGACTACAAACGTAAATTGGCCAACGATCTCGACAAGGCGCGCAAAGAACTGTTTGCCGGCACTGACGAGTGGGTCAGTCTTGTAGACCGAGGACTCAAATCCAATCTCATCTACTTCACGAATAGGTTGAATTTTCAAGAATGGATGACAAACTCACGCTCACGGGACGACGCGCGTGAAGCCCTGAGGGCGATTTGGACGGAAGAGAACTGGTCCGTTGATGAACGAATTCATGCTTTTTGCGAGAAAAGGAGATGCCGATCCCACGGGAGGTTATAGGTGGAGGTGCAGGAACACGCATGAACCTTGCGTCCGTCTTGCTGATGGGGTGGAACGTTGAGTGTTTCCCGCCCTTCAGAATCAGGGTGTTTCAGAAAGTTTGTAGACGCACTGGATACGATCCACCGGAAAGGGGCGCGAACGAAGCCACCCTGTATGGACATTTCCTTGGCTTTCTTGACCAACTCATCGAAGAGTCGAAGGCAAAAGGTGTGGATCTACGCCACCGCCTTGACGCGCAGGGAGTGTTCTGGCAACTCCAAGGTAAATTGCCTAAACTAGGCGCGCATCCGGTAAAACTCAATCCTCTACACGCGCTCGCTGACGAACTTCTCCTACCGCGCGACTTCCTCCGGGAGATCGACACGATCCTTGACGACAAGCGCCAAGTCATCTTCCAGGGGCCGCCGGGGACGGGAAAAACTTACGTTGCGCAGGCCCTCGCGCGGTGCCTCGCAGGAGCCGAGCATCGGGATCGGGTTACGCTGGTGCAGTTCCACCCCTCCTACGCCTATGAGGACTTTGTCCGAGGTTTTCGGCCTACGATCACAGAGAATGATCAGGCCGGTTTCGATTTGCAGGATGGACCGCTTTTGCGAGCGGCTGAAAAAGCGCGGAAGGAACCGTGCGCAACGCACTTCCTCATCATCGACGAGATCAACCGCGGAAACCTCGCCAAAGTGTTCGGGGAGCTCTACTTTCTGCTCGAATACCGCGACAAGAGTATCCACATGCAGTACCAGCAGGAAGAGGAAGACGATTTCTCGCTACCCGAAAACCTGTACATCATCGGCACGATGAACACAGCGGACCGCTCGATCGCGCTCGTAGACTTGGCGTTGCGCCGCCGCTTCTATTTCGTCGAGTTTTACCCGGACGATAAGCCTGTGAAGTGCGTACTCCGCAAGTGGCTAAAGCAAAAGAAACTCGACAACATGGAGTGGGTGGCTGATGTCGTTGAAGAAGCGAACAAGCTGCTTGAGAAGGATAGACACGCCGCCATCGGACCCAGCTACTTTATGATGGAAGATCTTGACGAAGATGATGTTCGCCGCATCTGGAAGCACAGCGTCTTGCCGTATATCGAGGAACTCCTTTTCGGGGACGACACCAAAATCCAGCAATTACAACTCAAGGGGCTTTGCGAGAAAGTCGCACCCCACATCAAATGGAGCGATGGCGACGAGCAGAAAGACGATAATGCGATCAGAAATTCGGAAGTCGTGAATGATGCAACAGATCAACCTTCAGGAGCATCAGGAGAGCAATCCACTCCCTCTTGAAGTGGATGAGCGGGACCTGTTACGGGATTTGCTTCCTTCGATCTCTATCGAACCGGTGAAGCACACATCCAACAAGTATCGACTTAGACCTGGCTCAATCGTCGGCGCGCTTGAGATGGAAGGCCTGTCGGTACTCATCAAGCCAAAGATCGGCATCCCGCAATTGCTGTCTCTGGCCTGCTATGCCATGGGCGTGTACAAGCCACAAGAACAGCATCTCTTCGACTTCCAGAAGGACCAAACGCTACCTGATGTATTAGCCTTAGCCCTGATCGCGGCGGCTCGCCGAGCCTTCGGCCGAGGACTGCTGCGGGGATACATTTCCGAAGAAGACGCACTGCACACCGTGCGCGGGCGAATCCGTTTCGACGAGCAGATTCGGCGGCGGTATGGCATCCCCCTGCCGGTGGAACTGCGCTTCGACGAGTTCACCGAGGACATTCTTGCGAACCGACTGGTGAAGGTGGCGGCGGCCCGTCTCGGCCGCATGACCCTGCGTTCGGGGAAAGCACGGCAGGGCCTGGGGTGGATCGCCGCGACCCTCGAAAATGTATCGTTGCAAGAGTTCGGAAGGGAGCACGTGCCGGAGGTCCGCTTCGACCGACTGAACGAGCATTACCGCCATGTCGTCGGGCTAGCGCGGTTGATCCTGCTGCACAGCGAGTTTGAGTCCTTCCGGGGAGATGTGCGCGCAACCGGCTTTCTGATCGACATGAACGTTTTGTTTCAAGAATTTGTCACCCACGCGTTGCGTGAGGCTCTAAACGTCTCTGACAAAACACTCCGCGATGCTAAGGGCATTCGCAGGTTTACGCTCGCCGAGGAAAACAGGGTGCAACTCAAGCCTGACCTTTCGTGGTGGGATGGCGAGACCTGTATGTTTGTAGGCGATGCGAAGTACAAGAAGATAGTTCACAGTTCTGTGCCCAACGCCGACCTGTACCAGATTTTGGCGTATGCAACTGCGCTCGATGTGCCTGGCGGCCTGCTTATATATGCGAAGGGAGAGGCCGATGCGGCGACATACGTCGTCCGGCACGCAGGTAAACGGCTTGAAGTCTTTGCTCTCGATCTTTCGGGTTCGCTCGATCAGATTCTCGCCCGTGTCAAGACTCTAGCTTGCAGGATTGAGTCGTTGCGTGCCGAGGCCCTTCATCTTAGGGCTTTCCAAAACACGACTGCCACTCCGTCACCCGCGGCCCAGTCTGATTTACCAATAACTCAACAGAGAATCCCTGCATGACGAATTCACAACAGATACGCGACGTCGACAGCTACAAAGAGCTATTCATCGACGCAGCGCCGATCGCGTCGATGGAGAACGTGCGGCTGACCATGAACGCTCCGTACCAGGATCATGAGCCGGTCTTTCTGCCGGAGGCGCCTTGGGAGTACCGCATTCATCCCTACGCCACAGTGATGCGGGAGGGCGATACTTTTCGGCTCTGGTATCTGGCTTATGAGTGGGACCCGCCGGCGGGGGTGGCGTTGCCGGTGGCGGGGACGGCGGAGGATGCGGGGCGCTTTTGGGCGCATACGCGGGGCAGGCTGTGCTACGCTGAGTCGAATGACGGCGTACACTGGGAGCGCCCTAATCTGGGCCTGGTGGAATACCGCGGCAGCGGCGATAACAACATCCTGGGGCCGGCGGTGCACGACCCGGTGCAGCAGGCCGGCTGGAACGGGGGCACGGTCTTCAAGGACCCGGCCGCGCCGGCGGCGCGGCAGTACAAGCTCTGGAGCCAGATCGTCGTCGCGGAGGAGGGCAAGTCCGGCTTGACCGGGTTCTGTTCTCCCGACGGCCTGCGCTGGACGCCGTGCGGGGACAATCCGATTCCGGGCCATTGCGACTGCCTTAACGTGGTCTTCTGGGATGAGCGGATTCAACAGTATGTGGGCTACTCCCGTCTGTGGACCGCGGACAGCCGCGGGGACCGCTACCGGGCGGTGCGGCGGCTGGTGTCGCCGGACTTTGAGCAGTGGGAGGATACGGGGCAGGTGCTGGGCGCCGACGAGGTCGACCTGACGCTGCCGGTGAAGCGCCAGAGGCAGAGCCGGCAGATCATGGATTTTCATGGGAATTGTGTCTTCAAATACCCGGGAACATCGGACGCTTATCTCGCGTTGCCTGAGGTCTGGTGGCATTGGTCAACGAATCCGTTTCCGGCTGCCGGCAGAGACCAGGAGAAGATGGGCGGCTTCCCGGACGCGGTTGACGTGCAACTCGCCACCAGCCGCGACGGGATCAAATGGCAGCGGGCCGGGGGGCGCAACCCCTTTCTGCGGCTGGGGCCGCCGGATACGGGCGATTCCAAGATGATCTACGCCTTCACGCAGCCGGTGCAGGTCGGCGATGAACTGTGGATCTACTATGGCGGATTCCGTTATGGCATCAGCGAGAAGGTGGCGCTCAAGCGGGGCGCTTTTTTCCGCGCCCGGCTGCGATTGGACGGCTTTGTCTCGGCCGATGCCCCTTATGAAGGCGGCGAGCTGGTCACCGTGCCGCTGCGTTTTCACGGAGAACGGCTGGCTCTCAACGCCGACACGAGCGCGGGCGGCGCGATTCGGGTTCAGATTGAAGACGAAGGCGGCAATCCGTTTGAAGGCTACAGCATCGGCCGGGCCGACGAACTGAACGGCAACTCGGTTCGCCACGTCGTAACCTGGGAAGGCCGTGCCCATGTGGGCGAATTGGCGGGTCGCGTGGTGCGTTTGCGCTTCCTGATGAACGGTTGTAAGTTGTACTCCTTTCAGTTTGTTGACAAAGGCTAAACGGCGCTTGCGGCCGCCAGGAGGTAAGTGGATGGACGTGCAGAACGCAAACCAGAATCAAGCGCTCTCGATCGGTTCGGAGACTCAGCTCTTCGTCGATGACGCCCTCGTCAGCGCCAAACGCGGTGTCGTGCGCACGCTCCATCCGGCGAAAAAGCTGGATCAGCCTGTGCTTTTGCCCGACCGACCGTGGGAGGGGAACCGGGTCTACATCTACGGCACGGTCCATTACGACGCCGATGCGCAGCAGTTTCGCATGTGGTATCTGACGCGTGTTGGCCGCGGGCGCCAGCACCGCGCGCCCGGCCTGCGTGAACGGCAGGGGGACATGATCCTCTACGCCACGTCCACGGACGGTATCCACTGGGAAAAGCCGGAGTTGGGCCTGCATGAGTTCGACGGTTCGCTCGCGAACAATATCCTTCTCTTCGATAAGCACAGCCCCACCGTGATCGTTGACAAAGCGGCCGACCCGTCGGAGCGATACAAGATGGCGGCCTGGGACTGGAGCCGCGCTCAGTTCGGCTACTGGGTTGCCCACTCTGCCGACGGCCTGGTCTGGAACGAATATGATGTCAATCCGATACTGATGAATTCGACCGAGACGCTGGAGGCGATCACGGTGGCGCACGACCGCTACCGCGGCGAGTACTTCGCCTTCCACCGGCGCTGGGGCGACATAGGCGGCTTTGACCGCCGTCTGATCGCCGTATGCACGAGCAGGAACTTCCTGGACTGGTCCGAACCCGAACTGATCATCGTCAGCGATGAACAGGACGATGCCTGGATCCAGGATCCCGAACAGCGGGGCGAATTCTACGGCATGTCGGGCTTCGTCTATGGCCGCCAGTTTCTCGGCTTTCTACCCGTTTTCAACGTTGTCCGCGACATGAGAGGGCAGGAGGTTGGCGCAGAGCAAAGCCCCTGGGACGGGCCGATCGAGGCACAGCTGGCGCATAGCCGTGACGGGCGCACTTGGGAGCGATTCGAAGATCGCTCGCCCATCATTCCCCGCGGCGGGCCGGGCAGCTTCGACGCCGGCTGCATTCTCTGTTCTGCCGACCGGCCTATCGTCCATGGCGACGAGGTCTGGCACTACTATACCGCCATCAACACTTTGCACGGCGGCCCGATGCCGCCGAAGACCGCTACCATCGCCCGCGCCTCCTGGCGACTGGACGGCTTTGTCTCGCTCGACGCGGGGCATTTCGGCGGGGTTGTTGAAACGGTCCCGCTCGACTTGCCGTCCGGCCAACTGGTTGTCAATGCAGACGCATCGCGAGGCAGCTTGGCGGTCGAACTCCTCTCGCCGGCCGGCGAGACCCTGCCCGGCTTCTCGATTGGGGACTGTGCGGCGATTCGCTCAGACAGTGTGCGCCATGTCGTACGCTGGCAGAATCGCGACCGCCTGCCAACGGGCCAGCCTCTACGTCTGCGAATCCATCTGGACACTGCCCAACTGTACAGTTTCCGCGTCGGGAAGGCAGAGGTCGAGTAGAGAATTGCGCGAAACCCACTAGCAAAGCGAAAGGAAGTGCGGATAATGACGACCAACGGACAGCCGATCAAATCGGGTATTTTCATCATGCCATTCCATCCGCCGGAGAAGCCGCTGGCGCAGGGGTACGACGAGGATGTAGAGTTGGCGGTGCTGGCGGATGAGTTGGGTTTCGATGAGTTCTGGATTGGCGAGCACCACACGATGCGGTACGAGACGGTGGTGGTGCCGGAGGTGTTTATCGGGCGGGCGCTGGGGGTGACGAAGCGTATACGCTTCGGACCGGCTCCGATCTGCGTCAATCTGCATCATCCGGCCTATCTGGCCACGCGGCTTGCCTTTCTCGATCACTTGGCCCATGGACGGCTCAATCTCTGCCTTGGGCCGAGCGGCGTGAGCACGGACTATGAGCTCTACGGCCAGCACCCGAAAGACGGCGGCAGGATGACGGTGGAGGCCATTGACGTCATATTGAAGCTATGGGCTTCGGACCCGCCCTACGAGCACGAAGGCCAGTTCTGGCAGTTTTCGCTCAAGGAAAATGTCAATGAGGAAAGCCAGATTGGGTTTATCCACAAGCCGCTGCAACAGCCCCATCCTCCGATCCTTGTGCCGGGCATTACCCGCGATTCATACAGCCTGAAGATGGCGGGGCAGTACGGTTTCGCGCCGTTCTCGGCTGCTCTGGCGGCGGGGAATGTGCTGGCGGACAACTGGGAAACGTACGCACGCAGCGCGGAGGAAGCGGGACGAAAGCCGGACAGGGCCGATTGGCGGGTGGCGCGGGCGATCTTTCTGGCCGACACGACTGAAGAAGCGGTGGCGCGGGCGCGGACCAACTCGGTGGGGGGGAATTTCGAGTACATCGCCAACCTGCTGGATAAGAGCCGGGGCAGGGACGTTCTCAAGCGGGACCCGGAGATGTCGAACGCGGACTGCAACATGGACTACTGGATGTCGGAGCAGATCATCGCGGGCGACGTGGACCATGTGCTGGAGCGGTTGCTGGCGCTGATGGAGGAAAGCGGCCCGTTCGGCACTCTGGTCCTGATGGGGTTTGACTGGGACGACAAGGCGAGCTGGCTGCGCAATGTTGAACTGTTCGCGACGGAGTTGATGCCGGCGCTGAACAAAGCTGTGGCCTAAGCCGCGCACGCTACCCCCCCTTGGTCCGGCGACGTCGAGTCCAGCCACGCACAGAGCGACAGGCCAAACAGGGCCAACTGTTGAGTAAGGAATGCAGGCACTCCCCTGCAGCTCTGACTGAATAGGAGGATGTTCGCCAGCGCTGACAGATGGAGTATGATTCATTGCAATGTGCGGCACGCCATAAGATAGAGTCACGCCTCTCAGGAGACGAATCGATGAAACTCAGCCAACAGCAGCTCCAGTTTTTTGAAACCTTCGGATATCTCCATTTTCCCGGCTTGGTGAAGGAGGAGATCGGATGGATTATCGAGGATTTCGAGGCCATTTTTGCGAACAGCGGCCAAGTGCATGATGGGACGCAGCGCTCCTGCATCGTGCCTTTCATCGATCAGCGGGAGCGGCTCTGCACACTGCTGGACCATCCCAGCATTGATGGGCTGATCAGCAGCATCCTCGGCGATGACTTCAACTATCTCGGCGGAGACGGCAACTTTTACACCGGCGATACGCGCTGGCACAGTGACGGCTTTCATACAATCGGAAAATACCTAAAGGTGGCCTTCTACCTCGATCCATTGACGTCGGATACAGGCTGTCTGCGCGTGATACCGGGATCGCACCGGCCGGACTTGGAAGGTTGGCAGGCGCGGCAGGCACGCGAGGCCCCCGAGCTGTGGGGAATCTCCCAACTGGATGTGCCGCACGCGGCCCTGGAGACGCAGCCGGGCGATGTTGTGGCCTTCAATCATAATCTGATGCACGCTTCGTTCGGCGGCGACACGGCCCGGCGCATGTTCACGATCAACTGCTGCGCCTTTTGCGAAACCTCCGAAGAGATTGAGGAGTTGGAGAAATTTGTTGCCGGCGGCGCCCGCTTCTGGAAGGACCAGATGCACTCTGAGATCATGCGCAGTACCGCCTCTCCTTCACGGATGCGGCATTTGGAACAGGTGATGGCCCACGAGAGCCACCTGCCGGCGCTGTCTGCCAAGGCGCGGGCGGAGATGGCGGAACCGGCTCGCGGATAGGGCAATGGCGGACAAGATCAGGATTGGTGTTGTCGGCTGCCGGGTCGGTCGGGCTTGGGTCGCAGGCGCGCACGCGGGCGAAGATACGGTAGCCTGGGCGGTCGCCGATCTGAAGCAGGATTTGGCGCGGCGTGTGGCGCAAGAGAACGATGTCGCGAGGATCTACGGCGACTATCGTGAACTGCTGGCCGATGAAGAGGTTGACGCGGTGGGCATCGCCACCGCGCCCGATGTGCGCAAGCCGATGGTCATTGAGGCATTGAAGGCCGGTAAGCATGTGCTGGTGCAGAAGCCGCACGGCCGCAACGCCGCGGATGTCGAGGAAATCAATGCGGTCGCTGCGAGCAGCGGAAAGACGCTCGTCTACTCTTACTTCATGCGCCACGAGGAGGAGAACAAGAGGAGCCGCCTTCTCATCGCCGATGGAAGGATAGGCCGTCCTTATCACGCGCGCGTCCACTACCATTACCGCGAGCGAGGCGTCGACTATGAGCCGCCGGCCGGCCGGGAATGGTTGTATCGCTGGGGCCTGAAGGGCGGCGCATTGGGGCAACACGGCTCCCATTACCTCGACCAGGCCTGGTACCTGCTGGGCTGTCCGGAGCCGCAGTGGGCCTTCGCGATCAGCCACAGCGCGTTTCCGACGCGGCTGAAGGTAGAACGGCACTCCGAAGATTACATGAGCTTTCTAGTGGGCTGTGCTGGCGGCATCACGATTCAGATGGACACTTCGGCGGTCATCTCTACCTGGGCGGACCGGGCGTGGGACCTGCGTCTCCGCGTCCTGGGCACGGCTGGGACAATCGAAGTCGAGTCGACCCGGTTGCCGACGGGGCAGACACGTTCGGGCACGCGACGCCTGTTGGGCGCAATCTACACTGAAGGCGACACCTTTGTAGATGAGCGCACGGAGCACGGCAGCGGTGACTTTGATGGGGAGATCCGCGACTTTGCCGCCGCCATCCGCGGCGAGCAGCCCGATGTATCACCGGCGGATGCGTTGACCTTCATGAAGCTGCTGGATGCGATCTATCTGAGTGCTGAGACGGGGGAAAAAGTACAGGTCGCCGCGTAGACGGTGCGAATGCTTTGCGCTGGCAACCGGCAGGGGCTTGCGCCTTTAGCCGCGCGACGGCTCTTTCATTGTCGTCTTCAGTTCGCGCGTCAGTTCTGCCAGGTGGGTATCGTTGGCCCTGACCTGCTCGAGATGAACCATGCGCGCTGGCCCGGCCGTCGCGATCATGGCTTCGCCGTGAATGCGGTCGATCCAGAAGCGGGCCTCGCGGCCGAGTACCTCGCGCAACTCTTCGAGCCGGTGCTCAGGGTAACGGCGTGAGAAGTTCATCGTGTACATGCGCCGGCGCTTTGAGCCACCGAACGCGGCGTGCTTGAGATTGTGGTTGAATACGACGATGTCGCCGGGTGTGGTCTCCAGGACCAGGGCGGGCACGTCGGGCCCCTCCAGCCCCCAGATCTTGCCGCTCTCCCGAATATCCTTCTCCAAAGCATCAGCGAAGGCGTCACCGGCGCGGTGACTGCCCGGAATGACGCGCAGCGCGCCGTTGTCGCGCGTGAGCGGGTCCAGGTAGAAAGCGATCTTGATGCTGAGAATGCGATCGGCACTGTAGCCGTCGGAATGCCAGCGGGTGTCGCCGGCATAGTAGTTGCCGTCGCCGCTGGTGTAGTTGAAGTCGTCGCCACAGATGCTGGCGGCGATGTCATGGATGCGCGGGTCGTCCAGAAGGGAGCTGAGGAACTCGCTTTTGTCGGGGAAGGGAACGATGCAGGACCGCTGCACGCTGTCGTGTTCCCGCCCGTGGTGCCCCCCGCCATGCGCGGCCCAGATCGCTTCGAATTCGTCGATGATCTTGTCAGCGCAATCGGCCAGCAGTCCTGGAAAGTAGAGATAGCCGAAGGTGTCGAAGCACACCATCTGTTGCGGTGTGAGTCGCGTCTGTGCCACTGTGAACTCTCCTGTAGTCCGTCGATACGGTTAACTGGCAACTGTCGGTTGCGCAACCATTGTCTCAGACGAAATGGTAATGGCAGCGCCAGTGAATTGCAACCCGTATTGCCGAGGCAGGCGGTCACACGTTTGTGCAGTTTGGTATTGCCAGCAGAGCCAGCGCCGCGAAGTTCCATGCTGCCAGCTCCGGCAGCGCCGCGAAAGCGTCCACTTGCGCGTGTGCCAAGCCTGCGGCCAGCGCCGCCAGCAGGGTGATCCGGTACCATGCCTGCGGCTCGTGCGATGGACGTCTCAGTACAGAGACCATCCAGCCGAGCAGTGCGCCGAGCCACGCCAGCCCTGCTACGCCCCAGCCGGTTGCATATTCCAGCCAGACGGAGTGCGCGTGCAGCAGGTTGGGATCCGCCGCTGAAGAGGGCTGGAGGAAGGCCGGATAGTTCCAGTAGAATCCACCTGGCCCTACGCCGAACAGCGGGTACTGTTTCCAGAGTGCAAGGGCGTCCCGCCAGATGTGGAGACGCGAGCGTAAGGTCTCGAAATTCAGCAGGCGCTCGCCGTAGAGCAGGACGATCGCCAGGCCGACAATTATCGTCAAGCCAACCACCAATGTCAGAACAACGGCGCCTCGCATACCCAGGCGGAAGCGTTTCTGCCTGAGACTGGCCACGGCGATGACAAGACCGGCGGCTGGCAGGCCGAGCAGGAGGGCGCCGCGGCTGGCTGTCAGAAGCAGTGCCGCGGCCACCAGTAGAAAGCCCGCTGTAAGCGCAGGATGTCTGCTCCTGCAGGTCGCCAAAAGACCTACGCCGACCAGGAGTGTGCGCAGCAGATAGAGAGCAGTCTGATTGGGCGAGAAAGTAATCCCCATCAGACGCCGCATACCGTCCACGGTGACGCCGCCGCCGAACAGCCAGTCTAAAAGCGCCAAGCCCGCGGCGAGGGCGCCGCCGGCGAAGAGGGCCGTCAGCACGGCCCGCTGCTGACGCGGCTCGGCGGCCAACAGCCTGATGCCGGCATAGAGCAGGGCAGGAACCGCAACAAGCTCCCACAGGCCGTCAATATAACCCGGCCAGTGCCAGACGTTGCGGGCGGCCAGGAGGCTGATCACGATCCAGGCGGCGACGAGCAGATTGGCGTACTGCGCGTTGCGTACAGCGATTATCGTTTGGCGAATCGGGTTGATGGCTCTGAAAGCAGACTTTTCGCGCCAGACCTTGGCGCGGAAGGCGTATTGCGACAGGGCAGGCAGCGCGGCCAGCAGCGCGGCTTGGGCCGGCGGCACAGCCCAGACGGCGCCGAGAAGCTGCAACTCCTTATGCTGAAATTGGAAGGGCAAGGCGGCGGCCGCGATCATCAGTCCGGTATGCGGCTCGGCGGCGATGAGAAATGCCGCGGTGAGCCAGCAGAGGAGAATCAGGGGCGGCCAGACGGCCAGGTAGTAAACAGTGAGGAGGAGGGCCCAGACTGCGAGCTTGCCGGCCTGCGGCAAAGTCCGGTAGACGGCCTGCCAGCGGCGCAGTGGCAGGCTGCGGGACGTGAGTACCGCCCACCAGAGAAGGAATCCGCCAGCCAGCAGCAGGAGGCCGAAACGTACATATAGCCGGGCCCCATTTGCGAACCCTTCGGTTTCAGCTGTTGCCTGCGCTGCGTCAGTAAACACGGACAGCAGGGCATGTTCATTCCCGTCAGCGGTGATGAGAGAGAAGCCCCACATCGGGTCGGATGAAGACGTGTTTGGCCGGTCGACGGGCCAGCCCATCGCTGCCAGCCACGGCCAGTTCGCCCGCGCATAGCGAATTGCCTCCTCTGTAAAGCGCAACTGGTGGGCCGTTGAGACAGTCTTCCAAGGGTCTTGCAGCTGCCGATTCCATCCAAAACGGACGGCCCAGACGGGGGTCTGTGCGTCGCCGGCCGCGACCATCACGCGCCGCACCCACGCGGTGCGACGGAAGTTGAGCGCGTCGACGCGGCTGCGGGCATCTTCGGGCCCGGTTCCAAAGCCGAAGGGCTGCACGAGAACGGCATCGAAGTAGGGCGCGGCGCCGGCCGCGTAGAGCCGCTGGAGGAAGAAGCCTTCGTCGATAGCAGTGTGGCCGCGGTCCTGCGTGGGCGCCAGCGCAGCGGCCAGAATGACCGCGTCCGGGTCTGCATCCCGGACAGCAACTGCCGCTGCGTGCAGCAGACGGGCATAGCCGACCGGATCGATCAACCGGTTTCCCCAGTGGGGTGCGATGTTGGGTTCGTCCCAGACCTGATAGAAGCGGACTTTGTCCTGGTAGCGGCCGGCAAATGCGGCGGCAAAACGGGCAAAGGTCTCCGGCGCGGCGGGAGGCGCCAGCCGCCGGGACAGGTCGTTTTCCAGGGACCCCGGCGGGGGACGGTCTCTACTGTCTCTGGCCCAGGCCGGGCTGCCGTCCAGCACAATGACAGGCGCCAGTCCAGCGGCAGCGATTTCGGTCAGAACCTGGTCTGTCCACGCCCACTGGAACGCGCCTGATTGCGGTTCAACGCGGCTCCAGTCGATACGCTGACGTACCCAGCCGAAACCAGCGCCGCGCAGACGGTGCAGTGCTTGCTGCCGAAGATGGGGGTCTTCGTATTGCTCAAGTAGGACGGTGACACCGAGAAAGGGTATCTGGCTGGCTGGTGAGAGAAGGGGGTGAGCCTCTGTAGTTGCATTCAGGCTGCTGGGGCCTTGTTCCCGAAGATCCCGAAGTGTTAAGGCGAGCTCTACACCCAGGTAGCAGAGAATCGCGTAGAGGAAGGCGAGATGAATCAGTCGGATGGTGGTCAGCGCCACGGCATCAGGTCTTACGAGCGATCCAGGCAATGGTCAAGGATATTCTGGATGTGGCGCCTCTCCTCTTCGAATGTAGACAAGCGCTTTTGTACAGACCTGACATCAATGACTCGGCCCTGATCCCGCTCCTCTACCGCCTGCTGCAATATCCTCAGCAGCAGACCGACGATGCGACGACGACGTTGATATTCGAAGGGTAGATGGGGATCGGAGATCGTTTCCGGCAGGGAGCGGTACCACGCCTCTTTCTCTGCCAGCTTGAATTCGATCCGAAGCGAGGAACGCCCCATCTGTGAACGCGTGAAGATTGAGCGGGGGGAGGTGGACGCTTCCGTCTGCTGCGCATCATCGAAGGGCAGAATGCGGCCGTCCTCAGAATTGAGCCAGAGGATAGGTGTTGCATAGTCCACGCGATTTGGGTCGTTGATGTACAGACTGTTGCGAGCTATGCTGACAGCGGCGTCAATATGGCCGCGGCCCTGGCCCGACACAAGCGCTTCGTAGACCCCAGCGGCAAAGTGCACGGCGGAGCGATCCAGGATCTCGTAGCGCATGGCGATCACAGCAGGCAGGCCACTCTGAAGCAACTGGTGGGCGATGCCGGCAAAGGGCCGCGTACTGTCGACCCGTCCGGCCAGGCAGGCGTTGAGAAAGACAAGCTTCACCGATTCTGCCTGTTGCAGCACCGTGCGCAGCGTGGCGGGCGATACGAGGGCAGGGGCGTCATCGGACCAAAGCAGGAGGCCGTCCTCGTTGCCGTGGCCGACAAAGTGCAGGATGTCGGGCCAGGTCGTCACCAACCGTTCCCGGATCTGTTGAATCGTAACGCGTCCGTCCAATTGATCCAGCTTCACGCGGGCGGACGGAAGCTTTTCGATTGCAGAACGGATCTGTTCGCTCTCTATATGTGCGGCCAGCTCATGGCCCGGTTCACCTTGGTCGGACCAGTGCTGTGTGGGGACGTCCGGCATTCCTGAATCGACCATCACCAACAGAATTTTGAGAGGCAGCGCCGCCTCCAGCGCCCTGGGGCGGGCAACATAGCTAACGAGATTCTGTGTGCGAACGAGTGAGATATTTGTGTCGGCCGCAAAGGATTGATTTCGGCGGGGATCGTGGAGCGTTTCCCAAGGCAGGGCCGCGACTGCGGGCGGGTGTAAGATGAGCCTAAGCCGCAGTCGTCCTCCGTCGTCCACGTCGGCACGGGCCTGGGCCCAGAGGTCTCGCACTTGATCGCGGATCAGTTCGGAATAGAGCCTGCTGCCGATTTCGGCCAGTAGCTCTTCCCCTTGTGTCTGATACGGATCGCCCAGCTGCGCCAGGAACCCCACCCAGACTGAAGTGAGGGCATCCTGACCGAACGTGGAGGCGCCACTCAGCCCGCGATACGACGCCAATACTGAAAAGGGAGCCCTATCGCCGCTTATGGTGATATCGAAATTCGCGTACTCGCTCAACGACGGTTTCCAGTTATTCCTTTTTGTTTTATAGTATCATCATCCTTCCCAACAGGAAACTGGAAGTTGAAAATTGGGGACTGAGAACTGGTATGCCCCGTTCGGGGCCAGCGGGCAACAGAATACGGGTCAACCTGAAAGCGGAAGTCAATCTTTTGCCGCGACGGGGATGGAACGACCTGCGTCATTGATGACAGTATACGGCACGAACCGACGCTTTGTGCAGCGCGTGAGCGTGCTGGCGTGGACCGTGGCGGCCACGGTAGCGATCAGCCTGTTCTTGCGGCTGCCTACGGTTGTATTTACTCTGAACGCGCTGGGTTCGCCGATGTCGATCAGAATCAGTGAGACGACCGTCATTGCCGTCTTCATCGCGCTGCTCACGGCCAGCGGTACGGAACGGGCGATCCGCACCCATCCCCTTTACTCCGAAGACCCATTGGGTCGCGAACCTGAAAACGGCGGGCACACCTGGCTGTTTTGGGGGCTGCCTGCCGCCGTCTCCATTTTGGCGGTTTTACTGGCGCCCGAGGCCAGGACACCACTTTTCCAGGCCGGGGCGGCGTTGCTCAGCGGAGGGTTGATCGTCATTATTCTGTTCAACCTTTACGCCAGCGCAGATCAAGGATCGGCGGGTTACCGGCAGGCCCGCATTCTGCTCAACGTATTGTCCTATACCGCGGCTCTGGCCCTATTCCTGCTGGTATATCAGACAAGAACCCGCAGCCTGCTCTCCGGGTCACTGATTGCGGCAACAGCCGCGCTGCTGGCTGTTGAGCTGCTACGGGACATAATGCCCAGAGTGAATGTCGTGCTCAGCTATGCGGCGTTGGTTGCGGTCGTACTGGGTGAGGCGGCGTGGGCGTTGAACTACTGGCCCCTATCGGGTGCAAGCGGCGGACTCGTTCTGCTGTTGATATTTTATCTGTTCGTAGGGCTGGCCCGGCACGCGCTCCATGAGGGCCATCTCAGCCGCAAGCTTGTGCTGGAGTATTCGGCTTTTGCGGTACTGGCGCTTGTACTTATCGTACTGATCGGGCCAGGACTTTAACCTTCAAATCCTTTTCTCATCTACCCCAGTTCTCGCATGTTCTTCTGTGAACTAGGCGTCAGCCGCTTCCCTGGCCGCCGCTGCGAGTCGCTCGAAGTTTCCTCTCCAACCAGCCCGCAACTGCGGTTCGGCTGCCAATTGCCGGACAGTTTCGGTCAACAAGCGGTTGACAGGCGTTGCGATGCTGACTTCCACACCTTTGCGTACGATGGCGCCGTTGTACCAGCCGACTTCGCTCCCCCTCTTACCTGACTCCAGATCCAGGAAGAGGCTGGGCATCTTTCCTCCCCTCGCTCCGCCGACGGTCCGGTGCAGGGCGGAGCGCAGGAGCGGGCGCGGACCGAAACGCAAAAGGGGGGCGAGAGTTCGAAGCGGGTATTTCTCCACGTTCAGAGGGTGAATGCAGGCGGCAGCCATCACGCGAAGGGCCTCACGCAAGGCGTCGATCTCCAGGTCGGCGATGCGGGGGTCGGCGAAGGTGATGCCGGGCGGCTCGGCCAGTATGGCGCTGGTGGCGTTGCCGATCATGTTCATGAGCAGCTTTGACCATTTCATGCTCTGAGCATCCTGGAACACCTTTGCCGGGATGCCGGCGGCGGAGAAGTGCGAGGCGAGAGAAGTGAGGAGTGAAGAGTGCGTATCGCTTCCCGCCTCTTCGCTCCCTCCAGGGTAGTCTGCCAAGCCGCTGGCAAAGGAGGGCTTTGTCACCTGGACGATGCCCGGCTCTCTCACCTCGACGGGCGCTGTAATCGTTCCAGCAAGGACCCGCTGCGGGCCAAAACGCGCGGCAATCTCTTCTTCGTTGCCGACCCCGTTCTGAAGGCTGAGGATTGCAAGGGGAAGTGCGGCTCCCGACGAGGCTAACTCGTCTAAGACGGTTGCCGTGTCATAGCTTTTGACAGCGAGGACGGCAAGGTGATACGTGTCAGGAAATGCCTCTCGCACAGACGCAACCGCGTTGACAGAGGGGATCGATTCCACCTCACCATCAGCCGAGTACAACTCCAGACCGCGCGCCTGTAGAGCCGCGGTTGTTCGGGCGCGACCGACTAATGTCACGGCGTGCCCAGCGGAAGCCAGCTTGCCCCCGACAAAACAGCCGATGGCCCCGGCTCCGATTATCAGGATGCGAATAGAGTCCATTGCTCAGTTCCCATCTGCCGGACGCCGCGCCTGCAGGTCGTACAGGCCATAGGCTGCTGCCAGCAGCTCGATTGGGTGGCGGGAGGGTAGGCCCGTCCCGTGTTCCAGCTGCCAGCGGCAAGTCTCAGAATCGCAGGCAGTAAAGGAAACCTTTCCCTTGGAAACCGGGTCCGACTCGTTAGCCTGCTCCGCGACAAAGTCGAACAGCTCCCCACCCACATCCATGGCGATCTGGTATTTCTCAGTCTTGTAGCCGTACGTCCCGGCGATTCCGCAACAGCGGGCGTGACTTTCGCGCAGGTCAAGGCCCGGGATCCTGGCCAACAGGTCCAGCGCGGGTTTGCCGATACGATGTGCCCGCAGCTGGCATGGGGCATGGTAGGGAAGAATAAAGGGCTGATCGGTTTGGTTAAGTGAACGCAGGTCAGAGGGCAGCTGGCCTTGATCCTCACGCTCGCGCAGCCATTCAAAGATATCCCAAATAGCGAGCTTCAGGGCCCGGGTGCCCGCATCGCCCTCCAGATCGAGCAGTTCCGGCGCCTCTTCCTTCAGAGTCAGCGTGCAACTGGTGCTGGTGCCTACGATCGGGTAACCGGCATTGACATATTTGGCGAGGCGGGCAACGTTGCGGCGATGATAGCCTTCGGCCGCGCCGAATTCTCCGTTTGAAAGCATCGGCAGGCCGCAGCAGTTTTGCGGAGGCACTACCACTTCATACCCGAGATGCTCCAACACCAAAATCGCCGCCATGCCAACGTACGGCTCGTAATATTGGGTTGCGCAACCGTGAAAATAGATGACCTTTTGCTCGCTGCGCAGCCTCTGGACACCGGTCCGCGCCAGCCAGCGGTTGAACGTTTCATGGTGCCAGCGGGGCAGCGGCGCCTTCTCTGCCACACCAAACAGGGCGGCCGCGAGCCGACGGCTAATCGGGTGGTGCAGAACGAAGTTCGCGAAGCCGGGCGCGATGCTTCCTGCCCGTCCCAACAGTTCGTTGCGGCCCAGGAGCCGGTTCCTCAAGGAGAGGCCTCGCGCTGCCACGATCCGGGCGCGGGCGCGGGCGTTGATTTCAGCGATACGGACACCTGTTGGGCAGACTTCATTACAGACACGGCAGCCGGAGCAATAGTCGACAGAGGCGTCAGGCATCTGCCCACCGGCAAGTGAGCGAGAGATGGGGCCAGCGGCGTCTTCGTAATATGGGTGTCCAAAATCACGAAAGCGTTCCGACTGGGGCGCGGCGTACTTCGGCCCCGGGAAGCTGTCCGTTACTTCGGAAACGGGACAGTAGCTGGTGCAGATGTTGCACTTGATACAGTCGTTCAGGCTCAGGCTGACAGAATTCAGAGGTGCGGTAGGCATTTCAACAGTAGCTTGAAGTAAGTTGGCGGGCGGCGGGCGGTACGAAATTCAGATTGAGTTACTGGCCACGAACGACAGCATTTGCGGCGGCGTAGCCAGTAGTAATGGCGATTCCCTCGCGGCTGCGCTCGCGGATCGGGTCGGTATGGGCGAGGATCGCGCCTGCAGCCCACAGGTTATCGTAGACAGGCGCGCCGGCCTGGTCCAGGGGACGAAAGCGGTCGTCGACGGAGACACCGCCTTGAAAGATCGGGTGGCCTCGTCGGTCCAGGAAGAGAGGGCGCAACCACTGGGGGCGCGTCTGCGGCGCCGTCAGCGGCAGGTCAAAGACGGTCTCCTCCACACGGCCGCAGCGGTGAGCATAGATGCCGCCGCCAAGGATGCCGCCGGTGGCCAGCAGGTAGTTGCGGGCCCTATGACGCAGAGGGCGGCTTCCGGTTTCGGTCTCGATCCACTGGATACGCCGACCGTTTGCGTAGAACCCGCAGACTTCCATGCCGATTTCAACGCGTACGCCCAAGTGGTCCAACTGGGCGCGCAGGGCAGCGTCAAGACGCAAACCTGGCACACTAGGAGGAAGTGTCGGGATTTCGAAAACCGAGATCCCTGACCCCTGGCCGTCGCAGGACTGGGATGTCATGGGGTCTTGACCGACGATCACTTCGTGAATTTTCGTCAGGAGGCATAAGTGGGCGTTCAGTCCCAATACTGCGGGCAGACCCACACGTTCGCCGACTGCGGTCACGTCTACCACCATTTCTGTTAACTGCTCCTGCGCGGCTGGCTGATCCAACAGTCGGGCCATTTGCAACGGGCTATGGTTACGCCTTGTTGTGAACCGACTGAGGGGAAGGGATACGCTGCGAACAAGGCGGTCCTGCCTTTGCAGATTTGCGGCGATCAACTCCGGGTAGAAGTCGGACATACCGGTCAGGCCGACAATTGCCAGCGGCCGGTCATCCTCTAAGTTGCCTGCCTGTTGGGCCGTGGGCGCCAGATAGACCGGGCGGGCGGCGCCGACCGGTGAAATGAGCTGGCAATTTCGCCCAAGATTGACGTCATCGATCCGTTTGTCAGGGTCGCTACTTTGCGCCATTCGCCCCTCTGATGCGCTGGAATAGGGGAGATTCGTGTCGGCGCCGGCGCGAACATACGGCAGCCCTGCCGCGGCGGTAAGCCGTTGAAACTCGTCCAGTGCTTTCGCAATCGTCTCCACGCCGAGAATCCGGTAGGGATGTGCAGGCGGCAGTTCGGGGAGCGCTTGCGTCCAGTTCGCGACCGCCTCTTGCCCATTTGGCACATATCCCAACAGATCGATTGTTCCGGCATGCCAGTGCGTCGAGCCGGCGCCGTGGGCGATTACACGCACACGCAGACCGGCACGGGCAGCGGTAAATGCGGCGAAGAGGCCGGTCAGGCCGGCGCCGATGACAAGGAGATCAAGCATGAATCAGAGATTAGAACTCGAAGGCGAGGAATCGGAACGATAGAAAGAGGAAAGCGGGCTTTCCTTGTCATCGACTGGAAGATGATCGGCGTTCAGAATACTCAGATAGATTAGTTCGTCCAGACGTTCCTGGCGCAGCTGCTGTCCCCACAGGATCGGCGCGACGCCCTTCCAACGTTCCTGCAGGAAGTCCCGCAACAACAGGTTCGGCTGCGAAACCGCTGCCTGCGGATCGACGGCGGCGGAGCGACTGGCGGCGTCGCCGGCGGGTGTAAGGTTGGAGGTCGGATCAGTGCCTTTGACGGTGACTTCGGCCGTGGAGCTGTCACGGTGATGATGGGCCGGGGACTGCATATGGGCCACATTCCACTCTCCGGCTACGGACGAACTCTTACCCATACGTAGTTCGTGCAGGATACCTACCGCGCGGTAGGTACAGAAGCCGCCTTGACACGGCCCCATCCCGAGGCGGACATCGCGGCGCAGATCATCCAGGGTGACGGTCGGATTGCGCTGCGATGCGCCTTCCAACATCGAACGGGTTACCAGTTCACACTCGCAGATCAGCTCCGACTGCAACTCTTCGTCTTCGACTTCGTTGAGCCGATGACCGAGCCAGTAGTGTCCTTGTTCGACACCGGGCACAGTTGTCTCGGCGGTGCGGCAGGGGCGGGAAACACCCAACTGTTCGCAGGCCGCGTCGACTGCGGACTCAGCCATCAGGCGGAAGGTCGTCCATTTGCCGCCGGTAATTGTAATGAACCCGCGCACGCCGTCTCGCTGCTGGTGGTTGAGCAGGGCCAGAGCACGGGTCGCGTCACGGCTGTATTGTCGTGACCCCTGCGCTGGCTGATCATTCGCCTGGAAATTACTATTGCTTTGCGTAAGCTTGCGCGGTGGTTGCGTCTCCTGATAGAGGGGCCGCACGCCGGCCCAAGCGCGCAGAATCCGGCTGTGGCTGAGGCCGGGCACCAGTTTGTCGCCTTCAGTCAGCATCAGATCAACTTCCCACTGCTCAATGGACAGGTCCTCCGGTTCGGCCACTTGTTCGTCGGTTGTGCCGATAACGCTGACGGTGTGAATCGGCACCAGAATGTCGCCGTCGCCGGGCATTTTGCAACGGTTGATAACGGTGTTGGTCAGACGGGCGTTGGTGGCCAGCATCACGCCTTTGCCAAGAATCATCCTCACTTCTACCCCTGCCAGGGCCGCGACCTGACCGGACCAGGTGCCGGCGGCGTTGATGACGAGGTCGGCGTCTATGTGCAGCTCTTCATCCGAGACTGTGTCGAGAACGGTGGCGCCCGAAACTGTGCGGTTGCCGTCGCCCCCGGACAGGTGAAGTCGAGTGAGTTCATGATAGGGTAGCAGCGTTGCGCCGGCCTGGCGCGCGGCCTGCGCGGTGGCGTGGGTGGCGAGGAAGCTGTCGGCGGCAGCATCGGGCAGTTCGAAGACACGACTGATGCGGGGGTTCAGCAGAGGTTCGCGGCGCAGGGCGGACTTCGCCGGGATTTCAGTGCAGGGGATGTTGAGGCGGCGGCAGGCGGCGGCGAAGCGATCGGGATAGTCGTCTTCATCTCCGGGCGTAACTACGAAGAATCCACTTGTGTCTTCGATGCAGTGGGTGTGGGTACGGCGCAAGATGCGGTTCTCGCTGATACATTCGACAGCGCTGTCGGCATCTTTCAGTACATATCTTGCGCCGCTGTGCAGGAGGCCGTGGTATCGCCCGGTCGTGCCATGTGTCAGGTCGCGTTTTTCGACGAGGACGGTGCGAAATCCCCTCAGGGCGGCATCCCAAGCAACACCGGTGCCGGTTGCACCGCCGCCGATCACGAGGATTTCCGTATGCATCCTCTTCATCGGGCGCTATCCAATGTCGTGGAGAAGCTGATGGATCTCCTGAGCGCGGCTGCATTTGAGCGCTGTGGCAGCGAGCTCTCTGGCCGCGTCCATGTCCACGCGTCGAATTGCGGATTTGACCAGGGGAACGGCAGGGCCGGCCACACTGATTTCGTTTAGACCCAGACCCAAGAGCAGGGGCTGCACGGAAGGGTCGCCGGCGACTTCACCGCAGATGGCGACGGGGATGCCGGCGGCGCGGCCCGCTTCACAGGTCAGGGCGATCAGGCGCAGCACGGAGGGGTCCAGCGGGGTTGCCAGCGTTGCTACAGCGCTGTTGACGCGGTCTGCAGCGAGGGTATATTGGGCCAGATCATTAGTGCCGATGCTGAGAAAATCGACCTGCGGCGCGAAGTGGTGCGCCAAGAGAGCGGCTGACGGCACTTCGATCAGCACGCCTACTTCAAGTGTGCCGAGTTTGTGACGGCAGTGCTGATAGCCGGGAATCTCATCGAGCAACTCTAAAGTCTGGTGGACTTCGTTCACTTTCGAAATCATGGGGATGAGAATTCGAATGCGGGTTACCGGCGATACGTTCTGCGCCAGCTCCGCCAACGCCTGGGCCTGATCGATAAGCATTTGCGGATGGCGGAGCAGAAGGCGGATGCCGCGCACGCCGAGGAAGGGATTGGCTTCGGCGGGAGGCTGCAGATAGGGAACCGGTTTGTCGCCGCCGATATCAAGCAGCCGCACGGTCAGAGAGTGGCTGTTCGTGTAAGAATGCACATCCTGGTAGGCAGCCAACTGCTCGGCAATGGACGGCGGGCTGGTTCGGTGTTGAAAGAGGTTTTCAGTGCGGAGGAGACCGATACCTTCGGCGCCGTTGGAGTGGATGTGCAGGAGATCTTCACGGCTGTTGACGTTCACGCGTACGGGAATGCGTTCGCCATCGGGAGTCAGGGCCGGCTCATGGGAGTGCGAGAGCGCTTCGGCCTGAAAGCGCCGCAGCCGAGAGCGGGTTAACTCATACTGTTCGAGCGTCTCCTCATCGGGATCCACGAGGAGACGGCCGCGGATTCCGTCGACTACGCCGAACATGCCGCTGTGCAGCTGCAGGATCTCCGCGCCGGCGCTGCAGACGAGGGGGATGCCCAAACTGCGGGCCAGAATGGCTGTGTGGGCAGTGGGCGTGCTGGCGGCCAGGGCGATGCCAACGACGTGGGCCTGGTCGAGGTGGGTGGTATCGAACGCGGTCAAGTCCTCTGCGAGCAGGATTGTATCGTCGGGCAACGGGTTCAACTGGCGGGCGGAGGTGATTCCGCCCAAGCGGAAGACAAGGCGTTGACCTACATCGCGGATGTCGGTGGCGCGGCTGGCAAAATATTCGTCGCTTAAGTCCTGGAAGAGTCGGACTAGTTCACCTGTGGCCCGCCGGGTGGCGCGGGTGGCGTCGGAGCCGGAGTCGATGGCTGCGCGCACCGCTTCGGTGAGCGTGCTGTCATGGAGGATTTCGCGGTGAACGAGAAAGATCTCCGCGGTTGCTGTTTGTCCGATCTGGGCCAGACGGGCCAATTCTTCATCGACCAGGAGGCGGGCTGCCAGAAAGCGTTCCCACTCTTCCTCGGGGTTGCCGGCAGCATGTAGGGACGGCCCGCCGGAATCGTCGGCGGGGACCGGAGCATACTTGTATATATTGCCGATACCGACCCCGGGTGCTGCTGAGAGACCGTGAAAAAGCTGCTGCACAGGTTTTTTTACCCGTTGGTGATTAGAAAAGGGAGCAAAGCGCCTCGATGGCTGCGTCAGCGTCAGGTCCAGTTGCCGCCAGTTGCAGGTCGTGTCCCTGGCGGGCCTGAAGCTGCATCAATTGAAGAATGCTTTTCAGATCGACAGCGTTGCTGTTACGGCTGAGATTGGAGGCTGTGATCTGGGCCTGAAACTGGCTGGCAGTGCGGACAACATCTCTACCGGAGCGGAGATGAAGGCCGCGGGGATCAGTGACAGTGACCACAACGCTACTGGACGGCTGAACCAGCGGACCTGGTTGCGCGGGGTGATCATCAAGCGGAGGGGAGTGAGAGTTGTTGCTCATCCCACTCTCCTGGTGTTGTGTTCTGACCTCAATCCTTCCTTCTTGAGGGTCCGCCTGTGAAGATCGATTCTCCATCTCAGAGTTCCAAGACTGCGATCGTTCGATTTGCTCAGCCGGTGTCGGCAATTTTCGGCGCCGCAAGCGCGGCCTCGGCGACAGCGTTCACCGCCTGCAGAGGCTCACCCAGGCTGGCGTGAAGCGCCGCTACGATGGCGCCCTCCACCAGGGGCGCGTTGCTCAGAAGACAGTTCTGCCGCTGCTGTTCCGGAAGCATTTCGAGAGCCATTTCAGCTGACATGATAGCGCTACCTAAATCCATCAACAAGAGGACACCGTCTTCACACCAGACCTCTTCTATGGCTGCCAGAATCTTGTAAACGTCTGTGCCAAGTGTCTCGCCATTATCTGTGAGCCCTCCAGCCTGACTGATTTCGACCTCACTTCCGGCCATTTGCGCCGCCAATTCATGGACACCTGCGGCAAGTTTGGCGCTGTGAGAGACGATCACCAGACCGATCACGATTGACTCTCCAGCGGGCCAGAGCGGAGATTAACAGTCACTGCCGTGGTCATTCGGCCCACGCGAGCGTGCGTTCGACAGCCTTTTGCCAACCGGTATAGCCCTGGGCTCGTTCGGTTGCGTCGATCTGCGGCTGCCAGACCTTGTCCTCGCGCCATTGCGTCCGTAATGTATCCAGATCCGGCCAGAATCCGACAGCCAGTCCCGCTGCATAGGCCGCGCCAAGGCTGGTTGTCTCGGCGATGCGAGGCCGGATCACGGTCGTTCCCAGAATGTCGGCCTGCATCTGCATCAGCATGTCATTGACTGTGGCACCGCCGTCCACCTTCAGCTGACGCAGCGGCACACCGCTATCAGCGTTCATCGCGTCCAACACTTCACGCGTCTGGTAGCAGATGGATTCAAGCGCGGCGCGCACGATGTGCGCCCGGTTCACGTAGCGGGTGAGACCGACGATGACGCCGCGAGCGTCACTGCGCCAGTGGGGCGCGAAGAGCCCGCTAAAGGCCGGTACCAAATAGCAGCCGCCGGAATCGTCAACGCTTTGGGCAATCTCTGCGGTCTCGGCTGCCGAACTGATCAGCTGCAGCTCGTCACGCAGCCATTGCACTGTGGCGCCGGCCATTGCTATAGAGCCTTCCAGTGCGTAGACCGGCGCCGACTCACCCATCTGGTAGCAGACAGTCGTCAGCAGTCCGTTGCGGCTATAGACGATCTCCTCACCGGTGTTCAGAATCATAAAGCAACCGGTTCCGTACGTGTTCTTCGCCTCGCCTGGGCTGAAACAGGTCTGGCCGACGGTCGCTGCCTGCTGGTCGCCCAAGTTGCCGCAGATTGGAATGGCAGCGCCGAAGGGGCCGTCGGCGGCGGTCATACCGTAGAAGGCGGGTTCGCTGCTGGGCCGGATTTCCGGCAACATCGAAGGCGGAATCGCCAGAATATCCAACAGTTGCGAGTCCCAGGAGAGGGTTGTCAGATCCATCAGCATGGTGCGGCTGGCGTTTGTGGGATCGGTGACATGCATGCGGTCGCCACCAGTGAGCTGCCAAATCAGCCAGCTGTCCACTGTGCCGCAGATCAGTTCACCGGCTTCGGCTCTGGCCTGCGCGCCCTCAACGTTGTCAAGAATCCAACGGAACTTGGGGCCGGAGAAGTAGGTTGCCAGTGGCAGACCGGCCTTCTGTTGGAATATGGGCGCGTGACCGGCCTCCTCGAGGCGGCGGCAGATGCGGTCGGTGCGAGTGTCTTGCCAAACGACGGCGTTGCAGACCGGCAGTCCAGTGCGGCGGTCCCACACAACCGCGGTTTCGCGTTGATTGGTAATGCCTATGGCGGCGATCTGTCCAGACTGGACGTCACATTTGGAGAGGGTCGCCCGAATCACCGCCTGGGTCCGCTGCCAGATTTCCAGAGGATCATGTTCGACCCAGCCGCTGCGAGGGAAGATCTGTTCGTGTTCCTGCTGTTCAAATCCGACGATAGCGCCTGACTGATCAAAGAGCATGAAACGGGTACTGGTTGTACCGGAATCGATTGCACCAATCAGATGAGGCATCAGTCGGCACCAGTTATAGTGAAGACCTCGGCGGCGGTCTCGAACAGGAAGTAGGCGCTGGTCGCGCCGGGATCCTGATGACCGATGGAGTGCGGGCCAAGGTAACTGGCGCGTCCTTTTCTGGCCTCAATGTCAATCGTATGTTTCATGCCCAGATGGGCGGCCTGGCGGGCAGCAGCCAGCACGACGGCGGCGCTCTGGTGGGCTGCCAGCGCTGCCTCCATTGCCTCGACAGCGGGTTGAATTGTATCGATCATGGTCTTGTCGTCGGCCTGGGCTTTGCCCCGCTGCTGCAGTCCATCCAGACCATAGCGGAACATTTGGGTCAACTGTGCCAGGTCGATCGAGCTGCCGTTTGTGGGGCTGGTGGCAGCGCGCAGGAAAAAGGTCCCATACAGTGGTCCGGCAGCCCCGCCGACCCCGCTGATGAGTGTCATGGCGACGGAGCGGAGGAATGCGCTGATGTCCTCAGATTGCCCCTCCTCCTGCAGGCGCTGCTGCAGCTTTCCCATGCCGCGGCGCATATTCACTCCGTGGTCCGCGTCACCGATGGCGGTATCCAACTCGGTGAGATGGGCTTCGTTCTCGATGATGCGAGCGGCATAAGCTGAAAGCCATTTGCGAAGTTGCTTTATTGTGATCTCCTGGCCCATTATCGCAATCCATAGTCCATTGGCCGTTTCGTTACCATTGCAGGACGGGGGTATGCACGGGGGCGTCCCACAACTGCAGCAACTCGTCGTCCAATCTCATAAGAGTCATCATATACCCGCCCCGGCCGAGGCTGGTAAGGTAGTTTCCGATCAATTGGCGCTCAACCCGAAGTCGATGTGCAGCCAGCATCTCGTGAATTGCCTCGGAGAAGAGGTACAACTCCAGAGGCGGCGTACCGCCCATCCCGCTTATCAGGAGCAGGACGCGATCATCGGAAGCAAAGGGCAGGTCATCGAGAATTGGATGTACAATCAGATCGACGATCTCCGGCATACCTTTACTCACCGAACGCACTTTGCCGGGTTCGCCGTGTATGCCTATTCCCACCTCGATCGAATCATCGCCGAGATTGTCGCCGGGCCCGTTGCGAGGGAGCGTGTTGATGTTGGTTCCCACCCCCATGCTGCGGGAGGAGGCAACCGCCCGGCGCGTTACTTCCTCGGCCTCTTCCAGCGTGTAACCGTTTTCGGCGGCGGCGCCGGCGATCTTACAGGCCAGGGTGGCTGCCCCGAGCCCACGGCGATTGGCGACCTTCGGGATCGATACGTCGTCATTGACAAGCACGTAGCGGGCGTCTATTCCCTCCTGCAGCGCTACCTCGATGGTCAGTTCAGTGTTGAGTACGCCTCCGGCGTAGTTCTTTACCACGAAGAGAACACCTCCGCCATGGTCGACAGAATGGACGGCCGCCAACAGCTGCACCGGGGAAGGGCTGGTAAAAATTGGGCCGGGACAGGCGGCATCCAGCATGCCAAGACCAACGTAGCCGATGGGCAAGGGTTCGTGTCCACTGCCGCTACCGCTGATCACTGCGACTTTCCCGGAACGAGCGGGGGCCAGACGCTCGACAAAGTCCGGGTCGAAATGTACTTTAATTGTGTCCGGGTGACACAGCGCCATGCCACGCAAGCTCTGCGTGATGGCACTGCCCGGCTTATTCATGAGGCTTTGCATCGTTCACTGTGGGCAATGCGCTGCGATACCAGGGCCATTGTAGCCTGAAGTGCGGCTTTTTCCAACGCTGCGGGCCATGCGCGGTTCACGGCAAGCGCTGTCTTGGTCACTGGCCATTACGATCGGAAGAAAAGTCCTCGTCGACGCCAAACTCGTCGGCCAAATCGGCAAGGCTCTGCCAGGTCCTCTCTTCAACGTAGATGCCTTCCTCGCGTCCCTTCCGGGTTCGCAAGTCTTCGAGCTCGCCGGGGTAGTAGACGCGTTCAGTTCCTTCGGCGGGCGGTGTTGCCGTCAGGTAGCGGGCGAATTCGGTTACTTCCTGTTTGAATTCATCCAAAGGGCGAAAAGCATCGACCTGGAATACAGCCATGAAGCAGCCGTCGTTGTGGCGACCCGTCGGTTCGATCCCGAACCCAAGGCCGGTCAACAGGCCGGAAAGTATTTCGACCATGGAAGACAGACCGTAACCTTTGTGGCCTTCCGAACCGCCGAGGGGCAGCATGGCCCCGCCGTTGCGGGCGGCGGCAGGGTCTGTGGAAGCCCGGCCTTCGCTGTCGATCACCCAGCCGGTGGGTATTGACTGCCCACGCTGGATGGCAACACCCAGTTTGCCGCCGGCGACGGCAGAGGTTGCGATGTCGATGTAGAAGGGGCCGTCCAGATTGGAGGGGACGGCGATGCAGATTGGGTTGGTACCCAGGCGAGGTTCTCGGCCGCCGAAGGGGGCAACGCTCTTGGGGCCGCGACCGGAATCGGCAGTCATCAACCCGATCATGCCGGCCTCGGCGGCCATCAGAGGATAGTCAGTCAGACGCCCGACGTGACCCTGACGCACGACGGTGGCGGCGGCGACATTTTCCTGGCGCGCCTTGTCAATGGTCAGTTGCATGGCCTGTTCGGAAACGGTGAATCCAAAGCCCCAGTTTCCGTCTATGACCGTTGTAGCCCGGCTCTCCTGAATGATGGTGAAGGGGGCTCCGGGCCGCAGGTGCCCCTTCTGGATTGAGGCTATGTAGCCGGGGACATGGATGACACCGTGGGAGTCGTGGCCAGCCAGATTAGCGGCAATCAGATGGCGCGAGATGGTACCGGCTTCGGCGGATGAGGCGCCGGCGGCCTGCATGAGCCGTCCTGAGATCCGTTCGAGTCGATCGGCAGCAACCTTGGGCATTAGACAAACTCCAGTTGCCTGAGGCCGGTTGGCGGTGCAGCCAGCGATCACCGACCACAGGTGAATTGAAGACTACCTGCTGGAAAACTCCGGACGCCCCAAAGCGTCGGTCGAATCGTGACGCTCATAGTAGTTGAGATGACCGCCGGCGTCGGCGAGGATTCGTTGCCGTGCCAGGGCGATACGCTCGGGGCTGTGGTCGGCGATGTTCACCCGGCAGTCGGGGTCTGTCTCGAGATCAAACAGGCGCGTGATCGGCTGCCGCCCGTTGGACGAGGATGGGTTCTGGGGCGGCGTCTGCCAGTCCACGGAGTCGAAAAACCAGTTGCGATCATCACGGTACCAGACGGAGTTGCCATAGCGGCAAGTCAGGTATTCACGACGAGCGAATCCGCCGCCTTCTTCGAGCAGAGGCAACAGACTTTGACCTTCGATCGGGTCGGCTGACTGTTGCCGGGTGGCCGCAAGAATTGTCGCGGGCACGTCCAAAGTGTAGACCAGCTCATCCCGCACCTGGCCCGCTCCCAGACCGGCAGGATGGCGCATAAGCAGAGGGATGTCCATGGTGCCGGGGTACATGTAGTCGGCGGGCTTACCCATGATCTTATCCAAGTTATCGCCGAAATTGGTGCCGTGATCACTGAAGAAGAAGATCAGTGTGTTGTCTCGCAGTCCCAGCCGGTCGACGGTGTCCAACAGACGGCCGAACCAAGTATCCACCATCGTGACCAGGCCGGCGTAGTTGGCGCGGATGCTGGGAATGCGATCGTCGTACTGATCGGCGAAGGGCCCGTAGGCGGCGGTCAGGCAGATTGGTTCGCGTTCGGCGCGGCTGCCGTAAAGGTCATAGTAGTGCAGGGGCGCTTCCCATGTTTCATGCGGGGTAAAGCTGTCTACGTAGAGATAGAATGGCGAGGTGTCCTGACTGCGGCCGGGTGGGTGGTTATCGCGCAGAAAATCGATGGCCCACTGGAAGGTGCGGGCGGTCGGCCATTCTTCCTCAGGTCCATGGGGCCGCACATTGACCAGATGTGCGGCGACTCGGTCCGAAGCGCCGGCGCGATAGCGGTCGAGAAGCGCCGGGTCGGCGTCGGCGACAGCATGCCAGCGGTCTTCGGCCTGGCCGCGGACGAACTCCCACTGCTGGAAGCCGCGGGTAAAGTTCATACCGGGCACGAAATAGTGGGGTACGTCGGCGACGAAGCCGGTATGGTAGCCGGCCTGCTGCAAGGTTTCGGCGACTGTGCTTTCCTCGGCGTTCATCGGCTGCCAGCCAGGCAGGTAGACGTTGTCCCACGGGACCGGTTTGTAGTCGTTGAAGGGGAAAGCGCGGCGGCCGCTGTGCAATGTGCGTCTGGTGGGGATGGTGGGCAGACATTCAGGATGGGCGCGTGAAAAGCGGACACTCTGTTGGGCAAAGCGGTCGATAGAAGGCGTGTGGATCCAGTCGTTTCCGTAACAGCCGAGAAACGCCGTGCGCAGAGTATCGGCAACGACTACGATCACGTTCGGTTGCGACTGTTTATCTTTAGTCATGTTCGGAGTTGCCAAACTCGTAGTAGCTATTGGACGAGAGGTTCCAGGAGCGTCAGTTCACTTGTATTGGCCGGAACCCAGCCTTCAAAGCCGCTGTCGACACGCACATACCACCAGACGATGGTATCGCTGTTGCCTTCCAGCCAGATGGGCCCGTTCAGAATGGTCATTTGATCGGCGTCTTGCAGATGGGAGACGATGACACCGGCCTGTGCCCCGGCTTCAGTGCGCAATGAGATCTTGTACTCGGGCAGAAGCCGGACACGATCACCCACATTCATCGGGATTGCGTTGCGGCTGGGAGGCAGACCGTTGGTTTCGACGATGAGAACATCCTGTCCGGCGGCCGCTGAGGACGACACCGCAGACATCGAGGCAGGCGTACCGGATTGGGTCAGTTCGCCTGTGAGCCATTCGTTCAGGAACCAGCCGCTGAACAGCGCAGAGATCGCGAGCAGCACGGCGCCCATCAGAAGCAGGGGATTGCCCGACGCCGGGGCCGGCGCGATACTGGAACTTGAGGCGCTGCCCCTGGGCTGAACCGAAAGCGGGTCGCTATTCAATTGCATTCGCAGAGGGTAAAGACGAACGGGACGGTCACTTCTGTAGCGGTCTTCAATGAGGCGAAGGCTCTGGCGCAAGGCAATTTCGTAGAGCGCGTCAGCCGTGTTGTTGTTCATATGGATTTCGGCGCGCACGGGCCGTCCGCGCCGGTCCATCAGCACTAGAAGTCCGGCCAAGGGCTGGCCCTGGAGGTCGGTAAGATTGTAATAGTCGGCGCGAATTCCCTGGAGGTCGGCGTGTGGTCTGAACCTTCGGATCACACTCAACGTACCGGGATTGCTCACAGCCTCAACCATCGCTTCTTCTCCAGCGCTTCCGTACTCTTCTACGCTTTCCACCCTCTGTTCTTTGCTTCATCGCGGCGTCTCAGGCCAAAGATTCCCGTCGAGAAGAAATCCACACTTCGTGTTGTTCGCTTTGCAGCCATACCATCGACTACGAAGAGAATCTAATCAGGAAGTTGCAAAGAGACGATCCCTGCCACCTGGACTGAATTCTCTCCGTAATGGACAATACGCAGATCGAACTGGCTGGGCAGATCCGGCCGGAGCATACCCTGCCACCGCAGACTATCACCGGTCTTGCGAAAGGGAAAATCGCCGGCAGGGATTCCACTGATTTCGGCGCCCTGCTCTCCTTGTCCGACGTAACCGAACGTAGTTCCTTTGAGTTGTTCACCCGGGCCGACGGAACCTGTATAGGGAATCATGAGGGGGTTGCCCTGCAGGGCCATTGCTGGCTGATGTATGGGTTGTATGCCCTCGATCAACAGGCGATGGACACCGGCTGCACGAACGTACTCTTCGGTCACTCGATAGACGCGCAGTCGCAGCAAGTAGTCAACGCCACCGATATTGGGCCAAGGGCCGTCGAAGTCCAGCGAGTCGCCGGCGATGCGCTCTGCACGCAGGCCGGAGAACAGGAATTCGGCGCGGCCGTCGACGATTCCGGTCAACTGAATATCGGTGCCGCGAATGAATTCGCCGATTTCAATGCGCATTTCGGTCGGTCCGGCGAAGGCGATGGCGTTTTCTGAGACATCCAATCTGGGGAGGTCAACAAGCTGCGGCAGATCGGCGATATCGCTCAGGTCCGGGAGGCCCAATTCTCGCAGTAGATCCAGGTCGAAGCCAGGAAGTTGGTCCAGCAACTCGTCGACGCCGGGTAGAGAACGCGGCGAGGGCAGTTTGGGCATTTGGGGCGCGCCGGGCAAGTCCGGGCCGAAGCAGGCGGACAAGAGCGCAAGCGCAATGATCAGGGGAGAAATCAGGCGACACGACTTCACAGACAAGCACCTCGGATTAACAGTATGAACTTTCCTTCGGTTCTCAAAGCGTATTCGGTCATCGACGCCAAGGCTCTGTGGTTCCTCTACCTGTCTCGCAGGCAAAGTGCATTAAGCCGGGCGCTCGATGCCGTATATTCGATAGCCGTTGACCAACATGCCGCCATCGACCGCTATACGTTCCCCGGTGATGAAACTGGACTCCTCCGACGCCAAAAAGACGGCCGCTGCTGCGATTTCGTGCGGCAGGCCGTTGCGACCGAGAAGAGTATCTTCGGTCGGACGCGGTGTAGCAAGGTGCGGCGGACGAGTCTCGATCGGGCCCGGGGCGATCGTGTTAACACGAATGTTGTAGGGAGCCAGGTCGCTGGCGGCGATACGGGTCAGGGATTCGACAGCGCTCTTGGCAGTGGCATAGGCCGCGCAACGGGGCTGAGGGACTATTCCATTGACGGAGGAGATATTGATGATACTTCCTCCGCCGTTCCGCGCCATGACCCGGCCGGCCAGCTGCGAGCAGATAAAGGCGGCTGTCTGGTTAACGCTGACCACGTGATCCCAGACTGACTGGGTTATTTCGAGGAAATGGCCGTTTTCGCCGAGAACGCCGGCATTGTTGACGAGGATGTCGATGCCGCCGAAGCGCTGCACCGTTTCTTCTACCAGCAGGTCCACGTCCGGCCGGCTGGACACATCAGTCTTGACAAAAATCGCGACCCCGCCGGCTCCCTGGAGTTCGGCAAGGACGCGCTGCCCGGATTCAATGTCCTGTTCGGCGATGACAACCGTTGCCCCTTCTTCAACAAAACGTCCGGCGATCGTACGGCCGAGCCCGCGGCCGGCTCCGGTAACGATAGCGACTTTCTCCTTCAGCCGCATCTTTCTTCCTTCCACTACGAACTTTCAGTTTACAGTATTCACCCCCGCTTGACAACTGAAAGCAGCATATCAGCATCAGAAGATACCGGGCAGGTCCAGACGTTTGGCTAAGCGGTCGGCAAGCAGGACAAGCACCATACCCACCAAGCCGTTGAACAGGCCGGCGGCAGTTGTAAAGTCGAAGCGGGCCTGGCGGATGCCGACTCGATAGATAAACGTTTCTATCACGTCAGCGGTCATTAGCACCATATTGTTCTGCAGGATAAATATCTGTTCGAAACCGACGTTAAGGAAGAATCCAATCTGCAGAATAAAGAGAGTAACGATGGTCATGGCCAGGCCGGGCAGAGTCACATAGCGCATGAGCTGCCAGCGATTGGCACCGTCGATGATGGCGGCCTCGTACAGGGTAAGGTCGATTGTCGAGATGGTGGCCAGATAGATGATGGCGGCCCAGCCGGTCTCCTTGAGCAATGACGAGATTATGACAATAGGTTGGAAGTAACCTGGCTTCTGGAAGAAAGCTACTTTTTCCATGCCGAGTGAGGAAACGATATTGTTGACGATGCCGTTTGCAGGGGACAACACGATGTAGAGTATTGCGCCGTAGATCACCCAGGAAAGAAAATGGGGCACGTAGACGACTGTTTGAACAAAACGCTTATAAGCCATGTGGCGGATTTCGTTAATGAACAGCGCCAGAATGATCGGGGCGGGGAAGGTGAAAACCAATTTGAAGAAGGCGATGGATACGGTGTTGCGCAGCACGCGCAGGAAGGCGGGATCGTCGAAGAGTGTGTTGAAGTGCTTGAATCCAACCCACTGGCTACCCCAAATCCCGTGCATCAACTGGTACTTTTTGAAGGCGATGATGTTGCCCCACATGGGGTAAAAACGGAAGATGATGAAGAAGACGAAGGGAAAGACAAGCATCAGATAGAGATAGCGGTATGTCCAGACGTTGAAGAGAAACTGCGCCCAAAAAGTCCTGCGGCGGCCCGATGTCGCGGCGGAATTGGAAACGGCTGATGTTGCCACTTTACTATCCTCAACTGGCCGTAGTCGGAGGCCAGCGCAGAATCTGGCCTCCGACCACTGATGTCTGACTGCTAGATCTCGTTGACCTGCTCAGTAAGTAGAGGGCCACCGTTCTTTTCGAAGAAGTCAATCCACTCGGTCCACCCCTGGTCAATGTCGATGGTGCCGGCCACTGCCTGCGAAATGAACTCGCCGAAGCGGGTCTGCAGGCCAGGCCAGAACTCTTTGTCGGCTTGGACGGGGCGAGGTTTCTCAGTAATTTTGAGGTATTCCTGAGAAATTACCTGGGCGGCAAGCGCTTCTTCGGAATACTTGGCCGCCAGCATATCCTCGAAGTGCTTCTTCATGTCGGGCGGGAAGGTGGGGAAGGGCTGCACTCCGCCCAACGTGCCGATCGTCAGCCAGAGGCCCCAGAAGACGTTGATATCCTGAACCTCATTTTGTTTCTGTGACCACTCGTCGCCCATGGCCTTCTTCTCTTCGGGTGTATACTCGACACACCATCCGTTCTCATTCAGGCCCTTGTTGGTTACCCCGAGTACGCCCTCGCAGATGATCTGGGAGGCGATCTCCGGCGTAAAGAACCAATCGATGACGCGCACACAGTCTTCGGGCCACTGGGCGGTGATGGGAATGACGAAGCACCAGGGCCAGCCTTCGCCGGTATAGCCGCGGCCGCCCGGTCCTTCGGGCGCCGGACCGGCCACGACGGTGGCTTCGGGGGCTACGGTTCTGATCTGTTCCTGGGCGAAATCAACGGCGCTCCAGGCGGTGTAGACGTTGCCGGCGATTCCGGCTCGGAAGGCATTGTCCTTCTGGCCGAGGGGGATGCTGATGGAATCGGGATGGAATCCGCCGTCAGCCCAGACGGAACTCATCCAAGCGAGGGCGTCTTTCATGCCGGGCTGGACCCAGTCCAACGCGAGCTGGCCGTCGCGTTCGCGCCAGAAGCCATTGAGGTGATGGCCGACGGCGACGCCGAAGGCATGGAAGAAGTCGTCGTCGAAGCGGACGGAGTTGTAAAGCAGGCGACCATAGGTGTCATCCTGGCCGTTGCCGTCGGGATCACTGTTGGAGAAGGCGCGCAGCACTTCGCCGTACTCATCGATCGTATCGGGGATACCCAGGCCGAGAGACTCCAACCAGTCGCCGCGATACTGGCTGCACCAGATGTTGAGGTCGTAGATATTGTGGGTTACGGCGTACTGTTTGCCGTCGTAGACGGTGGATGCCCAGGCCGCTTCGGGCGTGACGGCGAGGATATTCTGGCCGACCTGTTCCAGCAACGGCCCCGTCTCAATGATGATCTCGTTTTCCATCATGAGGGGGATATCGTTGAAGGCGTTACAGAACTGGAGGTCGGCGAGGTCGCCACTGGCGATCTGGACAGGAATTTTGTCCAGGTAGGCTGCGTAGCTGACCCAGCGGTTCTCGAACTCGATATCGGGGAAGTTGGCGCGCAGCAACTGCATGCGCTGAGACTTCTCCGATGCCTCTACGCTGCCGCCGCCGATGTGGGAGATGGAGATGGCTTTCTTCTCGCCGGCGGGCATTTCCGAGTCGCCGGAGTCGGCCATGTCCGACGGGCCGGCGGGCGCGGCACAGGCGGCCAGATAGGCGCTGAATGTGCCGACTCCCATCAATTTAAGGGCTTGTCGGCGGGTGAATTTTGATTGTGTAGCCATGCTTGATTCCCTCCTGTGGAAAATGAAGGTTAATTCACACTTGAGATGAAAATCGCTTCACGTCAACTGCCTCGAATGCATCCTTCAATCACAGTTCAATGACGGACAAAAGGAAACCAGATCTCAGTGACAACTACCCTTTAATTGCGCCCAGAAGGATGCCTTTAATGAAGTAGCGTTGGAAGAACGGGTAAGCGACTAACATTGGGATGGCGGCGATAATGACGCTGGAGGCCTTCAGGGCCTCCATGCCGGCCAGCCTTTCGAAATCGTCGGCGCTGGCGGTTTGGGTGGCGAGCTGCATGGACCAGATCATGTCGCGCAGGATCACCTGGAGCGGCTGCTTATTGCCGTCATTGATGAAGAAGATGGCCGGCAGGAACAGGTTCCAATTGGCGACGACGTAGAACAGGGTCAAGGTCAGGAGCACCGGGACGGAAAGGGGCAGCATTATATGGATAAGCACCCTGAAATCGTTAGCGCCGTCGATGATGGCCGACTCTTCCAGTTCTCTGGGCAGCGCCTGAAAATAGCTCTTCAGCACAATCATGTTGAAGGTGTTGATGGCGTAAGGCCAGATGAGCGATCCCCAGCTGTCGATAAGGCCGACCTCACGTACCGTCAGATAGAATGGGATCAGGCTTGGCGGGAAGATCATCTGAAAGACAATCAAGGTCATGAGAAAATTACGGCCCGGCAAATAGGTGCGCGAGAGCGGATAGGCGCAGAGTATGGTCATGACCATCTGCACCAGCGTCGCGGAAACGGTAATGATGAAGGAGTTACGGTAGGCCAACCAGAAGGTGCCGCCGATGATCAGCCGCTCGTAGGCATCGAACGAAAAACCGACCGGCCAGATATTTACCTCGCCACGGAGTATTGGGGCTTCGGCGCTGAAGGAGCGGGCGATGGTGTGGAGGAAGGGCGTCACGGCGATGAAGGCGAAGATGCCGAGACCCAAGTAGATCAGGATCGACTCGAGGCGGAACTGGAAATTACGGGAAGCGACCATTTGACACCTAAACAGCAGAGGCTGGCGGTCGGCGTGCTCCCTGGAGCCACAGACCAGATATTGCGCGGCGCCCGGAGTATACAGAGTTCATGCGGCCCTTATCCGACAGGTCGCCCGGCACAGGAATGGGGCTCTTGCCGTTTTGGGCTCGACGAGGGTCGGGAAGGGACGCCCGTTTGGGTTGGCGAGGAACCGTGACGCGTCTTGCATGCGTTTGCACACGAGAGGTGTGCTGGCAAAAACATCACAATATATACAAGGCATCTTAGCATAGTCGGCAGGGGTTGCCAATGCACTCAAAATTTGAGGGACGCGACCTGAAATTGGGTCAATTCTGGATGAAAAGGGTTGCAGCGAAGGTAACGAAGAGAGTGCCTCTTGAAGTTCACGCCTTCATGATCTCGCCAGAACACGACGAGCGCCTCACGAGCGTCATACGAGAGTTCCCGAGAGACCCATAGTCGAAACGCGCATCAGAAGAGAAATGAATACAGGGGACGGCAACTGAATGGGAACGGTACCCGTCCCTGCCAACCGAAGCCACTCCTCAGTCCACCGGCTACTGCAGATTGGGTCTGCTTCGAGGCGTCAGTAGGCGCCGATCTCAACGAGGCGATCGTCGTCGATGCCGAAGTGGTGGGCGATTTCGTGGCGGACGACCCGTTGCACGAGTTCGCGGACTTCGGTCTCGGTGCGGCAACGCATGAGGATCGGGCGGCGGTAGATGCTGATCTTATCCGGCATTACCAGATTGTAGCCGTGCGTTCGCTCGGTCTGGGGGATGCCCTGGTAGAGTCCCAGGAGATTGCTCCGCTGGCGCACACCGACGGACTGGAGGGTGGCGCGGTCCGGCCATTCCTCGACTACGATGGCGACGTTTTCCAGGCAGTCGAGAAAGACATCGGGCAGGTCTTCTATGGCGCTGAGGACCAGATCGTCGAATTGATCCTGATTCCTGATCGAGTTCATTAGCCTGAACGAACCAGCTATTCTTCGCTGTCGGCCTCAAGGTTGCACTGCACCAGCGGGCCTTCAGGGTCGGTCGCGCTGTGATACCTGTAGGATTCGCCGCCGGTTTCCAACACGATCAGGTAGCCAGGTGTGATTATCTGGGCGTACATCCCGTCCGGCTCTGGGCAGCCGAGGCTGGTGTCGTTCCACTCCACCTCTTCGGCGCTGACGACGGTGATTGCGTCGGACTCGACGCCGGTCGCTTGCACCAGGTCTTCTTTGGCCCGTTCGATCAGGAGAGTCAGCGCGCCGTCGTCCATTTGGGTCTCTCCTTCAGGTTCCTCAGGGAGGGCGAGAGCCGCGCCGACGGGCGTCCCGTCTTCGGTGCACTGCACCAGCGGTCCTTCGGGGTCGATCCCGGTGTGATAGTCATAGGTATTGCCGCCGGATTCCAGGACAATCAGGTAGCCCGGCGTGATCATCTGGGCGTACATCCCGTCCGGCTCTGGACAGCCGAGGCTGGTGTCGCTCCACTCCACCTCTTCGGTGCTGACGACGGTGATTGCGTCGGACTCGACGCCGGTCGCTTGCATCAGATCCTCTGTCGCACGTTCGATCAGGCGCGGCAGCGCGTCTTCGGCTCCCATTTGGGTTTCTTCTTCCGGCTCCTCTGTGGGGACGACAGCCACACCTGCGGGCGTCCCTTCTTCTGTACATTGCACCAACGGTCCTTCGGGATCGGCGCCGGTGTGATAGTCATAGGTATTGCCGCCGGATTCCAGGACAATCAGGTAGCCCGGCGTGATCATTTGCGCGTACATCTCGTCCGGATGGGGGCAACCGAGGCTGGTATCGCCCCATTCTACCTCCTCGGTACTGACGAGGGTGATATCGTCTGAATCGGCGCCGGCTGTCTTCACCAGGTCTTCCTTGGCCCGTTCGACAAGCCGGGACAGGGGACTATCTTCTTCCAACTGCACTGCCGTTTCAGCCGACGTCGGCTCCGCCTTCGGCCCGAAG
Source organism: Caldilineaceae bacterium (assembly GCA_965232575.1). Classification (GTDB taxonomy): domain Bacteria; phylum Chloroflexota; class Anaerolineae; order Caldilineales; family Caldilineaceae; genus Bin5. The sequence continues at coordinate 447,887 of CBDDPZ010000007.1, read as the reverse complement.
AATTTCCGGATGCTGCAGGCGCTAAGCAATAACGCGGCGATGAGGAGCACAGCGACAGCCCTAATTGCAGTCGACGGGCGCGGCTGCCAGCGGCCGGCAACCCGATTTTCTATTCTCTCAGACACTGTTTTCCCCGTGGCGTGGATATTCGTAGGAATTGAGGATTTCACGCTCTGCCCTTTCCGCATGAAAAAGAAGTATGCGGGCTTCCGTGTGCCGCTAATAGGCGAGCTGTACCAGCAGATCCTGCAAGATACCCAGGACGATGAAGACGACAATCGGGGAGATATCGATCATGCCGATTGGCGGGATGAGCTTGCGGGCGGGTTCGAGTACAGGTTCCGTTACCTGAAAAAGAAGCTGCACAATGGGGTGGTAGGGGTCCAGGTTCGGGATCCAGGTGATCAGAATCCGGATCAGGAGGATGAAGGTGTAAATCTGGAGTACACGGGCCAAGAGCAAGAAAATCACGACAACTCCTTACGTTATGAGGACGATACGCAGGTATCATCTGCGTCGAGAAGGCGGCACCTGTGCTGGCAGTTAGATATTTTTGTCGCCACCGCCCAGCTCCTGGCTGCGGCGATAGGCAGTATCGACTGCATCAATGAGGGCAGAACGTACGCCGGCGCGCTCCAGTACCAAGGTACCGGCAGCGGTTGTGCCCGCGGGGCTGGTCACACGGTTGCGCAGGTCGGCCGGATGGAGACCGCTCTGGCGCATCAGTTCCACGCTGCCGGCTACCGTCTGCAACACCATCTGTTGGGCCTGGTCGCGGCTGAAGCCGACATGTACTCCCGCATCGATGAGAGCCTCCAGCAAGAAATAGACGAAACCGGGCCCGGAGCCGCTCAACCCGGTGGCCATATCCAGGTAATGCTCCTCCGCCACATAGATGGCCTCGCCCATCGCCTCAAGAATGGCCTGGGCCGCGCCGCGGTCGGTCTCGGTTACGGCGGCGGTGTCGGTCCATACGGTCATCCCCTTGCCTACCTGCGCCGGCGTGTTGGGCATGGACCGGACGATTTTGTTATGGCCGAGACCGGATTGGAGCGTGTCGATACGCACACCCGCCATGATACTGACTACGAGCGCATCCTGGGACAGGTTTCCACCCAGGTCTGCCATGACCAGGCCAAGCACCTGGGGCTTAACCGCCAGAACGACGACGGAGGCGCCGTTCACGGCCTGGGCGTTGTCGGTCTCCGTCGTCACGCCGTATGTGTTGTTCAGAAATTCACGACGGGCCGGCACGGGCTCGGAAACACAGATCCGGGTTGGGCTAAGCAGTTGCTTACCGATAAGAGAGCCGATTATGGCCTCACCCATTGCGCCGCCGCCGATAAAGGTAGTCTTGCCCTGTAGCTGATTCATTCGTACTCCCTGTGGCCGAAAATCGCCGTGCCGACGCGCACGATTGTGGCGCCTTCCTCGATTGCGACTTCAAAATCGCTTGTCATGCCCATAGACAGATGCTGCCAGGTGACCTGAGGAAACTTTGCCGGCGGGAAGGTATGCCGCAACTCCTGAAGCAGGCGCCGCAATTTGCGGAAGAGCGGTCTTACCTCTTCGGCATCGTCTACAAAGGGGGCCATCGTCATCAGGCCGCAGTAACGCAGCGCCGGCAGGTCCAGCAGTGCGGGCAGCGCGTCGACCAGGCCGGTTGGGGAAAAGCCGTGTTTGCTCTCTTCGCCGCTGACGTTGACTTCCAGCAGGACGTCGAGCGGGTGGTCGTTGTCCGCGGCCAGCCGGCTCAGACGTTGGGCGATTTTTGGCCGGTCGACCGCATGGATCAGGCAGATTGCGGCGCTGCCTAACTGGGGCGCGGCAGCCGGCGGTCCCAGCGCCAGTTTCGCCTTCCGGCTCTGAATGGTACCGATAGCGTGCCAGCGAATTGCGTTTAGGCCCGCTGCTGCCGCGGCGTCGGCCTTCGGCCACAGCTCTTCCAGCCGGTTTTCGCCAAAATCGACTTGACCGGCGGCGGCGGTCTCAGCAATCAGCGCCAGCGGCTTAGTCTTGCTCACCGCCACAAGCGTGACTTCGTCCGGGGACCGCTGGGCGCGCCGCGCGGCCTCGGCCATGCGTGCGCGTACCTGGCGCAGGTTTTCAGCAATCGTCATGGCAGATCGTCACAGTCAGCGTATCAGGGTATGCGTTAGCGCATCGCTGTTTAACAGAACACTGAATAGGCGCCCGTCCGGCGAGGAGGACACCACTCAGACACCCTATTGTCGCCAATTGTTCAGATTTCGTCCAATTCAGATTTTTTGGTGGCGACCGGCTGCTCGGGGCAGGGGAGAATGCGGCAAGCTGAGTGTGGGCTTTACTTGATCATGGCCGGCAGCAGTGCGTAGAACTCGGTGGATTTGACGACATCAGCCAAGGGGACGCTGTCGAGGACGGTGTGCGCGGTGACTTCGTCGCCGGGGGCGAAACCGATACTGGGAATACCGGCTTTGCCGCGCCAGTAGATGCCATTCGTGCTGAAATCCCACTTGCCTGTGGGCGCGTCGGGCAGGCCGATGAGTTTGCGCGTCTCTTGTCCTGCCTGTACGAGCGGTTCATCATCTTCCAGCGCCCAGGCGGGAAAGTATTTTTCGACAGGAAAGACGAAGCCGGTGTAGCTGGGCTCGTCGTAGTAGAGCATTTCCAGGGTCACATCCCCGGCCTGTTGATTGGCCTGCGGGATCAGGCCGCGCACCTGCTCGATGACGGCTTCCAGGTCCTCACCAAAGGTGACGCGGCGGTCGATGTAGACGGTGCACTGGTTAGGGACGGCGTTAATGCTGGGCGTTTCGACTTCGATGTCGGTGGCGGTAATCTTGCCGTGCCCCAGGAAGGGGTGGTCGCCCAGGTGGGGCTCGAGGCGGCTGATGCCTTCGAGGAGGGGAAGGGCCTTGTAGATGGCGTTGTCGCCGAGGTGATTGCTAGCGGCGTGTGCGCTGCGGCCTTTGGCAACCGCCTTCAGCTCAACGCGGCCTTTGTGGCCGCGATAGATCTGCATTTTGGTGGGCTCGCCGATGACGACGAAGTCGGGTCGGATGCCTTCGTGTTCAACGAAGGCGTGCGGGGCGATACCGTCGCACCACTCCTCCATATTGCCGAAATAGTAAGCGGTCCAACCATCGAGCAGCCCCATGCTGCGGGCGATGGCGAGGCCATAGATCATACCGGGCGTGCTACCCTTCTCATCGCAAGCGCCGCGAGCGTAGAAGATGCCGTCCTCGACTTTGCCCTCGAATGGGTCCCACTCCCATTCGTCCTCGGCGCCGATACCGACGGTATCGATGTGACTGTCGTAGACGAGTACACGTTGACCGTTGCCGATTCTGCCGACGGTATTGCCCATCGAATCGAACCAGACTTCATCGAAGCCGAGTTTGCGCATTTCGGCCTGGACGCGTTCACCGACTGGGCCGATCTGAGAATCCACCGAGGGGATGGCGCAGATCTGGCGGAGGAAGGTGATGATGTCGTCGCTGTGATTGTGGGCGGCAGACTGGATCGCAGGGATGTTGAGTTCGGGCATGGATAAACTCCGAGAGCGCAGATATTTGTTTGCAGTCAGCCTTTGAGCGCCCCGGCCATGATGCCTTCGATGAAATAACGCTGCATGGCGAAGAAGATAATGATAATGGGAATGACGGCGATAACGGCGCCGCCGAGGACAAGGCCGTACTGGTCGCCGTAGGGGCCGCGCAGCGTGGGCAGGGCCAAGTTGATGACGTACATTTTCGAATCGTTGAGAACGATCAGGGGCCATAGAAAGTCGTTCCAGGAGGCCTGGAAGAAGATGATGCCCATCACGGCCAGGGCGGGGCGCAGGTTGGGCAGGGCGATGCGGAAGAAGATCCCCAGTTCGCTGGAGCCGTCGATGCGGGCGGCTTCCATCAGTTCTGTGGGCAGGGCTAACGCGTACTGCCGGGCCAGGAAGATGCCAAAGGCGCTGGCGGCAAAGGGTACGATAAGGACCCAGTAGGTGTTGAGCCAGCCCAACCTGACCATCATCGTATAGAGGGGGATCAGCACGACCTCAAAAGGAAGCGTAAAGCTGGCCAGGACCATGACAAAGAGAACGCGTCTGAAAGGGAAATCATATTTGGCGAAGGCAAATCCGGCCAACATGCACAGAAACAGAGAGAGCGCGGTGCGCCCGACAGCGACGAGGGCGGTATTCAAGAACCAACGCAGGTAGAGTGTTTCGCCGATCAGGGTAGTGTAGTTGTCGAGGTAGGGATCTTTGGGAATGATCTGAACCGGAAAGGTAAAAATTTCATTTTGCGGCTTGAAAGACGCGGAAATCATGTATATGAAGGGGACGGCGGCCAGGACCACGCCGATCAGGAGCAGGAAGTTTGCCAGGCTGACAAGAACCCCATTGCGAATGCGAATTGCGGAGAATCTCGGTCCGGCTACGGTATTGGTTTGCGCGCTTGTTGTCATTGATAACCTCTGTGCTGACCCGCGTTCGCCTGATCAGATAGAAAGAGAGCCTCCTGAAGAGACGCTTGGGAGACCATAACTCGCAAAGATGGTCCTATTGGTCCTCTCGAAAGGCGCCGAAGAAGCGCAGGTTGAGAATCGCCAGGATTACGATAATCGTGACCAGTGTATATCCGATAGCGGATGCGTAGCCCAGGTTGAAGTAGGAGAAGCCGGTATTGTACAGATATTGAACGATACTCAGGGACTGATCTCGGGGTCCGCCGCCGGTAAGCAGATATGGCTCTGCGAAGATCTGGTAGGAGCCGTTAATGGCTGTTACGGTGACAAAGAGGATGACCGGCCGCATGAGCGGGATAGTAATACCAAGCAGGACTTGCCACCAGTTGGCGCCGTCGATTGCAGCGGCCTCTTCCAACTCTTTGGGGATATTTTGCAGGCCGGCGACAAAGTAGAGAGAGTTTATACCGGTAAAGCGCCATATCAGCAACAGGATGATGGAGAATTTCACGACACTGGCATTACGGACCCAGCCCACCTTCGCCTCTTCGCCAAATGCGCGCATCAGATAGCTGTTGATGAGCCCGGAGTTGTAGTCGTAGAGAATGCTGAACATCAGGCTGGCGATGACGGCTGAGGTCAGCAGAGGCACGAAGTAGGATAGGCGGTAAAAGCTCTTCGCATTGGCCCAGGGCACCAGTTTGGAGTTGACAACGACTGCCAGAATAAAGGCCAGCGGGATTTGCAGGAGGAGGCTGCCCAGCGCGTAGACTGTCGTATTGAGAAGAGACTGTTTGAAACGAGGGTCGATAAAGAGATTGAGATAGTTTTCAATGCCTATGAAGGTAGGCGTGCTGATCCCCTGTTGCTTATGGAAACTCAGATAAAAGCTGCGAACGACCGGCCAAGCGAGGAAGATGGCAAAAAGAATGAAAAAGGGCGCAATGTAGAAATAGGGGATGATGGTCAGGCGGTGACGGTGCCACCACAGCCTGAACCCTGTGGGGGTTCCGGGCGCGTATCGGCGTCCGGTTGGGGAAACATCGCTAGACAGTGCCATGCAGATCTCCGTGGTTTGCGTCTAATTTTCCGGGTATGGGCGGAGCGGCTGCCCATCGAGGAACTTGCCGGTATCCGTCCTGTTCTCCAGGTATCTGAAATGAAAGGGAGAGGCGTCGGCCCCTCCCCTTTCAATGCGAAAGTACTGCTAAGGTCCCTACTTTCAATGCCTTCCAGTCTTAACAGGTACTGGAAGTTTCGCTGTCTTGCGCTGTTAGAGCGACTTAATACGTTCCAGTTCCGGTTCCAGTTCCGCGAAGGCTGCGTCGATGTCGGCCGAGTCCTGCAGGACGGGCGTAATCACGAAGTTGTTGATGGCAGTGTGGAATTCCGGCGCCCACGGCGACTGGAATATGCGAGGCATCTGCAGGGCGAGGTCTTTGTAGAGCTCGCCGATAACCTGGCCTTCGTAGTAGTCGTAAGGCTCGTTCAGGACCGGGTCGTCGAGAACCGGGATGTAGGAAGGCCAGATGCCGCGTTCGATGGAGTCCTGGAGCACGGCCTCTGTCAGGTGTGAGTGCTCGATGATCTGCCATGCTTCTTCGGGATGCTGAGCCTGCTTGGGGATGCTGACGCTGGTACCGCCATGGGTGGCAGTGGGCCCGTTGGCGCCGAAGCCGGCGGGGATCCGCTGCAGGCGCCATTCGTTCTCCTGGCCGGGGCCGATCTTGTCCTCGCGGCCCAATTTGCCATTGTGCCAGGGAGCGCCAAGCGTACAGGCAATCTGGTCCTGGCGGAAGGCTTCCCAGTAAATGGGCGGCGACCAGGTGGAATCGCCGGTAACGGGGGCTGCGATGGCGATGCCGAGGTCGTGGATGGTCATGCGCTGGAACTCAAGAATCTGCTTGCCCAGGTCATTGATGCCGCCGAAGTCACCGTTTTCGTCGAACATTTCGCCGCCGGCGGCGAAGAGCATGATCTGGAAGTCGCCGTCATGCAGGTCATGCCAGGAGATTACGGCCATGTCCTTGGCTTCTTTAAGGACTACGCCGGCCTCCATGAGGTCGTCCCAGGTCTCGAACGGTGTTTCGATGCCGATTTCGTCGAATACGCCCTTGCGGTAGGCGAGTGAGCAGGCGTTGACTTCGTTGCCGATGCCATAGACCTTGCCCTTCCAGGACCAATAATCGACGGCGGAGCCGAGCACGAGGTCGTCCATGCGATCGCCGATGCGTTCGGTGAGATCGATGAAGCAGATTTCCTCGCCTTTGAAGAAGGCGGACATGCGGCCCTGCTCGACGCGCATTACGTCGGGGACGCCGACGCCAGAGGCGCACGCAGCCAGCATTTTGTCGTGAATTTCGGCGAAGGGGGCTACGACCGGGTTCCACGTGATGTGGGGATTCTCTTCCGAGAAGCCGTAGTTATCCATGGAGTTTTGGATCCAGCCAAGGCCCTGTTCCCAGTGCGCCCAGGCTTCGACGATCACTTCCATGTCCTCGGAAGGGCCAGCAGAAGCTTCGCCACCGGCAGGGGCGACGGGGGCGGCGCAGGCGGCCAAGGTGGCTGCGCCGGCAGCCATGCCACTCCAGCGGACAAAGTCGCGCCGGGAGAGGCTTCCATTTGCTTTTGTCATTGCTTTTCCTCCTTAAGGAAAATACGAAATGTGAAATAAATTGTACTTCAAGTACACGAACAAAGGACTGCAAGTGTGCATTGAGAGAAGGGAAGTTCTTGCGAGCATTCGGGCGCCTAGAGGGGAACAGGGCAACCCGACCGGGCGCTAAAGATAACCACCAATATCCGATCTGTCAAATTTTGACTCTCATGTGATTTGTCTGGGAAATTCAGGACGCGGAGCCGGCCAGCATTTCCAAGAGTGGCGAGTCATCGATCTCCAGTGGCAGCTCTACGCAGCCGCGTTTGCGGCTGGATTCGTAGGTGGCGAAGGTCAGCTCTGCTGCCCGAAAAGCACGGATTCCGGACAGTTCCGGCTCTCTTCCTTCATTAAGGGCTTCGACCAGGTCGATAATCCCCTTTTGAACAGCGTCCAAATCGTGCATCGAGCCTTCCGGATTTACATCTTTCCAACCGGAGGACTGCCCGTTCAAGATACGCAACCCGCCTTCCCGGCCGGGGCCGAATTCTATGATGCCGTCACTGCCCAGGAGCCGGAACGCCGCCCCCATCTCGATAGCGGCGCTGGTCAGGAGGAGACCTTCGACGCCGTTCTGAAAGCGGACGTGGCTAATGCCCTGGGTTTCGTGATCCATGCCGAAGATTGTCCGGATTTCGCTGGTATCGATCTGGCCCATGACCCATTCGGCCGGCGTTTCATCGTTGTAGAAATGCATCATGTCGAACCAGTGGGTGCCCCAGTCGTTCATATCGGGGCAGCGACCTTCGATGCGCTGAAGGTCGCCGATTGCGCCTTCGTGCAGCAGGCGGCGGGCGACGGCGAATGGTGGGGCGAAGCGGCGCTGGTGGTTGAAGGTCAGCTGGACACCGTTGCGCTCGCAGGATTCGACCATACTGCGGGCCTCGCCGAATGTGGGTGCGATAGGCTTTTCGCAGTGAATTGCCTGCACGCGGGCCTCGGACGCGGCCAGCACCATTTCGGCGTGCAGATGGGGCCAGACGCAGACGGAGACGATATCGAGATTGGCCTCGGCCAACATCTGGCGATAATCCTCATAGATGGCGTCGCCGCCGTGTTCTTCCTGGAATGCCTCGGCATTTTCGCGGCTGATATCGGCGAGGGCCACCAGTTGCGTGTGGGGCGAGGCGGCGTAACCCATGGCATGGCGGTGGGCCATGCCGAAGCCTGTCGCCCCTTCCGACCTGAGCGGGCGTCCGCAGCCGATGATGCCAACGCGGTAGGCAGCAGAGGCTGAGTGCGTGGCGGAAGTCGGCGATTGTTGTGCCGACGAATCCGATTTCGATATCATTTCCAGTCCTTTCGAGACATTGAACAGAGTTGCTCTTGATTGGCGGGCCGGTTTCGGCATCCAATACTTTTGCTTTTTGAACAGGACGCCGGCTTGCGCCGAATGCAACTGGGCGCCGGTGTCTAAACGCTGATTTTGGAGCGGAAGGGAGGCTTGCCCATCACGCCCAGGCGGACCCTATAGAGCGTACCGGCCTGCGGTCCGTCGGTCTCTTTGATATGGCCGCCGGCCGTGGTGACGTAGAGATCTGTATAGTCATGGCCGCCGAAGGTGGCGCTGGATACCTTGGGCACGGGAAAGTTGAGGCGCTGGATTTCACGGCCGTTGGGCATGTGGTGGACGAGGGCGTAGCCGTCCCAGCGGGCCGACCAGAAGCAGTTGGCCGCGTCCATGGCCATGCCGTCGGGGCGGCCGTTCGACGCCGCGCCTTCACGCACGACAAACTCAGGGTTGCTGATCTGTCCGCTGTCGATGTCATAGTCGTAACGGGTGATGCCGCGCCTGGTGTTGGTATGGTAGAAGGTTTTGAGGTCCTGGGTGAAGCCCATGCCGTTGGAAGTCCCGGCATCTTCGATCACGATGGCGAGGCTGCCGTCGGTTTCCATCCGGTAGAGCACCCCATTGCTGCCGCCGCGGGGCATTGTGCCGCAGAAGACGCGTCCGGCCGGGTCGGCGATGACGTCGTTAAAGCGGCCTTCGCGCTCGGCCGGAATCTCGTCGATGAGAATGTCGAGCGGCTGGCCTTCGCGCCAGAAGGCGATGCGGCCGCGGGCCATGAAGATGAGCAGCGCGCCGTCTTCCTGGATGGTAAAGCCGCCGATCGCTTCGCCGGCGTCAAGGACAAGGCCGTGCGCGCCGGTGGCCGGATCGTAGCGGTAGAGCTTGCCTGGGGGAATGTCGACCCAATAGAGGCGGCCTTCGTCGGGATGCCAGAGAGGGCCTTCCCCTGTTTCACAGGCGTAATCGGCGATTGGTTCGATAATCATAGATATCTCCCTATAGGAACGGTAGCCGGTTGGTCGTGCTTGACTGGCAGTGAGCAGCCGAGGCTGGCGTTGCCCACGCTGCTCGCGTGGGCCGCTGAAGTCCTGGGCTCTTACAGACCGTTCAATTGGTTTCCTCTTACAGTTCGATCGATACTTCGCGGCCTTCGGCCTGGCTGCGGTAGATGCCGTCGAGAATCGCGAGCACCTGCAGGGACTGTTCCGCTGGCACCGGTGAGGGCGCGCCGGCGACGATAGCTTTGGCAAATTCGACACATTCGAGAGCGTGGGGTTCCATCTTGTCCTGGGTAAGTTGGAGTGTACGGTTGTTGAACTGGCGGGTGGTGTAGTTGGTGTCCAGGAACTGGGCGGAGGGCCAGTGGCAGCCGCCCTCGTCGCCGTAGATCCAGGACTGCATGTCTTCGCCGCGAATGTCGTGATGGAGGAGCCAGCTGACCTCCAGCACGAGGGTGGCGCCGTTTTCGAAGCGCACGAAGGCGACGGCGTAGTCCTCGACGTCGAAGCTGCTGGGGATCGGGCCTTCACGCCAAGTGGCGAATGCACCGGGAAGGTGGGCGAGGCGGGCGTCGGCGACGCCGGAGACGGTGACCGGACAGGGATTCCCCATCAGCCAGAGGGTGAGGTCGAGGATATGCACGCCGATGTCGATGCAGGGACCGCCGCCGCTGTGTTTTTTCTCGATGAAGGTGGCGGTTGGGATCAGGCCGTTGCGGCGCAGCATCCAGCCGCGGGCGTGGTATATATTGCCCAGGGAGCCGGTATCGATCTCGGCCTTCATGGCCTGGGAAACGCCGGCAAATCGGAAGTGCTGCGCGGTCATGAGCAGCTTTCCGGTCTTGTCGCGCGCTGCGATCATTCTTTTGATCTCCTGGGGCGTGGGCGCGAGAGGCTTCTCACAGATCACGTGCTTACCGGCTTCCAGCGCGGCGATAGCGAGGGGAGCGTGGTACATGTTGGGCACGCAGAGATCGATGATGTCGATATCGGAGTCGGAGAAGAGTTCGTCGGCGTTGGTCGTTAGCTTCTTGATATTGTGGAGCGCGCCCCACTCTTCGAGCGCTTCAGCGCTGATGTCGCTGCCGGCCACGACTTCGGCCTCCTCGGAGGCGGCCCAGCCGGGCATGTGTGTACGGGAGATGCCGCCGACGCCGACGAGGCCAACTTTCAGTGTGCTCATTACAGGTCCTTTCGGTGTTTGCGCTTCGCCAAGGGCAGGTAGCGTCGGCTCAGCGCAAAATGGGTGATGGGCACCGCTTCTATGGCGGCTTGCTTGATGCAAGTTACAGCAGTTCGGCCATTCGACCGGGGCGGACAGGCGGTACGGCTAGTCCACGTCTCGTTTCAAATTAAAGAGTCATAGAGGCGCCGCCCAAGGTACGGAACCCAGACTCCTGCTGTGCATTGCGATACCGATGCGGTCATAAGTATTGGTATGCACGAAGCGGAGAGCAGTTTCGGACATTTGGCTCTTGGGGCAGCCCAGATGCGTGCACTGCGCCGGTTTCTTACCAGGTGAAGCCGAACCGCAGCAGCAAGAGCCTTGTCAATCCGACAGGTGTCCAAATTTGGTGGTAGGACGCGATTTTGCAATAATTGCATACCACTATTTCTGAAGAATCCCAAAATCCTAACCGCTTACACACATTCAGGAGAGATCGATGTCCAACAAGAATTTGCAGAGTGTACAATCAGTTACCCGTCGCGGGTTCCTCAAAGCGGCGATGGCGGTCGGCGGCACAGCGGCGATGGCTGCGTGCGCGCCGGTAGCGGCGCCGCAGGCCGGCGGAGAGGGAACCATGGCAGATGAACCGGTCGAGTTGGAGATTTCCATCCTGGCCGGCGCCCCTGTCGAGCCGGTAAATGAGTTGATCAAAGCGTCATTCAACGAGAAGCACCCAGACGTTACGGTCACGTTTAATATGGTTTCCGGCGACCTGGCGGAGAAGTATTACACGGCGGCGGCCGCGGGCACGCTGTCCGACGTCTTCTTCAGCGCCGATCTGTTCGTCGTTCCTTTTGCCAACAACGGCGTTACGTTGGACTTGACGCCGTATACCGAAGGGGACTCCGATGTCGACATTGACGACGTCTTCCCCAATATGCTCGGGCTCGGCGTTTTCGACGGCAAGATCCAGATGCTGCCCTCCGCGCTGGATGTGGTGACGTTGTATTACAACAAGTCCCTCTTTGAAGAGGCCGGTGCCGAGGAGCCGAACGATCAGTGGACATGGGACGATTTCATCGTCAACTGCCAGAAGATTACGGCTCTTGAGACGGAGGACGACGGAACGCCTCGCTATTGGGGCCTGTCCAATGCCACATGGAACTGGTGGGCCACGGTCTATCCCTGGGTTGTCGGGTACGGCGGCAAGATTCTCGATATTGAGAACAATCAGTCCACCTGGTCGGACCCGAATACGGTTGAGGCGCTGACTGCCTATGCAGCTCTCTGGAATGAGCACAACATTGCTCAGCCCCTGGGCCTTGACGTCGGCGGAAACGCCTTCTTCCTCGGCCGGGCCGCAACCTACTGTCACATTCAGAGTCTGCGCGGCCCGGTACGTGAAGCCGCGGCGGACAAGTTTGACTGGGACGTTCAGGTGATGCCGCTCATGCCAGACGGCCATCATCGAACCGGTATGGGCACCTGGGGCATGTCGGCATACGCGGGTGGAAAGAACCTCGATGCGGCGTATGAATATATCAAGCAGTTGATCCGGCCGACGGTGCAGCTTGAGGCGGCCAGGGCTGAGCTGGGTGTGCCGCTGCTGCGATCGGTGGCGAGCGATCCGAGCTGGATGGAAGGCCTGCCGACGCCTCCGCACAATCTGATGGCGTTCATCAACGGTGCGGACGACGCGATTCTGCCCGTCATCGAGCATCCGGGCGATTGCGGCAGCTTCTACGCCGGGATGGTGAGTGACAGTTACAAGCAGGCTCTGGAGGCGGTCATCCGCGGGGAAGCGAACGCAGCAGACGCCTTCGCCGAGACGGATGCAACGATTCAGCCCTGCCTGGACCAGAACGCGTAGAGACAGTGGCTGGAGATTAGTTGCTGCAGGATAATGTCCGGTGGATAGTGGTTGGTGGTCGTCGCGCCGTCCGCCGCTATTCACCGGCGAATTGAGTGGCTGCCGGAACAGTCATATGCCAGTCACTCGCAGAAGCAATTTGCCCCTCGTTCCCCTAAGACCATTTCGCAGGACAGACACGGCTCATGAATAGTCGAATGCGGGACACAGTCCAGGGCTATCTCTTTATCAGTCCTGTCGTACTAGGGCTTCTGATCTTCACAATTGGCCCGATGCTGACCTCCTTTTACATGAGCTTCACGAAGTTTCCTCTTCTGCGGGCGCCGGAGTGGATAGGCTTACGCAACTATATCGTGATGTTCACATCGGACAAGAACTTCTGGCAGGCATGTAAGGTGACTCTCATTTACGCGGGAACTTCGGTGCCTCTTGGCCTCGTCGGGGCCTTTGTCCTCGCGATTCTCCTGAACCAGCGCGTCAAGGGTATCGCTTTTTTCCGCACCAGCTTCTATATGCCTGCGATCGTTCCGGCTATTGCCAGCCTCATCCTGTGGGGTTGGCTGATGAACCGCGACTACGGCCTGATCAATGCCATACTCGTGCGCCTGGGCTTCCAAAAGTTTTCTTTTTTTGCGGAACCAGAGACGGCGCTGGCGTCGATGGTGATGATGAGTCTGTGGGGGGTCGGCGCCGGCATGATCATCTATCTGGCCGGGCTGCAGGGGATTCCCGAATCTCTGTATGAGGCGGGCAAGTTGGACGGGGCCAACGAGTTGCAGCTTTTCCGCAACATCACTATCCCGATGATGACCCCGACGATCTTTTTCAACCTGGTCATGGGTCTGATTGCGGCCTCCCAGACATTTATGAACGCGTTCGTGCTCACTTCGGGCGGGCCGTTGAAGTCGACCTATTTCTATAACCTGATGCTATACGAGCGTGCGTTCAACTGGACGCAGATGGGCATGGCCTCGGCGATGGCCTGGTTCCTGCTTTTTGTCGTCCTGGTGCTGACGCTCCTGGTTTTTCGTTCTTCCGCTCTGTGGGTTTTCTACGAAGCGGAGGTTAAGTGATGGTCAGCGATCAGGAAGTTTACAGGGGAATCCTGGACCTGGACTGGAGGCGGAGACCGAAGGACAGTTACCGGATCCTGTTCATCTACTTAATATTGATCCTGAGCGCGGTCGTTTTTCTCCTGCCTCTGTTCTGGATGGTTACGACATCGCTGAAGACCCAGGCCGAAGTCTACGTCTTTCCTCCCACGTTTTTGCCTGAGACCTTTCGCTGGCAGAACTTCCCGGAGGGTTGGACATACGAGAGCATGCAGTGGACGCGCTGGTTGGTGAATACGCTGACGATTACGGCTGCGGTCATGGTGGGCACTTTGATCTCGGCCACACTGTGCGGCTATGGGTTCGCCCGTATCAGTTTTCCGGGGCGAGACGTTTGGTTCATCATGGTGCTGGCGTCGATTATGTTGCCCGGCACGGTTACATTGATCCCGCTGTTCGTCGGCTTTCATCGCGTCGGCTGGTTGGACACCTTTTTGCCTTTGACGGTGCCGGCATTTTTTGGCGGCGGGGCTTTCAACATCTTCTTGATGCGGCAGTTTTTCAAGGGAATCCCGGTTGAGCTGGAGGAGGCCGCTCTCATGGACGGCGCGAGCCGTCTGCGCATTCTTTGGCAGATATTCGTTCCACTTTCGGGGCCGGTAATCGCCACGACATCGGTGTTTACCTTTCAGGCGGTATGGAATGATTATTTCGGGCCGCTGATTTTTCTCACCAGCCAGGAGAACTACACCCTCGCTCTTGGCATCACTTTCTTCAAAGGGCTCTACAACACACGGATCCCTTACATGATGGCCATGTCATTCCTTATGGTCATCCCGATGATCATCGTTTTCTTCTTCGCCCAGAAGTTGATGATTCGCGGGGTGATCCTGTCCGGGATTAAGGCGTGAATTCAGTGGTTAGCTGCACGATTTTGGATGACGCAGACACTGGTTGGTAGATGTTAGACGCCATTTTCAGGAGGTCAGCCGTGCCGGAACTTTTGATAGATATTCCCTCAACCTTTGTGGAGCGCATCGAGCGTCTGGCGACTGAAGAGAATGAGTCGTTGGAGGATATGGCCTTGCTGCTCTTGAGGCGGGGATACGATTTCGCCGTCACCCGGCCGGAGGTGGAGCCGGATCGGAGCCAACGGCCCGGCGCCCGCAGCGACGCGCGCCTGGACTGGTGGCGTGAGGCCAGATTCGGGCTTTTCATCCACTGGGGGCTGTACTCGATTCCCGCGGGTGTGTGGGACGGGCGCGACTGGCCCGGCATCGCCGAGTGGCTCATGTACCGGGCGGAGATCCCGGTTCAGGAATATGAGAAGCTGGCGGCGCAGTTCAACCCTGTCAAGTTCGACGCGAGGGAGTGGGTCGCGCTGGCAAAGCGGGCCGGGCAGAAGTATATCGTCATCACTTCGAAGCACCATGACGGTTTCTGTCTGTTCAACTCGGCGGTTACCGGCTACGACATGGTCGATGCTACGCCTTTCAAGCGGGACGTGCTGAAGGAGCTGGCGGAGGCGTGCGAGGAGCAGGGGATCAAACTGGGCTTCTACTACTCTCAGACGCAGGATTGGCATCACCCGGACGGCGACGGCAATGACTGGGACTTCGACCCGGCAGAGAAGGATTTCGCCGGTTATATCGAAGCGTATGTGAAACCGCACGTGCGCGAGCTGCTGACCAATTACGGGCCCATTGCCATCATCTGGTTTGACACGCCAAAGGGGATCTCCGAGCAGCAGAGCCGGTCATTGCTGGAGTTGTGCAACGAGCTGCAGCCGGACTGCCTGGTCTGTGGACGGCTGGGCAATGCGTTGGGGGATTATGCCACAGCCGGGGACAACCGCATTCCCGAAAAGGTCCTGGATTTGGACTGGGAGACGCCGGCCACGATCAATGACAGCTGGTCGTATAAGCTCAACGATCATAACTGGAAATCCAGCGCCGACTTGATCCGCAAGCTGGTCGATATTGTCAGCAAGGGGGGCAACTACCTGTTGAATGTCGGCCCCACCGGTGAGGGTGTCATTCCCCAGCCGAGCGTTGACCGCCTGGAGGAGATGGGGCGCTGGCTGGAGGAAAACGGCGAGGCCGTTTACGGCACACAGCCGGGGCCGATCCAGGGAAGGGCGGACCTGCGCACGACCAGCAAGGAAGGCGTGATTTACCTCCATGTCTTTGACTGGCCGGCGGACAGGCAGATTCGAGTCGAAGGGGTAACTGCACAGGATGCCCGGCTTCTTGCGGGAGACGAGGCGCTGCCGGTCAGGCAGAGCGGCGGTGCGCTTGTCATCAGCGTTCCGGAAGAGACGCCGGACGAAGCTGCCACGGTTATCGCGTTGCGTTAGCGAAAGCCGCCACTCCGCTTACAACACCCAAATTGCTATCTTGATCCAAGGACAGGTCTACCTGGTTCCGAACTGCCGATCCCCTGCGTCCCCGAGACCGGGCCAGATGAAGCCGGGCGGGAATCCGGCGGGGGCGTCACCAGCATTTGTGAGGCGTTCATCGACGGCGGCGACATGTACGGCAACATCGGGATGGGTTCCTTGCAGCGCAACGATCCCTTCAGGCGCGGCCAGCAGACCGACGAACTTTACGCGGGTGACGCCGCGGCGCTTGAGGATGTCGACGGCCATCAGGGCAGAGCCGCCGGTCGCCAGCATGGGGTCGAGCACGAAACAGGTGTGGGTAGAAAGATCTCCGGGAAGTTTATTGTAGTAGATTACCGGTTGCAGCGTCTCCTCGTCGCGGTAGAAGCCCAGGTGCCAGACCTCGGCCTGGGGAATGAGACTGAGCATTCCGTCTACCATTCCCAGGCCGGCGCGCAGGATCGGGACCAAGCCTACGCGTTCGTCGAATTTGCTGCCGGTGGTGGTCGTGAGCGGAGTCTGGACTTCCACCTGTTTGGTGTCCAAGTCGGAGGTGGCTTCGTAGGCCAGAATCATTGCCAGTTCGGCGACGATGGAACGAAATTGACGAAAGTCGGTCGTCGTGTCCCTTAGTTGTGTTATCTTATGCTCCACCAGTGGGTGGCCAGACACAAACAGATTATTTGACATACGGGTTCCTTGCCCGGCTAGATTTCCTCACTTGCCACCCAGGCAGATTGTAGCTACCAGCGGGCCGGCGCGGTGCGCGGCGTGCGGTTGCGGCGGTTAATCGACTCGACTTCTCGCTGGCAGTTCATACACAGGGTTGCATCGGGCTTAACTTCCAGGCGCGCCGGCTGGATCTGTCCACCGCAGCGTTCACAGATTCCGTACTGCCCCAATTCGATAACGCGCAGGGCGTGTTCAATATCCTGCTGACGACGCTCCAGCACCGCGATCAAGGCGGCGGTCTTTTCTCGTTCGACGATTTCCGTGTCGCCTTCATCCAACTCAACATCTACCTCACCTTGCATCATATTTCTCAGATGCTCCAGCTCTTCGTTCACTTGTTCAAGGTTTGCCAACAGTCGTTTGCGGTCTTTAGTAGCCTTCTTCGGCATGACAGTTTCCTCTGAATGACGGTTAGAGTAGAAAATGTGGGAGATGTTATATCAGTTTTTGTAATTTCCGTCAAGGGTATTTGCGAAAAAGTTGCTGGGTTATTTTAAACTGTTTTGATCGCATTCGCACTCTGGTATACTATTCGTAGCACAATCGTTCTTTCATTCCTAATGGATTTGAGCATGGCTGATGAACGCAGCGTGACGCAGACCAACGTCCAGAGGGTTTCTGGGCCAAATAAGAGGGAGATTTCCGGCGAAAGACAGGCCGAGGACGGCCGCGTCGACTATGCGTTGCGGCCCAAAAGTCTTGACGAAATGGTCGGCCAGGAGAGGATGCGCGAGAAGATACGAATTCTGGTTGAGGCTGCGCGTCATCGGGGCGAGGCGCTCGACCATGTGCTTCTGTACGGCCCGCCAGGGCTGGGCAAGACCACGCTCAGTCATATCCTCGCACATGAGATGCAGGGCAATCTGAAGCCGACTTCAGGGCCGGCAATCGAGAAGGCCGGGGATCTGGCGGCGATACTCACAAATCTGCGCAAGGGAGACATCCTCTTTATTGATGAAATCCACCGCTTGGGCCGTGTGGTTGAGGAGATCCTCTATCCGGCGATGGAGGATTTTGTTCTCGATATCACGGTCGGCAGCGGCCCGAGCGCGCGCAGCATTCGGCTGAAACTGCCAAGATTTACTGTCATCGGCGCGACCACGCGTCTGGCGTTGATGACGGCGCCCCTGCGCGCCCGCTTCGGCGTTGTGGAGCGCTTTGACTTCTACAGCCAGGAGGCTTTGGAGACGATCATTTTGCGCGCGGCGGCGATGCTTGAAACCGCCATTGACAGTGACGGAGCCACCGAGATCGCACGCCGTTCCAGGGGTACGCCGCGGGTGGCATTGCGGCTGTTGCGGCGCGTGCGCGACTATGCCCAGGTGCGGGGGGACGGGAAGATCAGCGTGACCCTGGCCGACGAGGCGCTGGCTGTAAATGAGATCGACCATCTGGGGCTGGACGATCTGGATCGGCGGGTGCTGGATGCGATTGTCAGCAAGTTCAGCGGCGGTCCGGTCGGGCTTGGGACGCTGGCGGCCAGCATCAGTGAAGAGGACGACACGATCATGGACGTGGTGGAGCCTTACTTGCTCCAACTGGGGTTTCTGGACCGCACGCCGCGAGGGCGGATGGCGACGAAAGCGGCTTACGAGCACATCGGCGCGGTCTATCCGGAGTCTGCGGAGCAGAGGAGTCTGTTCGGCGGCGGGTCGGAATGAGCGGCTCCGGTGGGGCGGCGCGATAAGCCTGAATTCACAACGACTGTCGGCGCTGCGGGAAGAAAGGATGCTCAGTGAGCGACGTTAAGTGCGGGAGTTTAGGATGATTTAGAAATCTTACAGAGTAGCAAGTACTGGTCGAATGGTCGATGCAAGAATTGTGGTCATAAAAAGGCCATCTGTCGACCAGATGAGCACAAGTCGAAAAAGGATACTCAGGATGGTCCAAGAATGACTATGACACGTGTCTTCGAGATATTCACTTCATGCGTTGATGCAATCACGCAAGGTGAGTTGATTGAACGCGTCAGCAGTTCTGACAAGGAATTCCACTTCCAGAATTGGTTTGAGAATCGGCTCATCGGAACTGGGATCTTGTTTGACAAGAGTGGAAGGAATTCCTATCCCGACTTTACTCTTGTCAAATTCACCGAAGGGTATGAGGTTAAAGGACTTGCTTGGCCTGGTCGGGAGTCCACATACGACGCCAACAGTCAAATTCCTACAGGCTACCACAACGGCCGTGATATCTTTTATGTCTTTGGACGATATCCCAAGGCAAATCGTGGAGGTGGAGAGTACCCAGTAATCGATCTTGTCCTTTGTCATGGTGACTTTCTCAATGCGGATCATGACTACACTCACAAAAACAAGAGTGTGAAGGGTTTCGGCAGCTATGGTGACCTATTGATTCGAGACCGAAAAATGTACGTAGCTCCAACTCCATTTGCAATTGCGGAAGGACTAACCGGTACTCGTACCCTTCTGGTACCGTCGTCCTGGAAGGCTCCCAAGAGTCTGAAATCTGTGGGTAAGGTAGTCCGAGTAGAAGCCAAACAGCTTGTAGTGGGTTATGAGTTCGATCTGAAATCGAACGAGATTTTTGAGAAGAGAATCCACAACCCGTCGGCAGGGAAAGAACACTCTTTCATTGCCTACCGCACTAAATCAGATAGCGATAAGACTGTATCTCTGGCAAATTCTTCCAAAGGCGAGGATGGGGAATAGACGACTATAACCATGGATAGCCTTTCTTGAGTCTTGATTTCAGAACAATACCGGCAAGTCGCCAGGGACAATCCAAGAGGTGCAGATGCCAAAGAGAATTGAGTCAGACTTCCCATTTGCACAACTTTCTGTGATTGCGGAAAGAGAGTCGTGGCGAAAAGAAATCTATCGGCCCGTCTACTACCTCCACAAGTGGTGGGCGAGAAGGCTGGGGTCAGTTTTTCGCGGCATTCTTCTAGGCGCGTGTCTTGATGAATCGGAGGATTTTTGGCAGCACTATTACTCCTCAAATGATTTCAGGAAAAACACTGTCTTTGACCCTTTTATGGGCAGTGGTGTCACAGTTGGAGAAGCAGTCAAAGTGGGGTGCAGAGCTATTGGGCGTGACATCAACCCTGTTGCTTATCTCTCCTGCCAAGCGGCCATGTCGAGTTACTCGCCAGAGGAAGTCCTGTCTACATATCAGAAGTTGAAAGAAGAAGTGGCCCCTACTTTGCTCTCCTACTTTGCAACGCGAACCAGGGAAGGCGCTGAGGCCACTGTGCTCTACTACTTTCTCGTGAAAATCGTGGCATGTCCGAAATGCAACCGCGAAGTAGACCTTTTCAAGACTCGAATGTTCTCCCGAAACGCAACACCAATGAAAGATCCTTCCGCCAGGAGTATCTGTCCCGATTGCGGAGCGGTGAGCTTGACAACATACGACGCCGAAACTGTGTGCTGTGCAGAGTGCAGGTTGACCTATGACCCTCGACGAGGAAATATCAAGGGAACTTCCGTTACGTGCAATCACTGTCAGTATGTGTTTCGCCTCGTTGAAAGAATGACGGAGTCTGAATACCCGCTCGATTATCGCCGTTATGCAAAGCTGCTTCTGACCAGAGAAAACAAAAAGATGTATGAGCCCTTAAACGATAGTGATAGGGAGCTCGAGGACCGAGTCGCGGCTAAATACGGTGAGATAGTGGGTAGTTTTCCTCCAGTAGCCATCGCCCCTGGATACAACACAAATCAAATCTTGAAGCACAACTACAAGTATTGGCATCAAATGGTGTCCGACAGACAGTTGGTCTGCATTCGGCATATGATTGACGCAATTAGAAGAATCGACAACGACGAACTGCGTTTGCTGTTTGCATGTTTATTCTCAGGTGTGCTCGAATTCAATAATCTCTTCGCATCCTTTAAAGGCGAGGGGACGGGCGCGGTTCGTCACATGTTTGCTCACCATATTCTTAAGCCTGAGATGATGCCGATAGAGGCCAACATATGGGGAACTAGCAAATCTTCCGGGGCCTTTTCTCGCTTGTTCCGTTCGCGCGTTGAGAGGGCAATTGATTACAAGGCCGATCCGTTTGAACTCCGTTTAAATGGGTCCAAAAGCACCAAAGTTCGTGGCATCAACAGACAGATGGCCCTCCCCATTGCAAGCACCTTTGCTCAGTTTCAGTCGAATTCAAAAGCGGTTTACCTAAGCGTCGGCGATTCGAGCTATACCGACTTGGCTGATGACAGTATTGATTTAGTCATTACTGATCCTCCGTTCTTCGACAACGTGCATTACTCGCAACTCGCGGATTTCTTCTATTACTGGTTAAATCAGACACTTGAGATTTCCTCCAATAACACAACGCGCTCTCCAAATGAAGTTCAAGACACAGATTCGGACATGTTCACAGCGAAGCTAACGAGCGTCTTCGCAGAAAGTAGCAGGGTTCTTCGCCCTGGTGGGCTTCTCATTTTCACCTACCATCACTCTCGTCACGAGGGATGGACAGCGATGCACAGAGCCATCAGACATGCGGGCTTCTTCTGTTATCAGAGTTATCCAATCAAAGCTGAGATGTCAGTTTCGATGCCATTACGGCAGGCTAAGTCACCAATACATCTTGATTTGATTGTGGTCTGTCGCAGAGAGTCGCATGGTAGAACGAAACAACGTGGAGAGTTTATTATTGGAGACGTTGTTAGCGCAGCAAAGCAACAAGTAGACTCTTTGAAAGGCGTAGGGATAAAGGTATCTCTTGGCGATGCAAAGGTCATACTGATGGGGCGCATGTTGTGCGAGATACACAAAATGGAGAATCCTGAGATGGAAGAGGAACTGCTAGACAACATAGAGGCAGATATAGATACGTTTGTGAGCCAAGTAGTATTGACAGAGGGGGAAGTTCTCTACGAGAGGACCGCCAACCGGCCTACACAGTTGACGCTTTTTGAAAAAATGGAGAATTACCTGGCAAATAGCAAGTCAGGTTACGCAATCGCCGCGCCCCTGAGAGGCAATTGATGAATCGCGTCCCCACCCGAACGGTTTGCCGAAAAGATTAGATGGGCCTTGCCAATATGGGCTCAGGGCCGGTACCTCACGCCAGAGTCGCGTTGTAGAGGCGCTCGATGTTTTGGCGGTGGGTCGTTACGGCGGCGGGCGTGCGGCGATTTTCGGGCAGGAGTTTTTCCTCTATCTGTTCTGAGTGACTCCAAAATTCTTTTTCGGCAGTCGCATGGAAAATGGTACGCCGCAGGCCGTGGATGTAGCTGACGTCGGCAGCCAGCCGTCCCATCACTTCTACTTTGTCCGATGAGACGGAACCGTTGCGAGGAATATATAGCTGCAGACGACGTCCTTTCACCAGACGCGCCAGAAGGCGCAGACTCTCAATCTCATCCTCGCCGTCTGAGCCTTCGCCCAGTTCGGGCAGTGCCAGATCGCTGCCAAAAGCTCCCCCACAGAGTATACCCATAGCCGGGAAGTAGACCAGATTGGCGTGCTGCTGGGAGTAGATATCCAGCAGATGCTGGCCGACGTTTATGTGGGCGACGCCGCCGGGCTGGGTCTGCACAAGCGGCAGTCCGACGTCGCGAGCGGCGGAGGTAAAGAGTGTGGCTGTTTCTTCTGCCACATCGAAGCGGGTTGCGACATCATACGGCGGGTCGATGATCAGGAGTCTGTCGGGCGTACCGAGAAGGCGGGCCAGGACGAAGAGTGAGTGAGAAGGGGGATCGCCTTCGCTATACAGTTCCAACTGGTCATAGAGCTGGGAGATTTTCATTTGCGGGGGGCTGAGTGGGATGTTCAACTGTGGCGACAGACCCGGCAGCTTGGCGCGGGTCGAAACGTCCGCCGCAGTTGCAGGCGGTGTTTGCGTCCATCGATTGCGAGAGTGCGGAAAGCGTCAGAACTACGGATTCCAGCCCTCTGAAGTCGTCCCCTTGGGCCGGCACGGTTGGGCGTTCAGCGCTGATTTCCTCAACGATTCCCAGTCCGGCAAAGCAGAGGCCCAACTCTCTGGCGAGCGCGATTTCCGGCACGAGATTCTGGCCGAGAACGTCGGCGCCCCAGTTGCGAAACATGCGGGCCTCGGCCGCGGTTTCCCGCCTGGGGCCGTCCACGCCCAGGTAGACGCCGCCCGGCGCCATGGGCAATATGTGCGACAGCGCCTCGGTGAGGCGAGGGCAAACAGCCGGAGTTTGGCTGAGGCCGCCCGTGCCCTCGTTCTCGTAGAATGTCTGCGGTTGATGGCGGGTGAAGTCGATATAGTCGGTGACCAGGACCGGGTGGCCCGGGCCCAAGACAGGATTGACGGCGACGACGCTATCACACGCGACAATCTGGCTGACGTCAAGTAGCTGCGCAGCCTGGAGCGTGGCTCTGGGATCGGTCCTTGAGGGCAGGCCATAGTAGGGTTGAATCCAGACCGAAGGCGTGTCCGGGCGGCCGCGGCGAGCAAGGGGGCCGACGGGTCCGTAGCGGGTATCGATCTGGCGTTCTTCGATGAGAGGGCCGATGGCCTCCAACGATTGCGGTGGAAGCGGAACGGCCAGCAGAAGCAGCAGTGAATTCACCTGTCTCCCCGGGCGCACTGTGATATAATGTGGCTAATTGATCCTCATCCTGCAGTAAGCTCTATCTGCGTCCACGATAGCATCAGTTGCCAGCGATAGCAAAACGGATGGAGATATCGGAATCGTCAACGTAATCGGAGAGCGTCGATGGGCAGACCGGTTCGCATTGCTCTGATCGGAA
Organism: Caldilineaceae bacterium; assembly: GCA_965232575.1. Classification (GTDB taxonomy): domain Bacteria; phylum Chloroflexota; class Anaerolineae; order Caldilineales; family Caldilineaceae; genus Bin5. Next base: position 424,601 of record CBDDPZ010000007.1, on the reverse strand, counting down.
CCGGCGCGTTCGTGCGTAAAGCGCATGCGCCGTCTTTGCTGGAGCTAGGAGATGCGGTGCAGATTGCTGCCGTTTGCAGCCGTACGCGCAGATCTGCCGAGTCGGTGGCGGAGACGATCCCTTACGATGTTGACATTTATACGGATATCGGCGCGCTGCTGGCGGACGGGAGTATCGAGGCGGTCGATATTGTTCTGCCGATAAGGATGCTGCCGGAGGTCGTGACTCAGGCATTAGCGGCGGGAAAGCATGTTTTCAGCGAAAAGCCGATCGCGCCGACTGTTGCTGAAGCGAAGGCCTTGATCGCCGCCAGCCGGTCCTATGATGACCAGGTGTGGATGGTGGGTGAGAACTGGCGCTACGAAGAAGCATTTCAGGCGGCGGCGCGGGCGGTGCAGGCCGGTCGAATCGGGCAGCCCATGTTCTGTGATCTGTCGTTGCAACTGCCAGTGAAGGCCGACTATATGCAGTCGACCTGGCGAAACTCGGGCGAAGTGCCGGGCGGTTATTTGCTGGACGGCGGCGTGCATCATGTCGCCGGTTTGCGCGTGCTTCTGGGAGAAATAGAGAGTGTGTGCGCCTTGACGACGGCGCACAGAGGGGACCTGCCGCCGGCGGACACGATGAGCGCGGCGCTACGCTTTACCAACGGCGTAGTCGGCACTTATTTGATCACGTACGCGGTGGGCAGCACGCTGGGGACCGATACGGTCCACATTGGTGGGAGTGAAGGCAGCTTGCGCGTCTCGCGCGGGGAGCTTGTGCTGGAGCGGGACGGAGAGAGCAAGCGCCAGCAGTTCAATGTTCTGATCAGCGTGCAGGAGGAACTGAATGCGTTCATAGCGGCGGTACGGGATGGCTCCCCGCATCGCAATTCGCCCCAGGAAGCGTTGCAGGATCTGGCTGTCGTGGAGGCGATGTTGGAATCGGCGCAGAAGGGGACTTTGCAGCGAGTTGAGCGTCACGTGTGACGCGGCGAAACAACCGCGTTGCGGAGCAGACATACGGCTGATCCAACTTAGCCGTTACCGTTAAGAGCAGGACCTGTCAGTTCCCGCCCAAGGAGAACCAGATGGACATTTTAGGCATTGATATTGGCGGTAGCGGCATCAAGGGGGCGGTGGTTGACGCGGAAACGGGAGAGTTGCTTACCAAGCGTCGACGCATCGCGACGCCGGACTCGTCAACGCCGCAGGCGGTTGCCGAGGTCGTGTTGGAGATCGTCCGCCACTTCGGATGGGCAGGCCCGATGGGTTGCACCTTTCCGGCGGTGATTCGCAATGGCATTGTGTGCACGGCAGCCAATGTAGACAATTCATGGATCGGCACTGATGCCCCGGCCCTGTTCGAGCGGGTAACGGGTTGCCCGGCGTCGATCGTTAACGACGCCGATGCGGCTGGGATCGCGGAGATGGTCTTCGGCGCGGGCAGGGACCAGCCAGGCGTGGTCGTGCTGCTGACATTGGGCACGGGCATAGGTTCCGCTCTCTTTGTTGACGGACATCTGGCCCCGAATACGGAGTTCGGGCACCTGGAGATTGACGGGTACAACGCAGAGAGCCGAGCGGCGAGCAGTGCCCGAAACCGGGAACAGCTGAGCTGGAAAAAGTGGGGGAAACGCCTAAACAGATATTTTCAGACCGTTGAATTTCTGCTTTCGCCGGATCTGTTTATTATTGGCGGAGGCGTAAGCAAGAGAAGCGAAAAGTTTGTCAAGTACATCGACGTGCGGGCACCGATTGTCGCGGCGCAGATGCGCAATCATGCGGGCCTGATCGGGGGGGCGATGGCGGCACTCGCCCTGATTCAAAGGGGCGGAGACGCGGAGCTGGAACCTGCGGATCTCTATGTGCCCGAGTAAGATTGAATGCCCAAATTTTGTGACAATTTTTGTGTGGTCGAAATCATCAGCCGGCAACGGGCTGGCCTCTAATGCTGCACAGTCTGAATTCACCATGTAAGGGGAGGAAAGCTGGGCGCAGGCGAACCACATCTCATTGCAGAGACGATCTTCAGGAGAAGAGCAATCATGACAAGAATGAAAGAAGCGGCGGCAATTGGTCAGTCGATCTGGCTGGACTTCATTAGGCGCTCGTTCCTGGATTCCGGGGAGTTGGGCGAAATGGTCGCCAAGGGTCTTCGGGGCGTCACATCCAACCCGTCGATTTTCCAGAAGGCGATCACGGCCAGCACCGACTATGACGCCGCGGTTGAACGGCTGGTCGGTGAAGGCAGGTCGGTCAATGACATATACGAAGCGCTCGCTATCCAGGACATCCGCCGCGCCTGCGACATCATGCAGCCGGTCTACGGGAGTACGGACGGGCTGGACGGTTATGTCAGCCTGGAAGTAAACCCAAAGCTGGCCTACGACACGGAAGGCACGGTAATGGAAGCCCGCCGCCTCTCGTCTCTGGTGGACCGGCCGAATGTAATGATCAAGGTACCGGCAACGCCGGAAGGCATACCAGCGATCGAGACGCTCACCGGCGAGGGCATCAACATCAATGTCACGCTTATCTTCTCTTTGCAGCAGTACGAAGACAGTGCGATGGCCTATATTCACGGCCTGGAGAAGCTGGCTGCCGCGCACGTGGATTTCAGCCGGGTGGCGTCGGTAGCTTCTTTCTTCGTCAGCCGGGTGGACGGAAAGATAGACCCCAAGCTAGTTGATCTCGGCAACAGCGATCTTCAGGGAAAGATCGCTATCGCCAATGCCAAGATGGCCTATCACCGCTTCGGCGAGCTATTCAGCGGCCCTCGCTGGGAAAAGCTGGCGGCGCAGGACGCGCGAGTACAACGACCGCTCTGGGGTAGTACGAGCACCAAGAATCCCGACTACCCGGACACGCTCTACGTGGACACGCTGATTGGCCCCTATACGGTCAATACGGTGCCCCCTGAGACCCTGGACGCATTTATGGATCACGGTTGCGCGGCCCGCACGGTGGACGCAGATGTGGAGCAGTCCCGGCAACACTTGGCGCAACTGGCCGATGTTGGCATCGATCTCGACGACGTCACCACGCAGTTGATGGGTGAAGGTGTGGACGCCTTTGCCGACTCATTTGACGAGTTGATGTCGGGCATTGCCGAAAAGGTGGCAGCCATCGCAGGTGGAGACGACAACAAGACAAGAGCGCGCGCCGATTTTTTTACGGTGCCCTCCGGAGCCAGGTAGAGGGCGCTCTGGAGGAGATTGACAGGGAGCGTATCGTCACACGCATCTGGGCCAGGAGCCACAGCGTGTGGAGCGACAAGCCTGACGAGATCGTAAACCGGCTGGGCTGGCTGGATATTGCCGTCAGGATGGAGGAGGAGCGACATTGCATCAGCGCCCTGTTGCAGGACTTGCAGCAGGAGGGCTACACGCAGGCAGTTCTGCTGGGTATGGGCGGATCCAGCCTGGCGCCGGAAGTCTTGGCGCGTACCTTCGGCAGCGGCCCGATGGAGTTGCGGGTATTGGACAGCACACACCCGACGGTTGTCCAAGGGCTGGCAGACAGCCTGGATCCGGCACGAACGCTGTTTATCGTCGCCACCAAGTCGGGCACGACGGCTGAAACGCTGTCCCTCTTCAAATATTTCTACAAGCAACTTCAGAAGCAGCTCGGCGAAGCGGAGGCGGGTGCGCACTTTGTCGCTATAACGGATGCCGGCAGTGAGCTTATCAGACTGGGTGAGGCATGTAACTTCCGTTCAGTCTTTATCAACGATGCCAACATTGGCGGCCGCTATTCGGCGCTGTCCCATTTTGGGTTGATACCTGCGACACTGTTAGGCGTTAATCTGCGACGTCTGCTGCGGCGGGCCCAAGAGACGAAGAACGACTGCGGACGGCATATAACCGGTTCTTTGAATCCCGGCGCACAGATTGGTGTGGTGATGGCCGAAATAGCCAAAGCCGGGAGGGACAAACTGACAATTATCGCGGACGAGGAGGTGGCTTCGTTCGCCGACTGGCTGGAGCAACTGATCGCCGAGAGCACCGGTAAGTCCGGGACGGGGATCGTGCCGGTCGTGGGTGAACCGGCGGCTTCACCGGAGGCCTACGGCGGGGACCGGTTGTTCGTTCACCTGCAGTGGAGCGACGCAGGCGCGCAGGATGCGAAGATCCAGGCACTCATCGACGCCGGCCATCCGGTGATCCGTGTGCGCTTCCGCGATCGGTACGACCTGGGGGGACAGTTCTTCCTGTGGGAGTTTGCCACGGCCGTCGCAGGGGCGCGGTTAGGTATCCACCCGTTCGATCAGCCGGATGTCGAGTCGGCGAAGCAGCAGTCACGCCAAATGATGTCGGCCTACATGGAGAGCGGAAGCCTGCCTGCGCCGCAACCGTCGCTGGAAGCCGGCGACTTAAAGGTATTCCTTGACGGTGAGGACGGGGAAACGCCGCCCGGCAGTCCGGTCGAAGCACTGATAGCCTTTGTGAATCAGGCGGCAGCGGGGGATTACATCAGCATTCAGGCTTACATGCGGCCCTGTTCCGCCGTTAACAGATTGCTGCAGACTATGCAGGGGTGTCTGCGGGATCGGACAAAGCTGGCAACGACTATCGGCTACGGTCCCCGCTTTCTCCACTCTACGGGCCAGCTGCATAAGGGGGATCGCGGAAACGGTCTCTTTATCCAACTTACAGACAGGCCTTCTTCAGACACCGACATTCCCGACGAGCCTGGTTCGTCAGAGTCGGCGGTGCCGTTCGGGGTCCTGATTCAGGCACAGTCGCTGGGGGACCGGCAGGCGCTACTGAATGCAGGGCGGCGCGTGATACGGATCGACCTGGGGGGAGAGGCACAATCGGAACTGGAGCGGCTCGTCGATTCGCTGGCGACGGCGACAGGATAGCGTCGGGCAAGCGGCGTAGGCGACCGGAGAATGGGTGCCATGTTGCCGGGTGGGAGCCCTGATGCCGGCTGCGCTCACATTTCGAAGCGGTAACGAATCCAGATGCAAGACATAGATGCTCTGAAGCGGCAAGCAGCCGAAGCTGCGGTTGCACATGTTGAATCGGGGATGATCGTGGGGTTGGGCGCGGGGAGTACGGCCCTGAAGGCGCACGAATGTATCGCGGAACGCTTGGCGATGGGTACGCTCACAGACATTCTCGGCGTCCCTTGCTCGGAACAGGTGGCCGCAGACGCCCGGCGTCTGGCCATTCCGCTCACCACCCTGGAATGTCATCCACGCATTGACCTGACTATTGACGGCGCTGATGAGGTAGATCCCCAGTTGCGTGTCATCAAAGGCGGGGGCGGCGCGCTTCTGCGCGAGAAGATCGTTGCCCAGGCCAGCGAACGGGAAATGATCATCGTTGACGAGCGCAAGCTGTCTGTAAAACTGGGCATGAAGTGGGCTCTGCCGGTGGAGGCGCTTTCCTTTGGTCTGCGCGCCAATGCAGAGTACATCGAACGGCTTGGTGCAGCAGTGCAGGTGCGGAAGAAGCCGGATGGCTGTCATTTTCGAACGGACAGCGGCAATTTGATTCTCGACTGTCAGTTCGGTCCGATGGAAGATCCGGAGTGCATTGCCGGCGCGTTAGAGAGACGGGCCGGAATCGTTGAGCACGGCCTATTCCTCGATCTGGTGACAGACTTGATCGTCGCCAGCCCCGCGGGTACCCAACATCGATCCCGATAACTGAACCATCAGTTGAAGCGGACAGGCGCCAATGATTCCCTCTGCGCGACGCAGGGCACGTTTCGTGTCCCTCTTACTCGTTTCAAGGGGGCGCGGCAGCCTTCCCGCGATTGAATGGAGGGATGGAGGCAGCCCAGAATCACTGACTCAGGGGTTCGTTTGCGGGATAATCAGTTGATCTCCAGCGCGGAGCAAGTCTGCGTTGGAGATGTTGTTAGCCGCCATGAGCGCGTCTACACTGACATCAAACTGTTGGGCGATACCGATAAGGGTATCCCCCTCCTGAACGGTGTAGAGCGTCTGGTTCAAAATGTTAACGTCGGCAGCGGACAGGCCGGGGATGAGAAGAACGGTATCTACTCGTACTACATGTGGATTGGTGATCGTGTTGCTGTTGAAGGCGATCAGCTCGGGCACGGTCACCCCATATTGATCGGCGATGGATGCCAAAGTTTCGCCGGGACGGACTGTATGGGTGCCCACTGTCCGAGACAGTGCGGGATCGGTAGTATCCCTCTGTGCGCTCAGCTGATCGGCGGATACGCTCGAACTGGGAATCAATAACTCCTGACCAATGGAGATGCTGTGCTCATCTCTCAGGTTGTTGAGGCTGAGGATCTGGTTTAAGGGTACGTCGTAGCGAAGCGCAATCGACAAAAGCGTATCGCCCTCTTGGACGGTGTACTGGAACGGCTCGGGGGTAGGCGTGGGGATGCCTTCAGGCGTTGTCAGGCCGGGCACATAGGGCAGACGAAGCACCTGCCCCACTTGGAGCGCGTCCGTGGTGAGCAGATTCATCTCCCGAATTCTCTGGATCTTCGTGCCGAATTTTTCCGAAATCGTGGAGAGCGTATCTCCCGGTCTGACTTCATAGGTGATTGTGGTCGGCTCCGGCGTGTCTTCCGGAGTCGGCAATGGTGTTTCGGTCGCCGTTGGTTGCGGCGTATCCGGCGCCGTTACAACCGGTTCCTCTGGCTGGGGACCCAATGAGTTGCCTACATCTTCGGCCAGGCGCTCGCGGGTACATGCGGAGAGCAGGAGAATTGCCGCCAGCGTCAGAATGACGCCAAACATCCGCTTTGAGATAATTGACTGCGCTGCTGCTCTGACATGTGAGCGCGACTTCGTGCCCATCGATTTTCTCCACTCCTGCAAACCAATTGCCTAGCTCAAGCGGGCCGAAAATCCGGAAACTCAAGCCCAGAGGGCCTCTCCAACTGCCCCTGGGCTCTATTTTGTGATTTCTGCCTGCGGGGAACGGACAGAAGACAGCATGAAGTTAGACGATCGGCCATGACATTTTCACTGGCATATTGAATCATAGCACACGCAAATAGGCACCGCAAGCAGTTTCGAATATTGGGTGCGATTCAAAATGGGGGCGAGTTTCCGGCTGCCTCTGTCCAACTGCACAGGCTGCGGGCGAGACGCCCGCGATCCCAGTGAGGCGCCCCCAAATCTGGGATGCACCCTCGAATATTCAAGGGAATCCCAGCAAACAGGGGCTGGAATCCGGGGCGGCGAAGAGACCGGAAAATGCTTAGGCAGGCGTTGTCAACAGGGGCAATCGGCAGCGGAAATACCTTCAGGCGAGCTCAGAATTGGGTTCCAAGACGAACTGATCGTAAGAGAACGGTCCGAAAACGTTCCGACAGATGGCCGGAATATCGTTTGAAGGGAAAGTACAATCATGGCATCAGTAGATTGAAACGAAGTTTGAGGAGGTCCGGCCATGATTCTACGAATACTCTTGACAGGAACGACCCTGTTGCTGCTGACCCTGGTCGTGTCAGTTGGCGCGGCGGCGGGCTCTAAGCCGAAAAGCGTCTCGATTACCGATTTGGAGAACGTTCGCGCTTACGCAGCCGCCCCGCAGGAGGATGGACGCAGCTACGCGGTAGATGGCGGCCGGCTCTATGCCGGAGTCAATGGAGCCTGGAAGCCGCTGCCGGCGCCGCGCGGCGTAATCGTCAACGCAATAGCGGTGGACCGGATGGAATCGGACAATGTATTCATCGGCGCGGCCAACAGGCCTAGCGTCTACGTCTCCCGCGACGGAGGTAAGAGGTGGATAGAATTCACCTTAGACTCGAACTCGATTGGCGGCGTTACCGCGGTAGCCTTTGACGCGTTCAACCGGCTGCTGTATGTGGGGACGGTCTCCGATGGGGTCTATCGCCTGCGGGACATTGGCGCCCGGTCCGGGCACGGCTTGGTTGCCAGCGGGCATCTACTCCTGGAGGAGCCGGTACTGGAGATTGCGGCTGACAGTACAGGGGCGGGGCTGGCCTTTGTGCGCACACTGGAGAAGCTATATCGGGCTGAGGCTTACGGTCTGCGGTGGGTGGCTGTCGACAGTCTGCCAGGTCCGCCGACAGCCGTTGCGGTTGCCGATACATCGCCACCGCGGGTCTATGCAGGCACGGTAGGCGGGGGCGTACTCGTGAGCCAGGACGGGTCAGCATGGCGGCCGGTCAATCAAGGACTAGGCAGCATGGATGACGGACAGCTTGTGATCAGCGACTTGGCGGTGGACCCAGCGCAGCCGGAGGTGCTATTTGCCGCGACAGGCGTCTCAGAAATGGGCGAACTCCAAGGATTTTCCGGTAAGGTGGCAGTTAGCGCTGACGGCGGTGTCCACTGGGAGAGTCTGGCGGAGTTGAAGAACGCGCAGGTGGCAGAACTGTTGCCGGTAACCGGGCGGAATGGGCTGGTTTACGCGCTCACAACTGCCAGCCGGACACCGACTGCATTGGGCGTGGAACCACAGCTTGAGATGTACGAACGCGGCAGAGTGGCTGAAAGAGGTTTGAGAAGCCCCGGCCCGCTGGCCTGGATTCTGGCAGGGCACGCCAGTGCGGCGCTCGTCATTCTGGCTGTTGGCGAAATCAGAGTAAGAGGCCGGCGGAGAGTCGGAGCCGCTTACAACATGCGCACAGTTCAGGTCGGCTGAAAGAGAGGGCCGGTTCCACTATAGCCATAAGGCTTCCCGGTCCTGCGGCAGCAATGCGAAGGCGCCCGCTCCCCCGTGGGCGTCTCCGAAATCTGTAGCGCTCTTCGATACAATGCGCCGGCGTCTGAACAGGGTCGTTTCCCATTGCGGACGAGGTCTTGCCAATCCAGTTTGTTTGCCAGTAGCAGAGGGTTCAGATCGCTCTAGTTTGTGCGCCGAATTGGGGACGGCGGCACTCTGTCTGCAACATGATGCGACAACGGGACCGGTTCCAGGCAGCCGCTCTATCTCAGCTGGGGGAAAGCTGAGGCGATGGTCAGGCCGGCAAAGAGGAGCAGCATCAGAAAGGCTCTGCCGCCAGACAGGAGGAATAGAAGCGCCCACGGCGCCACGCCCAGTATGATGCCGGCAATGGCCATATGGGGCAGCTTGCGGCCGCGACGGTTGCCCACCGCGCTGCGAATGATGCGTGCCACAAGTGTTCCGGCGCCGGAACCGATAATGAATGCAATGAAGAAACCGAAAAAGCCAATGCTGCCGAGCAGAAAGCCAACGATAGGGGCGACGATCAATGTAAGGACAAAGCCAACGGCCAGAGCGACGATATTATCCCGGCCCAAGGCATTAAAGTAGATGTTCTGCTGCTCGCGTACACATTCGTTGCAGCGGTAGCCGACGGGTGTACGCACAGCGCAGGAGATACAGATCGGTTTCCCGCACTTATTGCAGCGCAGGAGGGTTTCCCGATCCGGGTGGTTGGCGCAGGTCAGGCTTTCCGGTTCGCCGTCGCTCCCTACCGCGATTGGAGCGGGTCTGCCGTCATAGATGGCGCGGCGGGCGGGATCACCGAGAATTTCGTAGGCTTTTTCGATGGCAGCCAGTTTTTGCTCGGCGTAGGCCCTGTCTGCGGCGGATTCCAGAGTTTCGGGCTGATACAACTTTTGCAGCCGTATGAACTGCTGCGTGATCTCCTCTTGATCGGCATCTTCACGTAGATCGAGTGTTCGGTAAAGCTCCTTTTCGGGTTGGTTGGAATCGTCTGACATCAGATTTCGCTTTCTACTATGTCTACTATGCTATGTCACGGGCTCCCACAAGGGGCGCAAGGTGAGCTTCACACTGTTCATTTCAGCTTGTCCATAAGCGTCTGGTAGAAGTAGCTGCGCGGGCGAAGTCGAATAAAGCGGGCTTGATAAGGGCTGCTGTCGACGACGATTTCGTCCGAGTCGTCTACTTCGACTTCGAACTGGCCGTCCACTGTGAGCATGGCGGAGTGATCGCTGTAGACGCGCAGACGCACTTCCGCGCCCTCGGAAAGAACGACCGCCCTGTCCATGCTCATGTGAGGGGCGACGGGGATCACGAGGATATTGCGCAAGTCCGGCGGCAGGATTGGCCCGCCGGCTGCGAGGGCGTAGGCCGTACTGCCGGTGGCGGTGCTGACGATGAGGCCGTCGCAGGTATAGGTAGTCAGGTAGCCGCCATCGAGGTTGGCGCTGACGCGGACGATACGGGCGAGGCTGCCGCGGCTGAGAACGACATCGTTAAGGGCATCGAACGTGCAGCGAACAGTGCGTTCGCCGCCGTTGGAGCCGGCCTTTTCCACAATGGCGCGTACCATGAGCCGTTCTTCGATCCAATAGTCGCCATCAAGCAGTTTTTCCAAGGGAGACGGCCAGTCCTGGGGAAAAATCTCAGCCAGGAAGCCGAGCCTGCCCATCTTTACACCCAGCATGGGTACGTTGAAGGCCGCGCCGAGCCGCGCGGCCCGCAGCATTGTGCCGTCGCCGCCGAGGGTGATTAGCAGGTCGACGTCGGGGAGTCTGGACTTGATGACTTCGGAATCCCAGGCGGAATGGCGCCACGTTTCATCCACACCGGCGCTTCGCAGAAACTGTTCCATCTGACCCGCCAGATCCAGCGATTCCGGTTTGCGCGGGTGGTGCAGGATGCCGATGCGTTGAAATGCGCAGCTTGCGTTGTCCGTCATGTCAATTGATCTTTCGCAAACGAAGTTGTGCAGGCACGGCTATTGATATCGATACACGTATATTCACTTAATACATGTAACCGTTTGAGGTCAAATCGGGCCTGTGTTAAGATGCGTATATGCGCGTATTAATCATTTCTGACATTCACGCAAACTTTGTCGCCCTGGAAACGGTAATGTCCGATGCTGTGGGCCGTTTCGATGCGATCTGGTGTTTGGGCGATGTGGTCGGCTACGGTCCGGCACCGAATGAATGCGTCGACTTTGTCCGGGCTGAGGCGGACCTGTGCGTAATCGGCAACCATGATTGGGCCGTGTTAGGGCGTCCCGGCCTGGATATTAAGTACTTCAACCCCTTAGCTCGAGCGGCCGTTGAATGGACGCAGAGCGAGCTAAACGAAAATAGTCGTGAATTCCTCGACAGTTTACCAGCGAAACCTCTTGAACCCGAAGGCGCGGACAGTTTAATCATCACGCACGCGAGCCCACGCGAACCGGTGTCGGAATATGTGCAGTCGCCGGAGATCGCCCTGGAAAACTTTGCCCATTTTGAGACCAAAATGTGTCTGGTGGGTCACACTCACAAACCGGCGATCTACCGCTGGCAGCTGAGAAAGATATTTTCGAGGCGAGGCAGTCGAAACGGCATTCCGGTGACTGTCGATTTGCTAAGGCCCTACGAAGGGCAACGCGTGCGCCTGGAATTGACGGACCTGGAGCGCCTGATCCTCAATCCAGGCAGCGTGGGGCAGCCAAGGGATAACGATCCGAGAGCCGCCTACGCTTTGCTGGACCTGGAAGAGTTGACGTGGGAACAGCGCCGGGTAGCGTATCCGATCGATCTGACGCAAAGCCAAATGCGTGTTGTCAAGCTGCCGCGCCGGCTAATCGACCGCCTTACATATGGAAGTTAAGGTGCGTTCAAACAGTTAATCAGGTACGAAGAGTAGACCAGAACAGTATCCTACCTTCTGCTGTCACCTCTCTTTAATCTCTTCTGCCAGATCCTCAGTCCTCATTTCTGGCTTGTCCCGTTTCCAGCCGATTGTACATTTCGAACCAGTCGGGCAGGTCCCTGCTGCGGTCCTGGGCTTTACGCCGTTCATCCTCCCGTCGCCATGCGATCATCCTGCGGGTGATCTCTTCTTTGACGATTCTGGGGTTGGGAACGTGATCGAAGGTGAATGCGCCTTCGCCGGCAGCAGTCTGAACGATGATGTTGCCGAAATTCAGCATCACCTTCAGTGGTGAGTTCATCTCAAGGCGAATGTCCTGGATGTCGCTGAGTTGGGCCTCACGGCGTTGCTCGCTGAGAAAGAGCGGTAACTTCTCGACGTCGATAATTCTATCCTCGGTCACAGTGTAAGTGTCATTCCACCAGTCGGTCACGGCCCAAAGGATCCAGCCAAGGGTGGCGAGAGTCACCAGTCCACCTGACACCAGCAGAGTCTGCGCGTCCAGGCTGGACTGGATCTGCCGCAGTAAGGCAACTGAAGAGAAGCCACCAGCCAGAAACAGGAGCTCAAAAAGAAGCAGAAGGCTGGGAAGAGCAACCTGGACTAAGAGCACCCACCAGTGCTTGTGCCAGACGATTCGTTCTGTAGACTCCCAGTCGAGAGAACGGTCGAAGGAAATCATGCGGCGCAATGTTTGCCACAGCCCCTGCTCTGCGGCGATGTCATCGGAGGTGGAGGGCGCCAGATCGGTATACACTCTGCTAGGCAGATCGACGGATAGACCGAGACGATTCTCAAGGGCGTTCTGAATGTCCAGCTTGTTTTCGGCGCTGGACCGTTGCTGGCACAGGCTGCGGTGGTAAAAAATGGCCGTTCGAAGGCTGTCGGGGTTGGCAACAAAGTCGAAGTCGATGGAGCCCGTTGTACCGGCGGTGTAAACGGATAGGGTGCCGTAATTGAACAGATTGCCCCAGAATGTTGTGGCCACGTCTACGCGCTGGATCTGTTCCAGCAAAGCTTCCTGTCGATGTTCACTGAAAAAGATGACCTTCTCTTGTTGTATGACCCGTCGGTTGGTAACGATAAAGTAGTCGTTCAGGTAGTTGAGAAAGCCCCAGATGAGCGACAGGACCACAAGGAGTGCGCTGATTCCTAGGACGACCCAGAGAGAGAAACCGAGATAGGAGAGCAGCCAGATCAGACCGGCACTGGCGAGGATTGCAAGGGCGACCGCCTTCGACTGCCCCAGCAGCGCCAACCAATGACGCAGATGCAAATTGACCAGAAGTTCGTCTTTGCGCAGCCACGGATAGTCCTGCCGCTGCTCATTATCCGCGTCGTCTGTCTGGGCGGGCAGGCGGGCGGCGATTTTGTCCACGATATCGGGGCCGCAGATTTGCCCGAAGCACTGGTAGTCCTGCCGGTGGAGCCGCAGCCAGAGGCTGCCGGGTTCGGATTCGACTGTCAGTTCCACTGGGGCCGGGGAAAGAAGCGCGGTCTCGTTGAAAGTTACAATGCCGCGCACCGGTGCACGCGGCAAGGCGCGGTTGTCTTCGTCCAGTGCACTCAGGACGGCGCGGCTATTTTCGAGCAAAATCCACATACTGTCAGCGCTGTCCCCCTGCTGCATGATTGGATGGTGCTGGGGGATGCGGTGGAAGCTGCAGAAGCCGGCCAGCTGGATCTGTTCGGGGGGAGTGAGCCCGGCGAAGATGGAGACAGCGCTGACGGTTTTAGCGGGTAGCAGTTGTATTTCCGGGTCTATCGCCTGCGGAAAGCGGCGGCCGACCTGGCGGATCGTTTTCCAGGGCAGCTCGTACACTGTAGTCTCGGTCTTGGCTTCAGCCCAATGCCCGTATTTGTCCGGGTCCGAATTATTGGTCACGCCGACACTGCCTGGAAAGCCGAAGGTGCCTCCGGTGCCCAACAACAGGCGGTTGTCGGTTCTGCGAGGGTGGTAGAGTTCAATCTGTCCCTGCGTAATGAGATAGAGCGTGCTCGGGATCTGATTCTGTGTATAGAGGACGGTGCCCGACTTCACTGTCTGGCTGCGGATTTCGTCGGCCAGGAAGCCGAGGATGACCATATCGACATCAGCCAGCAGCGGCATGGTTCGCAGACGATTGACCATCGCCTGGTAGGCTGTCTGCTGGTGGGCGGTGGGATAGCGGTAGAGAAGTCGTTCGACTGTTGATCGTTCGATACACAGGGCCGAAACCGCGTTCTCAGCGGTGGCGGTGCTTATGTAGGTGAGGCTGAAGGTCAACTCGTAGCGGCCAAGAATATCGCCGGCGATGGCGACGCGGGCGAGCGTGTCGTCGACGCCAGCTACGGTATTGTCCCGCCGGGTGACGCGGACGGAGCCGCTGAGGATGAAGAAAAGGTACTCGGCGACGTCATCCTGCCGGGTCAGTTCGTCGCCGGGAGAAAAATCGATGACGAGGGAGTTCGATTGGAAGAGATCGGCGACTTCCTCCAAAGGCAACCCCTTCAGATAGAGAAGAGATTGCAGCAATGCCAAAGTGGGAGGTGCGCCGACAAAGCGGACGAGGCCGGCCCGGTTGCCGCGGGTCATTGCAGGTACTCCTTCACAGATGCTCCTTGACCGCTTGAGCGGCTCTGCGGTTCATGCCGGGCACTGTCCGCAATTCATCGAGGGTGGCCTGGCGCATCTTATCGAGATCGCCGTTGAAGTATTGGAGAAGCGATTTCCGCCTTCTGGGGCCGATACCGGGCAAAGTGTCCAGCACAGTTGAGGTCTGCCCCTTGCCGCGCAGATTGCGATGGTAGGTTACGGCGAAACGGTGGGCCTCATCGCGAATACGCTGTACCAGATAGAAAGCTCGACTGCCGCGGCGCAGAGGGACCGAGTCGCGGCGCTGGGGCAGAAATATTTCTTCTTCCCGTTTTGCCAGGGCAACTACCGGCACTCTGTCAGACAGACCGAACTCAGTCAACACGTCGTTGGCAACGCCTAGCTGTCCCTTGCCGCCGTCAACGATGACCAGGTCGGGCAGAAGTTTCCAGTGAGTGGCGCTGGCCGGTCTGCGACCGGGCCGGGCCGGGTCCTCTTCCACGGCGCGGCGGAAGCGGCGGCGCAGGACTTCCCGCATACTGGCGTAATCGTCCGGCTCGCCGTGGGCGCCCTTTCCACGAATCTTGAAGCGCTTGTAAGCGGACTTAAGGGGCGCGCCGCGGGCGAACACGACCATAGAGCCGACGGTATTGGTTCCCTGCAAGGTGCTGATGTCATAGCATTCGATACGGGTCGGGGACACTTGCAGGCCCAGAGCCTCCTGGAGTTCTGCCAGCGCTTCGGTCTGGCGATTGGTGTCTTCTGCCCATTGGGCCTTCTGTACGCGCAGATGCTCCTCGGCATTGCTCTTGGCGAACTCCATCAGTTTGCGTTTTTGGCCTCTCTGAGGCATGCGGATTTCGACCTTGGTCCCGCGCCGTTTACTCAACCAGGCCGCAAGGAGGTCGTTGGTGCGGGGCACATACTGGACCAGCAGACGGGGGGGAACGTGGGAGGCGTCGGCATAGAATCGCTGGATAAAGATGCCGATCAGATCGCCAAGGTTTTCGGCGCTGGTTTCGGAAATCTCAACCCCTTGCAAGGCGAAGTTCTCTCTTCCGATCAATCTGCCGCGGCGCACCATCAGGATTTGGACAACGGTATCATTTGACTTTGCGTCCTGAGCGATGGCGACGACGTCTTCGTCGTCGTTCTGAACGCCCACAACTTTCTGCTGGTGGACGATGCGCTGGGCGGCTTTGATACGGTCCCGGTAGACGGCGGCCAGCTCGAAGTTGAAGCGGCCGGCGGCGTTGTGCATCCGGGTCTCCAACTCGTTGATCACGTCATCGGTGTCGCCTTCGAGGAAGTTGACGAGATGTCGAATGCCTTCGCGATAGTCGGAGCGGCTCTGGACACCGATGCAAGGACCGCCGCACAGTTTGAGGTGATAGTAAAGACAGGGGCTTTCGTCGTTTCCGGTAATGGAACGGTCACAGTCGAGATAGGGGAAGACTTTGCGTACCGATTCGAGCGTGCGGCCCACAGCCCAACTGCTGGTAAAAGGGCCGAAATAGCGGGCGCCGTCGTCTGTTATCTGGCGCACGCGCTCTACTTTGGGGAAGTCATTTTGCCAGTTGACTTTGATATAGGGATACCCCTTGTCATCCTTGAGCATGACATTGTAGTGGGGCTGGTAACGCTTGATCAGGTCGTTTTCGAGGATCAGCGCTTCCATCTCGGTTCCTGTTACCCACCAGGTGATGTCCCGCACCTTGCCGACCATTTCCTCGATGCGCGAAGAATGTTTGGCGGACCGTTGGAAATAACTGCGCACGCGATGGCGCAAGACCAGCGCTTTGCCCACATAGAGAGCGCTGGCGTGCTCGTCCCACATGAGATAGCAGCCGGGTCTGCTGGGTAGTTCTTCTAGTTTTCGCCGAACCTGTTGCGGAAGTCGCGCTTTCATGAATTCGATTGTATCACGTCCCTTTTGCCGGTTCAATCGACTGCTTATCGTGGGCGCGGCACGAAAAGGATTGGAGAAGTTGGCTGACTCGCGGATTAGGGATTCCAGGGAAGATCCGACGCCGCGGCACGGGCGCAGCAAAATCTCTTTACGCCCTTCGTTTCATCTGCAGTTCCTGTACAGACTGACCTCTGTCTTGCTTGGCTAACGCTCGATCGCGGTCATGTTTCGGGGTCAGACGAGGCCGTTGCGTGCGGCGGACACCTAGCGAACATGGAACACTCTGGCGGTGGGGAAATGAAGGGGGGCGTTGCGGAGGGAATCCCCCGCACAAGGGAGGTTACTCGCGGCCGACCGCCCAAAAAATGCGATGAATGATGAAGAAAGAAACGTATTTGCAATTGGAGGTCTTCAGATTTGACCAGCACCTGGAGTGTGCTATAATCACTCAGGTGTCGTCTGAGCACGCGCCGACGTAGCTCAATCGGCAGAGCAGCTGTTTTGTAAACAGCCGGTTATCGGTTCGAGTCCGATCGTCGGCTCTTCGGTTTAGGCGTTATGGCCGTGGCCGACTCGGGAGTTTTTGAGCGTTGGCGGCGGCTGACAGACGAAGCACATTAATATAAGCGCTATAAGAATGGGCGGGTGCCCGAGTGGACAAAGGGATCTGACTGTAAATCAGACGGCTGTCGCCTACGGTGGTTCGAATCCGCCCCCGCCCACTTGAGAGGTAGTGCGATTTGCAAGTCGAATGATCTGCCCGCATAGCTCAGTCGGTAGAGCGCATTCTTGGTAAGAATGAGGTCACCGGTTCAAGTCCGGTTGTGGGCTCCAGAGACAAACGAGGTTGGCGCGCTGACGTGAGGCGGGCCTGAACCTTCAGGTCTATCGCGTTTTTGACAATTGAGTGTAGGAGCCGCAGGATCATTGCCGCCCACCTAATTCCTGGTGGGCGGTTTGCAGCAGTTACTGATGGTTACGTTTTTTTTCGCGCTTTGAAATTTTCGCTCAGTTTGGAGCGAGGCAGCGGATTAGACCATTAAACATAAGCAGGAGGCAGCAACCAAATGGCGAAGGCAGTATTTGAGAGGAACAAGCCCCATGTGAACGTGGGGACGATTGGGCATGTGGATCACGGCAAGACGACGCTGACGGCGGCGATCACGAAGGTGCTGGCGCTGCGAGGCATGGCCGATTTCAGTGCGTTTGAGGCGATCGACAATGCGCCGGAAGAGAAGGCCCGCGGCATCACCATCGCCATTGCGCATGTAGAGTATGAGACCGAAAACCGTCACTATGCGCACGTGGACTGTCCTGGACATGCCGACTACATCAAGAACATGATCACCGGCGCTGCCCAGATGGACGGCGCCATTCTGGTGGTGGCTGCGCCCGACGGCGCCATGCCGCAGACGCGCGAACACATCCTGCTGGCGCGGCAGGTGGAAGTGCCCGCGATGGTCGTCTTTCTCAACAAAGTCGACATGATGGAGGATGAGGAGTTGCTGGAACTGGTCGAGATGGAGTTGCGGGAGTTGCTCGACACCTACGAGTTCCCCGGCGATGACATCCCCTTTGTGCGCGGCAGCGCCTTGCACGCCCTAGAGAGCAGTTCGGACGACCCTGATGCGCCCGAATATGAGCCGATTTGGGAGTTGATGCGTGCGGTCGATGAGTATATCCCCACCCCGGTGCGCGAAATCGACAAACCCTTCCTCATGCCGATTGAGGATGTCTTTTCGATCAAGGGGCGCGGCACCGTCGTGACCGGCCGCGTCGAGCGCGGTGTCATCCATCCGATGGAAGAGGTCGAAATCGTCGGTGTGAAGCCGACGCACACGACCACCGTCACCGGTGTCGAGATGTTCCGCAAACTGCTCGATGAAGGACAGGCGGGCGACAACGTCGGTTGTCTGCTGCGCGGCATCAACCGCGAAGAGGTCGACCGCGGCCAGGTGCTGGCCAAGCCCGGCAGCATCACGCCTCACACTCGCTTCAAGGCCGAAGTCTATGTGCTGCGCAAGGAGGAGGGCGGACGCCACACCCCCTTCTTCAAGGGCTACCGCCCTCAGTTCTACATCCGCACCATGGACATCACCGGTTCTATCGACCTGCCCGCAGGTGTGGAAATGGTCATGCCCGGCGACAATGTGACCATGAACGTCGAGTTGATCTCGCCTGTCGCCATCGAAACCGGCGGCCGCTTTGCCATCCGCGAGGGCGGACGCACCGTCGCCGCCGGCGCTATTACCGATATAATCCAGTAGTGTAAGGTGGTTCGTGGCGAGTGCAATCACTCGCCACACTTTATTGTTCCTGGGCCACGACAAGAGAGAAGACTACATGGCAAAGCAAAAGATCCGTATCAAGCTCAAGGCATACGATCACCGCGTCCTGGATGCGTCGGCACAGCAGATCGTCACTGCTGCTGAGCAGACGGGCGCCCAGGTGGTTGGGCCTGTGCCTCTGCCTACGAGGATCGAGAAGTTCACGGTGATGCGATCGCCGTTCATCGACAAGGACAGCCGTGAGCAGTTTGAGATTCGCACTCACAAGCGTCTGATCGATGTGGTAGATCCAGGCAACAAGACGATTGAAAATCTCACGCGTCTGAATTTGCCCGCCGGTGTCGATATCGAGATTAAGCTATAAGGCTCACGTTGCGGCCGCGGGCGGAGAGGATCGTGCGGGTTAGTTCTGCGCCGGTCGGTCGGGGAAGAGCCTGGTTGGGCAAAGTGACGGTCGGTCGGAAACTTGTTGATCGCGCTGTCAGTCCTTGGAGGAGCAAATGAAAGGGATATTGGGCCGCAAGATAGGGATGACCCAGCTATTTGATGACAGCGGCGCGGTAGTGCCGGTAACGGTAATCGAAGCTGGTCCCTGTTACGTTACGCAGGTGAAGGCTGAAGATACGGAAGGTTACAGTGCGATTCAGGTTGGCTTTGAAGAGGTTCCGGAGCGCAAGTTGACCAAGGGCCAGCTCGGTCATCTGAAGAAGGCCAACGTGCCGAAGCTGCGATTTGTGCGCGAGTTGCGATTGCCGAGCGAGGCGGGGCATGCGCCGGGAGATGTGATCAAGGCGGATGTATTTGCTGAGGGCGAGCTTGTAGATGTAACCGGCACGTCGAAGGGGAAGGGCTTTGCCGGCGGAGTTAAGCGGCACGGTTTCCGAGGCGGGCCGAAGACGCATGGGCAGTCGGACCGACACCGGGCGCCGGGCGCACGCGGTGCGGGCTCGACACCGGGTCATACCTTTCCGGGGATGAAGGGCGCGGGACAGATGGGTAACGAACGCGTTACCGTGCAGAATCTGAAGGTCGCTCTTGTTGATGCGGAGCGCAATCTCATCGCCGTTCAGGGTGCGGTACCCGGCCCGCGCAAGGGATTGGTAATTGTTCGTACGGCGGTAAAGGCGTAAAACGGGAGCCGCTAGTCTATTCAGTTGAGAGCCGGCAGCTACTGGCACGGAGGCGAAACGGTGGAAGTACCAATTCGAAATATGGCCGGTGAAGAGATCGGTCAGATGCAGTTGAAGGAAACGGTATTTGCCGCTCCGATCAATCGGGGGCTGATGCACCAGGCATTGGTGAGGCAGCTGGCGAACGCGCGCCCGGGTACGCACAAGACGAAGTCGCGTAGCGAGGTTCGCGGGGGCGGCCGCAAGCCCTGGCGACAAAAGGGCACCGGGCGGGCGCGGCACGGCTCGATTCGGTCCCCAATTTGGGTAGGCGGCGGGACGGCCTTTGGCCCCACACCGCGCAAGTATACCAAGAAGATGCCCAAGAAGATGCGCAGGGCTGCTTTGCGGAGTGCGCTGAGCGTTAAGGCAGGAGCGGATCAGATCATTGTGCTGGAGGAGTTGACGATGGATGCACCGAAGACAAAGGTCTTCGTGCAGACGCTAGCTGATTTGGGTCTGGATAGTGATAGCGTACTCGTGATATTGCCGGAGCGGGACCTGGCTGTCGAGAAGTCGATCAGCAATCTGCCGCAGGCTAAATCGCTTCTCAGCAGTAATCTGAACATTCAGGATCTGCTCAGCCATGACAGGCTTCTTTTGCCGCAGGCCTCGGTCGAATTCATTCACGGCTGGCTTGCTTGACAGTTGCCATTTGCGGAAACACGGATAGTTGGCAGCGGTTGGAAAGATTGAGTCAGCGTCCGATACGAGGAGAACCAGATGCACGTTTATGAAGTGATAAAGCGCCCTGTTATTACGGAAAAGTCATACGATGCGGCCGATTTCAACAATCAGTACACTTTTGAAGTAGACACCCGGGCCAATAAGCACCAGATTCGTGATGCAGTGGAGACCGCATTCAGAGTGAATGTGGAGGAAGTGCGTGTCATGATGATGCCGGCCAAGACAGGGATGCGCGGGCGGCGCAAAGTGGTGCGGAAGTCGCCTTGGAAAAAGGCTGTTGTTACTTTGAGTGAAGGCGACAGCATCCAGTTCTTTGAAGGTGTTTAGAGGTCAGGAGCAGGAGGGAGAAGCAGGCGCGGTTCTTTCCCATCTTACTCTTCTCGAACGGAGATAGATATTTATGCCTATAAAGATATATCGTCCCACGTCTCCGGGGCGACGGGACATGAGTGTCTCGACATTTGAAACGATTACGCGCACCAAGCCCGAGCGCTCGTTGACCGTTGCTCTGAATAGGAAGGGCGGGCGCAACAGCCAGGGGCGGATCACTGTCCGACACCGCGGCGGGGGACACAAGCGGCGCTACCGCATCATTGACTTCAGGCGGGAAAGGTGGGGGGCTCCGGCGAGGGTCACGTCAATCGAGTACGATCCGAACCGCAGTGCACGCATTGCGCTACTCAGTTATGAGGATGGCGAGAAGCGGTACATTATTGCGCCTTTGGGTGTTCAGGTTGGCGACGTTTTGAAGTCGGGCCCGAACGCTGACATTCGACCGGGAAATGCGCTGCCGATTCGTAACATCCCGCCAGGCACGCAGATTCATAACATTGAGTTGTATCCGGGGCGGGGAGCGCAATTGGTGCGCAGCGCAGGCGTTTCGGCGCAGTTGGTGGCCAAAGAGGGGCCGCGCGCGCAGGTGCGTCTTCCCAGCGGCGAGGTTCGCTACATTGAGATGGACTGTCTGGCTACGGTTGGACAGGTGTCGAATCCGGATCACAGCAATATATCGTTGGGCAAAGCCGGCCGCCGCCGCTGGCTGGGAGTTCGACCGTCGGTGCGCGGCGTAGCGATGGACCCTGCATCCCATCCTCATGGTGGTGGAGAGGGACGGTCGCCGATCGGTATGCCCGGCCCCAAGACGCCCTGGGGGCAGCCGGCGTTGGGTAAGCGAACGCGGCGCAACAAGAGAACAGGGAAATATATTGTCCGGCGCGGCAGTAAGCGTCGATAGCAGTGCAGTTGCAGAAGTGGAGGAGATTCGATGGGACGCAGCCTGAAGAAGGGACCGTATGTCGAGCCGCGGCTACTGAAAAAGATCGAAGACATGAACCGGGCCGGAGAACGGAAAGTGCTCAAGACGTGGTCTCGGTCTTCGACGATATTTCCGCAGTTTGTCGGACATACTCTGGCGATTCACGACGGCCGCCGCCATGTACCGATCTACATCACGGAAAACATGGTGGGGCACAAGCTGGGCGAGTTTGCGCCGACCCGATTCTTTCGCGGTCATGTCAGGTCGGAAAGAAGCACGCGCAGGGTGTAGAATTGCGATCTCAGGTCGAAAATAGTTATCTTCCTCCATCCTGGAGATTGGAGAGCGCGTACGATGGAAGTTCGAGCAGTTACCAAGTATACAGGGATCAGCCCACAGAAGGCGCGCCTGGTACTGGATGAAATGCGGGGCCGGCCGGCAGAAGAGGCTTTGACTATGCTGCAGTTCATGCCACAGCAGGCGGCGAAGGTGGTTGCGAAGACGCTGAAGAGCGCGATCGCAAACGGTGTCGAGAATTTCGGTTTGGAAGCTGATGAGCTTTACATCAGCCAGATTTATGCCGATCAGGCGCCGAACCGGCGGTGGCGGCGTTTTGGGGCGCGCGGTCGATTCAAGCCATGGATTCGACGCTCCTCCCACATCACGGTAGTGCTGGAAGAGCGATTGAACGAGGCGTAGTGGACGAACAGCGGCAGCGGCTGGTCTAAACCGACCACCCGGCTCTGCACAAGGAGGCCCAATGGGACGCAAAGTACATCCGACCGGTTTTCGCCTGGGCATTATCAAAGAACACAAGAGCCGATGGTTCGCCACGGGGCCTGAATACGTGAGTCAACTGGCCGAAGATCGAGAGATCCGGGCCATGATTCATCGTGATGCGCCGCGTGCAGGCATCAGCTTCATCGAGATCGAACGTCAGCCCAACCAGGTTCACGTGATCATCAACACCGCCAAGCCCGGGATAATCATTGGGCGCAAGGGCGCGAATGTGAACGTGTTGCGAGTAAATCTGCAGGAACTGACGAACAAGAAGGTCAAGATCGACGTACGCGAGATTGATAAGCCGGAGACGGACGCCCAACTGGTTTCTGAGAATGTCGCTGAACAGTTGGAGCGCCGTATCAGCTGGAAGCGGGCGATGAAGCAGGCAGCGGGACGGGCGATGCGGACCGGGGCCGAAGGCGTCATGATCCAGGTGGCGGGGCGTTTGGGCGGCAGCGAGATGGGACGAGTCGACACGATCCGCGACGGGCAGGTTCCGCGCCACACATTGCGGGCCGAGATCGACTATGGAACCGCCGAGGCGAACACGACTTACGGTGTGATAGGCGTAAAGACGTGGGTTTATCACGGTGAAGTGCTGCCGGGTGAAGAGTACCATGCCCGCTATGCGGAGATGGCGCTAACCGAGTAGTGGCTTCTGCCCGGTAGGGTGGAGCCCGACCAAACGAAGCGGGATGGAGAGTAGAAAATGTTGATGCCAAAGCGCGTAAAATATCGCAAAATGCACCGCGGTCGCATGCGGGGGACCGCAACGCGGGGCCACCGGATCGATTTTGGCACGTTCGGACTGCAGGCCACTGAGCCGTCCTGGGTAACGAGCCGGCAAATCGAGGCGGCCCGTCGAGCGATCGTCCGTTATGTGCGGCGCGGCGGCAAGTTGTGGATTCGAATATTTCCGGATAAGCCGGTAACGGAGCGGGCGGCCGAGACTCGAATGGGTTCGGGCAAGGGCAATGTCGATCACTGGGTGGCGGTGGTAAAGCCGGGACGTATGGTTTTTGAGATCGCCGGTATTGATGAGACGCAGGCGCGTGAAGCATTCCGGCTGGCCGCGCATAAGTTGCCGATGGGCACACAGTTCGTCGCCCGAGAGGACCTTTGACGTGAAGGCGAGGAGGAAAGCAAGATGAAAGCACATGAACTACGCCCTCTCACGGAGAGTGAACTTTACACCCGGTTAGACGAGGGATACCAGGAACTGTTTAACCTGCGCTTTCAAAATGCGACAGGACAAATGACCAATACGGCACGCAAGGGTCAGGTCCGCCGTGAGATCGCGCGCGTTAAGACGATTTTGCGTGAACGGGAGTTGATGGCCGAAGAGGACGAGGAGTAAGGGGATATGCGCGAGCGAAGACGCGAGTTGGTGGGCGTGGTCACCAGTGACAAGATGGACAAGACTGTGGTTGTGGAAGTGGAGCGGGTCGCGCGCCATGCCCTGTATGGCAAGGTTGTCAAGTCACATAAAAAATACAAAGCGCACGATCCGGACAATGCCTGCCGAATTGGAGATACGGTCCAGATTCGTGAATGCCGGCCGATCAGTAAACACAAGAAGTTTTATGTCTCGAAGATTCTTGACCACGAGGCTATTGTCTAGTTCGAGGCGCGCCGGCGAGAGAAGAGGTATGGAGCCATGATTCAACAAGAGAGCCGCCTGCGGGTTGCAGACAACACAGGCGCGAAAGAGCTATTGACGATTCGAGTCCGCGGGGGAAGTACTCGCCGTTATGGCGGCATTGGTGACGTGATCGTGGCGACGGTCAAATCCTCCAGCCCGACGGCGTCGGTAAGAAAAGGTGAGATTGTGCGGGCGGTTATCGTGCGCACGCGACGTCCGGTGCGGCGGAAGGACGGGAGCTACATTCGATTCGATGAGAATGCAGCTGTACTCATTGATGACAACAGGAATCCACGCGGCACTCGCATCTTTGGCCCGGTTGCACGGGAGCTGCGAGACCACGGGTATATGAAGATCGTATCCCTGGCTCCGGAAGTGCTCTGAGGGGTACAGGTTGATAGGCTTCAGGTCAGACGGTCCGGCGGACGGTGTCGTTCAGGATTTGAGGAGATTAGGGGATGGGCGTAAAGATCAGGAAGGGTGACCTTGTTGAAGTGATCGCCGGCAATGACAAGGGACACCGCGGCGAAGTCCAGAGCGTAATACGCAAAAAGGACAAAAGGGGCCGGAACGATCCCAATCGGGTGTACGTTGTTGTGGCGGGGGCGAATTTCGTTACGAAGCATCAGCGCCGCAGCCCGACGGTGCGTACGCAGACCGGACGCATCGAGTTGGAGGCGCCGGTACACATCAGCAATGTGGCGCTGGTGGGGACCGACAACGAAGTGACTCGCGCCGGCTACCGATTTGAGGGCGAGGACAAGCTCCGTGTCGATAAGCGCACCGGTGAGCCGCTGCCAACAGCAAGCGAAAGTTAGATCCACGGACAGAATGACGGCCTGATGCCGCCGTGGGCGGCATGTGCGGGCGAGGAGTGAAGAG
Source organism: Caldilineaceae bacterium (assembly GCA_965232575.1). Lineage (GTDB taxonomy): Bacteria > Chloroflexota > Anaerolineae > Caldilineales > Caldilineaceae > Bin5. The sequence continues at coordinate 399,872 of CBDDPZ010000007.1, read as the reverse complement.
CGATGAGTGAAGCGACCGGAATCCCGACGCAGAAACCCCGGTTGAAGGAACGCTTTGACAGTGAAATTGCGCCGGCGCTGATGACGGAATTCGGCTATACCAATATCATGCAGGTGCCGCGGGTTGATAAGATCAGCGTGAACATCGGCATGGGAGAGGCAATCGCTGATGGCAAGACGATTGAGCGCGCCAGCCAAGATCTGACAATCATTACGGGCCAGAAGCCAATCGTGACGCGGGCGCGCAAGTCGATTGCCACATTCAAGCTGCGGGCAGGGATGCCGATTGGCGTGAAGGTGACGCTGCGGGGCCGGCGCATGTGGGATTTCCTGGACCGCCTGATCAGCATTGCGTTGCCGGCGCAGCGGGATTTTCGCGGCATCTCGCCGGACTCTTTCGATGGGCGGGGCAACTACAGTCTGGGCCTGCGCGAGCAGTTGGTCTTTCCAGAGATCGACTACGATGAGATCGATAAGGTTCGAGGGATGGAAGTGACGATCGTTACCACAGCGGGATCCGATGAAGAGGGCCGGCGGCTCCTGGCAATGATGGATATGCCGTTCCAACGGCGATAAAGACAGTGGCTACGAAGAGACAGGGCTACGAAGATGAAGGAGAAAGCGGTCTGTGGCTAAGAAAAGTATCGTTTTACGGGAGTCCAAGCGGAAGTATGAAGTGCGGGTTCGTAACCGTTGCACAAAGTGCGGCCGCCCGCGGGCGTATATGCGCCGTTTTGGCCTTTGCCGCATCTGTTTTCGTCGAGAAGCCCTCCAGGGCCATTTGCCGGGCGTAGTCAAGTCCAGCTGGTAGCGGGACCAAAACTCAGCGTAGCTGCTGCCTACATTGCCGGCACGGGTTGCGCTGCAAGATTCAAGAGGAAGCACTGGTTATGATGACCGATCCAATCGCGGACTTTCTGACACGAGTCCGCAACTCGTCAAACTCCAGGCATCGGCGTGCAGTGATGCCAAGTTCCAAGGTGAAGGTCGCGATTGCCAAGATTCTGGCGGAGGAGGGCTTCATCAGCGGGTATTCGGTGACGGGTGACAAGGCCCGACCGAATCTGATCGTTGGGATGAAATACTCCGACAAGGGGCAACCGATTATTTCCGGAATAGAGCGGGTGAGCCGCCCCGGCCGGCGGACGTACACAGGCTATCGAAGTATTCCGTTAGTGCGAAGTGGACTGGGAATAAACATAGTTTCGACGCCCAAAGGTGTCATGAGTGGAAGGCAAGCCCGTCGCGAAAGGGTTGGCGGCGAGGTCTTGTGCAACGTTTGGTAATGTTGGGAGGATAACATGTCACGAATCGGGAAGATGCCGGTTCCTGTGCCTGACAGTGTGACGGTTGAAATTGTGTCAGGCAACGTGGTAACAGTGAAAGGCCCGAAAGGGGAACTCAGCCAGAAATTCAATCGGGATATGAGATTCTCGAGAGAAAATGGCGAGATCGTCGTGACCCGACCAACCGACCAACGCCACCATCGCGCCATGCACGGCCTGACGAGAGCGTTGCTCAACAATATGGTGGTGGGGGTGACTGACGGTTTCAAGAGGACCTTGGAAATACACGGGGTTGGCTACCGAGCCCAGCAAGAGGGCAAGAATCTGTTGTTGCAGGTCGGGAAGAGTCATCCCGTGGAATATGCACCTCCCAGCTCGGATATTGAGTTTGAAGTATCGCGAGATGGGCGGACGGTGACGATTTCGGGTATCAACAAGCAACAGATAGGCGAACTGGCTGCGAAGATTCGCAAGGAGCGACCACCGGAGCCCTACAAGGGCAAAGGCATCCGCTATCAGGGCGAATACGTACGCTCCAAGGCAGGCAAGGCCGGGGCCGCGGCAGTTTAGCCGGGCAGGGGTGGAGAATTATGGCGAAAGCTACACGTACAAATGCGCGCAAACGCAGGCATATGCGGGTACGGCGCAAGGTTTCAGGGACTGCGGCGCGGCCACGGTTGAACGTATTTCGCAGCCTGAAAAACGTCAACGTACAGGTAATTGACGACCAGGCCGGCCATACTTTAGTGTCGGCTTCGACTATGGAAACCGACCTGCAAGAGGTTTTGGCCGACAAGCCGAAGGTGGAGCAGGCGAAGGAGATCGGCAAAATCGTTGCTGAGCGGGCCAAGGCAGCCGGTATTGAACAGGTGGTCTTCGATCGTGGCGGGTACCGCTATCACGGCCGTGTGAAGGCGGTGGCCGATGGCAGTCGAGAGGGTGGTCTCGTCTTCTAAACAGAGCAAGGAGAGAAGGAAATGGGACGTCGAGACCGTCGACGAGACCGCGAGCAGGAAGAAGAGAAGGATGAACTTGATGAGAAAGTCGTTCACATCGCGCGCACGGCGAAAGTGGTGAAAGGCGGGCGCAGATTTGCCTTTCGCGCGGTGGTGGTCGTCGGGGACAACAACGGGCGGGTTGGCGTAGGCGTAGGCAAGGCGCGCGAAGTCCCGGATGCGATCCGCAAGGCGAGTGATACGGCCCGCAAGACGATGGTAGAGGTGAATCTACTGGGTACGACGATTCCCCATGCGAGCCAGGCCCGGTTTGGCGCAGGCGAGGTTCTGTTGAGACCGGCCAGCCCTGGGACCGGTGTTATCGCGGGTGGGGGCGTACGTGCGGTGGTCGAGGCCGCCGGCGTGAAGGACATATTGTCCAAGTCGCTGGGGAGCGACAATATTTTGAATGTGGTGCAGGCGACTTTTGCATCGCTGAAGCAGTTGCAGGATTACAGAGTCGAGGCGCAACGACGGGGAGTCGATCCTGAAATACTGCGTCCCTTCTGGTATCAGGAAGAATAGACCTATGGAAAAGACGATTACCGTGAAACTGGTCAAGAGTCCGATCGGTTACAACAAGCGCCAGAAGGCAACCATTCAGGCCCTGGGACTGCGAAAGATGAATCAGACCGTCGAGAAGACAGACAGTCCTACAGTTCGGGGGATGATCGCCAAGGTCTCTCACCTTGTTGAGGTGGTTGAGGAGGCGGAGGCGTAAGCGAGCGGAACGGGCAAACCGGAGCTGTTCCGAGTTGTTGCGGCCTTTTCCATTTGGCTGGGGTAAGCGAAATATGAAATTACACGATTTGCGTCCCGACGAGGGCGCCACGAGAAACCGAAAGCGCATTGGCCGCGGCACCGGATCGGGACGGGGCAAGACGGCCGGACGCGGTACAAAGGGCCAGAATGCCCGCTCCGCAAACGGAGGCCTTCGAGGCTTTGAAGGCGGTCAGTTGAGCTTTCTACGCCGGCTGCCCAGGATGCGCGGATTTAACAACCGCTTCAAGGTGACCTATACGCCGGTGAATCTCGACAAAATGGGCGAACGCTTTGAGGCCGACGCGCAGGTGACACCTGCGACGCTCTTCGACATAGGCCTACTGGGCGACAGTAAGCAGCCTGTGGTCGTTCTGGCGCGGGGAGAGATTAATAAGCCGCTCCATTTGCAGGTTCACCGCATCAGCAAGAGCGCAAGGGAGAAGGTAGAGGCCGCGGGCGGTACGGTCGACATTCTGCCCTTTGAAGTCAACAGGAATCTGCCGCGGTCTTAACTGTAGAGAGGTCGGGTTGGCGGCCAGACAGGCGGCCAAGCCCGTGCGCCCCTCTACCGGAGAAACTTTATGCTCGACGCCGTACGCAATGCATTTCGTTTGCCGGACCTGCGTCAGAAGCTGCTCTATACCTTTCTGATTCTGGTCGCCTACCGGCTCGCCGCGCATATCCCTCTTCCCGGCGTCAATCGAGAGGTGCTGGATCAGATTTTTCGTTCAACAGACCAGAACATTCTGTTGAGTCTGTTGAACTTTTTCAGCGGCGGCGCGCTGGCACAGTTCAGCGTGATGGCGATGGGTGTTTATCCCTACATCACCGCCACGATTATCATGCAGTTGCTGACCCCGATCGTGCCCCAGTTGGAAGAGTTGAGCCGGGAAGGTGAACAGGGGCGACAGCAGCTGAACCGCTACACACATTATATGACGGTTCCGTTGGCGCTTTTGCAGGCTTTTGGTCAGGCGACGCTGCTTAGCCGGCCTGTGGGCGGCGCGACGACGGGTGCTGTCTTAGAGCAGTGGGGCTTCACGGGCGAAGCGCTGCTTCCGTCTCTGACGATTCTGATCAGCTTGACCGCTGGTACGATGTTGGCCATGTGGATGGGAGAGCTGCTGACCGAACAGGGCATCGGCAACGGCGTATCGTTGATCATATTTGCCGGTATTGTCGCTGCGGCGCCAAGTCAGGTGCGCCTGCTGACGCAACAGGGCATCACACAGTTGGCGATATTCAGTGTCATTACAGTTCTGACGGTGGCCCTGATTGTATGGGTGCAGGAGGGCCAGCGGCGCATCCCCGTACAGTATGGCAAACGGGTGCGCACGATGCGGGGCAACCGCCTGATGATGGTCGGCGGGCAGAGTACATACGTGCCGATGCGAGTGAATACCGCCGGGATGATTCCGCTGATCTTTGCCCAGAGTCTGCTCATCCTGCCGAATACATTGGCATCGTATTTCATTCTTCGCGGTGACTGGCTAGGATCGGTGGCGAATTTCTTTTTTACCTCGTTCAGTCCCCAGAACTTTCTGTACTGGTTGTTCTACTTCATGCTGACAGTAGCGTTCACCTATTTTTATACCGATATCATGTTCAGGCAACAGAATCTCCCAGACACGTTGCAGAAGCAGGGAGGATTCATCCCCGGCATCCGGCCTGGTCCGCGGACTGAACAGTATCTGAACGGTGTGTTGGGGCGCATAACGCTTGTAGGGGCGCTTTTCCTCGGCTTGGTAGCGGTGCTGCCCTTCCTCGCCGGTGTGGTTTTCGGTGGAGGTGTTGGCAGTTTCAATACACTGATTATCAGCAGCACAGGTCTCCTGATCGTCGTCGGTGTTGTGCTGGACACGATGAAACAGATTGAGGCGCAACTGATGATGCGCAACTATGAGGGTTTTATCCGCTAGTCCACCATTTGCTTTGTTTGGCAGCGCGAGGAAAAGGTGCCGATGAGCGACCGCATTTATCTGGTGTTGTTGGGAGCGCCTGGGGCTGGCAAGGGCACACAAGCTCAGTTACTGCAGGAAAGATTGGGGATTCCGCAGGTTTCGACGGGAGAGATCTTCAGATACAACTTAAAGAACCAGACGGAACTAGGGAAGTTGGCGCAGAGCTATTACGACAAAGGTGAATTGGTCCCCGACGAGGTGACTATTCGGATGGTGGAGGCGCGTTTGGCCCAGGCGGATGCCGCACAGGGCGCGATTCTGGACGGCTTTCCGCGCAATCTCATTCAGGCTCAGGCGTTGGACGAGATGACGGCAGGGTACGGGGGCATTGATGTGGTGCCAATGTTCCAGTTGGAAGACGATGTCGTGACGATGCGAATCACCGGGAGGCGGGTTTGCCGCAACTGCGACAGGGTCTACCATCTTGAATTCAATCCTCCCCGCGGCGAGAAATGTGATAGTTGCGGCGGCGAATTGTACCAGCGCAACGATGATAAGCCGGAGACGGTCCAGAATCGTCTGTATATCTATTACAAGCAGACGTCCCCTTTGATTGGATACTATTTCGCGAAGGGATTGCTGGAGGAGGTTGATGGCGCGAAGTCGATCCAGGAGATGCAGGGGCTGCTGCTGGAGCGGTTGGCGTCCAGGAATATCAAGGCGACGAGGAGCGCTGTGTCCGCCTGACGAGTGCGCGGCTCGAATGTCACTGGCGGCGAGTGCAAGATGAACGACGAAAGTATGATGACCAGACTCAGGCGCAGACTGAACCGAAACGGGCGCCCGCGTCTCAAAGCCAGGCAGGAACAGGAACGTCCAGCGCCAATTTTCAAGAGTCCGCGTGAGATTCAGATCATGCGGGAGGCGGGGCGTATCGTTGCGAGAGTTCATCAGGAGTTTCGAGAGGCAATCAAGCCGGGGGTAAACACGTGGGATTTGGACGTGCTGGCCGCGGCGACGATTCACAGCCATAGTGCGAAGTCCAGCTTTCTAGGCTATCGCGGCTACCCGGCGAATATTTGCACGAGCATCAACGAGGAGCTGGTGCATGGCATTCCGAGCCGGGAGCGGGTGCTGCAAGAGGGCGACATTATCAGCATAGATGTAGGCGTGTTCTACCGCGGCTTTGTGGGTGACAGCGGTTGGACGTATCCTGTCGGCGCGATCGACCCCGGGGCCGAACGGTTGCTGCAGGTGACGGAGGAGAGCCTCAATGCGGGCATCGGGGCGATTCGTTCAGGCGGCCGTGTGCTTGATATCAGCGCGGCAGTGCAGAACAGCGTAGAGCCGAGCGGCTTTCACGTTGTGCGGGAGTACACGGGGCACGGTGTGGGTCGGGCGATGCATGAGGGACCGCAGGTTCTGAATTATGTATCGGACGATACTGACGGAAGGGTTGTCTTGCGCCCTGGGCTGGTGATAGCGATTGAACCGATGGTTCAGGTGGGCACGTGGCGAACGGAGACATTGAAAGACAAGTGGACCGTTATCAGCGAAGATCATAGCTTGAGCGCCCACTTCGAGCATACAGTTGCCGTCACAAACAGAGGCCCTGAAATATTGACGCGCCTATGACGATATGATACACTTGTGGAATTATGTTACGACTTTGGGGGAGGGGGTTGAAGGATGAAAGTGCGGCCTTCGGTCAAAAAAATGTGTGAGAAGTGTTCCGTTGTACGACGGCGAGGCGTTGTATATGTGATTTGTCAGAATCCGAAACACAAGCAGAGGCAGGGTTAGAAACCCAGGGGACAATTGCCATGGCACGTATTGCAGGCGTCGACATACCTCGAGATAAGCGGGTCGTTATCGCCCTAACCTATATTTACGGGATCGGCCGTTCAGTCAGCCAAGAGATTCTGGAAGCGACCGGGATTGCCAAAGACAAACGCGTCAAGGACCTGGACACGAATGAATTGGTCGCCTTGCGGGATTACATTGAGCGCAACTGTCGCGTCGAAGGGGATTTGCGGCGCGAAGTAAACATGAACATCAAGCGTCTCATGGAGATCGGCAGCTATCGAGGCCTGCGCCACCGGCGCAATCTTCCGAGCCGTGGTCAGCGTACGCGCACCAATGCGCGCACGCGCCGTGGAGTAAAGAAGACGGTAGCCGGGAAGAAACGAGCGCGCAAGTAGGAGCAGAAAATCGCTTTCAGGATTTTTTGCGCAGGAACATCAGGCTAAGGAGAAACGATGGCTCGAACGCAGCGTCGCCGAGGTGGCAGGTCGTCCCGGCGGGAGAGGAAACACGTGCCGAGCGGACAGATTCACGTCCGCGCAACATTCAACAATACGATTATCACGGTCACGGATCCCGATGGGGAGGTCCTGTGTTGGGCCAGTTCGGGCACGGCCGGTTTCAAGGGGAGCCGCAAGAGTACGCCGTTCGCGGCCCAGCTTGCGGCGGCGGCGGCGGCTCGTCAGGCCGTGAGTGAGTTTAATATGCGTGAGGTTGAGGTGTTTATCAAAGGGCCTGGGCCAGGCCGCGAGAGCGCGTTGAGGGCGTTGAACCCGGCCGGTCTGACGGTTACGTCGATAGCGGACATAACACCGATTCCACACAACGGGGTACGACCCCCGAGCAAGCGAAGAGTTTAGGATAACAGACAGCGCGTTGCCTCAAGTGTCGAGCTTTGAGGGGTTGCGCAACAACGGGATTGACCTGCCGGAAGAGAGGCATCGTGTTTCGGCGCGATGCCGCTTGTTTTGCATTGCAGTGGAACTGCAATGCGGTGATCGAAGTGCGCCGCTGAAGTCCGCCGGAGGGAGACGATGCGGATGGAGCGTGCACTGGGGACACGATCGCCATGCAAGCAGATGAAACGGCGCACTGAAGCTACGACGCGGCCTTGAAAGAGGCAGAAGGTTGCGAGCGTTAGTCGACTTGGAGGAAAGATGGCTCGATATACAGATGCGGTTTGTAAACTCTGTCGACGAGAAGGGCAGAAGTTATTTTTGAAAGGCGAACGCTGTGTCAGCCCTAAATGTGCGGTTGATCGGCGTCCATTCCCCCCGGGCGAAGCAGGCCGGCGTAATGTCATGCGGCGTAAGGTTTCGGATTTCGGGATTCAGTTGCGCGAGAAGCAGAAGGCGCGTCGAATGTATGGGGTGATGGAACGACAGTTCCGCCGCTATTTCAAGGAAGCATCGCGGCGCAAGGGGCAGACCGGCGGTACATTGCTGGAACTGCTGGAGAGCCGGCTGGACAATGTGGTATACCGGTTCGGTTTTGCCGATAGCCGACCGCAGGCGCGTCAGCTTGTGCGGCACGGCCACTTTGCCGTTAACGGCCGCAAGACGGATATTCCCTCCTATTTGGTGTCGCTTAACGACCAGATTTCTGTTCGCGAGAAGAGTCGAACCAAGACTTATTTTCGTGAACGCGCCCAGATTCTCGGCAGTGCGTCCCCCCCTACGTGGCTCAGTCTGGATGCGACCAATCTCAATGGTACGGTGACTTCGGCGCCGGAACGGGATGAGATAGGCGTACTCCTAAACGAACAGTTGATCGTTGAGTACTACAGTCGTTAGCTGACACGGTACAATTTCGTTGTCTTTACAGGTCGGTTGTACGGACGACAGGTAGGGCTGTGACGATTGTCTGTCGCCACACGTTGTTTGGTTGAGACTGCTATACAGCCGGGAGGGGTAGCCGTTGCTTAACAATCTAGTATTGCCGAAGATAGAAGTTGAGGCCAGTTCTCGGAACTACGGCCATTTTGTGATCAGCCCGCTGGAAAGCGGATATGGGATTACTCTTGGGAACTCATTGCGCCGGGTATTGTTGTCGAGCTTGCCGGGCGCTGCCGTAACTTCAATCTCAGTCAGTGGTGTGCATCATGAGTTTTCTACAATCGATCATGTGCTGGAAGATGCCACCCGACTGATATTGAATGTAAAACAGATTCGATTCAGGAGCGAAAGCGCTGAGCCAGTTCGCGTTTCGGTAGAGGTATATCATGAAGGTCCGGTAACGGCCGGAGACTTGAACTGCCCGCCAGAGGTTGAGATTGTCAACCCGGACCTGTACCTACTGTTCGCCGACTCGAATGAGGTGGACCTGGACATTGAGATGGTGGTGGAGCAGGGCCGGGGCTACAGTCCGGCTGAGGAGCGTGTGCAGTTGCCGTTGGGCGAGATCCCTGTGGATGCGATTTTCAGTCCGGTAAAGAAGGCATCCTACCGTGTCGAACGAACGCGCATCGGCCAACAGACCGACTATGACAGGCTGAATCTGGAAGTGTGGACCGATGGCACGATTTCGCCTGAAGATTCGATGCGGCAGGCCGCTGACATACTCGTTCAGCATTTGAGCCTGTTTGTCGGCGACCGAACAGCGATGGTCGAGTTGCCTGAGGAGGAAGAAGAAAGCATCCCCAGCCGTGTTGCCGAGGCGCCGATTGAGGAGCTTGAGTTGACCGTGAGGGCGTACAACTGCCTGAAACGGGCAGGCATCACGAAGGTAGGGGATATCCTTAAGCGGATGGAAAAGGGTGAAGACGAGATGCTCGCCATCCGCAACTTTGGCAAGAAGTCGCTGGATGAACTGGTTGAGAAGCTGAGCGAGAAGGGATACATGAATGTGGTGGGCGTCGATCTCAGCGCCTATCTGGGTGGAGGCAACGGTACCGAAGTTGAGGAGATTTTGGCCAAAGCGGCTGAATCTGAAGCAGTTGAGACCGAAGCAACTGAAACCGATGTAGCTGAAACCGAAGCGGCAGAAGCAGTTGAGATCGTTGACGAAGCGAGCTTAACGCCGCTACCGGAGGAATAGCACGATGCGACACCAGATCGCGGGTCAGAAGTTAAGCCGGAACGCGGCGCAACGGAAAGCCCTGTTTCGGAACCTGATTCGAGAACTCTATATTCACGAACGGATAACGACTACTCAGGCCAAGGCTCGCGCGATGCGCGGCGATGCCGAAAAGCTGATTACGAAGGCCAAGCACGGTCTGGCAGGAAAGATAGACCGGGTACATGCGCAACGTCAGGTTGTGGCATACCTCAATGACAAGGCGGTCGCGAAGAAGGTCTTTGACGAGCTGGCCCCCCGCTATGAGGAGCGGAACGGCGGGTATACACGAATTGTCAAGTTGGGCAAACGGTTCGGTGACGCGGCCGATATGGCTGTTATCGAGTTGGTTTCGAACGGTAGTAACGAATAGCCGGGTAAGATGCCGTCTGAGTCAGGTGTTTGCAGGGCCGGCGGCAGTCGGAAGGGAAGTTGATTTGTGGCCGCGTGCGCCACGCCGGTGAGGAACGAATGCCCAAGGTCGCCGGTCTGATCGCTTACGACGGCACAGACTTCTCTGGATTTCAGGTGCAGAGGGAAGCGCCGACAGTCCAGGGTGCGTTGGAAGAAGCGCTGGAAGACCTGACCGGCGCAATTTGTCGGGTAAGCGGTGCAGGAAGGACGGACACAGGCGTTCACGCCAAAGGGCAGGTTATTGCAGTTGAAGCGCCCTGGAGACATTCGCTTGAAGCCCTGCGCCAAGCCTGGAACCAGCGGTTGCCTGACCCAATACTCGTTCGCTGTCTAACGGAGGCGCCACAGGGGTTCCACCCTCGCTTCAGCGCTTCGGAGCGGACATACCGTTACACGATATGGGCGCCGGCGTGCGGGGAAGAGGGCGAGAGGCGTTTTCCGCTTGTTGATCGGTTTGCGGTGGTGTTACCCAAGCGCCCAGACCTGGAAGCGATGAACGGCGCTGCCCGCCTGTTGATCGGGACGCACGACTTTGCCACGTTTGGGCAGGCGCCTCAAGGGGAAAATACGGTTCGTCGAATCGTGTCGCTCTTTTGGGAACAGGTGGAAGAGTCGCTACCGGTGCTGGACCAGTATCCATCCGAACGGTTGGTACTGACGATTACGGCCAACGCGTTCTTAAGACGGATGGCGCGTAATCTGGCCGGCTCGCTGCTGGCGGTTGGACTGGGAGCGTGGCAGGCCGACGATTTGGCTGCGGCGTTGAATGCGAAAGACCGCAGTCGCTCCGCGCCGCCGCTCCCGCCCAATGGGCTTGTTCTGGAGCGAGTACAATATGCAGAGTATCCTGATCTGTTTTCTGCGCATAGATAGTTTTGGTGTAGATGGCAGAGGGGTTGCTTGCACAGGTGCGAATGAGGAGATTACAGGGTGAAGACACTGAGCCTGAGTTATGAAGAGGCCAAGAGCGGACGTGAATGGTGGGTTGTTGATGCAACTGACAAGACGCTCGGTCGGCTGGCATCGGAGATCGCACAGGTCCTGCGGGGCAAGCACAAACCGAGTTTCACGCCCCATGTGGACTGTGGTGACTTCGTAATTGTCATCAACTGCGACAGATTTCACGTGACAGGCAACAGGCTGGATGAGAAGCGCTATTACCGGCATTCCCGTTATCCCGGCGGCTTGAAGAGCCGAACGATGCGCGAGCAGTTGGAGAGACAACCGCAGAAGATAATCTTTGAAGCGGTCAAAGGCATGATTCCGAAGACCCGGCTCGGCCGCGCCCAGATGAAGAAGCTGAAAGTCTACGCTGGTCCGGATCACCCGCACGAGGCGCAGAAGCCGAAGGTGCTGGAACTGCAGGAGAGCAGATATGAATGAGTATATTGAGGCGGTTGGACGACGCAAGAGCGCGACGGCACGCGTGCGGCTGTATGAGGGAGACGGTGAGATAATCGTAAACAGCCTACCGATGGCCGGTTATTTTGGACGCGCTCTGGATCAGATGGTGATTCGCCAGCCGCTGACTCTGACCGGCACTGAGAACAGCTTCAATATCAGCATTAAGGTTCATGGCGGCGGTGAAGGCGGCCAAGCCCACGCAGCCCGGCACGGTTTGTCCCGCGCGCTTGTGGCAGCGGATCCGAATCTGCGGCCAACTTTGAAGGCTGCGGGATTTCTCACGCGCGATGCACGCGTCAAGGAACGAATGAAGCCGGGCCTCAAACGGGCGCGCAAGGCTCCGCAGTACACCAAGCGGTGAGCAACGCCCGTCAGAAATCGATACAGTACAAAAGCGGTGGCCAAGCCATCGCTTTTTTCGTTCAATTCTCTGACATTTGGGCAGAACGAAGCCCGGGAAACGGGGAAAGAGAGTCCAACGTCAATGGTAATCCGGTGCGGGTTTCTTGCAGTTGCCGATTCGACTGAATCCGTCGATGCGGATGAAGTTCTGGCTGATGTGCAGAGAATGTTGGCCGACGTAGTGGATGGACTGCTGCCCTTGCTCAGTCGCGTTTACAGAGAACCTCCACGCTACCAGTTGGAGGAGACCCTGCGGCAATGGTGTGATGAGGAGGAGCTGGACCTGATCTTGACGGTGGGCGGCACGTTCCCTGCGCCGGGACCTTCGGCGGAAGAGATCGTGCCAGAAGCTACGACTGCCGTATTGGAACGGTTGATGCCGTCGTTGCCGGAGACGATGCGTGCCAGGGCCGTTGCAGAGAATCCGGCAGCGATGATGGATAGAGGGGTTGCAGGCATCCGCGGACGGACGTTGATAGTCAACCTGCCTGGCGGACAGACGTTGACAACTGCGTTTCTAGGAGGCATTTCAGACGTGATCCCTGCAGTGCTGGCGCGGATAGGAGTGGGAGTTGAGCCGCCTGTCAGCGAGGGCGCGCCGGTTGAACCTGGACAGGGGAATTTGAAGCCTAGTTCCGGGGCCTTGGACAAGGAGGAGTTCGCGGCCTTCTTGCAGAGGCGGCAGAAGAGTGGGTGAATGGTTGCCAGTGCAGGGCAACTACTGGCTGAACCTACAAATAGTATGAATCGACTGGGCCGGTATTTTGACTTTTGGCTTCCGTTGGGCGTACTATATTTTTTGTAGGTTTCTCTACAGCCATGTCAGACATCGCATGTTAAATTGGGTAGTGACTGGCAAGTGCAGGAGGGACCCTTCGGAAAGTTGCAGTTTGTACGCTCGCATACAGGAGTAGGAGACAAGAAAATGGGCGAGAACACTGTTGTTGTCACAGATGCGAATTTTGAGGATGAAGTCATCCAATCGAAGACACCGGTTCTGGTGGATTTCTGGGCGGAATGGTGCGGTCCCTGCAAGATGATCGCGCCGGTTCTAGATGAAATTGCTACCGAGCTTGACGGCAAACTGACGATCGGCAAGCTCGATGTGGATGAAAATCAGAGCACAGCGATGGCATTTGGCGTGATGAGCATTCCCACGCTGATGCTGTTCAAAGACGGTCAGCAGGTGGAGACGATCGTTGGTTTTCAGCAGAAGGCCCAACTGCTAGGCAAGATTCAGGCACACCTGAATTAACGTCATTTTGAAGTGGATTTGTGCCAAGGCCTGCCGCGATTGCGGCGGGCCTTTTTTGATCCAAAATCCGGGTGCTACATTGGGCAGCGTCAGCGTAGCTAAGCCGACGCTTCATCACAACGGGACCTCACCAAGACAGGGGGAGCACAGAAATGAGCAGACAGAAGAAAGTAATCTTGAACGAGTCGGAGATGCCGACCCACTGGTATAACATCAACGCCGATTTGCCCGCCGCGGGGGTTGAACTCTCGCCGCCTTTGCATCCCGGCACAGGTCAGCCGATTGGGCCGGATGACCTGGCGCCTCTCTTTCCGATGTCGCTGATCCTACAGGAGGTCAGCGCTGACCGCTACATCGAGATTCCTGAGCCGGTGCAGGAGGTGTACCGGATATGGAGACCGACGCCTCTGATCCGGGCCCATGAATGGGAGAAGGCGCTGGATACCCCGGCCCGCATCTACTACAAGTATGAAGGTGTGAGCCCGTCCGGCAGCCATAAGCCGAACACGGCGGTGCCGCAGGCCTTTTACAACAAGGAAGAGGGCGTCTCACGCCTGGCGACGGAAACGGGTGCGGGACAGTGGGGCAGTGCGCTCAGTTTCGCCTGCCGGGTGTTTGGGGTGGAGTGCAAGGTCTATATGGTGCGTGTCAGCTATGAGCAGAAGCCTTACCGAAAGGTCCTCATGCAAACGTGGGGGGCGGAGGTTGTGCCGAGCCCTAGCCTAGACACGAACGCGGGCCGCCAGATTCTGGCGGAAACTCCGGACAGCACAGGCAGCCTGGGGATTGCGATCTCGGAGGCTGTGGAGGATGCAGCCACGCGGGAGGATACGAAGTACTCGCTTGGCTCGGTTCTGAATCATGTGCTTCTGCACCAGACGGTCGTCGGCCAGGAGGTGATCAGCGGATTGGAGGCGTTCGGAGAGGACTGGCCGGACGTGCTGGTCGGTTGTACGGGGGGCGGCAGCAACTTTGGCGGCTTTGCGTTCCCGTTCCTGAAGGAGAACATCTCCGGCGGCAGGAACGCCCGCGTGGTTGCGGTGGAGCCGGCGGCTGCACCGAGCCTGACGCGCGGGGTCTTTACCTATGATTTCGGCGACACGGCACAGATGACGCCGCTGATCAAGATGCACACACTTGGACACGACTTTGTGCCGGCGCCGATCCACGCTGGAGGATTACGCTATCATGGCATGAGCGCACAGGTCAGCGCGCTCCATGAGGCGGGGTTGATCGAGGCGGTCAGCGTCCAGCAGCGAGCGATATTCGAGGCCGCGGTCTCCTTTTCTCAAGCCGAGGGAATCCTGCCGGCGCCAGAACCAGCCCATGCGATTTGGGGGGCGATGCAAGAGGCGCTGGCGTGCAAGGAGAGTGGCGAGAGCAAGGTGATTGTTTTCAACATGTGCGGCCACGGTCACTTCGATCTGGCTGCCTACGAGCAGCATCTGGCCGACAACCTTGAGGATTTCGAATACCCGGAGGAGGCGATCCGGGCGAGCCTGGAAAAGGTGCCTTCGCTTTAGGCGCCCGCGGATCGGGGGCCAGGGAGGGCAGTGAAGATGACTGCAGTCATTGTGTGACGAAGAGTCTCGATACCTCTCTCACCGCGAGCAGGAACAGGAAGATGGCTAGGTCGATGGCCGCGACCAGGAAGAAGGCGCCGGTCAGCAGTTGAATCGGACCCAAGAGGAAGTCCAGCAGAAGAAGCACGTTGCGGCCCGACTGATCGATGAAGACGAACAGGGCGGCGATAAGAACGATATAGATGCCCAGCAATTTCAGCGGCGCGCGGTCGCTGGCGCTGGGCATCATCGCGTTGGCGATCGCGAAGAGGAGGTAGCTCCACAACAGGCTGTCCGGCTTGTGGGCCAGGCCGGTTACGACAAAGTTCAGCCCGTCCAGCAGCCTGCCGGTACGCCAGGCGAAGGCGAGTGTTTGTGTATCGAAAACTTGCTCACCGATAAGTACAATCAGAGCGGACCCCACCAGAAGGGGGGCCAGGCCCACCAGGCTATCCCACACGGCCCCACCGGCCGAAACGGTTACGCTCCCCAGGCCGATGGTATTGCGGGTATATTTTGGCCATACCCGGAATTTGCTCGTCTTCAGGCCTAGAATCCTGGCTACCAGCCAGTGGGAGGCCTCGTGGACGAGGATGCCGGGGAGGTAAACCAGGAACAGAATCACCATCGCCAGATCTTCGGAGCCGGTGATCAGATAGACGATCTCCTGTATCAGCAGGCCGATTCGCCAGCTCAGCCACCAGAGACCGGCGAGTAGGATGAAGAAGAGGAAGAAAAAGAGATAGGAGGAGAACGGAGACATGAGGAAGTGCGAGGAGAGAGTGAAGAGGAAAGAGGCTAGTGCTTAGCCCAGCTGTTCCTCGCTCCTGGCTGGCTCCTAATTCCCGCAAAGTGGATCAGAGAGGCGCGGGTCAGCCGCCGTAGAGTTCGGCCGTGATCTGCACCATTTCGGCGTAACTGCCAGCCTCAAGCGATGCGCCACCGATTAGCGCGCCGTCGATATCGGGTTGTTCCATGATGGCGCTGATATTGTCCGGTTTGGTGCTGCCTCCGTAGAGGACGCGAGTTGTGTCGGCGACGGCGCCGCCGTGCGTTTCGCGCAGGATGTTGCGAACCAGGCCGCAGATGTTGCCAGCGGTCTGTGCAGTCGCGGCCCTGCCCGTGCCGATAGCCCAAATAGGTTCGTAGGCGACAACGAGCGATTGAAGTTGCTCACCGCTCAGACCGTCCAGCGCGGCTCGCACCTGTGCGGTAATAATAGCCGCGGTTTCACCGAGTTCGTTCTGATCGAGGCTTTCGCCTACACAGACGATCGGGGACAGTTGGTGCGCCAACGCGGCATGGGTCTTTTTATTTACGGTCTCGTCGGTTTCGCCGAAGAACTGGCGGCGCTCGCTGTGCCCGAGGATGACATAGTCGGCGAGGCCTTGCAGCATGGGCGGGCTGATTTCCCCGGTAAAGGCGCCGCTTTCCTGCCAGTGGCAGTTTTGGGCGCCGAGCAGGAAGGGCATGTCGTCTGTAATCGCCTTCAGCGGGTGCAGACAGACGGATGGCGGGCACAGCAACAGCTCCACCGCGGTCGTGTCACCGACTCTCTGGTATATCTGCCGCGTGAGGGCGAGCGCCTCGGTCACGGTCATGTTCATTTTCCAGTTGCCGGCCATCATCGGTTTTCGCATTATGAGTGTTCTCCGCAGAAGGCTGTGTCGGGTGGCGACGTGAGAAATTGTATTGAGAAGGCGCGGGAAATGGGCAGACTACAGATTGCCATGCGATGGACGGCCTGATTCTGCCTGCAGGCATCCTGCCACGGCCACTTTGCGAAAAGTCTCTACAGCCGACAACAGGATTGGGCCTCCAGCGGTTGCTACAAAGTTCTAATCCGCCTGGGAGTCGTCAGCTACCGCGTCATCCTCTTCGGGCGGAGCGTTGAAGCGTATCAGCTCCTCTTCGTACTCCTCTTGCGTAAGCCAGCGACCGCCGCTGACCTCATAGTGGGAGACCTTTTTGCCGCGGTCGAACCAGATTTCGACTTCGACTTGGGTAAAACAGCGGTTTTTGCCGCTCCCTTGCAGCACTTTACGAGTGTAGTACCGATCGTCATTCTCCTCATCGCGGCTGAGACTGTTGACCAGATCGATTTCGGCCATGATCGGTTCGCGGCAACGGTTGCTGAAGACATAGATGGGGAAAGCGCGATTGTCGCCGCCTCCGCCGCCAGAAAAAAACGATGCCAGTTTCTTAAGAAAGCTCATAGGTCACGCCTCCTCGTCGTCCAGGGCGGCCACGCCGGGCAAGATCTTCCCTTCCAGAAACTCCAGGCTGGCGCCGCCGCCGGTACTCACGTGGGAGATTCGCTCGGCCAGTCCGGCCTGTTGTACAGCAGCGGCCGAGTCGCCGCCGCCGACTATTGTGGTGGCTTGGGACAACCCAGCCAGTATCTCAGAGATGGCATTGGTGCCGCGGGCAAAGGGGGGAAGTTCGAAGACACCCATGGGGCCGTTCCAGAGTACGGTGCGCGCGCCGGCGAGGCGATTGGCGAAGTGTGCGACCGTGGCCTCACCGATGTCGAGGGCCATCCACCCAGTCGGGATCTCGGTCACACTGACCGTGCGGCTGGCGGCAGCGGCGGAAAAGCTGTCGGCAACGGTGAGATCTACCGGCAGTTGGATAACATCATCACCGGCGTCGTGCAGGGCTCGAGCTGTGTCAAGAACTTCAGATTCGACCAGGCTGGCGCCCATCTGGCAGCCGGCGGCGGCAAGAAAGGTGTTGGCCATACCGCCGCCGATCAGGATGGCATCTACTTTTTGAAGCAGCTGCTCGATGACGGCGATTTTGTCGCTGACCTTGGCGCCGCCGAGAATGGCGATGAAAGGACGCTTGGGGTCCTCGAGCGCTTCGCCGAGGTAGGTCAACTCCTTTTCCATCAGTAGGCCGGCTACGGAGGTCAGATGGGCAGCCACGCCGGTCGTGCTTGCATGTGCCCTATGGGCGCTGCCGAATGCGTCGTTAACGAAGAGATCGCCGAGGCGGGCAAAGGCTGCGCTCAGCGCAGGATCATTGCTGGTTTCACCGGGGTCAAATCGCGTGTTTTCAAGCAGAAGAAGCTCCCCATGGCCGAGGTCGGCTGCGGCAGCTTCGACATGGGGGCCGGTCACGGCGCCGGGGAATCGAACGTCGGCTTCGAGCAGTTGGCTCAACCGCTGTGCGACGGGCCGCAGGCTGTGGCGGGGATCCGGTTTGCCTTTGGGCCGGCCGAGGTGGCTCATGAGGACCAGTAATGCGCCGTGGGTACGCAGGAATTCTATTGTGGGCAGCGTGGCGTGGATACGGGTATCATCGCCGACGCAACCGTCGTCATCTATGGGCACATTGAAATCGACGCGGACGAGTGCGCGCTTGCCTTCCCAGCTGACGTCCCGAATGGTCTTCTTGCGGGTCAAGTCCTCGGCCTTTGGTGGGTGGCAATTGAACTAGACGCCCTGGCCAGCAACAAATGCGGCGAGATCGGTAACACGGACACTGTACGCCCACTCATTGTCATACCAAGTAACTACCTTGACCAGGTCGCCGTAGCAGGCTGTAAACTCGGCATCGATCACGCTGCTATGTGCATTGCCCTGGAAATCCGAACTGACCAGGGGCTCATAGGTGATGTCGAGGATACCTTTCATGGGGCCGGACGCGGCCTCGGAGAAGGCGTCCAGCAGGTCTTCGGTGCTGCCCGGCGTGCTCACTTTGGCGACAAAATCGACTACGCTGACCGTGGATGTCGGAACGCGCATGGCCATACCGTCAAACTTGCCGTCCAGTTCCGGCACAACCAACGACACGGCTTTGGCGGCGCCGGTGGTGGTTGGAATGATGTTCATGCCGGCGGCCCTGGCGCGGCGCAGGTCCTCGTGAACGAAGTCGAGGATGCGCTGGTCGGTCGTGTAGGCATGGACGGTGGTCATCAGCCCCTGCTCGATGCCGACGGTGTCGTTGACAACCTTGGCAGCGGGGGCAAGGCAGTTCGTTGTGCAGCTGGCATTGCTGATGACGTGATGGCTGTCCGGGTTGTACTGATCGTTATTGACACCCATGCAGATGGTTATGTCTTCGCCTTTGGCCGGAGCGCTGATGATCACCTTTTTTGCGCCGGCGGCGAGGTGGAGAGCGGCCGTTTCTCGATCGCGGAAGACACCGGTGCTTTCAACAACTATGTCAACGCCCAACTCACCCCAGGGCAGCTGGCTGGGGTCGCGCTCGCTGAGGACTTTCAGCCGGTCTCCGTTGATCATCAGATCCCCGTCGACGATGTCGACGGGGCCTTCAAAGACGCCGTAGTTGGTATCATATTTGAACAGGTGGGCCATGGTCTGCACATCACCCAGATCGTTTATCGCGACGAGGTCGAAGGTATCCTGATGGTGCTCAAACAGAGCTTTCGTTACCTGACGACCGATACGACCGAAGCCGTTAATAGCGATTTTCGTGGTCATTTGAGTGTCTCCTCGGCGAGATTTGACGATTGCTAATGTTCGCAATTTTACCATATCGGGCCGGGATCGCTGACAATTCCTGTGTCTGAACTGTGATTAGCGTTGTCAGTAGTCTGGCCGCTGTTCGGGCCGTGAGCAGGGGGCGTTTTCCGGCAACTGTTTGCGTGCAATGGGGACAGAGTTTACAATCAATTTCAGACTGTGCACCTGCAGAATCAAGGAGTGTCCGTGTCGATCAGGCCGGCGCCAGAGCTTATCCCTACAAGGCGGCTTACATACGAAGAGGCGATCGGCATACTTTTCCACGATGCCAGGTTTGACGGCCGCGCGCCCCGTTCGAAGGATCCGGAAAGCCGTTTGGAACGGATGCGGGCGGTGCTGGCGGGGTTGGACAACCCCCAGGAACGCTTTCGGACCGTGCATGTGACGGGCACAAAAGGCAAGGGCAGCACCAGCGCCTATACGGAGTCGATCCTCCGTCACCTGGGCTACCGCACCGGTCTGTTCACCAGCCCCCACCTGCACACTTTCCGTGAACGCATGCGCGTGGACGGACAGATCATCTCCCAGGAAAAGTGTGCCGAACTGATCCAGCGGACCATCCCCTATTTGGAAGCAAACCCCGATCTGACCGTTTTTGGTCGCATCACGGTGATTGCTTTTCTTTACTTTGCAGAGGCAGGGGTCGACTGGGCGGTGGTGGAGGTAGGAATAGGCGGCCGCCTGGACAGCACCAATGTTGTGCTGCCGGAGGTGTGCGGCATCACCCATATCAGCAAGGACCACATGCATATTCTGGGCGACAGCCTGGAGGAGATTGCTGCGGAGAAGGCCGGGATCATCAAGCGAAAGACGCCGGTTTTCAGCGCGCCGCAGAATCAGAGGGCAGAGGAGGTTTTGCAACGGGTAGCCAAGGATATGGAGGCGCCGCTGTCGGAAGTACAGCTTTACCGACGGGCCACGCTGCCGCTGGTTGGGAAACACCAGCAGATCAACGCCGGGATCGCTTACGAGATGGTGCGGGAACTGCACCGAGCTGGCCTGATCCGGTGGGATGATCAGCTTGTAGATAACGGTCTGGCCCACACCAGGTGGCCCTGCCGCATTGAGTGGCTGCCGCAGCCGGCTTCCGGGGACATGCCACTGGTTGTAGACTGTGCCCACAACAGAGACAGCCTGGAGATCCTGCTCTCGACACTTGCAGCAACTCACCGACAGCACCCGTTTACGTTGATATTCGGGGTCAACAGCGACAAGGATATCGCGCCGATGTTGACGCTGGCCATGGCCGCGTCGCCGCGTATTGTGCTGGTGCAGAGTCGTCATCCGAAAGCATTGCCCGTGCCGGACCTGCGTGCGGCCATTGAATCATTGCCTGTAGACGAAGGTCGAATGGTGGTTGCGGCGCCGTCGATGGATGCGGCGATCAAAATTGCGCAAGAGAACACACCGTCGGACGGCTATATTGTCGGCACCGGCTCCGTATTCGTCGCCGCAGAATTGCGGGAGGCATGGAACAGGATGCACCCTGGTCTCTTGCCGGCGGATGACTGGATTCACGAAGCCAATACGGATCCACCACTGGCGCCACTACCG
Source organism: Caldilineaceae bacterium (assembly GCA_965232575.1). Taxonomy (GTDB): domain Bacteria; phylum Chloroflexota; class Anaerolineae; order Caldilineales; family Caldilineaceae; genus Bin5. The sequence goes on along the minus strand of CBDDPZ010000007.1, from coordinate 378,991 downwards.
CCCGCTTACGGCACCATTTGACCGATGAACCCCAAGAACTCACTGCCCTCCGGCAAGCTGTTTTTGGGAGGAGGGGACATTCCTGACCCCCGCTCCCTGATTCTTCGCGGCTCTGGAAAGAAGGGCGACGACCTCTACCCCCACTGGAAATCGAAGGCGCGGGCGAGTGCGTTGTGCATGCTCTGCATGCTGATCCTATTGAGTGCGTGCGAGCCTCCGGAGCCGAGTACCGAGTTGAACATTGACCTGGGGATGATATTGCCGGAAGAATGGAAGGCCGTCTCCACTTGGGAATCGATCAACATTGACGCTGACGCTGAGGAGGAGTACCTTCTCTTCTACCGTTACGACGCCAGCACAACTGCCGATGGCGAAGACATCAGCGGTCCGATCGGCGCTGTGATATACGACTCGCAGACACCGATTGGCATGCCCGAGGAGTCGGAAGATAGCTCAAGGCCGCCGGCCCCCTGGCTTCAGCCGTATGCATTGCTACCCAATTACTGGCAAGGTTCGGGGTTCGGCTTTGTCGCGCCGCCGCGGCAGACGGGCCGTCCTAAGTGGATCGTGGTCAGGCGTGAAGATCCGAGAGAGACCGAGAACAGGTACTTCGAGGCGCTGGCGGAGCAGATGCCGGCATCTGTCAGCGGACAGGCGGTGGGCGAGGCGCCTAGTGAACTGCCGGAGCACGATGAATTGATAGTGTACGGCGGCAATAGCCCCATAGGCGGCCCGACCTATATCAGCATCTTCTGGTGGAGCACGATCAGCGAAGGATACGGCAGCACACAGATTTCCGCGCCGGGCGGGCTGCACGTTGAGGAGTGGGACGGCGCGGCAAACAGTTCCCCAATGCGGACTGTACGCGCTCGATATCCCCAGTATGACCGCAGTCTGCTCTGCAAAGAGTCCCGCTTTCAGCGCCGTCTGGACCCGAATTATACGAACCCAGGGGCATATCGTGCGGCCATCTATTATGAGGAGGGCCCGCGCAAACTGATTTTCTGTTACGGCATTCCTCAGGCGCCTTTTTACCCTGAAGCGGTCGTGTTAGCCTATCTACTGCAGCCCGACCGCAATGCGCAGCTTCTGATCGAGGAAGCACGTCAGACTGTCCCACGCGCGTTGGAGGGGTTCGCTTGGGTGGATGCTCTGCAATATATGGCAACGATCCCTACTTTTGCCGGTCAGGCAGCAACCTCTCAAAGGATCACGACGCAGGTCTGGGCATCCCTCATCTATCAGGTCGGCAGCGAACTAGAGAGCAGACTCTACGCGTTTACACTGGAACACGTCCCCTCGGACTTGAGCAACAGGACGACGGACCAGTGGCGGATCATAGGTGTGGAGCAACAAGGGTGATGCGGGTCTGCATTTAGTTGACTGGCTTCTGAACTGGCGCACTACACAGTCCACTGCACACTGCGGCCTGTAGACGGCGCAACTACTATTCCCTCATTCCAATCTCACAGTTCAAGTTCTTACGGATCGCGTAAGTGCGCAGTTTGTTTGGCGTAGCGCGCGGCCGGCCGGTTACCGTGCCTTGGGCGGCAATCCTGATTGCGCGCCGAAATTGGAATGGAGCGAGGGCGTGTGGTGGCCGACGCGATAGGTTTTGACAGGGTAGAGGTCCGGACCGGTAGCTAATGGTACCTCGATTGGGTCATGATAGTGAGTGCGCGGACGATCCAGCAACTACAGGAAGAGAAGCGCTGTGCAAAATACAATGTGTGCAGACCTTTGAAGGCATTGCCAGGAATACGACTATGCGCAATGTGTCGATAGTTGGAATCGGTCAAATACCTGTTGGAGAACATTGGGATCTGTCCGTCCGCCATATCGCCTATCATGCGATTGCAGCCGCGTTGAGGGAGGCTGGTACGGAGCAGGTGGACGCGCTGTTCGTCGGCAACATGCTGAGCGGCAGCCTATTGAGTCAGGAACACCTGGCGACCTTGATCGCAGACTTCTGCGGACTGCGAAACGTCGAGGCGGCGAAGATCGAATCGGCCTGCGCGAGCGGGGCGTCGGCGCTACGCATCGGTCACATGGCGGTCGCCAGCGGCATGCACGACATCGTCGTCGTTTGCGGTGTGGAGAAGATGACAGACACGACTGGGGAGAGCACGACGGCCGGCCTCGCCACGGCGGCGGACGCCGAATACGAAGCGGCGCACGGCGTCTCCTTTGTGGGGCTGAACGCGCTGATAATGCAGCGGTATATGTATGAGTTCGACGTGCCGATCGATGCATTTGCAGGCTTCAGCATCAATGCTCATCGAAATGGCGCTAAGAACGCCAACGCCATGTTCCAGAAACCGATATCTCTGGACGCATATCTGAATGCGCCGATGATTGCGACACCGATTAACATCATGGATAGCAGTCCCGTCTGCGACGGCGCGGCGGCGGCGGTTCTGGTGGCGTCGGAGCGGGCGGGGGCATATGTGACCGGCCATCATCCCGGCGCGGTGCAGATTCTGGCAAGCGCCAGCGCCAACGATATGATCGCTCTCCATGATCGCAGTGACCCGCTCTTTCTCGAAGCTGCCTATGTAAGCAGCCAGAAGGCGTACATGCAGAGCGGGGTGACGCCAGCGGACGTCAGCTTCTTTGAACTCCACGATGCCTTCACTATCATGAGCGCGCTCAGCCTAGAAGCAACCGGCTATGCGAGGCGGGGCGAGGGTTGGCATTTGGCCGCCGACGATGCGATTGGCCCGGATGGACGCGTTCCGATCAGCACATTGGGAGGACTGAAGAGCCGAGGACATCCGGTTGGCGCAACAGGAATGTACCAGATTGTCGAGGCCGTGCAGCAGTTGCGGGGCGAGGCTGGACAGGGCCAGATCGCGAATGCATCGATTGGAATGACACAGAACATCGGCGGCAGCGGCGCGACAATCGTCACCCATATTCTGGGCGGCTGAGCGGGCGGGCTGCGACGGGCGATCTGATGGGCAAACGGCTGTCAGAAGCTATCAGCACTGTTCGCCAGCCTCCGTTAGGTAGAGTTTGATAGGCCGATAGGCATAAAATTACATTTAAGGAAGCAAGGTTTTTCGGATTCAGACAGCGAGGATGCTATGAGTATTGCCAGCCTTTGGCGCACAAGACGGCAGCGATACAGTCTTCAGGGTGAAATTTGTCCTGACTGCCATCAGGCGATCTTTCCCCCGCGCGATGTCTGCCCCTATTGCAGTGAAGCAGCGGGCCCGCTGCACACGATGAGCGGGCGGGGCGAAGTTTACAGCTACACGAAGATGTTTAATGTGTCGGATGGTTTTCTGGCGCAGCGACCATACACGATAGCGCTGGTAAAATTGGAAGAAGGACCGATGGTCACCGCGCAGTTGACCGATATCTCAGATAAGGATGTAGAGATTGGGATGCCGGTGGAGATGGTGACACGCAAGCTGCGCGAGGAAGGCGATAGCGGCGAAATCATCTACGGATACAAATTCCGGCCTGTTTTCGCAGCGGCCGACTGAGGCGCGCCAAGACGGGAGCCGTCTGCCGACGACATAAGCAGTTCAACTAGACCCTGGCAATGCAGATGCCGAAACAGTTTCTTGCGCGCCGGGGTATATGGTGGACAAATGGGGCCTCGTATGGGATAATAGCTCCCAGGAGGCATTTTGAATGGCGAAAGATAGAGAATATCCCAGCTATTTCACCTGTGTTGCCGAGATTCTGAGCAACTCCCCTACACCCCTCAGTGTCGATACCCTGGTTTCTCGCATAGCGAAAAGACGACCGGTCGGGAGCGGCGCGCGCAGCGCAGTCTATCAGGCGATCAGCAAACTGTATCAGGCGATCCCGGTGGGGTCCGGACGCTTCGGGTGGCTCTCCTGTTTGCTGCGAGGTCAACACTTTCGACACCCCCTTACGCGCGGCGAAACCCGGAAGGGAACGCTTCTGCTAGACGAACTGGAACACGCAGTCTTCTTTCCCCAGTTCTTCCAGACGCACCGGCCCGATACGCGGCTGATTTCAGTTGAACTGATGGGGGGACCGACTCTGCAGGTGCACGCGGAGATTGAGCGGGGTACTTGGGCACTGCGGCTTGGTCAGTCGTTTGTGAAATGGGTTGATCAGGCAGGCGGAACAACCGAGGACGATCTGCTGATTCAAGTTCAGGATGCGGTCAGCGGTGAATATGGAATGCGTCTGCAGCCGAAAGAGTCCCGGCAGGAAGAGCTGATTCGGAAACGCAACGTCGTTCTCTCCCGGGCTGCGGAGCAGATCGTCAGCAGGGACAGAAAAACTCGTGCTGCGATGCCGGTGTGGGAGCTGGCCGGCGCCCTAATCGGACAGAGTGTATATGGCGATGAGATACCGCCGGACGATATGCACTTTGTGTTGCACAAGTATAGCAGTTTGCGCCTGATCGAAGACGCCGGATATACGACCGACGGTCAGGATGGCAGCAGAGGCGACGCGGCGCCCAATGGCCGCGAGACGCCCTCCAAGGCAGAAAAACCGCCCAAAAATCGATACGGTTTTTTGCTTGAAAACTGGGACGGCGCAGGTCTTGACCAGTTCTTGCATGAGAATGGACATCCGGAACTTCCCTCATTGGAATGGGGGCGAGGGGAACTCTCGGCGTCGGATTCTGAAGGGGATTCGTGTGAAGCGTATCAGGCATACTTGAGCGAACTCCTTGAGTTCGCTCCGGACATGACGCCTCTCAACCATACGGAGTTCCACCTATTGGAGGCGGAACTGGAGATGCTTGTCAGCCTGGAACACGAGTTTGGATTTCTGATGCCGGAACAAGAAAGACGCAAGAACGAGCTGGCGGACCGACTATTTATCGATCCTGATTATCTATTGGGCGGTGACTGGGACCAGGACGACCACGGTGATGTCCCGTTTTGGAACAACTAGGCGCAAGTGGGCGCCAAATGGAAAGTCGGATGAAAGGGCCGCCGATCTGTGTCGGCGGTTCTGCTATTTCGACCCTTTGTCACGTTTTCTGCCAACCTTTCAGAGTGTGGCGGGAGGGCGGCTTTACGCGGTAGAACTCGATGCCACAACCGGTTAACTGTCGGTATTTCTATGGGGATTATCACCGCGGCAACCAGCGGGAGACATGCCGTTTGCTCGAAGAAAGCCCCGGCAACGAACGACCCTGGAAACGCAAGCTGTGTAATCAGTGTCCGGTGCCGACTTTTCTGCTGACGAGCAACTGCCGCTCGCTTGTGCTCGAAGCCGAGGTCAAGAAGCGCTTCCTATCTGAACGTGTGGAAGTTACTTTCTCGGTCTGCAGCGAGCATTTGATCGAGTTAGAGGACCCTCAGTTCTGTCCCCAGTGCGCCCAGGAAACAGAAGAGTAAGGGGATGTTCCGGTCCGTTGCGGACTTACAGGAACACCCCCGTTGAGAGTTGCCGTTTGGGTAGTTTTACGGGACTTTTCGTCGCGCCGGCATTAAGCCGGAGATCGCCTCGTCCTCGGTGCGGACGGGCCGCGCAGCTTAGAGCGCCACCTGGCGATGCGCTTGCGGACGAAGGGAATGCGCACGAACAGGAAGATGCCGAGCAGAACACCCCAGGCGGCCGGTTCACGGTAATCGGCCTTCACGACCCAGACATAGTGAAATACTGCAAGGACGCCGGCGAGATAGACCCACTGATGGAGTTTTTTCCACCACTTGCCAAGGCGGCGCATCCATCCTTTTGAAGAAGTGAGAGCAAGAGGAAGCAGAATCAGCAGGGCACTGAACCCAACGATGATGTAAAGTTTGGTGCCTACATCCTGCCAGATATATATCCACTGAAAGCCGTAGTCTTCACCGATGAAGATGTAGAAATGGACGGCCGCGTAGCCGAAAGCATAGAGGCCCAACCATTTACGGGCCGGGATGATGTTTCGCCAACCAAGTATGATGTTGAGAGGCGTGCATGCAAGAGAAAGGACGAGCAGGACGAGTGCGGGCTTGCCGGTGCGAAGGGTCCAGTCCTGGATTGGATTGACACTCAGTCCGCTCGTATAGTCCTCGTAAAGCAACCACGCCAGTGGTATCAAGGCGCCGATATGCGTCAGCCAAAGTATCTGCCCTTTGGTCAGCAGTTTATCGAGATTCACGCGTCACCTTCTACACTTCAATCACAGGTGGCCAGCGGTCGGTACAGTTACTGACCGCCGGCCACTGCAGACATGACGGTATTCTAATAGTTTGCAACCAGGTCCATGCCTTCATAAAGATAGGCGACCTGTTCTTCATACCCGTTGAACATCAGGGTCTGACGCCGTCCCCGTTCGCCGATGCGGCGCTCGGTGGCCTGTGACCAGCGGGGGTGATTGACTTCCGGGTTCACATTGGCGTAGAAGCCATACTCGTGGCCGGCCGCGGCCATCCACAGGGAAGTTGGCTGCTCGGCGACAAGATCGATCTTGACGATCGACTTGATGCTCTTGAAGCCGTACTTCCAGGGGACAACGAGACGAATCGGCGCGCCGTTCTGGGGCAGGAGATCCTTGCCGTAGAGGCCGGTGGCAAGAATTGCGAGTGGATTCATGGCCTCGTCGATGCGGAGACCCTCGACATAAGGCCACTGGTACCAGCTGCTGTTCCGCTGTCCGGGCATTCCATCCATGTCGAGAATCGTCTCAAAGCGCACATACTGCGCGTCCGACTGCGGCTCGACGACTTCAAGCAGGTCGGAGAGTTGGAATCCCATCCATGGGATCACCATAGACCAGGCTTCCACGCAGCGCAGCCGGTAGATGCGCTCTTCGATGTCGAACATCTGGCGCAGGTCGTCGACATCGTAGGCGCCGGGATTGTTGACCAGTCCTCCGACCTCAACAGTCCAGGGGGAGGTGGGGTAGCCTTCAGCCAGGCGAGCCACGGCCTGCTTGTCTGTGGAGAACTCATAGTAGTTGTTGTAGTTGGTTATCTGCTCAAACGTATTGAGCGGGTCGCCAAGTTCGTCAGCGGTTCCGAGCTCGGCTGGGGCCGCCTCGGGTTGGGCGGCGCTCTCGGTATCACCCTCGCTGGCTACCTCCTCCATTTCAGGCATCGAACATGCTGCGAGGGCTGCCGTTCCCAGTGCTAGTCCTGCGCCCTTCATGAATTTCCGCCGATTCAGGAAGACCTCTTCAGGCGTAATCTCTTGCCAAGGGATCTTGGGAATTTGTATGCGTGACATTTTTCTCATCCTTTCGCCATGCGCAGACCATTCGGAATTGTTCCGGTTGTCCAAAACCGCTTTCATCATTCAGTATAGACGTCAATTATTAAGGAAATATTGCCTAGAATCTTATCAGATCGTTATAGATAATTGAAATACCTTGTCGAGTCTCTCCTGCGCCTTGTGGTTCTAAGGATATTCCAACGCAGAGTTGCGGAGAGGCCGAATTGAGGATTACAGTACTGATTGCAGGGCTCAAACCTGCTGGTATTTTCTTTCGGCTAAGCGAACTCCGAGGAACAGGAATCGCGGCTACTTTAGAGCGGAAAGAACACATCTAAACTGACTACAATGAAACCTTCGCTCATCCATGCGGCTGTCGTCCATTTCCCCATCGCGCTGCTGATCTGCGGTAGCCTCGCTATACTGGCAACTCTCCACCGTTGGCCCCGCCTTGAACTGCGTATCATTGGCTGGGGGATGCTCTTGCCAGGATGGTTGTCTTTGCCGGTTGCCATTGTCAGCGGCATAGTGTCGCAAGGGGCTCTGCCGCCGGATGCGCCTTACCGTCCCCTTCTCAACTGGCATACGGGCAGTGGTCTGGCTTTGGCCGTTCTATACGGTGACCTGATTTACCGCGGCTGGCTCCTTTGGATGCGGAGGAAAAGGCCGGAGGGGGAAGGCTGGGATTGGTCGGCGGATCTTCTTACCGGCCGCGAAGGGAAATGGCGTTTGACTGTGCAACTCCTATTGGGAATTGGGCTGGTAATTCTCAGTGGTTGGCTGGGAGGGCAAATGGTATATGAGTTCGGCGCGGGCGTGCGCTGAACCGTGGAGAGTAGCAGGAGGCATTGCCTCATTCCAGGTCTTATTCGTTTCGGGTAGTTTGGTTCACGAAGACTGTCTATGGCGACCATACTTGTAGTAGATGACGATCAGTTGATGAGGCGCAGCGTCTCGATAGGCCTGCAGGATGCCGGCTATAATACAGAAATCGCCGGCAGTGGAGAGGATGCGCTGGAAAAGGCCCGAGAAGCGCAACCACAACTGGTGCTGCTGGACATTGGGCTGCCGGGAATGGACGGTATGGAAACGTTGCGCGCACTGAGGCAATCGTTCGACGCTCCTGTTATTTTTGTCACGGCCCGCAGGCGGGAATTGGACGAAATCGTCGGCCTGGAGCTGGGCGCGGACGATTATGTGACGAAGCCGTTTGATATTGATGTGCTGCTGGCAAGAGTGAGAGCCGTTTTGCGGCGGGCTGCGGCGAGCGGGGAGCCCAGCGGCGGGGCCGACCTGTCCAACCTGGTTGTAGGCGATCTGGAGTTGGACCGCTCTGCGCATCAGGTTACGGTCGGCGGTCGCGCGGTGGCGCTGACGCCCAGGGAATTCCAACTTCTCGCCTATCTGGCGAGTCGAGCGGGTGAAGCCGTTTCTATCGCCGAAATCCTGAAGAATGTATGGGGGTCTGATTGGATCGGCGAAACGCAAACGGTGTATGTGCATATTCGCTGGTTGCGCACAAAGATCGAGGAGGACGCAGCTCGGCCGCGCCGTCTTCACACAGTGAGGGGCGTGGGTTACCGATTGACCTCCGCAGAAAAGGACAGTTCGCATGTGGCGTAGCCTGCGTAGTCGGTTGACGATCAGCCATCTTCTTCCTCTTCTGGTCATCGTCCCTTTGCTCAGCTTCCTGCTTTTCTATCTGATTGAGGCTCGCTTTGTGTTGGATGAAGCGACCGCTGAACTGGCTGGACAGGGAGAACTGATCTCGCGGCTGTATCAGGCTGAACTGGCCGCGCAGGAGGATCCTGAGCAGGCTAGTTCACTTTTCGCGCGGCTGCAAGTACGGGTACCAACTCTGTTCTATTTGGTGGACCAGAACGGTAATATTGTGATAAGACCGGGCCTGGCCACGGCTTCGACAGAGGTGCCGATACGACCACCAGATCCAGAGCTCTTGCAAAAGGCTCTGGCTGGCGAAATCGCGCGGCAAGTGAGTATGGGCAACGCGGACGTGGCCGTTCCGGTTCGTAATGAGGACCAGGAGGTTGTCGGCGCAGTGCATCTGTCACAGCAGTTGACGGAGGTGACAAATCGCCTGGCGATACTGCGATGGACCGTATGGGGAGCGGTTAGCGCCGGCCTGCTGGTGTCGGTGCTACTCAGCTTTGTCCTCAGCCGATCACTCAATCAGCCTCTTGAGAGATTGACAGTAGCCAGTCGCGCCGTAAATTTCGACGCTCCGCCGAGCCGGGTAGAGGAGGAAGGGCCGACGGAAGTGCGCACTCTGGCCCGTACATTTAACGAAATGTCCGAGCGGCTGTATGAGTTGGAGCAGGGGAGAAGGCGGCTGCTGAGCGCAGTGGTGCATGAGTTGGGCCGCCCACTGGGCGCGATTAAGGCGGCTGCTCAAGTTCTTGGGCAGAACGGTAAAGATTCGGCGCTGGTGGACGAACTCTCTTCCGGCATTGACGACCAGGTCGATCAGTTGCGCCGCCTGTTGGACGATCTGGCTTTGCTGGCACGGAATGATATTCAGAATCTTGCGCTTGACATCGTTCCTACCGATGTTGGAGAGCTGGTTCAGGAAGAGTGCCGCCGCTATGACCCGCGCATGAGGGAGAAAGAGATCGAACTCATCACTCAAATTCCACCGAAGGCAACGCGGGCGGCCGCAGACCCTATGCGTCTGAGCCAGATTGTCGGCAACCTGTTGGACAACGCAATAAAATACACGCCGAACGGCGGGCAGATCCAGATTGTGGTGGGTTCAGAGGCGGACCGGGTCGTACTGACTTTCGAGGATTCCGGGCCGGGCGTCGATCCTTCCGAATTTGAGCGCATCTTCGACTTTCTCTATCGTTCTCCGCGCCAGGAGCGAGTCCGGGAAGGGATGGGTATCGGATTGGCGCTCTCCCGCCGGCTGGCAGAGGCACAGGGCGGCACGTTGACGGCCCATCATCGCGCTGCGGGCACGGGCGCGAGATTTGTGCTTTCGCTTCCAATGGAGGTTCCCCACACATCGATTGCCACGGCCCCGATACAGTAATCCCAAAACTGGTCACAGCATTTAAGGTTGCGTTAAAGTTGCCATAGGATTCCGATAAGGACTCCTATGGCGAGTCCTGCTATGCTATATGGGCAAAGCAATGTCGATGCAGAACATTTTCTCCGGTTATTTGGAGAAGGTGTGTTTTAGATAAAGGAGAAATCCAGTGCGACCGAAGACCGTGAGTCTACGAACGTTTCTGATTGTGGTTGGAATCCTGACGGTGGCGTTCGTAATTGGATTGGCCGGCATCGGCAGGATAGAAATCGCGCCTGCGACAGTAGATGCCACGACGCCGCAGTATCGACCGCAAGAGTTCACATACATTACGCAGGAAGAGGGACCTGATCATCCCGACCAGAAGCTGCTGTCCAGCATATATGAAGGGGCAACCCAATCAGTCGTCAGCATTCAGGTGCGGCGATCCGGGTCGCGTTCGCAGGAACCAACCCAAGGAATGTGGGGGCAAGGCAGCGGCTGGATCTGGGATGAAGAGGGGCATATCGTCACCAACAGCCACGTTGTGGAAGACGCGGCCGACATTTTCGTGACCTTTCATAATGACATATGGGCAGAGGCCGAACTGATCGCTCACGATTCGCAGTCAGATTTGGCTGTGCTCCGGGTTGAGGCGCCTGAAGGCATGGATCTGCGCCCCCTGGAGCGAGCGCCTGCGTTGCCCAAAGTCGGCCACTACACGATAGCCCTGGGTAGTCCGTTCGGCCTTGAGAATTCGATGACTTTGGGTATCGTCAGCGCCTTGGGACGCAGCTTGCCGGTAGGGAATCCGGGCCTCACGAGTCGTTATTCGCTACCCGAGGTGATTCAGACTGATGCGGCCATCAATCCTGGCAATTCGGGAGGGCCGCTGCTGGACCTCAGCGGCAGGGTTGTCGGTATCAACTTTGCGATTCGGACGGAGGAGCGCTCTCCCTTCGGTACCGGAGTCAACTCAGGTGTAGGCTTCGCGATTCCGATTATGGTGGCGGAGCGGGTCATACCGGCTCTTATGGATGAGGGAGAGTATCGCTATCCATTTCTCGGAATCGCCGGCAGGACGATTTCAGCGCCGGTCGCAAGAGCCATGAACCTGGATTCAGATGTTCTCGGCGTACAGGTGAACCGGGTGATGCCCGGCGGGCCTTCCGCTGATGCAGGTCTGCGGAACGGCGATATTATCGTCAGCATCGACGGATTCGAGGTGCGCAACTTCGAGGACGTAATCAGCTACCTGGTTATGCAGAAGTCGCCCGGTGAGACGGTGGAAATCGGTGTACTTCGCAGAGGCAGGAGCCGCGCATTTGAGGTGGAGCTGGGCACGCGGCCCGCCGCGGAGAGCAACGACGCCGCTCTACAGATGATAAACAGTGCGGAGGCCATCGGGATCGCGACAGATGAAGTGTCAGATGAAATTGGACGTTTGGAGAGAAGCTCTGCCCGAAGCGGGATCCGCGGCGGCGTCAGGGTTTGGCTCGTGACACTTGAAGGTAAAGAGAAGACGGCGACGGTTCTGGTAGACGCCTTCAGCGGCGAAGTACTTAGCCTGGAAGTGGACAGCGGCAATTGACTTGTGGGGTTGAGCGCGCCCCGTGCAAAGCACGGGGCGCGTGCCGCCTTCTCTTTCAGTTGACATATACCTCCTCCAATATATGTAGTCGGGGAGCCGGGTCAATGACGCCCGGCTCCTCGCTATTTTGGGAGGGGCTTTTCGGTTTTCGGGCACGAGTTCATTTGTCTGAACTGTAATGTATGTGATTATTTGAACAGGTCGATTGATGAGCCCGACGCGTATTTCGGCGGTCGGCAATCGTATATCACGGGATTCAGAGTACGAAAGGAAGAGAGATGACAGAGGTCGTTGGCGCGACGCATCAGTTCCACGAGCCGGAATACGCCGAGGATTGGGCGCGGCGGTTCACGCCGACACCGGAGCGTCTGCATCTGTTCGAAACGATTCTTCAGCAACTGCAGAGCGCAGTCCCCGCCGACGATCATATTGTCGAATTGGGAATCGGGCCTGCCTATCTGGCGGAATATCTGCTCGAGCGCATGCCGCACATCTCCTATGAGGGGGTCGACTTTTCGCAGCCGATGCTGACGCAGGCGGCTACGCGTCTGGCCCGGTTTGGCGGACGCGTACAGTTTCAGCAGGCTGACCTGCTGGGTGACAGTTGGGGCGGAGATCTGGCGGGTCCTCCGGCAGCGATCGTGTCTACCTGGGCGCTGCACGATCTGGGGGGCCAGGCGCAGACCTTGCATGTCTATCGGGTCTGCGCAGCGGCGCTTCCAGAGGGTGGGATTCTGATCAATGGAGATTTTGTGAAACCGGACGGGACGCGTCTACCGTTTGAACCGGGCCGGTTCCTGATCGGCCGTCATTTGGAGCTGCTGCTGGAGGCCGGCTTCTCCGAGAGGCGCTGTCTGGGTCTGTGGGAGGAGGAGATCGAGGCGCCGACGGCGTCCCAAAACTATGCTTGCTTGCTGGGAATCGTCTGATCGGAGAAACGCGTGGGCTGAGGGACAACAATGCCTCAACCAACTCGCGTTGCCGTTGCGCGATCATACACAGATAAATCACCGCCCATTTTTACAGGATTTCGCGGGCGGCGAACGGGTCCGAAATCTCCCGGAAAGGAAGAGCGATGGCTGAAGCGCCCTTTGAAGTTGCCAAAGCCCACCGCTGGTTTGGCATCGATCTGAACAACAGCACGATGGACGCGTTGGATGCAGGGCTGGTAACGCCGGATTCGTGCGAACCGTACATTCATGCGGTCCATGCCAGCTGCTATCACTGGATGCAAGTGGGCACTGTGGCCAACCATGCTCGGGGAGAGTTTGCGGTGGCGAGCGTGTATGCGGCGGCAGGGTTAGGCGAGGCTGCGCTGCGTCATGCCCGCCGCTGTTTGGGCCTGATTGAAGCCAGCCCCGATGAGACGGAAGATTGGGACAAGGCTTTCGCCTATGACGCTCTGGCGAGGGCGTACGCCGCTGCCGGGGATACGAAGGCGGCGGGCGAAGCCAGACGTCAGGCGCAGACAGCCTGCGATGCCATAGCCGATGAGGAAGATCGAGAAGTCTTCTCGAATTGGTTCAGGCGCGGCAACTGGCACGGCCTATAGAGAGGCCATCGCAGACGCGCTACACTGCGGGAAGTCAGAAGAAAGCGCCTCTATTCTCGCTAACCCCTCCTCAACCCCAAATTCCGGCAGCTCCGCCACAATCTCTACCGTCTCTAAACTCACGGTGATCACCTTGCCGATGAGACGCACGATGTACTGCGGATCGTCGCCGCGGTTGGGGTCGTTGACGATGCCGCTGCGTTTGTCCGTCTTTACCCGGTACTGGTCGATCACCCATTCCAGCGCCGAGCGGTTGCCGAGACGGTAGTTGAATACTTCGCTGGGAATGCCGTCCAGGGTCAGGAAGCTGTTGTAGCGGAGCTGCGTCTTGTCCTTGGAGAGGCGCATCTTTTCGACGCGCCAGTCGAGAGGCATATCCGGCGTTTCGACCTGTGCAAGAGGGTATTCCGGCTGGTCCTCATAGCCGACATGGATCCGGGCGAGGCGGGCGCCGGCCGCGGCGAAGGCGCGAAAATCGGGGGCGAAGGGGATGCGCGGCAGCTCGCGCTTGAGGTTGGCCTGGTAGCGTTCGCGGTAGCCGGGGTGGTGCAGCAGGCCGTAGACGTAGTGGAAGATGTCCCACTTGCTGATCGTGTCGTCACCGTAGTGGGCGCGGAACCGCGCCAGTGCCCAGTCGGTGATGTTCTCGCGGCGGTTGCCGCCGTCCTCGTCGTAGGTATAGAAGGGGAAAGCATTGAAAGGCATCGCTCGCCGCAAGTGCGTGAACGTCTGGAATCAACTTTGTCGCCAGAGTACTGAATCCAGCCCGAAAGCCATGATCGCTGACAACTATGACTCTATTCTCCGTTTCCGTCTTCGGTGTAGGAAAGATGGAAGGAAAGACGTACACAACATCGTTCATCATCCGGTCAAAGTAAAGGCTTGACTTGGTAAATGGGCGAAAGAGCGATCCCCTCACATTTTTCTCAGCGTATTCGGCAAGTCTGCCTCGCTTCAGCTTGGCCTTCAGGTCCCGACTCCAACTGATTCTCTTGTCATCATAAGCCACAAAGTCATCAACGTTGACGCCCTTGTTCCCCAGCCGTTCCCACTTGTATACCTGCTCGTTGTATGTATCGATCATCCGGCTCATGTTTTCCGTGAGCGCGTTGCGGTCGAAATTATAGACCCAGGCATCGCGATTGGTCTTTACGCCATTGCTGTAACGGGCGAAAATCACATCCGCGGCCTCACCTCTTGCCGCCTTTGCTTCCTTGCTCCCCAGCGGAACAAAAGCCTCGAATTCATGGTGGAGTCCTTCTCTAAGCCATGTGAATCGCTTGTCCGGTCTGATTCCTTGCCAATCAATGTTGCCGGCGTGTTGATGTGCATTCAGAAAATCGAATTTCCCCTTCTTGTTCCAAGAGTTAATCGGTTCGATAATAGTAGATGCGACACTGATTATTTTGGTTATGTGCGTCCTCTTCTAAACTCATACTAGCTGTCTTCACAAACACGCTTATACTCACCCCAACCCGAATGCCGAATACATTGGAATCCGAAACTTTCAGTCTCTTGCGTGCGTTCCCTCCTAGATCGCAAATATACAGAGCATCAAAATCGTTTGCAAGATGTCTGCGCATCCCATCAAAGGCGACGGCCATCGAGAAAGCTGTTGTTGGTCACCAAGGCGACAACCCCTTCATCGCCAATGCGGTCCGACGCCCAGCGAAACGCCTTTACATAGGGGTCGGACAGGGCTTGTTCTTGTTCGTCGCTGTCGAGTCTTGTGAATAGGTCTCCCGCACCCGCTTGTCCATTGTCGGATACTTGCGGTTCTTGTTGTTGTCGTTCTCATTCACCTGCCCCACGTTGTACGGCGGATTCCCGATCACCACGAACATCGGCGTCCGCTTCTGACTCTCCACCCGCTGCGTGTTCTCTTCCGCAAACAGCGGCAGCTGCCGGTCCTCCGCCAGGTCAAACGTGTCCACCAGACAGATGCCCTCGAACGGTTCATACATCCCCATGGCGTCGTAGTACTCGTGCTCGATGTTCATGCTGGCGATGTAGTACGGCAGCAGCATCACTTCGTTGCAGTGCAACTCGCCCGCGTACTTGCGCTCAAGCGCAGTGCGCGGAATCTCCCGCATCATGCGCACGATGAAGTTGCCCGTCCCCACGAACGGGTCGATGATGTGCACCCCCTCGTCCGCCAGCGAACGCCCAAACTCCCGCTCCAGAATCGCGGCCACGCTCTTCACCATGAAGTCAACAATCGGTTGCGGCGTGTACACAATCCCGTGCGTATCCGCCACCTTGACCGAAAAGCCCTGGAAAAACTGCTCGTAGACGGTGTTCAGAAAGTGCTGCTTCTGCGAAAAGTCGCTGATCGTCCGCGCAGTGCTTTCGATGGCAAGGTAGAAACGGTCCAGGCTGCCCAGGAAATCGGCGCGGCTGAATGACTGCGACGTGAGCGCGTGGATCACGCTTTCGATCTCGAAAGCGATGACGTTGCGGTGGGTGAAGTCGGGGTTGTTGAAGACGGTGCGGAAGAGACGCTCTGTCAACAGGTGCTGGATCAGCATCTCTTCGACCGCGGCCTCCGACAGGTTCGGGTTGATCGACTGGCGGCACTTGTCCAGAAATCCGGCAAAGGCCGCGGTGAAGGCCGGGTTGCCGCCCCGCTCCCGCTGGATCAGCTGCGCCAAGCCCTGGCCGATGTCCGCCACCCTGTCCTTGAACTGCGCGACCGCCTCCTCCCACGCCACATACTCCTGCGGCCGGTAGCCGAAGAACATCTGCAGCGTATCGATCAACGGCGCCGCGTCGGTCAGGTCGGCGTCCAGTACCAGCCGCCCGTTCTGCCACAGGATCGCCCGCCGCGGCGTCTGGAAGAGGATGTTGTCGCGCGGGTAGCCGGCCGCGAACTTGCGCTCGACCTCCGCCGGCAGGTCGTCGTGGATGTCCTTGGCCTCCCAGTACCCGTGCGTCAGCCGGAAATCGTCGACGAGCGCGCCGTCAATGACGATGCGTTTGTTGCGCCGCGTGCTGATGGCGCGTTCGGGCACGAGGGTCCAGCCGCACTGCCGCGCGCAGTGTTCGAGGAGGGTCTGGAACGCGGCGCGCACCGCGGTTTCGTGGGTGACGCCAAGGTTGGCGAACTGGGCAAGCGCGGCGTAGTAGGTCTTGACGGACTTGTGCGTGGGCTTGAGGTTGAGCGTGGGCATGCCTCAGGCCTCCTGCCATTTCTCATACACCTGGAGCCCGCGTCGCTCGCGGATGCCGTCGCGCCAAGCCTCGTTGCGGTTGTGCGTGCGCTGAAACTTAATGCGCAGGCCGGTGCTGGACGACGCCTCATGGCGGCTGTACCACTTTTCCAGACGCTGCTCCAGTCCGTCCTGCACTGCGGCGAATTCGTCCCAGCCGGCCCGGTTGAGCTGTTCACCGGGATCTGAGTCCAGTTCGAAGAGATCGTGGGGGCCGTCGGGATAGCGTCTGACGTATTTGTGCTCGCGAGTGCGTATCATGCGCAGGTCGCCGTACTCGCCATAGCGGGTATCGTCCCAAGCGCTGCGACCGCTGCCGTCGAGCAGATGGGCGTAGCTGGCGCCGGCATAGTTGCGGCTCTCGTCGAGTTCGATTCCAGCCCAGTCACAGATGGCGCTGAAGGTGTCGTAATGGTCCACGCAGCGCTGGCTGACCTGGCCGGGTTGCACCAGGCCCGGGGCGCGGACCATCAGCGGTACGCGGGTTGAAATCTCGTACATGTTCAGTGGACGTGTGCTGTTGCCTTTGCCCCAGAAACCGTTTTGGCCTACTGAGCAGCCATGGTCCGATGTATAGATGACAACGGTGTTGTCGAGGGTGCCGTTTTGCTCCAGCCGGTCCAGGAGGCGGCCTACCTCGCGGTCGATCTCGGTAACGGCGGTGTAGTAGCCGATATAGCGGGCGCGAATCTGCTGGGCGGTCGGTTGGAAGCCGCCGGCCAGGCCCTCGTTGCGCTGCCAGGGATGGGGATGATAGGGGGGGATGTCAGAGAATGCCGCGTCTTCGAAGCGGGCGGTCAGATCCGGGTCATGGGTTTCGGCCTGATAGGGTGAATGGGTTGAGATGTAGCCAACTTTGAGGAAAAAGGGGTGGTCCGATGGCGCGTCGTCAAGGAATTGGAGCGCGTGATCGGTGATGAGTGCGCTTTTGTTTCCCGTCAGTTCCAGGGGCTGGCCGTTGAGGTGGTAGGTATAGGCGCCGTTGTGAACGCCCTGCCAGCGGGGGAGACCGAAGGCCCAGTCGAAGCCGGACGGCGTGCGGTGCGAACGCCCCATGTGCCATTTCCCTGAGAGCCCGCAGTGGTAGCCGGCGCGGGACAGGAGTTGCGGTAGAGTCACTTCGCCTGCCAGCCAGTCATGGTCGCCGATGACCGGTTCGGCCTCCTGCAGCCAGTCGTGGATGCCTACTTGCGAGGGCGTGCGCCCAGTCATGAGGCATGCCCGCGCCGGGGAGCAGACGGGGCAGGGGGTGAAGGCGTCGGCGAAACGGGCCCCCTCGGTTGCCAGCCGGTCCAGATTGGGGGTTTGCAGTTCGCTGTTGCCATAGCATCCATTGGCCCACTGGCCATGGTCGTCGGTTAGGAAGAGAAGGATATTGGGACGGGCCATTGGATGTTCCTGTCAGTTTCTATGGACGTTGTAAGGTCATGAAGTTAATGTATAAGCCACCAATGTCTCAACGGGAACCCGCGTGCCGGAGAACACTAAATCGCCGCTGTGGACTTCGAGATCCCGGGAAACAACCTGCGTCAACTCAACCTTGTTGCGCTCCACTGAAGCCACTACGTTAACCTCCTCTCGAAAACCCCATCCTCAGACCGCACAGACTACACATTCTGTCGTTTCAGCTAAGAACCAATTACTGCCAGCGGCGCATCTTCTTTTCGTCCGCCGGCCTTACGCAACCGGGTTCTCCAGGGTCATGCCGTCTATCGTTATCCTGGTGATATCGCCGCTTTGCAAGGTGAACTCGTCGGGGGGGACGATGCCTGTGCCGGTCATCAGCAGGGCGCCGTATGGGAAGGTCATCTCGCGCATCAGATATTCGGCGAGATCGGGGAAGGTGCGTTTCATCTGACTAGTGGAGGTCTCGCCGGCGAAGACAGCGGCTCCATCCCGCTCGATCTCCAGGCTGATGGCCAAATCGGTCAGAGCGTCGGCGGCGGCCAGGCGGATGCCCGGGCCGACCGCGGCGGAGCCGTCGTAGGTCTTTGCCTGGGGCAGATAGAGGGGATTTTCGCCCTCGATGTCACGGCTGGACATGTCGTTGCCGACGGTGTAGCCGACGATCTGAGCGGCGGCGTTGATGACGAGGCAAAGTTCCGGTTCGGGCACGTTCCAAGTGGTGTCGACGCGGATGCGGACAATTTGACCGTGGCCGACGGTGCGCCAGCCTACCTGCTTGAAGAAGATCTCCGGGCGGGCGGCATCGTAGACCTGTTGATAGACGTCGGCTGCGGTCTCGGATTCAGCTTTGCGGGCGTCACGGCTGCGGAGGTAGGTCACGCCGCTGCCCCAGACTTCCTGGTGGTCATCGATTGGCGCGAGTAAGGCGCCGGTGGCCTCTTCGCCGGTCGCCAACTCGATCAGAAGCGGAGTCAGCTGGCTGTGCGGAAGAGCCAGCAGTGTGCTGAGCGTCACGCCGGCGGGAAGCAACTTCCCATCGACCGCCCAGCGCGGCCCGACAGGTGAACTGTGTCGAGTGAGATACATTGACGCTTTCTCCTTCACTGTTGCGCAGATTGCGTTTGTCGGTTTATCCGTTTCGCTTCTTCCACTCTTCGTACTCGGCCCAGCCCTCATCATTGAGCGGGTAGTATTTGCTGAGTGCGCCGCCTTCGGCCAGTTTGATACGGCTGAAGACCTCCCACTCCTCGTGCTCGAGTGTATGCTCGAGTACGAGGGGAATCATCTGGCGGGGTACGACTACGGCGCCATCGTCGTCGGCGATAATGGCGTCGCCGGGCAGGACGAGCACATTGCTGATGTTCACGGGCACGTTGAGCCCCCAGGGGAAGAGTTCGGCCTGGGATGCGTAGTTGGGCGTGAAGCCGACGGTCCAGAGGGGCACGCCGATCTGCTGGATATTGGGCCAGTCGCGTACGCAGCCGTCGACGACGATGCCTGCGCCGCCGCGGCCCTTGAAGTAGGTGGTCAACATTTCGCCGACGCAGCCGGTATAGCGGC
The DNA here is from genome assembly GCA_965232575.1 of Caldilineaceae bacterium. Taxonomy (GTDB): domain Bacteria; phylum Chloroflexota; class Anaerolineae; order Caldilineales; family Caldilineaceae; genus Bin5. The sequence goes on along the minus strand of CBDDPZ010000007.1, from coordinate 359,507 downwards.
TGGCGAAGGCCTGGATGACGAGCACGTCACCGTTTTCGACGGTCTCGAAGACAGCCCACAGCGCGCCGCGCTTTTCGGCGCCCTCCTGGGCCGCGCCTGAAAAGACATCTTCCCGCTGGGGCATGAAAGCCAGCGTTACGGCCGGGCCCACGATTTTGGCGCCGGGTGTGCGAGGCAGCGGCCCCTGGATGAAGGTGTGACGAATGCCGAAGCGGTGCATGGTTGCGCTGGCGGTGGCGGCGCTCACCTGCCGCAGTTGCTCGATCAGCTCCGGATGCGGGCGGGTGACGGGGCCGCCGTCAACGGGCAAGGGCACGCCGGCAGACGGGACCTCGATAGCCGCGTAGTCGTGGGTGGGTCTGCTCATAAGGCGGGTTCCTCAACTGGGTGAAGTCGGATGAACTGATAGGGCACGCCCCGGTCCACTTGGGCGTGACGGTTTTCTGATGGTATGCGAAGAATTCGATTCCCGCAAACGGCAGGGGTATCGCGAAGTTGGTGGATGTAACGGAAGATCTGAAGCAGAATTTGCAGGACTTTCAGAGGGTTTTCGGGTAGGCCGGGGGCCTGTTGGGACGCTCGCGGACAGGGATGCCTGTAAATCCAGGGCGCTGATGCCGTTGGGGCGGTTAACAGGCTGTCTTGGACCCGCTGGCCGTTCATCAGGAGGGAGGTCCGATGCTAATTTGCCGATTCGATTGAGGGTACGCGAACCTGTGTGCTACAATGGCGGCAGTTGCGAAAGGCCATTCGGCCTTTTGGAAATAATAGAGAGAACGGTTCGCCGTGCCCTTGAAACTCCCCTCGACCTTCGCCTTTAGTCAGTCGAGCCTGCAATCCTATGTGAACTGCCCGCGTCGCTTCTGGCTGGCCTATGTGGAGCAACTCTCCTGGCCGGCGTTGGAGGCTTCGCCCTATGATGAGCACGAGCAGCTGTTGAGATTGGGCGGGCAGTTTCATCAGCTTGTCGAAAGGGCGGAGGCAGGTTTGCCGACCGATCTGCTGACTGAGGGCCTGGACTATCCCTTGGATGAGTGGTTCGAGAGCTATCAGCGCCACCGGCCGGCCGATCTGCCTACGGAGGTCGTTGAAGTCGAGCGAGTTCTGAGCGCGCCTTTGGCGGTGGAGGCGGGCCGGTACCGGCTGGCTGCCCGTTACGATTTGATCGCTGTCGGCGGAGAAGGGGCGGACCGCCGGGCGGTGATTCTCGACTGGAAAACGAACAAGCGGGTGACAAGGCGTCCGACATTGGAGCAGCGGATGCAGACGCTCGTGTATCCGTACGTGCTGGTAGAGGCGAGTGCGGGCCTGCCGTGGGGTCCGTTGGTTCCTGAGCAGGTGGAGATGCGTTACTGGTTCACGGCGGCGCCGGCTGAGGCGGTCTCTTTTGGTTACAGCAGTGAACTGCATGCGGCGAGTCGGGCGAAATTCGAGCAGTTGTTGAACGAGATTCTCAGTAAGGAAAGGGAGAAGGACTTTCCCAAAGTGGCCGATACGGACGAGAATCGGAAACGCTTCTGCGGCTACTGCATTTACCGTTCCCGCTGCGATCGCGGTGTCGAGGCCAGTGATTTGGACGAGTACGACGAGGAGGAGTTTTCGGACGAGGATCTGGAAAGGGCACTGGATTTTACGCTTGAGGAGGTTCAGGAATTGGCGTTTTAGGTGGAATACACCGAGCGCCAGCGCCGGGAGCGAAATGGACGTAAAATACTTTCAGGGAACGGAAACGCTTTTTATAGGGTTTTCGGACAGGGAAATCGTCGAAACTCGAGATGTAGGTGAGGATTTTCTGATAGAACTTGACGCCGACGGGAAGATTGTCGGCATAGGGTATTGAACATGCGGGTGAACATATCGATGTCGCGAAACTTTCCTGTGAGCAGATTCCCGCGAGATGGGGGAGGGATGAATTCGAGACGTATGGAGGCCCAATGTTAACGAGACTACAAGTATCCGGCTTCAAAAACTTAGTCGACGTTGATGTCCGCTTTGGCCCATTTACCTGCATCGCCGGAGCGAACGGGACTGGCAAGTCCAACCTGTTTGATGCAATACAATTCCTGAGCAGGCTTGCCAGCGACACTTTTGTTGATGCCGCCGCGTCAGTCCGCGCAGAAGACGAAAAAGCGTCATCAGCTCAAAGTCTGTTTCATCGCATCGGCAACGAGTACACAAATAGGATTTCATTCACGGCGGAAATGATAATCCCGGATAAAGGTGTAGACGATTTGGGTCAGGAAGCAAAGGCCAATTTTACATTTCTGCGTTACTCTTTGGACTTGGCCTATCGCGTTGATGAGAGACTGCCGTTGTCTGGTTCATTTGAACTGGTCAAGGAGAGCCTGGAACACATCAAACTTGGCGAGGCGTGGAAACACCTCAGATTCCAACATAGCGCAAAAAGCTGGCGGAACTCGGTCGTCAAAGGCCGCAGGACGGCTCCATTTATTTCTACAGTGGATCACGAGGAGCAGCGGGTTATCCGTCTGCACCAGGATGGCGGCAGCAGTGGGCGCCCTCAATCCTTCTCCGCGAGCAATCTTCCCCGAACCTTACTCTCAACCGTTAACGCGACCGAAAGTCCTACCGCTCTTCTTGCCCGGCGGGAGATGCAGTCTTGGCGTCTGCTCCAGCTCGAACCTTCGTCATTGCGCAGACCCGACGATTTTATGACACCTCCAGGGATGCGTCCCGATGGCTCCCACCTGCCTGCAACTCTCTATGCGCTTGCGCACTTTGAGAATCCGGCAAGTTCTGATGACTATGATACTTGGGTCTATGAACAGATTGCTTTGAGGTTGACTGACCTGATTGACGATGTCTATGAGGTCAGTATCGATAGAGATGAGAGGAGGCAGTTGCTGACCTTACAAGTGCAGGACAAGAACGGCACGACCTACCCCGCCCGATCTCTTTCCGACGGCACACTACGATTTCTGGCGCTGGCAGTGCTGGCGCTCGATCCTTCTGCCCAAGGCGTCATCTGTTTGGAGGAGCCGGAAAACGGAATTCATCCTGAACGAATTGCAGCCATGTTGGAGTTGCTCCAGGACATTGCGGTCGACGTCACAAGATCTGTTGCTAAGGACAATCCCCTGCGCCAAGTGATCGTAAATACCCATTCTCCAGCAGTTGTACATCTGGTTCCGCCCGAAAGTCTACTCATTGCGGAGACGGAACAGGCCATCCACGATGACAAGCGCTTTCAGAAGGCGGTCTTCAGGTGGCTGCCGGACAATTGGCGCGGCGCAGCTTCCCCTGAGGAGAGAGCTGTGATGAAAGGACGCTTGTTATACTATCTGAATCCTATACCGAATAACGGCAGCCAGCTCAGTCTTCTGATGGAAAATGTGGATCTGTACTGAGAATGGATGAACTTCGATACACGCTTCTGACCGAAGGAAGCAGTGATATAACTCTTCTCCCTATCTTAGATTGGTTGCTTATTCAGAATGGAGTAAGCTGTCCCATTCAGTCTGCGTGGGCAGATCTGAGGGTTTTGCCACTTCCTGGCCGACCAAGGTTGACGGACAAGATCAGAGTGAGTCTAGAATTCTACCCCTGTGATCTCTTGTTTGTTCACAGAGATGCCGATAAGGCGCCACGAGAAAAGCGAGTACAAGAGATAAGTAAATCGGTTACTAGCTTGCCAGAAGGATTGTCACCAACTTTTGTCTGCGTCATTCCGGTTCGAATGCAAGAGGCTTGGCTACTGATTGATGAGACGGCCATTAAAATCGCGGCAGGAAACAAGCGCTACGCTGGCAAGCTAAATTTGCCCCCCGTGAATCGCTTGGAAAGAATACCCGATCCAAAGGATGTCCTAAACGGGCTACTAAGACAGGCGAGCGACCTCAACCGACGTCGGCTGAGAAACTTCCGCGTGGCAAGGCACGCGGAAAGGGTTATAGAGTTCATAGAGGACTTTTCACCGTTGCGACAGCTTAGCGCATTTGCCGCTCTTGAAAAAGAAGTAGGCAGCGCGATTCAGGCAAATAACTGGCGCCTCTGACTTTAGTCGTCAAACACCCTTTCCCACACTATTAACTATGTCCCCCCAATCCTGGATACTTAGACCACAAGTAGAACCTGCGGCGGCGCTGCGGGCTGCGGTGGGGGGGCATCCTATGGTGGCGCGGCTGCTGGCGCAGCGGGGGATCAATACGGCGGAGAAGGCGTTGCCTTTTCTGGACAGCGCGGCGTATGCGCTGGCGCCGCCGAGTGCGCTGGTCGGCCTGGAGCGGGCGGCGGATACGCTGTTCGATGCCGTCCGTCGGGGCAAGAACTTCCTGGTCTGGGGGGATTTCGATGTTGACGGCCAGACGAGCACGACCTTGCTGGTGGCGGCGCTGCAGGAACTGGCCGGGCCGCAGCGTGTGCGGTTTCATGTGCCGAACCGCTTCAGTGAGGGGCACGGCATCCGGCCCCGAAAGCTCAAGGCGTTGCTTGAGGATGAGAGCTTCGAGCCGCATGTGCTGCTGACCTGCGACACGGGCATCAGCGATGGGGAGGCGGTCGGCATTGCGAAAGAGGCCGGGCTGACGGTCGTGGTCACTGACCACCACGACTTGCCAGCTGAATTCGCCGACGCCGAACCGGGGGCGGCGCCGCCTTGCGGAGAACCGGCCGACGTTGCCGGCAAGCAGAGCGTACGGCGGGCGGACGCGATCGTCAACCCCAAGTTCCTGCGTGTGGATGACCCGTTGCGCACGCTGCCGGGCGTGGGCGTGGCCTACAAATTGGTGCAAGGGCTGTACGATCTGGCGGGTGACCCCGACGGGGCGGCACAGTTCCTGGACCTGGTGGCATTGGGCATTGTTGCCGACGTTGCCGAGCAGCAGCATGACACGCGTTACCTGCTTCAGATCGGGTTGGACAGGCTGCGGCGAACGGAACGGATCGGTCTGAAGGCACTGATGGAGAGAGCGCGTCTGTCCCCGGATAGCGTTGACGCACAGTCGATCGGCTTTCAGATCGGCCCGCGCATGAATGCGCTGGGGCGGCTGGATGATGCGACGGTCGCTGTCGAGTTGCTGACGACGGATGACGCGATCCGCGCGGGGCAGTTGGCCGCGCAGATGGAGCGGCTTAACAATGAGAGGCGGCTGCTGACCAGCCAGATCACGCAAACGGCGTTCGACATGCTGGAGCGGGAACCGGTTCTGCTTGATTTCAATGCGATCGTTCTCGCCAATCCCAACTGGCATGCGGGGATCATCGGCATCGTTGCGGCGCGGCTGGTTGAGGCGTACCACAGGCCGACGGTACTGCTGTGCAGCCCGCCGGGCGAGCCGGCGCGAGGCAGCGCTCGCAGCACGGCAGGCGTGGATATCGGCGCGGCGATCGCGGGGTGCGCGGACCTGTTGATGCAGCACGGCGGTCACCCGGGTGCGGCTGGGGTGACGCTGGACGCCGCCAACATTGACCGATTTCGCCGTGAGCTGAGTCGGCAGGTCGACCAGTACAGGATCGATGCCGGGCCGGAAGGTCTGCGTATTGACGCCGAGCTGCCTTTCTCCGAGCTGAGCCTGTCGCTGGCAGAAGAGATCGAACGGCTGGCCCCCTTTGGAAATGGCAACCCGCTGCCCACATTTGTAAGCCACAATCTGACGGTTGTTCAGGACCGTCGGATCGGGCGGGACGGCGCGCACCGGCGTTTGTTGCTGCAGGATAGGGAGGAGAGGAGACAGACGGCGGTCTGGTGGCGCAGCGCGGATGTGGAGCTGCCGGGCGGCGCGGTTGACATTGCTTATACGCTGGGAGTTAACGAATATCGCGGCGAGCGGTCAGCGCAGCTGACGCTGGAGGCGGTGCGGGCGGCGGAAGAAGCTGAGGCGACGGGCTTCCACGACGGACGGGCGGGAGAGTATGCTCTCCATGATCTGCGACGCGAGCTTGTTAATGCGGGCGATCTGCCAACTCTTGACAACGCAGTCTGGTTTGCAGAGGGTACGCGCTTGGGCCGTGTACCCTTTCGGTCGCGGCTGGAGGCGGCCCAGGGGGAGACGGGACTTCCACTGATTTTGTGGAGCAGTCCGCCGTCCTCTGAGCTGCTGCACTGGCTTGTGGAAAGGGTGGCGCCATCTGAGTTGTATCTGATCGGCCGCGACACGGCCGAGGCGCGGCCGGACGCTGTATTGAAGCAGGTAGCGGGGATGGCGAAGTGGTCGATGCGACCCAGCGCGAATGAACGCGAAGGCGGAGCAGCCCAGGACAGCCTGCTTCCCATTGACAGGCTGGCGGCCCGCATCGGCGTAACGGAGGAGATCGTTCGCTGTAGTCTACTCTGGCTGGAACAGAAGGGGCTGCTACGATTGCAGGGGTGGGAAGAGGGCGATGTCGCACGCGTCATACCAGGGGACGGAAGTGAAGACGACGATGGTGAGCGCGCGCTATTGCAGGAGGAGTTGAAGGAACTGCTGGCGGAGGCGCGAGCTTACAGGCGATTTTTTAAGCGGGCGCCGGTGGGGGCGCTCGGGCTGGCCGCGGAACTACAGTGATCAGTGGTCGGTGGTTGGTGGTCAGTGGTTAGAGAATGACTGAGGGGAGACTCTTTGGCTTCCCGGGGGCCTCTGATCGTGTAGAGCTTTTCATTCAAGTTGGACGCTTCCACAGGGGATGCCCGGCTCCCCTTCAGCTTCGACTTTGACATTGTAGGCGCCAGGGTGTGCTAAGGGATTGAGGTTCACATCCAGTTCGACCCGGACGAATTCGTCCGGCTGCCACATGGCGGGCGGGTAGACGGAGAGCACGTCGCCGGCGCGTTCCAGAGAACGTCCCCAGATCTGGCCGTCATCTGACTGGGCCAGGGCGAAGAGCGCGGGCGCTTCGCCTATGGCCTCGTGTGCCCGCAGCCAGAGGCGCAGATGGACCCAGCCGCTGGGCGGATGGTAGAGGACATCGCGCGCGGGGACGACCGGGGTGATGATCTCGCAGGCGGCGAGTTCAACGCCGGAGAATAGCTGAGCCTGCGGATGGAGGGCGGTCTCAGACAGCGTGGGCAGGGTCTGATATCTGTAGCGGACGGCATATCCTCGAAGCTCAACGCCGGCCGGGTACTGCTCGGTGACGAGAGCGAATTTACCATCCAACCAACCCTGAACCAGGCGATGATCGTCGACGCCGGCGAGATGGCTTTGCACCAGCCAGAGGGTGTCGGCGCCATTGGCCGCGGTCAGATCCTGCAGATGGGCGGCGATGAGGGACTCGGCCTGTTCGGAGGTCAGTGGGGCGTTGAAGTTGCCGTAGACGGGCATCTCTGCTATGGCGGGTTGCTGGCGCAGGTACCAGTCGAGGGCGGGGAAGAGGAAGTAGGGGTGGACGAGTGCGGCGGTGACGGCGTGTGGGCTGTGGCGCTGATAGGCGCTGATATAGTCTGCAGCGGCGCGCCAGTTCTCGCGAAAGAGCGGGGGCGTCCAGAGGACGGGCAGGGATGCGGCGAGGAGGACGAGCGCGGCAAGGCCGCTAAGGGCGCCGGCAGCAGGCCGCCAGTGTCCGAATGCGATCACGCCGCGGGCGGCGGCCCAGAGGACGAAGGGAGCGAGAAAGAGAAAGTAGCGATCTTCGCGGAAGATGGCGACGTTGGTTGCCATCAGGGCGCTGCCGATCAGGATCGGCGCGCCGATCCAGAGCCAGAGGAGCGGGCGCGAGTCACGGCGACGGTCTCCGGGAAGGAGCAGACCGGTGAGGACGAGGAGGGCGAAGAAGAGGACGGCTGCGGTGCGGTACGCGGAGGGCCAGCCGGTATGCCAGACGGTGAAGATACGCAGCTGGCGCCAGAGGTTTGGCAGGAAGTCGGCAAAGGGGGCGCCGGGTGTGCTCGATGCGTTGTTGACGGCCCAGGCGCTGCGGGCAAGGGGCAGGAAGAGGAGGGCGACGACTGCGAAGGCGGCGATGGCCTCGAGAAAATAGCGCCTGTCGAAAGATCCGTTACGACGGGCAAGAAGGAATACGGCCAGACCGAGGCCGGGCAGGAAGAAGGCGACGTAGAGATAGCTGTAAAGGGCGGCAGTCAGTGCTGCTACGAGACCGAGCCAGTAGAATAGGCGGGACGGGACGGCGCTTCTGCCAGGCGATGTACCCCGCGGAGGAAGGTGTTCGCGGGCGGCGACGAGGAAGAAGGCGGCCCAGACGATCGCGGTAGCGGCGGGCTGAAACATCCGTAGCTCCTGGCTGTACCACACAAGCACGGGCGCGAGCGCGGTGAAGGCGCCGGCGAACAGGCCGTTAGCGCGGCCACTGAGCTGCGTTACCAGACGCAGAATCCCCCAGACCATGAGAATCCCTATGAGGACGCCGAAGATGCGCAGGGTGGCGTCGCTTTGGTCGGCGCCGAACCAGCCGAGCAGCCTCTGCCAGTAGTGGAGCGCGAGATAGTAGGCAGGCGGGTGTTTGTCTCTGATTAACTGGAAGGTGCCCGGCCATATGTGAGCGGGTCCGAGCCTTGCCCAGTCGAGCGATACGGCTTCGTCGAACCAGATGCTGTGATATTCCAGGCGCCAGAGGCGGGGCAGGGCGGCCAGGAGAAGGACGAACAACTCGGGCAGGGAGGTGGCCCAGATGCGCTGACGGACCGAGATCAGGCGCGCGGCGGCGATGGTACGGCCTCCAAAAAGAGAATTCAAGCAGCTCACTGTGGTCTTCGTCGCGTAGTCATGCTGTGGGCTGGGAAGCGGGCTCTACGGGCTGCGCCCGGGTATACAGGATTGAGCGAAGCGTGACCGCGCCGACAACGATTGCTCCCCCCAGCAGTGCCAAGGGAGTGGGCATCTCGCCTATGAAAAGAAGAACCCACAAGGGGTTGAAAATCGGTTCCAGGGTCTGAATCAGGACGGCTTCCACTGCGGTCAGCCTTTTGATTGCGATGGCAATGAGGATGGAGGGGAGGCCGAACTGAAAGATGCCGAGAAAGAGCATCCCCATCCAGTCGGCCGCGCTCGGCGCGGCCCCGCGCAGAAAGGGAAGACCCAGCAGACCCGCGAGGACGTTGCCCAACAGGACGGTTTCGATGGTCGATACATCCTTTTGTTTACGCATGAACAGGAGGAACCAGGCGAATGTCAGGCCGGACAGCAGGGCAGAAAAGTTCCCGACTGCGCCACCGGTGGTCAGTCCATCACCGTAGAAGCAGAGAAGGCCCACACCGATGGCCGCGAGCGCAAGCCAGTCCAACTTCCCTACGGGTTCGCGGAGATAGTGAACACCGAAAAAGGCCACGAAGATAGGTGCAGAGTACTGAAGGAAGATAGCGTTGGCGGCTGTGGTCTCGCGCACAGCAGTGATAAAGAAAGCTTGTGCGCAGACGAGGGAGATGGCCCCGCCGAGCAGCGGGAGCGACCAGCGAAGTTTCGGACGGGGCCTCGCTTGATTCGGGCGCGGGCTGTTGGATGAGTTCCGGCGCGCAGTTTGCAGGAAAGGGCGCGCCATGTAGAGAGCAATGGCCAGGACGGCGAAGGCACCGCGCACGCCCAGCAGGGGCAGGGGCTCTACGGAGATGACTTTGATCAGCAGGCCACTTGTGCTGAACAGTATGGCTGCCAAGGCCTGGCAGTAGATCGCCTTGCGGTGGGTCATGAGGGCGGTGGTCAGTAAACCCTTATGGGCGGCGGGCTGTGAGTTACGGCGCCACTTTGCGCACATGCTTATTGGCTGGAGAAGGCGTAGCGCAGGGTGACGCCGAGTATGTAGTAGGCAGCCAGGACGGAGCCGCGAAGGGTCCCGCTGACTTTGGATTGTCCGGCACGGCGAGGGGCGAAGCTGACCGGCACTTCGAGAATCGGCACGCCCAATCGGGCGCATTTTACCATCATTTCAGTAGGCCAGCCGAAGGTCATCTCCTGCATGTGGAGTTCCCTCAGCAGATCGCGGCGGATGGCGCGGTAGGGGCCCAGGTCGGTGACGGCCATGCCGTAGAGCCGGCTCATCAAGGCGGAGGTGAGCCAGTTGCCGAAGCGCTGATGGGGAGGCATGGCGCCGGGCAGGATTTCCCCCAACACGCGCGAACCGAGGACCAGATCGGCCTGGCCCTGTTGAACGGGCAGCAGCAGCCGGGGCATCTCGGCCGGCAGGGAGCTGAAGTCGCCGTCGAGAAAGAGGAGGATATCGGCGGTTGCGGCGGCAACGCCGGCGGCGCAGGCGTAACCGTAGCCACGGCGGGGCTCGACGACTACGTGTGCGCCGGCTTCAGCTGCCAGGGGTCCGGTGTCGTCGGTGGAGCCGTTATCGACGACGATCACACGGACAACGGGCTGAGCTGCGGCCTCGCGCACGAGTTGGGCGATGTTGCCGGCCTCGTTCAGGGCTGGGATGATGACGTCGACGTCCATTGGGTGGTCAGGAAACGGCATGTGGCGGGGGCACGTTCGGGATGGGAGGCCAGTTCGGCGGATAGACGTTCGAGCTCACCGGCGCTGTCAACGTCGTACCATTCGGGCAGCAGGTCGACCCGGATGCCTTCTTCGGCAGCGATGGTCAGTGTATCACGCAGGACGGTTGGCGTGGACATGTGTACGCCTGTAACGAGGCGTCCGGGCGGTTTTTTGACACCGATCAGATAGTAGCCGCCGTCGGCGCAGGGGCCGAATACGGCGTCCACGTGGGGATCGTCTAGGCGTCGAAAGGCGGAGCAGAGCAGCTCGGCCGGCAGGGTGGGGCTGTCGCTGTTCATGGCGGCGACTTGGCTAAGGCCGCAAGCGAGTGCAGTGGAGAGGACGTATTGGAGGCGGTCGCCCAGCCGTTCTGGTTGGTGGGCGGGCGACTCTTGTTGGGGCCGGGAAGACCGAGAGCGCGGCGCAGCAGCGGGCCGGGGACTGGAAGTTGCCGGTAAACTGCCTGCGGGAAGAACGCGGGCGTTTGCCGGCGCTGTGCCATCCTGTGGGATCAGCCAGAAATCGGGCGCGAGCTGGCGGAAGAAGTCTCGTGCGGCGGCCGGTGTATAGGCGATTACGGGAATGAAGGCATCCAGATGGGCGGCGGCGCGCACGGTTGCCAAGATGTCCTTCAAAAAACAGAGGTAGAGAGAGGCTGCGGAATCGCTGGTAAGCGGGGGGACGAGCCGGGTCTTGGCGCGGCCGGCGATGGGTTGTTTGGCCATGACAAGTAGGGCGCGGCGGGAGGAATTCTCGACCTGCGATGGGATGGAGGGCCGGAGAAGGGGGCCGTCGTCCGGTAGGGACGAGTCGTCGGGCAAGGAGGGATCGCTACCACTTTTTTGCCCCGCCTCCTCGTTTTGGGCGGTCAATCTCCTGCCTCCCGCACGGCAGCCAGTCCATGGCGCACTGCGCCGCGTCTTTCCCAGGCCTGGCGGATGGAAAGGTAGGAAATGTAGGTATAGCCGCAGGCGTAGAGGGAGAGCCAGGGGAAAAGCCACCAGAAACCATTGAGGAGACTGAACAGGAGGAGCGCGTTTGTGTAGACGGCCAGGGCGATTTCGGCCCAGACGGTTGGGTCACTGGGCAGGACGTAGGCGCTGGTATGCCAGTCCTTGCTGGCGCGGGTGACGGCGAACTTGGGTGTCCGCTTGAAGGCGCTGCGGACGCCAAGCAGCGCTTCAAAGACGGCGCGGCTGTTGTTGACGGATAGGCCGGTTCCCAGCCCAAGCAGCACTATGAGCCGGCGAATCCGCTGGCGGACGGAAACGCCCTGGCTTTGCATGGCGGTCCAGTACATGAGCGGGGGGCCGATGGCGGTAAGGGAAAAGAGGGAGGCGATTCTGAGTGCCGGGCTGAAGGAGGACATCATGGGCAGGAGGAAGAGCAGATTGATCAGCATTAGCGGGTGGACGGCGTAGCCGGTCAGATGGGCGATGCCGAGGGCCTTGCGCCACAGAGGTTGGGAGGAGCCGAGGACGGCTGTGAACAGCTTTTTTGCGGTCTGCATACTGCCCTTGGCCCAGCGGAACTGCTGCCGTTTGAAGGCGTCGACAGAGACGGGAATCTCGGCCGGCACAATCACGTGCGGCAGATAGGCGACGCGCCAGCCGCACAGTTGGGCCCGGTAGCTCAGGTCGAGGTCTTCGGTAAGCGTGTCCTCCTGCCAGCCGCCTGCTTCTTCCATACAGGAGCGCCGCCAGAGGCCGGCGGTGCCGTTGAAGTTGAGCAGTGCGCCCAGTTCGTTGCGGGCCCTCTGTTCGACGACGAAGTGGCCGTCAATGCCGAGAGACTGGGCCAGTGTCAGGTGGGAGACGTTGGCGTTGAGATGGCCCCAGCGGGCCTGGACGCAGCCGACCTCGGAATCATCGAAGGGGGCGATAGTGCGCTGCAGAAAGTCGGGCGGCGGCACGAAATCGGCGTCAAAGATGGCGATGAATTCGCCGCGGGCGTCGGCAAGCCCCTCGCGCAGGGCGCCGGCCTTGTAGCCTTGGCGTACGGTGCGGTGGCATTGGGTGATGTCGATGCCATTGCGTCGGTGGAAGGCGATGCAATTGGCGATTATCTGGCTGGTATCGTCGGTCGAGTCGTCAAGGATCTGAATCTGGAGCCGGTCTGCGGGCCAGTCGAATGCGGCGACGGCGTCGATCAGGCGGCGCACGACATGACGTTCATTGAAGACGGGGAGCTGAACGGTAACGGACGGTTGATGCCGTGTATCGGGAGGAGGCGGTGGTTCCGCGTCGAATAGCGTTCGCCGAGCGATGAGGGTCAGGAAAAGCGCCTGCAGGCCATAGATGGCAAGAAGAGATGCGGCGATAACGTAGATGAGCTTAAGAACCGTCATACGAAGATTTCAGCCTTCAGTTTCGTGCCTCCTGTTGCCAGTTCAACTCTCGCTCAAGGCAAGGAGGCGGCAGCGGGAGCGGGTTGCGTCATCTGTGAATACGATCTTTTGCCCTGATCACGGATTCCGCAGTGGCAGACCGCGCGTAAGGCTTCAACATTGTTACCAGATAGGGCCACCCGGAGGTTCTCCCAGCCGCCTCAGGAGCAGGCTGTCCAATCCCCAGGCGCGGCCGGACTGAGTCAGGGCCGTTACCAGGGCGGAGACTGTGAGCAGCACATAGGTCCAGATCCACTCCTGGCCGCCGAGGTAAGCCAGGAACAGATTAAAGAAGAAGAGGGCGGCGCCGACGGCAGCCAGAGGCGTGAAAAGGCCGACCAGCAGGCCCAGGCCCAACAGCAACTCTCCTACCAACTGAAAGACTGCGAACAGCCCAGGCACTTGCAAGATTGTGCCGTTGATTATTGCCCGGTAGAAGGCCGGGCCGCCGCCGTTGTCGTTAAAGAGATAGTTGAAGAGGCCGACGATGCCATCGGCAGTGTAAATCCCGTCCTGCAGGTTTTTGTACCAGGTGACAACCAGTATCACTCCGAGAGTTATACGTAGAATGGCGACAGCCTGCCGCAATCTGCTTTCTACCTGACCCATATCATTGCTCCAGTTCAGATTCTAAGTCTGATCAACGTCGATCAGCCCGGCGAAATAACGCTGGTGGATGTTCGATTCGGTTGCGGCTGCCGGGGGCGCAGCAGACCTATGGCGCGGTCGGTCAGAAATACGCCCAGCAGCATCGCCACGGTGGTGGTCATGCTGCCGAGGCTGAGGAGGGGGACGCCGACCAATGAATGGCCCAGGTTGCAGCCGCCGGAAATGCCGGCGCCTACGCCCATGAGCAGACCGCCAGCGGCCAACTGTGTATAGCGGCCCGTCGTTTCTCCCCTGGCCCAGAAGGTGCCGGCGCGGCGCGCGGCGATGAAAGAGCCGGGCAGCAGAGCGATCAGGGCAACAGGAATCCACAGATTCCCGGTTTCAGTTGCGCCCAGCAGGGACTCGTACAGCATGGTGGGAACGCGTGATGTGCCGAAAGTATAGTTGGCCCCGCCGGCGCGGGCGAGGAGCCAGGCCAAGCTGGTAAAGAGCCCAACGGATGCGCCGAGAGGTAGCCATGTCCAGTAGTCGCCCTGGCGTGGACGGGGGCTTCGCCAAAGGAAGACGGATGCGGCCGCGAGCAGCAGGACGAGCAGGCCGATTCCCAACGGAGAGCCGAGCAGATTCAAGAGCGTAGTTGACATGCCATCCGTGACCACAGGATTTTCATTCAACGCGATCCGCAGAGAGTCGAGGGGCCCGCGCCAGACGAGGAGATCCCCGATTGACCAGGTGGCCAGTCCGACAAATGTGCCGAGCATGCCATGGCCGAGTTTATAAAAGATGCCGGTCACGCAGGTTGCGGCGATGACCATGCCGGCGCCGAATAAGAGGCCGCCGACGAGGTTCGCCTGCCAGGCCCAGGGCGCAATCCAGGGCGTGATCCAGCCGAGGGCGATCATACCCTGTACGAGGGGGATGGCGATTAACAGCGTCAACAGGTAGGCGCGGACCAGATTCAGTTGCGGCGGCCGCCGGACGAGGCCCCGCAAGGTGCTGTGAAAGCAGAAATCGCCCCTTTCGAGGAGGTAGCCGAGCACTAGACCGGCGGCAAGAGCCAGCGCGATGGTCATTCGACAGCTTTCCGATTGCGGTTTTCAGTTCGCGGCTGTCGCCGCTGCCAGCCAACCGAAAACCAGTTGCGAACGGTTGAAAAGAACAGTTTCGGGCCTCAATTCTGTCTTCTCAGCCCATCCAGGCCCCAGACGCGGCCGGCGCCGGTGACAAAGAAAAGCCCGTGCCACATTGCGAGCATGGCGTAACTCCAAGGCCATTCGCCGGGCACTTCCAGGAGGCCGATACCAAGGTTCAGGGCGAGGCCCAGGCCCAGAAATGCGCTGATGCGGGTGAATGCGCCGGTCAGCAGGCTGAGGCCAACGACTAGCTCCGCGAGGAAGATCAACCAGGCGAAGAGTGTAAAGTTCGGTAATACGATCCGCTCAACGAAGAGGCCGTAGAGCGGGAAGGCGGCATGGGCTACTTCCAGCTCCAGCCAGTCCATCAGGCCGCGGCCCTCGGCAGGCATGAAATCGGGCGGCAGTTTCCAGCGGAGGGAGAAGAGCCATAGCAGGCCGATAATGGCGCGGGCAATAGCGATGGGCCATAGGGGCGCTTGTAGGCTCATTGGCCATTCTCTACGGGCAGGAGATGGATCCGTTCGCGAGGTAGATGGATGAGAATCTTTTCGCCGCGGCGGAAGCGTTGGTAGGGCGTTACGGTCAGCTGAAGCTGGGTGTCGCTAATGCCGGCGCCGCAGCGAGCGACCAGCCCCTGGAAGCTGTAGGACTCGACCAGGCCGACCAGGTTGTTGTGGCCGTTTTTCCCGACCTCGACGGCTTCGGGGCGGATGGTGACGAGCACGTCGCCATCGGGCCTTTCGGTGTCGCCCACTTCGAGCGGGCCGATATCGGTTTCGACGATGCGGCCGCGCTTGATGCCGGGCAGAAAGTTGATGCCGCCAAAGAAGCGGGCCACTTCGCTGTCCACCGGGCGTTCGAAGAAGCTGCGGGGTTCGCCGATCTGCCGCACGGCGCCCTGCATGAGGAGGCAGATGCGGTCGGCGACGGCCACGGCGTCGGTCTGATCGTGGGTGACGAAGATCATGGTGATGCCGGCCTGCTGCTGGAGGGTCCGGATGGTTCCGCGCAGGTCCTCGCGAAGGCTTGGTTCCAGGCTACTGAGGGGTTCATCGAGCAGGAGTACGCGCGGCTGGACGACCAGCGCTCTGGCGAGGGCGACGCGCTGGCGCTGGCCGCCGGACAACTCGTCGGGACGGCGGTTCTCATAGCCGGTCAATTGCACGGCAGCCAGGGCCTGGGCCACTTTACGGCGAATCGTTGCGGCATCGATACGCCGCATCCTGAGGCCGAAAGCGACATTTGCGCCGACATCCCAGAAGGGAAAGAGAGCATGTTCCTGAAAGAGCATAACTGCGCCGCGTTTCTCCGGGGGCACGTCCAGCACGGTCCGCTCGTCGAAGCGGATATCTCCCTCGGTGGGGCGCAGCAGCCCAGCAATTGAGCGGAGGATGGTTGTTTTTCCGCTGCCGGACGGGCCTAGCAGGACCATAAGCTCACCCTGTCCGACGGTCAATGAGACGTCGTGCAGGACGGAAGGGCCTGAGGGGAAGTCCAGAGAAAGGTTGTGCAGCGAGACGGTAGTCATTGTTCAAAAGCTAGTATTGCGATGCAGTCGCGGGTCATTCTTTGCACGGTGTTCGGTCGCGGCGACAGCGAGTTGACCTTTGAACTGTGATTTCCGGCGCCCCAAAATCACAGTCGGAACTGGACACACTTTCTATTCCGGCCAGATCTCCATCTGACCTCCTAAAGGCAACTGGATGGGCGCATCCGGTCCTTCAAACCAACGCGAGTAGATTTCGTGATAGACGCCAGACTTCCAGAGTTCCTGGAGGGCGTAGTTGACCTGATCGCGCCAGGTGGACTGGTTGTTGGAAACGCCGATGCCGAATTGGACGGGATTGTGTCCGCCGGGCAGAAGCTCGAGGGTGGGGTCGCCGGCTGCGAGCGCCAACATGGTGATGTTGTCTTCGGTGTAGCCTTCGACGGCGCCGTCACGGAGAGCTTGCATGGCGGCCAGCTTGTCGCTGAATTCGACAATTTCGGGAGCCGGTCCGCCCTGGGCCTCGCTGTAGGCGATCCAGGAGGGAATGGCGGAGCTGCCGGCGTTGGCGGCCACCTTCTTGCCCATCAACTCATCGATGGACGTGTATTCGCCTGTACGCACGAGAAAGGACTGATTGTCCCAGAAGTAGGTGATGCTGAAATCGATGGCGTTGTCGCGTTTGCGGGTATGGTTCATGCTGGCGATCGATATGTCGACGCGTCCTTCCTGGAGGAAGCTGATGCGGGTCGTGCCGTCAACGACGATCAGTTCCGGTTCCAGGCCCAACTGGGCGGCCATGGCGTGGGCGAGGTCGACATCGAAGCCGACCCAATCACCGTCTTCGGTGACAAAGCTCAGGGGAGGATTATCGTTGCGTACACCGATGCGTACGGTTCCGCGAGCGGCTATTTCATCGGCGAGGGAAAGACTGTCGCCGGCGGGCACCGCAGGAATCGCCTGGCATGCGGCCAGCGCAAAGGCGACGAAAAGTAGAGCGAGGGTAAGTTGAGGTGCATTCTTCATTGAATGTGACTCCTTGCTGGAGTGTATCAAATGGTCCTCAGATCCAGCAAAACAGGGGGTGAATCCTGGAAACGCACTGCGCGGCGCGGCAATCATCTCGTTGTGAAGGCCGTCCAAACGTAGACGAGTAGGCATCGGCTGTATATTCGTCCGATCGTAACACAGTATAAAGCACGTTTTATGTAAGCAACGGTACGCATTTTCGCTGCAATACCTCTGCGAGAAATCGTTTTGGCAAATTCTGTTCAAATACAATCCGCTGCGCATGGTTCGAATGCAGGCCGCGAGGGCGGGCCTGCTTCAGTAGCTGAAGAATGAATGGACAAGATCCGATGGTCGACTGCGCCGTTCCCAGCGCTGGGAGAGGCGGGAAAGGGTAAAGGCAAGGGCAAAGTAGAGTACGCCCACAAAGCTATACATGGTGACCCAGTAGGGCGCGTTGGTGACGTCGGCGCCAAGCGCCATGCGTGCGACGGTCATCACTTCGGCGACACCGATTACGACGACGACAGAGGTGTCTTTGAATAGACTGATGGCCTGGCCGGTAAAGGCGGGCAGCATGACTCGGAGAGCGTATCGCAGCTTGACCAGGATGTAGACCTGGCGGGGGCGACTGCCCATGAGGCGGGCGGACTCCACCAGTTCCAGAGGAACGGCGGCCAGTCCGGCGCGCAGGATTTCGGCCTGATAGGCGCTAGAATAGAGTGCCAGTGCGACCAGCGCCGAAGTGCGGGGGCTCCAGTTGAACCCAAAGCGTACGCCGCCGACTCCCTGATGCACGAGAACCAGCAGGAGAATCAGCGGTATGCCGCGGAAAAACTCGACGTAGGCGACGGCGCACCAGCGCAGCAGGCGCCAGCGTGATCGTTCGGCGCTGCTGACGGGCACGGCGAGACAGAAGCCGACGGCCACGGCGAGCACGGCGAGGATAAGGCTGAGGAAGAGCCCACCGGGCCGCTGTCCGGAGAATCCAAACAGAAGGGCAGGCAGTTTTTCGATCAGGAATGAAATATGGTCACTCATCAGCGATCAGAACGGAAGGGCAGCGGCGGCGAACAGGCAAAGTCAGCCTCCGATGACGAGCCATTGCTTCTCCACCCAGCGCAGCAGCCCGGAGAAGGCGAAAGCAAGCAGCAGATATACGATGGCGGCGAGCATGAGAAATTCGAGCGCCAGAAAGGTACGTGTAATTGCAGTTTGGGCGCTGTGAAAAAATTCGGGCGTGGCGACAAAGGCGGCCAGGGCAGTGTTTTTCAGATGGTGGATCAGTCGGGTCGAAATGGCCGGAAATGCAGTACGAAGGCCCTGGGGCAGCAGAACTTTCCAGAAGAGTGTCAGGCGCGAGGCACCGAGCGTGCGGGCGGCGTCAACATGTTGTTGGGGGATGGCGCCGACGCCGGCGCGAAATAGCTCTGCGAGGTAGGCGCTGGTATTGAGGACCAAGGCCACGCCTGCGGCGAGCGTATAGTAGGGCAAGGAAAGCCCGCTCCAACTGCTGAGCCAGTTGAGAAAGACGTTATCGAAAAAGAGAGAGCGCCGCAGCTCGGCCGGGAAGAGGTTGGGCAGGGCAAAGGCCCAGATGATCATGAGGACGAGAGCGGGCAGGTTGCGGTGCGTCTCGACATGGAGAACGGCGAGGCTGCCAGCGAAGCGGTTGCCGGAGATGCGCATTGTCCCGGCGGCGACGCCAAGGACGAGCGCGAGCGCGGCGGTGACGGCGGTCAGGACAATGGTGAGGAGGAGACCCTGCAAGAGCAGATTGAGCAGGGCGGGCGTGAGCCAATTTGGAATCATTTGGCGCAAATGAAGAGCATAACGGGGCTGTCATCGGTCAGGTCGGCGCAGGTGTAGCCGTCATAGCTCTTGAGGAGCTGCAAGCCGGCCGCGGTAAGGAGGCCGGTGACATCTTGGTAGGTGAAAAGGCGGTAGCGCAGGTTGTAGGTACGGGAGCCTTCGGGGGAGATGATGTTGAATTGTTCGGTGACGAGGTCGGTTTTGGCGTCGTAGCTGCGGTGTACCTGGGCGTAGCTGGTGTCGCTGCCGAAGCGGTCGGACGGTTTGAGCGCGTCGAGAGCGGGCTGCTTTTGGGGAAGTTCGAGCGCGAAGCGGCCGCCTTCTTTCAGAGAATTGAAGATGGTCGTAAGCAGGCCGCGATTGTCTTCATTCGAGGCAGGGGGGACCTGTCCAAGGGTTGTGAAGAGGCAGATGGCAGCGTCGAATGGCTCGACGGGGAAATACCCTTCTGCGGCCACTTGTTGAAAGTCGACATCGACACCGGCTTCCTGGGCATTTTCCCGGGCAGCTCTGATCATCGCCGCGGCGGGGTCAATGCCGAGGACACGGTAGTCGCGGCGGGCCAGTTCGATGCTGTGGCGGCCGAAGCCGCAGCCGACGTCGAGGACGCGTGCGGCAGAGGCAAGCGGCAGCGCGTCGACCAGGAAGTCGATTTCGTGGCGTGTTCGTTCGGCCGTCAGGAGTGGGTGGCGGA
This sequence comes from Caldilineaceae bacterium, assembly GCA_965232575.1. Lineage (GTDB taxonomy): Bacteria > Chloroflexota > Anaerolineae > Caldilineales > Caldilineaceae > Bin5. The sequence continues at coordinate 340,006 of CBDDPZ010000007.1, read as the reverse complement.
GGAAGGGAGAGCCGTCTGAAAAGAAGTCCTTCAATGTTCAGTTCCCGGCTGCCGCGTCATCCGGTGGTGCGTGCAAGGCCCCACTCACGGTGGGGAGATACTGATTGCGCTTTTTTCACAATGTATCGCGCACATCCAGCATCGGCAGGTCCTGGCGTTCGAGGTCGTAGAGCGCCTCGAAAGGGATGGCCGCGTCTGCGGCTTCGGCGGCTTCGGCCCAGCCTTCGACCCATTCGCGCTCGATGCCGTCGACATCATCGACGACACGGAGTCGATCGATATCGTAGGTCGCTTTGAGTTGCTTCATCTCGGCGGCGACGCTCTCCGGTGACCGCTGACGGAAGGACTGGCCGTGAACAGAATCCTGGCACCAGTCGCAGCCGTAGGGGCAGCCGCGGGAGGTGGAGATGGTCAGAGAGGAGTAGCCGTTTTCTTCACGCCAAGTGTCCAGGTAGCGGTCCATATCGATCAGGTCTCTGGCGGGCAGAGGCAGATCGTCCAGGTTTTCGATGAGGGGACGCGGCTGGTTCACGACCGGCTTGCCGTCGGCGTCGCGGTAAGCGATGCCCGGCTCACGCGCCAGCAGTTCGGGCGTGAGCGGACCGGCATCAATGAGCCGGAGCAGCGCGTCAAGGGTCTGCTCGCCTTCATGGTGGACGACCATATCTACCTGGGGGAATTGGAGATAGCAGGCGGGGTCTTTGGTCGGGTCGGGGCCGCCAAGGAGGGTCAGTGTACCGGCGGCTTTGGCGTCAGAGGCCAAAGTCAGGGCCATTTCGCGCAGGGGCAGGACGGCGGAGATGCCGACGAGGTCGGGTCTTTCGGCAGCCAGTCTTGCGGAGAAGGCGCTGACATCGTCTTCGAAGGTGCCGTCGAAGACGGCGACTTCGTGGCCCTGGGCGCGCACATAGCCGGCGAGGTAGAGAAGGCCGAGCGGGAAGTAGGGGCTTTGAAGGGCCTGCTCTTCCGGATTGAGGCTGAGAAAGAGTGGGTGACAGAAAAGTATTTTTGCCATTGATCTGGATTGCTGTCTGCAGTGGACAGTTTCTCGTGCACGGCCGTCCACTTAGAGCCGAGGGTGATTATACATTGAGCGGCGTCGACTGTCTAAGGAGCGTATACAGGACAATCGCATCCAAATTCGGATGCCATTATAACACACAAAGTGGGCCTACAAGAGGGAGCATCTACCCGATTCAGGCAGCATCACGAGGTTCTGTTCCATTTTGATGAATCTTCCCCTGAGAGCGCTTGCTGAGGGATGGGATCCAGGGGATAGGGTTCGTTGAAGTTTGTCTGTGTTGAGATTTGCCAGATCAGAACCTGGTTTATCCACGAAGAGTCACGAAGAACACCTTTCCCTATCCGCGAAGGGCCGCCAGGGATAGCCTTTGAGGGATGGCGCAAACGAAAGTTGTCGGTAGCAGGAATTATGGGAGAAACAGTCCGTTTCGGCCCGCAGATTTGCTGGTTTTCTTATTTCGATTGAGCTTCTCCAGATGTCAACGGAACCCAGTGACGCCGGTGGGCAGGCGTTCTTGTGGTGGACGAGATGGAGGGGACTGTAGGACATTTAGGAGGAATCAGGTCTTGCTTTGCGACGTGAGGGCTTCGGACCAGGGTTGGGGTTGGGAGCGGACGGGTTGTCCGGTTTCGGCGGCGCGGGCGGCGAGGATGTCGAGGTAGCGGTCCTGGCAGGCTTCGGCGAGGGAGTAGACGGGGTCGCCGCCGTGTGCGTAGTCGGCCATGCGCAGCAGGAGATCGGCGACGGCGATTTCGTCGTCAGAGAGTTCGGCAGGGAGGGTGGGGTTGCGATACCACCACTGTTCGCCGGCCTGAATGCCCTTGAGATAGTTACCTTCAAGATTGCCTTCAGGGCCGGCGCTATGGCGGGAGAAGGTGATCTGGATGGGGGTGCGAAAGTCCTGGAGGTAGGCGGCTTTGTCGTCAATAATTTCGCCGCGCTCGCCCCGCACCAGGAGGCGCTGGCCGCGGACCCAAGAGAAGTACTGGTCGGGGGTGAAGTCGAGAATACCGAGACGGTCGCCGAAATCAAAGGCGGCCAGAAGTTGTACGGAGTCGGTGACCTCCTCTTTGCGGGGCGGACCTTGACGGGTAGGGCCTTGCATGATGGGGGATGTGAAGCGGCGGGCGGTGACGGTCACCGGCTCGGCGCCGATGCCGAGGAAGCGGCGGATGAGGCTTATGCCGTGATAGCCGTGACAGGCCGACAGTTGGACCTGGCTGATGTGTCCGAGACGGCCGCTGTGGGCGAAGGCAAGGCGGGCGGCGTGGTGGGGCTGGCGCCAGTACTGCTCAGCGACCTGAATGCGGGTGCCCTGCTCCTGCAGAGCCCACAGTTCCGTCATTTCTTCCACGGTGGTCGCGGGGGGTGTTTCGGAAAGGACGGGAATTCCCAGTTCTACCAGCTGGCGGATGATGGGCGGATTGGCCGGCCAGGAGACGCTGGCCACGACGAAATCGGGTGCTTCGGCGGCGATCATCTCGGAGGGCGAGCGGTAGATGTTGACGCCGTATTCGGCGGCCAGATCGAAGGCACGCTGGGGGCGACGAGCGGCCAGGCCGGTGACCTGCAGCTTGTCTGGGAGGGCGCGGGCGGCGCGCAGGAACCAGTTTACACGCCATCCGGCGCCGACAATGCCAAATCGGACCATTATTCGTCCTCCGTGTGAGCGGTTCGAAGGGCTTGGTAATTTTGTCGTGAGCGAGGGGGTAGGCGGCGCCCGTTGCGACCGCCGCCGTGGCCGCTGTAGGGAAGGCCGGGCTGCCAGTCGACCGGCGGAGGGGGTGTAAAAGCGTCGAGCGGAAGCGGAACCGGCACGCCGCCGTTACGACAGGAGACGTAAGCCGCGTCGCAGAGCTCAAGGGCGGCCAGTGATCCTTCGGCGATCGCGTAGTCTGGCTGGGCGCGGTCAATCTGCGCTGCGAGGTTTTCGAGGTGGCGCTGGTGAAGGGTGATTGGGCCCTGCTCAAACTCGAACATCTGTCCATGTGGATAGCTGGCGTTGAGAAGACGGTACCGGGGCTCCCAGCCGTAGAAGTCGATTGTGCCGCGGCTGCCGATAAGACGGAATAGGGTAACGTCAACCGGTTCGGAAAAGGTGATATAGTCGCCGGTATTCATGACGACACGGGTGCCGGAGGCGGTCTGTGCGTAGGTGACTGCGAGCGTTTCGACCTGCATGCTGTCGCGATAGGTTCGGGTGCTGGCATCGCAGGAGGCCAGAACGTATTGGACGGGTTCGCGTCCTGTCAGTTCGACAAAGAAGTTGAGCCAGTGGATGCCGGCATTGATGATATCCCAGCCGGCGCATTGGATTTCGACGAGTTTCAGTTCGCCGATCTCGCCGCCGTGAACGCGTTCCAGGACTTGCGTACTGTGGTCTGCCACGAGGAGGCCATGGGGTACGGCAAGGGGCAGATTTCTGGCGCGTATAAGCTCCAGGATCCGGCGGCCAACGGCAAAGCTATCGGCCAATGGTTTTTCGACGAGGATAGCTCGCAGAGGAAGTTGCAGGGCGGCCTGGGTGACTTCCAGATGAGAGGGCGGCCAGGTGGAAACGCAGACGATGTCGGTGGGGCAGGCGGCGAACAGTTCGGCATGGTCAGGAAAGGTGCGAACACCGGGGTACATTTCCTGGACGGCTGCGCGCGCCTCGGCCTGGATATCGGCGACGGCGACGAGGTTGAAGCGCGGGGAGGCGGAGAGGGCGGCCATGCTGGCTTTGCCTCCGGCGCCCGCGCCTATAACAGCGGCCGTGTACTGGTGGGACATTTTGCTTGCTCCCTTTTGCGTATTGCGTTGGTTGTGCAGAGAGATAGTCGCGAGCCAAGATTTCTTTGGCTACTTTTCTCTCCACGGCATTCTCCAGAGACCGAGGGACAAGGCGACAAAGGCGATGGCAGCGAGTATTGCTATTTCAGCCCAGACGTCTGCCCGGCCCGACAGCGACTTTTCGATCGCGTCGGCAGCGTAGCGCACAGGTGAGATGTAGCCAATCAGCTTCATCAGGAGGGGGGCCTGGTCCATCGTGAAGTAGACGGGTGAGAGGGCAGCTAATATGAGCGACAGCAGGCCGGTAAGGAGATTACCGGCCTGCATGGACGGGGCAAAGCTGACGACGAACAGGGTCAGGCCGCTGACGGCGAGGACGGTAAGGATCAGCGAGGGCGCCAACCCCCACTCCAGGTTGATGTCAACCCCTGCCACCAGTGCGAATGCGAGCAGGATGGGTACGGTCAGCGCGCCTGAGATTGAGGCGTGGGCGAGTGAGCCGAGGAGATAAGCACCTTTGGAGACTGGCATGGTGATGAGCAGGCGAAGCGTGCCGGAGAAGCGCTGGCCGACGAAGCCCTGACCGACAATGGTGCCGATGGAGAAGGCGACGCCGAAGACCAGGGTGCCGGCAAGGAGGCGGCGGAGCACTTGCGGGTCGTCGGGGGCGATGGCCCTGGTAACATAGAACCAGGGGAGAGGGAAGGCGGCGGCGAGAAGGACGGTTACGTACCAGAGCTTGAGCGCGGGCAGGAAGTTGAGCTCGAAGACGCTGACGGTATCGGCGATGAATTTGCGAAAGCCGCCGGTCGCGTAGGGGTGAACGGGGAGGTTGGGGCCAGTATCGTTCGGTTCAGTCATCGGCGGTTGGCCCTTTCTTCAGCCGTCCTTTCCCATCTGTCAAGCCGAGATAGACGTCTTCCAGCGTTGTCCGTGAAACGGCGTATTCACGAATGCCCAAGGATTGGACCTGCTGGAGGAGTTCGGTGTCGTTGGCGCCGTAGAGGACCCTGGTGCGGCCGTCCGCCAGGTAGCTGATCTTAAAGTCGAAGCCGTGGGCGGCGCGAAGGTTGGCGATGGTGTCAAGGGCTAGCAGTGAGCCGTCGTGGATGATTCCGACCCTGTCACTGAGCGCTTCGGCCTCCTCCATGGAGTGGGTTGTCAGGAGGACAGTGGTGCCCCTGCGGCGGTAGTCGCGGAGGAGGTCCCACAGGTCGCGGCGGGACTCGGGGTCGAGGCCGACACTAGGCTCATCGAGGACGAGAAGAGGGGGCTCGGCCAGCATGGCGATGCCGACCAGGAGGCGGCGACGGAGCCCACCTGACAGCTGCTCGGCCGGCTTGTCCTTGTGCTCCTGCAGGCCGAGGTCTGATATCAATTCTGCGGCGCGGCTTGATGCGATGCGGGGAGGTAGACCGCGCAGCTTGCCGAGGATGCGCAGGTGGTGGCGGACGGAGAGACCAAAGTAGAAGTTGGTCTCCTGGGGGATTACGCCCATGCGGGCCTTGGCTTCGTTGGGGCGCGAGACGGCGTCGAGCCCGAAAACGTGAACTTCGCCGGAGGTCGGCAGGAGCTCGGTTGTGATCTGACGTACGAGCGTCGTCTTGCCGGCGCCGTTTGGCCCCAGAATCGCAAGCATCTCACCGCGCTCGACGGTCAGGGTGATTTCACGGTTCGCCCAGGTCCCGCTGCGGTAGCGTTTATTGAGGTTTCGTACTTCGACTGCTGCTGCCAATATGCACCTCAGTCAGAGGATTGGGAGAGGTGTTCTGCACATGCTTGGGGCAATTGCATCTAAATAGGGTTGAAAAATGGGTTAGATGACGTAAGAGAGACGATTTGATACGATTTAGAGTCCTTTCACTAGACAAAGGGGGGACTCATGGCGGAGAGAAAGGGTGTATCACTGGTTGAGCATTTCGAGGATTTGGAAGATCCCCGGGTTGAACGCACAAAGTTTCATCAGTTGCGCGACAACATCGTGATTGCAATCTGTGCAGTCATATGCGGAGCGGACAACTGGGTCGAGATAGAAGAATTTGGACACGCCAAACGGGACTGGCTGGAAGCGTTGCTGGGACTACCAAACGGAATCCCATCGCATGACACCTTTGGCCGGGTCTTCGCCAGGCTGGATGCAGAGCAGTTTGAGACCTGTTTTGTGAAATGGGTGCAGCATTTGCATGAATTGACGCAGGGACAGCTGCTGGCGATAGATGGGAAGACGGTTCGTCGTTCGCATGATCGGAGGCAGAAGAAGGAACCGCTGCACTTAGTCAGTGCCTGGGCAACGACGAGTCGGCTCGTACTGGGGCAGACCGAGGTGGCGGCAGATGGCAACGAGATCACGGCAATCCCTGAACTTCTGGATATGTTGGAGCTATCTGGTTGCATTGTGACAATCGATGCGATCGGCTGTCAGAAAGCGATTGCGCAACAGATCACAGAGAGTGGCGCCGACTACGTTCTGGCGCTCAAACAGAATCAACCGCAGTTGCATGAAGCGGTCGAGACCATGTTCACCCTGGAGAGACAAAACGAATTTGCCGATGTTGCCCACGACTTCCACCAGACGATAGAAAAGGACCACGGTCGCATCGAAACCAGGCGCTGTTGGGTTATTTCTGCCCCCGAATTCCTCGCCTACATGGACCCTGACCAGGAGTGGTCACAACTGCAAAGCCTGGTCATGGTCGAAGCCAAACGACAACTGCCAGAGCAGATTTCGCAGGCAACTCGATACTTCATCTCCAGCTTGTCTCCCGATGCCAAATTGCTCCTGACTTCCACCCGCAACCACTGGAGCTTCGAGAACTCAGTCCACTGGGTCTTGGATGTCGCCTTTCGTGAGGACGACAGTCGCATCCGTCAGGGCCACGCACAGCACAACCTGGCCATCTTGCGCGGCTTGGCTCTCAACCTCCTACGCAGAGAGAAAAGCGCAAAAATCGGTCTTGCTGCCAAACGCAAACGAGCCGGTTAGAAAACTGACTATCTCCTGAAAGTTCTCTCCCAATAAGATGCGTATGCCCTGCCCTGTCCCAGTCCTTGTCGGACTAACATTACAAGTGGTACAAACATCGGGGGCAGGTCAATCCGCACTCCGGGAACGTCAACGAAACACTACCGGAAACGTGTTACACCATCTATCAGTTGGATCAATTACGACTCTAGAAATAGTGCTTAGCTTCCAATCAGTCCCTTCAGAGCACGCTCTCAAGTATTCTCTGAGTTTAATAGCTGAACAGATCGCCTTTTTGAATTCACAATAAACGGTCCAGGCGATCCACCTCTCCAATTCCTCAATGCTAGAATTGATTTCAGGCAAATTCAATTCGGGGAGATCGAGAGCGCGCAATATATTGTGATCGTCTATGGCGTAGCCCCGCATTCTCAGAGGGGAAACTGTGTCAGACGCGTACCTCGAAACTACGTCAGTTTGAGTAGCTAACCATACCCAAACTCTATCCTTCCCTGGAATGTTGTGGAATTCAACTATGGCTGGATCGGTACATTTCCGCAAGATCCGTATTGTTATGCTGCGTAACCACTCGCGAATCCTTTCAGCAATACTTTTTTCCAACTCGTCTACGGTCTCCCTCAGTTTCTCTTCCGCTACTCTCAACACTTGACATGCCTCAAAGATAAGACCGTGCTCTTCAAATAATTCCCCGTAGCGTTTTCCTAGGCCGACGGCATACTGTGCAAGAAAGACTAACCCAGCAATTTGCATTACGAACATTGGGGCAACCAGAAGTGGAATGAGGCCAGGAAATAGTAAGCCTAGTCCTACTAGTAACCCTGTAATGATAAACGACAGTCCTCCCGCAATGAGAGTCCTCCTCATGATCTTTGTAATCATCTCATCCCAAGTGATCTCTCCATCGGCATACAGCAATCCGCATTCAAGGCACGCTATGAGACCGCTAACGATGACCCCAATAATCGCGCCCTTCACCATGGCCCCCAGAGTTTGACGGGCAACAGAAACAATGACGTCCGACTGGATAACCGCTTTCGCCGCAGCAATCTCTCCGCAAGTCATCGTTCTCGCCCCTCTCATACGGTTCAAGAGTCTTAGTTCGAAAATCCCATTTTCGGGGGTGGTAGGGCCCCCTAGCGATCTGGGTATACGGTGCGACCAATCTTTATCACCTAAGAAGTGAAGAATCTCGCTTCGCCCGCCTTCTCGAATCTGAGGCGGAATCGTCTCCCATAGCCCCTTTGCCTGTAGGAGACTTTTCCACTCACCTCCTGCCTTCTGCAAATAGGTTATCAATTCCGGTCGTAGATTGATGTAGCGTAAGTGATGCGCAAAGGAGTTTAGAGTATGACCCGCGACCCAAAGAGGTGCTGTGCCGCTTCGAACCAGCTCCCAAAGTTGTTGGTTTTCAAGAGGGCCCCAGCTAATTTCGTGGGGACAAAGTTGAACGACGGTGGCCGGACGAAGCGCTGATGTAAGTGATAAAGAAACCCCGGCCAAGCAACCATTCTTTAGGAACTGACGTCGGCTAATTTGCATTGATATAGTGACCTGCCCCCGATGTTTGTATCACCCGTTATGTTAGTTGACCGGCACCCGTTTCGCCGCTCTAGGTCTAGAAGCCCGGAATCCGGCTATTTTCGTCTGTTTCGTCGAAAACCGACCGCACAGGAGGCCCGTAGAAGCCGTAAAATCGTTTTGGGGTACCTACACCCGTCGTATTTCGTAGCGTACGGCCTGCATTTACAGGGTGCCGGAACTGGGGATTGAAAAAGTAGAGCCTGTGGTAGATGCGATGGGCGTTTCCTAGCCAGCAATTAGGATGAAGGGACCCAACTTTTCCCCACAGTACACCTTAGCTGGTGGTCCTGATTCTGGGGCCAAGCTCAGCGTTCAATTCTACCGAACGTGCCTGACACGAATTTCGCTCTGTGGCAAGGGAGTGAACGCCACATTCTCGATTCCGCTTTTCTCAAAGACCGTCTTCACCTTGTCCACGACGACGCGAACGCCTCCCACCCAGAACATATCGCTGCCATCCCATTGATCCTCATTAAAGAAGAGCCCCTTGTATACGTCGTAGCTCTTGCCGCGGGGCGCAGGCGGCGGCTTCGTTATCACCGCGCTGCGGCCGTAATCAGCGTCGCAGACCCCGCCTGTAACGATAAGGCCGTGGTAGTCCGCCAAAAGCTCGCCTTCCGGGTCGAAAACTTCCACAGGGTATGTCGACCACCCGCTGACTTCGTTCGCGCTAAGGATGTGTATTACACGTCCTGACACGCAGACGGGCATCACAAGCTGCGTCCACAGAATATTGGTCGCTTTCGAACCTTGAGCGGCATCAAACAGGATTGGCCTTTTTGTCTGCGACTCGCCCCGTGTAAGCGCATTCAAATCAACGCCCTGAGCTTCAGCATCGCCAGGGAGGCGGCTGCGAAGACGATAAGGCTCAGCTGCCATTGGATCAGCCAGCAAAAAGAGTGATTCGTACTTGAGTTTTCCGGAAGAAGTCATGATTTCCTCGATGTTGGTCTCCGAGAAGCATGGAAGCCGCTCACCTTTCTGCGGTCACTCGGCAATCTCGAATAGAACTTTGTATCCAAATTCCGCGGAAAGTTCCCGAGCTTGTTCCAAGACCTGGAGCCTGGTTGCGTCAGGCGTACCTTCAAAAAAATCTTTCCAGGCACTGCTATAGACCTTACTCCAGGCCCTGTGCTCATCCGGATTTACCCAGACCATCAACCTAGGGTCATGGATAGTTTCAATTCCGTGTCTAAGAAATCGTTCTTCGAATTCCCGCGGCAAAATGTGATGGGCCTCCAAGCCACTCGCTGCTTCTTCACTGATTCCTGTAAACCTGCGCAAAGACTCGCGATAATTGGTACTCGTGAACTTTGAGATTTTCATTGAGTCAGCCAGCTCCTGTGCCGCTGTTGCACCTTCTCCTGCCATTGTGCGGAACTCCTTGAAGAGGGGATGCACAAGGTCGGACACCAGCCTGAGACGCACGGAAGCGGGTAAATTGGGCAGAAAATTGACCAAGTCTCTCCTTACCAGTGGCAAGAAATTATCTACCTGCTTCCCGACAAACCTTGCGCTCTTCACAGAGAGAGGCAGAAGGGGAATAATGGCGATTGCGACCAGAAACTGCTCCAATTGGGTGAGGCACTCGCCGGTGTAGGGGTCCTTACCAATGAGGAACGCGACGCCGTCAACAATATCGCCCCCAACTGGCACAAAGGCTATTGCGATGCCTGCACCGTCGGTGATAATAACTTCCAGATTTACATCCTGACCTTCGAACGGAGTGCCTTCCGGCCAATTCAGATGACCATCGCCGTCGGTGTCTTCGAATCCCAGTCCGTGCAAGAATCGTTCAGCGCGATGAACGACGAGACCGAATATTCCATCTGCCGCAGGTAGCTCATCCTTCAAATCCCTCAATTCGAACCACAGATCCTTAGCTTGTTCGAAGCTCAGTTCGGGCAATGCTCCTCTCAGCTCTTGCAATTCAAACCAGAGTTCCCTGGCTTCTTCAAAATCCAAGGACGGAACTTCAAGCCGCAGTTCTTGTATCTGTGGTAAAACCCGCTCCAGTTCGGGAAAATCTGGGGGCGATGCATCTTCACTGAGCCGCTGAATCTGTACCCATAAGGCTCTTGCCTCCTCCTCACTGACTTCCGGCACACCTATTTGAACGGCTCGCAGCTGACTCAGAAAGTCCTGGGCATTCCCAACATTTACGTCAGGAAACTCGATCTGCATTGCCTGTATGTGTTTCCATGCCTCCTTCGCGTCATTGAAACTCAAGTCAGGGAAGTCTACTTGCAAGCCTTTGATCTTCGGCCAAAGCTCCCATGCTTTTCCAAAGCTAGGATCGGGCATTTCTGACTGAAGAATTCGAATCTGTTGTAGCCAGACCGCCTGTACCTCGTCAAAACTCAGGCTAGGCATTTCAACGCGCATGTCTCCGATCTGGCCCATTACTTCCCGCGCTTCCTCAAAGCTCAAATCGGGCAATTCGACCTGCAGATCGCGTATCTGTTCCCAAATCTCCTTTGCTTCCTCAAAGCCAAGGCCAGACATCTCTAGCCGTATTGCGTGAATTTCGCGCCAGACTTTCTTTGCCTCGCCGATACTCAGTTCAGGCATTTCATTTAGAAGACTCAGGATTTGCTCCCAGGCTTCCCGGGCTTCCGTCAGATTGAGTTCAGGCATTTCCAAACGAAGTGCACGAAAATGACGCCAATACTCTACTACTGTGCCCCACAGGCCAGTTTGCTCTTGGCCGTTACTTGCGTTCGATTCAGGGCCATCGGACTCGGTGCCCCTCCCCACAGTATCTTCCGCGCTGGGTTTCGGATTCTTGGCGTTAGCTTCCGGTCCCTGGGCCGTCGTTTCTTTCCCTTCGCTAGCCTCCCCCTCCGTTCCGTCCTGCATCTCGCCAGAGAACGAACTACCCACCCCGGCCCCTTCCAAATGCGCCAGTAAATCGCCTATCTTCTCATTCCCAATTGCCAATACCGAATTCGGACACGGGGTCAGACGATCGCTCCCAAAGGAGGCTTGCACCGGCCGAACGAGTGTATTGAGAATCAAGGCCACCGCCACGGGCACCGATAGCGCAGCCAATGCGGCCCTGTTCTTTCTCTTGCTCGCCATTGGTATGGCCCTCCTATTGCTGAAAGATCGTCTCTACGAAAACCGCACCCGCGGATCCAGGATCGCCAGCGAAGTGCTGAAAGTTGGACTCGTTCTGCTCGTCGCCAGCGTTAACTCCCAGTCTTTCTATGAGAAGCCTGACTTGGCTCTCCGCAGTTTCCACTCCGGCCTACCGTCTAATTCGAACTAGTCCACCAAGAGGCGCTCAGCCTTCAACTACATTTTACCTGCCCCACTTATCAACATTTCCATCCAATTTAGATGCAATCGCCCTGTGCACAGGCTTGGGTTTGGCCGTCGAGTCTCTGGGATGTAACTGCGGTTGTGTTTCATCATAACCTGAAATGCGTTGAGGGTTCAAAGTACTTTTGCGCGCCGGGTGCAGTCGAAAAAGGGGTTGAGTATGAATCCGGGAAAACATTGTCAGGGGGTGAGAGGGCACCCACAAGGGGTGCCCCTACGGGCCTTTTGCGGAGGGAGCGGGGTCGGTCAGGCCGGGGGACCCCAAGGCTGGACTGCACGCTCTCGCGCAGGGGGTTGATTTTTCTCAAGCAGATCGTGCGGGTATAGTATGGCTTTGGAGTGAAGAAATATGCGGTGCAGGGCATCGTCCGCGTTTTGTATTGCACCGAGGGCGCGTCGATACGAAGGGAGTCCGAAATGAGCTTCATAGGCAGGAGCGCTGGCTGGCTTGTGCGAAGGATTTCTTTGCTGTGGCAGGTCTGCGTGTGCGGGCTTGCGAATATCGTGCGGCGTTTGTCCAAGGGCAGCTGGGCTGACTACGTGCTGTTCGAACTTTCTGGCCCGCTGCAGGAACGGACACCGCAGCGCCCCCGGTATCTCAACTTTCTTTCGCTTGGCAAGCCGGCCCTCTCGGTCGAGTCTTTGCACGATGCGCTGCGTCGGATCGCGGGGGACCCAGATGTGCAGGGAGTGGCGGTTCTGGTCAAGGGCGCACAGCTCAGCCTTGCGCAGGCGCAGACCCTGGCCGACCTTTTTGAACGTTTCCGGGGCTGGAGCGGCGAGCTTAATCCCCGTGCCGCGGGGAAGGAGGTCGTTGTTTTTCTGGAGTCGTGCGGAAACGCCGAGTATGTGATGGCAGCGGCGGCCGACCGCATCTATGTTTCGCCGCTCACGGACTGGACCGTGCTCGGATTGCGGGCTGAGCCGGTCTTTCTGGCTGAGACATTGCGGCGAATTGGCGTCAAGGCGGATGTGGTGAAGGTAGCGCCCTGGAAGACGGCGCTCGACAACCTGGAGCGCGCGGAGATGAGCGATGCCCACCGGGAACAGATTGAACGGATGCTGGGCAGCTGGTACGAGGAGATGGTCGGGGCGATGAGCCGGGGCCGCGACATCGACGAAGAAGTGGTGCGCGCGGCTATCGACAGAGCGCCACTGAACGCCAACGAAACGATAGAACTGGGCCTGGCCGACGGCATGGTTTACGAAGACCAGCTGGCGGCAACGCTGGCAGTTGCGGGAAAGGATGAGGCACGGATTGTGCCTTATGAGCAGGCGCGCGGCACTCTCTACCGCCGGCCCCGCTGGCGGCACAGGAAGAGGATCGGGGTTGTTTCGCTGAGCGGAATGATCACGACGGGCAAGAGCCGCCGCTTTCCCGGCGGTCTGCCGATCGTCGGCAGCAACACGGCGGGCAGCACGACGGTCCAGCAGCTGGTGCGGGCGGCACTGAAAGACGAGCGCCTGGCGGGCGTGCTGCTGCACATTGATTCGAGGGGCGGCTCGGCGCTGGCGAGCGATCTGATGTGGCGGGAGTTGACACTGCTTAACAAAAAGAAACCGGTGGTGGCATATATGGGGGATGTGGCGGCCAGCGGCGGCTACTATGTAGCGCTGCCGGCGCAGAAGATCGTATGCCAGCCGGCGACGCTGACGGGGAGCATCGGCGTGGTGATGGCCAAGCTGATTACAAGCGAAGCGGAAGGAAAGATTGGGGCGAAGCGTTTCCCGATCCAGCGGGGGGAGAACGCGGACATCTACGCCAGCGACGGGCCGTGGAGGCGGGAGCAGCGGGACAAAGTTGAGGAGCTGATGGATTACACGTATCAGAATTTCAAGCGGTTGGTGGCGGAAGCGCGGCAACTGGAGCCGGACTCGCTTGAAGAGCTGTGCGGGGGGCGCGTGTGGACGGGAAGGCAGGCGCTGGAGCGCGGGTTGGTGGATAAACTCGGGGACTTTGGCGCGGCCATTGAACAGCTTTGCGAACTCGCGGACCTGCCGACGGATGGAACGGTCCCGGTGGTACAGGTGAAGGCGAACCAGAACCGGCCGCGCCCGCCTGTTTCGGAAGGCAGCCTGGATTTAATTACAGGCGGGGAAAGCTTCGCCGAATTGACTGAGGCGCTGCTGGGGGTCCTGCAGGGAGATGTTTCCTCATTGATGGGGCGGGAACGCGTATGGATGCTGGCCGACGGTTTGCCGAAGAGTAAATGATCTTGCGAGGAGAGAGCCATGTTCAATGTAGAGAAGGTTCGAAGGCAGTTCCCGGCGCTGCAGGAGGCGTTCAACGGCCGGCAGGCGGTCTTTTTCGACAGTCCCGGAGGAACGCAGGTACACGAAAGCGTAGTTGCGGCGATGGTCGACTACATGACGCGGCGCAATTCGAATACGCACGGTCTGTTCGAGACCAGTATACGTACTGACGCGGTGATCGAGGCGGCGCATAGGGCGGCGTCAGACTTGTTGGGATGCGACGCGGATGAGGTAGTTTTCGGCAACAACATGACAACCCTGACGTTTCAGGTCAGCCGGTCTCTGGCGCGTGAGCTGGGGCCGGGGGACGAAGTCATGGTTACGAGGCTGGACCATGATGCGAATGTGATGCCGTGGGTGCTGGCTGCGCAGGAGCGGGGGGCGGGCGTCCGATGGGCGGACGTGGACGTGGAGAGCGGCACCCTGGATATGGAGGATGTGCGGAGGCAGATCACGCCCCGTACAAAGATTGTTGCGGTCGGGTACGCCAGCAACGCTACGGGGACGATCAACGACGTGGGCACGATCATCGGCTGGGCAGCGGAGGTGGGCGCGCTCACGTTTGTGGACGCGGTTCAGTATGCGCCGCACGGGTTGATCGACGTGAAGGAACTGGGGTGCGATTTCCTGACGTGCTCTGCGTACAAGTTTTTCGGCCCCCACAGTGGGCAGATCTACGGCAGACGGGAACACTGGGAGCGGATGGAGGCCTACCGGGTGCGCCCGGCCGGGGACAGGCCGCCGGACAAATGGGAGACGGGCACGCAGAATCATGAAGGGATGGCGGGGGTGACCGCGGCTATCGATTATCTGGCCGGAATCGGGGTCGAGTACGGCGGGGCAGGGCCCACGGACAGTCGGAGGGGAAAGCTGACGGCGGCCTGGTCGGTCATCGGCGCGTATGAACGGCTGCTGACCGAGCGTCTGGTCAGCGATCTGCTCAGCGTGCCGGGAATTCGCATCTACGGTCTGACGGAACGGACGGATTGGGACAGGAGGGTGGCGACGGTCTCGTTGCGGAAACGCGGGACAACGCCGGAACAGCTGGCGCGGGCGCTTGCGGAGGAGAACATTTTCGCGTGGAACGGAAACTTTTACGCGCAGACAGTTAGCGAGAGGATGGGCGTTGAAGAGAGCGGCGGCTGGCTGCGGCTGGGTCTGGTCCACTACAACACGGTGGATGAGATCGACCAGTGCGTGCGGGTCCTGGACGGGATTTGAACTACAGTGGCCAGTGGTCAGTGGCTAGAGGCGGCAAGGGGCGGCGTAATCTCTGTCCGTTTCGAATTGGACAGGATGCGTATGATCATCGTGGACAAATTCAAACGAATTGCTAATACTCGCCCAATACCATACTTACAGAAATTTTTTATAATTATAGAAGAGTATTAAGTAAACAGGTGTTAAGGACAGTTCATAAATGGAGTCATGGACTGGGCGGCTGTAGCGTGGAACGGACGGGCGCCCGGCATCATCTTGTACAGGAGGCCTAGGACAGATGGCAAAAATTATCGGTATTGATCTGGGTACAACCAACAGCGTGATCGCCGTCATGGAGGCAGGCACCCCTACGGTGATCGCGAATGCGGAGGGCAGCCGCACGACGCCGTCGGTGGTTGCATTCTCCAAGAGCGGCGAGCGGCTGGTCGGCGTGACAGCGAAGAGGCAGGCGGTTGTCAACCCGGAGAACACGATCTACTCGGTGAAGCGTCTGATGGGGCGTCACATTGACGATCCGGAAACGAAGCGGACGCAGGCGATGGTTTCCTACGCCAGCATCGAGGGGCCGAATCACGATGCGCGGGTGCGGGTTCCGATCAAGGACAAGGTGTATACGCCGCAGGAAATCAGCGCGATGATTTTGAGCAAGCTCAAACGGGATGCGGAGTCCTATTTGGGCGAGGACGTGAAGCAGGCGGTGATCACGGTGCCGGCCTACTTCAATGACAGCCAGCGTCAGGCAACCAAGGACGCCGGTCAGATAGCCGGGTTGGAGGTGCTGCGCATCATCAACGAGCCGACGGCCGCGGCGCTGGCCTACGGTCTGGACAAGAATGAAGACGAGACGATTCTGGTCTTTGACCTGGGCGGCGGGACGTTTGACGTTTCCGTGCTGGAGGTCGGTGAAGGCGTCATCGAGGTAAAGGCTACCAACGGCGACACGCACCTGGGCGGCGACGACTGGGACGAGGCGATCGTGCGCTGGCTGATCGACGAGTTCAAGCGGGAGCAGATGATCGATCTCGGCCAGGACCGGCAGGCGCTTCAGCGATTGCGGGAGGCGGCAGAAAAGGCGAAGATCGAGCTTTCGAGCACACCACAGACGGAGATCAATCTGCCCTTTATCACGGCGGACAGTACAGGGCCGAAGCATCTGCAGCTGACCCTGACGCGCAGCCAGTTCGAACAGTTGACATCGGTGCTGGTCGAACGGTTGAAGAAACCGTTCCATGCAGCGCTGAAGGACGCAGGCCTGACTCCGGCCGAGTTAAATGAGGTCGTTCTGGTTGGCGGCTCCACGCGAATGCCGATGATCCAGGAGTTGGTAAGCAGCCTGACGGGCAAAGAGCCGCACAAAGGCGTCAATCCGGATGAGGTGGTGGCGGTGGGCGCCGCGCTGCAGGCGGGCGTGCTTGGCGGCGAGGTCAAGGACCTGCTTCTGCTGGACGTGACGCCGCTGAGCCTGGGGTTGGAGACGCTGGGCGGGGTGATGACAACGTTGATCCCGCGCAATACGACGATTCCGACGAAGAAGACGGAGACGTACAGCACGGCCGAGGACAATCAGACGGCGGTGGACATTCACATTTTGCAGGGCGAACGGCCGATGGCGCGCGACAACAAGACGCTCGGCAATTTCCGGCTGGACGGGATTCCACCGGCGATGCGGGGCGTGCCGCAGGTCGAGGTTACGTTTGACATTGACGCCAACGGCATCATGAACGTGCTGGCGAAGGACAAGGCGACGAGCAAGGAACAGAGCATTCAGATCACGGCCTCGACAAATCTCAGCGACGATGAGGTGGACCGGCTGGTGCGGGAGGCCAAAGATAACGAGACTGCGGACTTGCAGCAGCGTCAGCTGGTGGAGAGCCGCAACGCCGCCGACAGCCTGATCTACGCCACGGAGAAATCTTTGAGCGAGTTAGGCGACAAGGTGCCGCTCTCTGATCGGGAGCAGATTGAGCAGACGATCGGCGAACTGCGCGTGGCAATGGAGGGTGAGGATCATGAGCGGATCACAAGCCTGACCGAGCAGTTGCAGCAGGCAAGCTCTGCGCTGGCCCAGCAGGTGTATCAGCAGCAGTCAGAGGATAACGGAACCGGGCCCGGCGCGGCCGGCGAAGCGGACGGCACAGGTACGCCTGATGAGGACGATGTGGTAGAAGGCGAGTTTCGGCAGGTGTAGGCGGTGATTTGAACCAGGATTGCCGACCTGGGCGCAGTAACGATAAGATGATGAGAAACCGGGTGCCCTGTGCCCGGTTTCGCGTCCCTGGAAACGGCAGTAGCTAGTTTTTAGTTTTCAGTAACGGCACAGACCACTAAAAACTGAAAACCGCAGTTAGGGATCAGCGGAGAACGGATCAGTGGACTATAGGGACTACTACTCAGTGCTGGGCGTGCGCCGCAAGGCGAGCGCTGATGACATCAAGAAGGCGTATCGAAAGTTGGCCCGCAAGTATCATCCCGATGTCAACGAAGGCGATGCGGCTGCTGAACAGAAGTTCAAAGAGATCAGTGAGGCCTATGCGGTTCTGTCTGACGATGCGAAGCGGCGGACGTACGACAAGTTCGGCGCCCAGTGGCAGCAGTACGAGCAGAGCGGACAGAATTTCGATTGGTCACAGTGGTACAATGCCGGCGGCGCGGAGCGCCAGCAGGGCCGGACGGTGAGTCCTGAAGAGTTTGAGCAGATGTTTGGGGGTATTGCCGGCGGCGGCACTTTTTCTGATTTCTTTCAGCAGCTTTTTGGCGGAGGACCTGCGCAGACACGCAAAGCGACCCGGCAGGCGCATCATCCCAGTTTCGGCCGCCCCAACAGCGACCAGACGGTCTCGGTAGAGATCACGCTGGAAGAGGCGTTCATGGGGACAAAGCGGACGGTGCAGCAGGGCGATTCCCGGTTCGAAGTGACGATCCCGGCCGGGGTCAGGACGGGCTCGAAGGTTCGCGCCGGCGACCTGATCATGACGGTGTCGGTCCAGTCGCACAAGGATTTTGAGGTGGAGGGGATCGACCTGCGCACAAAGGTTCCCGTGGACCTTTTTGTCGCGCTCCTTGGGGGCGAGGCACGCGTGGATACCTTGCAGGGGGCGGTGGCGCTGACGATCCCGCCGGACACGCAGAACGGGAAGGTTTTCCGGTTGAAAGAGCAGGGCATGCCGGATGTGAAAGATAGCAAGAAGCGGGGAGACTTGCTGGTGGAGGTGGTGGTCGAGCTGCCCGTGCCTCTCAGTATGGAAGCCAAGCGACTTATCGAGAGCTTGCAGCGGGAGTCTCCGGATTTGGGTCCGCCGTCGTAGAGGCTACGGCAGGGCCATGTGCATGGCGGGGCACGCGCTCCGCGGCGGGGGTTTCGTCCCGAATGCGAACTGACGGAAGGCATTTCCGGGCTGCCATCGCTAACCCGGAGGGCTGCCTGCACTGAGCCTTAACAGATCGCCAGTTTTGCTCGTCACCAGATCAGGTTGTTGCTACCAGGAATCCGCCCTGCAGCGGCGGGCAGCAACCGGCAGGAGGTCTGGAGTCGGGGGCGGGCAATAGGGGACGAGACAGATGGTACCGGCAACCCATGTCCTTCAACGGTCTGCCTGTGAAAAGAGTGCAGAGTGCGCGGTCCAGAGGCGCGGTTGCCGGAGTCGACTACAACTTCGTTTCGCCGCTCTGTTTACTGTTGCAACTGCGCTGGCGATGGTGCTGGCCGCTTGTAACAGAGAGGCGAATCCGACAACTGAAGAACCGGAGGTCATCATCCTTGCGCCAACTCCTTCAGCTACAGTTGTCCCTGCGATCCCTACACCAGAGCCAACAGCCCCGCCGCTTACGCCCACACAGATCCCAGAGCCCTCAGAGGAACCGCCTCCTTTTCCGACGCCGGATATTGATCTGAGCGACTACTCGATCTACGGCGAGACGCTGCTGGAAGATTTTGACGAGGATGCGGCCCAGCTGCCTGACGCGCCCCATTATTTTATCCAAGTTCGCCTCGTGCCGGGTGAAGTTCCGAGGCTGGAGGGTGTACAGCGGGTGCGTGTCACAAATCAGGAGGAGACCAGGCTCAGCGAGCTCTATTTCCGGCTGTATCCCAATTTGCCTGCCTACGAGGGCTCAGCCCAGGTCAGCCGGGCGCTGGTTGACGGGAAGGTCGTGGACGTAGGGCATCTTTTCGACGGTACGGTGGCGCATATCCTGCTTGACGGCGGGCTGGCCGCGGGGGCTACAACGGATGTGACGCTCTGGTTTCAGGCAACGCTGCCGACGCGGGTAAATGCCGGTACGGCGGGGGCGGGCCTATACGGGTTTGTGGATGGCGTCTATGATCTGGCCGGCTTTTATCCCACGCTGGCAGTTTATGACCATAGGGGTTGGGACCTGTTCGCCGGCGCCAGCTTCGGTGACTCGCTTTTTGCGGACATTGGTTTCTATCAGGTGGAACTGACGGCGCCTCAGGCGCTTTCAGTGGTCGCGAGCGGCTCGACGCTGGCGCAGGAACCCAATGATGACGGCACGACCACGTGGCGGATTGCAGCGGGGCCGGTGCGCTCCTTTTATGCGGCCGTGACCGACCGCTGGGAGGCGATCAGTGAAGAGGTGGATGGGATAACGGTCAACTCGTACTATCCGGTTGGGGGGCTAACATCTGCGCAGACGGCACTGAGCTATACAACGGGCAGCCTGGGCGTCTTTAACGGCATGTTCGGTCACTATCCGTATCGCGAGCTGGATGTTGTACCGTTGCCGACGACCGCGTTTGGGATGGAGCATGCCGGGCTTCTGGCACTGGCGGCCAACTTTTACACTGAGGCCGGCGGCGGTTTCAGCATCGCCACGCCCCACGAGGTTGCCCACCAGTGGTTTTTCAACCTGATAGGCAACGACCAGCCGGATGAGCCGTGGCTAGACGAGTCACTTGCCAATTATGCGGTCTATCTCTATTACGAGGCGGTGGACTGGCCGCAAATGCAGACCGCGATGATGGAGAATGTCTTTCTCTACCGCTACAATGCGGCGCGGAATCTGGGGATAGACAGGCCGGTCAGCGGCGCTGTCGTGGGGTTCGATCAAAGCAATTATATCAATATCATCTATAGAAAAGGACCACTTTTCCTGCACGCGGTACGTGAACGGATTGGTGACGAGGCGTTCTTCGCGGCTCTGCTTGATTATGCGCAGACACATCGCTACGGGATCGCCTATGCCGAGGATCTTTTGGGTGTATTCCGGCGTCACAGCGACACACCGATCGACGATCTTATCGCTCTCTGGATTTACGGAGAGTGAAGAAAAGACAGATGAGAAACTTCCCCCTTGCCTCCCTGTGGCGGCACGGTCAGGCTAGTTCGACTGACATTCTTGCCCAACAGGGACACCGCCCCTGGCCCCTGCCCGTTCGTTCGTGGTTTATGTTTCAGTCGTGGCGGGACCTGCTGTTTGCCCACTGGCCCATTTCAGCCTCGCAAATTGCAAAGTTGCTGCCGCCTGGCGTTGTGTTGGATACATTCGAGGATGAGGCGTGGGTGACGGTGGTCCCTTTTCGTATGTGGGGCGTGCGGCAGCGGTTTCTGCCGGCGGTGCCGTGGGTTTCCTCTTTTTCGGAACTAAATGTGCGCACTTACGTAAAGAGTAGCTGTGGGGAGGAGCCAAGGCCGGGCGTGTTCTTTTTCAGCTTGGACGCGGGCAACCCGCTGGCGGTGGCGATGGCGCGGCGATTCTATCATTTGCCCTATTTTCGGGCGCAGATGGAGTGCAGGCTTAAAGATGAAGGCATTCGTTACCAAAGCAAGCGTACACACAGAGGCGCGCCGGAGGCTGATTTCAGGGCTGTCTACCGGCCGACAGGTCCGGTCTACCAGGCGGCTCCCGACTCGCTGGAGCAGTGGCTGATGGAGAGGTACTGTCTGTACAGTGTGGACAGCAGGGGGCGCGTCTATCGTTGTGAGATCCACCATACGCCCTGGCCGCTACAGCCGGCCGAGGCGGAGTTCAAGCGCAATTGGGTGGCGCAGGCGCACGGGATATTTCTTCCGGATACAGAGCCCCTGCTCCATTTCACCAAGAGGTTGGATGTGTTGACTTGGCGGATAGAGGAAGTGAGTGAATGAACGTAATTTCCGAGATATTCGATACGGTCTTGAATCTGTTACGCAGCGAGGGCCTGCAGGAATGGGGCGTTTGGAGCTATCCGCTACTGACCGGGCTTGTGATCCTAGAGGGGCGGATTGTGACGCTGCTGGCGGCGGTCGCGGCTTCACTGGGGTATATGCGCTTGCCGCTGGTGATGATCTGCGCAATTGTTGGGGGCATCGTTGCTGACGGCCTGTGGTACTTACTCGGCTACAATTATGGGAAAGAGCCGGTATTACGCTATGGCCGCTGGCTGGGGCTGCGGCGCCATCACCTGGAGCAGCTACAGTCGGAGATGCAGGAGCACGGGCCCAGACTGCTGTTCGCCGCCAAAGCGTTTTCTGCGCTTGTGATTCCGGTGCTCGTTGCGGCAGGCATGGCGCGTGTACCTTTCCGCCGCTGGTTTCCCATCGTCCTATTGGGTGAGCTGCTGTGGGTGCCGGAGCTGGCGGTGATCGGTTACCAGACGACGGAGGTGGTGCGCCAGGTGGAGTCAGGTCTGCATTATCTGCCGCTGGCAGGTGGGCTGGCGCTGCTGGTCCCGATGCTGTTGGCGGCGCGTCGTCTGAAAGCCGGCCGGTCGACCAAAGGGGCTACTCGAAGGCTGCATGGTGCCGGATGGAGACTTCCAGTGTCCTGGCCCGATGCCTACGTTTCTTATCACACGGAGGTTGCTCCGATTCTGCACAATTACGGCAGTATGGCCGCCGGAAGCATCAGCCATGTCGTTGCACCGATGCGGCCGGAGTTGGCTATGGTGAGGGTTGCCGGACGCAGAGGCCGCCGCAGAGATGCGTATCTCCTCGATTGGTAGGAAAGGCTGAGAGCCCGATGCGAACTGTTAAAGGGTTGACAACGCGATTGTCTGAACTGTGATTTCCGGGATTCAGGGATGAACCGCTGATTAACTGCAACGGCAGTTGCCTTTAATCCCCCAAAATCACAATTAGATTTGGGGCGCGTCTCTGGTCGGGTACGCAGTCGACGGTCGAGACGATGGCACCCTCGGGATGACGGTCGGGTGAATGGACTTGAAACCGGATTGAACGTGCACCCGTGCAAACATTGAGGAAATTGGAAGGTGGGCTGTTGCTATGATAGGCTGTGTTCGGGCCGAAAAGTATAGCTTGTGAAGGGCCATGGAACGGTGCGGTACTGTCAGAGTTGGTTGCCCCCGAGCGAATTCAAGATGGACTACGTGCACAATAGAATCTCCTCCTTTCCTCACAGTATCACGTTCCCCAATCTGAGATAGAAGGCCCAACCAACCCATGCCGAATGAGACGCGGGTCCGGTTGGGCTTTCCGGTCAAGGTGTTGGGTGCAGCGGGGCTGCGCTCGCATGACAGCCGACGCTGGCAGAACCAACCCCACTTGAGCGTCAGTCTGGTCTATCTGCGCGACATTTTTCTCTATCTGGAGCGAAGGGAGATCCAGTTTTATCGAATGGCCGGCCAGCTTGCCCCCTATCTGACCCACCCGGACCTGCCGGCGTTTCACGATCAGCTCGACGAATGTTCGACAGAACTGGCTACGATAGGCGATTTGGCGCGGCAGCAGAGCGTGCGCTTGACGTTGCATCCGGGCTTTTACGTGCAGTTGAGCCACCCGGATCCTGATTTGGCGGCGCGTTCCAGTCTGGAGCTGGCTGCAGCGACTTCTCTTCTGGATGGGATGGGGCTGGACGCGTCCAGCGTGGTTGTGATTCACGTGGGGGGAGGCTACGCGGACGTTCCGGCGGCACTGGATCGGTTCGCGCGTGCGGCCAATTTGCTACCGGACAATGTGCGGAGACGTCTGGTCCTGGAGAACGGAGACCGGCAGTTCAGTCTGCGGGATGTGCTGTGGGTGCACCGGCGGACAGGAATCCCGGTTGTCCTGGATACCCTCCACCACCGTTGCCACAACCCGGATGCGATCCCGCAGTTGGATGCGCTGAAGATTGCTCTGGCGACTTGGCCGGAGAATGTACATCCGAAGATCCATGTCAGCAGCCCGCGCACGGCGGTGCGTACACTCTATCGCGATGGCGAGGCCCGCGTACAGATGCCGCTGCCGCATCAGCACAGCGACTTTCTGCACCCGTTTGAAGTCATCGACCTGCTGCAGGCGGCGGTCGCGGCGCGATTGCGGTCGTTTGATGTGATGCTGGAGGCCAAGGCGAAGGACGTAGCGCTGCTACGCCTGCGTAAGCAGATCAGCAAGTACGCGCCGAATCTGGCGCAGCATGTACAATGAGGCACAATAAGGCGTAACGACCGGGAAATGTCCCAAGAATATACAGACCCCTACAATCTCAAGCGGACAGTCCTGGTCGCAGTAGTCAACAATCGGGCCGATTTGCGGCGGGCGGCATCGGAGGGCTGGTACCGCGTTCCGCAGCGGCGGGCGCCGCGGCGAGTTGGCGCCGACTATTTGGCGTTTTATCAGACGAACGCTTTCGAGAACGAAACGGAGGCGCGGACAATCAGCTACTATGCTGCGATCCGCCGGTATCAGCTGTTGTCGCGGGCGGAGTTGCTGCCGGATGAGGCAGACCATGCGCGGGCGGAGGAGTATTATTTCCGCATTGAAATCGGCCCGCTGATGCGATTGGCGCAGCCGGTTCCGGCGACTACATTCAGGCGCCTGACCTTTATCCACACGACGTTGGAGCGTCTGCTGAGCGCCAAGGATGTGACGGAGCTCAAGCTGGAGGGAGAACCTTTCCAAACGCTGTGGAGCGCGTTGCGGGCCAACCGGCTGAGGCCGCTGCCAAACCGGTTGGCCGGTAATTGGCCGGTGGACATCGCCCTGCGAGTGCGCAACGGCCATCTTGGAATCCAACTTGAAGACGCCAATGATATGCGAGAGGTGCCTGAGCCGGCGGACCGCTGGACGATTCTGCGAATCCCCGAGAGCCAGATTGCTACCGACCTGGAGGGCTGCTTACGGACGATCGGCGCGGCGCTGGTGGATCTGGGCGGCTCGCTCGACGCGAAGCCGGGACGGGAGATGATGTTGTAGAGTGAGAGTGCTCAGGAGAGTATAGGCATGGAACTGAAGGTGAATGGAACAAGCTATACGCTGGATGTCCCGGCAGAGGAAAGGCTGCTGTGGGTACTGCGGGACTGGTTGGGGCTGACCGGTACCAAGTTCGGTTGCGGTATCGGTATCTGCGGCGCGTGTACGGTGCATATCAACGGCGCGGCGGTTCGATCGTGTCTGATGCCACTGGCTGCAGTTGCGGGGGCCGACATCCGGACGATTGAGGGACTGGCCGAGACCGACGGCGGCGGTACGATCACGCTGCATCCGGTTCAGCAGTCATTTATCGATCACCAGGTACCGCAGTGCGGCTGGTGCATGAGCGGGCAGATCATGCAGGCGGCCTCGTTCCTGGCACAGAATCCGCAGCCATCTGAAGAGGAGACTGCGCGCGCCATGAGCGGGAACTATTGCCGCTGCGGCTGCTATGTGCGCATCCGGCAGGCGGTCCAACAGGCGGCCGGGATGGCAGGTGCGGAGGAGGTCGCGACATGACGCAGGAACGCGATTCCAACGAACCGGGCGGGGCGCAGGCCGACTCGACAGAGGAAAACAGCGGAGAAGAAGTAACGAATAGGGCCGACCCTGCCCCGCCGCGGAAACGGCGCTGGGGACTCTCGCGACGCGGTTTTCTGATCGGACTGGGGGCGGCGGGGGCCAGCTTGGCCGTGGGCGCGTACTTCGGCAGACCGGCTCTCCATCTGTATATGGCGGAAAGCCTGACCAGCAGTGAACCGGCTGACAGCAGTTTCATGCAGTTGGCCAGTGACCCACCTCTTTGGCTGGAGGTGTTAGAGGACAGCCGGATTCGTCTTTCGCTGGTCAAAGTGGAGATGGGTCAGGGTGTTCACACTTCGATTGCACAGATTGCGGTTGAGGAGCTGGGCATCGGTTGGGACGACCTGGTTGTGGAGCAGGCCGATACCACTTCAGAGTTGGTGGACGGTTTCGGCACGGGCGGCAGCTTGTCGGTTGCCGCAAGCTATGACCCGCTGCGCAAAGCGGCGGCGGGGCTGCGGAGTCTGCTGCAATTGGAGGCGTCAGCTGTGTTGGGGGTGTCTGAGGCTGCGCTGCGAGTTGAAGGGAGGGGGTTTGCGGTCGCCGACAGTCCTG
Organism: Caldilineaceae bacterium; assembly: GCA_965232575.1. Taxonomy (GTDB): domain Bacteria; phylum Chloroflexota; class Anaerolineae; order Caldilineales; family Caldilineaceae; genus Bin5. The sequence goes on along the minus strand of CBDDPZ010000007.1, from coordinate 314,583 downwards.
ATAAGCGCGCTGACTTCTACAGTTTGGCGGCGGCAATTTCGAGCTGGGACCTTCCTGGGGAGGAGGCATTGGGGCTGAAGCCGGCGGATGAATTTACCGTCATCGGACAGCCGGTTGCGCGCATTGACGTTCCCGACAAGGTGACAGGGCGGGCGGTATACGGTTACGACATGCGCATGCCAGACATGCTTTACGGCGCTGTCGCGCGGCCGCCGACGCTGGAGGCGAAACTGCTGAGCGCGTCACCGGGCGAGGCGGCCGCGATTGAGGGCGTCGAAGAGTTCGTGATCGACGTGGAAAGCGACTTTGCGGGCGTGGTGGCACGATCGCGCAGCGCGGCCTGGTCGGCGGTGAAGGCGATGGAGACGGAGTGGGATGAAGGGCATCTTTGGCAGCAGGAGGAGATCGAAGCGCTGATCGAGCCGGCAGGGGAGGGCGGTGTCACGATCCAACGTGAGGGCAATGCTGCGGGCGTGCTGGAGAGGGGGTCCACAATCACGGCCACCTACTATTCGCCATTTGCCGTGCAGGCGCCATTGGAGGCGCCGGCTGCGCTGGCGGATTTTCGGGACGGGCAGGTGCGCGTGTGGGTCTCGACGCAGTCTCAGGAGCGGGCCAAGGATCAGATCGCCGAGGCGCTCGGGGTGGAAGGTGAGAATGTACAGGTCGTTCCAACCTATCTTGGCGGCGGTTTTGGCAGCAAGCTGGATACGCGGGTCGCGATCGAGGCGGCGCGTCTTTCCAGGGCGACCGGCGCGCCGGTCCATGTAGGCTGGGACCGGGTCGAGGCGATGCACTACGGATACCTGCGGCCGCCGACAAAAAATGTTCTTTCCGGCGCGCTGGACGAGAGCGGGCGGATCATCGCTGTGGAACACCGGCAGGGGAGCAGCGACGTCGCATTCAGTTTCCTGCCGGGTTTTCTATCCTTTGTCATGGGTGCGGACTTCGGCGCGACCGTTGCGGCGCGTATCGAGTATGATATACCCAACCGCACGGTTACGGCATGGCGCAGAACACTGCCGGTCTGGACAGGCTGGTGGCGCGGACTAGGTCTATTCCCCAACACGTTTGCGGTGGAAAGCTTTATCGATGAGCTGGCCGCAGCGGCCGGCGCGGACCCACTGCAGTTCCGGCTCGATCATCTGCCGGACAGTCGTGCAGGCGGGCGCATGAGGTCGGTGCTGGAGGCGGTGGCCGAGTTGAGCAACTGGGGGAAGCCGCTGCCGGGCGGGCGGGCGCGGGGTATTGCCTGTCACATGTCGAACACGATGGTGGCGGAGGTTGCGGAGATATCGGTGGACGAAGCGTCCGGCGAGATCAGCGTCCATGAGGTGGCCTGCGCGGTAGACTGTGGGCTGGTGGTCAACCCCAATGGGGCGAAGGCCCAGATAGAGGGGAACGTGATGTGGGGCGTGGGGTCGACGCTGATCGAGCAGGCGTATGTGAAGGACGGTCGCCTGGAATTGAACAATTTCGAGAGCTACCCGTTGCTGACGATGCGTGAGGCGCCGGACGTCCGGTCCGTACTTGTGGACACGGGGATCAAGACGCCGTATGGCATGGGCGAACCGCCGATCGCACCGGTGGGTGCGGCGATTGCGAACGCGTTTGCGGAGGCTACGGGCAGGCGCATCCGCACACTGCCGATGACGCCGGAACGTGTTCTGGGCGCGCTGGCAGGGGGTGGATCCTGATCTGAGGGGCGGCCCGATTATACGCTACGAGTGCGGTCAGTTTTGTTCGCCGGAGAGGCCCAGTTCGGGGGCGACTTCTTTCATGGCGTCCAAGACGCGCTGCACATGTTCATCAAAGGGTTCGCCCAACTCTTCGATGAAATGGAGGTTTTCGGCACGGTCGATGGCGGCGGTGAAGCGCTTATCCTTCCACTTCTTCTTGACTGATTTGAGTCTTACGCCGCGCAGGTCCTTGTCAGGGCGCACGTAAGCGCAGGCGAGGATCAGACCGGTCAGTTCGTCACAGGCCAGCAACGCCTTGTCCAGTTTCGATTCGCGCGGGACGCCGAGGAAGGTTGCGTGGGCTTCGACGGCGTGGATGAATTCCGGTGGGAAATCCTGCTGGCGGAAGAGTCGGAGCGCGGTGCGAGGATGGCCGTTCTCCCGGTCGTCCATGTCGGGAAAGTGGTCGTAGTCCAGATCGTGGAGCAGACCTGTCAGTCCCCAGAGGTCCTCATCTTCGCCATAGTGACGGGCGTAGACGCGCATGGCAGCTTCTACAGCCAGCATGTGGCGTCGCAGGCCCTCATTTTCGACCCATTCATGCAATAGTTGTATAGCTTCTTTCCGACTGGGCAGGGGCATAACGGCTCCTCTAGTCTGCAGTTGGGATTTAGCCGCTTGACGCGAGTTGGGGATGTGCGGCCGCGACGACTTTTTGAGCTGGTGTAAATTGAGCGGTTCGAGTTTTCTCCGTTGGCGAGGCGATTGTCACGTCGCGCTGGCCGTAGACGATTTGGCGACTGCCGGTGATGTTCGGGTGTTCGCTGCCGTCGGCCCGGTCCCGCCAGAGGAGTTTGCCGATTGTCCGGGCGCGGCGGGCGCTGCATCCCACGGCTTCACTGAAGGGTGAGCCGTTGAGCCATTTGAGCAGAAAGAGGCTGAGGCTTGGCTCCGGCAGCCAGTTGACGGCCTGCGCGCCGTTTACAGCATGTGCGCCCAATGCCAGCCAGGTGGAGGCCAGGCTGGCACCGTAGCAGTTTACTCCGTAGACCATGCGGAGGTCGAGCAAAGAGCTATCCTCGAAATAGCGTACCTGTAACTCGTCGAACGCGGTTGCGTCGACGAGCTCCTGCCCTTTGTACCCGATCAGGCAGCGTTCTTGTCCATGCACGAGCAGGAGTTGATCGACGGTGTGGGTGGCGCTGATCTCGACGAGGGTACCGGTCAGATTGGCGGCGGTGGCTGCGTTGTCTTCAAGGATGACGACGCGGTGGTAGCGGCGGTAGGCGCCGAGGAGACGTAGGAGGATTTTTGCGTATTCTTCGGTTACCCAATCGATTGCCGTCATCGCCCAGTGGGGCAGATTGACGCCGTGGATATGGCCGACATTTTCCAGAAAGACGATCAACGCCAGGGGTCTGCCGCCAACCGGCGCGGCGCGGCGGAGCAGATATGCGGGTGGTAGTGAAGCCTTGCGAGGGCGTTTGGTGAGGGCGGATCTTTTGAGCGTCCGGGCAAGGGCCATAGGGTGTGCAATGCGACGCGGCGCGGGGGCAGACCGCTCAGAATTGGAAGCGGCCGTTGGCGTCAACGACCCGAACTTTGAAGTTTTCGACGAACGGTTCGAGGCCGGCGATCAGTTCCTGCCACTCGTCTGAGCTCAGGATGCGGGCGGCGTCTTCTTTGTCTTCAAGGACTCCGCCGCCGAGGATCTGCGGGGCTTCTCCCCAGAGAGTGTACCAAGCGTCGGTGATGCGCAGACCCAGTTGCGCAAGGCCGGGGGCCAGCGTCTGCACGACATAACGCTGACAGTCTTCTTCGTGTCCTTCCCGCATATCGTAACTCAGTAAGACTTTGACCATGCTACCGTCCTCAAGGGCTGGGAGACAGTCCTGCGGCACTTTGCCCGTTGCCAAGCCTGGGAAGACCCGAAGCCGGCAGCGGACAAATTCGGTCGATTCACCCGGTTCTGCGAACCAGTATAGCACAGAAAAACAGCTTCAGCGCATAGCCGAAGCCTTTGCGGAACAACGTTCTGCGGACCCTTGCCCTCAAAAATTCTGATGGGGTTACGCCCAGAACCGGAGCACAGGCGCGTTAATCAGTGGCAAGGGAGAGAACGGTATGCAGACGCACTTCAGCTTGACGTCGGAACAGTTCGACGCTGATTGAGCGGAAGAGCCAGACCGCCAGAAGCAGACCGGCGATTTCCAGAGAGAAGACGGCTGAATACCCCATGAGGGGGTTGCCCGTCAGCCAGAAGAACAGGTCGTAAAGCAGGCCGCTGATGACATTGCCGATGGCCTGACCGGCGAAATTTGCTACACTCCAGGCGCCAATGTAGAGGCCGGCAGCCTGGGGCACAGTCATATCCAGCATGAAACTGAGATTGCTTACGGTCATCAGGCCTCCGCCCAGTCCCAGCAGGAAGACGGAGCCTAAAAAGAGGTTCGATTGGCCGAGCAGACCGGAGGCGATAATACAGGCGAAGGCAACAGCGGTCACGTAGGCGCCCACATTGGCTCCGGTTCTCTTGCCCCAGCGCTTCACAAAGATGATCCCAGCCAGTAAGGTGATAAAGATGCCGGTCCCCCAGATCGAAGTCAAACGGGAGGTGGCCGCGACGGACATGCCCAATGCCTTGGCTCCGAACGGTTCCAGCACTACATCCTGTGCATGGATACTGATCAACACGATCATCAGATAGACAAAGAAACGGAGGGCCTGGGGATTGAGCGCCAACAGACGCAACACCTGCAAAGGATCATCGGCGCTGTTGGAAGGTTTTGCGGCTCTCTCCGAAGCCCTAGGTTCGATACGGTAGCTGCCCACAAGCACAAAGATAACGGAAACGAGCCAGATGGAACCGAAGGCTGCGTAGAGCGTTTCCTTCGAAAAGGTTGACAACATGCGAGAGAGGGCCAGACTGGTTACGATCGTTGCTGCGATCATGGCCGTCCACATGATGCTGACCGCTCGACTACGTCCGTCTTCATCGGCAAGGTCTGTGACCAGAGAGAGGTAGCTGACCGAGGCGGCGTTGATGCCAGCTCCCCAGAGGCAGAAAACGACGACAGCGGCCCCAAGACCCGCCATGAAATTACTATCCAGCAGGTAGGCGACGTGAACTGTGAAGTAGCTGCCGGTCGCCGCGACAAGTCCGCCGAGGAGAATCCAGGGCGTGCGGTGATAATCTGCCGCTGGATGGTGATCCGACCAGTTGCCTAAGAAAACCTGAAGGGGGGAAAGGAGGTAGGGCAAAGCAACCAGGACGGCCACCAGCGTTACGGGCATTTGCATGTCGGCGATCATGACGCGATTCAGCGTACTGGTGACCGGGACGACGGTGATTGAGACCCCTACATGAACAAGGGTGAGTTGGGCAAGAACGCGAGCATTCATGGTCGAAGCGTACCATAGAGTTCTTGAGAATTCCAAGATTCCGACATCGAAATGGATGGCCCGAATAGGGGTGATTGAGTCAGGGATTTGGGCTCTGTCGAGAGAGGCGTTCGGTTGACGGAGGGCGCGCGCGGGTGATAGACTCTTGCCCGTGATACTGAACTGCAACGTGCACGCTTCTTTATACGTATTCTTGTGCAGGAGGAATTGTGACCGCGGTAGGCGCTGAAGCCGGGCCCCGGCCGGTTCCCGGCGTCGATCTTGCGGGTAGTGTTCCTGTATTCAGCAGCCGACCGGGCAGCCAGCTGGTAGACGGCGAATCGTTCGCCGATTTCAGCCGCAAGCGGCTTATTTTTGGGGCGTTTACACGGCTCGGTGAGACGCATGTGTACCGCGTGGATTGCAAGGCGGGCGACCGTCTGCGGGCGCAGATGTTCGCGCCTGTTCTCCCCCGCGGCGGTTCGGTTGTGCCGACGTTCGCGATCGTGGCGCGGAGCCTGCCGTACAGCGCGGACACAGAGAAATTGCCGTTGGAACTGCCTCAGGGCTACAGCGCGATTGTGGCGCCGCCGCCAAGTGAACTTCTGCAACCGGTTAAAGATGTCCTGACCCGTGTTCATTATTACCCGGGGCCTCTGATCGACACGCGTACGCTTGTAGGCGGACGCTGTTATCTTGTGGTCTGGACGCCCCACAACCAGATGGGCAAATATGTGATCTCGATCGGCCATCGCTGGCATCTGCGATGGAGCTATTGGGCCCAGTTGCCTCTGTATTGGTGGCGGATACGGGGCTGGTTCGGTCTGAGCCGTGCGGCTGCGTTCTATGTGCTTGCCGGGGCGCTGCTGATCGCGCTGGCGGGAGCAGCGCTATTGCGGCGCGGGGGTGCCCGGCGCCGGGCGCCTACTGACGATACGGGCGGAGCATTTTAGCCATTACCAAGTTTCCCACAATTTGCGACGGCCAAAGCAAGTGATTGAGCGGAAGTACTGGATCTCTGCGGCGGCAGGGAAACAGATGCCCCGCTCCTGTGCAATGACGAGAGGAGTAGACCGTGCGCATCCTTCTCTATTTGGGCAAGGGAGGCGTAGGCAAGACGACGACGGCTGCGGCGACGGCGCTGCGCTGCGCGCAGATGGGTTACCGTACGCTTGTGGTCAGCACAGACATCGCCCACAGCTTGGCAGACAGCCTGGACAGGCCGCTGAAGAGCGAACCCACGGAGATAACTACTCACCTGTTTGCGCAGGAGATCAATGTCCTGGACGAAGTGCGGAAGAACTGGGGCGCGTTGCAGGGCTACATGGGAAAAATTCTGCGTAAGCAAGGCGTGAGCAAGACGGTTGCCGAAGAGATGGCGATCATACCAGGCATGGAGGAGATCTTCAGCCTTTTGCACATTTACCGCAACGCGGCCACGCGTGAATTTGACCGGGTGATCGTGGATGCGGCGCCGACGGGCGAGTCGATACGGTTGCTGGCCATGCCGGAGAGCTTCCAGTGGTATGTTGAGCGCTTCTTCGGTTGGGGGGAGACGGCGATGCGCCTGACCGGGGGGCTGTTGCGGCGGCTGATGCCGGAGCAGGACGCGCTGGCCGGTCTGCCCAAGCTGGTTGATGATGTAAAGGCGTTGCAAGAGGTCCTGAGCGATCCCCAGACCACCAGCTACCGGGTAGTGATCAATCCAGAAAAGATGGTGATCAAGGAGGGGGCCCGGGCAGTAACCTATTTGTCCCTATTCGGATGTCCAGTGGATGGGGTGGTGGTCAACCGCATTCTGCCGGGGGTGCGGGCGCACGGGGATGACGGGGGCGCGGCGGACGACGAAACGGGGCAGCAGGCCGGGGAAGCAGCCGTTTTTGCGCCGAGCAGCGATCCGTATCTGCGCCAACTTCAGGAGCGCCAGGCCCGCTACCTGGTTGAAATCGAGCGGGATTTCTACCCGTTGCCGATTCTGTACAGCAGCTGGCGCAGCGAGGAGGTGGTCGGCTTCGCCCCGTTGCAGTCGCTGGCGGATGAGCTGTACGGGCACCGGGACCCGGGTGAGGTGATGTTCGTCGGTCAGGCGCAGGAGATCGAGGAGCAGGGCAACGACTTCATCCTTAAACTGCCATTACCCCACATAGAATTGGAAAAGATCCGTTTGACGAAACGGGGCGACGAACTTTTCATTTCGATCGGCAACTTCAAACGTGAATATCTGCTGCCGGCGGTCCTGGCGCAACGGGACGCCAGCGGCGCGGTCTTCGCCGGGGGGATTCTGCGCATCCGTTTTCCCTGTAGCAGCCAGTGATTGGCGGCCGGTTGTCTGTATACCGGCACAGTTCGCCAGCCACGGGACTTTGACGAATGGGACTGGGAAATCTTCTGATACGATGCATAGGCATTACGGTCGGTGCGCAGATCGGCACGCGTATCGCGCACCGCGTCCGGCCCCGCCCGTATCCTGCGCCGCTGCAAGACCTGCTGGACCACCCGGTGCGCATGCGATATCGCGATCCTGTTGCCACGCTGGGCCCGTTCGGCATTGGCCCTGGCGATACTGTACTGGATTTGGGTTGCGGCACGGGCACATTTACTGTCGAAATGGCGCGACAGGCAGGCAGCGAGGGGCGCGTCCACGCGGTGGATATTCAGGCGTCTATGGTCGAAGCGGCGCGCGCGAAGGTGGAAAGCGCCGGCTTTGCCTCACGCGTTGAATTCCATCATTGCGGCGCCTACCGCCTGCCGCTGGAGAGAGACAACGTGGATGTTGCCATTGCAATCGCCTCGCTCTCCGAGATGCCGCAGCCTCTCTTCGCCCTAGAAGAGGTGCGCCGGGTCCTGAAACCGGGCGGGCGTCTGGCCGTAAGTGAAGAGATGCCTCACGCAGGGTATGCACTGCAACGAACGGTCCGAAAGTGGCTGCAGGAAGTGGGGTTTCGCCACGGTGGGCTGCGGGGCACTCCATTTTGCTACAGCTTGCTCTATTTTAAAGACGAGTAGTCGCGGCAGCTTCCTGTCTTTGGAACATTTCTTCCTATTCAGTGGGCGCCGATCTGCTATAATTTCCTGAAACGACCTGGACAGTCGCGCAGATGTGGGGTTGGCGTGGAACTGGATCTTAAGCTGCCGTACAGTACGGAGGGACTGCCGGGGCTCGGTGGACAGTTGCGGGCCACGCCTGACACCTTTATCGTTGAGGAGATACCGCTATACGAAGCTACTGGTGTCGGTCAGCATCTCTATGTCAACGTGACGAAAGAGGAATTGACGACCCGAGACGTCCAGCGGGGGCTGGCCGAGGCGTTCGACCTGCCGTACAGGGCCGTCGGGTTTGCCGGCATGAAGGACAAGTACGCGCGGGCGACGCAGACGTTCAGTTTGCTGGTCGGCCACGTAGACGACGATTTTGTGAGAGCGGCGCCGGCACGCATCAGCACGAAGACGCCGGTGACAGTGAATTGGGTGCGCCTGCACCGCAACAAGTTAAAGAAGGGACATCTGCTGGGAAACCGCTTTACGATTACGGTTACGCAGCCCTCGGTCGATGGCGAACTGGCGATTGAGCGGGCCGCGGCCATCGCGGCGCAGCTGCGCGGTTGCGGGCTCCCCAATTTTTACGGACCGCAGCGCCTGGGGCAAAACGGCGCCAACGTGCGGCGGGGATGGGAGTTGCTCCGGGGCGAAAAGCGAATGGCCAACCGCTGGCTGCGGAGTCTCCTGGTTGCCAGCGTGCAGAGCTACCTGTGCAACCGTTATCTGGCACTGCGGCAGCAACAGGAGCAGTTCTCTACGCTGCTGACAGGAGACATTGCCAAGAAGCATGACACCGGCGGCCTGTTCGTTGTTGCTGACCGGGCGGCGGAGCAGAGCCGTTACGACCAGAAGGAGATCAGTTTTACTGCGCCCATTTACGGACCCAAGATGTGGGAGGCGGAGGCCGAATCGGGCGAGCTGGAGCAGGAGGTCTTAGCAGAGAGCGGCCTCGACATGGCCTTGTTAGCCAGGGCAAAGATGATGGGTACGCGGCGGCTGGGTCGGATTCTGCTCAACGATCTGTCCGTAACACAGAAGGGAACGGACATCGTTGTGGCGTTTTCGTTACCGAAAGGGGCATTTGCCACGACGGTGCTGCGAGAGTTTATGAAAGTATCTGACGACCTACTGGCCCAAGCTGCGGTGGAAAACAGCGATTCAGACGAGGATGACAGGATTTGAACGGTGCTCGACGGAAAAGCCCGGAAGCGAAAATGAATTCTCCCTTAGGCAACGGAGTTCTACCATGGAAATGCCGCTTTTCCCTCTGAATGTTGTGCTTTTCCCGGGTATGGCGCTGCCTCTCCATATCTTTGAACCCCGCTATCGTGAGATGATCAACCGCTGCCTGGACGAGAATCTGGCGTTTGGGGTTGTGTTGATCAAGGAAGGCCTGGAAGTAGGCGGCGATGCGGAGCCCCACCGGGTGGGAACGGCTGCGCGCATCGTAAAGGTGGACCGCCAACCGGATGGAAGAATGAATATCCAGGTTGTGGGCACACGTCGATTCCGGATCGAAGAGTTGAACCGCGATCTGCCCTATCTCACCGGACGTGTGCGACATTTTCCGGTAACCGATGGGGATACTAAACTGGCGGTCGAGCGCGCCCACAGGGTACGCCCCAAGATCACGCGCTATGTCGAACTGTTGACGAAGGCTACAGGGGTACAACTGAAATTGGACCAGCTGCCGGAGGATGCCACCAGCCTGGCCTTTCTCGCTGCCATCACTTTGCAGGTGCGGCCCGAGGACAAACACCGCATGTTGGCGTTGCCGGGTGTGCCGCAGCTCCTGGAGCTGGGCAACTACTATCTGGGGCGCGAACTACAGTTGCTTGACCATATGATCAGCAGTCAAGAAATGCTGCCGGGCATGACCATTGGCCCGACCGGACAGTTGTTCGCCAATTAGCACAAAAACTATAGCCGTCGTAGCAGACAGCCGTGAAAGGACAGATGTATGGCTACTCATCAGTTCGAGCCGGACCATTACTTTGGGACTATCGGCTCGCATCCACCGGTATTGCGCGTGCAGCCGGGTGACAGCGTCGAGACGACGACCGTCGACGCCAGGGGGCAGGACAGCAGCGGTCAGCCTGTAACACCGCCGGGCAACCCGATGACCGGGCCGTTTTATGTTGAGGGGGCAGAACCGGGGGACACGCTGGTGGTGCATTTGGACAAGCTGCTCCCGAACCGACCTTACGGGTGGACGCGGACGATGGTGGCCCCCAACGTCGTCGATCCGGAGCAGGTGCCCCAGATGCCCTGGCCTGCGGAGGGGCAGGAGCTGGCCAACTGGCGGGTGGACAACGAGGCGGGCACAGCGACCCTGGTGGAGCCGCAGACCAGCCTAGGGGCGCTGACCTTACCGCTGGCGCCGATGGCCGGCTGTTTCGGCGTTGCGCCGGACCGGAGTGAAGCGATCTCGACCGCCACGTCCGCCCCGCACGGCGGCAACATGGACTATCGCGGCTTTGTGGAAGGGGTGACAGTCTATTTTCCTGTATTTGCACCCGGCGGACTATTCCACATAGGCGACGGCCACGCGGTGCAAGGGGATGGCGAGATAGTCGGAACGGGCATAGAAATCTCGTTCGACGTGGGCTTTACGGTGGATGTGCAGAAGGGACGGCGCATCTTTTGGCCCAGAGGCGAAAACGAGGCGTATATCTTTACCGCGGGCAACGCCCGTCCGCTGGATCAGGCTACGCAACATGCTACCACTGAGATGATCCGCTGGCTGGAAAAGGATTTGGGGATTGATCCTGTCGGGGCGCATATTCTGATGGGGCAGACGGTGGAGTACGATCTTGGTAACATCTATGATCCGGCGTACACGATGATCTGCAAGATGCCGAAGGCGGTGCTTCCGTAGGCGAGGCGTGAATGAGCGAGGAGAGGGGGAGAGGTGAGGCATTGCGCGAGCCAGATCCTCATTTCTCTCCCTCTACGCTCAATTTTTGGTTGCCCCGCAGGACATTCCGCACTCCGGGGGCGACAAGCCGCAAAAGAGACAGACCCGCCAGCAACAGGATCCCCACACCAAACAGCGCGATCCCTCGGCGCCAGCTTTCGGGCGCGTACCAGAGTCGTACCTGCAGCTCTCCGGCGGGTACGGGCAAGGCACGGAAGGCGTAGTTGGCCCTCAAAACAGGCGCGGGCTCCCCGTTTACCGTCGCCAGCCAGCCCGGAAACCAGACTTCGCTGAGAACCAGATAGCCTGCCCGATCGGCATGGGCGGCCAGTACGATCTCGTTCTGGTTGTATTCGAGGACCGATACGGGTCCCGCCATGATCGATGGGGTCAGTTGTTCCGCAGTCTCGGGGCCGGACGGGATGTCGTTGTGCCGCGCCAGAACGACGGTGTGCAGCGGTTCGAATGACGGCTGTTTGAGTGCGGCGAGCACGGCCTCCTGGTCGGGGAAGACCTGCGCTGCGCCGACAAGCCAGGCGCGGGGCAGTGGGTCAGGATTCTGGTAAACGGCAAGGGGGCCGGGCGCATCGTAGGCAAGGGTGTATTGCTCCGGCAGAGGTGTGCCGTCGCGCACAAGCACGTAGAGCACGTTGAGCAGATCATAGATGCGGGTGTGACGGCCGCCGTTGTTTTCCCATAGCTTCTTCCAGTGCACGAGTTCGAGTGGATTGTATATGCCGCCTACATCGTGCAGACCGGTCAGGACGGCGGTGTTCGGCTGCCACAGATCATATATGCCGGTACGTACGTCGATGCGGAAGGGGCGGGGGGAGGCAGCGTCCGGACAGCAATCACTTTCCATGGGGGCGCAGTCGGCTTCTTCGCCGGCCTGATCACGCAGAAAGGCCATCACCTCCGGATTCGAAAAGCTGCGGGACGGGTCATTCTTGCTGACGTCGATATCTGTGCCGGCGGCGAAGAGTTCCAGAAAGGACAGGACGAGCAGCAGCCCGACGAAAGTATTGTCTGCCAGACGATTGCGCCGGTACAGGGACAACAGGAGCCACGTAGCCAGCCAAGCTGTAGTTGCCAGGAGCAGTGCCCGACCGGCCATAGATGCCCGCTGCAATGCGACAGGGTCGCCATCGAGCAGGCGCGTCGTGACGAATATCAGTGGGATCAGGACGAGGAGAAACGCGGGGACGCCGAGGCGAATCACGGAGTAGTACGGTGCGGAATAGGAAGGATGGAGAAGTTCTCCGCCTTTCTTTCGGCCAGCCAGCAGGGCATCCAACCCGAACGCCGCCAGGACGGACAGTGCGAGCGCCCACAGAACGATGATCCTGGCCGGGGCGCGGAAGCTGCCATAGACGGGCAGAATCCGTGTGAGCCAGCCGTGGACCGGTGTGTTGCTGCCGAGCGCTACGACGAAGCCGAACAGGGCCAGCGCCAGCAAGGGAAGCAGCCGGTGACGCTTCTCCGGCATGGGCAGCAGGAATGCGCCGGCTGCGAGAAGGAGTGTCACCAAGCCGGCGTAGGGCAGTTCGACCCGATCCCACGAACCCCAGTAGTCCCACGGTCCGCGTCCGAAGAAGCCCGGTGTCAGCAGGCCGATGAAGGCGGGTCCCGGCGCCAGTGAATAGGACACGGTGTCCTGGTAATCGAATTGGCCTCTGTCGGTATAGGGCAGCATTTCGAATGAAGGAAGAATGACCGGCGCCGACAGGAGCGCTGTCAGGACGAAAAGTGCGGCAGGATATTTCAGGCCGGCCAGCGTTTGCCGCAGGGCCGTTGCGTGGGACGTCTGGGAGTGCTTTTCCCAGTACTGGACTGCCAGTATGCAAAGGGAATAGATCCCCACGGTCATGCCGAGAAAGTAGCTGCTTTGGGCGTGGCCGGCGTAGTTGGCTGCGGCGAAGAAGGCGGCGGCGACTCCGGCCCAGATCAGGCCGCGGCGGGTCAGGGCACGATGGCAGGCGGCGAGGGTCCAGCCACTCCACGAGAGAACCGCATTGAGATTGAGATTGCCCAGATGGATGAAGAGGATGTCGCAGAGGCCGAAGGCCAGGCCGGCCAGCAGTGCGGCGGGCCGGCTGCAGCCGAGGGTGCGTGACAGGGTGTAAACGCCCAGACCGGCCCACAAGAGATGGCCGATGCTGAGCAGCTCCATCCAGCGATAGTCAAACGTTGGATTGATGAGAAAGAGAAGCAGGTTGGGTGGATAGAGAAAACCTGCCTGAATGTCGCCGATGAAGGGGGCGCCGCCGTAAAGGTGTGGATTCCAGAGGGGCAGGTTGCCCTGGCTCAGGGCGCGGGCGGCGAAACGGTATACCGGGAAGAGGAAGCTGACCAGATCGCCGCCGTTGGCCGGCCGGTAGGCAGCGCCGCTTATGGCGCCCCAGAAGAAGGCTGCAAACATTGCCGCCAGCAGCGTTACGCACAGGAGATCCCAGCGCCGCTCGTCACGGCGAATTGTCAACCATGCGCCTGCGCCGGCCCACAGGAGAAGGATGAGAATTCCGATGGTGACGAGTAGGAAATCCGATGGTGTACTCATGAAGCGGGTCGGGGTTGCGAGCCGGCTAAAGGAAATTGTGATGCCGCGATTGATCGCGGGAGAGCACCCCTTGCCGGCTCCGGTTCAATCGCAAACTCTATGTTGATGAATCTTTGCGGTGAACGACCTTCACAGTGGCGCTCCGGCGGCTGTATGGTATAACAGATGAAGAGCGAACAAAAGGAATCAGTGGCCCGAAAGGAGTAGGAGGGCAGTTTTTCGGGGCAGTTCAGCGTGGGAGCGGCTTGTGCAGGCGGATCTGACATTATTCAACGGCAATATACACACGATGGACCCGGGGCGGCCCCGGGTTTCAGCGGTGGCGATCGCGGGCGACCGCTTTCTGGCTGCGGGCAGCGATAGTGAAGTGCGGGCGCTGCTGGCGCCGGGCGGGCGGGAGGTTGATCTGCGGGGCGCGACGGTCGTGCCCGGTTTCATTGACGCCCACATCCACTTTCTTTCCTACGGTTTAAGCCTGCGGGAGATCGATCTGAGCGGCGCGGCGACGTTGTCGTCGGCGCTGGAGCGGGTCGGGCGGCGGACGACGGATACGCCACCCGGTCAGTGGCTCACTGGCCGCGGCTGGGACCAGTCGGTCTGGGAGGGCGGCGCATTTCCTGCGGCTGCACAGTTGGACGCGGTCGCGGCGGAGCATCCGGTTTACCTGGCGCGCAAGTGCGGTCACGCGGCGTGGGTGAACAGCCTGGCGTTGGAACAGGTGGGAATCACAGCCCATACAGAAGACCCGGACGGCGGCGAAATTGTACGCGATGAAGAGGGAATGCCGACGGGTATTCTACTCGAAAAGGCGATGGAGCTGGCTTTTCCCTGCATGGCTGAACCGGCGGACGAGGAGGCGGTGGCCGCGGTGCGCCACGCGCAGGAGGTCGTCAACCGCATGGGGATCGTGGGTGTACACACGAAGGAGGCGGCGGCCTCATTGCGCGCCTTTCAGCAGTTGCGGGCGGAGGAAGATCTCACGCTGCGCACGGTGGCACAGATCCCTGTGGCTGAGCTGGACAGCGCGATCCGGTTGGGGCTGCGTACGGGGCTTGGCGATGAGTTTTTACGCATCGGCGGGGTGAAGGTCTTCAGCGACGGCGCGCTCGGGCCGAGGACGGCATGGATGCTGGCGCCGTACGACGGGGAGCCTGAGAATACCGGCATCGCGGTGACCGGGGCTAATGAGATGGCGGACATCATTGCCAGGGCTTCGGACGCAGGGCTGGCGGTGGTCACACATGCGATTGGCGACCGGGCGAACCGCATGGTGCTGGACGCGCTGGAGGCGAGCCGCCGCGCTGGGCGGGGGCGGCATTTGCGACATCGCATCGAGCACGCGCAGGTGCTGCATCCAGAGGACATTCGCCGTTTCGCGGAGTTGGATATCATCGCGTCGGTGCAGCCGATCCACGCCACGCAGGACATGCTCCTTGCCGACAGGTATTGGGGGGAGCGCAGCCGATACGCCTACGCTTTTCGCAGCCTGTGGGACAGCGGGGCGAAGCTGGCCTTCGGTTCGGACGCGCCGGTGGAGACGCCGGACGTGATCCAGGGGATTCATGCGGCGGTTACGCGGATGCGGGCGGACGGCAGTCCCGGCAGCGACGGCTGGTATCCTGAGGAGCGGCTGACTGTAGAGGAGGCGGTGTGGGCGTATACGGTCGGCGCGGCTTATGCGGGCGGCACGGAGAGCAGCCAGGGCAGCATTGCGCCGGGCAAGTTCGCGGATCTGGCGGTGTTGTCACAGGATATTTTCACGATCCATCCGATGGCGATATTGGAAACGGACGTGGAGGCTACGCTGTTCGGCGGCGCGTTTGTGTGGGGGGAGATTTTCGCATGATTATAGAAAATTCGTTCTAGCACTGATAAGAAAACACTGCTATACTGGAACCGTTCTACTCAATCACCCCCTCTTGGACTTACAGCAAAGAGATGGCAGATACTTTTGCAACAGAGTTTATTCGACAAATCGGCTTTACCGACAAGAACACACAGGCGGCTAGAAGCGTTACTCAGCCAGGATATGGACTTTCATAACGAACAAAGCCGCTACGCGTCTCACAGTTTTCACGCCTTTCCAGCGAAATTTCCACCGCAGCTTCCGCGTAAATTCATCAGCGCGTTGACGCAAGAAGGAGATGTTGTGCTTGATCCAATGATGGGATCCGGCACAACAGTCCTAGAAGCATACTTGCTCAATCGGAAAGCGATTGGCTTCGATATTGATCCACTTGCACTCTTGCTAACGCAGGTAAAGGTGTGCCCTCTCGATATCACTGGGGCGCGGCGCACAGGACACTGCATCATTGAAAGTGCTGAAGCTGAATTGGCGCAAAATCGAACCGGGCTGACTCACCGTTTGGAACAGAGATGGAACAGCAAAACCAAGGAATTCGTCGATTACTGGTTTTTCCCTGATACGCAGATCGAACTGCTGGCTCTTGCCGAGGCGATCGGGCGCGTTTCCGATTTCAGGCTGCGCTCCTTTTTCGAGTTGGCACTTTCCGCCATCATCATTACAAAATCGGGTGGCGTTTCGTTGGCGCTTGATTTGGCCCATACACGCCCGCACAGGGCTAAGGTTATCATAGATGAAAGAGGACAAATCCTTGAAGGGGATAACGATGTTGAATCCGCCTCAACTCATAGTATACGAGCTGCTGAAAACGCATCCGGACGGGCTGCCTTCCTCACGAAAAAATTACGTTCTCCCGTTGAAGAATTCAGGAAACGCTACCTGCAGAACATTGACGGACTAACTTTCCTCCGAGATGCCCGATTCCAACCATGCCTTCAGTTTGGCAACGCACGTAGTTTGGCGCTTGAAGACTCCTCAGCAGATCTGATCGTAACCTCTCCGCCTTATGCGTCAAATGCAATCGATTATATGCGAGCACATAAGTTCTCTCTTGTGTGGCTCGGGCATTCGATCGGTTCACTTAGTGATACTCGGAAACGCTACATCGGTGGCGAATCGACCACCGATGTAGAATTTGTCAAACTGCCTGAATATTCTGCGCAGATTGTAAAAGAGATGGGAAGGCGAGATGCGCGAAAAGGCTGGGTCTTGCATCGCTATTATTCCGAAATGACCAGTTCACTTCAGGAGATGTACCGTGTGCTGCGACCTGGTAAAGCAGCAATTGTCGTCGTAGGGAGTTCAGAGATGCGGGGCACTGACACACAAACAGGGAAGTGCCTAGCCGAAATTGGTCGCTCAATTGATTTTGATGTGCCGAAAATAGGAGTGCGGCAATTGGATCGAAATCGGCGCATGATGCCTGCCAGTGTAAATCGGAATCCGACATCCCAGATCCAGAAACGCATGCATGAAGAGTTTGTCATCGGATTTCTTAAGGGAGACAACTGATTGGGGGGTATTGATAGTGTCAATAAAAGATTTGCGTCGCAAGTATCATAGACAGATTTACGAGCAGGTGGTACGACTTTCCACAAACAAAAAGAGTGATTCTCAATATCCAAATTTTGCTGATTCTTCACGCCAGCATTTCGTGCAAATGGACGATTCGAAGTGACCGAGTACAGAATGCACGCACTGAGGCGTTAAATCTTATCCGCAACCGTAAAGGACGCCTACCTCACATCGCAGTTGTTACCGCTGAACCGCTCCCCACGCGCTTGGCTGCTATCGCCCTCGGCGCCAGAGACGTGGATTGCGTTTACCACTTCTCATTGCATGAGATGCGCGCTGCCATCGAAGAGATTGATAACGAAGACCAGATGGATATGCTCGATATCATGATCCAAGGGAAACGGTTGCGCGACATCAGCGATCTTCCTTTCGATCTGGCGATGTAGAGAATGGCGTTCATCCCCGGCCTGGAGTTGAGCAGACGTTTCTACTGGGAGGCGGTGCGGCCGATGTTGGAGGGTTCGTTCAGCGGCCTGCCGCACAGCGCGGCTTTGATCGGGCCGGGTTCGGAGACGCTTGGGTTCGACGACGAGATGTCGACGGACCATGGCTGGGGGCCGCGGCTGCAACTTTTCCTGCGCGCGGACGATTGGGTGTCTCACGCTGAAAGTATAGACGCGACGCTGCGCGATGGTCTTCCCCACAGTTTTATGGGCTACCCAACAAATTTCAGTAAGCCGGACCCCGATGACAATGGAGTCCAGCTCCTGGAGACCACCGAAAGCGGGCCGGTGAATCACCGAGTGGAAACGCAGACGATCGGCGGGTTTTTCTGCGATTACCTGAACTTTGACATCGGCAGGGCGATAGGGGCGGCAGACTGGCTGATTTTCCCTCAGCAGAAGCTGCGCACGATCACGGCCGGGGGGATCTTCCACGACGAAATCGGCCTGGACGGCGTGCGGTCGCGGTTCAGCTGGTATCCGCCGGATGTGTGGCGATACCTACTGGCTGCGGGTTGGGCCCGCATCGGGCAGGAGGAGCATCTGATGGGGCGGGCGGGCCTGGTGGGCGACGAGCTGGGTTCGGCGCTGATCGGGTCGCGGCTGATTCGGGACCTGATGCGTCTGTGTTTTCTGATGGAAAGACGGTATGCGCCCTACGCCAAATGGTTCGGAACGGCTTTTGCGCAACTGGAGAGCGCGACGCACCTGACGGAGATTCTGCTGGCCGTGCAGCGGGCAGACGGGTGGAAGGAGCGGGAACGGTGGCTGGGGAAGGCTTATCAAATTGCGGCTGCCCGCCACAACCAGCTGGGGCTCACGGAACCGATGCCGGAGAGGCCGACGCGCTTCTTTGGACGGCCCTTCCTTGTGATGGCACTTCAGGGCTTCGCCGACGCGCTGCTGCGTTCTGTCCGCGATCCGGAGGTGGCGCAACTGGCGCGAAGCCGGCCGATTGGAAGCATCGATCAGTTCAGTGACAGCACTGACTTGCTGGAGGCGGCAGAGATCAGGCCGTCGCTGCGGGCGCTGTACGGACTTGGATAGTGAGAAAAGGAGTGAAGAGAAGTGAGAGACAACTGGACGCGGATGTTCGGCACGGTCGCGAATTGACCGAAGCCGAATCGATACATATTGGCATAGACACTTTGACCGAGCGGCAAGACATTTTGGAGACGATACGATGCATTCCACACTTCGGACTGAGCGATTGATTTTGCGCCCACTTGCGGCGTCCGATGCGGAGGACCTTTATGACGCGTACCGGCGGCCGGAAGCGATGCAATTCATGGACGATCCGGCGCACTCTTCTGCGGCGGAGACGGGGAAGATGGTCGATGGAATGCTGAACGGGCCAAGCACGACCTGGACCCTTCGCACGGCTGAGGACGGTCCGGCGTTGGGCATTGTCGAGTACATCGGCAATGCCGGCGTGCCGGGGATGGGCTACATGCTGCACCCGGAGCATTGGGGAAACGGCTATATGAGCGAGGCTGTGCGGGCGGCGCTGGACTACGGTTTTGACGAGATGGGGCTGGACCGGGTGGAGCTGTGGATTAGTGAAGAGAACAGGACATCTTTGCGAGTGGCTGAGCGGGTCGGATTCAGGCGCCGGGGCCGTATGCGGCAGAAATATCACCAGGACGCGACCGGCCATGACAAGATAGTCTACGGCATCACGGCGGAGCAGTGGCGTACGGGCCAGCTAGCGGGCAACGCGCAGGCTGCATACCTGCTGACGCCGATTCTGGCGGTGCCGGATGTGCTGGCCGCGGCGGAGTATTACTGCGACAAGCTGGGTTTCACTATCGGCTTCCTGTACGGCGATCCGCCCACGCACGCCGGAATCCACCGCGGCGAATGGACGTCAGAGGGCGCGCATATTCAACTCTCGCTTACAGATCAGCCATTGCCGCCGAAACCGCCAGTTGGATTTTATGTATTCATGGGCGAGGACGTCGACGGCCTCTTCGAGCAGTACCAGGCAGCGGGCGTGCATATCGAGCGGGAGCCGACGGACGAATCTTGGGGCATGAGGGAGTTCGCCATTCGCGACTGTAATGGGTATCTGCTGCGCTTTGGCAGGCCGAGTTGAGAGAAAGGCTGTTGATGACCGCTACGCGCTGACAGCGCCGGCGTTTTGGCCTACCGGCTGTCAGTTGCGGTCAGGAGAGAGCTGGGATGACGGTTGAAAGATTGGGGCAAGGTAGGGAGTCTGAAGGGAAAGGAGAGTTCTGGCGGTATGCGCGTGAGAGGGGCATGAGCCGGCGTCGTTTCCTGCAGCTTCTTTCGGCTGGAGGGACAGCGGCTGTGCTGGCGTCCTGCGCGGGTCTGCCACTACCGGCAGCAACGCCTACTGCCGCTGAAGAGGGTGGGGCAGAAGCTCCCTTATTCTATAAGGACCCGGCGCCGTTCACCGATCACGGCGAAGGAAATCTGGAGGCGCGTCTGGAGAATATGGAGGGGCTGATCACGCCCAGCCGGTTCTTCTTTGTACGCAACAACTCAGCAAGCCTGGACGTGGACGCGGCAGACTGGCGCCTTTCGATTGAAGGCGATGCGGTCGCCAATCCGCTGGAGCTGACCTACGACGATATTCTGGATATGCCCGGTCGGACGTTCATTTCGTACCTGGAATGTGCGGGCAACCACCGAGCCATGTTCGACCTGGTGAAAGGGCAGACGGCGAAAGGGACCCAATGGGGGACCGGGGCGGTCAGCAACGGTAGATGGACGGGCACGGCGCTGCGGGATGTGCTGGTTCGGGCGGGTATCACGGACGAAGCGGTCAGCGTGCTTCTGATTGGGCTGGACAGCGGTTCGCCGGAGGAGGGATTTCGGCGCGTGATGCCGGTTGAGAAGGCGATGGACAAGGATACACTGCTCGCCTATGCGCTGAACGGCGAAGCTCTGCCGAAGGATCACGGCTACCCCTTGCGGGCGCTGGCGCCCGGATGGGTGGGGGCCGCCAGCATCAAGTGGCTGGGGCGGATTGTTGTCTCGTCTGAACAGCTCTGGACGCGAAACAACACGACTTCTTACACTCTGATCGGCGATGCCTATCCGCCGGAAGGGGAGGCTTTGGGCAGGCCGGTGACAACACAGACGATCAAGAGCGCACTAGCGCTGCCATGGCCGGCGGACCTGGCGGCAGGGGAGAACCGCGTTCACGGATACGCGCAGTCACCGACCGGTCCGATTGCCAAGGTGGAGTGGAGCCTTGATTCCGGGACGACCTGGCGCGATGCGACCGTGATCGAGCCGAGCGAAGGCGCATCCAAGTATTCGTGGGTGCGTTTCGAGTTTATGTGGGATGCGCAGCCCGGCACGTACACGATCATGACCCGGGCGACGGACGCCGCGGGCAATACACAACCGGATGAGATTCCCTTTAATGAAAAAGGCTATCTCTTCAACCAGCCGGTACCCCATCCGATACGGGTGGCGTGAAACTGACAGAATTTTCTTGCACGAGGCACGCTATGAATGAAATCGCCGACCATACACGAATCGTATCCGTCGCGGAGATGCAGCTTCTGGAGAAGGAGGCCGATGCGACCGGTCAGAGCTATGCAGCGATGATGGAGCAGGCGGGCACTGCCCTGGCAGAAGCTATTCAGGAGAACTATGCCCTCAGTGCGGACCGAACGGTGTTGGTCCTGGCGGGACCGGGTAACAACGGGGGCGACGGGCTTGTTTGCGCGCGGCATCTCAACGACGCCGGTTATCGGGTTAGGGTCTATCTGTGGAAGAGGGGCGTCTCGACGGCCAAAGAGGACCAAGCCGGGGATAAGAGAAGAAGAGGCTCGCGCAAGAAAGCGACTCCGCCGGAGGACTACGAGGGCCATTTGGGCAAACTGCTTGAGCGAAATGTGCCGGTCCACAACGCCGAAGAAGACGTGGACGCGGTGCAGCTGCGGGCGTGGCTGGACGCAGCTGATATCGTAGTTGACGCGCTGCTGGGTACGGGCGCAAACCGGCCCATTGAGGGTGAGTTGGCCGGCATCCTGCAGCAGGTGGCGGAGGTCCGCAGAGGCCGCCAAGTGTCCGAGGGAGGTTCTGCAGGGGAAGCTGCCACTGAGGCTGCGTCTGAGGCGGTTAGCCCAGAAACAGAGGCACCATTGGCTGTCGTCGCGGTCGATGTACCCAGTGGTCTGAACGCGGACAGCGGCGCGCTCGATCCGGCTACGGTTGCGGCCGATATGACGGTGACTTTTGGGTGCGCGAAGGCGGGACAGTTCCAATTTCCGGGCGCGGCCGTGCTCGGCGAGCTTGTGGTGGCGGACATCGGTATTCCCTCTGAGTTTACCTCCGACATGCGGACGTTTTTCCTGACACCGGAACAGGTGGGCGACCTGCTGCCAGCGCGCAGCCGCAACAGTCACAAGGGCGCATTCGGCAAAGGGATGGCGGTTGTCGGCAGCGTAAACTATCCGGGCGCCGCTTATCTCAGCTGCGCGGCGATGGGCCGTGTGGGAGCGGGGCTGGTAACGGGCGCGATTCCGCAGCCAGTGTGGGTACCGGTGTCGTCGGCCTTGCCTGAACCGACGTGGATTCTTCTCAGCCACGATCTGGGGGTAGTGAACGAAGCCGCCGCCGCCAACGTCACGGCAAAGCTGGGGGAATATGATGCTCTGCTTATCGGCTGCGGGCTGGGGCAGGAAGGCGCCACGCGGGCCTTTATGGAGCGGCTGCTGCGGAGGAACCACAGACGGCGTCCGTCAGCATTGCCTGGCGCGTTTGCTCCATCTGACGGCCAGGCCGCCGAAGGCGGACATCAGGCATCAGGCTCGAACTCGCCAGCCGATACGCCATTCGGTACGATCCGCCGCCGGGATCAGCTGCCGGCTGAGGGGCCATCTTTGCCACCGACGGTGATCGACGCCGACGGTCTCAACCTTCTGGCCCAGCTGGACGACTGGCCGGCGCTTCTGCCGGCCGACTGTGTTCTGACTCCTCACCCGGCGGAGATGGCCCGTCTCTGCGGGCTGGCGTCAGCGCAGGAGGTACTCGACAACCGCTGGGCGCTGGCGCGCGAGCGGGCTGCGGCGTGGCAGGCGGTCGTCCTGCTCAAAGGCCCATATACAGTGATCGCCACGCCGGAAGGGGAGCTGGCGGTGCTGCCAGTGGCCACGGCTGCGCTGGCTACGGCTGGGACGGGGGATATTCTGGCCGGCGCCGTCACTGGTCTCCTGGCGCAGGGTCTGTCTCCTTTCCATGCCGCGTGTCTGGGAGCGTGGCTCCATGGCCGGGCCGGTGAACTGTGCGAGAGGCGGATTGGTAGCGCGGGCGTTATCGCTACGGATCTGCTGCCACTTTTGCCGGCGGCTATGAACGAGCTGCGGGATTGAGGAATTTCGTTGGATGGACTAGACAGAGGTGTTGTTGGATTCCCAGGCCTGACGTAACGCGCGCGCCCGCCCGATCAGATCTGCTATGGACTGGTTCGGCCCGGTGACGAGGGCGCTGCCAACACCCAGAGCGGCGGCGCCGGCAGCAGCCCATTCGGCGGCGTTTTCCGGACCGATGCCGCCGGTGGGCACAAACTGGATATCGTCGAGCGGCGCGCGCAAGGCTTTGAGATAGGCAGGGCCACCGAGATTGGCGGGAAAGAGTTTCAGCAGAGGTGAGCCAGCTGTGTGAGCGGTCTCAGCTTCGGTGGCGGTATAGATACCGGGAATGTGCAGAACGTCGGCCTTGCGGGCCCGGGCTACCACGGCTGGATTCAGCCCTGGCGCGACGGTGAACTGTGCACCGGCGGCGACGGCCGCATCGAACTGTTCCAGAGTGCGCACGGTACCGGCTCCGATGTTCATATTTGCGCCGAAGCGATCGCTCAACAACTGGATTAATTCGAGCGCGCTGGGCGTGTTCAGCGTCACTTCCATCACAAGCACAGGGGCCGCCAGGAGAGCATCGCCGATTTCGAGGACTTTCCGGGCGGGAAAGTCTCCACGCACGATAGCGACGATTCCGTCGTCCCGCACTCTGCGCGCCATCTCATCGATTCCGTAAATCACGCTCGCGTTCATCGTTCGCGGCGGCAAGCACATTTGCAGCCCCTCCTGGAAAATCGAAGCCAAATCGACATCTCCTGCATTTCGGGCGATTTCTCAAATGCTCCGAACCTATAGTAGTATAGCATTGATCATATCGCCGATTGGAGGAAAGTCTGCATGAATATTGCCCTTGACGTCATGGGCGGAGATAACGCACCGCGCGAAATCGTAGCCGGCGCGATATTGGCGGCTCGACAGTACGACGTGACTGTTTCGCTAGTCGGGCGGCCGGACGTCATAGAACAGGAGTTGGCGAGACATCCAACTCACAGGCTTGACCTGCCGATCGTGCCTGCATTTGAAGTGATCGAAATGTCGGACAAACCGGCCAAGGCGGTACGCACCAAGAAGAACAGTTCGATGGTGGTGGCCTGTAAGCTGGTGAAGGAAGGCAAAGCGGATGCATTTGTGACGGCGGGCAACACAGGCGGCGCGCTGGCTGCGGGCATTTTGCACTTTGGTCGGATGCAGAGCATCCTGCGTCCGGCATTGATCGTTCCCTTTCCTACTTTGCGGGGATTCTGCCTGATCCTGGATGTTGGGGCCAATACGGACGTCAAGCCGGAACAGCTGCAGCAGTTTGGGGTGATGGGTAGCGTCTACTCGCGGCGCATTATGGGCGTGCGTAATCCGAGCGTTCGCATTCTGAGCAATGGTGAAGAGGAAGGCAAAGGCAATCAGCTTGTCCTGGAGGCGACCGAACTGCTGGAGCAGACGCCTGGCATTCGGTTTATGGGGAACATCGAGGCGCGGGACGTGACCAGCGGCATTGCGGATGTGGTGGTCACGGACGGCTTTACGGGCAATGTTTTCATGAAGGGCGCGGAGGGCATTGTCAAGTTACTTCAGGGCGTTCTGTTGGATGAGATTACAGCCGGGCCGATCAGCAGCATTGGCGGTCTGTTGGTTCGCTCCGCGCTTCGCAGGATGGCGCGTAGACTTGATGACAGTGAGTTTGGCGGTGCGGTGCTGCTGGGCCTGTCCAATCTGATGGTCGTCGGGCACGGCAGAAGCAACGCCAACGCCATCCGCCACACGATTCGCAATGCGAAACAGTTGATCGATTCGCGACTGGTCGAGGAGATTCAGTCGGGTGTCAGCGAAGTTATCGACGACCAAGATGAAATGGTCGCCCTCCAGCGGTAGGCAGCCAAATCACCGAAGAATTCAACAACATGAAAGTGTACCGCAATCTGCCGGCGATTAAGTCTAGAGAGCAGCGGGGGCGGCGAATTGCCCTAGGGGGGCTGGCGATCCTATTTGTCGGCCTTCTGGCCAGTTTCACGCCGAACTGGTTTCCGCCGGACGCACCGGCTTCAAACGCTTTGGTGGGCTTTATTCAGCGATACTGGACGGTCGTCAGTTTTGGCGCGCTGGCGGTAGGTTTTATCGCCTCCAATGTAGGGAGCTATTACATTAACCGCTTTGCTCCCCGCCGCTGGCCGGGCAGCAAAAAAATCGCGCGACCGGATGAGCTTGTCGAAAACGGCCTGAAGGGGTTTGACGACAAGTACGCGCTATTTCTGTGGGGCCTGGATGAAGTCCCGTACATTTTGGTCGGGCCGTCCGGAGTTCGGGTGTTTCTCGTACGCAGCGACAAAGGGACTGTGAGCGTATACGGGGACAGATGGCGGGAACGGTTCAGCCTGGGCCGATTGCTCACGTTTCTCAACAGAGAGGGCCTGGGCAACCCTGTGCGCGAGATCGAGGAGACCGAACGGAAAATCCGGGAGATGCTTCAAGAAGGCGAGTCTAGCGGTGAACTGGCGGTGAACGCCGCCGACATTCCGGTCGAGAGCGCAGCGGTGTTCATTAATCCAGCCATGCAACTGGAGCTTGAGAACCCCTCGATGCCGGTGTTGCGGGTCGATCAGTTGAAGAAGTATGTGCGCACAAAGAAGGATCAACAAATGAATGCCGGCGATGTGCGCGCGGTAACTGATTACCTGCTCAGTGTCAGTGCGCTGGCGTAACAGAAGCGCTTCGCATTAGTCGAACCCCAACCTCCTTTCCTTCAAACTAACATATTTGTCGCGGGTGATGATCAGATGATCGAGAACATCGATCTGTAGAAGCTTGCCCGCGGCGACGATCTGTTTTGTCACCTGCACATCTTCAGGGCTGGGCGTTGGGTCGCCGCTCGGATGATTGTGGACGACGATGAGGGATGCGCTGTTGGCGCGCACGGCCTCTGTAAAGATTTCACCTACACGAATTACGGCGGCGTTAAGGCTGCCGGAATAGACAACCGGGGTACGTTGGACATGGTTTTTCGTGTCCAGAAGTACGACCCGCACCTGTTCCCGCTCCAGCATACCCATTTCCAACATCAAGAGATTAGCCACATCGGAGGGACTCTGGATCTTGTCGCGCTCCTGGGGCGCGGCGAGCAGAAGTCGGCGTCCCAGTTCGAGAGCGGCCTTGATCTGCGTGACCTTGGCCTTGCCCACGCCGCGGACCCTTGTCAGTTCCTCAAAACTGGCTTGAGCCAGGCCGGGCAGACCGTTGAATTCGGTCAGCAGCCGCTCGGACTGGCGGATGACGTTTTCGCCTCGGCCACCGGTACGCAGCACGATTGCCAGGAGCTCGGCGACGCTCAGTGCGCCGGCACCCACATACTCCAGCCTTTCTCGAGGGCGCAGATCTTCCGGCATCTCTTTGATTGTGTAACCTGAAGGCGTTTTGGGAGCGGGATCATCGCTTCCGGGATAGTCGCTTGGAAGTGATTCGACGGGAGGGGGGATTCTGTCCATTAGGTAGCCTCATCCTTTCAGGAATCCGTATTGATGCTGCTTGAATCAGATGCATCGACTTAACTGTGGACCTGTTGTTGCAGTTGCCGGTAAGCGCCGGGAACTGGGCGTGCAGATGTGTCGCCCGCGACTGATTTCATGGGACACCTGCCACTTAACCTATGAAACGAGTTGTAGAAAAAGGAGCCAAATCCCAGGCGACTTCTTGACCCAGGGCCTGCTCGACCACCAGCTTTCCGCTGTATGGGCCGAGAGTAAGACCGGTAGGCCCGTGACCGGTTGCCAGGTGGACGCCCTTGACTCGGGGGACGGGTCCCAGCAGCGGCAGATGGTCGATGGTATAGGGACGCAGGCCGACGCGAATTTCATGGATGGCGGCGTTGCGCAGGCCGGGGGCGAGGCGCAGGGCCTCGTGTAGAACTTCCTGGATGCCGTCAACGGTTGCATGGGGGGCGTAGCCGCTGCCGGTCTCGCGGGTGGCGCCGACGGCGACGCGACCACCGGGCCAGGGCACCTGATAGTAGCCGCTGAAGCCATTCACGATCGACCAGGCGCTACTTTCCTGGCCGGGAAGACGCAGGTGGATGATCTGCCCGCGCTGCGGGGCAACGGGGATCTGCACGTCGAGCTGGCTGCCGAAATCCACTGACCAGGCGCCGCCGGCAATGAGAACTGCGCCAGCCATAAACTCATCACCTGCAACGGTGCGGACGCCGAGCACTTGGCCGTCTTCCAGCAACAGGGTCGACACGTCGGCTTCGACTGTGCGGACGCCGCGGCTGCGCAGTCCGCGCGCAAGGGCAGCGGTCATCAGGCGGCCGTCGACCCGGCGGGCGACCGGTTGGAGCAGGACTGCGCTGGCGTCTGCCAGCAGCGGGTAAAAGGCGTCGCGGGCCTCGGCGGAAGAGATGCGGCGGATACGCTGCGCGGGAGGCGGGCTCCGCTCCTCCTGACGGGCGTAGATTTCCTGTTCCATTTCAGCCAGGGCAGCCGCTTCGCTTTCATCAAGCGCGACGGTCAGCTTGGAACAGCGGCCATATGCCCGGGAGAGTTCTTCGACAGGCACTCCGTCAGCCGTGAGATCTTCGATCAACACGGCATAGTAGTCGACCGCATCGAGAGCGAAGTCGTACCAAAGGCGTCCGTCGCGGGTACTGCTCTCGGGAGCGAGAATGCCTGCGCCGGCGTCGGTGGCGCGGCCGGTGTCACGCCGGTCACACAGCAGCGTTCGGGCGCCCAGCTGACCGGCGCGATAGGCGGCGGCCGCGCCGACGATACCGCCGCCGATGATGATCAAGTCGAAATCCATGGCAGGTCCTCTAGCAGGTGCTGTGCGGTCGTAGGGCTATTCGAAGGAGATTCATTGGCGGGATGCATGCAGTCTTTTCTTCAACTCAAGAGCTTCAGTTGTCGCCGGCAGCCTGAATCTGAAAAATTGTACCGCTGTAATCGATGAGGTAGACATTGCCGGCCTCATCTTCTCCGAAGCTGCTGACGCTGTAGGCGCTATCCAGGAGCAGTTCGGACTCCCATAGGCCGTTCACCTGCTTCAGACCCCAGATATTGCCGGTGACATAGTCGGCGAAAAGGTAGATGCCCCGCAGGGCGGGGTGGTCCTGCCCCCTGTAGACATACCCGCCGGTGATGGACATACCGCTGACGCGGTCGTACTCGACCACCGGCATGGTCAATCCGGCTGTGGGACAACCGGCGGAGGGGTTGAAGCAGTGAAGGCCTTCCATGATGCGCCAGCCGTAGTTTTCGCCGCCGGGGCTGTCGGCGGGCTGGAAGTTCACCTCTTCCCAGGCATTCTGGCCTACATCGGCGATGTAGAGGTCACCTGTCTCGCGGTCGAAGGAGAAGCGCCAGGGGTTGCGCAGACCGTAGGCCCAGATTTCATCCAGAAACTGATCGTTGCCGACAAAAGGGTTATCGTCAGGGATGGCGTAGGGCGCGTCGGCGGCGGCAGAGACATCAATGCGAAGGAGTTTGCCGAGCAGTGTCTGGCCCTTCTGCCCGTTGTCCTGGGGATCGGCTGCGCTGCCGCCATCACCGGTCCCGATCCAAAGGTAGCCGTCGGGGCCGAAAGCGACCTGGCCGCCATTGTGATTGCGCCAGGGCTGGTGGAACTGCATAATGATCTCTTCGGTTTCGGGATCGACCTGGTGGGCGTCAGGACGGAGGCGGAAGCGGGAGACGCGGGTATGCAGCTGGCCGGGCACGGTGGTCGTGTAGTTGACGTACACGGTTCTGCTGCTGGAAAAGTCAGGGGGAAAGGCGATGCCAAGCAACCCCATTTCCCCGCAGCATGTGACCCGGTCGCGGATGTCCATGAACGGGGACTGGCCCCGCATACCATCGGTGAACTCCTGGACCAGCCCTATCTGCTCAACCACATATATGCGCCCGGAACCGTCCCCGGCGTGGGCGAGGTCTACAGGGTTTCTCAGACCGGCCAGTGTTTCGACGAGAATGATGTCCGGCCACGCCGTCATTTTTTGGGAGTCGGGAGGCGGGGCAGGCGTGTGGGCAGGCACCGTCGTGGGAGTAGACGAAGCCCCGCCGTTCGCGTCCGGCTGCCGGGAACTGGGAGGGGCGCTGGGGGCACATGCGGCGAATACGACTGTGCCGATCAGTGCGCAGATTCTCCAGAAGGCTTTGATCTTCATATTCTGTCCATCCTTCAGAACGCGGCGGCAAGACTGAGACAAGGTGCAAGAGAAACCATCCTACCAGCAGAGTTGTCTGTCAGTCCAGTTTTGAGGGTCATCGAGATGAGGGGCTGATGCGCCGTTTCCCGCTTTGCTCTGTGCCATGATGGGACCTCACCAGATTAAATGCAATAGAGATTTGATTCAGTTCCAGCAAGTCCGAAAGGAATTCTCGAAAGAGGAAGCAGACTGCCGACGGCTGAATTGACGGCGCGGCGCAATCCCTTTCCGGAGTTCGGGGGCCGACAGTTGGCGTGGGGAACACTATGTCTCACCGATTATGGCGATAGCCCGCACGGGGGATCCGTCACGGTCCGTGATTTTCAACGGGAGGGCCGCAAACTTGAACAGGGGCCGGCCTATCTGATCGAGATTTGTCAGGTTTTCGACGATCAGAACTTCATGGCCCAAGAGTACAAAATGGGCATCGTTGGGCGAATAGTCGACCGACGGGGTATCGATCCCGATCAGTTCGATGCCGCAGTCCACGAGGAAGCGGGCAGCATCCCCAGTCAGCGCGGGATAGTGGGTGAAGTAGTTAGCATTGCCCCAGTTTTGCGCCCAGCCGGTGTTTAGAATCACCTTGGGTGTGCGGCTGACGGTCTGGCGATGGGGGGCCAGATCATCCGCGGTAATTTCTTCTTTGGCCTGTTTGGTAGAGAGGTCAAGCAGCAGGGCCGGGCCGATGCACTGTGCCAGCGGGATCTGATCGATCGTCGCCCCGCCGTGATAGAAGTGGAAGAAGGCATCCATGTGGGTGCCGGTGTGGAGTGAAGAGCGCACGTTGCTGGTATTCATGTAACCCGGCGTGCCTGGCGGGAGATCGGCGGGGATAGTCGTGCGCACCTCGATCTCAACCGGTGAGTCTCCGGGAAAGGGAGGTGTCGAAGGGGCAAGAGGATAGCTCAGGTCAACGATTCTGGGCTGCATTGGGTCTCTCCATGGAAACCACACTCAAAGGGCGGGGACGCGGCGCAGATTGGCGGCGCGTACCGCTGAATTCGCGCCTCAGGTTGGGCAAGGCAGAAGTTACAGGTCGATCTTGTCAAACTGTACCGATCAGGATTGACAGCAATCCGGCAACATACTATAATTTGGCAATTGCCGTTACTGCCTCCCCCTTTCCCAGCGGTTGAACTATAGCTATCATGCGCACATTCTGCAACATCATCACCGATGGCATGCTCGACTACCTGGTGGCGATCTACGAGTTGGGCGAAGCGAACGACAGGATCTCCACTTCGGTACTGGCGCAGAAGATGGACGTGTCGCCGGCTGCGGCCAGCAGCATGACGAAACGTCTGACAGAGACCGGCCACGTGGTGCGCTCTGCGCAGACCGGCATTCAGTTGACCGATCAGGGCCGGCTGGCGGCGTTGCAGCTGCTTCGGAGGCACCGGCTGCTTGAGGTATTTCTGATCGAGGTGATGGGCTTCACCTGGGACCAGGTAAAGGCGGAGGCGATGCGGCTGGAGCACGCAATCAGCGCAGAGTTCGAGAAGCGCATGGAGATCCTTTGCAACTACCCAACCCATTGCCCGCACGGAGACCCGGTTCCCAGCGAGGACGGTCACGTACTGAGTGAGAATCTGGTCAGTCTGGCCGAATTGCGCCCGGGGCAGACGGGTGAATTGCGGCGCGTAGCCAACCACAATGCGCCGATGCTGCGGTATCTGACACAGATGCACCTGGTGCCCGGATATCGGGTCAAAGTGTTGAGTGTAGAGCCTTTTGACGGGCCGAGTATTGTGCAGATCGAGAACGGTTCCACGCAGACGGAACCGGGGGATCTCGTAAAGATAATTGGCCGCTCCCTGGCGAAATGTCTCTTTGTAAGTTTGACTGAGCAGCCTGCCGCGTAGTCTGGCATCGTTCTGCACAGTACACGCATGGCCTCTCCCCTCACAGCGCGCACAAATCGCAAAACTGCAGCGCTTTTGACCAATCCACGTATCGTCCTCATAGCCATTTGCTTGCTGCTCACTTGCATCGGCAGCAGCACAGCCCTTTTTGCCCAAGACGAAGCCACCGGCATCACTGCTGATGAAGTGAACACCGTTGCGCGGGACTTGTGGTGCCCACTGTGCGGCGGCAGGTTGCGGTTGGACAGCTGCGAACTGAAAGCGTGTGCGCAGATGCGAGATGTGATCGCCATCAAATTGGCGGAAGGTGAGGACGCGGAGTCGATTCGGGACTATTTTCTGGAGCAGTACGGGCCGCAGGTGCTGGGCGAGCCACCCCGGCAGGGGTTCAACTGGCTGGCGTGGATTTTGCCGCTGGTTGCGGTTGCGGGCGGCGGCGTCTTCCTCTGGCTGCGCCTGCAACAGATGTCGCGTCCGCTGCGACCGACGGCAGCCAGAGTAACCGGCCCCGAACAGGATGAGCGGGAGCGGCGGTTGGATGAGGAACTGGCCCGTTATGACTGAACTGACGGAGTCGGAGCGCGGCACGCCACATCTTCTTGACAAAGACACCCCGCTAGCGTCGCATACTGAACGAGAGGCGGAAGCGCCTACCAGGCGAGCGGTGTATTTCTGGCGCTTTTTGTTCCTTGGCGCCAGCCTGGTGTTTATCGTCCTGCTTGCTGTGCGGTTGTGGCAGACAAATGTGCAGGAACAGCGGGCCGCGGGTGAGGCACCGGAACTGCGCTTCACGACTTTCGATGGCGTGGAAATCGACCTGGGCGAGTTGCGGGGGAAGGGCGTCGTCATCAATTTCTGGGCCAGCTGGTGTACACCCTGCCGCGAGGAGGCGGATCTGCTGGAGCAGACGTGGCGCCGCGAAAAGGAGAACGGTATCGTCTTTCTCGGGCTGGACTATCTGGACCAGGAGCCGGCCGCGCTCGCCTATCTTGCGGAGTTTGACATTACCTATCCGAATGGCCCGGATCTGCGCAGCCAGGCAGCCCGGCGCTACCGGATTCAGGGTGTTCCGGAGACTTTCTTCATCAGCCCCGAAGGTAGAATCGTCGAAACGGTTGTGGGGCCGATAGCGAGCCAGCAGGAACTGAACGAGTTGCTGGATCGCATTCGCCCCTGACTGTAAGTGCCCTCGCGTGCGCCTCCGCTGTGAACGGATTTCCCCCAGTGGCTGAATCCAACTTCACTGAAATTTGTGCTAGAATGACTTGGCTGTGCGAGGCCAATTTTTGTATGAACGCGAGCGAGTTCGAGTAAGAGGTTGGTCGAAAAAGATGAGACAGACCTATCACCTGGTCACCCTTGGATGTCCGAAGAATGAGGTTGACAGTGACGGCATAGAGATGCTGTTGCGGCAGGCCGACTTTGGCGTCAGTGCCGATGCGGGCCGGGCGGATGTGTTGATCGTGAACACGTGTGGCTTTCTGGAGGCGGCCAAAGAAGAGTCGATCAGTGTGTTGCAAGAACTGGCGGACGGGAAGCGGCGGGATCAGATGCTGATCGCGGCCGGCTGCCTGGCGCAGCGCAACGGCGAGGAGGTGCTGGAGCGGATACCGCAGGTGGACGGACTGTTGGGAACGCGGCGCTGGATGGATGTGGTGGAGTTGATCAAGCAGGTGCGCGGCGGGCCGGAGCAGCGCAGGTTGCAACGGTACAGCCTGCTGGGTGAGCCGGACGAAACTTACTTGCAGGCGGTGCCGCGGCCGCCGGTGGCCGGGGGCAGCGCCTATCTCAAGATTTCGGACGGCTGCAACGCGCCGTGCGCGTTCTGCACGATTCCCAGCTTTAAGGGCAAGCTGCGCAGCCGACCCATAGAGGCCCTGATCGACGAAGCCAATGCGCTGGTGGAGGCGGGCGCAAAGGAGCTGGTGATCGTTGCGCAGGACACGACCGACTTCGGGCGGGACCAGGGAGCACCGGACAGTCTGCCTCGACTGTTGAGCGCACTCTGCAACCGGACCAGCGACGCTTTGAAGTGGGTGCGGCTGATGTACGCCTACCCGGGGCACGTCAGCGACGGGCTGATCGAAGTAATGGCGATCCAGAAGAAGATCGTGCCCTATCTGGATATGCCGCTACAGCACGGGGACCCGCGCACGCTGCGCCGTATGCGCCGGCCCTCGCGGCTGGAAATGGTCTACGACCATGTGGAAAAGCTGCGCGCGGCGATGCCGGATATCGCTTTGCGCACGACTTTCATTGTCGGCTACCCGGGCGAGACCGAAGAGGAGTTCCAGGGTCTGCTGAAGTTCGCGCAGGCGATGGAATTCGACAAGGTCGGCGCATTTCCGTTCAGTCCGGAGCCGGGAACACCGGCGGCGGAGCTGCCCGACCCGGTTCCGGAAGAAGAAAAAGAGGAGCGCTACGGCCGGTTGATGGAAGTCCAGCAGCCGATCAGTCTGCGCAAGAATCAGGAGCAGGTTGGGAAGGTACTCGACATCCTTGTCGAGGGCCAGGGCGAAATTGCCGAGAGTGGCGCTCCGCTACTGATGGGACGCAGCTATCGCGATGCGCCGGAGGTGGACGGCTTGGTGCTCGTGCCGGGCATCGCGGAGGCGCCGGTGGGCACTGTCCTGCAGGTGCATATCAACGGCGCGCTGGAATATGACCTGGTGGGTGAACCGTTGATCGCCGAGACGTTTTCCAGCCGCACGGATCTGCTTGCAGAGCTCAAATAGGAAGCATATCACCCCGCGCGGAGACCGTCATGGCCGATCTGTCGAAGTTGGAATGGGATCTGGCCGCTTTGGAACGGGACTCCACACTCCACAATGATGACAATTTAGCGGCGCGCT
The DNA here is from genome assembly GCA_965232575.1 of Caldilineaceae bacterium. Classification (GTDB taxonomy): domain Bacteria; phylum Chloroflexota; class Anaerolineae; order Caldilineales; family Caldilineaceae; genus Bin5. The sequence goes on along the minus strand of CBDDPZ010000007.1, from coordinate 280,891 downwards.
TCGAGGCTCTGAAAACGCTCGACTTTCTGGGGGAGGCGTTCCAGATACAGGCTGATCACCGGCTCACAGAAACCGGGCTTAAGCGGGTACGCGCATTGCAAGGCGACCTGGAAGAGCGTAACCAGGCCCTCTTTCGGAAGTTGCGTACGGGCATTCGGACGGGGAAGGTGACGCCGCGCCAACTGCGGACGCTGCTTGAAAGCAACTGCCGCTACCGGCGCGGTGATCGCGCGTGCATGCACTGGGGTACAGAAGCCGCGGACTCATTGGCGGCGGGGCTCTTCCGCAGCAACTGTCCGCCACAGCCGTGGGAGAGCAGCGATGGTGAGATGATCCACTACGAGTCGACGCCGGTGAGCGCGGTGCTCGAACTGGTGGACCGCGTGCGGCTGACCTGTGCTGACAGGTTCGTCGACATTGGTTCCGGGCTGGGACAGGTGGTGCTGCTGGTACATCTGCTGACGGGCGTGGAGGCGGCCGGGCTGGAGGTGGCGCCGGCGTATGTGGAGCAGGCACGCGGCGAAGCGGAAAGGCTGGGCGTTGACGGCGTTGCCTTCAGAGAGGGGGACGCCCGCTACGCAGACCTGCGCGGGGGCACGGTCTATTTTCTGTTCTCCCCATTCAGGGGACAGATGCTGCAGACGGTACTCAACAGACTAGGGCACGAAGCTCGCACGCGGCGGTTGACAGTCTGTTCATTCGGCCCGTGTACGGAGCAGATCGCGGCCGAGTCGTGGCTGACCTTGCAGGAGACGGGGATGAACCACGAGTTCCGGCTGGCTGTCTTCCACATGACGGCTAGAGGCTAGAATGGGAAAAAGGCATCGACACGGGAACATGCCCGCGCCGATGCCTTTCGGAGTCGGAAACTTCCATTGTCGGCTGGGGTGAATCCAGCCTGCGCTATCAGCTCAGGTGGAAGACCGCCATCTTTGTTTCGGTCATTTCTTCAATGGCGTACTTGGGCCCTTCCTTGCCCATGCCGCTCTCCTTGACGCCGCCGTACGGCATCAGGTCGGCGCGCCACTGGGTACCCCAGTTGACGTGCAGGTTGCCGGACTCTACTTCCTGCACAAATCTCATGGCCCAGTCGATATTTTGCGTAAAGATCGCTGCGCTCAGGCCGTAGTTGGTGTCGTTGGCGAGGGCGATGGCCTCGTCGATGTCGCTGACGGGGGTGACGCCCACGACCGGGCCGAAGACCTCATCGCAAGAGATTTTCATTTCCGGGCTCACGTTGGAGACGATGGTCGGCTGGTACATCTGGCCGTTGCGCTGGCCACCGAGGACGAGCTCGGCGCCGCCGTTGACGGCTTCCTCTACCCACTGATTGACGCGCACGGCGTCGTCCTCGCGGATCATCGGGCCCATTTTGGTCGCTTCGGCCAGCGGGTCACCGGTCGTGATGTTCTCGACGGTTGCTTTGAAGGCATCAAGAAAGTCGCCGTAGATCTTCTCATGGGTAACGACGCGCTGGGTGGAGATGCAGACCTGTCCGGCGTTGGAGTAACCGGAGGCCGCGGCGGCCTGGGCTACGCGTTCGGGGTCGGCGTCGGGCATGACGATGAGGGGCGCGTTGGAGCCAAGCTCCATGGTGACGCGCTTCAGACCGGCGGTGCGGCAGATATGTTCGCCGATGTCGCGGCTGCCGGTGAAGGTGATCTTGCGCACGCGCGGATCGGCGCAGAGCGCGTCGCCGATGACACCGCCGGAGCCGGTGAGACATTGCAGCGCCTCGGGCGGCGTGCCGGCTTCAAGGAAAATCTCGACCAGTTTCAGCGCCGAGAGCGGGGTATCGGTGGCCGGCTTGAGAATGATGGCGTTGCCGGCGGCCAGGGCGGGCCCGATCTTATGGCAGACGAGGTGGAGGGGGAAGTTGAAGGGACTGATGCCGACGATGACGCCGCAGGGCACGCGGACGGTGAAGCCGAACTTGCCGGCCGCGCCGGGCGCGCCGTCAAGAGGGACGACTTCGCCGCCGAGGCGCTTGGCTTCTTCGGCGGAGAGGGCGATGATTTCAACCGCGCGGGCGGCCTCGATCCGGCCCTCGGCGATGATCTTGCCCTCTTCGAGCGTGATGGTGCGGGCCAGATCTTCGTTGCGTTCCTCCATCAGGTGGGCGGCCTTGTGCAGGATCTCGTAGCGTTCGTAGCCGGTCATACTGGCCATGACTTTGGCGCCGCGTTCAGCGGTTGCGAGGGCCAGCTCGACATCGGCCGCATCCCCCCTGGGAATGGTGTCGATGACGGAGCCGTCAAACGGGTGCAGTACTTCGATCTTTTCGGATTTGTCCACCCACTGCCCGCCAATGTGCATTTTCATCGAATTGTTCTCCTTGATGTCGGGATCTTTTCAGAATGGTTGCGTAGTTGTATGGATTATCGCTGCGAAATCTGCGTCAGCGAATTTCACTTCAGTTCAGGGCCCGGCACCCGGTTCCACTCCAGCGGCTCTTCGTCACCCTCATAAGTGGGAACCAATCTCTGGACGAGTTTCTGGGCCTGCGGCGGCCAGTCGACAACTCGTGTCTGTGTACGACTCAAATTAGACTGGATGCGGGGCGAGGAGATATCGAAATTGGGATGGTACCAGATCGTAATGACTGTGCGCCGTTCATCGGCCTGGTTGGCGTAAGAGCCATGGAGAAGCCTGGAGTCACCGATCACCAGATCGCCGGCGCGCACGGGCACAGCCTGATCTTCCGGCATCGGTTGATAAGCAGGATGGGTGGGATCGGTGGCGCGGCGCAGTTCATCGGTATGGGCAGTGGGCACGGCATCGTGCATACGGTGGCGCTTGCGATGGGAACCGGAGATGACGCGCAGGCAACCGTTCTCAATGCGCGTGTCCACCAGATAGTACATCAGAAAGAGTTGCATCGGAATGTCGGTGTAGCTGACGGGATCATTCCATCCCCACCAGTCCTGATGCCAGAAGAGGGGCGGCGAGTGGCCGGGCTTGCTGATGACAAAGCCGGAGGACCAGCGCGGCTTTGGGTAGCCGAGTGCAGTCAGCGCATCCAGAGCAGGTTGATAGGCGACCAGTTCGGCGAAGAAGGGATCATTGTAGACACTGATCATGCTGCCGGTTGATTTCTGCTCTTCGAAGTGCTCGGCAGACTGGGCTGCAATGAGGCCGTCACTGGCGGCGCGCACGCGGGCCAGCATTTCGGGAGACAGTACCTGCTCGAAGACACAGTAGCCGTCTTCTATCAACTGGGTCCTTTTATCTTGGGCGATGGTGGTTGTGGTCATGATGCCTCCCCTGCGTAGTGAGGTACGAAGTACAAGAGAAAATAGAAGAGCGAAGATGCGACTGTTCGTTGTTATGTTTACGAGTAAAGCACAGAATTACAGCGCCCCTTTAGGGAGAGCGACTCTATTGTAACAGAGTGCAAAGAGGCTTTCCACTTTGACTCGGGGAGGGGGTGTATCCCAGTTTTGGGGCGGGAACAGTCTGGCAGGGAATTAATGGCAGCGGCTATACTTGGACTATTGCCATCCCTACTTCTATTCGTGCGCCTGCAGAGACACTTCCTTTCCGGAGTAACCATGGGGGCTGTCAAGTCTTAACGGGTAAGACACCAAGCCTTAAATCCCGGATTTGCCTCCTCGGAAATTACATGCGACTCTGAACCTGCAGGCCTTTCGGACGGGAAAGAAGAAAAGATGCTTATCGGACTCGATATCGGCACGACTTCATTGAGCGCGGTTGTGCTGGATCCGGAGAGCGGCATGCAGGCGACCCACCGGACAGTAGCCAATCGCGCTGGTTCGTCTCCGGGACCTGGGCGCGCTGAGTTGGATCTGTCGCATTTGTACGAACTGGCAGTGCAGTGCCTGGCCGAATTGGTCGTGCAGGCAGATCTGCCGTCGGGCGCAATTCAAGGGATCGGGGTCACGGGACAGCAGCATGGGGTTGCCCTGATCAGGCCGGACGCTTCGCCGGTTGGGCCCGCCATTACCTGGCAGGACTTGCGTGTGCAGGAGCCACTGCTCGGTTCAGACAGGCCAGTGCTGGAGAGGTTTATCTCGGCTGTGGGAGGGCATGACGCCTTTCGCAATACCGGCTGCCTGCCGGCGGCGGGGTTTCTGGGCCCCAGCCTGTACTGGCTTAGATTGCAGGATGCTCTGCCCGATCCCCCGGTGACTGCCTGCTTTGTCCCGGATGCGGTGGTCTCTTTCCTGACGGGCGCGACGGTGGTGTGTGAGCCGACGCTGGCGGGCAGCTCCGGGATCTTCGATATCCGGGCGAACTGTTGGGATTCGACGCTGTTGGAGCGGTTGGAACTGCCGGCGCTTCTCTTCCCGCCGATTGGGGACGCCGGGGATATTGTGGGGGGTCTGCGGCGCGAGCTGGCTGAAGCTGTCGGTTTGGCGCCGGGCACGCCGGTGACGGTTGCGCTGGGGGACAACCAGGCCAGTTTCATCGGCAGCGCGCCGGAGCCGGGGCGCAGTCTGCTCCTGAACGTGGGAACGGGCGGCCAGATTTCTGCCCGCACGGACAGTTTCCATTTCATTCCCGGGTTGGAGAACCGCCCTTTCCCAGACGGGCAGTATCTGCTGATAGGCGGAGGGCTGTTTGGGGGTCGTTCCTATGCCTACTTGCTGGGCTTCTTCCAACAGGTGGGCGCCGAGCTCCTGGACAGGGAAGCGCCGGACGACCTTTACGAACGAATGACGGAATTGGCGGCGACGGTACCCGAGGGCAGTGACGGGCTGCGCTGTGAACCGTTCTTCACTGGCAGCCGCACCGATCCGGGGCTGCGGGCCTCGTTCAGCGGGCTGTCACCGGACAACTTCACGCCTGCACACTTCGCGCGCGCTCTGCTCGAGGGCATGGCCGATGGCTTTTTCGCCTTCTTCGAACAGATGGAGCCGGTGGTGGGTACGCCGCCTCTCCTGGTGGGCGCGGGCAACGGGGTCCGACAGAACCGGCTGTTGGCCCAGATTCTAGCGGGTCGTTTCGAGAAGACACTGTTGATTCCAAGTCACGCGGAAGAGACGGCGGTCGGCGCGGCGGTGGCGGCGTCGGTTGGATTGGGTATCTTCGGGGATCTGGAGACGGCCGCGGCTGCGCTGTTGGACTACGCGGACGCAGTCGAAGCGTAGCAAGGAAAACCGGGGCCGCGCGGCCCCGGTCGAAAGAACGAGCGCCTAAGAGCTACTCCCTCACGTGCATATCGCCTAGGACAATCCACTTGTAGGTGGTCAGCTCTTCCAGCCCCATCGGCCCACGGGCGTGGAGCTTCTGTGTGCTGATTGCGACCTCAGCGCCGAGGCCAAACTGGCCGCCGTCGTTGAAGCGGGTGCTGGCGTTGACGAAAACGGCTGAGGAGTTGACGGCATCGACAAAGCGTTGGGCGTTGTTCCAATCCTGGGTGAGGATGCCGTCGGAGTGGTCCTGGCTGTGCTCTTGAATGTGAGCGACGGCCTCTTCGAGTGAGTCCACCAGTTTGACGCCGAGGATCAATGTCATCCACTCAGTGTCCCAGTCGTCGGGCCCAGCGGGGATAACTGTAGCCCCTTGGTCTGTGAGGAATGGCATTGCGTCGGATGTCGCGCGAATCTCGACACCACACTCGGCCATACGCCGCGCCAGCTTGGGCAGAAACTCGGCCGCGATCTGGCGGTTGACGAGCAGCGTATCGAGGGCGTTGCAGACGGAGGGGCGCTGGGTGCGGGCATTGACGATGACGTCCATGCCGCGTTCCTGATCGGCGGAAATATCGACATAGTAGTGGCAGATGCCGATGCCGCCGGTGATGACCGGGATGGTACTCTGCTCGCGGCAGAGGCGGTGCAGACTGTTGCCGCCGCGGGGAATGAGCATATCGACGTAGGCGTCCATGCGCAGGAACTGGGAGACCAAGGCTCTGTCGGGGTTGTCGATATATTGGATTGCCTCGCTGGGGAGACCCTGGGCTTGGAGCGCGCCGGCGATTACGGATACGAGCGCCACGTTACTGCGCAGGGTCTCTTTGCCGCCGCGCAGGATGACGGCGTTGCCGGTCTTGAGGCTGAGGACGGCGATATCGATGGTGGTGTTGGGCCGGGCCTCGTAGATTACGCCGAGGACGCCGATGGGAATGCGTCGACGGCTGAGGCGCAAACCGTTGGGCAGCAGACGGCTTTCGAGCTCGGCGCCGACGGGGTCGGGGAGGACGGCCACTTTGCGCGTGTCGTCCGCCAGCCCTCGTATCCGTTCCGGGGTCAGGAGGAGGCGGTCGAGCAGAGCGTCGCTGAGACCGTTGGCGCGGCCGTCGGCGATGTCCAGTTCGTTTTGCTCTAGGACCTCGGCGCTACGTGCTTCCAGCGCGTCGGCGATGGCGTGAAGCGCTTCATTTTTGCGCGTTGATGACAACCCGGCCAGTTTTCGGCTCGCCTGCCGCGCGGCCTGTCCCATCGCCTTGAGGTCTATCTGCTGTGCCGCGGGCTGAGAAGATTCATTTTGAGAAAGATGCCCTGTACTTTGTTCGATCGCGCCTAGTTTCTTGACAGCTATCGTCATAATTCTCCTCCCGGCCCTACTCCAAAAGTATCAAATCATTGCGGTGGAGCGCGACCGGCCCGTAGCCGTAGCCGAGCCGTTCGCTTATCTCGTGCGACTGGCAGCCGCGAATGCGATTCAGGTCAGCGCTACTGTAACGGGTGATGCCGCGCGCCAGATCCGGCCCGTCGTTCTCCTTCACATATACGGCGTCGCCGCGCTCGAATTCGCCTTCCACCGCAGTGATGCCTACGGGAAGAAGGCTGTTGCCGTGATGGCGTAGGGCTTTGGCCGCGCCGGCATCCACCAGGAGACGGCCCGAGGGCGCAGGGCCGGCCAGAATCCAGCGTTTACGATTTTCCAGTGGCGCTTCCTGTGCGGGGAAGCGTGTGCCTACGGGCTGACCGGAGACGGCGCGCAAGATCACGTCGGGTGCGCTGCCGGCGGCGATGACTACGTCGGTGCCGGCGCGGCAGGCGATATCGGCAGCCTGTAGTTTGGTGCTCATACCGCCAATCCCGAGGCTGGAGTGTGTGTTGCCGGCGAGGGCGCGCAAGGAATCGTCAATAGTTTGGACTTCAGGAATCAACTGAGCGTCCGGGTCGGTGCGGGGGTCGGCCGTAAAGAGGCCCTCCTGGTCGGTCAACATCAGCAGCAGATCGGCATCGGTCAGCACGGCCACCAGCGCCGAGAGATTGTCATTATCGCCAACCTTGATCTCTTCGACAACCACGGCGTCGTTTTCGTTGACGATCGGAACGATCCGGTACTTCAGCAGGTCACTGAAGGTGTCGCGGGCGTTGAGAAAACGCTGGCGGTGTTCCGTGTCCGCCCTGGTCAGCAGAATCTGACCGACATGGATGCCATAGATTTCGAAAAACCTCTCCCACATAAGCATCAGGCGGCTCTGGCCGACTGCGGCAAGCATCTGGCGGCTGGACAGCGTATCGGGCAGTTCGGGGAATCGCAGGCGCGCCCGCCCCGCGGCTTGCGCCCCGGAGGAGCAGACGATCAGCTCCTTTTCCTGATGATGGAGCAACGCTATCTGACGGGTCAGTTCCACCATCTGGGGTTGATTGAGAAAACGGGTGCCCTTGGTCAGTACACCTGTGCCCAACTTGACGATGATTTTGCGATACATCCAAAACGCTCTGCCGGAAAAACGGATCCAGTTCAGCGGTTACCAGGTTGCCATCTGGCTGTTCCAGTTCGCTGGGAATGCGCTACCAGTATAATGCAGTGAGGAAGGATCCGGCAATCATTTGAGTGCAGTGGTTAGTGGTCGGTTGTTAGGTTCCGTATGCTGGGATTTCCAGCGCGTTGCAGTCCGACATCTTGTGAAATGTACCCGCTTTTGTTCAGTTTTTTGCCTGTGCTAAGATAGATAGTGGACTGCGTGCGCCAAGCAGGAAGGTGCGCCCCTTGCCCGGTTGCAGAATTATTGCATCAGGCGCGACAGCGCAATGGCCGGGTTCGCCTGCTGCCGGTTCCGGCAATTCTGACGGTTCGCGGCAGCCCGACAACGGGCGACAAAGACAGATTCCCCGGACTCAACAGCGTGCCGCAAAGAGCAGCAGATTGACAGATGCCTGGTCGTTTGGGCATGTGGAGGCGAAGCGACCGCTGCAAATGGGCACATACCAGTACACAGGATTCACGTTCAAAGCGCCCCTGCCTGAAAGCGGCGCGGAATGGAGGAAAAGATAAATGGGAAGGTCTCCTTTTGATTATGATGAGCCGCTACAACCTGAGTCGAGACCGGCCTCCGGGCTGCGGAGGTTTGCCACGGCCATTATTTCGCTTGTCCTGATTCCCGCCCTGATCATCGCCGCATTGCTTTTGCCGCCGATCAGTCTGCTTGAGCGCATCCAGGGCTTGTCTTCTATGGAGATTGACAGGAACGGCGGCTCGCTCATGGATCCAGACGGGACGACGATCGTTTTTCCTCCGGAAGGTGTAATTGAGTCTTTTCGCGTCAGCTTTGACAGCATTCCACGTGCAGAGTTTCTTGGCGGGAATGCGGGAGAGGGGTGGATAACCGCGCTGAACGCGCTGGCCGCCGCGGGTCTGGAAGCCAAGAGCCCGATCTACCAAGTAAACGTGCAGGGAGGACGCCTGGAGCAGAGCATCGTGCGGATCCCGATTCCCAACGACAGCCAGCCGTACGAAACGCTGGAACTGTACAGCTGGGATGGGGACAGTTGGGAGTTCGTGCCCAGTGCCGTTTTGGCAGTGGAAGACAAAATTGAAGCCCGCGTTGGCGGCCCGCCACCCTCCAATTTCGTCGTGATGCAGACCGGCGCGCCGCCGGCGCGGGTGGGGACCAACATAGGGGTAGGCGAGCAGCCTCCAGCCAGTCTGGCCAACGCTGCCATTACAACCCTTGCCGTTGGGGGCTATTACTTGCGTGGGGACGGTGCGCTGGATGTTTTGCGCACGAATCCTCCCGCCGGCAACTACGCAATTGTGCCGGTTCTGCGCAACTGGCAGGGCGGCGAAGCGCCGCGCAGTGACCTGCTTCACAATATGCTGGTGCAACCCGGCCAAATGCAAAACCAGCTTGACGCCGTGGCCAACCTGCTCAACCAGTACAGTTATCCGGGCGTCATTGTCGACTATCGCGGAATGGAAGCGGTGATGGCAGGGGAGGGGGCGTTCACCTATTTCATCGAACGCCTGGCTGAGCGGTTGCACGCGCCCGATTTGAATCGCTGGGTGGCAGTTCGGGTGGAGTCACCCCAGCAGATTTCCGCGGTTGAGTGGAACACTCGAGGCTACGACTGGAAGGCACTGGGCAGCGTAGCTGACCGGGTTTTGATTCCGGGACCGGCCGACCCGGCGGCGTACCAGTTGGGTGGGCAGATGAGCGGCCTGTTGGCCTTCGCGACGGACCAGATCGACCGGCGCAAGGTGCAGGTGGAACTGCCGGGCATGTCGGTGGAACGGAGCGGGAACCAGTTGTGGCTCAAGGGCTTTCAACAGTCTCTGCAACCGCTGATCGCTCAGGTGCGCCTTGAGGGGAAAGATGGGGTGGTCGTTCCCGGCGGGGATGTTGAGGTTGCGGCGGTCAACCCGCGTATCACTCGCCCAATGACATGGGATGACGCGATTGGCGCTTATGTGTACGCGTACACGGACGATCAGCAGATGGAGCGGACGGTTACGATCGAGAACAGCAGCAGCTTCGCCCGCAAACTCAACCTGCTGGAGCACTTTGAGGTGACCCAAGTGATGGTGCGGGATGTAGACTCCGGGGATGTGGACCCGGACTTGTGGGATGTCGCGCGCCAGTTCCAGACGGGAGGAGAGGTGAATACCGCGCCGACGACGCTGAAGGTGTCCTACAGGATTTTCCATCCTGACGGCGGCGTGATGGAGGAGGTAACGGTCCCGATCGAGAATCCGGTTTATACCTTCATGGCGCCGGCCGCCGAGGGGAACATTCAAGTCGAGGCGCAGGTTGTGCAGATTTCGAATCTGGGTAGCCAGAAGGCGGCCAGCCCGCAGAACAGGGTAGCGATGAGCTTGGCGACGCCGACGCCGGTTGCAACCGCTACGCCCGTGCCGACGCCGACACCTGAAGTTTCGAGGCTGGTCAGCACGCAGAACACAAACGTCCGGGAGGGGCCGGGCACCAACTATCCCATCGTTAGCCAACTCAACGCCGGTCAGCCCTATCTCATTTATGGAAAGAACCAATCAGGAGATTGGTGGCAGATCGATATTGGCAATGGCAAGAAGGGTTGGGTGTTTGCTAAACTGACGACTGCCAGCGGTCCTCTGAACACAATTGACGTGATCACAGATATCCCGGACCCGCCGGCCGCGCCAGCAGCGGCGGCACCGGCACCCGCTGGGGGCGGCAGTTTCGGTTACGGTGTCCAGGCGCATATGGTCCACAACAACCAGGCGGGCCAGGTCATGCAGAAGACGCGCGAGCTGGGCTTCGGTTGGGTGAAGCAGCAGATCGAATGGAAGGTCTTCGAGCATAACCAGGGGAATTACGATTGGGGCTCGATGCAGGGCATCATTGACGCGGCCAACAACGCCGGCATCAGCCTGCTGTTCAGCGTCGTGAATGCGCCGGCCTGGGCGCGCGAAGGAGGATTCGAGCCGAATGTCGGCGGTCCTCCGGCGGACCCGAATACGTTCGCCAGATTCCTGGGGGCGATGGCCGGCAAGTATTGCGGCACCTCCCTGAAGGCGATCGAGGTCTGGAACGAGCAAAACCTGCATTACGAGTGGGGCAACCTTCCCTTGGATCCGGCCAAGTATGTTGCGCTTTTAAGACCGGCCTACACGGAGATCAAGAGGGCGTGCCCATCGATGTTCGTGATCAGCGGCGCGCTGACGCCTGCTGCCAGCAACGGGGCGCCTCAGAGCAGGGGCGGTATCGCGGCGATGGATGATTTCGAATATCTGGAGAAAATGTTCCAGGCCGGCCTCAACAGCTATATGGACGGCATCGGCGCGCATCCCAGCGGTTATAACGTGCCGCCCCAATACACATGGCAGCAGGGATGTGAGGCGATTCAGAGGCATGGCAACAGCGGCTTCAACGGCGCGTGCGACAGCCCGCACCACTCCTGGAGTTTCCGCAGCACGATGGAGGGTTATCGCAACATCGCGGTTAAGTACGGCGCGGCCAACAAGCGCATCTGGCCGACAGAGTTTGGCTGGGCAGCCGGCGGCGCGTTTGACCCGCGTTATGGGTACGCGAACGACAATGACTTCGGCGAACAGGCGGCCTGGACAGTCGAGGCCTTTCAGATGATGAAGAGATGGGGTTGGGTAGGCCCGGCAATCCTGTGGAATCTGAATTTCCGCGTGGTGGCCGACGGCACGGAAAAGGCGCAGTGGGGGATCGTGGACAATGGCTGGAACCCGCTGCCGATTTTCCATGCGCTGCGGGATATGCCGAAGTAGGGACCCTGACATGAATTCCTGCAGGTCTTAGCTCTGTGCTGGTTCGCTTTCAGTCCCATCAAGTTCTCGGCAGACTCTTGCAGTTGTCGCTGGCACCGGTGGAGATTACGGTAAATGTAGAGGTAGATCTCCTAGGGGAGTCTCCTAAAGCCGATGTATTGCTCCTCCGTAGAGAAGGAGTAGAATGGAACGCGGCGCAAAGAGCACGTCTGCCGGATGGGGTGCGCGACAGCGCGGCAGGTCATGTTGAACGACCTGCCGCCACCCCCCCCATAACGCCTATATCAAGCTCTTTGCCAGCCGGAAACAAGAGCGGGAGGCGGCCTTTGAAGCCTAGCTGCGCCCGTGGTAACGATGTCGCCCCAACTGCACGCCTACATGTTTGGCCTGCAAGAGACGTTGGAGGTGAAGGGAGAAAGTGATATGGCCGAAATGTTGACCCCGGACAAGATCATGGAGATCGGGGAAGAGATACGCCAACGCATCCTCGAAACGGCTACCCCTGAGGAAAGACTGGTCGGCCTGACCAATGCGGAACGCCGACTACTCTTGCGCTTGCTTCAGGAAGAGCTGGGCACTTCCTCCGGGGAAGGGTCAAACAGCAAAGGGGAAGCTGCATAACTCATGTTGGCTTGGCTTGTGATGGAGTCCGCAGGTAATGTCCAAAGCGGCATTATCTTCCCAGTTTGTTTCCCAACATGCCGTTTTCCCGGATAAGGGAGAGAGTGATTTAGCGGTAAAGTCGGCTGCCAAGATTCTCTTCCATGAATAAACAATCAAGAGAGACTAGCGCGGACAGATTAGCGCTTAGACTGCGTCGTCTTTGGATGGGGACACTCTACATAGGCGTATTTGCAGTTTATACGCTTCTCCTTGGACTCCTCCTGGTCCATTATGGCTGGCGGCCGGCCTTACTGTCTTTGTTCCTCATTGGACTCATTCAACTATTTCGATATGTAGCATACGATGTGGAGCGGATAGGTTGGCTGCTGAGTCAGCAGAACATTGAAGGGGAGAAAGAGGAGATTGTCCAACATCGAACAAGACTACAATTTTTGTTGCAAGCTTTAATCTTGCTGCTGAACCTGGCGATTGTTTATCAAGTGTATCTCGTCTCGAGGTGGCAACAAGCAATTGCGCTACTGATTGGACTGATTCTGGTAGAGATGATGTTCAGGCAGATTCGAGCTACGAACCGTCAGATTAGTTATGAAAGCCCCCTTTATGGAATCAAACACACCGGGCCTATGACTGCCAGCCCAGAATCTTCAAGGGTGGAAGAGAAACTGGCACAACTTAAACAGATGGCCGAAAGAGAAGAGATATCGCAAAAAGCATATGAGAAGGTAAGAGATCGAGAATTGATAAGAAGGGTTATGGATGAATAGATAGATCCTTATCCTTATCGCTGCCGCGGCAATGGCCAGGGCAAAACAAGGGGAATTTATAATGCAAAGCTGTCGAGTTGCAGAAACCGCCGGAGCCCTCTTCGAAGATGTACATGCCGTAAAGATGCCCAGGCGTTGCGTCGGCTATCGGGGGAATGCGGGCGACATCGGGCTGCTCAACGATGGACGGTTGCTGCTTGCCTACACCAACATTCGCGAAAACACTGGGGATGGAAGTATCTTTGGTGACATCGAGGGACGGGTCTCCCAAGACCGGGGCAGGAGTTGGGGAGAACCGTTTCTGCTGGTTGGCCGCCCTAAGCCCGAGCGCAAGGATGAGACGTACCAGCACCCCGGTTTACTGCGGCTGGCGAACGGCCAGTTGCTGCTATCCTACATTTACTTTTCCGGCTCTTATCCTCGTTACGCACATACATACTACCGGCGTTCGACCGACGACGGCGCGACATGGGGCGATCAGCTTATCGTCACGCCCCACGCCGGTACAAATCATGTTTTCAATGACAAGCTGATCCAACTGCCCTCGGGTCGGATTCTCGCTCCGTGCGAGAGGGAGATCAAGGAGGAAGGCGGCGACCACCGCGGCTATGTAAGCGCGGTCTTCTATTCCGATGACGACGGTTATTCCTGGCGCCAATCGGAGAATGTCGTCGATACGCTGCCCGTGGAGGCGCAGGAGCCGCACGTGATCCCTTTGCGCGACGGCCGGGTGATGATGCTCTGCCGAACGTACAACGGCTGCGTGGTTCGATCCTACTCCGACGATGAGGGGGCGACCTGGTCGCCGGGCGAGGAGATGCGAAGTCTGAAGCTCTCTACCAACTCGTCGGCGCTCAACGTCAAACGGATCCCTGCTACCGGCGACCTTCTTCTTCTCCGCTCGACCGGAACAAAGGACAGGCTGCGGACACCGTTCGTTTCTACAATCTCAAGGGATGAGGGCGTTACATGGATCCACGAACGGCCGATTGGGTCTGATCCTGATGACGACTACGGCTATCCGAGTCTGACTTTCATCGACAGTTTGGCGCTGGTCAGCTATCACAAGCGTGATGGCATCTATGTGGCGCGAATCGGAATCGACTGGTTCTACGGCGGGTAGGATTGACTGTTGGAATGAAAAGGCCGGGTCTTCACGCGCGAAGACCCGGCCTGATTTTTTCTGCAAAAGGAGGCTACCCTTCGTCCTCCACGAAGACGCCCGGCCGCGTGCGTCGGCGACGGCGGGCGACCTTTAATCGCAGCTGGCTGCGGCGGTAGGCGATCTCTACGGGTTGGCGCTCTTCGGGCGACCGCGTGCGCAGCGCTTCTTCGGCGCGTTGCATGGCGGCCTCGGCGCGGGCGATGTCGATTTCGTCGACGCGTTCGGCTGAGCGGGCCATCACGATGACTTTGTCCGGCAGCACTTCGACCACGCCTCCGCTGACCGCGATGTACTCGGGCTCGCCGTCGGCGCTGTGCAGCGTGATTTCACCGATATTCAGGGTCGTGAGCAGGGGGGCATGGCCGGCCAGTACGCCCATCTCGCCCTCGACGCCGGGCATGGTGATCATCTCGACTTCGCCGCTGTACAGCTGGCGGCTGGGGGTTACGATTTCGACCTGAATCGCCATTACTCCTGCCTCAGTTGTTCACCCTTTTCGACCGCTTTTTCGATGGAACCGACCATATAGAAGGCCTGCTCGGGCAGGTCGTCGTGCTTCCCGTCCAGGATTTCGCGGAAGCCGCGCACAGTGTCGTCGATCCTCACGTATTCGCCGGGCTGGCCGGTGAAGACTTCGGCCACGTGCATCGGCTGGGTCAGGAAGCGCTGAATCTTGCGGGCGCGGGCGACGATAAGCTTATCGTCTTCGCTCAGCTCCTCGACGCCGAGAATAGCGATGATGTCCTGCAGATCGCGGTAGCGCTGAAGGGTCTGCTGCACTTCGCGGGCGACGTTGTAGTGCTCTTCGCCGACGATGAGCGGGTCGAGGATGCGGCTGGTGGAGCCGAGCGGGTCCATGGCCGGGTAGAGAGACTGCTCGGCGAGGGCGCGTTCCAAGGTGATGGTGGCGTCCAGATGGGCGAACGTTGTTGCCGGCGCGGGATCGGTGTAGTCATCGGCGGGCACGTAAACGGCCTGCATCGATGTGATGGAGCCGGTGTTGGTGGAGGTGATGCGCTCCTGCAGTTCACCCATGTCGGTGCCCAGCGTTGGCGCGTAGCCTACTGCACTGGGCAGGCGTCCCAAAAGGGCCGACACTTCGGAACCTGCCTGCACAAAACGGAAGATGTTGTCGATGAAGAGAAGGACATCGCGGCCTTCATCGCGGAAGTACTCGGCCATGGTCACGCCTGTGAGGCCGACCCGGAGGCGGGCGCCGGGCGGTTCGTTCATCTGCCCGAAGACCATGACCGTCGAGTCGATTACGCCGGATTCACGCATTTCGTGCCAGAGGTCATTGCCCTCGCGGCTGCGCTCGCCGACACCGGCGAAGACGGAGTAACCGCTGTGGTACTCGGCGACGTTGTTGATCAACTCCTGAATGATGACGGTCTTGCCTACGCCGGCGCCGCCGAAGATGCCGGTTTTGCCGCCCTTGGTGAAGGGGGCGATCAGGTCGACGACCTTGACGCCCGTTTCAAACAGCTCGGCCTGCGTGCTGCGGTCGGCGAAGCTGGGCGGTTCGCGGTGGATGGAATAGCGGTCGGCGGCGTCGACTTCGTCATCGCTGTCGATGGGATTGCCGGCCACGTCGAAGATGCGCCCGAGCGTCCCTGGGCCGACAGGCACAGTGATGGGAGCGCCGAAGGAGTAACCTTCCATACCGCGGCGCATGCCGTCTGTGGAACTCATGGCCACCGCACGGACAGCGCCTTCGCCCAGATGCTGTTGCACCTCACAGACCAGGGTCGAATCATCGTCGAGGTCGACGTAGACGGCATCGTAGATCTCCGGCAAATCCTCCCCTGTGAAGGAGAAATCCACAACCGGGCCAACAACGCTGGACACGGAGCCGCTGATGCGGCCATTGCTTCCGTTTTCTGACATGGTATGCTCCGTTCTGCTATGGCAAGGGACCTTTCAGCCCGCTCAAATCTATTCGAGGCCGATTGACCCGCCGACAATGTCCATCAACTCGCGGGTGATGCCTTCCTGGCGCGCCTTGTTGTAGGTCAACGTCAACTCGTCCACGAGCTCATTGGCGGCTTCGGTGGCGTTGCGCATGGCGACCATGCGCGCCGAGTGTTCGCTGGCGATGCTTTCGTACATGGCCTGCAAGATCTGCACTTCGATGAAGCCGATCAGTACCTGCTCCAACACGGCCTCGACGCTTGGCTCAAAGATATAGTCCGGCGGCATCGTTGCGGTTGTCTCTGCCGGAACGACGGGCAGAATCTGTTGCACTGTGGGCCGCTGGAGCAGCGTGTTGACAAAGTCGGTAAAGATAAGGTGGACTTCGTCGAAACGTTCCGAGCGAAAGTCGTCGATAATCGTCCGGGAGATGGGCGCGATGTCGGCGGTGGCGAGGGTATCGGGCATATTGGTGAATTCGGCGCGGATGACCGGATCGTAGCGCAAAAGCCAGTCGCGACCTTTCCTGCCCACGACAACGACCTCGACTTCCCGTCCCTGGTCACGCTGCTCCTTGATGAAGGCTGCATTTTGCCGCAACACGTTGGCATTGAAGCCGCCGGCCAGGCCGCGGTCGGCCGTGATGAGGACAATCCCGACCCGTTTTATTTCGGCTCTGGAGGTGATGAGCGCGTCCATGGCGTCGCCGCTGGCGTGCAGGCGGGCGATGTGGCTGAGCACTTCGAGGGCTTTTTCCGCATAGGGGCGGGTCGCCATCACCTGCTGTTGAGCGCGGCGCATCTTGGATGCAGCCACGGCTTCCATCGCTCTCGTGACCTGAGAGATGTTCCTGACCGAGCGGATGCGACGGCGAATCTCACGTGTGCTTGCCACCAATGCCTCCTCAGACGCAGTGATCCGCGGCGGGATGCCGTGTTACTGCGCTGTTCACTGACAACCGATTATGGGTCTATTCAGACCCACTCCAGTTACTGTTGAACGTCTCCAGCGCCAAGCCCAGCGAATCGACCGATTCATCGGGAAGATCTTGCGCGCGCAGGATGGTCTGGCCAATCTCGGGATGGTTGGCGTCCATGTAGGCGTGCATTTCCAATTCCCAGCGCTTCACATCGGTGACGGCGATGTCGTCGACATAGCCGTTTGTCACCGCGAAGAGACTCATGACCTGCTTGTCTAGCTGCAAAGGCTCGTACTGGGGCTGTTTCAGCGTTTCCTGAATGCGCTGGCCGCGATTGAGCTGGCGCTGGGTGGCTGCGTCCAGGTCGGAGCCGAACTGGGCAAAGGCGGCGAGCTCGCGGAACTGGCTGAACTCCAGTTTCAGGCGGCCGGCTACACCTTTCATCGCCCTGGTCTGGGCGGAACTGCCAACGCGGCTAACCGAAAGGCCGACGTTCATGGCGGGGCGAATACCTGCGTAAAAGAGGTCGCTTTCCAGGAAGATCTGGCCGTCGGTGATGGAAATGACGTTGGTGGGAATGTATGCCGAGACGTCGCCGGCCTGGGTTTCGATGACCGGCAGCGCGGTCAGGCTGCCGCCGCCGAACTCCTCATCGAGGCGGGCGGCCCGCTCCAGCAGACGGCTGTGCAGATAGAAGACATCGCCGGGATAGGCTTCGCGACCGGGCGGACGCCGCAGCAGGAGAGATACCTGGCGGTAGGCCTGGGCGTGTTTGGAGAGATCGTCGTAGACGATCAGCGCGTCGCGGCCCTGCTCCATGAACTCTTCGCCCATTGCGCAACCGGCGTAGGGCGCCAGGAACTGCAGTGCGGCCGGGTCTGCGGCGGAGGCGGTCACAACGATCGTGTGATCCATGGCGCCGTATTTTTCCAGGGTACCGACGACCTGGGCCACGGTTGACTGCTTCTGGCCAATGGCGACGTAGATGCAGATCAGGTCTTTGCCCTTCTGGTTGATGATTGTATCGACGGCGAGGGCTGTCTTGCCGGTCTGGCGATCGCCGATGATCAACTCTCGCTGGCCGCGCCCGATGGGAATGAGGGCGTCAACAACTGTGATGCCGGTCTCGACGGGTGTGTCTACGCCTTTGCGCAGCACGACGCCGGGAGCGATGCGCTCCACCGGACGAGTCGCGGTTGCGTCGATAGGGCCTTTGCCATCGAGTGGTTGACCGACGGCGTTGACCACGCGGCCGATCAGCGGGTCACCGACGGGGACGGAAGCCAGGCGGCCGGTGCTGCTAACCAGGTCTCCCTCTTCGATCTCGGTATATTCGCCCATGATGATGATACCGACGGAATCATCATTCAGGTTTTGGGCGATACCGAGCACACCGGTCTTGGTAAACTCGACCAACTCACTGGCCATGACCCCCTGGAGGCCGGATATGATGGCGATCCCGTCACCGACTTCAACGACTTCGCCGACATCCACGCGGCTGGGGGCTGGCGTGAAGTTGAGGATTTGCTGCTTGAGCCGGTCGGTAAATTCCTGGGTCAGCTCCTCAGTCTGAACTGCCATAAGCGCTGTCCTTTATTGTACGTTTACAGTTTTGGGGTTCCTGGCGGGTGTCTGCCGCTATTCGTCAAGAACCGCAACTGACTACCAAATCCAAGTTTACCGCACCGAGGCTGCGACCATTTCGCGCAGAGCCATCAGCCGATTTGCGACGGTATTGTCGATCAACTGATCGCCGACGCGGATGCGCAGGCCGCCCATCAGGGATGGGTCAACATCGAAGCTGAAGACCAGGTCTTCACCGTACTGTTGCGTGAGCCGGAGGCGAATCTGTTCTTGCGCGTCGTCACCCAACTCGACGGCGCTTGTGATGTCAGCCGCCTGCGGCCCGGTCTCGCCTCGAAGGCTTGCGCCCAGGGCGGCAACGACGCGCGGCAGGAGCGCTGCATCCCCTTCCTGCACGAGCATTTTGACGAAATTCTGCAGTTCCGGGGCGGCGCCGTCGGGAATCGCGGCCCCGACGGCGTCGACATCTGAGCCCAGTTTCGGGTCCTGCGCCAAGGCGTCAGCGACTTCGATCAGCGTCGTCTGCCACTGCTCGACGATAGCCTCGAGAATTGCCTGGGCATATCGTTCGGCCGTCGCGCGCTCGCTCATGAACCACTCCCGTTTTGCTGAGCCAGATAGTCGGCGACAAAGCGTTCCTGCTCGTCCCGGTTCGCGAGTTCACGGCCCAGGATCTGCTCGGTCGCGGCGATGGCCAAGTCAGCGATCTGCTTTCTTGCGTCGGCCATGACGGCGGCGGTCTGCGCTTCGGCATCGGCCTGGGCCTTCATGCGGATGTCCTGGGCCTCTTGATCGGCGCGGCTGCGAACGTCCTGCGCGATGCGTTCGGCATCGCGGGTCGCCTGGGCGCGCACTTCCTGCGCTTCGCGGCGGGCCTCTTCGAGGATCGCTTGTTTCTCCGCTTCGGCTTCGGCGGCCGCGTTGGAAGCCTTATCGGCCTGTTCCAAACCCTCGGCGATACGCTGTTTGCGCTGCTCGATCATGTTCAGAACGGGCTTGTAGAGAAGCTGCTGCAAAATAACCATCAACAGTCCGAAGTTGACGATCTGCGAGAGCAATAACTGCCAACTGATACCTAATTTATCGAGAGCGTCCAAGGCCAACCTCCTGGATACACTGCAGTGGCTCGTGGTTCGCGGCCGGTCGTTTCACAGGCCGCTGGACGTGAACAACTGTCGCTGACAACTGAACTCCGGCCACTGAGAACAGGTCTAGACGAACTTGACCAACAGGGAGATAACGAGCGCATAGATAGCGACCGATTCACAGAAGGCGAAACCGAGCAGCATATTCGTCTGCACAGTGTTGGTCACTTCAGGATTGCGGCCCATCGCTTCCATCGCTTTGGCGCCAATCAGACCGATGCCTACACCAGGGCCAATTGCGCCCAACCCGATAGCAAGAGCAGAACCCAGTTCCTTTGCGACTTCAACATCCATGAGTGTGAACTCCTTTTTCTTAACTGCTGTGATTAGTGGTTCGTGGTCAGTCTTGCGAGTGGATCCCGGAACGATCCGGTCACTGGCAACTGATATTAATGATGATCGTCGTGGCTGACAGTGGCCATTGTAAAGAATGCCAGGGTCAGCAACATGAATACAAGTGCCTGGATGAAACCGATGAACAGCTCCAGCCCATAAAATACGCTGGGCAGGAGGAAGGTTACGAGAAAGGCCATCACGAGCAATACGACTTCACCGGCAAAGATATTGCCGAAGAGACGAAAAGAGAAGCTGATGATTTTGGAGATTTCGGCGATCAGTTCAAAGAAACCCACCACAGCACCCATTCCGTCCTTGAACGGGTTCTTAAAGAACTTGGTGAAATAGCGGATTCCCAGGGCCTGGACGCCGAAGAATTGGGTCATGAAGACGGAGATAAGCGCCAGGGCCAAGGTCATGTTGAGATCGGCGGAGGGGCTGCGAAACAGGGGGACAAGGACCGGTTTGCCTTCTTCGGCGGCGGCGGCGACAGCAACTGCTTCGCCCCCGGCCATTGCGATCTGATTGCCCAATTCGGCCTGCGCGTGGCTATCGGCCGCGGCGCTATGGTATATGCCGATTGAGCCAAAGCCGGGCAGCAGGCCAATATAGTTACTGACCAGAACGAAGATGAAGATGGTAATCACCCAAGGGAAGAATTTGCGGCTGTTGGCAGAGCCATGGCCGGCGATGCTCTGAGTCAGGTTCCACATTCCTTCGACCAGCATCTCTACGATGTTCTGCCAAGCGCCGGGTATTTCCTTCATTCTGGAGACGGCGAAAACGGCCATCAGGATGATGACAATGTCGACCAGAATGGTCGTCAGCAGGCCGTTGGTAAACCACTTTGGCCCGTGCTCCAGCAACGCTTCGGCCGCCAATTCGACGTGGGGGGGACCCACACTAAACCACGGCAGCACGCTCAGAACAAGCATGGCAACAATGCCGATGGTCGCATTGCGAAGACGAGCGTTCGAGAGGAATGCTTGGAGAAGATTCTTGAACAAAATCTACCCTCCTGTTAACGGCATTTCTAAGCGGTCGGCCTCTGATGCTACGACAAGAGCCGAGTTGAGACTCAGGGACGTCCCCTGACCATCTTTCCGTTCGCGACGGCCCGCTGTATCGCTCGAGCGGGGGGAAAGACAACAGTGGGGCCGCCGAAATTCTTGAAAAAGTCAGCTATCAGTATAAAGGGGCGGAGAAGGATTGCGCAAATTTTCACAGCGTTGATGAAGCAATTGTTTTTTGGCGTCCGCCGCTGTTGGCCGGGCGCCGACTACTTTTTTGATCCGCGGAGGGACGCGGAGGACATCAAGAGCGTATCGGATTTTCTTTGGGTGACGGCGCGGGCCTTGATGGAGCAGCCGCACTTTTGCTCCCGTGAATCGCTGTTCTGACTAACGTCAACGAGCCCGGTCAGAGCTCATAGATGCTGATGACGGAGGCGATGATGAAGAGAAAGACGGTCATCCCGATCAGCATTCTGTTTTTATGGAGGAGTTCATTCCAGGAGGGAGGCGGCAGCAGATCTGTGGTCGGATCCTTTCTGGCGTTTTCCGTTCCGAACAGCGCCTGCCGCAAGCCAGCAATATTGGGGGGCCGCTCGTCAGGATGCATGGCGAGCGCTTGGAAAACGGCCCGTTCGGTTCGCGTCGAGATGGCCGGATTCAGCTGCCGCAGCGGGTCGAGCAGCCCTGACATAAGAAAGCGCTCTTTGGCATCCTGCGGGGGCGTCCCTGCCAAAAGGTGATAAAGCGTTGCGCCGACGCTGTAGATATCAGAGCGCACATCGGTGTGACCGGTGTCGCCTCCGTACTGCTCAAGGGGCGTATAGGCCACGGTGCCCCGACCCTGGACGACCGTCACCGTGCGAGAGTCATCCGGCTGCAGCACTTTAACCAGGCCGAAATCCACCAGTTTCAGTCTATTCTCGGGTGTAATCTTGATGTTACCCGGTTTGATGTCGCGGTGAAGCACGGGCGGGTCCTGGCTGTGCAGATATTCCAGGGCGTCTAAAAGTTGTGTAGCCCAGAGCAGCACCTGGGTCTCGGATAGATGTTTATTCTGGCGAAGCGCTTCATTTACGATCTCTTGCAGATCACGGCCCTCGATGAAATCCATGACCAGGTACTCGCGCCCGTCCACGGAAAAGTAGTCGGAAACCTTGGGGAGGTTGGGATGATCGAGCCGGGCCAGAACACTGGCCTCCTGGTAAAACTGTTCAATTGTCTGCCCCAGATCCAGTTCGGGCCCGCGCTGGTCGATGAGGAGAGCGGGGAGAATTTCTTTGATGGCGCAAACCCGCCCATCCAGCCGCAGGTCGTTGGCCTGGTATACCGCGCCCATCCCGCCTTGACCCACCAGGCGAATGATTTCATAACGCCCGCGCAGAATCGAATCTGAATCCAATACTGTAGCCAAAAGACACCTCTGAGAAACCACCGGCCCTCCGGAGACAGACCATCTCCGAAGGCGCAATCACTGCCGTCTGCTGCGCGCCCATGGGGAGGCGAGGCGGCTGTGCTTTGCGGCAGACCGCTGAATTTGGCGCATCGATCCGGCCAAAAGATCCCATGCTAAAGCCGGATTATGCGCCGTTTTTGAAAATCCGGTTGACGTATATCAACCGCTTCGATATAATGAATTTCTCCCTCGGCATCGCTACGCCAAGTTTGCGCAAGTCCTGTCACCATTATAGATGGGGGGCGCAGTTGCAGGGAATCATACTATAAAAACAGACGGCAGAATATGCAAGTGACGTTAACTACGTGCTTTGCATGCTACGTTTAAGAGGGATGGAAATGACGCAAGAGGGTCCAAACGCTGAACAACAGTTCGCAGAATCTCGAAGTGCTCGACCCGTCGGCAGACAACGTGAGACGGCGATGCTGATCCTCCGTCACGGTAACCAGCCCGGCCAGGGCTGGCCCCTCAGCCGTACCACCCCCCTGATCATCGGGCGTCACGAAGAGTGCGAGGTTACCCTGCCGGACCGGCAGGTAAGCCGGAATCACGCCCGAATTTTCTGGGACGGTTTAGGTTATTCGATTGAGGACCTGGGCAGCAAGAACGGAACCCATGTCAATGGCGTGGATATTGCGGACGGGTCGCATAGTTTGTCCGATGGTGACGAAGTGCAGATCGCGCTGCGGTTCAAACTGTCCTTTGTCGACGACGAGGCGACCACGCCCCTGACGTTGGACCCAACCGAAAGCGATGCGGAGTTCGAATCAGGGCTGCGCATTGAAGAAGAGACGCGCCAGGTGTGGCTGAACGGCTCGCTGCTGGAGCCTCCCTTGAGTCTGCATCAGTACCGGCTGCTGAGCGCCCTCTGGCATGAGGGAGGCGGCGTGATGACTCGTGAACAGATCGTTCAGGCGGTCTGGCCGGAGACCAGCGGGGCCGGTGTCAGTAAGCAGGCGATTGACGCTCTTGTGCGCCGGTTGCGGGAACGCCTCTACGAGCACGACGAGAGATCCAATTTCATTGTAACCGTGCGCGGCCACGGGTTCCGGTTGGAGAATCCCTGACCGTAAGGGCGGGGCGTGAAAGGCAAGGCACCCTCTCTTGTCGTTCCTCTCCTCTTTCGGCGCGCCCAAGGAGCGACGACTCAGGGCTGATGAACGTCTTGGCTGCATTGCGTCCGACATATTCTGAGCGCCGCGCACTGGAAGAGGAGGCGACGGTCCCTGGGGCCGGCGCCTGCATGCCGAACTCCTCTAACGGATCCGCCGCCGCTTCCGCCGTTGAATTCACGACTACGGACGCCGCCCAAACCGACCGGGGGGAAGATTCTTGTCGGTTACCAGCTACTGCGTTTCCGGAAACCGGCGCAGGGCCATTGGGCCTGTATATCCACATTCCATTTTGCGCCCGGAAGTGCCCCTACTGCGATTTCAATACTTACGCCCGTCTGGAACCTCTGTACGAAGCCTATAGTCAGGCCCTTTGCCGGGAGATTGACCGGTGGGCGGCGCGCCTCGACGGCCGCACGGTGGACACCGTCTTCCTGGGCGGCGGCACGCCAACCGTGCTCAGTGCGGGCCAGTTGAGACGGATTCTGGAACTGGTCCGCGACCGGTTCGCGCTGGCGTCAGACGTTGAAATCAGCAGTGAGGCCAATCCGGGCATCGAGGACCGGGGGCAGTTCGCCCTGCTGCACAGCTTAGGCGTGAACCGGCTGAGCATGGGCGTGCAGAGTTTTCAGGCGGAGGAGCTGGCCTTTCTGGGCCGCATCCACGACGCGGAGGATGCCCTGCGCGCCTATGACGCGGCTGTGCAGGCGGGCTTTACAAACATCAATCTTGACTTCATGTTCGGGCTGCCCCGCCAGTCGGTGGAAGCCTGGCATGACAGTTTGGACAAAGCCCTGGATGTGGCGCCGCGGCACGTCAGTCTTTACAGTTTGATCGTCGAGCCGGATACGCCGCTGGCGCATTGGGTGGAGACCGGGCAGACGCCGGCGCCGGACGATGACATGGCGGCCGAGATGTATGAAACCGCGATAACGCGCCTGGGGGCGGCCGGTTACGCACAGTACGAGGTGTCAAACTGGGCACAGGGCGCCGGTTTTGCATGCCGGCACAATCTGCTTTACTGGCGCAACCAGGAGTGGATCGGTGTCGGGCCCGGCGCGCACAGCCATTTGCGCTACCCCACCAGGCTGCGAGGAGAGTCCATAGGCGACCTGACATTCCTCTCCGGCGACGCCTGTGACGGGGGAACCGGTTCAAGTGCGCCCGCTGCCGCCGTCCGCTGGTCCAATCGCAAGGGCGTGCAGGGCTACATAAAACGCGTTGAAGCTGACGAGAGCCCCGTAGATTTTCATGAGGCATTAGCGGCCGAGGTTTCGATGGGCGAAACGATGATGCTGGGACTGCGGCTCGTGCGCGAAGGTGTTTCATTTGCACGTTTTGAGGCGATGCACGGACAACCGTTGCGGGCCGCGTTCGGCCCCAGCCTGGACCGGCTCCAAGATGACGGCTTGCTGGAATCGGACGGGGAACGAGTGCGGTTGACACACGCGGGGTTGCTCGTCGGGAACCGCGTGTTCAGCGAGTTTATCGCGTGAGCGCCGTATACGAAGCAGCGTTTGCGGCCCCCACCGGTTCGCGTAAGGCAAAACGGCAGGCCGCGTAACCCGCAACCAGAACGAAGAGGGAGTATGCCGGTGCTGGAGGCGATTGTATTTGACTTTGACGGAACGATACTGGACACAGAGACGCCTGATTTCCAGACCTGGGAGGAGATATACCGCAGCCTCGGCGCCGAGTTGCCGCTGGACGTCTGGCTGCAGTGTGTAGGGGGCGGCACGGGCGAGTTCGCCCCTGACGATTATCTGGAGGGATTGCTGGGCAGGGAGATCGACCGGCAACGTCTGCACACAGAGCGGCGGAAGCGGTTCCTGGACCGCGTCCGGGTCCAGCCAATCATGCCGGGGGTGCTCGAACTGATCGACGCGGCGGAGCGGCGAGGCGTGAGACTGGCGGTGGCCTCAAGCTCGGACCGCAAATGGGTGGAGTCGCACTTGCAGCGGTTGGGGCTACTTGAGCGATTTGCCGCGGTCGTCACCGCGGATGATGTCGAGCGGGTTAAGCCTGACCCGGCCCTATACCGGCTGGCGGCACAGAAGTTGGCGGTCAAGCCCGAGCGGGCGATCGCGATCGAAGACTCCTACAACGGGATGCTGGGGGCGCAGCGAGCGGGATTGCGGTGTGTTTCGGTGCCGAATCGCATTACGCGCGACTCGGACTTCTCGAGCGCGGACCTCTGCCTGGACTCTATCGCCAGCATTGCGCCGGATGACCTGATGGCCTGTTTCGATCGCCCGGACGGTGAACGTTCGGCGCCCTGAATGCCGTTGCAGCACTGGCGGAACGCAGATTACTTTTGAGACACCGACGCCCTATGACCCGCGCCATCTATCCCGGAAGTTTCGACCCTTTCCATTTCGGACACCTGGACATTGCCCGCCGGGCGGCCGGTCTCTTTGATGAACTGCTCGTGACCGTCTTTGACGCGCCGGCGAAGCGGCTCCTGTTTTCCACGGACGAGCGCATAGCGCTGGCGCGGGAAGCCCTCAAGGACGTTCAGAACATCTCGATTGTGTCATATAGCGGACTAACGGTAAAATGGGCACAGCAACATGGTGTGCGGGTGATTGTACGCGGGATACGGAATGTGGATGATCTTTCCTTTGAATCCCGCATTGACATGGCCAACCGGCAGATGGCGCCGCAGATCGAGACATGTTACCTGCTTTGCAGCCCGAAGTATGTTTATCTCAGTTCAACGATTCTGAAGGAAGTGGCCAGCCTGGACGGCGATGTTTCCCACTGGGTGACGCCGCATACTGAGCAGGCCTTACAGCAACGGTTTGCGGAACGCGAGCCGTAGCGGAATCGCTTCCGGTTTCCCGTTTCTGGCGGCTGCCGGGAACTGTCAAACGAGAGTTCAAACTGAT
The DNA here is from genome assembly GCA_965232575.1 of Caldilineaceae bacterium. GTDB lineage: Bacteria > Chloroflexota > Anaerolineae > Caldilineales > Caldilineaceae > Bin5. Next base: position 254,562 of record CBDDPZ010000007.1, on the reverse strand, counting down.
CATGGAAATTCTACAACTGGTGGATCAACTTGAACAGACCCTGAACAGAGGGTGGCGCGTGCCATTCTCGCCCTCCCTGATGGTAAATTCGGAGGAGTGTCTGCGGCTGATAGATCAGATGCGTATCAGCATACCGAGCGCAATCAAGGAAAGCGAGCGCATGATAACCGAGCGCGATCGCATCCTCAGTGATGCGCAGGCGCGGGCAGAGCAGATCGTAGCCCACGCCGAGCAGCAGGCGATCCAGATTGTCAGTGAGGACGCGATCACCGACCGTGCGCGGGAGGAGGCGGAGCGTATCATCGCGCATGGACACGCCGAGGCGATCCGACTGGTTGATGAAGCCGAGGTCTACGCGCTCGACGTGCTCTACCGGCTTCGAGACAAACTGAACAACTCGCTGCACCAGGCTGAGAACGGAATCCAGGCGATCGAATCCAGCCAGGCTCCCCAGGAGCAGACCTCTCTGGAAGAGGAGGACGATGAATTCGAATTCGCTCCTGCGATACGGACTGATGAAGATGATGAAGAGTGGCAGGAAGAGAGATAGACGCTGCATGCCCCCCGCCCCCTGTTGATGATTGGCCGCATCGCCTCTTATTTGCGCAGGAATTCAGACTCAATCAACCGCATACCCCGACTCGCACTGTGGTCGCCGCGCGCCAGAAAGCTGGTGGGGGCGCTGCTTTTGTGCAGTGTTGTCGGCCTGACCTATCGTTCCTATTTTCGTAACTGGGTCCCTTTGGGTCCGCAGCGAACGGTGGAGACGATCAACCTCAAAATGGGCGTACATACGCGCCTGACCGATGAGCCGGACGCGGCCAAGATCAAACGAAGCCTGGAAATGGTGCGCGAGATGGGCGCGCCCTGGATAGTCGAGTATTTCCCCTGGGCCTACTACGAACCGAGACGCGGGCAATATGAATGGAGCCACCCGGACCTGGTGATCGACCATGCCAACCGGCAGGGGCTCACCGTGATCGCCCGCCTGGGCTATGTGCCGGAATGGGCCCGTCCTGAAGATTCCCACCATCTTTACCTGGCGGAAGAAGACTACGAGGCGTTCGGGCGCTACGCCGTCGAATTCGTGCGACGCTATCGAGACAAAGTGGGTTATCTGATCATATGGAACGAGCCTAATCTGAGCCTGGAATGGGGTTTTCGCCCCGTGGACCCGGCGTCCTATGTGAGAATGCTGCGTGTGGTCTACCCGATGGTGAAGGCGGCCGCCCCGGAGGTGCAGGTGCTGGCCGGCGCGCTGGCGCCGACGCTGGACCCACCGGGCAGTGAATGGAGCATGAACGACCTGGATTATCTGCAGCGCATGTACGACGCGGGCGCGGCCGACTATTTCGACATTCTGGCGATTCACGCATACGGCCTGGGATTCGATGCCGACGAGCCGGCGGGTGAATCGGTTATCAACTTTCGACGCTCCGAACTGCTGCGGGAGATCATGGTCCGAAACGGCGACGGCGACAAGACGGCGATGATCACTGAAGGGGGATGGAACGACCATCCACGCTGGACGCGGGCGGTGCGTCCCGCGCAGCGCATTATCAACTCCGCGCGGGCTTACGAGATCGCGCGCACCGAATGGCCCTGGCTCGAAAGCGTTTGTCTCTGGGTCTTTCGTTTCCCCTGGGACCAGAAGAGCTACCAGGATTACTTCACTTTTGTCGGCGCCGATTTTGAACCCAAGGCGATCTATCTGGAGATGCAAAAGTACGCGGCGGGGCGGTTCAAGGCGCCATGAACGACCAGGAAAGGCGCGAGGAGAGAGATTCCCGGCAGGCGGATTCAGCTGACGCCAACCGGCAGTGGCTCGTCGCAGAGCGTTACAGCGGCCGTCGGACAGGGTTTTCCGTCCGACGTAGTTTCGAGCGGCGGCCGCGGCTGTGGATCGCCGTCTGCCTGTTGGCGCTGGCGGTCGGTGTGTGGCTCATGCTGCGCATCAGCGGGCCGCCGGTGGACGAGACCTGGCTCAAGATGCAGGAGCGGGGGAGCTGGCGGGTGGGCATGGACCCCAGCTTTCCACCGTTTGAGACGCTGGATGCGGAAGGTGCGCCGATCGGCTATGACGTGGACCTGGCGCGGGAGATCGCGGCAACGTGGGGGCTGGAGGCGGAGATCGTCGCGATCGGGTTCGACAGTCTATTGGATGCGCTGCTGGTCGACCGCGTGGATGCAGTGATCAGCGCGTTTCCGTACAATGCGCGCATGACGAAGGACGTACATTATTCGCCGCCCTATTTCGAGGCCGGTGTGCGGCTTGTGGTCGGCGCGGATGCCGCGTATGAAGGGGTTGGCGACCTGGAAGGGGGTACGGTGGCGGTGGAGTGGGGCAGCCGGGGCGATGCGATTGCCCGCCGACTGCAAAGGGAGGGGGCAGGCTTTACGCGGCTGCCGTTCGAGTCTACGGAGAAAGCGATCGAGGCACTCGTCTCGGGCGCCAGCAGTGCGTTGCTGATCGACGGCGTCACGCTGCGGCTGGCGCAGGGTGAGGGTAAACGGATTCGCGCGGTGGGGGCTGTGCTCGATGAAGATCCCTATGTCATTGCGGTGTCCATCAAGGCGCCGGTGCTGCAAGGCGCGCTCTTGCAAGCGCTGGCAACGCTGGAGGAGGAAGGGCAGCTGGGACTGCTGGAGGAGCGCTGGTTCGGGCGGGTAGCGAAGAGTGAGGAGTGAGTGAGGGGCGGGAAACCTCCGCCCCTCACACTTTTTCATGAGACCTGTGTGAGCCAGCCCCACTTGTCGGGCATATTGTCTTCGAGGATGCCGAAGAAAACGCCCTGAATCGACTGTGTGATCGGGCCGCGTTTGCCGTCGCCAACAGGCAAGCGGTCGACTGAGCGCACGGGGGTGATCTCGGCTGCGGTGCCGGTGAAGAAAATTTCGTCGGCCAGATAGAGCATCTCGCGGGTCATGGCCTGCTCGCGCAGGTCGTAGCCCAGATCGCGGGCGATTGTGATCGCCGCGTCGCGGGTGACGCCGCCCAGGATGCTGCTGCCCAGGGGCGGTGTATAGATCACACCCTTGTAGATGACGAAGATATTCTCGCCGCTGCCTTCGCTTACCTGACCGTTGGTGTCGAGGGCGATGCCTTCGGTGAAGCCGTTGTCCTTGGCCTCCATAACGATGTTCTGGCTGCTGACGTACTGGCCGCCGATCTTCGCCATCGGGCTGAACATGTTCGAGGCCATGCGCCGCCAGCTGCTTACCTGGACATCCACGCCCTGTTCGATTGATTCTGCGCCGAGATAGCGGCCCCACGGCACGGATGCCAAGATGGCGTCCACAGGGCAGCCGCGGCCATCTACGCCCAAGCTCTCGTAGCCGCGGAAGACGAGAGGCCGGATGTAGGCGCTGCGATGGTTGTTCTTGAGCAAGACAGCTTTGGCCACATCCATCCATTCGTCAACGGTAAGGGGCGACGGAATGTGCGCTACCTTGCAGGAGTAGAGCAGCCGCTCAAAGTGTTCCGGGCCGCGGAAAATCGCGGCGGCGTCATTGACTTCGTAGGCGCGAATTCCTTCAAAGGCGCTGCTGCCATAGTGCAGTGCATGGGTGAATACATGCACAGTCGCCTGCTCCCACGGGATGATCTCCCCGTTCATCCAGATATAGTCCGCTTGCATCTTCGCCATCGATGAACTCCTTCATGCCAGGTGCGCGCCTGATTGGCCTGAGCGAGCCAACCGGCTTGTATTTTGTAGGACGGGAGAGCAGGCGACCCGCCTGCCATGCCAAGTCAGGTTGCATTATACAGTGAGAGAATCTGATCGGCTAAGATTCGACCGCGGGGTGAAAGGGAAAGGGCAGGGGATAGTGGTTAGGGGTTAGGGCACAGGGGGAAGGACGGTTTCTGCCACTTTTGACGACAGAGTTACCGCCAGACGCGGGGCAGGTACAGCTTGTATTGCGGGGGGGTCCGCTTGGTTGCGGGGACGACGACTTCAATGGATACGGCGCTGGGGGGACCCCAGTTGCCGTCGGCATCCTGGGCTTCAAGGAAGATGGTGTAGACGCCGGGCTGCATGCCGGTTGTGTCGAGCGCCCCCGTCAGGGATTCGACGGTGGAATCGTACTCGCCGTCAAGGGGCTGCAATGCTTCAAAATTGGACGCGAGCCAGGAGGGCGCGCCGATAGAAAAGCGGGCTGCGCTGATAGGCTGGGCGGGTTCGACGACAACGTTCCGTTGTACTGCGAGAAAGAGCAGCGCGCCCAACAGACAGAGCCCAACGACCCAGCTTGCAACCCGTACGAGTGCGCTCATAAATCACAGGCGGCCAAAGATCGGCAGGCTGTCCCTGCCACAGGCCGCCGCAGTTATGACTTCTCGACCAGCAGCTGGTCCACGGCTGCCGTCAGTTCGGAGAGCGTACTGACCTGCAGGATAGCGTCGCAGAGGGGCAGGTATTCGAGCATGTCGCTGTCGCCGGTGCCCCACAGCATCGGCAGCTCGGGATTCAGCCAGAGCGTGCGGCGGCTGCGGCGGGCCATCTTTTTGAAGATGTCGAGCCGGGGATCGTTGTAGTTGTTGCGGCCGTCGCCGACAACGATGAGGGTGGTGCGGTGGTCGATGGTGTCGAGGTAGTCGTCGGAGAAGTTTTGCAGGCTGTGGCCCAGATCGGTGCTGTAATAGCCGGGGGGCATCCTGATCAAGACCTGTTGGATGGCTTCATTGGCGCGATTGCCCTGGAAGTCGGGCGTGATGTACTCGAGGTGGTCGATGAAGGCGAAGGCATGGGACTTGCTCACTTGATCCTGCAGCTCGTAGAGGAGAGAGAGCATGAGTTCGGTGCAGTGGCGCATGGAGGTGCTGATGTCGCAGATCACGACCAGTTTGGGCTTGAGGGTGCGGTCGCGGCGCCTGATGTCAAACGGGACGCCGCCATGTTTGAGGTTGGCGCGGATGGTCGCTTTGGCGTCGAGCTGACCGGTCTTGGCCCGCTTCTGGCGGAGGGCGATGCGGCTGCGTAAGAGGGCGGCCAGGCGCCGCACCTCCTGGCGCAGTTTTTGCATGTCGCTGTCGGAAAGGGCCTGAAACGGTCGATCCATGAGCCCTTCGAGCTGGTCCTCCGGGCGCTGTTCGGCCATGTTTTCGGCGATACGCTGGCCGGCGTGCTGGCGCATCTGCTCGCGCAGGGCGTCCATGTTCTGGGCGATGAGCTGGCGCATCTGGTCCAGACGTTCCTTGTTCATGCCCATCTGCGCCATGAGCTCCATAATTTCCTGCATCGCTTTGCGCACCTGTTCGAACTGGAGGGCACGCTGCATGCGGCGCGCCATCCATTCACGATAGCGCAGGTCATCGGCCTGATTGAGGCCGACCATCTGGCCGAGAGCGTCCAGCTCTTCGGGCGACAGCTGTTCGCCGCGCAGGAGCCGTTCCAGCATTTCTCGCAGCCGCTGGCCGAATTCCTGGAGGGCCTGGGCCAGCATATTGGCCTCTTCTTCGGTGAGATCTTCCATCAGGTTCATCAGCGGGGGCGGCTCGCCGCTGCCGAAGAAGAGGGGGAAAAGCTCTTCAAAGGTCGGGAGGCTCTCTGCATCTTTGACCAGGGTTGCGCGCAGGCTGAGGCGAAAGGCGTCCCGGTCTTGGACGCCCAGGTTGTCCACGGCGGAGAAAGCATCGGCGCTCTCGGCGAGGCTGACGCGCACGCCGCCGGAACGCAAGGCTGAAATGAACTTTACGATTCGCTCTTCCATGGGATTCTCCTCTGCAGCGGGGAGGCCGGGCGTCCTGTCTTACGGTTCCCAAAATGTCTCAGGAGGGCATAGCTGCTGAACGCAGATCAGTCGATGCGCCGGCGGCGGGGCAGTTCTTCGTCCCAGTCGGTTTCATCTTCGTCGTCGTCCTGGCCGTCCATCCGTCCCAGCTGGCGCTGTACTTTGCGCAGGTCGGTCTCGTGTTTCAGCAGTACGCTGAGCGTCGTCTCGAGCGTCTTCCGATCAAGGTTTTCGGAATTGAGGGTGACGAGCGCCTGTGCCCAGTCCAGGGTTTCGGAGATGCTGGGATGCTTACGCAGGTCGATCTGGCGCAGGCTTTGCACAAGCTCCACGGCCTGGCGGGCCATCTGCGGCGCCAGGTCGGGCACTTTCAGGCGGACGACGTTAAGCTCCTGCTCGAGGGAGGGGTAGCCGATGAAGAGATAGAGACAGCGCCGTTTGAGCGCCTCGCTCAGTTCGCGGGTGTTGTTGCTGGTGAGGACGACGATGGGCACGTGGTTGGCCGCGAGCGTGCCGAGTTCGGGTACGCTGACCTGGAAGTCGCTCAATACTTCGAGGAGGAAGGCCTCGAATTCGGCATCGGCGCGGTCGATTTCGTCGATGAGGAGTACAACCGGCTCGTCGCTGAGAATCGCGCGCAGCAGGGGCCGTTGCAGGAGGAAACGCATTGAGAAGAAGACATCTTCCTCGTCGGTGAGGCGGTCGGCGGCTTCGGCGAGCGAGTTGGCGCCGGCCAGGGTCTGCTGCAGCTGATCGCGGAGAAGCTGCGTGTAGAGCAGCTGCTTGGCGTACTCCCATTCATAGAGGGCCTTGGTCTCGTCCAGACCTTCGTAGCACTGCAGGCGGATGAGGGTGCGGCCGAGGGAGCCGGCGATGGCCTTGGCGAGCTCGGTCTTGCCGACGCCGGCCGGTCCTTCGGTCAGAAGGGGCTTGCCAAGCTGCTGGGACAGGTAGACGGTTGTGGCGATTTCGTCATTGGCGATGTATTGCTGGCCGCCAAGAGAGTCTGTCGTTTCTTCAATCGACTGAAATGCGCTGGTTGTGTTCATGTGAAGGGGAGGCTCCTTTGGCCCGGCGGCTGGTGCGGCGCCTGAACGCTGGCAGGTGGCCGCTGCGGTATTTATAGTGTAGCTGACAGACAGGCCGCTGGCAAGGCATCGGAATTGAATCGGGCTTCCTTTACCGGGCGGCCAAAATATGGCAGTTGCGCGATTTTCGGTATTTCAGCTATATTTTTGTCGCGTGCGGCGGAGAACTTCTTTAACGTAGCAGAACACATACACGCGAGGGAACGCGAATGCTGGATAGAGAACGCCTGATATCCTTTACCAGAGACATTGTGCGCATCCAGAGCCTGAGCGGTGAGGAGGGGCAGGTCTCCCGCCGCATCGAGGCCGAGATGACGGCGCTCGGGTTCGACAGGGTGTGGACGGACAGCGTGGGCAATGTCGTCGGCGTGGTGGAGGGCGCGCAGCCCGGGCCGACGATCGTGTTCGACGCGCATACGGATACGGTGGGTGTGTCGCCGGGTGTGCCGTGGGCGCTGGACCCGTTCAGCGGGGCGGTGCGGGGCGGCGCGCTGCACGGACGGGGCGCGGCGGACATGAAGGGCGCGCTGGCGGCGATGGCGCACGGCATCGGCGGGCTGGACAGGACGGCGCTGAAGGGCAAAGCCGTAGTGAGCGCGTCGGTGATGGAGGAGGTGCTGGAGGGGGTGGCGCTGGAGAAGGTGATCGCGCAGACGGGCGCGGACTTCGTTGTGATCGGTGAGGCGTCGGACCTGCAGATCGTGCGGGGCGGCCGCGGCCGGGCGGAGGTCCACCTGACGACGACGGGGCGGCCGTCGCACTCGTCGGCGCCGCAGATGGGGCGCAACGCGGCGCTGGACATGATGCGGGTGATCGCGGCGGTTGAGGACCTGGCGCTCGACGAACACCCGCAGATGGGGCCGGCGATCTTTGCGCTGACGGATATCATCAGCGAGCCCTACCCGGGCCATTCGGTCATCCCCAGCATTTGCCGGGTGACGTATGACCGCCGGCTGCTGCCTGGGGAGGAGGCCGAGAGCGTGCTGGCGGACATCAGCCGGCGACCGGAGCTGGCCGACATCCAGCTGGACGCCCGCGTCGGCACGGGGGAATACACGAGCTATACGGGGCACACATTCACGATTGAGAAGTACTTTCCGGCGTGGCTGGCGGATGACGCCGACCCGTTTGTGACGGGCGCGCTGGCGGCGGTGCACGGCGCGGGGATCGATGCGGGGCTGAACGCGTATCGCTTCTGCACAAACGCGGCCTACAGCGCGGGGGTGGCGGGCATCCCGACGATCGGCTTTGGTCCGGCGACGGAGGCAGACGCGCACGTCATCAATGAGAGACTGAAGCTGGACGATCTGATCGCGGCGGCGCGAGGGTACCGGGCGATCGGGGAGGCGGTGTTGCGGTAAGGCGGTTTCCAGTTTTTAGTGAACTGCCAAGTACGCGGAGAACATCTTTTTATCCACGAAGGGCCGCGAAGAGACACTAAGAACACCTTTTTGTCCGCGAACGAGCCCTAGTCGTTCGTTCTTGGTTTCCTGTTTTTCGTAGCCTCTCGCTTGAGAGGTGGTATTTTCTTGTCCTCGCTTGCGCGTCTTTTGTGAAGCACGATAATTGAAGTGCCGAAGGACGCGGCCCGACTTCCCCGACCGGAAGGACGGTACCAATAACTATGCTACCCATTACCCTTACTCCTACTGAGGCTCGCCGCTTGGCGATCGCGGTCCAGCGTTTGGCGGGGCCGCGTGTTGAGGCAAGCAAAGCGGGCCTGCTTGAACTGTTGCGGCAGTTGAACTGTGTGCAGATCGATCCGATCCGGGCGGTAGAGCGGACACAGCTGCTGGCGCTGTGGAGCCGGATGGGGGCCTTCGACCCGGCGTGGTTGGATGATCTGCAGGAGGAGCGGCAGATTATCGAGGCCTGGGCGCACTGCGCTTCCTTTGTCCTGACAGAGGATTATCCGCTTTTTCGGGGCTGGATCGGGCGGGCCTTCACCAATTCGAGCCAGTGGTCGGAGCGGGTACGCGGGTGGATGGAGACAAATGCGGAACTGGAGGCGCACATTCTGGCGCTTCTGCAGGCGGACGGGCCGCTGCCGGCGAAAGCGCTGGCGGGACCGGAGGCCGTCCCGTGGGAGTCGCTCGGCTGGACAGGCGGAAGCGCGGTCTCGCGCATGCTGGATTTCCTGGACCGCAAAGGTCTTGTGATGACTGTGGGGCGGCGGGGGAACCAGAAGCTGTGGCATCTGCGGGATGCGTGGCTGCCGGAGTGGGCGGGCCAGGCGCCGCCGGATGAGGCGGAGGTCGTGCGCCATGCCTGCCAGCGCTCGTTGAAGGCGTTGGGGGTTGCGAACCGGAAGCAGATCAACAATCACTTCATGCGTCAGAGGTACCCGGGCCTGGACGACCGGCTGGCGGAGCTGGCGGAGGAGGAGGTCCTGCTGCCGGCGCAGATCGTCGACGATGCGGGGCCGTGGGCGGGCGAGTGGTTTATACACCGGGAAACGGTACCGCTGCTGGCGTCGATTCAGGGAGGCGGCTGGGCGCCGCGCACGGTCTTGCTGTCGCCATTCGACAATCTTATCTGTGACCGGGAACGGACAGAGCAGTTATTCGATTTTCACTTCCGCATCGAGATTTACGTGCCGAAAGCAAAACGGCAGTACGGCTATTATGTGATGCCGCTGCTGCACGGCGACCGCTTCATCGGGAGGATGGACTCGCAAATCGATCGTAAGACGGGAATCTACCATATCCACGCTTTGTATCCGGAGGCGGCGGCGCGCATCGACGCGCAGTCGGGGGCGGCAGTTGCCGAGACGCTGGTCGAGCTGGCCCGGTTTATCGGCGCGAAGCGCGTCGAACTGGGGGACCGCATCCCCGCTGCCTGGCGCAACGCATTGGAGAAGGAGGTCACCCAAGGCTTATGACTGCATCTGCACAGGCGGCTGCGGCGCAAACGACAAATGCGTCGGCCCGCTTCGGAACGTTCGGGGGCGTGTTTACGCCGAACGTGCTGACGATTCTGGGGCTGATCCTGTTTTTGCGGGCGGGCTGGGTTGTGGGCCAGGCCGGCCTGATGGGCGCGCTGTTGATCGTGTTAATCGCCAACTCGATCAGCTTTCTGACGGGCCTGTCGCTGTCCGCGATCGCGACGTCGATGAACGTGCGGGCGGGCGGCAAGTATTACCTGATTTCGCGCACGCTGGGCCGTGAAATCGGCGGCGCCATCGGCGTGCCTCTCTATCTGTCGCAGGCGATCTCGGTCGCCTTTTACATCATCGGTTTCACCGAGTCGCTGGAGGGGATCGCTTTCTTCAGCCGGATCGACGCCAGGGCGCTTTCGACATTGATTGCCATCGTCTTCGCGGTCGTGGCGTTCATCGGCGCGGACTTTGCGATCAAGATACAGTATTTCATTCTGGCGGCGTTGATGGCGGCGCTGCTTTCGTTTTTCGCGGGCGGGTGGGGCTCGATCCAGGCTCCGACCATGATTGCCAACTATGGCGAGGGCATGAGTTTCTGGAGCGTTTTCGCGGTGTTCTTTCCGGCGGTGACGGGCATTGCGGTGGGCGCGAGCATGTCGGGCGATCTGAAGGACCCGGGGCGGAGCATTCACAAGGGCACACTTTTGTCGGTGCTGTTTACGGCGGTCGTTTACTTTCTCTCGGTCATCTGGCTCTCGTTGCACGGCAGCCCGGATGAACTGAAGAGCAACACGCTGATCATGCGGGACATCGCGCTGTTTCCGCCGCTGATCCTGATCGGCGTGTGGGCGGCAACGCTGTCGTCGGCGCTGGGCAGCATTGTGGCGGCGCCGCGCACGCTGCAGGCGATGGCGAATGACGGGATCGTGCCGCGGGCGCTGGGTCTGCGGCTGGGGAGCAGGACGGAGCCGCGGGTGGGCGTTTTGATCACGGCGGGCATCGCGTTCGCGGTGATCTGGGCCGGCGATCTGAACGTTGTGGCGCCGATCATCACGATGTTTTTCCTGAACACGTACGGGATGACCAACCTGGTGGCGGGGATTGAGAAGCTGGTGGGGAACCCCAGTTTCCGGCCGCGAGCCAATATCCATTTCAGTTTTTCGTTGCTGGGGGCGGCCGGCTGCTACGGGGCCATGTTCGTGATCAATCCCACGGCAACGGTCATTGCGATCCTGATCAGCTATGGGATCTATTTTTACCTGGAGCGCCGCTCGACGATCCGCACGTGGGGCGACGTGCGCAACGGGATCTGGTTTGCGGTGGCGCGGCGGTCGCTGCTGAATCTGGAGCGGTCGGTCTTTCATGCGAAGAACTGGCGGCCGAATATCCTGGTGTTCACGGGGCAGCCGCATAACCGGGCGCCGCTGGTGGAGGTGGCGAATTTGCTGAGTCCGGGGGTATGGCATCGTTTCGTTTTACCAGCTTCTGGTGGGGAATGTCGATCAGCTGGCGAGACGACGGCTGCGCAGCATCGCGCGGCGGCAGATCCGCGCGTTCATCCAGGAGCAGAACATGTCGGCCTTTGCCGAGGCGGACATTGTGGAAAATTTCTACGCGGGCGCGGTGACAGTGTGCCAGGCGCACGGTGTGGGCGGGCTGGAGCCGAACACGGTGCTGATGGGCTGGAGCGATACGGAGGGCGGGCGCACGCTTTCACTGCGGCTGCTGTCGACGCTGTTCGAGCTGGGCAAGTCGGTGTTGTTCCTGCATCACGACGAGAGGCGCGGGTTCGGCAACCGCAAGGTGATCGATGTGTGGTGGCGCGGGCGCAGCGGGAACGGTGATCTGATGCTGCTGCTGGCGCATATTATTTCGCAAACTCCGACATGGGACGGGGCGTCGATCCGGCTGCTGCAGACGCTGCCGCGCGGGGAGGGGCGGGAACAGGTGGAGGCCCATCTGCGGGCGCTGCTGGACAGGGTGCGGGTCAATGCGGAGCCGGTGGTGATCGTGCCGCCGCGAGGTGAGCTGTTCCCGGATACGGTGAAAACGTGGAGCAGGGAGACGGATTTGACGTTGTTGGGCATGAACCGGCCGGATGCGGAGGAGCGGGAGAGTTACGGAAATCAGCTTAACGGCTGGTTGAGCGCGGTGGGGACGGTGTTGCTGATTCACAGCGGGCAGACGGAGGATCTGCTGGCTCCAGATGATTGAGAGGGGGGCGCGGAGAACGGCTTTTTTTGATCCACGAAGGGACACTAAGGGACGCGAAGAACGGCTTTTTTGGTCCGCGGAGGGCGGCTTAATTCGTTGCGGGACTGTTACTCCACTTTCTGCTGTGCTATACTGGATTTTGTGGGGAGGAGAATATCTTTCTCCCTTTTTACTTCTCGTCAAGGCCGGCTTCCGCGGCAGCGGCAGGCCGGTTCGCCATCCCACCCGGAGAATATAACGATGCGCGCGAATCCGATTCGCAAGTTGCTCGATGAGGGCAAACCGACGCTGGCAACCCACATTCACAGTGTGTGGCCGAATGTTGTGGAGGCGCTGGGGCATACGGGGCTGTACGATTATGTGGAGTTTGTGGCTGAGTATGGAACGTATACGCTGCATGACCTGGACAATATCTGCCGGGCGGCTGAGCTTTACGGCCTGGGGTCGATGATCAAGATCGATTGGGCGAACAACGAGTTTGTGGCCCAGCGGGCGGTGGGGTCGGGATTCAACAGCGTGCTGTTTTCAGACGTGCGCTCTGCCGCGGGCGCGGCGGACTGTGTGAGCTATGTGCGGGCGGATACGCCCCATGCGGGCGGCACGTTCGGCGTGGCGATGCGGCGGTTTTCGTATATGGGGTACGGGGGCAATGAGGCGTATGTGCAAGCGCTGGACGATATTGTGGTGGCGCTGATGCTGGAGAAGAAGCCGGCGCTGGATGAGCTGGACGAGATTCTGGCGGTGGACGGGGTGGAGATGCTGCAGTGGGGGCCGTCCGATTTTTCGATGAGTATCGGCAAGCAGGGACAGCGGAATGATCCGGAGGTGCAGGCGGCGGCGCAGAAGGTGATCGATGGCTGCCTGGCCACGGGCGTTCATCCGCGGATTGAAATTAGCACGGCGGACGATGCGAAGCGCTACCTGGACATGGGGGCGCGACACTTCTGCATTGGCACGGACATCGTAATTTTGAACCAATGGTGGCAGAAGGAAGGCGAAAGTATGCGCCGGGCGCTGGAAGGCTAGGAGTGGGTTCAGCCGACGCGTTCGAGGAAGCGGACGTCGTTAGTGAAGAAGTAGCGGATGTCGTCGATGCCGTATTTGAGCATGGCGATGCGCTCGGGGCCCATGCCGAAGGCGAAGCCGCTGTAGACGGCAGGGTCGTAGCCGCCGTTTTGGAGGACGATGGGATGGACCATGCCAGCGCCGAGGATTTCGAGCCAGCCGGTCTGTTTGCAGATGCGGCAGCCTTTGGCTTCGCAGAGGACGCAGCCGGCGTCGACTTCGACGCTGGGCTCGGTGAAGGGGAAGTAGCTTTTGCGGAAACGGAGGGCGCAGCCTTCGCCGAACATCTGGTTGGCGAAGTTGACGAGCGTGCCCTTGAGGTCGCTGAAGGTGACGCTGCGGCCGACGACGAGCCCTTCGACCTGGTGGAACATCATGTCGTAGCGGGCGCTGACATCCTCGTGGCGGTAGCATTTCCCCGGTAATATGACGCGAATCGGCTCCGGGCAGTATGCGCGCATGGCGTGGATCTGGCCGGGGCTGGTGTGTGTGCGGAGGATGACGCCGGGCGTGGTGGTGTAGAAGGTGTCCCACATGTCGCGGGCAGGGTGGCCGGGCGGGATGTTGAGGAGGCCGAAGTTGTAGTCGTCGGTCTCAACTTCGGGGGAGTCGTAGATCTGGAAGCCCATTTGTCCGAAGATGTGGGCGATTTCGCGCAGGGTCTGGTTGCTGGGATGGATTTTGCCGAGGGTGGGGCGGCGGCCGGGCATGGTGACGTCGATGCCTTCGGCGGCAAGGGTACGCTCCATCTCCTGGTGGCGGATGGTCTCCTGACGGATGTGCAGGGCCTCTTCGAGCAGGTTTTTGAGCTGGTTGCCGGCGCGGCCGGCGGCGGGGCGTTCTTCGCGGGGCAGGTCGCTGAGTCCGCGCAGGAAGTTGGTGACGGCGCCGTTGCGGCCGAGGTAGTCGCGGAACCAGGCTTCGGTGGCTTCGACGGTGCCGGCGGCGGCCAGTTCTTCTTGTGCGCGGGTTTGTAGTTCTTCAAGCGCCTGCATGTTTTTTCTCACACTTTTGCTATAGGGTTCTGGGCTGCGGGCTTTTGCGCGCTCGTCAGTTTGTCAATCGTAGGGGAAAACGGTTGGCAAGTCAAGAACGGCGGGGAATTGGGCAGGGGGCGCCCGCAAGGGGCGCCCCTACAGATGGTAAGCGGGCGTGGGTGGTTACCATTGCTCGTGGGTGACGTTGTGGTCGGCGTCGATGGTGAATACGTAGGGTTTGTCGATGTCGTGGGGCGGTCTGTCGGCGTAGAAGGTGCTGACGCGGAGTTTCTTTTCAGACGGCAGGTAGTCGATGGTGACGGGTTTGCCGGTGCCGGGGTTGAAGCCGGTGTAGAGGGTGACGGGGTCGGTGGGGTAGTTGTGCGCGAGGATGCCGAATTCGTCGAAGAAGGGCCCGATCTTGCTGGCGCCGTCGCGGTTGATGAAGTAGACGCGCAGGCCGGTGCCGGCCTGGCTGAGCTGGATGGGCGTGGCGGGATGGAGCACGATGGCGTTGGGGGGCGGCCAGGGGTAGACGACGGGCTTGATGAGGCCGTCCACGGTTGCAGGCGGCGGTACGCCTCCTGAGCCACCACCGGGCTGCTGGCCTCCTCCACCACCATCGGTGGGCGGCGGCGTTCCTCCTCCACCACCGGGCGGGGGCGTCGTGCCTCCGCCACCGTTGCCGTTGCCACCCGGATCCGGCGGGAGGGCGCGGCGAATGTCGTCCGACTGCGGTGAATGGGCGGCGGCTACAGAGGCTGAAGCAATCGTCAGCAACAGGGCGATCGCGATGACGGCCGCCAACCTGAGGCGCTTCCGATGGAACATGTAATTCTCCTATTCTTTTCCAACTTGACGTCAGTGTCATGAAACACGGTGAAACGCGCGTACAAGCTTACACCAGATGGGGAGGGGGTGTCAATAGTGGAGAGTGGTTGTCTGAACTGTGATTTTGGGGGATATTTGATCCACGAAGGGGCACGAAGGGACGCGAAGAACTGCTTTTTTTGATCCGCGGAGGACGCAGAGGGGCGCGGAGGACTGCTTTTGGTCCGGGGGCGGGCGGGACGCCCGCGATCCCAGCGCGTGTCGGCGGGGCGGGGGAAGGGTGAATTGGGTTTGCGTTAGTTTTGGTTTTTGGGGAGGGGGGCGGCGGCGGGGTTGCGGCAGGTGAGTTGGGTCCAGTCGAAGTTGGGGGCGAGGGTGAGGGAGACGCCGGGGAGGTCGGCCCTGGGGACGGCGAATTGGGCGGCGCGGCGGGAAGGTATGTTTTCGACTTTGCCGCCGGTACGGCTGAGGTAGCCGGCGGTACAGGCGCCGGATCCTTCGCGGGCGACGCCCAGGATGAAGTGGGCGTCGAGGTCGGTCTCGCCGGTCTCGCGGCGGACGAGCCTCTGGACGGCCGCGAGACGGGGTTTGCTTACGGAGACAACAAATGCGCCGTCCGCGCGTGTGGGCAGGGTGTCTTCTACGAAGTACCAGTAGTAGGGGGAGATGCTGGGGACTACGCGCACTTCGGAGATGACTTTGATGCCGGGAAGGGGGTTCCCCTCCAGGCCCGGTTACGGTCCCCAGCACTCTGAAGAAGACGGGGTTGCAGTCGGGCAGTACGGCGTCGCGGAAGACGTCTTTAACCAGGCTTACGACCCGGGGATCGTAGTCGGCGAGTTGCGCGACGTGGGCGGGCGTGCGGACCTGGCCGGTCAGCAGGTCGGGCAGAAACCAGAAGGTGACGGCTTCGGCCCAGTATTCGCGGTGGTTGGTGGCGGCGTAGGCATTCGGGTAGAGGCCGGCGGCGATGGCGGCGTTGTAGGCGCTCTTGACGCGCGGCTCGAAGTTTGGATCGTAGACGGCGCTGGCGGGCAGCCGGAATGAAAGGGTGTAGTCCACGAGATGGGCGAATTCGTGGACGAAAATGAAGTTGCAGTACGGCAGGAACGCGGGCGCTACGCCGATCGCCTCGATTACCAGCAACACTTCGCCCGTGTATCTGTTGATAAGACCCTCTATGCTGGCGATGCCGACGGTATTGGTGCAGCGGCCGGGCGGGAGGTCGTCGCTGAGCTCCGGTATCTGGAAGGGGCCTCGGCAGCCGTCGTCCTCGTATATGATGACGCGGAAGCGGTTGGCGACCATGGCTGCGAGGATATCGGGGCGGTCGGAGAGCATGGCGAGGATGATGTCGCGGGCGTGGTAGAGCTCGGCGTCGTCGACGTCAGCGGGGGCGACGACGGGGATGCCGGCGGCGTCCAGATATTTGCGGTAGAAGGGGTCGAGGCCGAAGGCGGGCGGGGGCGGCGCGACTTTCTGTTGGGGCTGCGGCGCGGGTACGGTGGCGGAGGCGTAGTCCTGTTGCCAGGCGCTGGTCTCGCCGGCCGCGGCGACGGCGCGGATGGTGTAGAAGTATTCCCTGGCGGCAACAAGGCCGGTGTGGGTGTAGGATGTGGCGGTGAGGCTGTCTCCGCCAATGCGTTGCCAGGCGGGCAGCGGGTCCCACCAGACCATGAGTTCGTAGCGCACGGCGCCGGGCACGGCGTCCCAGCGCAGTTTGACGGCGTTTTCGGCGGCGGCGGCGGTGAGGGTCGGCGGCGTCAGGGGGGATGCAGCCGGGGCCGGCGTGGGGGTGGGCGTAAGTGTGGGTGTGGGGGTTAGCGTGAATGTCGGCGTGGGTGTCAGGGTTGGGGTGGACAAGGGGGATGCGGGCTGCGTGGGGGTGGGCGTTGGGGTCGGGGTGGGCGTGGGCGGCGCGTTGCCGGGCGCGGCGGGCGCGGTGGCCGAGGCGTAGTCCTGTTGCCAGGCGCTGGTCTCGCCGGCCGCGTCGACGGCGCGGATGGTGTAGAAGTATTCCCTGCCGGCAACAAGGCCGGTGTGGGTGAAGGTGGTGGCGGTGAGATTGTCTCCGCCAATGCGTTGCCAGGCGGGCAGCGGATCCCACCAGACCATGAGTTCATAGCGCGCGGCGCCGGGCACGGCGTCCCAGCGCAGTTCGATGGCGCTTTCGACGGCTGCGGCGGTCAGCGCGGGCGGCGTCAGGGGGGATGCGTTTGGGGCCGGCGTTAGGGTGGGCGTGGGGTGAGTGTCAGGGCCGGCGTTAGGGTCGGGGTCGGGGTGGGCAAGGGGGATGCGGGCTGCGTGGGTGTGGACGTTGGGGTCGGGGTGGGTGTCGGTGTGGGCGGCGCGTTGCCGGGCGCGGCGGGTACGGTGGCGGAGGCGTAGTCCTGTTGCCAGCCGCTTTTCTCGCCTTCGGCGTTGACGGCGCGGATGGTGTAGAAGTATTCCCTGCCGGCAACAAGGCCGGTGTGGGTGTAGGATGTGGCGGTGAGAGCGTCTCCGCCTATGCGTTGCCAGGCGGGCAGCGGATCCCACCAGACCATGAGTTCGTAGCGCACGGCGCCGGGCACAGGCGTCCCAGCGCAGTTCGATGGCGTTTTCGGCGGCGGCGGCGGTGAGGGTCGGCGGGGTGAGCGCGGTGTCTGAGGCCTGCCGCGGCGGGTCGTCCGCGAGGGCGGCGGGGGCGGCGGCGGATGCGGTGTAGGCGCTGAGCAGCAGGATGGCTGCGGTCAGGGCGGTCAGGGCGGCGTGCGTGAAGAGTTTGGGTTTCAAGTTGAGTTCACGTTAGATGGAAGCATCGGGAATTTTGTGTTTTGCGGCATGGTCTTTAATGGAGACGATGTTGGCGCGCGGATTGTTCGCGGGTTGTCTGAACTGTGATTTTGGGGGATTAAGTGTGATTCAGGTGACGGCGGGGGGACTGCTTTTTAGTCCACCGCTAGAGAGACGAACGGCAACATGATTTCCGGTTTGATTTCCACGCCTTCTTCATTCTGTTTCAGCAGGTCCATCTTCATCAACGCTCTGAGGTCACTCCGAATTGTCCTGTCGGATTCGTTCGCGTAGGCTTCTGCGATTCGAGGGGAAATGTGACGTAATTCCGAGATTGGCACGGGATCCGATTTTTCGGACAGATCAATGACCAGCCGGCGTCTGCGCACGTCGGTCTTGCTGTCTCTGTCGCGAAACAGCGCGTGGACGTGGTTGATCCAGTGAACATGGAATTGCTGCGCTTTTATGAACAAGATTTGTTCGTTCAGGCCATCAACGAGGCCCTGTAATGCGTATTTGACGAACGGCACGACATCGCCGCCTGATCTGCTTGCCGCATCAAGCAGCCGGTAGTACTGGTCTCTGGTTTGGTTGTAGTGATTGCTCAGGAGATGTGCGGCAACGGTTGGTACGCCGCTGGACAAAAGGAGCTGAAACTCGACCAGCCGTGCGGTCCGCCCATTTCCGTCTCCAAACGGATGAATCCAGGCTATGTAGAGATGCGCAAGAATTGCCTTCAAGATTCCAGAGGCGATCTTTACGGATTCGTTGGGGAGGAAGGATTCAGCATTGAGCCAGTGACAAAGTCGGGCCAGCAGGTATGCGCAATCCTGCGCGGGCGCTGCTCGATACCTGCCTACAACAACACTGTCTTGTCGAATTTGCCCGGGATGGATATCGTCGTCAAGGGGCAGGTTGTATAAGACGATGCGGTTAAGCCGCTTAATTCCGTCTACGGTTAATTCGTGAGGTCCTGCGGACAGCATCATATTGTCAGCTATGGCGCTGCAGGCGTTTACGATGTTGTCTATTGCCTGGCCGAGGTATTCTTTGGAAGGCGGGAGTTCGAGTTTTCCCTGTATCTGTTTTTGGGCCTCTTCTTCGGATAGTGTGTTGCCTTCTATGGCGGTTGTTGCCAGCGCGCCTTTGGCCAGGTAGATCTGGTGCAATTGATCTGCGACTTCCGGCAATAGTGGGACTCCGGCTACTTGCTCGCATTTGGCCTGTGCCCGTCCCAGTTGGATCCAGAAGGAAGAATCGGTCTGGCCTAAGTCTGGTCGGAAGTCAATCCAGGGATGCGTTTTTTGGTAGGCTCTGGCTTCGCTCATCCTGCCTTCTCCAGGGGTATGGGCAGTTGTCTGACACTTTCAGATCTCCTTAACGAAAGGGAATTATATAGTTAACCTGAATTCGGAGTTTAAGAGCGCCTTGTCAAGCTGGTGGAATAGAGATTCTCAACCTGAACCCACCGGCCGCGCAAGGCGCTCACGCTCCATCTTTCGCGCAAGAATATGACGCGCCTGCTGTGATTCAACCCCGAACTCAGGTTATGCAGGATCGTCATTGCCGTTTGTTATGTCGCCGGAAGGAGCGCTTGCCTCTTTCTGAAGCAGTTGCAGAAGATGACGACGTTCGGCTTGGGTCAAACCGCTCAGTCGTTCTTCGGGGTCAAGTCCCGCCAGTCGTTCTTCGAGGTCAAGTCCCGCCAGTCGTTCTTCGAGGTCAAGTCCCGCCAGTCGTTCTTCGGGTGTAGCCGAGTCAAGAACGCGCTGGCGTATCTTTTCGCCTATCTCCATGATCCTGTCCGGAGTCAACATTTCAGCCATATTGCTTTCTCCCATCACGTCCAACGTCTCTTGCAGGCCAAACATGTAGGCGTGCAATTGGGACGATATCGTTACTTCGGGTTCAGACAGCGCTTCAAACGCCGCCTCCCGTTCCCGCTCCCGGCTCGCAAACAGCTTAACATATGCGTTATGCGGCTTGGACGGCAGTTCGTTCAACACCAGCAACCGGACCCGGCGCAGCAGCGGCAACGCGCTGTGATAGACACCGGCTTGCGCTTCCCTATACCCCCATTCCGCCAGCCGCGCCTTCTGCGGCGTTTTCGCGCTCAGCACGACCGTCAGCGCTTGTTCTTCAGGCAACCTCTGCGCTTGGCGGTAAAAGTGGTCGTACGCCACCGCTTGGGTGAGCGCGCGTTCGTTGACAGACTCGGTATACTTGAACTCGATCAGAACATGGCCGGCCGCGCTGTCGCGCACGCCATCCGGCAGACGCGCTCTTTGCGCTGCGTTCCACGCTCTGCCCTGCCTGCGGAGGAGGAGCGCATCGGCCTTGGGAGACTCGCCCAGAAGGTCCACCTCTATATTTACCGTAATCGCCACCGGCGTCAGCGACAACTGCAAGAGTCGGCCGAGAACCTGATGGGACTGAAAGCGGGTCGTGATCTTGGTCATCCGGGCAACCGTGCAGGTTCGAGTGCTAAGGCAGACCACCTGAATTGAGTTCGACGGCCATTGCGCATCACCCCTGTGAGCGCCGTGGTCGCAAAGGGCGACAGTACGCCAAGACCGTGCGAAGCGCCCCGGTGCGGGACCGGGGCGCTTTTTGCTACCGCTGATCGTGTACGACGATGCCTGCCGCTAACCTGCCACGATGCCTACCATTGGTCGTGGGTGACGTTGTGGCCGGCGTCTACGGTGAAGACGTAGGGCTTGTTGACGTCGTACTGGGTGTCGGGGTAGTAGGTGCTGACGCGGACCTTTTTCTCGGAGGCGAGGTAGTAGATGGTCACGGGTTTGCCGGTGCCGGGGTTGGAGCCGGTGTACAGGGTGACCGCCCCGCCGGTGGGATGGTCCGCGGCGAGGCTGGCGAAGGAGGCGATCCAGGGGCCGGAGTGGCCGACGCCGCCGGAGCCGATGAAATAGGTCTGCAGGCCGTCGTTAACGGGCGCGAGCTGGACCTGGGTCGCGGCGTGGGTGACGATCATGTTGGCGGGGGGCCAGCTGGGCGCCATTGTGCCGCCGCCGCCACCGTTGCCATTGCCGTTGCCGCCGGTGGGCGGGGGCGTGCCGCCGGTGGGCGGGGGTGTGCCGCCGGTGGGCGGGGGCGTGCCGCCGCCGCCACCGTTGCCGCTGGGCGGGGGGGTGGGGGTGTCGTTGCTGGGCGTGGAGGGACTATCGGGCGGCGGGGGGGTGTTGCCGCCGCCGGAGATGTTTTGCGCAGCCGCGGGGAGGGCGAGGGCGGCCGTCAGCAGGAGGGCGAGAGTGAGGGCGGCTGCCAGTTTGAAGCGTTTCGGACGGAACATGGGCTTCTCCTCTGCAAGTCAGATCAGGTTCGGGCCGGTCGGATTCGGCCCTTGGCGCGGGCGAAATCCGGTTAGAGAGAAAAGATGCGCCCCAGCACGGGGCCGGGACGCATCTTGTGCTGCGTACTACTGCTACATTCTGAACGCTGGGACCACCAGGCTCAGTCCACTAGCTAGTTGGACGTCGTCCTCTGGTTTGCGTAGTCCCAGTAACTGGTGTAGGTGTCGGTCCGGGTTACCGTCGCGCGGATACGGTAGTAGTAACGCGTGTTGGCGGTAAGATTGCCCTCGCCGTTGCCATCCACGAACGAGCACTTGTTCGTGGTCGCGTCGCAGACTGTGCCTGACAGGGTTACGTTTGCCCAAACGCCGCCGCCGGCCATACGCCGCTGAACCGTGTAGTTGCTGGCGTCCGTCAGGTGGCCAGTCGCCGCGTCGTCGGTAGCACCTATGAATGGCACGGCGTCCCACTTCAGCGTAATGCTGGAGCTGATCGCGTCCGTCGCGGTCAGCTCCGGCTTGACCGGCTTGGTGTACTGCACCTGTCCGTCGGTCCAAGCCGAGGTCACGCTCTGGGGCAGCACGGCCTGGATGCGATAGTTGTACCGCGTCCCCGCCTTGAGGCCCGTGTGGACGTAATGGCGGAGATTCCCGTTCAGCGTCTCCTTGTTGCGCGGAATGGTAGCATTGGCGAAGTTAAACCCGGCCGCATCTTCGGCCCACTCCAGCATATAGCCGGTCGCCCCGCTCACGCCTTTCCAGGAGAGCCGGATCATGGACTCGCCCGTCGAGGTCGCCACCAGCGTCGGCGCTGAGGTCGTGCCGTGCTTGGTCGTGCCTTCCGTGACCGCAGACCATGTGCTCATGCCCGAGGCGTTCACCGCTTGCACGCGGTAGGAGTAGGTGGTGGCTGCGCTCAGGTTGGTGTTGTCGGTCTGGGACGTTGTCGCCGTGGTGGCTCCATTGTCGTTGGGAGTGCCTACGTCCGTCCAACCCTCGCCCCACTTCTGGAGCTTGTATCCGGTTGCGCCGGGCACTGCATTCCACGACACCTTGATACTCGTGCTGCTGGCGGCATCCGCTTTCACATTCGACGGAGGGGCCAGCTGCGTTGTCCAGGTCTTGATCTCAATCGCAGCCGACCAGGGGGTCTTGTCAGTCGAGTTCTCCGCCCGCACCTCGGTAGTAGTAGTCCGTATTGGGGGAGAGACCGGTGTGATGGTAGGTCAGGTTGCCCATCGCGTCGATGGTGTGCAGTGACGCGTTGGCGCCGCCTTCCCGCCACCGGATCGTGTACTTGGTGGCGTAAGGCACTTCATCCCAGGAGAGCCAGATCGAGGTCGACCCCGTCACGGTTGTCGTCAAGTCTGTCGGCGCGGCGGTACCGACCGACATCGCTTTGGCGGTGGCCATCGCGGCGTCGGACCATGGACCCATGTCGTCATACTTCGCGCTCGCCACGTTCGGTGCAAACTGGTCTACGGCGCTGACGACGTAGTAGTAGGTCGTCCCGGCTGCAACGCCTGTGTGCTCATAGGATGGGGACGAACCTGCATTCGCCACCGTTATGCGGCCGGCGGTCAAATTGGTGCCGGCCAATTCCGCCCATGCGGGAGTAGCTCTGCTCGTGTCCCAGACCATGATGTCATAGTGGGTCGCGTTTGACACGGAATTCCACGACAGCTTGATCTTCCGCGTCGGGGTCTCGCCGCCGCCTGTCGCTGTCGTGGCATCCACTGCCGTCAGACCGGTCACCTTGCCCATCTGTCCGCTGACACTCGGGGTGGCGCTGGTCGTCGCGCTTACCGTCGCCCAATCGCTGGGACCGTTGATGTTGCGGGCGCGCACCTGGTAGGTGTATGTCGTCGACGCGTTGAGGCCGGTGTGATTATGGGGGGTCGTTGCCACTGCGGGGGACGTATAGGCCTGCGTGCCGGTCTTCCAGCGGATTTCGTAGCTGAGGTCGGGGACAGCAGTCCAGGTGATCTGGATGCTGCTCGAAGTGATGGAGCCGCTTGGGGCCGCCAGGCCCGTCGGCGCGGTCGGCCGGATGCCCGTCGCGGGGATCGTAACCTTCTTCTCAGCCGAATAGTCGCCCCCGGTACCGTTTTCAAACGCCTGCACCCTGTAATGATACTGGGTCTTGCCGTTCTCTGGCGTAGCGGGATCATAGGTGGCGTTGTTGTCGGTGTAGGAGCGGCTCGCCTTGTCGGTGTCGGACAGGGTCAATTTGGCCCAGGCGCCGCCCGAACCGTCAGCGGCGGTTGTCTTCTTGCGCGACAACTCGTATGTCGCGGTGGACGACGTCGCGGTCCACGAAAGCTGGACGACGTTGCGGCTGACGTGGGTCAGGGTCAGCACCGGCTTGGCCGTAAAGGCGTCCAGCGCCTGGGAGGCGTAGTCGGACCAGGGGCCGTTGCCGCCTGCTGTTGACGCCGCGCACGACGTACCAGTAGGTCGCGCCGGCTGTGAGGCCGGTGTGACTGTAGCTCGTTCCCGTCCCGCCGGTGGAGAGGGACATCCAGCCACTGAGGCCGGTGGTCCAGTACTGCACATCGTAGCTGGTGGCGCCGGAGACGGCGGTCCACGAGACATTGATGGCGGTCTGGCCGTCGGCGGCCGCGGTCACGGTGGCCTTCGCGGTGGGCGCGGTGACGCCGCCGGGCATGGTCACGCTGGGAACGTTGGAGTAGTTCCCGTTTGTGCCATCGACGACCGCTCGGACAGCGTAGGAATAGGTGCTGCCGGCGGTTACGGCGGTGTCCGAGTAGGTGGTCACGTCATCGGCCACCGTCGTGAGCGGCGCGCTGCCCCAGCTCACGGAGCTGCCGGTGCCGGTCCCTTTCCAGACCTCGTAGTTGTCGGCGTCGTCGACTGCGGTCCAGGTAAGGGAGACGCTGCCCCCGCCCGGGGGTATGGCGGCCGTCAGAGTAGGCCCGCCGGCCTGGGCGTAGGCCACGCCGTCGAATGGCGGCAGGGCTGGGGAGCCAGCCACCAAGATAAGCGCCAGGGCGATGATCAGCGCCCGCAGCGTTAATCCAACAGATTTTTGCTTCATTGTACGATCTCCTGTTTTAAGGTGGCCTACCATGCTTCGTGAGTGACGGAGTGGTCGGCGTCTACGGTGAATATGTAGGGTTTATTGTAGTCGTGCGGCGGTTTGTCGGCGTAAAAGGTGCTGACGTGCAGCTTCTTTGCGTCCGGCACGTAGTGAATTGAAACGTGTTTGCCGGTCCCCGGGTGTACGTCGTCCACGAGCTGGACTGCGTCGCCGTCGGGGTGCATTTCGGCGAGTGCGCTGAGCGTAGGCAGGATCCCGCCGGTGACGACGCTGCTGGGGCCGACGTAGTAGATGCGCAGTCCGCCGCCGAGCGCGCTGATCTGGATCGGCGTTGCGGCGTGGTGGACGATGGCGTTAGGAGACGGCCACATTGCGGGCGCCATGCCACTGTCGCCGTTGCCCATGTCACCGTTGCCGGGCGGGTTCGTTGAGCCATTGTCGCCGTTATCGCCGTTGGTGGGCGGGGGCCCGGTGCCGTCGCCGTTGGTGGGCGGGGGCCCGGTGCCGCCACCGGGATCGGGTGTGGCGCCGTCGCCGTTACCGTTGTCAACGGGCGTTCCGGGCGGAGGCGGGCTTTGGTCGCCCACGTCCTGAGCGACGGCGGCCGGGGCCAGAACGACCGTCAGCAGCAGGGCCAGGATGGCCACGACCGCGAATTTGAATCGCTTCCTATGTAGCATGAATTTCTCCTTTTGGAACCAGAATTAAGAGCACGTTTTAAGAACAGCGGTCCGGCGTGCGCATCTTTCAACGATTTTGTTGCTTCAGATACTGTACACCATGAATAGAACAGGCGTCAACTCTCTGATTCCAATACTTTACATTATAAGCGGAAAGGACGCCAACTCATTAACTAGGGTAGTGTACATGAGATGGGGCGGGGTGTCAAGATGGGGGATAGGGGATTTGGGGATTGTCTGAACTGTGATTTTGGGGGATTTGGGGGATTAACTGTGATTTGTTGGCGGGGGGAGGGCAGGGGGAACTTCTTTTTTATCCGCGGAGGACGCGGAGGGACGCGAAGAACCGCTTTTTTGGGGCGCGGACAGGGATAAGACGGTTTGGCTACGATTTGGCTACGAATTGTCTGAACTGTGATTTTGGGGGATTAAGTGTGATTTGTTGGGGCGGGGGTTGCGCCAGAGGGGGGGGAGGCCTCTGGCGCGATTGGCCGGGTTTTTACCAGGCTGTGTGGGAGACGGTGTTGCTGCCGTTGACGGTGAATGTGTAGGGCTTGTCGGTGTCGTACTGGGTGTCGGGGTAGTAGGTGCTGACCCGGATGACACGGTCGGTCGGGAGGTAGTAGATGTTGACGGATTTGCTGGTCAGGGGGTTGAGACCTGAGTAGAGCAGTACGTCTGCGCTGCCGGTGTAGAGGTCGGCGAGGTCGCTGAAGGAGCTGATGAAAGGCCCTGTGCTGGCGCTGCCGTCTTTGCCGATGAAGTAGTACTGGAGGCCGTCGGCTACGGGGCAGAGCTGCGCCGGGGTGGCGGCGTGGGCGACGATGCAGTCGGCCGAGGGGTGGTCGGGCGCGTCGGGATGGGCCGGCGATTCGGTCTGCTGGCTGCCGCCGCCGCTGCCACTGCCGGGGGGCGAGGTGTTGTTTGACGGGGTCCCCGGCGTTCCGCCTACGGGTGGGGGCGTGTTGCTGTTGCTGCTGCCGCCGGCGGGCGGGGGCGTGTTGGGGCTGTTGCCGCCGGCAGGGGGCGGGGTGTTGCCGCCGCCGCCCGCGGGAGGCGGGGTGTTGCTGTTGTTTGACGAGTTCCCCGGAAGATCCGGCGGCGGGGTGTTGGTGTGGGCGAGCGCGGCGCCGGGCAGGAGGGCGACGGCCAGCAGGATGGCGATCAGGATTGTGCCCACGATGTTTTTTCGGGTACGGGGCTGGGGTTTCATGGTGGCTCCTTTTGTGTGTGGAACTGTACAGAGATTCTGTTGGTCGGATCGTTTTGATGAGATGCGATTGGTAGTAGTGACGGTTGAGGGGGCGGGAAAGTTCCT
Source organism: Caldilineaceae bacterium (assembly GCA_965232575.1). Taxonomy (GTDB): domain Bacteria; phylum Chloroflexota; class Anaerolineae; order Caldilineales; family Caldilineaceae; genus Bin5. Next base: position 228,632 of record CBDDPZ010000007.1, on the reverse strand, counting down.
GTCTGGGTTGTCTGAACTGTAATTTGGGGGGATTTGCTGTGATTTGTTGGCGGGCGGAACCGCTTTTTTGTCCGCGGAGGACGGCTTTGGGGTTCGGGAAGACTGATGTGACGCTCTGAGGCGTTATAAGGCGCCGGCAGGATTTTTTATTTTTGTTTCGGACGGGTCAGAGGGGCGGAGGGAGTTTACGGCTTCGTTCGACTTCGGCGACCAAGAGAGAGGCGGTTCGGATGGCCGCGGCCTATGGATGGGGCTTACTATATTGTTCTATATTGTTCTATGTTGTTTACCTGGGGGTGTGCAACGAGACTACTGCGCCTGTGGATTTGTCGAGAGCGGGGCAGGTTCTGGTTGAGGATCTGATCTCTTTTCGCGGTTGACCCAAAGCGTGACGGCAATAAGGATGAGAAACCCGCCGCCCAGCATCCATTGCATGCCGCGGAGTTCACCGCGCAGAGAGGCGATGTCCGCCCTCAGTTCGCCCTGCAACTTGGCGAGGTCCTCTTTTGTTGCGAGATGCGTGTAGGCTTCTTCCAGACGAGCTATGCGCTCTCCTTCGGTTGGAGTCTGAGCCTGGACGGGCAGTTCGCCCAAAAGGACGAGAAAAACTGGTAGAATCGCGATTATAATAGTGCGTTTCATCAAAGGCCGGTTTCCTCCTTGGAACTACTGCGCCTGTGGGTTTGTCGAGAGCGGGGCAGGTTCTGGTTGAGGATCTGATCTCTTTTCGCGGTTGACCCAAAGCGTGACGGCAATAAGGATGAGAAATCCGCCGCCCAGCATCCATTGCATGCCGCGGAGTTCACCGCGCAGAGAGGCGATCTCCGCCTTCAATTCGCCCTGCAACGTAGCGATGTCCGCCTTTAACTCGCCCCGCAATTTGGCGAGGTCCTCTTTTGTTGCCAGATGCGTGTAGGCTTCTTCCAGACGAGCTATGCGCTCTCCTTCGGTTGGATCCTGGGCCTGGACGGACAGTTCGCCCAAAAGGACGAGAAAAATCGGTAGAATCGCGATTATAATAATGCGTTTCATCAAGTCCGGTTTCCTCTCTTTCGACCCCGCGGCTCTCCTGTCAGTTTTCTCCTATATTACTTTCGATTGGCGGCGATTGTCAATTGTTTACAAATTAGTCTGGACTGCTTGTCTGAACTGTGATTTTGGGGGATTTGCTGTGATGAAGGGCGGGGGAACCGCTTTTTGATCCACGAAGGGGCGCCCTTTGTGGGCGCCCTTGCGGGATTTGGGTGGTTTCGGGAATTTTTACGCGATTCGAGGCGGTTGGGGGGGCGTGGGCGGTGTTATTCGTGGACCCAGACGAGGGTGGCGTCGTTGGTGGTGGTGCGGAGCCAGGCCCCGGAGCCGTCCCAGTCGGGGAATGCCCAGCTGAAGAGCCATTCGGCGTCTTCGATGGTGAGGTTGACGCAGCCGTGGCTCATGGGCGTGCCGAAGTTGTTGTGCCAGTAGGCGCCGTGGAAGCCGTAGCCGTCGTAGAAGTATTGGACCCACTGTACGTTCGGCAGGCTGTAGTAGGTGCCGGCGGCGCGGCTGCCGCCGTCCATGGTCTGGGAAGCGATGCGGGCCCAGATGCGGTAGAGGCCGGTGACGGTGGGACTGTCGTCGACGCCGGAGGAGATCGAGAACCGGTTTGCGAGCCGGTCGCCATGCCAGGCGTAGAGGGCCTGATCTTTGAGGCTGACTTCGATCCATTTTTCGCCCTGGGCGCGGGCCTGGTCGACGTTCATGTGCATGAGGGTCAGGCCGTTGTAGGTGACGGCATAGTGGGATTCGGACTCGAGCAGGCGGCGATAGGTGAGGGCGGCCTGTTTTGTCTGGCGTTCATGGCGGATGCGGGGCAGGTCCATGGTGGCGTGTGAGAAGGGGAGAGGCGGCAGGAGGTCGAGGCCGATCACGCTGGCGGCGGCAGCGGCGGTATGGGGGCTGCGCCAGGCGATGGCGCAGAGCGCGCAGAGGAGGAGGAATGAGAGGGAAAGATTGCGTGTCTGGGTATTCATGAAGGGACTCCGGTTGCGAATGAGTGCAGCGAATGAATGCAATGACGGCAGTGGCAATGACGGCGATGAAATGAGATGGAAGGCTGGTCATTATTGGTGGACCATTATGAGGGTGCCGGGGTTGGCGCGGGTGCTGAAGAGCCAGTCGTCAGCGTGGAGACGAGGGGGTGTCCAGGGGGATGTCCAGTCGAAGAGCCAGGCGGCGTCTTTTTCGGTCATGTTGATGCAGCCGCGGCTCATGGGCGCGCCGAAGTTGTTGTGCCAGTAGGCGCCGTGAAAGCCGTAATCCTGATAAAAGTACTGGACGTTGGGGACATCCTTGAGATGATAATGGGTGCCGGCGGCGCGGTTGCCGCCGCGCATGTCCTGCAGGGCGATCTTGGCCCAGATGCGGAAGGTGCCGGTTACGGTGGGCGTGTTCCCCGCGCCGGATGAGATGATAAATACTTTGACGGGAACCGCGCCCTCGTAGGCGATGGCAAGCTGTTCGCTGAGGTCGACTTCGATCCAGCGCTCGGTGGTGGTGGGATAGTGCGCGGGGTCAAGCCGGGGATAGAGGTCTTCGAGCAGTTCGAGCGCGTCCGGCGATGGGAGGCGCAGGGTCTGGCCGATCGTGAGCAGGCTGTACTCTGTGAGGCCGTTCAGGCGGAGGACGGCGGCGGTGGTGACGCGGTGCTGCGCTGCAATGGCCGAGACTGTGTCACCGGCGCGTACGGTATGGACCAGCGAGCGGGGTGGCGCGGGCGCGCCGGGCAGGGCGGGCAGGCGCAGAATTTGCCCGACGTAGAGCCAACGCGGGGATGTGAGGCCGTTGATGGACATGAGCCGGGAAAGGGTGATGCCATGGGTGTCGGCGAGGTGGGTGAGGGAGTCGCCCGGGCGGACGGTGTAGGCGCGATAGTTCTGAACGGCCGGGGCCGCGTTGGCGGACGGAGCGGCGGCCTCGATCAGGAGGCGCTGGCCGGCGCGGACGAGGTTGGCGTTGGGCAGTTTGTTGAGGCGCTGCAAGGCGGCGGCGGTGGTGCCATAACGCGCGGCGATCCGGCTCAATGTTTCGCCGGGCTGGACGATGTGCTCTTCGGCGGCGAGTGCGTTTTGAGCGGTCGTTGTGATTGCGATCAGGGTCAGGAGGAGGGTCAGGGCGCTTCGGAGAACCGCTTTTTTTATCCACGAAGTTACGCGCAGGCGCGCGAAGAACGGCTTTTTTGTCCGCGGAGGGCGCGGCGGGGCGCGGAGAACTTCAAAGGTGTATTGGATCTTCTTAAGGGCGCGGGCTTTCATGGATCAGCCGCTCTTTAGCTCTTATAATTCTGATAAGTGTTAATGAGTTCTAATCAGATATGAGTTCTAATCAGATATTTCAATTGAAAACATTAATCAGACATTCCAGCCGGAAACAGGATAAATATAATAAATATAGTCAAGCAAAACCAACTGGAAGTAGGACAGATATATTATAGGATAGGCGCGGTGCGGACAATTCGCCGTCTGTGTTGGGTTTGGGGCTGTCGCGAACGGTGGTCGTAGGGTGATCGTGGGGGAGGTGTCGGGGTTTTGCGGGGAGAACGGGCAGGGGGGCGGGTGGTTTGGGCGGCGGTGGGGCGTTAGGGCGGGTATGGATAGCGGTGGGGGAACGGTGTTGTTTTGTTGGTATTGGGGGATTGTCTGAACTGTGATTTTGGGGGATTCGCTGTGATGAACTGCGGGGGAAGGGCGGGGGCTGATTATGGGGCTTCGATGATGGGCAGGTCGGCGGTGGGGACGGTTGTTTCGACGAGGGGGGCGAAGATCCAGGCGGGGCCGGTGGGGCGTTGGAGCTGGAGCCAATCGCCGGCCTGGTTGCGGCCCGTGAGGGCGGCGGTCTGGTTTTGGTAGAGAACGTCGACGACGGGGAAGTCGACGCCGGGGCCGGCGCGCAGGTTGGCGCCTTCGACGATGACGGTGATGGCGGGGCCGGTTATGGCAGGGTCGGTTATGGAAGAGGCGTCAGCTGTCGGTTGGGGCGCGGGGTCGGAGGCTGTTCCGGCAGGGGTGGCGGTTGCGGTCAGCCGGACGACGACGGCGCTGATGGGGTCCTGCGGTTTGCTGGCCTGGGCAATGAGGGTGGCGACGACGGCGGGGCCGAGCGATTCCTGGACGATTTCGAGTTCGTCGGTGTCGCCGAAGACGCGGACCTGGGCGACAGGGACCCAGCCGGCGATGCCGTCGGCGAGGTAGGCGGCGAACCAGGCGCCGTCGGCGGAGCGGCCGGTGATTGTGAGGGTGGCGCCGACCTGGAGGGTGGCGCGTACGGCGCCGGCAGGGGCGGCGTAGAGGAGCCCGCCGCCGGAGAGGATGCCGAGGGCGTTGGGACGGTTGAAGACGTCGAGGCTGGCGTCGAGGGGGACGGCGGGGGAAACTTCGAGGGGAACGGCAGGGGAAACGGCAAGGATGGGGGTTGGCTGGGCGCGCTGCTGGGCGAGGCGGGTGCGGAGGGCTTGGGCGACCTGGTCCGCGGTCTGGTTGGCGGAATCGACCTGGGCGGGCGCGCTGAAGTCGGGGGTGGGCTGGACGACGGGCGTGCCGGGGGGGAGGGGCGTGGGTTCGCCAGGCGGGCGGCCGCAGGCGGAGAGGAGGAGAGTGAGGAGGAGGGCAGGGATTAGGGGGTAGGGGTTAGGGGTCAGGGGAACTGCGGGGGAAGGGCGGGTGGGGCGGGGTGGGTTATTCATAGCGGAGGGCGTCGATTGGGTTGAGGCGGCTGGCGCGGTAGGCGGGATAGATGCCGAAGAAGAGGCCGACGGCCATGGAGAAGAGGATGGCGATGGCGATGGCGTCGAGGCCGACGACGGCGCTGAAGTTGTCGACGAAGGAGGTGGCGGCGACGGCCCCGCCGGCGCCGAGGGCGATGCCGAGCATGCCGCCGATAAGGGCGAGGGTGACGGCTTCGATGAGGAACTGGCCGAGAACGTTGCGGCGTTTGGCGCCGACAGCCTTGCGGAGGCCGATCTCGCGGGTGCGTTCGGTGACGCTGACGAGCATGATGTTCATGATGCCGATGCCGCCGACGACGAGGCTGATAAAGGCGATGGCGCTGAGGAAGATGGTCATGGCGCTGAGGATGTCGCCGAAGATGGAGATGAGGTCGGACTGGTTGATGATGACGAAGTCGTCTTCGCCGAGGAAGGCGATGTTGTGGCGTTCGCGCAGGAGATCGGTGATCTGCTCCTGGGCCGCGCCCATGCGGTCTTCGGAGACGACGGACGCGTAGATGACGTCGACCTGGTATTCGCCGCTGACGGTGCGGCGGCGGAAGAGACGGTCCTGGACGGTGGTGAGGGGGATGAAGATCTGCTCGTCGAGGTTGGCGCCGCCGACGCCGGCGCCGCGTTCTTCCATGACGCCGATGACGCGGAAGAGAATGTTGTTGATGCGAATGGTCTGATCGATGGGGTCCTCGTTGGGATCGAAGAGTTTGCCGAAGACGTCGGAGCCGATGACGACGACGCGGCTGCGCTCTTCGACATCGGCGTCGGAGATGAAGACGCCGATGGCGGCCTCGCCGGAGAGGGCGTCCTGGTAGGTGGCGGTCACGCCGCTGACGGAGACGTCCATGTCGTTGCCTGATCTGGCGACGAGGGCGCTGCCGCGCACTTCGGGCGCGACGGCGATGACGTCGGGGACGCGCAGCGGGTTGGCGATGGCGTGGCTGTCGTTGAGGGTGAGGACGCCGCGGTCCCTGCCCCGGGCCCGGGGCGGCCCGTCGTCCAGCTGGCCGGGGAAGACGTAGAGGAGGTTGGTGCCGAGGCTGGTGAACTGTTCGACGAAGAATTTTTCGACGCCGCGGCCGATGCTCATGAGGGCGATGACGGCGCTGACGCCGATGATGATGCCGAGCATGGTGAGGATGGAGCGCAGTTTGTTGGCTGCGAGGGCGAGCATAGCGACGCGGACGGATTCGTAGAAGGACATGGTTTATGTCTCTTTCAGGCGCGTTCTTGACGCAGCCGGGCTAATTCGGCTTCCAGCGCTTGTACCCGTTTTTCTGCCTGCTCGGCCCTGTTGACGGCGGCCTGATAGGCGGGTATGACGTACCCGGAATAGACTTCGTCCAGCCCCAACTCCTCCAGATCCCGCAGCCGCCACAGATCCTGATGCCGGAATTGGAAACCTGGCAGCGCCTCCGAACGGATCACGCCTTCGGCGTCAGGGTCAATGTGATCGTAATTGCCTTGCCGTGCAAGACGGTAGAAGCGCATGTGTTCGCCGCCAGGGTCCAGGATGGTGTACTCTTTGACACCGGCCAGGGCGTAGTCCCGCTTCTTTTCCTCCGTGTCGCGCAATACCTCCGCCGGCGTGGAATCGGACAGAAATTCAACTACGGCGTCGCAGACCCCTGCATAGGAGCGCTGGTCAATACGCCCCCAGGGGACCGGGTTGGTATGCAGTATAACGCCGATATCCGGCTTGCGCACGGCCTGGCGCGTCCCGGATGGTTCCGCAGCGTCTTCTATTGTCAGCAGAAAGCCGGTCTCCATATTGATCAGGTCTGCGATCTTGTGCGTTGCCAGGTAGCGGCACAGCAGCTCGAAGAACCATCTGCCGAGGTCCAGTTGAGGCTTATTGGCCAAGGGTTTTGCCTCCAGTCTGCCGTTGTTCCATTCATAACTGACGTCGATGTCAGGGTAGGGACTTTCGTACCACTTGGCCCAGTATGCCTCCAAGGTGACATGGCGGCCGTCATCGGGCGCGCAGGATTGGGCTGGACTTGCCTTTGTCTGCGGCGTGTCAGGCGCGAGTTCTGTCGGTGCCATGTTCTCTCCTCAAATCGCTCCTACGCAAAACGGGGAAAACGGGTCTTCAATGTGACCGTGCGTCAGGGGCGGCCGCTACACTTTCGAACTCCCGGCGCGGCGGCGCTTCGTCCTCTGCGGGAAGGTTGCGCTCGTCGCGTTCGATGCGGCCGTCGCGGAAGTGGATGACGCGGTTGCAGTATTCGGCGATTTCGGGATCGTGGGTGACGAACAGGATGGTGATGCCCTGTTCGCGGTTGAGCCGCTGGAGCAGATCCATGATCTCGTCGCTGGTCTTGGTATCGAGATTGCCGGTAGGCTCATCGGCGAGGATGAGCTTGGGGCGGTTGATGAGCGCGCGGGCGATGGCGACGCGCTGTTGCTGGCCGCCGGAGAGCTCGTTGGGTTTGTGGTCGCGGCGGTCGTCGAGGCCGACGAGGTGGAGGGCCTGAACGGCGCGCTGATGGCGCTCACGACCGCTGATGCCGGCGTAGAGGAGGGGAAGCTCGACGTTGGCCTGGGCGGTGGTGCGGGCGAGGAGGTTGAAGCTCTGGAAGACGAAGCCGATCTTGAGGCTGCGGATTTCGGCGAGGTTGTTGTCGTCGAGCGCGCCGACGTCGGCGCCGTCGAGGCGGTAGAGGCCGGATGTGGGCACGTCAAGGCAGCCGATGATGTTCATGAGGGTGGATTTGCCGCTGCCGCTGGGCCCCATGATGGCGACCATTTCGCCGAGCTGAATGTTGAGGTCGACGCCGCGGAGGGCGCGCACTTCCATGTCGCCCATTTTGTAGGTTTTGGTGAGATCGAGGGCTTCGATGACGGGATTGGCGGCGGGCGGGTCGGAGCCGTTGGAGGATGGGTTGGTGTTAGTGTTAGAGAATTGTTTGAACATTTTTTCGTATCAGTTTTTAGTAGTCAGTTTTTAGTGACGGCGGTTCTGGGGTGGGACGCGGAGAACGGCTTTTTTATCCACGCAGGGACGCTAAGGGGCACGAAGAACATCTTTCTTTATATATAGGGGCGCGGAGGACTGCTTTTTTGGGACCGGTTGGTGTGTGGGTTCATTTTGGGCACGGGTTGTTTATGTGTCAAGGGCTATGTGTCAAAGGCTATGTGCCAAGGGCGGTTAGTTGCCGCCGAAGATGGCGCTGCGCAGCTGGTCTTCGCTGCTGGCGCGGATGAGCGCGATTTCGTCGGTTTCGGCGAGGCCGGCGAGGACCTGGGTGAAGCGGTCGTTGCGCAGGCCCATTTCGATCTCCTGGAGGGTGGGAACTTCGCTGATGATTTTCTGGACAAAGGCGCGGCCGGATTCACGGTCAAGCTGGATGTAGCGGTTGGGGACGAGGAGGATGTTGTCGACCCGGGCGGTGGTGATGATGGCGGTGGCGCTCATGCCGGCGCGCAGCTGGGCGTCGGTTGTGTCGGGCACGATCTCGACTTCGTAGGCGACGACGCCGCCGACGTCGCGGGCGGTGGGCGAAACTTTGGTGACCTGGCCGGTGATGTCGGCGTCGGGCAGGGCGTCAAGGCTGAGACGGACGGTCTGGCCGATCTGCACCTGGCGGACGTCAAGCTCGTCGACGAGGACGGTCATGTGGAAGCTTTCGAGGTCGGTGAGGACGATGGCGGACAGGGCGCCGCCGTAGAGTTCGCCCTGGCGCAGGTTGACCTGGCTGACGACGCCGTTGATGGGGGCGGAGAGCATGGCGTTATTGAGGGTGATCTCGGCCTGGCGTTTGCTGAGCTCGGCCTGGCGCACCTGGGCGCGGGAGATTTCGAGGTCCTCCGCGGACGGTCCTTCGATGAGGGAATCGAGGGCGTCCCTGGCGACGAGCAGGTTGCTGCGGGCCTGGCGGACGCCGAGCTCGGCCTGTGCGATCTGGGCGAGCGCGGCGGCGATCTGGGCTTCGTCGGCGCCGCGCTGGGTGAGGGCAAGCTGGGCCTGGGCGACTTCGAAGGTGATGGTCATCTGCTCAAGCTGAACGGCCTGGGGTGAGGCGCCGGCGTCGGGAAAGCTTTTGATTTCGTCATAGGCGCTCTGGGCCTGGCGGACGTTGACGGCGGCCTGGCGCAGCTGGGCTTCCTGGACGGCCAGCTCTTCGGGAGAGGCGCCGGCGATAATCTGGCGATAGCTGGCCTGGGCGCTGGCGAGGGCGGCTTCTGCGCTGGCGACGCTGGCCTGGGCGACGGTTACGTTGGCCTGAGAGGCGATAATATCGGATTCGGAAGGCGGTTTTTCGAGTTTGTCGAGCTGGGCGCGGCTGATGAGAAGAGAGACTTCGGCCTGTTCGAGGGCGAGGGAGGCGTCGGTGACGTCGAGCTGGGCGAGAAGCTGGCCGGCCTCCACGGGCTGGCCGACGGAGACGAGGACCTGCTCGACGCGGCCGCTGGCGCGGAAGGAGAGGGCGACTTCGGCTTCGGGTTCGATGCTGCCGGTTGCGCTGACGGTGCTACTGATGGAGCCGCGCTCGATTGTAACCGTTTCGTAGCTGGGCTGTTCGTCGAGGGCGGCGCGGCGCTCCTGGAAGCGTTGGAAGCCGAACCAGCCGGCGGCGCCGATCCCGATGAGCGCGACGAGCGTGATCAGGAATCTCTTCATTTCTTCTCATTCCCGGTGTACGGGCAACTGTGACGCGCGGACAGCGAAAGGGCTGGCAGGGCAATTATAGTGCCATTTCGCGCTGCGCGCGAATCGTGCTTTTTTGATCCGCGGAGAACGGCGGGGGAACACCTTTTTTGTCCGCGGAGGGCGCGGAAAACTTCTTTTTTGTCCACGAAAGGCGCCTTTTCTCTGTTGCCGGTCCTCTTTTTACATTACGGTATTGGGAGACGTTTGTTTCGCGTCCCGAAGAGCCGGTGTGTGCCAGGGTAGTGGAGGTGGGTGAAAAGCTCTGTAAGCCTATTCTCATTTTTTATCCGCGGAGGGGGTTGTCTGAACTGTGATTTTAGGGGATTGGGGGGGAGGGAGAGGGCAGGGAGAACACCTTTTTTGGGCGCGGAGGGACGCGGAGAACGGCGGGGGAATGTATGGGTTACGACTACGACGGGGCGGCGTCGATCTTTTCGGACCAGGGGCCCTCTGTGCCGTCGCTCACGGCCCTGATGCGGTAGTAGTAGGTTTGGCCAGCCGTAAGTCCGGTATGGGTATAGGAGGTCGTGCTGGAAGACAGGGAACCACCGATGCGTGTCCAGTCGGTCTGGCCGGCGGTCCACATGACGATCTGGTAGCTGTCGGCGCTGGTGACCTGACTCCAGTTGAGCTGGACCTGGCCGACGGCGGCGGTCGCGGCGATGCCCGGCATGAATGATGCGCCCGGAACGGAGCTGACAGGATTCGACCAGACGCCCTCGGTGCCGTTGACGACAGCGCCGATGCGGTGGTAATAGGTCTGCCCGGCGGAAAGCCCGCTGTGGGTGTAGGAGGTCGTCGTGCCGGAGAGAGGGTCGCCAATGCGTACCCAAGCGTTTTGGGCCTCGGTCCAGACGATCAGGTGGTAGCTGCCGGCGCCGGTTACGGCAGTCCAGGTCAGGTCGACCTGGCCGACGGCGGCGGTCGCGGTGAGGGTGGGCGCCGGCGGCGCGCCGGGGCTGTCATGGACCGCATCGGACCAGGCGCCTTCAATGCCGTTGCTCACGGCGCTGATGCGGTAGTAGTAGGACCTTCCGGCGATGAGCCCGCTGTGGGTGTAGGAGGTGGCGCTGCTGGACAGGGGATCGCCGATGCGTTCCCAGGCGGTCTGGCCGTCGGTCCACGTGATGAGCCAGTAGCTGTCGGCGCCGGTAACGGCAGTCCAGGTCAGATCGATCTGGCCGACGGCGGCGGTGGCGGTGAGGGTGGGCGCGGCAGGGCGGACGGGGATTTCGCTGACCGAATCGGACCAGCCGGCCGTTGTGTCGCCGATCGCCGCTCTGACGCGGTAATGGTAGGTATTGAGTTCGGTAAGCCCGCTGTGGGTATAGGAGGTGATCGTGCCGGTGATGGGATCGCCGATGCGTTGCCAGTTTGTGAGGCCGTCGGTCCACACGACAAGCTGGTAGCTGTCGGCGTTGGTGACGCTTGTCCAACTGAGTTCGATACGGCCGGCGGAGGCGGCCGCGGTCAGCGCGGGTATATTGGTGACGGTGGCCTGCGCCTCGGTGGCCCAGCCGCTCTTGGCGCCGGCGGCAGGTACGGCGCGGCCGGTGTAGTAGTAGGTGTCGCCGGAGCTAAGGCCGGTATGGATGAAGGAGGTCGAGTCATGGGTCAGGGCGCCGTTATCGAGTTGTGTCCAGGGTTCGTCGCTTTCCTGCCGCGCCCAGATTTCGTAGGATTCGGCGTCCTCCATGTGCTGCCAGGTGATGGTGATGCGGTCGGAGCCGGCCGTTGCCACCAGAACGGGCGGGGCCAGGCCTGCCGAACCGATTGTCGATTGGGCAGAGGGCGTGCCTATTCCGGGCTGCGGAAAGGTCACCTGCAGTTCGTTGGAAGGACGCGCGAGAAAGAAGGCCGCGAACAGGACGGAAAGGACAAGCGCACTGAGTGAGAGTATTCGTATCATGGGTTTCATCGTAGGTGCACCTAAGTCCTTTTTGTCCACTATCTGCAACAGTTTGCGCCTTGGGGGGAAGGTAGAGGCAAGGCGGGCATTTCATCCGCGATACAGATTGCCGGCTGCGAAGCCGGCCCCGGCGACCCTCCGAGCAGAGGGAGGGAAGCGGGCAGATCGATCTTAGAGTTCAACTATACACAAAAGGCAAGGGGGCGTGCAACGGTTTCGGCATACCGGAAGCGGTTCATAGTTCAATCGGATATGAATCGTACCGGTTCAGGTGGTTTGGGGGCGGTTGTCTGAACTGTGATTTTGGGGATTTGGGGGATTAAGTGTGATTTAGGCGGGGGGAAGGGGGTGGGGGATAGTTGGGCGTTGCGGGCAGGGGGGAGGGCAGGGGGATTGCCATGTACGGGTGTCAGGGGGGCGCGGGCGGGGAGGGTCAGGCGACTTGCACGCCGCTGAGGTTTTCGAGGGCCTTGACGAGGGCGTGGTTGCCTTCTTCGCCGAGGCCCATCTGCTGGAGGGTGCGGTAGAGGCTGAAGATCTGGCCTGTCAGGAGGACGGGGACGCCGAGGGCGTCGGCTTCCTGCATGATGAGGCGCACGTCCTTTTGCTGGAGGTTGATGGTGAAGCCGGGCCGCCAGTCGCGTTCGATGATCTGGGGGCCGCGGTTGGCGAGCATCCAGCTGCCGGCGGCGCCGCCGGTGACGGCGTTGAGGCATTTTTCGAGGTCGACGCCGCCGGCCTGGGCAAAGACGAGGGCTTCGCTCATGGCGAGGCAGTTGCCGACGACGAGGATCTGGTTGACGAGTTTGACGGTCTGGCCGGCGCCCTGTTTGCCGACGTGGGTGATGGTCTTGCCCATGGCTTCGAATACGCCGCGGGCGCGTTCGACCTGGTCGGCGTCGCCGCCGATCATGATGCTGAGGGCGCCGTTGGCGGCGCCTTCGCTGCCGCCGCTGATGGGGGCGTCGAGCATTTTGACGCCTTTTTCGCTGAGCCGGGCGGCGATTTCGATGGTGGCCTGGGGGCTGATGGTGCTGCAGTCGATGACGAGGGAACCCGCGTTGGCGCCAGAGAGGATGCCGTTTTCGCCGAGGATGACTTCCTGGACGTCTGGCGTGTCGCTGACGCAGACGATGACGATATCGCAGTTGGCGGCGACGTCTGCGGGGCTGGCGGCGGCGGTTGCGCCCGCCTCGACGAGAGGATCGATGCGGCTCGGGGTGCGGTTCCAGACGCGCACGCTGAATCCGGCTTTCAAGAGGTTGCGGGTCATGCCCTGTCCCATGATGCCAAGCCCGACAAACCCGATACGTTCATTCATTCTGTCTGTTCTCCTGTCGAAATCGTTGCGACGAGATTGTTTCGCGGGCTGTTTATGATACGTTGGTTGTTGAAAAATGGCAAAGGGCGGGGAAGGGCAGGGGAACTGCGGGGGAACGGCAGGGAACATGTGGCGGGGCGGCGGCGTCTATGTATTATGTCACCGCCCAGGAGTCCTTTTACGAGGGCGGGCAATCTATTAAGGAGATTCCAAGAATGAACACCTTCCGCATTGTTTTGGCCCTGATGCTCATATTGAGCGCGATGGCAGTGACGGCCACCGCACACGCGCATCCCAACCTTCCGGGCTATTGCCAGATGCCGGACGGGACCCTCAATTCCGGCCACTGCACCGACGCGGAAAATGCGGCCGGCGGTCACGACGTTCACCTCGCTACGCAGCCGAATACCCCGAACTCCAACACGCCGCCCCCGCCGGGCGGGAACAACCCGAATGGAGGGGGCACGCCACCGCCGCTGGGCTCCAATCCGGATGGAGGGGGCACGCCGCCGCCGGTTGGGTCCAACCCGGATGGTGGAGGTGGTGGAAGTTCGAGTTCTACGCCGGTCTACACCGGTATCGACTGCCATGTCAAACACGCGGCGACGCCGGCCCAGATCTGCTCGGTCCAGGACGGCCTGCAGTACTGGTACATCGGCGCGGACGGCAGTGCGCAGCCAGGCCCGTTCCTGCCTGACTCGCCCAAGATTTCAGTGTTCAACGGCGTCAACCCGATGACAGGCAAGCCGGTTATAATCGGCTACATCACCGAAGGCGACAAAGTTCTGCTGCGGGTAAGAACGTTCTACCCGGACAATGAGTACGACACGAACAAGCCCTACGTCTTCACGTTGGACCCGGGGCATAATGTCAACCATATTCAGTGGTAAGGCATAGCCTGTATTGACGTAAACCCAGACGTAACGGAAAGGGGAAGGCGGGATCGCCTTCCCCCTTTTTTGTTTGCGGAGGGTTGTCTGAACTGTGATTTTGGGGGATTTGCTGTGATTTGTTGGCGGCGGGCGCGGAGGGGCATCGAATCGTGTCACGAGGTTTTGATCCAAAAAAGGCGAAGGACCCCTCTGACGGGGTCCTTTTTTGATGATTGACACATCTTCGGTTTGGAGACGGGCGCGGGCGTTATTGCAGGAGCGCTTCAAGTTCTTCGGTGGCCTCGGGCTCTTCCTCTTCCTGCTCCCGGTGGACGATGGCGGTGAACGCGTAGGTACCCTTGGGGCCTTCGTCGGCGTCCGCGCCGTTGGATGCGTCGAAGGGGTTGCGGGAGCCGGACATCCGGTCGCCGGCGGGCGACTCTGCGGCCAGGTCGGCCGGCGCGCTGGGGATGAAGTCGACCTGGATTGTATCGCCGGGGACGAAGCGGCCTTCGAGCAGGGCTTCGCTGAGGGGGTCCTGGACCTCGCTCTGGATGACGCGGCGCAAGGGGCGGGCGCCGTAATCCGGGTTGTAGCCGGCGGCGGCGATGGCGTAGCGGGCGGCGGAGGTGAGCTCCAGCTTCATGTCCTGCTCGTCCAACTGGGCGCGCAAGGTACGCAGCTCCAGCTCGACGATTTCGGTAATTTCCTCTTTGGTGAGGCTGCGGAAGACCATGATGCCGTCGAGACGGTTGATGAATTCGGGGCGGAAGGTCTTTTTCAGGGCATCCATGACGCGTGACTTCATCTGCTCATATTCGGCTTCCATGCGGGTCTGCTCATCGGCGGTGATGGCGAAGCCGATGCCCTTGGAGCCCTGGATCAGGTTGGCGCCGACGTTGCTGGTCATGATGAGAAGGGCGTTGCGGAAATCGACGCGGCGGCCCTTGGCGTCGGCGAGGGAGCCGTCCTCCATGATCTGGAGGAGCATATTGAAGGCTTCGGGGTGGGCCTTTTCGATTTCATCCAGAAGGACAACGGAGTAGGGGCGGCGGCGGACGGCTTCGGTAAGCTGGCCCCCCTCTTCGTAGCCGACGTAGCCGGGCGGAGCGCCGACGAGGCGGCTGACGTTGTGCCGTTCCATGAACTCGCTCATGTCGAGTTTGATGAGGGCGTCTTCGCTGCCGAAGAGGAATTCGGCGAGGACCTTGGTCAGCTCGGATTTTCCGATGCCGGTCGGTCCGAGGAAGATGAAGCTGCCGATGGGGCGTTTGGGGTCCTTGAGCCCGGCGCGGGCGCGGCGGACGGCCTTGCTGATGGCCTTGATCGGTTCATCCTGGCCGACGATGCGTTTGTGGAGCTCGTCTTCCATGCCGAGGAGGCGTTCGCGCTCTTCGCCGCCCATGCGATAGACGGGCACGCCGGTCCACATGGAGACGACTTCGGCGATGTCGTCGGCGGTTACGACGGGCTGGTTGGCGACCTGGCGCCAGCCTTCGCGCAGCTTGTCCAGTTGTGTCTGCAGGGCGACCTCCTGATAACGCAGGTCGATGGCGTCGTCGAAGCGCTGGGTTTCGAGCGCCTCTTCTTTTTGTTTCTGGAGGCGTTTGAGGTCGATAAAGGTCTCGCGCAGGCTGACGGCGTGGGGCGCTTTATACATGCGCACGCGGCTGCCGGCCTCGTCGATAAGGTCGATGGCCTTGTCGGGCATGAAGCGGTCAGGCACGTAGCGGGCGGCCAGGTGGGCGGCGGCGTCGAGGGATTCATCGGAGATGATGAGTTTGTGGTGTTCCTCGTAGCGGCTTTTGATGCCTTTGAGGATCTCGACGGTCTCTTCGATGGTCGGCTCTTCGACAAGGATTGGCTGGAAGCGGCGTTCGAGGGCGGCGTCGTTCTCGATATGTTTGCGGTATTCGTCGAGGGTCGTGGCGCCGATGACCTGGAGCTCGCCGCGGCTGAGGGCGGGCTTGAGGATGTTGGCGGCGTCGACGCTGCTGCCGGCTGCGCCGGCGCCGACGATCATATGGACTTCATCGATGAAAAGGATGGCGCCGCTGCTGATAATTTCTTCGATCACTTTTTTGAGGCGTTCCTCGAACTGGCCGCGGTACATGGTCCCGGCGACGAGGCTGCCGACATCGAGCATGAGGATGCGTTTGTTGAGGAGAGGCTCGGGCACGTCGCCGTCGACGACGCGCTGGGCCAGTCCTTCGACGATGGCGGTCTTGCCCACGCCGGGCTCGCCGATGAGGGCGGGGTTATTTTTGTTGCGGCGGCTAAGGATCTGGATGACGCGTTCGATTTCCATCTGGCGGCCGATGACCGGGTCGAGGCGCCCCTCTTCAGCGGAGGCGGTGAGGTCGAGGCCGAGCTGGTCCACCAGTGGTGTTTTGGACTCTTTCTTCTGCTTTTCTTTGGATTGGGCGCTGCTTTTGAGGAGATCGCGGGCGGTCTGGGTGCGGACGCGATCGAGGTTGATGCCGAGATTGCGCAGCACGGTGACGGCAACGCCGTCTCCATCGCGCACGAGGCCGAGGAGCAGGTGTTCGGTGCCGATGTAGTGGTTGCCCATCATGCGGGCTTCTTCGACAGCCAGTTCGATAACTCGTTTTGTGCGCGGGGCGAGCGTCGGTTTGCCCAGGGGGGGGCGTTCGCCGCGTCCGACATGGCGCTCGACGGCGCGGATGACCTGGCCCGGGTCGACGCCCAACTCTTTGAGCACTTTTACGGCGACGCTATTTTCCTCCTGGACGAGGCCGAGGAGCAGGTGTTCGGTGCCGATATGGTTGTGGTTGAGGCGCAGGGCCTGTTCCTGTGCAAGCGTTAGGACTCGGCGCGCCCGTTTCGTGAAGCGTTCGAGTTTATCAGACATGGGTACGTTCCCTCAATAGACACTTTGTTCCTGCAGATATGGAACCGGACAAAGTTTACTATACCATACAAGCCAACCGGCTGCCGTAATCGGAATTCCGATTCTGTCCGGGAGCGGGGGTTGAAATCCAGCCGCTGCCGGCGGCGAACCGTTCGGAGGCGAATCCAAGCGCACGGTCGCGAAAGGATAAGACCTGGCGCCTGTCTAAAGGTAAGGTGCAGTTTGCGTGCTGGGGCCGGAACGTCTTTGATGGCGCGCCTTACGGGCAACCGTTGGCTACGTATTGCATTGTAACGACGGCCCGCAACTTTTGTCAATTCAGAAAAAACGTGCCGGACGCGGTGTCCGGCACGTTATTGTTTGATCCACGGAGGGACGCGGAGGGGCGCGGAGAACTGCTTTTTTATCCACGAAGGGCCACTAAGAACACCGAAGTCGGATTTTCTTTGCGTGACTCTTGCACGGCCCTTTATGGATCAGCCGAACTCTGCGGCATTGCAGCGGCGACCGCTAATGTGACGGAAGACGCAGGAGGCCGGGCGCTACACGACCGCTTTGACGACATCCAGATTCTTGGAATCCTGGGTCCTTTCGTCACGGGCATTTGCGCCAGATTCAGATTGGGCCTGGACGGCGGCGGCATCGTCCGATGCGTCCGCGGCGGTCTCGTTGTCTTCGAGGGGAGCGGGTTCCCAGTCAAATTCGACCGATTCCTCTTCAGGGGCGACCTGCTTGAGGCTGAGGCCCATACGGCGTTTTTCGGTATCGATGCGGATGATGCGCAGCTCGATCTCCTGGCCTTCGGTCACGACCTCACTGGGATGGGTTATGCGGCGGTCGGTCAGTTCGCTGATGTGGATCAGGCCCTCGATGGTGTCGCCTTCGAGACGGGCAAAGGCGCCGAAGTGGACCAGTTTTGTGACGATGCCGCGCACAATCTGGCCTACTTTATAGCGGTCGGGCACGGTCTCCCAGGGTTCGGGCTGCAGACGACGCAGACTGAGGCCGATGCGCTTGCGCTCTCGATCGATGTTGAGGACCATGACTTCGATCTTCTCCCCGATCGAGACGACTTCCTTGGGATGGCTGATGCGGCCCCAGCTCAACTCGCTGAGATGGATGAGGCCGTCGGCGCCGCCGAGGTTGACGAAGGCGCCGAAGTCGGCGAGGCTGCTGACGACACCTTCGCAGACGCTGTTTTCTTCCAGAGATTGGAGCAGTTTTTCCTTCTGCTCGCGGCGCCATTCGCGAATGGCGACCCGTTCCGAGAGGATGAGGCGATTGCGGCGGCGGTCCAGGTCGATGACCTTCATACGCAGCTCGGCATCCATCAGTCTCATCCAGCGGTTATCGGGTTCGCCTTCGGTAAGCTGCTGGGCCTGGCTTTCGCTGCTGAGCTGGCTGGCGGGGACGAAGCCGCGCACCTGCCCGATTTTGACGATCACGCCGCCGCGGTTGAAGCCGCTGACGGAGCCGGTGAACATGTCCTGCGATTCGAGCAGCTCTTCGGCGTATTTCCAATCGCTCTCGGCCCGGGCGCGGGAGATGCTGAGGAGGAGGTTGCCGTCACGGTCTTCGCGCATGACGTAGACCGGCACCTCGTCGCCGATGGCCATTTCGCGAAAGTCGCCTTCGAGACGGTCGACTTCGCGGCCGGTGACGATCCCTTCGGACTTATAGCCGATATCGACGAGCAACTCGCCGGCGCGTTTATCGACAACGACGCCATGGCGGATGTCACCCGTCTGCGGCTGGTTTACGTAGGAATCGTCGGATTCCTCCAGGAGCAGGGCCATTGGATGGTCGTCTTTTGGCGGCCCTGCGTCCATCTCCTCGGTCAAGAAATCTGCGTTTGGTTCCATTACTGCTGCTGTTTGCTGGTTTGACATGACTGGTCTTACTTCCTCCAATAAATAGATTTAAACTGCAGTTAAGTGCTGACGTCGACGATATAAATGACGAACGCGAGATACATTCGAACACATTGGTGATTTGATTTTGCTCAGGCGCCATTCTGCCAGCGTTGGGCGCGCTTGATCCACATTCGTGTCAGTGCAAGCCAGGGGACTGCTCTGCTCTGAACTGTATATACGGGGGCGTGAAGACTGACTTTGTCTTCTCTGTGGAAAGGTTCTACTTTTCGCTGGCGGAAGTTGCCCTGGCGCGTAATGCGATGGCCTCGATTTCGATCAGCGCGCCGAGTGGCAGGGCGGCTACCTGCACCGTACTGCGAGCAGGCGGGTCTTCCTGAAACGCTTGCGCGTAGATTTGGTTTACCGTGGAGAATTCGGCGATGTCGGTCAGGAAGATCGTCGTTTTGACGATATGGCCCATGCCGGAGCCGGCCGCGTCGAGGACTGCGGCGAGGTTTTCCAGCACTTGGTGGGTCTGTTCGACAATGCCTGGTCGTAGTTGACCGGTCAGGGGATGGATTCCGATCTGACCCGAAGTGAAGATCAGGCGCTCTGTTGCGACAGCCTGTGAATAGGGGCCGATTGCAGCAGGGGCTTTCTCTGTGTGAATTGTTTTTTGAGTCATGCAGGGTTTCAGCGAGACGTCCGCTGAATCATTTCCTTTTAAGGTTTACAGACAGCTGGAGAGGGTTGAGGATCTCCAAGCGACTGAAAGCTGGCGGCTATTGTATGCGATCATCCAATGTTTGTCAAACTCCGTTTTCGGGGTTGTCTGAACTGTGATTTTGGGGGATTCACTGTGATTCGGGCGGCGGCGGGACGTGGGTTAGTGGTCGAGGGCGGCGCTGATGTCGGCGATGATGTCGCGGGGATCTTCGGCGCCGACGGCGAGGCGGACAAGGCCGTCGGATATGCCGACGGCGGCGCGCTGGGCCGGGGAGAGGGCGCGGTGGGAGGCGTGGCTGGGGTAGAGGACGAGTGAGTAGATGTCGCCGACGGTTGTGGCCGGTTGGACCATCTGCAGGGCCTCGAGGAAGCGGAAGACTTCGGGCTGGCCGGCATCCTTGAGTTCGAGAGCGACGACGGCGCCGTAGCCGAGGCCGCCAAAGAGACGGCGGGCGAGCTGATGTTGGGGATGGTCGGGCAGGCCAGGATAGCGGACGCGGGCGAGGGCGGGATGGCGGCTCAACTGTTCGGCGACGATGGCGGCGTTGCGGCACTGGCGCTCGATGCGCAGGGGCATGGTCTTCATGCCGCGGTGCAGGAGCCAGGCTTCGTGGGGGCCGAGATTGGCGCCGGTCTTTTTGAGAAACTCCCAGAAGGCGGGGCGCAATTCGTTCCCGGCCACGACTACGCCGCCCAAGACGTCGCCATGGCCGCCTATGTATTTGGTGGCGCTGTGGATTACGACGTCGACGCCGTGGGCGAGGGGACGGAAGAGCATGGGGGTGGCAAAGGTATTGTCGACGAGCAGAAGGGTATTGTGGGCGCGGCACAACTGGGCGAGCCGGGGGATGTCGACGACTTTGAGGAGCGGGTTGGAGATGGTCTCGACGATGAGGAGGACGGGCGCTTCGCGGACGAGCAGCTGCTCGACGGCATTGAGGTCGGTGGCGTCGACAAAGAGGCCTTTCACGCCGTACTGGGGCCAGAGGCTGTCGACGAGCGAATAGGTGGCGCCGTAGCAGTCCTGGGCGGCGGCGACGGTGGCGCCGGACCGGACACCGCAGGCGGCCATGGCGAGGTGAATCGCGGCCATGCCGCTGCCTGTGGCGAGCGCGAAGTGGTCGCCGGCTCGTTCGGGCATGTCGTGACATTCGAGCTCGACGATGGCGTCTTCAAAGGCGGCCACGGTGGGATTGCCGTAGCGTCCGTAGACGTAGAGATCGGGGTCGCCGCCAAGGGCGCTGTCGAGGTGGGCGGTGTCTGCGTAGACGTAGCCGATGCTGGGGATGATGCCGCTGACGACGGGCGCGGCGGAGACGTTGTTGGCGGGCGGGGCATAGCGGCGGGATTCGCCGCCGTGGAGGGCCTTGCTGTCTATTGATTTGGGAGAGAATGGCATGGTTGTTGTTTGTGTTCAGATTTGTGAGAGCGGAACCTGTCTGTCCGCGGAGGGCGCGGAGAACACCTGCTTTTTAGTGGCTAGTGGTGGCTAGGTTAGTCACCCCCGCCGTTCACTATTCACTATTCGACTCACTATGCGACGCCTGGGGCGGCGCGGGCGGGTTATGAGTAGACCATGGGCAGGCTGCGGCGCATGATTTCGTAGTTTTCGAGGGCGCGGCCGGCGCCAAGGGCTACGCAGGCCATGGGATTTTCGGCGACGTAGGCGGGGACACCGGTTTCCTGGGTAAAGAGTGTGGCGATCAGGCGGAGCTGGGCGCCGCCGCCGGTGATGACCATGCCGCGGTCGATAATGTCGGCGGCGAGCTCGGGGGGCGCTTTCTCAAGGGTGGAGCGCACGGTACGCACAATTGCCTGGAGCGGCTCCGTCATTGCATCTATGACTTCGCTGTTGATGATTTCAATGGTCTTAGGGAGGCCGTTGATCTGATCGCGTCCGCGCACTTCTATGGCGCGATCTTCTTCGGTGGAGAGGGCGGAGCCGACGGCGATCTTGATCTCTTCTGCGGTCTGTTCGCCGATCAGGAGATTGTACTTTTTGCGGATGTAGCTGACGATCGATTCGTCGAGACGGTTGCCGCCGACGCGCACGCTGCTCCAGACGACGATATCGTACATGGAGACGATGGCGGCTTCGGTGGTGCCGCCGCCCATATCGACGACCATGTTCCCGGTCGGCGTGCCGATTGGCAGACCGGCGCCATAGGCGGCGGCGAGAGGTTCGGGGATGAGATAGGCCGCGCCGGCGCCGGCCTGCATGGCGGCGTCGTGGACGGCGCGCTCTTCGACGGAGGTGACGCCGCGGGGCGTGCTGATCATTACCCTTGGCTTGAAGAGGGGGAAGCGGCCGCAGACGTCCTGGATGAATTTGCGCAGCATGGCCTCGGTGACGACGAAATCGGCGATAACGCCATCGCGCATGGGGCGGACGACTTCGATGCTTTCGGGGGTGCGGCCGAGGGTATCATAGGCCTCGTGTCCGATGAGCACCATCTTGTTGGCCTGGCGGCGAATGGCCACGACCGATGGTTCGTGTAAGACGATCCCCCGCCCCCGCACGTGTACAAGAACGTTTACAGTACCGAGGTCAATTCCGATATGTTTTTCGAACATAGCTTGTTTTTATCTGTTGTAAAGAGAATGCAGGGGAATCTGATGTAATCGAACGAAGCGCCGCAACCCGTACGGCGACGTGTCCGGTCGCGTCCTGTTTTCGTCTATGGCGTTTCATTATAGCTTCATCTATTCCGGTAAGACAAATCAATATCTGATTTCCCGAGGCGCGTTTCGCGTCCGGTCGAACTAACGCTTGCTTTTGACGAAGCTGACGGCGCCGTACATACCGATAATCAGGCCGGACAGGGAGGCGCCGTAGGAGATGAAGCTGAGTAGAAAACCGGCTTCGATGACCTTGATGACCATGGCGAATGCGAGCAGGAAGCCGAGGAGGAGCAGGAGAAAGCCGTAGAGAATCAGGGAGAGTGGTGAGGTGGGCATGGGGGACACCGGTGGGTAGTGGATGGTGGATAAACGTCAACTGCGGTTTTACGCTTTTGTCAGACTGCCAGTCAGGCTGCTATTCATCCTGGTAGAGCCAGCAGCGGGAGAAGTGCTGGGGCTCCGGCTCGAAATCGAGCGGGGTCTTCAACTCGCAAAGATTTTCCATGAAATGGGTGCAGCGCGGGTGGAAGCGGCAGCCTGAGGGCGGGTTTACCAGGCTGGGCGGTTCTCCAGGCGGCACGTCGCGAAAGACAAGAGCGTTTTCGGGGTCGGGGTCGGCGATGGCGGCCAGGAGGGCGCGGGTGTAGGGATGGAGAGGATTGCGGAGCAGGTCATCCATGCGGGACTGCTCGACGATTTCGCCGGCGTACATGACGAAGATGCGTTCGGAGAAGTAACGCACGGTGGAAAGGTCGTGGGTGATGTAGACGACGGCGAGATTGTGCGTTCGCTGCAGCCCTTGCAGCAGGCGGAGAACCTCGACGCGTACGGACATGTCGAGCATTGAGACGGGTTCGTCGGCCACGATCATGCGCGGGTGCAGGAGCATGGCGCGGGCGATGACGACGCGTTGCTGCTGGCCGCCGCTGAGCATATGGGGAAAACGGGGCAGGATGTCATCGACGGGCGTGAGTCTGACCTCCTCCATGACCTCGCGAATGCGCTGCTGGCGTTCGGACTCATTCATGTTGCCGTGGATTTTCAGAGGCTCGGCGAGGATGCGGCGGATGTCCATGAAGGGCGGCAGCGCGCCGAAGGGGTCCTGCTGGACATAGCCGACCTGAGAGCGGTACCACTGCATCTCTTTCGAGCCGAGGGTGCTGAGATCGCGCCCCTCGAAGATGACGGCGCCTTCGGTCGGCCTGTGCAACCCCAGGATCGTTTTCATCAGGGTGGATTTGCCGCAGCCGCTTTCGCCGACGATGGCGATGGCTTCGCCGGCGTGGAGGTCGAAGCTGACATCGTCGACGGCGCGGACGGTGCCGGCGCGTCCGAAGCCCCAGCGCCTCAGCTCGAACCAGGTGCGCAGATTGCGCAGGGAGAGGAGGGGATCGGCGGGGGCATCGGCGCCGTTGACGGATTGGGTTTGCGTGATTTCAGGGGCGGCCGCTGTCATTGTCTACCTTTCAGCGCGTGCGGGATCTCTCACGACGCGGTAACGGCGAAATGGGCAACTGCAGGCATTACCGGTTGTCTCCATTCTGATGGAGCCAGCACTTCACGTGCTGGCGGCGGCCTGTGCGGACCAGATCGGGATCGTCTTCGCAGCGCTCGAAGCGATGGTGGCAGCGGGGGGCGAAGCGGCAGCCCGGGGGCAGGTCCTGCAGGCTGGGGGGCTGGCCGCTGATAAAGTCGGGTTCTTCGGTCTGGCGCAGCTTGGGAACGCTGGACATCAGTTTCTGTGAATAGGGATGGAGCGGCTCGACAAAAAAATGCTCGGCGTCGTTGAGTTCGACGAGCTGGCCGGCGTACATGACGGCGGCGCGGTCGGCCAGCTCGCTGGAGGTGCCGATGTCGTGAG
The DNA here is from genome assembly GCA_965232575.1 of Caldilineaceae bacterium. Classification (GTDB taxonomy): domain Bacteria; phylum Chloroflexota; class Anaerolineae; order Caldilineales; family Caldilineaceae; genus Bin5. The sequence goes on along the minus strand of CBDDPZ010000007.1, from coordinate 205,186 downwards.
TGATGAGAATGAAGCTGGTGGAGGTCTCCTGTTTGACGCGCTTGAGGACGTTCATAATGTTGGCCTGGGTGAGAACGTCGAGGGCCGAGGTAGGTTCGTCGAGAATAATGAGATCGGGATCGGTTACCATGGCCATGGCGATGGCGACGCGCTGGCGCATGCCGCCGCTGAGCTCGAAGGCGTAGCGGTTGATGAAGTCTGCGGGGACGCCAACGTGTTGAAAGGCGGCGGCGACGCGTTCGAGGGCTTCGGCGCGGCGAATCCCGTAGTGGGAGAGCAGTGGTTCGCCCACCTGGTCGCCTACCTTGAGGACCGGGTTGAGCGAGTTCATGGCGGCCTGGGGCACGAGCGAGACCTGCACCCAGCGCACCTGCTGGCGATACTCTTCGTCGCTCAACTGCATGACATCCTGGCCGTTAAGCTTGACGCTGCCGGCATAGGTATGGACGTTGCGGGGCAGCAGGCGCAGAATCGCCCTGGTGAGAGAGGTCTTGCCGCAGCCGGATTCGCCCAGGATGACCATGGCTTCGTTGCGGCGCAGGTTCAGGCTGACACTGTCGACGGCGTGCAAGACGCCCTGCTGCGTGCGGAAATAGAGACGCAGATCCTCGATTTGCAGCAGAGGCGGGTCGGAAAAGGCCATTACAGATCTCGCAATCTGGGGTTGAAGACTCTGTCCAGGGCGAAGCCGACCATGGCGAAGCCGAGGCCGGAGAGGAGCAGGAGGGCTGCGGGCTCGAGCACCCAATAGTAGTTGCCCTGGTAAAGGGCGTCGTTGACGCGGGCGTCGCTGAGCACTTTGCCCCAGGTGGGCAGCAGCGGGTCGCCCAGATTGAGCACGGCCAGGGTCGCTTCCACAAAGACGAAGGAGGGGATGGCCACCACAAAACCGGGCACGAGTGTGGGGATGATGCGGGGGATGAGATAGAGGAAGATGATGCGGAAGTTGCCGGCGCCGTAGGCGCGGGCGGCCTCGAAGTAGGGGTACTCCTTGATCTGGAGGAAGATGGCGCGGCTGGTCTTGATGCCTGAACTGAAGACGCTCAACGCGATGAGGACGCCGAGCATTACCCAGATGCTGCGCGAGTAAAAGAGACCGACCATGATCAGGATGGGCAGGACCGGCAGGATGAGGTTGACCTCGGTTATGCGCTGAATTGCGGCGTCGATGAATCCGCCGAACCAGACGCCGATGGCGGCCACAATAAGTGTACTTACGGAGGAGCCGACCGCAGCCAGGAGGCCGAAGGCGAGAGCCACCGGCATCCCCCACATCAGGGCCAGCGTCAGGTCGCGGCGCAGGTGGTCGGTGCCGGCGAGGCCGTAGACTTCGCCGTAGACGACGAGGCGGGCGTCGACATCGGCGTCATCCTCGAAGACCAGCCCGGCGGCGACGAGCTGATAGGCGCCCTTGAGCGGCCTGGGGTCGTCTGCGTCCGAAGCGGGGTCGGCGAAGAGGCCGATCTCCGGCCTTACGCCGTCGAGACGTCTTTCCAGCTTTTCTTCCTGCGAGAAACGGACGGTTACCGGCCCTTCGACGGTGACATCGGCGATGCGGATCTCGCGTCCGTCGGGCGTCAGCCAGGTCAGCGATACGAGCGGGCGTTTCTGTTCATGCTCAGAGGTGAGGAAGAGGGATATCTCCTGGGGAAACTCGTCGGCGGTGAAGTCGAAAGTGAAGGTGGTGATGACGTCGGTTATCTCTTCAGAGACTTCCTTGCGCTCCTTTTGTACGGTTTCGTCATCGGATTCGCCGGCGGGGCCCAGAATAATCGTCTCGGGCAGGTTGACGCCGGGGAACAGGTTCACCCATTTGGGCTTGGCGGTGCGCGGGTTCTCCAGCCATATGCCCTCTCCGCCCCGCCAAAGGTCAATTGCTTCGCTGTAGGGAATGGCGATCACGGTATAGATCGAGAAGAGGACCATGGCCACAATGATGGCCAGGCCGACGAGGGCGGAAGGATATTGTGAAAGAGCGGCCAGGGTGCGGCGGATTGCTGTCATGCCTGCCCTCCTTGATTGCCGCCTACCTTGACGCGGGGGTCGATGAGGGCGTAGACGATGTCAAGGAAGAAGACGGTGATGCCGAGCAGGTAGGCATAGATGACGGTGGAGCCCACGATCACCGACGTTTCAAAGATGTTGGACGCCAGATAGAAGAGCCGGCCCAGGCCCGGCCAGTTGAAGATGGTCTCGAGTATGATGGAACCGAACCAGAGGCCGATGATTGAGAGCGCCAGACCGGTGACGATGGTGGGCATGGTCGGGCGCATGATGTAGCGGCGCTCGACCACGCGGTCGGACAGACCCTTGGCGCGGGCCATGTCGACGTAGTCTTCGTTGGAAAAGATGAGAAAGAAGGTACGCTGGCCGTAGATGCCCAAGAAGACGGAGCTGAAAAAGATGGCGGTGACCGGCAGTACCATGTGGTTGAGCACGCTCAGGGCGTAGTTGATGGTCGATTCGGGCGGGGGCGCGGAGACGAGCCCTCCGAATGGGAACCAGCCCAGCAGGGCGGCAAAGAGCAGTATGAAAAAGAGGCCGTAAAACCAGCTGGGGGCAGCGGATGTCGGGGCCAATCCAATGATGACCCGGTCGAGCCTGCTGCCGTAGTTGCGAGAAAGATAGAGGGCGATGAAGATTCCGACGAAGAAGAGCAATGAAGAAAGAGGTGGAGAAGAGAAGTAACGTGGCCGGCAGACGCTCCAGGATGATGTTACGCACCTGCCGCGAGCCGCTGTCGCTGGACATATTGTCGGCCCAGCCCAGGTTCAGGGTCATGGCGCCATAGAGGAAGCGGAAGCTGCGCAGGAGGAAGGGTTGGTCAAGCCCCATGCGCTTTTCCTGCAAAGCGACCAGCTTGTCGATATGCTCACGGCGCTCTTCGGCGGTCATGTTTCTGAACTCTTCATTCTGCCCCGTGGAGATCGCCACTGTCTCGCGGATATAGCCTCTGCGAATGTTATCGACGTGGCCGCCCATATTGGCGATCAAAATGGTCAGATAGACGCCGACCAGGACGGTAAAGAACAGGGCAACCATACGCAGCCCGGTGTAGTGCACGACGCGGGTGAGCGTGCTTTGTGTCTTTGGTTTTTCGGCGCTGGCGGCGTCGGGTTGAAGGGGCAGAGCCGCGTCGGTCATGGATGATCCTCTCAGGTACAGGAGGGAAGGGGCGAGGAGAGAGTGAAGAGGAGAGAGGAGAGAGAAACCCCTCACCACTCGCTCTTCACTTCTCGTTCCTTACTTCCTTTGTTTCAACGCTTCAATGTCAGTTCGTGGTCACGAACTCGAGGGACGAGAAGGTGGGGATGCTGACGCGCAAGGGCGCGACGGCCACCTCCAGTTTATTGGCGCCGGTCTCGAGTCCGGCGGTGTCTTCGGCGCTGAGGGTGATCTGCCAGAGACCATCCTCGACGGCTTCGGCGGCGCCGGTCAGGGCGAGTTCGCCAAGGGCGTCAAAGACGAGATACTTGACTTCGTCGATGTCGGCTACGGCATAGGCGTCGCCGCCAAAGTCGATCATCACTTCGAATGTGGCCTCATCGCCGGCGGCGACGCGGGCCGGTCCGTCGATCGCAACTTCGGCGATCATCGGGGTGTCGAAGCCTTCCCACTTGCTGGACGCGTCGGGGAAGTTTTCGTTACGGATCAACTGGACGGTCTTCTCGGTGGTGAAGGCCTTTTCGAGGTAGAAGGGCCCGTTGCCGACCCAGAAGTGCCCTTTATCTTCGTACCAGGCGCTGAGGTTTTCCCAGCGGGCAGCAGCGTCATCAGCGCTGATATAGTCGCCGAGTGTGGACGCGTAGGGGATATGTCCATCGGCGGCGGCGGATTCGAGATGGCCTTCCAAGAGCTCGATGCTCGGTCCGGCGATGTAGCTCATCCACTCGACTTCGTTGGCATCGGCCTTGTCGGATGAGAAGGCGAGGTCATCGGCCGCCTCGGCCAGGAGCCCGACCGCCATCGTGTGCCAGGGTGTGCCGGGGAAAAAGTTGGCCACGTTCAACTCGGCGTCCAGGGTGTACTGGTCACTGTAATACTCGATGACGAGCGGACTCGTCTGCGCGATCCGATATCCCCTGAAGTGGCTCTGGAAGTTGTTCAGACTCGGCACCTGGGCCTCGTCGAAGACGGCGCTCTCTTCCTTGGCCAGGTCGAAGGTGGTGATCATGCTCAGCACGACGTCGGCGAGGCTGAGCGGGCTGCCGTCGTGCCAGGACAGATCGGAGAGATCGCCCGGATAGTAGACGACGCTCTTGATGTTGGCGGTGAGGCCGTCGGGATGGAGATCGCCGACGGTGACGAACTTCTGCTCAACCGCGTCCCAGTCGAGCCAGGCATCTTCGGGCACGTCGATCTGCTCGGCGAATGTCAGGCTGACCCAATCGTGGGTGCTGCCGACCGGGAGCCCTTCCTTGACCGTTACCTCGGCCCTGTCGATGCGCTGCGGCCACTGAAGACCGGTGAAGGGGTCGGGCATTGCGCCCACATCCGCGGTGGCGCGGATCAGCATGGTGTCGTAGATCCAGTTTGTGCCGGCGACAGGATTCCAGGGTTCAGGCAGCATACTGGGCATGGCGATGGTGAGGGTGCCGCCCTCTTCGCCGGTGCGGCGCAGGGTATAGGGCCAGAGGCGGGCGCCGTTCAGGCCGCCGGCCAGGTCCGTGGAAACGGAGACATCGCCCCTGTAGGCGGTGAAGCCGAGCTGGTTGACGAGCCAGACGCGCACGGAGTCCTGCATGGAGAGGGCGAGGACGTCGGCGAAGAGCTCGCGTCGTTCGTCCATGGTGGTGAAGTCGCGCAGGTCCAGTTTTTCAGACATGGCGTCGAATTCTTCCGACGGGGTGTATGCCTGCCACAGTGGGAAGGGCAGCCCGCGGTTGGTGTAGAAGAAGTCGAAGTTGCCGGCCTGATCGCGGCTGATGGCGGTTGTGATCCAGCCGCCGGTGTAGATGTGGAACTGCCCCTCGTTGGGATCGGTGCCGATCCAGATTGGCGAGGCCTCGGAGGCGGTCTTGTAGTCACGGATGACGCTGAAGCCAAGGTCTTCAAGCATGGTGGCTACGTAGTCGCCGATTTCCTTACGCTCGTCCTCGGTGCGGATGAGGAAGATGACCTCGACCGGCTCGTCCTCGTAGTTCCAGACACCGTCAACCAGCGCGGCGCCCAACGCTTCCATTTCCTCGTTGATGATCTCGGCCGCTTTGTCGGGGTTGTGCGCGTACTCAAGCTCGAGTTGGCGGACGATATCGACCAGGCGGGCGTAGTCGGGGAAGGCGTTGGTGATGGCCATATAGCGCGGGGAGGCCAGCCCACCGTAGATTTCCTGGGAGATGAAATCGCGGTCGACCAGGTAGTTCATGGCCTCGCGGATGCGGGGTACGGCAAACGGGTTGAGTTTGCCGGTGCCGTCGAAGACCGGTCCGGCGGGGTTGAAGGTCAACTCGGCGTAGACGCCGAAGGAGTTGGAGTAGGTCAGGCTATCCATCCCCTGGACGGTGGCGTAGACCTCGGCGTCGCTGATGGAGAACGCGTAGGCGTCGATCTCCTCGAGATCCATACGCGTGACAGCGGCGGCGGCTGAGGGTTCCTCGACGGCGATGACTTCGTCGACCCAGGCGCCGGTGCGTTCGCTCATGGCTGCGGGCGCTTCTTCTTCAGCTTCGGCCGCTTTTTCGGTCTCCTCCTTTTCTTCAGAGGCGGCTACCTCTTCTTTCTCCTCAGCGGCCTGTTCCTCCTGTGCGGGCGCGGCCGGTTCTTCGGCCATTTCCGTATCATCGCCGCCACCGCAGGCAGCGAGGAGGAGGGCGGCGATCAGGAGGATCGCCAGGAAGGTAAATCGTTTCTTAGACATTCGCTTATCTCCTTTTTTGAGAGAGTGCAGAAAGTATTCGGCAGTTGGTGCGCAGCCGGGAGATGGAACTGGCCGGACCGACTGTGTGCACCATACTGTTCACCGTATGTTCTTCATCATCGGGTCCAGAGCGTCGCGCAGTCCGTCGCCGATGAGATAAAGGGCCAGGACCGTCAGAGTAATCAGCAGGCCGGGGCCGACGAGCAGATGCAGGGCCACGTAAGCCTCTGTTTCCGGGTCGCGCAGGAAGAGAAAGTTGTTGGCCCTGTTGAGCATACTACCCCATGTAGCGGTAGGCGGCTGTATGCCCAATCCCAAAAAACTGAGCGCGGATTCGACCAGAATGAGGATGCCGATATCTATGGCGGCATTCACGATGATAATTGGCAGGCTGTTGGGGATCACATGTTGGAGCATTATGCGGGCATTGCGTGTGCCGACGGAGCGGGCCGCGAGCACGAAGTCCAGAGCGCGGACTTTGAATACGTTACCGCGGATCAGCCGGGCGGTGCCAAACCAGCCCAGCAGCCCGAGAAAGAGCGTCAAGGTAATGGGATTGGGTTTGAACATCGCCGTAACGATAATGAGAAGATAAATGCCAGGGATCGAAACAGATGTATTTATGAACCACATAATCAGGTCATCAACCACTCCTCCAAAGAAGCCGGCAACTGTGCCGACGGTCACGCCCAGAATCAGTGTCAGGGCGGCGGCGGCGAAGGCGATGCCCAGGCTGACCCGGCCTCCGTAGAGTAGGCGAACAAACTGATCGCGGCCAAGCTGATCGGTTCCCAGCCAGTGGGGGACGCCGCCGGATTTGCCGAGCATGAGCGGTGCGCTCGTTGGGTCCTGGCCGGTGCGCCACTGGATATATGGGCCCAGGTAGGGCTGCTGGAAGGCATTGTCAGGGTTGGTATCATTCGGGCCAACGCCGATGCTATTCGCTATAACCGGCGCCAGCAGCGAGAGTACAGCCATTGTGACCAGAAACCCGATTGCAACCAAAGTGATCGGATCGCGGCGCAAAGACTGGAGCGCCATGCTCCAGTAGGTGCGGGGCTTGCGCTGCAACTGTGGATCGGCTGCCAGCGTGGTCAGCACCGAACTGTCTGCCTGAGCTACCGTCATTTTAGAGAATGTGTCCTCATTACGAGAGCCGCACGCGGGGGTCGACGACACCGTACAGGATATCGGAAAGCAGGTTGCCCAGAATCGTCAGAATCGAGAAAAACATGACCGCGCCGAGGACGGTGGGATAGTCCCGTTGCACGGCTGCGCTGAAGGTCATGCGCCCCATCCCCGGCCAGGAGAAGATGGTTTCGACGATCACGGCGCCGGTGAGAACTCCTAATATGGCTGGACCAAGGATTGTCATCAGGGGGATGAGAGCGTTGCGCAGGGCGTGGACAAACCAGACGCGTCTTGCGGCCACGCCTTTGGCCTTGGCCATGCGGATGTAATCGGTGCGTATCACCTCCAAGGTTTCGGTGCGCATGAACCGGCTGATGCCGGCTACGCCCCCTAACGCGAGGACGATAGTGGGCAGGATCAGATGTCTGATCCGGTCCACCAGGTCGAACTCATTGGTGAGGGAAACGGTGCGCATGCCGCCGGTGGGCAGCCAGCCGAGGACAACGCCGAACAGGAAGATGAGCATCAGGCCGAACCAGAATGAAGGCAGGGCGTTGCCAACAACGGCGAGCACGCGCACGGATGCATCGAAGGGCGATCCCTGGCGGACAGCGCTAAGGACGCCCAGCGGCACGCCTACCAGCAGGGAGACCAGTAGGGCGGCGACACCTAGCTGAAAGGTGGCGGGCATGCGCTCTACCAGTCGCTCCCAGACGGCCTGGTTGGTAGCGATACTGGTGCCGAGGTTCCCCCGCAGGATGCCACCGCCACTGTTACAGAAGGTGGTATTCAGTCCGGCAACGTAGTCGCAACGGATATCGTTACGCGTAAACTCTTCTACAACCTCACCGCTTCGCAATGTAATTCCCGTCATCCAACCAATATATTGCAGGGCCCAGTGTTGGTCCAGCCCAAGTTGTCTGCGCAAGATTTCGCGGGTTTCTTGTGTGATATTGGGATCGAAGGTACGGATGAGGATTGGATCGCCGGGAGAGTTATATACGAGAGCGAAGGCGATGACGCTCACGCCCAGCAGGGTGGGAATTGCCTGCAGGAGGCGACGAATTACGTAACGGGCCATAAACTGAACCAGTCCTTCGATCCGCCTATGCGTTTTGGCGGACGCGAGAGATATATAGGTGCGAATCCGCCAGCGCCCGCAGGATGCGAGCGGTGGCGGATTGGTCAGATCTCCTTCGGGGCCTGCTCGTCAGGCGCCGAATTCTTCCAGAAAGCGTTGCGCCGGTCTACTGCGCCAGAGACCAGGTCTCGACGTTGTGGTAGAAGCTCCACGGGCCCGGGTTGGTGCCGTTGAACTTCTTTGAGTAGCCGGTATTGCCGACGGAGCCGGTCACGAAGACATAGGGGATGTCGTCGTGAATGATCTTCTGAATCTCATGGTAGAAGGCGGCCCGTTCTTCGGTTGCGCAGCCGGGAACGCTTACGGCCTGCTCCAGGAGCTCATCGATGCGGGCATTCTGGTAGCTGACGAAGTTGAAGCCGCTGCCGGGCGTGTCGAACTTGGAGTGCCAGAAGGAGTCGTCATTGGGGTCGGTGCCGAGACCGGTCCAGCCGATGATGACCATATCGAAGGTCTGGCCCAGGAGCTCGCCCACGAGGGTACCGAACTCGATGGCCTCGAACTGAATGTCGAAACCGATGCCGTTGAGCTGATCCTGTACCAGCGCGCCCAGGTCCTCACGGGTGGTGTTGCCGGCATTGGTCTGCAGACGAATTGTGAGGGTGGCGCCTGCTTCGGCCGTGGCGCAGCCGTTGCACTCGCGCACGCCGTCGCCATCGCTGTCGGTCCAGCCGGCATCGTCCAGAATCTGTGACGCCATTTCGGTGTCGAAGGCATAGGGCTGGAGTGAAGGGTCGTGGGCCCATTCAACAGCAGGCAGTACGTTGGAAGCGATCTGATAGCCCTGGCCGAGGTAGACCTTGCTGATAATCGCATCGTAATCGAGCGCGTGCGCGATCGCCTGACGCACAGCCAGATCGCTCAGGATTGGATGAGGATCCTGCTCGACGAGGTTGCCATCTTCGTCCTGACCGGCCTGCGGATTTTCCGGGTTGGCCTGGTTGAGACCGATGTAGCTGTAGCCGTCGTCCTTGAACTTGTGCAGGTTCAGATTGGCATCGAGCTGCACGGTGGTCAACTGCTCGGGCTGGACGCCGATCAGGTCCAGCTCACCGGTCTGGAGCTGGGCGAGGCGGGCGCCGGGATCGGGGACGATCTTATAGATCCAGCCGTCCATGTGGGGCGCGCCCTTCCAGTAGGTATCGTTGCGCAGAACGGTCGAGTTATCGTCGCGGATCCATTCGTTGAAGATGAAGGGACCGGCGCTGACGGTCGGCTCCTCGTTCAGCGGGCTGTCCATGACATCGCTGAAGTCTTCGGCGTAGAGGTGGCTTGGCAGCCAGCCCAGGCCGAGGTTGTTGAGGGCGTCGCATTTTACTTCGCCGTAGGTGACCTGGATGGTGAGCGGATCGAGGACTTCGATGCTCTCGATGTTATCGAGGTTTGCCTTGCGCGGGGTCTCGACGAGATCGCTGGCGATGGCGTCATAGGTGAATTTGAAGTCGTCGGCGTTGACCTGCTCGCCATCGGACCACATGACGCCGTCCTGCAGGTAGAAAGTCCACACCAGACCGTCCTCGGAGACATCCCAGCTCTCGGCCATCTCGGTGGGGACGATAGCGCCGCTGAACGGGTCCTGTCCCAGCAGACTGGGGAAGAACCAGTCGAGCACGTCGAAGCTGGCGCTATCGGAGGCCAGGATCGGGTTCAGAATGGTAGCGTCTGCGCTGGAACCTTCGACCCAGACACCGCCCTGGACGGGAGGCACAGGCGTCGGCGTCACCACTACCTCTTCGGTCTGGGTGACGACCTGGGTGACGACAACGGTCTCTTTCACCGTTTCGACTACGGGCGTGGGTTGCGGGCAGGCTGCGAGGACCAGTGCGGCGACCAGGAGCGCTGCCAAGAGAGAAAGTCTTCTATTTGTCATGTTTAATCCCCTATGATGAGAGTTGTGGCATCATACCCCATTGTATTGACTCCGGAGCGGATTTGATCTATGGAATCGCTGCTACGCTACGATGCAGCAATAGCGGTAACCGGGTCTGCGGTACAGTCTTCCACGGACGAAAACGTTGCAACAACATCCGGTGCAAGAGACACATTGCGCGCATGATACAAGATGGGGAATAGCAGAATGGTAGCATCCCCATTGTTTGCTGTCAATACGAAGATGCCAACTTCCCCGGCCGGATTCGACGCCGCGTTCGCCATTCCATTATAATGACATAAGCGCCCCCTGCTTGAAATGGGCGCGGTGTTGAATGGTAGTGGATAGTGAGGTTCGCTTCACGCGCGCGGAACCATCTCTCGCCCATCCACGAATCGGCGCGGTTGCGCCAAAGGACTTATCATGGCCCGTTCAGAAACGCCGGCCCATTCCAACCGGTTGGCGCATGAGACATCGCCCTATCTATTGCAGCACGCCCACAATCCTGTGGACTGGTACCCATGGGGGGAGGAGGCGCTGGAGACGGCGCGGGCGGAGGACAGGCCGATCTTTCTGAGCATTGGCTACAGCGCGTGCCACTGGTGTCATGTGATGGAACGGGAGAGCTTTGAGAACGAGCAGACGGCGGCGTTGATGAATGCCAGTTTCGTAAACGTCAAGGTGGACCGAGAGGAGCGCCCGGACCTGGACGCGATCTACATGGAGGCGGTGCAGGCGATGACGGGCAGCGGCGGCTGGCCGATGAGCGTATTTCTGACGCCGTCGGGAAAGCCATTTTACGGCGGGACGTATTTCCCGCCCCAGCCGCGTTACGGCATACCATCCTTTTCACAGGTCTTGCTAGCGGTGGCGGACGCGTACAAGAACCGGCGGGGGGACCTCGAAGAGCAGGCGCAACGGTTGACCGACGCTATCGGGCGCACGGGCAGCCTGACCGCCAGCGGCGGCGCGCCCGGCGAGGAGGTCCTGAGCGAGGCCACTGCCAAACTGCTGCAGTATTTCGATAAACAGTACGGCGGATTCGGCGACCAGCCCAAGTTTCCGCAGCCGATGACGCTGGAATTTGCGATGAGCCAGTACCGGCGGGGCGGCGATGAGGATGTGCTGGGCATTGCCGAACATACGCTGCAACAGATGGCGGCAGGCGGGATCTACGACCATCTGGGCGGGGGGTTTCATCGCTACAGCGTCGACCGCATCTGGCTGGTGCCCCATTTCGAAAAGATGCTGTACGACAACGCGCAGCTGCTGCGGGCCTATTTGCACGCGTGGCAGATCAACGGGCGGCGTGAGCACCTCCAGGTGGTTGAGGAGACGGTCGATTACGTGCTGCGGGAGATGACTGCGCCGGAAGGGGGCTTCTACAGCGCGCAGGATGCGGACAGTGAGGGCGAAGAGGGCAAGTTTTTCGTCTGGACGGCGGAAGAGATCGAGAGGATTTTGGGGAAGGAAGAGGCGGACCTGTTGGGACGGTGCTACGGCGTGACGCCGGCGGGCAACTTTGAGGGCAAGACGATTCTGAACCTGCGGCAGACGGAGACTGAGATTGCGCAGCAGACGGGCGCGGCGGTTGAAGCGGTTGGCGAACGGCTGGCCGCGGCGCGGCAGAAGCTGTTCATAGAGCGGGAAAAGCGGGTGAAGCCGGAGCGGGACGATAAGGTTCTGACCGAATGGAACGGCCTGATGATCCATGCGCTGGCCGATGTCGGCGTCGTTCTCGGGCGGGCGGACGCTTTGGAGGCTGCCCGCGCCGCGGCCAGCTTCATCCTGGCAGAGATGAGCCAGGAGAATGGCTTTCTTTTTCGCAGCTATAAGGACGGACGGGCGCGTTTTAACGCGTACCTGGAAGATTACGCCGCGTTCGCGCGCGGGCTCGTTGCGCTCTACGAATCTACGTTCGAGCTGCGCTGGCTGGCGGAAGCGGTGCGCCTGACGCAGATTATGCAGGCCCAGTTTGCGGACGAGGCGGGAGGCGGGTTTTTCCAGACCGGCATCGCGCATGAGCAGCTGGTGGTCCGGCGCAAGGATTTCATCGACAACGCGATTCCGAGCGGCAACTCGATGGCGGCTGAGCTGCTGTTGCGGCTGGCCAAGTTGACCGGCAACGAGGCGTATGCCGGTGAAGCGGCGCGCATTTTCCAGATTATGGCGGCGGCGATGGCGCAGCAGCCGACCGGCTTTGGACGGCTGCTGACTGCGCTAGATGATCTGCTCGGCCCCAGCCAGGAGATTGCGGTGGTCGGCGATCTCGCAGATCCGCGCACGCAGCTCCTGCTGCAGGAAGTCCGGCGGCACTACCTGCCGCACAGTGTGCTGGCCCTGAAGGAGCCGGACAGCGAGAACCCGCTGCCCTTGTTGGCGGGCCGGACGCTGGTAGAGGGTCAGCCGGCGGCGTACGTGTGCGAGAACTACGCTTGCAAGCTGCCGGTGACGAGTGTTGAGGCGTTGCGGACGGCGGTGGTTAGGGGCTAGGGGTCAGAAAAACCACTGGGGCGCGATGGTTCGGCGGTGGTGAATTATAGGTTATTTTTACGTTCTGTCACCGGATTGAGGGCAGAGATGTCATGGGGGAGAGAGTGGGAGACGGGTTAGAAGGGTACAGGGAGAGTATTGAGGCGGTTTGCCCTGAGTTGAGGTTGGAGAGGGTTGAGCTGTTTCGGGCGGGGCAGAATAATGAGTTGATTCTGGTCAACAGCGGGCTGATTTTTCGTTTCCCGAAGTACAGGAAGGGCGTTGCCGGGCTGCGGCGAGAACATGCGATATTGAGCGCGGTGCGGCCGCGGGTTCAGCTGGCGACGCCGGATTACATTTACCACAATCTGGACGACGAGGTGGGGCGGGCGTTTGTGGGCTATCGCAAGCTGCCGGGCAGTCCGCTGTGGCCGGAGGAGTTCGGGCGGATCGGTGATGAGGGAACGATCGACCGCCTGGCTATGGATATCGCGTCGTTTTTGCAGGCGCTGCACGCTGTCCCGCCTGAAACGGTCGATATTCCCCAGGAGCCGTCTGACTCGCCGGCTGCGCTGCGGGAGATTTTTGGGCGGGTCGAGCAGGTCGTGTTTCCGCGTCTGACGGCGGAGGCGCGGGCGTGGACGACGGGGCAGTTCGAGGCTTTTCTGGGGGACGATGAACGGTTCGCTTTCGACACGGTGCTGCGGCACGGTGACTTTGGGTCGAGCAATACCCTGTACAGCGCGGAGGCGCGGCGGGTTGTAGGCATGATCGATTTCGGTCATGCGGGTATTGGCGACCCTGCCGTGGACTTTGCGGGGCTGTGCGTCTGCTTCGGGGATGCGTTTTTGCGGCGTTGCGCAAAGGTCTATCCGCTGATGGACCAGTGCTGGGAACGCGTCCGTTTCTATGCCGATTGCCTGTTTTTGCTGGAGGATGCGCTGTTCTGTGTGGAGCACGGGACGGAGGAGGCGGATGAGGTCGTTGCTGAGGTCAATAGGATTGGGGCAGGGCCTGGTGAGGTTTGATCGAAGTGGGATTTGGGGGATGACGACTCCGCAGCCTGGATATGCGTTTGGTAGTTGATGCAATACTCGACCTGACTTCAGGGGGCGTGCATTGCCGGATGCTGCCGGGCGGCTTTCCGCCGTGGCAGGGCGTCGCGAGGTGTCTAACAAGCCTTTGAAACATGGAGAAAAGCATCCATAACGTTTCTCGTGTTATCGGCTGTTTTCCCATATTGAGCTTGGCCCCGAAAACTGGACCACAAGTTAAGGTGTATAATGAAGCAAGTCACCAAGCCTGTGGAGGGGCAGCACGATGGTCAAGAAGCGGCGGCGGCACTCGGCGGCCTACAAGTTTCGGATTGCGCTGGAAGCGCTCGAAGGCAGCAAGACGATTAGCCAGTTGTCCAGTGAACACGAGATCCATCCCAACATGATACGGGCCTGGAAACGGCAACTTCTGGAAGACGGACCCAGCGTCTTCGCCAGCAATGGTGAGCGCAGGCATCGGGAGCAGGAGTCCCAGGAAGCAGAACTTTATGAACAGATCGGGCGGCTCAAGATGGAACTTGAGTGGCTGAAAAAAAAGTTGCCCGCTTCGGTCCATGAGAGACGGCGTATGGTCGATGTAGCAAACCCGACTCTAAGTGTCCGGCGGCAGGGTGAACTGCTCGGGCTCAACCGCTCCTCTTTCTACTACCAGGCGGCTCCCGAGTCAGCATTGAACCTGCAACTGATGCGGCTGATTGACGAGCAATTCCTGCGCACGCCCTTCTATGGCTGGCGCAAGATGACCGTCTATCTGCGCCGGCTGGGTTATGCTGTCAATGGCAAACGGGTCAGACGGCTGATGCGTCTGATGGGCAAGCACGGGTCGGCCCAAGATCTTCAACACCGACCAGGGCGCACAGTTCACGGCCGATGCTTTCACCGCCTGCCTGCTCTCGGCCAACATTCAAGTCAGCATGGACGGGCGAGGCCGCGCCCTCGACAACGTCTTCTGCGAACGTCTATGGCGCAGCGTCAAATACGAGAACATCTATCTCAACCAGTATGACACGGTGCGTCAGCTGCAAACCGGTTTGACCGCCTATTTCGACTTCTACAACCATGAACGACCACATCAAAGTCTCAATTACCGCACGCCGGCGGAAGAGCACTTCGTGCTCTGATGGCGGAAGACCGCCTGTTGCCGCTCAGAGCCGGCCGCATCCATCTGGATGCACCTTATTTTACCCGTTTCGTGGTCCAAACATTGGGACCCACCATAGATGCTCCTCTTTCACTGGTGGCCTCACTTCCACTGCAAGACAATCATCATCAACGCTTCATCACGCCGCGTTAATCGTTGATAAGCGCTGGTCGCATCTTGATAGGAGACGACATCGCTGATGATTGGTTTGGCCTGAACGCGACCACTGGCCACGAGTCTTAGGGTGGTAAGATCATCGGTCTGTTCGGTCGTAAAGCCCAGATGGTCTTCAGTCTGGGGCCGAATCGCATCGTGCGCGCCAAAGATGGTTAGTCCCTTTTTTTGTGGACATCGCGATAAAAATTGACGCTCTCCGTCTCGCCCCGTGTTGAGGCAAGCAGAACCACATGGCCCAATCGCGCGGCCAGGTGAAATGAGGACGGCACGACTTCAGCCATGCCAGTCGCTTCGATGACAGCCTGGAAGCGATCCGTCAGGGTTCCGATTTCGGTTGAGTCAGAAACCGCATCGAAGCCAGACTGCAAAGCCAGGTCTCGTCGCCAGCCAACCGGATCAAAACCGTGGACGTGGGTTGAGCCTGCAGCCCGAGCAACCTGTCCGGCCAGATTACCAATCGAGCCTAATCCCAGCACGGCCACCTCCCAACCCAATTGAACTTGGGCCTTGTGAATGCCCTGCATGACAATTGATATCAGCCGATAGATGGACGCATCCTGATTGCTGACTCCATCAGGAATAGGGATACAGCGACCAGCCTCAACGATAGCGTGGGCCGCGTGTCTAATTTTACAGGCCACCCGCTGGCCGACTTCCAAATCAGTCACAGCACTTCCTTTGTCAGCCACGTGACCACTGGATGAGTAGCCCGATAGTAGGGATAAACACCGGGCGTATTTGGCAGGTGATGTAGAAAGGCCAGCTCCGTACCCGGCGAAATTGCAGAGAACTGCGTTTCGATAAGCACCTGATCTGGTTCTAATGATGGTAGCTCAAAGTCCTCAACTGCAATTTTGCTCTGAGCTGTGGCGACGATGCGCTGTGATTTCAAAATCGAATTACCCCACGGGCAACCTTGCCATTGAGCATATCTTCAAACGCCTCATTCACCGCTTCCAACGGATAGGTTTGGGTGATAAGTTCATCCAGTTTCAGTTTTCCGGCCCGATAGAGTGAGATGAGGCGAGGTACATCATAGCGCATCCGCGTCGTGCCGAGGGCACTGCCCATTATTATCCTCTCCCCATTCATCAGCAGCTGAGGCTCCAGACAAATCGGTTCGGACTGCGGTAAACCAATCAAGATCGCTTTGCCCCGCGGTCGAATGGCCCGTATGGCCTGTTCATACGTCACATTTGTGCCAATGGCTTCAATCGCATAATCGGCCCCCAAACCCTCGGTCAAGGCGTGGATTTCGGAGATCGGGTCACCGTTGCTGGCGTTGATGGTGTGTGTAGCCCCAAACTGTCGAGCCATTTCAAGCTTCGCCTCCACCAAGTCAACCGCGATGATCTGGGCTGCCCCGGACAGAGCGGCCCCTTGAATCGCGTTCAACCCGATGCCGCCGGCCCCAAAAACGACGACGCTGCTCCCTAGCTTCACCTCCGCTGTGTTGGCCACGCTACCCACGCCGGCGATGACGCTACAACCACATAGGGCTGCCTTATCGAGCGGGAGATCCTGGTCAATCGGGACCGCGGCTTCTTGGGGGACGACCGTATATTCGGCAAAGGAAGCGACGGTGAATTGGTAGATGCCCTTTCCATTTTTGCTATAGCGCGGGGGGCGCTCTCTCATCTGGGCTGCCTTGAGGCAAAGGCTGGCATAGCCTCGCACACAGTAGATACAGTGACCACAGGCAGGCGAGATCGAAAGCACTACGTGATCACCTGGTTTGACCAGGCTGACACCCGATCCAACCGCCTCGACAACCCCGGCCCCTTCATCGCCCAACACGGCGGGAAGCGGCCACTTTTCCTTCCCCGTAATAACGGAGTAGCAGCTATGGCAGACGCCCGTCGCGGCGATCTTGACCAGGACTTCGCCCGCTTTGGGACCGTCCACATCAACCTCTTCAACCACAATTGGCTGGTTCACTTCGTACAAGACAGCGGCTTTCACTTTCATAGATAACTCCTTTCTATATTCAAATCAGCCCGAGGTACGAGGGCGTATCGAAGGGTGCGGCTCAAACGACGATTCGAGGCCAACCCGTACCCTTCGATACGGCTCCATTAAGGTTTTTGTAGCCTTATGGGCCTAATCCGCCTACTCAGGATGCTAGACTGACGTTAATTGCCACCGTTTCAAAGGCTTTATTAAAGTCGCATAATTGATTCTTCAATCAAACGCAGACAAAATCTCTTCTTCAAAGTAGTGGTACTGCTCAACGTCCGTAGTGAGCAAGCCCGCAAACATGATCTCATCAACCCCCACATCCATAAACTGACCGATGCGTTCAATAACGTAGTCCTTGGGTCCGGCCGCCGTGCCTTCACCCAGGCTGCGACTGGCGATGAAGGCTTCAGCTTCAGCCGGATCGTCGGTGACCTTGACCGGCATCAGGATAGTACGCTTGATTTCGGATGGGTCTCGGCCAACGTTTTCGCAGTGCTGCTCCAGAACTCCGACTTTGTGAAAGTAATATTCTTGGGTCATTGGCCCGCCAGCCCAGCCATCCAGGTTCATGATGTCACCATATCTGGCCAGGGTGCGCAGTGTGCGCCGCTCACCGGTGCCGCCGACCATAATCGGAATCTGCCGGTTGTTGTAACCTCCGGGTGACAGCGGAGCCTGATCGAGCCGGTAGTAGCGGCCCTCGAAATCGACCGGTCCATCGGCTGTAAAGAGAGCTCGCAGCAGGGCACAGGCTTCCTCCAGCCGATCCGAGCGCTCCTTCATCGGCGGGAAATCCCAGCCATAGGCCTCATGCTCCCGCTGGAACCAGGCGGCCCCAATGCTTAAGGTGAAGCGGCCGTGGGATATCTGATCGACCGTTCCGGCCATTTTGGCCACCAGGGCCGGGTTGCGGTAGGTATTGCCCAAAACCAAATTGCCCAGCCGCATCCGTTCGGTGATGCTTGCGGCGGCGGCAATAAGCGTATATCCTTCGTAGGCCGGCAGCGGCTCTTCTTCCCGCTTTGGCGACAGTGGCAGGTAGTGGTCGGCAAACCACAGACTGTCCCACCGGCCCGCTTCCATGGCCTCGATCACAGTACGAATGTTATCCCAAGTTGTCAGATAACAATTGACCTGTGCGCCAAATTTCATGGTGACACCCTTTCTTAGCTTATGGGAGAAGCCGGGAAGAAGGCTTTGTACGACAAAGCTTTTGTTTCAACGGTGGTGATGAAGTCCGTGTTGTGTAGTTTGAAATCTACAGCTAGGCGATGAAACAGGCTTGAAGCCTGTTTTTATCTTAGTCGCAGAATTCATTCTGTGATGGTGGGCGAGATGCTGAAAACATACAAATTGTGTTCATTATAAATATATGACGACCTGATCTTGCTCTTGTTTCGCCTCATAGGTGCGGACGGCTAGTTTTGGATCGAAGAGCGCTTTGCCAGTCCGAATATCAAATTCATATTGGTGCCAGGGGCATTTGAGGATTTCATTTTCGCGTTCGTGACCCACTTGAGGAACATCGGCTGAGGTAACGAGCGGTCGCAGCCGGCCCAGGCATAACGGCGCGAACCGATGAGGACAGTAGTTCAGCAATGCGAAATATTCGCCGCCGACATTAAAGACGCCGATTTCGCGACCTCGTACAGTGACGATACGTCGCTGACCCGGTGGTAACTCCTCCGTCCGAGCAACCACATAACGCTGCTTAGCTTGGCGTTTAGCCATAGAGCTTTCTCCTGTGGCCGATGCAGATGCGGCCCAATAAGATTTTCGGCTCAACGGGATCTTATGTGGTAGACAGTCTGAGTGACATCGAGACTAGCAAAGCAAACCTGCTGATGGGATCAGCGTATTACCTTAGTAAACGAGTGTCGATGCAAGCACGACATCGACCTCCCTAAATCCCTCCTGCCAGGAAGGACTTTTACCGATGCTGGCCAAAAAAGGCCGTTTTCGACCATGACCATCCTCCCCCTAGCAGGGGGAGTTAGAGGGGGGCGAGTGTTGGCTGCTTCAAATGTCCGCCTTTTACGATTTACTTTCTTTTCTTTCAGCAACCGACGCCTATCTTGTCAACCACATGTATTCCAATTGAGCCATATTTTCTTTTCAATTCCGGTAATATTCGGATTTCATTAGGCCTACAGGGCGCGAGCAGCATTCTCTCGTGGGGCACTGGTGAGTTGACTGTCTAGCTGGTAGAGCTCGCGGGCTGTCTCAACCATAACCCGCCGGCGTAGGTCTGGGTTGTGACCCCTCAAGAATGTGCTGGGTTCATCCATATCCCAATGGGGAAAGTCAGACGTATAGACCAGGACTTCGTCCGCCCGCAGCCACTCTAGAAAACGGGCCAGGTCCTTACGGCTGGGCACATCAGGCATGGGTTGTGAGCCAAAGCGGACATGGTTGCGGACATATTCACTGGGCAGCTTCTTGACCCAGGGCGTATAATCGCGCAGAGCCTTCCAGTCTGAGTCCATGTGCCATAGCATGCCCGGCACCCAGAAAAAATCGTGTTCTATAAACAAAAAGCGGAAGTCAGGGAATTTCTCGAAGACGCCTTCACAAATCAGGCTAGCCAGGTGGGCCATTGCAGTCTGCGGCCGAGCCATCCGCATCTCAAGGTAGTATGAAGGATATCCCGCGCCCGTGGGTGGCGCGGAGATGCCCGCGCCTTCGCTACCAAAGTGGACGCACACCGGCAGACCCAATTCCTGGCAGGCGGCATAGATGGGATGATAGAAACGATTGCCAAAGGGCAGCCGCGCCCCGGCCGGCATCAAAACCTGGATGAATTCCGGGCGTGGGCCAAGCCGCTCGATCTCTTGCACGGCCAAGGCAGGGTCCTGCGGCGCAATGTGAATCGAGGACCGAAAGCGAGAATCTTGGCTTAGCCAATGGTCGAGCGTCCAGTCGTTGTGGGCGCGGCAAAGGGCATGTCCGTAGTCTGCGTCGGGATGAACTGCGGCCGCAGACGGTACAGCGGAACCGGTGAGGACCGCCAGGCCAATATTATAGGCGTCCAGATGGCGTTTTATGTAAACCTCCGGCTGGTTAGCTGGGTTACCCGCTGTCATTCGTCGTTGTTGCCAATTCTTATGTGGCCGGCCATTGTATCCCTCCGGCTCGGTAGCCGGGTTGATACTTGTGCTCTCCCACAGGTCGTGGCGAGTTGCGTTTGCCGCGGGAGGTACGTTTGTATAACCGAGACCTGGCAGCAGGGGGCCAAAATCTTCAATATATTCGACATAGTGACGGGGCAGATAAGGATAGAGCGCAGATAGGTCCGCCAAGTCACCGTGGTGTACGTCACAATCGATGATTGGTGACATAACATTTTTTTGCTTATCGTTCATGATGTTCTCCTATGAAACCCTATTCCGGGGGTTTCATACCGGGCGTCTGGTGCGGAAAAAGATGTGGAGGGACACCCCCCACACCCCCCGCGCCATCGGCGGCTCCTATGAAAATACGGACAAGTTCGCTTCGGAATCAATTGGTGCGCTCTACAATGAGCCTTGTGCTTGATGGCGGCACAGGAAGCGTTGACTTTCGACCATCGGGCCACTGGATATCCAGCGAGATGGGGCGGCTATCTGCGGGGAAACCAAAGTGAACCTGTGACGGCTCGCCTGACAAATATCCACTATTGGAGCGAATCTCACGCATATATCGACCCGTCGTTGTCTGTAGCGCAAGCCGCGCGCCAATCGCATAGGTATTCTTGCTTTTGGGCCACTGGAGATCAACGGTCAGGCTATGGCCCCCACAGAGCCGATTCTCGTAGACGACGGCCGGCGACAGCAGGTTATTGACCACAATATCCAGATCACCGTCGCCGTCCAAGTCAGCCATGTTCATACCGCGACCACCAGCCGTCGCGTTGAGACCCCAATCGGGCCTTGGCTTAAAACGACCCGAGCCATCGTTCTGGAAGACCAGATTTTCTTCGATCAATTCGTTATTCGGCAGATGACCAAACATTTCTTCTGCTGCCATGCCGTTCACCACATAGAGATCCAGAAAACCATCCTGGTCCAGATCCCCAAATTGGGCCGACCAGCTCCATCCCGTCGCCTCTACACCTCGCGCAACCGCCTGATTTTCAAATCCCCCATCGCCGGTCGCAACCTGAAGGACGTTTTGGATGATCTGCTGGTCATGGGCGACGTCGACGTCTTCCATCGTCTCCATTAAAGGAGCCCAGGCCAGCAGGGCCGCTTGGGTAGGCTCATAGGGCATCATGTCAGCGGCAAATAGCTCAACGCCACCGTCGTTGTTGATATCACCTGCCGCAAAGCTCATGGTATTTTGGGCAATTTCATCGAAGCGGGTTGCTTCCTGCCAGCCATCGTCTGTGCGCAACCAGACCTGGTCAGGCATCAGAAAGTCATGGCCTACCCAGATATCCAGATGTTCATCCTTATTCAGGTCGACCAGCAGCAGGGCCAAGGCTTGCGAATAGGTCGCCAGATGGGTCGCTATAAAGTCGTCTCCCCTGTTTTCATAGTAGACCACGCCGCCCCCGCTCAAGTCATAGTTATTAAAGCGCCTGTACTCGGTTTGATAGGTCGCCAGGACAAGATCCAGATCAACATCACCATCCAGATCGGCCCAGGCGAAGGTGTAGGCCCGTTGGGAAGGGCTGAACCGATCTAAACGCGTGAATCCGTCTATCTGTTTGATTTGCTGTTGACCAGGCTGGGCTGATGTTTGTCTGTGAGTTTTCTGATTGTTTTCACCCTTTTGAAACGTGCCATCGTTCATCCACACGCTGGGAGCCGTTTCGCGCCGGGCAAAGACAATGTCCTGCCAGCCGTCGCCATCAATATCGACGATGCTGACGGCGCGCGACTGACCGAAAGGGAATTCCTGCTTCTGAAAGGCGAAATCGCCTTCGTTCCAAAAGATGGCATTAGAACCAGCCAAATTCGCCAGCACCAGATCCAGATCGCCATCACGGTCAAGATCGTTTATGGCCAGACCGGCACCGTTACTATCGAACTTCTTGACAATCTCACCTGAAATGGCGGTGATATGTTCAAGAGAATGGGGGATGAAGCGATCTTCACAGGGGTAGGGTGAGGCCCGGTGTGGTTGCTCCGATATCGCTAGCGATACCGCCGGCGACACGGCTGGTGTTGAGGTCGGTGCACCATTTGGCGAAACCGGGGTGATCGGCGAACCCGGGGTGATCGTGACAAAGACAACGTCTGTTTCAGATGACGTTTCAATTTGCTGGCAGCTGGTTAAGGCGATGGCTAGTAAGGCCCAAAATAGGCCCCCCATGATCTTACGAGAAAAGCCGGGAAAGCCCCCTTGTTTCAACAGGGGGATGAGAGGCTTGATTTTTATCCTATTGGACACGAGTATCACCTCCGTTTTATCCTATTGGACACGAGTATCACCTCCGACGACGAATGTGGCAGGCCATCGCAAGCTCAATCCGGCTTTTCTTTAAGAAAAACCCCGGTTGAGCTACTGGAAGCCCCGATACTTTAGTGCGGGGTTTTTCACCCCTCAGTCTCATCCTTGATAAATCAGATTGCAGCGTCAACGGCACGCAGGCGGCGATTATCAGCGGAAAAATCGATAGTACCATAAGAAACGCGCGAGTGGATTGCTTCTGCACGATGTTACACACCTCTTAGCCCTTGATACCGGTCACCACGATGCCCTGAATATAATATTTTTGAGCAACGAAGAAGACGACAATGGTGGGCAAAAGGATCACGAGGGAGGTGGCCATAAGCAGTGACCATTGGACCTGGTATTGGCCCTGAAAGAAGCGCAAGCCGAGGGCCAGCGTGAAGTTTTCCGTTGTGGACAGGAAGATAAGCGGTCCCAGAAAATCGTTCCAATGAAGCATGAAGGCAAAAACAGCAATAACCCCCATAGCGGGTCTCGTCAGAGGCAGCGCTATGTGCCAGAAGACCCCAAAGGTGTTACAGCCATCAACTCTTGCCACGTCATCCAGATCCATGGGTATGGTCCTGAAAAATTGCCGCAGTAGAAAAATGTAGAAGGCATTGCTGGCAAAGAAGGTTGGCACGATCAGGGGTAAAAACGTATCGATCCAGCCCAGGTTCTTGAAGAGCAAAAATAGGGGGGCCACGATGGAAGGATAGGGCAACATCAGGGTGGCCAGGACCAGTACAAAAAGCACATCACGTCCCACAAAGCGGATGCGGGCAAACCCAAAGCCGACGATTGCACAGGACACCACGTGGCCGATGATGCTGACGGAGGTGATGATCACTGTATTTGAAAACCATGTGCTGAAGGGCAAAAGCGTCCATGCATCTGGATAGTTCGGCCAGTAGGGCGGATTCGGAATCCATTCGATGGGAAAGGCAAATTCTGTTCCCGGTCTTTTCAGCGAAGTGCTGATCATCCAGAAAAAAGGCAGCATGATAAAAATGGTACCAGCAATTAACACAAGAAAGATGAGGATAGTAGCAACGCGATTTTGGAATCGTTGGCTCTGGAAGTATCTGACAGAAGAGAGATCGCGTTTCTGCCGGCCAGGGACGCTGTCAGCAGCGATTTGACTGGACACGAGTATCACCTCCGACGACGAATGTGGCAGGCCTCAGTCACTCTCATAGTAGACCCAACTGGAGGACGTTTTGAGGATGATGACGGTGAAGACCAAAATGATCAGGAACAAGACCCAGCTCAACGCCGATGCATAGCCCATGTTGAACCACACGAAAGCCTGCTGGTACAAGTACATCACATAGAAGAGCGTAGCGTAGTTAGGGCCACCATCGGTCATGACGTAGGCCTGGGTAAAAACCTGGAATGAGACAATCACGCCCATGACCAGATTGAGCAACAAGACCGGCGTGATCATGGGAACCGTTATGTGGAGAAGCTTCTTCCAAGCGCCGGCGCCATCTAAGGTGGCCGCCTCATAAAAGGCGGTAGGAATGCCCTGCAATGCGCCCAGGTAGATGAGCATACCGCCGCCGACTCCCCAGATACTCATGATGATCAGCGCAGGTATCGCCCATGCTTCGCTCCCCAACCACAAGGGGCCAATGATGCCAATCTTTTTCAGCAGGACGTTGATGATACCGAAGCGCGGGTTAAAGATCCACATCCACAACAACGAAACCGCGACGCCTGCGGCTACGCTTGGCAAAAAGAAGATGGTGCGAAAGACAGAAAGCCCCTTCACTTTCTGATTGAGAAGCAGGGCGAGGAGCAGCCCCAAGACGACGTTGAGGGGCACGTTGAGCAGATAGTAGAGGGTGACCTTGATCGACTGCCAAAAGAACCGATCCTCCACCATCTTCTGGTAGTTCGCCAACCCCACAATCTCAGGCGTACCGACGATATTCCATTTGGTCAGGCTGATTGAAAATGAGCCGAGCAAGGCCCCGGCGGTGAACACGACAAAACCAATAATCCAGGGTGAGATGAAAAGATAACCCTCAATGTTGCGTCGCCAGAACATTCTATTTTTACCCAGCATGTTGACGTCTTTTCTTTTATGGGAGAACGCGGGAAAGCCCCCGGTTTATGCGTAAACTCGGGGTATGATAGGCTGGAATCTCTTGCCCGTCAATGCTCAAGCCGGCTTCGGGTGTGTCCCAGAATTTAGGCGAATTTTCAGAATGTAGCATCTTGAGTAGCCGAAGCAGAGCGGAGGCGTATCGAAAGGTGCGGGTTAGCCTCGAATCGTTGCGTGAGCCCCACCCCTGGATACGGTTTCCGCTCCGCTCCACCCTACTCGGGCCTGTCCTGAGCTTGTCGAAGGGATGCTACTTCCTAAGATTCAGGACACACCCGCCGGCTTCTCCGGTAAGCGCAGCGACGCGTAGCGGCAGAAACCCATTTGAGCAGCTTTGGTACAGCACAAAGGGCTTTGATACAACACAAAGCTAGCTGAAGCCTGCCTTGCATTGGCAAGGCCAACGTTGGGCAATTCAGGGAATTGGGGCAATACAAGAAATTGCCTTACGCTTGGGTTTCTTACGTTGGCCGTCTTTGATTGCAAAAGGAACAGAGATCAGAGTTCGCTGGCAGCATAAGATGTAAATGTGCCTCCCTGCTCTCTGTTCCTACTATTTCGCGGCGCAAATATGTCTAACCGGCGATTCTTTTGCCCTAGGAGACTTCGGCCAGAGCCTCTTCAGTTAGCACACAGGCTTCTGCCATGGCCTCATCGATATCCTTGGTGCCCCGCAGCACATTCTTTATCTCTTCGAACACTATCGTGAAGATAATTTTGAGGGCAGCCGGCGTTCTGTATACGAAGGGATCTGGCTTCACGTGGCCAAGGAGTTGTGGGATCATCTTGGGATCAAGACCACCATCCCTCAGCGGCTTGTTGTATGCCTCCATGTCGAAAATAGACTTGCGAGTTGGCATATAATAGGTGGCCAGCAGGACGCCCGCATCATACGTCTGCTGTACAGCCTCCGCGCTGCTTCGCCAGCTCATCCATTCGTAGACAGCGTCGGGGTTTGGTGTGGTGCTCGAAGTCACAGACTGGTCCGTGTCGCCCCAGACAATGAAGCCTTCAGGCCCGGCGGGTAGCGGGACCAAGTCCCAGCCAAAGGGAAACTCCCGTCCTGGTCGAATATCCTCTACTGCGCCCCCGGCGGCCATGCCCATACCGATCACGCCGGATCTAAATTCGATACCCAACTCAGCCAGATTCAGGGCCGGCGAAGGCTGGACCTCATGTTTTAGGACATTATCGGCCATCCATTGGACCGCTGCCTTGACCTCTGCGCTTTCCACAGTACACTTGCTTGGGTCGAACAGATCGTCCAGGTAATCGCCGCCGAAGGCGCGGACGGTGGCCAGGGTATGGGTTCCCCAATAACCCTCGCATCCCCATTGATCGATCTGTCCATCTCCATCCGTATCGATGCTGAGTTCTTTCAGCATCTCCACGAAGCTGTCAGTATTCCATCCGTCCTCTCCGTCCTCCCAATAAAGGTCGGCCGGGGTGGGCAATCCTGCCTTCTCGAAGAGATCCTTGTTGAATCTCAGGCAATGGCTCGAGGTCCAGAGCGGCAACCCCATAATGTCGTCCCCGAATCTGGCATCGCCGGGGAACAGAATGTCATCGTAGTTCAAGTCGGAGTCCGCATCGATATAATCGTTAATGGGAATCGCGGCCCCTGCGTCTACAACCTGGAACATCAACGCGGGATGGCAGGCAAACGTGTCCGGCGCCGTTCCCCCGGCGATCATGACCGGGATCTTTGTGTTGTAATCTTCCCAGGGCAATGCTACGGGCTTGACATTAATGTGCGGATGACTTTCTCGAAACACAGAAATAATCTCCCCTTCAAGCACCGCATCATCATCAAAGCCATGTCTGGCAGCGGATATCTCAATGACTTCTGGGGCTGGCGCATCTGCTTGGTCACTTGCGGCTTCAGGTTCGGCCGAGTTGTCCGGAGCTGGCTGAACTGCACAGGCGGCCAACAAAAGGCCGGCTGCCGGCATACTGCCAACTCTCAGAAAGTCCCGACGGTTCAAACGTTTTTCATTCTTTTCTGCCATTATTCTTTCTCCCTTGAAGATTGCGTCGCAGACCGGGGGCTTGGGGGGAGATCCCCGCCAATAGCCATTTTCATTCTCCGGTGTCGTCTCGATGGAGACAGTTCGACTCCTCCTGAAAATGTTATGACTACAATGTCCATTTTTTTTCTGCACAAATTTATTGCTTAATGGGCGGCTCCTTTCATTCGTTAGTAATTGTTCAGCATTGCCTTGCGAAGTTACTGGTAATTTGCCCCAATCACCATTTGCTCCTATGTCAAATGGTTTCCACCATCCTAACCTCGTAGGATACTCCTCTAAAAAGCGATATACAAGGCCATGAACCGGCCAATCACCGGCCAAAAAATCGAAATGGGCGCATTTAGAACACGGATTGGCAGGATTTGGTGGATTTTTTAACCCGTTTTAACTGTTCCGCGCAAACGCTCTATCCGGCAAAAAATTCTTGCCGGAACACTAGCCTCGGCTGATACTTTGCGATACAATTTTAGTTATGAGCAAAACCGCATTGGACCTAACCCCAAAAGAGTGGCAAACATATCAGCCGACGAGAACGCAAGCCACTTCGGAAGTAACAAATGCGCTCGTTATAAATCGAAAACAACAGGCATGGCAACTGGCCCGGCAGGCCAGCAAACTCTTACGTGAAAAATTTATGGCTCGACACGTTGTTCTTTTTGGCTCGTTGGCTTCGGAGAATGGGTATTCTGTCTGGTCTGACATTGATCTGGCAGCTTGGGGTATTCCCCCCGAACGTTTTTTCGCTGCTGTGGCTGCAGTGACAGGATTAAGTGCTGACACTAAGGTTGATTTGATAGATCCTGATACGTGTCGTCCTGGTCTGAGGGCCATTATTGAACGTGATGGCGTGGTTTTGTGAATAGTCAACTTCACCAATTGGCTGTTCGTATTCGTGACGCACTGGCGGAGATTGAGCATGTGCAGCGGCGCATCCAAACGGCTCGAAAAGTTTTTGGGAATGTCGGCTAGCGTATGGATATCACAAGGATGTGGCGAAGACAATGACAGAACCGAAAAACCAAGATTTGGAAACGATTGAAGTCCTCGAACAGGCCTTATACGAAGCATTACCCCATCTCAACGACCCCGTTTACCAGCCACCGGTGCTATTGTGGCAGGTGTTAGGGATGCCACAGCAGCAGGGCGTCAAGGAGATGCAGTCTGCGCTCATCAAAGCCATTGAGGCTTTGAAACCAGCCCCCGATGTTGCACCCTATGACCACAGTCAGCGAATATACGAACTCTTATATTTGCGCTATCGGCAAGGTCTGACGCAAGAAGAAACGAGTGATCGCATGAAATTGTCGATTCGCCAGATTCGTCGCGAACAGAAGCGAGCCATCCATAATTTGGCGCAATGGCTGTGGGGCCAAAGGAGGACAGATACGCCAGCAGTCGCTGGCACACCATCAACAGATGGCGGCAACATTGAAACCGACCCGTGGCGTTCTCAGGTGCAGCAAGAGTTAGCCATCTTGCAGCAGAACGTGCCGGAGACCAAGAGCGAGGTGGCCGCCGTCATCGCCAGGGTGGTGCAGGTCGGCCAGGTGCTAACGGCCAAACACAATATTCAATTAAGGGTTGACCCCATCCCAAAAAATCTTACCGCGGTGATTCAGCCTTCGGCGCTGCGGCAAATATTACTAACCGCCATCGAGAAGTTGGCGCAACTCATGGCGTCGGGCGAAATTGTCCTGCTGGCTGAAATGGCAGGGGATATCATCACCCTCACCGTGACAGGTGGCCCCATCGTCACCGATACGCTACCCGACAGCGCCCCGCTGCCCAGCAGCGACCTCATCCAAGAGCTTCTGGGCGATCAAGGTGATACGCTCAATATCCGGCGGGCCGCTGAAACCATTGTCTTTCGGTTCAGGCTGCCATCTGCCGGTGACCCCATTTCCGTACTTGTGGTGGATGATAACGCTGATCTGGTAACCTTCTTCCGGATCTCTGTCACCAATACCCCCTATCAGATCATCCATCTGGCCGATGGCGAACGCCTTTTTGAAACCATTGCCGTCACAAAACCAAACCTAATCATCCTGGACGTGCTCCTGCCCGGTATGGATGGCTGGGAACTGCTGGCCTGTCTGCATGAGCATCCTGATACCCGGGCCATTCCCATCATTGTCTGCTCTGTCATCCGCCGGGAAGAGCTGGCTTTGGCGCTGGGCGCGTCGCTTTATTTGCCAAAGCCGGTGCGGCGGCGGGAGTTTATCGAGGCGCTGGATGAAGCATATAGTCGGGTTGCGGGGTGAGTGAAGTATTTATAAAGGCGTTGCTACATCAATCTTCATCACCATTACAAGAGAAGCTGAAGAAACACGGCCGTGAGTAGAATTCGATGTTATACGGATGAACATGTGTCAAAAGCCGCTATCCGGGGACTTCGTGAACGAGGGATAGACGTTCTCAGCGTACCTGAGGCAAATATGCTCGGGGCATCGGATGAGGAGCTTTTAGCGTTCGCTTTTGCAGAGGGTAGAGTGATATTTACTCACTCAAATTCCCCATCTGCCTTCATTAACAGCGCCGCAAGCCGGTGCGAACAGGGCAGCAGCTTGTTAATCGGTACCCCCGCTCCCATCGTTGCCAACAGTACGCTACTGCGTGTTGGCCAGGCCACAAGCTCATCGCCGGAGATTGCGATCACCGGAATGTCACGAATCGCCGCGTCTTGATTCTTTTCCGCCAAAACCTGCCAACCGGACATATCGGGCAGAAGAATGTCCAGTAGGACCAAATCTGGAGCCTCACTGCCCCGGACCCGATGGTGTAGCTCGGCCAACGCTTCCGCCCCGCTGGCGGTGGGGGTAATCTCCAACGTAGGGTCAATGATAGAGAGCATCTGGGTATAGAGTTGGCGAATATCCGGATTGTCGTCCACCAGCAAAATGCGCTTCACCGGCTTGTCAAGCGTATTCAAGGCCTTGGCTAAATCCGGCTGTCTGATCGGCTTGATCAAATAGTCGACAGCCCCGGCCTCTAAGGCATAATTGATTTTCGGCGGAAAGGCACACCCAAGAATGGGCATATCAGGTATGGCTTGCCGGGCCTCTTCCATTAATAAGATCAAATGTTGGGGAGCGGCTGCATTGAGGATCAGCATATGGGTCGGATGGGTTTGCAACGCTTCGAGAGCGCCAGGTAGATCACGGCTCTCGGTAAACTGAATCTCATCGGTATGGCGGCTGAGCAGGGGGGCCAAATCGCCACTTTCATCACAAACCATTATCCGTTGTTTGCGCGGCATTTCGGGCAATTGAGGCCAGGTGGTGCGTTCATGCCAAACCCAGTCTTCGGCAAAGCCAGGGGCCGACGTGCCCCCGGCCGGCAGCGGCGGGGCGATGGGCAGGGTGAATGAGAAGGTGCTGCCGAAGCCTAATTTACTTTCGGCCCATATCCGACCCTGATGACGTTCGATGAATTGTTGGCTGACGCTGAGGCCGAGTCCACTGCCGCCTTGAGCAGGTCGCGTTTGGTCCGCCTGCGCAAACGGTTCAAAGATTCTGTCCAGCTCTTGCGGGGTGATACCGGGACCCGTATCCGTTACGCTGATAAGAATGTCACTGCCCTGGCGCGTTGCCTTGACGATAATGCCGCCAGTCTCCGTATAGCGGGCCGCATTGCTCACCAGGTTGAGAACCACCTGGCGGATACGGGTTCTGTCGCAGTAAACTTGGGGGAAATCGTCATCAATGCTGACCTGCAAAGTGAGTGCTTTCCTTTCAATCAGCGGACGCACCACCATCACCACCGCATTTTTTATATCGTCAGCCAAATCGGCCCATTCCCGATGCAGTCTCAGCCGGCCTGCATCGGCCTGGCTGAGATCCAGGACATCGCTGATCATGCTGGCCAAATGATTGCTGTTGCGCTGTATGATCTCCAGAACTTGCATGAGCAAGGGTGGCAGCGATTTCCCATAGGCTTCAGGTACCTCCAGCATCGTGTCAATCAGACCCAGAATTATATTCAACGGCGTCCGAAATTCGTGGCTGATCTTGGCCACAAAGGCGGCCTTGGCTTCATGAGCTTCCTCAGCAATCTGACGTAGGACGACCAACCGCTGATTGAGCAGTTCCTGGGTCTGGTAGGCCGATTTCAAATCCTCCTGCATTTGGGCCAACTGGACTTTTTGATCCCGCGTTTCATCTAATCGCTGCTGCGCTCGGTGAAACTGATCGTATGACCATTGACTGCGCCGAACCTGGGGGCCGATGATGGCCAACAGCAGGCCGAGTACCGTCCAGATCAGCCCGATTGTCAGAACAAGGGAGATGGGGTCTATCCCAATGGTTCGCCACAGGAATAGCAGCCCTATAGTTTCCAGTAAAGCCGTGAGCAGCGCCGCAGTCCAGGTCATGAGCGCCAGCGCCAAAAGGGGCAACAAGATCATCAATAGGTAGAGGTCGGATATCCCAAATCGGATGAATGCCAGGTTGATGAGGATGCTCAGACCGATGAGGGTAAACCAGCGGCTGAGCCTAGTCCCACCCAACCGATCCAGCCACCAGATAAGCATAGCCAGGCCAAAACATACCAAGGGTATTTGGGACAACCGTTGTACCGGCTCAACCAGCAATTCACCCATGAACGTCACAGCTGACCCCACGCAGACCAGCATGGCAATAACCCAGGTGAGCGATAAGCGTAACTCCGGGTCGATCTCCAGGCCGGGTCTTGTGGCGAAGGTTGTTATTCCGTCTTTTGTCATCATACCTGTTCTCCTGCTGAAATGCTGGCTCAATTTACCCGGCTATAATACTATAAATGAACGAGGAGGGCTTGTTGCATCCATCAACCATTCTATCTGTGGTTCATAGTTCCTGCATGACCTGCCCCCGATGTTTGTACCACCCGTTATGTTAGTCCGGCAAGGACTGGGACAGGGTCAGCAGGCAAGAGGGCCTCAGGGGCCGGCGGCCGATAGCCCAGAGAGCTGTGTGGTCTGATCCGGTTGTAAGTCCGCCTGTAGCGCTCCGTCAGCACACGCACCTCCAGCAACGTATAGAAGACCTCTCTGTCCAGCAATTCGTCCCTCAACTTGCCGTTGAAACTTTCGAGGTAGCCGTTCTCCCACGGCGACCCAGGCTCGATGTAGAGCGTCCTGGCTCCCACACGCCCTAGCCACTCGCGCACAGCCCGGGCTGTAAACTCCGGGCCGTTGTCCGAGCGAATATGGTCGGGCACGCCTCTCGTCACCATCAATTCGGCCAGCGCCTCTATCACATCGGCAGACCGTATGCTGCGCGCAGCCCGGATCGCCAGACACGCCCTGCTGTATTCGTCGATGACGGTCAGCAACCGTATTCCTGTGCCGTCATGGAGCCTCAGGTGCACGAAGTCGTAGGCCCACACATGGTCCTTCCACGCAGGCCGCAAACGCACACACGAACCGTCATCGGGAAGTTTGTGCCGTGGTTGCGGAGGCCGGTGCTGCCGCCTTGCGCTGGCGGCAGTCGAAGTCAAGAGCAGTTGACCCTCGCACCAGTTCGTAGATGAAGTCCGCCAGGTAAGACGTCTCGAAAGCGTCCGCTTTCTACACGCGGGCGCTTCGCTTTAACGTCTCGCCTTTCACCGGCAAGGCGTTATGCCAGGGGTGCATTCCAGATTTTTTGGGAGGCGAAAGGGAGGTAGACTTGAGGTAGGAGAAGAGAGAAGATAAGGGGGGAGCAAAATGAATCGGGAAGAGGCGAAGGCATACAGGGGCGAGGTGACGGTCCCATGCGCAGGAGGCAGAGGCGATGGTGCAAGTGCCTGATGAGGGGGAAGGGGTCAGCTATCGGTGTTTTCGCCGGCTCTTGGGGCGAGCCTGTTCCAGGTCAGGTCGAGTTTGAAGAGGTTGGTGTGGAGGCTGCGGACGGCGTTCCACATGGCGTTGCGGGCGGCTACGGTTGCGTCCCGGTCTTCGGCGGCGTGGGCCCGGCGCCAGTTTTCGGCTTGCCGGGCATGGGCGACGGCGGCCTGGCGGGCCTCGCCGGCGAGGGCTTCGGCGCCGCTGACGAAGGCGTCGAGGAGGTCTGCGATGGGGCCGGTGTCGTCGACGTCGTCGTAGAAGCTGTTGGAACGAAATTGGGGCGGATGGACGTAGCCGTCGGGGTCGCGGCCGGTGTGGGTGGGCTGGATGTGGGGGGTCACGGACAGGAACATGACGGTGCGGCGGTCGGGGAGCAGGTTGCGCACCTGGTGGATTTCGTCGGCGAGGGCGATGCACAGCTGGCCGGCTTCGAGCACTTCAGTGTGGCCGGCTATCATGAATTCGGCCTTGCCTTCGAGGATGAGGAAGATTTCGTGGCCGAGGTCGTGGCTGTGGAGTCTGTCGACCTGGCCCGGTTCCATGTGATAGAGGCGGGCGCGGATTTCCGGGGTTGTGAGTACGTTCTTGTTGACTTCGCGGAAATCATAGACTTCGAAGGGCATGGGGTTCGCTCCTGTGGTGGGTTGGTGTGGCAAGGGCCGGTTCGGGGGGCCGTTCCCGGCGCCGGCGAAGACGCGGCGGCCGCTATTTGAGTCGTTCTGATTTGCGGCGCTTCTGGTATGATTGTCGTTGAATGGTATAGGAAATGCAAGCCGGTTGGGCAGGAGTGTTGCCGGCTGTGGCTAGTTCACCCGGTCCAACGCGCGCCCAGTGCGGCGTGAGATTCATCTCTGAGGAGGGCAGTATGGGCGTCCGTGTAGGCATCAACACGTGGTCCCGTCACGTGACGGAACTCTTTCCCTATCTCGACCAGATCATTCATCCGTTCGATTCGTTGTGGTTTCCGGACCATGTGCAGTACAACGGGCACAATGTGGCGGAGGGTTGGACGATGGCGGTGTACGCGCTGGCGCGCTATCCGGACAAGCTGGTAGGGCACGACGTGCTGTGCAACAGTTTTCGCAATCCTGCGCATCTGGCGAAGATGGCGGCGACGGCGCAGGCGTTTTCCGACGGGCGGGTAGTGATCGGGATCGGCGCGGGCTGGAATGAGGAGGAGTACTTGGGGTACGGCTGGCCGTTCCCGCGGGCGCGGGCGCGAATTGAGCAGCTGGCGGAGGCGATCCAGATTTTGCGGGTGATGTGGACGGATACGCCGGTGAATTTTGCGGGCAAGCATTACCAGCTGGAGAACGGGTATTGCGAGCCGAAGCCGGAAATTGTACCGCCGATCATGGTGGGCGGCGGCGGGGAGAGGTATCTGCTGCGGGTGGTGGCGGAGCATGCGGACTGGTGGAACTGGGTGTGCTCGGACGTGGAGACGTATGCGCACAAGCAGTCGGTGCTGAAGGAGCATTGCCGTGCGGTGGGGCGGGAGTACGACGAGATATTGCAGGTGATGCACGTGAGTGTGTTGATCGCTGAGAATGAAAGTGAGTTGCAGCGGCTGCGAGAGGACCCGGAGGTGCGGCCTTCGGGCGAGGGCACGATTGAGGGTACGCCGGCGCAGGTGACGGAGGCGCTGTTGCGGATTGTGGAGCAGGGGGCGGAGCGGATTACGGTGAATATCGCGGATTCGCCGCGGGTTGAGGGGTCCTATTTGTTTGCGGCGACTGTGCTGCCGCATTTGAGTGGGTAGGTTGGATTGCGTTGCTGTGGTAGGGCTATGTAAGCTGGTGGAAGGTCGGACGGAGCGCCAGCATGGTTCTGCTGGTGTCCCTGCATCGTGGATTATGCAGGGACACATTTGAGGTTAAGTGTTTCTCCTCTGACGTCCATATCTCTCAACTGATCTTTTCAATCGGAGTTGGCGGGCGTCAAGACCCTTGACTTTGGCGAAGTGAAGGATCAGATCCCAGGTCGCGTTCAGACGCGCTTGGGGCGTTTGCGCCTGCCAGAAGCGTAAATCGTACGATCTGTCCAGGTTTTCCCGTTTGCCCAGCCGTTCAGCAGGCATTCTTCGCATACGCGCGCCTATTGATTGCTCTGCATTCGCACCGCTCAGTCGGTGGCCACAGTTAGTGAGCGGACGCGATCTTCGTCCCAGACGGCGCCCCAGCCGGGGCCGTCGGGCGGGGCGATGTGGCCGTCTTCGATCAGGGGGGCGGTGAGGAGGCCCCACTCCTCGCCTTCGGCGCGCAGGTCGCGGGGGCCGGATCCGCCAAAGAATTCGAAAAAGTCGGTGTTGTCGATGCAGCAGCCGGCGTGGGCATGTCCGAGCCCGTAGAGGCTGCCGGGACCGTGGAGCTCGACGTTTGTGCCGTGCAGTTCGGCGAATCGGGCCAGTTTGAGGACCTGGGTAAGCCCATGGTTGGTGCGTGCGCGCAGGCGGTCGGTGGCGCCCTGGATCAACCACTGGGCGGAGAGGTCCATGTCGTGGCAGAGCCGTTCGGTGGCCATGATGGGAATGGTGAGCGTGCGGCAGAGCTCCTGGTACTGGTTCATCTTCTGTTCGTGCATTGGCTCTTCGAGCCAGACGTAGTTCAACTCCTCCATTGCCCTTCCCACTTCGATTGCTTCGCGCAGGCTGTAAGAGCAGACGGGATCGTTGAGCAGGTCGAAGTCATCGCCTACCGCTTTGCGGACTTCGGTCAGCAGGGGAATGTCTTTCTTGCCGCCCCTGTAGGTGTGTAGTTTGTAGGCGTTGACGCCGAAGGTACGGCCGGCTTCGATTTGGTCGAGATAGCCCTGCGGGGTCAGCTCGTGGTCGGTGAGATATACGGGCAGACGGTCGCGCACGCGGCCGATGAGCGCGTAGACGGGCAGACCGGCGGTCTTGCCGAAGATGTCCCAGAGGCAGTTGTCGAACTCGCCGAACCAGCCGGGCTCCTGGTAGACCCAGCGCGTGCCTTTATGCAGCATCTGGAAGAGCCGTTCGCGGGCGAACGGGCTTTCGCCGATGGCGTGGGTCTTGAGGATGTCGAGCTGGGCCTTGGTGATGGAGGTAGGGGCGATGCGGCCGGTGATGCCCTGGTCGGTTTCCACGTCGAGGATTTGCATCTGCGTGGGGGTGTCGGCGGGCAAGGGGGTATGGGTGTACTGGATGCGGCGCAGGCCGGGCGCCTGTTTGAGGCGGTAGCTGTCCTGGGTGAGGGTTGGGTGTTGGAGAGTGTGGCGTTTGATGTCGGTGATTTTCATGGAAGAGGCAGTTTTTAGTAGTCGGTTTTTAGTGAACTGCGGCGCTTGGGCGCGCTTTTTGCGATTGCGCTTGGCGGGAACGCAGATCAGGTGAGCGGTCCGGTTATTTCAATGCCCGGCGTTTACATCTTTCAGTCAGTGGCGACGGTGAGTGAGCGGACGCGCTCTTCGTCCCAGACTGCGCCCCAGCCGGGGCCGTCGGGCGGGGCGATGTGGCCGTCTTCGATGAGGGGGGCGTTGAGCAGGCCCCACTCCTCGCCTTCGGCGCGCAGGCGGCGGGGGTCGGCCGGGCCGAGAAGCTCGTAGAAATCGGTGTTGTCGATGCAGCAGCCGGCATGGGCATGGACGAGCCCGTAGAGGCCGCCCGGCCCGTTCATCTCCACGTTGGCGCCGTGGAGCTCGGCGAAATGGGCCAGTTTGAGGACCTGGGTGAGGCCGAAGGTGGCGCGGGCGCGCAGGCGGTCGGTGGCGCCCTGAATCAGCCACTGGGCGGTGATGTCCATGTCGTGCATGAGACGCTCGGTGGCCATGATGGGGATGGTGAGCGTGCTGCAGAGCTCCTGGTACTGGTTCATCTTCTGCTCGTGCATCGGCTCTTCGAGCCAGATGTAGTCGAGCTCCTCCATTGCCCTGCCCACTTCGATGGCTTCGCGCAGGTTGTAGGAGCAGACGGGATCGTTGAGCAGGTCGTAGTCATCGCCGACGGCTTTGCGCACGTCGGTCAGGAGGGGGATGTCGGCCTTGCCGCCCTTGTAAGTGTGCAGTTTGTAGGCGTTGACGCCGAAGGTGCGGCCGCCGTCAATGTGGTCGAGATAGCCCTGCAGCTCCATGTCGCCGGCGGTGAGATATACGGGCAGGCGATCGCGCACGCGGCCGATGAGCGCGTAGACGGGCAGACCGGCGGTCTTGCCGAAGATGTCCCAGAGGCAGTTGTCGAACTCGCCGAACCAGCCGGGCTCCTGGTAGACCCAGCGGGTGCCTTTGTGCAGCATCTGGAAGAGCCGTTCGCGGGCGAAGGGGCTTTCGCCGATGGCGTGGGTCTTGAGGATGTCGAGCTGATATTTGTTGATGGAGGTGGGGGCGATGCGGCCGGTGACGCCCTCGCCGGTTTCCACTTCCAGGATGTGCGTTTGCACGGGCGTGTCGGTGAGCAGGCCGGTGTGCGTGTACTGAATGCGGCGCAGGCCGGGGACCTGTATGAGGCGGTGGCGGCTTTGGGTCAGGGTTGGGTGTTCGAGGGTGTGGAGTTTGACGTCGGTGATTTTCATTGTGAGGCTCCGGAAATGCAGTTTTTAGTAGTCGGTTTCTAGTTTTTAGTGAACTGCCGCGTAAGTACGGGCGTGTTTAAGGCCGGTGGTTTGGAGACCTTGATGTTTGAATGGACAGAATGATTGGAGGCGGTAGATATGTCGAA
Source organism: Caldilineaceae bacterium (assembly GCA_965232575.1). Classification (GTDB taxonomy): domain Bacteria; phylum Chloroflexota; class Anaerolineae; order Caldilineales; family Caldilineaceae; genus Bin5. Next base: position 168,353 of record CBDDPZ010000007.1, on the reverse strand, counting down.
CCTCAGGGTTACAGTTCTTGCTCTTCCTGCAGGGACTTTGCAGCGAAAATCGTGAGGCGCAATTCATCGTCGAACAGTTCATACACGGGTTCTCTATCGCTCAGGGCCGCGCTTTCGTCGAGAATTATACCCACACCTTCTCCTCGCCGTTCCAGGAAATACCGTCTGGCTACCTGTCTGCCAACGATGTCTTCAACTGTTAATTCAGACAGTAGGCGAGCCAGGAGTTCATTGCGGGTTGCCTGGCCATATCGCAGCCGTTCGACGGTCAGTGTGTTGGCCAGCGCGCCCGGAGAACTCAATTCCAGTCTGTCGGCGAACATGAAGAGGCGGATTTTCGAGGCGGTTCTTGAGTAATCTCTATGAACGACGGCATTTACGAGGGCTTCAAAGACGGCTCTCATACTGTATTGCGAGCGTTCCGTACGACCGACATCCTTGCGAGCGGACACCTGATTGTATCTTTCGACGAACTTGTAGGCGTCCATGATCTGCCGGTCCAAGGGTCCTCTGAAATCCTTGGCGTCGATCTGATAGTTCGCGTCCTTTGTTCTGCCGCGATAGAAGACGGCCTGAATGAAACTGTTATAGAGAAAGTCATCGGGCCTGTCATGGCACATCAACAGACCGGCGACGGAAGCGCGGTACACCGGCCCGTCCCTGACGAGCAGGCGCCTCTTCTGCAGCAGGTCTTCGACCTCGTCTTCGGTAGCTCCTTCTCTGATAAACCGCTGATAAGAGTCTTTTTGTAGCGTGGTTCTAGTGGTATTCGGCACGACTTGCTCATCAAAAGAAATGATCCGCGCCTGTGAACGGCTTTGTAATAGTCGCGCTAGCTGATCGGTGGGCATCTCACGCTTACTGCTGCCCTGGCGTGCCAGGTAACCGCCGGGGCTTTTGTGAACGAACAGGCTTCGTGGGACTTCGACTTTGAGAAGGACTTTCCCATCGAACTGCAGCTTTTCAGTGAAAATGGAGACCTGGGGTTCGATGCTGTCGCGGCAGACTTCAACCACTGTCTTTTCGGTCTGGTCCAGGTTGTGTTGGTCAAGACCGACAATATCGCCATGATCATCCACACCGATCAGTATCACGCCGCCTCTGGCGTTGGCAAATGCAGCTATCTCTTCGGCTAGGCTGCTTCTGTGAGGCATCTCTCTCTTAAACTCTATTGTTGAGTCTTCACCTGAGTGGATCTTTTGCAAAAGTTCTGTAAGGCTGTCATACATTTCTAATTCTCCAGGTGGATGCGCCTGTAACGTTGTTCGAAAGCTTGTTGCCCACCTTCGAGAATATCGCAAATCATCTGGCGGACTTGCTTGTCCTGAATGCTGGCGGCCCGTCGCACATGCGTTTCTCCTCCTGCTACCTTAAGCGGCAAAACCATTTCCGCATCGCCATTGACAACAATATTTGCATTATGCGTTACAACGATTATCTGCCGTCGGCTCTTAGTCTCTCGCAATTGCTGTACAATCAACTCGTAAATCAACTCATTGTCCAAGTCGTCTTCCGGTTGATCCAGCAGCAGAGGCTCATTCCCGTAAGACAATATAAACGCTAGCAACGCAGCGGTCTTCTGTCCTGGAGAACCTTGTTCAAGCGGCTGATTTTTGGGGCCAAAGGTGATTTTCAAATCATCTTCGGGAAACCATAATTTGAGGTCGCTTATGGATTCTTGTGGTAATGCTCGCAACCTATTGATAAACCAACCCGTCCAGCTACTGTCTTCACCATTTCGAATTCTATCTATAGTTCGTTTGAGTCTTTCAACCTTCTGGTCGCAGCTACTTTCGTAGACATTCATCAAGTGTTCGAAATCTCTGCTATATCGCTCGGAGCACTGCAATATGCTACGGATCTTCTGTTCTATGCCCTCCCAATCCTGACCAAAGGGCATTGCCTCAATACTAACTGACGAATTCTGTTTCAGAACACGGTCTAAGAACCCTTTCCTTCTTTCTGTAAGTGCTTGTCGATTTCTTACGATGCTTCCGTAAACTTTCTGTTTCTCGATCTTCAATTCTTCCACTCGTGTTCGATACGCGTCGATTTGTTGTATTTCTCTGTGCAGATTTCTGTATTGCGTTAAGAGTGCGGGATAGCTGTTTGGGTCTATGTCTTGTTGCGCGAGCTGGGAACGTAATTCATCGTATTGATTCATGTCCGCTTCAAGAGCCCGCATCCAGGCTGCACTCTTTTTCTCAACTTCCCACTGGGAGAGAACTGTTTCAACTTCTTGTGCTAAATCGCTCAGATTATCATTTATCGTTTCCCACTTCTCGTTCGCAGTTCTCAGGGCCGATAACATCTCGTCGTATCCGTCAAAAAATCGCAAATTTAGATGAACTGGTGCGACCGAATCTCGCAGTTCCTTGATTTGGTCGCTCATCTTTCTCCAGAGGTCTTCTATACTCTTGATTTCATTTTTCTGCTGTTGTCTCTCTCGGTAATTCTGCAATACTTGCTTATGTCCGGATCTCTCTATTTGCTCAATCTGTCTTGCCAAATCGTTATGCTCTCCACGCAGCCGGTTTTCCTGTTCTATACTTTCATTCAACTCCTGTATTTTCTGTTCAATCAACTTGTAACGACTCTCCAGATTTCTTCTCTGCTTCTCAAAGGACGCGTAATCAACATCAGGCGCCTCGTCAATAATGTCGAGCAACGCAGACGGATCCCTCGCCAATTCAAAGATCTGTTTCTGGCTATAGATGTACGCCGGGAACAGGGACCTGATTTCCCCTGGTATAGAAACCCACTCGCTATTCCTTCTTTCTTCTATGGAAGGCTTAACTCCTTTGGCTGACCAGTTCAGACGATATCGCACATCGCCTTTGCAATAGATCAGTGAAATCTGACTGTTCTCAACAAGCAAGTTTTCATTTCCTACATTGAAATACTTCTTGCCTTCCGCCTTCAGTGACGGTAGGATCTCTTCCTCGCGCCGCAGCACGAGTCGCATGAACTCCAATAATGTAGACTTGCCGCTACCGCGCCCACCGATAATTGTAGTTAGGAAAGGACTGAACCGGCAGCCCAGCGAGTAGGAGCGTCCAATGTATTTTGCCTGATCAATCGCAAGCTTCTTTATAAAAAAGTCAGCATGATGATTGGGATGGGCGTTCATGTCGCGGTTAACTGAAGCTGTGCCATCAATCAGTGCGAGTCTTAACCCCTCGATTGACGGTTTATCCATTTTGACCCAAGAAAAAGTGCCAATCCTGTCCTCAAGACATTTGTGAGGAACCAAATCCTTGAAGTGAGTATCTGAACCTCTAACTTGAGTCGGCTGCATTATTGGGTTTTTAGCAAATGGTAGATCCTGGCAGTGGTCATCACACACTTCCCAGGCAAAAACGTTCTCATTTCTCAATATCCGTTCTAGTCTTCTTGTCGGCAGCTGAAGGAGACCCTTGGCCCTATCAATGTGAGCCGGAATGGCAATGCCGCCTCTCTTTGCAATTTCGTCAACAATCGCGTCAGTGCTTTGAGTAGAAATAGCATTGCTCCCGCCTTGACACTCAACCTTACCCAGCAAGCCATCAATATCAGACTTATTCTTGTCGCTACCAAATATGGCCAAAACATGAATCTCGTCGTTCGTAGTAATCTCTACTCCCGGGAATAGGTAAAGAGGTCGGTACCAGACAGGCTTTCTCTTAGAAGAGGCCAGTTTTTCTAAAGTCTCTTTTAAGATGTCTATCCAGCTTCCACTGTTGTGATCTGTAATCGCTACGCAGTGGATCCCTGCTTCCATAAATCTTTGCAGCCAGTGTTCAGGTGTGATCTCATCTATGTCTTTCTGGGCGCTGCCCTTCATAAAATCCTCGGAGGCTGGAGTATGTGTATGAAAGTCGAATCTCCACCAGCAGGCACCCGGAAATTCCCTCTGAATCATGCTGAAATCTCCTCATTCGAATCACGACAATAGTGGGCATCCCTACTGTCACGTAAGACTCTCGGATACCGTCATTCCTAATGATGACGGACTCCCGATTCTTTTAGCTTTAGTGTAGCGCACTTGCACTACCGGAGAAAAACCAGGATTACTTTCCCAATACTCAAACCACCTCGCGTCTCCCCTTCTCACCCAGAGTGTCCACAGGACAGTGGGGACGATGCCGATGGCGGCGAGGGCCCAGATGATTGGTGGTTGGTGAGGCTGGAGGCGAGGGCGCTGCCGAGGTAGATGAACTTGAAGTCGTTGGCGAAGACGCGGCCGCGCACTTCGTCGGGGGCCATTTGAAGGTAGTGGGTTGAGAAGAGCGCTACTCTCCAATCTTTAGACTTAGGAAGGAATCTCCTGTGGGTCTTAAACCATCTACTTGTAGGCTGTGAATCCTTCAAGCAGATGCCGAAACGTGCCTGGCCGGTAAGTCTGAAAACTTTCTTCATCAACGTAGACAAAATCAATGGAGTTATCAGGCAACGCCTCAGTTACATCTTCGCACCATTGGTGTAGGCGGTGCATTTTGGGGGCTACGTCCAAGTCTTCCAGACCCTTGGTTTCAGCTATGATCATCCGCCCGTCGGTCAGTTTCACCAAGAAGTCCGGGTAATAGTTTGCGATTTCGCCATCAGAATTGACATAGTCGAGTTTGAAACCTACTGCATGATAATTCTTGGCGTAGGTGGCTACATCAGGACAACCGTCCAGGAAGGACGCAAAAGCTAATTCAAGCTTGCTGTCACCGATGATCTTGTTGAACACAGACTTTTGCGGCAACAGATAGGGCTGCTCTCTGACGACAAAAGGCTGTGTGTCCTGCAATCTGATGGTGTCGCTGATCTGTGCAGCGCCCGCGTCCTGTACCGTCAGTTCGTTGATGGCCCGCTTGAAGGTCTCGATTGTTGTCTTTGTGGCAACCGTTTCTGCCAGATTGCGTAAGGTATTGGGCGATTCCAAATCGACAGTTTCGTTAAACAATTCATTTTGGACGAAATCTTTCAGCTTACCGTACAACACCTCATAGCCACTCACCAGCCTCATGTCCTTCATCAGCGTCCTGGCAAAATAGCCGAGTGCATTACGATAATCGGGGACACCAGTACTATCCAACACCGTAGCGTGGGCAATCTCACCCGTAGTAAGGTCTCTGAATACAATTTCCCGCTTGTCTTCTGCGTTGACCTGCCGATATTTCACAGGCTTGAAATCCAACTTGGAGACATCCAAATCATCGAGGTTGGTATAGTTCCGAACCATGCGACGCGTCAGAATTGGAATGGCAATATCCAGAGAGCCAATGTCCTTGTCGCGGTTCTCCCTGTCCACTTCTATCATGAGTCGAGTCGTAGGTTCAGCACCTACTCCCATTGCCTGTCGTTCTAGCACGATACCTTCTGCTTGAATCGACTCGACAAATTCCATAAAGGCATCAGTACCGATAACACTTACGGACTCCGGCATGCCGTTAAGGTACATCTTGCGAAGCCCACGGCCCAGAGTCTGTTCCGGGAGAATGTTGCTCTTGGCAGAGTAGGGGCGCAACCCCACGATGGTGGTTACGTTGCGAACATCCCATCCTTCTTTAAGCATCATTACCGAAACAATCGCCTTATATGAGCTGCTCGTATGGTCAATTTCATTAGCTTGTTTGCGCAGTTTCTCCAGTTCATCCTTCTTCTTGCCAGAGCGCGCCTCGGAAATCTCACCGCTTCTATTTGTATGGATAACTAGCACAGCGTTTTCCAGATCGGGATAGCGGCTTTCCAGGTGTTTTGCTACGTCGTCGCAGTTTCGGGTTTCATCAGTCATGACAAACAGGATGGCTTTTTTGCCCAGTTTTTCATGCTCGGTGAACGCCTTGCGCCATTCAACAACACCGAGATCAAGATAGTCGGCATATTTCTCGGTGTACTTAGCGCTCTGCCCCTCTCTTAGTTTGGCGCGGCTTGAATCGTCAGGGAGCACCGGACGCTTGACGACATTCTGCGATATTGCCTCCACCAGTGGGTAATCCGCCACCGTCTGCACAAAAATCGATCCGTTGTTGTGCTTGGGCGTGGCGGTTACGTCCAACTGCAAAGACAGCTCGCCTCCTTTTTGAAGGAGGCGGTTGCGAATGTCCTCGATAGAATTGAACCAAGCCTGCTTCCTGTTGTGGATGTGGTGCGCCTCATCGTTTAGCACCATTAGCTCGTCAATGTCCCGCACTATCATGCCCAGGTCCACTTTTGAATCGGTGGTGCCGCCCGTTGGCCGCCTGCCGAGAAAGTAGTCCATCGTGTTCTCATCATTGGGTGAGGGCGGGATTTCATCGCCAGAATAGACGCGGTGAATGTTGGTCAGAAAGATGTTGCCCACGGGTTGGGAAACGCGCACCTCGTCCTGCAAATGCAGAGTGAGTTGAAAATCATCCTGCCAGTTACGGCCATCGTAGCCATTTTCGGGAACGACCGGATCGGCAAAGAAAATGCGTAGACCCTGAAAGTCTCTATAGATTCGGTCCAGTACAATTATGTTAGGGGCGATGACCAGAATATTTCGAGACAGGTCGGAATCGGATTCGTACAACTTGTGAAAAAAGCTCCAGGCGACTGCCAGACTCATCACTTTTGTCTTGCCACTACCGGTTGCCATCTTTACTACGAACCGCCGCCAGCTTTCGTCAAACATGCCGGTCGAAACCGCGCCGGAACTATCAAAGCGCATCAGATCGAATTTGTCTTTCACACCCACTACGTCATACAGATAGATGACGGTTTCCAACGCTTCTCGCTGGGCAAAGTAGTACTGAAACTCGGTCATGCTGCCATCTGCCTGCGGCAGCAAGTGGGGTTCCTGGAACCACCAGTTCAACAAGCTCTTGCTGGTATCTCTTGCGCCCACATAGTTGCTATCGCGGAACTCTTTGACTTTGTGCCGCAGTTGCGCCACCAACGGTGGCATTAGCTTATCCATGCTGGTATTGCGCAACTCCTCTTCGGCAGGAAACCAGCGAATCGACGGGGCAAGGATCGCGTGCGGGGAGTCGGGAAATTCAGGATGGAGTGCCATCAGGAACCTCTATTGAATAATCTGCGAAATTGGTGGGTTTTGCCGAGGAGCTTCAGGAAGTATTATGAAGCGGCCTAGTAGAGATCACTTGGATTTGCTAAAACAGTTGCTTCTCACATTGATAGACAATGTCACACCGTCACCTCCACAATCGTCATTGTATCATTTCCGAAAATGTCCACGACCTTTACCGCTATCTTACGCCTGCCCGGAGGGCATTCGTGGGCGACGCTGGTCAACTCCAGAGAGCGGTCTCGTTTGGTGCGGAAACTCTGCCATTCATTCTCGAATATAAAGTCGCCCGTCCATTGCTCTTCCCACTTCCCCGTCTCCGGACTTTGTACACGTATAATCTCTCGTTTGCTTTCAAAATCGAAGTCCACCGACCAATAGTCGATCCAGTCGGTCCAATGTTGAGTAAGATAATCGCGGCTGAAAGTGCCGCTACCATCTTTGGACAGTTTTACAATCTGGCCATTCTCGACCACGATCCTGTTACCCGCTCTCGTACTGGATGACAGAGCCGCTTCAGCTGCGGCAATCGAGTCTTGGGAGTAGAAGACCGAAAAATCAGTCAGTTGGACCGCCACTGTAGGAAGCATACCTTTCTTGGCGTTCGTGACCAACGGCGTCACTTCAATAAACGCTACATCATGGAACACCACTTGGTTCCTCTCCACTGCCCGTTTGTCGAATACCTCGGCAGGAATGTACTTGGGGGCAAGATCGATACCCTTGGCGCGCGCCTCGTCCAGCACGTTAGGGAACAACCCCATTTCGAACTCAAAACCGAGAATGTCCACCCTGGTTATGTGTTTCTTGCGACATTCCAGAATGATTTCTTCCACGAATAGCCGGGTAACAGGAAGGTTGACTGGCCCAACCACCACCAGCCGCCCGGCCCTTTTTCCGTGGAAACCAGCATAGTGCTCTAACTTCTCCGCGCGATAAGCGCGCAGGATAAGATCGAGGAATCTGGCCTCCTTACGCTCCAACTGTTCTCTTTGCTCTGCCTCGCGTAGGTTCGGGTTGACGCCAACGTAGTGCTGACGTTCGTATTTGCCTAGGTTGAGAATCTCTAATGCGCGGTAGTTCTTGCCGTCCGCCTTGAGTTGCCTCTGTACACCAATCATGCGCTTTCGCGTCGTGTGGATGGCAAACTTGCCCAAGTCAGAAGCAATCCACTTGCGCCCAAGCTTTTCGGCAACCGCGGCAGTAGTACCAGATCCAACAAAAAAATCTGCGACAAGATCGCCTTCGTTAGAGGAGGCCTCGACAATACGTTCAATCAGGGCTTCCGGTTTCTGAGTAGGGTAGCCGACAAACTCAGCAGAGACAATCCCCATACCAGGAATATCGTCCCAGATATTATCAGCTACAGATTTCTCCTTAACCTTGTTTCCCACCTGCTCGCGATAGTATTTCACGCCAATCGACCCGGTTGTCGTCGTCAGAATACCGTCCTGAATTACAATCTTTCCTCCCTGAGTGACATATAAGCGTCCCTCTTGATGAAGACGAATCAGACTCTCGTTCGAATAGGTTCCCGGATCAGACGTTCGAAAAAAACCGCGTTCATCTTGCATGTACTTCGATCTTGCCTCTTCAAGGGAAATAAATGTCGTCTTGGTGATTTTCCGCCAGAGAGATTCAGGAGTCTTCGTGAATAGTAGAATATAGTCGGCGCTGTAGGCCATGAAACGAGCGTCAACTTTTCTGCCCCTTGGGATTTGTCGTCGCCACGTGATGCTATTGCGAAAATATTCTCGCCCAAAGACTTCATCTAGAATCAAACGAATATGGGCATTCAACCGATGATCACAGTGCACATAGATACTGCCATCCTCTGCCAATAAATCCCGCATTATCACTAGACGTTCGAAAATCATGGCGAGGTAAGAATCGGCTCCTTTGCCCCAGGTATCGCGATAGGCAATCTCTTCTAGAATACTCGGCTTCTTGGTAAAGGCATCGTTTCCGATCTCGATATCCATGGAAAAGTCGGCACCAACGTCGAAGGGTGGGTCAATATAGATGAGTTTAAGCCCACCCTGTGCTTCGATCTCCTCACGCAGCGGCCCATTCTTGAGAGATGACAAGATGAGCTTATTGTCGCCCCAGATCAGTTTGTTCGTCCAGCCCTTCATCTGGCGGCCGCGCTCGTCGAACAGGGCCATCTGGGATTGTGCCTCCTCAGGCTTTTCAGCCCGCGGCTCATCCACCTGTTCGATAGTCTGAAACGGCAGCACTATGTTGCAAACCTCGTTTGTCTTGCCGTTCCAGACCAGTTCCACTTCACGCTTATCTTCAAATAGCAGAAAGCGATATCTATCCGGAAGAGGTTTGTCGGCCTCAATAAAACGGATGATCTCCTGTTGTTCCTGCTCAGTCAGGCGTGGCATGAATTCATCTCATTTCTTTTCAAGTAGGGTGAAGAGGCATAATGATTTTTAGGTCTTTAAAATATACTCTTCATCACCTCAGAAAGTCCAGTTTACTCGTCTTTGACGCTGCGCTCAAGCCACCTCCCGCCTTCCTTTCATCACCCACAGTGTCCATAGTACGGTTGGGATGACGCTGAGGGCGGCCAGGGTCCAGATGATTGTAGGGATGGTGAGGGTGGTGTCGAGGGCGGCGCCGACGAGGCTGGAGGCGAGGGCGCTGCCGAGGTAGAAGAACATGAAGTCGCTGGCGAAGACGCGGCCGCGAACTTCGTCGGGGGCCATTTGGAGGAGGAGGTGGGTTGAGAAGACCCAGATGATGCCGCTGCCGATGGAGCGGACGAAGGAGCCGAGGAGCACCATGGGCAGGCTCAGGAGCGGCGCGGTGACCATGATGCCGGCGATGGCGAGGAGATAGCCATAGGCGATCGCTTCTTTCAAGGACCGGGGGTCGTCGCCGGTCAGTTTGCGGGCAGCAATGGGGCCAAGGCCGGAGCCGACGCCGGTGAGGCCGAACATGAGCCCGAGGCTGATGCCGCCGCCCTGACCGACGGTGAAGACCTGCTGGGCGATGGCGACCTGGATGACCTGGAAGGCGGTTGCGAGGAAGAGGGCCATGGTCGCTTTCTGCAGGGCGACGACAAGGACGTCCAGATGGGCGCGCAGATAGCGCAGGCCGCGGAGGTACTGACCCACGGCGGCGACGACGGTCTTGTCGGCGGCGGATGCGAGCTTGGCGGGCATGCGGATTTGCGAGAGCAGCGCGGCCGAGAGCAGGAAGGTGAAGGTGTCGAGCACGAAGGCGGGATACATGCCAAAGGTGCCGGAGAAGAGGCCGCCCAAGGCGGCGCCGAGGGCAAGCATTACGGACCAGGTGGCGGAGCTGAGCGCATTGACCGCGCCGAGTTCGCGCGGGTTGGAGATGTCGGGCAGGATGGCGGTATGGGCGGGATCAAAGAATCCGCTCATGGCCATTTGCACGGCTGTCAGGGTGTAGAGGAGCCAGACGTCGCCGGGATTGCGGACGAGCAGGAAGGCGAGGACGACCGCCGCCCGGATGAAGTCGGCGGCGATCAGGACGTATTTACGGTTGTAGCGGTCGGCGACGACGCCGGCGATGGGGCTGACGAGGAAGGGCGCGAGCATGCGCACGACGAAGAGAGAGCCGACCGCCAGACCCGACTGCGTCAGCATGCCGACGAGCGCGGCCGAGGCGACCAGGTTGAACCAGTCGCCGAGGAGGCTGACGATCTGGCCGAACCAGAGGAAACGGAAGTTGCGGTTGTCGCGGAGCAGGTCGGTATAGCTGGCGGCGGATTCGGTGGTGGTATTTGCGGTCATGTAGTTTCGTTTCAGCGACTGATGAACTTTAGCTTAGCTTGTACAGATCAACATACGGTACCAGACTCCTACAGGGCGCCGCAACTTTAGCCTGCTTTCTGATTTCCCCGCGCCACCGATAGCGTCCACAACGTCATTGGAACAAGGGTCAGAGCTGTCATCGACCAGATGATCGCCGAGATGCTGAGACTGCTGTCGAGCGCGGCGCCGACGACGCTGGATGCGAGTGCGCTGGCGAGGTAGAAGAACATGAATTCGGTGGCGAATACCCTTCCATGCACGCTTCGGGACATATTTTGCAGCAGTAACTGGGTGGAGAAAACCCAGACGATGCCCCCGCCGACACCGCGTACGATTGACGCCAGCAGCACTGCCGGCAGGCTCAGGAGCGGCGCGGTGGCTGCCGACCCAAGCACGCTGAGCAGGAAGCCAACAATTATCGCCTTTCTCAGTGTTGGGCCGTCGTCCCCTGTCAACTTACGGGCGAGTATCGGGCCGATGCCGGTTCCGACTCCGGTCAGACCAAACATCAGTCCCATGCTGATGCCGCCGCCCTGGCCGACGGTAAAGACCTGCTGTGAGATCGCCACCATGACCACCTGGGAGCCAGCGGTAAGGCAAAGGGAGTTCAGCGCTTTCTGGGAGGCGATAAAGAGGATGTTCGGATGTTTGTACAGATATTTCAGGCCATTGATGTACTGGCGTACGCCGGCAGCGACGGACTTGTCGGTTGAGAGAGATGGGGGCGCGGCGGGCATCCGGATCTGCATCAGGAGCGCGGCCGACAGCAGGAAGGTAAAGGTGTCGAGCACGAAGGCCGGATAGATGCCCCAGGCGCCGGCCACGAGCCCGCCCAGCGCGGCGCCGAGGGCGAGCATCGTGGACCAGGTGGCGGAGCTTATCGCGTTCATCGCGCCCAGCTCTCCCTCTCTTGCCAGCTCGGGCAGGATGGAATTTCGGGCGGGATAAAAGAATCCACTCACGGAAAACTGGGCGGCTGTCAGGGCGTAGAGGAGCCAGACGTCGCCGGCATCGCGTACGAACAGAAAAGCGAGGACGACCGCCGCGCGGATGATGTCGGTCGCGATGAGGATGTGTTTGCGGTTATAGCGGTCGGCAACGACGCCGGCAACGGGGCTAATGAGGAAGGGCGCGAGCATGCGCACGACGAAGAGAGAGCCGACCGCCAGACCGGACTGGGTCAGCATGCCGACGAGCGCAGCCGAGGCGACCAGGTTGAACCAGTCGCCCAGGAGGCTGACGATCTGGCCGAACCAGAGAAAGCGGAAGTTGCGGTTGTGGCGGAGCAGGTCGGTATAGCCGACGGCGGCCTGGGTGGCGGGATTCGCGGTCATGTAGCTCGTGCGTTATTTTTCCATTCCCAGCAACGCTCCCAGGCAGCGCTCCACCGCTTCCATAGGCGGATAGGCGTCGCTCTCGTATTCGACGATGTACCATTCGGTGCCCCCGACAGATTCGCAGGCTTCGAAAAAGCCGGTCCAGTCGGTGTCGTCCTCGCCGATGATCGGATCGAAGGCGGGGTGGGGGTAGTCGTGCCCCGGGCCATCGTGCAGGCGCTTGGTGAAGGGTTTGAGATGGACGGTCACGGCGCGTCCGGGGTAGCTGCGGATGACGCCGACCGGGTCGGCGCCGCCAAAGACGGCGTTGCCGGTATCGAACTGCATGATGACGGACGGGTCGGTGTTGCCGAAGAAGGTATCCCAGGGCGTTTCGCCGTCCAGAGGCAGGAACTCGTGGAAGTGGTTGTGATAGCCGGTGCGCATCCCTTCGGCGGCCAGGCGTTCGGCGAGGCGGTTGGTGAAGCCGGCCAGCTTGAGCCAATCGTCGCGGCTACGGCGCAGCTCTTCGGGGATGCCGGGGATGATGAGCTTGTCGTTGCCGAGGGCATGGTGGAAGGCGATGGTCTTGGGCAGCGCGTCGTCCTGCACCAGGTCGAAAGGTACATGCCAGCCGGCGCAGGCGAGGCCCAGCTCGTCGAGTTCGGCTTTGAGAGCGGCGGCGGAGTGCTGGGGCGGGCCGGCGAACTCGACGCCGCTGTAGCCCATTTGCGCCACCGCGGCCAGTGTGCCGGGCATATCGGCGGCAAATTCGCGGCGCACGGAATAGAGTTGCAGAGCGAGGGGAGGCATGGGAACGGGTTCCTTTCGACAGTGTAGAAGACTAATGGGTGGTAACCGATGTCCCGACTGTTACCTGGAAGCAGGTGACGGGGTCATTTGCCGGTCTCTTGTGTATCGACGCTCAGTTTGCGCATGGCGGCTTCGTCTATTTCCACGCCCAGGCCGGGCCCGGTGGGCACGTCGAGGAAGCCGCCGGACTGGTCGAAGGGTTCGGCGATGCCCTCGCGGATGGGGCTGGGCGTGCGGTCGAACTCCATAACCGGCTCCTGCTGGTAGGGGCGGGGCGTGCGCGCGGGGGGACATTCAGGTACGGCGGAAGCGACGTGGAGGCTGGCGGCGATCATCACGGGGGAACCCCATACGTGGGGATTGCAGAGGATGCCGAAGGCGTTGGCCATGGAGGCGACGCGGTGCATTTCGGTGATGCCGCCCACCATTACGACATCGGGTTGGACGATGTCAACGCAGCGGCGGCCGATAAAGTCTTTGAATTCGTAGCGCGTGCGCAGGTTTTCGCCGCCGGCGATGGCCATCGGCAGCGCGGCCTTGACCTGCAGGTAGCCCTCTACGTCCTTGGCGTTGACCGGCTCTTCGAACCAGTAGATGTCGAGCTCGGCCAGCTCGCGGCCGATTCGGATGGCAGTGGTGGCGTTATAAGCCTGATTAGCGTCCGCCATGAGGAAGATATCGGGGCCAATCACCTCGCGGATGGCGGCGACGCGGCGCACGTCCTGGGCCAGGGGGAGACCGCCGACTTTCGTTTTCATGCCGGCGAAGCCGAGCTCGACGTACATGCGGGCCTCGTCGAGCAGCCGTTGCGGGATGTCGCGGCCGCCGGAGGCAAGGTTTTCCTCGGTATAGTAGAGGCCGGTTGCGTAGACGGCGATGCGGTCGCGCACTTTTCCGCCGAGGAGGGCCCAGACGGGCAGGCCGCTGGCTTTGCCGGCGATGTCCCAGAGGGCGGTGTCGACGGCGCTGATGGCGCTGCCACCGATGCCGCCGGCGACGTTGCCGTTGTAGAAGAGGCGAAACATCGCTTGCCAGAGCAGGTTGCGCTGCATTGGGTCGGCGCCGAGCAGGATGGGGGCGAACTCTTCGTGGACGATACGCGCTGAAGGGCCGTAGAGTCCTTCACCCCAGCCGACGATACCATCGTCGGTGACGAGTTTGACGAGCCCGACATAGCGCTTTTCGGTCCAGCCCTGGGACCAGCCGAAGCCGGGTTGGATGGGCGCCTCGAGGAGGAAGGTTTCGATGGAGGCGATACGCATAGGTGGCGCTCCGAAATTGTGGTTCGCGTCGGTTTGACCGGCGGGACCGCGGCAGTGGCAGATCGTAGCTGGAGAACGCCAAGAGAAGGCGACGGGCGGCAACCAGCCATGTTCATCTATTCACTGGCGGTCCGGGGCACTATAATACCATGCGGGGAATCAGATATGCGATAACAATGACGGCGAGCTGTCCACCAGTCACCCAGGCGAATGCGCGCAAGAACCGGCCGAGGCTGACTTTGGACGCCCGTCGGTAGCCTGTCTCACTCCAGAAGAAGAAAACTACGGCTGCGACGGCCAGTCCCAAGAGCGAGAAGCGATGGACGGCGGGTAGCGTCCACTGGTCTGCGCCGAAGGCGATGGCGATGGCGCGCAGGGCTGGGAGGGCGGTTACGATGTTGAGGATGAACAGCCCACAAGAGGCAAACCAGAGCAGGTAAAACAGTATGACCTGTGCAGCGGCGTCTCCTACAAACTTCAAGTTTCTCATAGGGGGTGGTATCCAACTATAGAGCCAGAGGCCAGGGGCAGCGGCCGTTCAAGCGACAACGCCGGCCAACTCCAACTCATTGGCAAAGTGGCACTTTGCGAAGTGGCCGGGCGCGACCTCTTCCCAGGCGGGCTCCTGCTCATGGCAGAGGTCCTGGGCGTAGGCGCAGCGGGGATGGAAATAGCAGCCGGACGGCGGATCGGCTGGGTTGGCGACTTCGCCTTCGAGGAGGATGCGCGCGGATCCCCGGCGGCGGGGGTCCGGTTTGGGAATGGCCGACAGGAGCGCTTCGGTATAGGGGTGTTTGGGGTTGGTGTAAAGTTCGAGCGTGGACGCCATCTCGACAATTTTGCCGACGTACATGACAGCGACGCGATCGCAGATATGGGCGACGACGCTGAGGTCGTGGGCGACGAAGACGTAGGTGAGCCCCATCTGTTCCTGCAACTCCTGCAAGAGGTTGAGGATCTGGGCCTGCACAGAGACATCGAGGGCGGAGACCGGTTCGTCGGCGACGACAAGGTTGGGCTGGCAGACGAGGGCGCGGGCGATGCCGATGCGCTGACGCTGGCCGCCGCTGAATGCGTGGGGGTAACGGCGCATTACTTCGGGCGCAAGGCCGACGAGGCCGAGAGTGTGAGCGACGCGATCCTCAAGTTCGGTTCCTTTTGCCAGCTCCATGGCGCGCAGGGGGGCGCCGATGAGCTCCAGGATGGTCATGCGGGGATTGAGGGAGGCGTGGGGGTCCTGGAAAATCATGCGCATATTGCGGCGCACCTGATTGAGCTGCTGGTTGTCCAGCTCGGTCACATTGACGCGCCCCAGGTCCGGGTCACGGAAGAAGACATCGCCCTCTGTGGAGGGGATGGCGCGCAGGATCATGCGTCCGGTGGTTGTTTTGCCGCAGCCGCTTTCGCCCACGAGCCCCAATGTTTCGCCTTCTTCAACCTGCAAGCTGACATCGTCGACGGCTTTGACATAGCCGACGGTACGTTTGAAGAGGCCGCGGCGGATCGGGAAATGCTTCTTGAGATTCTTGATCTCCAGAAGCAGGGGTGAAGATTGGGACGGGGAGGCGTTTCCGTTTTCGCTTGACATATGACTTTTTTTGATGCGCTACCGCTTCGCTATACGGGCGCGGTTTTCATTGCGTCTCAGGTATAGAGGTGGCAGCGTACGGCATGCCCTTCCTCAAGCTGGATCAACTGCGGTTCGGCCTCATCACAGACGCCGGGCATGAAGTCGGGGCAGCGGGGGTGAAAGGAGCATCCTTGCAGCCGCTGGTAGGGGCTTGGGACCATGCCTTCGATGGCGTTGAGATTCTCGCGCTTGTCCTGCAAGACATCTTCGAGGCGCGGGATTGAGTTCAGCAGCCCTCGCGTATAGGGATGCTTGGGATTGTAGAAGATCGAGTCGACGTCGGTGCGCTCGACGACCTTGCCCAGGTACATGACGACAACATCCTCGGCCATTTCGGCGACGACACCGAGATTGTGGGTGATGTAGAGGATGGACATGTCGGATTCGGCCTGCAGCTCCCGCATCAGGTCCAGGATCTGGGCCTCGGTGGTGACATCGAGAGCGGTGGTCGGTTCGTCGGCGATCAGCAGCTGCGGGCGGCAGGCGAGCGCCATGGCGATGACGGCGCGCTGGCGCATGCCGCCGCTCAGCTGGAAGGGGTAGTCATCGAAGCGCTGCTCCGGGTTGGGCATCTTCACGCGTGCGAGCGTCTCGATGGCGATGTCGCGCGCTTCGGCCTTGTTGACATTCTGGTGCAGGAGGATGGCTTCGGTGATCTGTTTGCCGACGGTGCGGACGGGGCTGAGGGCGGTCATCGGCTCCTGAAAAACCATCGAGATCTGATTGCCGCGAATATCGCGAAGCTGGCGGTCGTTCGATTCGAACTGGGCGAGGTCGACGATGTCGGCGGCGTCGGTGCGGTCGTCGAATGGACGGTGAAAGCGAATCTCGCCTTCGACGATCTGGCCCGGAGGCGGGATGAGACGCATGATCGACATGGCGGTCATGCTTTTGCCGCAGCCGCTCTCGCCGACGACGCCGACAACCTGCCGGCGTCGGACATCGAGGTCGACGCCGTCGACGGCGCGCACGGTGCCTTCCTCGAGGGCAAAGTGAGTTTTCAGATCCCTGATTTCCAAAAGGGTTTCCCGCGGTCCCGCTCCGTTTTGATCTGACGCCATAAAATGTAATCCCAGTCGTTGCCGGCCTGAAGTCAGTGGCTGAAATGACCGCTGGAAACTTGCGGCGAGTTAATGGTAGGGGTCGGCTGCGTCGCGCATGCCGTCGCCCAGGAAGTTGAACATGAGAACTGCAATCACAACAAAGATAACCGGCCAGAGCGTCCAGGGCGTTTGCGCGACCGACATGATGTCCTGCGCGTCCTGGAGCATGACGCCCCAACTGATGGTAGGCGGCTGTAGACCGATTCCCAGGAAGCTCAACGCGGTTTCGCCCAGGATCATGAACGGAATAGCGATCGTGAGCTCGACGATGATAAAGCTGGTGAAGCCGGGAAGCAGGTAACGGGTGATGATCGTCCACTGGTTTTCGCCGTCGAGCCGGGCGGCCATGACAAAGTCCTCTTCGCGCAGGCTGAGAATCTTGCCGCGCACGATGCGGGCCAGCCGCGTCCAATTGAGGATCGAGAGGATGATTGTAATGGCAAAGTAGAGGCGCAGGTTGGGCCAGTCCTGGGGCAGGGCGGCGGCGAGCGACATCCACAAGGGGATGGTAGGCAGGGCGTAGAATATGTCGATGAGGCGCTGGATGACTTCGTCGATGGCGCCGCCAAAGTAGCCGGAGATACCGCCCAGGAGCACACCGAAGATGGCGGTAAGGGCGACACCGATCAGGCCGATGGTCAAGGAGATACGGCCGCCGTAGATGATGCGGGAGAAGATGTCGCGGCCGATGCGGTCGGTGCCGAAGATGAAGAGCGGCATTGTATCCTTCTCGGTGCCGAAGAGGTGCAGGTCCGACTCGATGAGGCCCCACATCTTGTAGGAGTCGCCGCGCACGAAGAGCCTGATGGTGTTTGGCTCGGCGGCGTTGGCCTTGTAGACCGGGCGAGCGGTTACGGGATCACGCCCGCGCACGATGGTGTAGATGAAGGGGCTGCGGTAGCTCCTGCTGACGACTTCGAAGAGGCGGAGCTTGGTGGGCGGAGCGGAGGCAAGGTCCTTGTAGCGAGTCAAGGGCGCGTGGGGCGCGATAAATTCGGCAAAGAGAACAACGACATAGAAGAAAGCGAGCACCCACATTGCAAACTTGGCCAGACGATGACGGCGGAATTTCCACCAGACCAACTGCCACTGCCCGGCGCGGTAGAAGTCTTCCGACTCGGTAAAGGTGGTGGCCGGGCTTGGCGCGGTCTCAATCGAGCGGTGGCGCGGGTTGATCAGCCTCAAGATGTTGGTGACGATTGAAGTCATGGTCTCAGTTACATCTCCTCCACGCTGCCAAACCGGATGCGCGGGTCGACGGCTGCCAGGGCGATATCGGCCAGGAGGCTGCCGACGAGTGCGAGGGTTCCGACCAGGAGGATGAAGCTGCCGGCCAGGAACATGTCTTGCGAGAGCAGGGCGCGATAGAGAACGACTGCGGCGGTGGGCAGGTTGAGCACGATCTCGACAACGGTGCCCCCGGAGATAATCCACGGCAGCAGAAAGCCGAGGGAGCTAATCAGGGGATTGATGGCGATGCGTACGGGATAGTTCATGAGTACGGCGAACTCGGATAACCCTTTTGAGCGGGCCACGGTGACGTACTGTTTACGCAGCTCATCAAGCATGGTGGCCCTCATGATGCGAATGATGTGTGCGGTACCGCCGATTCCCAGGATGAGGACAGGCACCCAGATACGGGTGAGCATATTCTGAAATTTGGCGATGCTCCAAGGTTCGAGCTCGAACGCCGGAGAGAAGAGTCCCCCCACTTTGAGGCCGAACCAGGCGAAGGAAAAGTACATGACCACCATGGCCAGTAGGAAGCCTGGCACTGCCAGGCCGACAAATCCGATCATGGTGAAGAGGTAGTCGGTGAAGGTGTATTGCCGTACAGACACGTAGATGCCGATGGGGACAGAGATGGTCCAGACGAAGATGGTCGTGAGGATGGCCAATAGGAAAGTGAGCGCCATCTTGTCGCCGATCACTTCGTTGACGGGTCTGCCCCACTGGAAGGACTGACCAAAGGAACCTTTGAGCAGGATGTTCTGGATCCAGGTCAGGTATTGGACGTGCATAGGCCGGTCGAGGGCGTACTGTTTCATGAGACGCTCGACCTCGGCCTCGTCTACATCGCGGCCCGATGCCCGCAGTGCATTGATGTGCTCTGTCAGGTAATCGCCCGGGGGAAGCTGAATGATCAGAAAGGCGATCAGCGAGAGCAGAAAAAGCAGCGGGATCATGCGCATAACGCGCTGGATAATGTAGACGGTCATAGGGAACTCCTTTTAGAGGAGAGAGGAGAGAGAGAAAATCTATCCCTACTCTCTCCTCACTTCTCTCACCTCACTTCTCGCCGTTTACGCGCCGCCACCTTCGTAATAGAAGGCTTCGGGGTGGTAGGTCGAGATGCCATAGGTATCCCAGCCGACGGGTTTACCGGCGACCGGCAGGTTGCGCATCGTCTTGGGGAAGATGAGCGGCGCCGGGCTCTCGGAGACGGAGCCGACGGCCAGCGGGTTATCGGCAAGCCAGTCGAAAATTTTCTTACCGGCAGCCACGCGCTCGGCATCATCGATCACGGTATTCATCGTATTGTAATGGTCGTAAAGAGTCTGGATCGCGGCCGGCGGCTCTTCGCCGTCCTGGCCGTTGCTCCTGAACCAGCGCCCCCACTCAGGAGCAGGGCCGCCCTGGCCGATGTTGGTGGGGATAAACCAGCGCATTTCGACCGGCAGCAACGTATCGGTGCAGCGGTCTGCGTGCCAGCAGCCGCAGTGAACCAGGCCCTGACTCCAGCGCTCGTTGTAGAGCGAGATCTGGATCTCTTTGGTGGAGGCTTCGATACCGACCTCGCGCCAGAAGGTAACGACGATCTCGGTGAACTCGTGGGTGGCGACGCCAACGCGCGGCCCGGCGTGCTCGATGTTGAACTTGAGCACATCGCCGTCAGGGCGCAGGCGGAAGCCGTCGCCATTGCGCTCCGTCAGTCCCATGTCGTCCAGCAACTGGTTGGCCAAGTCGGGGTCGTACTGGGACCAGTTTTCGGCATATTTCGGTTCGTAATACTGGGAGTTGGGCATCGGCGCCAACTGGCCCATCTTAGCAAGGCCGAAGAAGAGATTCTGGTTGATCTCCTCGCGGTCGATGGCGACGTTCAGCGCTTTGACGAAATTGGGGTGCTGCACGATGTCACGCAGCACGAGGTCTTCGGTCAGCGTGTGGCAGGGATAGAGCGTGTAGCGGTCGGTCATGCAGCTGGTGTAGTCCATGACCTGGTAGTGCTGAGTCGGCTCGTTTTCCTTGTAGAGGGGATAACGGGCAATCGAGACATCGTGCGGGCCGACGTAGTCGAGCTCACCCTGGATCGTCTTCTGCGTGGCGATCTCATGGTTGGCCACGAAGTCCATGCGCAGGTCTTCGACATAGGGCAGCTGCTGACCGGAGGTATCGACCTTCCAGTAGTAGGGGTTCCTCTTCATGAGCACGAGGCCCTGCTGCGGCTCCTGGTCTACGATCCAGCCGGAGAGCATGGGATATTCGGGGGAGTTGGGGCGCGTGCCCCAGATGCTGCGGCCACTGCGCTTGTTGCTGAGGAGCTGTACCCAGGTCTCATACTCAGACTCTTCGAGCATGGCGGCCAGGTCATCCTCGTCGGCGAAGTCGGCGTGGAACTGCTTGAGGTAGTGGCTGGGCAGCAGGAAGTCGCCCTGAATACGGCGCGTGAGGTAGGCGGGGAAGTTGCCGAAGGGGGCGGCGAAGGTGACGGAGAAGCTGTAGTCGTCGTGGATGTCGAGGACCATGTTCTCGCCGCCGTGGCGGTAGACCCACCAGACGCTGGAAGCGACATCGGGGTGGGTGGCGATCGAGTTCCACCAGAAGTCGACGTCGCCGGTGGTAACGAGCTCACCGTCGGACCAGCGCATGCCTTCGTGCAGGTGGAAGGTGTAGTGGGTGGCGTCGTCGCTGACTTCCCAGCTGGCGAAGAGGTTGGGTTTGATGGTCTTGAGGTCCTGATCCGAATAGGTCAGCATACGCTCGGCGAACCAACCGTACTGGCTGACGAAGCTGGACGGATCGAGGTGAATCTGGCGGACGAGGCCACCGTACTCGCCGATCGATTCGCGGGGCAGGACGAGAGGCGAGACCGGCAGGCGCTCGGTGACAGGGGGCAGATCACCGTTGGCGACCATTTCGGCCAGGCGCGGGGATTCCGAGTACTGGGAGGGCGCTTCGGCCTCTTCCATCACGACCTCTTTGGCCGGTTCTTCCTCGGCCGCCGGCGCAGCGGCAGGCTCTTCGGCGATTACCTCCGGCTCGGGGCCTCCGCAGGCAGCCAGGACGACGGCTGCGGTTGTTGCTCCCGACAGCTGCAGGAAGCGGCGGCGATGCATCTTTCGTTGGATCATGCTTTCCTCCTGGGTTGAAGCAGTGAAATTGTGTAAATGATGGATTTAACCATCGGCAAAATCGAGTTGTATAGCCTGGTCACCATGGACGACGACCATTTGTGTAGCCGGCCAGCCGTCTGTCACGCAGTTGGGGCCTTCGTAATGGTTGGCGTTGTGCAGCGGTTGCGCTTCGCCGTTGACCAAGAGCGGTCCGCTCCAGTCGAAAGTTACGGTATCATCCTGTAATTGGCGATATGATACAGAAAGCTCGTCACAGGTAAGACGGGCAGCCAGGACCCGTTTGCGGAATTCGGCAAAGGAGCCATAGTCGGCTTTGCGGCCCATCTGGCATAGCCAGGCAACGTTATGCCCGGTTGCCCGCAGTTCGCGGAAGGCGGCCGGACCGTCCTGGACAAGCTCGATGGGTTGTGAGCAGCCGAGGGCGATGTAGGCGTCTCCCTTGGCGGCGAAAGCCCATTCTTTGCCCACCTGATGCTCGTCGAAGGCAAAGGTGGGGAAATAGGCGCGGGTGAAGCCAAAGGGATCCGTCTCGGGCAGGGCGTAGAGCGCGATCAGGAGATCGCGGTGCTGGGCGACGCGGGGCAGCAGCCCGCTGCGCCAGTAACCGTCCCTGTGGGCATTTTGCTCGAGGTCATGCGCGCCGGGATGATTGACGAAGACGATCGCGTCCGCGTCGAGGGTGGCCTGCCAACTCTGCCCGCCCCGGCTGGGCTGACCGGGTTGGAAGTCCTGCGCGCTGCTGAGCAGATAGTCGGGCGTCCTGTAGGTCGCTTTGTGGAGCGTCCGGGGTAGAGGGTCTTCGCCGGCTTTTCGATCCTCTTCACACGCTGCCCCAATGGCGTGGCGTTCGCTGGCCCACATGGCGGCGGGGGTTGGTTCAGTTGCCAGCGAGGCGATGAGGGGCGGCAGTTGATACCCCTGGCAACAGCAGAGGCTGACCGGCGCGGCCAGATGCCGGTTCCAGGCGCCGATGCCCCACATCAGGCGGGCAACGCCGGCCAGCGGCGACACATGTCCGTTCGGGATGACGCCTCCGCTTTCAGCCGCGATTTGGCCGGAGCCGTAGACACCCTGGAAGGAGTCCAACGCCAGGGTCACCAGAACTTTATCGATCACAACTGCGGCCAGATCCCAGATCTCTTGCGAATCGGCCAGATCGATAAGGTGGGCGAGGGCGGTAAGCAGTTGGGCCAGGCTGTGGCTTGACGGGTCGGCGAAACCTGCGGTGGCGGCGCGCTGGAGCCAAGGCAGAACTGTCTCTTCGGCGCGCTGGCGGTGCCATTGCCCGGTCTGCCGACTGTACGGAAACGGACGGTCCGGATAGCGTTGCCCAGCCAGGAGCTCACAGGCGGCGAGCAGCAGACTTTCGGTGTCGCCGACGGATTTGCCTGTTTTCTCCGTATAGTCCTGCCGGTGGTAGGCAAAGCCGGCAATGCAGTCGTCGAGCGCTTCTCGGATTTCTGTGGGAAATTCGTCGTTTTCGCTGTAGCGGCTGACCATGCCCAGGAGCGCGATCAGGCGGGCAAGGTGATCCTCTTCGTAACCCGCGACCGAGTTGACGGCGGCGCCGAGTTTCCTTGTGTTGATCCGATTCCACCATCCCAAGGTCATCTTAGCGATCTCGGAATAGAGGCCATCGTCCCCGGTAACGGCGTGGCGCAGAAGTTCGACCTGGCGTTCAACATAGGCACCATACGGGGCGGTCCGATAGTCCGACCGCACGACCGACAGCGGGATTTTGCGTTGGACGCGAACGCCGCGGATATAGTACTCGCTGGGAGACGGCATCAGGACCAGTTCGTATTCGCCGTCGGGAATTGAAACTGCCTGAGTCAGTGTGCGGTCGCCGTTGTCGCCTTCCTTGCCTTCAGATTCGGCGTAGATGCGTCCGTTGGTCAGTTGCAGACGGAAATTGTAATCGGCGGGCGCTTCAAGCTTTCGGGGCCAGCGCACGAGGATTTTGTCTTCGTAGGCGTAGACATCTTTCTCGAGGTACAGCTGTTCAAAGAAGGATGAGAACAGCTGGCAGCGGCCGCTCAACTCCGCGGAGACGGCGGGGGCGTCCGAAGCGGAGGAAACGGTGTCGGAATTGGACTGATGAGCGCCATTGCTCCGTGTTTCGGTTGACAACAGTACTTTGTCCTGGTCGTTGGCTCGAGTCGTCAAAGGAAAAGCGGGCTTCGCTGCTGACAGACAGAGGCGCAGTGATTTTCCCGGATAGCAAAAGCAAAAGGGATTCCAGCTTGCCGTTGGAAGGGCAAGAGATGAACCCGGTTCGCTGAGTGCGCCCCAGATCGAAAGGGGCGAAGGTATTGCGCTGACGATGAGAGGGGAGATCAGCCCATTCGTTGGGGGCGAATTATATGCTTTCTGGTAGCGATATTACAAATCAGAGAGGGTTTGTATGCACACTTGGACTTTGCCATTCGGTTTGGGGACAGTTGGGGCCGCGGCGAATTGTGACTTGGCAGCTGCAAATTAACTATAGAGAACTAAGCGTCGATCGACAGCACGGGTTCGCCCAGGGTCTGCCAGCGGGGGATGATGCCGAGTCCGGGGGCGGTGGAAGCTGCCATGCGGCCGTTGCGGCGCTGGGGCGCGCCTTCGGCCGTGCTGACGGTGACATAGCTGTTGAAATCGGTGGCGGTAAAGAGGAATTCGGGAGGCGTGCTGTGGGCCAGATGGGCGATGGCGGCGGTGGTGATGTCGCCGCCCCAGCTGTCCTCGATGGTCATGGCGATACCGAGGGAGACACAAAGATCGCGCGCTTGCCGGGCCCTGGTCAGGCCGCCGAATTTGCTGATCTTGATGTTTACGGCATCCATAGCGTCGTCGCGATGCGCTAAAAGAAGGGCATCGATGCCGTCGATGGTTTCGTCGAGGATAAAGGGGTGCGAGGCGCGGCGGCGGATCGAGAGACAGGCGTCGTAGCTGAGGCAGGGTTGCTCGATATAGACATCCACATCCTCGACGCCGCGTACGACGCGGGCGGCCTCGTGGACGAGCCAGCCGGTGTTGGCGTCGGCGATGAGCACGTCTCCGGAGCCCAGGACGGCGGCCACCGCGTGGATCCTTTCGATGTCGGTGTCGGCATCGGAGCCAACCTTCAGCTGGAAACGGCGGTAGCCTTCGGCGCGATAGGCGGCGACGGAGTCCGCCATCTCGGCCGCGGGGCGCTGGGAGATGGCGCGGTAGAGGATGAAGTCGTCGCCGTAGCGTCCGCCCAGGAGGACACAGACAGGCTGTCCGGCGGCCTGGCCGAGGATGTCCCAGCAGGCGATGTCGATGCCGGATTTGACATAGGGGTGGCCCTTGAGCGCCCGGTCCATCTGTTCGTTGAGGATGGCCAGCTGGCGCGGATCGAGGCCGATGAGGTGGGGAGCCAGTTCGGCCAGGCCGGTGCGCACGCCGGCGGCGTAGGCGGGCAGATAGAAGGGGCCGAGGGGGCAGACTTCGCCATGGCCGACAAGGCCGTTGTCGGTCTCGACCTGGACGATTGTGCTGTCGAAAACGGAGACCGATTTGCCGCCGGACCAGGCGTAGCGGCCTTCGTGCAATGGAAGATCGACCTGATAGGCGGAGATGCGCTTGATTTTCATCTTCGGGACTCTCTATTCGGTGGTTGGCCGTTTGGCGGGGGCTGGTCCGGATATTTGGGGGAAGCACGGTCCCTGGATTGTCATTGGAACGGCCCGATTTTATCACAATTCGGACGTTCGGCCGCAGTTGGGAGGGACACAGGGGTGCGATTCAAAATGGGGGCGAGTTTCCGGCTGCCTCTGTCCAACTGCACAGGCTGCGGGCGAGACGCCCGCGATCTCAGTGAGGCGCCCCCAAATCTGGCGTACACCCGGGACACAGGGCAGGCACAAGGGAGGGCCGAAGGCCCAAGGGCGAGGCGTGAGTGAAGAGAAGTGAGGCGTGAGCGCCGCCATCCGGTCTGGGTGAGATTGGATCGTGGACTGACCCCTGGCCTGGTTGCTGCCAGAGGCATTCGAAAGGTCAACCAGTTCTGGACTGCACCCCTGGCCGCGTTCCCACTTGACCATTCTACTTAGTTCGGTTACAACAGTATGGAAGAATGGTTTACGCGTCCCTGCCTGAATGGGGCGCAGCTTCTCCATACCGCCCCCGGAAAGGAACCGACGGTTGATCGCTTACTGCCCCAGCAGCAGCTTTCAGATTGCTGCCGAAGAAGCTCCCCTGCGTTGCCCTCTCAGCGGCGAACCTTTGGAGTATCGCGACCTGCCTCCCTTTGACCCGGACCAGATAGATGAGCGAGAGCCGGGCCACTGGCGCTACCTGGCGATGCTGCCGGTGGTGGCGGCGGGGCGCGAGCTGTATTCCCTGGGGGAGGGGTGGACGCCGTTGATCAAGGACAGCTGGGGGGACCAGCGGGTCTACTGGAAGTTTGAAGGGCTGATGCCTTCAGGCAGCTACAAGGACCGGGGGGTCAGCGTGATCGTGAACTGGCTGGTGGGCCAGGGTGTGTGGACGGTCATGGACGACTCCAGCGGCAATGCGGGGGCCAGCCTTGCCTGCTACGCGGCGAGGGCGGGACTGTTTGCCCGCATTTTTGTGCCCGCTTACGCGCCGCAGCCGAAGAAGGCGCAGATCGCGGTTTACGGGGCGGAACTGGTTGAGGTCAGCGGGCCGCGTACGGCGGCGACAGAGGCCGCTGAAGCCTCTGAGGCCGGCGTTGATGTAGTGTATGCTTCCCATGCTTGGCATCCGGCCTGCCTGCTGGGCTTCATGACCAACGCCTGGGAAATCTGGGAGCAGCTTGGCGGAAGGGTACCGGACTGGTTTGTGAGCCCGGTCGGCTATGGCGGTCTATTTCTGGGCGCGTGGCGGGGGTTTCAGCACCTGCACCGCAGCGGTGTGATTGACAGATTGCCGCGGATGGTCGCGGTGCAGGCCGAGCCGATCACGCCGATCTGCGACGCGTTTCATGAAGGACACAGCGAGATCGTGCCGCGCCGCCAGGTTGCGCCGAGCATACTGGCCGACGGCATCGCGGTGGAGAGACCGGTGCGCAACCGCTCGATCCTGTGGGCGCTGCGGCAGTCGGGCGGCGCGGCGATTGTGGTCAACGATGAGGAGATTCTGGAGGCGCAGGCACGTCTGGCGCAGCGCGGGCTTTTTGTCGAGCCGACCAGCGCTACAGTAGCGGCCGCGCTCACGAAACTGGCTCCCCGGTTGAATCCTTCGGACTCCGTTGTTGTCAATCTTACCGGTCTGGGTCTCAAACGGCTGCCAGCAGTTTAATGTTTTTTCTGTGCTGAGGAAAAATCTGGCATGGAGAGCGGGCTCCAAACGCTGAACGAACTGGAGAAAGCGGTGGGCGTCCGCTTCAATGATCGCGCCCTGTTACAGCGGGCGTTCGTTCATCGCAGCTATCTACACGAAGCCGATGAAGACAGCGCATTGCAGGACAATCAGCGCCTTGAATTTCTGGGCGACGCGGTGCTGAGTTTCGTTGTAAGCGAGTTGCTGTTCAGGCGCTACCCGGAGCGGCGGGAAGGCGAGCTGACCAATCTGCGGTCGGCGCTGGTCAAGCGGGAAACGTTATCCCGCTTCGCCAAGGAGTTGGGACTAGGCGACTATCTGCTACTGGGGCGGGGCGAGGAGGAAAGCGGAGGCCGCGGGCGTCACACGACGCTGTGCGATACGTATGAGGCCTTTATCGGCGCCCTTTATCTTGATCAGGGACTCGCGGTGCTGCGCGAGTTTCTCGAACCGTGCCTGATCGAAGAGATCGGGCGCGTGGCGCAGCATGCACTGACCAAGGATCCCAAGAGCCGCTTGCAGGAATGGGTGCAGGCGGCGATGGGTCAGACCCCTCGCTACAGGACGGTGCATACCGAAGGGCCGGACCATGCCCGGCTTTTCACGCGGCAGGTGACGATCGGCAAGCAGCCCTACGGCGTCGGTCAGGGGCAGAGCAAGCAGGAGGCCGAACAGGCCGCGGCGGCGATGGCGCTGTTCCGTCTGGGCCAGACTATGCCTGGGTATGAAGACAGCGGTTTGGCTGAGGAATACGAACTGGCGTCTGTGGAGATGGAGGGTGAGCAGTGAGGAACGCGCCCTCACTGTCAGCGACCTGATTATTGCATGAGGCTAGGACTCGTGCGCAGGGTCTCCAAGTATCATCTCCGATTTGCGCTCTCTCCTTCAAGTCGGGCCGTAGACGGGCGTCTCGACAAGGCGGCGTCTGTTGCGTATTTTGGCCACGTAGAAGAGAGCCATGCAGAAAAGTATCGATTGCAGCAGCACAATCGACGCCCCGCTGGACACATCCACGTAGAAGCTGAGATACATTCCGATCAATCCGGTCACCGCGCCCAATACCGTTGAATAGATAATGAGGCGATGAAAGCTGTCGGTCAACAGCCGCACGGTGATCGGTGGGACGACGAGGGCGGCCCCGATCATGGTTACGCCCATGATCTGGACTGCGGCGATGATCACAGCCGCCAGGATCAGGGCAAACCAGGTCTCGATCCAGACGACGGGAACCCCGTAGACCTGTGCGACCTCGGAATTGAATGTAGTGAAGAGCAGCTGTTTGTAGAAGAAAAAGATCATGAACGTCGCGGCCAAGGTAACGAAGACGATCACGGCAATATCGGTGGTGGTAACGCCCAGGACATTGCCGAAGAGGGCCGCGTCGAACGACTGGGAGAAGCGGCGGTAGCGTGAGATGAGGGCGACCCCCAGCGCGAAACTAGCGGTTGTCACCACGCCGATGGCGGCATCGGCGCTAATCGTCGTTTTGCGAACGGTCTGGTTGATGAGCAGGGCGGCGATAAAACCCCAAGAGACGGCCCCGACGTAGAAGTTGAACTGGAGAATAAAGGCGACGACCGCCCCGCCGAAGACGGCGTGGGAGAGGCCGTGGCCGATGAAACTCATGCCGCGCAGGACGATGTAGACGCCGATCAGGGCGCAAAGGCCACCGACGAGGACGGCGGCAATTGTGCCGTTGCGGAAGAACTCATATTGAAACGGGGCAAGAAGAACGTCCATAGCGGTCAGGACTCCTTTGGGGCGATATTGGGCTAAACAGTTTTTTCCAGGCTGTCGTGATTGGGCAGGCCCCCTTCCACGGGGTCCGGCAGCACTTCATTCAATCCGTGTGGATGGGGCCTCTGTTGCACGAAGATCAGATCGTCCTGGCGGATGACGATAAAGTCTCCTTTGTAAGCATTGCCCAGAATCTCTTCGGTAAAGATCTCTCGCGGCGGTCCCTGGGCTACGATGCGGCGGTTGAGGCAGACGACCCAGGGCACATGGGCGGCGGCCATGTTGAGGTCGTGGGTTGTCAGCAGGATCGTCATTTCCTCTTTGTTAAGCACGGTGAGCCAGTGGAAGATATTTTCGGCGCTGCGGACATCCACGCCGGTGGTGGGCTCATCGAGCACAAGAACTTCCGGATCTGCGACAAGCGCCCGGGCCAGGAAAACGCGTTGCTGCTGTCCGCCGGACAGATCGCGAATATGGCGCTCCGCCAGATGGCCGATCTCCAAGCGGTCCAGGATTTCGCGCGCCCGTTTGCGCTCGCGGGAGCGGGGCCAGGGCCAGATGTTCCGGCGGTGGTCGAGGCCCATCAACACCACTTCCTCGGCTGTGACAGGGAAACTCCAGTCGACGGACTCGATCTGCGGTACATAGGTGATACGCAGGTCCGAACGCACGCGCTGGATCTCTCCTTCTCCTGGCGTGAGGAGGGCCAGTATGAGCTTCAACAGGGAAGTCTTGCCGGCGCCGCTCGGCCCCACCAGGCCAACGAACTGGCCGGGATGCAGATGCAGGTCGATCTCGTCCAGGACATTGAACGAGCCGTAGCCGAAGGCCACGCCTTTCAGTTCGATGAGCGGATTCATTTACACTTCCTTTTGAGGAGAGAGTGAAGAGGAGTGAGGCAGGAGAGGACTTCTTATCCCCCACTCCTCTTTACTCACTACTCTCCCTTTCTGCTTCTTATTCGCTGTCGGGCACGTTGCCGACCTCTACGCCATCCATGAGGGAGGGGTCGCCCCCTAGCGTAGTCGCCAGCGTCCTCATGTTTTCTACCATCATACCGATATAGGTGTGCTCGGGGTCATCGGGCCCGCCGGGCAGACCGTCGTCCAGCAGAGTGCTAACGGTTACGCCGGTCTCGGACGCAATCTGGTCGATCACGTCAGCGGGGAAGAGGATTGAGCCAAAGATGGCCGGCACGCCTTCCTCGCGCAGCTGGTCGATCAGCGCGGCCACCTCCTGGGCGGACGGCTGGGACGTGTCGTTCGGCTGGATTGCGCCGATTACGGTGTAGCCGTAGCGGATGGCAAAGTAGCCGAACGAGTCGTGGTAGGTGAGCAGGCGGCGATTCGATTCGGGAATGGTTGCCGTCGCGGCCTGGATGGTTTCATCCAGAGCCAGCAGGCGGGCAGTGTACTCGTTAAAGTTGCTCTCGTAGTAATCCCTGTTGTCCGGATCGCGGTCCGCCAGGTTGACAAACACGACTTTGGCGTAGCGGATGGCGAAGTTCGGATCAAGCAACAGGTGCGGGTCAGGCTCCCCTTCTTCGCCTTCGTGGTCGTCCTCTGCAGCGCGGCCATGCTCGTCATCGTCGTCGTGGTCATCCTCTTCGGTGTGACCATGCTCGTCGTCGTCGTGGCCTTCCTCGTCGGCGTAACCGTGCTCGTCATCGTCGTCGTCATGGCCTTCCTCGTCGGCGTGACCGTGCTCGTCATCGTCGTCGTCATGGCCTTCCTCGTCGGCGTGACCGTGCTCGTCATCGTCGTCGTCATGGCCTTCCTCGTCGGCATGACCGTGCTCGTCATCATCGTCGTCGTGGTCATCCTCTTCGGTGTGACCATGCTCGTCGTCGTCGTCGTGGCCTTCCTCGTCGGCGTGACCGTGCTCGTCATCGTCGTCGTCATGGCCTTCCTCGTCGGCATGACCGTGCTCGTCATCGTCGTCGTGGTCGTCCTCTTCAGCGTGACCGTGTTCGTCATCGTCGTCGTGGTCATCCTCTTCGACGTGACCATGATGGTGTTCCTGGCCGTAGATAAGCTCATCAGGACCGGCAACTGCGGCTGCCAGCTCGATGATCTCAGCCCCATCCTTCAGATTGGCTTCAGCCAGTTTCAACGTCGTCTCATCCAGGTGCATTCCGTTGACAAAGATCAGATCGGCCTGTGACAGTTTCACGGCATCGGAGGGCCTCGGCTCGAAGGTATGGGGGTCGGCGCCGGGCGGCATGATGGCATCGAGGTCAATCCGATCACCGCCGATGTTGTAGACGATATTTGCAACCGGCAGAATTGAAACGACAACGCGTAGGCGCTCTTCCTCAGTGGGGGCGGCAGTCGTTCCAGGCGCGGCCGGGGCGCAAGCGGCCAGGAGGAACAGAATTGCCAGGAGCGATGTCAGAATTCGAAGTGAGTGAAGCATCTGCGGGTACCCTTTCGTCAGGCTGATGACGTGTGCCCCCACAACAGGCGTCAGGCGCCGACAGAGTCACGGCAGTCGGTGCAATGCCCAAAGAATGAGACATGACTTACGTCGACCTCAAAGTCGTACTGGGATTCCATCGCCCGGCGAAATGACCGCAAGACGCTGTGCGGCAGCTCAAGCAAGCTGTCGCAGGAGCGGCAGACGAGGTGGTGATGCGGTTCGGGCCCGGCCATCTCGTAGGCAAGCCGGCCGTCGGCCATATGCACCATCGCCAGGATGCGCTGTTCTGTCAGAAAGTGCAGTACCCGGTAGACGGTCGCCCGGCTCAGAGTCGGAGCGATGCGGTGTACATGGTCGTACACCGCTTCGGGCGTGACGTGGTCACCGAGTTGACAGACGGCGTCCAGGATGAGCTGGCGTTGGGGTGTTACCCGGTAGCCGGATTTGCGTAACTGCCGACTGATCTCTGTCGTATTGTGGGACATGATAATTTTGTTTATTGCGAATTTTTGCAACAAAACACAGGTTAACACACGCCATCAGCCGTGTCAATACCGGTTTCCCGTCAACTGCTTTCTCGCTTCCAAATCAATCTAATGTATATCCCAAATGAGATCAAGAGCTTGCGCATATCGGCAGAGCGGGCGAGACGTTTGCCGTGAGCCGACCGCATCCGCCGCGCCTTGGCGAAGCGCAAACAGGCCCTTGGCGAACGGCAAATAGCGAGCCAGGTTGCGGTGCGCGTGAAAAAGTCCTGGGATCAAATTGAATTCACATTAGTTGACTGTAACATCTTGACGGCAAGACGGAAAATCTCCAAATGCTTCACAATCCTCCTTCATTGCGGCGCGGCTACCGCTGAACGGTTCTATTCCGTGTCCGGCATGTTGCGTGTTTCGACGTCGTCCAACAGTGTGGGGTCGCCACCGAGGGCTTCAGCCAGCATTTTCATGGCACCCATTGAAACCATCGTTAACCTGGCATCGTTGAAGTTATTGGTTAACAGATGTATCCGGGCCGGGCACGTTGCCCGTCTCCAGTCCATCCATCAACGCGGGGTCGCCGCCGAGAACGTCCGCCATCGTCTTCAGGTTTTCCACCATCATACTGATGTAGGAATGTTCAGGGTCCCCCGGATTTCCGGGAAGGTCGTCGTCGCTTAAAGTACTGACAAATTGGACGCCCACCTCGCGGCCGATCTGATCGACAACGCGGGAGGGGAAGACCTCCGAGCCAAAGATAGCGGGTACGCCGCCTTCGCGCAATTGGTCTATGAGCGCCGCGACTTCCTGCCCTGAGGGTTCGGAGAAGTCGGCCGGTTGGATCGCGCCCAGAACCGTGTAGCCGTAGCGGGGCGCGAAGTAGGCGAAGGAATCGTGATAGGTATACAGTTTGCGGTTTTCTGCGGGGATGCTGGCGGTCGTGGCCTGAATGGCGGCATCCAGCGCCTCGATACGCGCGGCGAACTCGTCATAGTTGGCCTGGTACAGTTCGGCGTTGTCCGGGTCGTGGGCCGTCAGCTTGTCGCGTACGATTTCGGCATACTCGAGGGCGAAGATCGGGTCGGTCCACAGGTGGGGATTGGGGCTGCCGGCCTCTTCAGGAAAGGAGAAGTCGTAAACATAGTCTTCGGGGTCGATGACCATTTCACCCAGGAGAACGATCTCGCCTCCGTCCTTCAGATTGGCTTCGGCCATCTGCATTGCGGACGTCTCCAGGTCAAGCCCGTTGATGAAGATGAGATCAGCCCGCGACAGGGTCACGGCATCGGACGGGGCCAGTTCAAAGGTATGTGAGTCGGCGCCGGCGGGCACGAGGCCGGTCAGCTCGACGTGGTCGCCGCTGATGTTGTAGACGATATTGGTGAGGGGGGAGACGGTGGCGACGACCTGGAGACGTTCCTCTTGGGGCTCCGACCTGTTTCCTCCGCAGGAGGTCAGGAGCAAGAGCAGCGCCAGGAGAGGGAGAATCCTGGGTGAAGTACGCATACGAGCGGTGCCTTTCGGTGACGAAAAAGGTTGGTCTTTTCGGAAATATTGGATATTTCCGCAATGCTAATTTCTGGAATTCCCTCAATTCTAGCATTGTTCCATCAGGCCTTCAAACTCAATTTGTATGTGTTCCCGAATTTGGGGGATGTGGATTGGGGTGGAGGTGAGAGAGAGCTTAATTGGATTTTGAGTTGGGATAGCCTTTATCCGGCGACCAGCTCGATGTGGTCTGCGAAGCGCCGAAAGTCGGCCGCGTTGAAGGTCAGTAGCCGGCGCTCTCCGTAGGCCAGCATAGTGGCGACGATGTTAGTGTCGTGAATCCGTTTGCCTCCGACTGGAGTTTGGCGGCACAGCGATACCAGCCAGTCGGTAACCACGGGCCCGTCCTCCAACACATCGAAAGCAGCGGCGAATCGGTCCACATCGTCGAGTGCGTCATCGCGGCCAATAGCAACCGACCAAATCTGTGGACGGGTGACTACTGCCAGATACTCTCGAAGTATTTGGCGGCTGATCCGAAGAGGCTCCGAGGCGTCAAGAGCATTCTGCAAGCCGGCCCTGGCGGCTTCGTGGTCCGGGGCATCAGTGAATCGGGCATATATCAAGACGTTGGTGTCCACAAACATGGGGTGGCTAGATCATGTCTTCGTAGATGTCCTCGCGCCTGAGACTGAGACCTTCGGGCCAGCCCCCGGCGGTATGTACGGGCAACACTTCGTCAAGATTAAAGGTTGGGGAGGCAGCCTCTGGCTTGCGCCGGAGCAGCAGAGTTTCTGCATCCATGTCCACCTCCGCGGTTTCCCATCCGGCGGCGCCCCAGGCCAGAGCCTGGCTGTGACCGTTGCCCCTGGACTGGTTGGACCACCAAGGTCGATGAAGACGGGCGGACGGAGGAAGTGGAAAGCCGATTATGGATTCTATCTCCCTGAAGGTAGTTCTCCATTCCTGCATAGTAAGCCCGCTCAGATGTGTGTAAAGGCGCTGGTACTTTCCCCTCGCTGCCATCTTCCTGTACAGCTGGTCTCGTTCCGTCGCCATACCTACCCCCTTGATAAAGCAATAAGAATGAGTCATTCGACATTAACTATTATAGTTAGTTAGTACATATAATGCCAAGCCTTCAGAGTAACTTGCGGTTGGGGGTGCAGAGTGCAGTTTTCGTCGAATCCTAATGGTCTCTTGTGGGAAATTTCGTCAACTGGGCTGCACAAGGGGACACTCTTCAACTTGCCGTTCGTTGACCTGTGAGGGCCACGTCCGTTATACTGACTGCAGCCCTATTCCATTTTTTCGCGCTCGACAACGAGGAGTATCTCCATGGCAACTATTCCGACGGCCCCGGTAGCTCATTTTGGCGGCAAGGCTGATGTTGCGGCGGCTTCCTATGGTCCGGAGACGGGCAATGGGGAGGCTGCCATAGGTGAATCTGCTGAGAGTGTCAGGGAGTTCTATGCTGAGAACGGCTACTATGTTTTGCCGGAGGCGCTGACGCCGGTGGAGGTGGAGGAGCTGCGGGCGGAGACGACGGCAATTTGTAAGGGTGAGCGCGGCGATGTGGACGGCTTCGAGCCGGGCATGCCGGGCGAAAATGAAGATGATGTCCTGCGCCGCTATCTCTGCATCCATTTTCCCCACAAGATATCGGAGATCATGTTGGACTATCTCGGCCATTCGCATATCGCCAACGTGCTTACACAGATCATCGGGCCGAACGTGAAGTGTATGCAGTCGATGCTGTTCATCAAGGCGACGGGCAAACCGGGCCAGGCGTGGCACCAGGACGAGTATTTCATCCCCACGCGGGACCGCACGCTGACGGGCGCGTGGATAGCGCTGGACGATGCCACGATCGAGAACGGGTGCCTGTGGATTGTGCCCGGCTCGCACAAGCGCGGCATCATCTGGCCGCAGCACGACCATGACGATCCGCGCTTTGATTGCGCGGGCGAGGCCTACGGCTTCCCCTATACGGATGAGGACTCGATCCCGGTGGAGGTGAAGGCGGGTACGCTGGTCTTTTTCAACGGGTATCTGCTGCACCGCTCGTTCCCGAATCGGGCGCAGAGCGGGTACCGGCGCGTGCTGGTGAACCATTATATGAGCGCGGAGTCTCTGCTGCCGTGGCGGGGGCCAAAGGAAGGGGAGCACATGGCGGTTTCCGACTACCGTGACATCGTGATGATCGCCGGCGAGGACCCGTACCCCTGGAAAGAGTTCGAGGAGCTGGCGGCGCCGAAGGTGCGGCCGACCGGCGAGGGGGGCTGCGAACAGTGGCGGCGAGGAGACAAGCGCGAAAAACTACCCTTCTTCAAAGATGGATTCCGACCCGGAGATGCGCCCGAAGATGACGACTGATCTCTGTTTTCGCGATGGGAGGGAGCTGGCCGCGGGCATCCGCAAGGGGGCGTTCTCCAGTGTGGAGGTGACGGCGGCGCATATTGCGCAGATCGAGCGGGTCAACCCGGCGGTCAACGCGGTGGTGACTTTTTTGCCGGAGCAGGCGCTGGAACGGGCCAAGGCCGCGGACGACGCGCTTGCGCGCGGCGATGAGGTTGGACCGCTGCACGGTCTGCCGATGCTGCACAAGGACACGACGGACACGGCGGGTATCCGCACGACGTACGGTTCGCCGATCCACAAGGACAATGTGCCGGAGCAGAGCCAGCTGATCATCGAGCGGCTGCATGCAGCGGGCGCGATCCCGATGGGGAAGACCAATGTGCCGGAGTTCGGGGCGGGTTCGCAGTCGTTCAACCCGGTATTCGGGGCGACGGGCAACCCGTATGATCCGACAAAGACGTGCGGGGGGTCGAGCGGCGGGCAGGCGGTGGCGCTGGCGTGCGGGATGACACCGATCGCGGACGGGAGCGATATGGGCGGTTCGCTGCGCAACCCGGGCAACTTCTGCAATGTCGTCGGCTTCCGTGTTTCGCCGGGCCGGGTGCCGGTCTGGCCGAGTTTGACAGCGTGGTCGGGGCTGTCGGTGCAGGGGCCTATGGGACGGACGGTGGCGGACGTGGCCTTTCTGCTGAGTGTGATCGCGGGTCCGGACCCGCGTTCCCCGATCGCGCAGTCGGAGCCGGGCAGCATTTTTGCGCGGCCATTGGCGCGCGATTTCAACGGCGTTCGCATCGCGTACAGCGCGGACCTGGGGGGAGAGTTCCCGGTCGACCCGCGTGTATCCAGCGCCATCGAAGCGCAGTTGGCGGCCTTTGATGAGCTTGGCTGTGAGGTGGCCGATTTCAGCGGCGCGGGCGCTTCACGGCAGCGGGGTGACGGTCCGTCTTTGCCGGATTTCGGCGACGCCGACGAAATTTTCAAGATTATGCGGGCGTGGAGTTTCCATCATTCGCACGGGCCGCTGCTGGCAGAGCACCGCCACCAGATGAAGGACACGATCATCTGGAACGTCGAAGAGGGGGAGAAGCTGAGCGGGGCGGACCTGGGACGGGCGGAGGAGAAGCGCACGACGTTATACCATGCGATGCGCCACTTTATGGAGACATACGAATTCCTGCTACTGCCGGTTAACCAGGTCCCGCCTTTTTCGGTGGACGTGCCCTATCCGACCTCTATCGACAGCGGGGACGGCATCGTCGAGATGGAGACCTATATCGACTGGATGAAGTCCTGCTACTACATTACCGTTACAGGTCATCCGGCCATTTCTGTGCCGTGCGGTTTCACGCCGGAGGGATTGCCGGTGGGGGTGCAGATTGTGGGCCGTCACCGGGACGATTTCGGTGTGCTGCAGCTGGCGCATGCTTTTGAGCAGGCCACGCGGGTGGGGGAACGGCGGCCCCCGGTGGTAAGTGCCTAACTGCAGAGGATAGTGATGTCGTGGTCAGAGCTTGTTGACGTTTTCTGGAAAAGCGTTGATCCGCGAAGTCACGCGAAGGAAAACCTCTGTAGTTTCCCCAGATGATAGCTGTATCTAGTGAGATTTGCGAGAAAAACGGTCCGCTTTCTGCGTGTATGGGTCCTGTTCTGTCCAAGATTTGATCGGGATTCTGCGAATGTCAACGAAACCCAGCGAATAATGGCCGGCGATTAGTTCGTTGATTTCGTCAGACCCCAGATGCGGGCGGCTGTACCCCCTAGTATTCTCTCCTTGTCATCCTCGCCAAGAAACGGCAGACCCTCTTGGATCAGGCGCAGCTCTTGCGCCAGAGAGGGCCAGTTGTGCTTGGCGCGATGGTGGCCGGGGTATCCGGTTCCCCAGATCATGCGCTCGGCGCCGAAGGCTGAGAAGATTCGAATGATGAAGGGATGCACGTCGGTATAGGGGTAGTCCTGGCGGGCGTGTCCGGCGACGTCTGACAGTTTGACGTGGACGTTGTCGTAGCGGGCGAGGTCGACGATGGGCTGGTAGGCGGATTCATCGGCTTTGACCTGGGGGTAGCCCAGGTGGTCGAGGATCAATGTGAGGTGCGGGTAGCGGCGGGCGATGACGTCGATCTGGTCGGCCTCTTCGGCGCGCAGGTGGAACTGGATGACCGCGCCGGCGGCGGCGATCTCTTCCCACATCGGCCCGTTTTGGGCTGTCAACAGGATCTTCTCGTCGGGATAGTACATGGGATGGAAACGGAACCCTGCGAGGCCGCGTTCCTGAACCCAGTAGCGGACGTGCTCGGCGTTGTCCGGGTCTTGCGGGTCGATGAGGCCGTGGCCGATGAATCGATGGGGGAAGCGTGCGGCGGAGTCGGCGATGTAACCGTTGTCCCAGGTGGACCAGCTGGTTTGCACGAGCACAGCCCAATCGACGCCGTGGACGTTCATCTCTGCCAGCAGTTCGTCGGCGGCGCCGGGTTCGTCAGGGTAGGAATTCCAAGTCGGCGCGGTGGGGCCGACCGGGTATTTGGGGGGATCGATCTCCCAGACATGAACGTGAGTGTCTACGAGCATAGGGCGCCTCTTAAGGTTGGCATTGGCGCTTGTGACACGCCGCTGGTGTTTGGCGGGGCGGCTTCTACTTTGGCATAATGTCAAGAGTCGCCCGCCCATTTTCTGCCTTTCCCTTTCCGCACGGCGATTGGCATACAAAGGGAGTTCGACGGCCTGCCATGACAGGCGAACAGGGCGGATGACAGAGTCGTGCAGCGGGGATGATTTTACTCGTGCAGGGCATCATTATCAAATGCGCTGCGAGCGGAGTATGTGAGAGGAGGACACAGGCAACGGGGCCCGCTGTCCGAGGAGAAAAGACGATGACAGCAGTTTACAGGCAGGTAACCCTCGTTGTCCTCGCGCTGGCCCTGGCGCTGTCGGGCTGTAACGCGATTTCCAACGATGAAGCGCCTGCAGGGACGGGAGAAGAGGTCGCGCAGGCGACTGAGGCGCCGGAACCGACTGAGGTTGCAATCGGGCCGCCGGCCTTCAGAGAAGAGCTGCAGGCGACCGACCCGGCGACGGTTGTGCTGGGCGCGGGCCATCCCCAGGTGGTCGAACTTTTCGCTTTCTGGTGACCGGTCTGCGTACGCTTTGCGCCTGTGGTTCACAGGCTCGAAATCGATTACTGGGGACAGGTTGAGTTCATCTATCTGGATATCGACGACGGTGCGGTAGGGCCATACAAGCAGCAGTTTAACTTTCGCTACCAGCCCCACCTGATCTTGCTGGACGGGGAGGGGAATGTGGTGCAGGAGTTCGTAGGAGCGCAACCGGAAGCGGACCTGCGCGCGGCGCTGGACCACCTGATCGCACAGTGATCAGTGGTTAGTGAGCAGTTGACCGCGAAGATGCCGGCTTCGGCCGCCGCACCGAGCTGCTGAAGCCGGCCATGACTTTATGCCAACAGAACTCTGCGAAATAACGATTGCCCAACTACAAGAGGAAATGGCCGCGGGCGCGCGCACGGCTGCCGGCATTACCGAGGGCTATCTGGCGGCCATTGACGCGGTTGACGACGCGCTGTGCTCGGTGATCGAGACCAACCCGGATGCGCCGGCGATCGCGGCGCAATTGGACGCCGAACGGGCAGCGGGGCATGTGCGCGGTCCGCTGCACGGCATCCCCATTCTACTGAAAGACAATATCGATACGGCAGACCGCATGCAGACGACGGCGGGCTCTCTGGCTCTGCTGGGTTCGCGGCCGGCGCGGGATGCGACGGTGGCGGCTGCGCTGCGGGAGGCTGGGGCGGTGATCCTCGGCAAAGCCAACCTGAGTGAATGGGCCAACTTTCGCTCCACAAAGTCGACCAGCGGCTGGAGCGCGCGCGGCGGGCAGTGCCGCAACCCTTACAGTGCCGGCCGCAACCCCGGCGGCTCCAGCTCCGGTTCGGGGGCGGCGGTCAGCGCCAACCTTGCGGCTGCGGCGCTGGGCACGGAAACCGACGGCTCGATCGTTAACCCGTCCGGCGTGTGCGGTATCGTCGGCATCAAACCGACGGTCGGGCTGAGCAGCCGGGCTGGCGTCATCCCGATCTCGCATACGCAGGATACGGTGGGGCCGATGGCGCGCACTGTTGCTGACGCGGCGGCTGTGCTTGGCGCGCTTACTATGGCGGACGGGCGCGATGCGGCGACGGGGGCCAAAGGGAGGAACGCACTCAGCGACTACCGTCATTTTCTGGACGCGGACGGCTTGCGGGGCGCACGCATTGGGGTAGCGCGCAAAGTGGTGAGCGGCTATCACGACCCCACGGACAGGGTGTTCGAGGAGGCGATCCGGGCGCTCCGCGACGCGGGCGCGGAGGTGATCGATCCGGCCGACATTCCGACAGTTGACGACGAGAGAATGGGCGCGAGTGAAGTGGTCGTCATGCAGACGGAGTTCAAGCATGGTATTGCCGCTTATCTGGCGACACGGACCGTGGTGGAGGCGGAGCTGCCCCAGCCGCGATCGCTGGCCGATCTGATCCGTTTCAACGAGGACCACGCGGAGCGGGAGCTGGTCCATTTCGGCCAGGAGCGTTTCGAACGGTCACAGGCGAGCGGCCCACTCGATGGGAAGGCATACGTGGAAGCGCTGGCTACGGGAAAGAGGCTGGCGGGCGCGGCGGGGCTGGACGTGGCGCTGGACGAGTATGGACTGGACGCGCTGATCGCGCCGACGGGCGGGCCGGCGTGGCCGCTCGACCCGGAGACGGGGGATACTTTTCATGGCGGCAGTTCCCGCTGCGCGGCGGTGGCCGGCTATCCGCTGGTGACGGCGCCGGCCGGCTTTGTGCCGCGGGAAAGCGAAAGCGGCGCGGGAGCCGGGCTGCCGGTCGGTCTCTCATTTATGGGTCGTGCGTGGAGCGAGCCGACACTGATCCGCCTCGCATACGCATTTGAGCAGGTCACGCAGGTACGACGGCCGCCGGAACTGCGGGGATAGTGGTCAGGTGGATAGTGGGTCTTGAGATATGGTTGGTCTTTTGGGGGATGGGGTGAGAGGATGAACTTGCAGACTGATCTTAAGTCGGAGCATGTCAGCCATTTGGTTGTGAGCGGCTTTTCGCAGGTGGCCGTGGGCACACCGGTCCGGGATACGCTGGCGCGGATGCGTGCGGACCGGCAGGTCGTCTGCCTGGTGGTGGACGAGGGCGCGGCGGCCAACAGTGGAGGCGGGCAGGGGGACGATCCGGCGCCGGTGCAGCTGGTGGGCATCTTTACGGAGCGGGACGTGATGCGCAAGGTCATCGATGTTCCGGGGATGCTGGACAGACCGGTGGATGAGGCGATGACCCCGGACCCGATCACAATTGGCCCGGACGCGTCGGCTGCGGATGCCTTGCGGCTGATGGACGAGAATCATGTCCGCAATCTGCCGGTCGTGGACGGAAGCGGCAGACTGTTGGGGATCATGGCGCACCAGGCGATCATCCAATTCCTTGCAGACCGCTATCCGGTCGAAGTATTGAATCGTCCGATCGATCCGGAACAGTTCCCGCGCAGGGCAGAGGGCGGATAGGGAAGGGCGAGGAGAGAGTGAAAATGATACATGGCAGGTGCAGTTCAACGGAGAACGCATATGACAGATAGTGTGAGCGAAGAGACACAGGAAGTAGAAGAGCTGGAGTCGGTTGCGATCCGGTTTGCCGGGGATTCCGGCGACGGGATGCAGTTGACGGGGACCCAGTTCACGAATACGTCGGCGGTGTTCGGCAATGACATCAGTACGATGCCGGACTTTCCGGCCGAGATCCGGGCGCCCGCCGGTACGCTGGCCGGTGTGAGCGGTTTTCAGGTCCATTTTTCGAGCCAGAATGTGCTGACGCCCGGGGATGCGCCACAGGTCCTGATAGCGATGAACCCGGCGGCGTTGAAGGCCAGTCTGCCGGAGCTGGAGCGGGCGGGAACGATCATCATCAATACCGACTCGTTCACGAAGCAGAACCTGGCGAAGGCCGGCTACAGCTCGAATCCGCTTGAGGACGACACGCTGGAAGGCTACCAGGCGCTGGCGGTCCCGATGACTTCGCTGAACCGGGAGGCGCTGGCTGAATTTGCGGAGCTGACCAACAAGGAGCGGGACCGTTGTCAGAACTTCTTTGCCCTGGGCATGGTGTTCTGGATGTTCGACCGCTCGATGGAGACGACGCGGGAATGGCTGTTCAAGAAGTTCGCGCGTAAGCCGGTGATCGCCGAGGCCAACCTGAAGGCGATGGAGACCGGCTACTTTCTGGGCGAGACGACGGAGACGTTCCAGCTGCGGTACCTGGTGCGGCCGGCGGCGCTGCCGCCCGGCACGTATCGCAAGGTTACGGGCAACGAGGCGCTGTCGATGGGCCTGGTGACGGCGGCGCACAAGATGGGCAAGCCGCTCTTTTACGGCTCGTACCCGATCACGCCGGCGAGCGACATTCTGCACTCGCTGGCGCCTTTGCGCCACTTCGATGTAAGGACATTTCAGGCGGAGGACGAGATCGCGGCGATCTGTGCGGTCATTGGCGCGGCTTTCGGCGGCGCGCTGGCGGTGACCGGCACGAGCGGGCCCGGCATCGCGCTGAAAAGCGAGGCCGTCAACCTGGCGCTGATGCTGGAACTGCCGGTGATCGTGGTCAATGTGCAGCGGGGCGGCCCGAGCACGGGGCTGCCGACAAAGACGGAGCAGGCGGACCTGTTGCAGGCGATGTTCGGGCGCAACGGGGAAAGCCCGATCCCGATCGTGGCGCCGGCGACGCCGTCGGACTGTTTCGAGATGGCGCTGGAGGCGGCGCGGCTGGCGGTGCGGGCGATGACCCCGGTCTTTCTGCTGTCGGAAGGGTTCCTGGCGAACAGCGCGGAGCCGTGGCAGGCGCCCAAGGCGGAAGATATTCCCGCGATCGAGGTGCAGCACCCGCAGGGGCACAGGAATGGAAACGGGCACGGGCCGTTTCTGCCGTATGAGCGGGACCCGGAGACGCTGGCGCGGCCGTGGGCGCTGCCGGGCACACCCGGCCTCGAACACCGGCTGGGCGGGCTGAGCAAAGCGCCGGTCACCGGCAACGTCTCGTATGATCCCGAGCACAACGAGCAGATGATCCGCGAGCGGGCGGAGAAGATCGCGCGGCTGGCGGAAGTCATTCCGGAGCAGGAGGTGTTCGGCGCGGAAGATGCCGAGTTGCTGATGGTCAGCTGGGGGGGCACCTTCGGCGTGGTGCGGTCGGCGGTGGCGGCGGCGCAGCGGGCCGGCAAGTCGGTGGCGCATGCCCATGTGCGCTACCTGAATCCGTTCCCGCGCAATCTGGCGGCGGTTCTCAAGCGGCACAGAAAGGTAGTCGTGCCGGAGCTGAACAGCGGTCAGCTGGCGTTTCTGTTGCGGGGCAAATTCGGGGTGGAGGTAGAGACGTATGCGAACCTTTCGGCCCGACCGCTCAAGATCGCGGAAGTGCGGGATGCAATCAGTTCAGTATTGGGGAGAGCATAGATGAGTACTGTAGCGACAGAGGAAATCACGCTGACGCGCAAGGATTTCGTGTCCGACCAGACGGTGCGCTGGTGCCCCGGCTGCGGTGACTATTCCATCCTGGCGCAGATGCAGCGCGTGCTGCCGGAGACCGGCGTGGCGAAGGAGAAGACGGTCTTTATTTCCGGCATTGGCTGCTCCAGCCGGTTCCCCTATTACATGAACACGTACGGCATCCACAGCATTCATGGACGGGCGCCGGCGCTGGCCACGGGGCTTGCGATCGCGAATCCGGACTTGAGCGTGTGGGTGATTACCGGGGACGGGGACGGCCTTTCGATCGGCGGCAACCATCTGCTGCATGCGATCCGGCGCAATATCAATCTGAACATCGTGCTCTTCAACAACAGGATCTACGGGTTGACAAAGGGCCAGTACTCGCCGACGTCGCGTCCGGGCACGGTGACGAAATCATCACCGATGGGCTCGATGGAGCAGCCGCTGAATCCGATCGCGGTGGCGCTGGCCGCGGAGGCGACCTTTGTGGCGCGTTCGATCGATTCGCACCCTCAGCATCTGGCCGCCATACTGGAGCGAACCGCCGAACACCGGGGGGCGTCCTTCCTGGAGATTTATCAGAACTGCGTGATCTTCAAC
The DNA here is from genome assembly GCA_965232575.1 of Caldilineaceae bacterium. Lineage (GTDB taxonomy): Bacteria > Chloroflexota > Anaerolineae > Caldilineales > Caldilineaceae > Bin5. The sequence goes on along the minus strand of CBDDPZ010000007.1, from coordinate 125,163 downwards.
CCGAACGAGTGGACGGAGCTGAGTGACCGCAAGAACCGGGACGACTCGATCCTCTACCTGGAACACGGCAAGCACATGATTTTCGGCAAAGACCGGGACAAGGGGATCCGGTTGAACGGCTTTACGCCGGAGGTTGTGTCGCTGGATGAGGTGGACTTGGATGAGATCCTGGTCCATGATGCGACGTCGAGGCCGCTGGCGTCGATTCTGGGCAGCATGGAGTTTCCCGATTACCCGGCGGCGATGGGCGTGATCCGCGATGTGCGTAAACCGGACTACACGGCCGAACTGATGGCGCAGGTGGAGACGGCCCAGGCGCAGCGGGGCGCCGGTGACCTGAATCAGCTCTACCTGGCGGCAGATCTGTGGACGGTGGAGGAGAGAGAGGAGACCGAGGCGAGAGAGATTACCCCGAGCTCTTCGGACTTCGACGAGATGCCGATTACCGGGTTGGATGAAGAGTATATCGATGAGATGGAGATGCCGGCAGAGGTCCTGTCAGAGTTTCAGGATTTGCTGGTGACCAGTACGCTGGCGGAGCTGGAACCGAACGTGCCTATCACTGTGGGCAAACGGAGCTCTCTGGCACGGACGATCCGGCAGATGAACCGGCACAACATCGGCTGTGTGCTGGTGACCGATGAAGAGGACCGGCTGATGGGCATCTTCACGGAATGGGATGTGCTCAACCGGGTCGCCGGGCTTGTCGATGACTTGGCGCAGCAGACGATCACCGACTACATGACGCCGGACCCGCTGACATTGAAGTCGGACCTGCCGATCGCGCAGGCGCTGAATCTGATGTCGATCCATGGCTTCCGTCACCTGCCGCTGGTGGATGACAGCGGCCAGCCGACGGGGATTATCTCTTTCCGCGACGTGGTCGGGTATCTGAATGAGGCTTTGGAAGAGGAGCAGTAGTCCGCTCGTTGTTTGACTGAAGTCCTACACCACCAGCCAGTGGCAGGCGGCCACCGGCAACCAAAAAGGGGACCCCATGAAAATTCTTGTCGCCGGCGCGGCCGGTCAGGTCGGCTGCCGGCTTGTGCGGCAGTTGCTGGAGCGCAACCACGAGGTGCGGGGCACTGTGCTGCCGGACGACCCGGCGCTGGGACGTCTGGAGGGGCTGGATATCGAGCTGGCGGCAGGCGATCTGACGGATGAGGCGTTTGTGGAAGGCGCGGTGGCAGGTGTGGACGCGGTCATTCACACGGCCAACATTGTCGGGCCCCAGTTTGACAACAACATGCAGATCGACCGGCTGATCTCGCGGGTGTGCGGCGCGCATGCGGACCGGCTGGAGCGGCTGGTGTATACGAGTTCTTCGGGCGTATTTCCCAACAACGGCGAGACGATCGCGTGCGCGTACCACCCGGTGGACGAGCGCCATCCGAAGCGGCCGATGGGCGAGTATTCGCTGGGCAAGCTGATCGGTGAAGAGTTCACGAAGATGGCGGCGCGTGAGACGGGGCTGCGCTACTCGATCGTGCGGCCGAGCCACGTGCAGTCGGGCGACGCGATTCTGGGCCGGTTTACGGTGGGCGCGGTGGCAAGCCTGCTGGAGCGGGGACAGAACACGCCGCTGGGTGAGCTGTACATGGCCGACGGCACGGAGCTGTGGCATGATGTGCTGGCGCGGGCGGAGGACGAAAACCAGCCGTGCAGCGTGCGCGACCTGGATGGACGCCCGTGGGTCTACCAGCCGAACGACGCGCGGGACATCGCTCATCTGCTGGTGTGCGCGGTGGAGGAGCCGGGCGCGGTGGACGATTCGTTCAACTGCGGGGCGCCGGCCCCGTTCAGCTTCCCGGAGGCGGCGGCGATCCTGACGGAAAAGAGCGGCGTCGAGCCGCTGGAGGTGCGGGTGCCGGTGCGCTACCAGTACGACCATGACAACACGAAGGCACGCAGCCTGATTAATTTCCGGCCCCGCGGCGACCTGCGCGCGATGATCGAGTCGGCGCTGCTGGCGCGGGATGAAGGTTTCATTGACTACGACTGGGAAGGAGTTTCCTGATGCTTCGAACCGCATTTATCGGCGCCGGGCCGCGCAGCCAGAACGCGCATTATCCGAACGTAAACCGTCTGCCGGAAGTGGAGATGGTGGCGGCCTGCGAGCTGGACGAGGCGCGCCTGCACGAGGTGGCGGTGGCCTACGATTTCCAATACCGCTATGACGACCACCAGCGGATGCTGGCGGAGGTGGAACCCGACCTGGTCTACTGCGTGATGCACGAGCGCTGGCTGCTGCAACCGGCGCTGGACTGTCTGAACGCGGGCAAGCACATTTTCATCGAAAAGCCGCCGGGCATGAACATGGACGAGGTGCAGCAGATCCACGATGCGGCGGTGGCCAACGATGTGATCTGCGCGGTGGGTTTCCAGCGGCGCCATGCGGCGGTGACGCGGGAGGCGATGCGGCAGGTGGCGCGGTTGGGGCCGGTCTCGACGGCGGTGGGCATTTTCCACAAGCGGATGCTGGGCGAAAAGGCGTTCAGTTTCACGACGACGAACTGGGACGATCTGTGCCACGTGGTCGACCTGGTGCGTTATATGGTGGGCGGCGAGCCGGTGGAGGTGACGGCCTACCAGGACCGTTTCGACAGCGATTACCGGAACTGCTATACGGGGCTGGTGCGCTTCGACAACGGGGCGACGGGTATTATCCACGGGAACCGGGCGTCGGGCGGGCGCGTGCTGCGCGGGGAGCTGCACGGCACGGGCGTGGGCTGCTATTTCAAGATCCCGCACGAGATCGAGATCACGGAGGAGGACGAGGCGCGCACGCTGGGCGGCTGGCAGATCGACGGCGTGGACGAGGCGGACACGAGCCGCTACGACGGCGTGCTGACGATGCACGAGCATATTGTGGACTGCGTGCGCAAGGGTGAAAAGCCGCTGACGGATATTCGCGACGCGATCCATTCGATGGCGCTGGTGGCGCAGTTGGAGGGCGCGGACGGCAGGGGTTAGCGTCAGTGGTTAGTGGTCCGTGGGAATCATACGCATGACAGGTGGGAGAGGGAGATGACTGTTTATAATCTGGATGAGGTGAAGGAGCGGGGTCTGTTCCCGGGGTTTGTGGGGAAGTTCATTCACAGCGAGAATATGACGTTTGTGTACTGGGATGTTGCGGCGGATTCGCCGCTGCCGGCCCATTCGCATCCGCACGAGCAGGTGATCAATATGTTTGAGGGCCAGTTTGAGATCCGGATCACGGGCGGGGAGACGCGGGTGCTGGGGCCGGGGGATGTGTATGTGATTCCGGGCGGGGCTGAACATTCGGGGAAGGCGATTACGCGGTGCCGGATTCTCGATGTGTTTCAGCCGGTGCGGGAGGAGTATGTTTGGGAGGAGTGAGTGGGGTTGTTCAGGGCTACGAGGATGATTCTGTTCGCCAGGTCCTTTCGTGTCCCCTGAAGATAGAGATTGGTGTGCGGGCGATTTCTTCAATATGATCGTTAATCCGACGTCCCCCACAAGGGGGACGTTTCTGTTTGTGTGTCCACTGGTTCTAACTGTATCGAACGACGCCGGGCAGCGTCTTGGTGCAGCGGTGCTGCCTGCTTACAACTCCGTTAATTCCGGGAAGTAGGTTGCGAAAAAACCACTATCCCGTGTGAGAAAGGTGTCGGCCGCCGTAAGTGCGTGGGCTCCAATCAGGAAGTCTGTCATTATCCTGCTGCGTGGTCCGCCGGCCTGCCTGTATTGAGCCCAGCGCACTCCAGCTTCATGGGCCACTTCAGTATCAATCGGAGAAACGGTCGCGCCTATTTCCCGCAGCGCTTCATCCAGCGTGGTGCGATCCGGGAAGGCTGGAACAAGCTCGGCATAGACAATATCACAGATCAGAATGGTCCCTTGATCGTAGGCGTTACGAAGTCTTTCCAGCGATTGCGGACCAAAGCGGTCATCGGGAAGAAATACGTCCAGAACGACGCTCGTATCGACAGCGGTAATCATCTTCCGCGCACTTCGTCGAGATAATCGTCGGTATTTCCTCCGTTCAGGATGCCGTAGACGCGCTCCACGGGATGTTTGTCAACATCCCGTTTCCGAATCAGGAGACCTTGCTCGGTTGGTGTGATATCGACCTCGACATTGGCAGTCATACCGAAACGATCCCGCAGATACTTGGGAATGGTAACCTGTCCTTGTTCAGAGATACGCATGATCCCTCCAGATAAGAGTCTGTTTTGCCAAGATTATACTTTGCCAGAGCACATCGCCTAAATTGAACGCTGTCTTCCCGTCTGAGCTGATACCCACCCCGTTCGGCGTGTGCCGGTACCGGGAAGTGTTTCAGCCGGCGCCGGAGATCACGCATGTTTTCCATCAAGTCAAGAATGCAAGACAGTATAATGGATAGGTATAGAGATTACTTATACTATTCATACGCGAAGCCAACATTTCTCGGAGGGCTGGAGGCATTCTCATCGGTTTAGACCTTATAGGGTTAGCAACGGTGTTCGTACTGGGCTCAAATTCACGTCGTGCGCCACGCCGCGAAATGCTCGAGAGAATGCCCGAAATAGATCAACAAGACAACTAACGAGCAGCGACTTTACGATTCATACTTGGACGTTAGTGCCTTGTCCAAATTCCTTTCTCTTTTCCTCTCTTGCCCCTCTCAAAGCCGCTGTCGTCGAAATTAAGGTTGTTGTGTTTTTGGTCTACGGAGGGCCGCGGAGAACGGCAACTGCAACTTCCCTTTTTTCCACGAAGGACCGCGAAGAACTCTTCGTCCTAACCACGAAGGACTCTGAGGGCCATGAAGAGCACTATTTGTGGCCGCCGCAGATCGTGGTCGTAGGGCACGAGAATTTGGCGGGAGACGGCCCGATTCTGCCCGCGGGCGCTTGAAGGCGAAGAGTGAGTGAGGAGAGAGAACACCTTTGCTTGGCTCACTCAGGGTCGAGAATTGAATTGAATGGGGGTGGGTGGTTATATGGAGAATGTGAATGGCAAAGTACGATCCGCAACCAGGGCCAGGAATACCAGGGCCAGGTACAGCATGGAGTATTTGTAGAGATCGAGGGCCTCTTTGCGGCCTACTTCCTGCCCCTCTCCGACCTGGCGATAGAGCCTGACCACTTTTCGTAACAACAGAACGTTCAACAAGACCGCAACCCCAGAATAGAGCCATCCGGCCTCGTTTATGACGAACGGCGCCAGGGAGGCCAGTATCGTCAGGGCGGCATAGACGAGCATCTGCTGCAAGGTGCGTTTGCTGCCAAGCACGGCAGGCGCCATGGGTATGCCTACAGCCTCGTACTGATCCTTGACCAGAAACGCCAGCGCCCAGAAATGTACGGGCGTCCACATGAAGATCAGAACGAACAGCAGGCCGGCCATCCAGTCCAGTCCATTTGTGACGGCAGCCCACCCCAGCAGGGGCATGACGGATCCTGCGGCGCCGCCGATGACGATGTTCTGCCACGTGCTCCGTTTGAGCCAGGCGGTGTACACGATCACGTAGTAGAGCAGGCCGAACCAGGCCAGCAGGGCGGTCAGCAGGTTGGCTGTCAGCCACAGGACCAGGAACGCGCCTATGCTGAGCAGGAGCCCGAATACGACGGCGTTGCGCACACTGATGACGCCGGTCACAAGAGGTCTTTTGGCGGTGCGGCGCATCTGTCCGTCTATGTCCCGGTCCAGCACCATGTTGAAGACGCCGGCGCCGCCGGTGGCCATGTATCCGCCAATCAGGACGCCGAGGAGGGGCAGCCAGGGGGGAAGGCCGCGGGCGGCGATAAACATGGGGCAGACCGCGGTGAAGAGGAGAAGTGAGATGACTTTGGGTTTGGTCAGGGTCAGGTAGTCGCGCCAGGTGGCGGCGGGCAGACCGGAAGCAGTATCTATCATGAAGGCTGGGACTCTTTCGCGTGCCAGGGTACGGATGGCAGGACGCTGCCGGTGCGGGGAGAACACAGAGTCAGCCAGCCGACGACAGACCATAGTCCAAAGGCCGCTACGGCCAGTGCAAGGTGTAGAAGCTGGAGCGGAATCGGACCCAGCATGGCCAGATTTATTGTCCCCACGAGCAGTTGTACGGCGTAGACTGCCAGGAGCATTTTGCGGAAACGCCGGACCTGCGGCGCGCGTTTGAACCAACCCGTTACGGCGTAGCTTACCCAAAGGTAGGCGCCGACGCCAATTCCAAGGAACGGATGCAGTATCCGCAGGCGAATAAGCGGATGGGCCTGGGGGCTGAAGTCGTCGGTCAATCCTTCTTGCAGGGATTCCGGTGGAAACATGGTATTGCCCATGGCGGCGATTCCTCCCGAAAACATCAGAATCATCATCCCCAGCAGGCCCACACCAATAAGGATTTTCAACCCGGTTTGACCCGTCCAGACCGGCGGCCAGGTTTGGCCGGGATAGGCATGAACGGTAGCAAGCGCCAGCGCTCCCACCAGCAGCATGGAATTGAGCAGGTGAAATGCGACCAGCAGGCCGCGGGCAACGGATACGTTGTCGCCGGTGAGTCCGGTGAGGACGGTACCCGCGCCGATGAGAGCTTCAATCAACAGGAAGATGGCCGATGCTATGGCGAAGGGCAGGAAGCCGGGTAGGTCATGCCGCAGGCGCACCGCTTTCACAAGCAGCCAGATACCCATCAGCAGGGCCACCCCCGAAAGGGCGCGATGCGAGAACTCCATCCAGGTGGCCAGTCCGTGTTCCAGAGGCAGGATTTCGCCCTGGCAGCGCGGCCAGTCGCGTCCGCAGCCGGCTCCGGCGCCGGTGGCTCTGACGAGGGCTCCCTGCAGTATGACAATTGTGTTGACGGATAGGGTCGTCCAGGCCAGTACAGGCGCCTTCATTGGGGGGGAGTTGCCTCGTTTCGCGTTGGCGCTGTCCGGGTAAAACGCAAATCGTTTCCAGGATGCCATAGGATTGGAGTCGGGCGCTAAATTTGATTTTTCACTCTTTTTCGAAACCGCTGTCGCTGAACTTCAGCGTCCGGCTGTTCTCGGTGACGGTGCGCACTACGATGTCCGGCGCGCCATCGGGGATGTCGGCCTCGATCTCCAGGGTCAGTCTCACTGTGGCGCCGGTCAGCCCGGACAGGTGTGAGATCACCTCTTCCGCGATCTGGCCTGCGTCGCGGCCGGGGCGGGTCGGGTCCAGGTTGACAGAGCCGTGGTAGCGCTTCACCTTGGCAATGTAGGTGTCCCCAACCGAAACTTTCGCCTCTTTTGTGCCTGTGACATCGACAGTTCCGGTTTCTTCGTCGGGTCCAGTGCCATCACCTGTTACAGTGTCATCGTCCGTACCGGTGTCAGGCCGTTCGTCAACCCTTTCTGCGTCCATCTGCCGCTGGGCAACGTCCGGCTTGACCAGCAGACCTGCAGAGGTCTCGTCGATAAAGAGTCCCTGCCCGACGCGCAGGCCGGGATAGCGTTCCTTCTCTTCATCGTACGCGTCCCCGAAGGCGAACGAGTCCTGCGCCCAGGTCACCAGCAACACGCCATCCCTGACTGCGTCCAGCAGGACGTCCGGTTGCTGCAATCGCGGCAGATAGATGTAGCGGGCGAAGTCGTCCACAAGCTGGCGCACGGAAACATGATTCCCGCGCCAGAGGGGCACGCGGTCCAACTCCATGCGCAACCGGGTACAGGCCATGGAGGTGACGAGCATCTCATCGTTGAGCAGGCGGCGGCTGGCCTGCTGTGCCAGGGGGCCTGAACCGCGCAGGCGGATTTTCTGCCACGCCACGGGCAGCTGGGGCGTCTTCTGGCTCGGAATCAGCAGCCATTGGAAGGTCTCGCCGATGCGGGCATTGATCGTGCCATCGACCGATTCGGTCTGCTGTTCCGCCTGGCGCACCTGGTGCGGGGGCAGGTCGAGCGCTTCACGGTCTTCGAGAATCGAGCGCCAGGCCAGGTAGCGCCTGACCGCCTCGTCAAGGTCCTGATGCCGCGCTTCGTCGGCAGCCAGAAAGAGGAGCGCGTTGCGGAAGAGGCGGGGCGCTGTGCCCCTGGACTCGAGGATGCCGCTGGCCGCGTCCAAAGCCGGGCTGGCCTCGGCGCCGCTGGTGTGCGCGGCCTGGACGCCAAGCACGACCAGCCCTACATCCGTATCATCCTGGACGTCCTGCCCGGAATCGGGAAAGAGGTGCACGCGCTTGAATTCGCCCTTTGTCTTCAGTTCTTCCCTTAGCCGCTTTTCGATCTCGCGCTCCACCTTGTGGGGATCGCGGCGCAGCTCCTCGGCCCGGTCCGCGGCCAGATTGATCACGGTGGGCTGGGTCGAATACCAGTAACGGGCGCCGTCGCGGTAGAGGTAGGTGGCGCTGTCGGCCAGTCGGCGCAGGGCGTCGCCGAAGTCGGAGACGTTTTCGCCCGGCATGGCGCAACCGAGCTTGATGTAGCGTTCATCCAGTCCCTGGTTGGCCGCGGCCGGCGTGGGCGCGGAGCCGAGAAAGACGGCGCGGGCCACGCGGCGACAGGTGTTGTGGCGGCCGAGACTAGTCGAAGGCCCCGTCCAGTTGTACGGGCCGCGATCCGTGGCCGTCGATATCGCGCTCGATGACGGGCGCCCAGTTGGCCGGCAGATAGCGGGTCATCTCGAACTGCACGCGGCCGTCGTCCAAAGGGATGCTGGCGGGCAGGATGAGCGGATTGCGGTCGCCCGACTCCCACAGCGTATGGATCACGACGGCCATGAGGCGCAGCACGCCGCGCGTGCGCTGGAAGCTGGGCAGGGTGGACCAGTCGGTATAGAGGCGTTCGAAGACCTCGGGATGGATCGGGTAGGCCTCGAGCATCCGTTTTTCGTAGTCGGGTTCCTTGGCCTCGGCAGGAAACTCCTCTGCTTTGGCGCTGTAAAGGTCAAGGTAGGCGCGGACCACGTTGTCGCGGGTGGTGTAGCCGGCGCTTGAGATCTGCTGGAAGAGGCGGCGGCGCACGATCTCGAAGCTCTCGTCCGCGCTGGCCGGTCGCCAGGAAGAGTCGACGCGGCCGATCACGTTGCCCAGCCGGGCCAGGGCCTCGCGCCCGCGCACGCCCCCGACCTCGATATCGTCGGTCTCGGTGCGGTCGCTGGGCTGGTCGGACGCGGGCAGGCTGATGACGAGGAGGCAGTTGGGCGGCAGTTGGGCCGACTCGGAGAGGGCCTGGGCAAAGGTGAACTGGGTCTCGAAGGAGCCGGCGGGCAGGTCGCTCTCGTCGTGCAGCTGACGGGCGTAGGCGACCCACTCGTCGATGAGGATGAGGGCGGGGCCGTAGTCGGTGAGCAGTTGACGGAGAGCGTCGCCGGGGTTGGTGGCGCGTTCGTCGTCGGCGCGCACGCGCTCGAAGGCGGCGCGCGCCTCGGCCGCGCCGCCGGCGGCATAGCCCAGCTGCCAGGCAAGCTCGCCCCACAGCGTGCGCACCTGTGTGCCGTCCGGCTTGGTGACCGGGTTGCCGGGCGAGATGCGGTTGCCCACCAGCACGACACGGTTGACGCGCGGCAGTTCGTTCACTTCGGCGTCCTGCATGATGTCGTCGACGCCGTCCAGATCGCCCGGCTGCGCGCCCGAAAAGAGGTGATAGAGGGCCAGCATCGAGTGCGTCTTGCCGCCGCCGAAGTTGGTCTGCAGCTGCACGACCGGCTCGCCGCCCCGGCCGCTGAGACGGCGCAGTCCGTTCGCCAGCAACCCTTTAAGGCTCTGGGTCGGATAGGTGCGGCGGAAGAATTCGATCGGGTTGCGGTACTCGACGGACCCCTCGCCCAGGTGCACCTGCCAGAGGTCGGCGGCGAACTCGGCCTGCTGGTAGTGGCCGCTGGCCACGTCGGGGTGGGGGCTGACCACATCGCGCCAGGCGGGGAGGCCGCTGGCGGACGCGGTGACGGGGGCTGCGGCACGGCGGCGCTGGCTGCGGGCCTGCTCGTCGTAGCGCAGACGCTGCAAATCACCCATCATCTTTTCGACTTCAGACGCTTTCTTTGAAGAGACCGCGGTCAACAACCGCTGCGTGGAGTCCAGCATGCGAATCGTATCATCGGTTGAAAAGGGCTCCTGGTGTGCCCACGCGTTGCGATACTCCCGCAGTTCGTTGATCCAACTGCGTTCCAGGCGTCCGAGCGTCAAAGAAAAGACATCGTTCCACGACACCGACATCACGCGCAGCAAGTCGGTGACATCCATGTGATGGAACGGCTTGGTCGGCTCGTTGTGGGAGAAGATGCGTCTCTGATCATGGGGTCTGTCGAAGATCCGCTCCAGTTCCGCTTTGGCCCGCCCCTTGTGGCGGGCGATAAACTCCCGCGAAACGTAAGGCCCCAGACCGTCCTTGAGGTGTTCCAGCGCGAGGCCGACGCGTTCTCGATTGGTAGTTGCCATGAGTTACTCGCTTGTGGTTGTCAATGGAATAGCGTCCGCAGCCATGCTACTTCTTGCATGGATTCACCTGACCTCTATTGTCTGATCGGCTGCAATTTTACGGTTCTCTTCGGAGTAGCGGACGGCGCGCAGCCCTTCCTCCTTTTCGAGGCGGACCAGCACGCCTTCGACGTTTTCATTTTCCACAGCCGCCCGGGCGAAGCCCCGGACGCAATCCCAACTGTGCGTCGTTGCGAAGACCTGTACATTGCTTTCGTGGGCGGTCTGCAACACCATGCGCCAGTAGTCTCGCTGCACGGAATGGTGAATCCCGTTCTCCGCTTCGTCGATGAGGAGATTCCGCCTTGATGCGCAGCAAGTCCTGCATGTTGTCACTTACAGTTTGAGTAAGAGCCAACGGGTCATTCCCGTTTTGTTTTGACAATTACCACAGCATCGTATATACGTGCATGATCATCCAGTTGATTGGTTCATTGAACCACTCCGACAATTCAGCAGGCTCAGGTTGCAGTTGTTGTTGCAGACCCATTATGAGTGCCTCTTGTACACCGGATAAAGCGAGGGCATCATCCGTAAGAGTGGACTCTAACCTATCGACACGTGCGCTTAGGGCTTCGAACTTACCAACCATCGTTTCGTTCAACCCGTAAATCAGTTCACTAACGCTTGGCTCCTGCTAAGTCTGTGACATGGGGGTACCCTCTCGGTGGAAACTGATGAATGGTTGCCACCACAGCGAACACATTTATCTAACTGCCAACAAGGGGGCGCAATGCGCCCCCTCATCGAGTTTCTCACTGTAGTTAGATACTGCTCACTGTGGTTACAATCAGCTTATCACGTTTCGCACTAGAGGCAAAACAGCAAAAAATCTGACATTTTCTGGAAGATTCACATGAGAGATCAAGACGCCCAAATTGTGTTTGCATCTTGTTTCCCGATATGCTAGACTACTCACAATGACCGCTTTGGTCAGATATTTTTCCTATAGGAGGGCACCATGCGAAGAGTCGTAATTGCTGTATGTATCGCGTGCGTGATTTCTGCAACCATAGTTGCAGAAACTTTTCCTTAATAGGGAAATATTTCTGCAACTATGGTTGCAGAAACAGCTTTTGCCAGCAACAAGACAACTGCGGATGATCTTGTCCCTGGATGGACAGAGATTAGCCCTGAAGCATGTGAAGGGGGCTTCTATGCTGGCAACTGCCAAAACTGCGAGATGAAGTGTCAGGCTGGCCCGGTCGAAAAGCCTTGTTGGGGATGGAAGGAAGTATGTAAGTATGTCCCTGCTGTTGTGGCCTACGTAGTCGGGAAGGCTTGCAAAATATCTGATTGGAGAATCGCCGCAATATGTGGCTTGGTTCCTGTCATCGGGTCCATGAAGGTCTGTGAGAGGATCAAAGTTCAAAACACGTGCGTTGACTGGGACTGGTGCAAGAGCAAGAAACGAGTATGTACCACTGTCCCTTGTGGGGATTAGGAGGGTACGATGAGGAAGTCAGTATGGTCTTTTCGAACACAGCTTGGGAAGAGACACAGTGCCCACACGTTCATCGCCATAACTGTAGCTCTAGCTATCTACTACCTTACTTCTGATGTGGCAATTGGTCTTCTCAGTTTGCCCAACGGAATCTTCCGTAGTTGGCTAGAATCATTTTACATCGCCCTCTTATTTGTTCTGGCAATATGGGTAGCTGCTCTTCTGAATCGAAAAGATTGACAATCACCCAATTGCCATTTAGATGGACAACACAGAACCCCTGCGCCAATCAACGCAGGGGTTCCTTTATACAAAAAGAAACTGACAAATTAACAGAAGGGTGATAATACCATATTATGGATAAGCCTACGAAACCCAACCCAAAAAAAGAAGCAACCCAAGCGAACACGCGGGCGACCGCCAAAGACGCTGCCAACTAAGCCTGACAATACGCCCTATACGCCAGAAGAAGTGGCGCATATACTCACGTCAACCTCGCCACAACAACTACACGACTGGCGCAAGGGCAAAGAACGCAACACGGGGGGACAATGAAGGGCGAACCAATTTCGGTGTTGCGAGCGTGCGGGGAAATGCGAATAGTGCCACCAAATATGCCTGTTGGGGAAATCCTGAGACTTCGTCGTCACGATGATATCTTTGCTGACCGGCAGGTCGGCCAACACGCGGCTCATCGCGACCGCGGCGCGGCGTTTGTCCGCTACCTCCTCCATGACGACGAGCAGGTCGACGTCGCTCCAGCGGTTGGCGGCGCCGCGTAGCCGCTTTTTGATCGCAGGCGCGCCGGGGAACATCTTTTTTATCCACGAAGGGCCACGAAGAGACGCGAAGAACACCTTTTTGTCCGCGGAGTCACGCGGAGAACACCTTTTTGTTGATCCACGAAGGGACACCAAGGGGCGCTAAGAACATCTTTTTGTCCGCGTTCTGACACATGTCAACGAGCCTTAGTCAGGCAGGTAGGTTGCCTGTTCGGCCCACGGGCGATCGCGGGCCAACCGGGCGATCTCAGGCCAGCTCTGCACGAGGGCATTATACCCCAGGGCTTCCTGGGCGCGGTTCTTCTGTTCGCAGACGCGGTAGAGATGGTAGGCGAGCTCGCGCGCGGACTCAGCGTCAGCCGAGAGCTTGGCCAGCAATTTTGCGGCCCCGACCTCGCCGGACTGGTTATGCGCGCGGATCAGATGGTGCACGATCTCCCAGATGGTGCGGCGGCTGTCGGTTTCGGGGTCCCAGTCGTCGGGCAGCTCATCAGGACGCAGCAGACGCGCCTTGCCGCCGCCGGCGTTGAGGATGCCGGCCTGGATCATGCCGGCGACGCTGGTGTTCTTGGCCTTGGAGAGCGTTTCGGCGATGCCGAACTCGTCCTGGTTGAAGCTGGCCTGTTCGAACCAGGCCACGGCCCAGCGCGTGTCGGCGTCGAAGTCGCCTTCCTGTTCGGCGAGGGTCTCTTCCAGGGTCTCGTTGATGAGCGAGAGGGCTTCGCGCACGGTGAGGGAGTCGCCTTTGACGTCGAGGACGCGGGTATAGCGGCTGAAGACGGCCATGCCGGGACCGATGGCGGCCTGCGCGAGGTCCACCGGCGCGATGTTGCCCGCCTGCATGGCGCCCAGGGCTTCAGGCAGTTCCTCTTTGAGCGCGTCAACGAACTCGCGGCGGGTTGCCATCGGCGCGTCGGCGGGGCGCGGACGGCATGCGAGTACGATGCTGGAAGCGAGAGCGTTAGAGCCCATGCTACCGAACGATTGCTGCCACGTTCCGTGCGTATCGGCCAGGTACCGCTAACGGTCAAATCCTGCATCAATTACGCGGCATCAAGAAAGTTTCCCAACCGGTGCTGGTGATGCCGGAATCCCTTTTTCTCAGACTGCTTAAAGGCGTAATAGTGACGGACAGCTTGGATGTAGACTAGTTGGTCTGCATAAGCGTTCAGACGCCGCATTGCTCTTTCCATTCCATCAAGAAAGAACGATTCCGCTTTCTCTTTACCCCCATGTCGGTAAGGCGCAGCTACCAATTCTTCAGATTTTGGGACCGCTAGACGTTGCAAATAGGTTAGGATAGACGACTCGTCAACGAGAGCCGTAAGCCAAATATAAAAGAAATCGGATAGATCGGCATAGGGAACGTTGTCATAGTATGGAGGATCAGTGGACAATTACCTGTTGAGCTTCAGAAACCTCCCTTAAATGCGGGATGCGTGGCTTGAAGTGGCGTTCGAATTGCAGGTATTCAACGCTAGTTTGCCCACATGATGGGAGGGCTTGAATTACTTTAGTTACCCAAGTGATTTGGGCCATCCAATTCTGTGTTGAAGTGGAGAATACATTCACTTCAGCGAAATCCCATACCATTGGAATAGCTTGTCTTGCAAAAGCGTGGGCGACTTGAGTCGCCCACGCTTTGCCAAGTCGCAAAGGCGTTGTACAACCGCTATCAGCGGCTCTGCTCCACTGCAAAAGCCAAGTACACGCTTACTGCCTCGGCATACGCGGTCGCCCCGGCGCCCCCCTCGCGCAGAGGAACGCCATCGTCCGGCAGGCCAGCGGCCACCGCGTCGAGACGGATGCGTTCACGCGCTTCGCCCACTAAGTCAGAAAAGGTCATTCAGTGCCACCAGAGTTGACGAGTCAGTAAATAGCTGATCGAAACTTGCTCAATGCCATATGGCTGTACACCGGAGGTACTGAGTGCACGTTCCCGATATAGTGAGTCTCCGGAAACCATGTCCCCAGGTTTTGCCTGATTCGCCACGGCTTCATGCGAATCAATGGGCCCGAGATAGACCCTCTCCCGATCCCCTCTGCAACGATTGCCATCAGACGGGCGCCCATCCGCCTTGCTTTACCTTCAGCCTTAATGTAGTCTCCCGATATAGGCACTCCTGACATCACACACAGGAAATTCGGACCACGCGACAGCTTCGTACCCTTCTGAGCCGATTCCGGCGGCGTCCCAGTCTTTACGGTGAAGTGGTACCCGCCCTCTCCCCCAATGACCGGCTCCACGTAGGCTTCCTTCCCCTTCTTCTTCGACAGAATGAACGTGGACGCCAGCGGAACTTCCACATCAGCGAAGGCAGGGTTGGGGCTGCGCGCCGTGCGCGCCCACAGCCAGGCGATCACCGTCAGCTTGCGGCCTACATAGCGCTTCAGGTCGGGACGTTCCGCGGCCATCTCCTCAGTCACCTCCACCTTGGGGTAGAGATGACCGATGCGCTTCTCGGCCTCGTCGCGCATCCATTCACCGTAGTGGCGCACGTCTTCGGCTAAGCCCACCGCGCCTTTCCAGGTCGCGGCGATGCCCACCTGACCGGCGTTGCGCTCCGGGTTGACCGGCGGCCCGCCCGCAAACTTGGGCGGAATCTCGATCATCGCCTTGTTGATCAGCACCGCCACCGGGTTGAGGTCGCTGGCGTAGCTCTCCAAGCCCAGCCGTTGCGCCTCCAAGGGGATGGCCCCGCCCCCAGCGAAGGGGTCGTGGAAGGCGGGCAGACGCTCCGGGTCGAACAGGTCCGCGGCGCGCGGGTGGTCGCGGTTGTCCGCGCAGGTCCGACGCCAGCTCTTGCGTATCTCGGCACGCGCTTCTTCCAGCACGCGCTCGTTGGTCGTGTTCTCCCACAGCACGAGTTCTTCGATCATGCCGAAGAGGCGCTCTCGCTCCTTCTTCTGGTCTTCCTCGGTGGGGAACTCTTCCGGCAGGTCGGACGGGTCGTCGACTAGCTGCGCGAAGAGCACGGCCCGCGCCGCGGCCAGCGGGCGCCGCGCCCACCACAGGTGCAGTGTGCTGGGATGGCCGTGGCGGATCGACTTCTCGCGCGCGGACGCGGCGTTGATGGCGTCGAGCGGCAGGGCGACTTCGATCAGCTTCTTGCGCATCCTGGTCTGCTCCACATCTACCTCAGTTCCAAAAGGGCGGCCGCGTCAACACGTAACCGTCGGGTTTGGTGATCTGATTGGGCAGTTGGCTGTTCGTGAAATTAACGAGGCCATTCTTGACAGGTCAATTGAGCATAGTTTACAGTATCAACACCACCCCAACGATAGCATCGTTGGCCCGACGTCCCCCTTGTGGGGGCGTCTCTTTTTTGCGTCTATTGGTCTTGCGATAACGTTTTGACCTAATGCATAGGTTCGCCTTCCAACACAGGCAAACACTCCATACGTTCGATCTCAGTCGTCGGTCCACTTCAGCCGTACCTTCAATCCGTTCAGACGGTTCCCCCAAGCCAGATGCCCTTCATGTTGCAGCCTCCCAACGACAATGCCCGGCGCAATGCCTTGCTCTTCGGCGAATCGTTGAACGTCTAGCGCGCCGAGGTTTGAGGTTTCGAGGAAACGCATCCAGTCAGATGATGACACCAAGAATCGCGCCGCCCAAGCGTTTGCCTCTGCCTCCTCGGCATCCATGTCGCCATTGCCCCAGTCAACGAATACATTTTTCTTGCTGTGAAGGTAGATATGCGCTGCCTCATGGAACAGGCTGAACCAGAGATGGTCGTCTGACTTGTGACGGGCGCTCAGCGCGATCACAGGCTTGCGGGATCCAAGCCACCAAGCAGCCCCACTCACGCGCGCTTCCGGCAACGGCTTGACCCATACAAGGGCAACACCCGCCTCGTTGCAAAGCTGCTGTGCGTCTTCGAGCGCTTGGGGGATCTCCACGCGCGTCAACTGCCTTATGCCTTTCAAAGCCCTGAGAAAGGCAGACCTGTCGTAGCCGTCTAACGACTGTGTTTCGGCCTCAATCTCCACTAGCCGAAGCCAGGCAGTCAGATCGGGCTTCTTGCTCTCAAAGCTCGGCGATTGCCGGTAGGCAACGGCAGTTGCCTCGTACCTGGTATTCCACGCCTCTATCGACGCCACGCCAAAAAAAGTCAACAGTTCAGTTACCTTTTCGCCAGGCGACGTTACTTTTTGGATAACGCCCCGCTTTGCCAGTTCACTGACGGAAAAGCCGCGCGCCCAATCAGCGGACGCTTCGGCTTCCCGTGACTCGACTTCTCTCATCTGGTGCAGCCGGTAGCGTTTCTCGATGCCGAGCCAGATGTTTGCGCTGACCCCCAAGACTTTTTCGAATTGAAGCGCGGTCTTCGCTTCTACGGGGGCCTTTCCGGCAATAATCTCGCTGATGAACTTGGGAGAGCGTCCGCATCGTCGCGCAAACTCGGCCTGCGAGATTCCATTCGCTTCCAGCCGCTCCTCCAAGACCCATCCCGGCGGCGCCGCATAGTCGGGCTGGTACGGATAGGTTTTTGTAACCATGCCATTGTTCTCCTTCAGTGATAGACAGTCACTTCGATGACCACGGTTGCGGCCATGAACACGGCGTCGTGCTCCATTACGATGACTTTGGATGATAGTCGACCACTTCCATAATCGTGATAGCAGTCACCCGCTCCAGGTCGATCCCACCGTCCTCTTTGCGTGGCAGCGGATCATGATCTGGCTCGAAAACCAACCTGTAGGGGTGGACAAGGTACACGGCATACTGCTCGTCGCGGTTGCCTGTAAGCTGGTGCATTCGGTCCGGCGGCGTTGTCGGCGCCTCCGCCAGCGTCTCGGCGTCCTGCAGAACTGCAAGACGAGTTATGATTGTGCGGGCCTCGCGGTCCCCGTATTCTCTTCTGAGTGTCTTTTCCGAGTTAAAGACTTTCGCGAGTTTACGAGTTCTGAACGAAATTTCCATGTGCCTGCCCGGTTGGAACAGGTATTTTTCATTACCAAAATGGTAACATATTTTGATAATTCTGTCAAATGACATTCATCCTTGAACCTTGCGTTTCGCTATAAGGCCCATTACGGATCGAATCGTTCCGGCGCCTCCGCCCGCGCCAGCAACTCGGAAAAGCTGTAGTTGACGCTGGTCACGCCGAAATCCGGCTCGCGCTGGAAGGGGCGGCGGACGTAATGCACGCGGCGCTCACCCCCGTCCAGAAACTCGACAATCGCCAGGATGTAGGAATCCGGCTTGTTGAGCGAGTAGAGGATCTCGTTGCGGGTTACGGTGATGGCGGGCGCGCCGCTTACGCGCCCTTTGACTTCGAGGAAACGCAGGCGGCCGCTGGCGGGATCGCGGCTTTCAATGTCGTAGCCGCGTTTCTCGAACTCGCGGTCGGTCGGTTCATAGCCCAAGCTCCGTTCTACGTCCATGACGATTTCGCGGGCCCGGGCGGCCGCGGCCTGGGTGTCGCTCGTTACCGTAGACAGGAGGCGCGGGGCTTCGCCTGTTATCGACCGGACCAGCCCAAGCGGGACGATCAGGGCCGCGCCGAGCACGACCGGCGGCCGCGGTGAGATCTGACGCTCCAATTCGATTTCAGCCAGCCGTTTTTGCCGACGCGCCTGGAGACGGTCGGCGCGCTGGCGGGCCTGGGCGGAGTTGAGGCGGGCGTTGACGCGGCCGGCCTGTTCCTGCAGCTTGAGTTCTTCGGCGCGGCGGTCCCAATGCGATATTTCCAAGGTCAGCCGGGCATGCACAGCGTCGCGCGTTTTATCGAGGAGGGGCTTTCTGGCGCTGCGGATTTCTTCGACGTGATCGGGCACGACGTTGGCGACGGCGTAACGCTGGGCGGTCTGCTCCAGTTCGGCGCCAATCCAGGCACATTCCGGGCGCGCGAGGACGGCTTCGTGGCCCGGTTCATCCGCGGCGAGCGGCCGGTAGTCGAGATAGGGGGCGTATTCCATATGGCGGGCATTGCCGGTCGCGTCGAGCTCGACGTAGAGCATGCGCTTGGAAATGACCCGCCGCGTGCCGGCGCGGGTGAGGCTGGCATCCTGGATGGCGTGTTCGAGGAAGACGAGGACGCGCGGTTCGGCGCCAGGGTCGCGCTCGTCGACCAGGACGGCGCCCTGCTTCAATAGATCGCGGTGGCTCTTGAGGGTGCTGTCGATGACGGCGTCGAGCAGAGGATGGCCGGGGCAGACGAAGGCCGCGGGGGGATGGCTGCCGTTGGCGGCCAGCGATTTTTCGAAGGCGATGCGCTCGTAGCGGCGCAGCACGGGCATGCCGGCGCCGGCGGTCCGTTCGATGTTGCGCAGCGGGGCGGGCACGTGCGTGATTTCAAAGCGGCGGCTCTCGCGCTGGCGGGCGCGTCCACCTGCGCGCTGGAAGGCCTCGAGGAAGAAGGACTCGATGTAGTGGGGCTGGAGGCGGCGGGCCTCGGCCCGCTCCATGCGGGCGCGCACGCGATGCACGCGGCTGGCGTCCATTGTGTCCGGCGTCAGGGAGCGCTCTTCAAACAATTTGCTCAACTTTTCAACATCGAAGGCGTTTTCGACGGTGGTGGTGAGCTTGGCGCGCACATCCGGCTGCTCGCCGTAGCGGATCGCATCGACGAGCAGCTCGCGCAGCGGCCTGCCCTCGAACTGCATTTTGCCGAGTACGTCGAAAACCTGGCCGCCGAGCGTCTGGCGCGCCTGTTCCAGCTTTTCCAGCAGCCGCCCGTAAACGTCGCCCTCGCGCGTTTCAGAGGCGACCAGGTTCCAGAGATGGCAGACCTCGGTCTGGCCGATGCGATGGATACGGCCGAAGCGCTGCTCGAGGCGGTTCGGGTTCCAGGGCAGGTCGTAGTTGACCATCAGATGGGCGCGCTGGAGGTTGATGCCCTCGCCGGCGGCGTCGGTCGCCAGCAGAACGCGCACCTGCGGGTCGTGGCGGAAGGCTTCCTGGGCGGCGTCGCGCTCCTCGCGGCGCAGGCCGCCGTGGATGACGACGACGGCCTGTTCGCGGCCCAGGCGGCCGGCGATGCGCGTGTGCAGGTAGTTGAGGGTATCGCGGTGTTCGGTGAAGATGACCAGCTTCTGTTGGGGCGAGGGTACGGGGTCGGAAATCGTGCCGGCGCCGTAGGGGACGGAGGTTTCGGCGAGCGTGCTGATGAACAGCTTGTCGAGCAGCGCCCCCAGTTCTCGCCACTTGGTATCGCGCCCACCGCGCAGGACGCGGCCGGCCTCTGCTTCGAGGGCGTTGAGCGTGCCGATCTCCTGCTTCAGCTCGTCGATGGTCTGGGCGGCGGTGGCCTGATCGAGGATCTCTCCCTCCTGCGCCTCGATTTCGCTCTCCGGGGCGTCTTCCAGGTCTTCGAAGTCTTCGCGGTCGAGCGCCAACATGGCCGGCGCGGCGACGAAATCGGCCTCTCCCTTGCGTTGCAGCCCCTCCACCTCCTGCAGGCGGCCCTGCAGCCGTTCACGGCGGCGGCGCAGGGAACGGTAGATGGCCTCGGGCGACGAGGCGAGACGGCGTTGGAGGATGGTGAGGGCGAAGCCGACGGCGCCGGCGCGTTTGTCGTTCGCGAGCGCGTTGGCGCGGTTAAACTCTGCGCGAACGTACTGGGTGACGGCGGTATAGAGCTGTTCTTCCTGCGGCGACAGTTTGTAGGCGACGGTGTAGGCCATGCGCTCGGGGAAAAGGGGCGTGCTGTCGAACTTGAGCAGCTTCTCCTTGACCATGCGGCGCATGAGGTCGGAGACATCGACGTTGTGAACGCCGTCGCGGAACTTGCCCTCAAAGCGATCGCTGTCGAGCAGCGCCATGAAGAGCTGGAAGTCTTCCTCTTTGCCGTTGTGGGGTGTCGCCGTCATCAGGAGGAATTGACGCGTCAGGTCGGAGAGGAGCTGGCCCAGTCGGTAGCGCTTTGTGTAGCGAAGCTCGTTGCCGAAATAGCTGGCCGACATCTTGTGGGCCTCATCGCATACGACCAGGTCCCAGTCGCAGTCGCGCGCTTTCAGTTTCTGCTGCACCTCCTCGTCGCGCGAGAGTTTGTCGAGGCGGGCGATGACAAGGTCTGTTTCGAGGAACCAGTTGCCGGTGCGGGCGGCTTCGAGCTTGTCATTGGTGAGGATCTCGAAGTTCAGCTGGAAGCGGCGGTAGAGTTCATCCTGCCACTGTTCGGCCAGCGCGCCGGGACAGACGACCAGACAGCGCTGGAGGTCGCCGCGGGCGATCAGCTCTTTGATGAGCAGGCCGGCCATGATCGTCTTGCCGGCGCCGGGATCGTCGGCCAGCAGGAAGCGCAGCGGCGAACGGGGCAGCATGGCCTCGTAGACGGCGGTGATCTGGTGGGGGAGAGGCTCCACGTCGGAGGTATGGACGGCCAGCAGCGGGTCAAAGAGATGGGCGAGGCGGATGCGCTGGGCCTCGGAAATAAGGCGGAAGAGGGAACCGTCGCCGTCGAAGCTCCAGGGGCGCGCCTGCTCGGCAACCCTGATGCGGGATTCGTCCTCTCGGTAGAGGAGCTCGTTGGCGACCTCGCCCGCCGGCGTCTTGTAGGTCAACTCGACGGCGGCGTCGCCGTACCATTGCACGCTGACCACCGTGACGAGGCTGTCTGCCAGGATGCCCTCAACGGCGGCGTTGATTGTGAGATCTTCCAGTCTCATAGCTGCTGTCCCAATCGTCGAGACTGTGTGCTCTTTCTCCTTTCCTTCTTCATACATTTCCGGCCGTTGTCAACTCGCGCAACTTTTCCCGGAAGTAGCAAAAGCTCGGCGAAGCGTTCTTTTCCACATTCATTAACGGGGTAATCCTTGTCGCCCAGTTCGACTTCTCCCTGCCCACTGCTTGCCATCCCCTCTTTTTGAGAGCGGTGGATCCACCCCTGACTACTGCGTCGGCCAGAAGTTCCCATGTCCTGCAAATCGAGTCATTTTTGTATCCATTCAATAGGGTGTCTCTAGCCCGCGGATACGCCTTCTTAATTGCGGGGATGTCGCCGAGCAGCCAAGCTTCGCCTTCTTCGATAGCGATGCAGAAACGAGTTTCCGGCTTAGGATTGCATGCATTGAGCACGGCGAAGAGTTCCTGGCGAAATGTCTTCAGACACTTATTGTCCAAGTCGCAAACCACGATTACCGCCGCCGGACTGTTAGGAGGACGGTTCGCGTAATCCTTTCCATATGCCCTGAGAATTTGTGGGAGTTGGTTTAGGAGAAGACGCGTGCTGGCATTGGCACTTTGCGTAAGGTTCTTAGGAATGTGGCCGATTCCTTTATAGCTTCTAACCTTGAAGGAATTTCGCGCGTTGATGATCTTAGGGATCAGTATATCGAGCACTTTCTTGCCCGACTGATCTTCGACGAATATGTCAAAATGCATCCGCTTACCTCGGATCAAGATAGTCGCTGTACCAGAGGCCACCTAACGGCAGCCCCTCCGCAACCAAGTTGTTTACAATGGACTCTTCGCTAGCTCGACGGATAGTCGAGAAACCGTCCGCGCCTTTTTCCAGTGTCCAGACCTCCTGTGGGTCAAGCGCGTCAACAAAGTAGGGCTGATGGGTCGTGACGAATACCTGCGAACCGCCTCTTGGCCCGCTGGCGTGCTGGCGGAACTCATAGGCCAAGGTCTCCAGCAGCTTGTGATAGAGGCCGTTCTCAGGCTCTTCGATGCAGAGAAATGGTGGGGGTGTTGGATCTTCGAGCAGCAGCAGATAAGCGAAGACTTTCAGCGTCCCATCGGACATTTGCTGGGCATAGAATGGATCCTCAAAGCCTTTGTCATTAAATCTGAGAAGCAGTCGGCCGTCACTGGTCTTTTCCGTATCGATCCGATTTATGCCGGGAATTTTGGTGGCGATCCCATCTAGAATGCTCTTAAAACGACGCGGATGTTCGCGTTCCATGAACTGCACGACGTTGCCAAGGTTATCGCCGTGGATACTGAGATGGGGTTGGGGACCAGCTAGCGGCAGACTTCGCGCTGCGTCCGGGGTGAAATAGCTGAGATACCACCCCTCGATGAAACGTCGAAAATCTGAGATTCGAGGGTGCTGTTTCAAAGCGCCAAGCGTAGCGATACCTAGCCTGCGCTGATCTTCCAGTTCTATAATCTCGGTCTCGCTCGATTCCTCTAGAGTGAGAAACGTTAGCAACTCTTCAATGTCTGTCCACACTTTGCTTTCATCAACCTCATACCCTTCTTGTTCACCCTTCCATGCAACTCCCTTTCCTGAGTTGAGCATCAGGAAAGAAAACGGACGACCGTACTTCTGACCTCTTCGTCTTTGCCGTAGCCGTTCACGTAACACATAGGGACGTCCTGATTCGTCCGCATCAATGGCGATCTCATAAGTGATCGGCCGGGCGTTGCCATGTTGTTTATAATATACATCGAACTCAATAGGACCGGTTTCGCCCTGCGACCGAATCCGCTCGAAGCCGCCGCGCCCGCGTGCATCGCATGCATCCTCGACTCCCGCCCTAAGGGCGTCAGCCAAAAACCCAAAGGCGTCGAACAGGGCGCTCTTGCCGACGCCGTTCTTACCAATGACCGCTGTCATCTCGGTGAGCGGCTGGTTCTTTTGTTGGCTCCACAGGCGACCCAAAGTCACATCTTTGAGAACTTTGAAATTTCTGACTCGGAAACCTTGTATCTTGGCCATTTCATATCCCCAAAGAAAACACTGACTACCATCTCCTGCTGGTCAAGTGTTGGTTCTTATCGGCAGGGCAAGCGATCAGCAGATGCTAAAAGGATGCAATGAGACTTGATAGCTGAAGGCTGCCCTTCCTGCACTGATCCTACTCTGCAAGGCAGATAAAGGTCAATTTAGCTAACTTCTAATCGTCCAGGTGAGGCAACATCCCATTCCCAAACTCCCCTATATGCCGGTACCGCCCAACATGCTGTAAACTACCACTTAACCGACCCTACCCATTTCCCATCACCACCAGGACCTGAATATGCCTGCCACACTTGATACGTTTGCCAATCCGCCGACAGAGTTTTCGGTGCTGCCTTTTTGGTTTTGGAATGACGATCTGGATGCGGACGAGATCCGGCGGCAGATTGGGGATTTTGAGGCGCATGGGGTGCACGGCTTTATCATTCACCCGCGGGTGGGGCTACCGCGGTCGCTGGGGTGGATGTCGGATGCGCTGCTGGCGTTTTATGATGTGGCGATCGAGGAGGCGGCGCGGCGGGGGATGCAGGTGGTGCTGTACGATGAGGGGATGTACCCGTCAGGGTCTTCGGCGGGGCAGGTGGTAGAGGAGAATCCGGCTTACCAGACGCGCTGCCTAGAGGCGCGGGGGCTGGCGGACGGGGAAGAGCCGACGCTGCAGGCGGATGAGACGCTGGCGGCGGTGGTGAGGCGGCGCGGCGGGGAAAGACTGGCGGTGATCGACCGTAAGATGGACGCTTATATTCGCGGGCTGCACTATATTGACGGCGGGCCGGCGGAGGATGAACCGCCGGCGGGCGACCTGCTCAATCCGGATGCGGTGGGGTG
Source organism: Caldilineaceae bacterium (assembly GCA_965232575.1). Taxonomy (GTDB): domain Bacteria; phylum Chloroflexota; class Anaerolineae; order Caldilineales; family Caldilineaceae; genus Bin5. The sequence goes on along the minus strand of CBDDPZ010000007.1, from coordinate 101,106 downwards.
CTTTATCCGGCTTGTGTACGACAGGTTTTACGAACGGTTCGGGCGGCATTTCGGGGGGCTGATTCCAGCGATCTTTACGGATGAGCCGAGCCCGGTGGGCAAGCCGCGGGAGCGCGGTGTGTGGCCGGGCACGACGGGCATCCTGGCGCATGTGAACCGGCTGCTGGGGTACGACTTCACGCCGCATCTGGCGGCGCTGTGGCATGATGACGAGCCGGACGCGGAGCGATGCCGGGCGGACTATGAACGGGCGATTGCGCTGCGGATGGAGGAGACCTGGTACCAGGCGTTGTACGACTGGTGTACGGAGCGCGGGATTGCTCTGACGGGGCATCCGGCGAAGGCGGACGACCTGGGCGCGGAGCGCTATTTTCACATGCCCGGGCAGGACCTGGTGTGGCGGTGGGTGCTGCCGGACGACCCTACGGCGCTGGAGGGGGCACAGTCGACGCAGGGCAAATGCGGCAGCTCGGCGATGATACATACGGGGCGGCGGCGTAATGCGAACGAACTTTGCGGGGCATACGGCCATGAGTTGACGTGGGCGGAGATGAACTGGCTGGCGGACTGGTGTTTCGTGCGGGGCACGAATATGCTTTTTCCGCACGCTTTCTACTACAGTGTACGGGGGATTCGGTGGGATGAGCGGCCGCCGGACGTGGGGCCGAACAACGCTTGGTGGGGGCGCTACAAGGGATACGCGGACCGCTGCCGGCGGCTGTGCTGGCTGAATACGGACAGCCGACATGTGTGTTCAGTGGCCATTCTGGGCAAGGTGGACTGGCTGCCGTGGGAACCGGCGAAGGTCCTGTTCCAGCGGCAGCGTGACTTCAATTACGTGGAAGAGCGGCATCTGTGGGAGGACGCGGTCGTAGATGAGCGCGGCATCCACCTGGCCGGCATGCAGTACGAGGCGGTGCTGGCGATGCACGAGCCGGACGGGCGTGCTCAGGAGGCGCTGAAAAGGCTGGAAGAGGCCGGTCGACTGCTGCGCTGCGACCCGGAAACGCCGGCTGAAGAGATTTTGGGCTTTGTCGATGGGTTGGTCTCGCCGGATGTCAGCGTGGAACCGACGGCGGCGGCGCTGCGGGTGCGGCGGGTGCAGAAGGACGGGCGGGACTGGTGGATGCTGTTTAACGAGGAGGGCGCATCGCTTACGGGGACGATAACGCTGCAGACGGAAGAAACGCTTCTGCTGTTGGATGCGTGGACGGGGCGGAGTCAGCCCTGGGAAAATGGCGACACGATCACACTCGACGGATACCAACTGGCCGTCGTCTGCACTGACCGAGCTGACGCCGCATAGTCCCTGAATTGTAAAACAAAAAAGGGAGTGACCCGATTTTTGTTGCCCGCCCCAAGTTCAGGGGCTTGGCGACAAAGAAGTCACTCCCTGCTATGACAAACGGACCGATACTCAGGCCACGCTCTGACGCCTGACGACATTGCTGGCGGCAGGGCCCTTCGGGCCGTCCTCAATCACGAACTCGACCTGGTCACCTTCCGCAAGGCTGCGGAAGCCCTCCGACTGAATCGCGGAGAAATGCACAAACACGTCCGGTCCATCCTCGCGGGCGATGAAGCCATAGCCCTTCTGATCGCTGAACCACTTCACCGTACCGACTACTGTTTCACTCATGGTGAGAAAACTCCTCTGCTAACTGCGACTACCAGATAAGGCGCAAAACAACCCGCGCACTGACTGGCAATACTACATGAAAAATGCCCCTAGCTCCATTGCGTCCGGGGAACGTCCCAACGTAAAGCTGTCAGAACACAAACTGGTTTTGCTCTTATAAGAATACGCCAGGCTGGTCCGCTTGTCAAATCGGATTAACGGTAGATTGTTCCCGTTGCGGACGGGTAGATTTGTGTAGCTCGGAGGGTGGTCCAGATGGACTGCAACCAGGAGCTAGGGTAGACTTGATGGCTGAGCGCGTTGACCGTTTGCGGGTGATGCGCAATTGGCGCCGTCCGCTTTCGATGATCCACCGATTTCGGGAGATCCACCATCATGTATTCGGTACTGGCCGTCGATCTAGACGACACGCTTCTGGAAGATGCCAAGACGATTTCGGCGCGCACGATGGCTGCGCTGGACAGCTGGCAGGCCGCGGGCCGCAGGATCGTGGTTGCGACCGGACGCCCGCCGCGTTCGGCGAAATCGGTCCACCCTTTTCTGAACGACTTCCCCATGATCTGCTACAACGGCGCGTGGATCGAACTGCAGGGCAACGTTCTGTTTCAGGCGACGATTCCGGTGGACGATGCCCGCCGCATCGTCGGCGCGATCCAAAGTGGGGCGCCCGGCTGCCGGTTGGGGGTCGAAATTGACGATGCGCTTTATATTAACCGGGAGGTGGAGTGGCCCGGGGCCAACTGCGTCAGCGACGTGCTGGCGCATACCGACCGCCCTGCCGCCAAAATCCTGACTTCGCTGGAGGAGCTGGACGCGGCGCAGCCGCGGTCGCTCAACGGCCAGGCCGTTGTGGGGAAGCCGTCGGAGACATTGCTGCGCGGGCTGCCGGCGTCGAGCCGGGCCCTGATATCGCCCAAGTATGACCTGGTCCAGGTGATCCCGTGCGACACGTCGAAGGCGGCGGCGCTGCGCTGGCTGCTCGATCGGTGGGGCGTCGGCATGGAGGAGGTGATCTCGTTCGGCGATGACGTCAACGACGTGGAGATGGTCGCCGAAGCGGGGTTGGGGGTGGCGATGTCGAACGCGGTGCCGGAGGTGAAGGCGGCGGCGGACCGGATGACGGTCGGCAACAAGGAGGACGGCGTGGCGGTTGTGCTGGAGGAGTTTTTGGCTTGAGTGGTCTGGGTATTTGAACTTCTGATTGTGCCTACCGCTATGCGGGTGCTAGAATTCAACGTACCTATATCTGGCAAAAGGCACGTAGTTCAGAATCAACTGTCCTGCCATGGCACACCACGGATTGACCCCTACCGAATATCCCAAGACAGTTGAATCCATCCTGCAGGTGGAGGATGTCACCCTCTCTTTTGGGGGCACTACCGTCCTCGACCGAGTTGGGTTTGACGTGCAAACGGGCGAAATTCGCGCCATTATCGGCCCAAATGGCGCGGGCAAGACATCGATGCTCAACTGCATCAGCGGCTTCTACCGCCCGCAGCAGGGCAGGCTAACCTTCCAGGGCGAACATGACCTGACCGGCGCCAAACGCGTGGCGCAACTGGGCATCGCCCGGACATTCCAGAACATCGGCCTCTATACATACCTCAGCGCGCTCGACAATCTGATGGCGGCGCGCCACATTCACATGCGCCAGAATATGCTGGCGAGCGCGCTCTATTGGGGCTTTGCGCGCCAGGAGGAGACGCGCCACCGGGCGGTGGTGGAGGAGCTGATCGACTTCCTGGAGATCGCGCACATCCGCAAGACGATGGTGGGCGCGCTGCCCTACGGTCTGCGCAAGCGGGTCGAGCTGGGGCGCGCGCTGGCGCTGGAGCCGAAGCTGCTGCTGCTGGATGAACCGATGGCAGGCATGAATGCCGAGGAGAAGGAGGACATGGCCCGCTTTATCCTCGACATTCACACGCGGCGGGGGGTGACGATCATCCTGGTCGAACATGATATGACGCTGGTGATGGATGTTGCGGACCGCATCGTCGTGCTTGATTTTGGCATGACGATCGCGGACGGCAGACCGGAGGAGATCGGGCGCGACCCGGAGGTGATACGCGCTTATTTGGGGCAGGTAAGTTAGATGGCCGAGATAAACCGCTTGGAGACAGTACCCCAGCATTTTCTGCGGCAGGTCGAATCGCGCGGGGGAGAAGAGGTCGCGTTGCGGCAGAAGGAGTTCGGCATCTGGCGGGAGTTCAGCTGGCGGGAGTCCTGCGAGCAGGTGCGGAATTTCGGGCTGGGTCTGCGGGAACTGGGCCTGGCGCGCGGTGATCACGTTGCCACAATCGGGGACAACGACCGGCAGTATCTGTGGGCGTACCTGGGGCTGCAGGCGGTGGGCGGGGTGCAGGTGGGGCTGTTCACCGACGCCACCGCGGATGAGGCCGCCTATATTATCGACCACAGCGACGCCCGCTTCGTCCTGGCGCAGGACCAGGAGCAGGTGGACAAGATGCTGGCCGTCCGGGAACGCATCCCCAAGGTTGAGCGGGTTGTCTACTGGGATGAGCGCGGGCTGTGGGAGTACGAGGATCCCTGGCTCGCGACCTACGACGAGGCATGCCGGCTAGGCGAGGAGTTGGCAACCGAGGAGCCGTCTCGTTTCGGGGAGGAGGTCGCGCAGGGGCGCGGCGATGACCTGGCGATTCTCTGCTACACGTCTGGGACGACGGGCCGCCCCAAGGGTGCGATGCTCAGCCACGAAAATCTTCTGCGCGCGACTGAGGCCTTTACCCAGGTGGACCCGCTCTACGACAGCGATAACCATGTCAGCCTGCTGCCGCTGGGTTGGATCGCGGAACACGCGTGGGGGGTTGCGCCGCATTGCGTTCACGGCATGGTTATGAACTTTCCGGAAAGTCTGGAAACGGTGCGGGAGAACGTGCGCGAGATTGCGCCGCAACGGGTCCTTTACAACGCCCGCCTGTGGGACGCGCTGCTGGGGACGATCCAGGTACGGATGGCGGAGTCATCCTGGGTCAACCGCAAGCTGTATGCGCTCTTTCTGCCGATTGGTCAACGTCTGGCAGACAGGAGGCTGGCGGGCGAGGCGGTGTCGCCGGGGTTGCGGCTGGCCTACCGTATCGGCGACTGGTGCCTTTTCCATCCGCTGCGCGATAAATTGGGCTTTACCAAGCTGCGGGCCGCGTATACGGCCGGGGGCGCGCTCAGCCCGGACGCGATGCGCTTTTTTCACGCGCTGGGCATCAACCTGAAACAGATATATGGATTAACTGAAGTGACCGGAAGTGGTACAATTCATTGGGACGGCGACATCAAGTTTGCGAGCGTCGGGCGACCTGGGGGCGGCGTCTCTGTGCGCACGGATGAGGACGGGGAGATCCAGATTGGGGGGCCGACCGTGTTCCAGGGCTATTACAACAATGCAGAGGCAACGGCCGAGGCGATTGTTGAGGAGAATGGGGCGCGCTGGTTCCGCACAGGGGACGCAGGCCACATTGACGAGGACGGCCACCTGATCTATCTCGACCGGATGAAGGATATGATCACGCTGGCCAACGGTGAGCGCTACGCGCCCCAGTTCATTGAGGGACGGCTCAAGTTCAGCCCGCACATTCTGGACGTGATGGCCGTGGGCGGGCCGGCGCAGGCGTACGTTACCGCCTTGATCATCATCAACTTTGAAAATGTGAGCAGCTGGGCGGAAAGGCAGGGCATCGCCTTCACCACGTTCGCCGACCTTGCCCAGAAAGACGAGGTTCGCGAACTGATCCGGCAGGCGGTGGACGATGTGAATGCCGAGATGCCGCCGTCCAGCAAGGTGCGGCGGTTTGTGCTGCTGCACAAGGAGTTCGACGCGGACGAGTCTGAGATGACGCGCTCGCGCAAGTTGCGTCGCGACGTACTGTACACGCGTTATGCCGAGATGATCGAGGCGATGTATGCGGGACAGGCGTGGATTCACGTGCAGACGCCTGTGCGTTACCAGGACGGCAGCGAGGGCGTCGTTGAGACAGATCTACGCATAGTGAACTGCGGTGAATAGTGGATAGTTTTCACTGTGAGCCGCCTACAGACGGGTGGCAGACAGTTGTTTGGCAGGGCGTCAAATGACATCTATACGGTCGTATCGGGAGTTGATAGTCCGCGGAAATCGACCGATTTAGCGGTACGATTCCACGAGCTTGCGAGGCGCTTACTTTCCACTCATTGCCAGGTAATAGGATGAATTGGCCACTGGTGCCGCAACAGCTTGTCACCGGGATACTCAACGGCGGGACGATCGGTCTGATCGCGTTGGGTATCGTGCTGATCTATAAGTCGTCGGAGGTGTTCAACTTCGCGCACGGGCATCTGGTGATGTTTGGGGCGTTTCTGACGTGGTGGTTCACGGGCGGCGGGGCGGAGCCGGGCGCCGGGCTGATCGGTTTGCCCTTGTGGGCGGCGGTGGTCGCGGCGCTGATCGTCTCAATGGGAATCGGCCTGCTGATCGAGCGGTTCGCGCTGCGGCCGATGACGGGGCAGCCGCTGCTGGCGATCATGCTGATGACGCTGGGGCTGGCGCAACTGTTTGAGGGGGCGACGGCCGTTCTTTTCGGCGTAGAGTTGAAGAGCAACTTCCCGGCGCCGTTTTCGCCCAGCGACGTGTTGATCATTCCCTTCCCCGGCGCGTTCGGCGATGCGATCCGGCTGAAATACACGCTAGTGGCAACATTTGTGGTGGCGACCCTGGCCGCGATTGTATTCATCTGGTTTTTCAACAGCACAAAGACAGGCCTGGCGATGCGGGCCACTGCGGAGGACCACGAGGTCGCCCGTTCGGTCGGTATCAAGGTCAGCCGGGTTTTCGGTCTTTCGTGGGGCATTGCCGGAGTGATCGCGACGCTCGGTGGCGTGCTGCTGGCGACGGTCAGCGGCGTGAGTCTGAACCTCTCGACGGTGGCGCTGATCGCGTTTCCGGCGATTCTGCTGGGCGGGCTGGAGTCGCTGGGGGGCGCGCTGTTGGGGGGGTTCGCGATTGGTCTGGTGCAGGCGCTGGTGCAGGCTTCGCGGTTGATCGAAGTGCGCAATTCTTCCGAAATCGCGCCCTACCTTTTGCTGCTGGTGGTTCTGCTGATTCGGCCGGAGGGGTTGTTCGGGCAGAAAAGGATCGAGAGGATTTAGCCGGTGGCGATGTTGCGACCTGCGGGGGACTTTGACCGTTCCTATGAACAGGACATGGCGCTGCTGCGCCAGCCCTGGCACTACTGGCTGCTGGGAATCAGCCTGCTGGCAGCGTTCACTTTACCTCTGTGGGGCGACGCGTATCTGGTCGCCACTGCCAATCAGATCGCTTATACGATCATCGCGGTGCAGGGGTTGAACATCCTGACCGGCTACACAGGCCAGATCTCATTGAGCCAGGCGGCCTTTATGCTGGTGGGCGGCTACGCGTCGGCGCTGCTGGTGATTCACGCGGGTCTCTCTTTCTTCATTGCGCTGCCGCTGGCTGCGCTGGCCGCCGGCGCGATTGGCCTGATCTTCGGTTTGGCGAGTTTGCGGGTCAAGGGGTTTTACCTGGCCTTCGCGACGCTGGCAGCCCAGTTCATCATTCCCTGGCTGAGCCGCCATACGTTCAAAGCGTATCTTGGCGGGACAAACGGCGCGATCGAAGTGCCGGTTCCGCAGTTAGGCACGGTGAACTTTGGTGAGGTCAGCAACTATTTTTACATCTCGCTGGTCGTTCTGCTGATTACGACTGTCCTGTTGTTCAATATCTCTCGCACGCGGTTGGGGCGGGCATTTATCAGCGTACGGGACAACGACCTGGCGGCGGAGTTGCTGGGCGTCAATCTTTTTGCGTACAAACTGCGGGCCTTTTTCATTGCCGCGATGCTGGCGGGCCTCGCGGGCGCGATCAAAGCGCACAGCCAGCGCGGGGTTGGCACCGAGTTTGGATACAGCCTGAACGAGTCGATTATCTTCCTGGGGATGCTGGTGATTGGCGGCCTCGGCGCCAATCTGGGCCCGTTTCTGGGCGTCGCCTTCATCGTACTGCTGGAAGATCTTTCTGACATGCTGGGGGGGATTCTGGCGGCGGCCTTTCCCGAACTTTCCGGCCAGCTTCTGACGTCATTCCGCCCGATCTTTTTTGGTGTCGCGCTGATGCTGTTTCTGATCTATGAGCCGCGCGGACTCGCGCACCGCTGGCAGCTTCTGAGAGCGGGCTGGCGGCTGCGCCCATTTGCCCGTTGACCGAACGCCAATTTTCCCAGAATCACTGTGTGGGGGCAGGACCGATACTACCGTGAAACGTTGGAAGGAAGACTCACTGGAGAGGAGAGAACCCAAATGAAAAAGTGCCTAACCGTCACCAGCATTTTGCTCATTTTCCTGTTGTTGGCGGCCTGTTCGCCGGTGCCTGCGGAAGAACCGATGGCCGCGGAGGAGGAGCCGAAGGAGGCTATGCAGGCGGAGGAAGCGGCGCCCCCGGAAGCGCCGATGGAGATCGCCTGCGAGAACAGTTACGAGGGAGAAAGCCTGGTCATCTACCAGCAGGCGGGTCTGACCGGACCGCTGGCAACGTTGATGGGAACCGGCTTTATCAGCGCGACGCAGGACGCGATTGAGCAGATCAACGCGGAGGGGGGCGTCTGCGGTGTGATGTTGAGTGTGCGCGTGGAGGACACCCAGTACGCTCTCGAACAGGAAATACAGGTCTATGAGCAGTTCCGAGCGGAGGACCCCAAGCCCGTGTTCATCACAACGGCCAACAGCGCGGCAACGATCGCGCTTAAGGACCGCGTGATTGAAGACGAGATCGTCAACCTGGCCACGGGGGTGCACACGCAGTCGATTTACGACCCGCCCGACGGTTACACGGTCGGCATGGTGCCGATCTACTCCGACCAGTTCGCGGGTTTCCTGCAGTTCGTGCATAGCAGCTGGGCCGATATCAAACCTGAAGGCGCGGGCGATGAGATTACGGTCGGTGTTATCGGTTGGGCGAACGCCTTTGGCGCCAGCGCGACCACGCCGGAATCACTGGCTTTCGCCGATTCGCTGGGTATCACCGTCCTGCCGCTTGAGGAGCAGGCTGTTGACCCGTCCGCCGACGTGACCGGGCAGTTGCAAAACCTTCTCGTCAACGGCGCGAATGTGATTTACATGCAGTCGCTTTCCTTCAGTATTGTCCAGGTCATCAGCACGCTGCATGCCCTGGGCTTTTACGATCAGGTGGTGCTCGGCAGCGTGAATTGGGGCATGAACCGCGACGTACTTAATATCCTGGGCGCGAATGCGCCGCTTGCCGCCGGCTATTACGGAGTCTTCCCGTATCTGTGGTGGACCGACACCGATTCGCCGGGCATTCAGCGGGCGCTGGAGACATTTGCGTCCAAGGGCTATCCTGATTCGGATAAGGCATTCACCTACCTGCTCCTCTACAGCGCCATGTTTGGGTTCGCGGATGTACTGACCGTGGCCATGAACAATGTCGGCTTTGACGGCCTGAATGGGACCGAGTTCCTGAAGGCGATGCAGCAGATGGGGACGATCAGCTCGGCCGGCGTGTTTGAGATGAATGTGGCGGGCAGCAACCGGGCGCCTAACAAGGCGCAGATCCGCCAAGCGCAGATAATGGCGGACGGCAGCGTCGACTTCGTCGTTGTCCAGGACTTCACGACCTTGCCGGATACGCGGCCGGCGTCGGAATAGCCATCAGGACAGTTTTCGGTAGCCGGTGACCAGTGGACGTTGTGGTCACCGGCGCTGTCGCGTCTATGTTGCAGATCAACAATATCGAAGTCGTCTATAGTAATATGATACTGGTACTGCGGGGCATCTCGCTGGCTGTGCCGGAGAAGCGGATCGTCTCTCTGCTGGGAGCGAACGGGGCGGGCAAGTCGACGACGCTCAAGGCGATTTCCGGCCTGCTGCGCACCCAGCAGGGTGAAGTCACGCGGGGCAGTATCGAGTGGAACGGCGAGCGGATCGACATGAAATCGCCGGACGAAATCGTTCAGATGGGGATCATTCAGTTGCTGGAAGGAAGAAGGCTTTTCGAGCACCTGACGGTCGAGGAGAATCTACGCGCCGGCGCTATCTTCCGTAAGACCAGCGACGCCGTCTTGCGGAGAGATCTGGACGAAGTTTACGGCTATTTCCCGCGTTTGGCGGAGTTCCGGCGGCGTACGGCAGGCTATCTGTCGGGCGGCGAACAGCAGATGGTGGTGATTGGCCGGGCGCTGATGGCAAAGCCGAAGTTGATGCTGCTGGACGAACCGAGTCTGGGGCTGGCCCCGCTGCTGGTGCAATCGATCTTCGAGGTAATCCGGCGCATCAACACTGAGTCGGGTGTATCGATGCTGCTGGTTGAGCAGAACGCGAATGTTGCGTTGCGGTCGGCGGCGCACGCTTATGTGATGGAAACAGGGCGCATTGTGCTCGACGGGCCGGCGGAGCAGCTGGCGGAGAACGCGGACATCAAGGAATTCTATCTCGGATTAACGCATGTGGGTGGCCGCAAGAGTTACCGGGATGTTAAGCATTATAAGCGGCGTAAGCGCTGGCTGGGGTAGATGGCAGTGGTCAGTGGTCAGTGGGCTGCCAGCCGAGGGCTGGCGCCACTTCTTTAGCGACCTGTTCGAGCATTTCGAGAATTCTTTCCAGGGGTGGGTGGATAGGGTCGAACTGGAGGATGAGTTCGGTGGTGTAGGGCAGGACGCGGTCGGCGCCGAGGCGCGCGGCGACGTCTTCGGGCGGGCCGTAGGCGATGTGGACACGCTGGCAGAAGCCCTCCGGGGAGAGATCGAGCGGGAGGCCACCCATGGCATACTTTTCGATTTCGTCCAGGGCGGCCTGGCGGCTGCTGCCGAGGTAGATGCCGCGTGAAAGGCCGATGCGGGGCGGCGCGGGGCGTTCTCCCCAGGCCTCGCGAAAGGCGACGGCCACAGGCTCTTGCGCCTGGCCCGCTGCCTGTTCTTCAGTTCCGACGAAGCGGCTGAGCAACAGACCTGCCCCATTTTCGGCTGCGTATTGCGCGCCGCGAATGCTGAGCGCGCTGAGCCAGAGGCGTTCGCCCAGGGTGGGGGCGGGGGGCCGCAGACGCTGGCCATCCGTTCCCAGGGTTTCACCGGCTAAGGCCTTTTTGAGGGTGATGAGGGCGTCGGTGGTGCGCTGATGACGGCTGTTTATGTCGACATCGAAGGCTTCGAATTCGTCAGCGTCGCTGCCGCTGCCGACGCCCAGTTCGAGGCGCCCGCCGCTGATCGTGTCGACGACGGCGGCGTCTTCGGCGACGCGGAGAGGATGTTCAAAGGGCAGCACGATGATGGATGTGCCCAGGCGCAGCCGGCGCGTGCGTTCGGCCACCGCTGCAAGAAAGGGGAACGGGGAGGGCAGCATGCCGCCCAGGTCTTTGAAATGATGCTGGGCCACCCACACTGCGTCGAAGCCGAGCCGGTCGGCGGCGTCAAAGATCTCGAGGTTTTCCCGGTAGGCCTGATCAGCATCTGCGCGGCCGCGCAGGTGGCTTAGAAAGCCGAGACGAAAGGGATTCGGCATAGATTTTATCCTCGCAGTATCCTCACTGTTCTTTTTGTTCCAAGACCCGCTGCCAGGTTTCTTCATCCACATTGCCGCCGCAGATGACGACCGCAAGGCGTTTTCTTGCGCAGCGCCTCCCCATCTTCAGGAGGCTTGCTACAGCTACACCGGCAGCGCCTTCGATGATTTCGCCGCATTCGCGGTAGATTAGGCGCATGGCGGCCGCAATCTCCTCCTCGCTGACGGTCAGCCAGTGGTCGACATGATCCCGGCAGAGGTCGAAGGTGATAGAGCGCGGTTCGATGCCGCCGGCGCTGCCATCGGAGAGGGTCGGCAGGCTTTCGGACTCGACGATGCGGCCGGCGCGCACGGAGGCGAGCATGACGGCCGAGTGTTCGGGCTGGCAGCCGATGGTTTGCACGGCGCGGCCGGAGCCTTTGAGATAGCTTGCGATGCCGCCCATCAACCCGCCGCCGCCGACTGTCGCGAAAACGGCGTCCAGTTCCGGCTGCTGGCGCAGCAGCTCGACCGCGATGGCGCCCTGACCGGCGATGATATGCGGGTCGTTATAAGGGGAGATGAAGACCTGGCCGCTTTGCGCAGCGGCTTCGCGGGCGTTGATTTCGGCGTTGAGGGCATCGCCGGGTACGCGACAGAGCGCAACCGGAAAGGCCCTTAGCTTCTCCATTTTGCGGGGAGAGGCATCTTCCGGCAGGTAAATGGTGGCGGCGAGACCGAGTTGGGCGGCGGAGTGGGCCACGGCCAGCGCGTGGTTGCCGGTGGAAGCGGTGACGACGCCGCGTGCGCGCGCTTCCGGCGAGAGGTTGAGCAGCTTGTTGGTTGCGCCGCGCAGTTTGAAGGAGCCGGTGTGCTGGCGGTTTTCCAGTTTCAGGAAGACGCGGGCGCCAGTGCGTTCGGACAGGGCGGGGGACGGGAGCAGCGGAGTCTCGACGACGTAAGGGCGAATGCGCGATGCGGCCAGCCGGATATGACGAGAATGGTCCGCGAGGGAGGCGCTCATGCCAGCGGGATGGCGCTGTACATTCTCCGAATCTGTATACTTCGCAGCGCCATTTGTCTGCTGGCGACTGGGCGACGCAGCCATTTAATGCCGTAATCCTTGGCTTGTTCGGGAACTATGGGCCTACTGGTGCGCTACAATGGGAAGTTGTGCAGTTTGACATCATTCTATCATATTCCTTCCATCCGGCCCCGCCGAGGCGAAAACTGGAACCGGGCCGGGGAAGATAACGACAGGGTATTGGGGCAGGAGGCGCTTTCCAATCATGCGTATAGCGATTCTCTCAGACATTCACGGAAACTGCGTTGCGCTGGACGCTGTGCTTGCCGATATTGAATCTGACGATCAGGAAGCCGTTGACGGGTACTGGATTCTGGGGGACCTGGCGGCGGCGGGCGCGCAGCCGCTGGAGGTGATGGAGCGGGTGCTGAGCCTGGACAACGCGCGTTTCGTGCGGGGAAATTCGGAACGGTATCTGACTACGGGAGCGAGGCCGCTGGCGACACCGGTGGCGGACGTGACGGACCTTTCGTTGCTGCGCGACTGTATCGGGATTCTGGAATCATTTGCGTGGACCGCCGGTGCGATGGCTTGCGTTTTTCGGCGACCGCGGCGAACTCAAACTCAATCCAGAGCCTCCGCCGCCGGATAAATCGTCTCCAAAGGACAAAACGAATGAACAGGGATGAAGAGAGTACGCACAACTGGCAAACTATAGAGTCGTCATACGGCGTCAGAAACTTCTCCTACATTGCGACTCAAAAAAATAGAAAAATGTACGGCTTGCGGAAAGCGCAGAACCCTTCAACGAACTGCTGCTGACGAATGGCAAGTTATCGACCCTCGTTCATCATTCACTGACTTCTGTCAGGGCAATCGTCAATCGAGCAAGTAACCCGGCCAGCCTTCCGTGCGCCCCGGCGTCAACCCGGATCTCCAATAGCAATGCAGCTGATCCGTGGAACGGAAGGCGGCTGGACCCTCATACAGAAAGGCCGCTGGCAAGTCCAGCGGCCTTGTTCTTTCCGCGAGAAGTTTCAGAGATCATCATAACCATATCGACGCCGCGAGGATCTCGTCTCTCCATCAGTCTTCCCGATTGAGCAGTGCACTTATCCAGACCACCGCAATCACCATCAGCGAAACGTATAGAATGCGTGTCAAAGTCTGGGCAAATCCTTCTGGTGCTCCGAGAATACTTATCACGATGCCTGATGTGAAGTAGTCAAGAAGGAACACAATGGTCAGACCGATGAGCGTATAAACGGAATGTCTGCGCCCCTGCTTCGTCCTGAATGACCAAATCGATCTCTTTCCCATTTTCTGCTCTCCTCGTCTTCTAGCCGCCGCAGGGCACGTCTTTGCAGACCTTCTTCTTGCTCTTGCACCAGTCCCAGTCTACGCAAGTATTCTGAACCTTGATCTTGTCGCAGACCTTGATCGAGGCGATGATCGGAGTCAGGACGCACAATGCTTTGACTCGCCAGTCTCCAGACTTGCAAGCCTGGCTGGCTGCGTAGCCAATCACTGCCGGAACGAACTTGCAGACCTCCTTCCAGCCCCAGCACGGTTTCTCCACCGGGCCAGCCTGACACTCCATCTTGCAGGCTTGACAGTTTCCGGCATAGATGCCCTCGCCACAAGCTTCCGGCTGAATCTCTGTCCAAGGGATGTCAACCGGCTCGACTCCCTTGCTGGCGGCGGCTGGCTCAGCAAGCATGCTTGCCGAAATCGCACAATCGAGAGCCTATTACACGACAAACAGACATGCAAACAGCGAAAATCCCTCTGTCCGGGTTGACGCATAAGCGCACAGAAGGCAGAACGCTGCCTTGCCCTACTCTCTAACTAATGTAGATCCCGAATGAAACCCAGAAATTGCGTATTTCGCAAGCAAAGACAGTGCTTCTGCGCTCCTGATCTGTAGCCCGCAAGAAAAGTCATGGTTTCAAATTGAACTTACATTAGATGTATAATTCCCTTATGCTGGATCTGCCGCTGGAAGAGAGGCTGACGCTGCCGAACGGCAGCCGTGTCTTGCTGGTGCATGTGTCGCCGGGCAGGGACGACGGTGATGGATTCGTGCCTTGGTACAGCGACGAGGATATGAACGAACGGCTGAACGGCTGCGACGCGGACCTTGTGTGTGTGGGACACACGCACTGGCCGCAAAATTTTCATTTGAACGGGGCGCATGTGGTCAACCCGGGCAGTGTCGGCAACCCGCTTATCCCCAGTTTGCGCGCCACCTACGCGGTGCTGGAGGCAGACGGGCATGGATACCGAGTGGAGCACCGGGCGGTGGCGTACGACAGGGAGCTGGCTGAGCGGAAGGCATGGGAGGCGCAACATCCGCAGGCGGAGTTTATCAGCAGCTTTCTGCGGGGGGACCGGGTACGATCGTGGGGTGATCCGGAGGTCCTGCGATGAGCGGAAGGCCCAGCCAGTTTCGATTTAAGTATTCGAGTATTTTTCAGGACGAGAGCGTCGTGCGGGCCTACCGGTACCGGCCTCAATATCCGGCGGATACGTTTGCGCTGCTGTCTGATCTGCTGCCGGAGATCTGCGTGCCGAGGACGGTCCTTGATGCGGGTTGTGGGACCGGCTTCGTGGCCCGTCCGCTGGCGCCGCTGGTGGATCGGGTTGATGCGGTGGACTTTTCGGCGGCGGCCATCCGGGAGGGCAGGCGGCTGCCGGGCGGAGATCACCCGGGACTGCGCTGGATCGAAGGGCCGATAGAAATGGCGGCTGTCGATCCTCCCTATTGCCTTATCACAGCAGGGGCGAGCATGCACTGGTTCGACTGGGACGTGGTGTTCCCTCGATTCGCGCGGCTGCTGACAGCGGATGGGCTGTTTGTTGCGGTGGGGATGAAGCATGAGAGGCCGGACTGGATGCGTGAAGAGCTGGGTCCGGCGCTGGCGCGTTTTTCGATGAACAAGGCGTTTGCGCCCTACAGCGCGGCGGGGATTCTGGCGGAGTTGGCGGAGCAGGGACTTTTCCGGTTGATGGGCAGCGCGCAGACCGATACGATCGAATGGCGGCAGCCTATCGGCGAGTGGGTGGAGAGCATCCATGCGCGCAACGGCTTTTCCCGGGACCGGATGGACCCGAGGGCGGCGGCAGAGGCTGACGCGCTATTTGCTGAGATCGCGACGCGTCATGCAGATAGTGGGGATGGCATGATTACGCATCGTTATGCTGGCAGGCTGTTGTGGGGGCGTCCGCTGCAACCGGACGGATAGATGGGGCGGGGAAGACTTCAGGCCCATAACACGCCGTCCTCATCGCGTTCAAGCTCCTTTTCTGCGGGGAGGGCGTTGGCGGCGGCCTGGGCGGGCTGCTCGGTCTCGAACCACTGGCGCCACTCAGCCGGCGCGTCGACGTCTTCGCCGCCGTGATCGGTGCGGCGGGTGCGCACGCGGAGCATCAGCGGCGTGTTGACGCTGGCGCCGCTGACGATTACCTGACCTTTGCTGAGAGCGGGCAGCTCTTTGAGCATGTCGCGGCCGACGCTTTCGACGGATTCGGCGATGCGATTCTGGTCGATGGGGTTGGTGATGCGCATGATGCACTGGGTCATGCACTGGCTGAGCACGTCGCTGTCGAGGCGGCCGGGGCGTTGTGAGATGAGGCCGACGCCGACGCCGAACTTACGCCCTTCGCTGAGGATGGTCTTGAGCTGGTCTGAGCTGACGGCGTCGGCGTTGGCGGGCGCGAAGTTGTGGGCCTCTTCAAGCAGGCAGAAGACGGGGAAGGGGACGTGGTTGCGGTCCCCGCGCTGGAGCTTGCCCTTCTCCGTGTCGATACGGGCCTGGTAGACGCGGCGCAGCAGGGTGGCGACGATCACCTGTTGTTCTCTGCGCTCGACTTCATTCAGCTGGACAAGCGTACACATCCCCGGCTGGAACAGTTCATCCAGTTCGATGTTTTCAAAGTCGTGGAAGATGCCGCTTCCGCCAAATGCTGCGCCCAGCCGCCAGATGAGGGCGCCGGTGGTGGGGTCGTCATCTGTGATCTCATCCTCTCCCTGCGCGCCGTCCCTTACCTCGCGCACTGCCATGTACAGTTGCTCTAAGGTGTATTTGTCTTCGCCCCATGTGCGCTGGGCGTATCTGAAGGCACGGCCCAGCTGGTAGTGCATCTTCTCGGACAGGTTGGTCAGCAGATAACGAAGGTCGGGCAAGGTCAGGCTGCTGATACGAACGCGCAGATCCTGGGGGCGAAAGATACGCACCTTCGGACTGTAGTCGCCGTCGCGGAAGGTCTCCCGATTCTGAACTTGCTGCAGGGTATCGTACTCGCCGTGGGGGTCGATGACCAGCGCTGCGGCCCGGTTGTAGGGCATCAGGAGCTCCTCGAGGAGGACGCCGGCAAGGTAGCTTTTGCCGCTGCCGGTGCTGGCGATGATTGCGAGGTGCGTGCTGGTGAAGCCGCGCACATCGAGGGCGACGGGCACGGCGCCGGGGTCACGGCTGAGCAGGTCGCCGATGTGTGCGCTGCCGAGCTCGCCCTGGCGGCCGCGGCTGAGCAGCTCGTTCAGCAGTGTGTCCTCGGCGATGAAGACCGGCGCGCCGCCCTGAGGGGGCACGCGCGGGTTGGTGAAATCCTGAAGGCGGTCGTTATAGTAGCCGAGGACGGTGACTGTGAGCTCGAAGAGTTCAGTGGCGTCGCTTTCATAGCCCAGCATGGCGGCCACGGTGTGGGGCGGCACGGAGGGGTCAGCCATGAATGTATCCGGGAAGAGTTTGACGGCGGCGCGGGCGGTGATGCGGCCCAGGATCTGGCGTTCGCTGCCGTCGACAGGGGCGGTGTAGTAGACGAATTCACCGTGCTTCAGTTGCCGCTCCGGATCGGGCGCGATGAAGGTGTATTCGTGGAGTGTTTCTCCGGGTCCTTTAACTGTACCGACAGCTGAAGAGGGCATAATTGGTCAGATTCGTCAGGTGATGTTCGTCAGGTGATGGCTGGTAGCTGCCCGGCTCATCCGGCCGGTTGCACTATGGACTTCCAGGCTACGTTGTCGCGCATGACCTGGAGAATGGCCTGCTCGTGGGGGAAGAGGCCGCCCAAGCGGTCGATAATCTCCAGCAGGAGGGCGGGAACCAGCGGGTTGTTGAGAGCGAGGAGCGCGGCCGCATAGCGCAGAGTCAAGTTGCCACGCGCGTCGCGATGGAACTGCCGCACTTCCTCGTCAGTCAGATGGCGTACGGGCGCGCTGACCTCGGCGGCCAGCCGCGGCGTCCCCTGCTGCGGGCCGGCGTCGTCTTGCCAGCCGAGGGCCAGCACACCGACCAGCATAGCGGTCTCGTCAATCAGGTCCGGGCTGAACACGGTTTGCTCGGCGGGGGAGGTGAGCCGGGGTCCCAGATTGGTAAAGTTCGGATTGACGAGAAGTGTGTTGTAGATGACGCCGATCAGGCATGAAGGATCTGCGGCGGCGGGCTGCTGGGGCAGGTCAATGGCAACGAATGCGCCGAAGGCATAGACGTCGGGCGCGGGACGCTGCTCCCGCTCAAAGGGGCTGGCGAGCTGGCAGACGTAATCTATATGTGAATTGGAGTTGACGATGACGCCGATCTGGTCTGTCATGGTTCCATTGAATCAGAAAATTTGTTCGATGGCAAATTGATTGGGGCTGAGTAATTGCTTTCGCAGATGGTGAAGAGTGTAAGATGCGCAGTGTGTGAAGACCAGCCCTGGTCACGGTTCAGTGGGAACCGGGCGTTAGCGTCCGCCCATGCCAGAGAGGGTGATTCCTTCGACAAAGCGTTTCTGGGCGAAGACATAGACCAAGAGGACGGGCAGCAGGGCAATGACGGAGCCGGCCATGAGCAGGTGCCAGTCGGTGTTGTACTGGCCGCGGAAGGTGGCAAGGCCCACGGGAATTGTGCGGGTGGCGTTGGAGTTGGAGACGACCAGGGGCCAGAGGAAGTCGTTCCACGAGCCGAGAAAGACGAAGATTGTGAGCGCGGCCAGGACGGGCCCGCTCAATGGCATGATGACCTGGCCCCAGATGCGAAAAGAGGAGGCGCCGTCCATGCGGGCGGCCTCATCGAGCTCGACGGGGATACCGCGGAAATATTGACGAAGCAGAAAGACGGCAAAGACGGAAAAGGCGGTGGGGACGATAAGGGCGTAAAAGGTGTCGAACCAGCGCAGGAAGCGGATGAGGATGAAATTGGGGATCATCGTTACGTGGAACGGGATCATCAGTGTCGCCAGGTAGACGAGAAAGAGCGCTTCCCTGCCGCGGAAGCGCAGGCGGGCGAAGGCGAAGGCAGCCAACGAAGAGGTCAGGATCTGAAGGGCGGTCACACTTACCGCCACGAAGAGACTGTTGAGATAGAAGCGCCCGAACGGCATGGCCTGCACTGTGTCCAGATAGTTCCGCCAGACGACAGGGGCGGGGACAAGGGAAGGGGGGTAAGTGAAGATCTGCGGCGGCGACTTCAGCGAGGTGGCGAGCATCCAGCCGAAGGGCAGGAGCATGGCGACGCTGCCCAGGATCAAGGCGGCGTGAAGCGCCAGGTGCCCCTTTTTGAACGTCGCGCCTGATGAGGCTTCCGGGCGCATAGACGCAGGCGTAGTCGTTGTGGTCGTCACGATTCCCCGCCCACTTCGTAGTGCACCCAGCGGCGTTGGAGGCGCGTCTGCACGAGGGTAAAGATAAAGATGAAGATAAACAGCACCCAGGCGACGGCCGCTCCTCGGCCCATACGTTGGAATTCGAAGGCCATCTGGTAGATATAGTAGACGATTGTGAGCGTGGCCTGGGCCGGGCCGCCCTGCGTCATGACGAATGCCTCGCTGAAAAGCTGGAAGGCGCCGATCATCTGGATGACCATCAGGAAGAAGGTGGTGGGACTGACCATGGGAAAGGTTACAGAGCGGAAGCGCTGCCAGGCGCTGGCGCCGTCGACCTTGGCGGCATCGTACAGTTCAGCCGGCACACCTTGCAGGGCAGCCAAGTAGATAACCATGGTAAAGCCGGTATTTTTCCACAGGGTCAGGATAACGACCGCCGGTTTGGCCCAGTCCGGATCGTTGAGCCAGTCAGGGGGGCGGATGGGGAGGCCGGTCTTCGCCCCCAATTCCCAGATGGCGGCAGCGAGAATGCCGAAATCGCGGTTGAAGAACCACTGAAAGACGAGGGCAGCGGCAACGATCGTCGTCACTACCGGCATGAAATAGATCAAGCGGTAGATTTCAACCCCGCGCAAGCCCTGGTTGAGCGCAACCGCGAGCAGCAGGCCAAAAGCAAGCTGAAGGGGGACGATCGTGACGATGAAGTAGAAGGTGTTGAAAAGGACTTTGCGAAAGACCAGGTCGCTGGAGAGGAGTTGCGTGTAATTTTTGAAGCCAACGAATTCTGGCGGAGAGAGCAGAGACCACTCAAAAAGGCTGAGGGCCAGGGATGCGACCACAGGGATCGCCACGAAAATCAGGAACCCGAAGAAACTGGGCAGCAGAAACAGGTAAGCTTCCCACTGCTGGTCCGGCTGGTAGCGCCGCCAACGCGGCAGGGAGCTCTGAGAGGATGTGGACGCGGTCATGGCGTCATTGTTGGCTCATGGCAGACAGCCAGTAGCCGGTTTGGCTACTGGCTGCTGGCTGCCGGTCAATTGAGCCTATCTCGGGAATCCGTTCTCGGCAAGGAAGGCGTCCACCTGCTCGCAGATGGAATTCAGTCCATCTGCGACAGAGACCTCACCGATAAGGATCTGATCGCGACCCGGGTTAATGAATGATCCGCCTATCTGGCTCCATTCGACAAAGTAGCCGATGCGGCCCATGCGGGCATTTTCGCCTTCGGTGATGAAAGCCTGGCGGTTGGCGGGCGGCTGCCCACTGTTGAGGAAGGCGTCGGATTTGGCGGTGGACTGCAGGGCCGGCAGGATCTCACCGGAAGCGGTGTAGATGCGCTGGCCGCCGTCGGTGCTCTGGAGCCAACTCAGGAATTCCCAGGCCTCATCCTTGTTGTCACTGAGCGCGCTCATAACCCAGGCTGCGCCGCCGGCGGCGGAGGCACGCTGACCGTCAGCGGGAATCGGAATGACCGAGACATCGTAGTTCATGCCGGCGGCGTTGAAGGCAGAGACACGACTGGCGTTCTGAATGATCATCGCCACCTGGCCGCTCTGGAAGACGGCGGCGTCACCACCGGCCTGGCTCATGTTGGCCGGAGGCATGAAATAGTTGCTGTCGATCATGTCCTTGAAGAACTGCACGGCCTCGACCACGCCAGGCTCGTTCAATGCGCAGCGAGAGGGGTTGCGCATGTCGTCCAGGGCCATGCCGCCTTTCTGCATTACCCAGATCATCCACTTGCCGCCCTCCATGCCGAGCGCATAGCGGGAGACGCGGCCGCTGTCCTCTACAACGGTCAACTGCTCTGCTGCAGCCGCAAGGTCGTCCCAGGTCCAGGTGTCATCGGGGTAGGGGACGCCGACCTCGTCAAAAATGTCCTTGTTGTAGTAAAGGACCTCGAGGCCGATGTCGCGGGGGAAGCCGTATACGCTGCCATCGTACATGGCGTACTCCAGCAGAGACGGCCAGTAATCGTCGACATTGTAGCCGCTCGCCTCGATCCAGGGGTCGAGGTTTTCCAGCACGCCCTCCGAGGCATAGTTCACGATGGGCGAGAGGAAGAGGACATCGGGGACGACCGACGAGTCACCGCTGGCCCAGAGGGTCTTGATCTTGGTGAAGTAGTCGCCCCAAGGCTCGGCCAGGATCTCGATGACAATGTCGGAGTTTTCCTCCATAAAGGCATCGGCCACCGACTGATGGGTCGCGACCTCTGCGGGGCTGCCCCACATTGCCCATGTGATGGTTACCGGGCCTTCGTCGGCCGTCTCCATGCCGCTATCAACTGCCGGTGCGATGGGGGCGCAGGCAGAGAGAAGCAGGGCGGCCAGCGCCAAGACAATCAGCGCTTTGAAGCTGAAACGGTTCTGCCATTGTCGGGATTGCATCTTTTTCCTCCCTGAAAAAATCTGAAACTGCAATTTAAGGGTTCAGGGCGCCCCGCTCGCAAGGAGCGCCTTACGGCTGCAAATGCTGCTGGAAAACCACGAGTTATCGCGGTTGATCTATTGTACAGGATTCGAGAGAGCGATTCAAGCGCGTTTTTGTCCTGTCAAGTTCCCGGCCCGGCTGAAAGCGCAGTCTGCGCGGCCATCATTTCCCTACCGGAATGGTCTCTTCTCCGGGGAAAATCTGTTGGCAAATTACGTTCAAGACGACCGACGGCGCAGACGGGCCGGTTCGTCTGCCATGGACCGCAACTGCTCCTCGGCCTGCTGGGCGGGCGGCTACGGCGAGAGATTCCTGGAATTTCGGGAGTACGGATTCTAACACGACTCATGGGACCGTTCCCTGCTCTCAGCAGGGCATCCTGCGCGGCTGACTACTTTTTGCTCGCGGCCAGCGTGCGGCGGATCTGTTCCAGGTGGGCTTCGCCGTGTTCGACGTACAGTTCAAGCTGCCTGTCCAGGGTGACGGGGCCGCTTTCCGGGTGCATGCCGGTGCGCTGCCAGGCGTCCTCCGGCAGGCTTTCCCAGAATATCACCCAGCGGGCGTGGAGCGCTTGCAACAGGGCTAAGGAATCGGACAGGTCGGCGCTGCTGCCGTCGGTGAGCAAGGCCCACGCGCCCTCGTCGTAGGGCTTGAGGGTTGGATTGTCTTCGGTTGCCATCAACTTGCAGCGGACATAGCTGTTGATGTGGGAATCTGCGAGGTGATGGACATTCTGGGCCACCGTCCATTCATCGGCCAGCGGTTTTGCGGTCAGTTCTTGCGGCGAAAGCCCGGAAACCAGCTCTTCGACCTGCTGCGGGAGGCGACGGATCTTTTCGATGGCTTCTTCGCGGGCGCTGGATGCCGACATCTATGTTACTCCTCATCGATCTGGTTGGTGGTCTCGGCAGACGCGGTTGCGTGCGTCAACGCTTTACTCCTGCCCAAGATCTGTTCTGGCGACGGTCAGCCGCTGACCTGAGGACGGGCCGGCCACGGTTGACCACTTGCCATCGGGCCAGCGGACCAGCAGCAGTCGGGGCTGGGTTTCGGCGGGAAAGCCAAAGTGCAGGCGGCCCGGGTCGCTGGACAGGTAGCCGCGGGTTACGCGCACGTCGCGGCGCAGGCGGCCTGCGGGCGTTTCGAGAATGGCTATGGCGCCGATGGCTGCCGGGTTGGCGCTGCCGGGCTGGCGCAGCTCAACCTGCAATGAGGCGCCGCCGCAGAGGCGGTTTTCAAAGAGTTGGGCATTGCCGCGCAGGTTGTTGACGACGATATCGAGGTCGCCGTCACCGTCGAGGTCGCCCTGGGCTGCGCCGCGTCCGCCGCGCTCGCTGCCCAGGCCCCAGTCCGGCATACGCTCGAAACGGCCGCCGGTGTTGCGCAGGGCCTGATTGCGCTCGACCAGTTCATGATCGTCCATGTGGGCAAAGGTCGTTGACTCGGCAAAGCCGTTGACGATGTAGAGATCGAGTTGCCCGTCCTGGTCAAGGTCGCCGAAGAGACTGGCCCAGCTCCAGCCGGTGGCGTCGAGTTGACGGTCACGTCCGAAATTTTGGAAAGCGCCGTCCTGGTCGGCCACGAGGAGCACGTTTTCCATGCGCTGGGGGTCGCCTGCCGGCAAGGGAGGGTGTTCGGCTTCCATCAGCGGCGCCCATGCGCGCATCGTTTCGGGGTTGGTATCGAGCGGCTTCATGTCGCTGGCAAAGAGTGCGGTGCGGCCGGAGTTATCGACGTCGGCGAGGTCGAAGCTCATGGTGCTGTGGGTCGTCTCGGGGAAGATTGACGCCAGCTGCCAACCGTCGGCGTCGTTGCGCCAGAATTGATCGGGCAGTGCGAAGTCGTTGCCGACGAGAAGGTCGAGCCGGCCGTCGCCGTCCTCGTCCCAGAGGGCGATGGCCAGGGCCTGGGCCTCGTCGGCGAGGCGCTGGGCGCGGAAGCCATCGGGTTCGTTCCAGTGGATATAGACGCCGCCCTCATCCTTGAGCAGATACTCGTTGCCCAACTCGGTCAGCAGCCCGATATCATAGGAGGCGGTGACGGCGTCGAGGTCGCCGTCGGCGTCCAGATCGGCCCAATCGATGGCGTAGGCGGCCTTGGCGAGGCCATTGACGAACTCCTGAACGAAGCGGCCAGGCGCGTCCGCGGCCAGCCCGGCGCCGCGGTTGCGCCAGTAATTGATTGCGCCGCCGACGCGTGTCAGTGCGAGGTCTGTCCAGCCATCGCCGTCAATATCGACTGCGGTTACGGCGCGGGTGCGTCCGACCGGCATCTGCTCCTGGCGGAAGTTCAGGTTCCCTTGGTTCCAGAAGATGGAATTGGGGTTGTCGTAGTTGCCGAGGACCAGATCGAGGTCGCCGTCATTGTCGAGATCGTTGATGGCAACGCCGGCGCCGTTGGCCTCGTACATTCGAATGATGTCGTCGGCGGTCGTCGTGATGTGGGGGAGGTCGTGGGTGATGAACTGGTCAACACAAAGATCGGCTTCAGGCTCGTACTGCTCGACCTGGACAGTAGCGGGCACGGTCAGGTTGAGGAGATCGTAGTTCGCGGCGCAGCCGCTGAGCGCCAGGCAGAGGAGGACAAGCAGAACAGCGGCAGTTGGGGCTGCGAAATTGACGGTATGTTTGCTCGAAAGAGCGGCAGAAACGTGTTTCCCATTCCCATATATCTTCATGGATCTGTCTCCCATTTGTGCTGCAGAAGAGGGGTGTGATGTTGTATTCAGTATATGCCGAAGGAAGGCGGCTGTCAACGAGTAGCGGGATCAGGGAGGTGCAGGGAGGGCCGACGGACCGATCGCCCAGAAGCAAGGCCAGAAGCAAGGAGAGAGTGGAGAGGAGTGAGGAGAGATAACCCCTTGGCGTACCGGACTCAGGGGGCGAGTACCGGTTGTGGGCGAGGGCATGACGAGTGCTGTACGCGCGTTGTACGATTGATCGGGAGGGGACGGGCGGGGATGCTTTTGCGCCACAATCCACTTGCCCGGCTTAATGTTCTTGTGTATTCTATCTCGGCTGAAATGCAGGTAGTCCCAAAATCGGTGGGACGCCGCTGCCACGATCCGAAGTTCACAAACTATCAAATACAAGAAGAAGAATGTCGAAATTAGTCATTGTAGAGTCGCCGACCAAAGCGAGAACGATTCGCGGATTTTTGCCTAGCGGTTATGAAGTCAAAGCCAGTATGGGCCATGTGCGAGATCTGCCGGCTTCTGCCGCCGAGATACCGGCGAAGGTGAAGGGTGAGCCCTGGGCGCGGCTCGGTGTGAAGGTACAGGAAGAGTTCGAGCCGCTGTATGTCGTTCCGTCGGATAAGAAGAAGGTGGTCTCCGAGCTGAAGTCGGCGTTGAAAAAGGCGGATGAGGTCTTGCTCGCCACGGACGAGGACCGTGAAGGGGAGAGTATCGGCTGGCATCTCTACGAGGTGCTGAAGCCGAAGGTTCCGGTCAGGCGGATGATTTTTCACGAGATTACGAGAGAAGCGATCGAGCAGGCGCTGAAGTCGACGCGTTCGATCGACAACGATCTGGTGCGGGCCCAGGAGACGCGGCGCATTCTCGACCGTTTGGTCGGGTATACGATCTCGCCATTGTTATGGAAGAAGATCGCGCCGAAGCTGTCGGCCGGCCGTGTGCAGAGCGCGGCGGTGCGGTTGCTGGTGCTGCGGGAGCGGGAGCGCCGGGCATTTGTGAGCGGCTCCTATTGGGATTTGAAGGCGCAACTCAATAAGCGCCCGGACATGCCGGCCCACCGTTTCGAGGCGACACTGGTATCGGTCAACGGGACGCGGGTGGCCAGCGGACGGGATTTCGATGAATCGACGGGGCGGATCGCGGCGGGCAAGCGGGTCAAGACGCACCCAAGCGAGGGCAGCGGGGACGTTTTGCTGCTGGATGAAGAGCAGGCGAGGGCGTTGCAACAGCGGCTGCAAGACGGCAGTTGGGTTGTGCACTCGACCGAGAGTTCGGAGCAGTCGCGTTCGCCGTCGCCGCCGTTCACGACCAGTACGCTGCAGCAGGAGGCCAACCGCAAGAGAGGGTGGGGGGCCAGGCGGACGATGCGGGTGGCGCAGTCCCTATACGAAAACGGGTACATTACCTATATGCGCACCGATTCGGTGCATCTTAGCGACGAGGCAGTGAACGCGGCTCGCAGGCGGGTGCGGGATCGCTACGGCGAGCAGTTTCTGACTGAAAAGCCGCGGCGATACAGGACGAGGTCGAAGGGCGCGCAGGAGGCGCACGAGGCGATCCGTCCGGCGGGCAGCGCGATGCGTCCTCTGGAAACGCTGCCGCTTGCGGGCGATGAGGCGAGGCTTTACGACATGATCTGGAAGCGGACGGTTGCGACGCAGATGGCGAACGCCCGCTTGCGTACCACGACGGTGATGATCCGCGCTGGCGGCCGGCCGGAAGGGGGCGCGGCTGAGGAGGCTCTATTCCGCGCATCGGGGCGGGAGATCCTGTTTCCCGGATTCTTTCGGGCTTATGTTGAAGGCTCTGATGATCCCCATGCCGCGATTGAGGACCAGGAATCGCCACTGCCGGCGCTGGTCAAGGATGAGGAGGTGGACTGCCGGAAGCTGGAGGCGGTGGGGCACGCGACGAAGCCGCCGGCCCGTTACACGGAGGCGACGCTGGTTCGAGCGCTGGAGACGGAAGGCATCGGCCGCCCGAGTACTTACGCCACAATCATCGACACGATCCAGAACCGGGGCTACGTCTTCAAACAGAGGCGAGAGTTGGTGCCCACATTCGTCGCGTTTGCGGTCGTTCAGCTCTTGGAGAGCAACTTCAAGGAGCTGGTGGACCTGAAGTTTACGGCGGAGATGGAGCAGACGCTGGATGACATTGCCGAGGGGGAGGTCGACTGGCTCGAATATCTGAACCTGTTCTACCTGAGTGAGCAGGGGTTGGAGAGCCAGGTCAAGGAAAAGGAGAACGTCATCGATCCCCGCCATGCGGGCCGGGTCGATTTTCCCGATCTGCCGGTCGAGGTTCGAATTGGACAGTTTGGGCCGTTTCTGGCGCGGGAGGTAAACGGTGACCGGCAGACGGTGAGCCTGCCGGATGATCTGGCGCCAGGGGATCTGGACGCGGCCGCAGTGGAAGCGCTGGTGAGTGCGAAGCAAGGGGGGGCGATTAAGTTGGGAGACGACCCGGTGAGCGGCCAGCCGGTCCTGGTGAAGGATGGGCGTTACGGCGCGTATGTGCAACTGGGCGAGGACGGGGCGAGAGAAGAGAAGCCGCGCACCCCGCCTGGTCCGGTCGACATCAACACGGCTTCGGCCAAGGAGCTGGCCACGCTGCCGGGGATCGGACCGGGACTGGCCAAGGGGATCATCGCAGGCCGTCCCTATGCATCGGCGGCGGAATTGGAGCGGGTTCCCCGGCTTAGCGCCAAGGCCGTTGAAAGGCTCATGCCCCTGGTTGTCGCGGGTAAAGGCAAGCCCAAAGCGGCGGATGCGAAGGAAACGAAGAACAGGTCAGATGGGAAACCGAAGCGGGCCAGCCTACTTGAAGGCATGACAATGGAGGAGATGGACCTGGAGACGGCGCTACAACTTCTGAGCCTGCCGCGCGTGCTGGGGACGCATCCTGACGACGGGGAAGAGGTGCGCGCCGGCGTGGGGCGGTACGGGCCGTATGTGGTGCACAACCGGAAGTTTGTGAGCCTGAAGGCGCCGGACAATGTGCTGGAGATTGATCTGCCGCGTGCGCTGGCGTTGATCAAGCAGGCGCCGACTCGGAAAGGGGGCAGTTCGACGCGCACGGTTCTGAAGGAGCTGGGCGCGCATCCCAAAGACGGCGAACCGGTATGCGTGCTTGACGGACGCTATGGGCCGTACGTCAAGCACCAAAGTACGAACGCCACTGTTCCAAAGGAGACGGATCCCCAGAGTGTTACGCTGGAGCAGGCGTTGCAGATGCTGGCGGAGCGGGAGAAAAGTGGGAAGGGCCGCGGTAGAGGCGGTCGCAGGAGGCGGAGGTAGTTCGGTTCGCGGTTGCCGCATCCAGGGAGGAAAAGTGTGGGTTGGTCGAAGCATCTAGGGAAAGACAACCGCGGGAGCCGGCCGCGCTGTGTGCTGCTTGTGGACGGCGACAAAGAGGAAGTCGCTGCCCGGCTGACTCGGTTGGTGGGCGTTGATGATGTCACCATTACAGGTGACGATATATGGCAGCCGCGCGGCAAACCTATGCAGAGGGAAGACGGCTCGTGGGACACGACGCCCGCGGAGGAAGTGGAGCTGGACAAGCCAACGGATCTCCTGCCCGTTCCCATAAGTAAACGTCTAAGCAACTGGTGGCTGGCGGCCTCTGAAAACGACCCCAGGACACCGAATTGGGATATAGCAAGCACCTGCACAGTTCAGGGCAAGAAGGGGCTTGTTCTGGTCGAGGCGAAAGCGCACTGGAACGAACTGGCCCGGTCGTCAAAAGGGAAACAGCTGGGGAAGCCTGCCTCTGATGGATCGCTGAAGAATCACGAGAAGATCGGCGAGGCAATCGGGGAAGCTGCTGTTGGGCTCCGAACGGCGACCGGCGGCAGCTGGCGTATCGCGCGGGACAGTCATTATCAGCTGTCGAACCGGTTCGCCTGGTCGTGGAAGCTGGCCTCCCTGGGGGTGCCGGTAGTTCTGGTCTATCTGGGATTCCTCTATGCTACGGATATCGCCAAAGGGGGGAATCTTTTTCACTCCGAGGAGCACTGGGAGCGGGTCATCAAGGGCCATTGTGAAGGCGTGATAGACAATGGCTGCTGGGGAAGATGGCTGGATGTGGATGGCGTGCCTTTGATTCCTCTGATTCGGGCGTTGGATCTTCCCGTTCGCCCCTCTCAGGTTTGAAGCTCGGCGTCCACCCCTCCAAAACAGATTCAAAATATAAGCTGAATCCTTCTGCGAGCTACTTTTTGCGTAGTTCGTATCGAGTAAAGGCGGGCCGGAAAACCGCGGGCCTTCTGCGTGACCCACTCGAAAAGTCTTGGTGTCGAACACAGCTTAAATCAGGGCTGAGATTTGAGGAGAAAAAATGGACTGGCTAGGCCTATTGGATGACATCTCCAACGACAACTACGATAAATACATACTACCGCAGCTAAGTAACTGGCTGTTCGTAAATGACCTCTACGACAGAGTCCGGAGAGGTTGGTGGCCCTCGCAGGGAAGCAGCCCACCTTGGGGAATACTGACTAGGCCATGTACGATTCAGCGAAAGCACGACGGACTTCTTCCCGACGGTCTCCTCCTCATTGAACGCAGGCCACCGTATAGCGATTGCTCTGCAAAAGATGAGAGCCGACAACAGATACAAATTACGATCGCGAGCGTAAATGACTACCTTTGCGACATTACGGGAGGTAACTGGAGCCTATCGGTAGAGCGTTTCTATCGATTGTCCAATCGGGTGGCCTGGGCTTGGCGGCTAGCACATCTGGGTATCCCTGTCATTTTGTTCTATGAGGGATATCAGGTGAGCAATCACGAGGAAGTTGTCGCTAGTGACTGGTGGGGGCAATGGTTGGATATAGACAATGTGAATGGGACGACCACTCGCTTGCTCTTGTTGCCCCAAGACTATAGTTCCGCCCCTGCGGTAGAAGAGACCCGACGACGCCTTTCCCTGCGCTAGCCAAGCAGTGTGAGTGGCTAGCCGAGCAAGACGCCGCCGATTACGGTTTAGGCTTGGCTGAAGCCTTGGCATCTTTACAAAAGGAGACTACTACGTGAAACGCTACATTACGGCCACCTTTGTGGCCACAATTAATGACAGTACTGCTAACGTCGGCCGCTGTAGTGTGGGCCCAGGACGAAGAACTTACCTTAGCCGGCCTAGCCGAGCAGCTCAACGCCCTTGGACCGTATCACCGCCATTGAGGAGCGTCTGGAGCCGGTCACCACAACCGACGGCGTCTGCGTCCAGGTACGCAAAACCAACTCCAACGCGAGACTATTACCAAGTACCTCGACGCCTTCGAGGAGGATGTCGGCAGCCTAGTCTCGCTGAAGTCGGTGCGCTACAACACTGAAAGCGGTCTTACTACCTACCACTTCGAGGAAGCCTTCACCGACTGTAGTGTCACCGAGACTTGGAACGGCTGCGAGTTCGTCGACACCGGAGAGTGGGTGGAGGAATAGTCAGACCTCTACCCGGGCCGTCCTCAGTGGATTGAGGCGAGCGGGGGCACTCCCCTTGCTTCTTCACACTCACTTTTAAAAAAGGACAATGCCCTAACACCGTTTCGCCTAGAGATGCGAAGCCTGTAACCCACTGAACCGGGATCTCCCAGCGTATCCGTTTTCTTCGCGCCAAAAGGTTTTGCGAGTGGTGCGATGCCTAGTACGGCCTGTCCCGTCCGGAAACCGACGATCTCGTGCGCCTACTGGACGGGATCTACAGCCCATTAGTCAGACGCGAGCATACCAACGTCACCGTGCCGTTGGAGACGGGCCTCCCAAGTGTTACGCTGGAGCATACTTTGCAGATGTTCAGATGTTGGCGGAGCGAGAGGGTAAGGAGAAGGGACTCGGCAGTAGAAAAACTCAGAACAATTCACGAAATCGGAGGAGCGAGTTTCATGGGTTGGTTGGATCAACTCGGACAAGATATTCGTGGGAGCCGACCCCGGTGTGTGTTGCTAATGCATGGTGACAAAGAAGTGGTCGCCGACCGGTTGACCACATCGGTGATACGCCTTCCTAATGAAGTGGTAATTGCGGGTGATGACCTTTGGATGCCACGCGGAAAAACATCCGCAAGTGAGGCGCGCCGCAGCCAGTTAGTGAATCTCTTGAAACCTGCTTATGGGGTCAAGCGTACCACGGAAATAGAAGAGCAGTTAAAGGCTTGGTGGAACCCAAAAGGAGGGAATACTCCTAACTGGGACATCGCCAGTTCATGCAAAATTAGGGGCACACCTGGCTTACTCCTCGTTGAAGCAAAAGCGCACGGATGTGAACTGAAAAGTCAAGGCAAACCAAAGGTTACCAAGAAGGATTCTTACGACAGGCGAAAAAATCACTTGCGAATACGCCAAGCAATTGCTGAGGCATCCAAAGGCCTACAGTCAGTCACCGAATTATACTGGAAATTATCGCGAGACAAACATTACCAGATTTCCAATAGATTCGCCTGGTCCTGGAAGCTGGCAACCTTTGAGATTCCCATCGTTCTTCTTTATTTGGGATTTCTTGATGCTGAGGATATGGCCGAAGACGGACCGCTGTTTCGATCCGAGCGGGAATGGGAGCACATTCTGAAGGATCATAGCCGAAGCTTTGTTGACGAAAAATGCTGGGGAAAGCGGATAGATGTGCATGGCGTGCCCCTGCTACCTCTGATTCGGGCAGTTGAACAACCGTTTCAGCCCTGTGAGGGTTGAAGCCCGATTCTCCCAACTCTAACCGAGCAACGACAACGGCCAGCCAAGCAGGGCGCCGCCGATGACAACCCAGGCGGAGGAGACGCGCCAGCGCAGGACCGCGGCTGCGGCGAGGAGGGCGATCACTGCTGCAGGCCAGGCGGTAACGATATCGGTGGTCAGACGCACGAGGACCGCGGCCATGAGGCCGACGGCGCTGACGTTGACGGCGTCGAGGAAGGCGCCCATCCATGCTGAGCGGCGCAGACGGGGCACGATCGGGTTGAGGATGGCGACGAAGACGAAAGAGGGCGCGAAGATGGCGGCTGCGCTGATGGCGGCGCCGGGGATGCCGGCGAGCACGTAGCCGATGAAGGCGGCGGTGGAGAGGACTGGGCCGGGCGTGAACTGGCCGATGGCGATGGCGTCGAGCAGCTGCTGCTGGGTGAGCCAGCCATACTCGTGGACCAAATCGCCTTCGAGAAAGGCGACGAGGACATAGCCGCTGCCGTAGAGGACGCTGCCGACTTTGAGGAAGAAGAGGCCGAGCGCGCCGAGGGTCAGGGCGGGAGCGGCGACGGCGGCGAGGAGAGCGGCCCACTTGAGCGCTGACGCGGGCGAAAGGTCTGCCCAGGGGAGTTGATTGCGGCTATCGGGCAGAGCCAGCAGTGCGGCGGCTCCGCTCCAGCCGGACATGGTTCGCAGTGCGAGCATCCCCAGCAGTCCGCCCGCAATCAGCGACCAGATCACCGGCGCGCCGAGGTAGACGGCGACCGCCACGGCGATGCCGATGATGGCGAGGGCGATGCGAGTTTGCGCGGCCTCCTTGGGCTTGGAGGCTGTTGTGCCCAGCCGCCAGAGGGCACCGAGGATGACTGCGAGGACGGCGGGTTTGACGCCGGCGAGGAAGGGTTGCACGGCGGGTAACGCGCCGAATTCCACATAGATCCAGGCGATTAGCGTGGAGAGGAGGACGGCAGGCAGCACAAAGGATATGCCGGCGGCAATCAGGCCGGGCCAGCCGGCGCGCTGATAGCCGATATGGATCATCATCTCGGTTGAATTAGGGCCGGGGATCAGATTGGTGGCGCCGACCAGGTCGAGAAAGTGTTCCCGGCTCAGCCATTTGCGGCGGGCGACAGCCTCATCTTCGAGCATGGCGATGTGGCTGGCCGGTCCGCCGAAGCCGATGATCCCCAGTTTTCCACACAGCTTGACGACTTCACCAACGGTTCCAGTAGCCAATTTCACACCTTCTTCGGAGTATGGATTGCGCCCTTCCCAATGGCAGGAATTCTGCCAGGAACTGCCCGCGCATACGATTCGTTGAGACTATATGGTCGTATTGTTTGAGACAGTCGGAAATGTACCGAAAGGCATTTCATTTGTCAACGTCCGATCTACAGAGGCGCCGCAGGATATGGGATGTGTCACCGGCAGATCTCCGGTCAACTGCCCCGGCTGCGGGGGCCTGTCAGACTGGAGGCTGCCAGATTGGGACAGGCACGCTGCCGAAGGGCGCGGCAGGGAAAGGGGATGTTGACCAATGCCAGTGTTGGCCATATACTCTAAAGTTGGACTCCGTGTCAGGAGAACGCCACAGTCCAGCTTTCCAGAGATGTCAGGCAGTTAAGGGGTCATGTTGAACCGATTGGGCGCTATACGTAAACAGATAGAGAAGCGGCTGCGACCTGGATTGCAGATCATTCGAGGGGGCGTGCAAGGGATGTTTGCTGTCGACCGGGCCGCTCATTTCAGGGAGGCGGTAACGAATCCGCGGTCTCCCAGCCAGCTGGTCGTGACTGTGCTGCTGGGCTTCATCGGTTTGGCGGCGGCCACGTCGATTGTGAATTTTGCGAGCGGGACACACGGTGTCGAAGAGATCGGGACCGTCTCCGAGACGCCGCTGCAGCCGGCGGCGCAGCAGGCAGCCAGCCGCAGCGGCTGGCTGACGGTCGCTCTTGACACCTCTCTGCCGGAACGCTACTTCGGTCAACTGCTGACAGCGGCCTTCGGTCTGGACGAGATCGAGTCCGGGGGCACTCGCAAGACGGTCTTTTTGCTGGATCACCCGCGCAATGCCGATGTTCAGGTTCGCCTGGTGTCCGGGACAGAGGGGGCGGGAAGCGTGCTGTATACCCGCTACCTGGCGCCGGTGGCGCCGTTCGCCACAGTTGAGGACGAGGTATCGATGGCGGAGTTGACGCTGCGCTGGCAGGGCAGGGGCAGCGGCCCGCTGATCATTGATGCCGAATACGTTTCGGAACTGGAGGCGATTTTCGGAGAGGAGGCGGCCGACTCGGTGCAGACCGCCAGCGGCAGCGCCCTCCCCGCGGTGTTGGAGGTGACTGCCGGCGCCCTGGCGATCGTGCCTTTCGAGGGCCTTACGCCGGTCCTGAAGGTCTTGAAGCTGAACGGCGTGAACATTCTCAGCAATACTTTCGATGCGTCGGCATATTCACTGACGGCGGAGGTGTCGGTATTTGGAACGGAGAGGGAAGCCGTGGCCGCGGCGCTGCGACCGCAGATCACAGAGGCGACGAACCGCAGGCCCGGCGAGTTGACGACCCTGATCATGACCGGCGTCACAGCGATGGCGCGCGTAACGGCGGCTCGGATGGAAACGAAGGGATACGACTACCCGTCCCAGGTGATTTCGCCGACGCTGCGTGCGGCTGACATCACGCATATCAGCAATGAAGTGCCTTTCCTGGAAGGCTGTGACGTTGATCCGTCTTTGAACAACATGGTCCTGTGCAGCAGCCCGGCCTATTGGGCGGCGCTGGAGGCGCTGGGCACCGATATCGTGGGACTGAGCGGCAATCATGTCAACGACTTTGGGCAGGAAGGCGCGCGTGAGTCGATTAGCTGGTATCGGGAGAACGGGATCCCCATTTATGGGAGCGGTTTGAGTGAGGAGGAGGCGTGCGCGCCGCTGTTGTTTACACACAACGGCAACCGCTTCGCCTTTTTCGCGGCGCTGGCCCACTATCCCAGTTTTGCCTGGGCAACCGAGGACCGGCCGGGAGCCTGCCACTATAACGGGAACAAGGAGCGCATATTTGCCAAGATCGCGGCGCTCCGCAGCGAAGTCGATGTAATCGCGGTTGAGCTGCAGCATGAGGAGATCTACAACCCGGGGCCGATTTTCCGGCAGGTGCAGGATTTCCGCGAGTTGCGTGCGGCCGGCGCAGACATTGTCACCGGTGTACAGAGCCACGTGCCCCAAGCGATGGAGCCGTATGGGTATGGGAATGAAAAGCCCGGCATCATCGTCTACGGTTTGGGCAATCTGATCTTCGATCAGATGTGGAGCTGGCAGACGCGCACTTCACTGATCGCGCGCCATACGATCCATGACGGCAAGGTGATCAGCACCGAAATCCTGACCGCGGTGATAGAGGATTATGCGCAACCGCGTTGGACGACGGAGGTTGAACGCGCTGATCTCTTGCGGCAGATTTTCAATGCAGCGCCGGCGCGCTGAGGATGGCCGAGGTAGGGTGACGCGTGTGCTGGCGGTCGCCTTGGGGTTGGGTCGTGTGGTTAGGAGAGTACACGAGGCAGCCTATCCGGTCCTGGTAACCCCGCGAACCCCGTATTCTCCTGCTCTGCGTATAAATTCCTTATAGGGCTCGCAGATTTTGCTTGCGTCGTCGTGAGCGATCTGGAAAAGCGACGCAATTTCCTCGTACGAAAGCGGATTGGTAAGGCGCACTCCCAGCGTCAGGATGGCATCGTCAACAGGATCGGCGAGCCTGTCAGCGCCATTCACGATCTGTTGTTTCTGAAACAGTTCCCTCCCACTGTTCCCGAACGCCGCATTTTCCCACATGGCGCGCGGCCGAACTGCCTTCCGGGATGACCGGCGCGTATAGGTGAGGGCAGGGCCATCTTCTCCCGTCGTGCGCAACATCTCCTTATACGGCTCGCAGATTTCGCTTACACCTTCGCGAGCGATGCCGAATGCCGACGCAATCTCCGCATACGAAAGCGGATCGCGTATCCGCACACCAAGCGTCAGAATCGCATCGTCAACGGGATCGGGCAGTCGGACCTCGCCGCTGACAACTCGTTTGAAGGACTGACTTTCCGGGCCCATGGCGGACCTCCTTGAAATGGGAGCGGAGAATCATCGAATCCACTTACCGGGCTCCGCCCAACATTGTGGTCGAAGTGCAGACAGAAACCAAATCGCAGTTTCGTCGGGGCAGGCGTCATCCTGTCAGGTGTGACTGAAGTAAGACAGATGTCGCTCAGCGGCAGAAGAGGCAGGCCGCGTTCCTCAGCCGGATGTATTGGCGCCGGAATTGCGTTTGAGGGTCTGGAGCAGGACGCGTCCGGGGCCGCGCAAATTGGTCATAAACAGTCCTTCGCCGCCGAAAATCATTCTGCGGCAGCCGCCCACGCCGCGAATATCGTAGTCGATTTCAGAGGAAAATGCGGCCAGATTGCCGGTGCTGACAAGTAGTTCTTCGCCGGCCGCCATCTGGCGTTCATAGAAGTCGCCGCTGCCGTGCACGAGGGAGATGCCCAAGCCGGAAATCGTCTGCAAAAAGAGACCGGCTCCGCCGAAAACGGCTGCGCCGGCGCGACGCGCGACAGTCACGGTGATGTCAACGTCTTCGCCCCAGGCGGCGACAAAGGAGCCGCGCGTCGTCGTCACAGGGCCGTCACGTTCAAGATCCCAGATTTCGAGGTGGCCCGGCGCGTTGGCCGCCAGGAGGGCATATTGGTCTTCGGCTTTCGATTCCAGATAGGTAAGGGCAACGCCTTCGCCGGAAAGGCTGCGCCGCAGCGCGCCGCCAGCGCCGCCCGGTAGGCGCAGGCTCCACTGCATCTGAGAGGAATAGGCCATGAGGGCGCCCTTGCTGACCCAGGCATGTTCATCCGGGGCGAAAACGAGGCGTGCGGACTGGGCAATCTCACCGCTGATGCTATACTGCATGGTGCAACTCCTTTCTACTTTCCGACCGGAAGAAAAAGAACGAACCATGTCCAAACGCAAAGAAAAGAAGTCGGATCGCAATGCTTCCCGAAAAGCGGGACCGCGGCTCGTCTACTCGACGGACCCGGAACCTGAACAGAGTCCGCCGGAGCTTCCTCGGGACCCGGCCGCGCCCTTCGCCGTCCAGGGGACGCAACCGGTGCGCGTGCGCCTGGAGCGGAAGGGACGCAAAGGGAAGACGGTTTCGATCGTTATGGGAATAAAAAGCCCGGATGTGGGCAAGCGCGCCTTGTTGAAGCGCCTGAAAGGTAAGCTGGGATGCGGCGGCGCGGTCAAGGGCGCCGAGATCGAAATCCAGGGCGATCAAAGGGAGCGGCTGGTTGCACTTCTGAATGAACTTGGGTATCGAGCCAAACAGGGCTAGAGCAAGGATTTTCAAGGTGGTTGCCGAAATCGGATTTCGGCGGTTCCGGTTATCGCAGATTACGGCCGATGCTTTTTCCGCTGTCCACGCCCTTGCCGTTGCCGAATGCGTCGGCGCCGCTGAAGGGATGGATTACGACATTGCGACCCAGCCACGTGCCAGCAGGCACGACGCTGCCTTTGCCGACGAGGGTCAAGCCGGTGTTGAGCCGGGCCGGCAGCTCCGGATTGGGGCTGTTGTTGTCGGAATGGCCAACGAGCGCGTCCTGACAGACGCGCACTTCTTTGTCGATCACACAGCGTTCGACGACTGCGCCCGATTCGATGACGGTGTCGTTGAGAATGACACTATCACGGACAAGAGCGCCCTCGCCCACCTGCACACCAGGGGACAGGACGCTGCGTTCCACCTCGCCCTCGATCTGGCAGCCATTGGATAGAAGCGCCCCATCCACATCTGCGGCCGGCCCCAGCTTGACCGGCGCCCGCTCCTGGCTGCGGGTATGCACGACCCACTCCGGCGCGTAGAGGTTGAGCGCCGGCTCCTCGGCCAGTAGGCTCATATTGGCATCCCAGTAGGCCTGAACCGTGCTGGCATCCGCCCAATAACCCGGATAGGTGTAGCTGGCGACATGGTTTTTGGCGACCAGCCCCGGCAGGATATCCCTGCCGATGTCATCACCGCCGCCGTTGCTCAAGACTTCTACGAGGAAGTCGCGGCTGAAGACATAGACGCCCATGCTGGCAAGATTCTGCCGGGTGCGCCGCGGCTTCTCTTGGAATTCGACGACGCGGTCGTCCGTATCCTGTGAAACGATGCCGAAACGATGGGTTTCGTGGCGGCTGACGCGGCGGACAGCGATGGTGACCGGCGCGCCGGTGCGCAGATGGTGCTCAAGAAAGGGCCGGTAGTCCATCAGATAGATATGTTTGCCGGAGAGGATCAGTACGCACTCCTCCTTCTGCTGGATTACGTAGTCCAGGTTTCGCCGAATGGCGTCGGCGGAGCCGCGTTGCCAGTCCCCGTAGGGTCCGCCGCGATAGGGCTGCAGCAGGCGCACGCCGCCGCTGGAACGGTCCAGGTCCCAGGGTTTGCCGATGCCGATATGATCGTTGAGGCTGCGGGGTCGGTATTGCGTCAGCACGGCGACATTGTGGATGCCGCTGTTGACGCAGTTGCTGAGAGAAAAGTCGATCAGGCGGAACTTGCCGGCGAAGGGGACAGCCGGTTCGGAGCGGATCTCGGTGAGGACACTGAGGTCGGCGTTATCGGCGCCGGCCATGATCATAGCGAATGCAGAAGACATAGGGAGCGATCCTCGCGGTCCGTTTGTGTAGGGGCGCAACGTGAAAGCTATACGGTTTGCCCATCCTCCACGACGAGGTTCGGTGGAAAGTCCTGCTCGCCCCTGTCGCTGTTGACGATCACGTTGGTCCCGATCTGCGCGCCGTCAGGAATGAATGCGCCTTTGCCGATGACGGTATGACCGCTGTCCAGTTTGTCGGCAAACTGCTGATTGGGTGGGGGCGCGTCCGAAGCTGTGCAGCCGACCTTGGCGCCGAACCCGACGATGACCTGCTTGTCGAGGATGACCCGTTCCACGTGGGCGCCGGGTCCGATCCACGAATCGTTCATGAGGATGCTGTCCTGCACGACGGCGCCGGGGCTGACGTAGACACCCGGGCTGAAGATGCTGTTTTTGACGAAACCATGCACTTCGCACCCGTTCGACACCATGCTCTGCACGACCTGGGACTGAGGCCCGAATTTGGCAGGCGGGCGTTCCTCAGAGCGGGTGGAGATGGGCCAGTTGTCGGTATAGAGGTCCAGGGCCGGGTTGGGTTGGAGCAGTTCGAGGCTTGTCTTCCAGTATGCGTCCACGGTGCCGACATCGACCCAGTATCCGGTGAAGGGGTAGGAAAAGACGCGGTCTCCGGCGGCCAGCATGGCGGGGACGACGTGCTGGCCGAAATCGGTGCGAGGTCCATCGGGGCCTTTCTCCTGCAGGCGTTGTTCCAGGACGCGGGTGTTAAAGACATAGATGCCCATCGATGCCAAGTTGCTGGTCGGCTGCTCCGGTTTTTCATGGAACTGAACGATTTCATCCTCCGAGTTCGTCTCCATGATACCGAAACGGTGCGCTTCCTCGATGGGTACGGGCATCACGGCGATGGTCAGGTCGGCGCCCTTGCGCTGGTGGAAGTCCAGCATTGGGCCGTAGTCCATCTTGTAGATGTGGTCGCCGGAGAGAATCAGGGCGGTGTCGGCGCTGTATTCGGCGAGGAAATTCAGATTTTGCAGAATTGCGTCGGCGGTGCCGGCGTACCAATCCTGTTCGCCGCGGCCCTGGAAGGGCTGCAAGAGACGGATGCCGCCGTGCTGACGGTCGAGATCCCAGGGTTTGCCGATGCCGATGTGTTCGTTGAGACTGTGGGGCCGATATTGGGTGAGGACGCCGACGGTATAGAGGCCGCTATTTACGCAGTTGCTGATCGTGAAATCGATGATACGAAACTTGCCTGCGAACGGAACCGCGGGTTTGGCCCTTTTTTCGGACAGAACGGTGAGACGGGTACCCTCTCCGCCAGCCAAAATCATAGCAACGGTTCTCATAGGGGACCTTTCATGAGGCACCTGTGCGGCGAAGCGATCATACGAACCCGAATTTGGGTCTATCATATCGGAAAGAGGATAAAAGCCCAACTTCGGGTCAGAAAAGCGGCCAGTTGCACAGGATGATTGCCAATCCGTTATATGTGCTTTTGGAGCATATTGCCCGGATCGTTATACTTGTCGGCGATGCTGGGTCAGGGCATGTCCCTGTCCGGCAATTTCGGGAGCAGCAGCCTGCCAGATACAGCTATTGTGTATTAACGAGAAGGCCAACGCCTCCTACATCCGTTGACGCTTGGTCCCAGGTTCTGAAATGCGAATGATAGCCGCTTCCTCTTCACAGTGGTTACGGGCGCGGTCTTATTCGCGTTGACGGTTGCGGTCATTGTTCTGCGTCTTTACCGCCTCACTGAAATCCCGCCGGGGATTTTCTACGATGAAGGAGCTCATGGCGTAAATGCGCTGCGTGTGCTGCGAGGAGAGCACGCCGTCTTCTATCCTGAACTGAGCGATGGACTCGAGGCACTGATCGCGTATACCGTTGCCCTAGCCATATCGCTTTGGGGACGAACTGTCCTACCGTCGAGAGCGATGTATGGGAGCCGGATCTGGTCTTGGCTCGTTTGCGCTTGGCGGGACTTCAAGGACAGGCGGGCACATCTCAGTTAAGGGACGGTCCTTTCTGACAGACTGTCTGTACGCTGCAGAAGGGCTTTGATGGCAGCTGCGCAGCCAGTGGCTGCCCAACGGTGACAGCCTGACTTCAATCTCTCTACGCGTCTCTTCCCGCGGCATGTATTCTTCGCGCCGGTTTCTGCTTGTGAAAAATTGAAATGCACGGTTCTTGGATTTTGCTGCCGGAATCTCTATACTTGACGTTTGTGTTCCGGAAAATGCGTCCAGGCCGAGGTCATTCAGACGAAGTGTTTGGCCGGTCCAACCGTAGTGCGGGAATTCAGGGAAGCGTGGGTCTGGCGGCACGACCGAGAGTGAGAGAGCATGACTGAAAGGTTGTCCCGTGCCTCTTTCGAGCAGGGGCGCAACGCAGCGGTTTCCGCGCAGGGAGAGGCCGAGGGGGCCGTGTCGGAGAAGGCCGCCCGCCAACGTATCCTTCTGGTTACGGGAGGGATCCTACTCGCACTGGCGGTGGCGGTGGTGGTGTTGCGTCTTCAGCGCATAACCGATTTCCCGCAGGGGATCCAGAGCGATGAGGGTCCGGACGGCGTGTATGCCCTGCAGGTGTTGGAGGGGGAGCACGCGGTTTTCTTCCCTGAGGCGGCCAGCGGGCGCGAGTGGATGGGCGTCTATACGATTGCGCTGACGACATCCTTTCTGGGGCGCACGCTGCTTGCCTTTCGTTTGCCGACGGCGTTGGCCAGCGCGGGCACTGTTTTTGTCGTTTTTTGGCTGGGGCGGCTGCTTTTTGGGCGGGACGAAAGCGGGCAGGACACGCCCTGGCGGGGCGTATTGATCGGGGGCGTTGGCGCGGGTTTGCTGGCGGTTTCTCTGGGCCAGACGATCATCGGACGGGCATCGCTGCGGGCCAACTATCTGCCCCTTTTTCTCGGGCTGTGTTTTGCCCTGCTCTGGTGGGGGTGGTCAAGATCCGGGCAGGAGCGGAGCTGGCGGTGGATCGCGCTGGCAGGCGTGTGCGCCGGGCTGCTGCCGTACACATACATCCCGTCACGCTTTACGCCGTTTCTGTTTCTCTTCTTTGGTGTGAGCTTTCTGTGGCCGCTGCGCGCGGTCACCAGAGAGAGATTGAGCGCTGAACTGCCGTGGGCGGCCATATTCATCGGCGCGGCCGGGCTGGTCGCGGCGCCGATTCTCATCTACTTTGCTCTTCACCCTGAACACTTTTTCATTCGCAGCCGAGAAGTGTGGGTGCTCAACGAGAGTCAGGGAACGGCGTTGGGCGCCTTTCTATACAACGTTTGGGAGCATCTGCTGGCCTT
This sequence comes from Caldilineaceae bacterium, assembly GCA_965232575.1. Lineage (GTDB taxonomy): Bacteria > Chloroflexota > Anaerolineae > Caldilineales > Caldilineaceae > Bin5. The sequence continues at coordinate 60,625 of CBDDPZ010000007.1, read as the reverse complement.
TGGCTTTCGCGGCGACCTGCGCGAGCGTTACAACTTTGCCGGACGGCCGATGCTGAACCCATGGGAAGCGTTTTTCTTCTGGTACGGTGTGGGGATGGCGCTCTGGCGCTGGCAACGGCAGCCGGCCTATCGACTGTTGCTTCTGTGGCTGGCGGTGCTGCTGGCGCCGGCGATGCTGGCCCGGGATGTCGGGTTGGGGCCAAACACGCTGCGCATGATCGGCGCTGCGCCGGCTGTCTATCTGCTGATCGGCGCGGGCATGTGGGAGACGTACCGATTATTGAGGGACCGGTGGGGCCTGAGCCGGATCTTCGGGGGAGATGGGACCCGGGTCTCCATTGCGCTGGGGGCTGTGGTCGGCGCTGTGGTGCTGCTTCAGGGGGTAAACACATACCGCACTTACTTCCAGGAATGGGCGGTCACGTCCGATTTTTATCTGGCATACCACGGGGAATGGGCGGATGCCGCCCAGGTGCTGAACGCGCAGCCGGCGACGGAAAACATGGTTTACCTGATCCCCTACAGGTTTGATGAACACTATGGGTTCGAGTACCTGTATCACGGGGATGCGCCTGCCCGTGTTGTCCGCGCCGTCAGGCCAGATCTGGCGCACAAGGTCGAAAGTCTACTGGCGGAGTTGGGAGAGGTCTCCACTGTGAAAGTGCTGGACTGGAACGAGGAATTCGCCTGGTCCGGCCAGGGGGATGAAAGCCTGGTCGCCCTGCTAAGCAAGTTTGGACGCTACGCGGGCAGTGAGGAGTTCACCAACTTTCGGCTCCACACCTACACCGATCTTGAATTGGATCGATCCTGGACTTTCTATGAATATCTTGAGCCGCTGACAGTTCGCTACGACGGCGGAATCGATCTTGTGGGGCTTGCGCTGGGCCAGGGTGAGGAGCAGATGTCTTCCCAGCAAGTGCTCGATCTGGGACAGGACCGTTCGCTCTGGGTTGCTCTGCAGTGGCAGACCACGCCAAGCCTGGAGACCGATTATGCGGTCTCGTTGCGGTTGTATAACAGTGAAGGGGAAAAGTCGTACCAGGACGACCATGTTTTGGGCAACTCGACCTTTGCGCGCACGCGCCACTGGGCGGTGGGCGAACCGGTCGACACACTTTTCCACCTTGATCTTGGTGCTGATCTGCGGCCGGGCGAGTACGAGTTGCGGCTGATCGTTTACGGCACCGAGACAAATGTGCCGACTGTCGAAATCGGTGTGTGGGAGCCGGAGCTGCTGCTGGCGCGGGTGCGGCTGGGAAATGGTGTTGAGAAGAGGTGACTTGCAATTCAGATTGGCGCGTTCTTGAAGTTTGGCGCCTGAACCGCTATACTTCATTGTTGGGCTGCAAAACCGCCCTAACACCGGTTGCCGGCGAAGGATAGGTTAGAGGGAACTTTCACCCACTCTGCTGCCGTACAGTTTGCGGGATTTTTCCGGTTTGGCGTGCCAGTTCTTTCGGTTGGGCACGGACCGCGAAAGCGCTGTGCCGGCGCTGTTATTTCCCACGGGCAGAACGGCGCTGAGCCGACTTATTCAGGCGGGACGCCTGCGTTTCCAGGAGGAGGAAGACGTGCTGTTGCGAAGGACCCAGACTGCTTCATTTTGGCGCGATCAGTTCAGAGTTTCCGATGAAGATTTGGATTTTATCCATGAGTTGATCCTGGACGCCGAGTCGCCGATGACGACCAGCCTACTGGCGCTGCGCCTGATCCAGGAATACCAGCGCCGCGAGACAGCGCGGATGGAGTCCGAGCTGAAGAAGGGCGTGGTCTACCAGCCCAAGAACCTGTACGATGTCGGGGAGACGCTCATCTTTCCCGCCATGGATTTTCTGGTTGGCGAGGTCCTGGAGACGCGCGCTGGCCAGAACCCGGAGCATGGCGCCTTCGACGTTATCCGGGTCGGTTTCGCTGATACAGGCGAGACCCGGGAATTTGCGGCCAACCTCCAGACGGGCCACCGGCTCAACGGAACCAATGGTCAGACGACAGGCGATGAGGAAGCTCTCCTTTCGGCTGAGGAGATCCATTCTCTGTACCAGGAGGAGATCGAAGAGAGTGTGCTCTTTGCCCTGAGAGACGGGGATCGAAACGAAGATTTCGTACATATTGACGACTACTGGCTGCTCGCCGACATGCTGGCCGAAGTTCACGTGGGCCATCTGAACATCGCCGAGGCGCTGCTGGAGATGCAGAACCGGCCGATGTCGCCCGAGGAGTTGCTGCCGGAGCTCGATCTGCAGGCTGAAGATGTTTCGCAGCCAATGCAGGTCATCAGCGTGAACCACGCGCTTGGAAACGACGAACGCTTCGACCATGTAGGCAGCGGCGGTGGCCCTGTCTGGTTCCTGTCACGGCTGGAACCGCCGGAGGCACAGACTATCCCTCCTCTCCTGCGCCCAAACATAGGCCGCTACAACCGGGCCATCCTGAGCGTGGAGCTTTTGCAGTTGGAATGGGAGTTGGACGACGAATGGGGGGAAAGCGGGGCGAATACACCCGTCTCGTCGGTTGTGCCGAGCATCAGTTTCACGTTGACCTTCCCGCACTGGCTGTACGGCACGCTGCCGCTCAGCAGCCGCACGCGCTCTCTCTTCCCACACAGCGCGCAGGAGCGTTCGATGGTGACAGTGGTCGACGGCCGTTGGGGCAACCGCCACACGGCTTGGGTGGTTCATAACGGACGCTACGTGTGCGGCCTGAAGGAATGGATGGTTGCGCATAACCTGCCGGTGAGCGCTCAGATCACGTTGGAGCGGACCGATGAGCCGGATAAAGTCATCATTGACTACCGCCCGCGCCGGATGAGAAGGGAGTGGAGCCGCATAGTGAAAGTCGATGCGGACCGGCAGCGCTTCGGTCTCGAAATGAACAAAGTTCAGATCTCCTGTGAGTACGATGAGAACTTGATCGTTTCATGTGACGACCGGGAGGGGCTAGAGGCGTTCAACGCAGGTTTCGAAGGCAACGACGCTGCGCTGGAGCAGATCGTGGAGATGATGGTACCGGAGATTGCGAAGCTGAACCCGCAGGGTACAGCTCATGTTAAGACGATTTACAGTGCGGTCAACATGTTCTGGCGCTGTCCGCCGGGACCGATCTTTTATACGTTGATCAGCAACCCCCGCTTCCAGGATGTTGGGGACGGATTCTTCAAGGTAAGATGAGGAGGCGGAGCCGGAATTGCGCGCTTTTCACCGGCTCTTGATCATCGAGGAGGGATACAAAGGAGATGACAGCGGCAGCGCCTAAGCAGAAACTCAAGTGGTTCCGACCGGACGTAAACACGAAGTTTCACATCGACTATAATTGGTGGGAGCAGAGCGGACGGAATTTCCGCCTATACCTGCGCGATCAGCTATGCACGGAATGCCGGGACAGGTTCCAGGACCATAGAAATACCGAGGATGTGGATTGGATCGACCCGGAGACGGGAGAGGTTCACCGTACAGATGCCCTGTGGGAATGTCTGCGCAGCCGTTGCACCAAAGATCCGGACTACATCAACGAGCATCTTTCGCTCACAGCGGCCTGCTTTCGCGTTTTTCTGGCCAACAACAATACGCCGTTGAGCCCTTCTGAGTTGAATCAGCTCCTTCCGTGGAAACCGGCCCGCACAATTTTGCAGACGCTCGGCGGGCGCGTCGTCTATCTTGGTCTACGGCCGGTGCGCGACTAGAGAAAGACTATAGAAAAGCGGGAGCAGATCTCCCCCTTTGCAATTCATTTTCGGCGGTCCCCTTCCGTCCCATTCCCTGCCCTCGCCAACAGATCCTGCGCGGCGCGATACATCGGCATATCCACCATTTTGCCGTCGAGTACGCAGACGCCGCGCCCGGCCCGTTGGTGGGCCTCAAAAACGGCGATGAGCCGTCGCGCCGCCGCCACTTCAGAGAGGTCCGGAGTAAAGGCGCGGTTGATGACCTCTACCTGGCGAGGATGGATTGCCAGTTTGCCGCGGAAGCCCATTTTCTGAACAGTCTCACATTCCTCAGCCAGACCGGAGGCGTCGGCCAGGTCGGTATAGACGGTGTCGATTGCCTGCAGACCGAAGGCGGCCGCCGCGGTCACGACTGAGCTGCGGGCGTAGAAGACCTCCCACCCTTCGCGCGAGCGCTGGGCGCCGATATCGCCGGCAAAATCCTCGGCGCCGAAGGCCAGTGCCACGACCCTGGGATCCGCGCGGGCGATTTCGGGCAGATTCACCACGCCTGCAGCACTCTCCACGATAGGCAGCAGCCGCACAGTTCCGACGGGCAATTCTGCCGCGCGTTCCAGTAGTGTCAGCCGTTCGTCGACGCGTTGCAGGTCGGCGGCGGACTCGACTTTCGGGATCACGTAGACTTGGGGCGCCGCGGCGAAGGTCTGGAGCAGATCATCGGGCCAGCACGGGCTGTGGACCGGGTTGATGCGAATGCAGCGCAGCGGGCCGTCTTGCGACAATGTCCGGAACGACTCGACGAGGAGAGAGCGAGCCTCCTGTTTGCGGCTGGACGCGACCGCGTCCTCGAGGTCGGCGATGATGGCGTCGGCGGGCAGCTCGGCGCCTTTGGAGATCTTGCGTGGCGAGTCGGCAGGCATAAAGAGGAGAGAGCGAAGTTGCAGCGTCATGGGTAGGCTCCGCCGGGGGAGGGTGAGTGCCGGAGGGTGTTCAGGTTACGTCCGGGTTGTTGGCAGGTCGTTTCATTCTACACGTTTTGCGGGCAAATAGCAGTTTTTGCCGGAATGACGCAGCCAGTGATTGGAAGCTACTGCAATACACCGGTACAGATTGCAAATATGTGCCTTTCACTGATATCCCCAGTGCTGACTACGGTAGGTTTGGACTCCATCTCTCGATCTCAGATTTCACTTTGTCAGCGCCGGCGTTCGTGCAGCCCGTTCAGCCGCTATCTTTCTAACTGTCAGCGTCGCCGATAAGCCGAGCAAGCCCCCGAGCATATCGACGCCGATGTCAAAGAGGTTGTCCGGGTGCAGTACGCTCTGCCTGCTGAGCAGCTGAATGCCCTCCTGGAGGATGGCGGCGGCGAGTACGAGGGACAGGGTGAGGCCGACGCGCCTGGCAAGCGTGCCGGACAGACGCTGCATCAGGAGGCCGCCCAATACGGCAAAGAGCAGGCTGTGCATGAAAATATGCATCCAAGTGGGACTGAACAGTGTGTTGAAGAGCCGGTAGGCCGCGGGCGAGAACTGCACGAGCCAAGCCATGGGCGTGAGGATGCCAAGTGTCCAGAGAATCAGGAACAGATACCGCTTCATTTTTCTCCTTTCCTTCCAATTTCCCCTTGCCGGTATGTTGCAGAAGGCCGTACTCAAAATAACTATGATGTATCGATCCTGGTTCCCGGAATGTCGGCTGGAGGCCATTTTGGAGCGCCGGCTCAGTTGCCCTGAAGTTCGTCACAGGAGCCCTGCCAGACGGGGTCTCCTCACCCCAAAAGCGGAAATCGAGGTTGCCCGGATCCTGCGCCTGTGCTAGACTACGCGCCGTGAAATTCAGGCCTTACCCCACCGCAACCAGTTCGTCTGTCAGACAGCAGATGCAAGCGCTTTTCTGTTTCACGCGGTGAGGTCGGGGGAGACCGTTTGTCGGTTGGGTCGCGGTTGCTTGCGGTCGTCGGGACAGCTGGCGGCGTACAATAGGGGATATCAGGTGTTTCGACGAAACGAACGTCCGCAGCCGGACGCGATCGAGGTCATCATTGGGCCCAGGGCCACTTACAACGGCGCATTGCGCAGCGACAGCAGCATTCGCATTGACGGTGTGGTGGAGAGCGGGCTGCTGGAAACGCTGGCCAACGTCATTCTGACGGAAGCTGCCCGCGTCAACTGCGAAATACGGGCCCGGAACGTGAGCATTCGGGGCTATTTTGACGGCGTCATACGCGCTGACCGCGTTGAGCTGCTGGCGGGCTGTTACGTGCGCGGCGCGCTTCATGTGAACAGCTTCCTGCTGGATGAGGGCGCTACCCTTGAAGGGGAGTTGCACATGCGGGGTGAGAACGCAGAGGGGCCGCTGGACCTGCCCGTAGATACGGAGGCGCCGGTGGTCCTGCCGGGCGCCCAATCCCAGGAAGAGCCGGAGTTCAGTTAGCGTATGCCCGCAACAGGCACGAGAACCATTTTGTTTAATGGGCGAAGGGGGACCGGGACTGCGGTCGGCCCGGCGCGAGGATTGACGGCGCCTCTGCTATGGAATTGCTGCTGATCGTTGCCGGTGCGCTGCTCGGCTACCTGCTCGGGTCGGTGCCGGTCGGCTTGCTGGCCACCCGCATATACGGTGTAGATATCCGCACAGTGGGCAGCGGGCGCACGGGCGCGACAAACGCGTGGCGCGCGGCCGGCCTGAAGGCGGCCATTCCCACACTGTTGGGTGATGCACTCAAGGGCGCGGCCGCGGTACTTTTGATTCGCTACGTTGCAGGGGCGTTTTTCCCCGATATGGACGGGATCGCGGTGGCTGCGGCGGCGGCGCTCGCGGGCGCCTGTGCGGTGGTCGGTCACAACTGGTCGCTCTATCTGGGCTTCAAGGGAGGCGCCGGCGGAATCACGACTGCGGCCACCATATTGGCGATTTCGCCGCTAATCGGCGGGGTCGTCTGCCTGGTCGGGCTTCTGCTGATCTGGTGGAGCCGCATGGCCTCGATCGGCACTTACAGCGTCAGCGTGACTTCGCTGGTGTGCGCGCTCGTCTTTGCGATTGCTGGTCAGACCCCCTGGCCGTATGTGATCTTTGGTCTTGTTGCCTATCTGGCCGTCACCATCTCGCTCAGCAGGAATCGGCAGGCACTCAGAGATGGCGAAGAACGGGTGATCACCCTTTGGTAATCGCCCGTTTTCAGGTGTATCCTTGCCACTACTGCCTTGAGTTCAGGACATGGCGCTATGGACAAAGTCGTCGAGTTTCTGTATATTATGGTGAGACCCTGCCATATCGAACATAGCTCACGCGAACGGGGAAGTGTTCAAACGCGAAACTCGCAAATTTTCTCTTGCCTTAAAGCGTACTCTCGGTCACAACCGGGAGTATGTCCTTAAGGTGTCGTAGCTGTCGCTCTCGCCAGCAGGCAGTTTGGGGGTAGTTCACTTTGACTGTCAAGAATTCAGAGGAGGTAATCAATGGCTGAACGCAAACAACTGACAACGGCTCACGGGGCGCCAATTGGGGATAACCAGAACTCATTGACTGCCGGCCCCCGCGGCCCGCTTCTGATGCAGGACTATCAACTGCTGGAGAAGATGGCCACCTTTAATCGCGAACGCGTCCCGGAACGAGTCGTACATGCCAAGGGTTCAGGCGCCTACGGAACCTTTACCGTCACCAATGATGTCACCCGATACACCAAAGCCCGGATATTTTCCGAAATAGGCAAGCAAACGGACTGTTTGCTGCGTTTCTCGACCGTCGCCGGCGAACGCGGCGCCGCTGACGCGGAACGCGACGTGCGCGGTTTCGCTGTCAAGTTCTACACCGAAGACGGAAACTGGGACATGGTCGGCAATAACACTCCGGTCTTTTTCGTGCGCGATCCCTACAAGTTCGGCGACTTCATCCATACGCAGAAGCGCGACCCCAAGACCAATATGCGCTCCAGCACAGCGATGTGGGATTTCTGGTCTCTCTCGCCCGAGAGCCTGCATCAGGTCACCATTCTCATGAGCGATCGCGGCCTGCCGCAGGGCTATCGCTTTGTCAACGGTTACAGCAGCCACACCTACAGCTTCATCAATGACGACAATGAGCGGTTCTGGATCAAGTTTCATTTCAAGACCATGCAGGGCATCAAGACATGGAGCAATGCCCAGGCTGCGGATATTGTCGGGCAGGATCGGGAAAGCTCGCAGCGCGATCTTTTTGACGCCATCGGAAGGGGCGACTATCCAAAATGGCGCGTCTGTGTTCAGGTCATGCCCGAAGAGGATGCGGAAACCTACCACATCAACCCTTTCGACCTGACCAAAGTCTGGCCCCATGGTGACTACCCGTTGATCGAAGTCGGCATCATGGAACTCAACCGGAACCCCGAAAACTATTTTGCCGACATTGAGCAGGCCGCGTTTGAGCCTTCCAACATCGTGCCTGGCATCAGCTTCTCGCCGGACAAGATGCTCCAGGCGCGTATTATGTCGTATGCCGATGCCCACCGCTACCGCATCGGGGTCAACTATGCCGCTCTTCCTGCCAACAAACCTCAGTGCCCTGTTCACAACTATCATCGCGACGGCAACCTGCGTTTTGACGGCAACTTCGGCGGCGCGGTCAACTATGAACCGAACAGCATGGGGGGAGCAGTCGAAGATTCCCGTCACCTCGAGCCGCCGCTCAAGGTGTCCGGCGACGCTGACCGCTACAACCACCGCGTCGGCAACGACGACTATACGCAGCCCGGCAATCTGTTTCGCCTGATGAGCAGCGACCAGCAAGAGCAGTTGTTCAGCAACATCGCCGAAGCAATGGAAGGCGTGCCGGAACGCATCAAGATTCGCCAGCTTGTCCATTTCTACAAGGCCGATCCGGCCTACGCCTGCGGCGTGGCCAAACTCCTGAACCTCACCCATGTTTCAGAACAGGTCGCCGCGCTGGCGGATCTTACGCTAACCGAACTGATCGAAAAGACGAGCGAAGAAGGGTATGCCGGCCCCCGGGTCTCGCCGGAACCTGCCTTGGCGAAGGCCGCGGACTGAGCATTCCCGCCTGTTGGGGATCGATCTGTTTTGACGTTCGCCAAGGACCCGCAACTGTGGTGTCGGCTCACGTCGAATCTTCTTGATTGTGCCGTCCCGTACGAGTTCGGCTTGTGAAGACCCGAACTGCTAACCGACTGAGCCGACCGACTTTCCCCGGTCGGCTCTTCATTTTGGCTGAAACCGCAAAGTGAGAAGGAGATAGGCCGATAGTCTCGCGATTGAACCACCGGCGGATTGGCACATATGATCTATTACGCTATCCTGACAGTTGTCTGAGTGCACAGACATTCAATTGAGGTGTGTGAATGGATTCCCCGAATTTCTGTCAAAAGGAGACAACCTCATGCAGGTAGTACGCAGTTATCCGGACAATATGTTCTGTTGGGTGGATCTCGCAACAACCAACCCCGCCGCGGCCAAGGAGTTTTACGGCGGTCTATTCGGTTGGGAGTACTATGATGTCCCAACACCGATGGGCAGCCACTATTCGATGTGCCGGATTAGCGGCTATGATGTGGCTGGCATGAGCACCTTGCCGCCCGAAATGATGGAGCAGGGCGTTCCGCCGGTCTGGTCATCCTACATCAAGCACGACGATGTCGATGCGGTGGCCGCCAAGGCGGTTGAAGCCGGTGGCACGGTGGCCATGTCGGCAATGGATGTCATGGAAGCAGGACGAATGATAGTCATCCAGGACCCGACGGGGGCAATGGTCGGTCTCTGGCAGCCGAAAGAGCGTATCGGTGCGCAACTGGTCAATATGCCCAACGCGCTTGTCTGGAATGAACTGCAGACGAAGGATGTCGACGCCGCGCGCAGTTTTTACGGGACGGTTTTCGGCTGGGGCCATGACAGCGACCCGAACGGTTACCACCTCTTCAAGTTGGGCGAGCGGATGCAGGCCGGGATGCTGAAGATGGACGATTCCTGGGGGGACGTTCCGCCCAATTGGGCGCCCTACTTCATGTCGGAGGACATCGAGGCGACGGCGGCCAAGGCGAAGGAGCTGGGCGGCGTTATTCATGTTCCGCCGACCCATACGGGCACGGTCGGTCGATTCGCGGTTATCGGGGACCCACAGGGCGGGGTCTTCACGTCGATGCAGTTTGACGGGCCGGTTGATCCGCCGCCTGGTTACTAGGAACGGCGAATAGGGACGCCGCGATTGACTGCGTTGCGTATTGCGTAGGCAGGGCGGTGTGACCTGGTTTTGATGAAGGCTGGTTGTAGGACGGTCTTTTACGAGGCCGAGATTTGTGTAAAGGAAGGAGAATTATATACTTGACACCACTAAAGGCGTTCTTTCTTGAGATATAGCCTGCATATCATGGTAGGGGTGATGCGAAACTTAGTGCCATGATCCCGCAGGCCGTCGCTCCCCGGCTTTGTTTCCCTGCAATCGAAGTCCAGGGCGATTGAACCCCGCATCAGTTCGTAGATGAATCAGCCAGGTGAAACGTCTCGTAAGCGTCCGCTTCATCCACGCGGACGCTTCGCTTGCTGCGCTCCCCTTTGACCAACAGAAGCCTCCTCAGTTTCGCCCCCGCCGCCGCTATCAGGTTATCGTGGCTCCAATAAGGCACCGGCCCGTTCCCCTTCAGTGGCCGGACAACCACCTGCCCCGTTGTTGTATCGACTCTGAAGCGGTCAGAACGCCCCCGGATGGTATGTCGGAGCTGGCCCCTGGACGTCCTGGCGCCCGTATTGGCGCACCATGTAGCGCAGAATGGCTTCTGGCCCGTCCGGGCTCTTGTGGAACAGGGTAACAAGGCTTGTGCGGTCGGAATGCCACTTCAGTTCCCATCCTACGGCATCGGGTATATCGTGCCCGCCTGCTGTTGCCCCCAGCGAATCTTCCAGGAACACGCCGGGCGCGCCTGGGCCGTTGTAACGTGATTCCTCCGGCATAACATACGGGCCGTGTGCTATCACGGCCCGGACTCGTTCAAACAGTTCTTTGCGCGTGCGAGGCGGTCTGGATGGAAACTGTGTCACCGGATCATCCTCCTCACCTTGTCGATGCGATCACGGGCAAGGGTGCAGTAGTCCTTCGATATATCCATCCCATCCACTGCCGCCGTTCCAATTCTGCCGCCTTTCCTGTTGTCCCTGAGCCGATAAACGGAGCAAGTACAATCTGTGCGGTCGTAGAACCGATTACCCGCTGGGCGAACTCTAAAGGAAAGTGTGCAGGATGCGGATTGTCTTTATCCTGAGGGATAGTCCAGACATCACACGCTTTCACCAGACCTCTAAACCCTACTCCTTCGCTGGAATCGGGTTTTGACAAAGCTGCCCTAGCCTGATACACTCGGCTATTGAAGAGATTGACCACTTAGGTTTAGCAGTCCAAGAGGGCAAGGAGGAGGTCATCATGAGAGCCGTCGTGTACCAGGGTCCGTTTAGCGTTGCCGTAGAGGAAGTTCCCGATCCCGAGATAGTGCATCCGAATGACGTAATCGTCAAGATTACTTCGAGTTGCATCTGCGGCTCCGACCTGCACATGTACGAGGGTCGGACTGCGGCCGAACCGGGCATAGTCTTCGGACACGAGAACATGGGTGTAATCGAAGATGTCGGGTCCGCTGTGAAAACATTGTCCGTAGGCGACAGGGTCGTGATGCCGTTCAACGTCGGCTGCGGCTTCTGCAAGAACTGCCAGCGGGGGTTTACGGGTTTCTGCCTCACGGTTAACCCTGGATTTGCCGGCGGCGCCTATGGATACGTGGCAATGGGACCATGGCGCGGCGGGCAAGCCGAGTACATTCAGGTGCCTCACGCGGACTTCAACTGTCTGCCTCTTCCGGCCGGGGATGCGTTCGAGTGGGATTTCTCTCTTCTGGCGGACATATTCCCCACGGGTTATCACGGCACTGAGCTTGCCGACGTGAGTCCCGGCGAGAGCGTCGCCGTGTGGGGCGCGGGACCGGTCGGTCTGATGGCCACCTATAGCTGCATCATCAGAGGAGCGGCGGAGGTCTATACCATCGATCACGTGCAGGAGCGGCTGGACAAGGCCAGCGAGATTGGCGGTATTCCCATCAATTTCGATGACGGCGATCCGGTGGAGCAGATCAGGGACATGCGCGGGGGCGACGGTGTGGACAAGACGGTCGACGCCGTGGGCTATCAGGCCGCTGCGCAAGGATCGTCCGCCGCCGGAGGCGAGCAGACCGAGATTCCCAACGTGGTCCTGAATCAGATGATCGACCTGATCAATCCCACGGGGATCATGGGCATTCCGGGCCTGTATGTGCCATCGGACCCCGGTGGAGTGGACGAGGGCGCCAAGAGGGGCTCTCTGTCCATCAACTTCGGGAAGCTCTTTGAGAAGGGTCTGAAGCTGGGGACGGGTCAATGCAACGTGAAGCAGTACAACGCCTACTTGCGCGACCTCATCATATCCGGCAAGGCCACTCCCAGCTTCGTTGTGTCCCACGAGGTGCCGCTGGACGACGCCGCCGACGCCTATCACAAGTTTGACCAGCGCATCGACGGGTACACCAAGGTCATCCTGAAACCTTAAACGGAATGCGCCGGTTCGTTCCCGGGCAGCACGTACTTAGAGAATCAGGGGATGTGGGTGCGGCATCACGCCCACTCCATCCCCCGGCCCGCGTGTGATCACTCGTACTGCAAAGCTTCTCCCTGCATGTTCGGGAACGGCACGCGCGATTCAAGCGCAGGCAGACGCTAAGATAGCTGCCCTTGGATTTCAACTACGAGATTGACAGGCACAGGAGGTTGTGTCATGCGGGTAGGCAGCGAAGGGCATTCATACGACTGGATCGACAATTGGGCCAAGCTTCCCGAAAGTGAAAGCTCACGCAAGGGATGGGCGCATCCGGGCATCGTTGTCACGGAATCGGGAAACGTTATGACCAGCCACCCCGGCGATCCGGAAGTGATGACCTTTGACGGGGACGGCAACCTGATTTCCTCATGGCGCGGCGACTTTGCCGAGGCGCATGGGATCACCCTCGTCAACGAGGACGGAGTCGAGTATCTGTGGATTGTGGATCACGGATCCAAGAATCACTATCTTCACGGCTACCAGAACCCTCCGGGCGTGGGCGAAGGGCCCGGTCAGGTATTCAAGACGACATTGGACGGTGAAGTGATCATGAGGCTGGAGACGCCTCCCCTTCCCATATACAAAGACACACGCTACGCCCCCACAGCCGTCGCGGTGAACGAGGAGCGCTTTGGTGGCAACGGCGACATATGGGTGGGCGACGGGTACGGCGCGTACCATGTCCACAGGTTCACGAAGGATGGCGAGCATGTCAGCAGCATCAACGGCGAGGAAGGGGCCGGAGCCTACAACTGCCCGCACGGCATCTTCTTTGATTATCGCAAGTCCGAGCCGGAGCTCTACGTGGCGGACAGGGCCAACGACCGCGTACAGGTCTACGACATGGAGGGTGGATTCAGGCGGATGTTTGGTGACGGTTTTCTGAACACGCCCAGTTGTTTCGCGACACATGGCGATCTGATGATCATTGCCGAGCTTCGCGCCCGCCTCGTGGTCACCGATATAAACGATGAGCTGCTCGCGTACCTCGGCGACAACAAGCAGGTGTGCGACGTTGAGGGCTGGCCCAACAATGTGAACGAATCGGGGCAGTCAGTACGCACGAGCCACCTGGAGACGGGCAAGTTCAACAGCCCTCACGGTTTGGCTGCGGACGCCAGCGGTAACCTGTATGTGGCCGAATGGCTCATTGGGGGCAGGGTAACCAGACTGAATAGGGCCTAAGCGCCCTGGGGACGCTTTGCGTCGCCGCCTGACAAACGAGAGTAAGCCACACGTCCTGCCGGAATTCCAGCACGGTGGCAAGGGGGACTGCACGGTTGTGGCGGTCCCCTTTCTGTGTTTCTGCGGTTACGCGCCAAGTTAGCGCGGCTTTTCCCCTCTTTCCAATCCCTGCTATAGTATCCTGGACAGCGCAGACCGCTTAGCGCGGCCGCGCGACCACTCTGAAGACCCTGTCATACCATGCACCAGGAAACAAACGGAATGTCCTTTCATTCGATGCTCGGCGTGTACGGCTCGTGGGCAGACACCCTGGCCGGTGAAGGCCCGAACTTTCTCTCCTTTCGCCACACTCACTGGGCCGACCCTTCTGCATGGCGGCCAGCCGCGCGCCAGCGATTTCGCGAGCGGGTGGCGATGCCGGACACAGGCGGTGCGGTGGAGAGCCGGATGGAGCGCCAGTACGAATATGACGGATTACAGGTGGAAGAACTCTCATGGCAACTGCCCTACGGCCCGCGCACGGAGGCGCTACTGCTGAAACCGGCGGGCGCGCGCGGCCCGCTGCCGGGCGTGCTGGCCCTGCACGATCACGGCGGGCATAAGTTCCACGGCTGGCAGAAGATCACACGTACGGACGATGAGCAGAACGCGGTCAACATCGACCACCAGGCGCGCGCGTACGGCGGTGCACCGTGGGCCAACCGGCTTGCCCAACGCGGGTATGCGGTGCTGGTGCCGGATGCTTTTACTTTCGGCAGCCGCCGCGTCCGTATTGCGGATCTGCCTGCGGCGATTCGCGACGGCATGGATGAGAAAGAGTCGGATGACCCTGAATACATCACAGCGTACAACCGCTGGGCGGCCGGTCACGAGTCGATCCTGGCGAAGTCCTTGCTCAGCGCGGGGACGACGTGGGCTGGAGTGTGGCTGGCCGAGGATTTGCATGCGCTGGACGTGCTGTGCGGGCGCGATGATGTGGACGCTCAGCGGGTCGGCATTGGGGGGCTGTCGGGCGGGGGGCTTCGTACGGTCTACCTGGCCGGGCTGGACGACCGCGTGCGCTGCGCGGTCTGTGTCGGCATGATGACGACATGGCGGGACTTTCTGCTCAATAAGAGCCATACGCATACATGGATGATCTACGTGCCGCACCTGCCGACGGAAATGGACTACCCGGACATTTTGGGGATGCGGACGCCGCTGCCGACGTTGGTACAAAACAATACGGAAGATCCGTTGTTCACGCTCGCGGAGATGAGGCGGGCCGACGTGATGCTGCGCCAGGTGTACGAGAAGGCGGACGCGGCCGAACGGTACAGCTGCACATTTTATGCCGGCGAGCACAAGTTCGATCTTGCGATGCAGGAGGAGGCGTTCGACTGGTTCGATCGCTGGCTGGCAGAGTCCTGACAAAATGAGGATTCCAAAGAGCAGAGAGTTGGAAAGAGCTAGCATACGAGACAGTTGCATTAACCGCCGCGAGGCGCGGCAGAAATGGAGAGTCCCATGAATCCAGTCTCCCCACATTTCACGCCCGTTGATCTGTCGAGATTTTTCAATGTCGGACGAGCCGATCTTCCTGAAACGTTGCGCGTGCCCTCTTTGCTTGAAGACAGGGCGGGTTCAACCGCCTTCAACGGTATCCCCTTTCTGCTCGGAGAATTCGAAGGCCTTTCCGCTATCCTGCTGGACGCAGAACCGGTGACCATCGAACTGGCCGGAGCGTACGCCACCTACGCGGTATTTCTGCATGCGGTGGCAGACCGCGTCACCAACTATCTGGACGGCTTTGCCGATTTCGCACAGGATGGGAACGAACTGGGCGAGCATGTCTCCTCCTACGTCTTTGAATACGAGGACGGCAGCCGCCAGGAAACGGCGGTCCGACGCCGATTTGGCATTCAGCAGAGTCGCGTTGTGTGGGGAGGCAGCCCCTTCGAGACGGTGCCGGCGATGAAGTCCACGGTTTTCAACTCGGCAACGGAGGAGATCCAATTGGGTCGGGTACCAAGCACCGACTACGGCCGCGGCGAAACGCGCACCAGTTCCGGACGTGATCAGATGGAAGAGAAGATGTGGCTGTACGCGCTGGAGAACCCGCATCCGGACAAGCCGATCCGCCGCCTGGTTTTGCAGCCGCGCAGCGAGGGGTCAACCGTCTACGCTATCAGCATGACGAACCTGGATGAGCATCCTCTGCGCCCGGGCGTGCGCCGCAAACTGCGGCTGACTCTGCCGGAGGGCGTCGAGTTCAACGCGATTGACGAGTACGAGGACCTGGCAATCGATCTGGGCTATGTCATCTCCGCGCGTGCTGCGTTCGATTATGACCGCGGCCGCTGGCTGGGTGAGGAGGCGAACGTACAGCCCGCGGTCTCGCAGAGGGATCTGATCGTCGAGTACAGCGCACATCCGCAGGCCTGGCTGCACGTCGGCGTGGACAGTGACGAGCCGATCGTCTATGACCTGTCGCAGCTTGAAGGCAGCCAACCTTCTGACACCATCGTCGGGGTGGCGCCGGCCCACCGGTTGGTCGACGTGCGGGTGGTGCAAAAGGGTACCAACAACCTGGCGCCGGTGCGCATTCATTTCCACGGTGAGCACGGCGAGTATCTGCCGCCGCGCGGCCGCCATCGCAAGGTCAATCCCCACTGGTTTGAGGACAACTACGGCGAGTTCGTCAATGGCCGCAACCAGTATTGCTACATCGACGGCCATTGCGAGGTGGATATGCCGTTGGGCGAGGTGTACGTGGAGATCACCAAGGGCTATGAGACGGCGCCGGTTCGCAAACAGGTCACGATCGCGGACGACACGGACGAACTGGTGTTCGAGCTGGAACGGGTGCTGCCGTGGCGGGAAAAGGGCTGGGTTACTGCGGATACGCATGTTCACTTTCTGAGCCCTTCGACGGCGCTGCTGGAGGGTCAGGCCGAGGACGTTCACGTCGTCAATCTGCTGGCGAGCCAGTGGGGCGAGATGTTCAGCAACGTCAGTGACTTTGACGGAAGGACCACGTTGGGCGCGAGGGAGTTCGGCGGCGACGGTGAATTTCTGGTTCGGGTCGGAACCGAGAACCGCATGCAGATCCTCGGTCACATTTCGCTGCTGGGTTACAACGGCAAGATGATCCACCCGCTTTGCAGCGGCGGCCCGTCGGAGTCGGCCCTGGGGGACCCCCAGGAGGTGGTGATGGCCGAGTGGGCGCAACGCTGCGTTGACCAGGGCGGGCTTGTGGTGATGCCGCACGCGCCTAACCCCCAGCTAGAGCGGGCCGCGGATATCGTTCTTGGCCTGATCCATGCGATCGAGATGATGACTTTCAACCCCTGCGAACGGGAGCTGAATCCCTACGGCATTGCCGACTGGTACCGATACCTCAATCTGGGCTATCAACTGCCGATCGTGGGTGGATCGGACAAGATGGCGGCCTCTTCGCAACTGGGCGGCGTGCGCACTTATGCCCATCTGGGGGAGCGGGAATTCACTTACGAGAACTGGATGGCGGCTGTGCAGGCAGGCAATACTTTCATGACGATCGGTCCGCTGGCCGAGTTGACAGTTGAGGGCGTTGCGCCGGGCGGTCAGGTGCAGTTGCCGGCCGGCGGTGGGAGCGTGGGCGTCGACTGGCGGGTCGAGTCGGTGCAGGTGCCGATCCAGCAGGTGGAGGTAGTACAGGGTGGGTTGGTGGTTGACCAGGTTGACGTACACGGCGAGTACAGCGCGTCAGGCAGTGTGGAGGTTACGGTCACGGCTTCATCGTGGATAGCGCTGCGGGTACGCGGCAGTTATATTGGCGAGGAGGGCGAGATCGCGGCCCACACGAGCGCGGTGCAGACGCTGGTGGCGGACAGCCCGCTCTTCAACGAGCCGGACGCGTCGGCGGTGTTGGAGCAGATCGAGGGCGCGATTGCCTATGTGGACACGATCGCCCCCCGGCCGAACGCGCAGCGTTTTCGCGAGATGCGGGCGGTGCTGGAGGCTGCTCATAACCGGCTGCACCAGCGCATGCACGCGCACGGTATTTTCCACAATCATTCGCCGGTGCACGGGCACGGGGACGACGGTGGTCAGTAGTGGGGCTTATATTACGAAAGTAGCATTGTATATACGCTTCTGGCAGCACCGCGTACTGGTGCGGTTACGCTCTTGTATTAGGACAGATGTACGAGGGGAGAATTGACGGCTTTTGCCGTTACCTCATCTGTAATTCCGAAGTTAGGCCGCCTCTCGTTCCCAGTATGAAAGGTGTCGAGACAACCTGTGGCTGAGTTAACGCCTTGCGACGCACAAGAGGCTGGCCTAACTCCGTCCATCACCGTGACTCTTAATGTGCCATTCTGATCGCATACCCCCAAACGGTGGCACAAAAGGCTCCTGGTTACTGCGTCTGACTACCTGATCAACAATTCTGTTGGCAAGTACGTCTCAAGTCTGCACAATATCCAGGAACATAACAACTCGTCCATATTGTGGCCATACACGCCGCGCGCAAGTGGGGTGTGGGGAGATTCATGCACGAGAGTGTACGGGCTGCTGCGCACCCTCCATGAAGATAGCCTGGGACATAATCAGCACACCATGTACGACAGGCACAGTGCGGATCTCCATATGAACAGCTTGCTCCGGGAGTACAGTTGTGTGAGCCATCTCGCAAATCTGACCCTCCGCCAAATTCTAAAAGGATGAACGGTTCAGGCATCCCTAGAATGTGCTCTTGCGATGCTTGGTTTGACAACACAACGCTCAGGCGTTCCCACTCCATAGGTTCGCACGCGTCTTCGGGGTTGACAGCCAGGATGGGCAGATCAGACTGAGGTTCTCCATCGGATGCGTATGCAGGGACTGCGGTAAGCAGAACCAAGCACAGGCAGAAAACCAAACCGATCCAAGCTCTTCTCATCGTTGTCTCTCCTTGTGATGTGTTGGGTAGGCAACAGAGTTGACTAATCTATACCTTTCTAGTAGAATCTGTAAGTATGTCAGACAAAGAGAGGATGGTTCGAATAGGGAAAGCTGCGGAGATTTTGGGTGTTACGCCCAAGACGCTGCGGAAGTGGGAAGAGACTGGTGAGCTTGTTCCCACGCGAAAGACGCGGGCCGGAACCCGATACTATCTGGTATCCGACCTTATTTCTGTGCAGGATGAATCGTCACCGACTATCTGCTATGCTAGAGTGTCGGCCCGAGACCAGAAAGACGATCTTGACCGGCAGCAGATCGTGCTGGAAGCCTATTGCGCTGCGAAAGGATGGCGCACGGAGACTATCCGAGACCTGGGCAGCGGAATGAACTACCGCAAGAAAGGTCTGCAACAACTCCTGGAACTGATTCTCCGGCGCAAGATTTGCCGTCTGGTTCTGACCCACAAAGATCGCCTGCTGCGTTTCGGCGCTGAACTGGTATTCAGTCTGTGCGCTCTGCAAGGCATCGAAGTGGTTATCATCCACCAGGGTGAACGTCCTTCATTTGAACAGGAGTTGGCTAAGGATGTATTGGAGATCATCACTGTGTTCAGCGCCCGGCTGTACGGCGCCAGATCGCACAAACACAAACGTCTGATGGACAGACTGGCCGCTGATGACGTGGTGGCAGCGGCGGAGGAACTATCTGCCCTGTGATGCGCGCACACGCCATCGCCCTGCAACCGAATAGTCGCCAGCGCGCTCTGCTCTCCCAACACTGCGGCTACGCCCGCATAGCGTACAACTTCTGCGTAGACAGCCATGAAGCCGCCCGTGATGCAGGGGGTAGATGGCCCTCTTTCTATGACCTGAAAAAGCGGTTCAACGCCGTGAAGCGCGAACGTTTCCCGTGGTGCGCCGAACTCTCACAACTGGCCGCCAAGAACGCCATTCACGACTTTGGCGCTGCCTGCAGGAATTGGAAAGCAGGTTGGGGTAAAGCGGGTCGGAGAGCGATGAAGCCGACACGCCGCAGACGCAAAGAAGGCCGACGTTACACGGCGTCGAACGGACGGAACACGATTGTTCCCGAAGGCCGACGAGTCAGGCTGCCGGCAATCGGCGTTGTCCGCATGCGCGAAGCGCTGCGCTTTGCAGGCGATGTGTGTAGTGTGACTCTTTCAGAGAGGGCAGGACGCTGGTTTGCCAGCTTCATCGTGGACGATGGGCAAGCGTGTCCACCATTGCGCGCCGGCGATGCGGTCGGTGTTGACATGGGCGTCAAGACGCTGGCGTTTCTGTCCGACGGAACGCAGTACGAGAATCCCAAGCCGCTGAAAGGAGCGTTGGCAGCCCTGCGGCGAATCGACAAGGCGATTGCCCGTAGCCGCAACACGCACGGCAAGAACCGCTTAAGCAACAGGCTCCGGCTCTACGCGAAGCGCGCGCGTCTGCACGCCCGTATCGCCAATATTAGGAAAGACCATCACTACAGGATCGTTAACGAGATAGTCAATCGTTATGCAGTCGTAAAGGTGGAAACCCTGAAAGTGGCGAACATGGCGAGGAACCGGCGATTGAGCCGTGCGCTGTTGGATGCAGGTATAGCTTCGTTTGTGGCGACGTTGGAGAAAAAGGCGGCCAGATTCGGAGCTGTTGTGGAGAAGGTGTCGCAGTGGTTTGCCAGTTCGCAGATATGCAGTGGCTGCGGTGAACGCAAGGTGATGCCCTTATCGGTACGCAAATACGCGTGTACCACTTGCGGCCTGCTACTTGACCGTGACCACAATGCAGCGATAAACATTTTGAACTACACGTCGGTAAGGTCTACCGACGACAAAGGACGTGGAGTGGATATAAGACCGCCCTCGCCATTGCGCGAAGGCGGCAGCCGCAAAGAAACGTCTACTCAACAGCCTGTGCAGTTGGACTTCGGAGAAATCCTTCCAGAGTTTACCATATAGGTGTAAGTTTGAGAGACCGGGGGGGATGCGTCCTGCATCTCGTATACTACCACAAGGAGAATATCTAGCAAAACCGATTTTTTTCTTGTTATCCGTCAAATGGAACGTGAGCTATCCAGTGATCCACGAGACGCCAGTTGCCTATCTTCACGAGCCAGCAGTATAGGTGTCGCCAAACTACCTTGAAGCTCTTTTTCAATTTTGTTAGCATGATTTTCCTCGTGAAAACGCGCTACATGGACAACAAAGCCAATTGGGGTGGTGAAAACAAGGATCTGTGTACGGTGAATTTACGGTACAATGAAAATACTGGACTGTGCGGTGCTGACGGCGGGGGCTTGATCGAGACCTTGCCCCCCAAATGCTAGTTAAGGATGCACCCATCACCCCAACCTCATGGGTTCAGCCACACCAATTATAGAACAAGTTGGTCTTGATGGCAAGTGAAGTGGCTATCAGGGTGCATCCCAAAATGGGGGTGAATTCCTGGCTACCTCTGGGGAGTTACCCTAGGACCTGTAGCATGCTACTCCTGACAACCCCAAATCTGGGATGCACCCGGCTATCATGAATGTGCTCTGGGGCGAGCACATTCTGTTGTTGTGGGTGGATTGCGCTAGAGTGGGGGAGGCTGGCCCTTGAGGAACTAGCGGCTGGGGTGACTGTCGAACTGGTGCGACAGCATGGAACAATTGTTGTGGAGGATTTGAACATGAAGGGCATGACAGCTGCAGGTGGTGTACGCAAACGAGGACTGAATCGAGAAGTTTCTGCGCAGACGTGGGGCAAGATCATAAGACAGTTAGTGTACAAGGCAGAATGGGCCGGTCGCAAACTCGCTGAAGTCAATCCCGCGTACACACGTCCCGCACTTGTGCGAAATGTGGGCACGTGAACGCCAAATCTCGAATCTGCAGAGTGTTCGAATGCTCGAAATGCGTTCATGTCGCTGATCGAGACATGAACGCGGCTCGCAACATTTTGGCGCGTGGAGTTCGCGTCGGTAGCGTGACCGCACCAGTACGCGGTGCTGCCAGAAACGTATACAATGCTACTTTCGTATATAAGCCCCTCAGTAGTCAGTGATCGGTGGTCGGTGACGACGCCCATGGGTGATCTTTGATTCGTGTTGGGCAATTGACGGTGAGCCCGGCAGATGACGGGATTCTTCGGTTGTGGGGCGCGCCTGTTTGGGGCCTAGTGACAGGTTGGCGTTTTGGTGGATATTCCAGACGAGTGATGGGGAAGGAGACATGACAAAGATTCGCTGGGGGATCGTCGGTTGTGGGGACGTATGCGAGGTCAAGAGCGGGCCTGGACTATACAAAGCCGATAACTCGGCGCTGACGGCGGTGATGCGGCGCAACGGGGAGTTGGCGGCCGACTTTGCGCGGCGCCACGGCGTGGCGCGTTGGTACGACGACGGCGACGAGCTGATCAACGACCCTGAAGTGGACGCCGTCTACGTTGCAACGCCGCCCGACACGCACATGGAGTACACGTGCAAGGCGGCCGCGGCCGGCAAACCGGTCTATGTGGAGAAGCCGATGGCGCGCACTCACGAAGAGTGCCAGACCATGATCCGGGCCTGCGCAGGAGCTGGCGTACCCCTGTGGGTGGGCTATTACCGGCGGCGGCTGCCGAAATTCCTGAAAGTACAGGAACTTATCGAACAGGGCGCGATCGGCGAGGTGCGGTCGGTGCTGATCCGCTACTACCAGCCGGCCAAGCCGGCGGACGCGTTCCCGGACCAGCGGGGGTGGCGGGTCGATCCGGAGATCGCGGGCGCGGGCCTCTTTCTGGACCTGGGCTCGCACATGCTGGACATTCTCGACTATCTGCTGGGGCCGATCAGCCGCGTGCAAGGATACGCGGCCAATCAGGCGGGGCTTTACGACGCCGAGGACATTGTGTGCGGCAGCTTCACGTTCGAATCGGGCGTGCAAGGGACAGGGACGTGGATGTTCTCCAGCTTTGAAAACCTTGACTGGACGGAGATCGAAGGCACGAAAGGACGCATCGGCTACGTCTGTTTCGATGCCAGCCCGATCGCTCTGACGACGAGCGCCGGCGCCGAGGAGATCCCGGTTACGCAGCCGGACCACGTACATCAGCCGCTGATCCAGACTATTGTTGACGAGTTGAATGGACGCGGGAGCTGCCCGAGCACGGGCGTCAGTGGCGCGCGTACATCGTGGGTGATGGACCAGATGCTGGCGGAGTACCGGCAGAAAACCTATGGATAACGACAGATGAAACTGAGCAGCCAAGCGTTCGGGAAGACGGATAGAGGGCAAGCGGTCAGAGAGTATTCGCTCGCCAACGACACGGGCATCGAGGTTGATATTCTCGACTACGGCGGGCTGATCCGCACATTGTCGACACCGGACCGCGACGGTCAGGCGGAAGACGTGGTGCTGGGGTTCGATACGCTTGAGGAATACCTGGCCGGGCACCCCTATTACGGCGTGCTGGTCGGCCGCTGCGCGAACCGCATCCGCGGCGCGAGCTTCGAGCTGGACGGTGTGCGTTACCAGCTTGCGCGTAACATCAACGACGACCATCTTCACGGTGGGGAGGGCGGCTTCGACAAGGTCGTGTGGCAGGCCCAGCCTTTTCAGAACGAGCGGGAGGTCGGGTTGGCGCTCTCCCACCACAGCCCGGATGGGGAAGACCACTATCCGGGCGCGCTGGACACGACGGTGAGGCTCAGCCTGAACGATGACAACGAGCTGCGTCTCGACTACCATGCGACCTGCGACGCGCCGACGATCGTCAACCTGACTAATCACAGCTACTTCAACCTGGCCGGGGAGGGCAATATCCACGACCACGTCGCCATGATCGATGCCGACGCGTTCACGCCGATGGACGGCGCGTTGATCGTGACAGGTGAGGTGCGGGACGTGACCGGCACACCCTTCGACTTCCGCCAGCCCACTGCCATTGGCGCGCGCATCAATGCGGACGACGAGCAGATCCGGAGAGGCGGCGGCTACGATCATAACTTCGTCCTCAACGGGGAGCCCGGCGCCCTGCGGCTGGCGGCGCGGGTCACGGAGCCGGTCAGCGGACGAGTGCTGGAGGTGCTGACAACTGAGCCGGGGGTGCAGTTCTATACGGGCAACCAGATGGAGGCGGCGAGCACGGGCAAAGGTGGACAGGTCTATCCACACCGCGGCGGGTTCTGCCTGGAGACGCAACATTTCCCGGACGCGCCCAATCAGCCGCACTTTCCGTCGATTGTTCTGCGGCCCGGCGAAGAGTATACGCAGACGACCGTTTTCCGATTTTCGAACGAACAGTAGACCCGACTCCGGGGCTTAGCGTCCCACAGTCGGTGTCCGTTTCCAGTTTTCGACTGGCAAAGGGGCTGAAGATGGAAGCGTATCCAACCGAACTGACCGCGGCGGCGACCTTTGACGCGAAACGGGCTATCCTGAGCAAGCGAGATATGTTCCGGCCCCTGGCTGTGGGGCGCACCGAGCGGCTGGCCGACGCGTTGAGCAGCAATACGGTGCGCGGGGAGACGCCGGTGTTGGTGCTGGAGCGGGAGGGCGCGGCGCTGGCTCTGCTCACCAGCGAGATGATCTTCCACCATGTGGCGCAGGGAGAGTGGAACGGGACACCGTTTCTGTCCACATTCTGAGCGCCGTGCAATAGCGGCGTCGGTCTGACGCCGGTCATTGACGGGGAAACTTACACGTTTGCGACGCGGGGCCTCTATAACGGCATGTCGTTGATGGGGGACCACCAGACCGGCTCTTATTGGGATCACGTCACGGGCGAATGTCTGTACGGGCCGCTCAAGGGGCGGCGTCTCGAACTGGCGCCGTTGCGGCATATGCAGGTGGATCAAGCTCTGGCGCAGTACCCGGACGCCCGTATTGCGCGGTCGAGGCTGCCGCTGCCCTTTGGTCTGGCGGTGGGCCTGATGAAGATCCTGGTGCGATTGAGCAGGGGGCGTTTTTTGCCGCCGAGGTTCGTGGGTTCGATGGGCGCGGAAGACCCGCGGCGGCCGCGCCTAGAGATGGGGCTGGGCGTCTGGACGGACAGGATTAGCCGTTACTATCCGCTGGATGTTCTCAAAGAGCGGGGCGGCGTGTTGCTGGACGTCCTTGACAACAGAAAGTTGCTGATCTATCTGGACCCGATTTCCGGCACGCCGACGCCGCTCTTCGCCGATGTACAGGATGCCAGATGGGAAGGAAACGACCTTTGCCTGGACGACGGGGCGATCATTCGCGACGGAAGACTTTCCGATCCCGCCGGAGACGAGTTGCCAACCGAACGGCCTCTACACCTCTTTGCTCGCTGGTACGGCTTCTCGCTAACCTTCCCAAAGTGCGAGATATATGGGGACAGAAAAGAAGGAAACTGATGAGGGCGGCTCTGGCGCCAGCCCGAAGCAGGCCCCCAGATTTTACAGGGCCTCACGCCTGAGGGAGACATTATAATTGCAATTCAATCTTTCTGGCAAGACAGCCATCATCACGGGCGGCAGCGCGGGTATTGGATTGGCCTGTGCGCAGGCGCTCTACGCGGAAGGCGTGAGCGTTCTGATTGCGGCGCGCGACGAGGAACGGCTAGCGCAGGCTCTAACCGCTATCGAGGCCCACGCCGACCAGAGTGGTGCGCAAGCGTTGTCGGTAAGCGCTGACATAAGCACTGCCGAAGGGGTTGCACGGGCGAGCGCCCGCGCCCTCTCGACCTGGGGTCATGTGGACATCCTCATCAACAACGCCGGCTCGGCGCCGAGCGGCGACTTTTACAACCTGGGCGACGACGCATATCACGGGGCATGGGATCTGAAGCTGCTCGGATATATGCGAATGGTGCGGGCGCTGGCGCCGCAGATGAAGGCGCGGCGGGAGGGACGCATCGTCAACATTGTGGGCGCGGCGGCGCACAACCCCACGCCGACATTTCTCGCCGGCGGCACGGCCAACGCCGCCATAATCAACTTTACCAAGGGCATTTCGCAGGATCTTGCCCCCTATGGCGTGCGCATCAACGCGATTTCGCCCGGCCCGGTGAACACGGAACGAGCTCGCCAACTCGCCCGCCAGGAGGCGGATGCGCAGGGCATTTCGGTAGAGGAGGCCAGCGCCCGCCGCATCGCCTCGGTGCCGCTGAGCCGCATGGCCGAAGCGGACGAGATTGCAGACATGGCGCTGTTCCTGGTTTCGGACAGGGCGGCGAGCATCACCGGCGCAGAAATTCTCATTGATGGCGGGACGACCGCAAGTGTCTGATCCGCGGCGCGTCTCGGCCCCGACGGCCACAGCCCCCAGTCCTGCCGAAGGCGCGTACCGGTGGTACATTCTGGTGCTGGCCGCGCTGACCCACACTCTTGTCGTGGGCATGCCGATGATGTCATTGCCGGTCTTGTTCGACGAGATTGGCTCTGAGCTTTCTCTGAACCTGGTGCAGATTGGGTACGTCTGGGGCGCGGCTTCGCTGCTGGGCGTTGCCATGAGCCTGACCGGGGGCGTGATTGGCGATCGCGTCGGGGCGCGGCGGATGCTTGTTTTCGCGTGCCTGCTCTCGGGCGTCACCGGCGCGACGCGTGCGTTTGCCAGCGACTACGCCAGCCTGACCGCCACCGTACTGGTAGCGGGCCTCTTTCCGATGGCGGCGCCGATGAACGTCCACAAGACGTGCGGCGTCTGGTTTTCCGGGAAGCGCCTTGGCATGGCGAATGGCGTGGTGTCGGCGGGCATGGCCTTAGGATTTCTTCTGGGCTCGCTGATCAGTGCGACAATTCTTTCGCCGCTGCTTGGGGGCTGGCGGAACGTGCTTCTGTTCTACGCTGTGCTGGCGGTCATCGTCGGTACGTTGTGGGCGTTCACGCGACCTGGGCCGGATGGGGACGGTCGGGCCATTGGGTCAGAGGACCGGCCTTCGCTGCGCGAATCGTTGTTGCGGGTCGGCCGCTTGCGCAACGTGTGGCTGCTGGCGCTGGCAATGTTTGGCATCGGCGGAGCGATCCAGGGCTCGCTCGGCTACCTGCCTCTCTATCTGCGCAATGAGGGTTGGGCGCCGAACACGGCGGACAGCGCCCTGGCCAGCTTCCATTTCGCCAGTCTGCTGTTTACAGTTCCGTTTACTCTGCTGTCCGACCGGCTGGGGGTACGCCGCCCGCTGCTGCTGGCTTCGGCACTGATGTTAACGGTTGGCTTCGGCCTCCTCTCGTTTGTACAGGGGATCATTGTATGGCTGGCGGTCATTTTCGCGGGCATTACGCGAGACGGCTACATGGCGACGATGATGACGCTGATCATCGAACTGCGGGGCGTAGGTCCGGCTTTTGCCGGGACGGCCACCGGTTTTATCATGGCGATCTCTCGCATTGGGTCTGTCGTCGCTCCCCCGCTTGGGAATGGACTGGAATCATTTGGTGCTGGCCTGCCCTTTCTGTTCTGGGCGGCGCTGGCGCTGGTGGGCTTTGCCGCGCTGACCGCGGTGCACGAGGAGGGCAGAACCGCAGTGGTTAGTGGTTAGTGGTTAGTAGACACCGGTTTCAGTTCTTAGTTTTTGGTAACCGGCTTGTATGCGATAGTGCGCTGGTTCCAAGTTTTCGGTACGCAATAGCAATCTCTAGAGGAATAGTACGATAGAAATCAGGAGGCCAAGAATGTCAACCAAAGTCGCTGCTGACGCCTATCAGCGCATTGCAAGTGTCGCTGAAGTTGCTGAAACGGGCCTGCACACGGTCCAACTAAACGGCCACGTCATTGTCCTCGTTCATCACGAAGACGAAATCTACGCGCTCGACAACCGTTGTCCACATATGGGCTTTCCTCTTGACAAGGGCAGTGTCCAGGATGGGATCCTTACGTGCCACTGGCATCACGCCCGCTTTGATCTCTGCACAGGCGGCTCTTTCGATCTGTGGGCGGACGACACGCCAAACTTCCCGGTGAAGGTTCGGAACGGAGATGTATTTGTCGATGTAACGCCCCGGCACGATCCGGTGGAGCACCAGCGCAAGCGGCTGGCCGTGGGGCTGGAACGCAATCTTTCGCTGGTGGTGGCGAAGGCGGCGATCACGCTGGTAGATGAAGCCGACGACACCTTGACTCCCTTTGCCGCGGGCCTGGATTTCGGCGTCCGCTACCGTATGGCGGGTTGGGGGCAGGGACTGACGATGCTCACCTGTTTCCAGAATCTGCTGCCCAGCCTGGGAAGCGAGGACCGGGCCAGAGCCTTGGCTCACGGTTTGGCCGCGGTTGCGTCCGATTCGGCCGGCAGCTCACCGCGCTTTCCGGTAACGCCTCTGCCGGACGGCAGCCCGGACCTGACGACGTTGAAGCAGTGGTTCCGCCGTTTCATTCTGGTGCGTGATGCAGAGGGCGCGGAGCGGTGCATTGTAACCGCCTTACGTGCCGGCGCGGGTCCGCAGCAGATGGCGGATATATTGTTCAGCGCGGCGACTGATTTCCGCTATATCGATATCGGACATCCGTTGGACTTTACCAACAAGGCGTTCGAAGCGCTGGATATCGTCGGTTGGGAGCAGGCGGAAGCGGTTCTGACCAGTTTGGTACCGGGCTATGCCTCGGCGCGGCGGATGGAGGAGTCCAACGCCTGGCGCAACCCGATCGATCTGATCGATTTGTTGGGCGATGCGCGCGGGCAGATTCCTGACGCTCTTGCGACAGGTCAGCCGCAGCGCGGGCGCTGGGCGGGGCGCGCCAGGCTGGTGCCGGTATTGCTGACCGATGATCCGCACGCCATCGCTGACGCGCTGCTTGGCGCGTTGCGAGCCGGGGCCAGCGAGGTTGAACTGGCGGCTGCGGTCACCTATGCGGCGGCGCTGCGCATTGCGCGCTTCCACACGAGCAACGAGTTCGGTGACTGGGATACGGCTCTGCATACCTTTACTTTCGCCAATGCGGTCCATCAGGGTCTGCGGCGTTTGGAGGGGTACGAATCGCCGGATGAATATCTACTCCTGCTGCGGGGCGTTTTCGATGCCGCGATGAGCATCTATCTCGACCGTTTTCTGAACATTCCCGCGGCCCGACTGCCAGCCGCTTCGGGCGGCAACGGGACAGGGCCTTCGCTGCCGGCGCTGGCGAAGATGCTGGATCAGCAGCAACAGGTGAACGCGGCCGGAAACGCAGTGGGCAGTTACCTATTTGAAGGGGGCGCTGCGGCCGCGCTGCGGGCAGAGCTTGGCGCGCTGCTGCTGCGAGAAGACCGCAACTTCCATACAATTCAGTGTGTCGAAGCGGCCTTTCGACAGCACGATCTGCTGTCGGCGGAGCCGGATTCGCAGGAGGAAGCTGTGCTGGTGCTGGTGGCTGCGGCCCGCTACCTGGCGGCACACGCACCGACGATGCGAGCCCAGGGCCAGACTTTTGGCATCGCCCGCCGGCTTCACCGCAATGAGAAGCTGTTCGAAGGGGAGTAGAACTCACCGCAAAGCGGGGAAGGTGTTGGGAAGAGAGAGGCGATTTGCCTCTCTTCTTCTTTTATGGGGTTGAAACCGCGGGTTGCCTGCCGCCGTTTGGGAGGAGAAAGTGACAGAAAAGATCATGACGCTTCACCCGGCTGGAAAGCAGGGCGTCAATATCGATAAGGGCAAGTATGACATGGTACGTCAGGCGGTTGAGGAGACGCTGCGGGCGCAGCCGGGGATTACGTTCAGTGAAATGACGGAGGAGGTGGGACAGCGGGTCGTTTTGCAGCTCTTCAAGCTGCCTTTACTACATTGGCGCCCAAACTGACCAATGCCACTCTATGATGCCGTCGTTGTCGGGGCCGGGCCCAATGGGCTGGCGGCAGCGATTACTTTCGCTCAGGCCGGGCACTCGGTCCTTTTGATCGAAGGCAGGGACACGATCGGAGGAGGGAATCGTACCGCCGAGCTTACGCTGCCCGGTTTCCGACACGACATCTGCGCCGCGGTTCATCCTCTCGTGCCCGGCTCGCCTTTTTTGCGCAGTTTGCCGCTGGAGCGTTACGGGGTCGGGTGGGTTCAGCCGGAGATTCCGGCGGCACACCCGCTGGATGACGGCACGGCGGTCGGCCTCTATCGTTCGCTGACGCAGACGGCGGCGTCGATCGGCCTGGACGGCCAGAATTGGAACCGGCTTTTTGGCTCGCTGACGGCTGACTGGGAGACACTGGCGCCGATGGTGCTGGGACCGTATCCTGTGGGGATCCATCTGCCGGCACTGGTTCGATTCGGCTTGTCCGCGGCGATGCCGGTCCATCTGCTGTCGGGCCTGTATTTCCGTGAAGAGCGGGCGAGGGCACTTTTTGCGGGGCTTGCAGCCCACTCCTTTCTCGATTTTCGCCAGCCATTTACATCCGCATTCGGGATGTTGCTGGGGATCCTGGCCCATGCAGTCGGTTGGCCCTTTCCCCGCGGCGGGGCACAGGCCATCACTGATGCAATGGGCGCGTATTTGCGTGCTCTGGGCGGGGATATTGTGGCCGGCTGGCAGGTGAAGTCACTGGATGAACTGCCGCCCAGCCGGGCCGTTCTGCTGGATGTGACGCCCCGGCAGGTTCTACGGCTGGCGGGGGCGCGGTTACCAGCCGCCTACCGGAACAAACTGGAGAAATTTCGATATGGCCCGGGCGTGTATAAGGTGGACTATGCGCTGAGCGAGCCTACGCCGTGGCGGGCGCAGATATGCCGCCACGCGGGTACAGTTCATCTGGGAGGTACGCTGGCTGAAATCGCGGCATCAGAGGAAGCGACGAGCCGCGGGCGCACTCCGAGGCGGCCCTATGTGCTGGTGGCGCAGCATAGCCTGTTTGACAGGACACGTGCGCCGGCGGGTAAGCACACACTGTGGGCTTACTGCCATACGCCCCACGCCTCGACTACCGACATGACGGCAGCGATCGAAGCACAGATCGAACGGTTCGCCCCCGGTTTTCGGGACACGATACTGGCGCGGTCCGTGATCAACAACGCCGACTACGAACGCTATAACCCTAACTATGTGGGCGGCGACATCAACAGCGGCGTGCAGGATCTGCGCCAACTCTGGACGCGGCCGCTGCTGCGGTTTCCCCCTTACAGCACGCCGGTGCCCGGTCTGTACCTCTGCTCCTCCTCGACGCCGCCCGGAGGCGGGGTTCACGGCATGTGCGGCTTCAACGCAGCCCGCGTCGCGTTAAGACGGTTGTAGCGCGGAAAGCGCCGTTGCCTGTTGACGTACCGCTCAAACGACCTCCCCTTGCAGTCGGGATTTCAGTTGCTCCCAGGGGCTGCGCTGCAGCGACTCGAAAGCATCATCGCCCTCTTGCTTACGGAACAGGATGTTCAGCCGGTCGCCTTCGTATTTGGCGCCATCAATTTTGAGCCGCGCCAAGCCAATAGGCAGGGCGATATTACGCTTCCAGTTGCCGATACGAACGATGAGCTCATCCACGACACTGCGGTGCAAGTTCACCTCCTCTCTGGCCACCAGAGGCAGGGCGATGCTTAGGATGTAGTGGTCGTTGCGGACGAAGATTTTCTGGGGCTCCCCCTGATAGCAGAGGCGGGTGGGGTCACCTTTGCCCCCGCGCTCCAGATCCTCCCCGAAGATGGTGGCGGCCATGCGCTGGAGCATCTTCTGGCCCAGCACTTCCTCCTCGAAAAAGGGGATCCGGGAGATGGGAAGCGGTTGGAATGCTTCTTCGACAAAGGCAAGATTGCGCCGTTGCGCTTCGATCCATTCACTGAAATAGGCATCTTGCAGTTCTTGCGGGAAGACCCGATTGCAGACGACGGAATCAACGGCATAGCCATATAGATTCAGGTAGGCATAGGCGCGCTGCGCCTCCTTTATGACCATCTTCTCCGGGTTGATCACCAACCGCATACTGCTGACCTTGCTGTCGCTCAGGAGGAGGCTGGTACGCTCCAGGACATTCACCAGATCTTCGACGCTTTCGAAGAGGTCGTCGTCCGGCAGTGGGATATCGCTCATACGGGACACGATGGGCCGGGCGATCTGGAGCGTACGGCGTTCAAAGGGCATAATCTTTTCGATATACCAGCGGGCGATATCGGGAAAACTGAGCAGCTGCAGAGTAGATCCGGTCGGCGCTGCGTCGATTATGATCGTGTCGTAATCGCCGCTGTCGGCCAGATGTGTAATGTGCATGAGGCTGGCGAGTTCTTCCATTCCCGGCAGCACGGAAGTTTCTTCAGCGACCAGCGAATCCATACCGCGCCAGGAGAAAAGTACATTCAGATATTCCTGCACGCGCCCCCAGTATTTGTCCATCTGATGGAGCAGATCGATCTCCTGACCCCACAGATTTGGCGCCAGCTCCACCAGTTCACTGCCGATGCGGGTGTCGAAGCTGTCGCCGAGGCTATGGGCGGAGTCGGTGCTGAGGACGACGGTCCGGTAGCCCAGTTCGGCGCAACGCAGTGCGCAGGCCGCGCTGACACTGGTTTTGCCGACTCCGCCTTTCCCGGTATAGAGAAGAATTCGCATCAATGTCACTCCGTGGATTCGTTTGCGAGCGCGCGTTGCATTCTTGATTGATTATGTACAAAAAAGTACGCCGCACGGCCGGTTTAGTTCCCGAAGATGTCCGAAACCTGAGGCGGCCGGTACGGCGCTGTTCTAAAGTAGGCTCGATTGTTGCGATTGCAGTTCAGAGTATTCTTGCCACCCCCATCACACAATCTAATATGGGGTATCTTCACCCGCGGCTGAGCTACCTATCCCCCGTCGTTATTCTCGTTACCGCTATTATTGTTGTTATCATCGGTATCTTCCGTCCCGGTATCCTCTTCTCCCTCTACTGGGAGGATATCCACGAGAGTAGCGAAAATCCAGAAACCATTGTCAAGCTGTAACCATTGTTCATCGTCGGACCGATCGACGATAGTCACTTGGGTGCCAGCGGAGGCGGATTCAACAATGGTTGCGTCGAGGCCGGGGCCGTTGCGTAGATTGGCGTCTGTGTTCACGATTGAGAATACGACCGGCTCAATCTTTTCCTGCGTTTCCTGTTCGTCCTCGTCGGTCTGCGCGTCCTGTTCGTCCTGCTCTTCCTCGGTTACTTCTTCCGACTCTTCGGGCAGGTTTTCGGGCACGTTTTCTACCAGTGCGGCGAAGATCCAGGATCCATCTTCAAGTTTCAACCACTCTCCGCTTTCATCCTGCGCCACAACTGCCAATATCTGACCTTCCTCGGCGCCGTCTACTCGATCATATTCGAGTCCCGGCCCGGCGCGTAGGTTGGCGCCGCGGGGGGCAATGACGACGGGTTGCGGTTGCTCAGCGTCCGTCTCTGTCTGCTCTGTTTCTGTCGTCGATTCGTCGTCCGTGTCAGCTTGCTCGATATCGGTTTCTTCAGTGTCTTCCTGCGTCTCTTCCGTTGCTGCCTGTTGAACGGGTACGTCAACGGCTTCGGTGACTAGGGCGGCAAAGAGCCAAACGCCGTTTTCAAGCAGATACCATTCACCATCGGCGGAAATACCAACGATGGAAGCTTCTTCGCCGAAATTGATACCATCTACGCGATCGTATTCGATGCCGGGGCCGGCCCGCAAGTTAGAATCGGCGTTGACAACAGCGCTGACAGGCACGCGCTCTGTGGATGGAGTATCGGTTTCTGCGTCAGATGGCGGCGACGGTTCTTGAGGCCCTTCGGGGGGTTGCTGGGTCTCAACCATTACAACAGGGACCTGATCGAGCGGGGCTTCAACGAGGTCATCAGCGCTAATCCATGTACCGTCTTCCAGTCGATACCAGTTCCCGGTGGAATCTTGACCGTTGACGTTGACCTTTCCACCTGCGGCGACGAGTCCAATGACGTCTGCATCTTCACTGGGAGCGGAGCGCAAGTCGGCTTGTCCTGCCTCTGAGACTGAGACGGAAATTTCGAGAGCGGGTGTCTCTTCATCGTCGTCGGAACTCATGGCCGGCGGGGTAGTCGGTGTCGGGGATGGCACGGGCGGCGGCGTGGAAGTAGGGGCCTCGGGCACGGGCGTTTGTGTAGGCGCGGTGGACAGTGCGGCATCCGGCGTGGGCGTCTCTGTGGCTACAGGTTCAGCGGGAGGCTGCACGCCGATTCCTGTCACCAGGGAATCGGTGAAGGATTGCCACCGTTCACGCAGCACTTCCGGGTCAGTGAATTCTCTTACTGGTGGTGGCAGAAGCTGGTGAAGATCGGGCACGAAAAAACCTGCCAGCAGTACAAGAATGAGACTTAGCCAGACAATACTTACGAGAACCGCGACGATTCTCTTCAAAATTCCTGCCATTAAGCTTTTCTCGTCACGTGATTTGAGTGAAATGAATGGAAGAGACCATTCTTCGACCCGACCGATTCGGCCTCCGACTGTACGGGGCTGGATGCGAAGGAGTATTGCATGAGAAAAGCTTCAGTGCGGTGCTATCGTTATGGTGAAGAGAGAGCCACGGAAAATGCAGAGTCGCTCTCAGTTGTCGGGCGGTTGTCTACAGAAATTTAGTGTAGCATAACACGAAATTGTCCACAATTGCGCTATTTTGGTGAGTATTGTCCCAGATATGGGCCCTTTTTGGCAGGAGAGGTTACGCGGGCGCGCACTTGTGCGAGGTCCTCTGACAGGTTTTCGATTGGTAGGAATTGTGTGTTTTGTCTGTAACAGCGAGGCTGCCTTTTCCGGCCTGCGAGGTTGGACACGTCAGAAGACAGGGAAGGCATCGCGCCCTGAGCCAGAAGCGGGTCTCACGGATCGGGAATTGTACGGTGGAGGCCCAATGCATATGGAATGCTAACTTTTCCGCAACAGAACCGTAACTTTCCAATGTTAATCTATTAAAGGGAGTAGAGTTTCTGATGCACTGTTGATAATAATTCTGTAAGAACCGAGAGTATAGAAATCGTTCACGAAAAATGCTATACTTCAGATAGTGTACAGATACTGAATTGATTGTCGGACGAATCGGGGCAGTTTTTGGTAAATGTGCCTTTTTCGTTCAAGTTTTGTACAAATTTAGCGTGAGTTGTGGCTTTTCTCCGGCGGAAGTGACCTTTTTTCCCGCCCTAGCCGGCGCCCCGCATATGAGCCCGGTTTTGCGGAGCAGCCAGAAAGGATATGAGGTATGTTCGAGAATTCCCATCGACACACCGTTGCCGACGATGTTCTGAGCCGAAAACCTGAGCTTTTGCAGACTTTGATGGATCTCCGCAACGACGACCCGTCATTCGGGAAGCATGTGCGCATGCGCTCATATCGACCGCATGAGGTTGTTGCCGATACGACTGCTCTGAAGAGAGAGATGTTCGTGCTCATGCAGGGCAAAATCAACCTGGTCTGCCCAAATCAAGAGGGGCGTCGGCTGGTTATAGGCAGTTTGGAGCCGGCTTCCATATTTGGCGAAGGCGCGTTGAACAGGCCGCAAGAGGCGAACGTTTTCGCCGAAGCGGATACTGATGTGGTGGTGTGGTCAATTCCGGCTGCCGAGGCGCGTAATATGACGCTTCAGTATCCAATTCTGGGATGGGGGATGCTGCAGACGTACGGCAGGCGGCTTCTGCAGGTAGAAGACAGGCTGGAAGATGTGGCCTACAAGAAGCTGCCAGAACGGCTAGCGGCTCTGCTGGTTGAACTGTGCAGCGACTCGGAGGAGGTAATTCAGGGGGTCAGCCATCAGGTTCTCGCGGACCGACTCGGTACTTACCGTGAGACGGTCAGCGCAATTTTGCGGGATTTCAAGCGGCAGGGCCTGGTGGAATTGGGCTACCGACGAATTGTCATCCTTGACGTTGAGACGCTGAAGGAGATCGCCGGCATCTGGGAGTGGTAGAGAGGACTAGGCGGGACACTGACGGCGATTTGCTGGGGCTGGTCCCTGGGTTGCGTGCGCTCAGCGGCGGCCGGTAACTTGACGAAGGGAAAAGCTTCGACAGTATTCCACGTGTAGCAGGTTCCTCATTTCAGAGGCGGGAGACCTATCCAGTATGCGCTGGTCGCATATGGACGCTCAAACCTTGCTCGCTCTGCGGCTCAACTCTGCTTAGTCAGCCCAACCTTAACCCTCTTCAACTCCTTGGCCTTGCCTGAACATACAAAAAATCTGGGACGCACCCCGCAAATAGCGCAAATAGGGTGCGTCCCAAAAAGGGGGTGAGATATACTGAAGGGAGGGTTGAGAGAAGAAGGGGATAGAGAAAGGGAAGGAAGGCAATGGGACGGAAGCGAAGTCAGGGAGAGTTTACAGAGTCGGCGGGGGAGATGCACGAGCGGCTGTGGTCGTGGCGACGGGAGGAACCTGAGGCCAGTTTCGATGAGATCATGGAACGGGTACGCCAGGAACGGGAAGCCATGATGAAGCCTTTCATGGTAGAACTGGTAGGCGAGGCAGGCGAGGTGGAGGTGGATGCGTGTTGTCCTGCGTGCGGGGAGCGAGCGCAGAATAAGGGGAAGAAGAAAGAGATACAACACCGTGAGGGAGCAGTCGAAGTAAATCGAGAGTGCTAGTACTGTCCTTCGTGTAAGCAAGGGTTTTTCCCCCTGGACCGGAGACTAGGGCTGAGGAGACGGGGATGGAGTCCACAGATGCTGGAGATGGTGTTGCGCCAAGCGGTTGAACTGAGTTCGTATGTGCGTGCGGCAGAGAACTTCAGCGAGTTGACGAATGTATCGATTTCAGCGAGCAGTATGCAGCGGCTGGCGCTGGAGTACGGAAGGGAGGTGGTGAAAGCAGAGGCAAGCGAGGCTGAGGCGATGGTGTGCGTGGCTGCGGAGGTGGAAGGGGTTAGCTAGTGGCGCATTCCCGAGCCGGACGGTGAGGTGATAGCGGTATCAGCTGATGGGGTGATGGTTCATCTACGCGAGGAGGGCTGGAAAGAGGCCAAGGTAGCGAGCGTCTCGGCTGCGCCTGTGCGTGCAGCAGGGGAGAAAGCAGAGGGCGAGTTGCGTTTGACAAAGCACGCCTATCGGGCAGGGCTTTGGGATGCCAAAACCTTTACCAACCACTACTGGGCCGAGAGTTATCGTCGCGGGGTGGAAAAGGCCAAACGGGGCGTCTGCATCAACGACGGTGCCATCTGGATTTGGGCGATGGTCTTTGTCTGTTTCTCCCGCCGCATCGAAATCCTCGACCGGTGGCACATGCTGCAGTACGTCTGGCAGATCCGCGACCGCAGCACTGGGTCCGAACTCATCAGAAGCTGCTGCCTGGGTCAATGCGCAGAAAGCCGCTTTAGCTCGCAGTCAACTGCACCTTTTCTTCCGCCGCATCTTGCGTCTCTATCCCAACCCTGCAGAGGCGCCTCCAGAAGTCAAACAGGCGGTTGCCTATCTGTGGAAAAACCGACGACGCATGAACTATGCTGCCTATCGCAAGACTGGCTTCCCTATCAGCAGCGGCGCCGTCGAATCTGCTGCTAAGACCTTGATTCAGCAGCGTATGAAACAAGCTGGCATGCGCTGGTCCCGCGATGGCGCTCAGGCCATGCTCTCCCTCCGGACACGCCTCCTCAGTCAACGATGGCATAAATCCCTATCTGAACCACCTTCACCCCAATTCTGGAACGCACCCCCCAATGAAAGGGTGCAATCCCAATATTGGGGTTGCCCAGAGGAGTGGGCTGCGGATCCCAGTGTAACTCCCCAGAGGTAGACCGAAACTCACCCCCATTTTGAATCGCACCCGTGTGCGCGGGTGCATCCCAGATTGTTTTGTATGTTCAGGCAAGGGCAAGGAGTTGAAGAGGGTTAAGGTTGTGCTGGCTAAGCAGGGTTGAGCGCAGGGCGAGCATAGCTTGTGCGCCGAGACGTGACCAGCGCATACCGGATTGTTTGAGGCGCTGCTGGACAACGATTTTGTAGGCAGATTCGACGGCGCCGCCGCCGATGGGGCAACCTGCCTCCCGGAAGAGGTGATAGCGCAAACGCCAGCGAGTGTGGAAGAGATAGAAAATGGCGTTACGCACGTCGTCAGGCAGGGGGCGTCCTCTGGGGTAGAGTAAGCGGATGTGGCGCAGGCGCGTGCGCAGACGACCAGTAATCAGATGTTGTTTCTGGGCGGAAACCCACGCGGTCGCCTCTTCTGATGCGGTGTCGAAGCGCTGTTGTGCGATCAGCCACAGCTTTTCGACAGCGTGCCACCAGTCGATGATCTCGACACAGTTGCCATAGCACATTTGCACGATGTTCCAGATCCAGGCTGCGCCGTCATTGACACTGCTCAGATAGTTGGCATTCTCCACAGCCCGGCGACAGGCTTCCGCCCACTGCTGCTGTCCGAATTCAGACGCATCCCACAGTCCTGCCCGATAGCTATGGTCGCTTAGAAGGGCGGACCGCTTTGCCTGTCTCCGCATCCAGCTGATGGCGTACAGCTGAGACGCACACCAGTTTCTCCTCTTTCCAGCCTTCCTCTCGCATGTTGACCAGCGCGCCATCCATCGATATGTTCATCACCTCGCTCGCCGGCTCCACCCGTTCGCGCCAGACCACCTCTCTCTCTTTGCCCGCTATCTGCACCATGGCCTGCGCTTCTTGCGCTTGCTGTGCGACCAACCGCCCTCCATATTCCTGCGCCAGCCGCTGCAGACTGTTCTTCGATAGGGACACTTGCGTCAATGCCTCAAACTGTTTCGCTGCACGCGCATAGGGCATCTCACTGCACATCCGCAACGCTTGCGCTATCGTCCCCCGCGACCAGCTACGTTGCTCTATCAACTGCAGTCGACGGTCCAGGGGGAAAAATCCCCTGTCCACATTCCGAACAGCGGCGATGCGTTCGTTTCACCTCTACTTGCCCTTCAGCATGGCTTACCCTGCGCAGGCGCCTTCCATTCGATTCCGTCGCCTGCCCACACGCCGAACATTCCACCTCCTCGTACCTCCCATCTCCATGCTGCAACAACAACGCCCCCAGCATCTCTCCCATCAGCGCCCGCCGCTCTTGCGACAATTTGCCCGCTATCTCATCAAAACTCGCTTCAGAATGCTCTTCCCCCCACTCCCACATCGCCTCAAACATCTCCTCCGCTCCTCGCACAAACTTCGCCTTCGCCTCTTCCCGTCTCATCTTCATCTCCTCTTCCTCTTCTCCCCTCTTTCTCCTACTAAAAGTCTACCTCCCTTCCCCCTCTCAAATAATCTGGGATACACCCCAACATTGATGGTAGTTGACGTATTCTGAAAAGGCTGTTATACTTGTTGTCGGTACTGCAAGTCTGCCTCCGCCCTATATGTATGTCCGCTTCATCTATCCAAATAGAACATAGTTAAGTAGCCGGCTTGCTCTTTACGCAATTGGCGATGATCGATTCAGAATGACCGAGCAGAGCGGATGACAGTCGCGGATGGGAGGTAGACGCGATTGTATAGTCCGTCGAGTGCACCTCTTTCGCATTTACCCAACCCTGGCGTAAGTCAATTCACTAAGAGAATCTGTCCGAATTCGGGCAATCCCCAAAGATCACTTTGTGTAGCCTGATCGTCTACACGACTTATCGACAGCCCGCGCTTTCAGCACTCTCACCCGTATGCAAATGAAACTGTCCTGTTGCGCAAGCAATGAGTGACTATTTGTTGAGCCTGACAAGGAACGAACAATGGAAACGCTTAGTATGACAATGGCCGAATTGGAGGACTGCACTCTGGATGAACTCAGGGAGATAGCGCGCTCCTTGGCTATAAGCGGTTATACCCGTTTGAAGAAGCATGATCTGATAATTCTGTTATTGCGGGCCAACGCCGAAAAACAGGGATATATTTTTGGAGGGGGAATCCTGGAAATCGTACAGGACGGCATCGGTTTCCTTCGAAGCGACCATCTTCTCCCGGGGCCGGAAGACGTATATGTCAGTCAGAGTCAGATCCGCCGTTTTGGGTTGCGCACAGGCGATCTCGTAGTTGGTCAGGTACGCCCGCCGAAGGATACTGAGAAGTATTACGGTTTGCTGAAGGTTGAAGCGGTCAACGGCCTTGACCCGGAGGAGGCTAAACGGCGTCCGGTATTTGAGAAACTGACGCCGATATTTCCAGACGACCAGATCCACCTGGAAACCAAACCGAATTTGCTGGCAACTCGCATGATCGATCTGCTGGCTCCGATCGGCCGCGGCCAACGCGGGCTGATCGTCAGTCCTCCCAAAGCGGGAAAGACGACAATTCTGAAGCGCATTGCCAACGGCATGTCCAGCAACTATGAGGACCTGCATCTGATGGTGGTGTTGATCGGCGAGCGGCCTGAGGAAGTTACGGATATGGATCGGTCTGTGGAAGCGGAGGTAATCAGCAGCACATTTGACGAACCGGTCCAGAACCATGTGCGGGTAGCGGAGATGGCCTTGGAGCGAGCCAAACGTCTGACGGAAAGCTGCCGCGATGTAGTGATATTGCTGGACAGCATTACCCGCCTCACTCGCGCATACAATTTGACAGTGCCTCCGTCGGGCCGCACTCTTTCGGGCGGGATTGATCCGGCAGCGCTCTATCCGCCAAAGCGATTTTTTGGCGCGGCCAGAAATTTGGAAGAGGGCGGCAGCCTGACCATCGTCGCGACCTGTCTTGTAGATACGGGCAGCCGCATGGATGACGTCATTTACGAAGAGTTCAAGGGCACGGGCAATATGGAGCTGCATCTCAACCGGCGCACATCGGAACGGCGCATCTTCCCGGCCATTGATATTGAGCGGAGCAGCACGCGAGCGGAAGAGAAGATGCTGGAGCCTGAAGTGCTGGCGAAGGTCTACACATTGCGGCGGATGAGCGATGCCATGGGAGGCGGAAACGAAGCGATTTTGCCGATCCTGGAACGCCTCAGCCGAACGCGAGACAACCAGGAATTCCTGGACACGCTTATCAAGTAAGTTGTTTAACAGGCGAATCGGTAATCAGCGCGAAACATCAAGGGGAACTTCACTAAGCCGGGCCGGCAGGGAACCTGCTGGCGATCCGGAGCCTGAAAAGCAGGGAGGGGCAATGCAAAATGGACCGGTTTGCAGAAATATGACGCTCTTACCCTACGTTTTTCCTACGGCATTCAAACTGGCCGCATTTGAGGGGAAAATATCGAGTTGAAACCCTAGATCCAATTTGTACAGGCCCTGATTTATGCCTATAATGGCATTACTTGAGGCGAATCGGGCCATTTGAACGTCTTGAATGGCCGCCAAATTACTCTTGGTTGTGGAAGAAGTAAGACCCAAAGCACCACCTCTCCCCGCCCCGCAGTCTTTCGAAATTTGCGATTGTTGTACAATGTGGTACAGTTTTTTTGTTCTGTATCCTTAGTCTTGGGCAGGTGGTATGCTTAAGAGCAAAGAGCACGTAGAACAACGCCAATTCAGTTATCATACTTTCCGCCGATCAAACAGTTCCCCCGCATCGGATCAGGAAGTATATCAATCCTCCGTCTCCAGTAGTTTTTCAGAATTTAGCCCCAGTCCATCACCGAATAAAATAAGTCAGAGTTCAGACAGCGCTGCCGAAACCGCTCTGGAGGATGGAACGGCCGGACTCGCGGATGCGGCCGGCGGTGCGCTTGGGAATTTGTCTTCAAGCATTCAGAGCTTTTTGCGCGAGCAGGTTGCGCCAATCCGGCTTGCCAGCCATCTTGCAGTCCTGATGGTAGCAGCGATAGTCATACTTGTCAGGCGAGTTGATCCCCCCGATTGGAATTTCCCACTGCACACTCTGCCGGCGGATGTTCCGCTTGTGGAGAGTGCCGCTGCTGACACGCAACTGGCCCAGCGCAATCCGATTGTCGAGGTTGGCAATGCACTGCAGCGTGCGGTACTTCCTTTCACTCGGAACACTAGGGAGCCTGCCGTTGCTTCCGCGGGGACAAAAGCAGCGGGGGGGGAACCGGTTGCAGTTACTGCGTCATCCAGGATACTCAGTATCCAGATTTACAAAGTATTGCCGGCTGACAATCTTCAGAAGATCGCTGCTCGATATGATCTCAGACCAGAGACGATTTTGTGGGCCAATCCAAAACTGGAGTCGAATCCAGATTTGTTGTGGCCTGGCCAGCAGTTGATAATTCCTCCAGTTGACGGCGTAATGCATGTGGTTCGAACAGGCGACACGCTGTCAACTCTGGCGGTGAAATACAAAGTATCCGTCGAAGAGATAGTTGAATTCCCTCTGAATAATCTGGAGTCGGCGAACTCCCCAATCAACAGTGGCAGACAGTTGATCATTCCCAATGGTACCAAGCCCTATGTCGCCCGGCAGGTGGCAATGTATCGAGGGCCGGTCCCTGCTAATGCAGTCAGAGGTTCCGGAAACTTTGCCTGGCCGGTCAGCGGTCACATTACCCAGCAGTTCTGGCACGGCCATCGAGCGATCGATGTTGGCGCCAGGGCAGGCGCGCCGATCGTGGCAGCCGATAGCGGCTATGTCATTAAGGCATCACACGGCTGGAATGGCGGCTATGGCAGAATGGTCATGATTGATCATGGCAACGGTTTTGTCTCGCTGTATGCCCATATGAACACGGTCTACGTGCGCCAGGGCGAAAACGTTGCCAAAGGTGAACAGTTGGGTACGGTAGGCAATACCGGGCGTTCCACGGGGCCGCATCTGCATTTTGAAATTCGACAGCACGGCGCTGCGCGCAATCCATTCTACTTCCTGCCGTAGACAAAACAGGATTACAAAACACATAAAGGTCCGGCACTTTGTGCCGGACCTTTTTTGTTCTCCAACAGACGCTCAGCGACGCAGGCTTCCGAAATGATAGGGATGAGAGCTATTCTACGTTCTATCCCATTGTCACGTAGAAGACGGTGAAGAAGTACAGTTGTCCGGCGTCGGATTTCAGAGTTGCTGAATGCCGCCTTTGGTCAGTTTGCGGGGGTCGAGCAGCTCATCCAGTTCGCCGGCGCTGAGATCGGTCATTTCCAGGGCGACCTCCTTGAGAGTACGCCCTTGGGCATAGGCGGTCTTGGCAATCTGCGCGCCCAGTTCATATCCAATCACAGGATTCAGGGCGGTTACCAGAATCGGGTTGCTATCAACGAGACGGCCGATCCGCTCTGCATTGACAGTAAAGCCGGCGATGGCTCTGTCTGCCAGCAGACGGCTGGCGCCGGCCAAGATCGAGATGCTCTGCAACAGGTTGTAGCCAATGACGGGGAGCATTACATTCAGCTGAAAAGTGCCCGACTGGCCCCCTATGGTGATTGTCAGGTCGTTTCCCGTCACCTGGGCGGCAACCATGGCGACCGCTTCGGGAATAACCGGATTAATCTTGCCCGGCATGATGCTGCTGCCCGGCTGCAGGGCAGGCAACTCGATCTCAGCGATGCCGGCAATCGGCCCGCTGTTCATCCAGCGCAAATCGTTTGCCACCTTCATCAGCGAGGTCGCGATGGTCTTGAGTTGACCACTCAGCTCCACTGCGGCGTCCTGGCTGCTCAGACTTTCGAAGTAGTTTTCGCTTGTCCTGAACGGCTGATCGGTCATTTCGGCCAGTTTGGCGGCGATGCGTTCGCCGAATTCGGGATGGGCGTTGATGCCGGTCCCAACGGCGGTACCCCCCTGGGCAAGTTCTGCCAACCGCGCCAACGCGTCGCGCAGCCGCCGCTGGCCTTTGTCGATCTGGTTGCTCCATCCCCCCAGTTCCTGGCTCAAGCGGATAGGCATGGCATCCATCAGATGGGTGCGTCCGGTGGTGACGATGTCGTCTACCTCTGAGGCTTTGGCGTCCAGGGTTTCCTGCAGATGCTGGAGAGCCGGCAGGAGTTCTTCGACAACGGCGAGATAGGCGCTCAGATGAATGGCGGAGGGAATGACATCGTTGCTACTTTGCCCCATGTTGACATGATCGTTGGGGTGGACGCTCTGTCCCAGGAGCCGGGATGCCAGGGTAGCGATGACTTCATTGGCGTTCATGTTTGTGCTGGTGCCGGAGCCGGTCTGGAAGATATCGAGGGGGAAATGGGCGTCGTGCGCGCCGTGCGCGACTTCGGCGCAGGCGCTCTGAATTGCCGCTGACATTTCGGCATCCAGCTGACCCAGGTCGAGATTGACAGCAGCGGCCGCCCCTTTGATCAGCCCGATCGCGCGGATGAAGTACCTGGGAAAACGCAGCGGACTAATAGGAAAATTGTCGACGGCTCGCTGGGTTTGGGCGGCATAGAGTGCATCTTTGGGCACGCTTACCTCGCCCAAACTGTCACGCTCAATGCGAAATTCCTGACTACTCATAAGAGTTTTCTGCTCCAATTGTTTGTGTGATCAGAGAAGCTAACGTTCGCCGCGCATATAGGGCAGGCCGAGCGCGGCCGGCGCGCCAAGGCGGCGGCTAACGTTCTCATAGACGGTAATGAGTGTGAGCACAACGACTGTCAGAAGATAGGGCATCATCGCCAGCATTGCTGCAGGTATGACCCCGCCCCCGGCTGCCTGCAGTCGAAACTGAATCGCGTTGACCCCGCCAAAAATGAGGGCTCCAAGCAGCGCACGCGCCGGATCCCAGGTGGCGAAGATAACGAGAGCGATGGCGATCCAGCCGCGTCCCCCTGTGAGGTTTTCGGTCCAGCCCGGTGTATAGGCCAGGCTCAGGTGGGCGCCGCCCAGCCCCATGAGCATACCTCCGCCGATGGTGGCCAGATAGCGTGTGCGCGTGACGGAAATGCCCATTGCGTCGGCCGTGTCCGGGTCTTCGCCTACTGCGCGTACGTTGAGGCCAAGTCGGGTGCGGTAGAGCAGGAAGGCGGCGAGGGGAACGGTCAGATACATCAGGTAGACGAGCAGGTCCTGGTTGAAGATGGCCTGGCC
Source organism: Caldilineaceae bacterium (assembly GCA_965232575.1). Classification (GTDB taxonomy): domain Bacteria; phylum Chloroflexota; class Anaerolineae; order Caldilineales; family Caldilineaceae; genus Bin5. The sequence goes on along the minus strand of CBDDPZ010000007.1, from coordinate 16,597 downwards.
AAAGAGCGGGATCTGGCCGAGACCGGGGATCGCCATTTTGTTGAATTTCGGGCCGACCAAGCCAACGAGCGGCGCGCCTTCCGGGCCAAGGCGCTGGCCGAGAAAGCTGCTCAGCCCGATGCCAAAGAGCGTCAGCGCCAAACCGCTGACAACCTGATCGGCCCGCAGGGTAACGGACAAAAAGGCGTGGATGGAGGCCAGAGCCCCGCCGACGACAAGGGCCGCCAGTGTGCCCAGCAGCAGACTATCGGTGTGAAAGCCAACGGCAAAGGCGCTGACAGCGCCCATGATGAGAATGCCTTCCAGCCCGAGATTGAGAACGCCGGCCCTTTCGGTGTAGATTTCGCCGACGGCGGCAAAGATAAGAGAGACGCCGGCCTGAATGGTGACCGTCAGGATGGAGATAAGAAGGGCGAGTTCCATTATTGATACGCCTTCATATGCGTGTTAATGGGCAGCCTCCTGCAGACGCCCTTCGCCAGACCGTGCGCAGAATCCGCCGGTATGGCACGGGTGACTGGCGACGGGTCTGCGCTTTATCTAGTCGGCGGGCGTCGGTCCGCCTGAGACGGGCGCGGGATTTGAAACGGGCCGGGGCTGCGTACGAATCACTCGCAGCCGGTAGTTGATAAAGACGTCGGCGCCGAGTACGAAGAAAAGTATCGAACCCTGAAGCACACCGGCGACGGCCGCCGGCAGCCCCATGGTAATCTGCAACTGATCGCCACCTGTGCTGAGTCCGGCCAGGAGTATGCTGACGAACAGGATGGCCCAGGGGTTCAGTTTTGCCAACCAAGCCACGATAATTGCGGTAAAGCCGTCGCCGACCGCGATTCCATTTTGCAGCCGGTGGGCGACGCCGGCCACCTGGCTGAATCCAGCCAGCCCCGCTATGCCCCCGCTAACAAACATGACCAGGAGTACATTGCGGGCGATATTCATTCCCGCGTAGCGGGCGGCGAGCGGGTTCTTGCCAGTCACCTTGATCTCCAGGCCCCATTTGGTGCGGTCGAGGACGAGCCAGAGCAAAAAGGCCGCCAGGACCGCGATCACGAGACCGTAGTGGACCCGGCCCAGGTCGATGGGCAGGCGGGGCAGCCAGGCGTGTTCAGGGAACTGGGCGCTGCCGGGAAAGCCGAAGCCTTCGGGATCTTTCCAGGATCCGGTGTAGAGATATTGCATCCACAACAGGGCCACATAGTTGAACATCAACGTTGTTATGATCTCGTTGACCCCCAGGGCGGTTTTGAGAAAGGCCGGGATCAGTCCCCAGATGGCGCCGGCTGCAAAGGCGGCTACGATCATGACCGGCAGGAAGGCCCATTGCGGCATCCCACCGATCAGTTCCGGTAAAAAGAGGGCGACCCAGGTGGCGGCAATGACTCCCCACACAAACTGGCCTTCGGCGCCGATATTCCAGAACAACATGCGAAAGGCAATACCCACCGCCAGCCCCGTGAGCATGAGAGGGATCGCGCGTAGAATCGTCTCGCTGATATGGTAGCGCTGGCCGAAGGCGCCCGTTGCCATGGCCGCATAGGTCTCGAATGGATTTGCGCCGAATATCCACAGTAGAATGCCGCTGAAGATGAGCGCCAGACCGAGGGCAATCAGGGGGAAAAGGAACTCTGCGTGGCGGGGACGGCTCAAGCGTCTTTCAAGAATGAGTTGCATAACCGAATCTCATTGTACGCGCCTAACCAGCGCAGAAGTGATTCACATTGCCACGATCACCCGCTGCCGGGCTATGTGGATTCGATGTCTTCCACAGGCAGGGCCACGAAGACGGTTGCGCCCTTGTTCACGTCGCTGCGCACCCAGATTTCCCCTTGATGGGCCTCGACGATTGCCTTGCTGAGAAAGAGACCGAGACCAACACCGGCCGTTCCACGGCGGAGACCGCTATCCACGCGGTAGTAACGTTCGAATATTTTCGGGAGTTCTCTTGCCGGAATGCCGATCCCCTCGTCGGCGACATAGAGCACAAGCCGGCCGGCCGCGTCCTTTTCCTGCGGCTCTTCGTGCCAACCGCCTATGCGAATGACGCCGCCATCGGGTGAGTATTTGATTGCATTACTGAGCAGATTGGTGAAAACTAAGCGCAGGCGTTCTTCGTCGCCGTAGATGACGGGCAGGTCGGCCGGAAGATCGAGAGCGATTTCGTGGGTGTCAGTCTGTGTGCGGTAATCCTGCGCCACCCGCTCGAGCAGCCGCCGCACTTGCACGTCCGAGCGCTCGAGCCGCAGGCCGCCGGCCTGGATGCGGCTGACGTCGAGCAGGCTGTTGATGAGCGCCTCCAGCCGGTCCGCCTCCTCCTCGATCACTTCCAGACTCTGCCGGGCTGTCTCGGCATCCCAGGCGGCGTCCGGTCGGGCCAACGTTTGCGCATAACCTTTGATCAGGGCCACGGGCGTCTTCAGCTCATGGCTGATGATCGAGGTAAAGGTGGATTTCATCTCCTCTTCTTCACGGAAACGAGTGATATCCAACACACTGGCGATGATGTTCACGAGCCGCTTACGCTCGTCCTTGACTGGGATGAAAGTTACGGAGACCGAGATCTGGCCCCCTTCCGGCAGAACAATGTCTCCTTCGCATTGGGCGCCGCTTTCGGGCAAGGACATTACGTCATAATCAGCGCTGAACAGATCTTCTCCTTGCAGATTCAGGAGAGGCAGGACCTTTTCGCAGGGTTGCCCGATTGCTTCAAAAGTCGCAATTCCCGTCATTTGAGAGAGGGGCTGGTTAATGACCTCCACCCGCTTGTTGGGCGCCAGGATCATCATGCCATTGACGCTGTTTTGGACGATCATAGACAGCCGGCTGCGCTCGGTTGTCAACTGCTGGTAGAGGCGGGCGTTGCGGACGGCAATCGCGGCCTGGTCGGCGAACCCCTGCAGGAACTGCCAGTCCAGCGGAGAAAAGGCGGAGTCGCCGCGGAACAGATAGATTACGCCGAGCAGGTCTTCTTCAAACAGGAGAGGGAGTCCGATCACCTGGCCCAACTTGCTGCCCAGCGCCGACTCAACCTCACGAACGCGGCGTTCTATTTCCTGCTGGTAGCTATCGCCCAACGAAAATTCGGCGGCGAGCGCGCGCCCGGCGTCCCATTCGCCGATCATTGTACGGCGGCTTGTTTCCTCTTCCGCCAGTCGATCTTCCGCTGGCGGCCAGGACTGCGAGGCGATTTTGAGAAGGGGACGAAACGCGGGCAGGAGTTGGCGTGGAATCCCGTAGGATGCGCGGATACGAAAGGGTTCGTCTTCCTCCACGGTGCTGCGTCCGTCTGTCAGGGGGACGGCCGCGGTTACGTCATCGAGTACGATCACGCCGGCCGGCGCGGCCAGCATCTCGGCTGCGCTTTCGAGAATCAGCCGCAGCAGGCTCGGCAGATCGAGCCGCGAGGTCATCGCCCGCGTAATGCGCAGCAGGTATTCTCGTTGACGCAACTGGTAGGTTGCCATCAGCGCCGGAACGTTCATGGTAAGAAAATAACAGAGCGGGAAAGTAAAGTCAACGATCCGGGGAGAGGGGGTGCATCGCGACTGCCTTATGCGAGCTCTGCCCCAGCAATCGATTCACCCCCTTAAGCGTCTTCGAGAAGTACCGGATGAAGATGGGCGAGTGCAGCGAATTCGTCGCCGGTTCCCACCGCGCCGGAGACGGAAATAACGTAAAACGCCCATGTTCCAAAGCGATCAGTTCAGGATACAGGGATTGCCTTTATTATGACGCAAGAACCGACTCGGTCTCCCGCCTACTCCTCTGTGATCATCGAGATGACGCCGTCCTGGTAGCCGATGACGTAGACGTTGCCTTCCTGGTCTTCGCCGATGGCGCTGACAGGAACCGAGGCATTGATAAGGAGGGGGCTGTGCCATTTGTCCTGGGGACCGCCTTTCAATCCCCAGATCTGCCCGCGGCAAAAATCGGCGAAGAGAAAGACACTCTGCAGGTCGGGCAGGCCGGGCCCGCGATAGACGGCCCCGCCCACGATGGCGCACCCAAGAGAACGGTCGTATTCGGCCACGGGCGGGGTCTGGCCTTCTACGCTGCAAATCCAGTGTTCGACTTCACAGGGCTCGCCCTTGACGCAGCCCCATTGCTCGAAACAGATGCTGCCTTCGGTAATACGCCAGCCGTAGTTTTCGCCTCCGGTGCTGGCTGCCGGCTGATAGTTCACCTCTTCGATGGTGATATTGCCCACGTCGGGGATATAGAGATCGCCTGTCTGCCTGTCGAACGCGAATCCCCAGGGATTGCGCAGGCCATAGGCCCATATCTCGTCGCGATAGCCTTCGACCTGAGTGAATGGATTGCTGGGGGGGATGGCGTAAGGATGAACGCCGGATTCGACATCGATGCGCAGTATCGTGCCCAATAGTACGCTGGGGTCTTGCCCACGATTGTCAGGATCGTTGAACGCGGGTGCACCGCCGTCGCCGCTGCCGATATAGAGGTAGCCGTCTTGGGGACCGAAGAGGATGCGTCCGCCATTGTGCGTTGTGTGTGGTTGCTCGATTGTGAGAAGAATCTCCTCGCTGTCTGGATCGGCTGTGTCCGGATCAGGGGTTGTTTTGTAGCGGCTGATGACTGTATGGCCATCGCCATTGGTATAACTGATATAGAAGTGCTGTTTGACAGTATAGTCAGGCGGAAAAGCCAGGTCAAGGAGTCCCCGTTCTCCGCAGCAGCTGACTCTCTCCGAGATATCCAGGAACGGAGTTTCGTCCACAGACCAGCCTGCGCCGCCGTTGGAGGCCGCGTCTTTCTTGATAATGCGGATGCGTCCCGCCTGTTCCAGCACGAAGAGCCTTCCGCTGCCATCGCCGGCATGCGTTAGCTGCACCGGCAGGTCCAGTCCGGCGGCGACTTTACTGAGTTTGAAGGCCGGCGAGGGAGAATTCACAGCGGGGGCGCCGAACACACGCACTTCGCGCCATGCGACCCAACTGGGGCTTTGAACAGTGCGAACATAAACCTCGTTTATGCTGCGGGGCGGATCAATTGTTACTTCGAGCGTCTGCCCATCTTCCGTATGTTCGCTAATGAGACGCTCATAGAGCGCGCGCGTGCCCGAACTATCTCCCAACCAGAGTTCATGTGTGGTCGGACCGGGAGGCGTCTGCGCAATGACCAACTCGACTCTATTGACGAGGTATTGGCCATCAAGTGCAATCCGAAACCATCCCAGCGGAATGCGTCCTGAGTTCCAGAGTGAGTCGAGATCGTCATCGACTGCCAAGTGCGCGGACTCTTGTCCTGACGAAGGAATAACCTCCCCTGAGGCGGCCACGTTTATCGACGACAACGGCGTTGGGGTAGGGATTGCCGACGCAGCGGTCGGTGTGCTTGTTTCAGCGTTACCGGTTACGGCAGCCGGCGAAGCAGCGGCCGCGGTTACAGTGGGTTGGGCAGGCGCGGGGCTTGGGGCACAGGCGGCAGCCGCCCACAGTGCCAACAATCCAATTGCCGCTATGCAGCAGTTCTTCATCAGTATTTCGCTCGCTGGGTGGGGGTCGGATCCAGCCCGCTACGGTCCAATTCTGGTGGGAGGATTCTGCCGGGTAATCACAGAGGTGTGCCGGCCTGCTTCCTTTTGGGACTGAGCGCCTGATCCTTGGCGTCCTATCCTGGACGCCCCGAATTCGTCTGCATTCTAATGATCCCGACGGAACGAGTCGGCGAGGAAACGTTGCGACCTTCGTCAGCCGCCGAAGGCATCCGGCAGCAGTGCGCGCACGGTCGTGCTGCGGAAGTTGCCGGCTGCATCACTGATATAGACATCCATCTCTGCCCCGAGCTCACACATCACCTGGCGGCAGAGGCCGCAGGGCGAGCCGCCGTCCACCGTAACAACGGCGATCGCGCTGAATTCTCGTTTTCCTTGGGCGACTGCGGCCGTGAGCGCGACCCGTTCGGCGCAGATCGTCCCGCCATAGGAAGCGTTTTCGACGTTACATCCCAGGGTGATTTCGCCGTCTTGTGTCAACACGGCGGCGCCGACGGCATAGTTGCTGTAGGGTGCATAGGCCTGATTGCGGGCGGACTGTGCCGCTGCAACCAGTTGTTGCGGAGATACCGTCGGGGTCACGATAGCGTCCTTTTTCTGGGCGGCCGCTTTGAGCAGGAGGCGTATACCATATTGTCAGGCGGCCGACTGAAGGTAACCGGAGCCTGTCGAATCCTCGGTCTGCTCCTCGACGTCGGGCTGGCTCAATGTGTGCGCACCGTTCTCTGAGCTGTGGAGCGGTTCGACGCGTACCTGTTCGATACGGCGGGAATCTACGGACAGGACCGTGAACCGCCAATCATGGAACTGTATGCTTTCGCCCTGCTCGGGAACGCGTCCAAGTTGACTGTAGATGAAACCGCCCAAGGTGTCGATATTCTCGGGGCCGGCGGACAGGTTGACGTCGATAAGCCGGGACACTTCATCGATATCGTATCGGGCGTTGAAGACGTAGATTTCGGGCGCCAGTTTTTTCAATTGGGGCTCTTCCGAATCGTACTCGTCCTGGATTTCGCCAACGATTTCTTCCAGCAGGTCTTCGATCGTAACTAAGCCGGCTGTACCGCCGTATTCGTCCACAGCCAGGGCCATATGGATGCGGTGGGCCTGCATTTCCTCGAACAGTTCGTCAAGTTTTTTGCTCTGGGGAACGAAATAGGCCTGCCGAAGCAGTTGACGAATAGAGATATCCTGGCTCCCATCGCGCAGGCAGAGAAGGAGGTCTTTGGCGTAGAGTACACCGAGCAGGTGATCTATGCTGTCTTCGTAGACGGGAATGCGGCTGTGTCCGTTGCCGATAATCAGATCGAGAGCTTCGCTGAGGGGCGAATTCACTTCTACGGCCACCATGTCGAGCCGAGGCACCATGATCTCACGCACGGTCGTCTCGCCGAATTCAAAAATGCCGGCGATCATCTGTTTTTCGTCTTCTTCAATGACTCCTTCGCCTTCGCCCACATGTATGAGGAAGCGGAGGCCGTCCTCGCTCAGGAATACGCTTTCGGGGGTCACTTCGTCTGCGTCGCCGCGGGCGTAGGCAGCCAGACGGCGCAGGAGAAACGATAACGGGGCGAGTATTGCAGCCACGAGGTCGACGACACGGGCAATGGCGAGCGCGATCGTTTCCGGCTGGCGCAGAGCCCAGCCCCGGCTGATGACTTGAACGGCGAGAAGGAGGAGCCAGACGAGACCCACGGAGGCGCTGACCCCGACATTGGACCACTGCATGAGCATCGCCACACAGACGGCCATTGAGCTTGCGGCAATGTAGGCAAGGCTTTTGAGGATCAGGAGGGTGGAGAGAAAGCGGGCCGGGTCGGAGAGCATTCGGTCGATCAGCTTTGCCCGCTGATTGCCGCTGGCGAGAAGTTCTCGCATTCGGCTTCTGGATGCTGCCGACAGCGATACTTCTGCGGCAGAGACAAAGCCAATCGTCAGTAATGGCAGCAGTTGCGCCGCGATCAGCCATGCAGGTTCCACTTCCACAGGAGACTCCTTTTTCTACGTTGCCTTGCGCCGCGCCGAGCATTGGGCAGGCAGTTTGACGGAAAAAATCGACCCGAAGTGCTGGTGTGTCACTTTACTTTTTCGTCAATTTGACGGGGGTTACTCATTCGACTCAGGCTGCTTGGCGTTTTCACCGGCCCCCAACTCTTCCCCGGTCGCGGCATTGCGTTGCGCCGAAGCTGCCACGCATGGATCAGCCGGTCCGACGGTAGGGGGGCGCTTTGCGGGCACGCCGTAGACCAGCGTGTCCTCCCCTACATCCCGCGTTACGACAGAGCCGGCGCCGGTGCGTGCGCGTGCGCCCAGGGTAACGGGCGCAACCAGGAGAGTATCGCTGCCGAGGAAGACGTCATCGCCAAGAATTGTGCGATTTTTGGAGACGCCATCGAAGTTACAGGTTATGGAGCCGGCGCCGATATTTACGTTTTCGCCAACGGTGGCATCGCCAATGTAGCTGAAATGACCCATTTTGACGCCTTTGCCCAGCCGGCTATTCTTCACTTCGCCGAAGTTTCCCATATGTACGTCTTCACCCAGATGGGCGCCCGGCCGCAGATGGCCGAAGGGGCCGACTTCGCTGCCCCGGTCCATTCTGGCCTGCTCGATGACACTGTACTCAACCCGGCAGGCATCTCCGATTGCGCTGTCGACGATGCGACTATTGGGCCCGATGTAGCAGCCGGCGCCAACGGTGGTGCGGCCCTGCAAGTGGGTTCCGGGAAGGATAGTCGAGTCCTGGCCGATTGTCACGTCAGCATCGATATATGTGGATGCGGGATCGACGATGGTCACACCGGACAGCATATGATCGGTGTTGATGCGCTGGCGCAGTGCGTGTGCGGCGACGGCCAACTGGCTGCGGTCATTGATGCCGAGTGTCTCATCAGGGGCGGCTGCAACGGTCTGGACGTCCTGGCCCTGTTCGACGGCGATTCCGATCATATCGGTCAGATAGAGTTCTCCGCTGGAGCTGGGCGTCAGCAGGGAGATATTTTCCCAGAGCCATTGGGCGTTAAAGCAGTAGACACCGGGATTCAATTCGCGAATCGCGAGCTGTTCGGGCGTGCAGTCCACCTCTTCCACGATTGCGCGGACGGAGCCGTTCCGGTTGCGAACGATGCGGCCGAACCCCTGGGAATCTTTACGCTCGACCGTCAGAAGGGACAGCGCGGTTGGCCGGTGCTGGCGGTGTGCGCTGCCGGCGCGAAGTTGGGTCAACCGTTTAAGCGTTCCGGACCGCAGAAGGGGCATATCGGCGTAGAGGACCAGGACCTGATCGGCGCGTTGATTGAGGCGTTCTTTGGCCTGCATCAGGGCATGTCCTGTGCCAAGAAGCTTCTTCTGCAGGGTGTATTCGACGCGGTCGCCGAGGAGTTCCTGCACCTGTTTTTTTGCATGACCGACCACAACGACGGGCGGCTGATCGGAAAGCCCTTCTACCGCTTGCAGAGACCACTCGATCAGAGGCCTGCCGGCCAAAGGGTACAGCGATTTGGGCAGCTTCGATTTCATGCGTTTGCCGTACCCGGCAGCCAAGATGACGGCAGCAACAGCCATGCAGGATGCTCCTATGCAATGGGATGGGGGAAAGGCGCGCGCAGAGTTCGCCAGCGGCAGGCGAGCAAGGTGGCAAACGCGTCGGTTACATTGTCAAGCGCAAGAGGGACGGCGAATCTGTTCGAGGATAAGAATGGTAGAGAACCGGGTTCAGGAGGGTTGTCATCCATGAAATAAATCGCAGACGGGGGCCAGATTGGTGTCTGCGCACATTGTAACACAAAGGTGCAGGTTGTCCAGAGAAGCTTTCATCGGTGGAGTGTGAAAGAAAGAGGGTGTGAGGTGGGTTGGCGGCGGTCTACTCTCACACGGGGTTGCCCCCGCACTACCATCGACGCTGGTGGACTTTACTGCCGGGTTCGGGATGGGGCCGGGTGTTTCCCCACCGCTCTTGCCACCAACTCCTCACACCTCTTACTCACGCAGGTTGTACATTGCGAGTGGTTTTGTCGTGCATGCTGCGCTGCGCATTACGTTCTATGCGTTAAGCTGCATGGTCCGGGGCAGAGCCGCTGATGTTGTGTCAGGGGGTCTGCCTGCACGCCATTGGTCAGGCCACTCGCATGGCCCACTAAGAACTGAACAGGATAAAGAAGCACTGCTACAGGCGCAAGAAGTACATACAGGTTAAGCCCTCGTGCATTAGTACGGGTTCGCTCAAAACCTCTCAGCCCTTACACGTCCCGCCTATCTAACTGGTCGTCTACCAGCGCACTTACCAGACTTTCTCTGTGAGGGAACTTATCTTGAGGCTGGCTTCCCACTTAGATGCTTTCAGTGGTTATCCTTCCCAGACTTAGCTACCCAGCTATGCCGTTGGCACGACAACTGGCACACCAGCGGTCTGTCCATCCCGGTCCTCTCGTACTAGGGACAGCTCCTCTCAATTCCCTTGCGCCCACAGCGGATAGAGACCGACCTGTCTCACGACGGTCTGAACCCAGCTCGCGTGCCACTTTAATGGGCGGACAGCCCAACCCTTGGGACTTGCTCCAGCCCCAGGATGTGACGAGCCGACATCGAGGTGCCGCACCTTCCCGTCGATGTGAACTCTTGGGGAAGACTAGCCTGTTATCCCCGGGGTAGCTTTTATCCGTTAAGCCACAGCCTTTCCACTCAGAACCGTGGGTTCACTAACGCCGACTTTCGTCTCTGCTCAACATGTCCGTCTCGCAGTCAAGCTCCCTTTTGCGTTTGCACTCTTCAACTGGTTTCCATTCAGCCTGAGGGAACCTTTGCGCGCCTCCGTTACCTTTTGGGAGGCGACCGCCCCAGTCAAACTGCCCACCTGACACTGTCCCCATACCGGGTCACGCCACAGGTTAGAATCAAAACTCAATCAGGGTGGTATTTCACCAGCGACTCCACCGATCCTGGCGAACCAGCTTCTCAGTCTCCCACCTATCCTACACAGAGTAAGCCCTAATCCAATATCAAGCTGCAGTAAAGCTCCACGGGGTCTTTTTGTCCTGCTGCGGGTAAGAAGCATCTTTACTCCTACTTCAGTTTCACCGGGCCCTCCGTCGAGACAGCGCCCCACTCGTTACGCCTTTCGTGCGGGTCGGAACTTACCCGACAAGGAATTTCGCTACCTTAGGACCGTTATAGTTACGGCCGCCGTTCACCGGGGCTTCAGTTCAAAGCTCTCACCTCTCCCCTTAACCTTCCGGCACTGGGCAGGCGTCAGCCCGTATACGTCGTCTCTCAACTTCGCACGGACCTGTGTTTTTGCTAAACAGTCGGCAGGGCCTCTTCTCTGCGGCCTCCTCAAGCTCAGATACGTCTGTACCCTCACTCTACCGAGGCGGTCCTTCTCCCGAAGTTACGGACCCTTTTTGCCTAGTTCCTTGACGAAGGTTCTCCCGTCCCCCTTGGTGTTCTCCACCTGTCTACCTGTGTCGGTTTGCGGTACGGTCGCATAGGTCTCACTAGAGGCTTTTCTCGTCAGCTTGGGTTCAATCACTTCCACCTAGTACAGGCTCGCCTTCACCCCTCAGCTCAGACGGTCTTTTCTCCCCGCCCTCAACACCTACAGGCTTGGCACCAGCTCTTCCACCCGCTGGCTGACCTACCCTTCTGCGTCACCCCCTCGCTCAGACAACCTGATGCGGTACAGGAATATTCACCTGTTATCCATCGACTACGCCTTTCGGCCTCGCCTTAGGTCCGACTAACCCGACGCGGATTGACCTCCCGTCGGAAACCTTAGACTTCCGGGGACTGCGGTTCTCACACAGCTCTCGCTACTCGTGCCAACATTCTCGCTTCCATGCGCTCCACGACTCTTTTCAGTATCGCTTCGATGCGCATGCAACGCTCGCCTACCTCCCGCACATGTCCGCAGACATATGCAAAACCGTAGCTTCGGCGGGTGACTTCAGCCCCGTTATATTTTCGGCGCAGTATCACTTGACCAGTGAGCTGTTACGCACTCTTTCAAGGATGGCTGCTTCCAAGCCAACCTCCTGGCTGTCTCTGTAACACCACTTCCTTTCCCACTTAGTCTCCACTTAAGGACCTTAGCTGACGGTCTGGGCTTTTCCCCTCTTGACCACGAAACTCATCTCCCGTAGTCCAACTGCCGTTCTCAAGCACAGGCATTCGGAGTTTGGTTGAGTTTGGTAAGCATTTCGCCCCCTACCTCATCCAGTGCTCTACCTCCCATGCTCAGCAAACGACGCTAGCCCTAAAGCTATTTCGGCGAGAACCAGCTATCTCCAGGTTCGTTTGGCATTTCACCCCTATCCACACCTCATCCGAGCACTTTGCAACGTACACCGGTTCGACCCTCCACGAAATTTTACTCCCGCTTCAGTCTGGACATGGATAGCTCACCTGGTTTCGGGTCTACTGCCAGCAACTCAACGCCCTCTTCAGACTCGCTTTCGCTTCGGCTCCGGCTATTACACCTTAACCTCGCTACTGACCGTAACTCGTTGGCTCATTCTCCAATAGGCACGCCATCACCCGGCCGGGTTACCCCGGCATCAGGCTCTGACTGCTTGTAGGCATACGGTTTCAGGCTCTCTTTCACTCCCCTATCAGGGGTCCTTTTCACCTTTCCCTCACGGTACTTGTCCACTATCGGTCGCCAAAGGTATTTAGTCTTGGAGAGTGGTCTCCCCTGCTTCTCACAAGGTTTGCGTGCCCCGTGATACTCAGGATCCCGACCAGCCCTTCCCAGATTTCGCCTACGGGACTCTCACCCTCTCCGGTCCGCCTTTCCAGTGCGGTTCCGCTATCCGGTCCAGACCTTCCGTCGGTCCTCCTACCCCGCACCAGCTTGCGCCAGTACGGTTTGGACTCCTCCGCTTTCGCTCGCCACTACTCACGGAATCTTCTCTTTTCCTCCGGGTACTTAGATGTTTCACTTCCCCGAGTTCCCCGCTACGCAGCTATCTCTTCACTACGCGCTGCCCCGGCATTCCCCAGGGCGGGTTTCCCCATTCGGATATCTGCGGATCTCTGCCTTACCACAACTCCCCGCAGCTTTTCGCAGTGGTACACGTCCTTCCTCGGCCTTTGGCGCCAAGGCATCCTCCGTATGCCCTTCGTAGCTTAACCTGCTGTGTTTGTGCGCGGCAACCTCGCAGCTGCCGCACCCTTCTCACTCCTACAGCAGTTCTTCTCTATCCTATTCAGTTCTTAATGTGCCATCAATGCTTTCTACGCTTCCTGCCGCACAGCCGACCAGGAACCCTGCCCCCAGCCTTCCGCGCATCGCGCCGGCCAGGCCTGCAGTACCCTCGCTCGCTGCCATCACACAGCTTCAGCATCCCTATCCGCTTCCACCGCACGACTGTGGGCCTGCGTGGACTCGAACCACGGACCCCTGCGTTATCAGCACAGTGCTCTAACCGTCTGAGCTACAGGCCCTCTCCACCTTGCCCCGCCTTCACACTTCAGAGGCGCATTAACCCCTGAAAAGTGGCAAGATAACCGGTCCGCAGACCCTGCCTGCTGCAGACGTCTCCGCTTCCCCGACAACGCAGCTACCGCTCTGTACAACGCCTGCTCTCTACAGCAACTGCACCGTCTCCACACAGACGTCCTCTCTTCCTTAGAAAGGAGGTGATCCAGCCGCACCTTCCGGTACGGCTACCTTGTTACGACTTCGTCCCAGTCATCAGTCCCACCCTAAACAGCTCCCTCCCGAAGGTTGGGTCACCGTCTTCAGGTCTTACCAACTCCCATGACGTGACGGGCGGTGTGTACAAGGCCCGGGAACGTATTCACCGCAGTATTGCTGACCTGCGGTTACTAGCAACTCCGACTTCATGCAGGCGAGTTGCAGCCTGCAATCCGAACTATGACTGGCTTTGATGAGATTCGCTTCAGGTCTCCCTTTCGCTTCCCTTTGTACCAGCCATTGTAGCGTGTGTGTAGCCCTGGACATATAGGCCATGCTGACTTGACATCATCCGCACCTTCCTCCGGCTTGTTACCGGCAGTCTCGCTAGACACTTGTAACTAGCAACACGGGTTGCGCTCGTTGCGGGACTTAACCCAACATCTCACGACACGAGCTGACGACAGCCATGCAGCACCTGTCTACGCTGCCCGAAGGCTCGTTCCGGTTTCCCTTCACTACTACGTACATGTCAAGCCCAGGTAAGGTTCTTCGCGTTGCATCGAATTAAACCACACGCTCCGCTGCTTGTGCGGGCCCCCGTCAATTCCTTTGAGTTTTAGCCTTGCGACCGTACTCCCCAGGCGGTGAACTTATCGCGTTTGCTCCGGCACAGACGGCTTCTACACCGCCCACACCTCGTTCACATCGTTTACAGCGTGGACTACCGGGGTATCTAATCCCGTTCGCTACCCACGCTTTCGTGCCTCAGCGTCAGTAAAATGCCAGGAGGCCGCCTTCGCCTCTGGTGTTCTTCCCGATATCTACGCATTCCACCACTACACCGGGATTTCCGCCCCCCTCTCATTCACTCTAGCCATACAGTTTCTAACGTCCTCTCCCAGTTAAGCCAGAAGCTTTCACGCCAGACTTGTATCGCCGCCTGCGCACCCTTTACGCCCAGTAATTCCGGATAACGCTCGACACCTAGGTATTACCGCGGCTGCTGGCACCTAGTTAGCCGTGTCTTCGTCCTGGGGTACCGTCCTCTCTCTTCCCCCAGTTAAGGAGTTTACAATCCGAAAACCTTCATCCTCCACGCGGCGTTGCTGCGTCAGGGTTCCCCCCATTGCGCAATATTCCTCACTGCTGCCCCCCGTAGGAGTCGGAACCGTGTCTCAGTTCCCGTGTGGCTGGTCTTCCTCTCAGAACAGCTATCGATCATCGCCTTGGTGGGCCTTTACCCCACCAACCAGCTAATCGACCGCAGGCCCCTCCCAAATCGCCTAAGCTTTCCTCACCGCAACCACCGTCACGGCGAAATTATGCGGTATTAGCCACAGTTTCCCGTGGTTATCCCCCCTTTCAGGGCAGGTTACCTACGTGTTACGCACCCGTTCGCCACTCTCCACGGCGCTAATCACCGAAGCAATCAACACCGCTTCCCGTTCGACTTGCATGTGTTAAGCACGCCGCCAGCGTTCATCCTGAGCCAGGATCAAACTCTCCGTATTTCCGCTGTTGTCCCACCTGCATACCTCACACTCCCAGTACACACAGAAACAACAACCCTTCTACGCAAAGCTCTTCTAAACTCTCCGTCTTCCTCGCCGCTCCCAAACTACCCCGCATCCCCTCCACTATCCAGAAACACAGAGCAACCCGAAAACGACCGACAGGTCGCTGGACTCCGCTTTATCTTGCCACTCTTCAACTGTTAATGTGCCACAACTTCTCTAGCTTACTACATCCCTGCGACTTCGACAAATCACGGATCGAACGAACGACCATAAAGCCCTTCTCAACCCCAGATCCGATGCAGGTCCCCTCAATGTAGCACACCCACTACCCCCTGTCAAATGGGATTCGGGTTGGGGTGCGTCCCAAAAAGGGGGCGAGTTTCGGTCTACCTCTGGGGAATTACACCGGGATCCGCAGCCCACTCCTCTGGGCAACCCCAAAGCAATCGCATCTAATTTTGTAGGCCGATTCCGTTGAAATCGTAGTCAAAACAAAGCGCGAATAAGTGGAAATCGTCTTCAGGTTGCTGGATCGCGAGCAGAAGTCGCCGCGGCTCAAGCCCTCAGTCGTCGAAATCATTCCGATTTCCCGCCTACGTGCCACCATTCGCACACTTCTCTTATGTCTGATCCCGACCTGGAGGGGAATTCTGAAGCATTTCGATGCTTTGATCCAATTTAGATGCAATTGCCCTGGTCCAATCCTGGGGACATCTGTGCCAGCTGCGTGTTCTCTGGACGGATTCCGCGGGGTCAGGGCTGATCATGAGGTTGTCCCCAAAGCTTGGCATATGCGGAATGATGCCGGGAGGTCTGGCGGCGCTCTGTTCAAACCCGCGAACTGTGTGATTACTTTATCAAGCGGATGCGTGACTTCTGCGCAGGTCATCGGTTGCCCTCCTATACGTGTTCAGGCTGGCTCACTGCCAGCGCCCGCTTTACCGCAGCCATTGCACAAGTCGAAAAAGTATAGCACGCTTATGGACCAAAAATTGGAGAAAATTCGTGCGGCTTCCTTTAATCCCTTCGTTAAGAAAGATTTACTATTGTCTTAATCAATGTTACGCGCTGAACCTTAGCGGCTGCTCCCTTCAATCATCCTGCAACAGAAACCTTAGTGCGCCGGGATTCCAGGAATACACTCCTTCGGCAGGAGAGATAGCCTCGTCTCCGGCGTACATGGTATGATGTTGAGAGAAAGAATCAGCCCGAGCCGTGTGCGCGGGCGAACAAATCAGAAGGAACGTCGCAATGTCGCAAACAGGCCCCACCAAACAGATCCTGGTCGTTGACGACGAGCCGCGCATGGTGCGGTTCGTGAAAATGAATCTGGACCTGGAAGGCTATCAGACGCTGGAAGCCAATGATGGCTTTCAAGCGCTCGAAAAGATCCGGGAATATGAACCCAATCTCGTCCTTCTGGACGTCGAAATGCCGGGCCTGGACGGTTTCGAAACACTCAAACGGCTGCGCGAAATCAGCGACATTCCAGCCATCATGCTTACCGTGCGCTCCGACGAGGAAGATCAAATCAAAGGGCTGGATCTGGGCGCGGATGATTATGTGGTAAAGCCATTCAGCCCGCGCGAGCTGTCCAGCCGGATTCGTGCGGTGCTGCGTCGCTTTGAAGTGACCAATACCCGGCCGGAAAATCAGATTATTACGATCGATGACCGGTTGCAGGTGGACCTGCAGCGGCGCGACGTTATCGTCGACGGCGAACGACTGAGCTTGCGCCCAACCGAGTATCGACTACTCCACCAGCTCATCCAGAACGCCGGTTGGGTCGTCCCCCATGAGGTGCTGTTGACGAAAGTATGGGGGCACGAATATGTAAACGACAATCACCTGTTGCGTCTGTATATCACCTATCTCCGCAAAAAGATCGAAACGGACCCATCGAAACCGCGCTATATATTCACGGAACGGGGT
>CBDDPZ010000006.1:0-41911 GCA_965232575.1 Caldilineaceae bacterium | reverse complement strand
CCGCTGCTGAGAGGAGGCAAATGGAGCCGGCAGAGCCATATTTTCTGGGAACATGAAGGAAATCGAGCTGTCCGGTTGGGTCAGTGGAAGCTGGTCAGCAAACACGGAGGCCGGTGGGAACTATACGACATGGAGGAAGACCGGACAGAACTGAACGATTTGAGCGAGAAGAATCGGCCCAGAGTTGAGGAGTTCGCCGGCCTCTATCACGCCTGGGCCGACCGAGTTGGCGTGCTTCCTTGGCCACTTAAGCGTTGAAGACTACGGCGTTCCTGGGCCGACCGAGTTGGACCGTTCAGTTAGAGGCCAAGTGGATCTGGGTACCGTCCCTCCACTGCACGTCGTAGAAGCAACGTTGCGGAGGAGTGTTTGTACGGATCCATGATACGAGCGCCGGGTCATCAATTCTGCCCCATATGGTATAAGTGAAGTCTGTCTCCTCCAATACCTCCTCCAGCCGCGGCCAGGCTTTTCGAAGGTAACCGGCATGAAAGCACAGGGAAACCGCTGCATCGACGTCGACCAGAATTTCGAACATCGCGTCGAACATCTCCCTCGTATAGCCTGATTCTCCTTCTTCGACGGTCCAACCGAGCGAAAGAAACGCCTGGGGCAAGAGACGATTGCAGAGGCTAACAAACGTCTCAGGATTGAAGAGGGGCTGTTCACCTCCCGGGCCGGTTAATAGGTCGGCATTGGCACAAAGCGGTATCTTGCCGAGCGCATGTTGCTCTGCGTAGGTCAGACAGTAGGAAACCACTTCGGGAGACTTGAAGTCAAGTTTCGCGCCCTTCCCCGCGTCAACGGTCAGGTCCAACCACTCCTCAAAACCCAGGTCGCTCTCAGATACCGGGGGATGGGCCATGATGATCTCGCTGCCGACCACAGATATGTCCCCTTCAATGAAGTGAACTTTCGGGTCGGACAACGCGCCCAACAGGGCCTGGGAGGTGTTGGCGCCGTGAATCCAGCCAATGTCTCCGAGGCGTTTGACACCTAGCGCCTCCAAAATCGGCAGCCACCGGGCTGCGAGCGGACCCCCCCCCATTGCAATCTCCTTCTCCGTGTGAGACTCTGGCTAGGGAAATGACATTTCAAAGCGAGGGTCGGTCGCGGTCCTCGACAGCGGGGCGGCCAATTCGCGGGTATAGTGGATGAGGGCATCCATTGTCGCGGCAAAGAGGGTAAAGGACAGGTCGGCTAGAGGCAAATCTGCGAGGAGAGAAACGTCGCCATCGCCGTCCGTAGCGAATCGGACTAGGCGTACCGATTGATTTAGGCTCAGCAACAGAGACGTAAGCTTTTCTCTGCACTCCGGCGCGGGAACGGGCGTAAGGGGGGTGACGGCAAAGTGCAGCCATGCCTCTCCGGCGGCAACATAAAGGTCAAACTCCTCGTCCTGTTCGTCGGCAAACGTGCTGCGCCAGATGCCGGACTCGACCGTTTCGAATCCCCATTCGTATCGGTCAAACAATGCTGGAATGTCCACGGGTTGCCAACTTACCGACGGCCGCGCGCCTGGGACAGCTTCGCTTCTACCCTCGCACGCGGGTACCCAGATGACGCAGTCGGGAGCGAGGATGGTCTATAGCGAGCGAAACTTCATCAGCAGTAAGTCCGGTTGCCGCCTCCAGATCCATCATTGTGCGAAAGGAGGCATCGGTCAACTCCAACAGCTTCTCTCGTTCAAATTCGCTCAACTTGTGGCCGATTAGAGTCGCCTCTGGATTTTCGAGAAGCTTTCTCCGGCAGTCCAGGCACATCCATGTATGGCCAATTAGAATTAAGAAGTCTCTGACCCTGGCGTTTGCCATTCGATTTCTCCCGGTTCGTCCTCCGACCTTCCGTTCTTCTGCTGCCCTAGCAGTAACGTTACTCCCCCTGACCAACCGGGCATCGCCGCGTAAAATGAAGCTGATCTATGCTCTTCGGTTAGGGACTGTATGAACTATGGTGCTAGTTCGAGTGCCGACTCTAATTCTATGGCCGGGTGCTCTACCAGTCCAGCTATTTCGACTGGCCAAATGGCTAGCCAGGCTTTTCCGATAACAAACTCCTGCGACAACTGGCCCCACGTGCGCGTGTCAGACGACGCAGGCCGGTTGTCTCCCAACACGTATAAGAAACCGGGCGCTACAGTCTGCGCCGGAATGTTCCTTGCAATCGGGACCTGGTCATAGGGTTCATCCACTGTTAAGCCATTTACAAAAAGATTCCCATCACGAAATTCAACCGTGTCTCCTGGCAGACCGATAACTCGCTTGATGTAGTCCTGAGCAGGGTTATTAGGATAATGGAAGACGATGACGTCACCGCGCTTGTACTCTCCCAAGCGATAGGCCAGTTTGTTCACAAGCAAATACTGACCGTGGTGAAAATTCGGTTCCATCGATTGGCCTTCGATTCGATAGTTCTGTACAAGGCTGCGGATGACAAGAAATATTAGGACGGCTAGTACCACCGTCTCCAGCGTCTCCCGCAGCAATGACTTGAAACCCTGATCCTCTTCGTCACCCTGTTCGACTGAAAGAACGGCTTGCCCGTCGCCCATGCGCATAGCGCCTCCGCTTGGGACCGCGGTCGCCATGGCATTAGGGCCAGGTAATGGCGTTTCGTTTCCTCGTTCGATCGTAGGCTGTGACAGCAGTTGATCCGCAGAAGTGATGTCGCTATCAGGAGATTGAACCGCGCCGGAGTCATTTTGGGCCGTCAAATCGGATTCGGTCTCCAGCGCGTGTGGGCTTCTCTTATCGTGGCGCAATGGCTTGGGTCCGGTTTCGTGGCGTGGACGCCCTGTTTCAGGGGCAAGAGTATAGGTAGATTATATCACTCGACTTGAAAGGCAGACAATCGGGGCATAAGGAGGGTAGGAAACGCTTTTCTGAGGAATGGGTCTCAATTTGGGAAAGTTGCAAAATGCATCGAGTTACCTGAAGGATTTAGGGGTCCACTCATGCTGAAGCCTTCAATATCCAATTCAAAAGAGTCGTCCCCTCTACATCAGGATATCCACGGCTTATCCTCTTGAAACAGCTCCTTTATCCCAAATGAATAACCCAATTATCCCAAATTGAAACCGCTATCTGAGAATATATCGGGTCCCTCGTTTGTCGCCAATCTTTAAGAGTAGCTTCTTGTCCACCAGATCAACCAGGTCCAGTCGTAGCGTCTCGGCCCCAACATGGGAGCACAACCGCCGGTAATCCCGATTGCTGATGCTCCCGTTCACCTGAACAAACTGCATAGCTTTGAGCTGGCGCTCGTTCATATGCTGTTCCCATTCGGGGATAATTTTTTCCAGGTCCTTGCGATTCTGCAATGTGACTGAGAACCGATGGCTTTTCGCATCGAATGACGGGGGCGGATGGCCGGCCGCGACCATGTCCTCAATCATACGGTCAACGCCCAGACCCAACTCCTCTATATAGCCCCATTGGTAAAGTCCGTTGACGAGACGCGGGTTGCGACTGTAATGCTCCTCAACAATGTTTGCGATTGTGATGTATGCCGGCAGGCCTCCGGGACTGATGATTTCGAGGCCGTCAGGGCGCATATGGATCTCAATGCTGCTTCCTCGAAGGCGATAGTCCCGGTGGCAGACTGCATTGACCAGAGCTTCACGGACTGCAAATGGGGGATATTCCGTCTGATCTTCTCGCTGTAACCCCTTCACTACAGCCTTCTTTCCCATCTCTTCCCAGATGATTCGCCAGCCGCGCTCGATAATTCGAGCAAGTGGGCCCGTGATCTCTTCGCGGCGGCCATAGCCGAAAGAACCAGCTTCGCTCCCCAAATACAGAGATGCCTCAGAGCCGGCTGCCTTGGCCAGTCTCGCTCTCTCGTCCGTTCTGAAAGCTGCCGGGTTGTCGTCGAACTTCACAAATACCGCTCGACTATGGGGAAGAAACAACTGAGGCTCCTTACCGAAAAGGAGCATTCCGCTTACTGTCGGGGCCCCCTCAGAGTTTATCGCTCCAATCTGCTGCAACAGCCTGTTCTTAGGCAATAGGGTTCCGTGAGGGTTGCGCTGTTGCCGTCTGTCGAGATACTCGTCGATTACGTCCTCGTCCAGGTCCTCTCTCGCGGAACCGGGAACCTCTTCTGTTTCAAACTCCCCCATCGCCCGATTCCCCACTAGCATTTCCAGTTCCGACGGGCTGAGCGGTCGATTCTCACTTCCGCGGCGAACCAGCGCCCGTCCATCAGAGAGGATGTGCAACTCGCTGCTGCGATCAACTCGTAACATGATCACAGGTCCGTTTTGTGTTTCCTCCTGTTGCCATTCGGTAGGCATTGGCGGGCGGCAAAGGGCCAGAGCCGCTCGCAACGCGCCCTCCACGTCATCCCCTACAAGTTGATCACCTCGGCTGCCGTTGGAGTCAACCCCCAAAACGACCATACCGCCTTCACCATTGGCGAAGGCGACGAGCGTCTCTGCGAGCGAGTTGGGATTGAGACTAGGCAAGAAGGCGTGTCGTGGCCCGGGCCCGCGGTGCACCAGCGAGCAAAGGTCGGACATTGTTGGAAACTCCCTTGTCTAGTCGGCTACTGCGACAGGCGGGGAACCGGCTACGGCCTCGGTGGATCCATCACCGCTCGCCTCAGTGCCCTCAACCTCGCGAATCAGGTCTTCGTGCCTGAGAACGGCCAGGGCCGCAACAGTATCACCTTCGTCGAGATTGACGATACGCACGCCCATGGCAGGGCGCCCCTTGTGGCTTATACCCGATACGGCAGTTCGCAACACAATGCCGTTGCCGGTAATTACGGTGATCTGATCCTTCTCACTGACGACCCGCGCTGCAATGATTGGGCCGACTTCACCTAGTTTAGACCGATCTGTCGTCCAGACGCCTTGAATGTATCGACCCTTCGTGGCGTATTCTTCCAGTGGCACCCTCTTCCCGCATCCATATTCGTGCAAAACAAACAGGTCTGCATCCGGCTGCACTACGTCGAAGCCCGTAACCAGATCATCACCAAGCAGTCGCATCGCCCAGACACCCGCCGCCGTTCGGCCCATGGCTCGAACTTGGTCCTCACGCATCCGAAGCGCCTTACCGCCGCGAGTGACGATCATGAACTCCTGGTCGCCATTCGTCAGTTGCGCCCATTCTAACGAGTCCTCTTGATCCAGGTTCATGGCGATGACGCCACTCGGACGAACATTCGAAAATGCAGATACCTTCACACGCTTGATGCGAGCCTTGCGAGTTAGGAGCGTAATGAATGAGGCCTGCTCAAAATCGCCCAGGGTCAACATCGTCGTGACCTGTTCATCGGGCTGAAGAGTGAGAATATTGGCGATGTGAGCTCCCTTGGAAGTGCGGCTGCCCTCCGGGAGTTCGTAGACGCGGCTGCTATAGACTCTTCCTTTATTCGTAAAGAAGAGAATATGGTCCAGAGTTCGGGCAAAGCGCAGGTCCATAACTTCGTCCTCGCCTCGCGTCGTCATTCCAATTACGCCGCGTCCCCCGCGACCTTGCGCCCGGAAGCTATTGGCCTCCATTCGCTTGATATAAGAATTCGCGCTGAAACTGATCAGCACGTTCTCCTGCGGAATCAAATCCTCATCGCTGAAGTCGCCGCTGGCATGATGTACGATTCCCGTGCGCCGTTCATCGCCGTATTTTTCCTTCATTTCGACAATGTCGTCGCGAATCAGGCCGCGAATTTTCGGTGGATTTGCCAGCAGGTCTTCCAGATAGGCGATGCGCTCCATCACCTCCTGGTATTCGTCTTCGATCTTTTGCCGTTCCAACGCGGCCAGACGCCTCAACTGTAGATCCAGGATCGCCTGGGCCTGAACGAGACTCAGACTGAACCTTTCCACAAGGTGTTCGCGTGCTTTCTCAGCGCTGGCGGCATTGCGAATCGTTTCTATGACATCGTCTAGGACCTGCAGGGCGATGCGCAACCCTTCCAGGACATGGGCGCGTTCACGCTGTCTGCTCAGATCAAACTCTGTTCGACGCGTGATCACCTCAAAGCGGTGATCTATGTAAATTAGGAGGGCCCGCCGCAACCCCAGAGTCACCGGCCTCCCGTTCAGCAGAGAGAGGGCATTGACACTGAACGTGGACTGCAACGGAGTAAACTTGAAGAGCCTGTTCTGTTCCTTTTTGGGCGACGCACCCCGTTTCAGTTCGATAACAATGCGCATGCCGCGCCGGTCGCTTTCATCGCGCAAATCGCTTATGCTGTCCAGACGACCGGACCGGGCTAACTCGGCGATTCGCTCCAGCAAAGTCGTCTTGTTGATTTGATATGGGATCTCCGTGACTATAATGCGGAATCGGCCGCTGTCCGCCTCCTCAATCTGCGTCCGGGCGCGCACAAGCACGCGGCCGCGGCCTGTGGCGAATGCATGGCGAACCCCTTCCGTTCCTAATATCTCGCCGCCGGTCGGGAAGTCCGGTCCTTTCACCAACGCCATTAGCTCTTCAAGGCCGATCTGTTCACGCCGCTCCCAATTGTCGATGACATGCGCCACCGCGTCGCAAATCTCACTCAGGTTATGGGGAGGGATGTTCGTGGCCATGCCTACGGCGATGCCGCTGGAGCCATTGACCAGCATGTTGGGCAGTTTTCCAGGCAATACCAGCGGCTCTTCCAGGCTGTCGTCGAAATTCGGTCCCCAATCGACCGTATCCATTTCGATATCCTGGAGCAGCATCTCGGTTAACTGCGCCAGCCTGGCCTCCGTATATCGCATCGCCGCGGGGCTGTCACCGTCGACGGAGCCGAAGTTCCCCTGGCCGTCCACTAACGGGTAGCGCAGGCTGAACTCCTGCGCCATACGCGCAAGCGCATCATAGACCGCTTGATCGTTGTGAGGATGATACTTGCCCAGCACTTCTCCTACGATGCGGGCCGACTTCTTGTAGGACGAGTTCGCACGCAGCCCCATATCATGCATGGCGTACAGGATGCGCCGGTGAACCGGTTTCAGTCCGTCGCGTGCATCGGGAAGCGCCCGCGCGACAATGACGCTGACCGCATAGTCAAGAAAAGCGGTGCGCATCTCATCTTCTATAGAGACTTCCTCGACGCTCTGGGCAAACATGCCATTGCCATTGGCCCCGTTTCGGGAAGTCGGGTCGTGCGGTATACTGTCCAATCCATCATCCCCAGGGGTCGCGCCGTCTATGCCGTTTGGCTCGCTCATTCATAATCTCCCGCCACTATTTCGTTCTACGCCATTGCCTCCGCCGACATTCATTTGGGAGGCCCAGCTCCTCCATTCCGGGTCAGATTCGAGTCCTGTTGAAATGCCGTTCCAGGCCTGCAGTCGGCCTCACAACTAGGGAAATAGCTGGCGCCCTGGACCCGGACAGTCGGGCTTTTTGCCACTATTTAGTATACCCGATATGCCCGAATTTGGCTAGCGAAATCGGTCTGGACGTGTTCCCAATCTCCGCGCCGCCACTGTCCCTTCAGGCGGCAAGGAAGCGGGGAAAAGCCTTGTAATAGGGCCGAATTGCGAAGCTGGCTTTGGCAAGAAAGAGGCTGTTGTCTGCCGGCGGAAAGTCGGCGAATATCCCGCAACGCCTATTGCGGTCACGAACTCCGCCCTGACAAAAAGAAAACGGACAGGGTCTGTGCCCTGTCCGCCAGCAGTTCTGTATTCTTTACGATTCTATTGACCGTTTCGATCAGCCAGTCCCCGAGTCCTCCTCCGGATCAGCCTCGGATGCATCATCCACCAATTCAGCCACCGCCTCCTCTTCGGCTTCCGCCTGGGCGGCCGCTTCACGGTCCCGTTCTCTCTGTTCGGCGTCTGCCCAACTTTCGCCGTCCCGCACGACCGCAACAGCAAATGTAGCCTCTACTTCAGCCATCAACCGAATTGTCACGTCATACAGCCCTAGTTCCCGAATTGGCTGGTTCAGGACGATTCGCCTTCGGTCCACTTCGAATTCGACCGTTTCCTCTAGTCGTTCGGCGATATCCGAGGTGGTTATCGAGCCATATAACCGGTCGTTTTCGCCTGCCCTCACATTGAAGAGCAACTGCTGCCTGTTGAGAACCTCTGCCTGGGCATCGGCGTTCGATCGTTCTTGCGCCCGCTTACGTATCGCCGCCTGACGGATATCCTCCGCCTGTTTCAATGCCCCTTTTGTCGCCAGAATCGCCTCTCTGCGCGGGAGCAGGTAATTACGAGCATAACCTCTGGCCACGGTGTGGACTTCGCCGGCGAGGCCTAAACTGGGAATATCTTCTGTTAGCAATACTTTCATACGAGCCATCGTATAGACTTCCTTCTCAACTTCAGAGACTGCTCAGGGTGAACCGGTCTACCCACTTGCTCAAGGCAGAATACAAAGGTCAATCTCCCCAGCTGTTCCGAGCCGTGACCATCTTCCGATGCATAGCGCGCGATCCGTTCACTTCCCCTGTAGCAAAGCCTGCATTTGATAGGTATATTACAACCACTTATTGTACACTGGCTGCGAGTAAGCGCCAAAAAATCGAAGCCACGGAAAGTGCGGCTTCATCGAATGAAGGAAGCCCGGGCTGCCCTCCGCTTCCCCCTTTCAGCAAGACCGGCTTCATGCCGCCCATCCCGACGCATAATACGGAACCGCCTGCAAACTCAGGAGGTCGGAAGATGAAACGCGAACGCGTACTGATTGTAGAGGACGAACCGGCCGTGGCCAGAGGACTGGAGTACGCACTGAAAGAGGAAGGATTCGAAGTCTTTTGGGCCAAAACCGGGGCGAGAGCTCTGGAAATGACGAGCAGGGAACAGCCCGATCTGATTACTCTGGACCTGCGTCTGCCTGATATGAGCGGCTATGATGTCTGTCGTGCACTCCGTTCCCAAAATCACCGCCAACCGATCCTGATGTTGACTGCCAAGGATGAAGAACTTGACAAAGTGCTTGGCCTGGAGTTGGGGGCCGACGATTACATGGTCAAGCCATACGGTCTGAGGGAGCTGGTGTCTCGGATTCGGGCACTCTTGCGCCGCGCTTACGGCGAATTGGCTGCCCAATCTGAAAACCAGGTCCAACGTTTCGAGGGTCTTGAAATCGATCTGACGCATTTGGAGGTGAGGCTGGAAGGAGAAGTTGTCGAACTTACGCCGACCGAGTTTCGCCTGCTTCACTACCTTTCCGCCCGGCCCAATGTGCCGGTCAGTCGCAGCGGCCTGGTGGAGGCCGTGTGGGGCTACGAAGGCGATGTCAACAGCGACCGCACAGTAGATGTCCATATCCGGCATCTGCGTCAAAAAATCGAACGGGACGCGGCCAATCCTACCAGGCTTGTGACAGTGCGCGGTTTCGGATACAAGTTCCAGGGCTGACATTTGTTGTGAAAACTTAATCTAAAGCCAACCGACCTTTCAATTTCGTGCACTACACTGAGAGCGTAGTCAGTGATGGACTCGCAATGTATAGCACAATGAAAGGAACGAAAGATGAGACAACCCAATCAAACGACCGGCGAGAGGACTTCGCAAAGCGCGGCCAATCGAAAGATTTGGCTCGTGCTCTCGGTGACCCTCCTTGCACTACTGGCCTTGGGAGGGACCGCTTCGGCCCAGTCAATAACGGAACGCGTCAAACCGGAACCCGGCGTTCTGATCGTAGCCGTAGGAGAGGAAACGCCAGCCTCAGAAGCCGGCCTTGCGCGCGGCGACATCTTGTTGGCAATTGACGGTGACATGGTCAATACCGCCGCCGAGCTGCAACACGTGATCTTGATGCGCGACCCGGGCGACGCCCTGGAACTTACGGTGAAGCGCGGCGACGAGGAACTGACGCTGACGGTCACCTTGGCCGACAGGGACGGATATCCGCTGCTCGGCGTGGCGCCAGATGTTCCCCGGGTTCAGGACATGAGGGCGCAGCGCGGGCGATTCCCAGCAATGCGCGGCTACGGACGCCTTCTCGCCTTCAAGCGGTTCAATGGGATGGATCGATTCCCCATTAGCGCTGGCGACGGCGCGGCGGTCGCAGAGGTTTTGGAAGAAAGCCCGGCTGCGGCGGCAGGCTTGATGGCTGGCGACCTGATCATCTCCGTGTACGAAACCGAGATCACAGGAATGAAAGACCTGGCTGACGCTGCTGCCGCGTACAGCCCCGGAGACGATGTCGAGCTGACGGTTGATCGGGATGGCGAAATCATTGAGCTGAGCGTGACCCTCGGCGCCCACCCCGATGACGATGAAAAGACCTTCATTGGCGTTCGCATCGTACCGGCTGAACGCTTCCGAATCGATGCGAACGGAACTGATCTCAATCGCCGCCAGCAACGGGGCAACCGTTTTGGCTTCGCGATTCCACATGGCGGTCGATTCGACAGCCGCTTCTTCTTCAAGGAGCTGCCGGACGGTGCACTGGTAATGGGCGTGCAGGACCAAGGGCCCGCGGCCCTGGCAGAACTGCAGATGGGCGACGCGATCACCGCAGTTGGCGATGTCGAAGTCTCCAACTTTGAAGACTTGGTCGAGGCCCTGGCAGGTTACAGCCCAGGTGATGAAGTGGATGTCACTATCGAGCGCGACGGTGAATCAATTGCGACAACAGTTACGCTAGGCGCCCACCCCGACGACGAGGACAGGGCCTATTTGGGTGTGTCCATCATGCCGCTTGAACGCCTCCGCATGCACATGAAGGAGTTACGGGGCCAGGACCACGAACAGCAGCACAGCGACCAGGAGTCGCAGAGCAATTCTTAGTCAATTTTCACTTTGACGTCGGACCAACGTCGATTGAGACGGGCCCAGCGCAATAAAGTGCTCTTGCCTCAGGCGTTGGCATAGACAGACATAGTTCACTCCGCTCTGCGGTCGGCTGCCAGACTGCAGAGCGGACACCATCAATCCGGACCTACCCAGCAAGGGACGCGTCGAAAAATCTTGGCGCGTCCTTTCCAAGGGTAAAGAAGGGCAGATGTTAAACTCGATTCGCTGGCGTCTGATCATTAGCTACGCTGCCTTGACTCTGTTGACGACCCTGTTAATCGGAGTCGTTGCCCTCGGCCTTCTTACTCGGTACATGGCCGCCCGCGAATATGAGACGCTCTCTCTTAACGCCGAGGCTGTTGCCCGCATGGCGGCGCCGCTGCTGGTACGGTCAAACCAGGGCCCTCGCCTTCAACAGCTGGCAATAACCTCCGGTTTTCTCACCAATACGGAATTGAAGATTCTCGACAGAGACAGGCGGGCGCTGGCCCATTCCCAAATGCGCCTGGCCCCTTTGGATTCGAGGCCGGCAGTACTTAGCTTACTCAGCGAACTCTCCCGCAGCGGCAAAGAGAACTGGCAAGGAGGGCTGATCAGCCCAGTTATCGTGATCTCCGGATCCGGTCACCCACGGGGCATGTTCGCGATGGACCTTGATGAAAGCGGCCTTCAGAATGAGGGGACAGCCGCCCTGTCTCTCGAAAGGCGTCCTGGTTTTTTGGGGGACAGGTTAGTCATCGTGGATGCAGAGGATTCTTCGTCTGACGACAGAGAAACAACCCCGAATCGTGCCGTTACCCTCAGTAAAATGTCGTCGCGGCGCATCTGGCGGATTGTCTTTGGCTATGCCCCCGGGTCGGTACCCCCGCCTGCGGAAGGGCCTCAGGTTACAGTTCCCGTCCAACAGGACGACCAGGTTGTTGGTTATGTGCAGATGACCAATAGATATACCTTTTTTGCAGAGCCTCTAATCGCAATTCGTCGAGCACTTATAGTGGCCGGGCTGGGCGCCGTCCTGGTGGCAGTGCTGCTCGGATTCCTGATGAGCCGGACGCTGACAGCCCCCTTGATGGCCCTTGAAAGCGCTACGCAGCAGATGGAGGAAGGAGACCTGGCAGTACGGGCCCCGGAAACGGTCGGCGAAATCGGAGATCTCTCCCGACGTTTCAACCGTATGGCAGCTCGGCTTCAAGCTTCCTTTGCCGACCTGGCCGCCGAGCGAGATGCGCTTCGCCGTTTCATCGCAGACGCCTCACACGAGTTGCGTACCCCATTGACCGCACTGCGCCAGTTCATTGAGATCCTGCAGGGCCAGGCTGGCGGCGAACCGGAAACGCGCTCCGAGTTCCTGGCTGAAAGCCAGCGCCAGTTAGAACGACTGCAGTGGATTACCGGACACCTGCTCGACCTTTCCCGCCTTGAAGGCGGGGTGGCAGCGCTGGATATCGCCCAACATAACCTCGCAGGCCTCTTGGAAGAAGCGCTGGCCCCGTTTCGCTCGACAGCCGCGACAAAACAGATCGAACTGCGCCTGTCTGTGGCCCAAGGTCTCGACACGATTTGGTGTGACAGAACGAGCATGGGCATGGCTTTGGCCAATCTCCTTGACAACGCGTTGAAATTCACCCCGCCAGGAGGCGTTGTTGAACTTGCGGCAACCGTGGATGCGCACGCGACTCTGTTGTCCGTTGGTGACAGTGGCCCGGGAATTCAACCGGCCGACCAGGGGCGAATCTTTGAGCGATTCTTCCGCGGCGAATTGAGCGAGTCGCTTCCAGGAGCTGGATTGGGCCTTGCGATCGTCAAGAGCACTGTAGAAGCCCACGGCGGAAGCGTACACGTGGAAAGTCGTGATGGCACAACCTTTACCATTGAACTCCCTACCGACCCGTCGAAGTACCAGGCGGACGAATCGTCCCCGGCGCCTCACGGCTGACTCGTGGCTCTCAGAGGCGGGCGCAATCTCTGAGGGTCCAAAAAAAGCAAGAGCCTGGCGCTCTAACTGCCGCCAGGCTCCACTCCTATTTGCCCCGCACTCTCAGCGGGCGTAAGCATTCACCGGGTTCGAAGCGTCTTCCAACATGCACAGATTCAAGCAGTCTGCCGCACTCGGCAAATGTGAAAAACGTCAGGTCTACGAAGCCTCCGTTTGCTTCTTACCGTTCTGGATGAGGCTTGTGTCCTGGTATTTCTTTCCTTCCTCAATAAGCATCACCGGAATCCCATTACGAATTGGATAGCGATAGCCATTGCGGGGGTTGAGCAGGAATTTGCTATCGTCCATAAGTTGCAGTGTCCCCTTGTCTTCCGGGTCTACCAGTATTTCCAGGAGCTGCGGACTTACCTCGCCGCCCAAAGGCGCATCTTCCAGAGGCGTCACCGGCGTTTCAGGCAACACGCCGCTGCTTGCCCCTTCTTGCTGCGCGCCTCCCAGGGCCTGCTTCAGGACATACACAACTCCAGCGGCAAATCCGACAAAGAAGAGGAACTTGAGCAGCTTTTTCATTGCACGACTCCATTTCTGAAATCTGGACTGGATCTTCAGCAATGCTGCAATCGTAGCACACCCGCTGCCGTCAGGAAAATCTGCCGCCTTGAACCACCATGCCCGCCAGTCAGAAAAGTCGGCAAACTGCTATCGTCTCTTAAACTGCGCGCCGCTGACAAGCCTCCTCCTTCGATTCAACAGAAATTCCTTGCGTGATCGCGGCCGTTGCTGTATAGTCTTCCCAAAGACCCCGGTCAATTGGATTCGAGTTGCTGGCTCTCCAATACGGAAAGCCTTCTAAAGTGCCGATGCATAGGATGCCGCATGCAAAAGCGAGCAACCGGCGCGGATGATTCCCTCCATATCGATCTGAATTCGTTTTCTCAGGCGCAAAGCGCAGCCGCGCATGCTATCCGTTACGTGGCCAATTCTGAATTCAATCAGGCTGTTCTCTTCTTTGAGGACGGGAGTTACTTGCAGTTTGAGCACAAAGGCAGGGAAAGCCGCTGGGCGAAAGCCTCGGCAGAGTACACACAGGCAGATCGCGCCTGCCTCGGCATGAGCCATTTCAGGCTCAACGCCCTTCACTTGCAACTCTATTTTGAAGATGGAAGCGATGTCGCGTTTACGATTTGACGCGGCGCTTGGATTGATGAGTAAGGAGAACCATACATGGCGCGCATTGACGAAAAACAGGAGTTCAGCAGCTGGTTGCTGGCTTTGCAGGCCGGTGTGCTGACCGAAATGCAGCTTAGCACACTTCAGCAACTGGTCGATGACGGCAAGGCAGAAACTCTGGAAGAGGCGGCCCGCTACCAGGACTGGCAGGACTCCGTTATCGATCCGACAGAACATTTCTACGGTCACTGAAGCCAGGCTTCTCTTTGACTTCAAAAAAAGAGCGGGCAGTTGACGAACAACTGCCCGCTCTTCAGTAAGCCTCTCGACAATCGTTACTCCTCAAAGTCTTCTGGATACAACGACACTAGAATATATTGGTCTAGCCGCAGGAAAGCTATCGCCGAGGCCTGGACCTGATCCGTTGTCACCGCGTCGGTTCGGCTCTCCACAACGCCCAGATCCACTAAGCTGGCGAGATCGACGTCGTCTTCCGTAGCCCAATACTCTAGGACACGCAACCAGTAGTTGTTCTGCTCCAACTGCTCTTCACGTTGGCGAACTATCTGCGCTCTGGCTTTTTCCAGCAGGTCTTCTCTGGGACCGTCCGCCTGTACTTCGGCGATCAACCCAAAGAGGGCATCCACCAACTCCTGTACTCGGGCAGGATCGCTGCCAAAGTAGAGGGAAATCTCATACAGGCTGTCTGGGTCGGGTTCCATTGAGGCAGATGCCCCATATGCATACACGCCGCCCAGTTCCTCACGCAACTCTTCACGCATCAGGATGTCCAAAATCGTCTCCAACATCCGCAGGTGTAGCCGGTTTTCTAGCGTGTCTTCACCGGGCCCGGTAAACAGTATGGTCGTTAGGCTCTGCTCGTCCTGGCCGCGGTAAACCGGAACTTCCATGATTCCCGCGGGCGGGTCCGGCGCCACGTCCTGCCAGGTCTCTGAACGGTCCAGTGAAGGCAGATTGCCCAAGTACCTCTGCGACCAGTCCACCATCTGCTCAAGGTCGAAATTGCCGACAAACACGAATGTGAAGTCGCTGAAATCGGCGAAACGCTCCTGATAGATCGCAAATGCCCGTCCAAGATCGAGCGAATCGATGATTTCCAGCGTGGGAACGTTGCGCCGGACAGAATCTCCGTAACGTGCCTCAATGAATGCATCTGTCAGTGCGCTACGCGGGTCCAGTTCGCGGTTGCGCAGCGACTCAGTGTACTGGTCTTTGAGCGTCGCGAAGGCGTCGTCGTCTGCTCTCGGCTGTGTGCCGTAAAGGTAGATGAGTTGAAACAGAGTCTCAATGTATTCCTGGCCGGAATGACCGTGGAAGCCTTCTTCCAACTCGCCGATATAGGGCGAGACCGTCACCGACTTATCGGCCAGAAGCCGCTGCAGCGCCGCGTAGCTCACGTCGCCGACCGCGCTCTGGCTGACTATGCTGTCGATGAAATCCGCTTCCGGATAGTCTTCATCGTTTACCAGCGAAGAGCCGCCGGGGCTGGAGGCGCTGAAGAGAATCTCTTCCTCCTTGAATGTAGTCGGTTTCAACACGACCCTCGCTCCGTTTGCCAGAGTCAGGTCGGTAATGTTGTATGTCTCATCCGTCTGACGGGAGAGGATCTCCACTGGATCCGGAACTTCGGTCAAAAGTGCCGTAACCGCCTCGATGTCCTGGTAGGGGTCTACCTGCTTCGTCCGAACGTCTGCGATCACTGCCGCGAGTTCATCCTCATTGGGCAAGCTGTCCGCGTCTCGCTCCGGCCCAACAACAAAAACCGAGCGGTTGCTTCCGCCTACGTAGAGTTCCGCCCTCTGATTGACATCGTCGCGGCTAATTCCATCTAGCAGCCGGTCAACCAGTCTGAACTCCACCTCAATGCCCGGGACAGCCTCATTTTCGAGGAAATTGCGGCTGTATTCGCTGGCAAGAGAATGGTTGCGCAGATTCTCGCGATCGTTGTATAGCCGTTCGTAGTTGTTCAAAATCTCCGACTTGGCTCGCTCCACTTCGGCCGCTGTAAAGCCGTAACGGCGCACACGCTCAACCTCGGTCAGGGCGGCGTCCAGGCTGGACAGGGCCTCACCCTGGCGCATCTGTACGCCTATAACCTGGTAGTTGTTACCTCGCACCAGCTGCCCCTCGCTGACGAAAGCCCCAAGGAACGGTGAGTCCGCTTCCCTGGTGAGGTCGTCCAGCCGGAAATTGAGCATCTTGTAAAACAGATTGCCGATCAACCGGTCGCGAAAGACGCCGGCCGAGTTCAGGTCCGGTGCAGCCTGCCGGTAGATGATCTGGGCTATCGTCACAGGGAACTCCGGATCGGTGAGGATCAGGTAGCCTGTGTCTTCATAATCCGGTAGGGAGTAGGTAACCCTGGGCCGGGCCGACTCCGGCGCTTCCAGACCGCCGAAATGCTCAGCGATCTTTGCTTCAATGTCGTCAACATCGATGTCGCCCACGACAATGACTGCCATCAGATCTGTCCGGTACCAGTCCCGGTAAAACTTTCGCAATGTCTCTCCTGGCGTGTTCTGGACGATTTCCATGTCGCCGATCGGCATGCGGTCAGTATAGCGGGATTCGCCTAGCAGCAATGGGAACAACTGCTTGTTCAACCTGCCGCTCGCATTCTGGTCCCGTAGGCGTTCCTCTTCCAGAATGACGCCGCGTTCGCTTTCCACCTCTTCATCCGAAATCGTCGCCCTGCTGGCCCAATCCTCCGCCACCTGGAAAGTCGTGCTGATTATCTCCTGGTCATCGGTAGGAAATTCCAGGAAATAGACCGTTTCATCAAACGAAGTATAGGCGTTCACGTCGGGCCCAAACGACATGCCAACGGTTTCGAAATAGTCGATAAGCGCTTGCTTGGGAAAGCGCTCGGTGCCGTTGAACATCATATGCTCGACAAAGTGGGCCAACCCCAACTGGTCCTCGTCCTCTTGTACGGAGCCCGCGTTTACCACCAACATCAGCGTAGCGCGGTTGGCCGGCTCGGTATTGTGGCGGATGTAGTAAGTCAGGCCGTTGTCCAGGCGCGCCTTGCGAATGCTGGGATCCAGGGGGATGGGAGCGTTCATGTCCAAGGTTTCGCTGTCCAGATCCAGGACGACCTGCGCCTGTTCAGTTTCCTCTGCAGGGGCCTGCGCCTGCTCAGCATCCGAATCAGTCGTCTCTGCTGAACTGGGCGAAGGTGGCTCTATCCCTTCGCACGCACTGATAAGCAGCGCTACCAGCACCAGTAGGCCAACCAGAATCTTTGCGTCTCTCATCTTTCGCCCGATAAACGTCCGGTGTCTCTTGACTCGCATGGACGCGCCGGGCTGAACGGTCGTTGCTTTCGTCATTACTAACTCCTTGAATCTTTTTCGCTTGAGTGAAATTCGCGCCGTGCATATAGTTTAGTGCGCAAAAATGAGATTTCTGTTGCCTTTTGCTAAAGGTTTCGCAACAAGAAAGAGGTAATGCGGTGAAAATCCAGGACATCTCTTGAGGGCGCAAATTAACTGAGGGGTGTGCATAATGTAGATTTGACATAATCGGTCAGGAAGGGTTCTTCTATCGTTGCGAAACGAGAAAGGAGAATCCGATGGCAAAGGTGCCGCTGCTGACCGACTATGTCGAGATGATTATCGACCTGTTTGACCAGTTCAGACAAAATTGCATTGCACAAGATGAGGTGAAACGAGGACGGTTCTTCACCTATGATGGAAAGAGCTTTATCATTTTCTTCATGTTCATGCAGTATCGGCACATCGTTGCCTTTCAGAGTCAGTGGCGCTGGCTGCACAAACACCCTGAGGTCGTCGAGATGTTGGGCTGGGAACAGATTCCGGTTCGCACGACGATTGCACGTCGCTATAAGGGATTGTACGAACTGTTGCAAGCATTCGTACTGTTCATTGCGCAGATTCGTCAGGGCTGGCTGAACAGCTGGAGCAGAGCAATCTGGTTGAAGACAAGAGTCTGTTCAAAGCCCGCGGCCCGGTCTGGCATGAGAGGATGCGCAAAGCAGGTCAGATTCCAGCCAAGTTGCGCAACCTAGATACCGATGCAAGCTGGAGCATGAGTGGCTATTATAGCTGGGTCTACGGCTACAGACTCCATATGACCTGCAATGAAAATGCCTTTCCGGTTATGGTGCAGGTAGAAACGGCTGCCGTCTCCGAAAGCCAGGTTCTGGACCAGAAGGAAGCTCTGATTCTCAACCAACTGTCTCCCCAGACCCCGGCTCACAAATGGCTCCATGGTCGCTTTGCTCAGGCCTATCACCACTTCATCAAGTCGCCTGACATGATTGCGCATCTACGCAAACGTCGCACTTCTGTCGAACCTCTCTTCGACCTGATTGCCAAAATCATCGGCACCCAGGCTCAACAAAAGCAGTTGTCTGTCCAGCATCTTGCATAATGTTCGCTCTTGTCTCGCACTCGCTACCCTTTCCGTTCAGATTGCCATGATTGTCAATGCCAAATGGGACTTGCCCTTCCGCAATATCTCTGACATCGCCTCTGCTTCCCAGTGACATTATGCACAACCCTCAATATAAATACGTGACCAAAAAAGTATAAGTGATCCCCGGACCAAGCCCAAAAGAATCGAGTTCAAAATAAGCTCGATTCTCTCCAACGCCTCGACAATCTCCAGCTTCGTTAGGAGGTCCTCAACGAGATCTTCAACTAATCCGAACACCGGTCCAAACCCGAAGTGGATTCCGAACAGTTGTCTCACCAAACTTCACAACTTGCCTCGCCCGTAATTCTGCTGTGCTGAACCTATATCACCAGAAAAGCGCTTCTCATTTCGGGATTCTTGCCCCGATATAACCAGCTTGACAGAATGAGCGTCGCTGCCCTACAATTGTGATCAAGTGCGACCCCATAGAAGAGGGACCTTATGAGGCTCTACTGTTCCAGTGTCCGTCGGCCTTCCTGCAGATTCGCGGCTGGGGCCAATGGGAACCGGTTATGAGCATTGCTTAAAGTTACCGGCTTCATCCACGCTGACCTGCTGGCGGAGAAGCTGACAACAGGCAAGGAGACAACTGTGTCGAACATCGGTTGGAAAGACGTCCTGGCGGATGAAATGTCCGATGATCTGGCCCACGAAATCGATATTTTCGAAGGCCAGATGGAACTGATGGGTCAAGGGAAACTGGACGAGAAGGTTTTCGCCGAAACGCGTCTGCGTCGTGGCGTGTACGGCCAGCGCTACGACAATGGCCAGCGGCACGACGGCTTTGAGAGCCGGGAGCTCGCATTCGAAGAGAGTGAGAGGATCAAAGGGCCTGATACCCTTTGGCATGCACCCGGAATGCAGCGCATTAAAGTGCCCGGCGGAGGATTGACACCGGATCAGATGGATATGTTGGCTCAGGTTGCAGACGAATACTCCGACGGCATTTTGCACGTCACAACGCGTCAGGATTTTCAGCTGCATTTTGTGCATATCGAGGACACGCCGGACATGATGCGCCGTCTGGCCGCGGTCGGCATTACGACTCGCGAAGCCTGCGGCAACTCGGTCCGCAACGTCACCTGCTGCCATTTGGCCGGTGTCTGCCGCACCGAAGTCTTCGATGCCACCCCGTACTCTGATGCCTTCGCCCAGTTTCTTCTCGGCCATGACGATGTACAGGACTTCGGCCGAAAATTCAAGCCAGCCTTTTCTGGCTGCGAAACCGAAGCCTGTGGGCTGGTAATGATGCATGATCTTGGCTATCTTGCCCAGATTCAGGAAGTGGACGGCAAGCCCAAGCGCGGCTTTAAGGTCTTTGTGGGTGGCGGCCTGGGCACTGTACCCCACCAGGCCAAGGTGCTGAGCGAATTTACCCCAGAAGAGGAGATCCTGCCCCAGGCGCAGGCAGTCTCTCGCGTCTTCGCTCGACTTGGAGAAAAGCGCAACCGCAATCGCGCTCGTATCAAATTCCTCGTGGCTAAGCTGGGCATCGAAGAGTTCCGCCGTCTCGTCGAGGAGGAGCGCCAGACTCTGCCCCACGACGACCGCTGGACAGCCTACTTGGATACGCTTCCGCATTACGAAGAAAGCCCAACCAGGCCGCCGACATTCTTGAACGGCCAAGTTCATTCTTCCGATTTCAACCAGTGGTTTGAGACCAACGTTTATAGTCAGCGCCAGGAAGGCTACAGCGTTGTAACCGTAAATCTGCCCTTGGGCGATCTGACCTCCCAGCAGACCTGGGAGCTGGCCGATATTGCCCGCAAATATGTCGGCGACAATGTACGCACGACCGTTGAGCAGAACATCGTCCTCCGCTGGGTATCCGATTCCGACCTGCCCAACCTGTACGAAGAACTGAAAGCTATCGGCTTGGGCGATCCCGGCTCCGGCACTATCGTGGACATAACGGCCTGCCCCGGTACCGATACCTGTAAACTGGGCATCGCCTCTTCGCGCGGGCTTGCAGGTGAGCTGCGAACGCGCCTCACCGCCAAGAGCGCATCCCTGCCTGACGCTATCAAGGACCTGAAGATAAAAATCAGTGGCTGCTTCAACTCCTGCGGCCAGCACCATGTTTCCGACATCGGCTTTTTCGGCAACAGCCGTCGCTCCGGCAACTTCAAGATGCCCCACTTCCAGGTCATCCTGGGAGGCAAGTGGCGCGATAATGCCGGCAGCTACGGGCTGGCCGTTGGCGCTGTTCCATCCAAGACCGTTCCCGATGTCGTCGATACGATCACGTCCCGCTATGTGGAGGAGCGGACAAAAGGCGAAACATTCCAGGCGTGGATTGGCCGAATCGGCAAGAAGGAAGCACGCAACATTATTCAGCCCTTCATGCAGTTGCCAGCTTTTGAACAGCAACCGGAATTCTTCTCGGACTGGGGCGATCCCCGCGTCTTCAGCCTGGGCGATATCGGCATCGGCGAGTGCGCCGGTGAGGTGGTTTCCCTCTTCTCAATGGAGATCTCTCCGGCAGAATCGGAAGCCTTCGAAGCGCAAATCGCTCTGGATGAAAACGACCCGGCTCGGGCCGATTCTCTGGCTTATTCTTCAATGCTCAAGGCGGCCAGAGCCTTGGTGCGAACCCAGTTCCTGGACGTTGGCGATAGTCCCGATCGCATAGTAGAGGAGTTCAAGAGCCGCTTCTTCGATACCGAACTGTTCTTCGACCAGTACGCCAAGGGGAAATTCGGCCAGTACCTGTTGGATCGGCACAGCAACCCCAATCCAAATCCCGACAACGATTCCGCCCACCGATTGATCGAGGAGGCTCTCCTGTTCATCGAGGCCACTCACGCCTGCGAATCCCGGGTCGGCGGTAATGTCCTGGTAGAGATTTGATAGCCGAACGTCGACTGTGCCTGGCTGAACAGGCACAGTCGACGAGCCATATTTCACCGCCGCTGGGAGTATACGATGATCGCACCCCATCGCCTGAGCGTAAAATTCTTTTTTGAAGAGCTTTCAATTGACGTCGAGTCTTTTATCCCGATTTTCCATCGCTGGATTCGGGAGAACGTTGTGCCCAATGAGTTGCTGCTCGACGTGGCCGACTATAAGCATATTGTGGACGGGCCGGCGATTCTTCTCGTCGGCCACGAAGCCGACTATGTAGTTGACTTGACCGACGGCAAGCCCGGTCTACTGTACGTACGCAAGCGTGACGCCGGGTCCAATCTGGCAGATGCTCTGAGCACGACGTTGTCCCAGGCATTGAACGGGGTAAAGTTGACAGAGAGTGATGTGGAGTTGAAGGGTAAACTTAAGTTACGCACTGACGACGCCATCATCGTTCTGTTGGACCGACTCAACTATCCCAACGCCGTAAATGGTGACGGCGCCGATTCCACTGCCACTGCTGCCCAGGCGCAGCTCTCAGACAACTTGGCCCCAATCTTCGGGGACGACGTCACCGTCACCCGCGTCGCCAACGACGCTCGCGAGCCTCTGACTTTCAAGTTGCACGCGCCTTCCGCTCCGGACGTTGACACTCTTCTCAGCCAACTGGGGAGTGAGGGCTGAGCCTCTGTCCTATCTTCTCGTTCTCCCTCCAATTGTTAAGGACCGACCCAGATGCTGGTGGCGACCCCAGAAGTCCGCTCCAATTATGAAACGGACCGGGATCCGGCCCCGTTCATCCCCTTTATTCAGGCGGTCGGTCGCGGCGAAAAGCTGAAGCGCGATCTTACCTACGAGGAGTCTGTCGACGCCCTGCGCCAGATCGTCGAGCAGACCTGCTCTCCCGCGCAGGCCGGCGCCTTTCTGATAACACAGAGGGTGAAAGGGGAGGCCGTTGACGAGATTCGGGGCTTTACCACGCTGTTACGAGAAGAAACAATCACGCAAATTCGCCCCCGAATTGACGGGCTGCTCGACCTTGCTGTGCCCTACGACGGTAAGGCAAAGAGCGCTCAACTGGCCCCCGCCATAGCAATCACCCTTGCCGAGGCAGGGTTGCCGGTCGTCCTGCACGGCGATGAAGGCGTACCCACAAAGGAGGGAATCGGGCCAGGGCCGGTTCTGCGGGAACTGGGAGTCGCCGACGATTTGGAACCTGATACCGTGCAGGTGATGATCGAAGCAGTAGGGATCGGGTACCTGTCTGCTGCACGTTTCGCGCCGCAATGGCACGCCCTGCTACCGCTGCGGCGCCAGTTTGGCCTTCGAACAGTTCTCAACAGTGTGGAGAAACTCCTTAACCCGGCAAACGCCCCCTATCAGGTCAGCGGTTTCTTCCACGGTAACTACATCGAACGCCTGCGCGCCGTCCAGACCGGGGCCGAACGGAGTTTTATCATCCAGGGAGAGGAAGGCTCCGTCGAAATGGCCGTCGGGCGTAAGTCCCACGTATTTGCAGAAAATGCAGAAAATGACTTGATCCTGGGTCCCGATGCTCTCGGTCACAAAGAGCGGGTACGCGTGCCCGGCCCCGCAGATGCCGCAGGCCATGCAGCCCTCAACGCAACCGTTCTCGCAGCAACAGAATGCGATGCCACCGACCAGGTCTGCCTGACCGCCGGCGTCATTCTCCATCTCTTCGATCTGGCTCAGAGTGTTTCGGACGGGATTGGCCGGGTAAAGGGAGTGCTCAGGAGCGGTGCCGCGCGGGCCCGTTTGGAACGTGCAGCGGCATTGAGCAGGACTTGAGCAGCATGCGGTAACCTGTTCAACGGCGTCTCAGTTTTTCAAGCCGAAATTGACTCAAATCCCAGTCCCTGCCTGATCGGCTTCTTTTGCCAACAGGTCTTCTGCCAGTGCCAGGGCCTCGTCAACGTCAGCAACAGACCCCGATGCCTGGGCCTCCGCCAGTTCCCGCAGAATCGTCCCTATCACCGGCCCTGGAGCCAGCCCCAAGTGTTCCATCAATCTGTGGCCGTCCACCAGAGGCGAGGCCAGATGTTCCGCTGTCTCCGAGAATGCATAGCTAAAGAGACCGTCCACAGCCTTGAGGAAACGACCCCACTCAGGTCCTCGCTCTGACCCTGTCGCCTGCAGGTCAGAAACCGCCTGGAGCGTTACGTCCAGCCCGTCGAGTTGTTGCTGTGGGCCGCCCGACCCCAGCCTATGGGCAATCTGATGCCCAGCAACAACACTGCCTGCGTCTCGAAAAAATCGAAAGGCCGCTAGCGGACCGATTCTCTCTTTAGCCTCAGGAAGCGTATTGACCAGTTTACGTGGGACGTTGTGCATCATCGCTACCCGCTCAGCCAAGAGGACCTCTCGCCTGCTGAACCGAAATAGCGCGATGCGGCGGCCGGCTATCTGTGCGCTCAACTGATGGTGCCTCGCGTAGGACTGCACTTCGTCACCATTCCCGCAATCCTTAGTTGGCCTTCTGGTCTTGCCCGTGTCGTGCAGCAGCGCATGCCATACGAGCCATCCCGCACGGTCGTGACCGGCCGCGATTTCCTCGCAAAAATGAGCGCGCAGCGCCTCCATCCACGGTTCGAGAGTCTGTGCCAGCATACTATCCGCAGGCGGAGATCCCCCTCGCAGCCAATTCCGCAGTTCGGCGGCGTAACTCGCCGCCAGGAGGCTGTGGTCGTAAGCATCGAGGTGGTGGCGAGACGACTGGGTCACACCATGCAGAGCCTTGACCTCGGGCAACAGATGGGTCAGTAGTCCGAGCGCATTTAATTCCCTGATTCCCCCATCCGGGCGCGGACAGTCAAGTAGCTTCCAAAGTTCCTGCCGCACACGCTCGACGCTGACGG
Organism: Caldilineaceae bacterium; assembly: GCA_965232575.1. Classification (GTDB taxonomy): domain Bacteria; phylum Chloroflexota; class Anaerolineae; order Caldilineales; family Caldilineaceae; genus Bin5. The sequence goes on along the minus strand of CBDDPZ010000006.1, from coordinate 17,928 downwards.
AATCAACTGTATCGGCCAATTCTACAATTTGCTTTCGTGTGTTGTCCTCTATCGCAAAATCCAGTTGAGCGGCAAGCCGCACGGCGCGCAATAGCCTTATCGGGTCGCTGCGCAGACTCTTTTCAGAGATCCGCCTCAGCGTACGAGATGAAACGTCAGCAACGCCGTCGCTTTCGTCGATCAGCTGCGGCAGACTATCCGTCGTAAGTCTCAGCGCCAGCGCATTGGCACTGAAGTCACGCGTCAGCAAGTCGGACCGCAGGTCACCTTGCAAAGCGGCGGCATCACACTCAATCCGTTGGCCGGCAGCGCCTTTCCCGATTAGCCGGGCAACATCTCTCTTTTCGTCCAGAGGAAAATAGGCCCAGCCGAGCCTGTCCGCCACGCGTCGTGCCAACGGTAATACCGGCCCATCCAGGACTAGATCCAGATCAGTTGTGGAGGCGGGACTTTGTGAATGATCTAAGTGGCCTTCGGCGCCGTCGTGAGTGTGTCCACCTGCGGTCGAACTAGACCAGCCTGGAATCGTGGAGATGCCCAGCAGATGATCTCGCACCGCCCCGCCAACGATATAAACCGGCGCCCGCTCCGCCATGAAGGCGTCGATGACCCGCGCTACTGCGTCTCCCGCTGACTGGTTTGAAGCCAATTCGTGCATAGCCGTAAGGAAGAATGTCGAGGACGAAGAGTCGCAAACTCTCACCGCAGTCTGCCATTCTTCAGATCATCGCCTCAATCAGCATCGGCCCCGGCTCCTCAATCCCCCGACGTAACGCCGCGGTGAAGGCATCGGCGCTCTCGACGCGGACCGCTGGGACGCCCATGCCCTCGGATATGGAGACCCAGTTCAACTCAGGAGAGTCAAGGCGCATCATCGCCTGGGCATGTGGCCCTGGTTCAGCGTTGCCTCCTACATTCAGAAGTTCGCCCTGCAGTATGCGGTAACTGCGGTTGGCGAAGATGACGTTCACGACGTTCAACGACTCGCGCGCCTGCGTCCAAAGTGCCTGTAACGTGTACATGCCGGAGCCGTCGCCCTCCATAGCGAAGACCTGCCTGTCGGGGCAAGCCACGGCCGCTCCCGTGGCTGCCGGTAAACCCTGGCCTATGGAGCCTCCGGTCACGTGAAGCCAGTCATGGGGCGGGGCCGTTTCCGTGTGTGGGTAAGCCTGCCGGCCGCACGTAACCGACTCATCGGCGACAACTGAATTTTCTGGCATCAGCGCGCAGAGGGTGGTCCAAACCGCCTCCTGCGTGAGTTCGCCGGTCGGCAAGGGCGGCCGTTCTAAACGGGCAGCGGCGGGCGGAGTTGCCGGCGACCCCAATTCTTCACTCAGCGCATCGAGCGCGGCGGGTACATCCTCATCCTCGGCGGCGAGCAGATGAATGCCTGCACCGGGCGGAGCAAGCCGGCTGGGGCTATCCGGATAGGCAAAGAAACCCACCGGATCCTTGGCGCCGACTAAAACCAGATGGCGTGCGCCCGCCAAAAGGGAAACAGCCTGATCGACAGGATAGGGAAGGCGGGCCAGAACAGGGCGGCCCGCGCCCCTCGAAACCCGCGCGGCCGCGCGATTCCCGACGACCCGGGCGTTCGCTCCCCCCGCGATCCGGCATGCAAGTTCGCTGACCCCTGCACTGCGCATCACCTGGTCGCCCACCAGAAAGATGGTCTCTTCTCCTCGTCGCAGCAACTGTGCGATCGCGGAGATACGCTCCTCTGGAACAACAGCCATCGGCGGCGCGCTCTGTGGGGCAGCCGGAGCCTCTGCCGCGCCCCAAGCCGTGTCCGCCGGCAGTATCAGTGTCGCGACCTGGCCCGGAGGCGTACGGGCAGCTGCAATGGCCGCAGCCCCGTCTTCCGCAACGACGCGGGAGCTGGGCGACGTGCGCACCCATCCCGAAACCGGCCGGGCCAGCCCTTCGATATCCGAAGTCAGCGGCGCGTCATACTTGAGATGATAGGTTGCGTGATCGCCCACAATGTTGACTATCGGCGAGTGAGCCTTGCGCCCATTGTGCAGATTGGAGATTCCATTGCCCAGTCCCGGGCCCAAATGTAGAAGAGTCGCCGCCGGTCTGCCTGTCATGCGGGCATAACCGTCTGCACAACCGGTCGCGACACCCTCAAACAGGCACAGAACCGAATGCATCTGCGGCACGGAGTCCAGTGCAGCCACAAAGTGCATCTCCGACGTGCCGGGATTCATGAAGCAAGTGTTCACACCGCCGTCATACAGAGTGCGAATAAGTGCTTGGGCGCCGTTCATATGGGTTCCTCCGGACAGGGAAAAATGAGGAAACGACAAGAAAGATTCGAAAGCAAATCTAAGACTCTTCGTCCGACAGGTCAGGTGTCAGAGCAGCCTCTATTTCCTGCCAGGCCTCCGCCGCGGCCGCCGCGGTCTGCTCGGAGGGCGGCAAGTCACCATAACGAGCCTCGTCATAGGCGCCGGTGATAGTCTGCACCAGCGCCCCGTCGAAGCCGGGTTGCTCGGCGAGACGTCCGCCATAGCGGCTGGGGGTTTCGCCCTGAAGTCTGGGAGCACTTTGAATCTGGGCGAGTGCCAGCAGCCGCTGATAGATTGAACGAATCAGGCGCCGCGTGTCGCTCTCCCCTTCCAATGACAGAAATGGGTCCGGTTCCTCAGGTGGAGGCCCGAATCGCGTACGCAGGCGCGCCCACAGTTCGGCGAGCTGAGACTGCAGCAAGCTGGCTGTCAGGACCGATTCCCGTACTTCGTCGCCTTCCTCCTCGGGAGTCCTTCTCAACTGGCGCAGGACAAGCATGAAAATGATGAAAATGCCGGCAGCTACCACAAGCAGGGCAACCCAGCGGAATGGCTCCGGCATCGCCTCCACGGCCCTTTCAGGCGGCTCCGGCAGCGGTTCCGGAGTGGGAGCCTGGGCAAACTCATTCCGCTCTGTTTCCTGTGAACGGTCGCCGAACAGGCTGCGCAGCAAACGTATCAAATACTCAAGCAAAAGGAAGAACGGGTAGGCGACGACCGTAATGATCCAAATCAGCACGGTGCTTACTCCCTGCCAGATCAACCCCAGCACTCTCCAAAGAATGGCCGCATCTTCCGGCTGGATGATCAATCCCACCAGCAGGGCCATGCCCAGCATGACGCAGATTGTCATGGCGATGCCGACCATCCAACTCCGGTTGGGGATCAATTTTGACACGCGTGCCCGGCGCCGCCACCCGCCAGATTTCCCCAAGTTGGCGACGCCCAGCCCCGCCAGCCCCGAGCCGGCAAAGAGCAGCAACAACCATACGGAATTGGAAAGTTGTCCGCCCGCTGCCATATAGGGGTTCCCAGCAGCTTCCGACTGCCCGACAGCAGGTCCCGGAGGAAGGATCCAGGCAAACAAGGCCAGCGCGGCGCCGCCGGAGAGAAACGCTCTCCAGATTTCATCATGCCGGTACTGGCCGTGCCCGTCCAGCGCGCCCCGCAGCCAGAGAAAGATGCTCAGGAGCAGAAAGAGCAGCGTTCCGGGAACCTCGAGGGGAACGGCGTCCCAGTAGATCAGATCGTATCCTGCAGCGATTAACCAACGCGGGTCCACCAACCAGAAATCAGGTCGCTGAAAGCGCAACCACAGTAGAAACAGGATCGCTGCAAATCCAAAGGTGGCAATATGCTGCCGAATCTGATTCGTTCGTCGAAAGTTCCTGCGCTCTTCCAGGGTCGGCATGGTCCAGCGTGCGAACGTAAAGCTGAACACCGGCAGGACGATCACCATCCACGGGGACATCAGGGGTGCAGCGAGGGAGGGGGCCAGAAAGCCCTGCAGCAGCAGCATCCAGGGCCAGATCCAACAGAAGCGCATGACGCCGACAAGCGCCGGCAACAGCAGTCCGTCTACGTTATTCCACTCGGAATGCCTCCATGGCACTGCGATCTGCGAACTCATCTGTCAGCTTCCTGACATCCCTGTTGTCGCCACATGAACATTAGCCCGCCGCGACGGGCGCCTCCAATTCGGGCATCTCCAAATCGGCTTCAACGGTCAACTCTTCGAGAACCTGCTGCGATAACTGCTGGAAGGCCACGCCAGGGATAGCTCTTTCCAGAGTCAGCCCGCCGATGCCCAACAGCGTGACTGCAAATCCTCGACCATGCAAATCGATGAGCACGCGGCGAAGATTCTCCGACAGCGTCGCGCTGACCAGCACGATCGATGTGCCGATGCGTAAGTGGTCGACCTCCTGTTGCAGGACCCTTTCGATCGTCGTGTGGGGCACTCCCACGCAGTAAGCCAGCGCCTCCAGGACGCTTGTCAGCTGCTGGGGGTGCGCGCCGGGCAGAATGCGCACACGCCTGCCCGCGTACATCATGCTGTTTGCGAAGATTCCGAACTCCTCTCCTTGCATCTGCGCCCAGCGGGCTATCGAAGCGCCGGCGCTGATGGCAAATTCGCGCAGTGCCGGATCGACCCCTTCGAAACGATGATGAAAGGTTCGGATATTGACAAAAATCGCCAGCGGACGGGAAGCGGAAGGTTCGAACAGCTTGGTCTGAAGTTCCTGGCGTCGGGCCGTCGCCTTCCAGTGAATGTGACGAAAGTTGTCGCCGGGGAGATACTCGCGTACTCCGCTGAGCCGCAGAGGATCCTCGATCAGTCTGTTCTGGCTCTGGTGATCCCCGAACGGGTGGCGGGCTTCAAGTCCCAATTCGGGCAGTGTATACATCTGGGGATAGACCAGAAGCAGTGACGTATCCGGAAACTCCTTGGACTGGCTCCGAAACCCAAAAATGTCTCCGCAAATGAGCTGAACTGGCCCGAACCTCCAGGCGCCCCGCTGTGTGCCGGTGACCGTATAGCGGCGGATCACCCGTTGGTAGATACCTAGGGAGAAGAGGTTGACAAGAACGCGGCGCGTAGGCAGATAGTGCCTCGCTCGTTCTTCCGGTTCCAGGTCAAGGGCAACGGGAATGTCATCCTCGCAGCGCAGCCAGGCAAGCGGCAGCGGTTTTGCGTTTGTCACCTCCAAATGCAGGTCAGTCTCTTCGCCGAAAAAGAGATGGTCGACACTGAAACGACGCCTGTAAGTCACCTCAGAAAGACTGTAGCGGCTCCAAAGCCAGACAACCAGCCCAAGCAGGCCCAGGATCAGCGCCATCGTGAAGATGAGGCTGTTGCGCGTGGCAAGCGCCAAAATCAGTATGAAAACCGCGGCCGTCCAGCCAGTGCGCCCCATCAGTCCGAAAGAGAGCTGCGGTCATCAGCCGCAGGCGGACCGTTGACAGAAGATTCCGGGGATGCAGCTGCCTCCAGCTCCTGCTCCAGGTCCGTGCCGAATGCGCCAACGAGGTCGGCCGATTCTGTCGGGGCGGGGCCTTCCTGCCAGTTTTCCTCAACGGGAACGGGCACAGTGTTTATGATGCCTTCCAGAACGCTGGCGACGGACGTCCCATGCAAACGTGTGTCTGGGCCGGGGATTAACCGGTGGCGGAGAACGGGAGGGGCAAGCTTCTGAATATCGTCCGGCGTAACGTAAGACCGCCCCTGGATCGCGGCCAAGGCCTGAACCGTGCGATAGAAAGCAAGACTTCCGCGCGGACTGACGCCGAGATCGAGCGCACCGTCGTCGCGCGTAGCCTGGACCAGGTCGAGGAGATAGTCCTCCAGGACGGGGTGAACGAAAACATCGCGGCAGATGGTTACCGCCTGGCGGATGTCGTCAGCCTCGACGATAGCTTTGACACGAGTCAGTGGATTGTCTGCGCGAAAGCGGTGCAGAATCAGGCGCTCTTCTTCGCGCTCTGGATATCCCAGCGCTAACTGAATCAAAAAGCGATCCATTTGGGCCTCCGGCAGAGGGAATGTGCCTGCCAGCTCAACCGGATTCTGGGTCGCCATTAGAAAGAACGGGTATGGTAGGCCGTGGCTGATGCCGTCGACGGTCACATGGCGCTCTTCCATTGCTTCCAGCAAAGCGCTTTGCGTGCGTGGGCCGGCGCGGTTGATTTCGTCGGCGAGGACGATGCCGGCCAATATCGGGCCAGGACGGTATTCGAAGTCGTCCGTCTTGCGGTTATAAACACTGACGCCAACGATGTCGGACGGAAGCAGGTCGGGCGTGAACTGAATGCGTTGAAAGCTGATGCCCAGAGAAGCGGCAAGAGTTTTCGCCAGCATCGTCTTGCCAATCCCGGGTACATCTTCCAGCAGCACGTGGCCTTCGCAGAAGAGAGCCACCAACAACTGATCAACTATCTCGTCCTTGCCTACAATTACCTGGGCAACGTTTTCCCGTAGCCTGTGTGCAAGGTCCTGTACAAAGGCGATGTCTGACATGAATTCTCCTTAGTCGATTGCACGACAGCAAATCAGGTCTGTCTGCGTGCAGTCGAGGAAAAGCAACCGCCCAATTGACACCGACCGTCCAGATTTTCAACTGGCTGGAAAGGCCATTTCAGTCCGTACGAGAAGTCTCAAAAAAGAGAGGCCGCGGGAAGCGGGCAGTTGGGCCTGCGTCTGTGGGAGTATAACAGCGGGCCTGCTGAACGGCAAAGGAGAAGGGGTCACGTTATGGCCGCGCATCGGGTAGAAACTACAAGTGTCGGCCAAGGTTTACTGAATCACTGACAACACTTTACAGACTGATCTTGGATAGTGGCTCCTCTCCCGCCCAGACTCGCTGCAGGTTGTCGAAGATGAAACGCCCGCGGCGCTGCCACGTATCGTAGGTGACGCCGGCGATGTGCGGGGAGAAAATGACATTTTCCAAATGCAGAATCGGGTTGCCTGGGTCTGTCGGTTCGTCTTTCAGAACGTCCAACCCGGCCGCCCGAATGCTCCCATTTCGCAAGGCTTCGATGAGAGCGTTTTCATCTACGACCGGACCGCGGCATGTGTTGACGAGAATGCCGCTGGACTTCATGCGTTCTAGCTCAACCGGGCCGATAAGATGCCGGGTCTGGTCATTTAACGGTACGTGCAATGTGACAATATCGGAACGCTCCAGCAATTCGTCCAGTGAGACCCGCTTCACCTGCAAACTGCGCTCGACTTCGGCGGCCGCAGGAAAGGGGTCATAGTACAGTACTTCCGCCTGGAAAGGGACCAGCCTTTTTGCCACCTCTTTGCCGATATGGCCGAGTCCGACGATACCGACCGTTTTTCCGTGAATCGTGAAGGTTGTCATTCCGCTGTCGATATCCTCCCAACCTTCGTTGCGTACATTGCGGTCCATCTCGGTCAAACGGCGGTAGACGCTCAGAATCAGGGCAAAGGTGTGCTCCGCGACATCGATCGAATTCGTGCCTCCGTTGTTGGCAAGCGGTATCTCCAGCTCCTCCAGCAGGGCAACCGGCATGCGATCGAATCCGGCGCTCACAAGCTGGACCAGCTTCAGCCCTGGCGCCGACCTCAAAACGGCCTCTTCAAGAGAACTGGGAAAAAGTATCAGGAAGTCGGCGTCGGAGGCCAGGTTGGCTTTTTCCGGCACCGGCATATCATGTGGTAGGACACACACCTCCCACTCCCGGGGGGCCGGGGCAATAACCTGTTGGGCTAACTCACCGGCTAAATTAGTGAAGAAGATGACTTTGGGCATCGGGACATTCCTAAGGTGTAAGCTACCGTTTTCTGTAGCCGGAGGCGTATTATATGTGGCGGGGTAAGCGCTGGGACCAAATTGGTTTCAACTCTTCAAGTTCCAGACCTGTCTGGCCGTCTTGCCGAAAATCCAGGCTCGCTCGTCTGCGCTCAGCGTCCCGAGATATGCGAGGGGAAACGTCAGAGAGTTGTCGAAACCTTCGCGGCTGCTGACGGGCGGCCAGTCACTGCCCCACATGATGCGCCGCGCGCCGAAAGCCTCCAATGTCAACTCTGCGAGAGGCGGAACATCCTCAAACGGGCAAGGGAGGTGGCAGAACTCGCCGAAGCCTGGCAGCTTTATCGTCAGGTTCTCATGGCTGGCAAGTGCGGTGATGGCCGCGAACTCCTCCAGGTCAATGCCCGGCTTGACGCCTCCTAGATGCTCGACAATCATCGAGAGGTTCGGGAACAGGCGCAGCACTTCATTGAACTCGGCGCTCTGCAATATATCCGGCCGGCTGAAGACGCTCACGACCAGGCCCAACTCGTCCGCGACGCGCCAGTGGGCCAGGGGATCGCCGCCGCGGCCCCGAAAGTCAGCCAGCAAGCGAATCCCAGTGATGCCCTGCTCGGCCCAGGCGCGGATAGCAGTGCCATCGTCATCGTCGTCAACGATCATGGCCGCGGCAAAACGGCCCGGGTTCGCCTCCATGGCTCCCACTATGTAACGATTGTCGCTATTGCCCATGTACTGGATCAACACAGCTTGATCAACGCCGGCGCGCTCCATGTGAAAGAGCAGGGCCTCGACCGGCTCATATTTATGCAAGCCGATGTGACAGTGCGTATCGACAACGTCAAACTCTCTCTCACTCATCCCGAATGCTCCTTCTGGATTCAGCCTCTGTCCAAAACAAAACGCAGCACCTCCTCAGATGGCTCGACGCCAAGGCCGGGCCCTTTCGGAAGCGTAAAGTAGCCTGCGCGGCAGTCCATCGTGCTGCGGATGAACTGCTTGTTGCGGTCGAAAATGGAATGCTGGTATTCATGCATGACGAAGTTGGCCAGAGTGGCCGCCACGTGCAAACTGGCAGCTTGGGCGATGCCGATGTTGATCGTCGCGTGCGCCATCACCTGGCAGTGGAATGCCTGCGCCAGTTCACAGATGCGCCGGAAACCGGTTATTCCGGTGTGGGCCATCTCCGGTTGAATGACGTCCATGCAGCCTGCTTGCAACCTTGGAAGGAATTCGTGGACCGTTCGCCACTCCTCGCCCAGACCTATGCGTGTGTTTACCGACTTGGCCACCTGCGCTTGACCTGTAAGGTCCTCCGGCGCCACCGGCGCCTCCGCCAGATACAGGTCGTATTCGCATAGTCTTTCGATTAGCCGAATGGCTTCCAGTGCAGTGTAGCGCCAGTGAAGATCGGCCAGTATCTTCGGCGCGTGCCCAACTTCCTTGCGGATGGCCTCGATCTCGGCGACCTCCCCTTCGTCGGCGACAACGGCCGCGAATTTCAAAGAAGAGAATCCGCGGGTCATCCACTGCTTTCCCAGATCGGCCCGCTCCTCTTTTGTTCCGCCCGGCAGTCCTGAGACGTAGACCGGCAGCCTCTCATGGCGCAGTCCGCCTAATAGCTGCCACACCGGCTGACCCAACAATTTAGCCCGTAGATCCCAGAGGGCCATGTCCAGTCCGGCGATGGCATCGAGCGCGTAACCGCCGAAATGGCCCCGAACTCGCTGCAGGTCGTACAGGTCCTCGTAGATGCGTTCAACATCGTGAGGGCTGCGACCAATGACAAATGGAATCAACAACTCTTCCAGAATCGTCTGCGCTATCTGCGGCGCCACAACTCCGAAACATTCGCCCCAACCGATTGTGCCGTCACTCGCCATGGCTCTGACCAGCAGCGTCTGGTCGAAAACTGGGTAAACAGTGCGGTTGCCCGGACGTACGATGTAGCCCTTTATGTTGGGCCGGTTGTCCTCCTCAAGCGGCCCCAGGTAAGGTACGTCGCGCGGAATGCGCAGAGGGAAGAGCTCTATCGAGGAAATGGTGGCATTCATTGAACAGTGAAAATGTAAATGGGCCGGTGGCCCTGCACACATTGCTCTGAAAGTCGGCGCATATGGAAGCCGTCACGCTTCCAGCAACGGTTGTATCTCCTGCCAAATGACTTCAAATTCCTGCAAATCCTGATTGTCCAGGTATGCGCCGGGAATGCGGCTGGCCGTCGAAGTAAAGATTCCGCGACGCAAGAAGACCTGCTTGTACACTGCGACGCCGTGCATGCGCTCAAAATTCAACAGGGGCAGCAGACGGTTGAAAATCGCACGGGCTGCGGACTCGTCATTTGCCTCCAACAGGCCCCAGATCTGCGTGTGCAGGTCTACGGACTGGCTGGCAGGCATATTGCCGCAGGCCCCCCTCCGCCACTCATCGATCATATAGATTCCCCCTTGGCCCCCAAAGACGCCCCGGCAGGCATCCCCTGCAGCAGCCAAAGTACGCGAAATGGCACGCGGCTCCGGCAGCGTTTCCTCCTTCAAATACTGCACCCACTCCAATTCGCGGCACATCCGCGCCAGCAGTTCGGAAGACATCGGCGTCCCGATGGGACCCATGAAATTCTGAATGCATATCGGAATGGTAAGGGCGTCGTTGAGAGTCCTGTAGTATTCAAGGCAGCCATCCGCGTCAGGATGCAGAATATGGGGCGGCATTGCCATGACGCCGTCAGCCCCCACACCCTGGGCAAATCGGCTCAGCGCCGCGGCCGGTACCCTGTGGCCGTGTGTGGTGGCAGCTACGACCGGAACGCGCCCGTCGGCCTCCTCGACGACGATCCGGATCCAATTCTGACGTTCTTCATCCGACATCGTCGCGAATTCACCCGCGTTGGCTGGTCCGACGAGCCCGGCCGCGCCTCCCTGAATGCAAAACTCCACCTGACGGCGGAGGGCCCCCTCATCCAGTACAAGATCGTCAGTAAACGGGGTAACGACAATCGCGAAAATGCCGCGCCAATTCTCGTTCATTGGTCTTGCTCCACCAATGGGAAAATAGATAATTCAGCAGTAGACCTCAACGCCGGCCGGTCAGCACTTCTATTGTCAACCAAAGCTCTGCCGCAATTTGCACACTCACGGCAGTTCGGGGATTATCGACTTTACAGCACAGGCTTCTATGTTCAGCGCCGCGACCTGATTCTAATGAAGCGCTCAAATACTGCCCGGTCTTTTCGGATCAGTATACTACAAATAAGTAGCCACCCAATTTACATGGGAGCGAGATGAAAATGAAAATCACAGACGTAACGGTAGTCCGATTGCAAGGCGAAATGGAGTTCGATGGAGAGTTCTGGGAAGAGAGGCTTCTGCGTCCACTTGACATCTATCCCGAACACAAAGCCGAAGGCCCGCACGAAATGTTTGCGGTCGGCGAAGGCCGCTACAACATTACCGCGTACTTTGTCGAAGTCACGACCGACGAAGGCGTGTCCGGCCGCGGCGGTCCTTTGCCCTTCGACCAGGCCTTTGTCATTCAAACCCAATTGGCGCCGCTTCTGATCGGTCATGATCCACTGGCCACAGAACGGCTGTGGGACCGGATGTATCGCTCCCAGGTCCACGGGCGCAAAGGAACTGAGATGATGGCGCTAAGCGCAGTCGATTGCGCGCTCTGGGATCTGAAGGGGAACTGGTTCGAAGCGCCGGTCTGCCAGCTCCTGGGCGGTCCCACCAGGACGGAAGTGCCTGCTTATGCCAGCGCCTTGGGCTTTTCTCTGGATCCGGAGCTTGTCCAGGAGCGGGCCAGGCAATTCGTGGCCGAAGGCTACAGGGCAACGAAGTGGTTTTTCCGCGACGGTCCGACAGACGGCAAAATGGGGATGGAGCGAAATCTTCGCCTTGCGCGAACGTTGCGCGAGAGCGTCGGCCCGGACGTAGACATAATGTTGGATTGCTGGATGAGCTGGGATGTCCCGTACGCTGTGCAGATGGCCCGCCGACTGGAAGAATATGCACCACGTTGGCTTGAAGAACCAGTACTGCCCGACAAGATTGAACAGTACGCCCAGATCCGCCGCGCCGTGAATATTCCAATTAGCGGCGGTGAACATGAATATACACGCTGGGGACTGAAACAGCTGATGGACGCTGGGGCCTGCGACGTCTACCAGCCCGACATTTATTGGTGTGGCGGCATTTCAGAAACGCAGAAGATCCTGGCCCTGGCGTCTGCTTACGATGTGCCGGTCATTCCTCATGGCCACTCTACGCCTGCCAGCATCCACGTCATCGCCGCCTGGCCGGAACCTACCACCCCCATGTTGGAATACCTGATCAAGTGGAACGATGTCCACCAGTTCTTCCTTAAGAACCCGCTCAAGCCGGTCAACGGCAATGTCGGCGTACCGACCGCCCCAGGCATCGGCATGGACCTGGACGAAGCGAAGATTCAGCAGCGAGATGTGGTGACCTTCTAGCGTGGAGAGACTTGCCTACCGCGGCGTGGTGGGATAGCCGATGGGATCAATGAAGGCCTCGATCAGGTAGGGCCCCCGTACGGCCGCGGCGAGGGCCATTGCCTCTTCGCAGCCATCCGGCGTCGTGACCCGGGTGGCTGGAATCCCGTGCCCTGCCGCGATCTGGCAGAAATCCGGGGCCGGAAACTCGGTGCCGAACGGCTTCTTGCCCTGCCTGATCTGGTGTGAACGGATCAAGTCGATGGCGTTGTCGACGGCCACGACGACGGTCACTGGCAGATTCAGCCTGGCCAGAACGCTCAACTCTCCCAGGCACATCAGCATCCCGCCGTCGCCGATAAGGCAGGCAGCGGTTTCTTCTGGACGGGCCAAGGCCGTGCCGATAGCGGCCGGCAACCCGAAGCCCATGCAAGATAAGCCATTGGACAAAGCAAAGCTGTTCGGAGACAAGGTCGGCCATTCCAGGCTACCGAATATCTTGTGGCTGCCCACGTCAACCGCCAGCAACGCGTCCGCCGGTAGATGACGGCGCATACACGCTAACAGCTCCTGGGGCAAAAGATGGCCGTGCTGGGGTTTGGGCAGTGGCACAGCAGCCTGTTGTGCGCGGAACTCTCGCACCCTGGACTGGCCCCACTTCGCCTCTGTGGAAAACCCGCCGTCTGCAAGTTGCAAGAGCGCCTCCGCTATCGGCCCCACAATCTCTACGGTCGCCGGCAAAACCGGGTCGTGGTTAGCCCAATTTGCAATCCAGACCAGTGGTACGCCTTCAATCCCTTCCGCAGACTCAATTGCTCCGTGCCGTGGAAGCGTGAACTCCTTCACCAACTCGACTACGTCGAAACCGACGGCGACGACACAGTCAGACTCCTCCAGGATTTCGTATACGGGATCGGTGCGGGTCAGGCCAATGACCCCGGCGCTTAGCGGGTGATCATCCGGCAACGCGCCTTTGGCCTTCGGTGACACGATTACCGGCGAGTTTGCCGCCTCCGCCAGCGCTCTCAGTGCGACATACGGGCCCTCCGGCTCCAATCCGAGCCCGGCCAGAATGACGGGACGGGACGCCTGCGAAACAATTTCTCGAGCCTGAGATACTAGCTCCGGATTGGGCAGTGCTTCGCTCCCATTCACTTCGCTCGTGCCAAATGACATCCGACGCATCTGCTGCCCGCTTGCCTCGTCGATCGGAAGTTCCGCCTCCTCGTTGCTTATCTGCAAATGCACTGGACCAGGCCGACCCTCCATCGTCAACGCAACTGCTGGCGGCACTTCCGCAGCGGCGTTCTGCGGAGAAACCTTGAGCGTACGCTTGGTGATGGGCGCGAAGACCGCCTGCAAGTCGACCACCTGGTGGGTATAGTCAGGCAGCAGCGAATCCGGCTTCTGCGCCGTAATCAGAATCACCGGCGCCCGGTCCAGCCATGCATGCCCGATACCCGGCACCGCATTCAGCGCGCCCGGACCCAAGGTGGTGAGTACACATCCTGGCTTTCCCGTTGCCCGAGCATAAGCGTCCGCGGCAAAGACAGCGCTCTCCTCATGGTGCATCAGCTCAAATCGAATGCCGACCCGCTGCAAGGCCTCCAGAACTGACACAACCTCGCCGCCGGGCATGCCGAAGACAAGGCGCACGCCGGCTTCATGAAGAGACTGGGCAATTATTTCGGCAACAGTGGCCATTTCCGAAGACTGTCCTTCCCTATCGATCGAAGTATTTGCCGACGATCAGTTCCAGGCGGTCAACGACCCCCGACGGAACAGCGCTCTTGTCGGTTATCAGCGCATCCTGTAACGCGTTGGCATAAGGAGAAGGGCCGCTCTCAACCAACAGCTCGATGGCGTTGGCGACTGCTTCGACCGCCACCTCCGCGTTTTGCATCAGCATCTTGATCACAGCTTCGACCGTCACAGCCTCTTCAGTCTCGTGCCAGACATCGTAGTCGGTCACGTGGGCCATGCAGGCATAGCTCATCTCGGCCTCCCGGGCAAGAAACGCTTCCGGGGTCGTCGTCATGCCGATAATGTCCAGGCCAAGCTGCCGGAACGCAAAGCTCTCAGCGCGTGTACTGAAACGCGGCCCCTCGATCGTGACAAAACTTCCTCCCCGGTGAGCTGTCGCCCCAGTCCTTTCCACCGCCCGAAAGCAGATGTCACTGAGATAATCGCAAAAAGGGTGGGCAACGCTCACGTGCGCAACCAGTCCGTCAGTTCCCGCCTCCGGGTCATCGAAGAAGCTGAGTGCCCGCAGCCGTGTGCGATCATAAATCTGGTCCGGGATGACAATATCACCTGGCCGTAGCCTCTCTTGCAAGCTGCCGCAAGCGCTGACCGCGATCAGGTACTCGACGCCCAACATTTTGAAGCCGTAGATGTTAGCGCGCTGATTCAACCGCGTTGGGCTGATACGGTGGCCCCGTCCGTGTCGGGCAAGAAATGCGACCTGTTGGCCGTGCAGCGTACCCACAATGTAGGCGTCCGACGGCTTGCCAAAAGGTGTGTCCAGTTCAATTTCCTCGACATTGGACAACGTCTCCATCTGATACACACCGCTCCCGCCGATAACGCCAAATCGAATCAGTTCTGACATCATGAGAACTCCGCCCTAAAGTGAAAGAATAATCGTCACGACTCAACCATTTTTTCTTACGTGACCCTAGTCGAGGAGAGCGAAATTATCTCGATCCTCATTCGTTTTTCCTCGCTTCTTGCCTTTCTGGGTGGTCGACCGCAAGCGGCCTCCCTTGTGTGGGGGATTCCCCCGCAACGCCCCCTTCGCATGCCGCGCCGTCGTGGAAAATTGGAACCTTTTATGCCAGCGACCAGTGCTTGCACCCCCCCTGTCCCTGGCAACGATTCATTTTCCACTGCAATCCCCACTCACCGCGTCGCCAAAAGAGCTGCGGCCGCGCCAAGAACGCCGCCGCGGCCGCGATTATTGAGCACAGGGAAGCGAATGCGGGCGATTCCTCCGTTTCGCATCATGAACACTTTACCCTTGCGCTCGTAGTGATGAGTGTCGACATCCTCAGAAAGCTGAGGCCAGATAGAAAAATAGGCAATCTGTCCCGCCTCATCGTACTTGACTGTTCCTGAGGGTAACGGTTCATCGGCCCTGAATGGGACCTCATTCCCCGTTGCGCGTAGCCAACGGCCAAGACCCAGCTTCTTGTGATCTTGAATGCTTACGCCTATCAGCCGGAATGCGCTGATGTGGGCCACGATATCGGCGCTTGTCCAGCTATCCGTTTTCGGAGCGCCTCTCGAAATCCGCAAGTCTATCATGTCTTTGCGGCGAACCCAGACGCTCCTGAAAGGCAGGTCAAATGCCCGGATGTTCGTTCGATGCTCTGCGGTCATTGTCTCAACAGGTAGGTGATGTCGCTAAGACTGTGCCAGAGTAGACCTGCGAGCCCAGCGATCATCAGAGCCGGGCCCCAACCAATTTCAGGCGCCTGCCCATAGAGGTCGGCCAGCGTGGGAAGAACTTGGCGAAACTGGGCCACGGGAAAGTAGACCGCAGCGCCGGCTAGAACAACCAGGACCAGTGCGCGAACAAAAGCGATCGTCCATGCGGCCCGCCATAGGCAACCGCGGCGGCTGGCGCCTCCTGTAGATTTGCCAAGAGATTCAAGCAGCGATCGAGGTGACAGCAAGAGCGCCGCCAGAGGACTGACCGCAGCCAGCGCCAGGCAAAGAAGCATTGCAACCGCCTGCAAGCGAAATTCAGGGGTGAGTAACTGCTGAGGGGTCCAGGCTGGCGGCAGCAGATTAAGGGCAGCCGCGACTGCGAACAGCAAGAGCGCGATGCGGGCGGGCCAGCCGTAAAGTGGGTAGCTCCCTTCGACTTCCGCCCCCTGATTCTTCGAGCCGGGGCTAATTAGAGCCCTCGAATCCCGGCGAAAGGCGTTCAGACTAAGGCTGACACTCACCGCGACCAGCGGCAAATAGAAGCCTTCACGCCACAGACGGATCTCACCCTGTTGCACTGGGTGCAGGAACTTCACGAGTTCCCCCAAATCTAGTCCCAAGACCGCCAACCCTGCTGCCTTGTGAGCGATCCAGGGCCGGGTGTAACCAATGAAAGTACACAGCGCTCCGACGGGCAGTAGCCATCTGTGCAAGGGCTTCAAGGATTGGGTGACAAAGCGTCGAAAGGGTTGCATCCGCGGATTGAGTCGGTCTTTGCCCCGCTCACTTCAGTTTCTTCCCGGCCCGTTTGAGCCTCTGGCGTTGCCGCTCTTCGCCCTCCTCGAAACGCTGTCGTTCTGCTTCGTTCGTCAGTTCGAGCCGCGGCACTTCGGTCGGCAGGCCTCTTTCGTCCAAGGCAACGAAAATGTAGTAGGCGCTGTTGGTATGTGAAATCTCGCCGGTCAGCAGGTCCTCTGCCTGGACGATGACCTCGACTTCCATGGAGCTGCGGCCAATATAGGTAATTCGCCCGCGCAGTCTTAACAGCTGGCCGACGCGGACCGGCTCATGGAAGGCCATGCTGTCAACGGCAACCGTCACGGCAAGTCGCCGTGCGTGGCGCGCGGCCGTAATGCCGCCGCATTCGTCGCACAACTTCAGAATCACGCCGCCATGCACATTGCCCAGCAAGTTGGCGTGCTCAGGATTCATTATCTGACTGATACGCGTCGTCGAGTCGGCGACGGTTTTGCTTTTTTCATCCATGGGCAGTGAATTGACGGCTGAGTGCAGTGCATTGTACCACATTCTCAGGCCAAGGCTCGTTCGTAGGCCTTGAGGAGTTGGCCCAGGCTCCGACTCCAGGTAAAGGAGCGGGCATGGACCTCGCCGGCCGCCGCCAACCGGGCGCGCAGCTCGGGCTGGGTGGCTAGGCGTGTAATCCCGTCGGCGATACTCTCGACGGATTCGGCATCAACGTATAGTGCGCCGTCTCCGCCGGCCTCCGGCAGACAGGAGTTGTCTGATGTGAGCACAGGTGTCCCGCAAGCCGACGCCTCTATGATTGGAAGCCCAAATCCTTCGTATAGTGAAGGATAGACAAAAAATTCTGCGCCGGAATAAAGGGCCGGCAGATCAGCATCATCCACGAATCCAAGGAAGTGAACTTCATGTTCCATGCCCAGCTCCCGCACGGTGGCGAAGATCTCGTCAAAGAGCCAGCCTTTCTTGCCGCCGATGACCAGTCTGTGAGGCAGGCCCGAATCCCGGCGGGCGGCGTGAAATGCGCGAATCAGCCTGGGATAGTTTTTTCGGGGCTCCAGTGTACTCAAAGCAAAAAGGTACGGCCCGTCCCCGATAGCGTACTTCCGGCGCGCAGGAAGTAGAACTTCCTGATCTGACACCCGGCGAAACACACTGTGGTCGACCGCGCCCTGCACAACGCTTATCCTGCCTTCAAGGTATGGCCACAGGTCGATTCCAGGTCCAGGGCCGTGTTTTGACTGTCGGCGATGAGGTGATCGGCGCCGTTGATGCTGCGGGGCACCACCACATTCAGATAGTGATGAAGAGAGGGCATGGCCGCCTGTGGATAACGCATGAAGGCCAAATCGTGTACAGTCAACAGCTTCTTACCGGCGCTCACCGGCGCCATTACGAAGTCGGTAGCGTGAAAAAGATTAACAGAGCCCCCAGTCAGCCATTCGACGCGGGGGGCCGGAATGTTCAGGCGGTGCCAGATGCGCGTTAGATTGCGCTCCGAGACTGTGGGAAAAGTGTGTAGAGGAAGAGGGGCAGCGGCGCGCTGTTCGTGTGTAACTGTCCCGGCAACAAAGAGCGAGATGTCATAGCCGGGATTTTTCTGCACCAGCGCGTCGATCTGCCCGCGTATGATACGGCCAATCCCGGCCGTCTGGCGCACGGCCGGCGTGTAGTCGATGACTAGCTTCACAGCCCTTTGAAGGTCCACAGA
>CBDDPZ010000005.1:0-15034 GCA_965232575.1 Caldilineaceae bacterium | reverse complement strand
GGCCAGCCGGTACAGGTCTGAATTCCTCGAATCCCGACCTGTCCAGACCATTTTCACCACCCAAGAGATACTGAAAGAAGCCGATCAATGTTGGCGAAGCACGTTCGACCATTGCTGTCGTCTGCGGTTGGTGCTATCGTCCGCTGGCTGCATGGTATCGGCGTAACCCCGAACATGGTTTCTTTTGCGGGTTTCGCGTTGACAATCGGCGCGGCAGCCATTTTAGCGACCGGAAGCCTGCGTATTGGCGGAGGTGTGTTGTGGGTGGCGGCGATGTTCGATATGGTCGACGGCGCCCTGGCACGTCTTAGCGATTCTGAAAGCAAGTTCGGCGCCTTTCTGGACAGTACCCTGGATCGTTATTCCGAGAGCATCACGTTCCTTGGGCTGGCAATTTACTACGCCAACGAGAGCAACGCCCAGACCCACCTCCTTCTGATCTTCCTGACTCTGGTTGGTTCCTGGGCAGTCAGCTATACACGGGCAAGGGCCGAAGGGCTGGATGTCGAATGCAAGGTAGGAATATTGCAGAGGCCGGAGCGTCTCGTTCTGCTTATAGCCGGCCTGATTCTGGGCCTAGTGCTGCCGGTTCTGTGGCTGCTGGCGGTGATGACAAACATCACGGCGGCCCAGCGCATCTACGAAGTCTACGTGCGTACTTCGACATCCCGAAGCAAACAGCACGCCGGCAACTAGCTTAGACCGATACCATAGCCGCGGATTTCGTGCTCTGACGCATCCCCGCACCTTCCTCTTGGATGTACCGACAAGCATTCTTATTAGCAGAATTGCTCAGATCAGTATAGACTTTGAGAGAGTGGCCGCGCGGCGCGCGCCGGCGGCTCTTTAGTGTGGCTCGGAATTTGGCTGGCACACCCGTTCTAGTTTATAATTGGGTGTCGGTGTCCTCGCAGAGCACCGAAATAGAGAAGTAAACAGGAAAGAATTCGTGTTCGAAAGTCTGTCTGACAAGCTGCAAGGCGTTTTTGAGAATCTGGCCACCCGCGGCAGGCTCTCAGAGCGCGATGTCAACGCGGCCTTGCGTGAAGTGCGGCTGGCACTGCTCGAGGCCGATGTCAATTATAAAGTTGTCAGAGAGTTCGTCGGGCGGATCAAGGAACGGGCGATCGGCGTAGAGGTCACGGAAAGCCTCACGCCGGCACAGCAGGTCGTCAAGATCGTCAACGAAGAGTTGGTCAAGCTTCTGGGGGAACCGACGCCGCTCGACCTGTCCGGTCCGCCGCCCATCGTGCTCATGCTCGTTGGATTGCAGGGCGCGGGCAAGACGACGATGGCCGCCAAGCTTGCCTTGCGTCTTCGCAAGCAGGGGCAGCGCCCTCTGTTGGTCGCAGGGGATATTTACCGCCCGGCGGCGATTGCGCAGCTGGAGACTCTGGGCCGTCAGATCGATATCCCGGTCCACAATGAAGGAACCGAGGTCGCACCCAGCAGCATCGTGAAGAACGCGCTGCGAATCGCGAGAGAGAAAGCCTATACCGTCCTGATTCTGGACACGGCCGGCCGTCTGCAGATTGACGAGGCGATGATGCAAGAATTGGAGCAGATTCGCCTAGTGGCAAGACCCGCGGATGTTTTGCTGGTGGTCGATGCGATGACGGGCCAGGAGGCCGTGACCGTTGCCCAAGGCTTCCATGAACGCGTGCCGGTGACCGGGCTGGTGATGACAAAGATAGATGGGGACGCTAGAGGAGGCGCCGCGCTCAGTATTCGCGAGGTAACCGGTGTTCCCATCAAGTTTCTTGGCACGAGCGAAAAATTGGATGGGCTCGAACCATTCCATTCGGACCGGCTCGCGGGGCGAATCCTCGGTATGGGCGACGTGCTCACTCTGATAGAGAAGGCCTCGGACGGCATTAGTGAAGAAGATGCCCTGGCGATGGAAGAAAGGCTGGCCGGCGGCCAGTTCGACTTTGAAGACTTCCGCGATCAGTTGCAGAAGCTCCAGCGACTTGGCTCCATCCAGGACATTTTGAAGATGGTTCCGGGCATGGGGCAGATGGCCAAACAGATCGACGCCCAGGATCTCGATTCCGACTTGAAGCAGATCGAAGCAATCATCAATAGCATGACAACGCAGGAAAGACGCCTGCCCAATCTGCTCAATGCCAGCCGTCGCCGGCGAATCGCCAGGGGCAGCGGCACAACCGTTGAGGATGTAAATCAGCTCATCAAGCGTTTTCGCGAGATGCAGAAGATGATGAAGCAGGCGGGCATGCTCGGGGATCAGGGTAGTAAGAAGAAAAGGCGGCGCAGGCGCCGTCACCGCGAACCTAATTCCGAAGGAATTCTGGCGTCGTTGCGCCAGGGCCGCCTCTCGTGAGGGCATCGTTTATCCAGACGCTATAACGCAAACGAACGCCGGGCTCAAAACCGGTGCACTTTCAAGCTATAAGATCGGGAGACATCAACCAAGGAGTCGTAATCAGTGGTCCGCATTCGTCTGCGCCGCATGGGCGCCAAAAAGAAGCCGTTCTACCGCATTGTCGTGGCCGACCAGCGCAGCCCGCGTGACGGCCGTTTTATCGAAAACATCGGAACCTATGATCCGATGACCGATCCACCTACCATCAACATCAAGAGCGAACGCGCCGGACACTGGTTGAGTGAAGGCGCCCAGCCGAGTGAAGCCGTGGCCCGGTTATTGACAAAGACCGGAATCACCGATGAAGACGGAAAGCTGAAAGAGGTTGAAGCTGACGCTGCTGAGGCGCCGGCCGAGCCCGAAGCTGCCTGATAAAGCGAGAATCCGATGAAAGAACTGGTCGAATTCATGGCAAGAGCTCTCGTGGAATCTCCGGATGACGTGCATGTCTCCGAACGCGTTTACCGGGAAAGGGTAGTTCTGCGTCTGCAGGTTGCTCCGGAGGATGCCGGAAGAGTGATCGGCAAGAACGGCAGAGTGGCCAACGCTATGCGGTCAGTCCTGAAAGTAGCGTCGATTCGCCAGTCTCGTGATGTGATACTGAAAATAATGTAACCACCCCAACAGGTCACTTCTCCAAAATTGGCAGGCTTCTTGCAGCTGCCCGTTTGCGCGACCGCGAAATGGCTCGCCTGGACCCTCGTGCCCCAGGGTTAGGCGGGCCTTGAGTCCTATATAGGACGGACTGCGCACAGGTTTCGAAGACTCGAGTTGTGCAGTCCAGCCATTCGACACCGAGAAGGAGCCTGCGGGCACAGGAATTTTCAGGATGAAAACTCGATCGAAGCCAAAGCGCCGCCGGCCTGGAAAGGGCGGCCGTTCACGTACCAGCCGCTTTCACAGTCGCTCAACCTCGGTACCTGACGGGCACCTGGCAGTCGGCCGAATCCTGGGCGCGCATGGACTGCGGGGTGAGGTGAAGGTTGAGTCTCATACCGACTTTGATTCCCGTTTCGCCCCAGGCCAGCAGCTCTTGATCGGGGAAGAACTGCTCTTGGCGGAGATCGAGTCGTCGCGGCCGCATAAGGGAATCCATTTGGTCCAGTTCTCTGAGATCACCGACAGATTTGCAGCCGAGGATCTTTTCGGTGAATGGCTGTACATACCGGAAGAAGCGGCGATGGAATTGGATGAGGATTCCTTTTGGGTCCATGACATTGTCGGCTTGACTGTTCAGACAGAATCCGAGAGCCAATTAGGTGAGGTTGTGGATGTTCTATTTACCGGCGCAAACGAAGTCTACATTATTCGGCCAGCACCGGGCATCAACCGCGACCGCGACCTACTGATCCCTGCTCTTGCGGAGGTTGTGCGAGCCGTGGACATTGAGGCCGGAACATTGACGGTACGCCTGCAGCCGGGGATGCTCGATGATGGTGGAGAGTAACCGAGGGCCTGCTGCTGGCATTTGAACACCTTCCCGTGACTATGGACGATCGAGCTTTTTGGATTGCCTTCAACCAGGTGCCCGGTATCGGTCCTGCGCGATTGACCGCCATATTGGAAAAGTGCGGAGGTATCGCCGCGGCCTGGAAGGCGCCCATTCAGACGCTGCAGGCGGCGGGACTGGACCGGCGTAGCATAGAAAACCTTTTGAAGGCCCGGCAGCAACTGGATCCCGAAGCAGAGTTGGACAAGGTTACCGGCCGCGGATACGGAGTATTCTGCTGGGACGACGGTGACTATCCGATCAACCTGCGCAAAATTCCTCATCCCCCGCCTGTCTTGTACATACGGGGCCAACTTGAGGACCGGGACGAACTGGCTGTGGCAGTTGTGGGCACGCGGCGAGCGTCCCCCTATGGGCGGGAGGTGGCCCGAGAACTGGGCACCGAATTGGCCAGGCACGGCGTAACCGTAGTAAGCGGGATGGCTCTGGGAGTCGACGCAATCGCCCATCAGGCTGCGCTTGAGGCCGGCGGCCGCACGATCGCGGTATTGGGGAGTGGCATCGACCAAATTTATCCGGCGCGAAACCGAAGGCTGGCGTTGCAGATCACCGAACAGGGCGCTCTGATGAGCGAATACCCTTTGGGGACTAAGCCCGAAGCCAGCAACTTTCCGCCTCGCAACCGCATTATCAGCGGGTTGAGTCTGGCGGTGATCGTCGTCGAAGCCGGAAAGCGCAGCGGCGCTCTGATTACAGCCGGTTTTGCCGCCGAACAGTCTCGTGAAGTCTTTGCCGTTCCCGGATCGATTCTCAGCCCCGGCAGCGATGGCTGCAACCGGTTGATTCATGACGGCGCGATTCCTGTAACTTCAGTCAACGATCTTCTTGAATGTCTCCAGCTGGCGGACGCAGTTGCGCATCAGGAGGCCCGGGTCACTGTCCCGGCTTCGCCGGCAGAGGAGATGATTCTGCAACATATCTCGACCGAGCCGCAGCACATGAACGAAATCGTGCGGGCAGCCCCCCTGGAAACTTCTGAGGTCAGTAGCTTATTGGCAATGATGGAGCTCAAGGGCCTTGTACGTCAAGTGGGGCTGATGCAGTATGTGCGCGCCACCTGATTCTGAATCGACATGTATGCTGTAATACTCGCTGGTGGTGTTGGCACTCGTCTGTGGCCCCGCAGCCGGCAAAGCGCTCCAAAACAGTTCGCCGACATTACCGGCAGCGGGCGCACCATGATACAGGCGACGGTAGCCAGGCTCGAGGGGCTGGTCAGTCCCGAGGACACTTATGTCATTACGGGCAAACGATATACCGGCCTGTGTTCGAAACAGTTGGACGGCCTGCCCGACGGAAATGTCCTGGTGGAGCCGGAGGGGCGCAATACTGCACCGGCGATTGCGCTCGCCTGTGCGCATTTGCAGCGCCGCGATCCGGAGGAGGTAGTTGCGGTACTGCCTGCCGACCATCTTATTCAGGACAGTCCCGGTTTTCAGAGAGCTTTACGGCAGGCGGAGCGATGCGCTCGCGAAGGCTTTCTCGCCGTGTTAGGAATCGAGCCGACGATGGCCCACACCGGCTATGGCTACATCCAGCGGGAAGATGGACATTTACCGCTGGCAGGGGAACTGCCAACCTACGCAGTAAGCCGTTTCCTGGAAAAGCCCGATAAGGCTACGGCGGAGCAGTTCCTGGCGGACGGTGGGTACTATTGGAATGGCGGCATATTCGTGAGCCGAGTAGAGAGGCTGCTGGCCGAATATGAAAGGCAGATGCCCGATCTGTATAATGGCATGAATCGTATCGCGGCAGCGCTTGGCACGAGCGAACAGGACAGCGTGCTGGCAAAGATCTGGCCGACCATGCCCGACATTTCGATAGATTACGGGCTCATGGAAGGCGCGAAGAAGGTGGCAGTAGTGCCGATGCAGGTTGGCTGGAATGACCTGGGAAGTTGGGATGCGCTTGAAGCAGTAGTTGCCCAGGATGAGGACGGGAATTACCCTGTGGAAGGGGAGATCCTGCAGATGAACAGCCGGGGCAATATTGTCGCAGCAGATAAGCGGCTGGTGGCACTGATCGATGTCGACGATTTGATCGTGATTGACGCGGGGGACGCGCTGTTGATCGGGAAAAAGGAAAGCATTCAGCAGGTAAAGCAGGTCGTCGCCGAGTTGCAGGCCGCTGATCGCAAAGAACTCCTTTAAGGGACCGCCGGTCGCGACGAAAGTTACAGGCAGGAAAATGATCGACCATCACAGGTCACTCATTCACATGCTGATGGCCGGGTTGGTCGGGCTGACTCTCGGCCTGTTTATCGGTTGGTGGGTGTGGCCGGTGCAGTGGATCGAGGCGCCGGGGACGGCTCCGGCTGCGTCCGCGCCGGCTCAGTCTGTAGAGCAGCCGGCAGCAGGAAACAAAGAATCCGACTCGAACTATTCGGCACTTTTGGATTGGATAAATCAAGGTTTGCTGTACGTAGCGGCCGCGCTCCTGCTGGTGGGGGGCGTCGTGATTGGCTACCAGCTCCTGCGCCAGTCTCAAGGCAAGGATTCTACGGAACAACCGTTTCCACTTCCATTCAGCAGGAGCCGATCCAATCAAGCGACCGCCCCACGCGAACCACGCGCCAGACCCACCTCTCTTGCGGGTAGACCGGTCAGGCAACGCCAGCCCAGCCTGAACTGGCTGCGAAGAGAGAGCAAATCCGGAAGACCTGCAACGTCCGAAGAGCCCGTTTTCGAAGAACAGTCTGCCGCCGCGACACGTCCAGGTGAACAGCCCCGCCATTCCCCGATTCCGGACAACGAGACCTCCCAACAGGAAATTCAGAATACTGAAATAGATCTCCCTTTGGAGCAACAGGATGACATCCTGCCATCCGAGGAGATGACAGGCCACTTGGAGGGAGTTTCAGGCGCGCCTCCAGAGCAACCGTCCGAAGGAGAACGCGGCCCGGACAGTCCGGTTTCGTTTGGCGCCCCTGAAACGGCAATGCCGGCAATTCAGGGGGGCGAAGAAGAGCAGAATGTTGAGCCCTTCGCTGACAGGATCGAAAGGGGCTTGTCCCAGTTGGAGTCGGCCGAAAATCAGCAAGCTGACAACCGGGGGGACGTGCTTCAGTCCGGCGCTGCAGCGGCAGATCTTGAAAGAGAAGGGTCCGAAGGGAGCCGAGTCAGCGAGGATCCGGAACACTGGGAAGACGATTGGCGAACGGCTCCACCCGTGCCGACATCCCATGAGGTCTTGGACAGTACTGAGGAGGAGTCGAGTGCAGGCATTGGAATAGATGAACCTGCAGAGGCTTCTGCCGGCCCCGAAGGCCCAGTTGGTCGGGAGGAAATGGGGATGGAATCTCCCGCGATTCCGAGACTGGAACCTGAGACTGTGGAGACCGCCCCCACTCTTGTGGAAGCGGCACCGGCTGCGCGTACATCACGGCAACTTGTGGCCCAGTTCGAGGCTAGTTATGCGTTCGGCATCCGGACATACGATGAGAGCTTTACCATCAACACGGAGGGCGGTGAATTACTGGGCGCGTGCGGGATGGGTATCAATGAGTCGGTGGACCGCGCTGCCGCGAACTCGGATCAGGTTCGACTTCTCGACATCTGGCTATATGACCGTTCTGCGGTCCGCAGCGTGAGCCAGCCCCTTATCTCGCCCGGTTTCAACGTCTCCGGTCTGGATGAATTCGCGGACGGCGACGGCTCGATGACTTCTCCCCCTCTTGAGGTAGTTCCCGGCCTCACTTTCATGCTTCAGTCCGACCGAATCGTACTGGAATGCAGGATCCATAGTGCAACTTTTCTGGATAGCAAGCAGGCGCCGATGCCTTTCCGTTCGGTCAGCGTAAGCCTGGCTGTTTATGCTCAGTCCTGATGGGAATTGAAGCTGTCGAGAGGACTGCAGGTCAGACCCCTTCTTCCGGGTCAAACAGACGGCGGTGTTCGGCGATGGCGTACCGGTCGGTCATGCCCGCGATGTAATCGCAGACGACTCGGTGGAGGTCTTTACCTGAGTCAGATAGGTCGGCCTGGGTTTCAGGATGCAGTTGGGCCGGCTCCTCGACAAATGCCAGAAAGAGGGCGCGAATCGTCCTATCTGCCTTGGCTGCCATGCGGGCTACACGGTAGTGCCGGTAAAAGCGATCGAAGAGAAATCGTTTCAACTCCCCGTTTTCCTCGCTAACTTCTTCGGAATAAGCTGCCACGTTTGTACCCTGCGCCCGCAGATCGACGAGATTCTGCACACCTGCGGCGCGCAGGTTTGCCAACGTGGCCTGGATTGCGTCGCCGACCTCGATCCCTACCAGCCGCCGGATGAATCGGTACCGGTCCAGCGGTTGAGTAAGGTCGATGGATGTGGCGGTTTCTCCAAGTGAATCCAGGACTCGCCGGCTAATAGCCAGATTCAGAAAGGCGTGGGGTTGCAAAATGCCGGCCCGAAGGCCGTCATCGGAATCACTGGTGTTGTAGGCAATCTCGTCTGCCAGGTTACTTATCTGACATTCCAAGGTACCCATCTCGTCGGGACTGTAGTTCCTGGCATCGACGATGTCATAGTCGGTATCATGCTTTACCACCCCTTCACGCACTTCGTAGGTCAAGTTCAGACCCGGGTGTTCGGGGTATCGCCGCTCCAATTTTGTGATTATGCGATAAGTCTGCTTCTGGTGATCATAGCCGCCGTGCCCTTGCATGAGATCATTCAGCGTTATTTCACCGGTATGGCCGAAGGGAGGATGTCCCAGGTCATGGGCGAGGCAGATCGCTTCGGTCAGGTCTTCGTTGCAGGACAGTGCTCGGGCCAGCGTGCGGCCAATCTGGGCTACTTCGATAGTGTGGGTAAGGCGGTTACGGTAGTGATCGCCTTCGTTGTAAACAAAAACCTGGGTCTTGTACTGAAGTCGGCGAAATGCGGTTGTATGGATGATGCGGTCGCGGTCGCGCTGGTAAGCGGTGCGATAGGGGTGCTCGGAGGCTGGATAGACCCGGCCGCGGCTGCGGCAACTGGGCATGGCATAGGCGGCCAAGTCTCTTTCTTCCCTCTGTTCCAACGTTTCCCTGGTTACTGTCATTTCGTTCTAAAGCGACACGGGATCGAGGCTGTTGTATAATCGCCAAAGTGGCTCAACAGACCGTGATCACTCCTTGGAGATCAGTATACAGGTAGGCTTCCCGATCCTGCCAACCCACCTTTCTCGTGCTCATGCTACGCTGTCATCCCTTCGTGAATGCTTTCAAGCATGGGCGCGATAGGGAGTCAATGTTCTTTCTATCGTTCCCGCCCGTGCTATAATTGCCTCGCGAACAACCCTAGGATCCATTCCCAGGAGACCCAAACGTGCTCAGGCGCTTGTTTGGCCGCCAAGAAGAGAAGACGGCCGACGATGTACGAATTGAAGAAAGCTTGCAGAAGACCAGATCGGGAATCTTCAGTCAGATCGGGTCGATCTTCCAAGAAAACGAGATCAGTGATGAACTGTGGGAGGAGTTGGAGGAGGCGCTGATCGTTGCCGATGTCGGCATGGAAACTACGTTGGAACTTGTCGAATCCACGCGCGAACGGGTCCAGCAGGAGGGAGTGAGACGCAGCGAGGACGCCTACTTGATCCTGAAGCAGGAGATGGTTAAGCTGTTGCAAGCTGACGAACCGTTGCAGATAGAAGAGCCACGCATTCTGACCGTGGTTCTTGTCGTGGGCGTGAACGGATCGGGCAAAACCACGACGATTGGAAAACTGGCCTTGCGTTACAAAAAGAAAGGCAAGAGGGTGGTCCTTGCCGCGGGCGACACGTTTCGGGCGGCGGCCATCGATCAGCTCCAGATCTGGGGAGAACATGCGGGAGTCGATGTTATCGCCCAGGCGCCCGGATCCGATCCGGCGGCGGTGCTGTTCGATGCAATTCGGGCGAGCCAGGAAAGCCGCAATGCGGACCTGCTCATCACAGACACGGCAGGCAGATTGCAGAATAAATTCAATCTGATGCAGGAATTGGAGAAAATGCGCCGTGTTGCTGCAAAACAGGTCCACCGGGCGCCGCACGAGACATTGTTGGTGCTAGACGCTTCCACGGGCCAAAACGCCATTTTGCAGGCCAAAGGTTTTGAGGAGGCGTCAGGCGTAACCGGAATTATATTGACCAAATTGGACAGTACTGCCAAAGGCGGCGCGGTTCTCAATATCAAGAAGCAGTTGGGGATTCCTGTGCGTTTCGTTGGCACAGGGGAAAGGCTGGAAGACCTGGCTGAGTTCGAACCGGTAACTTTTGTAGAAGGGCTTTTGGGAGAGTAATGGGGCCGGTGCCTCGTTAGTGGCGGACCACGAGGGTCCTAAATCCTGGGGCCGGCGGAGGCTTCAGAATGCCATTCAATTACATCAAAGGAGATAGGGACGCATGGGCGAATTAACTGACCGTCTTCATCTACTCGCGGAGCGGGTCAACACAATACGGAGGCGGCTTTGACCTGCCGGACAAAGTCGCACAGGCAAAAGCACTGGAAGAGGAGTCCATAGCACCTGATTTTTGGGATGATCAGAGGGCTGCCCAGCGGAAAATGCAGGCGTTGAATGCCCTGCAGGAGCAGATTGGAGTTTGGGATGGGCTAAAGCAGCGGACGCAAGACGCGCTGGATTTGGCAGAGATCGCTGAAGAAGACCCGGAATTGCTGGCGGAGTTGGACAGTGAGGCCAACTCTCTGGACAAGGAGTTGGAAAGACGCGAATTCACGCTGGCTCTCAATGGAAAGTACGACTCGGGTGGAGCAATCATCAGCATTCATGCCGGGGCCGGCGGTACCGAGGCGCAGGACTGGACGGCAATGCTGCAACGCATGTACTTGCGCTGGGCGGAAAAAAAGGACTACGCGACCGAAATCACTGACATGACCCAGGGCGAAGAGGCCGGCATCAAGAGCGTTACGATCACTGTAAACGGGTCCTACGCATACGGCTACCTTCAGGCTGAGCGGGGCACACACCGGCTTGTACGGCTCAGCCCATTCGACGCCGGCAACAGGCGTCATACTTCCTTTGCCAAGCTTGAGGTCATGCCTATCATTGACGAAGACATCGAGATAGAAATCGCACAAAACGATATTCGAATGGACGTCTTTCTTTCCAGCGGGGCGGGAGGTCAGAGTGTGCAGAAGAATGCGACGGCCGTTCGCCTCCATCATATACCGACAGGCATCGTCGTATCTTGCCAGAATGAGCGCAGCCAGACGCAGAACCGGGAAATCGCGATGAGGATTCTGCGGGGGAAGCTCTACGCCATCGAGCAGGAAAAGATCGCTGCTGAAAAGGCCCGCCTTAA
The DNA here is from genome assembly GCA_965232575.1 of Caldilineaceae bacterium. Lineage (GTDB taxonomy): Bacteria > Chloroflexota > Anaerolineae > Caldilineales > Caldilineaceae > Bin5. Next base: position 3,880 of record CBDDPZ010000005.1, on the reverse strand, counting down.
GGGGGAGAATGTCCAGGCCGACTTCGGCAGCCAGATCCGCTCCTATGTTCTGCATCCCTATCAGATGGTGAAGGACTTGCGCACAGAAGTGGAGACCGCTTCGCCGCAAACGGTCCTGGACGGTGACTTAGACCCATTTATCGAGGCATGGTTGAAGAGTCAAGTAGGAACTTAGGCAAACGCGCTCCAGGGAGGTATCAATGATTCAACTCGCGCCGGTGCGGCAGTCGGTCTCTGAACAGCAAGTAGAGAATGTGTCTGCCGCCGTATGGAACGGTCTTAACGCGGTTGCACTGTCTGAGCGGGTACGGCCTGGAATGCGAGTGGCGGTGGCCGTAGGCAGCCGGGGAATCTCCTGCTACAAGGAAGTGGTGCAGGCCGTTGTCGAAACATTGCAGGCCCTGGGGGCGGAGCCGTTTCTCGTCCCGGCGATGGGCAGCCACGGCGGGGGCACGGTCGAAGGTCAACATGCCGTCCTTGTCGGATACGGGATGGCCGATTTGGGGGTTCCCATTCACAGCAGCCTGGAAGTGAAGCAGATTGGCGAAGCGGCCGGCATGCCGGTCTTCTGGGATCGACACGCGGCCGAGGCCGATGCTGTGATCCCCGTCAACCGAGTCAAGGCCCACACCGCATTTCGCGCAGACCACGAAAGCGGTCTGTGCAAAATCATGACGATCGGTTTGGGAAAGAAGCGGGGGGCGGCCACACTCCATGCCCACGACGCCGTAACTGCGATTCCCCGGGCTGCCCAGGTCGTTCTGAAGACGATGCCGGTCGTAGCCGGCGTCGCCATCGTTGAGAACGGCCGCCACGAGCCCGCAGAGATTACGGCCCTGGCGGGTGAAAGGATATTTGAAGAGGAGCCGCAGTTGTTGCGGAAGGCGAAGGCGCTGCAACCGTCTATTCCCTTTGACGACCTCGATCTGTTGGTCGTGCAGGAGATGGGCAAGAATATAAGCGGCACGGGAATGGATACCAACATCATCGGAATGTGGCGGCGCAACGGCGGTCCGAGAGAGCCGAACTTTCGCGTTCTGGCGGTCCTGGATCTTACGGCCGGGAGTCACGGTAATGCCTCCGGTGTCGGCCTGGCCGATCTCATTCCGGAAAGGTTGCGGGCCAAGATCGACTGGCCCGCAACCTATACGAACTGCCTAACAGCGGGGAACTTTGCGGCTGCGAAGCAGCCCGTCTCCCTGGCGACTGATCGGGAGGTTATCGAGACCGGGCTGATGGGTAAGGATGCTAATTCGGCGCGCATTGTCTGGATTCAGAACACGCTTGAACTGGATACGCTGTGGCTTTCGCCGGCATTGTTGAAAGAGGCCGGTGACATACCTTCTCTGACCCTTGTTGGAACAGCGCAGAGCATTCAGTTCACCGAGGACGGTGCACTGCTGCCTCCAGTTGCAGAGACGATAGCCTCTTGACGTCATTAGGGAAGAATCCATGGACCCAACCGCTGGCGGCGCACTGACGTTCGACCTCTTCGGCACGATCCTGGATCTAGGTGGAAGCCTGAGGCCCGCTATAACTGAACTCCTTGAAAAGGAGGCGCCTACCAGGTCGCCGGAATCGTTCTGGGATCAGTGGCGGGCACGTCAACGGTTGGAGCAGTACCAGGACACGATCATGATGGTGGGCCACGCCGGCTATCTCGAAACGGTACGGCGGGCGCTGCATTACGTGTTTCGGCTGAACGAGATGGAGCCGACGAAGCAGCGCATACAGGAGTTGATGTCGGCATGGCAGGGCCTTTCTCCCTTCCCCGAGGTGGTACCTGCGCTGGAGCGGCTTCACGCACGTTATCGGCTGGTCGTTCTCTCCAATGGGGACCCCCAGTTTTTGGACCATTTGGTCAAGAATCGAGTGCAGTTCCCATTTGACGACGTAATTTCCGCTACCGGCAACGGTGCGTTCAAGCCCCATCCCGGCGTATACCGGCGGGCTGCCCATCTGCTTGGTCTGGAGGTCCACCAGTGTATTATGGTTTCGGCGAATGCCTTTGACTGCGTCGGCGCGCGGGCTTGCGGATTCCAAGCGACGTATGTGGACCGGTACAAGCTACCAGTCGAAGATTTGCCCTTCCAGCCTACGCTGACCGTGGCCGACTTCACTCAATTGGCCGAAGCACTGCTCTGAGAGCGCTCACGCGCAAGTTGAAGAGGCAGCGGCCAGTTTGAGGGCGCCCGAGTAGCGAAACTTAGCTGACGATTCGGCGAAGAATTGTACAGAGGTTTCCGAATGTGCTAGGATCTCTCGTGCCGGGCCTGCCCGGCACGAGCACTTTTTGGAGAGGTCGCATAGTCTGGCCGAGTGCGCGCGTCTCGAAAACGCGTAGGGTTTACGCCCTCGAGGGTTCAAATCCCTCCCTCTCCGCCTCGGTTCCCGGGCATTATGTGTCCGGGAATTTTCATTGATAAGGCATTGGGAAACGTCGGGCATTCTCGCAGTTTGCCAGTGGGAAGTACTGAGCAGAACTCAAGAAAGGGGATCGCAGGAATGGGGTGGGGTCGGACGATTCGGTTGCCTCAGCGTAGCGGCTTGCCGGGCCGCCCGAATGGTCTGCCCTACGCATCGGGCCGACAGATTCGCACTGCTACCGCGGTATTCGGGCTGGCAGGCCTGGTTTGGCTGCTGGCCGAACCACCGTTGCTCTGGTCGACCGCCGCGGTTGCTGCCGGCGGCGCGGGCGTGCTGTTATTGCGTTTCCCGCATCTGATCTGGCCTGGGCTTGCCGTTGCCCTCCCATTTGCCAGCGCGCTCAAACGGGGTCCGCTCAGCCTAGCGGACTTCATGCTCACGACTGCAGTACTATTGTGGTTTGTTGATGGCGTGCGGAAGGGCCGACTTCGGCTCAACTCGGGACTACTGCCGCTATTATTTATCGTCTATTTGCTGGCGCTCCTGCTCTCCTTTCCCAATGCGATAGATTTGCAAGAGGCAATTGAGGGTGTGATCAAGTGGCTGCAGATGCTGGTGGCGATTCTATTGATCCAGGAGGCGTTATCGCCGAGGCAGGTGCGCTGGCTGGTCTGGGGTCTTTTGGCCGGCGGCATGCTACAGGCGATGCTCGGCATCTACCAGTTTGTTTTTCGGATAGGTCCGCCGAACTTTCTCCTGCTGGACCGATTTATGCGAGCGGCAGGAACATTCGGCCAGCCCAATCCCTTCGCCGGATATTTGGGGTTGACCCTGCCCGTGGCCGTTTCTCTGTTCCTTCTGAATCTTGCTTCGATTGTACGGCGTCCAAGTACGGGACTGCGCCAAGTTCTTGCCGGCACGGCACTTTATGGAGGAGCAGCCGCGATAATCGGCGTCGGACTTCTGGCGAGTTGGAGTCGAGGGGGCTGGCTCGGCGCCGCCGCCGGCATTGCCGTTGTTCTCTTAATCCAAGGTGGGCTGGTAGTCAAGGGCGCCGCGCTCGCCGGAGCGGGCGCTGTAATGCTACTCGGGCCGCTCACATATCGGTACATTCCCAGCTCTTTGACAGACCGACTTGCCGATCTGCCCATCTATCTGGGGTCAGGAATGTGGGAGGTCGTTCAGCAACCGGTGACCGACAGCAATTTTTCAATCATCGAACGCCTGGCACATTGGATCGCCGCCCTGCGCATGTGGGAGATGTCGCCCTGGCTCGGCGTGGGGCCGGGCAACTATGCCGCCGTGTACCCACAAGTACGGCTGGCTCGATGGGAAGACCCGTTGGGCCATGCCCACAATACGTACTTGAACGTGCTCGCTGAGAACGGGCTTATTGGGATTCTCGCCTATCTGGCGCTGTGGACCGGCGTGGTCATTTGGCTATTCTGCATGCGCCGGCGAATCTTGCTAGGAAAATGGGAGATGGTTCACCGCCAGCGAAGTCTAGCATCTT
>CBDDPZ010000004.1:0-38038 GCA_965232575.1 Caldilineaceae bacterium | reverse complement strand
CGCCTCCAAGGGGATGGCCCCGCCCCCAGCGAAGGGGTCGTGGAAGGCGGGCAGACGCTCCGGGTCGAACAGGTCCGCGGCGCGCGGGTGGTCGCGGTTGTCCGCGCAGGTCCGACGCCAGCTCTTGCGTATCTCGGCACGCGCTTCTTCCAACACGCGCTCGTTGGTCGTGTTCTCCCACAGCGCCAGTTCCTCAATCATGCCGAAGAGCCGCTCACGCTCCTCCCTCTGCCGCGCCTCAGTGGGGAACTCTTCCGGCAAGTCGGACGGGTCGTCGACCAGCTGGGCGAAGAGCACGGCCCGCGCCGCGGCCAGCGGGCGCCGCGCCCACCACAGATGCAGTGTGCTGGGATGGCCGTGGCGGATCGACTTCTCGCGCGCGGACGCGGCGTTGATGGCGTCGAGCGGCAGGGCGACTTCGATCAGCTTCTTGCGCATCCTGGTCTGCTCCACATCTACCTCAGTTCCAGATGGGCAGCCGCGTCAGATGAGCGCAGGCACGCGTTAGACTACGGATTGAGTAGCCGGATCAGTTCTTCGTGAATGCCGCCGCCGCTGGCGATTACGCCGTTGCCATAGAGGGGGTCGCCGCCCTGCCAGTCGGTGATGCGGCCGCCTGCGCCTTCGATGATTGGGACCAAGGCGGCCCGGTCCCAGAAATTCATTACGGGATCGGTCATGACATCGGCGCCGCCGACTGCGACGAGATAGTAGCCGTGACAGTCGCCCCAGGTGCGGTATAGGGCTGCGCGCTGGGCGACTTTCTCGAAGGCGGGCCCGTTGTGGAAGTTGGCGACGTTGTAGTGGTCGGTCGTCAGGAAGACGGCCTCTTCAATGCCGGCGCACGCCCTCACGCGCACGGGATCCCCGTTGAGCCAGGCTGTGCCGCCGTCGCCGATGAGCAGGTCCTGCAGGATGGGCTGGTGGATTGCGCCCAGAAGGGCCTTCTGCTCGTGTACAAGCGCTATCAAGGTGCCGAACAGATAGCCGTGGCTGATGAAGTTCTTGGTGCCGTCGATCGGATCGAGCACCCACTGGAATGGGGCTTCCGGCTGATGGTGACCGTACTCCTCTCCCAGTATGCCGTGAGAAGGGTAGCGCTGGCAGATCAGCTCGCGCATGCGTTCCTCGGCCTGGCGGTCGGCGATGGTTACGGGCGTCTCGTCGGTCTTGCTGTCTACGCTGTAGCCGCTGCGGAAGTAACGACGGATGAGCGCCCCGCTCTCGTCGGCCAGAAGCCGAATGAACGCTATCAAAGCGCTGTGATCAGAGGGGGACAAGACGGAGTTGGGCATGGTAGTTCACCTGCTATTACTGTATAGTAACCGTATAGTAACCGTTGGTAGGGGCCTGCGGATTTTGTCTGGAACGCAAACGGACAGTATTTCAGGGTATGATAGCTTCTTTACGGCTGATGGCGAAACGTTGCGGGCTCAGTCATCTTATTTCTTTGAATTCGGAGGGGATTCATGTCCATTCTTGATAAATTCAGACTTAACGACCGGGTCGCGCTTGTCACTGGCGGCAACCGGGGACTGGGCAGAGAGATTGCCCTGGCGCTGGCGGAGGCGGGCGCCGCGGTCGCGCTCACCAGCAGAGATCAGGCGAGGGCCGACCAGGCTGCGCGGGAGATAGAGGCGTCGTCTACGACGAGCGCCAAGGCGCGCGGTTACGCCTGTGAAGTCAGTGACCACGAGCAGACCGGCCAGGTGGTCGAGCAGGTGGTTTCGGATATGGGGGGGCTACACATTTTGGTGAATAACGCCGGCATAAACATTCGGGGGCCGATCGATGCGTTAGCGCCGGAAGAGTTTCAGCGAGTCATCGATACCAACCTGAACGGTGTCTGGAACATGTGCCGGGCGGCGGCCGGCCACTTGAAAGCGCAGAGGTACGGGCGGGTGATCAACGTGGGTTCGACGCTATCGGTCATCGCCTTGCCGGAGCGCACGCCTTACGCCTCCAGCAAGGGGGCGGTTTGGCAGCTGACCAAGGCGCTGGCGCTGGAGTGGGCGCAGTTTGGCATCACAGTCAACGCGATGCTGCCCGGCCCTTTTTCGACGGAGATGAACCTGTCACTGGAGCAGGACCCTGAGAAGTACCGGGAGTTTATCGCCAGGATCCCGCTGGGACGCTGGGGGAACCTGGACGAAATTGGCGGGTTGGCTGTCTTTCTGGCCAGCGACGCGTCAAGTTATGTGACCGGGGCCGGGATGACGGTTGACGGGGGTTGGACGGCGCATTAGCTGTTGGTGAGAAAGGCAGGGCGAATCCTCCGGCCGGGATTCGGAATGGGCCGAGGTTCAATCAGGGCCAACAATTTTGGCAAACAGATAAGAAGGAAGCGCGAGCCGTGAAGATCGTTTCTATTTCCATTCTGATCATAGACGTCAATCACAGAGGCGACTGGCTGCATGTGGTCGTGGAGACCGATGCGGGGATCACCGGTGTGGGCGAGGCAAGCCACAGCGGCAACGACGCGCTATGCGCGGCGGCGGTTGAGCAGTTTGACGCAATCCTTCAGGGGGAAGACCCGAGGCAAATTGCCCGCATACGACAGTTGTTGCGCCGCAAGGATGGCGGCCGTGTCTACAACACTGCGCTCAGCGGCTTGGAGCAGGCGCTGTGGGACGTGTTGGCGCAGGCGCTCGGGGTACCGTTGCACGTCCTCTTCGGGGGGGCGGTTCGCGATCGTCTGCGGCTTTACGCCAACATCAACCGGCATGTGACGGACCGTTCGCCCGACGGGTTTGCGCGGGCGGCGCGGCACGCCGCGGACGAAGGCTTTACTGCCATCAAAATGGCCCCGTTCGACGAGTTGCGCCATCCCTACCGCTATCGAACCGGCCCTCTTGCGGACTGGCGTCCCGGTGTCGAGCGGGTTCGGGCGGTACGCAAAGCAATCGGAGATGGGGTCGAGCTGGCGGTGGACTGTCACAGCCGGATGGAGGTTTCGGAGGCGGTCGTGGTGGGTCAGGCGCTGGCGGAGCTCAACCTGTTCTGGTATGAGGAGCCGGTAGCGCATACCGACACGGAGGGTTTGGCCACGGTGGCAGGCAGCGTCCCGCAGCCGATCGCATCGGCGGAGAGTGTCTTCGGCATAGAAGGCTTTCGAACCTTTACGACAGAACGATGTGTGGACGTCATTATGCCGGACGTGAAACATTGCGGCGGCATTCTGGAGCTAAACGAGATCGCGGCGGCGGCGCGTATGCGGCAGGTCCTCGTCGCTCCACATAACCCGGCCGGGCCGCTCTCGACGGCTGCAACGGCGCAGGCGGCTTCCACCTGGCCCAACTTCTATATTCTGGAGTATGCCTGGGGCGAAGTTGACTGGCGTTCGGAGCTGCTGTCGCCGGCGGAACGGATTGAAGAGGGGCACTTGATCCTGTCACTGGAGCCGGGGACGGGTCACAGGCTCAACCCGCAGACAGTCGAGACGTTTCGGGTGGCGGGAGCCAGCGGATCGGATTCATCGAAGGTTCGATTCGGCTAATTGGAGAGTTTGCAGTGTCGATGAAGGCGCGAGCGCTGTTCGCCGCTCGATCTTTACAGTTCAGGGCGTTTCAGCCACTCTTTCGACCGCCAGCCAGTCGATTTCCAGCCATTGGACCTCTTCCTTTGGCGCCAGTCCCCAGCGGAAATGACCCCAGGACGCAAACTGCAAGAACTGGTTATCCATCCAGATGACCAGCCCAAGCGGTCCGGCCGGCGACTGGGTTGATTCCAATAGCAGTCCACCATTCAGGTAGAAACGCACGCGGGCGCGCTGCCAGTCGATTGTGTAGACGTGCCAGTTTTCCATGGCAGCGGGAAGCAGTCGCTCGGCGATCCCCGCTGCCTTTTGAACGGACGGCCACAATCTGCGATAGAGGCGCGGGGCACGAAACAGCGGGGAGGCCAACGCGAATAGCGGCGCGTTCGCCAGGAAACGGCTGGTAAGCGTGTCGATTACGGAAGCTTTCCATCCCCAGCCGGGCTGGTCCAGCGTCAAACGCATGTCGGCATCCGCGCCGGCATAGAAAAACCAGAGGGCTTGGGGCAAAGCGAGTCTGCGCAGGCCGGTCATGCGAAGCGGATCGTTCCAGAACCCGAATCCGGCCGTTCCGGTCAGCTGTCCACTGTTATGGGAAAAGCGCGCCCGTACTGACAGGCGCAGAGGGGGACGCCACGGAAAGTCGGGACGGGGGAGAGCGCGGTAGTCGTCGATCTGCGCGTTTGTGTAGACATGACTCGATGCCCGATGGTTCCCAAGGAGAAGACCGGACTCGCGCGCCTGCAGAAACGCGGACCCGCTGGTTGTTTGACGCCAATATGGGGACAGCCCGCCCGAAAATTGGGCGTAGACGTTGGGCCGGGTCATCCTGCAGCCTTCTTTTCGGCGACGATGACCAGCGGCCGGACCCGCCCTTCTCCCACAACATGCTCCTCTCCGCTTAGACCAGCATCGTGAACCGCCTCGTTGACCTTCTGGAAGGTGTCGGCAGCGGAAGGGAACACCAGGCGGTACAGCAGATTGAACAGTGGACCGGGCTCGGCCAGGATCAGGTCGACTATGACAGTGCGTCCTCCGGGACGCAGACAGCGAGCAAATTCCCGGTGCGTACAGGGGTCGAGGACATAAGACGCGGGGAAGGCGCTGACGATCGTGTCGAAGGCAGAGTCAGCGAAGGGCAACTTCTGCGCGGTCCCCTGGACGAGAGGAACTGCCTTTCCCCGTTTGCTGAGCTTTGCCAAAGTCAAGCGCTGCATCGCGGCGGAGGGCTCGATGCCGACGGCGCGGCGCTGACCGCTCTGCAGGTCGGGCAGCAGCGCACCGGTTCCGAACCCAACTTCCAGGATACGCTTTCCGCGGACAAAGGGCAGGGCTGCGCGGCGCCACGCATCCCACCGGCCCAGGCTGACGACCCAGCTCACGACATCATAGGCCCAGGCCAGCTCATTGTAGAGAAGCCGATAGAGAAGCTGATAGATTTGGCGCATCAGGCCACAGATGTGTCGGCGAGAGCGGAACGGCGCCGGCCAGGTCACGCGAACAGGGGAGTCATGCTCTGTTCCGCCACCATTGCGGCCATCTCTTCATCGCTAGGGCCCTGACCGTCGAAGCGGCTGGCGGCGTCAAGCACTTTAGGCAGCAGGTCGATATCGCCGGCCGTGTTTATGAACAGATCGCCCTGGGCGAGAATCCAGTGGACGGCGCGATCGATGTCGGCCTGTTCCTCGAGCGGCTGGTACCAGGTCGCCCGATTCTTTGGAGTCGTTCCCCAGGGGCCGCGCAGAAGCGTTTTTATCACTTGTACTGCGATCCCCCGCTCCCGGGCCAAGCTGACCACGCGGTCAAAGTCGGAGGCGTACTGCCCGTTTTGCTTCATTTGGATGTTCCAGGGAAGCAAAATCGAATCAAAGTCGAACGCTTTCAGGCTGCGGTTGTGGAAGGCCGCGATTTTGAGGCCATGTCCAGTAACGCCGATGTACTTTACGAGCCCTTGGTCACGGGCCTCTTTGGCCGCTTCGAGCGCGCCGTTTTCGCCCATGGCGGTATCCCAGTCGTCCGGATGACCCAAATTGTGGAGTTGGAGCAGGTCGATCTGGTCCACGCGCATTCGCTCAAGGGAGCGGTGGATCTGGGCCTTCGCGCCCGCATAGTCGCGGTCATTTGTTTTGGTCGCCAGAAAGAAACGGTCCCGGCGCTTCTCGAGCCAAGGACCGAGCAGGACCTCTGCGTCGCCGTAGCTGGCGGCGGTGTCGATGTGATTAACGCCGTAATCGAGTAACAGTTCTACGGCGCGGTCAGCATCGGCCTGGGTGACTCGGCTCAGCGCGGCCGCGCCGAAGAGGGTAACGGCGCTACTGTGGCCAGTGCGACCGAAGGTTCGTTGCGGAATCATGGAGTAATCTCCTTGTAAAGGGATGACTTGAAGTCTATAGCGATACGTCTTCTTGCATCCATCGTCGGACGAAGGTCAAGGCGCGTCGAAAATCGGCATGCCAACCGACGCCGGGCGGGCAATTGAGCTCGTGCCAGAAGAAGTCGAACAGGCGCCCGCCACCATCTTGGGTAAAGAAGGTCCAGCGATCGGGCAGCTGGCCCGGAACGTGGCACAAATAGAAGCGCCAGTGCTGTCTTATACGCCGGAACGGCAGTTGGCCAAGCGCTCTGACTACGGAGGCGTTCTCGATCCCGGATTCCTCGGCCAATTCGCGCAGCGAGGCGTTCTCCGCACTTTCGCCATCTTCCCACGTCCCCTTGACCAGCTGAACGCCGGCCCGGGGATGGCGGAAAGCCAGGATTTCCAGCTCTGCCCTCTGCCGCAGGACGATCGGCGCTACCTTTTGCACGAACTTGTCCATCCTAGGCAACTTCGCTTCCTTCCCCTCGCCCGGGCAGATCGGTGGACGAGTTGACCAGAGGCGCCGCGGCTGCCAGCGCGGCGGCGTATACGGCCGGCAGGGGCGTGTCTGTGGCTTCGGCCAGGGTTTGACAGTCGTCGAACTCCGGTTTGGCGCCGACGGCCCTTCCTTCGACTCGCTTCACTTTTACTCGCACAGGTCCGAAGGGCGTAGCGACCGTCCTGACATCGCGCTCGGCTACGTGGCGGCGGACCGGATAGACGCGTACGCCGAGCGTAGTCGTCTCGCGCAGCAGGAGCGAAGCGAGCCTTGATTCATCGGCCGGCGCGGCGAGTACCCGAAGCAAAGTGCCGGGACGAGCCTTCTTCATCCCGATCGCGGTTGTCCAGACATCGAGGGCGCCGGCCTCGAACAGGCGCCGCTGCACTGGCTCGTAGAGTTCCGGATTCATGTCATCGATATTGGTTTCGAGCGCCAGTAGCAGTTCGGTGGGTTCGCGGTCTGAATGTTCCGGCGCTTCATGGATTCCGTCGCCCAGCCAGAGTCGGGCGACGTTGGGCCAGTCAAATACCTTTTGTCCCGCTCCGTAGCCGACTTTGCGCAGCCGCAATTCCGGTTGTCGAAACTGGGCCAGCTCGGCGAGCAGCGCGGCGCCGGTTGGGGTCACCAGTTCGCCGGGGCCTGGCGCGGGCACGGTCGGCGCATCGACCGCGGCCAACAGATCGAGCGTGGCCGGCGCAGGCAGGGGAATATGGCCGTGCATCGACTTGACCCACCCAGGGCCCAGCGGCAGTGGAGACGCGTAAAGGGCGCTGACCGCGAGCTCATGCAGTCCGGCGCACACGCCGACGATGTCGATAATTGCATCCAGGGCGCCGACCTCGTGAAAGTGGACTGCGTCAGTTGTTGTGCCGTGGATATGCGCCTCGGCCTCAGCCAGACGAGTGAAGACGGCGCCGGCCCGACGCCCGACCTCCGCCGGCAAAGTCGCAGACTCGATTATTCTCAGCACGTCGGTCAGATGGCGTTCCGAGGTTTCGTCGCTTGTGTCCACATCGAGGCGCGTAGCTCGTATGCCTCCTTGCATAACCGGCCGCGCGCTGACGCGCCAACTGCCTTTCGGAAGATTCAGGCTCTCTACGGTACGCCGTAGAGACGCGAGTGGCCAGCCGGCGTCCACTAGACAGCCGAGAAAGATATCACCGGAGATTCCTGATGGCGTGTCGAGGTAGGCGACTGGCATTCGAGGCGTGGTCAGTGGTCAGCGGAGAGGGCGGCTGCTGGGATGTCAGCGGTTATTGACGAAAGGACATCAGCTCTTCTACGGATATGAGAGATTGCTCGGCGTCGCCGTTTGCGGCAGCATTGAGGCCGCCACTGCGGAAACCGGCCAGATCCAGGGTGACATAACGATAGCCGGCGGCTTTGATGCCGGCGACGATCTCCGCGTAGTGGGCGAGGATAGTTGGAAAATCCTCGGGCGGCAATTCAAGGCGGGCGATCTCGTTGTGGTGGCGCACGCGAAACTGGCGCAGACCCAGGGCAACGAGGACGTCTTCGGCGGCCTCGATTTGCCGGAGCAGCTGCGGGTCGATCGGTGTGCCGTGGGGCACGCGAGAGGAGAGACAGGCCATGGCCGGTTTGTCCCAGACCGGCAGGCCCAGGTGTCGGGCGATGGCGCGAACTTCCGCTTTCGTGATGCCCGCCTCCAGCAAGGGGGAGCGCACGCCCCGTTCTTGCGCCGCGACGACGCCGGGCCGGTCATCGCCCATGTCGCTGGCATTGGTACCGTCGCAGACGATGCCCCAGTCCTCTTGCTGTAGTATTTCGTGCAGCCGGTTGTGAAGCTCCGACTTGCAGAAGTAGCAGCGGTTGTTGGGGTTGGCGGCGTAGTTGGCATCCAGATATTCTTCGGTCTCCACCAGCCGATAGGGCACACCAATCTCGTCGGCGAGCGCAACCGCGTCCCTCATCTCGCGGGCCGGGTAGCTCGGTGAGACGCCGATGCAGGCGAGCGCGCCGCGCCCTGCCTCGGCAGCGGTGGACCTGCCGCCCAACTCCTGATAGGCGACTGCCATCACGACGGCGCTGTCCACACCGCCGGAGTAAGCGACGATGACGGAACCAAAGGAGCGCAGGGCTGTGCGCATGGTTTCGAGTTTGGCGGCTGTTTCCGCGCTGAGGGATGACGGAAGTGTTTGGCTCGCGGAATCTTTCATTGTCTCACCCTAGCCCTGATTGTGAGCCGGCCGCTGACCGAGCGTCGTACCTGGCTGGCGTATATCCGTTATTGGAGGAGCGAGCATTGTTCTCGATCTTGTCATTTATCAGCGCGGCCATGTGTGCCGCGCCATAGCCGTTGTCGATGTTGACCGCGGCCATTCCCGAAGCGCAACCGTTGAGCATGGCAAGAAGCGCGGCTACGCCGCCGAAGTTGACGCCGTAGCCGACGCTGGTCGGCGCCGCGATCACCGGCGCCTGTGTAAGCCCAGCCACTACCGATGCGAGGGCGCCCTCCATGCCGGCGATGACGATGACGACGTTTGCCTGCTGCAGCGCAGGGATGTGGGGGAATATCCGGTGAAGGCCCGCAACGCCCACGTCGGTGACCTTGAGGGAATCATGACCCATCAGCCGGAGCGTCAGGGACGCCTCTTCGAGCACGGGCAAATCGCTCGTTCCCGCGCACAGAACCATAATTCCCTGCTTCAAGTCCGTAGCCGGTTCACGATCCAGCCAGAGGCAGCGCGCCTGCTCATCCCACTCCAGGTCGGGCACATGCTTCGAGGCCGCGCTGAACTGCGCCTCTGTCGCACGCGTTCCCAGGAGCCTGGGAGACTGGGCAGCCAGTCGCTCGGCGATCAACGCCACCTGCTCGGCAGTCTTGCCTTCGCAGTAGATGACCTCGGGGAAGCCGGTCCGCAGCGGCCGGTGATGGTCCAAGGTGGCCACGCCTTCGAGTGTCTCGAAGGGCAATAAACGCAGGCGGGTGAGGGCGGCCTCGACGGTCAGCGCTCCGCCAGCTACTTCGGACAACAGGTCTTCCAACTGTGTTTCATTCATAAAGGGAGGCGAAAGTCAAAGTCCGGCAAATGACTTAAGGCCGATTGAGAATCGCGCCAGGCGCTGCGCAAGGAGGGCGGCCCTTGTCGGGCAGGGCAGGCCCTGTCGGCGCATTGAAAAGAGTCGCCGAGCCGGTCACCGTGAACTCAGACAAGGGATCGATGTTGACTTGGACCAAAGTCGGCCTCATAGAACGGGCTGACCATCCGGCCCGGCGGGACCAATTCGTCGATTCGCTGGCGGTCCTCTTCGGTAACTGTAACATCGAGTGCGCCAAGGTTGTCTTCCAACTGGTCCATTGTGCGCGGGCCAAGGATTGGGCTGGTGATTCCCGGCTGCTGAGCACACCAGGCCAGGGCCAGCTGAGATATCGAACAGCCTTTGGCGTCGGCCAGTGGCTGCAGCCCTTCGTTCACACGATAGACGTCGTCATTCAGGCGGCGGAACTGGGGTGGCACTTCCTCTGCGCTGGCGTAGCGCGCCCCTTCCGGCGCGGCGCCTCCACGTGAGTACTTGCCCGTCAGCAGGCCGCCCGCCAGCGGGCTCCAGGGAATCAAACCGATGCCGTAAGTCAAGGCCACAGGGACCAATCCTCTTTCAATGCGGCGGTCCAGGATATGATAGGGCGGCTGTTCGGAGACGAAGCGGTTCAGGCCCAACTCCTTCGCCACCCAGAGAGACTCGACGACCTGCCATGCCGCGAAGGTGCTGCTGCCGAGATAGCGAACCTTGCCCGCCCGGACCAGGTCATCAAGGGCGCGCAGGGTTTCGTCGATCGCGGTATCTGGGCGGGGCCGGTGAATCTGATAGATGTCGATGTAATCGGTCTGCAGTCGTTTGAGGCTGGCTTCGCACTGTTCGATGATGTGGCGACGGCTGCTGCCGGCGGCGTTGGGATCGTCGTCGTCCATTCTGCCGTGGAACTTCGTGGCCAGAACGATGCGGCTGCGACTGCCGTTGCGTTTCAGAGCCTCGCCCGTGATTTCCTCGCTGCGGCCGCGTCCGTAAACGTTTGCAGTATCCAGAAAGTTGAGGCCGGCGTCAAGAGCCCGGTCTACGATTGCGTAGGCGTTTTCCGGGCTTGTCCTCTCTCCAAAGTTCCAACAGCCCAGGCAGAGAGGGCTAACCTTCATTCCAGCGCGGCCGAAATCTCGATACTCCATCAGAGAATCCTTTTCAGGTAGGGGCCCGGTTCCAATGCGTTGGTTTGAAATTGCCTGCTGAAGCCGGATCGGTCTACAGTGTACAAGTGTTTTGAAGTGTTGTTAAATCCTTGCCAAGCGGGGCTGACTTTCATACCAGTTCGACCAAAATCACGGTACTCCATGTGGCTCCTTGAATATGTAATTGTGGGAATTCCATGTATCCGGTCACCTATCGTCGGCCGGACGCGCTGCGCCCACAGTGTACAAGTGTTTTGAAGCGATGTAAAATTTCTCCTGGAAACCAGATGTTGCGAGCAGCCATTCAGAGACCTGTGAATTTACCGGGGCAGTTCGTTCCTTGTAGGCAGTTAAAGCGAGCCGCCAGTGAATTGCAGAAGAAATGACCTTTCAGGCAAATAGCAAGAATGTCCGAAGCGGCCACTTCAGAAGCATTGCGCCAGATTCTGTATCGTGTCGACGGCAGGGGATACAAGGCATATAAAGAGATAGCCGGCGCCTACCGGTTCGCCGACTTCACGCTGGCCGTCGATTCCGTGCAGGCGGACCCGTTCGCGTCGCCCAGCCGGCTGCGGGCGTTGATTCCGCATTCGGTCGCGGCATTTCCTGAACGGCTCTATGCCACGAGAAGCCGGGCCATCGGGGTGAGTTGTTTCCTCGCCAGGGCCTTTGCCGCAGAAACGTTGAGGCGGTCTACTCGCCGAGGCAGCGGCAAGAGCGGCGAAATTCGAATTGAGGCGCCTGGCCAACAGGCGCTGGAGAATACGGCGGTGCAGGTGCATGACGACGGAACCGTAGAAGCGCGATTTACGGTCGGATTGCCGGCGCAGGGGAGAAGGGTACTTGGCCGGCAGGCTTGCCATCTGCTGCTGGAAGATTTGCCGCGAATTATAGCCGACAGCCTTTTTGCCCGCAGCCATTCGGCGGAAGAGCTGTGGCGCCACGCGGCCGTGAACGAGGACGCTGACGCGTTGCGGGCCATGTTGGCGGACCGCGGTCTGATCGCTTTCATCGCGGATGGCTCGATTCTGCCTCGATCAAGCGGAGTCGATGAGCGCCCGATGCGGGGCGAATCGGTCATTTCGTTCAGTTCGCCGGAAAGCCTGAGGGTTGCGCTTTCCCTACCCAATGCGGCAACTGTGACCGGTATGGGCGTTCCGGCGGGTGTAACGCTCATCGTCGGAGGCGGCTACCACGGAAAGTCTACCTTGTTGCGGGCGATCGAACGCGGCGTCTACAACCACCGCCCCGGGGACGGTCGCGAGCTCGTGATCGGCGCGGCCGATCTGGTCAAGATACGGGCAGAAGATGGGCGAGCGGTCAGCGGGGTTGATATCTCGGCTTTCATTGGCGTTTTACCGCTGGGGAAGTCCACCCGAGGTTTTTCGAGCGTCAATGCGAGCGGCTCCACAAGCCAGGCTGCGGCGATCGTGGAGGCGATGGAGTCGGGGGCCGGCGGGCTACTCATCGACGAGGACACTGCGGCCACCAATTTCCTGATCCGTGATGCGAGGATGCAAGCCCTGGTGCCGAAAGAAATGGAGCCGATTACGCCCTATATCGATCGCGTGAAATGGATGTTCAAGCAGTTCGGTATCAGCACTGTTCTCGTCGTTGGCGGAAGCGGCGACTATCTGGATGTCGCGGATACGGTGATTGCCATGGAGACGTTCCTCCCGCACGATGTAACCGAGCGCGCAGATGATGTCGCCCAAAACCACCCTACCGGTCGTGTTAGCGAGGCAGGCAGTTCGTTCGACGTCAATCTTCAGCGCCGCCCCCAAACCGGAAGCGTGGATCCGAGGAAAGGGCGAAGAGAATCGAGTATCAGGACCAGAGACATACAGACGGTTCAGTTCGGAACGGAAACGCTGGACCTGGCGGCTGTGGAACAGATCGTCCACCGGGCTCAGACGCGGGCCATTGGGGCAGCGCTCGACTACGCTCGGCGCCGTTATATTGACGGGCGGCGCTCCCTGTCTGAGATACTGGACCTGGTCATGGCCGATATCGAAGCAGAAGGGTTGGATGTGCTGGACCGTCGCCGCGCTGGTGAGTTCGCGCGATTCCGACGCCACGAACTGGCAGCGGCTTTTAACCGTCTGCGCTCATTCAGAACGTAAGGAAAGGCAACTATGACGCAATACCAAACCGCTCCGGCCAGGGAGCTGGGGGCCGAGTACGCCGAAAGACTGCGCAGAAGCTATCTCAATTTCCGATGGCCGCTGTTCCTGCTTGAACCGGACGAGTACACGCGACCCTGCCTTGAAAACGGGTGGACACCGATCGCGGCCGCGGCGCACATCGCTTACTGGGACAGCTACCAGTTGCGGCGAATGCAATCGGCGATCGAGCCCAACAGGAAAGAGCCGGCGCCTGAGTCTGTGGAGACGAATGACGAAAGAGCCGCAAACGAGAATCGAAGCTGGGACACGGTGCTGGCCGAGGCGGACGAGGCGCGGCAGGCGCTGATCACTTTCGCGTTTTCGCTGACCGACGCCCAGATCGAGGCCGAATACGTGGACCGCGGCGAGAGCAGCCAAATAGTGAAACTGCTGCTGGAACGCATGCCCCAACATGTGGCCGAGCATGCCGTAGACGTGCATCGCTACTGCTTTTCGACTGACCGCTGGGGCCGGGATCGTCTGTTCACCTTTTACCGGCGCCATTTCAACAGTCTGTTGGACGCCATCACCGGCCTTACGGAGGACAGTTGCACGACGGTCCCCGTCAGCGGGAACTGGACCATCCGTGACCTTCTCGCCCACATCCTTGCATGGGACGAGTATGTCCTTGAACTCGTCAAGCGCTGGCCCGATATCTCACTGACCGACCCTCATTCCACGGACCCGGAGGTCGGAAGCGCAGACGATCTTTCCCATTGGGCCAGTGGGGACGTTGATACGGTCAACGCTCGGCTTCAAGAAACCCGCGCCAGTTTGACGATGATCGAGGTATTGGACGGGCTGGCCACCTGCCACCGGCGTATCGTCAGCCGCTGCCGGAGGTTGAGCGACGAGACGATGCGAACGGAGGTGGAGTACGACAAGGGCGAGAGGGGCAACGTCGTCAATTTGCTGGTTTCGACGTCGGCGCATACGGCAGACCACGCGGCGGAAATCTATGCGGCACGCGCAAATGGGCGGCTGGTTCCACTGAGACTACCGACTCAGCCGGAGTGAGCGTAGCGCTTACTCGACTCCTGGTTGCTGAGGTGAGAGGTCTCAGAGAGCTGCACAATGTCCCAGCCGTTGCCATTTCTCTGTAAGGTGAAGATGCAGCACAGCGGTACTGTAATGCGGTCTGCGAGGCCGGTCAGGCCGCGGACGATACCGACGACCGGTGCGCCGTGGGTAACCATGAGCAGGTTCTTGTCAGAATAGCGGTCGGTCAGCGTGCGGGCCGCTGCCGCGGCCCGTTCGTGGCCCTCGTCCGAAGTCTCCGGATAAGAAAGCTCATATACCGCAGAGTATGCTTCATCGAGGCGGGGAAACCGCTGCCTGCGTTCGTCTTCCGGCAGAAGCTCCGGCGTGGATTGGACGTTTGGCAGTATTTCGCCGATGCCCGGTTCGAGGTAGACGGAAAGATTGAGCGCGTCGGCGATGTGTGAGGCGGTCTGGATCGTACGCAAAAAAGGGGAAGCAAAGACGCAATGGACCTGTTCCCCTTGCAGGCTGAGGCCCACTTCCTTCGCCTGCGTCTCCCCGTCGGCCGATAGTGCAGGATCGAAGGGCCGCGGCGCGGTTCTGGCCCAGCCGGGGTTTTGAAAGTCCTCCCGATTGCCGTGCCTGACAATCCAGATTCGCTGGCTCATTGGTCGGTTCCTCTACTGACCTGATTTTCTGGCTGTCCAGATAGTCCGCCGATGCTTCAGGGAGTCTGACACGCCTTGTTCCACACTGGAAGCGCCAGGGCGACGCGCTTCGGGCAGTGTATCACATTGACATCGCTGGCGACGAAATAGGGGCCGACAGGTCAGCCTTGGGAGAAGGAGAATCGCACGTGTCGGGTAATTGTCCTGTCGGGCTGACAGGCTTGGCAGGGTTTGCTATACTGCCCGTGCCGTGCAACCAAGAAGAGCTTTCCGGGCGCCACCTCCTCAGGGGTCGCTCGGGTTAACGCTCATCGAAAGGCGCTATTCACTTACGATGGCATATACTTTCACCGACCACTACCGTGCAGCGCGGCTGTGTCTGCGGGTAAACGCCGTTCTCATCGGACTGGGATTGGGGCTGCTGCTTCTGGTGTATCCGCGCGACCTGTTCATGGCAGCCGGGGTCACGCTCGGATCGGCGTGGACCGCCCGCATCGGGGGAGGAGCGTTAATTGGGTTGGGGATCGGGCTGTTGTCTGCTTCGATGGAGGGGGATTTACATCCGGCCTGGTTGTTGGCCGCGATAGTCGGCAACGGCGCGATATCGATAAGTCTGTTAATCGCCTACTTTGAAGGGGAAATGGCGGCCTTGCATCCAATCGGCGCGGGCGTACTGTTGGTCATTTTCGTGGTATGCTCGCTGACAGTCGCATTGTCGGCCCCACATATTCGCAGCAGGGCAAGCCAGTCGTAATGGGCGCCCATTCAGCCGAACCGCCCTACTGCAGCCTCACGAAATTCCGTCACATTTAAGTGCAATTGCCCTGCTTTTTGCCTGCCATATTATTGGAGCGGGATGAAATCTGTGTTAGGATGTACCGTCACGTTTGTTTTTGGCAGGCCCGTTCAGTACAGCAGTGCAAAGACTTTGTCGCCGCTGCAGACTCAGTCGCGGGAACGCCCGCGCGGAGGAGCCGGTACAATGAGTTACGATGGACGAACCTATCGAGTTATCGTCGGAAAGTGCGAGCGCGACCTGCCCATATTTGAAGTAGCTCCCGGCGTCAAGATTGCTATCTTCAACATGCTGGGGGATACCGAAGTCGTCGAGACAGCCGCGCAGATGTTATCTGAGAATGTGCCGGAGGCGGCTGACGTGATTCTGGCGCCGGAAGTAAAGGCAGTGCCGCTAGGGCATGCATTGTCGGTGGCAACCGGGCTCCCGCTCGTGATTGTACGCAAAATTCGCAAACCGTACATGGTCGACTGCCTGGAAACGGAAGTCGTCAGCATTACGACGGGCGAGCCGCAGACTTTGTACATTGACGGGAAAGACCTGGCGCTGATCAAGGGGAAGCAGGCGCTCCTGGTTGACGACGTCATAAGTACCGGGAGTACGCTGAACGGACTGCGCTCACTGGTAAAGAACGGAGGGGGCCAGGTTGCGGGCGAGATGGCCGTTTTTACCGAAGGGGATTCAGAATCCTGGGGCCAGATCACGGCATTGGGAAATCTGCCCATCTTCACTGACTGATTAAAAAAAGTTAACCGGTGGCTCCAGACCAAACGCATAATAATGTTACTGACTGAGCAACTGTCAAGAGTCGAAGAGCGATATGAGGAGCTGGATCGGCTGATGGCCGATCCGGATGTGCTGGCCGACTACGAGCGCGTGCTGGAATTGGCGCAGGAGCGCAGCAGTCTTGAGGATCTGGTCGGCGCTTTTCGCCATTACCGGGAGTTGCAGCAGGAATTGGCGGATAACAGGGAGTTGCTGGAAGAAAGCGATGATCCGGATCTGGCTGAACTGGCCGAGCTGGAAATTGCCGAGCTTGCGGAACGGGTGAGCAGGCTGGAGGATGAACTGCGACGCATGCTCCTGCCCAAGGACCGCAACGACGACAAAAACGTGATCGTCGAGATTCGGGCCGGCGCCGGGGGGGATGAGGCCGGAATTTTCGCGGCTGACTTGCTGCGGATGTACACGCGCTGGGCGGATGACCATAAATTCAAGACCGAGTTAATGAGCGTAAGCGAGACAGGCGTGGGAGGCATCAAGGAGGCGATCCTGGAGGTTCGGGGCAAGGGCGCATACAGCCGGATGAAGTACGAGTCGGGCGTCCATCGCGTACAACGCGTGCCCACGACAGAGAGCCAGGGAAGGATACATACCAGTACGGCAACAGTGGCTGTATTGCCCGAGGCCGAAGACGTGGAGATCGAAATTGCCCCTAATGAGATGAAGGTCGACGTGTTTCGCAGCAGCGGTCCTGGCGGGCAGAGCGTCAATACGACAGACTCGGCTGTGCGGCTTACGCATTTGCCAACCGGCATTGTCATCAGCTGTCAGGACGAAAAGAGCCAGCTTCAGAACCGGTTAAAGGCGGTTCGCATCCTGAAGACCAAGCTCTATGACATTGAGATGCAGAGGCAGTTGGAGGATTTGGGCGCCGCGAGGCGCAGCCAGGTTGGTTCGGGTGATCGCAGCGAAAAGATTCGCACATACAATTTCCCGCAAGGCCGCGTTACCGACCACAGGATCAACAAGACGCTCTTTCAGTTGGAACAGGTGCTGAACGGTGAACTTGACGAATTTATCGAGGATTTGGCCGCGTTTGACCAGGCGCAGCAATTGCAAGCCATGGGCGAAGAAGAATAACTCATGTTTGAACCAAAAGAGAGTCCCGCGGATCGGGACAGTCTCGCACCCGATCTGACCGCAGTAGGTTCGGACGGCCACTATGATGGAAACTCGCGTCGCAACGACGACGGTAGGCCGGCCGATCAGTTTGAAGAAGCGGGAGGCGGGCCGCAGTTTCAAAACAGACCAGGCCAGGACCCGTTTCACTGGAGTTTGACCCAGGGAACAACGGTTGGACGCGCCCTGATCTCGGCCGCGCAGAGATTGAGTGAAACGAGCAGCGAGACGGCGCGATTGGATTCACAGGTGTTGCTGGCCCATGTTTTGAACCAGAATCGCAGCTGGCTCTTCGCCCACCACGAGTATGAACTCAGCGAAGGGGACTGCCGCCGTTACGCAGATCTGATCACGCGGCGCCGGCGGCGGGAACCTGTGGCGTATCTGCTGGGACGTAAGGAGTTTTACGGCCTGGAATTTGCCGTAGACCAGCGCGTATTGATTCCCCGGCCGGAGACAGAACTGCTGGTCGACTTGGTTCTGGCTCAGATCAGCGATCGAAAGGGACGTCCTGTCGTTGTTGCCGACGTCGGCACGGGCAGCGGGGCGATTGCGATTACGGTTGCCGTCCATGCGCCGGAGGCGAAGGTGTATGGAATCGACATCAGTCAAGATGCGCTCGAAGTTGCTGTAGAGAACGGACAGCGGCTGGCGCCTGAAACGGGACCGCTGTTTTTGGAAGGGGATCTATTAAGCCCGTTGCCAGAACCGGCCGACGTGATCGTGGCCAATCTTCCCTATGTTGCCGATGAAGAGTATTCCGGCCTGCAGTCGGATGTGCGGGATTACGAGCCGCGTCTTGCTTTGAAGGCGGGGGTCGAAGGGCTGGATCTTATCGAGCGCCTCTTGGAGCAACTGCCTTCCAACGTAGCGCCAAGCGGCGCAGTACTGCTGGAAATCTCCCCAAGACAAGGAGAGATTGTTCAGAAGATGGCGCAAGAGCTGCGCCCAAAGCCTTCCTACGTCGGGCTGCGCAGGGATTACAGCGGGCAGGTTAGGATGGTAACGCTGGAATTCTGACGTCAGTGGCGTCTCTTCATCCATTGCCGTAGTTTGGTTGCAGAAGAGTTTGCAGTACCCATAGGTCACGAATTTTGTTCTAAAGGCGATGAATAAGGTACGCGGAGAAAGGTAAGGAAGGCGATAATTTAGCGATGCTGCGCTCGCCTGGCACAGGGGCACGAACTGTCTCCGGCGGAAGGGAATTGCGGGGATTAGCGGCTTGAGAGCGCGCGGGGCTTCAGTCACTATTGGCAAGCCAGACCGAATCCAATTGTTCACGACGATGGGCTTAGGGAGGGGGTCGCTGCGGGGGGTACCCCCCTGCTCAAGGGAGGCCTTTTGCGGCAGACCGACCAGATGAACGACACCAGCGGGCAATTAAAAGGATGCGACCGGAAATCGAATTAGTCGTCCTGGATATGGACGGAACGATCTATGGCAGGCAGTTCGCGGGGGGAATTTCGCCGCGGGTGCGGCGTGCGATCGCGGCTGTGCAGGAAGCGGGGACGCCGGTAACTATTGCCACGGGGCGGATCTTCGACTTTGTACGCGCGGTTGCGCCGGCCTTGGGCATAACGCTGCCGGTGATCACCGCACAGGGCGCGGTGGTCGGCGACCCGGTCAGCGGGGAGATTCTGTACGAGGCGTTGATACAGCCTGAGGACGCGCGCAAGGTGGCAGGCTGGGCTGATGGGGAGAAACGCACCACCGTCTTCTATCTCCACAATTCCGACGGGCGCACGCGGCTCGTGCAGAGCGCCCCTGGCGCAGCGAACGGAAAGAGCGGATGGGAAGGATGGGACAGCGTTACCTATGATCACTGGTTCGGCAGCCCGAGAGAGATGCATGTAACTCTTTCAGATGTCGTGTCGGAGCCCGGAGCCCGTCCTCTGAAATTCATCACCGTCAACGACCATACGCGGGAACCTGATCAAACAGAGGCCCTCCAACAGCAGTTCGGCGACGGCATTCACATGAGCCGCTCCCACCAGTATCTGGTGGAGGGAACGGCTCCAACGGCCAACAAGGGGCATGGTCTGCTGAGGCTGACGGAACGGCTTGGAATCGATCCTGAACGCGTCCTGGCCATTGGCGACAACGAGAATGATATTCCAATGCTGCGGGCTGCTGGACTGGCGGTGTGCATGGGCCAAGCCACTGCGGTCGTGCGAGCGGAGGCCGATTGGATTGCGCCGACGCTGGATGAGGATGGCGCGGCGGTGGCGTTAGAACGGTATGTACTGGCGTAAATGGCAAATTCAAGAATTCGTTTCGGCCTGCACAGCTTTTCCAGCCGAGGCAGGCGCCGATTACCTAACGTGTGATTCTTGTGATAATCGAAGCATTTCTGCTATACTCTTTCGCGAAATTGTGGCTGAATCGCAATCAATGAGATGCCCCCCTCGCGATTTAAGCGACTACGAACAAACAATAACGGCGGATTCCTCCGCCAAAGACACCTTTAGATAAGAGAGCGGCAGTGTTTTGCTCGACCAGACAGGATCAAGAACCCGGCGGCCAGCTGGCTTTTTGTGATGCTGGAAAACGGCCGCCGCGGTTGTCCTTAACATAGGTTGTTGTCACCATCTAATCAATCAGTTCAAGGAGAATGCAGACCATGCAGAAGAGGCAAAGTGTTACCCGACGTCAGTTTTTGCGGCTGACTTCTGGCGTAGGCGCAACCGCATTTTTGGCGGCCTGTGCGGCGCCGGCTGCGCCGGCCGCTTCAGACGGCTCTGGAGACGGCGAGGCGATGGCCGAAATGATTTCGCTGCGCTACCAGTCGCGGGAACCGGAGCGGGCGGCAGGCATTGCTGAGCTCTGGAAAGAGTTCTATCCCCAATTCCAGGAAGCCAATCCCAACATCGAGGTTGAATTCCTGCCTGATCCCGGCGGAGCCAACCGTCGCGAGGGCGCCCTGAGCGCGATGGTTGCGGACAACGCCCCCGACCTGACTGAGTGGTGCTGCTCCAGTTCAACGTTCTTCATGCAGAAGGGCGAGACGTTGAGCTTGCAGCCGTATATCGACCGCGATGCTGAGGAAGTCAACCTTGACGACTACTACGAAGCCCAGTTCGATCCGTGGACACTGGACGGTGATATTCACTTGATGCCCCGCTTCACCGGCACGCAGGTGATCTATTTCAACAAAGACATGTTCGACGCCAAGGGCATTGAGTACCCGCCGCAGGAGTGGGGAGCCTGGAATTGGGAGGATTACACCAACCTTCTGCGCCAGTTTGCCGATGCCGACGCCCAGCCTCAGATCTGGGGAACGTCCAACTACGGTCTGAATGCCAACTGGCTTTCCCAGTACTGGATTCGCGGCTTTGGCGCCAACATGGTGGACCAGGAAGATAACACGCATTGCGGGTTGGATAGTCCTGAGGCCTATGACGCGCTGACATGGATGCACAGCATCGTCCACGAAGAACCGCTGTTTGCTTACGGCGCTGATATCGGCATGGGTGTGGTTGAACTCTTCCTGGGCCAGCGCATCGCCCTGATGGAGATCGGCCCGTGGAACCTGGGCGTGCAGGCCGACGGCGCGACATTCCGCTGGGACGTCGCCCCCATGCCTGACGGTCCTGCCGGCCACACCACGCATCAGTCTGTAGACGGCACGATGATCTGGAAGGGAACAGCCCATCCGGACGAGTCCTGGGAACTGATGAAGTGGCTGACGAGCCCGCTGTACGGCCGCCTGTACATTACATGGGCGCAGAAGCAGCCTTCGCGCAAGAGCTTGCTGCCTGAGTATGCGTCGATCATGCGTGCGGCTAATGAGAAGTTTGAAGACATCAACCTGGATGTGTTTACCGACTCTGTTGGCCAGGATATCGGCGGACCGGAAGAGATGTTCGCCGAGGATCTGATTACAAAGAATCAGATCCTGAAGCCCGCCTTCGACCTGGTCATGTTGCTCGGTGAACAGCCGGTTGACCTGATCGTCCAGCACGCTGACGTGGCGACCCGATTCAATCGCGGCGAGATCAACATCGAAGACCTGGGCGCAGAGCTGGATAAACTCAGCTAAACTGTTAAGTCTGAAAGGCGTGGGAGGCGCTCCCTCCCACGCCTTCGTCGAACAGACCAGGACAGATTCGAGACCTTCAGAGAACGGCGGCAAGCGCTTCGGGGCATCGCCGAACTCAGGATGAGTTATAGGGATAACAGGGGAACAGATGGCCAGCATCAGCGAAAGCCAAACAGAAAGAGGTCTTTTCTCCTGGATGAGGCGGGACGGAAAGCCAATGAAACCGTCCACTCGCGAAGCGTGGTACGGTTATTTTCTCGCCTCCCCCTGGATCATCGGATTCATTGTCTTCACCGTGGGTCCGATGCTGGCTTCTCTAATCATTGGCTTGTATCGCACTGACTTTCTGACCGAAACGACATTCGTCGGCTTCAAGTGGTATCAGAACGTTCTGCGCGACAGCCTTGTACGCAAGGCGCTGTTCAACACAGCGATCTTCAGCTTCACGGTGGTGCCGATCAATACGGCGCTGGCGCTGCTGATCGCGGTGATGCTCAATCAGGGCATTCGCTTGCAGAGCTTCTGGCGCACGGTCTACTACCTCCCGTCAGTCGTGTCCGGCGTGGCGGTATCATTGCTGTGGAAGTGGCTCTATCAGCCCGACATCGGCCTGTTGAATTCGATCCTCGGCCCGATGTTGCGTCCTTTCGACATCGACCCGCCGCGCTGGATCTTCAGCCAGGAGTGGGCGTTGCCGTCACTCATTATTATGGCCTTCTGGGGCGCCGGCGGCGCGATGCTGATCTACTTGGCCGGGCTGCGGGGGATTCCGACTTCACTATACGAAGCCGCCGAGATCGATGGCGCCAACTCCTTCCGCCGCTTCTTCGCGGTCACGCTGCCTCTGCTTACACCGACAATCTTCTTCAACGTTGTCCTCAATATCATCGGTTCCTGGCAGGTCTTTACGCAGGCCATGGTCATGACTCGCGGCGGCCCCAACAACGCCACCCTTACAATGGTCCTGCACATCTACAATACCGGCTTCCAGAATTTTTATTTCGGCTACGCGTCCGCCCAGGCTTGGTTCCTATTTGTCATCGTACTCATTTTCGTCATTCTCGCGTTGCGGAGCGCGTCTTCCTGGGTTCATTACGAGCGGGTTTAAGTAGCGAATTCAGTCCTATTCGAGGCAGGAGCGTCTTGTATGGCAACCACTGTCCAAACGGAAACAGCTGTTCACCGAGCCGAGCGGTATGACAACAGCGAAATCTCCGAATCTCTCTATCGCCTTCTGCTCTACGGCGCAGTCATTCTGGGCGGCATAATTTTTGCAATCCCTTTTTATTGGATGATGCGCACCTCGGTAATGCCGACGACACAGGTCTACCTTTTCCCGCCCGAATGGTGGCCTGAGCGGTTTGAATGGCACCATTTCAAGACGCCGTTTGCCGTTTTTCCTTTCGCCAAGTTCTTCTTAAACAGCGCATTTATCGCTGCTGGCAGCGCAATCGGTGCGGCTCTTTCTTCGTCGGTGGTCGGTTTCAGTTTTGCCCGCCTCCGATTTCCTCTCCGAGATATCATGTTTGTCGTCGTGCTCGCGACCATGATCTTGCCCGAGCACGTCCGTCTGGTCCCCACCTACCTGCTCTTTGTCGAGCTTGACTGGATCGGCACCTACCGTCCTCTCATCATTCCGAACTGGTTTGCGCCTGCTTTCTATGTGTTTCTGATGCGCCAGTTCTTTATGACCATTCCGAGAGAACTGGATGATTCCGCCATGATCGACGGCTGCAATCCAATCGGCCTGTTCTGGCGCATTCATCTACCACTGAGTCTGCCCGCGCTTGGCGTCGTCCTTATCTTTATGGTCACCGCCCAGTGGAACGACTTCCTCTACCCCCTCATTTACATTCAGGGCGTACCCAACTATACGGTCGCTCTCGGACTCCGCCTGTTTGAAGGACACATGACCAACAACATGCAGGCGCTCATGGCGGCTTCGATTCTCGGCGTCCTGCCAACGATCATTCTCTTTTTCTTTGCCCAGCGCCACTTTGTGCAGGGGATCGTCGTCTCTGGCGTCAAAGGGTAAATTCCGGCGGTTTGCTGCCGGGCGTCGCTGTTTTTTCGGCCACTCAAGGGTGGCCCCTGCTACAACGAGAGGTATAGCACATTGCATTCCCAAGAAGAATACAAGCAATTGGATTATCTGTTCGACCTGCAAGGTTATCTCGTCCTGAAAGACGCGATCTCCAAAGATGACCTCGCGGAAATGAACAGTTGGGTGGACGACCATTGGGCCTACGTCGAAGACCCGCCTATTCTGGGTGAAGCGCAGCTCAACGTCAATCCGGATCCGGAGTACTGGATTGGCAATGTCGAGATCCATAGCTACGGCCCCGACGATGGCGTAAACTTTCAGAACATCGTCGAAGGCGGCGCCGTCTTTGAGAGGCTCATCGACCACCCGTCCTGGCATCCGCTTGCTGCACGGTATATCAATGAGGTTAATGGCGTCTCGATCCACGAGAACCTGCTCAATGTGAGGGGACCAGGAGGTTTTCTTTATATCCACTGTGGAGGGCACACGCCCCTTTTCTATCTGACATTCCGCCAGCACAATACCGGCGAGTGGATGGTGGGGCAGATCAACGTCCTGATGGCCCTCGAGGATATCGGCCCCGGTGACGGCCCAACCGTCCTGGTGCCCGGCAGCCACAAATCGACGGAAGTTCATCCGCGGCTGGAGTTGGATGGCAAAGGCATTGTTGCAGCCCACCATGAACGCGAGTCCGCGGGAACTGCCCTCGGCATGAAAGAGATATACCTGGAGGCCGGCGACGCCCTCTTCTTCACCGACGCCATTACCCACGGCTCGGCCGAGCGAACCAATCCGGGATTCCGGCGTTCGGTCATCTTCCGCTATTCGCCCCGCTACCTGCGCACCCGTTTCAACTACCAGTTGTCACCTGAACTCGCGGCCCGTCTGACTCCGGAGCGCCGTCAGATTCTCGAGCCGGTTGCGCCGCGCGGCAGAATGCTGACGCCGGTGGGCAGTGTCTAGCAGCCATGACGCTGCCAGCCGCAGTGCACGGCAGTTCGCGCAATGGATATCCTCTACATTCATCCGGCTAAACAGGAAGTCGAAGCCCGCTACGACAAGTTTCGCTCCTGTCCTCCCTATCCTTTCATTCCGGTTGGGGTCGTCGGATTCGTCAACATGCTGCGGGCGGAAGGGTATCAAGTCCGCGGCCTGAACCTGCCTGTTGAACTGTTGCAACGCCCCACATTCAGCCTGAGCCAGTGGCTGCGCAGCCAGCGCACACCGCCAAAACTCGTCCTGATCGATCTCCACTGGTACGAGCACTCCTTCGGCGCTTTGGCCGTAGCCCAAGCGGTCAAAGAGACTCTGGCCGAAGCTATCGTTGTGATCGGCGGCCTGACAACTTCGTATTACGGCGAAGAGATTCTGGCCGACTTTCCTTACGTTGACTACGCAATCCGCGGCGACGCCGAGGAGCCGCTGCGTCAACTGGCGGCCCAGGTGGTGGGGAAGGGGTCCTCTCAGGTCGACGATATACCCAATCTGATTCGCCGCCCCTGCAGCGGTCAGAAACCGAAGCAGAATCTCGGATTCTATTTTGCGGATTCCGCCACGTTGGACAGCCTCGATTTTGTTTCGATGGACTGGCTTTCCAATCAGCGCGCGTACGCGGCGCTCCAATACTCCGGCGCCGGCCTTGTCACGCTGCGAAAGCCGAAGCTGCGCAGCCACTGGCTCACCGTTGGGAGGGGCTGCGTTTTTGATTGCATCTACTGCGGAGGCGGTAAAGAGTCGCACAGCGAGCTAGCCGGCCGCAATGGCTATGTGATGCGGTCACCGGAGGCGGTGGTGGAAGACGTGGCCAGCCTGGCGAAGGAGGGATTTCAGCAGGTCAATCTTTCGCTGGATATCGCCACTTATCCGGCCAAATGGTGGCGCGCCTTTTTCCAGCAACTCCGGAACAACGAGATTCGAATTGGCATTTACAATGAGTTCTTCCAGCTTCCTTCGAATGACTTTATCGACGAGATGTGCAGTACGGCCGACCTTGCCCACACTGAAGTCGCCATTTCGCCCCTGTCCGGCGACGAGGAGGTGCGGCAAAGAAATGGGAAGTTCTATACGAACGAACGCTTCTTGCGAATGCTGGAAACGCTCAAGAAGTATGAAGTGCCTATCTTCATCTATTTCAGCTTGAATCTGCCGGGAGAGACGCCGCAAACGTTTAAGAAAACGCTTGGACTGGCCGACCAGATAGGCAAGAGCTACCCCCACCATCTGTTACGCATGCTCAACCCGTGTCACACGCTCGATCCCATGTCACCGATGAGTCGTCAGCCTGACAGTTTCGGCATGAATGTTCAATTCACGACTTTTCGGGACTACTACGACTACTGCAAGGGGACCGGCTGGGAGCCTCGGAGAGTGGTGAGAGGCCAGCACCGCGGATTTGAGATGGAAAGCCGGCCCACGCGCATCGTTGAACAGATGGCGCAGATCTGGGACGTCTTCGCCCAGGCACAGCAGTTTCGATGCTTCCCCGTGCCGCGCGGCTGGTGACACCTTTTCGCACGATGAAATGATCCCTTCATTCTTACAATACGACTTTGTATGCACGTAGCGTTGCAGAGAAAACCCGCTTAAGTAAGAATGAACATGGATTTTTTTGATTTTGGAATCGACTGACCGGTCAGTTTAGCCGGACTGGCACTGGGTGAATGCGATGACTGAAAAGACCGTTCGAAGTCCTGAATCGACCAGGGAGCGCATCCTGGACGCCGCTTTGAGCGTTTTCAGCCACAAGGGATACCATGATGCCCGCCTAGACGAGATTGTCGCCGAATCCGACACTTCAAAAGGCTCGATCTATTTCCACTTTCCCAATAAGGAGCGGCTCTTTCTGGCCCTGGTGGAGAAGTTCGCCGACCTGGTTGAACGTCGGGTCACGGAGGCGATCGAGCTGCAGGCAAGTCCGATGGCTAAGGTAGAGGCGGCGCTTGATGCCTGCCTGGAGGCATTTGGCCGTTACCGCCGTCCGGCGAAAGTGATGCTGGTTCAAGCCACGGGATTGGGGACGGTTTTTGAGGAAAAACGGCTTGAGATTAACGAGCGTTTCGCGCGGCTGATCCGTATCTACCTGGATGAAGCCGTAGCCGCCGGTGAGATCGAACCGGTGGACACCGATGTAATCGCCTATGCGTGGCTGGGCAGCATTTACCACCTGACGATCCGCTGGGTATACAGCGGTGAACCTGAGCCTTCACGAATTGTCAACACGCTGGTGCCGATGCTGCTGCGGAGCGTGAACTACAAAAAGGACTGAACAGGTCCGATTGCGCAAATGGCTTGACGTAATTTGGCGGCATAACGACGGGTAGTGGCTGGGTTGAAATGAGATGACATTGAAGAGACGCATAGAGAGCGCTGTTGGCGAGAATGGTCCTGATTTTGCCGAGGATGCTCGCTGGCTGGAGGGCGACGAAGGCGGCGGCGGGGACGAGTACAGCGTGGAGCGTCACGGCCGCCTGGTGAGCGCCAGTCGTCCCGTAGCCGACCTGCCGTTTGAGCGCTTTCTCCAGGCAGCAGCGGGGCAGGAGCGCTTCTTTTGGCGCGACGGGAGGCAGGGCATCACTTTTGCAGGGACAGGGGTGGCTGCTCATTTCATTGGTTACGGCCACAGCCGGATTGCTGCCATACACAGACAAGCGAGAGAGGTTTTCTCTTCTGCCGAAACTCGTCCTTCGCCTCGCCACCGACAGGCATCGAGATCGGAACTGGCGCTACCCCGACTGTTCGGCGGATTCGCATTTCGAGAGGACTTTGCGCCAGACCTGACCTGGACGGGCTTTCATCCGGGCCATTTCATCCTGCCCCATTACCAGTTTGTGGCGCAGGACGGTCACAGCTGGCTCACAATCAACGCATTGTTGCCGCCCGAAGATGATGCGACTGCCGTATTCCCCCTGTTGGAGGAGGCTTTGGATGCTCGGGCCGAATTTCTGGGGAAGGAGGAGGAAGGCGCCGCAAGGCGAGGAGTCAAGACGCCTGTTCGGGACGGGGACGGTGAGCTTGCAGAACTGGAGATTGACTATCCGCTGCAGTACGACAGGTGGGCGCAGTTAATCGAGAGTGCCCAGGGGACTTTTGACTCGACGCCGCTGCAGAAGGTCGTGCTGTCCCGGATAGCGGAACTGCGGGCACGACATCCGATTCGTATCAGTCAGATGCTGACGCATCTCTGCGCTGACTATCCTGACTGCTTCAGTTTCTTGTTTGAACCGCAGGCGGGACATGCCTTCCTGGGTACTACGCCTGAACTCCTCGCTCGTGTTCAGGGAGAGGGGCTGGAAACAATGGCGCTGGCGGGATCGATCCAGCGGGGCACGACGGCGGCCGAGGACGCAGAACTGGCCTCGGCACTGCTGGGTTCGAAAAAGGACCGTCACGAGCACGCGCTGGTGGTGAACGCGCTGAGAGATATCCTGCAGCCTATGAGCAGTCAGCTTACCATTGCTGCTGAGCCGACGGTGCTTTCATTTAGCAACATCCAGCATCTATACACGCCGGTTAGAGCCAGACTCAAAACGGAGGTGGGCGTGCTGCCGCTGGTGGAAGCCCTGCATCCGACGCCGGCAATGGGGGGAACGCCGCGCGAGCTCGGGCTGGAGTTTATCCAGGCGAATGAGCCGACGCTTCGAGGCTGGTATGCGGCGCCTGTGGGATGGATTGATTGCAATATGGAGGGTGCATTTGCCGTTGCCATCCGCTCGGCGGTTGTACAAAAGGAGCGGGCCTGGGCCTATGCGGGGGCCGGCATCGTTCCCGACTCGGTTCCAATGGCGGAGTGGGAAGAAACGAAGTGGAAGTTTCAGCCGATCATTCGTTCAGTAGCAGGCAGGCAGATGGTATGAGCGCCGTAGTGGGCGAACCCAACCCGAATTTGCAGTTCTCTGAGGAAGTGGTCGCCGGGCTGGCCGATGCCGGATTGAAGGCGGTCTGCATCGCGCCGGGCTCTCGCTCGACGCCGCTGGCGCTTGCTTTTGATGCCCATCCCTGTATCGATACTTTCATACATCTGGACGAACGTTGCGCCAGCTTTTTTGCGCTGGGATTGGCCCAGGCCAGCGGCCGGCCGGTCGCACTGGTGTGCACGTCGGGCACCGCGGCGCTGGAGTTCCACGCGGCGGTGGTAGAGGCGAAGATGGCCGGGGGACCGCTGCTCTTGCTGACAGCAGACAGGCCGCCGGAACTTCGTCATAGCGGCGCCAACCAGACAGTCGACCAGGTCAAGATGTACGGGGACGATGTCCTGTGGACTGTGGATGCCGCGTTGCCGGAAGGGGATGCGCCAGAGGTTGCGCTGAGAAATCTGCGCACGCTGGCGGCCAGATCCTATGCCGTTGCCAACGGAATTCGCAAAGGGCCGGTGCACGTCAACTTTCCTTTCCGTAAACCGCTGGAGCCAGAAGCGCCGTACAGACCCCGTTTTGACAGGGGGCAGAGCAGCTCCATTCAGCGAGGTGTGCTCATCCCGACAACCGAGCAGATCGAAGAGATGGCCGCGCTGGTTTCCGCCCACGAGGGCGGTTTGATCGTTTGCGGACCGTGGGCCGGCAGACCTCCTTGCAGTCTGGTCGATGCGGTGGCGGAACTGGGCCACCGCACAGGATATCCCATTTTCGCGGACCCGCTTTCTGGGCTACGTTTTGGATCGCATACGGAGTCGTCGCCCATCATTAGCTGCTATGAGAGCTTCCTCCAGCATTCGACGGATTTCGACGCTCCCCAGGTAGTGATACGTTTCGGAGCTGTGCCGACGTCGAAGCATCTCAACGAGTATCTGGAGCGCACAGCGCCGCTCTTTCAAGTACACGTGCGCAGTAACGGCGTTTGGGCGGACGACAGCCACCGCGTAAACTCTTATTTGCAGGTGGACGAAATTGAATTCTGCAAGAAGGTGGCTGAGCGATGTCAGCGGGAGATTGGCAAATGGGGCGCCTCGGTTTTGGCGACCGACGAACGCTGCCAGCGCCGCCAGGAGCAGTTTCTGCGGGAGAACTGGTTCGACGCTGCTGCAGTCGCTGCCGCGGTATCGGCCCTTCCGAACGACAGCAGTCTCTTTGTTGGCAACAGTCTGCCTGTGCGCCATGTTGACCAGTTCGCCCGACCAAATCGGAAGCGAATCCACGTTTATGGGAATCGGGGGGCGAGCGGCATAGACGGCATAGTTTCAAGTGCTCTGGGCGCGGCCGCGGCCGATCGGACTAGGCCTATGCTGCTGCTTATTGGCGATGTCAGCTTTTACCATGACATGAATGGTCTACTGGCGGTTAACAGGCACGGGCTGGACAACGTCACAGTATTGCTGCTGAATAATGGTGGCGGAGGCATTTTTCGCCGTCTTCCGATTGCCGAGGACAATGCCCGGTTTGAGGAGTTGTTTCTTACGCCCTCCGGCCTGGATTTCTCTGCGGCGGCGACGATGTACGGCCTTGACTATGAGTGCATTCACGATCTAGACAGAATTGGCTTCGACGAGGCGCTCCGAGCGTCGCTCCACGATGACAGGCCGACGGTCATCGAAGTGGGCACCGATGGCGCGCGAGACGAACGTTTGCGGCGAGAACTGATCCATTCTTTGAAAGACAGTCAGGAGGATTTTTCGTGACGATCCCTCAAAGTGCAGACTGGAAGGAGGTCGCGAAGTACAGCGACATCACCTATCACAAGGCGGACGGCATGGCTCGAATCGCCTTCGATCGGCCGGAGAAGCGCAACGCGTTCCGGCCTGAGACTGTAGATCAGATGACGGAGGCGTTCAAGGATGCCTGGGCCGATGACCAAATTGGCGTCGTTCTTCTGACCGGCAACGGTCCATCGCCAAAGGACGGCGTCCACGCGTTTTGCGCGGGGGGCGATCAGGGGGTGCGCGGGCACGCCGGATATATGGACGAACAAGGCGTGGCGCGGCTGAATGTGCTCGAGCTCCAGCGAATTATGCGTAACATGCCCAAGCCGGTCATTGCCCTGGTAAACGGTTTCGCGATCGGCGGCGGTCACGTTCTACACGTGATTTGCGACCTCTCCCTAGCTTCGGAGAACGCGGTCTTCGGCCAGACGGGGCCTATTGTCGGCAGTTTCGACGGCGGCCTTGGGGCATCATACCTGGCTTCAGTTGTCGGCCAGAAGAAGGCGCGGGAGCTCTGGTACCTGTGCCGTCAGTACTCGGCCCGGGAGGCGCTGGAAATGGGGTTGGTGAACAAGGTTTTGCCGACAGTTGAAGCGTTGGAAGAGGAGGGCGTCGACTGGGCACAGGAGATTCTGCGCAAGTCCCCGATCGCGATTCGCTTTCTCAAGGCCGGTTTCAACGCCGATCTGGATGGACAGACCGGTCTGCAGGTCCTCGCGGGGGACGCCACGATGCTCTTTTATATGACCGATGAGGGAAAAGAGGGGCGGGACGCATTCAACGAGAGGCGGCGACCCAATTTCCGGCAGTTCCCTTGGAGGCCGTAGCAGAGGCGAGAACGGCACACTTAAGTACACTCTGTCGCAAACAATGAAATGCTAATGACACCGTTTAGTAGCGACTGGCTGCGCTGGCGCGCACTGGCTACCCCAGAAAAACTGGCCGTTCTATGGGAGGAGCGATCGGTCAGATACGCCGAGCTGGACCGCATGGCCGATGTGCTGGCGGCAAGGCTGGCGGCGCGCGGGCTGCAACATGGCGACAAGGCTGCGATTCAAATGGGCAACAGCGTGGAGGCGATTGGGCTCATCCATGCGGTCGCGCGCGCTGGAGGAGTGCTTGTGCCCCTTAACACGCGGCTGGCGCCTGCCGAGCGAGAGCGGCAGCTGAGCCTGGTCGAGCCTGCGCTGCTGGTGCATGAAGACGATCCGTCAGAGGATGGCGGCAGTGCGGGGGTAAAGTCAAGGTCGGGGATCACGGCGATTCCTGAACGTGTCTCAAAGCCACCTGAGGTCGTTAAAATTTCTGAACTGGTTCGCGACGGGCTGCACACAAACAGGGACGATGTAGTAGAGCGCCCGACGAATTCCCAACGACCTATTTCGCAATTGCAGTCCATAGTCTTCACGTCAGGAACGACCGGAGCCCCAAAGGGGGTGCAACTCAGCTTTGATAACCACTTCTGGAGCGCCGCGGCCTCGTCCTACCGTCTCGGGATCGACACGGAAGACCGCTGGCTCAGCTGCCTTCCACTGTATCATGTGGGCGGCCTGGCGGTCGTCTTTCGTTCCTGCCTTTACGGCACGGCGATTGTTCTCCAGCGCAGCTTTGAGGTGGAATTGTTTCAGCGCTGCTTGCGCGAGGACGGGGTGACTATTACATCGCTTGTACCCACGATGCTCCACCGGTTGCTTAACAGCTCCTCTACGTCTGAATGGTCGGAGAGGCTGCGCCTGGTCCTATTGGGCGGCGCCGCAGCCGCGCCGGAACTCCTACGGGTCGCGAGCAAAGCAGGCGTGCCTGTCGCTACAACGTATGGCTTGACAGAGACGGCTTCGCAGGTCGCAACCGCTTTGCCGGCGGACGTCCGATACAAGCCGGAGAGTGTGGGCCGACCACTGATGTATACTGAGTTGCGCATTGCTGACCCTGATGGAA
This sequence comes from Caldilineaceae bacterium, assembly GCA_965232575.1. Taxonomy (GTDB): domain Bacteria; phylum Chloroflexota; class Anaerolineae; order Caldilineales; family Caldilineaceae; genus Bin5. The sequence goes on along the minus strand of CBDDPZ010000004.1, from coordinate 6,297 downwards.
GGAAACTCTCCCAGGGAGAGATAGGCGAGATCCTGGTGCGCGGGCCGCAGGTGATGGCAGGTTATTATGCTAACAAGGCGGCTACCGAGTCAACGCTGCGGCAAGGTTGGCTCCATACCGGGGACATGGGATTCGTCGATGATGACGGCGACCTCTTTGTTGTGCAGCGGCGCTCGGACATGATCGTCAGCGGAGGCGAGAACATCTATCCGGTCGAAGTGGAAGCGGCGCTGCGAGAACATCCAGCTGTGGCCGAAGCCTGCGTGGTCGGGTTGCCGGACGATGAGTGGGGACAGCGCTGTGCGGCTGCGGTGCAGCTCCGTTCGGGTGAAACGCTGAGCGGTGAGGCGCTACTTGCATTCAGCCGGGCGCGTCTGGCCGGATATAAACTACCTTCTCCGAATCTTATCCGCTTCGTCGATTCACTTCCCCAGACGGCTTCGGGGAAGATTCAGCGACGGGCGGTAGAATCAATGTTGAAAGATCTTTAGTCTAACGAAAAAGGAGTTTCCAGTATGATAACCCAACAACAGATCGAGTTTTTCGCCGAGAATGGATACCTGAAATACGGGCGGGTATTGGATATGGCCGAAGTCGAGGCGTTACGGGAAGGACTCGACAATGTGATCGAGATCGAAGCGTCCGGTGGGGACGACTCAGAGGTGGAGTTCAAGTACGGGCACCGGCGGGGGGCGTCGATGGGGGGCGACGCGGAGGAGCAACGGCCGCGCGCTATCGTTCAATATGTGAATATGTTCAAACGGGAGCCTCTGTATGAGCGTCTACTCCACCACCCCGTGATTTCGGGTGTGGCCTGCACTCTTTTGAACACGCCGCGTGTGCGGCTGTGGCACGATCAGATCATCTCCAAGCCGCCGGAGGAGAACGGTCATTTTCGCTTTCATCAGGACTTCTATCTGTGGCCATTAAGAGAACCGCGAATCGTAACCTGCTGGCTTGCTCTTGACGATGCGACCCCAGAGAACGGCTGCATGCACGTGGTGCCAGGAAGTCACAGGGACCCGCGGTTCGGCCTGGAGTCCTACGCGGCCGAAATGGCCGCGCGGGCTGAGGCCGAGGCAGATGGACGCGAAGTTGAGGAGACCGAACGGCAGAAAATGGCCTATGAACCGGCTGAGATTGGGAAACCTGTCGATCTGAAGGCGGGCGAGTGTATGTTTCACCACTGTCTCAACTTTCATGCCACCCCGGCCAACGTGACAAACCGCCAGCGCCGCGCCCATGTCATGATCTTCATGGCCGAGGGCGTTAGGACAAAGCTGGACCAATCGCCCGACCACGTACTGATTCCGAGCTTCACTGTGGGGGACGGCGAGGAACTGGTGGGCGAAGGTTTTCCACTTTCGAATCCTGAGAGCGGCCGGTGGGGGTGACATTCAGCTGGGCAGCACAGGCCGTTCGAGATCGCCGCCTCTGCCGTGCTTTCACCGCGTGAGGTTTCAGGACAATCTGAGTGTCTCTGTCTACGAACTTGGTTCACTCTTATCACTTGTACAGTTGGGGAAGCAAAGGGGATCCGCCGGTTCTTCTCTTGCACGGATTCACCGGACACGGAGGGAGTTGGGCCGAAGCGGGACAAACATTTGCGGCGGCGGGATTTCATGCTCTGGCGCCGGACCTGCTTGGGCATGGCCGCTCGCCCCATCCCAGTGATGCGACACGATACGAGATGGCCCATGCCGCCGCCGATCTGAAGTCACTATTGGATGAATCGGTCGTGACGGCGGTACACCTTCTGGGTTATTCGATGGGTGGGCGGCTTGCCCTCTACTTTGCCCTCAGCTACCCAGAGCAAGTACGGTCCCTGACACTGGTGAGCGCCTCGCCGGGAATCGCGTCGGCAGCCGAACGGGCCGAACGGCGGGACAGGGACAATGGGCTGGCTAACCGGATCGAACGGGATGGGATCGCCGCCTTCGTGGACTATTGGGCGTCTCTGCCGCTGTGGAACAGTCAGCGGCGGAATCTCTCCACTGCACAGCGCCAGCAGTTGAAAGAACAACGATTACAGAACCTACCTCGCGGCTTGGCCAACAGCCTGCGAGGGATGGGAACAGGAGCTCAACCCCACCTCCATGACAGCTTGTCCTCTCTTTCAGCTCCCACCCTTCTCATCGTTGGCTCCGAAGACGAGAGATTCGTCGTAGTCAATCGACAAATGGCGCAGAGCATACCTAAAGCGCGCCTGGTCGTCTTTTCGGAGATCGGGCACGCCGTCCACCTGGAGAGGCCGCGAGCTTTTGAGCACACTGCACTCAACTTCTGGCGGTCGGCGGAAAACTGGCGCACATCGGAGCCCTAGACATATCTAGATCGAGGTCATTGTCTTTCTTCCCGGCGCGTCGGATTGAGGACTCCCGCCGGGCGGGGCTATAATTGCTGCACTCCGCGGGCAGAGACGCAGATTTCTTGGATGCCTGGCTCACACAGACGGATAGGAAATGGATCGAAAACGGCTGAGCGTTCAGTTTCTCTGGTCACTGCTGCTGGCCCTGCTCGTATACATTGGACTGATCGTATACGGAGACTGGCGTCAGTTATCCGCGCTGCTGGCCGATTTCCCGTGGAGATGGCTGCCGCCAACGCTGGGGTTGACGCTCGTAAACTTCGGCGTCCGCTTTCTGAAGTGGCACTGGTATCTGCGTTTGATTCGGACGCCGATCAGTTTCGGCCAGAGCGCCCGCATTTACGGCATCAGTTTCCTGATGATGATGACGCCGGGCAAGGTGGGGGAATTTGTGCGGGCGTTTATGGTACGCAATGTCAGCGGCGCGCCTTTCTCGGTCGTTGCTCCGGTCGTGCTGGCGGAGCGGATAACCGACGGGCTGGCGATGATAATGCTGGCCGGTCTGGGTTTGCTGGCAATCGAAGAAGGGACGATCCGGCTGGCGGCAGTGACGGCACTGCTGGCCATAGCAGGAATCATCATCGCGATTCAGGTCAGACCGCTGGCGTTGTGGTGCCTGGCACTGGGTCACCGGTTGCCACTGATACACCGCTTTGCCGACAAACTCTCAGCGTTTTACGAGAGCAGCTACTATCTTCTTCAGCCCAAATATCTGATCACTTCGGTCCTGATCGGCTTGGTCAGCTGGGCAAGCCAGGGGGTAGGATTTTACCTTATCTTGCTTGGTTTCGGCGTGGACCCGGGTGTCAGTTCCATGTTGACTGCAGTCTCCGCCTTCAACATGAGCACAGTCGTCGGCGCGGTAGTGGCGACTCCGGGCGGCCTAGGCGGAGTTGAGAGTTCGCTGGCGGCGCTCAGTATCCAGTTGCTGGAACTGTCCCGCCCGGCGGCCGCGGCCGCGGCGCTCGTGATCCGCTTTGCCACGCTTTGGTTCGGTGTTGCCATTGGCCTGATTTGTCTGGCCCTTTGGCCCTACTTGCTGACGACTCAGAAAAATTCAATAGTTGAAGAGCAGGAGGCCGAGGCATAGGGGCGCGGCTTCACCTCTCTTTTGCACCGTCAGGACAGAATGACGCCATGTGGAAAGTCGACCTACATTCTCACACCATTTTTAGTAAAGACTGTCTCACGCGGCCTGAGGACGCGATTGCCCGCGCGCGCAGAATCGGCCTGGACAAGCTGGCGATCACTGAACACGACAATCTGGCCGGCGCATTGAGAGCCAAAGAACTGGCCCCCGATCTGATCATTGTCGGTGAGGAGATAATGACGACCCACGGTGAACTGATCGCCTACTTCGTCAAGGAGGAAGTGCCGCGCGGCCTCTCGCCGCAGGAGACGATTCGCCGCCTGCGCGAACAGGGCGCGGTGGTCGCCATTCCCCATCCGCTGGACTCGTTGCGGAATTCGGCGATGGGATTAGAGAGCGTGCTAGAGGTGATCAATCTGGTCGACGCGCTCGAGGTGCGTAATGCCCGCTGCGTGCGGCCGCAGGACAATCTGGCCGCGTTAGAGCTGGCACAGGAGCATGGCCTACTGGTTACGGCGGGCAGCGACGCGCACATTCCGTTCGAATTGGGACATTGCTACATGGAAATGCCAGAGTTTGAAGACGATCCGGAGTCGTTTGTTGACGCGTTGCAGTTTGCAAAGCCGATGGGAAAGGAAAGCCCTTTCTGGCCCCATTTGATGAGTACCTGGGCGAAGTGGCGCAAGCGAATCAGGCCGGTCCCTTACGGCGGCGTGCTTCACTCGTATGGGAAGAGATGAGTTTTGCCAGAGCTATGGCGGGTACCTTTAGCTGTATGAAGCGCAGACTCCGGTGCGCCCGGGAATGGCTATTCGCCGCCCGGTTCTCCCTGCAGGCACCTTGGTGCGTGAAAGAAGCCCTCGACCTCCGCGAAAACCTCAGTCGAGAGCAAGTCTCTGAAGAAATACCAGTTGAATACTGAGAGCTTATTGTCCTGGAGGGAGCCTCGGAGGAGCTCTACCGCATGGCGAAGGTTTCGGTGCAGGTGCTCCTTGTGGCCGTTCATACCCCATCCCAGCGCCGCCAACCCCAGGACGAGCGGGTCCCGCCGGGTATCCTGCTGCCCAAGCAAATTCAAGGCAACATGCAGCCCCTGGCGAACTTCGTCCGAGACATTTCTGCCGTCTTGGTCTTCGCCATCATCTGCGTTGACGGTTTCCGACGCCGCTGCGCTGCCTTCTTCGGGAGAGTGGGTGGCCTGGACCGCATGCAGATAGTAGTGGGCCAAGATCCAGTCACCGACCGATGAGAGAGTCACCTCTTCCAGGGGGATCCGGGTCACGCGCCGCCATTCCGTCGCGGCGCCCTGGCGGTCACCGTCATAGTAGCCGGACAGACCGCGCCAGAACCCCTGCGAGACGGGCGAGTCTTCGCGATTGAGCGCCCGCTGAGCTAAGCGGTTCTGGCTGTTCAGTACAAGCGGGCGGTAAAGCAGATGCCAGCGGTCGCTGTAAGCATCCGACACTCTGGCAGCCATGCCGAAGGCTTCGGCCGCATCCTGCCAGCGTTGCTTCTCCAAATCCATGCAGCTACGGAGAAAGTGCAGGAGCCCAAACTGGACCGATACCTGGTTCGTTTCGTTCCCGCCTGCAAGGCGCTCCCTGACCTGAATCTGCGCATCTACATCTTCGACGAGGGACTCCGATAGACCTTGTGCGCGGAACAGGCTCTGCAGCTCGGTCAGCAATGACCGCCTTACGCCGTCGGCGTCGTCGATCTTGCCATCGTCGAGCAGGATGGAAAAGAGTAACCAACGCAATTCGACGTCAAAGGGAAGGTCTTCCGATTCGGTACGTATGATCTCAGCCGCCTCTTCTCGGCGGCCTTGCCACCAGTAGGCGCGTGCCTGGTTCTCACGCCACAGAGATTTGGCGTCGTCGCTCAAGATCTCAAAGACCCCTTCGTCAATTGCAGCCATCTCGTCGAGACGGTTGCGTCTGGCGTAATGGGACTGGAGACCCAGCACACTCTGATCCAGAATGGACTGCAGTCTCTGGTCCTGGGCAGCACGTCGCGCCTCCGGGAGCGCGGCCAGCCGATCTATCAGTCGACCGTACTTGGCCAAGGCCTCGTCATTGCCCTGCCGTGAAAGGGCCACGGCCTCAGAGTGCAAGGCCTCCCAGGAGCCCTTCAGGGCGGCCGCGCTGCCTGACCTGCGCGTGTCACTGGTCATCACGAATTTCTCGCTATGCGAAATCACTGTCTTTTGGAAAGAGGTCAGACGTTAGCGGCGTTCGCCTGCCAAGTGCAGCCGACGCCATTACCCGCCGATCTCCCGCTTTACGGTATTCAGGAGTGTGTCGGCCCGCAGCTCCGGCAGGTTGTAGCAGACGCCGCCCATCTGCTCGGCCAGGGCCTGAGCCAGTCCGCGGTCGAAGGCCATGTGCTCCATGTTGATCACAATGGTACGGACGTCTTCATTGTCGAAGAGGGAGGCCATCTTCATCGCCTCTTCCTGTGCCGGCATCCCGGTCATGCTTACATTGCCAGCGCCATCGGTCAGCAGCATCACCAGCGGGCGGAGTTCCGGATCGCGGCGTTGGGCATTTTCGACAACCTGCCAAGTCGCCAGAAGACCGCTACTGAGTGGGGTCTTGCCACCAACTGGGAGGTCCTTTAGAGCCCTTTCTGCCAGTTCGACGCTATTGGTCGGCGGCAGTACGACTCGAGCCTTGTTCGCGTTGAAAGACGACCAGCCCGACCTGATCCCGGCGCTGATAGGCCTCGACCAACAGACTGAATATGGCACCCTTGGTGGCTTCCATCCGTTCACTGGCCGCCATCGACCAGCTGGCGTCCACGACGAAGAGGATGAGATTTCCGGTGCGGCGCACGCGAA
>CBDDPZ010000003.1:0-10642 GCA_965232575.1 Caldilineaceae bacterium | reverse complement strand
AAGTCGCCAGAAGACCGCTACTGAGTGGGGTCTTGCCACCAACTGGGAGGTCCTTTAGAGCCCTTTCTGCCAGTTCGACGCTATTGGTCGGCGGCAGTACGACTCGAGCCTTGTCGCGTTGAAAGACGACCAGCCCGACCTGATCCCGGCGCTGATAGGCCTCGACCAACAGACTGAATATGGCACCCTTGGTGGCTTCCATCCGTTCACTGGCCGCCATCGACCAGCTGGCGTCCACGACGAAGAGGATGAGATTTCCGGTGCGGCGCACGCGAATCTTGCGTTGCAGATCGGACATACGCAATTGCAGGGCAAGATCGCTTTCCCCGCTTGCATGCCGTTCCTTCTGATGGGGGGCGGCGTTCCGGAGAGTGGCGTCGAAGGCGACGTCGTCATACTGTTCGTGGGCCGGACGCGCCTTAATGTAGCGGCCGCGCTTCCGGTCCGTCCGGCTGTAGGAGCGCTTGCCGGACTTTTCGCGCGTCATCTTGTCAAGCGGCGTATCCAGTTTTCGCGCCTCGAAGACCTCTCCGACGTCGACCGGTTTGCGTGCGCCTTTTTCGTCTCCGGGTGATGAACTCTGTTGGGGAGCTGCATCCGGCTGTGCTACGCCGCCTTCGCCGCTCTCCGGCGAGGAGTCTAGCTCCTCTGAGTCATCACCCTCTTCACTTTTTTTTCCGTTGTCGCCGCATCGCCTTCCGCCTCTTCCATCGCTTCTTCATTTTCCTCGGCTTCGGCGCGGGCCTGGCGCATATTGGCCTCGAGCTGTTCCGGCTGCAGGGCGGTATCCTGGAAGGGTTGTTTCTTCATGCGGTGGGGAAGCGCCAATTCCGCTGACATGAGAATATCCCGGTCGGTTATGGCGTCCCGGCCCTCGAATGCGGCCTGGGCTCGGGCAGTATTGAGAATGACCAGGTCCGCCCGATGTCCGTCGACGTTGAAGCTGCTGGTGAGTGCGGCAATCGTATAGAGGTCTTTGTCTGTGTAACCGACGCTGTCATAGCGGCGACGGGCCTGAATGATTCGTTCGCCCAGGCTCTTTGCTTCGTCGGCAAAGTCTTCGGAGAAGCGGTCCGCGTCCTGCTCGAAGCGCGTCCGGCGGCGCAATATCTCCACGCGGGCCCGGGGTTCGTCGATACCGACTACGTCTACGGCGTGGGCAAAACGGTCCAACAATTGGGGGCGCAGGTCGCCTTCTTCAGGATTCATGGAGCCGACGAGTACAAAACGGGCCGGATGCTGGACGCTGATGCCTTCGCGCTCGACGACATTGACACCCATGGCCGCGCTGTCCAGTAGCAGATCGACCACGTGGTCGTCGAGCAGGTTGACCTCGTCCACGTAGAGGATTCCGCGGTTTGCCGCGGCGAGAATGCCCGGCTCGAAATGACGCTCACCCTGGCGAATCGCTTTTTCAATGTCCAGCGTTCCGACCACCCGATCTTCGGTCGCGCTGACCGGAAGATCGATGAAGGGCGTGTTTCGCTGTCCAACCTTAAGCTCCCCGTTGAGGGCGCTACCTTCGCAAAGGTGGCAGAGACCAAGGGTGTTTTCGCGGTAACAGGCGAAGGGACATCCATCCACCGCTTCTATCGCCGGCAACAGAGCCGCCAGGCCCCGGGCGGCGGTCGATTTGGCCGTACCGCGTTCGCCCCTGATCAGCACCCCGCCGATCAGCGGATGGACTGCATTCAGGATAAGCGCTCTTTTCATGCGCTCTTGGCCGACAATCGCGGTGAAGGGATAGATGACTTGCATCGTGGTCCGTTCCTTTCAAGGGTTCAGGCGGAAGGCGGGATGTCACGTTGGATGGAATCAGCGGACATCGAGCTTGCGACCTGATTTGCCTGTTGCGTCGCGCGGCCGTCCCTGCTGGTTTCCAACCGGTGGGCCGCACCTCCGCCGCGGGGTCGAATCTGGTGGGGTGGAGGATTGTCAGCTTTCAGTCAGGACAATGGCAGGACAGCGCACGCCTAATCCGATTTATTATATAACGAGGACAATTGGCAGGACAAACCAAAGCCCCCCGAAACTTTATCTTCCCAGTTGCGTAGTAGACAATAAGTGCCCAAAGGGACTTACGAATGAATGAACAGGAACAAGACTGGCTGGACAGGGCCAGAGCCGGTGAGCAGGAAGCATTTGGCCTGCTGGTAAAGACCTATCAGAGACCGGTGTTTGCTTTGACTTATCGAATGCTCGGCGACTTATCCGAAGCCGAAGACGCCGCCCAGGAAACTTTCCTGCGGGCCTATTCCCGTTTGGACCAATATGATCCCGGTCGCAAGTTCAGTACCTGGCTCTTTTCGATTGCCAACTATCATTGCATTGACCGACTGCGAAAGCGACGCGTGCAGTTCGTCGGGTTGGACGAGTCACCGGTCGTGTTCAGTCTGGAAAGCGAATCATCTCAGCCCGAGGCGGAAACATTGGCGGTAGAACAGGCCGAGGAGATGCAGGCCCTTGTAAATCAACTGGAACCGGAATACCGAACACCTTTGGTGCTACGCTATTGGAACGATTGCAGCTATCAGGAAATCGCCGACGTGATGGACATTTCGGTGGCGGCTGTCAAGAGCCGGCTCTTCCGCGCCAGGAAGAAGCTGGCGGAACTGTATGAGGCCGCTCAGCAGCCGCATCGAGTGGAAGGAATCAGGGTGCCCGCAGGCCTGTCAGGCCAGGCAGACGAGGAGCGAATTGAGGATTTGAACCAACCGAATGCCCGGTTCGATGCGGCAGAGGCGGAGGAAAGATGGACAGCGCTGACGCTACCTCTACACAGGGCCCTTACCAGCGGGGCCGGCCTTTAGGAGGTCAGGAGGCTAAGATGGCGGAAAGGCTTTACAGAGCAAGTATGTCACCCGGCAAGGCCGTGGACCACAGCGAGTACTTGATGTTGATTTCGCTGGCATTGGACGGCATGCTGGACTCGGATGAGGAGAAGCGACTTGATGGGCATCTGGAGCAGTGCAGCGGGTGTCGTGGGCAGTGGCTCCTGTGGCAAGCTATCGATGACAGGCTGCGTGCGGCTCCTGTGCCTGTACCGGCACCCGGCTTTTCCCGTTCGGTGGCGCAACGCTTGGCGCGACAAGAACGCCTGCGCAATCTGCGTATCGGCGTGATGCTGACCGTTTTTACCTTACTCGTCTGGTCGCTGGGCCTGGTCGGGGTCTGCGTTATGACCGGTATGCTCGTCTACACCAACTTGGAGCGTTTTGCGGAAACGGGCCTGTTTCTGAGCGAGGTATGGGCAGTGGCCGGGGTCGTTGGGCAATCCCTATGGGATGTAATTGTGGAAGTAGCACCTGCGCCGACGGCGATAGGCGTCGCATCCGCCTATCTGGTCGTAGCCGTGGTAGCGCTGGCTGTGTGGTGCATCTTTATCCAGCGGACTACTCAGCCTTTTCGCTCACGGGCATAAGAGACTGGATGAAGAGCGCGTCGTGATGGCCAGATGCCTGTGACAACGAGGAGATAAAAACAGGTCGATGCGCTACAGGCGCTTGGACGACTCTCGAGGGCGGCAACAACTTCCTGCGGGGAGTGGATTGAAAGCTGCTCAGCCACGTAAGGACAAGGGGATTGGCAGATGAAGGCGGTACGCAGGGCTGGATGCTGGACAGTGTTCGCTCTGATCGTCGCGCTGGGAACTCTTGTCTTTCTTTTCACATCAACTAGACAGGAGAGAGGCGAATTCAGCGGCAGGCCGATACGAGGCAACGTGGCAATCCTCGGCGGCGATGTGCTGATCGCGAGCGACGAATTCGTCAGAGGAAATCTGTTGGTCGTAGGCGACGACCTGACTCTGGAAGGGCAAATAAGGGGCAATCTTGTCGTAGTTGGTGGTGACGTTGACTTAACGGAAGATTCAAGAGTCGGCGGCAATGTCAGCGTGTTAGGCGGCGATGCTGATATCGGACCGTCATCTGTGGTTGGCGGCAATGTCGCTGTGGTCGGTGGCGACGTTGAACTAATCGGGGATTCGCGCGTCGCCGGGAATGTGAGTGTAATCGGCGGGCGCGTGACGGAAGATCCGAAGGCCGCCGTAGGTGGGAATTTGAGTTGGAGGATCTATACGAACAGAGTTGCACAGCCGGGTCTCTATGGAGCGGAGCCGACACCTTTGGCATTGATTGATCCTCCTAGCCCGCCCGAAGCCCCGAACCCGCCATTAGGCAATGCAGAAATTCTAGGAGAGGAAGCGCTAGAGGAGGCGGCAGAGGCGGCCCGCGACCAGATAGAACGGCACCAGGAGGCAGCGAAAGAGGCGATAGAAGCAGCGCGTGACCAAGCTAAAGTGCAACGCGAAGCGGCACAGAACGCAGTAGCCGCGGCACGCGCCCAGGCAGCTTCCAGTCGGACGCCCTGGTTCCTAGTATTTCTCAGAAAGCTGGTGCAGGCCTTCTTGTGGACGCTGCTGATCACCGGCCTTGTCCTTCTGTTCGCCTGGTTGCTTCCCAAGCAGGTGAAAGCGATTACAGAGACCGCGGAAAAGGAGACAGCGCTCAGTTTCGCCGCGGGAGCGATCGGGATCATGGGGTCGGCTATTCTGGCCGCCATTCTGACCGTTACCATCTGCTTTGCCCTGCTTGCGTTGCCGCTTCTGGCACTGCTGGCGCTGGTCCTGCTTTGCGGCTGGACTGTAACTTGCTACGGGTTAGGCCGCCGGCTAGATGAGCTTGTTGCCGGTCCTGGCGATTCCTCCTGGAATCCGCTGATTTCAGTTGGGCTCAGCTCACTGGTCGTCACCGGAGTAACGGCCTTTTCCTGGGTGATCTTCCCTTGTCTGGGCTTCATTGTGGCGCTGCTGATAGGCTCAACCGGAACGGGGGCGGTGATCGTGCATGTGGCGCGTCGTTCGGGACGTCTTCCGGGCGGGGCATTGGGAGGCAGAACGGGTGGGCCTGCGCCAGGCGATGGGTCGACGTCGCCGGAAAGCAGAGATGAAGGTGACACAAGAGTAGGCGTCTCAAAAGCTGGCTTGCCAGTTCTATCTGAATCACCGGTTGGGGCCAACGAGGAGTCCTTTGAGGAGTCTCCCGAGAAAGGGGAAGAGGAAAGTACACCTGGAACTGACCGGCAAGAGATTACGGATTCTTTGTCTGCGGTTTCCGCCACGGTGGACGAAGGGGACGATCTTACCCGAATTGTGGGTATTGGCCCCACGTATGCTGCGAGGCTGCGGGAGGCTGGGATTGCTACGTTTTCCCAACTGGCTGCGCTGGACGCAGAGGAGATCGCGGAGGTCATCGGCTGCCCTGCGTTGCGGGTGGAACGAGAGCGTCTGAGAGAGCAAGCAGGGGAGTTGGCCGGCTAACAGCAGCGTTGGCGTTCAGGCGCGACTCAGTTTGCGATAGGTAATGCGATGGGGACGGGTAGCTTCTGCACCAAGTCGGCGGCGCCTGTCCTCTTCATATTCGCTGTAGTTGCCCGGGAACCACAGCACGTTGCTGTCCCCTTCAAACGCAAGAATGTGTGTGGCGACGCGATCCAAGAACCAACGATCGTGAGAGATTACCAGCGCCGTGCCGGCGAAGGTCTCTAATGCATCTTCCAATGCTCGCAACGTGTTGACATCCAGGTCGTTGCTCGGCTCGTCCAACAGTATTACGTTGGCACCGCTTTTCAGCAGTTTGGCCAGATGGACACGGTTGCGTTCGCCTCCTGACAGTAAACCAACCTTCTTCTGCTGGTCCTGGCCGCTGAAGGTGAAGCGGGCTACGTAGGCGCGGCTGTTCACCTGACGGTTGCCCAGTTGCAGCTGCTCATTTCCGCCGCTGATCTCTTCCCAGACGCTCTTTTCGGAGTCAAGACTTTCACGGCTCTGATCAACGTAGGCAAGTGCTACGGTCCCGCCTTGCTGCACGCTGCCGCTGTCCGGCGTTTCTTCGCCGGTAAGGAGTCGAAACAGGGTCGTCTTGCCAGCGCCGTTGGCGCCGATAATTCCGACGATGGCGCCGGGCGGGATGTCGAGGGTGAGATTCTCGAAGAGCAGATTTTCGCCGAATCCTTTGGCCAGGGACTCGGTCCTGATCACGACATCCCCCAAGCGAGGGCCGGGCGGGATGTAGATCTCTCTGTCCTCACGCGCCTTCTCAACCTCCTGGCTGAGAAGATCGTTGTAGGCGTTGACTCGCGACTTGCGCTTGGTCTGCTGGGCTTTGGGTGACATATTCAGCCACTCCAGCTCTCTTTGCAGCGTCTTCTGGCGTGCGCCCTCCTGCTTTTCCTCCTGGGCAAGGCGTCTTTGCTTCTGCTCCAGCCAACCCGAGTAGTTGCCCCGCCATGGAATGCCGTGCCCTCGATCCAGTTCAAGTATCCAGCCCGCTACGTTGTCGAGAAAGTAGCGATCGTGGGTAACGGCGATGACTGTACCGGCATACTCCTGAAGGTGGCGCTCCAGCCAGGCAACTGACTGGGCGTCGAGGTGGTTGGTGGGCTCGTCCAGGAGAAGTATGTCGGGCTTCTTCAGGAGCAGCCTAGTCAGTGCGACACGCCGCAGTTCACCGCCGGAAAGAATGGCCACGGAGGTATCGCCAGGCGGGCAACGCAGCGCGTCCATCGCCAGTTCCAGGCGGCTGTCCAGGTCCCAGGCGTCAAGTGCGTCCAGTCGATCTTGCACGACGCCCTGCCTCTCAATCAACTTTTCCATCTCTTCGGCAGAGAGATCCTCATTGAAACGGGCGTTGATAGCGTCAAACTCGGCAAGCGCGTCCACTGCTTCCTGCGCGCCCTCCTCTACAATCTGACGCACTGTTTTGGACGGGTCCAGTACCGGTTCCTGGGGAAGAAAGCCGCGGGTATAGCCCTCGGCCAAAATTGTTTCCCCGTCGAATTGACTCTCCTCACCAGCCATGATTCGGAGTAGTGTGGACTTTCCGGCCCCATTCAGGCCCAAGACTCCAATCTTTGCCCCCAGGAAGAACCCCAAGCTGATATCTCGAAGAACATGCTGGTTGGGGCCATAGCTCTTGCCGACGCCTACCATCGAATAGATAATCTTGTCGCTCATCTCAATACTCTTTCCAAATTCCTGTTTGTTCAGCAACCATTAGGCAGTTATCATTGGACCTTGCATACCGACTTCGGTCCTTTCCGCTGGGATTGGACATTTCACATTCAATATAAAGCCCCAAATGGGAAGGCGCAACAACTATGACAGACATGACCTTTGTGCATCTTACCGACCTGCACATATTGCCCAATGAAGAGGACCTGCTCTATGGGCGGCGGACAACTGACAAAGTGCGCGGCATCATAGAGCTTATCCAAAACATGGACGTCAGCCCCGACTTCTTCATTCTGAGCGGTGATCTGGTCAACGATGGAAAAGAAGCGGAATACAGAAAGCTAAACATAGTTCTGGATGAGCTGCGAAAGTTCGGCGCACCGCTAATTCTTGGTCTGGGGAATCACGATTGTCGGGTTCACTTTCGCCGGATAGTGCTGGGAGAGGAATCCGGGGACGAATCGCAACGCTACTACCATAGCACCACGTTTGGCGGCCTGCGAGTGATCATGTTGGACAGCAGGTTGCCAGGCGCAGTGTATGGCGATCTTGACGAGTCCCAACTGGCGTGGCTTGCAGAAGAGTTGCGAAAGCCGGCTCCGCTTGGCAATCTGATAGCCATTCACCACCCACCGGTTTTCAGCACAGTTGAACCTTTGAGCGATCATTGCCTGAACAACCCGGAGGGATTGGCGAAAGCAATCGCCGGTCACCATGTTCACGCCATTTTGAGCGGGCATATTCATTACTCTCATTTCACGTCCTTTTATGGTACCATTTCGATCACGACCCCGGCTACCGCGTACATACTTGACCCGGGCTCGCAACGCGAGACCCGACAGATCGACGGGTGGGGATTCACGCTCGGCTCGCTGCGCGGCGGGCAGCTCTACGCGAATCCGATATCGATGCACGGCCAGCCGGTACAGGTCTGAATTCCTCGAATCCCGACCTGTCCAGACCATTTTCACCACCCAAGAGATACTGAAAGAAGCCGATCAATGTTGGCGAAGCACGTTCGACCATTGCTGTCGTCTGCGGTTGGTGCTATCGTCCGCTGGCTGCATGGTATCGGCGTAACCCCGAACATGGTTTCTTTTGCGGGTTTCGCGTTGACAATCGGCGCGGCAGCCATTTTAGCGACCGGAAGCCTGCGTATTGGCGGAGGTGTGTTGTGGGTGGCGGCGATGTTCGATATGGTCGACGGCGCCCTGGCACGTCTTAGCGATTCTGAAAGCAAGTTCGGCGCCTTTCTGGACAGTACCCTGGATCGTTATTCCGAGAGCATCACGTTCCTTGGGCTGGCAATTTACTACGCCAACGAGAGCAACGCCCAGACCCACCTCCTTCTGATCTTCCTGACTCTGGTTGGTTCCTGGGCAGTCAGCTATACACGGGCAAGGGCCGAAGGGCTGGATGTCGAATGCAAGGTAGGAATATTGCAGAGGCCGGAGCGTCTCGTTCTGCTTATAGCCGGCCTGATTCTGGGCCTAGTGCTGCCGGTTCTGTGGCTGCTGGCGGTGATGACAAACATCACGGCGGCCCAGCGCATCTACGAAGTCTACGTGCGTACTTCGACATCCCGAAGCAAACAGCACGCCGGCAACTAGCTTAGACCGATACCATAGCCGCGGATTTCGTGCTCTGACGCATCCCCGCACCTTCCTCTTGGATGTACCGACAAGCATTCTTATTAGCAGAATTGCTCAGATCAGTATAGACTTTGAGAGAGTGGCCGCGCGGCGCGCGCCGGCGGCTCTTTAGTGTGGCTCGGAATTTGGCTGGCACACCCGTTCTAGTTTATAATTGGGTGTCGGTGTCCTCGCAGAGCACCGAAATAGAGAAGTAAACAGGAAAGAATTCGTGTTCGAAAGTCTGTCTGACAAGCTGCAAGGCGTTTTTGAGAATCTGTCCACCCGCGGCAGGCTCTCAGAGCGCGATGTCAACGCGGCCTTGCGTGAAGTGCGGCTGGCGCTACTCGAAGCCGATGTCAATTATAAAGTTGTCAGAGAGTTCGTCGGGCGGATCAAGGAACGGGCGATCGGCGTAGAGGTCACGGAAAGCCTCACGCCGGCACAGCAGGTCGTCAAGATCGTCAACGAAGAGTTGGTCAAGCTCCTGGGGGAACCGGCGCCGCTCGACCTGTCCGGTCCGCCGCCCATCGTGCTCATGCTCGTTGGATTGCAGGGCGCGGGCAAGACGACGATGGCAGCCAAGCTTGCCTTGCGTCTTCGCAAGCAGGGGCAGCGCCCTCTGTTGGTCGCAGGGGATATTTACCGCCCGGCGGCGATTGCGCAGCTGGAGACCCTGGGCCGTCAGATCGATATCCCGGTCCATAATGAAGGAACCGAGGTCGCACCCAGCAGCATCGTGAAGAACGCGCTGCGAATCGCGAGAGAGAAAGCCTATACCGTCCTGATTCTGGACACGGCCGGCCGTCTGCAGATTGACGAGGCGATGATGCAAGAATTGGAGCAGATTCGCCTAGTGGCAAGACCCGCGGATGTTTTGCTGGTGGTCGATGCGATGACGGGCCAGGAGGCCGTGACCGTTGCCCAAGGCTTCCATGAACGCGTGCCGGTGACCGGGCTGGTGATGACAAAGATAGATGGGGACGCTAGAGGAGGCGCCGCGCTCAGTATTCGCGAGGTAACCGGTGTTCCCATCAAGTTTCTTGGCACGAGCGAAAAATTGGATGGGCTCGAACCATTCCATTCGGACCGGCTCGCGGGGCGAATCCTCGGTATGGGCGACGTGCTCACTCTGATAGAGAAGGCCTCGGACGGCATTAGTGAAGAAGATGCCCTGGCGATGGAAGAAAGGCTAGCCGGCGGCCAGTTCGACTTTGAAGACTTCCGCGATCAGTTGCAGAAACTCCAGCGACTTGGCTCCATCCAGGACATTTTGAAGATGGTTCCGGGCATGGGGCAGATGGCCAAACAGATCGACGCCCAGGATCTCGATTCCGACTTGAAGCAGATCGAAGCAATCATCAATAGCATGACAACGCAGGAAAGACGCCTGCCCAATCTGCTCAATGCCAGCCGTCGCCGGCGAATCGCCAGGGGCAGCGGCACAACCGTTGAGGATGTAAATCAGCTCATCAAGCGTTTTCGCGAGATGCAGAAGATGATGAAGCAGGCGGGCATGCTCGGGGATCAGGGTAGTAAGAAGAAAAGGCGGCGCAGGCGCCGTCACCGCGAACCTAATTCCGAAGGAATTCTGGCGTCGTTGCGCCAGGGCCGCCTCTCGTGAGGGCATCGTTTATCCAGACGCTATAACGCAAACGAACGCCGGGCTCAAAACCGGTGCACTTTCACGCTATAAGATCGGGAGACATCAACCAAGGAGTCGTAATCAGTGGTCCGCATTCGTCTGCGCCGCATGGGCGCCAAAAAGAAGCCGTTCTACCGCATTGTCGTGGCCGACCAGCGCAGCCCGCGTGACGGCCGTTTTATCGAAAACATCGGAACCTATGATCCGATGACCGATCCACCTACCATCAACATCAAGAGCGAACGCGCCGGACACTGGTTGAGTGAAGGCGCCCAGCCGAGTGAAGCCGTGGCCCGGTTATTGACAAAGACCGGAATCACCGATGAAGACGGAAAGCTGAAAGAGGTTGAAGCTGAC
>CBDDPZ010000002.1:0-20794 GCA_965232575.1 Caldilineaceae bacterium | reverse complement strand
ACGCTCCCGCGGCGCCTGACGCTGCAGGGAACCGACAAAATCGGCCGCGACACACTGCTTGTCGAACCGGCTGGCGATGTCGAGTCACTACGAAGTGAGCACCGGCAGATCACCGACATGACCCTACCTGCTAACCAGGAGATCGTTCTGGGGAGCATCAGGGGCAACGCTATCGAACTGATGGCGGAGATCGATACCAACGACGCGCCGCTGGTCGAGTTGAACGTGCTGCGCTCCCCCGGCAAAGAGGAGTACACCCGCATCGCCTTCTATCGCGAGCGCGGCTTCCGCGACTGGGAGCGGTTCGAAAGTTGGCGGCGGGACATGCTGGCCGCCGCCACCGACAGCCTCATCTCCATCGACTCCTCCTACGCCTCCCTCTCGCCCGACGTTCGTTCGCGGGCGCCGGAGACCGCGCCCGGTCTTCCTCGAAAGAAACGAGCCGCTGCGCCTCAGAGTCTTCGTGGACAAGAGCGTCGTCGAAGTCTTCGTCAACGGCAAACAGTGCGTGGCCCTGCGAGTCTACCCCGAGCGGGAGGACAGTGTCGGTGTCTCGCTGCGCTCGCAAGGACAGGACGCCCGCGTCGTCTCGCTCGAGGCGTGGCAGATGAAAAATATCTATGAATTACCAGTGGTCAGCGATAAGTGACCCGCGGCCACTGCGGAATACCCATCAGATCTTGTTATGAAAGGAGTTGCTCTGTGCATTCCCCAACCCTGTATGTCAACATGCTCGGAACCGCCAATAACGTGATCAAGCAGAAGACGGAGGGCCTGACCCATGCCGACAGCATGTTGCAGCTGCCCATCCCCGCCAACTGCATGAACTGGATCCTCGGCCACATCATGGTCTATCGGGAACAATACCTTGGCGTCATCGACGGCGTCACCAAGCCCGACGAGGACGAGTTCGCTCTCTACGGCTTCGGCTCCGAACCGTTGACCGACCCCGACAAAGCCATCCCCCTCGAAACCATTCTGGCGCGTCTCGATGATCTGTCCGACCAGGTTGTCGCCGCGCTTGAAAAGATGCCGGAATCCCGTCTGGAGGAAATGTTGGATGAGGAACGGGGTGTCACCGTCGATCAGCGGCTGCACTTCTACCTGGTCTTCCACGAGGCCTACCACGTGGGCCAGCTTGAGCCGCTGTACGAATTGGCGATCGCGAACGGCGAAAAGTTGGCAGTGAGATCCTAGAGGGGGAAATCCACTAGGATCTCACCGAATGAAGAGTTGAAAATACCAAAGCTGAACAGCTTCGCTGGCAGCTCAAATGAGAACCAACATACTAAGTCCAAAAGACTATTCCAAAAGCCGATCTGCTATACGCCAACATTTCAACGTCCATACGACCCATGATCAATGGGAACCGCTATGGGAAGATGTCCGAAATCCGAGAGTTATTTGGAAGAGTTAGATCGTACGGACAACAACAGTGTGGAGGCAGATGGACGCGGCACCCCATTTTCTCGGTGCTGTCGTGCCATCAACCTACAGCAGCGAGAGATATAGAACAGAGAGAAGTGATGGGCAAAGAGTAACCTCCAACTCCTCTTGGATGCATCAACTGCGAAGAAATGAACTTCAAATTTGTTGCTACGACGTCGAAGTTCGTGACGAATGATGCCGGTATTCAAGTTGCGACCCTCTAGGAGACTGGGATGCGTTCAAGCACGCCATGGATAACGCCCAATGACTTTGAAGAGTCCCCAAGCTCACGCTTCCAACAGCAAGTGCTGGGTTGAGGATGTTGCAGGTTCTGAAGGCGATCGGTTGATCTGGAGACAGCGGTCACCACAATGCTTCAGATGGTTGTGATTGATCTTAGTTCCAAAGACGATCCGAATGGAAACCTTAAACGCACGCGGTACTCCGCTTGAGCAGTCTGACCTTATCAAGAATTTTGTTCTGTCACCAAATGACCGGGGACATCTGAGGGCTGGACGAGTGGTGGCGGGACGAAGTAACCCAGGGCCGTCTCTACAGACCTCGACTTCGAATTACTGGCTTGCCGAACAGGAACGGAAGTGGGGCCATCATCGAGTTTTCGATGTATTTCGCAGTTTCTGCCCGACAAGCAGGTTATGTTCGACATCAAACGCGACATGTCCCACTCGATTACCGAGAGCCGAACTCTGAAGAAGATTTATTTTACTACCGAACGTCCCAGGGGTAATCACTCCTGATCCTATTCCTTTCGGTCCGGGAAGTCCAGCATACACGCTTTCCGTGCCTTGGAAAGTTTTCCGTCGCATGATCTGAGAAAAACCACGAAAGATTACAATCGGCTGATCTTGGAACTCGCCTCGAGACTGAGAGAGAGCGACCTTGTCGACGTTGATAAGGTCGTCGCAGGTTTTTTGAAGGAGCAGACCGCGTATTCCAGAGAATGGCCAAGTGACGAGACTGTTGCCACATCTCTGGAGTTTTCCCCTCTCTATCGTCTCTTGACGAGGGGAAGGCTGAGACTCGTGCTTGAGGGAATCGAGAGTCAACTACGGTCACCTAAAGCTGAACAGCGGGATGTTCCGAAAAACCTGACTATAGAGCATCTATTGCCGGTGGGTTGGACCAAAGAAAATTGGCCGCTTCCCGAAGGCGTTGACGAAATGGCAAGCAGAGAAATTCGAAATCGTTTCGTTCATACGATTGGCAATCTTACGCTTGTCAATCAAAGATTGAATTCGTCAATGTCCAACGATTCGTGGGAATCGAAGCGAGTAGAACTGTTAGAGCATAGCGTGATGGCCCTGAATAGTGAATTGACCACTAAGGCTCAATGGAACGAGGATTCGATTAGTGTACGCAGCAGGCGTTTGGCTAAGCTGATTACAAAATGCTGGCCAGGTCCGGATTCTAGTGAGTGGGGCCTATAGTTAACAGTCCGCGTCCTTCTGGGAAGGAAAACACTATGCAGCTATCCGACATCAAAACCGTCGGCGTCGTCGGCGGCGGCACCATGGGCTTCGGCATCGCCATCAACTTCGCGCTTTGGGGCTACCCCACTATCATCAGCGACCTCTCCGACGAAGTACTGGCCGGGACCAGGGCCAACATCACCCGTGCCCTCCAGCTCTTCGTCGAAGGCGAACTGATCAAGCAGCCCCGCGTCGAGGAAACACTCGCCCGCATCACCACCACCACCGATCTGGCGCAACTGGCTGCACAGAGCGACTACATCACCGAAGTGATAGTCGAGCGGCTGCCCGACAAACAGGACCTGTTCAAGCAACTCGACGAACTCTGCCCGCCCCACACGATCATCGCCAGCAACACCTCGCGCCTCGTGTTAAGCGACATCGGTGTACACGCCCGCCGCCAGGACAAGCTGGTTCTCACTCACTACTTCGCGCCGCCGCACATCGTCCCCGGCGTCGAGGTAGCCAAAGGGCCGGGCGCGACCGACGAGACCTTCGAACTCACCTGCGAACTGTTGAGCAGCGCCCGTAAAATCCCCATCCGTGTGCTCGGGGAGAAATCAGGATATCTTGTCAACCGGATTCAGCACGCGATGGCGAGGGAGGCCAGCCAGCTGTGGGCCGAAGGCATGGCCAGCGCAGAGGACATCGAGCTGGGAATCGTCTCCACCTTCGGCTTCCGCATGCCCCACGAAGGCCCGTTCCTGCACTACGATCTGGCCGGCATCTGGAAATGGCCCGAAGACGCGCGCAATCCCCACGCCATCGAAAACGAAAAGCTCCGCGAGCAAATGCTGAAAGCCAAGCCCTGGTTTCTGGACCCGGCCAACTTCGAAGAGGCCGTCGAAAAACGCGACCGCGAATACATCCGCCGCTTAAAAGAACTCTACTGGAAAGATTCTGACCACTGACCAGCTTCAAATCTCCCGCGCCACCTCGGCCACGGCAGCCACGGTCGCGTCGATCACCTCCGCCGTATGCGCAGTCGACAGGAACCATGCGCCCCGCTCCAGCGCGCGCACGCCGCGATAATGCAGAGCCTCGGTGAAACGCACATAGCGCTCCTTATCCGCCTGCAGTGAGCTGCGATAGTCGGTAACCTGCCCCTCCACCCCGAATCCCACATGGAAGATCTGGGGGAATCCCTCTACCCGGGCCTGGATGTCGGCCGCGTCCAACGCCTCCCTGATCCCCTCCATCAGCCGCGTTCCCTGCTTGTCGAGCGCAGCGAACGTCTCCGGCTTTTCCAGTTCCTGCAGCGTCGCGACCAGCGCCGCCATGCACGCGGGATGCCCGTTGAAAGTGCCGCCGTGCATCACACCCCCGCTGGCGAACAGCTCCATCAGTTCGGCGCGCCCGGCAAAGCAGGAGACCGGAAAGCCGCTCGCGATCGCCTTGCCGAAGGTCGCCAGATCGGGCGTCACGCCGAAATGGGCCTGCGCGCCCCCCGGCGCGACCCGAAAACCGGTGATGACCTCATCGAAAATCAGGACTGTACCCGCATCGGTGCACGCGCGGCGCACGCCTTCCAGGTATCCGTCAACCGGAAAAACCGTGCTCGTGTTGCACATCGCCGGCTCCATGATCACGCCCGCTACATCCCCGCGTTCGAGCCGCCTCTCCAGCAGTTCCAGGTTATTCCACGGCAGCACCTCGGTGTGCAGCCCTGCCTGCAGGTCCTGTCCGGCGCTGGCGGGAATCGCGTTCGGCGCCTCCTCAGGGCCGTACTCCTCCGAGGTCGGCGCGATGCTCCACAATATGTTGTCCATCCAGCCGTGGTAATGTCCCTCGAACTTGATGATCACCGAGCGCTGTGTAGCCGCCCGCGCCAGCCGAATCACCGCCTGCACCACCTCACTGCCCGCGCAGCTGAAGCGCACCCGCTCCGCGCATGGCACCATTTCGCAGACCAGCCTCGCCGCTTCCTGCTCGACCCGGCTCTGTCCCGCATACAGGATGCCCGCACTGAGCTGCTCCTGCACCGCCTCCAACACCGGCGCCGGGTTGTGCCCCAGGATCATGGGACCCATGCCCAGGTAATAGTCGATCAGCCGGTTGCCGTCTGCGTCGTACAGGTATGGCCCTTCACCCCGCTCGAAAACCAGCGGCGTCGGCGCAATTCCCAGCCGGTAGTTGCTGTTCACCCCGCCGGGCAGAGACTGGGACGCCTCGGCGATAAGTTGTCTGGAGCTTTCGAAGGTTGCCATGAGGCCAGTTCCTTGTCTGGTGAAAGATGCGCGGCGTCCCCGCTCACAGTTCGCGAACGGGAACGCATCCCACATTATCGCAGTTTCCGTCTGCCCACACAACTGCGCGCGGGCCCGCATAATTGCTTTTTTATCTGTTGGCGGGTACCCTTTCCATACCTCAATCCTCATCTACCTCCCGATCACACGACAGTGGAGATTCGCTCATGTCAACGTCCAATCAGCGCTCAAGCAGCGAACCCGCAGAGCAGTTCACCTGGGCTGGAATGTATGCCCGCAGTGCGGCTGAGCCGAAGGGCTTGGGCGCGGGGAAACGCGGCCGTTACGACTTTGCCGTCGCCTATCCGGATCCTGGCTCTCTGCCCCTGGCAGGGCTTCTCGATGGCCTAAAACAGGCGATGGATGAGGAGGGCGGCGACCTCTCCCTCTACGCAAATCCCCAGGGCTACACGCCTCTGCGGGAGTTCGTGGCCGCCAAGCTGCAGCGCGACAGAGCGATCAACGTGACCGCCGACGACATCATCCTCGCCGACGGCTCCAGCCAGCCCATCCATATGGTTGCCGAGACACTTCTGGATCCCGGCGATGTCGTCCTGACCGAGGACTTCGTCTATAGCGGCACCCTCAATACACTGCGCCGTTTTCACGCCGACCTGCGCGGCGTGGCCACCGACGAAGAGGGCATGATTCCGGCCGCCATCGAAGAGGCCATCCGCACCGCCAGCGCTGAGGGCAAGCGCCCCAAGCTGATCTACACCGTGCCCACCTTCCAGAACCCACAGGGCTGGACCATGACCCTCGCCCGCCGCAAAGCCTTGGTGGCCCTCTCGCAGCAGTATGACGTGCCGATCCTCGAGGATGACTGCTATGTGGACCTGCGCTACGAAGGCGCCGACGTTACGTCGCTCCATTCTCTCGACGAGACCGGCCGCGTGCTCTATGTCGCTTCCTTTTCCAAGATCATCGCGCCCGGTATGCGGCTCGGCTATCTGACCGGCCCCCGGCCTTTCCTCGAACGCGCGATCGGCGCAAAAAGCGGCGGCTCCGTAAACACCTTCGCCTCATGGGCCGTGCATCGCTTCTCCACCACCCATCTCTACAGCCACATCGAGGAAATCAACGATATCCAGAAAGACCGCCGCGACGCCATTCTGGACGCGCTCGACGAGAATTTCAGCGGCAGCGGCGCCACCTGGAGCCGGCCGCAGGGCGGACTTTTCATCTGGATGCAACTCCCGGAACACGTCGATCTGGCCGCAGTGCGCGACGATATTCTCGAAGAGTATGACGTCGGCTATCATCCAGGGCCGCTCTTCGCCCCCGACGGCGTTTCCGGGAAAAACTGCGCCCGGCTCTGCTTCGGCTACAACGGGCCTGAAGAGATCAAGGAAGGGATCCGTCGCCTGACGACCGCGTTTCGCGCCAAAGGACTGATTCCCTAGCAACTGGTGACACTGCTGGCGGCTGATCGCTGCAAACGGGCCGCCAATGGTGTGAGGTACCTATGAGCATGTAGGAACCGACAAAGGAGCAAATGGCAGACTGGCAGACCAAAGGGTACTTCGTCATCCGCGGCGCCAGTTCCCTCAGCCATACTATTGGGTCCTCCGCAACGGCGAACTTTGCACGGCCTTCCCGCCGGAGCAAGTGGACGTCACCGAAGTGTCATGGCCGGGTCCCTTCCCCGCGGCAAAAGAGGTGCCGGCGCCAGTCGGCTGACCTGTGCCGCAGCAATGCGGTCCTCCGCGGGCCCGGCACTTCGCAGTATGCCCGCAAATGACAAGCCATCCCGCTCACGACGTTCTCGTCCAGGAGGTGCGCTCCTGGTACATTCAAGACTATCCAGCCCTGGGCAAGGTCGTGACGCGGCGGCGCTTCGGCTACTACAGCCGCATCCGGCAGACCAACTACTGCGACATCCACATCCTGGAACCGTTCGACCCGGCAGAGGCGCGCGCGTTTCTCGCAGACGTGAAAGCCTTTTACGGGAAGCGCCGGGTACACATCTTCACCCACGGCCCGGCTGTCGATAGGCAACTGTCCAACGCTCTGGAACAGACCGGCTGCACCCGCGGCGCGGCCAAGCTCTATCTGGCCCATGTGCATACGGGCGCCGCGCCCAAGGCCGAGTCAGGCCCGGGGTGGATTGAGCCGGTTACGCCCAACAATCTTCTCGACTATGCGGTGACAAAGTTAAAGGGGTTTGCCGGCAGCGAAGAGGAGCCGGACCGGGCTGCCGTCGAGGCCGAAATGGCGATTCGCCGTGCCGACCTGAAAGCCGGTGGAGCCTTCCTCATAGCCCGTATCGGCGATGAAGCCGCCGCAATCATCGGATGGTACGAGGGCGCCGACCGTTACATCTTCAACTTGGCGACGCGGGCACCTTTCCGCAATCAGGGCATCGCACGTCAACTGCTCTCCCGCGTGCTGGCAGACACCTGCACACAGGGAAAACGATCGCTCCTGATCGCCACAGATCCGGCCGATACACCGGTCCAGTTCTACCGCCGCCTGGGTTTCGTTGATGAGATCTACTGGATGGGAACGTGGCTCTTCGACGGCTCTTCTTCTCGGTGACAGGCGGCCAGTCGCCGTCTGTCATCTGTAAGACCGGGGTAGAGGCAACTCCGAGTATTCGAGGCTGCCCAGGTCGGTTATCTCGCCGTCGGTAATATCAAAGAGAATGGCGTTGGGCGTACCCTCTCGGTACAACAGGAAGGAGTTCATCACGATGTCGAGAATGAGGCCGTACCGTCCGGATTGAAGATCCTCGAAAATGAAGCGGCCGCTGGCATCGGTATAGGCCACCGGCGCAGTCGACGGGTCATATGCCACGACCCGCTCGGTGCCTTCATCATCACTCAATGTCTCACCGATCGCGAGTTTAACGTCCGCCACCGGCTGCAAGCCATCCTCCGTTCTCAGGAGGAGCACCCCGGTTAGCGCGCCGCTGCCACTCTTGCTATCAAACGATGAACCTGTCGAATCCTCCCCCGCTTCGCTGTCCGACAGTGTGCTGCCGGCAGTGCTGTCCCTTTCGGCCATCGTCAGAGACGAGGTCTGCTCTGCCCCGGGAACACCGCCGCTGGCGCTGCACCCTAAGAGCAGAAGAACCGTAATGAAAATATACGCATGACGTTTCATAAGCCGTTCTCGCAACCAGCGTTGAAACGCGTTCCCTCACTCTCTTCCGCTACTGATTGATCGCCTCGTAGACTTGGAATTGGTCGTCCATGGCGCCAGTCTTCAACTGGTTTACCACCGCTACGATTTTAGCGCCGTCAGCTGTAGCCGTGCAGGTGGCGCTGCCCACATAGCTATCCTGAATCTTGTTCGCCTGCAAATCCGTCAAAGTCTCATTCGCTTGCAGTGTCCCGGTGACCGTGTAGGTCGTGTCGGTGAAACTGCACTCCACCGCGGTCTCTGCCGACCCTACGTTCATCACATTGATGCTGGTGAAAAAGCCGGCGTTGCGGTCGTTGATCGCAGGCATGCGCACAGTCCGCGTGGCATCGCCCGGATCAAAACTGCTGTAGGCCGCAAACTGGGTTAGAGGAGAACTCCCGGAGCGCTGACTGACAACCGCGGCCAGAGGCTGACTCGCGCTGTTTGCGGTAACGTAGCCGGATCCGATGAACCTCTCGCCGCCCGCGCAGGTGGAATTGGCTCCGCTCTCAAATGCACCGCGGGCAAAGGTGACGGTCTGCCCGGCAGCGATCGTCTGCGTTTCCGTGCAAGCGCTGCCGGCAGCCGACGGCTGGTAGGACACCGTGACGCTGGTCTCCGAGTCGCCCGTATTCTGTATCTGAATATCGGTGTTGAAGCCGTTATTGTTGGCGTTGACCAATGGCATTGCCGGATTAACAGCACCGCTGGCGAAGCCGTTGTAGGCCGCCATCGAGGCCGTATCCTCCAGGAACGCGACGATGACGACAGGCTCGTCGCTTGTCACCTTGGCCGAGAAGAGATTACTCGTGTGCGACTCCTGTTTCTGATAGAAATTATGCGATGCGTAAGCCGCCAGCGTGATGTTCGTCGTAATGCCGTCGCTGTAGTTCACCGTCACATTCGTAGAAGAAGGGTTGGGATTCTGCAGGGCAAACCAGCTGTTGAAGCCGCCGCTATTCGCCATGAGCAGGGGAAGGTAGATAGTTGTGCTGCCGTGACTTCGTCCTACGTAGGTTCCTCCCGCTGTAAGTGCGCTGTTCATCATGTTGCTGAGCGCGGCGACCGGTTGATCCGATGAGATCACAACCGATCCGCTGAATCCCTCATTCACCGGCAGAGTGAAGTAAATCTTTGAACGATCGCGCTCGATGATATCGGTAAGCGTCTTCTCCAGGCTGCCGTCCTGCCTGTAAAAGGCCAGGATGATATTGGCAGTGGATTCACTCATGTTGTAGGTCTGAATCGTAGACTTGTAGCCGGGAAACTGTCCCTGGGCATGAGTGCGTGAGTAACCTATGACGAAGGCAAATACCAGTGCCAGTGCAATCGTGGCAAAGGCAAAGCGCTGTTTCCGTTTCATATCTCTGCAGGGCTCCTTCCAAAATACGTTACGCATTGCGCCGCAAAATCAGGGGATTGAACTGTCATTACAGTATTTCAGTGTAGTGTAAGAAAACTGTGTCGTCAACAACTACCCCAGCGGCGAATCCGAGACCTGGAGCGTACGCGACCGCGTATCGCCTGCCCTGCATCGGGCGCAGAACGAACTCACTCAGGAGGTCTTTGATACCTGATGAAAAGGCTGCCAACTTCCGTCGCGCCGAGCGCCTCGGGTCAGCGTCAGGAGGGATGGGACTTCCTTGACCGGCGCCAGCTTGTAATGCCGCAGATCTGACGTCGTTCGAAACTCAAAGTTAGACGCGTATCGATCTCGTAGACCACGATGCTATCGTTTCTCCCTCGGGTCTTTATCCCTGCGTCCAGGGTCGCGACGGCCCGCCCGCCCGCGCAGGAGACTGCCGAAAAACATCTGGCCCAGAGAGTTGCCGTAATCCTCGCGTGAGGTTGGCTCCGTCAGACGGTCCCAATCGCGCAGCTTTGCGTCTCTCTCCCACTTTGCCCGGCCCTCCACCAATCCATCAAGCGCCTCCTCCAGCGGTTTGGCGTCCTCGGCCGACAAGTGCCCGCGCCAGGATTCCAGCAGCGTGGCAAGCTGGTCCATTCGCTGCAGAATCGTATCGCGATTGGCAAACAGCGCGGCCGCCAGTTCCGCCGCGCTGGCGTCCAGGGCCGTACTGAGAGCAAAACGGCGTCCGGCCAGCTTCTGGCTTTCGTTCCAACCGGGGGCGTCATACGCGCCCTGGAAAAGAGCAGCCGCCAGGATTTCGGGCAGCTGGTCCACTGCCGCCACAATGCCGTCATGTTCGAGCGGGTCGATGTAGAGAGGCTTTGCGCCCAACCTCGCCAGCAGATTGCTCACCAGTTCCAGCGCGCTCGATTCAGTCTGCGTGGCCGCGCCAATGCAGAAGGTGCAATCCTTGAACAGATCGCTGCGGGGCTCCGGCTGGCTGCTGATGTCAACGTAAACCGGCCGGCCGGCGACAAAGTGAATGCTCTCCGGCAGGTTGTCCGACGCTATCTCGAGGGCCGGCTGCATTACAGTCCCGATTCCCAGGATCACCGCGCCCTCAGCGACATCCTCGCGAATGTGCTGCAAAAACTCCGACAGTTCCGACAGAGGTTCGGTGGCGATGACCAGGCTGGCGCTGTCGCAAGCCGAATGCAGATTCCACGTGGTCGAGTCGATCGCGCCCTGCTGCTTCGCCTCATTCATCCGCGAAGGCTCGCGGTCGTGGCCGATCACCTGGTAGTTGCCCGCATTTTCGCGTAAGGAAAGACCGATGCTGGTTCCAATCAAGTCCAGCCCAACAATCGTGATTCTTGCTGTCGTCTCTGCCATAAGTTGTGTCCTGAATGTTGTAAAAATCGCGCCCCGGCATGCGCCCCGACGTCGTCTCGAACCTCGTGTCACGCCGCGGGCCGGTCTCAGTTCTGGCTGTCAGCCCATTGCAGCGCCGTCAGCAGGCGCATTCGATGTTCTGAAGCCCGCTGCGGCCCGCTCCCCTCCATCCATCGCGGCTTCGGACCGTCTGGCGAGTGCAATGCAACATCCGACTGCCCCGTCTTGTCCTGATGATGGGCGATCAGCCAGCAAGTAAGCGCGCTGCATCCATCCGCCTCGGCCCAATGCGCGCCAATGCGCGGATGCGTCAAATGGACATGCAGAAGATAGCGCCAGCCGCCCGTCGTATCCTCTACACTCAGGCGGGCGGCCAAACTCGGTGCAAGCGTCTCCATCAGCACAAGTGCTGGCCGCATCCACGCGTTGAACGTCAGTCCGGCTTTCGCAGCCGCCGACTTGCCGGCATCGTGGAGCAGCGCCGCAGCAGCCAAGTCCGGATCGTGCCAGCCCACGCGCTGCAATGAGTTCAAGACGTTCAAGCTGTGTCGCTGGGCATCCACCGGCATCTGCCGAAAACGAGTCAGCCCGGCGGGTGGGAGAAATCGGGCTGTCTGCTGCAGTTCCTCAGCCGATACGGAAGCCGTGATGCCCCGCACGAATTGGCGTATGCGCCGCGTAATCCTGCCGGCCGTTCCCTGCATCTGTCCTTCCAGTCCAACCCCCGCTGCCCCATCATACTCAATCATCGCCGCCCACCCAAATAGAAACCAGTCACTCCACCTTCCATCCCGCCGCCAAAAAATCGACCGCCTTTGCCGTGTAACGACTCGTCCCTAGTCGGATTTCGATCCAGTACGACGCGCGCCGGTGCGTCTCACTCCTCACCCCTCTTCACACCCATCCGCAATCAATCGCTGCAGTTACTGACCACTGCAGTCCCAAGATTCAGCTCCCGAAAACAAGAAACAGCCACCTGACGATCTGGCCGGCCAGGCCGCTGATGAACCCGCCTCCAAGGTAGATTGCGGCCAGCAAGATAATAAAGCCGAAGCGGCTCAGGGCCATGCGCAGTTCGAAATGATCTCCGGGCAGAAGAGCAAACAGAATATGGGAGCCGTCCAGCGGTGGAATCGGTATCAAATTGAATACAAATAACAGCGTGTTGATCCAGACAAAAAAGGTCAGGAATCGCTCCAGTAAGGATATGTCGGCAAAGGGAACGAGAAAAGCGCCCACCGCAGCCAGCAGAAGATTGCTCACAGGGCCGGCAGCGGCCACCAGAATCGTCCCCACGCGCACGTCTACGTCAATGTTGCCGGGATTCCACTGCACCGGCTTGGCCCAACCGAATCCGGTGAACAGGATCAACAGCGCGCCAATCGGATCGATATGGGCGATGGGATTGAAGGTGTAGCGCCCCTGCATGCGCGGCGTAGGGTCCCCCAACTGGACGGCCATCGCCGCATGCGCCATTTCGTGGACAGGTAAAGCAACCAGAATGATCACCGCGACGGCGACGAGCCACAGCGGATCGCCCATGCGTCCCAGGGAGCTGCCACCGGACAAAAGGGCAAATAGAACCAGAATCCCTACGACGCCGATCGCGATCTGCTGCCCGCGAGAAAGGGCGTTCCAGCCCCGACCGCCAGAACCTTGATACATATCACAACTCCAGATAACCGCGCTATGAGTGGAGAGACTGCTCCGCCGCGCCCAATTGAACGTTGATGGGACGCTGGGCATGATCCCACCAGCTATAACCCCAGAACGCGATCACAAAGATGATCAACCCCACCGCCAGCCAGTTGCCCAGACGGCCGTAGGCGCGGCGCATCACCTGTGTCCCCAACGCCACGAACATCGTGAACGCCGGCGCAATCCAGATGACCCTCTCGAACCGCGCTGCCCTCTCACCGACCTGGGCTGTGGGCCCTGAAAAGATCGGCGCGACCAGACTGATGCCGTAGAGAAGCAGAACCGGCAGAATCAGCCAGGTCGCCAGCATGCCCACATTTGCAATCCGCCCTCCGAACTCCGTATACCCAACCAGCAGACCGGTCAAGCCAAGAAAGAAAATAGGGATCAGCCAAAAATGTGAAATCGGGTCCAGCAAGCCCTGGGCATTGTTGAGGAGCAGCGTGCGCGCCATCTCCGGTAGAGGCGTGGCCGGGACGTCGCTGAGGGCGTTTTGCAACGCGCTGCCGCTCTGCTGCTCGACCCCGCCAAATACCCCGGCCAGGAAGCCCCTGCCCCACGCCGTCAAAGGCAGGACCGGTAACGTAAAGCCGACCAGCGTCAGCCCGTATCCTTTCCAGCGTTGCCGGTTGAGCGGATTGGCCAGCAAAAACCAGACCAGATGGACCGGCAGAATCAGCGCCGTCATCACGTGCGTATAGATCGAAATGGAGGTTATGACTAGATAGCTCAGCCAGCGCACATATCCGCTGTGCCACATCGCCTGCAGCCAGCTCCAACTCGAGAACAGCACCAGCCCCACAACCAGCCCATAGCGTCCCCCTTCCTGGCTGTACCAGAGTTGCAATGGATTGAAGGCCAGAAAGAGCGTCGACAGCAGCGGCAGATTCCTCAGCAGCGTGCTGCCTACCGCCGGCACCATCCGGCGGGCGACCTGCCACATCAGCACCATGCCGATCGAGCTGGCCAGCACAGAAAAATACCGCAGCGCGAAGAGATCGGTCCCGAAGAACTCTAACCACGGGCGCATCAGAAGATAATAGATCGTCCCATTCTGCCCCGGCGCCGCCAGCGTCTCGACCATTTCGCCCACGGGGCGGGCCGCCAGCTGGATCGTTTCCTCTTCCACTCGGGTAAGATTCCGCGCCATCACACCGATCATCCGCCAAGCGAAAGCGAGTAGGATCAAGAGAACCATCCAGCGCTGTTGCGCCTGGGGCGGGCCGCCCGGACCCTCGCGCGGCGCGTACCTCGGCTCGGGCGTTTGCACAAGTTGAAATCGGACTGGTGAGTCAAAGGAGAGTTTCATAGCGGGACGTAAAGTGTTGTAGGAGTTTCGACAAAAAGGGCCAATACAATTAATGATACCCTCTACGCCAAAGAAGACCAATCATCCGAGAATCGGCTGTGTATTCCGGTAATTGGATCATGACGGCAGTCTGAGTAGGCCCGAGAGCAAGCGTAGAAAAGGAACAGCATCTTTCAAAGATGTGCGCCGCCGCCAATTTAGAACCGACCCCATACCGGCTACCGCTCGCCGCCAACGGTAGTCCAATCAAAATCGACGACTCCCGAGTGAATTTCGAGTGTCTCGCCGCCGCCTATGCCGATCCGCAGCGCCCCTTGCGAAGATGTTCCGACCGCCCGGCCGCGAATCGGCCCGTCAGCGGTGTGGGCCGTGACGACAGCCCCCATTCCGAACAGCGCCCGCTGCCAGTCAGCATGCACTGCGGATGCCGGAGGCCGTGAGCCGGGCGCGCACAGATCATCCAGCGCCCGACACAGAGCGACCAGCAGATGCTCTCTCTCGATCGGCGTATAATCGCCAAGGAGCGGCTTGCCGCCTTGGCCCAAAAGCAACAAGCTGGAAGCAGGCAGCCCGCCGCCGCGAATGGACGGCAACTCCTCCTGCCGCTGATTGACATTGACACCGATACCGAGAATGACGCCGCTAAGTTCCTGCTCCCGTAAGATGCTTTCCACCAGAATGCCCGCCAACTTTACCGGGCCGTCAGCTTCAACCGCGATCACATCGTTTGGCCACTTCAGACGTACACGGTCTCCCAGTTGCGGCCAGCACTCGTCGATCGCCCGCAGCAGAGCCAGGCCCGCCAGCATCACCGCCAATGACGGATGCTCCGGCAGCAGTTCGCCGCAGAGGATATAGCTGCCCAGCAGCCCCCGCCCGCTCGCGTCTTCCCAGCCGCGATCCAACCGGCCCCGCCCGGCGGTCTGATGGTCGGCAATGACCACCGCGCCCGCGGCACTGTCGCCCCGCCCGTCGAAAATCCCGCGGGCGATAGGCATCGTGCTCGGCGCCGAGGGGTAAAATTCTATATGGTGCCCCACATGGCCGCGTGACCCTGGCCCTTCCAGGGCGCTCAGCGTTGCCCGTGCCCGCTCAATCCATCCAGGTGGCGCCGGCTCAGGGTGGCAAGCGCCCCAATTCCGCGAACTGGATCCGGGATGGGCCGTTTCCGCTTGGTCCAATTTCCTTGTGATCTCCTGTCGTATCGTGTAGAATGATCGCGCACTGTAGCAGTCATAAGTGGCAAATAGTGGGTACCCGCTCTTCGCTCACAAACGGTCACCTGCTGACCACGCTCAGACGCTGTTCCTGCGCCGATCCCACCAATGACGATAATGTATGCATGCGTTGCCGTTGGGCTGGGGAGCGCTGGGATTGTCGTATGCGATATAATATCCAGTGCGCTACCGCATCACGATATCAGCGTAGTGTGCACTGACGGCGCATCCCGGTTCACCTGGCGCCAGGAGGGCAAGTGGGAGTAGCCACCTTTCTGATTCTCGCAGGAACTGAGAAATGTTTCAAGTGCGCAGCAGTTGCGCACATCTTAAGCCCTCCCGGGGCCTGAAAGCGCCAAATGACGCAAAAAGCCGCAGTGGCTCAACGCGAAATGCCCGCAAAAGATGAAGAGACCATAACGCCCGCCGTCAACCGTTTCTGGGAGGTTGACAGCTGGCGGGGCGTAGCAATCATCACAATGGTCATCTTTCATCTGATGTACGACCTGCGCAACTTCGGTGGCGTACCGGTCGTACTGCATGAGGGCTTCTGGTTCTATTTCCAGCGATTTACCGCGACTTCCTTCATCACGCTGGCAGGGGTCTCGGTAGTTCTGAGCTACAATCGGGCGCTGTTCATACGCGGGTCGGCCGATGGCTTGGCCTGGAAAATCGCGCGCCGCGGGCTGCACATTTTCGGTATCGGACTCATACTTTCATTAGTTATGCGGGTGGCCGTTCTGCCGCCTATCGACTTTGGCGTGCTGCATCTGATCGGGACATCGATAATCTGCTCGATCCCTCTGTTGAACAAGCGCTGGCTAACTCTGGGAGTGGCAGCGGTGCTGTATGCGCTCAGTTATCTTCTTCAATTCATGGATGTGCAAGCGCCGGCCGGTGTCTCCTGGCTCGTTCCTCTCGGCATTGAACCGCCCGGCTACTATTATTCCGACTACTTTCCCTTTCCCCATTGGTTTGCCGTCTTCCTGATCGGCGTCTTCGTGGGCACTATTTTCTATGAAGGGGGCGCGCGCAAACTGCCGCTGCCCAATTTCGGAGCGATTTTCCCATTCCCTGTTCTGCAGTTTCTTGGCCGTCATTCCCTGGTCATCTATGTGATTCATCAGCCGATTCTGATCGGGCTGCTGCTCCTGACAGGTACCATCACGCTATGATGATTGAAAATAGCGCCTGGGCCGGACCACTCTCAAGTACAATCGCCAGCGATTCATGTCGGCTCTGGGACCATGACCGGTCTCGTGCACGCCCTGACAGCGCAATCGCCCGTTTAACACGCCCTGCGTTCGAATTCTGCGATGAGCGGCGAGTAAGATGGCAGGAACATCTGCAAAACGAACTATAGGAGTTTGTCTTGACTGACTCGACAATCGATCCCCGTATCATTGATCTTCGCAGCCGCAAGGACACGGCCAAACTCGGGGGCGGCCTCGAACGGATCGAAGTTCAGCACGCCAAGGGCCGCGCCACCGCACGCGAGCGGCTTGAGCTGATGCTGGACAAAGGCAGCTTTCGCGAAGTGGACGCGCTCGTCACCCACGACAGCCACGATTTCGGCCTCGACGAGCAACGCATCCCCGGTGACGGTGTCGTCACAGGCTTCGGCACTATCGATGACCGGCTCGTCTACGTCTTTTCCCAGGATTTTACAGTCTTCGGTGGCAGTGTCAGCCGCCATCACGCCGCCAAAATCTGCAAAATTCTCGATATGTCCATGAAAAACGGCGCGCCCGTCATCGGCCTGAACGACTCCGGCGGCGCGCGTATCCAGGAAGGCGTTCTCAGCTTGGCCGGCTACGCCGATATCTTCTTCCGTAATGTCATGGCCTCCGGCGTTGTCCCCCAAGTCAGTGTAATAATGGGGCCCTGCGCCGGCGGAGCAGTCTACTCGCCCGCCATCACCGACTTCGTCATCATGGTGAAAGACACAAGTCACATGTTCGTCACCGGCCCCGATGTGGTCAAAACGGTCACCCATGAAGAGGTCACCTTTGAAGAGTTGGGCGGCGCGTCGATCCACGGCAGCAAATCCGGCGTCGCCCACTTCACCGCCGAAAACGAAGAAGACGCTCTCTTCATCGTGCAGCAGTTGATGAGTTATCTGCCCAACAACAATTTGGAAGATCCGCCCGTCGTGCCTTCCACCGACGATCTGCTGCGCCAGGATGAAAAACTTGATTCGATTGTGCCGGATAACCCCAACCGTCCCTACGACATGAAAGAGATCATCCGGCGCATCGTCGACGACGGGCAGTTCCTGGAGGTCCACGAGCAGTGGGCCCGCAATGTGATGGTCGGTTTCGCCCGTTTGGGCGGCCGCACCATCGGCATCGTCGCCCAGCAGCCGGCCGTACTCGCCGGTGTCCTCGATGTTGACGCCAGCCAGAAAGCGGCCCGCTTTGTCCGCTTCTGCGACTGTTTCAACATCCCGCTGGTCGTCCTTGAAGATGTGCCCGGTTTCATGCCCGGTCTCAATCAAGAGCACGGCGGCATCATTCGCCATGGCGCCAAGCTTCTCTACGCCTTCTCCGAAGCAACGGTTCCCAAACTGACCGTTATAGTTCGAAAAGCCTACGGCGGAGCCTACTGCGTCATGAACCCCCGCCACATCGGTGCCGACCTGGTTCTGGCCTGGCCTTCGGCGGAAATCGCCGTGATGGGGCCGGAGGGCGCCGTAAATGTAATCTTCCGCCGCGAAATCGCAGCCGCTGAGGATCCAGTTGCCAAGAGAAACGACCTGGTCGCAGACTATCGAAGCCGTTTCGCCAATCCCTACATCGCAGCCGCCAATGGCTTCATCGACGACGTGATCGAACCGCATGAATCCCGGCCGCGCCTGATCAACGCATTGGAAATGCTGCAAAATAAACGCGATCGACTCCCCCCGAAAAAACATGGAAATATCCCTCTGTGAATTCGACGTTGGAACCGAATGGAGAAAGAAAGACCGATCGCATGACCGGCCAGATCGCTGCACAGGATGGCGTACAAACTGCGCCCCGCCCACCCACCGGTGGGATGCAGCGACTGCCCCAGATCGAATTTGAGCTGTCTGCCGAACAGTTCGCGCTCATGGGCTTCCCTCGACTGCAACAGGGTCTCCCCCTGACAGCCGTGCTCGACGGCGGCGTCCTGCTGCCCGAACCCGGACCGGACCCCTGGTACGCTGTGCAGAAGGGATCGCTCACGCCCCGTTTCACCCAGATCGGCCCCGCCCTCTACGCCTTTGCCGGTCAGATTGTCGAGGCCGATATCGAATACGGCAGCGCCCAAATGGCCGTGGTCGTGGTCAATTGCGGGATCGTTACCCTGCGCGTGGCCTGCGCACCCAATGACGACGGCGTCCTGCCCGAAGGAACATGGGAAACCCGCTACGCCGCCGGATTTGCGCCCGTGCAGGCCATTGTGGAGGAGAGCTTCTCTTCACCCGTAGGACGCACTGTCGATCTGTCAATGTGGGGCTTTCGGCGTCTGCTCCTTTCGCCGAACGACAGCGCCTTCGGCACGTGGCATCCGAGTAGCGAAATCCCGCCGGCTCCCTTTACCAGTGACCGGCTTCTGATTCAGGCTCGAGTCCATCGGCAGGGAATCTGACGTGTGCTTATATCAAAGACTCGCCCCTGCTGCACGACGTAGGACCGGATTGTACCGCGGTCCGGGAACAAGCCCTGCCTTCAATCTGGACTGGAATCTGACCCGGAATCGAAAAAAGAGGATGGATGAGACCGAAAGCGCCTCTCTTCTTCCCGGGGCACGCCCTTCTTGAAATAGTGGCAAGAAAGTAAGGATCTGCGCATGTTCAAAAAAGTTCTGGTTGCGAATCGAGGTGAAATCGCCGTGCGTGTGTTGCGGGCCTGTGAAGAGCGCGGCATCGCTACGGCCACCGTCTTTTCTGATGTAGACCGGACTGCCCTTCACGTGCGTTACGCCGACGAAGCCTATCACATCGGCCCGGCCCCCAGCCGGGACAGTTACCTGCGCATTGACAAGATCATCGATGTGGCGCGCAAGGCCGGGGTCGATGCGATCCATCCCGGCTACGGCTTCCTGGCCGAAAACGCTGAATTTGCCGCCGCCTGCGCCGATGCCGGCATCACATTCATTGGGCCGTCACCCAATGCCATCGCCAAGATGGGGGACAAACAGACCGCGCGCGAAACTGTTGCCAAAAACAATGTGCCGCTTGTCCCGGGGTCGCGCAAGGGCCTGCGAGACGATGAGCTGAAAGCGACCGCCGTACAGATCGGGTTCCCTCTGATGATTAAGGCGACCGCAGGAGGCGGCGGCAAGGGCATGCGCGTCGTTCATGATCCCAATCAGTTTACCGGCGCGCTCCTGGCCGCACGCCGCGAGGCCGTTGGCGCCTTCGGCAACGGCGAGGTCTATCTGGAAAAATTCATCTCCAGCGCCCGCCATATCGAGGTCCAGATCCTGGCCGATAGTTACGGCCATACCATCCACCTCGGCGAGCGCGAATGTTCAATCCAGCGGCGCCACCAGAAGCTGATCGAAGAGGCGCCCAGCGTGGCCGTGGACGAAAACCTGCGCCAGGAGCTCGGACGAGTCGCAGTCGCCGCCGCCGAGTCCGTCCAATATGAGAACGCCGGCACGATCGAATTCCTCTACGATGCCGAAGATGAGAAATTCTACTTCCTCGAGATGAACACCCGGCTGCAGGTGGAGCATCCCGTCACCGAATTTGTCACCGGTGTCGATATTGTCAAAGAGCAGCTGACCATCGCCGCCGGCCGGCGTATGCGCTACCGGCCGGAAGATATCCGGCCCAAAGGCTGGTCGATCGAGTGCCGCCTTACGGCCGAGGATCCGTTCAACAACTTCATGCCCAACAGCGGCGTTGTCACCTACCTCAAAGAGCCGACCGGGCCGGGCGTGCGCGTCGAAAGCGCCCTCTACCGGGGCTACGAAGTAAGCCTCTTCTACGACCCGATGGTCGCCAAGCTAATAGTATGGGGCGAAAACAGGGCCGAAGCTATCCTGCGTATGCGCCGGGCACTCAACGAATATCGCATCAGTGGAGTCAAAACGTCGATCCCGTTCCACCAGGAAATAATGGACAGCACCGAGTTCATCTGGGGAACGTTTGATACCGGTTTTCTCGATCGTCGCCGGCTGGTGCCAAATAACGAACCCGATCTCGAACAGGCGCGTATCGCAGCCGTGGCCGCCGCGCTCGTAGCCCACGACGCCGGCCGCCGCGCTGTCAATATCGGCGGGGGCGAGAGCGACGCCGCCAGCCCTTGGAAGCAGGCCGGTCGCATGGGCGGGATGGGAGGACGGTGGTGAAATACTTTGCAAGCGTCGGCGACCATACGTTTGAAATCGAGATCACCGAGGAAGAGATCTTGGTCGACGGCGAGCCAATCACCGTTGACCTCCGGCAGAGCGGAGTCACCCAGCTCTACAGCCTGCTGTTGGACGACGCAAGCTTCGAGATGTTGGTCGAGGAAACCCCGCACAGCCACGACGTGACGCTCCGGGGTGAGCAGTTCCGCGTGCGG
>CBDDPZ010000001.1:0-45088 GCA_965232575.1 Caldilineaceae bacterium | reverse complement strand
GGATCGTTACCGACCTGCATCGGTCTACCATCCGGTGTCCAGTCGCTGTACCGGTCAACCCAGCCGTTCTCAGCGAGGAACTCAGCGCATCCGCCGTTATCCGAAAGGAAGAGGATGAGTGTGTTATCGTCAAGTTGCCTATCCCTTAATGCGGCCAGAATTCGCCCGACCCCCTGATCCATCCGGTCTATCTGCGCGGCGTAGACAGCCATACGCATATCTTCCCAATCCCGATTGAGGGCGTCCTCCCAAGGGGGCGCGGAAGGGTCGCGGGGCGAGATAGGCCAGCGGCTGTCCAGCAGCCCCATTCCCTTAAGTTCCTCATGTCTGGCCGCACG
This sequence comes from Caldilineaceae bacterium, assembly GCA_965232575.1. Lineage (GTDB taxonomy): Bacteria > Chloroflexota > Anaerolineae > Caldilineales > Caldilineaceae > Bin5. The sequence goes on along the minus strand of CBDDPZ010000001.1, from coordinate 44,750 downwards.
CAGCGCGTCCCAGCCTCCATTGCGATAGGTCCCTTCGTACTTGGCGATATCTTGCGGTAGAGCGTGGAGCGGCCAGTGGGGCGCCGTATAGGCCACATAAAGGAAGAAAGGATCTGCGGTCTGCGAGGCTTCTTCAATCATCTTCACAGCCTGGTCGCTGATGGCGTCTGTGTAATAGTAGGAGTCGGCTGAGCCGGCCTGGTCTTCGTGTCCTGCTCCCTGAATCCCGGGCTCCCCTTCGGCTCGGACAAAGGAATCGTCCTTCATCAACGAATATGGCGAGAAGAAGCTGCCAGCGCCGTCCAGTGTGCCGTAATAGCGGTCAAATCCTCGTTGACGAGGCGTCGGATGCCCCTCTTCGCCGGGCCGCCAGCTATTCGGCCGAGTTGGGTCATATGCGCCGCCTACGTGCCATTTACCGGACATGTATGTACGATAGCCGCCGCTTTTGAGCGCCTCTGAAATGGTTACCACGTCGTTACGCAAGTATCCCTGGTATGCCGGCGAGCCAGAATTCTCCATCATGTGGCCAATGCCGGCTTGATGAGGATAGGCGCCCGTAAGCATGCAAGCTCGTGTCGGGCAGCATCGTGCATAGTTATACATTTGGGAAAACCGCATTCCCCCGCGGGCCAACCCGTCCAGATTAGGTGTCTGGATTTCCGAACCATAGCAACCGATATCGGAAAAACCCATGTCGTCTACGAGGATGAGGACAAAATTCGGGCGCGTCGTTGAGGAATTTGCCATCTGGATCTCCGTGAAGCAGTTTTCTATGGTGAGGGAAGCTCAGTACGCGGGCGAACTTGCTGCCTTGGACGTCACGCCCGGTCAGGATATTTCTGTCCAAACAGTTTTTCTTCAGCCCAGAGTCAGGTGGGGCGTATGCTGTAGCACGTAGGGTTTGACGACCTCCAGACTCTGGCCCATTACGTCGACGGCTACGTCGATTTCCTTTTCCGACATTGGGGTGGAGATGGCGTACTGACACCTAGGAGCGCTGAAAATGCCCCGGTTCATCATCTCCAGATGAAGCAGTTTAGGCAGATCCAGCGCTTTCTCCTGCGCCGCCACCGCATCTCGTGCATTTCTTATCTTCCCGTTGCTCCAGTGGATGCGGATAATGGATCCTGTGCCAACGGCGCGTATCCCCACACCGGCTGTCTCAAATGCCGCGTTTAGTCCGTTCCTCAGCCGCTGGCCCAACTCATTGATTCTTGCCACCTTGTCGGCTCCGAACTCCTTCATCGTTGCCAGGCCCGCCGCCATCGTAATGTTGTTGCCATTGAAGGTTCCGTTATGCGGGATCGTCATGGGGTGAGTCGGATCGAACGGCGCCATAATTTCTTTCCGCCCGCCAAACGCCGCAAGTGGAAGGCCGCCGCCGATAAACTTTGCGATCGAGGTCAGGTCAGGCGTCACTCCGATTGTGGACTGAAACCCGCCGACGTCCTGGCGAAACGTCATAATCTCGTCAAAAATCAGCAGTACTTCAAATGTGTCGGCCAGTTGCCTGACTCCCTGCAGGTACCCAGGCTCAGGTTCCACGCCTCCACCGGCCCCGAGAGCGGGTTCCAGAATAATGCCGGCGATATCGCCGGCATGCGCGCGCAGAAGGTCGCGCAGAGCATCGAGATCATTGAACGGCGCTACCAGCATTCCTTCCAATGCCGCAGCGGGCACGCCTCTGCTCGAAAGCCGACGACGGGGAAGCCCCTCTTCTTCGGTGTCTGGTTGCATGTTCAACTGTACGTAGTCGTGGGAGCCGTGATAACCGCCGTCCATCTTTATGATGATGTCCCTACCTGTGAAGGCCCTCGCCGCCCGCATAGCTAATAGGGTCGCTTCCGTGCCGGAATTGCAGTAGCGGACGCTGTCAAAGCTGGGGACGCGGCTACAGAGCATCTCTGCGTGTTCAACTGTGACTTCAGCGGCGGAACCGAGAACAGTGCCCCGGGCTGCCTGCTCCTGGATGGCGCTGACGGTTGCCGGATGGGCGTGCCCGTGAATCAGGGAGGTGTAGTTGTTGAGAAAGTCGAGGTACTGATTTTCGTCATAGTCGTAGAGATAACACCCTTCCCCGCGAGTCATGTAGGCAGGATAAGGTGTGTAATATGAAGCCGCCCTGGTGTCACCACCGGGCATCGATTCTTTGGCGCGCGTGTCCCACTCGCCGGATCCACGTGTGCGCTGGAGAAAGGCTTCAGTGATCGATTTGGCAGCGTCCTGGCTTGTTGTGATACTCACGACAGACCTCCATTGGGGCCCTACTTTGGTACTGATAATCGACTCTTGCAGTGTTGGCCAATTGCTTAAGCCAGCCACCGCTTTCGAGTCGACAGCGTGGGAACTCTGGGAACAGGGGAAATGCAGTCAGTCCGATAGGATTCGAAGCTTCACCCATGCACTCGTGGGATTGTAGCATACAGTTTCAGGCGCAACAACGGGCTCCTGCTCGGGCGAGACAGGCACTCTCATTCTGGCGTCAGTCGACATGTCGGTCTTCATTTTGGGGCTACCGAATTGAAAGGGGCAGGGCGGGAGTAACGCCCAGTTGACAGTCTCAGAAGCGGTCGACGCGGCCCAAACGAGATCCCAATTTCCGACTCTTGAGCCCGACACCCCATCATATTGTAGGCACAGCGTTTCTCGTCTATATTTGACCTGTTGGTGACAGGTTCAGCCAAATCAAACCAGTGGGAGGGAACAGAACAACAAGAACTGCCGTCTTAGTTTGTGATTGGAAAGCTTAGCGACTTGGTTCAGTCGTCAGACCAAAGCCGCAATGTAAGTAGGGATTCACGCAAGCAATCACAGCAAGAGAGGTGGGGAATGAGACGGCTAATAAAACCCTTAGTTCAAGGGACACTGGCTCTCATGTTTGCCGGTTCCGCAGCCATAACAAGCATCCGCGATGCAGCCGCCTATGAAGTGCACATCGTCCAACCTGGCGAGACCTTGAGCGAAATCGCCAAGCAGTATGGCACGACTGTGGCAAACCTGCGGCGGCTCAACAGCCTACAGGACGCTAATTTTGTCTGGTATGGTCAGCGTCTTATGGTCGATGCCGGTGGAACAGTGATCGTCGAGCCGCAGAGTGCAGAGGGCTACCAGCTATACAGGGTCCGGACAGGCGACTCCCTTTCCAAACTCGCACGGCGCCACGGTCTCAGCGTAAGGCAAATCGCACAGATTAACGGTATTTCGCCTTTGCGCTGGCTGTATAGCGGTCAAGTATTGCGGTTGCCCGTTTCGCAAGCGCCCGTGCGGGCCACCCAGACGAGCGCTCCGGTTTCGCAGGTCGGCGCCAGTCCGCTGGCTAGTGCCGGGAACGTTAACCTCGAAGATGTTCAGCGCTACACAGTACGGCCAGGCGACACCCTAACCCGTCTTGCCAGACAGCACGGCATCAGTCTGTCGAGGCTCATGTCCATAAACGGCCTGTCATCGGCAAGATGGCTCTATGAAGGCCAGGTACTGCTCGTGCCTGCGGAACTCGAACCGGCCGAGCTTGAGCCGGCCCGGCAGCCTGCCCTACCTGTACCGGCGATGCAGCCAGGGCAGGCTCATTCCGGAATACATACGGTGCAGAGCGGGGAATTGCTCACAGCTATTGCGGAACAGTACGGTGTCAATCATGCCGCCATCGCCAAGTTGAATAACTTGACAAATAACAGTATCCTAGAGGTGGGACAGGCGTTGCGCATTCCATCAGAGAACGCGCTTGAACTCTTGGAGGGGATGAATCCTAGACTCGACCAGTCATGGTATCCTACGTTCACCGAGCGCTGGATCGAAGTTGACCTGAGCGAACAGATGGCTATCGCCTATGAAGGCACCACGCCCGTTAGAGCGTTTGTCATCTCCACCGGGATTGGGAATACACCCACGATCCAAGGCACTTTCCGCATTTGGGCCAAGATTGCGATGCAGGATATGCGGGGCGGAAGCCGAGCCGCGGGCACCTACTATCACCTGAGGGATGTCAAAAATGTCCAGTACTTTCATAGGAGCTATGGCTTTCATGGCACGTTCTGGCACAATAACTTCGGGACGCCCATGAGCCGCGGTTGCGTCAATATGACTGATGAGGATGCCAAATGGCTCTTCGATTGGACGTCACCTTCGGTCTACAATGATGACTGGTTGTTTAGCAACAACACCAACCCTGGCACTCTGGTAATGGTCCATGAATAGATGCTGGTTCAGCCTCTTTATCCGCCACAGGAGTCTGCCCACGATGGCAAGAAAGCTGGGTATTTCACTGGTGATGGCCCTGTTCAGTGGACTGTTGTTCAACGGATGGGGCCATTCACATGCGGCAATCGCTGCCGAGCGGCTTGTACCGACTCCCCAGACACCCACCTCTGAAGGCACGCAGGTTGGTCTGGACTTACTGCCACCGCTTCCATTTAGTGGCGCAACGATGGACCTGCCCCGGGTGCGGCAGGAGCGGGAAGAGTTACTGGCCACGGCTTATCAAACCCAAATGGAGGATGAAACCGAATACGCGGTCTCCTGGAACGGTGTAACCCAACTCCATTTGGATGTCAGTCGGGCTCGTATCGAGGGCGAGAAGTGGATTGAAGTAAATCTGAGCGACCAAATGCTGTACGCCTGGGATGGCGAGCAGTTGGTAAACGAATTCCTGATCTCATCCGGCATCCAGACGTATCCCACCATAACAGGCGTGTTTCGCATGTGGGCACGAACTCCTTCACAGACAATGTCCGGAGGTGATCCAGCTTCCGGCACTTATTACAATCTGCCTAATGTACAGTGGGTACAGTACTTTTACGGCGAATTCGCACTTCACGGGACGTATTGGCACAACAATTTCGGCACGCCCATGAGCCATGGCTGTGTAAATCTGACGATTGAGGATGCCGAATGGCTCTTCAACTGGACTTTTTCGGAATGGGACGGCTCAGGGGGATGGATACGTACGACGGAGAATGATGCCACCTTGGTGTGGGTCCACAGATAATGGCAACGAGGTCGAAATCAAGAAAGAAATCCCGGGCAAAGGGCGGTCGGCACTCGCAGAGGGACGTTGGGGGCCGCCTGGCGCGTCCTTCCCGTCAGGAATTGAGAGAGATTGCTGCAAAAAGAAGGTTCAGACAGAATCTCTATCTCTATGGGGGCGGCGCTATACTCATTGCGATCGTAGCGCTGGTCATTTTCTTAAACATTCGCAATACCGCGCCGGTTGGCGACGAAGAATCGTGGCCCTCACAGGGCAATACGCACATTCAGCAAGGCAGCGCCTCTCCAATCGAATATAATACCACGCCGCCAACGTCCGGTCCCCACTATCCGGGTCTGGCCCCCTGGGACATTTATGATGAACCGATTCGCTATGAACAGGTCGTACACAACATGGAGGATGGGGGCGTCATAATCTACTACCAATGCGAAGACGGCTGCCCAGAATTGAGGGAGCAGCTGGCGGAGGTAGTTCAACCCTACATCACCAGTGGACGCCACGTCCTCATGATGCCGAATGATCCCAATTGGACTGGGTTTGGATCGCAGTCGGCTCACAGGGATATGGAGTCTCGCATTGCGCTGACAGCGTGGCAGAGGCTGGACAAGTTTGACGAATTTGACGCAGGCCGAATCCGAGCTTTCATAGAAAGGTACGAGGGAATCGACCACCATGTGAGGTAGTCTGCACTTTCGTTCCGTCTGTTCTCGTTACCTGCAAGAAAAGGCCCCCAGTTTGAACTGTGGGCCTTGTATTTTGTGAAAATATTTGCCAGATCATTGGTCCTGCTCAATCACCTCTTCTAACGGCACCAATTCCACTTCGCCGTCGTCCTGCTCGACGACTTTATATACTTGCTCAGCTCTGTCTATCATCAAGACGCCGCCCAGGTGATCGATTTCATGCTGGAAAATGCGCGCCAGCCAGTCGTAGGCCTTTATTCGCTGGGACTTGCCATGCCGGTCCTGGGCCTTGACGAGAACATAGGTGGCCCGATCCACATCTGCAGCCAAGCCGGGCAGACTTAAGCAGCCTTCCTGAGCGATCTCAGACCCCTTTGCCTTGACTATCTCCGGATTGATCATCTCATAGCGCTGCATGGTCTCTTCTGGGCGCTCGGTATCCTCTGGATACTCGATGACGAAGATGCGTTGGTCGAGCCCAACTTGCGGCGCCGCCAAACCAACACCCCTGCCCTCGCGCATCGTTTCCACCATGTTCTCCAAGACCTGATGGAGCCGGTTGTCAAAGGTTCGCACGCGTTGCGCCGGCCGTCGAAGAATCTCTCCCTCTTCCTCCCAGATTGTCAGAATCCTGAATTTCGTCATGCCCGGACAGTGATTTGTGCTCAGTGTGGTTGTGATTCTTCGGGGCGGTCCAGCACGGGCCGCAGGTCGGAGTGCCAGTGCGACAGTCGGTTGTCTGCATTCAGAGGAAGCATCGTCGGCAATAGATTTGCGGGCGTTCGGCGTCGGCTCTTCCGGCAACTAGGACCGCTGGATAATCATCATCGTCAGGCGGCTGATATTGACCAGGCGGTCGTCCTCGTCCTCAATCCGAATCTCCCACACGTGTGTGCGCCGTCCGATGTGAATCGGTCGCACGGTGCCGGTAACGTACCCTTCCGTGACAGTGCGCAAATGGTTGCCGTTGATGTCCAGTCCTACCGCAGTCAGGGAACTCTGATCAATCATCGCGTTTGATGCCACACTCCCCATCGTTTCCGCCAGCGCAATTGAGGCGCCCCCGTGCAGCAGGCCATAGGGCTGTAGAGTCCGGCTGTCCACCGGCATGCGGGCACACATAAAGTCCGCGCCAACCTCGGTGAACTCAATACCGAGGTTGGCGGCTAGTGTTCGCTCGCTCATCTGATTGATGGCGGCGACGGTTATTTCCGGATTGAACATCATTCTAGGTCGGCTGCCCCTGATTACTTCGCCATATTTCGCAGGGCATGGAAGATCGGCAAGGGACTCCAGTCGTTGCGCACGATTCCCCACTGGGCCTTTTCAGTACCGTCCGCGACGACGCGGAAGTTCAGGTTCCACAGGAAGGCGGGGCCAACCCAACCCCAGTTTCGCATCATCTGGAAGGCCTCGACCGTCCAGCGCGCCTGCTCGTCGAAGTCGTTGTCGTTGGCGTAGCCGTAGCGGGGGTCGAAGGCGCCTCCAGCGGCCCAACCGAACTCGGTTGGCCAGATTGGGATGTTCCCGGCGCCGTAGCGCAACGCCAGGTTACGGTAGCCCTCCATCGTGCTGCGGAAACTCCACGAGTGATGGGGGTTGTCGCATGCGCCGTTGAAGTGCTGATTGCCGGTCTGTTGGATGGCTTCACATGCGCTTTGCCAGACAGCATTAGGCGGTACGTTATAGCCGCTGGGGTGGGCGCCGAAGCCGTCTACGTAGTTGGCCAGCCCCTGCTGCAGCATGGCCTCGAAGTAGCGGAAGTCATCCATGGCCAGAGAGCCGTTATCACCGGCGGGAGTCAATGCCCCGCTGATTACATACATTGACGGACAAGCGGCCTTGATTGCGCCGTAGGAGGGACGCAGCAGCGCCATGTATTCACTGGGATTGATCGGGCGGTTGCCCCATTCGTAGTGCAGATTCTGCTCGTTCCAGACCTCAATGGCTTTCACAGACGAGCCGCAGTATTCTCCTGCGAGCCGGCCCAGGAACTTAGCAAAGGTCTGGGGATCGGCCGGCGGGCCGCCGACCGTACCGTCGTAGCCCGATTCGCGAGACCAGTTGGGCGCGTTAACTACGCTAAAAAGCAGGTTGAGTCCGCGCGCATTGGCGGCGTTCACGAGCGGCCAGATATCACCAAAGCCGTATTGGCCCTGGTTGGATTCAAAGACCTTCCATTCGATCTGCTGCTTCACCCAACCGAAGCCCAGCTCGCGGGTCTTGTCCATCGCGATGCCTTCCTGGCCGTTATGGATCATATGCGCCTGGACGCCGTAGCCGAAACCGATTCCAGGCAGCCTGGTAGAAGGCACCGAGGGAGCAGGCGCGGCAGCTGGAGGAGCCGCTTTGGGCCGTGCAGGAATCTCGGACTCAGCGAATTTCTTTACGCCAACTAGGGATCCGACCAGCTCGGTCAGGTCGCGGAATATCCAGGCAGGCTCGCTCAATCCTGACACTTCGACCTGGAACCACTCTTCCTTCGGGCCGATGCCGGTAATCTTTACCTGCGTGCCGGCGGTCAGAACGCTCAGGATCGGGTATTCGGTGCCAGGCCCGCCTCGAACATTCAGATGCGTCGGCTGGCTGACTGCGAATGGACCTCCGGTCGCGGGCGGTTGCGGTGCTGGCTGGGGCTGCTGGGTTGCTGTGCCACCTCCGGGCGGAGGCGCGCTCGACCCCCCCTGAGGAATCCAAATTCTCGTGCCCCAGAACACCGTGTTAGCATCGGAAAGGTTATTGGCCCGCATGATTGCGGAGACGGTGGTGCCGTTATTGAAAGCGATGCGGCTGAGCGTGTCGCCAAGTTGCACTTCGTACCAGAAACCTCCTGTCCCAGTGTCGCCGTCCCCAGTTGTGCCGCCACCGCCGCCGCTTGTCCCTGATCCGGGAATACACAGGCGCTGGCCGATATAGACATAGGAAGTCACGGAGACACCATTGGCCTGGGCAAGGCTATGAATCGTTACCCCGAAGTTGACCGCGATGCCGGAAAGCGTTTCACCGGCTACAACTGTATGGGTCTGGTTGCAAGTGCTGGGCTGCGAGGGAGCTGGCTGCTGTCCCGTTGTCGGGATACGTAGCTGCTGGCCGACGTATACCTGATTCGCATTCGCGATGTTGTTGGCAGTTACCAGTGCCTGGACAGTAACGCCATACCTGACAGCTATTCGAGAGAGGCTCTCGCCGGCCTGCACGACGTGCGTAGTGTACCCGGTTGTCTGGGGACTCACGCTGACCTGCAGCGTAGCTGCCGTAACTGTCTGCGGCAGCAAGGATAAAAGCATTATCGTCGCGACCGAAATGAGCCAGACACGACGAGACGCTCTTAACTGAGGAATACCTGCACGCATATATAACTCCTTATTCAAATCCAACTTAAGTCAAGAAGGAAAGATCTGTTCCATCAGACTTATCATTCTGCACCGTTTCCGCGTTGAAGTCAAGACGAAATCAGTTCTTCCATCAACGCAATGCCAACGCGAATGCCACGATAGAAGTTCGGTAGGTGTAGTTTTTCATTCGGTGCGTGAAGATTGTCGTCCGGAAGGCCAAAGCCCATGAAAAGGATAGGAATACCGAGCGATTCCTGGACAACAGTTGCAATCGGGATTGAGCCTCCTTCGCGGCTGAAGACCGGCTCAGAGCCGAAAACCCGACCATATGCTCTGGCCGCGGCCCGCATTTCAGGCACATCAAGCGGAACTACTGTGGCAGGCGCGTGCTGGAGTGTGCGCACGGACACTTCTACCGTTGACGGCGCGATTTGCTGAAGAAACATTTCAATCATGGGCCCGATACCAGACGATTGCTGGTCGGGCACCAGACGACAACTGACTTTAGCGTGGGCCTCCTCTGGGATTACGGTCTTGAAGCCGTCGCCGATAAAGCCGCCCCACATTCCATTGATCTCCAGTGTAGGACGCGCCCCTATCCTTTCGGTTACAGTGTAGCCATCTTCACCCCAAGCTGAAGGCACCCCTGTCTCCTGCAACAGTTCGGCCTCGCCATAGGGAACCTGCGCCAGTGCGGTCCGTTCATTGTCGGTCAGTGGTTGCACTTCATCATAGAAGCCGGGAACAGCAACCCGCCCGGCGCTGTCATGGAGCCTCGCCAACAGTGCGCACATTGCTTGATTTGGGTTGTGTACGGCGCCGCCGAACATGCCGCTGTGGAGGTCCTGGGACGGACCTCTGACCGTCACCTCGCCAGCCCACACGCCCCGTAATCCGTAGATGATCATTGGCTGATCGGGGGCCAGGATGTGCGTATCGGAGATGAGACAAACGTCGGCGGCGAGTTTTTCAGTTTCTGCCGGCAAGTAGGCTGTCAGGGCCTGGCTGCCAACCTCCTCCTCGCCTTCGACAAGGAACTTTACGTTGACAGGCAACGCGCCTGACGTTGCCAGGAGAGCCTCGACCGCGGCAACATGGGCAAATAGCTGACCCTTGTCGTCAGACGCCCCGCGGGCAAACAGGTCGTCACCCTGCAAGGTCGGCTCAAAGGGCGGCGAAATCCACAGATCTTCCGGGTCAACAGGCTGAACATCGTAGTGGCCATAGACCAGGACTGTCGGGGCGTCGTCTCCTGCGTGCAGCCAGTCGCTGTAGACGATCGGATGGCCGTCCGTGGGGATGATTTCCCCGTTTTGCAGGCCGGCGTCCTTCATTTTCCGGGCCAGCCAACCCGCGGCTCGCTCTACATCCGCCGTGTGCTGCGTCAGCGTGCTGACGCTGGGAATGCGCAGCCAATCCTTCAGTTCTTCGAGCTGGCTCGTTTGGGCGGTTTGCAAGTAGGCTTCGAGATTTGGGTCAAGAGTAGGATTTCCAGAAGGATTCATGGGGAGGGAACTCCAGTGGCTCGCGGTGAGCCAAATTGACGCTCGATTGGTTTTGATGCGCTGATTACGTCGCGTGGTCGGAAAGCAAGTCCGGGGCTCCCGTCAACCTGGGAGATCGACGACGACGTACTCCTGGTCGACAGAAACTTCGAAGGTTTCTGCGGTGTAGGGGCCCGGCTGATAGTTTGAAGGAATATCGTCTGCGGTTGCGACTTCTACATCGTAGCGGCGCGTGCGTACTGATGCTGGATCCACCCATGATTGACCGGTCGTTACGTCGTATTCCCAGCCGTGCCACGGGCAGCGCAGAATCTCGCCCCGCCTTTCGTACCTGTACACGCCTCCAGGCTTGTCGGCCATTACAAATCCGGTGAGCCTGCCTTCACAGAGGGGACCACCCTGGTGCGGACAGATATTTCGGAGAGCATAGAACTCGCCCTTTATGTTGAAGACGCCTATGGAGCGTCCTCCAACCTCGACGATTTTGCGTTCTCCCGGGGGGATCTCATCTACGGTAGCGACGACGTGTTTTGCCATTGCTCATCTCTACAGATTGTACAGTGCGCGGGCGTTTTCCGCCATGAATTTCCGCCGTCGCTCTTTGTCCAGCGGAATGGGAAAGGCGCGATCGGGTGCGTCAAAGTCCCAGTGGGGGTAGTCGGTTGCGAAGAGCAGGTTATCGTCCATATCCATTTGGCCCAGCAACTGGCGGAACTGGTCAGGCTGGAACGGCTCCTCCATCGGTTGCGTGCTGACCCAGAAGTGGCGTCGGAAGAGTTCTGAAGGCGGTTCGGTGACGTGAGGCACTTCGCTTCCCAGTTTGCGCCATGCACTGTCCATTCGCCATAGGAGCGGAGGGATCCAGGCGAATCCCCCTTCGATCAGTACGAAATTGAGGGTAGGGAACTCATTGAAGACGCCTTCAAAGATCAGGCTGATCACTTGCGCCTGGAAGGTCTGGGGCATACCGCCATGATCTTCGATGTAATGGTTAGGGTAGCCGGAACCGGTGATGGGTACGCCGCCTGCGCCGCCGAAATGAATGGCTATGGGTACGTCGTGGCGGCTAGCGGCCTCATACATGGGCCAGTATTTGCGCCGTCCCAGGGGTTCCTTTGTGCGGGCGATGAGTAACGCGTGGACAAATCCGGGATGACTGCCCCACCTGTCGATCTCTGCGGAGGACAGTTCGCCGTCTTCCCAGGGAACGATGATCGAAGCGCGCAGGCGAGGCTCAGGCTCAAGCCACTCGGCCAACTGCCATTCATTCGTTGCTCGGGCGAAAGCGGCGCCAAAGGCCAGATTGCGCTGCTCGCCCGCGCCGACCAGCGGATTGAGCACACCGATCTCAATGTTCCACTCGTCCAGTAGCTGTTTCTGCAGCAGGGGCAGGTTTGATCCGGGGGGAGTTCCGTCGTCGGGCCATGCATCATGGCGGGCCGCATTGGGCATCGCCCGCGGATAATGGGAGCCGTCAAATCCCCGCGATCCGAATGTCAGGTGATAGTCCTGCCACCGCTCGTCCAGATAGCTGCGCAGTACGTCCTGCGTCGGGAAGTAGATGTGAATGTCGGTGTCGATTATAGCCGTGTCCAGCGGCGCACGATACCGGGAGCCTTGTTGAACGGAGGCTGCGGGATTGTTTGCATCATGACCATTCGTCCGGTCATTCGTTACGGTGCCGTTCTCCACAGTGGCAGTCGAATCGAATTGAGCAGTCATGGTAGCTCTCCTATTCTGTAACCAGGTGACGAGAGGTCAGGTGTGAAAATGGGTCACCGTTTCGTCGCCGTGAACGTCTCTTCACAGCCGATAAAATGCACGGGCGTTGGCACTACAGATCTTCTCTCGCTGGTCCGCGGTCAGCAGGTCCAGCAGGATGTTCTGGTTTTCATGACAGTGGGGGTAATCACTGGCGTAAAGGAGCAAGTCTTCGGCGTCGCACTGGTCGAGGATTTGCGCCAGATGCAGGGGATTGGGCGGCGCGTCCACGGGTTGAATGGTGAAGCGCAAGTGCGTGCGCATATATTCTGACGGACGGCGTCTGACATAAGGGGTGTTGTGACGCAACCCCTTCCACTCTTTGTCGATCCGCCACATCAGCGACGGCAGCCAAGTAAACCCCCCTTCGATGAGCGCGACGCGCAGTGAGGGAAAGCGTTCAAACGCGCCTTCGCAGACCAGGCTGATCACCTGGGATTGAAAGACCTGCGCCATGTTTGCGTAGTCTTCAATGAAATAGGACGGCCAGCCGGTGGGAGTTGGGGGATGGCCGGGAGCGCCGCCGTAATGAATGCCGAGCGCGAGGTCATGTCTGACGACAGCCTCGTAGACCGGGTCGTAGCGACGATTGCCGTACGGGGCTTCGGCGCGCACGGGCAGGATCACCTGCACAAAACCGGGATGATCGCCCCATCTGTCGACTTCCCTGGCGGCAAGGGGCGGGTTGTGGCTCGGCACAACGATTGATGCCCGCAAGCGGGGCTCTTGTTCAAGCCAGTGCTCGACTTGCCACTGGTTAACTGCTGTGGCCAGAGAAGCTGCCAAGTCCTCATTCCGTACACTCTGAACGCGATAGGCGCAGTTCAAAATGCCGATTTCGACGTCGTCCAGGGCGCTAGCCTGTACCTCGGCCAGGTCTGGTTTTGGGCTGCTGCCCTTGCGAGCGGCGGTGGGCACGCTTTCGGGGTAGTCGGCCGCGTCCGGACCGTTGAAGGCCGACTCGCGACAGTAGTCGAGCCAGTAGTCCGGCAAGTAGGGATACAAGATCTCGAGGGCCGGGATCTCATTATGGATGTCGCAGTCGATTCGGATCGGTTCGGACATCGGAATAGCTGGACTGTAACCAGTTCAAGAAAGTACTAAGGCCATCGTACTCGAATTTCAGAACGCGGGCAATTTGCCGACCTGCTCTCACGGATCAATCGACCGGCAACCCCCATTCGGCGCGGGCCTTTTCCATCGGGATAAGGTCTTTTATTCCATGAACCGTATGTCCTGGGCCGCCCGCTACCCATCGGTGGTCGGCCGGTTCGCTGGCCGGTTGGAAACGCACGTCGCAGCTCAGGCGGAATCGATTCGTCAGGTTGGTTGTAGAGGCGTGCATCGTGTGCATACCGAACAGGATTACGTCGCCCATGAAGAAGTCACCTGTAAGCCACTCACCGCCAAACTTCTCGACGATCTCCATTGGGTCTTTTGTGAACCAGCCGTCTATGCCGTCGCGATCCACGTCCATGTGCCCGTATGTATCGCGGATGCGGGCAAAGCTGGGCAAATCGTGCGAACCCTTGCACACCGCCAAAGTGCCCTGGTCAACGGGAATATCGCCAAATGGAATCCAGACCGTATGGAGATTGCCCGATCCCCGGCCCATGTATACGAAGTCATAGTGAGCGCCGGTGTACTGTTCGTTGCCGACGGCGCGCAGCCACTTGTAATCGAAGGTAAGCGCAGGCTCGCCAAAGTAGGCGGCAAAGAAGTCGAAGAGCTCAGTGGCCTGGAGAACGGCGAGAATGTCCTCGTGATAGGCAATCCGCCTCATCTTTGCGCCTCGCCCACCTTTTGGCATCACGCCTTCCAGCACAGGCTTGTCCGGTTCCAATACGTTCTGCTCATGCATGAATTGCAGGATGGTCTCCCGCGCACGTATCACTTTGGCGCGATCGATCAAGCCGCGAATGAACAGATAGCCGTCCTCAGCCATGCGCGCATGCAGGGCATCTGTATTGCCCAATAGCGCCTGACTCTCACGCAAGGTCCCGAGATCGGCGCTGGGGCAGTCTATGTCCCTGTATCCAAAGCGAATGTTCATTGTCTCTCCCTTTCGGGCCACTGAGGCTGCAATCCAGCGTAAATGCGGCGGGTTGAACGTCGCTGCAGGCTATTGCTGGAGGCGGCTACGCAATTGCAGGACGGCGGGTCCGCGTACAATTCCCCAGACGCTCATTACAAGGGCGAGCGCAACGATTGCCATCCCGGCAAAAGAAACTTCCCGCAATGCGGCGGTCTGCGCCGCGGCGGCGGCCTCAGTCACGTCGCCTGCGAAATCCGACCCGGCGTAGACGAAAACCCGGCTTGCCCAAAGCGTTCCCAATGCGGCGACCCCGGAGGTATTTCCCAGCGTTCGCCCGATAACGTTAACGCCGCTAACGACGCCCAGCCTTTCCCTGGGAACCGAACCCATTACCGCGCTGTTGTTGGGCGACTGGAAGATACCCAATCCCAATCCCAGGGGCAGGACTCGCAGAACATAGCCGAAGATTGAGGTTTCGGCGGTCAGAGTGCTGATAGTGTAGCAGCCGAATGCCAACATTACCAATCCGGCGGTGGCGATCAGCCGGTACCCGAAACGGTCTGAAAGCATTCCAGAAATCGGTGAGGCCACGCCGAAGAAGACCATCGTTGTCGTCAGTAGCAGGCCGACGACTGCAGGGTCCAGTTTCAGGAGATTGCTCAGATAAAAGGGGAGGAGCAATGTGATTCCGCCAGTGACTATGAAACTGATCAACCGCATCGACAGGTTGAGGCTGAAGAGGGAGTTGAGGAAGAGCGACAGGTCGAGGAGCGGCTGGTTCACTTTCAACTCTGTACGAATGAACAACGCAAGCATAAGCAGAGAGAGAGCCAAGAGGCTCAGCATAGCAGGCGATTTGAAGCCGATCCTCTCGCCGAAGGTAAGGAACAGCATGAGCGCAAGCAGGAAGGCAAAGAAGGTTTGAAAGCCGATCCAGTCAAATTCCGGGTACCCAGCGGGGTGGGTACCCGGCAAGTAGCGCGATGCCAGAATGAAGCTGATGCAACCGACAGGAGGGCCAACGAAGAAGATCCAGCGCCAGGAGAGGTATTCGAGGAGAATGCCGCCAAGGATGGGTCCGGCGATTCCACCGACCGATACGGTCGCGCTGAAGAGGCCGAGTGCTTTTCCGCGCTCCGAGGCGGGAAAAGTCTCGGTAACGAGGCCCATACTCAGGGCGGTGGCAAAGGCGCCGCCAATGGCCTGGAGCACGCGAAAGAAGAGGAGAAGTTCAATGTTGGGCGCCAGCCCTACGAGGACGGAACCGATGGCGAAGGCGATGGTGCCGCTGAGGAAGATCGGCTTCTTGCCCACCATATCCCCCAGTCTGCCGACGCCCAGCATGATCGCAGTCTGGGTGAGAGAGAAGGAGAGCACGACCCATTGGACGAGCGCAAAATCGACATTGAATTCATGCACGAGCGCCGGCAACACAACCCTGACGACGCCGCCGTCGAAGGAGGCGAGAAAGATGCCGGAGCCGAGCGCGGCGAAGATATGCCACTTGCGCTCGACGAAGGGTTGATCGGTCGGCTTTGCCATCGCGGGCGGAAAATCACACCTTTTCGGTAGGATGAGCAAAAGAGACCGAGGACCCAGGGCCGCTGCGCGGACGATCAGTCGGAAGGCACTAGCGCTTATTTGCTGTTCGGCTGCAGATTTCGGCTGTCTGTCAACGACGCGAAATGATCCGGTGAGCGGGTTTCGCAGGCGTGGATTCTAGACTCCCCGAAGTGTTGCCAGCGCAAGAACTGATCAGACCTGGACCCTTTGTAGCGGCGCCCGGGCCTCCAGGATTCCCCATGCGCTCAGAATCAGCGCGATTGCGACAATGGCGAGCGCGGAGAGGGAAATGTCGCGCAGAGCGGCGATCTGGGCCGCGGCAGCAGCTTCGGTGACATGCCCAATGTAGTCCGGTCCGGCATAGACGGTGACACGGCTTGCCCAGAGTGCACCCAAGGCCGCGATGCCGGATGTACGCCCTAGTGTGCGGGCGATGACATTTATGCCGCTGGCGACGCCCAGCCGTTCACGGGGCGCCGAGCCCATTACGGCACTGTTGTTTGGGGACTGAAATAATCCCATGCCCAGACCCAAGGTGGACACTCGCAGAACGTAGCCGAGAATCGACGTGTCGACGCCGAGCGTGCTCACAGTGTAACAGCCGAGCGCCATCAAAACCAATCCAGCGCCAGCGATGCGCCTGTATCCGAAGCGATCGGAAAGGATACCGGCGACTGGGGAGGCGACCCCAAAAGAGATCCACGTTGTAGTCAGAAGCAGGCCCACGACCACGGGCTCCAGCTTTAGCACATTTGTCAGGTAGAAAGGTAGTAACAGGTAAACGCCCCCGATCACAATGAAGCTGATGAGGCGCATGGAAAGGTTAAGGCTGAACTGTACGCTCTTGAAGATGGCCAGATTGAGAAGCGGATCCTGCACGCGTCGTTCTGTTCGCATAAATAAAGCAAAGGCCAACAGTGAAAGGGCAAACAGTCCCAACATGGCAGGAGAGCGGTATCCGGCGCGCTGACCGAAAGTCAGGAAAAGCATGAGGGTCAACAGACAAGCAGCCAGAGAAAACGAGCCAGTCCAGTCGAAACGTTGGTGGCCGCTGGGGGCAGAATCTGGCATGTAGCGCCATGCCAGGCTAAAGCTGACACAACTTATGGGAATACCAATGAAAAAGATCCAGCGCCACGACAAGAAATCCAGCAGTATCCCGCCTAAGAAAGGTCCGACTATGCCGCCCAATGAGACGCTGGCGCTGAACATTCCGAGCGCTTTGCCCCGTTCGGAAGCGGGGAAGATTTCTGTCAAGATACCCATGCTGAGAGCGGTTGCAAAGGCGCCGCCGACGGCCTGGAGTATTCGAAAGAAGAGGAGGAGCTCGATATTAGGCGCCAGCCCGGCGAGGACCGAACCGACCATAAAGGCCACAGTCCCGACAAGAAACACTGGCCTTTTTCCGATCATATCTCCCAGCCTTCCCACACTCAGAACAATCGCTGTTTTCGTAAGCGTAAAGGAAAGGACAACCCACTGAACGAGCGTGAAGCCGACTTGAAGTTCGCTTACCAGGGTGGGGAGTATGACTGCAACGATGCTGATTTCCAACGAGTCCAGGAAAACACCGCTGCCGAGCGCGGCAAAGATGAGCCACCTGTGCCTGGGAGTCAGAGCATCAGAAAGAAGGGTCATGGAATCAGGAAAGAAATCAGAAGTTTGGGGCTTGACGGGGGATGCCAAGACCGTGTATACTCAAGCTGCCAACGGAAGATCGGGTTTCCTCTCGGCAAAGTAATCTTCGACGGTGTAGATTTGCAGGACAGGCCACTTTTGGAACCGCCCCGCATTGACAGCCGCATCCCGCATCCCGTTGGTTACTCTTTCCTCGAAGCAGGTAAATACGCCCATGTCGGCGTTTGCTTGCAGGCGAGCACCATTGAAGGCTTGTACGTCCATCGGCCCCAGTCCGCTCATGCCGCCCTTCACTTGCGACACAACGTCCACAAACACGCCCTTGCGAATCGGATACCGCCCGCGACCGTCTATGCCGCCGTCCGCAACCTGTTTCTTGTTGGCTTCCATACCGGGTGTCAGCGAGGCTGCCCACTTCTCAAACTTCGGCTTGTCGTACTCTGCAAGCGTCTTGGCGTCGTCTACCGTCTTGGGCATCCCCACGAACTCTATATCGTCCCACAGACTGTCAAAATGGCTTTCAATTCGGTGCTGAATCACCTTGCAGGCTTGGGCGCATACGTCTATGCCAATCCACGGCATACCCAAGTTTTGCGCCGCGTGAATCGTCGTCCCACAACCGC
Source organism: Caldilineaceae bacterium (assembly GCA_965232575.1). GTDB lineage: Bacteria > Chloroflexota > Anaerolineae > Caldilineales > Caldilineaceae > Bin5. The sequence goes on along the minus strand of CBDDPZ010000001.1, from coordinate 26,620 downwards.
AGAACGGATCAAGAACCGTACCATTGTACGGATTGCTGGAATTCAGGATTCTTTCCAGAAGTGCAAGAGGCTTTTGTGTCGGGTATCCGATTCGTTCCTTTGCTTGCGAATTTAGGGGCTGAATATCCGTCCAGATGTCTTGAGACAATAGGCCGGGCATTTCGTCCAGATAACGCTTGTATCGCGGCACCGCGCCTGGGCTTGGCTGCACAATGCGTCCTTCTTCAATCAACTTCTGCATGTTATCGGGAGAGAAACGATAGGGCTTCGTAACCCCCATCACTTCGTAGGGTGTATTGCCGGTGCCGGTGGCGTCTCCCAGTTGAAACCGGCGACCAGTTTCTTTCTCTACGTGTCGGTACTTGCCCTGAATGTAGTTGTCGTCATAGGGCATATAGAGCTGCTGCCACAAGTAGGCTTCGCTCTTGGAGTAGTAGAAGATTACGTCGTGAACTTTCGCATGGTACTTGCGGGCAAGACTATGCGCCGTTGTCCGCTTCCAGACAATTTCGTTTCTGAAATTGTGCTTGCCAAAAATGGCGTCCAACACCAACTTCAGTTTGTGGCTCATTGTGGGATCGCAGTGCAAATACAGACTGCCATCTTCGGTCAGCGCCCGGTGACACTCCCGCAGTCGGTTAGCCATGTAAGACAGGTAAGCAAGCTCTGGCCCAGTACCCAACATGAGTTTGAAAGCTTCCATCGTGCGGGCGAGTTCATATCCCCCTCCCGCGACTGCGTGAAAGTCGTCAATGGCTTCGTGCCAACGCCAAGTGTCGTCGAAGGCCACGAACTGGGCGCCGCCTATGAAGGCGTTGTATAGCCGTTTGGAATTGAAAGGAGGGTCAAGATAGATAAGGGTGATTGATTCGTCAGGGACGTACTCCTGCATGATTTCCAAGCAGTCCCCGAAGTACAGGCGGTTCGGTTACATGGCGTTGTCTCCTGTCGTGTGTGGTGGTGGGGATGAGACATTTTCCCACACACGATCTGACGCTGCAGCCCGATCATCTGTTCCCCTAGACGGCGACCGTTCCGGCGAGGAACTGGTCAAAGGCTTCCGCGTTGTTCCGGTTGTTGTACTTGTAGCACGCTTCGATGATGTAAGCCGCCGCGTGGCCTTTGCTGTAGTGGTGATGCTGTCCAAAAATCGCTCTCTTTACAAGGCTCCAAAAACCTTCAATCGTGTTGGTGTGAATCAGCCCTTGTGCGTAGGCTACTGCATGGTTAATGGTGAAGTGCGGAACCCACTCTCCCATGCGGTTGTAGCCCGTGAATTCGTCCGTAACCAGTACGCTGTCATCCTCATCTACGAACTGCCCCAGGAACGCTTTGAGCGTCTTGCCATTGACTTTATCGCTAGGCTTGGCTACAACCTGCCGCCTCTTGCCAACGCACCAATGACGGGCTGTTTCTTGGCGCCTCGCCCGCGCTTAGGCGGGTCTTGATCGTCATCCTTGCGGTTGCCTCTAGGCTTGCCGCCTATGTAGGTTTCGTCCGCCTCGACAATTCCGTTCAGGAACACGCTATCGTCTACCATTGCCGCCCGAATCTGCATTCCCATCCGGTAGGCGGTTCTCTGCGTGATGCCCAGGTCGCGGCTCAACTGGTAGCTACTGACAGACTTCTTGGCGTTGAGCAGTATGCTGATAGCCAAGAACCACTTCTGCAACGGGATTCGGGTTGCCTTGAAAATCGTGCCCGTCAAGACGTTGTAGCTGTTGTGGCACTTGTGGCAGTTCCAGCGGCCTATGCGCTGATTCTCACGCTTGCGAGCTACTCTATCGGAACCGCAGAACGGGCAAGTAGGCTCCCCGTTCCAGCGGGCTTTCTCCAAGTGGTCAATGCAGTGCTGTTGTGTCGGGAACCGCTCAAAAACCGTGACCAAATCCATCGAATATTTCCTGTAGTAGCGCTGAACCTTATACTACAAGTATACCCGATAATTCCTTACTTGTCAAGCCCCAAACTTCTGATTGCCGCAACAGCTGGAATGACCTACGTCGTTAGGCAAAATCGCGCACGTTTCCAGATCTGTACAAAGACACAGCCCAGAAACGCAGCTAGTCTGCTGAAGAGTCTTCGGTTCGCAGAAACGCGTCCTGGGCACAGGCTGGCTGCTGTGTGCAGGGGACACACGAATTTGCAGGGCGGTCATAAGTTTTTTCCAGGAAAGTGGAGCGTTTCTGGTATTGGGTATGAGATGCGTTTGGCAGCCAGGCGATGCTATTTCCAAGGGATTATATCAGATGACGACTCGGTCGCGAAAAAATTGACTGGATTTGGGCAGCGTTCGTACGTGCTCTTGCACTTATGGGTGGAACTGTACGGCAACGCTGTTTCGCAGCGGTGGAGATCGGCTATAGAATGATGGTCTGAGATTGACAGAGTGCGACACATTCAGGCCGGAGCCGATCTCGATCCAGCGGTCAGACCAGCTCGATTCTTCCAGGGGGCAGCCACACCATGTTTACCGTTATCGGCACCGCCACGGTTGATCTTTTCGTCTCCAATCTGGCGGCGATGCCACGCAGCGAGGGGATGAGTTCACGGTGGACAGTCTTGCGTTTCACGACGAGCCATTAAGGACTTCTCTGGGTGGTAACGGGGCCAATTCGGCCCTCGCTTTGGCGCGTTTGGGGGCGGAGGTGAATTTGGTTGGAGGCTTGGGCGAGGACCATCTGGGCGATTGGATGGCAGAGCAGCTTGTTGACGCGGGAGGAGTGGAATACCGTACTGCTACGCCAAAAAATAGGACGGTGAATCTAAGATCTATGGGACTGCTCCCTCTATCCACAAACGCACCGTAAAGCGACTATCGTCCTCAATGAGGTCAGGCTCAGTGCCATTGAAGGCGCGCATTGAACCTATTATCTTGTTTCTCACGCCCATTCCTAGATGATCAACGTAGCCATAGTCACGCAAGATTTCCTTCAGCAGTTCATTTCTGGCTGCCCGGAGCCCTTCCGACATTTTTTCGACTGTAACTCCATTTGGAAGCCGACCCGGAGAAATCACTTCTAGACGGTCGCAATAAAGAGAAACTTCAACATCAGTTCCCACCAGAGTGTAGTCCCGGTGTGCAACTGCATTCACTACACTTTCCCGAACAGCGTCAAGGGGGAGGGACTTTCTGCTGATACGACGGGCCCCCTCAAGCCATGCAACAGTTTCGAGGTTTCGATCAACGAAGTCCACCGCCCTGTCGATGACTCCTTTTTCCACCGTTCGTTTCTGTTCATCCAGGATCGACACCAGTGGTCCCCGTATTATCTCCTCGCTTCGGGTACCGTATTCCTTTTCTTTACTTGGAAAGGAGGTCGCCGTTATTCCAGCCGGTGGCAGACGATGATTTGGATTATTGCCAAAGAGCAGCAGACCTGCCGCTGTCGCAAGAGTCGTGCCTGCTACCTCGGCCAAAATATCTATGTTCTTAAGAATGTGAATCCACGAATCACGATCATCCCCAGGTGGCAATTCGCGATTAAGGACAATTTGGAAATAGTTCACAAGCCTGTTTTTGTCAAGACTTTCGAAACTTGTGTCGAGCACAGGTCTGATGTCATTGCGCATCAAATGAGCCGCTTGATACAATCTTCCTTCTTCTTCTCGGCTCGCTTCTCGCGAAGTGCTTCCCACACGCAAAAAGGTCACCCAGGCGGTGCCGCGTTTGGCCTTGTGGGGTTTGCCGGGGCTGTCAGCAGACAGTCCTATGACTCCGACCTCCTTTCCATCATCAAGTGTGAAGGGAAACCATGAAGGGATGGTACTGGGCTCGATGTTCATGTGGGCAACATTCATAGCCCATCTTTCGGCTTCCTCGCGGCTACGAGTTAGACCCGAAACGGTACCGTCGTCTTCCACTCCCAGAAGGATATAGCCGCCCTCAAAATTCAGTAGGGCAGACATTTCCTTGGCTACTGATCCTGTGTGAACATTATCTCGCTTAAACTCGACCCTGGAGTTCTCGCCCTCTCTGATCATCTCCAGGAGGTCCGTCTTGTTCATTTCAATCCTCTAGAATCCATACTTTAGCCTGCGAGTCTCGAAGGCATCCTTACCACCCTCAAGTACTTCCTCGACGAGCTCCCGTACTAGAGGGACATCAAGGGAACCAATATGTTCTCTCCTGACTGTTGCACGCCCATGCTCTCCCTCTCCAGTAGGGCTAAGCCCTAAAATGAGTTCTGCATCGCCAAGAACTGGAATGTTGGCATTGTGCGTTGAGAAGATGAATTGACGGCGTCGCTTCTCTTCACGCATTTTAGGCACGATTCCTTCAGTGATGAAGCGGTTATCGAGATCGTCTTCTGGTTGGTCGACGATCAAAGGCGCTTCAGACTCCAACAGTAAGAGCAACAGTACTGCAGTAGCCTTTTGACCCGTCGAGAGTTCGTCCAAAGCTCTCCAGGCAGGAGGCGTGCCCTTAGGAGCGGTATTCAATTGAATTGATGTGGTCGAAGGTAATTCTAATTCCTCGATGCGCATCAACGTTTCAAGGGGGGCGTTGGCAAGTTTCTCGGCCTGGGTATATGGAATCGCATACGTCTTTTGAATCTCTTCAGAGCCTGCTCGACAACATTCGACAAATTCTGGTAGTGATATGCCGGGAGACCGCTTTAGTCCCTCGATTGCCTCTGAAAGGCGGCCCCCAACTTCGCCCCTCAATAGGTCAAATAGTGGCTCTCTGTTTCCGGAGGCAGTTACTTCTACATTTACACGGTCACGAAGTTTACGATTCACTCGTTTTGCGGCCCGGTCAAGAAGTCGAAACTCTGCCGCCTTAACATCCTCCCATTCTACTAACAGTGATCGCCGACGCTGCTGGAGCTCTTCTTGCAACTGAAGAAGAATCGGCAATCGTTCGCGCAAAGGCCGTAGAGATTCGATCTCGCGGCGTAATCGGATAAACTCCTCACCATCCACAGACACCCTTCTTAAATCACGAAGGATCTTGTAGTATGCGTTCTCTACTGTCCGCTTGCGTTCGCTCCAGCGGCTGCGAACTTCGTCGATTCTTTCATCTGCCCGGTTCAGAGCTTTTTCCATAGCGCTTACCACTTGCACAAGATCGAGAGACAATTGTTCAAGTGCCGCGTTTGCGCCCGCGATTATCTCACCTCCTGGCAAATCTTCAAGGGCCTTGGCCGACAAGAAGGTCCGGTCTATGGGCAATTCTTGTCGAATCGAATCCAAACACTCTCGGAACACTCTTTGGCGGTCAGGTATTGAGTCTAACACCCCTTCTTCTCGAACGAGGTTGCTCTGTTCGCTTAAGCGATCTTCAAGACCAGCATCCTGGTAGCGTTCTAAAGTCTCTTCCAATCGCGGCAGTGCTGCCAAGCGTTCATTGACCTGTTGAAGTTCAGACCAGACACTAAGAAGGGAACGACTAGACTCCACTAGGTCGCTGCGTAGGCTGACTCTACGTCGTTCTAGGTTATCGTCTGCCTGAACAAATCGATTGAGCAATAGAGTGAGTTTCTCAGGGCTCCGTGTAAGCTCCGAAATCTCATGCTGTCCGAAGATCTCAATTGAGGGAAATACATCGGTCGGTAGCAGATTCAGAATCTGACCACTGCTGTCGCGAACAACAGGGGGGTTAGGAACAATTCGCTCAATCATGTATTCCCGTCTTGCCGGTTTGTACGTACTAACGCGCAACGATAGCTTCGTGCCTCCGCGAAGGACATGTCGGACCATTTCCTCATGAGACTTACGGGCCTCATTCCCTATTGGGTCCAGATCGAGTGTGTAACGCAAACTTTCTATAACTGTAGACTTTCCTGCCCCGCGCCCACCGATCAATACGTTCAGATTGGGATTAAAATGAATCGCCGTGCCGTCCAGAAACCCTCCTTCCCATGACAGTTCACTCAATTCTGAATGGAGTTCAGGTTCGGGATCGCTATTCAGTCGGATTCTCGAGCTAGGGTCGAGGAAGGCCTGACGTAAACCGTCAAGTGTTACGCCTGACATCTTTATCCAAGTTGTAGTCCCAGGATCACTTACTAACTGTGGATCGCTAACGTCCTTTGCATTAACAATAGCCACAGGTCGCTGACGCTCATGTTCTGCGTTCCTATTTCTCAGGATTGGTCGAATGCTCTCAGGGGCATTTTCCACGGGGCCAGGCAGAGAGCAGGCTAGGAGACCAGGCGACTTCCAGGCCTTCATGCGCGTCTGACCAGATAACTTGTTTAAGAGGCCACCTTTTTGCCACACATGGGCAGCAATGCAAATAGCTCTCCACCCTTCCGACTTGCTCAGGAATTCGTCCGTGCTAAGGTCTCCGGTAGGAGATTTCTCATTGTCCTCATGGATGCCACAGTCCCCAATTATACGGTCAATATAACTTAGGGACTCCTTTGGATCGAACAGACAGAGCCAGTGAACGCCGTCTTTTGTCACAGCTTCAAAACCTGGAAAGACTGAGATGCCAGCTGCAAGGGCGCAGTCAATGAGGCCTTTGGAGGAGTAAATGCGATAATGATCGGTAACGGCAATTGCAGAGACATTCGCGAAATGACAGGCCTCAACAATGGCGCCGTTGTATTCGCTCTCAACACTGTACTGCGTAGAGACGCCGTACCTGCTTAGGTATTCGAACGGGTTTACCTGTAAAGCACATTTATGGAAACGCGCCCCCAAGTGCCGCGTCCTCGCATTCGACTCATTCCCGCTCTCACTCACGGCAACCTCCTGATAGAAACCTTTCTGATACAATTGGTCTCGGCTCGATTTGCCCTTAAATTGACAATTAGCAGTCGACACACGAGGACCAGTGGCATGTTACCAATCACCCTGGTGCTAGCTTACGAGGACTCCCTACACTCAGGCCATGTCCTGGAGACCATCCTGGGACCAATTGTATCCCACCAGGCACACTCCCTAAACAGGGACTGGTAGGAAAACTACGCGTTTGCGTCATTATAGCGTCCTTGCAAAACTAAACAAAGACGGCGAGAATCCCAGATGCTGGCGCTAAATGTAAGAACTCACCCATGTATTTCAAAGGTGCCAATGTCCAAGTCGTATGAGTAGTGGTCTTGCTCAGCGACTATGGGATAAACACCATACGACACTTTGATCGCCAAAGGCCTCAGGCTTTTGACCGGCACCCATTTGCGTTGATTGGATGGGACGCACAGGAGTTACTTTTCGGTACCGTTATACGACAAATGCAATAGTCCGGGAGCGTTCCTATGTGGCCCAGACCATACATTCCTACCCACAGTGATCTCAGCAATGTTCACCATCGTCGGCACCGCGACTGTTGACCTTTTCGTCTCCAATCTGGCTGGGATGCCGCGCAGCGACGGGGATGAGTTTACGGTAGACAGCCTTGTCTTTCATGACGAGCCGCTTAGAACGTCGCTGGGGGGAAACGGGGCCAATTCAGCCTACGCCCTGGCGCGTTTGGAGGCGGAGGTGAAATTGGTTGGGGGCCTGGGCGAGGACCATCTGGGCGATTGGATGGCATCGCAACTGAAAGACGCGGGCGTCGGGATGGGGAGCGTCAAGAGATACCCCGGGATGGGTACTGCGACGACGCTCATTCTCAGCGACAGGGACCAGAATCGACTGGCCTTTCACCACGAGGGCGCCAACAGGGCGGTTGACGGTAGTTCTGTAGACAACGCTCTCGTTCGCGGTTCGGACATGCTGTTGCTTACGAGCTACTCAATTATGCCGGGGCTGCGTCCTCAAGGCGCAGTCGAACTATTTCGGAAGGCCAGCCAGAGCGACACTCGCACTGCTGTAGACATCGGCCCGGCCATCGGCGAACCGGCCCGCCTGGAGGAACTGCGTCCACTGCTGGCTTACACAGACTATTTTATTTGCAACGAGCACGAGTTAGCGGTTTGTACCGGTGGGATTGAGCTGGCCGGGGGGATGGCCGCGATCCTGGAGAACGGAGCGGGATGTGTGGTCATCAAACGGGGGGCGGCAGGTGCAGCGGTTTTGCTGCAGGCGGATGGAGAGACCACTGCTGCAGGCTCGACGGGCGGGCCGACATTCGTGCCCGGATTCTCCGTCGAAGTTCAAACTACGGTTGGCGCGGGTGATTCTTTCAATGCCGGCTTTCTGCTTGCAGTACAGGAGGGGGCCTCTGCTGAGCAGGCGGCGCGCTTCGCCAACGCGGTCGCAGCCACTGTCGTCTCTACGCCTGACAAACCGTTGGCTGCTCTGTCAAGAGAAGCTGTCAATCGCCTGATCGAACCGTCATAACGCCGGTGGCCGACTTTTCGACCGTGCACCGCTCCCCCGCCCGCAGCACGCGCACTGGCTGCTCCAGCGCGTCCGCTGCCGCGATGAAAGTATCCGGCGGCGCGGTGTTGAAAGTAAACATTTCGTAATGGCAGGGGATGGCCAGCTTTGCGTTGATGGCACAGGCGAGCGTGGCGGCTTCGATTCCGTTAAGATTGCCGGCCACTTTCCGCTCCGGCTTGCTGCCGTTGATGGGCAGAATGGCCACATCGACATTGAATGGTGTCAGCCGCTCCACCAGCCCGCTGTAATGGACCGTGTCCCCGCTGTGATAGACGTTCCACGGACCGAAGCACGCCACATAGCCAAGGAATTTGATCCGACCCTCCTCGTCCCTCTCCAACTCTTCGTGTGCGGCGGCGATACCGTGAAAGCGGAACGCGCCTACCTCTCTGAAGTCACCATCGTCCAGACCCGCAGGCCAGGACGGGTCGCAATCCAACCGCTCGGCTACGAATGCCCGGTTGGCCTCTGGAATGACGATCTGCAAGTCGGTATTCATCGCCATCAGAGGACCGAGTGTTTCTCCATCCAGATGATCGGTGTGATTGTGGCTTGAAGTGACCACATCGACAAAGTTTAGGCATTCGGGCGCGACGACCCGTTCGGTCATGCGAATGTGGGGTTTGTCGGTGGCGGCGTATTTCTTTGTAAGTGAATCGGAGAGATAGGGATCGAAGAGAAGGAAGCGGCTCTGCCATTTGAGCAGGAAGCCGCTTTGGCCCAGCCACCAGATGTGCAGGACGCGTTCGTCTCCGGTTGCATCCTGCACATCCTGGAGGAAGGCCTCTTCCTGGAGGAAGGGTTTGATCAGTGACATCGGAAGGGACTATGCGTTCTCGATGATTTCCTGGCTGAGCTCGCCTGTCTCCTCATTTTTCATGATGACCTTGACCTGTCCGCCCGGCATCCGTTCGCGTTTCAAGATTGTCAGACCGGCAGCGGCGGCGAGGGCTTCGGCCGGGTCGGGTTGGACTGCGGCGGCTGCTTCCTGCCCGCGGCTGTCACGGATTAGGGGCACATTTTCGCGGCCTCGCCAGACTTCGATCTGCACCGGCTCCCACTGACGCGAGGAGGCTGAGCGGTAGCAGGCGTCGATGACTGCGTTGACGATGTAACCGTCGTAGAAGGTTTCTCTGGGTTCAGTGCCCTGGTCGAGGGAGTTGAACATGTCGTCAAACATGTCGCTATAGCCCAGTTCGACCACTTCGTCGCCGACCGGGAAGAGCCAGCCGCTTTCGGACTCGGCCTTTTCGGCGACGTAGCCGGCGCCGGCGCCGCTGGTATACATTTCGTAGCCGGTGCGCAGGAAGTGATTGAGCCAGATGGTGCCCTCGGTGCCGGCGACTTCGTCGCGCAGGTCCATGCCGCCGCGGAAGGACCAGCTCACTTCGAACTGGCCGATGGCACCGTTTTCGAAGCGGATGAGGGCGATGCCGTTGTCTTCGGCGTCAATGGGGTGGACGAGCGTGTCGGCCCAGCACATGACTTCGACGGGGCGGATGTCTTTGCCGATAAAGCTGCGGACGATTTCGATGCAGTGGCAGCCGAGGTCAACGATGGCGCCGCCGCCGGCCTGTTCGAGATCCCAGAACCAGTCGCTGTGGGGGCCGGGATGCGTTTCGCGGGAGCAGGCCCAGGTTATATGGCCGAGGGCACCTTCCTCGACGGAAGCGATGGCCTTCAGGGTTTTGGGCGTGTAGCAGAGGTCTTCAAGGTAGCCCCCGAAGACACCGGTCGCTTCGACTTTGTCCATCATGCGCTTGGCTTCCGCTGCGGTGCGGCCGAGAGGCTTGGTGCAGAGAATCGCCTTGCCGGCGCCGGCGGCCAGGTCTACGCACTCTTCATGAATGTGGTTGGGCAGGCCGATGACGACGGTGTCGATATCGTCGGAGGTACAGGCTTCGGCCAGGTCGGTCGTCCACGCCGGGATGTCCCATTCCTCCGCAAAGGCCTGGGCTCTTTCTTCCGTCCGGGAGTAGACGAGCTGCACTCTATCTCTGCCCCTGCCGCCGTTCAGGGACATTGTGTAGAACATGCCGATCAGACCGGTGCCCAGCATTGAGATTTTATGTTCCTGCACGTTATTCGCTCCTTCCGAGTTGGATGTAAGTTGGTCTGTTTTTCGGAATATGATAGTCAGTCCGCCATACCGCGTCAATCCCGTGTATAGTTGTGGGTGGCGAGCTTCTCTGGGGCGAATCTCGCGATCTCAATGGCCCTTGGCAACTTCGAGGGCGGCCTGGGCCGCGGCGGGGATGCGCGGGCCGAAGGCGGCGAAGCGTTTATCCTGCGTTTGGCCGCGCACGTAGCGGACATAGATCTGGGCGATGATGACCGTCACCCGGAACAGGCTGAGCGCATGGTAGAAGTGAATCGAGGACAGGTCACGGCCGCTATGTTCTGCATAGTGGGCGATGAGTTCCTCGCGCCGCAGAAAGCGGATGTCGAGCGGCATCATTGCCATCGTCCGGAAATGGGGCGGATCGTCGGGTAGACACCACCATGCCAGCAAAGCGCCCACGTCGGAGAGGGGATCGCCGAGCGTACACATGTCCCAGTCAAAGACGGCGACTACGTGCCCCGGATCCTCAACGTCGAGCATCACGTTATCCAGTTTGTAGTCGTTGTGAACGAGCGACGGCGCGCTCTCAGGCGGTTCGTTTTCGCGCAACCAGCGGTAGACTGCGTCCATCGCCGGCAGATCCTCCAGTTTTGCCGCCTGCCAGCGCTGCCACCACCCTTCGATCTGGCGTCTGATGAAACCGGCCGGCCGGCCCAGGTCTCCTAAGCCGAGTGCTTCAAAATCGACTGCGTGGAGGTCGGAGAGCGTCTCGACAAGTGTTCTGCTCATGCGCGCTGGGGCATCGCTCCAGCCGTCGTAGACCGAGGGAATCGAATCGCGGACGACGATGCCGTGCCGTCGCTCCATCACGAAGAACGGCGCGCCGACTATCGACTCGTCATCGGAGAACAGGTAGGCCCGGGGCGCGAGCGGAAACGCTTCCCAGAGCTTCAAGAGAACCTTGGACTCTCTTGCCATATCATGGGCAGATGGGGCCACGGGGCCGAGCGGAGGACGGCGCAATACGTACTCGTGGCTACCATAGTCAAGCAGGTAAGTGAGGTTGGCTGCGCCACCGCCAAATTGGCGGACGGTAAGGGAGTTGTCCGTACCTGGTAACTTGCCGCGCAGGAATTCCGCGACAATCTGTTCGTCAAGCCACTCGTCGGGACGAACGCTGATCGTATCTGAGAGATGTTGAGAGGCCATAACAGACAATCGCGTACGGGAGTTGGGTTGCGCTGGTCAAAGTGTCCTGTCATCAGTGTTCTTGGGGGCGATTATATCGTAACTCTGAAATTCTGTCGTTTCTTCGTGAGACTGTCAGAGGACATTGAAGAGTAGGAGCGGTTGTCCCAATAGAATTGGGAGAAGCGCTCTAAAGTCATGTCATACGGCGCGGGCCTGCTTCCACTCCTCGGTTCGGGACGCCTGCGAAACAATCTCAGACCTTCATCCAGCAGCTCCGATCCTGGATGCTTGCGGCCCGGTAGTCGCTTTGACATCTCCGCCAAGATCAAGTACCTTTCAAGGGTACCTCCGAACTGTTCCCGGCCATAAGTTCACCGCTCAAGAACAGAGGAGTAGGGGAGGTCACGTTTGCTCTGCCAGGAAAGTTCGTAAGCTCTATTCACCCTCAAGAACGGCCAAGGAAGGATCTATCCGCATGAAGATCACTGACATTCGCGCCGTGCGCGTTAACTTCCCCACCCCTGAGCAGAGAACCAAGCCCCGACGCAAGGGCTGGGCAGAGACCGCAGAAGTCGCTAATCCCATGTCCTGGTATCCCAAGGTCAAGCGGCACCGGAGCCTCTGGACACCGAGTCGCTGGGGGCCGGTGTGGTGCAAAGTAACGCTTGAGGACGGGACCTGGGGTCTGGGTCTGACCGACAACGGCCGGGTGGCGGCAGCCATCATTGACGATCATATTGCCCCGAATCTCATCGGCGAGGACGGTCTGGCTATTCAACGGCTGGCCGATATGATGTTCCGCATGACAAAACCGTACGGTTCGGTCGGTCTGGCTGCCTACGCGGTCAGCGCCGTGGACCTGGCTTTATGGGACGCGAAAGGCAAGTTGCTGGACCGGCCGGTCTACAGTCTCATCGGCGGTCCGCAGAAGGACAAGCAGTTCTGTTATTCGACGGGTAACGATCTGGACTGGTACAAGGAGCTGGGCTTCCGCGCGTTCAAATTGGCCTGTCCCTACGGCCCGGCGGACGGCCTTGACGGCTTGCGCAAGAACGAGCAAATGGTAGCCGAAGCCAGGGAACTGGTCGGCGACGAAGCCGAACTGATGCTGGACTGCTGGATGGCCTTCGACATCGAATACACTGTACGCCTGGCCGAAACGCTGCGCCCTTACCGGCTCAAGTGGATGGAGGAGTGTCTGCTTTCGGAAGATCTCGACGGCCACGTTGAGGTGCGAGAGCGCATTCCCTGGCAGACTCTGAGCACCGGCGAACACTGGTATACCCACATGCCCTTCCAATGGGCGTTGCGGCACAACGTCGTTGATATATTGCAGCCGGACATCAATTGGGTCGGCGGTCTGAGCACCTGTCTGAAGATTGCGTCAGCCGCGGATGCCGCTGGCAAAAAAGTAATTCTGCACGGAGGAGGGCGCAATCCTTTCGGGCAACACTTCACTCATGCTGTTGCCTGCGTCCCCTGGCTGGAGTACTTCATCGGTTCCGCGCCCGGCGTTCCCTTGGAGGAGTCGTCAGGCATCCCCGGCCAGGCCGTCGCAGAAGACGGCTGGCTGGTCCCAACCGATGCACCGGGCTTCGGGCTTGAAATTTTGGAAGAGTGGATCGAACCATATTTTTGAGGCACATCTTCGCGACAGACGAAATCATAGCGCGGCTCGCCCTATCTATCCATAAGGAGCATTCACATGCTTAGCAGCAAACAGATTGACTTCTATCACGAAAATGGCTACTTGGGCGTGGAAGGCGTCCTTTCGGCTGACGAGGTTGCGGAACTGCGCCGGGTAACCGATGGATTCGTTCAACTCAGCGCCAGTGTCACCGAGCATACCGACGTCTTTGACCTTGAGCCAGGTCATACACCGGAGTCGCCCAAATTGCGCCGGCTCAAAGACCCGGTAACGCAGCATGAGGTATACAAGAAGTGTCTCAAGCACCCTCGTATCCTGGATATTGCCGAGCAGCTCGTCGGACCTGGTGTGCGCACGAATGGCAACAAACTGAATATGAAGTCACCGGAATACGGCAGTCCCGTAGAGTGGCATCAGGATTGGGCGTTCTATCCGCATACCAATGACGACTTGCTGGCAGTCGGCGTCAGTATGGACGACATGATGTATGAAAACGGCTGCCTGCTTGTCATTCCCGGCTCACACAAGGGCCCGATTTATTCGCATCACCAGGACGGGCACTTTGCCGGCGCGGTCACGGTCGAGGTGCCGGACGCGGATAAGGCAGTGCCTATCGAGTTGGAGGCCGGCGGAATCTCGATCCACCATGTTCGGACCCTGCATGCTTCCGCAAAGAACGTCTCCTCCCGTCCCCGCAGGTTGCTTCTCTACCAGTACTGCTCTGTGGACTCCTGGTTTCTGCAGGGATACCCGAATTGGGAGGCATATGCGGACAGCGTGTTGCGCGGAGAACCTTGCAACCGACCCCGATTGGCCGATGTGCCAGTGTTGATGCCAATGCCGGAGGCCCTGCGCGGGGGCTCAATTTACGAGACACAGACGATTCTCGAGAAGCCGGTCTTCGCAGGCGCGGAATGAAGCGCCCATGATAATCGACAGCCACTGCCACGGCTGGGAGCGCTGGCCCTACCAGCCGCCGGTGCCGGACTTTCACGGCAAGGGCCGCTTCGAGCAATTACTGAACGAAATGGACGTGAACGGCGTGGACCAGGCATTCCTGGTCTGTGCCGGCATCGAATACAATCCACGGAACAATGACTACATCGCCCGGATGAGCCGCCTTTACCCCGGGCGAATTCGCCAGGTTGCGGACGTAGATTGTAGTTGGTCGGAAACATACCACACGCCAGGCGCAGCCGGTCGGCTACGGCAGGCTGCGGAGCGCTGGTCGCTGCAGGCTTTCACCCACTACATGAAGGCCGACGACAATGGCAGCTGGCTATTTGGGGAGAATGGACTGGCGTTCTTCAGGACGGCGGCTGATATGGGCCTGATCGCCAGCATCGCCTGTTTGCCCCATCATCACGCCGCGCTGCATCGGGTTGCGGAACAGTTCCCGCAGCTGACCATTCTTATCCACCATCTGGGGCACCCCGGAGTCGGGAATAAGGAGAGGCTGGAACAGGTACTTGCTTCGGCGCGCTATGCCAATATCGGTGTCAAGGTTTCGGGGTTCTACTATTCGACACGGCAGGAATTCTGGGACTTTCCTTACGCCGATTCGATTCGGGAAATCGTTCAGCCGCTGTACGACACGTTCGGTCCCCAGCGGCTGTATTGGGGCTCCGACTATCCCGTCTGCTTGCGTAACATGACCTACCGACAGGCTATCGAGTGCTTCCGCAGCCACTGTGGATTCATCGCTGAGGCGGATCAGGCCCTGATCATGGGAGAGAATCTGCGCCGCCTGCTTGATTCAGACGGTGATGGGTAGGGGGCGGGCCGCAGAAGAGGTCCACGCCAACTGCTGCTCCACTACCGGCTCCTGCTCTTCGGCGTGCAGACGAGACTGTACAAGATTGAGATGGCGGTAGATGCCGTCTACAGCCATTAATTCGTCATGGCTGCCCTGTTCAGCGATCCCCTCGTCCTGCAGCACAACGATTTGATCGGCATTGCGGATAGTAGAAAGCCTGTGTGCGATCATCAGCGTTGTGCGTCCAGCCATAAGCCGTTCCAGCGCCTGCTGAATCAGTTGCTCCGTCTCCGTATCCACTGAAGAGGTCGCCTCGTCCAGGATCAGGATTGGCGCGTCCTTGAGAACAGCGCGGGCAATGGCCAGGCGTTGTTTCTGGCCGCCGGACAATTTCACGCCCCGTTCGCCGATTACGGTGTCGTAGCCATCAGGCAGCTTGTCGATAAACTCGACTGCATTGGCGATACGCGCCGCTTCCTCCATCTCTTTGTCCCCTGCACCCGGCCTCCCAAACAGAATATTTTCCTTTACCGTGCCGTGAAAGAGGAAGACGTCCTGTAAGACGATGCTGATTTGACTGCGTAGACTCTCCATAGTCAGGTGACGAATATCGTGCCCGTCGAGGGTAATTCGTCCTTCGTTCACATCGTAGAAGCGGGGAACGAGGCTTGCCAACGTACTCTTGCCCACTCCGGTCGGCCCGACCAGAGCGACAACGGACGCGGCGGGTATCTCCAGATTGATGTCGCGCAGGATAGGTCGATCGGTCAAGTAGGAAAAGCTGACGTTGTCGAAGGTGATATTTCCCTTGGCCCGCCCGCGGTACGCCAGAGCGTCCGGATGATCGACGATATCGGGCTCTTCAAGCAACAGTTCGCTGACACGTTCCGCTCCGGCCAAAGCCTCCTGGATTGCCTCCCAGGCGTGGCTCAGATGGCGCACCGGCTGATAGAACAACTCCAGGTAGAGGAAAAAGGCCACCAGGTCCTCGATTGGCAGTTCGCCGCCAAGAGCCAATCTGCCTCCAAAATAGATTACGACAACGACACCCAAGGCCGACGCGAAATGGACGAACGGTTCAAAGGTAGCGAGCAGCCTGAGTGCGTGCAAGAGCGAGCGCTTGTAGTTGTCAACGCGGACGCCAATTCGCTCTGACTCCATCCTTTCACGGGTGAAGGTCTTGATTTCGCGAATGCCGGACAGGTTATCTTGCAGTATGGCGTTGAGTTCACCCAACTCGGCCTGGCGCTCTCGAAAGGCAGGGCGCACATACTTGGCAAAGCCTCGCATTGCCAGGACGATAAGCGGAATGGGAACCAGGGTAAGCAGGGTCAGCTGCGCGTTCATAATCAGCAGCATTGTGCTTACGCCCACCAGGGTCAGCACGTTCACCAGCACATCGGGGACAGCGTGGGCGATCAGCTTTTCCAGCAGATCAGAGTCGTTGACCATGCGCGACATCAGCTGGCCGGTCTGTTTGTCTTCGTAATAGTGCAGCGACAGCCGTTGAAGATGCCGGTAAATGGCGACACGCACGTCGGCCACAACACCCCAGCCGGCTACATGTGCCATGTAACTGCGCAGGAACTCCAGCCCAGCTCTGGCAGCGTAGATTGCCAAGGCAAAGAGGGCGAGGCGACCTATGAGACTGTAGGAGAGAGAATCTGCGTTTCCAGAGCGCACGGTTGCGATCAGTTCACGGATGAACCAGGGAGCAAACAGTTGCACGGCCACCAGGAGGACCATGCTGACAATCGTCGCCAGCAACGGCGTTCGATATGGAAGGGTAAACTTGAAGAGAGTCTTAGCGAATTCCATCAGAGCTCTAGATTGTGTTGAACACACGGGCACTCCGCCGTGAATTCCTTTCCGGCGCTGTCTGAACTGTGATTTCCGGGATTCAGGGGATGAGTTGTGATTAACTGCAACGGCAACTGCCTTTAATCCCCCTAATCCCAATAATCTCCCAAAATCACAGTTAAATTTCAGTGGCTAGTCTACTGCTGAGTCCGCATTTCTACAAAGGTCGTTTCACCTTCGCGCACTGCGATCTCCTGCCTGACCTCCTCTCCATTGACAAAGCCTGATAAGAGGTACGTGCCGACAGGGATGTGGCTCAGGGCCCCGTTCTCCCCCCATGACGGGTCCGGACCGATGCTCTCCTGTTCGGGGTATGTCTCGACAACGCGATACCAGCTGACCCCGGTCTCCTCATATCGGTACAGGGAGAGTTGAACGCCGGGCCAGGTGCGGCCCGTCGCGGAAAGCAGCCGGACCGCCACCGTACCCGTGTAGGCTGCGGGACGCATCCACAAGGCGGGGTTTACAGTATGCAGGTAACTATTCTGTCCAATGCGGACCTCCATATGCAGATGGGGTCCGATTGCTATGCCGGTCATACCTACGCCGCCCAAATAATCACCTGTCCCCACCCATTGGCCTTCCTGGACATCCACGCTGACAAGGTGGCCGTAGAGAACAAAGACGTCCTGTTCTCCGCGTGAGGTGTTCAGCTTTCGATCAAGGCGGATGACAACCGAGTTTCCGTAGAAATCATTGTACGGGCCAAGAAGATTGGGATTGTCGGGTCCAGCATGGACAACTTCCCCGGAAGCAGTGGCGAGAACGGGCGTGCCGACCGGATTGCCAATGTCGACTCCGTGATGGATTCTGTATCTGCCGCCGCCAGTGCTGCCGAACTGATAGCCAGGGCTGTACAGTTGATTGAAACCGCCTGGAAACGGCGGTTCCAGCCAAAAGTGTTCCCCGCTGATCAGGCTTGGCGGTTCGAAAGTCGGCCAGAGACTGCCGGGCCCACTTGGTGTCGGAGGAGCAAGGCCGGTATCCGCACCTACATCGACCTGAAACGACAGGGATGTTCGCGCCTTGTCTATCTCTTCGCGCAGGAGGTTCATGCCACCCATAGGAGGCCTGGAAGAAAATCGCGGGGCAGCGTTTTGAGACGGCACGGGCGTACTCAAGGCGATTGGTTCTAGCACGCCCAACCCGGACATTGGAGGTCTCGAAACGAACTCGTCACGAATTGTGGGGTTGAGCTCATCTCTGAATGGTTCCTGCAACAGCACGCCTTCAATTTCAAGCTGGGACAGGGCATCCGGATCGTAGCGATAAATGGGATCGATGTTGGCTGGCTGATCCGATGATGCGGAAATGTCTGCAATTGGAGCGCGCTGGGTCGATGCGTGGGTTTCGGCCTCAGGTCTGCCAGCTTCTGCACTTTGCACGATTACGGGCGCAAGAGGAGCGAGTTCTACCGTAGGACGATCCAAAGTCTGCGAAATCGAGGCCGGAATCAATTGGGCGATGCGTGTCGAACTGGCAGAGATCGCAGTCAGCGGGTCTTGTATCTGCGTTTTTGGGGCAGGGCGTGCGATGACAGAGGTAGGAGCCGGCACGGGCACAGGAACCGGCCTGAGCCCTTGCGAAGCTACTGGCGCCACGAGGCGGCGAGGCAGATAGAGGCAGCCGACAAGAACTACGGTGAGGGCGATTGCAAACTGGGACCGAAGCGGGGAGCGCCGGCGCCGCAGATGCCCCAACCAGGAGTCGCCTGCCGAATCCTCAACTGTCTGCACGTCCCGCGGTTGTGCTACAATTGAAGTACGTATTCGGCGCAGAATCTGCTTCCATCGGTTCGGCCTGGGGCGATGGAAACTGCCCTCCGCCATCGAGTCCGCCAGCCGCCGGAAGTAGGCCAGTCCCAGGGCGGTTAAGAGGAAATCATGGCCCAGAGTGACGTGCTGGAGCACCGAACGGATGACGAGTTCGATAATGCCTGTATTCAAGAGGTGGCTCCCCGCGCCATCCACTTCGACGTATTCACACTGTTTCCGCCAATGTTTTCAGGAGCCCTATCCGAGAGTATTCTGGCCCGCGCGCAGAAAAAAGGCATTCTTCAAGTAACGCTCCACAATATACGAGACTACGCTACTGATCGGCATCATACTTGTGACGGTTACCCCTACGGAGGCGGCGGCGGAATGGTCATGCGCCCTGAGCCCGTAGCACGTGCGGTCGAGTCTGTATTGAGCCGTCCCCAAGGTTGGCAGCTACCTGAAGAAGCGGCCCATTTCGATCTACCCGACTGGAATCCGAAGGAACCACCAGTTCTGCGACAGCCCACTCCGATAATTCTCTTGACGCCTCAGGGCCGCCGCTTCAATCAGGACATCGCCGCAAAACTCAGCAGGCATAGGCGCCTAGCACTTGTGTGTGGACGATATGAAGGCGTCGATGAGCGGATTCGTACCCAATTAGTTACAGATGAACTCAGTATTGGCGACTTTGTACTAAGTGGAGGTGAAATCGCTGCTCTAGCGATCATTGATGCTGTTACAAGAATGCTGCCCGGCGTACTAGGGCACGAGTCAGGCGCAAAGTATGACAGTTTTTCGGACGGTTTGTCCGGCCTCCTCGAAGGGCCTCAGTATACACGGCCCACCGAATTTCGGGGAGAGGTCGTACCAGATGTTCTGACCAGCGGACACCACGCCAAGGTAGAACAGTGGCGGCGAGAACAGTCTCTCCTGCGCACGCTCAAGAGGCGCCCGGAACTGTTGGTGACAACGACTGAAGCCGGACACCTTACCCTGGAGGACCGCCAATTTCTGTCCAGACAGGGATGGCAAGCTCCAACAGATCCTGTAAAGCCTTCCCCCACCTGACAACTGTCTGAACTGTGATTAACGTCAACACCTGGGCGAGCGCAGTTGCCTTTAATCCCCCTAATCCCAATAATCCCCCAAAATCACAGTCAATTTTACCACCGCGGATCGGCCAGATCCAAATATAATTTATACGCATCTTTGCGACAGAATGGCTACGAATGCAACCCAAGAGCTACGGAACGCGGGCAAAGTAGCGATTCAGAGGAACCAGGCCTCATTTAAGGTGGTAGACAGAACGGCATAAAAGAGGCATACTAGGTGCCATCGGATACGAGACACCACTTAAAAGCGCCACTGTCTTTGAACTGTGATTTTGGGGGATTAGGGGGATAAACTGTGATTAACGGCAGTTGCTTTTAATCCCCCTAATCCCAATAATCCCGGAAATCACAGTCCAAATATAGACCGGGACGGTTACGCGGTACGCATTCGGGTGGAGCATGGGTCGGGGAGCCATTCAAATGAGCAAGCGTATTTATGTGGGCAACTTGCCCTACTCGGCGACTGAGGAGGAGGTCCGGGAACTGTTTTCCCAACACGGAGAGATCATCAGCGTTGCCATGATCACCGATAGGGAAACCGGTCGACTTCGTGGATTTTGTTTCGTAGAGATGGAGGACGACGCGGCTGAAGCTGCGATCGAGGCCCTGAATGACCAAGAGATGGGAGGACGCACGCTCAGGGTAAATGAGGCGCGTCCGCGGGAGGACCGCGGTGGTCAGGGCGGCGGATTTCGGGACCGCGGCGGCCGGTGGTAGTCCCCAGCCCGTAGCCATTCTTCCATCAATACCGGATGTGCCGCCTCTCGTCGTCGCCTGGAGGCGGCTTTCTGTTTCAATTGGACTCTGGTGACTCGGTTTGGCCGCGCAATGGAAGACACTTACATGGACCCGCACCTTCGTTTGGCAACCCCTCAGGACGCGGCAGGAATTCGGGCGATCTATGCACCTGTCGTGCGCGAGACGCCGATATCCTTCGAAACTGTGCCGCCTTCTGAAGAGGATATGGCTGTCCGCGTAAGGAAATCCTTGACCCGGTATCCTTGGCTCGTCTGCTCTGCTCGGGGAAGGCTGCTGGGCTATGCATACGCCGGCGAGCACAGTGCGCGGGCCGCCTATCAGTGGTCGGTCAATGTTTCAGCTTATGTGCATGCCCGGGCCAGGCGCCTGGGAGTTGGGCAGGCGCTGTACGACACACTTTTTGCCATCTTACGCTTGCAAGGCTTCGTTCGCGCCTACGCCGGCATCACGCTACCGAACGAGGCCAGCGTAAGCTTTCACGAATCGTTCGGATTCACGGTTGCGGGGACATTCAGTCAGGTGGGCTACAAAATAGGGGCGTGGCACGATGTGGGATACTGGCAACTGACGATTCAATCCATTGAAGGCAGCCCGGCCCCACCTCAACCTTTGCCCGCCCTATTGAACAACAGGAATCTGCATGAAGAATTGATCGCCGGGTCGGTGAAAGTTGACCGGGATGTCGCGGCGGTTGTCGGGGCAATTGATGCCGAGAATCTTGTCCAGGCAAAGAGAGAAATGGAGCCGAACTGAACCCACCGCCGTCTTTGGCCTAACTTCTGTTTGACTGGTAGAATGCCCGCGGAATCTTCTCGTTTCCGAAACGAAAGGCCCCCGTTCTCAGTAAGAGACATCAAAACGGCCCGCCCCCGGTGCATTGGAGTGCAACTGTGGATGACTTCTCGGTCCCTGACGACAAGGCCGCCGCGGGTACCCTTGCAGTTCTGGCCGAAATTCGATCCGGTTCTTATTACGATTCCGTTGTGCTGATGCTGCTTCAGCGCGCCTTGACCGAATTGCCCGGAATCCTGGACGCCGGTGTGGTCATGGGAACTCCGGCCAACAAAGAGTTGCTTGCTCAAAGCGCGCTCTTGACCGACGCCCTCCACGCAGCCGCTCCAGAAGATCTCATTCTAGTTGTCAAGGCGGATTCAGAAACGGCCGGCCACGCGGCTTTGGCCCGAGTGGACGAACTTCTGGCCTCCCGCAGATCGCAACAGACCGATGCATATCGACCTAAAAGCCTGGCATCTGCTACACGGATGATTCCAGAGGCGGAGTGGGTTCTGATTTCGATTCCGGGCCGCTACGCGGCAGCCGTCGCTCGCGACGCTCTCAACCTGGGCAAGAACGTCTTTCTATACAGCGATAACGTCAGCCTTGAAGACGAGATTTCGCTTAAGGAGACGGCCGCAAGTAAAGGTCTGCTGGTGATGGGACCTGACTGCGGCACCGCCTGCGTCAATGGAATCGGACTCGGTTTCGCAAACAGGGTCCGCAAAGGAAGGATCGGAATTGTCGCCGCTTCCGGTACAGGGCTCCAATCCATAATGGTCGGCATCCACCGACTTGGGGGCGGTGTGTCCCAGGCATTCGGCACAGGCGGCCGCGACCTGTCAGCAGAGGTGCAGGCGAGATCGGCGAAACAGGCTCTGGCCAAGCTGAAGGACGACCCGCAGACCGATGCAATTGTTATCGTGTCCAAGCCTCCCGCGGCGTCGGTCGCACAGGAATTGTTATCCGAAGCCACCTCTTGCAACAAGCCGGTGGTCATAGATTTCATCGGGTATCATACATCGCAAAACAAGGACGATGTCAATTCGAATATCCGCTTCGCCAGTACTTTGGACGAGACCGCTGAACTTGCGGTAAGTCTGACGACATCCGCGGTCTCGACTAGCTGTTCTGAGCAACGCTCCTTGACCTCGGAGTCGACAGAGGCGCCGTCACAGCTCGTTCCCTCCCCGCGGCCTCAATCGTTTCTGCGCGCGCTCTATTCCGGTGGAACTCTGGCTTACGAGGCGCTCTTCCTCTTGCAGGATTCGCTGCCTTCGGTTCGTTCCAACGGGCCTTTGCCGGGAGGTCTGCTCTTGGAAAACCCTCACCGCAGCAAGGGCCACACTGTCGTTGATTTAGGCGGGGACGCATTCACCGTGGGACGGTTGCATCCGATGCTCGACAATGCGTTGCGAATCCGTCGCTTGTTGCAGGAAGCACAGGACCCTGAAACAGGACTCATACTTCTGGACGTCGTGCTGGGTGATGGAGCACACGAGGACCCAGCCAGCGAACTGGCCCCTGCCATAGAAGAGGCGATTGCAACTGCTGCCCTGAATGGAGATCCTCTGCCAGTCGTTGCTTCGATCATTGGCACTAACGCCGACCCGCAAGGGTTAGACAGACAGGTCGAGCAGCTTAAGGGGGCTGGCGCTTACGTCTTCACCAGGCATGACCATGCTCTGCGTGCAATTGCCTACGCATTTGCCGGCAAAGGAAATGGTCGGCCGAGAAAGTCGTCGAAGCAAGAAACCAGCTTTCAGCATGCAAAAAAGGACGCGCACAACTCGACCTCTTTTTCAGCCATAAATATAGGACTTGAATCATTCACCGACAGCCTGCGTGACCAAGGCGCTGAAGTCGTGCAAGTTGATTGGCGTCCTCCTGCGGGAGGCGACGAGAGACTGGCCAATCTGCTGACGCGTCTCAGGTAGGGATGACAGGGCGACACCGTCCTGACAGGAGCCGGACCCGAAACGGCAGGGGACAGGGGCGAGGGACGGCAGTTACTAACCCCTAAGCCCTGACCCCTAGCCACTAATGAAGGCCGCCCGGAGGGACTTCATGGCTAATAGCATAGACAGCGCCAATGCCACCGCCGTAGAACGAATAATTGAGGCCCGTCCTGTCCTGACAGGGCTGGGCAGGGCGCTCGACTTAGTTCCAGGCATGCACGAGAACCTGCTGCTTCATGCTGGCCCGCCAATTGCCTGGGAGCAGGCCTCAGGTCCGCTAAGAGGAGCTCTGATTGGCGCGCTGATCTTCGAGGGAAGAGCCGGGGACGAGGAGGAGGCCGAGCGGCTGATCGTAAGCGGCGAAGTCAGACTCTCGCCCTGTCATCACCACAACTCGGTCGGGCCGATGGCGGGTGTGATATCACCCTCAATGGCCGTATATGAGGTCGAGAACAAGACGCACGGAAACCGGGCCTATTCGAACCTAAATGAAGGATACGGAAAGGTCTTGCGCTACGGCGCCTACAGCGAAGAAGTGCAGGCAAGACTGCGCTGGATGCACGAAGTCATGGCGCCCGTGCTTGGGGCCGCAATTGAAGCATGTTCCGGCCTGGACATTCGCGCCCTGCTGGCTGAGGCGCTGCACATGGGGGACGAGGGCCACAATCGCAATAAGGCGGGTTCAATCCTCTATACCAGGCAGCTGGCGCCGCACATCGCCAAGGCGGCGCCGGACCCGGCCACGGCTGCTGATGTCATTGAGGCTTTGGGTGAAAATGCACTCAGCGTCCTCAACCCGGTCATGGCGGCCTGCAAAGCCATGGCTGACGCCGGCCACGAAGTCGAACAGAGCACTATCGTCACGACAATGGCCAGAAACGGAACAGAATTCGGCATTCGCGTCAGCGGACTGGGCGGGCGCTGGTTCACTTCGTCGTGTCCACAGCCTGTCGGCCTCTATTTTCCGGGCTTCAGCGCGGAGGACGGTAATCCAGATATCGGGGACAGCACGATTACAGAGACGGCCGGAATAGGCGCGTTCGCGATGGCGGCCGCGCCGGCTATCGTCACGTTCGTGAGCGGAACGCCCCAGGACGCGCTCAACGCCACTCTGGAAATGTACGAGATTACGGCGGCAGAGCATACCTCCTTTACGATTCCGCAGCTTGATTTTCGAGGCACGCCCGTGGGTATCGACCTGCGAGCAGTTGTAGAGACCGGCATCACGCCAAGGGTCAACACCGGCATTGCTCACAGGGAGGCCGGTGTCGGCCAAATCGGCGCCGGGCTCGTTCGCCCGCCGCTGGATCTTTTCACCGAGGCGCTTTTGACCTTTGCAGAAGAGTACAATTTCTAGCAACAACAACCGAAAAAATTACCGACTACCAGAAAATTCTCAGGAGACCAGTGCAATGATCCCCTACGATCTTTCCCAGCCCTTGAACGCAGACTGCTCGTTCTGGCCGTTTTATCCCCCGTTTGAAGTAAAATACTTCAAACGCAAGTCCGAGCACGGCGTGAATGCGCAGTACATCCAGTCATCGAATCACATGGGTACTCATTTGGATGCGCCGCGCCATTTTGTGACGAACGGCAGGACGATCGACCAGGTGCCTCTGGATTGGCTTTACGGTGATGGTGTAATCGTCGATCTGAGCGATATGCTGGACGAATTGGACATTTTCCGCCCAGAGGACATTGAGGAGCGGGTTGAGGTGCGGAAGGGGGACATTCTTTTCATCAACACTGGCTGGCATCGCTACGCCTTCCTGGCTGAAGAGGGTGACGAGGAGAAGTACATACTCCGCCATCCAGGACCCCATCACAGCATTTGCCAGTGGTTGCTGGACAAGGAGATTCACATCTGGGGAGTGGATATGATCTCGACAGATCATCCGATGAATTTGCCAATCGGTCGTTTCCTAGGCAGAGGCGGCCTGGAGCACTGGCAGCGCGTGCGCAAACAGTGCGAAGAGAAATTCGGCGGCTCTGACGCAGTTGACGAATTGTTTCCAGAGGAAGCTTACCAGCTTACACACAACGCGCTCTTCCCTCACGACTGCATGCATGTGGAGAACATGGGAGGACAGATCGGCGCGCCAGAGTTGCAGAACAGGCGGCTGACCGTGGGTGTCTTCCCCTGGTTATTCAAGGGCGGAGAGGCGGCCTTCTGCCGAGCGGTCGCATTTGTGGAAGAGTAGAAAATCATGGCCCTTGATTCGCACTTTCCACCAGCAGTTGGCATGTGCGGCCAGTGCAGGGGGCGGGCTGGATGAAACCCGCGGCCTTTGACTATTACGCGCCGCGTAGCGTTGACGAAGCGCTTGTTCTGCTCGCGGACTATGGTGGAGATGCCAAGCTCCTGGCCGGAGGACAGAGCCTGGTGCCAACGATGAACTTTCGCCTGGCCCAACCGACTGGTCTGATAGATCTCAATGGAATCGACGAGCTGTTCTTCATTCGAGAGGACGAGAGCGGCCTTCGCTGCGGCGCGATGACCCGCCAGCGATCGGTAGAGCGCAGCGCCCTGGCACAGCGAATAACGCCGCTGCTCCACGAAGCCATGCCCCATATTGCCCATGCCCAGATTCGCAATCGCGGCACCATCGAGGCAGTCTGGCACACGCCGACCCTGCCGCTGAGTTGCCCGCCCTGGCCGTTGCCCTGGACGCCCGCATGTATGTGCGCAGCGTTACAGACGCGCGCTGGGTCGCGGCGCGACACTTTTATGTTGGATTGTTCGCTACCGCGATGTTGTCGGAGGAGATGCTGGTCGAAGTGACCTTCCCTACCTTGCCCCCTGGCAGCGGCTGGGCTTTCGACGAGGTTGCCCGCCAACACGGCAACTACGCTATGTGCGGCGCCGCGGCAGTCGTGAGGCTGGACGAAAAAGGGGTGGTGGAAAACGTGAGGCTCGTCTTTCTCAGCGTAGGGGAAGGACCGGTCGAAGCGGAGCAGGCAGCGGCTGTGCTGGTTGGCGAACAGCCCACCGCGGAAGCCATTCGGGCTGCTGCCGATACTGCGGCGACGCGGGACATTGACCCAGTCGGAGATATCCACGCCGGGCCAGCGTTTCGCCGACATCTGTCTCGTGTCATTGCTGAACGAGTGCTGATCCGGGCTACTGAGAGGGCAAACGGGGCCGACAGGCAGTAGAAGAAGAGGATTTATTCTTGGACCATACGATCACGGTGAAGATAAACGGACACCAGTACGAACGCTCTGTCGAGCCGCGTTTGCTGCTTAGCGACTTCCTGCGCCACGAACTCGGATTGACAGGCACACACGTAGGCTGCGAACACGGCGTTTGTGGGGCGTGCACCGTGCAACTAGATGAAGTGGCGGTCCGTTCCTGTCTCCTATTCGCGGTCCAGGTGAACGGGCGGGAGGTGGCCACAGTCGAAGGACTGGACTGTGGCCCCCAGCAGTTGCACCCATTGCAGCTCGGCTTCTGGAAAGGCACGGCCTT